>OZ255850.1:0-4979800 GCA_965277925.1 Granulicella sp. | reverse complement strand
GACGACCTCAGCACCGCACTCTTCCGTTACGCACTCGCACACACTGACACGTTTGATCTGCGCTACCCTCTTTTATAGGCGGAACAACTCTTTCGTACATATACGCCGAGAAGCGAAGCGGCGGCAAGCCACTCGCCCCCCGAGGTCCAGTCCACCATGTCACACTACACGCGTCGTCAGACCCTTCGCCTGCTCTCCACCGCAACCTTCGCCGCAGCCGTTGCTCCCCGCGCCTTCGCGTTACCCACACCGGACACCGCGGCCCCAACCGACTGGTCGCAGGCCCTCGTCGACGCCAGCATGGCCCACATTCCCGAGCCCCCGAAACTCGGCGGTTGGGGCTACGCCGTCTCGCTCTTCCTCTACGGCACCTACCTGCTCTACAAGCGCACCGGCAACCAGAAGCTCCTCGATTACATCCAGGGCTGGGTGGACTCGCACGTCAATGCGGGCGGCGTCATCGACCGCCCGATCACGGCGCTCGACTACATGCTTCCCGGCAACCTCCTCCTGGTCCTGCACAAGGAAACCGGCCAGCAAAAATACCGCACCGCCGCCGACACCATCCGCCACACCTTCGACAACTATCCCCGCACCGCGGACGGCGGCCTCTGGCACGCCTATTCGCGCCAGCACCAGCTCTGGCTCGATGGCATGTACATGTCCATGCCCTTCCTGGTGCGCTACGGCACAGCGTACAACGACAGCACCTACGCCTTCGACGAGGCCGCCCGGCAGCTCCTCGTCTACGCCAAGCACCTCAACGACCCGCCCAGCGGCCTCATGTTTCACGCCTACGACGAGTCCGGCGCACAGCCGTGGGCGGAGCCCGTCACGCACCACTCGGCGGTCTTCTGGTGCCGCGCCATCGGCTGGTTCGGCATGGCGCTCATCGAGGTCCTCGAACTCATGCCGCACCACCATAAGCACCGCAAACAGCTCATCGCTCTCGTCCAGCAACTCTCGAAGGCCTACCAGCGCTATCAGGACCCCGTCACCGGTCGCTGGTACCAGGTGGTCGACAAGGGCTCCGACCCGCGCAACTGGCTGGAGACCTCCAGCTCCTCCATGTTCACCTACACGCTCTCGAAGGCCATCGCGCGCGGCTACATTCCTCACACGGCTTCCGCTACGATGTGCAAAGGCTATCGCGGCGTGCTGACGCAGTTGTCTCTAGATTCCGACGGCCACGCCCACATCGCCAACATCTGCGAGGGCACCAACGTCGCCGACCTCCAGTACTACTTCGACCGGCCGCGCCGTAGCGACGACTTCCACGGCCTGAGCGCATTCCTTATCATGAACGAACAACTGCGCACAGCCGTCTGCTGATCACACGGAGTCTTCACTGCCATGCCTCTATACCGCGCCCTCACCGCACTCGCCCTCTTTGCCCTTCCCCTCGCCGCCCCGGCAGCGGCCCTGGTGTCGCCGTGGAATTCGCATCCCGTCACGGTTACATCCGCGGCGTACGACTGCCCCGGCGCGCCTCACCTGCCTGAGAATTTCGTTACCGATGGCTTCTATGCGCGCAACGATCCCACCCACTCCATCATCGATCCCGTGCTGCAAAAGGAGTACAACCGCACCTCCGGACCAGTGAAGAAGGAAGGCAACGACATCGTCGCTGCCGCGGACAACTTCCGCGCCGCCGGCTCAGGAGCCGCGGCCCGATGTGTCCTCACGCATCTCGAAACGCTGGCGCGCGACCACGCTCTTGCCGGCACTATGTCCTCCAGCCAGGCTTACTTCGTGCAGGGATGGGTGGTGGGCGCCGCCGCGATCGCCTATCTCAAAGTCGACGGCCCCCATCGCGCGACGCCTGCGCAGCGTGCCCTCATCCTGCCATGGCTGGACAAGGTCGCGGCCGAAACCCGCGACTTCTACGACCAGCGCGCCAGCAAGGCAGGCGGAGGCGCGCAGAACCACTTCTACTGGGCCGCCGTGCAGCTCGCGGCCACCGCCATCGCCACCGGCAACCGCGGCGAGTTCGACTGGGCGATGACCAAGGCCAAAGCCGGCATCGACGCCATCCAGCCCGACGGAACGCTGCCCGAGGAGATGCGCCGTGGCGGCCGTGCCCTGCACTATCACCTCTACGCCGCATCGCCGCTGGTCATGCTAGCCGAGTTGGGCGTGCCCAACGGAATCGACCTCTACACCTACCGCAACGGCGCGCTCAAGAAACTGGTCGACGTCTCCGTGGCCGGCCTCGTCGACCCCTCGCTATTCCAGAAGCGCACCGGCCTGAAGCAGGTGGCTGCCGATCCTACCTCTGCCGAAGCCATCGGCTGGGCCGAGCCGTACAACCACCGCTTCCCCAGCCCCCTGCTTACCCGCCTGCTCACGGCCTCGCCGGACCACAGCTACATGTACCTGGGTGGCTTGCCGCCCCCGTAGTGCATATGCCGAATTGGTGTCGTTTCCCGCTGTTGCCTTCCTAGTTGTTGTTGCCTTCCTAGTTGCTGTTGCCTTCCTGGTTGGTGTTGCGCTTCTGGTTTGCTGTTGCTTTTCTGGTTGTCCGCAAACTAATTCGGAGCTTATGTCACGCTGAGTCGTTCTTGCAAGAATCACGACGGAAGCAGTGTTGTCTTACGCTTATAGCGGACGGTTCGGCACATCTGTTGTGAATGAGATTGACAGTCGCCGCCCTATTCGAGGAACCAAGTGGTTGGAAACGTTTTCTATATTTGCAGTACAATATCGAATGCCGCAGATCAACCGTCGCGACCTGGTCAAATTGTCAACTCTTGCGCTCTGTGCGCCGCCGCTTAAGGGATACTCTCTCTCCGCGTTGCCGGCGTCGCCAAACGAAGCGGCATACGACTGGATCCGTGGCAACCGTACACTTATCGCTGAAGCCTACAACCCACCTTTTTATCCATTGTTGGATTATGACCCGGCGAAGACTGTTTCCATAGCGGCAGAGCTCAATTGCGACTCGATGCGCTATCCGGCAGCTTCCTATTTCGCTTACTTTCCGAGTAAGAGCGGGTATCCTGTGCATCCGGACCTGCAGGGCGACCCGATGCGCGAATCGCTGCGCCTTCTGCGCCGTCACAAAATGCGCACGATTGCCTATGTTCCAATGAACCACCCGTTTATGGACGTGAGGTTTACCGATCTCAAGTACGAAGACTGGTGGAAGCGTTTTGACGATGGGACACCGATGGTGACGGAGCACTACGGCTTCAACAAGTACCACGAAGGTTGTCTGAACTCACCTATCGGGGACATGATCCGTACGCTTGTGTTGGAAGTTCTGGCTTACGACTTCGACGTTCTGTACTTCGATGGGCCTTACCAGGGCATGGATCACTCGGCTGACTGGTGTTATTGCAAACACTGCCAGGCCGCGCATCAGAAGCGCTTTGGCAAATCTGTTCCGGACCAGAAGAGCGCTTCAATCGAAATCCGGGCGGCATATGTCGCATGGATGCGCGATGAAGTAGCGATGGCGTTCTTTGAGGAGATCCGCGATCTCATTAGGAAAACGCGAGATGTGCCGGTACTGTTTAACGATACTTCTTTGCTTTCAAGGGGTGAGATGTGGCGCTACCGTTCCATTCCCGTCGCAGACGGCTTCATGTTCGAAGCCTCCGACACCCCTGAGGAAAAACTGTTTAACTTACAGCTTGGCAAATCGACCGGCAAAGTGATATGGACCTACCTCGGCAACCATACCGAATACAACCGGGAACACTTGAAGGACAAGCACGTGCGAGGTTGGTTCAGCTATCCCATCGAAGGTGAGGACCTTTTGATGGATGGCGCTGTCGCTACGGCCGCCGGTGTGGGATGTGTCTATTGGGGCCTGTCGCGCTTTTTTTATCAGCCGGACTCTCCGTTGAACTACGCGAGTGGGCGTTATGTGAAGGAATTGTTCGATTTTCAGCAAAAGAATTATGATCTCCTCCGCAGCGTATCTTCGAAGCCGCAGGTCGGTGTGCTGGTAAACGATCAGACCATCAAGTGGTACGCCGGAGAAAACTTTGTGCCCCAGGCTTATGGAAACTACTATCATGGGGCCTTCAATCTATTGAAGTCTTTGGCCATCGAGCCGGAACCATTCCTCGACTGGGCAATGACGCCCGAATTGCTACAGCGCTATGCGATGATCTATGCCCCCAATGCAGCATGCCTGAGCGACGCGCAGTGCGCCATGCTCCGGCGCTATGTGGAAGGGGGCGGGAGCCTCATTGCGACGCACTTGACCTCGGTGTGCGATGAGTTGGGGCGACCTCGGCAGGACTTTGGACTTGCCGAGGTGTTCGGCGCTTCCTTCATCGATCCGCGCCCTATCGAATTGCCAGCTTTATATCTCAAGCCGGCAAATGGCGCAGTGCCGATTCCACAAGACCCGCAGATCATGAGAGTTCGAGCAAACGGTGGCACGGTGCTCGCGACAACCTACAACCGGGGTAACCATCGTGACTTGGGACCCGCAATACTTACACGCAGCATCGGGAAGGGTAAGTGCATCTATATCGCTTCAGGTCTGGAGGCGATTTATGAAGAAACTCGCATGGACCCAGTACGAGAGTATCTTGGCTCCCTGCTGCTTCCCCAGCTCGAAGAAACTCGGACCTACAGAATGGAACATGTTGCAGGTGTAACCCCTCATTACATGTCTGGCGATAATGCGATCTTGCTCCACTTAATTGCCGACGTAGGCGATAAGGTGCAGCATCTAAAACTTCGCGATCATTTTGTAGCTGTAGAAAACGTGACGGTATCGATTCGAACTCGGCGGCTAGTCAAATCCGCGTCCCTGCTTCGCGCCGGCACGAAACTCAAAGTCAAGCAGGAAGGTGATTGGGTCACGGTGATTGTCGCGCGCGTATTGATCTACGAAGCTGTGCATCTGGAACTCGCTTGAGCGCTTCTCGCACTGCCTTACCAGTCCGATGGGCGATGATCGGCTTCGCCTTCGCGGCTACTGCGATCAATTATCTGGACCGTCAAGCGCTTTCTGTCGCAGCCCCTGTTCTCAGAAGTCAGTTCCACCTCACCAATGAGGCCTACGCTCACATCCTTTTTGGATTCCTGTTGGCGTATACGCTGATGAACGGGGTATCGGGCCTTCTGATCGACCGCGTAGGGACCCGCATTGGTTATGCCCTGTTCGTCGGCTGGTGGTCATTCTGCGCGCTGATGCACGCCTTTGCGCGTGGAGGTATTTCCCTTGGCGTATTCCGCTTCCTGCTTGGCATGGGAGAAGCCGGTAATTGGCCGGCTGGAGTAAAAGTAGTCGCTGAGTGGTTCCCACCTAAAGAGCGATCCTTCGCCGCTGGAATCTTCAATAGCGGTTCGGCCGTTGGAGCCATCCTAGCCCCTCCTGTGATTGCCCTGATACTTATTCATTACGGCTGGCGGTCCGCATTTGCGTCAGTCGGCTGTCTTGGCTTTATCTGGCTGGTGGCATGGCTCGGCTACGCACCTTCGCCTCGGGCTACAGCGAAAGTCGCGTCGCCATCTATGTTCTCAACATTTCTTCCCCTGCTTCGAACGCGGTTCGTATGGAGTTTCACCCTCTCCAAAGTATTTTTCGATCCGGTGTGGTACTTCTACACGTTCTGGTTTCCGGAGTATCTAAACCACGCCAGGCATTTCGATATGGCTTCTATTGGGCGCTATGGTTGGATTCCCTTTGCCATCGCAGGTTTGGGCAGCGTATTCGGCGGCCTGATTGCAAAGAATCTCATTCAGGTTGGCGCATCGATCACGACCGCGCGCAAACTCGCTGTATCGATCGCCGCTGCCATGATGATGATGGCGATCCCGGCGGTTCTCACAGCTTCCGCTGCCATGTCAATTGTATTTGTCTCTATCGCAATGACGGGCTACACAGTAGGACTCGCGAACATGCTTCCGATGCCAGCTGACGTCTTCCCGGCAGACAAAGTGGCCTCCGTCTACGGGTTAGCGAGCATGGGCTCGGGTTTTGGTGGCATGCTCTTCACGTTGTTTACCGGTTGGCTGGTCGACCACTATTCCTATACTCCGGTTTTCGTTCTCTTCGGATTCATTCCACTGATATGCATCACGGTTCAATGGGCGTGGATGGGATCATTGCAAATTCCTTATCAGACGGACGGTCCGTCGAGAGCAGCCGAGGTCTGGCAATGATCGAGCTCGCCACCTGTAAAACAAAGATGCGCATTGGGTGATTCAGTGGAGATTCCTCAAGCGATAAGGGCGGCGAAAGATTCTTTCACCGCCCTTATGGTCTCCGGTCATCCAGTTGTTTAGAACAAAATGCGTCCCCCCACCTGCAGGACACGGTTGCTGAAGTTGCTGGATTGAATGGTGCCGTTGATATGTCCAAAGCTACCGGTGCCGCCGCTCAGTGTGGAGCTCGGCGCAGGAAGATTGGTGAGGTTGAAAACATTGTTTGCCTCGCCGCGAAGCTGGAACGTCACGCGGTCGTGATAGAGGGGAAAGTCCCGGAATATCGAAGCGTCCACATCGCGGCGGCCCGGAGCATCAACCGAGTTGTCACGGAGCGTGCCATCAATGCCGCCCGGCCCCGCTCCTAGTTGTGGGCAGGCAGGATTGTTAGCCGTCGCAGAAATGGGCGTAACCCTGTCCGGTTGACAGAAAGAGGAAATGCTCACCCAGTTGGTTTCCATGGCAACACGCGAATGGCCGTTGTCGTTGGCGTGGACGGTGAGGCCGTTCAGCACGTTGGGACGGTCATAATTGTTACCATCCGCATTGGTGTCGACACCCGTGGTGATATTGAACGGCGCACCGCTCTGCATACGAATGATGGAGGTTACCGTCCAGCCGTTTACGGCCAAACGCTCTAGACGGTTGCTAAGGCCATAATTGGGTTTATACACAAACGAGATGACCGCGACGTGCCGCTGATCGAAGTCCGACCTTTGCTTGTCCAGATAGCGCAGGTTGGAATCTTCAAAGGCCGTTGCGGCATTGTTGCCCACATTACCTGTCTCATCCAGAGCCGCGCTGGCCAGCGTCTTGGACCATACGTAGAAGCCGTTGATGCTGAAGCCGCCCACAAATCGCTGTTCTGCTGAAATCTGAAGGGCGTGATAATTGCTGGTTTCCGTCGACTGGATGACGGAGACACTGGAATAGATCGGGCTGGCTGCGCCGGACGGACTGGCTCCAGGCGCACCTGGCTGATTGAATGGACGGCGATTGTCGGTATAGGTGGTGGTATTGGGATAGTTGGCTCCGATGGTTTTTGCCGGTGCCGTGGTGGGCGCGCTTGAGGGTGCACCGGGTGTGTAGATGGGGTAATTGATGTCGTTGAAGATCGGCGCCTTGCGGGTGAACGCGCCCACATAGTTAGCTGAAAGCGCAAAGCTCTTGGTGAACTGCTGTTGAAAGCCGAAGGTGACCTGATAAATCACCGGCCACGCGAAGTTCGAATCAAAGGCAATGATCGGTGCGGGGTACACGAGGAACTTGATGTTGGATGGACTGTAGACGTATGGATAAGGTGAAGTGCCCGTTGCGCAGCCGCCGTTGGGGTCGGCGCAAAACTCGGATGGGTCGCCAGTATAGGGGTCGTTCACCGATATGACTTTCTTGAATTGAGGACGTCCGGAGAACGGCTCGCCGTTGGATGGGAAGCCGAACAGGTTGCCGCCTACGGTGCCGAAAAAGATGCCCGCTGCGCCGTGGATCACGGTTTTCCCGTCGCCATACGGGTTCCAGGCGAAACCCACGCGCGGCGATACATGGTCATACTTGGTGGAAGTGCCGCCCTCCGGCACGCCAGGATCGCCCGCAAACAACACGCCAACGGGCGCGGTTGGATCCACGGTAGACTGTACGCCCGCCTTGAAATTCAAGGTGCGCCGTTGGGTGTCGAGGGGTGCTGTCTGCACGTCGTATCGGATGCCAAGGTTCAGCGTCAAAGTGGGAGTTATACGCCAGTCATCTTGAAAGAATGCACCGTAGTTCCAGTAGTTGGCGTTGGCATAGACCGGCACGTCCTGGTTCATGGTGTTGGGCCGGCCGAAGAAGAAGTCGGTGATGGCCGCGCTGGTGCGTCCTGCCGTTCCGGCGGAGGCAGCCGTGAAGGCGAAGACGCCATAGTTATTCAGGTAGACCTGCTGCGCGTCTTTTTCCAGGCTGCCTTCGCCGCCGATGTAGAGTGTGTGCTTGCCATGAGTGCTGCTGACCACATCGCGTGCCAGATAAACATTATCGCCCGTGACCGGTCCGGTGTTGGCATTGCCAGCCTGAAACCATCCGCTCACCTGCAATTGTGCCAGGGAGCAGCCGGTGCGATCCGCGGTTCCGCATATTGATCCATCAGGCAGTTGCTCTGCAAATTTCGATCCAAAGGCGGCAAGACTGTGGGCCGGCGTGGCTACGCGGCTGCCAAGAAGCCGCGTGTAGCCCAAATAGAGCTGATTGACGGTGTTGTTCGTCAGCGTCCACACATGCTGGATGTTGGCATTGTGCTGGATGAAGCTGTAATCATGGGTCGTCCAGTTAAGAATGTTGTTGCCAGACGGATTGACGACATAATCCCCTGTCTGGTGGAAGTAGCTCAATACCAGGCGTTGTTTGGAACTAATCTGGTGCTCGCCTTTGAGGAGCTGCTCGTCCGTTCTTTGCGTGAAGCGCTGGAAGTCACGGGCGGTGTAGATGGAGTCGCCTGGCTGCCCGCCATTGTGCGGCGTGGGAATCAGGCCCGCTTTGATGATGTTGTAGATCGTCGGGTCGAAATCCGTGACAGGAACGATATTGCCCGGATAAGCTGAGCGGGTTACTGGATTGCAAACGTAGAATTTGGTCGTGCTGGAAGTCACGCTTTTCGCGCAGGCAGCCGTGCCAGTGAGCCCCGTAGTGGGGAGATTTTCGCCGAAGTTGCCCATCTGCATGGCCGCGCTGGGCACCTGACTCACCAGAATACTCGAAGAAACAAAGCGATATCCTGCATAGGAGCCGAAGAAGAATGTTCGGTCGCGACGTATAGGACCACCGACGGTACCGCCGAAACGATGCTGGTTGTAGGGCGTCTTGCCGAGAGAGGGCGAAATGTTGTGCTCTGTCGCATTGAAGTTGCGGTCGCGAAAAAACTCAAACAGCGAGCCGTGGAACTGGTTCGTCCCGGACTTGGTAAGCACCGTGACGACGCCGGCCGAGGACCGGCCGTATTGCGCGGAGAAGTTGCTGGTGTCAACCCGAAACTCGCGGATGGCATCCGGGTTGGGAAGAGGATTGCCGGTGTTACGTATGCCGGTCATATTCGAGCCGCCATCCAGGTAATACGACACCTGCCCTACAAGGCTGTCGGTCGATCCGTTGATAACGACGTGCTGTTCGGGGTAACCCAGATTAAGGAACGCGTTGCCGCCGTTGGTGCTGGACTGATTGTTGTTCAGGCCGTTATTGTTTTGAACGCCCGGCGTTAGATCGAGCAGTTGATACACATTGCGGTCCACCAGCGGCAGGTTATCGATTTCCACGTTATCCACCGTGCGGCCAAGGGTGGAGTTGCCGGTATTTACCAATGGGACTTCCCCCGTAACCTCCACAACGGTCGATTCACCGCCGGGCTGGAGAGATAGATCGACCTTTGCCTGTTCGGTAACCGTCAGCGTGATGCCTTCACGCTCAAGCATCTTGAAACCGGCAGCCTTTACGGACACGTGGTACGGTCCAACCGGGATGAAGTCTGCCCGATAGGAGCCATCGCCTTTGGTCGTAATCGTTCGGGTGAACTTCGTGTCCGTCTGTGTCAATGTCACCGTAGCGTTGGGAATGCCGCCGCCCGTGGAATCGGTGACCGAACCGAACATGGTGGCAGTGCTTAGCTGGGCGTGCGCGCTCAGGGCAAGGACGGTGAACATCCAGGCGAAAAACAAAGTAGCAACTAGTCTTTTCATCGACAACCTCCTCAATACAACCAAGCCGTACATATCGGGGGAGAGCGCACAGAACCGTTGAAAACGGGTTACTGGAACTTCGGCAATATTGCGAACCCTCTGCAATCCCTGCTCGAACAACTGTTGGACATCCACAGCGCATTTCGCCCCCGCAAAATATGTTCACGCTAACATACGGGATTCTCAAACAATCGATCGGCTTTTGTCTACTATTAAATTTCCACTGGAGGCAAAGGGCGCTACCTGCAGGAACAACGCCGTTTCGACCCCGGTCACCGCGAAGACACATTTAGCAATGCATCGAGTCCGGACCGGTCCTTCGTTGGACCAGCTAAACTGAGCTCACCCTCCGTACAGCGAACAGCCGCGACTCCTCGGGTCGTGGCCCTCATTTTTGTCTTGAACAGCTTGGAGGTGCAGCCCTATCTCTGCCAACCCGGAGGGTAGCCGCCAAGATAGTTGTATGGCTCCATATCGACAGACTGAAGCATCTTGCTCGCCGCTTCGTTCGGAAAGCGCTTGAGGTAAGGAACCAGCCACGCCAAATCTGTCGATTTCAAGCCCCCTTTTTCGGGCGTGTCCTGAGATACACCGGCTTTTTGCGTGAAGTAGGTGTTGTCGAGCAGTCCCGCTATCGCGCGCGCGGCCAGGCGTTGCACAGCGTGACGATGGCTGGCGTATAGATCGTCGCCGTTCGCCTCGCCGAACTCCGCAAGCATCACGATTGGGGCCAGCGCAAACAAATGGTAATGCAGTGCCCGCTGTCCGCGAGCCATCTCGAGCGGCAGCGTGCCGTCCGGCTGCACTCGCGAAGCAGCCTCTTCGAAGGCCCCTTTCGCCCAGTCGTACAGCGCGTGATCGTTGCTGCTGACCGCGGCCGCCATTACGGCAAAACCGGCCCAGTAATAATGGTTGTTGGTTCCGTCGTTTGTGCCTTTGGCGTGGCGCGCGGTGAAGTAGTCGCGGGTCTGGCCGGCGACGCGCTTCATCCAGGCAATCGCCGTCTTCCTCTGCTCGGGCGTACCGGGACCGGCATCACGTACCTTGAGCCAGGCGACAGCGAGTGCCCCCAGCGTCCAGTTCTGTACGTAATAGGCTTGATTGGTGGACATCGCACCGGTCATCGCCGAGGCCGCGGATTCAGCGTCGAGAATTTGCAGAACACACTCTGCTGCGCCACGGTCACCGCTCTCTTGATAGCGATCTGCAGCTTGCGCCGCATCGCGCATGGTCTCTTCGAACCGCTTTTTGGCGGCATTGTATGCGGCGTATCTCTGGGGATCGATAATGGAGTGCTTCGCGTCGCTGTAAAAAGAGGCAGCTTCGATGTCCTTCGGCAATGGATCGAACTTCGGGCACGTATAGCTGCCGGGCTTTGCCTGAACCGGTTGCAGGTCCCATGGGCTGCGCAGCATTGTTTCTGCCTTAGCAGACGCCGTTTCTGCCTTAGCAGACGCCGGGAGCGTGGTGCAAACGATTACGCACGCCACACCAATCATCCAGTTGTGTCGTTTTTTGAGCAACATGATTTACGTTCTCCATTTAGGTTCTCCATTTACGTTCTCCGGATATCGGTTTTCGGCCGCCGCCGATATGGATATCTTTATATGTGAGCGTTAGCATACGGGAGCCGCCATTAAGCTGTCATCCTATAGGAGCGCGGCATTTTTTGATTCAATAACGCCATCGGCAGCAGTTTCAGACAACGGTTCTTCGCACGTGAGTTTTTATGAAAACGCCACTACGCACCCCGCGCCAAACGCGACCAGCCCCATCTGAGCGCCAGAACGGCGAGATGACGCCGCAACGCAATGGGCGTGCCACACTGGCCGATGTTGCCTCGATGGCAGGCGTTGTGCCTATGACCGCCTCACGCGCTCTCAATGACTCCGGCTATGTGAGCGCGGGGGTGCGCCGGCGCGTGCAGGACGCGGCAAATACGCTGCAATACCGGCCAAACATGGTGGCCCGCCAATTGCGCGGCAGCCGTCTCCGTGCGATCGGCATCCTGCTGCCGGAGATCGCAAACCCCTTTTTCGCAGAGCTTGTCAACGGCATGATGGCCGTATTTCGCGCGTCCCTGTACACAGGCTTCATCGCCACAGGCGGAAGTAGTGAAGCCGAGCAAAACGCCGCCATTCGCAGCTTCATCGATCATCGCGTCGATGGGATGGTCGTGGCTACCCGGGGTACACGCCTCGGCGACGCGACCTTGAAGAGCATTTCCGCCCAAGGAGTGGCCGTGGTTACCATCGGCCGGCCCGTGGCGCTGCCCAACATCGACAGCGTCGCAGCCGACCACTTTCAAGGCGCCTACGACGCCACCTCACATCTCCTCGCGCTCGGCCATCGGCGCATCGCCTTCTTGGGGGCGTCAGGCAAGGAGCACCCGCGTTTACGGCGCTACGAAGGATACATCGCCGCGCTGCGCAACGCCGGATTGGCGGCGCCGTCCGCCTACGCCATTGCGGCCGCGGCTGGGTCCGCCTACTCCACCGAACAGGACGGCTATTCCGGACTTATTGAGCTCCAACAACTCCACACACCTCCCACGGCGGTGTTCGCGCGGAATGACTACACAGCCATCGGCGCGTTGCGGGCCGCGCACACGCTGGGGCTGTCTATGCCCAGCGACCTCGCCATCGCGGGATTCGATAACATCCCCATCGCGGCCTATCAGACGCCCCCGCTCACCACGGTCGAACAACCCATCGCGGAGCAGGGCCGGATCGCCGCAGAGCTGCTGCTGAAACGTATCGAAAGCAGCTCGCGCCGGCAGCGGCAAACGGTGCAACTGCCGTGCAAACTGATTGTGCGGGAATCGACTTTAGAGAACCATCAGGCCTGAACCCGCGTCTAGCTGAAGCAAGGTTGCTGTACCGAGGTTTGGGTGGCCCATTCATCGCAAAGTTTTATTGCGATGAATGGGGAACGTAAACCGTCCACATGCGGCCTGTTGTTCGCCGCGCACACATCGATCTTGAACCACGACTAGCTGAATAGAATACCGCCGTTGATGTCCACGCAGGCGCCGTTGACAAAGGAGGCCTCGTCACTTGCGAGATAGGCCACCAGGTTGCCCACTTCAAGCGCATTGCCTTCGCGCCCCAATGGAGTCATACTCGCCACGCGCTGCCGCACCTCCGGCTTGGTGAAGTCGTCATGGAATTTTGTCGCGATCATTCCTGGACAAACGGCGTTGACACGGATTCTCCGCGGACCGAGCTCCTTGGCCAGGCCGCGGGTCATCGCCATCAGCGCTCCTTTGGTCGACGAGTATGCAATCGATCCAGGGCCGCCACCATCGCGCCCTGCCTGCGACGACAGATTCACGATCGCTCCACCATCATTCATCAACGGCAATGCCGCCTGGATTACCGCAAAAACGCTCTTCACATTCAGCGCGAAGACCTGATCCCAGAATGCATCGTCCATCTGCTCCACACGCCTGCGCTCCACTAAACCGCCCACAACGCTCGCCAGTACGTCTATCTTCCTGCCTGCTTTCGTCTGTGCTTCCTGCACGAAAGCGCGCACCGCGGCTGTTTCGTTCGCATCCACTTTGTAGGCGGTGACCCTGCCCCCTGCGGATCGGATATTCTCCACAACCGCTGTCGGGTCGCTACCGTGGTAACTCAGCACAATTTCCGCACCCTTGGAGGCAAGACATTCCGCGACAGCAGCACCGATATCGCGTCCGCCTCCGAAGACGACTGCCAGTTTGCCTTTCATGACCATGTTTGTTTTCTCCTTGTTTAGATGAATCGTTTAGATAAATTCTTGCTGCTTGCACATCATGCCTCGCCCAGCGCATCGGCGGTAAGGTCCGCTGGCGCGTGCGATCCATCTAGCCTGCAAATGTTGCCTGCCAAGAGCAGCAGGGCAATCAACCCCACCGGTGCGAGCAGGCCGGCCACGGTCAACACGAAGCCATAGCCGAAACGGTGCGCCATGGGCGCGGTCAGCAGATTGAATAACAGGCTCGCTATACCCGCAGCGGTCCCTCCCATACCTGCAACAACTCCGACAGAACGGTGCGAAAAGAAGTCGCTGGGCAGCGTTTGCACATTCGCGATCCACATCTGGAAGCCGAACAGGACCACCGCGATGTAGCCCAGGGCGGCATGGGCGGAATGCGTCCGAGCGGCTAGAATCCCGAACGGCATCATACAGGCGGCGAGCACGATCGTTGTCTTACGCGCGGCGCTCACGGTCATGCCGCTGCGTATGAACTTTCCTGACAGCCAGCCGCCGAACAGCGCGCCCGCGGCCGCGGCCGCATATGGCATCCAGGCCGAAATACCGATGTCTCTAAGCGAGAAATGGCGGACATCTTTTAGATACGTCGGCAGCCAGAGCATATAAAGCCACCATACGGGGTCAACAAAGAAGCGCGCCAGCAGGATCGCCCAGGTCTGTTTATATGACAATAAGGTGCCGAGCGAAAAAGGGCGCGCGTCTTCGACCGTAAGCGCAGGCTGGTCCTCGCGAATAAGCATTCTCTCCGCTGTGGTGACATGTGGATGCTGGAAGAGTGGGCGATAGACGGCGAGCCATGCAACTAGCCACACAAACCCTGCTGCGCCAATGATGATGAAGGTTATGCGCCATCCGAAATGCGGCTCCAGTAAGCCCGCGACCAGCAGTGGCCCGAGCACGCCCCCCATCGATGCGCCGCCGTTGAAGATCGCCATGCCGATCGCGCGCTCACGCTGGGGAAACCATTCCGCAATCACCTTGGCGGAACCAGGCCAGTTGCCTGCTTCGCCAAGCCCTAGAAAAAACGAGCAGGCGGCGAAGCTCACTGCGCCTGTCATGAGGGAATGGGCCATCGCCGCCGCGCACCACACCAGGATGGAAACCGTGAAGCCGGCACGTGCCCCGAAACGGTCATAAAGCCGCCCGCTTACGCTCTGGCTGACAGTGTAGGCCGCGAGCAATAGGCTGCTGATGTAGCCATACTGCCGGGTGGAGATGCCAATGTCGCTGCCGAAGCGCGTAACCAGCAGCCCTACCGAGCTGCGGTCGACGTAGTTGATACAGGTAGCCGCAAAGATCAGAGCGAGGATCATCCAGCGGATGCCATGCCAGGGTCTGACTGTCGCATCCTGCGCGGTACGCATCGTGGAGTTTCTCTCTTTAAAATTGAATAGAATCGGCTGTTCGATTCTCAGCAGATATGGTATCGTCTTCGGTATGCTAACGCTAACACATTCTTTCATGCCTAAGACTCTGGCGGCAATACCGAGCCTACGAATTGCCGGCGCAGCTCTATTTTTGCTGACGGCGCCGTATCTGCTCGCGCAAGCGGCAAACGAGTCGCTCGGACCAGCCGAGTCGCACGGCAAAGTCAAGGGTACGCCGCTGGTGACGGAAATGAAATCATTGCGGTCGGCGATTAAACCGGAGCTGGCGAACGTGCATCCGCGAGTGTACTTCACGGCTGGAGAAATCGACGCTCTCCGCACGAAAATCCACACCCGGCATGTGGCCGAGTGGAAGTACGAGTTAGCGCATCTCCGTGTATTGGCGGGCGATCCGCCGCCGCCTCCGGCAGAGCAGCGCCGCGCACAAAATGATGTCGCGCTCGCCATCGCGGAGGGCGCGTTCGCTTATTCAATTGAACGCGATCCAAGAATCCTGGCCGCTACAAAGAAGTACATGGATGCAGCCGTGAGTTATGAAGTCTGGGGTTATAGTTTTTCCAAGCCAAACACCGACCTGGCCGCGGGCCACCTGCTCTATGGCATGGGCGTGGCCTATGACCTTCTCTACAACGACCTTTCACATGCGGAGCGCGACAAGTACCGCGCCGCGATTGTGCGGCATGGAGATTTGCTCTACAAGTTTTTTGCACCCCGGCCTGGACGTGCTTACGCCTACTCGCAGAACCACACGTTTATTCCGATGGCCGGGCTTGGCATCGCGGCTTATGCTGTCTACGGTGAAGTGCCCGAAGCCGCGCAATGGTCGGCGCTGACGAGGGCCATCTATTCCCGTGTGCTGGCGACCTACTCGCGCGATGGGTATTACTACGAAGGGTACGAGTACTGGATTTTCGCGACGCCGTGGATCATTCATTACCTTGACGCCCAGCGGCACGCCAACGGAGAGGATCTTTTCGATCAGCCGGGTCTGCGGCTCATGCACCTGTACGCGGCTCACGCGTTATTGCCGGGAGGGAAGTTCACGTTCGATTTCGGCGATGTGTTCGAGGGACCAATCACGCGAGCCGGAAAAGGCGAGGATTACGAGCGTTCGCACCCAGATGGGCATCTCGAATCCAATTACAACCTGCTGTACGACCTAGCTGCACGCTTTCGTTCAAGCGAAATCCAAGGTGTCGCCGATTGGATGAAGTCGCTAGGGCAGACCGGGCAGGAACCGTGGTGGACGTTGGTTTGGCACAACGATAAGCTCGCCGCTGACCCAATCGCCAAGCTGCCACCGTATCACCGTTTTCCCGACCATGATGTGGCCTTCTGGCGTACGAGCTGGAACGCGGATGCGACGGCCTTCGCGTTCAAGTGCGGTCCCCCTGAAGGGCATCATACGCTCGAAGCCGAACGCCAGTACCCGGACTTCCACATGGAGCAGGGACATGTCCATCCCGATGTGAATAGCTTTATTCTTTTTGCGCACGGGCAATATCTCACCGGGGATTCCGGCTATGCTGGTGTTCCGCGCACGGTGGAGCACAATACGCTGCTCGTCGACGGCCAAGGGCAGGGCCATGAGGGCGGACACGATGCCTGGGCCGGTATGGATTATGCCCGGCTCAATGAAATCCGACTTACCGACGTGAAGCTTTCACGAGATGGTTTCGATATTACAGGCGAGGGTGCCGGAGCCTACGATCCGAAGCTTGGACTGACGGGCTTCAAACGGCGGGTGCGACTCGCCGGTTCGAACGAACTGGATGTTTCGGACGTAATCGAAACATCGAAGCCGGTCCGTCTGACCGAAGTGCTGCATACCGACAAGACCTTTGTGCAAACCGCAAGAGACAGCTTCAGCACGAATGTCGGTGGTGTTGTTCTGCGCGCAACCGAGAAATTTTCGGTGCCGGCGCTCGCAGTCTCTGAAGTCAATGTCCTAATGGGGCCGGGCCGGCCGGGCTCCGTTGATAAGGGCACGCCTGAGCCGCGCGGCCAACGCATAACCGTGACTACAGATCAGCCAGTCACACGTGCAAACTTTAGCTGGAACCTTACATGGTAGTCATCATAACGGAGGAATGGATCGCCTGCGATATCGCGGCGCGGTCAATCTCCAGCGAACGTCGAAGAGTGAAGATTTTGACTTGAGCATGCCATCGCACCGGGTGAGGCAATTCGGCAATGGCAACGTCCGGGAGCGTAAGTGGAAGCCCAAATGCCGGAAATAACTGCGGGCCAGTGGGTGGCACGAATAGGGTCAGCGCGGAAATCCTGTCATCGTCAAGCGTGAGCACATGGATGGAATGCGGTCCACTGCGCGGGTGCGCCAATGCGTTCGTAAATGACGAATGCTGGCCGCCCGTTGGCTGCTGTGGGGCCCAGTCGAAGGCCACCACAGGTCTTCCGAGCCATCGCAAAGAAGGACCCGATAGTCTCTCGCTCCGCATACCATTCGAGCCACGGCGGCATGGTGCAGGTCGCGTCCTCTTTGAGGAGGGCCACGAAGCCATCCAGATCATGCCCTTCCCAAGCCTGCAGATAGCGGCCGAGAAGCTCTTGTTGCGCGGGACTGGGCCGGGATGCGACCGGCGGTCGGCCATCGGGATAGCGTTTGGCAAGTGTCTCGCGCGCTCGCTGGAGAGCGCTGTTGATCGAGGCTGTCGAGCCACCGAGTAGCGATGCGGCTTCAGCCGCGGTCCAACCAAGCACGTCGCAGAGCAGAAGGGCCGCCCGTTGGCGCGGGGGCAACTGCTGGATGACGGCGACAAAAGCCAATTGCACGGCCTCGCGGGACGCATAGCGAGTTCCTGGATCGGGCGCATCGTCAGCGATTTCCTGCAGAAATGAATCCGGGTAAGGTTCAAGACAGGGCACGTCGATTGCCGGGCCGCCTTCCGGCATTCGCAAGGCGGGCGGCGCCTGTTAGTCAGGCAGCAACTGCACGTTCTTGCGGCTGGCAAGCGCATTCAGGCAGGCATTGGTGGCGATCCGATAGAGCCATGCGCGAAACGATCTGCCCTCGAAGCTGTCGAAGCTGCGCCAGGCGCGCAGATAGGTCTCCTGCACCAGATGAAGGCGGGTGTCGAGGTTGTCATCTGTCACATGGTTCTTGTTCGCTTCCTCGTCTACATCTGTAACGGCTAGCCCTTGTGAGAGAGCACGCAACTCAGCCAGTTTTCGGCTCTGGCGCTGATGCGCTGTGTCTGAGTCTCTGCCAACAGAAAGACGCCTACGCTGCCCGTTCTCGCGCCACTCCAGATAGTAAAGCCCGGTTTCACGCTTTTCGGGCTTGCGTTGACGAGTATCCAGTGAGGTTTCACGCCACCGTTCGCCGCGATGATGGCGGGGTAGGTGTCGCCTGCCTTCAGGGGCCTCAATCCGCTTAGTCAGACTCACTTCCATAGCTAGAAAGTGGAGCAGCGGTATCCCAGCGGTATCCATCGCACGGAAATCGAAATATCTATTTGACTTTAGATAGTTTAGCTTGGTCGGGGCGGAGGGATTCGAACCCCCGACCCTCTGCTCCCAAAGCAGATGCGCTACCAGGCTGCGCTACGCCCCGACGACCTCATTATCGCATCCTCAATTGGTGTCGCGAAGGTCGTTGACGGCGTCGCTCGTCACCGCCATCCGCTCGCTCCCAACCCGTGCAGCAACGCGCCGCCCAGCCACAGCAGCAGCAGGAACGGCAGCATCGCCAGCGCGAGGATAGCGAGCCCCAGCAGCCCCATGAACAGCCAGTCCTTCGCTGTGTCGCGACGCGCGGATGCGAGGCTGCGCTCGAGCAGATGGTAGTTCCTGCGGTTGGCACGCCAGCCAATGTCGAACAGGTTGCCCAGAAAGGGCACCAGGCCGACACCGATCTCGATGGCGAGATTGGCGACCATGCGCGCGATCGTGATCATCGGAACGCCGCGGAAGAACGCCGCTAAGACGATAATGCAGCTTGCCAGGCCGCCGAGCAGGTCGCCGATGCCCGGAATGAACCCGACGATGCCGTCCAGCCCGAAGCGGATATTGGTTCCCGGAACGCGAAACCATGTATCCAGCACGCGCGAGAGCAGGTCGAGGTTCTCATCGCGAAACGCCCCGTCCGTGCTGCCCAGTCTTGTCTTGCGCGCCAACGGCGGCAGAATCTCCGGTTGTGTCGCCCTGATGCTCATCTGGTGGCCCTCTCCCCGGGTAGCCCTCGGGACTTCGCTTCCTTCTGCTTTGGATGCTACAATCAAGCTCGATACGGCGGCTATAGTTCAGTGGCAGAACGCCGCTCTGTGGCAGCGGATGTCGTGGGTTCGAACCCCACTAGCCGCCCCAATCTCCTCCAGCAATCTCACCCCAACGCGCGCCACGACTTTACCGCGCGCATGAGAGACCTGCTTGCCGCGCACATCTCCAGCCAAGCTCAAAACTAACCTAGAGACGAGCGTCCTGCCCACCGCAATGGCCGGCGGCGCGATCGCAGCGGCGAGGCTCCCGCACGCACCCTGCAACCTCTTCGCCGGGACCTCCGGCTGGGCCTATCCAACGTGGAAGCCCGGCTTCTATCCCGCGGACGTGCCGTCGCGCGCTTTTCTGCGCTTCTATGCCACGCAGCTAACTTCGGTGGAGGTCAATTACACCTTCCGGACGCTGCCGTCGGCCACGCAGCTTCAGGGTTGGCTCGATGCCACGCCGCCCGGCTTCCGCTTCAGCTTCAAGGCGCCGCAGCGTATCACCCACTTCCAGCGCCTGCGCGACAGTGACGCCGCACTCGCCGAGTTCCTTGCCGCGATCCAGCCCGCGCGGGCCGCGGCCAAGCTCGGTCCGCTGCTCTTCCAGCTTCCGCCCAACTTCACCGCCAACCACGACCGCCTCGCGGCCTTCCTCGACACGGCCGCCTTTACCGTACCGCATCTTCAGCTCGCCTTCGAGTTCCGCCACGCGAGCTGGTTCAGCGATGCCACCTATGACGTGCTGCGCGCGCACAACGCCGCGCTTTGCGTGGCCGAAAGCGACGACCTTATAACGCCCGATGTCGCAACCGCCGATTTCCGTTGCTATCGCCTGCGCCGCAGCGGCGGGTACACCGCCCGCAATCTCAACGTCTTTGCCAAGCGCTTCGCCGCACTCGCCCAACAGGACGAGGTCTTCGTCTACTTGAAGCACGAAGACGAACCGGCGGGCGCGCTCAACGCGGTGACGCTGCTGCAACGCGCGAGCAGACTTCTCGCTGACTCAGACCGCGCGCGCACAGGAGATCGCGCGTGACATCCTGCCCGGCGCCCTCTGCGTGGCCTGCGGAATACACGCCATTTCAGCCGCGCCCCTGGCTCGCCAATGGGCATCTGCAGACGATCTTCGGCAACCTGCTGCCTCGCCACAATTCCCTGCCCGTGCCAGTTGTCGAACTCGTCGAGGTGTCCCCCGCGCATGGCTCGCAGATCGCCAGCCAGGTGCTCTGCGAGTGCCATTGGCAGCCTCAACCCGAGCGCGCCTCGCGCCCGACGGCAATCGTTCTGCATGGCCTCGAAGGCTCTTCGCACTCGCAGTATGTGATCGGCAACGCGGACAAGCTATGGCGCGCCGGATGCAACGTGATCCGCATGAACATGCGCAACTGCTCTCCAGTCAGCGGGCCTTCCAAACGCGGACCGGATGCGGAGTACCCCGACATGGCGCGGCTCACCCCCACGCTCTACCACTCCGGCCTCTCCGCCGATATCGAGCGCGTCATGCGTTTCTTCGTCGACGCGGAGGGCCTGCAATCGGTCGCGCTGATCGGATATTCGATGGGCGGCAATCTGGTGCTCAAGCTGGCCGGTGAGCTGGGATCTTCCGCGCCGCCCGAGCTGTGCTGCGTCGTCGGCGTCTCGCCGGCGGTCGACCTCGCAGCTTCCGCCGACTCTTTGCACGAGCGGCCCAATCGCTTTTATGAACGCAGATTTCTGCGCGCGCTGCTCAAGCGGTTTCGTCGCAAGGCCATGCTCTTCCCGCGCGCCTTCGATCCGCAGGTGGCCACCCACATCACGTCGCTGCGCGAGTTCGACGACCGCATCACCGCACTCTACTGCGGCTTTCTTTCAGCCGACGACTACTACGACCGCGCAGCCGCCGCGCGCGTTCTCGATCGCATCGCCGTGCCTGCGCTTCTGCTGCACGCCTGCGACGATCCCTTCATCCGCTTCACTCCCGACACCCGCGCCGCGATCGCCGCGAACCCTCACATCATGCTGCTCGAAACGGCGCACGGCGGTCACTGCGCCTTCCTCGCAGCCCCGGATAGCAGCAACAGTGACGACGGCTACTGGGCCGAGCAAACCGCCCTCCGCTTCGTGCTCGCCAACGCATAGTCATCGCACCGGCTATCCTAAGCAGTAATGCTCTCCGAATGGACCGCCGAGTGTTCTCACGATGCGCCGACGCTGGTCGTTCCCTGGTCCGATCCGGCCACGGGAGCGCACTTTGTCGACCTGCGGTCTAACCCGTACGATATCGCCGAGATTCCTGAGGCCGAACACTACGCTGCGCTCGGCCGCGCGTTACGTGCGCTGAATGCCACGCGCTCGCCCTTTCTCACCGCGAAATGCGACGCCTGGCAACTAACCCACCACGCACCGTCGCTCTCCCGCCCGCACGACGAACTCTCCAGCAGCGATCCCATCGCCCAACTGGAGGCTCTCGGCCTGGAGCTTGCGCTTGGCGCCGACGAGATAGCGCACGGGTTTGCGAGCTATATCGATCTGCTGTGGCGCGAGCGGTCGGTCTTCGCCTCCGCGCACCAGCAGCAGGACCGGCTGGACCGCATCGTCCGCCGCGCCCAGCGGCTGCCTCACCCCGAGGCTGCGCTGGAGTGCGTCCTGCGCCCTGCCATGCTCGACCTCAACGGTCCGCTGGAAGGCTTCAGCGTCACGCTATACCTGACCGCGGTCGGATCGGAACCGGAGATCGCGCGCCGCCGCTGGGAACTCGCGCTCGACGACATCGTCGCCCTGTTGCGCCGTAAGGAGCTCGAATCCGCGCGCGGCTCCGCTACAATCGATTCGGATGCCTATCCGCTGCGCGTCCGCCATCTCGGTTAGAGCGCCGCGCGATTCACCGGCGGCGGACCGGGTTCGGTTAAGGGCACGGCTTCACCCGTGCCGTAAGTGCCCGATTTGCACCTCGGCTTTAGCGTCCCAGGTGCGGTTTACAACATGGGCGAGTAGCTCAATTGGATAGAGCACGGACCTTCTAAGTCCGGGGTTGCAGGTTCGATCCCTGCCTCGCCTACCATCTGCTAACCATCGAAGCGCCGCCGCCTATACCGGCTCGTGCTCGCCGACCGGCACCGGTACCAGCACCTCCGCGTGGCCGCGGCTGTAGCCGGTCGCATGCCGCAGTCCCGCCAGCGCGATCAGTCCCAGCGCCAGCACGCAGACGCCGTCCCATCCCCAGCGCCACCACGCCCACCCGGATAACGCCGAGCCCGCCGCGCCGCCGGCAAAGTACATGGTCATGTAGATCGTGTTGAGCCGGCTGCGGACCTGGCTCCCCAGCCCGAAGATGCGCGTCTGATTGGCGACCTGCATCATCTGCGCGCCCACATCGAGCGCGATCACGCCCAGCACGATTGCCACCATGTGCATGGCGGTGCTGATGCGCCACTTTTCCGTCGTCCACAACCAGAGATACGACAGCGTCAGCACAGCGCCGGCCATGGTCACCACAAAGCGCGTTCCCCGCTTGTCCGAAAGCCAGCCGGCAAACGGAGCCACCAGCGCGCCGGCCGCGCCGGCCAGCCCAAACGTTCCGGCTACGCCCGGCCCCATGCCGTAGTGCGAGTAGAGCAGATACGCCAGCGTCGTCCAGAAGCAACTGAACGAGGCAAAAGTCAAAGCGCCTAGGATGCCCGCCTCGCGCAGCAGCGGTTCGGTGCGGAAGAGCGTCCACAGCGAGCGCATCGCCTCTTTGTAGCTCAGCGAAGCCCGTGGCTGCATGCGCGGCATGGCCTTCAGCATGATCGGCACAAATGCCAGATTCATCAGCGCGGCCACGATATAAACGGTCCGCCAGCCGTTCAACCGCGCCACCCATCCCGCGAAGGTGCGGGCCAGCAGAATGCCCAGCAGCAGGCCGGTCATCACCGTGCCGATGGCCTTTCCGCGGCGCTCCAGCGGGGCCAGGTCGGGTGCCATCGGCACTACCACATGGGTCACCGAAGCCATCAGTCCGATCAGCACGCTGGCCACGATCATCCACGCCAGCCCCTGCGCGAACGCCGCCAGCAGCAGCGCCACCGACACCGCCGCATACATCCGCATCATCAGCGAGCGGCGCTCCGCCACATCGCCCAGCGGCACGAAGAACAGAATCCCGCAGGCGTAGCCGACCTGCGTGGCCACAGCGACGAACTCCATGGACCGCGCGCCACGACCGAAGCTCTCGCCCATGACCAGCAGCAGCGGCTGGTTGTAATAGATCGACCCCACGCCAACGGCGCAGGCGATGCCCAGGAAAGGCAGCGCCCAGCGTCCAGCTAACGATGATTGAAATTGTTTCTCCATTGGTGAATCTCAGAGCTCCAAAGTCTACACGACCGGCAGGTCCTCCAGATTACTCCGGTCAAACAGGTTTCCCTCCAGCCTACCGGAGACTATCATTTTAGATGGGAGTTGATATTGCAGAAAGACATCATTGCGGTGGCCATGTCGGGCGGCGTCGATTCCTCGGCCGTCGCCGCGCTGCTGCACGCCCAGGGACATCCGCTGGTCGGCCTGACCCTCCAGCTCTGGAATCAGCGCCGTCTGGCCGGCCGCCGCACCTCTGACGGCCACACCATGCCCGAGAACGTCCAGGGGCGCTGCTGCTCAATCGACGACGTGTACGACGCCCGCCGGGTCGCCGAGCACTTGGGGATTCCCTACTACCTGGTCAATGCTCAGGAGCGCTTCGAAGAGGAGGTCGTCCGCCCCTTTGTCGCCGAGTACCTCGCCGGCCGAACTCCAATTCCCTGCACACTCTGCAACAATCATCTGAAGTTCGATCAACTGCTGCTCACCGCCCGCCAGATCGGCGCCGAACGCATCGCCACCGGGCACTATGCGCGCAACCGCTTCGACGCAGCCCGCGGCCGCTGGATCCTGTCGCGGCCCGCGGACCGCTCCAAGGACCAGACGTATTTCCTGTTCGGCTTGACGCAGCCGCAGCTCTCGCTCACGCTCTTTCCGCTTGGCGAGATGTGCAAGCCTGAGGTGCGCACCATGGCCGCCGGGCATGGTCTGGAGCTCGCCCAGAAGCCCGATTCGCAGGAGATATGCTTCATTCCCGGCGGAAGCTACCAGGATTTTCTGAGTGCCTATCTGGATGAGCAGGGCCGCAAGCTGCCTGACAGCAGCGGCGATCTAGTTGTAGTGGGCGCGGATGGCGCGACCGGGGTTGTGGGCCGCCACGAAGGCATTCACGGCTTCACTGTCGGACAGCGCAAGGGCCTCGGGATCAGCTCGCCGGACCCGCTCTACGTGCTGCGCATCCATCCCGATTCGCATGCGGTCGAGGTCGGCACTGGCGAGCAACTGCTCTCGCGAAACCTCACCGCCAACCGCCTCAACTGGGTCTCCCTGCCCCAGCCCAGCGGCCCGATCCGCGTGGCGATTAAGATCCGCCATCGCCATGAACCCGCCCCCGCAACGCTTTGGGTCACCGCTGCTGAAAACGGCGAGCAAGCCTGTGTGGAGGCCGTATTCGACGAGCCGCAGCGCGCCATCACGCCCGGCCAGTCTGCGGTCTTCTATCAGGGAGATGAAGTCGCGGGCGGCGGCTGGATTGTCTAGCACGCACCCGTCCCATTGCATCGCTAAACCTGTCGTGCCAGAACCATCGCACTACGTCCATCACTTAGAACCTGTTCAAAAACTCGGAACAGCCACGCACAGATATGCAGGTACAGGCCACGCAGCTCAGGGGGGCGGCAGCAACGGACCCTAAGCCGGGTCTTGCTTGACAGGTTTTCCAGCTTGCTCGAAAACCTGTCAAGCCCTGAAGGCGAGCCAGCCCAACCATCTCTTTGAAAACAGAGAGCATTTGGCCAAAAAACATTTGGCGTGTTTCCCCTGCGCCGCGCCGTATCATGGAAACAGCACCCAAGAACGGAAAATCCCGGCGACCCTTAGGAAGGCGGAACTGCAAGGGGGCAGTCAATCCCTTGTCTAAGTCCTTTGGATGAATTGTTTTGCATAGAAGCGATCAGTCAATGGGGGAGGGGGGTGGGGTGGGCTATCTCCACACCCTGGCCGGAGAGAAGTTATTGGACAGGTTCTTAGACGTCGTAAGGCCGGCCCGGTTCGCGCGGAATATTGTTGCGCGGAACGGTGCCGTATGGCGCAGTGTCATCCGGCGGAACACTGCCATACGAGCGCGGCTTACCACCGCGCATGGTGCCAAACGGCGAGCGGTCGATCAGCGTCTCTAGGCCGACCTTGATGCCGGCAACCAGCCCGGCAACCTGGCGCACCGGGACATTGACCGCATGTTGCACCTTGTGCGAAATATCCTGCGTCGCTGTCATCGCGTCGCTCACGATGGTATCCACGCGCGCGACCTGAGACCGGGCGCGGCCGTTGGCATCACGCACCGTCTGGTTGACCTGCTGCACCGTCTCATTGACCTGCTGGACCGTCTGGTTGACCTTGGTGACCGTCGCGCCGACCTCATCCAGCTTGCCCCGCACCACGGTGGTGATGTGCTGCGCGTTGTCGCTCAGAGTGCGCAGCTTCGGTGTGAACTCGATCACCAACTCGTTGGCCTTGTCCATCATTGGGTCGAGGCGCGCCTCCATTGCCTCAGCCGCCTTGACCGCGCGTCGCGCCATGGCCGCAGCGCCCATGGCTGCGACCAGACACACGATCGCCAGCACCAGCACCGTAATGGTCAGGATGCCCACAAAGATCATGAGGAGATGAACGTCGTGGGTGAGTTGTGCCGGATCGTCCTGCAAAAACATCAATGCTGCGCCGCCGATAGCTTGCATGATTCAAACTCCTGTTCGGATTCCTGCCGCCAGTTCAATTCCCGTACCGAAACACCATAGACCTTTTATGCGGATCGTGGCGCTGGGAACCCTGCGCTCTCATGGGAAAGGGCCGGTTGTCACCGGCCCAATCCTGCTTCAATCACCGCAAATACCACCCATGCGAACTGGGCACGAAAATCCAGCCCCTGACGGTTCTTACGAGGCCGAAGGTTCATTGGCCGGTTCGGCTGTCTTGGCGACATAGGCCTGTTTGCCGGCCTCGACAGCGGCCTTGGCGGCGTCGGCCTGGGTCTGAATCAGGTCTTTGCCCTTGTCGACGTACTCCGTCCACTGGGTGCGGCCCTTGTCGTAATACTCCTTACCCTTGTCGACGTATTGGCCGGCCGCCTGCTTGCCCTTTTCGACATATTCGCCGGCCACCTGCTTGCCCTGTTCGACATACTGACCGGCCACCTGCTTGCCCTGGTCCACATACTGACCGACCTGCTCCACGCCCTGGTTGTACATTTGGTTGGCGCGATCGCGCGCCTCCAAGGCGCCGGAGACGAGATCGTCGCGCGTCTCCTTGCCCGACTTCGGCGCATACAACACGCCGACCAACGCGCCTATGCCGAGGCCCGCCAAAAACCATCCAAATCCGCCTGAGCCACTCTCGTAATCCGACATGTCAGATCTCCTCATTCATGATTCATTGAAAAATCGCTGCGACAGAATGCCGTCTCCAAAGCTAACCCGCTAAATAGCTAAATAGCCAAATAGCCGACCGCTAAGCGAACGAGACAAGCACACCTGTTCGTCAAAGGGGTGGATGCTTGCCGGACCAACCGGGTTGCGTGTGCATTTTTCCTGATGCGGCGGTGGAGTCGGATCGGGCGGTCCGTCGAGGCGTCCCCAAGCGCGCGCCGCTATCCAGCTTCAAACAGGACATTTACCCCGGTGCTTGCCCGGCCGAATGTGTATCCTAATCTCAGCAGGTCAAAATTGTGTTTCACCCGCTGGAGATTGGCTGCCATGAAATCGAACCTGTGCATCACCCCTGCTCTGCCCCCGCTTTGCCATCCGACTTCGTCGTGCCCGTTGTCCACCAGACGCGGGCTGCGCTGGACGCTCTCCGTCGCGGCCGCCATCGCGCTGACCGCCACCGGCTGCCATAAGACCGTACCCGACGCCACCCTCACCGCCAACGTCAACTCCGCGTTTGCCGCGGACGCGGCCGTCAGTCAGCAGCCCATCCAGGTGGCGACGCAGATGGGGGTCGTCACCCTCACCGGCAACGTCAGCGACGAGACCGCCAGCACGGCCGCCGCGCAGGATGCGGCCCGGGTCTCCGGGGTCAAAGAGGTGGTGAACGATCTCAGCGTGGCGGGTGTGGCCATCGCTCCGATGATCGTCTCGCCGGCCGCTCCCACCGCTCCGCGCTACGCCACGGCTCAGGAGCAGGCGGCCCTGGCCCAGCACCAGACGCTGCCGCCGCCCGCGGAAAACGCGCCGCCGCCTCCGCAGCCCGTCTTCCACGACATCACCATCCCCGCCGGCAAGGACATTCCGGTCCGCATCACGCAATCCCTCGACAGCCAGTACACACAGACCGGAGCGCCGTTCAACGGCGTGGTGACGCGGGAGGTCGTCGAGCATGGATTGGTCGTGATTCCGGCCGGCTCTGCGGTCAGCGGGCGGGTGATCCAAGCCCATGACGCGGGCCACTTCAAAGGCCACTCGCTACTTTCGATCGAGCTCACCGATGTCCGCCGCCACGGCGACCTGCGCCAGATCTCCACCGACGCTTACACGGTCGAAGGCAAGAACCGCGGCAAGAACAGCGCCGAGAAGATCGGCGGCGGCGCGGTGATCGGCGCGGTGCTGGGCGGCATCTTCGGCGGCGGCAAAGGCGCGGCGATCGGCGCGGCGGCCGGTGGCGGCGGCGGCGCGGCCGTGCAGGGCTTCACCCGCGGCCAGCAGGTCTCCATCCCCTCCGAAAGCCTGGTCCGCTTTCGTCTCCGCGCGCCCTTCACCGTGCGCACCTCGGAAACTCCGAGCCCCGAGTATCCGTCCAACCTGCAGACGCGCTGAATCGGACCGGCAGCCGGACAAACAACCTGCCGCCGCCGGGCGGAGTCCAACGCCTTAGCTCCACCACCGCCTTCAATCGAATCAACGTCGAACCAACGCAGGCTCTCACTGCATTTCATCAGGGTTGCATCGCGGCCCCATTCAGGTCCCAGCAGATCCCATGCAGGGCTGTTGTAAACTGGCCCTGATCGTAGGCCAACCCCCACCAATTTCCCACGGAGTGCAAACTCCCTTGCAACGATCCTGAAGCATTTACCCGGAAGAGGTCATTTAACGTGAACGTCTCCGTCTCCAAACCGACCGGACCCACACCGCCCGGGTCCAAACCGGCCGGCTTTTTGACCTTCACCCTGCACGCTCATCTTCCCTACGTGGTCAACCACGGGACATGGCCGCATGGCATGGAGTGGCTGCATGAGGCCGCGGCGGAAACCTATCTGCCGCTGCTGCGCGTGCTGGGCAATCTGGAGCGCGACAAAATCGCGCTGAACTGCAACCTGAACCTCTCGCCCATTCTGCTCGAGCAGCTTGCGCACCCGGTGTTCCAGGCCGAGTTCCCCAGGTATGTCGAGCGCAAGATCGTCGCCGCCCGCGAGGACGAAGCCTACTTCACCTCGATGAGCGAACCCCACTACGCCGAGACGGCCCGCTTCTGGCACAAGTTCTTCTCCGACGCCCTCGCTGATTTCGAAGCCCTTGGCCGTGACATCATCAAAGGCTTCCGCTACTTCAACGACAAGGGTCTGATCGAGATCATCACCTGCGGCGCGACGCACGGATATATGCCCCTGCTGGGCACCGACGAGAGCGTGCGCGCGCAGGTGCGCACCGGCGTGCAGACCCATGAGCGCCACATCGGCAAACATCCGCGCGGCATCTGGGCGCCGGAGTGCGGCTACCGCCCGGCGGGCTTCTGGAACTACCCGGTCGCCAACGCCGACGGCTCACCCGCCGCTCCTGGCTTCGATCGCATCGGCGTCGAGCAGGCGCTCTCGGAGTCCGACATCGACTTCTTCTTCGTTGACACGCATCTGGTGGAAGAATCCGCCCGCATTCCTTCGCCCTACGAACTGCTGCGTGGCGACGTCGTGCGCAACGGCGCCGAGGCGATGACGCATAACGATTATCGCCGCCTCTATCAGCCCTACTACGTCGATGGCCCCTACGACAAACGCTACGCCACCACCATCTTTCCGCGCGACCCGCGCACCGGCGTTCAGGTCTGGTCGGGCGATTCAGGCTATCCCGGCGATGGCGCCTATCTCGACTTCCACAAGAAGCGCTGGCCCGGCGGCCATCGCTACTGGCGCGTAACCGGAGCGAAGGTGGACATGGGCGACAAGCAGCCCTACTACCCGCAGGAGGCCGCTGAGCGCACCAAGAGCCACGCCGCGCACTTCGTCCATCTCGTCTGGGAGGCGCTGCACCAGGGCTTCAACGACGCCATTCCGCCCATCCTGTGCTCGCCCTTTGACGCCGAGCTCTTCGGCCACTGGTGGTTCGAAGGCCCGCTCTGGCTGGAGGCCGTCGCGCGCAACATTCACGACTTCCCTACCGGCCTCGAGCTGGCCACCTGCTCGCAGTATCTGGAACGCTACCCGCGCGCCGGTTTTATCAAGATGCACGAGGGCTCCTGGGGCGCCGAGGGCACCAACCACGTCTGGATGAACCCCGATACCTCCTGGACCTACACCCACATCTACCCCGCCGAGCTGTACACGCGCGATGTCTGCACCGCAGGCAATTGGAGAGATGGAGGTCTGGGCGAACGCATCGTCAAGCAGCTCTGCCGCGAGCTTCTGCTGCTCGAGTCCTCCGACTGGCAGTTCCTCATCACCACAGGTGCGGCCCGCGACTACGCCGAGCTGCGCTTCGAGACCCACAATGACCAGTTCAACGAGGTCAAGGCCATCTGGCAGAGCTTCGAGGCCAACGGTTCGATCAGCGAAGAACAGGAGACCCGGCTGACCGCCATCGAGCTGCGCGACAGCGTCTTCCCGGACGTCGAACCGGGCTTCTGGGTCACGGGCGCGCGCGAGGTCCGCGAAGGCGGACGCAACCCCGAGGACGATTCATCGCAGATCGTCAATGAGCTGGGCGAGACCGCCACGCACACTCCCGCGCGCAACGGGTCGCTCACCCAGCTCCCGAAGTTCATCGCCCACTCGCTGCCCTAGCGGGCGTGTTCTAGCCAAGTAGCGCAGCGTGTTCCAACCAATGAGATATTCCACCTCCGCGCCCAGCGCCCCTCTGCCGCGAACTCCAGAGCGCGGCGCGCGGCCCGGCCCCACGCTTCTCCCCACGCGGGCGCGCTCAAAGCCGGAGCCCCCGCCCTCCCCGCTCGCGCTCTGGCACCTGCTGTCGCTCGACGCGCCCTCCATCGCCGGGCTGTGGACGATCTTCATCGCGCGCTGTGCCGGTCTGACGCTGCACTGGACCCCACCGGCGGCGATGTTCGTCGCCGTTTGGATGCTCTACGCCGCCGACCGGCTGCTCGACGCTCGCCCGCAGGCCGACGGCAGTGCGCCGCCCGACCTCGAAGCCCGCCATCGCTTCCACCACCTTCACCGCGGCCGGTTCCTCGCGTGCATCGTCCTCGCCGCCTTGGCTCTGGTGATGCTCCTGGAAGGTGTTCCAGTCGCCGCGCTGCACCTCTACGCGCTGCTGGCTACGCTGCTGGCCGCGTGGCTCCTGCTGATCCACGCGCGGCCCTTGCCGACCGCGGCCTCCCAACGATTGCCCAAGGAACTCGCCGTCGGCATCTTCTTTGCCGCCGCGGTCTTCATCCCCACCATCGCGCGCGATCCGGCGCTGCGCGCGGGCCTGCTGCCGGCCGCTGCGCTATTTGCCGCCGTCTGCACCCTCAATTGCCTCTTCCTCTACGCATGGGAGCACCCGCCGCCGCGCCTGCAGGCCCACTGGACGACGCGCTGGGCCACCGGCCACCTGACACACCTCGCCACACTCGTCGTCGCCACAGCCGGCCTTGTAGCGGTTTTCGGGTTTCTGCACCTATTTGCTCCTGCCTCAGCGCACCCGTCGTTCTCCCGCTGGCCGGCGCTCGCCTGCGCCGTCAGCGCGACATCGCTTCTGCTTCTGCACCGATATCGCCATCGCTTCTCGGCTCTCCAACTGCGCGCCTGCGCCGATCTCGTCCTGCTCACGCCTCTGCCGCTGTTAGCTCTTGCTTCCCGCTAAATCAGGGCGCCTTTCGGCGTGAAGCCTTCTTTCTGCTGTTGCATTTGCTCTTGCCTCTCTGGTTGTCATTCCGTAGGAATCTGCTGTTAGAGGGCCGATACTTCAGCGGGAAAACGCTCCTTATCCCCCATCGCACAACCTGCACGAAAACCGAAATCGGACAACTGAATCCCGCCCTCGCCGATGCCGCCGCCCCAACCCAACTTCGACCGCGTCGCCCGCATCTACCGCTGGGCGGAGTACGCTACGCTCGGCCCGCTGCTCACCCGCACCCGCGATCATTTTCTGCCACGGCTCGCCCGCTGCCGGCGCGCGCTCGTGCTCGGCGATGGCGATGGCCGCTTTCTCGCTCGCCTGCTCCAGCAGCAGCCCAACCTTTGCGCCCTCGCCGTCGACACCAGCGCATCCATGCTGTATCTCCTGCGGCAGCGTTGCGAACGCACCACCAACCGCTCGCCACTCTACCGCCTCCGCACGCTGAAAGCATCCGCGCTTGAAGTGACGGCCGCGCGCGACACCGACCTCATCGTCACCCACTTCTTCCTCGACTGCCTCACCCAGCCTGAGGCCGACACTCTCGCCCGCAATCTCGCCTCCCACATTGATCCTGGAACCCTCTGGCTGCTCTCCGACTTCGGCGAACCGCACATGCGGGCTCTGCGTCCGTTCGCCGCACTGTACATTCGGGCGCTCTACTTCGCGTTTCGCATCCTGACGGGCCTGCGCACGACGCATCTGCCCGATCCGCAGGCCGCTCTCACCGCCGCCGGATTCGAGAGCGTCGACCGCCACGATCGACTCTTCGGGCTGATTTACACAGAACTGTGGCGCCGCCGGTAGAATCGAAACAGGGCCTCTCGTGGAGGCGATTCCTTGCTCCGCGCCCTCCAGCCACCATGAGCCACAGCGACAAGAACCCAGACGCCAGCGACGAGAGCGTGCACGACCCGCTGCCCAATCCCGAGCCGGCCGTGCCCTCACTGGCCGAACCCGACCCCGGCGTCTTCCACCACGAACCTGCAGCCCACCATTCCCAAGCGCCTGGCACTCAGGTTCCGGCCTACAGCACGCCGGCCCCGAAAGTCGATCCTGCATGAATCTTTTCATCCTTCGCCACGCCAGCGCCGGTGTGCGCCGACCCAATCCGTTGCTGGACGTCAAACGCCCGCTCGACAAGGACGGCAAGCGCCACTGCCTGCACCTCGCGCATGTGCTCAACGCGCTGAAGACAAGCTTCGACATCGTCGTCTCCAGCCCGCTCAAGCGCGCCCAGCAGACCGCGCAACTGGTCGCCACCGAGACCGGCTACGAGCAGCGCATCCTCATCTCCAACGCGCTGCTGCCCACCGCCACTTTCGCGCAGTTTCAGCGCCTGCTGCGCGAATGCGAGCCCTACGAAAATGTTCTGGTGGTCGGCCACAATCCCAACATCACCGCGTTCCTTGGTCAGCTTGTCGCCAGCCCCACGGCCCCTGCCAGCAATGTTGCAGCCGAACCCAACCCCGCGCGTATCCGCCTGCGCAAAGGCGCGCTGGCGCGGCTCAGCCTGCAGCGCGAGCCGGCCATCCTGCAGAGCCTGCTGGACCCGCGCCTGGTGCGCGCGCTCTACGCCACTTCGATGAAGAGCTCGCGCCGGAACACCTCGCGAAAATAGGGCGCTTCCTTCTTCAAGGACCATGCCTCCAGCTCCGCGCCGCCCCGCGCCGGCAGCAGCTCCAGCACCACCCGCTTGGGATACACCTTGGTCCGTATCCGCACCGATGCGGTGGCCCGGTCCTGGTTGAGCGCCTCGGCCATCCTCAGCAACACAACGGCCCGCTGCACGTGCGCATGCTCTTCCACCGGGACCATTCTCATGGGCCGGTCCATCGGCTCCGGGCGGCTCTTGCCGAGATAACGCGCGATCGCCGCCACAATCCCGCGCTGCTCCGGCGAGAAGCCGAAGATCTCCGAATTCGCGATGATGTACTGCGTGTGCCGGTGATGCCCCTGGTGGTTCATGTACTTGCCCACGTCGCGCATCATCGCCGCGGACTGCAGCCACAATCTGTACTCCGGCGGCAGCTCATGCACGCGCTGCAACTGGTCGAAGAGCTGCACGCTGTGCTGGCGCTCGGGCTCGGCCCACTTGGGATCGAAGCCATACCGGCGGCAGACCTCCAGCACGCCCTCCCATCGCTCGGCCTCGATGGTCCGATGCACGCTGGCGCGCGTGTCCGTGTCCGCCAGCATCTGCGCCAGCACCCCGTCCCGTAGCCCCAGCGGCGAGTAGCGAAAACCCTTAAGCCTCAGCCGCTCCAGCAGCATCGCGTACACCTGCGCGCCGCCAACGATGATCTCCGAACGCCGCGGTCCGATTCCCGCCACTGCGGCCCGCTGCACGTTGTTCATCTTCAGCAGCCGGTCGGCGATGCGGCGCACATCATGGGTATCGGCCTCCAGCATCTTCACGCGCTTCACCGCGACGGACTTCCTGCCGCGCCGATTTGCGGATCCGGCCCGCACCGCTTTCTTCGACTCCAGCCCCAGCGCCAGCGAGTTGCTGGCCTCCGCCAACGCCGCCGCCGTGCCCGAGGTCGCAATCACCAACCCGACCTTCGGCTGGCCCAGCTTGCGCGCCGCCTTGTGCAGCTCGCGGTCGATGTACTTGGCGAGCCGGCCGATGTCCTCCTTACTCGGCGGGTCCACCTGCAGAAACTCCTGCTGCAAACGCACCGCGCCCAGCGGCATGCTGACCATCTCCTCGATCCGTCCGCCGTCGGACAGCGTCACCTCGCAACTGCCGCCGCCCAGGTCGATCATCAGGCAGCGCCCGCGCGCCCCCGGCTCATGCGTGACGATGCCGAGATGGATCAGCCGCCCTTCTTCGAGTCCCGAGATCACCTCGATGTCCCACCCGGTCGCCGACTTTACCCAGGCGCGAAACGCCTCCGAGTTGCGCGCATCGCGCATCGCGCTGGTGGCCACCACGCGCACCTTGTCCACCACCTGCGCCTGCACCGCCTTTTGAAACCGCTTCAACGCCTTGATGGTGCCGGCCATGGCCTCGGGCGAGATCACGCCGGTCTCGAACACGCTGGCGCCCAGCCGGGTCACTTCGCGGTCCTCGTGCAGCGTCTTCAGCCGATGCTGCTGCACCGATCCGATCGCCAGCCTGCATGAGTTCGAACCGATATCGACTGCCGCAAAGGTGGGCATAGTTTTTGTGAATCCTCTCGTTCATTTAAATCGTCCGACACAAGAAACGATAATCTGAACAGGAGAGAAGGTATACGCCCGCATCACTCCCGAACCAGCGCCCACACCTGCGTTCTGGCCTCGGGGACGACGGCCGGCGCCGCCATCGCGCACGAAACCCACGCGCACACCAGCCGAGGGACGAGAGCGATCATCCGGGAACCGCATCTGACTTCACCCTCCGCGCCGCAACTTTTTTACGACGGGCAAGTGCGCCCTCACAAACAACCACCATGGGAACCACCGTTCATATCCCGTCCGCTCCGAAGACGCCGCTCGCGAAAGGGTCGTTGCAGAGCCACGCGCGGGCCCGCTGGCCGCTGCCGCACGTGCTTCTCATTCTGGGTCTGTGGTTCGCGATCTTCGCCGCGTCGCTGGCCAGACCACCGCTGCTGGACGACGCCGACGCGACCCACGCGCAGGCCGCGCAAGCCATGCTTCGCACCGGCGACCTCGTCACCCCACACGTGGATGGCATTCGCTACCTCGAAAAAGCGCCGCTGCCCTATTGGATCGCCGCCCTCAGCCTGCGGCTCTTTGGCAGCCATCCAGCGTTCGCCATTCATCTTCCTCTGGCCCTCACCGTGCTTGGCCTGGCGCTGCTGGGCTATGTTTGGTGCCGCCGCGCATTCGACCATCGCGCCGCGCTCTACGCGGCAATCTTCACCCTCACCTCGACCGGCGTCTTCCTCTTCACTCGCGTCTTCATCCCCGACGCGCTGCTTTCGCTGCTGCTGACCTTCACGTTGTACGCCTTGCTGCGCGCGCTCGAACCCATCAGGGAACCGCGGACTCCGCATCTCAACTCCATCCCATCCACCCTAACTCCGGGTGCCCCATCCATACGCAGTTTCATCGCGGATGGGTTGGGTTGGCCGAACGTCTGGTCCTACTCTATGTGGACCGCGCTCGCCCTGGCGGTCCTCACCAAGGGCCTGGTCGCGCTGGTCTTCTTCTTCGGCGCGGCGCTGATCTTTCTGCTCTGCGCAGGGGAACTCCGCAACTGGCGCCGCCTTCGTCCGTTCACCGGGATTCTCCTCTTTCTCGCCATCGCCGCTCCGTGGCACATCCTCGGCGGGCTGCGCAACACCGGCGGCGCCAACGGCCACGGCTTCTTCTGGTTCTACTTCGTCAACGAGCACTTTCTGCGCTTCCTCGGCCGCCGCATTCCGCGCGACTACAACAAGCTCCCGGGCTACCTCTACTGGTCGCTGCATCTCGTCTGGCTCTTCCCCTGGAGCCTGTTTGCTCCCGCCGCGATCCTCTACGGCTGGCGCCAGCACCGCGAGAGGCAGGCCGCACGCGACCACAACGCCGCGGACGAACGTCTCTCGCGCCTCGATCTGCTCAACAGGTCGAAAGTAGCATCGAAGGCGCGGCCCGGGCTGCCCGCGTTCTCCAGCTTTCCGCCCACGTTCGCCGGCCGCACCGTGCTTCTGCTGCTCATCTTCTCCGCGCTCGTGCTGGTCTTTTTTTCACTCTCCACCAATCAGGAGTACTACACCTTTCCCGTCTATCTTCCGCTGCTAATGCTGCTCGCCGCCGCGCTCAGCGGAATCGAACTCCACAACTTAACCGGCATCGAGCACGATTTGGGTGCCCCATCTTCGCGCCCGCTTCTGGGCGCTAAGATGGGCCCGCAGAATGTCCTCCTAGACCGCGCCCTCACCTTCAGCTTCGCGACGCTCACACTGCTCGGTTTCGCCATCGCCGCCGCGCTCGCTTATGGCCTGTGGAGCGCGCGCCATCTGGCCTTCGTTCCGGACATCGGCGCGCTCCTCGCGCATCGCGGCGTAGGCGATTACACGCTTTCCATGTCGCACTTCTTCGACCTCACCGGCCCGTCCTTCGCCGCGCTGCGGCTGCCCGCCACGCTCGCCGGTCTCGCCTTCGCGATCGGCCCGGGCATTGCCTGGCGGCTGTACGCCCGCCGTTCCCGTTCGCGCTCCACTCTGCTCGCCCCGCTGCTCAGCATCGCACTTACCAGCGCGGTCTTCCTCATCGCCGCCCACATCGCTCTGGTGCGTTTCAGCCCCATGCTCTCCTCGCAGAGTTTCGCCGCCACCATCCAGTCGCTGGAACGCAGCGGCCGCATCTCGCCCGACAACCGGGTGTTGATCTACGGCGACCAGGCCTTCGGTTCCTCGATTCCCTTCTACCTGACGCAAGACTCCGCCGCTCCAGATCACCGCGTGGATCTGCCTGTCGATCTGGTAGACGGCCGCACCACCTCGATGCTCTTCGGCAGCACTTTCCCGGACGCCCCGCCGATCTTCCTCACCCACCAGCAACTCGCCGCCGATTGGGGTCGCGGCCCGCGCAAGCTGCTCTTTGTTCCACTCGAACAGCGCGCCGCGGTCGACCGCCTCCTCGGCCCCAACCAGATCATCCTGCAGGAGACCTCCGGCAAAGCCCTCATCACCGATCGTCCGCTGAACGCCCGTCCGTTGAACGCGCGCCCGCTCGGCACGCCGTCCGCCGGGCTGCGCCGCTGATTGCACACGCGCCCATGCCGCGCGTTCCTGGCGTTCTTCCTGCAGACCTTTGCGCTCGCCGTCGGCCTGCGACACGCGTTGACACCGCACCCGAGCAGCCCACACCATAGAGGCAGCCCTTCGTGATCCTCACCTCCACACGGCCGCGCACCATCGCCTCCGCGACCGCACCGGCCACGGGGCGGCCGCGGTGGCGGGCATCATCGATCTCGCTCATCGTGATTGCATGGATTGTTCTTCAGCTCGGCGGCCTCTTCACGCCCGGCCTGCTCGACGACGTCGATTCGATCTACATCCAGATCGCGCGCGAGATGCTGCAGCGCCACGACTTCGTCACCCCCACCATCGACGGCATTCGCTTCTTCGACAAGCCGCCGCTGATGTACTGGATGGCCGCCGGATCGATGCGCATCTTCGGCGTTCACGACTGGGCCGCCCGCCTGCCGCTCGCGCTCGGTGTGCTTGCCCTGTTCTTCGCCGTGTACGCGCTGGGCATTCGCCTGTTCAGCGCCATCTCACCGCGCACTCGCCCCGACCGCGGCGGCCTCTATGCGGCGCTCGCCATGGCAACCTCGCTCGGCCCCTATCTCTACACGCGCTTCTACATTCCGGACATCCTCATCGCCCTGTGGATGACGCTTTCGGTGCACCTCTTCCTCATCGCGCTCGACCGTGTGGAGCAAGCCCGTGTGGAGCAAGCCCGCATCGACACTAGCGCGGCCACAAGTCGGGGTGCGTCGGGTCTCGCTTCTGAGACGTGGGTTCGCCGAACGCAAAACTCCGCCCTGCTTCCCAGCCTCGGCTTTGCCACCGTGCTCGCGCTCAGCGTCCTCACCAAGGGCCTGATCGGCATCGTCTTTCCGCTCGGCTTCGTCCTACTGTATCTCGCCTTCACGCGCCGCCTACGCCTGCTGGCGAAGCTTCACATCCCCTCCGCGACTGCGCTGTTTCTTGCGCTCGCCGCTCCGTGGCACATCCTGATCGCGCTGCGCAACCCGGCCATCTCCATGCCCGCCGGCGTCGGCTTGCCCGCGCGCGCCGGATGGGCGTGGTTTTACCTGTACAACGAGCACATCGCCCGCTTTCTGGGCCAACGCATTCCCCACGACTACGGCCAGGTCCCGATCCCCATCTTCTGGCTGCTGCTGCTGCTCTGGCTGCTCCCGTGGGTCGCCTTCCTTCCCGGCGCTCTGCTGGACGCCGTCCGCGAACTCCGCGCCCCCAAAGAAGTCCGCAGCGCCGCGCTGCGCTTCGACTCCGACAGCGACTTCTCGCACAAATCGACACCCATGAATTCGGGTGCCCCAGGTCTCGCTTCTGAGACCTGGGACCGCGGAGGCTGCACCGCCCTCGCACCGGGTGACCCATCCCTACGCAGTTCCATCGCGGACGAATGGGTCTCTCGGAGGTCTGACCACCGCCGCGAAGCCGCTCTTTCTCTGCTGCTCTGGGCCGGAATCATTCTGGGCTTTTTCACGATCTCCTCGCGCCAGGAGTACTACCATCTGCCCGCATTGCCCGCGCTCGCGCTGCTCGTCGGCGGCCTGCTCGCCGCTGCGGATGCTCAAGCTGGGCGCCTCACCCGACGACCCGAAATTACGCTGCGCGTCGAGGCCCAACGCCAGGCCATGCTGGGCTCGCTTTCCTTCCTGGTCCCACTCGGCGCGCTGGTCTTTCTGGTGTGCGGCTACTTCGCCCTCGCCGCACCGCAGCCGCGTCCCGGCGTCACGCTCAACGACGTGCTCAGCTCCAATCCGGCGCTCTACAACCTTTCGCTCGGCCATGTCTTCGATCTCACCGGGCAGGCGATGGGCTTCTTCCGCGGACCGCTGCTCACGGTCGCGCTATGCATGCTCGCGCTGGGCCCGATCTCGCACCTCCTTCGACGCCGCGCAGCCAGCCCCGGCGGGGCCAACGGGAATGCCGGCCGCACCTTCGCCGCCAACCTGTTGGTCGCCGCCGCCATGATGGGCGTCCTGCTTGCCGCGCATGAAGGCCTGGTGCGCTTTTATCCGATCCTGGGGTCCAAAGACCTCGCCCTCGCCATCGACACGCAACTCCAGCCCGGCGACCTCATCGTCATCGATGGCGAACTCACCGCCGGCTCCACGCTGTTGTTCTACACCCCGCGGCGCGCGGAGCCTGTGCTGCTGGTGAACGGCCGCAAAAACGGCCCGTGGTTCGGCAGCTTCTGGCCGGACGCGCCGCGCATCTTCCTCGACGACAATGGCCTCCGGCAACTCTGGGCCAGCCCGCATCGCGTCTTCCTGCTCACGTACCATCCCGCCCGTCGCACCGCCCAGCTCAGTCGCTTCGGCCCCGTCGTCGACTTCGCGGATTCTGGAGGCAAGACCATCCTCAGCAACCGAATCGGCAGCCGCTGATCGATTCAGTTTCAAACATTGAAACTTCCCAACAGCCTCTACCGTCCTTATTTTCGGTATGGTTCTATCGCTGAGCTGCCTTGCTCGCCTGGCAGCCTCCGGTCAAGAAATATTCTCTACCTTAACCAACGAATCGGCCTCCGCAAGAATGCAACGGAGGTTATTCAGGAGCCTTCGCATGAAGCATCCAACCGCCCTTTTCTCTTCGATCGCCGCTCTTTCTCTCGCTCTCGTGCTTCCGGTCTGTGCCCAAACCGGAAACTCGAACCCAACCCAGAACGACACGCAAAGCGGTATCCAGAACGAGAACGGCACAAACGCCCATTCGCGCGGAAGTCGCGTGGCCATGCGCATGGTTGCCGACCGCGCCGTGCTCGACCACACCCTGGAAGCCAACAAGGCAGCGCCCGGCACTCAGTTCCGGGCCACGCTGGAAAAGACCGTTCAGCTCAACAATGGACCTGAACTGCCCAAGGGCACCATGCTGCTGGGCCAAGTCGCCGCCGACGATATGAATCAAGGTGGGACCTCCAAGCTTGCCCTGCGCTTCACCGAGGCAGTCCTGAAGGACGGGCAGCGTGTGCCCATCAAGGCCACCATCGTAGGGGTTTATCAACCGTCAAGCGAGACCGCGGACGGCAATCCGGTCTCTCCCGGCGACGAAGTTCCCGATAGCTGGAACGACGGTACCCTCGCTGTCGATCAAATCAACGTGATGTCGGGAGTCGACCTGCACAGCAGGCTTGCCAGCAAGAACTCAGGTGTCTTCGTATCGAACAACAAGAAAGATGTGAAGCTGCAAGAGGGCAGCGAGATCGCGCTTGCCATCGGCGCTCAGCGCCCTGGCCAAGGGCGAGGCAACAATGGAGCGAACCGCGCTCAGAATTCGGGCAACAATCCCGCGAACCAGACCAGCAATCCGCAGTAACCCTGTTCCCCTTGAGAATAACGCCGTAGAAGGTCTAACGTCTGCCTCGTGTTTTTTGTCATTCCCAAAGGAATCTGCGTTTGCAGTCGCTACCCCATCAGGCACATTGCTACAACAAACTTCCGCTCTGAGGTGGCCGTGCGCTGCGCGGCCACCTCCAACAAAATCTATTCCGGCGACTCCACCCTGCCGCCCTCTTTGAGCTTGTAAATCTTGCCGCGATAGTAAAAATTCTCGCCACCATAGCTGGCCAGCCAAAGCACGCTGCCCAGCATATCGCGCAGCGGATAGATCAGCGCCGATCGGCCGCAGATCGGATCGCCCAGCACGGTCAAGATCGCCCCTGCCTGCAGCCAGCGGTTGACCACCATCGCGGCCAGCCACAGCAAACCCAGCGCCGGGTGGCCGCTCAGCAAACCCCACAGCAGCCCCAGCAAACCGAACGGCATCGCGAACGTAAGACCGCTGCCCAGATGCCCCCATGGCCGCGATCGCCGCGTGCTCTGCATCCATCGCAGTTGATTGCGAAAACTCAGCCAGAACGGCGAATCCTGCACCATCAGCCGGATGATGTAGGTGGCCAGCAACACCCGCGTTCCCTGCGCGGCCAGCCTATTTCCCAGCACAAAATCGTCCGCGTAAAACTGTCCCAGCTCATTGAAGCCGCCTACATCCTGAAAACTCTTGCGCCGCGTCGCCATGGTCGCTCCCAGCGCAAACTTCGTGCCCTCGATCATGTCCGCGACCAGCACGCCGGAGGTCATCTCGACGCTCTTGCCCACCGCATCCAGCCGCGACGCGAAACCCGGTCTGTTTTTTCCCGCACCGCCTTCGGCCGTGCCCAGATAGACGCAGCTCGCCAGCCCCACCTGCGGGTCCTTCAGCGTCTGCACCATGCGCCGCAGATAGTCGCGCTCCACGCGCACGTCCGCGTCGCTGGTAATGTACAGATCGCTCTTCGCGACCGAATCCAGCTTCGCTAGCGAGTACACCTTCGCATTGTGAAACTTCGGCATCGGATCGCCGCATGTCACATACTTCGCCGCCACCCCTGGATGGCGCTGCCCGACCGCGCGCGCCAGTTGCAAGCCCGCATCGTCTTCGAAGCGCGCGCAAAATAAAAGCTCGAACTCCGGATAATCCTGTTCGAAGAATGTCTCGAGGTTGCGCTCCATTCCCGGCTCGGTCCCATGCAGCGGCTTCAGCACGCTGAGCGGCGGCAGAAAATCCGCCGCCGCGCTCTGTTCGCGCCGCTTACGCAGACCAAAGCGCAGCGCCGCCGCCAGCACCATCCCGCAATAAATCGACGAGGTGACCGATCCCGCCGCCGCAACCCAAAACAAAATGTGAAGCACAGCCCTCATCGCACCAGCCCAGAAAGATCGCCGAACTTAAGATCGCCGAACTCGAAATAGATCGGCTCGCCTGGACCACCCACCGCAGCCCAAACCTGTTCAAGTCTACGCGACCGCGACCTAGCTGTTTATTGGCTGACGATCTCGATCGTCCCGAGCCACGTCTCGACCAACTGAGGCCATGCGGTCACCGGAAATCTTGTCCGCCGCAGTCCGAACGCATGCCCGCCCTGCGCATACAAATGCATCTCCACGGGAACCCCAGCGTTCTTCAGCGTGATGTAGTACGCCAGTGAGTCGTCTACGTTGTCCACATGGTCGTCCTCGTTCTGCAGCAAGAACGTAGGCGGCGTCTGGCGGGTGATGTGGAGATCGGGGTTCAGCGCAAGATCGTTGTCGGCGTCGGCACGGCGAGGAATCACAAACTTCCTCGTTCCTTGGTCGGCGCCTTGTTTGGCGTCCCACTCCGCTGCGGCAATCGACAGATGGCCCGGATAAACCGCCACCGCAAAATCCGGGCGGCAGCTCTCTTTGTCCGCGGCATCCACGAGCGGATACAAACGGTGCTCAAAATGATTGCTGATCGCCGCCACCAGATGCCCGCCCGCCGAAAACCCGAGGACACCGATCTTGTGTGGATCGATGTGCCACTCCGCCGCGCGAAAGCGCACCAGACCCATTGCCCTCTGCGCATCTTCCAATGCCATCGGCGATTCCGGATACGGCCCGGATTTCGGGTACGGCGCCGATTTCGGGTACGGCGCCTCTCCCGGCACGCGGTACTTCAACAGCACACACGTGATTCCTTTGGACGTCAGCCAATCACAGACCTCCGTGCCTTCGAGATCGATGGCCAGAACCTCGTAGCCGCCACCCGGAAACACGACCACCGCAGCGCCCGTATTCTTTCCCATTGGCGAGTAGACCGTCATCGTAGGCTGGGAGACTCTTTCAACCGAAACCCACGGCCTGCCGGCAACAAGATCATCCTTCCCTGTTGCTATAGCAACCTCCGGCCCCGCGACCGCCTGCGCATCCGGTATTTCCCCGGGCCATATCGGCACTTGCGTATGTCCCGGCGATGGCTGCCACACTGGCTTCTGCGCGCGCAGACCGCCGCATACAACGACAACGCAGAGAGCCAAGATCAAAGGCCTTAGCACCCTCCCACGGTTTCGAATTCCCGGCATCGGCCCCACTACTCCTTACCCACTACCTTCTTCCGAAACGGCACCAGCCCAGGCTGCGGCTGCTGTTGCTGGATGCGCGTCAGCATCTCAGTCCGCACATAGTCGACGAACCCCTGCATCTGGTGGTTCATCTCCTCCATCCGCGCGCGCATCTGCAAGATGATCGCGATGCCCGCCATGTTCACGCCCAGATCGCGCGCCAGATTGAGGATGAACTCCAGCCGTTCCAGGTCCTCGTCGGTATAGAGCCGCGTGTTGCCCTCCGACCGCGACGGCCGCAGCAACCCCTCGCGCTCATACAGGCGCAGCGTCTGCGGATGGATCTGGTACATCTCGGCCACCGCCGAGATCATGTACGCGCCCTTCGACCTTCGCTTGGTTGCCATCAGGAGAAGAATAACGCAGAAGAAGGATAGCGCCCGTCCAAGCCGCCCGCGTAGAAAGTGGCGGTTGTCCGCGCCGCCCCGTGAGCGCATCCAACAAGCCATGCAAGCCATGAATCGCATCCGGAGCCGAACTCGGAGCCGCAGCCCTAAACTTACCAGCCTTAGTAGGGCCCGCTCTCTCAGCCCGTTCGCGCTCGCCGCAGCCGCTCTGGGCACCGCGACCGCCGCGGCCGCGCTCGGCGCCGCGGCCGTTACTCTCGGGGCGGCCGCGGTCACCGTCGTCACCGTACGCGCCCTGCGCGCACGACAGTTCGCACCCGGCAAACGGCTCGCCCCCAACGACGGCCTCAGTCCTGTCGTACTCGTCACCGGCGGCTCGCGCGGCCTCGGCCTGGCGATCGCCTCGCGCTTCGCCGCCAGCCCGGCACGTCTCGTGCTCGCCGCGCGCCACATGGACGAGCTCCAGCAGGCTCAGGCCACCCTGCTCGCGCGCCACGCCCATCTCCGCCCTGAAGACTTTCATCTCGTCGCCGCCGATCTCTCTCACCCTGACGAATGCAGCCGCCTCGTCGCCGAAGCCATCACCCGCTTTGGCCGCGTCGATGTCCTGGTCAACAATGCCGGAATCATCGAAGTCGGCCCGATCGAAGCTCAGCCCGTCGAGGCCTTCGAGCGCGCCATGCAGGTCAACTTCTTCGCCGCCCTCTACACCATCTGGGCCGCGCTGCCGCACCTGCGCGCGCAAGCTCCTCTTGCCAACTCTAAGCCGGCCACCCGCCGAGCCGCCATCGTCAACATCAGCTCCGTCGGCGGCAAGATCGCGGTCCCGCACATGCTGCCCTACTCGGCGTCGAAGTTCGCGCTCACCGGCTTCTCCGAAGGCCTGCACGCCGAACTCCGCAGCAAGGGTATTCGCGTCACCACCGTCTGCCCGGGCCTGATGCGCACCGGCGGCGAGGACCACGCGAAATTCCTCGGCGACGTGGACGCGGAAAAGCGTTGGTTCATGTTCGCGGCAAAGACCCCAGGCATCTCTACCACCGCGGCCCACGCGGCCAACAAAATCTTTCACGCAGTCGCCCAGGGCCGCGCCGAGATCACCATCACTCCGCAAGCGTGGCTCGCCGCCCGCTTCGGCGGACTCTGCCCTGAAAGCCTCCAGCTAGCCAACGCCCTCACCAACCGCTACATCCTGCCCACTGGACCCTCGAACGGCTAGATCCCCAGCATCTCCGCGCGCGGGTCTTCCGGATTGAGCTTTTGCAGCTCCCTCAAAATCTCCTTGGACCGCTCATCCTGCACCTTCGGCACCACGATCTTCACCTCCACGATCTGGTCGCCGCGATGACCCTCGCGCGTCGCACTCGGCGCGCCCTTCTCCCGCATCCGCAGCTTTTGTCCGGTCTGCGTCCCCGGAGGAATCTTCAACTGCGTCCGCCCCGCATGACCTTCGGAGCCGGCGCCCTTTGGAGAATCGATGGTCGGCACATCGATCTTCGCGCCCAGCGCCGCCTCCATCACCGTCACCGGGACGCTGATATGAATATTGTCGCCCACGCGCTGAAACAACTTATTCCCGCCCACCTTGATGATCAGATACAGGTCGCCGGCCGGCGCGCCTTCGGTTCCCGCATTGCCCTTGGCCGCCAGCCGGATGCGCTGCCCGTCGCGCGTGCCGGCCTTGATGCGAAACTCCAACGGTTCGCGCCGCGTCAGCACGCCTGCTCCATCGCAGGTGCGGCACGCATTCTGCACCTTGCCCGAGCCGCCGCAGCGCGGGCACTGGATATTGAACTTCATCCGCCCGCCCATCTGCGTCACATGGCCGGAGCCGTGGCACTCCGGGCATTCCATGCTGCCGCCGGTCACGCCCTTGCCCCGGCATGTCGGGCACGGCTCCTGGCGCTGAATCTCCAGGCGCGTCACGCCGCCGCGGATCGCGGTCCAGAAGTCGATCTCCACCTGATATTCAATGTCAGTGCCCGGCTGCGGCCCGCGCGCCTGCCGTCCGCCTCCGCTGAACATGCCGCCGAAGATATCGCGGAAGCTGCCGCCGAAACCTTCCTGCTCGCGCGCCACCCGTTCGCCGCCGCCACCTTGAAATCCGGAGAAGTCGAAGCCGCCAAAGTCGAACGGAACTCCCTGTTGGCCGCCAGCCCTTCCGCCAGCTCCGCCCGTGCTCCTGCCGCCGCGCGCATAAGCCTCTGCCGTCGCCGCGTCGATGTTGTCGGAGTAGAACCCGACCTGGTCGTAGATCTTGCGCTTCTTGTCGTCACTCAGCACATCGTTGGCTTCGGAAATTTCTTTGAACTTCTCCTCGGCCTTCTTGTCGCTGGGATTCACATCCGGGTGGTACTTGCGCGCGAGCTTGCGAAACGCCTTCCGAATCTCATCCGCGGTCGCCGTCTTTTTCACGCCCAGCGTGCCGTAATAGTCCTTCGTCTGTGTCGCCATAGGTATGCCAACCTGCGTCGCGGGTCGTTGCTTCAACTTAGCACGTTCAACGCGCGGCGTTCGATGCCTTCCGCTCGCCAACATTCCATTCGACGCGCTCCGTCTTGCTTGGAGCCGAGGCCCGTCTCCTGCTAGACTTACCTTTGTGGCTGATGCGAGCGCGCCGATTCAGGGCGCCGGTTCCGGGGCCACCATGTGGGGCTGTAGCTCAGCTGGGAGAGCGCCTCGTTCGCAACGAGGAGGTCAGCGGTTCGATCCCGCTCAGCTCCACCAATTTCATCTAGATCGCAGTTGCCGTTCTTTCTTCTGGCGGCTTCGTGACCACTTCGACGCCCTGCAACTTCCCTCGCCAAAACCTTCGCTTGCCGAAACCTGGGCTCCGCGGGCATCCGACGGACACGTAGGATGGAAGCCTGGAGAGAGCCCCTTGGCCGGAGCGAAGAAGAGCGTTGCGAAGAAGCCACGTAAGCTTGCCGGCCAGGTGCCGCACAGGTCGGCGGCGAAGCGGCGCGAGGCCGCCACGACCCCACCTGAGCCTGCGTTGCGCGCCCATGCGCTGGACCTGTTTCATCCCGTCACGGCGAAGTGGTTTCGAGCCGTCTTTGAGGATGTGACCGCTCCCCAGCGAGAGGGTTGGCCGGCGATTGCGCGCGGAGAGTCGACGCTGATTCTGGCCCCTACCGGGACGGGTAAAACGCTCGCGGCATTTCTTTGGTGTCTGGATCGGTTGATGCTGCGGGAGCCTGCCCTCACGGAAGGCTGCCGGGTCGTATATATTTCCCCGCTGAAGGCGCTGGCTGTGGATGTGGAGCGCAATCTGCGTTCGCCGCTGGCGGGCATTGCGGCCATGGCCGAACGCGAAGGCGTGGATGTGCATGTGCCCACGATCAGCGTAAGGACCGGTGATACTTCACCCAAAGAGCGAGCGCGATTCAAACGGCGTCCGGGAGAGATTTTGATCACCACGCCGGAGTCGCTGTATCTGCTGCTGACCAGCGATGCGGGTGAGGCGCTGCGGTCGGTGGAGACGGTGATTGTGGACGAGATTCATGCGCTCGTGCCGTCCAAACGCGGAGCGCATCTGGCGCTTTCGCTGGAGCGGCTGGAGGCGCTGGCTGGGCGGCGTGTGCAGCGGATCGGGTTGAGCGCCACGCAGCGGCCGCTGGAGGAGGTAGCGAGATTTCTGGGTGGCGCGGAGGGACGGGATTCGGCGGCGCCCCATGTCCCAGAACATGGGGCACCCGGCGAGGACGGTCTGGATGGCGAGGTCGATGCAGGTGGGGTGCGGTATCGCCCGGTAACGATTGTGAATGCCGGGGCGCGCAAGGTGCTGGAGTTGAAGGTTGAGGTTCCGGTGGAGGATATGGCGAGGCTCGGCGAGATTGAGGAGTTGCCGAGCGGCCCGGCGTCGCAGGGACCGAAGCGGACGTCGATATGGCAGAGCATTCATCCGCGGCTTCTGGAAATTGTGCGGGGACGGACATCGACACTGATCTTCGTGAATGCGCGACGCATCGCGGAGCGGCTCGCGGGCGCGCTGAACGAGCTTGCCGGCGAGCCGATCGCGCGGGCGCATCATGGGTCGCTGGCAGCCGCGCAAAGGAGCGAGATCGAAGAGCTGCTGAAGGCCGGGAAGTTGCGCGCGCTAGTGTGCACGTCGAGCTTGGAACTGGGGATCGATATGGGGGCGATCGATCTGGTGATCCAGATTGAGGCGCCGCCGAGCGTGGCTAGCGGGATGCAGAGGATAGGGCGCGCGGGGCATCAGGTGAACGCGCCTTCGGCTGGAATTATCTTCCCGAAATATCGCGCGGACTTAGTGGCCTGCGCGGCGGTGACTCAGGCCATGCACGAGGGGCATGTCGAGTCGACGCGGTTTCTGCGCAATCCGCTGGATGTACTGGCGCAGCAGATGGTGGCGCTGGTGGCGCATCCGCCGCTGTCAATGGAAGAGGTGCAACGTAGACGCACATTTGCGCAGCGGGGAGAGCCTGCGAGCGCACGTCTCAAAGGCGAGACGTGGGGTACCCGGTTTGCTGGTGAGGAAGAAGAGGCTCCGGGGATCAGCTATGCGGCGCTGCTGGCGATCGTGCGAAGCGCGGCGCCGTTTGCGGGTTTGAGTGTGGCTGCGTTCGATGGCGTGCTGGATATGCTCGCCGGCCGCTATCCGTCCGACGAGTTTGCGGAGCTGCGGCCGCGCGTGACCTGGGACCGGACCCGCAACTGGATTACCCCGCGGCAGGGCGTGAAGCGGATTGCGATTTTGAATGGCGGGACGATTCCGGATCGTGGGCTGTACGGGGTGTTTTTGTCGGGCTCGAGTAAGCCTGTGCGCGTCGGCGAGCTCGACGAGGAGATGGTGTTTGAGGCGCGCACCGGCGACACGTTTGTGCTGGGCGCGTCGACCTGGCGGATCGATGAGATAACACAGGACCGCGTGCTGGTGAGCCCGGCGCCGGGCGAGCCGGGCAAGATGCCCTTCTGGCATGGCGACCAGGCGGGCAGACCGATCGAGTTTGGGCGCAGAATCGGCGCGCTGGTGCGAGAGCTGCGCGCGATGCCGCGTGGCGCGGCGATCGCGAAGCTCGTCCGCGAACACGATCTCGATGCGCAGGCGGCCGAAAATGTGTTGCGCTATCTGGCCGACCAGGAACTCGCAACGGTCGAGGTGCCGGACGACCGCACGATTGTGATTGAGCGCGTGCGCGATGAGCTCGGCGACTGGCGCGTATGTTGCCTGACGCCGTTTGGCAGTCGCGTTCACGCACCCTGGGCGATGGCCGTGACCGCGAAGATCAAGGCCGCGGGGCTGGATGTAGAGACGATGTGGAGCGAGGACGGCTTTGTGCTGCGCTTCCCAGAAACCGACGCGCCACCGGATACGGACGTGCTGCTGATGGAGCCGGCGGAGGCGAGCGAGCTCGTGATGCAGCAGCTTGGATCGACGGCGCTGTTCGCGGCGAAGTTTCGCGAAGCGGCTTCGCGCGCGCTGCTGCTGCCTCGTAGGAGGGCGGAAGGACGAACCCCGCTCTGGCAGCAGAGGAAACGCGCCTATGACCTCTTATCCGTGGCCGCTCGGTATGCAAGCTTTCCCATCTTGTTAGAAGCGTATCGCGAGTGTTTGCGCGATGTCTTCGATATGCCGGCGCTGATGGAGACGCTGCGCGCCGTCGGCTCGCGCACGATCCGGGTGCATGTGGCGGACTCGCGCACGCCGTCGCCTTTTGCGGGCGCGCTACTGTTCAGTTATGTGGCGAACTACATCTACGATGGCGATGCACCGCTGGCGGAACGCAGAGCGCAGGCGCTGTCGATCGATCAAGACCAGTTGCGAGAGTTGCTGGGCGATGCGGATCTCCGTGAACTGCTCGATGCGGGTGCGATCGAGGAGACCGAGGAGCAGTTGCAGTGCTTAGCAGACGGTTACAAAGCACGCGGCAATAGCCCAGCCGCAGGCGCTGATGGAGTGCACGATCTGCTGCTGCGATTGGGCGATTTGACTCGCGCGGAAATGGCGGCGCGGTGTGTGGGCGAACAGGCCGACGAGTTTATTGCTCGACTGCTGAAGGCGCGGCGCGCGCTGGAGATAATGATCCGCGGCGAGAAGCGAGTGATTGCCGTGGAGGATGCGGCGCGGGTGCGCGATGCGCTCGGTGTGCCACTGCCGCCGGGCCTTCCCACTGCATTCCTGGAGCAAGTTCCCGAGGCGTTGCTGGACATTGTGCGGCGCTATGCGAGAACCCATGGGCCGTTCACGACGGTCGACGTGGCGCGGCGGTATGGGCTGGCGAACGCTGGTATCGAGTCGGTGTTGCAGCGGCTGGTGGGAATGGGCCGCGTGGTGGAGGGAGGATTTCGACCCGGCGGCTTGAATCGTGAGTGGGTGGATGCGGAGGTATTGCGCAGTATACGGCGCAAGTCGCTGGCCAAGCTGCGCAAGGAGATTGAGCCCGTTGAGCAGCGCACCTTGGCGCGGCTGTTTACGCGCTGGCAGGGAGTGGTGCAGCCGCGGCGCGGGCTCGACGCCCTGCTGGATGTGATCGAGAATTTGCAGGGAGCAGCGCTGCCGGCTTCGCTGCTGGAGACGGAGATTCTGCCGGCCCGGATTACAGGGTATAAGAGCGCGGACCTGGATACGCTGGTAGCCGCGGGTGAGGTTGTCTGGATGGGATTCGAAGCGCTGGGAGAGCGTGATGGGCGCGTCGGTTTGTACCTGGCGGAGAAGCTGCCGCTGCTGTGGCCGCCACAGCCCATGTCTCAGAAGCGAGACGCTGGGCACCTGAACTGGTGGCCCGGTGAGCAGCCGCCAAGCGAGCGCGAGTTGGCGATTGTGGAGTATCTGCGGCGCAATGGAGCTTCGTTTTTTCAGCCGCTGCATGATGGCACTGGCGGAGGCTATCCGGGCGAGACGCTGGAGGCACTCTGGTCGTTGGTGTGGCACGGTCTGCTGACCAACGATGCGCTGCATGCGCTGCGGGCCTACTGCCAGCGGCCGTCGGGCAGCGGGCGTTCGCGGCCGGCCAAGCGTGTGCATCACCAGACGGGATTTCGCAGCCGCAGGACAACGCCTCCAACAGCGCAAGGGCGCTGGAGCTTGAATGAGGTTGCGCTAGATGAAACTCGAGCGACCCCCGCGCGCCAGACGGAGTGGAGTCACGCGATCGCGCAGCAACTGTTGACGCGTTATGGCGTGGTGTTCCGCGAGACCGCGCATGCGGAGAATCTCCCGGGCGGCTTCTCGGCGATCTACGACGTGCTCAAGGCGATGGAGGAGAGTGGACGCGTGCGGCGTGGATACTTCGCGGCTGATCTCGGTGCGACGCAGTTTGCGATGCCCGCGGCGGTGGACCTGCTGCGTGCTTTGCGTGATCCGGGTAGAACGGGCGCGAGCGAAGACGCGAATGAGGTGGTGTTGCTGGCCGCCACCGATCCTGCGAATCCGTATGGCGCGCTGCTGCGCTGGCCGGAGGCGCCCGAGGCGGGCTCGAGTCTGACTCGCAGCGTGGGCGCCCGCGTGGTGCTGGTCGACGGAGCACTGGCCTGTTACATGCGGCGCGGCAACCAGAATGTGCAGGTGATGCTGCCCGAGGAGGAGCCGGCGCGGTCCCAGGTCGCGCGGGCACTCGCACAGTTTCTTGTCGCCAGCGTGCAGAGGCTGGAGGCGGACGGTGGAGAGCGCGGACGCGGCGGCATGCTGATCGCGCAGGTGAATGGCGTGAACGCGGCGGAGCATCCGCTGGGGACATTTCTGCTCGATGCGGGCTTCCAGGCGGGCGCGCTGGGGTTCAACGTTCGGCGAAGTCTGCCGCCGCTGCCGGGCAGTGGGATGCAGCCCCTCACGACGTAGCTCGATCGATCAGGCAAGGGCTGCCGCAACCAGCGCTTTGGCTTCGGTTTGGATTTGCTTGAGGTGGTCTTCCCCGTTGAAGCTTTCGGCGTAGATCTTATAGACGTCCTCGGTGCCCGAGGGGCGCGCGGCGAACCAGCCGTTTTCAGTGGATACCTTCAGGCCGCCGATGGCCGCGTGATTTCCCGGAGCTTCGGTGAGGATTGCGGTGATGGGTTCGCCAGCCAGCGTGGTCGCGCTGACCTGCGAGGCCGAGAGTTTCGCCAGCTTGGCCTTTTGCTCTTTCGTAGCCTCGGCTTCGATTCGCTGGTAGATCGGAGCGCCATATTTCGCGGTGAGTTCGGCGTAGAGCTGGGCCGGATCTTTGCCTGTGACGGCAGACATCTCCGCCGCGAGCAGCCCGCAGATGAGGCCGTCCTTGTCGGTCGTCCAGACCTGGCCATTGCGGCGCAGGAAGGTGGCGCCGGCGGACTCTTCTCCGACCAAGCCGAGCGTCCCATCCATCAGGCCATCGACGAACCACTTGAAGCCTACGGGGACTTCCAGCATGGGACGATGCAGCCCGGCGGCCACGCGATCGATAATGCTCGACGACACGAGAGTCTTGCCGATGCCAACGCGCTCCGACCACTCGGGCCGGTGGGTGAAGAGGTACTCGATGCAGACGGCGAGGTAGTGATTCGGGTTGAGCAGCCCGGCTGAGCGGGTGACGATGCCGTGCCGGTCGTGGTCGGTGTCGCAGGCCCAGGCGAGATCGTACTTGCCGGCCGCCTCGACTGTCTGGATGACCGACGCCATGGCAAACGGAGAGCTGCAGTCCATGCGGATGCGCGAGTCCCAGTCCAGCGTCATGAAGCGGAAGGTGGCGTCGACGTAAGGGTTGAGGACGGTGAGCGGGAGCTGGTAAAGCTCGGCGATGCGCGGCCAGTAGGCGACGCCGGCGCCACCCAGCGGGTCGACTGCCAGCTTGAGAGCGGTCCCGCATAAAGCCGCGAAGTCGATGACGTTGGCAAGGTCCGCGACGTACGCGGTGATGAAGTCGTGGCGGCGGGTAGTCGGCGCGGCGAGGGCTTTTGCAAAGGCGAGGCGCTTGATGCCCTGGAGCTTGGCGGCGATGAACTCGTTAGCCCGGTTCTCGATCCACTTGGTTGCGGTCGTGTCGGCGGGGCCGCCATTGGGCGGGTTGTACTTGAAGCCGCCATCCTCGGGCGGGTTGTGCGAGGGCGTGATGACGATGCCGTCGGCCCGCGGCTTGCCAGGATTGGAAGCGTTGTACGTCAGGATGGCATGGGAGAGCGCAGGCGTCGGGGTGTATCCGAGCCGGTCGTCGATCAGGACCTCGAGGCCGTTGGCCGCGAGCACTTCGAGCGCGGTGGCGAAGGCCGGTTCCGACAGGGCGTGGGTGTCCTTGGCGAGGAAGAGCGGGCCGGCGGTGTTGGCCTGGGCGCGGAACTCGACGATCGCCTGAGTGATGGCGAGGATGTGCGCGTAGTTGAAGCTGCTGTCGAGCGACGAACCGCGGTGGCCTGAGGTCCCGAAGCTGACGCGCTGCGCCGGAACGCCCGGGTCGGGGTGGTTAGCATAGAAGGCGGTGATCAGGCGCGGCAGATCGACCAGGCGGCCGGGCGAGGCGAGATGACCGGGGGTGTTGAGCTGGGCGTCGGGTTGCGAGTTCGCGGACATGGAGAGAAGGATAGCTGACGAGGAAGCGCAGACCAAGCACCCCACCCATGGCGATGGAGCCGTCATGAATGGGCGCAGCCATATCGAGCCAACGACCTGTGGAAAACGCGAGTGTTGGCGTTGCAGTAAACTTCTGGACCATCTCTAGTTTTGGAGGATTTCCATGCGTCTACGAATCTTCGTGGCTGCCGTCACGCTGCTATCGGCCAGCCTTGCCGCTCGTGCCGATACATTGACGGAGAACTACACGGTGAGCGGTACGAGCGTCCAGAATAACAGTGGGTTCCAAGGGATCACCTCCACGTCTTTCGCGCTCTTCGATCCCTCGCTGGGAACCCTCAACAGCATAGACATCATGCTCTCGGGCCACGCGATGGGGTCGGGCACTACGTCGGATCTCGCGATTTTTTTTGACGTCGCAGCGGCGTCCGATGTAAACGGAGAGCTTGTTTTGGGATCCGGCTTTGGGGTTGGAGCGTCCACGTTTGCGATCTCCGCTGACGGAAGCTTCAGCGCCCCACCCGGCCTGGCCGAATTCGAGGGAACAGGGACCCAGGCACTCGTGCTCAACTTTGGCGGCAATAATAGGACAGTCACCTCGGATGGGATCGTGGGAACTTTGACATACAACTACACCCCGGCCGTAGCTCCCACGCCGGAGCCGTCCAGCATTGTGCTGCTGGGAACTGGTTTGCTAGGAGCATTGGGAGTGGCGCGGCGGCGGTTGGTGGACTGAGGGCGCTTTGCACCCCACCCATGCGCTCTGCCACCCCCAGCGCGCAACGACGCCCGCCGGAACCCCTGAAGCCGCGCATGAATGGGGGCACCCTGTGGAAAACGCGAATGTTGGCGTTGTAGTACACTTCCGCGCATCGCTTTTCTGGAGGATTTCCCATGCGTCTACGATGGCTCGTGGCTGCCGCCGCTCTGCTGTCGGCCAGCCTTGCGGCCCGTGCCGACACGTACAACTACTCCTTTACTGACACCCAATTCGGCAACACTACAGCAGTTTCTTTTGATGAACCGGCGATCTTGACCTCGCCGACGGAAATCCCTGGCGCTGACTTCGTTAGTTCTTCAACTACCTTCCCCGGTCCAATCTTTTCGGTACTCATCGTTCCGCTTTTTGCAGAAGATTGCACCGGACCTCCAGACTCTTGTATAGAAGTTAACTCTTCGGGGCCGGGCGCCGATGCATTTTTCCCGGATACCAATTTGACCAGTGTTGGCGTGTACACCTTCAACGCAAACGGCGAAACAGCAACCCTAACCATTACGGATCTAAGCGTCCCGACATCCGTCACCCCGGAACCATCCAGCTTCCTTCTACTGAGCACAGGTCTGCTCGGTATTGCCGGGGCTGGTCGCAAGCGTTTCGCGTAGACCTCATGGCTTCCTGAATGCCCCGGTTTCGGCTGGGGCTTTCTTGTGCTCCCTGGATATCAGGCCATGAACGAGCGCAATCTCCGATTCCATCTCGTTCGAGATTGGAAGGGGCTATTCCTTCCCGGGCGTGCTGGCGGATTCCTCGGCTTCCGTTTTCGGGGAGGCCTCAGCAGGTCTTGATTCGCCCCAGCCGAAGCCGGTGACTTCGATAGGCTGCGGGCCTTTCTTATTTACCGGTTCGGATGGGAACTGGATGGGGTCTTCGGGCATGGCGGCTCTCCTTGTGGGTGAAGACTAAACGATTGGGTGGCCGTTCGCAAAGTATAGGCCGCGCCTCCCAGCCCTCGATATTCGAGGGCGGCTCCCCACGTAGGGCTACGCCCTACGCTGGTATAGAGTGGACTTCGGCCCTTTGAGGGCAAGAGCCGCAAGGCAAGAGCAAGGGCAGAAGCAGATTCCCTTCGGGAATGACAACCAGAGAGACAAAGGCGACAACCGGAGAGGCAAAGGAAAAGGCCACGCACCAGCTTTGGTGCATGGCGGTGTACTTTCACAAGTCCACCCCGAACCACCATGTCTTGAGGACTTTAGGTCATAAAGTATGGGAGGGGAGGGCCGGCGGGTAATCCAGGCTAGTTAGTTGCCGCTGGCCTGGTCGGCTTTGTAGGGGTGTTGCATGAGCGCGCGGGCTTCGTTGATGGCGCCCTGGGTGTTGTCGTTGGTCTGGATGGCGAGGCGGTACTCGCCGACGGCGCGCTCGCGCTGGCCGGTGATGTCGAAGATGCGACCGAGGTTGACGTGCGACCAGACCTCGGTCCACTTGGGGTCGTCGTTGCCGCGCAGCGCGTCGCGGAAGCTGTTGGCGGCCGACTGATAGTTCTTCTGCATCATGAAGATTTCGGCGAGGCGATAGTTGGCCAGCGAGCTACCGCGATCTTCGTCGAGCGCCTTCTGGTACTCCGCGATCGCGCCCAGCAGATCGCCCTGCGCGACGTCCTCCTGGCCCTTCAGCACCGACACCCGCACGGCAAGGTCGGGCGTGCTCTTGAGCAGCCAGTTGTCAGGGTCGATGGTGATGCGGCGCGGGCGGCCGAAGGTCTCGACCGTGTAGTGGCTCTCGGTGCCGGAGAGATCGACGCGGCGGTCTTCCGTTTTGCCCTCGGTTTCGATCTTGAGCTCGACCGGCATGGAGAAGAGGTCGAGGTCCTGCGAGACCGAGCCGACGGTGCGGAAGCCCTTGCCTTTGCCGAGGCGGAAGACGCTGTAATTGTCGGTGAACTCGGGCGCGCCGGTGCCGTCGAGCCATTGCGAGAAGAAGGACGTTAGCTGCAGGCCGGATTGGGCCTCGGCGATGGTCTTCACGTTGGCCGTGCGGATGCTCTTGTCCGTGTACTGCGAGAGCATGCCGCGCAGGAACTTGAGGAAGACGTCGTCGCCCATCTCCCATCGGAGCATGTGGAAGACCATCGCGCCCTTTTCAAGCGTCATGGACTGGAACTGCGGCGAGAACGGATCGAGCCGGCTGAGCGAGGTGAGCGGCTCGGTGTCGTAGGCCAGGGCGCCGGCCTCAGTGTCGGTGATGGCGGACTGAAAGGCGCTCTTGCCGTTGGTGTCTTCGAGGTACATGAGCTCGGCGTAGCGGCTCATGCCGTTGGTGATCCACGCGTCGTTGAGCGTGGCGGGAGAAATTTCAGAGCCCCACCACTGGTGCGCGACGGTGTTGGCGAAGAGGCGGGCGTTGCCATGGCTGGGCTTGATGGCGACGATCTCGGGCGCCCAGGAGGCGGAGACGGTGGCGTCGGGGAGCTCGACGACGTTGAGCAGACCGGACTCGGCGCCGCCGAACTGGCTGGTCATGAACTCGAACTGCTTGTCGACGGTGGCGGCGAAGTCGGCGGCTTTGTCCTTGTTGGGTTCGGTGACGTAGACGCGGATGTTGGGCACGCCCGGAGCGCTATAGGCGGGGAGGAACTTGCCCGCGAGGATGGTGCCGGGAAAGCCGGGCTTGGTCCAGTTGAAGACGAACTCGGTGCGGGCCGGGCCACCGTTCGCGGGCGCCGCGTGCTCGCCGGCGATGCCTGAGCCGATGACGTGCTCGCCGGTGGGGACGGTGACGTGGATTTCAGCGGTGAAGCGGTCGGTGAAGAGGCCGGGCATGGCGATCGGAAACCAGCGGCCGGGGTAGAGCAGGAAGCTGATCGGGTCGCCGACCTGGGCGAAGTCGATGCCGTCGACCGGGCTGGTGTTGACCGTCGGCGCACCCGCGTAGGTGAAGGTCCAGGTGGAGATCGAGCCCTTGGGCAGGATGGCCGCGGGGGTGACGCGAACGGTGGAGTCGGTAACGTTGCGGTCGTAAACCAGGCTGGGGCCCGGGGTCGCGCTGGGCTTGGAAGCGTCGCTGACTGAGGTGAGCTGCAGACCGTTGTTGAGGCCGAAGACCGCGAGGTTGAGGTCCTCGAGCGCCGTGAAGGTGACTACGGCGGTGGCGCTGAGCTTGCCGGTCGCGGGGTCGAGGTCGGCGTGGATCACGTAGCCGGTAACGTCGATCTGGGCGCGGGTGGGGATGGCCGCGCGGGCGCTCGCCGTACCGACGACGGGGGCGGCGAGGGCGAGCAGGACGAGAGTGAGACGCTTGAACATTGGGGTGGAACCTCTGGAACCTGTGCAGCTTGAGAGCCGTGGCGATGGAAACGACAAACTCGACAGCACCCTCTTAGACGTAAGTCTACGACTCTGGACTTACGCGGTGGAGAGCGCCGCGGTTTTGGCTTCGTCCCAGCGGCCTGGAAGCCCCGCTATGCATTCCCTCGAATCCAGAATCGCTGCCCCTGTAAACTGGAGCGACACGAATGTCCAACGAGCCGAGCAAGTTCTATCTCACCACGCCGATCTACTACGTCAACGCGCGGCCGCACATCGGCCACGCCTACACGACCATCGTCGCCGATGTGCTCGCGCGCCGTCATCGTCTGCTGGGCGACGATACGTTTTTCCTCACCGGCACCGACGAGCACGGCCAGAAGATCGCCCGCTCCGCCGCTGCCGCCGGCATCCCTCCCCAGCAGTTCGCCGATCAGGTCTCGAAGTCCTTCGAGAACCTGTGGAAGCGCATGGGCATAGCTAGAGATTCAAGCGATCCGCTGTTTCACTATGATTACATCCGCACCACCGACCCTCGCCACCAGCGCGGCGTCCAGAAGCTCTTCAGCGAGCTTTATGCGCGTGGCTTCATCTATCTCGCCAGCTACACCGGACAGTACTGCGTCTCGGACGAGGCCTTCGTCGACGTGGCCCCCGGCGAACCCTGTCCCGACTGCGGCCGCCCCACCGAAACCCTCACCGAAGAGAACTTCTTCTTCAAGCTGAGCGAGTTCCAGCGCCCGCTGCTCGACCTCATCGAAAGCAACATCCTCTTCATCACCCCCGAATCCCGCCGCAACGAAGTCCTCAGCTTCCTCCGCGGGAATGTCTCCACAACCACGGAACCGGGTGGGCCATTCATGGCGCAGTCTCATCGCGACATGAGTGGGGTACAGGGAGCCACCATCGCCCACTCCGCCCTCGGCACCCCTTACATCCCCGGCGCTCTCAAAGACCTCAGCATCTCGCGCAGCAGCTTCACCTGGGGCATCCCCGTCCCCGAGCCCGCCGCCAGCGCCGCCCAACAGAAGCACGTCATCTACGTCTGGCTCGACGCCCTCGCGAACTACATTACCGCCCTTGGCTACGGCAGCGATGATGAAACTCTCTTCAAGAAATTCTGGCCCGCCGACCTGCACCTTGTCGGCAAAGAGATCATCCGCTTCCACTGTGTCTACTGGCCGGCGTTTTTGCTCGCCGCCGGCCTGCCGCTGCCCAAACAGATCACCGCGCACGGCTGGCTGCTCTTCGACAACTCCAAGATGTCGAAGTCCAAGGGCAACATCGTCCGCACCGAAACCATCCTCGACGCCTTCGGCGACCGTGTTTATGGCAAGCAGTTCCCCGAGAGCACCAAGGCCGAGCGCGACCTCTTCGCCGCCGATGTGCTGCGCTACTACCTGCTGCGCGAAATCCCCTTCGGCCAGGACGGCAGCTTCAGCTTCGACGCCCTCATCACCCGCTACAACGCCGACCTCGCCAACGGGTATGGCAATCTCGTCAGCCGCACGCTTACCATGGTTCAACGATACTCAGATGGAACAATACCCCAACACACGATCAACAACACGTGCGTTATGCAAATCGCTGTGCGGAAGCTCCCGAAGGGCGGGCTTGTCGGCCACCCGCGGGAATTCGGCCCCTTCGTAAACGTGTTGGATCACGATCTGGCACGCTTGGCAGCCGCAGTCTGCTTTTTCTACGAGCGGACAATAGCGCAACTTCTCCTTTCACGGGGCTTCGATTCGGAACTCAAAAAGGGACTTGTGCCAGAAAGGGGGGTGCCGAGAATCCAAGGAGGCGAGCAGGGATGCCTAGATTACGTGGCGATGCTCATCGCTGCTACCGACGAATTCATTTCCGCAAAAAAGCCCTGGCTGCTATATAAAAAGTTGGAAGAGAGTAGCCAGGAAGAACTTCGGAACTGTCTCTACGCCGCTTGTGAATCTATCCGTATTGCCACGGCGCTGCTGGACCCATTTATTCCATCTGCCACCGAGAAAGTTTGGCACCAGCTTGGATTACGTGACATCAATCACAGTAGGAGAGATGGCGGTTTAGCTATCTCCATTCAAGCAACAGACAATCCCGAGCTGGATGAATTCCAATGGGGCGGCCTGAAACCCGGAACCAAACTCGGCCCCCTCACCCCCATCTTCCCTCGCGCCGACAAAGGACTCGCCCAGATCATGAATGACATGGAAGAACAGAACGCCGCCAGCCCTCGCGAAACAAAACTCACAACCGAACTCGACCCCACCCAGCCCATCACCGACGACCCGTCTCATCCCGGCGCTCCGCCCCGCACCAGTTCCATGAACTCGCTGGCTGAGCCGAGCGGCCCGCTCACGGTCGGCGGCAGCAGCGCGCTCGGCACCGGCCCGCAGCCGACCCCGTCGCATACCGAAGTCCCGGCCAGCGGCATCTTCGCCAACCAGCCCGCCGCCCATCCCGTCACCGCAGCCTCCACCGCAGAAACACCATCCGCCACCGCACAAATTACCATCGCCGATTTCGCCAAAATCGAGCTCCGCGTGGCGCAAATTCTCGTCGCGGAGCGCATCCCCAAGGCCGACAAGCTGCTCCGGCTCGAAGTCGATCTCGGCTACGAAAAGCGTCAGATCCTCTCCGGGATCGCCGAGTTCTACACGCCCGAGGAACTCATCGGCCGGCGCATCGTGGTCATCACCAATCTCGCGCCGCGGAAGATGCGCGGGCTCGAATCGCACGGCATGCTGCTGGCCGCGAGCGAGGAAAAAGATGGCAAACCGGGCAAGCCGATTTTGGCCACGATGGCCGAAGACATCGCCCTCGGATCGAGGCTCAAATAGGGCGGAGGGGTTGTTTGATGCTGTATCGGCAGCCGATACAGCAGATTCCTACGGAATGACAACCAGAAAAGCAACAGCGATGCGATGCAGCCGCAAATATTCGCGCTCCATCTACGGGTGGCTCACCGACACCACGAAGTACAGCGCCGGCGTGTCGCCAACATTCTTCATTCCGTGCATCCGGTTCGATGCAGTATAGACAACGTCGCCCACGCCGACGGGCTGCGGTTTGCCCTCGTTCAGGAACTCCAGCTTGCCCTGCCGGATCAGCACGAATTCGGTGTTGCGATGCTTGTGCGGCGGGTGCGGCATCTGGCCCGCGGGCAGCATAGTTTCGTGCACCTCGACATACTCGCCAGTAGGCAGCGTGCCGTGCAGCACCGCGCGCGCCCAGCCGCCGTTGGAGCTGGGCTTGACCGGCATCTCGTCGAAGCGGAAGACCCTCGATATGGCCAGGTCCTCGCTCGGGCCGCTGCTGCTCGCACCGGCCTGCGCTCGGCCGGACGTCTCCGCCTCCTGTGCCTTCGCCATCAGGCTGCCCAGCGAGGCGAACGCCGCCATCGCCACACACGCGTCTCTACGATTGATCTCCATGCTGCTCCTTATTTGTTGACATCGCCGCCGATGGCGACCACAAAATACGCGGCCGGTCCATCGCCCACGTTGCGCACCTGGTGCGTCGTTCCTTTAGCGACAAAGATGATGCCGCCGCTTCCGACCCGCTCGGTCTTGCCATCGTGCAGAAACTCCAGCGTGCCCTCGCGCACGCAGATGACCTCGCTGTGCTGGATGCGATGCGCCGGGTTGGGCGTCGAGTTCGCGGGCTGCATCGACTCGTGTATCGCGACCGCTTCGCCGGTGACCAGCCGCCCATGCAGCACGTTGCGGCCCTGGCCGCCATTCGCCGCTGTGCGCACCATCAGATCCGCATACGAGAAGACGCGCGATGCCGACCCCAGATCGCCGTTGCTGTTCGCGGCTTCCGCGCCTCCGCCCGACTGGGGATCGTCGCCAGCCTCGGCATCGTTCAGGAAATCCCAGCCAAACAAAGTCATCGCCAACTATCGTACTCCCGTACGACGCCAGGCAGTCCCCGCCTGCTGCCGCGTCCCGTGGCGCCGGATCAACGCTCGCCTTGTAGGCTAAAGAGGTGATGAACCTGATCGACTCCCATTGCCATCTCGACGACTACTCTGACCTGCCCGCGATCTTCGCCAAGGCACGGGCCGCCGGCGTCGCCGGCCTGCTTGCCATCGGCATCGGCGACGGGCCGGCCACCATGCACCGCGCGTTGGACCTAGCTCGCGCAGATACCCTCAGCGGAATTCAAATTTGGGCCACGGCCGGCATTCATCCGCAGGAGGCGCACCAGGCCACAGCCGAGAATCTCGCCAAGCTCGCGACGCTGGCCGACGATCCGCGCTGCCTCGCCATCGGCGAGATCGGTCTCGACTACTATCACCTCGACAATCCAGATATCGCGGTCCAGCAGGCGGCCTTCATCGCGCAGATGAAGATTGCGACGGCCGCGCACAAGCCCCTCGTCATTCATTGCCGGACGTCGGAGCACGCGAACCCCGCAGCCAAGGCAAAATTCAACGGCGCGAATCCGACCGCAGCCTGGGACGACCTGCTGCGCCTGATCGCCGAGCACGGGACGCCCTTCGCACCTGGGCCGCCGCGAGCCGGGATCATGCATTGCTTTTCCGGCAACCAGGCGCAGGCCGAAGCGTCTCTCGCCGCCGGCTTTTATCTTTCCTTTGCCGGCAATGTCACCTATAGCAAGTCGACGGAGATTCAGGCCATCGCCGCCGCCGCGGCCGCCGATCGCATCCTGGTCGAGACCGATGCTCCGTTCCTCGCGCCCATCCCCCTGCGCGGCCAGACCAACGAGCCGGCCAACGTCGAGCTCACCGCAAAGTTTCTCGCCGAGCTTCGCGGCATCACGCCCGAAGCTCTCGCCGAACAGACCACATCCAACTTTCACGCGCTCTTCCCTGAAACCCTGGCCTAGCCGACGCATTCACTGCGCCCTTCGCGTTTTCCGCCGCGATCTCGGCGTTCGTCTTTGTCTTTCCGGTCTCTGGCCGCATAATAGCTCTGCAAAGGAAAACCAAATTATGGCAGCCGATAACAGCTTCGACATCGTCAGCAAGGTTGAAATTCAGGAAGTCAAGAACGCCATCGACCAGGCTAGCAAAGAGGTCAACGCGCGCTTCGACCTTAAGAGCTCCAAGTCCACCATTGCACTCGAAGGGACAGATACCGTCCAGCTCGCCAGCCAGGATGAGTACACGCTAAAGGCGGTGATCGAAATCCTGTCGCAGAAACTGGTCAAGCGCGGCGTGTCGCTTAAGAACCTCGAGTACGAGAAGATCGAGCCCGCGTCGAACTCCTCGGTGCGCCAGAAGATCAAGCTGAAGCAGGGCATCGGGGGTGAACCGGCGAAGAAAATCGTCGCGCTCATCAAGGACTCCAAAAAGAAGGCGCAGGCCAGCATTCAGGGCGATACGGTGCGCGTCACCTCCAAGGACCGCGACACATTGCAGGAGGTCATGGGACTGCTGCGCGGCAAGGACTTCGGCGTCGATCTCCAGTTCACGAACTTCCGCTCCAACTAATCTGCATCCAACGAAAACATACAGGCGCACATGTCTTCACGAGTCTTCGCGCTCCTCAACCACCTGCTACCCTGAATGAGCGTGAGTCCCCTCTCCATCGCGACGGCTGCCGAGGTCTTCGACCTTCTGCAAGACGATCTCGCCGCCATCGAGCGGGAGTTCTCGCGGCAATCCGACTCACCCGTCACGGTCGTCACCGACATCGCGAGGTATCTGATCTCCGGGGGTGGCAAGCGCATCCGGCCGCTGCTTCTGCTGCTCGCGGCGAAAGCGCTCGGCTGCGAGAGCGACTGCCGCATCCGTCTGGGCGCCGTGGTCGAGATGCTGCACACCGCCACACTGGTTCACGACGACATCATCGACGAAGCCAGCACCCGCCGCGGACGCCCATCCTCGAATACCACCTGGGGCAACGCCAAATGCGTCCTGGCCGGCGACTGGCTCTACATGCAGGCCTTCCAGACCGCGCTTGCCGAGCGCAACTTCCGCATCCTCGACCTGCTCATCTCGCTCACCCAGGAGATGGTCGAGGGCGAGCTCCTGCAGATGGAAAAACTCGGCCGCCTGATCAACGAAGAAGAGTACTTCGACCTGATCTATCGCAAGACCGCATGTCTGTTTAAGGTCTCAATGCAGCTTGGCGCGGTCCTCGCGAACGCCGCCGCTTCCGACGCAGAAGCCAAAGCCTACGCGCCCTACGAAGAATGCATGGGCGAGTATGGGCGCAATCTCGGGCTCGCATTCCAGATCGTCGATGACGTGCTCGACCTCACCGCGCAGGACGATGTCCTCGGCAAACCATCGGCCTCCGACCTGCGCGAGGGAAAGGCCACGCTGGCCGTGATCCACGCGCTCGAACGCGGGACCGGAGCCGACCGCGAAGCCATCCGCACCGTGCTCGCCGACCGCAGCTTCACGCGCGTCGCGCACGCCGACATCCTCGAAATCCTGCGCCGTCACGGCTCGCTGGCCTACGCCATGGACACGGCCTGCGCCTACGCCGAGGCCGCGCGCCAGTCCATCGCGGAGCTGCCCGACAACGAGTACAAGCGCGCCCTGCTCTGGGTTCCCGGCTTCGTCACCACGCGGGATCGCTAGAGGCGGCCATCGTCCGCGTCCTCTTCCTCATCGCCCTCTTCATCCGCCACTTCAAGCGCCAACTCCTGCACCCTCACCGGCCCGCGCTCGGTCGGATCGAGAAGCACCTGGATGCGGCTCTCCGCGCTCGAAAGCTGGGCCTTGCATGCGTCCGAAAGATGGACGCCGCGTTCGAACAGGCCGACATTTTCCTCCAGCGTCAGATCGCCGCGCTCGAGCCGCTCGACGATCTTTTCCAGCTCCGCCAGTTGGTCTTCAAAGCTCGCCATTACGACCCCTCCTCTAACAGTCCGAGCACCTCAGCCGCGGCACCGAACTTGCCAAACGGCGCGCTCACCTGCACACCCTGCACCTCGCCGCGCACGCTGGCCAGCATCTCCTGCGCAATCCTCAGACCCTCGGCCAGTGCGGCCTCTTTGTTGGGCGCGGCGGCCATGCGCGCCAGTATCTCGTCGGGCATCGACACCTTAAGATCGTTTTTCATGAACTCCGCGTTGCGCACGCTGGTCAGCGGCCATATTCCCGCAACCACCGGAATGCGAAAGCCTTCTATGCGGCGCAGAAAATCCTCCAGCAGCTGGAGGTCGAAGACCGGCTGCGTGATGCAGAACTCTGCACCCGCCTCGACCTTGTAGGCAAAGCGTCTCACCTCGTGATCGAGGTCGGGAACGCCGGGATTCGCGGCCACCGAGATCGTGAATCCCGTCGACCCGCCGATCGGTCCGCCACCGATGTCCAGCCCGCGATTGAAGCCGCGCACGATCTTCGTCAGACCGATCGCATCCACATCAAAGACCGCGGTCGCATTGGGATAGTTGCCCATCTTCGGCGGGTCGCCGGTGAGACAAAGAATATTTTTCAGCCCGATAGAAGACGCGCCCAAAAGATCGCTTTGAATGCTTAGAATATTGCGATCACGGCAGGTGTAATGCAGCACCGTCTCGACGCCGACCTGCTGCTGGATCTGCACGCATAAACTCTGCGCGCTCATCCGCGCGCTGGCCCGCGGGGAGTCCGGCACGTTGATGGCATTCACGCCGCGTCGCGCCAGCAACGCCGCGCCCGCAAGTTCTTTCGTGCAGTCGAAGCCCTTGGGCGGAACGATCTCCACCATTGTCACAAACTCACCGTCGGCGATTCTCTGACCAATCAGCGAGCGCTCGCGCAGCGGCTTCGGCTCGATGGCTTTTTCGTTGACAGCATCCTTCACCTCGACCGCGCCGCCGGCCTTCGCGGCCTCGGATGCAGCCACGCTGCTCTCGCCCGATTCCTGCGCCTCCATCGCGCGCAGCGCCCCGCGCATCGAGCGGATATGCGCCGGCGTTGTGCCGCAGCAACCGCCCACCCAGCTTGCTCCCGCGCGAACGAACTTGCGCGCGAAGCTACCCATGTACTCCGGCGAGCTGAGATAGATGTTGCGGCCTTCGACGCTGCGCGGCAGACCGGCGTTGGGCATGGCCACCAGAGGCAGCCGGGTGACGGCGCGCATCCGTTCGATCACGGCCAGCACCGTCGCCGGACCGGCGCTGCAGTTGCACCCCACCGCATCCGCGCCTGCTGCGGTCAGCCGCTCCGCCGCCTGCTCGGAACTGTTGCCGTCGAGACAATTCGCATCCTCATCCACTGTCATCAGGACGGCAATCTTCAACTGCGGCGCGACCTCACGCGCGGCGAGCACGGCCTGTTCGGCCTCATCGATCGACATCATCGTCTCGGCAATGAGCAGATCGACGCCGCCCTCGGCCAATGCTGCGATCTGTTCCGCAAACGCCGCGCGCGCCTGGCTCAGCGTCGTCTCCCCGGCGGGCGCAAGCCGCAGACCCAGCGAACCCACAGCGCCCGCAACGAACGCCTCCGTTCCCTGTTTTTCGCGAATCGCATCCACGCACTGCCGCGCGATCGCCGCGCCGGCGCGATTGAATTCGGCGACTTTATCGCGCAGGCCGAAGTGCTCCAGACGAAACGCATTGGCGCCAAAAGTGTTGGTCTCGACGATCTGCGCGCCGGCCTGCAGATAGCCCTCATGCACCGAGCGCACGGTCTCCGGCTGGGTCACATTCAACTCGTCGTAGCAGCGGTTGATGAACACGCCGCAGCTATACAGCATGGTGCCCATTGCGCCGTCGCAGAGCACCGTCGCACCGCTGAAAAGCCTGTCCACCGCACCTGCCATCGATCTCCCGCCCCACTCCTGTGCCGTCTCTAAATTGCGATTGCGCAAGCTTCATCCTATATCGCGAGATGGCTTCGCCTATATCGCGAAATCGCTTCGCCTATATCGCAAAACGGCTTCGCCGGTATCGCGAAACGGCTTCGCGTGAATCCCGAAACAGCTTCGCCGGGCGGCCCAGCGGAAGGAATCCGCGCGTCTGCCCTGCTATACTTGGGGCAGAATTAGCAGTCCCGGCGCGGTGGCGCTTGATGCTTGGAGCTCGATGCTTGGAGTGGTTCACGTTGAAGAATAGAAGTCTGTCCGCCCTGGTTGTCACGGGCCTCCTTTTGGCCGCGTCGATGCTGACACTTTCCGGCTGCCGCCGCCCGCTCTACTACTATCCGCAGTACAACTACGCTGGCCGCGCCACTCCTCCCAGCGGTCTGCTGGAGCGCGTTCTGGTGGCCTACACGGCCAACGGTTCGACCGGCGGCCTGGAGATCCTCGACGGCCTCAACGATCTTCGCGGCAACATTCAGAACACTGTCCGCTTTCACGCCATCTCCGGCTACTCCAACGCCAATCCCGTCGACATCATCAACTTTCCCGAGGAGACCGCCGGCTATGTGTTCTCCTCTAACGACGGCGGTCTCACCACCATCAACTACAGCACGGAGGCCGGTGCGGGTCCGGCCGGCAGCTTTGGCGCCGGCTCTCCTTCGGCCGCCGCCGCGCCCAACGGCGGGTTGTTCGCAGGCGCCGCCGAGCAGGCCGGTGAACTCGTGGTCGTCAGCGGCGGCACCTACGCCCTGAATCTTCCCAATGTCGATAAAGTGGTCATCGATCAGGGAGACAGCGTCATCCTGGCCATGCTGCGCAACTCCAACACGCTGTACCGCGTGGTCAAACTGCCCGCTACCGGCAATCCCGTAGCGCCGCCGGGCTCGGTGGACTGCGAACCGCTGCTGCTGCCGGTCTTCTGCGTGGTGCCGGTGGGTGGGCCGGCCGGCACCTATGACCATCCCACCAACGTTTCCTTCTCGCTCGACGGCACCACCGCCTACGTGCTGAACTGCGGACCGGAGTGCGGCGGCACGACCGCCAGCGTGGCCTTCCTGCAGATGTCCGCGCTCAACATCAACACCATCCCCACGGTGAATCCGCTCAGCCCCGGCGCGCCTTCCCCGCTCACCGTCCTGCCCGTCGCCAATCCCATTCCGATTCCCGGCGGCGTTACGGACGCGCTCTCCGACGGTACAACGCTGTATCTCTCCGGCCAGCAGCTTCAGGCCAGCGGCCCCTACGCTGGTCTGTTCGCCGGCAATCTTACGCAGCTCAGCCTCACCAACTACACGGCCGGCGCTCCGATTTCCATCTCCGACGGCACCCACACCAGGATGCTGTTCGCCGACAACAACACGCTGTGGATCGGCTCCTCGCAGTGCTCCACCGGCGTGCGCGCGGCCGTCGCCGCGCAGCAGCTTGCCGCGAATGGGACCACCACGCAAGCCGGCAACTACAACTGCCTCACGATGGTCACCCTCGGCGGCGCGACACCCAAGGCGCAGATCGTTCCGGCTGTCACCCAATCGCCCACCAGCCCGGTCCCGGTCGCCTATCCCAATACCAACCAGAACCAGTTCTACTACGGCAGCCTCACCGGCATCTGCTGGGTGCAGAACTTTCACAAGGTGTATACGGCGTACGGCGGCCAGATCCACGCCTTCTACACCGGAATCTCTCCCACTCCGGTTTCGGAGGTGAACGGCGAGGACGCCAATGGCGGCCCTGCGGGCGCCGAGATCAACAACTTCAACATCACGGTCCAGGGTACGGTGAACGACGTCGCCTATATGGACGCGCTCACCAACAGCGCCAACTGAGTTCGCCGATGGCCCATCCACCAGCGCCTGCAGCGAACAAAACGTCCGCCGCGACTGTCGATGTCCTTGCCATCGCGGCCCACCGCGACGATGTGGAGCAGACCTGCGGCGGAACACTCTTAGTACAGCAGGCGCTGGGCTGGCGCACCGCCATCCTCGACCTCACGCGCGGCGAAGCAGGAACGCGCGGCACCGCCGAGCAGCGCGCCTCGGAAGCCGCCGAAGCCACCAAGATACTTCACGTGGATTATCGTGAGGCGCTCGACCTGCCCGACGGCAACGTGCAGAACACCCTGGAAAACCGGCTAAAGATCGCCGCTGTGCTGCGCCGTCTGCGTCCGCGCGTGGTCATCCTTCCGTATTGGCAGGGCCGCCACCCCGACCACTACACCGCTTCCACTCTGGGCTATGAGGCCTGCTTCGTTGCCGGCCTGGCCCGTCTCGATCTGCCCGCGGAAGGCGGCCCGCCGCACCGGCCCTACAAGATCCTCTACGCCTCGCTCTACGCGGATGTGCGCCCTACTTTCGTTGTCGACATCACGACGCACATCGAGACTCGCTTGCAATCGCTGCTGGCTTACCGTTCGCAGTACGGTGAACAGCCCACGGGTGCGGGTCTCTTCGTCCCCGAAGAAGAGATCCGCGAGCGCACCTTCGCCACCGCGCGTCACTACGGTCTGCTCGCCGGTGTGCGCTATGCCGAGCCCTTCGTGCAGCGCGAGGTCGCGTGTGTTAACGACTTAGTATCGCTGCCCGTGCAAAGCCTTTGATTTCCCTACCGATTTCCGCAGCGGCTGTCTTCTCTGGATCTTTTCGTTCCCATTACGGGCCATGTACCCAAGGTATAAATACTTCCAATCCAACCTTCCAGCCTCCGCGTTACTCCTAACGAAGAGCACACATACTTTGAGTGCTCGACCCAATGCTTGCGTGCTCGACGCATTTTCGTTCAGTTCTTTAACGGCAACAAACAGGAGAAGGTATCGTGGACAGACTAGACAAGAAACTCAATGATCTCTTTTCGCGGCGATCGTTTCTGGCCGGCGCAGGTGGAGTGGCGGCGGCAACCATGGTGGCCGGTTGCAGCGACAACGGCACCGTCACGCTACCCCCCACCGGCACCGGCGCAGCTACCGATGCCGACGTGCTGAACTTCGCGCTGAACCTCGAATACCTCGAAGCTCAGTTTTACCTGTATGCGGCAACGGGCAAAGGTCTTATGGCCTCCGACACGGCAGCGCCCTCGGGCTACACCGGGACGTATACGATGGGCACGGTCACGTCGACCGGCGCGACCGCGGTTCCCGGCACGCCCGCCCAGATGGACATCATTAACGAGATCGCCTTCGAAGAGCAGGCGCATGTCCGCTTCCTCCGCTCCGCGCTATCGACCGCAGCCGTCCCCATGCCGAACATCGATCTCACCTTCTTCGGGCCGCTGGGTACGGCAGCCAATTCGGCGACCACTCCCGCAGGTACAATCCCGGCGAACTTCAGTCCCTTCGCCAGCTTCAACGCGTTTCTCGTCGGCGCCTTCATCTTCGAGGACGTGGGCGTCACCGCCTACTCCGGCGCGGCTCCGCTGATCAGCGCCGCTGGCGTCAAATCCGGTTATCTGACCGCTGCCGCCGGCATTCTCGCGGTTGAGGCTTATCACGCAGCCTACATCCGAACAGCCATTACGGGCGGCGCCATCACGTTGCCTGCGAATGTGCCGTATCTCACCTACGCTAATCAAGTGGAAGCTCTGCGCGCGTCGCTCACCATCGGTAACACCGCGGCTCCTTCTACGAGTGGATCGGTTGAGACTCTCTTGACTCTTCCAACCAGCTTGACAACCCCCAGTTCCATCGTCGCGGCCGATCCGGTCAAGGCTGTAGGTTTCGCTCGTACCGTCAACCAAGTTACCCACATCGTCTACGGTGCGCCTGCGGGAGTCGTCAGCAAGGGCGGCTTCTTCCCCAATGGCCTGAACAGCATCTTCGCCACCACCACAGCCTAAAGCGACCCACTAAGGACGGATAATTCTCATGGCAAATCAAGAGACTCAAATTCTGGATGACATTATCGTCAAGAGCCGGCGCAAGATGCTGACTCTTGGCGCAACCTCTCTCGCAGCCCTGATGCTCGGCACAACTCGCCAGGCGAAGGCTGCGGGAGCCTATACCGACAACGACATCCTCAACTTCGCTCTCAACCTCGAGTACCTTGAAGCGAACTTCTACTACCTCTCCGCGTTCGGCACCACCATCGATAAGCCTAACGCTGCCTCGACGAAAGCCGGTGGCCCAACCGCCGGAATCCCGATCACGGGAAGCGTAGGTACTGCGGGAACCGTCTCAGGCGGCAGCCAGGTGCCGTTCGCGACCATTACGGCCGCCTCCTACGCCATCGAAACAGCCATCGAGGAAGGCAAGCATGTATTGACCCTGCAAGGAGCGCTGGGCAGCATGGCCGTCGCACAGCCGGCCATCAACCTCGGCACATCCTGGCAGATGCTCGCTGCGGCAGCCAATGGCTTGACTCCGGCCGGCAATATTCCAGCCGCCTTCAGCCCCTACGGCTCTGACAACGTCTTCCTCGTCGGCGCTTATGTCTTCGAGGACGTCGGAGTCACCGCGTATCATGGCGCGGCGTCGCTGCTCACAGGAACGACAACCACGCTCCCCGTCGCCGCAGGCATCCTCGCGGTCGAGGCCTATCACGCCGGCCTCATCCGTACCACCCTCAACAACATCGATTCGACCGGCTCGATGGGTCTGGTCGGCTATACAAACTCCATCTCAGCCCTGCGCGCCCACCTCTCCAACGTTGCCGCTGGTTCCAGTACGGGAAGCAGCGGCACCTACGACCCAACTCCGGACGATTACGGCCTGGCCACCGCGCAGGTCTCGCTCGGCGGCGGCGCCAACGTCACATCGACGCATATCGTCGACGTCGACCTCACCGCCACGGATATGGTCAACTCCATTGCGTTCGCTCGCACCACTACCCAGGTACTGAACATCGTCACTGGCGGCGGCGCAATCGGCACCAGCGGATCGGTCGTCACCCCGGCCAAGGGAGTCTTCTTCCCCAATGGCATGAACGCCGGCCCGAACGGCTTCAGCTAAACCCAACGCAATTTCGCACAAAAAGGCCATCTCCTTCAACGGAGATGGCCTTTTTGTTGTGGGAGTTCCCCGCCGGTGTGTCGTCGCCCCAGAAGCAGATTCCTCCGCTGCGCTGCGGGATGACAACCAGAAAAGCAAGTCTTGCCTTTGCCTTTGTCTTTGTCTTTCTGGTTGTCATCCCGCAGGGATCTGCTTCTGCTCTTCCACGCCTACCCCACGCACCCGCTGCGCGACAAACTCCGCAAGCTCCTCACTGCAATACACCGGCGGCCGAAGATAAAACTTTGGCTTGCCTTCAATCAATCGCAGCGATACCCCGCCCCACGCAGCGTCGGATTTGAACCGCGCCCCTTCAGGCACCACCAGCGCATCCACGCGATCCAGATAACGCAGCGCCGTCGCCTTGAAGTCGCTTACGCCAGGATCGAGCACGCTCAACGACACATCAGGCTGCAGGAAGCGCAGCACGCTGTTGGACTCGATGACCACGTTCTCCGCCCGCGCCAGCAGCCCGCGCACCCGAGGCATCGCTTCGCTCAACTGCCCCTGCCGCGTCCGCACCCAGAACGACCGCGCCGCACCGGCCGCCAGATAGCGGGAGGAGTCGGTCCCGCTCCCCCGCTCTCGCTCTTCGCTGACGGCCATCGTGTGATCGGCTGTCTCGCAGTCGCAGGGCTCGCCGTTGGCCGAGCACACCCCATGCCCAAACTGTGTAATCTTGATCGCCGTCCAGCGCATCTCGGGCAGCGCCGCGATCAACCCCGCGACCACGCTCGTCTTACCGATATTCCGCGTATGTCCGCCGACCACGACAATCGCCATAACGCCTTCCGTTGTTCTCGCACTTGCTTTTCTGGTTGTCATTCGGCAGGAATCTGCTGTTTGGCCGCCTACACCGTCGGGGCGACCTGTTATTGCGCCGTCGCACCCACGGTTCTGCTTACTTCAGACGCCGCACCCGCGCCAACGTCTTCAGATAATCCTTCAGCGGCTCGGCCGGCACGCCCATGAACATCTGGCCCGGTCCATCCAGCCGCTTTCCCGGAAACACGCCGGAAGCTCCGCCGAGAATCACTCCAGGGCCAATCGTCACATGATCGCCCAGCCCAACTTGTCCTGCCATGACCACGCCATCCTCCACCACGCACGAACCAGAAATCCCCACCTGCGCGGCGATCACCACGTTCTTACCAATGCGGCAGTTGTGCCCGATGTGCACCTGGTTATCGATCTTGGTCCCACTCCCGATGCGCGTCTCGCCCAGCGCGCCGCGGTCGATGGTGGTGTTCGCGCCGATCTCAACCTCGTCTTCGATCACCAGCCTGCCCTGCTGCGGGAACCGGACATACCTGCCATCGTTCTCGCCGTCTGGGCCGCGCACATAGCCGAAGCCCATCGAGCCCAGCACCGCACCCGCCTGCACTTCCACGTAATCGCCGATCACCACGTTCCCATAAATCGTGACATTGCTCGCAATCGTGCAATATTCACCCACGTCTGCCCCAGCTTCGATCACCGTACCCGCGCCCACCGACGTCCCGTAGCCCACCGCAGCGCCCGCATCGACCACGGCCGAAGCATGAATAAAACCCGCCGCATCCCCATTCAGCGCTTGTCCGCAAACGGCGAACGCGTACTTGGGGTCGCGGACCCGCAGCACGCGGCTGTCGGAACCGCGCGCAACGGGTGCCCCAGGTCCGAATTCTCGGGCCTGGCCCTCTGCGATAAGCGGCGCCAGGCTAAGTGGAGCCAGGATCAGTCCCGCCGCGCTCGCCAGCGCCTTTTCCAGTGAAGCCTCATCCTGCGCGAAGACGATCGATTCCAGGTCCGCGTCCTCAACACTGGAGACGCGCAAGAAGGACCTCTCGCCGTTTTCCTCAAGCGAGCTCGTCACCAGCCGAAGCAGCTCATGAATCTCCCTGATCGTAATCCTGTTCACGGATAGAGCTTCCTTTCTCCCTCCGGCCGCGTCTTCCAGCGCCGGTGCACCCACAGCCACTGCTCAGGATACCTGCGAATGTACGATTCAATCGTCGCGGTGAACAGCGCCGTATTGGCGAGGATATCCCCCTCCTGATCGCCGGTTCGCACCAGTTCCAGCTCCGGCCCGAAGCGCAGCACATACCGCCGCTCCGCCGCTTCCCACAGCAGAAAACCGGGCAGCACGGCCGCTCCCGAGCGCAGCGCCACGCGCGCCATGCCCGACGCGGTGCAGGCCTCGACGCCGAAGAACGGAACAAACGTCCCCTGCGGCGGCGTCATGTTGGTGTCCATTAAAATCCCAACTGTCTCGCCGCGCTGCATCGCCGTGAGCAGCCCGCGCGCGAAGTCGTCCTTGTGGATGACGCGGTTGCCGTGCAGACAGCGGATGGAGTTCACCCACGCATCGACCAGCGGATTGTCCAGCCGGCGGATCACCAGCGACATAGGATGGCCAGCCAGCGAGTGATAAAAGCTCGAAAGCTCCCAGGCTCCCAGATGCCCAGTCAGCACCAGCACACCTTTGCCGCGATCGCGGGCGCCCAGATAGTGCTCTAGTCCCTCGTAACGGATGAATTTGTCCGCCTGCTGCTTGGTGTAGCCGTCCATCTTGCAGAACTCGCCGATCTGCCAGCCGAGCGAGCGGTAGACGCCGCGCAGGATCGTCTTCCGCTCCTCCGCGCTTTTTTCAGGCAGCGCCAGCTCCAGGTTGCGCAGTCCAACGCCCCTCAGACGCCCCAGCAGCGTCCAGGCGGCAGCGCCTACCCCTGCGCCTACTCCGCGGGCCAACGGACGCGGCAGCGCCCCTACAGCGCCAACCAGCAGCCGCAGCCCCCAATACTCTAGCGGCTGCCGAATGGAGTTTCGGCCGTCGGCCTCGTTCTGACTCAAATCCGTCAACAACTACAAGTCTACGCAAAACGGGCGCGCCGGCCCGCCCGTAAGTTCTCGCACATCGAAGGCCTGCGGGTAAAGGCCCGCGAGTCTCTGCCTCGCGGCAAAAAACAAGGGACAGCCGAAGCTGTCCCTTGCGATCATCGGGTAGCGCGGAAGACGATCTCTTTAGTGCTCCCGGGCAACTGTGAAGTAACGGGCAACAGTGTGGACGAAGCGCCGCGCGTTGGCCGGGGTTGGCACATCGCCGTGCAGCACACGCTCAAACGGCTCGTTGGACCCATACTCGGTACGTGTGTCGTCCCCGTTCTGCGAGAGGTCTGTACCGGTCAGATCGAGACCCGCAAACAAGCCGCGAGCGCGGGAGTAGGTCAGAAACTCCGACTTCAGGTAAAGATTGGTATCGGCCGCCGCATTGCGTCCCACCGGACCCGCCGCCGCCGATGCATCGGCGCCCAGCTTGACCTTGCTCCTGAGCATGCTCTCCATGCCGCCTTGATTCATGGCGATCAGCACCAGGTCGGTGGATTGGCCACCGATCTGCCAGCCGAAGCTGCCACCCTCAAGCCGGACGAATACCGGTGCGGACCAGCCCCGCGGCGTCCGGCAGGTCACCACGCCCTGGCCATACTGACCGCCGACAAGGAAAGCCGCCTTCTTGTAGGCCGGAACCACGACCACGCATTTGGCATTCTCCAGAATCGACGACGGAATCGAGTGATCGGGCGTTGCCATGACCTCTTGAATCACATTCGCCGCCGCGTCCATCCGGTTCGTAAGCTTCGCATCCTGCGCGTGGATCGGCAGCATTCCCGCCGACATCGCCAAAGCGCACATCACTCCAATTGCTTTCTTCATCGCATCACCTTTCAATAGAAGCAGTTGGCGGACACATTCAGTAATGTCCGCTCACCTCAGGTTCAGATGGACAAGGGCTGCGCTGGGTTGCACGAGGAGATTAGGCTGCGTGAGGAGATTAATTGCACAGCAGACCGCCGGGATGAGGTACACTTCACGGAGCGGTTCCCCGGACAAAAAATGGGGGCTGTAAAGAACAGCCTCTCGGCTCCCCTTCACAACCCCACGATTCCCAGGTCTGTACTTCCATTACTTTGCCGGATTACTTCCGGATGCACAAGAGTACCGAGGGATGTAGACCTTGGTTACCACAATCGAAAGATCACCCCGACCGGCGCGCCTCAGCATTTTGGTCTTCCAGCGCGCGCAACGTGAGCTCCACACGGTTGCTCGCCCCGGTCTTGCGCAACATCCGGCCAAGATGCGCCTTGACCGTCACCTCATCGATTCCCATTGCCGCCGCGATGTCCCGATTCGACCCGCCCTCTTTCAACAGATGCAGAACTTCGCGTTCGCGTGGCGTCATCTTCTGCTCGACCGGTTCATCGGACATCGTCGATCCGGCCGCCGAGCCTCCCGCATCGATCAGCCGCGCCAGCACCTTGCGCGGCGCCCAGATCGACCCGTCCAGCACCACTTCGACGGCCATCTTGATCTCGCTCTCCCCGGCGGTCTCGGCGAGATAGCCCTTGGCCCCCGCGCCGATGATGGCCTGCACATGCCCCGGGTCCAGCGACTCGCCCATGACCACCACTTTCAGGGCCGGCCGCTCGCGGCGCAGACGCGCGATGGTCTCGGTCAGCGCCTCGGCCGGCCCGCGCGAACCCAACACCAGCAGCATGATGGCCTGGTCCGTGTAGGCGGCGTCCATCTCAAGCGCAATCGCCCGCACACCCACGGTCTCTTCCAGAATGCTGGTGAGCCCGAGAACGCGCAGGGGATCGGAGACGATGATTCCGATGCACGCCTTTTCTTCGCTGATCACGTCGCACCCTCTCCGGGCTTCAACAGCATATCGCGCAATCGCCGTCTGTCATGCCGCCTAACCCCTACAGCTTGGCAGCCCTACAGCTTGGGCAGAACAATTCCCTGCTGCCGCTGGTACTTCCCCTTGCGATCGCCGTAGCTGACCTCGCACATCTCGTCGCTCTGGAAGAACAGTATCTGGCACAGACCCTCGTTGGCGTAAATCCGCGCCGGCAGCGGCGTTGTATTCGAGATCTCCAGCGTCACAAAGCCTTCCCACTCCGGCTCGAACGGCGTCACATTGACGATAATGCCGCAGCGCGCATAGGTGCTCTTGCCCACGCAGATGGTCAGCACATCGCGCGGGATGCGGAAGTATTCGATGGACCGCGCCAGCGCGAACGAGTTCGGCGGAACGATCACGCTGTCGGCCTCTACCGACACGAACGAGCGCTCGTCAAAATTTTTTGGATCGATGATCGCGCTATTGACGTTTGTAAAGATCTTGAACTCGTTAGACACCCGCAGGTCATAGCCATACGACGACAGCCCATAGGAGATCACGCCCGCGCTCACCTGCTTCTCGCTGAACGGTTCGATCATCTTATGTTCCATCGCCTGCCGCCGAATCCACTTATCGCTTTTGATCGACATCGTTTGCCCGGCATCGCGGGATATGCGCCGCGATGCCATTCCTTTCCCGGAAACTACGCTGCCCCATCGGGTTGCGTTCCCAGCCTATCGCAAACTCCTGTGGGCGTTCACAACTCGGCGGGGGCCTTTTCACATCCCATGAAGCGTGGACCGGAAGCGTTGACAAGCGAAAGCTCGGTTTCTACCATTGAATTTGTGAGGCCAGTGGAGTTCGCGCAGTCATCAGGCTTCACCAGCATTCGAGCGCAGCATCGGGAACCAACACCACGGAAGGCGGCAGCATTTGATCAAGCAGGACCTCATCCACCGCGTTGTCGATCGGACCGGTCTGCCTCGCACTAAGGCCGAATCTGCCGTCGATGCCATCTTTGACGCCATGAAAAAGGCGCTTGCCGCGAGTGATCGCATCGAGTTGCGCGGCTTCGGCGTCTTCACCGTGAAGCCCCGCAAGACCGGTGTCGGCCGCAACCCGCGCACCGGCACCGAGGTCACCATCGCGCCCGGCAAAGCCGTCCGCTTCAAGCCCGGCAAGGAACTGCAACTGCTGGATTGAGCCGCACTCGGGGACTTTAGCCACTCCCACCCGTTGGTGAGGCGGTTCTTTTCGCCGTAGCTTCATTTAGGTCGCCGCAGGCGCATTTGGGTTCGCCTTTTGCATTTCCGTGGCTTTGGCACTTGCCTTTCTGGTTGTCATTCCGCAGGAATCTGCTTCTCGCTCGCAGTGGCACAATCGCGTAGCGTCCACCCATCACATCAAATGCACCGGGTCGACATCCACCACCACCGCCCTGCGCGGAATCTCCTCCCGATCCACGACCGCCAGCAACTCCCTTAGCGCCGCTCCCAACACCGCGCGCCGCTCCGACTTCAGCACCAGATGATAGCGATAGATCCGCTTCAACCGTGAGTTCGGCGCCGCCGCCGGCCCCAGCACCCGCACGCCGTCCAGCTTGCGCCGCTCGAACCATCGCCCAATCCGAGTAGCCCAATCCAGCACCTCCTCCAGCCGCTCACTCTGCACAATCACGTTGGCCAGCACGCTGAACGGCGGATAGCGCATCGCGCGCCGAAAGTACATCTCCCGCGCCGCGAACCCGGTGTAATCGTGCTCCCGCGCAAACTTGTTCACATAATGATCCGGCTGATAGGTCTGCACCAGCACCTGCCCTGGAAGCTCGCCGCGCCCGGCGCGTCCGCTCACCTGGGTCAGCAGTTGAAATGCCCGCTCCGCCGCGCGAAAATCCGGCAGCCCCAGCGCGAAATCCGCGCCCACCACGCCCACCAGCGTCACGCCGTGAATATCGTGCCCTTTGGCGATCATCTGCGTCCCCACCAGCAGATTGATCTCGCCCGAATGCAGCCGCGACAGCAGCCGCTCCATGTCGCCGCGTGTGCGCACCGTATCGCGGTCCATGCGTCCGATGCGCGCGCCCGGGAACAGCTCCTGCAGCCGTTCCTCGCCCTGCTGCGAGCCCGCGCCGAGATAGTACAAATGCTCGCTCCCGCACTTCGGGCAAGCCTTCGGAACACCCCGCCGATAGCCGCAGTAATGACACTCCAGCCGCTGCCCAACTCTTGCTTCACCGCTGAGGCTGTGCTCTTCGCCGCCCTTGTGATACGTCAGCGAAATCGCGCAGTTCTCGCACTCCAGCTTCTCGCCGCAGCTTCGGCACATCACGACGAAGCTGTAACCACGGCGGTTGATCAGCACCATCGCCTGCTCGCCGCGATCGAGCGTCGCCTTGGTCTCTTCGATGAGCCTTCGCGAAAAAATCTGCTCCGCGCCGGTCTCACGAAACTCCACGCGCATGTCGATGCTCTCCACCTTCGGCAGCGGCCGGGCCATCACCCGTTCGCGCATCTCCACCCGCGCATAGCGCCCCTGCTCCGCGTTATGCCAGCTCTCCAGCGACGGCGTCGCCGACCCCAGCACCACCACGCAACCCAATAGCTTGGCCCGCATCACTGCTACATCGCGCCCGTGATAGCGCGGCGTCTCCTCCTGCTTGTAGCTCGAATCGTGCTCCTCATCGACCACGATCAAGCCCAGCTTCGGCATCGGCGCAAACACCGCTGACCGCGTCCCGATCACGACCCTTGCTTCGCCCCGCCGAATCCTGTGCCACTGTTCCGCACGCTCATCGGGAGTAAGCTGCGAGTGCAGCAGCGCAACTTCACTCCCGAACGCCGCCACCATCTGCGCGGCCGTCCCTGGCGTCAGCCCGATCTCCGGAACCAGCAGCAGCGCACCTTTTCCGGAATCCAAAGCCCGCTGCATCGCTGCCACGTAGACCGCCGTCTTGCCCGACCCCGTCACCCCATACAGCAGATGCGGCCGGAAGCCACCAGTCTTCATCGCTGTAACGATCGTCGCCAGCGCTTCCATCTGCGCCTCATTCAACACATGCTCATGCGCAAACTTCTTCCCGCCGCTGCTGCCCGCTTCGTGCGCCAGCCCGCTCACCTGAAACGCCTGCGCCGTCTCTTCCAGCCGCACCAGGCCACGCTTTACCAGCGTACCCAAGGTCGATTCCGGAACTCTCCGCGCTCCCATGCGCACCCGCAACTCCCTCACCAACTCCCTGCCGCCACACCCCGCCAGCTCCACCATCACGGCCAGTTGATTCTCATTCAGCTTGGGCAGCCTCTTCCCACCCACATCAACGGGGTGCCCCATCTTCGCGACGGCTTCATCGTCGCTAAGGTGGGCTGGCGACAACGTGTGCGCATCCTCCACCAGCACCGCCACATTCTCCACCCGCCGCGCATCCCGCACCTCCGCCAGCGGCTCACGCACCAGCCACTTCTTCTTCGCCATCGCATCGAGCAGCGCCTTGTTCGCGCCCGTCGCGCTGCGAATCGTCGCAGCCTTCGCAGCTTCGCCGCCCTGCAGCGCGGAGCCGCTCGCTAAAAAGTTCAGCACCGCATACTCGCGGTTCTGCTCCTCCACACTCAACTTCGACCTACGCGACGATCCCTTCGCCGCGCCCTCATACAGCACTCTTCGCCCCGCATCGCTGATCCGATACACCCACTGCCGCCGCACCTCGGCCGTCAGCGGCATCATCCCGCGCAGCACCTCGCCCAGCGGAGCGCAGTAGTACGCCGCGACCCACTTCGCCAACTCCATCAGCTCATCAGAAAGAAGCGCCGCCTCATCCAGCACCCGCTCCACACGCTTCAACTCGACGTCGTCGGCCGGCCGCGCATCGTGAAGCTTCACCACCACGCCCACCAGCCGCTGCCCCGCGAACGGCGCCAGCACCCGCGCGCCCACTTCCGCCTCAAGCTCACCCAGCTCGTACGTAAACACCCGGTCCAGCGGCACCGGCAGCGCGACATCGCAGTACAGACTCACCCCTCCAGCCTAACCGCGCCGCGCCTGTGGCAAATCCCCGCTCTGGCTCCCGCTCTGCGTCTTCAGCGCAGCCTTCAACTCCTTCGCCGCGGCCTTGCGATCCTCCAGCAACCGCGTCACGCGGTCGGGAATATCGCCGGCGCCAACGCTCAGCATCCCCGCAACCTCTCTCAGCAACACGAAATCCCGCCGCGCCGCACGCACCGCGCGCAGCCCGCAACAGAACTCCACGCGCCAACCCTGCTTCACCTTCTCGACGCGCCGCACCATCACACCGCCGATCGCGCCGGTCGAGCCCACATGCGTCCCGCCGCAGGCATTGAACTCGACACCCTCCATCGCGACGATCCGCATCGGTCCTTCGCGCTCCGGCAGCTTGCGAAGCTCCCCGCGCTCCAGCATCGCCTCCGCTTCTTCGCGCGAGACCCACTTGGTCCGCACCGCACGGTTCTCATAGACCAACCGATTCGCCGCAGCTTCCACTCGCCGCAGATCATCCTCGCTCAGCGCCTCGGCCCTCGCAAGATCGATGGTCGCCGCTTCAGCACCCAGATGAAACGAAACCGTTCGTGCGCCCGTCTCGCGCAGAAACATCGCCGACAGCAGATGCTGCCCCGTATGCTGCTGCGCGTGGTCCATGCGCCGATCCGCATCGACCTTCCCCGCCACCTCCGTGCCCTCGACCAGCGGCTTGCGCACGAAGTGCCACACCTCCCCGGCGTCATCTTCCTCGACGCGCTCGACTGCAACCTCAAGCCGCGCTCCGCTCCGCGCGGTCGCCACCAACACGCCGGTGTCCCACGGTTGGCCACCGCCCTCCGGATAAAACGCCGTCCGATCCAGCGCCACCTGCCATAGTTGAGTCTGCGCAAGCTCCTGCGCAGCCTCAGCCTTCGCGTGCGAGACCAACCGAATGTCGGTCACCGCAGCGCGAAACTCCAGCTCTCCCGGCCCCCAATACAATCGCTCCGCCACGCCGCCCGCCACTACTTCGCCTCACCCGTCGCAACAGTCCGCTGCAGCGCCTCGACCTCGCGGCGGCTGCCCACAATCAACGCCGTTCGCTGGTGAATCCCCTCTGGCCTGATCTCCAGAATCCGTTCCGGCCCGTTCACCGCCGCTCCGTCCGCCTGCTCCGCGATCATCGCCAGCGGATTAGCCTCATACAGCAACCGCAGCTTGCCCTTGGGAGCTTTGTCTGTCGGCGGATACAAGAACACTCCCCCTTTCAGCAGCGTGCGATGAAAATCCGCCACCAGACTCCCGATGTATCTCGCGCTATAAGCCTTCCCGCCTAAATCCCCACGCAGCAGCATCGCCAGATACTCGCGATACGCCGCCGGCCAGCTCGCCGCATTGGCCTCGTTGGTCGAGTAATACGGTCCCTGCTCCGGCATCCTCATCCGATCGCCGCTCTTGACAAACTCGCCCTCATCATCAAGAGTGAACGCGCTCACACCCTCGCCGCCATTGACCGCAACCACCATCACAGTCGACGGCCCATACACCACATACCCGGCCGCGACCTGCTGCGTACCCGGCTGCAGCGCCGCCGCCGCCACATCGCTCCCGTTCACCCGCAGGACTCGCTGAACTCCGAAGATGGTCCCCACGTTCACATTCACATCGATGTTCGACGAGCCATCCAGCGGATCGAAGATCACCACAAACTCCGCGCCACCCGTCTTCGTGTTTCTGCCCTCAAACACCACGGGCGCATCGTCCTCTTCGCTCACGATCGCCGCCACGCCCGGCATCTCACGCAGCTTTTGCGTCAGCAGCTCGTTCGCGAATACATCCAGCTTCTGCTGCTGCTCACCCTGCACATTCACAGCACCATACGCGCCGTAAACATCCTCCAGCGCGGCCAGCCGAATCTTGTGAGCAATCTCCCTCGCCGCAACCGCGACTGCCCCAAACACCGCACCCAGCGCCGCGCCCGAGCTCTCACTCACATGCGCTTCAACCGTCACCCTAACTGCCATAGTTTTTTTGTCCTCTGCGAACGTTGCGTCGTTTCTTCACGTCCTCTGCGTTCGTTCGTTGCTTTTGCTCTTCTGCTTGTCATTCCGCAGGAATCTGCTTCTTACCGCGGCAGCACCATCAACTCAATCCCACTGGCCTCGCCGGCCTGATGAAACACCGTCTCGGTCGCCTTGTGAAAATCCTCCGGCTTGGCCTTCGCGATATCCATGAACACCTGCGGATTCCGGTCCACCAGCGGGAACCACGAACTCTGCACCTGCACCATAATCCGATGCCCTTTCAGAAACGTGTGATTCACATCCTGCATGGTGTAATCCACGTCGGTAATCTTGCCCGGCACCAGCGGCTCCGGCTTCTCCCACGAGTTCCTGAACTTCGCCCGGAACGGCTCGCCCCGCACCAGCATCTCGTAGCCCTGCATAAACACCGGCGGCGCTCCCAGCACATGCTTGCCCAGGTCCTCCTTCGGCTCCGGATAATTCTCCGGATACACATCGATCAGCTTCACATCAAAGTCCGAGTCCGTGCCCGTCGACGCGATCTTCAACATCGGCTTCACCGGCCCCACCACCGTCACATCTTCATTCAGCGGCTCGGTCTCATACACCAGCACATCCGGCCGCCGCGTGTGGAAACGCTGATCGTCGTCCATATACCGCTGCGGCACATCCGCCGCCGCCACATACGGCGTGAACGGCACCGGATGCGCCGGGTCGCTCACATAGTCATCCTTGCTGTCGTGAACTCGCGGCGCGGTCCAGTCGAGCCCGCCATTCGGCTGCAGATAAATCGTCTTCGTCACGGCGCTCTTCGGAGGCCACGCGTCGTATTTCCTCCACACATCGCTTCCGGTCTCGAAGGTGTAAGCCTTGGGCAACGGCGTCCACGCGGCGTCCTTCAGATAATGCGCAAAGAACGGCGCTTCGATGTGCCCGCGATAGAACACAGAAGGCTCACCACCGAAGTTGATGTCGCCCAACTCCGCGCCTGTCCCGCGCGCCCATCCGCCATGCACCCACGGCCCTTCCACCAGCGTGTTCGCGGCAGCCTGTGGGCTCAGCTTGTCGATCGCATGAAACACCTTCACCGGCCCTGCCAGATCTTCCGCGTCGAACCAACCGCCCACACTCATCACCGCCGCCTTCACGCCCAGCATATGCGGCGCCAGATTGCGTATCTGCCAGTAATGGTCGTAGGTCGAATGCGCCACCTGATCGTGGAAGTATGCGTTGGTTCCACCGGCGGGCGAATCCAGCTTCGCCAGCGTCCCCATGCCGAGGTAATACGCATACATATCGCGCGTCGGAAACTCGAACTTGCCCTTCGGTTCGACCGCCAACGGGTTCTTCTGCGGCGCAAAGAACGGCGCATAGAACGAGTGGTTCGCATCCAGCATGAACGCTCCACCATGGTACGCATCGTCGCCCATCCAGAGGTCGATGATCGGCGCCTGCGGGCTCGCTGCCTTGATCGCCGGATGCCCGTCGATAATGCTCGCGGCCGTATAAAACCCCGGATAGCTGATGCCCAGAATTCCCATGCGGCCATTGTTCCCCGGCACATTTTTCAGCAGCCAGTCCACCGTGTCGTACATATCGGTCGACTCATCGACGCTCTTGCGGTCGCCCCCATCGCTCCGGCTCGGCGTCATCTCCAGCCACGTCCCTTCGCTCTCCCAGCGTCCGCGCACGTCCTGGCACACCAGAATGTACCCGCTGCGCAGCATGCTCATGTTCTGCGTCACGCGCGGCTGCACAATATTGTTATCGTAGTTGCCGCAGCTATACGGCGTCCGCGTCATCAGGAACGGATACGGCCCCGCATCCTCAAACTCTCCTGCTATTGGCGTATACACCACGGTGTAAAGCTTCACGCCATCCCGCATCGCCACGCGATACTCGTGCTTGGCGTAGTGTGTCTTGAAGAACTCCAACATCACCTGCATCTGCTGCCGCGGCGTGGAGGCTGCCGGGACTGCTGCATGCGCCTGCGCCGCTGCGGGTGTCGGAGTCGCCGCGCCAGTCTGCGCCCCAGCCACCATCGCCGCGGCTAACATCACTCCACTAGTGACCGCCAACGCCGCTGCCAATCTTTGCCGCACACCCATCCCAAAGCTCCTGTCCAACAACGCATCCTGACCAAAGTGTCTGCTTCCCGATTCTGCCATACTGTTCGCATGCAGCGCTTCGGTCTCCGCGCGTTTCGGCTCCCGGTTTGCCGCCGAACGCGCACGACGTCAGCCGCGCCGCTGCTGCTCCTCGCCGCCTCTCTCATCTCGGCCCAGACCGCTCTGCCGCCGACTCCGCAAGCTTCCATTTCGACCGCACCCTACACGCTGCACGTCTACGCCAACCTCGTTCAGGTCCCCCCGCTTGTCCTTACCCGCCAGCTTCAGCCAACCCCGCCCATCCCTCTCGGCCGCTTCGATCTCTCGCTCGACTCCGCGTCCCGACACCTCCCAGCCCGGCCTCCACGACATGGCCGTCACTATCCCCGGAAACGATCTCTTCATCTCGGGAACGGGCGTCAGCGTTCCCTTACCCGACCCGCGCATCCAGGCCGATCCCACCACCGTGCCCTCCGCGCCATCCCCAGCCGTCCTTGGTCACCGCCGCCCCATTGCCCCTGACCCATAGCCCTTTCAGTCGATCTTGCTCTTGCTCTTCCTTTTTGCCGTTGCCGTTGCCTTTGCCTTTGCCTTTGCCTTTCTGGTTGTCATCCCGTAGGGATCTGCTTTTGCTTCTGCTCCTGCTCCTCCTCTTACATTTCTGCTTGTCCTCTTGTTCAATGCTCACCTAGGCTTCGATCGCGCTACGCTCCGCGTCCTTCACACCCGCCAGCCGCATTACCAGCCGCTCCAGCACCAGCCGCTTATCGGGCGGGCTCGAACGCAGCTCCAGGTCCGCCTTCGCGATCCAGCGCAACCCGCGCTTCAACTCCCCGCGATCGCGATACCGCCGCGCCTGCGCGATCAGCGCATCCGCCGCGAACGGCGCCACCCGAAACCCCGGCCACAGCACCTGCCACATCGCACGCTGGTCCTTCACCTGCTTCTCGTTCAGCACCAGCATCTGCCGATACGTCTTGGCCAGCGAAAACACATGCCCGATGGCCGCGTCCTCGCCGCCCTCCGATGCATTCAGCAACCCGCCCAGCAACGCCAGCGCGCGCGGAGCATCCTTCAAGCTGATCGCATCCGTTAGCTCATACAAGCTCCGCTGCTTGGCCGCCGAAACCATCGTCTCTACATCGGCGATCTCCACAGCCGGGCGCTCCATTGCACCCGCGTACAACAGCAGCTTCTCCAATTCGCTCGCAATCGTTAGCATCTCCGCGCCCAGCGCATCCACCAGTTCCCGCGCCGCATCTTCGCTGAACGTAACGTCCTTCGCCGTAGCCTCGCGCCTCACCCATCGCACCGCATCCTCCTCCGCAACGCGCTGCAATTCGATCACACCGCACACATCGCCCAGGGTCTCCCGAATCTTCTCGGCCCGCTCCTTGTCCTGCATCTCCATCCGGCGCAGGTCCTGCGGCAGCGCGATGTGGTCGGCCACAAACACCACCAGCGCCTGCGGATTCGGCCGCCGAAAATATTCATCGATTGCGGCGAACTCGTCTTTCTTCTGCCCGCGCCCATACAGCGTCTTCACATTGCGCAGAAACAGCACCTGAAACGGCGCCATCAACGATTGCGTCTGCGCCAGATCCAGCGCCTCAAACACGGAGGTCGTCGCCAGGTCCAGATCGTGCAAACCGAAATCTTTCAGATCGCCTGGAACCAGCGCCTCCAGCACACCGCGCCGGCACATCCCATACAGAAACGCCTCATCGCCCAACAGCACATAGCCAGGACGCCGCGCGTTGCTGCGGACCTCCGCCAGAAACCGCTCCACCGCCGCAAAACTTTTCAATCCGCTGGCCCCGCCCAAACCCGCCGCGCTCATTGGAACGACTCCGTGATATCGCTCACCAGCGCCTGCGCAAAGTCGTGTGCCATCCGCCGCACCGCCGCCGAGTCCTCCTGCACAAACCCCGAAAGGTCCTGCGTCGATTGATACTGCTCGTGCCACGCAAACGCGTCGTTGCGATACAGCACCGTCCCATCCTGCGCCGTGAGCACCACTCCCGCCGTCACGCTCACCAGATAACTCGACGTCTGTCCGCTCGACGGATCGTAGGTCAACGGCGCCACCGTCTGGGTCAGAATCGTACCCCGCAATGTCGCGTCCGCGACCGCTCCGTCCTTCGTCAGCACCCGATATCGCGTGCGCGTGTTCAGCTCCCGCACCACCGCTTCGGTGTACACCGTCTCGGTGTTGAAGCCCTGCACCTTCGATGCAAAGATCGGCACATCCAGCGTCCGCACATTCACCGGAAGATGCGTCGCCGCGCCCACCTGATGATAGCCACAGGCTGTCAGCCACCACGAGCAGCTCACGAGCACGCCCGCCACCAGCACAACGTTGATTACGCTTTGAAGCCTTTCGCTTTGAAGTCTTGTTGCGTTTCGAAGTTTCATTGCTATTTGGTGTTTTGTCGCGCTTTGAAGGGGCACGGCTTCGGCCGTGCCGAAACCCAGCCTGCAGACACGCGGCTCCAGCCGCTGAGGGAAAAGCCCGCGCGCCAAAAACATCCAACCATTCATCACTGCGCGACCTGCCGTTCTACATCCACATAATACAAATCTGTCGCGACCTTGAAACTGTCCGGCGTCCCCGTCCAACGCATCGTCTTCCAATCTTTCGTCACCGGTTTCACAAGTGTCCAATGCGCCGGATCACCCACCTCAATCGGCATCGCAAACCCCGCCTCTTCCACCTTCCAACGATAGCTCACCGCGCGTTTGGCGGCATCGAGGTGCAGCTCCAGCACCGGTATCGCCGCATGCCGCAGATACCCATCGAAGAATGGCGTGAGATCCATTTCCGTCCGCTCATTCCACCAGTCCTCAACCTGTTCCGTCATGATGTTCTGATACTTGAAGTGCTGATAGAAGTCGTGAATATCCGCGAACCACTTCGCGTCGTCATCGATCACGCTGCGCAGCGTATTCAGCATCAGCGCGCCTTTGAAGTACTGGTCTTCGGGCGGCTCCGCGTTCGTCCCGCGAGTCGTAATAATCGGTCGCTGGTTCTTGATCTTCGGCTTCAATCCATTCAGATACTTAATCGCGTCGGCCTTCCCCCACCGGTACTCCACATACAGTGACTCCATGTAGGTCGTCCATCCCTCGTGAATCCACATGTCCGACACATCCGCCGCCGTGATCGAATTGCCAAACCACTCATGCCCGCTCTCATGGATGATGATGAAATCGAAGCGCGGCGAAATCCCCACGCCGGTCCAGTCGCGCCCATAGTATCCGTTGGTGAAGTGGTTGCCATACGCCACCGCCGTCTGGTGCTCCATCCCCGCATACGGCACCTCGATCAGCTTGTAGCCATCGAGGTCAAACGGGTACTCACCGAAGTAATGCTCATACGCATCGAGCATCACCGGCACCTGCTGAAACTGTACCTTCGCCTTGGCCAGATCCTCCGGCAGCGCATAGTAGTCGAGCGTCGTCTTCTCGCCAGTGTCCCCACTATCGCTCCGGCTCACATGCAAGCCCGACCAATGCTGATACTCGCCGATATTCAGCGCCACGTCATAGTTGTTGATCGGATAACGGACCTTCCACATCCACTCCGTATACCCATCGCCTAAATCCCTGCTGCCCACAAACCGCCCGTTCGACACGTCCATCAACCCATTCGGCACGCTCACGTCGATCTCCATGCCATCCTGCGGCTCGTCCCGCCACTGGTCTTTGTTCGGCCACCAGACGCTCGCGCCCTCTCCTTCGCAGGCAGTCGTGATCCACGGTTTGCCCTCCTTATCCTTATCGAAGGAGAAGCACCCGAACCGCCCCTGCCGCACCGGCTTGCCCGCGTACGCGATCGTTACCTCATCGACCTCGCCCTTCCGCAGGACGCGCGGAAACTCCACATAAAAAGTCCGCGAGGCAGTCGAATCAGAGCCCTTCTCAGCGCGCACGTACCGCAGCAGCTTGCCTTCGAAGCTAATGCTCTCGATGGTCAACTCCGGCGTCAGTTCCAACTGAATCTTGCGCCCATCCTGCAACATCCGGAACCGCACCACATTGGTCCCGGCAATCGACTCCGCCACCGGATCGACGCGTAGACTCAGGTGATAGAACAGCAAATCATTATTGGCGCGATACGGCCCATAGCCTCCACGTAGCCGATCATCCTCCGTCGGCGCCTTCAGCACATCGGGCGCGTGCGCGCCCTGCGCCACCGTCGCTCCCGGCGTGGTCGTCGCGCTCTGCGCGGAGGGCTGAAGGGTCTGAGCCGAGGGCCGCGCCCGTTGTCGAGAAGGTTGCGGGCTCCGCACCGGCGCCAGCGTCTGCACCCCAGCCTGCGCCGCAATCGCCACACTTGCACTCAGCAGCCCCATCCCCAGGCCAACCGCATACCTTCGCGTCCATCGAAATTTCATAACCTCCAGCTTATCGCGCCCATCCCAGTGGACCTCTATTGGACCAACGGCATCGAACAACCTAGAGTACCTCCCCGCTCGGCCCTCACGGCGAACGTCAACTTAGCGAACCATGCAAACCCCTTGAGGCGTCTATGTATCACCACATTAAAAAACTCATGTACACCGTCAACGTCGGCACTCCCGACCCAAAATTCGGTAACCTCCTGCTCGAACAGTTCGGCGGGGCCAATGGTGAACTTGCCGCCGCCATGCAGTACACCATCCAGGGCTGGAACTGCGCCGAAGACCTCGCCCGCCGCGACCTCCTGCTCGACATCGGCACCGAAGAACTCTCGCATCTCGAGATCGTCGGCGCGCTCATCCGCATGCATCTCAAAGACCTCAAGACCAACCGCGAGGCCGCCGAAGCCGATCCTCTTGTCACCATCGCCGGTGGCGGCGGCGTCAACCTCTACAACTCCGCCGGCGACGCCTGGACCGCCGACTACCTCAAAATCACCGGCGAACTCGACGTCGACCTGCGCAGCAACATCGCCGCCGAGGCCCGCGCCAAGATTGTCTACGAGCGCCTCATCGACCACACCGACGACCCCGGCTCGATCGACACCCTGCAGTTCCTCATGACTCGCGAGATCACCCACCTCAAGGCCTTCACGGCGGCGCTCGACAGCATGGAAAAGCCGCAGTTCTCCATCGGCTTCCTCAAACCCACGCCCGGTATCGTCGACGAGTACTTCAACGCCTCCACCGGCGATGGCGATGAGGGCGAAACCGATATGCGCGGCCCCTGGCAGACCTCCTTCGGGCTACGCGCGGTCAACTCGCAGATGGACGGCGGCCCCGGTCTCTCGGTCGGCGACGTCCACGGGACTGAAGGCCAGGAAGACCGCGGCCGCCAGGACTCCTCAAAGAAAGCGACCACCTCGGTCTTCGCCGAAGCCCTCAGCCAGACCAGCCCCAGCACCAACAAGTCCGGCCAGGATGGCGACGGTCGCAGGCCGAAATCGAAATAAGCCCCGCAGCTGCCACCTTTGCTTTTCTAGTCGTCATTCCGTAGGAACCTGCTTTGCGGCGTCTGCACCCCTTCGCGATGACCGCTCGCGTCGCACGGCATATCATAAAAGCAATAGGGCGGCTCGATATGACTGAGCCGCCCTCTACTTCTTGTCGTGCGATCGGATTACGCAGGATTCGGCTGACCTTCGTTGAACCCGGGCTTGCGGCTCTTCTCCGGCTTCAGCACTGCCTGCGTATCGCCATCGCCATCGGCGTGCGCCAGCGACGACTTCACCGGCCCCAGCGCCTTACCCTGGATCAGCAACTCGATCTCAGACGCATCCAGCGTTTCGCGCTCCAGCAGTGCCGCCGCCATCGCGTGCATCACCTCGTGATGGTCGTTCAGTATCTGGTACGCCGAGTTGTAGCCTTCGTCGACCAGCCGCCGCACGGCCTTGTCGATCTGCTGGGCCGTATCGTCGGAGTAGTCGCGCGCCTGCCCGATGTCGCGGCCCAGGAAGACCTCCTGCTCCTTCTTCCCATAGGTCAGCGGCCCCAGCTCGCTCATGCCGTATTCGCAAACCATCTTGCGTGCAAGCTCCGTCGCGCGCACGATATCGTTGCCCGCGCCGGTGGTCATGCGGTTCATGAAGATCTCTTCCGCGCAGCGCCCGCCCATCAGGATGGCAAGCTGCGTGTTCAGATAATCCCGCGTCACCGTGTGCTTGTCCTCTTCGGGCAGATGCATCGTCACGCCCAGCGCCATGCCGCGCGGAATGATCGTCACCTTGTGCAGCGGATCGCTGTGGTCGCGCTTGGCCGCCACCAGCACATGCCCCGCCTCGTGATACGCCGTGTCGCGCTTGTCGTCGTCCGACAGCAGCATCGACTTGCGCTCGGCGCCCATCAGGACCTTGTCCTTGGCCACTTCGAAGTCATACATGTGGACGGCCTTGCGGTTGAACCGCGCGGCGGTCAGCGCCGCCTCGTTCACCATGTTCGCCAGGTCGGCGCCGCTGAAGCCCGGTGTTCCCCGCGCCAGGATACCGAGATTCACGTCGTCGGCCATCGGCACCTTCTTCGAGTGAACGCGCAGCACCTCTTCGCGTCCGCGAATGTCGGGCCGATCCACAATCACGCGCCGGTCGAAACGCCCCGGACGCAGCAGCGCCGGATCGAGTACGTCGGGCCGATTGGTCGCGGCGATCAGGATCACGCCGTCGTTAGACTCGAAGCCGTCCATCTCGACCAGCAACTGATTCAGTGTCTGCTCGCGCTCATCGTGTCCGCCGCCCAGGCCCGCACCGCGATGCCGTCCGACAGCGTCAATCTCGTCGATGAAGATGATGCACGGAGCGTTCTTCTTGCCCTGCTCAAACAGATCGCGCACGCGGCTCGCGCCGACGCCGACGAACATCTCCACGAAGTCCGAGCCCGAGATCGAGAAGAACGGAACGTTCGCCTCCCCGGCCACGGCACGCGCGAGCAGCGTCTTGCCGGTGCCCGGAGGCCCGACCATCAGCACGCCCTTGGGAATGCGTCCGCCCAGACGCTGGAACTTCTGCGCCTCGCGCAAAAATTCAATGATCTCCTTCAACTCTTCCTTGGCCTCGTCGACACCGGCCACATCTTTGAACGTAATCTTCTTCTGCTGCATCGAGAGCAGCCGCGCCCGGTTCTTGCCAAAGCTCAGCGCCTTGTTGCCGCCCGACTGCATCTGCCGCATCATGAACAGGAACAGCGCCAGCAGCACCGCGATCGGCGCAATCTGGAACAGCACATTCAGCCACAGACTGCCCTGAGTGTCCTTCAACTGCACGTTCACCCCGTGGCTGGTCAGGTCCTTGTACAGGTCCGGATAGTTCTGCGGAATGTTCGTGTTGAAGGTCTCTTTGCTGTCCTTGAAGCTGCCCGTGCCACGGGTCCCGTCGATCGTGATCGTGCCGATCTTGCCCTGCTCCGCGTCATTCTGCAGGTCAGTCAGGCTGATCGTCTTCTCGTGGCCCTGATTCATATTAGTGACAACGTATCGCCAGCCCACCAGCAGGCAGCCCAGGGTCAGCACCCATATCAACAACTGTTTGACTGTCGAATTCAATGCGCTTCCTCGTTTCCTCTTCTCATCCGGTCATCCCGCCATCTCAAACACCCCGATGGCCTGCGCAATCTGCTTCTGATGTTTAGACGCCGTTGGCGGCAAAGCGATGCATCACCACGCCGCCGCCTCGCACACCCTTTTGACATAGCCGGGAGCTTGGTTGAATTCTACTCTTTCCGGGTCGCTCTTCAGCGGAAAATTTGCTGTCGCTCCGCCGAGCCAGCGTCGCCATGTACTACCCCGTAAACACCCGCCGGGTTACCTTCCCCACAGGCAGAAGCCTAATCCATTCGCCACAATCGCAGCTCTCTGGCCGAGCGTTCGACACGCAGGCCGCCGCGCAGCTCGAGCCGGCTGCCGATCCTTCCCTCAGCCGTCCCGGTCTTCAGAAATCTGTTCGCGGCGCGCCCGGCGCCGCCCTGCCCGCCCAAGCCGCCCAGCGCTAACACCTTCTCCGTCTCCTCCGCGCTCAGCGTGCAAACCTTTGCGCCTGAGGTCGTACCCAGCGTCTTGACGGCCGCCCGCACCACACGCCTGCGCAGCGCCGGCGGCATCGATTTCAGCCGCGCAATCTCCAGCGCACAGCTTCGCTCGCCCACCGCCGTACTCACCGCGCGCCCACCGCCGCGCACCGGCTTTCCCTCCAGCAGCACCTGCGGCAGCACGCGCGCCACCTCCGCCTGCCAGAACGCCTCTTCATCACGCGCGATCGCGGCCATCCGGGCCAGCAGATCATCAATCCCCGGGTTGAACCCCCGCAGCACCGGCATCAACTCATGCCGCACCCGATTGCGCGTCAGCGTCACATCCCGATTGCTCGCGTCCTCTCTCCAGCTTTGCCCACGGCTGCGCAAAAACGCCTCCACCTCCGCTCGCCTTACGCCCAGCATCGGCCGCACAACCCTTCCCGCACCTATAGAGTTGTCATCCTGACCCACATCTACTGAGTTGTCATCCTGAGCGAAGGCGGAGTCCCCGGCGAGCGGTCTTTGCTCGCTGGGGTGCAAGCGAAGGACCTGTTTCTCGCCCATGCGCCGCAACCCGCCGACCGCGGGTGCCCCACGTCTCGCTTCTGAGACGTGGGTTTCCACTGAAGCTCGACCCTCCACCATCGGCGAAATCCCTCCCAGCCCCTCAGTCCACGCGCCGCGCAGCAGCTTCATCACCACCGTTTCAGCTTGGTCGTCGAGAGTATGCGCCGTCGCCACCACATCCGCCGCGCCACTAGCCATTAGCCCGCGCAGCGCCTCGTAGCGCAGCTCCCGCGCGGCCTCTTCTACACCCTCTCCCTCAGCGCTCATTCGCGCGGCGGTATCCCCTCGAAACACCGTCAGCGGAACGCCAATCCTCGCGCACAGCTCGCGCACAAACGCCTCATCGCCATCGGCCTCCGCACCGCGCAACCCGTGATGCACATGCGCCGCGCTCAGCACCATCCCCAGCCCAACCCCGTGCGCATCCCGCTCTGCATTGGCCTCGACCATACCCAACAGCAGCGCCGTCGAATCCGCCCCTCCCGACACCGCGCAGCACACCCGCTCGCCCGCGCCAAACATCCCAAGCTCCAACCCCAATCGTGCCCCTTGGCTTCCCTTCTGCCCCACGTCTCCTCCGCAATCTCTTCAAACTTCCCTGCCGCCTAACCACTAATCACTAACCACTAATCACTAACCACTAACCACTAATCACTAATCACTAATCACTAACCACTAACCACTAACCACTAATCACCAACGACACCCAACTAGCGTTATACTCAACCTCCGATGTCTGTCTTCGTTATTCTCCCCGCCGCCGGGATCGGCACCCGCATGTCCTCCACAGGCGGCGGCGCTTCCAAAGCCGCTCCCAAGCAGTTTCTCGAGCTCAAAGGTCTGCCGATCCTGCTCCACTCCCTGCGCGCCTTCCTGGCGGTGCCGCAGGTCACGGCCATCTACATCGCCGTGCGCGAATCCGAGCAGCCGCGCGTCACCGAGCTCCTCGCCGAGCATAACCTCACAGGCTACAACCTCGCAGGCGATGACCTCGGTGGCAAAGTCCAGGTCGTCACCGGCGGCGACTCGCGCCAGGACTCGGTCGCCCACGCCCTCGGCGCGCTCCCCTCCAGCAGCGACGACGACATCGTGCTGGTCCACGACGCCGTCCGCCCGCTCATCGATCCGCAGACCATCGAGCGCACCATCGCGGCCATCGAAAAGCACGGCGCGGCCATCGTCGGCACCCCCGCCATCGACACCATCAAGCAGGTCGAGCGCACCGCAGACGGCGCTCTCATCACCGCCACCATCCCCCGCGAGCTCATCGTCCACGCCCAAACGCCCCAGGGCGCCCGCGTCTCTCTCATGCGCCGCGCCTTCGCCGAGGCCGCGGCCGACGAGTTCATCGGCACCGACGAGTCCTCGCTGCTCGAGCGCGCCAACATCCCCGTCTTCGTCGTCCAGGGCAGCCCCCGCAACTTCAAGGTCACCCACCCCGCCGACCTCGACGTCGCCGAGTTTTACCTCGCAGGATAGCTGTTCAGCTCTTGCCTTTTGCTTTTGCATCTGCATTTGCATTTGCATTTCTGGTTGTCATCCCGTCAGGAATCTGCTTCTCGCCCTTGCGCCACAAAATCGAACGAAGCACCCCCGCATCCAATCCCCTGCCATGCCCTTCGCCAAAACCATCGAGCTAACCGAAGACCAAATCCAACTGATCACCCGCGCGCTCGCCGATCCGCGCCGCTACGAGATCCTCAAAAAGCTCGGCAGCCGAACCTGCGCCACCCCCTGCAGCGACATGCGCGACTGCATCGACATCAGCCCCGCCACCCTCTCCCACCACATGAAAGAGCTCGAAACCGCCGGTCTCGTCCGCTCCGAAAAGGACGGCAAATTCGTCCGCTACACCCTCCAGACCCGCATCCTGCGCGCCTACCTGAACCGCCTCAAGTCCGACCTCGTCTAGAAATCCTCGATAATTTTTTTCTCCCGCTCGAATCCTTGTGTTGTCTCGCCTCATCAATTCGATGATTGTCGAATTATCAAATTGAAAGCAGGCAGAACAATGAGCAAACTTACAGGCAAAGTCGCCGTCGTCACCGGCGCCTCCAAGGGGATCGGAGCCGCCATCGCTAAATCTCTAGCCGCCGCCGGCGCTTCCGTCGTGGTCAACTACGCCTCCAGCAAGTCCGGCGCGGACAAGGTCGTCGACACTATCACCCAGGCCGGCGGCACGGCCGTCAGCGTGGGCGGAGACGTCTCCAAGGCCGCCGACGCGCAGGCCATCATCGCCACGGCCATCGGCAACTTCGGCCGCCTCGACATCTTGGTCAACAACTCCGGCGTCTTCGAGTTCACTCCCCTCGACGCCATCACCGAGGAGAGCTTCCACCGCCAGTTCAACATCAACGTCCTCGGTCCTCTGCTGGTCACCCAGGCCGCCCTCAAGCACCTCGGCGAAGGCGCCAGCATCATCAACATCGGCTCGGTGGTCAGCCGCATCACGCCTCCCGGTAGCGCGGTCTACTCCGGCACCAAGGGCGCGATCGACGCCATCACCGGCGTGCTTGCGAACGAACTCGGCGCGCGCAGGATTCGCGTCAACTCCATCAACCCCGGCATGGTTGAAACCGAAGGCGCCCACGCCGCCGGCTTCATCGGCTCGGACTTCGAAAAACAGGGCGTCGCCACCACACCGCTGGGCCGCATCGGCCAGCCCAACGACATCGCCTCGGTGGCCGTCTTCCTCGCCTCCGACGACGCCGGCTGGCTCACCGGTCAGACCATCCTCGCCTCCGGCGGCAAACGCTAGAGCGGAGTTCCCTTGGAGTTCCCCTCGGTGTTCCCTTGGCGGAGAGCGACTCTGTTTTTCTGGTTGTCATTCCGCAGCGCAGCGGAGGAATCTGCTGTTTGGAATGCCTCTTCGCCCTCGGGATACATCTCTAACCTTGACGCCGGCGTTCACAACCTCGCCGGGTGCCCCCTTCATGGCGCGGACCCGGGGTCCCCGACGGGCGTTCTTTGCCCGTTGGGGTGGATCTTCCTCGCGACATGGGTGGGGTTCACCCTCAACCTTCACCAGAGCCTTCACCACCGCCACTCTCCCCGCGCACTTACCCGATCTCCGATTAGAATCATCTGCAATGGCCATGCGCATCGGTCTCGGCTTCGACTCCCACGCCTTTCAGCCCGGCGTTCCGCTGGTCATCGGCGGCCTCAAGATTGACCACCCCGAAGGTCTCGCCGGCCACTCCGATGGCGACCTGCTGCTCCACGCCATCACCGACGCTTTGCTCGGCGCGGTCTCGGCCGGCGACATTGGCACCTTCTTTCCGCCCACCGACCCCAAATGGAAGGGCGCCGACTCCACGGTCTTCCTCAACACCGCGCTCGAAGAGATCGCCCTCGCCGGCTACAAGATCGTCAACCTCGACTGCGTCCTCATCATGCACCGCCCCAAAATCGTGCCCATCGCCGCCGAGATGCGCGAGCGCGTCGCCGATCTGCTCTCGCTCGACCTGAAGCGCGTCAGCATCAAGGGCAAGACTCCCGAGGGCCTGCCGCAAGACGGGACCGCCGTCGCCCACGTGGTCGTGCTGCTCGAATCCATCGAGCTGCCCAACGAGCACCGCAAGCTTGTCCTGCACGCGGAAGCCCCCAACGAAGCCGACATCGAAGACGCGCTCGCCGCCGTCGCCCAGCCCCACGACCTCACCGCCCTCGGCCGCAAGCTCCCCACCTTCGACACCGACGACCTCACCTAGAGCGTAATCCCCATTGGTGTAGAGTCACCGTTATCGACTTCGCATCGACTTTGCCGTGGCACTTGCCTTTCTGGTTGTCATTCCGCAGGAATCTGCTTTTTTGGAGTTGCTCTACATCAACGGGGAAACTGCTCTAAGCTCTCTCGCGGCGCCACAACCCCAGCAGCGGCTGCTGCTTGGCCACCACGATCTTTCCCTGCGCGTCGAAGTCGATCTTCACCACCGCCGGCTTTTCCCGGAACGGCGCTTGCGAGTCGTTGCCGAAGAAGCTGGTCCACCAGCCGCCCGCATGGTCCTGAAAGAACCCCCTCCCGGGCCTGCGCCGTGCTGTCGGCAATACTCGGAAGTCAAATTGAAATAATTCTCCATTTGAACCAAGCTACGCCCGAAGCTGCCTCACCCGCAACGCACCGTCCTGGCTCACACCCGCAGCACAGCCACATCGTACTCGGTCAGAATGCGGTCATGCGTGACGAGGACCAGCCCCTCCACCATCGCCTGCGCGATCAACATGTGGTCGAACGGATCATTGTGGTGACGCGGCAGCCTCTCAATCGCCTCCGCATGTTCGGCCAGCACAGGCAGCAGCACGATCCCCTTCGCCTTCGCGGCATCCGCGAAGGGCGTGGCGAAGTTCAGCCGCCGCAGCGATCGCTTGATGCTGAGCTCCCATATGCTTGCCGTGCTCAGGTACAGATCGTTCTCCGGGTCGGCCAATGTCCGCACATGTTCCGACCTCAGGCGGTGGTCCATCGTGTCCAGCCACAGGAACACATGCGAGTCGAGGAGATATCTCTGCTTCATTCGTAGCCGAACGCCTTCAGAAGCTCATCCGGCAGCGGCGCATCGAAATCCTCCGAAATATAGGTGATTCCCAGCGTATTTTGCCCAAACTTCCGCTTCTTCGCCGCCTTCTTCTTGGCCACCGGCACCAGCCTCACCATCGGCTTGCCGGCTTTCGCGATGATGATCTCTTCGCCCGCGGCAGCCTGCTCGACCAGCCTTGAAAGCGAAGTCTTCGCCTCATAAATATTGAATGCCGCCATCGCGCAACCCTCTCTTTCATTCTCCCGCCCTTGACCAACTTGGTCAAGCATGCCCAACCACTATGCATCGGCCCGCAACCGGGCACGCAAAAAACCTTGGACTCCGGCCCGGTTCTTCCGATACATTGGCTGCAACTCCCAGGAGGCAATTGCATGGATCCCAACCAGATGAACCACATGGCAGGAGCTGTCGCCGGCATGATGGGCGCCTTCGTGCTCGTTGGCCTTATCCTCACGGCATTCTTCATCTTCCTTTTCTGGCGCATACTCGCAAAAGCCGGCCTCGCCGGTCCGCTCTCGCTGCTCATTCTGGTCCCCGCCGTAGGTTGGATCATCGTCATCTGCATCCTCGCCTTCTCCGAGTGGAGAGTCACGCCCATCGCCGCCGCGCCTTACTACCCGCCCAACTACCCTCCGCCGCCAGCCTATCCGCCCTCCGTCCCGCCCACACTGTAGCGCGCGGCGCATCGCGACGGAAACGTCTCTGTTAACATCGTTGCTTGACGATGAACCCTGAGACCTCCGCCGCCTTTCCGCTCCAGCCCGCTGCGCCAGACCCGCGCCCCACCCGCGTCCGCATCGCGCCCTCGCCCACCGGCGACCCTCACGTCGGTACCGCGTATATTGGCCTGCTGAACTATATCTTCGCCCGCCAGCGCGGCGGAAAATTCATCCTGCGCATCGAAGACACCGACCGCACCCGCTTCGTCGCCTCCTCCGAGCAGATGATCTTCGACGCCCTCCACTGGGTCGGCCTCACTTGGGACGAGGGCCCCGACGTCGGCGGCCCCTTCGGCCCCTACCGTCAATCCGAACGCACCGAAATCTACCGCAAGCACGCCGAAATTCTCCTTGCCAGCGGCTCAGCTTACCGCTGCTTCTGCACTCCAGCCGAACTCGAAGCCGCCCGCGAGCGCCAGAAAGTCGCCAAGCTCCCTCCGCGCTACGACGGAACCTGCCGCCACCTCAATGAAGATCACATCGCCGCTAACCTCAGCGCCGCCAAGCCTTACGTCATCCGTCTCAAAGTCCCACTTGAGGGCTCAACCAGTTTCACAATCTTCAAAGATGAGCTCCGCAGCGACATCCGCTTCGACCACACCAACGTCGACGACCAGGTCCTGCTCAAATCCGACGGCTTCCCCACCTACCACCTCGCCAACGTGGTCGACGACCACCTCATGCAGATCACCGACGTCATCCGTGCCGAGGAGTGGATCAGCTCCACCCCCAAGCACGTCCTGCTCTACGCCGCCTTCGGCTGGCAGCTCCCGCGCTTCTGGCACATGCCGCTCTTGCGCAACGTCGACAAATCCAAGATCTCCAAGCGCAAGAACCCCGTCTCGCTGATCTACTACCGCGAGTCCGGCTACCTCCCCGAAGCGATGCTGAACTTCCTCGGCCTGATGGGCGGCGGCATGGCGCAGCCGACCGAAGAAGAGATCGTCAGCAAGCACCTCAACACCAAGGAGGGCGACATCTTTTCGCTCGCCGAGATGATCGAGAAGTTCGACTTCCAGCGCATCTCGCTGGGCGGCCCCGTCTTCGATCTGGTCAAGCTCCGCTGGCTCAACGGCGAGTACATCCGCAAGCTCTCGCCCGGCGCCTTCTTCGCCGCGCTGCGCCAGACCATCCTCTCCGACGACTACCTCCGCGCCATCGCCCCGCTCGTCCAGGAGCGCATCGACACCCTCGCCCAGTTCGGCGACATGACCGGCTTCTTCTTCGCCGACAACGTCCTTCCGCCCGAATCCGTCTGGCTGCCCAAGAAGCGCACCCCCGAAGAGACCCTCCTCTTCGCCGCCGAACAACTCGCCACGCTCGAAGCCGCCGCATGGGATGCCCCCTCGATCGAGTCCGCGCTCAAGCAACTCGGAGAAACCACGCAGTGGTCAGTCAAGGAAAACTTCATGCTGCTGCGCGCGGTCCTCACCGGCAGCGCCACCAGCCCACCGCTGGTTGAATCGCTGATCGTCTTCGGCAAGGCCCGCTCCCTCGACCGCATGCGCCGCTTCCTCACAGCGCAGAAGTTACCCGCCGGCCAACGCAAGTAATAGGGTGCCCCCCACGTCTGGATTTTCAGACGTGGGAAACGAGCGCCCCGCGAACCTCAACCCGCCCTTCACGTTGTGCCGCTCCTGCGACAACTCGCGTCGAAATTGTGTGTCTCTAAAAGCAAGCGGCCTCATTAGCCTTCAACCGCCGCTAAGGAGCTTTGGAAAGGACACCCATGAAGACCACACGCACCCTCACCGCGCTGCTTTCGTTTGCGCTGCTCACCGGCTTCGCCTCCGCGCAATATTTTCAGGGCCCGCCACCCTCGCAGGGCTATGCGCAGCAGCAATGGGAAGCGCCGCCGCCCCAGTTCGCCGCTGCCGAGCAGCGCGGCTATCACGACGGCGTCGAAGGCGCGCGCAAGGACTTCGACAACCATCGCCCGCCCAACGTGAACAACCGCGACGAGTATCGCGACCCCAAGTTCATGCGGCCGCCCGACCGCCACGACTATCGCGTCGGCTTCCGCGAAGGCTACCGGGTCGCCGTGCAGCACATCTACGGCAACCACCGCTACTAAACCAGTTCGCCCATTGCTGTAGAGTTTTGCTTTTGTATTTCTGGTTGTCGTTCAGCAGCGCAGCGGAGGAATCTGCTGTTTAGGGTGCCTCTACACATTTGGGGAAATGCTATCCAGCGCGCGGAGCCTGGCCAGCTCCGCCGCTTTCCTATAGCTGCTGGCAACGGCAGACGATCGGATCACACCAGTTCAGCGCAGTGCAGAGCGGCCCGCTTCGATATAGCCTTGCAGTACAGTCGTGACCCCACTCTCCTACTGGCTCTACTTTCACGCCGCGCTCCTTGCCCTGCTCGGGGCCGAGTACGTGCTGCACCGCGCGATCCCCTCACCACACCGCAAGGCCTTCTACGCCATCGTTCTCTGGACCGCCGCCGCACTCGCGCTCGCGTTCCTGCTGGTCCCCCGCTATCACGCCGCCGGAGCGATCCAGTATCTCGCCGGCTTCGCTCTCGAAGAGTCGCTTTCGCTCGACAACCTCTTCGTCTTCCTGCTCCTCTTCGGTCTCTTCCGCGTCCCCGAGTCACGCCAATCGCGCGTCCTCTTCTGGGGGGTCGGCGGCGCCATCCTGCTGCGCGGCGCCTTCATCGCCGGCGGCCTCGGCCTGCTCAACCGTTTTCACTGGGTCGAGTACGTCTTCGCCGCGATCCTTCTCGCCGCCGCCATTCGCCTGCTGAAGCCCGAGAATCCCGACGCCAATCCCGACCGCCCCCCGCGGTGGATTGCATGGCTCACCCGGCTTCATCCCATCAGCGCCAACCAGGATCACTTCTTCGTCTGCGAATCCCCCGAACCGGGCCAGCCCGCGCGGCGCATGGCCACCATCCTGCTGCTCGCGCTGATCGCAGTCGAGCTGTCGGACGTCATCTTCGCCCTCGACTCGATCCCCGCCGTGCTCTCCATCACCCGCGAGCCCTTCCTCGCCTACACCTCCAACATCATGGCGGTGATGGGCCTGCGCTCGCTCTACATTCTGCTGGCGGCGTCGCTCTCGAAGCTTCGCTTCCTGCACTTCGGCCTGGCCGCCGTGCTGGGGTTTGCCGCGATCAAGATGCTGCTCGCCGACTGGCTCACCATCTCGCCACTGCTTTCCCTCGCCATCATCGCCTCGCTGCTCGGGGTGACGATCGCAGCGTCGTTGCTAATCCGATCCGATCCTGTCTCGACCGCTTGAGCCGCACCCTACCTACTAAGAACCTGTCCAAAAACTCGGAACCGGACCGGCCACCCGCAGATCACGCGCAGATAGGCATGGACGATAGGCAGGTACAGATAGGCAGGTACGGGCCACGTCGTCCCGGGGGGCCGGCAGCCCGGACTCGAAGAAGCGCTTTTCTCCGCAGGCCCTCCCACTCGCTCGAAAAACCTGTCAAGCCCTCCAGTCGAGCCAGCCGCCCTCATCTCCTTGAAAACAGGTGATATCCGGCCAAAAGATCTTTGGCGTGTTTACCCTGTGCCGCGCCGTATCATGGAAACAGTACGAAGAACGGAAAAATCCCGGCACCGCTTAGGGAGCCTCTGATCAAGTCCTGCATTTCGGAAGGGCATGGCTTCACAAGCTGCGGAAAAGCCTTGTTTTGTTAAGGGCACGGCTTCAGCCGTGCCGTAACTGCTTCATTTGCAATGCGGCTTTAGCCGCTGAGGTACGTCTGCGGGCTTCATCAGAGCCTCCTTCAGGACGGATGGACTGCAATTGGGACAGTCAATCCCCCTTCTAACTCCTTTGGATGAATTGCTTTGCATAGAAGCAACCAGTCAAGGAGGGAGGGGGGTGGGGGTCGGCGAGCAGTTATTGGACAGGTTCTAAGCTGCCCTCACCGCATCGGCGCCGCCTCCAACTGCACCGCCGGCTCCGAGCCCTCCAGCGTGTCGTACAACGGCTGCGCGGGCTTCACCTCCGGCGCCTGCTCCGCCACCGACACCGCCAGCACCCGCACCTTGTCGTTGTCAGGCAGCGTCAACCTGCGCGTTCCCGCCGGCAAGTCGATCGGATACGCGAACAGATAGCTGTACTCATACGGCTCGTTCAACCCCGCCGCCGTGTGGTGGTGCGAGGCATACCAGGCCAGGTCCGCGCGCTTCACAAATCCCGGCCGCAGCCCCACATAATCCTGCGGATACTTCGGCGACCACTGCGCCGAACTCTTTTCCTTCAGGTCCCACGTCGCATCGTTGGCCGACACCGCCCAGTCCTTCCGGATATTGTCCGGCGCCGGCTTCCACACCCGCGTATCCCACTGTCCGATGAAGCCTCCCCAGTCTTCGACCGTTACCGGAACGGCATGCTCGCCAACGTGAAACGTCGTCTCCTGGTCCCCGTCGCAGGCCGCCGCGAGCACCCACACCCGGTTGAAGTGTCCGGCGGGCAAATCGATAGTCTGCCCGCGCGCGACCACCGCATCCGGTTTGCCCGTCCCCGACGGCCCCAGCTCAAAATTCACGCCGCTATACGTCAGCGTCGACGGCAGCATCTCGGCCGGCAGCGCATCTCCCGCCGGATCGAACCCACCCACCGACTTCGTGTCGTCGTTGCTCGACGCCGCCAGATCGTACTTCAGCGCCACAGCCTGCGACTTCAACGCCTGCACACGCCCCGGCGCAGCTCCCAGCGTCACCGCAAACGTCCTCGGCTCATACGCCCCAAAGCTCGCCTGCAGCGCACCGTCGACCACCTTCGCATTGCCGGCGTCGGCAACACCGCGGCCCGCTCCCAGCGGCTGCTCCTGCCCATTCAACTCGCGCGCGGCCGTCAACGGGCCGGCGAACTTCACCCGCACATCGCTGGCCGGCTTGCCATCCATCTCGACTAGCCGAACAACCACCTCATTGCTCGCCTCGGCCTTCTTCAGTGCCAGCACACGCACCCGCGGGTCGCTCACCGTCAGCAGCGAAAACTCGCGGCCCAGCGAACCCGCATGAGGATTCGTCGCAAACGCCACCAGCGGCGTGCTCAGCCGATAGGCCTGCCAATCCGTCTGCGCGCTCCGCCAATCGCCCGCGTGTCCCGCAATCCCGAACACAATCTCATGGTGACCCCAATCCTGGTTCAACTGGTCGCTATACCCGCGATTTCCCCCACGCCCCGGCTGCGACGGCGGAAATCCCGGCGTCCGTATCAGCGTCAGCCGGATCGTATGGTCGTCGCGCTTGTCCGACCCATTCTTCACATCGGTCAGGATTGTCGCGCCAAACGACCCGCTAGCATCCGTCAGATCGATCCAATGGTGCGACGCCACCTCGAACTGCCGCTCCATCGCGGTCGGCCGCTGCACTGTCCCCACCTCCCAGTTGTAGGTGGCCATCTTGTTGCTCGCCGTCAGCGGAAACACCGCCTTCACGTTCGAGCTCAGCCCGCGCCAGTCGATCGCCTCATGAAACACCACGCGGTTGCCCGCATCGCCCGCCGCCAGGCTCACCGTCTGCACAAACTTCGAGCTCTCGGTCTCGCGCTCGACCTCGACCGCCACGCGCACCGGCCCATCCTCGACCACGCGGATCTTCGCCGGTCCGCCCACGTACGCCCGCGGCGCAGCCTGCTCCTGATCGAAGTCCATGTTCCACGCCGGCCAAAACTTCGGCGCGTCGTTTGAAATCGCCAGCCGCATTGGCGCAGCCAGCAACTCCTTGTTCAGCTTCTTGTCGAAGATGCTGGTCACATCCCCACCCGCATCGATCTTCACGCGGTACCGCGCATTCTCGAGCCCCGACTCCGACACCTTCAGCTCGCCCGCCCCCTTCTCTGTCGCCCGGCCCGGCTGCACATGAAACACCGCATAGCCCACCGACGGCGTCCGCGCCACAAACAGTACCTTGCCGTTCCCGTCGATCTGCGCCGCGCCTTCGCGCCCATCCGGCCCGATCACCCGCACCGCCTTCGGCTGCTCGCCCGGGAACGCAACACCCGCCTCGACCACATCTTCGCGCGCGATGTTCAGCGAGTTATCTACCACCACCGGCACACCCGGCCCCTGCGTATTCAGCGCCGACGCCACCGCCTGCGTCGCGCTGGTCAGCACACCCGCAAACTCGTTGGCCACGATCAAGTCATCGTTCTGCGCGAACTCATACCCGCGTGGCAGCGCCGTTCCCGCGGCCGTATCGTGAAACTGCCCGCCCAGCAGCAGGGTCCAGGCGTCGGTCAGCCGCTGCTCCGGATACGTCCGGCCGCCCATCCACATCGCCGCGACCGAAGCCTCCTCCGCCGCATCCGCTAGGATCTCGTTCTCGCGATTCATCCGCTTGTGATACGTCTGCGAGGTCAGCGATCCCGCCGAGTGATTGATCAGCTCCAGGTCGCCCGTGTAGCGCGGCATCCTGGTCTGCATGTCCGGCTTGATGTCGTTGAACATCTGGTCCGCCGCCGACGAGATCACATTCACCGGCCCCATTCCCAGCCGCACCGGCGCCCCTGGCTCCTGTCCCGCGGGAACCGGCAGCACGGCCATGCTCTTGTCCACCGTGGCCTCCAGCAGCTTGATCGACTCCTCATCCGCCGCCCCGCCAATATCGCCCGTCCCCACGTAATGGTAGTCCGCGAACACCCCCGTCACCTTGCCGTCGAGCGCGATCCGTGGCGGCCAGTTCACCGTCGCCTCGCCCTTCATCGGCCCGCGGCCCGGTGGCAGCGACTGGCTCAAGTCGCTGCGAATTCCCTCGCTATAGCTGCCCGGGTTCAGCGCCGCCATCACCGTGCTTCCATCCGGCCCCACCCACAGCCCGACGTTGAACGGAATCCCCTCCGGCGTCTCCTCCGGTGAATCCGGGCCGCCCACGATCGGCGCCGGCTGCCACGCCGCATTCAGCTTTTGCGTCGAAAACCCCAGCACCCCCGAATGCGCCAGAATGGTCGGCAGCGACGCTGGAAATCCGAAGCAGTCCGGCAGCATGTACTCGTTGCTGGCCTTGCCGAACTCCTTGCGAAAATATTCATTCCCATACAGCACCTGGCGGAAGATCGACTCCGCGCTGGGCAGGTTCACGTCGCCCTCTTCCACCGACGACCCGGCCGGAAACCAGTTCCCCGCCGCCACATACTGCTTCACCCGTGCATAATCGTCCGGGTAGTACTCCTTCATCAGCCGATAGCGGTTCGACCCGGTCCAATTGAACACGTACTTCGGATACTTCTGGATGTAGTCGAAGTTCACCCGCATCGTCTTCAGCAGATACTCGCTGATGACCTGCTGAAAGTCCCAGCGCCACTGCGTGTCGAGGTGCGCATAAGGCACCACGAACAGCGTCGGCTGCTTGGTAATGTCCCCCGCCTTCATGGTCTGCGCGCGCGCGCTCACCACGCCACCCAGCACCGCCGCAATCCCCACACCCACGACTCCAGCAACCCGTGCACAACGTGACATGCCTATCTCCGTGTCTTCAAAATCCGATCTGCCAATCGCAGACGATTGTAATCCATTTCCAGCGTACGCCTGCTTGCGCAAGCCTGCTGCAATGCCGCAGTTGGCGTAGAGTCGCCCTCGCTCTCTTGCTTGTCATTCCCCTGAGCGAAGCGGAAAGGGAATCTGCGTTTGCCGTCTCTGCACCGTCAGCAAATCGTTCTGGACGTAGTCGGCAGGCAGCCGCGTTAACACTACCGAGATATAGTTGGGTTGCACCCATGACGCGAGTCAGGAACGATACCCCAATGAAACTTCCGCTCAAGCTTTCTGCCTGTCATGCCCTTTGCCTGTGCGTCTTGATCTCCGCCTCCCGCGCTTCAGCGCAGAGCCTCTTCCCCGCCAACAAAGCGTCCCGCATCAACCCCGACACGCACCTGGTGGTCACATTCGACAGTGCTCCCGCCATTGGCCAGAGCGGGCAGGTCCGCTTCTACGACGACGCCGATCATCATCTGGTCGACACGCTCGATCTCAGCTTGGCCGCCGGCCCCGACCCCAGACACCGCGTCACGACCCCTTCTGCGAAAGAGATCGATCCCGCTCCGGCGACGCCCACCACCACCACACCCGCGGTCCGGACCGTGCCATCGGACCTGCACAACTATCAACTCGACACCATCGGCGGTCTCGCGGACTTCCACTTCTTCCCCATCATCGTGCACGGCAATGTGGCTACCATCTATCCGCACCACAATGTGCTGCGATATCGCCATAAGTACAGAGTGGAGATCGATCCCGGCGTACTGGCGGTGGCATCAGGAGCTTTTCAAGGCTTCAACGCAAAACGCCGCTGGACCTTCACCACCAAGAGTGCGCCGCCGGCGGCAGACGCGGCGCGAGTGGTGATCGCGGCCGACGGCAGTGGAGACTTCAACACCGTCCAGGGAGCGGTCGACTTCGTTCCCGCCGACCCAGCCAGCCGCGTCACCATCTTCATCCAGGACGGCAGCTACGAAGAGATCGTCTTCTTCCAGAAAAAATCGAACATCACCTTCCTCGGCGAAGACCGCGACAAGGTCCAGATCGGCTACGGCAACAACAGCGCCTTCAATCCGCCGATGCCCGGCCCCTCGCGCCGCTGCGCGTTTTCGGTCTATGACTCCACCGGCATCGAGCTGCGCAACCTCTCGCTCACCAACTACTTCTTCGGACAAGCGGAGGCACTGCTGATCTCAGGCTCGAAGAACATCGTGAGCCACGTCACCCTCAAAGGCTCAGGCGACGCGCTGAACCTGCGCGGCCCGGTCTACCTCACCGACAGCACCATCATCGGCGACGGGGACACCATCCTCGGTGTCGGGCCGGCGTTCTTCAACCACTGCGAGATCCAGTCGATCGGACCCTTCATGTGGATCCGCAACACCCAGGCGAACCACGGCAACGTCTTCCTGAACTGCACCTTCATCGCGAGGGACCGTCCGCTGCCATCGACAGTCAACCTTCCCGGCGCCACTCCCGTACACGCATCCACGGTACTCGCGCGCCTGCCGAACAATCACGGACTGAACTACCCCTACGCGGAAGCGGTGCTGATCCACTGCCGCCTCAAAGGTGTGACCCCCGCCGGTTGGGGGCCGATCGATGGCGATACCTCACACATCCGCTTCATGGAGTTCGACAGCACCGATCTCGAAGGCAAACCCATCGACACCTCCCAGCGCCACCCCGCCTCCAGACAACTCACCGCGCCCGCGGACTCCGAGCTGATAGCCAACTACAGCAATCCGGCCTTTGTCCTTGGAGGCTGGAACCCGTTACCTTTGCCCTGACCTTCTCCCGTTTCAGGACGTCGGCGGCGCGATAGCGTATACATGTTCCCAAGCGAGTGCCGTTCTCCCCCTCAGGACGCAAGTACTCGGCGGAGACCGCGGCGCAACGCGCAGGAATCACAAGGCGCACCCTATCCAAAGTAGAGCAGGGAGACCCGGCGGTTGCGATCAACACCGTCCACGCGGCCCGGCCTCTGCGCATCTCCGTGCACAACACCGCGATCGACAACCGGCACAACAGCGACAAAGTCGGCGGCCTCTAGACCGACTACGATAACGACCTCCTCTTCGACGACCACCTCGTTACCGGCGACCGGTAGCCTCCCGAAGCCGAGACCGTCATGTGCAACGCGGGCATTGAGCCGTCAGCCGGCCTTGTCGTATACGGCGGAGCGAAACCCTGAAGCTGCTTCTCGCGGCAGCCATGCGGCGTCACCGCCTGCCCCGCAAGCTACGAACGCGTCTCGCGATCCCACGCGACTGTCCCGGCAGTGTACCGAGTTGCGGAACGCCACTGCGCTTCCACCCGTTCTGCCGGACTGGCGGCGCAAATTAATTCCGCTCAAATTCGCCTCTACGGCTCCAAACCCATTGGAATAATGCCGCATTTCGGAACGTTGCGGCTGCCGCCCACCTTCTTGGCTCTGCTTCTATGCTTTGCCCTCTTTTTGCTGTTTTCCATGTTGACATTCTCTGTCGCGGCTCCTTAAGTTTTGCGCGTAAGCCAAAAATAGGTCTTCACCTCGATTGAAGGCAGATGTCAGGTTCCCGGAGGCAGTCCCGCAATGAAGCGCATCGTCCGTTTCACCCTCATCCCGATCCTCGCGTCCCTCATGTTGTGCGTCGCCGGCCCGCTCAAGGCTCAGAATACGACCGCTAGCGCGATCACCGGCACCGTCTCCGACCCCACGGGAGCCGCCGTGCCCGGCGCCACGATCACCGTCACCAGCCAGAGCACCGGCAACGTCCATACCGCCACCAGCACTTCCAGCGGCTTCTACACCGTTGAGAACCTTGCCGATGGGGACTACACGCTGTCCACCGCAGCCGCGGGCTTCTCCTCCCTCACCATCAAGGGCATTCACCTCGATCCCAGCCAGCGCCGCGCGCAGAATGTCACGCTCTCCCTCGGCAAGGTCGACACCCGGGTCGACGTGCAGGCCAACGCCATTGCGGTCCAAACCGAGTCGGCCGAATCCGGCGGCACCATCTCGGCCAAGGAGGTGTCCAACCTCATGCTCAACGGCCGCAACTTCCAGCAGCTCGCCACGCTCGTTCCAGGCGTGTCCAGCGTCAACGGGGCCAACCAGCAGGTCAACGCCGGCTACCTCGGCCAGACCGACCTCATCATCGGGGGCGCCAGCTCGGAGGAAACCACTTACACCATCGACGGCGTTTACAACATGACCCCGACGTCGCTCATCAACATCAACATCACCCCCTCCATCGACGCCATCAACGAGCTTCGCATCCTCAAGAACTCCTACTCCGCCAAGTATGGCTTCGCCGGCTCCGGCCAGGTCCTCATCGAGACCAAGGAAGGCACACGCCAGTTCCACGGCTCGGCCTACGAGTACGTCCGCAACAACAGTCTCGGCGTCGCTCGCCCGTACGCGATCTCCGGTATCCCCGCCACCTCCTCGAGCCTGCACCTCAACATCTTCGGCTTCACCCTGGGTGGGCCTGTTTATATTCCGAAGCTTTATAACACCTCGCGCACGAAGACCTTCTTCTTCGCCGGCGCGGAGTTCAAGACCAATCACTACGCCTCCGTGCTCAACAGCCGCTCCGAGTTCACACCCGCCATCCGCGCCGGAAATCTCAGCCTCAGCCACGATGCACCCACCTGCAGCCTCACCAATGCCAGCGCGGTCGCCGCCGGCTGCAACAGCGCCGCCGTCGCCGCCGGCGTCAAGTACCTCACCTGCGACAGCTACTGCCAGAACCTCCTGGCCGCGAGCAATCTCAGCGTCACCACCTGCTTCGGCAAGGACGCAAACGGCGTCACCAACCAGATTAATCCAACCTGCTTCGACAAGGCCTCCAGCTACTTCATCAATCCCGCCAACAACTTCCTGCCGCTGCCCAATCTGCCGCAGAACAACAACACCAGCTTCGCCAATTACATCAACACCAACCCAGAGCTGGACAGCCAGAACGATACGATCTATCGAATCGATCATCACATCGGCGACAAGCACCTGATCACCCTGCGCTACATGCACGAAGAGGTCAACGACATCCGCCCGGCGCGCAATTACAACGACCCCGATCCCAACCCGGGGGCTACCGTTTACACTCCCGCCCTCAACATGCTCGTCCGCTGGAACTACAACATCTCGGCCAGTCTGATTAACACCGCCGGTCTCGCCTACACGGACCAGAAGGTCAATCTTCTGCCCACCGGCCAGTACAACGTTCCCTCCGGCCTCTTCACCCAGGCCTTCGCCAACGGCGACAACCGCCTGCCGGCCATCACCATCGGAGGCTTCTGGTCCTGGCTCGGCGTCGGCGTTCAGCCCAACTACTCCCGCTCCGGAGACGGTATATTTTCCGACGACCTCAGCTACACCGTAGGCCGCCATATCGTGGAGGCCGGTGGTCTCTACCTCTGGAACATTCTCCGGGCCAACGCGTCCGCCTTCTCGCAGGGCAACTTCAGCTTCTCCGGTGTTCATACCGGAGACACCGCCGGCGACTTCCTGCTCGGCCAGCTCTCCACCTACTCGCAGTCCAACGTCCAGCGCGCCGGCGTCTTTCACCAGCATGAGTTCGACCTCTACCTGCAGGACAACTGGCAAATTCTGCCTCGCCTCACATTCAACTACGGCGTCCGCTACAACTTCTACTCACCGACATCCATGGAGGGCAACGACGTCAGCAACTTTAATGCCGCCACCTTCAGCGCCGCTGCCGCCCCGGCGATCGCCACCACCGGAACGTTCGTTCTCAACACCGCCAACCAGCCTCTCACCGCCAGCGGCGCGACCGCCAACTACCTCACCAACGGCATCGTCATCGCCTGCCAGAACGGTACTCCTTGCGGTTTCACCAATCCGCGCAAAGGCCTCTTCTCTCCGCGCGCCGGCTTCGCCTATCGCCTCAACGAGAAAGGAACCATGTCGCTCCATGGCGGCTATGGCCTGGGCTACACGCAGGTCGGTCTCTTCCAAACCGAAAACCTCCTCAGCAACTCGCCTTACGTCTCCACGCCCAGCTTCACCAACACCCAGTTCTCCACCCCGGCCGGGGGCACCGCCAGTGCGCCGGGACTTCAGGCGCTCACCGCGGTCGACAACACCTACCGCCCCGCAACCGTTCAGAACTGGTCACTCAGCTTTGAAGATGAGATCATTCCCAACGGCATTCTCAACATCACCTATGCCGGCGACAAAGCCGACCACATCTTCCTGAACGGCTTCGATCGCAACTTCCCCCTGAACGGCACCAGCGCCTCCACCCCAACCTGCGCGGCCTCAAGCAACAACCTCAATCCGGCCGCTTCCGGTGCCTATCTCTACGATCCCTGCATCAACACCAGCACCGTGAATGGGAACTATTACCGCCCCTATTCCGGCTACACCTCCATCAACACCGGCGTCTCCATCGCCGGCTCCAACTACAACGGCCTGCAGACCGGCTTTGTCTATCGCCTCTCCGAGTTGCAGTTGAACGTGGCCTATACCTACTCCAAGGCGCTCGGCAATCTCAACCAGTCGGCCCAGGGCAACCTCGCCTACGGCTTCGACTCCAACATCACCTTCCAGAATCCGCATAACCCGGCCGGAGACTACGGTCGCCCCAGCTACGACCGCACCCACGTCTTCACCAGCGCCTTCGTCTACACCCTCCCGTACTTCCGCCGCTCCACCCACCTTCTCACCCGCGAGACGCTCTCCGGCTTCGGACTCTCCGGGCTGATCACCGCGCAGAGCGGCTTCGCTGTCCCGGTCGGGCTCAGCTCTCCTTATGCCGGACTCGCTACCCGCCCCAACCAGATCGGTCCACTCATCCGGCACTCCGGCAGCGGCAAGAAAGCTCTCGGCCAGGCCCCGCTCTACAGCTACACCTCCTTTGCCGTTCCCGGTTTCGGGACCTTCGGCAACTCCGAACCCGGCGTCCTGCGCGGGCCCAAGGAAGTCAGCTTCGCCGCCGCCGTCAATAAGACCTTTCCCATCACCGAAGGCATCGGCTTCCAGCTTCGCGCCGAGGCCTTCAATGTCTTCAACCACCCCAACATAAACTCCATCAACTCCACCTATTCCTTTGCGCAGGCCACCAACGCCTCCAACTTCGGCTACGCCGCCACCGCCGGCGACATGCGCCAGATGGAGTTCTCCGCCCGGCTCAACTTCTAACTCGCAACCTGCTATCCCGAAAGGCCGCCGCGCATTCGGCGGCCTTTCTGTGCAGGAGAAGGTCCATACTCGAACACAGCGATGAACGAACACTCCGTGACCGCCGCAGAGGACGAGACCCGCTACCGCCTGGCAGTCGAGACGGCCCATCCACCCCTCCCGCGCACCGTTCGCCCCATCGTCATCGTTGGGGCTGGCGGCATTGTCCGCGCGGCCCATCTGCCGGCCTACGCCAAGGCGGGATTCCCCGTCCTGGCGATCGCCGACCCCATCCCCGGCAAGGCCGCCGAACTGGCCGCCGACCCCAGCATTCCCCGTGCCTTCGACTCTCCCTGCGCCTTTGACTCTGTAGCCCAGGCCATCCGCTTCGCACCCGCCGACGCCATCTTCGACATAGCCGTGGCCGCCTCGCAGCTCCTCTCCATCCTCCCCCACCTGCCTTCCGGCGCGGCTGTCCTCATCCAAAAGCCCATGGGCGAGACCCTCGACGAAGCCCGCGCCATCCGCGCCCTCTGCCGCGCCCGCGGCCTCATCGCTGCGGTCAACTTCCAGCTCCGCTTCGCGCCCAACAATCTGGGCGCTGTCGCCCTTTCCCAGGCTGGTTTGCTCGGCGAGCTCCACGACATGGAAGTGCAGGTCCGCACCTACACTCCCTGGCAGCTCTGGACCTTTCTCGCCACCGCTCCGCGACTCGAGGTCCTCTATCACAGCATCCACTACCTCGACCTCATCCGCTCCTGGCTCGGCAACCCCCTCGGCGTCTACGCCAAAACCGTTCGCAACCCGCAAACGCCCAGCCTCACCGCGACCAAATCTTCATCCTCCTCGACTACGGCGACGCCAAGCGCGTCTTCGTTGTGACCACCCACGGCCACGACCTCGCCAACGAAACCCAGCGCAGCTTCGTCCAGTGGGAGGGCACCGGCGGAGCCATCCGCATGGACATGGGCCTCAACCTCGACTACCCCACCGGCCGCCCCGACACCCTCGCGTACGCCCTTCGCCACGGTGACGGCTGGCACAGCCTGCCCATCTCCGGCAAATGGGTTCCCGACGCCTTTATCGGTTCCATGGGCTCGCTCCAGGCCTTCGTCGAAGGCTCCGCCCCCACTCTTCCCACCAGCTTCGAGGACGCCTTCCAGACCATGGCCCTGGTCGAGGCCGTCTACCGTTCCAGCGCCCGCGGCGGCGAGCCCCTGCCCCTGGAATAACCCTTACGGAATAACCCTTACGCCGCCGCTTGCCGCCGCTCCACCAGCAGCAGATGCTCCGCCACCAGCACCGTCTCGCCGCGCTGGTTCACCACCTCCAGCGCCTCCACTACGATCCCGTGGTCCTTTCGCTTCGGGTCGTCCCGCTTTTCTTTGATCGACACCTTCGCACGGATCGTATCGTTCAGAAATACAGGCCGCACAAACCGCAGCCGGTCGTATCCATAGCTCATCGCCCGCGGGTTGATCGCCCCTGCTGTCATCCCCACGCCCACGCTGAACACAAGCGTTCCGTGCGCCATCCTTTGGCCGAATGGCTGCGTCTTGCACCACTCCGCATCCATGTGGTGCGGATAAAAATCTCCGGTCTGCCCCGCGTGCAGCACAACGTCGGCCTCGGTGAGGGTGCGCCCCGCCGTCTCGCGCGCGTCGCCTTGCTTGTAGTCCTCAAAGAACATCTCTCCACTCATGCCACTCTCCATTCCGTTCGGCGGAACCGCCGCGCGTTGACTTCACCGCACAAACTTATCATCCTTGATCTCACATGACTTTTTCACCCGCCGTCACTGAACTCACGGGCATCACCTGGAACCACACTCGCGGCTATCTTCCTGTCGTCGCCACCGCCCAGCGCTTCGCCGAGCTCCACCCCCACGTCAACCTCACCTGGCACAAGCGTTCTCTCCAGCAGTTCGCCGACGCCCCGCTCGCCCAACTCACCGCCCGCTTCGATCTCCTCGTCATCGATCACCCCTCCATCGGCGAAGCTGCCCACCACGGCCTGCTCCTTCCGCTCGACCAGCACCTGCCCGCAGCGTTCCTCGCCGATCAGGCGGCGAACTCCGTCGGCGCCTCGCACTCGAGCTATTTCTACGAGGGGCGCCAGTACGCCCTGGCAATCGACGCCGCCACGCCCATCGCCGGTTGGCGTCCCGACCTGCTCGCCCGCGCCGATGCCCAGCCGCCCCGCACGTGGGATGATCTCCTCGCCCTCGCGCGCCGCGGCCTTGTCACCGTCCCCGCCATCCCCATCGACTCGCTCATGAATCTCTTCATGCTGGCCAATGCGCTTGGCGCCGAGCCCTTCACGGCTCCCGGCGAAGTCATTCCCGCAACCCCCGGCATCGAAGCCCTGCAGCTCCTCCGCGAACTCGTCCAGCTCTCCGCTCCCGGCTCGCTCGACCGCAACCCCATCCGCACCTGGCAGCTCCTGGCCGAATCCGGCACTGTCGCTTTCTGCCCCTTCGCCTACGGCTACTCCAACTACTCCCGCCGCGGATACGCCACGAACCCTATCGTCACCGGCCCCCTCGTCACCCTCCACGGCAAGCCCCTGCGGTCCACGCTCGGCGGCGCCGGCCTTGCCATCTCCTCCACCTGCAAGCGCCTTCCCGAAGCCCTGGCCTACGCCCAGTTCACCGCCAGCCCGCGGGTACAGAGCACGCTCTACACACAGGCCGGCGGCCAACCCGGCCATCGCGCAGCCTGGCTCGACCCCGCTCTCAACGCCCTCACCGGCAACTTCTTCACAGCCACTCTTCCCACCCTCGATTCCGCCTGGGTCCGCCCGCGCTTCCCCGGCTTCATCGCCTTCCAGGATCGGGCCTCCACCCTCGTCCACCGCTATCTCGTCGAAGGCGGCTGCGAAGCCACGCTGCTGACGGCGATGAACGAGGCCCTCCAGCAGGCCCAGACCCAGCAGGCGCAGCAGACCCAGCAGGCCCACGCATGAAGCCCCTCGAAGGCCTTCTCGTCATCGACTTCTCGCAGTTCCTCTCCGGCCCTTCGGCCAGCCTGCGCCTCGCCGACCTCGGCGCCCGCGTCATCAAGATCGAGCGCCCCGGCAAAGGCGATCTCTGCCGCCAGCTTTACATCTCCAATCTCTGCCTCGATGGCGACTCCACCCTCTTCCACTCCATCAACCGCAACAAGCAGTCCTTCGCCGCCGACCTTAAGCAGCCCGCCGACCTCGCCCGGATTCGCGAGTTGCTCACCCGCGCCGACGTTATGATCCACAACTTCCGTCCCGGCGTCATGGAGAAGATCGGCCTTGGCTGGGAGGCGGTCCGGGCCCTCAACCCGCGACTCGTCTCCGCCGAGGTCACCGGCTACGGCGGCCACGGTCCCTGGCGCGACAAGCCCGGCCAGGACCTCCTCGTCCAGTCCCTGTCCGGCCTCCCTTACCTCAACGGCGACGCCGCCCAGCCTCCCGTGCCCTTCGGCCTCGCCGTCGCCGACATGCTCGCCGGCGCACATCTCGTTCAGGGGATTCTCGCCACGCTGCTCCGCCGCGCCGTCACTGGCCGGGGCGGCCGGGTGGAGGTCTCACTACTCGAGTCCGTCCTCGATCTCCAGTTCGAGGTCCTCACCACCTATCTCAACGACGGCGGCAAGCCCCCCGTCCGCAGCGCCGTCAACAACGCCCACGCCTACCTCGGCGCGCCCTACGGCATCTACGCCACCGCCGACGGCTTTCTCGCCCTCGCCATGGGCTCCATCAGCCGTCTGGGCGAGCTGCTCGCCTGTCCCGCGCTCGCCGTCTTCACCGACCCTGCCGAGCTCTTCGATCGCCGCGACCAGATCAAGCTCATCCTCGTCCACCACCTCTGCTCCCACACCACCGCCCACTGGCTCGCCATTCTGGAGCCCGCTGATATCTGGTGCGCCGACGTCCTCACCTGGGACCGCCTCTTCGCCCACGAGGGTTTCCGCGCCCTGGACATGATCCAGACCGTCGTGCGTCCCGCCACCCCGTCCGGCGCGCCCGAGATCGCCATGCGCACCACCCGCTGCCCGATCCGCATCGACGGCGAGCTCTTCCTTTCAGCGCAGCCTGCTCCTCGCATCGGCGAGCACAACCAGACGCTCACGCAAGAGTTCGGCCTCGACCCAGCCCATCCCGGCCTCAAGCCGGCCAAGCCCGAACCCGGTTCAGCGGAGCCCAAACCCGATCCCGCCGCATGACCGTCCACCGCCGCACCTTCCGCATCGCAGTCCGTAAATTCCCGCCCTTCGAGCAGGCCATCCGGGCGGAATGGGCCGCCTTCGAAGAGCGCGTCCGCACCGGCCTCACCCTCGACCTCGTCCTCCTGGACCTCCACCCCCTCGAGCACGCCCTGTTCACCTCCGGCGGCATGCGCTCCGGAGAATGGGACATTGCCTTCGTCAATACCGACTGGATCGCCGCCATGCACGCCCTCGGGGCTGCCGTCGATCTCGCTCCGCTGCTCGCTGCCGATCCTCCCGAGGGCTATCCCGCCGCCTGGGCGCCATCGCTGTTGCGCCTCCAGCGCCTCGGCGACGCCATCCTCGGCGTGCCTTTCCACGACGGCCCCGAGTGCCTGATCCTGCGCCGCGATCTCTTCGACGACCGCGACAATCAAGCCCGCTTTGAGCAGCAGTTCCACCGCCCACTCACGCCCCCCACCACCTGGGAGCGCCTCCACCAGCTCGCCCGCTTCTTCCAGAACCCCGCCACCGGCCTCTTCGGAACCGTCTTCGCCGCCTTTCCCGATGGCCACAACACCGTCTACGACTTCCTGCTCCAGCTCTGGACCCGCAACGGCTCGCTGCAGGAGCTCGACCCCCGCGGCCGCCTGAGCTTCCAGACTCCCGCAGCCGTCGAAGCGCTCACCTTCTACCGCGCCATCGTCAACGACCCCGCCGCCGTGCCTCCGGACTGCCTCACCCTCGATTCCGTCGCCGCCGGGGCCCTCTTCGCCGCCGGCAGGGTCGCCCTCATGGTTAACTGGTTCGGCTTCGCCGTCTATGCCCACACCGCGCCCGATTCAGCCCTTCGCGGCCTCGTCGACATCGCCCCCATCCCCGCCGGTCCCGGTGGCTTCACCGCTTCGCTCAACGTCTACTGGATACTCGCCCTGGCCTCCGGCAGCCCACACCGCGAGCTTGCCTGGCAGTTCCTGCGCCACACCCAGAGCCCCGCCATGGACCTGCTCGCTTCCTCCGCCGGCGCCATCGGCTGCCGCCGCTCCACCTGGCAGGACCCCGGCCTCAACGCCCAAATCTCGTTCTATCACCGCCTCGATGAACTGCACCAGAACGCCCGCGAGATCCCGCAGCGCACCGACTGGCCCCGCATCGCCGCGGTTATCGACACCCTCGTGACCGCGGTCGTCACCTCCGAGACCTCCATCCCCGAACTCCTAGCCCGCGCCGACGCCGCGCTGACCTCCTAACGGCCTCTTAACCGCGCCCCTTCAAATACGTCCCATACCCCACGATCAGCGTAGACCCCACCAGCAGCAGAAAGCCCGCCGCGCCCACCCACTTGGTCCGCGCGCTTGTCCCGCGCCACTCGTGCAGCGCCGCGCCCCACAACGTCGCGAACAGGATCGTTCCGGCCATGTGCAGCGTCCAGCTGGAAAAGTCATACACCCCCATCTTGGTCTGCCCCATGGAGTAGAAAAAGAACTGCAGGTACCAGAGCAGCCCCGTCGCCGCAGCAAACCCATAGTTCAGCGTCATCTGCCGCGCGCCGCCCGCGCCGCTCACAAACTGCCGCGCCGACCGGTTGCGCACCAGCAGCCCCGCGCACCACACCGCATTCGTAAAGAACCCGCCCCACAGCACCACCACCAGCACCGGCAGGCTCTGCCAGAGCTCACTCCGGCCGTGCGCCCGCAGCAGCACCCGCGTCGCCTCGCTCACCGGCTTGCCCGCTGCCAGCCCATAGGCAAAGCAAGCGCTCAAAATCCCGGCAAACGACGCCACTATCGCCCCGCGCCGGAACGAAAACCGCCCCTCACCGCCCGGCGACGCTGCCTCCTTCGCCATCGCCCCACCCAGCTCCCGCTCCTTCATCCGGCCCGCCACGCCACTCACAAAGATCGCCGCAAGACACACCGCAATGCCCGTCAGCGTCACCTGCCCGCTCCGCTCCCGCGCCACCGCGCCCAGTTGCCCCGAAAACAGCGGCGGCACCAGCGTCCCGCAGGCGGTCGAAAAACCCAGTGCAATCGTATATCCCAGCGCAATCCCCCAGGTAGCGCACGCCCAGCCCGAACAGCAGACCGCCGATGCCCCACATCGCGCCCCAGAACCACGCATACAGCAGCGTTCGGCTGTTGGCTCCATGCAGAATCGCGATCGCCCTCGGGACCAGCACGGCCGCAAATACCGCCGGAGCCACAATCCAGCTGAACACGCCCTGCACCAGCCAGTAGATCTCCCATGACCAGCGCCGGATTCCGCGAAACGGCAGGTAGCAGCTCGCCGCCGAGAGTCCACCGGCCCAGTGATACAGCACGCCAAGAAATGGGTTCAACCGGTGCCCCCTCCACGCGGAGCTCGATTATCCTACGTGAACGCAGCCTCCGAGTCCGGCGCAATCTCTGGCCCTGGAATCGGCCGTCACGTATCGCCCGCTTTCTGGTCAGAAACCCGGTGCTCCTCGAACAGCCGCCATGTCATGGTTCTTTCGCGAGTTCCGCAAGCCGGAACGCTTCGCATCGTCGTCGGCGCGGCCAATAAGGAATAGGCCGCTCACCGTCGCTCCACAGCGCCATCCTCTCATCCCAGTCCGCGTTTCGGCCTTGCAGAGTCCACTCTTCGGAACGCGCCTCATCGTGCCTTCGCCTTCGTATCCAGCACTGCCACCGCAAACGGCTCCAGCTCGACCACGCCATCGCCGCCGATTGCACTCTTCCGCACATCGTTGCTCGCCCCTCCGGCCGCACGCATGGCACCGCCCTCGAACTCCGTTCCCAGGGCGATCTTCATCACCCGGTCGCGCTTGTTGACCGCCAGCAGATGCCGCCCACCCGCCGCGTCCTCGAACCCCAACGCGTCGACATCCCTCGCAATCAACTTCGTCTCCACCAGCGTCGTCATTCCCGGCCGCATCGCCCCGTGGATCAGCCGCAGCGCCTGGAACCGCGCATTGGAAGCCCCCGTCGTCCAGTCCAGCATCGTCACACTGGGAAACTGCGAAGGGAAGCCCACCAGCTGCGACTCCCCCACAACGTCAATTCCCATCTTCGCCGTCTCCATGTAGACATACGCATACAGGGCCGCCGACGCGTTCCAGTACACCGCCGGAATCGGCGGCCCCGGAGCGTTCGGCGTATCCGGATGCCAATCCGTCGGCAGAATCGTCCCGACTTCGTCAAGCGTCGTCCGCGTCTGCGGCGAAAGCCGCTTGCGCGCGGCCTCGATCCACCGCACCCCCACCAGAAACTTGTCCGCCTGGTCGAAGAACGTGTATTGCCAGTCCACCGGCGTCTGCGCCATGGTCGGCGAGGCATAAAAGTGATACGAGATCATATCCAGCGGAATCCCGGGTTTGTGGTTCTTGGGGTCCAGGAAGTACTCCACCATCTCCGGGTGGTTCTCCGCGAAAGCCATCGCCAGCCCGACGAACTTCATCTTCGGATCCAAGGCGTGCAGCCGTCCCACGATCGCGTCGTAATCGGCCGTGTAGGCCTCCGGCGTCAGCCCATGCTCGATGTCGATCTCGTTGAACACCTCCCAGTACGGGAACTTGAAGTGATACCCCGACTCGTGCCGCACCCCGAGCTCGTCGGTGAAGCCGCCCTGCGTGTACCACCCCACCAGCCGCGCATAATAATCCGCCAGCTCCTTCCCGCTCGGATCGCGCAGCTCTTTGCCCTGCACATAATGCCAGTCCACCTGGTTGGGGTCGGCCGGCACCGTCACCGGATTGTCCGTCTTCCACATCCAGGCCGGCGTCGTGCTGAAGTTCAAAATTCGTTCGTGTCCCTCGGTCGCCTTCAGAAAATCGAGCGTCATCGGATCGATCCGCTTGAAGTCCCAGCTCGTCTTCCCCTTGGCCGGCGGCGTCAGTTCCGGCACCGCCAACCGCGGATACGGATGCCACGGCACGTAGCGCACATACTCCGCACCCAGGCCCTGCAACTCTGCAAACGCCCGGTCATGAATCGCCGAGCCGCGTCGCAGCAGGGGATTCACCACCACCTGCAGCGTCGGCGTCGTCTTCAGCGGCGTTCGCTCCGCGTTCCACCGCACCTCCACCTTCACCGGCGACTCCGCCGTCTGGGCCGCCAGACGAATGCCGCAACCCAGGATCAAACCCCGCAGCAACGCTCTCGTCAGCAAACCCGCACCGCCTCAATCCCGAGCAGCGCCGCAACCTTTTCCAGCCTGCCCGCCACATGCCCCACGCCAACCGCGCAATGGTGCGCCGGCCCGCGCGCATTCCATCCTTCCACGAAGCCCCGCGCGCCAACAGAAAACCGGAACCGGCTGTTCGTGTTCCCGATCTCCAGCACCGGTCCGGCCACACACTCGCCCTCCGCCATCAGCAGCAGAAACCGTCCTCGCCCGTCCTCCGCCACCGAAAGCAACGTTACCGCCCCATGCTTCACGCTCATCTCCACCGAAACCCCACTCCCCACCTTGCCGTGATACACCTGCAGCGGCCTCACCTTGCACCGCCCTTCTGCAATCCCGTCATGTCCCGGCCCGTCGTGCCCCATCAGCACCACGTCATCGGCAAAATCCACCGCATAGAATTCCGTAAACGACCCACCCGCCCCCAGCTCCTCCATCATCTTCATCGCCAGCACGTTCTTCACCTCATACTCACCCGCCACCGGAATCCCCCGCGCCGTCAGCAGACTCGTTCCCAGGATGATCGAGCTCATCGTCTCCTGATTCGCCTTGTTCCCCGTGCCGCTGTAGAAGTACGCCATCGAGCTCAACGCATGTGCGAGCGTCATCCTGTCCAGCGCCACCGAAGTCCTCGCGGCCCGCCGCATCTCCCTCTCCGCGCAGTCTTCCTGCACCTCGAAGTGCGTTCGCATCTCGACTACCCGCGTGTCCACCTCGGCCTCGCTTACCGCCTCGCGCAGCCCACTCAGCTCATCCACCTCCAGCAGCTCGAAGTGGCCGCCGAAGGTCGCGCACACCGCTGTCAGGTCGGTCACCACATCCATCATCCCACTGTAGCCATGGCCCATCAGCCCCACGCGATTGTGCTCCAGCGCCACGACCACGCACGCCGCATCCATCCACTCGCCCATCTCCCGCCAGCACCGCTCATCGCCTTCGAGTACCCCCGTAATCTGGTGAAACCCCACCCCGCTCCGGCGCAGCACATTCGCAATCTCCGGAATCGTGCATGCCGAGCAGAACGCCAGCCACTCCCCGGTCATTGCCGTCCGGTCGCCCATCCGGTTGAACCGCGCATAGTCGATCGCCGCCTCCGGCTGCAGGTTCAGCAACAGCACCGGCACTCGCGCCCGCCGCACCATCGGCATCACCGTCGAGCTCAGCGCATATGTCGTCACATAGATCACCAGCAGGTCCACATCCTCCCGCCGTAGCCTGTGGCCCGCCGCCATGCCCTTCGCCGGCGTGGCGATCAACCCCAGATTCACCACCTCCACCTCACTCGCGCCGAGCCGCTCCGCCACCTGGTTCACATAGCCCGTCAGCCTGGCCTCCAGTCCCGCGAACTGCGCCCAGTAGGCCTCCAACCCCAGACCCACCAGCCCTACCCGCGGCCTCATCGCCCCTCCACCGTGTATTGGCCCGCCGCTCGCAGCGTCACCATCCGCCGCGTGCCGCCCTCCACTGCGGTCGATTCCATCGCCTTCCCATTCACCGTCACGCCGTTCGTCCCGGGCACCGAAACCCGCGCCTCCACGCCCGCCGGCACAGTCACCACCACCCGCATCCCGCCGCCTTCCCTGCGCGCGTCCACGCCCAGCAGCCCATGCGGCGTAGGCTCCGCACCCTTGGCCCACTGTAGGTCCACCAGGTCCGGGCGCACGTCCACCGTGCTGAACCCCGCCCCCGTCGGCTGGATCCCCAGCACCTGCTCCATCAGCCATACCGTCGGCCCCGTCGACCATCCATGCGCCAGGCTCACAAAGTAGCCCGACCGGTTATCTGCCTGGAGCGAGGAATGAAAATCCTCCTTGTACCAGCTCGGATCGTAGCCCTCCCAGAAGCTCGTCGCTCCCTCCTGCAGCATCCCGCCCCAGTACATCCTGATCCAGTGCAGCGCCGCCTCGCGATGTCCCATCTCCGCCATTGCCCGGATCACGTAGTAGTTGTAATAGGGCGTGATAATCAGCCCCTTGCTGCCCGCCGAACCATACGGGCCCGTTCCCACCTGGGACAGCACCTTCGCCCAGATCGCTGCATAGTCCGCCGGCCCCGCCACCCCGCCGATCACCGCCGCCGCGTTCGTCTGCCAGCGCGGTCCGAACGTCCCGTCCGCCTTCAGATACGTATCCGCTCCTGCCTTGATCGCGTCGGCCCGCTTCTCATATTTTGTCGCGTTCGCCTCGTCTCCCGCCGCGCGCAGCAGAAACACCGCATCCTTGTAGCCACGATAGAACTCCAGCGTCGTTGCCCGCCGCGTCTCCGGCGTATCGCCATTCAGATCCGGCGACCAGTCCACATACAGCCACACCTTGCTCTTGTTCGCATACACGTTGCGCTCGTCGAACTCGCGGTCCACCACGCCCAGCAACTCCACCATCCGCGTGTGCTCCCGCTCCAGGAAGGCTTTATCCCCCGTATGTCGATAGAAGTCCGCCGCCCCCGTAAACCAGAACGCCGAGTATCCCGGAATCCCGTTCACCTGCTGCTCCACAGGCGCCGGCCCCAATAGCCTGTCGAGCGTGTCCTCCATCAGCGGCCGCTCCCCGAAGACGTCCTCGATCGTCCGCCCGCTCACATCCATATCCCCCATCCACCGTCCGCGGTCGCGCTTGCTCGCGTCCCACACCCCGTCCTGCATGCACAGGTGCGCCGTATACGCTCCCACCTCCCACATCCGGTTCAGCAGCGGATCGCTGGAATCGAATGAACCCGCATACTTTACGGGGTAGTAGATTTCGTCGACCGCGATGCGCCCGAACCGCACCTCAGGCCCTCCGCCGAGGAAGCGGATCTTCGCATACCGGAACGCCGTCTTCGGGCCATATCCCGTTCCATGCGGCGCAATCGTCATCTGGTTCACGCCCAGATACGGCGCCTTCATGGTCTCGGTCTCGCTCTCCCCCATCTGCACCGTCACCGTCACGGGTTGATCGGAGTCCGAAACCAGTTCCAGCCGCCCTGCCAACTCCCGCCCAAAATCCAACACCACGCTTGGAGCCTCCGCATCGGTCAGCACCCGCGCCCCGGCCGGCATCTTCACCCCGAAATCTCCGCCCGCCCCACCCGTCACGCTAGCCAGATTCTCAAAGCTGCCGCGTCCCGAATAGTCGGCCAGCATTCCGCTTGCCGGAACCGCAAGGTGCGCCAAAAAGCCCGAGATTCCGTCATACCCCGGCCAGTCGTACAGCCCCGCGTCCGCGTTCCACTGAAACATCTCGATCGAGCTCTCGATCCCGCCCAGGCTCTGCACCGGCTTCCACCCTGCATCGTCGAAACCGGCTTCTTGCCACCCCGCTGTAGCAGTCGTCGAGCTGCGCCAGTCCCTCCCGCTGCGCATCAGTGCGGCCGCCTCCACGCCACGCGCCCGCGGAACGATCTTCGCCACCATTACCTGTCCGAAGGTCTGCTGCCGCACGATCGCATTGTTAGCGAACCCCGTAACCCCGCGCCCCCGCACTGCCTCGATCGCAATCGTGTTCTTTCCGGCGCGAAGAAATCGCGCCACTGGCGTCGCAAACACATGCATCCCCAATGGGGACGTGACATCGCTTTCGACCTGCTCGGCCATCTTCCCGTTGATCCAGACCTTCACGCTGCGCGGCCCGGCCAGATACAACGTGGCCTTCGTCGGCACCGCGGCAACCGCGAACCGCTCCCGGAAATAGTGCGGCTCGGTCTGCTCGGTCACCTTCGGAAACGTATAAACCACCTTCGTATCCGCCGCCGCATCCTTGGCCGTCCAGATGTACTCCTCCGACAAAGGCGTATGCCGGCTGCTCTCCAGCTCCGGCTTGGCCACGGCTCGTGCCAGGTCCAGCGGCGAGATCGTATTCATCGTCCTCGGCTGGGTCAGCGGCAGATCCTGCGCCCACGACGCCCCAGCCACTGCCAGCACAAGACCTAACCCCACCCTCACCGCCTGCTCGCCCGCACGTCGCAACCGCGTTCCTCCCCATATGAAACAGTTTCACGTTATACCCATGTCATTTACAGTTGGCAATGCCGGCCCCGGGAACTCCATGACCTTCGCGCTTACCCTCACTCTCGCTGCCCTCACTCTGGTACCCGTAGCTCTTGCCCAGACTCCCACCCCGCTCGACCCCGCGCGAGGCCTTCCGGCTTCGCCGCCGCCTCGCCACACCCCTCTTCCTGAGCAGTACCTCTGGACCGCCAACGACGTCACCACCCTCCGCCGCGACCACGCGCGTTTTCCCTGGAACCGCCCCGATCTCCGGATCGCCCCTCACTTCTTTCGCGTTCACTTCACCCTCGGCTCCGTCCCCAGCCGCGCCACCCTCTATCTCGCCGGCCCCCGCGAAGCCCAGGTCTTCCTCAACGGCCAACCTGTCCAGACTTTTGACTCCAACGCCGACGCGCCCATCGGCTTCCAGGTCTTCCACGTCGACCTCGCCGCTTTCCTTCATCTCGGCGACAACGTTCTCGCCATCGAAGCCATCCGCGGCCGCGGCATCGTCGCAGCCACCGGCTCCGTGGCTACCCAACAGCTCGCCTATGGCGAAATCCTCGCTGCCCGGCTCATCGCCGCTCCCTGCGGCGCTGAATCCCCCACGGTGCTCATCTCCACTCCCGCCTGGCGTTCCTCCACTGTCAACTCGCCGCACTGGGCCGACCCTGCCTTTGACGACTCCGCCTGGCTTCCCGCCCAATCCCTCGGCCCCATCGAATCCAACCCCGATTTCTTCCAGTGGAACGCCGACGCCGGCATGCACGCCTGGCCCGGCTATCTCGGCCTCTCACCCTCTCTTCGCACCCTCACCCTCCCCGCCGTCGCCGGCACGCATATCTTTCCCGGTCCTGCAGCCTTCAGTTCTGCAGCCCTCAGTCCCGCAGCCTTCAGTCCTGCAGCCCTCAGTCCCGCAGCCTTCAGTCCCGCAGCCTTCTCCGGACCCAATCCTCTCGCCGCGCCCTTCACCGTAACCCTGGCTCCTGCCTCCGCTACCGACGCGGAAGCCCCCTCTTTGCTGCTCGACTTCGGACGCGAGATTGCCGGCCGTCTCCTGGTCGAATCCGCCTCTCCCCACACCGCCATCCTCTCCATCGCCTACGGAGAGTCCGAGCTCGAAGCCCTCGCCACCAGTCTTACCCCCGGCCAGCAGGGCGGAAACTATCTCGGCACCAACCTCCTCGAACTTCCTCCCAACGGCATCGCGCGAGGTCCCAAGTCCGCCTTCCGCTACATCCGCATCCGCTTCCTCCGTGGCGATCCCACCCTCGCCCTCCGCTCCATCCGCGCCGAAGCCATCTTTTACCCGGTCGACTACGCCGGCTCTTTCACCTCTTCCGACCCCGTCCTCAACCGCATCTGGGAGACCTCCGCCTACACGGCCCACCTCGCAGAGCAGGACGGCATCTGGGACGCTCCCAAGCGCGACCGCGGCCTCTGGGCCGGCGACCTCGACATTGAAGCCCCGGTCCTGCTCACGGTCTTCGGCGACCCGGCCCTGCTCGAAGACACCCTCCGCCGCATCGCCCAGGCCACCCCGCCCGGCGCGCACGTCGACGGAATCCCTTCCTACACCGCGCTTTGGATCACCACCCTCGCCACCCTTTACCAGCACACCGGAGATCGCGCCTTCCTGGTCTCGCAGCATGCCAACCTCCTCCGCTTCCTCGCCCGCATGGACGCCGACATCGGCCCCGACAATCTTCTTCTCCCCACCCTCGATCGCTGGGCTTTCGTCGACTGGTCACCCGGCCTCTTCGGCCACACCCCCGAGACCCGCATTGGGACCGATCTCCAATACATCCGCGGCTACACCGCGTCCACCCAGCTCCTCCAGGCCCTCGGCGACACCTCCAACGCCGCGCGTACTGCGCAGCGAGTCCAAGACCTCACCACCGCCGCCCGCGCCTGGCTCAACGATGGAACCCTTGGCCTCACCTGGCAGCTCAATACCCTCGCCGTCCTCACCCACATTTCCACCAATCCCGCACCCATCTGGTGGCAGGTCCTCGCCCACGTCAAGCAGGACGCTCCCGCCGATCAGACCATCTCTCCCTACTTCAACGCCTACCTCCTCGACGCCATGTCTGCCCTCGGCCATCGCCAGCAAGCCCTCGCCTGGCTTCGCACCTACTGGTCCGGCATGCTCGACGAGGGCGCCACCAGCTTCTGGGAGGCCTACGACCTGCGCTGGCCCAAACATAACTTCGCCCTCTCGCTGCAGGCCGACGGCACCAGCGGATTCTTCGTCTCACTCGCCCACGGCTGGTCCTCAGGCCCCGCCGTCTGGCTGGCCGAAAACGTCCTTGGCATCACTCCCGAGACCCCCGGCTACGCGTCCGTCAGCATCCGTCCCAACCTTCTCGGCCTCACCTTCGCCCGTGGCTCGGTCGCCACCCCGCACGGCTCGGTTGCCGTCTCCATCGACCCCCACGCGATCACCCTCGACCTTCCTCCTGGCGTCCGCGCCCGCATTACACCCCCGGCCGGGTCCATCACCGCCGTCGATGGCGGGCCCTGTCCCCCAGCCGTCACCCTCGTCCTCGCCACCCCAGGCCACCACGTCCTCGAGTATCGCTAGCTTCGCAACACGTCCTTTCCATTCCACATGGCGGCACATAGAATCTCGCCAAGACGTCGGAGTCGCGCCCATGAAGCCGCCAGAGCTAACTCTTGTCCCACACGCCACCCCAGACCCCGATGCGGACCCGGAACTCCTCACCAGCCTTCTCTCCAACCGTCGCGGCGACCGCAACGAATCCCAGACCGTCCTGCGCGCCTGCTCGGTTCTCAAGGCCTTCCGCACCGTCGGGGAAGAGCTCTCTCTCGCCGGCGTCATGGAGCGCACCCAGCTCCCCAAGACCACCGTATTCCGCCTCCTCCGCACCCTCATCCACGGCGGCTTGCTAGAACGCGCCAGCTCCGGCGTCTATCGCAACCGCTTCGGCACACTCCCCGCCCGGCCATTTCGCATTGGCTTTGCTGCCCAGGGCGATAGCGAGTTCTGCCGCGCCGTCATGCAGAACATGGAGACCGCCGCCGCTCGCGAACACGTTCACCTCATCACCGTCAATAACCGTTATTCCGCCCGCGAAGCTCTCCGCAACGCCGACCTCCTCATCAAGGAGCGCGTCTCTTCGTTCTCGAATACCAGACCTACGAGCGCGTAGCCCCCGTCCTTGCCTCGAAGTTCCTCGAGGCCAACGTCCCGGTCATCGCCATCGAGATCCCCCATCCCGGAGCCACCTACTTCGGCGCCAATAACTACAAGGCCGGTCTCATCGGCGGCAGAGCCCTGGGACGCTGGGCCCGCGACCACTGGGAGGGCAAGGTCGAGCAGCTTCTCCTGCTCGAACTCCCTATCGCTGGCTCGCTTCTCGAACTCCGCATCACCGGGCTCGTCGACGGACTACGTGCCGAACTGCCCTCCATCGTCAATGTCCCCGTCGTCCACCTGAACGGTCCCGGAGCTCCAGGCAGCGGCAGCATGGCCGCGCGGTGATCACGCACTAATGGAACGTTTGTAGGTTGTGAAGAAGCCGATGCCGCGACTGCTTTTGAGACTGTGGCGAGAGGGCCATTGGAAGCGTCACGAGCAAGCCGGGCTCGACTTCGCTAACAGCCAACTGGACGAAAAGCCGGTGCTTCTGCTTTTGAGAGTCGTGAGGGGAACGATAGCTAGGCCCCACCCGCCATTCCATGCTGACCAGGGGCAATCCGGCCCCGGGTGACAGCAGGGTGGGTCTGCTCGTTCTTGACGCCCCCTTCCGATCGGAAGACGTCTCATATCTTCTCCGTGTGTGCGGTTTGAGTTACCTGCCTCCCGTTGCGGAAGCTGCGCAGATTCGACGCCATCACGATCTCAGGAGCGTAGCGGCAGCTAGTTTCCGTTGACTGATGAAAGTGCAGAGAGTCGATCAGCGGGTTCATCGCTCTTCTGCCGAGCCGAGCCGAGCCGGATGCTGGAAGAGGGAAGCGACTATCGTGCCGTCCTCGAGGAAGGGGATGCTCACCGCCTCGAAGGCTCCATCGCACAGCGAAACAGCGTCATCTCCGGTATCTGTTCCGCGCACAACGCATTAAATACCGGGGTCAGGGTCGGGCTTGTATGGATGAGTGCAAGTGTCTGCGGCAAGTTCACGCATCCGGCTTTCAAAGGGGTCCGGACGCTGCCGGCATCGATTGACTATCCTTCTAAGCGTCCGCACCGTCGCAAGGCAAGCAGAGATATAGTTGCCACGCGCCGCCTCCATTTTCGGCTTGGTGAGCCCGCTTCAATCCGCATGGCGGAACTCTCGCGCGCTCTCTTGGAGCGTCCGCACTGCCTTCTTGCGCATTCCTGGCCCTTGCTCGCATTCGCGATGACAATGGATCGCCCATCCTTCTATGCTGTCACTGGCAGCCGCTCGACCCATCGATCCTATGTCCTCGTCACGCCGCCTCACCCTCGCGATCCTTCTTCTGCTATCCATCTCCCGGCTCGCCTTCGCCCGCCAGGATCCGGCCCCGCAATCCACCGCGCCGCCTCTACTCCTCGGTACCGCCTGGTACCCCGAGCAGTGGCCCGAGTCGCGCTGGGACGCCGACCTCACCCTCATGCAGCAGGCCCACATCCACGTCGTCCGCGTCGGCGAGTTCGCCTGGTCCACCATGGAGCCCACCGAAGGCCACTATGACTTCGCCTGGCTCGACCGCGCCATCGCCCTCGCCGCGCAACATCACATCTTCGTCGTCCTCGGAACTCCAACCGCCGCTCCCCCCGCTTGGCTCACCTCAAAATATCCTCAGACCCTGCGCGTCGAAGAGGACGGCCATCGCGCCGAGCATGGCAACCGTGTGCAGTTCTCCGCCACCTCGCCCCTCTACCGCAAGTTCGCCGCCGGCATCGCCCGCCAGTTGGCCCTTCGCTACGGCCACAATCCCGACGTCCTCGGCTGGCAGATCGACAACGAGATCGGCACCCCCACCTTCGACCCCTCAGCCGTCACCCAATGGCACCACTGGCTTGCGGCCAAGTATGGCTCGATCGCCAACCTCAACCGCTGCTGGACCACCGCCTACTGGTCCCAGACCTACGATAACTTCGACCAGGTCCCGTTCCACTCCAAGGGAGAAAACCCCGCCCTTCTGCTCGACTACAAGCACTTCGTCACCGCCACCTGGACCTCCTACGTTCAGAACCAGATCGCCGCCATCCGTCCCAACGTCGACCCGCGCCAGTTCCTCACCACCAACACCATGCACTGGAACAGCGTCTACGACCACTACATCCTGCATCACAACCTCGATCTTGCCGCCTGGGACGACTACGTCACCGACGGCCGGCTCGACCCCATGCTCAACGCCGCCCTCCACGACCTTGTCCGCGGCTACAAGCAGCGCAACTTCTGGGTCATGGAGACCCAGCCGGCCTTCGTCAACTGGGCTCCCATCAACTCCGCCCTTCCCCCGGGCGTCACTCGCGAGATGGCCTGGCAGGCGGTCGGCCACGGCGCCGACGCCGTCCTCTACTGGCAGTGGCGCTCCGCCCTCAACGGCCAGGAGCAGTACTTCGGCACCCTCGTCGGCCCCGACGGCGCACCCACCCCCAGCTACGCCGAAATCCAGCAAATCGGGGCCGACTTCGATCGCGCCGGCCCCATCCTCGCCGGAACCACTCCCCATGCCCGCGTCGCCATCATCCAGTCGTACGACTCCCACTGGGCCATCGACTTCCAGCGCCACACCAATCTCTTCGACTACACCTCCGCCGTCCTCGACATCTACCGCGCCGCTGCTCCCATCGCCCAGGCCATCGACATCGTCAGCCCCGCTGCCGATTTGACCTCCTACCCCGTCGTCTTCGCGCCCGCCCTCAACGTCCTGCCCGCCCCGCTCGCCGAGCGCCTCCTGGCCTACGTCCGCGCGGGCGGCCACCTCATCCTCACCGCCCGCTCCGGCATGAAGGACGCCGACGATGCCCTCAACCCCGAGCGCCAGCCCGGCCCACTCGCCCAGGCCCTCGGAGCTCACGTTGGCCAGTACTACGCCCTCGACCCAAACGACCCCAGCCCCACCGTCTCCGGCGCCCTCGGCTCCGGCAAGCTTTCCATCTGGGCGGAAAACCTCGTCGCCACCAGTCCCGAAACCCAGACCCTGCTCGCCTACGGCCCACAAAACGGCTGGCTCGCCGGTCAGCCCGCCGCAGTCTCCCGCGTCGTAGGGAAGGGGACACTCACCTACATCGGCGCCGCCCTGGACCCCAGCCTCATGGACGCGGCCGTTGCCAAGCTCCTCACCGAAGCCGGCGTCCATCCCATCCTCCCCGGTCTTCCCTCCGGCGTCGAGCTCATGCAGCGTTCCGCCCCCGGCAAGCCTCCCGTCTGGATCATCATCAACCACACCTCCTCCGCTCAATCCATCGCCGTCCCGCACCCCATGTTCGACATCCTGCGCCAGTCCCAGGGCCAAAGCTTCGAACTCACGCCCCACGGCGTCGCCGTGTTGACCGCACAAGAAACGGCAGCGCACTAGATGGCCGAGAACCTCACCGCACGCTTGTTCCCCGTCCTGCGATCGAACCAGGCCACGCAATTCCTTCAGCGAATCCGGACTTGTCTGCCCGCGATATGCCTTCTTCTTCTGCTGGCCTCGCTTGTCCCGCCTGCAACGCACGCCCAAACCTCCGCCGCTCCTTACCTCGGCGCCGCCTGGTACCCCGAACAGTGGCCGAAATCCCAATGGAACCACGACCTCAGCCTCATGCAGGCCGCCCATTTCAACGTGGTCCGCATCGGCGAGTTCGCCTGGTCCACTGAAGAGCCCAGCGAAGGTCACTACGACCTCGACTGGCTCGCCCGCGCGATCGCCCTCGCCCAGCAGCATCACCTCAAAGTCGTCCTCGGCACCCCCACCGACGCGCCCCCCGCATGGCTCACCCAGAAGTATCCCCAAACCCTCGGCACCGACGCCGACGGCCACCTCCGCGAGCACGGCAACCGCCGCCAGTTCAACTACGCCAACCCGCTCTACCGCCAGTTCTGCCGCCAGATCGACACCCAGCTCGCTCAGCACTTCGGCCACAACCCCGACGTCATCGGCTGGCAGGTCGGCAACGAGTACACCGACGAATCCTTCGACCCCGCCACCGTCGCCCAGTTCCAGCAGTTCCTCAAATCCAAGTACATGACCCTCGCCAGCCTCAACCTGCACTGGGCCACCGCGTACTGGTCCCAGACCTATACCGCCTGGTCGCAGATCCCCATGGAAAACACCGCCGGCAACCCCGGCCTCCTGCTCGACCACAAACACTTCGTCACCGCCACGTGGCGCAGCTTCCAGCAGAACCAGATCGACACTCTCCGGCCCCTCATCGCAGCCTCGCAGTTCATCACCACCAACATCGGCGGCCTCGGCTGGTCCGACAACTGGGACCACTACGCCATTACCGCCCCGCTGGACCTCGCAAGCTGGGACGACTACGTCGGCCAGGGCCACCTCAACGTGGCTAGGAACGCCATGCTCAACGACTTCGTCCGCGGCTGGAAGGGCCAGAACTTCTGGGTCATGGAGACCGAGCCCGGCAGCGTCAACTGGGCTCCCATCAACAACGCTCTCTACCCCGGCGAGACCCGCGCGCTCGCCTGGCAGGCCATCGGTCATGGCGCCGACGCCATCCTCTACTGGCAGTGGCGCGACGCCCTCAACGGCCAGGAGCAATACCACGGCGCCATCGCCAGCCCCGGCGGCAACCCGCTCCCCATCTACGCCGAGATCGCCCGTCTTGGCCATGACCTCAACCTCACCCGCACAGCCCTCGCCGGAACCACCCCCCACGCCTCCATCGCTCTGCTCGTCACCTACGACTCGCGCTGGGCCATCGACTTCCAGCCCCACTCGCGGCTGTACGACCAGCAGCAGATCCTGCTCGACTTCTACACTCCCCTGGAGCGTCTCGCCGCGCAATCCGGCCAGGCCATCGACATCATCGACCCCGCCACGGCGTCGCTAAGCCCGTACAAACTCCTCGTGGCTCCATCCCTCAACGTCATCTCCGAGCCGCTCGCCGCCAAGCTCCTCGCCTATGTTCAGGCCGGTGGTCACCTCATCCTCGGCCCGCGCTCCGGCATGAAGGACCAATACAACGCGCTCAACCCCCAGCGCCAGCCGGGCCCGCTCGCCGCTGCTCTCGGCGCCCGGGTCTCACAGTTCTACGCGCTGGACCCAACCGCCGCGCCCCCGACACTCGGCCCCGTCCCATCCTCTCCTGGCAGTGACCTCCTTGTGGGGGGAAACGCCACCATCTGGGCCGAACCCCTCACGGTCTTCGCACCTGGCGCCACCATCGACTCCACCTACACCGATCCCGGCGGCTGGCTCGACCACCAGCCCGCCATGCTCACCCGCAGCCTGGGCCAAGGAACTCTCTCCTACCTCGGCACAATCCCTCAAGCGGCCATGCTCTCCGGCCTTCTCGCGCGCTACGCTCCGTCGCTGCCAGCCACTATCCTGCCCCGCAACGCCCCCTCTACGCTTGAACTCTGCACCCGCTCCTCTGCCACAAGCACCGTTCACATCCTCATCAATCACGCTCAGACGCCCATTACAACGTCTCTCCTCCACCCCATGCGCAACCTCCTCGACCCCGCCCATCCCACTCCGGCGGCTTCCATTACCCTCCCAGCGCAGGCAGTAGCCGTCCTCATTCCGGAGTCCGACCCCTGATGGGACCCCAACCATCCAGATCGCTGTCAATCCTCACACTCCCAGGAGCGTTCGGCAGCAACCAGCAAGCCACTCAAAAGAAACTGCTTATGGCTCAGAGAATTCGCTCCGCTCCCTGGCGTAAACGCCTTGCACATCCCCGTAAAATGGAGACAGGCAAAGCGTGGATCGCGCACTCCCGCCGTCCCGTCCGCCCGCTACATCTATTACCTTTTAGAATGAAGAGTTTATTTCGTTGAAAGTACCGAGCTAACGCCATTATTTTGAAGACTTTGCGCAAATAACCCGGGGAGGGGGAGTACCCATGCAATCCAAATTCACCATCACCCGCCGCCGCTTCCTCCACACCTCCCTCGCCTCTGCAACCCTCGCCCTCAGCGCCCCGGGCGTCCTCGCCGAAGCCGATCCCGCCGCCCCCTGCGAGACCCCCTACAAATACCCGCAGCTTCTGCTCGGTCCAACCCGTCACACCGGTGACTTCGATGCGCTCTCGGTCGACGATCCCATCGTCTTCCGCGCCAACGGCCGCTTCCACATGCTCTATGTCGGCTTTGACGGGACCGGCTACCAGACCGGCCTCGCATCCTCTCAGGACCTCCTTCTCTGGACACGCACCGCCCTTGTAGGCCCCCGCGACCCCGCCTTGCAGTACACAAAGTACAATCTCGCCATCTCCTCCATCCTGCGCGACAAGAACCTGCACGGCAGCGGCGAGGCCATCAAGATCGACGGCCAGTTCCTCGCCGCCTGGAACGCCTACCCCTCCGCCGGCTACGAAGCGGGGGCCGCGGTCATCGGCCTCGCTCGCTCCCCCGATCTCCTTCACTGGACGCTCACTGCGCCCATCCTCTCGCCCGCCGACGGCGCACCCTGGGAGCACGGCGGCCTCTACCGCCCCGACCTCTGCCGCTTCGGCAGCACTTACTTCCTCTACTACAACGCCAAGACCGATACCCTCCCTAAGTCCGAAGGCGGTGGCTGGCATGAGCAGACCGGCGTCGCCACCAGTCCCGACCTCAAGACCTGGACGCGCTCCCCGCCCAATCCCATCCTCCGCAACGGCCCGCGCGGCAGCCTTACCTTCCCCGCGTCCGACCCGCGCCACGACGCCAACCCATCCATCCCCGACGCCCGCGACAGCCGTTTCGCCTCCAACCCCTTCGTCATGCAGAACGGCCACCGGTTCGCCATGTTCTACTTCGGCTTCGGCTACCAGCGGCCCGGCCGCGCCTGCGAGCTGCTCGCCCTCGGCAACAACCCCTTCCACTTCACCAAAGTCGCCACCCCGCTCATCGACGTCGGCCCTCCCGGCTCCATCGACGAGACCTTCGCCCACAAACCCTCGATCATCTTTCACCAAGGCGCCCTGTACCACTTCTATTGCGCGGTAGCCGGCAAATACCCAAACGAAACTCGCGGCGTCGCCGTAGCCCGCTCCAAACCCTGGTAGCCTCTCACGGCATCGCCGCCGTAAACCGGTGCGTCCTTGCCTTCACCTGCATCGGCTTTCCTCCCGGCAGGTCCACCTCGGCTGCCGCCGGCACAGTCACCTCGAACTCCACCTTCGTTCCTACACGCCGCCAGTCGCTCTCCACCTTCCCCCGCTTCGAGTCGAACCCCACTCGCACCCAGTCCACCTTTCCCTTAGCCGCCCCAATCCACTCCACCTGCAGATAGCGAAACCCGTAGTAGTCGAACTTCGGCGACCAGGTCTCCGCGCCCCCATCGCCGCGCAGCGCATAGCTCCACCACATTGGCCCTCCGGAGCTCCGCTGCGTCACAGTCCCATCCGGATTCATCAACTCCCCGGGCGTAATCCGCAGCATCGCGCCCGCAGGGCCTATCACCCGAACCGTCGGGATTCCCGCAAAGTTTTGGCCCAGGTCGTACACCTCAACCCCCGGCTCGACGTTCTTTGTCTCAACCGGTGAATACACCTGCTGTTGCACAACCTCGGGCGCCACCGCCGGCCTCAGCGCGCCACCCGGCCCGGTCACCGCCCGCACCGCGCTCCGTCCCGCATCCTGAAATCCAGACAGGTCCTGGAATCCCGGCTGGTCCCATCCCGGCTGTTCTCGCCGTGCATCGTAGTCCTCTCCGCCATAGGTTGAGTCGAACACCACCGGCCCGCGGCTCACCTGCCACAGCTCATCCGTTCCCACCACCTGCGTCTGACCATCCGCATACTCCACGCGCAGTTCCGCAATCAACTTCGGAGGCCCAAAGCTCCCTTCGAACTTCGTATACCGCGCCTTGCCTGTCGCTCCCTTTCCCGACAGGCTGCTCCGCTGCACGTTATACATTCCGTTTCCCATCATCACTCCCAGCACCATCCTGCCCGGGCGCATCGCCTCGGTTACGTCATAGCTCTCGAACCGGACTGTCTTGCAGTAGTCGGTCCAGGCCTGGTGCAGCCCGTTCCTTCCCACCACGAAGGCCCCATCGGTTCGCCCCAGGTGTGCCTCCCGCTGCCCCAGACCCGCAAGCCGCAGCGTAGCCTTCCGCACCTTCCCCTACAGTGAACTCCCGACGAAACACCGGCATCGGCCGGCTCCCATCCACTTCCGCCCCATCCCGAACCGAAGCCCATGGCGCCTGCACCCACATTCCTGCCCACCCCTCCACGGGCGGCGTCGAAGCTGCCCCCGTCCTCACAATCCCCAGCATCAGCCCAACCAGAATCAACATCCGAACCATCGCGGAATCTCCTCGATACTTGCGTTGCACCGCTGCGTTCGCACAAAAGCAACCCTCACAACCTACTCCCAACCTCCGCATCTGTCCCTCACAAACTTTTGCCAGCGCACTGCAATCGTCCTCCTCCACGGCCTTCAGTTCTGGTATGGTTTTGGCGGTGAGACTCAACCTTCTTCCCCTCGCACTCCTGCTTGCTCCTGTCGCGCTCCCAGCCCCCGTTCATGCACAGAACTATGCCGCAAACATTGCCGCGCAGGTCGCCAAAGTTCACAAGGAAACGGCTCAGAAAGCCAGGTTCGAGCCCAACTGGAACTCCCTCGCCGCCTACCGGACGCCGGTCTGGTTTCGCGACGCCAAGTTCGGCATCTTCCTGCACTGGGGCGTGTACTCCGTTCCGGCATTCGGAAACGAGTGGTACTCCCGCAACATGTATATCCCGAAAAACCCCGCCTACGCCCACCAGTTGGCCACCTATGGTCCCGTCACCACCCATGGTTACAAAGACTTCATCCCGATGTTCAAGGCCGAGCACTTCGACCCCAACGCCTGGCTCGATCTGTTCGTCCAAGCCGGCGCCCGCTACGTCGTCCCCGTGGCCGAGCACTGCGATGGGTTCGCCATGTACGCCTCGCGGATGACCCCGTATAACGCCGCCCTCATGGGCCCGCATCGCGATGTCGTCGGCGAGTTGGAGAAGGCCACCCGCGCCCACGGCCTCCACTTCGGCGTATCCTCGCACACAGCCGAGCACTGGTGGTGGTATGGCGTTGGCCGCGCCATTCCGTCCGACGTCCGCGACATGACGCCGCAGACCGCTCTGCTTTACGGCCCCGCCGCGCCCATGGCGCTGCCAACCTCCGACTCCGAGACAACCGACCCCACCCTCGAGCCCGATCCCTCCCACCTCGAGCGCTGGCTTCCGCCGGATAAGCCTTTCCTCGATGGCTGGCTCGCGCGCTCCACCGAACTCGTAGACATGTATCACCCGGACTTCGTTTACTTCGACTGGTGGATCGGCCAGCCCGCCTTCCAGCCCGCGCTTCAGCAGTTCGCCGCCTACTTCTACAACCGCTCCGCCGGCACCGGCCACCAGCCCATCCTCACCTACAAGGAAGAGTCCATGCCGGCCAATGCCGCCACGCTGGATATCGAACGCGGCAAACTCGACACCCTCCGGCTCCTGCCCTGGCAGACCGACACCAGCATCTCCATCCATTCCTGGGGCTATGTCGAAAATGATCAGTACCGCACCGCGGCCTCGCTCATCCAGCAACTTCTTGACACGGTAAGCAAGAACGGCGATCTTCTGCTCAACGTCGGACCGAAATCTGACGGAACCATTCCGGATCAGGCCAAGGCGGTTCTGCTCCAAATCGGCGCGTGGCTCAAGATCAACGGAGAGGCCATCTATGGCTCGCGCCCCTTTGCTGTTTTCGGCGAAGGGCCCACCAAGGCCGCGTCCAACTCCACCCTGAAGAACCATGACATCCAGACCTACACTCCGGAGGATGTTCGCTACACCGTGCCCGGGCTGGGCGCGTCCGGCACCGGAGCGGCCGCGCCGCCGCGCACTGTCTACGCGACGGCGATGGCCTGGCCCTCCACCGGCAGACTCACTCTTCATACGCTGTATACCGGTAACCCATATCTCCCGAGTCCGGTCTGCGCCGTGACTCTCCTCGGCGACTCCACTCCCATCTCGTTTCATCAGACCCGGGACGGCCTTCACCTGGCCCTGCCGTCCACTCCACCCCCGCCCCTGCCCTCGAACTCTTCCTATGTCTTCCGCCTGGAGACCGTCTGCCACTGAGGCTTCTCGAAGACCATCGCCTGATTACCCCCGTTCTTTACTCCTGCGGAATCTCGCTGAACGGCAGATGCACGTACTTGATGGTCTTGCGTTGCCACGTATACGTCATCTCAAGCCCTCCATCCGCGCCTACGATCAGCGCTGGATAAGAGTACTGCCCCACCGCATTCTCCAGCGTCTTGAACATCCGGAAGTGCTGCCCATCGCGGCTCACTGCCAGGTTCACAGGAGTCCGTCCGACCGTCGTCTCGTTATAGATCATCACGATCCGTCCATCCTTCAGCCGCACTACATCCAGGCCTGAATTGTTCTGCGGGACGTCGATATACCGCGCCTGCGTCCACGTCAGCCATCGTCCGCGATCTTGCATACATCCGCAAGTGCCGGCTTTTCAATTGAATTACCGATGGCTGAATGATCCCCTCAAACTTGCGCGGCCCCTTATAGGCTGCCCAGCCAGGCGCGCCCTTGGGCGGATCGGCCGCCGGTGTCGCCGCCGCATCGACGGTGCGCGAGATATCGATCGGCCCGATTTGGCCCACGTTTTGCCTCCGCCGGTGCTGCGCTCGATCCACGCGGCCCACGTGCCGTAGGCCTCGAACGAGGTCCCGCTCACCATCGTCCCGTCCGCTGTTCCGTCCGCCAAGACCAGCGGTTTGGCCCGGATCGGCCCAGCAGCCCCGCCGGCAGCCTCTCGCCCTTCTACCAACCCTTGCCCTCGCCATCGCTGTACATCCGGCCCGCCGACCATTCGCCCGGAGATGGCCCAACCTTGTAGTACAGCCACAGGCGTCCGTGCCTGGTATGAAACAGCACGGGATTCCAGGAGGGCACATTCTTCGCCCGTTCCAGCTCCACGGGCACGGTCCATCTGCCGTTGAGGCGCCGCGAACCCCAGATCGCCACATCCGGCGCCCTCTCCTTCGTACCGCCAAACCACGCGGCCATCAAGTCGCCGTTCCGCAGCGTAACGATTGTGGAGGCATGGCTCTCTGGAAATGAGGTGGACCCCGGCGCGAAGATGAACTCGCCGGCGGCCTGCGTCTGCGCAGAAGCCCGAGGCAGCGCCAGACACACGCTGCACATCAGTAGAATTGCGGCTTTCAAGGCCATGCGACGACCGGCTCATAGGGGGGCTTTAGATAGACAGGCTGAATGCCGGTACATATGTGGTGACGTTTGAGGCACCCGGTTTCAAGAAGATCGTGGAAACGAACGTCGGCATTCAAGCGGACAATACCGTTAAGCTTGATGAGCATATGGTCCTGACCTGCCCCCTATTTCTCAACCAGTCATAACTTGGAGTCTCTGTTAGGTTATTGGTTGTGGTCATCTTCGCACGGCCAGTTTTCACCACGTGGACCACGTGTCTTTCAAAGAAACACGTTGAATAGCTCGTCAGCTACCTTCGCGGCGATTTCGGCAATGTTTGCTGTTTCTCCCAAGTCGTCCTCTGCTTTGGTATCGGGATTCCGGCAAGTGTAACCGATTCTCGACTCCCGACGAGATCCTCACTTCTTGCTGCGATTTGATTCCCGTTGAATGGCAACGGAAGAGAGGGGCATTGGCCATAGTCTGGGCATGGAAAAACGCATCCGAAGATGCGTCGATTTGCTAAATGATTGATTTGATTGGTGCCGGGAGGGGGGGTCGAACCCCCACGAGGTTGCCCTCGGCGGATTTTGAGTCCGCTGCGTCTGCCAGTTCCGCCATCCCGGCACTGCAAACCAAATCGCCGTCTTGCAAGCGACTCAGTTCGGCGTTGCCGCTCGTTCGTCGCCCATCCGCGGGGCCGGTTTCAGTCCGTCCCGCTCGGCGACAATCCAGTATCCCACACGGGCTTTGCCCTCTCCAACAAGATGCCAGCCCGCCGCGTTGGGCGCCGACGATCGACAGGGCAGACTCAACCTCCGGCGCGATGCGCTGCAACCACCTTGCCCTCATCAGGAGTGCGTCTCGGGAGTCGCGATCGGCAACCTTGGCCCGTCACGATCCATGCACCGCGTGCCGCCGTCCCCACGAATACGCCACCCGCGCCACCACGCCCGAGACCAAATAACTTAGCGCGATGACAATCAGCGCCGTGTTGGACCACTCGAACACCACGCAGAACGCCACCACCAGAAGCACCAGCAGCCGCCCTGGCTTGCGCTCGCCCATGTCGATCTCCTTGCCGCTCCAGAAGCGCCAACTGCTGACCATCAAAAAGCCCGTGAACGCCACCAGCGCGAGCCAAAGCAGCGACATCCATGGGCTGTCGATCGGAAAGCCCGACTCGAAGTGAATGACTGCCGCGAGCACCCCGGCCCCCGCCGGAATCGGCATGCCCACAAAATATTTTCGGTCCGGCCGACCGGGATTACGCGGCTGCGGATCGATGCTGATGTTGAACCGCGCCAACCGGCACGCGCCGCAGATCAGAAACAGAAAACAGATCAGCACGCCAAAGTCCATCATCCGCGTATCCAGCAGCGGGTGGCCGGACCGCACCACGTGCCTCACCCCCCACAAATAGGCCAGCAAACTGGGCGCGACCCCAAACGTAATCACGTCGGCCAGCGAATCCAGCTCGCGCCCAAAGGCGCTGGACGTATTGGTCATCCGCGCGATCCGGCCATCCAGACCGTCAAACAAAATCGCGAGCACGATCGCCACCGCCGCGCGATCAAAGTACGCTGCGTCGTCCATCAGCGAGCCGCGAATGCTCTGCAGAATGACGTAGTATCCCAAAGCAATATTGCCCGCCGTGAACAGCGACGGCAGCACGTACATGCCGCGCCGTGCGGGACGCCGCTCGGGCTCGGTCCTCGTGGCGACCATCAACTCCGCCCGCTCATACGCCCGGCCGCTGCGCTGTCGGAGACCAACGGAAGCTGTCCAATCACCGAACTACCGCCCTTCACCCGATCGCCCACCTTCACGCGCAATTCCGCTTCGGGAGGCATGAGGACGTCCACGCGCGAGCCAAATTTAATCAGCCCCATGCGCTGACCACGCTCCACCACATCTCCAGCCCGCAGGTTGCAGACGATACGCCGCGCCAACAGCCCCGCGATCTGTTTGAAGCTCACGCTGTAGCCGTCGCCGCCATCGATCGCGATCATGGTCTGCTCGTTCAGCACAGCGGACTCCGGCTTCATCGCATTCACAAAATGGCCTTCACGATAGTCCACCAGCGTTACCACACCGGCGATCGGAACCCGGTTCACATGCACGTTGAAGACGCTGAGAAAGATCGTCACGCGCAGCTTGCTGCCCGCGGTGGTCTCAATCCACTCCGCCTCTTGCACGGTGCCGTCGCCCGGGGAAACGACCAGCCCCGGACCCTGAGGAATCTTGCGCGACGGATCGCGAAAAAACCACAGAAAGAACGCCGCGAGCAGCACCGGAATCGCCGTCAGGCCATAGAAATGAGTGCTGTACCAGACGATGACAGCCACCGCCAGCAGCGCCACTCCATAAAAAAAGCCATCCCGAACCATAGCGCAGATTATACCTTCGCCTTTGCCTCGCAACCGCCGCTGCTTTCTCGATAGCCGCGGGCTTGACCGCTAAAAATCATTTCCGATCAGCGGCCGCGCCATCACCGACGCGTCCTCCAGCGGATCGCGATAATACGCACGTCGTCTCCTCTGTTCGACGAACCCCAGATCCGCATACAGCCGCAAGGCCGCGGCATTGCCGGCGCGCACTTCCAGATGCATCTCCTCCGCCCCCCGCGCCGCAGCCCAGACCATCGCGGCATAACACAGCGCGCGGGCCACACCGCGACGCCGTGCCGCCGGCCTCACCGCGACGCTCTCCAACTCCGCGCCACCGCCCCCACTCTCCACCACCGCAAACCCCAACACCTCGGCCGATCTCTCCGCCACCCACACCGCTCGCACCGTTTCACCAGCATCGCTTGGTTCGAGAATGGCGTGCCACATAGCCTCGCTCCAGTGAGAAGCCTCGGCGCACACCCGTTCAATCGCCAGCACCGCCGCGAAATCAGCCACCGAAGCCAGGCGCACGCTGCACTCCACACTCATCGTCCGGCAGCCACTGAGTCCGTCGCGGGCGTCTGCTCGCCCGTATTGCGGCGGTAGATGTCCGCCTCTCCGCGAACGTAATTCGCATCCACCGTTGCCACGTCGCTCCCGATCTCGCGCATTCGACGCAGCACCGGACGCAGCGCATCGCCCACATTCAGCGACCGCAGCGTCACGGCGCATCCCGCCAACTGCTCCGCCAGCCGTTCCTCCGCGATCGTCACGCGGCGTCCTTGCGCGATCGCCCGCAGCTCGTCAAAGCGGCACACCCACTCGCGAGCCTCCAGCCCCGCCCGCTGCTCACGCACGTACAACTCCCCGCGGCCCGCATCGAGCGCAGCGAGTCCGGGCCCGAGCGCAGCGAGTCCGGGCCGGAGTGCAACGAGTTCGGGCCCGCGCGCGCCGGGTTCCGAACCGCAAACGTCACCGCGCGTATCGTCCGAAACGCCCGCCTCCGCCAGCACCTCCAGCCTCGAAACCGCAGCCAATCTCAGCCCTGTCGCCTCGCACAAACCCTTCGCCGCAGCCAGGCCCGCGCGCACGCCGGTGAACGACCCCGGTCCGTTCACCACACCCACTCCATCCAAATTCGCCAGCGCCCACCCCGCACGTGCCAACAGCAGCCGCACCGCCGCCACAATCTCCGCCGAAGCGCTGCGCGGCGTCAGCACCTCCCTCTCCACCACCTGCGACCCCGCGCTCAACGCCACGCCCGCCGCCTCCGCGCAGGTGTCGATCAGCAGCAGCTTCGCATTGTCATTCCACACCACGTCCACGTCCACGAGCATACCCCGTCAGCCCTTCCTCACAACGACGCGAACAACTCACCCTCCTCTGCCGGATACCAGATCCGTTCTCCGTCAACCCGGGCGAACGGCGTCATCCGCTGCGGTGTGCGCTTGCTCTTCCCATCCGGCTCCACAAAAATGTCTTCGACGACGCTCCCCCGCGCTAGCACAGCATCGGCAATCAACGACCGATGGCATCGCCATGGGACCGCCTCCGCGCACATCACCACGGCGCGCCGGCTCTGCGCTACCAGCCAATCGATCTCCGTGCGAAAGGTTTCCGTCTGCATGTAATCCGCGTAGCCGCGAAAGCTGTCGTTGCGCCAGCCGGTATTGACGCTATCGTTCCGCGTCTTCCTGCGCCCGCCCAGACCTTCGCGCCACACCGGCTCAATCCCCGCCTCGCGCAGCGACGCAAACAACGCCTCCTGCCCAAACTGCGGATGCCGCCGCGATCCCGGATAGCGCCGCACATCCACCAGCATTTCAATGCCATTTTCCCTCAACGCACGCAGAAACGCATCCAGGCCCAGCGTGGAATGCCCGATCGTCAGCAGCGTCTGCATCCACTTCCCTCACAAGAAAGGCGGCCCCCAACCTGGCGAATCGCCTGCCCTTCGCCCTGCTTTCCAGCTTCCTATATCGCTGCAGTCAGCACCTCTTCGCGGATCTCCTCGTCCTGCACTTCCTCGCGAGGCGTCTTGGGCAGCGCCACCGCCAGCACGTCTTCGATCCGCGACGCGTAGTGAATCCTTACGCCATCCATCTGGTCCTTGGACAAGTCCTCCTCGACATTCGCCTTCACGTCGATCGGAAGGATCACATCGCGGACCCCCGCGCGCTTGGCCGCCAGGAACTTCTCCTTGATCCCACCAACCGGCAGCACATTGCCGCTCAGCGTAATCTCGCCGGTCATCGCCAGCAGCGGATGAACTGGCCTGTCAGTCAGCAGCGAAACCAGCGCGGTTGCCATCGTCACACCCGCGCTCGGCCCGTCCTTCGGAATCGCTCCGGCCGGAACGTGAATGTGCAGATCGATATCCTTCAGCACATCCTCATCCAGCCCCAGCGAAGCCGCATTCGACCGCACCCACGTCAGCGCCGCCTGCATCGACTCTTTCATCACGTCGCCGATCTGGCCAGTCATTGTGAAGCCGCCCTTGCCCTTCATCCGGTTGGCCTCGATGAACAGCACATCGCCCCCCGCCGGCGTCCACGCCAGACCCACGGCCACGCCCGGCCGCTTGGTGCGCTCGGCGATCTCCGTATCCACGCGCACCTTGATGCCGCCGAGATACTCGTGCACGATCTCCGGCGTTACCACCAGCTTCGGCATCGGCAAAGAATTGTCCTCTCCGCCGGCGTCTGCGTTGCCCGCTGTCCCCGTCGGGCGATCTTTGCCCGCAGGGGGTGGTTCGGCGGACGGAGTGGACAAACCTGCAGTTTGAACCGGCTCGAACTCCGCTACTTTGCGCGCCGTCTTGCGGCACACTGTCCCAATCAGTTGTTCCAGCCGCCGCACACCGGCCTCGCGCGTGTAATGCCGTGCAATCAGCGCGACACTTTCGGTCGGAAATTCAATCTGCCCCTCGGCCAGGCCATTCTCCTTGATCTGCCTCGGGATCAGATAGCGCTCCGCGATATTGACCTTCTCTTCCTCCGTGTAGCCGGTCAGTTCGATGATCTCCATCCTGTCCAGCAGCGGCGCCGGAATCGTGTCCAGTTGGTTCGCCGTGCAGATGAACAACACCTTGCTTAAATCGAAAGGCTGATCCAGATAGTTGTCGCGGAACGTGTTGTTCTGCTCCGGATCGAGCGTCTCCAGCAACGCACTGGCCGGATCGCCGCGGAAGTCGCGCCCCAGCTTGTCGATCTCATCCAGCATGAACACCGGATCGTTCACCTCGACCCTCTTCAGGTGCTGAATGATCTGCCCGGGCAGCGCCCCGATATACGTCCGCCGATGCCCGCGGATCTCCGCCTCATCGTGCATTCCGCCCAGCGAAATTCGCGAAAATTTCCGCCCCAGCGCGCGCGCAATGCTGCGCCCCAGCGAAGTCTTACCCACGCCCGGCGGCCCGACAAAGCACAAGATCGGCCCCTTCATGTCCGGCTTCAACCGCCGTACGCTCAGGTAATCCAGAATTCGGTCCTTCACCTTCGTCAGCCCATAGTGGTCCTCATCGAGCACCCCCTGCGCCTTCTTGATGTCCACCTCACCCGACGAACCCTTGGACCACGGCAGCACCGCCAGCCACTCCACATAGTTTCGCGTCAGCGAATAATCCGCCGCCGCCGGATTCATCCTCGCCAGCCGCGCCAGCTCCTTCAGCGCGTCCTTCTTCACCTCTTCGGTCATGCCCGCGGCTTCGATCTTTTCCTTCAGGTCGGCCACGTCCTTCTGCGTCTCATCCAGGTCGCCCAGCTCCTTCTGGATCGCCTTCATCTGCTCGCGCAGATAAAAGTCCCGCTGCGACTGCTGCACCGAATCCTGCACCTCGCTCTGAATCTTGTTGCGCAACTGCTGGACCTCCAGCTCCTTCGCCAGATGCCCGTTGATCGTCTCCAGCCGCACCTTCACGTCCGATGTCTCCAGCAGCTCCTGCTTCTCCGCCGTCGTCAGGAACGGCAGACTCGCCGCGATAAAGTCCGACAGCCGCACCGGGTCATCGATATTCAGCGCGATCGTCTGCAGGTCGTCCGACAGCGTCGACGACGAGGTCACTATCTGCTGAAACTGCCCCAGCACATTGCGCTGCAGTGCCTCCGCCTCGGGCGACTTCTCCGGCGCAACCTCCTCCAGCGGCTGGAACTCCGCCGTCAGGAATGGCTGCGTCTGGGTGTAATTGCCCACCTTCACCCGCTCCGTTCCCTCGGTGAAGACAAACAGGCTCTGGTTGGGCATCTTCACAACTTTATGCACCGTCGCCAGCGTCCCGATCGAGTGCAGATCGGCCCCGTCGGGCACATCCTGCCGCGCATCCCGCTGGGCGACCACCAGAATGGTCTTCTCCTCGCCGAGCGACTGAATCAACTGGATCGAGCTTTCCCGCCCTACAGTCAGGGGCAGCACCGCATGCGGAAACAATACCGTATCCCTCACCGGCAGAACAGGATACGACCTTCCCTTGGGCTCGTCCGCCGCTCCTTTGGGAGTGCTCGCCTTGATCACACTAACAAATTCATTTGGCATCTTGGTATTCCAACTCTCTTCGATATTCGATATGAGTGTTCCACTATCAACTTTCCTATATAGGATGCACTAACCTAGCTCAGGTCGCAAATCGCCCAGTCGCCGCTTCCCTCCCGCTCTCCTGTTCTATAGGACGTCATCGGCAGCAACCTTGTTCCCCAATAGCGCAACAATGCCGCTTTGCGCCTTCACAGATATACCCACCCGATTGCAACCCGTGTACGCTTAAGGCCTCACCGCGGGAGTGGTGAAATGGCAGACACGCAGGTCTTAGAAGCCTGTGCTTCGGCGTGGGGGTTCGAGTCCCCCCTCCCGCACCAACCGTCCATTGCGGCGCGCAAGCAGCGTGAGGGTTCGAGTCCCCCTCCCGCACCAGAATCAATCAGGAAGCTTATGAGCCAAACCATCACCCAACCCGACAACACCCGCATCACCCTCGAAAAAGCCGCCGACTACCGCGATTCTTACGCCAACAGCGTCCAGGTCCGGCTCTCCGTCTGGGACTTCTTCCTGGTCTTCGGAACGCTCGAGCAACAGGCCCCCGATCAGGTCAAGATCGACAACTTCCAGGGCATCTATCTCAGCCCGCAGCAGGCCAAGGCCCTGCTCAACGTGCTCGGCCACAACGTCGCCCAGTACGAGCAGACCTTTGGCCCCATCTCGCTCGACGGCAACCCCCCCGGCACGCAACGCTTCGTCATCCCCGGCAACGGTCCCGTCCACTAACTTCAAGGGCTCATGAGCTTCGGGTGTCCCGTAGCTTCGGGTGGCCATTCATGACGGCCTTATCGCCATGAGTGGGGTGCGGACGCTACGCGTTGCTGCTACGCCTTGCTGCTACGCCTTGCTGCTGCGCCTTGCTGCTACGACTTGCTGCAGCGCTTCGCCCGCTCTTGCACTCGCTCTTCTGGTTGTCATTCCCGAAGGGAATCTGCGGTTGCACTTTGCATTTCTGACTGTCATTCTGTAGCAACCTGCTCTCGCACTCGCTTTTCTGGTTGTCATCTCGCCGGGATCTGCTGTTCGCCCGATGCGGCAATATACTCTGAATCGAGTGCCATCTTCTTCCCAACCTATGCGACGGGCCGCAGCCCGATTCGCCGCGCTCCCATCCCCCGCACTCTTCGCGCTGTTCTTCTCCGCGGTCGCGCTCAGCCATCTCACCCTGCTCCGCCTCCCTTACTACTGGGACGAGGGCGGCTACTACATCCCCGCCGCGCTGGACTTCTACCACCACGGCTGGCTCGTCCCGCACTTCACCAACGCCCACCCGCCGCTGCCGAACATCCTGCTGGGCACGCTCTGGCGCATCGTCGGCTACCACATCCTCGCGACGCGCCTGCTGGTCTGCGCCTTCGCCGCCGCCGCTCTGCTCGCTGTCTTTCGTCTCACCCAGCGCCTGCTCGATCCCACCGTGGCCATCACCGTCACGTTGCTCACCGCCGTCTACCCCATCTGGTTCGCACAAAGCACGCTCGCCCACGCCGACATCTTCGCTGCCGCCTTCACCCTCTGGTCCTTCGCCCTCTACCTGGCCGCCACCTCGATTGTGCCAGCCACCTCAATTGAAGATTGTCATCCTGAGCGCGCTGCCCTTGAAAAGGGTCATCCTGAGCGTAGCGAAGGACCTGCTTTTCGCCCGCAGCGGCAACGCCTCTGGATCATCGCCGCGCTCTTCTCCCTCGCCGCTCTCTCCAAAGAGACCTCCATCGTCGATCCCGCGGCGCTCGCCGCGCTGCAACTCGCTTTTCTCGTACGCAACCGCCGCAGCCCCACACTTCGCCGCGAACATTGCCGCTGGCTGGGCGCGCTCTCCTTCCCCCTCCTGCCGCTGCTGGCCTGGTACGCCTATCACCATTACGTCACCGGCTTCACGTTCGGCAACCCCGAGTTCCTGCGCTACAACGCGACCGCCAATCTCACCATCGCGCACATCTCCCAAGCCCTGCGCTACCGCTTCCTGCATCTCTTCTGGCAGCGCAACATCTGGCTGCCGATCCTCTTCGCCTTCGCCTGCCTGCTCCTTCCGCGCCGCACCGACACCACACCACAGAATCGGATGCCCCATCTTCGGCGCGGCTTCATCGCGCCTAAGGTGGGCCGCGCGGCACCGACCTTCTACCCCGAAACCCTCCTCGCCATCGCCGTCCTGATCGCGGCCAACTGGCTCTTCTTCTCGGTCCTCGGCGGCGCCCTCCTCACGCGCTATCTGCTGCCCATCTATCCGCTGATCCTGCTGGTCTGCGTGGCCGTCTGGCGCACCCACACGCAACGCTGGCCGCTGCTGGCCGCCGCCACGTTCGCGGCGTTTCTCAGCGCTCTCTGGCTCAATCCGCCGACGTCCTTCGCCCCGGAAGACAACCTCACCTACCGCGACATGATCGTCGTCCACCAGCAGGCCATCGACTTCGTCGCCCAGCACTACCCTGACGCCACCGTGCTCACCGCATGGCCCGTTGCCGCCGACTTATTCCGTCCCGAACTCGGCTACGTGACGCAGCCCGTCAAAGCCTTCTCGATTGACGACTTCACGCTGCCCAACATCCGCAAAGCGGCCCAGCAGCCGGGCCGCTACGACACGGCCATCGTCTTCACCACGCACTTCCTCGCGCCCGCGTTCCGCCACTATCTGCTCACGCACCCCAACTCATCGAGAGGCCGCGAATTCGCCGCCACTGGCGACCTCACCCCTGCCCAGATCGCCGCCATCCTCGGCGGCCGCATCGTCTTCCAGGCCGACCACAACGGCGAGTGGGCTGCCGTCCTGCGCTTCGACCGCAGCTACGACGCCCGACTTGTGCTGCCCTGGACATACTCGGGTGGGTGTAGCCGGTCAAGAGGTTGTTGCATTGCCGAGTCTGCTGACGGGCGGTTTGTTGTTGAGGCTACCATGCGGTCTTTGGTGGTTGTAGAAGTGGACCCAGTGCTGGAGTTGAGCGTCTCGTTGGTCCGAGCTTGACCAGTGCTCTGCATAGGCCCATTCCCGGAGAGCAGTCTGGATGAAGCGTTCGACTTTTCCATTGGTTCTGGGTGTATAGGGCCTTGTGCGGCGGTGCTTGAGCTGCATCTCGGCGCAGGCGGCGCGGAACTTGTGGGAGCGGTAGGCGCTGCCGTTGTCGGTCAGCAGCGCACGAACCTGCACGTTGCGCTCGGCGAAGAAGCCTGTCGCCTCGCGCAGGAAGCCGATCGTGGTCTCGGCTTTCTGGTCGGGCAGCCTACGCGTAAAGGCCGCCCGCGAGTGGTCGTCGATGGCGATGTGCAGCGCGCAGAAGCCAGGATGCTTGCGCTTGCCGCGCAGCCGCCCGTCCCCCCGCTGGCTGACTTCGGTGAAGCGCGTCATGCCCTTGATATCCAGGTGCAGCAGGTCGCCCGGACGCTCGTGTTCATAGCGCACCACCGGTGGTCGAGGGTTCAGATCACGCCATCGGCTCAACCGCGCCCGGCGCAGGATGCGGCTGACCGTCGCCGTGCTCAGCTGAGTCTCGCGCGCGATCCAGAAGGCCGCCTTGCGCTGCCGCCTGAGCTCCACGACCCGCAGCTGGACCCCCTCGGCAACGCGGCGCGGACTGTGCCGGGGCCGCGAACTGCGATCTCTGAGACCAGCCCGGCCTTCCTGTTGGAAACGGTCCACCCACTTGCCCGCTGTGCGGGCGCTCACGCGGAAGGCGGCTGCAGCCGCCTTCCGCGTGAACCCCTCCTCCAGCACATATACCACCAACGCTTCTCGACTCCGCAGCGTCAATCGGGCATTCTGATCAATGTCCATTCGTTCCTCCCCAAAAGAATCTGACTGCTCGCACATTCAGCTTCTTCGGTTCGGTTCGAATGGACAACCTCTTGAAATCTCACAGGTGGCCCACTCATGCGCAGTTTCACCGCGCATGAGTGGGGGGCCGCAGACCCCCGCGCATCCACCCCACGCCACTGAATCCTTCCGCCCACCCCGCGAATCTATAATGCTGTCATGCCCTTCCTTACGGTTCGCAAGGTCGCCGATGCCGACTTCCCCAGCCGCTGGGGCGCCTTCCGCATCCTCGGCTTCGAAGGCCTCACCGAACCCGGCGGCGCACCGCACCAAGCCGTCGAGACAGCCGTCGCCCTCACCATGGGCGACCTCACCTCCGCCGCCCCGCTGGTCCGCATCCACTCCCAGTGCCTCACCGGCGACGTCTTCCACTCCCTGCGCTGCGACTGCCACGACCAGCTCCACCTCGCCCTTGCCATGATCGCCGCCGAAGGCGCCGGCATCCTGCTCTACGAGCAGCAGGAAGGCCGCGGCATCGGCCTCATGGCCAAGCTCCGCGCCTACGAACTCCAGGACCAAGGCCTCGACACCATCGAAGCCAACGAGCAGCTCGGCTTCCGCGCCGACTACCGCGAGTTCGAGCTCCCCGCAGTCATCCTGAACACCCTCGGCGTCCATCAAGCCCGCCTCATCACCAACAACCCCGAAAAAGTCGCCGCGCTCGAAGCTGCCGGCATCACGGTGGTCGAGCGCATCTCCGCCGCCATCCCCTCGGAGCCCACCTTCGAGCGCTACCTCGAAACCAAGCGCGAAAAGATGGGCCACCTCGTCGGCTAATCCCGACACCCCGGTCTCCCGTTACCCGTCACTGACCCCAAAAACGGCTGGGCGCTAGTGCGAGAGCCTCGAGCCTCGAGCCTTCGCACTAGCGCCCTTAGAAACGCGCCTTAGCAACGAATCGTCAGCCAGTAATGCCTTTATTGACAACGATCGTTACAACCACTCGCCGGTCCTGAGCCAATGCACTCCGTGTATGCTCGGTTGCGACCGGATTCGTGGTTCCCATCGCGGCAGGCGCCAGAATTCTCGTCATTGGAACAACGCCTGTCTGTTGAATAATGGCGAGCACTGCATCAGCCCGTTCACTGCTCAACCTCTGATTCAACGCTGCCGGCCCGGTGGGAGAAGCGTAGCCCTGCACCTCGATCATGTAGCCCGGCGTATCCGCCGCCGACTTCACAAAGTCGGTCAGTTGATCCTTGTCCTTCTTGTTGACCGTCACCTTTCCATTGGCAAAGTTGACGGTGATGCTTCCCTTGGTTTCATACTGGTCCAACGTGGTGAACCGCTGATTGGCGTGGCCGATGCCTTGCGCATTCGTTGCTGTGGCTTCGGTATTCGCTGCCAGCCCCTGCTTGGTCGTGTCGATATCCTGCGAGTTCTTCGTAATGTCCTGCTGGGTCTGATCGATGTCCCTTCGATTGCTCTTTAACTGGTCCTGCGCCGCCGCAACCTGCTGGTTGACAGGATTCAGTCCCGCGTCGATCGCCTTTGCCGTGTTGAGCGAACCCCGCGAGAAGATAACTTTTTTCGCCAGCAACTGGTGGTCGGGGTTGTAGGCGCCCTCGACCTTTACCGACAGACCCGGAACCAACGCCTCGATGCCAAGGTTCTTTCTATCCAGACCGAGGAATCCTCCCTTTTCGGTTGCCTTCGTGCTGTCCGATAGAAGCACGGTCAGCCTGGGGCTGTCTCCCGTTTTAACCGACATCGAAGGGCCATCTCTCCCGACGACCAGCCCTTCAATCGTCGCTTCCTGAGCCCGTGCTGTAAGGCCAAGTGAGGCGATCATCACGAAGGACATTGCCAAGCCACAGGTAGTTCTAAGCCGATGCTGAATTTGCATGCATTACTCCTTTTCGTTTGAGTAGCCGGTCAGCAGCTTTCCAAATCCGTTGTAATGCGACCGTTTCGCCCCCGCCACGCAACCCAGCGTGTGAACCGCGGCAGGAGGAGCTTTAGTCTTGGACGCAAAAATGGCGGCAGGAGGCTAGACGAAGGTTCGCGGACTAGCTTATGTACTTGAAAACACACGACCTGATTTAGCCGTCCGAAGCTTTGGCGGCCGCTCCTTTTACTTCTCTCGGGGGCGGTACTGTTTCATTCCCCTGCCCCGACGCACTGTGGGTTTGGCTCGAGTGATTCAGGCTCACAGGGAGACGAATTAACGGCTGTAATTCTGCGCGTACATGTCGTGCGGCAGCCTTAGCGAACGCGAGCGGCGGGCCAGGGCACGGGCCGCGTCCCGGTCCATGACCCCGCCGATCGAAACCAAGTACGGAGCGTGTCCGCTGGGGGTGAAGACCGAAGGCTCCAGCTCCGGATGGCTACGTGCCAGGTCGGAGGCCTTCTTCTCGGCGTCCGTCCTGCGGTCGTAGGTGAAGGCGATCACGCGCCAACCCGCGTGCGATCCAGCCGATGCGGGCAGCGTCGCGCGCGGCAAATCCGCGGCGACGGGCCTGCGCCCCTCGCTGGTCGGAATCTGCTTCCCCGATGGCACAGCCGGTTGCGAAACAGCCGGTTGCGAAACGGCAGCAGCCTGCGTGGCTTTGTGCCGATGCGCATTCCACGCGTGCGCCAGTATCCATGTGCAAAGAAGCAAGAGAAGAGCAACCACGCCGACGCCGACCCAGGGGGAGCGCAGCGAGAAGCTCCGCTCTTCGCCCCAGGCATCTTTGCGCGCGCTTGCGCGGGCAAATCCAGCGTTTCGGTCCTCAGTGTTTCGGTCCTCAGCGTTTCGGTCCTCATGGAGCAGAGAGAGCGGCAGTTGCGCCTCCAGACCCCTGGGGTACGTCGGAGGATCGGCGGCAGCACGCATAGCTCGCGGCTCGGCCGCGGCCGTCGTTGCCGGAGCCGCCTTCACCGATTTCGCCATTGCAGGTTTTTTCGAGCCAGACTGACTTTCGAGAGCGGCCCTGATCTTCTCCAGTCCCCATGTGCCATCCAGTCCGTTGCGGATGATCTGGCCGAAGGGCGAAGGCATGGCGGTATCGGGAACGCCCTCGATCGACTCCTGCTGCGTAAGCGCCTGCAGGACCACGGTTGCGAGATCGCGCACGTCGCGCTGTTTCGCCGCGCGGCCTTCCTCTCCTTCGGGCGCTTCCCGGATGCAGTCGCCGCGCAGCTTGACGACATCGCTCACCGCAAAGATATTGCGCGGCTCGATGTGCTCGTGAACGAAGCCATGGGTGTGCAGCACATCGAGCGCCGCCACCATGCTGGCCGCCAGTTGCGCCACGTCCTTGACCGTCAGAGGGCCCTGGTCAAGCACCTCGGCCAGATTCCCGTCCACCTTTTCGAACACCGCATAGACGACCGGGCGGCCATCGAGTTCGGTCTGGCCGAAGCGCTCGAACTTGAGGAAGTTCGGATGGTTCAACGCCTCCAGGCTACGCCAGCGGGCAAGAATCTCCTCCTCATCGAAGTGGCACTCGATGAGGCGCACCACCGTTGGCTCGCCCTTGGGGTCGGCGGTGGAGAAGAACGCGCTGCGTCCCTCGGGCATCAGAAGCTTTTTCAGGGGGAAAGCGCCATCAATGGTGACGCCTTCATAGTCGGTCCATAGCTGCATAGATCAGGGTCCTGGATGGGAGTTGGGTCAAGCAAAAACGCCGCAAGGGCAAGTCCGGCAAGCAGGCCAGCGAGCCGCGAGTGCGTACGCAGCGGCTCTTGTTGTCATCGTCATTATCGCAAACAATGGCATGTGGAAGTGCGGACCCCCGCCACTCCCCTGAATCCGGGGATCAGAACGCCTCGCCCGCGCAAGGACGTTGGGCATATCACGGGCAACCACCGTCCTCAGTTGTTACTCACAGGCAAATGTGCATTCCCAGCATCGACGCATTTCAAAACGCGTATTGGCGATTTCGCATCAATTGATCTGGGCGAGAAGTTGGGCATGCTCAGGAACAGGTTCCGTCTTGTGTAAAAGAGATCAAGCACGGTTTCATCCGAGTAGCCAGTCCGAGGGAAGTTGTAGCTCTTGCTTCATACGCAAAGCTATTGTCATTTCAATTTGTGCGCGGCTCGCGTCCCCGCTCAGGCCATAGATCAGAGCAAGGTTGTAGTGCGCATCTGCGTTATCAGGATCCCGGTCTAGACTGGCGTTGAGAAACTCCGCGGCCTTTCTCAACAGCTCCGGACCCTCTGAGTCGGTAAGCTGTCCGGAGTTCTGGAGACCGACGAACTTATCAAGCGTGAACTTTCCAAGGTTGTACAAAATTGGGGGATAAGTCGAGTCGCAAAGATGACCGCGTCGTAATGCTTCGAGTGCTCTATCGGTCTGCCCGCAAGCCTCGTACTGCACTGCCAGATCGTTCCATATCAATGGGTTTTTTGGACTGGCAGCAAGTAGCTGATTGAGAATCTCGCAAGCCTCCGGATGTCTCCCTGCGAGATCAAGTTTCTCGACTTGCCGTCTCATTTCAAGCTTCAAGCGCGGCGCTAAAGATAGTTTCATAATGCGTGCGAGTTTCCCGCAACACAGCTTCGCGCGCTTTCCACTTCCGCACGCACACAGATGCCGATTTTTGTTACCCATAAAATCTATCGGTCCCCTGGTGAAAATTCGCGGCGGTCAATAGTCCGCGCTACCGTTATCGTCTAGGCCCCGGCTTGCGAACTCGGGTCGAAATAGGCTCGACCTTCCGTGTTTGATCGCTGCCAGGTGGGCGGCATCGCATGCTGCGCCAGTAGGAACATCTGCCCATGATTCGCTGATTCATCCCGATAGGGGCAGACACATCTCGCAAAGCGCAAAACACGATCTCCAGTGCTTCATCGACAGTTCGCATGTTTCCTCCATTTCGTGCAGGCACAGGTTTTCCTTGACCACTCTCTAATGGAACGGGCATCAGAATCTTGTAGTCAGTGCTTCAGGATGATTGCCATGCCAGGAAGGCTGTGAAGGTCCAGGCTACAGATATATCTGTGCATCGACCTCAGCACGTTTGGGTAGTGCTCGACGGACCTCGAGAATGACTGAATGATCTTCACGACATGTTCCGCATTGAACGCCCGCTTGTAATGTCCCGCAGCTCCAATTAATAGGCCATTCATCCAGGCGAACTGAGTCGTCATCTGAATATATTCAGTGAATATGTCTTGTGGGGTGAAGGAATCGCTTCCTGATCTTCCGTATGGAAAGAGGTTCTTGAACATGTAATTGACGAGGTAATTCTCAAGGATGAATGGAAACGCCTCGATGAAGGGAGGATAATAGTCTCGTTCGGCTCGGAGAAAAATCTCGACGTCGCCTTTAGGTGGCGAACCGGCGGATACGCCAATCCCAGCGACAAACGACAAGAATGTGTCTTGGAAGCGTGAGCTGGGCTCATCTTCCATAAGCAGGTCAGTCAGTCCGAATATTGCCCCCAATCTGGATCGGGTATCATTCGGAAGACTTTCTATCTCGGCTCGAACCAGAGAATCTCTCGACTGTTCATCGAGATTTCGAAGGTTCGCGAGAAGCGTGGCTTGGCTCTGTCTCGCGTCCATCGCGCTCAGACGCTTACATATGTATCCAATCATCAGCAAACGACTGGTCAGCGTATAGGATCGATCCAGAAGCACGCTGATCAGCATGTTGCGAATCGAGAGAAAGATATTTTGAGGCTTCCCTGCTGCGTCGAAAGCCAGTCGATAAAAGTTATCGATGCGAAAATCCCCCGAATGCATATTGCAAATGCGCGCCATGAAGTCGGGGGTCAGCAGGATATTCCTGGCAGCTTCAGGACATGAAAGGCTCAATGCGCCTTCAAGGGTCCCCTCCACAATACTGAGAGAGCGAGGATAGATCGAACAAGTGGCCGAGAGAAGTTGATGGCCGTAGTTCTTTTGAATGCTGCAGAGATGGTCAGCACCAAAAAATGGACACCAGCCAGACGACGTTCGTGGTATTTGCCCGTAGAGCTGATTACGTCTGTAAGGCTGATTTACGATAACGAACGCGGAAACAATATCACCAAGTTTTTCAGAAGAAAATTGCTGGTACTTTTGGTAAGTGTTCTTGTCGAGGGGAATGTCCCAATCTCCACAACACGGATCTTCACAGGTCGGTCCGATGCACTGAAATGCAGCGGCGTAACTAGGATGCCTTGGTAGAGATGCCTCATCAACACCGCTAGTCCTCGGAGCCGCATACGCCGACGAACCGAAATTTTGCGGACGTCTACTTGACCCGGAAATTTTCATCATCCAGCCTGACCGTTCTGTAGATTGAATCGCTTCTAAAGAGACAGACGAATGATTGAATGATCCGCTCGGATATTATTTGTTGGTCTCAGTAAGTATGAATCTCTGATCGCCACGGCTACAGTTCTCTGTTATCGGGAACACGCCAATGCACTCAGCGACTGGTTCAGGCGCCAGCAACGCGATGAGTCCCGGGGAATCCCCTTCTCGTCAGATGTGCCCTTCTAGCCCGCACCTGGGAGCGGAACAAGCAGTCATCGTGAAGAGAAGAGCTTCGCCGTCGTCACCCTCTCCACGGGTGTCCCATTCCTGGCACAGTTCTATCGTGCGATGAGTGGGCCGCAACCACCTTCGCCGTCGTCACCATCTGCCCCACATGCCGCTGCGTATGCTCTGCGCAATGGATCAGGAGCCCCGCAACCGTCGTCGGCAGCTGCTTCCGTCCCACTCCACGCACCTCCGCGAAGCTCTCCGGCAATATCGCCCGCACCCGCTCCATCGCGCGGCGGAGCCCTTCACGAAACTCCGCCATCACCGCCGCCGCGGAATCTTCGCCCTCCATCTCCGTCCGCAGCTCCCACATCTGCTCGCGACTCAGCGCACCCCCCTCCGCATAGGTCAGCAGCCGGTCCAGCGAGCGCGCAATATGCCGCAGATGAAACCCCACCGGCGGCAGCCCCGGGGTCCCCGCCGAGCGCCCTTGCTCGGTGGGGTGGAGCCCCGCCGGCCGCGTGAACATCTGCCTGTCGCTCAGTTCTTCGCACCACCGCTCCGCATCCTCGCCCGCCAGCTCCAGCGCATGCAGCACCGCCCGCCGCACCGGCTCAACCTCCGCAAGCGTCCCTCGCAGCCACGGTTCCACTTCCATTTCGTTCATCCTCACTTGACAAAATCCTCGTTCAAAACACCGCCTCTGTGCCTCACCCGCCGCTGGCCTCCCGCCGCATACCTTCACAAGTCCAGCTATAACTGTCAATTCCTGCGGATTTTAGGCCAAAAAGTATGGGAGGGGAGGGCCCCCGCCCTCACAACCCCTTCCGTGCCCGAAACTCCCGCACCACCTCCGCCATATCGCGGTGCTGCGATTCCACCGCCAGATTCATCGCGCGCATCTCCTCTGCGCTCACCTTGGCCGCCAGCCGCTGCATCGCCACGTCAATCTGCGGCCATCGCCGCAGCGCGTCCTCCCTCACCAGCGGTACCGCTTCATACGGCGGAAAGTAGTGCTTATCGTCCTCCAGCGCCACAAACCCCAGCGCCTTGATGGCCCCGTCGGTCGAGTTCCCGGCCACAATGTCCACCTGCTTCGCCTCCAGCGCCCGATACAGCAGCCCCAGCTCCATGGTCCTCGGCGGGCCCGCAAAGTGCAGCCCATACGCCGCACTCAGCCCCCGCAGACCATCCGGCCGCTCCGCGAACTCGTACCCCACCCCCAGCCTCGCAATCGGCGGCACCGCCGCCGCATCCACCCGCACCACATCCGAGATCGTCTTCAACCCCAGCCGCCGCGCATCGTCCCCTCTTACCACCATCGCAAACGTATCCTCGAAACCCAGTCCCGGCCCCACCACCACCCCATACCGCTGCTTATACAGCCGCGACACCGTCGCATACACCAGTTCCGGATTGCGATCCAACGGCTGCTTGAGGATTGCGGTCAGCGCCGTCCCGGTGTACTCCACATACCCATCGATGCGCCCCGACACCAGCGCCTGCTGACACAGATAACTCCCCGCCAGCCAGAACCTCCGCTCCACCGGCCCACCCCCCGACGCCTCAATCTCCTGCGCCAGCAACTCCCCCAACACCACTTGCTCGGTAAAGTCCTTCGCGCCGATCACAATATGCGACGACCGCGGCGGCGCGCACGCGACGCTCATCAGCAGCGCTAACATTGCCAGCGCCGCAACCGCTCGGCTGCCCCATCCATCGCGCGTTTGGGATGGGTGGGATGCCAACTGGCAGCCCAACCTCACCGCCGCACCGCCATCTTCTTCTCCACCAGTCCCAGCGCCCCATCCGCGCACAACGCCAGCAGAGCCGCCGGGATCGCCCCAGCCAGCACCAGCCCATTATCCACGCTCGCCACCCCACGAAAGATCAACTCCCCCAGCCCACCCGCGCCAATCGCGGCCGCTATGGTCGCCACCCCGACGCAGGTCACCGTCGCGGTCCGCAACCCGGCCAAGATTACGCTGGCCGCCATTGGAAGTTCCACTTTCACAAGACGCTGCATCCAGCTCATCCCGAGAGCATTCGCCACCTCGATCAATGCCGCATCCACGCTGCGTATCCCGGCATACGTATTGCGCAGAATCGGCAGCAGCGCATACGCCGTCAGCGCCACGATTGCCAGTCGCGCGGCGCGATCGCCCAGAAACGGAACCGGCAGCAGCAGCCCGAACAGCGCCAGGCTGGGAATCGTCTGCAACACATTCGCGAACCCCAGCACGGGCCGCGCCCACCTCTCGCGCCGCGTCAGAAAAATGCCCAGCGGCAACCCAATCCCCGCCGCAAAGAGCATCGCGCTCGCGGTCAGCCACACGTGCTCGAACGTCAACCGCGCAATCTGGCCGCCATACTCGCGCAGAAACTCACTCACGGCCCGCCTCCCGCTCCGTCAGCGAGCCGGGTGCCGCATGTCTCGATTCTGAGACATGGGCCGAGCCCGAATCCGCTCCGGGTGCCCCATTCACAACGGCCTTATCGGCGTGGGTGGGGTCGCGATGAGTCGCCGCGACATACGCCCTAACCGCCGCATTCTCCGATCCCCGGACCTCGCCCGGAGCTAAATCCGCCACCACCTTACCGGCTTCCAGAAGCACCACCCGATCAGCCAGATACAGCGCTTCCTCCAAGTCGTGGGTGACGATCAGCGTTGTCTTGCGAACCCTCCTCAGCAGCTCCCGCAGCATGGTCTGCATCTCCGCACGGGTCAGCGGATCGAGCGCGCCGAACGGCTCATCCATCAACAGGACTTGCGGTTCAGCCGCAAGCGCTCTCGCCAACCCAACCCGCTGCCGCTGGCCGCCGCTCAACTGCCACGGGTAACGCCCCGCTACGTCCCCAACTGATTCCGCAGCCAGACCCACCAGCCGCAGCATCTCTGCCGCCCGCGCCCGAATCTCCATCTTAGTCTTGCCCGCGAGCTCCAGCGCCATCCCCACATTGCGCTCGATCGACATCCGCGGAAACAGACCCGTCTCCTGGATCACATACCCAATCCCGCGCCGCAGCGCAATCACGTCGGATTCGGTCATCCCGGGCGTTGCCACGTCGCGCCCACCCACGAGCACGCGCCCGCTGGTCGGCCGCACGAGCGCGTTCACGGTGCGCAGCAGCGTTGTCTTTCCGGAGCCGCTGCGCCCCAGCAGCGCCGTCGTCGTCCCCGCTTCCACCTTCAGCGAGATATCTGTTAAAAGCTGTCTACTTCCCCCACCGGCCGCGTTGCCGACCGTGAAGCTCACCTGCGCGAACTCCACTCCCTGGGCCATCCAGACTCCATGCAGAGACCAAGCCAGGGTGGCCCATTCATGACCGCATTATCGTCATGAGTGGGGTCGCAGGCAAGCTATCCTTCGACCGCAGCCTCGGGCGCATTCTCCAGGCTGGCCGTCTCATCCGTCGCGGGCGCCGTCGGAGTCGCAGCCGCCGCACCCTTCACCCGCACCACCGTAATCTTGTCGAAGCCTTCTTTGAATGCCGGCGGTCGCAGCCGTTCGGCCATCTTGTGCATCACCTCGTCGGTCACCTGGCGGTCGCGTTTGGAGTTGCGCTCCAGGCAAACCTCCAGCGGCACATCGAAGAACACCGCCTGCACCTCATACCCGAAGCTCTTGGCCATCTTGATCCACTGTCTGCGCTCGTGCGGGCTGAGGTTGGTCGCATCCACATAGTTCCACGGCATCTTCGCGATCAGCCGCGCCCGGAGCAGGCTGCGCAGCGTGCTGAACACCAGCCCCTGATAGCGCTGCTCGGTGATGTCGTCGAACAGAATATTGCGCAGCATATCGCTCGACAGCGGTTGTACGCCCCGGCGCTTGTACCAGGTCGTCTTGCCCGATCCGGGCAGTCCGATGGTCAGCACCACATAGCCGCGCGGCGACTTCTGCGGAACGACCTCCGGCCCAACTGGCGAAATCGGCAGCGACTCCGGCTGCGTCTCGACCACGATGGTTGGCGCGGGAGGCCCCCCCGCCGGCTGCTGTGCTGGCTGTTCGTCCGAGCCCTCAGCCTCAGCGCGGTCGACGACCTCGGCGCGTGGCGCCTGCGAAGCCTTCGCCGTGGTTTCGGCCTGCGGCAGCGGCTCCGGATAACTCGGCCGCAGCGGCGCCTGCTGGTTCGCAGGAATCTCCTGCCCAATCTTGCCCGTGGACTCCGATTCGTTCGGACCACGCTTGTTGCGTCTTCTCATGAGCTTGTCGCGCATCCATTCGCGCATAGCTGGTTTGTACCACACCCGTTCCCTGTGCTGCAAAAACGGTGCACCGTGAGCACGCAAGGATCGCATCGCGTTTGCCCGTGCCCGCCCGCTTTGGTAGCCTCGAAGTGATTGAGAGGATACAAGAGCTTATGGCAGTCAAGGTAGGAATCAACGGCTTCGGCCGCATCGGCCGCAACGTCTTTCGCACGGCCCTGGGCAATCCCGACATCGAATTCGTCGCCGTCAACGACCTCACCACGCCCGCCACGCTCGCCCATCTGCTCAAGTACGATTCCATCCTGGGCAACCTCAAGAACGAGGTCTCCTCCACCGCCGATTCCATTCTTATCGACGGCAAGCCGCTCAAGGTCTTCGCCGAGCGCGACCCCGCCAAGCTCGACTGGGCGTCCGTCGGCGCCGAGATCGTCGTCGAGTCCACAGGCTTCTTCACCGATGCGACCAAGGCCAAAGCGCATCTCGGTTCCACCGTCAAGAAAGTCATCATCAGCGCGCCCGCGTCCAACGAAGACCTCACCGTCGTGCTCGGCGTCAACGACGACAAGTACGATCCCGCCGCGCACCACGTCATCTCGAACGCGAGTTGCACCACCAACTGCCTCGCGCCCGTGGTCAAGGTGCTCCACGATGCCTTCACGATCACCTCCGGCATCATGACGACCATCCACAGCTACACCAACGACCAGGTCATCCTCGACACGCCGCACAAGGACCTCCGCCGCGCCCGCGCCGCGGCGCTGAGCATGATCCCCAGCAGCACCGGCGCCGCCAAGGCCCTCAAGCTCGTCATCCCAGCGATGGACGGCAAGCTGGACGGCTTCGCCATCCGCGTCCCCACGCCCAACGTCTCGGTGATCGACCTCACCTTCGTCACCGAGAAGCCGATCACCACGGCCAGCGTCAACGCCGCCCTGAAAGCTGCCGCCGAAGGCCCGCTCAAGGGCATTCTGGGCTACACCGAAGAAGAACTCGTCTCCACCGACTTCCGCGGCAACTCGCTCTCCAGCATCGTCGACAGCAAGCTCACGAAGGTGGTCGGCGGCAACACCGGCAAGGTCATCAGTTGGTACGACAACGAGTGGGGCTACTCCAGCCGCGTCAAGGACCTCATCCTTTTTCTCGTCGAGAAAGGTCTGTAGTCCAACGAGGACGCAGCGCGCCGGTCACGCTGCGCCCTGGGCGCTCCGCCTCGCAAGACAACGAAAGCACCTGCGCCACCGTCTGAGTCGATGAGTGTGTAAGCTCCCCCCTGTCAGCTCACTCCAGGAGCACGCCTTGGCTAAGACGACATGCACCATCTTTGCTCTTCTCGTTCTACTCTGCCCGCTTTCTTCTTTCTGCCAGATTCGCCCGGAGCAGCAGGCCCCTCCCACGCCCCAAACTCAGACTCCAGCAGCGCCCCCGCCTGCCGCATCCCAGCCGCCGCAGAACGCAAGCCAGCAAGACACCCCACCCAGCACCCAGGCCCATCCGCAAACCACCCTGCCCAACGCCCCCGGCCGGGTCATCATCGACAAGAACCAGCCCGTCCTGAAGCAGAGCGACCGCATCGCGGGCATCCTCCCGAATTTTACGGCTGTCGATTCCAACATTCAGCTTCCACCCCTCACCACCCGCCAGAAATTCGTTCTCGCCATCCACGACAGCACTGACTATTCGTCCTTCCTGCTGGCCGGAGTGCTCGCCGCGGAGGGCCTCCGATCGAACGCGACGCCGCAGCTCGGCGGCGGAGCCACCGGCTTCGGCCGCTACTACTGGCGCGAACTGACCGACCAGACCTCCGGGACCTTCTTCACCGAGGCCATCATCCCCACGCTCACCCATGAGGACCCCCGTTACTACACCTACGGCAAAGACGGCTTCGGCCGGCGCGCGTACTACGCCATCTCGCGCACCTTCATCACCAAAAACGACGCTGGAGGCAATGAGTTCAATATCTCAGAAATCGGTGGCAATGCCGCCGAAGCCTCCCTCTCGAATCTCTACTATCCCTCCGAAGAGCGCGGCTTCGGCAAGACGGCCAAGAACTTTGCCACCCAGACCGCTATCACCGCTGGGGCCAACGTCCTCAAAGAGTTCTGGCCCGACATTCGCAGGCACGTCTTCCGGATAAAAGACGCCCAGGAACCTCCCGAGACGTCCATGCCTCGAGCCGCTTCCCCCGGCACACCCCACGCATAGCCCCCTGTGTCGATTCGTTCCTGATGCAGCCTGATGGCGACGCGATCTCTTCCTCACATTCAACGAACCACACGTCAGGTATCGGCTCGGCAGAGGCTGTTGCACACGCACGCCGCTTCACTCGCGTCTCAGCGCCAGCCGACCGGGCGCTTCGACCCGATCGGCTGGCCATATTCCGCAGCCCTGGTTAGAACGTGATCCGCCCTCCGAACTGGAGGATCCGCATCGGCGCGGCCGCGGTGATCTTGCCGAAGTTGCCGGAGGACAGAGTCCCCGTCGGGTTGTTCAGGCTCACCATGTTGAACACGTTCGTCGCTTCGGCGCGGAACTCAAACCCCGTGCCATGCGGCAGCGCAAAGTCGCGCGCCAACGCCGCGTCGATATCACGGTAGCCGGGTCCGACCAGGTAATCGCGCGGCGTGTTGCCGTCGGCTCCGCCCGGCCCAACACCACCAGGCGAAGTCGGCCCGTTCGCCACGAACGCTGGCGCGCCGTTCACCGTCGTATTGAACCAACCGGTGTTGGCCTCCACAAAACGGTTGCGGTGCTTATCGAGCAGCAGTTGGCCCTTCGTTACGCCCGGCGCGAGGTTCGGACGGTCGTTGTTATAACCGTCAAGGTTTTTGTCCGAACCCGTCGTGATATTGAACGGCGAGCCGCTGTTGAAGTACGAGATCGCCGACACCTTCCAGCCGTTGGCCAGATTTCGCGTCAACAAGCTGTCGCCGTGGTAGTAGTCAATCTGGTACACCGCCGAGATCGACGACGTATTCCGCTTATCGTTGTCCGAAGGACCGCGCTCCTCCTTCAGATCGCTGTAGTTCTGCGCTGTCGAAATTCCGATCGCGCTCGAGTTCGCGCTCCAGATCGAGTGGCTCCAGACATAGAAGCCGTTCAGCAGCAGGTGGCTGGTCAGAGCCTTGTGCGCGGAGACCTGCAGCGAGTTGTAGTTCGCCGTCTGCCCCGACGTAATCAGAATCACCTGTCCCAGTGCGCCGTTGTCGTTGTACGGCCGCCGCGCGGTAATGCTCGTCTGCATCGAAGTCGCACCCGCCGCATACACCGGGTTATTGCCGTCGATGCCGTCCGGCACATGCCGCACGAAGTTGCCCACGTATGCCGTCTGCAGGCTGATGCCCCACGGCATCTGCTGCTCCACCGCGACGTTCACCTGGTACGAGACCGGCCACTTGTACTTCGGATCGATCGACTCCACCGCAGCCGCCGGCAGGAACCGCGGCGATGCCGGGTTGTACGTGTACGGGAACGGATCGCCATTCGGGAACGATGCCGCGTTGCCATAGACGTGGGTGAACGATGTGATCGATTGGAACGTCTGCCGGATGGCAAACGGCTGCGCATTGCCCGGCTGGTTCCACTCGTTGCCCGAGACGCTGCCGAAAAACATGCCGGCACCCGCACGGACCGCCGTCTTGCCGTTGCCGAACGGATCGAACACCAGCCCCACGCGCGGCGACACATGGTCATACGACGTCTGCGCAACGCCACGCGGGATCCCCGTGTCTCCCGGGAACAATATGCCCAGCGGCGCACTCGGCACAATCGTCGACTGCTGGCCTGGAACGAATCCGGTGGTATGGTTGCGCGACTCCACGGGCGCCTGCTCGATGTCGTAGCGCAGCCCCAGGTTCGCCGTCAGTCGCGGCGTGATCTTCCACGCGTCCTGCACAAAGCCCGCGCCGAAGAAGTAGTTGGTCAACGTAGCGTATGGGGTGTCCTGCTCCATCGAAGCCACCAGACCGGCCACGAAGTCGGCCTGCGGTACATTGCCCGTCGAGGTCGGCCCCGAGGTCTGGAAGTTGAAGACGCCGAAGTTGTATAGATTGCCTTGCACCGCGTCCTTCTCCAGCGAGAACTCGCCACCGATGTTCAGGCTGTGGTTACCCAGCGTCATGCTGAACACGTCGCGGATGCCGTAAAAGTTTGTGTTGCTCACCGGCCCTGCGAGCGAGCCGCCGGCATTGAACCCGGAAGAGATGGACAGTTGCGGGTAGGCCTTCGGCCCCTGGGTCGTGAAGTCCGATCCGAAGGAGCTGAGGTCCGTGGCAGGCAGGTTCACACGTCCGCCGGCCACGCGCGTCAACGTCAGCCACACCTGGTTGGCCTTCGATGCGCTGATCGTGTGCACGTCGCTCACGTTCAGGTCTTGCTGCCGCGCATTCGACTGGTTCACCATGTATGGAATATTGCCGCCGCCATACGCCCCACTCACCGACTTGATGGTGAAATAGCTGGCGAACAAGTGGTCTTTGCCGCCGATCTGCTGGTCGTACTTGCCCAGATATTCATCCTCTGTCGTCGGTGCCGTATAGCTACCCGTATAACCCTCCAGATACGCTTTGCCTCCTACCGTGACGGTGGTGTTGGGCAGCGGCACCAGCTTCGCCGTAAGGTTCGCCGCGGTCGGGTCCAGAGAAGCCTGCGGAATGCAACCCGCGGTTGCAGTCTGGCAATTCGTGGAGGTGTTCGTGCCCGTCCAGGGCGTCTTCGTTCCCGGCTTGTTCGGCAGCACCGGCGACTGCGTAAAGTCGCCCAGCCGCTCCAGCGCCGTCGGCACAATGGCTCCGGTCAACTGCTGGCCGCTGGTCTGGCGCAGCCCGCCGTAGCTGAAGAAGAAGAACGCCTTGTCCTTCTTGATCGGTCCCCCCACCGTCACACCAAACTGGTTGCGATGCAGCGGCAGGTTCTGCTTCGTCGCCGGGTTCTGCGCACCCGTCGGCACCCACGCGTACGCATTGAGAGCGGTATTGCGAATAAACTCAAACACCGTGCCGTGGAAGTGATTGGTGCCCGACTTGGTCACCGCCGTCACCACCGCGCCCGACATGCGGCCATACTGTGCCGCGAAGTTGCTCGTCTCCACGCGGAACTCGTCGAGAGCATCCGGATTCGGCAGCGCGTTGCCATAGTTGCGCAGCCCGGTCATATTGAAGCCGCCGTCCAGATAGAAGCTCACCATTGGCACGCCGCCGTCCACCCCGCCGTTCACAATCACCTGCGTCGAAGGCACGCCCAGCACGAAGTTCGGGCTGCCGCTCGGGTTGGTCTGCGAGCTCGCGCTGTTGGACTGAACGCCCGGCGTCAACGACAGCTCCGTGTACGCATTCCGGTTCACCAGCGGCAAATTGTTGATCTCGGCCGGCGAGATCGTCCGTCCCAGCGTCTCGCTGGTTGTGTTCACCAGCGGAGGCGCCGTCGTCACCATCACCGTCTCGTCCACCGTACCAATCGCCAGGGCAACAGGCAGCGCCTGGGTCTGGTCCACCGTGATCTCCAGGTTCTGCTGCACAAATTTCTTGAAGCCTGGCGACGTCACCTCCACCGTGTAGCTGCCTACCGGCAGATACTGCAGGTTGTAGGTTCCACCCGCGTCGCTCACCACACTGCGCGAGTATCCCGTCGCGGAGTTCGTGGCCTTCACCGTTGCATTCGGCACAAAGGCGCCCTGCTGGTCGGTCACCGTACCGGCGATGGCGCCAGTGATCTGCTGCGCATGCGCGGCAACTCCCAGCAGGAACACCAGCGCGAACAAGCCGGCTTGCAAGCTGACAGTGATACACCGAGTCCAGTGGGCCGTAGTCCGACGTAGCTGCGTGGCCCTCGATTGTGCATCGGAGCTGTGTTCAGAATGCATCCGGTACGTGCTTGAGTTCCGGCATGGGTTCGAGCAAAAAATCATTTGTGTAACTCCAGGCTTCATTTTCTTGATTGCGAATCTCGGCGCTGACGACCCCTGATTGCATGCTGCATCTACATTTGCGTGAACCTAGGATGGGCACACGCTTCTACCGAAACCCACCGCGGAGCGATGTGACTTAGCGCAGCCCGACGGCAAATCGCTGCAGTCATCGAGACGGGGCCAACGCGCGCGCAGTCGAAGCTCCTGTAGAGGCGAACACTAAGATAGGTCGAAGTTACAACAAACGTCAAGAACAATCTTCGTCGAGCGGACAAACGCTAGACTGGAGTCATTCTTTGCGATTCTCAGGTTTCGGTGCACCGGTCTAGCAGCGAACGGCGGTGCTCAGCCTGGACACCTGCCAGCCATGCGCCACGCGTCGTTAGTCTCCCCCGGCGAGCGGCGGCCGCGATGGGGCCGCCGCGTTGCCACTCTTGTCCTTTGCCCCCTTATCCGACCGCGTAGTGGAACGGACGCACAAACCGGCTCTTCCAGAAATATGCCAGGATGATCACGCTCGCGATCGCCGCATACGCGCACCACAGCGACGTGAATGCGTACCGCTTCACCGCCATCACCGCCAGCAGGATCGCCAGATTCGCCGCCCCGAACAGCACCATGTCCCGCACCTTCGAGAAGAACAGCGAGCCACACGTCGAGATCACATACAGCACCGCCAGCGCCGCATTGTCGGTGCCCTGATTGATGTACACGATGCTGTGACTCTTCACGTAAATCTGCACCGGGTACGCAATCAGCGCCCATAGCATGTACAGCGTCGTCCCGGTGCCGATCAGAAGAAACGGAAACATTCGTCTGCGCGCCTTCACGTTTGCCTCGAACAGCAAAACGCTCAGCGGGATCAGCATCGGCAGCAGCCCCTGCGCATACAGCATGAACGCCGCGCCCATATCGTGCGTCACAGTGGGCGAGAGCCTGCCATCGAGGCCAAGCCAGACGAAGCCTTCGATAAACTGGTGCCCCGCGAACAGCGTCGGCAGCGCCGCGAACAGCAGCTCGCGCCGGTGCTTCACCTTGGTCAGCGTGGCTACGCCAATGGTTGCCAGCACACCGCTGCCCACAAAGTTCGCCGTCGCCGAAAAGCACATCTTCTTTTCTCTCCTCTATTTCTGCCGATCATACCCGAAGCCTCCCCACCAACCGCCGGAACCCATTCACCTCGAAGTCATTTATCCTTCTTGCACATGCCCAAGCTTTCCATTCGCGACCTCGACCTGACCGACAAGCGTGTCCTGATCCGCGTCGACTTCAACGTGCCCCTCGCCGGCGACACCGGCATCGCCCGCATTCTCGACGACACACGCATCCGCGAGACCATCCCCACCATCGAGTACGCGCTGCGCCGCAAAGCTCGCGTGATCCTCGCCGCGCACCTCGGCCGTCCCAAGGGCAAGCACGTCGATTCGATGAGCCTGCGCCCGGTGGTCGCACGCCTGCGTAGTCTGCTCGACCAGTTTCTGGGTGAGGGCGAGAACGTCGCCTTCGCGCCCGACTGCATCGGACCTGTGGCACTTGAACTTGCGCGAAACCTCGAGCCCGGTCAGACTCTGCTGCTCGAAAACCTCCGCTTTCATGCCGGCGAAGAGGCCAACGACGCCGCCTTCGCACAGAAGCTCGCCGCGCTCTGCGACCTCTACGTCGACGATGCCTTTGGCGCCGCCCACCGCGCCCACGCCTCCATCGAGGGCATTACTCACTTCGTCCCACAGGCCGCCGCCGGGCTGCTGATGGAGAAGGAGCTGAACTACCTCGGCAGGGTCGTCACCGACCCCAACCGTCCGTTCGTCGCCATCATCGGCGGCGCCAAGATCTCGGACAAGATCGAGATCATCAATGCGCTGCTCGACAAAGTCGACTCGCTGCTGATCGGCGGCGCCATGGCCTACACCTTCCTCAACGCGCAGGGCCAGACCACCGGCAAGTCGCTCGTCGAGCCTGACAAGATCGGCGTCGCCCGCGCCGCTCTCGACAAGGGCCAGGCACGCGGCGTCAACTTTCTGCTGCCGATCGACCATTGCCTCGCCACCAAGTTCGCCGCCGACGCCAGGACGCAGCTCTTCAGCGGAACCGAACCCTTCCCCGCCGGCCTTATGGCGCTCGACATCGGCCCCGAGACCATCAAACTTTTTTCCGCCGAAATAGCGGAGGCCACCACCATCCTCTGGAACGGCCCCATGGGCGTGGCCGAGCTCACGCCCTTCGCCAAGGGCACCAACGCCATCGCCCGAGCCATTGCGAAGAACGAAGACTGCATCTCCATCGTGGGCGGCGGAGACTCCGTCGCTGCGCTGCACAACTCCGGCGTCGCCGACAAAATCACTCACATCTCCACCGGTGGCGGCGCGAGTTTGGAATTTCTCGAAGGCAAAACGCTGCCTGGCGTCGCCGCGCTCACGGACAAGTAATGTGCGATAGACGTTCAACCCGCTTGCCAGCCGTCGCGATGCGCCCGTAATCTCCACTGACCACCACTGCTCCCGGAGCCCTCCTCTTCATGCGCAAACCGTTCATCGCCGGCAACTGGAAGATGTACAAGACCCCCAAGGAATCGCTCGCCTTCCTCGACGCCTTCTTCCCTCTGGTCGAGGGCCACACCCGCGACGAGATTGCCGTCTTCCCCACGATGAGTTCGCTCGGGTATGTGCTCGAAGCCACGGTCGGCACCAACGTCCGCGCCGGCGCGCAGAACATGCACTGGCTCAACGAAGGCCCGTACACCGGCCAGACGTCGCCTACCATGCTGGTGTCGATCGGCTGCAGGCATGTGCTGCTCGGTCACTCCGAGCAACGCCTCTACTTCAACGAGAGCTACGAGCGCGTGAACCTCAAGCTCAAGGCCGCCATCAACCACGGCATCACGCCCATCGTCTGCGTCGGCGAGCTGCTGGCCGAGCGCGAAGACCTGCGCACCGAAGAGACGCTGCGCACCCAGGTGCGCGCCGCGCTGCGCAACATCTCCGCCAGCGAGGCGCGCCGCCTGATCATCGCCTACGAGCCCATCTGGGCCATCGGCACCGGCTCCACCGCCTCGCCCGAGGTCGCCGCCGAAGCCCACGGCATCATCCGCCATGAGCTCGGCCTGTGCTGCGGCCAGCAGACTGCCGACAACACGCGCGTCCTGTATGGAGGTTCGGTAAAGCCCGAAAACATCGCCGCGCTCATGCAGCAGGAACCGATCGATGGTGTGCTGGTCGGCGGCGCCAGCCTGGTCCCCACCACCTTCGCCGACATCATCCACTACGCCTGATGGCTTGCTGTGCCCAGATCCGGGTGGCCCATTCATCGCAAGCTTTATCGCGATGAGTGGGGATGCACCGGCCGTCTACCGCACCACTCCAGCCTGATCCATCGGCCAGTACACAAACGCCGCCTTGCCATAGATCAAACCGCGCGGCACCGGACCAAAGTCCCGGCTGTCGCTCGAGATCGAGCGGTGGTCCCCCATCACAAAATAATCGCCGTGCGGAATCTTCAGATCCGGCATCGAGCGATCGTCCTGATACTTCAGCGGCACGTAGTTCTCCTGCAGCTCTTTCCCGTTCACCCACACCGCTCCGTGGTCGATGCGCAGGTCGTCACCAGGCAGCCCGATCACGCGCTTGATATAGCTCTTGGTCTCGTCGCCGGGATAAAGAAACACCACCACATCGCCGCGCTGGATGTCCTCGAACCGGTAAGCAAACTTGTTGATGAACAGCCGGTCCTGGTCTTCCAGTTGCGGCAGCATGCTCGTGCCTTCCACGCGCACTGGCTGGTAGAGAAACAGGATGATGAAAACCGAGATCGCGACTGAAACCACCAGATCGCGCATCCACGCGCCCGCAGTCGCAGCTTTGGAACCCGCAGCGCCGCCGTTGGAATCCCCGGATTCCGGCGGACACGCGTTCTCCGCCGCCGGAGTGTCCCGATCTTCCTGCTGCTCTGCGTTCCGTTGCGGATCCTTCTCCATCGATCTTCTTCCGTTTTCCGGTCTCGTCAGCCCGTCTTTTTAGCCGCGTCTTCTTAGCCCCGCCTCTCTAGCTTAGACGAATTTCGGCCTGGCTCGACAACCTCACGTCCTCTCGATCGTCATCTGCCGCCCAACGTCACCTGCGGCGCGGCCGGAATCATCTTCCTTATTGCCAAAAAAGGTCTGCTGCTTATGCAGCTCCTCCGCTAATTCCGGGCGCAACTGGCGCGCCGACCAGTCGGGCGCGACCTCGATCAAACCACACGGGCAATGGCGATCATTGTCCCAGCCGGGGTAGTCCATCACGGGATAGAGACACACCCCCATAGGCTCCGCGCCGAGCCGCTCGGCCTGCCGCATCTCCGCCGCGATATAGCCCAGCCAGCCCGCCGCGGCAGTGCCTTCCACACCAGTCTCAGTGATAGCAATGGGTCGCTGGTAGCGCTCCCACGTATCGCAGAGCATCCGATGCAGCGGCCGGTGCAGCGGATGTCCCGGAGGGGTCTGCGGTCCTTCATGGATCCACTGGTTGTTCCAGTAGTAGTTCACTCCGATGAGGTCAAGAAACTCGGGCGCGCCGCCGAGTTCCGGCTCACGCAGGCCGGCGAGCATGTCCCAGGCTTCGAACTGCGCTGCCGTGTAGTTGGCGGCAGCGGCGATGTCCTGCGGCTGGAGCGGGTCGGCGGAGATGTGGATGATCGGCTCGGCCTGGATGAAGCGAGCATCGGCAGCCACATCGCGCATCGCGCGGATCGCCGCCAGCGAAGCGCGAACGAGCTGGCGCTTCAGCTCCGCTCCGCGATTTGTGGCGTAGGGGTAGAAGTGCTCCCTGTCGCCGCCGATAAAAGACCAGAAAGATATCTCGTTGATTGGGCAGAAAACGTCCGGAAGAGAGGCAGCGCCGTGGGTCCGGTGCTGCTGAATAACGCGAACGGCGGCCGCGGCGAAGGCGGCGAAGCGCTGCACGAACTCCGCGGAGAAGATGTCGAGCCAGTCCGGCACACCCCAGTGGCAGAGGTCCCAGATCACCTGCGTGCCGGCCGCGTTCGCCGCGTCGAGCATGGGCAGCAGACTGGACCAGTCGTAGACGCCAGGCACCGTTTCGATGAGGTGCCAGCGCAGGCCGTCGCGAACGGTGCGGATGCCGACTTGCGCGAGCAACCGATAGTCTTCCGCGCAGTGCAGGTCGTGACGCGATGCGGCGATCACGTCCAGGCGCACGCCGTCACGTCGGCGGTGCGTCGCGCACTCAAATCCTCCCATGAAAAGACTCTGGAAGGGTGATGAGAATGACGGGCCGGAGGAAGGATTCATGCGTTTCGAGAGGGGCGGGTGCTCCTTCTCCGTAAGATGCCGGATTCGGGCGGGGTCGCGTTAAGCGAAATTGCGGGAGCCCTCAAGGCACGATTGCTTTGCCTCCCGGTGGAGTGATACAACCCTGGGGCGATCCACTTGCCAGCGTCACGGGTAGAGCAGAAATGGCTTGCGGGCTTCGATGAAGCCCGCTACGCCGACGTTCCACGTCCGGGCGATTTCGCGCGGATCATCGCCATGCTTGAGGGCATCGAAGGTGGCGCGGTTGGCGATCAGCCGCGCGGCCTTGTCGAGCTGAAATTGGCTTGGATAGAGCAGGTGCAGAACGCTCAGTACCTCGATGCCCAGCTCGGGGGAGTTGAGCAGCCCGCGGTCGTTCAGGGTGATGCGCACCGCCTGGATCGTCTGTCCGTGGTAGGGATAGCGATTTGCGTCATCGGCGATGGCAACAGTAGTCGCAGCGAAGCTGACGCCGGGGATGTGACGCGTATTGAGCGCGGCGGCGACGTCGGAAGCGTCGAACCACGCAGGTGGCTGCTCTCCGGTCTTCGCGTATTTCGGCGGCAGCCCCGCGCCGAAGAGCTCGAACGGCGTAGCCGAGCCGCGGCCCACCGAGACGTTGGTGTAGTCGAGCAGCCCGAGACCGGGATAGATCGTAGCGGCGGTGAGCGAGCGCAGGTTGGGGCTGGGGTTAGTCCATGGCAGACCTGTCTGATCGAAGGACTCCCCGCGCATCCAGTGCTGCATGGGAACGACCGTAAGCTGCGCGTGCAGTCCGGCCCGCGTATTGGCGGGCCGCTCGTCGCGGACGGGCGGCCCGATATCGATGGCCTGCGCGTCGAGCATTTTTGGCGCGAGCTGCACCTCCGTCGCGGCGGCGTTGAAGAACCGCGCCAGCTCACCAAGCGTCATGCCGTGGCGCAGCGGGATCGACATGAAGTCCGTATAGGACTCATCGCCGAGGTCGGAGGTCGGCCCTTGCACAGCCACGCCGCCGAGCGGGTTGGGCCGATCCAGCACGATGATCTCGATGTGCGCGTGCGCGGCGGCTTCGAGGAAATATCCCACCAGCGTCTCGTAGGTGTAAAACCGCACACCCACGTCCTGCAGGTCGATCACGACTGCGTCGAGGTCTTTGAGCTGCTCGCGGCTCGGATGCTTGTCGGAGTCCTTCGGGCCGTAAAGGCTGATGACCGGAAGCCCGGTGGCGGCGTCGGTGGTATTCGCGGTGTGCGTATCGTCGTGCTGGCCGTAGAGGCCGTGCTCAGGCGAGAAGAGCGTCTTCAACGAGACTTCAGGCAGGCTATGAGCGAGGACGTCGATGGTGCGGCGGCCGTGCGAGTCGAGCCCGGTCTGGTTGGTAAGCAGCCCGATGCGAAGATGGCCGCCATGGCGCTGCGCCGCTGCGGCGAGCGCGGCAAAGTGGGTGGCTTCCAGGACATCGATGCCGGTGAGAGTGGCAGCGTCGTCGAGCAGAGCGGTGCCTTCTGTCGACTGAACGGGCAGGACAGGCGAGCCACCGACCGGATCACACTCCAAGTGTGCCGGACAGGAGCCGTACAGATACAACGATCCCGCCGCTGCAGTGGCGACATCTCCGCGCAGTGCAGAGATGGGCGGTCGTCCGCGTGGATGGATCGCGTTCGCAAGCAGGACCACGTAAGTGTCGGAACCGGGATCGATCCAGAGGCCGGTGCCGGTGTAGCCGGTGTGGCCGAAGCTGGGCGTGGGCGAGCTTGGCTGGCTAGGCGCAACAGTCGGCAAGATGGCTCCGCGCGGTTTGGAAAACGCCGTATCGATGTCCCAGCCAAAGCCGCGGACAGGCGTTCCCTGCACGGGCATCAGAGTGGCCATCGAGAGCACCGGATCGGGTTGCGGACTTTGGGTGAAGATGGTCGCGGGCTCGACACTGGCCGGCTGCTCGGGCGTGGTCATCATCTGAAGCGTGGATTGCTTGAGCGGAAACGGCCCGGTGTTGTGCAGGAGCTTATCGAGCAGGGCCTGCGCATAGAGTGCAACGTCGTGTGCCGTGGAGAAGACGCCCGCATGGCCCGCGACTCCGCCCATGCGCCGGGTGGTGGGGTCGTCGACCGTGCCGCGCAGGAGATGGTCATAGTCGGGGTTAGTCGCGGCAGCGCCTTCGTTGTCGTGAACGGTGGGGGCGATCCGCGCAAGCTCCGCGGTGCTCCAGTCGCCGGGCGGGCAGGCAAACGCGATGCGGCCCCGAGGCATGGGCGCCCAGGTAATCGCGGAGCCGCTTACTTGGTGCGGGCCGCACGCTTTGGCAAGCGGAAGGTAACGGGTTTCGCTCATGCCGAGCGCCTTAAAGATATGCTGCTGGGCGTAGGCGTCGAGCGGCTCGCCGCTGAGCGTTTCGACGAGGTCGCCGAGCAGGATGAAGTTGATATCGGAGTAACGGAAGACTGCGCCCGGCGCGGATTGCAAGGATGTAGCGAGAGCGCGCCGGAGGCCCTCGGCTTTGTCGGGTGCAGCTAGACCCCAAGCATCTTTGAGGTTCACATCAGCGGGTTCACCTGAGGTATGGGTGAGCAACATGCGGAGGGTGACCTTCGCGCGCTCAGAGTCGTGCGTGGCATTAAAGGCGGGGAGATACTTCTCGACAGGATCGTCGAAGCTGGTGAGCTTGCCCTGCTCGTAGAGCTGCATGATGGCGGGCGCGGTCGCGAGCACCTTGGTGAGCGAGGCCATGTCAAAGATGGTGTCTTCGCTCATAGGCTCAGCGGGCGAGGGCTTGCCGTCGAGGCCAGGTTCGTCCGCGAGCTTGCGGTCGCCGTAGGCGTGCTCGAAGACGATGCGGCCGTCGTGACCGATAACGACCACCGCGCCGGGAAGTTTGTGCGCGGCGATGGCGTCGTTAATGAGCGTGGAGACTGCGGTGAAGTCTGGTGCTTCCCCACTCACGTGGCGGTGAGGCTGCGGCGTGAATGGACCACCCGGCATTGTTGCCTGCACCGGTGAAGCAGATTCCTGCGCTGCGCTGCGGAAGGACAACCAGAAAGGCAAGAGCAAAGGCAACAACAGAGGCAGAATAAGCGAGGCGATGGTTCTGGTTGCGGTCTTGGCTTGGTGAGCGGACTGTTTGCGGAAGACCAAGCTCCCGAGCGAGCCGATGAGGAACGTCGCGCCCGCGCCGATCAGCACATACCAGGTCCAGGCGATGTGCGGAAACGGGAGGTAGTGCGTTGCCCGTGGCGTGGTGTAGGTCCAGCCCCCGTTGGCTGGAGTGAGCCAGATAAAAAGGTTGAGCGCGAAGCCGCAGACCATGCCGAGCGCCGCTCCGGTCTCAGTCGCAAACTTCGTCAGCGTGCCCAGCAAAAAGACTCCCAGCAGGCAGCCATACGCGACCGACGCGATGGACAGGCCGATCTCGACGACGTGGCCGTGGCCTCCGGCGCGGATCGAATACACGGCGATGGCGAACAGCACCAGCGCCCACAGCACGGTGGAGGACTTCGAGATGAGCGCGCGCTCGCGGTCGTCCGCGCTGGGTCGCAGGTGCATGTAGAAGTCGACGACGGTGGCCGAAGATAACGAATTGAGCGCGGCGGAGAGGTTTGACATTGCTGCTGCAAGAATAGCCGCCACCAGCAGACCTGCAACGCCCATGGGCATCTCGCGCACGATGAATGTGGGGAAGATGCGATCGGGCGTGGTACCCGGTGGAAGGTGTGCAACCCCACTCATCGCGGGATGAGGCCCCGCGATGAATGGGCCACCCGGAATTGTTGCTCCATAGAAGACATAGAGCCCCGCGCCGATCAGCAGGAACAGCGCGAACTGGATGAAGATCACCACACCCGAGCTCAGCAGAGCGAGCTGCGATTCGCGCAGACTGCGCGCGGCGAGCATGCGCTGCACCATCAGCTGGTCCGTCCCGTGCGAGGCCATGGTGAGGAACATGCCGCCCAGCACGCCCGCCCAGAAGGTATAGGCCGTCGTCAGGTTCAGCGCGAAGTTGAGCATGTGGAACTTGCCCGCGGCGGCGGCCACGGCGTGGATGTGGCCCCAGCCGCCGGGGATGTGATGGCCGATGCTCCAGATGGCGACCACGGTCCCGCCGAGATAGATGATCATCTGCACCACGTCGGTCCAGATCACCGCCGCCATGCCACCCTCGAACGTGTAGAGCAGCGTCAGCGCGGAGATGATCGCGATGCTTAGCACATCCTTCGTCCCGATGGCGATGCCCACCACAATCGACACGGCGAAGACCCGCACGCCTTCGGCCGCGGCGCGCGTCAGCAGGAACAGCCCGGCGGTGACCTTGTGCAGAAACGCGCCGAAGCGGCGGTCGATGAGCTGATAGGCGGTAAGCATCTCGCCGGCGAAGTAGCGCGGCAGAAACAGCCCCGCGACCACGATGCGCCCCAGCATGTAGCCAATGACCACCTGCAGAAAACCGAAGTCGCCGGCGAACGCCACGCCGGGGATCGAGATGATCGTAAGCGTCGAAGTTTCCGCCGAGACGATGGAGAGCATGATGGCCCACCAGGGGATCGTGTTGTCGGCCAGAAAGTAGCTGCGCAGCGAGCGGTCGGCTGCTTTCGCCACAGCGCCGGTGCCGGATTTCTTGCGGAAGCGCAGACCGAACAGCGTAATGCCGATCAGGTAGACCGCAACCAGGGCGAGGTCAAAGGCGCCGAGGCGCTGATGGGGCGATGCCAGCACGAACGCCCCGGAGTCCATCAGTCGAGCGGCGAGCGGGCTAGGCAAACGGTTACTCCTGTAGGCAGCATCGAGCGAATGCGCCGAATGGGTCGATTGTGTGCACAGCGCGCAAACAACAGGTCCTTCGCTTCCCTTAGGATGACAAGTTTATCTTTATCGACCGTGAGGGGCGCGCGCTGACACCGCAGGTCGACGCAGGTTATGATAACGGGCTTGGCCCGCGAGGTGAGCGCGGCTATGTGGAGAATGACGGCCAATGGCAATTTTTGTGGCGCTCGACTGCGGTGGAACCAGGACGCAGTGCTGGGTCGCGGACGAGACGCGGGTGCTCGGCGGCGCGGCTTGCGGAACAGTGAAGATCATGAACGTCGGCGAAGAGGTTGCGACGCATCGGCTGCGGGAGTTGGTGCGCGAGGCTGCTGACCAGGCCGGAGTCGATCTGGATCGCGTGACGCGGACCTGCATCGGGCTGGCGGGGATCGGCATCGACTCGGTGCGGCGCTGGGCGGACGCGACGCTGCGCTCGGTGGCCGGCGGCGAGGTGCTGCTCGGCGGAGACGAGGAGATTGCCCTCGACGCAGCGTTCCGCGGCGGCCCGGGAGTGCTGGTGATCGCGGGCACCGGATCCAATATTGTGGGCCGCTGCACGGACGGCAGCCTGCTCACCGCCGGCGGCTGGGGCCCGATGCTGGGCGATGAAGGCTCCGGCCACTGGATCGGTTTGGAGGCCGTGCGCGCGGGTCTGCGGGCGCTCGATCGCGGCCTGGAGACCTGCCTGCTGCGCGAGATCATGGACTTCTGGGAGCTGGGCGACTCGGATGCTGGCGATTCGAATGCGGGCCTCGGCCTGCTGGTGGCCAAGGGCAACCACCGGCCGCGACCCGATTTCGCCGAGCTGGCCGGTGTGGTCGCGGCCTGCGCCGAGGGTGGCGATGCGCTGGCTGTCGGTGTGCTGGAGCGCGCCGGCGAGGAGTTGGCCGCGCAGGTGCGGCTGGTGATGTCCAAGATGAGGGCCGCCGATTGCGCGGCGGAAGATGTCTCGCGCGTGGCGTTCACCGGCTCGGTGCTGAGCCGGATTGCGCGCGTGCGCCGGTCGATGGAAGAGCAACTACGCGTGTCGATGCCCGATGTCGAGGTCGGCCAGGAAGCGGTAGAGCCGCTCGAAGGCGCGCTGTGGCGGGCGCGGCAAGCGTGAAAGCAAGAGCGGGTCGCTAAGGATTCGGTGTCGCAATAGTTGCGGGCGGCGCGGTTGACGAAGGCGCAGGCGGCGGCGCAGGGATGCCGAGCTCGGCCGCGGCGGGCAGCGTCCTGGCGTTAGACCATTGGCGCTGGGCGCTGCGGACCTTGTCCATGCGCGCGAGCCACAGAGCGACGGTCGCGTCGTAGTGCTCCAGCACTGGGCGGAGGCCGTAGGGCCGGTTGGTGCGCAGCCAGGATTGCTCGTAGAGGCCGCGCAGCAGCGAGTAGCCGTCCTTGATGTCCTGAATGCGGCCGTCCGGGCCGCTGATGTCCGAGAGCTCGCGGGAGGTCATCTTGCGGGTGTCGCTATCGGTGGCGAGCGCGTCGGACTGGGCGCGGACGTAGGCGGAGGCCATCTCGTCGGCGAGCTGGAATTTGAGGCCGATGAAGTCCAGGCGCCGCGCCCCGAGTTCCAGGGCGTCGATGGCGTCGGGTTCGCGCAGGGTGGTGGGGTTCGAGGGGAAGGCGTCTGCGGAATTGTAGGGACGGTAGTTGTCTGCGGAGGCCCACGTCTCAGAAGCGAGACGCGGGGCACCCGGGCTTTGAGGGTCTTTCACCCCACTCATGTCGCGATAAGACTGGGCCATGAATGGGCCACCCGGAGTTGAGGGGGCACCCGGAGTTGGTGAGGGCGCCGGATAAGCAGCGCGGGCTTGCGCGATCAGGGTGAGGGCGGCTTCCGCGTCGAGTCGAAGCTGCGCGAGGTAGGGGCGGAGCTTTACCGCCATCGCCTGGCCATCGGGCGACCAGGGATCGACCCAGAAGAGGCCGTCAGAGCCGTCGCCGAGGCCTGTCTGCGTCTTGAGCAGGTCGTGCGCGGCCATCAGATCGAGCTGCGCCTGGTCAAGCTTGCCGGTCATGTCGCCGTGAAAGACCGGGCCGTAGTTCTGCTCGAACGCCGGGATGGAGGATGAGCCCTGCTGCCACGCAGCCGCGCAGCCGAACAGAATGCCGTACCAGTTGCTGGAGGCCAGCGTTTCGCCGTCGTCGTTCCACACCGTATTAAGCTGCCCGGTGGCGCCCATCTGCTGGCCGTCGCGGGTGAACTGCTGGATGTTGTCCAGGCCGGCCGAGTAGTTAGGATAGACGCGCGACCAGTTGTTGATGCCCGGCGCGACCCAGGTCTCGAAGCCCGCGGATTTGAAGTAGTCCAGGTACTTGGTGAAGCCGGTGGCGGAGGGCGAGTAATGCCAACTGATGGCGATCGTGTCCTGCTTGAAGGACGCAGGCATACCTTTCAACAGGTCCGGTGATTTTTCCGCGATGTCGCCCCAGAACAACAGCCGCCGATGCAGCGGCGCCAGCGTGGTGGCGATCCGCTGCATGAAGTCGAGATAGACCGGGCCGATGCCCTGCGTGTCGACCGCGGACTTGGTCTGGCCGATGCCGAGGTCTTCGGTTTCGTCCGCGCCGACGTGCAGGAAGGGCGACGGATAGAGCTGGGCAAGCTCACTGAACTCCTGCGAGATGACCGAGAGTGAGCCGGGCTGGCCGGGCGCGAGGACGGCGCCGTGCGGCGTCTCGGCGAGGGGCTGGTACTGCTCCCAGACCAGCGCGTGATGGAGATGGCCGAAGGCCTCCTGGTCGGGCACGATCATGACGTGGTACTGCCGCGCGTAGGCGACCAGCTCGCGGGCGTCGGCGGCCGAGATGCTGCCGCCAGGCGGTGCGGGCAGCGGGTTCGAGGCGTACTGCTGGGTGTTCTCGAAGTACGGCGAGTAGAGATTATCTTTGTAGGCGGCGAGGGTGCGGATGAGCTTCTTCTGAAAGGCGAGCGTGTCGATGGGGCCGCGCGAGAGGTCGTCGGAGAGGCCGCGATACTGCATCGCGGGCCAGTCGCGGATGTCGGCGGGGTGAAGCACGAAGCTCCCGGTGTTGCTGGATCTCTCGATGAGTTGCTTCGCTGTCTGCGCGGCGTAGAAGACGCCCGCCGCGGTTGCGCCGGTGAGCGTCAGGGTGTGGTTGGCGAAGGCGACGGTGTACCCCTCGGGCTTCATCGCGTCGGTGAAACTTGGGTCGGGGTGCTGCGCCAGGCGCTGCAGGACGATCTGGACTCCTCCAGGACCGGCTGCGACTCCACGCTCGGCTAGCGCGCGGCGCAGATCGTCGGCGGCGAAGATGTCCTCGGCATCGCAGCCGGGGCAGGCGATGGTGACGCTGGTTAGCGGAACGTCCGGCAGCGGCTTCACCTCGCGCGGCATCGGAATCAGGTGCAGCACCGGCGGCTGAGACTGCGGCTGCGGCTGTTGTGCGGACGCGACTGCAGGAAGAGCAAGGCACAGAAGAGCGGCGAGACGACAAAGCTGCATTCCGTTACGGTACACGCCAGCAAGCGCCAGCGGAAAGGTGATGGCATCAAACCGGGAACGCCCGCAGCGCGCCGGGAACACCGCACGACCATGAGCTTTCGCATCTTATGGGGTCGAGGAGCGAAGAGACCATGAGCGAGCACGATGACCGAAACGGCAAGGAACACAAAGAGCTGAGCGGCAAGGAAGGGCGCGACAAGATCGCGGAGATGGTCAAAGGCATTCACATTGCCATGATGACGACGGTGGCGGGCGATGGGTCGATCAGCGCGCGGCCAATGGCCGTGCAGGACGAGCCGTTTGAGGGCACGCTGTGGTTCCTGACGCGCTCTACGTCGGACAAGGTTCATGAGATTCAGCAGGACCAGCATGTAACGCTGACGTTCGCCGAGCCGAAAGACTCGAAGTACATCACACTCAAGGGCCGCGCTCGCGTGAGCCAGGACCGCGGCAAGATCAAGGAGCTGTGGAACCCGCTGTATCAAGCATGGTTTCCCAACGGCGAGGACGATCCAGAGATCGCGGTGCTGCGCGTGGACGTCAGCGACGGCGAGTTCTGGGAGGCCTCCCCCAGCAAACTGGTGATGATGGCAAAGTATGCGGCCGCAGCGGTCACCGGCGGCGGTATCTCGGTGGGTGAAACCGGACACGTGAGGGTGTAGTGGGTAACGACGACTTACACGAACAAACTTAGAACCGGTCCAAAACTCGGAACAGGACGGGCCACGCACAAAGATGCATGACAGCGCAGCCCCGGAGCGGCAGCAGCGGACTCGAAGGAGGTTTTTCTCTCGACAGGTTCTCCATCTCGCTCGAAGACCTGTCAAGCCCTGCAGACCAGCCAACCGCACTCATCTATCTGAAAACAGAGAGCATTTTGCCAGAAATACTTGGCGTGTTTCCCCTGCGCCGCGCCGTATCATGGAAACAGTACGAAAACGGAAAAATCCCGGCACCCATTCGGACAGCGGCATAGCACCGGCGGGACTGCAACTGGGCAGTCAATCCCCTTGCTAACTCCTTTGTATGAATTGTTTTGCGTAGAAGCAATCGGTCATTGGGGGGAGGGGGGAGGGGGCATATCTCCGCGGGCTGGTCAGAGAAGTTCTTGGACAGGTTCTTAGATCGGTGCTGCGCCATCCACGATCGCAATTCCGGGCGGCGGCGTGAAGGTGAAGTCGCTGGCCGGGGCTGGGACGTTCTCGCGCAGATCGCTGAAGGTGAAGCTGGTCGTGGCGCCGTCGGGCTCTTCGATGTGCATGGCGTGAATAGCGCCGGAGGCATCGACCGTGAGCGCGATGGAACGGACGCGCTGCTGCATTCCTTTGGGCGCGCCTGTGAGAGTGTATTCGCCATCTTCGGCGCCCGTCAGCGTGAGGTTGTCGAGCTCCTTGGTGAGTTCGGTGTGGCCCAGCAGGAAGCGCAACGGCGAGCGCAGGTCGTCGAGCTGCTTCTCCGGGATGCGCGCGGCTTCGGCATCGCCCGGCGTGTAGCTGATGGCGGATTTGCCGTCGAGCAGGAAGAGTTTTCCGGGAGGCGAGTCATAGGCCCAGCGCATGCGGCCGGGCTTCGATAACGTTAGGGTTCCGCTCTCGGTGCGGTCCATGCCCATTCCCTTGTAGTGCTCGGTGTAGCGGGCTTGAAGCGTGTGCAGGCGGTTGTAATGCGCGTCTACCAGCTTGGCGAGCGAGGCGGCGGAAGGGGCCTGCGCTGCCGCCGCGGCCGAGCTGAGAGCGAGCAGCATGATCAGGCGCTTCAACCCGCGCTGCAAGGCTACCGGACCCAAGGCTACTGGACCCAAGGCTACTGGACCCGAAGCTACTGGAGAAGTTCGGTGCAGCTGGTGCCGCCCTTCGGGTCATAGTGGATCTGGGCGTTCTCGTCGGTGCAGTAGCCGCGGTCGCCGGAGTGGCCGACGGAGTTCGGGACAGCGGTGATCTCGTAGCTGTTGTACTGGTCGACGTTGTTGACCGTGGTCTTGGCGCAGTTGGTGATGGTGAAGGTGTAGCCGGATTTGTTGCCGCTGGCGAGGTCGTCGTTGATAAGCTGGGCGGCCTCGGGCGTCGGCGCGCCTGAGCCCGCCTTGCCGCCCAGCGCGGCCAGCGAACAGGCAAACCCGTGCTGCGGATAGGTGGAGCTGTACTGGCCCTCCATCGAGTTGAGGTCGCGCAAGGACGTGATGGCTGAGGTCTCGTTGGCGCGCTTGATGGTCTTCTGCATGGCCGGAATGGCGAGCGTCATCAGGATGAGAATGACCGACATGACGATGAGCAGCTCGACCAGCGTGAAGCCGGCTTGCTGCTTGCGGGACGGGAGCGTGCGGGGCGTGCGCTGGGTGTTCATGGACTCCTCTGCAAGACCGGAAAGTTTGCCGATTCAGAGTATAGACGGTTGGCGCTGCAAGAGGGAGAGCAGAATCAGCGGCGTGGGTGCGATCGGTTGCTCGAAAGCTCACCGCTGGATGAAAAGTGTGACGGCTGCCCGCGGCGGCCCCGAAAAATTGCACTTTTCAAGCGGTCGCGGAAGGACTATCGTATGGGCGTATGTGAAACGGAGGCAGCCCATGGCTCGTCTTCACGGAATTGCAGCTTGCGCGCTTTGTCTTGCCGCGGTGTTTTCGGTTCGCAATCATGCGGCTGTGGCGCAGGGGTCGATGGCCCAGTCGGCGACGGCCGCGGCCACCGTGGCCTCGCCGCAGGACGCGGCAAATGCGCCACCCGGCTTGCCGCCCACTTTGCCGCCCGGCGTGACGCTGGACACGCTAGCCGATGTCCAGATGGCGCGAGGCGGCTATGTAGCCGCGCTCACCACGCTGCAGCAGATTCAGCCGCGAACCGCCGGGGTCTGGAACAAGATGGGCGTCGCCTATCATCATCTGTATGCGTTCGATCAAGCGCTGTCGTGCTACCGGCAGGCGCTGGCGCTCGATCCGCACTTCGCCGAAGCTTACAACAACATGGGCGCTGTGTACTACGGCCGGCTGCGCTACTCGGCTGCCGTGAAGGAGTACCGGCTGTCGCTCAAGTACAAGCCGCGCGCGGCCGTCACCTACCTGAATCTCGGCACGGCTTATTTCGCGCAGACCAAGTACAAGAAGGGCGTCGAGGAGTACCGCCGCGCGCTCAAGTTCGATCCGGCCATCTTCGATCCAGACCGGCAGACGGCCGTGGATGAAACAGGCACGCAGCAGCAGCGCATGGAGAGGTACTTTTATGTCGCGGAGATTTACGCGAGCTTCGGCCGTATCCAGGATGCACTGGCTTCTCTGCGCAAGGCATTATCCGAAGGCTTCAAGGACCGCAAGCGTCTGCGCGACGACAAGGAACTTGCTGTGCTTCGCGATACGCCGGAGTTTCACCAGTTGCTGATCCAGGAGCACATGGAGTGAGCAGCCTGGAATACGAAGCGATGCAACTCGCGGCGAAACGTCCCCGCGAATGCGTAGAGCTATGACGACTGCGCTTCGCGCGCGCCAGGTTTTACGGGCGTATCGCCGATGCCGTTCGGAAACCATTTGGCCGTAAGCTGATTGACCGCGTTCACATCCTGCTTCACTCCTTTGGCCGTATTGGTGATGTTCCGGTCGACGGTCCAGCGGCTCTCATACCAACTGCAAGCCTCGAAGGTATCGTCCTGTTGCTTGCGCCATTCCTGCGAAGCCTTCCTGCAATGCTTCAGCAGCGCCGCGGAGGATTTATCTCCAGCCAGATCGGTCATCTGGAAGGGGTCCTTCACGTTGTTGAAGAGCAGCTCTTTGCCGTCGCGATGGTACACCGCGTAGGTGTGCTCATGGTCGCGCAGGGCTCTCCACTCGGTTCCGTCGGTCCAGGCCGCGGTCGCGCCCATGCCCTGCATGTGGGCCGCGTCATGGTCGCTTCCGCCCCTGCCCAGCGCGTGCCGGCTCATGTCTTTGCCTTCGACCGTGGGTGGGATGGGAATATTCAGCATGGAAAGAATTGTCGGCATGATGTCCGGAGTTCCAAGCAGCGACTCCGATACGGTACTCGCCGGAATCTTCTTCGGCCAGCGCATCAGGAATGGCACTCGGGCTGCCTCTTCGTAGAAGATGTACTTGGCCCGCCGTCCATGCGCGCCGAACATCTCGCCGTGGTCCGACGTAAAGACGATGACCGTATTGTCCGCGATGCCCGCATCGTCCACCGCTTTCAGCAGCCGTCCCAGGTTCCAGTCGAGATTGGCGACCTGCGCGTAGTACACCTTCATCCAGTCGTGAACTTTCTGATCGTAGTTCGGCGGCAGCTTCTGCCAGTTGTCCGCGTAGGGGTCTGAGACGGTCGAGTAGTTGGGGGCCAGCGGCAGATCGACGTTGCGATAGAGGTCCAGGTAATCAGGCAAGACATTGTTATTTCCCCACGGATCATGCGGTGGTCCCCACGAAAGAAAGAGCGCGAAGGGCTCCGTGGCGTGGTCTACCTTCTGGATGTAATCGATGGCCATCTCCGTCTGACCGTCCGGCTCATACTGCGTTCGGATATGGGGCACGGGCTCATTGAGGAAATAGGGCGCATGTTCGTAGATCTGGTTGAAGTTGTAAGCCGCCCAATAACCGTCGAAGCCCAGGCGGTAGGCACCCGGCGGCGTGAAGCCGTTCTTGACGAGATTGTGATGGCCCTCCTCGTTGGCCCACATGTGCCATTTGCCGATGTAAGCGGTTTGATAGCCGGCCTTGGTAAGGGCGTGTCCGAAGCATTCATGTTCCGGGCTCAGCCGCAGTTCATTGATTACCATTCCAGTGCTCGATTGATATTTTCCGGTCATCAACGATGCTCGATACGGTGCACAAACCGGTGTGGACGATACTGCTTGAGTGAAGTTGCATCCTTCCCCGGCGAATTTATCTACGTTAGGAGTGCGGGCGAACTTGTCGCCGGCATAGCCGCACGAGGAGTGGCGCAATTGGTCGGCGAACACGTAAATGAAATTGGGCCGCTTCGCTGCGCCGGAATGCGGCGTTTTCTGTGCCGGCGCCTTCTGTGCCGCAAGCGCCGTTGCTCCCAGCGTGGCCGTTGCTCCGGCTACAAACTCCCGTCGATTCATTCTGCCTCCATTTCCCTGCCGATAACTGGGCCCCGGACTGGGACTTCCTATGATAGGCGGCACTCCCTATTCGCCAGTCGTCCTTACTCTCGTCGCCAAACGACCTCCAACACGGTTGGCAAGCCACGAGGCCTCAAAATGTAAACCATTGCAGAAACCACTGTCAATTCAGAACTAGATCGTCTCGCCTGGTGAAGCGACGAATGCTATCACGCTGGCAATCGATTACACCATTAGCCGGCCGAAGCTTGCACAAGCGGCCTCGCAGAAGGTATGCTCGGCGCGAGTTCGTTCATTTCTCAACCAAAGCTCCAGAGGAGTTTCTTACCCATGAAATACCGTTTGCTTGGATCGCGATTCACCATGAACAGGCGCAGCTTCCTGGCCCGATTGGCAGCGGTATCCACCGTCTTCGCCGCTCCACGGCAGATGTGGGGCGGCCTGCGCAAGCAGCACCTCGACCCTGCGGTGGAGCAAGCCGGTAAGATTCTGAATTGGCGGCCAAAGACAGGCCCGCTGATGACCCGCTGGTCATCGCTGGTAATTCCGGAGATGCCCCATCCACTGTATCCACGGCCGCAAATGGTGCGGCGGCAATGGCTGAATCTCAACGGGGTGTGGGAGTACCAACCGGCAGCCGCAGCGGATGAAGCGCCGCCGTTTGGCAAGCCCCTCACCGGCGCCATTCTGGTTCCGTATCCGGTAGAGTCCGCGCTCTCCGGCGTGATGGAGCACCACGACCGGCTGTGGTATCGGCGTTCCTTGACCATCCCCGCCGCGTGGCGCGGCAAGCAGATCATGCTGCACTTCGGCGCAGTCGATTACGAGTCCGAAGTGTTTGTCAACGGGCAGCACGTGGGTCTGCATCACGGCGGCTACGATCCGTTCAGTTACGACATAACATCCTTCCTGAAAGGCGGAGCCCACGACGAACTGATTGTGCGGGTCTACGATCCTACGCAGATGGGCGGTCAGCCGCGCGGCAAGCAAACCACCACGCCCCGCGGCATCACGTACACACCGACCACCGGCATCTGGCAGACGGTGTGGCTTGAGCCGGTGAACGCCTCGCATATCGACGGCCTGACGATCGTCCCGGACATCGATCGCGGCGTGCTGAACCTAACAATTAACAGCGCAGCGGCTCAGGGCAACGGCACGGTTGCCGTCGTGGTCAAAGCGGGCGAATCGGTCGTGGCAAAGATATCGGGTGCGCCGGACAAGATGATTGCGGTTCCGATCCTGAACGCCAGGCTTTGGTCGCCGGACGATCCGCATCTCTACACGCTGGATGTCACGCTGAAACAAGGTGGCCGCACCGTGGATACGGTGGGCAGCTACTTCGGCATGCGCAAGTCCCACGTGGGCGACATGGGTGGACAGAAGAAGCTGCTGTTGAACAACAAGTTTGTCTTCCAGCTTGGGCCGCTTGATCAGGGCTTCTGGCCCGATGGCATCTATACAGCGCCCACCGACGACGCGCTCAAGAACGACATCGTGCAGATGAAGGCCATGGGGTTCAACATGGTCCGCAAGCACATCAAGGTCGAGCCGGCGCGATGGTATTACTGGGCGGACACGTTGGGGCTGCTGGTGTGGCAGGACATGCCCTCGGCCGACTCGTATCCGGGCAGGCAGTTCGTTCCTCCTCCCGTCGACCAGCCGGAGTTCGCCGACGAGCTCAAGCGCATGGTTGAGACGCACAAGAACTCGCCCTGCATCGTGGTCTGGACGATCTTCAACGAAGGCCAAGGGCAGTTCGACACCGGCCGATTGGTCGATCTGGTGCGCGGACTGGATGGCTCGCGGCCGATCAACGAAGCCAGTGGTGGAGAGATCAAGGGCTTCGGAGACATCAATGACATCCATAGCTATCCCGAGCCCGCCGTTCGTCTTCCCAACGGCAAGCAAGCCCTGACTTGTGGTGAATACGGCGGCATCGGCTATCTCATCCCAGATCACTCCTGGCAAAGGGCTGGAACGGGATACGTGGATGTCGACACACCGGCGGACCTGTTGTACCTTTATGCCGAGTTCATGGATTGGGTTCGTGGTCTGCGCGACAATCACAACCTGAGCGCGGTGGTCTATACGGAGTTGACGGACGTGATGACGGAGGTGAACGGCCTGATGACCTACGACCGCATCGCAAAGGTTTCTCCGCAGCAGTTGCGGCAAGTGAATACATTTCAATTCCCTGCACCGAGTTACAAAGCTGTCTTGCCGACCTCCGAGGGCGGTGGTCAAAGATGGAGTTACGTTACCGTCAAGCCGGCCGGGGATTGGTCGAATCAAGACTACGACGATTCGCAGTGGCAGCAAGGCAATGGGGCTTTCGGCAATCAGGGAGACCACATCGGAACGAAGTGGAGTACGCCCGACATCTGGCTGCGCCGCCGCTTCAATCCAGGAGCACTGACCCCGGAGCAACTTCAGAACCTTGTGCTCACGGAGCTGCATGAAGGCAACATGGATGTCACCATCAACGGGGTCGCGATGCAGCCGCAGCACGGGAACAACAGGGCCTTTGAAAAGAGATATGAGCACCGGCCGCTCAGCCACGCGATGCGGCAGGCGGTGCGCTCGAATGCCGATAATGTGATTGCCGTCCATTGCCATGCCAACAAAGACGAGCAGTATTTCGATGCTGGCCTGTCGATTCGCATTCCGTCGGAGTCTTTCGTACAGCCGGGGGCGACGGCACGTTTGAAGCTGCCGGCGGCGCTCGCTTCGCATGCGGCGGGCGGCGCTGACTCTGCGTCGATCGCACTCTCTGGAGAATGACGATGCTGACCCGGCGCATGCTTCTTCGGAACACGCTGAAGGCTTCGGCCGGATTGGCGCTCGCGCCCAACGCCATGAGCTTTGCGCAGGAGAGCGTTCCGCTCACGCTCAGGTTGGCCAGCGCCGCGGCGGTGAGTCTTTCGGCCAGCTTCACCGGCCTGGGCTATGAGATGTCTTCGGTCGCGACGCCCGGGTTGCTGAGGCCAGCGAACCGCCGCTACGTCGATCTCATCAAGGGGCTTGGACATGAAGGCGTGCTGCGCGTGGGTGGCATCGTGGCGAATTACACCCGCTATGAGCCGAAGGGAACATCTCTGGCCGAGCCTCAGAACACCATCATCACCCGCGCTGGACTTGAACAGTTCGCCGCGTTTCTGAACACCATCGGCTGGAGCGCGATCTGGAGCGTCAACTTTGCGCAGGGCAGTATCGAGGATGCGGTGAACGAGGCGCGCGCCGTTGCGGATGTCCTCGGGCCACGGCTGCTGGCGCTTGAAATCGGCAACGAGGTGGACAGCTACAGTAAGGGCCAGCCCTTCCGTTCGCCGTCCTACGATTATGCGGCCTATCGCAAGGAGTTCAGCCAATGGCACGCCGCAATCGCGAAGGCTGTGCCGGGGACTCGCTTCGCCGCTCCCGATACCGCCAGGTCGGTGGAGTGGGTGGAGCAAATGGCGCACGATGCCAATGGCGACGTGCAGCTACTGACGACGCACTACTATCGCAACGGCCAAAAGCGCGGCGACGCGGAGCAACTGCTGCTCCCCGATCCCCGGCTGAAAGACGTGCTCATGCGCCTGCGCACAGCCTCGCAACAAAGCGGAGTTCCGTGGCGGATGTGCGAGACCAATTCCTTCTCCGGCGGCGGCCGTCCGGGGGTCAGCGACACGTTCGTGGATGCTCTATGGCTGTTGGATTTCATGCTGCTGCTGGCAGAGTACGGTTGCTCCGGCGTGAACATCGAGACGGGCGTCAACCAGTTGGGCTTCGTCAGCTCCTACTCGCCCATCCGGGATGACGGAAGGGGCGTGAATACGGCCGGCGTTCCCTACTACGGAATGTTGGCGTTCGCTGCGGCCGCGGCCCAATGCAATCAAATTCTGTCGGTCGAATTCGATAACCAAGCCGCGAGCCTGACGGCTTACGTACTTGGAGCCGCCGGAAAGCCGCACAGCGCCGTCGTCGTGAATAAGGATTTCGCTCGCGATGCGCAGGTTTCCATCGCGGAACTAAGGATGGGCGATGTCTCTGCCCTGCGTTTGCTCGCTCCCGCTCCCGACAGCAAGACCGGCGTGACCTTCGCGGGCGCGGCGGTGGATGGGGAAGGCCGTTGGAAGCCGAAGAATGAGGAACGCATCCGTGATGGAATTGTCACCGTACCGCACATGAGCGCAGTCGTTCTTCGCTCCGTGAATCGCGGCTCCGCCGGATCAGCTCACGATTAATTTCTATCATCAGTTCACATCGAAAATTCTTTTCATAGGATGGACCGTTTGACTCGATATATTTGCATTTCGCGCGCGCGCCGGCTAGTAACGAATCGCGGGTTCCTTCTGCTACCGCTTTGCTTCTCTCTTGCCACTGCGGCGGCATTCGGTCAGATCACTGAGACCCAGGCGATGCCGAACCACGTAACGGTCCACGTGGCGCCGGCTGGGCAACGCACGATTCCCGCATCCATCTTCGGGAGTTTTCTGGAGCCGATCGGCAACTCCATCAACAACGGAATCGTCGCGGAGATTCTCGTGAACCGCAGTCTCGAGGCAGGCTTATGGAACCACACCAACCTTGAAGACATGTATCGCGATCAGCCGGAACTGATCGATTCCTCTAACGACACGGGGATCCCGCTGCCGTGGCAGAGCTTGAATCGAGCGGCCGGCAACCGCTTCGAGCTGCACGTGGGCGAGGCGGCCAATAGCTGGCAGTCGCTGGAGATCATGGGGCAGCCGGACGAGCTCACCGGAATCAAGCAGCGTGTGTACCTGCCTGTGCAGCGTGAGCTCGAATACAAGACGTCGGTCTATGTCAAACACGTGAGCGGGCCGGCCACGCTGATGCTGTCGCTGCGCAACCACGAGACCGGCGCGGTGCTTGCGCAGACTACTGTCGGCGCGACGGCGAGTGAGTGGACCAAGTACAGCGCGACATTGCAGCTCAAACCAGGGCAGGTGCGGCGCCTGGAGGCCGTCGACTTCGCGGTTTCGGTGGAGGGAGCCGAGCGCGTCGATGTCGACCAGTTTTCGCTGATGCCCGCGGATGCGATCGGTGTCTTCGATCCGGACGCGGTGGCGATGGCGAAGTCCATGCACATTACCGAGCTGCGCTTCGGCGGCAACTTCAGCTCATACTACCACTGGCGCGAAGGCATCGGCCCGGAGGACAGGCGGCTGACGCTGAAGAACATCGCCTGGGGCATTCCCGAGTACAACATTCTAGGCACGGATGAGTTTCTGCAGCTTTGCGATCTGCTGGGCGCGACTCCGCAGTTCGATCTCAACATGGGCAGCGGCACGCCGGAAGAAGCTGCCGACTGGGTGCGCTATATCAAGGGCCACCACAGCGGCCCGGTGATCTACGAACTCGGCAATGAGCTCTATGGCAAGTGGCAGGTGGGCTACCCGACGTTGAGCGAAGTTGCCGCGCGGACGTTGACCTTTAGCCGCGCGGTGAGGGCGGTCGATCCCAAGGCGAAGATCATCGCGACGGGCGAAGGTCCTATCGGACCCGGCAAGTGGAACGCCGCGCAGCTCACCAACCCGCCGGGAACGTTTGGCGATCTTTCGCTGCACTTCATCCTGGGCACCAATCATCCCGTGGACGAGCAGGCGGGTCCGGACTTCGTCGCCGCGGCGGCTTACGCGCTGCCATTTGCGGTCGGCCCGGACTTCGATAAAGTGCAGGCGCAGGTGGATGCGCAGCCCGATCTGCGCGGCAAGGTGCACTTCGCGGTGACGGAGTGGCTGTTCAACAGCAAAGGCTATGGCGAACGCAACTTTACCGACGAATCGCCGAGCTGGATGAACGAGGGCGGCGCGGTAATGGCCGCAGGCTTTCTGAACACCGTTCTGCGCCACACGGACGACGTGAACCTGACCGATATGACGGGCCTGATGGAGTTCGCCGGCGTGTGGAAGCGGCGCGAGCAGGTCTATGCGGTGCCCGCGTTTTACGCCTTCCAGATGTATACGGTGGTGAAAGGCGATACGGTTCTTCCGGTCACAACCGATAGCGGCAGCTACTCGGTGAAGGGCGGCGTGCGGCCGCTGAACGACGTAAGCGATATACCCTACATCGACGTGGTGGCGACGCGCAGCGCGGATGGGAAGACGCTGACGCTGCTGTGCGTCAACCGCAGCCTGAATGCGGACGTGCCAACCGACTTCGACCTCGGCAGCTTGCATGCTGGCGGAGTTGCGTCGATGCGGCAGATCGGCTCTTCGAATCGCTACGAACGCAACGATGAGGTGGAACCGAACCAGGTCATCCCGCAAGCGAGTACGATCGCTATGCATAAAGGGGCGAAGCTTACAGTGACACTTCCGCATGAGAGCGTGAGCGTGATTCGGGTGCCATTGCGGTGAAGGCTAGGGCTTCGCGCAATGCAGCGAACCGGCTCGCTCGCTAGCTCATCTCTTCAACAGGTCCATCGGCACATTCACGTCGTCGATGCGGAACAGCCCGGCCAATGCGGGATGGCGCACCGCGATGGCCTGATACATCTTCCACGCGACCAACCGATAGCTGAAGTGGCCTGCAATCCCGCTGCGCAACTCCGCGATGTACAGCGCCTCGGCGAAGTCCATCTTGAACATCGCGCGGCAGCGTGTGGCCAGCGGCAGCAGATACTGCGCGCTCTGCTGCGCTTCCGGCTCCTCGCTGTCGCGCAGCGCCCGATACGCCGCGAACGCCGCGCCCATGGCACTCTCGTACGCGGAAGATAAACCCGCCTCCGCCAACGTCGGCTGCCCTGGGCACACCGGCTCCTCGTAGCCGTGCAGGTCGGAAAACTCCTGGATCAACTGCACGCAGCGGCGATGCCGATGCATATCGCGAAAGCCGCCAATGTCCATCAGGATGTCAAAGCGAAATCCCTGCCCGGAATGAAACGCGCGCAGCAGCTCATCGTGCTTGCCGCGATGCGCTGTGCCGAGCTTCAGCAGCTCATTCCGGCGCGGCTCGCTCAGCGCCGCAACCGCCCCGCGCAACTGCCGGTACGAGTAGTGGCAGCACGTATACAGCAGCGACGTCGCGAGTTCGACCTCCAGGTCCTCGTCGTCATCCAGCAGATCGACCATCGGCGCGGGATAGATTTCCACGCCATTCATCAGCTCACGCGCGGCCTGCGACAGTTCCCTGCGGCTGGCCATCTGGTATTCGTTCGGCTCTGCATACTTCACCAGCGTGGGCGCGGTGCGCACCGGCGGCATCACGTTGTTGAGGATTTCGGTCGTGGCCGCGGCATCGACCACACCCTCGCCGGCCATCTCCTCGAGGCGCTCGCGCTGCACGTTCCAGGCCGGCTCGCTGGCCGCGGCGCGCAGCTTCGCGCCCAGCTCGCGCACCTCCGCGAAACCGCTCGACAGCAGCCGCGACACCTGTGTCTCCAAGGTGCGCGCATTCACAATCTGTCCCAGCGATGTGTTGGTCGCCAGCGGCAAAAGATAGCGCGCCGCATCGAAGGCACGCGCCTTCAACGTGCGCGCATACGCCTCGGGCTTCATCTCCTCCGGCCGCGCTACCACGCCCTGGAGCGCCTCGAACATTCCCAGGCTCAGCGCGTCATACGCCGCAAACAAATCGGTTACGGCCTTCGCATACGCGGCGCGCTGCGCGGCTCCACGCTTGGTCTCGGAGAACGTTGGCGAATACCAGCCGGAGCGCCGAAAGTTTTGGTAGCGCGTCGATCGCTCCTGCCCATCCCAGCGCGTCTCGTCCACCAGCACAATCGCCGCCAGCAGACTCAGCCGTTCCACCGCAAATGGAATATGGGCCAGATCGGCGATCGATCGGTGCCCATACTGAAAATAGAATGTGTTGAGAAACTGCTCGGCCTTCTGCGAACTGATCTCGACCAGCGACTCGCGCATGGTCAGGGCCGAGCGCGAATACTTGGCCATCGCATAGGCCAGCACCTCGGGCTCCGCGCCGTGAATCGCGTAAACTTCGGTGGTGCTTTCATTGGGCCCGGAGATGGACTTAGGGACGGCCTTCGGAGCGGCTTGGGACACGTTGCTTTCAGACATGACTCGCAACAGGATATCGCGCTGCGCCCTGCAAAATTCGTCTTTCGGTCGCAACTGTGGATTCGGGGACCGCATTCGAACCCCCATCCTCGCGGGCGCCTCCCGATGCTCTACTATTCGAGGGAGTCAAAACGAAGCCGAGGACGCATCATGACCGATCTCAATGGGAAAATTGCGCTGGTCACGGGAGCCAGCCAAGGCATCGGACGCGCCTGCGCCCTGGCGCTGGCCGAGGCCGGGGCTACTGTCGCGCTGGCCGCCCGCAGCCGCGACAAACTGGAGGCCCTAGCCGCCGAAATCGGCACCGGCGGGGGCGCAGCCAAGGCGTTCACGCTCGACCTTTCCAGCGAGGACTCCATCAAAGCCTGCGCCAAAGCCGTCCTTGCCGAGTTCTCCACCGTCCACATCCTGGTCAACAACGCCGGCATCACCAAGGACGGCCTCATGCTCCGGATGAAGCGTGCTGACTGGGACGACGTTCTGGCTACCAACCTGACCGGCGCGTTTCTGCTCACCCAGGCCTGCGCCTCGGCGATGCTGAGGGCGCGCTGGGGCCGCATCGTCAATATCACCTCGGTGGTGGGCCAGACGGGAGCGGCGGGACAGGCGAACTACGCGGCGTCGAAGGCCGGCCTAATTGGGCTCACCAAATCGCTCGCGCGGGAGTTCGCGTCGAGAAATATTACGGTGAACGCGGTGGCGCCGGGCTTCATCCAGACCGCCATGACCGACGCATTGACGGACGCGCAGAAGGGCTCCATCCTCACTCAGATTCCTTTAGCCCGTTATGGAACCGACGCGGACGTCGCCGCTGCCGTCGCATTTCTGGTTTCAGAACGGGCCGGTTACATCACCGGTCATACGATTGATGTCAACGGTGGCATGCTTATGGTGTAAAATTATTTCCACAATGTCCCGCTAAGAAACTATTAGTTCAGTACCGCCTTATCCACAACGGGACATACTAGACTCAGGCCAGCGAACGGCCGATAAACATCTCAGCCCGCAGCGATTATAAGTTAGATAAATCCACCTCAAACTGTGTGCCGTACTTGTTATGAGTGACTGTAGAGACCTTAAAGTGTCTCGTCGCACGATACAAATTCTGCTCGACCTCTTCCCAGCCGTACGACTCCATACCGCACGAACCTTGCAAGGTACGAGATCGAGATTCTAGCGATTCGCCACTTGCGGAGTCCAGTGCAGATCGGTAATTTACGGCTAATGGCATCCTTTTACGCAGATATGTCGGAATCTCCTGAGCTACCGGCTCCAGGACCTATGGCGGCTCCGGCCCCCATCAACATCGGCATGACGATCCGCGGCTTCCGCCTCCAAATGGGTCTCTCACAGGGAGACATTGAAAAGCGCACTGGGCTGCTGCGCTGCTATCTCTCGCGGGTTGAAAACGGACACACCGTTCCGTCGCTCGAGACGCTGCAGAAGATCGCCGCCGCCTTCGAACTTCCGCTCAGTCAGTTCTTCGCTGAGGACCGCGCCAGGGAAATTCACGGCGTCGCGCTGAGCCAGGACGAGATTCGCTTCCTCACCCAGATCCAGCGCTATGCCGCGCAGCTTACCGAGGGGGATCGACGCCTGCTTCTGGCCATGGTGCGTAAGTTCTCCGCGACGGCCAACAGCTCGACCTCGATTAGCTAGCGTCTCGCTCAGCTGGACCCTCGCTCCCCTGTCCCGCCAGTGTGCCCATGTCTCGACCCATCTCGATTTTGAGGCATGGGTGTACTATTTGGATACTTGTTGGCCGCCTTAGGCGAAGTTCTTCAGCGCGTAGGCGAACAGGCACAACAGAAGAGCCGCGAGCGCGAACGTGAGACGCTGCCGTGCCCTGTAGCTCGACCGGCCTGAGGTCATGCGTGGAAACAGCGGCAGGCCCAGCGCCAGGCCGCAGACGAATCCCCCCACATGAGCCGTGTTATCGATGTGCGGCAGCATGGCCGTGAACCGGCCCATCTGATTCCCGGCCGCCGCCGTCAGCATCTGCGGCGCCATTCCAATCGCGAGGTTGGCCACGGCAAAGAAGATGACCTGCCGCCGCAGGGTGCGCAGCTCTTCCCACGGCAGCGACAGCTTGCGATTGGAGAGCAGCACAATGAGGATCCCGGCGATCCCGAACACCGCCCCGGACGCCCCAATCACCAGCACCTCCTGCCGCGCCAGAACGCTCCACGCGTAGGACAGCAACATGCCCGCGGCGCCGGTCAGCAGGTAGACGGAGACGAGCCCGTTCTTGCCCAGAAGCGGCTCGCCGAACAGCCCCAGGTTCCACAAACACCACATATTCAAGGCTATGTGGAGGATCGACTCATGCACGAACGTGCCCGTAACCAACCGCCACCACTGTCCGTGCTGGATATAGGGCGAAAAAGTGCCGCCGAAGCGGAGCAGCGTTTCGGTGTCAAAGGGGGCGGTCAGGATCGCCGACCAAGCGTGCTGATGCCAGAGCGCCGGGACCGGGCTGAACCGGAACATCGCCAGATATACCGCGACGTTGATCCCGACCAGTAGATAAGTCGCGGGATAGGCGAGCAGGGACGGGCGCGCCGCGACCTGCCGTCTCGCTCCGCCGCGGGTCTGCTCCTGCAACTCGGCAATCTCGGCCCGCGTGACGTTGCGCCCGTCTAGAACGGCTTGAGATGGAGGGAGATTGGGTTGGGATAAATTCAAGGCAGGTTTCGAGTTGCGGCCTCAGGCGGCCTGTTTACGCAGACGCTCGCGCAGCAAAATGCGCTCGCGGACAATCGTACCCACCATGCCTGGGATGGGCGTCGCGATCGCCACCAGCGTGCACAGAATCATGGAAACAAACATCCCTGCGATCGCCACAGTCTCCAGGCTGATCGTAATGCTGTCCGGAATCCGCGCCAGTGACATAACCCGGTCGCCCGGCAGATGAACATGCAGGGCGGTGCCGATGTGGCTGAGCGCCTCCAGCCGGTGCATCACCAGCGATGCCAGCAGGAAGGCAGCAAAGGAGAGCGTCGTCGCCGCCAGCAGCAGTACATCCACGGTGCGATGCAGCCGTTGTCGTCCCCGGCAGTGCGCGCAGGTCTTCAGATGCGCCTCATAGTCCACGCGCAAATCCGGGGAAATCCCGGAGATATCGTACCGCCAGCCGGAGAGGATTGCGCCGACCACCTGGTCATTGCAGGTGTCGTGCCGTTGCCCCCGGTAGCTTGATGAAACCATAGACATCCTTTGCGTTTTAACCCCACATTCATGCTATCTCATCTTCAGATGCACCGAAAGCTCGACCGGACGCAATATGCACAGGCGCATCTTGCCTGATTACAGGCAGATCGGTTCCAGCTACAGGCAGATCGGCTCCAGCGGTTCATCCTGGGCGGCCAGCCTGACCCGATTGCCGAGAAGACTCAACCGATCGCCGATGGCCTGCTCCGCCGCCAGGCGCGCCAACTCGGGCAGATTGTTCTGCTCCGACAGATGGCCGAGAACGATCGTATGGGCGCCCCCGTCGTAGTCGCGCAGCAGGAACTCCGCCGCCGCCGTATTGGATAGATGCCCTACCCGGCTCAGCACCCGCTGCTTCACGCTCCACGGATACGGACCATCCTTCAGCATCTCCAGGTCATGATTGCTCTCCAGCAGCAGCACATCCACGCTTTTCAGCGCCATCTTCACATTCGGCGGGATATACCCCAGATCGGTCGCGATCGCCATCCGGATTGACTCTGCCCGCGCATGGAACACAAACCCGCAGGGGTCGGCGGCGTCGTGCGGAATCGTGAACGGGCAAACATCGATCTCGCCGATCGAAAACCGCTGCCCCGCCTGAAAGTACTCCACGGCCGGCAGAAACGCCGGGTCGGCCTTCACGTTTACGCCGACTTTATCCTCTTGATCCTCGCCTCCACGGTCGCTCTCGCCGTTGTCGTCGCACTTGCTTTTCTGGCCGTCAATCCCGTCGCTCCCGCCGTCGCCGTTGCACTTGCTTTTCTGGTTGTCATTCCCGTCGGGAATCTGCTTCTCAGCCTGCAGCCTCTGCTCATCCAGCGGCGCGGCCTCATCCTCGCACTCTCCCACCGCTAGCGTATGCGCGGGAGAACGGACCGCCACCGCCGCGCGCGCCTCCCGCTCGCCTTCCATCTTCTCCAGCCACTTTGCGTAGGTCATGGTGGTGCGCGGTGTCAGCATCCGGACCCACGCGCGATGCGTCCCTTCGGTAAAGAACACCGGAATCTTCAGCCGCCGCGCCAGCACCGCCAGGCCGGCTACGTGGTCCAAGTGTTCATGGGTAATCAGAATTGCGTCCAGCTCGCAGGGGTCCTCGCCGGCCATCGCCATTCGCCGCAACAGTTCGCGGCAACTCAGCCCCGCATCGACCAGAATTCTCGTCGAGCCCGCGGCGATCACCGTCGCATTGCCCTTCGACCCCGATGCCAGTACCGTCATCCGCACAGCTAAGGATATCGCGCAGGTCTGTGCACATCGTGGGTCGCCGGTCCTCGGTTACCCATTGTTTCGAGGAACCATCGGTGATTCCCTCGAAAACGACTCACGCCGAGGACCGAGGACCCGTCTGGCCTCTACGCGTTGTTCCCCGAGCTTCTCCGCGGCGCCAGAAAGTTCACCACCGCGCGCATCACCACCTCATCGCGCTGGTTGAACACCATCGTCCGCGAACGCACCACGCCGTAGGCCGGCCGCGAGCTCGACAGCCGCACATTCAGAATCTCCGCCTCGGTGCGCAGCGAATCGCCCGGCCGCACCGCCTGCATCCAGCGCATCTCTTCCACGCCCGCGCCGATCATCCCACCGGCAATCCGGATCGACTCCACCCGCAGCCGCATCACGATCGCGGCGGTCAGCCAGCCGGAGGCCGCCAGGCCCTTGAAGAACGAGCTCTCCCCCGCCGACTCATCCAGATGAAACGGCTGCGGGTCGTAGGCCTCGGCAAACTGCTTGATCTCTTCCGCGGTCACCTTGTAGCTGCGGCCGGAGTTGAACTTCATCCCCGGAGCCAAATCCTCAAAGTACAGTTCCGTCGCCAACATACCCTCCCGTTCCAACGTCGAAGCTCCGCTCAAATCGCATCTCTTCTACGCATAATAAACTCACACCCAGGAGCCCCACCCTGAACCGCATCCTCCATAGCGAAAACCTCGCCGCTCTTCGCACCCTCCCCGACGCGAGCGTGGAGCTTATCTACATCGATCCACCGTTCAACACCGGGACCACGCAGCAGCGCCCTCGCCTGCGCACCATCCGCGACCCTAACGGGGACCGCACCGGTTTTGGCGGCCATCGCTATCGCACCGAAAAGCTAGATGCCAACGTGCCCGCCGAACAGGGTTGCCGCATGTCTGGATTTTCAGACATGGGATCCATCGCGGCCCAATCCGACGCCAGTATCACCACCCCCTCCTACGCCGATCGCTTCACGGACTACCTCGGCTTCCTGCGCCCGCGTCTCGCCGAAGCCCACCGCATCCTCACTCCCACCGGCTCGCTCTTCTTCCACATCGACCCGCGCGAGGTCCACTACTGCAAGGTCCTGCTCGACGAAATATTTACGACGCCCACCACGCCCGGCCGCGCCTGCTTCCAGAACGAGATCATCTGGGCCTACGACTACGGTGCGCGCCCCTCTCGGCGCTGGCCCGCCAAGCACGACAACATTCTGTGGTACACGCGTCACCCCGCCGACTACACGTTCAACCTCTTGGCCACCGACCGCATCCCCTACATGGCGCCAGGCCTCGTCGGCGCGGAAAAAGCCGCACGCGGCAAGACCCCCACCGACGTCTGGTGGCACACCATCGTCTCGCCCACCGGCAAGGAAAAGACCGGCTACCCCACCCAAAAGCCGCTGGGGATTTTAGAGCGCATCGTCCGCGTCCACTCGAATCCCGGCGACACAGTCCTCGACTTCTTCGCGGGCTCCGGGACTACGGGCCTGGCGGCGGCCCGCAATCGGCGAAACTACCTCCTCATCGACGAAAACCCCGCCGCCATTGCCCTGATGCAGAAACGACTCGGATCATTGGTCCCTGATCAAACCCTCTTCGACTAGTGGGGGACCCCATTGATGCTCAGTCTCAGCGCATGGGTAGGGTCGAGCCATGCGGGCCGCGCTCAGAAGCTATAGCGCACGCCAGCCTCCACCCGCCGGCCATTGTCCGCCTCATACGGAACCCCAAACAGCGGTGACCCCAGCACCCCACCGACCTGCGTCACGTTGGTGTGATTCAGCACATTCGAAGAGCGCAGGTTGACGGTCAACGTCTGCGGATGCTCCGCCTTCGCATTGCGCACCAGCGAAAACGCGCGCTCTAAATTTGCGTCAAGATACACCGTCCACGGCAGCACACCCTTGTTGCGCGGAAACACGCCGGTGCCACCCGAGGCCACCAGCAGACCGTACTGCGTGGCGACCGCTCCGGGCGTTCCCGGCGCGGCATATTGCGGGCGATCGTTGAAGTCACCATCGCCGTTGTTATCGAAGCCCGTTGTGATGTTGTAATGCGAGTCGCCGCCGCCATGGAACGTGGTGCTGATCTGAATCTTTCTGGGCAGCGTAAACGTGCCGTTGCCAAAGACATTCCATGTGGGCTGCCCAGTGCGGTGCGCGAACTCGCCGGCGTTGGTATAGGCGCTCTGCGGGGTGAAGAACTCACTGTCGTCGGTGTCGTCCACCAGGTTGACGCGGACGCCGCCGAAGAAGAACTGCGCGTGCTTCAGCGTGTGCTGCTCCACCCCGACGAACGTAGCGTTGACGCGGCCCAGGCCGCTGTTCTGCACCTGCAGCACGTTCAGGTTCGGTGCGCTGGGCCGCAGCCCCGTGGGCACCCCGTTGAGCGGCGAATTAATGTTTTCGCTGCGCACATAGTTCCAGATGCGGCCGATGTAATAGTCGGCCGAAAGGTTCCAACCGTGGGGCAACGTCCGCGTGCCGCCAATATTCTCCGCCGCCCAGGTGAGATTGCCGATGTGCGGTGCATACTCGCGCAGGCTGTGAATGGGCGAGGCGCCTGCAAACGGATTGCACGTCGACGGATCGAATACCCCGACGCACACCGGGTTGTAGATGGTGCTGGTCACGCGCGCGGTGCCATCTTCGCGCAGAATCTCCGCATGGTCGTTCTCTGGAAACTGTCCCGAAAACATACCGGCATGCGCATGCAGAGTCCACGTGCCCTTCTTGTTTGGCGACCACAAAATCCCCAGCCGCGGCACCAATGAGCTCAGAACTGTCGGGTCGTTCCCAATGTAATAGCGCACACCATAGGCGATATGCACGCCACGCCCGACGGTCCAGTCGTCCTCCATGAACAAGGCGTCCTGCACCTGCGTGAAGTCCACCGTGGGCGTACCCGCGACGTTGCTGAACGCTGTCGGCGCTCCGCCGGCCAGCCCATGCTGCGCGCGGCGATACTGCTCGACGCCGGTGATCGTCTCCGTCTCTCCCGTGATGGGATTGCCATTCGCGTCGAGCACCGGCGCACTTCCGCCGCCAAACGTATACGCTCCATTGAAGTTCGTCGTGAGCTGCTGGTGTTCGTCGTAGATCATCACCTGCGTGCCGAATTTGAACACATGATTCTTCGTCGTGAGAATCGCGTCGTCGTCGGCCTCGACATTGAACTCATGCAACTGTTGCGCCCCGAGTGTCGCGCCGCCGCCAGTGAACGCTCCCGCCACCTGCACCTGCGGTGAGCTTGAAACCGGCGCATCGTTCTCGCCGTCCCAGCGCAGACTCAGCCGCGCCTCGTGCATCAGGTGTACGGATGCGGTCGTGATATTGCTGAGCCGGAACATGTGCTCATACTTCTCACTGTCGTAGCCGGTCTCGGCCAGCGCGGTCCCGCCCACGCCGACATTCACCAGATGGTTCACATTCGCGCTATAGCTTGCGATCAGCGTGTTCTTCGCGCCAAGCTGCCAATCCAGCCGCGCCGTGCCCAGCCATAAGCGCTGCGGCGTAGCCACGTTCGCGGTGGTCGCAACCGTGTTACCGGCGCCGTCCAGCGTGATCGCATCCACCACTGCGAAGTTATCGATGCGGCGATGCTCCAGCGTGAGTGCGAAGTCGCTGCCGGTCTTTGTCACCGGCCCGGTCAGCTCAAACCCATAGCGCTGCTTGCCGATGGCGGCTTTGCTCACCGAGAACGGATCGCGCGCGTTCTCCCATGGACTTCCATTAGTCGCAAATAGCGCGCCATGAAATGCGCTCTGACCCGGCTTGGTGTAGACCTCGATGCGTCCGCCCTCGAACGGCGGCTCGCGGTACTCGGCCGAAAACTGGTCCGGATTGACCTTGATGTACGCGATCGAACTCTTGGGCGGCAGACTGCTTGAGCCCTGAAACCCGTCCACCGCGATGGTCGAGTTCGCGGGATTGCCGCCGCCCGCCGCGGCCAGTTGCTGCAGCTCGCGCAGCAGGTCGTCAGGGTCGTCGGCCAGCGACTGCAAGCGGTTGCCGGAGATGGTCTGGGTGGGCCCGCTGCTGTTGGGATCGGTAGCGGCTCCGCCGTCTCCGCTTACATCCACCTGAGTCTGAACCGCCTCCGGTTGCAACACCAGATTTACTTCGCCCACATGCGGCGTCGTGAGCGAAAGTTCACCTTTGGCGAAACCCTGCGCGACTCCAGCCAGAGCATGCGGCCCATTGGCGACACACAGAAAGCGATACTTGCCGTCGGAGCCGCTGACTTCATGGCGCCCGCCATCCAGCATCAGCGTTGCGCCTGGGATCAGCGCCAGCGTGCTGTCGCGCACCGTGCCCGTGATCGTCGTTCCGCGGCAGGCCGTCTGCGCAAAGGCGCGCGGGACCGCGAGCGCCGCGAGACCCGCGGCGGTTGCAAGAATCCATTTCATTCCGCTTCTTCTCTCCGTGGAAGACTCGCCTGCCAGGCCGAACGGCAGCGCGACGATGAGCGAAATCCGTTAGCCTTCCCCTGAAAGCTCTCTACGCTTTCATATGCGTTGCGGTTCCCGTCGCGGGATGCGATTTCTTTCGCGGAGGTGGAGCTGCCGCCGCCGAGGTCGGCCATCCCCGGTTCTATTCGGTGGGCGGAAGATGCTGCGGCATGAACGTAGCCAGACCGTCGACCAGCTTCACTGTCCTGGAGACGATGCGGATCTGGGCGGATCTTAGTCCGTCCCGCCGCGCAGTCAATGTGATCGCGCCCGCATTCAAAGTCGAGCGGATGGAAACTCGATTGATCCCCAGTTCGGTGTTCAGATAAAGATTGTTCGTTGAATCGATCTTGCCGCTGTTATAGCCGCCTCGCCAGAGGCCGGGGCCGGTAATTGCAAAATCGATTCTTGCATCGTCAGTCGGACAACGCTGTCCCTTCGCATCGACCACTTCGACGTCGATGAGCGCGACATCGGCTCCATCCGCCTGCAGACCTTCAGGACCAACGATAGGCGTCAGCTTGATTCGCGCGGGCGACCCTGATGTCGTGAGCTCCTGCTGTGCTACGGGTTTGCCGGCGTTCCGCCCCACGGCCTTGAGCGTGCCAGGCGCAAACTCTACATCCGAAAACGAAAAAATATATCCGCTGTCCGGCTTCGCGTTCACCCCGTGCGACTTGCCGTTCACGATCAGCTCCACCGCTTCCGTGTTCGAGATGACATAGATCGGCTTCACCGTCTTGCTGGCATCGGGTCCGCCGGGATAGCTCCAGTGCCCCAGAACATGCAGGTCCGGCGCTACATTCTGCATCACGCGTTCGGCGAAGTAAATCTCCTTGGGCAGCCTGACTGCATCGACCTTGCCGCTGACGCGAGCGACTTCGCTGGAGTCCTGCCGCCCGTCGGCGTCGGAGTCCGAGAAATAAATCGACGCATAGCCGGACCACTTCGAGTGTGCGGGATCGGTGTTGGAGATACGGTTCTCCCAATACTCCCAGTAGCGCTTGACGCCGGCCAGGGCGAAGCTCTCGGAGGTGTAATCGTAGGTGTCATTCGGTCTCTTCTTGAAGCCGAAGTACGGTGGCGAAAAGTCGTCCCAGAAGCGGCGCGCTCCTTCATCGCGAAAGTCCTCAGTCTCGATGAGTGGAGCGCGGTCTCGACGCTGGGCGCTGTACGCGCGGAACATGGCGTTGGGCGTCTTCAGTTGATCGGTCTGCGGGGCCTGGCCGATCATCACGCCGAAGTACTCGGCAATCGGCGTAATAGCGGTGTTGGCGGCCACGTTGTCGTTGCCCCGGCAGCCGATGGCGCGGCCTCCGTTTGGGTCCCACTGCTTGCGCAGTGCAACCATCCGCTGCATGTGCTCGACGGCAATCACGGTATTGCCGGCCTCCCAGAAAAGAATGCTGGGATTGTTGCGGAAGTAGATCATCGAATCGCGCATGACCTCGACGCGCTGCTCCCATTGGCGGCCGGTCGCATCGCGTTCCTTGTCGCCAGCCGGACACACCTGCACGATGCCGTAACGGGCCATGCAATCGGCGTCCACGCGCTGCGGCGAGATGTGCATCCAGCGGACGTAATTGGCGTGGCTCTCGCGCATCAGCCTCGCGTTGAAGTCATGCATCCAGTCGGGATACGCCTGCCCCAGTCCCGCCCATTCGTCGCTCGAACGCTGCGCATAGCCTTTCAGATAAACGAACTTGTCGTTGATATGCACGCCGCCGCTCCCGGCGCCCCCTTTGAATTCAACCTTGCGGAAACCGGTTACGGTCCGCTCTACATCGACCGTCTTCCCGTCAACCTTGAGGAGGCTGTAGACCACATAGAGATAAGGGTCGTCGGGACTCCAGAAGCGAGCGTCCTTCATCGCGCCAGAGGCCATCAGCACGCTCTTCTCGCCATCCACCATGTCCACAGGCTCGCTTTCGAACTGCGCGCGGATGCGGCCTGTGTGATCGATGACAACGACTGACAATCCCACCGTCGCGCGGTCGCCCGAATCATTCTTCACCTCCGATTCAACCGTCAAATCCGCCGTCTTCTTCGGTATGTCATAGTTCTGGCCGTAGATGTAAACGCCCTGGCTCTCGAGGCCATAGTAGATCGGCAGCGTCTGGTGGATATCGCCCATCACGTGCAGCCAGACGTGGCGATTGATGCCGCCGAAGTCGGGGTTGAAGTCGTTGGCGTTCCACTCGAACGTGGTGCTCGTGGCGCGCTCCTGATAGCTCGTGCGGTTGTCGACCTTCAGCGCAAGCACGTTCTTCTGCCCCGCCGGCTTCACCGTATCCGTGATGTCGATGCCATAGGCGGTGATGCCGTTCTCGTAGAGGCCGATCTGTTTTCCGTTGAGGTAAATGTCGCCTGCCTGGCGCATGCCCTCAAACTCCAGAAATAGCTTGCGCCCGGCGAGATCCGGAGGGAGTTTGAAGTGTTTGCGATACCAGGCGAGACCCTTGTAGGTGCCGCGGTCTCCCCCGCTATGCGAGATCAGCATGCGAAACGAATCAACATCGTTGAAGGTGTGCGGCGTGCTGACCACGTCCCATTTGGCATCGTCAAAGGCCGGCGCTTCGGCGCCGCTAACATCCTCCCGTAGAAATCTCCAATCGATGTTGAAATTCAGCGTGGCGCGCGGCGACTGGGGCGGGAGGTAACCGGTGTCCTTCCCCGCCGCGAACAAAGTGTAAGCGGGCCGAAGAATCGCATCGAGCCCGACCGCTGTGACGGCTGCGGCCCCAAGAAATTCGCGACGAGAAACGTTGCGCGGAGATGACATATTCATTGCTTACGATCAATACCGCCGCAGACTGCTTACTGTCAATAGAGGACTAATTTCTGATTCGGAAACGACTTGCCCGCGGAATGGCGGCCACTCCGTTAGAAGAGCTCGTATCCTTCGACCCGCAGCGTGTAAGGGCCTGACGTCGCGGGAGCGGACGGCATAGAAACATACAGCGCGTCGCTGTTTTGCTTGAATCGCAGCGGCTTCGGCTCTGCGCCAAGCAATGTAACCCTCTCGATCCTGGTGATTAGAGCGGCAAGCGAGCGGATGATCGCCTGCGGTTGCTGAGTCTCCTGCGAGGGCCACTTCAGACCGAAGACATAAAGGCTCCGGCTGTTGGTGGTGAACCGGAACTCCGCCTCGGTAAGAGGCAAAGGAGACCGCCGGGATAACTTCGGTCCGGGATTTGCCGTCGAGCCTCCAGCCCAATCTCCCGGCGCTTCCTTCGGCACACTGGGGCCTTCGCCATAGTGTGTCCACGGACGGCTGCCGTAGATGGCTTCGCCGTTCACCTTCAGCCATTCGCCTATCACGCGCAGCGCCTGCTGTTGCGCCTCGGGGATGCTGCCGTCCCCCATCGGAGAGACATTGAGCAGCAGGTTACCGCCCATGCTGGCGAGCTCGATCAACTCCTGGATCACGCTCTCCGGCGAACGGTTACGCATCCCGTCCGTATAGCCCCACGTGCTTCCCAACGCATCGTCACACTGCCAGCCGCCGGGGTACACCCACCGCGGAGCGCGCAATTGCTTTTCGAAATCTCGTACCGACCCGAACAGATACGCGACATCCTTGGTTGCGAGCGTGGATGGCCTGCCCCACTCCGCGGCTCTGTTGTAGTAGTACGCCGCGGCACGCAGCTTCACCTCGTCATACTCGCGCGGGTTCACGCCGTTGTCGAAGTAGATCATCTGCGGTTGATACTTATCCACTAACTCCTGAACGCGGGCCAGCCAGTCTCCCTGGAATGCAGGCGACGCATTGCCATCGTTCATGTTGCCCGGTATCGGTGGCCCGTAAAAACCAGCGTACTTCGGGTCGAACTCGTCGTTCGGAACTCCGGCGGCAGGGTAGGCGAAGTCGTGATGCTCCATGCGGTGCGAGGAGAGCCCGAAGATGAGGTCCTGCTTGCGCGCGGCCGCGGCCAACTCTCCGATGAGATCGCGTCTGGGGCCCATCTTGCCCGCCGACCACGGAGTAATATCGCTGTCCCACATGGCGAAGCCGTCGTGGTGCTCCGCTACGGGTACAACGTATCTTGCTCCCGCCTGCTTGAACAACTGCGCCCACTCGTTGGGATCGTACTTCTTGGCCGTGAAGAGAGGAATGAAATCCGTGTAGCCAAACTTGTCCGGCGCTCCGTAATGCTCCGTATGCCATTGCACATCGTTGGTGTACATGTGCCGGATATACCACTCGTTGCCGTGCGCCGGGATCGAATACAGCCCCCAATGGATGAAGATCCCAAACTTCGCCTCGTTGAACCACGCGGGCAAATGATAATTGTCGCGCAGCGACTCCCATGTGGGCTGAAAGGGGCCATGGATCATCGGCTTCGGTTTGGCATAGGCATCCGGTTGTCCGGCGGCCGCTCCGGTCTGCGCGAACCAGCTGCTGGGACGGTATAGAAACGAAGCGCTGGCCATTACGCCGGAGCGAGAGAGAAACCGGCGGCGAGATAGTGGCACGTGAAAGACCTCGTTTGCAGGAGGAAACGGCCCGCGCTGCATTGGCTGCACATCCCACTCAGGGTTCTGATAGCGGCAGCGGCGCTTCGGACCACGTTCGCCATCCTACCTGACGTCTCTCTCCTTTGGAAATCATTTTCCTATTGAAAGACTGCGTCCCGCGACATAAGGTGTTTAGGACACCCCCAATGAGGGACAGACCGATAGCGGGACCGCTCGACCTCTCTTTCAGCATTTTAGCCAGGTCGACAGATGTTCTTCCATACCTCTATAGAAATAATTGCCCTATTGATTCCTAACGTGGTATGTTTCATAGGCTGCAGCGAACGCTCCAAACCTTGCGGCGCAGGATTGGACCACTCCCATGACCACCCAAACCAAGCTCCACTTCCTCCAAGACCGCTGGGATGAGGCGGTGGCCGCGTCGCTCGACGGCCCCGATCTGCTGCGCTATCGCTCCAACCTGCTTGGCTCCGATCTGCGTCTGACCAACTTCGGCGGCGGCAACACCAGCTCCAAGCTGCAACAGACAGACCCGCTCGATGGTCAGACCAAAACCGTCCTCTGGGTCAAGGGCTCGGGCGGCGACCTTGGCAGCATTAAGCGCACCGGCTTCGCCACTCTTTACCTCGACAAACTGCTGGCGCTGGCCCAGAGCTACAAGGGCGTCGCTCGCGAAGACGAGATGGTCGCGATGTACCCGCTCTGCACCTTCGGCAACAACCCCGTCGCGGCCTCCATCGACACGCCGCTGCACGGCTTCCTTCCCTTCCCGCACGTCGATCACCTGCATCCGGACTGGGGCATCGCGCTCGCAGCCTCGGCCAACGGCCGCGAAAAGATGGAGGAGTTCAACCGTCGATTCGGCCACAAACTCGTCTGGGTTCCATGGCAGCGCCCGGGCTTCGAGCTGGCCATGATGCTGCGCGATGCGGTCGCGGCCACGCCCGGCTGCGATGGCGTCGTGCTCGGCGGCCACGGCCTCTTCACCTGGGGCGAGACGCAGCCCGAGAGCTATCTCAACACCATCACCATCGTCGACCAGATCGGCCAGTTCATCGCAGAGCACCACGCCAAGAAAACGACGCGCTTCGGCGGCGCGAAGTTCCAATCGCATGCCGAGCGCCGAACCCTCGCGCTGAAGCTGATGCCCACGATTCGCGGCCGCGTATCAAGCAAGCAACGAGTCATCGGCAGCTTCGCCGACGCGCCTGACGTGCTGGCCTTCCTGAACTCGCACTCAGCCAAACAGCTCGCGCATCTTGGCACCAGTTGTCCTGACCACTTCATCCGGACCAAGATCCGTCCGCTGTTCGTCGACTGGGACCCCGCGACCGATCCCGCGCAGCTCGAAGCCAAACTCGATCAAGCTCTCGAAACTTATCGTGCCGAGTATGCGGATTACTACAAGACGCACGCGACTCCAGACTCGCCCGCCATGCGCGACGCCAGCCCCACCGTCGTCCTAATCCCCGGCATCGGCATGTTCAGCTTCGGCAAGAACAAAGCCGAATCGCGCATCACCGGCGAGTTTTATCTCAACGCCATCCACGTGATGGAAGGCGCGGGCGGCATGGACGAAGGTGCGTGTCCACCTATGCTTCCGCAGTCCGGCGCCGCCGCGCCAACCTCCGCCTTCACGGTGCATGAGAACTACGTTGCGCTGCCGCCCAGTGAAGCCTTCCGCATCGAATACTGGGCGCTCGAAGAGGCGAAGATCCTCCGCCAGCCGCCCGAGAAAGAACTCAGCCGCCGCATCGTTCTCGTAGTCGGCGGAGCCAGTGGCATCGGCCGCGAAGTTGTGCTGCTCGCCGCCGAACGCGGCGCGCATATCGTCGTCGCCGACCTCTCGCTCGAAGCCGCGCAGAAGGTCGCTGAAGAAGCCCACGCCATCGGCGGCAAGGAATGCGCTATTGCCACGGCCATCGACATCCGCAAGCGCGACATGATCCGCGCCGCGCTCGACGCCACCATCGCGGCCTTCGGCGGCGTCGATCTGCTCGTCAACACCGCTGCGCTATTCCCTTCCTCCCCCGACGGCATCGTTAGCGACGCGCAATGGGCGCTCACCCTCGAAGTCAATGTCACCGGCAACTATCTGCTCACCGATGAGGCCGCAGTGATCTTCCAACAGCAGGGCCTGACCGGCAGCATTATACTCACCAGCTCGGCCAACGCGGTCGTCGCCAAGCGCGGCTCGGAGGCCTACGACGTCTCGAAGGCCGCGCTCAGCCATCTCGTGCGCGAGCTCGCCGTCACCTACTCGCCGCTGCTGCGCGTGAACGCCATCAGCCCCGCGACGGTCGTCAAAGGCTCTACGATGTTCCCGCGCGATCGCGTGAAAGCTTCACTCGCCAAATACGCCATCCCCTTCGACGACAACGCCAGCGACGACGAGCTGCGCAACCTCCTCGCGGCGTTCTATGCGCGGCGTACGCTGACCCACGTGCCCATCGACCCCAAGGACTGCGCCGAGGCCATCCTCTTCCTCGGCGGCCCCAAAGCGCCCGTCACCACCGGCCACCTGATCCCCGTCGACGGCGGCCTCCCCGAGGCCTACCTGCGATGAGCGGCCGGCCGCCAGGCAGCGCAGCGCCGGCCGACCGCCGTGCTCTCGTCGCCATCGATCTCGGCGCCGAGAGCTGCCGCGTCTCGCTGCTCCGCTGGCATCACCAGCAGCGCCACATTCAACTCGTCCATCGCTTCGCCAATCACGCCATGGAGACTGCCGATGGCTTGCGTTGGGATTTGCCCTCCATCCTTGATGGCCTCGACCTCGGACTCGCCCGCTGCGCCGAGATTGCCAGTGAAGGCATTCGCTCCATCGCTGTCGATGGCTGGGCCGTCGATTACGTCCGACTCAACCCCGACGGCGCGCCCATCGGCAATCCTTTCTGCTATCGCGATGAGCGTACCGTCGCGTCGGAGTCCGCACTGCACGAACGCATCTCCGCGGCGCGAATGCGCGAGCTGACCGGCATCCAAGTTCTCCGAATTAATACCGCGTACCAAATGTATGCCGAGATTGCCGAGATGCGCGCAAACAGATGGCTGAATCTACCCGAATATGTTCTCTTTCGGCTGGGCGCGCGGCCTGTTTCCGAGCGCAGCAACGCCAGTCACACGCAACTGCTCGATCAGAACGGAACATGGTGCAGCGAAATTCTTGCAGCACTCGATTGTCCTGCAGCGACGATGCCCGAGATCGTCAATCCCGGCACTGATATCGGTAAACTGCAAGGTCCTCTCGCTCAGCTTTCAGCCTTCGCCGATACGCGCTTGATCGCTCCAGCCTGTCACGATACGGCCTCTGCCATTGCAGCGATTCCCGACCCGGACGACGACTGGGCCTACATCAGTTCGGGCACCTGGTCGCTGGTGGGCACACAGCTTCGCGCCGCTAATAACTCATCGCGCGCACGCGACGAGAACTTCACGAACCTCCTCGGCGCGGATGACACAATCTGCTTTCACAAGAACGTCAACGGGATGTGGCTGCTGCGGCAGTGCCTCGAAGCCTGGCAGATTGACGGCACGACGATCGATCTACCCTCGCTCATCCAGCGGGCTTCGGCTCTCGCGCCACCGGCCTGTACGCTCGACGTCGACGACCCGGACCTTCTGCTGAGTGGTCACATGCCGCAGCGGATTAACGCGCAGCTCCACCGCCGCAATCTTCCCGAACTCAGCGTCCACGCGGAAGACGCTCCGGCCATGGCGTCGCTTCTCTTTCACAGTCTCGCCGCGCGTTATGCTGAGGTGCTGCGTAGCGTCGCGGCCATTACCGGCAAGCAGCTTCGCCGCGTCTACATCATGGGCGGCGGCAGCCAGAATGAGTTCCTGAATCGTCTTACTGCCGAAGCCACCGGCTTGCCCGTCTGCAAAGTTGGCACCGAGTGCTCGACTGTCGGCAACTTCGCTGTTCAGCTTGCCACCCTCGAGAGGAACGGCGAACAGCCTGTCAGCGCATGGGCCGCGCGGCTCGCCCACACGGCACTCTAACGTTCGTACGGCGTTGCGGCCGAGATTCCTGGGCTGCGCGGCAGATGCCACTGCGCGAATGGAAGCGGATGCGCCGCATCGAACGTCGGAATTCCCGGTCGCAGATACTTCGCGAACGACAGTTCTTGCTCGCGAATGGCTTGTACGATTGCACGCGTCAGCTCGTACGCCCCATAGGAAGTGAAGTGCGTGTTGTCCTTCAGTTCCTGAGGCTGATCGGAAAAAGTGTTGGCGGGAAAGTGCACAAATGCGTGCATCGTTCCGTCCACACCCATCGCCTCGAACAGCGTCTTGCTCATTGCGTTCAGGTCGATCAGCGCGACCTTCTGCTCGGTCGCGACCTCGCGCATGGCCTGCGGATAATCACCCAGCGTCGGCACGATTTTTCCGTTCGCGTCGAAGTCGCGGCGGTTCATCGAGGTGACCAAGATCGGTGATGCCCCGTGCGCGCGCGTCTGGCGGATGTACTGCCGCAGCAGATCTTTGTAATCGGGTATGGACACAAAACCCGCGCCGGGCTTCTGATCGTTGTGGGCAAACTGGATCATCAGGTAGTCGCCCTCGCGCATTGTAGACATCACCTTCGCCAGCCGATGCTCGCCGACAAAGCTGCGGATGGTCTCGCCCGACTCCGCTTCGTTCGCGATGGACACGCCGGGACCGAAGAACACCGGCAGCATCTGTCCCCAAGCGGCCCAGGGTTCCTTGTCCTGATCGACGACAGTAGAGTCGGCCGCGATGTAGATGGTCGGGACTTTCACTGGCCGCACCGCAATGGACCGCACACTGGGATCTTCGCCATTGAACTCGAGCGTCAGCTTGTCGTCCCAATCCAGCGCACCGATCTCGCGGGGCTTCAGCCGCACATCCTGCGGCGTCGTGTCCGCGGACGTTCCTCGAGCTAACGGCGCGATCGTCTTGGTGCGCACATTCACGTTGAACACAATCCTGCGCGAGCCGCCCGCGGCGACCCGCAGCTCATCGACGAACAGCCGCCGCGATTCAGAGCGAACCGTATTCGTGGAGGCGCGTGGTCCGCCCAGCACCAGCGTCACCTGGTAGTTGCCGTCCGGCTCGGCAATGGAAAAGAAGAAGGGCTTGCGGCCGCTGCATGCGTTGTCCGCGAAGCTCTCCGGGGCCGTCCCAAGATCGAAACCAAACCGATCTCCAGGAGCCGCTGCCTCTTTGTAGAGCGCATCTGCGGTCAGTCGTGTCGCGTTCTTACGCGGTGCGGCGGAGCAGTTGAACGTGCGGGCCGCCTGCCCGTAACCTACCGCGCCGGTCATCGCGAAGATGACAGGAGCCAGCAGGAATGAAATATTCTTCGCGAAAACCGCCACGATCCTCCTCATGCTTCTGTGGTGAAAGACGCGCGAGCCTACTGTGCTCGCTTGTGCCGGGCGAATACTGGCTACTTTGCCGCCTTCGCGATCTCCACGCCGAACACATACGTCGGGCCGAACATATTGGAGCGGAAGATAATCATCTTCTGGTCGGGCGTGAAGCTCACGTTGGGCTCAAGCGCATAGTTGTGATGCGACATATTCACCAGCTTCTCCGCGCTGAAGATGCGCGGCTGGATAAAATCCGGCTTGTTGATGCCGTCGGTCTGTCGCGGCATCTCCGGATGAAACAGATAGATCCACTCGCCGTCGGGCGCGTGCGCTACCTGGCCCGGGTCGCCGCCATCGCCCGCGAACAAGGTCTTGTCGCGGCTCACGTTGAAGTGGATCGACCACTCATTGCGCGTCATGTGGCGCCAGATGCGCTCGCCAGTTTTGAGGTCGATCGAAGCCAGCCAGAAGTCCTCGCCCTTGGGCGTCTGCAGATCGTAATAGACGGTATCGCCCTGATAGCCCCAGAACTCGTGGCCGGCGATCTCCATGAACATGGTGCGCTTGTGCATCAGCTGGTTGTGCGTTCCATCGGTGCGGATGGTCCAGATGCGATCGACCTTCTGCCACGGCCCTTCGTGGCAGTACATCAGCACCGTCGGATCGCTCGGCGAGAACAGCAGATGGTTGATCCAGTCGGTGGAGTGCAGCAGCGGCGTTACCTTGCCGCTGCCCGTGAGGTCGAGCGTGAACAGCACCAGCGGGATCCTCGCCGCCAGCCGCCGCTCCATCATCTGGCCTTTGTTGGCGGCCTGTTCCAGCGGACTCGTCTGTGTCGTACCCGCATTGCCACCGCTTCCGCCTGTTCTTGCTTGTGGCGGGGGCTGCTCTTCATAGGTGCCAGCGGCCAGCGTCTCGTCCGCGTTCACCGTTACCAGGCTGTAGTGCGGCGGGATCTTCGCCAGCATCTTGGTGACGCCGGTATCGACATTGGTGGAATAGATGGCCATCGGTGCGCGCATGTAGTCCTCACGCGTCTTCGCCTCCGGCGAGCCCTCCACTGTCTTGGTATAGAAGATGCTCGGAGTTTTGTGCCCCACCACCAGCGTATGCACGTGGCCTTTCACCACGGACCGCGTCTTGAGGGTCTTCAGGTCCAGCACGGAGATGCCGTCGGCCGTCGTGTAGACCATCTCGTTGCCATCGGGCGTGTAGGCGTTCACGTTGAAGTAGAAACTCGCCGACCCTGGTGTATCGGTGAGACGGACCACGCGATGGCCCGTGTCCTTGTCGATCCACGTCTTGGGCGGATGCGCGATCTGCTCCGCGGTCGGCATGTTGGCCGCACTGCGAGTGTCCTTCGCGGGAGCATATCCCTGCGCTCGACCGGCCTGAGGCAGCAGCGATACAGCCAGCAACAACGACGAATAGTGAAGCACGGTAATCTTCAAGGAAACCCTCGGCCATCTCGGTTGTAAAGCATCCTGGATACTGAATGCCCGTAGTTGCGAGCCGGAGACGCATCATCCGCGCCTTTGGCCCAATCAAAATTCGAGTTACAAAAACGTTAGAAGTTGATGCGACCGGAGAACTGGAAGTCGCGGCTGTCGGAGCTGGCAAAGTTGAGCGTGCCGTAGTTGGATGAGTCGATATTGGTGGGAATGGACAGGTTCCCGGCGTTCTCACCGAAGGTCACGCTGTTGGTTACATTCTGGCAATCCACGCCGAAGACAAACGCCACATCTTCGTGGATCGCGAAGGTGCGACGCAGACCGCTGGTGAGCCGGAAGTTGCCCGGCGTCCGCAGACCATACGCTCCGGTGCGCGGCGCATCGCCGATCATGAAGCCCTGGTCGTTGCAGAACGGACTTGTACTGCTGCCGCAAGCGGCCGCCAACCCCGCTGAATTGGCGCCATCGCCCGTCGTGGACGTTGGAACGTATCCGTTGTTGATGTACGACTTCGTGCCCAGGGTAAGGGCGGTGATGCCCTCTCCCCACTTCGACTTCATGATCGGCCCGGTGAAGTTCGGGTTCAAGTCCGGCATGCACGTGCCTTGATTGGGAAGGTTGCTGCTCGTGCACGACGAGGCGGTGACCGTCAATGGATAGCCCGAGGTGTAGGTGGCGATGCTCGAGAACACCCAACCTCCCGCCAGCGCGCGGACCAGGAAGTGGTCTCCTCCGATATGTCCCTTGCCAAAGGGCAGACTGTAGACACCATAGGCGGCGATGTTCTGCGGCGAGTCGATCGTGCTCAGCGAGCGGTCCATGCGGTCCGCCGCCCAGTTCTTGCCGGTCATGTTTTCGTACGACGGTATCGGGTATCCGGTGCGTATGGTGCCGGCGTCGTCAAGCTCCTTGGACCACGTGTAGTTCACGTTGAAGGTAAGACCATGCGACGGCCGGATGGCGATCGATGCTTCCATCGCGTTGTAGGCCGCGTTGGCCGTGTAGGCGCCCCACGTATCGGCTGTGCTGGAGTATTGCGGCTTCCATTTTAAGCCCTGCGCGATGGTCGCCTGCCCGGCCCCGGCAGACGTAGCCGCCGCTAACGCAAAGCCCGGATACGGGGTCGTGCAGCATCCGGGAAGGATGGCCTGCGCCTTCGCAATGTTGGCCGGAGTCGCCGCTGCCGTGAGCAGCGTGCCCAGCGGGAGATAGATCGGGTTGACTTCACCCGATTGCAGCCCGCGGATGCCGGTCGCGCCGGAGAGGAAGTGGCTCAGGCTGCCCGCGTAGTTCATCGTGAAGGTGATGTCCTGCGTCAGCGCACGCTGAAATCCGAAGTTGAAGAAGTAGACCGTTGGCGTGCGGTCTCCGTAGTACGGGTCGGCGTAGTTGATGGCCGCCGTCGACCTGACGAAGGCGCCCGCGCTGTTCACAAAGTTGCCGACCTGGCCCGTCGTCAACTGGCTGGTTGCCGATGGCGGAATGATGTTGGGCAGCGTGTAGCCGGGTCCGCCGAAATTGGTGTTCGCGGTGCCCTGCGCCTGGAAGCCGGCGCTGTTGTTGAGATAGAACACCGGATTGCCGGTCGGTCCGGCTGAAGCGTTCGCCGTGAAGCTCACAGGCGTCGTAAAGCCCGTCTGCCCGGTGCCCGTCGCGCCTGCGCCGCCGGTGCCGCCGCCATGCGAGTAGAGCACCGCAAAGCCGCCGCGGAAGACCGTCTTGCTGTCCGCCGCGTAGGAGAAGCCCACCCGCGGGCCGAAGTCCTTCCAGTAGGTGTTCACCGGCGTCGTGCAGCCGCAACTGGCGCTTGCGCCGCCGTAGTTGCCCGCGAACTGGAACGATCCGGGATTGCCCGTATACGGGTTGGTCAGCGTCGCGTTCAGGAACGACCAGCGGTCCAGCGCCTCATGGAAGGGCGGCAGATAATCCCACCGCAGCCCCAGGTTCAGGGTCAGCTTCGGCGTGATCTTGTAGTCGTCCTGAACGTACGGAGCGACCGTGTGGTAGCGGCTGCCGATGTCCGAAAACGGCTGCAAATTTGTGCTGGTGCTGTCCACCGCGCCCAGCAGAAAGCTCGCGTAGGCGAAGCCGCTGCTTCCGGTCACGTAGGACGTTCCGCTCTCCTGCGCCGTATCGTTCGCAGTGTAAGCGTAGGTGACCGGACTCGAGTAACTGTTGAACGTGCTCAGGTTTTCCATCAGGTCCTGCAGTTGGATACCCAGCGTCAGCGAGTGCTTGCCGAGCAGCCATGTCAGGTTATCGACGATATCGAAGGTATGGGACACCGTCTTGCTGGTTACGTCCGGCTGCGACCACTCAGTGTCTGACTCCGTGGCTACGCTGGTGCCCCCAAAACTCACGCCCGGAAACTCATCCGAAGCCTGCCCGGGAGGCAATCCTGTGATTCCCGCTGCAGTGGCTTCATAGGTCGGGTTACCCTCCGTATTATTTCGAGTTGGCGGCCCTCCAAAGTAAAAATAGCCCAGCGAAAGATCGTTCACCAGGTGGGGCGTCACTGTAAATGTGTACTCCACGTCGGCGAAGTCGCCGACTACCGTCGACAGCGTCGAGGCCAGATACGGCGGCGGCAGAGTCGCGCTTCCCGAGGTATACGGGACCGCGCGGCGGCGTCCGTCCGACCCCGAGAGCGATAGCGTCTGCCGCGGCGAAATCTTGTAGTCGATCCGGCCGCCCCAGAGATAGTTGTCGTACCCGCTGGGAATGCCGCCCAGATAGTTGCTGGTCAGGTTGCCGTTGGTCAAAGGCGGCAGGAACTTCTGCAGGTACTGTGAAATCGGAGAGATCCTGTTGGCCGGAATGATGTTGCCCGGAATCTTGCTGCGCGTGCAGTTGCTGCCGGCGCAGGTCAGCGTCGTCGGGTCATAGAGCTGCAAGTTGGGTGCGGTATTCGGGCCGCTGGTCGCTCCGCATCCGCCATTGGCCGGCGTCAGCAATTCGCAGAAGTTGCCCTGCTGCATCAACGCCGTGGGCAGCGTATCAAAGGAGTATGTCGGCGCCGACCGTGTATGCACCTTGTCGTAGGTGCCCTCGAAGAACAGCTTGTCTCTGCCGTTGAAGACATGCGGAATCATGAGTGGGCCGCCGAAGCTGGCCGAGAACTCGTTCTGATGATCGACCGGCTTCGATCCCACCTGGTTTTGAAATCCCTTCACGCCCTGCGCGTTGGTTACCATGGACCACGGCGCCGAAAACCCCCAGGTATCGAAGACCGTGTTGCGGATAAAATCCGCGGCCGTCCCGTGATACTGGTTGGTGCCCGATTTCATCGTGTAGTTCTCGAGGCCAATGCCCTGGTACTCGGCCGAGAACCCGCTCGTCACCACCTGCACCTCGCTGATCGACTCCAAGGGGACCACGTTGAAGATCGGCCGGTTGTCGCCCTGCTGGCTGATCGTCGTCAGCGGAACGCCGTTGAGATACTCCTCGCCCAGCCGCTGCTGCGTCCCGCCGATAATCGACGATCGGCCGCCCGGGTTCAACTGCGCCCCGGGGAGCAGGTTCGAGAACTGCGTGATGTCGCGCTGCTGGTTGCCCGACACCAGCAGCGGCAGCGCCATATACTCGCTGCTCTCGATCGTGCCTCCCAGCGTTGCGTTGGTCGTCTCCAGCGACGGCGGCGCCGAGCTCACCGTTACCTCCTCGCCCTGCGACCCCACCTGCAGCGAGATATTCAGGCCCGTCACATGGATCGCCTGCACGGCCATGTTCTCCTGCTTGAACTTCTCGAAGCCGTTGGCCGAGGCCGTCACCGTATAGGTGCCCGGAATTAGCGGGCCGATGTTGTACAGGCCGGCGGAGGTCGAAATCTGACTCGTCTTGACGCCCGTCTCCACGTTGGTCGCGGTCACGGTCGCGCGGGGCACCGCCGCGCCTGTCTGGTCGAGCACCGTTCCCTGGATGGCGCCTTCGCCGGTGGTCTGCGCCGACAGCGCCGGTGCGAAGAGCAGCCCCAGCGAGAAGACCCCTGCGCTGGACCAGCGGCGCGCGCGGCGAAGGACGGTGACCCTGGAACATAAGAGTTTGGAATATACGCTCTGGCCAAGCGTGACAATCATTTGTGCAGTCATGGGTTCCTCCAAAGGGGATGCAGGGAAAGCTGTATTTTTCTTGACCCCAGAACCCTACGAGTCTCAAGCTGCGGATGTCAATAGGAAAATTATTCCAAGCCACCGTTACAAGCCGCGCTGGTTTGCCGCCCTCCCGCGCGGAAACCTTCGATGCGACGTTTTGATTTCGGCGCGACGCTATTTGCCGGAGGCCAGTTCTAGTCGGACCACATCGTAGGCCACGCCGCTGGTGAGACCGCCGGCGGGCACGGTAAGCGTAAGGCTGTTCTCGCCTGGATGCAGCAGCGCCGCGCTGAACGAGAGGTCCTTCTCCACCCAGGAACCCTCAATGCCATCGCGATTGATGGTCGCGTTGTAGATGAGGCCGGTGATTTGGCCGGCGGCCTGTCCGTTGACCGCCACGTCGAGGCTGCGGGTTCCGACACCGCTCAAGGCCAACCGCAGCACCGCATGGCCGTCCAGCGGCTCGGCGCGCGGCACGTCGAAGCGGACGGTCCACGGGGTTGCGCGGCCTGGACCGCGACCGGTGGTCTCGGCGGCTTCGGCATGCAGCACCTGGTAGATGAACCAGTCCTTGTGCCAGTCGCTCTTGCCGATGGTGAAGTTCACGTCGTTCGGAAAGAGCGAGGTGTACCTGAGGTACAGGCCCCAGTGCCAGTGGTCGTTGCCCATCAGGAACTCGGACGCGGAGCGGTTGGGCAGGCCCACCTGCCATAGTTGCCTGCCGTAGCGCACCGGCGTCCAGACGAGGCGGCCGAGGTCGACGTGACCGCCCGGACCGACGGAGATGTCGGCCTTCTGGAACTCGCCCAGGACCCCGTCGGCGATGGCGTGAAGTTCATAGTGCCCGGGACGGACGAGCGGAATGGTGAAGTGTCCGTCGGGGGAGCCATGCACCCAGAACTCGTAGTGTTTTGCATCGTTCTGCCAGGTGAGCCGCTGGGGTGTGAAGCCGCGGCCACGCAACGGCGCTTTGTCCTCAGAAGGCGCGGCCGCCTGATCGGGAATTTTCAGGTCTTTCTGATCCGGGAAGGTGAGGCCGACCATGAGGTTGGGCAGCGCTGCGCCAGGAGCCTGCGGGTCGCGAAGAATGAGCTGGCCGGTCACCGTACCGCGCTGCGCGGCTTGCGGGTAGTCGGCGTGGCTGACCCAGGTATAGGGCCACTTCGCCTGCTCGCGTCGGGCCTGCTGCTTCGCCGCGGTGAACATGGCATCCGGGGTGGGAGCGGAGGCGAGGTAGAGAAAGATCGGGCCGACGATCTTGTTCCAGTTTTCGTGGTCAGCGATGGGCAGCTCGCTGCCGCCGTAGTGGGTGCCGCGCCAGTAGTCGAGGAGGGTGGGATCGCCGCCGTCGCCATCGTCGATGTGGCCGGTGAGTTCGAAGTGGAAAGGGCCGCTGCTGAGGTACTCGGCCGAGGGATTGATGAAGTAGATGCCGATGTGGTCCTTGCTGCTGGACCAGCCATAGGCGGGCGTGTCGAACTGGTCGGCGCAGTAGTCGTACTTGTGCTCGGCGCGGCCTTTGTAGATGCCGGTGGTGAGGCGCCGCGCCTCTTTCATGTTGAGGTCGGTGCCATGGTCCCAGTCGTAACCGGTGGGCATCATGGCGTTGCGCTGGCGGTCGACCGAGAGCCAGTCGAAGACCTGCTGGTTCAGCTTCATTCCGTACCGGCTCTCGCCCAGCTGGGTGGCCCCGTAGGTGGGCTCGTGGGTGAAGATCGCGTAGGTGTAGATGCCGTGGTCGTCGCGGCCAAGGGTATAGCGAATCTCCATGTCGAGCAGAAGACCGGGGCCGCGCGAGCCGCCGGGCCGATTGCCCGTGAAGGTGCCGGCGTTCGGCCTGCGGCTTGAGGATGGCGGCGGTCCAATCGTGCGGCCAGCGAGCTGCGAGGCGGCGTCTTCGACAGAGGCCGCCGGGTCCGGCCGCGGATGGGCGGTCAGCGATTCGCCGTCGGACCAGCCCCTGATCGAGACCTCCGCACGTTCGCCGCCATTGGTGGAGGGATCGATGGTGATGGAAGCGGCCAGCCGCGCGGCGCCGGAGGGATTCTGCTCCCAGTAGCCGGCGTGATGGCCGGAGACGTAGCCCATCGTTTCGAGGCCCTTGTACTTCAGCGAAACCATGTCGCCGGTGACCTTGCTGATGGTCGCGGTCACGTACCCGTTGCTGACAACGTAAGCCGAACTTTCGTCCTTGACGGTGACCGCGCCGTCGCTTGCGGATTGCGCCCGCAGGGCTGCGCCGGAGCTGCACGCCAGCGTCAGCAGGAGCCAGCCGGCGCGCCTGCATGGCCTCGGCCGCCGTGGCCTATTCCGTTGCGAAGAATTGATTGGCAATACGGCCTCGAGTTTCGCGAGTCTAGAAGGTGATTCGCCCGGAGAGCTGGAAGTCGCGGTTGCCGGTGGCCTTGGTCACCTCGCCGAGCGTGGAACTCGACGCGCTCGACCAAGTGCTCCCGATGCCGCCGAAGTCTACCTTGTTGGTCACGTCGCTGCAATCGACCTGGAAGATGAAGCGAAGCCTCTCCGGAGTGAGGTTGAAGCTGCGGCGAAGGCTCAGGTTGAGGTTGTAGTGGCTGGGATTGCGCAGACCCAGCACCGCGCTGCGGGAAGCGTCGCCGATCTTGGTGATGTCGTTGACGGGGTTCGTGGCGGAACCGGGGGCGGATGGAATGGGCTGGGGCGCGCGGAAGGCGTTCGAATCGATGTAGCTGATTGCGTTCAGGTGGGCGGCGGTAATGCCCTTGCCGAAGCTGCCGTTGATGCGCGCCGGCCCATGGAAGTCCGGATTGATGTCGGGCATGCAGGTGCCAGCCGAAGGGGTGGTGCAACCGGAGCCGATGATCAGGAGCGGCGTACCGGCATCGTAGGTGAAGATGCCCGAGAGCGCCCAGCCGCCGATGAGGTTGCGCACCAGGAAGTTGTCGCCGCCAATGTGTCCCTTACCGAAGGGCAGCTTGTCGACGCCATAGATGTTGAGGATCTGCGGCGTGTCGTTGGCGGTAAGACTGCGGTCGGCGCGGTCGTTGCCGGGCAGCGCCACGCCGCTCGACGAAACCGATGCGGGCACCGGAAAGGCGGAGCGGATGGTGCCGTCGTCACCGATGTTGCGCGAGTAGGTGTAGTTGAGCGTGTAGCTCAGGCCCTTGTACTCGCGCTGCGCCAGAACGATCTGAAGCGAGTTGTAGCTGATGTTGGCGATGTTGTCCCACTCCGGGCTGGGCGGCGTTGAGTATTGCGGATACGGACGCAACATGCGCGCGATAATTGCATTGCTGTTGGCGGAGCCCTTCTGCGTCTGCGCATACCCGGCGTAGGGAACGGTGACGCTGGGGTCGGCCTTCATCGCGATCGCAATGTTGGCTGGCGTGGCGGGCGAGTTCAGAATGTTGGTAGTGTTGTCGGTCCCGACCACCGAGCCCAGAGTGGCGACGTACTTCGGATCGAGTTCACCGGACCAGAAGCCCGGGACGGGCGCTCCCCCGACGAAGTGCGACTGGCTGCCGGCGTAGGTTACGGAGATGGTCAGGTTGGGCGTGATCGCGCGCTGCAATGCGAGATTGTAGAAGTTGAAGGTGGGGGCGCGGCCGGAGAGGTAAGGGTCCGCGTAAGCCGGAGCTCCACCGGCGGTCACATACTGGCCGGCGGCGTTGACGTAGTTGCCGATGCCGTTGTTAAGCGCGGCCGCCGAGGGCGCGGCGGGCGCAGGCAGCACAAAATTCGGTCCACCGAAGTTGGTGTTGCCCAACCCGGCCGCCTGGAACGCCGGACTGTTGTTGAGATAGAACGACGGGCCGGCCGCGGCGCCGGTGCTGACTGCGGGAGGAAGGATGAGGTTGGCGGTGAAGCCGCCCTGGCCTGTGCCGGTGGAGTCTCCGCCCCGGCCGCCGACGCCGCCGGCGCGCGAGTAAGCGATGGCGAAGCCCGCGCGGACCACGGTCTTATCGTTGATCGAGTACGCCAGCCCAAGCCGCGGACCGAAGTTCTTCCAATAGGTGTGGACCGGTGTGCGGCACTGGCAACTGATGTCGGACCCGCGGTTGCCGGCAAACTCCAACTCGCCCGGAGTTCCCGTCAGGGAGTTGATTGCGTTCGGATTGAAGAAGCTGAAGCGGTCCTGCACCTCGTGATACGGCGGCAGGTAGTCATAGCGCAGACCCAGGTTCAGCGTAAGTTTGGGCGTGACCTTGAAGTTGTCCTGAACGTAGGGAGACCACGGGTGATAGCGGCCGCCGGTCTCGGAGAACGCCTGAATGCCTGTTGCGGCGCTGTTCACCGCGCCCAGCAGAAAGCTCGCATAAGCATATCCATCGGTGTTGCTGGCCAGCGATGTGCCGGAGAAGTTCGAGGTAGAGTTGGCCGAGAATGTCTGGGTGTAGATGCCCGACGGGCTGCTCTGGCTGGAGGTGTTGTCCTGCAGCCATTGGGTCTCGACGCCGAAGGTGATCGCATGCCGCCCCTTGTCCCACTCCAGGTTATCGACCAGGGTATAGGCGTTCGGAACAACGTTGTGCGTGGCGTCGGAGGCGCCGTTTTCCGTCCAGGTCGTGATGGGCGTCGGGAACTGAGTATTGGCGCTGAAGGTAGTACCGGGAAACGCGCCAGCGGCCTGCCCGGTAGGCAAATTCCCGATGCCGATGTCGGGGCCTGCGCGGTAGGGCGAGACGTTAAACGTCGGGGACGAAACCGGCTGTGGGAATCGGCTGAAGCCATACTTGATCTGGTTCACCAGATGCGGCGTGAAGACGATCGAGTGTTCCAGAATCATGATGGTTGGCGAGATCGCCGACGTATCACCGTTGGTATAGGGCAACGGCAGCGTCGCTCCGTAGCCCACGGATTGGCGTACGCCGTGCGTGTAGACGAAGGAGAGGCGCTGCGCGCCGTTGATCTGGTAGTCGACCTTCGCAACCATCTCATGGTTGTCGTATCCGTCGACGCCGCTGCCCGCGAGGTAGTTGTTGGCGATGCCGGAGCTGGTCGGCGCGGGCAGAAACTTCTCTTCGTACTGCGAGATGGCGGAGAGCTCGCTGGCCGGAATGACGTTGACCGGCGCACCCGTCAGGACAGGGTTCCCGTTCGGCCCTTTGCCGCCGCCGGGGCCGTAGCCGTACTGATAGCGGCATGGCGTGCCCAGGCTGTTGTTGGCCGTGCAGGCGGCCGTAGAGAGTGGATCGTAGATCTGGCCGGTGGTGACGCCATTTTTATCGGTGCTCAAAAGCTCGCTGAAGTTGCCCGTACGCATCAACGTGGTCGGGACGGTCTCCTGGGCGGGATTGACGCCGTTTCGGCCATGGTACTGGTCGTAGGTGACGAAGAAAAATCCCTTATGGCGCGTGAAGGGGATGGGACCGCCGACCGCCGCGACAAACTCGTTCTGGTGCTCGACCGGTTTGCCCGCAGGCACGGTCACTCCCTGACCGTTCAACTTGGTGGCCGCCGGCGCGCTAAATCCCCAGGTATCGAAGATGGTGTTGCGAACAAAATCCGCGACCACACCGTGATACTCTCTGCCGCCCGACTTGGTGGTGAAGTTGATCGCACCGGCGCCCTGGTACTCCGCCGAAGGTGCGCTGGAGATGGATTGCAACTGGTCGACCGCTTCAATCGGAATCGAATTTGAAACCGTGCGGTTGTCGCCCTGCTGGTTCGAGGTGGTGGTGGGAATGCCGTCGACATAGACCTCGGCGAGATAGTTGCCGGTCCCGGAGAAGATGGGAGCGCGGGTCCCGGACTGCGCGCCGGGGGCCAGCGTGGCGAAGGCCGTGGGGTCGCGCTGCTGGCCGTTCATGATGTCCGGCAACGCCTCAAACGTAGCGTTGTCGATGACCGCCGAGATGGTGGCGTCGGTGGTTTGAAGCACCGGAGGCGCCTGCGTGACGGTGACGGTATCGGACTCCGAACCGAGCGCGAGCGAAAGGTTCAGGCCGGTGGTGCTGAGCCCGTTCACGACGATGTTCTGCTGCTTGTAGGTCTGGAACCCAGGGGCGGTTACCGTCACGGTGTAGGAATCGGGCGTCAGCGGCGTGATGGTGTAGAGGCCGGCCGAGGAGGTCTTGCGCTTGCTGACGGTGCCGGTCGCATTGTCCGTGGCCGTGACGACGGCGTTCGAGACTACCGCCCCGGTCGGGTCCGTTACGGTCCCTTGGATGGCCCCGAGTCCCGCGCTCTGCGCAGCCGCGGTTCCGATGCCTGCCACGCAGCAGACGAGCAGAAGCGTGCTCAGGCCAAGAAGGTGCAAACCAAGCCGCCGCATGCTTGCGGCTGGACTGCGATGAAAGATTTTTGTTGCATTCTTTGCGTTCATACGGCTCTCCAAAAAGGCTGTACAGGATAGGGTTCGTGCATGCTGGCGAGCGGTAACAATCGATTGGGCTCGCGGCGAAGGAAATAGTACGGGCGCCCATAAACGAATGTCAATAGATAATTATTTTCACGGGTAAACTTTCCCGCTCTCGTTGCACCATCTCGCTGAATACGCGGGTGCTTCCGGAACGCTTGTGCCCCGATTGCCTCCGGTTGCCGTTCCTCTGCGCTTTCGGGTTTCCCGATTAGCCTGTAGATTTCTGTGGAGGGGCGCAAGCCGCGCCCAGAACGAAGGAGCCCCATGTGGCTGAACTCGATTCTCCTTGCTGCCCTGCTTGCTTGCCCGGCTTCCCTGCAAGCTGCCCCCATGCGCTCGGGCCCGCGCGCAGTCACGCAGTTCACCAGCGGCTGGCGCTTTCTGCAATCGGACGCGGCGGGGGCTGAGGCGCCGGACTTTTCCGATGCGTCCTGGACCACCGTGACGCTTCCGCACGACTGGGCCATTGCCGGACCGGTAAAGGCAGACACGCCCACCCGCGCGGCCGGCGGCTTCTTTCCGGCTGGCATCGGCTGGTATCGCAAAACCTTCGCCTTCGCGCCTGCCGCCGGACACGAGACCTACGTGGTCTTCGACGGTGTGATGGCGAACTCCGACGTGTATCTCAATGGCCACCTCTTGGGCCATCATCCCTATGGCTACACGAGCTTTTGTTACAACCTCACGCCGGACCTCATCGCCGGTCGAAACGTCATGGCGGTTCGCGCCGACGACTCACAACAGCCGGCCTCCCGCTGGTATCCAGGGGCCGGCATCAATCGGCAGGTCCGCCTCGTCACCGTCGCCAACACCCACATCGCTCCGTGGGGCACCTTCGTGACGACACCGGCCGTCTCCGCCGCGTCCGCCACCATTCACATCCGCAGTTCCGTGGTGAATGACTCTTCCCTTCCCGCGAAGCTCGCACTCCTGGTCCAACTGCGATCGCCCGACGGAAGCATCGTCGTGATCAGGAAGATCGTGTCTCCGTCGATCGAGGTTGCGGCCGGTCAGACCGCGGACCTCGCGGCGGAGACAACGGTCCCGCACCCTGACCGATGGGACCTCGATCACCCGGCGATGTACACGCTGCATGCGACCTTGCTCCGCGACGGCAAGCCCGTCGACGACGAGGATGTTGCCTTCGGCATACGCGAGTTTCGCTTCGATCCGAACGAAGGATTTTTCCTCAACGGAGTTCACCACAAGATCTTCGGGGTAGCCCTGCACACCGATGCCGGAGCGCTCGGCACCGCGGTCCCGCTCGCGGCCTGGGCCCGCCGCCTGACTGCTTTGCATAAGCTCGGCGTCAACGCAATCCGCACCGCGCACAACCCGCCCGCTCCCGAGTTTCTCGACCTCTGCGACCGCACGGGCTTCCTGGTGATGGAAGAGATGTTCGACGTATGGACGGTCGGCAAGGAGCCCTACGATTATCACCTTTACTTCCGCCAATGGGCGCTCCAGGACACCGCTGCGACGGTGCAGCGCGACCGCAATCACCCCTGCATCATTCTGTGGTCGGCAGGCAACGAAATTCACGATACGCCGCACCCCGACATTGCGATTCCTATCCTGAAATCGCTGGTCGCGACCTTCCACAAGTACGATCCGACACGCCCCGTCACCCAGGCCCTCTTTCGGCCCAATGTGAGCCACGACTACGAAGACGGCCTCGCTGACCTTCTCGACGTGGTCGGCCAGAATTACCGGGAGAACGAAATCCTCGCGGCGCATGCGCAGAAGCCAACGCGTTCGATCATCGGCACGGAAAACACGCACGACCGCAAGCAGTGGATCGCGATGCGCGACCACCCCGAGTTCTCCGGTGAGTTCCTCTGGACGGGCATCGACTACCTCGGCGAGGCTGGCCGTTGGCCTGCCATCGGCTCCGGTTCCGGTCTGCTGCTCTCGACGGCTTTACCTCGCGGCCGCGCGTTCGAGCGGCAGTCCTGGTGGTCCACCGTGCCTATGGTTGCGATCGTTCGGCGCGTCCAGCCGCTGCGCCAAGGACCGATCGATCCGGGCTACGCGAACGCTACATCCACCAATCAGGCTGTGGCTGCCGGGCTTGGTGCGCCGCTCGATCCCAGCGTGCGCTTCTGGCAGCCGCTGCTGAACGACTGGACTCCCAAAGACGAGAATGCGCATATCGAGAACGTGGAGGTCTACACCAACGCCGAGGAAGTCGAGCTCTTCCTCAATGGGCGCTCCCTCGGCACGCAGAAGCTTCACCCCGATGCGAGTCCGATCGTCTATCAAGTTCCCTACGCGGCGGGAGAGATCAGAGCCATCGCCACAACCAACGGAAAGGTCGTCGCGACCGACACGCTCAAGACTGCCGGCAAGCCTGCGCGCATACTCTTCACCGCGGACGACCCAGACGTACCAATGACGCCTGACTGGAACGACGTGCGCTATGTTACGGCAACGCTGGCCGACGCGGCCGGCACCCGCATCCCCGACTCCACGGCGGTCGTCCACTTTGCAATCGCAGGCCCAGGCTCGATCATTGCGGTCGGCAATGGCAACATGATGGACCACGACCCGTTTCATGCCACCGAGCGCAAGCTTTACGACGGCAATGCCGTAGCCATTCTTCGCGCCACCGGTTCCAGTGGCCGCATCACGGTCACGGTAACCGACGATGGCCTGCCGGCCGCAAGTCTTACCCTGAAGGTTGCCCCCGTGCGTCCGCTTCGTATCGAACGCAGCTTTTGATTGCTCCTGATCTCTCTTCGCAAGTTGCCGAGATCGCAAGATGCACTGTCGTTAAGGCGAAGCGTCATTTGAAATTTGCCGGTATCGGCCTTTCGCGCAGATGCAAGGTCGGATCGGCGGCGATGGCCTGCGCGTCTTTCAGGCTCTCGACTGCGCCGTCGGGCCAGAACAGGCCGTTAACCGTGCCGTTCACGCGTTGTCCACGCAGGTAAGCGCGCTTGATCATAAGGCACCAAAAGAAATTGCCGACGGGGAAGGAATGAACAGTGGGCGCGAGCGAGGCGTAGGCCGGCAGCTTCTCCTCGTCCGACATTTTCATGCCGCCCTTGAAGCCACTGCCGCCGGCGCGCACCCGTTGCCACTCGGTGAGCCAGACGGGGAGGCCGGTTTTTTGTCCAACTGCCATCGCACTCTTGATGCCGTCCGCGAAGACGGCGGGGTCTGCTGGAAAATTGTCGTGAAATTCGATGATGTCCAGGCCCAGCGGAATGAACTCCTCGGCCATGGCGATACGCGCGGAACCGAAGGTCAGCGGCACGGTTCCCTGCAGCGATTTCGCGGTCGTGAACATGGACTGCGCGAACGGAACGGTGCCAGATCTCCCCGGCTTGTTTTCGCTAGGCTCATTCATCACTTCGACGGCGAGGATACGGTTGTCATTGCCGTAACGCTTCATGAACCAGTCCACGAACTGGCGCGGCTGCTCCCAGCGCTCCTTATGGCCCGAAGACGCGATCTCGAGTCCCGGCGACTGGATGTCGAAGGCTTTCTGAGGATCGGTGGTCCACATGTTTTCCGGTGTGGGCGGAACGCCATCGTTCTCAAAGAGCGAGATCAGGATACGGATATGGTCCTGCTGAGCGATGCCGAGCACTTGATCGAACTCGCTTTGAAACTTCGCCGGGTCCATCTTCCAGTACTCGTAACTGGCCCATATGCGCAGGGCATTCAGGTGGATCTCACGGGCATAGCCGAAGTCCCGGCGGGTCTCCTCGACGCTGAAGTTCTTCCACATTTGCGGCGCGTTGTAAGCGGCCGACGAGACGTAAATAGCGCCGCGAATCGATGCCGGCGCGTCTTTCCGAACCTCGCTGTGCGAAGGCATGGACGAGCAGAACATAAGGATTGCGGCAGCGGTGAACGCAACGCGTGGGTTTTTCCGGAATCTGTGCAGGTTCATGCAACGATCTCCTGCAATGGATTACAGAATGAATTCCACGAATGCGCAAGCGGGAAATCGGTTGGGTCTCGATTCGATGCTCGCTCCGGACCGGTTCGCCTGTGTAGAAAAGTTCTGGCCCATCGGCAATAGACAAGGGTTAAGCCCTTTTTGACAGGTCTTCTTGCAATGGTTTACATTGCGTTGTAATCGAAAGCGGACAGGAGGCGGAAGCATGGCGAATCGGCGAGACTTTCTGAAGATGGGGAGTGCGGTGGCAGCTACCCTCGTAACCGGTTCGCAATCGTCGTTTTCAGAGCCGGGCAGTGCCTCTGCCGCGGATTCCAAGCCCAACATCATTCTCGTTCTGGCCGATGATATGGGGTTTTCGGACATCGGCTGCTTCGGCTCCGAGGTCTCGACGCCCAATCTCGACAAGCTGGCGCGGCGTGGCCTCCGGGTCAGCCAGTTCTACAACAATCCGCGCTGCTGCCCTTCGCGGGCCTCCATCATGACGGGTCTCTACTCGCAGCAGGCTGGCATGGGCATGATGGTTTCCGACCATGGCCGTTATCCGTATCCGCAGTACGCAGGCGAGCTTAGCACGCAGACGGTCACCATCCCGGAGGCGTTGAAGACCGCCGGCTACAACACGGCGATGGTAGGCAAGTGGCACCTGGCCACCGAAGACGACGAGGGCAAGCACGACTGGCCGCTGCAGCGCGGTTTCGATCACTTCTGGGGCATGATCGCCGGGGCTTCGGTGTACTACGAGTCGCCGCACCTGTTCAACGGCAACGACCCGCTGCCACCGCCGCCCAAGGACGAATACCTTACGGACCTATGGGCCGATCACGCGGCGGGATATGTGACGGAGTTGTCGCAGCAGAAGCAACCGTTCTTTCTGTACGCCGCGTTCAATGCGCCGCACTGGCCGATCCAGGCGCCGGAAGACCTTGTCCAGAAGTATGCGCGTCGCTACGCAGCAGGCTGGGACGCGCTGCGTGAAGAGCGCCACAAGAAGCAGGTGGGCATGGGGATCGTCTCCGGCAAGTGGGAACTGACGCCGCGCGATCCGCGCGTGCCCGCTTGGGACAAGGTCGACAACAAGGATTGGGAGATGCGCCGCATGGCGGTCTACGCGGCGATGATCGACCGGCTGGACACCGGCATCGGCCGCATCATCGACAACGTCGAGAAAGCGGGCATCGCGGACAACACGCTGATCGTCTTCATGTCCGACAATGGCGGCAACGCCGAAGAGATCGGCCGCGGACGCCGCACTACTCAGCCGAAAGGGACAGCCGAAGGCAAGCTGCACGTCAGCGGCACCACCGAAAGCCACGCCTGCGAGATCGGCATGGTGTGCGCGGGCAATGTTCCGGGTGTGATGCCGGGCGATGAGGACACCTTCCAGAGCATCGGCATTCCCTGGGGCAACTGCGCCAACACACCGTTTCGGATGTACAAACATTACACGCAGGAAGGCGGCATCAGCAGCCCATTTATTGCGTGCTGGCCTAACGTGATCAAGGCCCACTCAGCGCCTGTAAGCGCGATAGGCCACGAGACCGATCTGATGCCCACCTTCCTTGAAGTGGCAGGCGCCACATATCCCGCAAAGGTCGCCGCTGGACCCATTCCGGCGCTCGCGGGAGAGAGCCTCGTTCCTGTGTTCGCCGGCAAGCCGCGCAACCGCGCGCCTATTTACTGGGAGCACGAAGGCAACAAAGCCGTCCGCGATGGCAAGTGGAAGCTGGTCTCGCGCTTTCCCGACTCCTGGGAGCTTTACGACATGGAAGCCGATCGCACCGAGATGCACGATCTCGCTGCAAGTCAGCCGGAACGTGCGAAGACCATGGCGGCCATGTGGAACGAGTGGGCCCATCGGATCGGCGTTCAGCCGTGGCCCATGCCGGAGACACCGCCGAATGAACGTACAGGTGAATTGCGAGCGCCGCCATACCTGGAGCAATATCAACCTGCGAGCAGGTAGGTTTGCCATTATGAACGCTGCCGCGCGTGACCGCCGCCCTGAGAGTTCGACAATGAAGACCGGCATATCGAGAATTGCAAGCACGGCCATCCTGGCCGCAATGCTTTTTCTGTGCGTACCTAGCAGGTCTCTGGCGCAAACCCCAGCCGATCCAGCGAACAGCGGAACGTTTACAAACCCGCTCCTGCCTTCCGGAGCCGACCCATGGGTACTCACATGGAACGGCGACTACTACTACATGAATACGACGGGGCGTAACCTCACGCTTTGGAAGACGCACGACATAACAGACCTTCGCGACGCGGAGAAGAAGATCATCTGGACACCCGAGCCGGGCACCGCCTGGTCGAAGGGGGTATGGGCGCCGGAGATCCATCGCTGGGGAGACAAGTGGTACGTCTACTTCGCTGCCGACGCGGACCCGAACGACTCGCACCGTATTTATGTCCTTGAAAACAGCGCGGTCGACCCCCTGCAGGGCCAGTGGACGCTCAAGGGCAAGGTAACCGACGCAAGCGATAACTGGGCGATCGATCCAGACATCTTCGAGATAAACGGAACCCATTACATGGTCTGGTCAGGCTGGAAGGGCGCGAACAACGGAGAGCAGGAGATTTACATCGCGCGCATGAGTAATCCCTGGACGATCGACTCGCCACGCACGATGATCTCCTCGCCAACTTATCCCTGGGAAAAGATCGGCGACACTCCGAAGCGGCACATCGATGTCAACGAAGGTCCGGAGGCCTTGGTCCATGGCGGCAATGTGTTCGTATTCTTCTCTGCGTCCGGGTGCTGGACCGACTCGTATGAAGTCGGCGCCGTGGAGGCCTCCGCGCGCGCCAATCTCCTCGATCCCGCCTCCTGGAAGAAATTCAACCACCCCTTTTTCCAGCAAGACCCGAAGGTAAGCGTCTATGCGACCGGACATAACGGATTCTTCAAGTCGCTCGACGGCAAGCAGGATTGGATCATCTACCACGCGAACGGAGCGCCAGGCGAAGGATGTGGAGCGAGCCGGTCTCCGCGCATCCAGCCTTTTACGTGGGGCCCCGACGGAACGCCGAACTTTGGTTCGCCAGTTGCCGCCGGACAGCGGCTGCAAAAGCCCGGCAATTAGTTCACCCCGATATTCTGACGAGCGACCTCCGATAGACGCAAACGATAGCCCTGTAATGGTTTGCATCGCTCACTGAACAAACCGTCACCCCTTGCTATCGCCTTGGCTCTACCGGCAAGCGGATCGATTACATTCTCCCCTTGCCGATTCAGGTCCTGACGCGTTACACTTTCGGCGCCATCCGAACTGCATCTTCGAAATGCTGTAAATCGAGGAGGCGTATTGTGGTGCGAAAACTTCGCCGCAAGAATGATGAGGTGTGTGAATGGTCGACGCTAAAACGCGGCTGCAAATGAGAACGATTACAAGCATTGAATACCTGATACCCGGCAGTCTGGGTTCTAGTTATTGCGGAATTTCCGGCTGCTCAGCGAAGTGACCAATACTGAACTAATTTTTTGGAGGAGTGTGCAATGAAGAGGCCAAGTGAGTACCTACAAGAAGTTTCTTGCCTGAGCTCTGCGCTCGTTATTTTGCTGGCCATCGCCTGTTTTGCGTTGTTCCCTGCGTCTGCGCTGGCGCAAAGCGGCGCGGGCGGCATTCAGGGCACAGTGGCCGATTCAACGGGCGCTGTCATACCTGGTACATCCATCCACGTTGTGAACAATGCTACCGGCGTTGCGACCAATGCAAAGACCAACGGCGTCGGATTTTATCAGGTGCCGGACCTGTTTACAGGTGCCTATACCATCACATTTACCGCTACCGGGATGAAAACCTACCAGACTTCGATCGAACTGCAGGTGGCGCAAAACGCGGTCATCAATCCCGTGCTCACGGCCGGAGCGGTGACGCAGGAAGTTATCGTGAACGGGGCCGCGGGCCAGCTCATCACCCCCGATAGCGGCGCCATTACATCGACGCTGGAAAACGCCCGCATCAGCCAACTCCCGGAGGACGGGCGCTTTATAGACAACCTGGTGAGCATCACCACGCCAGGCCTTCTGGGCGGTCAGAACCTCAATGGCTCCAATGCCGAAGCGCTGGAGTACACGATCGATGGCGTGCCCACCATGAATGGCCAGTTCGGCGCTGAACCGACTCGCAAGACGCAGCTGCCCGATCCGGATACAGTGCAGGAGGTCCGGGTGGAGACCAGCGGCTCCGGCGCGCAGTACGCCACGCCCGGAACGGCGATCGTCTCCACCAAGTCGGGAAGCAACAAGTTCCATGGCACGGCCTTTGAAACGGCCCGCAACAACGCCATCGGGGTCGCCAGGGCCATCCAGGATCCAGTCGGCGTGCCCACGCCGAAGTACGACCGCAACGAATTCGGCATCTCGGTCGGCGGACCGATCGATATTCCCCACTTCTATAACGGGCGAGACAAGTCGTTCTTTTTCGTCGCCTATGAACGCTTCTCGCTGGTGCAGGATACCGCCGGTACGGCCAACGTCCCGACAGCGGCGATGCGGATGGGCGACTTCAGCGGCTTGATTAAAGCCAACGGCCAACTGCTGACCATCTACGATCCATCAACCACCATGTCATCGAAGAATTGCGCCGGGAATGTCGGTACCAATGGCAAAGCCGTCGCCAACCCCTACTGCCGCACTCCCTTTCCGGGCAATGTCATTCCAATTGGTGAAGAATCTCCGACTGCCGCGATTTATTACCAACTGCTGCCGCTGCCCTCCGGACAGTTCGCGACCGCCGATCCGCTCGTGCATTTCAATTACAACTTCATTCAAAAGCAGTATCAGTACGTGCCGCAAGAGACCTTCCGGCTGGATCACGTTTTCAATGAAGCCAACCGCGCTTATCTCCGGTTCACGGACATCAACAGCCCCATCAACACCAATCCCAGCGGGTTTTATAACCTTCCCGTAACCGGCATCCCGGCCGGAGCGGCGAACGGTTATGCCGATAATCCCAGCCAGTCGTTTCAGGCGGGCCTAGGCTATACGCACATCTTTTCTTCGACGTTCTTCGCGGAGACGATTCTCGGCCAGCAGTGGCTCGACGACACGCAGATCAATGGCGTAGCTCCCAACATCGACTACGAGTCGATACTCAACCTGCCTAACAACTTCGGAGAGGTCGGTTTCCCCGCTCTTGGATCCGGCTTGATCCACAATCTGCAGAGCAGCCAGACCGCCAACCGCCACATATCCCAGATCATATGGAACGGCGATGAGAACCTGACCAAGATCGTGGGACGGCACCAGTTGCACTTCGGAGGCCGGTACCGGTTTGAGCGTTTCGGGGTTCAGGGCAACGGGACCGCGGATAAGATCACCTTCGGCGCCAACCCGACCGGCCTCTACCAACCGACCTCAGGCCCGCTTCAAACTGCGGTGACGAACACCGGTTCCGCGGACGCCAGCTTTTTCCTGGGCTCGGCGGGGAGCTACAACGTCAACCTGGAACCACCGTACAGCCACTTCCACAACATGGAGGCTGACGCCTATCTCCAGGATGACTTCCACGTGAGCAAGAACGTCACCCTCAATCTCGGCCTGCGCTACGAGGCCCATCCGGCCCTGTTTACGGCAAATGGACTGGCGAATTCCTTCGACCTGAAGAATGACGCGCAGGTGCTGGCCGTCACGCCGGCGCAGTTGATCGCCGAAGGTTACACCACGCAAGCGATCATCACCAACGATCAGAACATCCGCGTCAAGTTCGAGACTGCCCAGCAGGCGGGATTCCCGGCCAAATTGGTCTACGATTACAACCTGAACTTCCTTCCGCGGCTGGGCTTTGCGTGGCAGCCGTTCGGCCACAATACGGTGATACGCGGGGCCTATGGAGTGTACGAGTACCCCACGCCCCTTGGACTCTATGCGACCCCCACCGCGACCAACAATCCGTTTACGGCCGCTTACACACGGAGTTATTCGGACGCTGCTCAGGCCGTGGACAACCTGCCGAATGAAACGATACGGTACAACGCGCCGCAGATGTTCGGCGTTATGGGTAAAAATACCGCGACCGTGGTGAATACGAACTCGGTCACCTCCATCCTTCCGGGCATCGCCTTGGTTTCCACGTCGCCCAACTATGCGCCGGAGAACGTCACCGAAGTGAACGCCACCATCGAACAGCAGTTCAAGGGAAATTCGACGCTGCGGGTGAGCTGGGTGTTTACCCATGGCGCCAACCTGCCCATTATCGACCAGTACAATCAGAGCCCAAGCAACTATCAATATGAGATGGCCTTCGGCATCATCCCCCCGACGGGCTCGGTGATCGGCACGAATACCTATGCGACCACGGCGACCGGTCCTTACGACCAGACCACCTGGGGAAACAGCAGCTTTAGGACCAAGGCGGGCTGGTCCAACGATAACGCGCTGCAGATCAACTTCCAGCGGCTCTTCCATCGTGGTTCCGCCTATCAAATCATCGCCGAGTACTCCAAAGCCATGGCTGCCATCGGCAACGTTGCCCCCCAGGCCGATTATCCGGGCGTCCAGGGCTCAGCCGGAATCCTGAGTTCACCGTACGGGCCCGTGGTCAGTCCGGGTTTTGCTCCGCCTCCCCGCCCCGCTGGCCTGCCGGACTGGGCCGATTACAAGGACATGGAGTATTACCAGAACTATCAACTGGATTCCTCGACCCCGGTGTTGCACTTCAAGGGTAACGGCCTTCTCGACCTGCCTATCGGGCGGGGGAAAAAGTTTCTGGGCCATGTGAACCGTTTCTGGAACGAAATCGTGGGCGGCTATCAGATTGCCGGCACGTTCAACGTCGCGTCTCAGATGTTCCAGCCCCCTTCAGCAAACTGGGGACCGACCAATCCCATCACGCTCTACAAGCACAAGGTGGCAACCACCGACTGCCGCAGCGGTGTTTGCGAGCCATCGTACCTTTGGTACAACGGCTACCTGCCGCCGACGGTCCTCACGCCGTCGGAGGCGCCAGGCGTGGGTACATGCATGACCAACTGCGTCACCGGTATTCCTTCCACCTACAGGCCGTATGAGACGCCGATCGATACCACGCCACCGCCAGGGAACCTCGCCAAGAACTGCACCGGGGCCTCTTGCTACTACGATACCGACACCGTGGTGGTTACGCTAAAAGACGGAACACAAAATACGATCCTTTACGATGGCGGCGGGGCAGGCTCCAACCGCTTCTCGAAGGTCTTTATCAATGGGCCGATCAACTGGGTCGCCGATGCCTCGCTCTTCAAGGTGTTCCCCATCACGCAAACGGTGAGGCTGCGAGTTAATTTTGACGCCTTCAATGTCTTCAACTCTCCCGGGGAGAACAATCCGGATGCCAACGGTTTGCAGCATTTCAACACCAACTCCAACCCGGCTCGTCTGCTCCAACTTACGGCGCGGTTGACTTTCTAGGCATGCGAGAGGTGATCGGCATGGGCGCTTCGAAGACGGTATTGCTCTCTCTCCTCGTTCAAGGACCCTCTCAGCGCCAACACGCGACTCGGCCTTCATCGAGGAGGGGGCGTGTTGCATTTGCTAGAATGTAAACGATTAACTCAAACCCCCTTGGACCCCTCGGATGTAAGGAGAACGAATGAACCGTCGCAGTTTCCTCAAGTCCACCGCGGCAGCTTCCATAGCGGCGGCCATCGACGCCAATGCAGCGCCCACATCCGCGCCCAGACCCGTGCCCTCCAAACTCAACGTGCTTTACCTGTTCAGCGATCAACATCGTGCAGTTTCGCTGCCGGGCGGCCCCTATAGTCAAGTGATCGCTCCCAACCTGGATGCGTTCCGCAAGCAGAATGTTTCCATGGATGCCTGCATCTCCAACTACCCTCTCTGTACGCCGCACCGCGCGATTTTGCTGAGTGGCCGTTATCCCAGCGACACCGGAGTTCTGCACAACGGCTTCCCGTTGCCCACGGAGACGGTGTCGGTTGGCGAAACCTTCCGCAGAAGCGGATACCATACCGGCTACATAGGTAAATGGCATCTCGGTGGAGGCGTTGAAAGAGGTTTTATACCGAAAGGCCCGCGGCGCTTCGGCTTCGAAGATTGGCACGTCTGGGACGAGACCAACAATCACTACGGCTCCTGGACCTATGACCAGGACACCGGCGAGAAGATTCAACCGGCAGGTTACAACGCAACCCTCATGACGGACCAAGCGGTCGAGTTCCTGCACAAGCAACCGGCAGACAAGCCTTGGTTTCTCATCGTCTCCTGGAACCCGCCGCATCCCCCCTTCAATCCGCCCGAGCAGGACCAGAAGCCATACCCCCCCGAATCGTTGCAATCACAGCCCAACGTGCATCTTGCGCCTGCGGGTGTCGACCTTGGAAAACGGCGCGAACCCCTCAACTCTCTGGATGACCTGCATAAAGCGCAACAGGGATATTACGGCGGCATCACCGCGATCGATCTGGAGTTTGCGCGCATCTTGAAGGCGCTGGAGGAGACCGGTCAGGCCGCCAACACCATCGTCGTCTACACCTCCGACCACGGAGAGATGATGGGCTCGCACGGCCACATGGCCAAGCAGATGCCGCATGAGGAATCCAATCGGGTGCCTTTCTTTGTGCGGGTTCCGGGCGTCGCCGCCAAGAACCACAACTCAAAAATTCTGTTCTCTTCCATCGATATTTATCCCTCGCTTTGCGGTCTGGCGGGTCTGCCAGTACCTGGCCACTGCCGCGGGCGCGACCTGTCCGCCGCTCTACGCGGAGAATCCATCGCCTCGCCGGAATATGTCTTCCTCTGCAACGAGACGGGCAAACCGGGCTCGCAGGAGGAGTTCCAGCCTGGCTACCGTGGTGTGCGCACGGCGACCCATACCTATGCCGTCATGGCCGCGGGACGGTGGTGCCTCTACGACAATGTCGCCGACCCCTACCAGGAGAAAAATCTGATCAAGGATCCCTCCCAGGCGCCCTTGGTCGCGAAGTTCGACGCAGCCGTGACCAAGTGGATGGAGATGACGGGCGACGAGTTTCCCTATCGGAACGCCCTCACGTTTTACTCCGATTACCCGGACTATCCCGTGGCAGATACACACCAGTCCGGACACTGGGGAGAAGCGAGCGCAGCCTGAGCGTAGGAGTTCCACTCGCTCCTGGCAGCGCCATTTGTGGGTTCATGCGCTTCTTACCGCGCCTGCAGCGTTGAGTTTTCGCGCGTTCTATCGAACGCGATCTGAGAATGTAGTTTCGAGAGACGTGGAGGATCATCGATGGACCGCAGGGAATTCGTAAGAACAGGAGTGGGCGCTTCACTCGGCGCCAGACTGGCCCCAAAGGCAACGGGACCGGCGAAGCGGCCCAACGTGCTTTACATCTTCGACGATCAACATCGCGCCGCTTCGCTCCCGGGAGAAGCCTTCAGCCAGGTACGAGCGCCCGCCATCGACAAGTTCCGTCGCGACAACTTCTCGATGGACCAATGCATCTCCAACTTCCCGCTCTGCTGCCCCTACCGCGCCATCCTGATGACCGGCAAGTACTCGCCCGAAAACGGCGTCGTCAACCTCGCCATTCCGATGAAGACGTCGGAGTTCACCATCACCAAGGCCTTTAAGGCCAGCGGCTATCGCACCGGCTACGTTGGCAAGTGGCATCTCGCCGGCGATCACGACGACCACTTCAAGTTCATCCCGCCCGGCCCTGGCCGCGTCGAAATCGACGACTGGCATATCTGGGAAGACACCAACAATCACTACGAGTGCTACACCTATGACCCGGACACCGGAGAAAAGATGAGCGCTACGAAGTGGGCGCCCGTCAACATGACCGACCAGGCCATCGGCCTGCTGAAGACTTACGCCGCCGAGCCGGATAAGCCGTGGTTCATGATGGTCTCCTACAACCCACCGCATCCGCCCTTCAACCCGCCGCAGGACGACCAAGCTACCAACCCGATCAACATGCAGAAGTACCGCCCCAACGTGAAAGTCGCAGACGGCGGTCCGCCTTGGCTGCACTCGCAGGAGTCTTTCCACCACGCCATGCAGGGTTATCTCGGCGGCATCACCGGCATCGACATCGAATTCGCCCGCGTGCTCCAGGCGCTCGAAGAAACCGGGCAGGCCGGCAACACCATCGTCATCTTCACCTCCGACCACGGTGAGATGATGGGTTCCCAGGGCAAGGGCGGCAAGATTCTTCCCTACGACGAATCGAACCACGTTCCCTTCATCGTTCGCTACCCCGGCGTTACACCCAAGGCCACCAGCTCCGACGCGCTCTTCGCCGCGGTCGACATCTATCCCACGGTCTGCGGCCTCGCCGGCATTCCCGTTCCCACTCATTGCTCCGGCAAGGACCTCTCCGGCGTCATGCGGGGCAAGAAGATCAAGACGCCCGACACCGTCTTCCTCATGGGCGCACCCGGCGACGACGATGGCAGCGGCAAAGCTGATACGACCGCCAAAGCCAGCGTCGTCGATCGAACCAGCCCGCTCTACTATCGCGGCGTCCGCACCGCGCGCTACACCTATGCTGTGCGCGAGAACGGCCGTTGGCTGCTGTTCGATAACACCGCCGATCCTTACCAGATGAAGAACCTCGCGAACGACTCCGCGCATAAACCTCTGATGGAAGGCTTCGACGCGCAAATCAAGGACTGGATCGCGAAGACCGGCGACACGTTCGCGTACCCAACCGTATAACTGCCGCTCCAACAATCTGCGATTAACCGGCCCGGAACGAGCTCATAAACTTTCTAGTTGACTAATTCTTAACAGCAGGCATATATCTTGCACAATGCAACTTGAAAGCTTTTCAGTAGAGGAGAAGCCTTGTGAAATGTAAACCTTTGCATTACATGATTATTTGTTCCTTATTATTGGTCGGATCGGCGTTGCCCTGCATGGCGCAGTACTACGCCAATGCTATCCAGAACAGTGGCGCCGACCCCAGCATTATCTACAATTCAGCGGACGGTTATTACTATGGCTCCGCGACCGGTTTTTATACGCGGACCGCAGGATTGTCGAACGGATCAACGGGGACCATCACCGTCTTCCGGTCCAAGGGTCTCGCGGACTTGTTCAACTCCGCGGACACCGTGCAGGTGCCCGTGACGGGAGGACCGGCAGGTGCCGGTGTCGGGTCGCCTGCCTGCTCGCGTATCAGGGTCAGCTCTACATGTATTACACCGTCTTCCTCGCCTCGAGCTACCAGATGCACGTGGCCTTTAGCCCGCCGGGCGACCCGATGGGCCCTGGACAGATCGAAACGACATTACGTTTCCGGGTTATGACTGGGATCCCTTCTATCGAGATTCGACCGGAGAGATTTACTGCTTTTATGTGACAGCGCACAAGATCCATGCGCAGTTGATGAAGACTCCTCTGCAGCTTGATCCGACGCGCCCGGCCCAGGTCATCAGTTTTGCCACGACCGATACGACAAGTCCTGAATACCGCGCCTGGGAGCACCTGAACAACGTGAATCCGCCGGGCGCCAACGAAGCGCCACAAGCGTTTACTTTGCCGGTAAACGGCGTTCCGGCCACTTACCTGACCTACTCCGCCAACGGGTACTCTACCGGTGACTATGCGATGGGGCTGTTGCAGTACCAGAACACCGACGGCACCGACCGCCTGGACTCGTCAGCAAACTGGACAAAGATCACCGCGAACGATATCCCCTGGTTACAATCTAGCCAAGATGATGGTCACGGCAGCCTTATCGTCAGCACAGGCAGCAACGCGATTGTGGCAGACGTCAATGGGAAGATGTGGGACGTGTATGGGGCTTATTTCCACGATACCAGCACCGCTAACCGTGAACTCAGGATGGATCCCATAGCTTTGGATGGTACCGGCGCCCCGCTCAATCCTCAACCGCCGCCTTCGCGTGAAGGCGCTTTGATTCCTCTGCCAGCCGGCGATCCGCCCACGACCAACTGGTTTGTGTCCGCAGGCAACTACCAATACAGCGACCAGCACATTCTTTACTCCAACACGGGCGGCCAGAAAGCGCCCTGGACGGTGTTCACGGGTCCTGCCGGACCGTACATGGGAACCCACGCGCTGAATGCGTACTACATGATCCAGTTTTCCGGGAAAAGCATTGCTGTGAATGGGCCGACCGGCCAGGGTTACGGGAAAGCCAGCATCTACAAGGACGGAACGTGGGTACAGGATGTGGATTTCTCTAAGTTCGTTCCGTCGGGTCCGATCTATGTCGGTAATTACCCAACGGACGGAGAGCACACGTTGCTGGTGCTAGTCAATCCGCTCGGCGCAGGCGCTACTGGTAGTCCTGTTGGCCTAAGTGCGTTCCAGATAAGCGATAGTGTCAACGGTGCTCTGGGCGATGCCAATGGGGACGGCGTTGTGAACTGCACCGATTTCAGCCTTGTGAAAGCCTCCTTCGGGAAATCCCAAGGTCAGCTTGGCTACAATCCCGCAGCCGATCTGAACAACGATGGAGTCGTGAATATTCTGGACCTTTCCATTGTCGCCAGGAATCTTCCAGCGGGCACTGTGTGCCACTAACCCACGAACACTGAGCACCGGCGGCAGCAATTCGCCGGTGCACAATGTTTTTACGAAACTCAGATACAAAACCCAGGAGAAACTATTGAAATCCTCACTTCTACTTTCCGTCATGCTACTTGCTGGAACGAGTGTCGCATTCGCCGACCCGATAGTTTCGGCCGTGCCTGAGACCCAGAACATCGCGGTGGGTAATACGTTTACTGTCGACATCGACGTCAACAACGTTGCCGATTTATACGACTATCAATTCAGCTTGGTTTTTGACCCGGCATATCTCCAGGCGGACAGCATCACCGAAGGGGCGCTTTTCGCCAACACCGGTGATTCCTTCTTTTCCCCAGGCACTATCGATAACAGTTCCGGCACAGTGGCGTTGACGTATGACACCCTGTTCAGCCCCGGCCCTGGTGTGGCCGGACCGGGAACGATTGCCACTGCTCAATTTACAGCTCTTTCCAACGGCACGAGCTCAATCGGCATTTCGCCTTCATCCGATCTCATCCTGCAAGATTCTCAAGGAAACACGCTCGACGTCACCGCCCAATCCGCGAACGTCACTGTCGGAGCTAGCCCCGTACCCGAGCCGGCCACCGTAAGTCTTCTGCTGATTGGTTTGGTCTTCATGGCCATCGTTGCGAGGCCCGAATGCCTCGCAGGCGATAGCAGACCGTAGGGAAACCTCGGCACGCGCATTTATCTTCATAACGACGCCGAACTCACCGTACATGTGCGGCATGTGGGGTGAGCCAAGCCAATGTACTCGGTTTTTCCCGAGGCAAAAACCGATTCTCTCGAAAGTGTCAGAAGAAATTCCTCAAAACACGTGCACACCCAGCGGATCCGTGCTCGCAATCATCCGCGCCGTCAAACGCTGGAACATCTCGTATTGCGCATCTTTGCTCTGAGCCGCGCCCCACAAGTTCGTGAACTCGCCCGGGTCCTTGCTCAGGTCATACAACTCGCCCGTGTCCAGCGACTGCCAGTACGTCATCTTCCAGTTCTCCGTGCGCACGCAGGTCGCCATGGGATTGGGATTGTACTTCGCCACCGCGTTGTAATACTCCATGTACACCGAATCGCGATGCTTCGTGGTCGTGCCGGTCAGCAGCGGCGTCAGGGACCGCCCCTGCATGCCGGCCGGCGTCGTCAACCCCGCTGCCTCCATCACCGTCGGCGCAATGTCGACCAGCTCCACCAGCGCATTGACCTTCAGGCCAGCCTTGTACTTGCCCGGCCAGCGAATGACTAGCGGCACACGCGAAAGACAGTCGTAGAAGTACGGCCCCTTCTCATAAATGCCATGGTCACCCAGCATATCGCCGTGGTCGCTCATATAGATCACGACCGTGTCTTCGGCGATGCCCAGCTCGTTGAGCGTCTTCATCATTCGTCCGACCTCAACATCCACCTGCTCGATCATCGCGTAATACGCTGCGGTCGTCAGCCTGTGGTCCTTGTCGCTCTCATCGGCAAACGACTTTCCGTGTCCGCCGTACGCGCCCTGATGGTCTGTCTTCTGGTAGGACGGCTTGTTGTCCAGCTCGCCTTCCTTGTACGCCGGCGACGGCAGCTTGTCCGAGTCATAGTGCGAAAGAAACTCCGCCGTCGGAAAGTATGGCGCGTGCGGCTGATAAATGTGCACCGACATCATCCAAGGCTTGTCCTGCGTCTGACTCTTCATGAACTTGATCGCTTCGTCGGAGCACCACGCCGTTTGGGTGTACTTCGGATCGATCGGCACGCCCCACACATCCGCTTTGCGCTCTGCCTTCGTAGGGACCGGCCACTCCACGTTCTGCGTGGCCAGCCAGTTGCGCCACTGGTTCCTGCCCGGCCAGTTGTTGCTGATGTCGTGGCTCCACTCGAACACGCGATAGCCATCGTCGATGCGCTTCTCGACAAAGTGGTGATCGCAAGGCGACAGATGCAGCTTGCCCGCCAGGCCGCAGTCATACCCCTGGTCGGCCAGGATGCGGGAGACCAGCTTTTCGGTCGGGCGGATGTACTCGGCGTTCGACTTGATGTTCGTCTCGCGAGGATACCGGCCGGTCATGAAGCTGCCTCGCGAAGGCGAGCAGATCGGCGTCTGGCAGAAGGCATTCGTAAAGGTCACCGACTGCGCCATCAACGCATCCAGATTCGGCGTGTGGATATGCGGATTTCCGAGTCCCGCAATCGTGTCCGCGCGCTGCTGGTCGGGGCAAATCCACAGCACGTTCGGCATGCGCTGCGATTTATCTTTGCGATGCGCGACCTCCGGCTCGTGCGCGAACGGCACTCCCGCCTCCGGCCTCGCGACAGGTGGCCCTTCAGGCTCTTGGTTCGGCAGCACGCTCTGGGAAATTGCACCCTTTGCCGAAACCGCGCCCGCGGCCAGCAACGTTGTCTTGATCAGTTCACGACGATTCATCTTTTTCTCCTGCACTCGCGATCTTCAACTCTGAACTCATCCACGCATCGACGGCATACCGCACCTGGCTAGGCCGGTGCGGCCGACCGTTGTGTGAGCGCGGCCGCGTACTCGAACGGGTCCCCGGAATCATGAAGCCAGGCCGCGATCTGCGCGTCGAAGCGGTCGGTGAGCGGCTTCTGCGCCGGATCGTCGATGAGGTTTTTCTGCTGATAGGGGTCCTTAACGTTGTCATACAGCACCCACCTGCCATCGCGCGCGACTGCGTAAGTATGGGTCTTCGAGCGCAGGCCGCGGAAGTCGGGCGGTCCGTAGCCACCGCCGTTGCCCTTTCCCGCATCGCTGCGGGCAGGCGCGTGCTTGGCTCCAGTCTCCTCGTCCTCCTGATCCATCAGGCCCTGGTTCATGAGGAAGACGACTTCGGATTCCGGCGTGGACTTGCCGCGCATGGTGGCCGAAAAATCCTTGCCTTTGACCTGCGGCGGAACAGCAATGCCGGCGAGGCCGCAGAGCGTTGGATAGATGTCGATGGAGGCGAAGAGCGTTTCCGATGACTTCCCCTGCGGCGTTACGCCGGGGTAGCGCACGTAGAACGGGACGCGCGCCGATTCCTCAAACGGTACCTGCTTGTACATGCGACCGTGCGAGCCTGCCATTTCACCGTGGTCCGAGGTGAAGACGACGATGGTGTTGTCGGCCTGCCCGGTGTCGTCGAGCGCCTTGAGCAGGCGGCCGAACTCGCGATCGATAGCGCGAATGTGCGCGTAGTAGCCCTGGTGAAACTTCGTGATCGCGCCGGTCGAGGCAACGGGGCCATGCTCGCTGTGGCCGGTTGTCACATTGGGTCGAAGCGCCACCTGCTTGTTCGCGAAGTAGGCCTCGTCTTCTTCCGGCGCATCGTCGACCGGAAAATGCGGCGGATGCCAGGAGACGATCATCATCCAGGGCTTGTCGCCGTGCTCGTCGTGAATGAGCTTGACGGCCTCGTCGGTCATCAGCGTGGCCTGATAGCCCATGGGCTGGATCTTTTCACCAGTGTCCGGGTTGAAGGTGAACGAGTAGTTCATGTGCTTGTTGACGGCGCCCCAGACGTGCCAGTCCTGGAAGCCCTGGCGATGCGGTCCAGCAGGCACGAAGACGCGGTCGTTGCCGGGGCCCGCGAGATGCCATTTGCCAACGTAAGCGGTGCGATAGCCGGCCTTGTCGAAGACATGGCCGAGCGACTCGAAGTTGGTGCCGAGTTCGATCCAGTTACGGGTGATGCCGTTCTGGTAAGGCCACAGGCCCGTCATCAGAATGCCCCGATAAGGCGAGCAGAGCGGGTAGTTGGAAATGCACCGCTCCATGGAGAAGTTCGCCTTGCGGAAGGCCTCGATGTTGGGAGCAACGACGGGATCGCTGTAGGGCTCGCCGGGCATCGACTGAAAACGATGTTCGTCGTCGAAGACATAAAGAACGTTAGGCGTGCGCCGGGGAGATTTGGGCTTGGCCACGGCGGGCGTGACCGCGGCGACGACGCCGGCTGCTACGCCTGTTTGCACAAATTGACGACGATCCATCGAGACCTCCGAGCGGCTCCATTGCGGTGATCCCGTTTCCCCGGGGAAGGCAATGTAATCGCTAACATAAGAATACCGCAACCGGAAGAACATTTTGGATTGCCCAGCCAGCCGACGCAACGTTCGGCTCAGAGAGAACTCCGAATTGAAGCACTTGCACCCACGCAGCCATGCGTTTCTTCTTCTATCTCAACTGGGGTATTTCGACACCTTCGCCGCGGCGGACGCGAACGGAAACTTGTCTCCAACGGATGCTTGCCAGGCCACAATCTTGTCGTCGAGCTGCTTCATCAATCCGTCGTGTGCTGCGTCGGCGGCGAGATTGCTCTTCCGGAACGGATCGGCGACGTTGTCGTAGAGACACCAGCGGCCGTCTTCGATCACCGCGTAGGTGTGGGTACCGAAGCGCGCCGGCATCCTACTCCAGTTCTAGAACACGATCTTCGCCGCAAACTGTATTCGCCGCGCTGGCCCGGCGCCCGTGATCTGCCCGGAGCCGGGCAGATGCAACGTTGGGTTCTGTAGGTTACTAATGGTGACCCTGGGATTGTTGAGATTGACATTGCCGAAGACATTAAACCCCTCAGCACGGAACTGGAAACGGGCCTGCCGGAAGATCGGAAACTCCTTGAATATCGACAGGTCGGTATTCACGCTGGCCGGGCCGAAGAACTGATTTTTCTGCTCATTGCCATAGGGTCCTATCGGTACGGCGAACGCCGCCGGGTTGAGGGTCCCGTCCGTGATCTTCTGCGCACGTGTCCGGTTGTTGGGGAGGTTGGGATTGCCGAGAACGTCCACCCTATCGTTGGTTGTCCCATCCAGATTGGTGTCCACGCCGGAGGTAATGGCGAAGGGGCTGCCGGACTGAAGGGCTGTGATCCCATTGACGTGCCACCCATCGAGCACCTCCCGGCCGAACAGGCCGAAGCGCCGCGTGGTGGGAAGCTCGTAGAGGTAAGAGATGACGAACCTATGGCGGAGGTCGATATCGCCGACGCCGTAGTTCTTGCTGATGTCGGTGTTATCGACCGAAGGCCCGGCGTAGTTGAGCGACTTGGACCAGACATAACTGGCGAAGGTTTGGAACGATCTGCTGAAGCGTCCGCGCAGGGTGACCTGGAGGCTGTCGTAGTGGCCGTTTTCCGCCGGCTCGTTGAGGTTGATGGAGCCGAAGCGGAAGCCTGCGGCGGTGGTCGATCTGGTGTAGGGCTCGTAGGGGCGCCGAAGAAGGATGCCGGCGGCGCTGATGGCCCCGCCTGGAGCATAGACGGGAGCGTTTTCGTCGATCGTGATGTAGTTCTTGCGCAGCGCGTTGCCAACGTAGGCGATGTGCAGGGCGGTCTTCGGCGTCAACTGCTGCTCCACGGTAAGGTTGTACTCATACACGTAGGGAGTGGCGCCGCCGTTGGGCGGAATGGCGTTGATGGTAGTTCCGCCGGTGGGGTTGGCGAAGTTGGGATTGGCGGGGTTGTAGGGGTAGGGATCAGTTCCCACAGGTGGGGCCTGGCCGCACGTCGGAGCGGTGCCGCCGTAGGGGCAGACGAGGTTGGGCGTCTGGTTGGTCGTGGTGGCCAAGCCATAGGGCGGGTTGGTCTGGCCGTTGGAGTTCATGCCGTTCTGCTCGAAGTAGAAGATGCCGAAGCCGCCGCGAAGACTCGTCTTGCCCTCGCCAAAGACGTCATAGGCGAAACCGACGCGGGGTGCGAAGTCGAGGTAGGACGTATTGTAAAGACCCTGGGGGATGCCGGGGTCGCCCTCGTACAGCAGCCCGATGGGGGCGGTGGGAACAACGGTGGACTGGACGCCGGAGGCAAAGGTGCCGAATGTCTTGTCACCGAGGAAGGGGGCGAAGACCTCCCAGCGGACGCCGAGGTTGAGGTTCAGCCGCCGGGTAATCTGCCAGTCATCCTGGGCATAGAGGGCGGGGTCGTAGGAGTAGTCGTGGTGCTGGACGACGTTGGACTGAGCGAGCGCATTGGCGGCGCCAATCAGGAAATCGACGTAGGTGTTGCCGGTGCTGCTGCCGGTGAAGGTGAAATTGCCGCCGGAGGAGATGGCGGCGATATTGACGAGTTGGTCGTAGACATAGGACCCGCCGACCTTCATGGAGTGGCGGCCGCGGTTGAGATTGACGGTATCGACCCCGCCGTACTGGACCTGGTTGACGTTGGCCGGACCGTGGGGTCCGCCACCGATGTCGACGTACCCATTCAGGTTGAAGCGGGGGGGCGCGGAAAGAGTTCCGCCGGGCTGGAGCGTGCTGCCGAGGCTCATCGCCGACTGATTGTATTCGTTGAAGATGGTGTAGTGGTTGCGCGAGGCAAAGGCGCGGAAGGCGTTGACGGTCTTGTCGTTGATGGTCCAGACGTCGGCCGCGACGACGTTGAATTGTTGTTCAACGTCATTGGAGCCGCCATAGCCGAGGATCTGATTGCCGCCGGCAGTTGGGCTGGTGTCGTGGCCCTTGGTGTAGAAGAGCATCGCTTCGATGGAGTGGTTTTTGAAGTGGTCGAAGTCGAAGCGAGCCACGCCTTCATTGGAGAAGGAATCGGCCGAGGACTGCTGCTGGCCGATAGTGTGAACGCCTGCGGGCGAACCGATAGGCGCGCCCACAGGAACGAAGTTCAGCACAGCCTGGGCGACGGGGTCGAGCACGCCGGGGCAGAGGACGATGTTGGTGGCGGTGCCGCAGTTATACTTCACCCCCGGGTTGTTTTTCATGAGGGTGGTGAAGTTCGGCGTCTTGAAGGTGCCGGCCGTGCCGAAGGTGTCGCCGGTGAAGTTGCCGGAGCGCTCGAGGGCGGTGAGTGTCTGGGCGGCGCCGGCGTTGACGACAGCCTGCGTGCGCAGGACCGTGCCTTGGTAATCAAAGAAGAAGAAGGAATCCTTCAGGAGTTTCATGGGGCCGCCGATGCGTCCCCCGAACTGGTTCTGCTGCAGTTGCACTGTGGGAGCCGTCGCGGAAACGAAATAATTGCGCGCGTTCAGGATATTGTTGCGGAGGAAGTCATACGCCGCCCCGTGAAAGCGATCGGTGCCGGAGCGCGTGATCACATTGATGACAGCGGACGGCGAGCGGCCGAACTCGGCGTCGAAGTTGCTCGTCAGGATGCGGAACTCCTGCAGCGCATCCGGGTTGGGGATCTTATTGCCGCCGTTGGCGTTGAAGGCTGTGTCATAAGAGCCGTCAAGGTAATAGGAGGCCAGGCCCGTGCCAAGTCCATTGGCGCTGAAGTTCACACCGCCGCGCGTGCCGATGGCAGTGTCGGCGTTGTAGGTCGTCACGCCCGGGGTGGTCGTGACCAGGCTGTACGCATCGCGATCCAACGACGGCAGATTTTCGATCTTGGTCTGGTCGATGGTCTCGCCCAGTTGCGCTTCACGGGTGTCGACGAGCGTGACGCCGGCTTCGACTTCAACGGCCTCGGTCACCAGCCCGGCAGGAAGTGTGAACGGTACATGCACATTCTGGTTGGCGGCCACCGTAACGCCCGTTTGCGTCAACGTCTTGAAGCCGGTTGCAGAAGAAGCCACAGTGTAGTCGCTCGGCTGGACGTTCGCATAGGTATACTCGCCCTGGCCGTTCGTCGTTGTGGTCTGCTTCTCCCCCGTGCGAACGTCCGTCAAGGTCACCGTAGCACCGGGGATTGCCGCGCCGGTTGGATCGGTGACGGCTCCGAAGATGGCGCCGGTAGTCGACTGCGCATGCAGGGAGCATGTAATGGTTATCATTATCGCGCAGACGATCGTATAGATTGCTGCTCTTATGATGGTCTTCAATGGAAATCTCCTCGGTTCTGTGGCTCTGTCGCCGGCAGTCGCTCACGGCGCTGTAAACGATATCTTTTCCGAACATCTTTTCTGCGTAATCGAAACCGCACAAGTTTAGCCTGAGCGCAGCGATTCTCGCAAACCTGAGCGCAGCGATTCTCGCAAACCTGAGCGCAGCGATTCTCGCAAACCTGAGCGCAGCGATTCTCGCAAACCTGAGCGCAGCGATTCTCGCAAACCTGAGCGCAGCGATTCTCGCGATATGCGCGGCACGGCTCTCGATCGGATGCCTGTCTGAATCGGCCCCTGGCGCGGCCCAGCACCCCCGCGCCTCTGTAAGGGTAGCTAACCCCCTTCTTCCTCGTCGGCGGCAGTGGAGCCCGGGTAGCCCTTTGCCAACTGTGCGCGGGCGCGCAGTTCCGTCTCATCGCAATCGCCACCGACCTCTTTGACCATGCGCGCATGCAGTTTCGCGATGAGGTCCGCGTGCTGCGGATCGCCCGCAAGATTATGGAACTCTTTGGGGTCCGCTTCCATGTCGAACAGTTGCCGCTCCGCCGCCATGTCGGCCGCCGGCTTGCCGTGGTAGACATACTTCCATTTGCCGGTTCGCAACATGACCAGACCGTGCGCGATAAACTTCGCGTAATACTCCGTACAGGCGAGGTCCTTCCATTTGTGCTTGGGGTTGTCGAGCCACGGAACGAGGGAGTCCCCGTTCCAATCGCCGGGGGTATGGCCACCCCCGATGTCGATGACGGTCTTGACCAGATCGAGATGGCCGGAAGTGAGGGCGCGGCGCTGTCCGCCCCTCCAGCGCTGCGGCCAGGAGACGATCAGCGGAACGCGAGCGGCCTGGTCGTACATGCAGTTCTTCCACCACAGACTGTGCTCCCCCATGTTCTCGCCGTGGTCGGTGGTGTAGATGATGACGGTGTTGTCCGCGATCTGCGGATTGGCACGAAGCGCTTGGAGCACCTTTCCGATTTCGTTGTCGACCCACGTGGTGAGGCCGTAGTAAAGCTCGCGGCCAAGCTTGACCGTTGCATCCGGCACATCTACTTCTTCAAAGCCGGTGCGTTGCAACTTGTAGTTCGCCGGGAGGCTGTCCACGAGGCCGGCCGGAATCTCCGGCATAGGCACCTTGTCTTTGTAGGGCGTGTAAAACGGCTCGGGCACAACCAGTGGGAAGTGCGGACAGAGATAGCCCACCAGAAGAAAGAATGGAGTGCCGGCTTCACGCTTGTTCAGGAAGTCCAACGCCCCGGCGGTTACCCGCCGATCGTGGCGCACGCTGCCGCCTTCGTTTCCCGTATGGAACTGCTTGAACCGCTTACCGAGCGGCGTGTGCTGCTGGATATCCGCGGGCGTCATCCGGGACCCACGGCCGCTCTTGGGGTAGTTGTTGAAGTCTCCGCCAGTCTGGATAAAGCCATATCGCCGCGACTCCTCGTAGTGCATCTTGCCGCAGAGATAGGGCTGATACCCGGCGCTGGTCATCATGCGCGCGATGGATGGTATGTCGGCGCTTGGCAATGTGTTCGTGAGCCCCCAAACGTCGACCCGCGACGCATACTTGCCTGCGGTGAACGACAACCGCGACGGAACGCACAAAGGCGAGTTGCAGTAGTGGCTGTCGAACGTGACGCCCTGCGCGGACAACGAATCGATATTCGGCGTCTTGACGATCGTATTGCCATAGCAGCCCGACACGCGCTGATTGTGCTCATCGGTCATAATGAGCAGGATGTTGGGCTTCTTCTGGCCCGCCGCCGCGCGGAACAGCGCAGGATATGCCGATGTCAGCCCGGCAACCGCACCACTTTTTACGAACTCACGCCGATCGATTTGCAACTCACGCAATGACATCGTTTACATTCTCCCCGTGCCGATTCACTTGCTAATATGTACTCGCCTGGCTGGAAGTGTAGCAAAGCGGTATCACCCCCTGGGGATCGCTCTGCAAGTTACGGAACATATTAAGGTTCGACTTGGTCGGGGCGGAGGGATTCGAAGGCTACTCCCCGCAACCCGTCATAAACTGTCTCCCCATTCGGCACAGTTTCCAGCGCCTAGAAACCCCGCGTTCGGAACTCCCGTAGCGAAACTTGACGCATAGGTCACCCCTGCATTCAGTGTAGCCAGTGTGGCTACGCTCGACAAATGCGACTAGTAATTCTAAGAATCGGAAGCGGTGCCATTTGCGTGGTCGCCTTGCCGCAAACGCCGCAGACTCTCGACCGAAGGCGCGAAATAATAGGAGCCAGTCAACGGCTCAGTAAAACGGGTAAGCGCATCGCGCGTGCCGGTGACCAGGGCCGCCATGCTATCCAGCATTCTGGCAAGCCGCTTCTGGTCCGCCCTAAATCCAACGAACACGGTGCCACGGTCGTCGAAGTTTCCGTAGGGCAGGTTGCGACGATAGATGTTCCCAAACTCGTCCTGGTCCGTGCGCGCGACATGCGAGTTCGCCGGCTTGTTCTCGAGTTCGATGCTGTCCGGCTTGGTGCGTCCCATGACGAGCTCCTGCTGCGCGACCCACAGCGCTTCCCAGGCCGCCGTCTTGTGCTTCCACTTTTGCAGCAACAGCACGCTTCCGGCAGCGCCGGGAACTCCTTCGGGCAAGAGGGCCGCGGCAGGCGCGTCGAGCAGCGTCGGATTCTCCGAGCCATCCACGAAGCCAGTAAGATCGCGGTCGTGCCGGTAAGGCCAGCTCGATCTCTCTTCTCCCAGCGAGGCCAAGCCTGTGAGGTCATGGATGACCGTGCGGGCCATATCGAAGATAACGTCATAAGCACTGCCGGACAGCCATACCAGTGCATCGCGTTGCGTGCTGGGCATCACGACTCCTTCTGTGCCGTGGATGTCTTTGTTGAAGCCCTCCACGCCGGCAGGGGTATCCTCTGGAACAATATCGCGCCAGAGCTCAGGCCGAAAGCCGATGACGAAGTTCACCCCTCCTGTGGTGGTCCGCGGTTCGTCGCGCAGCACCTTATTCAGCCGATCGTTCTGGTCATAAGCATGGCGCAAGTTGCAGGCCATCGCCCACCCGTTCATCCAGGGGGTAGATGAGATTGACGTTGCGCGGCGTGATGAGCTGGTGCTTCACAAACACGGTCGACGCCAGTGATTTGTTGCGAAGAATTCCCAGCGCGAGCGGAATGATCTCATTGCCGTAACGCTCCGGGAAATATGCGACGGAGCCGACCAGCCGCGTGCCGGGACGACGCAGCTCATCCCGCACTTCGGGTATGCAGTTCTGGCTGGCAACAGCCATCCTGTCGCTTGCGCCGATCTCTTCAAAGGCGCGCAGCGCAGCTAGCGCGCATACGTCGTTCACCGTGCCGATCAGCGTTCGCTTGGGCCGCGAACGGCGCAAGAACTGCCGCATTGTTTCGAGCACCTGCTCGAAGTCGCCTCGGCCATTAAGATGAATCGCCGGAACACTTACAATCTCCGGCATCTCGGCGCAAAGGCCGTCAACGAAACCGGTGGTTCGCAGCTCCACCAGCGAGCCGGCAATCGGCAACTCAAGCAACAGCAACTGTTCGGCTTTGCAGTTCCAGTGTTCGCGTGCCCAGCGCCCCAGCGCGCGGCCGGCGATCAGACCGGCCTTGTAGTTGTTGGCGCCGAAGTACGTCGCTCCCGGATGAGGCACCTCGATCGCAATCACCGGCACACTGGCCTCAAGAAACTTCGAGGCCACCACCGGTGCGACACGTTCATAGGTCTGGAATTCCAGCACCAGATCGACATGCTCCTTGATCAGCAGATCGGCGTTGCGCAGCGCCTCGCGCGCCGAGTAGCGGTTGTCTACCGTGATCAGCTGCACATTTTCGCGTGCGGCCACCAACTCGATGCTGCGCAGCACTTCCTGCGCGAACTGCAAGCCCCCTTGCGAGGCGAAGCCGATGCGGACCGGCTTGGCGGAGATGGGACCGAAGCAGTTGCGATATACGCCCGAACTGGCGCGCGCCAGCAGACCTCCGTGGATCAACGTGCGCAGCAGCCGGAAGGCGGTCGTCTTGGGTAGACCGGTGCGCTCGATCACATCCGCCAGCCGAAGTTCCTCGCCGCGAAAGCGGAACGCCTTCAGAACATCGCAAGCCCGCAGCACGGTCTGGGCCTCATTGCGGTCTCCGCGGCGCCCCAACGCACCGGACGCCGCCAGGGTCGCGGGCGCGCTTTCGTCGAACGTCGATTTCAGCGCAGGTGTCATGAGCCCGGCCCGTCGAAGGAGTGGATTCCAATACGCGGAACATTGGAGCAAATCCGCAGCAAGTTTACAACCGCGAATGTGAGGAGTGCTTTCGGCGATGTGCAAGTATGATCCCCGGATGACCTTTGCCGTCCCATGACGATATTCCGCAGGTTTCGCAGCTTCGGATGTGCGCTGTCGTCTCAGGGTTTCGGAATCGTGTTCGGTATAGCGCTCTTAGTTCCAGGATTTGCACCCTCCCAAGCCACTTTGGACCCCATGCGTTCCGTCGGGATGAGCGAGAGCGCCATCCCTACAGCTCTGCCGGAGTAGTACATCTGGACCGCCGGAGACGAGATCGCCCAGCGCCCCGACCGCAGCCGATTCTCCTGGAGCCGCACCAATCTCCGCGTTGCGCCACACTATTTCCGTGCGCATTTTCAAGTGAGGGAGGTTCCGCAAAGCGGAACGCTTTATCTGGCCGGCCCACGCTTTGCCAAGGTCTATCTCAACGGAAATCCGTTAGGTGAGTTTTCCACTGATACCGATCAGCCCATCAACTTTCGCGTGTTCCACGCGGATGCCGCCCGCGCCCTTCGGGTTGGCGACAACGTCATCGCGATCGAAGCGGTGCGAGGGCGCGGCGTCGTCTCCGGAGCCAGTCCCGTAGCCACGCAGCAACTCGCATATGGAGAGGTGCTTGCCGTCAAACTTTCGGCGGCCCGTTTCGGCGACGAAGGCGCGCCTGACCTGCTTATCTCCAATCGCGCGCGGCGGTCGAAGGCAGACGTGACCGGCGATGCCTGGAACCAATCCAGCTTCGATGACAGCCAATGGCCGGAAGTAGAATCGCTCGGCCCCGTCGAGTCCAACGTGGACTTCCTGCAATGGTCCGCCGATGCCGGGATGTACGGCTGGCCCGGCTACCGCGGCATGTCACCCTGGCTGCGCACGTTCACTTTGCCCGCCGCGAAAGTGACCCATATCTACGGCGGCTGCGGCGGCTTCGAGAACGTTGACGGGCTAACCAGCACGGCCCCGCTAGAGACTTTGGCCGTGACCCTGCACGATCCCAATATCACCGATGCAGAAGCGCCCTCCCTGTTGCTGGACTTCGGCCGCGAGATCGCCGCACGCATCCTCTTCGAGTCCACCTCATCGCAAGATACGCTCGTGTCCATTGCCTATGGCGAATCGGAACTGGAAGCGCTCGCAACCGGCATCACGACCATGCAGCGCGGCGGAAACTACCTGGAAACCAACCTGCTCGATGTTCCCGCCAACGGCTTGGCGCGCGGACCGAAGTCCGCCTTTCGCTATGTTCGCGTGCGGTTTCTGCGTGGCGCGCCGCTCACATCGCTTCGCGCAATCCGCGTGGAAGCCATCAGCTATCCGTTCGCTACCAAGGCTCCTTCGAGTCGTCCGATCCGCTGCTGAACCGCATTTAAGAGACCGCGGCCTACACAGCGCATCTCTGCATGCAGGACGACATCTGGGACGCACCGAAGCGCGACCGAGGCCGCTGGGCCGGCGACCTCGACGTGGAAGCCCCCACCATTCTTTCCGCCTTCGGCGACACCTTCCTGCTCGAAGACACGCTGCGCCATCTGGCCGAGAACACCGCGGCCGGGCGGCCGGTCAACGGCATCGCCGGCTACACCGCGCAGTGGATCACAACACTGGCCGTACTCTATCAACACTCCGATGATCGTGGCTTCGTGGTCTCGCAGCACGGCGCACTGCTGCGGATGCTGCAAACCATGGACGCCGACCTCGATCCTGCGACCGGTCTGCTGAAGCCCAGCGCGCGCGGGTGGGGCTTCGTCGATTGGGCACCAGGACTTTACGGCGAGACGCCCGAGACGCGCATCGGGACCATGCTTGAGTTCCTCCGCGCCTATGAGGCCGCGCCGGCACGGCTACGCGCTGCCGGCGATCAAGTTGAAGCCGCCCATTACCAAGCTCAGGCCGCACACCTCCGCGCCGCCGCCCGCGCTGCATTCCTCGCTCCAGCAGGCGCCACGCTTGGAGCGACATGGCAACTGAACGCGCTCGCCGTGCTCACCGGCCTGGACCCGGCGCAGGACAATGCGATCTGGAGCATCGTCTTCGCTCACGTAAAGCAGGACGCCCCCACCGATCAGGTCATCAGCCCCTACTTCAACGCGTATCTGTTGAACGCCATGGCGCGCACCGGCCACCAGCGGGAGGCTCTCGACTGGATGCGCGCCTACTGGGGCGGCATGCTAGCCGAAGGCGCGACCAGCTTCTGGGAGTCCTATGATCTACGCTGGCCGAAGACCGACTTCCATCTGTCGCTCCAGGCCGACGGCACCAGCGGATTCTTCGTCTCGCTGGCGCATGGCTGGTCGTCAGGGCCTCTCGCGTGGATCAACGAAAATATCCTTGGGGTAACGGCCATCAAGCCGGGGTTTGAAGCGGTCGAACTGCGCCCCAATCTGCTCGGATTGAGCTTTGCGCGCGGCAGCGTCGCCACTTCCCACGGGCCGATTGCCGTCTCGATCGATGCCACTAAAGGCCTCTCGCTCGATCTGCCGCCGGGGGTCGAATCGGCGCGTCTTTTTCTACCTTCGAAGTCCGGCACCGTTGAGTCAGCGCCCATCACGATGAATCACTCAGGTCACTATGATTTTCCGCTGCCCTGATACGACCGACGCCAGCCGCCTCGCCCAGTCGGCGACAGCCAGCCACGCCCGTTCCGCTCTCTGGAACCGCATCGGGTCCGCGCTCCCATCGCACACATCCATTCGTCCTACAGTTGGCGGGTATCGCTGGAGCAACGCTACGCAAAGGCAGGAACAGGCTGCCAGACGGCCCGCAATGAGATAACCTGCGTTGCATGAGGCTCTCGACCAGCGACGCGTCCGCAGCACAACCCGCCGGAGGCCCGCCATGCCGTTGACCCGCCGCACATTCCTCAAGACCGCTGCGGCTGTAGCTGCCGTCAATGCGCAACCCTCGTTCGCCGAGGGCCTTCCAGCCGCAGCCAACCGCGAGCCTTTGCGCGAGATGTCCTACTCCGCCGTACAGCTCACCGGTGGCCCCTTGGCCGCCCAATACAACGCTCTGCACGCGCACTATCTTTCACTCTCCAACGACCGCCTGCTGAAGGTCTATCGCCAGCGCGCCGGCCTGCCCGCACCGGGTGAGGACATGGGCGGATGGTACGACCTGAACGGCTTCGTTCCCGGTCACTCGCTGGGCCAGTACATCTCAGGCCTGGCGCGGCTTGGGGCCTCTACCGGCGATCCCGCGTGCACCGCCAAGGTACACTCGCTGGTCGGCGGCTTTGCTGAAACGCTCGGTCCGCGGAACCAGAGCATCCTTCGCCCCGCGACGAACCTGTGGATCTGCTACACGCTGGATAAGCACTTCGCCGGTCTCATTGATGCCGCGACGCTGGCCGGCGACAGCTCGGCCGTCGATCTGCTCAGCCGCCTGCTGGCCGGCGCCGAGCCCCTGCTTCCGGCCCAGGGTCACGATCGCATCGGCAAGAAAAATCCGCCGTACGACGAGACCTACATCATGCCGGAGAATCTATTTCTGGCCGCTGATCTCACGGGAAATCCGCGCTTCCGCACGCTCGCCACGCGCTATCTTCTTGACCGCGAACTTTTCGACCCGCTGGCGCGCGGCGCCGATCCATTCCCCGGTCAGCACGCCTACTCGCATGCCATGGCGCTCTCCTCGGCTGGCCGCGCCTATCTCACGCTGGGCGATGCAAAGTATCGCGACGCCATGGCCAACGCTTTCAAGCTGCTGACCACAACGCAGCAGTTCGCGTCCGGCGGTTGGGGGCCGAACGAAACCTTCGTCACTCCGCATCGTGGCGAGTTGTACGACTCCCTCCTCACCACCGTCGATCACTTCGAAACACCCTGCGGCTCATACGCCGCGGCCAAGCTCGCCCGCTATCTCCTGCGCACTGCCCGGCCGACCTCGACCGAGCACGCCGATAATCTGGAACGCGTGCTCTTCAACGCTATTCTCGCCGCGCGGCCTCCCGACTCGGATGGCGATTACTTCTACTATTCGACTTACTCGGACGCCGCGAAGAAGGTCTTCTACCCCAGCAAATGGCCGTGCTGCTCGGGCACACTTGTCCAGACCGCCGCCGACTATCCGCTCAACATCTACTTCGCCTCCGATGACGGCCTCTACGTCACGCTTTACACTCCTTCGCGCCTGCGCTTCGCGCACCGCGGCGCAGCGATTCAGCTCGAACAGCAGACCGGCTTCCCTGCCGAAGATACGGCGGTGCTCACCCTCACGCTTGATCATCCCACGCCCTTTACACTGTGGCTGCGATTGCCGGCCTGGCTTGCACACCCAGCATCCCTCCGGCTCAACGGCAAGACGCTGCCACTTTCCGCGAGCGGCGGATCGTTCGCGGCGCTACATCGCACATGGCGCAGCGGCGACCGTGTCGAGATTACGCTTCCCCAGGATTTCCGCACCGAAGCGATCGACGACCTGCACCCGGAAACAGTGGCTCTGCTGCGGGGTCCGGTGCAGTACGTCGCCATCGACAGCTCAAACCAACCCACGCGCGAACGCCGTCCGCTGCCTGTAGACCTTCGAAAGATCGGACCCGAAACCTTTGCCGCAAACTATGCGGGACAAGAAATTGTTTTCGTCCCCTTGCGAGCTATCTCCAACGAAAGCTACACCTCGTACTTCAGCAAAGCATGATCTCCGCCGACTATGGAACTGATCTACGCTAGTTATTTCGTCGAGACAGCCTTCCCGCTCGAGCAGGCCGCCGCGACCATGGCGGGCGAGCAGTCGACGGGAACGTTTCTCCGTGTCCCGGGCGAAACCGACGAGTTGCGCGAGCACTTTGCCGCGCGAGTGGAATCCATCGCTGAAGGTGAGCCTGCCGCAGCGCCCAGCCTGCCGGGCTCGGGCACGCCGAAGCACTGGGATGGCGTGCGCCGCACCGCAAAGGTCACGCTCTCCTGGCCGCTGCACAACATCGGTCCATCGCTGCCCAACCTGCTCGCCACGGTCGCCGGGAACCTCTCGGAACTGAAAGCATTCTCGGGTCTGCGCCTGCTGGACCTCATGCTTCCTCCGGCGTTTCTAGAGCCGTACAAGGGACCGCAGTTCGGCGTCGCAGGCACACGAGCGTTCACCGGCGTCTATGGGCGCCCGCTCATCGGCACGATCCTGAAGCCTAGCGTCGGCATGAGTCCGGCCGAGACCGCCGCGCAGGTGCGACTGCTCGCTGAAGCCGGCGTCGACTTCATCAAGGATGACGAATTACAGAGCGACGGGCCGCACTGCCCTTTCGCCGAACGCACAACCGCCGTGCTAGCTGTGCTGCGCAAGCTGGCCGACAGCACGGGACGCCGGGTGATGTACGCAGCCAACCTTACCGGCGAAATCGACCAGATGCTGCGGCGCCACGACCACCTGCTCGCTGAAGGCGGCACCTGCCTTATGGTCAGCATGAACTCCATCGGACTGCCCGCGATGACCGCACTGCGCGCCCACTCGCAGCTCGTCGTACACGGCCACCGCAATGGTTGGGGCATGCTGGGCCGATCGCCGGCGCTGGGCATGAGCTTCCTCGTGTTCCAGAAGCTCTGGCGGCTCGCAGGCATCGACCACACCCACGTCAACGGCCTGAGCAACAAGTTCTGCGAACCTGACGAGTCGGTCATTGCCTCGGCCCGTGCCTGCCTCACACCTATGTTTCCCGCGCCCAATCCGGGCTGCGAGATCATGCCGGTCTTCTCTTCGGGCCAGTCCGCTCGCCAGGCGCCCGCGACATTTCGCGCACTCGGCTCCAACGATCTGATCTACGCCGCGGGAGGCGGCATAATGGGTCATCCGTTAGGTCCCGCCGCCGGAGTTCGCAGCCTGCAGCAAGCGTGGGAGGCCGCCACGCTTGACGTTCCCTTGCAGACCTACGCGGCGACCCGACCTGAGCTTGCCGCCGCCCTCCAACAGTTTGGGTCCTGACGATGCCGCCCGACAAAATCCTCTACACGTTCTACGGCGACGACTTCACCGGCTCGACAGATGTGCTGGAACAGCTCGGCGCCAATGGCATTCCATCCGTGCTCTTCCTGGCGCCGCCCACCGCAGCGCAGCTTCGGCAATTCTCCGCTGTCCGCGCCTTCGGAATTGCGGGCGACAGCCGCTCGCGCTCGCCCGCGTGGATGAGTGAACACCTTCCCAAGATCTTCGCGTCCTTGCGCGGCTTTGGGCCGCCCGTCGTGCATTACAAGGTCTGCTCCACGTTCGACTCCTCAGCGGCAATCGGAAGTATTGGCCACGCCATCGAGATCGGCCTCGACACCTTCGCCCCGACCTTCGTTCCAATCGTCATTGGTGCTCCGCACCTGCGGCGTTTCGTTCTCGATGGCCAGCTCTTCGCCTCCGCCCCAGACGGCAACGTCCACCGCATCGATCGCCACCCCATGAGGGACCATCCAGTAACGCCCATGCGCGAACCCGATGTGCGCCGCCATCTCGCAGCGCAAACCCATCTGCCGATCGGCCTGATCGCCGACGAATCTCTGCACTCGCTGGAAACAGCTGCCGCCGCCCTTGACAGGCAGATCGCGCAAGGCTTCCGCGTTGTGCTGTTCGACACCGTGGACAGCGCTGCCCTCAGCGTGATCGGCAGGCTGCTGTGGCGTTCAGCACAGCAGCAGCCGCTGTTCGCCGCCGCGAGTTCCGGCCTCGCGACGGCGCTGGTCGCCGCCTGGCGAGCCGCTGATTTGCTCATGCCGCCAGCACCAGCCGTCTCCGTTGCGCCGGCATCTCCGCTGCTGGTTGTCAGCGGCTCATGCTCCGCAACCACCGCTCGCCAGATCGAGTGGGCGCTCGACCACGGCTTCCACGGAATCCAAATCGATCCGACGGAGTTAACGGCCAAAGAATCCGCCCGCTACCGGCAGAAGATCATCGACGCGGCGCTCCATCCACTTGAGAGTGGCCACGACGTTGTGCTCTACACTGCGCTCGGGAGGCCGACCTCCGCGTCTGCAGGCGAGACGCTTGGCGCCGCGCTCGGCGCCATCATTCGCGACATACTCCATCGCGTCCCGGTGAACAGAATCGTTCTCTGTGGCGGCGACACCAGCTCCCACGCGGCGCAGCAACTCGGCCTTTCCGCGCTCACATGGTCCGCCAGCCTGCAGCCGGGTGCGCCCCTGTGCCGCGCCCACTTTCTCAAGCCCAACACACCACCGCTTGAACTCGTCCTCAAAGGAGGCCAGGTGGGCACGGACGACTTCTTCGCCTGCGCGCGCGGAACCACGTCTACACTGCGATGCACCTGATTGCTAAGCCTCGGCTAGACCCTGCGAGGAGTCCACTCGCGAAAACAGCAATGCCGCAATCAGCACCATTCCCGCCACCACGCGCAGCGGCAGGTTGTAGTTGGCCGTAGCCTTCACCATGTAGCCAAACAACAGTGCGCTCAGCCAGCCACCGAGGTTTCCGGCGGTATTCATCACAGCCGTCGCTGTGCCACCGAAGCGGCCACCCAGACCCATGCACATGGCCCATGCGGAAGGCAGCATCAGGTCCATTACACCGAACGCCAGCGTTGCGAACGCCACAATCGTCGCATGGGCGCGCGCCAGACTCATACCCAGCAGCAATAACGCCCCCACAACCAGACAAATCGACGTTATCCATCGATACGCCCGCACAACGCCGATACGCATCGCCAGACGCTGACTCAGCAGGCCGCCAGCCAGATTGCCGCACATCGCCATTACAAACGGGAATGACGCGAAGATCCCCATCTGCGCCACCGAGAACCCCGCGCCCTGCACCATCCAGGTAGCGAACCAGCCAAAGAAAAACCAGCTCCCCCAGCCATAGCAAAAGTACGCGACCCCTATCAGCCAAAGCTGTGGCAGAGCCAGCAGCCGCCGCCACGGAATGCCGCTATGGGGCGCGGCCGCCGCTCGGCCGTCACGGATGACGGCAAGCTCGGTCGCGGTGATGCCTGGCATCTCCTCTGGCGCGTTGCGGAACCATAACCACCATGTAACTGACCACACCACGCCAATGCCGCCCATGACCCAGAAGATGGCGCGCCAACCCCAAATACGGCCCAGCGGAACCAGCAGCAGCGGGGCAAGCGCGCCACCGAACCGGCTGGCCGCCCAGACGAACCCTTGGGCTCGCGCGTGCTCACGGCGCGGGAACCAGCGAGAGATGACGCCCGCCGCGTTGGGGTACGCGCCGGCGGCTCCCACGCCGAAGAGAAAGCGCGCGCCGGCCATCTGCACAAAATTGCGGCACCATCCGGTCGCTGCCGTAAAGACCGACCACCACGCGGCGATCCGCGTCAGTTCCACACGTTGTCCGCGCCGGTCGCCGAGCGCGCCGGATGGAATCTCGAAGATCGCATTGGCCAGCACGTACGCGCTGAGAACCCAGCCCCATTGCTCGGGAGAGAGTCTTAGATCGGCGCGTATTCCGGGCTCGGCGACCGCAATCGCCATCCGATCCAGGAAGGTGATGATGCTTACGCCGCACAGCAACCCCAGCACGCCCGTGCGCTTATTCAAGTGTGCGCTCCGGTCATTACCACGGTACGCTCGGACGCCAGGACCTCTTTCGCACGGCGCACCGCGGACTCCGGTGAACTCAGCACTGGCGCCCGCAGCCTGCCGGCCGGCAGCGCCTTCACCACCCGCGCCATCGAGGCCTGAGCCAGCACAATCAGTTCCACGTCGTGCATGTCACGCAACAGCGATTCGGTGAGTATGCGATCGTGGGTCTCCGTATCGCCAGCCAGCACAGCATCGAAGGCACCGGCACTCAACGATTCCACAATCTCGATCTCGCGGCCAGCTCGCGCTGCCTTCTCGCGGAGCAGAGCGACCGTCGGCTCAAGGGTGGTGCGTAAGGTCGCGGCCACGCCAATGCGATGGCCTCTGGCCACCGCCTCCTCGGCCATGGCTTCATCCACCCGAATCACCGGCAAACCAAAGAGCTTCTGGGCCAATGCCACGCCCGGCCCAATCGAGGAGCACGTCACCAGCACGGCGTCGGCGCCGGCCTGCTCGGCGGACTCGATCTGCCCCAACAGCCGGCGCACGGTCAAACCCTGTAGCTTCCCGGCCCGGATCGTCTGCTTGATCAGACTTTCGTCCACCATGTGAAAGACCGTCACATCAGGCATCTCGGACGCGCAGAGCGTGGTGAACATCGGCGTCAAGGTTGGACTGGTGTGAATAATGGCAAGCGTCTGCGGCATGCGTATTCATCCTCTCGTTGGCCAGTTGGCCCGAAGCCTCGACGCGTCGAGAACATTGCACTCGGCCGGCATGCTTCTTCTATCGTGAGTATCGTCCTGAAGTAAAGCCCTTCGCAGCGTGAGTGTAGCGTTTCCTGTGACGCAACGATCATCGCGCGCACGCTGGAACCGCATAGCGGAACTCGCTCTCGCGCTTTGCCGCGCGCGGAAGGCCGGCGGCACTATGCTGGGCAGGGTGAAACTTTCACGCCAGCGGAGCGTTCTTGCGTCTTCTCCTCCTTAGCCTTTCCGCGATGCTCGCCTGGGTGGCGCTGGCGCTTCCTGCTTTTGCCGGCGGCATGACTCCAACCGATGGCCTGCGTCTCGGCAGCGCATGGTATCCCGAGCAGCGGCCGGAGTCGCGCTGGAGCGCCGATCTCGCGCTCATACAGCAGGCCCACTTCAACGTAGTCCGTGTCGGCGAGTTCGCCTGGTCGACCATGGAGCCCGCCGAAGGCCAGTACAAATTCGCGTGGCTGGACCGCGCCATTGCTCTCGCCGCGAAGCACCACATCGCCGTCGTCATTGGCACACCCACCGATGCGCCTCCCGCGTGGCTCACCACGAAGTATCCCGAAACCCTGCGCGTCGACGAAAACGGCGTACGCGCAGGGAACGGCGGCCGTCGCCAGTTCGACTACGCCAGTCCGCTCTATCGGCGCTTCTGTGCTGCCATCGTAAAGCAGCTCGCGCAGCGCTACGGCCACAATCCGAACGTCATCGGCTGGCAAATCGGCAACGAGTACACCGATGAAAGTTTCGACCCTGCAACACGCGCGCTGTTCCAGCAGTTCCTGCGCGCCCGGCATAAGACGCTCGACAACCTGAACACCCGCTGGACCACGGCTTACTGGTCCCAGACCTACACAGCGTGGGCGCAGATTCCGCTCCCCGCGCACTCCGGCAACCCGACCCTGCTGCTTGAGCACAAGCACTTCGTAACCGCAGCGTGGCGCAGCTTTCAGCGCAATCAGATCGACGTGCTGCGCCCGCTCATCGATCCGCACCAGTTCATTAACCACCAACATCGGCGGTCTCGCATGCTCGGACAACTGGGACCGTTACGCCATCACCGCGGACCTCAACCTTGCGAGCTGGGACTAACGTCGGCGAAGGCCATCTCGACGCGCCCAGAAACGCTATGCTGAACGATTTCGTGCGCGGCTGGCGCAGACAAAACTTCTGGGTGATGGAGACGCAGCCCGGCTCGGTCAACTGGGCGCCGGTGAACAACATACTCGCGCGGGGCGAAACCCGCGCGCTCGCTTGGCAGTATGTCGGTCACGGCGCCGATGCAATTGTCTACTGGCAGTGGCGCTCCGCGCTCAGCGGCCAGGAGCAGTACCACGGCACCGTCGTTGGTCCGGATGGCGAGCCGCAGCCGATTTATTCCGAACTCGCGGAGCTTGGCCGTGACTTCAATCTCGCCCGCAATGCAGTCGCCGGCACCACTCCGCGGGCCGAGATCGGCCTGCTCCACACCTACGATTCGCGCTGGGCGATCGACTTCCAGCCGCACACAAGAGAGTACGACCCGGAGCAGGTGCTGCTGCGTTTCTATACTCTGCTCCAGCGCGTGGCCGAGTCGCGCGGCGAGGCTGTCGACATCATCGATCCTGTAGCCGCGCCCCTGACAAGCTATAAGCTCCTTGTCGCGCCCTCACTCAATGTCATTGACGCTGGGCTCGCTGCAAAGCTTCGCGATTGGGTGGAAGCGGGCGGGCATCTTCTGCTGGGCCGCGCTCCGGCATGAAGAATCAATTCAATGTTCTCAACCCGCAACGGCAGCCCGGGCCGCTGGTCGCCGCGCTCGGCGCCAAGGTAGAACAGTTCTACGCACTGGATCACACTGTGCAACTCAGTGCGCCTGCGGATGTACACAGCGCTGCGCTTCAAGGCACCGCGGATATCTGGGCCGAGGCCCTCACACCCATCGCTCCCAATATCAAGATTGATCTGCTCTACAACCAACCTCGCGGCTGGCTGGATCAGCAACCCGCAATGGTGACGCGCGCCCTTGGCAAAAGAACGATCTCCTATCTCGGCACGCTGCCCGATGCGGCTTCGATGGACGCGCTGCTGAAGCGCGCAGCCCTGCAAGCGGGGCTCGAAGATTCCGATACGCTGCCCAGCGGGATTGAACTTTGCGAACGCCAGAGCCCTGACGAAAAGCGGCGTGTGCTCATCGTCATCAATCACTCCGATGCAGTTGCTGGCACTACTCTTTCGGGGGGATATCGCGATCTGCTGCATCAGGCGACGGTTACATCAGTTCATACTGGCCTGTCGCCTCACGCAACGCTCGTCGAACTTCCGGCGCAAGATGTAGCTGTACTTATTCCCGAAGGCACACCATGAGTCTCGATCGAAGACAATTTGCGCGAACTGCACTTTTCGAATCCGTCGCCGCGACCGTGGTGCCGCTGGCGCGCGCCGCGAGCGATCCCATCGCCCCCTTCCGCACCCCCTACAAGTATCCCGAGTTGCTGCTGCGCGGCACCGGCCGAAACGGCGACTTCGACGATAATGCCGTCGACGATCCTATCGTCTTTCGCGCTCGCGACAGCTTCTGGATGCTGTACGTCGCCTACGGCGGAACAGGCTATCAGACGGGCCTCGCCCGATCTTCCGACCTGCTGCAATGGGAGCGCGTCGCACTCGTCGGCCCGCGCAATCCGGCCTCGACGTGGACCAAACATAATCTTGCGATTAGCAGCATTCTGCGCGACAAAACGATTCACGGCACAGGCGAGGCACTGCATCACAACGGCCACTATCTCGCAGCGTGGAATGCTTACCCCAACGCTGGGTATGAAGCCGGCGCCGCCGTGATCGGTCTCGCAACCTCAGGCGATTTGCTGCACTGGCAACTCAGCGATCCAATTCTGCGCCCGGAAGATGACGCGCCGTGGGAACATAGCGGCCTCTACCGGCCGGATTTTCTGCTCGGCCACGACGGCACTTTCTATCTCTACTACAACGCCAAGACCGACACGCTGCCGCGCAGCGAAGGCGGCGGCTGGCGCGAGCAAATCGGCGTCGAGACCTCTCGCGACCTGATCCACTGGACGCGCTACGCCGGCAATCCTGTGCTTCCCAACAGGCCGCACGACAGCGACGACGCCCGCTTCGCTCCAACCCTTACGTCGTAACCTACCGTGGCCAGTACGCCATGTTCTACTACGGCTTTCCCTATACGCGCGCTGGCCGCGCGCGCGAACTTCTGGCTCTCGGCCACGATCCCTTCCACTTCAGTAAAGTCTCCGAACCCCTAATCGTTCCCGGTCCGCCGGGCTCCATCGATGAGACGTTCGCTCACAAGCCGTCCGTCATCTATCACGATGGCGCGCTCTACCACTTCTACTGCGCGGTTTCGGGCAAGTATCCGAACGAAGTCCGCGGCATCGCCGTAGCCCGCTCCAAGCCCTGGTAGCTCACTCGCCGCATTGTCGCGAGGCCCGCGCTATGGCACGTCCGCGCGCGTGAAGCTCCACACCCCGGGTCCCACACGAAATACCGTCTGCTCTCCGCTGCCCTGAACAGCGTGCGCTCTCTTGCTTCCGGCAACGGAGCCCGCGGGCAACACGACAGTCGCCTCCACGCCGCCCGGCACCGTTACCGTATAGCGCACGCTCTTCCCATCGCGTTTCCAGTCGCTCTCCAACTTGCCATCCTGCGATCCAAATCCGCATCGCACCCAATTGACACCAGGCACAGCGATGGGCCGGACCGTCAGCCGCGCTGCCGGATCGTCGCGGGACATATTGATGTCGATTCCGCCCAGACTGCGATAGAACCACTCTTCGGCACTTCCCAGCATGAAGTGGTCCTGGCTGCTGTGCGGGTTCGCGTCCCACGCCTCGGTCAGCGCCGTGGCTCCGGCAGCAAGTTGCGATCCATAGCTTGGCGGGTCCTTGCGCAACATCATCGCCAGGACCACATCATCACGCCCGCCTTCGGCCAGCGCGCGCAGCAGGTACGGATAGCCAACTTCACCCGTGGTCACATGATCACTATGCGCGTGGATGTCCTCCACGACGTGCTCCAGCACCTGCGCGCGCCGTTGTGCCGGCACTACGCCCAGCGCCAGCGGCATTGCATTTGCCGTCTGGCTGCCGCGGTCGTACCATCCGTGCTGCGCATCCCAGAACCTACGGTTGAACGCTTCCGCCGTCGCCTGCGCGAGCGCCCCATACTTAGCTGAATCCTGCACATGACGCAGCAGCGCCGCGATGCGCTCCATCGCGGCCGCGTCCTCATACAGCATCAGCGTCGCTGTCACACCTAGTGAGGTGTTCTTTTCAAACCCCGGTACCCCGGGACCAATGTCGTACCAATCGCCCAGGCCATACGCCACGATGCCATCCACTGCCTTGGCGTCGAGTGCCTGCACATAGCGCTGCATCATCGGATAGTCGCGTTGCAACTCAGCTTTATCACCGTAGAAGCTATAGGCCCACCACGGCTCCAGCACGCTTGCCGAACCCCACTCAGGCGAATCGTCAAAGATCGCATTCTTCGGCCCAAACTTCGTATATTGCGGCGCGATCGTCGGCACAATTCCGTCGGGCCCCTGCGCATCGGCCATGTTGCGGTCCTGTGCGCGAAACAGCCGCTCGAGATTGTTGTTGAACATCAGGCTAGGCGCCTGCAGATGCGTCTGCTCCAGCCAGCCCAGCTTCTCGCGCTCCGGGCAGTCCGTCAGCAAAGTCACCTCATTGTTGTGCATCGCCGTCACAATCAAGGCGTGAATGCGATTGAGCATCTCGCTCGAGGTCACAAAGCTGCCGACTTCTTCCGAGTCCGAGTGCTCGGCCATTCCCGTGAGACTGAGCAACTGCCCCGGTGGCGGGGTCTGACTGACTTCTGTCATCCCCGGCGCCGGCGTCCACTCCGCCTGCACATAGCGAAAGCCGCCATAGTCGAAGAGCGGCTGCCACTGCTCGCCCTCGGGCTCGCCGCGCAGGATGTAGTCCCACCACATTGGCCCGTGGAACGTCTCCTGGCTCACGGTTCCGTCCTTGTTCAGCAGCTCGCCCGGCGTCAGGCGCAGGATAGCTCCGGCCGACCCCTTCACCCTCACACTCACAATGCCGGCAAAGTTCTGCCCGAGGTCGTACACGACGCGGCCATCCCCGACGTCAGTCTGCTTCACCGGCAGGTACAGCCTATGCAGACCTACCGCCGGCGCAATCGCCGGGATGAGCACTCCACCAGGGCCGTCGACCACCTGCGCGGCACTCCAGTCGCTATCGTCGAACCCCGGCATATCCCATCCGCGCTGCTGAAGGCGCGCGTCGTAGTCCTCGCCCCCGTAGGTCGAATCGAAGACTACCGGGCCGCGCTCCACCTTCCACCGCGCGTCGGTCGCGAACGTCTCCGTGCGGCCGTCGGCATAGCGCACCCGCAGCTCGGCGGCGAGCTTGGGAGCACCAAAGCTGCCCGCGAACTTCGTATACCTCGATTTGCGCGCGACCTGCGGCAGCGGCGAACGCTGCACGTTGTACATGCCGTTGCCCAGCATTACCGTCAGCACGTCCTTGCCCGCGCGCAGCATCAGCGTGACGTCGATCGTGTCATAGGTAACGGTCTTCCGGTAGTCGGTCCACGCGCCATGCAGACCCTGCGCCTCGACCAGGCTGGTTCCACCGGCGTGGCCAAGGCTGCCCTGCCATTGACCCAGCCCGACGATGCGAAGCGTAGCCTCGGCCGGCCTGGAACGAAGCATAAATTCGCGGCGGAACACAGGCATGGGACGGCTACCATCCTCCTCGGCTCCGTCGCGCTCCGTGCTCCATGGCGCGGCGATCCACTGCGGCGTCCACGCGGCACCGAACGGACGAACGCTCGCCGCCACATTGCGCTGGCCTGCCGCTGGACCCGCCGCAGCCAGCAGCAAACACAGCCCTGCACTCAGAACCCGCAAAACACTCAAGCCTGTCTGAAACATCCTGCTAATAAACTACCGCGCCCTCTGCTATCGTGTCGCGGTGAAACCTCTTGCGCTCGTTCCAATATTTCTGCTGGCGCCGCTGCTCCAAGCGCAAACAACCGCGCCTTCGGTCTTCGCCGCCAACATCGCGCGCCAGGACGTGCGCGTTCGCGCGGAAATTACCACGAAACACCGTGATGTTCCCTATCGCGCCGACTGGAACTCGCTTGCAGCCTATCGTGTGCCCGATTGGTTTCGCGACGCCAAATTCGGCATCTTCCTGCACTGGGGCGTGTACTCCGTTCCGGCATTCGGAAATGAGTGGTACTCACGCAACATGTACATTCCGGGTAGCAGCGCCTACAAGCATCAAGTCGCCATCTATGGTCCCGTCGACAAGTTCGGCTACAAGGACTTCATCCCCATGTTTCGCGCCGAGCACTTCGACCCGGCCGCCTGGATCGATCTCTTCGTGCAGGCCGGTGCCCGCTAGGTGGTTCCGGTGGCCGAGCATTGCGATGGCTTCGCCATGTATGCCTCCGCCATGACCCCCTACAATGCCGCGAACATGGGGCCGCACCGCGACGTCGTCGGCGAGCTCGCCGCTGCCACCCGCGCTCGCGGGCTGCGCTTCGGCGTGTCTTCGCATACGGCGGAACACTGGTGGTGGTACGGCGCCGACAGTGCCATTGCATCCGACGTCCGCGACCGCACTCCGGAAACCGCGCTGCTCTACGGGCCCGCCGAACCGATGGCACTCTCCGGCCCAGGCGGCGTCTCCGACCCCACCAAAGAGCCCGATCCGAACCGACTCGAACTCTGGCTTCCGCCGGATCGCCGCTTTCTCGAGGGGTGGCTGGCAGGCGCCTCCGAACTCGTCGATCGCTATCATCCGGACTTCGTTATTTCGACTGGTGGATCGGTCAGCCTGCCTTCAAACCGTACCTCAAGCAGTTTGCCGCATACTTCTATGATCGTTCCGCTGAACGGAACCAGCAGCCCGTCCTGACCTACAAAGAAGAAGCGATGCCGCCCAATGCCGCGACCCTCGACATCGAGCGCGGCAAGCTAGACACGCTGCACCTGCTTCCATGGCAGACCGACACCTCGATCTCTGTCCACTCCTGGGGCTACGTTGAAAGATGAGTATCGCAGCGCCGCTTCGCTCATCCAGCAACTGCTCGATACCGTCGCGAAGAATGGCAATCTGCTGCCTAACGTAGGGCCGAAAGCCAATGGCACGATCCCCGCACAGGCTCGCTCCGTGTTGCTTCAGATGGGCGCCTGGTTGCGGGTGAACGGGGAGGTCGTTTATGGCACGCGGCCTTTCGCTGTCTACGGCGAAGGTCCCACAAAAGCTCCGAAAAACAGCACGGAAAAGAATAAAGATATCCAAACCCATACGGCTCAGGACATCCGCTTCACGTCGTCGGCCGACGGCCACCTGACCTACGCGGCGATGCTGGGTTGGCCTGCGGGCGGCACCCTCACCGTGCATGTTTTGTTCCGCGGCAATCCCTATCTTCCAGCTCCGGTCTGCGCCGCCGAGATGCTCGGATCGCCCCAACCTATCACCTTCGATCAGGCCGCCGACAGTCTTCACCTCAGACTGCCAGTGACGCCACCCGCCACGCTGCCTGACACCGGCGCCTACGTGGTGCCCAACGTGATATGCGCATAAACCGGCGGCACCAGATTGCTGCTCGAGATCGTATCCACCGTGACGTTATCGAGCGTGACCACAAGTGGATTGATGACTCCGTTGTTGCTGACGCCCTGGAACATGAACGAGCCGGTGGCCACCGGACCCTGGCTTGAGAATCGGAGGTTCTGCAGAAGGATGTTCTTGAAGTTGGGAGTGAGCGTGCCGGCTGTGGTGTCGTAGAGCGGGTTGAACTGAACCTGCGTGCCGTGATTTGCGAAACACGAATTGGAGTACTGAATGTTCTGCACCACGCCGCCGCGGTCGTTTCCGGTCTTGATGCGGATCGCCGTGGAGTTGCCGCCATCCACATCGGCGTCGCCATACATGGCGTTGCTGTCGAACAGCGCATTGCTGACGCCGTACTCGGTAAGGCTGCCGATCGATTCTCCATGGCCCGCGAAGAACCTGTTGTGGACGACAGAGACGTTGCTGGTTGGGCCCGCGTTGGCGCCTAGCGCAACGTTGTCATCGCCGTCCGATATCCACGATTGAGTGATCGTCACATTGGTAGCATTCCCGGGGTCGATTCCGTCGGTATTGTGGGCGCTGTACGGCGTAACAATATGCATGCCCCATACCGTAAAGCCGTTCACCACGTTGACCGCGACGTGGAAGTTCGGAGAGTTCTTGAAGGTGATCTTGTAGAGGGTGACATTCGTCGCGTTCGAGATCTGGATGCCGCGCGGATTCTGCTGCGAGCCACCATAGGTGCTGGCGTCGTTGGCCAGGTCCCACCAGCTCTTGCCCGTGGTGCTGCCTTCGTAGCCGGGGGTCGGAAAGCTGTTCAGCACCACGTCCCCACCCCGGCCATTAAGCTTGCCGTATCCCATGATGCCGGAATTGCTCACGCCTTTCATGGTCACGAGGTTCTTGCAGCTTGCGGTGTTGCTGGCGCTGCTGACTGTGCCGCAGGTATGCACCCCTGGGGTGGTGTCGTAGTCCTGCGCATTTCGCGAGAAGTACAGGGTCACGCCGGGATCGACCAGAAGCGTGACACCCGAAGGGATGCTGATGGGTCCGGTCAGAAAGGCATCGTTGCCGGAGTTGTCCATCGCAAGTTCCACGGCCTGTCCGCTGTTGGCGCACGCATTCAAGGCTGCCTGCAGGCGGCTTTGATCCAGCTCGGTGCTGATTGCTTCCACTGACGCCGGAACATCCTCGTTGACGTCACGGAACGAGGCCTGCAAGACCTGGCACGGGACAGGGAAGCTGGGTTTTGTGACGGTACGGGCATCGCCGGTCGCGACGGGGCGGCGCCTGCGCGTGACCTATTGAAGCCAAGATGATGGCAAAAATGCCGCTTGCTATCGCGATAAAGCTTGCATTAAACCCTGGACGCATGATTTGCCTGGTTGAGATAGCTTGCCTCTAAACAGAGGCGAAGCGGGATGGTGTAATACCGGGCTGGCAAGGTGTATTACCGGGCAGAGCCCGGTATTGAAGCGAAGGGCCATTGTCAAGTGAAATATTAGCCAGTGAGATATTGACCTGCCCGACTGTGGAACGGCCTACTCCTATCACACTGGCGGCCTGACCACCACCAGCTCGATCGGCATCGACGGAATTGGGGCAGGTCAGTGTTGCGGCGGAGGCCAACGTGCTGAGCGGCTTCAGCAGCTCGGGCGTCCCGCTCTCCTCTGCTGGATTGCGGCGCCGGCGTCTCGACGGCCAGAGGGTCGCCATCACGTTCCAGCGAGCAGAAAACAGAGATTGGGCGACCAGGCAAGAGCAGACGAATAGCTCTACCTGAATTACGGCCGCAAACGAAAAATCCTCAACCTCAATTTCGATTGGTCTTGGGTCAATCGTGCAGCGAGTTCGGGGCGTCGCGCTTGTGGAGACCTACGTGATTCTAACTGGCCTGTGCTGCAGAGTTGTTTCCGTTTGGGCGTAGCTCGTCTTGCAGCTCTACAAGACCAGCACACACTGCGGAGCCATGGTTCTGGAGTGTGCATCGCCGAAAGAAAGTTCCTGACGCCGGAGCTACTTTAGAGCCGCCAATCATTCGCAGATCTCCGATAGCCAGGGCGACAGGAAAATGCCTTAGCAGCCCGTGGTGCAAGTGCTGATTCGTAGACGGGGAGTTTTCGTGGATTCACAGGGTGTATTCGTAGAATCGGCGCATGGCGATGGGGACGCGCAAGCAGCGAGGGAAGCAAGAGGGTTTGTGGATCGCGCAGACGGAGTTGGCCTCCGCTCCGGGGCATCCGTTCTATCAGCGGCTGAACGAGTTGCTGGAGGCGGAGAGCTTCGACGAGTTTGTTGGGAGCCGCTGCGCGAAGTTCTATGCGGCTCGGTGCGGTCGGCCGTCATTGACGCCGGGGATCTACTTCCGCTCGTTGCTGATCGGGTATTTCGAGGGCATTCGGGGCCGAACGCCGCATTGCCTGGCGACTGGCGGATTCTCTGGCACTGCGGCGCTTTGTGGGGATTGGTCTGGACGAGTACCCGCCGGATCACTCGACGATTTCGCGCACGCGGCGGCTGATCGATCTAGACACGCATCGGGAAGTGTTCGGCCGGGTGCTGGGCGTACTGGCCGATCGCGGGTTAGTGCAGGGTCGGCGGATCGCCATCGATGCGACCACTCTGGAAGCCAACACCGGGGTCCCCAGCGACAGGTCTTCGTCGCTGGGGTGTAACGTGGCGATGCGCTCGATCGTGCGCCGTGACACGGGCGAGAGCTATGACGAGTTTCTGAGTGGATTGGCCAAGGCTTCGGGTATCGAGACGCCGACGCGGGAAGACCTGGTGCGGCTGGATCGCAAGCGCAAGAAGCGCACATCGAACAAGGATTGGAAGAGTCCAGCCGACGAGGATGCGCGGGTTACGAAGATGAAGGACGTTCGCACCCATCTGCCGCACAAGGCCGAGCACGCGGTCGATCTGGACACCGGCGCGGTGGTGGCAGTTACGTTGCAAGCCGCCGACAAGGGTGACACGACCACGCTCGACCATACGCTGTGCGAAGCAGGTATGGCGGTGGCGGAGTTGGCCCGGCGCGAGGCCGAGTTACAGCCTGACGATAAGCAAGCCCAGGGTCAACGTCGACGGGATCAAAGAGTTGGTTGCGGACAAGGGCTATCACCGCGGCGCAGTAGTCCAGCGGATGAAGAGTTACGGCGTCCGCAGTTACATTCCAGAGAAGCATGATTTCGTCCCGCTTGTTCATGTTCTATCTCCTATGCTCGATTGCGCCGCATCTTCAGTACAGCCCACGACACGGAAAGCAGCAAGAGGGGGTGGGACGATTCGTCCTAGTGGACGGAGCGTGCCAACCGTGGTCCATGCGTCGCAATAAGAGAACGGCGCAAATGGAGGTTGGAAGATGAGCGCCCATCGGAGCGCACAGAAATTCCGATGGCCCAGCATGAGCGACATTGGGTCGGCTCAACGGAGCGGTTACGTCGCAGGAAGCTTAGCAGTTCGCCTGAAAGGCCGGAGAAGAGCGCTATCGAGAGCTAGCCGGATTTCCAGGCATTGGAAGGATAGACGTTCTGACTTTACTGCCGTATGGTGCTGGTCCACCGAGAACGGCCTGTCCGCGATCAGGGCGTGGTCGAAGTGCGTCGGAAGGAAGACGGTCGAACGATCGCGAGCCGCTGTGCGCTTTCTGAAACGACGGTTGCAAACAAATTACCACTCGACCAGCCCTTTCACTGCTGCGCAGCCACCTACAGCAGCAAGTCGAGAACCTGCGTCACGACGATCTCGATGTTGACACATGCGAAGGGACCACGCTGACTCTTGTAGAGCGTACCTTTTCGTACCGGGGTTGCTGGCAATTGCCATGTTTGCAGCCGCCGGGCCACTCTTCTGGGTAGCGGCTAAAGAACCAGGCCGCATCCATATCCGCCCAGCTCTAGCGGGAATGGCAATAGTTATGTTGTGTGGACCTCTGGCGCTCTTCTATGCAGCCCTGCGTCTGGGTCTTATTGGAGCGGAGACATTCCATGGATACGTGATGACCATCGCCGTCGCTGCGCCTTTCGTCATGGTCATCGCCTATTTCACGATTCGCTTCCAACTCAAAGGCAAGAAGGAACTGGTTTAGAAGTTTGCCAGTTCCCCGCTCTGCGCTTCTGTTATTCCTGCGATATCACTCGCGCCGAGTCTTGGGCGGGCAGCGATTCGGGGTGAGTGACCGGCTTTCCGGAAACTGCACCATTACCAAGGTTCTCGTCGGCTTCGCGGATGTTCGCAACTGCAAGAGCGCGTCTGCGCTTGATCGACGGGTATGGAGCCGGTACCTTAAACGCTGTGCCTACTGCATGCATCCAGGTCGATATCCTTACCGAACCCCCTTCTCCGCTCGTCAAAACGCTTTGCCGAGCGCTTCTTCGTGATAGACAACGCTGTTGTCTATCCCTTTGGGACGTCTATCAAGGACCTAGGGGGAAAACCTTCATATTTTCGCTGATCGAAGAGCCAGACATCCTCGGAACGGTCCCATGCCAACGTCAACGCGGAATGTGCGAACGCGTCATTGATGTGTGAAGGCGCTCATCTTCTTGTCCGGGCGGGTCAGCTATCGCGCATTACTGGGTAGCTGGATGGAGGACGCTAACGCGACTTCCAAGCCATTCCGAGAGAGCAGACCTTCCTCCTCGGAGTCGAGGCGTCACATCACATCAGGGTAAGAAGTTACTAAGGGGTTTGCCGATCATGGCGCAGAACTCTTCGACTGCGTCTCGCGTAGGCACCGTCTCAGCCGTTTGGGGATGCTCATCCTCCAACTATCTCCGGATCCACTCATGTAAATCCCATATGCAGCGAGCAAATCGTTCACAAGGCCGCATAGCGGTGAGAAAGCTTCTTGTGTGGTCCACAAATCCTGGGTCTCCCAAAGAGGGCGGAGATGACCGTGGAGCTCCTGGATCAGGTCACCCAGCCCTGGCGTCGAAGTCACCAGCGCTACCATTGACGGCAAAGAGTCCACTTCTAGGTCCAGACTGTCCAAGTGACCACGCAAATATGCAAGCGAGCGCAATAGACGTCCCGCAAACCCGTTCACTTCTCCAAAAACCCGCTTATGGTATCCATGTAAACGATATGCAGTTACCCGCTCAATCCTGAACGGCTCCGCAGCCGTCACCAGCGTCTTCAGATTTTCTTGATAGCCTGTGGCAGCATCGGGATCTATATGACCGCTCATACGAGTCGCGGCATACTCGTCCCATATATGCATGGCGGCAATTTGAAACGCAGCCGGGTGATCATTTAGCGATGGAGCATGCCCGAACGTATCGGGAATCCCGGAATCGAGTTTGGCCGCACCCCAATCCCATTCGGGAAGCAGCTTTTGTCCATCGGCAATCGCTCCCTAACAATATCAGATTCGCCTTATATTCGCCTAGTATATTTTTGTTGGATCGGTATACGACTGGCCAAACTTGTTGCGATGCGCGAGGCTCTTGTCCACTGACACTGAGATCACGCCAAGGTCATTGTGCCGTGGCCCGATATGTACAACATGGGCCCAAGTATCTAATTCATCTTGGGGCATTCCTTCCACCCAAAGGTGGGCTTCGTAGGTCCCCTCTGGGGCTTGCAGTCGAAGCAATCCCGATGCATCGCTGACGGCAAACCAGGGGGTGGTTAATGCGATTACCACGGCACTCATATCCGGATGAATATTGCAGAAGATGTACGAGATGCCTTCGCGAGAAAACCTGACCTCTCGTGTGCTGCCCGCTTCATAAAGCCCGAGATCGAAGCGCTTTCCATCAAAGAGCGAAAAGACGTTGTGAAAAAATGGGTCTTCGTTTGGGAACGAAACCAAGCTGCCGACTGGAACCACGAGCAGGTGCGGCAAAAACATCTTGTTCTTTTGTAGAAGGGTGTCCCGGTGCTGCTCGACAGCAGGCCAGAATACAGGCGCCTTACTCAAGGGACGCAACCAAAGGACAGCAGGCGGAATTCGTCTTGGATTCGATTGCGGGGTTCCTTTTCCCCGAGTCTTCGTGGCCGTAGCAAGGTGTGCTTCGATGGTCGCACTCGGATTTTCTGAAGGGGCGGAAGCCGCGTTCTGAGCGCGGACAACCAGCGGAACCCCGAAGATGAGGGCGCAGACACAGCGGCCGAAGACACTTAATCGCATTCAGAAACGATACCCCGCCGCAAGGCCGAAGATGTTCGCTTCCCAAGGAGTTTTATTTACCGGCGCAGTGAGCAAATGCCGGTACTCCAGGGAGAACAGAAGGTAGGCACTCGGACTCCAAATGACGTTGGAGAAAAGAGTCTGGTTGCGAGCGATGTTTTGATAAGTTGAGCCGTTGGTGACGGCGTAGGGCCGCAGTTGTCCTGCGAACACATTATCCATGCCGAAGGCCGCGTTGAACTGCAGCCGCTCCGAGGCGCGATACTTCGCCTGCGACCAGCCGCCTACATCCTCTAGAGCTCGGAAATCCGTGCTGTCGCCCGACCTCTGGTAAACGAAATCTTCATAGCCGCCGCCGCCCAGCCCTCCCAAGGCCTGTCCGCGGTAAGCGCTTCCGCTTAGCTCCACATACCGGCCGATCGGAAGCCGATAGTCGAGTGTGCCCGCCCAGGCATTGAAGCTGCTTCCTCCAGACGTGCGATGCGGCGAAAAATAGCCGCCCACCCCGATCTGCGCGCCTCGGTCGTCATGATGACCGAGCAGAGACAAACGAAGCTCCGTGCCCGGACGCCGGCTTGATTCAGCGAGGCTTGTATTGCTCGCGCCGGTCGCGCCCGGCGGGTCCGGCACATCGATCAGCGCGACTTCCGCCCTCGCACGCAGGCCGAGGACATCTTCGGTGTAACGGGCACCGGCCTGCGGCGCCCAAACCCAGAGATTGCCGGACCAGGCGAGCGCGGGCTCCGCGACCGCGGTCAACGATGTCGGCGTCAATGGGCTAATCAGAGGACGCTCCAAGGAAACGAAAGCCTCGGCATGGGGCCAAGTCAGCGTGGCTTGTGCCGTGCGCAGCCGCAGCAAACCACCAAGCTCATTGTAACTACCCTGCGTCGCCGCGCCAAAAAAGTCTACACGCGCGCTCGCCCGGCTGGCTGCCCCCAAAAGGGTGGGTCCCCGTGCATCGATGCCGAATAGGGTTTGCCGGAAGGACGCGCCGGTGCTGCCGTGTCCGCCGAGGGCAATCGTCGGCGTAGCAGGCAGGTCGACACTGGCGCTATTGGTGAATGCGTTGAAGAGGATGAGCCCGGTGAGTTTCACAGGGTACTTTGAGTCGCTTTCTACCTTGGACTGATCGAGCGTGGCGAGCTCGCTTTGCTGAACCGCTTGCCGCTCCTGGATCTCGTTTACCTTGATCTCGTTTGCCTGGATCGCATTTACCTGGGTCGCATTTGCCTGGATCGCATCTACCTGGATCGCATTTACCTGGGTCGCATTTACCTGGGTCGCATTTGCCTGAGTAGCATTTGCCTGAGTAGCATTTGCCTGGGTCGCCGACTGCGCCGGAACCTCGGCACCTGTTGGCGCAGCTTGCACGGAGCCCTGCCGGGTCTGCAGCCGAAGCGCGACCAACTGCTGTTTGAGTTGTTCCAACTGCCGCTGCGAGGCGTCTAGTTGCGCCTGAGTCTGCGCCAGCGCCGCACTCAGCTTGTCGAGCTGCCGTTGTGATTCCGCGTCGATCTCCCCAGGGACAGGCTGCTGCGCAAGCGACAGGCCGGCGTGGAAGGCGAAGGCACAACAACCCGCGAACAAGATATGTTGCGCCAAGCGGCCAACGAGCGTGTGGGAAATTTTAAACATGGTTACGAACCTCGGTTGGAAGGCTGAAGCATCTGGGGATGACTCGTTTCTTAAGGAGAGAGCCTACGTCGCACGGTGAACGAGAAGATGGTCTCTCCAGGCACGCTCGCCACCAGCCGCACATGGCCGCCGTGCTCCTTCGCGATGCTCTGGGTCAGCGTCAAGCCAAGTCCCGTGCCCTTCTGCTTGCCTTCGCTGACAAAAGGCTCAAACAGGTTCTCACGGACGGCCGCCGGCACCCCAGGGCCGTTGTCGATCACAAAAATCGAGACTGTCTCATCCGTTATCTCACATCGAATGAGCACGGCGGGTGAGTTTTGTGTAACCCTTGCTGACTGGCAGGCATTCAGGAGCAGGTTGTACAGAGCTCGCTCAATCTGCTTTGCATCCACCAACGTTGTAGCCTCATGCGCCTCAGAGAACTCGATGCGAATGTCTATGCCGTCCGCATCAGGATGAGCCCGAAGCAGCAAGACGGCACGATCCATAAGATCAGCAAACCGCTGTGCGGTGCGTTGTACTCCATAGCCGGTTCGACTGAAGATGAGCAGGGAGTCGATCAGCTCCGTTGTGCCGTGGACCGCAACCGTGATCTCCGCGAGCAGCGCTTCACGGTCCAACTTAGTCAGGCCGGGAGCCGCGAGGAACTCCGCATTGGCATAGACCGCCGCGAGATAGTGGCGGATGTCGTGCGAAATAGAGCTTGCCATCCTTCCGATGGTCGCAAGCCGTTCAGCTTCGAGCAGCGCACGGCTTGTCTCCGTGATGCGCTGACGCATGCCTGCCACGTTGGCGCTCAACAGCCTCACCTCGCGCGTTCCTCCGCTCGGCAAGGCGGCGGAAGCATCGCCGCGCCCGAAGGCACGCACGCTCCGAGTCAACTGCTCTAGAGGCGCGGTGACGCCTTTGGCGAGCGCCAGCATGACCAGGGAGCCCACCAGGAATGCAAGCAAGCCGATCGCGGTTACATTCCGGTTGATGTCACGGATGTCCTGCTCCGACTCGGCCAGCGATTTCAGCAGCACCAGACGGAGTGGCATCGCGGCATCCCCGGAAAGATCGGAGGACATGGCAAGATAGTGAGTTCCGTTCACCACAAGCAAACCAACGTTGCCGCCGTTGCTCGCAGCCGTTTGCAGACCGCGCGGCTGCCGCGCGGCTGAAAGCGGCAAAGTGGAAACAAGAACATGGGTTCCGGACAGGAAGAGCGCCTGCGCCGAGGCGGGGCTGCTAACTTCGTTCAAGAAAGCAGCGTTCACTGTTTGACCGCCGATCACGTAGCCGAGCAGCGTGCCCGTGGCTTCGTCCCCGAATCTAAGTGGCTGCACGGAATACTCGAAGAGGCGGCCGGCGCTTAGCAGATACCCGTGATCTCTCCGCACCATAGCCGCGGAAAGGTCGGGAGCAAGCCGTGTATCGGCTGCTGTGCCGGTGGCGTAGGCCGCGATCACCTTTCCGCCCGGCGTGGCTAAGGCAAATAAATCGTCGCCACTCACCTTCCAGAACTCCGCCCCGCCATCGACGATGGTGCGAACGTCCTGGGTGGTCATCAGTGCTTTCAGGCTCGGCAGATCGGCGAGCAAAGCATTCTCATGTTGCAGCGTAAGCATGCGCTGGCGGCGCAGGTCGGAGAAAGTATCGATGGAGCGATGGAGGTCATTGGAAAAATCACGCTCAACCTGCCGGTGCAGTCTGGCGCGAAGAACAGAAAGACTTGCGGCCGTGGTGCCAATCACCACCAAGGCAAGCGAACCGAGCAACATGGTTCGCGTGGCAAAGCCGTTTGGCTTCGCTTCATACGATCGCTGGGCAGCATGCGCCGCGGATGGTTTGAGGCTCTTCAAGGAACTCCGGACCGGGAACCGCGTAGAGATACTGCCCATGAGCATACATTCTCTCGCGGTCTTTGCCTTTTTAGAGCTTGAGACCACAACCGTGACAATGCAATGACTTTTCGCCGCGGCGAAGGCCCGGGGGACAGCGAGTTCGATCGCTTCTCTATATTTAGCAAGATATCTAGCCAGCGCAACAAAGGAATGACAAGTCAATAACAATTCGCTTGGACATCTTCCTCATACTCAGGTTTAGCGAAGGAGATGTGGAGGGTGAGAGTGACCGTTTCAAAAATCACACATGGGAAGGCGAGGCTTCTCTTGGCGGCGTTCGGCGCTGCCGTGCTGGGGTGCTTACTTTCAGGGCTCTCAGCCTATGGCCAAACACCGGGAACGGGCGCCATCTATGGCGTGGTGGTCGATCCATCCGGCCGCATCGTCGCCAACGCTGAAGTGGACACGGTGTACGAGGGGACCCATGTCCCTCGTTCGGTGAGGACGACCAGCAGCGGCGTCTTCCGGGTGCCCCTATTACTGCCGGGCAGCTATACCGTGACCGTACATGCGGACGGCTTTGCGGAGAACACCACGCATTCGATCCGCGTAACCACCGGCGAAACCTCCTCGGTAAACGTCAGTCTGCGGGTCGCGAAAGCAGTTCAAACCGTGGAAGTGGCCGGAAACAAGAACATCACACAGACGGAAAGCTCAACCCTGGGCGGCCTGGTCGACGCCGAGGCCATTCAACTGCTTCCCTTATCCAACCGCAATTACACGCAGATCCTGGCGCTTTCGCCGGGCGTGGTGGTCGACCTCCCCAACGCAGGGAGACTCGGCACAAACACGCAGAATGTGTCTTCTGACGGCGCGACCCCGACAGCCAACAACGTCCAGTTCAACGGTGTGGACGCCAACAATCTAGTGCAGAACTCGCCAGCGAACTCCGCAATAACCTCGCAGGTGGGCACGGCGGTTCCCGCGCCGGACACCATTCAGGAGTTCCAGGTCCAAACGGCAAATTACGATGCCGCGTACGGACGCGGTTCCGGGGCCAATGTTGACCTGATCAGCAAGGCCGGAACGAACCAGTTCCACGGAAGCGTATGGGAGTTCGTGCGCAACAACATCTTCAATGCGAACGAGTTCTTCAACAAACAGGAGGGCAACCCGAGGCCCGAGCTGAAGCAGAACCAGTTCGGAGCCTCCGTCGGCGGCCCCGTACTGCGAGATAAGCTATTCTTCTTCGGCGCCTATCAGGGAACGAGATCCGCGAATGGATTAGGCGGTCTCCAGCACACGATCTTGCCGCTACTTACAGCGGATCGTTCCGCGGCGACCCTGGGAGCCCAGTTCTGTCCGGCTGGACACAACAATGTACAAGGTACGGTCGCTACGGGCTATCTGACCCAGGCCGGCGGTGCGCAGGTGGCCTGCGACGGTTCCAATATCAACCCCGTCGCCGCGGCAATCCTGAACGCGAAGCTGCCCAATGGACAGTTCGTCGTGCCCAGCCCACAGACCGTGCTGCCGGCCACGGGACCGAATGCTTCCGATCAGGTGCCACTGGGGGAGTCCACGTTTGCACCGCCCGCATACTACAGTGAAGACCAGTTCACAACAAATCTCGACAAAGCACTCAGCGGAGCGAACACGCTGGATGAGCGCTTCTTCTGGTCGCGCGCCATCATCGCTGAGCCCTTCTCGCCGAACGGGGGCGCCAACGTGCCGGGATGGGGCACGAACGCCCTGAACCGCAATACCAACTTCGTTCTTGCGGACACGCACGTCGTTGCGTCGAATGCCGTCAATGTCGCTCGCTTCGGCTATATCCGATTCGATGGTCTGGCGACCGTACAAAATTCGCTTGCGGCGGCGGCGATCGGTCAGGACATTCCCACAGGATCGCCGGGGCCGGCCTCGCACGCCCCAGGACTTAGGGTAGGCGGCTTCACTCTGGGTGACGGAGGCACGCCGTCGTCCTTCCAGGTGACGAACACCTTCGTATGGCAGGACATCTTTGCCCTCACCGAAGGCCGCCATAACGCACGTTTCGGCCTGGAACTGAAGCGGTATGAGCTGGCTGAAGACCAGCCTGAGGAGACCGACGGTCTATTACAAATCGGAACCTTCGACGATTTTCTTCTTGGAGAGAGCGCCGCGCAGAACGGCAGCCCGCAAGGCCTCAGTAATGTCTCCCTGTCCGAGTCCGGGGGGGGCATCTTTCGCAGGGACACGCGATATACGGATCTCGCTGGGTTTGCGCAGGACGATATCAAGTTGACGCCGCGGTTTACCCTCAACGCCGGTTTGCGCTATGAAATTTTCAGTGCGCCAACGGAGACGAACGGCCGTCTGGCGAACTTCGATCCGTCGATCGCCACCACGGGTCCCATCCCGGCGGCGGGGACCTTCAATGGCTTCACCTTACCTGCAAACTTCGTCGGCACGCTGCCCCAAGGTTATGGGCGGACACCCTATGCGAGCCAATATCTGACGCCGCTCAACGATGTATCTCCACGCGTCGGATTCGCGTGGCAGGTGACGGAACGCCCCGTGCTGGTGGTTCGCGGTGGCTACGGCATCTACTACGACCGGCACTCGAATACCATCGCGGAGCAGACGCTCGATCAACCTCCCTTTTCGTCTCTACAGGTAGGCTTTGGTGCGCCGAATGGGCCGGCCACGCTGCAAGCTCCCTTCACACCCTTGGTACCTCCCGCATCGAGCTTCCCTGCCTTCGTGCCGCGCTCGGCGGCAACGTCACCCTTTATCGAGGCGCTCAACCCGCACCTGCGGGACGGGCGGACGCAGGAGTACAACCTCAACGTGCAATACGCGCTCGGGCGCAATTACCTGCTTCAGGTGGGCTATGTCGGCACGTTTTCGGCCCATCGTTCCGGGCAGGTTGAATTTGACCAGGCGCTGCTAGCCAGCCCGACCAACGCAGTCAATGGTGAAACGACCAACTCCATCGCCAACGTCAGCGCTCGATTGCCGGTGCAGGGCATCAGCCAAGGTTCGCTGCTCACCGATTCGGTATTCATCGGCAACTACAATTCGTTGCAGACAAGCCTGACGAGACAGCTTGGGCGCAGCTTCCAATTGCAAGCCAGCTATACCTGGTCCAAGAACCTCGATGAGGTCAACGGCGAAGCTGGCATGGACACCTTTGAGCTGCAGCTCCCGACCAACAATCAACTCGACCTGCGCGACTCGTCTTATGGTCTCGCCGGCGATGATCGCGACCAACGGATTGTCGTAAGCTTCGAATATACAGCGCCAAAATTCGCGAGCCTTGCACCGCCTGAGCGGTACGTTCTGTCCAACTGGCAATTTTCCGGTATCGCCGTGCTGCAGTCCGGCATTCCGCTCAGCATCTTTGATGGGAATGCAGGCTCCGTCTACGGTCTGCTGGGCGGGGAGGTTCGGGCACAGCGCACGGGGAGCAATCCTTCCACGCACGGCTCGCTGTTTTCTCGCGTGGCCACGAGCTACCTTGACCCGAGCGCCTTCACGCGAGCGCCGGAGGCTCCGTTTGGCGCCAGCCCCGCGGACCAGAACTTCGGTGACAGCGGCGTCGGTATCGTCCGCGGGCCCGGTCAGCACAATCTTGATTTCGCGATCGAGCGAGCTTTCCCAATCAAGGAAACGCGCAGCTTCCAGTTTCGTACCGAGTTCTTCAATTTGACCAACACACCACAATTTAGCAATCCGAACACGAATCTTGGCTTCAATGATCCGACGCTGGCAAATCCCGTGCCAAGCCAGACCTTCGGGAAGATCCTCAGCACCTCGGCGAACCCCCGGATCATTCAGTTCGCCGCCAAGTTCCTGTTCTGATCTCCACGATTCGCCGTCGCCAACCGAATGGCGAAGACCATATCTACTTCCAGGGAAAGAAACACGATGACGATTCAAGAGCTTGAACGCGCATGCGACGATGCAGTGCCGCCTGACTTCTCGAGGCACGAATTGGAGTCGCCACCGCTCACGCTGAGGAGAACATTTTTTCCGTTCGGTTTTCCCGTTCAAGTGGAGACCAACGCCGTGGAGGTGCTTGACCTCTTACAAGGCCAATGGGGACAGTTCACGCAACGGCGCCAGACCGATCCCATCCTTTGCTCGATCCGCGTTTTAGAGGGTGGCGAAACCGAGTGCCCGCCGGAGCCGACCTACCGCCTTGTTTCCCCGCTGCTACTGTGCCTCGCCGATAACGTGAACTATTCGGTCGTCGACCTGGCACGGAGCACGGTGACGACCTGCGTTACGAGCGCCGCACTCGAACACACGCTTTATGTAACTTATTTCCTGCTGTCGACGCCTCTTTCGTGCATCACGGCGCGTCATGTGACGGCGGTGCATGCGGCGTGTGTCGCCCTCGATGGCAAGGGCGTGTTGCTGTGCGGCGATTCGGGCGCGGGCAAATCGACACTTTCCTTTGCCTGTGCGCGCAAAGGATGGACCTACATCTCCGACGATGCAAGTTATCTGCCTAACGGCGGCACGGGACGGATCGTGACCGGCAACTGCCATCAGGTACGCCTCCGGCCTACTGGCGCTGCCCTGTTTCCAGAGGTGGAAGACGCGCCGATCACGCCCCGGGCCGCGGGAAAGCCTTCGATCGAGATACCGATAGCCAGCTTCAGGAACATCGTATGCGCGGAGACCGCGCGGGTGGACTTTCTCGTGTTTTTGAAGCGCGGCGAGGCCACTGAAACGGAGCTTGTGCCCTACCGCAAGGACGTGGCGCGTGGTGCCATGCAGCAGATGCTGTTCGGTCCTTCCGAAGCGAGAAGCGCGCAGTTGCGATCGATCGAGCAACTTCTGACAGCGGAGGTCTTCGAGCTGCGTTACAGCGATCTGGATGGCGCCGTTGGACGCCTGCGGACACTTGTGCGGGAGGGAGCTTAGTGCAAGCGGGGCCCCAGGCCGCGGCGAGTCCAAGCAGAGCCGCGGCCGTTTGGAGAAGGCCCGCGCAATGGTTACGCGAGCAAAACCTTAGCCGCGGCTATTGGAGGTTTTTTACTTCGGCGTTCTTTTTCGACGCCGGTTTTGCCGTGTACTTCTTTCTGTTCAATTTGTATCTGCTGGACTTCCACTTCAATGATCGCGCCATCGGTTGGGTAAGCGGCGCGCTGACGCTCGGCTCGCTCGCGGGAACGCTGCCCGCCGGTGAATTGGCCCGGCGGTATGGCGTGAAGACACTGCTCATCCTGTGCTTTGTGAGCGCGCCGATGATGGGCGCGATGCGAACGCTGTGGATGTGGGAACCCGCGCAGATCGGCCTCGCTTTTCTCGTAGGCGCAGCCATGAGCGGATGGGGTGTCGCGTTTCTGCCCACCGTGGCGAGACTCACCACGGAACGAAACCGCGCCTCGGCGTTCAGCCTCATCTTCTCTGTCAGCATTGGCACCAGCGCGCTGGGCGGCGTGGTGTGCGGTTATCTGCCGCGATGGCTGCGCGCGGCGGGTTATGCCATGCAGTCAGCAGAGGTGAAGCGGCTGATCCTGCTGCTTTCCTGCGCGCTTGCTCTGGTAGCCCTGGTCCCGGTGATGCGTCTGCACGTTCCCGCGCCCGGGCAGGAAGAGACCGCAATAGAAACAGGATCTTCGGGTCATCCTTGGATGGGCGCCGGGACGCGCGCCCGGATGGGTGCCCGGATGGGCATCCGGATGCGAACCTGGATGGGCGCCTGGAAGCTGCAACCCTTCCTTCTGCGTTATCTACCGTGCATGGCGCTCTGGTCAGGCACGCTGGCCGCGTTTGCTCCGTTCGCCAACGTTTATCTCGTGCGCGGTCTGCATCTCCCGTTGACCAGCGTTGCTCTGCTCTTCTCCACCGTCCAAATTGTGCAATTCATCATGGGCCTGCTGACCCCCGTGCTGCTCCGTGTTCTGGGTCTGGTCCACGGCATTCTGGCGACCCAGGTCACGGCGGCACTCGCGTTGGCGGCCTTGGGAGGAGCGCACACACCTAAACTCGCGATCCCGCTTTATCTGACGTTTTCTGCTGCGCAATGGATCAGCTCGCCGGCGCTTTACAACCTGCTGATGAATGAGACCGAAGACAGGCGGCGGGGCTCGGCCGCGGCGATGGCGCTGTTTTGCAATGCGCTGGCAGGCTCGGCCGCCACGGCCTTGGCGGGTGTGCTGTTTACGCGATTTCATTATCCGCCTGTGCTGCTTGCGATCGCCGCGATGGCGTTTGCCGTGGCCCTCCTGTTTCGCTTCCTCGTCGCATCGCACATGCGCCACCCAATCGAGATGGCATAACCCGCTAAGTGCGCGTAACGCCTATGTCCACCAGAGGTTCAAGGAGCTATGCAATGTACCGACCTTTGATTGGCGATTTCACGATTGTCGCTTCCACGCTCGTCGCTTGCACGATTGTCGCTTTCACGCTCGCCACGACTCCCGCGGCCGCGCACGCATCCGCCGTGCGCCCCGGCCCGGTGCTGCTTTGCCATCGCACCGCGAACGAAGACGTGCCGGAGAACACGCTCGAAAGCCTGGAACAGGCGGCGCTGCTCGGATGCAATGTCGTCGAGTTAGACCTTCGCCGCACTCTCGATGGCAAAATCGTGCTCAACCATGACGGGGTGCTGGAGCGACTGACGGACGGCGTTGGGGACGTAGAGACCTCTTTCTATGCCGACCTCGAGATGCGGGATGCCGGCGCCTGGATGGGCGAGCGCTTCGCCGGAGAGCATATCGCGCTGTTCGAGGACGCGCTGCGCCTGGCCCGAACCCTTGATATCCGCCTCGTGCTGGATATCAAAACAAAAGACATCGGCGTTGCTGTACTGCAGATCCTGCAGCGCGAAGGCATGCTCCAGCGCGTCCAGTTCAATGGCGAATGGGCGGACATCAAGCGTCTCGATCCGGAGGCCACCGGAACCGGCGCAGGCACGGTCTGGGTGCGCGCCGGTGTGACGGCGGAGCAGGTGAAACAGTACCATCGTGCCGGCAAAGCCGTGATAGCCAACTTCTCCGACAGCAAGCAGGAGATGGATCTCGCGGCCATGAAGGCCGCCGTCGCGAACGGAGTGGACGGGATTAACGTTGACTATCCACGCCTGGGCTCCGACGCGGTCGGCCGGCCGGTGGAGCGCACCCTGAACGTGTTAGCGCTTCAGGCCAACGCGGGCGAGAGCAGTGTTCGCACCACGGCCATCTTGAAGCTCGCGCGCTACAGAGGGTTCCCTCTGCAGGCAGAGTTCCAGAGCTGGTTGCTCGATCCTGACGACCACGTGTCGCGCGCCGCCGCCATCGCCCTCCTTACCGCAACGCCGCGGGCTTCGCCTGCCGCTTTTGCTGCAGCCTTGCATGCACCAAATGCCGATGCACGAGCGAATGCAGCGTGGGCGCTGGGTCGCTTGCAAACTCCGGTTGCCATGTTATTGCCGCTGCTCACCGATCCTGATCCGCAGGTGTTGCAGCAGACACTGTGGGCTCTGGCGCAGACGCCAGGCGAGGTGAGCGCGCAAACGTTGCTGCCCCTGCTTTCGTATAACGATGCCGCGGTCCGCGGGGCCGCCGCACTGGCCCTGGCGCGTCATCAGCCCAGCATCGCGGGGAACGCCATCGCTAGCCAGTTGCAGGTCGAGATGCGTGCCGCGCGTATCCTCTATGACGCGTACGCGAAGCGCAAACCGCCGCAACTCAGCGCGGCGGAGATCGTTACAGAAACAGCGTTGTTTCGCTGCCAGATGAAGATGATGCAGGCACTCTCGCACATACCGGGCGAAAGGGTGACGGAAGCACTCGAAACGCAAGCCTTTCGCTCCAGTGACGATTTTTCGCAGATGAACGGGGTGGTTGCGGCGTTTCAACTATGGGACAGGATCGGGGCGGACCCACGGCGGGCCATCGCGGCGCTAGGCGATAGCGATCCCGACGTCGCGGATAAAGCGGAATGGATGCTGGTGCAGGCCGGTCCGGCGGTTCTGCCGGCGGTGCGTGCGGTGCTCCAAAGTCCAAATGCAAGAGTACGCGAACGGGCGATTCTCATCGTGAGTTTGCAGGGTGACACCGGCTCGCTCGAAAGATTGCGCGCCATGCGGGATGGGCCGGACCAGGCGCTTGCCGCGGACGCAATTACACGAATCGAGAACCTTCATGCACAGCTCTGAGGTGCGTTGCAAAAGACAAGGACAGGAGAGGTTTTCCTGTCCTTGCGTACCTCCGGAGCGTTTAACGAGTTGCTGTAAATAAAACAGCACGGTTGAAGCCTTGCTACGGAGTCTAGCTCTCTCGGAATCTGTTCCACCCACACGCAAGGAGCCAACCTGCTGTGGCTCTAACGACGCTAAGGGTTCAGGAACCTCATAAGCGCCTTGTAATCCTTCTCGCTCAATGCAGCGCGCACGCGCATATGCCGAGCTACCGTACCAGTAATGCGCGGAGAAAAGCCCTCAGGTGACCAATGGCAACGCGAGCAGTTTTGCTCAAAGACCCGCTGGCCATCTTTAGCTCCGTCTTCGTGCGTTGCAGTGTGGTTGCTCGAAGCTGCTGGTTGCGTCGCGGGCGGCGTCGATGCCTTGCGTTGGTCCTGTGACACGGCGACCAACGGCAGGAGCACGGAGCAAAAGGCGAGTGTAGAGACGAGCGTATGCTTGCGGTTCATAATCCCTTTCCTTTCCACGTGGGAAACAAGATCCGGTACACAATTCCCGTCTCCCAGATGTTGAAGTCGCCGGTCGATGAGAACTGCCGGGAGTAGCTTGTGAGGATCCGCGAATTGTGCGGCAGGTTGTAATCCAATCCGAATTCGGCGCGCTGGGTATTTACAAACGGCAGGCCATCACTGACGATCGTGTCGCGACGAAACGTCTGCTGCATGCGGAACACCGGCTCGATGCGGCCCACCCAACTGTCCAAGCCGCCAAAGGCCTGTGTCCGGTAGTCGGCCTCTAGCCAGTAGCCCTGGGCATGGTGCCCGCGCGCGAACTCCGAGCGCAAACGAAGGGCAGTGTCCTTCGGTTCCCACCAGACATGGCCGCCGTAGAAGTTCTCATGCGTTCCCTGCAGGAAGCGTCCATAGGATAGCCCGACCTCCAGGCGATTCTCGGGAAGATACAGATCAACGCGGCCGCCGGAGGAACGTTGCGAGTTGAACTGCTGGTTGCCGCTGCGGGCCGAGAAGTAGGCCGCATAGTCAACCGAATATTTAGGCTTCGAAATGGCGGAGCCACGCACTTGGCCGCCCGTACCCGTTCCTGTGCCTAACCCAAGACTGGCAATCAGGGGACCATCTTGAAAATTGTTGATCCACACGGGAGAAAGCCGCTCGTTGTAAGTGCCGAAAGGTATAAGGAAGCTGCCGCCAACAATCGTGAGCTTGGGCGTGGCGAAGTAATCCCCTTCCAGGTAGGTCAGGCCGATGAAATGGGCATGGTCATATCCTGACTGAGCGCCGCCTTGCGGGAAGAAGGACTCCGTCAATGCGGCGCGGGACTCAATGAGGAAGCGATTGCCTATGGGAGCCGCGATGAGCGGCTCAAAAAGAGGAAGATAGGTGGTCTTGCCGTCAGTGGTGTTGGTCAGAAACGCAACGCCGCCCGAGATCAGCGGCGTATCTTGCGCGACCGCGCACCTTGCGGCGCACAGTATCGCCAAACCAAGAACCAAGTGCCAAGCGGACGATACCCGTTTGAGAAGAATGCGGACTTTTGCGAGAGGCTGCATGTCCAAACCCTAACGGTGTTCGCTAGGCGAAGGTGTCTAAGGATCGTCTGTTCTTTGTCAAACAATTGTCATCCTTGCGCGGAAGGTTCGCTCGATAATGCGATGACAATCAACTGACAGCCAGGTGACATCGGGCGAGCAAGCGACGGCTACGTTGAGGAGTGCGGTATGAGTTCATGCCTGCCCCATGCCAATGAAACGCCACCTCGACAGTTCGTTTCCTCCCCCGTCACCGTCCCTGTGCTCGAATGAATTTCCTTCACCTATCCGACTGCAGGGGAAGCAGGCAGCGCGTCAAGAGGTGCTGCTGGCCTTCCGCGATCCAGCGCCAACGGAGTTCGGGCTGCTCAAGAATCTCTCCGCGCGTGAATGGCGGCATATGCTGCGTTGGCTGGATACGAGCGGGCTGGCTCTGTATTTTTTTGACCGCCTCATCGCGCTTGGCCGTACCTCCGTGCTGCCGGAAGCTGTATTGCAGCGGCTGCGGCAGAATATGACCGATAGCCGGGAACGAACCGAAGACATGCTGGCTGAAGCAGCGGCGATTCACCGGGCGTTTCAGGCCGCTGATCTTACGTATGCAACGTTGAAGGGATTCTCGCTTTGGCCGCACTCCGTGCCGAAGATGGAATTGCGTTCCCAGCTTGATCACGACTTTCTTATCGCGGCGAAAGATGCGCCCAGCGCGCGCCGGCTGCTCGAGGCCCGAGGGTACAGGCTGCACGCCATCAGTGGACGCAGTTGGGAGTTCAAGACGCCCATGACCCAGGAGCTCACCCTGGAGCAGCTCTACAAGCCGGCAACACAGCGCTGCGTGGAGTTGCATTTGGAGACCTCAGGCGATATGCCGGCATCCCTGCTGGCGCGCCGGATCTTTCAGCCGATGCGGCTGGCGCACATGCCTGTATTACAAGCAACGGATTTATTTTTGGGTCAGGGCATGCATGCGTTCAAGCACATCCGCAGCGAATCCCAGCGCACGGCGCACCTGGTTGAGTTTCGCAGGCATGTGCTGGCGCGCCGCGATGATGCAGGCTTCTGGGCTGAACTTGAGGCGTTAGCGGGAGCCAATTCGCGAGCGGTTTCGGGATTAGGACTTACAGTTCATCTGATCTCAACCCTTATGGGTGAGTTCGCGCCCGAGGCCTTGACGCGCTGGACCGTCGTGGCCCTTCCACTCGCTGAACGGCTTTGGGTAGAACGCTATGGCGCTCGCGTGGTCTTCGCGGACTTTCCCGGCAACAAGCTGTATCTGCTACTGCAGCGCGAGTTGGATGCAGGCGGACCGCGGGCAAAGCGGACGGTCATGCAAGCTCTGCTGCCGCGCCGTCTGCCGCCTTCCCTCGCGAAGGCGCCTGCCGGGGAGGCATGGCCGGAACGTCTTCGCCGCTATCAACGGCAGCTGCACTTTATCCTCTTCCGGCTGCGTTTTCACATCGTGGAGGGCCTCCGCTATCTACGGGAGCGACGGCATTGGCAGCGCCACCTCGCATCCTTGCGCGAAAAAACCTTAGTTGTCGCAAGCGTTCCTTGCTTCGCGACACCTCCGCGGCCGCAACAAAGCAATGACAATTCGCTTACTGAGGCATGACACCCACGCACGCGCAGCTGATTAGGGTGAGAGATCAAGAGCGAACTCCTTCATGCCATTATTTGTTCCAATCCGAGGTCGACGCAGGGCTGCCCGAGGCAGTGGGCCGACGCTGACCTTGCAACGGTTCGCGATAACGCGCACTCGAAGAGGTGCGTTGTTGCTGCTGGTTGTTTGCGCGCTGCTCGCAGCCACCGCTCGAGCGCAGCAACCGATTCTGCCAGGAGCACCACAAGACTCGCAAGAGCCAGGGAATCAGACCAACACGGGTACGAACGGTTTCGGCAGCGCGGGTGCGGCAGGCTCCTCCGCCGCGAATGCGCTTCCAAGTGAGACGGGAGTTTCCACCGGATCAGGCATCGCGGCGTCCATCGCCCAAGTGTCTCTTTCGTCCAGCCAAATTACTCAGATCCTGCAGCAAAACCCCGACCTGATTGTTGAATTGAAGTCCCAGGTTGCCGACCGTCTGCAGGAACAAGGCGTGCAGATTGACGCTAACAACATCTCGGACGAGATGCTGTACGCGCTGATTTCAACCGACGCCAGCCTACGGGCGACGATCACTTCATTTCTCAGCGCGCGCGGCTATGTCACGCAGGACGATCTCGCTGAGGCCGCGCTCACGGCAAGGGATGACGCAGGCGGCGCGTTCGCGCCAGCGCTGCCCGCCGCCCCGGGTGATGCCGAGGGCGCAAGGCTGGCCGCGGGGAGCGGACTTCCTGGCGATGCCTCACGTTTTCCGGACAGCACCCTCGCGGGCACGGCCGGCCGGTCGCGGAGCAGCGCTTCGCAGCCGGAGGTTGCCGAAGGAGAACGGGCGCACGAGCGCACCAACGCTTCCACCGACCTTCCCCGAGTGCTGCGCCAACCCACGCCCTACAATCTGCAATCGCTCCGGGACCTCTACACGCAGATTCCGGAAGACACGCCGCCACTGCGGCGCTTTGGTTCAGATGTGTTCCTCAATCGGAGTTCGGCGGCGGCTTTGCGAGGCGCTACGACTCGCGACACACCGCTCGAGGTACCGCTTGGGCCCGACTACGTCGTCGGTCAGGGAGACACGCTCACGATCAACCTTTGGGGCGGCACGACGCAAAGCCTGAATCGTACGGTCGACCGTGACGGCTCACTGCTCCTGCCCGAAGCGGGATCGCTACAGGTGGCTGGGCTGACGCTGGAACACGTACAGCAGCTTGTTCTGAGCGCGTTGCAGAAGCAGTACCGCAATGTGGATGCATCGGTAATCGTATCGCGGTTGCGTTCGGTGCGCGTGTATGTTGTCGGCGATGTGCAAAGGCCCGGCGGCTACGATCTTAGCTCATTGGCAACGCCGATAAGCGCGCTCTATGCCGCGGGCGGCCCGACGGCGGTCGGGTCGCTGCGGATATTGCATCACCTGCGCGGCAAGCAGGTGATCGAGGACATCGATCTTTACGACTTCCTGCTGCATGGCCTGCGCGGCAACAGCGTGCATTTTGAAAGCGGCGATACGTTGCAGGTTCCCCCTGCCGGCGCGCAGGTCGCCATCTGGGGGGCGGTGCGGCGTCCGGCTATTTATGAGCTGAAAGGGGCCGAGTCCACGCTCGCAGCCCTGGTGGAGGACGCCGGCGGCCTCACTGCCGCGGCTTCCCTCACGCATGTCACGGTGGAGCATATCGACAATCAACACGAGCGTGAAACCGTCACCCTGAATACCGCAACCAAGACCGGCTCCAATAACGGGCTAGCTGCAATTGCAAGTTTTTCCGTGCATGACGGCGATCGGGTTCGGATCGCGCCCATTCTTCCGTACAGCCAAAAGGTCGTCTACCTCGAGGGCCATGTGGTCAGGCCGGGCCGCGTGCCGTACACGGAGGGAATGCGATTGAGCGATGTGCTGCACAGCTATCGCGACATGCTGCCCGAGCCTGCGGCGCGCGGAGAGATCGTCCGTCTGGTACCGCCCGACCTGCATCCGGAGACGCTCAACTTCGACGTGCCCGAAGTGCTGATCGGCAATGAGAATCTCGCGCTGCAACCCTTCGACACCATTCGTCTGTTCGGCCGTTATGAGGCGGACAGTCCGCAGGTCTCGGTGCAGGGCGAGGTACTTCGCCCCGGCATCTACCCGCTCTCCGATGGGATGACAGCAGCCCAGTTAGTGCGTGTCGCGGGTGGGTTGAAACGCTCCGCGCTGCGGGAGAGCGCCGACCTGGCCACCTATACCGTCGTGGGCGGCAACCGGGTAGTGAGCGGGTTGGCCACGGTGCCCATCGGCGCCGTGCTCGACGGCAAAGACCTCAAAAGTGACGCCACCCTCAGGCCCGGGGATGTGTTGACCATTCACGAGATCACAGGATGGAACGACATCGGTCAAACGATCACGATCAATGGGCAGGTGACCTTTCCGGGCAGCTATGGATTCAAGGAGGGCGAGCGCCTGAGCACGGTCCTGCGCCGAGCAGGCGGTTTCCGCTCCACAGCATACCCCGAAGGCGCCGTGCTGGAGCGCGGGCAGGTCCGTGAGTTGGAGGAGAAGAGCAGGGACGAACTGATCAGGCAAATCGAGGCAAGCTCGGCCACCGCGCGGCTCTCGCCGAACCTCGCCGCCGGTGACTCTGGAGCCGCCCTGCAACTCATCAAGGCGCAGCAGGACGAGGCACTTGCGCAACTGAAAAGCCATCCGCCGACGGGACGCATGGTGATTCAAATCAGCGCCGACATCGATAGCTGGGCTAATACAGATGCCGATATCGAGCTGCGGCGCGGCGATGTGCTTACCATTCCCAAGCGGCCCGGCTTCGTGCTTGTAACTGGGCAGGTCTATAACGCAACCGCGCTGACTTACACGCCCGGCAAGACCGCGGCCTGGTATCTGAGTCGCGCCGGAGGCACGAACAGCTCCGCGAATCACAAAGACATCTTCATTGTTCGCGCCAATGGCTCCGTCGTCGGCCGCCACTCGAGCGGACACTTCGGCGGCGATGTGCTTTCCACCAAGCTCGCGCCGGGTGACGTGATCGTCGTGCCACAGAAGATTCTCGGATCGTCGCTGCTGCTGCGCAATCTGCTGACCACCGCGCAATTTGCCTCTTCCATCGCCATCACCGCCGCCGTGTCCGGTCTTCTCTAGCGGAGCAGGAGAACAGAATGACGACGAATACGCCTGCTTCCAGACCGGCCGTGCCGCGGGGAATCGCCGAGCCGCAACCCCTTTGGGTCGCACGCGCTTTTTTGCTGTGGAGGCGTCGCCGTCTGCTGGGGCGAGTCATGGCCATCTCCCTCGCAGTCAGCTTGGCAATCGCCTTTTCTATTCCCAAGCGATACACGTCGGTCACACGCATCATGCCGCCGGAGCAGGGTGGCTCCGGCGCCGCACTGCTCGCGGCTCTTACCTCACGCAGTGGGGGCCTGGGCGAGCTGGGAAGTCTCGCGGGGGGTCTGCTCGGTGGGCGCACCACGACCGCGCTGTTTGTCGATCTGCTTCGGAGCGGCACGGTGAGCGGCCAGATCGTCGAGCGCTTCGACCTGCAGCATGTCTATCGCAAACGCTACCGGGTGGATACCGCGAAGGCTCTCGCCCGACGCACGGAGATCACCGATGACAAGAAGAGCGGCGTAATCACCATCGCCGTTCAGGATACCGATCCCACGCGCGCTCGCGACATGGCGCAGGCCTATCTCGACGGACTGAACAGGATCGTCACGCGCACGAGTATATCGACGGCCCACCAGGAGCGCCTCTTCGTAGAACAGCGGTTACACACCGTACAGGCCGATCTAGAGCGCGCGCAGATCAAGCTAAGCGAATTTTCAAGCAAAAATAGCACGGTCGACATCAAGGAGCAAACGCGGGCCATGGTCGACGCCGGTGCCCGCGTGCAGGGCGAACTCCTTGTTGAGCAGGCCGGCTTGCAATCACTTCGCCAGATGTACGGCGACGACAATGTGCGGGTGCGATCAACGCAGGCGCGCATCGCTTCGTTGCAGCATGACCTCGGGACGATGATCGGTTCACCACAGCCAGCCTCCGATAACGCAACGGATAGTGGCGCTTCCTCCGGGCAGGCTGGCAACAAGGGCGAGCTCTACCCTCCTTTGCGGCAACTACCCGGTTTGGCGGTGCCCTACGCGAACCTGTACCGCGAGGTGCGTGTCCAGGAGACGGTATATGAGCTCCTTACGCAGCAGTACGAGTTAGCGCGCATTGAAGAAGCAAAAGACGTCCCCGTCGTCAGTGTGATTGACCCGCCAGGAATACCGGAGCGGAAGTCGTTTCCGCCCCGGTTGTGGATTTCGCTGGGGCTTACGGGCCTGGCTGTCGTGGTCACGGCCGTGCTTCTGATCGTTCGCGAAGCGTGGGCCAAGGTCGACCCCACCGATCCCCGCAAGGCACTCGCGCTTGAGATCTTCTCGGCCGCGCGGCCAGCCCGTCGAGACGTTCCTGCCGCGCGCGAAGAGGCCGCATGAGACGACACCTGACCAACGCGGCGTATGGGCTGCTGGATTACGCGGCCTACCCCTTCGGCATGCTGCTGGTAGCGCCGATCGTTCTGCATCGGCTCGGTGCATTCGAATACGGCATCTGGACGATCGCGACAGCGGTGATCAGCATTGGCGGCATCATCGCTTCCGGTTTCAGCGATGCCAATATTCAGCGTGTAGCCCGGCTGCGCGGTACTGGCGATACAGAGTCTATGGTGCATACCGTGCGCAGCATCCTGGGCATCAATCTCGTGCTCGGCGGCATACTCGCCGTGGCGGCGTGGATGGCAGCGCCTTTTGGGGCGGCCCACATCGCAGGCACGCATCCGGCAGCCACGCGGGAGTGCCTGATCGCGCTTCGCATCGCAAGCGCGCTCATTCTGGTGCGCGCCGTGGAGACGGTAAGCGTCAGCACGCAGCGCGCGTTCGAGCGATTCAGCGGTACCGTACGCATCAGCACAGCAGTCCGGCTCGTGACCCTGGGCTGCGCGGCGCTGCTCGCCCTTTCAGGACATCGCGCGGTCAGCATTCTTACGGCCACGGCGCTGATCTTCCCGATCGGCACCTACCTGCAATTTCGTGAGCTTCGCAAGACACTGGGCAGCGTCCCGCTGCTTCCTGCATTTCGGCCGGAGGAGACCCGCGGTCTGCTTCGTTTTGGCGTGTTCACCTGGGTGCAGGCCGTGGGGAGCGTTGTCTTTGGTCAGCTTGACCGCGTCCTGCTTGGGGTGTCTTTAGGTGCTGTAGCTGTCGCGCCTTACTCCTTATGCGTGCAGTTCGCGCACCCCATCTTCGGTCTCACTGCTTCCGGACTGCAATTCCTCTTCCCCTATCTTTCCGAGCGCGCCGGCACGGTATCCCCCGCGCAGTTAAAGCGGACGTTATGGAAAGCCTTCGCCTGCAATCTCGTCCTTGTGAGTTGCGGATCTGCCCTATTGCTGCTCTTTGGCGGCAGACTCATCCAGGCGTGGGCGGGCGCTGCGGTGGCGCGCACAGCCGTGACGATCCTTCCAAAGATCGTTCTGGGGTCTGCCCTCATGGGATTAAGCGTGACGGGCACCTATGCGCTGCTGGCGCTTGGCGTGTTTCGCACGGTCGCCATTGTCAATCTTTCGGCCCGTGCCTTGGTACTGCTAGCCATGACCTACCTGATTCACCACAGCGGCTTGCAGGGCTTGGCGCTCGCGCGCATGAGTTATGGCGTGTTCGCGATGCTGCTTTATGTGCCGCTGTGGCGCCGGCTCCGTGTCGCCAAAGGGACCCAGCCCGCCGCTATTACGCCGCTGCTTGCCAAGCTCGCCACCGGAATGCCTGGAGCTTCAAAATCATGAAAATCCTGCTTACCGCCGCCGCATTTTCATCCGCCATGTCGGGCGTACAACGCCACGCTTTCAACCTGGTGCGCTGCCTTCTTCTTAACCCTGAGATCTCGGAGGTACACCTTGCGGTGGCGCCATGGCAGACCGGATTGCTGGAAGCCGCCGGCCTCGCGTGCGTTGACCGGCTGAGCGTTCACGTCGCGGAGATGAAACGGGGGTCCGTTGATCGAAACCTTTGGCACTACTATAGACTGCCTCGCCTAGCGGCCAAGATACAGGCCGACCTCGTCCATCTCTCCTATCCGGTGCCCATCCAGGCCCGGGCCCTCGGATGCCCGTCCGTGGTGACCTTGCACGACCTGTACCCGTATGAGATCCCACAAAACTTCGGATTCCCTCAGGTTCTCCTCAACCGGCTATTTCTGCAGCAGTGTTTGCGCAGCGTAGAAGCCGTCGCCTGCGTCTCGGACACCACGATGGCGCGGCTTACGGAGTATATGCCTGCGGCTATCTGGCGCAAGGCTGTCACGATCAACAACTGCATCGAGGCGGCACCGCGCTGTATTGTCGACGCCGCCATCCAGGGATGGGAGGGCGAAAAGTTCCTCCTTTGCATCGCTCAACATCGCCGCAACAAGAACATCGCGCTCACAATACGCGCGTTCGACCGCATGCTGCGCCATGCACAGTTGCCGCCAAGCGCAAGACTGGTCGTCGTGGGGATTGCCGGACCGGAGACGAGAAACCTGCGGCAGCTAGTGGGCGATTTGAATCTCGGTTATCGCGTTCTATTTCTCGAAGGGCTCTCGGAGGCTGAACTGCAATGGTGCTATGCGCGGTGTGAGGCGCTTGTGGTTCCCTCCCAAACAGAAGGCTTCGGACTGCCCGTGGCTGAAGCGCTGCTTGCGGGGTGCCCGGTCGTTTGCTCCGACATCGACGCCTTCCGCGAAGTTGGCGAGGGACGCTGCCATTTCATCTCTCTCGACGGGGATGCCGCGGGAGCACTCGCGAACATGCTAGCCCGCGTTCTTCAGCTCCCAAAACCTGAGCCCATCCCTTTGCCCCATCTGTCCTCCGAGATACTCGCGCCGCAGTACGCCGCTCTTTACCGAAGATTGGTCACGCCTGTGCTCTATGTGAAGGCTGCTCCTCCACGCAACGCAATGACGCACACCACAGCAGAAAGAGGAATCCGATGACGGCGACCGAGCAATATCCCGCGGCACAGGTGCTAGGCATTTCCGTCGACGCAATCGATATGGAAGAAGGGTTGAGACATGTCGGTTCCCTGCTGCGTGGCGAGCGGAAAGGGTATGTCTGCGTCGCCGGAGTGCACGGCATCATGGAGGCACAGCGAGACCCAGACTTGTTTCGCGCCTACCGCCTCTCTGAAATGACCATTCCTGATGGAATGCCTTTAGTCTGGGTTGGTCGAACGCAAGGCTATCCCCGCATGGAACGGGTAACAGGCCCCGACCTGATGCTTGAGATCTTTCGCCGTAAGGAGTTCGCGAATGTGACGCACTACCTGTACGGCGGAGCCGAAGGCGTCGCTGAAACGCTGCGCGAGAACCTGCACGGGTGGTTTCCGTGGGCCAGAATTGTTGGAATTTATACGCCGCCTTACACGGATCTTTCGATAGAGCGCTGCGATTCCTGGTTGGCTGAGATCGACCGCCTGAAACCGGACATCATCTGGGTCGGAATTAGCTGTCCGAAGCAGGAACTCTTCATGTCGCGATATCTTCCCCGGCTTAACACCAGGTTGATGTTCGGCGTGGGCGCCGCATTTGACTACCACACCGGCCGTATCCGTGACTGCGATGCATGGGTCAAGCGTGCAGGCTTGCAATGGCTGCATCGGTTGCTGCAAGATCCACGACGGCTTTGGAAACGGTATGCTCGCAACAACCCTGCCTTCCTTTGGCGAATTGCTTTGCAGATGCTGGCGGGTAGGCGTTCCCCTCACGTTTCTCCCGCGCAGGCGCAAGAGAAACGTCATCACGCAGAGGCACGTTGAACCGAGTTACAGATGTTCAGCAATACAACGTCTAGCCACGTCCTCCAACAGACGACGCAATCTCTCTTACATCCTCGCCTTCATTGGACGAGTCAGTCTGGCCAAGACAAAAGAGTGACAATCGGCTATCCCTTCGATGACATTTGGCTGGCGCCGAGCCGGTACGGTATAGATGCCAGTGGGGAAGTTTTCACGGCGGTCAAACAGTTAAGCCGGTCGCTTTGGAACGAAGCCTGGATAATATGAAGGGAGATTCCTGTGAAGAGAAAATGGATGTGGGCGGTATCGTTGATTGTCCTTGGGGGTGCGATGTTGCAGCCAAGCCGTAGCATGCGCGCGCAGGCTGGCGCTCAACGGATTGAGGTGACTGCCAAGCGGTTCAGCTTTGAACCAAGCACAATCACCTTCAAAGAAGGCCAGCCCGTGACACTAGCCCTGAAGAGCGTTGATGTCGCGCATGGCTTGCGCTTCCGGGAGTTTAACGTCAATCTAAAGGCCGACAAGGATCACACCTCCGAGGCGACCTTCACGCCCAACAAAACAGGCGATTTTATTGGCCATTGTTCTGTTTTTTGTGGCTCTGGCCATGGCTCCATGGCGCTTACGCTCCATGTGGTGCAGTAGCTTGCGACCTCTATCTCTCGTTTATGGTTTGGCGTTGCTGGGAATGGCGGGGTGCAAGGCGACCCCGCCAGGCAAGGTGGAGACTTACGTGGTCACGGCTGCCAAACACCATCTATTTGTGGGCAACAAGAGCGAGAAGAATCCCCTCCCTAGCACGCCGGAAACACTCGCCGACGGGAAGGAGGCATTCTCCCACTATTGCGTTGCCTGCCACGGCAACGATGGACAGAACACGGGCGTTCCGTTTACAGACCACATCTCACCGCCCATCCCGTCGCTCGCCTCCGTCGAGGTACAACGCTACACCGATGGCCAATTGAAATGGATCCTCGATTATGGGCTTAAGCCCTCCGGCATGCCTGGATCGAAGGGAACCCTGAGCGATGATGAACTGTGGTCAATTGTGGTATTCCTCCGCCATTTACCACCAGCGGGCAGCATGGGCACTCCGGAACTTTATACTCACTGACCGGGGCGGCCCGATTCATACGGGTCATTGTTAAGGCACATGGATCAAGATTCAGCCACTATCGAACCCAACTACAGCCACACGATGAGGGGCTGTGGAATGGCTACGACGGTTGGATTTTTCCTGGCGGTTCGTATAGCGATCGTGCTCATCTGGGTCCGCGTTTTGGGAGCCGACCCAAGAGAGGGAGCGGAAGCTAGTCTCGGCCTGAACGCTCTTCTGCTTGGCTGTGCGTGCTTTCACTCCCTGGGAGCATCTGTTCGGACGTTCGGCTCCATTCTGCGAATTGGCAATCTTCGATGGGTTGCAGCCTTTCTCGCATTTTCCGGTAGTAGCCTGCTGTGGAGCGCTACGGTAGGGCTGCCGAGCTCTGTGGCGTACTGGTGCAGCATGGCCGTCGATGTCGGCATTGTTGTGCTCTTACTTCGCTCAGGTCGCGTACCCGTCACGGCCGCATCCTTGATGAAGGGCTTTGTGTGGGGTGCTTGCTGCATCGCTGCGCTGGCCTGGCTCATGCCCTCGCAGGCTGACCTCCGCTTGGGCGATGAAGACTTCCTAAATACAAACCAGATTGGCAACCTGTGCGCCTTCGCGATCTTCTTTGCGCAGTACCTCATGCGCCGCAAGCTCGGCTCTTGGCTGCCTGAGATTCTGTTTCTTTCCGTCACGCTGCTTCGCAGTTTGAGCAAGACCACATTGCTGGCCTTCGCGCTCAGCCAAGCGTACGTTCTGTTTCGAGACGAGACTTTAAGCCGTGCAGCAAAGAGAATGTTGCTTGTCTGTGCCGGGTTGGCACTGCTCATGTTTTGGGGACTGTTTACCGCATACTACGACGTATATACCAACGCTGGCGCCCAAGCAGAAACTCTAACCGGACGCACCGGGATCTGGTTATATGTCGCGAACGAGTTGCCTAACAAGCCATGGATCGGTCACGGCTTCGACTCTATGTGGAAGGTGATTCCACCCTTCGGACCTGACCGCTTTGAAGCCAGACACGCGGAGAATGAGATTCTCCAGCAGGCCTATAGCTATGGGGTCGTCGGGGTAGTTCTGTTGTTTGGGATGTACGGCAGTCTTTATCGCGATGCACGTTCGCTGCCGCGCGGGCCGCTGCGTATCACGATTACGAGTCTGATCATTTTCGTTGGGGTTCGCGGGCTGGCCGAGGCAGAGCCCTTTGACCTGCTCTTGCCGCTTTGGGCTATGGTCCTGTTCGCGATGCTTGTGGCCAATGAGGAACCTGAGGAACACAATTCGCTAGTGGAAGCTGTCATTGGCTTGCCAAGCATATCGCCCGGCAACCCGCAATTCCACACAGCCATATTTTTGCAGTCAACTACCGCAGACCCCGGATCCATATAGGTAACAACGCATTTCTGCTGCTTGTCACGATAATTCTCGCGTCTCTGCACCAGAAATAGAACGCCTCAAAAGGAAATAACTTAACCTATGCAGATGGAGAATTCGGCAGTGATCACCGGTAATCACGGGACTATTCTTATTGTCGAAGACGATCCGCGCATGCAAAAAGTGCTGCGTCGAATCTTTCTGGAGGAGCAGTACACCGTCATTGTCGCGGGGGATGGGCAAACTGCCCTTGAGGAGTTTCGGGCACAACGGCCTTTGGCCGTGGTACTGGATTTAATTCTTCCCCACATCTCCGGGCGGGAGCTCTGCCAACTCTTCAAGAGTCAGTCCAGCGAAACGCCCATCGTGGTCTTGAGCGCCATCACGGATGTCGCGGACAAGGTGCTGCTGCTGGAGCTGGGCGCTGACGACTATGTCACGAAGCCCTTCAGCCCGAGAGAACTAACTGCTCGCGTGCAGGCAGCCATCCGTCGCCAACGGAAACCCGCAGCCCCCACGCTTTACCGTTTTGGAGATTGCGAGGTCGACTTCAACAGCATGAGTGTGCGCTGTAATGGTCAGTCCGTGGCGCTCACCGCCCATGAATTCAAGCTGCTGAGGTTTTTCACGGAAAATGTAGATCGCGTTCTGACACGTGAGGTGTTGCTGAATCAGGTTTGGGGTTTCCATTCCTATCCCACAACACGCACCGTTGATAACCAGATTTTAAAGCTTCGACAGAAGCTTGAGCGCGACCCCACAAACCCTAAACATCTGCTCACCATTTATGGCGCCGGATATAAATTTGTTTTATAGCACGCGGTGCTTTCTGGTTTGTGCTCCCGCGTTGCACCAGATACTAAGGATGCGATCGCAGTCGTTTGTAATGCACTGCTTTTGCAGAGATATAGAAATGCGGGAGTAGCCGAAGGGCTTCCCTCGTTGCAGGTGCGGTCAATGGCAAGCACCATGCGGCACCAAGCTTCAACGTTGCAAACCACTCTGGAGTGGTTCCTGCTTCTCGGCTTTTCTTTAATGCTGGCGTTTCACACGTTGCCTCGCGCGTGGAAGACGTTGAATACTGACTTCCCGAACTACTATCCTCGTACCCGCGATCTTGCTTACACGGGCCACTTCACATTCCGAGTCGCGGGAGGGCGCTCCGCTCGAATGGTCTGCGCTGCTGGTTGCCGCCCTTGCCATCTCCACCAGCCCCGCATCCTATAATTTCGTTCTACTGCTTTTGCCTGTGACGGTGCTGCTTGGCGAATTCGAGTCGCATCGGCCGTGGCTCACGCTTCTCGCTACCTTGCTTTTCCTTGGCATTGGTTATCCCGGCTGGAATACGGCTACGGCAGACGGGCTCAGGGCCGTGCTGCGTGAGCCCCACCTGCTGCTGCTTATCGGCTTTGCTGCTCTTTGCGATTGGACTCTCGCAAAAGCCAACACGAGTCCTCCCCTCTTCTGCCGCGAGAACCGTTTTTGGCTGGTCTTACTTGGCCTTCTAGTAACCGCATCGGCCACTTCCGGCCTGCGACGGCAGAAAGGCCTTTATGATGACTACGCTTACCGTATGTCCATGCAAGCCGACGCCTTGTTTTCGGCTGCGCCCGCGCAAGGGCACGGAGGAACGGAAGTCATAAGCCTGTTGCCGCAGGGATATCGGCACCAACTTATCGCTAATTCACACGTCAACAATTCAAGTTCATTCGGGCTTCCGCTTGCTTACAATCAACTGACACAGAGCGAGGATCAACTCTCCTTTGCGTCCAACGAAGGCGTGACCTGGATCGAGGATGCAGCAAGCACATCCCGCCTCGTTGCTGTTGCGGGCTCGGCGGCTACAATCCCAGATGCGCGTTCACCGGCCCCTCTCTACGGTTCCTCGGGTGTGGCGTTTATACGTGACCGGGCCGGACGCGGTCAGCTATTCTTTCATTTTCAGAAAACCTCCGTTGCACAGCCGTGGATGGTGACACCAGAATGGATGAATGTAGAAGAGGCAAGCTTCGCCAAACAGGACACTACCTTCGTCGCAACTTTGAAAGATGATGGTGCATCACAGATCATCCGCATTGAGCCTCATGCAGAACCGATGCCACTCAATCTTGGAGAGGCCCGTTATCCGGCTGCTTCGCCCGACGGGCGCTGGTTGGCGTATAGCCGCTTCCAGACCGGCGCCTGGAATCTATGGTTACTCGATCGTGCCACAAACCGATCTCAACGGATCACTGACGCCGCCTGCGATCAGATAGAGCCAGCTTGGGAGTCGGACTCCAAACACTTGCTCTACGCAAGCGATTGCGGACGAGCTCTCGGATTTACAGCCATTTGTCGCAGGCAGGTTGTACTTTAAGAATGCTTGACTCCGGTCACGGGCAGCTATTATTCCTGTAAAAACCGAGAAGCTTGCTTCATATCCAGTTTGAGAGACGCAGATTGCGCTAATAGCGCGACTATCGAATACTCTCAGGCGAAATGCGTTGTTCTTTAGGGCTGGCATTCAGCTACCGGGCTAATATCCAGCGCTCTCGGACAGCGAGAAACTATAAGACGATTCCTGAGATTGTTTCTGGTGACTCAGCAGCGGCGGCAGACCCGAAAAGCGACGTACCTCCGAACGTCAACAATTCATCAGGCCCAAGTTCTGTCATAACAGCACGGCGACACTGTTCTCATTAGTGCTTGTGTGCTGGTCCAAGGCACCGGGCCCCACCCTAAAGACAAAATGGGCCGCTAAAGTAAAGACATTCTATTGACAATGTTAGGACAAGTGGTTGGATTCAATGGACTATTTGTGGGAGTTATATACCTGACTCCCTGAGAGGAATGAGGACCCAGCGGCGCGAGCCGTTGGGCCCTCAGGTTAGTAGACCAACGCTGAAACATCCATACCAGTCAGAGTGTGCTGTTCAAAGCACACCTTAGACACAGAGTTCAACAGGCTCATGGCGTACTTGATGGAAGCAACGATTGCAGGGTCTAAAGTGATGTTCATAAATTGTTTTCCTGCCGGTACAGTGTGACGGTATAGGCTGCTAACCTCTACCGTCCTCCATCACTCTATGAGCCGACGCCAGAAGAGTAAACTTGTCGTATGAAAAGACGCCGCAATCCCATACGAAACTTCAATACGGTGGACGCCACAAACGGCTATGCCATCCGTATGGGACAAGCTAAGAACGGTGATTGGTCAGCCATAACATCAGCTGCCGAAGGTATGTGCGTTCTCGGAACGGGCCGCACATTGGGCAAGTGCCGTAAGAGCATCAGCGATGGAATTCGTTACGCTCTGGAGTGGCTGCATGAGGACGGCGAACCAATTCCCGAGCCTGCGAGATGCGAAGTGCCATTCTCATATTGAAATTGCAAGCCCCCGAAGGTTACCGCCTTCGGGGGCCTCTGCTTTAGGAGCTTGTTGAAGAGGACCGGACGGTTGCGTTGTTATGGTGATTTGAGGATGCCGGCACTTTGTTCTGGTGTTCGAACGCGTCCGCATTAGACTGTTTTGTGCTTCCGAGGACTTTACGGAGGGTCGTTTGAGGCCCTCCCGCGCACTTTCGGACGCGGTCTGGCGTGGACCCTACTCGAGTTGCTGCGCGATCAGCCTTGGCAGCCGGAGCAGGTTGTGCGCGGCGCAGATGAAGACGAAGACCCAGTCCACCTTGTGCAGCCCGCGCGCCTTGACCTGGCGCACCGGACCCGTTTGCTTGAGCCAGCCGAAGCTCTTCTCGATCAGCCACCGGCAGCTCAGGCTGATCGCGTAGCCGGCGTGCCTGGTCGTTCTCTGGTCCATGTTGGAGCGGCGTCCGTCGTCGTTCTTGACGACGTGCGGGGTCGCATTGAGAGCCCGCGCGGCGCGCACGAAGTCCGCCGAGTCGTAGGCCTTTGTCCCCGCCCACGGTGATGCGGCGCGAACGGTCCTTCTGCTGGTCGGCGAGCATCAACAGCGCGGCTTCGCGCTCGGCATAGCCGTCGGCCTGGGTCACCATCGCACGGGCGATCAGGCCGTTGCGGTTCTCCACCAACGTATGGCCCAGGTAGGCCAGCCGGGAGTCCGTGCCATCGCGCTTCCTGTAGAGCCGCGCGGCCGGGTCGGTGGTCGACTCGTGGGTGTCGTTGGAGCGCTTGCCGCCGTGGAAGTTCGTGCCGTCATCGCCGCTTCCATCCTTCTTCCGGAAGCTCTTCTGCGAAGCCCACGCGCCGATCAGCGTGCCGTCCACGGTGAAGTGATCGTCCGACATGAAGCGCCTGGCCTGTGCGACGACAGCTGCGAAGAACTGCTGGGCTACGTCGGAAGTCAACAGGCGCTCGCGGTTCTTCGAGAACACCGCATGGTTCCACACAGCATCGTCCATGCCCAGCCCGACGAACCAGCGGAACAGCAGGTTGGAGTCCAGCTGCTCGACCAGCTGGCGCTCCGAACGAACCGAGTAAAACGCCTGCAGCAAGAGCGCCCGCAGCACATACTCGGGCGCTATCGATGGCCGGCCCGAAGCCGAGTACAGGCTGTCGAACTCATCGTTGAGAGAGCCGAGCACCACGTCCGTGATCCGCCGCACCTCACGCAGCGGATGGTCCTGCGGCACACGCTGCTCCAACGTCACATAGCTGAACATCCCATCCTGCATTCGCTCGTCTCCACGCATAACTCCATAGACGGCAAACAGCCGGAACAGGTTTTAAGAACACCAAAATACCGGAGCCTTTTTCGACAAGTTCCTAGCGCGGTACGGATTCTGAGGGGAAGATCACAGCGCGTACTGAGATGAGCCCGTTAGTCCTCGCTACGGGTCTCATCGGCCGCATCTGCAAGCCTGTTTAGGACAGCAAAAAAATCTTTGGGCTGGCCGTCGAAGAGGTTCATGTTCGTTAGATAAGCGACGACGGCTCGCGCACCTGCGAACCTGTCAGTCAACGGACGGATGATGGCACAGTGAGGAAGCTTTGCATTGATGAACTCGCAAGGCACGGGGAAGATCAAGTTCGGCTGGAAGAGTGGACCCTTCTTGGTAAAGTCGGGAAAGGTAAGCCCTTGGAAACTGACTGGGGCCACTGGCGGCTGCACAGCATTCCCGGCGAAGTCGACCCATTCCAGAAAATGCGCCACTTCATCACCACCAATGCCGATGGTGATCTCAAGAGCCTGTCTGCGGGTAACTTTACGGGAAAGGCTTGCGTAAAGGCTGGAGCCGCCCTGCTCGATTGCGCCGAAGTGAAAAGCCGCTGTGTTCGCGATCACCTGGATCTCGTTCACATTTTCCATGTCAGCGTCGGTTCGGGGAATTGCCGGGCGATTGGTGATGTTGATCGCTTGGGGAAACGTGGCGCCCGAGTCGGGGTTTGCCGTGCTGCGATACCGGATGTACCAGCTGGTATCCACGTTGAGGTGCATCAGGTTTGTCAGTCGTCCGATGTCCTGCGCTCCCGTTGCACGGCTGCCCTGCAGGTTGCGAAAGGCGTTCAGATCCACCGGCTCGGCGCCCTTAGACTCGAGATAGGCATTCAGAAATTCGGCATGACTGACTTCGTCGAGAGTATTGCTGGTGATGTACTGCGTTGCGTCCCCATCGAGGTTCTGAAGCGCTAGTTGATATGGATTCAGTGCCCCGTTCGTATTGCCACCAAGCTCAGCGTACTGTGTCCATAGGTCGGATTCAAGAATCTCCGCTGCTGCAAGGAAGCGAAGAATGGCTATGTCTCCGTAAGTTAGTTCGTTATTGCCAGGGTCGTCGTCGTCCGCTGATTGGGCCAGTGCGGATGTTGCTCCGCTAAACAAACCTGCCATGACAATTGCGCCACTTGCGAGTACTCCGCCTTTCAGAAACGACCGGCGGCCTGTTGAGGGATGAATAGGTTCGTTTGATTTCGTCATAGCTCCTCCAAGCCAATCTATGGCTTGGCTAAAGCGTATATTGAGCAACTTGTACGCGTGTCACTATATTGTCGCTGCATTGTCATCATTTCATACAAGTGGAAAGTAACAAGGTGGAACGCACCGGCACTGTAGGGGGCTCGCTAATCGAGCCGGTCGGAAATAGGAATAAGAGAGTCCCCTGCTGCGCCGTCCAGCATCGCTTGGCTGACGATTCTGATCGACGAACGGTGACGTGGCCGTCATGGCGGGAAGAGAGCGTGAATACTGCGGATCGCTAATGTCGCCGTTGCTTCTAAAACTGTGGAAAAAACGACGGAACGGCGCTGGAAGCGTCAGGAGTAAACCACACTCAGATTCACTCCCAATCAACCTGTCGGGACGCGAACGCTTTCGTTTGTAGAAGGAGCACCTCAAGAAAGGGCGATTTATGTGCGCTAAGGAATCTCTGCACAAGTAGCCACTTTCTCCTTCTGACTCAGTAGAGTTGGGAGCAGAGGTGGGGTGATGAAGCAGCAGAGTCTGGCAGCGCAATCTACGTTTGAGAAGTATGGGCGGAAGAGCCGGCGCGAGCTGTTTCTGGAGGAGATGGAGCGTGTGGTGCCGTGGCCAGCACTGCAAGCGTTAGTCGAGCAGCATTATCCCAGGGCAGGCAACGGGCGTCAGCCCGTGGGCTTGCGGATCATGCTGCGGACATATTTCGTGCAGCGGTGGTTCAACCTGTCGGACCCGGGCGTGGAAGAGGCGTTCTATGAGTCACCGGCGTTACGACGGTTCGTGGGTGTCGACCTTGGTGTCGCACCTGCGCCGGATGAGACCACGATGTGCTGTTTTCGCCATCTGCTGGAAAAGCACGATCTCGGTGGCCTGATGATGGAAGCGGTCAACGTACACCTTGAAGCAAAGGGCCTGCGCATCGCGACCGGCACGAATCGTGGACGCCACCATCCTGCATGCGCCTTGCTCAACGAAGAACGTCACGGGCGAGCGCGACCCGGAGATGCACCAGACGCGCAAGGGCAACGACTGGTATTTCGGGCTGAAGGCGCATATCGGAGTGGACTCGAAACAAGGCACTGTTCACTCGGTCTGCACGAGCGCCGCTTCAGTTGCCCACAAGCACATGCTGCCTCACCTGCTGCACGGTGAAGAACGCAAGGTGTGGGGCGATGGCGGCTACCAGGGCCAGACCCAAGCGATCCGACAAGCCGCGCCTAAAGCGAAAGACATGACCTGCCGTAGAACCAGGTTCAAGCAATACGTGGACGAGCTGCAACGGGCGAAGAACCGCACCAAGTCACGGGGTACGGGCCAGAGTCGGGCATCCGTTCCGCATCCTGAAGCGTGTCTTCGGCTTCGAAAGGGTGAGGTACCGCGGCCTGCCCAAGAACCACTGTTCAAGTCTTCCGAACCCGAATAGCTTACGAAACCATCTCAGAGCACCTCTTGCTTGCAACTCACCTCACGCTTCACTGCAAAGCCCCAATCGGGCCCCTGCGCAGAGGCTCCCTAAGGACCGCCGGAGGCGATTCTGGAGCTTCGGAGAGGTCTGAAGCCACCCTTAGCTACCCCTACAAGCAGTACAAGTTCTTTGGGAATACCCTACTGGACGGTCAGATTAACCTTCGATGTGTGGCTCACAGCTCCAGAAGTTGCCGTGACCGTAATAGCTGTGGTCCCCGCTGGAGTTGTTGGATTGATGTAAGAACACCCCGCGAGCGTTCCTGCTGCCACCGCGCCGACAAGGACGAGCAACAACTTAGGATTGATGCTGAGCTTCTTGCGGCCAGCGAAGAACAAGACGCAAGCGAAGGGCATGAAGGCTACGGCTGCATAAGAGCCGTTGCCGGGGTGAAGGAATGGGGCAGCCTCGTTGCTTGCCTTGTAGCCTCCTGTGGAGATGGTGAGAGTTTCTGTGGCGCTTGCGTTCGGCGTTATGGTCAGCGTTGGCGCACTGAAGGTGCAGGTCGAGTTCGCGGGAAGTCCGCTGCAGGCAAACGTGACGGGGCCGCTGAAGCCGTTGATGGGGGAGACCGCCAGGGTAAGAGAGGTGCTGGTATCGTTCGCAATCGTGGTTAAAGAGCTGGAGGTGCTGAAGCCGAAGTTGGTGGTGCCACCAGTGGCTGCGTTCTGGCTGATCGAGCCGAAGACGCCGTGCGTCTCCGCGTCCAAGCCAGCCGCGAAGTATAACGTATTGGGATCGCCAGCGTTCGTCGTAGAGGGCGAGCCATTTACGACGCCGTTCCCGAAGACGATCTCCCAAAGACCGACGTAGCTGGTGGAGGCACCTGCGCCGGGATACTTGGAGAGGATAGGAGCGCCCGTGGCATCGGTGACCTGTCCGAGGTAAGCGTAATTGTTGGGATCGTAGACGTTGATGAGGCCGTCGCCGAGGTTGCCGACGAGGAGGTCGCCACCGTAGATGCCAAAGCTAGTGGGGGCTAGCGCCATGCCCCACGGCGCGTTCAGATTGCCGCCGGTGATCGCACGCTTGATGAAGTTACCGTTGACATCAAAAACGCTGATGAAGCCGGTGTTGGTGCCGAGCGTCTCGCTATAGGTGCTGGTTGAGCGCAGCATATAGGTGACATAGACCTGATTGGAGATGACGTGGATAGCATAGGGAGCGTATCCGGCAGGGACGTTGGGATCGGCGAAGAAACCCGCGAGCGTTGCGGGCGCGAAGCTCTGGTTGTAGACCTCCACTTTCGCACCGGCGCCGAAGTTTGCCGCCAGAAGGACTGTACCACCGGCGCTTGGGTCGAGTGCGATATCGGTGTAGACGGCCTTCGTTACGGAGTTGTCAATTGCCTTCAGCGAGATGCTGCCTGTGGTGCCGAGCTTGCCGTTCCATCCCCAGATGGAGCCGTCGAGCGACGCGAACAGGAAGCTGGCCTTGGAGCCGTTGGAGAGCAGAAAGCCTGTCGTGCTGTTGAAGACCGTGCCCGTGGGCTGGCCTGTGCCAGTGCCGCTGGCTGCGGGGACGGTGGTCTTGAACTGGATCGCCCCGTTGGCGAAGTCGACGAAGGAGTAGCCGGTGACAGCTGTGTCGATCCAGAAGTCGCTGGGGCCGGAGATGCCCCACGGATCGATGAAGTTGGCGTCGGTGACGGTTGCGGGTACGTAGCCGTCGGAGATGATGTTGGTGAGGCTGTAGCTACCGGCCGTCTGGGCCATGCCAGCGGCGGTTGCCAAGCTGAGTGCGAGAGCGGCTACGCCTTTGACAAGGTACGCGGCGAGGCGGCGTGTAGCTGCCGTAGTGGATTGGCTGTACATAGAGATTTCTCCGGGAGCAGTTCGCCAGCCTGGATGCCGCTGGCTTTGGCTCGACTCTCAACGTAGAACTGCGGCTGAGGGGAGTTGTCAGGAGGATGTCTCTACGTTGTCATTTGTTCCGCTTCAGTAGGGCGAGCCTTCCGGCTGCTGCGAATAGGGCTTGCCGAATTTGTCGGTGTGCGGTTGTCGCGGCTGTATTACGATGTCCAACGCGCCCGCGTCGGTATTCCCTTCAACCACCTTGATGGGGTGTGATGCGCTCTCAAGAATCGAACCGGCATCCATTGAAGAGAGAGCCCTCGGCGATCTTGCGGACGAGCTTCAGCTCCAGCGGAGTGAGCCGTTGCAGCCCGGGCGTTAGCTCCGCCGCCGCTGGTCTGCCGTTCTGAAGCGCCTGCTGCACAGCTTCGCTCAGGTAGCTGCCGCCGCCCGCAACACGGCGTGCTCCTTCCGCGACGTCTGTTGCTGCGGAACTCTTGATGATGTACCCACGAATGCCAAGATCAAGCGCTTCGTAGAGCAAATCCACGCCGGTGTGCAGGGTCAGTACGATGACGCCTACGGGAGACTTAAGGCGATTCAGTTCCCGCACCACGGAGAGGCCATCACGCGTGGGCATATCGAGGTCCAGGATCGCTACGTCAGGGTTTAGAAAAGCGATGCACTGCAAGGCCTCTTCGCCGTCGGCTGCTTCGCCGATCACCGCGAGCTCCTTCTCCGCAGCCAACGCCATGCGGATGCCCTGCCGCATCAGGGGGTGGTCGTCGGCAATCAGGACCGTGATCGGAAGCTCTGTTGCGACGTTCATATGCCCTCACTTTCTTGTGTCAACTCGTGCGTGCGACGGTGACGATGATCCTCGTGCCGGAGCGGTCAGCCGATTGAATCACCGCGTGACCACCGAGCGCCTCGGCGCGTTCCTGGATGCCGATCAAACCCAGCCCCCCGGAGCTGGAACCGCCTGCAGAAGTCGCAAACCCCTGGCCATTGTCGGCTACAACGAGACGAAGCGCAGAGCTTGTTCGGGCGATGGTCACGGTGACCTCTGTGGCCTCGGCATGCTTAAGGATGTTCCCCAATGCCTCCTGCACAATGCGGTAAAAGTTGATCTCCCAATCTTTAGGGAAGAATTCATCGATGTTCTCGATGGAGTGGGTCACGTTTACAGGACCGCTGGACTGGAAGGCTTCAATAAGAGAAAGGATGGTCCTGGTAAGTCCCAGCCGGTCCAACTGGTAGGGCCGCAGATCGTAGGAGATGCTTTCCACCTCCTGGATCGCCACCGCGGCCTGGTCGGCGATCTTCGCAAGGTGATCGCCTCGCGCCGTATTCGCAGGCGATGTGGGTAGCAGGGCCAGGGTGCGGATGAGAACCAGATGTTGACCCAGCGAATCGTGCAGCTCATGCGCGATACGCTTGCGTTCGCCTTCCTGGGTGGCGATCAGCTGATGCGTGAACGCTTGACGTGCCAGTTGCTCGCGATGGGCACGGCGCTGACGACGAAGCAGCCCATACCCGGCCGCCGACAGACAGGCCAGAAGTACAAGCGCCTTCATCCACCCGGTACGATAGAAGGGCGTAAGCACACGCACCGTGGCCGTGGCTTCCGCCGCTTGATTCCACTCCGCACCATCGGTCTCGGCCGACTGCACCTCAAAGGTGTAGCTGCCTGGAGACAGGTGCGAGTAGTAGGCAATGCGTCGCCCCTTGGCATCGATCCAATGTGCGTCATACCCCACCAGCCGGTAACGGAAGCTCAGCTGTTCCGGCTTGTCGGAGCCCAGGGCGGTGTAGTGCAACTCCAGATTGCTTTGCCCCGGTTTCAGAATGATCGGACCATTTCGTAGCGCAGATCCATCGATTGTGTGCTGCTCCATTACCGTGTGCGGAGGAGTTGGCTCCTGGAACAGCGTGGCAGGGTCGAACTGCGCAATGCCGTTCTCGATGCCGAACCAAAGCAATCCGTTCGGGAGTCTTAGGGATCCCTGATTGCCAAGTGGATCGAGACTGATGGCCGGAAGTCCGTCTGCATCGTCCAGCAGACTGACCTGCAGCTTGTTCGCCGGGTCCGCCAGGTGACGCGCGATGCTGTCGACGCGAACCCTCATCAGGCCCGCATCGCTCCCCAGCCAGAAGTCGCCCCTTGTATTGAACTCGAGGCTGTAGAGATTATCTGTCGGCAAGCCGTCGCCACTTCCCACGACGCGGAAGGTTCGTCCGGCGTAACGCACGAGGCCGTGCTCCTGCGTGGCCATCCATAGATCACCCTCAGCGCTAAGCTTCATCGCGACTATGGAGCCGAAGCGCCATAGCCGGTCGACGGCCAAGGGCTCCTGAACTCCGCGTGTGAAGCGGTAGGGCCGTCGTTCGTTCCCGCCCAGACCGTGCCGGTTCCTGTCTCCAGTAGGCAGCGCACCGAGCTGGAAAGCAACGGAATGGGCTTGTCATCGGTAGGATCGCGCAGTCGGTACAGTCCCGCGGTGGTCCCAATCCATTGCTCTCCGTGCTCCCCACGCTTTCGGACGCGGCGAGCAGCATTGCCTGTACCGTGCCCGCCAGCGAACCCGGCGGCAGATAGGGGCGATAGGCCGCTCCATGCAACTCCTCGATGCCTTCCAGCGCGCGCGACCCAACGAGGAGGTCGCCCGCCGTGGTCTCCGACAAAGCCTTCATCTGCAACCAGCTTTCCGGCTTGTGCTCGGCGCGGACGGGCGTGGCCACCGGATCCTTCAGGACAGAAGACAGCCGGAGCAGATCGCCTCCGGCTGCCCACACAGCTCCATCGCGCTGGCGAAAGAGAAGGGGCGCGAACTCAGGCGCGCCGACCGTGGGGATCAGCGCGAAGCGCACCGCTCTCTGCGAGCTCCGTGATTAGAGTGTGCCGGTTGTCATGCCACCGACCGGTGACCTCGGCTTTCCGACGCATATTCTTCCACGCGGTCTTGAGCGACGTAACGTGCCTGCTTGGATCTTGAGGCGTGGGCTTCCCCCAGGGAAAGAGATACCAGTCTGCGCGAATCTCTCCGAACCTCTGCTGGTACCAGGCACGATGTTCGACGAGTGCGTCATACAGATCCGAATTCAACGGGATGATACGTCCCTCGCCCGCATCGCTCTTTGATTTGCCCACCTGGAGAGTCTTTGCTTTCAGATTGACCCTCCCCCGGCTGAGGGTCTTGATCCCTTTGCGACCGTCTTCGAGGTCGACTTCGAAGATTCGCAGATCAATTGTCCAGCGAAGTAAAACTTGTACCACCAGATCCCACCTCTTTTATAAGGTGCCATCGTCCCTCCGCATCTCGGTATGGCGCGCCCATTTTCGGGCGCGAGTGGAGGTTCGAGCAGGAGGAGAATCCGGTCAAGGCATAACGGCGCATCGACAGCTGAAAGCGTTCGGAAGATTCGGGTTCGAAACGGCTACCGGGGAAGCGACAACTGAGCTTGGCTGCTATGGGTACAGCACCCGTCTTGAAAGAGTGTGGGTACAAAAATGGGTACAGTGGACCTATTTTCTTGATTTCTACCGGCTCTTTACTGCTCTAAGTTGTTGCTTTTATTGGCTCCTGAGGTAGGACTCGAACCTTACAACCCTTCGGTTAACAGCTAAGTAATTGGCCTTGCCTCCTGCTACTACCTATTGCCATAGCTTCCTATCTTTCAACAACTTATGAGCTCCCTACCTCCTTGGGGATTGCTATACATATGTACCAATTGTGACCCATTCTGAATGACGATGGGTACAAAAATGGGTACAGTGCCTCTGGGGAGGCAACTGCCGGATAGGTGGCCGTTGGACGGCACACGGAGCGCGAGACCGAGCTGCTGACGCGCACCGACAAGGCCTGCCACAGCAAGGACGTTCACACCTGAAAACTCATCGCCTATGCGACTGCCGGGGCACGCAAAAATATACGCTTTCCGGCATCCGTGAGGGTGGCGAGGCGAATGGAATATGAGGTCGAGGAATTCGCGCCGACCGGCAGGGCGGCTCAGCAGTTAAGCGGCGCCGGCATGGAAATCTCGACATTGCAGCTTCATCTAGGCAAGGGGCAGCAGGCCGATACGGGCGAGAAGAAGCTTTATGTCATCGATGAGAGTTCGCTCGCATCGTCGAAGCAAATGCATGACTTCGTAGTCGTCTCAATCCGAACGACCGCGCTCTTTTGGTCGGAGACGCCCGGCAGTATGAAGCCGTCAAAGCGGCCGACCGTTCGTGCAGCTCCAGGACGCGGGCATGCGGACGCTTAAATTGGATGAGATCGTGCGCCAGCGCGACCCGGAGCTAAAGGAAGTGGTCGAGCAGCTCGCCCCGGGCTAGGTCGGGGCTAGGTCGGGGAAGTGACCGGCGGGTTGGAGCGGCAGAGTTGTGTCCATGAAGTAAAATACCCGGTCGTGCGAATTGAAGCTACCGCTCCGGAGTACGCGAGATCGCCGGAGAACACGTTAGTGGTGTCCCCGGACAACCGCTCCCGCGCCGAGATCAACGATCGTAATCATCTCGAGTTGCAGGAGAGAGGCTTTGTTGGCACCAAGGAGCACCGGATGAATGCTCTTGTTCCCCGCCAAGACCTCACCGGAGCCGAGCACACCTGGGCCGCGCGGTATCAGTTCAACGATGCCTTGCGATACTCGCGCACGTCGAACGAGACCGGCATTGAGAAAGGTGGACTGGAGATGAGTACGCCGACACAGGACGGGACGTCACCGAGTACATCCTGCCCCTCATGCGAGAGCATGGGATCCGCTATGTGCAGCTGGCTCGCCATGGTCACCTCGAAGGTCACATGCTGAAATCAGCAGCGTCTTTGCGGTTACTAGATCAGACTGGGCGAGATATGGAAGAGAGGCTGCGATGATCCTCGGCAGCATACCAAGAGAATTATGCAAGTGGTCAACGAAAAGCCGCCTCACTTCTGAAAAAATCACCTCACAGCTAAAACATCGGTTTGAGGAACTTCCTTCCGCATATCTCTCCCGGCCGTCCAAGCCGCTCAGAGCAAATTACCCATAGCTATACTGGTGAATGGTAATCGGAACCATGCCTTGGCCTCTTTGGGCTGGATTTCTGGAGGTGTTGTGCGACGGCATGGTGGAGTGCGTCCGCAGTGCGGGCGTGTGCGTTGCGGAGCAAGGCTTTGAGCTTGGCCCAGGCTTTCTCGATGGGGTTAAGGTCGGGCGAGTACGGCGGCAAATAGAGCAGCCTGGCCCCGGCGGCCTCGACCCGTTGCCGGACGCCGTCCACTTTGTGCGCGCTCAGATTGTCCATGATCAGCACATCGCCTGGCTGGAGTTTGGGGCAGAGCACGCGTCGAGGAAGGCGAGGAAGACTTCGCGGTCGGTTGCGGCCTCGATGGTCATGGCTGCCAGCATGCCTTGACGGTTCATCGCGCCCAGGATGGTGACGCCTTTCCAATCTCCGCCCGGCACCGCGTCGGCCACGCGGCAGCCGCCGCGGTAGCGGCCATACAGTCGCGATCTGAGTGGAGACGCCACTTTCATCGAGATAAATCAGCCGTTCCGGTGGAATCGTCCGAAACTCGGCTACGAACGCTTCGCGCCGCCGCGGGCTGGCTTCAGTATCGCGCTCGGTGGCGTGGATCGACTTCTTTTGAGCCGGAAGCCCATCTTGCGAACTGCCCGCCATAGGTGAGGAACGCTGGTGCGCCGTCCGGTCTGAGCGATCAGCTCCTGTTGCAACTCAGGCAAGGTCATGTCGGAGCGGTCTTTCAGCAACTGCCCGATCCGAGCCCGGTCCACCTGGCTCTCGCCTCCGCGCCGTACTTGTGGCCGCCGATCCATCGATCCCGTCCGGCTTCGCTCGGCCGAGATTTTGTACGCCCAGTCCAGAGTCACGCTGAACCGCTCAGCCAACACGCGCAAGGTTCCCTCACCCCGCCCATGAGCCTCCAATAACTTCCGCCGAAGATCGTTACTATACGCTCGCGCCACAACACTACTTCAACCCAACCCAGCCCCGCTGCAAAGAATCAAACCGTATATCCGCACGTAATTTGCTCTAGTGAGAGCATTCGTCTTCCCAGTTTGCACGAGGGGCTTAGGAAGCAAACGAGGTTGGAGCGGCGCTAAAGTGCAGTGATGGCGCAGTCAAACTGCTATTTTCGATTTTCCAAATTAAGTGAGGCAAAGTTTCGTCATCTGGTGAGGTGTTTTGCACTGGATTTAACGGCCACGCAGACCGCCCACCTGACTGGCGTTTCGGTTCGTTCGGTGAACGCGATCTTCCTGCGCCTGCGCACCAGGATCGCCGCCGAGTGCGAGCGGCAGTCGCCGTTCGAGGGCGTGCTCGAAGCGGATGAATCCTACTTCGGCCCACAGCGCGTGCGCGGAAGGTGCGGCCGCGGCGCCGGCGGCAAGACCATCGTCTTCGGCCTGCTCAAGCGCGCCGACAAGGTCTACACCGCGATCGTCCCTGATGCTTCCAAAGCCGCGCTGCAGGCTGTGATTGGTGGCCGAGCCAGCCTTAGCTCGGTGATCCATACCGACGGCTGGGCAGGCTATCACGGCCTGGTCGATCTGGGCTACAACAAGCACCTCAGCGTCGAGCACCGAGAGAATGTCTTCGCTCAGCAGCTCAATCACATCAACGGCATCGAGAGCTTCTGGAGCCTAGCCAAACGGCGCCTCGCTAGGTTCTGCGGCGTGCCCAAACGCACCTTCTACCTCCACCTTAAAGAGACAGAATTTCGCTTCAACTACCGCAACGACAACCTCTACAAAGCCCTGCTAAACTTCCTCAGAAAGGACCCCCTCTGAGCCCTTTGCTTCCTAAGCCCCTGCACGATTACTCAGCCGCGGCGTTCAGCGGGTGGTGTGAAGCCCGTGAGGGGAGCAGCCCGAAACCTCTCTGTTATAAAGTTTGGTTGCAAATTGGTAGCATTTTACGGCCGATTGGACCGGCAACACCAAGCAATCATTCCGTTCTGCTTTTGGCAGAGTAACTGGGTACGATAAACGGGCAGGTCTGATAACGTCTTACAGCATCATTTGAAAGATAAGTACCATGTATGCAAACACTTAGAATGTCTGATAATGAGGATTCTGTATAGTCTAGAGGCGTGCCCTCAGTTCCACGTCCTTCGCACGTGCGCTCACGAGGGTCACGATCCCATGTCCAGGATTCACCGTCTTCGTGAGTTTGATCAGCCGCCGCTCCCGGAGGGCTTGGACGTCCCGACTCACGGCGGATCGGTTTCGGTCCAGCGCCTTCGCAAGATCCGTCACTGAGAGCGGTCGTTCTTTCACCTCGCGAAAGAGCCGAATCCGGTGCGGCGTCATGAAGGACACCATGTCTTCCGGATGCTCAAACATGATGCGCCGCTCAGGACGAACACGTTCGCCACGGGTCCGCTTCTTCGCACGGTTAAGGGACCGTTCCATCACCCCTTCAAAGTTAGCAACGCTGATGACCGTCTTCATGTCGTCTCCCTGTAGTGCCTCACTTCATCCTGAAACTTCCTCAACGTGACGTCGTAGCTGACGAACCCCACTTCGTGGGACTTGCCCATGTAGTGACGCTCATGGTGGCCATGGGCATTATCGTAACCCACCACGCGCCCATGATCTTGCTGACAGACGCCGAAGTGAATGAAGGCGAGGTTGTACTTCACGACCTTCCCCGTCTCATCTTCCCAAACCTCTTCGCGATAGATCACCTTGGCACCCGACGCACACCGGAAGTGATACTCCACATCCTCAGTCTTGAGGAGGCTGGACACCATCCGCTCTTTGGCCTTCGCCGTCATAGCATGAGTTTACTACAGGTGTTGCTACTTCAGCAACACCTGCATACCTGGTTGGTAGCTTTCGTGGCGCAAGCTAAGCTGGCGAAACGCGTTCGGGCGCTCCCGTGAAGTACTTGTCCCATAGTGCCTCCTTCTGACGCTCAGAAAAGTATGCACCATCTATCTCCGGGACCAAACAGCTAAGGAAGGTCTGATTAAGTTGTTTGGTTGAGCGGGCTGCGGTTTTGTGGCATGGACGGAGGGTATTTTGCGTTGTTGGGCTCTGAACAAGGGGTGATTTTTGTGTTGCAGACACACTACTGCGCGGAGACGGCCAGCGATTTCTGCGCAGTAACGAGGTTGGCCAGCGCGAAGCTAACGTAGAGCCGGTGCAGGTTCTTGGCCAGGCCGCGATAGCGCACCTTGACGAAGCCGAAGCGCAGCTTGAGCACGCCGAACACGTGCTCCACACGCGAGCGGGTTTTGGCCTTGATGCGGTTGGCCTCGCGCACCTCGGGCCACTCGCGCAGCGTGGCCGACTCGAAGGTGGTGGCTGGGCTGCTGCACGGCGAAGAGACGGCGGTGTGGGGCGACCAGGCCTATCAGGGCCAGGGCAAAGTGCTGGCCGAGCACGCTCCCAAGGCCGATGATCTCACCTGCCGGCGCTGGCGGTCCAAGCGTTGGCCGCGGTCGCCACCACCGTGTGCACCAGCTTGGTCTCGGCGTCCATCCCGACGTGGGCCTTCATGCCGAAGTGCCACTCGTTGCCCTTTTTGGTCTGGTGCATCTCGGGGTCGCGCTGCTGGCGCTGGTTCTTGGTCGACGACGGCGCCGCGATGATGGTGGCGTCGACGATGGGATAAAACGGCTCGATCTCCGCTACCAGTTCGCGCCACGGCACCACGACTTCCATCTGGGAAAGAAACTCCGCTCGACGCGTCCGCTTCGCGTGCTTCTCAAAACCCGCTGCCATCGCCAACGTCTGCTGCCGCTGCTCGCTCATCCACGCACCTCGATGAACGAACAGTAGAATGTTGCGACGTGGAAAGGGAGAACTTAATCAGAGTCTCCCTAGAGCAATATGATAGTTACTGTAATGTGCCAAGGCGGAGTCTGAACCAGGCTTGAGCAGTGATGTGTGGCAGCAGGTCTGCAATGGCTTGATCGAGGGCTTCGCGGGTGCGTACTTTGGAGGAGCGAAGCAGTTGTTTGAGCTTGGCCCAGGCCTTTTGATGGGGTTGAGGTCGGGGGAATAGGCGGGAAGATAGATCAATTCTGCGCCGTGATCTTCGATCATTGTGCGCACCTCCTCGGCTTTGTGGGAGGAGAGATTGTCCATCACGACCAGGCCCCCCGATCGCAGTGCCGGGCATAACACCTGCTCGACGCAGGCGAGAAAAATGTCTGTGTCGGTGGGCTCCTCGATGGTCATGGTGGCGATCATGCCGCGGGTGCTCATGGCGCTCAAAATGGTCAGGATTTTCCAATGGCCGCCGGGCGTAGCTTCGTGGATGCGCCGACCTCCTACGCAGCGGCGGAGAGCCGTGTCATGGATGTGGTCACACCACTTTCGTCCAAATAAATCAGCCTCTCCGGCGGGATTGCGCGGATTGGTCGAGGAACTCTGCACGCCTGTTGCGGTTGGCTTCCGTGTCCCGCTAGATGGCATGGAGCGACTTTTTTGAGCCGCAGACCGAGCTGTCTTACCCAAGCCGGACCATCGACCAACTCATCTTCACACCAGCTATGAAGACTGAACCTTGCGGCAGAGTCTCGCCTAGAAGCGTACAGGCGCTGTGGGTGGAAACGGGCCACGCTGTGGAGGGTGGCTGAAGACGGGATAGCACCGAAGCCAGGGAGAAGTTGTACCTCTCCCTCACTTAGTCACGGTTTAGCTGGTCAAAGGTTAGATAGTGCAAGTCGGAGTCAGGAAATTTCCCCCCTTGACAACCATTAGCTTGTTTGGTCTAAGATTAGCCCGTTTTCAAAAATAGACGGAACGAAGCCGCCAGTGGTCAAGAGATAGACGATTACGGGAGCCATCGGCCGGCAGCCAAGACTCGGTCTCGGCCATATCCATCGTCCCCCGAGGGCCGTTTTCCACGGTTTAGCGAACAAGCATTTGCAGTTGGCAAGAAAAAGCGTTTGCGACGAGGAGGTCTAAATGACACAGCCGATGTTCCCCAAGAGCTACATATCCAAGGTGATTTGCTTCGCCGGGCTGATGGTTCTCGGCCTTCAAGGTTTTGCTCAGGTCGCCCCGACCGGAACAATTTCCGGGTTAGTGTCGGACGCTTCTGGAGCATCGATCGTGAACGCGCAAGTAAAAGTCACCGACACCGACACGAATGTAACCCAAACCGCAACCACGGGGAGCAACGGAGGGTATCGTTTTTCGGCGCTCCCTATCGGCCGCTACGACGTAACGGTGACGATGGCGGACTTCAAAACCGAGACGGAAAAGGGCTTGATCTTAGACGTCGGTCAGGAAGCAGTCGAGAATTTTAAACTGGCGATTGGAGCTGTGGGGCAAGAGATCGTTGTCACTGCCGAGGGCGCGCAGGTGGATACGACGAGCAGTTCGCTCGGCCACATCGTGGATGGCAAGCAGATCGCCAATTTGCCACTAAACGGGCGGAATTTCATCGACTTAACGCTGCTGCAGACGGGGATCACGCAGTTTTCGAACAACAAATTTGGCGCCATGGGCCTTTTTGGAGAATTCTTCAGCAGCAATGGCGCGCCGCTACGCTCCAACCTGTACACGCTCGACGGCGCGATCATGGGCAATGTCGAATCTGCCAGCGCCTCGTCCATCGCCGGGCTTTCACTCGGCCTGGATGGCATCAGTGAGTACAAGGTTGAGACCAACACCTTCAGCGCGGAATATGGCCTTGTGATGGGCAGCCAGACCTCCATCGTCACCAAGGGCGGAACAAATCAGTTCCACGGGGATGTCTTCGAATACCTGCGCAACAGCGTGCTTGACGCCCGTAACTACTTTGACAGTCTGTACACACTGCCGACATCGACTCCCGGCGGCGGCCGGCGTATCTCTCCCTTCAGAAGAAATCAGTTTGGCGCCGCTCTCGGTGGACCGATCGTGCGGAACAAGCTCTTCTTCTTTGCTACCTACGAGGGATTTCGCCAGCTGTACGACAGCCCCCCCGCGGTGGGGATAACGGGAACTATACCCGCGGCCTGCCATACTCCCGTCTCCGGTGGCGTTCAAACTGTGACCATTGACTGCGATTCGACCCTGAAACCCGGCCAGACCGAGAACGTAGTCGCCAACATTCAGCCGATCCTCGCTCTGTACCCGATTCCCAACCTCGAGCCAGGCGATAATTTTGCTTACCTGAGCATCAATACGATCCATGAGGACTATATACAAGGGCGCATCGATCGCACCATATCGAGCAAGGACTCGATGTTCGGCCGGTATACCTATGACAACACAAACGAGATCTATCCCACTCCATACCCCCAGTACAACTTCGGCCTTATCGAAAGACAGCAGTATTTGACTCTCGCTGAGCGTCATATATTCTCTCCCACACTGGTGAACTCCGGCAACTTTACCTTTAGCCGGTCGCACTATCTGGATTCGTCTTCCGACCCGGCGTTGAACGGGCCAGCATATTCGTGCATTTCAGGCCGGCCGTTGTGTCCCGTTACGGTCAGCGGCTTCGGGAACTTCTCCAATGGCGCTGCCGAGGCTATCGCGAACAATCAAAGCATCTTCAGCGTCGGTGACGATGCCTTCTGGACGAAGGGGAAGCATGAGATAAAATTTGGCGCGTTGTTCAACCACTTTGACCAGTATGGCGATCAGGGCGTAGGACAAAAAGGCGCGTTAAGCTTCGCCAGTCTCCACGCCTTCCTCTTGGGCCAGTACAAGAGCTATACAACGTTCGACCCCCAGCAGGACAGCTCTTTGAAGGACATGCTGTTTGCGACGGTTGGATCCTACGTCCAGGATACCTATCATCTTACGCGGAGACTCAATTTGAATTTGGGTTTGCGATATGAATTCGCAACACAGCCAAACGAGAAGAACGGGAGACAGTCCAACTTCATGGACCCACCCTATAGCGATACCTACAATTTGGGACCCATCGTAGGCAACCCGACCTACAAAGACTTTAGTCCGCGGGTCGGATTTGCCTGGGACGTCTTCGGGAACGGAAGTACCTCCCTGAGAGGCGGTGCCGCGATCCTCTACGATCTCGCAAATATGGGCGAGGTATTTGAATTGGAGGGGATCGGCATGCCGCCCTTCGTGGTCAGCTACGTCGTCACTCCTTCGACCCCGGGAGCCCCGAAAGCGATCCAGTTTCCGTTTCCCATCCCCGCGGGAGTGGTTGCTGGAAGTCTACAAGGTACCGCGCCGACAAGCGTAAACTATAACTATCAAACGCCCCGGATGTATGACTTCAACCTGACGATCGAGCGGAAACTGCCATTCGACACAATCTTGAGCGTGGCGTATGCGGGCTCAAGAGGTTTGCATCTTTGGCAGCCTATAAGCGAGGACAACCCCGACTGCCCCACGTCAAACACATTTATTCCGCGCGGGTGCGAGGCAATTACAACGGTTGCCTCGGGGACTCCCGTATGGGGGCTGGCACTCGGTAAAGCTCCCAGGTTGAACCCCTTCTTTTCTAGGGCGTGTTCACACTACGGCCAATGTGTGTTAATGTCTGTGGATGGAGATCACGGAAGCGCAGTATGAACGGATCAAGGATGCGTTGCCGGTGCAGCGGGGCAACGTCCGCCTGAGCAATCTGCAGGTGCTGAATGCGGTGCTGTACGTTGCTGAACAGGGATGCAAATGGCGTGGTCTTCCGAAGCGCTTCGGTCGCTGGCACACAATCTACACGCGTATGAATCGCTGGTCGAAGAACGGCGTTCTGGACCGGGTATTCGAGAAGTTGCAGGCCGAACAGATCGTTCGCATCAAGATCGAAGCTTTCGCTCTCGATTCCACCTCCATCAAGGTGCATCCGGATGGCACCGGAGCCCTAAAAAAAACGGGCCTCAGGCCATCGGCAAGTCGCGCGGCGGATGGAACACCAAGGTTCATCTGGTTGCCGCGAATGCTCGAACGGCCATAACCTTCGCCCTGTCCCCCGGCAACGCCCACGATGCGCCCGAAGGACGCGCTCTGCTGACCGAACTTGGCCCCATGCCGGGGGGCCTGCCAATGCTGATGGATCGGGCCTACGAAGGCGACGAAACCAAACAACTGGTGCTCAGCCTCGGCATGATCCCGATTGTTCCGCCCAAGTCCAACCGCATCGAGCCTTGGGAGTACGATCATGCGCTTTACAAAAAACGCAATGAAATCGAGCGGTTATTCCGACGCCTGAAGGGATTCCGCAGAATCTTCTCGCGATTCGAGAAACTCGATGTTCTCTTCCTCGGCTTCCTCACCTTCACCCTCATCATCGAAGCACTGCGTTAGTGTGAACACGCCCTAATTTCTCAGTGTTCAACACCTATGGCGTCTCTTGGTACAACGCTCTCGAAGTCAATGTAACAAAGAGGCTAAGCCACGGCCTGCAGTACCACGTTGCATATACGTTTAGCAAGCTGCTGGACGATACGGAGGGGCTCGCGAACTCCGATACAAGTAACAGTGCACCTGGACTGACTACAAATCCTTTTAATCCGATGCAGGACTGGGGTCCTGCAAACTTCGACGTGAAAAGCAATTTGCATGCCAGTGTCTTGTACTACTTTCCCAAGGCTGGCGGCGATGGAGTTGCCGGCCATGTGCTAAGCGGATGGTGGACAGGAAGTATTTTCAGCACTCAGACAGGGCAGCCATTCTCGCCCTTGATAGCGGCCGATCGTGAGCAGTCCGGTATTGCTGGTTCGAAAGGTGGACTCGAGCGTATGAGTTACGTTACGCCTGCTAATCTGGCTACGCTTCAGGCTGAAGCGCTGGCGGCCGGTATAACAACGTGTCCCCCAAACTCTACAAGCTGCATTCCGTACAACCCAGTCGTGTACAACCCTAAAACCGTGATCACGCATAGCGTAGGCCAATGGTTCAATCCAAACATGTTTGCCCTGCAGCCGGTTGGCACAATCGGAACCGTGAGCAGAAATACGCTGAGAAATCCCGGCCTGACGCAGTTTGACCTCTCGCTGAACAAGGACACAGCGTGGGCCCGGTTGGGCGAAGGTGGCGCGATTCAGTTTCGCGCGGAAATATTCAACATTCTGAATCACCCAGGCTTAGGGCCGGCGCAAGATAGCGTCTTTGCCGGCACTATCACCGACAACGTAGAACAGCCGTCCCTCACCAGTATCACCAATCAGGTTAACTCTTCACGTCAAATCCAGCTTTCGCTAAAGGCAATCTTCTGAAGAAGCTATAGCCCGACCGCAACAGAAGTAAGTAGGTCAACAATATTCTGGAGGGACAATGCGCTGGTACGACTATCTGGCCTGGTTCTTCGGCGGCGCGTTTCTGGCAAACACGCTGCCCCATCTCACCAACGGAATTTCCGGACGCGCCTTCCATAGCCCGTTCGCAAAGCCGCCCGGAAAGGGTCTGTCCTCCCCGACCGTCAATGTTCTCTGGGGCCTGTTCAACCTCGCCGTCGCTTACGTGCTCATCGTGCGCGTGGGCAGATTCAGCCTGCTCGATCTTTGGAATGTGCTCGCCTTCGGCGCGGGAATTTTGTGTGTATCGCTCATGCTGGCCCGCGCCTTTGGCAGTCTCCAGACGGGCACTAAACCCGCCGCGCGGCCCGCATCGGCCAAAGTGAAAGGATAACGATGAAGCGCGCTGACTTCCTTTATCCGAACGGCCGCGGGCTCTCGCGCCGGAATCTATTGCATGGAGCGTCGGCAGGAATTGGCGCGTCTATGCTCGGCGCACTTCTCCCTGCTCGCAGCCGGGCGCAACAAAGCCGGCGCCACCCCACGCTCGGAATTGTTAAGCCTTCCTTGGCCTCTATGCCAAAAGCGTTCTCGAATAACGAGTTTCATCGCCGCTGGGATGCTGTTCGCGAGCGCATGAAGGAGGCGAAACTCGATTGCCTGATCGTTCCACAGCACCCTCACGGGAGCATTGTGCTGGATGACTATAGAACTGATGCGGATGTGAATTGGTTGTGCGGGCTTCCCGCCGAGTGGGTGATTTTTCCTATCGAGGGCAAAATTACGGTGATTGGCAGAAATGAGTTTCTTTACACTCTGAAGAGGCCGTTGCCAGGGATCATCATGACAACCCTGTTTGCCGATAATTCGCCCGATATCGAACTTCGGCCGCCGAGTCAGGAAAGGGGTTCGTCGTCGACCATTATCGATGTGCTTCGCGAGAAGAAAATGGAGCAGGCACATATCGGCGTAGGTTCACTCGCGGGTGTGTTCCGCAACATCGAGGGGTCGATCCCTTATACAACCTACGAACGTGTTCTCAAGGCCTTCCCTCAAGCTCAATTCGAAAACGCCGTGGATGTGCTTTGGCAGGTGAAGTGGATACACAGTGCCGAGGAGATCGCCGTCTTCGAGCAGGTAGCGGCGGTGAGCGAGGCCGGAATCTTAGCTATGTTGGCAACCGCGCGCCCCGGAGCGGTGAACCGGGATGTATGGCTGAGCATGTATGGAGCGATGCTGGAATGCTCGGGCTCGCGGCCCCAGCACCTGGGTATCGCTACGCAAGGCATAGCCGGCACGAACTTGGGCACCCCTCTGCCGGATATCATCGAGGCCGGACAGATCTTGGGCCAGGAATGCTCCGGTTGCGTGCTGGGTTTTGGGACGCAGGTAAACCATTCCGTTCTGATCGGCTCAAAGGGTCCCGCGGATTGGCCTGCTGCAGCCCAATACTGTATTGACTTGTTTCACGCCTTATTAGATCAAATCGCTCCGGGCAAGAGCATGAAAGAGGTGTGCGATTTCTACGCCCAAAGACTTTGGGATCGTGGAGAGAACGTAAGACATGACGTCAACTTCCATTTCGACGGCTACGGTGACTTGCCTCGTATTGGCCCGGGTGGCGGGCAAGGTACCGACGGCGTCGTCTACCAGGCGGGCATGGTCCTCGACCTCAAGCCGGAGATCGTCGTCAAAGGAACTCCGATGAGGGCGCAATTCGGAGATTCCACACTGGTCACGGAGAAGGGTGCGCGGCGTTTGGGCAAGCGGAGGCTGGAAATCGTTAATCTCGCGTGAACGGCCACGCCGCTTCAAATCGTTCGCCCGAAGGTCTCGGGCCAAACCAGGAAGTGCAGAGGGGGAACCTTATGAGAACACTAAGTACGACATTATCCGCAGTCGTGATTGCAGTGAGCACGCCCCTAGCGCTGTTGGCGCAAGTGCCGGTGCAGACCTTCCCCACTGCCGCCGGCGTGGTGAAAATTACGCCCATCTACCACGCTACAGCCATGATCCAGGCGGCCGGCGACACCATCTATATCGATCCCGCCCCCCCGACCAACATCAGTGGACTTGCGCCCGGGGACCTGATCCTGATCACTCACGATCACCCCGATCACTTGAACGCCGCTGACATCACAGCCTTGAGCAAGACGGGCACGGAGATCGTCGCACCGGCCGCCGTCCAGCAGAAAGTGCCCAGCGCGCGGGTGCTCGCGAACGGAGGAAGCATGACGTGGCGCCAGTGGAAGATCACGGCCGTCGCGATGTACAACATCCATCAGTTGATGCCCAATGGGAACCCCTACCACCCCGAAGGCCGCGGCAATGGCTATGTGCTCACCTACGGCGGCAAGAACTTTTATTTCGCCGGCGACACCGAAGGCACGCCGGAGATGAGCGCCTTGAAGAACATCGATGTGGCTTTCATCCCCATGAACCTGCCCTACACCATGAGCCCCGACGAAGCCGCCGCCGCGGTAAAGGCCTTCCACCCCAGGATCGTGATCCCGTACCACTATCGCGGCCAGGACACGCAGAAGTTTGCCGACGATCTGAAGGGGTCGGGTATCGAGGTGCGGCTGCTGGACTGGTACTCGAACGCCGCGCCACCGAGCGCCGCTACCGCCGGTCAGCACCCGTAAAACCGCCGCCAACCTAAACGGTGTCTCTATAGATACCGTTTAGTAGAATTCTCTAACTTCTAACTAAGTATTGTGCCTCTAGGATCAGCTGATCCCTATCAGCGGCCAATAAAAAGGGACAAGCAGGAGGAGCACAAGCGACTCGATCACAGTTACGCACAGGCCAACGCGAAAGACATCTTTCGCAGTGAAGTAGCCATAGGAATAGCCGACGACCAGGACACCGGACTGGTACACAAAGATCTTGCCGCCGGCGGCGAAAGCCCAGATTAACCCCAGCGGAAGCGGGTGAATCCCGCTGGCTTGTGCGAAGCTCATCAGACCCGGCATGGAGGTGGCGAGCATGCCAATCTCATTGCCAAGAAAGATGTGGTAGACGAAGGCCGTCCAGTAGGGCACCAGAGCCAGCGCGAAACTGCTGGAGACGATCAGCGGCCTCATCCAGTCGAACATGATGGCCGTGATGGTGCGCAGGGCTCCTGTCTCGACGAGCACTGTCCCCATGCTGACCGCCGCGGCCACAAAGAAGACAAGCAGGTAGTTGACCTTCTTCATGTCCTTCTCGTCGAGCACACCGACGCGAGGCAGGCAGGCAAAGAGGCCAATGCCCAGACCGATCACGGCCGGTGAGATGTGGTGAAGCAGGTCCGACATCCAGAGTGCGATGGCGAGCAGCATCAGGCACAGGGCTCTCTTTTCCATCCGCGTCCAGGGTCCCATCCTGCCGACTTCCTCGCGAAGAAATTCAGCTCCACGCGTCAACGCCGCCGCATCTTCCGGGGGGTAGAGCCACAGGACGAGCCGCCACATGCCGAAGATCGTCACCACCGCGCAGGGAAAGAAAGCCAGGAGCCACTGGCCATAGTAGATATGAACGTTGGCTCCCTTTTCGATCAGGCCGCGCCCCAGAATAGTAGAGGGACCGGCGATGACCATCTTGTCAAAACAGCCGGCGGTATAGGTGAGGGTGACGAAGATTCCCTTCCCGACGTTGCTGCCGGGGCCAAGTCCGAAGGCCTGCATCAGGCCCAGAGCGACTGAGGCCATGATGACGACGCAGGCGATCCCCGAAGGGACCAGGAAGGTAAGCAGAAACGACGTAAGGATGATGCCAAGAAGGAGACGCGAATAACTGGTTCCGACTCGGCGGATGACGATGTAGGCAAGGCGGCGGCCCAGGCCGGTCTTGGTCGCCATCATGCCGAATAGCCCGGCGCCAAAGAGAAACCAGGGAGTTTGATCCGCAAATCCGCTGAACGCTACGTCGAACTTGACGACCCTGAGCACCCAGAAGAGATAGCACCCGATCAGGCCGGTGAGCGCATGAGGGATCGGCTCGGCGATCCACGCGACGATCATGAAAGCCGCTACCGCGAGGGCGTGTTTGGAGTTGGCGGCGAAGTGGAGCGGAGCGAGCCAGATCAAAACCGGCACAGCGACGGCTGTGATGAAGCCGACGATCTTTCTCGTCGAGGTTCCGCGCGTGGAGGTTTCGGTCTGCTCTGCTCCGCCAACTTCGGCGGCTTGCCTCGCTTGTGCCATCAGGCTTGCCTTAGCTGCTCATTTTTGACGCCGCGCGTTGGTTGTGGCCGCTATGAGGGCAGCCTCCGCTCGAATCTAGGTCCGTTGGCTGGAGCCAGGTTCGGCAAGGATCTTGCCCCACTTTTCCTGTGCAGCGCGCCGGCCCTCCGGACTCGATTCGGCGACCGGAGGAAAGTCCTTCAGCCACTCATACGGCCTGCAGGCGTCGATGACCGCGCGTGAACTGTGCCCGCGGTCTGCCATGGGGATGATGGGATCGAGCGCGCCGCTCCAACTGCGTCGGATGATCTCGATATCCACTTCGGGGTTGGACCGCGTGGCGATGGCCCAGAGAACGTCGTCGGTATTGGTGACATCGATGTCGTCCACGACGACGGTGTAGCGGCCAAGATAGGCGCCGGCGTGGCAGTAGGCGGCGATCATTCCCGCCTGGCGGGCGTGACCGGGGTACCGCTGTTTGATGGAGACGAAGGTAAGCAGACGGCTTCCGCCCGACTCGTGACACCAGACGCCGGTCACGTCCGGGACGCCGGCCTTCTCGAGCTCCTGCCAGATGAGCGCGGACCTCATGAAGCAGCGCATGTAATTGAACTCGCAGGGCGGCCGTGTGGGCGGCGCTCCCAGAATGATCGGATTGTTGCGATGGGAGAGCCGCTTCACCTTCATTGTCGGCTCGGGGCGCATGTTGCTGGCGTAGTATCCGGTCCATTCGCCGAAGGGGCCTTCATTCATGTTCTCGCCGACAATTGATTCGCACTCGATGACGATCTCGGAGGAGGCCGGGAAGGGCAGGCCTGTGTAGGCGCCATGGATGACCGGCACGGGCGCGCCTTGAAGGCCACCCACCCACTCGTACTCTGAGACGCCGTACGGTACTTCCATTCCACCGGCCAGGTAGAGTAGAGGATCATGGCCGAAGGAGACGGCGAGCTTGCAGGACTGCCCCTTGGCGAAGTACTTCTCCCGCATGATGCGGCCTTGTTTGCCCGGCGAGATATAGAACCCGAGGGTATCGCGATCGTGGATCATCACCCGATACGTCCCGAGGTTCACCTAGCCTTCGTCGGGATCGCGTGTGATGTCCACCGAGCCGGTGCCAAGATAGCGGCCGCCGTCGAGCTCGTGCCACTTGGGCGTGGGGAACTTGAACATGTCGATGTCTTCGCCTTCAAAGGCGTTTTCCATGACGGGACCATCGGTGACTACCTCGGGTTTTATGTAGGTAAGCTCGGTGATGTGCTTCTTGATGTCCTTCACAAACTGCAGCCGTGTGTAGTTTGTGTCCATGTGCAGGGTCATGGCCAGGCGCTTGGTGGTGTTCAGGGTGTTCGATAGGACACGATATCCCTCGGGATAACCCTTGATCCGATCGAAGAGGAGCGCGTGGCTCTGCTCGCCACGATGATGGCCAAGTTCCGTAATTGCTCCGATCTCAACATCCCAGTCGGCACCGTCGATATGCTTCAACTCGCCCAGCGCCTCCGCTGCGCGAATCCAGTCGCGCAAGTCTCTACTTTGCATCTTTCGCCCCTGTGCATCCGACTTCTAAGTGTGATCCTTTGCGTCCGAGCCTTTCGATTGACATCACCGGAAAATAACGTAAGTGGCCTAAATGATTGGATCAATCTCATACCAGTACATGAAATATGTCAAGTGAGCGCCCTTTCGGCAGTGGTATGACTAGACTATATAGGTCTTAGTCAACTGGGGCGGCAACAGGACCTGCCGGTCCGTTATTCCCGATTCGCAGCAAAACTGTGTAAAGGCCTTCGATGTGTTCGCTGGAAACGCAGCGGGTGGACACCTTTGGAGATGGTCTGTAGGAAAGGGTACCTTTCTCCTACGGGCAGAAATTGTCCTGATGCTCACCCCAAGCCGTTTGGTCCGTGAACAGATTGCCGAAAAATTCCGCGCTCTTGTGGATTCTACGAAAAATAGCGCCAAAGTCCCTTTTACGAAAGCGGATTTTTCGGCCTGTCCGGACAAGGGAGGCTCGTCGGCCGGATGCGACTTGCCTTCGGCGGCGTGAAAATGTCGGGCTATGGCCGCGAGCTTGCACCCCTGGGCATCCGTTGAGTTCGTCAACGCGGAGACCGTCTTTATCCAGTGACCGGAAACTGCACATCGATTTCAAACGCCTCAGGCCCGCTTTCGCCACGAACGCACGCGGAACTGATACCCTCCGGTGAGCGTTCCTAGCTGGTCGAACAAGTCCGATTCGTCGCGCCATGTTTGTCGGGATGTAAGGAGAAGTGCACTTGAAGCGACTTATTGTTGCAACTACAGGCGCATCCGGCGCCATCTATGGGGTCCGAACGCTCCAGTTGTTGCGGGCAGCCGGCGGCATCAAGGTACACCTCGTGATCTCTCCCTCTGCCGCTCGCACGCTGCTGGCTGAAACCGACTACACCATTGAAGACCTGCGAAAGCTCGGCGACGTGGTGCATAACCACAAAGATATCGGCGCTTGCATTGCAAGCGGCTCCTTTCGCACCGAAGGCATGGTGGTAGTTCCCTGCTCAGTGAAGAGCCTGAGCGGGATCGCGAACTGCTACGACGAAGACCTAGTCGTGCGCGCCGCCGACGTCTGCCTCAAGGAACGACGCCGTTTGGTACTGATGCTGCGGGAGACTCCGTTTCATGCAGGTCACATCGCGCTGATGGGCCAGGCCACCAGAATGGGCGCGATCATCATGCCGCCCATTCCATCGTTCTACAATCGCCCGAAGAGCATCGACGATATAGTCAACCAGAGCGTGGGACGCATGCTGGACCTCTTCGATCTCGCCGGCGACATCGTGTCGCGGTGGACGGGGACTGCGCCTCCACTCGCGTTGGGCCCGGAGTAGAACGTCCGTTGCGTCCATGCTTCGAGCGGGAAGAAGAAGCGACACTCAGTTTCTAAGCTGCACTCATTACAAAGGCTAAGGGCGCAGCCGAAGCCGTGCCCTTAGCCCTTGACCGCGTGAAGAACATCCGCGAGGGGTTCCGCAAGTTCCTGGGAGCTCGCAAATATAAGGAGAACTCAGTCGGGAGTTACGTGAATCACATGCGCATCCTGCTCCAGAGCGCCAGCGAACTAGGACGGGAGCCAGAGGAGGAGGCGCCGGACGCCTGGCGTGGCGTTCTTGCGATTGCCGTCGAGCAAAAATGCGACGTTCTTGCTAGGCACCTCGCACGCCGCCGGAAAACCCCCAACGAGGTGCTGATCGAGACGTGGATTACCGACTGACCAAGCCCAACAACACTGGGCCAACGGGCAGGTCGAGCGCATGAACAGGACTATCAAGGATGCCCCCGACAGATGACCGTATCGAGCGGAGACCGAGATCAAGTTATGACCGGCAGACTCTTGGATGTCCTGGATTGACACTCCGGCCATCGCCAGCCATGAGCAGAAAGTGAGGCGGTTTGAGACCACAGGAAAGCGCGCCGTCGCCGATCATACTTTGTAGATCTTGCTGACCTCGCGTGGAAAGAGTTCTTCTACCGACAAAGTGCGCTGCGTGACTCCTTGTTCGGCACAGAACTGCAGAAAGGCCTCGAGGGTGCGCCGGTTGGCCTCGATGCCATAGGGCCAAAGGTCCTCACCGAGCACCGCTACGGCACTGCGATAGGCATCTTGTGACCAGGGAATGGGCAGCGGGGAATGAACAATGCTGGAGAGATGTTCGAGGCTGTTTGCCTTCGCCTGCTCGAACGCGCGAAGAAGATTCATGGCGACCCAGGGATGGCGGCTCAAGGTTTCGTTCCTGACCACCATGACGTGCATGATGGGGAAGATGCCGGTCTCGCGGAAGTAGGTCTCTTCCATCGGGCGGTAGTCGGGCCACAGCCGCGCGATGCGTGAATCACCCGCCTTGAAACTGGCAGGCTCTCGTGCAGAGATGATGGCGTCGAGTTCGCCGGCGAGTAACATCTCATCGAGCGACCGGTCGGGAACCTGCTCGATTTTGATTCCGTCGGGGAGCGATGGCAGAACCTTTTCCACCCGTCCTGCCTGGTTCACACCGGCCTGGACCCAGCGGATGTCGCCGAGACGAAGACCGCATTGGTGCTGAAGGATCGCGCGGGCGTAGATTCCGGCGGTCTGCACCCACTCGGGTACACCGATGCGGCGGCCGCCCAGATCTTCCGCGCTGTGGATGGAGGCGCCGGTACGGAGATAGATGGCCGACTGGCGGAAGACGCGGGAGGGAAAGACGGGGATGGCGCTGAACTGGCCGGTGCCCACCAGAGACACGTACTTCGCCGTGGAGAACTCGGAGATGTCCCACTCCGCGAAAGAGAACATGCGGAAGAAGATCTCTTCGATGGGCAGCTCCATGCAGGTAAGGTCGATGCCTTCGGGACGGATGCGGCCACTTACCAGATCGGCTACATGGTCGTAGCGGCTGATTGCCATGGAAAGCGGAACGGCCGGCATGATTTTCCTCCTGCGATTTAGATCGTGGACGGGGTAGAGGGTGTGAGCAGGCCCGCGCGCATGAGGACGGAATCGAGGATCTTCGCGTTGCCGTCTTCGAGCGGGGCCAGCGGGAGGCGAAGCTCGGGAGCTTCCAGCAGGCCGAGCCGCCACATCATGTATTTGATGGGAACGGGATTGGTGTCGATGAAGATGGACTGGTTCAGCTCGAAGAGTTCGGTGTGGATTTCGAGGGCGTTCTTGAAATCGCGCTGCTGCACTGCCCCGTAGAGTGCGGCCACGCGCTCCGGAGCGATGTTGCCAGCGGCATTCATCAAGCCGCTGGCACCCAGCACCAGCATCGGGAGACTGAGGGCTTCGGTGCCGCAAAAGATACGAAACTCCGGCCCCAGTGCCATCAGCAACTCGGTAAGCAGCTCGAGATTCTGATCCGCATGCTTGAGTCCTACCAGGTGAGGGACTTTTTCCGCGATGCGGGTGACGGTCTGCGCCTTGATGGAGACCGCGGCACGGCCGGGGATGTGATAGATCATCATGGGCAGGGCGACGCGCTCCGCAAGCACGACAAAATATTCGACCAGCCCACGTTGGGAGGGCTTGACGTAGTACGGGGTGACCACGAGGACCGCATCGGCGCCGGCCTGCTCCGCCTGCGTCGTGAGGTAAGCGGTGTCGGCGAAGGACTGCGAGCCGGTGGCTGCGACGACCTGGATGCGGCCGGCGACGGCGGAGACTGCCACCTTCAGAAGCTCGACGCGCTCGTCGAGGGAGAGACTGCTGGGCTCGCCGGTGGTTCCGGTGACCACGATGCCGTCAGACTTTGCCATGATCTGACGTTCGATCAGCTCCGCAAATTTATCGTAGTAGACCTTTCCTCCGCGAAACGGGGTGACCAGCGGGGGAAAGGAACCACGCAGTACGGCATTTTTCAGAGTCATCATGGAGGTGATTCACTCCTCAAACGGTAGAAGGGCTCGTGCGGACGGGAGCGGAGAAGTGTGCGGTCCCGGGCTGGCGGAAACGGCAGCCCGGAACCGCACGGATCAGGCGGGGCGGTTGGTTGTGAAGCCTTCGGCCGCGCCGAGCAGCTCGATCGGCTGGTCGAGACTCTCCTGCCAGAGCAGAGAGCCCATCCAGATGTTCAGCGGGCTGTCCTGCACGGTGAGTTCGTAGACATCTTCCCCGAAGGACGCATGATTGTGCACGGCCCAGCCGGGAGCGGAGAGCATCAGATCGCCCGCCTTCCAGGGATACTTGACGCCTTCCACCACGCTGTAGCCGCTGCCGGCAAAGTAATAGTTGATGGCGGCGCCGGTGTGACGATGCGGGCGGTCGACGATGTTCTTGGGGCGGATGCACATGGTCGCGAAGAAGTTGCTGGTGGTGCCGTTGGTGTGGCCGGTCGCAGGATTGTAGAGCAGGTACAGGCGACGGCCGCGATAAGCCTGACCGAGCGAGGTGAGCTTGTCGAGCTCGGTCTTCACGCGCTGCCAGGGGAAGTACAAGGGGTAATACTTCAAGACATCGGGGTTGATCAGCTTCTCGTAGGGCATCAGATACGAGCCGTCATCGGTGATCGGGAAGGTGCCGAAGGGACTTTGCGCCGAGGAGTGATCATCGTGGGTCTTCTTCTTGCCGTCGAGCTTTGGCTCGTCCTCAACGACATAGATCTTCATCTTCTGAAGCAGGGCGGCGTTGCTGTAGGTCAGCCGCACCTGGAGATCGCTGGTGTCGTTGCGGTGCTCGTACACCACCCACGAAGGAGTGTTGAAGACGTCGTACTGGCCGTAGCGAATTACCTTGCCGTCGACGGTGGCCTCGCCGGCTCCGCGGATACAGAAGTTGACCTGCGAAGCGTTCTGGCGAATGGGCGCGGTGCGCTCACCGGGCTTCAGCACAGAGACGGTGACGTCGATGCCGGGCGCGAGGCCGCCGCCTTCGCCCGACAAGGGATTCACAATGCGGGAGGCTCGTCTGCCGTTGGGTGGTGCGGGAAGGCTGGCCAGCCGTTCCACTTCTGCGTCGATCGCCTCCTTCGGGATCGTCACGGCTGGAATCAATTGCTGCTTCGGCTCAGCCATGCCCGTGCGATCGTCAAAAAAATAACCGCTGTCTTCCATGATCTTCTCCTAGCTTCTATCCAAGGTACTCCGGGGAACTGTCTGCAGGATGTAGGACGCGCCGGGTAGCGCAGGTGCAGCGCTTCGCACAATGGAACCGTGGGGCGAGCCGACGAGGATCTGCAAGTCCTCCTCGACAACTGGTAATATAGCATAGAGATAGCATAGAGGTAATAACTTAGACCAAAGAAATTTTGCAGGCTTACTTTCACGAGATGTGTTCCCTTCCTCCCCCTTCCAAGAGCCTGACCGTGGACAGCCTGTGGGCCCGAGCATTGATTGACATCCGCGCTCTGGCAAAGGTATAAGTTCAATCCAAGTGCGTTGAGGCGTCGGCCGAGCTCTCTGAATCATGTGGTTCTGGGGCAGGACTTGTTCCTGCTCTTGCAGAAATTCGTCGACCGGTAAAGCAGTTCCAATGGCAGGATACGCTCGCGGATCGCAAGTGGACTCCGCCAGAGTTCCAGAGGTGTATGCGTTCTTAGCGCAGCAGGAGACAGAATGGCGATCGCTACAATCAATCCTTTCACCGGGGAGACGCTTAAGACGTTCGATCCGCTGACACGCGAGCAACTCAACTCGAAGCTTGATCTATCGGTGGCTGCGTTTCAAAGGCATCGGAAGACGGCGTTTTCAGATCGAGCTGCTTGTATGTCGCGTGCTGCCGACATTCTGGAGCGCGACAAGGAAAAGCTGGCGCGGCTGATCACAATCGAGATGGGCAAGCTTCTGATCTCCGCGGTGCAGGAGATCGAGAAGTGCGCCAAAGTGTGCCGATACTACGCGGCTCATGCGGAGCGCTATCTCGCCGATGAAGTAGTTGAGACGAATGCGACGAAGAGTTTTGTGCGCTATCTTCCGCTTGGGCCGGTGCTGGCGATCATGCCGTGGAACTATCCGTTCTGGCAGGTGATTCGCTTTCTGGCTCCTGCGCTGATGGCAGGAAATACCGGGCTGCTCAAGCACGCGTCCAATGTTCCGCAGTGCGCGCTGGAGATCGAACGCATTTGCGTGGAGGCCGGATTTGAAGAAGGAGTCTTTCAAACATTGCTGATTGGATCAGAGCAGGTGGATGGACTGCTCGGGGACGATCGAGTGGTGGCTGCGACCATCACGGGAAGCGAGGACGCCGGGATCAAGGTCGCGGTAGGCGCTGCGAAGCGCGTCAAGAAGGTAGTGCTTGAACTGGGCGGCAGCGATCCATTTCTTGTGATGCCAACGGCTGACCTGGATGCGGCCATTGCCGCCGGCGTGCGTGCCCGCACGGGAAACAATGGTCAATCGTGCATTGCTGCGAAGCGCTTCATTATTGCGGAGGAGATCGCGGAGGCATTTGAGCAAAAATTTGTCGCGGCCATCCAGGCGCTGACCATCGGCGACCCGCTCGATGCAGCCACGGATGTTGGTCCGCTGGCGACTGCGAACGGGGTTCGCACTCTCCACGCCGACGTAACAAAGACACTGCAGGGCGGGGGGCGCGCGCTGGCCGGCGCGGAGTCGCTTGCGGGGCCCGGATTCTTCTATGCACCGACTGTTCTCACCGACATCCCGGCCGACTCGCCGGCTTATTGCGAAGAGTTCTTTGGTCCTGTGGCTTCGCTATTTCGTGTCCGCGATATCGATCAGGCCATCAGGATTGCCAATGACACGCGCTTTGGCCTGGGAGCAAGCGCATGGACTGCGGATGCGAGCGAGCAGGAGAGATTTGCCAATGATCTCGACGCAGGCATGGTTTTCATCAACAGCATGGTCGTCTCCGATCCACGTCTGCCGTTTGGCGGTATCAAGATGTCGGGATATGGCCGCGAGCTTGCGCAGCAAGGGATTCGCGAATTCGTGAACGTCAAGACAGTCTGGATCGAGTGAATGTACGTGGAATGATTGTTTGCAGGCACGCGGAAGCGGCCAAGCGGTAAGCCCACCCAAGCAACAACCAGGACAATGAATGACGGCCCGGGATCATGCACCGAGAGTTAATGAGATCATCGACGAGCGGCCGCTTAGCCGCTTTCAATCGGTCACGATATTGCTGTGCGCGCTGGTCCTGGTGCTGGACGGATTTGCAACCCAGAGCATCGGCTTTCTCGCCCCCTCGATGGCCGATTCTCTCCACCTTTCGGTCCACACCTTTGGTCCCGTATTCGCGGCCGCTCTGATTGGATTGACGATCTCCTCGCTCATCGCAGGGCCGCTTGCCGATCGAGTGGGCCGCAAGACGCCGATCGTTTTGTCGACGCTTACATTTGCCATATTTTCCATCGCCACGGCCCGGGCCACGACCTTCGATGAGCTCGTGGCCTTCCGCTTTCTGGCGGGGTTAGGCTTAGGCGGTGCGATACCCAATGTCGTCGCCCTGACAACAGAGTATGCGCCCAATCGGCTGCAGCAGGTCCTGGTCACAGCCCTGTTTTGTGGCATGCCCCTGGGCGCGCTGCTTGGAGGGTTGGTGAGCTCGGTGATGCTGCCACTCTGGGGCTGGCGATCAGTCTTCTACGCCGGCGGTATAGTGCCTTTGGCAGTCGCGCTCTTTCTGATCAAGGCACTCCCCGAGTCCGTTCGATTCCTCAGTGCGAGAGGTGGGAATGGCCGCGCCATCAAGAAGATTCTGGCACTCATTGCACCCGAGGTCCCACTCTCGGACGTCGATCTCTCACCCTCAAGAGATGAGGGATCGCTGCAGGGAAACCCGTTGCCGCACCTGTTTGCCGAAGGCCGCGGGCCGGGAACGGTGTTGCTTTGGATCCCGTTTTTCATGAACCTGTTGATGTTGTATTTCATCATTAACTGGCTTCCTGCATTGCTCCGCCAGACGCATATGCCGGCATCGGCCGGAATCATGGCTGTGTCCTTATTCAGCCTGGGAGGCATCGCGGGTTCCCTGTTGCAGGGACGAGTGATGAATATCTGCGGCCGGTCCGCAACGTTGCTTGCGGAGTTCTTATTGTCGTTGTTGTTGATTGGATCGCTGGCTTTTACGTCGTCCCTGGTCCTGATGATGACTACTACGTTCGTACTGGGGTTATTCATTCAAGGAGCGCAGGCCGGACTGAACGCTCTTTCGGCGATGTTTTATCCGACGTCGATCCGGTCGACCGGTATCGGCTGGGCGTTGGGCGTGGGACGGCTGGGATCAATTGTAGGGCCGGTCCTGGGTGGAATCATGATGTCCCATGAGTGGCCGCTGCGCGAGATATTCTTTGCAGGCGCAATCCCCGCCCTGCTGGCTGCCCTGGCGATCATGCTGAGTTATACCGTCCGCGGTGGCAATCCATACCGGCCGCAATCCGCCGCCGCATGAGAAGCGCAGGGGCGTTTTCGGGGGCAGCCCGATCATCACCCGACCTGGCTTAGCGGTAACTGACCGGAGGCCACGCGGAGGCTGCTGATGCGGCGCGAGAAGCCACAAAATTTTTTCCTTGACAAACTATGGTATTGGTCTAACATTAGTCCGCCGCTGAAATGAGATGTAGACCACTGTGAAATGTTTGACGGCCCAGCCGACAGAAGATACCAAAGACTCCGGATCCCAGAATCCCCGAACCGGATAAGTGCTGCAAATTGCTTTTCGAGGAAATAATGATGAAGACATTTCTACTTCCTGGCAAAAATAAGTTGGGCGTTAGTTGGCCACTATCCCTCGTGCTGCTTGTGGCGTTTCCTTTGTTTGCGCAAGTCGCCCCGACCGGGACCGTTTCGGGGGTTGTAAAGGACGCAGCCGGTCTGGTGATTCCGAACGCGACGGTCACGATCGTCAATACGGACTCCAATTACACGCGGCGAGCGGTGACCAAGGACGACGGAGCTTATAGCTTCGTGGCGCTTCCGATTGGCCGCTATAACGTGAAGACAGAAGCGAAGGGTTTCAAGAGCGAGACCCAGCAGGACCTGACGTTGGACGTCGGCCAGGAAGCGGTCGCGAACTTCGCGATGCAAGTCGGCGCGACCCAGGACGCAGTGATGGTCCAGGCAAATGAAGCCCGGGTGGACACGACCACCAGTTCTCTAGGTCATGTCGTCGACAACAAACAGATAGTCGAGCTACCGCTCAATGGCCGGAATTTCACCGACCTCACGTTGTTGCAAACCGGAATTACACAATTCCAGAACAACAATTTCGGCACCAATGGTCTGTTTGGAACATTCTTCAGCAGCAATGGCGCGCCCCTGCGTTCCAACATGTACACGCTCGATGGCGCCATCATGGGAAATATCCAAGCAGCCAGCGCTTCCTCGATCGCCGGACTGTCGCTTGGACTAGATGGCATCAGTGAATACCGGATCATGACGAATACGTTCGGCGCGGAGTATGGGCTAGTCATGGGAAGCCAGACCGCAATCGTCACGAAGAGCGGAACGAACAAATTCCACGGCGATGCGTTCGAATATTTGCGAAACAGCGTCCTGGACGCACGCAACTACTTCGATTATCTCTACACGCTGCCTCCGAGCAGTCCAGGCGGCGGCCGTCGTGTCGCCCCATTCAAGAGAAACCAGTTCGGTGGAGCGTTGGGCGGCCCGATCCAGAGAGACAAGACATTTTTCTTTGCGACTTATGAAGGGTTTCGTGAAGTGCTGGACAATCCGCCTAACGTAGGAGTCAACCCGACCATCCCAGCAGCGTGTCACACTCCGGTCGTCGGTGGCGTCCAAATTGAGACGAATGCCTGCGATTCCAAGTTGAAACCCGGAGCGACAGAGAGTGTGCCGGCGGCGATCCAGCCATTGCTGGCGTTATGGCCGCTCCCGAACGTCGAGCCTGGAGATCAGTTCACGTATCTAAGCACGGAGCGGACCCGCGAAGACTACGTGCAAGGGCGGATCGACCATACGATCTCGAGCCAGGATACGCTCTTTGGGCGTTATACCCTCGATAATACCAACGAGACCTATCCTAAGATATTTCCGCTGTTCGACTACGGTTTCGTAGAGAGGCAGCAGTATCTTACTCTCGCCGAAAATCACATTTTTTCTCCGGCATTGCTAAATTTAGGTCGCATTTCCGTCAGCCGGTCGCGTGTCGTTGATGCCACCCCGTCCTCTTCAAACCCATTTACAAGCTCGGTGACAGGGCCCAATTATTCCTGCGTCACTGGTGAGCCCATCTGCCCTATCAACATCAGTTCCATCGCGAACTTCAGCGATACCACATATTCCGCCATCAACGACACTCAAGGCGTCATCAGCATCGACGACGATCTTTTTGTAACTAAAGGACAGCACTCGCTCCGGTTCGGAACCCTAATCAACCACTATAACCAATACGCGAACCAGGGGATCGGGGCAAAGGGAAGCGTAAGCTTCAGCAATCTGAACACCTTCCTTAATGGGAATTATCGAAGCTATGTGACCTATGCTCCTGGGTTTAATAGCCTAAAAGACATGCTGTTCGACACCATTGGGTTTTATGGAACGGACGAGTATCACGTCCTGCCGCGGCTGACCCTGAATCTGGGCCTTCGCTACGAGTTCGCTACACAGCCGAACGAAAAGAACGGGCGTCAATCCTACTTCGTCGATCCGCCTTACAGCGACAACTACACACTTGGCCCGATGGTTGGAAATCCAACTCATCGTGATATCAGTCCGCGGGTCGGTTTTGCCTGGGACGTCATGGGAGATGGTAAGACATCCCTTAAGGGCGGCTTCGCGATTCTCTATGACCTCGCCAACATCGGCGCGCTCTTCCAATTGGAAGGGCTCGCAATGCCGCCGTACGCCGTCAGCTACACGGTAACGCCATCATCCGTAATACCCAACTTCGTGACTCCCAAGACACTGGTGCTTCCTTTTCCAGTACCTCCGAGTACGGGCACTCTCTCCGGAACAGCGCCCACAAGCGCAAACTACAACTACAAGTCGCCTCACATGCTCGATTACAACTTAGCGATCGAGCGGCAACTGCCATGGGACGTGCTGTTGAGCGTGGCGTATGCGGGCTCTCGCGGGCTGAACCTATGGCAGCCTGCCGACGAGGTGAATCCGGACTGTCCCACGTCGTACACCGTCGTGCCGCAAGGGTGTGCAGGTATTACAACCGTTACTACCGGTGCGCTACCCGTCTGGGGAAACAAGATAGGATCGCCGAGGCTGAACCCATTCTTTGGCAATTTTTCGTTGTTCGATACCCGAGGCATTTCCTTGTACAACGCCTTGGAAGTGAATGTAACGAAGAAGCTGCGCCACGGCGTGCAGTTCCAGGTCGCATACACCTTCAGCAAGCTCTTGGACGATACCGAGGGGCTTTCCAATTCCGATACCAGCGGCAGCCAGACGAACACCTACGAAGATCCCTTCGATCCGATGGTGGACTACGGGCCCGGGAATTTCGACGTGAAGCACAATCTGCATATCAATGCTCTCTATCACCTTCCGGACTTCACTCAACGGGAAGTCGCCGGTAAGTTCGTGAATGGATGGTGGACAGGGAGCATTATTACGATACAAACGGGCATTCCATTTTCGCCCGAGCTCGCTTCCGATCGCGAGCAAGCTGGACTTGCCGGCACGAACGGGGGACTTGAACGACCGAGCTACGTCACCAGCGCCAACATAGCCGCCGTTACGGCGCAAGCCGTAGCTGCCGGCCTGACGACCTGTCCCGCCAATTCCTCGTTGTGCATCCCATATAATCCTGTGGTCTATAACCCAAATACCGTCATTACCCACAGCGTTCAGCAATGGTTCAATCCAAACATGTTTGCCCTGCAACCGGTCGGCACGATCGGCGATGTCCGCAGGAATTCGCTGAGGGAGCCGGGTTTGGCAACTTGGGATTTCTCGCTCAATAAGGATACGACGTGGCGCATGCTAGGTGAGGGTGGGAGAATCCAGTTCCGAACAGAGATATTCAACATCTTGAACCATGCGAATTTCGGCCCTGCGCAGAACGGCGGGTTTTTATCTGGGAGTGTCGGTGATGTGCAGGAGCAGCCTAGCTTTACCGGCCTTATCACCACGAATACGCCTTCACGGGAGATCCAGTTCGCTATCAAGTTTCTCTTTTAGTGGTGGTGGTTCAATCGATCCATCAGTCTGCGTGACGTCGCACTCACGCTGGCAAGGTTTAACTTCATGGCCGGAGATTTATCGAAATGGATAACAGGTTCGACTTCGAAGGGGCGGGTTCTTGCTGTAATACCTCCCATCGACGGACATTCCTGGCTAAACTTGCGTGTCTGGGTGCCAGTGCGGCTTTGCCGGCTAGACTGTTTTCTCAGGAGCCGCAAGCCGCTAGCGCCGTCTCCTCGAACTGGATCGACGTCCATCACCATTTGTCCCCACCAATGTACAGAGACGCCTTGATCGCGAAAGACATGCTTCCCCGGCCAATGGTGGGCTGGTCAGTTGAGAAAACAATCGATGATATGGATAAAGGGGGCGTGCAAACCGCGATCAATTCTATTGTCGTGCCGGGAGTCTGGTTTGGTGATCCTGTTCAGGCACGGCGCCTCGCTCGGGAATGCAATGAGTATGCCGCGAAGCTTGTCGCGGATTATCCCGGGCGTTTCGGTAGCTTCGCCGCGTTAACTTTGCCGGACATCGACGGAAGTTTGCGGGAGATCGAGTATGCCTTGGATGTTCTGAAGGCTGATGGAATCATGCTGCAGACGAGTTACGGTAATAAGTGGCTCGGGGATCCATTTTTCGCGCCTGTGTTCGAAGAACTCGACCGACGTCATGCAGTGGTCTTCACTCATCCCACGGCAAATACATGCTGCGTCAGCCTGCTGCCTGGCATATCGTCTGCGGAAATCGAGTACGGAACGGACACGACTCGTGCCATTGTGCGGATGGTGTACAGCGGCTCGGCGAAGCGCTATCCGAATATCCGAATGACCTTTTCTCATGGTGGCGGAACGATGCCTTATCTGATCGGAAGATTCGTGAACCGGGTTTCTCGTTCGCATGGAGAGAACGGAGAGCAGCACGACTTTCAGGCGGAAGTTTCAAAGTTCTATTACGACACGGCGCAAACTTTCAATCCCGTGCCAATGACCGCACTCAAGCATGTGGTGCCCGTGTCGCAGATCCTGTTCGGGACCGACTTCCCGTATCGTTCCTCGATCGAAAGCACAAGAGGATTGACCGAATCAAAGGTATTCGATCCAAAAGAACTGGAGCAGGTAAAGCGGGGTAACGCGCTAAAGCTTCTTCCACGGCTACAGAACGAACGAGAGTATGGTGTACCGCGGGCGGGAGCGGGATACTAGCAGCCGGCAAGAGAACGACGGTTGCAGAGGCGGATACTCATTTAGGAGACGATCACGTAATGAAATTCCGTTTGGCCCCGCTTGTACCGATCATTGCTTTGACTAGTTTGACGTTCAGTATTTCGGGACAGGCCCAGGGCTGTAGCACGATGTTTCTGTACAACGGAAATGTGATGACGATGGACCAGCGTAATATGGTCGCTTCGTCCGTCACGATCGAGGGTGATCGAATTGCGGCGGTAGGTTCGGGTCACGGAATCCCGAGGCATAGTGGCTGCGCACGCCTTGTCGATCTGAAGGGCCGCACGGTCATTCCGGGGCTTATCGATAGCCACAATCATATTGTAGTGACGTCCTTGCGTCCAGGCCACGATGTGCGATTCGATGTTCCCGCATCGATTGGTGAAGCGGAGGAACTAATTCGCCGAAAGACTGCGAGTGTGCCGAATGGTGAGTGGATTACATCCGTGGGGGGATGGAGCCCAGAACAATTTGCGGAAGGACGGATGCCCACCAGGTCAGACCTCGATGCAGCGACTCCAAATAATCCGGTCTATGTTCAGACGGGATTCAATGGACCCGCCGCGACTAACAGCACGGGCAAAGCCTTCTTCGAAGCGAGAGGAATCCAGGTGGGGGAGGATGGCTCCATTGCCGCGAATGCAGCTACGTTTGCTGCCTACCACGCACTCGAATCAATTCAAACAGTCGCTGACAAGAAGCGTGGCGCTCTTGACGTAATGTCGTACGCAGCCAGCGTGGGCCTCACGATGTCGGATGATAAAGGCGGCACTTGGCCACTGGATACGCCCGGCGCTCAAGGTGGTATAGCTGAGATTGGAGACGGGACTCACAACTTAGATCCCTTCACCGGGTACGACCAGTTTCTCGCGCTCGATCGCGAAGGTAAGATGACGATGCGCCTGCGCATATTTTTCTATATGCAGGATTTGACTCCCGAGCTTCCCTTTCTGCGGGCGCGAATCAACAATCAATTTCGAGACTTCGGGGATGATTGGCTCAAGGTCTCGGGAATGGGCGAACGTATTTCTGGCGGCCCATATCCCCTTGTACCGAATTCGTCGCCGGAGGTATATGAGCGCGCTGCGCGGCTGGTCGCGCAAAGTGGGTGGACTTACGATCAGCACGCCGCGGGCATTGGGGATGAAAAGCAATTTGTAGAGGTCTGGGGAAAGATAAATAAAGAAATTGCTCTCGCACCGCTTCGCTGGTGTCTTGCCCACGTTCCTGGGATCGATTTGCAGACGCTGCATCGGTTAGAGGCCATGGGCGTTGGCGTGAGTGCCGCGGGTGCGAGATATACGCCCAGTATGCCACCAAGGATTTCTCCTAAGGACATACCGCCGTTTCGCAGGCTGGTAGAGAGTGGCATCCATGTAGGATATGGCAGCGACGGAGGCACGGTGTCTTCGCTGGATCCGTGGCCGCACATATATTACATGGTGACAGGAAAGAATGCTGCTGGCCAATTAGTGGCCGCCGGCCAAACGCTGACTCGCATGCAGGCTCTTCGCATGTATACGGCGAGCCAGCCGTGGTTTACGAGAGAAGAAGATAAATTGGGATCGATTGAGGATGGGAAGCTAGCCGATATGGTGGTTCTAAGCGACGACTTCTTAGATCCACATCGCGTGCCGGACGAGGCAATCAAGCACATCGACTCGGTACTTACGATCGTGGGGGGTAAGGTCGTTTATGATCGAGGGGTGCTGAAGGTAGAAGCAAGTGGACATAGTTAGTGGTTCGTCGCGAGGCTAGAATGACATTTTTACGGCGAGTTGAAGCAGTCGCGGAGATGCGGCACTCACAATTTGCCCAAAATTAGGATCTTCTTCCTGGCCGTTGATCGCCGTGGGACCAAAGAACTGCGTGTGGTTGACTGCGTTGAATGCCTCGCAGCGAAGGGACAGCAGCCGTGCGTCTCCAATGCGGATACTCTTTTGCAAGCTGGCATCGAAGTTATCGATTCCCGGTCCATAGAACATACGGCGCTTTGCATTGCCTAGTTGCCCCAGCAGTTCTTCGGGAAACAACGCCGTGTTGAAGGCAGGTCTTCCGTTGCGGCCGTTCGTGTTGATTTGAAGATGTCCCGGCGAGTATCTAGGCGTATCCAGCAGAAAGTTATTTGCGCCGTTGCCCAGGGTACCTAGAAGCGAATTATCGGATGTATCGGAGAGCGTGACGGGCAGTCCAGTCCCAAATCGAGTCGTGCCCGATAAAGTCCAATCGCTTGTCCACCGGCCCTCATGGTGGAGGAGCCGCTGAAATGGAAGCGCGAGGCTGTAGCTCGCCACAAAGTCATGTTTTAGATCGTAAGCAGAGATGGCGCGCGATTGGCGCGGATCAATCGGGTCTAGTTGCTCTCCAAGATTGGACCCCTGGTCGATCGATTTCGCGTAAGTGTAGCTCAGCAGGAGCGATGAGGTTCCATGCTGATATTTAAGTGTTGCCTCCAGCGCGTTGTAGTTGGAATTCGCGGAGGACTCGTCGGCGGTATTCTCGCCGTACTCCGGGCCCTGGCCCACACGTGTACCTTGGACAAGCTGGCCGGTGGACGTGGTGTAGGTTGTATCTTCTCCAAAAGGGCCGCAACCTGCGCTCTGCAGACTGAGGCAGAGTGCAGGATTTCCGGGGTTGACGGATGCCAACGTAAGGAGATGGTGACCTTGGTTGCCTACATAGCTCGCCGTAAGAATGATGTTCTGGGTGATCTGTCGCTGGAAAGATAGCATGTAGTTGTTGATGTACGGAACGCGGTTGCGATAAGAGAAGAACGGGTCGCCCGCGATAGGGGTGAAGTTGGACCAGTCGATGTTGTTATCCGGATTGGAGACGTAAACATTGTGCGGGGGGAATGGAAACGGGAAGCGCTGCCCGTTGTTGACTCCGGTGGCGGCTGTGATGAATGGGGTTGCGAGCAGAGGTGGGCCGGGGCTCAGGTAATTAAAGCCAAACGGCGGGACTGCATACATAATTCCCGCTGAGAGTCCCGGAAATGCCGTATAGAAGATGCCGTAGCTGGCGCGAATACTGCTCTGATTTGTGTCGCCAAAGAGCATGCGGCCAAAGCTATTAGTAAAATGCGGAGCGTAGGCGACGCCAATGCGCGGAGCAATATTCTTGTAACTTGTAGGCGCAATCGTCTGCGGTATGCCGGGATCGCCAGCAAAAACAAGCCCCACAGGGGCACCAGGAAACAGAACCGATTGTCGGCCTGGAATATAGGTCTGAAGTTGGTGGTTCTTCTCCGACCACGGTTCTATGATGTCCCAGCGAAGGCCTACGTTGAGCGTCAGGTCGCTATGAACACGCCAGCTATCCTGCGCGTAAAGGCCAAGATAATGATTGCGCAGATAGAAGTACTGGCCGGAGGACTGCGTGAAGTTACTGGGTGTGCCCAGCAGGAAATCGGCGTAGGCGTTTCCGGTTTCGGTGCCATTTATATTAAATGTTCCGTTAAAGGTGGCGTTCGGATGCTCGTTTACTTGATCGAGGTGGAACTGGGCTCCTATTTTGACTGTATGGGAGCCAAACGCGCGCGAGAATCCGTCGCTGGCGTAGTAGGTATTATTAATCTGGGTCTCGTTGGTAATGGGCACGCCCATCGTGAAGCTGGGGAAGTCGATGTTCTGAATTCCTTCAAACTGCGGCGCCTGCACATAGATTCCGGGGGTCCCGGCGCCGGTGGTAAAGCCTTGCGCTGCGAGAGAGACTCCGAGGCCGCCCCTGGGCTGACCAATAACGTTCGCATAGCGAAGATAGCCGAGGCTGAGCTCGTTCACCGCGTTTGCGCCGAGAACCTTGGTATCGGAGATTGAGACGAGTTCAGCACGTCCGAGGGTGAGAGCGTTGAAGCCAGGGATGGTGGCTCCGCCCTGCTGTCCGGGATAGGGGTTGTCAAGGGAGTAGTCGTCGAGGAAGTAGTAACCTGAGACGCGTCCGGCGCGGGTGTCTGCGTCGAGGCGCATCGATCCTTTGTCGTCGCGGTTCATCTGCGAGTAGGCGGAGGTAGAGAATTGGCTCTCGCCTACGTTGGGCGATGGGATGTACGGGAGCAGGTTTCTTGCAGGAGCAGACCAGACGGTCTGGGGAATGTTGAGACTGGGGAAGACGCACTGGGAGGTACTGACGCAGTTGCCCGAATAAGCTCCGGGTACTTGCGTTGGGGTACCAGGATTGATGGGCATGGATTCGCCCTGGGTGAAGGTATATGGTTCCCCAGCTCTGACCACATAGCCAAGCTTGGGCGTCAGGATTTGAGACGCAAGATAAGGACCGCTCACGGTGGTTGGAACTGTAACCTCCGTTTGGTTTACCGTCGCAGTTGTTGTGAAGGATGATGCATCGTTGGAAAAATCTCCAGAACGTTCGGCGAGGGTTGGTACGGAGATATTGCCGGTCGAAACGCCTTGAGTGGTGCTGGTTCCCTGGTAGTCCATGAAGAAAAACAGTTTGGTATGCTTGACCCGACCGCCTAACGTCCCACCGAACTGGTTCTGATTGAAAGCGGGCCGAGTGGGATCGAAGTATCCGCGGGCATCCAGCGCCGTATTGCGAAAGAATTCGAAGGCGTTGCCATGAAATCGTTCGCTTCCCGATTTTGTAACAACGGTGATCATGCCACCGTCGTAGTTGCCATATTCGGGATCGAAGTTATTGGTGAGCACACGAAACTGTTGGATGGAGTCGAGATCGGGGACTACCGACGTTCCACCATTCATGTGCTCCTGCACGTCGACGTCATTCACCATGAAGCCGTTCGAGGACTCACGCTGGCCATCGATAGAGAGATTTCCCGGGTTGGCATCGCCAGAGGGTGACAGGCTACCAGTAACACCCGCCATGATGACGGAACTGGGAAGCAACGTCGAAACGGGTGTAACACCGGGCTGGATGGCGAGGAGGTCGGTGTAACTTCTGCCGTTAAGGGGCATCGCCGTCATCTGCTCGCCGGAGACTACTTCGCCTAGATGGGTGGAGCTGCTGTCGATCTGGACACCAGAATCACTGTTGACCGTAACTGTGTCCGAGGTCCCTCCGGCGGCAAGTCCGACATCGACGCGGAGATTCGCGTCGGTGTTGACCATTAGATTAGTCAATTCCTTTGTGGCGAAACCGTTCGCGGTGATAGTAAGGTCGTATCCTCCTACGGGAAGGTTCAGGAAGGAGTACACGCCCTGCACATTCGAGACGGTCGAATAGCTTATCTGCTGAGCCTGGTTGATCAGCTTCAGCTTAGCCTGTGGGATGACCGCCCTTGTAACATCGGTGACGGTACCGGTGATGCTTCCGCCAGCCGCTGCCCACACGGGTATGCCCGCAAAGAAAAGTGTCGCGACGGCTGTGAGGGAACGGGTTGAGAGAATTGACCTCAACCAGTAGGTGCTGGATAACGACTTCATTGCCAGACGCAATCCAGAAGATCGCAGGGCCGCTCCAACCTTGAGCCGATGATGAATCGATGATCCTGGCATTAGACTCCCGGCAGACGCATCGAGCTACGCCGGCTGGCTCGCGCGCACGATTCAGAAGCTCCGCTGGCTGGCGCTTGAATCATGTGCATAAGCTGCCCTTAAAGCGCCCCGGGGAGCCTCGGAGGGAACTACTGACTGTTCCAGGATGTCGCTGATCGACGCGTCCGATGGACTCTTACATCGATCATCGACGTCGCTGGGAGGGTTACGGGCTTGCGCCTACTGCACGGCTGGGGCTTCTCCGCTGCTGTGGCAGTTCAAGCTGCGTCCATCAGGGAACGTGATCTTCACCAAGTCCACTGAATGCGCGCCGTTCTTGGCGGGGTGATAGTAAAAGGTCACGACGTCGCCTTCCTTCAGCGTCGCGGACTTCCAGCCCAGATCTTCCATGAGCCGAACATGTCCAGCCTCGCCGGTCCAATTTTCCACGGCGCCCTTGTCGTTCTTCACGTCGAAGGACATCGTCGAGTGGGGATTCTCCAACTCGTAGTCCGTTACGGTGCCTTTGAGCGAAAGCAGTTTTGTCTCATCGTAAGCTGCGTATCCGTGGTGAGCGAAGGCGGGAGCCGCACCCGCAAGCAACGCAATCGACAGGACCCAGCAGCCTGGTAGTAGCTTCTTCATGTTTACCCTCCATCTCGCGGTCGCCCCGGAGGGTCGTTTGGCGAGTGGATTAATCGTACGTCGCACGGACTAGGGAAATTGTTAAGTGATGTGAAGCGGTGTAACCTGTTGTAATCCGGTAGGCCAGCGGGCGGTCACGACACGGGCAGAATCATCTCGACTTCGAGGCCCGTGGGGCGACGGTTCCGACAGCTTACAGTTCCGCCGCAGGCCTCGATCGAACTCTGAACGATGGCCAGACCCAGACCCGTACCACCGGTGTGCCGGGAACGCGCATATTCCACCCTGTAAAACGGTGCAAACACCTGCCGGAGTTCGTTTTCCGGTATGCCTGGCCCCTGGTCGCGAACGAAGACGTGAACGCCGCTCTTGTCCTGATGAGCGGCAATCTCCACCGTTCCCGATTCGCCCGCATGCTGATGGGCGTTCCGCAACAGGTTGGCCAAAGCTCGCCGCAGATGCGATTCCGACAAATGAACATGCAGCGAAGATGGCACGTTCACGATCACGTCCCTGTCCGAGAGCGCCTCCCTGTCCATGAGGTTGCGGATGGTGCTTGCAACCTCGACGTCCTGGGCCTTGGGCGGGAGCTTTTGATTCCTCGCCCGCGAGTAGAAGAGCAGATCCTGGATGAGCTCCGACATCTGCTCGACCTCTTCGGCAAGATCGTTGAAACGGGCATCTCGCAGGTCCGTGCCGGAACTCGCTTCCTGAAGGTTTTCAGCGCGGACCTCCTCGCTGGCAGGGCGCAGCAGTTCGAGCGCGATCTGCAGCCTCGACAAGGGGGAACAAAGCTCGTGGGCGGCGTCGCTGACGAAGCGCTCGCGCTGCTTCATCAGGCCTGCTATCTGGCGGGACATCAACGCAACCGACTCGGTGAGCTGGCCGAGCTCGTCCTCCGAGGCCGGAGGCAGAGAGACCTCGAAGTTGCCTTTGGCGATCTCGCGGGTGGCATTCGTGAGCCGGGCAACGCGGGCCAGCAGAGCTCTCGCCGCCGGGAGCCAGCACAGCGTTGTGAGCAGAAGCGCTCCGCCAATCAGCGCGACGTAGGGCCAGAAGTTGAAGAAGTAGGAGTTAGTCCAAAGGGAGGAGAAGCGCCAGATCAGGGTCCCGTGGCCGTACATGTCTTCATCCCTGTAAAGAACATGCACGCCGGCCCAGTACTGTTTGGAGCGCGCGTCGTGCTGCAGAAGAAAATTGCCGGCGGTGTATTTCCGCTCCGGACGCTCGTTACTTTGGAACTCCGGTACATAGGAAAGTTTTGAGGTAACTTTGCTGGAAAACTTCTGGACCTGAGGCGGCAGATGCATTGGTTCGCCGGCAATCTGTCTACCTTCGCTATCGAACAGGGCAAACTGAAACGGAGTTCCCTGGGCCTCACGCTTCAAGAGCCGGTTCCAGGAATCGGAGTCGCTCTCCAGCAGATCGAGAGAGATGGAGCGCGAGATCGAGAGTATCCGTTCATTGACAGGCGCCTGCAGAAGATCGACGGGGCCGCGCTGGTAGACAGCTTCCATGGTCACCAGGCCGAGCCCCAAGACGGCCGTGGCATTGATGAGCCCGAGCAACAGAGCACGCGTTGCTAACGATCTGCCCAGCAGCGGTCGCCTCATCGCCGTCCCCGCATCATGTAACCCGTGTTCCTTACGGTCACGATGAACTCCGGATCGCGCGGATCATCACCCAGCTTGCGGCGCAGTGAAGAAATGTGTACGTCTACAGAACGATCGAAGACATTCGGAACTCGCGAGGCGATCTCCATCAGCAACTGATCGCGGGTCTTGATGCGGCCTGCCGAGCGAGCAAGCGAGAGCAACAGGTCAAATTCCAGGCTCGTCAGCGAGAGCAGCTTTCCGCGCAGAATCGCCTGGCGCGATCCGCCGTCAACTTCCAGCTGACCGACGCGAATGGATCGCTCGTTGTCCGCGACCCGTCCTCTGTGGTGGCGGCGCGTCAGCGCGCGTACGCGGGCCAGAATCTCGCGCGGTGAAACCGTCTTCGAGACGTAATCGTCCGCGCCCATCTCGAGCCCGACGATCCGGTCGGGCTCTTCGCCTCTGGCCGTCAACATGAGCACCGGTACCTGGCGCTCGGGTCCCAGTCTGCGCAGTACCTCAATGCCATCGATGCCGGGAAGCATCAAGTCCAGCAGCAGAGCATCGAAGTGACCTCCGGAGAGTTTGAGAACTCCCTCGAGCCCATCGTGCGCCTCATGCAGTTCGAAGCCGAATGGCTGCAGGTACTGCTTCAACAGATGGGAAAATTTCTTGTCATCGTCGATGATCAGTATCTGCTGAGGCCGTGTGCCGGAAGGGTCGCCAACGAAAGAAGGATCGCGGGCGCCGGAAGGGCTGCTGCGCGCGTCCCTGGCCTCATTGTCCGCCATCTCCATCGCCAACCTCCGCCTTGATGCCGTTGACCAGTGTACCGATGCCTTCTACGGAAACTTCAACCTGGTCTCCCTGTCGCATAAAGACCTGCGGATCCCGCTTGAATCCGACGCCTCCCGGCGTTCCGGTCGCGATGATATCTCCAGCCGAGAGGCGGGTAAATCCACTGAGGTATGCGATGATCTGCGCGACGGAGAAGATCATATCGCCGAGCTTCGCGGATTGCATGATGTTGCCATTCAATCGAGTGACGATCTGCTTGTCCGTGAGGTGGCCAGCCTCGACTGGCGAGATCAGAGCAGGACCGAAGGCGCCCGTACCGGGAAAGTTTTTTCCGGGAGTGAACTGGTGAGTATGGCGCTGCCAGTCGCGCACGGTCGCGTCATTGAAGACCGAGTATCCGCCGACGCAGCTCATCGCGTCGCGCTCACTGACTTGGAACGCGCCCTTGCCGATGACGACGGCGAGTTCACCTTCATAGTCCAGCGCGGAAGAGCTTGCCGGCAGCAGGATTGGATCGTCGTAGCCGATCAGCGTGTCGGCGAAGCGAGTGAAGATCGCCGGATGCTCGGTCTCCGCCCGGCCGGTCTCCTTGCGATGCTCATGGTAGTTGAGACCGACGCAAAGGATCTTTGCAGGGTTGGGGATGACAGGCAAATAAGTGAACTCGCCCTTTGCATAATCGGTGGACGTTGCCTTGGGAATGTTGCCGAGGATCCCCAGACCTTCGGCCGCCAGGTAGGCCTTCAGATCGGGCAATACGCTGCCGATGCGCCGACCCAGATCGAAGACGCCATCGTCACGAACTACACCGTAGCTGATGCGGTTCTCTGCCTTGAAGGTGATGAATGCCATGTTGATTCGTCCTTTACTTGCCAGCTCTGAGCACACCGCGGCCCCAGAGATTCAGAGTCCGCTCCTCATGCGGCCACGTCTTCACTGGCCGATCGTGAACAACTTCCAGTTCCGCGGAGATTTCAATCCAGTTACCGTCCGGGTCCTCGGTGAAGATGAATAAATTATTGCCCGGTCCATGCCTTCCGGGGCCCCAGAATAGCTGAATATTTTGAGCAGCAAGATGATCGGACCAGTCGCGGATGGTGTCCCACTCGCCAGCCTCGTACGAATGGTGGTCGATACCCTGCCGGTCCTGGAAGAAGCAGGCCAGATTGTGGTGCTCGTGATTGCCGCGCATGAAGCAAGTCATTACCTTGCCCTGCTCATTGACTACGCGATCGGAGACACCGAAGCCGAGCTTGCCGGCGTAGAAATCTTCAATCGCCTGAATATCTCGCGAAGCTAAGGTGAGGTGCTGGATGGGACCTCGAATGCGCTTCTTCCCGATGGCTGTATGGGGTTTGGCAAGACCGAAGAAGATGGGATTGCCGTCCGGGTCGGTGACCCCGAATGCGTCTGGCTGGAAGAGCGGGGTGGTGACGTCGCGAGGGGAGATTCCCGTCTGATCCGCCCGTTCGCGCAATCCGTGGAGAGACTCCGCATCCCGCACGGCAAATCCTGCATGGGCGAGCGTCTTGGCGTCTCCTTTGGAAAACAGCAGCTGCCGGGCCGGGCCCGATGCCAGCCACAAATCGTCGGACGCGGTGCTGACCTCCATATCCATGGCGTTCCCATACCACTCTGCGAGCCGCTTCGGATCAGGTGAGTGGAATTGGAGGTGGTGCAGGTAGGCCGAAGCCTGTAATGCAGTTAGAGACATCACTACCTCCTCAATACAACGTTTACAGCTCAGATACCGCGCCAGCCTGCGACCGAGTCATCAGCAAGCTGGCGCATCGTCAATCGCTGCCCCGGCGCTGGCGAAAGGAACGACCTCATACTCCCGCGCGAACCTCTGCCAGGTGGCCGCTCAACCGGGGGGATGCCCGCTGCGGTGCAGCGATGGAATGGCCCAGCCCCGAGGCCAGCGCCTGCTGGTAAAGCTCTATACCCAGCGAGAGGTCGGCGATCCCCACACCGAGCGCCTTGAAGAGCGTCACATCCTGCGAAAGCGCACGCGAAGAACGACTGGCCACAACATCGGCGAGCGACCGGATGGAGTTCCATCCCGCGGGGTCTCTGGCAAAGAACTCGATCAACTCCCGCGATAGCTTCTGCGCCTGAGGAATGCTGTCCGTCACAATCTGTGTCGAACGCGCGAGGACATCCTGCGAGACCTCTGCGCGGCTCGGCACAATAGCGCCGATCGAGTTGATGTGTGCGCCGGTCTGCACCATATCGGCTGTCAGAATGGGCTCCGTGGCACGGGTCGCAATGGTGATCATCGAGGCTCCCGAAACGGCCTCTCTCACGCTAATGCACGCGACGATGTCGACTTCAAATTCGGACCGGAGGCGCGCGACGAATTCATTGCGATGTGCCTCATCGCGGCTGAAGACGCGAATGCGTCGAACAGGCCGGACAGCAAGCACCGCCGCAACCTGGGTGAGGGCTTGCTTGCCGGTTCCAATCATTGCAAACTCATCGGCCGACTCCGCAGCAAGCCACCGGGTAGCGACCCCGGAGGCCGCAGCGGTGCGCATCTGTCCGAGGGCAAAGGCCTCAATGACGGCGCGTAGACTTCCGTTTCCACTATCAAAGAGCAGAAGCAGCGGCGTAGCTCCGGCTTTGGTGTGCGACCACGTCTTGGTGCCGCAGATTCCCATGCCAGGAAACACCGCACCGATCGCGTGCAGGCTGGAGCCATCCCACTCCACGTGGGTCTTGATCATGTTCTGAGCGTTGCCGCGAGCCTCCTCGACCAAGCCGCGCTCCAGCGCTCGGATTGCCCCGCCTATGTCCATCATGGACACGACTTCGGATTCAGATATCCAAAGCGTGTGCTCCCCGGTCACATTCACGGCGTGTTCTCCCCGGCCATGGCCAGCGCCAGCGCCAGCGCGGGAGGTGCGAGATTCAGCGTATTCACCATCACCGCGTGCGACATATACCTGCCGGTCAACATCAGCACAGCAATGGCTTGAGCCGCGCCGATAGCCCCCACGACTGCGTCGAACTCGGCCGTTGTGTTGTGGCCGCCGCGTTCACACACGCAGATCGCCAGATGCTGGACCAGCCACTCCTGTTGAGAAAGAAGTCGATGACCGTTGGCTCCTAGACTGAGAACGTCGTGAAGCCACTCCTCACTAAAGCCCAGGTTCCGAGAGAGCCGCTCGTGTTGGACCCGCTCGTAGGCATTGTCCATCAGGACAGCGACAGACAGGGCAACTACCTCGGTCAAATTGGCGGCCAAAGCATGTTTCAAGTGCTCCGTGAATTCGATAAAAGCGAGCAACGCCTCCGGCTGATGTGACGCACATTGGAAAAATTCGCCAAGGTACCCTAGACGCTTCACCCGAGGGGCAAGGGCAGAGGACAGCGCTGGCGGCATCTCATCTAAGGAGAGACGCGGAATGTGATTACTCATGGTCAGAGGTCTCGAGGTGGCATTGAACGTCCACAACATGCGAACTCATCACACGTTTCGCGAGGTCAGCATTGCCGCCCTTCACAGCTTCGAAGATGCTCCGATGATAAGCCACCACGCGCGTCCTCATCTCCTCTGTCCGCTTGGAGCGAAGAATAGAGTCGCGAATGGATTGATTGACCGCATTCACGACTATGTTCATCACGGGATTGTGGGCGGCCTCCGCGACACAGCGGTGAAACTCCATGTCGAGCTTACGGCTGAGTTCCCCGCTCTCTAACTCCTTTTCCTGCGCCACAACCACCGCCTCGATCGCGGCAATGTCCTCCGGCGTGGCGCGGATAGTCGCCAGCCGGGTGATCTCAGGCTCCAGAATTGACCGCATCTCCGTGAGGTTGGCGCTCTTCGCTGAACCCAACCGCACTACGGTATTAAGAGAATCAGCCAGCGCATTCAATGCGTTATCAAAATTCGCGACAAATGCTCCGCCCCCAGCACCCCGCTTGATGGTAATCAGACCTTCCTTCTCAAGCGCCCGCAATGCCTCGCGGAGCGCCACGCGGCTGGTTTGAAAATGCTCCGACATCTCCCGCTCGGGTGGAAGCTTATGGCCGGTGACGATCAAGCCTCGAAAAATTGCCTGGCGGATCTGATCTGCCACCGGCTCATGCAACCGCCCGCGCTTCACACCCACGATCTTGAAGGGGCCTTCGAAAAGCGTGTTCGCCATATAGTTAGGACCTTATGCATCAGCTACCCGGCCGCAAACTGGCCTCGTTGCAGCTGGAGTCTGGTATTACATTATACCAAAGATCATCTCCGATCACCTACAAACCGCCTGCCATCTGATGTGCTCTATCCAACGTACTTAGCATCCAGGTCTAGCAGACCGATGCCGATGCGGCCACCGAGTAGCTCGTTCGATTCTTTCTTGTACGTGCCCGTGGCATCTGCATCCCTAAACAACATAAGCAATCCATCGTCCGGCCGCTACGATACCAAACCACAGCAATATGGAAGTCGCCCCTGCGATGCGCGCATACAGGGGTGCGATTGGATCGTTGTCCCATCTCTTGACACTGTCCTTAGACAGCATATGAAACACGAAGGCGTTTAGCCCGGCAACCAGAATCAGCAGCATTTTAAGTTTGAACGCCCAGTTGTCGTACATCTTCACTGCCTCCGAGGCAAACATGAAGAATCCCGTAACGACCTGAACGATAAAGCCGAACCATGCCCATGGCAGAAAGCGACGCGCGAGCTTTGTGACAGGCTCATCCCGAAACGTGAGTCCCATGAGGCGCAGATCTAAGATCGACGTTCCACCCACCAGTGAAATGATCCCGAAGATATGAAGTGTCTCGATCACCGGAAATAGCCACAGCGAATCGCGAATTGCTCTACCCATACCACTGTGGTTCAGCGCCTTACAAAAATCGAAAAGTATTCCCATCCTTAACCCCTTTCGTTATATGCCAAAACCTTTTCAGCGAAAATTCTCAATATCAGACGCTAAGGCGTGGAACCAGCTTTCGCGGGTTGGCAGAACCCACCTCTTGGAGCTCTGCAGTAGTAAAAGCACCGCACTTTGTTAAGTCGTTCGCCTGCTCGAGAACGGTGCCCTCGTAGGGAAAATCCGTTCCAAATAAGACTTGCGAGACTCCAACTACCTGCTTCAGAGCATCCAACGCAACTACGTTATTTGCATTCGCGGTGTCATAGTAAAACTGCCTTAGCTGATGCAGGCGCGGGTCCGGCACGCTAGGATCGGTGAGGCTCGCCATCCCCTCGCGGCCCAGAATTCGCTCGATCAGAAAAGGCATCGTCCCACCGGCATGAGAAAACGTAAATCGGACATTCGGATATTTCTCATTAACATCAATGACCACAAGGCTCATGATCGCCCGGGTCGTATCGGTTCCGTACTCGATCACATTGTTATTGACGCCTGGGACTAGATACCGCTCAGTTCCTGATCCGCCGCGTGTACAACAGCTTGGGACGTTGGCATGCGTGAAGATCAAGGCTTTGCGGCGATTGAGTTCCTCCAGAATCGCGGCAAAGCTGGAATCTCCTAACCATTTATCCCCATAACTTGTCAGCACACCGACTCCATCGGCCTTCAATGTGTCGAAGGCGTACTCGATCTCGCGGAGGCTACCCTCGACATCGGGAAGTGGAAGAACAGCAAACAACCCGAAACGGCCCGGATGGTCGGCTACCATTCTGGCTCCGTAGTCATTACATTTGCGCGCTAGCGCCCGCGTTGCCTCCATGGGAACCACATTTGGGCCGAGCCAGATGCCAGGATACGTAATGGACGCGAGGGCAGTTGCGACGCCAGCGCGATCCATCTCCTCCACCGCCTTTGCAGGGGACCAGCCATGCCAAACCCGCTTGAGCAATAGGTCGCGAGAGGCTAGGAAAGCACACCACTCGGGAGGACCGAAATGATGGTGCATGTCTATCCATTGCGACACCTTGGCGGCAGGCTGAGCTATGCTCACGCGTCCCGGGAGCAGAGCGCCCACAGCAGCTGCAGCAGTACCCGCGAGAAATTGCCGTCTCGGAATCCTGGAGATCGCCGAGAGGCCGTGCGTCGAAATGTCAGTCTTCCGAACCTGCTCGATCATTTTGGTAGCTATCATCGTATTTTTCTAAATCTCACTCGCGTGCTTCCAGTTCAATGTCTAATCCACACTGCTGAGGCGCCTCACTACCGGACCACCGTCTGAGCTGTTCGCTTCCAACCGGACCTTAGTGCTTTTTAGGTGTATCTTTTGGCAACTCGAGTCCCTTGGAGCCATAGGTGGGAACCATGATCTTCTTGTTGAACTCCGCATCTACTTCGGGAACGCAAATCCATTCTTGTAAGTGGTCTGTTTGCAACTTCAATATTCGCTGGAATCCCTTCCAGGGCTTATCGCCCCAGAACTTGGAATCGTAGAAGGTCATCTCAATCTTCAAGGTGTTGTAGCTCACACGCGTATAACGCTCGACCAGGTGAAAATCCTTGCTCATCGGGTGATCGACATCTTCAGTTACAAAATCCTTGCCGTTATATCCAATGGTATCGACCACGAGCGTGTCGCCGTCCCACTTTCCCACCGAATTCCCCATGTAACTTGGGGGGAGGTCGTCTGGATGGTTTTGTCCAATCCAAATGTCGCGCCACTCGCGATGCAGTTCAAACACCTGATGAATTCGACCAGGAAGTTGAATATTCTCCATTGGATAAAATCTCAAGTAAGAAAACTGCGCCGGAACTCCTATGGGATCGCAGTTCTGCCCGGGAAATCCTCCGCTCAACGTAATGTGAGGTCCATGGGTGATTCCGCCGGGGAAGAGGTGCTGTTCACCCCAAGGCGTCAGCGGAGGCTCCGGGAAAAGACTCTTGAATAAGAGATTCAACTTAGGCGTCATCGGCAGACGCCAGACACCAGATAAATCGTGGTGATCGAAAGGGCGATCGCTGTCCGGCACAGTAGTTGTGCCTCCAGGCGACTGTGCGACGGTCAACGTTGAAGTCATTCCGAGCACCATCAGTGCAATTAATATCCATGTCCGCAATGAGCTCATCCGATTGTTCCTTATAGGATTCGACTGCTTTGTGTAATGACTCGGAGAGTGCTCCATCCTCGAGTGGCAATTAACTTCACGTGGCTTGACTGGGCGTCGGGCACTTGCGCCGGTGAGCTGCCCCTCAATGGCAGAGTCTATCTTTGACCGCTCTCGTCTCCTAAACCCTTGTCTGCTTTCAGCGTATTTTTGGGCCTCGTGAAAACTCTGTCCTTGACAGGAGCATTATCAACCATCTTAAGGATTACGCCCCTAACCCTCGTCTCCGGACCTTGGTTGACAAATTGAAAGGGGGCTACTGTACCATCCCCAACCTTTCTGTACTGGAGCAAATCGACTATGCGTGGCGAGTTGCCTGCTGCGGTCAAGGTAGCCGGTCCAGTACTGTTGGTGAGGGGGCTATTGGGCCAGTTCGGGTTATTCCCGGCACTGGCAAAGCGAAGAAGCAAGCCGGTCTTTGTATCGAAGTATAACCATTCGTAATCGTCACCCGCTTTAGCAGGAACACCAAGAAGGAGGTATGTTTCGCGAGCCTCCCCGCTGGGAACAATATCAGGTCCTTGCCCTCCTGCCACATCTCCTACGGGGCCAGACGCCGGTTGAAAGATCGTATGAGTCCCTTTATATTCCAAACGCCGAAATGCCGCGCTCAAATGCTTGAGATCGAGCGGAAAGTATCCATATAAGTAGAGTTCCTGCCCACAGATGCCATCGGTGGAGTTCTTCGCCGCGTGTGGAACCCCGCTCGGGTCTTTTCGGCCGGACCAATTCCACCCGCCTTCGGCATCACATCCATTGACCCAGCGCAGGAATGTTCCATCAAGTGCGGTATCGCTCATGATTGAAAGCAGGCGACCTTCCTCGGACGATAGCTTCTTGGAATACCGCAGGAGATACTCATCTTCAGGTGTTCCTATGTCCTGAAACCGGCGCTGGGCAATCACGCGAGTTCGCACCTTGGCCAGTGCGGCTGGCCCACCTAACGCCTCACGGTATTTGGCCAATATTTTATCAACACTGGGGGCGTTATCGGTGCCCGCCTGGCAAGGCCACCGTTGTTCGTAAAGACATTGAAAGAACTGCCCTGTTCCCGGAGCGGATTGCGGCGTCGCCCCCGTGTGGGCTGAGACAGTCTGGGCCTGCAAAGACGCTGATGTCAGCGCGATCAGCGTGAGCCTTAGGCCCACAATCATCATGACTGGCCGGGCTGTCCTTCGTGGGGCGTTCATCGATGTTTCTCCTTTTGACGGTCAAAATCTCGGCGTAGCTAAGCGTTGTCATTGTTGACTCCTTGAACAGAATCCTTTAGCTCGATGCACCTCGCAGGATAACTCCCGTTTAGCTCTGGATGACCCATGAATGCAGTTTGCTCAGAATACAGTCTTTACGGAGAATTGAATTTCCCGTGAGGGCGTATTTGTGCTGGTCACGCCGGTAAAAGCTGGCCGCTCTACCGTGTCTTTCACACTCCCGCTGAAAACGCCTCCATTTGCCGCCGGGCCAAAGTTCGCATGATTCAAGACATTGAAAGCTTCCGCACGGAACTGCACTTTTCCCGCTTCGGCAAGCGCGGTCCAGGCCGTGTCCTTGTTCAATGAAAAGTCCCACGTTGCCAGTCCCGGTTCGGTCAAAATGTTTCTGCTTACATCACCGATGGTACCGACCGGTTGCAGTGCAAACATGTTCGGATTGAACCACTGCTGCACTGACTTAGTAAGTACAGTTTTCGGATTATAAACGACAGGATTGTAAGGAATACACCCCGTCGAATTTGCGGGACAGGTCGTCACACCTGCCGCAACCGCCGCCGCCGTAACGGCGGCTATATTGGCGTTCGTGACGTAGCTGAGCCGTTCCAGACCACCCCCGCTTGTGCTCGCAAGCCCCGCTTGTTCGCGGTCGGACGATAGCTCAGGCGAAAACGGCACGCCCGTTTGAACGTTAACAATACTTCCTGTCCACCATCCGTTCACGAGTTTGTCCATGACTCCTCGTTCACCGAATTTCGGGAGGTGATAAAGAACATTGAAATGCAAATTGTGCTTCACATTAAAATTCGCCGGCCCATAATCAACCATTGGGTTCAATGGATCCTCGATCATGTTTGTTGCGCTGCCACTCGTATCCGTATTTGCAATTCCTTCCGTATCGTCGAGCAGTTTGCTGTATGTGTAGGCAGTCTGGAACTCCAGACCGTGGCTAACTTTCTTCGTGAGGTTAACTTGCAGTGCGTTGTACAAGGACACGCCAGCTGATTGGAACAAGGCAAAGTTCGAAAAGAAAGGATTCAGTCTGGGGGGACCCTATCGGGTTTCCCCAAGCGGGAAGTGCACCAGGAACAACGGTTGTAATGCCGGCACAGCCCTGCAACACGACAGTGTACGACGTGGGACAGTCCGGGTTCGCCTCGTTTGCCGGTTGGAAGAGATTCAAGCCGCGCGAGCCCGCATAGGCTATGCTCAAGATCATCTGGGATGGCAGTTGCCGCTCGACTGCCAGATTGTAATCCAGCATGTGAGGCGACGTGTAGTTATGGTCTACGCTCGTCGGTGATGTTCCTCGAAGAGTTCCTGTAGTCGCCGGTATTGGAAATGGCAGCGTGAGCGTTGTTGGGCCTCCTGAAGCGGGGGTGACAACGTAGCTGGTCGAATAAGGAGGCATTGCGAGCCCCTCCAATTCAAATAAACCTCCGAGATTAGAGAGGTCATAAAGGACAGCGAAACCTCCCCTCAGCGACGTTTTACCATCCCCCATCACATCCCAGGCAAATCCGACCCGAGGACTCACATCACGATAAGTTGGATTTCCAAGGATCGGGCCGAATGTCACCGTATCGCTATAAGGCGGCTTTTCGAAATATGATTGGCGCCCGTTCTTATCGTTCGGCTGCGTAGTGAATTCGTATCTCAAACCGAGATTTAATGTCAGTCGCTGCAGCACTCGATAATCGTCCTGGGCGTAAAATCCGAGCGTATAGAACAATGTATCCTTTAGGCTATTGGCTCCAGGGGCATACGCTGTGTAGCTCCGGTAGCTCCCCAACAGGAAGGACTGAAGCGATGGGAAAGATACGGTGCCTTTTTGTCCGACGCCCAGATTGGCGTACTGGTCGTAGTGATTGACCAGAGTACCGAATCTTACCCCGTGTTTACCCTTAGTCCAGAAGAGATCGTCGCCGACGCTGAAAATATTTTGCGTATTTTTTATCGCGGATTCAGTGGTATCGCTGAAATTCGCAATTGGACTAATGTTGAAAGGGCAAATCGGCTCGCCCGTGATGCACGAGTATTGCGGGCCGACGAACGTACTCGCAAAGGGGTTCGAGGGAGATGGCGTCGCGTCCAGAATACGCGACCGGCTAAAAGAAAAACGCCCAGAGTTCAACAGCGATGAAGAGAGGATATGATTCTCGGCGAGCGTGAGATACTGCTGCCTTTCGATGAGACCAGAGTCGAAAAGGGGAAATATTTTAGGATAGGTCTCGTTTGTATTGTCATAGGTGTAACGACCGAATACCGAGTCCTTGTCGGAGATGGTATGGTCGATACGCCCTTGCACATAGTCCTCGTGGGTGCGCTCGGTGCTCAGATAGGTGAACTCATCTCCAGGCTCGATGTTCGGCAGCGGCCATAGCGCAAGGATCGGCTGTAGAGCCGGAGCTACGTTTTCCGTCGCTCCGGGTTTCAGCGCCGGATCGCACGAATTTGTCACAGTTTGGACCCCGCCTATGACCGGCGTATGGCAAGCCGCGGGAATCGTTGGGGTTAGGCCTATATTAGGCGGATTGTCGAGTGCTTCCCGGAACCCTTCATAGGTGGCAAAGAAGAATGTCTTGTTCTGTCTTATCGGCCCGCCGAGCGAGCCACCAAACTGATTTCTCTTGAATGGAGCGACTCTCCGGCCGCCGCCCGGACTCGTGGCCGGCAGCGAATACAGTTCGTCGAAGTAATTGCGGGCATCCAGAACACTATTCCGCAAATATTCGAACGCATCGCCGTGAAACCGGTTCGTTCCACTCTTGGTGACGATCGTCGTTTGGCTTCCCATTACAAGCCCGTATTCCGCGCTGAACGTATTCGTCATTACCCTGTACTCGCTGATGCCATCCAGTCCGAGCGATAGGCCCGAAATCGATGAGGCGCTCGCCGCCTCGATGTTCCCCATGATTGCGCCATCGAGCGTGTACATATTCGAACGGAGCGGAGCGCCATTGCTGCTAAAGAACTGTCCGAAGAGGCCATAGCTGCCGAAATTGTTGTTCTGAAACTGAGTGATACCCGTTTGCAGTAACGTTAGGTCGACGAAATTGCGGCCATTGAGCGGTAGCTCGGCGATCTGATGATTGTCGACGATATGGCCCAGAGAACTGCTCGTCGTGTCCACCCTTGCTTCGTCCGCTTGGACTACCACCCTCTCTTGCACTCCACCGGCTTGCAGCGCAAAGTTCACCACCGCCTCTTGGCCGACGTCCAGCGTCAAACCCTGCTCGGTCTCGCTCTTGAAGCCCTTGATCTCAACGTTCACATTATAAAGGCCAATGGGAAGCGCCGGGAAGCGGTAAGCTCCGTCGTCGTTCGTCGCCACGGCGCGCGTATAATTTGACGCCGGGTTGACGATTGTGACATGCGCGTTCGGAATGACCAGGCCGGCAGAATCCTTCACGATTCCCGATACCGTCCCGGTGGGTGCCACTTGGGCAAATAGGGGAAAGGATATGAGGAGCGATGCAATCGCCACTTTCCCGGGGACGCCGAACTTCTTCTTGCTGGCGAACTGTTGGGTCTCCATGTTTTCCCTTTCAGATTGCAATTCCGATCCTAAACAGCATTTCAGCAAGCCACATTCCGGGTCTCTGGGCTGGATTGGTTGGGCTGGAGTGCTAGCCGTAACGTGTTGCGAACATCCCGGCCGCAAGCGCTCTCGATGAGCGGGCTAATCTTAGACCATCATGCGGTAGGTTTGTCAACAGAAAGTTTTTTGCGCCACCGAAATCCACAATTCTCTCAGGAGCAGCAAAACGGCCCATCCGCCGGCACTCAATCACCCCGTTGAGAACGGCCTTGCAGTTCGTTGCTGCGGCGGTCTAATATTGGGCCTTCTGAGGGCGCTCGCCTGAGGCTGTAGAGTTCCGCAAGGTTTACACACCTTGCAACGGAAACTCCGAATCTCTGTTTCGTTATCGCACCTGTGCGAAAGGGATGGATGAACACGCGCACGACTATCGATGTTGGGGCACTCCTCGAAGGCAATCCTCTGAGTTGGTTCCATTGGGTCATCTTCTTGAACACATGCCTGGTGATGTTTATTGAAGGCTACGACATGCAAGTGACGTCGTATGCCGCTCCGGCAATCATCAAGGCATGGCACCTCAACAAAGCCTACTTCGGCCCTGTCTTTGGGTTTGGGTTGCTGGGCAATCTGCTGGGAGGAACTGTCCTGGGTCATCTAGGGGACCGTTTCGGACGAAAGAGAGTTATCGTTGGCGGAATGCTGCTCTTCGGCGCATTTACCCTCGTCGCGGCATATGCAACATCGCTGCCGGGTTTGATCGCATTTCGATTTATTGCCGGGCTGGGTATAGGCGCTTCTATTCCGGCCGCCATTGCTCTGGCGGTGGAATATGCTCCGGCTCACCGTAAAGCTACCACCATCAGCCTGTTGTTCCTGGGGTACACAATAGGAGGAACCCTGGGTGGCTTTGTGGCGGCGCACCTCATTCCTTTGTTTGGCTGGCCGGTTGTGTTCCAGGTGGGGGGAATTGGGCCGATCCTACTGGCTGTAATGGTCGCGTTTACTCTGCCGGAATCTATCCGATATCTTGCGCTCAAGGGAGATCGGGCGGAGCAGGCGCGTGCCATTCTGCACAGGCTCAAACCCGGCCTTTCGCTCCAGGACCTTCCCGACATATCTATCGCCGAGGAGGCGCATCACGGCTTTCCCGTGAAGCACTTATTCACGGAGGGCCGAGCGGCGATGACATTGCTGCTGTGGGTTGCGTTTGCCTCAAGTCTATTAGGTCACTACTTTCTCACGAGCTGGTTGCCTACTATTCTGGCGGGCGCGGCCATACCTCTCACCTATGCGATTATCTCGGGAGCTCTTCTTCAGGGCGGAGGCGGAATCGGCGGTCTGCTCCTCTGCTGGCTCAGCGATAAGAAGGGGATTCTTTTTATTGCTGTAGCTTTCTCTCTTGCGGCGCCTTTGATTGTGCTTTTTCCGAACGTGCGAGGCGATTTACTGTTGGCTTTGTCATTTTTCGTGGGCTTTTTCCTGGTAGGAGGCCAAATCGGACTCAACGCTATTGCAGGGACGATGTATCCCACGGATATTCGGTCGACCGGCGTAGGCTGGGCTCTTGGTATCGGAAGGGTCGGCTCCATTCTTGGACCCGTACTCGGTGGAATATTGATATCCCACCATGTTCCGCTGCAGTCAGTGTTTATTTATACCTCTCTTGTGGTTGTTGCGTGTGCCGTTGCCATCATTGCACTATGGATATCTGTCGGGTCGGCCAAGTCGTCTGAAAGCCCGGCCCAAGTTCGTGAACTTCGTGACTAGTGGTTACCGCCTGTGCATATTCGCGCCGCGTCACCTCCATCGATCAACCCCCTTTCACATAACACGGTAGCTTGTCCAACAGAATGTTGTATCCGCTAGGAGCCATTTCATGCGTATGAGAACGCTTTTTCTAGCTACATCAGTTTCTGCCTTTTTCATAGCCTCTGTTGCGCTGATTGGAGGTAAAGGTGTCGCCGCATCGCAATCGGTCAGCACGCCCACGTCCAAGATTACTGCGCCGAACAAGGTCAGCTCGATACATCCGGCGACGCTTGTGCAACTGATGCGGGGAGTCATGTTCCTGGATTCCAACGTGATCTTTGCCGCGCAAGGAAAGGATCCCGCGAAGATACCACCTGCGAAAGATCCTTCCGCTGCGACGAACCCGCTGGAGGGCACATACGGGGGATGGCAGGCAGTGCAAAATGCTTCGCTGGCAATTGTTGAGTCCGCCAGTCTGCTTACCGTTCCGGGACGTAGCTGTTTGAACGGCAAGCCTGTTCCCGTGGACAATCCAGACTGGCCCAAGCTCGTGCAGGGTCTTCGCAGCGCCGGCATGCAGTCATATCAAGCCGCGGAGGCGAAGGACCGGGATAAAATTCTGGATGCAACCGATGCCCTGACGACGGCATGCAGTAACTGTCACACCCGCTATCGCGACAAAGTCAACCTGGCGGATCGCTGCATTGTAGGTGGCGCCCATCAGTAAGGAAATGATGAACGAAGCCGATGTATTTTCGCATTTCGATCTGGCCCAACTCTCGACGGCGGAGGCTTACAAGCTCCTTGCCTCGGTCGTCGTTCCGCGTCCTATCGCCTGGATTGTCTCCCGAGATGCAGAGGGCGTCATCAACGCCGCTCCGTTCTCTTTTTTTAATATTGCTTCTACGGACCCGCCGCTGGTGATGATCAGCTTTTCGGGTGCAAAGGACCGCGACGCCAAGGATACTCTCTCGAATATTCGTGCCCGTAAAGAGTTCGTCGTGAATATGGTCCCTGAAGAACTCGCCGAAGCTATGAATATTACGGCGACAAACGCTCCTCGAGGTTTGGACGAGACGCAACTAGCCGGACTTCAACTCGCCCCGTCGGCGATGGTGGATGTGCCGCGCATCGAGGCTTCGCCGGTAGCGCTGGAGTGCAAGCTGTTCGAGACAATCTCGCCCGGTGGCACAAGCACTATTTGTCTCGGACGGATTGTCTACATTCATATCCGCACGGCCGCCTTTGAAGATTTGCAGCGTCTCTACATCGACCCGGCCAGGTTACGCCTTATTGGGCGCATGCACGGCGCAGGCGGATACACCACCACGCGGGATATGTTTCATATGCAGATAAAAGGCTGGCCACTTACCTGAATATTATGCGCAAAAAAATATGTGTCGACAATTCGTTTAGTACGCAGTGCGATGCTCGTTCTGTGTGTGCGCCGCGACGTGATTTCATCTCCGGTCTGGCGGCTCTGGCTGCGAGCGCTCTGCTTCCCGGCCGAATTTCCGCGCAGCAGATCCATGCGGCTGCGATTGGCCGATCGAGTTGGATCGATGTTCATCATCATTTCGCGCCGCCTGCCTACGCTGCCATTCTGAGCGAGAAGAAGCTTACTCCCAAACCTCTGGTCGGATGGTCTCCGCAAAAGACGATCGATGACATGGACAGGGGCGGCGTGAGGACCGCGATGAATTCGATTGTTTGTCCTGGAGTGTGGTTTGGCGACGCCGCCCAGGCACGGAGCCTCGCCCGCGCTTCAAACGAATATGCCGCGAAACTCATGGTGGACTATCCCGGACGCTTCGGCAGCTTCGCCACGTTGACAGTGCCCGATATCGAAGGCAGCCTGCGGGAACTGGAGTACGCCCTGGATACGCTCAAAGCGGACGGGATCATGCTGTTTACGAGCTATGGCGAAAAATGGATGGGCGATCCGTTTTTCGCGCCAATCCTAGAAGAGCTCAACCGGCGTCGGGCTGTGTTGTTTCTGCATCCGACGACGAATGCGTGCTGCGCGGACCTGCTGCCAGGTATCTCGGCTGCGAAGATCGAGTACGGAACGGACACGACGCGCGCCATCGTGCGCATGGTATACAGCGGCGCTGCGCTGCGTTACCCGAATATTCGCTTGATTTTCTCGCACGGCGGTGGAACGATGCCGTATCTGATCACCCGGTTCGCCGATCGTCATGAGAATGCGCAAGCAAGCCGGCAGCCCGATTTTCGTGCAGCCATTGCACGTTTTTATTACGACACGGCCCAAACCTTCGATGCCATTCCCATGACCGCCCTAAAACATGCAGTACCTATGTCGCAGATTGTCTTTGGCACGGATTATCCATACAGGTCATCGAAGGAGAGCGTGAGCGGTCTGCTGGCATCCGATGCGTTCAGTACCGAGGAAATAGAGGCGATCAAGAGCGGCAATGCGCTCAGGCTGTTCCCACGATTAGCGACATAGTTCCGTAACCGTCAATTGCCGCCCCAAATGGAACGTGGCGGCCTCGTAGCGTGGCGAGACAAGTTTGGCTCGGCTATGGTATTAACTTATACCAATGCAGAAGGCCGAGCCGCCCGGTCTGCGGAGAGAAGACACCATGAAGGGCATCATCAAGGGGTACCTCGACGGGAAGATATCGAGACGCAGATTGCTCTCCGGTTTGGGAACAATGGGCGTTGCCTCTGTGGCCGCAAAGTCCATGGCGAGTTCGCTCGCCGCGTTTCAGGCTCCGCAGCCAGGCGCAAGGAGTGGGACAGATACGCCGCCCTGGATGAAGCGGGTGCGAGGGACAGGCGGCAAGCTGTTGATCGAACAGCTGAAGCAAGCCGGCGTGCGGCACATGTTTATTGGCTGCAGCGCCGCCGGTGCACCGATCTTCGATGCGCTGGTGGATGAGCCCGATTTCCACATTATCCAGGCCCTGCAGGAGGGCGCGGTGGCAGCCATGGCGGACGGCTACGCGAAGGCTTCCGGCAAGACGCCCTTCTGTTTTTGCTCGCCGCGCGGCATCCCTAACTTCATGACCCAGATGTTCAACTCTCACCAGGACAACATACCCATGGTGGTGACTGCCGATTATCCGGCGATCGCTGATCTGGGCGAGGAGAATGCGGACTACACCGACCACGTCGACGAGATCACTCAGCCGATGACGAAGTGGCACTGGGTGGTGGAAACGACGGAGAAGATTCCCGAAACCACGCGCCGGGCCATGGCTTTCGCCTCGACTCAACCATGCGGGCCGGTCTTCTTAGCGTTTCCGCGCGACACGCTTTCGGGCAGCGGGGAAGCCGAGGTGATGGACCAGTCCAGGTTCGTCATCGGGCCCACGCGGCCAGACCCTGTCGCGGTGGAGAAAGCCGCCCGCCTGTTGATCGAAGCGCGCAGCCCTTTGCTCTACGTGGGCGACGAGATCACCTGGGACGGCGCGCAGAAGGAAGTGCAGGAGCTGGCCGAACTGCTGGCGCTGCCAGTAGTGCAACCGGCCGGCAGCCTGGGATGGTCGATTCCGTTTGCCACCCGGCACCCGTTGTTTCTGGGTGACTACCAGAAAGAGTGGCGGTTCCAGGGTCCGACGGACGTCTTGCTGAACCTGGGAGCCAAGATGCCGGTTCGTCACGGCGTAGCTCCCAGTGTGAAGGTGATCCAGGTGCGGCAGGACCCGGTCAGCCTCGCCCGGCTCTATCCCACCGAAGTGCCGATGGTGGCCAATCTGAAGCTGGCCACCGCGGATCTATTGGCGGCGATCCGCAGCCTGGCTACGGCCGCGAGATTGCAACAGATTCGCGATAGCCGCTACTCGAAGATCAAGGCGTTCACGACGCAGTTGGCGGAGTTTCAGCGCGCCCTGGCGACGCAGGCCGCGGCGCGTCCTGAGGTGAGCCTGGAGCGTACGGCGCTGGACCTGGAGGCGGTGCTCGATAAGGAGTCTTACTTTGTCGGCGAGCTGAATGCCGCCCGACCGATCGAGAAATCGACGCTCATGAACTTTGGCGGGGACGACAAGCGATATCTGAGCAATACCGGGAGGGCATTGGGTTGGAGTCTCTCCGCTTCGGTGGGCATCAAGCTGGCACAACCGGACCGCCCGGTCGTGGCGATGATGGGCGATGGCGCATTCCTGTTCGGCGGTCCGCAGGGCTTGTGGAGCATGGCGCGGTATAAGGCGTCGGTCACGTCGATCATTTGGAACAACCACAGCTACGACAACGAACGGACCGGCATGTACAGCAAAGGTGGACGCCAGTTTGAAGACGGCCGCGATATGGTCTGCTATCTCGGCGACCCGGATATCAGTTACACCAAGATGGCGGCGGGCCTGGGCGTAGAGGGCGAGTCGGTCACCGATGCCGCCGAGTTCCGCCCCGCCCTCGAGCGTGCCAAGCGCGCCAACGTGGAAGGCCGGCCGTATCTGGTGGACTTGCATGCGCCGCGCCACGGGCCGGGCGCGGCTTCCACGTGGCATCCCAACTACTCCATCGCAGCCTTGCGAAAGCGGGAGGTTTGAGCATGGCGGACAAAGTTACCGGCGTGATGGGTCAGGCTTACACAAAGTGTCGAGCCTTTTTCGGGAGAAGGGTCATGGTGAAGATCGGCTTGCGGGCCGGGCTTTTGGTTTGTGTCTCACTTTCATTGGCGCCATTCGCGCACAGTCAGGACGAGCGCGGACCGGGGCTGCCGGAGGGCAATGGCAAACAACTCACCGCCATGGTCTGCAGCCAGTGTCATGGCCTGAAGGAGATTGAAATCCTCCGCGACGGCCAACCGGGATGGAAAGACACCGTAGACAGAATGGTTCTCTACGGAGCGCAGCTCTCGCCCTCGGAGGCCGATCTCGTCACCCGCTATCTGGCGACGCAACTCGGTCCTGATAAGGGCGCCGTCGCGGAGGGAGCTTCAACCCGAGACAACACAACTCAGGCGCAGAGTATGCCCGGCAACGCGGCGATGAAGATCACTTTGCCGGCGGGACCAGGGAGAGAGCTGGTGGCGGCGCGGTGCGTCCTTTGCCACGGAATAGTGAAAGCTGTGGGCACCCCGAGGAGCAAAGCCGATTGGGAGTCCATCACGCACAACATGGTGGAGCGAGGCATGCAGGCTACGCCTGACGAAATCCGCGTGATCATCGCGTATCTGCAGACCAACTTCCCGGCAGATCCAGGAACGGACAAGGCCAGTCTGCCCGCGAACCGTGAAACCCATGCCGCAGCCTTATCTGGCGGGCGGATCGCAGTTGTCTCGAAACTGCGGAGGGCGATAAATTTTAGTCCGAACACGCCAGCCAGCCCTCAGCCCGACGAGCAAACGATTCGCGCCGGGAATGCCATTTTCCTGCAACGATGCTTTCAGTGCCACTCTGTTCAGCCGGGCGACGTGCGCTTCGGGCCGAGCCTCTATGGCGAGATCAAAAAGCCTCATCCGAAGATATCGGCGGCGCAATTTCGAGCCATCGTGAGGGATGGAAGAGGCAAGATGCCTGCTTTCGGGCATGTTCTTTCACAGCAGGACACTGACGATCTGCTGGCTTACGTTCACAGCTTATAGGTCGCGGATGTGCCGGTTTCCATGATCTTGTCGGGTGTAATTGGAAACTCCCGGATGCGCCTGCCTGTCGCGTTGTAGATCGCATTGGCGACGGCGGCGGCAGTCCCTGTAATCGAAATTTCGCCGATACCGCGGGCTCCGAGCGGACTGAACACAGTGTCAGGAATATTCAACACCGTTACGTCGATCTCGCCGATGTCGGGGTTGGCGGGCACATGGTATTCGGCGAAGTTCTCGTTGACGGTACGGCCGAAGACAGGGTCGATGTGCGCCTCTTCATGCAGCGCGAAAGACACCCCCCAGACGATACCTCCGACCAACTGGCTCTTCCCCGTGGTCTCGTTCATCAGGGTGCCTATATCGTAGGTGCCGACGATGCGCCGGGCCTTCACCATGCATGTGTCGCGATCCACGGCGACTTCGGCGAATACGGCGCCGAAAGAATTCGCGGTGTAGGAGCCTCTGCGCTCATCCGGCTCGGCTCCTGCCGTGGCTTCGATCGCCTGACCGCCGTTGCGGGCCAGTAGCTCCACGAACGTTTCGCAAGTAGACGGCGACGCCGTGAGAAAGATGCGACCCTCGCTGGCACTCAGGCCCTCCGGCGGCTTGCCGTACAAGGGGGATTGAGCGTCGGCAATGGCCAGATGAAAAATCTGCAGGAGCGCCTGACGACCAGCCGCGCGAATCGCCGGGCCAATGCTGGCTGCGGTCGCCGATCCCGTCGAGCCAGGCGCCCTGGGCAGCCTCGTATCTCCCAGCTTCACCTCCACCCTCGCCGGGTCTAGACCGAGCGCCGCTGCAGCCGTGTCCGCCATGATGGTGTAGGTGCCCGTACCGAGCTCCTGGGTTCCGCAGAGTACCATCGCGCCGCCGTTGGGAAGGAGGCGCACCGTCGCTTGCGCGGCGGAGCGGTTGGCGTGGCGGGTTGCCGTAGCCATGCCGTAACCAATCCACTCGTCCCCTTCAAGCCGCTGCCGGGGAGTTGCACTGCGGCGAGACCAGCCAAAACGCTCGGCGGCCTGCTGGTAGCACTCGCGCAGGTGCTTGGAGGTGAACGGCAAGTTCTTGCTCTTGTCCGTTTCGGCATAGTTCACCAGACGCAGTTGAACGGGGTCCATCTTGAGTTGAACGGCGAGCTCGTCCATGGCCGATTCGAACGCCGCGGTTCCGCTGGCCTCACCGGGCGCGCGCATGTTGGTGGCGACGCCCAGGTTCATATCGACGAACCGGTGGCTTGTGACGATCGATTCGCTCGAGTAGAGCATCCGGGTTTGCGCCGCACAGGGCTCCAGAAAGTCTTCCATCACCGAGGCGTGCAGAATGACGTCGTGACGGACCGCCAGCAGCTTGCCCTCGGCGGACGCGCCCAGGCGGATCTTCTGGACCGTTGCCGGGCGCCCACCCACCGGCCCGAACATCTGGCGGCGGTCGAGCGCCAGCTTCACGGGCTTTCCCACAACTTTGGCAGCCATCGCAGCGAGGATTACATGCGACCAGGTCGTCCCCTTGCTGCCAAATCCGCCGCCGGTGTAAGGGCACTGCACATGCACGTTCGCCACGGGAATGCCCAGAACCGTGGCAACAGTCTGCCGGTCTCCGCTGACGAACTGCGTCGAGTCGTACAGGTTCAGTTTGTCACCCTCCCACCAGGCCAGGGTGGAGTGCGGCTCCATGCTGTTGTGGTTCTGGATCGGTGTGGTGTACGTCACATCCAGCGTCGCCGCGGCCTTGGCCATACAGGCGTCGAAGTCTCCCCGGGCAGAATCCGCGGGCTCGCGCCCCGGTTGCCTGATCGGCCGCGCCTCGGCTAACCGTCCCATGAAGTCCAGCTTCGCGGGCTGCGGCCGATACACAATCCGGATCATCGCCGCGGCCTTCCGCGCTGCGTCGAGGCTGGTCGCGACCACCACCGCGATCGGCTGGCCGTTATAATGGACATCGGTATCCTGCAGCAGGCTCAGGTTGTGGTGGCCCGGAGCGCGAGGGTCGATCGCCGGCAGCCTTGGCGCATTGAAGGGCGTAAGCACAGCGAGCACGCCATAGGCGCGTTCGGCCGAGACGCTCGCGATCGACGCGATACTGCCGTTGGCAATCGTGCTCTGCACGATGAGAGCGTAGACCGGTCCCGGGACGGCAAATTCGGTGGCATATTTGGCGGTCCCCGTGACCTTCGCGGGGCCGTCGTAACGCTCGGTCAACTGCCGGTTGCGGGAGCGGGGATCGTCTTCCTTCTGCGCCGGGCTGCTCATGAGATAAGGTCTTATTATAGACCTTAGCCATGCCATCGGTGTTCAAGATGTGGTTGTTCACAAGTGCGGCGAATGCGGCAAAGAGCGCGTGCTCGCGGCCCGATGGCGCGGTTGAGGAAGTCCCGTGAGCGCCGTCCCGCACTGGCCTGTCATCGTGGTTGGCGCCGGACCCACGGGGTTGGTTACCGCGAATCTGCTCGCGTTCTACGGCATCCCCGTGCTGCTGATTGAGCGCAACGCATCCACGGTGCGCGAGCCCCGGGCCGTTTCCATCGACGATGAATCGCTAAGGACGGTGCAGGCCTTCGGCGCAGTTCAGCAGGTACTCACCAAGGTCGTGCTGGGTTATGGCTCCGAGTATTATTCGCGATCCGGGCGACGTTTCCTTCAGGTCCAACCGACCGCGCAGGACTTCGGCTATCCGAAGCGCAACGCCGTCCGGCAGCCCATCTTTGAAGCGCAACTTGCGGCGCATCTCAGCACGCAAGTCGGCGCCGAGACATGGTTCAACGCTGAGTTGATCGCGCTCAGCCAGGACGCCGAGCGCGTCACGCTGCGCATTCGACGTTGCGGCCAAACCGAGTCCGAGGTCACCTGCTCGTACCTGGTCGGGTGCGACGGCGCGCGCAGCTTCATTCGCGAACACCTCGGCGTTCGGCTGAGCGGGTCCACGTTCCGCGAGCGCTGGCTGATCGTCGATCTCGAGCACAGCGCCGATTCCACACGGGATACCAAAGTCTTCTGCGATCCTCGCCGCCCGTGTATCGCTCTGCCCGGCTTCGGAGGCACGCGCCGCTATGAATTTGCGCTGCAGGATCAGGAGACGGAGGCCTGGGCCACAGACCCTGAAACGGTCACGCGCCTGCTCCGTTTGTACGGCCCTGACGAGCGAAGCCCGGTGGTCAGAACCGCGGTCTACACCTTCCATGCGAGGGTCGCCGACCGCTGGAGCGATGGACGAATCTTTCTCGCCGGAGATGCAGCCCATCTGTCTCCACCCTTTGCCGGCCAGGGCATGAACAGCGGCATCCGCGACGCACACAACATCGCCTGGAAGCTGGCCGCGGTTGTTACCGGCCGGCTCGGCCCCAAGCTGCTTGCGACCTATGAGCAGGAGCGCCGCGACCATGCCTGGCAGATGATCCTGCTCGCCATGCGCATGGGCCGTGTGATGATGCCGAGGAACCGCCTCTCCGCACTGCTGATGCAGACTGCGTTCCGCGCGCTGCGCTTCTGTCCTCCGGCACGAGACTACTTCGGGCAGATGAAGTACAAGCCGAAGCCGTACTTCCGCGCAGGCTTCTTATCTCGGGAGGGCGCGCCAGCGTCCGCTACAAAGATTATCGGCGGCCTGTTTCCGCAGCCGAGGGTGACTGCTGCGGACGGTCCGGTCCTGCTCGATGACGTACTGGGTCCGGGCTTCGCGCTGGTCAGTTTGCCGAACACACCGGCCGCGATGTTCGCCCAGGTTCCTTCTGACTCCGGCGTGTCCCGGAGCCTACGCCGCGTGGCTATCGTGCATTCTGGCGCTTCTGCTGAGGTTCCTGACGGCGTGGTTCGTGTGGAAGACCGCACGCACTTCGTATCCAAATCGCTAGCTAGACTTCCGCAGGGATTGTTACTGCTCCGCCCGGATCGCTATGTCGCTGCCTTTCTTCCCGCCAGCCAGATCGGAGACGCGGGTCAATGGATCGAGTATCTCTTTGCCGCTTTCAGCTAAGAACCTTTCCAAGAACTCGCTGTCAAGCCCCGCAGGCAAACGGCCGCACTCATCTCCTTGAAAACAGAGAACATTTGGCCGAAAATATTTGGCGTGTTTACCCTGCGCCGCACCGTATCATGGAAACAGTACGAAGAACGAAAAAAATCCCGGTACCCAAAGGACGGCGGCACTGCAAGGGAGCAGTCATCCCAGTCAATCCCCTTCCTAAATCCTTTGTATGAATTGCTTTGCAATCAGTCCAATGGGGGAGGGGGGTGGGGGTGGCGTATCGCCACGGGCTGGTCGGACAGAAGTTTTAGACTGGTTCTATAAGATGCGGGTTGGCTTTTGATTGGTATAACTTAATACCTTGACAGCGAAGGTTTGGCCGCCGTATAACTCCGTTCGGAGATCAAGCTGTAATCCCTGAGGTCCGGGCGAAGGCCATTCGGTGAGCGGAAGCCAATCGCCGGGCGTAGCCGCAAGCCGGTTTTTCATGTCCATAACCACGCAATTTCCTGAAAGGCCATGAGTCTGTGCCGAAGAAGCTGTCGTTGAATCGTCGCACGTTCCTGCGCGGTGCTGCCGGGGGGATGACGGGGCTGGTTGCGGGCAACGCCCTGGCCGCCACCAAGCCGCCTGTGCGGCCCCAGTCGGCCTCGAAGCGCACTCCGACGGAAGAACTTGACCCGCCCGAAGCCGATGTCCTGACGGAGGTCCGCTCCGGCTCCGATTTCATGGTCGATGTACTGAAGTCGCTGGGCCTGGAGTACATCGCCTCCAATCCAGGTTCATCCTTTCGAGGACTGCAGGAATCGATCGTCAACTACGGTGGCAATACGGCCCCGGAGTTTATTACCTGCTGCCATGAGGAGTCGGCCGCGGCCATGGCTCATGGCTATTCGAAGATCGCCGGCAAGCCCATGGGCGTACTGGTGCACAGCGACGTTGGCCTACAGCATGCGTCGATGGCAATCTTCAACGCCTATTGCGACCGCGCGCCGGTGTATGTCCTCGCTGGCAACACACTGGACGCAACCCAGCGGCGGCCGGGAGTGGAATGGGACCACAGCGTCGAGGATGCCGGTGCTTTGGTTCGCGATTTCGTGAAATGGGATGACCTGCCAATCTCGCTTCCGCACTTTGCCGAATCCGCGGTGCGGGCCTACAAGATCGCTATGACAACCCCCACGATGCCCGTCCTCATCGTGGCCGATGCCGGGCTGCAGGAAGACCCGATTGCGCTGGACGCAGCATTCAGCATCCCCAAGCTCGTTGTAGCGATGCCGCCACAGGGCGATTCTGCGTCGGTGGCGGAAGCGGCCAAGCTGCTCGTGGGGGCAGAGCATCCGGTGATCATCGCCGGCCGCGCGGCGCGTACACCGGCCGGAATGGCACGCCTGATCGAGCTTGCGGAGGCCCTCCAGGCGCCCGTCATCGACCAGGGCCAGCGGTTGAACTTTCCCACTCGGCACCCTTTGAACCAGACCGAAACCGCCCATGCTCTTATCCCCGCAGCCGATGTGATCCTGGGGCTCGAACTAACCGACTTCTGGGGCACGGTCCACTCCTATCGCGATCAACTGTACCGCACCTCCAAATCCCTAATCGGACCCCGGACGAAGCTGATCAGCATCAGCGCCGGCGATCTCTACGTGAAGGGAAACTACCAGGACATACAGCGCTATACGGAGATCGATCTGGATATTGCTGCGGACGCGGAGACCACTCTGCCCTCGCTGACGGAAGCGGTCAAGACGCTCACCACCGGGGACCGCAAAGCAATCTTCCAGAGCCGCGGCAACAAGTTGGCAGATCAACACCAGAAAGCCCTGGACAGAGCGCGCGCCGAGGCCACCTATGGATGGGATGCGACGCCCATCAGCACAGCTCGCATGGCCAGTGAACTGTGGGCCCAGATTGAGAATGAGGATTGGTCGCTTGTATCGTCGGTAAACTCCGCCGGACGCTGGCCGCTTCGGCTCTGGACCTTCGACAAGCATTATCAGTACATCGGCGGCTCGGGCGGTGAGGGCCAGGGTTACACCGCGCCGGCAGCGGCGGGCGCTGCGCTCGCCAATAAGAAGCATGGCAGAATCTCGGTCAGTATCCAGGGAGATGGCGACCTGATGTATGCTCCGGGAATTTTGTGGACGATGGCTCATCACCATCTTCCGCTTCTTTCGCTGGTGCACAACAATCGCGCCTATCACCAGGAACTCATGCACGTGCAGCGCATGGCTTGCCGGCACAACCGTGGAATTACGCGGGCCACCATCGGCACCACGCTCCAGGACCCCAACCTCGACTACGCGAAAATAGCGCAGGCATGGGCGTTTATGCCGAAGGGCCGATCACCGATCCCAACGACCTCGGCCCCGCCATCCGGCGCGCGCTACAGGTGGTCAAGCGTGGCGAGCCTGCTCTGATCGATGTAGTGACCCAGCCGCGCTGATAGCGGCAGCTATAGCGAAATCCCCATTGGTGTAGAGTCCTACTGCTATTACCTTTCATTTGCACACCACATGCCGTCCGTTCGCGCACATGCGCTGCACGGGGACCATCAGGTGCTGGTCGCCTGCCGGTAATCCGGAAACTCGTACCCCGCCGGTCCGGCAGCGGCGCCCGCAGGTCGATGTCCAGCGCCACCGTATTGACCCCCGCGGCGTCCAGGTGGTCGACCAGCGCCGGAAATCCCCCGGCGTCAGGAACTGCGAAAACTTGAATCCCCGGTCCTGATTGTCCACGGCGCGGCTGTACGCGATCGAGTTCTCGATCCTGGTGATCGCCAGCGAAAACGAGTCCAGGTCCGCCCCATTGGCCAGCTTCAGCACCCCCCGGCACCAGCCGCATATCATTGGGCAGTCGGATATACCCGGTGCTCACGCACGGCAGTTGCCCGCGCATCGCGGCGGGATTGAAAAGAAGCGCGGGTTGGCATAGGCTCGGCTGCAACCAGGTTGTTGCGAGGATACGGACGAGGGCCATGGGTCTTCCATCGGAATTCCAGCGAGCCTTTGGGTTTGCGTGCGCCGCGCTGGTGCTGCGAAAGGCGGCGGCGCCGATTGGGTACTGGTAAACTTCACCACTACCGCGGGCCCCCTGCCGCGGACCTCTGATCAAATAGCTGTTTCGCGGGGGATAGCTGCTTTGAAACGGGCGGCCCTTTGGCCGCCGAGGTACGCTCATTTCGTGCTGGAACCGAAATTCCCATCAGTCGAATTGACTGTGAAGCCCATTAGAAGTGTCCCTGTTTAGCTCGATAAAAGTGTCCCCTCGTAGTTTGGACGGATGTGCGCGCGCTGGGGGGCCGGATCATCGCGGCCAACTCGCCGCAGGCCAAGGGCTGGGTGGAGCGGGCGCACGGCACGCACCAGGAGGTGAAGAAGCTGCGGCTGGCCGGGGTCCCGGAATACGCTGCCGCAAACCGGTTCCTGGAAGAGAGCCGTCTCCGCGACCACAACCGGCGCTTCGCGCAAGCGGCATCGTCGGAGGCGGGCTTCCATCCACGAGACACAGTAAAAAGGTGCTGGATGCGGTCTTCCAGCTTGAGCAGGAGCACGTGGTCAGCCGCGACTGGGTGGTCAGCTATGAAGGCCGGCTGCTGTAACTGGAGCGCCAGAGCCGGCATCACGCTCCCGCCAAAAGCCGCGTGGCGGTGCGCGAGTACCAGGCCGGAGAACTCGCCATCGAGTATCGGGGCCGCAGCGTCGGCTTCCAGCAGATCGCCCACCGCCCGGCCCGAGGGGCGGACACAGAACAACACCACCAAACTATCCCTGGAACCAAAGTTACAAGCAGATGCACACCCCACAGGTGAGCTTCTAAAACATCAACCACACAGGGGAGATTTTAGTGGGCTATAACAGACCCGTTCCCAGCGGGGTGATCTTTCTCTAAATTGAGGATACAATTCCTCTGCGGGAAATAGTGTGTGCGGCAGGCTTGCGAGAGAGGCGACCAGCGGATAAACCCGCCAGCCATGCAGTTGAAGTAACGGTGGTCTGCTGGCTCATCCTGAAGCTGCATGCCGCAAGTTGCAGGATGCAAGATGTGACCTGCAAGAGACGCAGGGTTTTGGCTGGATCAACTATCAAAGCGCGAGGAGATTTTGATGAACAGGATACGGATGGCGGGGTGGGCCGCGGCGATCGTGTTGGCGGTGGGCGCAGGCTCGATGAACGCGCAAATGAAGGACTGGAAGCTGGACCCGTCACACTCGGATGCCGATTTTGCGGTTAGGCACATGGGGATCAGCACAGTGCATGGATCGTTTCGCGGAATTTCAGGCGTGATCCATCTGGATCCTGGCGACGTGGCACACTCGTCCGTTGAAGCGACGATCGATGTGAAGACGGTAGATACAGGCGTGGAGGCCCGGGATACGCACCTGAGGAGTCTGGAATTTTTTGACGTGGCCAAGTACCCGACCATGATCTTTAAGAGCACCAGCATAGCCAAGAGCGGCAGCGGCTATGCGCTAACCGGCAATCTCACGATGCACGGCGCAACCAAGCAGGTAGTGCTGAATATGGATGCTCCGGGCAAAGAGGAAGTCGACGCAAAGGGCATAGTTCATCGAGGATTCTCGGCGACCACGACAGTCAACCGGCGCGACTTCGGTCTGACCTACAACGGTATGTTGAAGAGCGGTGACATGACCGTGGGCGATGACGTGAAGATCGAGTTGAATGTGGAAGCGGTAAACCAGTAGAGCCAGAGCAGGGATCAGGAGATAGAAAGCAGCCCAGAGGGCGGTGCAGCCGTCGGTGAGGAGCATAGTGGAGCAGATCAATCCGGATGCGCTATTACTGCCGCAGCGAACGTGCTTGACAGCGATGATTCGCCGGGCGAGACTATCGTACGAAGTGGGCCTGCTACCAAAGTTCTAGCTTAATCGCAGCCGCGCAACAGAACCGAAAAAGTTATCCGCTTCCTCCTAAGATACTTTATGCAAACTCCATCAAAAGGCGCGCGCCGTTTAAACCTGCTGCGAGTGTCGGTCGGAACGGCGCTCTTCGTTTTGGCTATGATAGCGTCCCCGTCGCCTGCGGTTCCTTCCAGCGACGCGCAGGCAGCTGCTGCGGACGCAAAGCCGGCCGTGACGCATCCGGGAGATCCACAAAATGGAAAGCTCGTCTTCAAGGACCAGGGCTGCGATAAGTGTCATGGCTCGCAGGGCGAAGGCTTATCGGTAAAGGGACGGGCCGGCGGAGTGCCATCCATCGCTTCCACGACCCTTAGCTTGCCCACCTTTATTGAGTTAGTTCGCAAGCCCACAGGGTCGATGCCGCCCTACGGCAGTCAGCAGGTGTCGGACCAGGAACTCTCCGACGTGGAGGCATTCCTGCGCTCGTCGGCCGCTCCGGTCGAGACGGAAGTAGCGAGTGCGGCCGGCGTCCAGGATGGTCAGCGGCTCTACAAAGCAGACGGCTGCTACGAGTGTCATTTGGACCAGGGTGAAGGATCGAGAGCCACCGGCGCCCGGATCGGGCCTCCGCGGCTTCCGCTCTCCGCTTTCGTCAGCTATGTGCGCCATCCCACGGGCGCGATGCCTCCCTATACTCAGAAGGTCGTATCCGACGCGCAGTTGGCGCAGATGTACGGCTTTCTGCAGTCTGTGCCGCAACCTCCCTCGTGGAAGACCATCCCGCTGCTGAACCGATAGAGCATCCAAGCGAGATCATTGCAGCGCGAAAAGCACTCGAGGAACTTCGCTTTTATAGCGGTGTTCCCCGATGGTGTATAGCAACTCCGAGAAGCAGATTCCTACGGAATGACAACCAGGAAAGCAAGTGGGCTATTTTTTGCCCAACCCCTCGAAAAGGTCTAATTGGCTGTGAGCGGGACTGATGCGTGCTCTCTTTGTTGAGGGAGGTAGGCGAAGAAGATGCGTCTGCCGACGCCAACGACCTTGCAGACCTCGTTTGCCGTCTTGCCGGAGTTGTCGTAGAGCACCTTGGCATCCCGCAGCTTGACGATATCTGTGCGCGGCCTGCCTCCTGTCTTGCCTCGCGCCCTTGCGGAAGGCCGTCCGGCGGCAGCCCGTTCGGCTCGCAGCTCCCGCTCCATTTGATGAATCGCGCCCATCATCGAAAGGAAACACCGGCCGGTGGCGGTGTTGGTGTCGATGTTTTCCCGCAGCGAGACGAGGTTCACCTGTTTGCGGTCGAGCGCTTGTGCCGTTTCGAGCAGATGCATCAGGGAGCGCGTCATGCGGCTCAACTCGGCCACGACCAGAACGTCGCCGGGGCGGACGTACTCCATGAGTTGATCCCAGCCGGGACGATCCATGCGGGAGCCGGTCATCTTGTCGGTGAAGATTTCCCCGCATCCCGCCGCTTTCAAGGCGTCGATCTGAGAATCAAGATTCTGACCGGTGCTGCTGACGCGGGCATATCCGACCCGATGCGATGAAGGCGTGTCCATAGTGCGAAAAGCTATCAGGTGCCGAGGGATTCCGCACGTTGATTTTCGCAAAGGTTTCCGCACGGGATACGGGCCTGCGGCTACGATGAAGAGGCCACTCCACCGTGCCGTGCGGAAAGTGTACTTTTAGCACTCGCTGAAAGACGCTTGCGCATGGCCTCCGAATCCCGCCGCCTGCTGATCCTGACCGTTCAGGAGGTGTCACGCTGCACTCAAATCCCGGATTGTCGGTCATTTGTAATCAATCGTTTTCCGACTTTTGACTGCAGGTTTACGGCACTGAAAGCCCGGAATGTTGTACTGAGAACCCGGACGAAGTTCGGGTGAAAGATTGTCCGGGATTCGAATGCAAGAGTGGCGGAACTGGGAAGCCGCAGGGCAAGTGGACTGGCTCGTGGCTCTGAAGCGCGAGTCGGTGATCGGCCCGTTGGCCGCGCAACCGAGGCCCGGCGCCGAACGTGTCGGAGAGGCCGCGCGCGAACTTGGCCTGGGACGGAGCGTCGTCTACGACTTGCTAAGGCGCTACCGCCAGCGATCCCAGACCTCGTCCCTCCTTCCCGGCAAGCGGGGTCACGAGTCCAAAGTGCCGCTTCTTGGCGCGGACCGCGAACGACTCCTGAACGCGTGCATTCAGGAGTTCTATTTGAAGCCGGAACGGCCGAGGCTGTCGGCTCTCATGCTGGAGGTTCGTCGTCGCTTCGCCGAACAACGGCTACCGGCTCCGAACTATCGCACCGTGGTTCGCCGGGTCGAGGCGCTCGACCTTCGGTTGGCAACCGCAAAGCGCGAGGGCGGCAAGAAAGCCCGAGAACTGCTCGGTCCCGTTGCGACCTCAACCTTGCAGCCCGAACGCCCGATGGACCTGTTGCAGATCGATCACACACCGGTCGACGTCATCGTGGTCGACCAACGGAAACGGCTTCCGATCGGGCGTCCATGGCTTACGCTTGCAATCGATGTCCGCACGCGAATGGTGGCGGGATTTCATGTTTCCCTCTGGTCGCCCTCGACGATCTCTCTTTCATTGGCGCTTTCCCAAGCGGTTCTGCCGAAGACCTCGTGGCTGGCCGACCGCGATCTTCAGACCCTCGACTGGCCTGTCCACGGGCTACCGCAAACGATTCACGTCGACAATGCCAAGGAGTTTCATGCCGAAGCCTTGGTGAGGGGCTGCCAGGAATATGGTATCCGGCTGGACCATCGTCCGCCGGGGCTGCCGCACTTCGGAGGCCACATCGAGCGATTGATCGGCACGATGATGGGAGCCGTCCACCTCTTGCCGGGGACGACCTTTTCCAACATCGCTGAGAAAGGTTCTTATGCGTCGGAGGAGCGCGCAATATTGACGCTGCCGGAGCTCGAGCGCTGGCTGGCGCTTCAGATCGCCGGTGTCTACCATCTCTCAACCCATTCTGCGCTTGGCACGACTCCGCTGGCGGCATGGCAAACGGGGGAGGAGCAAACGAAATTGCCGCTGCGGGACCCCTTCGACGAGACCGAATTCTTTCTTAGCTTCCTTCCCGCGGTCCCGCGACAGATTCGCAGAGACGGCATCCACCTATTCAACATTCGCTACTGGGACAACGTGCTCAGCCCATGGGCGGGGCGCCTGAAGAAGCCGCTCCTGGTCAAGTACGATCCGCGGAACTTGTCTCGGATTTATGCCCAGGACCCCGATGGACGGCACTGGCCTGTTCCGTATGCTGATATCCGACGGCAGCCGATCGCACTCTGGGAACTGGAGGCGGCCAACAAACAGGCGCGACAGGATGGCCGGAAGATGAATACCGAGGAGACCATCTTCGCAAACATTCTCGAGCAGCGCCAGCTCGTTCGAGCGGCCGGCTCTCTATCCCGACAACGGCGTCTCCAGGAGAAGCTGCCTTCCCCGACCGACCTCCGTTCGATCCCGGCGGAACATCAAGAGCTCGGTGATCCCGCGGCCGAAATCAAACCATTTCCAGTCGAAATATGGGAGTCCGAATGACGATCGCCGAACTGGGCCATTTGCAACCGCCTTGCCGCGAAGCAGCGCTCTTGCCGGATGCCGAGCGCATTCATTGGCTCCGCCAGGAATGCTGGATTCAGTATCCTCGCGCCGAACGCATTCTGGAACGTTTGATGGATCTCGTCGACTATCCCCCACGCGACCGTATGCCTTGCCTCGTCCTCTACGGCGCGACCGGCATGGGAAAGACTCGCATCATCCAGAAGTTCCTGCGCGACAATCGCACTCACTTCGACAAGAAGTTAGGACGAACGCGACTGCCCGTGGTTTCGATCCAGATGCCGCCCTCGCCGAGCGAACGCGATCTATACGAAGAGATACTGGCAGCCATGGGCGGCATCTTCACTCATGGCACCAGCGTCACTGCCTTGCGCCACCGCATCCGCGCTCTTGCGCGTCAACTGGAGGTGCGCCTGCTCGTGATCGACGAGATCCATTCGCTGCTGGCCGGCACCTATCGCGAACAGCGGATACTGCTAAACTCGATCCGATTTCTAGCCAACGATCTTCGCCTCCCCTTGGTCTGTTCGGGGACGCACGAAGCGAAACAAGCGCTCATGACAGACCAGCAACTCGCCGACCGTTTTGAAGCCGCGGAGCTTCCGGCCTGGGAGAACGATTCCAGCTTCCACCAACTGCTTCTCAGTTTCGAGTCCATCCTTCCGCTGCGTCTCGCCTCGGAGTTCCGCGATCCAAAGGTTCATCAGCGAATTCTCAGCCTGAGCGAGGGAGTGCTCGTTCGCATATGCCGGCTTATCGAAACCGCCGCCACCGAAGCGATCCACAGCGGCAAGGAGCGTATCACCCTCGCCCTTCTGAAAGACGATTTGGTGACAGACTCTCTGGTCTCGATCGTCGATCGCCGCAACCGGCGCGTCTCGGCACGATGAACGCTGCATCGGCGCCGGCGCAACTTCCGTTCGCTCCGAGGCCCTTTGAACAGGAACTCTTTTCATCTTGGTTGCTACGCATCGCCCATGCAAACTGCGTGTCCCTTGAAGAGCTCATACTCGGCTTCAAATGCCGGCACCCGGAGATCCCGTGTCCGGCCTCACTCGACTGGGATTTTATCCCCGTCTTTCTTGAAGGCCATGGCACTATTCTGTAAAACCTCCATCGGATCGATTCATGCGCTCGGCCTCCGAGCGCGTTTGCCGCAAGCGCAAACCACGCTCCTTCTCCGCGCCGGAGCCGACTCGGATCGATGCTCGCGACTGCGCGACAAGAGAACGGGCTATGCATTTTGTTCAGCCTGTATTGCAGAACAGACGGATGTGCATATCCGTTGGGAATGGGTATTCCCTGCCCTGCTTCGTTGCCATATTCACAAGAGTGCTCTTCGACACGGTTGTCTTCTGTGTGGGGAAGACGATCCCCTTCCGTTCGGCGCAGCGCCGGCCGCCGCAAGAGCGGTCCTCTGCCGGAGTTGCGGAGCCAACCTCACCGATGCGTTGCCTGTCAGGTATCTCCGGCCCGTCGACGCGGCGGATGTCTTCATCGAAACCATCTACCGTGCCGCCTTGCGCGGCGCCTCCCCTCGGGCTGCTTTGCTCGACGAAACCACGGCAACGCAGCTCTGCCGTTTCGTCGACGACATCCTCCAGCTGCTTGCATGGTATCCAAGCCCGGAACTCTCTCCGCGCCTTACGGACTCGCAGAACCAATATCTGCCGTTCCGAGTGGAGATACTGGCGATCGTCGGCGCACTCGTTCGGAATGCCGCTCCCGACTCGGATCCAAGTGGAAGGCAAACCAAATATCGAGAAGGCATCAAACTCTGGCTCGGCGTGTTGTCGCTTCTCTCTGGGCGCGAAGAGGAGTTGATCGAGATCGCCAGCGAACACTGGCCAACCGGTCTTCGCCGGCGTCTCCACGCGCCACTCGATCATCACGAACGCGGCGACGGACGGCGCTCACCATTCCGCAGCACGTTATTTCGTCCGGGATTAAAGTACATCAACCGCTTCCAACTCCGGGATTTGAGTGCAGCAAATCAGCTCGAACGACGCAATTCCGGGATTTGAGTGTAGGCCGACAGCAGGCGTTCGACCGTTACCTCCACGATTCTCACTACAATGTCGTCGCCAGACCGACGCCGTTTCCTCTAGAGGCACAGTTGCCTTACCGCATCGTCTCGGATGCAATTACTTTCATCGATCAATCGGAGCACCAGCCTTTCTTTGTGCAAATCAGTGTGCCTGAGCCGCATAATCCGGAACAGGTACCAGCACCCTACTGGGATATGTTTCCTCCCGAATCGATTCCTCCCCGGTGTGCAGGTCCGGAGCGCCTTCCAGAAACAGGGTATAGAGTGCAGTGGGAATACGCCATGCAGCAAAACGCCTCGCCCCAGACCGAGGCCCTGTGGCGACGTTACCTTTCGAACTACATGGGTATGCTGCGGCTCATCGATGACCAGATTGAACGCCTCATGAAGCATCTAGAGGCAAGCGGTCGAATGCACAACACTCTCTTCATCTTCACTTCCGATCATGGTGATGCGTTGATGAATTCCGCAGCATCTACACGAGTGTTGGGGTCGGTGGACTCTATTACACGGAGGAAGATCAGGTGCCGTTCGACATCGCGGAGAATCCTGCTGGCGCCTCATTCGATGAACTCAACAAGGTCACACTAAGCGGCAATCAGAAGATGGTGCGGATGGGTGAGTGGAAGCTCGTGTACGACATGATGGGTTATGGTGAACTGTTCAACCTCAAGAGTGACCCATGCGAACTACACAATCTTTTTGTTCACCCCGAGAAGGCGCGTGAGCAGGCCGCGGTGATGGCCGAGTTACTCATGTGGGTCATTCGTACAGAAGATACCTTGCCGACAGGGCCGCAGAACAAACAGTACGAAACGAAGTGGTCTGACAAACACAACTGGTATACGCCCTATAGGCAGGCTGGACGACCACCAGTCGTGTTTACACCCTAGCGGAAGGCCACCCTGCTGATGTGGGTAGATTGTCGCTTTGAGCGCTATTTGGCGTAAGTCTTACGGCGCTTTTTGGCGTAAGCTCAGATCATGCAAGGAACTCCTGGCGCTGTCAGACGAGGATCGACAGACCGCCATGGATCGGTTTCGCTTGCTGCAACCGCACCTGGAGGAGCACAGATCGCTACCGTCTGGTAGCTGCGGAGGCAGGACTTGCATTCCGAATTGCCCAACGCTGGGTAGCGCTATACCGCACCTCCGGCTTGGCATCGTTAGCTCGTAAGACCCGGCTTGACCACGGCGCCAGAAGAGTCGTTTCGGAACCGATGAAGAGAGCGATTGAGGGTTTGGCGCTGGAAAGTCACCCGGTTCCCATCACTTCCGTTCACCGCCAGATCAAAGAGTACGCGGAGGCGATCGGTGACGCTGTTCCAAGTTATTGGACCGTGTACGACATCGTTCGGGAGGTGCCTGCAAGCTTGCGCACTCTCGCTCACCAGGGAGCCAAGTCGTACGGCGGGAGCTTCGATCTGATCCATCGGCGGGAAGCCAACAAGCCGAACGCCATCTGGCAAGCGGATCATGCCCAGCTCGATATCAAGTTGCTCAAGGAGGATGGATCGACAGCGCGGCCTTGGCTCACAATCGTGATCGACGATTACAGTCGGGCGGTCGCTGGGTACTATCTTGGATTCGACGCACCTTCCTCCATGCGAACCTCACTTGCTTTGCGTCAGGGCATCTGGCGGAAAGGGCATCCACACTGGCAGATTTGGGTGTGCCCGACATCCTCTACACGGACAACGGCGCGGACTTTACCTCCAAGCACCTTCAACAAGTAGCCGCTGACCTCAAGATCCGGCTCGTGTTTTCGATTCCGGGCAAGCCTCAGGGCCGTGGCCGTATCGAGCGGTTCTTCCGAACCGTCAACGATATGTTCCTTTGCGATCTCGACGGTTATATTCGCCACAAGAAACGTCCTCCAACACTGTCTTTAGGCCAGTTTGAAGAGCGGTTCCGTCACTTCCTTCTTGAGGTTTACCATCGACGACCGAACGCTGACGGACGTCTCCCACCATCGGAACGCTGGGAGGAAGGAGCATTTTTGCCCCGGCTGCCGGAGTCGCTTGAACAGCTAGATCTCTTGCTCATGCACGAGGTGCGGTCACGCAGGATACGGCGAGATGGAATTCACTTCCAGGGGCTCCGTTACCTATCACTCACGTTGGCGGCCTACGTTGGAGAGGACGCAACCATTCGATTCGACCCGCGAGACATGGGTGAGATTCGCGTCTTCTACAGGGACCGCTTCTTGTGCAGAGCAATCTCCGCTGAGTTGGCGGGAGAGACCATCCCGCTGCGCGACGTCATACGCGTCCGCAACCAACGTCGAAAGGAACTGCGGTCGATCCTCCACGACCGCCAGAAGATGGTCGACACTCTTCTGCAACTGAAACAAGGGCCTGCCTTGGAGGAAAACCATGCACCCGTCGCAATTCCCGTCGTCGCCGCAGTCCGCATCAAGCGCTACCGTAACGAGTGATCCGGCCTTTGTGGAGACCGTCGAGTACCACCGCTTCATTGAGTTTTGTGACGCCTGCCGTGAGTCCCGCTATATTGGGCTCTGCTACGGAGCTCCCGGAATCGGTAAGACGCTGTCCGCCTGGAGATATAGCCGTGCGGAGATGATCCTCAAAGTTCATCGGCAACCTGCAGAGTCGCGCGATCAACCACCGATTGACACTGCGCTCTACACCACCGAAGTGGTGAACACGCCGGCAAGAGTTCAGTCCTACATCCGCACGACCCGCGAGAGACTGAAGGAGGTAGCTCTTCGTCCCATTCACCAGCAAGCCACCGACACCCTCGAAGCCATCCGACTGCGGGACAAGGCTCGCCGCGCAGAGATCATGAACAAGCCGGGCTGCTCGCCCTGCGATCCTCCTCCCGTCGATCCTTCCTACTTCGAAACTTTCGAACACTTCCAGGCTCTCAAGAGATCCGTTCCTGATCCAACAACTCTGATCCTGGTGGATGAAGCAGACCGGTTGCACATGAACAGCTTGGAAGTCATTAGATCGATCTTCGACGATGGAGGCATTGGCATGGTGCTGATTGGCATGCCTGGTATCGAGAAGAGGGTCGCTCGCTTCCCTCAGTTCTACTCACGGATCGGCTTCGTCCATGAGTTCCGTCCGCTGGACGAAGCGCAGATGACGACACTGCTGAACGAAGGATGGTTGCCGGCTGGCGTCAGGCTTCCAGACGCGGTCCTCGCTCCTGACGTGATAGCGACTCTGATCCGAATGAGCGGTGGAAACTTCCGGCTGCTGACCCGCCTCCTGACCCAGGTCGAGCGCGTCCTGAAGGTCAATCAGGCTGAGATCGTCTCCAAAGAGATTGTTACCGCCGCGAGAGACAGTCTCGTCATCGGCCAGAGCTAATATCCCGGAGTTCGGCGGTGCTTACGCCAAATCGCGCCCAAAGAGTTACGCCACATTGCGATCCAAGCTACAGGGATGGGCAAAAATAGCAACCAGTGGCCGACGGCCTGCACCTCCGCGTGTACAAACGCGCCCTTCTACGTCTTCCATCCTCACTTCCGTCATTTGCAGCCCTTTGTCAATGTAGGGGCAATAGGATGGTCCGTCGTCTTCCAGTCAGATGTGGCAGGATGAAGGCGAGCACAGGAGGATTCTCCCCTGAAGGTCCGCGTTTGCGGCATTGATATTGGCAAGACCGTCTTTCACCTGGGTGGCCTGAGCAAGGAAGGCCATCGTCCTCAAGAAGCGCTTCAGCTATGGCAGCAGCAACATCGTCGATTCCACGGGCCTATTCGGGACCTCAGGAAACGCCGTGGTGGGTATCCCTGGAGGGCAGGCGTATACCGGCTTCAGCGAGCAGATCATGGGCAGCGGCACCATCGGCAGCTTTGGCACCCTGGCCGGTATCTACGGCAAGTTCGATAACAATTTTCTCTACGCGGATAACCTCACCTGGCAGCGTGGCCGGCAGGTGATCAAGTTCGGCGCTGAGTTCCTTCGCTATCAGCAGAACAACTTCGATCCCGGTAACGACGGCACGCTTGGCGAAATGACCTACGGCGGCCTGTTTACCGGTAATCCCGCCAAGGGCCAGGTTACCGGTTATCCCTTCGCAGACTTTGTACTCAACTATGTCACAAGCAAAGCCGTCGGCGGAGTCCGCGGTTATAGCGGACAACGTCAGTGGCGCGACGCGTACTTTGTCCAGGACGACTGGAAGCTGCCCAACAATGTAACGCTGAACCTTGGCGCGAGAAGTAGCAAAGCAGCAACAGCACCCCCAGCGGCCCAGGTCCACCCGGGCATTCCCCGTTACTTGCTGAGGAGTAGACTTACTCGTCGTCGCCTCATCGCTCTGTATGTTCTCCATCGGGACGGCTTCAGCATTTTCGGATCGCGACGTGCTTTCGACGCGCTCGAAGAGCGGAACATAGCTCCCTCGCGGTATCGTCACTCGCAGGGGATCATCTTTGCCCTCATCGCGATAGTAGGCGTCGAGCTTTTGTCGCAAGCGGCTCGCATGTGCGCGAACAATATTGTCGTCTCGCGGGTCGTAGCCAACCGACCGGCCAAAAATCCGCTCCCCGATCAAATGTTCATTCAGTTCGGCCTCACGCCCGTCGAGGGTCTTCTTCACCACATGCAGCAACAGACTGGAAAGACGCGGTGACTTCGCCAGTCCCGGCGTCAGCACGAGTCGTTCTGCCAGTTTCCACCTTGGATCCGTCTCCAGAGTCAAATGGCGCACCCCCACACGAATGGTAATTAATACACGTTAATGCTTCGCTATCAGGCAAGGAAGCCCTTCGGCCAGCTTTCGTATGGCCGATAGGCGAACGTTGATCGTCGAGGGCGAGAGATGGTCGATCGTCGTCCGATATTCCATCAGGAGCGCACGGGAGAGTGGCCGGCTGCCACAGAAGGCAAACAGATCATCCAACGCTTTGGCATAGTTGCGCTTCGAGTGAATCGATCTCACAGAGTCCAGGACCAGCCTTTTCAGCAGGGCTTGCGCTGAAGTGAGCGCAAAGGGCGGCTCTGCGGCTGGTCTTACGAGCTGAACCAGAGAGGTGCTCACTGCCGGCAGACCTCGCGATGGAGCGGAGTATGCCATAGTGTTGCGACAATCCTCTCCGCCCGCAGCGCAGTCTTATTCATCCGGGTTTTCCTGTCTCATGGCCTCGATCTCATTGCGAAGCTTGCTGACGACCTCCTCAAGATCCTCCACTGTCGGCAGCTCCTCGCGCATCGCAGTCGGCAACTCCCGGGTGACCCGGTAGGTGGAGATACCGATCGGTTTCTGGATGTCCTTGAAGGCATATTCCACCACCGCACCGCTGTGGCTTTCGCAGAGCAGAAGCCCGATCGACGGATCATCCCGGTCGGTGCGGGGCATCCCGTCGACAGCGGAGAGGTAGAAGTTCAGCTTGCCGGCGTACTCCGGCCTGAAGGGCCCGGTCTTCAGCTCAACGATGAAGTAGCGGTGCAACCGGACGTGATAGAAGAGCAGGTCGAGATAGAAGTCCTGATCGCCGACCGGCAACGGCACCTGGCTGCCGACGAAGGCAAAGCCCCAGCCCAGCTCCAGCAGCAGATCACGCAGATGAAGCAGCAGCCCGCGCTCGATCTCCCGTTCCTTCGCAGCCGCGGTCACGGTGAGGAAGTCGAAGTTGTAAGGGTCTTTAAGAATCTGTTCTGCGAGATCGGAATCGGGAGGCGGAAGAACCTGCTGGAAGTTGGTCAGGGCCTTCCCTTCCCTCTCATGCAGTCCGCTCTTGATTTGGAGCACCATGACATTGCGGCTCCACCCATACTCCACTGCGGCCCGGAGATACCACTCCCGCAGAACAGCATCCTTGAGCCGGTCCAACAGCACCATATGGTGCCCCCAGGGCAATAGTGCAGCAACCTGCTGCACTATTTGTTCTTCCGGCCAAGCTTCGGCAAAGGACCGCATATATTTGAGACTGCGTGGGCTGAAACCCTCGACGCCGGGAAACTCAGTCTGCAAATCGTGCGACAGCCTCTCGATCACCTTTGCGCCCCAGCCTTGACGTAGACGAGCGAGAGTTGGACCAGATGCAGGGACAGCATACTGATCTCCTGGTCATCTGCCCTGATCTCCTGGTCATCTGCCCGGTTTGAGGCCATCTCGCCGCCGTTGCCGAAGAAGATGAAGTCGTTTGCGCTATTCCAGCTCTCGATGACATTCAAGCCTTCGTTGATTTCTCGCCGCAGCTCCATCGAATGGAGATAACGGCATAAGAAGATCGTTTTCATGGCTTTGCCGAGTTCTGAGAGAGCGCGATAGACGGGATGCTGGACGTTGGTGCGGTTGAAGCGGCGAAGAATGTCTTCGGTGTCCGCAGTTCCGAGTCTCAGGGCCGTCGCGTACTTGACCAGTTGATCGTACTGCTGGGCGATGAGATCCCAATCGATGGTTCTGGACATCACAGGCGCAAGGTTTGGGTAGTCGGCCGTGGGCTTGATCACCCCATCCTTTGCAATGGGATTTATATATTTGACTCCCTGAGAGTCAAATATATAAATCCCCTTCTTTTAGATTAAAGCCGTCCCATCCTGGCAGATTGGGTGGGTTCCACAGGATGCCAGATGGCAACTCCAATGGTCCCGGTGTTCCCACAGCAATTGTTCCAAGCTCCCGATCGCCGTAACGGCGGGTCGCAAGGGCTCCCACCGCTTCGCACATGTTTCGGACAACTTGATCCCGGCCGGCGGAGAGATGCGTGGGCAAAACAATGCTTTCGAGAAAACTTTCTCCGCCACTATAGGCGGCAATTCGTAGATTCGTACCGCCCAGGTCAACTCCAACGGAGTAGCGATCGCTCATATAGTCCTCTTGTACATCTCAGCTGTTCAAAGAAGTCGAATGCGAAAAGTGATGGTGCGTGACCGCTTTGTCTTGTAGCGTTCAGTTTTGCCGCTAATTAATGCAGGGAATCGCCTGGGTGCTCGGGAATGCTGGGTTCATCCAGCACCTGGACCGCTGTAGCAGGGCCGAAGTCTTTCCAGTCCTGAAGCACTCAAACGACCTTCTTGTCCCGAGTGATCTCCACCAGTTGCGGTCTATGATCGCCTCCACCACGTGAGCAGATGATGGTGTTGCCATTTGCCAGACGGGTGACGGATTGGGAATTGCCATACCAGTATTGATCCGGGATGTCAGCCTTCGACACCTCCCGTACTGTCTCTTTCTTCAGGTTGACTTCCCGGGGTGACCACGTAGCTGCTCGTCGGTTATGAGCATGTTCCCGTTCTTCAGGCGAATGGCCGCCCATGGTTTCGGAATGTCGTAGGACCATATCTCTTTAAAACACTTGTCGAAGGCGCCGTGGATCAGGAAAATTCGGCGTGCGTGTTGCATGTGGTCTCCCGGGGGTTCTAGTGAGTCGCGAGGGAAGTTGCTGCGCGCTATGTCGTTGACGGCCTACCGGGCATTCAGGCGCCCACTTTGTCCGATAGACCTTCTCAAAACATTTCTAAGCAAGGCGCCGGAAGAAAACCCGCGAGCATCACTGAGCTCCCCCCAGTAGACGCTCGCTGGAACCAGGAGTTCGTCCTTAGTGATTAGACTCGCCAACTTCGGCTCCCCGATGGAGCCAGGGCCTGTAACTACCGTTCACTTCACCTTAGAAGAACACCTTGATGGCGCCCTGGAAGACTCGGCCGTTCTGCGATGTACCTGTGATTTCGCCAAAGTTCCCGGTAAACGAAGGACCCCCATTGTTACCGCTACTGAATGACGGGTGGTTGAGGACGTTGTACGCTTCGATGCGAAGATCCAGATTGTATTTTTCATGAATGGGGAAGATGCGCGAAATCTGGGCATCATCCTGAGAGTAGATCGGATTGGAGAAAGAGTTTCTACTGATATTTCCCTGGGCTCCCGGTACGGTGTTCAAGACGAAGGCGGCCTGGTTCAAATAAGACCTGGTAGCATAGGTGGAAGTTGTTCCTGGCTGAGCATCCGACAGTATCTTCGTGTAGTTGTATATCGGGACGCCGGGCACCAGGTCGGGGCGGTCACCGCCATTGCCGGTGAACGATTCGTCCTGGTTCTGCGTGACGTTGAATGGCGTTCCGCTAACGACGCGGATGGTGGCACCAAGCTCCCAATTGTTCACCAGATAGCCACTAATGCCGTGGAGTGGGAACTCACTCTTGAGAATAGGGAGGACGTTCAAATTATTGCGAATATCCGAGCCACAGCGGCCGTAGTCGAGTGCGGGATTATTGGGATTAGAGAATTGAGTGCCGCTGAGGTCGCCCTGAGGATCGGCATCGTTCAGGCACTTGGACCAGGTGTAGTTGGTCGCGAAGTTGAATGTCGTAGAAAAGCGGTGCTGTACGGTTACGGTTACTGTAGTTGCCATAGGCGGAGTTGCTCTCAATGAGCGAGCCGCCGCTGCCGCCGCTGTAATAGTTCCCCTGGGCCGGATTGGCCTCGGTGAGGGCAAGGCGTGCCTGCTGGTTGTTCTTGACACCAAGCTTCTGCAGCGCGGACGTTAGATTGGCATTACTGACAGAACAGGGGGTGCCAACCGGTCCGCCGCCAAGTGTTCCTGCAGCGACCGCAGCCGGCCCCGTGGTGACGACGGGCCCGCAACCGGTTCCTCCCGGTCCCCACACGCCCGGAGTGTACACTCCTGGGTTCAATGGAATGCCGACGAGCTGATCCTGTGTACGGTTGCCGGTATAGAAGATTTGAGCCATCCAGCCGTGTGGGAACACCTGCTGAATGCTGGCGGTCCATTGCATGGTATTGGGCATCTTGTACGTGGGCTGCAGCACGATAAACTGGGTCTGCTGCGGGAAAGTGAAACTCTGCGGGTTAAAGGGGAACGGGTCGACGTCGGTGCCGCCTGTCTGGCCGCAGCCTCGGTTGCCTGTGCCACCGATCAGCCAGGGATCGCTCAAGCATAGCTCCGAGGTAGTGTTCGGAGAGACCAGGACGGAGAACGGCGGGTTCTGCTGGACACGCTGCTGGACGAAGAAGTTGGGCTGATCGTACGCGTATGCCGCACCGGCACGCAACACAGTCTTGCCGTTTCCGAAAAGATCGTACGCAAGGGCGAAGTTGGGATTGAACTCGAGGGGTGTATTTCCCGTGAAGGCGGCCTTGACACCCGGATCTCCGTAGTAGAAAGTTCCGGCGGGAGCATTTGGATATACGGTGCTGTGCTGGTTGGCCAAAAACGCGGCCATGTTGAATACCGATCCACGGTGGAAATAGTCGTGCGGGAAGTACAGGGGCGCCCAGCGAATGCCGCCCGTCATGGTCAGCCGCGTTGTGGCATGGAAGGTATCCTGCACGTACAGCGTGGGAATCGATCCGCGCAGCGTATTCCGCTGCGGCAGGCTTTGCGTGAAGCCGCTCAAGGCGCCTTCAAGCAGGTCCAGATTGGCATCACCAGGGCTGCCTCCCCCGCTCCAGGGGCCGTTGATGGTGAAGTCGCCGTTGGATTCATAGCCGTTATTGAGATTCAGTTGGTTTCGGACGTATGAACCGCCGAAGGCGATCTGGTGCTTGCCGCGTATCCCGGTCACATCGTCCGCAATATCGACCGGGACATTGTCATCGATCGTGGCCAGCAGGTTGGTGCCGCCGCCGATCGTGTTGCAATGGTTTTGCCCGGAAGTTGAGCAGTTGATCCAGATGCCGCTCGGCAGAGCTTGAAAGTCCTTGATCCCGAAGGCAGAGGCGTTAGGGGTAGCCGGATTGAAACCGCGGCTCAACTGCCGCCGCACCGCCGTGAGATGCAAGGTATTCACAAGGCTGGAACTGAAGATGTGGTTTTCACCAATCGTGATCGATTGCCACCGGATCTCGGGGTTGCCGCCTTGGGACGTGAGCAGGATGTTGGTTGGGGAGTAGAAGGACGGAATTTGATTGCTATCGAGAAAGTACCGGGCATACATGTTGTCCTTCTTGCCGATGGTGTAATCGACCCGGGTATCGAACTCGTTGTCGGCGCTGATGCTTGGGATGGTGTAGGAGACGTGACCGCAATTGTAGGGGTCGAGCGCCGGATTGATGGGAGGAAGTTGCTTGATCAGCGCCAGCGCGGAGGGATTCCACGCTGGAAGAGCGGGGCCGCCGGGCTGGTTGTACTTATTGCCGGGGAGAGCGACATTGGTGATTGGATCGTAAAGCTGCACGTCTGACGCGCAGGCAGTAGTAGATTTTGGGGTGCCAGGCGGCGGGTCGGTGACGGAAAAGTCCCCATTGAGGTTTGCGGCGGTGGGCACATATGCATTTGTGGTCGCTTGCGCTGAATCGGAATGTGTATGTTGGAATGCGGCGAAGGCAAACAGCTTGTCGCGGATGATACGTCCGCCGAAGGTGCCGCCGTACTGATTCTGGTGCAGCGTATCCTTCGATGTGGAGAAGAAATTGTCGGCGTCGAGGAAGTTGTTGCGGATGAACTCGAAGGCCGATCCGTGGTAGGTGTTCGTGCCCGATTTGGTAACAATGTTCACCAAGCCGCCGGCCTCGCTGCCATCCTGCGAGCCCAGCGCCGCAGTCTCTACGCTAAATTGACCGATCGCATCGGGGAACGGCAACGGACCGTTTTCACCGCCCATGTAGTCATTATTGTCCCCGCCATCCAGTCGATAGCTCACAGCATTCCCCTGGGCTCCGGCGATGGATATGCCGGTGGACTGGGAGGGGTACTTGTTGTTGCCGCCGCCGGCATCGCCAGGGCTGTTGTTCTGTGTGCCCCATACCAGTGAAAGCAGATCCGTCATGTGGCGACCGTTGAGCGGCAACTCGGTGAGTTCCGTGCTGTCCACGGTCTGCTTGAACGACGCGTCTTCCGTCTGCAGAGCCACGCTCTGCGCATGGACCTCAATCTGCGTGTCGGCGTTGCCGACGGACATCTTGGTATTGATGGCGATGCTGCTGCCGACTTCAAGTATGTTGCCTGTGGACGTATACGTCTCAAAGCCAAGTGCGGCTACGGTCACAGAGTATGTGCCGACATTGATGTTGGGAAAGGCGTAAACTCCGCCCGAGCTGGTCTTGGTGTTAAGGGTGACCTGAGTCGCAGCCTCTGTGAGCGTGACCGATGCATTCGGAATCAGGGCCCCGGAGGAATCCGTTACCGTGCCTTGAATGCTGCCGGAGCCCGTGGTTTGGCCGGTTGCCCTTGCAGCGAAGAAGAGTACGGCAAAACCGAAAACAAGCATGCATAGAGTGGCTGCGCCTGTCTTGCTGAAGCGCGCGGTTAGATAGGAGAGAGGTTTCGTTCCGGTGTCGGCCGGTCCGACGGCATGCCGAAATCTGTTTGTCATATGTCCACTGATTTTCATCTAAAGTCTCCTAAAACGTTGCCGAAGCTGATGCTGCTCTACTCATCAATACCGCAGCGTCTCTCTCGCGCTTGACAACGATGTCACTTTGAATCTCACCGAATTTATACTCAGCAATTTCTCGCTGTCAAGGCTTTTTTGTCTGGTGTTCGCGCTTTAGTACATGCCCCCTTGCTGCACAGGATAAGAATTGTGGACCAACGCTCACGAAATCAGGTGGAGGTTGCGTGGCGGGTGCCCGGACTCTCCGATGTTCACGGAAGGATTGGGCGTGGTGACTAGCAGATAGCAGCGGGTGAAGGTGAAAGCTACGCTCCACCCTACGTGCTGACGCAACGTCACTACATCCGAGGTTCTGCTGTCCCAGCTGGCGTTATCGAAAGGTCATCAAACTGATCGGTGTCATAGCTAGTGATGCCCACCCCGACCTGCCCGGCGTCGTAGGAGTTATCCTTTACCACGGTGACATCTTGCCCGTCTACGGATGCGGCAATCGTCTCGCCGTTGAAGGACAAGCCGAGCCGATGCCAGTGCCCCATGTCGAGGGCGGCAACCGACGCATGGGCAAGTTGAGTATGGACGCCGCGTGAATCGCTCTTGAAGATCGTCCACGCGCCGGTGTTCGATATTTGGAAGTAGTAGCCCTGTTGTTTCGACTGAGGCCGCTTTTGCGTGCCGGCGCGACCGATAAGCTCCAACACTCCAGGCTTAGCGAACTCCGCGTCCACGCTCACGGCGTAGTTCGTCCACGACGGATCGCCGAGCAGGGTGAACGCGTCGCTGTTCTGCTGCCATTCGATTGGCTTCGTCTCTGCCATCTGCTGCAGGCACTTGCCCAGCCTGCCCGCAGCGCATGGCTGGATCTCGAAGGCACCTTGCATGTCAGCAGCGTACCGCGCCTCCTCGCCTGTCCGGTAGTATTCGAAGTTGTCGTGGTAAGGCAGTTTCAGAGGATGCGCCAGCGGAGCTATAGCCTTTCCCTTCCCGGCGGTTGCAAGCGTGCTAAACGTGTAGACGTAGCCTGGTCGAAGTGTGAACTGATAGCGGCCGGAGCCGTCCGGCCACATATCCGTCACGTGCACAAACACGTCCTTATCAGCCGTTGAATCGAGGTTTGTGGCCCAGACGTGTACCGGTTTCTTACCGAGATCGCCGCTGGCACTAAACGCCGCTCTTATCGGTACAGTCGCAGTCGTCGTCTCGACGATCGTGCTGTAATCCGCGCCGCTTGGTGAACGCAATGAGATGTAGCTGCCGTTGGTACGGTCATTGCCGAGGTAACCGCTGGCATCATCCAGGAACTGCCAGCCTGGTTGGGTGAACTGAGCGACGTGCGCGGTCACCCATAAACTCTTCCCGACGCTGTAGTTCCCCGACCAGGGTTGCGCGGCGACCATCAACCCGACAGTCCGGTAGGGCAGATTCGGGGTGATCGCGGCGATAAGCGGCCAATTCAGCAAGGCTGTCATTTTGGCGTCGATATAGCCGCGGGAGATCGCTCGAATCAGGGCTCCGGCGCCTGTGTTGTCATCCTGCGAGCCGCTTTCGCTGTCCCAGAGCGGCTTGGCCGTATCGATGGCGTTCTGGGTGGAGTGGCAGGTGTCCGCGTTGCCTCCGTCCCCGCCTTCGCAGGAGTAATGAACGCCAATGATGTCGATAGACCTTGCGAAAGCGGGATCCATAACCATCGCATCCGCCACTTTCCAACCCGAGTCGTCTCCAACGATCTGGGCCGCGGAGTGCGTGGCTATGAGCGCGGCGTGCAGCTCCTTATACCAGCTCGTGTTGAACCCCCTTTCGTTCCAGCCGCCGAGATAATCGACCGTTAGGCCGTGGGACTGCGCGCAGCCCATCCACGTCATCAGATAGTCGATCATGTCCTGCGACCAGAAGTTACCGTGACCGATCCATCCCGGTGCAGTCCAGGCCAACCCGTAGAGCTTGATATTTGGGTTGCGCAGTTTGGCCTGTTTGGCCAGCCAGAACTCGTACCCGGCGTTGCAGTTCACCACACCTCGCGTGTGCTCCACGCTCGGTTCGGATCCGTCTGTGGAGTTAGCATCGCCCCCGATCTCCAACTTGAGTATCTGTAGCGATGCGCCATAACCAGGTTTGAACAGGTAATCGAGTATCTGGTTACGCTGCTTGGCAGGGTAATCGATGAGCAGCCGCGAGTTACCGCCGCCGCCGCTGATTGCGCCCACTCCGCCGAAGATGCGACCGGTCGCCGCTTCATCCACTTTGATCAGCGTCGCCAACCCCGATGCCGGATTACCAGCGGTGTGCGTCAACGTTATCGGTGACGACGTCGCGTCCGGTGCGGTTTTCTGCGCGGCGACCAGCGTTGTCAGCGACACCACCATAAGGGCTACCAAAACTCGCATGCCGCTCATTACCATCTGTACTTCCCTTCCATTCAATAAAAGCCTTCGGACCGCTAAGCGCTGTTATCTACATACGGCACATGCTAATGCAGTCACCAAGCAGCCGCACGCTCCAATCAGATGAATGAGGCTCTTCGCCGCTCACGTGACTTGGGCACCGACAGAGATTGCGACGGATAGCTAATGCGAGCAGAACTTGGCGATTGCCAATGTACGAAGCCCTTGGCGTTTGCAAGCTCCTACAGCAGTTTTGAGTTCGATGTTTACACTGGTCCCTGCGGGCGCGCACTTCGGCTGGCGCATTGCGTTCTGCTTAGATCGTTTCTGAAGCTGCCATTGGTAGCGTCATGTCCTTCGCCGCACGCGACCAGAAGATACGGAAGTCAGTGACGTTGCGTAGCGCGAAATTCGGCTGCGCCACATTGTTCGGCCGTTGCACGGTGATGGCGAAGACGTCCGCACGAAGGACGTCTTCCAGCCAAAAGCCGGGGCGAGGATCAGAGCCGCCGGGAGCGATCTCGACGTGTGACATCTCGAGGTTCTTCAGATGGCGAATGAAGAAGCCTTGGCTGGGCGTTGGGCCGAAGCTCCACAGCTCAGGATAACCGCCTTCCTGTTCGGGAACCTGGATTGTGCGCCAATCAGGCATCGGCTTGGACCGTGCCCCCCGGCCTATGACCGTGGGCAGCCCGCGATGGCCGAAGAAGCAGTTGCTTAGCTTGACATCTTCAATCAGGTTCGACGTTATACCCGAAAAGATCGACGCTGCGACTGAGTCCGAGTTGGAGCTGACGATGTTGGAGATCAATATGCGGCGCCGCGTTCCCGGCCGCATCGTGTCAGCCGGGCCCCGGTTGCGCCGGTTCAAGCGCAGGAACAATGGGGCATCGAAGATATCGCGCATTGTGTTGCCGGTGATGGCGATGTCTTCGAGAAATGCACCGTCCGAGGTCTCAAGAGCGATGCCTTTGCAGCCCTCGATGACATTGCCGCTGATGGTGATATTGCGGAAGCCGCCATTCGATTCGGTGCCGCACTTGATGCGACCTTGGTGAGGGTGGCCCTCTTCGGTGAACTTCTTCCAGGTACCGTCGACAACCGTCCCAAGTTCGTAAGTTCCCGTAACGTAGCAGTTGGAGATGGTCACGTTGTCTGTGGAACGCGCGTAGCCGAGGGCGTGGCTGGATTTCGGGCAGATCGCGTCGTCCCAGGGTGAGTTTACGGTGCAGTTGGAGACGCACACGTTTCTACAACAGTCGATGTCAAAGCCATCGCGATCAGTATCGATCAGCAGGTTATCGAGCGTGAGATTATCGACACTGGTGGCGAGCAGGGCGAAGTGGCCGCCTTTGAGGACCGAGAAGTCGCGCAGCAAGACATTATGGCAGTTCTTGAGCGCAATCGCCTTGTTGCCAACGCCGGGCTGCTCGGCCTTGAAACCGGCGTAGTTGCCGCGGGTCCCACCTTGACCGAAAGAGAGGCCCTTACCGTGTATCAAGCCGGGACCAGCGATGGAGAAGCCGCTGATCCCTTCACCATAGAAGAGCGAGTTGGGCCAGTGGTTATGGCCGTAGTCCTGATACTGCTCCCACGCTTGCGCAGGACCTGCAGGGTCATAGGTTCCACCATTGTAGCCGGTGGTCTCGCCAGGTTTAGGCGAGTCGGCAGCGAGGATAGTGCAGCCGGGAGCCAGATAAATCTCTACGTACGAACGCAGGCGAATGGTAAAACAAACGTAGGTCCCAGCCGGAAACAGTAGCATGCCGCCGCCAGCGGCGGCTACAGCCTCGATGGCCTTATTGATCGCGGGTGTGTCGACGGTTTTGCCGTCGCCAGTTGCGCCGTAGGTGCGAACATTGAACAGCGCGGCGCTCGCAGAATCCGCAGCTGGTCCGGCCGATTGGGCGAGAGCGACATGCCCGACCGCGGAGGCGAGGGCGAGAGGAGAGAGCTTGAGAAGATCGCGGCGTTGCATGAATTTACCTCTGCTGGCCAGCCACTGTATGACGGGCTATCTTTCAGGTTTTTGGACAACTCGACAATTCGCACGCAAGAGACTCAAGGCTAAGAGGTGCGCTCATCAAGCCAAACCGCTCGTACTCAGCCGCGAACGCACTCGCTTGAAAATTGATCTTCGCCGCACCTGTGCCACGCGAAAATACACCATGCGGAAGCGAAATGTTGCGGTCTTAGATCTCTCTTACATTGAGCAACTCATATTTTATTTTCAGATTCGTCTTGACAACGTTGTCTGATGCGCCTCAGAAAGTATATGATCTCGTTGCATATTGTCAAGGACCTAAAAGGAAACCTGAGGAGAACAGGCCACCTCATCTCCACACTGGCGACACGATACGCCTCCTTAAGGGGACAGAGGAAGTCTTTCGCAGCAAAGCAGGATGAACCCATGCATTGCATCTATTGTCTTGAAGCGTCTTCGGATCCCTGCGGCACCTTTTCAACGGCGTGGCACGGCATAGCGCGAAAACGTTTTGCCCGGGCTGGTCATCGGTGACGGTTGGGCCCTTTCTGCAGTAGTCGCTTTAAATCGGCGGCAGATAGTCGACGGTGGGTAGCGCGGAAGAGAGGATTGTTGAGCTCACGAGGATCGATGGAAAACCCAATTATCAACTCTGCGGCGACAGTAACGAGAAGGTCTCTGATATTGCAAGTTGGCATGCTCGTTTCGAGCGGCTGCGCGCTATCGCTAGTTCCGCGTCAAATCCTCGCGCAAACGGATAGTTTGATCGAATCCAAGCGTCCGCTTCCCTCGGACCGCAAGTTTCGCAGCGAAGCGGTAGATGCTTACATTGCAGCCACCCAACGAGCCATTCGTGATCCTGTGTTGGGCGCTATCTTTGCAAACTGCTTCCCCAACACTCTCGATACGACCGTTGAGCCGGGAATGTTTGATGGGCAACCTGATACTGTCGTCATCACCGGAGGCATTCCAGCGATGTGTCTGCGTGACTCCTCCGCCCAAGTGTGGCCGTATCTACACTTCGCCTCCCAAGATACTTCCTTACGGGCGCTACTCGAAGGCGTCATTCGACGACAGACCCGCTGTCTGTTGATCGATCCTTATGCTAATTGCTTCATGGCGAACCTGAACGCCCCTCCTCTTGAAGGGAGCCGCAACGACCTGACCGAGATGAAGCAGGGCGTGGGCGAACGCAAATATGAGCTCGACTCCCTCTGTTACCCAATACGCGTCGCCCATGGTTATTGGACCAACACCGCCGATACGAGACCTTTCGATACCCGGTGGAAGTTGGCGATGCAAACTATTCTAACCACCATGCGGGTTCAGCAGCGAAAAGAAGGCCTGGGGCCTTATCGCTTCCAACGTGCCGCGATCAACCCAACCGACACACTCGTCAATGGCATTGGCAATCCGGCAAAACCAGTAAGCCTTATCGCCTCCGCCTTTCGCCCTTCCGACGACGCTTGCATCTTCCCGTTTCTCGTGCCCGCCAACCTATTCGCCGTGACCTCATTGCGGCAGCTCGCAACTATGTCGAACGACATTCTTCACGACGCGGCAATGGCAAATCGGGCCAACGATTTGGCAGATGAAGTCTAGCTCGCGCTGCGGCGATATGGTACGGTTTCGACATCCGCAGGCACTCTTTGGGCCTACGAAATCGACGGGTACGGCAGCCACGTTCTGATGGATGACGCTAACGTTCCAAGCTTGCTGAGCTTGCCTTACCTCGATAGCTCACCGGATGCTGCACTGTACGAGCGCACACGCAGCTTCGTCTGGTCGGAACGAAACCCCTGGTTTTTCCGCGGAAGCGCAGGCGAAGGTATTGGAAGCCCGCATATCGGCCGCGACAGCATCTGGCCCATGTCGCAGATCATCTATGCACTCACCAGCAACTCTATCACTAAGATCCGACAAGCAATCGAGATGTTGAAAGTATCCGCGGCCGCTACTGGATTTATGCACGAATCCTACAACCGAAACAATCCAGCCATCTTCACGAGAGCGTGGTTTGCCTGGACAAATACCTCGTTCGGAGAACTCATAGGTAGAACTGTGCGACGCTATCCTGAACTCTTGAAATAGCCGCCGAGCATCTTAACGCCGTCACCCATCGTTTGTAACAATCTTGTTTCTGAGAGGAGAAATTCGTGTACAGATTCGGTCTTCTGATTCTTACCGCTTTTCTGATTATTGCTCCCCTGTCAAATGCTCAAAGCGCAGGTCCCCGCAATCATGAAGACGGCAAGACCGCACCTACCTCAAGGGACTTTCCGAAAGGTGGCCTTGATCTGTGGGTCTCTGCTGGCCACGTGGAGCAGGCTAATGGTGAGGTCATACTGATCCGTGATATGAGCAGCCTGGCGAACGATGCAAGACGCAACCCTGACTCGACGGCTCCAACCACTGACCCCACGCTGGTCGCGGATCCATCGAGCGGCCAACCGGCGCTGCGCTTCTCCGGGGCCAGCGTCGCGTTTGGCTTCAAACGCGTTAGCGACATCCGTACCGCTTTCTCGGTTGTGAGCAAAGATCCTGCCGCCTTTGGCCACCTTGATGAGAGGTTCGTGCTCGGTGATACCGTGTCCCATGACTTTCATGCTGGTTGGACGGACGACACCATTTTTAATGTCGTATATGACGACCCGAATCCAAGCGGACACCTTTCCAAATACCTTCACGATGGCAAGACGTGGCTGAATGGCCAGGAAATCGCCGCTTCCAAGACACCGCTTCCCAAGCAGCTCGGCGTCATCTGCATCCTGAGCACTGGTCCGGTGCAGGCCAACCAACTGGCTCGAGATCGGCAATTCGGCGGTCGTAGCTGGCGGGGAGAGATTGCGGAAATCCTACTCTACAATGTCGCGCTCTCTTGGCACGATCGAGAAGCTGTTGAGCAATACCTGCTCCACAAATACCAGATAAAACCCAATGCAATCGCACCGGCAGTGCTGCCGGGCAATGGAGCCGGCCCAGCATCCGTCGCGGTCAGGCCCTAAATAGCCTTTCGGCAATCTGCAAGAAGGAAATCTATGAGACGAAATCGCTTTCTGGCGGCCATCCTGCTTGCCGCTGCTTCGCTGCCCGTTGTTGCACAGAGCAAAGGGGATGGAAAGATAATTTTCCAAATTGGAGCTTTTGACGGGAGTTCGCGCGAATTTAGCAGAGAAGCGCCAAAACAGACGACAGTATTTGTGGTGGGACAAAGCGATCCCGCCCAGTCCTGGTACGGGTTTCAGTCGGTTGAAGCGGCACCGTCTCCTCATCGGCGCCTCGCGCGATTCAATTTACCCTACAACGTTCGCCCTCTTCAACGTACACTCTTCGTGTAGCGCTGCTCATTGACCGTGCCAGCCTGCCCATGCTGGGAGTTAATATAAACGGTCATTTTGGAACGTTTTATCTGGACCCAAAACTGGATGGCAACCTGGGCGGATGGTTCCCCGCCTTGTCGCGCGCCGAGGTTGAGTTTGAATTTCCGGGGCAGTATCTGCATCCTCAAGGGGCGAACACCATCACTCTTTCCGCGTTGCCGACTTCGGAAAAGCAAGTCTTGGACGCCAGCTTCAACTATGACGCCATCGAACTGAGAAGTTCTCCGCGGCGAAAGTTCGATGAAGCGGCCGCGACCATTACAGTTAACCCGACCATCTTTTATAAGGAGGCCGGAGGCTTGAAAGAAGTCGTGAATGTACGGGTCCGTTCGTTATAGCGGGCAGATTGGCAGCGGTATTGTCGACCTGACGGTCAATGGCAAGCACTATACGCAGCCCGTGCAAGGGACGCATGATTTCGGGGAATTTGGAAGCCCCATTTGTGCTGCCGGCTTTCGAAGCACAGACTACGGTGATAGGCGAGTTGCACATCCATAACCACCACGGCACTTCAACCAGAAAATCGAACCTAAGAAGTAGTGGACGCTTTACGTGGTTCCTCACGTCCATTTAGATATCGGCTACACGGACTTTCAGGCAAAGGTCGCAGCCATCCAAAGCCGCATTCTGGATGAAGCGCTCGATCTGATGAAACAGCATCCCGAGTTCCGCTTCAGTACAGACGGCATGTGGAGCCTCGAACAATTCATGGCCACCCAGTGGAGATCGTGCGGCCCGGCAGAAATGTCAGCCGCGTGCGGTTCCTGGCACAGGATGTTTCTCCCGTGGCCTATAAGGTTTACGAGATGCGTTCGGCCAGCACGAAGAAGCCGTCCGCGATTCCCGCGCAGCCGGCAAACGCAACTACGACCCTCGAGAATTCCTACTACCGCATCGATCTCGATCCTGACACGGGCTCTGTGCGGAATATCTTCGACAAACAGTTGCAACGCTCCTTGGTCGACGCTGAGAGCCTCTATCGCTTTGGGCAATACCTCTATGTCAACAACCAGCCTCCCGGCCCCGGAGGCCGTCAGGGTAGGCAGTTCAACGTGAATGGTGCCGGCCAAGGCGCTTACTCTCAATCGAGCGCACCTCGTTCGGGCAGGTCGCCTGCCTTGAAAGCTCAGCCATCAACACCCCCCATATCGCCACTGAGATTCGCCTCTTCAATAATGAGAAAAAATCGAGTTCACAGAAGATATCGAAAAAAAGAGGTTCGCGAGAATGAAGCTGCCTATTTTGCCTTTTCCTTCGGATGACTCATCCCCATTTCCGCTATGAGATCCAGAATGGCTCCGTCGACCCCGCGAGGGATATGGAACCTGGCGCGGGCGTCGAGTGGTTTAGCGTCCAGCATTGGGTCTCGGTCGAACAGGACGGAGTATCTGCGACTGTGCTGCCTCTGGATGCTCCCTTGGTTAGGCTCGGAGACATCAACTCACCTGTAGTTCCCTAAGGAGTTCGGAGCCCGTAAGGGATGGATCTTTTCCTATGTCATGAACAACTATTGGGGTACAAATTACCGGCCCTCGCGAGGTGGACACTTCCAGTTCCGATATCTCGTTACTAGCGCGCCATCGATTGAACCTGCGATTCTGAGCAATGCCGGATGGGAGGCAGTCACACCTCTCGAGGTTGACGAGATTACACCTTCGGACAAGGCGGTCGATCGCCCAGAACCTCTTGACGGGACCCAGGGCAGCTCCCTTCAGGCCGGCGATCCAAATTTGCTGCTGGTGGCATGGAAGCCGGCAGAAGATGGAAGCGGGACAATTCTCCGGTTCCTGGATCTGGGCGGTCAGCAGCGTAATGTCTCCGTGCAAATTCCGATCATTAGCATTCAAGGCGCATGGCTGGCAGACGCCGTAGAACGCAATCTGGCGCCCCTTGCGCGTTTCACGACACACAATCGTAACTTTCAGATCAAACCACATGAAATCGTCACAGTTCGCCTAACCGAGGTCCCGGCTCTCCCCCAGAAGCAGTAGCTGCAAATTCTCTCGCCTTGGCCTTTGAACGCCACATGAAGCTAGATCAAGATCGTCACGTTTGGATCGTAACTGCGGGATTTGTCCTGCGCTCGGCGCGACAGCAGGTAGGAAAAGCCCTACGACGCACCATATGATGCTGGGCAGTCGATGACAGTCGGGCACTACTCGGCCGGCCGCATATGGGGGTGTTCCGAGCAAATACAGACTTGATAGCGATTTCACCACGCACCGGCGATCTTTGTACCCAATCGAGTAAGACCTGAACTTTTCCGAACGCCGATCGACTTCGACGTCGGGGAGCCGGGAGATGCCGTGGCGCTGCAGATAGCGGGGGCAGTAAGGACTGGGTCAGCTGCGAATCGTCGCCTGAATGACATATAGGGGGGCAATCGAGGGCAGCAGGTGTGTCTCCAGAATGCCAAGATGATCGCTTACTGTTCGGGAGCACCGTGGAGTAGGGCGTCTTCGGATCGGCGGGAAGATCGGCCACGGAACGACGCTTCCACCACTTGGCCGCAGTCTTGGGATTGATGCCGTGGCGCCGCGCCACTACCCTCAAGCTATTGATTATACTGTATCGCTCGACGCGACAGCCGCTGTCGTGCGGGCGCACCCGTAAAGTATGCGGCCTATCGTGTTTCCTTTTCCTGATGAGAAAGTATGCACCATCAAGCTCCGGTACCAAACATCGAACGTTCGTGTCCAGAAGTTAATCATTGGATGTGGGACAGACACGCAGTTGTGGCTAAAGAACAGGTCGTTTGAGTTCTCCTGCCATACCTGCCAAGTTCCAATACATCGCCGCTCTTGAGCCATATCGTGCTCCTCAATGCCCCGTTGGCTTCGCTTTCGGCACTATCACCTTTACGACTTCTGACACGGGGCTACTGCCATTCACTCCAACTGCGAGGATCGTGTAAGACGTTGGCTCACCCGTTTGCGGCGCAGGCTCCGTAAACATCGGCGTCGTCAGCCCCACCGCGACCGTTTTCGTTTCCGGCTCGAGTGTGCTCGTCCGCAAGACACGATAGATGCGCGCTCCAGCCACCGGGTTCCAGGTTAGCGTCAAATTACCACCCGTGACTGAAGCCTTCCCCCCCGTCGGCGCCGCCAGCTTCATCGCATTCTTCCTCGGCAGCAGCCCGTACACGCAGAACTGGCCGGTCCCCACGTTTTCTGTGCCAAAGCTCGCTAGATAAACTCTCCCATTTGCGATAGTAGGGGGCGCCATCTTGGAGTACTCACCGCAATCGTCGCGGTTTGGGACCTGCAGCGAGTTCCACAGCTCATGGCGAATGTCGTCTGCGTCGTAGGCATGAAGAATCCCCGGCCGCGACTCATGCCACGAATCCCCTGTCGCATGGATCGCTGCCCACAAAATGCCGTCCTTGTTCCCATTCGCCGAAATCGACAACATCCCTCCTGGATGCCCACGGTTCAGGACATCGCCCGTCATGAACGGCGTATCTTCGAGCTTATCCCCTTCGAACTTGTACACCTTCGCAATGTCTTTCTGCCCCCACACATAGAGCAGTTTTCCGTCCTTTGCGCTCTGCCAGTACACAAGGCTATGCATATGAGATGCCGTCGCCTGGAAGTGCTCTAGCGCGTGTTCATCGCCACGATGCCCGAGGTTTCGCGTGTCGAGTACATAAAGCACACCCTCTTTGCCACCGCCGACTACCAGATGCGTCCCCGGAATCAGTGTCGCTCCGGAAGCGTCCAGATCGTTGTCCCGCGCATCCAGCGCAAAGTGATTTGTCGGGGTGAACCAATCGATCAGCTTGAGATGCGGCGTCAACTTCAGAAAGCTCTCGCTGAAGTTCCTCACGCCGTCCCAGCTCCCATTGCCCGTTACCACGTAGACATTCCCTTCCTCGTCCGCCGCCGGCCCCTGCCCGGACTGCCAGATACTCGCCTCCGACCCGGTCGGCGACGTATTGAGCACGTTCACCTGCGCAAGCGTCTTCGCGTCGTACGTCATTAGGAACCCATGGTACGGCTCCTTATCACAATGCGAGGAATATCCCACGTACACCATTCCGTTCACCAGCATCAGCGCCGGCCGCTGGTTCTGCATCAGCGGGTTGAAATCCGGCGCGCTGATAGCCACCGGACTATCAGTCAGGTCCGCGCCCGTTGCAAGGTCCAGCTCATGAAGCCTTTGTATGAATCCTGTCCATGCTCCAGTCGGAGCACCTGCGCGCGTTAGTGCAACCACGTACAGCACGCCGCGCTCCTTGTCGATTATGGGCGTGCCGACAATACCCATCTGTCCATTCATGTCCAGGCACCCGAAATCGGTGCTGTGTACATTTGCCGGCGTTCCAAAGTTCACATGCCAAACCGGAAGAGATGCCTTCGCGTCATTCGCGTCGAAGGCATAGACGCTATTGTTCACAGTCGTCACATACACAAGATCGTGCGTCCCGCCGCTCACAGCAATGTCGGTCGCTATCAACGGCTGCGTATAAAGCTGGTCGTCCACAACTCGCTTAAACAACATCCCAAACTGGGCCTCGTTCACATTCGCCGGCGTCAAGACCGTCTCGCGAAGATTCGCACCCGTACGGAAATTGTTGTTGTGTTGGGTCAGCACATCTACTTGCGTTTGTGTGTGCGCGGACACGCTTGTCGAACCAAGAAGAAACAAGCCCGCCAAAACGAAAGTCGCACCCTGTTTCAGATACTTGCTAATCATTCGCATTCTTCAAATCTCCAGCCGAAGAACCTCGGCAACAGTCGTGCTGCATGATAGTCGCGAGCTATAAGCCGCGGAAGGTCTTGACTTCGTGCAGAACGTCACTCTTCCATGAACGCCGATGACCATCGAGTTCCTCACTATTCAACCCTCCCACGCATGAGATATTATCTTCTCGGCTAAATATTACCCAATTTTGACAACGATGTCGGATTAAAGAAAGATCGAACGGAAGAGGTTTACGAAGATGGTCATATTATCGAGTGGCGCAACGACTCTTCGCCGGATTTTCTACGGCATGGCTGCGCTGCTCTGCTTCGGTCTGATTCTCCCGGTTTTCGCCCAGCAACCCTTTCAACCGTTCCAGACCCTGCTGGTTGGCGTTGACCACCGCAACGTCACCAGCCTCGACGGAGACTGGCACTATCTCGTGGATCAGGCACCCTTTCGCGCTCTCTACACCAGCACCGGCGCAATCAACGACCGCAGCTACGCCATGAACACTCACCCCAATATCTTTAGCGGCCCTCACAATGAAGAGTACGATTTCGCTACCGCTCCTACCCTCAAAGTCCCCGGCGACTGGAACACACAGGTTCCCCAGCTCTTCAACTACGAGGGTGTCGTCTGGTACCAGCGCGACTTCGACGCTCAGCCCAAACCCGGCACTCGCACCTTCCTCCACATCGGCGCGGCCAACTACCGCTCCCATGTCTGGGTCAACCAGAAAAGGGTTTGCGATCATGAAGGCGGCTTCACGCCATTCGATTGCGAAGTCACCGCTGTTCTTCACGCCGGCTCCAACTTCGTCGTTATCGCCGTCGATGCCACGCGCCAGGTCGGCGGCATCCCTTCTGTCGGGTACGACTGGTTCAACTACGGTGGCCTCACCCGCGATGTCTCCCTCGTCACCGTCCCCATGGCCTTCATCGACGACTTCGACGTCCACCTCGCCCACGGCCCCGTCTGGCAGCCCGGCAACACCGATCTCACCGGCTACGTTCACGTCCTCGACGCCCCCGCAGGAACTCCGGTCACCGTCGATATACCTGAAGCCGGCGTTCACACCACACTCAAGACCGACTCCGACGGCAATGCGCCCTTCACCGTGGAGGCCCGCAAGCTAAGCCTGTGGTCTCCGGAAACCCCTAAGCTTTACCGAGTAACTCTTTCCTCGGGCTCAGGCGATAAACAGGACAAGCTCACCGACGACATTGGTTTCCGCGACATCCGCGTCGAGGACACCCACATCCTGCTCAACGGCAAGCCCATCTTCCTGAAGGGCGTCAATGTACACGCCGAAGCCCCCATCGTCGGCGGCCGCGTGGACAACGATCAGGAAGTTGCCACGATCTTCAAATATCTCAAGGAACTCAACGCCAACTTCGTCCGCCTCTGCCATTACCCACACGATGAGCGCATGACCCGCACCGCCGACCGTGACGGCATCATGGTATGGTCGGAAATTCCCAACTGGCAGCACATCTCCTTCGACAAGCCCGAGGTCTATGCCAAGGACGTTGTCATGCTCAAGGAGATGATTCGCCGCGATCGCGATAAAGCGTCGATCATTCTCTGGTCGGTCTCCAACGAAACCGCGAACAACCCCACTCGCACCACCTTCCTTACCAACCTAGCCAACGAAGCCCGCACGCTCGACTCCACACGCCTCATCACCTCCGCCCTCAACTCAGAGCACAGGCAAGGCGAAACCGCAACCCTGGACGATCCCCTCACAAACGCTCTCGACGTCGTGGGCGTCAACGAGTACATCGGCTGGTACACTGGCGCGCCAGAAGTCGCGGACGACATGCATTGGGTACTGCCCGAAAAGCCGATCATCATGAGCGAGTTCGGCGCCGAAGCCAAGTACGGCAATCATGGCCCAGACAACCAGCGCTGGACCGTGGAGCAGCAGGCCAACGTTTACAGACATCAACTCATCATGTTCTCCCAAATTCCCCAGCTTCGCGGCACCACCCCCTGGTGTCTCTTTGACTTCCGCTCCACTACCCGCAACATTCCCAAGCTCCAGGACGGTTACAACCGCAAAGGCCTCGTCTCCGAAGATGGGAAGAAGAAGGAAGCATTCTTCATTATGCAAAAAGCGTACAAAGACAATACGGTCGGGAAGCCCTAGTAGGAGAAGCCGAAACAATATGCTCTATTCGAACAAAGGAGCTGTAAGTTGCATTGCTTTATTTTTTCTCATCAACTGCAACGAGAAACGCGTTTCCCTTCCTACATGATCCCATGCAGAAACGCTCATCGGTCCTGGTCACCACCCTCATCGCCGGCGCCTTCTTTATGGAAAACCTCGATGGCACGATTATCGCCACCGCGCTGCCTCAGATGGCCGCGAGCTTTCACATGGGTGCAGTCCATCTCAACATAGCGATGACGGCTTACCTCGTGACCCTTGCGGTCTTCATCCCGATCAGCGGCTGGGTGGCCGATCGTTTCGGACCCGTTCTATTTTCGCCTCGGCCATCGGCGTCTTCACCTTCGCCTCAATGCTCTGCGGCCTATGCCACACTCTCACCCAGTTCACGCTCCTGCGCATCCTACAAGGCATCGGCGGCGCCATGATGGTTCCCGTAGGCCGTCTCATCATTCTGCGATCGACTCCCAAGGACCATCTCACCCAGGCGATCGCCTACATCACCTGGCCGGCCTTGACCGCGCTTATCCTAGGTCCTCCCCTAGGCGGTTTCATCACCACTTACTTCAGTTGGCGTTGGATCTTCTTTCTCAACATCCCCTTGGGGCTGATTGCGTTTGGCCTCACCCTCTATTGCGTCGAAAATCAACCCTCGGAGCTTGTTACCCGGGTTCCCTTCGACTGGCTCACCTTCCTGTTTGCCGGTCTCGCCTCCACTGGAGTGGTATACGCCCTCGAACAACTCGGCCACCTGGGTATGCACTGGCAGAAACCTGCAATCATCCTCACGTTCAGCGTCGTAAGCGGTGTGCTCGCCATTCTCAGCGCCCGTCGTTCGCCTTACTCCCTCATCGATCTTGAATCGATGAAGATCAAGTCCTACCGGCTCTCCATTTATGGAGCCAGCGGCTTCCGCATCGCTGTCTCCGTCTTGCCCTTCCTCTTGCCGCTCATGTTTCAGATCGGCTTCCATCTCAGCGCTTTTGCCTCCGGCATGTACCTTCTCGCGCTCTTTGCCGGAGACCTCTCCATGAAGCCGTTCATCATCCAGGCGCTGCGCCGCTTTGGCTTCCGCCGCATTCTCATCGTCAACGGAGTCATCACGGCCGGCTCTGTCGCTCTCTGCGCAACCCTAGGACCAGCGACACCGCCGGTTCTCATCTTCGCGGTGCTCTTCTTTCACGGAGCCTGCCGTTCGCTCGAATTCACTTGCATGACCACTCTCGCCTACACCGAGATCGAGCCCGCGAAAATGTCTCGTGCCAACGGATTTCTTTCCGCCGTCAATCAGTTGTCGCTCGGCATCGGTGTCGCCATCGGAGCTGTCACCCTCCGCGTCGTCGCCCATGCACACGGACATCTCTCCGCCACTCCCGGAATTCGCGACTTCCATATTGTCATCCTTTGTGTGGCGGTCCTCGCCCTCTTTCCCGTCTTCGATTCCCTGGACCTCGCCCATGATGCCGGAGCCGTTACTAGCGGCAACCATCTTCACCGGATGAAAACCGCTTAGAGACTCTTGTCTATCACCATCCCAAAGACGGGTTATGGACGTAATGCTTTAGCTGCCCAACCTTGTAAGTCTTCGTACAGGAGAATTAAATGAAACGTCTGGATTCCAAAATCAACAATCTGTCTCGGCGCGAAGCATGCGCCTTGGGTTTCTTCGCTGCGCTACCCGCTGTGGTCAAAACATTGCGGCCGTTTTCCGTGTTCGCTGCGATGCATAATGTTGAGAACCACCCGGGAGATCAGGGAGACGGGACCTATCTGAATCCGATTGTGGGAGGTAACCATCCGGATGCAGGAGCGATTAGAGTAGGCAAAGACTTCTATATCACCCATACGAGCTTCTCATATACTCCCGGCCTGGTGATCATGACTTCTCAGGATTTGGTCAACTGGCGGAGTGTGGGAAACGCACTCAACCGTTTTTATGGTGAGATTTGGGCGCCATATCTTTGTGAATCTGGCGGTCGCTACTACATTTACTTCCCCAACAACGGACACCTTCAGGTGGTCCACGCCCCAACTCCGGTTGGTCCATGGAGCGATCCTGTATCGCTGAATATCAATGGAATTGATCCGGCGCACATTACTACCTCAGACGGAAGAAGATTTCTCTACATGGCAGGAGGATCGATAGCCGAACTGGCAGCGAATGGCCTGTCAGTCATCGGAGCGCCTCGGAAAATCTTCGCCCCATGGCCAATTCCGACCGATTGGCGTATTCAATGCGAGTGCCTCGAGGCTCCCAAAGTAATTTTCCGAAATGGCTACTACTACCTTAACGTTGCGGAAGGCGGAACGGCGGGACCACCTACTAGTCATATGGTTATCTCGGCGCGAAGTAGGAAGGTGGACGGCCCCTGGGAGTATTCCCCTTACAACCCGATTATTCATACGAAGAGCAAAGAAGAAAAATGGTGGTCAATGGGTCATGGAAGGCTAATCGACGATACAAAGGGCGCGTGGTGGATGACGTTCCATGGCTATGAAAACGGGTACCGTACCCTCGGCAGATCGACACTACTGCTTCCGGTGGAATGGACCGCGGACAAGTGGTTTCGCGTCCCAATAGGAATATCGGCAGCCCAAAACTTGGCGATGCCTCCCGGAAAGCACACGCACACCCAACTCCCGGATGGGGATAACTTTACATCGCCAACTTTGGGCTTGCATTGGCAATTCTGGAAGGGCTACGATCCCGATCGCTTCAAAACCGGAGATGGACAACTCCTATTGAAGGGGTGTGGCTCTTCCTTCAGCGATTCACCCGTTATGACTGTGTGTGCAATCGATCATTCGTACGTAGTCGAAGTCGAGCTTGAAGTAGCTGACAATTGCGAAGCGGGGCTTCTACTTTTCTATGATGAGCACCACTCGATGGGATTGAGAATTGGGCCTCAAGGCCTCGGCGCTAATCGTGCCGGAGATCTGAATAAGGCGGTCAACAGGGCGACGCTGCGCATCGCGAACGTCGAGCAGGAGGTGGACTTTTACTACAAGCTGCAAGGGGAGCAATGGACCAAGGTCACCCGTTCCATAGATGCCTCCTGCTACAATGAGAACATTCTGGGTGGATATCATGATCTTCGGCCAGCTTTATTTGCGTTAGGGGAAGGACATGCCATCTTCCGATCCTTCCGTTATTTAGCGGGAAGTGTCGTTCCAAACTGACTCCGTCGACGGGCAATTTTCCCGGAACCTGATACGCGTCGGCCCTCCCGGCCCACAGAAGCCCTTTGACAGGAGGAACGCCGGATGTTTCCAAGTAAATCGAGTACCGCAAAGAGAGCGAGTGTCTTCGTTCTTGGACTAATATGGCTTGCTACATGCGGCGCGGTCGGCTTCTATGGGCAGGCGATGCAAACCGCTATTGCCTCAGCGGCACAGACGCAGCCCACTCCGAAGAAGCCGCAAGACTGGGCGGCGCTCGGCCGGTATCGTGCGGAAGACGCCGCCCTTCCGCCCCCGCCCGATCATGAACAACGTGTTGTTTTCATGGGAGACTCCATCACCGACGGTTGGGGGCGCTGGGCCGGCACCGGCACTTTTTTCCCCGGCAAGCCATATATCAACCGCGGCATCAGCGGCCAGACTACTCCACAAACGCTGATACGTTTCCAGCAGGATGTCGTCCACCTTCATCCTTCGGCCGTAGTGATCCTTGCGGGCACTAACGACATTGCCGGAAACACCGGTCCGTCAACTCCGGAGATGATCGAGGATAACCTTACGTCCATGACCCAGATCGCGCAAGCGAACGGCATAAGAGTTGTGCTCGCTTCCATCACCCCGGTCTACGTCTATCCTTGGAGGCCCTCCATTCACCCTACAGACGAGATCAAACTGCTTAACCAGTGGATGCAGAACTATTGCATCAAGCAAGCCTGCACTTACCTTGACTACTATAGTTCGATGGCAGATCCGCAGGGAGCTATGCTCCCGGGCTATTCCTCTGATGGCGTTCATCCCACGGCTAAGGGTTATAACGTTATGGCACCCCTCGCAGAGCGCGCAATTTCGGAGGCTTTGGGGAAGTAGCTTCCCCAGAGCCTTCCATGCCCGCGAATCGCGTTATTCAATGAGCATTGCCCAATTTCCCTCCGGATAAGAGTGTGGGCTCGTTTTGATGAAGAAAGAAGGAGGGTACCCAGCGCATTCTAGGCAGCAGTAGCGTCGGATTCGCTGATTCCGTTTTGCCTGACCCAAAATGTATGATCCGCCGCATTTCTGCAAGGTCCATGGTCAGGGGAAGCGGGAGTAATCTCCGAAAATGTGTTCGGCCTGTGGGTGGAGCTGAGCTCCTGGCCACGCCTGTGGGCAAGAGGCAAACGCGAAGCTTGCTCAGGCCTTGCAGCAGTCAGGCACCTTTCCGTAGGTTTCAGCTTCCGAACTGGGCAGGAATCAGGCGGATCTGGCGCCCTGGGAAGCCAGCCCTCGCCCCAGATAGTGGACTCCACAGCAAGCCTCCGTGTGCGTTGCGAGCTGGCGGGGTGGGCGCAAGCTGTCCACCAGATGAGCCAGCGACGCGTGGCGCGGCTGATCCCGATTGAACCAATGACGCTGCGCTACCTGCACTATCGCGACCTGCAGGAGGCCTTGCGGATACGTCTACCCGAGTTAGCCGCCAGTCGCGTGCGCTACGGCTACCGGCGCTGACCGTGCTGCTGAAGCGCGAGGGCTGGGAGGTCAACAAGCGTATCTACCGGCTGGACGGCCAGGAGGGTTTGATCGCGCTAACCAATAAGCGGAAGGAACGAGCGCAACGATGGCGCGTGGCGCAGGGATCGGCGCTGCGACCGGACCAGAAGTGGTCCATGGACTTCGGCGCGCCATGATGGCGAGGAGGGTGAGATGAGCTAATAATCGAGACTTTTTGCCTACTGGCTCTTGACCGACCGCTGCGATGCGGTCCCACTCAGGAAGGATCCGCTTGGAACGGTCTGTCCAAGCGCACTATGTTCCGACGATGCGTGGAAAAGCTGACGGGCTGAATTGTACCGGCATCGCCATCATCGGTGTGCCGGGATACCAAACATCTTATGGTGAGACAACGAAGCATACGCTGGAAGCCTCTGTCTTGGATCGCGCAATGCTCGCGCTGCAGGCCGGATGGGCCGGGAGATTATGCGATTTAAGTCGGCGGGGCTTGAAGTTTCCCACTGACGGGTCTGGATAACGGACTCAGCGACGGCGATCTCCTCGCAGATCGTCGCTCCGAATCGCCAGGGGTAAAGTATGCCACCTAAGGGATGAAGGTCGAGGACTGGAACATGGGAACCCTGATAGCCGCCCTGCAACGGAGCCGGGCTAGCCACGGAGACTGGAGTTGGTGAATCGAGGGGGCGGAGCCTGCGTAGTAGTTCGAGCACGGGAAAGCCGCGCACATGGCGAAGGCAGGCAACGAACCGACAGGGTTGCGAAAACAGAGGAACCATCCATGGACTTGGGTGACAGGCGGAGGAAGCCTGGCTCTTCAGCGTGCAACGCAAGCTCTATCAATGGAGCAGGACACATCCCGAGGACAGTTACCGTGACGTGTGGAACCGGATCATGAGACATCCGGGACCTGCGTTGCGCCTGGCGGAAGATCGCTCTGAATGAAGGGCGACGTACTGCCGGGGTCGACGGGATGACAGTAGCGGGAATCAGCGCAGCAATGGGTATGGAGTTGTTCCTGGAACAACTCCATGGCGACTTGAAGAGTGGTCGGTAAAGCCGAGCCCCTCACGAAGGAAGCAGATCCCGAAGCCGTGTCAGCCGGGGAAGTTCCGACCCCTCGGTATCCCGACCGTGCGTGATCGCGTAGTTTAATGCGCGGTGAAGAATATCCTGGAACCGATCTTCGAGGCTGGCTTCTGGCATGTATCGTACCGGTTTCGTCCCGGACGAGGTTGCTATGGCGCCTTGGAGCATCTCGACTCAGCATGTGTCCAAAGGTAAAGGCGGAAGATGGCCGACGCCAGCGGACCCGTATCAATGGGTCATCGAAGGAGATATCAAGGGCTGCATCGACAACGCCGATCACCACGAGTTAATGGAGCGGGTCGCGCCCGAGTCACCGATAGGAAAAATAACGACGTTGATTGCACCGTTCCTGAAAGCCGAAGTCCGGGCGGACGGCCTCCTGTTGCGGCGAAACAAAGGCACTCCACAAGGTGGTGTGATCTCACCGCTGCGAGCGAATATCGCCCTCGGCGTCATCGAGGAACGATATGAGCGGTGGACACATCACCGTCGCGGAGACGGTTTACACAGACAACTTCTCGAAGGTCGTTTATGGGCATAACCTCAAGGCTGGGATCAACGTCGATCACGCCGCTCGTCCTGCCACGGCGTATCGCCTTACAACTCTCCCAACGGAACCATTAACTTCGGCCCGGACTCCAACAACCCGTATGACACCAACTATGCCTACTCCAACGCATTGGTTGGCTCCGTGGATAAGTATTCCGAATCGAACAAGCGCCAAGTTGCCGATGACCGTTTTACACAGGTGGAGTGGTTCCTCCAGGATAACTGGCGCGCCACGCGCAGGCTCACCTTGGACATCGGCTTCCGGTTCGCCATTATCGGGCCCACCTTCCAGGGGAACCAGCAGCCTGAGGCCGGTTTTGTGCTCTCGATGTTCAATGCGGCGGCCGCTCCCAGTCTCATCTCACCAGAACTGAATGGGGCAGGAAAGAGGGTTGGCTATATCCCGCCACCGGCCAGCAGGTGAGCGCCGTTCTTATCGGCAGTTTGGCCCCTGGTTCGGGCACGTTCTGGGATGGCATAAAAATTTATCCAAACGGCCGCACGATGACCAACGATGGTGTTCATACGATGCCCCGCGTGGGGTTCGCCTACGATGTATTCGGCAATGGAAAGACTGCGATCCGAGGCGGCTTTGGCATGTTTCCAGGGCGTGTGGCCGACGACCGGAATGGGGACTTTCTTTGCGAGCCCCCTATTCAGCAAGATCTAAATATTCCATACACGACGATTTCGCAATTGACTCCTTCGTCGGCCTTCACCAGTCCGGCGCCTGTGCTCGGTATCCAGTCCTCGTTCGTGCCCCCGACGACTTATAACTGGAGTTTGGGCGTCCAACAGGACATCGGATTCCAAACGTCGTTCGGAGTTGCCTATGTGGGATCGATCGCCCGTCACCTGTTCGGGCAGAACAATCTCAACCCAGTGAATTACGGGGCGCAGAAAAAATTTCCGGACCCGACGAGTCCAGGCAACTATCTTCCGCTGGATTTTGCTCGCCCGCTCGGCGGTTTTGAAGATGTACTGTATGAGACTTTCGGCCAGAACTCGAACTACAACAGCATGCAGACCACAGTCCGGAGATCCTCACGGAGACTGATTTATGGACTTACCTGGACCTGGTCCAAGAGCATGGATGAGGAAGATGGCGACCAGAATGCGGTCAACCCGTTTATCAACCCGCGGATTCGCAATTATGGGGAAAGCGGAGGCGACAGGACGCACAATGTCGCCATTGATTATGATTACCATCTACGGGATTACAGAACGAGCGGATACTCAGCTCGATCATTGGAAACTGGGAGACGAGCGGGATTCTGACCTTTATGAGCGGCACGCCGACCGGAGTCAGTTTCGGAGAAGTAAACGTTTCAAACATTACGTACGGCGGGGGCGCTGGCGTTGACAGTCGTGTGGATGTCGTTGGGAACCCAAATCTTGGGAAGAATGAGCGCACTTTCTCGCGTGCCTTCAATACGGCAGCTATCGTAATGCCAGATCCAGTAACAGACCCATATGGCATCGGCGATGCGAACAAGCATGTGTTCCGCGGGCCGGGCATTGAAAACACCGACCTGGCGCTATTCAAGAACATTCCATGGGGTGGCTCGCGGACAATGCAGTTTCGTATCGAAGCCTACAATGCCCTCAATCACACGCAATTCACCGGCGCAAACACATCCGCGCTGTTCAATCGAACGACTGGTGCGCAAACGAACACAGCCTTTGGCTCTTACACCAGCGCCGGAAACCCGCGCCGACTTCAACTTGGTTTCAAAATATCCTTCTAGACGTTTGTATGAGCGCGACACTTATCGGCCTGTGCTCTTATCATTTGGCGAAGCTCAGAAAGTTTTCATAGGTTCTATTTAGGAGGCTTTGTGTACAGGAAGACGTCCCTTCTACCGTGCTCGCTTATTACCGTAATCGGCTGCATTGCTATTCTCGTACTTGTCTTCGCAATGCCGCGATCTTCCGCGTACGCGCAGTCGTCGAGCACCAGGCCATTGCTGAAGCAACTGCCTCGCTTTACCGCGACCAATGTTCCCTCGATGAGCCCCGAGGAGCTGCCGGTCGGTCCGCTCGTGGCCAAACATCCCGCGCCCACAGGCCTTCCCGACAAGCGGGCCTCACAGCGTCCCATGCTCTACATCGGCGAAGGCTACAACAAGATATTCCTCGTCGACCACGGTAAAATCATCTGGACCTACTCCACCGGAGGCGGCAATGAACTAGACGACATTTGGATGCTTTCCAACGGCAACATTCTCTACACCCGCATGCAGTATATTGCCGAGATTACTCCGGAAAAGAAAGTCGTCTGGCGCTACGACGCGCCCAAGGGGACCGAGATTCACACCTGCCAGCCCATCGGGCTCGACAAGGTCATGTTCGCCCTCAACGGGCTGCCCTTCCCCACGCTCATGATCGTCAATATACGCACTAAGGCAGTCGAGCTAAAACACGCGCTGCCCGACGTCAGCACTACGGATCCCAAGACCATTCACCCTCAAATCCGCCGTGTACGTCTGACCGCACAGGGAACCTACCTCGTCTCTCTTCTCAAGATGAATCGTGTCGTCGAGTACGACAAAAACTTCAAGGAGATATGGAGCTATGACATACAAAGTCCCTGGGCAGCCATACGCCTGAAGAACGGAAATACTCTCATCACCGATGAAGACGATGTCCTGACCCGCGAGGTCAATTCTAAGAAAGAGACTGTCTGGGAGCTGACTGAGAAGGACATTCCGCCCCAATACTGGTATGGAAACGTGCAATCCGCAACCCGCCTCACGAACGGAGATACTATCATCTGTTCGCGTGGCGGAAAAGACCAGGGTCCCCAGCTCGTCGAAGTAACTCCGGACAAGAAAGTCGTCTGGGTGCTACCGGACTGGGCGCAGTTCGGCCCTGCCACTGCCGTCCAGATTCTGGACGAACCTGGCTATCCCGAGCGCCCGGGAGACAGCTTGCACTAGACTAAACCTTTGGTTTTGAGCGGCGAGCTTCAGCATGCGAGTGCGGTCAGCTTTGGACGGACATGCGAAATCCAGCCGCAACAACCTCGGAAGTCGCATCGTTCTGCGGACTTGCTGAGCGCTAGTTCCGGCAGCTAGAGCATTTTCTTTAATGGTGTAGACTGATTTCTGGCGAGACTCTGCGGCGAGTGAATCGATGGCGAAAGCGTATGGGGATGACCTGCGCCGTAAGTTTCTATTGGCCTACGATCAGGGCGAGGACACGCTGGAGGAGCTTGCGGATCGCTTCCTGGTGAGCGTCGGCTGGGCAAAGAAGATTTCCGCGCAACGGAATCGCACGGGGCAGGCCGAGCGCGTGCGACACCAGCCCGGGCGCAAGTGTCGCGCTGGCGTCGAGGTGCAGAGGCAGGTGGTGGGCTGGCTGGAATCGAAGCCGGATTTGACGCTGGCGCAACTGCAGGCGAAGCTGCGCAGCGATGCCGGTGTCTCGCTCAGTCTGGGGCGGATCTGGCATCTGCTGAAGAAGCTGGGTCTGCGGCTGAAAAAAAGTCGCTCCACGCCGTTGAGCGCGACACGGAGGCCAACCGCCAGCGGCGTGAAGAGTTCGCGGCACGCCTCCAGTCGATCTCGCCGGAACGCCTGATCTTTCTGGACGAAAGCGGTGTAACCACCTCGATGACGCGGCTCTATGCGCGCGGCCCCGGAGGCAAACGCATCCATGAGGCGACGCCGGGCGGGCACTGGAAGATCATGACGATTTTAGGCGCCATGAGCCTTCGCGGCATGATCGCCACCATGACCATCGAAGAGCCTACCGACGCCGACATCTTCCTGGCCTATGTCGAGCATGTGCTGTGCCCGGCACTGAAGCCGGGCGACGTAGTCGTGATGGACAACTTGAGTGCGCACAAAGTTCCGGCGGTGCGCGAATGGATCCAAACGGCCGGCGCGGAGCTCCTCTATCTGCCGCCCTATTCACCCGATCTCAATCCCATCGAGAAGGCATGGGCAAAGCTCAAACAACTGCTCCGCGCCGCCAAGGCACGAAGCAAAGATGCACTTGAACAAGCCATCGCCGAGGCCCTCCCATGCATCACGCCAGACAATGCAAAGGCATGGTTCAGAGTCACACTAGCCGGACTACACTAAAACAGAAAATGCTCTAAACAGCTTCCGATGAGCCATCGTTGTAGATTGCTGATGGCCCGGTCCGCCAAGGGTGCAACTGATTTCTGCCCTTTGCGAAGGTCGCTTTGCAGTGGCTGGGTGCGCGGAATATGCCTGAATCCGGCTTGTTCAAATCCGGCGATGCTTTTGAGCCCGTCGGTGTAAATCGTAGAGCCGGGAGCTACATTGTGCTGGACGAACCCATTGAGAGTGACGCTCCTGAAATCCGGGATGACCTCCGTCCGTATGCGTCCTGGGGCCTTTCCCCGTTTCGCTACCGCGACAATGACGAGGGCCGCTTTCCGGGCTTTCAGTCGACGGCTTCCTTGCAGACCTGTCTGAGTCCCGCCAATCCACGTATTGTCACTTCCACTTCACCGCGCAGCGGCTCGCATTCCAAGTTCACCATCGCTCGGAGGAACTTGTGGAGCATCATCCACCCCGTCTCTAACATCCCGGTCCGAGCTGGCGCTGCAAGAGAAGCGCTGAGAAGCCACGCTTATCGGTGGTCATCAGGTATGCGGCCCAGAACCAAACCGTCAGAGGGAACTTCGTGTTGTGAAGAACCGTCCCTGCCGTCAGAGATACCTGATGCCTACAGCGAACCTACTGCCAACGCCCCAGCCCAATCAATTCATGAGCACTCCGGTTCCCGCACTGCGGGCACACAAAACCGTCCGGCCAACGGCAGCAAGACAGGTACCCCCCGCACGCGTCTTCGGTGGCGAACTGTGACTGGAATTCGCGCAGATCCTCTACACTATCCCTTGGGGGTTGCTGCAACAACCAGATAGGCAATAGAAATCTAGTCCGACTGGCACTTCCAGTTTGCGGTACCGAGCGGAAGTCACGAGGATCGACGATCGTCGCAACCTCCTGGAGTTGTCTCCGTTCGGCCGCACTGCGTGCAGCAACCCCAATGGCATAATGCGCTCGCCAGAACTTCAGGTGCTGGCGCAGGTTCTCGTGCTTGCGGTCGGGCGAGTAGGCGGCCGTCGCGAACATAAAGTTTAATGCCGCCCGGTCTTCGTCTTGCCGTGGCCTGGCGCGAGCACGGAGATGGGTGCGTCGTCGGCATGCCTCTTGCTTGCCGACATTACGTGATCGCGCACCGCATCCACCACGGGAGCTCGCTGGTCGCGCCGACCCATCTGGCCAAGGTCGAAGGGTCGAGTTCGATGGCTTCGCGAGCGTAGATCTCCGACTTCCGGTAGAGCGGTGGATGATCGTCATACTTCGAGGCGAGTACATGTGCGAGCAGACCCAGTCCCGCGCGGCCGCGGTCGATAGATGCCTTATCGCGAGAGCCTGCACGATATGATCACAGGCGTCGCAGCTCAGCTCCGGCACACATGAAGGATCACCTTCAGGCAGGCCCGAACGTATTCCAGTATCCCGGCGGCATCTTCGCCCAGGTCAAGCAGCTTATCGCCGCCGTTGTGACAGGCCTGATGCGTACGCATCTGTGTGGATTTCGCGCGGAAGATGCTCTGGCAGCTATCTAACCTTGACGGTGCATCATTCGAAACCATAGCAATTCCCAATATCAACGCTAAGCTGTCTTGGCACCGGTTTGGCGACAGGGCATACGAGTTCATTACCACCTGGCGACCGCAGTTTCAGCAAACGAGTCTTTGAGGAACTCCACGCAGAGCGCCGTGGGCTCTTCCGCGAACTCGATTCAGCCAAGACGGCCATGAAAGGAAAGCACCCATCACGAAGCACGTAGTCTTACCGTTCCGGCAACCTCCCAAAGTACAGACTAATGTTGCCCTTGTACTCCCCTCTGCCAATCGCCGGCTGCCCCGTGGGACCATGGGATACCGGCTCACCGAACTTGCTGCCCATCGCTGGGATGGCGTGTAGAAAGGAAACCCCGGCATTCGGGAACGGGACGGCAACTCGCCCTAGCAGGTCCGGGAGCGGAGTCTTCGGAGTAAAGATCTGCACGTAAATTGGAGAGTCGCTATGCTGGTCGACCATCGCAGTGATCGGGCCTTCAGAGGTATTAAGCTGCAGCCAGCGTACACCTGAGTAGAACCCCTTGAAGAGCGGGTAGTCGAAGCGCTCTCCGGGCTTGAGGTAGTCCGGATCTCCGTCAACTGTGTTGTTGTAGGGCCTGTCCCAGACGTCGAGAGTACCGCCGGCGAGCCGATTCTGATAGACGGGAGTGGGCCCTTCGCCAAGGAATCGCATGCCTTTCACGTCAGCTTCGGGATAGTCGAATCCGATGCCGAAGTACTCGTGGGGACCAGTCACTACGTAGACGTAGTCAATGGAGAGCCAGCCGTTCGGCTTTAGCCGGTAGGTGAGCGATTTCATCGGCCCGTCGAAAGCTGCATGGATGACCAGATCGTTGCCGTCGGTTTCATGGGTCAAAGACGTCAGCCTCGAATCCGGTGCAACGGCAGGTGGTGGAGCAAGCGGAAGCGGCGGATTTTGCCTTCGAGCAGGAGCGCGTCTCGGCTCCATCGCCAGGACACGAGGGCCGTTGCCGAGGGAGAAAGAATTGCCCTGCCGAGAGGCAGAGAGCAGTAGGCCGGTGGTCTTGCTTATCTGCACTGACAGGTAACCCGCAGTCGCAGTGAGTGTGTCGTCGGATTCGGTAGCAGTAGGCTTTGCGCCGCTACCAGACCGATCCACCTGCGCCAATCGGCGCTCGAGACCTTCGGTAGGCCAGACATAGGTTAAAATCACCCGGCCCGTGACGTCCTTAACGACGAGCCGAGTGGCATCGGGTCTCCTCTTCGCATTGCGACCGGAGTTAGGAGCAGGCGGTCCCCAGCCGTCCCAGCTCGCCGACGAGCCCGGCGCCAGCGAACGGCCGCGATCGGTCCTCGATGCCAGCACCACCGAACCGGAAGCTGGGTCATTGGGTTGGCGGAAGGCGATCGTCTGCCATTCGAAGGTGCATTGGTCGGCGTTGGTGAAAGAATAACGGTTTGTTACAGTGAAGGAATGCGAGGCGCCGTCCGGCGGCGTCACGATGATCGGCGACCAAATTTGTTTGGCGGTGTAGAAGCTCGCTTCCCGTTCGCGATATGGGCCGAGGATGCCGTCGGGGGCCATGTTACCCTCGGAGTCAAGAATGCCGCCCTTGTCCGTGCGTTTCACATCTTCATCCACGAACGACCAGATGAATCCGCCGGCGCCGGCCTTGCTCTTCAGAATGGCATCCCAATAGTCACTCAGGCCTGCTCCCGCTCCACCGTCATATAGCCCGTGCAGCATCTCCGTCGGGAAAAAGACGGGATGGGCTGCGAGCTTCTGCTGCAATCGGTCATAGGTTGGGTAATGGCTGGTATCCGCGATACCCACAGGATAAGCCGCCCACGGGTGCAGGACCACGCGCTTCTGCGGGTCGTACTTTGAGAAGTCGCCGTCTAGCGCGGTATTGAATCCGCCTTCATTGCCGTTGTCCCAGAAGATAATTGAAGGATGGTTTACGGCATGCTCAACCATCTCCTTGACCAGCTTCTGGCCAACGTCAGTGTCATAATGTTGGTGCCAGCCGGCGAGTTCATCGAGTACGTATAGGCCAAGTTCGTCGCAGGCATCGAGGAAGTGGCGGTCCGGCGGATAGTGGCTGGAGCGGACGGCGTTGCCGTTCATCTCTTTGATGAGGTCGACGTCGTCACGGGAGATCTGCACGGAGGTCGTGCGGCCGGAGTCGGGCCAGAACGAGTGGCGCGGGAAACCTTTAAGGAAGATGCGCTTGCCGTTGACGAACAGGCCTTGTCCCGGGCGGACTTCGATGGTGCGGAATCCGAACTTCTGACGCACTGTATGCACGACGGCATTGCCTAACTTCAACCGCACTTCGAGCTGGTAGAGGTTCGGCGTCTCGGCAGTCCAGAGTCGAGAGTTGGGGAACGCTCCCGAAAGGTGGGCAGTTGCATTCAGGGCGACGTTCTTCGCAGTGATAGGTCTGCCGACAGGCTTGCCGCCCATATCGAGCACCCGCATCTCGACTGAGGCTGCGGGGCCGCCCGTGACGGCTGTGCGCGTATCGGAGAGCGCAACATCGACATCAAGGGAGCCCGCCGCAGTCGCATCGATGGCCATGTGATCGATGAAGGTTTTTGGGACGGCCTCGAGATAAACGGGCCGGAAGATGCCGCCGTAGTTCCAGTAATCACCTCGACGCTCGGCGCGATTGACGGAGTCATTCATAGACTCATCGTCGACGTCAACCCGGATATCATTCTTCTCGCCAGCGGGCTTGAGGAGACTCGTGATGTCGTACTTGAAGGCGTAGTAGCCGCCTTGATGCACAGGGCCCGCCGATTTACCGTTGATGGTGATCTGGGTATCAGTCATGACGCCTTCGAACTTGATGAAAACGGCCTTGTCTCGCCAGTTCACAGGCGTGGTAAAGGTGCGTTTGTAGATTCCATGAACGCGGGGGAAACCGCCCGGCGGGGTGACCCGCCCATAGGTGTAAATGCCGAAGCCCTGCAGCTCCCAGTTAGACGGGACGCCGATGGTGGACCACTTGTTCACGTTTTGGCCCTTGTCGCAGATAAATTCCCACTTGACCGGGTCGTCCTTGCCCAGGCCGGACAGATACTGAGTTTCAGTCTCCGCACCTCTTGCTACTGAAGTCAGAAGCAGGATCAACATAGCAGCACAGCGAACAAACGAAATCATCGAAGCCTCCCAACATTACAACTATCAAAGAGACGCTTACACCAAGGTGAGTATCGACCCGCTGCATTCCTTCTTGGAATGAATACCCCCATCCGCTTCCCGCAAGCGAATTTCCCACAAATCTCCTGAACCTAGCCGGCCCAATTTGACAACGTGTCAGGAAGGACCGGTTGGACCGAAGTTGGAACTGGGTTAGCACTCCTACTAAAAAATCAGCTTTCCGGAAAGCTGCACATCACGCGGCAGGTTTGAGGGGCTGTCCGGACCTTTGCGAAGCGAACCGAAATAGGTGCTTGTGGGGTCGTTGTTGAAGCTGCCGCTCCAGTTTGGGTGATTGAGGATGTTGAATGCGTCGAGGCGCAGTTGCAAGTTCAGTTTCTCATTCCATGAGAAATGCTTCGATAAACTGGCATCGAACTCATGTGTGGAACCCTGACGCACCCCGTAGTAAATAACGTTATGCACGACCGAGTAGTTGGGAGCTTGCCGGATCAACACGGGCCTGGTGCATCCGAATTCAGTATAGGTGGGACCATCGACCAGAACGGTCTGAGACACACCTCCGATAGTTTGGTTAGTTTCATAGGCTACACATGGAGTGACACCCTGTAGGCGCCGATACGCATGAGTGGCGTTAGGTTGAACGTCATGTGCTGTGATGCCGGCGGAGCTGTTTAAGACCCAGTTGTTGCTGGATCCTGGGGTTCCCGGCGTCCACGGAACCCCGGAGGTATACACATAGAGGGGACTTATCTCCCAACCGCCGACTGCGGCGTCGACGAGACGATTCGTGTGTCCAAGGATGGCCTTGCCTCGACCCACGGGGACATAGACGATGCTCGAGAATGTGAGGATGTTCGGCCGGTCGCCGCCGTCAAGGGTGCGCGCGTAGACCTGATTTGTGGCATCAATCTGGTCGCCGGCTCGCATGGATTTGGACCAGGTGTAGGCCGTGTGAAGGCTGAGAACCCGCGAAACATTGTGGGAGAAGGACACTTGCAGCGAGTTATACCAGGTGTGGATTATGTTGGAATGATCCTGGGTAATGTCAGTGAAGGCGGGGAAGGGACGGGAGAGAACGTCACGGCCGATCGTCGATTGGGTATTGTAACTGCTGGTAACAAAAGAGACCGCGTTACCCTGAAACGGGTTGGCAGTTAGATTCTGGCCTGCACCGTTTCCATCGCATAGGTTGTGAGACAGAGGGTTTCCGGTGCGGTCGTAATCGCACTGCGCGGTATACGCGGCCGACTTTGGATTGATATTGATATTTCCTTCCCCGTTGTACAGCCGGGATGCGGAATAGCTGATGTCCAGCACATCATGGTTGGTCAACAACTGCTCCAATGACACACTGTCTTCCCAGATGTTCGGTACCTGATAATTTGGATTGGTGAAATTGACCGAGCTGCCTGGAGTCGTTGCCAAGCCAAGCGACGAACCGGTCGGATGTACAGTACCACCCGGGTAGGGGTCACCCAGATTACCGAGCGGCTGAGCGTTGCCGTTTGGGCCGGCGGGAGCTGAAGCCGTGTAGGTGTTGGTGACACTGAAACCATTGCTGGAGTCGTTGCTGTTGTTGTTGATGTACATCTGTCCAAAACCGGCACGCAGGGATGTCCTGCTGCTGAATGCGTAAGCGGCCCCGAAGCGGGGTTGAATATGGAGCAGATTGGTCGCATATGCACCGCGCGGAGCCCCGTTGACTCCAGCAAAGCGAATGCCTCCCGTTATCGGTCCATTGAGGCAAGTACCGGGGGCCGTAGAGGGAGTTACGCTGCAATACGCTGCCGCATGGAGAGTTTGAACCGAATTGTTGATCTGGGTATTGATGTCTGTCGTGTCGAAAGCATAGTTCAGCTTATTGTGGCGTTCGACGGGAGCCTGGAGGATGTCGTAGCGGACGCCGAGGTTGAACGTCAACTTTGGCGTGATCTTCCAATCATCCTGCGCCCATTCCGAATAATAGTGTTGCGAATAGAAGGGCGAGACCGAATATTTCAGGTTGCTGGAGGTGCCGGCATTGGGGTCGCCGATCAGAAGAGACGCGATCCCGCTCCCGGAGGTGGCGCCGGTCGGATCTCCCCCCGCGGCGTTGCCGTTGTAGAACTGCTGGGTGTACTGCCTGGAGAACTGAAAGGTAGGGTTCTGGCCGGTGTTGGGATTGGAGACCTGATAGAGACGCATGTCGAAGCCAGCGCGAATGGTGTGCCGGCCACGGACAAGCGTTATGCTGGGCTGATAAGCGAGAACATGATTGATCTGATAGTTGCCGGGACCGCCGACGCCGAGATCAACGTAGCCAGTGTTGGTAATATTCGGAAACAGATTGGGGATACCGATCAGCTCGTTCTGATAATTGCTTGAGAAGCCCAGTGGACCTGCGAAGTTGCCGAAGACACCGTTGAGCAGACCCAGCTTCAGGTTGTCGACGTTGGCCTTATTGTCGAGGATGAAGGTTGGCGAGAAGGTGTGGATCTCATCAATGGCGAAGGTCTCATCCTTGGGCTGGATTTGATGAAATGCAGCATTGGAAGGGTTGGAAATGGGTACGCCATTTCTGTTCTCGGTCGCGTAACGCTCAAACGCTCCCCAGCGGATGCTGCCGCGGTCCCTGGGGCCGAAGTTTTGGTCCACCTTGACCAGGCCGCTGCGGGAGATGTCGCTTTCGACTCCCTGGTTTGTGTAGTTGTTGGTGAAGGGCGAGACACCGGGTCCGGGATTGTTATTTGGCGTGGTCCCAAGATAATATTGCGCGAGCGCCAGACCTACGGGATTCAGGCTGCTGCACTGCGTATTCGGAGGCGTCGGTGTGCAATGCGCCGGAATAATATTGCCGGGGAACGGCAGGTGCCCCGTTGTCGATCCGGCAACATACTGAAGCGGATCGTAGATGATGAGCGGTTGCAACGATTTCGTGGTGGTGTTGTAGTACTGCGCACCCGCAAAGTTACCCGTGACCCAATTGGGATCGGGAATCGAAGTGGTAGTGATGCCGGAGTCCGGCAGGTTCTCGTATGCCTGCTCCCATTGAAGGGTAAAGAATGTCTTGTCGTGACCATTGTAGAGACGGGGGATGTAGACCGGACCATCCGCCTCAAGTCCAAACTGGTCTCGCTTGTGTTGCGGCTTGACGAGAGGATTGGCCGGGTTCAGAGCATGGTTATAGTCGTTGCCAAACGTGTTGGCATCGAGCCAGGGGCGGCGGGCATACTCGTACAGATCGCCGTGAATCTTGTTGGTGCCGGACTTTAACGAAATATCGATCGCGCCACCCCCCGCCCGTCCATAGGAGGCATCGTAGGGGTTTAGAACGGCCTTGAACTCAGCAATGGAATCAAGCGGAGGCGAGAACCCCACCGCAAAGCCGCTGGGGTTGTCGTTGGTGGAACCGTCAATATTCTCCTGTACCGGCTGGCCGTCCAGGCCGTTCGAATGGAGGTCGTTGCCAACGTTGTCTTGCTGGCGGGTGAACTGAGGGTTGTGCGTGTTTACCGTGCCGGGGGCCAATTCGAACAATTCAAGGACATTACGGCCATCGGTAGGTAGCTCCTGCACCCGCTCGGCCCCGATGATCTCGCCGCGGTCCGCCTTCGACAGCTCGATTTGCGCGACGCCTTCTGCCGAGACCGTCACCGTCTCGCTTATGCTACCGACAGGCAGGACGAAATCCACCCTGTCGGTCTTGTCGGTGCCCAGCGAGATGTTCGTCTTACTCGATGTCTTGAAGCCGGCCTTCTCTGCCGTGACGGTATAGACTCCCAGCTTCAAATACGTCGCCGTATAGTCGCCTGCCCCGGTTGACTTCACGACGAGGTTTTCCCCCGTACCCTCGTTGTGGACCGTAACCGTCGCTCCTGGGATAGCCGCGCCTGATGTGTCGACGACATGCCCTACGAACTCCTGAGTTGACTGTGCGGTCGCAGGCCCGACGAGCATTATCATCGTGCAGAAAAGCAGCACGCAGAGTGCTCTTGGCAGCAGCCTCTCCGCAGCGATCTTCTGCGTGCGGTTCGAAAAAGCGATAGGTTGGGTTTGCATAGACGATCTCCACTCTTCTCACACCTCTTGGCGTCGCCAGAGGTGCGGATATTCCTGATTCATCTGACCGCGCACCGCGGGTGCCTCGACCCGAGGTGCTTTTTGGCGTCCTGACAACGGTGTCACGATGAACAACGGCGAATTTACTCTAACGAAGTTGGACCTGTCAAGACTTTGAATACAGCGCAGATTATCGATCAACTATGGTCTTCTTCCGCTCGTCCAAGTTCCTTTAGCACATCCCGAAGACCAATATTGATTTGAAATCGATATCCCGGGAACGCGAGGCCGATGACCTCACGGTCTAGCATCCGCAGGACTGTCGGACGATCAAGCTCGTGGGCAGAACGACGGCGCGGGACTTTCCTTCGCGGCCCTTCAACCGCTCGAAGAGCAACTTTGCGGCTTCGCGTCCGAGCATCTCAGCAGGCTGTTGAACGACCGACAGCCCCGGTGTCAACATGTCGGCAAGATCGAAATCGTCGAAGGAGAATATTGGGATATCTCGACCAGCCGATTTTCCAAGTTCACGCAAGCCTCGCAAAGTGAGCATGGTACAAACCCAATTCAGCGTAAAAATCGCGTCGGCATCCTGAAACCGAAACACCTCCTCCGCGAGCCATTCCGCCGTCAGCAATCTCTCGTGCTCGACCAGACACACTCTTGCCGGAAGAGACGCAGCTTTCATCCCCGCTCTATAGCCAGCGACGCGCTCCTTGCAGGTGTACAGGCCGGGGCGCGCGCCGATAGCGACGATTTTGCGCCAGCCATGGCCCGCGAGATGCTCCGTTGCCGCTTGTGCGCTGCGCCGATTGGTCACCGTCACAGAGTCGAAATCGACGCTTCGAATCAACTGGTCGAACGTGACAACGTGAACGCCGGCGGGGATAATATCGCTGAAGGAATCCTTTCGACTATCGGCGGGCGCGATAACCAAACCGTCTATTTGCCGCCCCACTAGGGACAGGATTTCCGACCTTTCCATATCGACATCGCCGCCAGAACTGGCCAGAATTACCACATACCCGTTAGCCCGTGCAACTTCCTGAAGCCCATGCACGGCATTCGCGGTGAACGGATCGGAAAGATTTGGCACAATCATTCCGATCGCTGCGGACCTTTGCGCCTTCAGCCCGCGAGCAAGTTCATTCGGGCGATAGCCAAGCCGTTCCATAACAGCCCGGACCCTTACCGCCTTCTCTTCGCTCACATTTTTAGAGCTATTCAGAACACGGGATGCAGTCTTCAGCGAGACGCCGGCCTCTCGAGCAACGTCCACCAGCGTGGGTGCCTGACTCTTTCTTATAGCCAACCTCGTCACCGCCCCTAGTTAAGTCAATTTCCTTCTGCACTTTCCAGTGGAGCAAGAGAGCCAAGAGCAGTCGCCCGCGTTTCCGGGTACCAAAGCCACACGACACCAATCTGCACGGCCATCATCACCGCAAAAAAATAAAAGGTGCGGACCGACGAAGCGCGCTGCATGATCGGGAATCCCAAAACCAGAATAGCATTCGCAATCCAAAGGACCGACGAACCGTACCCCTGCCCTGCGCCGCGTATTCCGGGTGGAAACAACTCGCTTAGATACACCCAAACGACCGTTCCCTGTGAAAACGCGAAGAATGCGTTATACGCAACGAGGATGGACAGGTACAGCAACGGAGCGAGGTGATGGGGAATGAAGATGCCGAGAGCGAATAGACACAACGCCATCCCAGCGGCGCCTAAGATCAACAACGGCTTACGCCCCAATTTGTCCACGCAGGCCATGCCAAGCAAGGTAGTTGCCAGGCTGAGACACGAAATCAGGATTGTATACGTATGCCCCAAGAACAAACCGATACCGGCGCTGGACAGGATATCCAGCATGTACAGCAAGAGGATATTCACACCAGAGAGCTGATTGAAGATCGCGATGCTCGTAGCCAGCAGGATCGGACGCGTGTTCCTCCATTGAAACAGTTTTTTGCGGCCAGAATATTTGCCGGTCCCGGAGGAATTCGGGACGCCTCGGGTCCTCTCTTGCCTCTCCCCGAGAGGCAGTCTGGGTTCTCTTTGAGGCATAAGCCGCAGCAGGAAAAGCAGAACCACCGCGGGAATTGCTCCCACTCCGAAAGACCATTTCCATACAACACCTACTGCTTTCAGATGTGTGAAAAATGATCCGGCACAAAACGCGACCACCACTCCTGCGCCAACCTGGACCTGAAACATGCTGACAACACGACCCCGCTGCGCAATCGGAGCCAATTCAGAAAGGTAAAGCGGACAGCCGACCGTGAAACCCCCGATAGCCATTCCGCAAAGGAATCTCATCGCGAGAACGACGGTCCAACCTGTGGGAACTGGCAGCGCAATTCCGATTGCCGCAAGCGCATAGAGAATGGCGCACCCTGCAATCAAATTTCGCCGTCCCGCCCTGTCTGCCACCCGTCCTGCAAGGAGAGAGCCGCAGACGGTGCCCCACAGTGAGGTCGAAATGGTAAACCCGAAAGCGGCAGCCGAAAGGTCAAATTGACCTCTGAGACTTTGAGTCGCTGAAGAAAGCGCTCCGAGATCGTATCCGAAGACGAATCCGCCGAACGAACCCGCGAAAGCAGCCGTCATCAGGTGCTTGTTCAACGAAACTCCTCAATCGCAGAATGTCATTGATCCACAGAATAGCTCTTCATTGCCCATGGTCTATCCTCCAACTGAAACAACGATCCGGTACCAAGAGTCACCCTGTCGATGAAGCTAACGAACGAGAGCGGGTCCAAACTTCAGAAAACAGATTTGCCGCGAGATCGGCAGAGTGTGCTGGCCGCCAGGGGATATCCCAATTACGTCTGATATTGCGATTATGATTGCCTGAGAAGGGCGGTTTACATGCCGGCGCTGGTCGCATCTCGTTGCGATCCCCGCACAAAAGCTTTTTCGAAAGCCTGCTAGCTCGAAAAGAAGGCCCGTCTACAGGCGCTCATTGCTGTTGCACGGAAGTTGCTCCACGCCATATACGGGATATTTCGAAGCGGCCTGAAGTATGAGAAAGCAAAGCTGTTTCCGGGTATCACGTTGTCCTGACCCGATCTCCTGCAGAAGCGCCGGTCTTTCGGCACTGATCCACATCTGACCGAATTTGCGATCGCAAGCCGGAGTAGATGAGTGCATCTGGCTGTTATCGTCAGGTGAGAGTCGAGCTTGCCGAAAGCCGACTTTGCAGACAGTTTAGAGAGCGCGAACAGAAGCCGCATCCTTTCCCTTCTCAAACTGGAGTGCACGGCTCACCTCCTGCACGGCGGTGTGCCAGTCACGGGGCCTGGGCTGGCGGAACAGACGCATCGACGAGTACCACAGACTGTCGCTGGGACCCAGTTGCGAGTGCCAGTCAGAGGCGAACGGCAGTACAACCTGGACCGGCACGCCAAGCCCTCCGGCAAGATGAGCGGTGGAGTTGTCGATTGTGATCACCAACTCCCCTGGAAGGGTTCCTCTTCGTCACCCAGGCCGCAGACAGGCAGATGCTGTCGCAGGGTACCGGCGGTAGCGTGGCGACGATTACGGCGTCTCTGGCCGACAACCCCATCGTGGGCATTCCGGCGTCGGTTCCGATGATCACTAAAGGTGGACTGAATGCGATTGCCCTGAGCCTCGCAAGCGAATACGCGAAGGACGATATCCGCTTCAACGCGGTCGCGCCCGGTGTTGTCGACACGCCTCTGCACAAGGACGCGCCGAAGGGCTTGATGAACACCCATACCCCTGTAGGCACGATTTCAGACCCGAGGGAAATCGCTGAAGCGCTCGTTTACTTGACGGAAGCCGGTCATCTTATTGGGGAGGTGCTGCACGTGGACGTCGAGCATCTATCGGACGAATTGCGGGAGAAGCATTTCCACACCGCGTGTTCGACAGTCTCGATGCACTCGAAGATCACCTTGTGGCATCGCTACGTTCTACCGAAGACGGTGATATCGGGGGCTATAATACCATTGCCATCCGCTTCCTAGCCCCTTATGGGAAGGTTCAGATTATGTATCCGTTGTATCGCCTACTTGTTCGACGTCGGCCATGGAACGTCGGAGTGTTGTTTTCCGTCACGGTCGTCGCCGCTGGACTGACCTCGTTCGCGGGAGCAGTACCCGCCGCTGCGAGTACGCGAGGCGGTGCCCCGGCGGCGGGTCCTGCTGTCGACCCCACTGCGCTGGTCAACGAGTTCATCGGCACCCAGAACGAGGGCTGGGACGTTCCCGCCGTCGGCGAACCGTTCGGCATGGTGCAGGCGGCCCCACTGGTACTGAACCGTCCTGGCACCCGCGGCAACAATTGCGACTCGCCGTCTGCGGCCAAGATCTACGGCTTTAGCCAGTCCACCATCAACGCGTGCAACTTCAACTATGTTCCGCTGATGCCCACCACGGGGCCGGTCACCTCGTCGAGCCCGTCGGACTATGCCTCGAGCTTCACCCACGCCCAGGAGCAGGCGCATCCTGACTACTACCAGGTGTTGCTGGACAGTGGCGTTCGGGTGGGTCTGACCGCGACCACACGCACCGGCTGGCAGCGATACACCTTCCCGCGGACAAGCCAGGCGAACGTGCTGTTCAACGTTGGGGCAAGGGCGTCGAGTTCCGAGATCCAAATTGTGGACAACCGGACCATTGAGGGTTGGGCTCAGTACTCCCATCACAAGGCGTTCTTCGTGGCGAAGCTTAGCCGCCCGTTCACGGCGTATGGCACCTGGAAAGGGTCGCAACTGACCCCGGGATCGCGCGATTCTGCCAATCCCGGTAGAGGATTCAACGGCGGCTGGGTCAGCTTTGACACAATGAAGAACGACGCCCCGGTCGTGGTCAAGGTGGGGCTGTCGTACACCGGGATCGCGGAAGCACGCATGAACCTCGCCGTCGAGACGAGCAAGCTCGGTTTTGACTTTGATTCGGCCCGGCAGGCGTTGCACCAGCGGTGGAACGCCCTGCTGGACCAGGTTAAAGTCACCGGCGGTACGCATGACCAGCAGGTCGTGTTCTACACCGCGCTGTACCACTCCATGCTAGACCCCAATGTGATTGGGGACATCGATGGCCTGTACCTGGGTTTTGACGGCAAGCTGCACATGGCCAACAACTTTATCCCCTACAGCAACTTGTCCCTGTGGGACACTTTTCGCACGCAAAACCAGCTGATCGAGATGCTGGCTCCGACGGTCGCGCACGATATCGACCTGTCGATCCTGGCCATCGCTCGCCAGCAAGGCTGGCTGCCACGCTGGTTCCTGGGAACTCGAGAGGGCAACGTCATGACCGGCGATCCAATCACCTCGTTCCTGGTCGAGGGCTGGTCCAAGGGGATGCTCTCGGGGGAGGACGCCGAGGAGGCCTACAAATATATCCGCGAGAACGCAACGCAGGTCCCCCCACCCGATGTTCCAATGAACGGCCGCGCGGGCGTCGAGTATTTCGACCGGCTCGGCTACATCCCCTATGGACTAAAAGTGACCTCGACGGCCAACTGTCCCAGCGAGGGCTCCAGCGCCGCCTGCTGCCCGACTCATGGCGCCGACAATGACTGCTATTATCCGGTCTCGTCCTCGTTGGAGTATTCAGCGGCCGACGCGTCGCTGGCGCTCATGGCCAAGGGACTGGGCCACACGGAGGATGCGCAGATGTTCGCCCAGCGCGGCCAGTTCTACCACAACCTGTTCGATAAGAACATCGGTTTCTTCCGGCCACGCACCATGGACGGCACTTGGCTGAGCCCGTACGACATAAGCACAGGCAACCACGCCTTCCACGAGGGAGACCCGAGCCAATACCAGTGGCTGGTACCCCAGGACCCCGCTGGGCTCGTGAAGATGATGGGTGGGCGCAAAGCGGCCACCAGCCGGCTGGACCAGTTCTTCGACTACCCCGGCCTGCTCGTCAACCCGCAGAGAACCGCCGCGCACACGTGGGTCAGCGACCCGTACCAGTACTACGGCCCGGCAACGTATGACCCCGACAACGAGCCGAACCTGCTGGCCCCCTATACGTACGCGTGGACCGGTCGGCCCGACAAGACGGCGACCGTGGTACGGGCCGCGGAGACCCTCTACACAACCGCCCCCGGAGGGATGACTGGCAACGACGATATGGGCGAGATGTCGGCGTGGTACGTGATGTCCGCGATCGGGCTCTACCCGACGATGAGCGGGTCCAACTTCTACGTCGTGACCACCCCCCTGTTTCCCCACACGGTAGTGCGCATCGGGGACTACGAGAACAAGCAGGGCGGCACCCTGACCATCTCGGCGCCCGGGGCCAGCATGGACAAGCGATACATCGCCTCGGCCAAGGTCAACGGCAAAGCTTGGAACCGAGACTGGGTCCACCAGTCCGACATCGCCCACGGTGGGACAATCAACTACGCCCTGAACACCTCGCCCACTGCCTGGGCCACGGCTGAGGATGACGCTCCGCCGTCGGTCGACTCAGTGACGAGCACCGAGCACCAGCTCGGCGCGCAGTTGTCGCCGGCACAAGCCGTGGTGGAGCCCGCCGCAAGCAGCTCGTCGAAGCAGACGCTCACCCTCACTCTGCTGGCCACGACGCCCGGTGCCCCCCGGATGCACGTGGCCGTCACTTCGCCGCCGGGCTGGTTGGTGTCGACGGCCTCCACGAACGTGAACGTGGCCTCCTACGGCCTTCCCACCCAGGTCGAGGTTCCCCTGAGCATCACCGCCCCTGCAGGTACTAAGCCAAGCGCCTACAAGGTCTCCATCACCGCCAGCATGGCCGGAGCCGCACCGGTTCAGAAGCAGGCAACGATCTCGGCCCAGGTGCCCGGTAGTTGCGCCATCGAGACGAGCACCTCATGTGCAGTCGACCTCAGCGGTGCCTACAACGAGGACGGGGTGGCCACACAAGCCGACCCGAGCCACGGCAATTTCGACGGCCAGGGCAACAGCTACGCCGCGGACTTGCTGCCCCCGGCTGGCCCGGTCACCTTCGGCGGGATCACCTACCAAGCGCCCCCAACGACAGGCACCGACCCGAATTTCGTCAAGGCGAACGGCCAAGTTGTCGTCCTGCCAGCCGGCCGCTACAACGGGCTCGACATCGTCGGCGCCGCCAGCAACGGCAACACGGGTAGCGACGGCCTCACCGCCATCGTGACCTACCAGGACGGCAGCACAGCCTCAGTCCCTCTCAAGTTCACCAGCTGGGCCAGCCGCCACCCCGACTTCGGCAACAGCGTAGCCCTCCGCATGCCATACCGGCTCGACGCCGGGGGGAAGAGCTCGGTGGCGGTATCTCTGTACCAAACGACCCTACGGCTAGATCCACACAAGCAGATCCGCGCCATCTCACTGCCATTCCGCTCGGTGCCGATCTGGGTCGCACCGGGATTGACGGGGACCGCATGGGACCACGACAGCGATCTCCAGATCTATGCGATGACGCTCCGACGCGCGCTCCAGGCGGCGCCGAACGGGGTGAAGGAAGGCCCTCAAGGCGGAGCTCCGTAAGGCACGCGAGGCGTTTTTCCCGCAAGTAACGGGAGAGGCACGCAAGCTCCTGCTAAAAATCCTGCCGCGCCTCGCGCAGAAAGATAACTGTCTTTAAAGCCTACAACTGGAGATGGAAGTTTTTCTTCAGCCCGTCCCGCTGGACTTCCGTTCCCCGTACGGCTGCTCCAAAGGTGCAGCAGACCAGCGTGTAGGGGATTACTAGGGCGTGTTCACACTACGGCCAATGTGTGTTAATGTCTGTGGATGGAGATCACGGAAGCGCAGTATGAACGGATCAAGGATGCGTTGCCGGTGCAGCGGGGCAACGTCCGCCTGAGCAATCTGCAGGTGCTGAATGCGGTGCTGTACGTTGCTGAACAGGGATGCAAATGGCGTGGTCTTCCGAAGCGCTTCGGTCGCTGGCACACAATCTACACGCGTATGAATCGCTGGTCGAAGAACGGCGTTCTGGACCGGGTATTCGAGAAGTTGCAGGCCGAACAGATCGTTCGCATCAAGATCGAAGCTTTCGCTCTCGATTCCACCTCCATCAAGGTGCATCCGGATGGCACCGGAGCCCTAAAAAAAACGGGCCTCAGGCCATCGGCAAGTCGCGCGGCGGATGGAACACCAAGGTTCATCTGGTTGCCGCGAATGCTCGAACGGCCATAACCTTCGCCCTGTCCCCCGGCAACGCCCACGATGCGCCCGAAGGACGCGCTCTGCTGACCGAACTTGGCCCCATGCCGGGGGGCCTGCCAATGCTGATGGATCGGGCCTACGAAGGCGACGAAACCAGACAACTGGTGCTCAGCCTCGGCATGATCCCGATTGTTCCGCCCAAGTCCAACCGCATCGAGCCTTGGGAGTACGATCGTGCGCTTTACAAAAAACGCAATGAAATCGAGCGGTTATTCCGACGCCTGAAGGGATTCCGCAGAATCTTCTCGCGATTCGAGAAACTCGATGTTCTCTTCCTCGGCTTCCTCACCTTCACCCTCATCATCGAAGCACTGCGTTAGTGTGAACACGCCCTAGCGTCAATCGCCAACGGGCATTGGCGAGTAGAACACTCCAAAGCGTTACAGGCAGGAACTACCGTGAAATAGGAAGTCGCTTCCTATTCTGTTCGGCTGCGTTCCTTGCGGCGTGTGTGATCGTAGGCCCATAAGACGCCATTGCACGATGAATGGCGGCCTCGGTTTGCGCCGGGTTGTTCCTGAGAGCCATCTGCTCATGGAACATCCTGAGTGTCATCGGCGTGTCTAAATCTTGCTGAACTTCGAGGTTCATTTGATCTCCAAATAGAAAACCCGCCATCAATGGGCGGGTTTTGCTTGTTTCTCTAATGCTTTTTTCTTGCGCGTTCGTTTCTTCGCACCCTTGCTCTTAGGCTTGGGTCGGTACGCCAATACCTTGTCCACAATAGCGTTTAGCAGATCGGGTGCATCTTTCATGCGGTCAACCTCGCATATGTGAGGCGGATGCTAGAGGCAGCAGTAATGAAACTCTCTCGCCGATGCATAGTATGCACCTTCACATTGCCGTCATTCAGGCGGAAGGTAAACTCATCAACGTAGCGCCCAAGATGCTTCGCGCTGGCATGGTGGTAAACACCGTGGATACCGCGCTTCATAACCGCCCAGACGCTCTCCATGCCGTTCGTGGTCACGCCTTGGCGGGAATACTCACCCGCGCCGTGGTTGACCACTTCGTGCATGTAGTAATGTCCGAGTCCCTGATAGCCAAGGTGCTCGTCTGTGTGAATCTCAGAGCCACCCTCCACATGCTCATGGACAGATGCGTGTAAGGTGATTCCGTCAACCTTGCTGATGACTTTGGCCTTGGTACGTCCGCCGCGCTCACGCATCCCAAGCACAGTCGTCTTACCTACCGTGCCACGGCCTAGTTTCTGTTTCTTGTTCTCGTGTTTGTTCTTCTCTTTGCCGCCGAAGTAGGCTTCGTCAATCTCCACCAGACCACTGAGAAGGGTTGTGTCGTTACCGCAAGCCTCACGAAGCCGCTGGAGGACGAACCAGGCCGACTTCTGGGTTATGCCAATCTCTTTGGCCAACTGCATGGACGAGATGCCCTTGCGGGAAGTCACTAGCAGATACATCGCATAAATCCACTTGTGCAGGGGAACGTGGGAACGCTCGAAGATCGTTGCCGTCCGAACGGTGAAGTCCAGTTTGCAGCGATTGCAACGGTAGTATCCGCCCTTGCGGGTTGTGATCCGCTCACGGCTGGAGCAAGTCGGGCAAGTTGCGCCCTCAGGCCAAAGCCGAGTCTCCAGATAAACCCTTGCTGTTTCCTGATCGGGGAACATCTGGAAGAGTTGCATCGTGCTGATTGTGCTCTTGCTCATGAACCAATAGTACATAACTACCGTGAGGGAGTCAAGTGCTATCTGGTATCTTTTGGCAAGTATTTTTCAGGCGCTTAGCGTGGGATTGACCCAACCGCTTGGGGCGACAACCGCAAGACGGGAGAATTCACCTCTGGCACGTGAAAAGCCGTGAGGACTACTGCTGTATTGGAGTTTTACTATGTCTGCAACTAATCGCTCCACTTTGGAGCTTGTAACAACCGCTCTCATTCCCTTATCTGTGATCGTAAAGGCCATCGTCGCCTTGATCGTTGCCTACCATTCTGGCTTCTAGGGAACAGTCGGTCTAACAGCCCCTGCACGGCGTGAACTGTGCAGGGGCTTGCAATTTCAAGATGAGAATGGCACTTCACGTGTTCAGGCTCGGGGATTGGCCTGCCGTCCTCGCGCAGCCATTCCACCGTCTCACGAATTTCATCGCTTATGCTCTTGCGGCATTTGCCAACTGTGCGACCCGTTCCGAGAACGTACATGCCTTTCGCAGCCGATGTTATGGCCGACCAATCACCACTCTTAGCTTGTCCCATACGGATGGCATAGCCGCTCTGGGCATCCACGCTGTTGAAGCTTCGTATGGGCTTGCGGCGTCGTTTCATGCGACAAGTTTACTCTTCTGAGCGTCGAATCATAGACTGAAGGGCGGACGGTAGAAGTTAGCAGCCTATACCGTTACACTGTCCTGACAGGAAAATCATTTATGAACATCGCTTTAGACCCTGCAATCGTTGCTTCCATCAAGTACGCCATGAACCTGTTGAACTCCATGCCTAAGGTGTGCCTTGGACAGCACACTCTGACTGGTATGGATGTTTCAGCGTTGGTCTACTAACCTGAAGACCCAACGGCGCGAACAGTTGTGTCTTCAATTCTCTCAGGGAGTCAAATATATAAATCCCCTTCTTTTCTCCTAATGTCAGCGGCAGCCTGTAGTCAGATTTCCAGCAGCGGCTGTCAAGCCGTGCTTACCACAGTCTCCCCTCTGACCGGAGACTGTACCGCAAGCGGAAGCGGATACTCGTGCAGCCCTGCGCTGGGTGGGCTCCTGTGGACGGGCGGAAGCTCGAATGTGTCTCCGACCGCCCCATGGGTGTTGGATGTGCCGGCGCTTCTCTCTGCTCCGGTGTCTGCGAACGGAACGTACGAAATTATGAGCACCGCCCAAAACGGAGCCTGCCTGGATGGAAATACCGGGACTGGAATGGTGGTGGCCGACTCCTGTGCACAAAGCGCCACCCAGGAATGGGTTTTCTCGGCTACGGCTGACGGGACCTATGCCATTCAGAACTATGGATTCCAGCAGGCAAACCTAGGGACCGGCAATAACGAAGACTGGAGTGACAGTGGTAGTACACTCCAACTGGCCGCGGTGCATTCCGGGCAAAACGTCACGGCGGGACAGGAGTGGCAGGTCGTTTCGTTAAGGAACGGCAACTATGAATTCGTTGAGGTTGGTGATTACTCCATTCAAGGCAATACCGACAGTGAGGAGTGCCTCACTGCGGACACGGATGGAATGGCAACATCGACGTGTAACGGCAGTCAGAGCCAAATCTTTCGCATAGCTTTCTTCGTCGGAACAGGTGCCCAGGCCTTGGGCGATGTGGCCGACGCGTACGTCAACGGCGGCACATATGCCGCGAACAGCTACGGGACGAATAGCTACGTTTTGGTGGAGAACTCATCCGCGAATTACACGCGTGAGTCCTATCTGCGATTCAACGTCTCCGGAATCACCCAGACAATTACGCAGGCTACACTATATATTGTGCCGATCAGCTGGAACAGTACGTTAATGATCGCCCTTACGCTGCGAACTCATTCCTCAGCGTCGCACTGGGGCGTATTTTCAGCACAGCTATGAGCGGGCGGAGTAAGGATCGACAGGAGCTTGCAGAGACAGCGATTCCATTGATTGCCCACCTTCCCGTCATCGCTGCACGTGGCGGTGAGGATTTGGTCAAGCGTCTGTTCGAGCCGCTCGGATACTCCGTCGAAATGCAGGGATCGCAGCTCGACGACAAGTTTCCTGAATGGGGCGCATCCCCCTACGTCACCCTCACTGTTGCAGGTACCGTTCGGCTGCAAGATCTGCTCACACACCTCTATGTCCTGATCCCGGTCTTGGACAACGAAAAGCACTACTGGGTAGCCAATGATGAGATCGAAAAGTTACTGAAGCGCGGCGAAGGATGGCTTGGTGCCCATCCAGAAAAGGACCTCATTGTCTCTCGATACCTGAAGCGTCAGCGGAGTCTTACGCGAGAAGCGTTGAGCCGTTTGCTGGCGGAGGACGCGCCGAGTGACGAGGCAGATCAAACGCCTTCCGCCGAGCCGCCGGTTACGGAACGGGCACCTTCCCTCCATGACCAACGCCTGCAAACCGTGTTGTCGGTCATACGAGATACAGGTGCAAAGCGTGTGGTCGATCTCGGGTGTGGTGAGGGCAAGCTACTCAAGTTGTTCCTATCTGAGAAGCAGTTTGAGACCATCCTCGGAATGGATGTGTCATGGCGTTCATTGGAGACAGCGAAGGAACGCTTGCGATTGGACGAGCTGCCGGAACGGCAGCGTATTCGGTTTATTCCTCAGGCGAGTGCAAGCTGGTCTTTGTGGGCGACCTTGTTGATCGCGGCCCAGGGACTGTTCAGGTACTTCGTCTCGTTTCAAGCATGGTGCAATCTGGACAAGCGTTCTGTGTTCCAGGCAATCACGACATGAAGCTCGTCAGAGCATTGCGAGGCCGGGACGTAAAGCGTACGCACGGTCTCGCAGAGACGATGGAACAACTCGGCGTGGAATCGAATGAGTTCCGTGTCGAAGTCGCCAAGTTTCTCGATAGTCTTGTCAGCCACTATGTCTTCGATGATGGAAAGCTGATCGTTGCTCACGCTGGCCTCAAGGAGTCCATGCACGGTCGCGGATCAGGAGCTGTGCGAGAGTTTGCCCTCTTTGGCGAGACAACAGGAGAGACGGATGAATTTGGTCTGCCGGTTCGCTACAACTGGGCGGCGGACTATCGCGGTAAGGCACTTGTGGTCTATGGACACACGCCCGTACCCGAGCCGCTCTTCCTCAACAACACGGTCAACATTGATACCGGCTGTGTCTTCGGTGGCCAACTCACAGCGCTGCGCTATCCCGAGCGCGAGATCGTATCGCAAAGCGCATCAGACATACTACGAGCCTGCCCGTCCCTTCCTGCCCGAAGCGACCGAGAGTCAGCGGCCCTTGCAGCACGCACAGGATGATGTGCTCGATCCTGCCGATGTGGTCGGTAAACGTCTCATCGGCACACGGCTGAAGCCGAAGATCACGATTCGGGAAGAGAATGCGATTGCGGCGCTTGAAGTCATGAGCCGGTTCGCAAGTGACCCCAAGTGGCTCATCTATCTTCCGCCGACGATGTCACCCACCGAGACAAGTAAGCACGAGAACCTGCTGGAACATCCGGACGAGGCATTCGCCTTCTACCGCAAGGAAGGGATCGCCACCGTTGTTTGCGAACAGAAACACATGGGATCTCGCGCTGTCGTTGTCCTCTGTAAAGACGAGACCGTATCTCAGAAACGCTTCGGCGTTGTCCAAGCGTCACTCGGAACGGTGTATACCCGCACCGGTCGCCGCTTCTTCACCGATGAAGCCTTGGAGCATCAGTTTCTCGCCCGCTTGCAATCAGCAGTCGAGAGATCCGGGCTATGGGAAGAACTCGCGACGGATTGGCTCTGTCTGGACTGCGAGCTGATGCCCTGGTCTGCGAAGGCGCAGGAGTTGCTCCAGAAGCAGTATGCGCCTGTTGGCAATGCCGGCGTCCATGCGTTGCGAGCTGAGAGTGAACTCATCACGAAGGCACTACTGCGTGTTCCGGGCCTGGAATCGCTATCCGAACAAACCGCTAAACGACTCAGCGCTGTCGAGCATTACACCACGGCCTATCGGCAATACTGCTGGCCGGTCGGTTCACTGGCCGATCTCAAACTTGCACCATTCCACATCCTGGCAAGTGAAGGAACAGTTCATACAGACAAGCCACACACTTGGCACATGGAGACGATTGCCAAGCTCTGCGGAGCAGATACGGAGATCTTGTTCGCTACCCCATTCAAGATCGTTGATCTTCAAGATGAAGCGAGCACTTCGGATGCAGTCGCTTGGTGGACGCAGATGACGGCTCAAGGCCGAGAAGGCATGGTCGTTAAACCGCTCAACTTCATCGCTGAAGGCCGACGCGGGATCACCCAGCCAGCCATAAAATGCCGGGGTGCCGAATACCTTCGCATCATCTACGGCCCAGAGTATCTCCTGCCGGAGAACCTTGAACGCCTTCGTTCAAGGAACGTGGGGGCCAAGCGCTCCCTCGCCAGCCGGGAGTTTGCACTTGGCATCGAGGCGCTTGAGCGGTTCGTTCGCAAGGAGCCCTCGCGCCTCACTCATGAGTGCGTCTTCGGAGTTCTAGCACTGGAAAGTGAACAAATTGACCCGAGACTCTAAGATTTGCACTCCTTGAAGGAGATGGTTTACCTTGCGCCTTCATGACCGTTGAGGCCAGCCGCGCGGCAGCTACTTGATCGTGTAGCGTGCCCCGCGCCCCTGCCCGACCTGACGCAGATATTGTTGCTCTGCCAGCTTCTTGACATGCACCTTAATGGTGTTGCGGTTCGCGCCGGTCGAGTCCTCGATTTCCTTGACGGTGACTTCGCCGCGCGTTTTCGCCAACTCCAAAATCTGACGGGAAAGGGCGGCCAAAGATGAGCGAAGCGCCTGCTCCTCCTTCACCTTCGCGGCGAGATTATCTTTCTGCTTAGCCATCGTCTTCAGGAAGAAGACCAACCAAGCCTCCCAGTTCTGTTCTTCCTTGCGGATCGTTTGCTGAGTCCTGCGGAGGGCCAGATAGTAGCTGTCCTTATTCTGCTCAACCACGCCTTCCATCGAGCTGTAGGGGACGTAGCTGTAACCGGCCCGTAGCAATAGTAAGGTCGTAAGCGCACGCGATAGCCTGCCATTGCCGTCTTTGAACGGATGGATAGCGAGGAACACCACAATGAAGATCCCAATGAGGATCAGAGGGTGATGGGTCTCCTCTTCCACGGCGCGATTGAACCAATCGACAAGGTCCTTCATCCATCTCGGCGTTTCAAACGGGGTCGCCGTCTCGAAGACAACGCCCAGACTCTGACCGTCAGGTCCGAACGCCTCGACATGGTTCGTGACGGTCTTACACTGGCCACGATGGTCCTGATCCTTGGAGCTGTATTTGAGGAGAACACCGTGGAGCTGCTTGATGTGATTCTCGGTCGAAGCAATCGCATCGTACCCTTCGAAAATCATATCCATCGCATCGGCGTAGCCCGCGACTTCCTCCTCGTCGCGGCTGGCAAATGATTTGGTATGGAGTCCAGAGAGCAACTTCTCCACCTCTGCATCGCTGAGCTTCGACCCCTCGATACGGGTGGACGACCCCACGCTTTCGATTGTGGCAATACGTCGAAGAGTGGTGAGTTTTTCAGGGGCGAGGGTTTCAATGACCGTCCAGCGCCCTTTGAATTCATCGATTTCTGCGATGAGCTTAAGGATTTCCGGGGTGATCGTAATGTTGGTGATGCGGTGCATGACTGATACCCATTTTCACCCATTTATAGCCATTTTGCACCCGATCGCAGCAAATATCCGTTTTCACCCATTCTTACCCATTTTTTCACCCATTCTTACCCATTCTGGACGGGCTCGGCATTGATTGCGGCCTCGTCAGCTTTCGCTGCCCTGGCCAGCTCGCTATGGCTCTCCGCTGTCGCTTGTTTCATGTGTTTTGGACACATGAGAAGAAGACATTCTTCTCATGACAGCGCCTCACCCGGAGCGGAAGCGTCGGTCAAGGCCGCGCGATTCTGCGCGCCGCGTAGCGGGCGAAGCGCCTTGACGGACGCTGGAGTGAAGGGTACGTCCCCACGGGTGGGAGGGTTAGGGCTCCGGTCTACTGCTGAGTTAGTGAACCACTGAGCACTCTTATATACCCTGCCTGCTTCGGAAGGCATTTATCGCTTCGACGTCTTGGCTAAGAACGGGTCAAACCTGACGGAGCGGGAAGAGTTAAACTCTCGCTTCAAGGCGCTTGGGCAGGATCGCGCTCGGAACTTGCTCTGGAGACATCTTGACCCAATCAACCGTGAACCGGCCACGGTACCCGAAGAGCCCTCCCCAGATCCGGTTCTTGGCACTCACATCGATGCAGAAGCATTCCTGATCGTCGTCATACCACTCACAAACATCTGCTACTCCAGTAAAGAGCCATGGAAAGCGAAAGGCGACCGGGCCTTCGTAAAAGCGTTGCTCTCCAGAGCGGAGCCGAAGGCCGCCATTGTCAGCAACGCTTACCTGTATATCCACCGCCAAGTGCTGGTGTGTGCCGAGGTAGTCGATGATGCAGCCGCGTTCTTCACTGAAGATCATGTAGGCGTCGAAGCGGCGCTTGCGTTTAGTGGAGAAGGTCCGCACCCAACTAACAGTTTCTCGACCGAGAGGATCAATGTAGGCGTAGTTCTCGATCGTGAATGGAACATCTTTTCCATGTTCGGGGAACATGATGCTCCGCCAAGTGCCGACGTACAAAAAAGGCAATGTATAGGGAGCTCCGTGCCATATCCGTTCCATCGTTCCCGTGCCCACTGCACCGATCCCCGACTGTGAATGAAGGGAGAAGCGGCGTTGAATCTGGGGATGAAGCTTGACGAAATCGGCACCAAGAGCGCGTTCGTAGATGGAGATCATGGTTGCTCCTTGGCCGGCTTGCGACGGCAGCGACTCGCTGAGGCCAGCATGGGTGAGAACCTGAGCGTGGACTCGGGCGTCTGTCCGGTTTCAGCCCAAAGACGGAGCCGATCGAAGCTCCAGGCAGTTGCCCAGCCCATCATGGGCCGGAAGAGCATGCGGTCGACCCAGCGCCCCAGACTGCCGAAGCGCACTTCGTAGTCGTACCAGGTAAGGAAACGTACGCCGCGCGGGTTGGGAAGGTAGCGCCAATAGCCTGAGCCAGTTTTGATGAGCGACTTCCAATCGTCCGACGCAAATCGCAACGAAGATGTTCTATCTCCTTCTGGAGAGTCCCGCTGCCCCATGCTCTCGCCGGTGCCGGCGACAGCAAGACCGAAGCCTATGCGTGTCTGGTAAAGGAACCGTTGCGGTTCATTAGAATTCGGTCGCGGCAGGTATTCAATCTCGCTGAAGCGCAGGTCCCAGCGTTGGTGCGAAGCCGGATCCTGAGTGAGGTGCCAAACAAGATCGATGTCAGCTGGGATGTCAATCTCGATGTATAGACCCGACGTTGAGGTCACAGGGCATACCTCCGCGAGCGAGCAACGAGGTCTGGAGCAGCCTGCTCCCATGTTGGATAGCTGAATGCAAATCCTGCGTCAAGTAGTCGACCCGGAACAACGCGGCGGCTCTTCAGAACCAGCTCGGATTCGGTGCGGAGCAAGAACGTACCGATCTCAAGCATCCATGGCGGTGTGGGCACTCCGAAGCGGGCACCCCATGCTTTGCGCAGAATACGGAGAAACTGCGAATTCGGAAGTGGATGAGGAGACGTAAGGTTTATGGGGCCTGAAACGGTTGGACTCGCGATCAAGAACTCGACTGCGTTAATAAAGTCGACTTCATGTATCCAGGAAACAAACTGTGTGCCTGGTAAATTCGTTCCACCCAGGCCGTGACGAACCAGTTTTGAGAAGACATCGAAGACACCGCCATGATCGGGACTGAAGGTCATGGCACTTCGCAGGGCTACCTGACGCGTCTTCGGTGTCGTGATAGAAAAGAACGCCTTCTCCCACGCTTTTGCAACCTCGATGGAGAAGTTCCACGTATCCGGTGCGCCCGGTTCGTTTCCTCCCAGGTCTCCAGTGGCTTCATCCATCGAGCGATCAAGTGCATGACGATAAATAGTCGCGGTGCTAGCGTTGAGCCAGACTTCAGGTGGGCTCTCAAGCCGTGTGATCGCTTCATGGAGAACTGATGTAGACAGGACACGTGAATCCAGAATGTCTCTGCGATTTTTCCTGTTATAGCGGCAATTTACACTTCTGCCCGCGAGATTGATCCAGACATCGCAGTCATCTACGTCCGCGAGCCAAGGCCCGAGTGTTTCACCATCCCACTGGAGGGTTTGCCAAGGCGTGTTCTGCGCTCGTCGGCTAAGGACTAAGACTCGGTTGCCCTCTTTATGAAAGTGTCGAGCGAGAATCGTACCGACCTGCCCGCTTCCACCTGCAATGACGATTTTCATAAGGACGAGCACCTTTCCTGATCCGGCTCGCTCTTCAGATACCGCTGCCAGTCTGAGGATTCGGCCACTTGCTTGATGACAGCGTTTCGCTCACGCAGGAGACTGAGCATGTAGCGGCGTAAGAACATAACCTCCGCGATCGGACTAAGTATTTGAAGAGGGGCCTCGATACAGAAGCGATCGGTCATTTCGGTGATACCAGGCTTTACTGCGCGGAACAGGTGGTCGGCCTGCATGAAGCGAAAGATCCCCGGGATCATCGTCACCTGAAAATATCGGGGCGACTCCATAGCGGTCGTCTTGCTGGTTAGGGTCTGCCAGACGCCGAAGTGTTTTGCCCGCCAGGTCACTTCCTGTAAGAGCCCCACAAGACCGGACGTAACGCCGCCGAGGGCCATGGCTTGTTCCCCGGAGTGGACGTTTGCGAGTAAATGCACTTCAACACTTCGGGAGAGATCGAAGCAGCGCTTAATCGGAGCATGAATGAGGGTCGTTTCATCAATTTGGATCATTGGGAATCTCCTGGGAGCAGTTCGGCTTGTTGGAGCAACTCGAGAACCGCCTTCTGGATGGGCTTCAGGATGGCAAGTTTTGCAAGCCCAAGCAGCTTCAATGTGAGGTTTAAGGCACCATCCGCCATCCGGCGTGTTCGTTGCTGGTTCGCGGAGTCGTCGTAAAGAAACATCACCAGCAGTCCCATCTGCAAAGCCCAGAGTGCAACTGGAAGCAGCACACGAAGGTCCTGAGGCAGCTTTTCTTCCGCGATGGCGTCTTGGAATACCTGCGTGCTACGACGGCGAATCTCAGCGGTACCGGGACCCAAGCAGGAAAGCGGATGGTGGGGCTCACCGGTATACCTAAAAACCACTCCGAGCAGGTTGCGATCATTCATGGTCAAATCAAATTTCGATTGCAGAGCTGTAACCAAACGGGTCTTCAAATCTGTGGTCGTGGCGAAAAGTTCTCCGCACAGATGTTCCTGCTCCGCCTGAACATTCTCGTAATAAGCCTGAATCAGAGCTTCTTTGCTGGGGAAGTAGTAGTAGGCGGCGCTCTTCACTACGCCGGCATGAGCCGCGATGGCTTGCATGGTTGTGGCATCGAATCCGCACTTCCGGAAGAGCTCAAGTGCACTCGTAAAGATTTGCTTGCGGGTTTGCTCGCCTTTGTCCGTTGCTAGCTCGTTTTTGACCATGGTCAAATCATGCGCGTTCATGTCATTGACGTCAAGAACTATTTGAACGTGGTCAAATCTAGAGGATCAAGGACTGACTAGCTAGATCGCACTCCATTGGGCTGGCATCTTGAATCTCGCAAAAGCAATCAACTGTTATCCCGCGGACGGACATCGAAAGACACTCTAAACAGGCAGCGCGGTTGGCGAGAGAGGGGTGACAATCCAACCCCTATCTGTGCGCGACCCCACGCGTGAGCAAGCACATCAGACTTGAACAGATCGGCAAAGCGCAGCCACAAAAATCCCCACAGCCACCAAAACAGCCACTTGACCAAAACGAAGAAAGCCATCTTTTGGGTGGCTTCTGCAAACTGCTGATTATTATAGAGTTTATGGCTCCTGAGGTAGGACTCGAACCTACAACCCTTCGGTTAACAGGCGGTGTGTAACGCATGGAGCACCTTTGTTATCAATGGAGTATGCGGAGCAGGAAGGACGTTTTGGAGCCCTTTCGGCGCACAATTTGACGAAGTTTTTGACGCGAGATAAGCAATCGGCGTTCGGCCGAAGGGTCTTATCTCCATAGCCGCTTCTGGATACCTGGTCGTGGACAGAACGGCTCAAAGACTACACCTACCCTTCTCTCAGAAGTCTCGTCCATTTCACCAATTCGCAGCAACTTTGATAATTGTTCAGCCGCTCCTGAAGGATTATACTCAATTCAGGAGATGGCCATGATGGAAGCTCTATTGGAACGCTTGACGACAACCGAAGCAGCGGTGGCGGCTGGGGTCTCCCTGCCTCAAATCAATCGCGTCATCGACGAGCAGATTCTACCGGACGGCTGGTATAGCCTGTCGCCTACCCGCACGGTGCGCACGGATGCCTGCCTGTTCATCTCTTTTTATTTCGAGACCGCGGGATCGCTCACCGCAAGCGCGCGCCTGCAAGCCATCCGGAACGCGCTCGTCCAAGACCGCGATTGGAACGATTGGAAGCATTACATCATCAAGGATCACTTTCTGACCGTCCGTTTCGACGGCCTCTGGAAGGAAGTCGATGGCCGGCTGCGAATGCTGGTCGCGGCAGAAAAAATGGTCGTGGAAGATACTGAGATTTTGGGGGGGACGCCTGTGGTTCGAGGAACCCGCATCCCAGTTCATACCGTTGCGGCGATCGTCGAAGCTGGCACACCGATGGAGCGGATTCTCAAGTCGTATCCGAGCTTGACTGAATTGCAAGTGGAACTTGCTACCGTCTACGCAAAAGCCGTGCCGCTTCGCGGCCGTCCAAAGCCTCTCCGCTTCCCTGCCGGCACCAAGGTCCTGAGTGTTAAGCGGGGAAACCTCAAATCCCGAATTGCAGGCTGAATTGGTCCTAAAGTTCCTGATCGACGAATGTCTCAACCCAGACCTCACGGCTTTGGCGCGCGAGCGCGGCTTTCCTGAAAGCTCTCATGTGACCTGGCTGGGAAAAGGTGGTTGGAAAGACTGGGAGCTCAAGCGATTCATCTTGGAACTTGACTGGACGTTTGTAACGCGGAACAGCGTTGACTTCAGAGGTTCCGCGCAGGAGCCCGGCTCGAAAGGCCAATATGCCAACATGCCGATTCACGCCGGTCTGGTTTGCATCAACGGACCGGACCAGCTCTCAGCCCACGATGAAGTCCAACTCTTCGACATCATCTTAACGGAAATAGGCGCGGATGATTTGGTGAACCAAGCAATGGAAATCACCATGCACGACAGTGGCGCCTATGAACTGACTCGATACGAACTGCCATCTCCGTCTGCCGATTCCCGCTAATTTGCACGGTCGCCAGGCAAATAGGCTGCGCTGTCTGAGATCGATGCATCTCACGCTTTTACAAGGCGCAGACACATACGCTATTTTTGATTCGGAAAGAAATATTGGATTGGCTTTCCGTACAGCGTTGCCAGTTGCAGCAGATCAATGACATCGACACTCCGCTCTCCGGTTTCGCACTTAGAGAGAAAAGAGTGCGACCTACCCAGTCCTGCGGAGACTTCTCGCTGGGTCATTCCAGATTCTTCTCGGGCCTCGATCAGCAATTTTAGAAGGTTGTCGTACGTTTTCTGGTGCGCGGCCGTCTGAGCCTTTCGTGATCTCCGAGTTTCATTCTGTTTTGACTTGCTCACCCTCCAAGTCTGTGAAACTCTAGCGGAATCCCCTAATAAGGGGCAGTTGGGAGGGACATGGAGTGTGCTACATGAGTGATCGTGAGATTTTGGTTCCCGATGTCGAAGGCAAAACAATTAGTTCCATGAGATTCGTTCTTACGGGGTCATCCGGCGAGACCGAAGTCGCTATTGACTTCACGGATGGGACGAGTTTCTCCAGCACAACCTGTCCAAAGATGGAATTCAGTGCCGAGTTGTACATCGGCGGGGCAGGCGAACCCCAGATCATCCGGCGATACGGAGAACTTTAAGTAGCATTTCTGCGGGTATTTGCAATCGCTATAACCGGACGGAATAGCGGCCATCCGAGAAGTGATTGGACTCCGCATCGGACGAGCTTTAGGTTTGCGCCATAGCTGACGAATTCCAAGTCAGCGGAGGTGCAAAGTGATTCAGTTCCGCCGCTCAGTACGATTGGGAAAGACCTCCAATCGGTTGCCTTTTCCGCTCGCCGCCCGGCGAGCGTCGCACTCCTTCAAACAAACCCTTACTCGCGTGCTCCGTGTCATGGCGCCTACCTTGGTTGCCCTGTCATTCGCCGGCGTTGCTCATGCCCAGGGAACGATGGACTTTTCTGGCGCACAGACGTTGATGGGCACGTTCAAAACCTTCGCAATTTATGCGGGCGCTGTCATCTGCTTCGGCGGGCTCATCTTCGCCGGAATTCGGATGATGAGCGGTCGCTTTCAGGACGCCATTCCAGGGCTTTTTGGCGCGCTGTTCGGCGCTGGCATTCTCGGATGGGGCGCGGGCTGGATTGGCTCTCTCACCGGGCAAACGATGTAGGAGCTGTCATGCAGACGACCAGGCGGGGAGAACCGTTACCGATCAACCAGGCTTTGAACCGGCCGAGAGCCAAGCTTGGGCTTGAGCTCTCGACGTGGATGGTCATCGTGTTTGTGACCGTAACGGTTTTCCTTGTCGGGTTCCGAATGCTCGCGATTCTCGCATTTCCAACCCTCGCGGGCGGTGCATGGTTCATCGTGCGCAAACACCCAAAGATGTTCCAACTGTGGGGCCTTGGCCTCAACCAGAAGTCTTACTATGACCCGCGCAAATACTGAACAACTAAAAAACACGCCGTGGTTTGCGAAAGCTGGAGCGGCCTGCAGCATCGTGCCGATCTCTCGCTTCGTCAGTCCGAGCACTTTTGCCCTCAAGGGCGGCGGCTACGGATGCCTGTTCTCCGTCGCCGGTATGGACGAGGAGAGCTTGACGGACTTGGAACTTGAGTCTCGCGCCCGTCAGATTGAAGGTGCATTGCGCGGACTGCCGGAGGGCTCTTGCCTGTATCAGTACACACGAGTCATGTCCGGCTTCGATCTGCCCCGGCAGCCGCAGTACCCAAACACCGTTACGGAAGTCTTCGCGAGCGATCGCCTTGCGCATCTGGACAAGACCGCAGGATTTCGGCGCATCGACCTTCATTGGTGCCTGACCCTGGAGCCGGCAAAGGTCAAAGCGTTTGAGCAGAAGCCGAAAGACAATGCCTATGAGACCTCGCGCATGCTGGCCGAACTTGAGAAAACGGCCACACTGCTCGAAGGCCATCTCGGCAGCTCGCTTGGCCTTCGGTTGCTCAGTAAGGACGACACCTTCCGATTCTTCAGCTACCTCTTCAATCTTGAGGAATGGGCAGGGCGCGACCAACTACGTAGCGACACGGGCGTAGACCGTCAAATCGTCAAGAATCCGGTCGCATGGCATAGCGACCATGTCGAGGTTGGCAAGCGCCACGTTCAGATGTTTTCGCTCAAAGCCACGCCGGAGGCTTCGCGGCCCTGCCTTTTCTCCGGACTGCTCTCGCTCGACTGTGACAGCGTCCTTTGCTCGACCTGGCGCGTAAGGTCCGCTTCCTCAGCACGCAAAGAGATCGACCAGCAAGAAAAGTTCATCTCGTTTTTCAAAGTCGGAGTTTTGACGCGCGTTATGAGCGGACGCGATAGCGCTTCGCTCGATACCGGCGCCGGTGCGAAGGCCGCAAACAACAACGTTGATGATCTCAGCGAAGTCATCCGCTCGCTCGATAAAAAGGCCCAGGGCGAATTTTCGCTTCGTCTGCTGCTGGCGGCACGCTGTGCCGACCAGTTGCGCGACGTTGTGCCAGCCGTCCACCGCATTTTCGTGGATGCGCGCGCCCAGGTCATCGAGGAGACGCTTGGGAATCTCTGCGCGTTCTACGCAGTGTTTCCCGGCAATCACAAGTTCAACGTCTTCCCCCTTTGGCTTGCAGAGGATCATCACGCGCGCCTCTCCTCTGTGTTCGCGCCCCACATCGGACATCCACACTCGGAAGATCTTGATGCCGAGTATCTCAACATCTTCGAGACCCGCACGCGGACGCCGTTCTTCCAAGACGCGTATGTAGATGGCGTTCGCGTCATGCTCATCATCGGTCCAACGGGTACGGGCAAGAGCGTGCATGGAAATAATCTGATCGCGCTTGAGCAGAAATACGGCGGTTTTACCTACATCTTTGACATCGGCGGTAGCTATGAGAGTGTCGTCGAGCTGTATGGCGGACGTGTCGATCGCGTCGGAAAGGACGGCCCGCGTGTCAATCCGTTCGCCCTGGAGCCGACTGAGAGCAACATCAAATTCCTTTACTCCTTCATCAAGCTGCTCTTGACGAACGGGGGCGCAGAGCTGGAACCCGAAGACGATGACGTGATCCATAAGGCAGTGCAGGATATGTACCTGCTAGACCCTGCCAATCGCCGGCTATCAAATCTGTTCCTGCCGAAGAAGCTTGATCGCTACCTATCGAAGTGGGTCGGCAAGGGCTTCTACAACGCCGTCTTCGACAACGTGGAAGACAGTCTTTCGTTGTCGCGGCTTCAGTGCTTCGACTTCCAGGGCGTCAACAATGAGCAGTACGCCGACCTGATCGAGCCGCTAATGGTTTGGCTACTCCGGCGCATCAACGACGTGCTCTACAACCCCGCCAACCTTGGTGTACCGAAGCACATCCTCATCGAAGAAATTTTCTCTTCGATGAAGAACAAGCAGCTCTTGGATGGCGCTCTCGCTTCGATCAAGACCGTCCGCAAGAACCTTGGCGGCGTGACGATGATCGGCCAATCCGCCGATGACCTTGGCGAAAACGCCGACAGCATCGTGAACTCTTGCACGTCTTTCCTCTTCCTTAAGGACGCCACGTTCAACCGCAAGCGGTATGCCGAGCTTTTCAAGATGAACGATCAGCAGATCGCTCTCTTCGAGAGCCTGCAGGATCGCGAAGGACTGTATATGCGGCGCGACGGTTTGACCAAGGTTGTCACTCTGAATCTCGACAGCCGCAGCTACGCAACGTTTTCGACTAAACCCAAAGATCGCGTACGCCGGTCGAAGCTGATTGAAAAATACGGACTTTCCGAGGGCATAACGCGATTTGCCCAGGGCGAGACTCTCTGATTCCACTCCAACCACTAACCGAAAGGGCCACGTCGTGAAACCACCTATCACCATCATCGTCGCTTGCGGGCTTGCGTTCGCCAGCTCCTCCACAAATGGTTTCGCCGCGACCGAACCCCATCGCCTCGAACCGAGCGCACCGCGCACGGTCATTGTGTCTGAGGCGGATACACCGCCCCTGATTCGCACGGGTCTCCTGCAATCGACCTTAATCCTGCTCCCGGCCGAGGAAAAGATCGCCACTGTGTTCGGCGGAGATACGGTCGATTGGGTTTTCGATGGCGGGCACATCGCCAGCCGTTTCATCAGCGTCAAGCCCAAGATAGCCAACAGCACGACGGACCTCCACATCGTTTCCGATCACGGCAACGAGTACACCCTGCAATTACGGGAAGTTTCCAGCGACGGAGATCCCCATTTCGATTCCAAGGTCTTCATTACGCCCGGCGATCAGGCCGGTAAGGACAAGCTCGCCGCCATGCCCGTCTTCGTTCCCGCGGCCGAGCTGGACAAGGCGAAGCAAGAAGCCGCAGCAGCGAAGGAAGCGCAGGCCGCCGAGTTGAAGGCTGAGAATTCCAAGGCTGAGCAGTACCGCAGCCAGTATCCCGGCAACCTTCACTTCGATTACGCCTGGGACCAGAAGAAGGGCCGGGCTCTTGGCTTAGTGCAGATATGGCGCGATGACAAGTTCACCTATTTGCGCGGCCAGTTCCAGGAAACGCCCGCCCTCTACGAGACCAAAGATAAGAAGGGCTCGCTCATCAACTTCGATTTCAATGATGGCCTGTACACCGTGCCGAAGCAATTGGATGACGGCTACCTGGCAATCGGCAAACAAAAGGTGGAGTTCCACCGCACCGACGAAAGGAAATAGGCATGCAGGAACCGAATCAGAATCCGCCCGCAACCGTTCCCCAGCAGCGGGAAGCGAAGCCACCCATCCGGAAGGGTATGCCCATTGTGATTGCGCTGGTTGTAATCATCGCCCTGATCGGCATTGCCAACCTGTCGAGCCTAGTCTCCGGCAACAAGAAGGCGGCGCCGGCCGGCGCGTTACCGATGCGTCCCGCGTCTGCGAATCCGCAACAGGTCTCCAGCTTCGAGACGCAGCAGCAGTTGCAGGCCCAGCGTGACGCGGACGCCCACCAGCACCAGCAGGAGTTAGCGGCGGCGATGCAGCAATTGCAAGCGGCGCAGGAGACGCCCGGCCCGGAGGCGACGGGTGCTCCGCCCATGACCGCCGCGCAACGCGCGGCGATCTATGGCGACAGCCCGAACGCGCCGCAAAAGACCTCAAACGTCTCGCAGGCCCAGGCAGAGGCAAAGCAAAAAGTCTTGGCTCGCGAGAAACAACAGCAGGACGCCATCAACAGCGACACGGTCGCGATCGACTTCGCTCGCGCGACCGGCGCGCCTGTTAGTACCCCCAGCCCCGCTCGCGCCGGCACAGCGGTACTCGCAGGGCGCGAGCAGGAGACCACCACGGCGACTTCAGAGGTGACGGGAGGCCCATCATCGCCCGATGGCAACAATACCGGACGACGACCCGCTGGCGTACAGACTGCTTCGGACCATGAACCAAAGGCCGATGCCAATCATGATCCGATGGCGGGCTATGACTTCGACGCCTATCAGGGACGCTTGTACCGCGTTTTCGAGGGCACCGTGCTGGAAGGAGTCGTTACTAACCACATCGACGGTGGTTTCAGCGGCCCCATTCTCATCATGCTGACCACCGACTATTACTCGCATGACCACCAACAGCTCCTCATGCCCCAGGGCACCCGGTTGATTGGAAACGTGCAAAGTGTCGGCAGCGCCCAGCAGCGGAAGATGTTTGTCACCTTCCATCGTGCCGTTTGCCCAGATGGCTTTTCTCTCGATTTCGACAAATACATTGGGCTTGACCCGATAGGCACGACCGGACTGGCTACTAACGTCGATCACGGCTATCTGCAGGCGTTCGCTGCTGCCGCGGCTGTGGGTGGACTGGGCGGACTGGCGCAAATCGGGAATAACGGGAGCGTTCTATCGCCATCGACGGAGATCCGTAACGGGATTTCCGAACAGGCGGCGACGGAGGGCGAGCAAGTCTTGAATCACTTCCTCAATTGCCTGCCCGTGATCACACTCAAGGAAGGCTCTCGTGCCCGTGTGTACATCGGCAGGGACATCCTGATTCCGTCCTACGCGGAACACCGCCTCGATCCCACCTTGTAGAAAAGGAGTGCTGAAATGGCTGCACATTACGAACATCTCCTCAGCAAGGCCCGCGACGCGAAACGCGGCGGGCACGATGCTTGGGCCGTGCAATCCACCGGAGAGAAAGTTGCGGTGGCGCTCGTCTTGAATCGTGCGAACTGGCTCACAGAGATGCAATATACGCTCGCCGAGGCCATCGAACGCAGCGGTCAAGATTGGGTGTCAGTGATTCCTCAGGTTGCTCGACAACTCGCAGAGGAGGACTAAACCACTACGGAACAGAATCGCATTCCTTGGACAGGCAGAAGGAATCGCTTGGCCGCAATGATCATCGTTCAACCCAAGACAGGAGGCAGTATGAAGTTCAGTCTAACCAAACGGCGGAAGTGGCTTCTCGGAACGGGAGCAGCCTTGCTCCTGACCGCTACGCCCAGCTTCGCTCTTTTCGGTATCGGAGACATCGTTTTCGACCCGACCAGCTACGCCAGCCTTGTGTCCCAGCTCACCACGCTGGAGACGCAGTACAACATGCTCAAGAACAACATCACGCATTTCTCGCTGAAGCAGCAGTGGCAAACGACGCTCACGACCCTGAAGAATGCCAACGTCAAGAACCTGTTCGGCGAGACCAATGGTATGACGACGGCGCTCAACAGCAACTCGCCCTCCGCATCGTCAACGGCATGGACTACAGCAACGCTCCAGGTGAACAGCGACGCGACTACCTACCTGAAGGGCCAAGCGAGCGGCAGTCCTCAGCTATCCCAACTCGCAATGATTGAGATGGCTGATTCCGTGTCGCCGGACTGCTTGACCGCAGTGGGTCAATACCGTTCCGCCAGGGGCCTGAACGCGACGGCGAACAGCACTCTGTCCGCGCAGCAGGTAGACGGTACAGACGGCACGAATACCGAAGTTGAGCAGCTCAATCTCCTCAATGCGGCGGAGGCCCAGAAGTTGTCTGAAATGCAGTCGCAAGGCACGCTCCAGACCTGTCTTGCGTCGCAAATGACCGTCGCCAACATGCAGCAGCGGAACGCTGCAGCCCAGGACCTCAATACGACTGCGTTTATCCAGCAGCAGCGTTCCAACAACAACGTAAACGCGGCCCAGGAAAGCAACACCTGGCGGACGTACCTTCCGTAGTCACGGTGACTTGATGCTGAATGCAATCAACACGAAACTGCTCATTGCAATCCTCGCGGCACTGACCGTCATAGGCGGTGCCGTGATTTATCAACGCAATCAGAGTGACAGAGCTGCGACAGCCGCCGCCAAGGCGGCAGCCATCCTCCAGCAACAGCAAAAGGATGCCGAGGAGCAGAGGGAACGCGACGAGGCATTCCGCAAGCAAGTGGAGAGCAATCGCAAACAGCACAACTCCGCAGCCGCGCACGAAGGGAAGACGTGGAAGTCCTACTTGCCCTAAGAATCACGAACACACCCTACCAGAGAGATTACCGACATGGCTTCCATCGTTTTATTAGCGCAGGCTCTTCCGAGCACCAGTTCCGGCGTCGATTGGCTTTACCAGTTCACCAATAATCTCACCAATCTCACGACGCAGAACGGTGGCGCGTTGACCCAGCTCGGTCTTACGGAACTGAGCTGTATCTCTCTCTTCATGCTCATCAGCATGGTGGTTAACTGGAACACCAGCAGCATGACGTTCCGGCTCCATCATGAACCGGTGCGTGCAGGCGACCTGACAAACTTTTTGCTTCGGCTTATCATCTGCTGCCTGCTCATCAACTATTGGGTAAACCCATTCCCCGGCGCGAGCTTTGGAATCAACCATTTTTTCTCGTACATTGCCCAGGCGATGGTAGCGGCCTTCGATCAAAGCTCGCTTGACAACCTGCTTCAACTGCTAAAGACGGCGGGGGACAACACCGCGATGCCGTCTTTCACCGCACCGGTCCAGATCCTCTGCTACTTCCTTGTGCAGATTCTCTTAGGTCTGGCTTCGGCAATTCTTTTTCTCATCAACTGCAGCGCCTTCATTCTGTATGGCGTTACCGCTCTATTCGGCCCGGTGTTCGTCCCGCTTCTGATGACAAAGACATTTCGCGCGAAGTTCTTTCATTTCCTCGATGTGCTCATTAGTTTCGCCATGATTCGCGCCGTCGCAGCGGCCTTCATCTTCGTGTGGGCCGGATTCTTGAACGCCTTCATCCAGCAGACATTCAATGGCAACTATTCGATGGAAATGTGGCTTGCTAATCTGATCCCATGCACGATGGTTTTCATCGCGTTCATCATCAACATGCTCTTCATTCCGAGCATGACGCAAGCCATCTTCGGCGGTGCAGCTGGCATGGCAGGAAGCATGGGCGGAGCAGTTAGCAAAGTCGTTTCTATGGCGGCCGTAGCGGTTGCCGCGGGGTAATTTATGTTCTGGTCGTTCCTTCAATATCTGTCTATTAAGCGCCTCGGTTTGGCAAAGCCGATACTCCTCATCTTCCTGGCAGTTCTGTTTGGGTGTTTGATTGCCGGCCTCATCTACGCTGCAGTTGTCTTCCACGCTGTCACCGAAAGGAATCGTGCTCCCCATGTCCAGCACCACTCTACCCATTGAAGCTCGGCTTACGCCGCAGCAATCTCTTCTCACCGACCAAATCGGAAACGAGGTCTATGCCTCCCACTACGCCGAACGCAAAGCCTACCGCTTCGCGATCGGGTGCGGAGCCGTTGTCCTCTTGGCTTCGATCGGTATGAACGTGTCGCTTGCCCACCGTCCTATTGCCAATCGCTACATCAGAATCGACGAGATGGGCCGCGCTCAAGCAATTGCCTATACCGATCTTAATTACAGCCCACGAGAGGGCGAGGTGAGGACATACCTCACGGATTGGGCGAACTACCGCTACACGATTGGCCGCGACACTATCGGCAAGAAGTATCCGCTCAACTACTACTTTCTGTCCCAAGCGCTTTCCTCGCAACTGATGTCCGAGGACAACGCGAATCACGTCGTTTCTCAGGTCATGGCAGGCCAGATAGAGCAGAGCGATGTGGAAGTCAAAAACGTCACCATTACGTCCATGTCCCAGGAGACCGTACAGGGCGCCACAATCGCGCGCGGGACTGCCCTTGTGGCTATCGATAAGCTGTATTCGGCCACGAACTCGCGGGAGCCGAGAACGGAGCATTGGCTGCTGAGCATCACCTACTACCTGAATCCAAAACAGGTCAGCGATGAGGCCAAGGTCTTTCCTCAATTCGAGACCATCAATCCGCTCGGATTGACAATTACCGAGTTCCACGAAAACCGAATGTCCGTCGATCCGATTCAGCCGGGTGCAATTGCCGGCAATGCGGCGCCGACCGCCCAGCGTGAACCCGGAGGTCCCCGGTGAGCTACCAACTGATTCTGCCGTTCTTTCCGGAGGAGTTGCGCGAGCTTTTGCTCGACCCGTCGATCTCCGACTTGATGATTAACGGAACCACCGGTGTGTACGCGGATCGCGGCGGCGTTGTGCAGCACATCCCGCTGTCAACGCCATACACGAACGACCGGCTGCAGGCTGCCATCGAGCGCGTTGCCCGCATCCTGGGCCAGGACCTCACGACCCAGAACCCCATCCTGAATACGCGCCTCCCAGACGGCTCCCGTGTCGCCGTTGTGGGCGCTCCATCGTCCATCAATGGGCCGACGCTGACCATCCGGAAGTTTAACCGCTGGTACACGTCGAATGAGCTGATCGACTCCGGCAGTATGCCCAAGGCAGTCCGGGACACCGTCGTGGAAATGATTGGCAAGAAAAAGAACGGCATCATCAGCGGCGGAACCGGGTCGGGAAAAACGACCTTGATGAAAGCTTTCCTTGACCACATTCCTGCCAACGAACGACTACTCATCATCGAGCAACCGGCCGAGTTGAAGGTCGCCCATCCCAACGCCGTTCGCTGGGAAGCGGTGGAGGAAATACCGGGCCAGGTTGCCATTACTCCGAGCGAGCTTCTAGCCGCCGCGCTCCGGCATCGTCCCGACCGTATCATCATGGGCGAAATCCGCAACGAATGCGGCTACGACCTGCTGCAGGCGATGAATACCGGACACGGCGGAACGCTGTCAACGATCCACGCGAAGTCCGCCTGGGATGCCCTCAACAGGCTATCTAATTTGGCCCTGAGTGCCCGGCCCAATTTGAATCATGCTTTCATGCGTTCTGAGACCGCAGAGGCCATTGATTTTGTCCTTTATTGCGAGCGCGACCACACGGGCCGGCGTCGCGTGCGCGAGTTAATTACCGTCAGCGGCTACGACCATGCGGACCAGAGCTTCCAGACCGAGGAGGTCTACCTCGCTTCCGCGGCCTGACCGCCCGGCACACAGCTAGAGAGCCAAACCCGAATCGAGGTCTTTACGATGCACCATTATGCTGCCAATACGGCTGCACAACCCTACCTGTCCCTAAGCAGCTTCAGCGAGCCGACCGCGAGCCCTGAAGACCGCAGCGGCAGCAGCGAGAAACCGTCCTATTGCGGAGCTTTCACCAGCAGTTTTGAGCCGCGATTTGGGCGGACATCTGCCGCCGAGTTGGATGAGTGTGACTCGGTCCAGTGGGAGTCTTCCGCCTCGTTTCCCGTCCTCTACTCGGGATCACGCTTCGGGGCCTATCCGGCGCCCTGCGGCACGGCGTCGTTCTGCTTCGGCTTCGCCGCCCTTTCAGGGTCTCGGTTCCTCCCAGAACAAGTTTGTAAACGCGCGGCAAAGAGCGCCGCACAAACTTCTTCCGGGCCCCGCCAAGAAAGCACTCCTTGGCACTTGGGAGCCGGGCCCACTACGCTCGCTGCGCGAAAGTGACCCGAGCAGGATACGGGAAATCAACGAAACGGAGATCACCACCATGTACTCAAACAAAGTCACCCTCATCGGCTTCCTCGGCAACGACGCAGAGGTTCGCACCAACGACAACCGCAGCTTCACCACTTTCTCGCTGGCAACCAAGAGCTCCTACAAGAAGGATGGCAAGTACATCTCGCAGACCGAATGGCACCGTTGCGTGGTCTTCGGCAAGGGCCTCGCGAAGTTCGCCGGCACGCTGAAGAAGGGCGCTCATCTCCAGGTTGAGGGCGAGCTGCGCAGCCGCAAGTACGACAGCACGAAGACTGGCGCAGAAGAGACCATCTGGGAGATCCGGGTGGACTCGATTCTCAAGCTGGACCGGGCCGAGAAGGCCAGCCCAGAGGATCAGGAAGCCGGTGACGAAACCTCCCTGGAAGCGGCCGCATAGGCCGCTTCTCCTCCATCAACTCAGGAGCCCGGTAAACGCCGGGCTCCTCAACCTGTGAGAACTCCGCAATGAACGCCAACGTAGCCCGAGAATTCCTTACCCGTTGCTTCGCACCGGGAGACACGATCGCAGTGTTACTGCGACGTGAGAATCCTGCGTCTACGACGCAGCGGATCATCGCATTAGAAAAGGTGACTGCCTCACGCTATCTCGGTTGGCTGGTTTATGAAAATGCAAACGGGGCGAACGTGTATGTGGCTGCCAATCCGCTTCGCTCTGACAGCCGCAAGCGCACCAAAGAGAGCATCGCAGAAGTTCGCCATCTATATATAGATATCGACGTGGATGGAGAGGCCCGAATCGCTGCGCTCCGGGCCTCGAATGAAGTCCCAATGCCGACTGCGATTGTCGCAACTTCGCAGGGCAAATATCAGGTGCTCTGGCGCGTCAATGGTTTCGACTTTGCCACTCAGGAACAAACGCTCAAGCGGCTCGCCCTTGCCTTCGGCGGCGATTTCGCTTGCACCGATTGCAACCGCGTCATTCGCGTACCCGGATTCCACAATCGCAAGTACGAACCCGCCCATCCGGTGACGGTCGAATACACGGGAGATTCGGTCTATTCTCCCGCCGACTTCCAACTTGACGACCTGATTCCCGATACGATGCTCCCGCTTCGCGGAGTCGCACTGTCGTTTCAAGCAAAGAAGCACACCCACTCCGAACAGGATTGGGCGTGGATCCTCTCTGAGTTGAACAACGGAAAGGATGCGGCGCAGCTTACGCAAACGCTCGCTGCGCGCCGCGCTGACAAACCCAATCCTCTCTACTATGCCCAGCGCACCGTGGACATGGCTGAGGCCCGTCTTGCTTTGCTCGCCGGCTCACCCATTCAGGAAGTAATCGCCACCCTCGAAGCCCGTCGCATCGCCGAGCTTCCCGCCGCACTTTGCTCCGCTCGTGCGCGGGAGATCGCTCACACCGCGGCAGGCATGATTGTCCGCAAACAGATTGCCTAATCATCACCCCAAAAGGAGAACCACAATGCCCCTACTCGAAGTCGTCCAAACCCGTCAGATCAGCGCCTCTATTCGTCTGGCTGACACAACCGCTACCCAGGTCGATCAGTATGCCGCCTTCATCCGCGCTTGCGCCGATGATGTCGTCGAACAGGCGCTCACGTATGTCTTCTCGAAAGACCGTGATTTCCAGGACTACTTGAAGACACCAGAAGCGCGGCAGGTTGCATCGACGCTTCGCATCCGCAAAGCGCCGATTCCAGATGCAGCGGAAACGCCCGCGAAGAAGCCCGCGAGCGGAACGCAATCGCCGGCACAGACAACGGCTGTAGCGGTGGGATCGAAGGCATGATCCCGCACAACAATCTGTGGCAGGGCCACAACGGTGCTGCGCACCGGAAGAATCTTGACACTCCATCCCTTGTAGGGTGCTGCTTGGCGCTCGTTGGCAGCAGTTAGCACCGTATTCGTAAACGGTAGAAAGCAAACCCCATGCGGGAACGCAGCGCCAGTTGGCGCTAGGGAGGCTCCACAATGTCAGAACAAAATCAATTCGCCAGCCGGGGTCGCCGCCGCACCATTGTCCGCACCTATACCGTCAGCGGGAAGTTCACCGATGCCGAGTCAAAGGCGCTGGGGAAGAGAGCGGCAGAGCGTGGCCAGCTCCTGGGCGAGTGGGCACGGGAAGCGCTGCTTACTGCCGGCCGACAACAGCAGCAGGACAAGGAGAACAGCGCCATGTTTGTTGAGGTGCAGGCGCTCCGTCTCTTGCTCATCAACACACTGGATCCACTATTGCGCGGCGACAAAATGACACCGGAGCAGTTCAAAGACATGCTCCGGTATGTGAAATCGAACAAGCGCAAGGCGGCGGCGGACGTGCTCGCCAGCTATGCGGAAGGGACGACCGAACAGCCATGACCACGACTCAATGGGGACGGAAAGAGACCATCGTCCGTCCGCTTCACTCGCCCATCTACAGCTATGGTGCGACTTTCGTCGCGATTCTCGTTACCTGTGTTTTCGTGTACCTCTACTCGACAGTTGTCCTGACGCCATTGCAACGCTGGTATCTGCCTCTCTACGTGCGGACGGGCGTCGTGGGTATGGTTCACAAGGCCGACAAGTACCAGCTCTTGGCTGTAATGGACAGCAAGGCTCGGACACGCCCCGTCACCCAAAACGACGTGCAGGCTGGTTCCACCGCCCAGCCTGTCGGCAAGCCAATCTCGTTGGAATTGTCTCCCGAAGCCCGCGCCGCCGGCATGATATTCCTGTTTCGCGGGCCGAAAACTGCCTACTTGAATGTGCCGCTTCACGGCTATTTGCAACGGTTCGTTTACGACGACCATACGTTCGCCGGGGTTTTCCGTTGGCCACTGCTATGCGGAGGTTTGACGCTCTTTCTCCTGCTGTCCTTTTCCGCTCGCAAAGATGGGGACCGCTTCCGGCAGATGAAGTATGGCCGCCTACTGAAGGGCCCCGTCCTGGTACAGCCCAACGGCTTCAATCGTGCCATCAAAGGCGATGGCATCGGCTTCAAGACCCTCGAATCCAAGCAACTGATGAGGATTCCGCAACGCGCCGAGGGACAGCACATCGAGTTGATGGGTGACACTGGCGCCGGTAAGACGAGGCTCATATTTCAGATCCTCTTGCAGATCAGGGACCGGGGCCATTCCGCCATCGTGTATGACCCGGCGTGTGAGTTCGTCCAGCGTTTTTATGACAAGAATCGGGGCGACATCATCCTGAATCCGCTGGATGCGCGCTGCCCCTATTGGGGGCCGTCCGAGGAACTGCGGCGCCGCGCCGAGGCCAAGGCAATCGCCGCCTCACTGTATCAGCCGACCACCGACAAGAAGGGTGAGTTTTTCACGGAGACGCCGCAGAAAATCTTCGCCCATTTGCTGACCTTCGGCCCCACACCCCAGGAGTTGGTTGAATGGATGGCGAACCCGGAAGAGATCGACCGCCGCGTACAGAACACCGAAATGGCGATGATGATTGCGAAGGGCGCCCAGCAGCAGCGAAACGGCGTTCTGGCCTCTCTCGGATTGATTGCCGACAGTCTGCGGATGCTCCCACGCAAAGAAAACGCGGAACATCGTTGGAGTGCCACGGAATGGGCCGAAACGCGGAAGGGATGGATATTCATCACCTCCAAACCGAGCGAGCGCGAGGCGCTGCGTCCGTTGCATAGCCTCTGGATCGATTTGCTCGTTCTCCGTTTGCTCAACGAACCGAAGGACAGGCAGCACCCGGTATGGTTTGTGCTGGACGAGTTGGCGAGCCTACAGCGGCTCCCCCAGCTCCATACAGCCATCACCGAGAACCGGAAATCGAAAAATCCGCTAGTGCTCGGTTTCCAAGGCAAGGCGCAACTCGAAGTCATTTATGGCCACATGGCTGAAGTGATGCTGTCGCAGCCGGCCACCAAAATCTTTCTGAAAACCACGGAGCCGAAGGCCGCCGAATGGGTCTCCAACGCAATTGGCAAGGTTGAGATCGAACGGCTGCGTGAGACGAACTTCGACGGGTCACATGCGGGCAAAAACTTCACCTTGGATCGGCAGGTTGAGCCATTAGTTTTGGATTCGGAAATCTCCGGTCTACCGGACAAACATGCCTTTCTCAAACTTGGAAACTACGTCGCTCGCTTCTCCTTCGCGTACAACGATGTTCCTGCGACACAACCAGCTTTTCTGCCGCGTCCACTCGAAGATGATGATCTCGACTTCGATCCGAAGACCTTAACCAAAAAACCGCCGCAGTCGGATTTGACCGTTGAAGAAGACGAGTCGATGCACGCGGGATTCTCGCTCGGAGACTAAGCCATGCTGCGCATCTCGAAAGCACTGTCCGCGTCCCAGGCATGGACGTACCACGCCCGCGAGTTCACATCGCCCGAGCAGAGTTATTGGAGCCGAGGACAGGATGTACAGGGGGAGTGGCAGGGCCAGCTCGCCGCCACATGGGGTCTTTCCGGCTCTGTTGCTGCGGAAGAATTTGCGCGGCTCTCCGAGGGGCAGCACCCGATAAGTGGCGACCAGCTCGTGCGCCACCGTCAGGCTTCCGAATACGAAAACACAAATGGCGAAGCAACCAAATCCGTCGAACATCGTGCCGGATGGGACGCGACATTTTCCGCGCCCAAGTCCGTCTCGCTGACTGCCTTGGTTGGCGGTGACAACCGTATCCGACAGGCACACCGTGAAGCTGTCACCATCGCGTTGACCGAGTTGGAACACTATACGCAGGCGCGGATCGGCGGCAACAACCCGGCACAGACGACCGGACAATTCATCGCCGCGAAGTTTGAGCATGACACCGCCCGACCGGTAGATGGATATGCCGCGCCGCAGCTCCACACGCACGCTGTCATCTTCAACGTCACCGAGCGCGACGACGGGCTAACTCGCGCTTTACAAGAGCGCGGCTTGTTCGACTCCCAACAATTCGCTACCGCCATTTACCAATCGGAGTTGACGTACCGCCTCCGCAGTCTCGGCTATGAGATCGCAACGGGGCGCAGCGGCGCACCGGAGATTAAGGGATATACGCAGGATTACCTTGACGCTTCCAGTCAGCGGAGCCAACAGATACGCGAACGCATGGAGCAAAGTGGTTTCCGCGGCCACGAGGCAGCGGAAATTGCGGCACATTCAACCCGCGACAAGAAACTGATTCAGTCACCTGCCGAAGTGCTCGCAGCGCATCGGCAACTTGCCTCAGAATTCGGCAACCAGGCCGATAGAGTTGTTGCCGAGGCGCGAGGACGAAGCCAGGAGCACGTCACAGAGCGTGATCCCGGAATGATGTGTAGGGTCGCCCATGAGGCCGTCACCTTCGCCCGCGACCGAAGTTTTGAGCGGGAAGCCGTGACCGACGAACGCGATCTTTTTCGCGATGCCTTACGCCGGGGCATGAGTGAAACCACCTACGCGGAGGTTCGTACCAGCTTCACTGCGAGGGTCGCTTCGGGCGAGTTTCAAGTCATACCGGGGAGGAAGCACGATACTGGCCGCCAGTTCACGACCGCAGAAACTGTTCGCGCCGAGAAAGAAGTCATGCGCCGCATGTCGCAAGGACAAAATCAGATTGCGCCCATCATGTCCATTCAGGACGCCGTGGCGCTCACGGAAACGCGCCAACAGCTTAACTCCGCGCAACGCGCCGCAATCGAACAAATCCTCACCTCCCGAGATACCATACAAGGACTACAGGGGAGAGCAGGCGTCGGGAAGTCAACAGCCTTAACGAGTGTTCGCGAGGGAGCCGAAAAACGAGGCTATGTAGTTGAAGGTTTCGCCCCGACTTCCCGCGCTGCCTACCAGCTGCGGGAGGCCGGCATCTCCGCCAATACGTTGCAGGGCTTCCTCACCCGCTCGATCCAGTCGGACGGCAGCCGCCATCTCTACATGGTCGATGAGTCGAGCCTTGCCAGTACCAAACAGATGCGGGACTTCCTCCAAAAACTCGGCTCCGACGATAGGGTTTTGCTCATCGGCGATACCCGCCAGCATCAGGGCGTGGAGGCCGGAAAGCCTTTCGAGCAGTTGGTGCGGGCCGGGATGCGCACCACTGAACTTGACCAGATCGTCAGGCAAAGAGACCCTGAGCTGCTCCGTGCCGTGGAGCATCTGTCGCGCGGCGAAGTCGCCGAAAGCATTGCGCTCCTGGAACAACAAGGACGCATCACAGAGATTGCCGACTCACAGAAACGGATCGCAGCCATCGCTCGAAATTACGTCTCCAGCCCGGACAACACCATCGTTGTCTCGCCCGACAACGCCTCGCGACGCGAGATCAATCAGGCCGTCCGCGCCGAGCTAAAGGCTCTCGGCATGGTCCAACCGGACGACCACAGTTTTCGTGTGTTGGCTCCGCGCTCCGATATGACCGGAGCGGAACGTACCTGGGCCGCCCGCTATGGGGTAGGCGATGTATTGCATTACCAGCGTGGCAGCACAAGCCTGGGCATTGAGAAACACAGTTATGCCGAAGTGACCGCAGTGCAGCCCAAGGACAATCTCCTTACTGTTCTGCTACCGGACGGCACTCAGGTGACTTATGACCCCGCCAGACTCCATGGCATAAGCGCCTATCGCCAGATTGAACGGGAATTTTCCGTGCGCGACCGACTGCAATTTACGGCGCCTCACCGAGATCTTGGGGTCGCGAACCGCGACCTGGGCACGATTGAGCGGATCGGCAACGATGGTCAGCTCACGGTTCGCATGGACAACAATAAGATCGTTGCGTTCAACGCCAATCAGATGCGGCACTTCGACCACGGCTACGCCGTCACAAGCCATAGCTCTCAGGGACTCACGGCAGACCGGGTCATGGTCAATATCGACACCAATGTTCACCCAGAGTTGATTAACCGCCGCTTTGCCTATGTATCGGTTTCGCGGGCCTCGCAAGACGCACAGATTTACACGAACGACGCCACCTCCCTTGCGCACAATCTCAGCCGCGACGTGAACAAGGTTTCTGCGATCGATTTTGCCAACAGTCAAAATCTCGTTCCAAATGTCCCATTGAATCAGCCACTCGCTGCATTCAAGAATTCGCCTACAGCGGGTCCAGGAATAAACATGTAGCTGCCCGGCACACGGGATAAACCGGCGTCCTAGCGGAAATTGCCTTTTGAGTTCATTGAGGGAGGGACCCCCTCCCTGGCTGCGGCCGCTTCGCGTCCTTCGCCACCCTCCTGAGCGGGACGTTCCTTCCCGCAACGCCCTCCCCAAAAAGCCGGTGCGCCCGCGCACCCGACTCAGAAGCAAATGCCAAAGCAGATGCAAAAGCAAATGCGCTGAGGTGAGCGAAGCGGGACACTGTTTACGTTTTAGACCGGAGAGATGGTTTACAAGCCCCTTGCGGAGGAAGTGACTCTGGTTCAGGGGTATGGCTGGCTAGGCCCGGTCTTAATAAGATATCTCGTCGCCGTCGAAGCGTTGGGAATGTGGGAATCCCGAAGGGATTTCCAAGAGGAGTGGGAAGGGTGGAAAACCGGCTGTATGGTTTTCCATGCTTTCCACTCCTCGGCATTTCCAACGCTTGCTTTCATGGGCGAAGCCCGGGCCGAAATCGCATGTCGTCGACATTGAACTCGCCGACTTCCAAAGAGCAGAAATACACTCGGTAGAAGTTCTCCTCAACTTTTTCAAGCGCAATATCTTCACCACGGAAGACTTCGCTGATAAAGACCCTGCTCTTATGCCAACTGATGTCTCCCGCATCGTTCACGCGCCGTGTCTGGAAGTGAGCTGGGTACTGATGAGCCTTCGTGTACCGTGGCAGGAGCCGCGAGCTCGGGACGTAAATGCTGCCTGGAGTCTCGTTCCCCAAAGCTTCATGAGGACGCTCATGGTTGTAGACGCGAACGAACTCATCGAAACGCTTCTGCTGCGCATGGAGTGTTTTCGCCGACGGGTTGGTCGTATCCTGCTTGAGCGTGCGGTGCATGCGCTCATGGCGGCCGTTCTGTTGCGGCTTGCCTGGCTGAATGCGCTCATGCACAATCCCAAGTCGTACCCAGCTCAGCGACAACCGCGAAAGCCCCATCACACCAAGTCCAGAGAAGGGATTTCCGTTGTCCGTGCGAATCCGTTCGGGAACACCGTACTCGCGCATGGCGGCCTCGCAGATCGCAAGGACGTGCGAAGTATCCATGCGAGCCACTGCCTGACAACGGATCAGATAGCGACTGTAGGCATCGGTGATCGTGAAGGGATCGCATCGGTTCCCGTCGCCAGTGCGGAACCATCCCTTGAAGTCCATGCACCATAGCTGGTTCGGAGCGGTGACCTCGGCGAAGGGCTCTGAGTACGGGGTCGTTCTACGTCTCTTGCGAACAGGGTTGGTGAGTCCCGCCCGGCGCAGAATCTGACCGACGGTGCTTGCCGCCGGCCACACGACGTTCGGGTTCATCTTCTCCAGACGAGCCTTCAGCTTCCGCGCTCCCCAGGATGGAAAGCGCTTCCGCAATGCAAGGATCTCGTTCTCGACCTCCAACGACGTTGCGTGAGCACAGCCGTGGGGCTTGCGCGAAATATCCAGCAAGCCTTCCGGCCCGACTTCGTTATATCGCTTGATCCACTTATATGCGGTTGGGCGAGAGATGCCGTACTCGTGGCACAGGTCTGTAACCGACATCTCTTCCTTCTGGTAACTCGATAAGAACTGCAAGCGCTGATCCACAATACGACTCTCTTTCCAAGGCATGAACGTATCTTCTTGCGTTCGACCAATGCTTAAGAGCCCTCAGACCTCCGTATCTGTAAACGATGTCTCCGGTCTTTCGTGTAAACCATGTCCTCGGTACCTACTGGAGCTCCGCCCCTCGCGCCCGCAAGGGGTTTCCCCAAGCTTCCGCGCTGCGCTTGTGCAGCCCTCCGCTTCGCTCCGCCCTTTCCATTCTCGCTTCGCTTCATTCCAAGGGTGGGAGAGACCCCTCCCCTTGCAGTTGCTACCCCCCGCCTTCGCCAGGTGGCGTTCGGCATGTACATGCCGCGTTTCAACGCGGAAGTGCAAAAGCCAGAACCCAAAGGAGAAGACACCATGAACACCACAAGCACCGTAACCCCCAACAACGAAAACCCCAAACAGCCGCAGCAACGGCAAACAGCGAAAGAGCTTATCGCCGCGAACGTCCAGAGCCTTATCGAGCAGTTGGAGGCCGGGAAGTCCGACGCCCTCACCGCTTACCTGAACGCCATGAGCCGTTTCCACAATTACAGCTTCGGGAACGTGTTGGAAATTGCGCGGCAAATGCCGACCGCTACCCGCGTTGCCGGATTTTGGACGTGGAAGAATCTTGGCCGCTCCGTTAATGCCGGAGCCAAAGGCATCCGCATCCTCGCTCCCATCGTCGGCGTTCGCCGGAAGAAGGACGAGGAAGCGGAAAAAGACATCACCAAGCAGAACACCCGCACTCTGCTCGGATTTCGTAATGCCTACGTCTTCGACGTTTCGCAAACCAATGGCGTAGACCTGCCGGAGATGCACGAAATCTCAGGCGACCCCGGCGAAAACATCGACCGCTTGGCGGCTTTCGTAAGGGCACAAGGCATCCAGCTTGTCTACAACCCGAAGATCGCTCCGAGGCTTGGCGTCAGTTACGGCGGACGCATTGCCATCCTTCCGGGACAGACGAAGGCCGAGGAGTTCTCCACTCTTGTCCATGAGACGGCGCACGAGATGTTGCACAAGGCCGAACGACGCACAGCAACCACCAAGACAGTACGCGAGACGGAGGCCGAGGCCGTGGCGTTTGTGGTCGGCAAGGCGGTTGGTTTGGTCACGGGAAACGCTTCCGCTGATTACATCCACCTGTATCACGGCAACGCTTCGCTTCTGGCCGAGAGCTTGGAAGTGATTCAGCAGACCGCCAGCGTCATTCTCGCTGCGTTGGAGCCGCCTATCGAGGACAGCGCCGCAGAGCCGCAGACCGCCGAGGCCAATGCAGAACTTGCGGAGGCGGCGTAATGCAGACCATCCTCCGCATCCTCAAGGTGGCGGGAGGCTGGCACCACGGCCTCACGCTGCGCATCGACAACCCTCCCTATATGTCCCTGTGCATTGAGGCAGTGGACGAATCCGGCCCTTGCGGTCTTCCCGCGCTCTCCGTCTGTCACTACGGCGAACTGAATGGCGATGCCATGCGTGACCCGGAAATGATGTTCGAGCTTGGACTGGCAGGAGGGGCACACCTAAACCCGTTCTACTGGCGCAACGACTACGTCGGCATCGAGCAATGGTCGCGCTTCATTCGAGACAACTACTATGCCTGCCACACCGAGCTTCACCGCCAGCACGAGGAGTTCGCCAAGTTGTGGGACAGAAATCTGTGCTTGCAGGGCTTTGTCGAAGCCTTCGAGCGGCAGCAGCAACACGCCTAGCTCCGCCCTTTCCCACGGAGCGGACACAGGGCAGCGTGTGCGCTCCACAACCTCAACAACGCAACCGCTCGAAAGGAGCAAACCACCATGAATACCACCATTGCCAACGCTACCGAATACCGCGACCTTCCTCTCGCGATGCTCACCGAATCCGCCACCAACCCCCGCCGTATCTTCGAGGACAACGCCTTGAAGGAACTGGCCGAGAGCATTCGCAGCCAGGGCATTCTCTCCCCGTTGCTTGTACGTCCGTTGCAGGAGCGCGGGTTTGAGATCATCGCCGGAGCGAGGCGTTACCGCGCCGCGCAGATGGCCGAGTCCGCCACCGTTCCTGTCCGCATAGTCAACCTCAGCGACGCCGAAGCATTGGAGGCACAGCTTATCGAAAACCTCCAGCGCCGCGACGTGCATCCGCTGGAAGAGGCCAACGGCTTCCGCGCTCTTCTCAACTTGGAGGAGCCGAAGTACAGCATCGAGCAGATTGCCGCGAAGACTGGCAAGAGTCCGGTGTACGTCGCGTCTCGTCTCCGGTTGACCGAGCTTGTCCCGGTTGCGGTCGAAGCCTTCTACCGCGAGGAGATTGGCGTAGGCCATGCGCTGTTGCTGGCAAAACTCCAGCCCGGCCAGCAGGAACAAGCGCTCGCCGCCTGTTTCAAAGAGGATTGGAGCGCCGGAGGGCAGAAAGCCAAGCGCATCCTGCTTCCAGTCCGCAATCTCCATTTCTGGATTGAGTCGAACATTTTGCTCATCCTCAAACTCGCGCCGTTCGACAAGCGCGACTCGCAGCTTGTGCCGGCGGCGGGGAGCTGCGTCGATTGCCCCAAGCGGACAGGACACAACAAGCTCCTGTTTTCCGATATGGGCAAGCAGGACGCTTGCACCGACCCGACCTGTTATCAGGCCAAGGTCGATGCGCATGTGACGAATGCTGTTGCGGCCAAGCCCAAGCTCGTACAAATCAGCACGGCCTACGGCCAGCAACAGGAGGGCAGCGCCACACTTCCGCGCAACAAGTACACCGAAATCCGGCCAGAGAAGCCCACGACCAAAGAAGAGGCCACGCGACCGGAGTTCAAAACCTGCGAGTACACCACCGAAGCCATCGTTTCCGAGGGCATCGACAAGGGCGAACTTCGCAAGGTATGCGCCAATCTTGATTGCCCGGTGCATCACCCTAAGAAGCGTCCACAGCAGGGCGACAATGCCAAGTGGAAAGCCGAGCAGGAGAAACAGCGGCGGGAGACGGCGATGGCAAACACCATCGGTATCCGCACCCTTGCCTCCATCACCGCAGCCGTTCCGGTGCGGCTGCTGAAACGCGACTTGGCTTTCATCGTCGAAGCCCTGTTGCCTGTATTGGATGAGCCTCGACTGGCAATGATTGCCCGCAACCGTGGTATCCGCGCCAAGGAGGGTGAGTCCGTTGGCAGGTTGCTTGCGGCGGTTCTCCGTAAGGCGGATGAGAGCGAGCTTGGCCGCGCCTTGGTCGAGGTCGTCATTCTGCTTTCGGCACGGTCGCAGTCGGACAGTGGCAAGGTTCTCCGCGCCGCCGCGCAGACTTACAAAGTGGACACCGAGGCCATCGCCCTCAAGGTAAAGCAGGAGTTCGCCGCGAAGGACAAAACGAAGAAGGCCGCGAAACCAGAACCAAAGCCCGCAGTCAAAGCGAAGAAAGCTGCTTAAAATCCGGCATGAGGGCGGCGAACCTGCCGCCCTTGCAACCGTCTTAAAACGCGACAGGGAGAACCCGCTTGGGTTTCTCCCTGCACCCTCATCCCGCTTTCGGCCCCCCGCTCGCCAACTGCGCGGCAGGAGTCAAGTTCCTCCTCCTGCACCTTCCCCACTGACTACCATTCAGGCAATCCGAATTAAACCAAATCCTCTGATGTCGAATCGGCAATAGACAGAGGTTGGAGTCGTTAGTTTCTGTTCGCGCTCCTGCGCCATAGCGGGCGCTTTGAGTGCTTTACATCAGAGCCGAAGTGTCCAGGCAGACTCCTAGTGCGGCCGCGCAGGTGTCCACCTCTGCGCGATCTGGATCACCTACCCATCCGATAATTCTGTCCGGGCGAACGAATGCCACAAATGTGTCCCGTCCAAAGAATTTTCTCAGCTCTGCCACATCTGCGTTGCGCGTCGGCACTTTGAGTCGTGTCGCCAGTGCGTTTGCCGCAGCTTCACAGCGGGAATAGAGAATTACCGGTTCCCATAGACTCCCGAGGAGCCGTTCGCCGTCGTCTCCAATGCAATCCGGGATGCGCACACCCACTGGATGGGCGGGATGGGTCAGGAGCGCTGAGGATCCATAAGCGACATCCAGCATCGAGACCTTTCGTGTAGTTGCATGTGGCTGAACGGCCGAGGCCAAGCAATTTATCTCCTGCCCAGACGATGGCAACACGAAATAGGATCAGACGAATTGGACAAACGCGCATTTCTCTATCGATACATCCTCATTTCGGCACTTCTTGATCCGTCGCGACATACCAAGGCACCTCCTTCGCCTGAAAAAGCTCAGGGCAGCGGGCTGTCAAATGCGAGAGCACAATCTTCGCAATTCGCACGCTGTGCTCCACTTCCTTGTCCCATTCCACATGAGCGAGACCGTCGCTATTCATCGGACTCCAGCGCGCCGTCCGAATGGCAAGCACCAGGCTGGATGCGATCAAGAGCGCCGACCCGAGCTTTTGATAATCGACTTCGCGGCGATGTCCCCCAATCTGCGGCCCCCCGTTAGTGGAAGTCATGGGAACAGACCTCCAGCGTTTGGTCGGAGAGCGATTGCAGACGGATTGCCTTTATGTGAATCACGCCATCCTGATTCTGTAGCGGCCCTTCCGCTAGAATGAACTTGCTACCTGTCACAATCAGGCGTTGACGCTCGTAGAGATCCGGTGTGACGATCACATTGGCGATGCCGGTCTCATCTTCCATCGACAGAAATATGAAGCCCATTGCTGTGCCAGGCCGCTGCCGCGCAATGACACAGCCAGCAGTTCGCACAAACTCTCCGTCTTGCCTGTTCCTCAACTCCTCTGCCGACAGAATTTTCCGGCGCCGTAGATCGACACGCCGATAGGCCATCGGATGTTTCCCGATCGTCAACCCAGTCCCAGCATAGTCAGCGATCAACCGCTCTCTGTGCTCATTCGCCGCAGGGGTAAACTGCCAACCTCCTCCCGCAAGAACTCACCACTCTGCCTAAGTAGTGGACCTTCTAATTTGCCGGCACGCTCAACCTGCCAGAGCGCGTCGCGTCGATGTTCGATTCCGTCCAGTTCGTTTAGCGCACCGATACGCGCGAGCAAGATCAGCTCTTTTCGGTTGAGCGAAGGCACCCGCGCCACCAGATCATCCGGTGATTGAAATTGTCCGAAGCGCTGGCGAGAATCAGCTATCGCCTCCGCAGCCTGCTTGCGAAGTCCCTTCGCATATCCCAGCCCAAGCCGCAGAGACAGGCTTTCATCCGCCTCGTGTTCTATCGTGCAGGCCCAATCAGAAACCTGCACATCTATTGGTTTCACCCGAAGACCATGCCTCTGTGCGTCCTTAACCAGCACAGCGGGCGAGTAAAAACCCATTGGCTGATTATTGAGAATGGCGCACGTAAACGCCGCGAGGTATTTCACCTTGAAGTATGCCGAGGCATACGCGATGAGCGCGAAGCTGGCCGCGTGGGATTCCGGGAAACCGTAGAGCGCGAACGAACTGATGTTTTGAATGATGGTTTCCTGCGTGGCAGCATCGAGGCCATTCGCGGTCATCCCGGCCCGCAGCTTTCCTTCGAGATTTTTCATGCGTTCCCAGGAACGGCGCATCCCGACCGCGCGACGTAACTCCTCCGCCTCCGCGCTGGTGAAGTTCGCGACCACCATCGCCATGCGAAGCAATTGCTCCTGAAAGAGCGGCACACCGAGCGTGCGCTTCAGTACCGCTTCCAGGGACGGATGCGGATAAGTGACTTCTTCTTTCTTCTGCCGCCGCCGCATGTACGGGTGCATCATCTTGCCGACGATTGGGCCAGGCCGAATGATGGCAACCTGGACAACTACGTCATAGAACTTTTCCGGGTGATTGCGCGGAAGCGACGCCATCTGTGCACGACTCTCCACCTGAAACATGCTCACAGTGTCCGCGCGTTGCAACGTGCGATAGACCTCTCCGTCTTCCGGCAACTGAGCCAAATCGACCCTGTCTCCGTGGTGCTCGGGGATCAGTTCCAGACAATCCTTGAGAACCGCCATCATGCCCAACCCGAGCAGGTCTACCTTGATGATGCCGAGATCGGCGCAATCTTCCTTGTCCCATTGCACAACTGTGCGCCCCGGCATGGAGGCGCGCTCCAGAGGAACGATTGAATTGAGTTGACCCTGACAAATGACCATGCCGCCCGAGTGTTGTCCGAGATGGCGCGGGAAGTCCTGAATCCGCATACAAAGTTCGAGGTACTTCGCGATGCGCGGGTGTTTGAGGTCAAAGCCTGCATTCTGAAACGAATGCGCCATCGTGTCCGTTGGACCGCGCCACTCAAAATGGCTTACCAGGCTCGTTAGGCGTGCCAACGATTCCTGATCGAAACCCAACGCTTTTCCTACCTCACGAGCCGCGGACTTGCCTCGATATGTAATGACGTTTGCCGTCATGGCCGCGCCAAGTTCTCCGTAACGCTGATACACGTACTGAATCGCTTGCTCGCGCTTATCCTCCGATGGCAGATCGAGATCAATGTCCGGCCACTCTCCCCGGTTTTCGCGGAGGAATCGTTCAAACAACAGTTCCATGCCAACCGGATCAATTGCGGTGATTTCGAGTGCGTAGCACACGGCCGAGTTTGCAGCGCTCCCTCTGCCTTGAATCAAGATGTCGTGACGTTTACAAAATTGCACGATGTCCCAAACAATGAGGAAGTAGCCAGCAAATCCCAGCTTCGCAATCAGCTCCAGCTCATGCGCCACCTGTTTCTTCGCACGATCGAAAAGACCCGCATCGCGCTTCGGCCCATAGCGGCGGACGACACCTTCCTCCACACGCTTTCGCAAGAAGCTGTCCATCGTCTCGCCATCCGGCACCGGATAGCGCGGAAATTCATAGCCAAGGTCTCCCAGCTCGAATTTCAGCCGCGATGAAAGTTCCATCGTGTTTTCCGTCGCTCCGCACACATTGCGGAAGAGTGCCACCATTTCGTGTGCAGGACGCAGGTGACGTTGACAATTGAGCGACAGAAGACGCCCGGCCTGGTCAAGCTCAGTATGGTTACGCACGCACGTGAAGAGATCGAGGATTTCGCGGTCGTAGGCCGTTGCATACCGTACGCCGTTGGTCGCAAGTAGCGACAGCTTCAGAGATCGCGCAATACGAATGGCGGCTTGATTGCGCCACTCTTCTTCGCGTTCATTGTGCCGCTGAACCTCAACGTAGACGTTGTGCGGCCCGAAGATGCAGACAAGTCTTTCGACGGTTTCGCGGCCAGCTTCTTCGCCACCGCGCATCAGAGCCGCCGCCAGTGGCCCTTCGTCACCACCTGTCAGGCAAACCAAGCCTGCCGAGTATCTTTGCAGGTCGCCATAGTTTGCGGCGCCTTCCTGCTTCGTTGCCTCGCGCATCTTGAACCGCGTGATGAGTTGGCAGAGATTCTGATAGCCCTCACGAGATTCGCAAAGGAGCGACAGCCTTGCCGGCTCCGTCAAATGCTGATGCGGCAGCCACGCCGGAGGAGCGAGCCTTGGTCCCAAGCTTGAAACAGCAACTTCGGCTCCCACATGGGCCCGAACATCATTCCGCTTCGCGCTGGTATGGAACCGCGCAGAACCGTAGACACCGTTTCGGTCGAGCAGCGCGATCGCCGGCATCTGCAAGGCGACGGCGCGTTCAATCAAGCCTTCCGGTTGTGAGGCTCCCTCCAGAAACGAAAACGCACTGGCCGCGTGCAGCTCGACATAACGCTCAGTCATAGAGCGCCGCCATCTGCCAACGATTCTGCATGACATCGCGCATCATGCAGCAGCAAAGTGTTGTGCCATCCTGGGCACGGGCCACAATATCCCATTGCTCGAGTCCCCAAAGCGTGGGATTCCACCAATCGCCGGTCACGGTCCACGGACCATAAGCGTGTTCGACCTTGTAGCGCCTCTCGCGAAAGAAAAAGATAATCGGTCGAGCGTCTTGCAATGTAACCGAGGTGCCTTCCGGTGGTCGAAGCTGACGCATAGAAGCGCGAGGCTCCGGACAGGTTGGCACAACGGAATCACCGGTGGGAACTGTAAAGGCTTGCACGCGAAACGCTTCCGCCGCATGGGTATCCTGCAAGACAGCGCAGCCTACATTGTCCTCACCCACCACCGCCCGGATACGAGCGAGCGTCACATCGAGGCGTGATGCTTCGGGAAGCTGAGGAGAGAAGAGGCCAAGCTGTACCTTGCTTGTGATTCCCGGCTCGGCATGAAGCGCGACGGCCAGAATCGCGGCCGGTGGGGGATGCGCGTCGAGGTCAAGATGCAGCAGCTTAATCCAAAGCTGCTTTTCTGTACTCGGAAGCGCAGGCCGAATCGTGCGAACGTGCGTCCCACCGCCGTCGAGCGAGAGCGTCACTGTCACGCTCGCCAGCGCCAGAATGCGGGCTTTTGCTCTCAGAATGAGTTGGTCGAGCATAACGCCAACGCCGAAAAGCAGAGATTCCAAGACATCTAAAGGCGCATCGAGTTCCATCCGCTCTTCAAGCGTGAAGACCGGCTCGACCGGCTGAAAGAGGTGCGGCAGTTCGCCTCGCGCCAGTTGCCGCAGCCGTCGGCTCTCTTGTCCCATGCGCGCAATCAGCTCTGTCTCAGGCAGGGCAGCCAACATGCCGAGCGTGTGAATACCCCAAAGGCCAAAGGTCTCCGCCTGCTTTTCGTTCAGATCGAGAACGGACAATGGCAAAGACGAAAGTGCTGCAGCCTCATGTCTTGGCGCGATCACATGGACGGGTATGCGCGCCGGTAATCCTCTGGCGAGCGACACAGCCGCATGGAGATTACTGCTTACCGCCACAGACGCGGAAATTCCAAGCGCTCTCACACGTCCGAGCAGACTCCGTGCCAACATCTCAGGCGGCCCGAAAAGGCTTTTTGTTCCCGCTGTGTCGATGCCGCATAGAAACGCATTAGTTTCGCTCCGGTCTTCCACGCGCGGCGAGAAAGCTCCCGCACATTCCAGCAAGATTGCTTTGGTTGCCGTCTCTGACTGGATGGAACGCGAAAAAATCACAGGCTCAGGAAAGGAATCGACCTCTACGCGGGTCATCCCTCTTTCCATACCGAGCAAGCGCGCCTTAGTGTTCAACGAGCAGACGTGTTGCGTAGGAGCTTCGCCTTCCATCACGACACAGGGCTTGGAATGCAGGTCGGGCCTGAGACGCAAGAGTGCCTGCGCCGGGAATTCCTTCGCATAGAGGCAGGCATACAGCTCCGCCGGTTGACTCATCGCCTGCCTGCCCATGACGTTCGGCTTTGCCAGCAAGCAGTGTTTACTCTCTGCGGCGGTTTCCGTATCGAGACGACGTTGCTTTGTGTCTGGGTGAACCGCTGACGAGCCACTTCCACTTGCGGCTGAATGCCGGTGAAGACCGTGGTTTCATCGCAGAGGGCACACGCGGCACGAAGCCGCAGCAACAACTCTGCGCTGCTCTTGGCGCAGGAGTGTTGTGTCAGTAGCAAAATGCTTGACTGCGTTCTTTCGCTTGCCAGGCGATATCGGTGCCATGTTGCCAACGGCACACGCGATACAAACTCCGGAGCCAGCCCGCCCATGTCGAGCACAATGGCGCTGAAGCCACCGCCCTGAAGCAGAAAGTCGGCTGACCGTAGGGCTTGCTCGATTCGAGACCAGGGCTTTGAGGAATGCGACGGCCGTTTGGCAGCCGTGGTAATCGCATACTGGTTTGGCTCGAATACTTCTTGTTTCGGTCGGATAGAACGCTGCGGCTCCGCACAACGCGGAGTGATCGTTTCTGGCCGCAATAAACCCGATACAGCTTGCGAAAGCCTATTGGTCTCCGTTCGCGGATGCGGCCCGAACCCGCCGCCATGCAGCCCTTTCCGAATGGCCGGGGGAACCAGATACTTTTCTGGCAGCGTGAAATTTCTACTTGCCGGCTGGATCCTGTTCTCTTGAACCCCGCAGCGCACCCAGAGCAGGCGGGCCAGATCGACTCCAATAGCTGCCGCCGACAAGGGATCGAATGTGTTGGAAGCGTCGATCCATGCGCAGACTTTGCCTGCTTGCATAGTCTTCGCGAGAAAGGAGAGCACCAGCGAGGTTCGCCCCGAGCATTCGGGGCCGACGACCTCGCTCACGGCTCCGATCGGCAGTCCTCCGCGAAGCACATCATCCAGGGCTTCGATGCCCGTCGCGGCTAAGGGCCGAACCATCCTCGGCGCTGGAGTGAGGGCCGAAGGGATCTTCTGTGCCAACGCGGATTCAATTTTGAGCCAGAGTGCGGATGATGAAGTCATTGGCAAACTCTCTTCGCCATATCTTCGCCTATCATGTACCTGCTGTGTCAAACTCCCGTCGCACTTGTTCTAGTGCATTTCAACCGGAAGTCTTTCAAAATAAAGAACAAGATATAGTTCTACTTGCCGAGCGCGCGCCGGATGTCGGTCGACATAACGCCATGCTTCGCCACAAGATCATCATTGGGCCATTACCCGCCTGATGCTGGAACCGGATTAATCCGATCGAAGCAGCGGATAGCCGGCCTCGTGGACAACATGGTGCGGCCAACGGGTTCCGGCGCTGGAGTCAGTGAAGGTGACGGGGATTTGGCTCATCGTCAGATTGAGAGTAACCACTTTTGGGGGAGGATTGCCGCGAAGGAAGAAGGCCGTTCCCAAAACGGGGTGATCGGGCGAACGGGATATCCTCGTTCGGCGTGAAAATTCGTACGTCTACCCTCCGTGGCCCTTCATCGTCGGCAGATCGTGAACATACAAATGAAGTTTCTGATAAGTTCATTTCCCGCGCTATAGACTGCATCTGCGCGGTTGAGAGGTCTTTGCGTCGAGCACTACGGCAAGCGGATTGCCTGCCCATGTGGTGGAAGTGAAAACATCGACAATCGCGAAGCCTCGACAGTTCGTGCGGTCGATTGGTTCCAAGGAAAACATGTTCTTATGGTCGTTCACTTATGAAGAACAAAAACGCCACGGATGGGAATGAAATCATTCACTTCTCCATTAGGGTCGCGACCCCACAGGATTCCGTGGAAGTTCTGGATTGCCTGAAAAGTGCCTTCGTGCCATATCAGGCAGTCTATACCGCGGGTGCATTCGCGGACACAATCTTAAATTGGGAATCCCTTCAGCAACGCTTTTTGACCATGCAAATCCTCCTCGCAACAGACGCTGAGGACATCGTTCGTGGAACCATTTCCTACAGTGTCTTCAACGGAATTGGACATATCCGCGGTATGGCGGTGAGGCCAGGATATCAGGGGTCGGGGGTTGCAGGCGCTCTCTTGGCAAGAGTTGAAAGTGATCTTTCGGGGTTACATTGCTCAGCTGTCACGCTCGGAACAACAAGGCCGCTCTGCCGAGCGATTAGCTTCTATGAGAGAAATGGATTTCTTCAGACAGGAAAGGTGGACTCCTTCTTTGGCATGGAGTTAATCGAATATAAGAAAGAGCTACGGAGACTGTAAGAGCTGGCTACTCAGCCGCAGTGGTCGCGGACCATCTACCCACTGAGCGAAACTAGCTCTTCTAAGGATCTGATGAAAAGCGCAAACAGTCGTCGAGCCCATGGCAGAGTACCAAGCCGAGCAGGAACGCAAAGAGGAGGAGCGCAAGCAGGAGTTCGAGCGGCAACAGAAGCAGTACGAAGCCGAGCAAGCCCGCCGCGAGAAACAGCGCAAGGCCCGTGTCGCGACCTTCGAGCGCATCCTTGCGAACGCGCCCCTCACGTTCACCGCGCCGCAATTGAGGGTGTTTCTTAGCGCCCTCGTCAACCTTGACCCCATACGACTTCGCCGAGGGACGTAGCAGAATTCTACGTCGGGGGCGATGAAAACAACCAGCAGACCCCGGAGGAGGTACCGTCTTCCACCATCGACGGGTTGCCGGATGAGAAGCTGACCAGGTTTGCACTCCGTCTTGTGCTCACCGGGCATACGGACATCCCACGCGAAAACGACTTCGACTTTCTTGCCCAAGCCGAAGCCGCATTCGTGCCACCGCAACCGAACAAAGCGCAAGTTGAGAAACAGAAACCCACAATCATCAAGGACGCGAAGCCGTCCGCAAAGAAGGCACACCACCCAAGAAGAAAATCGCAGCTTAAATCCAACGGGGCCGGTAACGGCTCCCCAAATTTTTGCAGGAGACGTTCCCCTCCTGCGCCTTCCCCTTTAATAGCCTGCGGCGCTTATGTTACGGGATGCGCTTTTGTAAGTATCAATCCAGCCTCCTCCTCCAAGCTCGAGAGCACCTAGGTCTGTTCTCGCCAATGAGAACCGACTTTGCCGCAAACCCGACTTTGCGGAAGGGTGAATGTTAATGACCCAGTTCGACGTTCTTGGTGTGGCCGACTTCGGACGCATCAGACACTTCAAACACCAGTCTGGACTGCTGAATGAATTCTTTGTCGCGTGTGCTGCTCGCCCATCCATAATCCTGTCAGTGTCGCGATAAATGGATGGTAACTGATCCCGCCTTCCAATTTCCGCAGCCGCGACGTGTACAGAAGGCAACAGGCCGCCATGGCAGGACATTCTGGAGAACGCAGAAGCGGACCTGACGCCGCAGATGCGCAACTTGGGAAACTACATTCTCAGGCTTACACGCTCCGATTGGAAGTTGGTCATGGATTGTCGCTCGGAGTGAGTGTCGTCATCACCACCTGCCATCGTCCATGCCGCTTTGTCCATACGTCCGCAAAGCGGGTTCTTTGCGCCCAGGGTTTTCCGTTCTCTGTACCGTGCAGGTTGCACCATCCTCCGGCAATTACGGTGTTGCCGTAGTTGCGCGTGAAGGGCTGCACGATCGTGAATGGGTCCGTCTTCACGCCGGGTCCCGCGACGTTATGAATGAGGTTGGCGCGATCGCCCAAACCGCCGGGACGAACGATGATGTAGTCGGGCGCGACCAGTCTCTGCATCTCCGCGCGATCGCCCTGAAGCTGCGCGGCGTCGTAGTCTTTAATCGCCTGTACAAGTGAAGGCTCAAGCGGCGGCCCGGAAGTCATTGCTGGTTGGGACGCCCAGAGTTCTCCGCTGGCGGCTCCGGCAATCGTTAACAGCAACACTGGTACGAACAACTCAAATCGCATGTCGTCACCTCACCCGTTGGCTGTGGCTTGCATTTTCCATGGCCTTCTCCGGCCAATAATCCAACATATCCGCGGTTTAGTAAGCACGCCGCGCCGCTCGATCACACTACGCCCCAATTCGCCTTTGAGCGTGCGATTGGTCTTCGTTGGATACGGCTTATAGCCTTGGCGAAGGCGCTATTGACTTCTAGGGTTTATTGTAACGTCCGAATTGTCATTGCCAATCTCTGCGAGGTAACCGGCCAATCCTATTGGCGTGAGGTGAAGTTAACGGTCAACTCGAATGCCTTTCAGCCGAAGCGGCTGAGAACCCACGACCGCATCAGTGCTCGCCTCTCGATTCCAATGCTGACAGATGGAGAGGGCCAATTCTGATTTGCTGGCGCATCTGCGTGTTGATCTCGTCGGGGACAACGATGTTCTGAGTTTTTCCCCATGCGACTGGATCGTCCGGATCGCAAGGGATCAGCAGAACGGCGTGGGTCACGGCAGTAACGACGCCATCCGATACGACGTTGGCTTGCGCCCCGATCTCTCCGCGGTCGTTAATGCCACCGGTCGAAGAGATGTCCCAATTGGCGCTCGCCGAGCCAATGAGTGCGTTGAGTGGCGTCATTGTGCCGTCCTGATAGATGAAGGCGCGCGGATTGTCGAACTCGTAGTCCGCGTAAGACACGCCGACGATCTGATCGTGGTCGTTGATGTCCGTGGCTTGGCTCATCGCGTCGGGAGTGCCATTGCTGCTTAGCAATGTTCCAAGGCTCGTCATCCTGCCCGTCTGTCTCGTCCAGATAAACGCCAGCCACCTGATCTTAAGCTGGCCGTTGATCAAGTCGTTCGGACTGTTTGCGAAGCCCGTGATCACGCCGTGATTGTTGATGGCAGCCGGAGTGTTCCAACCGTGTCCCCCAAAACTAACCAGTTCGGTCGGCTCGCGGTCTTCCCAGAGCACGGCGTGAATGGCGCTATAGGCACCGATAGCAACTCCGCATTGGCCGGAAATGCCCACTGCGTGGCCCGAGTCATTGATGGCGGTTGCGGCTGAATCCGGGTCGCCGGGATAGGGCGGCAGCTCGCGGACCTGCCACCTCTCGCTGTCATCGCGTTCCCACAGGGTCGCTTCGAACTGCAGGAATTGGTGGGCCGTGTTGTCGCAGGTAGGATCGTAGACGCTATTCTCTGCCCAGCCTACGATCTGGCCTGAGTTGTTGTCGCCTGCGCCAATGGAGTTGTTGCCGCCAAGCCCTGGGAGCTGAGTCATTCGGCCGTTTCGCCATCCAAAAGCGACGCAGGAATTGCCGCTCACCAGATTGAAGGCCGGGCACGAAAAGGTCTCGTTCAGAGGATCGTGCTTGTCGGTTTCGCTGATGCCGGAGATCAGCCCGAAGTTATCTTTGACTGGCCATGCCACATCGCTGCTTGGTCCCCCGAGGGTGCCGAGTGGGATTTGCAAACCGTTGCGCCACAAAGTTGCGAGTTGAACTCCGCTGGCCTCGTTTGAGCTGCCTGTGACCCAGCCGATGTTGTTGATGGCGTTGCCGCTGCTTGAGCTGCCGCCCAGCCTTCCGAGATCCACGACACGAAAGTGTCGTGGCAGTGGCGGGCGATCTTGGGCAGTGAGCGGAATCGACAGCAGTAGCGCAGCGAGAAAGCTCGTCATAGTCAAATACATGGGAGTTCGCGTTTTCATGTTTCCTCCTGAATCAACTCGTACTTCCGCGGATATGAACGCCAATGAGGCGCTCTGTTTTGCTATGTAGAGTTCGGAGGTAAGCCAATACGAAGCACACGCATCCCGAACACCTGTCAAGAGAAGGATCATAGTTCTATTCGCGGATCGAAGTTAGCCGTTTACGGACTTCCAATCTTGAGCCCGAAAAAGGGCTGATGCATGTTGCAGTATCTGGTCCGAAGATGGCTACATCTCTCTAGACGGTCGAGTACGATGATTCGGAGGAAATCATGCTGTTGGACCGTGGAATTTGTTCACGAGCAAGATTGGCGCGCGATGCGCGCTTCGACGGCAAATTCTTTATTGCCGTGCTAACGACGAAAATCTATTGCCGTCCGATCTGCCGCTCTCGCACCTCGAAAGAGAGCAATGTTCGATACTTCCCGAGCGCAGCGGCCGCAGCGGAGGCCGGCTTTCGACCTTGTTTACGCTGCCGCCCGGAACTCTCGCCCGGAACACCGGCCTGGGCCGGCACACGGAACACGGTGACACGAGCTTTGCGGTTTATCAACGAGGTCGGCCTCGAAGGCGGAATCGAAACGCTTGCAGGGCATCTGGGTGTCGGTGCCCGGCATCTTTGCCGCTTGTTTCAGCGTCATCTCGGAGCCTCACCTAGTGCTGTGGCGCGGACACGCCGTTTGCAGTTTGCGAAGAAGTTGATCGATGAGACGGATCTGTCGATGACTCAAATCGCTCTCGCTTCTGGCTTTGGTTCTGTCCGTCGATTCAACGATGCCATTCGCAATGTCTATGATCGGACGCCAAGTCACATCCGGCGCTCGGCTAGAAAGCCCCCTCGTGAGCCTGAGAATCAATACACATTTCGTCTAAGCTTTCGTCCTCCGTACGATTGGGATCGTTTGCTGGACTTCCTCGCGTCGCACGCGACACCGGGCGTGGAATTTGTGGATGACAGCATGTATCGCCGTTCCATCTGTGTGAATGAACATCGCGGGTACGTGGAGGTGTCCATGTGCCCGACTCGTCATGAGATCGAAGTGCGGGTCCAGATCGGCGAGCCTCGTTCACTGTTCTCTATCATCGAACGGGTCCGCGCAATCTTTGATCTCGATGCAGATTGGGCCGAGATCACTCGAACCCTGGGAGCAGATCCAATTCTCGGCTCCTATGTCAGTTCGCATCCAGGGGTGAGAGTTCCCGGTTGCTGGGATGGCTTTGAGCTTGCAACCCGAACGATCGCCGAGCAGCAGAAGGGCAACACAATCGCGGACCTCACCGGCCAACTGGTCAGAGAGTTTGGGCAGTCGTTCGCGCCAGTCAATGGCCTAACCCATCTTTTTCCCACGCCCGAAGCTCTAGCCGATGCCGATTTGGAGAGCACTGGCTTGTCGAAAGAGCAGGCTGCCTCCATCCGGGCTCTCTCGCGCGCTGTATGCAATGGAACAATCACATTCGAAAGAATAGTAGACTCGGACGCGCTCCTCAGACGGCTTTCTGAGCTTCCCGGAATCGAACGGTCGACGGCACAATGGGTGGCAATGCGCGTACTGCGGGATCCCGACGCTTTTCCGATTCTTGATTACGCGGATGTTTGCGCTTCGGCATTTCCAAGCTACACCGAACTTGAAAAGCAGTCGTTAGCTTGGTCTCCGTGGCGGGCTTACGCGACCTTATACGTATTGAGTTTCGCCGATGAACTCAGAAGGGGAAGATGCACCAATATTTCTACTGCCTCCGAACCCAGGAGTGTTCGCGCATGATTCGACGTGGCAGTCGTGTCGAACAGGAGAACTTGACTCAGGAGAACTTGACTCTGGAAGACGACCTTCCCGCTTCTAAAGTGCTCGATCGGTTCAACGAAGAAATCAAGGTCAAGGTCGAGAACGCGGTGGGATATAAAAGTACCTAATTCGAGTCACACATTCGATTATGATCTTCGAGCTTAGAGTTGCTCTCCGGGGGCTGTCGTCGCATGGTAAATCTCAGAATTTCACGATCAGGCTGATAACGCCAACCAGTGGTATTGCCGCCACAGCGAAAAGTGGTCATTTCGCTCTCTCCACAATTGGAATACTTTAGTGCTGTGTTCGCTTGGTTCCCGCGATGATCGACACAATGCCGCTCTCTGAGTCGAAATCCAAAAATCATTCCAACGCGAGTCACAAACGGAGGTGCAATGCTGAAATCGCTGTTAGCAGTACCGCTCCTAGTGGCGGAATGCATTCCTACCGTTGCTGTCCCACAGATGCCACGCCCGGTAACGTCTAAAGCACCGGCTGCCCCGACGCTCGCGTCGATAATGGATTCACATCTCACATTTCTAGAGAGCCAATTGGTACCAGCGGCGGAAGCAATGCCCGGCGACAAATACTCTTTCGCCACGGAAGACCCCGCTTCACTGAAGACCGCGAACATTCGCGTTGGAATTCAAGCATGCACCCTTGAAGCCCTTTTGAAAGGATGGACCCATGAGTAATCCATCAGAGAGCACGCGTACCCTTGTGATCGAGAGGCTATTCCTACAGCCGCCGGAAAAGCTGTGGCGCGCGCTCACCGAGAACCCGCTCCTCGCCCAATGGCTGATGAACAATGACTTCGAACCGGTAGTCGGACGGAAGTTCCGATTCCGGTCCGAACCCATGCCGAACTGGGACGGTGTTATCTCCTGTGAAGTGCTGATCGTCGATCCCCTAAAGCGGCTCTCCTATAGCTGGAGCGCCTTGGGGCTGGACTCCGTCGTCCTCTGGACGTTGACTTCTACAGAGGGAGGCATCAACGTTCGTATGGAGCACTTCGGCTTCCGCCCCGATCAGCAGCAAATTTACGAGGGCGCAAAGTACGGCTGGCAGAACTTCTTTGGTCGCTTGGAGCAGTTGCTCAGCGAAGGTGTGCGATGAAGGCTGCCGATATCAAGGCGTCCAAGGGACTTGTTGCCAGCTTCTGGGTATTCACGGTGCTCTTCTGCCTGGAAATGAGCTTCACCGCCTACTACGAACTCTCCAGCCCCGGGGTCGGGCAGAATTTTGCCCGCTTGGGGTTTTCGAATCATGCGTTCCATGTAGAGCTCAGCGTCGGCAAGGTGCTCGGAGTGCTCGCCCTGCTCGTCCCCATGGTTCCGGCGCGGGTCAAGGAGTGGGCGTACGCCGGCTTCGCAATTAACCTCTTTTCAGCGCTCATCGCCCATCTCTCCAAGGGCGATCGCTTAGCGGCGGTCGTCCCGTCAGCGGCCACCAGCGTACTCTGGGCGCTGTCGTACTTCTTCTGGCGTCGCCTCCAGGCAAGCCGGTGAGGCCCACTGGCGGCTTGCGCTTGTGAACGCTGATGCTTACGCTCAGCACAGGGAAAATGAACGCCGGAGTTGGAGGATTTAAATGGAATCTGTTTCGGCAAGAATTGACGAAAAAATCAAAGAACTTGGAGACTGGCGAGGGAAGACTCTGGCAAAAGTCCGCGGAATCATTCACGAGGCTGATCCTGAAGTCGTCGAAGAATGGAAGTGGGTAAAGGCCACGAATCCCGGCACACCGGTCTTCTCCCACGGCGGAATCATCTGCGCCGGAGAGACGTACAAGAACGCCGTCAAGCTGACGTTTGCCAAGGGAGCCGCGCTGAAGGACCCGACAGGCCATCAAGGACCGACGCCCACCATTCCTGGCTCCGCGAGTTGGGATGCTTTGTCGGAATCGGATCAAAAAAAGTTTACGCCGAATTCGCAGAGATCAATAGGACCAAAGGTGTGATACCCGGACTGCCTTTAGGCTCCCAAGCGCGACGAAGACCGTGCGTGTAAAAGTTGGACAGACGCAAGTCGAGGATGGGACATACCAGGCCGAGTATGTGGTGGATATGCATCAGGAGTCCAGCCTGCGGCGGACCCTTTTGCTCCGCTGGCCATCTATAACGGCACATGGACAGTTCACGCGAAACATCCCTGGAATGGCGGAGCGCCGGGTACGGCGGATCACCTGGTCAGCCAGTGTCAGCGCTTCAATCTGTACTTTGCTTGCGAGCAAACCGTTGACGGTAAAACTCAAGCACTACTCGTTTACACTGCCACCAGCGCTCCGGGAAAACTTCATTCCCGTTTTATTGCGCCCGATGGGTTGGCTGCCGGACGCGGCGATCTAACACTTGACGGCAGCCACTGGACCTATGTAGACAAACCCCCTCCCCCGCTGAAAGGCAACTGGTCGCGGGTCGAGAACTTTATCCTCGACCGAGACCATATTCGCTTCGAGGAATATGAGTCCAGTGACGAAGGCAGAACCTGGATCGAGACAGACTTCGGAACCGAAGAGCGCACCCCACCGTAGTCGCTAGCCTTGATGTTGTCGGCAAGCCCTCGATACATTCCAGCATCTCTCGGCTGCATCTTAGACACGAGTTATCCCGCACAGTCCGGTTGTGCATAACCGGCGGCATCTCGCTGTTGATGCCCGCGACAGCGATGGGCGAGCTTATCGGAGAACGGATTCGGGGTTCAAAGAAATCAAACTATGTCTGTTTCCGAATGGATGGGAGTCCACGAGTTGCTTACGAGCAGCCCTTCCGGCGCGATGAAGCGGCTCAGGGTCCGGCACCACTGTTCTCTCTGTAACCCAAGAGCCGATAGCCTTGAGACCCACGCTCCGATGTCGCATCTGTGTTCATCGCGCACTTTGGCTCGCCGCAGAGTGCTATAGCGCCTACGGGACGTCGAACGTCAATGCGCGAATCGGATCATTCGAGCGCCCAGGTCTTGATAAAGGCCATCCGCAAAAGGTCCAGCAGTAATCCAATCAACATTCCTGTCCTTTCCCAACAGAATTACGCTGGCGTTGTCGTCCGAGTGGACTTGCAATCGCTGTTTCCAAACCTTCTCGTCGTGGTAGACGACAAGCGTGCGGTCCTGCATGGAGAGTGGCATTTCGCTTTTGATGCCGGAGACAACTATGGAACGAAACAAACGAGGAACGGATTCAAGAAAGATCACGGTATAGATAGTCGTATGGGGGAACTCCTTTAAGAGGCGCTGTTCCCAGTTCTGGGCGTCGTGTCCGCCCGCACGGCTGAAGGAAACAATCAACACGGTGTGGTCAATTCCCGCCGCCACGTTCAGGTCGAGCGCCTTTCCGTCGAGCCTCTGCCCGACAAGAGCGGGCAGCGGATCGCCCGGTCGCAAAACGGAGGACTGCGGTTCCACGACGACACTCAAAGTTGCCAATAGGACGGAGACCAACAAACCATTTAGGAGGATGTTCCCTTGCACGATCTATTCTCCTCTTGGCCTTGTTGCTTCAGGTCTGGTTAGTTCCGACGACGGTGGAGGTGGCGAAGGATGTTTTCGCGAAAGAATCGGCGGTTGTCTGGGCCAAATTCGATTCCCATATTCACGCCTGCATCCATACCCAAGAAGAACGCAGTTCGCTTCAGCGAATTGGCCGCTGAGGATTGGCTCGGCGGCAACCACGTAGCAGGAAGGAACGCGACCCCTAAAGCTCCGGCATATGTTCCGAATGCGGGTTCCTCTGTACCCCGGTCAGTTCGTGCTATCAGGGTATGAAGCACTACGTATTCCGTGCGCTTCCACATCCCGTGCCGACCCGAAGGGAAAAACCGCGGATCTTCGTGTAAAGCGGCCCCGACACCAAAACTGCAAAAGCTACCGATCTGCAATTGGCCACGAGCTGTTCCCCAGCGATTCAGATAACCCTGACCGCCCCGGTCCCACTCTTTCGGCGTGTCCGCAACCTGATCGATTGCCGCGAAGCCAGCCGGAATTAATATCCCGGAGACAGAATGGGTTTGCCGCAAATAGATCTGAAATTTTTCGTTTAACGTCATGGAAGAGGGGTTCGATGGCAACTGAGTCTGCGCAGCGGCATATGGCCAGGTCAGGTTCATGCCAATCATCACTGCGAGAATCATGCACCGCATCCGTGCTCCCTGCATGCGACCCTCTACCGGATCTTTTCTGCCTTATTCGACAGGTGCTGAACGACCATCCAGAAGGTAGAGAGTCCGCTGATAGTGATCATGGCACCGCGGACCCAGTGCGTACTCATCGAGCGCAGATACATAGGATCGAGTCCGCCGTGCGGTAGCGTCGCAAACTGAGTCTGTGCCTGCCAGCGTCCCCAGAAAGCCGCGGTGAGAGTGTATGTCACTACTTGCATGACGACGTTTAGCCAGACGGGGGCTGCAGTCACCCCAGCCGGCCGCCACCAGATCAATGCGAACGATCCAAAGAAGGCAATCGCAGCGACGGGGAATATGACGGGCTTAATCATTGCCCACCAGGCGGCGTGATAAGCGCTAAAGTCATCGGGAGCGACATAAGGCCAGAGCCGCCAGCCAAACTGCGTCATCCAGATCGTGCCGACGTTATAAAAGCATGTTGCGAATGTCACCACCAGCACCCACTGAGCCTTATTCATCGCGAGGCCTCCTCACTCTTTGAGTTATTGCGCGTTGTTTACCCCGCGAAACATTCGAAGACGGTTTCGCCGAGTCCGATTCAGAGCCAAGGTACAGTCGCTCAGAACCGGTCAGTCCTGTCACAAACTCCGTAAGAAGAGCGATCAGTTCGCGGCGCTTCTGTGCCGTCATACTATCTAAGCTTCGAACCAAGCTGCTGCTTGCATCCATCTTCGGAATCCTCGCCAGTAGATCGGCTCCCTCTTCCTCCAGCAGGAGCGGCTCACGGCGCCGGTCCTTCGGGTCTTTGCCGCGCTTCACAAGCCTCTTCTTCGATAGACCGTCTACAACATAGACCAAAGTGGAGGGTGCCACTCCCATGAGCCGGCTGATCTCGGCCATTGACGTCACGCCGTGGGACAAATGGCGCAGGACGCCGTGCTCGATTGAGCTGATCCCCGAATCGTGACTCTTCAGGTACGCATCCAGGTCAGTGCGCGCAATTTTTGTAATAACGGAGCAGAGACCTCTTATGCGGTCCGCCCATGCGACTGTGTCAGATGGTTCGAGCTTTGGTATCCGGTTTTTCATTCATACTGAATCATTCAATTCGAATGATATCCGAACTGCTCGCACGAAGTCAACCGTCTCGATGATGATGATCCTTCAAGGCAAGGTGCATGCCGGCAGTGTGAATGTTTCGGTAGGTCGAGTCCTGAACGAAACCTCCACGCGACTCCATTCGTTTGTTGAGCCAATCTCCAAAGTCGGGACGTTGGAGATAGAGATGCGTGACGTCTAAATGGGTATCGAGCACCGCGGAGTGGCGAGCGTTTGCATTGTGCTTCGCTTGCCGTATGAATGGTAAGCCGAAGCCTGACGTGAGGCAGCTCGCGCGGACTTGGGCTTAGCGTGTCTGACGACGTCTCGTTGCAATCCAGGCTCCGGCTAGGGTAACCCCAGTGTTACTTCGTGCGATTGTAGACGAGTGTTTGATGAAATTCGGAGTGATCTCTCTTCATTCCTATCACGTGATACGTCAACGTGCGCCGATCAGCCGACACCCAGAACCAGTTATAAGCGCTCGTTCCGTCCGGGTAAATGAAATGGCCTGAATCATCCTCCGTCGAAAAACTGGCCATCGCGCCGGGCATGCCATTCATTGGACGGAGTTCTCCGTTCTGCGGGCCGGACCATAACAACTTTGTGATCTTCCCATTGGCGCCAACTGCAACCTCCGAGTATGTAATCCACTCATCTGTGTCTTGGGTTAGCGTGACAACATCGGAGCGCAGGTGCGGACCTTGACCCAGATCACTTTTCGCGAGGTCTAGCGTCCATTCGCTATTTGGAAAATGAGAATGCCCCGCAAATGCTGGCGAGACACAGAGCAACATGAAAGCCATAGCATAGACTCGCACAGACTTTCCTTGCATCTTCATTTATCAAACCTCACGGGTTATTCCAGGGTAGGGTTGTTCAAACGCATTCTCTTTGATCAAGCGTTGGAGATATCCCGGGATTTCTACCTTCGGTGACAGACGAGCGTCCGCTATCGGATCCTTCCAGCCGCACTGCGCAGGTACGATTCCAGCCCAATGAGGCAATGAATAATCGACTTCGTCGTCAATAACCGGGCCCTGACGGACCTTGGCCGAAGCATCCTCAATCGTCATCTGCAGTACAGTGGTAGCCTTCAATTCTCTTGTGCTTGGCGGCCGAACGTCACTCCATCTTCCTTCCAACAGATGCTCCGAAATAACCTTCAAACCGGTCAGCTTTTCTTCGCCCTCAACGAGTCGAGCACTCCCGAACACCACTACTGACCGGTAGTTCATCGAATGGTTGAAGGCTGAACGGGCCAGAACTATGCCGTCAACCAGCGTTACCGTGGCGCACACAGCCACGCCTGTCGCCAGGTTTCTAAGCATTCGGCTCGCCGCCGAGCCGTGAAGGAATAGCGTATTATCACTCCGACCGTAGAGAGTTGGGATGACAACCGGTTGAGAATCGATGAGGAATCCGACATGCGCTAGAAATCCGGCGTCAAGAATGCGATGAATAGAACCTTCATCATATTGCGCTCTTTTTGGTAGGCGCCGCAGTCGTGCTCGTGCCGTATTCGACATCCTTCGTCTCCGCGAATAGTTAAAGCCTACACTCAATGGATTTTCAGCTACCAAGAAGCTGGGGGGGCTTTCATATTCTGACCTCTGGTGTCGTCAGCGATCCAATTTGTGTCCCAAGTCTTTCCACCGTCGTTCGACAATGCCTGTTCGAAATGGCAACTGTTTGCGGTGATATCTGACCAAATGTTTCGCACGAGTACCATCCGACCACCGATGACTTCTTGGTCGTAGAACTCGCCCCGCCCGTTCCTGAACTCGCCAACAGTTGGAACGCTCATTGTTCCCACCGTCGCATTCGCGAAGTTCAGGCTCCATTGATGAGCGGTTGGATTGTAGAGCCGGAGATTGATTGCCTCCACATGACCATTTGGGCCGTCTACCTCAAGTTCCACCATGTTGGCGCGTCCGCCCCAAATACTGTGCACAACGGTCGTGCCTTCGTATTCGGCCCAAAAGGCGCCTCCTGCTGGAGTGTGACGCAACACCTTTAAACGCGTCTTCCAAGTCCCCAGTTCAAAGTCGAAGTCATGCTGCCCGTCGTGTTGGGCGCCTTCCGGCGTGTGTCCGGTTGTCGGTGCAGTTTGTGCCTTGAGGATTGGAGATGCGACAGTTCCAATCAAAAGGCCGAGCAGCAACAGCCGGTGTGGTGGAAGGTTGTTCAAGGGGCCTCCGTGGCAACAAAGCAGATGTTTCAAGCTTGCCAACATTTGAATGGAGGTTCGATATCCACTTTCGTTTATTTAAGGTATCCAATCGAACGCACTCAAGAACGTGGTTAGTATGAGGTTGGGAAAGTGGCTATTGATGAGAATCACGTGCGGACGAAGACTCGCATCCGTGAAGTTAGTTACTGAGCGAGGGCGGCGGTGGAGTACAACCTCAATCCAAGGCTCGGAATTCTAATTGGAACGCGGATGGTTTCGGTCGGCCGGAACGTCAACAGACACTGCCCCAGTCTCGCAGTCAACTTTGTTCACTGACCAGAGAGGTCGGCCCTTATCTGCAGACGTTCTTGCCAGCGCCAGTAAACCTCAATGGCAGCTGCTTAGATCTGCGATTCGGGGGCCGCACCGTTAGACTCATCATCGGCGAGATCCTCTCCGGGCCGCTTACATTCAACATCGTCATGCTTCAGTTCCGTTTGATACAGGCCCGTAGTCTGCGCACGCCGTCCTGGATAGCGTGGGTATCGGTCCCTCCGTAGCCCAGAACAAAGCCTCCTCGCCCTCCCGAACCGATACGGCACGATGATAACGACATTGCCGACAATTCCCTTCGTGCCGCTTCTTGTGATAAGGCCCTATCGTCGACGCCTGGACGCAGCAAGATCACGAGATGCATACCAGCGTCAGCGCCGACGATCTCAACCGATTCACCCAAACTCTTCTGCAGTGCAGAGACAAGCTCCATCCGCCGCCCCATGTAAAGCATTCGCATCCGACGCAGATGTCGAGCAAAGTGGCCTTCTTGAATGAATTCCGCCATTACAGCTTGAGTCAACGTAGGAGAGAAGATGTCCATACAGTCTCTCGCTGCAGTACTGGCGGGAACGAGATCCTTTGGAAGAACAAGATAGCCTAGGCGTAACGCAGGGAACATCACCTTGCTAAAAGTTCCCATATACAGAACGCGCGCGCTTGAGTCCAAGCCCTGTAACGAAGCGATTGGTCGACTGTCGAACCGGTATTCGCTATCGTAATCATCTTCGACGATCCAGGTACCGTTCACAGCGGCCCAGTTGAGCAGTTGCATCCGACGCGCGGCGCTCATCGTCATGCCCATCGGGTACTGATGTGAAGGCGTCACATAAACGAGCTTGGCCCGCTGCCCTTTCCTTGCCAGTTCGGAGATGACGATGCCTTGGGCGTCAACCTCGATCGGCATGATTTGCGCCTCGGCCATCGCAAACGCCTGTCGCGCGCCTGGGTAGCCAGGATCTTCCATGCAAACACAGTCCCCGGGGTCCAACAGCACCTGTGATGCGATCTGCAGGCCCTGCTGTGAGCCTGTGGTCACCAGAATCTGTGAGGCTTCGCAGCGAACCCCGCGTGCAGTTCTTACATATTCGGCGATGGCCTCGCGTAGTGGTCTATATCCCATCGCATCGCCGTAGGCAAGCATGGTTCGTGAAACTGCTCTAGAGTGACGTGAAATCAATTTCGACCAGATATGAATGGGGAACTGATCGAGCGCGGGAAGGCTGACGCGAAAAGCGCCGAGCGCGTTGAGCCATGGTTGTGTGAGCGATTCATTCCATAACGAAGCTCTATGTGAGAGCTGTCGAGACACCGCATTCGCGGAGCGTTCGCCAACATTTCTCTTCTGCCGTTCCTTGCCGAATAGGAAGGATTCATCGGGGATAGACCTTGCTACTCGAGTGCCCACTCCCGCGAAGGTTTCAAAATAGCCCTCCGCGTGCAATTGTTCGTACGCGTTGACGACCGGTATCCGGGATACTCCAAGTTCCGCCGCCAGCCCTCGGCTTGAAGGAACGCGCTCGCCAGGCCGCACACGGCCTTCGGCAATAGCGATTTGGAACCACTCATATATTTGGCGGTGCATCGGCGTTGTCGCGCCACGCTCGACTGCGATCGGAGGAACAAATGTTGCGGCAACGCGTTTCACATCAGGCTCCAGTGGTCATAGTGTAAATGCGCTTTATGGCCATTTGCGCGCGCCACGCTAAACAATAGGATTTAGATTGCGTAGGTGACGTGATGCGACGGTTTCCGATTGACTCGTCCACGGGAAGTATTTGTGATCTGTCAAGAGAGGTGAAGCGCTTCGATTTTCTACAAGGCGAGTGGGATGCGCAATGTGGGTCCGCGTCATCAGACGGTTGTTGGCATGAAGGAAACGGAGTGCTATCGGCAACGAAGGCCCTTGATGGATGCGTATCCATCGAACACTTTGAAGGCCCATATTGCGGCTCGCAAATCAAGGGTATTGGTTTGCGCGCTTTCAACCGGCAGAGCGGTCAGTGGGAGCACACTTGGACGGACTCCCTCGACCCCGGGAACTTCTTCGTCTGGCGAGGGCGATTTGAGGGCGATTCTATCGATCTGTTCCGTGAGTGGACGGAGAGTAGCGGTCAGCATGTGCTGTCGCGATTAACTTGGTCTCGGATCACACCGGTCTCGGCACATTGGGTCAGTCACAGATCCATAAATGAAGGACGGACGTGGACCAAACACTGGGAGATCGAGTTCAAGAAAAGATTCGTCAGCACAGCCCCGTGATGGTGGTGTCGAACATCGGCTTTCATCGACGAGGCAGGTTGCGTGGTCGCCAAGTATCTGCACGAAGAGAATTGAGGGCCGATCACTAATGTCGTTAGATGACGAGTCGCCCAATCCGAAAGCAGCTGAACAACTAATCGCCGTGCATGTGTGCAGGTCGTGCGGCGCTGCGGCAGAGCGGTTGGCAGTCAACCCGGACAACACGATTACGGGCCTAATAAAATGCCCGGAATGCGGGCACGAAGGCGACTTGAACATTGAAATACGCGGGAAGTCTACGAAGCGTCCTCCCGCTAAGGCCGCCACCCCGGCGCCTGATTCTTAGACAGCCAACGGGAGATCTTTCTGGGTAGGTTCCGATATTTGCTTGATCTTGCGCACAACGGCCCTCATAAATTCGCCTACAAGTCGTCCGGCGTCATTTCGAGCGATCAGCACCGTTCTGACTTCAAGACCACGTTCGCTAAGTGGTCTGATAGTGAGACCGTCAACCGCCACCCTCCACGCACCGCGCTTTGTGAGGAATGCAACGCCACCTGTGCTCTTTACGAGTTGCGCCGCATGCTCCGCGCTCGCGACGTGATGTCGCTCAGGTGGACCTATCCCAGCCTTCATCGCGCATTCAGCAATCGCATCGTAAAGAACTGGATGCACCTGATGTGCAAAAAGAATCCAAGGAACATCCTTCAGGTCCTCAAGTCTAAATTCCCTGCGGCTCGCGAGGTCCGAAGTCTGCTCCAGAAGAACATAGAGTGGTGACCTGGCGAGTTCAATCGAACTGAGTTGTCGGGAATCATCACCGGCGGCCATGATCGCGACATCGAATTCACCGGCCGCGACACGCCGGCTCAATTCGGGTGAATAGTCGCTGGATACATGGAGTCGTAAATTCGGGTAAAGCGGCAGATGTACTGAAGAAATGATCGACGTCAGCAGCGGGTCGGTATAGGGTGAGTGTCCGATATTGAGGATCGCCTCCGCGCCCTTTGCCGCTGCTCTCGCTCCTTGGATTGCCCTCTGATGATGGAGTAAACAGAGCTGGGCCTCCGCCACGAAAGCTCGCCCTGCATCGGTGAGCGTCACCTTTTGGTGATCCCTCTCAAAGAGTTTTGTCTTGAGAAAACCTTCAAGGTCTTGAATCTGCTTGGTCAAGGCTGGTTGCGAAATGTGAAGCCTTATCGCCGCGCGGGAAAAGTTCAATTCTTCAGCGACCGCAACCGCCGCTCTCATTAGTCGAAGATCGATCTCATTCATGGGCCCTCCTACCGCTCAACCGGATCCCAGGGAGGTGACAGTTAGGGGCGTGCGCAGCCCGTCATAACCGCCGGGAATAGTGCCGCTACCAACTTTGATTGGACGAGAACCCAATTGGTTACCCATGCTGGTTGTAGGCCCATCGAATTGGTCGCAGCGACAAACTGAGGCCACATTCGCTCAGAATCAATAACTTTTCGATGTTCGACTGTCCATACCAGCAAGCGCCAAGGGCTTTCGAGGAGGGATTGTGCGCTCAAAATGACGTTCCTTTGGCGGGGACTCGCGTCAGTGCTGTCTGTTCGGAATACCAAACCTGAGAGGAAACATGAATAACGCAGCTGCCAAACTCGCCCTGACCGACTTTGAAACCGTGACCGATCGAAAGCCCCCGGCTTCGGAGCGATTTACCCCAACATCTCAGTCGCAGGATTCGTCGATGCGGCAAAGTGCAGGCTGCGAGGTTCAAGAAAACCCCAGCGCGAAAACCATCGCTTTCCCCATCCCTGAACGTCTCCTGAACGCTCGCGAGGTTGCCGTTCGTCTCGGAGTCTCGGAGCGCTGGGTTCGCGACCACACAACACGTCGTTCTCCTAGAATCCGTGGCGTCAAGCTCGGCCCTTTGATGCGCTATCGCGTCACGGATGTAGAGGAATTTATGCGCGATCTTCTGACCTCCAAAGAGCCGCAAACGCACAGCTACTAATGGCATGATAGAGATGTTCTCCACGACCAGGGCCAGAAGCAGAATTCGGAGAATGGCATGGCAATGAAGTACCAGAAAGGCACCGTCTACCCAAGCGGGAAGAGGGTGAAAATGTGGTACGGACAATACCTCGTTTATCAGAAAGATCGAGAAGGAAAGGAGGTCCGTAAACAGCGCAACATCAAACTCTGCCCGAAGGCCGGCACTCCGAAGTGGAAGGCCGAGGAGATGTTGCGAGACATCATTCTGAAGGACACCAAAGGCGGCGGACCGACGGCGACACTCCCGCCGGATGACAGCGTGACGTTTCGCTGGTTTGTAAAGGAGCGTTACATTCCGATGCGGCGAGGGTCTTGGAGTCCAACATACAAGAAAACCAATACCTACAACCTGGAGCATTACCTGATTGGACACTTTGGCGATCTGCCGCTCCGCAATCTCGGCACGTTCGAGATTCAGGTGTGGCTGAACAACTTGGTGGAAGAGAAGGATTACTCCGACTCGGTGGTGCGCAGTTGCTTCAACAACATTCGCGCCATCACGCATCTCGCGAGGAAGCAAAAATTCCTCACCGAAGACCCGGGAGAAGACGTCACCATGCCAATCACGAAGATCACGCAAAAGCCGGTGCTCGGGATTGACCTGATGTTGTCACTGCTCGGTGGCATCGAGGACCTTGGCGATCTTTGCCTGATGCTCGTTGCCATCTTCAGCGGACCCCGCGCGAGCGAGGCGATGGGTTTTCAGTGGAAGTCTTGGAGCGGTCTGTCTCTCATGCCCTACGGCACTGCAGTTGACGGGCAGTTATATGAGGGACGCGTCAAGTCCAAGGCGAGCCGAGCTCCTATCGCAGTTCCCGAGCCTGTTCGCCCGGTGATCGAAGCCTGGCGCAGAATCTGCCCAGACCCGTCGCCGGAGGCGCTGATGTTTCCCACGTTCGGACGCGGGAAGCGAACGGGTCAGGCCGTGCCGCGACACGCGAAGAACTTCCTCAGGTGGAGGGTTCGTCCGATCGCGGAGAAGCTGGGGATTCCCAAACACCTCATCACCTTTCAGGTCATGCGGCGCTCTCTGGGAACCCATCTCTCAGGCCACGGAACGCTCAAGGACACGCAGGGCGCTCTCCGCCACGCCAGCATCACGACGACCGGCAACGTGTACGTGCAGGTCGTCGAAGAGAACGTGATGCGGGCGGTCAACTCCCATGCAACGACGGTGCTGGAAGGATGGACACCGGCAGTCGAAACGATGGGATTGACAGGCCGGAACGTGAAGCGTCTGCCGCAGCCTTCGCAAGCTGTCGAAGCAGTTTGACGAAGTTTGATGAAGTTTAGGAGAGGAGGTCTTTGAAGTGCTTGATAAATATGGCTCCTGAGGTAGGACTCGAACCTACAACCCTTCGGTTAACAGCCGAATGCTCTGCCATTGAGCTACTCAGGATCGCGTGCAAGACGCCACAGCCACGACCGGCTGCTCCCTCACTGTTATAGCAAATCCAGTGGGGTGGGTCAAAGCGACCGGGCAGCGAGCGCGCACGCCCAATCCGCGAAGTGAGCCCGCGCTGCGTCCCTTGCGATATCATCGTCTCGTCCGAAACGGAGGCCAAGTCCATGCCGCGCATCAGCCGTCTCAACCGCTCCGAAGTCTCGCCCGAGCTTCGCGGCGTCTACGATACATTTCTCCGCGACCGCGGCAACGTTCCCTACTTCTTCCGCACGCTTGCCCACCGGCCGGAGATCTTCCGCACCGCGACCGCCCACATGGAGGCCGTGCTCAAGACCGGCACGCTGCCCACCAGACTCAAGGAACTCGTCGTCGTGCGTACCTCGCAACTCAACTGCACCGCCTACTGCCTGGCGAGCCACACCGCCATCAGCCTCAAACTCGGCTGGACGTCGGAGCACATCGAAGCGCTCCACCATTGGCGCGAAAGTCCACTGTTCAGCGACGCGGAAAAGGAGGCCCTGCACCTCGCCGAGCGCATGACCCTTGATTCGCGAGCCTACAGCGATGAAGAGCTGGCGCGCCTGCGCCGCTTCTACTCCGAAGGCGAAGTCGTCGAATTGATGGCCGCCATCGGCCTCTTCAACTACTTCAACCGCTTCAACAATCTGCTCCAGATGGAGCCCACCCAGCCGGCCACAGCGGAAGAACTCGCCGAGGCGGCCGTGGAACCCGTATCTGCCTAAGCGATTGTTCTTGCCTTTCCGGTTGTCATTCCGGAGGAATCTGTTTCTTGATTTGGCCATAAGCCATCGGGGCGGCACTCAAATGCCCCTGGCGGTCTACGGATACAGCATCACCGCGATATTGAACGCGCTGAAGGACTGCGTCCCACGCGCGGCGCACGCTCCCACCATCGCTTCCCCATATTTGCCCGTCGCCAGACGGCTCTTCAGCGTATCGGGCAACTGGCGAATGTCGCCGGTGGTGTAGCGCATCACAAACCATGGGCGCCGCGCACCCGCGTATCCAGTGTCCATCTCGCAGGTGCGCCGAGCCTCTTCGGTCGAAGGAAGCACCGCTACACGCGCCATGCGGTTGACCAGATCGGCGACCGTGCGTTCCTGTGCATCGAACGAAAGATTCGCGACCGAGCGATCGAAATCCTCCACCGCGTACAGTTCGTCGCCGCGCCGCAGCACGCTGATCCCCACCGAATCCACCTGCGCATCAAGCAGATTCGCGCGGTGCTCCGGCGAGCGCATCCAGGCGTCGTGAATGCGAATGGCCGTGGGCGCCTCCGCCACGTTTTCCGCAACCACGCTGAAGCGCGCGCCCTGTTGTCTCGCGCGCGCGCCGAGATCGCGCTCACCCGGGTACTGGTGCGAGATCGAAGTCCGTTCCGCCATCTCCCCAGCATGACCTTCCGCCGCGCGATACAGACTCGCATCCCAGCGCAGCGCCGGTAATCCGCGCTCCACCCGCTCTACATTGGCCGCCGCGAAAAGATACTGCTCGGCGACTGAGGCCGGTCTCTGCGCCACGGCCCGCAGCCCAGACAGCGCGAGCGCACCCGCCAGCAGAAACGCGATCGAGCGCAGCGGTCGTTTCATGCAGACACTAACCCGGAACGCCGCTGCGAAGTTGCGTCCCAAATTGCCCCCTCGAAATCGTTATGAATACCGTTGCCGATGTGGCACAGGTTTTTGGAAGGGCAAGGCTTCAGCCGTGCCATATTGTTTCCTGGAGGATGGGGCTTTAGCCCCTGAGGTCAGCGTGTCCGAGTGCCGGTACCTCAGCGGCTTAAGCCTCAGCCGCAGTCTTCCACGTTCGGCACGGCTTCAGGCCGTGGCCTTCCGAGACGAGAGTTCCTAACGCCCTCTACGCCGACGCAACCGGTAGCCGCTCGCGATAGCGGCGCAGCAGAATAAACAGTTTCCGCGCCTCCCAGTAGCGCGGCCCATAGCGCTTCGGCTCGGAGATCGAGCGGAACAGCCAACCCAGATAATACCTGTCCGCCCACACCGGAATGCGCACCTGATCGCCGCTCAAAAATGCGATCGCAGCCCCGATACAGTGGATCGCCGGGCGATAACTCAGGTTGCGCTTGAGATACAGCCCCAGCCGCTCCTGCGTCCCTCCGCCGAGCGTCACAACGATATGCTGTGGCTTCACGCGCTCCAGCAGCGACAGCAGCGCCGCGTCCGCAATCTGCCCGCCGCCCCGCTCGTTACTTCCCGCGCCATACATCGGCGCCGAGTAGACGCATTCCCCCGGCACAGCGATCCCCTGCCCCTTCAGCCACGCCAGGTTCTTCTCCGCGCTCGCCGGGCTGGCCATGATCCACACGCAGTTGCCAGGCGCGAGCACTTCGGGCTGCGCCAGCAACTCACGCAGATACTCCAGCCCCGAGAGCCGCCGGATCGAATCCCCCTGCAATCGGTTCCACACAATCACCATGAACGCCGAGTCCGTCAGCGCCAGGTCCGCCTCCAGCAGCGCCTCGCGATAGCCCGCGTTGGTCTCCATGTCCTTCAGCGCGGGTGCCGCCGGGACCACCAGCAGGCCACCGTGCTTCATCCGCTCGACGGCCTGCCGCGCCGTTCCCTGAAAGAAGTCGATGCCCAGAATTCTCCGGTGCCCGCCGGCTCCATCATTAGGTCTGCTGCGCGCCATCCTCACTTGCCCTTCGCGCCGGTGGCGATCTCGTGCTCGATCCAGCGATAGGTCTTCTCCATCCCGTCACGCAGACGGATCGAAGGCTCCCACCCCAGCTTCTCGAGGATCATGGTGTTATCGCTGTTGCGCCCATTGACGCCCTTGGGCGCGTTCAGATCGTAGCTGCGCTTCAGCTTGATCCCCGCGATGTCCTCCACGATGTCCACTAGTTGATTGATCGTCACCAGTTCGCTCGACCCCAGATTGATCGGCTCGTCGATCTCGCTGTTCATGATGTCCTGCGTGCCCTTCACGCAGTCGTCGATGTACATGAAGCTGCGCGTCTGTTTCCCATCGCCCCAGATTTCGATCTCATGCCTGCCCGTGTTCTTCGCCTCGATCACCTTCCGGCACACGGCCGCGGGAGCCTTCTCTCGGCCGCCATTCCATGTCCCATCCGGCCCATAGACGTTGTGATATCGCGCCACCCGGCACACCAGGCCGTAGTCCTCCTCGAAGTGCCGGCACATGCGCTCCGAGAACAGCTTCTCCCAGCCATAGCCGTCCTCCGGCAGCGCCGGGTACGCGTCCTCTTCCTTCAGCGGAATCACATCCTCGAGGGTCTGTTTGTCGCCGTTGTAGACGCAGGCCGACGAGGAGTAGAAGAACCGCTGCACTCCCTTTTCCTTCGCCGCCATCAGCATGTGGGTGTTGGTCAGCACGCTCAGCATGCACAACGCCTTGTTGTTCTCGATGAAGCCCATCCCGCCCATGTCGGCGGCCAACTGGTACACCAGATCGACGCCCTCCGCCGCGGTCATGCAGTTGTCCGCATCCTTCAGGTCCAGCGACAGATTTTCGACCCCGTCGGTCCTCTGGTACCAGTCCTCCAGCGGCTTCACATCCACCGCTCTCACGACATTCACACCGCTCGCCCTCAGCCCCTTGACCAGGTGGCCGCCGATAAAACCGCCCGCGCCGCAGACGACCGCTGTCTTCCCGTTAAGGTCCATGATTACAAAACTCCAATCTCTCTGATTCTTCAGATGCAGCCGGAGCATGGCGAATCGCTCGTTCCGGTCGCTTTCTATGTCCTAAATGAGGACGGCCTGACGTCCTCGGCCGGAAGGTGGCTCTCTGGCTCAAGTCTATGTGACACATCTAAGAAGTCAAGAGTATGTACGACTTTGCTATGCGGTCTGTTCCGCTTCGGGACACAGCCACGCTCGCAATCCGTTGTTGCGGCTGCTCTCGCTGTTACTCTTGCCTTTTTGGCTGTCATTCCCGCAGGGAATCTGCGTTTGCTGTTGTCTTTGCACTTGCCTTTGCTTTTCTGGTTGTCATTCCGGAGGAAATCCGCTTTTCGCCCGTAGCGCAAGCCAACTGACGCTCTTGCTATTCTGTTTCGGTGAACCTCCGCACGCCCCTGCTCGCGCGAACCTCGCGTCCGCGCTCCGCTCTGCGCGCCCTCCCCCGCAACACTCCCGCCTTCGTCGGCTGCGTGCTGCTGGTGCTGTTCTTTCTCTGCGCCGTCCTCGCGCCCTGGCTGGCGCCGCACGATCCCGCGCATCTGGACCTCAGCCGCCGCCTGCTGCCGCCCTCACCTGCCCACTGGTTCGGCACCGACGAGCTCGGCCGCGACGTCCTCTCGCGCACCCTCTACGGCGCGCGCATCTCGCTCACCGTCGCGGTCGCGGTCGTGGGTCTCTCGCTCACCGTGGGAGTCGCGTTCGGCATGGCGGCCGGCTTCTACGGCGGCTTCACCGACACCGTCATCAACGTCTACCTCACCAACGCGTTCCTCGCACTACCGGGAATCCTGCTCGCCGTCGCCTTTGTCGCCTTCCTCGGCCCCAGCCTGGTCAACCTGATCCTCGCCCTCGCACTCTCCGGCTGGGTGAACTACGCGCGTCTGGTCCGCGCCCAGGTCATGGCCGCCAAAGAGCGCGAGTACGTGCAGGCCGCGCGCTCGCTCGGCGCCGGCGATCTGCGCCTGATGCTGCGCCACATCCTGCCCAACATCGTCCAGCCGCTGCTGATCCAGGCGGCGGTCGGCATGGCCGGCGCGGTGCTGGCCGAGGCCACCCTCAGCTTCCTCGGCCTCGGCGTCCAACCCCCTACCGCGACCTGGGGAGCCATGCTCAACGACGCCCGCTCCCACCTCTTCGAATCGCCCTATCTGGTCTTCTTTCCCGCCATGGCGGTCGCGCTCTGCGTGCTCTCCTTCAACCTCATCGGCGACGGCCTGCGCGACTTCCTCGATCCCCGCAACCGCCTCCAACTCAACGAAGAAGCAGCCGGCCTCTAACGCTGCTGCACCCAGCTTTGGGTGACGACACCGTTTGGGTGGCCCATTCATCGCAAAGCTTTACCGCGATGAGTGGGTGACGCACACCGTTCGGGTGGCCCATTCATCGCAAAGCTTTCTCGCGATGAGTGGGGAACATAAAAGGCTGGCCTGCGGGTCGTTTTACCGCTGGAACATCTATCCTAATCACGATCCACTTCCTGATTCGCGTCATCATTTGGCGGTCTTCCAATGCTGATCGGCGTCGTCTCCGACGCCGCGGGAATCTGCTATTGTTGGAGCACCTATCTCCCCGGATTCCCCGCACGAATACCCCTTCAACCCGCTCCCTGCGCGGTCGAAACAGCCGGCTTCGGCGCTGACGGCGCGGGTGGCCCGGAAGGCGGCGGCGCGGGAGCCGCCGGCGCGATCACCGGCGACGGGGGCGCGGGCACCGGAACAAAGTTCGGCCCGCTCTTCTCCCATCCCAGATTCACGGTCGACAAGATCCCGGTCATCCGCTGCTGGATGTCCTCCAACTGCGCCTCGGTAATATCCAGCGCCCCGCTCGATACCGCGCAGAACGTATTCACTTTCAGGTCGAACCGATAGCACGAGCCCTTGCGATAAGCCGTGTACACATCGTCCCGGGCCTCCGTGCAGATCACGCCATGTTCCTCGTGACCGTGCGCGAAGCTCATCCCGCCGATCTCCTGCGAGCCCAGCGGAGGCGTTGCCTGCCCCGCGCACTTCGGCTCGGTGGTCTTGGCATCGACGCTGAAATAAAACATCGCTCCACTCAGCGTCGAGCGCGGATACGGATTGAAGTTCAGGCTCGCCACAGCCCGCACCGCCGAGCGCGACGGCGCCGTCCTCACATCCGCATGGAACGCGCTCACTTCGCCGTCCCGGGTAGTGAACTGCCACCCCGGCGGCACCATGAAATCCACATGGAAGCGGTCATCGCGAAACTTGTACGGCTTGGCCGCAGCATCCGGCGCATCGCGGATGACGATCTTCTGCGCCGCGCACATCGTGGCCGCCAACGCGAGAGCCATGCCCGCCTTCCAGCTACTTCGGTTCATTCACCTCTCCCATGAGGACGATTGCCGCTACTCTTGCATCTGCCTTTGCATTTCTGGTTGTCATTCCGTAGGAATCTGCTGTTGCTCTTGCATTTCTGGTTGTCATTCCGTAGGAATCTGCTGTTGCTCTTGCCTTTCTGGTTGTCATTCCGCAGGAATCTGCTGTTAGGGTGCCTCTACATCACATGAATACAACTACGACCGCATCCGCGGGTCCGCAATCGCATAGATCGAGTCGGTCAGCAGATTGACCGCCACATACGTCAACCCTATGGCCAGAATGCACCCTTGTACAAGCGCATAATCCCGATTTGAGATGGCAGAAAGGGTCAGTCGTCCCAATCCGGGCCAACCGAAGATCGTCTCGGTCACAATCGCGCCCGCCAGAAGCGACCCGAATTGCAGCCCAATCACCGTCAGCACCGGGTTCAGAGCATTGCGCAGCGCGTGCCGGTAGACCACCGTACTCTCCGGCAGCCCCTTCGCCCGCGCCGTACGAATATAATCCTGCCCCAACTCCTCCAACATGGAAGTCTGCACCATCCGCGTCAGGATCGCCGCCATTCCCAGCCCCAGCGTAATCGCCGGAAGCACCAGATGACGCAGAAAATCCATCGGCCCCACCCCCGCGCCCGACACCGGCAGCAGCCCCAGCTCAATCGAGAACACCACAATCAAAATCGGCCCCAGCGCGAAGTTCGGAAACGAAAGCCCAAACAAGCTCACCACCCCCAGCGTGCGGTCCGGCCAGCGATTATGCCGTCGCGCCGACGCCACACCCGCCGGAATCGAAAGCAGTACCGCCAGCAGCGTCGCCGCCAGCGTCAGCGCCAGCGTGTACGGATAGCGCTGCAGAATCAAATGCGTCACCGAGTCATGCAGCCGCAGCGACTGCCCCAGATTTCCCCGCACCACCCCATGCCAGTAGCTCATATACTGCCGCCCGATCGGCCGATCCAGCCCATACGAATGGCGCAGCGCCGTCACATCGCCCGCCGTAGCCCCGTCGCCCAGCATCTGCACGATCGGATCGCCCGGCACCAAATGAATCAGCAGGAAAACCACCGTCACCACCAGCCACACCACAGGCAGGGTAATCAGCGCACGCTTGGCCGTTCGGCGCGCCGCAGCTCCCATGCCCGCCGCCCATGTCTTCCCCGCCCCAACCTTCACCGCTTGTCACCTGCTTTTCTGGTTGTCATTCCGCAGGAATCTGCTGTTGTCTTTGCCTTTGCTTTTCTAGTTGTCATTCCCGGAGGGAATCTGCTTCTTGCTCTTGGCGCCCGGCCTTCATCGCCTGCCGCCTCCCGCCATCTCCTGCGATCTCTCGCCCCCTGCGTCTCGCGCTCCGAGCGGGTCCACAATCGCGTCCGCACTTGGCTCGACGATCGGCTCGACCCTCACCTGCGCGATCCGCCGCCCATCCATGCGCACCACCGCGAACCTCCGCCCGCCGAACTCCACCTGCTCGCCTTCCACTGGAATATGACCCAGCTTGGCCAGCAGAAATCCCGCCAGCGTCTCCACGCCGGACTTGCGCGGAAACTTCCAGCGCAACTGCGTCACCAGGTCGCGCAAGCTCGCATTGCCATCCAGCAGCAGCCCGCCGCCCGCCGCCGGCAGCGGCAGATTCCGCCCCGTATCGAACTCGTCCTCCATCTCGCCGACGATCTGCTCCAGCACATCCTCCGCGCTCACCAGCCCCAGCGTCGATCCGAACTCATCGACGACAATCGCAATCTGCCTTCGCCGCTCCTTGAACTCCTGCAGCAGGTCCACCGCCAGCTTGGTCTCGGGCACAACCAGCACATCCCGCATCACCTGCCGTAGCGTAATGCCCGACGGCCCACGGCTCTGTCCCAATCCGGTCCCCAATCCCTGGCTCGTACTGCGAAAGTGCATCAGCCGCGAAACGTCCTTCGAATACACCACGCCGATAATGTGGTCCCGTCCCCGCTCCGGGTCATACACCGGAATCCGCGAGTGCTGCTCTTCCACAATCCTCGCGCTGGCCGCCTCCAGCGGCATATCGGCCGGCAGCGAAAAGATCTTGCCGCGCGGCGTCATGATCTCGCTGGCCGCCACCTGGTCCAGCTCGATCGCGCGATGGATCATCCGCTCCTGCAGCGGCGGCAGCAGCCCCATCCGCCGCGTCGCCGTGGCCAGCAGCTTCAGCTCCTCCGGCGAGTGCGCCGAGCTCTCCCCGCGCAGCGGCGCTTGAAACAGCCGCAGCACCAGCGCCGCCGACACGTTCATCAAACGCACCGCCGGCCGCGTAATCCGAATGAACACGTCGACAGGCCCGGCAACGGCCAGCGCAATCCGTTCAGCCCGCTGCAGCGCCAGCGACTTCGGCACCAGTTCGCCCAGCAGCACCTCAAAATAAGTAATCAGCGCAAACGCAATCACCACCGCGATCGAGTGAGCATACGCCGCCGGATGCGCCGCCATTCCTGGCAGCCACGAAAGCCTTGCCAGCGCCGGCTGCAGTGCAGAGGCCAGCGCCGGCTCGCCGATGCCGCCCAGCGCCAAACTCGCCAGCGTCACCCCAAACTGCACGGCGGGAAGAAACTCGTCGAGGTTCCGCTTCAGCCGCAGCGCCGTCCGCGCTCCTGGACGATTGAGCGCAATCAGTTGCTCGATCCGCGTCTCCCGCACGCTGATGATGGCGTACTCGGCAGCCACAAAGAAGCTGTTCGCCAAGATGAAGAAGGCGATCAGGCTTCCGTGAACGAGACTCCACTCCAGCATACGGTTTGCCTAGAGTCTACATCGCATGTTCTCGATTGTGGCCGAAAAGCAAAGGCCCGCGAGCAGGTTCACTCGCAGGCCTTTGTCAACCCAAACTTCGCAAACTTTCCTAGGGAACCCCTTGATCAAGTAGCTGTTTTGAAGGAGCGGGACTCAGTCCTGCTGTAACCTCAACCATTCCAATGTGGCTTTAGCCACTGAGGGAATCTTCCAGACTTGATCAGACCTTCCTTTAGACGAGAACGCGCTTCAGAGTCTGGTCGATGGTGTCCTTCGGGACGAAGCCCACGATCTGTTCCGCCACCTTGCCGCCCTTGAAGATCAGCAGCGCAGGAATGCCGCGAATCCCATACCGGCCAGGCGTCATGTTGTTGCGATCGACGTCCATCTTCATGACCTTGAGCCGGCCTTGGTATTCCTCGGCTACGGTATCGACCACCGGCGCCAGCGCGCGGCACGGACCGCACCATGCAGCCCAGAAATCCACCAGCACGGGCGTCTCCGACTGCAACACCTGCTTCTCGAACTCCGCGTCGCTTACCTCGGTTACAAACTGACTCGTCGATGCCGCCATGACTTCCATCTCCCTTTCCCCGAAACGAATACGATCCAACAAAACCAACACAATAATAGATGCAGAACGGTGGCGAACGATGCGAAAGCGCGCTCCGGAAGCCGAAAAGCCAACCCGGCCGCGAGAGGTCTCTATCAGACATCCCTGAGACATTCGGGAACATCCGGACGTTGCTTCTGCCGTTGCCCTTGCTTTTCTAGTTGTCATTCCGCAGGAATCTGTTTCTGCCGTTGCTCTTGCTTTTCTGGTTGTCATTCCGCAGGAATCTGCTTCTGCCGTTGCGTTCTACTTGGCACTACAGCGTCGTCCGCGCCGCGCCCTCCGCGATCCGCAGCGGCAACAACTCCACATTCGGCTCCAGCAACCCTCCCAGCCGCGTCTCAGCGGCCAGAATCGTGGTCCCCTCCGCCAGAAAGAGCAGCACCGACGGCCCCGCGCCACTCAGCGCCACCCCCGCAAACCCTCCGAATCCATCAACCGCCGACTCCGCCGCCAACGGCAGCAGCCTCTCCAGCAGCGGGCAGGCCTGCGCCCGATACGGCTGGTGCATCCGGTCCTGCATCGCCAACGCCAGCAGGTCCAATCTACCCTGCGCGAAGGCCGCCACCAGCAGCGCCGCCCGCTGCACATTGAACACCGCATCGGCCCTGGAGTAGCTCTCCGGCAGCAGCGCCCGCGCCTGTTTGGTGGCCAGACTCGCCGCCGGCACTGCCAGCATCAGCTCCCAGCCCGGATCCCCCGCGAAAGTGGCCGTCCGCACCGTCTCGCCATCCTGCGCGGACACCGTAAACCCGCCATACCAGCACGCGGCAATATTATCCGGATGACCTTCGCGACGGCTGGCCTCCGCCACAATCGCCGCATCGTCCATCTCCAACCCACCGAAGTGGTCCGCCAGCGCAACCCCGGCCAACAGCGCCGCCGCGCTCGAACCGCAGCCCATCCCCAGCGGAATCTCGTTGTGCAGCGACATCCGCAGCGGCAGCGCCTTGACGACAGCCCGCTCCAGCACATCGCGGTACGTGTCCAGGATGAGGTTTCCCTCCACCGCGCCGCAAGCCTCCGCATCACGTCCCGTCGCCTGCACCTGAAACACCGGCGCCGCATGCGCCTCGACAGTCAGGTGCATGGACAGCGCCAGCCCCGCCGCATCGAAACCCGGCCCCAGGTTCGCCGACGTCCCCGGCAGCGCTACCCGCAGGCCCCGAGCGTGCGCCGCTGCCTGCCCCCGAGCGTGTCCCGCCGCGCTCACGCCGTCAGCGCCGACGGCGCAGTCGACACCGCACCCTGAGCGTCCAGCACCCGCAGCACCGCCTCCGCCTCCGCATCCATCACCAGCGGCTCATGCCGCAACCGTGCGTCGAGCGCCAGCTCCTCCGCTGGCGCCCGGGCCGTCTCCGCTTCCGTGAGCAGTTCGCCGCGATGATACTTGATCGTGTACTCCGGGTCCTTTAAGGTATGCCCCGTAAGTAGCAGAATTGCGGTCTCTTCCCTGCCCACGCGCCCGTCCGCGACCAGCTTCTTCAGCCCCGCCAGCGTCACCGCCGAGGCCGGCTCGCACCCAATCCCCTCCGCGCCGATCTCCGCCTTGGCCAGCGCAATCTCGCGCTCCGACACCTGCTCGCACCACCCACCCATCGCCGCCAGCACCCGCGCCGCCTTCTTCCACGACGCCGGATTCCCAATCCGTATCGCCGACGCGCGCGTCTCCGCCTGCACCGGCTCCAGCGCCCCGCCGCCGCCGCTTTGCAGCCAGCGATACAGCGGGTTCGCGCCCTCGGCTTGGATTACGCTGATCTTCGGCACGCGGTGGATGAATCCCAGATGCATCATCTCGGCAAATCCCTTGCCCAGCGCCGAGCAGTTCGCCAGGTTCCCGCCCGGAACCACAATATGGTGCGGCACCTGCCACTCCATCTGCTCCAGAATCTCAAACGCCGGCGTCTTCTGCCCCTCCAAGCGGTACGGGTTCACCGAGTTCAGCAAGTAAACTGGCGCACGCTCGACGACTTCCGCCAGAACCTTCACGCAACCGTCGAAGTCCGTCCGCAACTGCACCGTCGTCGACCCATAATCCATCGACTGCGACAGCTTGCCCCACGCAATCTTGCCCTCCGGAATCAACACCAGGCTGCGCAGCCCCGCGCGCGCCGCATACGCCGCCATCGCCGCCGAGGTGTTTCCGGTGGACGCGCACGCCACCCACTCAAACCCGCTCGCCACCGCCACCGACAGCGCGGCGGTCATTCCCGTATCCTTGAACGACCCGGTCGGATTCATCCCCTGGTGCTTGGCCAGCAGCCAGTTCATGCCCAGCGCCGCAGCCGCCCTGGGCATCTCATACAGCGGCGTATTGCCCTCGCGCAGCGTGACGATCTTGTCTTCGGCGACGATCGGCAGCAGGTCGCGAAACCGCCAGACGCCGCTCTGGTCCGCAGCCATGGTCGAGGTCCGCCGCTCTTGCCACAGATAGCGGAGCGCGCTCGGATTGGGCCGGTTCTTCGGCGTCGGCCGGCTCGCCGAGTACACGTAACCGTCCTGGGCCACCTCAACCGGGGCACCTGAACTCCCTGCACACGAACTCCAGGGATACTCCACCTCGAACAGCTCTCCACACGCGCGGCAGCGAAAGTTGCTCTGCGCGTCGATTGGAGCGATCCGTTCCCCGCATCCGGTGCATCGAAGGTTGTGTGTCGACAAACTCATCTTGCTCTCTAGACTACCGTATTCGGACAGTTCCCCGGACGCTTGCTGTGCCCGCGCTGGCACTCCTGGCCGTGGTCTGCGTGGCCTTCCCATCCGCCCGCGCGCAGACCCCCGGTCGCGCGCAGGCCCCCAGTAAGGAGCTGCACATCGCCGCGGCCGCCGACCTCCAGCCCGTGCTGCCCACGCTCGCCGCCGAGTACCAGCGCCAGACCGGCGTCAAGATCGTCCCCTCCTTCGGCTCCTCGGCCACCCTCACCCAGCAGTTGGAGAACGGCGACCCGCAGGATGTCTTCCTCTCCGCCGACTACATGCATCCGGAGCAACTGGTTGCCGCCGGCCTCACCGACAGCAACGCGCCCACGCCCTACGCGCGCGGCGTGCTGGTGCTGTGGGCGCGCAAGGACTCGCCCGCCCAGCCGCTCACGCTCCAATCCCTCACCAGCCCCAAGGTCACGAAGATCGCCATCGCCAATCCGATGCACGCCCCCTATGGCTTTGCCGCGACGCGCGCGCTGGCCAGCCTGGGTCTGACCGACAAGACCGCCGCCAAGCTGGTGGTCGCCGAAAACATCGCCCAGACCGCGCAGTTTGCCGAGTCCGGCAACGCGCAAGTGGGCCTCCTCTCGCTAACCATCGCCAGCTCGCCGCACTTCCGCGACCTCGGCAGTTTCGTCCGCGTCCCACCCAACTCCTACCCCGGGATTCGGCAGTGCGCGGTAATCCTGAAGGCCTCGAAGAACCAGGCCGCCGCCCACGCCTTCCTGCAATGGCTGACCAGCCCCACCGTCCAGCAGAACCTCACCAAATTCGGCCTCGACCCGGCACAGTAATCCCCGGCCAACGATGGGTGGCCCATTCATGACGGTCTCATCGTCAGGAGCGGGGTCCGGGGGTTCGCGGGGTCGACCCAGCGTGGGGAATGGGTCGCGCTCTCGCTCTTGAGACGTGGGTTTGCATGACGCACACCCGCAAACCGCTACACTTCCCCTCATGGACTTCGCCGCCCTCGGCCTCACGCTGCGCCTCGCCAGCCTGACCACGCTCTGCCTGCTGGCGGTGGCGACTCCGCTGGCTGCCTGGCTCAGCGGGATCATGCCGCCGGGTGCGGTACCGCGCGGTGGAATAGCCGGTGGCGGACCGAGTCTCGCCCGCCGCATCACGCAAGCTGCCGTCGCGTTGCCGCTGGTCCTCCCACCCACCGTGCTCGGCTTCTATCTCCTCATGGGCCTCGGTCCCGCGACCTGGCTCGGCCGGAGCATCATCCGCGTACTCGGCCACTCGCTGGCCTTCACGTTCTGGGGACTCCTGCTGGGCTCGATGATCTACAGCCTGCCCTTCGCCGTGCAGCCGCTGGTGGTGGCCTTCGCGAGCGTCGACCGCGCGGCAATCGAGGTCGCCGCCACCCTCGGCGCGTCGCCCTGGAGCGTCTTCCGCCGCATCGTTCTTCCGCTTTCGAAAGCCTCCTTCCTCACCGCCGCCGTGCTCACCTTCGCCCACACCGTCGGCGAGTTCGGCGTCGTCCTCATGGTCGGCGGCGACATCCCCGGCGTCACCCGCACGCTATCCATCTCCATCTTCGACCAGGTGCAGGAGCTCAACTACACCGCCGCCAACCGCACCGCCCTCACCCTCATTGTCCTGTCGTTTACGGCACTTCTGGTGGTCTATTGGCGCGGCGCGGAAACCGGAAACTGGAGACTCGAAACCGGAGACTCGAAACTGGAGACCGGAGACAAATGACGCGGCCGCCAACCCATCACCGGTTGCACGTCGAGGCAGCGCTCGGCGCCCTCCTCCTGGACGCGCACCTGGAGTTCGCCGCGCCCTGGACCGTCATCTTCGGCCCCTCGGGCAGCGGCAAAAGCTCGCTGCTGCGCGCCATGTGCGGCCTGCTGGGCGCGGCGCGGACCGAGTTCGCCTGCCGTAACCCCACTGCAGCCTGCGCCGTTGCGACCGGCGCCGTTGCAACCCACACCGACGCCCCATGGGAGCCCATCGACGGCCCCGGCCACCACACGCCGCCGCACCTCCGCCGCCTCGCCTACGCTCCGCAGGGAGCGGTCCTCTTTCCCCACCTGACCGTGCGCGAAAACGTGGCGTTCTCCCTGAACAGCCCCCGCCGCGAGGTCAACGCGCAGCCCACGCAATTCGCTCTCGGCTTTGACGGTATCGATGAGGCGCTCGAACTCTTCGCGCTGAGCGTGCTGGCAGGCCGCCGACCCCGCGACCTCTCCGGCGGCGAGCGCCAGCGCGTCAACCTCGCCCGCGCCTTCGCCGTCCCCGCACCGCAGCTCATGCTGCTCGACGAGCCCTTCACCGGCATCGACCGAGCCACCCGCGCCACCCTGCTGCCTACCATGCGCGAGCAACTCGCCGCCTCCGGTATCCCTGTAATCTCCGTCACCCACGACGTGGAAGAAGCCCTCCTGCTCAATGCCGAAATCGTCCGCCTCGAAGCCGGCCGCGTCCTCGCCCAGGGCCCCGCCCGCCAGGTCCTCGCCGCCGAGCGCGAGCACATGCTACGGGTGCTGCAATCGCCTGGCCCAGGCGCTGTCCAGCCGTGAAAGGCTTGTCGGGTGTGGAATGTCGGGTGTCGAGTATCGGGTGCGGGGTGTCGAATGTCGGGGTGCCCCATTCATGCGCAGCTTCATCCCGAATGAGTGGGGTTGCCGCCGAACTCCGCGTTGCCCCATGTCTCGATTCTGAGACGTGGGTTCGCAGCACTCACCCCACCGTCACCGGCTCCTGCTGCAGAACAATCCCAAACCGCTCTGCCACTACTGCCACTATCGAATCCTGCAGCCGCTCCATGTCCGCGCACGTCGCTCCGCCCCGATTCACCAGCGCCAGCGTATGCCGCGACGAGATTCCCGCCGCGCCATCCCCAAACCCCTTCCGAAAGGCCGCCCGCTCCAGCAGCCACGCGGCCGAGACCTTGGCCCGGGCCCGCCCGCCTTCATCCACACCCGCCGGCCAGTGCGGGACCTCCTCCGCCGCCACTCCCGCCGCCGCGCCAATCCCCTCCAGCGTCTCAGCCCCGACCACCGGGTTCTTGAAGAACGAGCCCGCGCTGCGGCAGTCCAGGTCGCCCTCCACCAGTAGCATCCCTTTGCCCCGGCGAATCTCCCGCACCGCCGCCGCAACCTCCGCCAGCGTCGGCTTCGCCCCGGCGTCAAACCGCCGCTGCAGGTCGGCATAGCGCAGGTTGGGCACGCCGTCAGGCCGCAGCCGGAACCGCACGCGCGTCACGATATATCGACCCGGCTGGTCGGTGTTGAACAAGCTCTCCCGGTAGCGGAAGTTGCAGTCGGCCTTACTGAGTTCGACAAAAATGCCGGCAGTGCGATCCAGTGCCCGGACAGATTCAATTGTCTCCGCGACCTCCTGGCCATACGCGCCGACGTTCTGCACAGGCGTCCCCCCGACGGAGCCCGGAATCCCCGCCAGGCACTCCACCCCCGCGAGGTTGCGTGCAATGGCGTGGTCGACGAAGCCGTCCCACGACTCCCCCGCAGCCGCTTCGACCCGGCCGTCCTCGCCATCCTCCATCCCGCGCAGCCCCATCCGCAGCACCAGCCCATCGAAACCGCGGTCCCGCACCAGCAGATTGCTGCCCCCGCCGAGCACGAACAGCGGCACGCCATTGTCCTTCGCCCAGCGAAAAGCCTCCCAGACATCGCTCTCGCCGGCCGCCTCCATGAAATAGCGCGCAGCTCCGCCGATGCCGAGCGTCGTCAGCGGCGCGAGCGGCACGTGTTCGCGCATCTGGATAGGAAAATGCGGCACGGCTTCGAGCGTACAACAAAGGCGGCGATGCTCCGGGAGGACCCACACCGGCAGTCCCGCGTTTTGGTGCGACCTTAGCGCACAACGTACAATCGAATAGCAGGCGTTCGATAGCGGTTATCAGGAGGCAAGACGATGTATCCAGAGTTGATGGTCATTCCCATGCGCGAAGAGCTTACCCGGGCCGGTATCGACGAGGCGCGCAGCGCGGCCGAGGTCGATGCCGCCATCGCGAAGCCCGGAACCACAATGGTCGTGGTGAACTCGATCTGCGGCTGTGCGGCCGGCAAGATGCGCCCCGGCGTGCGCCTCGCCCTGCAGCACGCGACCAAACCCGACCAGGCCGTCACCGTCTTCGCCGGCCAGGACCGCGAGGCCACCGACCGCGCCCGCAGCTACTTCCAGGGCCATCCGCCCACCTCGCCGGCGATCGCCATCTTTCGCGACGGCCAGTTGGCTTACCTGATGCAGCGTTCGGCGATCGAATCCTCCACCGCGCCGGCCATCGCGCAGGAGCTCACCCGCGCCTTCGATGCCTACTGCGCGAAGTCCGCCGCTTAGGCCGACCCTCCACCCTGGCATCTCGAAACGCAGGCAGCACGCCCTCGATGAGGGGTGCCCCAGGTCTCGATCTTGAGACCTGGGATTCGACTGCATGCAGCGACGTGAGCCGGGGGACGCGCTGCTCCGCCGAATCGCCCAAAATAACAGTATTTCCACCCGTTTTCCACGCTCCACCGCAGCGGCTGCCCACCCGGCAGCCGCTATTTTGCTGAATTTCCACTCCTATCTCTCGAATTCGGTTCAACTTTACCAACCGGCCGCCGATGAAGAACACATGGCTACCTACGGCAGCACGCCAACGGATTTCTCCCTCCCGCCCTCCCCCGTCCGGATGCAGGACCGCAACACCTGTTCCGCAGCCCAGGTTCTGCTCGGGCCAAGCCTTGCCATGTCCGCCCTCTGGGCACGACTGCAGCGCGTCGCTCCCTACTTTCGCACCGCGCTCCTGACCGGCGAGAGCGGCTCCGGCCAGCAGGCCGTGGCGCGCGCGCTGCATGAGCTTTCTCCGCTGCGTGCCCGCGGCTTTGCCGTCATCACTGCGGCTGACGCCGACTCGCGACTGGCGAACGAGGCCGGCCTCAAGGCCTGCGCCGCGCTCGGCATGCTCTACCTCGCGGAACCCGATCGCCTCTCGCAGGCAGCGCAGGCCGGTCTGATGCGTCTGCTGCGCGAGCGCGGCTCCAACGCCCCGCGCCTGGTCACCTTCGCCGAACGCGGCCTGCGCTCTCTGATCAGCGCCTGCGGCTTCTCCTCCGAGCTCGCCAACTCCCTCGGCGCGCTCCAGATCGAGGTCCCGCCGCTGCGCCAGCGCACCGAGGACATTCCCCTGCTCGCCGGCCATCTGCTGCGCCGCCAGGCCGAGAGCCTCAGCCTGAGACCGCCCGCGCTCGCCGACGACTTCTTCGACGCCGCCGGCAGTCTCCCGTGGCCCGGCAATCTCGACCAGATGCAGGCCGCGCTGCGCTGGATGCTGGAACACGGCGGCAGTGTGCTGCACGGCGCCGACCTGCACGCCTCGTTGACGGCGTTGGCGCAAACCGCCTCCGCCGGCCCAGCGGAGGCGCGCCTGGTCCGCCTCGATCAGATCGTGCGCGAGCAGGTCCACGCCGTGCTGATGGCCTGCAACGGCAACAAGCTGCGCGCCGCCGAAATCCTCGGCATCAGCCGCTCGACCTTATATCGCATGCTGGGCGCCACAGGACCCGGGTGGTCGCCCGCCGACTCCCTCACCAACGGGAGCCGCGACAATCAAAGCCAAAGCGAAAGCCGCGGCATTTGATAGCCTTGCAGGATGAATTCCCCCCGCAAGCTGAAACCCGATCCACTGCAAGAGGACCAGCCGGAGCGGAGCCACACCGGCCGCGCTAGCGGAAGTCATCCCGATAGCCCGCATCCATCCGACAGCCGGAGGAAGCCCGACAGCCAAAGCGAGCCCGGCAGCGTCGTCGCCGTCGACGCCTTAGCAGCGAACACCCGCATCGCCGTCCTGGGCGCAGGCAAAATGGGCGGCATCCTGCTCCAGGCATTCCTTCGGAGCAGCCTCTTGACGCGCCAGCAGATTGCGGCGACGGTGGCCCACGAATCACGCGCTCAGGCGCTGGCCTCGCGGCTCGGCATTGCCGTCACCACCAGCAACCTGCAGGCCGCCCAGAACGCGGATGTGATCCTGCTCGGCGTCAAGCCGCAGCAGATGGCCGATGTGGTGCGCGAGATCGCGCCCGCACTGGCGAGTTCTGCCGCTCAACGCCAAACCGCCCGCCACAAAACGCAACCACAGCGCAAGACCAGTTCCCGCGAAGCGCAAGCACCAAGCGAAGCGCAAACAGCCGCGCAATTTAAGCTGCTGATCTCCTTCGCCGCGTCCGTCAAGACCAGTGCCATCGAAGAGGCCGCGGGCGCTCCGGTCGCGGTCATTCGCGCCATGCCTAACACGCCTGCGATGCTCGGAGCGGGCGTCACCGCTCTCTGCCGCGGACGCTACGCCAGCGACGAACAGCTCGCGCTCGCCCAGCGCATCTTCGCCACCGTCGGCCGCACCGTCGTGGTCGACGAGAAGCACATGGACGCGGTCACCGGCCTCTCCGGCTCCGGCCCGGCGTTTCTCTACATCATCATCGAAGCGCTCGCCGAGGCCGGCGTCAACGTCGGGCTGCCCCGCGATACCGCCACGCTGCTGGCCGCGCAGACCGCCTATGGCGCGGCGCGCATGGTGCTCGAAACCGGCTCGCATCCGGCGCTCCTGAAGGACGAAGTGACCACCCCCGCCGGCTGCACGGTCGATGGCATCCTCGAGCTCGAAGAGGGCGGCCTGCGCGTCACGCTGATCAAGGCCGTGAAGCGCGCCACTCAGCGCGCCCGCGAACTGGCCGACGGCTAGAGCGACTTTGCCTTTGCTTTTTTGGCTGTCATTCCGCAGCGCAGCGGAGGAATCTGCTTCGTGCGGCGTCTACGCATCTTCCGCGGGACCGCCGAACCGCGCCTTCTCCAGCCCGCTACAATCAAACCCATGAGCAGCAGCACTGCCACCACCGACGCAACGCGGACAGAACCCGGTGCGAGCGCGCCGCGCGGCCGCGCCCTTCCCACCTATGCCGCGGTCGTGCTTGCCTTCATGGTGCTGGTGATTCTCGAAGGTGCTGTGGTGCGCGCCACCGGATCGGGCGCGGGCTGCGGCAACCACTGGCCGCTGTGCAACGGCGATTTCTTCCCGCATCATCCCCGACTCGCGACTGTAATCGAATACACCCACCGCTCCATGACCGGCGTGCTGACCACGCTCATCGCCATCCTGATCGTCTGGACACTTCGCACCAGCCAGCACGGCGACCGCGTGCGCCGCGCCGCCGCCTGGTCCGGTGTGCTGCTGATCACCGAAGCGCTGCTCGGCGCCGTGCTGGTCAAGGGCAGCTACGTCGAAGGCAACACCTCCAACGCGCGCGTCTTCGTGCAGTGCATCCACTTCACCAACACCATGCTGCTGGTCGCGGCGCTTTCGCTCACCTGGTGGTGGCTGCGCGAACGCGCAACGCCTGCAACGCGACCGTCGCCGATGCGCGCCGAAACCCGCAGTATCGCCTGGCTGGCCTTGGGCGCAACGATCGTCGTCGGAGCGACTGGCTCGGTGACCGCACTGGCCGATACGCTCTTTCCGTCGCCTTCTCTCGGCGCCGCCTTCGCACAGGACTTCGCCACCAACGCGCCCATAATGGTGCGCATGCGCTGGCTGCATCCGGCGGCCGCGCTGGCGGCGCTGGCGCTCGCGATCTGGCTGAGCCTGATGCTTCGCTCCCGCGCCGCCCGCTGGGTCCTGGCGTTGATCGCGCTGCAATTTGTTCTGGGCGCGGCGGACGTGCTGCTGCTCGCGCCAGTGTCGATGCAGGTGCTGCATCTGCTTGGCGCTGATCTCTACTGGATCGCGCTGGTCGTCGCGTGCTCCAGCGCGCTCGCCCCGCGCCAGCCGCTTCAGTCGCGCTCGTTGATCTAGCGGGGATTGGTGTTATACGGCGGCGACTGATGATCCCCGTCTACCTTGTGCACAACGTGTTTGGTCCCGTTTGCGGTCTTGTGATAGCCACGGTCGGTCGCATTCGCCGTCTTGTGATACCCGCGGTCGGTCGCATTCGCCGTCTTGTGATAGGCCTTCTTGGTGCCATGCACCGTATCGTGCGTGGCGACTTTCGTGCCGCGCACAGTGGCGTGCCCGACGTCCCGGCCGGCGTTGGCGGTGTCATGGCCGGCGTGCTTCATGTCCTGACCGACTGTCTGGAACGGCTGTGCCTGAACGGCGCTGAAGGCCAACATGGTGGACACCGCAAGGGTGGCGAGCGCTAACTTTTTCATTGGTCGATCTCCATAAGAACTTCTTCAACTTCAGTTAGATGCCAACATCGGCCTGCGCGTCCGGCCGATCTCGGGCCGCGCAGCGCAGCCCGTCGCGAGCCCACCCACGCGCGTAACACCACAGTAGCAGGGCTGGTTTAGTCTTTTAGAACGATGACGGCGAAATCCAGCTCCGCGAAGGCCGGCAAAAGCTCCAGCCCGGCAAAAGACGGCAGAAAAAATAGCTCGGCAATACCCCTGTCCAAGCCCTCCGCGAAGCGCGCTTCTAAACCTGATGCCAAGCCTCACATGAATGGCGGCTCCACATCCGCTCCCCCGCAGGCTGCGAGGCCCCTCGCGAAGGCGGCCGCCCCGCCGGCCGGCCGCTTCATCAACCGCGACGAGAGCTGGCTGCTGTTCAATCGCCGTGTGCTCGAAGAGGCCGAAGACCCCACCAATCCCCTGTTCGAACGCGTCAAGTTTCTGGCCATCACCGCCAGCAACCTGGACGAGTTCATCGAGATTCGCGTGGCCGGCGTGCTACAACGCATCGAGGAACAGCTTGGGCTGCCTCGCCAGGTCGACGAAGGCGGCCTGACCCCGGACGAGCGCATGGCGACCCTGCGCGACTGGCTGCGCCAGTTCACCCGCGACCAGGCCGAGTGCTGGAACGATCGCCTCGTTCCCGAGCTCAAAGCGGCCGGCATCCGTATCGTTCGCTGGAAGCAAATGGGCGAACACGAACGCGCCTTCGCCAGCAAGTTCTTTCACGAGCAGGTCGATCCGCTGCTGACGCCGGTCACGCTCGATCCCTCGCATCCTTTCCCGCGCGTGCTCAACAAGGCGCTCTGCCTGGCGCTCCTGCTGCGCCACAAACGATCGGCCGTCACCGGTCCGCGCGGGCCCAAGGCGCTGGGCGTGGTCACCATCCCGCGCTCGCTGCCCGGCGTCATCGCGCTGCCTGTAAATGAAGGCCAGAGCGACGGCCGGCGCAACTTCCTGCTCCGCAATTTTCTGCTTTTGGACGAGCTCATCCAGGCGCACATCGAGCCCATGTTTCGCGGCTACAAAATTCTCAGTTGCTCAGCCTTCCGCGTCACCCGCAACAGCAACCTCTACATGCAGGAGGAGGAGAGCCGCTCCATCCTCGAAAGCGTCGCCGAGGAGCTGCACAACCGCCGCAAGGGCGACGTCGTCCGCATGGAAATCGACGCCTCCGCGGACGACGCCATCGCCCGCCGGCTGCGCGAGAACTTCGAACTCGATTCGTGGCAGGTCTTTCGCACCAAGGCGCCCGTGAACCTGACCCGTCTGATGGATCTCTACAGCAAAGTCCCGGACACCAGCCTGAAGTTTCCCGAGTTCCACGGCCGCCGCCTGCGCATCGAGAAGCACAGCAGCATCTTCGACGAGCTGCGCAAAGGCGACCTGCTGCTGCATCATCCCTTCGACAGCTACAACACCGTTGAGGAGTTCATCGAAGCCGGCGCCAATGACCCGCGGGTCATCTCGATCAAGCAGACGCTCTACCGCACCAGCGCCGACTCGCCCATCTTCGGGGCCTTGAAGGAAGCCGCCCAGAGCAAGGACGTCACCGTCGTCGTCGAGCTCATGGCGCGCTTCGACGAGGCCTCCAACATCCGCTGGGCGCGCGAGCTCGAGGACGCCGGCGTGCAGGTCTTCCACGGCATCTTCGGCCTCAAGACCCACTGCAAGCTGGCGCTGATCGTCCGCAACGAGGCCGATGGCGCGGTGCGCAGCTACGCGCATCTCGGCACCGGCAACTACAACCCCGTGACGGCCCGCTTCTACACCGACATCAGCCTGCTCACCGCGCGGCCCGAGCTCACCGACGCCGTGCTGCGTGTCTTCCGCTACCTCACCGCCGACTGGGTGGCCGGCGCCGACACCTATCGCCCGCTCCAGGTCGCGCCCGTCACGCTCGCCCAGGATCTGCTGGCGCTGATCGCGCGCGAGACCGAACACGCCCGCCACCAGCGTCCCGCGCGGATCATCGCGAAGATGAACGGGCTGCTCGATGTCCCCACCATCGAGGCTCTCTACACCGCCTCGCAGGCCGGCGTGGAAATCGACCTCATCGTGCGCGGCATGTGCGCGCTGCGCCCTGGCGTCCCAGGCTTGAGCGAGCGCATCCGCGTGCGCTCCATCATCGGCCGCTTCCTCGAACACAGCCGCATCTTCTGGTTCGCCAACGGCAGCGCCGGGCATGAGGGCCACCAGCCGGATGGCCAAAAGCACGCAGCCCACCAGCACGAAACCCGCAAACATGAGCCTCACGACGCACACACCTCGGAGGTCTTCGCCGGCAGCGCCGACTGGATGCCGCGCAATCTCTATGAACGCTGCGAGGTCGTCTTCCCGGTCGTCGATGAAGCATCGAAGCGGCGCCTGCGCGACGAGATTCTGGAGGCCTATTTGCGCGACGACATGAAGGCGCGGCTGCTCGGCCCCGATGGCCTCTACACCCACGCTTCTCGCCGCGACCCCGGAAAACATGCAGGCCAGGACGACCGCCTGAGCGCTGGCCTGAGCGCTCAGGACTGGCTCATGCAGCTCGCCCACAAGCCGGAGCGGCGCCTCAGCCCCGCCACGCCGCCCACTCCACCCCCAGCGCAACCGCAACAGTAGCGCAGAATCAAGGTTGCTCTACCCAAGTTTGGGTGGCCCATTCATCGCAAAGCTTTATCGCGATGAGTGGGGGACGTCCCTTCGTGCACCGTTCCGCTTTTGCTTTTCTGGTTGTCCTTCCGCAGGAATCTGCTGTTTGGGAGTGCCTATCCGGCGATAGAGACGCCGCCTCAGCGCCCTTGGTTCTACTGCACCACGAACGTCACCGTCGAAGTCCGCGTCGTCGTCACGCCGTTGGCCGTCGCCGTGCCCGCGATCGTCACCACATACGTTCCCGCCGGCGTCGGAATGTTGCCCGTCGCCGCCAGCGGCGCGGGCGATCCACTGCCGCAGCCTGACAGCCCCAACACCACACTCAACCCAGCGCAGGCCCACAGCGCCAGCAGCCGACCGCCCATCCGCCGTCGCCGCGGAATCACCAGCAGCAGAAGCCCCGCCAGCGGAGCGCCCGGTACCAAAGGCCACGGTGACGACCCCGGCCTCAAAGCGGCCACTGCACCGAGCCGATGCGCGGGCTGCGCCGGATTCGTATAGGCCAGCAGCTCCAGCAGCGTCGTCCCCGTGCTCGCGGTGGACGACAGCACCACCGGGTTTACGCTGAACGAGTCCTGCGCGGCGAATGCCACCGGCGTACTCGCGGTGAACTGCACGCTGCCGCTGAAGCCCGGCATCGCGGTCACCGTGAACAGCACGCCCGGCGCGATGCTTCCGGCGGCCACCGTCACCGTCGCCGCGGACGGCGTCAGCGTAAAGCCCGGCGGATTGGCCGCCGTGACGTTCAGCACAAACGCGCCCTTCGAGCCCGCGTAGTTGCCGTCGCCCAGATACGTCGCCTGAACCGTATGGCTGCCCACGCTCAGCGCGCTCGTGTTCAGGCTGTAGGTGGCGCCACCCCCAGCCAACGCAACCGCCGCGCCCACCCCCACGCTATCCACCGTAAATTGCACTGAACCCGTCGGCACGGCGGTGCTCGCGCTCACCGCCGAAGCCACCATCGCAGTCAGCGTCACAGCCGTACCCGCGCTCACCGGACTCGCGCTCGCCGCAACGTTGGTGTAGCTTGCCGTCGCCGCGCCAGTGGTAACGAGCGGCGTCACCAATCCCCAATCGTTCACCAGGTTGGCCGCGTCCACCGAGCCCCATCCAGTCGCCCGGTCATAGCCCGGCGTCGCGGCAAAGCCAATGCTGCCGCCGCTGCAACCGGTCGACCCCGCCGTACATGGGCTCGCATTCGTGCCGCTCGTGACATCGTGAAACACACTGCCCGCATAGCTGCTGTTGGCCAGCGCGTAAATCTCCGGGTTGGCCACTCCCACGCGCGCTCCGGTCTTCTGCTCCACCAGCGCCATAAGCCCCGCGAAGTTTGCCGCCGACGCCGCCGTTCCACCGGCAACCTCAACCGTTCCCGACGCACTCTGAAATCCATTCGCGCAGTAGCCCGGAGTGCACACCAGATATCCATCATGCGCCATCGACGCGCTCAGCGACACATCCGGCACATCGCGCGCGAAGTCCGCCGGAACGCCCGCGCCGATCTGCCACGAGGGCTTGCTGAAGTACGCGCTCGCGCCGCCGCCGCCAGCGGCCAGACCACTCGCACCATCGTCGTTCCACGCCCTCTCGGGAATGTACGACAGCGCCGACCCTGCATACGCTCTATTCGCCGCGGCAAAATACGTCGCGCCATTTTCGTTGAACTCGGTCCCGCCAACGCCCGTCACATAAGGCGAACTGGAGGGAAAATCGACCGCCAGTCCACGGGTCGCGCTCGCGCCTTGGGTATCGCAATCCGTCGCGCCGTCATTGCCCGCGGCGGTGACGATCGTGATGCCCTCCGCCGCCGCCATCTGCAGCATCTGGTCGTAATAAACGATCGCGGCCGCACCCAGACTGGCCTCGCACTCGCCGTAGCCGTCCGCGACGATCGGCGCCAGGTTATTGTCGATCGCCAGCGTCAGCGAGCCGTTGATCGCATCCGCCGAGTTCACATAAATCACACTTGCGCCCGGCGCAACCGCGCCTGCCCACTCCACCTCAAGCTCCGCTTCCAGCAAGTCGGCGCTATCCGTATAACCGGGATCGACGCCGCTGAGCATCACCGTCGGCGGATTGCTCGGCAGCCCGGACGCGCTCTGAAACGCCGCGATATCCGCCGGATAAATATCGGTCTGCCCGGGCACCGCAATCGTCGCCCCAGTCCCCGTGACGCCGCTCTGAATCAGCGCACTCTCGTCATAGATGGTGTAGAAATCTCCGGGCGCAAGCTGATGGCTGCCGGCCTGGCTGCCGCTGGGCGAGGTGTACTCTGGCCGCGCCATGAAACTTGTCCCGCCGCTCAGCATCCCACCGCCGGGCGGCACCATCTGCGCGCTAATCTGCGAGCTAACGTGCGAACGCGGCGCGAAGTCATCCAGTCCCGTGATGGCCCCTGTCACCGCTGCGATCGCCGCAGGTAGCGAAGCCGCCGTGACGTTTGCGAGATGCCGCTCGCCACCAACCAATACATTGCGCAGCTCTGTACGAAACGTGCGATTCACCTGCCCAACCGTCCCGCTGAACTGCACGAACAGGCCGCCGCGCGCCGCCGATGTGACCACCAATCCCTGCGCCGCAAGCCACCCCGATACCGCCGCCAGATCCTGCGGCGCCAGCCCGAACCGCGCATCGAACTGCTCCGGCGTAAGCCATCGGTGATACACCGGCGACGCCGGATTCTGCTGATCACTCACAAGCTGCGCGAGCGCGTCCCGCTGCGCCGGCGGCATCGCAAACCGCAGCGACATCAGCGGCAGTTGACGGCTCGCATCGGCCGCGCCCAAATCCAGCGCAGCGGCCACTCGCGGCGAAACGCTCCCATCCACCGCGGTCATCGAACTGCCGTCGATCGCTCCCAGCCGCGAAGTCGGCGTCTGTGCGCTCGACGCGCGCATGCCACCGCACGCGCCCACCAGAACCACAACCGGCAGTGCGACACGGACGAGACGCGCGAGACTCATAACGGTTCCTCTGCTATCCGATTGCGCCCAGCAGCCCGTTGCGTAACAGCGCAGCCATTTTCGCGAAGATACGAAAAGATTTCGCCAGCACAGCGCCCGGTTGCTTTCCGCAAGCAGCTAAGCATGTCTTAAATGTGCCGTCTGCGTCTATAGGCGTCCCCGGAATTCTCCGACCATTTCCCGGAACATTTCGCCCAACGACACCGCTCGCCTCTCCTCTTCCCTGGCGCGCCGACGCCGTTCCACTTGTCTTTCTGGTTGTCATTCCGTAGGAATCTGCTTTTGCCGATGCAGCGGATATTCCGAACCTGGAGGAAGAGCGCCAGCCCTCCTGCAAACTGCTAAACTTATTCTTTGGCGTGGCCCTTCGACTTCCCGCGCCTTGAAGGAGCGATCATGGCGAACAATCCCAACGCAAACGGCGCACACAACGGCAACGCAACTGGCTTGAGGCTCAAGACCGGCCTCGCCGAAATGCTCAAGGGTGGCGTCATCATGGACGTGATGAGCGTCGAACAGGCGCGCATCGCCGAAGAGGCGGGCGCGGTGGCGGTCATGGCGCTCGAGCGCGTCCCCGCCATCATCCGCGCCGAGGGCGGCGTCGCCCGCATGGCCGACCCCAAGCTCATCAAGCAGATCATGGCCACGGTCACCATCCCGGTCATGGCCAAAGCGCGCATCGGCCACTTTGCCGAAGCCCAGGTGCTCGAAACCCTCGGCGTCGACTTCATCGACGAGAGCGAAGTCCTCACTCCCGCCGACGAGACCTTCCACATCGACAAGCACGCCTTCACCACGCCCTTCGTCTGCGGCGCGCGCAACCTGGGTGAAGCGCTGCGCCGCATCGCCGAAGGCGCGGCCATGATCCGCACCAAGGGCGAGCCCGGCACCGGCGACGTGGTCCACGCCGTGCAGCACATGCGCCAGATCGTGCGCGAAATCCGGGCCCTCACCGTGCTCGGCGACGAAGAGCTGTACAACGCAGCGAAGGTCCACGGCGCACCCTACGAACTCGTCCGCATGGTCGCGAAATCCGGCAAGCTCCCGGTGCCCAACTTCTCCGCCGGCGGCATCGCCACGCCCGCCGACGCGTCGCTGATGATGCAGCTCGGCGCCGAGACGGTCTTCGTCGGCTCGGGCATCTTCATGAAGGGCGGCGCCACGCCGCTCGACGTCGCCCTCTGGTCGAAACAGGAAGCGGAAGTCGGTCTCTGCACGAGCAAAGATGTCAACACGCCGCGCAACCCCGAAGAGCGCGACGAAGCCATCTCCCGCGCCAAAGCCATCGTCCTCGCGGCCACCCACTTCGACGACCCGAAGATCGTCGCCGAAGCGTCCGAGGCCGTCATCGGCAGCATGAAGGGCCTCGCCGCTGCCGCCATCGAAGAGAAGGACCTAATGCAAACCCGCGGCTGGTAGCTCCACCGGCGTCAGCGCACAACTAAGCCCCTTCGCGAGGCATCGCAATACGTGTCGCAGTATGTTTCACGGCACATCGAGAGGAACTTCTATGAAAAAGCTTCTCCAACTTGCCTTTCTTTCCCTGGTGGTTAGCACCACGGCACACGCAGCAGACAAAGCCAAACTCGACCAGCGAATTCAAGCCGCTCACCAGGTTCTCCACCAGCTGATGGATACGCCCGACAAAGGCATTCCCGAAAACATCGCGGCAAAAGCTACTTGCGTCGCCGTTGTTCCGGGCTTCAAGAAAGGCGCCTTCGTCGTCGGTGCGCAGTATGGTCAGGGCGTCGTATCCTGCCGCACTGGCCACGGCTGGAGCGCACCTGCCTTTATTCAACTCACCGGCGCCAGCTTCGGCTTTCAGATCGGCGGGCAGTCCACCGACCTCGTTCTCGTTGCGATGAGTCACGACGGCTTCCAGCGCCTCCTTCACGATAAGGTCAAACTCGGCGGAGACGTCTCAGTCGCCGCCGGTCCGGTCGGACGCAACTCCCAAGCCTCCACTACAGAGCTCGCAAACGCCGGCTTTCTCTCCTATTCGCGCAACAGGGGGGTCTTCGCCGGCATCGACCTTTCGGGTGACGTAGTCAATCAGAATCAGGAAGACACTGCCACCTACTACGGCAAGGACGTTCCGTATGAAAAGATTCTGGAAGGCGGCGTTCGCCCCCGCCCCTCTTCGATCCACTTTGTCCGGACCGTAAACGAACTCTTCCACGCTCAAGCGCGCCGGTAACGTTTCGCGGGGTAACCCAACTCTCTGCACTCAGAGCCCGGCCGCCTTCAGGTGGCCGGGTTTCTTCGTGATAGCGATCGCGCGGCCTCCATCCTTGGCACCGAATCGGCAGGATAAGCCGTCGCCGTATCTTTGAATTTTTCAGGAATCTGAATTGCCATGCCCGCATCTCCCCACATCGGCGTCCTCGCCCTGCAGGGCGCCTTCGACGTCCACGCAAAGCGCCTCACCGAACTTGGCGCAACCGCGACGCTCGTCCGCCGCCCTGAGCAACTCGCCGCACTCGACGCCCTGGTCATCCCTGGCGGCGAATCGACGACTTTCCTCAAGCACCTCGAACGCGCCGGCTTCTACGACGCGCTAGACAGCTTCGTCCACACCAAGCCGGTCTTCGGCACCTGCGCGGGCTGCATCCTGCTCGCCGCCGACGTAACCAACCCGCCGCAAAAATCCTTCGCCGTCCTCGACATCGCCGTCGAGCGCAACGCTTACGGCCGCCAGAACGACTCCGCCATCCTCACCTCCGACACCACGCTCCCCGGAGGCCCGCTCGAGATGGTCTTCATCCGCGCCCCGCGCATCACCCGCGTCGGCCTAGCCGTCGAAACCCTCGCCACGCGCGACAATTCGCCGACGCTGGTGCGCCAGGGCCGCATCCTCGCCGCGACTTTCCACCCCGAGCTCACCGACGATCTCCGCGTCCACCAGCTCTTCCTCGACATCGTCACTGCGGAAAAGCAGAGTTAGAGCGATCGCCTATCCGCGCTGAGTCTTGCTCTTGTTTTTCTGGTTGCCATCCGCAAGGAATCTGCTTCTCGGCCAGCGAACGAAGCCTCCCCTCTACAATCCAATCATGCAGACCCAGGCCATTCCGCCAACTCACGGCTTCTGGAACCTGCCGTTCGACGCCGCGCGCCATGGCCCCGCACTCGACTCCCAGCTACTGCTGAACCTCTGGATCGCGCTCGCGCTCCTCGCCCTCGCACACCTTATTCTGCTCATCGGCCTCGCTCTGCGCGCACGCTCCACGCGTCCGCGCAACCAACTCTTGCTCGAATACGCTCCACTCGCCGCACTCACGCTGCTATTCACCTTCCTTGGAGTGCGCGCCCAGCAGCTCTGGGCGGCGCAACGCTACACCGGCGCCGCGCCCACCGCCATGCAGATCGAGGTCACCGGTGTGCAGTTCGCCTGGTACTTCCGCTACCCCGGCCCGGACGCGACCTTCGGCCGCACCAGCCTCGCTCTCGTCGCGCCCGCCGAAGGCAATCCCCTCGGCCTCGACGCGCGCGACCCGCACTCCGCCGACGACTTCGTCTCCAGCCAGCTCGTGCTCCCCGCCGGCCGCGAGGTCGACCTCACCCTGCGCGCGCAGGACGTCATCCACGGCTTCGCGGTTCCCGAGATGCGCCTCAAGCAGAACGCCCTGCCGGGTGAGACCGCGCACATCCACTTCACGCCGCAGATTCCCGGCGACTACGCGATCCTCTGCACCCAGCTCTGCGGCCTCGGCCACTACCGCATGCAGGCAACCATGCGCGTGCTCTCCCCGGCGCGGTTCGACGCCTGGTCGCAATCGCGCGAGGTGAAGCCATGACCCGCAACTTAGAAACCATAGTCCATGAGCACGAAGCAAGCTGCGAGCGCTACGCCCTGGCTTTTCTGGTTGTCATTCCCGCAGGGAATCTGCTTTACCGAACCGCGACCGGAGCCACGTTATGAGCCTTCCGGTAAATCGCCCCAAAACTTTGGGTGGCCCATTCATGCGCAGTCGCATTGCGCATGAGTGGGGTCCGCAGGATCAGGGCGGCCCTCTCTCGCGCGTCGCCCACGCCATCTTCTCCACGCATCACCGCAACATCGGCTTCGGCTATCTCGCCATCTCGGTCATCGCCGTCATCCTCGGAGTCCTGCTCTCGCTCGTCATGCGCGCGCATCTCGCCTGGCCCAACTGGCCGCTGCCGCTGCACGGCCCAATCCTGCCCGAAGAGTACCTCGCGCTGGTCACCATGCACGGGACGCTGATGCTGTTTTTCGTCCTCACCGTCGCGCCGCAATCGGGCTTCGGCAACCTCATCCTGCCGTCGCAACTCGGCGCGAGCCGCATGGCCTTCCCGCGCCTCAACGCCGCGGGCATGGGTCTCACCGCCGCCGCGCTGCTGGTGCTTCTCGCAGCGTTCTTCGTGCCCGCGGGCGCGCCCATCTCCGGCTGGACAGCTTACCCGCCGCTCTCCGCCTCCGTTCTCGCCGGCCCCGGCCAGGGCGCCGGCATGGACTGCTGGCTAGCCAGCATCGCCCTCTTCTCCATCGCCTCCACCCTCTCCGCCGTCAACACCCTCACCACCATCGTCAAGCTGCGCTGCGACGGCCTCACCTGGGAGCGCCTTCCGCTCACCGTCTGGGGCTGGTTCACCGCGGCAATGCTCTCCGTGCTCGCCTTTTCCGTCCTCCTCGCCGCGCTTCTGCTGCTCTTCTGCGACCGCCATCTGCACAGCGGCTTCTTCGTCCCCTCGCAGGACCTCATCAGCGGCGTGCTCCTGCAACACCGCGGCGACGGCTCTCCGCTGCTCTGGCTGCATCTCTTCTGGTTCTTCGGCCACCCCGAGGTCTACATCGCGATCCTGCCCGGCATGGGCCTCACCTCGATGGTGCTGGGCAACTTCGCCCGCCGCCGCGTCTTCGCCTATCGCCTGATGATCGCCACCACGCTGCTGATCGGCTTCCTCGGCATCCTCGTCTGGGGCCACCACATGTTCGTCGCCGGCCTGAACCCCTTCGCCGGCACGGCCTTCAGCGTCGCGTCCCTGGCCATCGCAATTCCAGCCAGCGCGAAGGTCCTGAGTTGGCTCGCAACGGTCTGGGGCTCGCGAAATCATCGGGGAACGCCACGCTTCACCACGCCCATGCTCTTCGCCCTCGGCTTCGTCTCGCTCTTCATCACCGGCGGCCTCTCCGGCCCCATCCTCGCCCAGCCCATCCTCGACGAGTACCTGCACAACACCTTCTTCGTCGTCGCGCACTTCCATCTCATCATGGCCATGGCCGGCGTCTTTGGCATCTTCTGCGCGATCTACTACTGGGCGCCGCTGCTCTTCCATCGCCTGCTGTCGGAGCCGCTCGGCAAGCTGCACTTCTGGGGCACAATTCTCGGCGCGTACTCCACCTTTCTACCGATGCACTTCAGCGGTCTGGCCGGCGAACCCCGGCACTACTCACAACTCGGCCCCACCCTCCACAGCCTCGCCCTGCCCGGCGCCGCGCTGCTCGAATCCACCCTGCCGCTGCAGCGCCACATCACCTACGGCGCCATCTTCCTGGCCTGCGCACAGCTTCCCTTCCTGCTCAATCTCCTGCTCGCCATCCGCCGTCCCGCCATCACCGACCCCAATCCGTGGCAGGCCACCACCATGGAGTGGGCGCCGCAAATCATCGCGCCTGAGCACGCTGTGCCCGAGCCCGCCGCGTCCGCACCCATCGCGCCTCCGCTCGAAAACCAGCTTCTCACCCAAGACCAGCCAACACCCGGGCCAGTCGTCTATCGCGAGCCCTGCCACTACAGCCCCTCCGGCGACGAGTTCCTGCCCCAATGGAGCACCCACTGGATCGGCGGCCAAGCGGACCCATCGAAGCTGGAGTAGTCTGTCTCTGACAAGGTTCTCCCGGGACTTGCATGCCGACCACATTCACACCTCCCGACATCGACCGCGAACGCCGCCACCACAGCGGTGAAGGCGACAACGGCTCCGGCCGCCGGCCGCCGCATCCTCCGATAGACAAGCGCACCGGCGGCAACGGTGGCGACGGCGACAACTGGAACGACCGCACACAGGGCCGCCGCGGCCCGCGCGAGCGCCTCTCCCAGGCCCGCGTTGGCCTGTTCTTCGCCCTCGGCGGCGACATGATGTTCTTCGTCGCCCTCATCAGCGTCTTCTTCGTCACCAAAGCCAGCGGCCACTTCGACAGCTACAGCCACTACATCAACGAGTGGCTCCCCACCGCGATTCCCTCGATCCTGTGGCTCAACACCGCCATCCTCATCCTCAGCTCCGCCACCGCCGAGGTCGCGCGCCGCAGCATGTTCCGCGAGGTCGACGTCATGGACGAGTGGTTCGGCATCGGCCGCCCCATCTCCAGCCGCGCCACCCTCTGGCTGTCCTTGACGCTGGTGCTCGGCGGCCTCTTCCTGGCCGGCCAGTGCGCCGCCTGGAACCAACTCGCCGCCCAGCACGTCTTCTTCCGCTCCAACCCCAGCAGCCACTTCTTCTACCTGATCACCGTCACCCACGCGATCCATCTCTTTGCCGGCATCGGAGCGCTCATCGTCGCACTCGCCGCGCTGCAGCGCTCGCGCTCCATGGCCACTCGCCAGGTGCTGGTGGACTCCACCGTCTGGTACTGGCACGTCATGGGCGTCCTCTGGATCTTCCTCTTCCTGCTGCTCGAGTTCGGCCAATGAGCCTTTGGGGAATCCGCCCGATCCGTTTTTCTGGTTGTCATTCCGCAGCGCAGCGAAGGAATCTGCTTCTCTACGGCGGCGGATTTGTCCTCCTGCTGCTGGCAGCATTCATCCCCGCTCACGCTCAGGGCTGCGCCCAATGCCTGGACACCACCCGCGCCACCCCGCCCGCAGTGCAGGCTGCCTATCGCCACGCCATCTTCCTGCTGGGCGGCTTCGCGGCAACCCTCTTCGCCGCCGGAACCCTGCTGCTGCGCCGCCAGCGTTGAGATTGGATACCTCAACGTTACGGAACCTCTGATCAAATAGTTGTTCTGAAGGGGCCGGGACTTCAGTCCCGCCGTAACCTCAACCGTTGCAATGTGGCTTTAACCACTGAGGGACTCTTCCAGACTTCATCAGACCTTCCCTATGGCTGAATCAATGTGGCTGCGCCCCAGCCTGGGTGGCCCATCCATCGCAAGCCTTACCGCGATGAGCGGATCCTCTACCCCTCCACCTGCTGGCGTTTCCCACTGGGTACATCTATCTTGATCTGCCCTAACCGACCAGCGCCGGCCTTGCGTCCATCCCGCGAAAATCCAGAAACGTCCTCACGTGCTCCACCAGCGCGGACGGATGCATGGGCTTGGCCAGCAGAGCGAAGCTGTGCCCCGCCCGGCGCGCCCGGGCCAGCAGGTCCATCGTCCCCGCCTGACCTGAAAACAGCAGTATCTTGCAATCCGGAAACTGCTCGACCATCTCCATCGCCAGGTCCACGCCGTCCATCCCGGGCGCCATGGTGATATCGCTCAGCAGAAGCTCCGGGGCCATCACACTGGCCTGTTGCAGCGCGGACAGCGCATCGTAGGCCGTCAGGACCGTGAAGCCAGCCCTCGAAAGAATGATCGACACTGTGTCCGCGATGATCCGCTCATCATCCACAACCAACACCACCGGGCGGTGCGATTCCGGGCTCGGAATCGCCTCGTAAAACGGCACCTTCGACAAAGCCACAACGTCAATATTCATCATGCACAGAACCTCTAGGAAGTGAAATGAAACAATGTCGTACAAGTTAACGCTTTTGAAACCAAGAGCTTACCGATGCAGCGTAAAGCTTCTTGTCATTTAGTTCCCTGCATTTACCAACAATAGTAAAAGAATGCTAAATCAGCTTAACGGCTTAGTCAACATAAATTGGTTATCTGATTTGAAAAAAGCGAAATGGCCGCTTGGAACGCGCTCGCTCATCTTCTGACGAGTTCTGCGACGGCCACGTAATCGGCCAAACTACGGCTTTAACACGATTTTCATTGAATCCGGCTGCGGATTCGACGCCAGGCGAATCGCTTCCGCCGCATCCGCCAGCGCAAACCGATGCGAGATCAGCCTGGTCAGGTCGAGCTTTCCCGAGCGATACCCATCGAAGACCAGGTCGATACCCTCCTGCTGGATGGCCACCGACGCCGAGTACGACCCCATCAGCGTCTTTTCGTCCATGCACACGGCCGCCGGATCAAAGCCCGCCGTCCCATGCTGCGTGCTGGCAAACAGCATCACGCGCCCACCGGGCCGGATCGCCTGCATGGCCGTCGCAATCAGCGCGTCGGCCCCGACCGCGACCAGCGCCACATCCACACCACGCCCCTCGGTCGCCGCCTTCGCCGCCGCCACCACATCACCCCGCGCGTCGAGAGGATTGTGCAGCCCGAACTGCGCTGCGATCGCATGCCGCTCCGAATACATATCGCTGGTCAGCACGGTCGCTCCGGTCTGCCGTGCCAGCGCCGCCAGGATGATCCCGATGCTGCCCTGCCCGATCACCAGCACCGTGTCGTCGGGCTCCAGATCCAGCAGGTCAATCGCTTTGAAGCACGTATTCACCGGCTCGATGAACGCCGCCTGTTCGAACGGAATGTCATCGGGAATATGAATCAGGCCAGATGGCGTAACGCCATCGCCGACGATCCAATCCATCACCCGGATGTACTCTGCAAAGCCGCCGCCCGCCGGCTCACCCAGGCCGGCAGTCGTTCCCACTTTCTTGTAGCGCTCGCACTGCGCGAAGGTCCGTTTGCGGCAGTAGAAGCACTGCCCGCACGGAATATGGTGGAAGGCCATCGCGCGATCGCCCACCGCGAACCCACGCACCGCCTCGCCCACCGCCGCAATGGTTCCGGCCATCTCATGCCCAAACACGCGCGGCGCCGGGTGCGATCCGGTATGGATCTTCTTCAGGTCCGTCCCGCAGATGCCGCAGGTGTCGATGCGCAGCAGCACCTCGCCGCGACCCAGCGGGTTCTCCAAGCTACAGGGCACCGGAATCGTCTCGGTGCGAACGTCGTCGACGGCGCGATAAACAGCCGCCTGCATCATGCGTGGAAGCGCTTCGGACATACCTCTCCAGTGTAGTTCGTCGCAAAAGCTGGTACCCCACATCTGCCCGCGCCATTGCGGGGAGATGTGGGCTGGCGCCGCCGCCGCTCAGGACCGCGCCACCAGCCACACGCCCGCGATCAGCAGCATGCAACCCGCAACCCTCGCCGGCGACGCAGAATGCTGGCGCAGCCCCACCAGCCCGAACTGATCCAGCAGCACCGAGGTCAGCAGCGACGCGGTAATGCTGAGCGAAGTGAACAGACCTGAGCCCAGCCGCTGGACCAGCATGAGCCCGATGACGGTTGAAGCCAGGCTGATCACTCCGCCGCTCCAGGCCCACCAGTGCACCTGACCCGCCTGCGCCGCGGGAAAGGGAGAGCGCACAAACATCTGCGCCAACAGAAGGCCGGCAAGGCCGCTCGCGTAGACCACGATCGCCGCCCACAGCGGCTGACGAAGTTGCCGGTTAAGCTCCGCGTTGGTCGCGCCCTGGAACGGATTGGCCGCGCCCGCGCCCAGAGCGATCAGGAAGATGATCCATGTCACTGCGACACCTCTTTCAATCGAAATCGCGTTCGGTCACTCTCGGTTCCTCGAGAACCCCCTTCGGTTGGACGCGCCGACTTGCCGCCGCGCGTCGCGAATTCGCTGCCAAGAATGTGCGGCCACGTGCGAGCCTCCCGCGCATCCTAACCAAAATGGCTGATCCCTTCGACGCAATCATCGTCGGCTCCGGCGCGGGCGGCGGCACGCTCGCGCTGCATCTTGCGAGGGCCGGCAAGCGCATTCTGATCCTCGAGCGCGGCCCGTTTCTGCCGCAGGAAAAACTCAACTGGAACACCTCCGCGGTCTTCCTCCAGAACCGCTACCACACCACCGAAACCTGGCACGACAAGGACGACAAGCCGCTGCATCCGCAGTAGGCCTACTTCGTCGGCGGCCAGACCAAAGTCTACGGCGCGGCCATGTTCCGCATGCGCGCCGAGGACTTCGGCGTGGTGCAGCAGGAGGGCGGCATCTCGCCCGCGTGGCCCATCACCTACGCCGACATGGAGCCCTACTAGACCCGCCGCTCGCGTCGCCGATCATCTGCTCAGCGAGCGGATAGGTTAGAGTAGCCGCGACGATTCGCGGAAACGAAGTCGTAGTAATTTAGCCTCGTAGCAGTTGCTTTTCTGGTTGTCATTCCGTAGCGAAGCGGAGGAATCTGCTCTTGAGATGGCGACGCGCCATCTGAGCGCAGTATTAGTGGCCCTCAGCGATCTCGCGCAAGGCCGCGCTCAGCGCCGCGAGCGCGCGGCTGCTATCGCGGCCCAACTGCGCGGCCTTTGTCCAATCGCGCGGACGCAGCGCCGTATGCAGCGCAAACGCCGCCGTGCGGAAGCTGCCCTGCTTGCCTGCGAAGCGCGCCAGCGAAGCCAGTTCAAAGTCGTGTGCATCGGAGACACCCTTGATCGCGCGAAAGCCGAGGCCATGTGCCAGCGCCAGCCGCGCCACCGTAGCCGCTTCCATATCGACCAGGTCAGCGCCGTAGCTTGCCGCGAGCCGCGCCTTTTCTCGCACACTCGCGATGGCTTCGGTCGTCACCAGCATCAGGTCACGCTGCGCCAGAGCAGTAGAAGCAAAGCGCTCTCCGGTCTTCGCGTCAAGGACAACACTCGCTTCCGCAACATCTCCCGCACGCGATGCTGGCATGCACGCTCCCGCGAGTCCCGCCGAGATCAACGTCGTCACATCTGCGGCCGCACGCGCAGCTTCCACCGCAATCGCTACTCGCGCGGCACCCATACCCGCCGCAACCACAACCGCGCCTTCAATCCGATACAGATGAACGCCCCGCCGCAGCAATTCCGCGTCCGCCCGCGCGCCGCGCACCAGCGCCGCGATCTCACGCGGCAGCGCCGCAATGATCCCAACAACGGGGATCGCAGCAACGGGGATCGCAACAATGGGCATGGCATCGGACGAAGGCATCGCGCTTCCATCATCCCACGGCCAGCAACAGCCGCACTCTAGTTGTCCTTCCCGGAGGGAATCTGCGTTTGCACTTGCTTTTCTGGTTGTCATTCCGCAGGAATCTGCTGTCGAGGCGCGCCTCGACGCCTCGAGGAACCACATCAATGCCGCGAGTGCCTGCTCTCCGGCGGCGGGCAGGTCGATTCGCGCACCACCAACTCCGGGTCGACCACCATTTGCTTGGCCACCGGATGCTCCGCCGGTGCCGCGATCTGCCGCACCAAAGTTTCCGCGGCCAGCATGCCCATCATGCGCAGCGGCTGTCGAACGGTAGTCAGCCCGGGGTTCTGAAACGCCGCCGACTGCACATCGTCGAAGCCCACCACCGACACATCCTGCGGGACCCGCAGCCCGGCCTCGCGCAACGCCCGGATCGCGCCGATGGCCGACACGTCGTTGAACGCAAACAGCGCCGTGAACGGTTTGTTCGAGGCCAGCAACTGCTGCGCCGCGAAGTAGCCCGGCTCATGCGACGGCGCATCGCCTTCCAGTTGCGCGACCAGCCCCGGGTTGAGCACAATCTTCGCCCGCGCCGCCGCCTGCCGGATCGCCTGCCAGCGCGGCTTCGTATCCGAGCTGAAACTCTGCCCCTTGATGACCGCAATCGAGCGATGCCCCAGCCCCGTCAAATGATCGAACGCCAACTCCGCCGCGCGCCGGTGATTGAGCACGATGTTGGTCACGCCCTCCTGCTCCAGCGGGCACGAGACCGTGATGGTCGGCAGATGCAGGTTCCGGTTCAGCACCGTGTCGATGGCGATGATGCCATCGACCGAGCGCTCCGCCAGCATCGCCTGCGAGCCCTCGATCAGCTCTTCGCGATGATGATGGCTGATCAGAAAATAAAAATAGCCCGCCTGCAGCAGCCCTTGCTCCAGCCCGCTCAGCACCGCCGTCGCATAGCCCTCCGACACCTCCGGCACCAGCACGCCAATGGTCATCGAGTGGCCCCGCCGCAGCGACCGCGCCAATACGTTCGGCCGATAGTTGAGCTGCCGCGCGGCGGCGAAGATGCGGTCCTGCGTGGCCTTCGGAATCGACTTCGCTTCGGGCGTCTTGTTCAACACACGCGAGATCGCCGCAGCCGAAAGCCCCAGGTGCGTCGACAGCGTCGCCAAAGACGGCCGCGCACCGGACACCGGAGCGACCCGGCCCGTGCCACGAGGCAAAACTGCTCCACGCGGCGAACCTGCATCGGACTGGGCGGACTTCTTCGACATTGGGTCCCCAGCGAGTCTTTCACACGTTGAAGGTCGTGAAGAGACCTAAATCCACGCTTGACATCAGTTACCGAAACAGCGCATATTTACGGACGGCTCAAACGTTTGCCTAAAACAGTTCATCGATTGCCCTCAGACCAGATGAACACGACACCGTTGCGATGAAAACTTTGGAGGTTGTATGACGACGAAATGTTTGCGAATGGCCGCCGCGACTGTGGCCTTGGTTCTCCTTTTGATGGCCGGCACGGCAAGTGCGCAGTTCAACGCCAGCCTGTCCGGCACGGTCATGGACACCACGCAGGCTGCCATCCCTGGCGCCACGGCCACCCTCACCAATCCAGCCACGCAGGTCGCCCAGACCGCAACCAGCGGCAGTGACGGCACCTATCACTTCGGCGAACTTCCGCCGGGCAGTTACACGCTCACGGTTTCTGCCAAAGGATTTCAGCAGAACGCTATCTCGAATGTGGAGGTGGCCGCGGAGACGCCGCGCAGCCTGAACGTTACCCTGCAACTCGGCCAGGAAACCCAGACCGTTAGCGTCAACGCCAACACGATTCCGCTGCTGCAGACCGCCGACGCCAGCATTGGCACCACCATCACCGGTGACGAGGTCGAGCGCCTGCCGACCTTTGGCGCCGACCCCTACGAGATTCTGCGCACCGCACCCGGCATCACGGGCAACGGCGCGCGCACCGGCGCCGGCAACGCCGTCTTCCTGCCCAACGGCGCTGGCCCCGGCGGCTCCAGCTCCGGCGTGTTCCAGACCGAAAATCAGGTGCAGATCTCGGCTGCGGGGCAGCCGGTCGCCAATAACGATTACCTGATCGACGGCGTGACCGTGGACTCGCTCTCCCACGGCGGCTCGGCGGTCGTGACCCCCAACGAAGAGGCGGTCGGTTCGATCACGGTCGTCTCCACCTCCTACGACGCCAGCCTCGGGCGCAATAGCGGTGCGCAGATCCAGGTGGTCACCAAGAGCGGAACCAACAACCTCCACGGCTCAGCTTTCTTCCTCTACGATGAGCCAGGCTTTAATTCCTTCAACAAGTACGGCGGCCCCGCGCCCGGGACCCCAACCATTCGCGATGACAACCAAGAGCGCACCTGGGCGGCGTCTCTCGGCGGCCCCCTGCTCAAGGACAAGCTGTTCTTCTTCACTTCGTTCGAAGAGTACAAACAGAACAATCCCAGCTTCGTGAACACGTATGTTCTGACTCCGCAATTCCGCAGCGCGATTGCAGCGCAAAGAGGGGGCGGCATCTCCGAGCAGATCGTCGCCGACCCCGCCTCGCTGCCTCATGTCGTTGCCGTTTTGACGCCCAGTTGCACCGGGTTTGGCACCTATGCAACCGGTCCCGCGGCCAACAAAAACACCCCGACCGCTCTCGCGTGTCAGATAGTTGCCGGGGGTCTCGATCTCGGTTCGCTCACCCCGGGAGGCACCAGCCAGCTCGGTGTGTTTCCCAACAGCGGCGTCATTGTGCCAACTGCTGGTTCCCAGCCCGGGTATGGCCCTAACCAGCAGCAGGTGGGCGGCGGCTTCGACGGCATTCCCGACATCGAGTACGCGCAGGTGCTCGCTCCCGCCCAAAGCCGCGGCAACCAGTACAACGCCCGCATCGACTATCACCTGACCCAGAAGGACCTCCTCGCCGGTTCGGTCTACTTCACCAAGCTCGACAATCTCAACGCCAGCGGCACACTTCCCGCTGCCCCTCAGAACTCCATTCCGTTCAAGCCCCTCAACTCGGCCATGACCTTGATCTACATCCACACCTTCTCGCCTACGTGGATCAACGAGCTGCGCAGCAACTTCACCCGTTTCGCCGACAACGCCATTACCGACAGCGGCAACACGATCAACTACGGGATTCCTTACGACAACGTTCAGAACTATCCGCTGGCTTTGCAGTTTGGCGTGGTTGGAGGTCTGCCGACCACGCCGGCCACGTTCGCCGAGAACACCTACGAGGTGCGCGATACCGTGGAACACACCTTCGGCTCGCACACTCTTCGCGTCGGCTACGAGGCCCGCTTCGAGCAGGACAACGACAACCTCTACGGCTTCGAGCGTCCTACCTACGCCTTCAATGGCCTGTGGCCCTTCGCCAACGACGCTTCGGTCTATGAACAGGCTTACGCCAATCCAGCCACGGGCGGCGTCGCCAACACACAGCGCTACTACCGCTCCCAGGACTACGCGGCCTTCGCGCAGCATGATTGGAGGGTGAGCTCGAACCTCACCTTCAACGCCGGCCTGCGCTGGGAAGAGTTCACCCCGCTAGACAACAAGGGCTCCGAGGACAACTATCCCGTCCTTGGGCCTGCAGGCAACGAACTCTTCGGCATGGTGCTCACCCCGCACAATCACATCTTCAACTTCCAGCACAACAACTTCGGCCCACGCATCGGCTTCGCCTACACCCCCGCGATCTTCAAGAACAACCTAGTCGTGCGTGGCGGCTACTCTCTGGCCTACAACACGCTCGATGTAGGGCTGTTCAGCAACGCCGTCGAAGATGGACCGGGCGTCGTCAACTTCGGTCTCTGCTGCGGCGGTCCCCCTCCGGCCGGCGCCACGCCAGCCCAGATAGCCGCTGCAACAGCGGGAATTGTCTATGGATTCGGCACCAGCCACTCCCCCGCCAGCTACGCCCCCAACCCGGCGTTCAAGGAAGCCATAGGCCCCAACGGATTTCCCACGGGGGGCGTCAGCGAACTCTACGGCACGCCGCCTGTCTTGAAGTATCCCTCCACCGATCTGTACTCGCTCGAAATTCAGCGCTCGCTGGGTGTCACGATGACCGCGACCGTCGGCTATCAGGGCAGTTCAGGCCGCCATTATCCTCGCCTGGTCGACCAGAACTTCCTCTACAACACAAAAAGCCCAACCAATGCGCCCCTGCCATCCGGCGCAACCTACTTCGCCCAGACTGATTCCGTGGCGAACTACAACGCTTTGAATGTTCAGTTGCAGCGTCCGATGCGCAACAACATCGAATACAGCGTTGTTTACACCTACGCGAAATCGCTGGACCAGACCTCCAACGGCGGTGGCGCGGACGGTGCGGCCAACCAAACCAACCCTGCCAACAACGCCAGCGAATATGGTCCGTCGGACTATGACGTCAAGCATCGGGTGGTAGCCACGGCCCTGTATCAGACACCCAACGTCCACACTCATAGCGCGATCCTCGATTCGCTCCTCAGCGGCTTCCAGATCAACGGCACCTACACCTATCTCACCGGCTTCCCCTGGACGCCAGTCACCAACGCCCTGACCACCACGCCCGTAAATGGCCAGCAGGCTCAGAACATCGTGCGGCCAACGGCGTACTACGGCGGCGCAGGCTCCAGCTGCTCCAACTCCGCCTTCACCACCGGCTCGAACTTCCCCAATCGCACTGGCGCCGGCGGAGGTAGCAACTACTTCAAACAGACGCTGCCGCAGACCGGCGTCTATAACCCGGGCATCGGGCGCAACAGCTTCCGCGGCCCCTGCTACCAGGATGTCGACATGAGCTTCGCCAAGGAATTCGCCCACGACTTCAGCGAACACCACACGCTGCTCCGCCTCCAGGCCAACATGTACAACGTGTTCAACGAGCTGCAACTCCAGCCCATTGGCTTCAACACCCCAGGGTCGCAGATCGAGAGCCCCTACTTCGGCTACTCGCAGAACTCCGACGAAGGAAGAGTGATCGAAATCCTCGCTCGGTTGCAGTTCTAATGGAGCGCGATGCGCGCGCTAAATGCGGCAAACGCGATCAACGTGATAAACGCGACAAACGAAGGATGGCGCCGGTTCGGGCCATCCTTTGCCCTCCATCGGACAACCAAGACGAAGACACGGTCGCGGAGAGCAAAGTATGAAACGCCTCCATTGGAGAACAGTCTCGGCCATCGGCTCGCTTGCGCTCTTGTTTGCTGCGTCGCTCGCGATGCAGGGTCAGCAACCCGAGCGCCTCACCATCGACGCCAACGCTCCCACCACTCCCTTCCCTCACTTCTGGGAGCAGACCTTCGGCTCAGGTCGCGCTATCCTCGCGCTGCGCGATGACTACCGCCAGGACCTGCGCACCGTCAAGCAGGCCACCGGCTTCAAGTCCATCCGCTTCCACGGCATCTTCGACCGCGAGGTCGGCCTCTACGACCCCGACCGCCAAACCAAGAACCCCGGCCTCGCCGCGCAGGCCGCCAACGACGCCTCGGTCTACAACTTCTCCTACGTCGATGAAATCTACGACGGCCTGCTCGCCGAGGGTGTTCGCCCCTACGTCGAGCTGAGCTTCATGCCCGACAAGATGGCCTCCAACCCCGCGGCGCTGCATCCGTTCTGGTACCACCCCAACGCCTCGCCGCCCAGGGATTACACGCAGTGGGACGCGATGATCCGTGCCTTCGCCCAGCACCTCGTCGCGCGTTACGGACTCGATGAAGTCGCGACCTGGAAGTTCGAAGTGTGGAATGAGCCCAACCTCGATTTCTGGCAGGGTAATCCGAAACAGGCCACCTACTTCGAGCTCTACGACCACACCGCGCGCGTGCTGAAGTCGGTCTCGCCGCGCCTGCAGGTCGGCGGCCCCTCCACCGCGCAGTCCGCCTGGGTCACGCCATTCCTCGAACACGCCAAGACCGCCGATGTCCCCGTCGATTTCGTCTCCACCCACGTCTACGCCAACGACACCGCGCAGAACGTCCTGCACCTCGACGAGAACGTCCCCCGCGACAAGATGGTCTGGCGCGCGGTCAAGATGGTGCACGACGAGATCGCGCATTCGCCCTTCCCTAACCTGCCGCTCATCTTCTCCGAGTACAACGCCAGCTACGCCAACGAGCCCAACGTCACCGACTCGCCCTACATGGGCCCGTGGCTCGCTAACAATATCCGCCTCTGCGACGGCCTCACCCAGAGCATGGCCTACTGGGCCTTCTCCGATGTCTTCGAAGAACAGGGCGTCGTGCGCTCACCCTTCTATGGCGGCTTCGGCCTCATCGCGGCGGACAGAATTCCGAAGGCCACGCTCAACATCTTCCGCTCGCTGCACCAGCTCGGCGACCGCCGCATTGCCGTCGAGTCCGACTCCGTGCTCGCAACAAAAGCCACCACCGGAGGCCTCGCCATCGCGCTCTGGGATTACGCTCCTCCCACCGGCACCGGCGCGAAGTACACCATGCCCACCGGCCCCGCCGGCCCTCCCAAAACCTTCGATCTCGAGTTCCAACACATCGCACCCAGCGCCGCCGTCGAAGTGCTGCGCGTGGACGACGACCACGGCAACGTGCTCAAGGCCTTCAACGCCATGGGCCGCCCGCCCGGCGCACTCACCCAGGCGCAGATTACGCAGCTTCGCGCTGCGGGCGCGATGGTCCCCCCCGAGCACATGCATCTAAAAAGTGGCAGACTGGAGTTGACGGTGCCCGCCCACGGTCTGGCCGTCGTGCTGATCGGGAGGTAACGATGCTGCGCCGCGATTGCCTGAGACTGCTCGCCGGCGCTGCCCTTCTGCCACGCGCCGCAGCCTCGCACGCGCAATCCACAGAACTGGGTGCCCCTCTGAATCCGGGTGGCCCATCCATGACGGCTTCATCGTCATGGGTGGGGTCTCAGGGCGCTGCTGAGACACGGGCTCGCAGCAGCCAGCTCGCCCCCTCCGACGACGCCTTCCTCGACGACATGCAGCGCCGCAGCTGCCTCTACTTCGTCGAGCAGGCCAGCCCCGCCAACGGCCAGGTTCTCGACCGCGCCGTAAACTTCACCGCCACCGCCAAGCTCGACCCGCGCCCCATGTCCAGCATCGCCGCGACGGGCTTCGGGCTCAGCGCCCTCTGCATCGCCGAGCAGCGCGGCTTCCAACCCCGCGCCACCGTGCTCGATCAGGTCCGCCGCACACTGCGCTTCCACTGCGACACGCTGCCCAACGTCCACGGCTTCTTCTACCACTTCAACGACATCGCCACCGGCGCCCGCTTCCGCACCGTCGAGCTCTCCTCCATCGACACGTCGCTGCTGCTCTGCGGCATCCTCACCGCGCGCGCGCACTTCCACGACGACGCCGAAATCCAGCATCTCGCCACCACCATCTACAACCGCGTCGACTGGCCGTGGATGCTCAACGGTGGCCAGACCTTCGCGATGGGATGGAAGCCCGAGAGCGGCTTCCTAACCGCCCGCTGGAACCACTACTGCGAACTCATGATGATCTATCTGCTGGCCATCGGCTCGCCCACGCACCCCGTCGATCCCGCCTGTTGGGACGCCTGGTCGCGGCCCATCATCAAGTACGCCGGCTTCGAGTACATCAGCGCCAACGATCCGCTCTTCGTCCACCAGTACAGCCAGGCCTGGTTCGACTTCCGCCGCAAGCGTGACAAGTACGCCGACTACTTCGCCAACTCCATCACCGCCACACGCGCGCACCAGGCCTTCTGCCTCTCGCTCGGCAAGCCCTACTCGCTGGACTACTGGGGCATCAGCGCCTCGGACTCGCAGCACGGCTACACCGCCTGGGGCGGCCCGCCCGGCGAAGGCCGCATCGACGGCTCCGTCGTTCCTTACGCAACCGCCGGCTCGCTTCCCTTCCTGCCCATCGACTGCATGCGCGTTCAGCACTCGCTCAAGGAAAGATACGGCAGCAAAGCCTGGGGCCGCTACGGCCTCTGCGATGCCTTCCATCCGCAAGCCAACTGGTACGACCCCGACGTACTCGGCATCGACCTCGGCATCGGCATCCTGATGGCCGAAAACCTCCGCACCGGCTTCCTCTGGTCCACCTTCGCGCGCAACCCGGAGGTCAACATTGCCTTCCAGCGTTGCGGCTTCCACGCGGCATGAAGGACATAAACTTCTGCCGTGAACGAACTTTCGGAATGATGCCCTTCGCAACGATTGAGCTTCGCAACGATTGAGCTTCGCAACAATGAAGTTGTCATCCTGAGCGTAGCGAAGGATCTGCTGTTGTTCTTGCTTTTCTGGTTGTCATTCCGTAGAAATCTGCTTCTCGAAGTGCCTCTACACCATCAGGTGAACCCCGCTACAGCGCCTTCGGCGGCACCGGCGCATATCCATTCGCCACAAACCACGCGCACGCCGAGCGCAACGCATCCTCCACGCTCATCACCCGCAGCCCAAGCTCGCGTTCCGCCTTCGCTGAGTTCGCAAACATCATCTTCTTCCCCATGCGCACGGCCTCGACAGTCGCGCGCGGTTCCTTGCCGCGCAGCTTGCCTGTAACCGTCTCGTCGAAGAACGCAAACGCCATCGCCACCGAATGCGGCACCTTCATCGACGGCGATGGCAGCCCTGTGATCGCGGCCAGCCGATCAAGAATCTGCTTCAGCGTCAGGTTTTCGCCGCCCAGAATGTAGCGCTCTCCCGGCCTCCCACGCTCCAGCGCAACCAGGTGTATGCGCGCGACCTCATCCACATCGACGAGGTTCAGGCCCGTGTCCACATACGCCGGAAAGTTGCGATTGAGAAAGTCCACCACGATGCGCCCGGTCGGCGTGGGCTTCGCATCGAGCGAGCCAATCGGCGTCGTCGGATTGAGAATGATCACCTGCTGCCCGGCGCGCGCGGCCTCGATCGCAACCTGCTCGGCCATCCACTTCGATCGCTTGTAGTGGCCGATCATGTTGGCCTCGCCGACCGGCGTCGTCTCATCGACAACCGTACCATCGCTCTTGAAGCCCATCGTCGCGACGCTACTGGTGTAGACCACCCGCCGCACACCAGCCTCGCGCGCCAGCCGCAACAGCTCGCGTGTGCCCTCCACATTGGCCCGGTACATCTCGGCCGGATCAGGCACCCACAGCCGGTAATCCGCAGCCACATGAATCAGCGCATCGCACCCCGCCAGCGCGGAAGCAAACTTTGCCGGCGCACGCAGATCGCCGACAACCACCTCGGAACCAGCGGGCAAATTCGCGACATTCGAACTCGCCCGCGTCAGCAGCCGCAACTCCGCGCCCCACTCCGCGGCCATCCGCGCCACATGTGCGCCGACAAAACCAGTCGCTCCGGTAACAAACAGGCGCATGGCGCTCTAGTCTAGCTTCTCGGGCGCAATCTGGATGTTCGTCTCGCCCGCGGCCTTCTTCTCCCAGTACTTCTTCACCCAGGCATCGAAGGTCTTGCCCGCGGCGCTATCGCGGCCGGAAAACTTCAGCGCCGCAATGTCGGCGTAGGAGATCATCATGCGCCCTACCGGCTGCCCTGGCTTGGGCGTCGGAATGATGCGGATCAGCGAAGCCTCCAGCGTCGGCTCACGACGGCGATCATAGAGATAGCCCTCAACGTTCGTGCCATCCTTGCGCGTGACGGTGATATCGCCACGATAGTCGAAGGCCTTCTCAAGCGCCTCGCGAACCTCGGCTTCCGTGGCCAGCGCCGGAATCCAGCCCTCCAGATTCTCGCGCTCGCGCCCTTCCGCGTGCTCCATCTCGTCGGGATTGGCGTGCTGCAACTGCTCGATCTTCAGATGCTCCTGCTGTGGCGTCGACATCAGTCTCCCCCTATGCTGGTCATCTTGGAATCCAGCTTGGAATTCAAAGACGTCGTCACCACGACAGGTGTCGGCTTACTCCCGATCTGCACCAGCGGCCCCTGCCCCTCGACCTGCCATTCGTTCAGCAGCTTCATCGCGCCCTCGTCCTCGTACTTGTCAAAGAACATCGCCTTCGCGGTCTGCAGCATCCCCTTGACCGAACCGAACGTATAGTTCACGCCGCTCGCTTCATAGCCCGAATGCACCATGCAGTTGGCGCAGCGCGGATTGCCGGACTCAGTCCCGTAATTCGCCCACTCAACCGCCTCCATCAACTCCTGGAAGGTGTCCGCGTAGCCATCCTGCAGCAGGTAGCATGGCTTCTGCCAGCCGAAGATGGAGTACGTCGGCATTCCCCACGGCGTGCAGGTCAGATGCTGCTTGCCCATCAGGAACTCCATGAACATCGGCGACGCGTTGAACGCCCAGGTCTTCTTGCGGTTCGACAAAATCGTGCGAAATAATTTGCGCGACTTCGCGCGGCCCAGGAAGTGCTGCTGGTCCGGCGCCTTGTCATACGTGTATCCGGGCGAGACCATCATCGACTCGACTCCGGCTTCCATCATCTGGTCGAAGTGGCGGCGAACTGAATTCGGATCGGCGCCATCGAACAGCGTCGTGTTGGTCGTCACGCGGAACCCCGCCGCCACCGCCGCACGCACGCCCTCCATCGCAATGTCCCAGCCACCCTCGCGGCACACGCCGAAGTCGTGGTGCTCCTTCTCGCCATCCACATGCACGCTGAAGCTCAGGTATTTCGACGGCGTAAACAGGTGCAGCTTCTCCTTCAGCAACAGCGCGTTGGTGCACATGTAGACATACTTCTTGCGAGCCACCAGTCCCGCAACGATCGCGGGCATATCAGGGTGCAGCAGCGGCTCACCACCCGGGATCGCCACCATCGGCGTGCCGCACTCGTCGACCGCCTGGAAGCACTGCTCCGGCGTAAGCTGCGCCTTCAGGATGTGCGCCGGGTACTGAATCTTCCCGCAGCCCGCGCAGGCCAGGTTGCAGCGAAATAACGGCTCCAGCATCAGCACCAGCGGATAGCGCTTGCGCCCCGAAAGCTTCTGCTTCAGCACGTAGCTGGCTACGGTCAACGCCTGTGAGACGGGTACGGCCATGGATAAAACTCCTTATCGTTCCTGCTAAACACGCCCAAATGCTGTTGCTGCTATAGCTGCTAAGGACGCTCCTACGGATACAATTCCCAATCCTCTTGCCTACGCCGCCGTCGCGCGCTCTTCGCGCTCGATCGCCTTGCGGTACGTGGTCAACGCCAGCATGGGAAAGTACTGCTTATACAAGTGGTAGCCCAGATAAAACACCCGCGGAAACCCTGTTCCAGTGTAGTAGCTTTCGCCGTTGCGCCCGGGCATCAACTCATCCCACGAACCATCCTCGTGCTGCCGCTCGATCAGCCAGCGAATCCCCTTGGCCACCGAATCCGAGCGCGTGTCGTTGGCCGCCAGCAGGCCCAGCAGCGCCCATGCGGTCTGTGACGCCGTCGACGGTCCCACGCCGCGCTGCTCCGGGTGGTCGTAGGTCATGCAGGTCTCGCCCCAGCCGCCGTCCGCGTTCTGTACCATGCGGATCCACTCCGCTGCCTGCTGCACGGACGGCTCCAGATAGCTGTACTCCATCGCCTCCAACCCGCGCAGCACCAGAAACGTCCCATACAGATAATTCACTCCCCAGCGGCCAAACCACGACCCATCCGGCTCCTGGTTCGCCAGGATGAACTGCACGGCCTTCTCCACCCGCTTGTCGGCGCGCGTGTAGCCATAGCAGGCCAGCGTCTCCAGAATGCGCCCGGTGATGTCCACCGTCGGCGGATCGAGCATCGCATTGTGGTCGGCGAACGGAATGTACTGGAAGATCTTCTTGGTGTTGTCTTTATCGAAGGCAGCCCAGCCGCCGTTCCGGCACTGCATCGCCAGCACCCAGTTGATGGCGCGCTGCTCGACCTCGTGCTGATATCGCTCGCGAGGGTTTTGCACAGCTTTCAACCCGAGCAGAACTTCCCCCGTATCATCGACATCCGGGTAAAACTCATTGTTGAACTCGAAGTACCATCCACCCGGCTCTACGTTCTTGACCTTCTCCGCCCAATCGCCCTTGTGCCGAACCTCTTTCGAGAGCAGCCAGTCCGCCGCCTTCAGCAGTCGCGGATCGGTCTTCGCCACCCCGGCCTCTCCCAGCGTCGAGAGCACCTGCGCCGTGTCCCACACCGGCGAGAAGCACGGCTGCATCCGGAACGTCGGCGTCGGGTAATCCGGCGTCCCCTCCGGGCAATCGATGCCCAGCTTCTCAAACTCGTCCATCGCCCGGATCATCTGCGGGTCGTCGGCCGAGTACCCCAGGTAGCGCAGCGCCACAATCGCATTCAGCATGGCCGGATAAATTGCGCCCAACCCGTCCGATCGCTCGAAGCGTTCCAGCATCCACTTCTCCGCCTTCTTCAGGGCCTTCTTGCGCAGCGGCCGGATGTGCACGCCCTCGCACCAATGCGCCAGCCGGTCGGTGAACAAAAAGAAGTTGCGCCACGAAAAGACGTGCTCCGTATCCCAGCGCAGATGCAGGTTCGAGTTGGCGCGGCCGCCGACGTACAACTCGTCGATGCCCTGCTCCGGCGGAATCTTCTTGAACGGCTTCTTGGCGTAGATCACCGACAGCGGAACCAAAATGCCGCGCGACCACGAACTGATCTCGTAGATATTGAAGTAGCACCAGTTCGGAAACAGCAGCATCTCCGGCGGAACCGCCGGCACGGCGTCGTAGTCGTACTGCCCAAGCGCGCAGAGATACATCTTCGTAAACGTGTTGCACTCGACCACACCGCCCAGCGAAAGAACATTCTCGCGCACCCGCACCATCAACGGATCGTCGGTCTTCCAGCCCATCAGCTTCAGCGCCAGGTAGCACTTCACACCGTAGCTCACATTGGACGGCCCACCCGGAGACAGGCTCCATCCTCCGTCGGTGTTCTGGTTGCGCAGAATTTCGTTGACGCAGCGCTGCATCCGTCCCGGGTCGCCGGTACCCAGCAGCGTATGCATGAAGATGTAGTCGGCCTCGAGCATGGCGTCGCCCTCGAGTTCGCCGCACCAGTAGCCTTCCTCGTGCTGCTGCCCCAGCAGCCAGTCCACGGCGCGATCGATGCCGTCCGACACGCGCTCCATCGCGAGATCGAGCCGGCCGAAGCGCGGCTGACGCACGGCTGGCGTGGCTGTTCCCGGCACGGGCCTTCCCGGCACAGCTTGCTGCGTTCCCGGCGTGTTGGAGGGTACTGAGCTCATGGAGGAAAGATGCAATCGGAACAGCCGAACTCAACCTAACTCAGCCGTGCACTCGACCGTATTCAGATGCGGGTCAGGTCGAGACGATCCTTCTAGGGCGCGGACGGCGCCGGCGGTGCCGCGGCGATAGCCTGTACGATCTCCGGCGGCAGACCGAAGCGCACATTTTCCGGCATCACCTCAACCTCTTCCACCGAACCGTAGCCTTTGCCCTGCAAGTACTCCACAACCTCCTGAACCAGAATCTCCGGCGCCGACGCCCCGGCCGTAATGGCCACCGTCGCCACGCCTTCCAGCCAGTCCGGCCGGATGTCTTCCGCCTTGTCGATCAGATAAGAATGCGTCCCCAGGTTCTGCGAGACCTCCACCAGTCGGTTCGAGTTCGAGCTGTTGCGCGACCCCACCACCAGCACCAGGTCCGCCCCGTGCGCGACATTCTTCACTGCGGTCTGGCGGTTTTCGGTCGCATAGCAGATGTCCTGCGCATGCGGTCCGACGATGTTGGGAAACCTCTTCTTCAGCGCCTCAATCATGTATCGCGCTTCATCGAGCGAGAGCGTTGTCTGCGTGAGATACGCCACCTTGTTCGGGTCCGGCACCTGCAGCGCCGCAACCTCCTCCACCGTCGAAACCACCTGGGTCACATCCGGCGCCTCGCCCTGCGTACCCTCGACCTCTTCATGGTCGCGATGACCGACCAGCACCAGCGAGTAGCCCTGCTTAGCAAACTTGATCGCCTCGACGTGGACTTTCGTAACCAGCGGACAGGTTGCGTCCACAACCTTCAGCCCGCGCTCCCGGGCCCGCTCCCGCACCGCCGGCGAAACCCCGTGCGCCGAGTAAATGACCCGCGCACCCGCAGGAACCTCATCCAACTCATTGACAAAGATCGCGCCCTTGGCGGCCAGATCGTTCACCACATAGCTGTTGTGCACAATTTCTTTTCGCACATAGATAGGAGCGCCGAAGGTGTCCAGCGCAATCTGCACGATATCGATCGCGCGCACCACTCCCGCGCAGAAACCGCGCGGTTTGAGCAGGAGAACTCGCTTGCTGGCCGTCTGCTTGCTACTGGAGCCGCTGCTGTTCAGCTCGGCCTCAACGGGATCGACGATGGAAGCTTTCACAGCTCTAGTATACCTTCTTCGGGGTCTTCCTCGTAGCGGATTTGAACCGTTCCCTGTGCAAAGCGTCAGCTCCACACACACCCTCCAAACCCGGCGGCCCGTCCTTCGATGGGGCCGCCGCGCCCGATGCAGAGCTCCTACAAGCTGGAATTCGACCTACATCTTTCCGTTACAACTCGGGTGAGGGCAATCGCAGGAGAGTGTCTGCGTCTTACCGGCGTCCTGGCAGGATTGCGAACAGTACTTCTTCCCATCACTGCACACACAGCTACAGTTGGGATGACCGCACTTCGTAGGTTGCGACATGAACAGCCTCCAGAGCTGGCTCCTCACTGCAAGCTTGCTCGCATAGTAGGAGAACACACTTCAGCCCGGAGTTGCCCGCGCCCCAACCGTCCAGCATCCAAGCGCAACTCCGTACCTCGTGCAGGATCGCCCGTCCTTTTTGCTTGTCATTCCCGCAGGGAATCTGCGTTTGCCGTTGCCCTTGCTTTTCTGGCTTTCATTCCGCAGGAATCTGCTGTCCGGCGAGCCAACACCTTCAGCGAACCCTCCAGATCACACGCTCTGCTTCAGCATCTGCTCCGCGTGCCGCCGCGAGCTCTCGGTCAGGTTCGCGCCCGAGAGCATCCGCGCGATCTCCTCCACCCGCTCTCCGGGCTCCATCCGCCGCACGCCCGTCTGCGTGCGCCCGCCGCGTTCGACCTTGTCGATCAGGAAGTGCTGGTCGGCGAACGCCGCAATCTGCGGCAGGTGCGTAATGCAGATCACCTGCTGCGTCCGCGAGAGCGTCTTCAGCTTCTGACCCACCGCCTCCGCCGCCCGCCCGCCGATCCCGATATCGATCTCATCGAACACCAGCGTGCGCGGCAGCGCCGTCCTGCCTCCAACAAGCCGCCGCCTCTTCGCCGCCCCCGCCGCACCCTCTTCCACCGACACCTTCAGCGCCAGCATCACCCGCGACATCTCTCCACCCGACGCGATCTCCGTCAGCGGCTTCAGCGGCTCTCCCGGATTGGTGGCGATCCTGCACTCCACCCGGTCCCAGCCAAATGCCGTCCACGCATCTGTCTCTTCGCGAGCATCCACCTGCACCGCAAATCTTGCCTTCATCGCCAGCTCATTGATCTGCCGCTCCGCGACCTTGGCCAGCTTGCGTCCCGCCGCCACGCGCTCGGCTGTCAGCTTACGCGCCGCCGCCTCATACTTCGCCGCAGCCGCGCTCAACGCCCGCTCCAGCTCCGCGAGCCGTGCATCGCGGTTCTCCAGATCGCTCAACTTCGCCGCCGCATCCGCGCCAAACGCAATCACCTCCGCGAGCGCCGTAGCTCCCCAGCCAGCCGCTCCCGAGCCCGTAGCTCCCGAGCCGGCCCCGTACTTCCGCTTCAGCCGATCCAGCACCGCCAGCCGGTCCTCAATCTCGCCCAGCCGCTCGGGCGAAGCCGTAATCTCTCCCGCAAAATGCCGCAGCGTCGCCGCAGCGTCTTCGACCGCCGCCTTCGCCCCCGCCAACTGCTGCGTGGTCTCTACAAATTGCTGGTCGAACCGCGCCAAATCCTCCACATGTCGCAGCGCCGCGCCCAGCAGCGTCTCGGCCGAGACCTCCGCCTCATACAAGAACTCCTGCGCCGCCGTCGCCCCGGCAAACAGCCGCTCCGCATTGGCCAACACTCGCTTCTCCGTCTCCAGCCGCGCGTCTTCGTCCGCATCCACAATCGCCGCGGACTCAATCTCCCGCGCCTGAAAGCTCCACAGGTCCAGCAGCCGCAGCCGGTCCTGCTCGGCGCTCCGCAGTTCGTCAATCTGGCCGCGCAACCCGCGCCACTGCGCGAACGCCGCCGCCACGTCCTCGGTACTCACATCGCCGAACCGGTCCAGCAGCCCCCGCTGCTGCGCCGCATCGAAGGCCGTCAAGGTCTCCGACTGCGCATGCACCAGCGCCAGCTCCGGCGCAAGCTGCCGCAGCACCGCCACGGTCGCGGGCTGATTGTTCACGAACACGCGCCCCTTGCCGCTTACCGCGATCTCGCGCCGCAGCAGAATCTCATCGCCCTCAGCATCGATCCCGTTCTGTTCCAGCACTTCCTCCGCGCCAGGCGTCGACTCAAACACGCAACCAAGCACGGCCTTTTCCGCGCCGAACCGCACCCCATCGCTAGACGCCTTGCCACCCAGCAGCAGCACCAGCGCGTCGATCAGAATCGACTTGCCCGCGCCGGTCTCACCAGTCAGCAGGTTCAACCCCGCGCCAAACTCAGCGACCGCGTGGTCGATCACAGCATAGTTCTCCGCGCGCAGCTCCAGCAGCATTCCGGTGGTCTCTCGCAGAGAGCATAGCAGCAACCGCCCCATGCCGCAGGAACCTGCCCTTGCCGCTGCCGTTGCCTTCGCCCTCGCCTTTCTGGTTGTCATTCCGCAGGAATCTGCTTCTATGCGCGCCAAAGGGACCATCGGGAGAACCGCTCTAGGTTCACACCCTTATCTCGCCCCGCGATTACACTGAATCAGACGCCTATGACTCTGCTTGCCCTCGCTCTTCTGCTCCAGGACGTTGCCACGCAAACGCCCGTCGACCCCTCGCTCGGCCCGCCGCCCGTCGGCGCGAACTCCTCCGCGCTGGTCGAGATGCTGCACAACAGCGGCCCCACCGCGCTCGCCGTGCTCGGCATCCTGCTCATCATGAGCATCTGCTCCTGGGCCGTCATGATCTCCAAATGGTCGTCCTTCAAGAAAGCCGACACCCAGAACCGCCGCTTCATCCGCGCCTTCCGCAAGACCGGCCGCCTCTCCGAGATCGCCGCCGTCGCCGAGCAGTTTCGCCCCAGCCCGCTCGTCGCCGTCTTCCAGGAGATCCACGACGAATACCAGCGCCAGTCCGGCGGCCGCGGAACTCCACCCAACCCACAAGCCCTCGAGCGCGCCGCCCAGACCGCCTCCAGCGAGTCCCTCACCCTGATGGAACGCCGCATGACCTGGCTCGCCACCATCGCCCAGGTCGCGCCCTTCGTTGGCCTCTTCGGCACCGTCATGGGCATCATCGACGCCTTCCACGGCCTCGGCAACGAAGGCGCCGCCACGCTGCGCGCCGTGGCGCCCGGAATCTCCGAAGCCCTCATCACCACCGCCGCCGGCCTGATCGTCGCCGTGCCCGCCGTCATGGGCTACAACCAGCTCACCTCGCGGCTGCGCGAGTTCGCCGCGCGCATGGACGACTTCGGCCGCGAGCTGCTCAACGCCATCGAGAACGCCGCGCTGGCGCATCCGCCCCAACAGCAGCCACCGCCGCCGCCTTCGAGCTCGCAGCTGCTCGACGAACCTCGCCGGAGGGCTTTCTAGCCATGGCCTTCACCACCACCCGCGGCAGAACGCAAACCGCGATGGCCGACATCAACATCACGCCGCTGGTCGACGTCGTGCTCGTTCTGCTGCTCATCTTCATGCTCACCGCGCCGGTGCTGCAATCGGGCATTCAGGTGGCCGTCCCTCACACCCGCACCGTCAAGCAGCTCACCGAGGTACACCTCGTCGTCACCATCGACAAAGACCAGAACGTCTTCCTGCAGGACAAGCCGGTGAACATCCACGAGCTGCCCGCGCTGCTGCGCTCTAACTCCGCCACGCAGAAAAAAGTCGTCTATGTGCGCGCCGATCAGAAGGTCCCGTTCGGCGCCTTCGCCTCGGTCATGGACGCGGTCAAGCAGGCCGGCATCGCCAACATCAGCATCGTCACTCAGCCGATTGATCGCTAGGCGCGATCGCCGAACACCATGAGCAGCTACGCCAATCCGCGCGACGCGCAACCCGACCGCTTCAACAGCGGCCTCGCCGGAGCCATCGGCCTGCACATTGCCATCGCCGCGGCCTTGATCGCGCTGGCGTACTTCAACCCGCTCAACAGCCAGCGCTGGGGCGAGAACTCCGCCCAGGCCGGCAGCATTCAAGCCTCGATGGTCTCGGCCATCCCACTCCCCCAGAAGGCCCCGCCGGTAAAAGAATCGGTCCTCGCGCCCGATGACGTTAGCCCTGCACCCACGCCTCCGCCCAAGGAAGCCACTCTACCTCCGCCGCTCCCCACAGACGTCCTCATCAAAGCCAAGACTCCCCCCCGGACCACACCCGCCCCAGTCCCCACACCCGCGCCGCCCAAGCACCCGCAGCCCACGCCCCCGACCCCCAAAGCCACCACCGGCGAGAGCGCCACCCAGATCCCCGAGTCCATCAACCAGGTGCAGAACGGTACCTCCAGCCTCACCGTGCAGAACAAGACCTTCGGCGACCGCTACGCCTACTATCTCGAAATCGTCGGCCGCAAGGTCTCGCAGAACTGGTTCACCCAGGAGGCCGACCCTGGCAGCTCCATCGGCCGCCGCGTCACCGTCATCTTCGACATCGACCGCGAGGGTACGCCAGCCAATGTGCGCGTCCTCACCCCCAGCGGTTCGGCCTCGCTCGACGCCTCCGCCCTCCACGCCCTGCAGCGCATCGACGGCTTCGGCCCCCTCCCCGCCGGCAACCAGATCACCGTCGAGGACACCTTCGACTACCACCGCTAAGCCCTCACACAGTGAGTGGCATCGCAAACATGCCTGCATCTCTTCCGCTGTCATCTCGCTGCATAGGCTGTTCGCACATATCGAGATCGGCACGGAACCGCAAGAACAAAGTTATCGGTAAGAAAGTGGAAGTCCATACTTTTAAAACTTTTTTATGAGGATTTTTTCGATGAAGAATTATGGCTTTAGGAAATGGCATCGGCTTCTAACGATTTGGGCGTTCCTCGTCGCGACAGGTTCGATCATTGCTAATGCGCAGAATTCCTCTCAGCACCTTCCGCCGATGGCGGTGGATGCGCATCCTGCGTTTGAAGTAGCTACGATCAGGCCGTCTAAGCCCTCAGAATCCGGCGGGAATATTCGTTTGGGAGAGCATAATATCCGCATCGACAATCAATCCGTTATGGATTTGATCGCGTTTGCCTACTCTCTCCATAGAGAACAGATCGTAGATCATCCGAGGTGGCTCGATCAATCCCATTTCGACATTCAGGGTCAGCCAGACATCATCGGAATTCCAAATCTGAAGCAGGTTCAGGAAATGGTCCAGAAGCTCTTGGAAGAGCGATTCGGCCTAAGCTTTCATTTTGGCGAGCGTGAGCTTTCTGTTTTTGCCGTTACTGTCAATAAGGGTGGCATAAAGCTGCACCAGAGCGATTCACATTCCAACCTTCCATCAGAAACTGGCTCGCCATCGGAGACTGGAAGTCGTTCCAAAAAGTTCACCAACTGCAGCATGAGCGATTTCGCCCTAGGAATCCAAGGCTACCTTCCTCGGCCTGTTATCGATCAGACAGGTTTGCTGGGGCGTTATAACTTTGTCCTGACCTGGACCAGAGATGACGCTTCTGCCACGGACCAAAGCAATGCTGTCGACCTGTTCACCGCAGTCCGGGAACAGTTAGGGCTCAAACTGGAAGCGGGACGCGCAAACGCACGTGTCATGCAAATCGACCATATCTCGGGCCCAACAGAAAACTAGCCGCCACAGTCCGCTCCCGTAACCGTATTCGATCTGCGGCGCAATCTCCGGCTGCAGTGAAGCAGCCTTTAGTCTCCCAACACCAAAGGACTTTTACAGCGTAGCAGTGCCCTTTAGGTTCATAACTCAAAGGGCCTCCCTCCTTCCGAACTGGGCCACGTTGCCCCGACCGTTTCCCACAACGCCTCCGCGCGCTTGAAACTCGTCTACCATCAAAGATGACATCACAGGAGTATGCATCGCCTCATGACATTCCCCCGCATCCAGCATGAAAGCAGCGCGCCCCGCTCGCTCTGCCCTGTGACGCTTTTCTTCGTTGCCGCCGCCATCCTGACCCTCTTCGCCGTAGCCACCGCGGCCTTCGCGCAGAACCCCTTCCAGATCGTCACCAACGCCGGCGCCGGCAACATCCGCCTCGCCGTCGCCGATTTCAAACCCGCCTCTGCCGACCCCGCCACCGGCCCGCTCAAGCAGACCTTCGACAGCGTCCTCTACTCCGACCTCCAGAACGCCGGCATCTTCGACCTCGTCTCGAAGAGCATGAACCCGCAGGGCGCGCCCGGCTCACAGGCCGAGCTCAACCTCGCGCAGTGGGCCGCCGCGCCCACCAGCGCCGCCATGATCGCCTTCGGCAACCTCGGCGTGCAGAGCGGCCGCCTCGTCGCCAACGGCTTCCTCGACGACGCCAAGAACACCCAGTTCCCGCAGGTCTTCGCCAAGCAATACAGCGGCGACGCCAGCGACGGCACCGCCCGCCAGCTTGCCCACCAGTTCGCCGACGACATCATCTTCCGCCTCGGCGGCGGCATCCCCGGCATCGCCGAATCGAAGCTCTACTACGTCAAGATTGGCGAAGGCAACAAAGAGATCTGGGAGATGGACTACGACGGCGCCAACCAGCACGCCATCACCCACCTCGGCAGCATCGCGCTCTCCCCGCGCGTCTCGCCCGACAACTCCCGCCTCGCCTTCACCGAGCTCGGCCACAACGGCTTTCAGATCCGCATGTACTCGCTGCTGCTGGGCCGTCCGGTGAACTTCAACTCCGTCGGCTCGACCAACATCTCGCCCGCCTGGAACCCCAGCGGCCAGCAACTCGCCTTCTCGTCCTCGCGCACCGGCGACCCCGAAATCTGGACCTCCGACCCGCAGGGCAGCTTCGCCCACCAGATCACCCACTCGCCCGGCCCCGACTCCTCGCCCACCTGGAACCCCAAGACCGGCGCGCAGCTCGCCTGGTCCCACGGCGGCCGCAACACCATCCCCCAGATCTACGTAATGGACGCCGACGGCTCCAACGTGCAGCGGATGACCGACGGCGGCTATGCCACCTCGCCCTCCTGGTCGCCCAACGGCCAGTTCCTGGCCTTCGCCTGGGACCGCAAGTACGGCCCCGGCGCTCCCGGCGGACAGGACATCTACGTCATGGAGATCGCGACCAAAAAGTGGATCCAGCTCACCCACGACATCGGCCGCTGCGACTTTCCCGTCTGGTCGCCCGACGGCCGCCACATCGCCTTCGCCAACTCGCCCGACGGCCGCGCCAACCACACCCGCCTCATGACCATGCTCGCCGACGGCACCGGCAGGCACTCCCTCACCGGGCCCGGCGCCGACATGCCCAACTGGAGCTGGAAGTAGTCACCACCTTTCGTCGTCGCAATAGAGTCGTATCGCGATACACTTTAATCGCGCAGCTTAAATCACCAAATCGCACGGCCAGGCTCCCAAATCGCGTCCAACCATCGACAGACTTTCGCAATCATTCGTAAATGAGCAGGAGAAAGAAGAACACCACATGATGCCCTACAAAATAAAGGTTGCTAACCGGGCCGCGATGTTCGCGGCCATCGCCCTGCTTGCCGTCACCGGCTGCCACAAGAAGACCGCCGCGCCGCCACCCTCCGCCATGGCGCCCGACAACACCGGCAACCCGCCCACCGCGACCATCACCGCCGATCCACAGGCCATCGACCTCGGTCAGTCCGTCGTCCTGAACTGGCGCACCACCGGCGCCACCAGCGCCAGCATCGACGGCATTGGTCAGGTCCCGATCAACGGCACCCAGACCGTCTCGCCTTCCAACTCGACCAACTTCCATCTCTCCGCCACCGGCGACGGCGGCGCCACCGACGCCAACGTCCGCGTCACCGTGCGCGTCCCCCAGACCCCCAACACTCCCGACACCAACGGCAGCGGCGACATGGGCAGCGACGCCGCCTTCCACGCCGCCGTGCAGGACCTCTTCTTCGACTACGACAGCTACGACCTCCGCCCCGACGCCCAGACCTCCGTCAGCCAGGCCGCCAGCTACCTGACCCAGCATCCCGCGATCAAGGTTCTGGTCGCCGGCTACTGCGACGACCGCGGTTCGGCCGAGTACAACATCACCCTCGGCGAAAACCGCGCCGACTCCGCCAAGAAGGCGCTGATTGCCGCCGGCGTCGCTCCCGACCGCATCCGCACCATCAGCTACGGCAAGGAAAAGCAGTTCTGCACCGAAGAGACCGAGAGCTGCTGGCAACAGAACCGCCGCGACCAGTTCAGCATCGACCGCTAGAGTAAACTTCAGGGCCGCGCAACCTCACGCGGGTTGCGCGGCCCTCTTTCTTGCCGGTACAGTCGCACATAGGAGTCCACCATGTCGTATCGCCGCCTTCTCCGCTTCGCCGCTCTGCCCATCCTCTTCGCCGGCCTCATCACCACTCCCGCCCACGCCGCGAACAAGGACATGATCCAGCTCCAGACCCAGGTCCAGCAGCTCATCGACGCCGTCGCGCGCCTCCAGCAGACCAACTCCGAAAGCATGGGCGTGCTCAAGGACCTCGTCCAGCAGACCGCCGACTCGGTCAACAAGATGGGTGTCACCGTAAACGGCATGCAGCTCAAGCTGCAGAACGAGCAGGACGCCTCCGCCACCCAGAGCACTCAACTTTCGGGCCAGGTCCAGTCCCTCAACGACTCCCTCGACGAGCTCAAAGCGCGCCTCGACAAGGTGCAGAAGGCGCTCACCGACATCCAAAACCAGCAGCAGACCGCCAACGCCGCCCTGACCAACATGACCCCGCCCAACATGACCCCGCCCGCCGGCAGCCCCGTCCCTGCCGGCTCCGCGATCCCGTCCCGCTCCAGCGCCGTGACCTCCGGCAATCCTGAGGGCTCCAGTGACCTCGGCAATCCCGCCCCGCCCAGCGGTGGATCGACCATCCCAGCCCCCGCTGAACCTGGCGGTCCCTCCGTGGCCGCGCCCACCTCCGCCGCACCCGCCTCCGGCGACATGTACAGCAGCGCCTACCGCGACTATATCGCCGGCAAAGACGCTCTCGCCTCCTCCGAGTTCGAAGGCCTCATCAAGGCCTATCCCGACGACAACCTCTCCGGCAACGCCTACTTCTACCTCGGCGAGATCGATCGCCGCACCGGCAAGCCCTCCGCCGCCATCCGCAACTTCGACCGCGTCCTCGAGCACTACCCTGACAACGGCAAAATCCCCGCCGCGCACCTGCACAAAGGCGAAGCCCTGATCGCCATGCACCAGAACGAAGCCGGCGTCCGCGAGCTGCGCGCCCTGATTCAGCGCTTCCCCGTCTCCCCCGAAGCCTCCCAGGCCCGCAGCAAACTCAGCGCCATGGGCATCCGCTCACGCGAGTAGCGCTCTTGCTCGTGCTTCTCTGGTTGTCATTCCCGCAGGAATCTGCGGTTGCGGCTGCGTTTGCTCTTCCTTTTCTGGTTGTCATTGCGCAGGAATCTGCTGTTTAGGCCGCCCCGACCCCATCGGGAAGAACCACCCTAATTCCGTATCCCCGCCAGCACCCGCTCCACCCGAGCTCTCGCCTCACCATCGAGCGCTAGCCGCGGCAGACGCGGCACGCCTCCAAAATACCCGTTCCAATCGCAGCCATACTTGATCCCCGCAATCCCCAGCTCCGCCATCAACTCATCGGCCGCCATCAGCCTCTGTTCCTTCTCGCGAGCCAGCGCCGGATTGCCATCCTTCCACGCCGCGTACACCTCATAGCAACCCTGCGGTGCGCACGCCGCCAGTCGGGGCATCGCTCCCGCAACGCCGCCCTCCAGCAACTCCACCATCCCCGCTGAACTCCCCGCCGCCATCACCTGAAAACCCACCATCTTCGTCCGCGTCTTCAGTGCAGCGCGCGGCGGCGCAACCGCCACCGCCGCTCCGCCAGCCAGCGACTCCGCGGTCACAAACGTAGCCGAACCCGTAGCAGTTTCCGGCGCCTGCATCCTCCGGGTCACCGGCGCGAACACAGTCGTCACCGTCACTTCTCGCTGCACATGCGCGGTCGCCGCCATCACCGCACGATAGCGCTCTTGCGTAAGGTCCGCATCGTACATCCCCACGATATTCGGATGCGCCGCAAGCTCTCCAACCGCATCCACTGCCATCCGATAGCCTGGCCCCGAAGCATCGCTCGCCAGCAACACCGGCAGCGGCGAAGCATCCGCCACTGAGCGAAAGTGCACCATCACTTCCTCATCCCGGACTCGCGCCCAAAGCGGCGGCGCGCCCACCAGCACAGCATCGAACCCGTTCACGGCGGCCTGCTCCGCAATCGCCAGCGCCCCGCGCACGCTGTCCTTCGCAATCGCCGCAACCAGCACCTTCTCCGCCGCGGCCGTCTTCCCCACCACCTCCAGCGTCTCGCGAATCTCCTCATCCGACAGCGCCGCACCCTCACTCGCCAGCGCCACCAGCCCCGCCGCCGGCGTCAGCGAATAGCGCCCGACATTATGCTCCAGCTTGCGCAAATAGCTTCGCCCATCGCGATAAAACGGTGCCGTCAGCGGGATATGAATTCCATCGATCAGCATCGTCAACCCTCAACTGGTAACTGGATAACTCGCAACTGGAAACGGAACGACCGACCTTCAATCAGCTCTCAAGCAGGCACAGCATAGACTCGCCCCGCATGCAGCGCCTGCAGCGACTCCACCTGATACTCCCCGCGCTGCACCGCCTCGATCCCATCCGCCGCCGCTCGCGCCGCTGCCAGCGTAGTAATCGTCGCCACCCGCGCGCTCACCGCGGCCCTCCGGATCGCGGCCTCATCGAACACGCTCACCTGTCCGCTGGGCGTATTCACAATCAACTGAATGCGCTCGCTCTTGATCAGGTCGACCACATTCGGCCGTCCTTCCTTCACCGCAAACACGCGCTCCACCTGCATCCCCGCGTCTTCAAGAACATCGGCCGTCCCATGCGTCGCCACCAGCTTGAACCCCATATCCACAAACCGCCGCGCCACCACCGCGACCGTCTTCTTATCATGCGTGTTCACGCTGAAGAACACCGTCCCCGCCGTGGGCAGCCGCAGACCCGCCGCGAGTTGCGCCTTGGCAAACGCCTCGCCAAACGTGCGCGCCACGCCCATCACCTCGCCGGTCGAGCGCATCTCCGGCCCCAGCACCGGATCGACGCCCTGAAACTTGCCCCACGGAAACACCGGCGACTTCACAAAAAAATGCTCACCCGTCCCCAGATCTTTTCCACTCGCCAACTCCTCCGGCAGCAACTCACGCAGCGTTCTCCCGGTCATCAGCCGCGCCGCAATCTTGGCCAACTGCACGCCCGTCGCCTTCGACACATAGGGCACCGTTCGCGAAGCGCGCGGATTCACCTCAATCACAAACACCGTGCCGCGCTGCACCGCGAACTGCAGGTTCGCCAGCCCGATCACATTCAGCGCCCGCACCAGCTTGCGTGTGTACTCGCGAATCGTCTCCAGCACATCCTGCGACAGATCCACCGCCGGCAGCACGCACGACGAATCCCCCGAATGCACCCCAGCCTCTTCGATATGCTGCATGATCCCGGCGATCAGCACGTCCTTGCCATCGCACAGCGCATCGACATCGACCTCCTGCGCGTCCTCCAGAAAGTGGTCGATCAGCACCGGCCGCTCCTGCGAATACTCAATCGCCGTCGACATATACCGCACCACATCCGCATCGTCGTACGCGATCACCATCGCGCGCCCGCCCAGCACATAGCTCGGCCGCACCAGCACCGGATACTGCACCCGCCGCGCGCCCTCCAGCGCCTCTTCCACGCTGGTCGCCATCGCTCCCTCCGGCTGCGGAATCCCCAGCTCCGTAATCAACTTCCCAAATCGTTTCCTATCCTCTGCCAGATCGATCGACTCCGGCGAAGTCCCAATAATCGGCACACCCGCACCCTTCAATGGCAGCGAAAGATTCAGCGGCGTCTGTCCGCCGAACTGCACAATCATGCCAATGTCGGCCCCACCAGAAGCCTCGTGCTCATACACCGCAAGCACATCCTCCAGCGTCAGCGGTTCAAAGTACAACCGGTCGCTGGTGTCATAATCGGTCGACACCGTCTCTGGATTGCAGTTGACCATCACCGTCTCGTAGCCATCTTCACGCAGCGCGAAGGCCGCATGGCAGCAGCAGTAATCGAACTCAATCCCCTGCCCGATCCGGTTCGGCCCCGACCCCAGAATGATGACCTTCTTCTTCCCCGTCGGCGCCGCCTCATCCTCTTCGTCATAGCAGGAGTAGAGATACGGCGTAAAGCTCTCGAACTCACCCGCACACGTGTCCACCATCTTGTACACCGGCCGCACGCCCAGCCTCTCCCGCAGCGCCCGAATCTGATCCGCGCTCACCGCAGGTCGAACTGCCGCGTCCCTCTTGTTGTCATTCCCGAAGGGAATCTGCGTTTCGCCGCCGCCCACTGCCAGCGACGCCGCCAGCCGCTCATCGCTCAGGCCCATCCGCTTGGCCGAGCGCATCGTTCCCTCGTCGATCTCCGCAAGCTGTTTGCCCGCAAAGCCGCGCAGCTCCTCCGCGATCTGCTTCATCTGGTGCAGAAACCACGGGTCCATCCCGGTATACCGAGCCGCATCGCGCACGCTCATCCCAATCTCAAACGCATAGCGCAGATACGCCAGCCGCTCCGGCGACGGCGTCACCAGCCGCTGCCGCAGTCTGCGCGGATCGATCGCATCGCCCACGCCCTTCTTGCCCGTCTCCAGCGATCGCACAGCCTTCATCAGTGCTTCCTTGAAGGTCCGCCCAATCGCCATCACCTCGCCCACCGACTTCATCTGCGGCCCCAAGGTTTCATCCGCTCCAGGAAACTTCTCAAACTGCCACTTCGGAATCTTCACGACAACATAGTCAATCGTCGGCTCGAAGCACGCAGGCGTAGCCTTCGTAATATCGTTCTGCAACTCGTCGAGCGTGTACCCCACAGCCAGCCGCGCCGCAATCTTTGCAATCGGAAATCCAGTAGCCTTACTCGCCAGCGCGCTCGACCGGCTCACGCGCGGATTCATCTCGATCACCGTCATGCGCCCGTTCTGCGGATTCACCGCGAACTGCACATTGCTCCCGCCCGTCTCCACACCGATCTCGCGAATCACCGCAATCGCCGCATCGCGCATGCACTGATACTCGCGGTCCGTCAGCGTCTGCGCGGGCGCCACCGTAATCGAGTCGCCCGTATGCACGCCCATCGCATCGAAATTCTCAATCGAGCAGATGATGACGACATTGTCCTTCAGGTCGCGCACGACTTCGAGTTCATACTCCTTCCACCCCAGCACGCTCTCTTCAATCAAGCACTCATGCACCGGCGAAAGGTCCAGCCCGCGCGACAGAATCTCCATCAGCTCTTCGCGGTTATACGCAATCCCGCCACCCGATCCGCCCAGCGTAAAGCTCGGCCGGATCACCACCGGAAACCCCAGCTTCGCGGCAAACTCCAGCCCATCGCGAATGTTGTTCACCAGCATCGATCGCGGCATATCGAGCCCGATCTTGTTCATCGCATCCTTGAACAACAACCGGTCTTCGGCCTTCTTGATCGCCTCCAGCTTGGCGCCAATCAACTCCACGCCAAACCGGTCCAGCACGCCCTTGTCCGCCAGATCGACCGCAAGATTCAGCGCCGTCTGCCCGCCCACCGTCGGCAGCACCGCAAACACCCCACCGCCTCCACGTATGCCGTTATCTCGATCTTTGCTGTTGCTTCCGCCTTTCTGGTTGTCATTCCGCAGCGCAGCGGAGGAATCTGCTTCTCCTCCACCGCCCCCCATCATCTCCGACTCGACCCGCAGAATCTCGGTCAGATACTCCACCGTCAGCGGCTCGATATACGTCCTATCCGCCACCTCCGGATCAGTCATGATCGACGCCGGGTTCGAGTTCACCAGCACCACCTCATAGCCCTCCGCCTTGAGCGCCTTGCAAGCCTGCGTCCCCGAGTAATCGAACTCCGCCGACTGCCCGATCACAATCGGCCCCGAGCCAATCACCAAAATCTTCGCGATGTCATCTCTACGCGGCATCGGTCAATGTGTCCTCTTGCTTTCCATCCTGTGTTTCGTTCTTCGCGCTTCTACTGCACCTTCGTCGCAATCACTTGAAACGATTGCGAGCTGTAATTGGTCAAATACAGCGTACTGTCATCGCTGCCAACCGTAATCTCCCGCGGAAATGTCCCCGTCGCCACCCTCTGCACCACACTGGCCGCGGCGGGCGCCGCCACCGAAAGAATCGTCGCATTCGCTGTTCCCGTCCCAAACCGGTTCGAGTTGGCCACCGCCAGCAGCTTGTCCTTGTCAAATAGTCTCAGACCCACCGGCGACGTTCCCCTTGTATCCGCATACCCCAGCAGCGCATTGCCCGCATTCGCCTCCAGCATCCCGGTCGAGAACGCCAGCACCCGGTTATCCCCACGCGCCGCCACCCATAACGTGGAAAGGTCCGCCGTCTCCACCGCGCGCACCGGAGAGCAACCCGCGTTCACCGTCGCCAAAATCGCCGCCGAGCCCGCGCCGGCCTCCGCCTTCGCCACATCGATCACCGTCAACAATCCATTCGCCGTCGCCTTGCCCCCTGCCTGCTGCACGCACGTCGTCTCGCTCAGAACAGGATTGCCCGCTCCCGCCGCCGTACCTCCCGCGCCCGCAATCTCACTGGTCACATACAAACGGCTTCCATCCGGCGAGATCGTAACCCCCGCAATCGCCTGCCCGCCAGTCGAGATCTGTCCCAGCAGCGTGCCTGCCGTCACAAGCCCGTTCGCGTCATACTGCAGCGCCACCACGCCAACATTGCCCTCCGTCGTCGCTCCCGCCGCCACACCATACTCGTTGGCGACAAACGCATACTTCCCATCCGGCGTCACCACCACATCAAAGCTTCCCTGGTTCGACGCCACCGTCCCCTGGCTCACCTGCACACCCGTCGAGGTGCAGCTCTGGAGCGTGCTCAGGTTGTAGAAGATCGCCCCATCCGCACCCAGGCTGGCCGCCACCCCCAGCCCGTTCGGCACCAGGTTGATGCCCAGCAGCGATGCCCCGTCCTGTACAAACGCCGGACGAACGTAGTTGAAGCAATTAGCCGTCAGTCCTCCACCGGCCGTCGGCGAAAACACCTCGATACCCGAGGTCGCCGCCGTCAGCGACACCAGCACCTTGCCCGACGCGAGCGGCAGCGCGCGGAACGGGCTTCCCGTCGTCGCATACGTCACGCTGCTCGCCGTCACCACCGGCAGAGCCGCTCCAGAGGCCGCCACCGCCACACTCGCCGTCCCGGACGCAGTATTGAACGAGCCCGTATTGGCAGGCGTGAAGCTGGCCGTCAACGTATCCATCCCCACCGCCAGCAGCCCGGCCGGAACGCCGATCACCGCTGCTCCATTGCTCAGGCTGGCGGGAAACGACGCAAAGCTTCCGCTGCTCAGCACCACCGATCCCGAGGGCATTCCGCTCCCGGAAGTCACGGCCACACTCACACTCAGGGCCTGCGCGGTCGTCACGCTCCCCGCGGGCGAAGCGGTCACCGTCACCGTCGGCGTCACCGCTCCCGTAACCGGCGTAGGCGTGGACGTTGTAGAGCCGTTGCCGCCACAGCCCACCACCCAAAACATAGCCGGCAGCAGCAGTCCCGCGAGAACAACCTTGCGGCACGCAGAGAAACAAATGGCGTCCATCTTCGTCACGCTCCTGTTCTTTTTACTGCTATCGATACCTGGTTGCTCGATGCCATCCGTCCGTCTCGCCAGGCGTATTCTCCCTTTCGCGGTAAGCACGGGGCCTGCGCGGAATTTAGCGATGAACCTCACGGCGGTGCGCTACCTCAATCACAAGAATGAGAAGGATGTGTGTTTCGATTCGGCAAATCACTCGTAGTCGCCCACGCGAAAGCGAATTCTATTCTCATACGGGCCGCTTAGCTGTTTGGCGATGACCTGCGGCATCTCTCGTTCCGCAACACGATGCTGCATGAAGGAACGAATTCTATCCTCGATTTCAGGAGAGAGCTTCCTAAGCTGTTTTTCGGCTAACTTCGAATACTGAACGGTCCAGGCCAACAGCTTGATCTCCTTCGGGATGTAGGTGTAGAAGTCCTTCTTCAGCTAACGCAACGTCCGAAATCGCGCCGTCCTCAATGTCCTCGACATACGTGTAGAGCGCCTCCTGTGCAAACGCCGGCACGGTCTTTCCCTGGCTTTCCGCCGCCGCCGCCAACCGCTGTTTCAAGTCCTCGCTCATCACGATTTCCATGCTCGTCTTAGCCATCACGGTTTCCTCCACTCCTCCATCATCCTACGAAAGTCCCGAAACAGATAATGCGAATCGTGCGGCCCGGGGCTGGCCTCCGGGTGATACTGCACGCTGAACATCGGGTCGGTCTTATGCTTCAACCCCGCCAGCGTGTCGTCATTCAAGTTCGTATGCGTCCGCTCTACGTCTGCTGGCAACGACGCCGGATCGACGTTGTAGTTATGGTTCTGCGCGGTGATCTCGACCTTGCCTGTCGCGAGATTCTTGATCGGATGATTGCCGCCATGATGCCCGAACTTCAGCTTGTACGTCTTGCCGCCCAGCGCTATCCCGAACAGTTGATGCCCCAGGCAAATCCCGAACATCGGCGTCTTGCCTTGCAGCTCGCGAATGTTCGCAACCGCATACTCGAGCGGCTCCGGATCGCCCGGCCCGTTCGAAAAGAACACTCCATCCGGCTGCATCGCCAGCACGTCGGCCGCCGGGGTCTTCGCCGGGACCACCGTCACCCGGCAGTTCTCGCGCGCCAGCATGCGCAGAATATTTTCCTTGATTCCGAAGTCATACGCCACCACATGCAGCTTCTCTTCATCACCCGCATGCGCGACCGGCAGCAGCTTATCGCCCGTTTGGTTCCGCGCCTCCGAAGCATCCCACCGATACGCCTCCCGAGTCGACACCACACTCGCCAGATCGGTCCCATCCATCTTCTTATGCGCGCGCGCCTTTGCCACCAGCGCATCCGTATCCGCAATCGCAGTCGAGATCACTCCGCGCATCACGCCATTGGCCCGCAGATGCCGCACCACCGCTCGCGTATCGATCTCGGCGATCACCGGAACGCCGTTGCGCTCCAAATATTCATCCGCAACTTCGGTCGACCGCCAGTTCGAGCTCACCGGCGAAAACTCCCGCACCACCAGCCCCTCGATATACGGCCGCGCCGATTCCGCATCGCTCGGACTGGTCCCGTAGTTCCCAATGTGCGGGTTCGTCAGCACCACAATCTGTCCCGCATACGACGGGTCGGTAAAGATCTCCTGATACCCTGTCAGCGAAGTATTGAAGACCACCTCGCCCACCCGTTCGGCTGGAGATCCCGGAGATCCCTTGGCGCTGTCGCCTGCCCCACCGGCGCCGCTCGCCGGCCCATGCGCGCCCGCGCCAAAGGCCTTGCCGCGAAACACGCGCCCGTCTTCCAGCGCAAGAACTGCCTGCATAGCCTCTCCCCTCGGGTGAATCCTTTTGGGTGGATCCTGGACTGAACTCGATCGTCCGCTCCAGAGAGAGAAGATCACCTGATTTTACCAGCCTCGCCTGCGCAAAACTCGGCTACCCCGGCAGATCGTCTTCCCGCCCAAAACAAAACAGCCCGGCCAAGGCCGGACTGTCGCGTACCAGCGCATCCACCGCAAGTTTTAGCGGTAGCTGCAATGCCGATGATGATGGCTGTACCAACAATGACGATGGCGGTGCTGCGCCTGTGCAGGCGTTACCACCATCCCGGCGAACATCGTTAGGGCGAACATCGAAAGCAGAACTCTCTTCATGGATATCTCTCCTGTTGCAACTCGTTCCAAGCTGTTCCATGGCGTTTGTTCAACCGACATGACCCACTGAGCATATTCTCCCTCGTAACAACAACAATGCGCAACGATTTCCTTCGCAATCGATGAACCCGTTCGAATCCGCGTACCTTTGTGGGAATCAACCCATCTCCACCAGCACGTCCTCGCCCTCCACCTTTACCGCAAACACGTCGACTCGCCCGGTCTCCGGCGGCTCGGCCATCCCCGTCGCCGTGCTGAACGCCCAGCAATGCCACGGACACACCACCGTCTCGCCCTCCACCCATCCCTGCCCCAGCGGTCCCCCGCGATGCGGACACACGTTTCCCAGCGCCGCCAGCCTCCCCTCCACGTTCGCCAGACACACCGCCACGCCGTTGGCCTCGGCCTCGATCGCCTCACCCGGCTTTGGCGCCGCCCGCACCGCGCACAACCGCACCCACTCCGCCACTGCAGCCCTCGCTCTCTTCCGCTGCTATGAGATGCTGAAGAAGCCCTCGGAGCACCATGCCCAACCCGCCCCATCCCCGCCCCAACCCTCGCCCGAAAGCCTCTCGCCCCCAAGCCTCTCGCCCCAAAGCCTCTCCCAGCCGGCCGCCCGCGCCCAGCGCCCACAACCCGCAGGCCCCCTACGCCTTCGAGCTCGTCGATCCCGCCTGGATACTCAAGGCGCTCGCCGCCATGCTGGCCCTCGCTCTGGTCTTCGGATACCTCACCATCTGCATCGTCTTTTCGCGCACCCAATGGGAGCTCGTCCTGCATCCCTCGCGCTCTGTCACGACCACGCCCGCCGCGCTCGGCCTCCCCTTCACCCCCGTGCACTTCGCCGACGACGCCTCCGGCCAGCCCCAGCTCGACGGCTGGTGGATCCCCACCGACGACTCCAATGGTCAGCCCACGGCGCTAATTCTCCACAGCGGAAACGGCTCCATGGCCGACGCACTCCCTCAGGCCCAACTTCTCCACAACGACCATCTCAATGTCCTGCTCTTCGACTACCGCGGCTTCGGCCGCAGCGCCGGCCATCATCCCACCCAAGCCCTCATGCAGGCCGACGCCGAATCCGCCTACACCTACATCACAACGGAACGTCCTGATCATCCGAAAAACATCCTTGTTTACGGAATCGGACTCGGCGCTTCCCTTGCCGTCCAGGTCTGCGAGGAGCATCGAAGTATTGACCTGCTGATCCTCGAATCGCCCGACGGTGACATCGCCGCCCGTGTCCGCGCCGACACCCGTTCGCACCTCATCCCGGTCGGTCTGCTCTTCCACGAGCGATTCCCGCTCGCCGCCCCGCTCCGCACCCTCGCCACACCCAAGATGCTCATCAGCTTTACCCGCGGCGGCGCTCCGGCAGCCCTACAACAAGCCGCCAATCCCAAGATGCTCGTTGAACTTCGGTCGCGCACCGACACCGCCGCCATGCAGCAAGCCATCCGTCGTTTTTTCGATACCTATGGCCCACCTGGCCCACCGATCGTCAGTCCACCGGTCAAAGACGAATAGCCCCACGCCCACAACAAAGACGTGAGGGCGCCCGGTACTCAGGGCGCCCTACAGATAGGTGGGGAGGGTGATGCGGATAGGGGATGCCGGTTACCGTGGGAACTGCTGGGCCGGCTGTTCAGGTGTTACATCCTATTTGACGGCAAATAGTCACGAAAGTTGTGTGCATCGCCGCCGAATTCCGATAACTATTTTGGGCCGCCGTTCCAAATCGAAACTGCCGTCCCAAAACCGAACGCCCGCATCACACTATGCGCGACTGTCATTGCTCTTCTGGTTGTCATTCCCGAAGGGAATCCGCGGCTGTCCTTGCTCTTGCTTTTCTTGCTGTCATTCCGAAGGAATCTGCTGTTGCCCAACGCCAGCCCTCACGCAAAGTTCAGAAACGTCTTCGGATCGACCCTCGCATTCGGAAACACCAGCTCCAGATCGCGCGACCCCAGCGTCTTGTACGCCGCCTCGCCCAGCACATTCCGGAAGTCCGTGGTCACCTTCAGATCGCGTCCTTCATTGAGCTGCTCGTCCGCCACTCCCGGCCACTGCCCATAGACCTTGCCGCCCTTCACCGCGCCGCCCAGCACGAACATCACATTCGCGTGCCCATGATCGGTGCCGCCGGTGCCGTTCTGCCGCGCCGTGCGTCCAAACTCCGACATCGTCACCAGCGTCACATTCTCCGCATCATCGCCCATGTCCTTCCAGAACGCCGCAATCGTCTGCGAAAACTCCGTCAGTCGATTCGCCAACTGCCCGTTCGCTCCACCCTGATTCTGGTGCGTGTCCCAGCCGCCAATGTCTGAGAACGCCGCCTCCACCCCAAGGTTCGCCTTCAACAACTGCGCCACCTGCTTCAGGCTATTGCCAAACGCCGTATTCGGATACACCACTCCGGCCGCCGGCTGATAGTGCGCGGGGTCCGCGGCCTTCAGCATCTTCACCGCCTCGAACGTCTCTTGCCCAGTGCCATGCAGCACCGCGTCCGTGCTCTCGTCATACATCGCCTGAAACGCATTCGAGATCGACGAGGTCTGCGGCCCTTTGCCCGCCACCGAAAAGTCCGCCAGATTATTCACCGCGATCGCCGGAATCCTCCCCTGCAGCGTACGCGGGACTTGCGTCCCCAGCGCCACCGCGCGAAATGCCGACGCATCGCCCTTCAGAACCTCCGCCTGCAGCGCCCGATTCAGCCAACCATCCGGCGTCGACTTGACCCCCGGCGTGCCCGACTCCATATAGTCCTGCGCATCGAAGTGCGACCGCGACGGATCGGGCGACCCCGCCGCATGCACAATCGCCAGATGCCCCTGGTCATACAGCGGCTTGAACGCAGCAATCGCCGGATGCAGCCCAAAGTGACCATCGAGGTCGATCACCTCCTTCTGCTTGATCGCAATCGTCGGCCGCATCGAGTAGTAGTTCTTCTCGCTATACGGCACAACCACGTTCAGCCCATCGCACGCGCCGCGCTGAAAGATCACCACCAGCTTCTTTTTATTGGCGGCGGCGGTGGTCATCTCGCCATAAATCGAGCGCGTCAGGAAGCTCGGAATCACGCTCGTCCCGACCAGCGCCAGCGCACCGCCGCGCATAAACCCGCGCCGTGTCACGCCATTGCGCCGCGCCTCATCGCGCCCGCACATATCGCATCCCCAGTCGCTCGCGTCGGTATAGATCGGTCTGTTCGCCATGGTCGTAATCTCCTTGCCTTTGCTTCCGTCTTTGCTTTGTTTCTTGATCTTGCTTTTCCGGTTGTCATTCCCGAAGGGAATCCGCGGTTGCTCTTGCTCTTGCCACTCTAGTTGTCATCCTGAGCGAAGCGAAGGACCTGCTTTTGCCCTTGCTTTTGCTTTGCTGTTGCCCTTGCTTTTCTGGTTGTCATTCCGCTGGAATCTGCTTCTCGCGTTTATCCAATCGATTCATGCAAACCAGCCTACGCCCTACCTCCGCTGAAAGTCCGGCGAACCCAGCAACAACCCAGCCATGGTATCCAGCGGCGTCTCGGGCCGATTGAACTGCTGCTGCCGCCCGCGACCGCCCTTGGTACTCAACCCAGCCCGCACAAAACCGCCTGTCTCTGGCGTTGAACTCTGCGCAGGCTGCATGCCCGCTCCAGGCGGACGATTGAAGCTCGCCTCCGTCACACTCTGCGCCGCCAAATCGCTGAACTGCTCGCTGAACTGCGCCAGCACCGTCTCCCTCGTCCGCGCCGACGCAGGCTGCCCCAGCAGCAAGCCCTCCAACTGTTTTTCGGTCGCCGGCGTCGGCGACGTCACGACATCGCTGTCCGCAGCGGAGCCCAGCAAAGAAGGCCAGTTCGTCACCGTCCCCGGAACCCGCCCGCCGCTCAGCACCAGCGCAAAGTTCATCCGCGAGATCAGCGCATTACTCGACACCCAATCCTCCGCGCTCCACGAGTAGCCGTTCGGCGTCTGCATCCCATACACCGGCATTCCCAGCCTATCCATCGCCTGCACCAGCGGCAGCGGGTTCTTCACCGTCGCATCGCTGGCCCGCAGCGCGCTCGCCAGAAACTCCACCGGCGTCTTCACCTTCGCGCGATACACCTTCGGCGACCAGAACTCCGGCGAATGAAACATCGTCGTCAGCACCGCCTTGATGTCGCCATCGGACCTCAGGAAAGTGGCTGCCATCCGGTTCACCAGCGCCGGCGGAGGCGTATCGCTGACAAACCGCACCGCCAGCTCCCGCGAGATAAAGTGCGCCGTCGCCGGGCTGGTCGCCAGAATATGCAGCACCTCCAGCCCCTCATTCACTCCGCCCTCGGGAATCGTGTGCCCCAGCACCACCTTCGGCCCCGGCTCATGCCGGTTCTCCATGAACACAAAGCTGCCGGGTGGCCCATTCATGACAGCGTTACCGTCATGAGTGGGGGACACAACCTTCATGGCCGTAGCCCCACCGCCATAAGGCCGCTCGATGGTCCATCCGGTAAAACACTTCGCGACCTCGATCACATCCTTCTGCGTATAGCCGCCTCCCACTCCCAGCGTATGCAGCTCCATCAACTCGCGCCCGTAGTTCTCATTGATCCCCGCAGCCGCCGCCTTCTGCGCCGGTTTACCGTTCGCCGCCCTCTTCTGGACCTGTTGCCGCGCTTGCTGCTCCACTCGCTCCGCCGCCACCGAATTCGGCCCAATGCTCTGCCAATTGTCCAGATACATCAGCATCGCCGGACTCTTGGCCGTAGCCACCAGCAGGTCCTCGAACCTGCCCAGCGCATTCGGCAAAATGGTCTCGCGCTCATACGCCGGCAGATAGTACGGCTCGTTCTGGTTCTTGCGCACATACACGTTAAAGTGGTTCAGCCAGAAGTCGGTCATCACCGCCTGCAACTGCCGCTGCGATTCGACATCGCGCAGCAGCCGCGTCTCGGTCGCCTCCGCCGCCACCACCCGCAGCGGCTGCTGCATGGCCTCAACCGTCTCCATCTCCGCTGGCGTAAAGCCCTGCGTCAGCCTCACCCGCTCAACCGGCCGCAGCGCGTCCCGAAACGACACCGACTCCTGCGGCGCCATCGCCACCAGCGCCTGAAACCGCGGTTCCGGCGCCAGCGCCAGCACCGCCTCCACCTGCTCGGACGCCATCGGCTTCACCGGCACCTGGTGCTTCAGCGCCTTCACCTCCGCCTTCCTGCTTGCGCCCGCCGCCGCGCTCCCACTGATACCGTCGTTGCCGTTGCGGCTGCCGCTGCCATTGTTGGTGCTGTTGCTGGTGCTGTTGTCGTTGCTTTTCTGGTTGTCATTCCCTAGGGATCTGCTGTTGCTGGTGCTGTTGTCGTTGCTCTTGCTTTTCTGGTTGTCATTCCCGAAGGGAATCTGCGTCTCCTCCGCCGCCCTGGCTGCCCTCTTCATGACAGTTCCATCGTCATGCGCGGGGGACGAGGGCGCCACACCAGAAGCACCGGGTGCCCCAGGTCTCGCTTCTGAGACCTGGGCGGCGGCAGCGACAGAACCCTGCGCCGCCTCCTCCTGCTTCTTTTGCTGCGCCTCATACGAGGCCTGCGCATCCGCATACACCGCGCGCTCCACCGGATCATCCGGCAGCGCATCCCCGCGCGCACCCGTCTGCCGAACCGTCTCCTGCCGAATCATCTGCGGCGAAGGAAACCGCCGCAGCAACTCCGTCTCCGACAGCTGCATCGCCGGAAACGCCTGCATCTGCGCCTCGAACCCCGAGTCGTCGATCCGTCCTGGATGCAACTGCATCTGGAACCACTTCTCCAGCCCCATCTTCCGCACCGCCGCTTCATCCCCTGGCCGCGGCCCGAACGTAAACCGGTTCAGCGCATGCAGCACCTTCTGCTGCTGGGTCAGCGCCGCCGTATGACTCTCGCTGGGAATCGCCGAAGTCTTGGAGCCCACGCCCGAACCTTCAGCCGCAACTCCTTCCGCCGCCCAGGCCGGCGGCGCAACCATCAGGGCGCATAGCGCCCCAATCAGCGCCGAGCGGAAGCCCGCGCTCAATGCCGCATTCGCCGCCCGCCAGCTCTGCCGCCCCAACTCGCCCTGTCTGCTCATCGCGGAATTCTCCCGGAGAACCCGGCCGCCCAAAAGCTCAGCCGCCCAAGTCTTTCCTGTCCCCTGCTTCAACCCGGCAACGCGGTCCTAAGTTGCGAACCAAGTTGCGAAAACATCGCAAAAACTCCAAACCATTCCCAAATGGTCGCGAACACCGCTGCAAACCGTGCTCCAACCGCGATTGGGCCGCAAAGCTTCCTAAAACGCACTCAAATCGCGCATCGCCTGAAACAAATGCTCCGCCTGCGGCAGGATCGCGTCTTCCAGCAGCGGCTGATACGCCACAAACGTATCCATCGCCCCCACCCGTCGCACCGGCGCGTCGAGATCGTGAAACAGCTCATCGCCAATCCGCGCGGCAATCTCCGCGCCATAGCCCCAGCTCTTCATGTCCTCATGCGCCACCAGCACCTTGCTGGTCTTGCGCACCGACGCCGCAATCGCCTCCCAGTCGTAAGGGCTCAAACTGCGCAGGTCGAGCACCTCCGCCTCCACCCCATGCTCGCGCTGCATCCTCTGCGCCGCCTGCAACGCTCGCGGAACCACGGCCCCATAGGTGATCACCGTCAGGTCCTTGCCGGGCCTCGCAATCGCCGCGCTGCCAAAGGGAATCGTGTAGTTCGGTCCCGGATACGGCGCGCGCCCGTTCACCGAGCGATACAAATTCTTGTGCTCCAGAAAGATCACCGGATCATCACAGCGAATCGCCGTGCGCAGCAGCCCAATCGCGTCCAGCGCATTCGACGGCATCACGATCCGCACCCCCGGCGTATGCGTAAAGATGCTCTCGCCCGACTGCGAGTGATAGATCGAGCCGCCGGTAAGATAGCCTCCCGCAGGAACACGCATTACCAGCGGGCAACTGAACTCGCCATTCGACCGCCAGCGCATCAGCGCCAGTTCATTGCGCATCTGGTGCATGGCCGGCCAGATGTAATCGAAGAACTGAATCTCCACCACCGGCTTCATTCCGCGCACGGCCATGCCAATCGCCCGCCCCACGATATTGGCCTCGGCCAGCGGCGAGTTCCACACGCGGTCGCTTCCGAACTCCTTCTGCAAGCCCGCCGTCACTTTGAAGACGCCGCCCTTGCCCTTCAGCTTGCCCGTGCGCAGATGCTCGTCACGCGTCGCATCCGCCACATCCTCGCCGAACACCACCACCCGCTCATCGCGCCGCATCTCGTCATGCAGGCACGTGTTGATCAGGTCCAGCATGGTGCGTTCGCTGGAGTTCGCCGTCGTCTGCACCTGCGCCGCAAACATCCCATCCATCGGCCACAGGTCCTCCGAGTACACATGCTTCAGAATCGACCCTGGCTGCGGCAGCACCGCGGCCAGCGCCCGGTCGGTCGCCCGCTGAATCTCCTCGTCCACGCCCCGCTCGACTTCATTGATGCCCTGCTCGTCGAGAATCCCCTCGCGCAGCAGCCACATCTGCATCCGCGAGATCGGATCGCGCCGCGCATCGTCCTGCAACTCCTCCGCGCTGCGATAGTTCGTCTCATCGTCCGACTGCGAATGCGAATACGGCCGCACCACATGGCCATGAACCAGCGCCGGCCCGTGTCCCGCACGGCAGTATGCCACCGCCTCCACCATCGCTTCATAGCTCGCGATCGGATCGGTCCCATCCACCTCCGCAAAATGAAAGTTCGGAAAGTTCGCCACCAGCCGCGAAATATTCCCGCCCGGCGTATTCGCCTCCACCGGCGTGGAGATCGCATAGCCGTTATCCTCGACCACATACAGCACCGGCAGCTTGCCGTTCGACGCGGTATTCAGCGACTCCCAGAACTCGCCCTGGCTGGTCGAGCCTTCGCCGATCGACACATACACCACCTCATCGGCATGAAACGTCACATCCTTGAATTGCCGATAATCAATATATTCGTCACTCAACAAACCTTTTTCGTTGTCGTTCCTTGTTCTCTTTTGGTTGTCATTCCGCAGCGTAGCGGAGGAAGCTGCTTCTGGCTTCTTCGCCGCCTCCGGATGCCGCGTGAAGTACCGCCCCGCCTCCGCGCAGCCCACCGCATGCAGACACTGGGTCGCCGTCGACGACGAGGGCGAAACGATATTCAACCGCTTGCTCGACCAGTGCGACGGCATCTGCCGCCCGCCACTGGCCGGGTCGTCGGCCGCACCCACCGATTGCAGCAGTTGCTCCTCCACCGTGTTGCCCAGCGTCAGGCACAGCGCGCGATCGCGATAGTAGGGAAAGAACCAGTCGTAGCCCGGCCGCAACGCCAGGCCCGCGGCCACCAGCAGCGCCTCATGTCCCGCGCATGAGACCTGGAAAAAAATCTTCTGCTGCTTCTTGAGCAGGATCTCGCGATCGTCCGTGCGCCGCGACAGATACATCAGCCGATAGAACTCGACCAACTGGGCGCGGCTCATGCCGCCGGCGGCCGTATCCGTGATCGCCGTCGCCGTCGCTCGCTCCGCGGTCTTCTCATCTGCCAGGTTCCTGTGCGCCAAGCTCGAAATCCTCTCTCCGCGAAAGCCCACGGTCCTCCAAGATTCTACGCGCACACTGCTGCACCTAGCGCCCTGCTGCTGCTGACCTCGCATTTGCCTTTCTGGTTGTCATTCCGTAGGGATCTGCTTCTCGGAGTTGCCACACACCATCCAGGGACGCCTCTCCAGCCGCACTCCGGATGCGCCCTGTCCCAACTCAAGATGAGCGCTGTCGCACTTCGCGACACTCCCCCGGCAACCCCACTCTCCGCGCCGATGTGGTCTCCGTAGCCAATTTTGGGGATGCCTTCATGTATCGCTTTGCCGCCGCGCTGTTCATGTTTCTGTTGACCATCAACCTCTTCCCCCAGGCATTCCGCGAGCCAGTCCGCAGCGGGAGGGCACCAGCAGCTCGCTCAACCGAGGCCGCCGCCCTTTCCTCTGCCGCCCTTTCCCCTGCCGTGCCTTCACCTCCCGCGCCAGCCCAGCCCCTGGGCGAGCGCATCGTGCCGGGCCGCCTCGTCATCATCTATCGCGGAGGCGCCGTTCCGGCCAACGCCGACGCCGTCGCCGCCTTTGCCGGCGCACGCGCGGTCGCGCATCTCCGCCGACTGGGCGTCTCCGCAATGCAGGTCGATCTCCAGCAGGAGGCGGCCGCCATCGCCCGTCTCCAATCCCAGCCCGAGGTCGTCGCTGTCCTCGAAGATCGCTACGTCCAGGGGCACGCCCTGCTGCTCGGCCCCGGCCAGTTGCACACGACGCTGCTGGCCTCAGGCTCCCAGACGCCCACCGCCGCTCCCAACCCCGATACCGCATTCGTTCCGGCGTTCAATCCCATTCGCAGCAACGCTGGCAGTCCGGTTCCCCAATCCATTCAGGCCGGCCCTGCTCCGATACTCACGCAGCCGCTCTCCGCCCCCCGCCCGATCTCAACCGTGCGCCTTGGGCGGTCTTCCCCGGCCTCCACCCCCGCCCCTTCTTCTTCTCCCGCTCCTGCGCCTGCGCCCGCGCCGGTCGAACCTCCCGCCACCGACACCTCCTACAACTCCCCGCAAGGCTGGGCCGTTCAGCAGTCCGGCGGCTACGGCGACAACGTTCCCGGCGGACCCTCCACCGGCCCCTGGACCACCACGCTCGGCGCGGGCGTCCGCATCGCCATCCTCGACAGCGGCGTCGATGAAAATCATCCCGACATCGCGCCCAACCTCGCGCTCAACCTCTCCGAGGTCGACCAGACCGCGCTGCCCAGCCCCTGCGACGACGGCTCACCCCAGGACCAGCAGGGCCACGGCACATGGGCCGCCTCGCTGGCGGCCGCGGCGCTCGGCGGCGGCCAGGTCGCCGGCGTCGCTCCGCAAGCCACCCTCCTCAACATCAAAGTCCTCCAGCGCATGCCCGCTGCCACCGGCGCCACCCTCACCGCGCAGTGCGAGGCCGGCCAACCCGGCGGCCTGCTGAGCTGGGTGCTGCAGGGCATCAACGACGCCATCGCCAACCACGCCAACGTCATCTCGGTCTCGCTGGGCACACTCGTAGACATCACCACCGGCGACGGCGCGGGCTGGCAGGCCGAGTTCAACAGCGCCACCTACGCGGCCTCACAGGCCGGCGTCGTCATCGTCGCCGCGCTGGGCAACGACGGCCTCAACCTCTCTCCCACCGGCCCCAACGCCAAGTACATTGAGCTGCCCGCGCAATCGCGCGGCGTCCTGCCGGTCACCGCCTCCACCAACCCCGCGTGCGCCGAGAATCTCACCACCGGAGCGGCCTGCGCTCCCGGCCCTGTGACGCGCCCCTACTACAGCAACTACGGCGTCGCGGGTGCCCTCGCCGCGCCCGGCGGCAGCTACCCTGAGGGAACCGACACGGGAGTCAGCGGCTTCATTCGCGGCGCGTGCTCCGGCCTCACCAACACCAGCGACGGTCTTCCGCTCAGCGCAATCAAGAGCACAACCCAGCCCGCCAGCGGCAGTCCAGCGCAAAGCTTCGGCTGCTTCAATCTCGGCCACGCCGCCTATGTGCAGGCCATGGGCACCAGCGCCTCCGCGCCGCTGGCCGCGGGCGCCGCGGCCATCCTGCGCGCCGCGCATCCGGGCTGGACCGCCGCCCAGATCGTCGCCGCGCTCGTGGGCTCCGCCACCATCACCAGATCCATGGCCGAGCCGCAACTCAACCTCGCGGCCGCCCTGGCTTCAGCGCCATAATGCGGAATCCCTATTGGTGTAGCGGTTTGCGGCTAGGCTGCGGCTGGCTTGCGGCCGGCTTGCGGCTGGGTTGCGGCTGGCTTGCGGCCAATGAACTTTGGCATTTGTACTTGCTTTTCTGGTTATCATTCCGCAGCGAAGCGGAGGAATCTGCTTTTTTTGCGCTGGCGATGCATCGTCGAAACAGCGGCTCCCATACCAGGACAGCTCCCCGATAAGGCATAGCACTCCTAGCAGCAGATTCCTACGAAATGATAACCAGAAAAGCAAGAACAAATGCAACGGCAGACCTGCTGTTGACTACTTCGCAGCCCCGCTTCAATTCTTCATCCGCTCTTTCATGTCGTGCGAGAGCTTCTCGATCTCCGCGGCCTTGTCGATCACGGCAATGGACATCTCATTCTTGGTGGACTTGTCCATGTCTGTCTTCAACTCCGTGGCCAGTTGCAGCAGCTTGCTGGCGTCTGCCACCAGGCGCCTGTGGCGATCGTCTTCGAGCGCGCGCTGGCGTTGCTCCTGCATCCGCGCGTTCATCGCCGGATCGACGTCGTTATCCAGCGGATTGGGCTGCGATATGGGCCGGCCGGGCATCGTCAACGGCTGCTGCGGCGCGATCTGCCGGGCGCGAACCGGCGCCGGCGCGGCCCCCACCGCAAGCAGCAAGGCCAGCGCCACCCCCGGCCCGCGCCAACGACTCATCTTCTCCGCACCACTGCTCGCACACATCATCTCTGGCCTCCCTTTTCCCCTTCTACTTGTTACCTCGCTTCATCCCCCGTCGCCGCTTCGCTTGCGATCCGATCTCGCCCGCTGCTTCCAGTATCCTGTAAATGCATCTTGTAGAAGAATCCTGTAGATGCAGAATCTCTTCGACCACATCATGCCCCTTCCCACCCACTCGCCACAACTCTCCACGTCGCTGCCGCAAGATGCGAACTTCTTCCGCACCATCGAGCGCGGCTGGCAGATCGACCTCGCGCACTTCATCCAGAACGGCGTGCCCAAGCTCCTGGCCGCGCTGCTGCTGTCCTTCATCGCGCTGCGGATCGTCGCATTCTTCGTCCACCGCATGCGCCGCCGCGCCGAGCATCTGGTCGGCAACTCGCGCCGCTCCTCGCAGCTCCGCACCATGGCCGCCATCCTGCGGGCCACCGCCTACGGGGTGGTCGGCTTCTATATGCTGACCCAGATCCTGGCCGCCATCGGGGTGCCACTGGGCCCGTTCATCGGCGGTTCCGCGGTCATCGGCCTGGGCTTCAGCTTCGGCGCGCAGTCCATCTTCAAGGACATACTCAACGGCATCTTCATCCTGATCGAAGACCAATACTCCGTCGGCGACACCGTCAAGATCGCCTCGCTCACCGGCACCGTCGAAGACCTCACCCTGCGCGTCACCCGGCTGCGCGACGGCGACGGGACTGTTTACATCGTCCCCAACAGCCAGATCACCACCGTCTCCAACCTCTCGCGCGACTTCGCCGCCGGCACGCTCAACATCTCGGTCGACGCCCGCGAAGACCCCGATCGCGTCATCGCCGTGCTCAAAGCCCTCGCCGCCCAGATTCGCAACGACGAAGCCTTCAAGGACATCGTCATCGCCGAACCCAGCGTGCTTGGTGTGGACAAGATCAGCGGCTACGAGGTCGTCTATCCCATCAACGTTCGCGTCATGGTCAACCAGCGCGACGGCGTTCTGCGCGAGCTGCGCCGCCGCGTCCTGCTGGCCTTCGCCAAGGAAGGCGTGGCCTTCGGCGCCTCCGCCAGCACGCTCCTGCTGCAGAACATCGGCCCCGCCAACCCGCCCAAACCACCCGAGCTGCCGCTCACGCCGGCTCCGTAACCCTCAGCGCAGTAGCCCTGACCGCAGTAGCCTGACCGCGAGCGTAACCGAAGAGCCGAACGGGGCCACCTGCTCTTGCCTTTCTGGTTGTCATTCCGTAGGAATCTGCTGTTCGCTTGCTCATCCGCAATCGGGAGAACGCTCGCACCCTCACGATACGGCGGCGGTGAGCGCGCGCTATCCTCAAAGCAATGAGCGACACCCTCACCATCGCCGTCCGGACCCCAGCGGCCAACTACAACGTCGAGATCGGCGCCGGTCTGCTGCCGCACATCGGAGCGCGCATGAACGCGCTCCTGAAGGGCGCTCTCGCCTCCGGCAAACAGCGCGCCTTTGTCGTCACCTCACCCGAAATCTGGCGTCTCTGGGGCAGCCACCTCAGCGCCGGCCTGCCCGCCACGCCCACCGTTCTCACCATCCCCGCGGGCGAGGCGCATAAGCGTCTCTCCACCCTCGAAACCCTGCTCGAACAGCTCACCCAACACGGCGCCGACCGCGACAGTATTCTCATCGCGCTCGGCGGCGGCGTGATCGGCGACATGACCGGCTTTCTCGCGGCCATCTACATGCGCGGCGTTCGCTACATCGGCGTCCCCACCACCGCGCTTGCGCAGATCGACAGCTCGCTCGGCGGCAAGACCGGCGTCAACCTCGCGGCCGGAAAAAATCTGGTCGGCGCCTTCCATCACCCACTCGCGGTCTACGCCGACATCGCCACACTCAGCACGCTCCCCGCCGCCGAACTTCGCGCGGGGCTGCAGGAAGCGGTGAAAGCGGGCATCATCCGCGATCGCGCGCTGTTCGATTTCCTCGACACCGAGCACGCCGCGGTGCTTAGCGGCGACCCGGCCGCGCTGACGCATGTGATCGCCGCCAGCGTCCGTGTCAAAGCAGATGTCGTCGCCGCCGACGAGCGCGAAACAGGCCAGCGCATGCTGCTCAACCTCGGCCACACGCTCGGCCACGCCATCGAAGCCGCCACCCACTACACCCAGCTCCTGCACGGCGAAGCCGTCGCCTGGGGCATGCTCGCGGCTCTCCACATCGCGCATCGCCGCAGCCTCATCTCGCTGGCCGACGCCCACCACATGGCACACGTCATCCGCCTCTACGGCCCGCTCCACCCCTTCCTCCTCGACCCTCACGCACTCGTCGCGCTCACCGCGAAGGACAAGAAGAACCGCGGCGGCACGCGCTCGTTTGTGCTGCCCACGGGCATCGGCCAGGCCACCGTCGTCCGCGACATCACCGACGCCGAACTCCTCGACGCGGCCCAGCAGATCGCGCTCGAAGCCAGCAATCTGGAGGCCATCGCATGACGCAGGCCACCCTGACGGAAGCCTGCGCATGACGCCGCTCAGCCAGACCGGAGAGCCCGCCATCGACGCCGGCGCGCGCCCTGCCAACGAGCCCACCGAGCACGCCGCCGCCGCCCACGTGCGTGGCATCTTCGACTCCATCGCGCCCAGCTACGACCGCCTGAACCACCTGCTCTCCCTCGGCCTCGACCGCCGCTGGTGGAACAAGACCGCCCGCGCCTTCGCGCCCATCCTCGCGCGTCCCGATGCCCGCGTCCTCGACCTCTGCTGCGGCACCGGCGACATGACCGCCGCACTGCTCGCGCTCCGCCCCCAACCGCATGCCGGGTGGCCCATTCATGACGGCGGTTCTATCGTCGGCATGAGGGGGGTCGAATCCATCCTAGGCGCGGGCTCGGGAGAGCCCCTCATCGGCCTCGACTTCTCCGCCGAGATGCTGGCCCGCGCCCGCGCCAAATTTCCCGCGCCCCAGCACAACATCCTCTGGGTCGAAGCCGACGCCATGCACCTGCCCTACCCCGACGACACCTTCGATCTCATCACCGCGGCCTTCGGCTTCCGCAACCTGACCAACTACGCCGCAGGCCTCGCCGAAATTCATCGCGTCCTTCGCCCCGGCGGCAGCCTCGGCATCCTCGAAGCCAACCAGCCCGACGGCATCAGCGGCGCGCTTTACACGCTCTACTTTCGCCACATTCTTCCCGTCATCGGCGGCCTGCTCTCCGGCGATCGCGCGGCCTACCGCTATCTTCCCGCCTCGGTCGCCCGCTTCCCGCGGCCGCCGCAGATGCTCGCCCTGCTGCGTGAAGCGGGCTTCGACCACGCTTGCTGGGACGGGTATCTGCTCCGCGCCGCCGGCCTGTATCGTGCCGTCAAAATCTAGAGCGGCTCTAAACCATCAGGAATCCTGCGTTGGAGCCCAGTCCTGCGCACACCGCCCAACCTCGGCCATGACTCCGGCAATCCCAACACGACTCGCGTATCCTCAATGGCAATGAACCGCACGAGATGTCGATGAACGGCGCCAACCCAGAGCGGGCCCCAGAGCCCAGCCGAAGCGGCGCCACACCGCGCTCGGCCGCGCTCACCTCGGTCGCCGCCGCCTTCAGCATCACGCTGCTCAAGCTGCTCACCGGCTTCCTGACCGGCTCGCTCGGCATGCTCTCCGAGGCGGCGCACTCGGCTATTGATTTAATCGCCTCCGGCATCACGCTGCTCGCCGTCCGCGCCTCCGACCGCCCCGCCGACGAGGAGCACAACTACGGCCACGGCAAGCTCGAAAGCCTCTCCGCCGCCTTCGAGGCCATCCTCATGGTGCTCTCCTGCGTCTGGATCACGCACGAAGCCCTGCACCGCGTCCTTCACCACACGCACCTGGCGCTGCGCTGGTCGGTCTGGCCGTTCGTCGTGCTTCTGCTCTCCATCGCGGTCGATTACACGCGCTCCCGCAACCTCCATCGCGTCGCCCAGCAGCACCGCAGCGACGCCCTCGAAGCCGACGCCGTCCACTTCCGCACCGACATCTGGTCCTCCGCCGCCGTCTTCCTCGGCCTGCTCGCCACCTTCGCCGGCGAGCGCCTCCACGTTCCCGCGCTCGAATACGCCGATCCCATCGCCGCGCTGGTCGTCGCTCTCGTCATCCTCTGGGTCACCTGGCGCCTCACCCGCCACACCATCGACGCGCTGCTCGACGCCACGCCGCCCGAGGTCCGCGCCCAGCTTCGCCGCGACCTCATCCACGATCTCCGCGCCATCCCCGGCGTGCTCGCGGTCGAACGCGTCCGCCTGCGCCGCTCCGGCCCCAACTACTTCGTCGACCTCACTCTTTCGCTGCCGCGCAACCTCACCTTCCAGCGCGCCGAGCAGCTCACCTTCGCCGCCACCGAAGCCGTGCAGCGCCTGCTGCCCAACGCCGACGTCCTCATCCACACCGTCCCCACAGCCTCGCTCGGCGAGAGCGTCTTCGACCGCATCCGCGCCGTCGCCGCCCGCTCGAACCTGGCCGTCCACGACGTCGCGATCCAGCAATTCCAACAGCCCGAAACCCACCCGGACGACGGCGGCCACGGCCTCGGGCTGCACGTCGAGCAGCACCTCGAAGTCCCCGAGGCCATCTCTCTCCGCCAGGCCCACGACATCGCCACCCAGCTCGAGTCCGACATCCGCCGCGAAGTCCCCGGCATCACCACGCTGCTCACGCACATCGAAAGCGAGCCCGCGACCATCTCCACCTCGGCCCAGCTCACCGCCAGCAAGAACCTTGAAGACCAGCTCCGCGCCACCGCCAGCCACTTCCCCGAGATCTTCGACATCCACGAGATCACGCTCACCCGCGGCCACGGCGGCGCCGCCAACAGCGTTCAGGTCAACTGCCACTGCACGCTGCCCGACGACCTCCCCATGGAAGCGGTCCACGAGATCATCACCAACTTCGAAAGCGAATTCCGCCTCGACCACCCGCAGGTCTCGCGCGTCTTCATCCACCCCGAACCCGCCACCGACAACCGGCGATAACTCCTTGGTTCCGGCCTTAATTGTTTTTGCACTTGCCTTTCTGGTTGTCATTCCGCAGCGCAGCGGAGGAATCTGCTGTTGTGGTCGCCTCTACGTTTTTTTGAGCCACTGCTGCCTCCGATTCCGGCTCGATCTCGCCACGGCTTCCGGAACCTCCACGCGTGATACATTGTCCCCAACCGGAGTCTCTTGTTATGAAACGCTATGCTTTATCCGCTATCGTGATTCTCTTTCTTGCGTCCTCCGGTTCTGTCCTCATCGCGCAGGCCCCGCCGGACGCGCAGAAGCCCGCGCAAGAGCATCGTGTCATGCCCCGCCCCACCAACCTGCAGGTGCTGCCCAAGGACATTTCCACTGAAGATCTGATCAAGCTGATGCGCGGCTACTCCGCCGACCTGGGCGTTCACTGCACCTTCTGCCACGCGGTCAACGAGCAGACACACCATCCGGACTTCGCCTCCGACGCCAAACCTGAGAAGGCCAGCGCGCGCACCATGATCGTGATGACGCGGGAGATCAACGACAAATACCTGCCGCAGATCCACGACCCCCAAGCCACCCCGGAGATGAAGACCGTCACCTGCGGAACCTGCCATCGTGGCATGTCCATGCCGCCGCCGTTCACCCCTGCGCCGGAGAGCCGATAGCGCTCTTCCAGCAGATCGGCTCTTGCCTTCCCAATCGCCCGGTGTTTCGATCGCTCGCTCGCGACGTTGGCGATTCGTCCTGCCTTCGCGGCCTTGGCGTACTTCCTTCGCGGCCTGTGCGTTCGTAGTTGCTCTTGCGCCCGGATGGCACGCGCCCTGTATCCTTACCCCAGCCTATGAAACGCTTCTTCCGCATCGCGCTGGGCGCGCTGGCGATGATCGCCGTCATGCTCTTTTCGGCCGCCATCACCCTCCGCCTCGCGCTGCACGGCCGTGAGGTCCGCATCCCCGACTTCGCCGGCATGACCGTCGCCGAAGCCAGCACCGCCGCGCTCCAGACCGGCGTCGACCTCAACATCGAGAACCGTTTTTACTCGACCACCGTGCCCGCGGGCCGGGTGCTCTCGCAGGCGCCCGCCGCCGGTTCGACGGTGCGCCACGGCTGGCAGGTGCGGGTCACCGAATCGCTCGGCCCGCAGCAGGTCACCATCCCCAGCGTCGTCGGCCAGCCCCTGCGCGCGGCCTCCATGGACCTGCGCCGCATGCAGCTCGACCTCGGCACCCTGGCCCACATCGACGCCCCCGGCGACGCCGACATGACCCTCGCCCAGACCCCGCCGCCCGACGCCGGCGTCGACCAGCCGCGCGTCAACCTGCTGCTCAGCTCTCCCGGCGGCGGCGCGTCCACCGCGATCGTTCTGCCCTCGTTCGTCGGCTGGAGCTTTCCCGCCGCCAACCGCGCGGCCATCGCCCTCGGCCTGCGTGTCGCCGCGCTCGGCGACGTTCCTGCGCCGCCTGCCCCCGCGAGTCTCGCGCCGGCGGCTTCGCCAGGTACAACCCCCGCTTCCAACGGCATTCACGTGGACGCTAACGGCGAACCCATCGCCCGCCCCGTCTCCCCGGCCCCAACCCCAGCCCAGACCCCGGCCCAGGCTCCAGCCCAGCCCGCCCCGCCAGCCCAGCCCACCGGCCCGGTCACCGCGCAATCCCCCGAGGCCGGCTTCCGTGCCAGCCGCGGTGGCGTCCTCCGCCTCACCATCGGCTACCCCGCACCCGCCCCCAACTCGCCCCCCAGCTAGAGCGAAATCCCAACAGGTCCCCATAGGTGTAGAGCGCGTTGCTGCGAATGTACTTTGCATTGGCCCTCGCTTTTCTGGTTGTCATTCCGCAGCGAAGCGGAGGAATCTGCTTCTTGGGCCGGCTATACGCCCGTCAGCCCTTGGCCCGCCCGCCTTCGTCTAAACTGAACGAGACATGATCCCCACCCTCGAATGGACGCCCGCCGGCGTCAACTTCCTCGACCAGACCAAGCTCCCCCTCGAAGAAACCTACGTCCTCGCCGCCGACTACAAGCAGGTGGCCACCGTCATCCGCGACATGATCGTGCGCGGCGCTCCGGCCATCGGCGTCTCGGCGGCGATGGGCGTAGCCCTCGGCATCGACCGCAGCACGGCCACCACCTTGGCCGACCTCGACAAAGAAGTCGCCACGATCTGCGCCACCCTCGCGGCCACGCGCCCCACCGCGGTCAACCTCTTCTGGGGCATCGGCCGGGTGCGCGACCTCTACAACGAGCTTGCCGCGCGCAACACCTCCATCCCCGAGATCAAAGCCGCCGCCGTCGCGCTCGCGCGCCGCCTCTACGACGAGGACATTGCCGCCTGCAAGCAGATGGGCGCATTCGGCGCCGAGCTGCTGCCCCAGCAAGGCACTATCCTGACCCACTGCAACGCCGGCGCGCTGGCCACCTGCGGCTATGGTTCGGCGCTGGGAGTCATCCGCGCTGCCATTGGCCAGGGAAAACAGATCGACGTCCTCGCCGACGAGACGCGGCCCTTCCTGCAGGGCGCGCGCCTCACCGCCTGGGAGCTCATGAAGGACAACATCCCCACCACCGTCCTGTGCGACAACATGAGCGCGCACCTGATGGCGCAGGGCCGCATCCAGGCGGTCATCGTCGGCGCCGACCGCATCGCCGCCAACGGCGACACCGCCAACAAGATCGGCACCTACGCCGTGGCCATCCTCGCCAAAGAGCACAACATTCCCTTCTACGTCGCCGCGCCGTTCAACACCATTGACCCAGCTACAGCCACCGGCGCGTCTATCCCTATCGAGCAGCGCGATCCCCGCGAGGTCACGCACTCCAACGGCCGCCAGATGACGCCCCACGGCGTCGCCATCGAGAACCCCGCCTTCGATGTCACGCCCGCCAAGTACATCAGCGCCATCATCACTGAGCGCGGCGTGCTGCGCGCGCCCTTCCCCGAGTCGATCCGCGCAGCCGCCAAAGAAATCGCCACGGCAGAAAATCTTCTCGGCGCACTCGTTTAGCCGCTACAATCCCGCAGTGGAGGCTACGAATGCGCAATGGTCTTTGGCCGCTGTTCACGCTGCTCTCTTTCTCCGTCGCGGCGACGCAAGCCATCGCAGCCCAAACACCAACCGCGCCCGCGCCCTCCCAACCGGCGGCGCACCCGACCACCCAGACTCGCACCCAGCCGACCCCAGCCCCCGGCCCGGATGCCACGATCCTGCAGGCCGGAACGCAGCTGGTGGTCGTTGACGTCGTCGTGGAGGACAAGAGCGGCAATCCCATCCACGGCCTCCGGCGCGAGGACTTCGCCGTCACCGAAAACAAGGCCGCGCAGACCATCCACACCTTCGACGAGCACACGCCGCTGCCGCCCTCCGCGCAAAAGGTCGCACCGGTGAAGCTGCCCGCCGGCACCTTCACCGACTACACGCCCGTGCCGCCCAACGGCGCTCTGAACATCCTTCTGCTGGACGCGCTCAACACGCCCATGACGGACCAGAGCTTCGTCCGCTACCAGCTCCAGCAGTACGTGAAGCACGCCAACCCGGGCACGCGCATCGCCATCTTCGGCCTGACCAACCGCCTGCTCCTGCTGCAGGGCTTCACCTCCGACCCGGAGACCCTGAAGAACGTGATCGACCACAAACTCATCGCCCGTGCCTCCACGCTGCTCGACGACCCGGCCGGCTCGGGCGTCGACACCGAGAGCATGTCGGACCAGATGTCGGATCTGGCCGGCAACAACCCCAGCATGGCGCAGGCCGCCGCCAACGTCGCCGATTTCGAGGCCCAGACCCAGTCCTTCCAGGCCCAGCTGCGCCTGCAGTACACGCTCGACGCGTTCAACACGCTCGGCCACTATCTCGCCGCCTTTCCCGGGCGCAAGAACGTCATCTGGTTCTCCGGCTCCTTCCCCATCGACATCATGCCCGACGACACGCTCGCGGACCCGTTCAGCGTCGTGCAGGTCAACGACGACGAGTTCCGCGAGACCACCGGCCTGCTCACCCGCGCCCAGGTCGCGGTCTATCCCATCGACGCGCGCGGCCTGATGACCATCCCCATGTTCAGCGCCGCCAACTCCGGCCGCGGCTACACCCGCAACCCCGGCAAGTTCAGCGCCGACCTCGCCAAATTCAACACCAGCCAGGCCCAGGAGCACATGACCATGGAGCAGATGGCCAGCGACACCGGAGGCCATGCGTTCTACAACACCAACGGCCTCGCCGACGCCGTTGCCAAGGCCATCCAGGCCGGCTCCAACTTCTACACCCTCACCTACGTCCCCACCGACCACAAGCAGAACGGCGCCTACCGCGAGATCCGCGTCAACCTGACTGGCCCGGCTGCCGCCCGCAGCGTGCAGCTTTCGTACCGCCACGGGTACTTCGCCGATGACCCGCGCCACCCCGGCAAGGACGCCGCGACCGCTGCCCTCGATGCTGCGGCGAATAACGCCGCGGCCGGCAACAGCCCCGGCAATCCGCAGCGCGCCGCGGCCGCCTACGCCACCGCCGCCATGAGCCGCGGCGCGCCCGCGCCCGAGGACCTGCTCTTCAAAGTCCGCGTGCTGCCCGCCTCCACCGCCACCGAAGCCACCGTCGCCGCCGGCAACACGCTCGACCCGCGCGCGCCGCTCAAAGGCCCCTTCCGCCGCTACGATATCGACTGTGTCTCGCTCGCCCGGGAACTCTCGCTCAGCGCCGGGCCGAACGGCAAACGCACCGGCGGGGTCGAGCTTGTCGCGTATCTCTACGACCCCGATGGCAAGCTCCTGAACGCCGTCGGTCGCAGCGTCCACTTCACCGTGACGCCCGCTGAGGACAAGCAGTTCCTGCAAGGCATCCTCAACCTGCATCTCGAGATCCGCGCTCCGCTGAAGCGGGAAACCTACCTGCGCATCGGCCTGCACGACCTCGACTCCAACCGTTTCGGCGTGGTCGAGATTCCGGTCCTCGACGTAAGCCACCTCGCTCCCGCGGTCTACGCCGCTCCGCCCGCATCGCCCGCGGCAGCGCCCGCTCCCCCGCCCGGCGCCGCTGCTCCGCGGTAAACTAACTCTTGCTTTTGCTTTTGCTTTTCTGGTTGTCATTCCGTAGGAATCTGCTTCTTGCCCTTGGGTCGGCCAACGGTTCTGGGTCGGCCAACGGTTCGACCTGCAACCGAGCCACCAGCGTGACCCCAGCCCTGTTCAATCCGCGCACCCGATCGCTGGCCCGAGGCAACATCCTCGTGCTCTCCAGCCTGCTGATCGCGACGCTGATGTCGCGGGCCCCGCATCTGCGTCCCACGCCGCTGCTGCTGCTGCCCGCGCTCGGCTGCATCCTCGGCATGGCCGACACGGTTCGCTGCGTGCAGAAGCGATGGAGCTTCTACCACGGCGGCGTCCTGCTCTGCCTCTACATGGACCTGATGGCCGTCACACTGGTGCTCTTCTACCTCGTCTATCCCTATCTGGTGTGGCTCGGCGAAGCCAAATAGCACTCACGCTGCCTGACAGCTTTGTTGACACCTAATGCCATCGGCAAGCTATCCTCAGGTGGCGACGCCCGCAGCCCGCAATTGGCGACGCCCGCAACGCAGCAGCGTTCCCTCATTTCTCCAACCTCACTGCCACCCCGACGGAGCCTCGACCGAATGCCCGCAGCCGCACCCAAAGCGCAGCCCGACTCCCTCTCCGCCGGGTTCACCTCGCACGCCCCGCGGCAATCCAACGTCCGCTGGTTCGTCTGCTTCCTGCTCTTCCTCGCCACCACCATCAACTACATGGACCGCTCCGTCCTGGCGCTGGTCGAGCCCCTCCTGCACCTGCCCTTCATGGGCTGGGTCCCCGGGCTCAATGTCAACTACCAGGTCGCCTACCACCTCAACTACAGCCACATCATCGAGTGCTTCCAGGTGGCCTACGCGGTCGGCTTCCTGGTCGCCGCGCCCTTCATCGACAAGCTCGGCACCAAGGTCGGCTACGCCATCGCCATCGGCGTCTGGGCAGCGTCCTCGCTCAGCCACGCGCTGGTCGGCTCGGTGCTTGGCTTCTGCATCGCCCGCGCCCTCCTCGGCCTCGGCGAATCCGGCAACTTCCCCGCCGCCATCAAGGCCACCAGCGAGTGGTTCCCCTCCGAAGACCGCGCGCTCTCCGTCGGTCTCTTCAATTCCGGTTCGAACGCGGCCTTCTTCATCGTTCCTGCACTGGTCCCGCTGGTCACGCTGCGCTTCGGCTGGCGCTCGGCCTTCCTCTGCACCGGCTCCATGGGCCTGCTCTGGCTGGTGATCTGGCTGATCTTTCCTTACAACCGCCTGCGCCGCGACCTCGCCACCACCACCCAGGAGAACCTGCAGCGCGTCGTTCCCGACATCCGCGGCACGGCGCTGTACAAGAGCCTCCTCGGCACCCGCGGCCTCTATGCCTTCTCCATCGCCAAGGGCCTCACCGACCCCATCTGGTGGTTCTACCTCTTCTATCTCCCCATGTATCTCAACGACAACTACGGCCTCGGCGTCGCCCAGTTCTATCTGCCGATCGTGGTCGTCTACTCGGTCTCCTCGGTCGGCTCCATCGGCGGCGGCTGGCTCTCCGGCATGCGCATCAAGCGCGGCTACAGCGTCGACAACGGCCGCAAGTTCGCCCTGCTAGTCACCGCCCTCTGCGTGGTCCCGATCATGCTTGTGCCGCATATGCACAAGGTCTTCCCGCACAACGCCTGGCCGGCGATCGGCCTCTTCGCCCTGGCCGCCGCGGCCCACCAGGGCTGGTCGGCCAATCTCTTCACCACCCCCACCGACATGTTCCCCTCCACCTCGGTCTCGACCGTGGTGGGCATCGGCGGCGCGGTAGGATCGCTGGGCGGCGCGCTCTTCACCATGCTGGTCGGCCACTACCTGTCGTCGCACCCGCTGCTGATCTTCATGCTCGCGGCCTTCGCCTATCTGCTCGCGCTGGCCATCTTCCAGCTCCTGGTCCCGCGCCTGGGCGCACCGTCAGGCCCCGACGAGCCGATCAGCGTCACCTAACTCGCACTTGCCTTTGCGTTGCACTTGCCTTTGCCTTTCTGGTTGTCATTCCGCAGGAATCTGCTTCTTGTGCGCCTCTACATCCTCAGGACCCGCTTTCGTTCGCGGCCACAGGAGACGCGTCCTGCAGCAGCCGCGCGGCCTTCCGCCGCACCCGCTCCATCACCCGCTCGTCCTGCACGATCGACTGCAACACCGGCGCGATGTTCTCGATCTCAATCGCCTCGCCTTCCTTGACCTCTTTGGCCAGCTCGTCGATCTCCGCATCCAGCCCCAGCCGGTCGAAGCGATGGCTATGCTCCAGTTGGTCGCCCTCCTGCAGCGTCTCGGCGATGGCCTGAAACGCCGAGGTCGCATCCTCCAGTCCCTTGTCCTCCGTGTAGATAAACGTGCAGCTCACCCATACATCGCCGGATCGCCGGTAAGCGATTCGCTTGGTCCCGGTGTTAGCCAGATTCTTGATGTTCGCCTCGCATTTGCCCGCGGCCACCCGGTCGAACCCCGCGTCCAGGCGGTGGCGCGTCGCCGCTTCCACGCGGATCGCCCGCTGCGTCTGCGCCGTCGAGTCGTTCGGGAGTGACAAGTCGTCATAATGCCCGCTGCCATCCTGCTGTATGTCGATGGCCCAGTGCGGCACGGGAAGCCCCTGCCTCTCGAAGTCGAAGCTCACGGCCACCGGCTGCCCCGCGGCGCTCGCGGCGATGCGGTTGATCGCCGGGTTGGGGCTCGCGGCGATCGTCGCCGCCGGCGAGTTCGATCCCGCTGCGAGGCCCAACCCCAAACCCGCAAGCCCCAGCCCCGCGAGCGCCCGCCCCGAAGTCATCGCCGCACCGCCTCGGCCGTTCGCGCCTGCGCGGCCGCCGTCTGCGCATGATGAATGTGACAGATCGCGATCGCCAGCGCATCCGCCGCATCCGCCGGCTTCGGAGCTACCTCCAATTCCAGCAGCCGCGCCACCATGAACTGCACCTGCTCCTTGGCCGCCAGCCCGTACCCCACCACCGAGCTCTTGATGGTCAGCGGCGCGTACTCGGCCACCAGCAGACCGCAGTTGGCCGCGGCCAGCATCGCCACGCCGCGCACCTGCCCGAGCTTCAGGGCGGACTTCACATTGGCCGAAAAAAACACCTCTTCGATCGCGACAACTTCCGGCGCCCAGAGCTGCAGCAGCGCCGTCAGCTCGACATAAACCTGCGCCAGCCGCACCGGCGTATGGTCCTTCTTGTTGAGCTTGATTGCGCCGGCGCACAGAGGCCGCAGCCTCGGCAGCCGCCCCGCCAGGTCGGTCTCGACCACGCCGTAGCCGGTGAACTCGGTCCCGCAATCGATTCCAAAGACCCGCATCGCTTCTTGAGTCTAACTCCGCCGCCGCTGCCCTCGATGCCCGCGGCGCCACAAAAGACGGCTGCCGCATCCACACCGTCAGCCCGTTACAATCGAGCGTGATACCGTCCAGCACCTGAGCCTCGGCAGTGGGTCAGTTTGAACTTGCTTTGAAGGGGACGGGCTAAACTTGCTTTGAAGAGGACGGGCTTCAGCTCGTCCGTGGATTGTCCAATAGAAGCATGGGGCTTTAGCCCCCTGAGGGAATGCTCGTGAAAGTGACCCACTACCTGAAACTCCCGTGAACCGCCCTTTGCCCCCATTGCGAACCCTCGCCGCCGCCCTCGTGATCGCCCTCGCGACACCGCCTTGCTTCGCCCAAACCGCGTCCCAGAAGGCGTCCCCGACCGCGGCCCAGAAGGCGTCCCAGACCGCATCCCAAACCTCCAAAGCCAAGCCCCGACCCACGCCGCCGGCCGTCCCCGCTCCGCCGCCGACCGGCCCCCTCAATCGCCTGGTCGTCGTGCTCGACCCGGCGCACGGCGGCGTGGACAGCGGCTCCCGGATCGGGGACTCGGTTCTCGAAAAAGACGTCACCCTGGCGCTGGCCGACAAGCTGCGCTCGCTGCTCTCGGCCCGCGGCTTCACCGTGGTCATGACCCGCGACGACGCCGCCGCCGTCGCGCCCAGCCCCGCCGCCGCGCCCCTCACCGCGCCGCTCACGTTAGACGACCGCGCCGGCCTCGCCAACCACGCCCGCGCCGTCGCTTGTCTTTCGCTCCACGCCACCGGCGCGGGTGAGGGCGTCCACCTCTACAGCTCCGAGCTTGCGGCCGCTCCGGCCGAGTCCAACCCGCTGCCCTGGCTCACCGCGCAGGCCGCCTGGATCCCGCAGAGCCGCCGCCTCGAACGCCGCATCGGCGACGCGCTCACCCGCGCCGGAATCCCGCTCGTCCTCAGCAGCGCCTCGGTCCGCCCGGTCGACTCCCTCACCTGCCCCGCGCTGGTCGTCGAAGTCGCTCCCCAGGGCGACGAGCCGAAGAGCATCGACGACAGCAACTACCAGCAGCGCATCGCCCAGGCCATCGCCGGCGCGCTCGTCTTCTGGCGGGACCAGGCCCAGCCACCGGCGCGTCTAGCGGCTGCTTCCCCCGCCAGCAGCAGCGCGGCCGCAAAACCTGCCGCAGATCCAGGAGCGCAGCCATGATCCAGCGCAACCTGATCCAGCGCAACCAGCGCATCCTCTTCTGGGCCCTGATCGTCTGCATCCTCGGCATGGCGGCGCTTCTGGTCTATGAGCGCCAGCGCGGCCGCGATCGCATCGAATCGCTCGCCGACGCCATGCCCCTCGACGCGCCCACCGCCTCCACCGAGGCCGTCACCCTCGACCTCGCCAACGACAGCGACGGCGCCATCACCGCCCAGCAGCGCCAGATCGCCCTGCCCGACGAAGAGACCGCCCGCGCCCGCGCCCTCATCGACCACCTCATCGCCGAGTACGCCCTCCCCGCCTCTCCCCACCCGCTCCCCTCCGGCGCCGCCGTCAACGAAGTGTTCCTGCTTCCGCTGCCCGTCATCGGCTACGCCACCGACACCACCCCAGCCACCTCCAGCGACACCCCCGCAGCCACCTCGCCGGTCGCCTCCACCGATCCCAACGCGCTTCAGTCCAGCGCTCCCGGTGGCGAGCTCGCCGTCATCGACCTGCGCGGCAGCTTCGTCGACCAGCACCCCTCCGGCGTCGAAGTCGAAACCCTCACCCTGGAATCCATCCTCGGCACCCTGCACGCCAACCTCCCGCAGATCGAGCAGGTCCGCTTCCTGGTCGACGGTCAGCCCCGCGAGACCCTCGCCGGCCACGCCGACCTGCTCCGCACCTACCCCTCCCGCGACACTACCGCAGCCGCCAGCCTCAGCGGGAGCGACTGACCTATGCCCACCGCCGCCACCACCGGACGCACCATCGGCGTCTTCGACTCCGGCTTCGGCGGACTCACCGTGCTGCGCGCTCTGCTGCCGCGCCTCCCCGCAGCTCACTACATCTATCTCGGCGACACCGCCCGCCTGCCCTACGGCGCCAAATCCCAGGCCACCATCGCCCGATACGCCGTCGAGAGCGCCCGCTTCCTCGCTGCGCGCGGCTGCGAGTTCCTGGTCATCGCCTGCAACACCGCCACCGCCCTCGCCCTCGAAGACATCCGCCGCGCCGTCCCCATCCCCGTGCTCGGCGTCATCGAACCCGGCGCGCACGGAGCCGAGTGCGCCCTCGCCGCCCAGCGCACCCGCACACCCCACCTCTCGACGACTCCACTCGAAGTCCTCGTCCTCGCCACCACCGCCACGGTCGAATCCCACGCCTACCGCACCGCCTGCGACGCCCTCGGCCTGCGCGCCACCGAGTTCGCCTGCCCGCTGCTCGTCCCCCTGGTCGAAGAGGGCTGGACCGGCCACCCCATCACCCGCGACGTCCTCCGCATCTATCTCAGCGACGCTCTCCAAATCTGCCTGCCCCAGGCCGTGCTGCTGGGCTGCACCCACTATCCGCCGCTCGCCTCCGCCATCGAAAGCACCCTGCGCGACCTCGGCTCCCGGGCCATTGTGATCGACTCCGCCGAAGCCACCGCGGCCGCCGTCGCCGCCGCGCTCATGCCCTCCATCACCACCACCGGCCCGCTCGCGCCCGCCACCTTCGAGTGCTTCGCCACCGACTCTGTCGAAAAATTCCAGCGCCTCGGCAGCCTCTTCCTGCAACGCCCCATCCCCGCAGTCCACCACCTCGATCTCGGCGGCTGACAACACGCAGATCCAACTTCGTCGCACAACAGTCCCACAACAGTCGCACAACAGTCGCACAACAAGGGCCACCCCGGTAACAGGATGACCCTTCTTGTTACAAATCCGCGGACGGCTATGCCTTGAAGAGCTTCCTGCGCGCGGCTCCGAGCACCCCGGCAACGCCGGTTCCCATCAGCACCAGAGAACCGGGTTCCGGGGTCGGCGCCACCGCAGCGGATGCCGACAAGCTGAAGATCGCCGGTCCCTCCGCAAGCGAGTAATAAGTGCCATTCCTGGAAAGCGTGTTGTCCGTATTCGAGACAAACGAAGTATCCTTGGCGGGAAGCACGAAGCCGTCTTCCGCTGTATAGGCGGTTGATCCGGCGTAGTTCCATACCACGATGTCGCCTGCGTCGGACAGCACAAGGAAGTAAGTCGTGTCAGCAGCCAGCAGGTAGTCCGTTGCGGCATTGAAGGTCACAAGACTTGAATAAGGATTCTGATAGGTGTCAGAAGCATATGTGAAAGTAAAGAGAGTCGAACCCACGGTACCGTTTGCCTTAGCGGCTTCCAGTTCCAGCTTGGGAGTGCCGGGCAGGGTGGTTTCGACTTCCACCGTGGCGGAGGTCAAATTCATCTGGGTCGCCCCCGTTGTAAACGCTTCACCCACGAACTTGGCTTGATCTCCCGCAACGGCGGTCAGGTTCAGGTTGGTGAGCACGGGGTCGGCAAACGCCGAGGTAGTCAGCATGACGCAGGGAAAGAGAATCGCCAAAATACGCAAAAAAGAGAAATTCATTTTCATTATAGGAACCTTCCTACTTAGTTTTTTAGGTGCGAGGTTCCCTAATGCACTCCGATGCCCACATATATCCTTGAACCAACAAACTTTGTACTAATATGACGCACGCTGCATTTCATACCTCCTTATGCCCTATCTCCTCAAGACCGAACCCGGCAAATACTCCTTCGACGACCTGCTCCGCGACGGGGAGACCGTCTGGGACGGCATCAAGAACCCGCAGGCGCTCCTCACGCTGCGCAACATGAAGCGCGGCGAGCCATGCATCGTCTACCACTCCAATGTAGGCAAAGCCGCCGTCGGCACCGCCAAGGTCCTCTCGGTCACTACCGACCCCACCGACCCGAAGATCCCCGTCGTTCGCCTCAAAGCCGGCAAGCGCCTGAAGCGCGAAAAACTGCTCGCCGAAATCCGCCAAGCCGCAGTCTTTCAAGGCTCCATCCTGTTCCGCCAGTTCCGCCTGTCGGTCGTCCCCCTCACCGACGAGCAATTCGACTGGCTGATCCACGGTTAGTCCGAGTCGCTAGAATTCTCACCCTTGCGAATCCTCTCCGGCGCGAATGGTCACCGTTGCGAATTCACATCGCGGAATTGTCTTCTTGAGCGCAGCGAAGGATCTGCTTCTTGCCTTTGCTTTTCTGGTTGTCATTCCGCAGGAATCTGCTTTTCGTCTGATGCAACACGAAGCCCACTCGAACTCTTCACGCCCGCTCCCGATATACCTTTCCCCGCTGCCCCCAATAATCCCGCACCGCCAGAAACACCGCCCTCGCGTTCTTCCACTCTCGACTCGCTACGCGCTTCGCCAGCTTCGAACCAAGAAAAATCCCCATACTCACCACCGGCAGCGCCGCATGCCGCCGCAAAAAGTGCAGCCCCGCCGTGAAGTAGAAGCGGTCGATGAGCGGGCTGCGGCGGTCCGCGCTTCCGCCCTCTTTGTGCAGCACGGCGGTGTCCTCGGCCACCGCCAGACCATATCCCGCGCGGGTCAAACGCAGCGCATAATCCGCATCGTCCCAGTACATAAAAAACCCTTCGTACAGGAGACCCACCCGCAGCAGCGCCTCCCGCCTAATCAGCGCGCTGGCAAAGGTCAGATAGCTCTTCGCTCCCAGCTTCGCCGGCGCACAAAAGTGCGTGCTGCGCCCTATCCACACCGTCAGATCGCCGCCGCCCCAGGCCTGCACCTGCGCCGGATCGTGCGGGTAATACAGCACGCTGCCGACCGCCCCCGCCCCAGGCTCCCGCGCGGTCTTGGCGACCAGTTTCGCGCACGTATCCGGCGGCGTCAGCGTGTCGTTATTCAGCAGCCACACGAACTCCGCGCCCTCTTCCAGCGCGCGCCGAATCCCCACATTCGTGCCGCACGCAAAGCCCAGATTCGCGCCCGCCTCGATCACGCACACCTGCGGAAATTCACGCCGGATCCGCGCCACCGAATCGTCGCTCGAGCCGTTATCGACCACCACCACGCGCAGCGCCGAATAGTCCTGCTGCATCAGCGTCGCCAGACACGCCATCGTGTCCGCCGCGCCGTTCCAATTCACCACGACGCAGCAGACGCTCGGGGCCGCTCCCCCGCTATACCGCACTGAAACTTCCATCGACAAGCACCTCCATTATCCCCCAGCCATTGCGCAAAAATCCGCGCCATCTCCAATCCTCAACTGCTATCCTTTCCTCTGCACGCGAGCCGTCTCCGCACCCCTCGACCCGCCGCCTGCACGCAGAAAGGACCACACCCACATGATCGATCTCCAGGGCAAAGTCGCCGTCGTCTTCGGCGTCGCCAACAAGCGCAGCATCGCCTACGCCATCGCCGAAAAGTTTGCCGCCGCAGGCGCCACACTGGTGCTCTGCTACCAGAGCGAGCGATTGAAGAAAGAATCCGAAGACCTCATCGAAGCCCTCGGCCAACAGGGCCGCGCCCGCGCCATCCAGTGCGACGTCTCGCGCGATGAAGACATCAGTGCCGCCTTCGCCCAGATCGCCGACGCCTTCCCGGTCCTCCACACCGTTGTCCACTCTATCGGCTTCGCGCCGAATATCAAGAACTCCATCCTCGACACCGCACGCCAGGACTTTGCCGTCGCGCACGACATCAGCGTCTACTCGCTGATCGCCATCGCCCGCGCCGCCGCGCCGCTGATGAGCGAAGGCGGCTCGCTCCTCACCCTCACCTACTACGGCGCCGAAAAAGTCTTCCCCAACTACAACATTATGGGCGTCGCCAAGGCCGCGCTCGAAGCCACGGTCCGCTATCTCGCCATGGAGCTCGGCCCCAAAAACATCCGCGTCAACGCCATCTCCGCCGGCCCCATCAAGACCCTCGCCGCGCGCGGCATCAGCGACTTCACCACCATCCTCGACACCGTCACCCAGCGCGCCCCGCTGCACCGCAACGTCGAGCAAGCCGAGATCGGCAACACCGCGCTCTTCCTCTCCAGCCCCCTCGCCAGCGGGATCACCGGCGAGATCACCTTCGTCGACTGCGGCTTCAACATCACCGGCATCTGAGGTCGATCGTCTCGCCGTTGCCTCTGCCTCTGCGTTTGCCTTTGCCTTTGCCTTTGCCTTTGCCTTTGCCTTTGCCTTTTTGGTTGTCATTCCCGAAGGGAATCTGCGGTTGTCTTTGCTGTTGCTTTTGCCGCTGCCTTTCTTTCTGTCATTCCCGAAGGGAACCTGCTTCTGCTTTTGCCATTGCCTTTACTTTTCTGGTTGGCATTCCGCCGGAATCTGCTTTACGCCGCCATCACCCCATAAGGAGCACCATGACCACCTCCTCCCTCCTCCAACAAGTCTTCGCCATCGAGTTCCCTGCGACGCGTCGCATGCTGGAGCGCGTTCCTGAAGACCGTCCGGGCTGGACCCCGCACCCCAGATCCACGGCCCTTGGCAAGCTCGCCATGCACATCGCCCGCCTGCCGGATCTCATCACCCTCTGCCTCCGAACCCCGTCCTTCGACGCTGCGGCCGCGCCGCCGCCGGATTTGACCTTCATCTCACGCGAGCATCTCCTCAAGACTTTTGATCAAAGCGTGTCGCAACTTCGCAATGCGCTCCGCACTGCGTCTGATGCCGAACTCGCCCAGCCATGGGAGTTTAGCTTCAGGAATCAGGTGTTCTCTGAGGAAACTCGCGCCGTCACGATCCTCCACATGGGCTTGGGCCATCTTGTCCACCACCGTGCCCAGCTGGGAATCTACCTCCGTCTGAATGACCTGCCTGTGCCGCCGACCTACGGACCCTCGGCAGATGAGCCTGCACAGCTAAAGCCCAAATAACCAAACCCATCCAAACCCATCCAAACCCATTAGGAGCACCCCATGACTACCGCCTCCATCCTCCTCCAGGACTACGACGCCGAAATCTCCAATACCCGCCGCACCCTCGAGCGCGTTCCTGAAGACAAACCCGACTACGCCCCCCACGAGAAATCCATGAAGCTCGGCAAACTGGCCATGCACTGCGCGACCATGCCGCTCTTCGGCCTTTACATCCTCGAAGACGACGGCATGAACCTCGCCGACCCCAACCCCAAACGCAAGCACGCCGACCTCACCTTCACCACCCGCGCAGCCGCGCTCGCCCGCCTCGACGAAACCGCCGCCCAATGCCGCGCCGCCCTCGCCTCCGCCACCGACGACCACCTCGCCGCGATCTGGCCCTTCACCTGGGGCGAGCAGGTCATCTCGAAGAACCCACGCTCGACCAGCTTCCGCACCATGTGCTTCGACCACCTGATCCACCACACCGCGCAACTCGGCGTCTACCTCCGCCTTAACAACATCCCCGTCCCCGCGCTCTACGGCCCCTCCGCCGACGAACAGTGGTCCGCCAAATAGAACCCCTTGCTCGCCGCAACAAACCCTCGAACGGAATCGACGCTGCCACACCAACTTTGGGTGGCCCATTCATAGCAAAGCTTTATCGTGATGAGTGGGGAACGTAAAAGGTCCGGCCTGCGGGTCGTTTTCTCGGGTGCACCATGTATCCTTCTCGCACGATGAGACTCCTCCTGCCCGTCGCCGCCATTGCCGCGCTCAGCTTCGCCGCACCAGCTCAGCAACCCGCCGCACCCATCACCGTCCTGCACGCCGCGCACCTCCTCGACGTCGCCGCCGGCAAACTCCTTTCGCCCGGCGAAGTCCTGATCACCGGCGATCGCATCACCGAAGCCGGCTCGCACGTCACGCACGCTGCCAACGCACAGGTCATCGACCTCGGCGACACCACGCTGATGCCCGGCCTCATCGACGCCCACACCCACCTCTTCCTGCACCCCGGGAACGAGGGCCTCCAGACCGTCGAAGAGTCCATCCCGCAGCGAACCTTGCAAGCCGCGGCCGCAGCCAAAGCCGACGTCCTCGCCGGCTTCACCGCCGAGCGCGACATGGGCACCGAAGGCGCCAAGTGCGCCGACGTCGCCGTCCGCGACGCCATCAACGACGGCAGCATCCCCGGCCCGCGCATGCGCGTAAGCTGCAACGCCATCGACATCCTCGGCGGCCACGAAGATGCCATCGGCTTCAACCCCGCCCAGCACGTCCTCTCCAACGCCGACTACGCCAATGATTCCACCGAAATCATTGCAGTAATGCGGGAACAGCGCAAAGAAGGCGCCGACTTCACCAAGATCTACCAGACCGGCCCCGACCACCTCAGCCCCGGCCCCATCGCCGACGCCACCTTCACGGTGCCCTACCAGTACACCGAAGCGCAGCTCGCCGCCGCCGTCGCCGAGGCCAACCGCACCGGCTCCTTCGTCGGCGTCCACTGCACCGGCGAACCCGGTGCCACCTACGCCGCCGAAGCCGGCGTCGCCAGCATCGACCACGCCTACTTCCTGCTGCCCGCGACCATGAAGCTCATGCGCGAAAAGCAGATCTACGCCGTCCCCACCTTCGCCATCATGGAGTTCTTCGCGCAACACCCCGAGCAGCGCGGTGAAGGCGCAACCTTCCAGCGCCTGCTCGACTACCACGCCGAGCAGTTCAAGAAGCAGATGGCCGCCGGCGTTCCCTTCGCCGTCGGCTCCGACGTCGGCCCGTTCCCGCACGGCACGCAAGCGCGCGAATACGTGCTCATGGTCAAGTACGGCATGAGCCCCGCCGACACCCTCCGCTCCGGCCTCATCAACGGCGCCCGGCTGCTTCACTGGCCCGACTCCATCGGCCAGCTCAAGCCCGGCTTCTACGCCGACATCATCGCCGTCCCCGGCGACCCCCTCACCGACATCAACGTCCTCACCCACCCCACCTTCGTCATGAAAAACGGCGAAGTGCTGGTGAAGAAATAGCGGAGCGCATTCGCGATCGATACAGGCAACAGAATTGTCATCCTGTGCGTAGCGAAGGGCCTGCTGTCGCTGTTGCCCTTGTTCTTCTGGTTGTCATTCGGTAGGAATCTGCTGTTGCCCTGCTCTTCTGGTTGTCATTCCCGAAGGGAACCTGCGGTTAGAAGCGCCCACACCATCAAGATCATCACTCCCAATAACTCAGCAGCTCACCTTCGCCCACCCACCAACTTCTGCATCTTCCCCACCGGCGCAACCTCGCTCTGCCCCTCACCCTCAATCCACGGTTGGCAAGCGGGACACCAGTACGTCGACCGCACAGCCGTCCCCTGCTTGCGCATCATCACCATCGCCCCACACCGGCGGCACTCCTGCCCCGCGCGCCGATACACCCATAGCCGCTCCCCTACGCTCATGCTGCGCGTCGTCCTGCGATTGCCCGCGTAGGTCACGATCCCCTCGCCCGCGCCGTCGACCACATTCGCCCGCATGTACCGCTGCGCAACCTCCACCGTCTTCTCCATCTCGCGCGCCGTCAGCGTCCGCATCTGCCGAAACGGATTCACTCCCGCCGCAAACGCCACCTCGCTCTTGTACACATTGCCCAACCCAGCCAGGACGCGCTGATTCAGCAACACCACCGCAACCTCTGCCTCCGGATGCGCCGCCCCGAACTCTCGCATGGCCGCCACGCCACGCTCCACCGTAAACTCCGCGGCCAGAACATCCGGACCCAGCTTCGGCACCTGGGAACTCCGCTCCAAACTGCGCGCCGTATGAAACTCCGCCACCTGCGCGTTGAACAACACTGCCTCATACCCCGCAAGCTCCCGGGTGGCCCATTCATGCGGTTTCATCGCATGAGTGGGGAACTCCGCAGCCTCCTCGACAACCGCACCCACCCGCAGCATCACGCGCATCGCGCGCCGCGGCAAACGCCACTTCTCGCCCGTGCGATAGATATGCCACGATCCAGACATCAACATATGCGTAACGAGAATCCGATCCCCCGAGAAGAAGATCAAGCACCACTTTCCCCGAGCCTCCACGCGTTCCAGCACGCGGCCCACTACCGGCGCATCGTCATTCCCACTCGCCAGCTTCGCCACACCGGTTTCAAACGCAGTCACAACCTTCCCACCCAGCGCCTTCTGCAAGGCTCGCACCGCGCGATAGATCGTGTCTCCCTCAGGCATCTCGACGTTCCTCCTACTTCGCCGCAACCCCGATCACGTCCGGCCCCAGCTCCACCTGCGTGCGAATCAGAGCATCCGCGACCATGCGCCCGAACACCGCTTTACCCTGCGCATTCAAATGCGTTCGATCCAGCTTCGCCGCACCACCGTTCTCCGCCTTCGCATCCGGATGGCCGACCATGTCGAACTCATCGGCCTGCGCCTGCGTCATCGTATCCAGGAGCTTCGTCGACATCGCATTCAGGTCCACGCAGGTCACGTCCTCTTCCGCCGCCACGCGTCGCGCCGCAGCGGCATATGCGTTCAAATCTTCCTTCACCTTGCCGTCGACAAACGTCCTCCGGCTCAGCGGCGTTACGATCACCGGCACCGCGCCGATCGCCCGCGCATCCGCGATGTACTGCTTCAACTGCGCCGAGTAGGTCGTGTCCGGATCGGTATGGCGCGCCGGATCGGGCTTCTGATCGTTGTGTCCAAATTGAATCAGGTAGTAATCCCCATGCTGCGCCAGCGCCTTGGCCCACGCGCCTTCGTCGCGAAAGCTCTTCGAGCTGCGCCCATTCAGCGCGTCGTCGATGCACGTGACGCTCTTGGTCAGGTCCGCGCAGAACGCCGTCCCCCATCCGCCCTCCGTCGCGACCGTCGAATCGCCCACCAGCACGATCTTCACCGGCCCTCCGTTGAAGGTCTTCATCGCCTTCACGCCCGCGGGCGGCAACGCCGCCGCCACCGGCCGAACATCTTTCGCGAGCGCCGGAACGACGCGGCCCAAACCCACCGCAACCATCCGCCCGAAGACATAGCTCCCGGCCCAGTTCAAATGCGTCTTGTCGAAGCCCGTCTTGCCTGCAGCATCTTTCTTCGTGATCGCGAGCTTGTTCCCCTCGGCCTCGCCAACGCGATCAAGATACGCAATGCTCTCCGCCTGCAGATCGATCAGCGGAACGTTCATCGCGCGCGCCACGCCGCGCATCGCTTCACTGTACTCGGTGAGGTCCGAGTGGATCTTCCCATCCGCGCCGAAGTATCTGCGAGTCAGCGGCGTTACCAGCACCGGCGCAATCCCCGCCGCGCGCGCCTCGCTCACAAAGCGCTTCAGGTTCGCGACATAATCCGGCAGCGGCACTTCACGCTCCAGATGTTCGGGTGTCACCTCATCGTTGTGCCCGAATTGGATCACCATGGTATCCGGCTTCGTCTCGAGCGCCCGCTGCCACAGCCCCTGCTCGCGATACGTCTTCGTGCTCGCACCGCCCTTGGCCATGTTCAGGCAGTCCACCTGCGCCGTCAGGTTGGCGCAGAACCCGCGTCCATAGCCTGCATTGTCGGTCTGGGTCGAGTCCCCGATCAGATCCACTCGCACCGTCGTCCCTGGCCTGCGCTGCGCCGCGATCGCCGCATCGAAAGCCCGCGCCGGATCGCCCTGCCCCACTGCCGGGCCGCTCCAAGCCACGGCAAGAAGAACCGCCGCCACAGCCAAAATCACCTTGGGTCGCATTCAATCTCCCGTCGTCGATTTTACGCACAGACCGCCGAGCTTGGCTGTCTTACCAGCTCTCCCGTATCATCGATCTCGCTTCGCTCTCACAGCCGCAGCGCAACTGAAGCGACAGCCGTAAACCACGCGCCGTAACCACGCGCCGTAACCAGGAGCCACCGATGACCTTCCGCACCGCCGCACTCGCCGTCGCCCTCGCCGCGTTCGCCACCACCGGCTTCGCCGCCAAAACCGGAACCAAGACTGCTGGCAACAACTTCGTCCTTGTCGACAGCAACGGCAAGACCATCGGCAACGCTTCCTACACCATCGACAAAGGCAAGGATGGCGGCTATAAGGTCAAGACCCGCTTCGAATACCACCTGTCCGCTGCAGCCAACTCAGTCGCCGACGATGCAAGCACGCGGCCCAGCGGCAGCGGCCCCGGCGGCGGCAATGGAGCAGCGCTGGTCGACGTCCAGGAGACCGGCGAGTACAAGTTCGACGACACCGGCAACTTTCTCACCGGCTTCACGCAGAACCTGGCCAACCAGATGATGACCTCCTTTGAGCCGGACAAGAAGCGCGACTCCGTCACCATCAGCCACCGGCAGGCGGGCGTGGCCGGCGCCAGCACCGACCTTCCCGTGCCCGCGCCGCAGTTCCTGCTCGCCCCGGACTTCGACCCCAGCGCGATCCAGATGCTGCTGACCACCGCCATCACCCATCCTCGCGCTGACTCCACCTATCTGCTGATCGTGCCGGGCGTGGGCGGCCGCGCCGTCGACAACTCCCTCTACGTCACACTCCAGGTGGCGACCGATAGTCCTGCCGGCACGCTCGACGGAAAGCCAGCCGCCCTCAAGCATTACCTGATGAACTACCACGCCAGCCACGCCGACCTCTACGCCGATGCCGACGGCAATCTCATGGACGCCGTCATGGCCCCGCTCAATGCCAGCTACGTTCGCGCCAAGTTTGAGTTGGCCAAGCCCTAGTTGCGGCCCCAGTTGCGGTTTTAGTTGCGGCCCTAATTGCGGCATCAGTTGCGGCGCATCGATCTTGACTTCGCCGCCCGGCCCCTTTAGGCTCTGCAACTGATGAAGCTGCTCGCCACCGCCGCCCGCTGTTGCATGTGTTGTTGCATGCCGCGCTGTTGCGCCGGTGTCTGTCTGCTCTAGCGAAAGCCCTCCCGCACTTTCGACTTCAGGCCCAAGCACCCACGCACAGCTCACCCGAGCGCACGTGGGTTTTCTGCTTTTCGAGCCCAACCTCCACTTATCCCTCTGTTTGCCTTGCAGGTTCCCATGGCCCGCCGCAGCCGCACCAACCCGCACCCACGCAACCTCGTCACCACCGCCAGACTCGCCTTCAACGCCGACGCCGCCGCCATCGCCATCGCGGTCGCGCTCGCGGCCCTGGTCCGCCTCAACATCATCCACCGCATCGGCTGGTAGCTTCGTCTCGAACATCTGCCTTTGCCTTTGCTTTTCTTGCTTGTCATTCCGCAGGAATCTGCTGTTGTTTTCCGCCAGCCGCAACCACCGCCACTACTGCCCTCTTGTCCACGTCAACCATCTCGCTGCCGCCACCAAACCAGCGCATCTCGCGCCCCCGACAATTCCTCGATCTCCTCCCCGGAACCGCGCTGCTCTTCGCGATCGGCATCGCCGCTAAGCTGCTTCAATCCTTCGGCCTCTGGCTGCGCGCCACGCGTCACATCCCGTTGCCTAACATCGAGTACGTCCTGTGGGCCATCATCCTCGGCCTCTTGCTCTCCAACACATTCACGCTGCCGCGCATCTTTCGCCCCGGTATCGCCACCTACGAGCTCTGGCTCAAGCTGGGCATCGTGCTGGTGGGTGCGCGTTTCCTGCTCAACGACCTGCTCCGCCTCGGCGGAATGTCGCTCATCCTGGTCTTCATCGAACTCGTCCTTTCGCTCTCGGTGATGACGCTGCTCGGCCGCCTCTTCAAGCTTCCGCCCAAGCTCACTTCGCTGCTGGCCATCGGCAGTTCCATCTGCGGCGTGACAGCGATCATGGCCGCGCAGGGCGCCATCGACCCCGCCGAAGAAGACACCTCCACGGCCATCGCCGCCATTCTCGCCCTCGGCGCGCTCGCGCTCTTCACCTTCCCCGCCATCGGCCACGCGCTGCACATGGGCCAGCAGTCGTATGGAATCTGGGCCGGCCTCGCCGTCGACAACACCGCCGAGGCCACCGTCACCGGCGCGCTCTACGGCGACGCCGCCGGCCGCTTCGCCATCCTCGCCAAGACCGCCCGCTCCGCCTTCATCGGCTTTGTCGTGCTCGGCTACGCGGTCTACTGGGCGTCTCGCGGACAGGCCACCCGCGTCCAGAACAAGCCGCTGTTCCTGTGGCAGAAGTTCCCCAAGTTCATCCTCGGCTTCATCGCGATCTCCATCCTCGCGACCGCCGGCTTCTTCACCCCGCCGCAGCTCGACTCGCTGGCGAACCTGTCCAAGTGGGCGTTCCTTCCGGCCTTCGCGGGCGTGGGCCTGCGCACCCAACTGCGCGACCTCATCGACCAGGGCTGGCGCCCCATTCTCGTCGGCGTCCTCGGCGAAATCTTCATCGCGCTGCTCACTCTTGCGATGGTCTTCGCGGTCTATCGCCACAGCAGCCTGCCGTAACTGCTACGCTCTTGCTGTTGCTCTTGCCTTTCTGGTTGTCATTCCCGAAGGGAATCTGCTTCTTGCCCACCTCAACCTCGTTATCTCGACCGAAGCATCACCGCTTCATCGTGATACGCAGCGGAGAAACCTGCAGTTTGAATCCCCCTATCGCGCGCCCACCTTTGCGAAATCGATATGCGCCCGCGCCGGGTCGGTATGGATCAGCTTCACGCTGACCTTATCCCCGACATCGAGCCCCTCCTCGCCCTGCATTACGCGTCCCTCGAACGGCGGCGAGATCACCCGCACATACACGCCCTTGTCGCTTGCGCCCGTCACCACGCCCGCAAACACCTCGCCCACGCGCGAAGCCATGGCCACCGCAGCCACGCGCTTCTGCATATCGCGCTCGATCTTGCGCAGCGCCTTGTCGGCCTCATTGCAGTGCAGCGCAATGGCCGACAGCTCCGCATCGCTGTAAGGCGGAGGATCGTTGCGCATCATCGCATGCAGCACCCGCTGCGTCACCAGGTCGGGAAAGCGGCGGTTGGGCGCGGTGGAGTGCGTATAGTCCCGCGCGGCCAGCCCGAAGTGCCCGGTCGGATCATCCTGCGCCCGTATCAGCATGTACTCGCCCGGGCCCATCAGCTTGATCACCGCAACCGCAAGGTCCGGATAGTGGATCGCATCGTTCCTGCGCCGCTCTTCCAGAAAATTGTTCAGCGCGACCGAATCCGGCGCGTCCGGCAATCTCGTTCCTTGCGGACCGGCTCCGTGCTGAGCGGCCAGCGCGACAATCCGGTCCCACCGCTTCGGAACCACCACCACGCGCTGCAAGCCCGAGCGGCCGCCTTTGCGCAGCGCCCGCGCCATCACGCCATTGGCCGCGACCATCAGATCTTCGATCAGACTCATCGCCCGGTTCTCGATGACCTCATGCACATCCAGCACCCGCCCATCGGCCACGACGGGTTCAGCTTCGGCCTTGTGAAACTCCAGCGCGCCATTCTTCACCCGCGCGCGATGCAGCGCCTGCGCCGCCTCATCCTGTAGGCGCAACTGCTCCACCAGCCAGTTCGCCTCCAGCGCAGCCGCTGATTTGGGTGGCCCATTCACGACGGTCTTATCGTCGTGAGGGGGCTCCTCCGAACCATCTCCCTCGCGCGCGCTATCCGATCGCAGCGCCAAAACATCCTCATCCACCACTCCGGACGCCGTCCGCTCCAGCCACGGCCCCACCCGCGAGTAGGCCAGTTGCGCGCGGTTCCGCACCATCGCCCGCGACACCACCTCCTCGCTCATCTGTCCGTCCGGACCCACGGTGAAGCTCATCGTCACGGCCAGCCGGTCGCTGCTTTCGTTCAGCGAAGTCAAACCGGTCGAGAGCTCCAGCGGCAGCATCGGAAAGTTCTTCACCGCCGTATAAATCGTCTGCGTCTGGGCCTGCGCATGTTGATCGATCGGCGTGCCCTGCGCGACCGCCGCCGCCACATCCCCAATCGCCACCCGCAATCGGATCCCATCCCCGGCCCGTTCGGCGACCTCAATCTGGTCCAGGTCGCGCGACGTGTCGTTGTCGATGGACGACCATCCCAGCCCGCGCAGGTCTTCTACATCCGGCCCACGCGGCTCCGGCCCACGCCGCTCAGACCCACGCCGCTCAGACCCACGCCGCTCAGACCCACGCGGCTCCGCGCCCGCGAACCGCGCCTCGATCTCCGCCAGTTGCTCCGCGACACCGGCCCCGAACTCCGGCCGGAAACCCGCCTCATGCATCTCATCGAGCGCCGCTCGCGCCAGATCGAAGCCGTGGCCGCCGTCATTGCCATGACCGCTGTTCCTGACATCATGCTGCGGTCCAGTTTGCTTTGATTGGTCGTGCTGACGATACTGAGGAGACTTGCCGCTGCCACGCTGATCGCTTCCAGACATGACCCGCAGACTACCACGCCTTCCTCGCCCACGGTTTTCCTCACTCCTCAGCCTTCGCCAGCAACATCGCAGACCGAACTATGCATTCCCCTCTTTTAGCTTGATAATAGAGAAATGATTCGGCCCTGCTTCCTTGTGATCGACCGGGAATACTCCGGCAGCATTTCCACGCGCAAACTGGTCATCGAGACCGCCAAGTTCAACGTCATCACCGCCTACAGCGCCGCCGAGAGCCTCGACACGCTCACGCTCTTCCCCAGCATCAATGGCATCGTGCTCGACGGCGGCATTCGCGACATGAGCTGCTGCGATCTGGTCGCGGCCATCAAACAGCGCGACGCCAAGCTGCCCATCATTGTCGTCAGCGCGCCCGGCTCGCATCACTGCCCCCAGGCCGACTATATGCTCGAAAGCTTCGATCCAGTGCGCCTTCTCGCGCTTCTACAGAGCCTCGTTCCCGCCGCCGCCGCTGTCATCGAGAAGACCGACGAACATCTCAGCCAACGTCCCTGAGCCCCAAAATCATTCCCGCGGCGCCCCCGCGGCCGCCTTCCGGTAGTACGCTGATAGTTGCGAGATGCAACGGACCGTCCAGGTAGACTCGAAGCTTTCGTCCCCGACCCCTGAAGTGGACGCAGCGCTGACGCATGTCCTCGACGATCTGCCCGACGGCATCCTCCTCATCGATGAAAAATGGCGCTTCACGTATGCCAACCGCAGCGCCCGCCACATCAGCCGCATCCTTCCCGAGCACCTCAACAGCAGCACCCTCTGGGAGCTTTATCCCACCCTGACCGGCACACCGCTCGGGCAGGCTTACCACGAAGTCATGGAAACACGCACCGAGCGCGTCGTCGATGCCTACTACTTCGAGCCCTTCGCTATCTGGCTCGAGATGCGCATCATGCCCGCCGGCGCCGGCGTGGCGGTCTACTACCGCGACGTGACCGCCGCCCATCAGGCCGACGAGGCGCGCCGCTCCACCTCCGATCGCCTCGAACAGGTCCTCAGCGCCACCAGCGACGGCGTCATCTCGCTCGACCGCGACTATCGCATCACCTACCTCAACGATCGCGCGCAGGCCATGCTCGCCGCCAGCGGCCCCGCCGTTGGCACCATCCTCTGGGAAACCTACCCTTACACCGTCTATCCCAACTCTCCCTACGTCTACCACTACAGCCGCGCCATGAACGACCGCGTCTCCAGCGTCTTCCAGGCCTTCTATCCCGAACCCTTCAACTTCTGGCTCGATGTCATGGCCCGCCCCGCGCCCGAAGGCATCGTCATCTTCTTCCGCGACATCACCGAAGAGAAGGCCCGCACCGAAGCCCTGCGCGCCAGCGAAGAACGCTACCGCATTCTCGCCGAGCTCAGTCCGCAGTCGCAGTGGACCGCCAATCCAGAGGGTCTCGTCCTCTACGCCAACCAGCGATTTCTGGACTACATCGGCCACGATAAGATCCCCCGCACCGGCACCGAGTACATCGCCTGTTTCGCCGAACAGGACCGCGCGCGCGTCGTCGAAGCCTGGTCGCATGCGGTAGCCAGCGGCGATAACTTTGACATCGAAGCCCGCCTGATTCGCGCCAGCGACGGCGCCGCCCGCTGGTGGCACCTCCGCGCCCTCCCCGTCCGCGACGACTCCGGCGCCATCCAGCAGTGGCTCGGCACCGCCAACGACATCCACGAGAGCCGCACCGCCGCCGACCAGCTTCGCGCCCAGTACACCGAGATCGATCGCCGCCGCCGCGAGCTTGAGACCATCTATCAAGGCTCGCCCATCGGCATGGCGCTCTACGAGCCCCAGGAGCTTCGCCTGCTCCGCATCAATCAGCGCCAGTCCGAAATCTTCGGTGTTCGCGCCGAAGAAGCCGTCGGCAACACCTTCCTCGAACTCACCCCCGGCATGGACCAGGCCCACCAGCTCATTCGGCGCGCCGCCGCCGGCCAACCCATGGTCAACCAGGCCGTCGAAGGCGTTCTGAACTCCCGGCCCGGCGAGCACCGCTTCTTCAACATCAACTACTCCCCCATCTTCGCCGAGGACGGCAGCGTCCAGGCCATCGCCGCCGCCACCATCGAAACCACCCAGCACCGCCGCGCCGAAGCCGCCCTCATGCAGAGCGAAAAGCTCGCCGCCGTCGGCCGCATGGCCAGCTCCATCGCCCACGAGATCAACAATCCGCTGGAGTCGGTCACCAACCTGCTCTACATCGCGCGGCAGAACGCGACCTCGGCCCAGATGCAGGAGTTCCTCGACCTCGCCGACCAGGAGTTGCGCCGCGTCTCCATCATCGCCAACCAGACGCTGCGCTTCCACAAGCAGTCCAGCCTGCCCCGCGAGATCACCTGTACCGAACTGTTCTCCACCGTGCTCAGCCTCTACGAAGGCCGGCTCCGGAACTCCTCCATCGCCGTCGAAAAACGCAAGCGCGCCCGCCGCCCCCTCGCCTGCTTTGAAGGCGACATCCGCCAGGTGCTCAACAACCTGGTCGGCAATGCCATCGACGCCATGCCCAAGGGCGGCCGCTTGCTTCTGCGCAGCCGCGAGGCCACCGACTGGCGGCCAGGCTCCGGTGCACCCAGGCGCGGTCTCGCCCTCACCATCGCCGACACCGGCTCCGGCATGTCCGCCCAGACCCGCGCCCGCGCCTTCGAGCCCTTCTTCACCACCAAGGGCATGAACGGCACCGGCCTCGGCCTCTGGATCAGCGCCGAAATCCTCGACCGCCACCACGGCCGCATGGTCCTGCGCAGCAGCCAGCGCGAGGGCCGCCACGGCACCGTCTTCACGCTGTTTCTGCCCTTTGAAGTCGCGACCCCCAAGCCTGCCTCACTACCCAACTGACCCGTTTCAGATGCTGCGCAGCTCTTGCGTTCCCTGCTGCCTTTGCACTGCACCTGCACTGCACCTGCCGTTGCGCTTCGCCCTTGCCTTCGCCGTTGCCTTTGCCTTTGCTTTTGCCTTTGCCTTTGCCTTTCTGGTTGTCATTCCGTAGGAATCCGCTTCTGCCTTTGCCTTTGCCTTTCCGACTGTCGTTCCCGAAGGGCATCTGCGTCCGCCCTTGAGCCCCCGCCCACTCCCTCCGATTACCGCGCAGCCCTCTCCTCCTCACCACAACGAACGGTCTAGCATAAGAAGTGTCATGGCGACCAACACCCCAGCCCCGCCCCAGCCTTCTCTGCGCACGCCAAACACCGCCGAAAACCCCACCCGCGAAGCCACCTTCGACATCTTCCGCCGCTGGGGCTATCTGCAATCTTCGCTCGACCCACTCGGCCAGTTCCTCCCCCCCGAACCTTTTCCCGTCGCACTCCCGGATGGCGCCGAAGCCGAGCAGGCGGCTGCGGATGCCCGCCGCTTTTACTGCGGCTCCATCGGCGCCGAGTTCATGCACATCCCCTCGCCCGAAAAGCGCGCCTGGATCCAGCAGCGCCTCGAAGCCGATCAAGCGGCCGAATACACCGCCACCCTCACCCCCGCGCGCATCCTCACCGGCCTCATCCGCGCCGACCTCTTCGAGCAGGTCATCCAGCAGCGCTACCTCGGCACCAAGCGCTTCTCGCTAGAAGGGCTGACGGTGCTCGTGCCGTTTTTAGACCAGCTCTACACCACCGCCGCCGCCAACGGCGTCAACCGCTCCATCTTCGCCATGAGCCACCGCGGCCGCCTCAACGTCATGGTCAACACCGTCGGCCGCAGCTCGCGCGAGATCTTCACCAAGTTCGAAGACGTCGATCCCCGCAGCACCATGGGCGGCGGCGACGTCAAATACCACACCGGCGCCACCGGCGAGATCGTCACCGCCAACGGCAAGACCATCGCGCTGCACCTCGCCTCCAACCCCAGCCACCTCGAAGCCGTCGACCCGGTCATCATGGGCCGCGCCCGCGCCTACCAGGAACGCATCGGCCCCGCCGGCAAAAATCAAGTTTTACCCATGATCATCCACGGCGACGCCGCCTTCGCCGGCCAGGGCATCTGGGCCGAGACCCTCAACCTCGCCTCCCTCCACGGCTACAACGTCGGCGGCACCATCCAGGTCATCGTCAACAACCTGCTCGGCTTCACCGCCCTGCCCGAAGAGTCCAACTCGAGCCGCTTCGCCTCCGACCTCGCCAAGCGCCTGCCCATCCCCATCTTCCACGTCAACGCCGAGGACCCCGAAGCTGTCGTCCGCATCGCCGCGCTGGCCGCCGACTATCGCCACGCCTTCGCCTCCGACGTCGTCGTCGACCTCATCGGCTATCGCCGCCACGGCCACTCCGAAGTCGACGATCCCACCGTCACCCAGCCCCGCCGCTACGCCAAAATCAAGGACCACCCTCCGCTCTACAAGCTCTACGCGGAAAAGCTGCACATCGACGCGAGCACCGAAATCGCCGCGATCCAGAACGAGTTCCTCGAAGATCAGAAGGCCGCCACACACGCCGAAACAAAGCCCTCCATGCGCACGCTGCCCGAATACTGGGACCCCTTCTACGGCGGCCCGCTGCGCGACGACGACAACCCCCGCACCGGCCTCGATGCCGCCGAGATCGCCTCGCTCACCAAGGCCCTCACCACCGCGCCCGCGGGCTTCCACATCCACCCGAAGGTCGAAAAATTGTTAGCCCAGCGTGTCGAAATGGGCGCCGGCAAAAAGCCCATCGACTACGGCATGGCCGAGCTCCTCGCCTACGCCGGCCTGCTCAAGCAAGGCACTCCCGTCCGCCTCAGCGGCCAGGATTCGCAGCGCGGAACCTTCAACCAGCGCCACTCCGTCTTCATCGACATCGAGACCGAGACCCGCTACTCACCGCTCACCAACATCGCGCCCACGCAGGCCCGCTGGCACGTCTACAACTCGCTGCTCTCGGAGGCCGCCTGCCTCGGCTTCGAGTACGGCTTCTCGCGCGACTACCCCGAAGCCCTCGTCCTCTGGGAGGCCCAGTTCGGCGACTTCGCCAACGGCGCCCAGATCATCATCGACCAGTTCCTCGCGGCCGGCGAAGCCAAGTGGGGCCTGCTGTCGGGCCTCGTCATGCTGCTCCCGCACGGCTACGAAGGCCAGGGCCCCGAGCACTCCAGCGCCCGCATCGAGCGCTACCTCCAGCTCGCCGCGCAGGACAACATCCAGATCACCCAACCCTCCACCGCCGCACAGTTCTTCCACCTGCTGCGCCGCCAGGCCATGCGCAAATGGCGGAAGCCGCTCATCGTCTTCACGCCGAAATCGATGCTGCGCCACCCCGACGCCATGAGCCCCGTCGCCGACTTCAACCGCGAAGCCTTCCTCAACGTCATCCCCGACACCAGCGTAGAGAACCCGCGCCGCATCCTGGTCTGCAGCGGCAAGATCGGCCACAACCTCCGCGTCGAACGAGCAAAACGCAAGCTGCCCAAAGACGGGGACCAGTCCGTCGCAATTATTTTCCTCGACCAGCTCTACCCCTGGCCCGAAGCCGAACTGCAAGCCGCGCTCGATGCTCACCCTAGCGCCACCGAAATCGTCTGGGTCCAGGAAGAGCCTGCCAATATGGGCGCCCTGTTTTACGTCCAGCCACTGCTCAAGCGTCTCGCAGGCGACCGCGCGCTCCTGACAGTCAAGCGCACCGCCTCGGCCAGCCCCGCCACCGGCAGCGCCAAAGCCCACGACCTCGAAGAAAAAACTCTCCTCGACCTCGCCCTCGGCCACGGCGCTTAGGATAGAGCAGAATCAAGCTCGACGAACCCCTTCGGGTGGCCCATTCATCTCCGCCGACACCGCCATCCGCCTCGGCATCTACTTCGGCCTGCCCGCGCAGTTCTGGCTCAATCTCCAGAACGACTACGACATTCGCTTGGCCAAGAACGCAGAACTTGCCAAAGTAAAGCCCCGAATCGTCGCGTAGACTACGCCAGCGATCAACTGCCATTTTGTTCCTCGGAATCCGCGTCTGTTTATTATCTAGTGCTAAGCGTGAGGGGGGAGAGCCGATGTGCCTCTCCCAATAACTGCCGAGATGTTAGTTCTCGGAGGGGCGGCGGATGCTGTCGATGACCAGAACTTCGACCGGGCCTTTGGAGGGTTGGAGCTTAAGACCGAGCTGATCCTGCACCGCGGAGAAGAGGGATTGGCCTGTGCCATCGGAGTCGGCCTGGGACCAATTCATCTCGCAGTCGTAGGCGCCTTCGAGACCAGTCTTGTCGATCACGGGATGACCTTCGAGCTCGGACTGGTGGCCAAGCACCGCGACGATCAGCCAGAACGGCCAGCCTTTGGTGCGCAGGTGCAGGGATTGCATGAGGGTCTTCTGCTCGGAGGGCGAGGGCGCGTGCCAACCGGGTGGTGGGGGTGGCGGCGGCGGTGGAGCAGAGTCGCGGAAGCGTGGACGTGAAGGATCGGCGATAGCGGGCGGCGACGTGGTGTCGCGCGGGCACTTGAGACCACTCTTCGCAATTTCGAGCAGGTAGACGGGAAGCTCACGCGTCTCGAAGTGATAGGTAAGGTGGAAGCGCTCGACCAACATGGATTGCACCATCAGGCGAATCTGTTCATCATGGTCGATACGGTTTAGCTTGCGAAGGCTGGCAACCTGGTCATCATCGAGCTTGCCTTGAATATCGAAGTGGTCATTTGTAACCCATGAGGGTGCATCGACAAGCTCGTGTTCGTAGCCAAGGCCGAAGGCGTAGTCGAGAACCTGCTCAAGGGTACTGCGCTCTGCGCTGTAGCTATCGGGGCTAACGCCGCCGTGCGAGAGTTCCTCGTTGGGGTTGGTGGGGCGCACACTTACGACGGCGAAGCTGGGCATGGGAGATGCTGGATGCAGAAGCTGTGCAGGGCCTAGGCTGCACAGGAGGATGCCGGGGAGAAGAAGTCTGCTCAGAGTCATGGCCGAAGGGCCTCCCTACAGGTAAACCTAGACTGGCCGATGCGCGGCGTGCAAGCTGGGAGATACAGAAAGTTGACTGCAACATAGCTTCAACTACAGTTGTCACAAGAGCCTAATAAAATTGATATGCCGCCGATTTTCCCTGCCCGAAAAAGCGAGTCAGCTCCGGCGTTCTGCGACTAGCGAGGTATCGGCGATGCCGAGGCGTGCAGCCTCGCAAAGCATACGGCTGCGGGAATACGCCATTGCCATCTCTACGAGCCCTGTATTCGTCGCTACATTGCCGATACCATCGGCCGCAACTCCCAAGTCTCCCGTAGAAACAGCGTGGTGTTCAAGATAATCTTTCCGCAGGAGCAACTGCACTTGATCAGTAAACACAGGCTCGAGCTCTTCTCCGATGCCGTCATCGCCATCGTGATCACCGTCATGCTGATCGATCTCCACCCGCCGGCCGAGGCGGGCTGGAAGGTCTGGTTGCCAATGGCGTCCATGCTGCTGGCCTACATCCTGGGTTTTGTCCTGGTGGCGTTTGCCTGGGTTGTGCATCACCAGGTGTTCAACCGCACCCGCATCATCAGCGGCGGGATGCTGGCGGCCAACTTCGGCTTCCTGTTCCTGTTGAGCCTCACGCCTCTGCTGGTGCAGGGCATCGCCATGCATCCGCACGCTTCAGCGCCAGTCCTGCAGGTATCGATATGCGGCTATCTGCAGGTTCAGATGATGACCCTGTTTCGCCTCTTAGGCCGCAAGCAGCACTGGGACGATGAGGGCTATCAGGTATGGGCCAGGAAGCGAAACCTCGCAGGTCTGCTCGGGATCATACAGATGGCCGGTGTCATCGTCATCGCAATCTTTTGGCCAGTCGCCGCGGACGTGCTCATCGCCGGCTTCTCACTGATAGCGCTCTTCGCCTGGTTCCTGTAGCTTGGTTTAGCCGCACCGTTTGCCTTCACGCTGCTTCCGCCGCGGTTGCGCGACACATCTGTTCGTCATTCTAAGTTTCGCGCTTGCCTCAGGCGTTCGTAACGTGCAACGCGCTTCCCATCATCGAGGACATACCTACTTACTCACGTGACACCTCGGCCGCCCACACCTGATGGCTCACCCGCGGCGGCCCATCGCCGCGATGCAGCGCCCATACCCGATCGCGTATCACCCGGTCCGCCTCCGTGGTCCGCTCGCGCGAGCGCAGATACTCCAGCCAGCTCTCCATCAAAAATGTCTCGTTCAACTGCTCCGGGTCGGACGCTGCGCGATAGATCCCCCAGCGCATTGCACCATCGCGCAGCCTCGCGCCCTTCAGCTCATACACCGCGTGCGAAAACTCCGCATAGTTCTCCGCAGGAATTCTATAGTCGATCGAAATCCGCACCGGCCCCACATCGGGCCCTGGAGTCGTCACAAGTCCGGCCGGCGGAGTCTTCCACGCATACGGCGTCAGGTCCGGAAGCGCGCCCTTGAGGATGTGAAATCTCCGCATGAACGGCAGCGACGTCGCCAGCCCAACCGCCGCGCAGATCAGCGCCACCTTCGTCGAGCTCTTCTGCGCGATCACTCCCCACAGCACGCTGCCCAGCGCCAGCCCGCCCTGGAACGTCATCAGGTACGCGCCCAGCGCGCGCGCATACACCCACGCCGGCACGCTCAACTGCACGCTCACATTCAGCGTCGCCATGGTCGTCGTCCAGAAAAAACCTCCACCCAGCAGCACCACAATCGCGACCGCCGGTATCTTCACCAGCGCCAAAACGACCAGCATCGCAATGTAATAGAGCGACGCAATCCACAGCAGCGTATCCGCATCGATCGTCCTGCGAATCCGCGCCAGCGACGTCGCCCCAATCACCGCGCCCACGCCCAGGCAGCCATTCAGAATGCCATACCCCATCGCTCCCTGCTCGCGCATATCGCGCTTGGCCACCAGGGCCAGCAGCGACCACACCGCGCTCACAAAAAACGTAAACGTGAACGCACGAATCAGCGGCGCCTGCAGGTCCGGCGCATAGCGCAGATAGCGCAGCCCCGAGCGCACCGACCCTCGGATGCGCTCCGCCGGCAGCGCGCTTGAAAACACCGGCGTCCGCTTCCATCGCCACAGGATCCAGATCACGCCCGCGAACGACGCCGAATTCAGCGCGAACACCCAACCCGCGCCCCGGTCCGCGTTCACAAACGCCGCCACCATCAACCCGCCGACCGCCGGCCCCACCGCCCGAGCAATATTATTGCTCGCCGCGTTCAGCGTCACCGCGCTCGGAATCTGCTCGCGCGGAACCAGCTCCGGCACAATCGCCTGCCACGCCGGATTGTTCATCGCCGAGCCGATATTCAGCAAAAACGTCAGCAGCAGCAGCGTCACCGGCGAGATCACCCCGGCCAGCGTCAACACCGCCAGCACCGCCACACTAGCCAGCATCCAGGCCTGCCAGAAGATCAGCAGCCGCCGCCGCTCGTAGATGTCGGCCGTCGCTCCCGCCAGCAGCCCCAGGATCAGCACCGGCAGGCTCGCGGCTGTCTGCATCAGCGCAATCAGCAGCGGCGAGGTGGTCAGCACGGTCATCAGCCACGTGCCGGCCGTGTCCTGCATCCACGTGCCCACGCTTGAGACTGTCGACGCAATCCAGCGATCGCGAAACAGCGGCAGCTTCAGCGGCGCGAACGCTCCCGTTCCCACGCCGCCGTCCACGCCGGCAGCCAGATCGTGCCGCGGTCCTATGTCCGTTGAATCGACGTGCCCTGTCTCGCCCACAGACCTATCATCCCACTCACCCACCTCGATCCGGGCCTGCGAATCGTAGATAATCCGGCCACGTAAAATCAACCCATGGGCCGAACGATCTTGTCAGCCGCACTCTGCGCCGCCAGCCTTCTCGCGCACGCGCAGCAGCCCACTCCCATCCTGCCGCCGCCGAGTCCTGTCTCCGCGCAGCAGCCTCTGCCCGACCTTCGCCAACTCATCCTCGATGTCGAGCAGAATGCCCTGCGCTCGCAGGTCCAGCGCAAAGACTATACCTACCATGTCCACTTCGAGGAGCAGGAGCTCGACAGCAAGGGCAACCTCAAGAAAACTGCCATCACCGACTCCGAGAGCGTGACGATCGAGGGCGCCCGCATCAACCGCGTTGTCGCCCGCAATGGCAAACCCCTTACCCCCGACGAGACCAGGAAAGAGGACGCCCGCATCGATAAGGAGGTCGCCAAATACAAGGAGCGCCACACCACCCTCGCCAACGGGACGGAAGTCTCCACCTTCCGCGGCGACGATCTCGTCACCGCAGCCCAGATCCTAAAGCTCGGGACCTTCTCCAATCCCCGCCGCATCGATCTCGACGACCGCTCCACCATCGTCGCCGACTACGCCGGCGACCCCGCCGCCAAGAGTCACAACGAATTCCAGGGAGTCTTTCGCGATCTCGTCGGCACTGTCTGGATCGACGAACGGGACCGCGTTCTTGTTCGAGGCCAAGGCCACTTTCTCAAAGACTTCAAAGTCGGCGGCGGCCTCCTGCTGGACATCCACAAGGGCCTCAGCTTCGATTTCCGTTCCACGAAAATCAACAACGAAGTCTGGCTGCCAGCCTCGGTCGACGCCCAGGGCAGCGCACGCATCCTGCTCTTCGGCAAAATCAACGGCCGCATCCACCTGGTCACATCGGATTACAAGAAGTTCCGCACCACCACCACCATCATCCAGAGCGACCGCGTCATCGGCCCAGACGGCCTGCCGGTTTCGCCGGATAAGGCCGAGCCCGCTATCCCGGCGGCCAGTCCGGCGAAACCGCCGCAATCCTGATTCGAATCGTCTCGAATGACGAGCGCCGGTCCCCTCCATACAGCCGCGCATGCACGACTGTCGATAATTTTCACATGAGAACGAAAGAATTTCTGGTAACCCATGCTTGGTTACCGAAGTGGGTATTCACGTGCTTCTTCCTCAGATAAATTTGGGGCACAGACCCCATTTGTGGACGAAAACGCAATCTTTACCTGTTCCTATGTGAGATACAAGTTCCCGGGTACCATCCTGTTGTGCTAAAAAAGTTCCACAATATACGAACTCAGCCGATCTCTCACGCTACAGAGCCCCGTTTTGTTCAACCTGAGGTTTCTCACATGAAGCACTTGCCCAGCCTCCTTATTCTCACCGTCATTGGCTTTTTCGCCGCCTCCGGGCACGCCGATCCACTTCTCACTCTTGGCACGGCCAGTAACTTTGGTGTTCTCGCCGGCTCCACAGTAACCAACACGGGCTCAAGCGTTGTATCCGGGGGAGACGTCGGCGTCTTCCCGGGTAGTGCCATTACCGGATTTCCTGCGGGCACCATTACTCCCCCCAACACCCTGCAGCCTGGAAATGCAGTAGCTGCAACCGGTCATGATGACACGATCACTGCCTACAATTCCCTGGCTGGTCAGGCTGCGACCCACAGCCTTACCGGGACCGACCTGGGCGGCCTCACGCTAACTCCCGGCGTGTATTTCTTTGCTTCGTCCGCCCAGTTGACGGGCGACCTGACGCTGAACTTTGCCAACATGAACGATGCGGACATCATTGTCCAGATTGGAAGCACGCTGACGACCGCGAGCAACTCCACGGTAAGCCTCCTCAATCAAGGCAGCGACGATAACGTCTACTACCAGGTCGGAAGCTCCGCCACCCTCGGCACCGGCACCACGTTCAATGGAGATATCCTGGCCCTGACCAGCATCACCCTGAATACCGGCGCGAACATCACCTGCGGCAGCGCGCTGGCCATCAACGGCGCTGTCACTCTGGATACCAACAGCATCCACGACTGCTCGGCGAGCGGCAGCGATATCGGCGATCCCAGCGGCGATCCCAGCGGCAATCCCGGCGGCAATCCCGGCGGCACTCCTGCCGTCACACCGGAACCGGCAACGTTCTGGCTACTGTCGACCGGTCTGCTCGGAGGCGCAGGCATCCTTCGCCGCCGGCGTGTCGCCTAGGGATTGGCCGGGCTCGCTCTCGGATCAAGCGCGCAACCGCACCTTCGGGTGCGGTTGCGCACCTCTTCCTGTCACGTTCTTCAGGTCAAGATTCCCCGGTCGAGATTGCCCCAGCCGCAGGAGGGAAAAGCCACGGATCTTCCCTCTTGCTTTTGCCTCTTGCGATCTTCCGCAATGTCGATCAATCTCGCCCACCGCTGTTGCGCGATCCAAGCCGGAGCCCAGACCTGCATCAGGACTCTACAGCTTAGAGAGGCTGGACGTCGGACGCCTGCCAGCCCTTCGGCCCCTTCACCACGTTGAACTGAACGGCCTGACCCTCTTGAAGGCTCTTGAATCCGTTCGAGTTGATCGCCGAGTAATGCACAAACACATCCTCACCGTTTTGCCTGCTGATGAAGCCAAAACCCTTGGCGTCGTTGAACCACTTCACTGTTCCCTGTTCCATGTCCGTAAATCCTTGTGATTGACTTTGACGCTGAATCCAAATGCAGCTTCGGCCCCAACTTGTTGCAGAAACCAATCTGTTTCAAACGATGGGGAAATGTTAGCACGATTGGCAAATTTTCCAGCTTAAAATTTGCATGACTCGAAATCGCACCGGTTCCGGTGCAGCTTCGCTCTACCTTCGTTCCTGCCTTTGCTCTTGCCTTTCTTGTTGTCCTTCCGCAGGAATCTGCTTTTGCCCTGCTTGCAGCCCGGTGTGCACGGCTGGGAAGCCACAAAACCCAAGCAGAGATTCTCCCTAAGACTCCCCCGTCCTCTCCATAACCTTCCGCACGATGGCCTCCGCAGCCTCCAGCACCTCGTCCAACGTCATCCCCGTCGAATCCAGAATCACCGCGTCCGGCGCGGGTCGCAGCGGCGATTCTGCCCGGTTCCGGTCGCGCTCGTCGCGCTCCTTCAACTCCCGCAGCAGCGCCGCCTCGGTGACCGCCGGCTGGGCCTCGCGCTCACCCGGCGCCACCTGCCGATAGCGCCGATTGCCCCGCACCTCCGGCGCCGCATCCAGAAAAATCTTTACCTCCGCGTCCGGGAACACCACCGTCCCGATATCGCGCCCCTCCATCACCACGCCGCCGCGCTCGCCCAGCCGCCGCTGCTGCTCCACCATCCAGGCCCGCAGCCGCGCATGCACCGAGACTCGCGAAGCCGCCGCCGTCACATCCGCGTCGCGCACCCGCCGCGACACGTCCATTCCGTCCAGCAGCACGCAATTGCCTTCCATCTGCGGCTTCAGCGTAATCTGCGTCTGACCGGCCACATCCAGCAGCGCGGCCTCATCCTCAAAGTCCAGATCCTGGTCGATGGCCTTCAGCGCCAACGCCCGATACATCGCCCCGGTCTCCAGGTTGAGAAACCCGAAACGCCGCGCCAGATGCGCCGCCATCGTGCTCTTACCCGCGCCCGCCGGCCCGTCGATGGCAATCACCGGCCGCTCGCGCGCGCTCGACCCCGGCGCCACAGCGTTCGCCGGAGCCGCCGCTGGCGACTCAGGCCGACCTTCGCCCGAGCTCATCGCCGAGCTAGCTGTTGCGCTACCCGCCGAGTTCATCCGCGCTCATCCCCCTCAGGCTTTCTGCGCGCCGGAGGCCTTGCGCCTCCCGATCCAGCACGTTTTGCACCGAAGCCTCCGGCTTTTCCACCGAATTTTCCGCCGGCCTTTCCGCTTGGAAGCGCCGTGCCACCCGGTCTGCCCGCGAACTTGGCTCCGGGCCGGCCGCCGAACTTCGCTCCCGCCCCGCCGCCGAATTTGCCCGCGGGCTTGCTTCCAAAGCTCTTGCGACTTCCCGCGCCACCCCCGCCCTCCGCGCGCGGCTTGTATGGCCGCTTGCCCGCGCCACTCTCGCCACCCTCCTTCGCAGTCCAAGGCGCCTTCGTGAACGGCCTCTTATCCGCATCCGCCGCCCGCGGCTTGTACGGCCGCTTGGGCAACATCCGCTCGCCCTCCTCTGCCGGTCGAGGCGAAGTCGCCCGCTTCGCAAAACTGCTCTCACCGCCCTCACTCGCGCGCGGCGCATAGGGCCGTTTCGCTGCAAATCCACCCAGCTTCGAATCGCGGTCGAACTTCGGTTTCGCAAAGCTCCGCTCCCCACCCTCAGTCGTCCGTGGAGTGTACGGCCGCTTCGCATACGGACGCTCGCCGTCCTCCGCAGCTCTTGGCGTATAAGGACGTTTCGCGCCGAAGCCGCCCGGCTTGGCTCCGCGATCAGCCGCACCTCCCGCCCTGGACCCCGGCCCACGCGCCGCCGAACGTTGTGGCCCGCGTTCCGCCCCGCCTTCCGGCTTTCGTTCCGCCCTTCGCTCCGCCTTTTGCTCATAGCCGCGCGGCTTGAATCCCGCACCACCCCCACCCTCGCTCGCACGCGGCGCATAAGCCCGCTTTGCCACCGGCCGAGCCCCGCCCGCAGCCGCTCTCGGAGCATACGGGCGCTTCGCAAAACCACCCGGCTTGCTGGCGCGATCGAAGGTTCCGTGCTGCGCGCGCGGCGGCGGCCCACTACGCTGCTCCGGCGGAAGCCCCGCCTGCTCCCTCGGACCCAGCGGTTCGCGATGCTCGGCGGCTGGCTTGCGAAACTTCGTAAATGAATCCGGTGCAGCCGCCGCGGTCGCCTCCGATGGGCGCGCCTTTCGATCTTCATCCCACGGCTTCGCAAAATTCGAAGGCTTCGCAGAACCCGAGGGCTTACCAAAATCCGAGGGCCTAGCCAAATCCGTATGCTTCGCGAAGCCCGGCCGCACCGCTCGCGGCCCCGCGGCCCGACCGTCCTTCTTGAACGGCCGCCGCTCCCGATCGCTCTGGCCATCGGCCCGCGCGCCAAACCGCGCAGCAGGACGCCCCGCGCTAGCGCCCCCTCTCGCAGCGCTTGCTCCGGAACGCCCAGCACCCGGCCGTCCCGCCCCCGCACCAAACGCTCGCGTCGGCTTGCCGCGAAACTCACTGCCCGGCTTGCGCTCGCCCTCAAATTTGCCAATCCGCCCGGTGCCGACCTTTTTTGGCCGCTCCTCCGCCGCGGCCACCATTGTGATTCCATCCCCACCCTCGCCTTCAACGGGCGCTGCAGCCGCAACCTGCGCAGCCTCCGGCAGCATTCCCGGAATATGCAGCAGCGTCCGGCCTTCCACCGCGAGGGTCTCCAGTTGCCGCGCACCCAGCAGCGCATGCAGCACCTCGCGCACCCGCGACCGCGCCGTCAGCGGCGACAGGAACGTGACCACCTCTTCCTCGGTCGCCGCAAACACTTGCGCCAGATACAGCGACACCAGAGCCGACAGCGCCGTCGGCTGCCCCGCATTCGCGCCCGCCTTGATCGCCTTGGTAAACCGCCGCGTAGTCAACTCCCACAACGTCGCGGCAGCGTCGCGCTGCGCCAGCAGCGGTATGACTCTTAGCTGTCCCCAAAGTTCGCTCAACGCGCGCAGGATCGCGGTCTCGGTCACCTCGCGGCCCAGCTCCGACGCCAGCTCCGCGGCTGTCATCCCCCCGCGCTCGGTCAGCACCTCATACACCCTTAGTCCCAGCGGCGAAACCTTCACCGCGCCCGAGGTCGAGGGCGGCTGCTTCCACAGCTTGTCCCCGCGCATCGTGAACACAAAGCTGAACACCTGCGCGCTCACCACAAAGTCCGGGCTATCGCTGGCCTGCCCCTGCGGACTCGCGCCCAGCAGATTCAACGGCAGCGCCAGACCCTCGCCCACCAGCCGTGCCAGCAGGCCACGCGCAGTCTCGGTCTCGGCCGCTGTTGGTGTGGGATTGGACGCACCCAGCGTCGCTTCCACCAGCGACGGCGCAGGCGCGCTCAACTGCGCCGACGGCGCAAACAGTACCAGCCCGCGCTCGTTGATCCAATCCCGCGCTGCTTCCAGCGTCAGCAGCGGCTCGCCCGCCTGCTTCCACGCCAACGCACGCGCAGCCACAAGCTGCTCCTGATTCAACTCTGGTGGTGAACTCAAAATTTCCCCTTCATGTGCCCGCAAAAGTCGACTTCAAAATACCTGCTGTCGATTTGCATTTGCACTTGCTTTTCTGGTTGTCATTCCGCAGCGAAGCGGAGGAATCTGCTTCTCGGGATGGCGATATAGCATCGGGGCGCCGCTCTAAATCCGCTGAAACGCCCGCTGGATGTCTCTTAGAGAATACCGCAACGCGATCGGCCGCCCATGCGGACAGCTCGTCGGGTGCTCCGTCTTGCCCAGCTCGCGCAGCAGCCAATCGATCTTCGCCGGCTCGAGCGGCATGTTGACCTTGATCGCTGCATGGCAGGCGATCGACGCCGCAATCCGCGTCCGCCGAGCCTCTTCATTCTCCGCCTGCTGCTCGCGCTCGGTCACCGCCAGCACCTCTGCCAGCATCCGCTCCAGCTCGCGGCCTTCCAGCCCCACCGGCGTCGCCTTCACCGCCACCGTCTTCGGCCCGAACGGCTCGGCTTCGAAGCCATTGCGCTCCAGCTCCTCCGCAATCGCCGCGAACGTCACCATCTGCGCCGGCAGCAGCTCAATCAGCACCGGCATCAGCAGCCGCTGCCGCTGGACCTGCTCCACCTTGCGCTCGCGCAGAATCTTTTCAAACAGCACCCGCTCATGCGCCACATGCTGGTCCACAATCCACAACCCCTCTTCATTGACGGCCAGAATAAACGAATCCCGCAACTGCCCCAGCGGCTTCAACGTCGCCAGCGAATTCAGCGTCGGCTGCCCCGCCCCATTCCGGGTGCCCCATTCATCGGCGGCTTCATCGCCGATGAGTGGGGTCGCACGAATCTCGTCGTACCCCACCGCCATCCCCGAACCCTCAAACCCCAGCCTTCCAGCCGACGGCGCAACCATCCGCTCCCGCAGCTCAAAAGCCGCCACATCCCCCGGCTCGATCGCTCCTTCGCTCTCCGAAACGAGCGCGCCTGCACGCGGTCCATACACCGCCCGGTCCACGCCCGGCAGCGGACTCACATCCACCATCAACCCCGCGCTCGCCGTCGCGCCTCCATGCAAGGCTTGAAAGAAACTCGCAGCCGGCCGCGCCTTCATCAGCGCCGTCCGCACCGAGTCCCGCACAAAATCATGCACAAAACTCCCCTGTCGAAACCGTACTTCAGTCTTGGCCGGATGCACATTCACATCCACCTCCTGCGGCGGCATCTCCAGAAACAGCAGGACTACAGGAAAAGACGTGGGCGGCAGAATATTCCGATACGCCTCGCTGAACGCATGCAAAATCAGCCGGTCGCGGATCAATCTCCCATTCACAAACACATAAATCGAATTCCGATTGAGCTTCTGCAGCTCCGGCTTCGACACAAATCCACTCAGCCGCAAAAACCCCGGCTCCGCCGCCTCATAGTCCTCCGCGCGCTTCCACGGCGGAGGCTCCGGCAGCCCCGCCCGCGCAAAATCAATCTCCGCGGCGACCGCAATCATGCTCTCAAAAACGTCGCGCCCAAACACCTGATATAGCCGCTCACCCGCGTTCGCCACCGCCGGCGCCATCAACAGCGCCTGCGTTGCCGAGTGCAGCTCAAAGTGCTTCGCCGGATTCGCCAGCGCATAGTGCGTCACCAGCGCCGCCACATGCCCCAGCTCGGTCTGCTCCGCGCGCAAAAACTTCCGCCGCGCCGGCGTATTGAAGAACAAATCCCGCACCGCAATCGTGGTTCCCACCGGCAGCCCCGCGTCCTCCACGCGCAGAATATTTCCGCCCGCAATTTCCATCGCGGTGCCAACCTCATCCTCTTCGGCGCGCGTCTCCAAACTCACCCGCGCCACGCTCGCAATCGACGGCAGCGCCTCGCCGCGAAACCCCAGCGTCGCAATCGACAACAGGTCATCGCTCGACCGCAGCTTCGACGTCGCATGCCGCTCGAACGCCAGCAGCGCGTCGTCTCTCCCCATCCCATGCCCGTTGTCCACGATGCGAATCAGCTTCCGCCCACCGGCTTCGACCTCCACGCGAATCCGCGTCGCCCCCGCATCCAGCGCATTCTCCAGCAGCTCCTTCACCACCGACGCAGGCCGCTCCACCACCTCGCCCGCGGCGATCTGGTTAGCCACCTGGTCCGACAACACGCGAATCTTACCCATAGAAAAAGAGGATACGAGATATGAGATACGAGATACGAGATGCGAAGTCTATTCCGAAGGCGCCACTCTCAAGCCTAAGAGCGCCGCGTACAACATTCGGCTAACCTCGTCGCAGAGACTTTGGCACTCATCCAGAGGGGCCTTGTCGCCCATGCCAAGCTCTCTGCAAAGCAGGAGCTGCGCCTCAACTTCAAAGACAGAACCCCGAGCAATTGACAGAAAATTTGCGAGCTGGGCCCGAGTACCGCGGCCGTGGCCCTCCGCAATATTGCTAACCACCGAAATGCTGGCTCGACGGAGCTGGCTCGTCATTCCGTACATCTCCTCGCGCGGAAATCCACGCGTCAACTCGTAAATTCTTATGGAAAGCTGCATCGACTTCTGCCAAGCCAAGAAATCACGATACGAACGATTCATCTATCTCCCGCATCTCGCACCTTGCACCTTGCACCTTGCACTTTGCACTTTGCACCTTGCACCTCGCATCTCGCATCTCGCATCTCGCATCTTCTTTCACCGGTCCCCGATCAAATGCAGCCGCATGAAATTCGTCGCCCCAGTCTTGGTCGCCGTTCCTGCGACGATCCCCACCACCTGCTTCGGCTTCACAAAACCGCGCGACTCCAGCATCTCTTCCGCCATATTCACCAGCGTGTCGGTGCCCGCAAACCGCTCGCACTGAATCGGAAACGTGCCCCACAGCAGCATCGCGCGATGCACCACATTCGCATCCGGGCTCAGCGCATAAATCGGCGCCTCCGGCCTGTACTTCGAGAGCAGCCGCGCCGTATTCCCGCTTTCCGTAAAAATCGCGATCGCCGCCAGATCCAGGTCCTGCGCGGAGTGCGCCATGCACTCGCAGATGGTCTCCGGCACCGTCAGCGCCCGCCGTTTGCCTATCGCCGCCGGCCGCAGCTCCGGCCGGTGGCTCAACAACCCCATCTGCATCTCGGTCTCCACCACAATCTTGTTCATCATGGCCACCGACTCCACCGGGTACTTGCCCGCCGCGCTCTCCGCCGACAGCATCACCGCGTCCGTCCCGTCGTAGATCGCGTTCGCCACATCGCTCGCCTCGGCCCTGGTCGGCCGCGGATTTTCAATCATCGACTCCAGCATCTGCGTCGCCGTAATCACCGGCTTGCGATACTCCGCGGCCCTGCGAATAATGTGCTTCTGAATGGCCGGAACCTTCTCCGGCGGCACCTCCACGCCCAGGTCGCCGCGCGCCACCATGATCCCGTCCGCCGCCTCCAGAATGCTGTCCAGATGGTCCACCGCCTGCGGCTTTTCCAGCTTCGCAATCACCCACGCGTCCGAACCAAGCTCCGCGATCCGCCGCTTCACATAACGCACATCGTCGGCCGTCTGCACAAACGATACGGCCACCGCGTCCGCCCCGGCCGTCAGACAAAACTCCAGGTCTTCCTCGTCCTTCTCGGTCAGCGATGGCACCTTGATCGCCACGCCCGGCAGGTTGATCCCCTTCTTCTCGCCCAGCAATCCGCCGTTGACGATCTCCGCCACCACATCCGCGCCCGCAATCTCCACCACGCGCAGCTCGATCAATCCATCCGACAAAAGAATCTGATCGCCGGGCTTCAGGTTTTCGGCCAGTGTCGTAAACACCGTGCTCACGCGCTCGGCCGTGCCCTCCACCGCGTCCGGTGTAATGACCAGCCGCCTGCCCGCCGTCAGCAGCACCGGCACATGCCCCACCAGCGTGCCCGTGCGGATCTTCGGCCCCTGCAGGTCCGCCAGAATGCAGATCGGCTTGTCCTCTTCTCTCGCGACCTTGCGCACCATCGCGATCAGCTCCGTCTTCTGCTCATGCGATCCATGCGAGAAGTTCAGCCGCGCCACATCCAGCCCCGCGCGCAGCAGTTGCCGGAACGTCTCCTCGGTATTCGACGCCGGCCCCAGCGTCGCCACGATCTTCGCCCTGCGATACGTTCCCACGCTTGTTGCCGTGCCTCTGCCGTCCATGCCATTCCTTCTTCCCGAATTTGTATAGGGTTCCCGCTGTTGCTTTTCTGGTTGTCATTCCGCAGCGAAGCGGAGGAATCTGCTGTGGGGGCTGCCACTACGTCATTAAGGGAAATGCTTTAGCCACTGAGGCAATCCTGCAGGCTCAATCAGACCTTCCGTGAAGCGCTTTACGAAATCGTTTGACCTTGCGACAAATTGTCCGCGCTGCCTGTCAGTCAGCAATTCTACCTGTCCGCCTGCGTCGCAGTCCCGGCAGTTTGCCTAAGGGACCTCTGGTCAAGCATCTGCCTGGAAGAGGCGGGACTTCAAGTCCCGCCGCCACCTCCATCGTTCCAATGTGGCTTGAGCCACTGAGGCAATCTTCCGGAAGTGATCCGAGCTTGCCTAACCCCGGCCCAGCTCCGGATCGCGAACCGCCGACGCCCGCTGCGCGTTGAACTCGGCGCCGATCAGCACGCTCAGCGCGATGATGTACAGCCAGAACATCAGCGCGATCGCCGCCCCCAGCGATCCGTACACCCGCGAGTAATTCGCAAACCGCGTGACATAAAATCCGAAGCACAGCGTCGTAACGAACCACAGCAGCGTGGCCAGCATCGCTCCCGGCAGACTCGCCCGCCAGCTCCAGTCCTTGCGCAGCACGCTCCACGGCTTGCGCAGCAGCGGAGCCAGCTCTCCGCCCACATGCACGCTCACATCCGTTCCCAGATGGTAGATCACCGCGATGATCCCCACGCTGCCCGCCAGCGCCAGCACCCAGCGCAGCCACGACGCCGCCACCTCCACCGTCTCGCGCAATTCCGGAGCCACCGCCGCCACCAGCCAGTGCGTCATCACATGTCCGAACACCACCAGCACGCTCACCGCCGTCATGGGCAGCAAAGACAATGGCACCAGCGCCAGCGCCCGCCCGCGCCGCAGCCAGAAGCTGCCCCGCCCCAGCGGCAGATCGTGCGCGCGCCGAAACCCTTCCATCAGCGTCGCCATCACACTGGTCGCGCCCGTAATGCTCACCGCCACCGAGCCCAGCAGCACCCGCGCCGTACTCGGGTTGCGGTGCGAGGTCGCGAAGTACGCATCCAGCAGCGGACTCACATTGGACGGAAGCACCCTGTCAAAAAAAATTGCCAGTTGAAACCGCAGCGGCAGCGCGTCCGGCAGCAGCGTCACCACCGCCGCCGCCACAATCAGCGCCGGAAACAACGCCACCATCGCCGAGTAGGCCGTAGCCTGCGCCAGGGTCAGCGCATCGTGGGCCAGCGCCGCCAGCGCCGCCCGGCGCACCGTCCCCGCCAGCCCCAGCATCCTGCGCGGCTGCGCCCTCCATCGGCTGTCCTCGCTCCTCACGCTCGATGCCAGAGCCATCCGTGCCTCGCGCCCCCGGTAGCGATCGCCTTCCTCCGCGACCTTAGAGCAGAATCCCTGATGGTGTAGAGTTCGCGCTCTTGCTTTTCTGGTTGTCATTCCGCAGCGTAGCGGAGGAACCTGCTGTTTTGGAGCCTATACACCATCAGGAACACAGCTATAGCGTCTCTCCTTTGCGTGCTCCGCGTTCAGCCGCGCGCGGCGCTTCGCAGCATGCCATTCCCCACTACTGCTTCCACTTCTCCAGAAACTCCGTCACCGACTGCGGCTGCATATACCGCATGTCCTCGAACTCCTTGCCCTGCGCATAGATCAGCGTACCGTTCGCACTCAGCACCGCCAGCGCCGGAACACCATGCGGCATGGCCACGCCGTACTTCTTCGCCAGCTCGAGGTTCGCGTCCTCGTGCCCGATGTTCACATTCACCTTCACGAAGTTCTTCGCCAGCAGCGCCGCATTGGGCGCCTGCTGAAAGTAAATATCCAGCACCTGGCAGTCGCCACACCAATCGCCGCCGAAGTCCAGCAGCACGCGTTTGTGCTCGCGCCGCGCCGTCGCCAGCGCCGCCTGCACATCCTTGCCCGCATCCTCCACCGCCGGATACAGGTTCTTATTGGGCGAGTACTGCGTCACCGGCTGGTGCGCCGCCTTGGCCGCCGCATCCACACCCGGCTGCACTGCCGGCCCCGCCACCGGTGCCGACGTCGGTGCCGGGGCCGGGGCCGGTGCCGCCGCCGGCGACGCTGCCGGAGCCTCCGTGGCCGGCGGCTGGCTCTTGCAGCCGGTCATACTCAACAGCAACCCGGCCGCGGTCATCCCGAACGCCAGAACCATCGCTCGCGCCGTCATTCGTCTCATCGTCGTTGATTTCATATCCCGCCCTCAACCTGCTTCGTCCAATCTACAGCAGAGCAAAGCGCCCATTGGTGTCGAGTTGCGCTGTTGCTTTTCTGGTTGTCATTCCGTAGGAATCTGCTGTTCGGGCGCCTCTACACCATCAGGGGCACCGCTCTATTACGCGATCGCCTGCCTTTCACCACCGTCGCCCCTCGAAACTGGAAGCTGACAAACTGGAGGCTGGAAACTCGACACAAAACACTGTATGCAAGCCCCGCTCCGCCTGCATCCTCCATGCTTTCCGCCAGCTCGCCATAGCGATTCGTTCCTCCGCCCCGCGCGAGACAAGTCCTGCTCACGCGACGACTCAACCCCCTTCCGCATATCCTGACGATATGCGCTTGCGTCGCCTCGCCTCCACTCTATTTCCCGCCGTCCTCCTGGCGCTTCTGTCCGTCCCCGTCGCAACCGCCCAATCTGCCCCAGCCGCAACTCCGGAAGTCCATCACGCCACCGTCCCGCCCACCGGCTACGCGTCCATAACCCGCCTCTGGCCGGGCCGCGCTCCCCTCGCCGCGGGCGACACTCCCGAAGACATCCCCCAGCTCTACTGCTATCCCGCGCCCGGCCCCGGTCCCCATGCCGCCGTCGTCGTCCTCCCCGGCGGTGGCTACATCAATCTCGTCATGGAAAAAGAAGGCGCCGCCGAAGCCCGCTGGCTCAACGCCCGCGGCGTCAGTGCCTACATCCTCGAGTACCGCCTCGCCCCGCGCTTCCACTACCCCGCGCCCATGCTCGACGGCCTCCGCGCCGTCCGCTTCGTCCGCGCCCACGCCGAAGCATGGCATCTCCGCCCCGACGCCATCGGCGTCTGGGGCTTCTCCGCCGGCGGCCATCTCGCCGGCTACCTCGCCACCGCCGACCCCCACGGCAACCCGCCCTTCCTCACCCCCCGCTCCCCCGAAGCCACTAGCTCCGACGTCATCGACGCCCTCTCCGCCCACCCCGACTTCGCCATCATCAGCTACGGCCGCCTTTCGCTCGATCCCGGCATTCCCGGCTCGCCCGGCATGAAGCCCCTCCTCGGCGAAGACCCCGCACAATCGGCCATCGACGCCATCGACCCCGTCCGCCACGTCACGCCGCAGACTTCACCCAGCTTCATCTACGCCACCGAGCACGACGCCAAGGTGAACTCTCTCAACGCCACCGCCTTCTTCAACGCCCTGCAGCGCGACAACGTCCCCACCGAGCTGCACATCTTCGAGTTCGGCCCCCACGGCACCGGCCTCGGCCAGAACATTCGCAACGCCCCCGAGCTCGCCCTCTGGCCCCTGCTGCTGCAGCACTGGATGCAGGCCCACGGCTGGATCGACCCGGCGATCACGCCGCCCTCCCTGTGATACCAGCTAGAGCACATCCCGAGTTGTGAATCGTATTCCCGCTGTTGCCTTTCTGGTTGTCATTCCGTAGCGAAGCGAAGGAATCTGCTGTTTGGTTTGCCCGTACATCCTGAGGCGAAATCCCTTAACCCCAGCCCTCCCCGCGCAACAGCGCCGCCCCGCGCCGCATCACAAGCCCTATGCAAGTCGAGCAGCTTCCTCCCAACAAACCGAACTTCCTGCTGATCCTGATCCTGTTCTGCGTTTCGATCCTGGTCGTCTTCCTGCTGGCGTGGCTCTTCGTGCACTTCAACTCCGGCCACCTCGGCCTCCGCCACAGCACCAAAGAGCCCCACTCGCAATTGTCGCTCCCAGCCCAAACCAACCCCGCGCGACTCAGCTAGCCCAGTATCAAAGTTGCCGCACCCACACCCCGGCGAGTTGCCGCACCCCAAGCCCGGGTGGCCCATTCATCGCAAAGCTTTCTCGCGATGAGTGGGGAACGTCAACCGTCCACCTGGGTTCTTTGCCGCCGTTCCCGTTGCTTTTCTGGCTATCATTCCCGCAGGGAATCTGCTTCTGTCCCTCCGCGCGTAGCATCCGCCGGGCCCGCAGCCAGCCCAGCCCCGCCCGCCTCAATCCGTCCCCACGTAATACCCATCCCGCGTCTGAACATCCATCTTTTTCTTAGCCAGCCCGCCAGTCAGCTTCAGGTCGATCTGGTGATACCCATCGTGCGCAGCCTTGTCTTCCGGCGTAAACCCCAGCCGGTACTGCGCCTTCAGGTCATCGCCAATCTCGCCAAAGATGTCCTCGATGGTCTCCCGCTTGCTCACCTCGAACACCCGCCCGCCGGTCTCGCCGCAGATCCGCTCCAGCACCTGCCGCCCATCCACGGAAGGCTTCCGCGACGGCCCACCCGGAGTCGTCGGCTTGGGGTTCCCGCCGCCACCCGGCGGATAGCCGCCGCCCGGATAACCACCCCCCGGGTAGCCCCCGCCAGGATATCCCCCGCCCGGGTAGCCTCCCCCCGGATAGCCGCCGCCCGGATACCCCCCACCTGGATAGCCGCCACCCGGATCCTGGCCCGGATACCCCGCGCGCCGCTGCCCCGGAAAGCCGCTATTGCGCTGCTGGCCCTTGAAATACACCGCATACACGATCGCGTCCGCCCGCTGCGCCGCCTCGATCGCGTCCACCAGCCCCTCCTTGCTCCCCACATCCACGCCATCGGTCAGCACCACCAGCGCCTTGCGCCCGGTCTGCTTGGCCATGATCTCGCTTCCCGATAGATAGATCGCGTCGTACAGCGACGTCCCGCCCCGATGCACCGTCCGGCCCTCGCTGTCGGTCGTGTCGCCCGTGTCGGTGGTATGAAACGTCGGGCTCTCGGTCCCGATCAGCCGCAGCGCGTTTTCGAGCTTCTGCCGGTCGCCGGTCACATCCTGCAGCATCTCAATCTGTTTCGCAAACTGCACCACAAAGGCCCTATCCGGCAGCCGCACACCAGCCGCAGCCCCGCCATCTCCCGCCGCACCAATCCCCACCCCGGCACCCGGCGTCTGGGTCAGCGCCGCCGGCTTCACACTCGCCGCTGCCGGCCCGCCCGAATTCAGCATGGTCTCCAGAAACGCCTTGCTGGCCTTGCGCTCGTCCTCCTGATAGCTCTGCATGCTCCGGCCGGCATCCACCAGCAGCCCCAGCGTCAACTGCCTGTCCGTATCGTGGCCGAAGTACTGGATGGTCTGCGGCTGCCCCTTCACGCTGAGCGCAAAGTCGTCCTTGGTCAGGTCGTTGACCAGCTTGCCATGATCGTCGCGCACGGCCACCGACAGCACCACCAGATTCGCCTGCACCGACATCGAACTCTTCACCGGCGCCTCCGGCCGCGTCTCCAGCACCGGCCCTGACGGCGTTCCAGCCGAGTCCTGCGCAGGCGTCTGCCCGACCGCCCCAGCCGTCTGCCCCAGCAATCCCGCCGCCAGCAGCAACACCATCCACTCCACCGAGCCCAATCCCACCAAGCCCAATCCCAGCCTTCGCAACTCCAGCCCTCTTCGCATACCTGCTGAGACGTGTGCCGCCACCCCAAGTTTCGCCCACCAAAATCCCCGGGTGGCCCATTCATGCGCAGTCTCATCGCGCATGAGTGGGGAACACCAGCCTCGTCCCAACACTCTGGTTGTCCATCCTTTCGCAGTTTCACCGTGAAAGAGTGGGGTATCGCCCGCGGCGGCACGCGACCCCAAGTCCAACTCCACGCGCCCTCTTCCAACTCTTCGCTCGACCAAAGACGAGACGCGCGCTTACAAGGACTTATCATGGCCATGCAGGCCGAAGGACCATCCCCGGGGGGACTCGATGGCAAACCCACAGACGCTCATAGCCGAGGTCTACTCTGCTTTCAACCAGCGCAACATCGACAGTGCCTTGGCGCTGATGAGCGAGAGCGTCAGTTGGCCCAAGGCATCGGAAGGCGGCCGTGTCATCGGAAAGGAGGAGATTCGTGCCTACTGGAGCCGCCAGTGGAAAGAATTCGATCCTCATGTCGAACCGCTTGAGGTGCTGGATCGCGGAGCGGACAAGATCGATGTCCGAGTCCATCAGCTCGTCAAGAGCCTTGCCGGCGATGTGCTCTCCGACAGCGAGGTCTGGCACTTCTATCGCACCGCCGGCGGTCTCATCGCACGGATGGACCTCGAAGCAAGCGGAGCCGACTCGGAGCAAAGCCCATCCTCAGCGTTCTCCCATCACCAGGCGGAGGCGGAAGAGCCGGTATGACCTGCCGATGCCACTTTGAAGTTCGCCGGGTGGCCCATCCTTTCGCAGCTTCACCGCGAAGGGTGGGGTATCGCGTGCTGCCGCACGTGATACCCCCCTCCCTCGGAACCTCATCACCTAAGTCTTGCGACCCATAATTTTCTATGTTGGAAGTAGTCTTACTTGATTTTGCAGGCGGTGGCGCGGCTTAGGAGAAGGGCCCGTTCGCGGGCGTTTTGGGTGAGGGCCGCGGCTTGTTCGAAGTAGTGGCGGGCTTCAGTGGGGCGGCTTAGCTTGAGGAGGAGGTCGGCGCGGACGCTGGGCAGAAGGTGGTAGCGATTAAGGGATGGATCAGTGGCGAGGGCTTCTACGAGGTCGAGGGCGGCCTGAGGGCCGTGGACCATGGAGACGGCTACGGCTCGGTTGAGCTCGATGACCGGGGATGGGGTCAGGTGGGCAAGTTCGGTGTAGAGGGAGACGATCCGGGGCCAGTCGCTCTCTTCAGGGGTGCGGGCTCGGGCGTGGCATGCGGCTATCTCGGCTTGCAGGAGGTAGCGGCCTCGGGGTTTGCCGGTCTTGTGGGCGCGGTCAATGGCGGTGAGGCCTCGGTGGATGAGCAGGAGGTCCCAGTGAGCTCGGTTTTGTTCGAGCAGGAGGATGGGTTCCCCGCTCGGGCTGATGCGGGCTCGCGCGCGCGAGGCCTGGATCTCCATCAGGGCCACGAGGCCGTGGACCTCGGGTTCGCTGGGTGTGAGTTCGGCGAGGATGCGGCCGAGCCGAAGCGCGTCTTCGCAGAGGCTTGGTCGAATAAGGTCGTCGCCGGCAGTGGCGGAGTAGCCCTCGTTGAAGACGAGGTAGACGACCTCGAGCACGGAGGAGAGGCGGGCGGCCAGCTCGGGGCCTCGGGGCACTTCGAAGGGAATGTGCTTCTCGGCGAGGGTGCGTTTGGCGCGGACGATGCGCTGGGCGATGGTGGGTTCGGCAGTGAGGAAGGCGCGGGCGATCTCGTCCGTGGTGAGGCCGCCCAGGAGGCGGAGGGTCAGGGCGGCGCGGGACTCGGCCGGGAGGATGGGGTGGCAAGAGATGAAGACGAGGCGGAGGAGGTCGTCGCCGATGGGGTCGTCGAGGTTGGAGTTGAGGTCGGGCACAGTCTGCTCGAGTGTGGCTAGGTCGCGGGCGAGGTCTTGGTGTTTGCGCTCGGCGACGGCGTTGCGGCGGAAGAGATCGATGGCGCGGCGTTTGGCGGCGGCGGCGAGCCAAGCGCCGGGATTTTCGGGGACGCCGGATTGCGGCCACTGCTCGAGTGCGGCGACGAGTGCCTCTTGCGCGAGGTCTTCAGCCACGCCGACGTCGCGGGTGAGACGCGTGAGGCCGGCGATGACGCGGGCGGACTCGATGCGCCAGACGGCTTCGATGGTGCGATGTGTGGCGTGATGTGGATCGGTAGCGGACACTGCTACCGATCACACCAGCTTCAAACGGGGAGTGCAACAGCGGCTATCTGGCTGTGGGCTGATTTGGCAGCTCCGCGCGGCGGCTTTTTTTGTGCTCGATCTCTTCTTTGGAGAGGATGGGTGCGAAGTCTTCCATCTCAAAGACCTGGCGGATTTCGATTTCGGAGTCGCCGGCGTGGGGGTTGGGGCAGCGCTTGACCCACTCGATGGCCTCTTCGAGGGACTTGACCTGCCAAATCCAGAAGCCGGCGATGAGCTCCTTGGTTTCGGTGAAGGGGCCGTCGACGACGTTGCGAGACTTGCCGGAGAACTTGACCCGTGCGCCTTTGGAGCTGGGTTGGAGGCCATCCATGGCAAGCACGACGCCGGCCTTGATCAGCTCCTCGTTGTACTTGCCCATCTCGGCCATGAGTTGTGGATCGGGGAGGGCGCCTTCTTTTTCTGACTCTGGGGTGGCTTTGACGATGACCATGAATCGCATTTTTTGTCCTCTTTGAGTTGGAATGAATGTGGAAGTATCGCGGCTTATTTGGCAACGGCTGGCTGGGCTATTTTGCAGGCTGGCCCTCGGCTTTGGCGGACTTGTAGATGCCTAGAAATCACATTGCTTCTCTTTTTTGTTTGTCAGAGCATATTTGCTCGCTCTATGGATACGTCGAAGGAAGGGCGGGGAAATCGACAGGGTGTGGCGATTATTTCTTGATTTGTTTTTCGGAGCTGCCGCCCCGCGCGAATGCGATTGATCGAATGGGATCGATCGATGAATACAAGTTCGTGGTTCTCCCCGGCAAGCGAGCCACGGGCCGACGCTGTCCCGGCTGGCCCATTTGTCGCGTTCTTCGCGGATGGCTCACTCTCCCGGTGGCCCATTCATGCGCGCACTTGCGCATGGGTGGGGAACACCAGAAGCCCGAACACCATCTCCCAATGCCCAGCGGACTGACCTGCCCTACTCGTCCTGCTCCCTTAGCTTCGCCACCACCCCAAAGTCCTCCAGCGTCGTTGTATCGCCCTTGACGTCGCCGGTGGTCGCCAGCTCCCGCAGCAGCCGCCGCATGATCTTGCCCGACCGCGTCTTGGGCAGCGCGGGAGTAAACCGCAGGTCGTCCGGCCGGGCCAGCGCGCCGATCTCCTTCGCGACCCACTGGCGCAGCTCCTGCTTCAGCTCCTCGCTCGGCTCATGGCCTTCTTCGAGCGACACGAACGCCGAGATCGCCTGCCCCTTCAGCTCGTCTGGCCGCCCGACCACCGCCGCTTCGGCCACCTTCGCATGCGCCACCAGCGCCGACTCGATCTCCGCCGTCCCCAGTCGATGCCCGCTGACGTTGATCACATCGTCCACCCGCCCCATCAGCCAGTAATAACCGTCCTTATCGCAGCGCGCGCCATCGCCAGTAAAGTAGACGCCCCGCCCTTCGGCGTCCCGCACCTCGGCAAAGTACGTCTTCTCGTACCGCTCCGCATCGCCCCATATCGTCCGCGCGATCGACGGCCACGGCTTGGCAATCACCAGCAGCCCGCCCTGCCCGGCCGGCACCGGCTCGCCGTTCTTGCTCACGATCTCCGGCACAATCCCAAAGAACGGCCGCGTCGCCGAGCCCGGTTTGGTCGCCACCGCACCCGGAATCGGCGCAATCATGATCGCTCCCGTCTCCGTCTGCCACCACGTATCGACGATCGGGCAGCGCTCGCCGCCGATCTCGCGGTGATACCACATCCACGCCTCCGGATTGATCGGCTCGCCGACCGTTCCCAGCAGCCGCAGACTGCTCAGGTCGTGCTTGCGCACCCATTCTGTACCCCACTTGACGAACGCCCGGATCGCCGTCGGCGCCGTATAGAACACGCTCACCTTGTGCCGCTCCACGATCTGCCAGAAGCGGTCGTTCTCCGGCCAGTTGGGCGCGCCCTCGTACATCACCACGGTCGCGCCGTTCTGCAGCGGCCCGTACACCACATAGCTATGCCCGGTCACCCAGCCGATGTCCGCCGTACACCAGTACACATCCTCCTCATGCAGGTCGAAGACGTACTTGCTGGTCAGATAGGTCATCACCGAGTAGCCGCCGGTCGTATGCACCAGCCCCTTCGGCTTGCCCGTCGTTCCACTGGTGTACAGGATGTACAGCGGGTCCTCCGCGTCCATGGCCTCGCACGGGCACGCCGCGTTCACCGCGGCCATCGCCTCATGCCACCACACATCCCGCCCGGGAACCATGCCCACCTTGACAGCAGCAGCCCGCTGAAACACCACCACGCTGCGCACCCCCGGGCACGTCCCCATCGCCTCATCCACAATCTGCTTCAGCTTCACTTCCGCGCCCCGCCGATAGCTGATGTCCTGGGTCACCACCACCCGGCAATCCGAGTCGTTCACGCGGTCCGCAATCGCATGCGCCGCAAACCCGCCGAAGATCACCGAGTGCACCGCGCCGATCCGCGCGCACGCCAGCAGCGCAATCGCCAGCTCCGGACTCATCCCCATATACACCGCGACGCGATCGCCTTTCGTCACCCCCCGCGACTTCAGCACATTGGCAAACCGCTGCACCTGCTCCAGAAGCTCGCCAAACGTGAGCTTCCGCACCTCGCTCGGCCTCCCGTCCGCAAACGGCTCGCCCTCCCAAAGCAGCGCGACCTGGTCCCGCCGCGGACCCTGCGCATGACGGTCCACGCAGTTGTGACAGAGGTTCAGCTTTCCCCCGGCAAACCACTTCGCATGCGCCCCGCTGCCGGCACCGCTATCGGAGAAGCTCAGCACCTGCTCCCACGGCGCGAACCACTCCAGTTCTCCGGCCGCCTCGCCCCAGAAGCCGTCCGGGTCGTCCACGCTGCGCCGATACATCCGCTCATACTCGGCCTCGCTGCCGATCCAGGCCTTGGCCGCGAACGCCGGCGGCGGCGGAAACACGCGGTCCTCGCGCATCAGCGACTGGAACACATCGGCGTTCCCCGCAGCCTCTTCCTGCCTTGCGGTGCCGCTCTCGATCCCATCGCCCGGAATGGTCTTGCCTTCAGGTGTCATCGACTCGCTTGATCTCCTCCCACGCCCTCGTCCCTCACCGCCTTCAGCTCGACCCTTCAGCTCGACTACAGCGCAGAGCCTCAAGGTACGTCATCGCCTCGAACACAGGCAAACGCGACCGACCGCACCGCACAAAAACGCCGGGCGAGTCCCAAATTGGCACACTCAAGACGTGAATATCTTCAGCCGTGCCGAAGAAAGCTCAGTCGTCAGGCCGATAATAGCCCTCACTATGCGCGTCCTCCTGTCCGGCCTGGTGTTCTTTGCCATCGGCTGTCTGCCCGGTCTACTCGACGTCTGCACCTCCCCCAGGCCGCATCGGGATTCCTGAACCCCGTGCGTGCGATCCTAGGGAGAGCGTGAACGTCTACTGGGGTTCGATCTTCGGCTTCTTCCTCGGCTTCGCCTTCGGCGTCGGCTGCGCGCTCGCGGTCATGTATTCGATCTACATGGGCGGCTACCGCGCGGCCGTCAAGGACTCGCTACGGGCGGTCCCGCCCGAGCGTCTGCTGCTGGCGCGCTCCCGGGCGCTCGCCGATCGGACAAAATCCGCCCAACCGCCGCCCCCTCACACTTGAGCTTCGTGGACCCCAGAGCGGAGAAGTCCATTGGTGCAGAGGGCTTTGCTTTTCTGGTTGTCATTCCGCAGGGCAGCGGAGGAATCTGCTGTTTGGGGTGCCTCTACACCATCGGGACCATCGAGGATAACGCTACACCTCCGGCCCTTATGCTCGGCCCTGGCCCGCAATGTGGTCGCGCAGCGCCTTCACCTCGGCCGATAACCCCTCGAGCGCGGCCATCAGCTCGCCGCGCCCGATCTCGTCGCCCGATGGGCTTTTGCCCTTGACATAGAAAGTTCCGTTCGGCTCCAGCACGCACACCTCCACATCGGCCGGATCGTTAAAGCCGTTCTTGTTCAGGATGGAGATCAGCTCTTCGCGGGTCAGCCCCTGCCGCTTGAGCTCCGCGTCATCGGGAACGCCGGCCTGAATCAGCGTGGACGCGTTGCCCTGCAAGGCGGACGTCAGCTTGGGCGTCCGATACAGCAGCCACATTAGGGCCCAGTTGATCGCCAGCAGAGAAAACGCCCCGATGATGCCGCCGGTTACCGAGTTGTCGTCGCCGATCATCGCGTTCTGCACAGTATTCGACAAGCTCAGAAGCACCACCAGATCGAAGGGGTTCAACTGCGCCAGCTCGCGCTTGCCGAACAGCCGCAGGAACCCGATCAGGAACAGATAGACAATCACCGGGCGCAGAATCTTCTCCGCCAGCGGGACCGGAAGGTGGAACATGTCGTGGGACAGGGTGGGCAGCAGGTTGTGCATGAAGTTGCATCTCCTTGAAAATGATGGGTTGCGGGGAATAGCAGGGCGCTACGGGTGTGCAAGGGAAGGCTAGCAGGTCGGCCTCCAAGGCGGTACTGCCGGTTGTGTGGGTCGCATTCGCCCGCCCAGGGCGCCCCGAGCTGTCCCGTTTTGGGAATAATCAGAGTTTCCTAACCCGTTGTCACCGTCTCGACACCGGGGTTGTGCGCTATTCTTGCCTAAAAGCCTTCGGTTGGTCTGGTAATTCCACGCTCCGGCACTTTGGTACTCGCAATGCAGTAGATTGGGCAAATTCAACGTCTAATCGGTGCAGGTAACTGCGAAGGAACAAACCGGCCGGACTGCGAGGAATTGTTAGAAATTGAACCGATATTATGGTAACTCTGCTATCTTCGTCATAAAACTCCCTTCTCGATGGTCTTTACGGCAGTTACGCAAGAATCAATGAGAGTCGAGTCCAAGCCATGCCTGAGCCACTGAGAAGTCAAGATTCCATCCCGCCGAGCGATCCTAAGCCGCAAAGTGTCCAATTCGCCCACTTCGGTGTGCTGGACGACGGTAAGCGCAGCAAGGGCGCTGCCCTCACATCGATTCTGATCAATGTGGCGATTGCCCTGATCATTGTCATCGTGGGCATGATTGTGAAGTCCAATCCGGCCATCGCCAAGCAGGTCGCCGAGCTGACGCTTCCGCCCGAGCCGCCCAAGCCGGCGCCGAAGCCGCCACCGCCGCCACCCCCGCCGCCGGTCAAGCTGCCCGAGCCGCCCAAGATCGTCGAGCCCAAGATCAAGCTTCCCGAGCCTGAGAAGATCCCCGACATCAAGCCCATCGTGGTCCCCATTCCGAAGCCCGTGGTTCTGGCCCCGGCGCCGCCCAAGGCCGTCACGCCTCCACCCGCGCCTGTCAAGGTGAACCTGGCCATGGCCAAGGCCGCTTCGGTGCCTAACAACGACGCGCACCCCTCGGCTGTCCGGCTGGGCCAGGCGGACAATCCGTTGAAGCCGCTGAACGGCCCGGCGGCCTCCAGCGTCAATCTCGGCGTCTCGGGCATGCGCGGCATGCCGGCGGGCAACACCGGCAACGGTGCGCGGGCGACCAATGTCAACTTCGGCTCCGGCTCCCCGGGCAGCCACAACATGAATGGGAGCGACAACGCCAGCAACACCATCCGCGGCGTCAAGCTCGGCGTCACCGGCGGCACCGGGCCGGTGAACTCCAGGAACTACGCCAATACCCCGGTCAATCTGCGGGCCGAGATGGCCCAGCCGGTGGTGCATGCCGCGGTCCAGGCCAAGCTGGCCAAGCTTCCCGTGGTCACCTTCAAGCCCGATCCGGCCTACACGCCGGAGGCCAAGGCGATGCACCTGGAAGGCAACGTTTCGGTCCGGATCAAGGTTTCGGCCGATGGCGCCGTTCAGGTGCTGGGCGTGGTCCACGGCCTCGGCCATGGCCTCGATGAATCCGCGATTCAAGCCGCCCAGTCGACTCGTTTCCGGCCCGCCGTGGACTCCGAAGGCCATCCTGTCGAATGGGAAGGTGTCGTCCTAGTTACCTTCCAGATGGGCTAATTTCCACAACAACCGTTATTTATCGATGCGCGCTCCCGGTACGCTGTATTCTTAGGGGAGAAATCCCTGAAAACTGCCTTGATCGTACATCTCTCAACTTCTGCAAGGATGGCCCGCATGGCATCCTCACCAGCCAAGGAGCTTTACCCCTCATGAATTACCGGACAAGCCTGACCGCAGCCGTGACCTTCACCCTTTTGGCCGTTTCGGTCGTGCCGGCCAGTGCCTTTCCCCTTGGAAAGAAAAAAGTGGACAACTCCTATGCCGAAGGCACGAAGTTGACCCAATCGCAGAGTGCACTGGTCGATCGCACCATCGCCAACGAGGCGATGGTCGTCAAGACCCTCAAGCTGCGCACGCCACTGGTCGAGACCTACATCCAGAACATGCGGGCCGATCCCGTGATGGGCCAGATCCCCATCAGCGACCAGCATTTCCTTGGCCGCGTGGACTTCGGCCACGTCATCGGCGACAACAGCTACGGCGCCCAGAAGCCTCCCGCCGGCAAGTTCGGCGGTCTGTTCAAGCACTCCGCCGGGTTCGTCTCCGACCTGTCCAACAGTCTGCACCTGAACTTCTCGGAGTCCGGCTTCGTTCAGATGCTGCTGGTCGACAGCAACGATTTCAACCGCAACACCTACAACTTCAGGTTCCTGCGCAACGAGTTTCTGGGCACCATCGCCACCGATGTCTTCGACGTCCAGCCAATGAAGAAGGGCTCCCCCGGCCGCTTCTCCGGCCGCATCTGGGTCGATCGCAACGGCGGCGCGATGGTCCGCTTCAATGGCACCTTCTCGGGGTCCGAGAAGGACTCCAAGGAGTATTTCCACTTCGACTCCTGGCGCACCAACGTCCAGGAAAACATGTGGCTCCCCACCTCGGTCTACATCGAGGAGACGGACCCGAAGAGCCCGACCCACACCCTCAAGTTCAAGGCCATCAACTACATCTGGGGCTACGCGCTGAAGATTCCTGAGAAGGAAGCCGACCTCACCAGCCTGCAGGTGCAGGGCGCGGTCGACGAAAGCGCGCAGTCCAGCGATGTGAGCCCGCTGCAGGCCGAGCACGAATGGGTCCAGCAGGCGGAAGACAATGTGGTCGAGCGCCTCTACACCGCCGGCCTGATCGACGCGCCCAGCCCGTTCGATGAGATTCTTTCGGCCCTGGCCAACAATATCCTCATCTACAACAAGATTCCGACAGACGGTCCGATCAAGGTGCGCACCCTGCTCACCGAGCCTTTGGAATCGACCGCCTTTGGCAACACCATCCTGATCTCCAAGGGCCTGATCGACACTGCCGCCGTTCCTACTGCGGACGGCAACCAGTTGGAAGGAAATCTGGACGCCATTCTGGCCTTCCAGCTTGCGCATATCGTCCTCGGCCACCACGTCGACACCAAGTACGCCTTCAGTGACGCCCTCATGTTCCCATCGGAATCGGCCTTCCAGCGGCTTCCCATGGGCCATACCGACCAGGAAAACGTGGAAGCCGCCAAGAAGGCCATGGAGATGCTCGGCGTCAAGGACCTGACCGACAAGGAAGGCTATTTTGGCCTTTATCTGCAACAGCTTCAGGCTCGCGAGGCCGGCCTGAAGGCCCTCAGCAAACCCCAGCTTGGCGACAGCCTGATGGCCCCCGACGGCACCTTCTGGATGAAGGACCTGGTCGCCAAGGCTCCCAAGCTCGATAACAAGAACCTCACGCAGCAGGCCGCCATGCCGCTAGGCTCCCTGCTCCGCTCCAATCCCTGGACGGACCAGGTGATCCAGATGCATGCGCCGGTCGTTCCGGTGCTCAGCCCTCGCGACAAGCTCCCGTTCGAGATCACTCCCGTATACTTCAAGCTCACGTACTGGCAACCGCCGGCTGCTCCGGCTGCCAGTCCCGCGTCCCCTGCTTCCAGCGCGCCGCCGGCAGCGGCCGCGGCGGAATCTGCCGCTCCTGCACCACCGCAATAGTTTTCCTGCAAGCATCTCAGCATCTGACGGATGAAGTGATCTAATCGCAGAAGCATTCAATCCAGTCTGCTTCCGATCGTTTCGGGCCAATTTGTATCCGCTGCAACTTCGCGGTCCCTCTCCAGCCAAAAGGGGCCGCGCTACAGGAGACTTCCATCGATGAAACACTTCTCGCTTTCTGTGCTGTCTGTCCTCGCTCTGAGTTCCGCTCTGGCCGTCGCCCCCACGAGGCTTCACGCCCAGGCTGAACCTGCGGCCACGCGCGGGGGCGCCCTCCAGGTCGGGGTGACAATCTCGTTCCTCAAGCCGGACGCCACCGGGTTCCTGACTCCCAACAATGCTCCCGATCCCACCGCGCTGAGCGTCGGCGCCAGTTTCTATGGCAACTTCGACTTTACTCAGAACTTCGGCGTCACGGCCGAGGTGAATTATCCCACCACGCGCACCCCGCAGGATTTCCTCGAAAAGAGCTACCTGGCCGGCGGCCGCTTCGTTTATCCCATCCGGCGCTACCGGCCTTATGTCAAGATACTGGCGGGCGTTGGCAATACCAGCTATGACCGCCCGGTCCCCTACATCTACTTCCCCGGAACACCGGCCACCTACGGGGTCATCGCGTACGGCGGCGGCCTGGATTACGTCCTGACCCACCGCATCAACCTCCGCGCCGACATTGAGGCGCAGCACTGGGGAGGCTATCCAAGCGGGGCCATCAATCCGTTCATGTTCTCGATCGGCGGGGCATACCGGTTCCGCTAGACTCGAGCGCGGTTCTCCGCCAGCAGCGCTACCCGTCTCGAATTTCTCCGCTGCAGCAACAGAAGGGCCCGGCCACAAGCCGGGCCCTTCCCTCTTCTGCCGCTCGCTACAAAACGCTAGACGTTATGCATGCCCGAATGCGACAAGCGTTAGAAGTGATACGCAACGCCCAAGCTGGGCGTCATCAGCACATAGTATCGGTTGGTCTGGAAGGGCGGGTAACCGAAGTCCGGGGCCTTCAGAATGAAGCCGCGATATTCGACGCGAATATCGAAGCTGGGACTGATCTCATAAGCCAGCCCTCCGCCGAAGAGTCCACCCAGGCTGGTGGTCTGTTTGGTGTCGAATTGGTGCGTCCCATTGTTCAGCGTCGGCGTGAAGATCACTGCCCCGCCGCCGCCTTCGAGGAACGGATTGAAGTTTCCATAGCTGCGCGAGTACACGTAAGCTGCCGTGAGCTCCTGCTGCCGGGTTGCGACTTCGCCGAAAGGGATCGCGGCGGAGTGGTACTTGATCGAGTTCTGCGCGAACGAATAGTTCAGCTCCAGACCGCTGCGCGGCGTCAGATCGTAGCGATAGCTGGCTAGAAATCCGCCGGTGCTGGTGGTGTGCATCGGCTCGACCGCAAGACCGTTCACATCCGGGGCCCACACACCAATAAAGTTAAGGCTGACATCCTGCCGGCTCTCCTGCGCATTCCCCACAGCGGTCGCGCACACCAGCAGTGCCCCGAGCAACATCATCTTCTTCATGCTTGCTGAAATCCCTTCAAATTCACGCCCGATGCTCCCTGCATTCCCCACCCTCGAAAAGCTCCACAGGTAGAGCTAGAGCGAAGCCACGGGATCGCAGGCTGCGGTGCGCCAATAGCTAATTGTACCTGCACCCGAACATCCCGGGTGCGCCGCAGTCCGATCCGGCGCGATGCTCTTCCTTCCGCGAGCGCTGAAACGAACGAGGCCCCGTCCCCGAGGCCTCGCTTCGCCACTCAGCTCGGCTACTGCTGCGGGGCCGGCGGCGGTGGCGGTGGCGGCGGCGGTGGTGGTGGCGGCGGCGGCACCGAGCCATCGCCCCCTCCCGGAGCACCCTGACCGCGGTTCTGCATCCGCTCCCGCTGCTTGGCTTGCATCTCGTCGTACTTCGTTTTCTGATCCGAAGTCAGCAGAGCATGGATCTTCGTCTCGCTGTCCTGGTGAATCGCCATCATCTGCGTGCGGCGGTCCTGCGGCGCCATTGCCGTGTTGGAGCGCAGCGCCTCCGCCTTCCCCTGTTCGTCTACCAGGATCGACTTGACCTGCGCCGTCTGATCCGGACTCAGACTCAAGCGCTTCTCCAGCATCCCCGCACGACGCTCGGGATTCGGCGCTCGCTGTCCGCCCGGAGGTGGTCCCTGCGTTTGCCCATCGGGCGCTGGTGGCGGCGCATCCTGTTGGGCCATCGCCGAGCCCATCGCCAGACCGGCCCCGCACAGCAGCACCGCGGCTGTACGAAGCATCCTCTTTTCCATGTTGCTCTTCATGCCCTTGCTCGCTTTCCTCTATAAATTTTGGGCCGCCCGCGAGGCGGCTCCGTTCCGCTACCGGGTACAGACGTTCGACCCAGCCAAAGGTTCCGCGTCCGGCAATAAATCTTTCGTGCCGCAAAATCCTTCGCGCGAGCCTTTCGAACCGCCGGCTCCGGATCAAGACCTTTCCTGCGCAAAGCAGAACGGGTCGCCGTGCCTCAACGCATGCGCTTCCACAATGCGCAGAAACTCCCGCGCCGCGTGCGACAACGCAGCCTGCCGCCGATATACCAGCCGCAGCTTGCGCTCGACGTGCAGCTCCGGGACCGCGACGGCTACCAGCGCGCCCGCGGCCAGCTCGTTCTCCACCGTCAGCTTCGGCACCAGCGCAACTCCATTGCCGCGCTGCACAAACCGCTTGATCGCCTCCAGCGACGGCAGCTCTACCTCCATGTGCAGCGGCGTGCGGTGGCGTTTGAACGCCCCAATCACCTTTTCGCGCAGCGGTGACGGCACATTGTGCGCCACAAAACTCTCCCGCCCCAGCCGCCGTATCGATGCCCGGCCCTCGCCCGCCAACGCATGCGCCGGATTGACCACGCACACCAGCGCATCGCGGTACACCACGATCGAGCGCACCTGCGGGTCGTCGGGCCGAAAGCTCACCACGCCCATCTCCACCGAGTGCGACAGCACCTCATCGGCGATCCGGCTGGCCAGCGCCCGCTGCACCGCCACCTTGATCCGCGGATGTTCGCGGCGAAACGCATCCAGCACCGGCAGCAGATAGAGACACGTGTACTCATTGGCCGCGATATCCAGCCGCCCGCGATGCAACGAGCGCAGATCGGTCAGCGCCGCGCCCGCATCCTTGCGCAGGTTCAGCATCTTCTGCGCATACTCGCGCAGCACCTCGCCAGCGTCGGTCAACGTGCCGTCGCGGCTGCTGCGTTCCAGCAGCGTCTCGCCCAGCTCGGCCTCCAGCTTGGCGATCACCTGGCTCACCGCCGGCTGCGTCCGATGCAGCCGCGCCGCCGCCCGCGAAAAGCTGCGTTCCTCCGCCACCGCCAGAAACGTCTCCATCTGCAGCAAATCCATCGGGTCTCTCCCTGCGTCACCTTTTTTGTCCACGAACTTCACAGCAATGATCACAACAATGAATTGTCATCCTGAGCGCAGCGAAGGACCTGCTTTTTGTCTAAGCTGGCGACGGTGCTTACCATCGCCTTTGCCATTCCCCCTCGCAATGGAGTACCGTTTCATAGCAGCAAAGCATCTATACCCGCATTAGAAATCCGCATACATCTCGCAACCAGCATAAGGCTGGATTATGCTAATGTCCAGACGGAGAGCGCCCGATCCATGCCACTCGACAACCAGATCGTCTTCTTCGACACCACCCTGCGCGACGGCGAGCAGTCGCCCGGCTGCACCATGCATCACGCTGAAAAACTGCGCCTGGCGCACCAGCTCGCGCGGCTCGGCGTGGACATCATCGAAGCCGGTTTCGCCATCGCCTCGCACGGCGACTTCAGCTCCGTCCAGGCCATCGCGAAAGAAGTACGCGGCCCGCGCATCGCCTCGCTCGCCCGCTGCAAGCGCGAGGACATCGAAGCCGCCGCGCGCGCCGTCGAACCCGCCGCGAAGAACCGCATCCACGTCTTCCTCGCCAGCTCCGACCTGCATCTCGAAGCCAAGCTCAAGATCAGCCGGGAACAAGCGCTCGCTCAGGTCGCCGAATCCGTCCGCCTCGCGCGCAGCTACTCGAACGACGTCGAGTTCTCCACGGAAGACGGCACCCGCTCCAACCTCGACTTCCTCATCGAAATGGTCACCGTGGCGATCCAGGCCGGCGCCACCACCATCAACATTCCCGACACCGTCGGCTACACCACGCCCGCCGAGTACACGCAGCTCTTTCGCACCGTGCGCGAACGCGTCCCCGGCAGCAACACCGTCATCTTCTCCACGCACTGCCACGACGATCTCGGCATGGCCGTCGCCAACTCGCTGGCAGGCGTCGAAGGCGGCGCGAGGCAAGTGGAATGCACCATCAACGGCATCGGCGAGCGCGCCGGCAACGCCGCCCTCGAAGAGATCGCCGCAGCCCTCACCACGCGCCACGACCGCTATCCTTACACCAGCAACATCGTCATGACCGAGCTCTACCCGACCTCCAAAATGCTCGGCGAGATCATCAGCTTTGCCTGCTCGCCCAACAAGGCCGTCGTCGGCAAGAATGCTTTCGCGCATGAGTCCGGCATCCACCAACACGGCGTGCTCGCCAACCCGCTCACCTACGAGATCATGACGCCGGCCTCAGTCGGCTTCACCGGCCAAAATATCGTGCTCGGCAAACACAGCGGCCGCCGCGCCCTCGAACACCGCCTCACCGAACTCGGCCACAAACTCTCGCGCGAAGAACTCGATGCCGTCTACAACCGCTTCACCGAGCTCGCCGACCGCAAAAAATCCATCTACGACCAAGACATCCTCGCCCTGCTCCACGCCCACGACTCCGAACCGCTAACCACCAACGTTCCATAAGGATTTGATCCATGCGTTTGCGGAATCTCTACATTATCTCTATCGCTACCGTTTCAATCCTTGCACCCGCGATCGCAAATTCGATGCCTATAACAGTTACGGCACTCAACGGGTCATGGGAGCTTCGAACGGCATGCATGAATGATCACGGCAAGCCAGGAGCCTGTATCGAAATGAAGCATGGCAGCCTGGAGTTGACCTTCGATCGCCAGGGAAAGTGGAACTCTATTGCTAATGACAAGAACAGAACAACAAAGAGTGGAGCGTATCAAATTCAAAAGAATCGGCTCATCCTGAAGAACGCAGACGATAGTCTTTACCAAGATTGGCGACCTGACCTTAACGCAGATGGACAGAGCTTCTGGGTAGCAGATAAGCAATTGATCGAAGTCTTTGTACGGGTCACGCAAGCTGAACCGACTTTGGAGTAGCAACGCATGAAGCTCAAGATCGCAATCCTCGCCGGCGACGGCATCGGCCCCGAAGTCACCCGCGAAGCGCAGAACATTCTGCGCGCCGTCGCCGAGTTCGGCGGCCACGACATCACCTTCTCCGAAGCCCTGATCGGCGGTGTCGCCATCACGGCCAACGGCACGCCGCTCCCGCAAGCCACCATCGATATCGCCCTCGACTCCGACGCCGTCCTGCTCGGCGCGGTGGGCGACAACAAGTTCAACGCGCTCACCCCGGACAAGCGCCCCGAAGCCGGCCTGCTGCAGATCCGCCAGGTCCTCGGCGGCTTCGCCAACCTCCGGCCCGCCCGCGCCTATCCCGCACTCGCCGAAAACTCTCCGCTGCGCCCCGACGTCACGCAAGGCGTGGACATTCTCTTCGTCCGCGAGCTGCTGGGCGGCCTTTACTTCGGCCAGCCACGGTCTTGGAATCAAAGTGCAACCGCGCCCGGTGGCGGCGAGGCCATCAACACCATGCGCTACACGAAGGACGAGGTAATCCGCGTCGCGCGCATCGCCTTCGAGCTCGCCGGCAAACGCCGCAAGAAGCTCACCTCCGTCGACAAAGCCAACGTGCTCGAGTGCTCTCAACTCTGGCGAGCCACCGTCGACAGCCTCAAGCCCGACTACCCCGACATCACCGTCGAGCATCAACTCGTCGACTCCATGGCCATGCACCTCATGAACGTTCCGCGCAACTTCGACGTCGTGCTCACCGAGAACCTCTTCGGCGACATCCTCTCCGACGAGTCCGGCATCATCACCGGCTCGCTCGGCATGCTGCCCTCTGCCACCATCGGCGGCAAGGTCAACCTCTACGAGCCCGTCCACGGCAGCGCCCCCGACATCGCGGGCACCGGCAAAGCGAACCCGCTCGGCGCGATCCTCACCGCTGCCATGGTGCTCCGCCACTCCGCAGGCCTCGACCAGGAAGCAGCGGCCATCGAAGCCGCGGTCGCCACCGTCCTCGACGCCGGCCATCGCACCGCCGACATCGCCCGCGGCAACGCCAACGCCACCGTTACCACGGCGCAGATGGGCAAGCTCGTCCACTCTGCGCTGGCCGAATCCATCGATCGCCACCAATCGCTCCACGCCGTCTAGTTTTTGTTGTTGTCCTTGCTTTTCTGGTTGTCGTTCCCGAAGGGAATCTGCTTCTGCCGACGCCCCCTATCTCGCTTTTCAGATGTGGGCTCACACAAGCCAGCATCACCACAGACCATGCGCGCCACTCTCCATCTCGCCGCCGCTCTCGTCCTCCTCGGAGCCGCGTACACCTGCGCGCAGATCCCCAACCCCGACAACCTCGTCGCGCCTCCACTCCACAATCCCGCGCACCAGCACTCCATCCATCCCGCCGACGACCTGCAGTGGCTCTGGCAGTTCGCTCAGCCCAAACCCACCGGCGACGCAGACGCTCTTCGCCTCGATCCCCGCTTCCCATCGCTGCTCACGCGCGAGTTCCGGCAGCCGCAGTCCATGTGGGGGCCACCCGAAACCCACGAGCCGCTCGCAACCGTCATCCCACTCTTCCTCACGAAATACGGCGAAGTCACCGCGACGCAGAACCGCTACCTCACCATCGACGGTTGCGTTCCCAGCTTCTGCGCGGCCTCGGGCCTGCTCTGGATCGACCTCGGCAGCCCGCATCCACTCGCCATCTTCGCCGCCGTCAACTGGACCGCCGAGGGCCACACCACCGATCAAGCCTCCGCCGACTACAACCTCTGGCTCTTTCCCAACCGCACGCTATCGCCCAACGAGCTTCCCTTCGCCCTCAACGAAGCTATCGCGCAGTGGAACGCGCGCCTCGCCGCCGCGCACCGTCTCGTTCCGCACATCGCGCACGCCGTACTGGTCGAGCCCAACGGCTCACCCAACGCACTCGATCCGCAACTCGCGGGTGCCAACACCATCGCCCCGCAACCCGACACCGCCACGTCCAAGTCGGCGGAGGACCAATAGCCATGCGCTCGCAGCGGTTCATGAACTTCCTCACTCTCAGCGCGGCTTTCGTGTTCAGTCTCGCCGCCCTTGGCGCCGGCGCGCAGTCCGTCAACGCGCACCCCAACTCTACCGGCGACGCCGCCTGGGCCATGACCTACGCGACCGACTGCGGCGCCGCGATGAAGCATCCCTGCCCGCTTTCCAGCACCGGCTATGAAAATGAGTTCAACGGCGACCCTCGCCTTCCAGCGCTCCTCAAGCGATCTCTGCCGCAGAGCGAGTCCTGGTGGGTGAACGGCTATGGTGGCTCGGCCCCCGTCAGCAGCATCGTGCAGGAGTTCATCGGCGTCCCGCAGGGCCTGCTTCTCGATGACGATCGCTACGTCACCGCCAGCGGCTGCGTGCCGCACGACTGCGTGACCAACGGCATGCTCTGGATCGATACCGGAACGCAGCCTGCAACCGTCGTCTTCGTCGCTTCGGTCTCCATACAGAGCTTCAAAGGTGACGCGGGAAATCACCTGTGGCTGTATGCCAGCAAAACGCTGAACTTCGAGGTCCTTCCGCCAGATTTGCTTGCCGGCATTGCTCGCTGGCATAACAGCATCATCAACAGCAAGCCGCTGTTCTCGCAGAGCGTCACTGTCGCCACGCTGGTCCAGCCCAACGGCCGCATGCGGGACCTCACCTACGACATGCTTTTCTACAAACAGAACCAATCTCAGTTCCGCAAACCTGGAGCCAAGCCGTGAATCATCCCCGCACGATGTTTGAAAAGGTCTGGCAGCAGCACGTCGTGGCCGAACCAGCAGGCGAGCCGACCATCCTCTACATTGATCTACAGCTGGTGCATGAGGTCACCAGCCCGCAAGCGTTTGAGGGCTTGCGACTGGCCAACCGCAAGCTAAGAAATCCCGCCCGCCACATCGCCACGGTCGACCACAACGTCCCCACCACCAGCATCGCCGATCGCCTCGTCATCGCCGACCAGATCGCCGACGCGCAGATCAAAGCCCTGCGCAAGAACTGCGCCGACTTCGGCGTCGAGTTCTTCGACGTGCAGTCCTCCGAGCAGGGCATCGTGCACATGATCGGCCCTGAACTCGGCGCCACTAAGCCGGGCATGACGATCGTCTGCGGCGACTCGCATACCAGCACGCATGGGGCTTTTGGCGCTTTGGCGTTCGGCATCGGCACCAGCGAAGTCGAGCACGTCATGGCCACGCAGACCCTCCCGCAGGACAAGCCAAAAACCTTCCGCATCAATATTGAAGGAGCGGCCGCAGGCGCTATCGAAGGCGAAGGCGCGCTGCCCACCGGCGTCACGGCCAAAGACATCATCCTCCACATCATCGGTCAAATTGGCACCGACGGCGCCACCGGCCACGTCATCGAGTACGCCGGCTCGGCCATCCGCGCGCTTTCGATGGAAGGCCGCATGACCATCTGCAACATGAGCATCGAGGCGGGCGCCCGCGCCGGCATGATCGCCCCCGACGACACCACCTTCGCCTACCTCAAAGGCCGCCGTTTCTCCCCCGGCACGCACAACAGTTCGGGTGGCCCATTCGTGACGGCTTCATCGTCCCGAGTGGGGAACGAGAATGCTGATGTCGACGAACCCACCTGGTCCCTCGCCGTCGAGCAGTGGCGCGCCCTCGTCACCGACGCCGGCGCCATGTTCGACCGCGAGCTCACCATCGACGCCACCAAGCTCGTCCCCACCGTCACCTGGGGCACATCTCCCGGCATGGTCACCACCATCGACAGCAAAGTCCCCTCGCCCGAAGACGCGCTCTCCGACGCCGACAAGAAATCCTTCACGCGCGCCCTCGAATACATGGACTTGAAGCCCGGCACACCGCTCTCACAAGTGAAAGTCGACGCGGTCTTCCTCGGCTCCTGCACCAACGCGCGCATTGAAGACCTCCGCGCCGCCGCCAAGATCGTCGACGGCTACCACGTCGCCACCACGGTCCGCGCGATGGTCGTGCCCGGCTCGCAATCGGTCAAGCACCAGGCCGAATCCGAGGGCCTCGACGAAGTCTTCAAGACCGCCGGCTTCGAGTGGCGCGAGCCCGGCTGCAGCATGTGCCTCGGCATGAATCCCGACATCCTCGCTCCCGGCGAGCGCTGCGCCAGCACCAGCAACCGCAACTTCGAAGGCCGCCAAGGCCGCGGCGGCCGCACCCACCTGCTCTCGCCCGCGATGGCCGCCGCCGCCGCCATCACCGGCCACCTTACGGACGTCCGCGACTGGAAGTTCCACAACGGCAAGTAACCACGCCTTGTTTGCTTTTGCTTTTCTGGTTGTCATCCCGGAGGGATCTGCTTCTGCTGTTGTCGTTGCATTTGCTTTTGTCTTACTTTGCGAAATTCCGCTGACTTCGCGAAGTTTGCTTCAAGGCTGTTGCTCTTGTTTTCGCCGCCACCGTTTTTGCTTGTTCACGATTCTTCACTAACTCTTCACCGAGAACACTATGACGCCCATCAACACGCTCACCAGCACCGCCGCCCCACTCCCGCTGCCCAACATCGACACCGACCAGATCATCCCCAAGCAGTTCCTCAAGCGCATCGAGCGCACCGGCTACGGCGACTTCCTCTTCTTCGACTGGCGCCGCATCCAGGAGGGTCCCGACACCGGCAAGCCAGACCCAAATTTCGTCCTGAATAAACCTGAATACAAGAACGCGGAAATCCTCCTCGCCGAAAAGAACTTCGGCTGCGGCAGCTCCCGCGAGCACGCCGCCTGGGCCATTAACCAGTTCGGCTTCCGCGCGGTCATCGCGCCCAGCTTCGCCGACATCTTCTTCTCCAACGCCGGCAAGAACGGCATCATCCTCTGTCGCCTCACCGACGACGAAGTCGAAACCCTCATCCAGCGCTCGACCGCCAATCCGCAGCACAAGATCACCATCTCGCTCGAAGCCCAGACCGTCACCGACGACCAAGGTTTCCACGCCCACTTCGAAATCGATCCGTTCCGCAAACACTGCCTGCTGCACGGCCTCGACGACATCGGCCTCACCCTGCTCCACGAAGACGAACTCGACGCCTACGAGGCCAAACACAACCAAGAATTCTGGCTCGCCCCAAAAGGCGACAAAGCTGCATAGCCAATCAAAGGGGCACGACTTCAGCCGCGCCAATAGCTGTACATAAGAAGCGGGCTTTAGCCTCTGAGGTGTTTTGATGGTTTTCAAACTAGCTACAGCATCAATCTCGCTTTTGCTTTGTTCCATTTCATTTGCCCAGACTTCATCGAAACGCGCGGAGCGGAAAGCGGACTATGTACTCAAATGTCACGGCGTAACGATTACCTCTACTGCTCTCAAACAGAATGGCCCACAGGCGAAGGCAGAGAAGAGCAAAGACGTATTTCGGATAGCGCGATACAGAGGGCTTCTAAAAGTTGAAGTGAACGCCAATCAATACGGCTCGATGGACCAGCAAGCTAGAAAGATTTTGCAAGCGCCAGATACGTACAAGATCGTTACGGAAACTCGGGAAGGTTTCGTAGCACTCTTTATAGACGGCTCAACTACCCTGCACACACTTACGATCGACCGAAAACTCACCGACGGAATTTGGACCGAAAGTGGCTTTTCCTTTCTCGAACCGCAAAGCGAGCCAATCAGCGACACCGTCTTTTTTACCTGCAGCAAATAGAAAGCTAAGGAAACCTATGTCCACCACCGGCAAGACCCACAGCACCGCCCTCACCGAAGGCCCCTCCCGCGCGGGCGCCCGCGCCATGCTGCGCGCCGTCGGCTTCACCCGCGAAGACCTGGCCAAGCCCATCATCGGCATCGCCAACACCTGGACCGAGATCGGACCCTGCAACTTCCATCTGCGCGGAGTCGCCGAAGCCGTCAAGCAGGGCGTCCGCGAAGCCGGCGGCACGCCCATGGAGTTCAATACCATCACCATCAACGACGGCATCACCATGGGCACCGAAGGCATGAAAGCCTCGCTCATCTCGCGCGAAGTCATCGCCGACAGCATCGAACTCGTCGCGCGCGGCAATCAGTTCGACGGCCTCATCTGCATCGCCGGCTGCGACAAGAACATGCCCGCGGCGATCATGGCATTGGCGCGCCTCGACATCCCCGGCCTCATGCTCTACGGCGGCAGCATCGCGCCCGGCCACCTCCAAGTCGGCCCCGACGGCAAACCATCCACCGGCAACCCGCAACCGACAACCGACAAGCAAATCGACATCACCATCCAAGCTGTCTACGAAGCCATCGGCTCCCACGCCGCCGGCCGCCTCACCGACGCCCAGCTTGATGCCATCGAAGCCTCCGCCTGCCCCGGCCCCGGCGCCTGCGGCGGCCAGTTCACCGCCAACACCATGGCCATGGCCGGCGAATTCCTCGGCATCTCGCCCATGCTGCTCACCGGCGTGCCAGCCATGGACGTGCACAAATCCGAAGCCTCGCGCGCGGCTGGAAGAATGGTCATGGACCTCGCCCGCTCCTGCCTCACCCCGCGCCAGATCATGACGAAGCAGTCGCTCGAAAACGCCATCGCCGCCATCTGCGCCTCGGGTGGCTCGACCAACGCGGTCCTGCATCTGCTCGCCATCGCGCGCGAACTCGATATCCCGCTCTCGGTCGACGACTTCGACCGCATCTCCGAGTGCACGCCCTTCATCTGCGACCTGCTCCCCGGCGGCAAGTTCGTCGCCAGCGACTACCAGCACGCCGGCGGCTCGCGCGTCCTCGCCAAGCGCCTGCTCGACCGCAAGCAGCTCCACGACATCCCCACCGTCAGCGGCCGAACCCTCCACGAAGAGGCCAACGCCGCTGAAGAATCCGAGGGCCAGCAGGTCATCCGTCCCTGGGACAACCCTCTGAAACCGACCGGCGGCATGGTCATCCTCAAGGGCAATCTCGCGCCCGAAGGCTGCGTCATCAAGGTCGCCGGCCACGAGCGCCTGCACCACACCGGCACCGCCCGCGTCTTCGACAGCGAAGTCCTCTGCTTCAAGGCCGTCGAGAGCGGAAAGATCAACCCCAACGACGTCCTCGTCATCCGCTACGAAGGCCCACGCGGCGGCCCCGGCATGCAGGAGATGCTCGCTGTCACCGCCGCCGTCAAAGGCATCCCCGAGCTCTCCAAAACCGTCGCGCTCCTCACCGACGGCCGCTTCTCCGGCGCAACCCACGGCCTCATGGCCGGCCACGTCAGCCCCGAAGCCCAACTCGGCGGCCCCATCGCCGCGGTCCACGAAGGCGACACCATCACCATCGACATCCCTGCCCGCAAGCTCACCCTCAACGTCTCCGACGAAGAGATCGCCGCCCGCCTAAAAAACTTCAAAGCCCCCGCCCCCCACTACAAGCGCGGCGTCTTCTTCAAATACGCCAACTCCGTCAGCAGCGCCAGCCAAGGAGCCGTCACTCAATAATGCCATCCGAAGCCGAACGCATACTGACAAAGCATCATCGGTTTGAGCTGCTCGATGCTCTGCGCGGCATCGGAGCTTTCTTCGTCGCAGCACTTCACACGCCTCCCTCGATGCAAAAATTCTTGCCCTTTCGAGATAGCTTTCTTGCGGTCGACCTGTTTTTTTGCCTAAGCGGCTTCGTAATTGCATTCTCGTATGAGCGCCGTCTTCAGACGGGAATGCAATTCAAACAATTTTTTCTCGCTCGGATTGTGCGTTTATATCCGCTCTACGTCTTAGGCCTGATACTCGGTGTTCTCGAAGCCGTAGTCAGCAGACATTTCAACGCGGTCGATCGACAGCCGGGTCTTTCGTTTGGACCGTCGATAACCTTCGGGCTTCTCATGCTGCCCTCTTTCCTGGGGAATTACCTGAAGAACAACGCGTTTCCATTCGATTCCCCAGCCTGGACGCTATTTTTCGAAATGTGCATCAATATTTTCTATGCTGCGTTAGTGCTCCGCCGTCTAGCGAAGCCAGTCACACTGTTGATCGTAATTCTGTCTGCCTTGGTCATCGGCTTGATTTATGTCGTGTATTTTTCCGGCGCCTACAGTCAAGGGTGGGCGAACGACAGCACCTTCCTGTTCGGCTTTCCAAGGGTCGCATGTTCCTTTCTTACGGGAGTGCTACTCTTTAGGCTCTACCGAGCCAAACCGGGCTGGCGAATGTCCAAGCGATTCAACGGGGCGGCCGGGATTTTGGTGCTTGCGTTCACCGCTTGCGTTCTGGCTTCTCCCTTTAAGTTCGCTGTCAACCACCTCTATCAGTTCTTCCTCATCGCAATCTTGATGCCAGCCTTGATCTTCGTGGGAGCCGGTATCCAGGTCGCCCCTCGATGGAAACGCATCTGTCTCTGGCTCGGTGAATTTTCCTATCCGCTTTACATTCTCCATTCGCCACTTATGTCGCCGCTTCACATCGCCGCGAGATTGCATTTCAATAAGATCGTTTACCAGAGTCTGGCCCCAATAACCTTGGTCGCACTGATCTTCATCACACGATGGATCGCCATTCACTACGACGCTCCTGTCCGCAAATATTTAACCCAGAAAACTGCCGCTCCTCGCAAGAGCCCGGCATAGTCACCGATGTAAGTATTGGGAGCTGCCGCATATGAAATCGATCGATGTGACCGGAACTAGCCCAACCCTCACTGGAGCCGAGATCCTCTGGGCCTCGCTCGCCGGCGAAGGCACGACCACCGTCTTCGGCTACCCCGGCGGTGCGATCCTGCCCATCTATGATGCCCTGCGAAAATTCCCGTCGATCCACCACATCCTCGTCCGCCACGAGCAGGGCGCCGCGCACATGGCCGACGGCTACGCTCGCGCCAGTGGCCGCGTGGGCGTCTGCATGGCCACCAGCGGCCCCGGCGCCACCAACCTCGTCACCGGCCTCGCCACCGCCATGCTCGACTCGATCCCCCTCGTCGCCATCACCGGCCAGGTCTCGTCGAAGGTCCTCGGCAGCGACGCCTTCCAGGAAGTCGACATCACCGGCATCACCCTGCCCATCACCAAGCACAATTTCCTCGTCACGCGCGCCGAAGACATCGCCCCCGCCATCCGCGAGGCCTTCCAGATCGCGCGCGCCGGCCGCCCCGGCCCAGTGCTTGTCGACATCACCAAGGACGCCCAGCAAGCCTCCACCATCTTCGACTTCGACATGTCGAAGCCGCCCGCCTCCCGCCCGCACCCTATGAATCATCAGCTCAAGGCCGAAAGCTCCAGCATCCGCGAAGCCATCGCCTTCATTCGCGCCGCCAAAAAGCCCGTCATTCTCGCTGGCCATGGCATCATCGAATCGGGCGCCGAAGCCGAAGTCCTCGCCTTCGCCGAATCACAACAAATCCCCATCGCCAGCACACTCCTCGGCCTCGGCGCCATCCCGGCCGCGCATCCGCTTTCGCTCGGCATGATGGGCATGCACGGTGAGTCCTGGGTCAACAACGCCATCCAGCAGGCCGACCTCCTGCTCGCCTTCGGTATGCGCTTCGACGACCGCGTCACCGGCAACCTCGCCAGCTACTCACCCACCTCGAGAAAAATCCACATCGAAATCGACCCCAGCGAGATCAACAAAAACGTCCGCGCCGACGTCGCCCTCATCGGCGACCTCAAAGAAGTCCTCCAACTCCTCCTGCCTCTGCTCACCACTAATCACCAACCACTAACCACTAACCACTCTGATTGGCTGCGCACCATCAACTCCAGCAAAGGCACCGCCGCCGTCCGCGACATCATCAACCTCCCCGACAACGGCCACCTCTACGCGGCGCACGTCATCCACGACATCTGGCGCGAAGCCCAGGCCGCCGGCCGCGAACGCGACACCATCATCGTCACCGACGTCGGCCAGCACCAGATGTGGGAGGCCCAGTACTTCAAACACGAGACCCCGCGTTCGCTGGTCACCTCCGGCGGCCTCGGAACAATGGGCTTCGCACTCCCCGCAGCCATCGGCGCGAAGGTTGCCTGCCCTGAAAAAGACGTCTGGGTCATCGCCGGCGACGGCGGTTTCCAGATGACCGCCGCCGAGCTCTCCACCATCGTCCAGGAGTCGCTCGCCATCAACATCGCCGTCATCAACAACGGCTTCCTTGGCATGGTCCGTCAGTGGCAGGAGACCTTCTACGACAAGAACTACTCCGCCTCGCCCATCCTCTCGCCCGACTTCGTCAAGCTTGCCGACGCCCACGGCATCGCCGGGGCCCACGTATCCAAGCGTGCCGACGTCACACCCACGGTCACCAGTGCCCGCACCAGCAACAAGCCCTTCCTGATCAACTTCCAGGTAGAAAAAGAAGACGGCGTCTACCCCATGATTGCGCCCGGCGCAGCCCTCCACGAGATGGTCCGCCGGCCTCACAATGATCCCCTACTCGAAACCGCGGAGGACCAATGATCGCGATGTCCGCTCGCTCAAAGCGCCTTCTCCGCAGCTTGCTCGCTGCCACGGCCTTCGTGGCTATCCTCAGCGTGCTCGCCATCCTCCCCCATCTGGAAGTCTTCGCGTACGCGCTCTTCCCCGGCATCGATCTCTCCGGTCTCATCTTCTCCAACGGCATCGAGTCCTTCCATCTCCTGCGCTTTGAATTGGCCTCCTTCTTCTTCAACGTCGTCGTCTACGCCGCCATCTTCTACTTCCTCTTCACCCCGCCTCGCACCCGCAGACGTCGCACCTACCCGAAGTCTCGCGAAGGCTCAAGCACCATCTCTGTCTCGCATGAACCCAACCCGGCGTCCCTCGCCGAGCCGCCCACTGCCGACCCAAACTCGCTGAGCGAGACTTTGGAGGATGATATGGAGGATGAGTAGATGACTCGCGTTCTCACTCGCATCTCCGCGTGCGGACAGTTCGCGCTGGCATCATCCGCCATCGCCGCAATGACGCTGCCGATGATCCTGCTCGGTTGCACAACCAAACACACGACGACCACCATCACCAAAATCACACCAACGCAGCAGCCGCAATTCCCGCCAACTCCGACCGCGCCGCCACCCTCCTTTACACTCTTCCATCACAACGCGACATCCATCACTCTCGTCACCGCCGACAACGCCACCGACTCGCAGATCGAAGCGATCATCTACCAGCTCCGCGACGCCGGCCACACCCACACCTTCGGCCGGCTCCACATCCCTCAGAAGCTCGTCGACGCCCGCGACCCCATTCTCTGGTTCCACATCTACCGCGGCTCCAAATGCGCAAGCGAAAAATACGTCAGCGGCCCACCGCCCTGCGGCCCCAGCTACCACGCGGCCGGCGAGTACACTCTGGGCAGCTTCAAGGATCCCAACCGCGATGAAGGCGCCCTACTCCACGGCGACGGCCAAGCCACCCAACTCTGGAACCCGGACGCACCCTATGTTCCGCCTCTGCCGCTATCCTGATCGTCGCCAAGCTCGCTCTCTTGGTTGTCCTTCCCCTGAGCGAAATCGAACGGGGAATCCGCGTTTGCCGTTGCTTCTCTTGAGACCGTCACTTATGAAAAAGCTCGCCGCATCTTCATTGCTCCTCACGCTGCTTCTGCTCGGTGCACCGAGCTTCGCGCACGGGGCGCCCTCGCCGCCCGCCGCCGCCGAACTCCAAGCCGCCGCCGCCGAACTCCAAGCCGCCGCCGCCCCCACGCACGACGCCACCTGGTGGAAGCACGCCGTACTTTACGAGATCTATCCGCGCAGCTTCCAGGACAGTAACGGCGACGGCATCGGCGACCTCAACGGCATCACCTCGCGCCTCGATTACCTCCAGCACCTCGGCATCAACGCCATCTGGATCGCGCCCATGTATCCCTCGCCGCAGGTCGATTTCGGCTACGACATCTCCAACTACGAGGCCGTCGATTCGCAGTACGGCACCCTCGCCGATTTCGATCATCTACTCGCCGCAGCCAAATCCCACAACATCCGCATCGTGCTCGACATGGTGCTCAACCACACCTCCGACCAGCACCCCTGGTTCCAACAATCGGAAGCATCCGCCGATCCGCGCACCAACCCCAAGGCCGACTGGTACTGCTGGCAGGACGGCATCTCGCCCAACGCGCCCGGCGTCACCGACTACCAGCGCCGCTGGGTAGTCCAGAGCAAGCACGGCCCCGTCGTCCCGCCCACCAACTGGGTTTCGCTCTTCGGCGGCTCTGCCTGGCAGTGGGTTCCCGCGCGCCAGCAATTTTATTACCACAAGTTCTACAAGCAGCAGCCCGACCTCAACTGGCGCAATCCCGCCGTCGAAAAAGCCATGTTCGACGCCATGCGCTTCTGGCTCGACCGCGGCGTCGCCGGCTTCCGTCTCGACGCCATCACCACGCTGTTTGAAGACCCGCAACTCCGCAACGAGCCCATCTATGCGCCCGGCCTCAACGCACAAGGCGACGTGAAGGCCTCCGACATCTACACCAACAATCTCCCCGAGCTCCACGGCGTCCTGCGCCGCATGCGCGCCATGGCTGACAGCTACCCTGGCAACCGTGTCCTCATCGGCGAGACCTACCTCCCCAACACCGCCGAGCTGAACAACTGGTACGGCACCGCGGCGCACCCCGAGCTGCAGCTCCCCATGGACATGCTGCTCGGCTTCCACACCGAAGGCGGCTCCAACGGCCGCAACGTCTCGCTCGACATCGCTCACTTCCGCCAGGCCATTACTGAAGCCGAGAACGAGCTCCACGGCTCGCAGCCGCTGTTCGTCTTCGCCAACCACGACAACGAGCGCTCCTGGGACCGCTTCACCACGGCCGACGAAACGCCCGCGCAAAAGCTCGCCATCGCCAAGCTCATCGCCACCGTGCTGCTCACCACGCGCTCCACCGCGCTGATGTACTACGGCGAAGAGATCGGCATGAAGACCCACACGCCGACGCGCCGCGAAGACGTCCGCGACCCCATCGGCATCACCGGCTGGCCCAAAGAAAAGGGCCGCGACGGCGAGCGCACGCCGATGCAATGGACCTCCGGCCTGCAGGCTGGCTTCAGCACCGATCCGCACACCTGGCTACCCGTTGGCAGCGACTACCGCACCGTCAACGTCGCCACCGAAACCACCGACCCCGACTCGCTTCTGCACTGGTACGAAACGCTCATCGCCGACCGCCGCGAGAACCCCACGCTGCACGATGGCGGCATCATCATGCTCGATAACACCAACCCCTCCGTCCTCAGCTATCTCCGCACCGCACCCGCCGGCTTCCACCCATTGGTCATCTCGATCAACATGACCGCACAACCCCAAACCGTCCACCTCGACCTCACCTCCGCGGGCATCCACGCCACACGCATCCACACCCTGCTCACCGACTCTCCCGAATTAAATCACGCCTCCGCGCTAACAACCCTCACACTCCCACCCTTCGCTTCTTTAGTCGCCGACGTTCAATAGCCACAACAGTCCCTCTACTCCTTACTCACTAACCACTAACCACTAACCACTAACCACTAACCACTAACCACTGAGACCCTATGCTCCACACCTTCGTAGCCCTCGTGCAAGACAAGCCCGGCGTGCTCACCCGAGTCGCCTCGCTCTTCCGTCGCCTGAACATCAACATCGTCTCGCTGACTGTTGGCGAAAGTGAGCGCCCCGACACCTCGCGCATGACCATCGTCTGCGAGGCCCACGAGCACGCCGCGCATCGCATCCGCGCCTCGCTCTACAAGCTCGAAACCACCGTCGACGTCGACGAGGTCAACCGCGCCGAAGCCGTCGTCCGCGAGCTCTGCCTCATCAAGGTCGCGGCGGGCCCGAACGCCCCACACGGCCTGCACTCGCGCTCCCAGATCTTCGAGCTCGCGGGCGTCTTCCGCGCCCGCGTCGTCGACCTCGCACCCGAGTCCCTCATGCTCGAGATGACTGGCTCGGCCTCCAAGATCGAAGGCCTGCTGCAAGTCCTGCGCGAGAGCGGCTACGAGGTCCTCGAAGTCTCCCGCACCGGCCGCATGGCCATGCGCCGCGGCCACCACACCACCCGCGTCCTCAAAGCCCTCGGCACCAAACCCGAGAGCGAAACCGCCGACGCCCCCGACCTGCTCGACCTCGACCCCGATGCCCTCCCCGAAGACGACACCCTCCCCAATCAGTTCGAAGACCACGCGTAAACTTTGACTCACTGACAACTGGCAACTGAGAACCGACAACTCGAAAGGAATTACATGGCAAAGACCTACCACGACACCGACGCCGACCTCTCCCTCATCCAAGCCAAGCGCGTCGCCATCATCGGCTACGGCTCGCAGGGCCACGCCCACGCGCTCAACCTCAAGGACTCCGGCGTCGAGGTCAAAGTTGGCCTGCGCGCAGGATCAGCAAACGCTAAAAAAGCTGAGCTCGCCGGCCTCGAAGTCGTCTCCGTCGCCGACGCCAGTCAATGGGCCGACGTCATCATGGTCCTCGTCCCAGACCAGACCGCCGCGAAAGTCTACAAGGAGATCGAACCCGGCCTCCAATCGAAGGGCTCCGATGGCCAGCCCAAGACCCTGATGTTCGCGCACGGCTTCAACATCCGCTTCCGCACCATCACGCCGCCCAAAGACATCGACGTCTCGCTCGCCGCGCCCAAGGCTCCCGGCCATCGTGTGCGCGAGGTCTTCGCCGAAGGCGGCGGTGTTCCCGCGCTGGTCGCCGTCGAGCAGGATGCCAGCGGCAACGCCCTCGCCAACGCGCTCAGCTACGCCAAAGGAATCGGCTGCACCCGCGCCGGCGTACTCGAAACCACCTTCACCGAGGAGACCGAAACCGACCTCTTCGGCGAGCAGGCCGTGCTCTGCGGTGGCACCGCGGCGCTTGTCAAAGCGGGCTTCGAGGTCCTCACCGAAGCCGGTTACCAGCCCGAGCTCGCCTACTTCGAAGTCCTCCACGAGCTCAAGCTCATCGTCGATCTCATGTATCGCGGCGGCCTCGAATACATGCGCCACAGCATCTCCGACACCGCCGAGTGGGGCGACTACATCGCCGGCCCGCGCATCGTCACACCCGACGTGAAAGCTGCCATGCGCAAGCTGCTCGACGACATCCAGGACGGCAGCTTCGCCAAGCGCTTCATCGACGACCAGAACAGCGGCCGCAAGGAGTTCGAAAAATTCCGCACCCAGGACCGCGAGCACCCCATCGAAAAGGTAGGCGCCGAACTGCGCGCCGCCATGCCCTTCCTCGATCCCGTCAAAGTCGAAAACGGCGCCGTCGTCAAAGCCTAGTGAAACTAGCTTTTGCTTTTCTGGTTGTCATTCCGTAGGAATCTGCTGTTTGGGTGCCTGTACACCAAAGGTTGAACAGCTCGAACGAATCCCCGGCGGGGAGGACCACCTCCCCGCCGAAATCCTCACGCATCCACAAGCCAAACACCAACTCCGCGCCGATCTGCATCCAAACCTCTGAACTGCCGCCAAGCGAGGCCCCGAGCAAGTGAAGAAACCGTGTAGCGCGACCGACCCGCTCTGGTACAAGGATGCGATCATCTACGAGCTGCACGTGCGCGCCTTCGCCGACTCCAACGCCGACGGCATCGGCGACTTCCAGGGCCTCATCTCCAAGCTCGACTATCTGCAGGAGCTCGGCGTCACCTGCCTCTGGCTGCTGCCGTTCTTCCCCTCGCCCCTGCGCGACGACGGCTACGACATCGCCGACTACACCAGCGTCAATCCCTCCTACGGCACGATCGAGGACTTCCAGCAATTTCTCGACGAGGCCCACGCCCGCAACCTCCAGGTGATGATTGAGCTGGTCATCAACCACACCAGCGACCAGCACCCGTGGTTCCAGCGCGCGCGTCGCGCGCCCAAGGGTTCGCCTGAGCGGGACATGTACGTCTGGTCCGACACCGACAAACTCTTCGAAGGCGTCCGCATCATCTTCACCGACACCGAAAAATCCAACTGGACCTGGGACGAAGTCGCGCAGCAATACTACTGGCACCGCTTCTTCGCGCATCAGCCCGACCTCAACTTCGACAACCCTCGCGTCATGGAAGAGGTCCTCAACGCCATGCGCTTCTGGATGGACCTGGGCGTCGACGGGCTGCGTCTCGACGCCATCCCCTACCTCATCGAACGCGACGGCACGAATTGCGAGAACGTGCCCGAGACCCACGTGCTCATCAAGCACATCCGCGCGGTGATGGACGCCGAGTACGAGAACCGCCTCATCCTCGCCGAAGCCAACATGTGGCCGGCCGACGTGCGCCCTTACTTCGGCGACGGGGACGAGTGCCACATGGCCTTCCACTTCCCGCTCATGCCGCGCATCTACATGGCGCTGCGCCAGGAAGACCGCCTGCCCATCACCGACATCATGGCGCAGACACCCGAGATCCCCGCCAACTGCCAATGGGGCTTATTCCTGCGCAACCACGACGAGCTCACCCTCGAGATGGTCACCGACGACGAGCGCGACTACATGTACTACGCCTACTCCGCCGACCCGCGCATGCGCATCAACGTCGGCATCCGCCGCCGCCTCGCGCCGCTGGTCGACAACAGCCGCCGCCGCATCGAGCTGCTGAACTCGCTGCTGCTCAGCTTCCCCGGCACGCCCATCATGTACTATGGCGACGAGATCGGCATGGGCGACAACATCTATCTAGGCGACCGCAACGGCGTCCGCACGCCCATGCAGTGGAACTCCGACCGCAACGCCGGCTTCTCCAAAGCCGTTCCCGCCAAGCTCTACTTCCCGGTCATCATGGACCCCATCTGGGGCTACCAGGCGATCAACGTCGAAGCCCAGCAATCCGATCCCTCCTCGCTGCTGCACTGGACGCGCAACATGATTGCGCTGCGCAAGCTCTTCCAGGTCTTCGGCCGCGGCACACTTGAGTTCCTCCGCCCCGACAACCGCAAGGTCCTCGCCTACATCCGCGACGCCACCTTCCCCGGAGGCGATAGCGAGACGGCCGGCCACACTGAAACCGTCCTCTGCGTCGCCAACCTCTCCCGCTTCGCTCAACCCGCCCAGCTCGACCTCAGCAAGTTCGCCGGCCGCCAGCCCGTCGAGATGCTCGGTTACGTCTCCTTTCCGCCCATCGATCAAAATCCCTACGCCGTTACGCTCGCGCCTTACAGCTTCTTTTGGCTCGAACTCCAGCCCGCCGCCGCCCGTCCCGCAGCGCCCGCCATCGAACACGCGGCCAGCGCAACCAACGGCGCAGCCGCCTCTAGCGCGCCCATCTCTCTCGCCACTCTGTTGCGCGGCCGCGGGCTGGAGCTGCTTGAATCGCTGCTCCCCCGCTACCTCGCGCAGCAGCGCTGGTTCGGCGGCAAATCCCGCACCATCCGCTCCGCCCGCATCGTTTCCTCGATCCCGATCGGAGGAGACTCCATCATCGCGCTGGTCGAGGTCCGTTATGCGCCAAACGGCAACGCGCCTGACGGCAACAGTCACAACGCCGAGAGCGAAGGCGAAGCCCCGGAGCTCTATCAACTTCCCCTGGCCATCGCGCCGGGCGAGCAGGCTGCCGCGCTGCGTGAGAGCCGTCCCCATGCCATCCTGGCGACGCTCAACTCCGGAGCGCAGCATCCCGGCGAGGCGCCCCCGGTGCTCTACGACGCCTCCGCCAGCCCGGAGTTTCAAGCCGCGCTCCTGCACCTGATCGCCGGCCCGCCGGACGCCTCCAGCACCGACGGCGCTTCCGGGATTGCCGCCAGCCGCTCCACCTCGCTCGATCCGCAGCGCCTCGCCGATCTGCCCTCGCGTCTCAGCTCCGCCGAGCAGTCCAACACCAGCATCCTCTACGACAACATCGCCATCCTCAAGCTCTTCCGCCGCCTGCGCCCCGGCGAAAACCCCGATGTCGAGATCGCGCGCTTTCTCACCGATGTCGCCCACTTCGACGCCATCCCGGCCTATCTCGGCGATCTGCACCGCGCCGCCGACAACACCACCTTCGCCTTCCTCCAGACCTTCGCGCCCAATGAAGGCGACGGCTGGGCCTGGACGCTCGACGAACTCGGGCGCTTCTATGAGTCCGTCGCCAACTCCCCTGCGCCCAACTCCACCGGTGCGCCCCCGAATTTCGCCGATCCGTCCACTCCCGCCACTGACCTCATCGAACACGCGGCCGTTTACCTCGACGCCGCGCAGCTCCTCGGCCGCCGCACCGCCGAGCTGCATCTCGCCCTCGCCACCCCCACGGATAACGTCGCCTTCACCGCTCGGCCTTACACCGCCGACGACCTCGCCGACGACCGCCAGCGCATCCGTCGCCAAGCGGATGCCGCCCTGTCCGCGCTCCCGACAGCCGCCAATCTGCTCCCGGAGACCGCTTCACTCGCCTCCGATCTATTGCGTCACCGCGACCATCTGATCGCACGCATCCAGGCTCTCGACGGCGATCCCGCCAACTTCGGTTCGCGCATACGCATCCATGGGGACTATCATCTAGGCCAGTTGCTGCGCTCACATACTGACTTTCTGATCGTCGATTTCGAAGGAGAACCCGCCAAGTCCCTTGAAGAACGACGCCACAAACAATCTCCCCTCCGCGATGTCGCGGGCATGCTGCGCAGCTTCAGCTACGCCGCGCGCGCCGGCCTCGACCTCCACCTCCAGCGCCACCCCGAGAACCGCGCCACGCTGGAAGCCTGGGCCACGGCCTGGGAGAACGCCGCCGGCAACGCATTCCTCCGCGGCTATCGGGACGCGGCCGCCGCAGCCAACGATCTTCTTCCCGCACCCGCGCAGGCCCAGACGATGCTCCTCGCGCTGCTGCTTGAAAAAGCGATGTACGAGCTTCTGTACGAGTTGAATAACCGTCCCACCTGGCTTCCCATTCCGCTCCACGGTCTGCTCGCAATTGCAAACGGCTCCTAGAACGGTCCCCCTGTTGGTGTAGAGTTTTTGCCCTTGCTTTTCTGGTTGTCATTCCGTAGCGAAGCGGAGGAATCTGCTTCTTTGGAGTGGCTATAAACCATCGGGGAAACTGCTATAAACTCTTAGGCTTCGACCCATCATGTCCACCACGCCCAGCATCGACGCCTCCAGCACCGCCCCTGAGCTCACGCTCACCGAGCCCAGCCTTACTGAGCCCAGCCAAGACCCGCGCGCCGCCGTTCTCGTCTGCCTTCCGCTCCTGGACGCCGCCACGCAGGAGGCGGCGCTGGCCTCCCTCGCCGCCGCCTTTTCCGGAGACGATGTTCAGGTCGCTTCCTCCGGCCACGCTCCCTCGCCCGACAGCTCCGATGGCTTCTCGCATGGTTTACATCTGCTGCCCTCCGCGACCGAACGCATGCCGCCCGGCTGGGTCCTCACCGCCGCCGATTACGCCGCCGCAGCCAGCCTCGCCGGCGATGACAAACCTCGCATCATTCTTCTGCTCGGCGGCGCCAGTGTGGTCCTCCGCCCGGATCTGCTGCGGCGATTCGTCGATTGCGCTCGCGGCAAGAACGTCGATCTCGTCCTGCCGCGCTTCGCCCTGGGGCCCGGCGACGGCCTGGTCAACTCCGCCATCCTCTATCCCCTGACCCGGGCTCTCTTCGGCGCCGACATTCGCTTTCCGCTGCCGATCGACGCCGCGCTCTCCACCAGAATGCTGCAGCGGCTGGCCTTCGGCAGCCAGCGCCAGGTGGCCCTCGGCCAGGGGTCCGCCCTCATCTGGCCGGTCGCCGAAGCCGCCATCGCCGGCTTCTCCCTGCGCCAGGTCGATGCCGCCTCCGGTCCACCCGCCGTCACCGGGCAGGACGACTTCAATACGCTCTTCAACAATGTCGCCGGCTCGCTCTTCTCCGACATCGAAGCCAAGGCCGCCTTCTGGCAGCGCGCGCGTAGCTTGAATCCGCGTCCGCCGCAGCTTCCCCTGCCAGCCCTCGAGCCCGGCGAAACCGCCGCCGAGATTCAGCCCATGATCGAGAGCTTTCATCTTGCGCAGGCCAACCTGCAGGAGATCTGGGCGCTCGTGCTTCCCCCGCAGTCGCGCCTCGCGCTCAAGAAACTCTCGCTCGAGACGCCCGAGTCCTTCGCGCTCGAACCCGATCTCTGGGCCCGCATCGTCTACGACTTCGTGCTCGCCTTTCACCTCCGCACACTCAACCGGGGTCACCTGCTCGGCGCGCTGATTCCGCTCTACATCGCCTGGGTGGCCTCGCATCTGCGCGCCGCCGCCGGCGACGCAACCCGCGCCCTCCTTCACACCGCCGACACCGCCGCCGCCTTCGACTCCGAAAAACCCTATCTCGTCTCACGCTGGCGCTGGCCCGACCGCTTCAACCCCTGACCACAACCGGCAACTGACAACCACTAACCACTACCTACTACCAAAGGTCACTCCATGGGTCAGCAAATCGAATCCGCGCTTCTCCAATCCATCCACCGCATTCTCCTGGTGCTGGTCAGCTTTCTTCCCGGAGTCATCGCCTTCCTGTTGGCGCTGCTCATCTTCTCGCTCATCGGTGTGGCGGCGGCGGCGCTGCTGCGCGCTCTCCTGACGGCCGTCAAATTCGACGAGCGCATGTCGTCCCGCAACGTGCTCGGCTCGCCCTCCGGCATCTCCGACTGGTCGCCCGCCAACTCGCCTACCCTGCTGGTCTCGCGCATCGCGCTCTGGCTGTGCGTGCTGTGCGGCATCGCGGTCGGCATCTCCGCCTTCACCGCCTCCTACGCAGTCGATGCACGTTTCTCCTCCACCGTCCTGCTGCCCTACTTCACCCACATTACGGGAGCCATCCTTCTGCTTCTGGTCGGCGGTATTATCGCCCGTTTCCTGGCCCGCTCAGTGCTCATCGGCGCGGTCAATGCGCAGATGCAGTACGCCCGCTTTCTCTCGCTCGGCATCAAGTGGCTGGTGCTGGTGCTGGCCGCCGCCATGGCGCTCGACCACCTCCAGATCGGCGGCGCCATCGTCGAGCTGGCCTTCGGCATTCTCTTCGGCGGCATCGTCCTGACGCTCTCCATTGCCATCGGCCTGGGCTCGCGCGACCTGGTCACCCGCTCCATTGAAAAGACCATGGACAAGCCGCCCGCCACGCCGACCCCAATCTCCCCCATCTCCGACGCCGACAACCCACCCCGCCCCAAGCTCCGCCACTTCTAGATCGGAGGTCCCACTGGTCTAGATTGGCTTTGTTTTTCTGGTTGTCATTCCGCAGCGAAACCGGTGTCCCCAGCGAGCGTTCTTGCTCACTGGGGTGGGAAGCGGAGGAATCTGCTGTTTGGAGCGCCTCTACACATCGGGTATACCGCTATAGGCTCCGTCCCGCCAGCTATAATCGAGCCAGACCATGCAGCAGCACGACATCTACTCCCAACTCACCACTATCTTCCACGACCTCTTCGACGACGACACCATCGTTCTCACCCCCGAACTCACCGCCTCCGACATCCCCGACTGGGACTCCTTCAACCACATCAACCTGATTGTCGCGGTTGAGTCGAAGTTCAAGATCAAGTTCCAGACCGCCGAGCTCGAATCCATGCACACCGTCGGCCACCTGGTCGACCTCATCCAGTCCAAGCTCGCCGCCCAGGGCCGCTAACCAGCGCAGCTCTTGCTTTTGCTGCTCTTGCTCTTGCCGTTCTGGTTGTCATTCCGCAGGAATCTGCTGTTCGAGACGCGGCATACCCAATCCGGAGAACCGCCGCTGCCCCGACACTCTCACTGCCACGTATGCGGCAGCGCGCCCGCGGGCCGTCCCGCCTTGATCTCCGAAAAAACGATCCCCACATCCTGCGCCATATCCGGACGTGTCCAGTTAGCATCCCGCGCCGGCAGCTTCGTCGCCATTTCCGCATCCGCGAGCGAAACACCGTCACGAATCTCCGCCACGACCGCCGCATATACATCGCGCAAAAACCGCGCCTGCCCCAGCAGAATCTCAACTCCCCCCGCATCACCATGCCCAGGCAGCACCACCTGCGGCTGCAACGCCACAGCCTTGTCGATCACGCGCGGCCAGTTCGCCACATCCGCATCCCACAGCTTGTTGCGCGGCCCATTCACCGCCGCATCCCCTGTACAAAGCACGCGCTCCTTCGGCAGCCACACCCAGCCATCGCCACGCGTGTGCGCCCAGCCCAGATACAGAAAGTCCACCTCGCGGTGCTGATCGCGCAGCACGAACTTGCGGCCGCGAAACACCATCTTCGGCGGCTCCACGGTCTCTCCCACGCCCTGCATATCGCTGCGCTTGGCCATGGCTGCGCGCCAGCGCTCCGGCTCATACGTTGCCATCTCCTCCCGCACCCCGACATACGCCAGCGTGGTCGCTCCAGCCTTGGTCCACAGCGAATTGCCATACGAGTGGTCTCCGTGCGCATGCGTATCGAACACATACCGCACCGGCTTGGGCGAGAGCTTCGGAATCTCCCGCATCAACTCCCTCGTCCGCCCCGGATAGCTGGGGTCCACCAGGATCAGATACCGGTCCATCTCGATCAGCACCGAATTGCAGTAGCCCTTATGCGCATCCCCCAGCAGAAACCAAACCCCTGGCGCAACCACCTTCGAAGCCGCGCCCTGAGCTCCTGCACTTGGCGCAGCCGCGACCCCGCCCAGCCACACACCAAGCCCCAACCCCACACTCATCACGCCGGCCCGCACCGCTCTCTTCCCAACCATGCACAGCATAGTATTCAGCCTCAATTCGTACTATCCTCTTCGAATACCCAGGCCGCAACCCGCGCTCCCTTATGTCCAGCCAACCTCCCGTCCTCGGCGCCTCTCCCCTCCGCAAAGAGGGCCGCGCCAAGGTGCTCGGCGCCGCGCAATACATCGACGACATCTCCCTCCCCGGCATGTGGCACGGCGCCACCGTTCGCTCCACCATCGCCCGCGGCTCTATACGTGCCATTAACTTTTCGGCGGATATAGCCTGGTCACAATACGCCATCGTCCGCGCCTCCGACATCCCCGGCCAAAACACCATCGTCCACCTCACCAAAGACCATCCCTGCCTCGCCGACCCCGCCATCAACCACGTCGCCGAGCCCATCCTTCTTCTCGCGCACCCCGACAAACCCGCGCTCCTCGCCGCCCTCGCCGCCATCCGCATCGACTACGACGAACTCCCCGGAGTCTTCACCATCGAAGACTCCGAAGCCGCCGTCGAGACGAACGATCTCGACCACATCATCTGGTCCGGCTCCGACCACGGCGGCACCGCCAACTGCTTCAAGCAATACCTCATGCACTCCGCCGAAGCCACCGCAACCGAAGACGCCCTCGCCTCCGCCTTCGAGTCCGCCGCCTTCATCATCGAAGGCGAGTACCGCACCGGCGCGCAGGAGCAGCTCTACATCGAACCCAACGGCGTCATCGCAGAGTGCGATCTCGACCCCGCCACACGCCACGTTCGTGGAGTTACCGTACGCGGCTCCATGCAGTGCCCCTTCTACCTCGTGCACGCGCTCTCCCTCGTCTTCAACCTCCCCGAAGAAAAATGCCGCGTCATCCAGACCGAAACCGGCGGCGCCTTCGGCGGCAAGGAGGACTTCCCCTCCGTCATCGGCTCGCACGCCGCGCTGCTCGCCATGAAGTGCGGCCAGCCGGTAAAAATCGTCTACGACCGCGCCGAAGACATGGCCGCCACCACCAAGCGCCACCCCTCCCGCACCCGCCATCGCACGGCCGTCTCGCGCGACGGAAAAATCCTCGGCGGAACCATCGACATCGCCATCGACAGCGGCGCCTACGCTACGCTCTCGCCCGTCGTCCTCTCCCGCGCCACCATCCACGCGCCCGGCCCCTACAAGTGGCCGCACCTCCGCATCCGCGCCAAAGCCATGGCCACCAACATCCCGCCGCACGGAGCCTTCCGCGGCTTCGGCGCTCCGCAAACCCTCTTCGCGCTCGAGCGCCACATGGACAAGATCGCCCGCACCCTCAACATCACCCCCGAAGAGTTTCGCCGCCGCAACTTCCTTTCCACCGGCGACCAGACCGCCACCGGCCAAACCCTCACCGAGCCAGTCGACATGCAGCACCTCCTCACCCGCGCCCTCGCCGACGCCGGCTACCACGCCAAGCTAGCCCGCTTCGCCGAAGATAATACCCACTCCGCCCTCAACGGAAACATCAAGCGCGGCATCGGCTTCGCTGCCTTCATGCACGGCGCGGGCTTCACCGGCTCCGGCGAGCGCCGCCTCAACTCCCTCGTCCACCTCGACGTTCTTCCCGACGGCCGCCCGCAAATCCTCGTCTCTTCCACGGAATTCGGTCAGGGCACCAACACCATCCTCTGCCAGGTCGCCGCCCAAACCCTGCAACTTCCCTACGACACCATCCTCATCGCCCAGCCCGACACCAGCCTCGTCCCCAACTCCGGCCCCACCGTCGCCAGCCGCACCGCCATGATCGTCGGCAAGCTCGTCGAGCGCGCCAGCCTGCAAATCCTCTCCACCCTCCGCGACCACGAGCACCTGCCCGCGCACCACACGCCCGAACAATTCACCACCGCCGCGAAGTCCTACCTCGCGAAACACGGCCAGCTCCGCGGCTCAGCCCGCTACGAACCCGCCACCAAGATCCACTGGGACGACGACCTCTACCGCGGCGACGCCTATCCCGGCTACGCCTGGGCCGTCTACGTCGCCGAAGTCGCCGTCGACCTCAACACCTACATGGCCACCGTCACCCGCTTCGACGCCCTCCAAGAGGTCGGCAAAGTCATGCACCCCGTCCTCGCCCGCGGCCAGATCGAAGGCGGCATCGCCCAGGGCATCGGCTACGCGCTCTACGAAAAGTGCGTCTACAAAGACGGCCACCTGATGAACAACCAGATGACCAACTACATCATGCCCACCAGCGCCGACCTCCCCGAAATCCACGTCGCCTTTGAAGAGGTCCCCAGCATCCACGGCCCCGGCGGCGCCAAAGGCATCGGCGAGCTCCCCATGGACGGCCCCGCCCCCGCCATCCTCAACGCCATCGAAAACGCCACCGGCATCGCCTTCAACACCATTCCCCTCCTCCCCGAAGACATCTTCGAACGCCTCACCAGCTTCACCAACCCACCCCACGGCGGCACCGAAGACCTCGATCCGACGACCGACTTGGACACCGAAGTCGAATCCTCCCAGGTCATCGCATGAGTGCCAACCTCCGGCTTCACCAATCCCCTAACTCATACCCTGTCATCCTGAGCGCAGCGCAGCGCAGCCGAAGGACCCCAAGGGAGCCAACATCGCCCATACACTTTCCCCTTTCTGGAAAGATTCACGCCATCGAGGTCCCGGTATGAGCGAGATATACTTCGACTTCTTCTTCGAACTTTATCTAATCCTCGGCACGGCATATATGCTTCTCACCTCGACGGAGAAGCAACTATTGATCATCCAAAGAGCGCGTCCAGGGTGGAGCGAAGACAGATGTCGCCAGTTCTTTATCGCCCTGAAGACGGTCTTCATCATTGTCACGATCGGCTTCACATACCATTCCTTCCGCGTGTGGCACGGAGGCCTCAAATGACCACCATGACCCTCACCATCAACGGCCAGCCCCGCACCCTGGACGTCCCGCCGATGAAGCGCCTCCTCGACGTCCTCCGCGAAGACCTGCGCCTCACCGGCACGAAGGAAGGCTGCGGCGAAGGCGAGTGCGGAGCCTGCGCCATCCTGCTCGACGCGGGCGATGGCCCCGACCTCGTCAACTCCTGCCTCATCCCCGCCCTGCAAGCCAACAACACGCGCATCACCACCATCGAAGCTCTTGCAGCAAGCGCCGCAGCCAACGGAATTCAAGCCGAACTCCACCCCATCCAACAATGCTTCCTTGCCCACGGCGGAGCCCAATGCGGCATCTGCACTCCCGGCATGATCCTCGCCACGCACCACTTACTCGACAAGCACCCCAACCCCACCCTCGACCAGATCAAAGAAGGCCTCGCCGGCAATCTCTGCCGCTGCACCGGCTACATGCGCATCTTCGAATCCGTCCAACAAGCCCCAACCACTAACCATCAACCACTAATCACTAACCACTAACCACTAACCACTAATCACTAACCACTAATCACTAACCACTAACCACTAACCACTAACCACTAACCACTAACCACTAAAACATGCACAATCGCTCCGTCCCAACCAATACCCTCATCCCGCACCTCGTCTACCGCAGCGTCCCCGACGCCGGCGCGTGGCTCATGCGCGTCTTCGGCTTCACCGAACACTTCCGCTACGGCGACCCCGTCAGCGGAATCCAGATGCGCCTCGGCGACGCCTACATCATGCTCACCGGCCCGCGCGAAACGACCGCCAGCCCAGCCACTGGCAGCCCAACAACCGTTGGCGCCAACACCCAGTTCCTCACCATCATGGTCCCCAACGTCGACGCCCACCACCTTCACACCCAGCAAGAGCACGTACCCATCTGGGAAGACCTCCACGAAACCGTCTACGGCGAACGCCAATACGGCGCCACCGACCTCGACGGCCACCGCTGGATCTTCTCCCAGCACGTTCGCGATCTGGCTCCCGAAGACTGGGGCGCCACCGACTGACCCCACCCAATTCGACCTGACCGCCCCGCCCCATCTCAGCCGGTTCTGAACTCGCTCCAAACCCTTGTCAAGCCCTGCAGGCCAGCCAACCGCACTCATCTCCTTGAGAACAGAGAGCATTTGGCCAGGAAATGTTTGGCGTGTTCCCCCTGCGCCGCGCCGTATCATGGAAACAGTACGAAAAACGGAAAATCCCGGCGCCCCTGAGACGGCGGCATAGCACGGCAGCATAGCCCGGCGGCATAGCGTGGCGGGACTGCAAACGGGCAGTCAATCCCCTTTCTAACTCCTTTGTATGAATTGTTTTGCATAAAAGCAACCAGTCCATGGGGGAGGGGGGAGGGGGGTAGCGTATCCCCACAACCTGGTCGGAGAGTAGTTCTTGGATAGGTTCTAAGACGAAGGCTTGTAAATTGTGATCCTGAGCGCAGCGAAGAACCTGCTGTCGCTCGCCTCACGCAAGAGGCCAGCAACCGAAAGTATGCGCTCCGACCCCGCCCAATTCGCCCTTACCGCGCCACCCACGCTCGAAGCCGTGCTGCACCAACTCGCCGAGAACCCCGGTGCCCACACCCCCATGGCGGGTGGCACCGAGCTCATGGTCGCCCTCGCCGCAGGCCGCCTCCAGCAAAAATCCCTCATCTCCCTCAACCATCTCCGCGAGCTCCGCTTCATCCGCACCGACGGCGACAGCATCCACATCGGCGCCAACACCACCTTCACCGACATCCGCCGCAACGCCGCCATCGCACAAGACCTCCCGCTCCTCATCCAATCCGCCTCCTGGACCGGCAGCATCGCCAACCAGAACCGCGCCACCCTCGGCGGCAACATCTGCAACGCGTCGCCCGCCGCCGACACCCCACCCGCGCTCCTCGTCTACAATGCCACCGTCCAACTCATCTCCTTCAGCGCTGCGGCCGAGAAGATCGCTACCCGAGAACTCCCCTACGCCGACTTCCACCTCGGCTACAAGCGCACCGCGCTCCGCCCCGACGAGCTCCTCCACACCATCACCATCCCCCGCGCCTTCCCGGGCTACAAGCACTACATCCGCAAAGTCGGAGCCCGCAACGCCCAGGCCATCTCCAAGGTCGCCCTCGCCGCCGTAGCCCTGGTCGAAGACCAGAAGATAACAGCCATCCGCCTCGGTGCCGCCTCGCTCGCCGACCGCCCCATCCGCTGCCTCGCCGCCGAGGCCGCCCTGCTCCACCGCTCCCTCGCTCCCACCGACCTCGAATCCACCCTCCGCGCCGCCCGCGCCGCCCTCGCCACCGAATCCCGTCCCATCGACGACATCCGTTCCACCGCCCGCTACCGCGCCACCGTGGCCGCCAACCTACTCGAAGAGTTCCTCCGCTCCCTCGCCGCCTGAAGGACTGGTCTCTACAGCCTCTCCACAACCGCCCGCGCCCGCTCCAGATCGCCCTCCGTATCCACATCAAGGCTCAGCTCTTCCGCCACAACCGAGTGCGCCTCCTTCAGCAGCGCGCGCGCTCCAACATCGCCACGCAACCGCAGAAGGTCCTCGAACTGCGCCGCCGGAAAGTAAGCCGGAATCCCAACCCTGCCCGCATACCGCGAGCCGGTCATCCGGCTCTCGTCCTCCACCAGCAGCCGCAGATGCTCCGCCCGAACCGCCACCTGGTCGCAGGTCATCAGCACAATCCCGACAACCTCCAGCTCCCTCGCTCGCCCCACACCACACCGGATCGAAGCCGCCATTCCCTCCACAGCCTCGCCATTCACCACCACCATCGCAACCAGCCTCGTGCCTGCCTTCGCCTCCGCCACCACCACGATCACCGGCGACAACCCGGCCTCGCCCGCCACCCGCACCGCCCGCTCCACAAGCGTCTCGCCGCCAAGCTCCAGCGTTTGTTTCGGCCGTCCCAGTCTGCGCGAAAAGCCAGCCGCAAGAACGACGGCAGCAACACGCGCACCGCCGCTCACAGCGCGCACTGCGCCTGCAAATACCGCGACGCTCCACCCTGCGCAATCTGCTCGGCTACGCTCTCCGCACTCATACGGCGCGAGATACCCAGCTTGCCCTCACAGCACGCCTGGATCTCCGCCACGACGGCCAGCGCAATCGCCTCCGCTCCATCGCCCCCGAGGTCCAATCCAACCGGCGCGAGTAGACCTTCGCACACTCGACCGACGCTCCACCCCAGTTGCACCGCGACCTCGCTCACCAGCAACGCGCTGCGATGCCGCGCACCCAGCAGCCCAAGGTAGCGCGGCCCGAGCGGCAGCAGCGCCGTCAGCCACGCGCGGTCCTGCTCATAGCTATGCGTCATCACCACCACAGCATCACGCTCCCCGATCCGCAACCCATCCAGCCGCAACTCATCCAGCGACGTGCCGCACACGATGCGCTCCGCCTCCGGGAACCGCTCCGCCTTCGCCCACTGCGCGCGGCCATCCACCACCACCACGCTCCACCCCAACAGCGCCGCCAACCGCACCATCGGTTGCGCATCGTCGCCCGCGCCGAAACAAAACAACCGCTGCGGCGGCTCCAGCCACTCGTCGAATATCTCAGCGCCCTCGGCAAACTCCCCCAGCGAGCTCGCCGTGCCCTGCAATACCCTATCCGCCGCCGGCTCGCCGACGGCCCTCCTCAGCGGTTGACCGCGCGCCGGCAGTTGCGTAACGATATGTCGCACCTCACCCCGCAGCGAAGCCGCCAGCGCCTCCATCAGCGCCGCAAACTCCGCAGTTCCTGCCGGCTCCAGCAGCAGGTCCACCGTGCCTCCACATCCCAACCCATAGGGAATCTCAGCCGTGTCGTCGAATAGTGTCGAGTATCGCTCCACAACCGCGCCCGAACGCACCATCCACTGCGCCTTGCGCACCACTTCAGCCTCCAAACATCCACCCGAGATCGCCCCTGCATACTCACCGTTCGCCGCGATCAGCATCCGCGCCCCCACACGCCGGTAACTCGACCCCTCCACGCGCACCAGTGTCACCAGCACAGCCGCGTCCCCGCGCTGCCATAGCTCTACAATCTTGCGCCGCTCTCGCATGCTGCGATGCTATCTCCATTCTGCAGTCGGAATCCAGCAGCTAGGTCGCGCTACTGCCGCTCGCTAAAGGTATGGATGCCGCATTCCAGCTTCTTGCTGCCCCAGCGTCCACTGCGCGGATCGGCGCCGGCCACGGGGACCGCAGTGCACGGCTCGCATCCGATGCTCGCATAACCGCGGTCGTACAGCGGTAGCCGCGGAATCGCATGCTCACGCGCATACTCCTCCACTCGCGCCCAGTCCCAGTCCGCCAGCACGCTGACCTTCTTCAAGCTCTTGCCCGTGGGCAGACGATGATCTTCGATCTTCTTCAAACCCGCGCGGGTCGGCGACTGCTCCCTGCGCAGCCCCGTAAACCACCACGCGTAAGGCTCCAGCGTTCGCATCAACGGCTCAACCTTGCGTATCGCACAGCATTTCGTCGGCTCCACAATATGCAACAGTCCGAACTCCCGCTCATGCTCTTCCAGCGTCGTCTTCGGCATGGCGTTGATGAGATTTAAGCCCCAGTCCCGCGCGACGCGGTCCCGATACTCAATCAGCGCCGGGAAGTGATATCCCGTTTCCAGAAAGATCACCGGCACCTGGGGCAGATGCCTGCGCAGCATGTGCAGCACAACCATGTCTTCCATCTGGAAGCTGCTGGTAAGGCAGACATCTTCAGCGCCGCCGGCCTGGCGCACGACCTCCGCGACCAGATCCTCCGCTGAACCCGCCTCCGGTTCTTGCAGCGACACACTCTCACGCAGCATTTCGCTCATCGCTCCTCCTCGCGTCCGTGCGGTTGGCCGTTTGCAGACCGGGCTCTTTCTATCCACTCCGTAGCAGCAGCAGATGTCTCGAAGTACGCTTCACCCGCGACCTCCCGCAGAGCAGCGACAGTGGCCTCACTCAACCCAGCGCGCGCGGAGATCGATGGAATGCCCGCAAGCTGCAGCGCCCGCACGGCGCCAGCCAGCGAGCTCTCCGGAATCAAATGGTCGTCCACGACGACCGCATCGCCGCCGCGCTCGCGCAGCCGGGCACGCAACGCAACCGCCTCCTCCACCAGACCCCGCAGCCATACAAACGCGGTTCCTTGGGCATGCGCTGCACGATGGACGATCGACTCAGTCGCAGCCTCTACCAATGGCGCGAGAATCATCGCCGCGCCCACTGTCGCATTCGTGACAGCGTCGATCAGGATCAGCGCGCCCATTTCGCGGCTCTCGCTATACTCATCGAAAAACAGCGGCAGGCTGGCGTCGAACTCCACCTCAGCGATATCGTTCATCTGCAACTGAGTTGCATCCCGAGGCTCCGCGTTGTTGACATCGACCGCATAACGAATCGCGCGCACCGTCGCCCGTACGGTGCGGGTCGTATGCTTCGCCAGATAGGTTTGCCCCGCCACCAGCGGCTGCTCGTGCATCCACACGACCATCGCGCGAAACGCCGTGCTGACGTGCGGCGCAGCCTCTGCCTCAGCCACCAGCATCTCGCCGCGGCTAAGATCGATTTCGTCATCAAGTTCAACCGTGACGCTGCGAGGATAGCTCGCCGACTTCAACTCGCCATCGTAGGTGACAATGCTCTTCACCCGCGTCACGCGGCCGCTCGGCAACGCCCGAACCCGTAAGCCGGGCCGCACCTCGCCTCGCTCCACGCGCCCTGCAAAGCCGCGGAAATCCGCGTTCGGCCGCACCACAAGCTGCACCGGAAAGCGCAGCGGCCCGGCCGCCGCTTCGCCGATGGCCAGCCGCACAGTCTCCAGATACGCCAGTAGCGTTTGCCCTGAATACCAGGGCATCGCCGCACCGCGCTCGACGACGTTATCCCCGGCCAGCGCGCTCACCGGAATCGCATCGATGCTCTTCAATCCGAGCTTTGCCGCCAGCTCGTTGAACTGCCCGCGCACCGCCTGGAAGACCTCTTCGCTGTAGTCCACCAGGTCCATCTTGTTCACCGCCGCCACCACATGCGGAATGCGCAACAGGCTCGCGATATACGTATGCCGCCGCGACTGCGGCAGCAGACCGCCAGCCTTCACGAACGCCTTCGCATCGATCAGCACAATCGCCACATCGGCGGTCGATGCACCCGTCGCCATGTTGCGCGTGTACTGCTCATGACCCGGCGTGTCGGCGATGATGAACTTGCGCGTGGCCGTCGAGAAGTAACGATAGGCCACATCGATCGTGATTCCCTGCTCGCGCTCGGCTTTCAACCCATCCGTCAGCAACGACAAATCGACAGCCCCGCCCGAGCGATTCACCCGGCTCGCGCGAATCGATGCAAGCTGGTCCTCGTACACGCTCTTGGTATCGTGCAGCAGCCGTCCAATCAGCGTGCTCTTGCCGTCATCCACGCTACCCGCCGTAGTGAACCGCAGCATCTCCTGATCGAGATGCGCATCCAGAGATTTGTGGAAGCTGGAAGCTTCCGATGCAGAAGCGCTCATCAGAAGTAGCCCTCCCGCTTCTTCATCTCCATCGAACCCTCTTCATCATGGTCGATTGCGCGGTTCTCGCGTTCGCTCCTCCGGAAGCCGATCAACTCCTCGACGATCGCCGGCAGCGTATCCGCATCGCTGCGGATCGCGCCCGTACACGGCAGGCAGCCCAGCGACCGCATCCGCACCTTCATCATCTCCGGCTTCTCATGTGGCAGCAGCTTCACGCCATCGTGCACCAGCGTGATCGACCCATTGCGAACCACGGCCAGCCGCTCTTCCGCGAAGTAAAGCGGCACAATCGGAATCTGCTCGGCGTACAAATACAGCCAGATGTCGAGCTCGGTCCAGTTCGACAGCGGAAACACGCGAATGCTCTCACCCTTGCGCAGTCGCGAGTTATACAAACTCCACAACTCCGGCCTCTGGTTCTTAGGGTCCCACTGCCCCGCCGCATCGCGAAAACTATAGACGCGTTCCTTCGCGCGGCTCTTCTCCTCATCGCGCCGTGCGCCGCCAAACGCCGCATCAAAGCGGCCTTCTTCCAGAGCATCCAGCAGCGACCGCGTCTTCAGCGCGCCGCAGCAGTTCTGCGTTCCCAGCTTCCAGGGGCTGGCTCCATCGGCAATCGCCGCCTCATTGCGATGCACGATCAACTCCGCGCCAATCTCCTTCGTATACGCATCGCGAAACGCGATCATCTCAGGAAACTTGTAGCTGGTATCCACGTGCAGCAGCGGAAACGGAATCTTGCCCGGATAAAACGCCTTCTGCGCCAGACGCAGCATCACGCTCGAATCCTTGCCGATCGAGTACAGCATCACCGGTCGCGCAAACTCCGCAACCGCCTCTCGGAGAATGTAAAGGCTTTCGGCCTCGAGCGCCTGGAGATGATTGAGGCGCTTCTCGTGCAATGCAGCGACAGCCTCGGCCGGCGAACTGTTTGTAAGCAAAATGACCTCCGTTGGGTCCGGCGTCGAGACGCTCCGCGGAGCGAATCGGCTACAGCTCAACACCTACAGAAGCTGAGCGTGAGGAAGAGGGGCGCGGCCTATGCCGACGAAGATGGATGGAAGACGATTCCGACCTGCGGAGAACCTACAGGCTGGTACAGCCGAGCACGCGTCAACAACAGCCAAATGGCCGAGGACAGCGCACAGTGATGGAGCAGACATCCATCGACACAGTGTATGCCCTTGTCCTTACGGCGGCAAGAGTCGCATCGAGGTCCGCAGAACTCTGATAAACTCATGGAGTCGGTCAGCGGCAGTGCGGCTCATGCAGTCTCCCGGAGCCAAGCGTTTGCCCTGTCCAAACCGGCAGCTCACCTCATCCGAGGTTTCGAGGCAAGTTCGGGGCGTAGCGCAGTCTGGTAGCGCACCTGGTTCGGGACCAGGGGGTCGGAGGTTCGAATCCTCTCGCCCCGACCATTCTTCTGGTTTGGCCCTTTCGAAGATCATGTCGAACGGGCATCGATTAGCCGGCGAAACACTCAGGGCATTGGTTGAGGTGGAACTGGTCCGACTGACTCCCCAATCGCGGCCTACCCTGAAGTAAACCACTACAACCGGATCGCATCCTGTTGGCCGACCAGCGGGAAACAAACCGTCGCGCCATCCACCATTCACAATGAAAGTCGAGAGTTGGGCACTTGGCCTCACAAGGCGGGATAAAGCGACAGGACTTTATTGACCGCTGAGATGACGATCGCGGCAGTGTCTATGTTCTTGGTTATGGTGGCAATGTCTTTCTGTATCTGAGCGAGGGCTGTATTGATGGCTTTGATCTTTGGAGTAAGTTGGACAAACAGCTCGGTGTTGGTTGCGAGCTGCTGCTCGTCGATCGCCGTAATTATGTCGCCGATGGCCTGCTGCGCGCCATACACAAGATCCTTGCACTGAACATCCGACGCGTCCCAATAGGCCTTGCCCAGGGCGTCATAAGCAGCCTGATAGGCTGCCCCGGGGTCGGGGCTCTGGAGGATGGGCGAAGGTGCGGTACTCATAGAAGTTCTCCGGCCAAGGACCCTTGGCTAGGTTTCTAACTGGTGGGTAAGGAGCTGTAGAAGGATGAGAGGCTTTGGCCGGCTGCCTCAAGGTCGACTATCTTCTGCTTGATCGACTCCGGATTATTGCCCTGAGCGGCCGCAGCAAGCGCCTGGTGGGTAAGGTCAAGCGTGTGCAGAGCAACCTGCAGCTTGGCAAGTAGCTCGTCATTCGCCTTCTGTTGGTAAGCCAATGTGATGAGCTTCTCTATCTCCTCCTGGTGTGCGGCGGGGTCGAGGGACGTGTGACGGATGAACTGATCTTGCTGTTCGATGAGCGATTGGTAGTCGACATCAGCCTGGCGGCGAAGCACGACGATGTCACTATTAAGCAGCTCGCATAGCTTCTTGACTGTCGGATTCATCTCCTGCGTGACTTTGGGCAGAGAGCCTTTGACTTTGTGGGCTATCAGATAGTCGCCGAGGGCGCGGACTGCGGTGCTGACGGCGTTGGCTTGTTCCGCGCTCATGGAGGACGCATCGGGAACGGCGTTCGATAAATCGGAGGCCACCGTCGAACTAAGCGACTGGAGATTGGAGCCAACTCGGGCTGCGGCCGTGTTCTCCTCCTTGGAGGCCTGACTTCCGGATATCTGGACGAGCGAGGCGGCGTAGGCCTTGAGACCGTTAAGCACCGTGATGCGGGCGGTAAGCTGCCGGTCTATCAGCAACGGCTTCGTGTCCGTATAGGGACTCCACTTCGGGTTCTTGTCATAGTCGTAGACCGAGGCGGCGACCTGCTCCTGTTCGCGGAGTTGGTTGGCGCCGCGGTAGGCGTTCTCGGAACTGTTGATGACCAGAGCGGTTGCCGTAGAAAAGGCTGCTGTGTGCTTCGCGAGAGGAGTGAGCGAACACCCGAGCGCGAGCATGCTGAGAATCAGAGTCGCCGCCGCGCGGAAACCCACGAAGCTCGCTTCTTTCCTCTTCGCCAGGCCAATGCGCCGAGGAAGCTCCGCTGCTGACTTGCGTTGCATAGCTCAGCATTCAATCCCTCGCGATGCTGCCTGTCAATCCATAAGTCATCCATAAGTCGTGATCAGTGATAGCATCTGACGGCAAATACGATGCACGAGGATTTCGATGCCAAAGCGAATCGTTTTTTGTGCGGATGGGACATGGCAGGCGCCAGTGAGCAACACCAATGTTTATCGCCTCTATAAAGCCTTGACGGTGGCCGCCGACCAGGTAACTTTTTACGACGATGGCGTAGGCGCGGACGCCACCGGTCTCGAACGCCTGCTGGACGGCGCCTTCGGCCAGGGGATTCTTCAGAAGATACAGGATGGCTATACGAAGATCGCCCATGTGTATGAACCGGGCGACGAGATATTTCTGTTCGGCTTCAGCCGGGGAGCGTATACCGCCAGGAGCCTCGCGGGCATGATCGCGAATTGCGGGCTGCCAACGGGAGCTTTCACCGATAATTGCGTGACGCTGGCGTTCGCGGCCTACCGTGATCCGGTGAACCGTGCTTCGATCCTCGCCGGATTGGCGGCATGTGGCCTCGGCGCCGCAACCGTCCAGATGGTGGGCGTGTGGGATACGGTGGGTTCGCTGGGGATCCCGGCAATCTTTGGCGGGGTGGACGCGAAGATGTACGGGTTCCTCGATACGGGTCTGCATCCATGCATCAAGAACGCCTTCCAATGCCTTGCATTGGACGAAAAGCGCGCGCAGTTCCCCGCCACCCTTTGGACTTCAGCCCCAACTGCGGACCAGACCATCGAGCAGATATGGTTTTCCGGCTGCCATGGCGACGTAGGCGGCGGAACCGCACTGGGCGGAGGCGTCGACGCTGGTACCAGGTTATGCGATATCACTCTGGCATGGATGGCGTCCAAGGCACAAGGTCTTGGACTCATGATCGATCCGGCAGCAGCTACGCAGTTACGGACTTTGCCCGCGGAGTTTGCGCTCGATGCCATTCGAGAGACCTGGACTCCGGCGGACGGCCCGCCGCGTCTGCGTCCGGTTCCCGCAAATGCCGAAGTATCTAATAGCGTGGCCGTGCGCGTAAAGTACGCCCTTACCTATTTGCCCGGAGCGTTGAGTCTGGTCGCCGGAGCGCTACCGGGCAGGTATTCGCTGGTGACCGTGGTGGACGAGAACGCCTTCTAAGCAGGAGTCCAGCTATGGCTGCTCGCCACTCACGCCAGCAGGTATTTCAGCAGAGCCATCCGGATATACAAGCCATTCTTGGCCTGGCGAAAGTATGCCGCGCGTGCATTGTCGTCCACCTCCCGCGCGATCTCGTTCACGCGCGGCAGAGCATGCATGATAATCGCGTCGCTCTTCAGCGTGTTCGCAATCTGCGCGTCGATCACATACGCGTCCTTCACCGCCTCATAGTCTTCCTGCACGGCAAACCGCTCCCGCTGCACACGCGTGATGTACACCACGTCGGCTTGCTCAAGGATTCCATCCAGCTTCTCTCCCTCGTGGAACGCGACGCCTTTCTCCATCAGATACTCGCGATGCCGCAGCGGCAGCCGCAACTGCCACGGCGAAATAAGATCGATCGTCACGCCCGGATACAGGCACAGCAGCGGCAGCAGCGAATGGATGGTCCTGCCATTGAGCAGGTCCCCAACCAGTGCCACACGCAACCCGCTCAACCGCCCCAGCTCCTTCTTGATCGTGTACACATCCGTCAGCGCCTGGGTGGGGTGCTCGCCGACTCCGTCGCCCGCATTGATTACAGGCACCGGCGAAATCCTGGCTGCGGCCTCGGCGGTGCCCTGTTCATAGTGCCGCATCGCGATCGCGTCCGCGTACCCGCTGACGATTCGAATCGTATCGGCCATCGTCTCTCCCTTGGTCGCCGACGAGCTCTCGCGCGCGTTCTCCGCGGTCAGAACGCCGCCGCCCAGCTTCTGCATCGCTGCTTCGAATGAAAATCGTGTGCGCGTACTCGGCTCATAAAACAACGTCGCCAGAATGCGTCCCCGCAACGGGTCCGTCAGCGCGCGAAACGCATCGTCGCGCTCCATCTGATTGGCGGATTCGAATAGAGCGAGCAAGAACTCCGGATCGTCGAACTGCCGCGCGCTGATAACATGCTTGAGCTTTTCCATAGGCGTGAGGAACTAACTCGCTCGATAGACCTTTCCTCGCAATATCGTGCAGCGAACACGCCCCGGAAATGTATGTCCCTCAAACGGAGACCAACCGCACTTGGTCTTCATGGCGCCGCGCTCCACAGCTAACGGCGCGTGTGGATCGAGCACTGTCAACGAACCTACATAGCCACGCTCGATCGCGCCATAGCCTTTACCAAAGCTTGCCGGCAAAAACTCGCGCACGAACAGGCCCGGGTTATACGCGCACACACGCGCAATTTCGCTTGCCGTAAACTCATGCTCCGCCATCAACCACGTGGCAAACGCACCGTAGGTATCAAGGTGCGGCACACCGCTCACGCCCTCCATCTTCTCCGCAATCGTATGTGGCGCGTGGTCGGTCGCAATGTAATCGATCAAGCCGCTGCGCAGCCCGGCAATCAACGCCAGCCGGTCCTCACGCCCGCGAAGCGGAGGATTCATCTGCAGCCATAGCCGGTTCTCTTCGGTCAGCATTGTGTCGTCGAAGAACAAATGATGCGGTGTAACTTCGCAGGTGACCCGAACGCCGCGCGCCTTCGCGGCAGCGATCATCCTCAGGCCGCCGCCAGTGGAATAGTGGCAGAGTTTGCCGGCAAGATCGTACTTCTCGATGAGATACAGCGCGAACTCCGTCGCCGTAATCTCAGCCGTAGCAGGCCGCCGCTGCTCGTGCGTCGCCGCACCTTTACTGGCTTCCAGGACCACAGGGTCTTCACAGTGAAAGCTGACGTTCCGCCCGCGATAGTTCGCTATCGCAGCCTCAAGCTGCTGCCGTGAGCGAAAGAATAGATCACCCACCGACGGCCCCATGAACGCCTTATACGGCACATGCCGCGTCAGCGGCCGGGTCTCCGGCCCAATGCCCGCATAGAGAGTTACATGCACCGCGGACTTCGCAGTCAGCCTTTCCTTCGCCTCATATCTTGCGTCATCCACGGGCGCAACCGGATTGTTCGGCATATCCGCCACATGCGTCACGCCACCATGAATCGCGGCCACCGAGACCGTGGCAAAATCTTCCTTGTAGGTCTGCGAGCCGCTCACATCCTCCCTCGCGTGGATGTGCAGATCGCCAAAGCCCGGGAAGATGATGCAGCCGCGCAGATCGAGATCGCTCTTCCCAGTGGCCGCCCCCACATTCGTAATGAGCCCTGTCTCTGTGTCGATCTCAACCGCGCCCTCGAACTCGCGATCGTGGTTCGCAATGCGGCCTTCAACTCGCAGCATGCTTCGCCTCTCTTGCCGCCAGCGTGGCTTTCGCGGTCAAACCGATCTCTCCGCGAAGTCCTCGTGCGGCCTCCGCGGGATCGCCGCTGAAGATGATCCCGCGTGAACTGCTGATGAGCAGCCCCTTCCCCCGGCTATCCAATCCCGCCGCAACGACCGCCGCCACATCGCCACCCTGGGCGCCCACTCCCGGGACCAGAAACGTCATCGCCGGCGCTATCGCGCGAATCCTCCGCATCTCCTCCGGATAGGTGGCTCCAACGACCAGCATGCAATTACTGTTCGAGTTCCATTCTGCGCTCACGCTCTCGGCAACCCGCTCCCACAGCGCTTTCCCCTCACACATCAAGTCCTGAAACTCACCCGCTCCCGCATTCGATGTCCGGCACAAAACAATGCAAGCCTTGTCGCCACGCTCCAGAAACGGCGCCAGCGCCTCGCGCCCAAGATACGGATGCAGCGTCACCGCATCGAAACCCATCTCATCCAAGATCGAAGCCACATAGCCGCGATTCGTATTCCCGATGTCACCACGTTTCGCATCGCAGATCGTCACAATCTCCGGATGCTCCGCGCGCAGATAGTCCATCGTCAGCTCAAGCTCGCGCAGCCCCTGCGTTCCGCGGGCTTCATAGAACGCCATATTCGGCTTATACGCGGCGGTCCACTCGTGGGTCTGCTCGATAATCCATCGATTGAACGCGAACAGCGGCCACTGTGCGCTCCCAAACCGTGTCGGAATACGCTCCGCCTCGGGATCGAGCCCAATGCACAGCAGCGAACGCACAGCATCCATGCGGGCTTCGAGTTTTCGCAGCACAGCGCTCATCGTGTTCGGTTCCAACCCTCTATTCCAGTCCGTGCCGAGCAGCCCAGCCACGCGGCTCATGCAGCCAGTCGCGCACCACAGCCGCTCCAGCTTCATCGATCTCTGCGTGCTTCAGCGCAAGCTGCAATACCGTTTCAAAATTGGAAGCTGTATGCAGCCGCACGCCAGCGCTGGCAAACTTCTCGGCCGCCTCGGGAAACCCATAGCTGATGATCGCCAGACAGTCGCTAACGACCGCTCCCTCCGCGCGCAGCGCCGCGACCGCCGCCATGCTGCTGCCGCCGGTGGTCACCAGGTCCTCTACCAGCACCACGCGCTTCGCCGCCACGTCGCCGCCCTCGACACGCTTCTTCGTGCCGTGCTCCTTGGCCTCCTTGCGAATGAACACCGACGCCTTCCGCATTGCGAACCCCAGCGCCGCGCTGTGCGGTATGCCTGCGGCTTCTACTCCGCCGACCACATCGACCGCAATTTCGCGCTCCAGAATCAGCCGTTCAAATCCGTGAATGACCTTCGCCCACGGCTCCGGCCAGAACGGAAACCGCCGGTTGTCGCAGTACACGGGAGACTTGATCCCCGACTTGAACGTAATCGGCTGCGCAGGCCTGAAGGCCACGGCGCCGATTGCGAGCAGCGCCTCCGCAATCTCCCAGCTCATGCCGCGAGAGCTCAAGTTGCTAGTGCTCATGCCGTTAGTGCTCAGGCCGCTAGAGCTCATGCGCTTGCCTCTTGATCTCGCAAGCCAGCGCGGGATTCCACATTGCGTGCGTAGCCGACATCACCGCATCTGCGCCCGCTTCGCGATACGAATCGAACGCCTTCGCGTCACCCACACCACCCACGCCGATAATCTCAAACTTCATGACGAACCTCGTGCGCAGCGCTGCCAGCCGCCGGGTCATCTCCAAGCCCGCCCACCGAATCCCGCTTCCGCACACTCCGCTGCGCCGACGCCCTTCCCCGGGCAGCGCCTGCCCTCCAGCTTCATCCACAATCTCCGCGGTAATCGTGTTGATCGCCGAGATCGCATCCACCGAGCCGCCAATCTCCCGCACAAACTGCTCCAGCCGATGCTGGTCGCGGAAGTACGCAATCTTGATCACCAGCGGCGTGCTGCCGATCTCGTCCTTGATCGCCTCCACCACCTGCCGAGCGCGCGGAATGTCGAAGCACAGCAGATTCGCCGTGCCCTCGTTCGGGCAGCTCAGGTTCACCTCGATGACCTTCACTCCGGTCTGCTTCACCAGCCGCGCACCCAGCACAAAATCCGCGATGTACTCCGCGACACCGCCGTTCTCCGAAGGCGTCGCTTGAAAGCTCCCCACCACCACCTGTCCCGCGCGCGCGTGGGCCACCGCGGCTGCCATGTCCGGTTGCCAGAACTCAGGATCGTACGATGGCACGCCGAAAGAATTCGTAATCGACAGCGGCTCCGCATATCGCTCGCTGCCGACGAGCGTTTGGTCGAGCGCGAGGTCGCCCTTCACATCCACCGCAAGGACGTTCGGCCATGGATGACACGCATACCGCCGGGTGCGCACCGTCTTGTACACAGGGATGTCGAAGCCGTGGTCCAGCGCGGCCATCACAAATTTGCCATTGAGCAGCGGCCCCGCCGGAATCCCGAACGGCGTCCACACAGGGCGCCCTAGAAATCGATGTATCGGTTCTCCCACCGGAGAACACGCCGCAGGTCGCGCGAAGAGGCCAAACGGCCCATGCTCGAAGTTTTCCTGATAGGATTTTGCCGGGTCATAGAACGGCTCGGAGGACATGCGCCAAACCACCTGTTCTTCAAGTATATCGCACCCATTCCGCGCGATGAGCCTGCCATCCCGCTCAAGAGTTCCCGTCTGCTCATGAGTTCCCGCCTGCTCCATTCATTTCATGTCGCCTTTCTTTGTTTGTCATTCCCGAAGGGAATCTGCGCTTGCAGTCTCCGCGTCATCAGGCAAAATCGCTACAACATCCGGCCCTGCGCGATCCGAATGACTTCGCCCACACCGCGCAAGCGATACTCCACTCCCTCGGCCGGCAGCACCACCACCCATCCCGGTTGGAATGTCAGAATTTCACCCGCCGCGCTCTCCACCGAACAACCTTCCCCGAGCGCGACCACCATCTGCATCGCCTCCGTTCCGCCGAGCGGCGCGCTGCCATCGTTCTGCAACGCAAACCGGTCCACGACGAAGTACGGCGACCGCACCAGCCGCACGAAGTCATCCATCGCCACCGGCTCAACCATCCCTGCCTCGCGCGACACCCGCGACACCGCCAGCCCCGCGTCCACATGCAACTCGCGCGGCCTTCCATAGTCGTACAGCCGATAGGTTACATCGCTGTACTGCTGCGTCTCCAGCACCACCATTCCCGGCCCGATCGCATGCACCGTACCCGCGTCCACATATACCATGTCGCCGGGCTGCACCGGCAGATAGCGCAGCTTGTCTTCGAGCGTTCTCTCTTCGATTGCTCCGCGAATCTGTTCCGCTGAAAGCGCCTCGCGAAAGCCCACCGCAACCTGCGCGCCCGGCTCGGCCGACAAGATGTACCAGCACTCCGTCTTGCCCCGCGCCAAACCCAGCGCCTGCGCCTGCGCATCGTTCGGATGCACCTGCACGGATAGCTTCTCGCGCGGAAACAGCAGCTTCACCAGCAGTGGGAACTCACCGTCCAGACCAGCCCCAAATGCCTCCGGCCGGCTGCGCGCCAGCTCTCCCAGCGCGCTTCCGTGCAGCGGCCCTGAATCGACCACGCAACTCTCCGCGGTCAGCCACGCCTCGCCGATGCGCTTCCCTGCTGCCGGCTGCGCGTACCACTTCGGCAGCGTCTCCACGCCCCATATCCGCTCCTGAAAGATGGGCCGCAGCACGACCGGCCCGATCCGTTCGACCTTCGGCCGCGCATTTTCCGTCGCCATTCCTTGCATCCTCCATGCTGCCGATGAACTCCCGCCGCCTCTACCGCTAGCCTACTATGCGGCCGTTGCCGCATCTTCTTCCAATCGCCTCCCGGCTCAATTCCTCGCCGATCGCTTCTCCACGCACCATCGCAGCAGGTACTCTTGTGACGGAGATGCCCGCGCACCCGCGCTCATCCGATCGAAGGAGTTCCCCTTGGCCGTTCCCATCCGCAACATCAGCGCCCCCGGCGCCCTCGACGACGTTCACATCAAGACCGACACCCGCGCCATGGCCGTCGCCACCGGTCTCTTCTTCATGGTCGGCTTCCTGACCTGCCTCAACGACATTGTCATTCCGCACCTCAAAGCCATCTTCGAGCTCGACTACGCCGAAGCCATGCTGGTGCAGTTCGCCTTCTTCACCTCCTACTTCGTCTTCAGCTACCCCAGCGGCGCGCTGGTGGAAAAGTTCGGCTACAAGAAGACCATGGTCGTCGGCCTTCTGGTGATGGCGCTCGGCGCAGCCGGCTTCATCCCCGCCGCCAAGCTCGCGGTCTTCGCCATCTTCCTCGGCGCGCTCATCGTCCTGGCCGCGGGAATGACAGTCGTCCAGGTGGCGGTCAATCCTTACGTCGCCGTTATCGGGCCGGCGGCAACCGCCTCCAGCCGCCTCAATCTCGCGCAGGCCTTCAACTCCTTCGGCACCTTCATTGCGCCATTCCTGGGCGGTCTGGTGATCCTCGGTGGCGCCTCCCAGCTCACTCCGGAGCGCATGAACACGCTCTCCACCGCCAGGCTGCAAGCTTATCGCGAACTGCAGGCCCACACCGTCGTGCTTCCTTATCTCGGCATGGCGTTAGTTCTGGTGTTGCTGGCCATTGCTCTGGCGGTGATCAAGCTCCAACCCCGCACCTCGGTCGCTGAACGCACTCAGGACTTCCGCCCGGGCGCCTTCTCCGAAGCGCTCAGCCGCCCCGACAGCATCTGGCGCCATCCCTGGCTGCTCGCGGGTGCCCTCGGCATCTTCACCTACGTTGGCGCGGAGGTCGCCATTGGCAGCCTGCTGGTCAACTACATGGGGCTGCCCCAGATCGGCGGACTCAAGCAGTCCACCGCCGCCAACTACCTGATGGTCTACTGGGGCGGCGCGATGGTGGGCCGCTTCCTCGGCTCGGCCATCCTGCAGCGGGTGAAGACCGGCAAGCTGCTCGGCTTCAACGCCATCGTGGCCTGCTTGTTGGTCGTTTTGTCGATCCTCAGCCACGGCCACGTCGCCATGTTCGCGCTGCTCTTTGTGGGCTTCTTCAACTCCATCATGTTCCCGTCGATCTTCACTCTTGGCATTCAGGACCTCGGCCCGCTCACCAGCAAGGGATCTAGCCTGCTGATCGCGGCCATCGTGGGCGGAGCGCTGATCCCCGAGGCCACCGGCAAGCTCGCGGACCACATCGGTCTGCACCCCGCCTTTCTAATCCCGGCGCTGTGCTACGTCTACATCGCCTGCTTCGGCATCGCCGCAATCGGGCGACCCGAAGGCTCCGACCGCCTGCTGCCCGTGGAGCCCGTCTGATCGTGTGTGCCTCTTTGTTTGTCATTCCCATGAGCGAAGCCGAAGGGGAATACACGCTTGCAGTTCCTGCCCCGTGGGGCAAATTGCTGTAAGCAACGCCCTTAGAGCGGAATCCCCATCGGTGTAGAATCAGTCGTCCTGCGATTGCCTTTGCACTTGCTTTTCTGGCTGTCATTCCGCAGGAATCTGCTTCTCGAAGTCGCTATACACCAGCGGGGACACCGCTCTAGGACCTTTCCAAAAACTCGGAACAGGACAGGCCACGCAGCCCAGGGGGCGGCAGCAGCGGACCCGAAGCAGCGTCTTGCTCAACTTGCTTAACAGGTCCTCCATCTCGCTCGATAACCTGTCAAGCCCTGCAGGCGGAGCGGCCCCAACCATCTCTTTGAAAACAGAGAGCAATTTGGCCAGCAAGATTTGGCGTGTTTCCCCTGCGCCGCGCCGTATCATGGAAACAGGACGAAGAACGGAAAAATCCCGGCACCCATCACGGCGGCTACTGCAAGGGAGCAGTCAATCCCAGTCACTCCCCTTCCTAAGTCCTTTGTATGAATTGCTTTGCATGGAAAGCAGCCAGTCAATGGAGGGAGGGGGGAGGGGGCGGCGTATCCCCACAGGCTGGTCGGAGAGAAGTTCCTGGACAGGTTCTTAGAACAGGTTCTCAGACCAGGACAGGCTGGCGGACCTCGTCGTCGACGACGATCTGGTCGCTAGCCGCGACCGCCGCCGACTGAGGAAAATACGCATTCGCGAAGTACTGGCCCAGCATGCGGTGGGTGTTGAAGAACGTGCCGTTGAGCGCGATGCAGTGCTGCTGCATCCGCGCCCAGTCGGCCGGCCGCCCGTATAGTGGGGCGATCGCGTCCTCCAGCTTGTTATAGAGCGCTTCGGCCTCCTGCAGCTCGTCGTCGAAGTCAGGTACGGCCCAGCCGGTGATGCTCTCGGCGCAGCCTTCGATCCACCAGCCGTCCAGCACGCTCAGACTGGGCACGCCATTCAGCGCGGCCTTCATGCCGCTGGTCCCGGAGGCCTCATACGGCCGCAGCGGCGTGTTGAGCCAGACGTCGACACCCTGGGTAAGCTGCTCGCCCAGCTCCCAGTCGTAATTTTCCAGATACAGGATGCGCAGCTTGGAGGTGTTGACCTTCGCGGCGGCCTCGAAGACGGCGCGGATAAGGCCTTTGCCGGCGTTGTCGGCCGGGTGCGCCTTGCCGGCGAACAGAATTTGCAGCCCGCCAAGTTGTTCGGCGATCTCGGCCAGCCGCTCCGGCTGCTGGAACAGCAGCGACGCGCGCTTGTAGGTGGCGACGCGGCGCGCGAAGCCGAGAGTGAGGACGTGCTCGTTGAGGGACACGCCGCTGCGGCGGGCAACTTCGGCGAACAGACGCTGCTTGCCGATGCGGTGAGTCGCGGCGAGCGCGGCAGGATCGATGCCGTAGACCGAGCGGAAATACTGGTTGTCGTGCCGCCACGAAGGGATTTCCCGATCGAAGAGAGCCTGAAATGGCCTGGACAGCCAGGTCGCCGCGTGCACTCCGTTGGTGATGGAGTGGACCTGGTACTCCGGGAACATCTGCTGCGAAACCTTGCCATGCTGCATGGCGACGCCGTTGACGAAGCGGGAAAAACGCAGCGCCAGATAGGTCATGTTCATCAGGCCGTTGTGGATGCCGCCAAAGCGTTCGATCGTCGAAGCCCGCTCATGGCCGAGCACCGTGTACATATGGTCCAGACCGAACTGATCGTGGCCCGCGGGCACCGGGGTGTGGGTGGTGAAGACGCATTGTTGCTGAACCGCGGTGACATCCTGCTCGGTGGCCTCGCGCAGTGGAGCGCCGCGGCGGCGGTCTTCCAGCAGCCCGATTGCGAGCAGCGCGGCGTGGCCCTCGTTCATGTGGCAGACCTCAGGCTGGCAGCCGAGCGCGTGCAGCAGATGAATGCCGCCCAGACCGAGAACAGCCTCCTGGCAGAGACGATAGTAGGTGTCGCCGCCGTAGAGATGATCGGTGAGGCGGCGGTCCCAGGGATCGTTTCCCTCGACATCCGTGTCGAGCAGAAAGACAGGAATGATGTGGCCGCTGACTCCGACCACGTCGAAGCGCCAGGCGCGGATCGTCAGATCGCGGCCCTGCAGGGTGATGGTGACCGTCTGGTTGGCGGAGGGAAGCGTCTCAGGGTTCCAGGGCACGTCGCTTTCGGTCTGCTGCCCTGCGGCGTCGAGGTGCTGCTTGAAGTAGCCGCAGCGGTGGGCCAGCGAGATCGCCACCATGGAGGCGCCGGTGTCGGCCGCCGAACGCAGCGTGTCCCCGGCCAGCATGCCCAGGCCGCCGGAGTAGGTGGGAAGCTGCTTGGAGAGGGCGATCTCCATGGAGAAGTAGGCGATGGAGCGGCCGGTGATGTCGAAGGCGGAAAACTTGGGCGAGGGAAGATTCATGCGCAGTTCAGATCCTTTGGCCGGACCAGCATACTCTCCGGCCGAGTGCTTGATATCTCATCCTCGACAATCAGGGACCCCGACGATCGGCGCTGTGGCACCGAGGGAGGAGGGGGCAGATTGGTCGAACAACTTGCTTTCCCTGTTAGATGAGTCTACCAAGAATGGAGTTGGCGCAAGTGGAAATCAAGGTCGCCGATGGACGGCGCGGCCGATTTTTCCGCCGGGAAGTTCCATTTTGGGAACACTTAACCGGCGCCAGCACCGAAACGGGAACAACCCATCGCCGATCAAAGTGCTCTAAACGCTGAGCTTGATCGCCGGAACGGACGCCCGGGCCCGATCGGCACTAAGAATTTGCACTCGGAGTGATCAAGGCGAGCGGAAACTTCGTGGCGAGGAGAAACAGCAACGCCAGCACGAAGGCCAGCGTCGATGTCTTCCAGGAGCCGCCGCGCCGCCTGCGCACGATCTCGATAAGCAGAATCAACACGAAGACCGCGATCATCAGGAACAGGCCGAGCAGGATAAAACGCTGGCCGCTGGAGAGCGTCAGACTCCATTGCGGGAAGTCCGGACGCAAGCCCGGCAAGATCGAGCCGACAAAAAAGACGATCAGAAACAGAGCTATCTGCAGGACCACGAAAACAGCGCGCTTCATTCCCTCTCCCTCCCCTGTTTTGGCGACCGCCCGTGCCAGAACGACCTATTGTATCCCGGCTGCGGTGGCCGGTAACCCGGCGGCAGTCACTCCGGCTGAGCAGCCTCGAAGACCGCGAAGCGGCGCTCGAGCTCCCATTGCTCGGCGGCCTTCTCGTTGGCCTGGAGGAAGGCGGCGCAGGCGCCGGAGGGCGTGCTGGCAGGGGCTATCGCAGCGGCGCAGGCGGGGTTGCGGCGGGTGAAATCGTCGGGAGCGGCCCACAGACTCTGGCCGTGCAGAAAAGCGTGTTCGAGGGAGGTGCGGGCGGATTGCTTGAGATCGAGATAGGTGAGGCCCTGTTCGAGAGCGCCGCGAACGTACTCGTGGGTAAGGTCGATGCGTGCCACGCCCTCATCGTCGGTGGAGAGCGCCCATGGCACATGCGCGGCCATGTAGGCGTGCAGCGGATGCTGCTTGCCCTGGATGCCCAGGATGACGGCGTTGGAGGTGAGGTTGATCTCGACCATGATGTGCTGCGCGGCCATCTGTTGCAGCAGCGCGGCGGGGTTGTCTTCGTAGAGCACGTCGACGCCGTGGCCGATGCGCTCGGCATGGCCGAGGTCGATGGCCTGGCGAATGTGGAAGCTGAGACCTTCAGGTGGCACCATGCCGAAGGCCAGCTCTCCGGCGTGCAGCGTGAGGTGGACCTTGGGATATACGGAATGCAGGTAGTCGAGCATCTGCATCTGCAGGTGGTAGTCGTGCATGGAGAGGAAGCCGTCCTCGGGCATGACGAAGTTGATCCCGACGACGTCCGGGTCGGCAGAGGCGACCATGAAGGCGAGGACGGTCTGGGCGTAGACCTGCTGGGGCGGGAAGCCGCGAAGCACCTGATAGAGCCAGTGAATCTTGACCGAGCACGCAGCGTTTTCGTTGTGGCCGGCGGGAGCGGAGGCGGCGCCGCAGTGCTCGATGACGTCGCGAGAAGTCTTGGCGCGGGCGAGCTGCCGGGCGTCGACCTGGGCTTCATGCTGGACCTCGGGGGAGGCGGAGATTTCGTGCATGAGCTTGCCGAGCTCTTCGGGGGAGACAGAGTGTTCGGCGTCGGCGGGCCAGCCGAGCTTGTGGCCCATCTCGGTAGCGTCCTTGAAGTCGGGCGTCTGCATGATTTCGAGGTACTGCTCGTTCTGGCTGGCGGCGCGGGTGGCGACCTGATCGAGCCAGTCGCCAGAGTAATCCTTGAGGCCTGCGTAACGGTCGAAGGTGGCGAAGAACTGATCGTGGCCGTCGATGCCCTCGGTCGGCACGAAGGCGCGCATGGAGAAGCTGTCGACGAGATCGTCGTAGAGCTTCTGATCTTTCAAGGCGTCGGCGGCAAGCACCTGGCCGGGAGCGCAGGCGGCGGCATGACCGTGCGCGGCGGGCGTTGGCGGCACGAAGCGCAGAGCGTCCTGGCCCTCCGGAACTGGCGGGGTGCCGTGGTCCACGGAAGCGATACATAGCCCCTGCGCGGCGGCTTCGGCGATGAAGGTCTCGGCGTAAACCGCGCCGTAGAGGTGCATGTGCAGGTCGGCGCCCTTGGGAAAGGCCTTGAGGAAGGCGTAGAGCTCGGGCGGCCCGGACTGTTCAGCGGCATGAAAGGCCTGCGTGGCGCGGAGTTCTCCGGGTGTGAGCGCCGCGGGTGGAGTATCTGCCGCGGACGGAGCGTGGGCCGGCGACGCGGCCAGCGCTGAGCCGCTGACAAAGGCCATGCCGAGTGCGGCGACCAAGGGCCCTAACCGCTGCCACGCAACGCGCTTGAAACTGATCATCAGCAATACCTCGTTGAGAGGTCTATCGTACCCTCAAACCCCCGGCGAAATGAAGAGTTTGGCGGGAGCGTCGCTCGATTGCTATACTTCGGATGGACGTTCTCGAAGGCTGCTCCATGCGGCCGGATTCCCTCCTCAACATGGCAGGCGAATGAGCGAAACGCACGAGCTCGACGGGTGAACTTGGCTGCCCGCCCGAGCGATCCATCGCCAAGGCCAGATAGCTCAGTGGTAGAGCGCGGCCCTGAAAAGGCCGGCGTCGGCGGTTCGATCCCGTCTCTGGCCACCATTTTATTTACTTATAAATCTGATACTTAGAGTTGGTACAGGCGAACTGTACCAACTTTGTACCGCCACCAGAGTTAACCTCTTTATACGGAGGTTGGCTCTCATGCTCCATGTCTACACCCGTCATTCCGCTGATTGCGATCACGCCGACAACACCCAGTGGAGGCGCTGCCGTTGTCCGAAATGGCTCCGTGGCGTTTTGCCCAATGGTGAACCGATCCGCGAGTCCGCAGGCTCGCGAAGCTGGGAACAGGCGGAGAGAAACGCTCGGAAGAAAGAAGCCGAGGCTGATCCCACCCGCGTCGATCAGGTGCAACCCCGTCGGGCGACCGTCAAAGATGCGATTCGCATGTTCCTCGAAGATGAAGAGGCTCGTGGGTTGGAACACTCCTCTCGCAAGAAATCGCGGACACTCTTCGAGCGCCAATTCCTTCCCTTCTGCGAGGCACGCAAGTTCGTTCATATCGATCAGATTCTTCCTATCGACCTGACCGAGTTCCGCTCCTCCTGGAACAACGGCGATGTGACCACGCATCGCAAGCACGAGCGGATGCACTCCTTCTTCTCCTTCTGCGTGGCAAATGACATGCTGCGGAAGAACCCGATGGACGCGCTCAAAAAGCCGAAGACGCCGGATGTCGTGCCGACCGATTACTTCCTGTCCAAAGAGTTCGAGAAGATCGTCGCGGCCACAGACAAGTATGAATACGGCGGAGGCAACGACAATAAACATCGCCGCGAGCGGCTCCGCGCGTTGACGCTGCTGATGCGCTGGTCGGGACTTGCCATCCTCGATGCAACGTCTCTCGAACGGGAGCGGCTGTCCAAGAATGAAAATGGAGACGATCAGATATTTCTTTATCGCGCTAAGACCGGCGTGCCCGTCAACGTCGTCATCCCTAAGGAGGTCGGAGACGCTCTGCGCACGCTGCCCAATTCTCACCCCAGCTACTTTTTCTGGTCGGGAAATGGAGATCCGCGCAGTGCAGCGAAGGGATTTCAGCGGTCCTACTGGAAACTCTACAAACTCGCGAAGATACTGAAACCCGATGGAACTTCGAAGCGCTGCCATCCTCATATGTTCCGAGACACGTTCGCCGTGGAGCTGCTGCTGGCGGGTGTGCCGTTGGATCAGGTTTCCTTGTTGCTGGGGCATTCCAGCGTGAAGATTACAGAACGGCACTACGCGCCATTTTGCAAAGCGCGACAAGAACAACTTGCTGCATCTGTTAAGCTTGCTTGGAAAAAGCCAGCCAGGTCAATGCATCACAAGCGCGGCAGCAAGAACAGAGCTGTCGCAGCAGGACTATTATTCGAGCTTCCATATTCCTACTGAGTTCCGAAAGACATGATCGGATCGAAGTATCTTGGCCTGACCCGCATATCCATATCTAAGTCAGAAGCGATCGGAGATTTCGGCTTCGTTTTTGAGATTTAGGTCACAGCCAAGAAAATCGCCGCCAAATCCAAGCTTGTGCAAATCAGCACAGTTTACCGTGAGTATTAGTGTAAAGATTGACTATGGGCGGTTGCATCGCGCTACTCCACCTAAGTAACTGACGATTGTCTATGAAGAAAAAACAATCACTGTTCAGCTGCATTCCTTTATGTCTACGGTTGGGTCGAATAGAATAGGGTTCCCTTTCCTCCGAAGTCGCTCCATCCAGTCCAGTTTGCGCCAATTGGACCAGACGTCGCGGTTTGCTCCGATGCTGAAAAGTTGTATACGCCCGTCCGCAGTATTTCCTACAACTAAACGGGAATTCATATTCGATCCACCTAAATCATTCCAATCGTCCACGCCGTTGTCGAGCTTCACTCGATACAGTCCCGCCTCTGCGTGCTCATTCGCATGCGAGAACGGACTGGTGTAGGCCTCCGCCCGCGTGTCGAGCGCAGGCGACAAAGTGACGCCGTGCGTGATGGGCATGAACGGAACGTCTCCGCTGCCCGCACAGCCTGCTCCGGACAAATGCGTCAGCGCAAACCCGCGCACTGGAGTTGCGGCGTAGAGATAGCCTCCGGGGATATTGCGCTTGTCTGCCGAGACGGCCAGAAGGTTGGGGCTGAAGCTCACCATGCCGAACGGAACGACCGCGCCGGGAAACGTGTAGCCGGCGTTCGCGGTGCCGATCATTGGGTCTACCAGAGACGCGGGATCTGCGGAGGCCTGTCGAATGCCAATGCCGCCGCGGTCGCCAGAACCAAGACGCCTGCGACGTGCGCACGACGCGAGCGATAGGAAATGCGAAAGCTCATTCTTCTCTCCTCAATTACCGGAGTAGGGTGACCGAACCGTGGATGTGGAACGTTGTCTCCGGCGCGGGCGCCATGATATTGGCGCCGTCGTCGAATACGAGTCCATACTCACCCTCGACGACCGAGCGCGTGCCGTCCGGCGCAACTAGGCTGAGCGCGCGCGGATCGATCTCGAGCGTGACTGGTTTCGTCTGTCCCGGTGCCAGATGAATGCGCGAAAAGACGACCAGCGCTCTCTCCGGAGCTCCGACCCTCGACGGCGGCACGAGGAACAGGGGCACTACCACGTCGCCTCCCGTCTTCCCGCTGTTGGTTACGGTCGTGCGAACGCGTAGCGGCTCGCCCGCCGCCAGATTGCGCGCGGATAGCTCCAACGGCGTGTGGCGGAAGCGTGTGTAGCTGAGCCCGTAGCCGAACCTGTACATCACAGGACCGCTATAGTAGCGGTAGGTGCGGCCGGCCATCGTGTAGTTCTCGAACGCAGGCAGGTCGGTGGTCGCACGATAGAACGTGATAGGCAGGCGCCCTGCCGGATTGGCGACGCCGGAGATCGTCTCCGCAATGGCCTGGCCGCCGCGCTCGCCGGGATACCACGCCTCCAGCACAGCGTCGGCGTTCTCCGCCATCCACGGCGAAGCGACCGCGCTGCCGGAGGTAAACACCACGATGAGCGGCTTGCCCGTTGCCTTCAGCGCGCGCAAGAGATCCTCCTGCACGCGAGGCAGCTCAATGGCGGTGCGATCGCCGCCGTTGAAGCCATCCGCATGCACATTCATCTCCTCGCCTTCCAGATGTGGCGAGAGTCCCGCGAAGGCGACGATCACGTCTGCGGACCGCGCCAGCGCAACGGCCGGCACCAGCAGAGCCTGCGCCGGCGGCTGCCACTCCAGGCCGACATCTGTGTTGTCCGGGGAGTGCCTGTACTCGATCTTCAGAGTATGCGGCGCGGTGTCGCTACAGTTGAGCTGCAGTGTTCCCTTGCCATCAAGCGCGAGCTTGCCGTCGACAAATACCTGATAACTGTTCGCGCGTCCACGGAAGTTCAGCGTATACATCCCCGGCATCGGCGGCACGAACACGCCCGTCCAGCGCACCGCGAAGCCGGACGCCGGAATACCGTCCGCCGGAGAGACGCGGTTCCAGTCGAACTGGATGCGTTCATCGATGCGCTGCACCTTCGGCGAGCCTGTGAAGTCGGGGTGATCGAAGTACTCGGCAGTAAGGCCCGTTTCCTCGCCGCCCACTTGCGGCCGCAGCGCCGTGGAAGGAATCGTTGCCGGCGCGCCCTCCACATAGATCGATCCCGGAGCGTAGCTCACTGTGGCGTTGCCTGCGAACTCCTTACGTATCGCGTCAACTGGAAGCATCGCGCCGAGGGCGGTGCCGTTGTAGTTGCCCTCCAGCACGGAGATATCCGCGGCGCTGGGGCCAATGACGGCGATGCGCGTCACTGAGCGCTTCACGGGAAGCACGCCATCATTTTTCAGAAGTACCATGGACTCGCGCGCGGCCTGGAGCGCAATCTGTTGATGCGCGGGCGAGTGATTCTCACTGATTGGAATTTGCGCATAGGGCACGCGCGTGTCCGGGTCGAACATGCCGAGCCGGAAGCGCGCGGTGTATAGCCTCGTCAGCGCGCGGTCGATATCCGCCTCGGTGACGAGGCCGGCTTTGAGCGCCTCCGGCAGCGCGCTGTACGCACGGCCGCAGTCAAGATCGGTGCCTGCTTTCAGCGCGAGCGCAGACGCATGCGCGTTGTCTGGCGCCTCGTGATGTCCGCGCGCAATGTCCGCGACGGCATCGCAGTCGGAAACGACGTAGCCGCCGAAATGCCAGTCCTGACGCAGGTGTTCCTGGAGCAGGAGGTCGCTGTCGCAAGCAGCCTTGCCATCGATGGCGTTATAGGCGCACATGACGGAGTCGGCATGAGCCTCCGTAATCGCTGCGCGGAAGGCTGGCAAGTACGTGTCCTCAAGGTCATGAGGCGAGACGTCGACGTTGAACTTGTGGCGCAACGGCTCGGGTCCACTGTGTACCGCGAAGTGCTTGGGAGTGGACACGGTCTTCAGATAATGCGCGTCATCGCCCTGCAGCCCTTCCACAAACGCGACGCCGAAACGCGCCGTGAGGAAGGGATCCTCGCCATAGGTCTCCATGCCGCGTCCCCAGCGTGGGTCGCGATCGATATTGATGTTGGGCGACCAGTAGGTGAGGCCGGTGTGCCGGCGATGATCGTTGTCGCGCATCGCCTGATTGTGCTTGGCGCGCGCTTCGGTGGAGATGACATCGGCCATGCGGTGAATTAGCGGCGTATCCCACGTGGCCGCGAGGCCGATGGTCTGCGGAAACACCGTCGCCACGCCGCTGCGCGCCACGCCATGGAGGGCTTCGTTCCACCAGTCGTACTCCGGAACGCCGAGCCGCGGGATGGCGGGCGCGTGATTGACGAGTTGGGCGATTTTCTCTTCCGTCGTCATGCGGTGCAGCAGGTCCTGCACACGGGCGTCCAGCGGTGCGGACGGGTCCTGATAGACCGCGCCCTGCACTGCTGCCGGGGTCTGTGCCAGGAGTCCACAGGCCGAGGCCGCGAAACAGGCGAGAAGGAGTTTGCCCGTTGAAATGACCACTTTCGAATTACGAATCAGAGACACAGCATCACCTGCCTTGAAATCGCCGCTCTATTCGGGGGACCGATAGAGGGCGTTAAGAATTAAATCTATAGTAATCGATTGACACGGATTGGCTCGCACGACTATATTCCTCGTTGTTGCCAAACAATTCCGTGGCGGATACCGCTATTGGAGACCGCTGCATCAAGAGGTTTGTCTGTTATGCCTACCCGCTCCCTCTTCGCCCTGTCTCTACCGATGCTCGGCGTTGCCGTTCTCGCCGCAACGCTGACCTCGGCCGCGCCCGCGCAGAATCTGACCGGTACCATCAACGGTGTCGTGAAAGATACCTCGGGAGCAGTCATTCCGGGCGCGAGAGTAACACTTTCCAATGCTGCCACGAGCGTCGTTGCGCGTGTGATGAAGACCGATAAGGGCGGCCGCTACGACGCGCCCTCCCTGTTGGTCGGAACGTACAAGGTCATGGTGCAGGCTCCGGGCTTCAAGACCACGGTGGAAACCGTCACCCTGGATCTGGACAAGTCCGTCCCGGTCGACGCCGTGCTACAAGTCGGTTCGGTTGCCACGGAAGTTGTTGTGGCGTCCGCGGTCAACACCGGGCTCGATCTCGAAGACTCGGCAGTGAGTACGCTGATCGATCAGAAAGAGGTGACAGAACTTCCTGAGAACCAGCGCAATTTCATTCAATTCATTTCACTGCAGCCTGGCGTCAACGGCGCAACCGGCACCGTCACCCGTGGTCCCATTGGCGTCGCCGGCGGCAACAACAACGTGAGCATTTCAGTCAACGGTCAACCCAACAACTCCAACGCCTACTACCTGGATGGCGCCGACTTCATCAATCACGACGAAGACGACATCCTGGGGATGTTTCCCAGCATCGACTCCCTGCAGGAAATCAATCTGTTGCGCAACAATTACGGTGCGCAGTACGGAGGAGAAAGCGGAGCCATCTTCAATCTCGCCACGAAATCGGGCACCAGCAGCTTTCATGGTGGCGCCTACTATTACTTCCAAAACCAGCTTCTGAACGCCAACGGCTATTTCAACAACCGGGCCGGCAACGCACGCGTTCCATTCCGCTATAACAACTTCGGCTTTACGCTTGGAGGTCCGCTTTACATCCCCAAGCTGCTGCCCAAGGAAAGATCCAATACGTTCTTCTTCGTCAGCAGCGAGATTCTGCGCAGCGCGCAAGCCGCCACGTCCTCGGTCGCGAACGACCCGACCGCCCTGCAGCGGCAGGGAATGTTCTCGACCCCAGTGTGTATCTCCTACAACGCCGCCGGAACCTGCACAGCAACCTCGACCACGGTCACCAATCTCGATCCCGCAGCCAAGGCGTGGCTCAATGACGTCATCGACAAGACACCTCTGCCCAACGGACCTTCCAATGCTCCCCAGGAGTTGCTCTCGTCGTATGACGGCATCCTGAATGAAGGCCAGATCATTGGCCGAGTGGACCACACGTTCAGTCCGAAGCTCAGCGCCTTCGTGCGGTTCATCAACGATCCCTTCAACTCGATCGGTCCCGAAGGCGTCGGCGGCAATACCAATCCGATTCCTGGGTTGGCGACCACGGCTGCGCAATCGGGAGCGCAGAACACTCTTCTGCATGCAACGTACATCCCGTCGCCCACCTGGGTGCTCGAAGGTGGCCTCGCTCACCAGCGCGCGTATGAAAACACACAGGTCATCGGCTTACTGAGTCCGGCCAATGCCCCAGATTTCAAAGTCGCGCTCCCATATACGAACCTAACCGGCAAGCTTCCAACCGTCACCATCGACGGCACGAAGTACAACTCTGCCGGCCCGATCATCAGGATCAATCCGAATAATCAAGCCTTCCTCAACATCACCCACGCCATGGGGCGGCACACAATCCTCTTCGGTCTGAATGTGGAACGCGCCAAGTCCTCCTATACGAACCAGAATAACGGAAACAACGGCGGCTTTACCTTCACGGCGCCGTCGTCTGTCGGCAACGCGCAGGCGGTGTGGAACCAGTCGTTCGCTGACTTTCTGATCGGGTATACGACCAGCTTTTCGCAGTCGACCTACCAGAACGGCGAGGGCTATGGAGACGACATTTATGAAGCCTACGTACAGGACAACTTCAAGCCGAGGCAGAACCTTACGATCAACGTGGGCATGCGTTACAGCTATTACCGAAATCCGACGGAGTGGTTCCTGACCTCCGACAATTTCGATCCTGCGCTCTATAACCCGGCGCAGGCCCCCAGCATCACCAACGCCGGCTATATCTGCCTCGCTGCGCCGTGCGCCGGAGGTGGAACGCCGAATGCTTCATACAACCCACTCAATGGGATCATCATTCCAGGACAGAGCTCACCCTTCGGCAGGGATCTTGTCGCGCAACCCAACCTGAACTTCGCACCGCGCTTCGGCTTCGCGTGGAGCCCGTTCGCGGATCGCAGTACATCGGTCCGGGGCGGCTACGGCATCTACTACAAGTTTCCCACGATCTGGGGCAACGAACCAGGCGGCAATCCGCCATCGATCTCTACCTTGAGTTCGTCGAATGTTTCCTTTGATACCCCCAGCGGAACTGTGACTCCGTCGACCACGCCGCCGCCGATCAGCTCGCTCGGTATCAACTACAAAATTCCTTACGTCGAGAGTTACGTGCTCGATGTGCAGCGTCAGCTTCCCGCCCACATCGTGCTCGACGTCGGATACGTTGGCAACCTCGACCGTCACTTGGCCGTCAGCGTTGACACCAACGAGCCTCTCCCCGGAGCCTACGTCGCCGCAGGAATCGCGGCCGCCGGCGGCATCACCACATCCAATTCAATCAAGCTGAACGAGATCAGGCCTTACAAGGGCTATGGGGCCTTCAGCGCCGCTCTGCCCAACTTCTCTACGAACTATAACGGTCTGCAGATCCAGTTGAAACAGCATCTCGGGCAGTGGCTCGAAGTAGGCGGCGGCTACACCTTATCCCGGACCATGGGCATCAACGGCGTCCAGAACATCTATAACGTCGCCGCTGACTACGGCACCACGCAGAAGGACAACATGTTCGTCGCGCAAGCCGTCTACCAGATTCCTTTCTTCCATGAACAGAGAGGATTCGTTGGGCATCTTCTCGGCGGGTACGAGCTTTCTGGCATCGTCCATCTTTCCCACGGCGGTCTTCTAACGGCGACTACCAGCAATCAGGACCCCGCCGGTCTTGGGACACTCTCCAGCGGGAGCGCGGCTACGGCCCGCCCGGATGAGGTCGGGAACCCCAACACCGGGCCCCGCACCATCCAGCAATGGTTCAATACAGCGGCCTTCGCCTACGTTCCTACATCCCAGACGCGGCCCGGCGATGAATCTGTCGGCACGATCTACGGTCCCGGATCGGAAGTGGTGAACGCCGCGCTGATGCGCAACATCCGCATCGTGGAGAACGTGGTCATGCAGCTTCGAGTGGAGACGTACAACACGTTCAATCACACCAACTGGAACAATCCAAACGCCAGCCTCAACAGCACCAGCTTCGGTGTCATCTCTGGCAACGGCGAGCCGAGAAAGATGCAGATTGCGGCCAAGATCAACTTCTAATCGACGGCTTGCCGCAGCCCAGCGGCAAGGCCGGTGCGGAGAGAAGACATGAGGCAGTCCTTCGCGCAGAACCTCTTGCTCACTGTTCTGAGTGTTTCGCTGGCACAGCCTGCGGCGGCGTTCGCGGCTTCTCCGCGCGCCGCCGTCACGGGTGCAGCGTCAGCTCGCACGGTTACGTCGCTCGATGATGGCTGGCTGCTCTACCCCATGCCGCAGTTCAGCGCGTGGCCAGCGCAGGCGCAGCTCAGCAGCGCACAGATTGCGCAGTTGAAGCTGCCCGAGCCGGGAACGGGCTGGCAGACGGTGCGGCTGCCGGACGACTACGTGGTTCGCGGCGTCATCACGCAGCAGCCGAATGCAGCGATGCTGGCAGGCGGGGCGGTGTGTCCGCTGGGCGCGCGCGAGTGCGGGCTTCTCGGCGCCGAGCCGCCGCAGGGCGAGCCGCATGCGCTCAACCGGCGTGGCCGCGACGCCTATGCGGGCCATGGCTACCTGCCGCTCTATCCGGCGTGGTACAAACGGACGCTCACTATCGACCCCGCCGATCGCGACAAGGAGCTGTGGCTCGACTTTGGCGGCATCTATCGGGACGCCATCGTCTTCGTCAACGGACAGCTCATCGCGCAGCACGCCAGCGGCTATACCGGGTTCCGGTTGAACATCACCTCAGCAGTCAGGTTCGGCGAAAGAAACACTATCGCCGTCTTCGTCGATCCGCGCTGGTTCGAAGGCTGGTGGTATGAGGGCGGTGGCATCTACCGCCATGCAAGCCTGATCGTCACCGGCAAGCTCCATGTCTCGCCATGGGGAACCTTCGTGAACGCGGGCGTGCAGGAACCCATTCGCGACGATTTGCCCGATGGAGATCACGCGGAGGCTGAGCTTGAGATTCAAACGACCATCCGCAACAGCGACAACGTCGAGCGTCGATTCACGCTGGTGTCGCAGATCCGGGACGAAGACGGAAAGATCGCCGCCTCGAGTTCGACAGACGAGCTACTCCCGGCCGGCCATGAGTCAACCTTCAAGCAGCCGGTAGCGCTGCAGGATGCGCTGCTCTGGTCCCTGGAGCATCGCCATCTGTACCAGCTCGTCACCGTCCTGCGTGCCGGACGCGTCACGGAAGACAGCACGACGACAAGTTTTGGTGTTCGCAGTCTCCGGTTTGATCCTGAGCACGGTTTCTTCCTCAACGATCAGCACGTGGAGATTCGCGGGATGTGCGTACACCAGGACTTTCCCGGCGTCGGCATCGCGGCTCCTGACAACCTCTGGCGCTGGCGCATCGAGAAGCTGCAGGCCATGGGGACCAACGCCTATCGCACCGCCCACAGCACGGTCGCCGAGGCCTTCTATGACGATGCCGACAGCATGGGCATGCTGGTGATGGCAGAGACCCGGCACCTGGGCGACACGTACTTCCCTAAAGCCTCGAGCGACACCACCGCCGTCGACCTTGATGACATCCGGGCCATGGTGCGGCAGCTGAGAAACCATCCTTCGATCATCATGTGGTCGTTCTGCAACGAAGAAGGCGAGGGCAAGACTCCGCACGGAGCGAAACTCTTCGTGGCGATGAAGCAGGCCGTGCAGAAGCTCGATCCCAGCCGTCCCGTCACGGGAGCCATCAATGGCGGATATAACGCCGAGGGATATATTCCGGTCGAAGATATCCTGGGGATGAACTACCATAACGACGAATTTGCGAAGGTCCATGCCGCGTTCCCCCGGCTGATGATCTATGGGAGCGAAGACGTCAACGCGAAGACCTCGCGCGGTACGATCTCGACGTCAGAGCCCTCCGGTCGTTGCTCGGAGTTCGGTTGCGATGCGACGCTCGACACCGGCCCGTGGCGCTCGTGGGACCCGGTGATAGCCAATCCCTACGTCGCGGGCGAGTTTGTGTGGACGGGATTCGATTATCGCGGCGAGCCTAATCCCTTCAGCTGGCCGGCGGTTACGAGCCAGACCGGAGCCATGGACCTGGCTGGGTTTCCCAAGCCTGTCTATTACTACTGGAAGGCGGCCTGGCAATCCGAACCACTCGTCTATATCTCCCCCGCCTGGGATTTTCCGCCGACCGACAGCGGAAAAGAGGTCCTGGTGCGCGCCTTCTCCAACTGTGACCAGGTCGAATTACTGCTGAATGGAAAGAGTCTCGGTGTGCGGCCTATGCCGAAGAATCAATATTTTGACTGGAAGGTGCGGTATGCTCCCGGAACGTTGATCGCCCAGGGATATGTCGGCGGTCGCGTGTCGACCCGCTACACCTTGCACACGCCGGGCGCGCCCGCAACCTTGCGGCTCACCGCCGATGTCCGCAGCCTGCAGGCAAACAGCGAAGACATCGCACCGATCGAAGTCGCTGTTCTAGACGCCGACGGAAATGTCGTGTCCAACGCGGAGAACGATATCGATTTCGCGGTCTCCGGCGGCTCGCTCGCGGGCGTAGCCAATGGCGATCCCACAAATCACGAGTCGAATGTCGGAACGGATGTCAACGCCTTCCACGGCCTTGCGATGGTTCTTGTCCGAGCCGATAACCATCCCCAAACCATCACGGTTCACGCAAGTGCAAAGGGCCTGCCCGCGGCCACCATTACGCTCGACACGGTCGAGGCGAAATCGAATCACACCGTTCAATAGCGCAAAACACGCGCCTCACGAACCATAAGGGAAGGAATCCAATGTCTGGCGTTTCTCAGCCGTTCGCCTCTGCCGTATCCCTCCGACATTTCGCCAGGATGCGCTGTCTCTGGCTCTTCGTGGGTCTGTTCGGCTTCATCGTACAGGCGCCTGCCCAGTACATCGTCGGAGCCGATACGTCCTACCTCAAGCAGGCGCAGGATGCCGGCACCGTCTTTAAAGACAACGGCGTTCCCACGCCCGCGCTCCAGATCCTCAAGGACCACGGCTACAACTGGGTCCGCCTGCGCATCTTCGTTCATCCCACCACGCTGGCAAACAATCAGGATTACACCATCGCCTCGACGAAGATGGCCAAGGCGCTAGGCTACAAAGTCCTGCTCGACTTCCACTACTCCGACACCTGGGCCGATCCTGGCAAGCAGGCCATCCCCGCCGAATGGGCGAGCCTCAACCACGACCAGCTCGTCGATAAGGTCTTCACCTACACCCGTGACACCATCGCAGCCTTCCGCGATGCAGGCGTCCTTCCGGACATGGTGCAGATCGGCAATGAGATCACTCGCGGAATGCTTCGTCCCGACGGTCAGCTCCCCGACAACTGGAAGAATTTCACGGACCTCCTCAAGGCCGGCATTAATGGCGTCGACGCCGGCCACGGCAATCAGCCGCGCCCGCTTATCATGATCCACATCGACCGCGGCGGCGACTGGCCACGCACCAAGGACTTCTTCGACAACCTGCTCGCCTACGATGTTCGCTTTGACATCATCGGCCAGTCCTATCACCCTTGGTGGCAGGGGAGCCTGGACGATCTCCGCAATAACCTGTACTGGACCGCCGTGACCTACCACAAGCCCATCGTGCTCGCCGAGGTCTCCTACCCGTGGAAGCCCTTTGGCAAGCAGAACGACCATCCGCCCTTCCCGCTCACGCCGCAGGGACAGGCCGACTGGCTGCGCGAGCTCAACCAGGTCGTCGAGCAGACGCCTGAGCATCTCGGCGCTGGCCTCTTCTGGTGGGAGCCTGCTATCCGGCTCACACAGCCGCTTCACGGCCGCGACCTGTTTGATGACAACGGCAACGCTCTGCCCGCGATGGACGTCTTCGATGCCACCACCCGCAAGTGAGGCGCTCCGTGAGCCAGCGTTCACGCGACTCTCCGCGGTTCTTAATCGGCTCTATGTTTCGCGATCGTCATCCTCCACTACCAGCTCATTCCTTTCGCGAGGTCCCGCATGCTCCGCCCTCTAGTGACCCTCTCCACCGCCGCGCTCCTGGGCGCGTCCCTCGCCGCATCCGCTCAAACCATGCAGGCGCCGGACATCACCAGGCAGCCCACGCTCTACGTCGTGCCCTACGCGCATCTCGACACGCAGTGGCGCTGGGAGTTCCCGCAGACGATCAGCGAATACCTGCTGAAGACGATGCGCCTCAACTTCTACTACATCGACAAGTATCCGCATTACGTCTTCAATTGGACCGGGTCCAACCGCTACGGGCTCATGAAGGAGTACTATCCGGCCGACTACGCGCGCCTCAAGCAGTATGTCGCGGAAGGTCGCTGGTATCCGGGCGGAGCGTCCGTCGAAGAGAACGACGTCAACCTGCCCAGCGCCGAATCCATCCTTCGCCAGGTCCTCTACGGCAATGAGTTTTATCGCCGCGAGTTTGGCAAGACCAGCGAAGACTACATGCTGCCGGACTGCTTCGGCTTTCCTGCGTCGCTGCCCACGCTTCTTGCGCACGCGGGAATCCGCGGCTTCTCCACGCAGAAGCTCAGCGCCAACTGGCAGCCCGGAGCCCGCGTCGGCGGCCCCGGCTCCCCGGAGCAAACGCCTGAAGGCATTCCCTTCAATGTCGGTCTCTGGAAAGGTCCTGACGGCGAATCCGTCCTCGCCGCGCTCAACCCGGGCCGCTACGGCAGCCGCATCCGCTACGACCTCAGCAAGACGCCCCCCGCGGACGTCGACGAAGTCACCACAACCACCGGCGGCGGCAAAGCCAGCGACGTCGTTGATTGGCCCGCGCGCGTCGCGCTCGACGGCAAAGTCACCGGCGTCTACGCCGACTACCATTACATTGGCATTGGCGACAACGGGGGAGCCACGGACGAAGAGACTGTCAAGATGCTCGAAGCCGTCGTCAGCAAGGGCAAGATCAATCTTCCTGTGCCGCATAATCCTGTGCTCAAGTCCGACTCCGGTCCCGCGCTTGGCCTGCTGCAGAACGAAGGCCAACCCGTACGCGTCGGCGATGGCCCGCTCACCGTTATCGCCGCTACCTCCGACCAGATGTTCCGCGACATCAAGCCGGATATGACCACGCGCATGCCTACCTATCAGGGAGATCTTGAGCTCATCAACCACTCCGCCGGCTCGCTCACCTCGCAGGCCTATCACAAGCGCTGGAACCGCGAGAATGAAATTCTTGCCGACGCCGCCGAGAAGGCTTCCACCGCGGCGGCCTGGATGGGCGGAGCACCGTATCCGCAGCAACGCCTGACCGACGCCTGGACGCTCGTTCTCGCCGGGCAATTCCATGACGTCGGCGCCGGCACCGCCACTCCGCGCGTCTATCAGTTCGTCCAGAACGACGATGTCATCGCGCTCAACCAGTTCGCCGACGTCCTCACCACGGCAACGCGCGCCATCGCCTCAGGCCTGAACACGAATGCCCCGGGCGTCCCCATCGTCCTGTACAACTCGCTCAACGTCGACCGTGAAGATGTCGTCGAGGCCAACCTGCCCGGCTCGCTTAACGCTGCCAGCGTCCAGGTCTTCTCACCCGATGGCAAGCCTGTCCCCACGCAGGTAGAAGACGGTCAGCTCCTGTTCCTCGCGCGAGTTCCGTCGGTCGGGTTCGCGGTCTACTCCGCGCGCAACGTGGATTCGCCCCGGCACGCGTCCGATCTCAAGGTCTCGAAGCTCGAGCTTGAGAACGCCCGCTACCATGTTCGCCTCAACCAAGCCGGAGACATCGTCAGTGTCTTCGACAAGTCGCTGCACCGCGAGCTCCTCTCCGCTCCCATCCGCCTCGCCATCTCCACCGACGCACCGAAACAGTATCCCGCCTGGAACATGGATTTCGATCAGGAGCAGGCCGCACCGCGCGCCTATGTCAGCGGTCCCGCGACGATCCGCGTCGTCGAGAACGGCCCGGTCCGCGTCGCCGTCCAGGTCACCCGCGAGACGGAGCACTCGCGCTTTGTCCAGACTGTCAGCCTCTCTGCCGGCTCGGCGGGTGACCGTGTCGAGTTTCATGACGCCATCGACTGGCACACCAGCTCCGCCAACCTCAAGGCCGTCTTCCCGCTCGCCGCACAAAACCCTCTTGCCACCTACAACTGGGAGGTGGGAACCATTCAGCGTCCGACCTCCGAGCCCAACCAGTTTGAAGTCGCTTCTCACTATTGGATCGATCTCACCGACCAGTCCAATGCCTTCGGCGCAACAGTTCTCACGGACGTCAAGAATGCCTCCGACAAGCCCGACGCGCATACCATTCGCCTCACCCTTCTGCGCACGCCAGGCTTCCCCTCCACCGTCACACCCGAAGCCGCCGAGCACAAATCCTACAGCGACCAGCTCAGCCAGGACTGGGGCCACCACGAAATCCTATACGGCCTCGCCGGCCACGCCGGCGACTGGCGTCACAACAATACGGACTGGCAAGCATACCGCCTCAGCACGCCGCTGCTGGCTTTCACTACATCGCGTCATCCCGGCCCGCTCGGCCGCGACTTCTCGCTGGTCCACCTCAGCAATCCCGACATCCGTATCCTCGCGCTCAAGAAGGCCGAGTTCTCCGACGCCACCATCCTGCGCATGGTCGAACTCCACGGCCAGAGCCTTCCCAGCGTCCGCGTAGCATTCGCCGCGCGCATCGCCTCCGCCGAAGAAACCAACGGTCAGGAAGAGCACAAATCCTCCGCGCCCATCACCGATGGCGCGCTCAACGTCTCCTTCACACCCTATCAACCGCGCACCTTCGCGCTGCATCTCGGAAGCGCGCCCGCTCATCTGGCCGCCGTCAGCTCTGCGCCTGTCGCCCTCCCTTATAACCTCGCCGCATCAAGCGCCAACGACACTCACTCCACCAGCGGCTTTGACGCCCAGGGCAACGCTCTCCCCTCCGAAATGCTCCCCGCCACCATCCACTTCAACGGCGTCGAGTTCCACCTCGCCGTCGGCGGATCCAACCACCCCGACGCCCTCGTCCCCGAAGGCCAGACCATCAGCCTCCCATCTGGCGACTACAACCGTCTTTACCTGCTCGCCGCTTCCGACAACGGAGATCAAACTGCCACCTTCCGCATCGGCGAGACGTCCACCACCCTTCACATCGAAAACTGGACCGGCTTCATTGGCCAGTGGGACACTCGCCTGTGGAAGCCAGAGCCCGATTTCATCCTCGAAGGCAGGAACTCCACGCGCCGCGTTCCCCTGCGCAAAGACTGGGCGGTCTCGGCCAATCACGCCACCTGGGATCTCGCCGACCATGGCTCACCCCTGTATGAACCTCGCTATCCCGATGACTACCGCGGCCTTGAGCCGGGCTACATCAAACGCGACAACCTGGCCTGGTACGTCTCGCACTATCACACCCCCGCCGGACTCAACCAGCCCTACGCCTACAGCTATCTCTTCGGCTATGCGATCCCGCTCCCGCCGCACGCCACCACGCTTACGCTTCCCCACGATTCCAATATCCGTATCCTCGCGGTCTCCGTCGCCCACGCGCCGCCGGACGTCACGCCCGCCCACGCGCTCTATGACACCCTGAAGAATGCGTCACAGCCAGAGCCGTAACTAACGCCGATAGGGCAGATTGCCCTCTTTCCAGCCGCATCTCCGGCCTCAAAATGGAAGCCTTTCCTTTACAATCGATTACACCCTATTGACATCTTTTACTGCTTTAGCCTATATTTCTCACGTTCGGAAAGAAATTCAGCGCGCCCTTTTTCTTACACGCCCGATGGGATCAATCAGCGTTACGCCCGCGGCTTTCTACCTGGCTACGCGCTGACCTTGCCCGCTCACGCCAGATGCTCACACTGCCTAACATCCTACGACCACAACATGGTGCCGGCGCGAGCGCAGCGCGGATATTTTGGCGTGCAGCACCAGTTCGGCGCATCCACCATGCCTGGAGGTCGCGTGGCTCGGTTCACTCACCACAAAGATACTCGAGAGCGTTCCAGTGTCCCACGCGCCGGGATCGTTCTTCATCGGCGGCAATCAGCCCAACGTGGCTACCAACACGCTGCTCGCGAGCCTTGTCTCGAACCCATTCGCCATCGGCAACTTCGGCAGCCTGGCGACGTCCGATCCAGCCGCCTACGGACTCATCTCGCACAGCAGCTACTTCACCTCGTCGACAATCTCGGTCGCCAACCTGATGCGCAAGAATCCGCAGATGAGCGGCTTCTCCGAGTACGAGCCCATCGGCGAATCGAAGTTCCAGGAGTTGCAGGTGAACGTCAGCAGGCGATACTCGCGCGGCCTCACGCTGATGGGCGCGCTCCAGGTGAACAATCACTGGGATCGCAACTATTTCGCGAACTCGTTTGACCCATCGCTAAGCTGGGAGCCCTCGAACAACAGCAGACCGTACCGCTTCACGGCAGAGGCGCTCTACCTGCTGCCCTTCGGCCGCGGCCGGCAATGGGTCGCAACCGGATGGAAGTCCGCGCTGGTCGGCGGCTTCCAGGTCGGCGGCTCGTATGAACTGCAGCCCGGCAGCCTGTTGGACTTCGGCAACCTGTTCTACATAGGAACGCCCGGCAAGGACATCAAACTGAAGCATCCTGTCTACGTCAACAATCAGGCGAGCGGAGGCTACAACTACGTGCAGTGGCTGAACCCCGGAAGCGTGACCACGACGTACAACAACGGCACCTGCACTTACACGGGCACGGGCTTTGTGACTAACTCGCAGTGCACACCCAACGGCTACAACCTGCGCGTCTTTCCAACCCGCATCAACGGCGTCCGCGACGAGGCCACCAACACCATCCAGGCAAACGTCCAGAGAAACTTCCAGCTCGGCGAGCGATTCGCCCTCGAAGCCCGCGTCGAAGTCTTCAACGTGCTCAACCGCCAGGTGCTCGGCGATCCCAACCTGACGCCCAGCGCGGCTCAGTTCGGACAGATCACGTCCGATGGCGGCGTGAATCAATCCGGCAACGGACGATTCATGAACATCCAGGCCCGGCTGCGCTTTTGATAGCAGACTGGATTCGCTCGTTCCATGAACGGAAATATGAGGAGACCACCATGAGGCCAGATCGAAAGCTTTTGATTTTCGCAACTGTTGCTTGCGTTTTCGCAGTACAGTCATCGGCACAATCGAGGCCCACGGTTCCCATCACCGTCAGTGTGACAACCACCGGCCAGAGCTACGCGATTCCAGGGGATTTCAGTGGCCTGAGCTTTGGAACAACCAGCCTGCGGGGTGGAAAGAACGGGTACTTCTTTGATTCGAGCAGCCCGGAGGTCGTCAACCTCTTTCAATCCCTGGGCATACGCAGTCTGCGCATCGGCGGAACCTCGGTCGACACGAATACGGGCAATTACATTCCCGCAACCGCCGACATCGATGCGCTGTTTCGCTTTGCGCAGGCAGCCAACCTGAAAGTGATTTATTCATTGCGGCTGGAGAACGGAGACCCCGCACAGGATGCAGCCACGGCACAATACGTTTCGCAGAACTACCAGCCGCTGCTGGCGAACTTTGCGATCGGCAATGAACCGGATATCTACGGTGGAGCGGACCCGAGGATTACCAACTTCTCCTCGTACATGACCGACTGGCGTTCGTTTGCCAGCGCCATCACGGCTGCCGTGCCGGGCGCAACCTTTGGTGGCCCGGACAGCGGCAGCGGAACTTCCGCCAACTCCTGGGGAACGAGGTTTGCTACGGATGAAGCTTCGGCCGGCAACGTGACCTCGACCTACTTTCACTATTACGCAGGGGGAAGTTCGGCCGGACAAACGGTGCAGCAACTGATCGATGGAATGCTGTCCGCGTATTGGACAAAAACCGATTATCCCGCAGAATACAGCACCACCGGGCAACCGGTGCTGGCGACGGGTCTGCCATACCGCTTTACGGAGGCGGATGCGTATTACACCGGCGGCGGCAGCGGTGTGCAAGGTGGAGACAACTGCTTTGCCACCGCGCTGTTCTCGCTGGACTTCATGCACTGGTGGGCGCAGCAGAGCCTGAGCGGGCTGAACTTTCACACCGCCCAATGGAAGGATAATGGGACGCTCTATCCCGATGCGAATGGGAACTACCAGGTCTATCCGGTGGGGTATGGAATCAAGGCATTCGACCTAGGCGGGCACGGCTATGTGGAGCCGGTGGCAATCACCAATCCGAACGGAAGCAATGTGACGGCGTATGCAGTAGGAAGCGGCCAGGACACCTACGTAACGATTGTGAACAAGACGCACAGCCCCTACTTGAACTCCGTCGACGCGGTGGTGACGATCCAGCCCAGCGGCGTCGCCGCCGCAAGCGCCTCGGAGATCGTGCTCGCCGGAGACACTCCTGGCGACGGTGCATCGCTGACGGCGACCCTGGGCGGCGCAGCCATTCCTGACAACACACGGTGGCAGGGCCAGTGGGTGCCGCTGCCGCCCGAGGCCAACGGCAGCGTGACGCTCACGGTTCCGACAGCAACCGCAGCGGTGGTAAGAATTCATGCCGCGAGCAATTATGCGGGGCCGATCCAGATGGACCAGAATGGCGCACTGGAGGTGTTCGGATTTGTTCCCGCCGGTAACGGTCGCGGCCAGAGCTGGCAGCATGGCGCAGGCTTCGGACACGGGTGGGTTCCGGGACAGGATGAGCATGACGGCGGAGACGTGTGGCACGATGCACAGACTGCCTCGGATGTTCCAAACAGCGCCCTGAATAACTGGAATGGCTGGGAGGATTTGACCGGCGGAGTTGAATCCAGGGGCGGTGCGGCCGTTGCGAAGAACCTCGACAACACGCTGGAGGTCTTCGTGCCCGCCACAACCGGGGACGTCTTCTTCAACCGGCAACTGACGCCCGGCAGTGCCTGGAGCGGATGGACTGACATGGGCAGCAGCAGTCAGGGCATGGTCAACCTGCAGACAGCAAACAACGCGGATGGCAGCTTAACTGTGGTTGGCGTAGGGACCAATGGAGATCTCTGGTATTCCACCCAAAGCGCACCGAATGCGGCATGGTCGGCCTGGAGCGATTTGACTGGAAAGTGCATTCAGCCGGGATTCGTACTGGGACAGAATCTCAACGGCGATCTCGAACTGTTTGGAGCAGATTCCGAACGACACATCTGGACCAGCACGCAGACCGCCGCCGGCGGCTGGGGGTCCTGGGCAGCTTTATCTGGGCCTCCGCTCAATCCGAAACTGGCGATCGCCCGCAACGTGGACGGCCGGTTGGAGTTGTTCGGCGTCGACGAACGCGGCGACTTGTGGCACACTTCGCAGACCAGCACCGGCGGCTCCTGGAGTGGGTGGGCAGCGATTGGCGGGCGTCAGATTGAACCCGGATTTGTCATTGGGCAAAATAGCGACGGGCGGCTGGCAGTGTTTGGCGTCGACGCGCGTCCGAGTGGTCTCCTGCCCGGCCAGGGTCGGCCAGCCGGCCGCAAGGACGTCTGGAGCATCAGCCAGCAGAGCGCGGGCGCAGAGTTTGCCGGACCATGGAGCGACCTCGGTGGCCCGGAGGTCGACCCCCGCCTCGTGATCGGCAACACGCTGGACGGACGACTCCAGTTATTCAGCACCGGCGAGAATGGCGACGTGTGGTCCAACTGGCAGGTATCCGGGGGCGGAGCATGGGCGGGCTGGAGCGACTTTGGCGGACGAGGAACTCAGTTTTACTCCGCTGACCGTACCCTCAACTGAGCGTGACACGAATCACTCCGCCAAGTACGAACACCTGTATGACGGTGACACGATCGTCGAGGATGGGCCTAAAGCTCGCTCCGGCAAAAGCGAGCGTTGAAGCGATCGTTCATAGGCCATATTGAACGCCCGCCCGAAAATTGATAGGTGGTTCAATGGGCCGGCTCGCAATGGCCAACGAATGCGGTTGACGTCAAGACAATGGTTTCTAGACGGCTGCTCGATGACCATCTTCTGGACTATTCGTCGATCAAGCCAGCGCACTTGCAGCGGAGCATATTGTCTTTTGAGAGTCGTTCACCGTCGTAGGGGATCCGGGTAGTGACATCTGTTCCGGCCTCGTGTCGGCAGAGTGCGGCGGTTTTTTACCTTGAGCTACTGGCTCTGCCATCAGGCTCTTCAGGTGCCGGATGAGCACTGGGATGCCCCTGCTTCTTGTAGACAAAAGGAATGTCTATGGTCCAGTCCACACCGGCGACTGGGCGGGTTGTCAGTTCCGGGTCTAGAGACGTTCCTTCACGAATGAGTGCGAAGCCATATCCTTGCTTTACGAGGGACTGCATCTCGATGGGATGTGAGACCCGCGAATACTCGTCGAGCTGAACGCCGGCTTCACTCAGCATCTCCCGCAAACGCCGATGAGCGCCCGGATGCCGTTGCGGATGCTACAAAACTTTCAGATTGGACCGTAGGTCTATCGGGTCCAGAAATGCTTTCGCAGCAAGTGGATCATCGGCGCGGAGGCAGACGACAAGCCGGTCGCGACGAATCTCTTCTATGCGAAGACGAAGATCGCTCACCGGCATGATAACAATCGCTCCGTCGATCTCACCCGAGACAATCTCTTCGACGAGCTGCACGGTATCTCTATGCTCCGCACGAATCGGACGGTCGGGCAGTAGTTGTTTGTGCATCTTGCAGAAGGCGTGAAACACGCCTGATCGGCCCGCGTGGCGCAACCGAGTTTGAGAGCGCGTATCTCTCCCTGCTCGATGGCGCGAAGCGCATCAATCGCTTTCACCTGCGCTTTGAGCAATCCTCTGATAATCGGTTTAAATGCGACGCCGGTTTCAGTGAGACGGATTCGATTGCTCTTTACCGTGCGGTAAAGATTCAACCCGGAGGCTTCCTGAAATTGCTTCGCTTGAGCGCTTAGATTCGGCTGAGCAGTGTTGAGGTACTCCGCTGCTGCTCGAAACCCTTTCAACTCCACAATCGCCAGCAAATACTTGAGAACACGGAACTCAGCCCAATCGTACATACGCGATTCCACGGGAAGCGTTACGTCGATTTGGCAAGGGATGCGCAGGCGTTCAGCTCAACCCTGCCTATGGAAAAGTGTGGCAACCGAAACCTCAGATATCAACAGAAAAGTGCATTTTGGCCATAAATATTTCTCGGGGTGGCCTTTTTGTCATGCTGGTGAGCTACCGGAGTGATATCTGGCACCTATCACCCGATAAAAGGAAAGTATTGGACAAGGTTCCTTCGCGGCGAGAGGCTAGGCACATTTCCCGGTATCGAAAGATACCGCCATTCCAAGTCGGGAGATGGTACACCGCCATTGCCTTAAACGTTCAACAAATGCCGCTCAGAGATGCGCTGCTTACCGCAGAGGATGTTGCTCAACGGACTCAACGTGACGAAGGATTGGGTGTGGGATCATTCCTCGCGAAAAACACCGTACCTGCCCGTCATCCGCATGAGCGACGGGGTTTTGCGTTATCGCTTGAGCGAAGTCGAAGAGTTCGTCAATGAGCGCGAACGCGCCTCTGCTTTACGCAAAAAACGCCGGTAAAATAAAGGTGCCCGCTTGCTCCCCCCACAGAACTAAGGAAGTGATGGGCAAATCGCACCAGAAGGGATGAGTTTCAGCTCGGGGAAAGAAATGGTACGGCTACTCTCGCCGCACCATTCTCGATCCTGAAACCAATCAAACGAAAGCAGCCTCGATACCGGTCGCGCTTGGTCTGAAGTCAGAGATGACCAAAACTCAGGCGCGAGAGAAGTTGGAAAGCGAAATTGTCCGGCTCACTAGGCAGCCCACCGACGATGGAACCGTCAAGAACGGCACGGTCACCTTCGGATGGTTTGTTCGCAACCGTTACCTGTCATTGAAAGAGGCGGACTGGAGAGAAGAGACGGCCAAAGTCAAGAAGTATTTGAAATGGATGTTCGGTGCCGTCTGCGCCAGGCATCTGAATGTAAACTTCCGCGACCTCATCGCCTGCGCGGGCGCTGCTGTTTCGCATAGCCACACTCGCTGTGAAGGAATCTCCCGCTGCGAGCGATTGGCTTGATAGTGACAGCTTTTCATACTTGAAGCTTGAATAGCTCAAGCCATATCCGAAGGGATATAACACTGGCCCATTGAAGTATCTGTACGTCCTATTCCGCATGGAGTAATCCACGAATGGAGGTAGATCCTTTGCATTGCGATAGAAGGTCACTGGCAAGCGTCCGGAAGGGTTACTCATTCCGGCGAGGGTTTCGGCAATGGCTGTTCCTGTCTCCCTCACCGTCATACCATGCCTCCACAACCGCGTCCGCATGCTGATCGGCCCAATTGACCGCAACGGCGCTGCCAGAGGTCAGCACGACAACCAGCGGTTTGCCCGTCGCTTTTATGTCCTCGAGCAGCTTCTCCTGTACCGCGGGCAAGCCAATATCCGTACGTTCGCCGCCATTGAATCCGTCGACATGAAGGCCCCACTCCTCACCTTCAAGGCCCGGCGAGAGACCTACGAATGCGATGACTACGTCGCTCGATCTCACGGCAGCAAGAGCCTGATCGAGAAGCGGTTGGGAGGGTGGCAGCCAGTCTAAGCTGACATGACGATCAATCCCGTCGCGGATATTCCCAACACAGACATACTCAATGCGCAAAGCGTGAGACTGCGTATCGGAAAAAGTGAGCTCCGCCGTAGCTTTGTCGGCTGAAGTGTCTATGATCAGTCTTCCATCAAGATAGATTCGAAGCGATGACGCTGGTTGTTTGCAGCTGACGGGTGCGCCGCGAAAGCCGAAGGTATATTGCCCTGTTCCAGGCGGAACAATTACGCCGGTCCATCTAACTGAAAACTGCATCGTGCCGAAGCCGTCAGCAGGACAGCGCGGCTCCAACTGAAGTTGATGTTGCGGTCCAGGCGCACCAACTTCGGTTTCCGGCTTAACGTGAGATCGTCGAAATACTCACCCTTCAATCCCTCCATACTGGGGCAGACCCAACATTGATGTCGCCAGCCGCAAAGTAGCCGATCAAGAGCTGGGCACCAGACTACGGTAGAGAGTGTGGCGGGATGGACGCTGAAGGTGCGGGCCACCTCGCGGACGGATTTTCCTTCCTTGAGCAGCCGCTGGGCGAGATTCCGCTGGGCGGCATTCATTTTTTGGGTCTTCCGAAGCGGACGCCTCGCTCTCGATGGCCTGTGGCTGAAGCGGAGCTGGGGCGGCGAGGTGAAGAACGTCTCGGTGCTGGTGGCCATCGGCATGGCGCAGAGCGGCTACCGGCAGATTCTGACGGTGACTGAAGGCGCGAAGGAAGACAAGGCGAGTTGGACGGAGTTCCTGCGCGGGCTGAAGGAGCGCGGGAGCGCGGGCTGAAGGGCGTGGAGTTGTTTGTCTCGGACAAGTGCCTGAGGCTGGTCGAGAACCTCGGCGACTTCTACCCCGAAGCGAAGTGGCAGCCCTGCGTGGTGCACTTTTACCGTAACGTCTGGACTGCGGTTCCCACAGGCAAGGTGAAGGAGGTTGCGGCGATGCTGAAGGCCATCCACGCACAGGAAGACGCCCAGGCGGCGAAGGAAAAAGGCCGCCAGATCGTCGAGAAGCTGCGCGCGATGAAGCTGGCCAAGGCTGCCGAGATCGTCGAGAGCGGCATCGGCGAGACGTTGAGTTACTACAACTTGCCACCGGAGCACTGGCGCTGCCTGCGAACCAACAACCCGCTCGAACGTCTGATGCGCGAGATCCGGCGACGAACGCGTGTGGTGGGCGCCTTTCCCGACGGCAACTCGGCTTTGATGCTGGTGGCCGCGCGGCTCCGACATGTAGCTTCTACCCGCTGGGGCACCAAACGTTATCTCCAGATGGACCGGCTGGCCGAAGTCCTGGCCATCGCCTGACGCTTTGCTCAGGCCCCCATGGGGACCAGAGCAAAATAACTTCAACCAACAACCTTCCTCAGTCATAACTCAAAAAGAAAGTGCGAAAGATTCTGGACACTACCGGGGGCACGGATTATCCTATTAATTTTGGCCTCTCGTTTCGCATCCTCAATCAACGGCTTCTGATAACGCTTGTACAACAGCGAACGACGATAGCTGTCAGGCGGCGACACTAGCGATGTTCGCTCGCCTTCCATAAGGCATTGCGCCAAACCAGCGGACTACGATGATATGCCTCTTTGAACTTTCTGGAAACTGATAGATATCCACGAATCCGCATCGGTTCGCGATCTCTCCCACCTGCGACCCTGTATTCACCAGCAGATCAGCAGCCGCTTCAAGCCTCTTGTTGTAGAGCCGCTGCATAGGAGTGGGCGTCCCGGCCATCCGGCATAACTTCAGCAGGTGCTGTGGCGATACCCTGGCAGCTGCCGCTATATCGTCCAGAACAAGCGGAGTCGCATATTGATTGGCGATAAAATGGTCCTTCCGGGCTAGCACCGACTCTCCCGAGTTCGCTACTACTCGCCTTTGCGAACAGCCATCGCGTCGTCAGCCATTAGCGCAAGGGCCAAATGCAGATAAGAACCGTTCCCCAGCTCTTCCTCTGTGCCGCTTGAAACCCTCGCGGTGTTCTTGCCTAACTCCAGCAGCGTCGTCATCCTTCCAAGGAACGGTGCCGGACCGCGGACGCGGTGCAATTTTCGCCGCAGCGCCTGCGGTACGACATTTGGCTCGACAGCGCACCAGCTATGGTAGGTCTGCGAATCGGTTGCGAACAGGAAGTGCTCACGGTGACCTGGACTGAGAAGGATGGCATGCTTCTCCGATACGGCGATGACGTCATTGTCAAGATGAAGCTCGAGAAACCCCGCGTGGATCACAACAAGCTGATAATCACGTTGGACTCTCGGCTCGCATACACCCACAGGTTGATAAAGCATTACCAAATACGACAGGGACGCGCCGCACCCGCAGATATCGCTGAGAAGGATTTGCTAAGAGCTCGGCGATAGTTGATAGATCCCGTGTTTGAAGCTGAGAGACATACAGGCGGTTGGCTGGACCTCCTTTTCTGTGGCCGAGCGGACATTCTGCTGAGCGAGATTGAGGAATCTATCTTGATTTGTCGAGTATATAACTGCCCTTGTAACAGATAAGTCGTCGTCGAAGTGGCGATGGGAAATACGGGCGGCTTGGAAGCTAAGTATCAATGCTCTTGGTATCCCGAAGATCATAGGACTGCTGAAACCGGAGAGAGCTCGTATCAGCGCTATGAAGGACCGCGATCGTGATATCTGCTTGCGTGCTGGCCGCATACTCCTATTCCTGTAATCACGTCCACAATGAGCGCATATGAAGACAGAGGGGAGCAGACCTCTGGCATCTGATTTCTCGTCACGGGCGAATTTCACGTTCGTGCAGCGCCGGCATAGCTGCGAGCAGGGTCAGGTATCCGTCAACGAGCAGACCCTCATAACCGTAGGGTGTACCGTCCCAGGCCGTCCAATCGTACGTGAGGCCGCTATGGCCCCGCCCCTGGAACCCTCCATCTTCAAAAGACTTCAGCATCGGAAAAAGAATTGCATCCGCCTCTTTATTACGGCCTAGTTTGCGAAGGGCCTGAATCGTAAAATACGCATAGCAGGCGGTTGCGCCGCCGTTCTCGTAGATCTGGAAACCGTCGGAGCCATCTGCCTTGGTGGCTCCGCCAAAACGCTTATTGTGATCCACATAGTCTTCCCGCCGGACTGGGATCAGGTTTCCAGGCAGGCCAAGATCGAAGCGGTCATAACCGACCTCCTTCATTTTGGTCATCAGCTTGTCCCATATCTCATTTCCCTGCCGATTAGAGACAAGTCCATACGTTACCGCCACCCCGCTTACAAAGAGGAAATAGTAGTCGTGCAGCTTGCCGTCCGCACTTTTCCAACCGGCCAGCACGCCTGTTGCCGGGTTGTAGAAGGTTGGATAGTAGACTGCTTTTAGCTGCTCTGCGCGGTGGTCGTATAACATCGAATCGGCGGCCAAGTCGGCCATGCGGGATAGTCCCGCCATACGCTGAAATGCCTTGTAAGCCAGTGCATTTGAGTATGCGTCCTTGTGGGCAAAGCCAATGGTGTCCCACCAGTTGGACGGACGCACCGTCAACCTCTCTGTCCACGAGCCAGAGTCTCCGCTGACCGGATACTCCATAAGCCCATCGTTATCGAGGTCGAACTCGATCATCTTGTCCGCCCAGCTTTTGATCACGGAGTAGTTCCGCTTCAACCAGGCAACGTCCCCGGTCGCCTGCACGTAGTCCGAAGTTGCCATTACCAGGGAGGGATAGGTGTCCAAGAACGCGAACTTCAAATTTGGCTGATCGTCATAGCCGATCATCCCGTAGCCTTTCATCTCACCCACGTAGCGGTCGAGCGACTGGCGAAGGATATCATTGGCGCTCAGGTCTTCGGCAAGTGGCGGCATGTGGACGGCCATCATTGAATACTCGAAGACGGTGAAAGCGCATGCGTCGCTCGCGCTATTATTGGCGAGGACCCGACGCCGAGGGTTTAGCTGAAGGACACTTAGGAAATCTCTCCGATATCCGTCATACCGAGGGTCGCCCTCAATGCCCGCTCTACCGGCGTCGGGATAGATATCGACGACCTCGAGTTGGTAATCGATTTGTTTTTGACCGGCATTCGCGGCGGGAAACGATACCCGTACGAACTTGTCTCCATTACGGGAGGCATCGTAGTCGAGGGTTATTCGGTCCGTAGCAGCGGTGATGCGAAAGGTCCCACGATGCGGAAAGTGTAGTAGCGCCGGCAGACGCATGGTGCCATAGTCCGTCAACAGGCCGAGCAACGTGGCATGGCTGTCGACGGTAAAGCCAAGGACCAGCGGCTGGGAAAAAGACTTTGGAGAATATGTGGACCGAACCAGAACGCTGCGCGCGGTGAATTCAAAGGTCCAGAGCGGGGCATCTCCAGTTTCGGCAAGCGCATAGGCAATGGTCTGATCTTTGCGGGATGCCATCCAGGTTGCGGATGACTTCGAGAGTGGAAGCATCACGTTTCCATCGAGCTTGTCCTTGCCGAGCGAGTCGAGAGTGAGTGCAAGAAAGCCGGGTTGATCGGCGGCCATCTTCACATGAAGGAGGGGCGAAGAAAATTCAAGATCGGGTCGGGCTGCAGCCATTTCAGAGGCTGCTTGACCGGTCTGGGCGACCAGCAGCGGCAGGCTTGGGATGGCAGACGCACTAACTGCCAGCTTTACAAATTCACGTCTCGTTGATCCCATCGAAGCTCCTTATGTTTAACGTGCGGTTTAGGGCGTCGGCCTCTTCTTACCCTGGCAGCATCAGTTGTCCCTTGACGTTGACGTTCCCCGTCAGTAGGTGCGTGCCGGTGTTTGGCTGCCCGCCACTAACGGTCGTCGCAAATATGTATTGAACAAACTGGCTCATCACAAAACCTTTCGGCAGGCTCCGCATGTATACCGGAATCTCCGCTTCCGGAATCGGGAAGATTGGCGCTGAGTGCACGGAAATCGGCCAGTCCGGTGAATGGCACCCCACCTGCCGTAAGCGAAGCCAATCGAATAAATTCTCTTCGAACCATATGAACGTCGGACTCTCTGCAAATTGTGCCGTAACGGGTTAACTTACTCGTTCTAGATACTTACTGCGATTGTGCAAAAAGATAAAATATGAGCGGAGCTGAAACAGGGAGGGCATCGGCGAGAGCATCGGCTCAGCCGCTGCCCAAGCTGGTGTCCTACTTCAAGAGGTGGTTCACGCAGTCTGCGACGTACGCCTCCATAGATGTAACCCAGAGCCTGGTAGCCATGATTGGGGGCTACACGGGAAAGAGAAATGCCTTATCCAAGTTGTTCCACCGACAGGACTCTGACGGGGCCAATCAGTCCGGATGACAAGAGCGGGGAATGCGGACTGAATTTATGTACATTGGTCTGGGTAAATCGCGATCCTTCTGACAAACCTGCATCTCCAATAAGGCGATTCGGCCAAAGATTCACTACAGTGACTTCGAGATAGTTATCCTTCGCCTTCAATGCATCGGTGATGTCTACTCGCGCAGGCTTCGTCCAAACAGTCCCTAAATCGCGACCGTTGAGACGCACCGAACCGACTTCATGTAATTCACCCAGATCAAGCAGCAACGGCGTGCCTTTTGCAGGGATACTCGTGAGATCAAATTTCTTTCGGTAAACTGCGGTGCCCGAATAAAATTTAATCCCAGGTTCAGACCGTGCCTTCCAATCAACCAGAGAATCGAAGATCACCTTTTTAGGGCCCCCCCACTTGGGGTCGAAGCTCACGTCCCAAGCTCCGGAGAGCATAAGCTGGATCTGCTCTGTCTGCGGATAATTTGTTGCAGATGTTCCAGAGACTTTTATACTAATCGGTTTGCGGAAGATAACAAATATGGAGCCGCAAGGGGTGAACTCCAGAGGAATGACCGTGCGGCCATCCTTTTGTTGAAAAGCTACGGCGTCCCGTGTCGTACCCGTGACTGGGTCCCATAACTCCGGTTGCCTGCCAAAGACACGAAACGTACACTCCAGCTTTTCTACAGGTTGCCAGTGACTGCTGATGAAATAGGTATCAGCATCGTCTATCTTCCGATGAATCCAGTAAATTGAACCCACAGGACTCAGGCCCGTGTATTCGAAGTCGGGTGGAGCTCCGGCATTTTGCAATGCCTCTCTGGCAGATTGCCCTGAGATCAGATATCCGGCACCGATGCGTCGCTTCACTGGGACTGCACTAATGTTAGTACCCCACAATTGTGCGGCAAGAGCATGGAACTTCTGTTCTTCATTTGGCTGCAGCGGCAACCCAGAAAGGCCTGTGGGAGGTGGACCAATGACAGTAGCACCTGCCTCGATCAAATCCGCCATTTTTTGCAGCACATTTAGCGTCATGGGTTGATTGTCCGGCAATATCAGCACTCGGTAGCTCATGCCGTCAGGCAGAATGATGCGCTTATCTTTGACACCCATCCTGGTCAGCAGCACATCAGTATTGGAACAGTCGTAGTCGTAGCCCTCCCCGAGGGTGGGATGGATGACCTTCATCGGTTCACCATCTCCGATGTTGTCGCCTTTATAGAAGATCGCATCCGCAACAAACTTCCCCTGCTGCAACATATAGGAGCAACGCGCAAGGTAGGTATTGAAGGCCGGCACCTGCTCCCACCAGGTGATGCCAGGATCGTAGTGCGTGCCCGGAGCATAAACGTAGCCAGGTTTGGCTGTCAGAGATGGCGAGTGGCTGAAGTTATGAACGCAGATACGATTGACGCCGTCACAGAACGCCTGATCGCTCACGGGCTTCATATCGAATGGGGATTCCTCCCATTCCGGCCCCATGCTGGTGAATGCCTCGTCCATATTGACCGGCATTCCATAAATATGACTGGCACATGCGGCGTTGCGCGCCAGAAACCTGCTTTTCGGCGTTGGCCGATGATAGGAGGGCATCCAAAACTCTGCCATGGGAAGATCTACTTCGCTGGTATTTTTGAGCAGGTCCGCCTGATGCAGGTTCGGGCCAGCGGCTTCAGAATAGAACCTCAAGGCGTTCTCTTTGCAGAGCTTTTCAAGATGGCCGTAATGGTAATCAGCCATCAGATCACCAATGGTCAACTTATAATCACGCTCGATTTGCTGCTGAGTCGTTGTATCAGTTAGATGAGATCCTGCAAGAATGGACAAATAAGGAATCAGATCATAACCGCGACGTTTCCTGAATTCTTCAGGAAAGTTCTTTGTCCAGGTGAATTGTCCTCCCTCCCAGCTATCGTCCTCGATGCCGATAATTCCTTTGCGTTCTTCAGGCGACATCTCCTTAAGCAAAGGGGCCATTGTTATTTCCCACAATTTGTCCAGCGCTTCTGGGTTCATCGCATCGGAGAAAATTCCCCATCCGTTATGGGCACCAGTGGGAGCCTGAGAAAAGCGTAGGATCTTCCAGTTTCCGGCAGGCGGGCTCCAGGTCAGATGCCCAGCGTCATTCATTTGCGACGTGAGGTCGATGACTTGACTCGCGGAGAAACCGGCGGCGTCTGGAATTGCCAGCACGGCCACGTCGCGACGATAAGACAATTGGCGGTCATGCGCACGTGCGAACTCTCTGTTGAGCTTTTCCTTAGTGTCAACGGCCGGCAAGATTCCATCGAAAGTCTCTGATCCTTTGATCGCGGTCTCAGTCCAGATCAATATCTGGTTACCATATTCTTCGGAAATCTGTCCGGTTGTGCCAGCTAACCCAAGGGTTAAGCAAAACCTGAGGCCCAGACGAGCGGATTCTCTGGCAACGTAGCGGATGCGTTCACGCCATAACGGTGTCCAGGATCGCAAGGGAGGGAATGGAATTGGCGTAGTATAAAAATTGTCGTAATCGGGACCTTTGACGTATTCATATTCGAAATGATTGTCCTTCTCAACCAGAATCTGTTTAGGGATTTCACGGGGCATGCTGCCCGCCTGGTCGCCGTAGAGAATGAATCCCGCGATGCCCTTGGCCTTCATCTGCTCCAGGTCATAAGTCATCGCTGCAGGCGTGGTATCCACACCCAGCCACACCCAATAAACCCACGGTGCCGCCGATTCCGGTGGATGGAAAAAACCTCTCGACAATTCTGACTGAATAGAACTCTGTTTCGAACTCCTCCGTCGATGCAAGATCATAAAACCCGATTTACCCGCGCTATGAACATCCTGAACGACCTCACCAAGTAGCGGAGAAGCTGCCGCCAAAGATGCGCCGGCACCCAATTGCTGCAAAAATTTACGCCTATCCATATATAGAGTAGATGTCCTTTAGAGTGGCAATAACTGAACGTCCAATTGCTCTGTTCCTTGTCATTGCTGTATTCCTTGATGGAGAACGGCCTCGAAAGTAGAACAATGGATAGCCAGGAAACGACATTCTCATTGAAATAAATTAGGTTTCGAGATAGATAATGTCAGCTCAACCGTGCTGCGAGCTTCATGTCAGGATGCTCACAGCACGATTGAACAAGAATTAGAAGTTCAAGCGCACGGTGAGCTGCCCAATGCGGGCATCGTTGGCCTCGTTCAGGCCCACTACACCGTAGGTGGTGCTGCCGGGGGAGGTGCCGGGACCGCCAAAGTTGGGAGTGTTGAGAACGTTGAAGAACTCGCCCCGAATTTCGAACGTGGCGCTCTCATGGATGGGGAATTTTTTGAACAGAGAGGCGTCGGCCAGCGGGTGCACACGTGTCCGGATGGTCTCCATGTTTGGGCCGAGAGTGCTAAGAGTGAAGTTGGGAGTCTGTTCGAAGGCCGGTATAGAAGAAGCGCTAGCACAGCCCGGAGTGGTAGCTGGGATGTTGACTCCGGTAACCTGCGGTACGCCGGCCGCGTTCTCATAGCAAGTATTAAAGTAGTTGCCGCGGGCATTACCGAGATTAGCTATGATACTACCGCTGGAAATATTCTGGGCCGGATCTGACAGCTCGATACCGCCGGGATTGCCGAAGAGCCCGCCGTTATACGCTCGGAGTATGCTGTTGAGCTGCCAGCCGCCGAGGACCTCACGCACATAGCGTGGAGTGCGGGAGAAACGCGGCAGTTGATAGATCACGGCCAGATTCCCCAGCAAGTTGGGAGTTGCGTCCTCGTAGCGCTCAGGGGAGGGGTCCGTCGCATTCAGGTACTGGAACGACTCCATCATCTTTTTCCAGGTGAAGGTTGCAAGGACGTTCAGATTATGGCCCATGGGCTTGGTGAGTGTGACCTGGAGCGCGTTGTACAAAGCCTGCCCCGAGGGAATATCAACCGCGGTAACGCCGCCAAACTCCGGGAAGGGCAGAAGCAGGTTCTGCCGCTGGATGGTAGCCGCATTCAGAGTTCCATTGGCTGGAACCTGTCCCGCCATGGGGTTGGGAACGGCGGCTTGCAAATAAGTTACGCCGGCCGCCCCCTGGTTGTAGTACTGCGCCGGGAGCGCGTTGATATTGTTATTCACTCCCCAATCCCAGGTCTTAGTGCCTGCGTAGGCGAGCTGCAGCACCATGTTTGCCGGCAGTTGGGTCTGTGCGCTGACGGTCCATTGCAGTATTTTGGGATTTCTATGACCGGGAGCGATGAAGCTGACGGCCTGTCCGATCTGGGTAGAAAGGCCGAGAGAGCTGCCGGTGGGCTGGTTCACCCCACCTGGGAAAGGGTTGGCGAGGCTGGTGAAGGGATGGGAGTTGTCGACGCTGGTCGAGGTGTAGGCGGTTGTAGCGCTGTATCCCTGGCCGATAGGCGCTTCTAATGGGTTGGCGTAGATGAGTCCAGCCCCGCTGTGAATCACCATCCGCGGATTGAGCTGGTAGGAGACTCCAAAGCGCGGCTGAAATTCGTTGTATTGCGGCTGGTAATAGCCGCGATTGGACGAGGATGCGAATTGCAGACCGCCCTTCAAGGTAAGGCCGATGACGGACGCCTGGAGCGGGTTCGTGCAGGTGGCGCAGAAGCCAGTGTTGAGCCGATCGTGGCGCTCGGTGTAAGGCGCCTCGTACTCCCAGCGCAAACCTAGGTTGAATGTCAGCTTTCTGGCCGCGCGCCAATCGTCCTGGATGAAGTACGCCTGATAGGGCTGCGAAATGGCAAAGGCAGGTTCGATTTGGTAGCCCCCGGAGGAGGGATAGCCCAATAGGAGCGAGGCGATGGGATTTCCGGAGGTCGCATCGGCGCCGACGGCGGTATTGACGGAGTTCTTCTGCGTGAACTTCCGATTGTATGCGAAGGTGGTCAGGCCGCTGAACGGATTCTGAGCGTTATAGCGATGGAGCTCGCCTTCAAAGCCGAAGCGAACATTGTGCGTGCCGAGGGTTTTCGACACAATCGCGGCGCTGGTGATGTAAGTATCGTCGCTGGCCTGGCTGCTTGAGGCCGACTGGAGGCCTGTATAGCTGTCAGAGTTGGAAATGCCGGGAAAGGTCTGGTAGGCGACGCCCGCGGTGTTGATGCCGAGACTGGAAAGATCGTACGAGCTGCCGTTGTTGTACACGCCGAAGGGATGGTAGTTTACCCCGATGCGCGCGTCCAGCACCCAGCCGCGTGGCAGCACACTCACATAGTCCAGGCTGCCGCCGTGGTTATTGCGAAGTACGGTTCCGCCGGAGGGCCCGATTGCCGTTGGATACCCCAGGTTGGGTGTGAGCTGGCCAAGTTGCTGGTTGTCGAAGACCGCGCTCCACTTATTGTTCTGATTGATGGAGTGATCGATCCGGGTGATCAGAGAGTAATAGCCTTCGGGTATTGTGATCTGGTTGGAGATGTAGTTGATGGTCTTGGACTGGTTGGAATTGGGAGCGGGATAGAGCTTCAACAAGGCTATCCCGGTAGGGTTGAAGCGGTTGGACGGAATCTGGTTGTTCGGGAAGGGAGTGCGGTTGTTGCTGGCGTCGAGAGTGAGCGGATCGTAAATCTGCACGCCGCCTCCCGGGTTGCAGACGCCGCTGGAGTTGAAGCCGCCGGGGCAGAGAGCTGAGAAATCGCCATTGGCCATCGCCGGAGTGGGAACGAACCCGGTCGCTCCAGCGGTGCCGCTATTGCCTTGAACTCCACGCAGTCCGATGTGCTCGTAGGCGACCATAAAGTGGGTCTTATCCCGTCCGTCATAGAGGTGGGGAATCCGGACCGGGCCGTCGAAGACGAAACCGGGTTGGTTCCACGTTCCGTTGAGGCGGCGCGTGGGGCTGGCGGGATTAACACCGCCATTCTGGTTGGGAACCCGCTCATAGGTATTGGCGTCGAAGTATGTGCTGCGGAAAACGAAGTACGCAGCGCCGTGGAACGTGTTCGTGCCGCTGCGCAGGACTTGGTTGATAACGGTTCCGCTACCGTGCCCGTACTCGGCATCGTACAGTGCGGTCTGGATCTTGACCTCCTGTATCGACTCCGGAGAGGGGGTGAAGGCTGTATAGGGTCCGGTCTGGCTGGTGCCGGTGCGCTCGAGAGCATCGTCCGGGACCCCGTCGATCATGGGCCGCGTAAAGCCCCCGACGCCGTTTCCAGAGGTCGCACCGGGGCCGTTGCCCCAGGGGACGAGGGTGGAGTCCGTCTTGCCGCCGATGAACGCGCTGTCGTAGGCGCCGGCAGCGAGCGACGCGATCATGGCCGGAACTCTGCCCATGCTGGGAAGGTCATGCACTTGCTGCTCTGTGAAGGTGGTTCCGATACTCGCTGAGGCCGTATCTAGGAGTGGGCTCGTGGCGCCTACCGTCACCGTCTCGGTTTGAGGGCCAACAGTGAGTGCGAAGTCGGTCCTGACATCGCTACCGGCGGTAAGCACGACACCGGTGCGCGTTTCCGTGCGGAAGCCTGAAGCGTGAACCGTGATCGTGTAGGTGTCAGGAGTGACGAAAGGGATGGAAAAGCCGCCGGAGCCATTCGTGACGGCCTTGGTTGAGAATTTTGTGGTGGTGTCGGTAGCGGTAACCGTGGCGCCGGGGATCTTTGCTCCAGTCGTGTCTGAAATTTCCCCGGTGACGCTGCCCAGGTATCTTTGTGCGTGCGCGGGAAAAGCGCAGAAAACGAGTAGAAGCGGCAAAAGTAAGAACAGGAATCCGCCTCCGAGTGCCGAGCCGACCTTGACGCCTTTGTCCGAATTCGTTTGGATAATGCCTATTCCAGTCATACTTGCCTCCTGAATCGTACTGTCCGGCCCTGAACCGGACGCGCAGCAATGGTTGCGGACAGGGCTGATTTCACAACGCCGTATATAAGCAGGGGGGGGCCGCTTCTGGCGCTTCGAGCAGGGCCGCATGACTGCCCGCCGTTCCCGACCTCGTGGGCAGAGTTTTCATTGCCGGACAGAACACTAGTCAAAGAGTGACCGTGGAGGGAAGAGCGATCTTGGCCTTGGACAGGTTTTGCGCGGAGCGCAATTTTCTTTCCAAACCAAAAGCCGGGGGCGACTGGACTACAGTCGTGCGCTCCCGGCAGTGGAACCGAGTTCGGTCGAGCTGGTAAACGTGTCGCGAGGATAGTATTCGTCGACATTTTTTTGCGTGAGCACCTGCACCGGCATATAGATGGCGGGTGGAGTCGTCCTCTTGTTCAGAATGTCGAGAGCCAGGAGCACCAGGCTCTCTCCGTATCGTTCGGGAAAGAATGCAACCGCCGCAACCAGCCGAGTATTCGGGAGACGCAATTCGCGGCGCGCCTCGGGACTACCTCCATGGCTCGCTGCTAGGCACATATTGCTTCGGCCGGCTTCTTCGAACGCACGGAGGGCACCAAGGACCGCGTAGTCGTTGATGCCCGTGACCAGCGTCCGGCGCTTAGGGGCATTTTGGAGGTGACGACGCGTCAACTCAAAGGAGCGAACAAACTCACCGCGTGAATCGAGGTGTGTCAGAAGGAAATTGCCTTTGAGTCCGCTACGTAGAAAACTTTGCGCGCTCGACAAACGAAGATGTGGCAGCGATCCGGAAATTTCCAGATCCAGAAACAGTATCTCGTCGCATTCTCCATCCCAGTGCTTTTGTGCCGCTTTGAGAAGGGCTTTGCCTGCCGCCACTCCCGCGCGTTGATTATCCACTCCAAGAAATACCGCGTTAGGGTGCGGAATCTCGACCGCGATCAGAGGAATCCCGGCTTGCTCGAAGATATGCGCCAGTTTGTTGCCTATACGCTCATAGGCTTGAAACTCAATGGCTAGATCGACGCGCTGGCTAACCAGTTGATCTGCATTGCGGAGCGCAGCTTTCGCGCTGTACCGGTTCTCTACTTCAATCAAGTCGATGGGCCGACCCGCGGCCGCCCATCGCAATCCTTGCTCCAGCGCGCTGCTAAACGAATCGTGCGCCTGTGCCGCATAACCGATGCGGAAGCGTTTTCCACTCAGAATCTGGAAGTTAGAGGCATATTTGCGCCGCTCGCCACGGCGTAACAGCCCATGTTCCTCCAGCGTGCGCAGCAGACGAAAACAGATGGTTTGTTCCAGCCCGGTGCGCTCTACGATTTCGGTCAGCGAGAGCATCTGCCTGTCATCCTCAAAGAGGCGAAGAAGCATGCAAGCGCGGGAAACACCGTCAAGCGTGTACCCGGATACGGACGAGCGTGACTTACGGGGCATGCGGGGATTATATCGAGTGGCTCATATCACATGAACTACTCAACGCCTAATCGATCGCGCATGGCTATCGCGCAGCGGGCAATTTAGTACAAAAGCTAGAAACTTGCGTTAGGCGCAAAGTGCGGACCAGCGGGTTTTACGCCTTGCAGGTCGCACGCATATGCGATTGACTGTCTCTCGTCTTTGGTTTGGTGCAAAAGGGGTTGTGTGAATGAAGATCGTTGAGATCCGGCTTTATAAGGTTCGATCAGGAAACACGGGAGAACGAGGAGCTGAGTTTGGTGAGTCTCAGTATTGGGGTGGCGGGTGGCAAACTCACGCACTGATCGCGAACCCGATGTCCGTCTATTCAAAATATGCCAGCCTGCGTTCGCTTTGGATGGGTCCGGGACAGGATCCCTATGCGATCGAGATTGTGACAGACGAAGGTGTGACCGGCTTTGCCGCGAATTACGGAGGAGGTGCTGCGGCTTGCCTCATCATTGCAAAACACTTCAGCCGTTTTCTCATTGGTGAGGACCCGTTCAACATCGAGAAGCTGTGGGACCAGATGTACCGGTCTACGCTGCCCTATGGATTGGGCGGAGTCACAGCCATGGCAATAAGCGGCGTAGACCTGGCTCTCTGGGACTTGATGGGTAAGGCGCTCAATCAGCCTGTTTATAAGCTGCTCGGCGGCCAAACCAAAGAAACTATCCCCTGCTACGTGACCACACATCCCGACCTGGTTGCAAGCTGGAAGAACACGGGATTCCTCGGAGTGAAGATTGCCGCTCCCTGGGGCACGGCCGACCGGCGCGATGGTCTCATCAAGATGCAGCGCTGCCTGGAGCGATGCCGGCTCGAACTGGGCACGGACATGGAGCTGATGGTGGACTGCTATCTCTCGTGGGACTTCGAGTTCGCCACGCGCCTTGCAGAGCGCGTTCGAGAAGTCGATGTCAAGTGGTTCGAAGATCCACTCGAAAATGGTTGGGCGGAAAAGATGAATGCGGAACTACGCGCACATATATCGCCCATCCAGGTAGCTATCGGCAATCTGGAGTTTGACTACAAGGCGTTTGCCGCGATTCTCGCTGCGCGTGCCTGCGATGTGATCCAACCCGAGATGCAATGGTGCGGGGGCTTGACCGCGGTGCGGCGGATTGCAGCAATGGCCAAGCCGTCCAACGTGCCAGTGATCCCTCATGGTGCTGGGGTATACAACTATCACTTTGTGCAATCCAATTTGAACTCTCCGTTCGCTGAATATCTCGCCGTCGGAGACGGCACAAGCGTCCGTCCCATTTTCGATGCGATTGTCGGCGAGCCTCTTCCGGTCAACGGCCATGTGACTCTATCGGATGCACCCGGATTCGGCGTGGAACTGAATCGCGATTTGATCCAGCCGGTAGAGCTCTAAGTACCATTTAAACTCCTGAGGAGAGCGCGATGAACGACAAAATAAAATGCGGTGTTCTTGGAGCGGGCTGGTGGGCCGCTTTCGCTCACATACCCGCTTTGTTATCGCATCCTCGTGCGGAACTCGTGGCCATTCAGAAGAACGATCCTCAGCAGGCGCGTAAAGTAGCTGACGATTTCGGTGTACTCCATTCCTGCACCACTACCGACGAGTTGCTCGCGATTGATGGGCTGCAGGCGGTAGTGGTGAGTAGCAGCCCGCATCTGCACTATGAACAGGCCGCCGCCGCGTTGCGCAAGGGCAAGCATGTCCTCATCGAAAAACCTATGACATTCACTGCGGATCAGGCTCAGCAACTTCTCGAACTGGCACAAGAACGCAATCTGCAATTTTTGATAAGTTGTCCATGGCACTACACTCCGCACGCGGCGATCGCCCAACATCTGATTCGCGAAGGGAAACTCGGCGCCCTACGCATGATCAGCGTGCTAATGACGAATCCGGTCAGTCATTTACTGCGTGGCGAAAGCACAGTACCGACTCATGGCTCCAATGCGCCCTATTTGCAGCCGAATAGCAGCACTTATAGCGATCCCGAAGTCGCTGGTGGCGGGCAGATCTACGCACAGGTGTGCCACGTTGCTGCCCATCTCACGTTTCTTACCGGCTTGTTGGCAAACGACGTGTTCGCGCGATTTCACAATGATGGCACACGCTTAGACATTTACGACTCGCTCAATATACGTATGGGAGATGGCGTGCTTGTGAACATCGCCAGCACTGGAGCCACAAGCCTGAACCTGCGTACGTACGAAGTACGAATTTTTGGAACCGACGGAATGCTCTACATGGAACTTTGGGGCGGCACCATGGAATTCACGAGCATGTCCGGCAAGACAGTGACGTATCCGGAGCTTGGTCCCAGTGAGATTTATCCGCATCGAGCCCCTGCGATCAACCTTATCGATTCAATCTTCGATCCCTCCTGCAACCGGTCGCCCGCTTCGCTCGGGGTTGCAGCCATGGAGGTGATTGAAGCAGCTTGCATTTCAGCAGCCAGCGGGCAGAACGTCCTGGTCCCGCATTTGATGGAGCAGAAAGCATGAGCGGCCCCTGCCTGCGCGGGATAACATGGAATCACAGTCGCGCATTACCTCCTCTGGTCGCGGCAGCACAGCGCTTCGAGGAACGGCATCCGCAAGTGCGCGTGGTTTGGGAGAAACGCAGCCTGGACGAATTTGGACACGCCAGTCTGGCGGAGTTGACACAAACCTACGATCTGCTCGTCATTGACCACCCCATGCTGGGCGATGCGCACCGCGATTCCAATCTTGTTGATTTACGTCTGCGTTTGTCATCGGAGGAACTGGCGGCGCTCGAGGCCGATGCGCTTGGTCCGTGCTTTGAAAGTTATCGCTACGAAGAAGCTCTCTATGCGCTTCCCGTCGACGCTGCCGCGCCGGCTGCCAGCTACCGCGCCGATCTTCTTGATCGCAGCGGCCAGCAAGCACCGGCTACATGGGACCAGGTGATCGAATTGGCGCGGCGTGGGCTGGTGCGAATGCCCGGATTTCCCGCGGATATATTTCTCAATTTCATGGCAATGTGTGTTTCCAGAGGCAGTTCTGTTGCTTGTATAGATCGATTGTTCGACCATCTCATCGCTGCACACTGCCTGGAGGAATTGCGAGAACTTGCATCGTATATGTCTGAGACGATTTACGACATGAATCCGATTGGCCTTTACGAGGCAATGGCGGCGGGAGATGAATTTGCGTATTGCCCCTTCGCCTACACCTACAGCAATTACTCCCGGCCTGGATTCGCGCCCAACCCACTGCTCTTTGCCAATCCGGTACCGCTGCGGGGCGGAACTCCGCTTCGCACCGTGCTTGGCGGCACCGGAATTGCCGTATCCGCCAATTGTGTCCCCATGGAAACGGCGATTGCATTCTGCCTATTCGTGGCAGCGCGCGATTGCCAAAGCCATCTCTATGGGATGTGCGGCGGCCAGCCAGCCAGCAACGCAGCATGGCACAATCCGCTGCTTAATCGCATCAGCGGCAACTTCTTCGAACAAACCTTGGCAAGTGTCGAGTCCGCATACGTGCGTCCGCGCTATCCCGGCTACATCGCATTGCAGCGGGCCGGGGGAGTTCCTATCACAGGATTCTTGCGCGGAGAGGCGACTGCCGCGCAGACTTTGGAGAGCTTGGACGATCTCTATCGGCGGAGTCTTCCTACAACGCAAAGCGAACGGGAGGCCGTTCAATGACCCCCTTTTCCTGCGCGGAGTACACGTTTCCGCTGCTGGCACCGGCGCAGCGATTCGCATTGTTGCAGTTGCTTGGCTTCATGTACGTCGATATCGGGCTCTTCGAACGAAGCGAGGGACTCAGGCCTGGTCAGCTTCTGAATGATCCGAGGGAATTCAGCAAGCAGTTGCGAGCCGACTTGAAACGCACGCACCTGCAGGCTGCGGACGTCTTTTTGCAAACCGGCGTAGATCCTTCTGAATCCGCCCCCAACGATCCAAGCGTGTCGATTCGTGCGCGGAATCGAAAGGCCTTTCTGCTCGCACTCGATCTCTGCTCGGATCTCAGCTGCACTCACATCACTGGACTTCCGGGCGTATGGCACAAGGAAGCGCGAGGCCTCGACGATCTGGCGTTGGCTGTGGACGAGGCAGGATGGCGCCGCCATGTAGCTTTGGGCGCGGGGGTGAGCTATGCCATCGAAGCTCACGTGGGGTCGATCTGCCCAGATATTGCCACCACGCGATCTCTCCTTGACTCCGTGCCTGGGTTGACCCTGACGCTCGACTACGGGCATTTTTTCGCCGCGGATATTGGCTCACAGGATATTCATTCCCTGTTGCCGTTCGCTTCGCACATCCATGTGCGCGGCGGCGCACCGAAACGCTTGCAGACTCCGGTGAGCGAGAACGAAATTGACTTTGCCGGCATGGTGCGCCGGTTGCACCAGCAGAAATACCGCGGGTTCCTTGCAGTCGAGTACGTTTGGAGTGATTGGCAGCAATGCAATCGCACCGATAATGTATCGGAGACCATTCTTTTGCGCCGTCAACTTGAAGAACTAATGGAAGCACAGCTGGAGCCCGCTGCGCTTCAAGAGGAAGAGCCTTATGTTTGACCTATCGGGAGGATTCGCCGTGGTAACCGGAGCCGCGACCGGCATCGGCGAAGTGATTGCTGCACGTCTAGCCGGCGCAGGCGCCACGGTCTGCATCGCGGACATTGACGGAGCGGCGGCGGCATCCGCTGCTGAGCACATCGGCCATGGCGCGCAGTCGATAGCCGTCGACATTGCCGATTCCGCATCGGTGAACCGGGCAATAGCAACCATTCTCGAGCGAAACAAAGCAATCGATATCCTTGTAAATAATGCCGGTCTCGCGGGGAAGGCTGCGCCCATCTGGGAACAAACAGATGCGGACTGGAACAAAGTGATGGCGGTCAATATCAACGGGCCGTTTTATCTTTGCCGCGCGGTGATCCCGCACATGCGCAGCCGAGGTTATGGACGGATTGTGAACATTGCTTCCGTCGCCGGCAAAGAGGGCAACCCCAATATGGTTGCCTATTCAGCATCGAAAGCAGCACTGATCGGGCTCACCAAATCGATTGCCAAGGAGGTTGCAACCGAAGGAATTTGCGTTAATGCAGTCTCGCCCGCGGTCATTCGCACGAAGATACTCGAACAGCTCACTCCGGCCCAGGTTGCCTATATGGTCGAGCGCATCCCTATGAAACGCACAGGGCAACCCGAGGAGGTCGCTGCTGTCGTCCACTTCCTCGCCAGCGCGGATTGCTCCTTCGTCACTGGTCAGTGCTATGACGTAAGCGGTGGTAGATCAACGTATTAGACGGCTCACAATTACTTGGACGTAATGGGCATGGATTAGTGCGGCATGATGAAGTATGGCTACTAATCGCAATTGGATTTTTTTGGGAGTGGATAAAGGACTAAACGGTCACACATAGTTCGTTGTAGATGATTTTTTATCCCATGTCTCGTTCATGGCCGCTTAAAGCAGATGCAGTATTTAGAGGTATTTTACGGACGATTTCATCAGAGAGCCATACTATATCGCCGATACCAGACTCGCTCGATCTGCTAAGCCACAAACTAACGGAGAAAATCTTTCATGGTAACCAGAAGATCATTTCTTGGAGCGCTTGCTGCTCTCTATACCGTGACCAAGTGCGATGGTCTCGCGCAAATTGCCACACTCGGCGGCCACAACTACCACGTCGGCAAACATGGAAACGATCACAACAACGGTTCCCCATCTCATCCCTTCCTCACCATCTCCGCGGCGGCAGATGTGGCACAGCCCGGTGACATCATCACCGTGCACAAAGGCGTCTATCGTGAACGCGTCATCCCGCCTCGCGGAGGAACATCCGACACAAACCGAATCGTCTATCAGGCCGCTCCCGGAGAGCGCGTTCAGATCACCGGAGCAGAGCCCGTAAAAAACTGGACCAAGGCAAAAAACGATGTTTGGAAAGTCACCATACCGAACAGTTTCTTCGGTCACTTCAACCCCTATAGCGACCTCATCCACGGAGACTGGTTCGGGCCCAAAGGCCGCAAGCATCACACCGGCGCCGTCTATCTCAATGGCGACTGGTTCATTGAAGCGGCAACCCTCGACGATGTCTTCAACACTACCCGGGAAACTCCATTCTGGTTCGGGCAGGTCGATGACAACGCCACCACTCTATGGGCTCAGTTCAAGGAAGTCTACCCGAACAGCCAACACATAGAGATCAACACAAGGCAGACCGTCTTTTATCCCGAGAAGACCGGCATCGACTATATCGCTGTCCAGGGCTTCATCCTCAGCCAAGCCGCCACACCCTGGGCTCCTCCCACAGCCGAGCAGATCGGCATCATTGGCACCCACTGGAGCAAAGGGTGGATCGTTGAAAATAATGTCGTTAGTTACTCCACCTGCTTCGGTATCGCTCTCGATAAATACGGAGACCAATGGGATAACACTTCGGAGAACTCAGCCGAAGGCTACGTCAAAACCATCGAGCGCGCAACCCAAGCCGGTTGGTCCAAAGAAAGCATCGGGCACCATCTGGTTCAGAACAACACCGTCTCGCACTGCGAGCAGGCAGGCATCGTAGGCAGTCTCGGAGCTATCTTCAGCGTAGTCACCCGCAACACCATTCACGATATTCACGTCGGACAATTGTTCACCGGCGCCGAAATGGCGGGGATTAAATTTCACGCCGCCATTGATACCGAAATCAACCACAATCACATCCATCGAACCTGCCGGGGTGTTTGGCTCGACTGGATGGCGCAAGGCACCCACGTCTACGGCAACCTCTTCCACGACAATTTGGGCGAGGACCTGATGGTGGAAGTTGACCACGGCCCATTCGGCGTCGACAACAATATCTTCCTCTCCAGCACCTCGCAACGTATCGTCTCGCAGGGCGGAGCCTATCTGCACAACCTCTTCTGCGGAGGCGTCAAGCTTTCCCAGTTCGACCGCAGAATGACTCCCTTCATGAAACCTCACTCCACCCAGATGGCCGGATATCACAACAATCCCAGTGGCGATATGCGTTTCTACAACAATATCTTCGCGCAGAACGGCGACCTTACACCCTACGACGAAACTCACCTGCCCATGTACCTTGGCGGCAATGTCTTTCTAAAAGGTACTCAGCCTTGCTCCAAGGAAGCATCTCCGCTCCTCCAACCCAGCTTCGATCCATTGATCAAATTAGTCGAGTCCGGCAGCGCCCTTCATTTCGAAATCAATCTTGACAGCGGATGGCTTTCACAACACCGCAGCTTGGTTACGACTGCTCTTCTTGGCAAAGCCAGCATCCCCGACCCACCCTTCGAACATGCCGACGGATCACCCCTCACCATCGACACCGACTACACAGGCCGCGGACGCAACCTATCCAACCCTTTCCCGGGTCCTTTCGAATTGCCTAACGGAGGCGGCAAACAATCAATATCTGGTCCACAACAACGAAGATACTTCTCCATTAGCACCTCGTGCACGAATCCCTGATGCCCCGTCCCCTATCCTCTGGCACAATACAACCGCTTGAATTCGGGTCCGGTCACGAGACAGCTGCATCAACACTATTTATCTATCTGCAAAAATGAGAAAAAGAGAAAGAAACAAGATATGGGTAAATTTTCCAGAAGGACTTTTTTAGGTCAAGCATCGGCGGTTTCTCTTTGCGCGTTAAGCGATGTTTCGAGCGCGAGCCCCGTCGAGCATCTGTTTGTGGACGCAGTTCCCCACTCGGTTCTTCCTGGTGCTTTTCCCGGACACTGGAGGGCCTTCGGACGCCTGGCCGTTGAACAACTGGGCGATGCGGTGATCCTTAAGGACGGCTTCGCCGTGGCCGGTGAAAGCCAGCAAAATAGCGAGCTTCGTTTTCGCGCTAGGGCTCCGCAAGAGACGGAGCAGGTACAGATATGGGCGGGGATAAGATGTTTCGATAGAGACAGACGCTATGTCTTTGCCTTGCGAGGTGGGAACAACGATGATCTGTATCTGGCGCGCTACGCCCCGGATGGAGGAATCAAATTTCTCGGCATCGCTCCTCTCGATTTTCATCCCGAACCGGGGACATGGTACACACTGCGAGCGGTCGCGCGAAAAAACAGGTTCCAGCTTTATTTAAACGACGAAACGTTGCCGCGGATCAATGTGGTGGATGAAGGCGCGCTGTGGAGCGAGGGCGGCGCATCGCTCGGAGGGGGTTGGTTGCCGGCCGAGTTTCGCGACGTTGAAATACATTCTCTAACGCAAACGGATATTGCCGCCGTAGATGCTATCGGGGATCGCGTCTGGATACGTCAAACCGCAGATGCTGACCAGGAACCTCGCCGTGCGCAGCAACGGGCCGCATACCGCGCGGTGAACATCGCTGCATTCGAGCATCCGCGAACCGAAATCTTGCTTGACGGCAAATGGCTGTTCCTCCCGGACCAGGAACAGGCCCTCGGAACAGTTCCGCACATTCCAGACTGCGATGACGCAAAGTGGCATCTCATGGACGTGCCGGATTTCTGGAAACCCACTGTTTCCTGGCTCTATGGGGAAACCGGATTTCCGCATCTTGACGGCGTCTCCGCAATGAAGGGTGTCTCCGACGGGTTTTATGAGGAAGAGATCAAACGCCTCGACAGCTACACTTTCGATTGGAGAAAGACCCGAAGTGCTTGGTATCGGCAGTATGTCGATCTTCCCGTAGACGTCACAGGGAGACGCTTTGAGCTTTGCTTCGATGCTATTGCGAAGTCTTCTGAAATATGGGTGAACGGGGCCAAGGTCGCATCGCATACCGGCATGTTCGGCGAAGTAAAGCGGGACGTAACCGCAGCGATAAGGCCGGGGCGCAATGTCATCGCAGTTCATGCCGTAGGCCAGGTCGACGAGCCGAAGGCGTCAAACCAAGTGCTCGGGGTTGCAGTCACTGTGGAGGTGACGCAATCCATGCTCGATTCTCTGCCGCACGGCATGTTTCATGACGTGGGTGGCATCTGGCAGCCTGTAAAGCTCATTGTGACCGGCCCGGTCAAAGTTGATGACATCTATATTCAGCCTGGTCTCGATGGCCTTGATTGCGATTTGACCATCGACGGCAATACTTCCGGCCTTAAAGACGCCGTATTGGTTTCCTACTCGATTCGTTCCGCAAAGGATGGAAGTCTGCTCTACTCTTCCCCTCAGGAAAAACCAGAATGGGTCGGAAGTTCCATGAAAACCCTGCATCTTAGCGTTTCCGATCTTACGCCTGAGTTATGGTCACCCCAGGCTCCGAACTTATACGATATGGTAGTCATGCTGGTTTCATCTGGAGAAGTGCTGGACAGCAGGATTGTTCGATTTGGCTTCAGGACGTTCACTGTAGAAAACCAGCATCTGCTTCTTAACGGAAAACCCTTCTGGTTGCGCGGCGGCGACCATTTCCCACATTCGCTGCGACCAAATGACGACAAGCTGGCGCGCCGTTTCATTGAACTTGCCCGCGAGGGCAACGTCGTGGCGACACGGGGCCATACGGTCCCGTTTACGGAAACCTGGCTTAAGGCAGCTGACGAGACCGGGATGGCAGTTTCCTATGAGGGAACATGGCCATGGCTGCTGCTTCGGGGTGATCCGCCAGCGGAAGATCTGTTGCTGGAGTGGAGGGATGAGTTTGCATCATTGATCTCCAAATACCGCAACCATCCATCGATCATTCTTTGGACAGTTAATAACGAGATGAAGTTCGAGTCTTCTGATCGGAACAAACCAGACCTTCTCAAGCGGAAATGGGCCATTCTGACAGACATGATAGCTACGATCCGCTTGATCGATCCTACGCGACCCATCGTATGCGATTCGAGCTACTGTCGCCGGGACGTTGCCCAAGAGTATGCAAACGTCATTCAGCCGAACAACTTCGATGACGGCGATATCGACGATGCCCACCGATATTACGGCTGGTACGACAAGTCGTTCTTCCATTCCTTCCAGGGAGAGTTCGGAAAAACTCTATCATGGCCCAAGCGCCCGCTCATTAGCCAGGAAATGTCCACCGGATACCCACGCAATGACGATGGGCACCCCACGCGTTTCTACCTTTTCAGCCATTACACGCCACAGTCCCTGGTCGGTGACGAGGCATACGAAAACCGCGATCCGGCCATTTTCCTGAAGCGTCAGGCATTCATGACCAAAGAGTTGGCCGAAACCTTTCGCAGAACCAACCGGGACAATTGTTCCGGCATCTTGCATTTCGCATACTTGACCTGGTTTAAGAATGTCTGGAATGCCGATTCAATTCAGCCCTTCGAGACATACTATGGTCTTAAGAAAGCTCTTCAACCAATATTGGTGAGCGCGGAGCTTTATGGCAGGCACTTTTATGCGGGGCATCCGACTCATTTCCGTATATGTGTTGCGAATGATTCACAGGATGGCACAGGACTCCCTTCCACCAAATTGATATGGGAGATCCAATGTGGCGGAAAAGTCATTGGAAGTGGAAATGCTCCGGTTCCTTCTGTGCCGTACTATGCAAATCAATGGGTCGATCTTTCGATAGAGCTTCCCACGATGTTACCGTCTCCCCGGAGCGACAGCTTGTTGGTGCTGCGCCTCGAAAGCAGCGGCACCATGCTTTCAGAGAATGAGTACGATATCACCCTCGCCACAGCCGCATGGGCAGAAAAAGGACTGAAAAAGCGAGGCCATACCGCGCTTTTCGATCCAAACGGGCATGCGCCTGAGCTGCTTATGAAGCATGGCGTCCAGCGGATTGCCTCACTTGATTCGCTCCGGCCGTGCCAGGCCCTTATCGTATCCGATTCGGAAGAGGTCCTTCAGTCTTCACGGAATATGGATCGCTTGAGACGCTTTGCCCAGGACGGCGGGAAAGTTTTACTCCTGAATGCGGGCACCTGTTTACCAACGATGTTTCCTGACCAGATCAAGAATTACAGGACGTGCGAGGGAGAGATCGCTACCATGCACCTTCCGGAGTCGCCTGTTTTCGAAGGAATCGAGCCTCTGGATCTTGCCTGGTTTGAATCAGGCAAGAGAAATGTGCCGCGTGTTTGCCGGGGCGTGTACGACATAAACAGCCTGCGAACCGATGTATCTACGCTTGCTGAAGTCGTGGACATGCATGGCTACCTCCACCAGCCCGAAGATGTTGTCCATGTCAGCGGCAGTCCATTGGCCGAGTTGCGGATTGGACGTGGAGTCGTCATTGCAAGCGAGATGATGTTCGAGACAGCCTCTGATGACCCGATCGCTGGAAGATTGCTAAGTAATCTGATTCAGTCACTGAGCTAGAGCGGAGACGTACTATGCGTGATTTCAGAACAATCTCACGTCGCGAACTTTTCTCGATGGGAGCCGCGGCAGGCCTGGCAACATTTCTTGAGTTGCCGCGGACAGCGCATGCGTCCGTCCGTCATGATGTTCCATTCCCGGTTTGCGAAAATGTCAAAAACTTCGGCGCAGTCGGGGACACAAAGGCCAATAGCACCGCGGCCTTTCAAGCTTGTCGTAGCCATGACGGCATGGGTAGTGCCAATTATCAAATCTGTCTTGGATATGAAATTACACGAAGCCGCTCGAAAAGGGTTCCCTACTTCAATTTCAGTGTGCCCGGTTGCTAGGCGAGTGGCGTCGCTTGCTATGACCGCATAAATGGAGAGTTTGGCATGGCATTAATTCCTGACCCGCTTGATCTGCAATGCGTCGTAACGCTTGCAGAGACGCTCAATTTCACAGAGGCGGCAAGGCGGTTGCACATGACACAGCCAGGCGTAACAGCACGCATCAACCGGGTAGAGAAAAATCACGGATATAAGCTTTTCAATCGAAGCAAGGGCATGGTACGAGCGATCACGCCCGAAGGATTTATCTTTGTCGAAGAGGCAAAGCGAGTCCTTGAAGATCTCCAACAGCTGGTGACGCGATCCGATGCGGCGCACCGAGCTTTCTCAGAAGCACTTTCCATCAGCCGCTCTCATCATGCCGATCTGAAACTGCTTTCCGTCGTGGTCGCAGCACAGACCATTGAGAGCATGCATATCTCGATTTTGCCCCCATGCAATTCCGATGAAGAGTCGATTGCGTTGCTGTTGAACGGACAGGCCGATGTCAGCCTGATCGCATGGCCTGTCTCAGATTCCCGCGTTGCAGCAATTCATCTGACGCACGATTCCGTACTGGCCGTTCTGCCGGAGGACCATGCTCTTCGAGGCCACGTAACAATTCATCTCGCCGACCTTCGAAATGAACAAATCATCGGGTCAAAATATCAGTTTCCAGACACCCTGAAGGACACAACGTTCACGAGGTGCAAGGCTCTTGGCTTTATCCCTGAGTGTCTGTGCATCTCGGCATCCCCTGCCGAATCCGTTCATTTGGTAGATGTAGGTGTAAGGCCCGGTATTACTATCGTGACGAAGCGATATGCCGAGGAACTTGTGATGACAAAAGCAGCCTGTATTGCCTTTGCGGAAGATGAGCTTGCCTACGAATATGGTGTGGCTTACCGACAAACCGACCATCGCCCCGTCCTGAATGCCTTCCTGCAATACCTTGTGGAAAGATGCCGACCCACGCCGAGCCGAAAACGTAAGCCTGCTCGCCGCCGCTGAAGATTAGTCACCGAACCCTGGTTGAAGCTTTCGCTGCCGTGTCTACACCGGATTATGCACTCGAACCACATCCTCCACGCGCCGCCTTCCCTGGCGCCTGCTGATATAGATGACCCAATCAATACAGCGCAAAACGTCCTCCTCAGCCACACTCAGTTGCAGGTTGGCATTGCCGCGAATCGCAAGACCCGCAAGGCGACGGATCGATTCGCCTGCACTGCTGGCATGGATCGTTGCCAGTGTCCCACGATGGCCTGTGTTCATTGCGTCCAGCAAAGTCCGTGCTTCTGGCCCGCGCACCTCTCCGACGATGATGCGGTCTGGCCGGTGCCGGAGGACGGCCTTTAACAGGTCATCGAAAGTAACTTTGCTGCGATGGGTGTCCACCTGAGATTCGGTGGAGACGATGTGCGGCTTACGGATGTGAAGCTCCGCCGTATCTTCGATCAGGAGGATGCGTTCATCCTCCGGGATCGCGTCGGCCAGTGTGCCTAGTAGGGTCGATTTTCCGGTACCAGTTCCGCCGGCGATAAGGATGTTCTGCCCTTCACGGACCGCCTCCGTCAACATCACGGCCTGTTCCTCGGTCAGCATTTGGACCTGTATCAGGTCTGCCAGCGTAAAGTTCCGGGACGTGAACTTGCGAATGGTCATCAGGGGCCGGGGATTGACGACGGGTGGAATCATGGCCGCCATGCGGCTCCCATCGGGTAGACGCAGATTCAGGATGGGTGAATCCGCGTCGAGCTTCTTGCCGAAGCGATTTGCGATCACCTCAAGGCCGGTCTGGAGCGCGCCTTCGTTGAAGCTGATGCCGGTGAGTGATTGGATATGCCCATTCTCCTCTATCCATATAGAAGAATCCGGATTCACCATGATCTCGGAGACAGTCTCAGCGTCAAGCAGATGCTTGATGGGTTTCAAAAACGGGATGATGACTTCAAAGCTCATCGGCTAATTCTCCGTGGGTCGAATGCGATCCGTTCCTGCTGGAACCATGTCATGTCGATGGGAAGGAAATCAGATTTGAGGTAGCAATAGGTTGGCGGCACAGGACTGATACCGTCGAAGGCGACGATGACGGACTGAGCATTTTTGAGGTCAAAAAAGACGTTCTCTTCAAACAGGGGTTCCTTATGTTTCTGATACTGCTTGGAGGCGGAGACAGAGCCTTTGTTGGACGAAGTACGGCCACTGAGCCAACCGACGTTGGCATTACTGCTTGACTCGGAGACGGTGTAGCTGATGCGGGTCTTGTCGGCCTTGCCGCACAGCTCGGACGCGTAGCGGGCTGTATCGGGGTCTGAAGTAGACAGAAAAACTTTGGTGCGAAAGGCTTGCAACAGCGTTTTCACACCTTCATTGGGCAGCGCCTCTTTAAGACTGGAGATGCTCTGCGTGGCAACAATGGGGATACACTTCGGTTGCCGGGACAGGGACAGGAACCGTTCATCGCCGGTAGGGTTGTCGCCGCCCACAGTGGCGAAGTTCTGGTACTCATCGCAGATAAAGACCGTAGGCCGGAAGTGCTGTTCCGGGTGTTCGTCCATCTCCGGAATGCGCAGCAAAACGGACCGCTGGTAATCGACTTTCATCAGCGTGCCGATGATCTTGGAAAGCGCCGGATTGAGGGCCGTGGGAAAGTTAAGTCCCACGACCTTGCCCGATTCGATCAACTCCGAGAACGGTTGAAGGACAACACCGTTGGGGTCGGAGGCACACGGTTTGCCTTCGTATAGTTCCTTCGGCGGACAGAAGACGCGGCGCACCTGGGCATTGGTCTCGAAGAGTGAAAGGAAGACGGCGATACCCTGGATGATCGAGGTCTTCACCTCGGAGCGAAAGAACTTCCAATGCTCCCAATACCAGTAGTGGATGCTCCGCCAGGAGTCTTGCGTCTCTGGATCGCCGAGCTTGCGGCGGTATAAGGATGCGGTGACGGTGGTTCGCTGAACCAGGACGGTTTGCAGCTCGTCCGACGAAACAGCGACGTGCTGGCCGAGCTTTTCACTCCATGCAAACTTGAACGGTGCCAACGCCGATTCGTATTTAATATAGTCAGCCTTATCGACGCCAACGAACGATGCCGGTACGTAGCGACGGCCTGTGTCGGTCAGCATCTCTTCCAGCTTCCCGGAGCTGATAACAATGCGGAAGATGTCGAGCATCGTCACGTACCCATCGCGAACACGATGCAGCATGATGACGTACCGCATAAGGTCGCTGTAGGACTGCTGCCAGAACGGTTCTTTGCCCTTGCCCCAGATGGCAGTGATGACTGAGGCGATGTTGAACGCCTGGGCGTAAGCGTCCGAATCGTTGTTCAAAGGGTTATAGCGGACATTGCCAGTTAGCGAGACTTCGACATAATCTTCGTCCCGTCCGCAGGCCTCCAGTATCTTCCGCACCTGACGGCAGAGGTCGCCCTTCACCTCCAGCACCACGCCCGACAATCGCTGTTCTGGATCACCGGCGCGATATGCAAAAAGCTGACGCATGGCCGGCAGGACGACGGCCTGAGTCTTTCCACTGCCAATTGCGCCGACCACGCAGACGCCCGTATACAGACCGCGTTCCGAGATGCAGAGCCAACTCGGGTCCGCAGAGGGTTTAGGTTTCAACTGGTGGTGGAGTTCCCCAGCTACCAGAAACAAGTCCTCGCGTAGTCGAGGATCGGGGTATGGCGGCAATGCTCCGGCAACCTCCTCTGGCTTGGGCTCATAGAAGTGGATATACGCCAGCGAGAAGAGAATGGAGCAGACCAGGAACGGCGTGCTGTACAGAAAGAAGCTGTAGCTCCATACCAGTCCATGAAAAATCTCAGGCCGTTCCAGTGCCAACAGATGCAGCAACGGGTCGGCATCATGGACCGGATAGAAGCTCTGAAGGATAATGCCACACGCCGCGCTCAGGCCGAAGGACAGGATCACGCGATACTCGACCAATGGCCGTGAAAGGTTGCGAAGATGCACAGCAAGGCTCATGCGGTGGCTCCCTTCTCCAGTTGCGGAGACGCGGCACTGGCTGACGGCACAATCTTCCGTGCCGGGTCGGTGGCAGGCTTCGCATCAGTGCGAGCAGGTAACGGAGTTGCAAGCCGCTCCGCCTTATACCTCTGGAAGTCTTCACTCTGCGCGATGGCGAAGCCGAGCAGGAGATTGACGAGATAGCTGCTATCGTTCTCCGACCACTCGCACATCAGCTCCAGGTCGTCCGCAACAGCGCCGTCGATGGTTGCCTTTAGAGGCGCGCGCCGCACTTTGCTCGCGCCCTTTTCGATTTTCAATTTGCTCATGGTTGTTCTCCTTTGGGCCGTGCTTGCGGCCCGGTCTGGTACTCCGTCAGTACCGACCTGGTACTGGCATTGGTCGCTGGTAGTACGTGGGCGGGAGCGACACGCGCGGCGTTAGCCGTCGCGGTAGCCCGGTAGGGCGGGTCGCTCCCGCCCACGTACTACCCAGTTCTTAGCGTCTTTCGCCGCTATGCCTTTGGTTTTAAAGCACTTCGGCCGCTCACTATCTCCCGGCATGTGAACCCTCCGTAGAACCCCTCACTTCACTTCGCTGGAGCTTGGGATAGCTGTACTCAAGCAGGAGCGTAGTGAATCGAGCCTGGAGCGTTTCGTGATGTCGCGCGGCAACGTCGCGAACGTCGTCATCAAAGAGCCTTCGGCTCGTGGGAGAAGGATTCGAGAAGAGATTCCAAAACGCGCCTTTGGCGGCCTGAAAATTGAAGCTCGAGCCGGATACATAGACCACCTCGAAGTTGCCGATAGCCCGCAGCAGCGGGGCGGCAACAGAGAGGAAGCGCAGAAACTTTTCGGTGGTCGAGAACCCTTCGTCGATGAACGCAAAGCGCACCGGCGACTGGATGGGCCGGATCCTATCGACAAGTGAGATGGGGAAAGATGCCAGCAATGGACGTAACTGCCCATCGCTATCCGTGAAAAGGTCCGATGCGATGCTGCGACCTTCCACGAAGAATCGGACGCGCTCCGCTTCCGATTCGAGAAAATGGTCGCCATCATTTTCGAGAATATAGTCGAGCACCATGAGCCGTGTGCGAACCTGGGCATCACCCTTTCTGCGCCGCAATTGCGACTCTGGATCGCCGAGCAGACGGTAGACCGACCGAGAGAACAGGTGGTAAACGTACCAGCCCTGTTTGTAATCCAAGAACTCGATGTGGCCGGCGATGCGTGCCTTCTCCAGAAAGCGCATCACCAGGGCGCCCTTGTTGCGGTCGGTGAAGTAATCGAACTGTCGACGCACGAAGTAGCCGGAGTATGCGGCAACGAGGTACAGGAACGCGGCCTCGCGTTCGGTGTAGCCGAGCGATTTCAGAGCGACGATGGGATCGGCAGTCATATCAGAGTTCCAGAATGTTTTCCATCAGGTGCTGATCGTCTTCGATCTTCGCGGACAGCGTTGCGCGGTCGGAAGCCGAAGCGTAATTGTGGAAGCCCGCCTGCGTCTTGTTGCGCAGATGACCGGGGCGGTAGGCGGCGGTCAAAACTTCAATGTCTTCGTGGCCTGTGCGCGAGCCTTGATCCATGTCGTATTCAATCCGCGCATCGGGTATCTGGATCCCATCGTTGACGTAGAGCAACTCGAACTGCTGGGCGACCTGCTGCTTGATTTCGCCCATGTCGCGTTCCGGTTCAGCCTTGCGCGCGGCGTGAATGGCCTTCTGCACGTCGGACTTCAGTTCGAAGTCGAGCTGGACACGAAGATTGCTGCCGCCCTTTTGCTCGATGCGCTCCGCTTCTTTGCGGTAGGCACGGTAGATCTGCGCGTCATGCTCGGCCTCTCGCGGCTTCACCAATCCGGCGTAGAGCCTCTGGTCTTGCGGCAACCCGGAGGTCCGACGGGCTACGTCCCGGCCTGCCCTTGTGAGCGTGACAACCTCAATGCGCTCCACTTTGCCGCCGCGACCATCGCGGCGGGCATTGACCGCATCGATCTGCACCAGGCCCTTCTTACGCAGGAACGCGAGATCGCGTTCCATGCGGGAGTGCCGGTTGCCATAAATCGTCTCGGCAAGATCGCCGGTGGTAACGACGCGAAAGCGGCCAACCTCCGCGAGCATCTTCCGCTCCTCCTCCCGCAAGGAAAGCCCCACGACCTGCTGCGGTATCGCCTCTCTGCGGCTGCGTTGATCCATCGGGCGGTCCTGCGTCACGGCGCGCCGTCGTGATTCGCTGGAACGCTCGGGACGTACCGGGCGGTCACGTTTGGCATGAGGAATTTGCGGCGCACGGCGGTCAGCAGCGCGGGCCGCAAGATTCTCCCGGCGTCGTTCGACGGGGGAAGGTTCAAGAGGCGTCGCAGAGTGCGGAGCTTCTGCCGCACGCTTGCGCGGAAGGTCCTGGGGAAGATTAATCCGCATCAGACTTCCTCCGACGCGTCAGTAGTCACATCACCCTGAAAATCGAGCGCCGACTGTGAGGGGGCAACGGCATCTTCTTTAAGCTGACCCTGGATGATGGTGATGTCGTACTCGGAGACATCGCCGAAGGATTCCATCACGCGTTGTGCGGCTTCCTTGGCCGCACGGACGCGCGCAACATGATCGCCGGTGCGGTCCATGTACCTTTCCTCCTCGTCAAAATCCTCGAACGGCTTCCGAGACGTTCGGGCTGCGTCCGGCGTCCCGGTTGTGTCCTGCCTACTCTTCGCCGAACTGCGCGGTGATCTCTTCTGAGAGCTCTGAGTGTCCACTGTGTATCTCCTGGTCGAGGTGTTTGAGTTTGCGGCCGGTGTCGCGCAGGAAGAACTTGCGCTCGATCCAGATGGTGACGCCGAGGATGTTGGCGAAGAGCAGAGCGCAGTACAGCGCAATGCTCTGGAGGTAGTCGTGCAGGATAAGGCCGCGCCACGACACAAGGAAGTGCAGTTCGTGCATGAGCCAGAAGCCGAGCGCGAGGAAGATCAGAGTGGCGACGAATACGGCATTGGCGATCATCGGTATCCTTTCCGCCGCGATAGTTACGCGGCATTCTCAGAACAAAAGCGGAGAGGCATCAGCCTCTCCGCGAAAGAGGGGCGGACGACGTTAGCCGTCGTCGCCGAAATCGACCAGTGCTTCGGGACGATCCAGCCTCTGAATGCGGATGGTGTGTACGGCATACGTCGCATGCTTCACCGGGAAGGGTTCGCCGGCGACGACAATGCCACGCTCTTGCTCCAGAGCGCGCAGCTCACCTTCGACTTCGAGGTAATCGCCGCGTCTCATGCCACGAACCATCCCGCAGAAGAACGGACCGGGGCAGATGATGCGATGCCAGTCAGTACGTGGTGTCCACTGATTCGTGGAGAGGTCCCAGATACCGGCGACGGTCGCCAGCAGCAGGACTGCGTAAGCATCCTCGGTGATGCCATCTGAAGGGGGAGCTTCGGCGTTGCTGCCGAGAAAGCCTCTGAGGGTGACGGTGTTCGCAAAAAGAGCAGTCATGATTGCACCTCCCGGGGGAGGACAACGCGGCTTAAGCCGCGTCGTCCTCCGAGATGGGATCGGCATCGGGGTTCTCCGTGCCTTGCGATGCGGGCTGCGCCAGCTTCTTGACAAGGCTGGCGCGTATCTCCCAACCGCGACGCTTGACCGTGGTCTTCTTCTTGCCCTCGCCGACCTCGGCGTCGTACTCGGTGCTGCGCAACTCGCCTTCGATCTCGACGTAGTCACCCTTCTTGAGGTTCTTCGCGTACTCGGCGGGCTTGCCGAAGGCGACGATGCGGTGCCACTCGGTGTGGTTCACCCACTGCTCGGTCTGCTTGTCCTTGTAGCCGGACTTCGTGGCCAGCGATAGCACGGTAAAGGTGTTCTGCTGTTTGGTGGCGAAGCTCTCAGCGGCTTTGCCGAGGTAGCCTTTCAAGGTTATGTGGTTTTCGTAGAGTGCCATGGTGTTTCTCCTTGTTTGTATTTGCCCGGATTGCTCTCGGGACACTCCTGCGCGAAGCGACGCGAGAGTGCCCCGCTCCCAAGGCCGAGATGTGCTTTCTGCGGAGGCTCCGAAGAAAAAATCTCGCCCGTACTTCGGGCCGCAGCCGTAAGGGAGATTTTTTATTTGGAAACCCAGACCCGCAGGGCGGCGCAGCCGAAGCAGAACATCGACGTGCCGCAGGGCGCGGGATAAGCACCGAGCGAGTGACCGAGAGTAAGCAGGGAAAATACAGGAGAGGTGCCTCTCTACGGAAACGTTCTTTCTGAAAGGCATCTCCATCCGGACGCCATCGCAACAGGGCAGCAGTGGAACGATTCGCTGTCGCTGGCCATGTACTCGGCTCCAAGAGCAGAAAGTGGCTGAACCATGTGGTGTCGCATCATCCTCCGAATCCCACCATGCGAAGAACCGATCGTTGGACGACGCAGTGAAAGGCGAGTTGCACCGCTCCAGCTCCGAATTGAGGGTCGGAAGAGACCATATCTCTCCCAGCGCTTGGGAGGTGCGCGGCTGCCTCGGCCTGAACACATGGCTTTTCACGGCTGCCTCCCGGTGCCGGTTTCACGGAGGATGGCATTCACGACGGCGATGCGCTCCCCGATCCAGCGCATGACCGGAACCGCCATCGAGTTTCCGAGCGCCTTGTAACGGGGGCCATCGGCTGCCGGCTTGCCGCGATACTCGACCAGGGTGTAATCGTCGGGGAATCCCTGCAACCGTTCGCACTCACGCGGCGTCAGGCGCCGCACGGCCATCTGAGGCATCATCACGCCGTCGATACGTCCACCTTCACCGCCGCGCTGAAGGGTTCCGGCTATATCGGTCGACGCAGGGAGTTCCCCCGACCAAGCGACGGGCTGCTCCTGTAGCACGGCAGTGGTTGAGCTATTCTCGATGCTTCCGGGAGCGCGGGTGCGCAGACTTCCCGCAATATCGGTGGAGGAGGCCGCGCTCGCTGTTCCATCGCTCCCATGAAGCGTAAAGGCGACAGTAGGCGCATTGCGGCCAGTGGCGTTGGCATTCGTTCCAAGCGACTGCATTACATCGCCGCTGAGGACATCGCCTTCCTGGTTCTGCGTGAAGGCGATCGCTACCTGTCCACCACCATTGGCGTGGCTCAGGTCATGCCCCATGCCACGCAGTGTCGGTGCGACGTTATCCGCGTCGGCGCCATAGTCTTTCACGGAGAAGGCAACGTAGCATTGCTGTTTCGAACCCGGCTGTGCTGCCAGCGCACCTACTGTTTTGCCATTTCCGTCGTACAGTCGCACCTCGTCACGAGTGTTCTGCGCAAAGGCGACAGCCTGAGCACCTCCGCTCTCCAAAGTATGAGCAACATTATCGGAGAAACGACTGCCATTCGACTGTGTGTGCGCTGTGCAGACGGCGACGGGCACGACGGGCGTTCCGCGCCCGGTGCCGTCCTCGCTCGCGTCGAAGCCATCGGCGGAGAGCGCATGAGCGATCAGCGTCTCGCTTTCATCTGTCGGGGAGAGCACGCCGACGCCTAGTTGATTGCGGATGAAGCCATCTTTGCATCCTGCGTCGATGGTGGGAGCCGTGTCTGTGAGGCGACCGCCAGCAGGGCCGACCTCAACGCCTCCGGCAGCTCCTTGCCGCGCTTCTCGGCGCGGCGGAGGATACCCCGACAGGCTGTGCCGCTCAAGTAATACCGCTGCGGGACCTCTCCAACCTCCAAGATGTCCGACAACGAAGACGCGACGCCGCCGCTGGGGTACTCCGAAATGTTGAGCGTTAAGAACTCGGTAGGCGATCCCATACCCGAGTTCGACCAGCATTCCGAGGAAGGCTCCAAACGTCCGTCCTCCGTCGATCGACAGGACGCCGGGAACGTTCTCCCACACCAACCATAAGGGCCTGAGTCTGCCAGCAAGTCGAGCAAACTCGATGGTGAGGTTGCCACGCGGGTCATCCAGTCCCGCTCGTTTCCCGGCGACGGAGAAAGACTGGCAAGGTGTTCCTCCTGCCAGAAGATCGATTGTTCCCACATCATCCGCTCCAATCTTCGTAAAGTCGCCGGCATTGATGACTGCACCATCGGCTTGCAGAGCAACGACGTTGCGAATGGCCGCGGCGCGCTGTTTCGCTTCCTTGCGTGTGGGCGCATCATGCGGGCTGAGCATGTGGACGGGCCGCGATGCGCGGTAGCGCGAGCGCAGCAGCCAGCAGCAGAACGGGTCGATCTCCGCAAACATCGCAGGCTGCCAGCCGAGAGGTTGCCATGCAACCGAGACGGCTTCGATGCCAGAACACACGGAGAGATATCTCATGCCACACTCCGTGGTCCGCTCTTCCGCGCGCAGAGAACATTGAGAGCGCTAAGGACGTGAGCCATCGAGGTATTGCGGCCATAGAGCACCATGTCCGCATAACGGACGGGTGCGAGATCGCCGGCACGGTCCACCAGCAACAGTGGGATGTGCAGATCCGCTTCCAATAAGCGATGAATTAGCCTGCCTGCGAAGTCGCCCTGTCTTGCATGAATCAGGATGCCGCAGACAAGGTGGCTCGCCATCATGACGGCAGCGGCGCTGCGACTGTCGTCGATAGCGGTCACATCGTAGGGTTGCAGACGCAGCGCGAAGGCTGTGGAGGAGAGAAGCTCACGATCCGCGCAGTAGAGCAAAATGGGCATCTTTGATCGCATAGTTCTCAGCTCCCGAATGCCTGGTCTTCGTGGACGTAGCTCACGACAAGACCGAGAGGGTTGGTGAGTAGCATGGCGTTCGGCACCGCATCGCGGAAGTCGTAAATGACGTTGGCAGTCCAGCGCTCACGGCTCTGTTCCTGTTGGTCACCGGGCGAATAGAAGACCTTCTCGAACTCAATATGGGCGCGATACGGGGCCTGCCGTGTATCGTCGAGCACGACGGCTTTGATCTCGATGTCTACATTCGGCGTGCTGGGATCAAGCAGGAAGGTCTCAAGAGTCTTGGCCTTGTTCACCCGTGCGAGCGTGCCGGACTGCATATCGTTCGAGAGGAAGTTCAATGACTCGGCAAAGTCCCGCTGCAGCGTGGCGTGATTGCGTCCGTAGTAGAGCTGTGCCCAACGCGCGAGGTAATACTTACTCACGCGCTCGATGGGGACTTTAGAGAAGTCGTCGTAGTTGACCACCTGCCCGCGTCCGATGTCGGAGACGGAGATGACGATGGGCTTCAACCGCAGTGCCGCGGTCTGCGCTCGATAGAAGAACGCAAGCACCGCGAGCACTACCACTGAAAGGACAAGCAGCGCGACCTTGAGGTAGGTGTTGGTGACGACCGGTTCGGCATATAACTCAAGGAACTTATGACCGGCCCCGGTGGTGGTTGGGTTCTGTATCGTCAGCATGGCTAATCTCCCATCACGTTGACCCAGGTGCCGGTACGACCGCTGAGGATGGCGGACGTCAGCTCCGGGATTTTGACCAAGCCATAGATGCAGACGAAGAGAGTAATCAGCAGCGCTGGCAGGATAGTGAGAGCGTTCTCAATGGTGATGGTGCCGATGACCTGAAACATCCCCGCGAGAACTTTGGCGAAGACATAAACAAAAGCCGAGGCGATAACCTGATAGAAGCTGAAGCCGATAAAGGCTTTCAGCCAGCCCCAAAATAGCCAGTCCATCTTGGGAACGATGAACCACGGGATAAAGACAGGGCCTATGAGGACACACACCGCAGAGGCCACATAACCATAGGCGATGACGGCGAAGGCCGCTGCTTCCATCGTGGCAAGGATGACGGCAACCAAGAGATAGGTGAGGTCTTCGAGGATATTGAAGCTGCCTGGAGGCGCGCCGAGCTGCTGCTCGGCGTTGGTGATGGTGGTAGCGATCTCCTGCGTCTGGTCGGACTCAATCTTTGTGGAGAGACTCAGACCTTCTTTGGTGATGAGGTCCGAGAAGCTGTAGCTGGTGCCGGGGATGGGCGTCGAGTAATACGTCAACATACCCAGCCCGAGCGAGATCATCAGAATGAGGTCGGCGAACTTGGCGAAGTGGAAGCCGCCGAGTCCCTGCGCAGCGGACAGGGCGGCCTTGATACCGAACCAGACAATGAGGATGGTTGCCAGGCCACGGAAGATGTCGAGTCCCGTGGCCTGGAGCGTGTTGCTCTGCGAGGAGAGCAATTGGGTGATAGCTTGCCCAAGCTGTGCAATGATGTTCTGTCCCATCAGTTGCTCCCGTTGATGCTGAGCGAGATGGAGTGCATGGAATCACTCACGCCGTTGTTCACGTTCTGCATGGTGGTGGGGAAGGTCTGCTGGAAGTAGACCGAGTTATTGAGGGAACGGTTCTGGGCGTCAATCTGCTGCTTCTGAGCGACAAGCTGTTGCTGGATCGTAGCCATCAGCAGTTGGTTGGTGTCCTGCTGCGAATGGATCTGGAGCAGGGTCGCAGAGTTAATCTTGCCGAGCAGGGCGTTCTGCGTTTGCAGGCTGGAGTCGGTAGAAAAGGTATCTGAGTCGAGGTTGGTCAGCCTGGTGGCGAACTGCTGCTCGTTGGAACGAATCGTGCCGAGAGTGGTAAGCGTGTTGGTGGTGGTCGTCTGCGCCAGCTCCGAGGTGGCGTACTGGTTGGCGACCGTGGCTTGCGTGCGGGAGTCCAGAGACCCGTAGTTGCCCGAGGGATAACTCTGCGCTTGCACGTAGGCGCTGTTGTAGCCCTGCTGGGCGTTGGTGAGAGCGCCGTAATTGAGCGCGTTTACCAGCGCCGCTGTGTTGCCATAGGTATTGGCCGGCGCTTGTAAGCTCGTCCACTGCGACCAATCGGCTTTGTACCGCGCTTCGAGGTTCTGCGGCATCTGGGCCATCTGGTGGGCGAGATTGTACATGGTGACGATCTGGTTGCGCGTTGCGACTGCTGTCGTGTAAATCTGCGATCCCTGCTCGATCTGCTGGAGAGCGTGGGCGCTCTGCGTCGGGTCAAAGACGATCCCGGAGCCGAATTGCGCATGCGCCGCAGGCGCGAGCGAGAGGACAAAGACGAGGATGACGAAGAGAAAATTATTGAACTTCATAACTGGTCCTTTCGATAAGCGCCGGCGTCAGCATCGGCGCGGTTGGATGAAACGATCAGAAGGCACTCGGAACCGTGTGGTTCTCATACGCAGGCAGCAGCATGTCCTGCGTGATGTAGACCTTGATTCGGTGGCCTTCGCGGATGGTGATGGTGGGTGGGATATTGATGAAGCGGTCGAGCACATTCGCGCTGGATTGCGAAAGGTTCGAAGCGATACCGGCTTTATAGGCTTCGCTCCCCGATTCGTTGTAGCCCTGATTGGCGTTCGTGGCCTCCGCTGCGCCGGAGATAATGCCCAGCGCAAGCGAAGCTCCGAATATCTCGACATAGTGGTTGTTGACCTGGTCCTTGAGGCCGGTGGCTCCGGCCTGATCGAGACCGTGGAACTGGTCGAGATCGACGGAGTAGCCGTCCGGCATCAACAGACGGTGGAAGGTGACGGCGAGGCGCTTCTGGCCGAGGCCGGAAACCTTCTGCACCTCACCGAGAATGAACGTGCCTTCCGGGACCAGCAGGTGCTGCCGGTCCTGACTGTAGATGGGGTTAGTCACCATGACCTTCAGTGGCCCGGCGAACTCACCATCAAGGCGATTCACTAGCACGGTGTCGATGCTGGTGCCCTCGAAGACGACGAAAGGCTGGCCATGCGCTGAGTTGATGTTCACCTCGGGCGCTCGCTTCTTTCCCGCTGCTTCCGTAGCAGGAGTCGCAGAAGACGTGGCCTGCGTGGGAGGATTCGGAGGCAAGCTCGACGAGCGGGCTGGAGCATCCTCGCCCGCACCGAGGGATTCGACCGATGGGTGCGCAGCGCCATCATCGGCAGTCACGAGGTTGGAGGCAAAGCGGGCCCTGAACGCCATCGCTTTTTCCGCGTCCGCGACCTGATCGCGAGGCGGCTCGGTCGGGGGCGGCAACTGCATGGCAGGAGCCGCTGTCCCGACAGGCTGGCCGGTGGCGGGATTGATAGTGGAGGCGGTGGCGACGGGTACGGTGGCGTTTTCGCCCCGTGCCTGTTGCTGGCTCTGACGCTGGTCGGCGCTGAGGTCCTGTTCCAGCTCCTGTATCTTCCGCTGGTTGGCATCGGTGGAGACGGCCAGCGGCGACGCCACCGTATCCTTCGGCGCGGGCTTGGCATGGTTCTTCGAGAACATAACGGCCATGAGGATGAGCACGGCAAGACCGGCCATCACATAGCCCTGCGCTTGTTTCGGGACAACACCTTCCGGTCTGGGGCGCTTGTCTTTGACGCCGGCAGTGTTGTCTGTGGTGGGAGACGCGACCTGCGACTCCAAAGCGGGTGTCTGTTTTTCGTCCGCCATTGGTATCACCTACTCGCCCTTCCGCTCGAAGTTGAGCTTGTGCTTGCCGATTTCGAGGTAGCCCTTGTCGAGGACGGTCGGGAAGACATACGTGCCATCCTTGAGTTGGAAGGTGATGAGGTCGGGCTTGCCATCCTTCAACTCGTAGATGGAGAACTTCTCCGATGCGGACGACTTGATATAAGTGAACTTGTCGTCGTGGTAGATCGCCGAGACATCGAATGGTTTCTTATCGCGGAAGGTGTAATCGAACCTCAGAGCGTAGGTGGGATACTCCGCGCGAAATTGTTCGACAGCGGCGGCGGCGTGCGTCTTTGCGGCCTGGGCCTGTTCCTGGGCAGCGGCGACTTCGGCGGCAGACACCAGCTTGGTAGCTCCGTTGGCGGCAACCAGGGCGGACGGGTCGGACGGCTCGATGACGACCTTCAGGTCGGGGTCGCCGGACTCGACATCGTCCAGCGTGAAGGTGTACACCGTGCCCTTGTCGGTAATTAAGTTGAGGTTGGAGTGGATACCCTCTTTCGCTGGATGCAGGAAGCAGTAGTTGCCGACCGGGTTGATGATCCAGAAGTCTTTGTCGCCGGTGGCGACTTCTAGAATCTTCTCCGTAGCAGGCAGTTCGATCAGCGTGGTGTAGCGCATCTTTGCGCGAACGTTGACAATGTCGTTGGCGTGATATTTCACGATGCGGGCGGACTGCTGGCCGTGGGCGACCGTGGCGACAAGGCCGAGAAGGATGGGGAATATGGGCGAACGGGACATGAGACTCCTTTAGCGGTTGAGTAGGTTGGGGTGGTCCTCGGCCAAGCGCAGGAGTCCCTGCTCTGGGCCGAAGCGGTTGAAATAATCCTGTTTGCGGATGTTGTCGCGGGCGTTGTTGGTGGCTGTCCAGTACGTCAACGCATCGACTTCGAGAACCAGCTTTTTGGTGCCGCGAGGCTGGACCAACAGCAGCTCACGTTTGGGCACCAACGACTCCAGCAACTCAAGCTGGGTGTCGTTCAACTGGAAGATTTCGGCATAGAGCCGCCGGTCGATATTGGGGTTGGCGAGGAAGATTTTGGTCGGGCAGGATTCGTTGACGATATGCAGCATGTCGGAGGCGGCGAGCTCTACGACGGACTGCGTTGCCAGGATCATGGCGGCATTTTTCTTGCGCCAGGTTTTCTCCGCACGGGTGATCCAATCACGGATGATCTTGTTCTTAAGGAAGATCCACGCCTCGTCGATCAGGAAGGGCTTGAAAGTACCCGCGTTCTCCGACGTTTCGATCTTCGATGAGGCCCGTTGTAGGACATAGAACAGCAATGGCTCCAGAATGTCCGGGTAATCCGACCAGCCATCGAAGTTGAATGTCTGGAAACGGGCGAAAGTCAGCGTGTCTTCGACGTTGTCGAAAAGGTGTCCAAACTGGCCCGCCTGCGTCCAGCGGTGCAGTCGCTCTCCGAGGGGTCCGAGGATGGATGCGAAGTTGGTGAGCGTCCGAATCTCGCGCGGAAGTTTATAGATGCGTTCCAACCCGGCGTAAAGCGCCTTCTCATCGGCTGTCGTCAGTTCATAGCGTCCAGCGCCTTCGATCAACACCCGCAGGAAAAGAAACAGAAAATTCAGGTTCTCGTGCGTGGGTTCGAGCGAAAAAGGGTTGATGCTGAAGCCTGGATTTTTGAGGCCGACGTTGAGATACGATCCGCCGAAGGCGCGTGTCAACGTCTCGTAGCTGCCGCCGAGATCGAAGACGAAGGTCAGCGGTTCGTACTTCTGTGCAGACTGCAGGAGCATCGATGCACAGAAGCTTTTGCCTGAGCCTGTGGCGCCAAGCATCAGCGTGTGCGCCACGTCACCGCTATGAAGGTTCAGGTAATACGGTGTCCCGTGGGTGGATTCGAGGACGGCGAGGTACTCGCGTTCGAGATGCGCGTTCCATTGCGCTCCCGTGTCTACGGTGAAGAGAAAGGATAGGTCGGCATAGTTGGAGTTGAGCGCCCACTGCTTGCGAAGGTTGAACTGTCGATTGCCGGGGATCGTGGCAAAGAACGCATTGAGCAAGTTGTAGCGTTCCTCATAGAGCAAGCCGTCATGCTGCGTGAACAGCTTTTGAAACTCGGCGACGGTATGCTCCACTTTCGTTTGGTTCTCGTCGTAGATCACGACCGAGAGCGAGAACTCGCCGAAGTTCTTACCTTCCATGCCCATCACGGTGAGCGCGTTGCCAAGCTCACCAACGGCAGCGGCTTTGGAGTCGTCTACGAGGTTGTCCTGATTTGCGGTGTTGCTGCGGTCCTGCAGGTTCGAGACAAAGCTAGTTTTCGAGTTGTGATGATGCCGGCGACGCGACGCAATCTCTTTCCGCGCCTTCTCGTTCGTCACGGAATGCCATTCGGTCACGACGTGGAAGTTCGCCGGCACATCCAAGAGACCCTGCAAGAGCAGGGGCCGTGTCTCGGATGGAAGCTCCTTTAGTGTGAGGACGCGGACATAATCGTCATCGAGCCGCAGATAGCCGCGATGCGCCTCCAGCTCCGAGTCGCATACCTGCCAGTCGAGATGGCGGGTGTCACAGAGCGGAGCATCATTGATTTTGGAGGGGCGGAGGTTCACGAGACGTCGCAGTATGCGAAACGTCTCCTCCGCCCCTGACAGCTCGAGCGTCATGAGGTCGTTTAGCTGCCCACTCAAACTGTTGGCCTTATGCTGCAAGCGCAGACGATCGCGCTCGATCTTCTCATAGAGCAGCGTGCGTTCTTTGTTGCCGGAAAACAGGGCGCGTAAGTCACGCAGGGAGGAGCGCGGCTGCTTCGGCAATTGCGCCAGGGCGTGCAGCAGCCCGGCCTTCTGAAAGCTGCCGTCGATCATCACGACCCAGAAGATTTCAATGCTGTAGAGCCGATCGGCCTTGGAATCCAGAAAGGCGCTGCGCTGTTCGATAGCGGCGCACACCAGAGGGTTCTCATACTCCGCATGGGGTATCGCCGGCCGGTTCCGCTTGAACAGAATCTGATAAAGACGGCACTTATCGTCGAGCGAGCGGAACGCGGCCTCAAGCCGCTTCACGGCATAATCTCTGCCAGCGTGATCGAGGCTTTCGTAGTCGATGCCGCCGATGCGCAGCGCACATCCGAGGTCGCCGCTCTTAGTGAGGAAGCAGTGCTCGTCCCAGAAGCCGTACAGGTTTACCTGGGCGGCAAATGATCCTGCTTCCTTCCAGTCCTTCGTAATGGTTTCAACCTTGTACATCGCGCCTCGCTATGCGGATTTGCAGGGTGTCGGCTTTCATGGGGTCGTAGCGTCTGCGGAACTTACTGGAGTTGAAGAGCACGCGGAGAATCTCTACGTCATGCTTGGTCGCAATGCGGGCGATGATGACGCCAACGATGAACAGCCCAATGCCGCCCAATAGAGAATGAAGAAGAGAGAAGATCGATCCTCCCGAGATCAGAGCGACGAAGAACAATCGCCGCTCTGCTCCCAGGACAGTCAGCGGCCGGTTCATGGCCTTGTAGACTGGATTCAAACGACGTTCCGCTGGCTGAGACAATGGATCACCTCCTCTCTAGCTCGGGAAGAGCCAGGCCATAAAGTTCACCGCCCCTATAGCCATTCCCACGCCAAACACAATGCCGGCGAGGGTTTTCTTGGACTGGCCTTCGCCGTAGGCGAACATCAGTCCACCGACGACGATGGCCACCAAGCTGAGACCCTGGGCAATCGAGCCGGTGAAGGAGGTTTTGAGGACGTTGACGGCGTTGTCCCACGGATCGCTCCCGCTGGATTGGGCATAGACCGGAAGGGCGGACAGCAGCAGCAGCGGGGCTGCATATCGGGTTAGGTGACGACTGCGTGTCCACTTGAGGACGCGGCTTCGCTTCGACGGACGGGTGCTCTCCATAGGAGTCTCCTTGGGTGATGTACCGTCGAGTGGCCACTCTAGGTGTTTCGTGCTGGATGTGAAGGTAGGAGCAATGCGGCGAAATTGGAAATCATTATTTCGCGCGGAAGTATCACGAATTTTTATACCTTTGGATAGTGGCGGGAACGGCCACAAACGCAAGGCCAACGGGCTAGAAAGACAGGTGTGCAGAATGCACACACCCCTTCATTCCCACGATGAACAGCGAACAACGTGCGGGACGGAGAGGGTCAAGGCTGCGAGATTACAGCGCAGCGCAATGGTTCGCCTTGACGCACGCCGGCACGCACGTACCATCTACCGGACGTGGGGATGAAGAAGAGGACCATTTCGTTGCGATCCTCTCTTTCACTCGTGCCAGCCGTATCGTGGCCTGGTTGAAATACTCAGCGTCGAGTTCAATACCACCGTACTTGCGGCCTGTGAGCATCGCCGCCGCGCATGTGCTGCCGCTGCCTGCGAAGGGATCGAGCACCAACTCACCCGGCAACGTGAAGCTGCGAATCAACTGCGCCAGGGGTTCTACCGGCTTCTGCGTCGGATGCAGCTTGTTGCCGCTATACGGCATGTCCATCACATCCGCTACCAGCTGCTTCGGCAACGGCGGCCTGCCCTTCGCCAGCAGATATGCCTGCTCGTGTTGATAGCTGAGAAAGTGGCTTTTCGAGCTGTACGTCTTACGGAACACGATATGTCCTACGGGCTGAAAGCCTGCACCTTTCCACGCCGCGAAGAACTCATCGACCTTCGTCCAGCCGTAGAAGCAAAGCATCAGGCGGTTTTGCTTGAGTGTGCGATACGCTTCGCGCATCGCCGGCTTCAACCAGTCTGCGTTGGCATCGTTCTGGATGGTGCGTCCATCGCGGTCGCGGTAGTTCACCAGGTACGGCGGGTCGGTCAGTATGAAATCGATGCTGTTTGCTGGCATCTCGCGCATCTTCTCGATGCAGTCGCCGTGAAGAATCGTGTTGACTGGAAGGTTCGTTTGGATCGTATTCGTGTTCATGATGTCACTCCGTTTTGTGTGGTCTCCCAATGAGTCGGGGCACACTGCGCGAAGCGACGCGAGTGGGTCAGGCTTCCAAGGTCAAGGGATGCATTTTCGGAAGGTTCGGAAAATGTTTTGCGCTCTTTGCAAAAGATTTTTCTGAAAGCCGAAACCCGCAGGGCGCGAAGCGAAGCAGAGGCCCGCAGTGCCGCAGGACGCCGATAAAACCCCGAGCGCGTGCCCGACTCAACGAAGACCATACAGTGGAGTGTTTTGAACACGATGGCTATGCAACGATACCGATTCAGCAAGAACCTCGGACCTGCGAAAAGGTATAAAAAAACGTGATACTTCCGCGTGAAATGATGATTGGACGCTGCCTGGGACTTCTCCGAGAATGCCTACATGCGCGGGTCTGCATACAAAGCATCGGCGGGGCAATGGAACGGAAGCCAGCGAGTGGAAGCTGTGCCGCTCACCGGAGATCCAGCTCTTGAGAAGCATTACTCGGTGGGAGATTTGGCAAAGTCCTGGGGGCTGAGTACCAACACAATCCGCAGGATATTCGAGGCAGAACCGGGAGTGCTGGAATGGGGCACGACTGAGAGCAGGTTTGCGCGAGGGTACAGAACTCTACGAATACCGGAAAGTGTCATGATGCGTGTTCACCGGCGTCTGCGGAAGTGAGACCAGCCCTGTGCGACTTTGCCCCACCGAACTTGTCTAGCATGAGGCAGTTCTGCGAAACCTACCGAGGCGACAAGAAAGTCGCACCGCTGGTGAGACAAATTGAGGGAATCGCTGTTGCCTCTGCATGGTCTCAGAATGCACAATTCCGACATGATCGCTCACGTCTCTCCCCAATCATAAGCAAAAACATACGCCGTATCTCGCTTTTCGTATATGATTGGGGAATGGCGTCGCTTGGGTCCTACCTCGACCAGCAACTCGCGCAAGGACACGCTTACGTCTCCAAAGAAGACGCCAGGAGAAGTCTGGGCTTATCGCCCTCTGCGTTTACCGCAGCCGCACAAAGGCTGGTGAAAAAACACAGGCTCGCCAACCCTCGCCACGAGTTTTATCTGATTCTCCGTCCCGAGGACCAGAGCCTCGGTGCGCCCGATCCTGTCCGCTGGATCGACCCTCTTATGCGGCATCAACGCATCGACTATCGTATCTCGCTCCTGCGTGCCGCAGCATTTCATGGCACATCGCATCAGGCCGCGATGGTATTCCAGATCATCGTTCCAAAGCAGCTCCGCTCGCTTGAAATTGGACGGCATCGGCTTCAGTTCATCTACCAGGCGCCGGAAATTTTCGAGCAAGCGAATCGGTCGGAATGGCTGGACAGGATAAAGACTGCCGAAGGTTACGCCAAAGTCGCCGGGGTCGAGCTCACCCTGCTGGATTGCGTCCGCTACTTCCATAAGGCATCCGGTATCGACGGAGTGGCGCAGGTCGTCAAAGATATCGGAGCCAAAGCGGTTCCGCGCAAGTTGGCGAAGATCGCTGGATTCTACGAGAACTCTGCGGTTCGCCGGCTAGGTTATCTACTCGACCTCGCGGGTCATTCCCGGCAGTCGAAGGTGCTGGAGCCGTTTGGTGCCCAGGCAAAATCTTTCAAACCGCTTGACCCGGCCATCCGACCGATTCTGGAATTCTCTGCGGAAGACGCGGAGAGAAACATGAAGTGGCGGCTAATGGTCCATGAGCCTGTGGAGGTAGATTTTTGATTCCCAACGCATACCTCCAAGAGTGGACTGCAAAGGCCCCGTGGCCCGACCTGCGGCAAGTGGAACAAGACCTCATCATCTGCCGCGCTCTATGCGACCTGTTCAATGCCTCGGACTTGCAGGGCAAGATCGCTTTCCGTGGCGGCACGGCGCTTCATAAGCTGCTCTTCGCGGAGCCGTTGCGGTATTCCGAAGACATCGACCTTGTGCAGACGAAAGCCGAGCCGATTGGCGCGACCGTCGATGCGGTGCGCAAGGCTCTATCGTGGCTTGGCGATTGCAAAAGGGAGCAGGCCGGCCAATCCATTCATCTCATCTTCCGCTATGCTCCCGAGGCGGACGCGAGCACGAAGCTCAAGCTCAAGGTCGAAATCAATACCCGTGAGCATATCTGCCTGCTTGGACTCAAGCGCTATCCATTCGCCGTGGATAGCCGCTGGCACCAGGGGAAGGCTGAGATCATTTCGTTCGAGCCGGAAGAACTCTTCGGGACGAAGCTGCGGGCGCTCTTGCAACGGCGCAAGAACCGCGATCTTTTCGATTTGTACGAAGGCTTGAAGCAACTGAATCTCGACCGTCGCAAGCTCCTCACCTGCTTCGACCACTACCTTGAGCTTGAGGGCACTCCCATTCATCGGGCCGCGGCAGAAGAGCGAATGCTGCAAAAGCTACAGCGCAGCTTGACCGAAGATATTGACCCTCTCCTCCCTGCTGGAATCCATTTCGATGAACGAGAAGCGTTGAGGGCATTTGCAATGGTGTGGGATGAGCTGATTGTCCGCATCCAGGGCGATGCGTGGAAGCTCTCGGCGAAGGTCATTGATGACCTTCGGAAGAAGCGCTTCCCTGATCTTCTACGATGAACGGTGCGGGAGTTCTCTAATTGTGTCATCACTGATGACACAATTAGCTTCGGGGCCACTGAAGAAGCTGCTCAGGCCATACGGCGAAGAACTCCTGCATGATCCTCGGTGATCTTGATAGGACCGATAAGCGGAGGGACCCTCAGCCCATCGCAGAAGAACATGACCTCGGACCCCTGTGATACCGATCTCGCGCTATAACCGATGTCGTATACGACATGCCGGGTTCCCTTATACAGATCGCGGATTGCAGGGACATTGTCGTATGAGACGATCCATCGCTGCCGGTGCGCGGCCCCCATCATGAATTTAGCAACCTTCTCATGATCCTGATGCTCGTAGAAATCATGATAAAGTGCGCGGCCTTTCACATAATAAGGGGGATCAAGATAGACGAGGGTTTCGGATGGCCATTTAGCCATACCGTTCTCCAGGAACTTTAGGGCGTCTTGACGCGTGAGCTTGATCCGGTCCCTCATACTGGCGATGGCTTCGATGCGTTGGAACAATTCTTTGGCATTGAAACGTGCGTCGATCTTCCAAGGTCCGGTCTGATCGCGACCTCCGATGATGCCACCATTCAGAATCCCGGATCGATTAGTCCGATTCAAAAAGAAGGTCGCGAAGCCGATCTCAAGTTCATCGTGCTCGTCGAGGTGAGAGAGAATCCGTTTCTGCTTATCCCATGCCTTCACGGTCAGGGGCGTTTTCATGACCAACTTGCAGAAGTCTTCGGTGTATTCGAGAACGCTCTTCCAAAAGGAGTGAACCGGCACACTGACGTCATTGATATGGATACGCGATACATATTCGTGAAAGAGAAGTTCGAGAGCGATCGCCGCCCCCCCTGCATAGGGCTCCACATATTCGCCGTCAAGAAGGCGATTCTCTTTCATTAAGGCTTTGACGTACTCGGCGAGTTTTGCTTTTCCGCCCGGATAGCGCAATGGCGTGAAATGTAGAAGTCGATATGGTTTCGGTAGGTCGGAATCTTCTAGGGCCATAATTTCTCAAAAAAAGGCTGGGCGTTATCCCACGCAGCTGTCAGATGGCTCTCAACCGGAGTGAAGTACCTATTGTGAATATACGCATGAAGGGTGTCGATTGAAAAAGGATGATTGGTGTCGCTCAATCCGCGCGTCACACCCAAGAAATCCTTTTCGACAGATCCCTTGCTGACGAGATCGGCGATTGCTTCTTTTACTTTCGTCTTTAAATTCTTGTCAGACGTATGGCCGCTTTTAGGATTGGTGAACGTGAGCTTTACTTTCGCGGTCTTTGTCAGATATTCGTCGACCGATAGTTCAAGAAACACTCTCAACAATACGGCGATTGCGTGTTTGTGTTTCCCAAGTTGCAACGATTTGAGCTCTTCAAAAATATCTGCGATCTTCGGTGTAGTCACCTTCAGCTTGCAGCCCTTCGGCACAACGCTGGTGCGAGGTGATTGTCGACTGGCGCGCGCCTGTTTCGTAGGCGGCGCATGTTTCGCAGAAAAGTCCTTGTCGGTTATCTGATCAACGGCAACATTGGTGGTGGTAGCCTTCGAGAAATCGGGCCGGTCCGACTTTTTCAGCGTCGCAATATAGGCGTTCTGCTGGTCCTTCGTTTTGACGTCGTTAACGTTGATCTCTTTTTCTGCGAGATCGAGAACGATTTTCTTGAGCGGTTTGATCGCCTCGTCAGCAGGAAGCTTTGTGAGAAGTTTGCCCTTGTCGATATCGAAGCCGAGAGCTGATCGGACAGTGGGGGTGGAAAGCAGACGATCGAGGGTCGATAGGAATTTTGATGTATTGATCCGTTCGACCTGGTCCTCTGAAAGATCGCCGTGCAATAGCACAAACTCTAAAGCCTGTAGGGCCGGGTCCCGGCCAGCAAAGCGAGAGCTGGCCACTGCGGACCAGTCGACTATTCCTCGGCCATTGTCCTCGCCGCTGTGCCTTTGACGTATCCAGTCATTGCCTTCCGCTCGATCGGCGACTTCAAAGCAATCGACAGGTTCAATACGCTTCAGGTCGAACTTCTGTGCGGCCTTTTCCAGGCGCTTCCTGAACGCGTCTGGCATCGTAAATGTGTGGATCAGCGAAGGATTTTTGAGCAGTTTTACGCAAACTACGCGCCGGTTTCCTTCAAGAACAATGAACTTCCCCGCTCGATTGGAACGCAGTACAAGGCAGCGATCCATAGGGCTAAATCCCCTGACCGCTATGCTCTCCGCCAGATTAACCAGCTTTACTTTCTGCTCCGAGATGATCTTCTGCATCGCATCGCGCTGATCGGTCGCGAGCGTAATGCGCGGGTTCTCAAGGTCGAGTTCAAGGCTATCAATCTTCAGCGACTTAGCGGGCATATGCTCTGGAGTCCGCCCGAGTATACATGATGGTACGCAGTTATGTTATTGAAACTGATGATATTGTCCCAACTTAGTAACGAAGGATTGGCAAAACGCTTCCTCTGGCTGGGCGGCGCTTCTCAGAAACGATGAGTCACTTTCGGCCATCGGTACAAAATTGGTACAACGTCGATGGCCAGAGCCAAGGTCGTCTTTCCCAGAGGTCTTTGTACTAATTTTGTACCGCCGAACCGGGAGAGGTGGCATTTTTCGGATTTCGTGACATTTTGTTTTCTGTAACTTACAGAGCAGCAAGCCACGTAGAAAGAACGATCCCGTCTCTGGCCACCACTTCCTATCCCTGTAAATCATTCGCGTGCACACAGTGCAGGCGACCTGTACCAACCTTGTACCGCCGCCAGATAATCTTCTTCTCAGGTCGCCGCGCCAGCGGGCTGAACCTAACGTATCGCTTACGCGTGGCTTTGCCCTGTGAATAACACGAATCGGCCTCGGTCATCCGATAAGGTCGTCGAGCCATCCGTTCAGGAGTCGGAAAATCGATTAAACTTGGTTAGTTGTGAAGCGTCAGAAACTCAGTGTGCCCCCAAGCTGGATCTCGCGTGGATCGAATACGCCCGTCACTTTGCCAAAGCTTGCCGCCCCGCTGCTGTAGCTGGTGCTGATCGTCGAGAATTCCGTGTGATTGAACGTATTGAACGTTTCGCCACGGAACTCGAACTGCGCGCGATGCCCCACCGGGAAGGACTTGAACAGCGCAATGTTCCAGTTGAACTGGCCCGGCCCGTACACCAGGTTCCTCGCCGAGTTGCCGAACGTCAGCGGCGCCGGCGCCGCAAAGGACGAGTAGCTCACCCAGTGTGCGGCCGTCTTGGTGTACACCACCGGCGCAATCTGGTTGGCGCGATCGGTTTCTGTGCCTCCCAGGCCCGTAACATCGGTAGCCGTCACTGACTGCGGTTGCCCAGTCTCGGCCGTCGTGACGCCCGAAATCTGCCATCCGGCAATGGTCTCTCTCTCCAACAGGTTGCCGTGCAGGAAGAAGGGCAAACGGTAGTAGTAACTGAATTGCGCAATGTGACGGCGATCGAAATCTGCATTGCCGCGGTCGTAGTCCTTGTTATATGGATTGGACAATGCGCCGAGATCGGCCGATCCCGAATCGAGACCGTGTGAGTACGTGTATGCGCCGGTAACATTCAGATTGCCCGTAATACGAATGGTCGCCTGCGCCTGCAGCGAATCGTAGTTCGAAGTAGTTCCCGTAGTTTCCAGACTGATATGCGAAAAACCCGGATAATTACGGTCGAGGTTGGCGTTATATGTAGTTCCCTTATAACCGCAGTTCGATCCGCAGATCGCGAGCCGGTTCGGATCGCTCAACGGCACCGCATTGATATCACGGTCGTAGGACTCGTGATAGGTGTGCGTTCCCACATAGGCCAATGACAGCACCGCAATCGAAGAAAGCTGCCGCTGTATACCAAGGTTGTAGTCCATCGCAGTAGGAATTGGATTGTGCGGGTCCAGTGCAGTGAAGGCTGCCGGAAAGGTGGGTATAGTTGCCGTCGCACCATTTGTATTGCTGGTTGACGGATTAGAGAAATACACGTTCGAGGCAGTCGGCGTATAGGAAAAGGGTGCATTGGTTCCCATGCGGATCGAATCATTCATCTGCGTACGGTTGTAGAACATACCGAAACCGCCGCGTAGTACGGTCTTCTGGTCTCCGCTCAGCGCGTAAGAGAAACCGATGCGCGGCGCGAAGTTGGCCTTTCCGTCTGTCGTCAGAGACTGCGGTGTTCCGTTGCTGCCGGCCAACACCACCCCATTCAGATAGAACGGCGTGTTCGGGATCGCCTCGTAGACTCCATTCACCTCGGAAAAGCCCGGGCCGGCGCTATTCAAAGAGCCGCTGCTGGTGAACTGGGGAGCGAGCGACGGGTTGTAGGCCGAAGGAACAAAGTTCGACAGCCGCTTGTCCGCCTCGAAGATGTGCGGCAGAGATTCAAAACGCAGGCCATAGTTCAGCGTCAGGCGGTCCGTCAGCTTCCACGAGTCTTCAGCGTACGCGGTATAGGTGCGCCCTTTGATGTTGACCGTATCCTGCAGCGCAAGCTCGGAGAAGGAAGCCGCGTAACCCAACAGGAAGTCGGCGACAGAGTTTTTCGTAAAGGCACCTGAAAATCCATAGTTGCCCTGGGTATACCCGCTGATCGTCTGCACCTTGTGGTCCAGTATCACCGAGCCGCCAAACATCATGCTGTGCTTACCGTGCAGCCAGGAAAGATCGTCCCTGTACTCCCAGAAGTTGTACGCGTTGTGGTACGGTTCCTGCGGGCCTACGTCGAAGTTCACTGAGTAGGGCGTTCCGATCGTGATCGTTGGAATACGATTCAAGTCGTTCGCCGCTGGGTAGTACGATTGGGCCGTGTATCCCGCCGGCAATTGGTACAGTCCGAACGGGCTGTACTGCTGCCGGTTGCCATCGTAGTTGAAACCCACCTGGTTCAGCAGGTTGGAAGTGATGACGTGGGTAAGACGCACCGCCGTTACATAACTCGGCACTGTGAAAAATGATCCGTTATTGGAATAGGAGTTGACGCTCGATGTTCCGGGAATGTTCTGCTCGTAGCCGCCATCCCAGATCAGGCTGCCGGTCAGCGCCAGCTTGTCGTTGATCTTGTGATCGATTCGCGCAACCTCCTCGCTAAGGTTTGTACGCGCCGGCGTGGCTGAGGAGAAATGCAAACCATCGGCCGAGTTCGGCGTCGGGAAAACTCCCTCCTTCAACAGCAATTGCACATTGGGATCAATCAGCCCCGCGGGAATCGTGTTATTCGGGAACTGCTTTCCCGGCGTCAGGCCATACATCGCAAATCTTGCAATGGCAGCCGGGTCAGTGGTGCTCGGAACGAAGATCGCTGTCGATCCGAAATTTCCCCCCTGCACCGACGCGGGAATCGCCAGCGGCAGAATCTGGTTGCCCTGCACCAGCCGCCGCCATTCCATGTTGTAAAAGAAGAACGTCTTGTCGCGATGCGCACCGTAGAGGTGGGGGATCACGACGGGGCCGCCTACGTTGAAGCCGAAAAGGTTATAGCGCAGCTCGGGCTTCTGCGTGCCGTTCTGCTTGGCAAGATAGTTATTCGCGTCAAAAGCCTGGTTACGTACATACTCCCACGCGCTGGCGTGGAGGTCGTGCGTACCCGACTTCAGTTCCACTGAAGCCAGACCGCCCGCTGCCAGACCGATATTTCCGGGTGCGTCTGCCGCGATGACCTTGAACTCGGCAATCGCATTTTGCGATGGCTCGATCGCGTAACCGCCGCCGCCCCCGCGATCGGTAACTTCAGCGCCATCGATGAAATAATCGTTCCACTGTTTGCGTAGGCCGTTGAAGACGATCTGCGGTGTCGCATTGCTTCCGACCGGACTCAGGAACTCGGCCGCCGCGTTGGAAGCGCCTGCCGTAAGCGCCGCAAGCTGAAACGGGTCTCGCCCGTTCACATCGATCTCGTCGATCTGCGTCTGCGAAATGACCGTACTCACATCGTTGGTCTCGGTCTGCACTTGCACCTGATCCGCCTGCACGGTCACGCTCTGTGCGCCCCCACCCACCGCGAAGGCAATGTCCGCCTCCACCGTGCTGGCGACGTCCAGCACGATGCCGGTGCGCTCGAAGGTCTTAAAGCCCGATGCATCAGCTTTCACAGAGTAGCGTCCGCCGGAAAGGTTCGGCGCCGAGTAGTAACCTTGCGCATTGGTCACCATGGTACGCACAACCGCTCCAGTTGCCTCATTCGTGACCACAACCCTGGCCCCGGGAACAGCGGCACCAGTCGGGTCGGCTGCACGGCCGTTCAGGGTCGCCGTCACTTGCGCGAACATGCATGAAGCGGGCACGAACAGGAGAAGAACCAGAATTCCTTTGAGCGTATTTCCGAATTTCAGTCTTACCATTGGAGCCTCCATTGCTTCAGCAAATCGCGTGAGGTTCGCCGGTTGAAGCCGCCGCAAGAGACATGAGTGCCTCCATCGCCAAGCCATCCCCCGGCTGCGGCCGAATTCAACGAGTTCTGCGGTCGAATTCAACGATCTCGGTATGGGAATAGAAATAACGCCCATTAACAGGTGTGTCAATAGCAATATGAACGTTTTTCATTTGGCACAGTCTTTGATCGACTGCCGGTCTGCCCGAATAGCGATGATTTTATTGAAATGACCTGATTCAAGAGGCCCGGCGGAGCTTGACGGAACGCGTAGAACTCCTGTGCCCTGGAACGAGATTCCCATAATCACTTCTTCGACAAGACTTCTGGACAGGCTGGCACAGTATTCCATAAGAGAGACGACAATATTTCTATTGACTTGTTGCGTTATTTCGCGATTATATGAATGCACGCGAATACCCCACCGCCACGCACAGGCCTCTCTCCCGTGAGTGTTGACTGACCGGGCCTGTCGACAAGCGCATCTCCATTCGAATTCTTAGGAGGACATTAGCATGAGAGTTTTCGTAAGAAGCACCTTCCGTGCAGTCCTTTTCGCGGTTCTGCTTCCCTCGGTGTTGCCCAGTCTGCTCCAAGCTCAGAATCTGACCGGTGAAATCGATGGTGTGGTCCGCGATGCGTCTGGCGCGACGGTTCCGGGAGCGACGGTTACCATCACCAATACCGGGGAAAACAGTGTCAAACGGCAGGTAAAGACCGACCGCGCGGGTCAGTTCGTGGCCCCTCTGTTGGCGACCGGCATTTATTCGATCACTGTCGAGGCAGCGAGCTTCCGCAGCGAGACAGTCACCGGGGTTGTTGTCCATCTGGACCAACCGCTTACCATCCCGTTGACGCTAGAGCCGGGCGAGGTCACCTCGACAGTCACAGTTTCGGCAACTGAAGTGGCGCCGGAGCTTGAGAATGCTTCCGCGGGCACGCTGATCAGCGGCACGCAGGTTCGCGAGCTCTCATTGAGCAGCCGCAATTATCAGCAGTTGCTCACGCTGCAGCCCGGCATTACCAGCGTTGTTCCAGGGACGATCGATCGCGGCATTATCAGTCCGACGGGTGGGGCAAATGCGGCTAATTTTTCGGTGAACGGGCAACGCGTAAGCCAGAATGGCTACTTTCTCGATGGAGTCGATATGGTCGGGCACGGCGCGAGTCAGCAGTCGCAGTTCTTTCCCAGCCTCGATTCCATTCAGGAGCTGAGTCTCCTGCGCAATACATTTGGAGCGCAGTATGGCGGCGAAGGAAGCGCAATTGTCAGCATGACAACTAAGCAGGGGACTTCGCAATTTCATGGCGGGGCGTATGGGTTCTTCCGCAGCCAGGTGATGAATGCGAACAACTATTTCAATAACCTTGCTAAAATTTCGAGGCCCGGCAACCGGTATGCAGACTTCGGATATCAGGTGGGTGGGTTCGCGCCCATTCCGGGCGATCATCGCAGAACGTTCTTCTTCGTGGGCCAGGAGTTTCTTCGCGAAGAGACGCCTCAGCCGGGCAATGACAGCAATGTGCCGACCGCGCAGCAGCGCATGGGCATCTTTACGACCGCGGTGTGCGTGCAATACAGTGCAACCGGAACATGCGCCACGACTTCGAACACCATCCCCAGGATCGATCCAACCGCGCAAACTTACCTCACCGACATTATCGACAAGGTGGGAACACCGGCCGGCATTACTGCCACCGGCGATCCGCTTCCACTTTATTTTTCGGTAGCCAGCTACGATAACGAAACGCAGACATTCCTGCGTATAGACCACAACTTCAACGACAAGTTGAGCGTATTCTTCCGCTACATCCACGAACCCTTCAACCAGATCGTACCGTTTGGACTATACGGCACTTCGGGCGTGCCCGGTGTAGGCACGTCGACTCTGCGGAACGGATCGACGAACTATCTGGGCCATGTAACGTATGTACTTAGCCCGAAGACGATCATCGACGCTGGTTATGCGCAAGCCAGGCCGTTCAACGTGGCCACCCCGACCGGCCTGATTGCGTCGCCCAATTCGCCTGACATTCATCCCACGCTGCCGTATGTTTCCACGCTCGCACAGGTGCCGAACTTCAGCATCAATGGGCTAAGCTTTGGAGCGACCGGGCCGTACTACAATCCCGGCACCTACCTGATCATGTTCGGCAATGTGATTCACACGCTGGGGCGGCATACGCTGCGGCTGGGCGTGAATTTTGAAGACATGCACCTGGGCGGCAACTCGGGCGGCAATAACACCGGAACATTCGCCTTTACGGCGGGACAAGTGCCGGCCGGAACGACAGTGTTCCAACAGTCGTTTGCTAATTTTCTGCTTGGAAATGCGGCATCGTTCACGCAGTTGTCGGTGGACGCGATTGCCTGGGTGCACGGAAATTTGTACGAGGCGTACGCGCAGGATGACTTTCGCGTGTCTCCGCGGTTGACGGTCAATGCCGGCGTTCGCTACACGCTGGTGGGTGCGCCCGTGGAGGATGTGTATCAAAACCATCACTTCTTCCCACTGGTCAACTTCGACCCGAACACGTACAACTCAGCCAATGCGCCTGCGCTGACGGCGGGCGGACAGATTTGTACCGGTGCTACGTGCTATGGCGGTGCAGCGCCGAACCCGAACTACAATTCGCTCAATGGGATCATCCAGGGAGGAGCGACTTCGCCCTTTGGAAGCGCTGTGGCTAGTCAGCCGGAGTTGAACTTTGCACCGCGGGTCGGGTTTGCACTTGATGCGTTCGGCAACGGGAAGACGGCGCTACGCGGCGGCTACGGCATTTACTACATCCAGACGCTGTACGGGAACTTTCAGAACATGGTGTTTCAGAACCCGCCGAATGTGCGGAATATTACGATCAATCCGGCGGCCGGCACGCCGAATGACACATTTTTCGATAACCCGGGGCTGGGTGTGACGCTGGCGAACGTACCTGTTACACCCTATGGGATAGCTCCCCATAACATCACGCCCTATGTGCAGGACTTCAGTCTGGACGTGCAACAGGAACTCGCATCCAACCTGCGTCTGGATTTCGGCTACTACGGGAATGAGTCGGTTCACCAGATCGGTGAAGAGGATTTCAATCAGCCGACACAGGGAGCGTACCTCGCGGCCGGCGTCATTCCCGGGAATGTGGTTACCGCGAGTAACAGCTCGGACCTGAACCTACTTCGGCCTTATAAGGGATACGGACCGATCAATATTTTGGCGCCGCGCTTTATGGGGAACTACAACTCGCTGCAAATTTCGGTGGCGAAGAAGTTCCGCGGTGGGTCGTTGATCAACACGAACTATACGTGGGCGAAAGCGCTGACCAACAGCCAGTCAGACCGGAGCAACGCGCCGGCGAACATCACCAACATTGCAGCTGAGTATGGACCGACGCTCTATAACCGCAAGAATGTGTTTACGGCGAACTTTGTCTATTTTCTGCCGTTCTTCCGAGAGCAGCACGGAATTGTCGGGCACATTTTGGGCGGCTATGAATTTACAGGGATTATCTCCGCAGCGTCAGGACTTCCTGTTACCGTGACTACTTCGAGCGCCGATCCCGGCGGTCTAGGTCTTCTCGCGGCGGGTGTCGTCGGTCCTTCCAACCGTCCCGATCAGATTGCAAATCCCAATGCGGGAGCGCCTCATACGCGATTGCATTGGTTCAACACTACCGCTTTCGCTAAAGTACCGGCAGGCCAGTATCGCCCCGGTGATACGTCCGTGGGTAATGTCGTGGGACCGGGCTATCAGACCTGGGATCTGAGCGCGTTCAGGAACGTCAAGCTCTGGCACGAGACGAATCTACAGTTCCGCGCAGAGGCCTTCAACACGTTCAACCATACGAACTTCGTTGCCGTGTCCTCGAACTTTACCGCAAGCACATTCGGGCAGGTTACGAGCGCCGCAAGTGCTCGCGTGCTGCAAATGGGAGCGAAGCTCAACTTCTAGAGCATTTTCTTTAATGGTGTAGACTGATTTCTGGCGAGACTCTGCGGCGAGTGAATCGATGGCGAAAGCGTATGGGGATGACCTGCGCCGTAAGTTTCTATTGGCCTACGATCAGGGCGAGGACACGCTGGAGGAGCTTGCGGATCGCTTCCTGGTGAGCGTCGGCTGGGCAAAGAAGATTTCCGCGCAACGGAATCGCACGGGGCAGGCCGAGCGCGTGCGACACCAGCCCGGGCGCAAGTGTCGCGCTGGCGTCGAGGTGCAGAGGCAGGTGGTGGGCTGGCTGGAATCGAAGCCGGATCTGACGCTGGCGCAACTGCAGGCGAAGCTGCGCAGCGATGCCGGTGTCTCGCTCAGTCTGGGGCGGATCTGGCATCTGCTGAAGAAGCTGGGTCTGCGGCTGAAAAAAAGTCGCTCCACGCCGTTGAGCGCGACACGGAGGCCAACCGCCAGCGGCGTGAAGAGTTCGCGGCACGCCTCCAGTCGATCTCGCCGGAACGCCTGATCTTTCTGGACGAAAGCGGTGTAACCACCTCGATGACGCGGCTCTATGCGCGCGGCCCCGGAGGCAAACGCATCCATGAGGCGACGCCGGGCGGGCACTGGAAGATCATGACGATTTTAGGCGCCATGAGCCTTCGCGGCATGATCGCCACCATGACCATCGAAGAGCCTACCGACGCCGACATCTTCCTGGCCTATGTCGAGCATGTGCTGTGCCCGGCACTGAAGCCGGGCGACGTAGTCGTGATGGACAACTTGAGTGCGCACAAAGTTCCGGCGGTGCGCGAATGGATCGAAACGGCCGGCGCGGAGCTCCTCTATCTGCCGCCCTATTCACCCGATCTCAATCCCATCGAGAAGGCATGGGCAAAGCTCAAACAACTGCTCCGCGCCGCCAAGGCACGAAGCAAAGATGCACTTGAACAAGCCATCGCCGAGGCCCTCCCATGCATCACGCCAGACAATGCAAAGGCATGGTTCAGAGTCACACTAGCCGGACTACACTAAAACAGAAAATGCTCTAACATATTCGATTGCGCCGGCAGCGGCTATTTGCGGGTCATCGACTGCGCGAAAGCCCGCGCCAGCTCGGTAGTGCTCTTGACAAGGGAGGCAATCACGGGCGAATCCTTCTTCGGATTGAAGCGCGAGGCAGGCCCTGAGATGCTCATGGCGGCAATCGCCGTGCCGTTTGCGTCCAGGATCGGCGCGCCGATGCAGATGGCAAGCATCGATCCTTCGCCGCGATCGAACGCGACGCCAGCGGTGCGCACGCGCTTGAGTTCCTGCAGAAACGTGTCGGGATCGGAGATCGTATGTTCCGTAACGCTCTTCAGCTTGTGGCCTCGCACCAGTTCCTGAGTAACGTCCGGCGAGGAAAAAGCCAGGATCGCCTTGCCTAGAGCGCTGGCATGCGCCGGCACGGAGGCGCCACGGCTCTCCTGCAGGCGCAAGGCAAATTCGCTCGGCACAACCTCAAGATAGGTGACCATGTCGGAGTGCTGCACACCGAGATTAACCGTCTCGCCGTACTTGTCGCGAAGGTCGAGCATCAAGGGAAGAGCCAGTCGGCGCAACGCCTCGTTGGCCGCCCCATCGCTGACCAAGAGGCCGAGGCTGGGGCTGATGCGGTAATTGCGGTTGGCTTCCCGCGTCACGTATCCCAGATCGACGAGCGTGCTCAGAATGCGGAACACGGTGGACTTCGGGATGCCGGTAGTCTGGGTGACCTCTCTGAGTCCAAGAAGTTCCGCGCGCGAAAGCTCTTCCAGAATCTGAAACGTGCTGCGGACGACGGGAACGGAGTATTTACCGGACGGCGCGGCTTTCGTACCGGCCTGCTTCTTGCCCACAGCGGCCTTGGTGTTAGCGTTTGTCACGTCCGCTAGCATCTCATTTTCCTGGCACCGTTTCAATTGAAATAAGATTCGATCAGGAGGCGGCGGCCAGCAGCTCCATCGCCGGCGCGCCGTTCCGGTAGACCGAATGAATGCCGAGAGGCGCCAACTTGGGCGATTCGTAGGTTGCCGGGCTGTCGATAGCTTCTGCCTGAAACACCACGATATCGGCGAAATACCCAGGTGTCAGCACACCGCGATCTTTCAGAGTATAGCGGCGCGCCGGTTTGGCTGTGATCTTGTGCACCGCTTCCGCGAGAGACAGCCAGTGTTTCTCCCGGGAGTACGTGCCGAGAAGCAGCGGAAAAGTGCCATGCAGCCGTGGGTGAGGCCGCCCTTTCACATAAAAGCCGTCGCTGATGATCGTCGCAAGAGGATGTTGCAGAGAAGCGCGCAGGTTTTCCGCGCTCTGGTTGAAACAGAGCATGTTGGCGTCCCCTGCCTCTTCGTCCAGCAGCGCAAGCACCACCTCGGCAGGCTCTTTGCCACGGTCCTCGGCAATTTGCTCCAGCGTCTTGCCGATCGCATTCAGGTTCATCTGGGAACCAACCGATGAGATATAAATATCGGACCATCGCCATGGAATGGACCGCGCCAGCTCCTCTTGAATCTGCAGCCGCAGGGCAGGCGTGCGAAGCCGTTCCATGAGCTTTGTGAGTCCGCCATCGAGCGCTGCCTGGGGCAGCAGCTGCGTCAGCACGCTCGATCCGGCGACGTACGGATAGCAATCGAACTCAACATCGATTCCCGCGGCGTGGGCCTTCTCCATCTTGTCGATGGCGTGGCTTTGCAGGTGCCAGTTGGCCGCCCCCACAGCCTGCAAATGAGAAATCTGCAGTTTTACGCCGCTGTGCCGGGCGAGTTCAATCTGCTCCTCGACCGCCTCCACCAGCTCGGCAAAGTAGGACCGTATGTGGCTGGTGTAAATCTTGCCTTTGCGGGCGGTAACGTTGCACAGGCGCTGCAGCTCTGCAGTGGGCGCGCTTGATCCCGGCGCGTACATCAGCCCGGTCGAAAGGCCTGCGGCGCCAGCGTCCAGCGCTTCGGCGAGCAGGCTCTCCATCGACGCGACCTGGGCCTCGCTCAGCTCCCCCTGCTGGTTGCCCGCAACCGCAATCCGCAGGGAACCGTGCCCGACTAGGGAAACGACGGTGGCCGTTTGGCTCTGCTCGATCGCGTTCAGGTAGGCTTCCGTCGATGGCCAGCCCCATTGCTCGTCTCCGCAGAAAATTCCGTTCGCGAAGGAGCGCAGATCAGCGGGGTCGTGCGCCGGAGGATAGGCCGAAAAGCCGCAGTTGCCGACCACTTCGGTGGTCACCCCCTGACGCAGTTTTTCGGTTCGACCTTCTACCACCTGCAGGTCCGAGTGGGTGTGGGAGTCGATGAAGCCCGGCGCAAGTGTCAGGCCCGTGCAGTCCACCACCGTGGCTCCGGCCGCTGCCAGACTCTGCCCCATGCTCACGATGCGTTCACGCTCGATGAGCATATCCGTCTGGACAGGCCCGCTTCCGCTGCCATCAATGATCGAGCCGTTTCGGAAGAGTGTTGCCGCCAAGAGGATTGGCCTCGCAGTCTTTCTAATGAACGTAGTATATATCTAATGGCATATTGAGATTCACCAGGATGCAGCGGGAAGGACGAGCATGAGCGAAGTTGAGCGTATCAGCATTGAAGACGCACCGTCGCCCAAAGGCGCGTACTCGCAGGTCGTTCGGGCAGGGGACTTTCTGTTCGTTTCCGGCCAGGGGCCGATCGACCCTGCTACCGAGGAATTCGTCTTCAGCGACGTTAGCGGCGAAACGCTGCTTACTCTGCAAAACGTCGAACGCGTCCTGGAAGGATGCGGCGCCAGCCGCAAGCACATTGTGAAGTGCGGGGTGTTCCTGGCGAAGGCAGAAGACTTTGCTGCGATGAACGAAGTCTATGGCGAGTTCTTCGCCGGGAGCGCCCCTGCCCGTACTACCGTGCAGGCCGTGCTCGTCGAGCCAGGCATGAAGGTGGAGATTGACTGCATCGCCTACCTGCCGCGCAAGTAAGCGCGAGGCGCTAACTCATGGCACGTTCGACGGCGGCAAGGGTGCGGTCGATATCGGCGTCGGTGTGGGCCGTCGACAAATACCACCGCCCATCGGGCAGCGCCAGCACGGCCTCGTCCAGCAGCGCCAGCGCGAAGTCGCTGTACTTCTGCTTGTCGGATGCGAGCAGGTCCCGGTAGTTTTGCGGCTGCCGGTCAGTAAACGAGAGATGAAAGACGGGCCCTTCACCGGCAACGCAAACATCATGCCCGTGGCTGCGCAATATGGCCGCCATCCTGTCCCGGAGCCGCTCTCCGCGGCGGAACAGATCAGCGTAGACCACGTCCGGTGCGCGCATCAGGTAGGTGAGCGCCGCGCGTGCCGCCGAAAGGGCGATCGGGTTCCCATTGAGCGTGCCCGCATGGATCACCTCTCCGCGCTCGATCAACTCCATAAACTCGAGTTTGCCCGCCAGCACGCTGAGCGGCGTACCCGCACCCACGGCCTTGGCGTAGGTGGCTAAATCGGGAACGACTCCATAGAACCCCTGCGCGCCAGAGAGGCCTAACCGGAATCCCGTGATCACCTCGTCGAAGATGAGCAGGGCGCCCTGTTCGCGCGTGATGTCCCTCAGGAACTGGAGGAAGCCGGGCGCCGGGGCGATGCACCCGTTATTGCACATCAGAGGCTCGCAAATGATGGCGGAGATCTGTCCCTGGTTGCGCGAAAAAGCTTTGCGCACACTGTCCCGGTCGTTCCACTGGGCGATGACCGTGCTGGTAGCCGGCATCTGGCCCTTACCTTCGTGAATAGGTTCCATCGATGCATCGATGATTTGGGGAACGGACGGGTGGTAGCTGAGCAGGACGCTGTCATCCCATCCGTGGTAATGGCCTTCAAACTTGATGAACTTCTGGCGTCCGGTTGCGGCGCGCGCCAGCCGCAGCGCTACCTGCACAATCTCCGTTCCGCTGTTCGCGAAGCAGACGCGATCCGCGCACGGAATCGCCTGCTTGAGCAACTCGGCCACTTCGTATTCCAGGTCGTGCTGGGCGCCGAAGGTCAGCCCTTTACGCACCGTTTCCTGCACGGCATCCACGACCTCAGGCGGCGCATTCCCGAGGATGTTGGGACCCCATCCGAGGCTATAGTCCAGGTATGAGTTTCCGTCCACATCGTTCAGCGTGGCCCCGTGTCCGTCGCTAAAATACAGCGGATACGGCCGGGCGGACCGTCTCAAGCCGCTCGAGACGCCGCCGGCTAAACTGCGCGAGGCCCGTTGCCCTCGTTGCAGGGAACCGACAGTCCTGCTGCGGATATTGTCCTCCCGGAGGGAGGGAGAAAACGCTTGCGACTGTTCAATAATATTCCCCACAACCAACCTCTAGTATTTTTGTATTGAACCGTGTATGTTTCAATTGGTTCGCTGACCTACTTATAGTGAGGTGTGCGCTCGCTCAAAGTCAAGCAGCAGATGCGCGATTCCAGGGGTTGAGGCGGCTACCTCCGCACCCGCGGGGCTCTGAGCGACTCGCCCTGCGGTGCGTGCGGTAAAGTCGGTCGAAAGCAGATGCGATCTGGAAGACAAGGAGATGATTTTGTCCAGCACGGCAAACTCTTCGGAACTAAAGCGGGTCCTTGGCCTTTGGGACCTCGTTTTCTATGGCATTGTCCTTATCCAGCCGATAGCTGCGGTGGGCCTCTTCGGTATCGCCCAGCAGTTATCCGGCGGCTACATGGTCACCACCGTGCTGATCGCCATGTGTGCAATGATGCTGACCGCCGTCAGCTATGGCAGGATGGCTTCAGTTTATCCCTCCGCGGGCTCCGCCTACACCTTCGTTTCGCGAGGCTTGAACGCGCACCTGGGCTTCCTGGCGGGCTGGGCCATGGTGCTGGATTACCTGATCTTGCCCATCGTCAGCACCGTTTATGCCGCCCTCACGCTGACGCGCATTGTTCCTCACGTTCCCTTCGGCGCGTGGGTCTTTATCCTGATCTCCTTCACTACCTGGCTGAACCTTCGCGGCATGCGTTCGACGGCGAGATCCAACATCCTCCTGCTAGCGGCGATGTGTGTCGTGATTGCCGCATTCTTCATCTGGTCGATACGCTATCTCGTGCTGCACGGCGGCTCGCATGCGCTGTTCAGCCTCGATCCCATCTACAATCCCGCTACGTTTCACCTGAACAGGATCATGACCGCGACCTCGTTCGCGGCTTTGACCTACATCGGCTTCGACGGAGTCACAACGCTCTCGGAAGATGTGAAGAATCCACGTAAGAACGTCCTGATCGCCACCGTCCTGGTATGCGCGTTCACCGGCGTCTTTAGTGCTCTGCAGATCTATCTCGCCGCCCGTGTCTGGCCCAACTACAATAACTTCACGAATGTCGAAACGGCTTTTCTGGATGTTTGCGGCCGCGCCGGCGGCGTCTGGTTATTCCAGGCGATGGCCATCACACTGTTTGTAGCCTGTGTCGGCAGCACGCTCACCGGGCAGGTGGGGGCTGCGCGACTGCTCTACGGCATGGGCCGTGACGGCGTCCTGCCGCGCCGCACCTTCGGCCGTTTGAACCCGAAAACGAATGCTCCCGCCTTCAATATCGTGCTTATCGGCCTCATCACCCTCGCTGGCGCCTTCACTCTCAGCTACGAACATTCGGCGGAGGTGCTGAACTTCGGCGCCTTTCTTGCCTTTATGGGCGTCAATGCGGCCGTCATCAAGACGTTCTATGCCGAACGACGCCAGCGCAATATCCTGCGCGACGTCCTCGCACCCGCGGTCGGCTTTCTGTTCTGCGCGGCCATCTGGTGGAGTTTACCTTCGTTGGCCAAATGGATGGGCGGTGCCTGGATCGTTCTGGGCTTGATCTACCTCACTATACTGACCCGCGGCTTTCGTCGGCCGCCTGCACAGTTGGATTTTGCGGAACAACCTCCCATGGAGAACCCTCTATGAGCCAACAATCTCACCTCGGTCCCGTCGCAGTGATCGGATTAGGACTGATGGGCCGCAGCATCGTCGCCTGCCTCCTGGCGGCCGGCCACCACGTCACCGGCGTCACCAACGATCTTGCGGCCAGTGGCGCGGCGGCGCAGCGCATCCGCGAGCTTCTGCATGAAATGCGGGCAGAGAATCTGCTCCTCGAAGAGGTAGATAGCGCGATGCGACGCTTCAACCTCACGCAGGAGCTCAGCGCCGCGGCCGATGCCGTCATCGTCTTCGAGTCCGTCACCGAAGACCTGACCCTCAAACGCGCGCTGCTGCATGATGCCGAGCGCGTCGTTTCGTCCAGTTGCATCCTCGCCACCAACACCTCCGCACTGCCGGTATCGCTGCTTCAGGAAGGCGCCACTCATCCCGAGCGCATCCTCGGGATCCACTGGGACGAGCCCGCCCACGTCACGCGCTTCATGGAAATCATCCCCGGCCCAGCCACGTCGCCGCAGTACCTGGATCAAGTAGCCGCGCTTGCGCCGCTGTGGGGCAAGGAGCCTTCCACGCTGCGCAAGGAAATCCGCGGCTTCATCACCAATCGCATCTCCTACGCCATGTTCCGCGAGGCTTGCCATCTGGTGGATTCCGGCATCTGCAGCGTCGAGGACGTGGACCGCTCCCTGCGCAACGATGTCGGCTGGTGGATTCCCTTCGCGGGTCCGTTCCGCTACATGGACCTCATGGGCGTGGAGGGCTACTGCCGCGTTATGGCCGACCTGCTGCCTGACCTGTCTACCGAGAAAACGATCCCCAAGCTCATGCGCGATGTCGTGGAGCGCGGTGGTCGCGGGATTTCCAACGGCCGCGGTTTCTACCAATACACGCCAGAGGAAGCAAAGGCCTGGGAGTCCCGCTTCGTCGAATTCAACTACAAGATTCGCCACCTTACTGCCGAATTCGCGGATGTGCTTGGCCCACCCTCTGCGCGCAGCGAAGCTAGTACGCCGGCGAAGTGATTTGTTGCAACGTGGGCAGCGCGTCGCCGGTCTTGAAGCCCGTTCGCAAGGTCTCGAAGTTTGTCTGTGCGCGCCGCCAGAACTCATACTCCGCATCCCATCGTCCCAGCGCCGTTCCCAGGCGATAAGGTGTGTACTGTTGCAGCCACGCGGCTTTATAGGCACGCCTGGTCTCTGTAAGGCCGTCCATCATGTCCATGGTGCGGCTGTGAGTCTCGTTGGAAATCCCGCGCCCCAGCACATCCGTCAGCTGTTCGCTGGTGGGGTGCGAGGGCAGCGCCTGCCACGCGTTCGCAATCTCCTGCGCATACTGAAACTTCATGCCCGCCAGATCGATCATCTGCGCGCCCACGATGAACGTGTCGATCTGCGGAGTGTTCGGCGCCGCAGCCTTGATTGTATAGAAGTGTTCGAGCGCATCTTCAGCTTCCAGACGGGCTTCGTGCAGATCGTTCTGCTTTCCGCGAACCGCATCGAGGGAGCTCTTGAGGAAGGCATCTTTCCAGAACGCGATTCCCGTTTCTGCTCCAAGCGCTTTTTGCAGGCTGCCTTCAGCCGCGTTCAGGCTGCTCAGACCCGTCGCGAAGTCCGGCGCAACGGGTGGGGGATATTGGATCCTGCAGTAATCCGCAAAAAAAGTAGCCGGCTGCATCGGAACTTCCTGCCAGGCGGCCGCGGCCCCGTAGGCCATTCCCGGCCATGACATCTCCAGCAGGTTCTGGTCGTCGTCAGTCCATAGAGTATTGAGCAGCCCCAGCGAATGCGATTTTCGGCCTGCCGCTAGAAACGTATCGATGTTGGCAAAACTCAGCGTGAAATCCGGCGCGATCTGGTCCCAGCTCGACACACCCGTCGTTACGATGTGCGGCACGTGCTCCGCCACCAGTGGCTCCATCCAGTGCCTGTACTCCGGATCGGGGCTGGGGTCATACCACCACGGCAACGCGATCAGTCCCTTAGGCAGCCGCGACACGATCCCGGGAAATTTCACCATGATGTCGGCATAGGCCATCACCGTCTTGCCCTTGGACTGAAAGAGGTCTGTCACGAAGGTCAACTGCTTGATGAAGAGCTGGACGGGCGTCGAATCTGCGCCGGTATTTGCTGCATCTTTCGACAGACCCCACGTCTCATCAAACCCCACATCCACAAACTTGCTGGGAAACAGCTCGCTGGTCTGGTTCGCCCAGTCCCGCAGCATAGCCTGAGCCTGCGGGTTGTTCGGGTCGAGTTCTCCACCGTGCGGAAAGTCGGAGAGGCCGGAGTACTTCTCGATCCGAAACAGATCGTGCAGGTGGCCATACATCTCCACGGCCGGGATCACATCCACATGCCGCTCGCGTGCATACGCGACAAACTGTCTTATCTGCGCCTGCGTGAATCGGGCCTTGGGGTTCAGCAGGGGGTATCCGCGCAGCTCGATGTTGCCTTCGGAGTAAAAGAAGTACTGGTTGCCTTTCCATCGTGCGATGGTATCGATCTGGCGCAGGACTTCGGCGGGCGTAAGCATGGCGCCTTCGCTGCCGGCATCCATCAGAGTTCCGCGATAGCTGAGCGCCGGCCAATCGTGCACCGTCGCAAACGGCAGGCGCGGGTTGCCGCGGTCGTCGCGCTCGATCATCTGCAGCATCGTCAACACGCCGTAGTAGACAGCCGCCGAAGACCGGCCTTGAATCAACACGCCGTCCCGCGCAATCGTCAAACGGTAGGCTTCGCGGGTGTCAGGCCCCGGCGTCTCGCCCGGCTCCGGAAGTGCTGCGACGGCGCCGGTCCGTTCCAGCCGAATCGCCGGCTTCTGTCCGTCGACGCAGGAGGAAAGAGCCTCTCCGAGACCCTGCTGCAGTGTTTGCAGCGCGAAGGTGTCCTCGGGCGCCGCGTGCGCAATCGGCGCAGAGCAAAGGTCCTTCAGCGCAACCCAACCGTCTCCATAGTGAATTTCCATTGGCGCCGGAAGCAGCCGCGGATGCTGCGGCGCCTGCGCCGGTGTCGCAACGCAGATGCAGAGAAAGCAAGCCAACAACAGGCAATGTGCTGAAATCAGTTTCATGTTCGTTTACCTATGTTCATCCATCGTATGAGCCGCCGGCGATTGAAGGTTGCGACGGAAGTGCGCACGTCCAAAACGGCAGTTCTGCTACGTCCCGATCCACGCGGGAAATCCTTTTTTGTGTCCTGTGCCTCGCCATCGATGTTTCATATGGGAAACTCCTATATCGGTATTGACATTCTAGCTTAGGATCAATATAGATGGATCATTAGGATTGCCGCTTGAGCTTTGCCGCTTGACGGGATCGAGCCTTGGTCGGAATACCGACTCGGCCTCATTCCCTTAATCCCGCGTTTCAGTCCGTGCAGCGCGGCACATCGGGTCCCGCTTTTTTTTGACGACCCCGACGGCCGAGGCGCACGCTGATAAGTGACAGCCCAGCGTAAAGCCCGCATTTTTTCTCTGGAGAATCAATGGGACGTTTGGCCTTCCTACTCTTGTTCATCGTTGGCACCGCCTCGGCGCAGGGGCTTCAGGTCGGCGTCGCCGAAGTGGACATCACGCCTCCGGTCGGCGCCCCGTTCGCGGGTTACTATACCAACCGCGAGGCCACGGGAACCCACGATCCGCTCCATGCCAAAGCGATGGTCATCGGGCAGGGAGGCACCAAAGTGGCGATCGTGGCCTGTGATCTGGTCTCCCTGCCGCGCGAAATTGATCTCGCAGCGCGGGCCATGGTCGAGCAGAAGATCGGACTGGCCGGGGACCACATCATGATCTCCGCCACGCACGACCATACTACGCCGGTCATCCTGACGAACCCCTCCCGCTACAACCTCGAAGGCGCGCCCAAGCGCATCGCGGCAGCCTATACCAAAGCGCTGCCGGGAAAGATTGCGCAGGCCATCCTGCTTGCCAACGCCGCCATGGTGCCCGCGCAGATGCGTGCCGCGGTCGGGGAAGAAGACACGCTCGGATTCAATCGCCGCTACTTCATGAAGGACGGCACCATCGGCTGGAATCCCGGCAAGCTGAATCCCAACATCGCTCGCGCGGCGGGGCCGGTGGACCGCGCGGTGCCGGTCCTCTACTTCGAGTCTCCTGATGAGACAAAGCCGCTGGCCGCGTATTTGAACTTCGGAGTGCATCAGGACACCACCGGAGGCCTTGAGTTTTCTGCCGACTATTCGTACACGCTCAGCCGCATCCTGAAAATGGCCAAGGGCGACGGCTTCTTCACGCTTTTCACGATCGGCGCCGCGGGGAACGTGAACCATATCGACGTCTCCAGAAAAGAACCGCAACAGGGCTTCGAAGAAGCCGCGCGGATCGGCGCGGTGCTCGCCGGTCAAGTCCTCAAGGCCATCCAGACCGCGCCCGTCGTGGCTGACCCCGTTATCCGCGTCAGCGACAAGATTGTTCTCATCCCGGTTCCGCGCTACACCGACGCGGAAGTACAGGACGCCGAACGCACCCAGGCCACGTATGGAACGCCCAACGCCGCGCCATTCCTTGAACTCGTCAAAGCCGCCCGCATTCTGGAGCTCAACGCTCGCCACGGAAAGCCCCTGGACGCGGAAGTGCAGGTCTTCACATTTGGCGCCCAGGTAGCCATCGTGGGTTTCCCGGGGGAGATGTTCGCGGAGTTCGGCATCACTCTCCATGAAGATTCACCATTCCCGGTGACGGTGGTCGCCGAACTGGCCAACGGCGCTTACGTCTATATTCCCAACCGCATCGCCTATGACGAAGGCAACTATGAGCCAATCGCCTCGCGACTACCCAAAGGCGGCGGCGAAATGCTGATGGACTCAGCGCTGGACCAGCTCCTCACGCTCGCTCGGCGGACGCCTGATGGACACTGAAATTGGATTGCCGGCGCAGCAGGTATCTACGCCCGCCGTGGTCATCGACCTCGACGTGACGGAGCGCAACCTTGCGCGCATGGCTACCTACGCCCGCACCCACGGACTCGCGCTGCGCCCCCACACCAAGACGCACAAGACCGTGGAAGCGGCGCGAATGCAGCTTGATCTGGGTGCGATCGGCCTGACCGTGGCCAAGGTCGGCGAAGCCGAAGTAATGGTTGCCAGCGGCGCGAAGGAGATCCTGGTGGCTCACCCAATCATCGGCGATGCCAAGATCCGGCGCCTCGCCGCGCTCACGTCAAGCGTAGAGATCATCGTCGCTGTCGATTCGCTTGAGGCGGCGCAATCGCTATCGCACGTGGCCGTCGAGACTGGCTGCAGCTTCGGCATCGTCGTTGAATTCGATTCTGGCTCCCTGCGCTGTGGTGTCGCCGCCGGCGCGCCAGTCGCGGAGCTGGGCACGAAGATCGCGAGGCTACCGCGCCTTCAACCCAAAGGCCTCTTCACTTACTTCGGGAGCGTGTGGGGCAATGAAGAGGAGCGCGCTATCGAAATCGACCGGTTGAAAGGGGATGTCGCCGCATCCATCGATGCGTTCCACGCAGATGGGCTTCCGGTGGACATCGTCTCGGCGGGCTCCACACCCGCTGCCAGTCTCTCGCATCTTATTCCTGGAATTACCGAGATTCGTCCCGGCACCTATATCTATAACGACCTGAACACTTACTACCAGGGGCTCTGCACACTGGATGACTGCGCGGCGAGGGTCATCACCACAATCGTATCGACTGCCGTGCCGGGCCATGTGATCGTCGATGCCGGCTCCAAGACACTGTCCTCCGACACGCTCAGCGCTGGCCCCAAGCGCGGCTATGGGTTGGTGATGGAAGTCCCGGCCACGCTCTCCAAGCTGAACGAGGAGCACGGCTATCTGGTTGCCGATGACCTCACGGGCTTTTCGGTCGGTCAGGTGCTCAGCGTTATCCCCAACCACGTTTGCACATGTATCAATATGCACGACGACGTTCTGCTCGCACGCAACGGCAAGATCATTGGATCGTGGAGAGTCGCGGCCAGGGGGAAAGTGCGTTGAGACCGACCTGCACCGCGAAGGTAAAGACACGGCGGCTCGCGCTTTGTCTATTGGTACTCGCCGCGTATCTCGTGCGGGCTCAGGCGGCCGTGCAGCCGTGGTGGCAGCGCGAAACAACTATGACGCCCACCGGCAGGCTCACGTTTCTGGACAAGCCATGGTGGCCCCGGGCGCGCGCACTAAAGGATGGCGAACAATTCACACTCGACCTGAACGGCGATGGCCGCCCGGACACGGTCATTGCACGCGTTGGCGGCGACATCGTGGAGGCGATCGACGACACCGGCCACGCAGACAAAATCTGGAACCAGATCAGCACGACGTACGTCGTCAGCTATAACGCAACGGGTCTCGTCGACCGCATGGTCTCTTACATCGATATGCACCATACCGGCCGCGCCAATGAAGTCGAGATCCGCTACTTTCGCGACGGCTATCTGCGCTATGCCTGGTTTGCTGACAGCTTTGGCGGCGACGCGGCCAGGATCTTCGCCCTCAAGCGGTGGCAGTACGCTGGGAACGACGAGGGCAGTGAGTTTCGCGGCAACGCCCAAATTTATCTGAACAAGTATGACCCCGCTCATCATGCCTGGGTTCCACTTTCCGAGTGTCCGTTTTCCTTCTGGGACACCGATGATGATGGCCGCACCGAGGTGACGCTGCGAGTCAGCGCCGCGCCGCGCGGCACACTCCACGGCCCGGATACCGATTACGCGAACAACTATGAATACATGTGGGCTAAGGATGCGACGCCACTCGATCAAATGAGCGTTCTCAACATGCGCCTCAGTTTCAATATCGATGGTCAACCCCGCACCGATTCTCTGGACAAGCCGCACTCTAACTTCAGCTTCGCTCTAGTCGGGGATCAGCCGTATCGCTACACCGGCATGCGCGACTTCAATTCGCAGCGCCGCCCTCCGCAAACAACGATCCATGTGCCGTGGCAACCGCGCTGGGGAGCGGCGCTGGTCTATCCCGCGACCGCCACCGGTTTCTCCTGGGACGAAGCGCGCACAAATTTTCGGTGGGAGGGCCAATTCTGGATCTATGAGCGAGATTATCTGTCCAATACCGGCAGCCCCACCGAGCGTTGGAATATGCGTCGAGAGTTTTCTTCTACGCCCTCGCGCCGCAGGGAAATCTATTTTTCTGCTGCAGACGATCGCTATCACCTGAAGGGTGCACAGGAAGCGTGGTTAGAGGCAGGCCATCTCGTCTCCGATCAAAAAGACCTCGAGTTCCGCTGGTGGGATACTGACGGGGACGGATATCTCGACACCATCGAGGTGTATCGCGGCAACGCCACCACGCCCGCGCTCGTCAGCTACTTCAATCCACGCGCGGCGACGGCGCCGCTCATCCAGGCCGATCTTGCAGCAGCCTACAACAACAAGGTTCTGCCCCAAAGCATCTCCAACGATATGGCGGTGATCGCCGCGATGAAGTTGATCACGACCGACGCTACCGCTTCAAAGTATGAGCAGGCCGCAGCCTCTTCCGCTGCGCCCGAACGCAAGCGCTATTGCCTCGATATCGCGAGTGAACTCCTCTACCTTCGCGTGCGAGATCTGATCCTTGCGCAGGAGGCTGCGTTGCCCTATTCGTCGGGCCCGGTAAATCAGAGACGTTTTCGCGATCCGGCGGCCGGCGATGCCTCGGGCTATACGCTCGGTGATACGCTGCGATTCTGGTCGCGGGTCCGTCTGCTGCACCAACTCGACCGGGAGTACACCTCAGGATATTTCAAGCAATTCATCGTCACGCTGACACAGTTTCAACCTGATTCGAGGTCGCATGCATCAACCCATTAGCCGGTATCGCTTCGCCATGCTGCTCGGCATCGGGCTACTCGCGCGAGCGCAGGCTCCACTGAAGCAGGACCAATCCGGGTTCGAGCTGCTCGGCCGCTACCGCGCCCTCGGCGGCCTGATGGCCAGCACCGTCGCGCCCGGCCCCATCCCCGGCTCCCAACGCCTTTACGCAAGCTATCTCTATGCCGACAACACGCTCGATGTCATCGCCATCGACCCCGCCAACGGCGAGGCGGAGGTCTTTCACAACCCCGCACCCGGCGAATACGGCGCACGCAATATCGCAGTCGGCCCGGACGGTGACGTGTATCTGGGCACGTTGGCCCATGCGCACTTCCTGCACCTCGACCGTCACAACCATCGACTGGTCGATCTCGGCCGCCCCAGCCCTTCGGAGGAGTACATCTGGGACGTGGCCTTCGGCGCCGATCATCGCCTCTATGGCGTGACGTATCCCGGCTGCCGCCTGGTGCGCTATGATCTCGCCACGCACAAGCTGGAAGACCTCGGCAAGATGGACCCCACCGAGAAGTACGGCCGCTGGATCGTAGCCGGCAAGGATGGCTACTTGTACATCGGCATCGGCACGGCGAAGGCAAACATCGCGGTCGTCAACACCAGGACCGGCGAGCTTCGTGAAGTGCTTCCGCGTGATGCACAGGTGGTGGGCATCCCCAAGCCTTATATCGGCGTCGACGGCAAAGCCTATGCCACTCTCAACGACCGTCTGTTTCAGATAGATGGGTTTTACATTCGTGAGCTTCCGCCCACGGCCGCTGTAAAGCCGGTCAACCCAGACACGCTCAAAGATGGTCGCACGCTGGAACTCTCCGAGGATGGAATGCTCACCATCACGCAGCCAAAGACGCACGCTCAGAACACGGTCAAAATCTCCTATCAAGGAGAGGATTTGCAGGTCTTTCGCATACGTTTCGGTCCCGACGGCGTGCTGTATGGAAGCTCAATTCTTCCCATCCACTTTCTCAAGGTGGATCTCGTCCATCGTCAGGTCGAGCAGATTGGACATCTGGGTGGAGGAGAGATCTACTCCTTCCTTCCTCACGTAGGTCAGCTGCTTATGGGCGCGTACTCGGGCCTCGCGCCGCTTATGTCCTACACGCCCGGCCGTCCGTTTAGACCGGCGCCGGATGGCAATCCCACGCTCATCAACTATTCCGGCTCTGACCACGCATGGCGCCCCCAGGCGATGGTCGAGGGTCCCGACGGCCTCGTCTATGTGGGTGCGACAGCCGGGTATGGCGAGCTCGAAAGTCCCCTGCTCTCCTGGAACGGCGCCAACGGCTCGGTGCAACTGCACGCCAATATCATCCACGACCAGAGTGTCATCTCCCTCACTGCCTGGAAGCAATTCGTCGTCGGTGGCACCACCACGACCGGCGGCGGTGGCAGCCATCCGACGCAGACGGATGCGCGCCTCTTTCTGTGGAACACGCATACCCAAGCGAAGGAATTCGACATCGTCCCGGTTCCGGGCGCGGATTTGATTACGGATCTAGTCACAGCGGCCAAGGGGACCATCTACGGAATCGCCGAGTCGCGCGGAGCGCACACGCTCTTCGCGTTCGATCCCAACACCAGGACGATCCTCTCGCGCCAGCCGCTTCCCTTCCACGATGTCGTCTATAACGGCATTGGCCTCTTGCCGGACAAGACGATCGTCGGACTCGCCGAGGAAGGCATCTTTACGATTGACCAAACCACGCACCGCGCGCGCCTGATTGTGCCTTCGCCAGTCAAGATCACGGGTGGCTTCGATCTGCGCGATGGAGCTGTCTACTTCATCTCCAACTCCGAAATCTATCGTTACGGGAAGGTGGCCCAGCGTGCGCGTTAGCGTTGCCATTCTGGCCGGGCTCATAGCTTCCGCGGCGGCGGCTCAGTCGCGCGCGCCGTGGGTGCTGCCGAACTTCTCCGACAGGGTCGATCTGGTCGTAGAAAATCCGAGTGCCCTTGAGCTGAAGTCGATCGCTGTAGTGCCCATGGCTGAGGTGCGTGCCATCGCGCCCGGCTTTCCCGGCACGCTAGCCATTGTCATTGAGTCCACACAGCCTGCGCACTTCGTGCCTTCGCAGATCGACGATCTGAACGGCAGCGGTCAGCCTGACGAGTTCGTCCTCGCGGTGCAACTCGCGCCTCATCAGACGCAGTCGCTCTCCATCTATTACTCGAAGACCCTCCACGACGTCTTGCCGGTCGCGAAGCGCGTTCATGCCGCCCACAACTATGGATATAACCATGCGACCGCAGCGATAGAGTCCGAATTGATCGGGTATCGCACCTACGGTGGGTTCTTCTTCGATGTCCAGGCGCACGCGCACGATCAGCTCGGTCTTTTCAATTCTTTCCTCGGCTATTCGAGCATCGCCGCGCCGCCCGCCGAAGGCCAGGACGTCGTCCATCTCGGCGATACGCTAGGGCTGGGCGGCCTCTTTCTTCGTGCGGGCGGCTCCATCTATCGGCCGCCGCTCAATACGCCTGCTTACACGCATCACGCTCCTAAACCCGAGGAGCCCATCTATCGCATCGTCTCGGATGGACCACTGCGCGCGATCGTCGAAGCGCGCTTGCCGCACTGGGCGATCGGAGACGATGCGGTCTCGCTGCGTGCCATCTATGAAATCCGCGCGGGCGAGGAACTCGTGCGCTGCCGTTGGTGGGCAACGCCGTTGCATCTTTCGCGAAGCTACGACATCGGGGCCGGCGTACGCGACTTGCCGCAGATGAAAACCGTGGAAGCCGACCACGTCGTAGTGACCACAGGAATCCAGGAGGCGAAGGTCGGCCCCATCGCGCTGGGCCTATCGTTCCCCCCTGCGCAGGCGCGTCGCGCTGGCCGACTGATGACACCGGACGGCGCCAATGAGATCATCGTTTTCTCGCAACATCTTACTGCCGGGAGCACCATCTCCGGCGACTATGCTTTCGCGGCGGCCTGGAGCGGAACTGGCTGGCAGGACCCCGCCGCGCATTTGCGCAACGTGCTGCACAACGAACCCGGGCAGCCTGACTTGAAGCTGCTTGCGCACTTCACCAATCCTGAGCCGCAGCGTGTGGAAGGAGAACCCCAATGATCGTCGACGGCCACGTGCATATTGGAAAGTCCACCCGTCTGCAGATCGATGTCAATGGGGAGAAGCTTGTTCGCATCGCCGACGACCTCGGGATCGACCGGATCTGCTGCACCGATCTCACCGCCCTCTTCTATAACATGCACGAAGGCAATCTTCTGCTGTATGCCGAGATGCAGCGCTTTCCGGACCGCATCCTGGGTTACGCCAGCCTGCACTCCACCCGCTTTGGCATTGAGGCTATCGATGAGATCAAGCGCTGCCGTCACGACTATGGGATGCACGGTCTCAAGATCTACTCCACGCCGGAGATGAGCATCGCAGAGTCTGCCGCGATTCCAATCCTCGAAACCTGCGCCGAGCTGAAGATGCCGGTGCTCGCGCATACCACTCCCAGCGAGTGCGAATACATCATGGAACGCGTTCCCGAAGTTAACTTCATCATGGCCCACGCCGGTGGCCAGCCCTATGCCCACGGCGATTGGAACCGTGCCATCATGGTGGCCCAGCGGTTTCCTAATCTCTATCTCGATACTGCGTGTTCCACGGTCGATAGCAGCTTCGTCGAGACCTGTGTGCAATCGCTCGGTGCACAGCGCATCATCTTTGGCACAGACATTCCGCTCCTCGATCCGTGGCCTCAGATGAAAAAAGTTGCCGAGACGAACCTTACTCAAGAGCAGCGCGCTCTCGTCATGGGCGGAAATATCCTGCGGTTAATGGGGGTCAGCTTATGATCTTCGATGCGAACGCCTTCATCGGCAAATGGCCTTACTGGCCGGTGGCCTCCAGCAGCGTGGCGGAGGTCGCTTCGGAACTGCACGAATATCAAATCCAAGCTGCGGCTGTCTGCTCGACACGCTCCGTCTTCGTCCACTGGGAGGATGGAAACTGCGAGACCGAGGCGGCTGCCCTGGCGTTCCCGGACACCCTGGTCCCGTTCGCCTGCCTGGGAACGCGGGAACTCAGCCATGCCGTTTGTGAGCAGCCCTACGACTTTTCCGATTACGCCGCACGCGGCTTCCGCGGCATTCGTTTGTATCCGCAGCACCACAGCTATCACTTGCTCTTTCAAGCCTTCGTTGACGAAATCCTGGAAGACGCCACCGCGCGTGGCTGGCCTGTGCTCCTGCCCTTGCGCATCATCATGAACTGGGGCATGCCGTCGCTCGATCCAGGCGTGATTGCGGCCATCGTTGAGCGCCATCCGAAGGTCCTCTGGATTCTTGCCGGCATCAACTATCTCCACGAGCTGCAAATGGCCACATCGCTCATGCGCCGTTATGCGAACGTTTGCCTGGAAACCTCTTGTGTTATGGGGTATGCGGCGATCGAGAAGACCGTGCAGACGTGTGGCCATGACCAGGTGCTCTTCGGCAGCGGCGCACCCCTGCAACACGCCGGGGCAAGCCTCAGCAAAATCCTTCATGCTCGCATCAGCGACGAGGCGCGAGTTGCCATCCTCGGCGGCAACCTTCAGCGCCTTCTGGGAGAGCATCAACGATGAGATGGCTGCGCTTCTTTCATACTGACGGCACGACCCACACCGGCTTCCGCGAAGGCACAAAGGTACGCGACCTCTGCGACCACGATCCTTTGATCGCGCTTGCGGCCGAGCAGATCGAAGCGGCACCTTGGATCGATTTCGACGACCTGCGGCTGGACGTGCCCTTGCAACGCGTTCCTAAGATTATGGCGCTCGCGGGCAACTACCGGAAGCACGCTGCCGAAGCAGGGCTTTCTGTTCCTACGACCGGCATCGTGACGCCGCAGGTCTTCTGGAAACCCTCCACCGCATTACTCCGTCCCGGTGGAACAGTACCATTGCGAAAGAAGAACATCTTCTTCGACTGGGAAGCCGAGCTAGCGGTCGTGATCGGCAAGCGTGGCCGCGATGTCTTGCGCGAAGACGCAATGGAGCACGTCTTCGGTTACACCATTACCAATGATTTGTCCGAACGTAAATTCAACTCCGAGATCGTCAGCCGCGAAAAGCGCGACTTCGATGTCTTCTTCGACTGGCTCATGGGCAAATGGTTTGACTGCTCGGCGCCGCTGGGTCCGGAGATCGTCACGAAAGACGAAATTCCCGACCCAGACAATCTCGGCATACGCCTTTGGCTCAATGGCGAACTCATGCAGGATTCCAATACCAGCAACATGATCTTCAAAATTCCGGAGACCATCTCTGCCATTTCCTCTGTACTCACGCTTGAGCCGGGCGACGTGATTGCCATGGGTACACCGGAGGGCGTCGGCTTTGCTCGTGGTCGAGCGCTCACTCCCGGCGATCGCATGCGCGTGGAAATTGAAGGCATCGGCGCTCTCGACACGTCTATCGGAGGAAAGTAATGAAGCCCATTGGAGTAGGCCTGATCGGTGCAGGTTTCATGGGCCGAACCAGCGCGGAGACGGTGACGCGCTACCTGCGCGACGCACGCCTGATCGCCGTCACTGGCGGTGCGCGTGCACCTTCCCTGGCCCAGGACTACGGCGTTACCAGTGAGCCCACCATCGATGCACTGCTGGCCAGAGAAGACATCGACGCAGTCATGATCAGCACGCCGCATGCCGCCCATACCGACGAAGCCGTGGCAGCGGCGCTTGCCGGCAAGCACATCCTGCTCGACAAACCAATGGCCACTACCGTAGAGGACTGCGACAGGATCATCGCTGCTGCGAAGGCTTCGGGCAGCAAAGTGATGATCATGTTCGGTCAGCGCTTTCGCGATTGCAATATCGAAGCTCATCGGCTGGTTCGAGAAGGCGCGATCGGCGAGATCAGAATGATTCAGGAGCAGATCCTCGCCGGCGGAGGCCTTGCCGCGCTGCCGCCGTGGCAGTCGCAGCCACAGAATGTGGGCGTCTTCCTGGGCCATGCTGTGCATAACATCGATCGCATTCGCTGGATCACCGGCGAGGAGATAGTCTCCGTCACAGCGCACATGCAGCGCGACGCCGACAGCGGCAATGAAGTATCGACCATGGCACTTCTCGCGCTCACCAACGGCGCGATGGCGACAATCTGGTCGTCCTGGCAGATGGCTTCGCCTGTCTTCCCACGGACAGCGTCGGCCGCGCACATCGCCGGCGAACAAGGCAATCTAGACCTGGATGCTTACGGTGAACTCCGCCTCGGCCGTGGAACGGAATGGTCGGTGGTCGCCGTGCAGCCTTCCATCGATTGGGCCGGCGAAGGCGCGCTCTCGCCCGTCCGCATGGAAGCCTATCGCCGCCAGCATCAGGAGTTCATCGACGCCATTCGCGAAGACCGTCCGCCTTCCGTGACCGGAGAAGATGGAAGAGCCGCGGTCGAGGTCGCTGTCGCCGCGTACCAATCGGCCGCGGAGGACCGCACAATTCATCTCCGCAAAGGAGCAATACTATGACTCCGCAAGAGAGCTACGCTATGACTGCAGATCTGCTCGCGATCGACGGTGGTCCCAAAGCCATCACGGACGCGCTGCCTTCGTTCCTCTCCGCGGCTGGTCGCACGTTCGACGGACGGGAGGAGGATCTCGTCGTGCAGGCCCTGCGCAGCGGGTGCCTCAGCCGCAACGGTGGCCGCATGGTTAAAGGTCTGGAGCGCGACTTCGCCGCAGCCATCGGAGTGAAGCACGCGGTTGCATGTTCCAGCGGGACCGCCTGTGTTCACCTGGCTGTGGCCGCGCTGGACCTTGATCCCGGAGACGAAGTGATTGTCCCTCCGATCACCGATATCGGCACCGTCCTGCCCATCTTGTGGCAGAACGCCATCCCGGTTTTCGCGGACGTCGACCCATTGACGATGCTCCTGGATCCTGCAGCCGTCGAGAAAAACATCACCGCCCGCACACGCGCTATCATCGCCGTCCATCTTGCCGGCATGCCATGCGACATGGACGAGTTGCGCCAGATCGCTTCTCGTCATCACCTCGTGCTCATCGAGGACTGCTCTCAGGCCTTCTGGGCGGAGTATCGTGGATCTCTCGTCGGCAGCATGGGCGACATGGCGTGCTTCAGCTTGCAGCAAAGTAAACACATGACCTGCGGCGAAGGTGGGCTGATGGTCAGCTCCAACGATGCCTACGCGCGCCGGGCGCTGCTGTTCTCTGACAAAGCATGGCCACGCGAATCGGGCAGCCTTGGTTCGTGCCGTTTTCTTTTCCTCTCGCAAAACTATCGAATGAACGAGCTTTCCGGAGCGGTGGCCTGGGCTCAGCTGGGAAAGGTTGCGGATACGGTTCAGCGCCGCCGTTCCGCGGCCAATGCGCTGACCCGCAAGATAGAGGGACTGCAGGGCGTCATCGCTCCGCACGTTCCCCTCGGCGCCAATCCCGCCTACTGGCTCTACATGCTGCGCATCGATGCAACCTCGGGTACGGACGCCAGGACCTTTGGCGACGCTCTTGTAGCTGAAGGCGTGCCGGCCTGGGTGCAATACATCGTCGACCCGCTTTACCTCTCGCCGATCTTCACCGAAAAGCAAACCTATGGGACGAGCGGCTATCCCTTCACTGCGTTTCCATCGCAGTGCTTTGCACGGGGTCTCTGCCCCAATGCAGAAGCCGCACTGCAGAGCTGCATTGCCATTCAGTGGAACGAGAACTACTCCAGCCGCAACGTTGAGCAGATCGCTGCGGCGATTCACAAAGTCGCCTCTCACTTCGAGCCCAAGAGTTGAACGATGGCTACAAAAAAAGTGGAAGAGCTCTTGCGGATGGGACCGGTCGCGATGGACCGCATCGAAGCCATGCGCGTTTCGATTCCGATGGTCGAACCCTTCCGTATCAGTTCCGGCGAAGTCTCGTGCAAGGATGCGATCATTCTTCGCATCCGCAACGGCGGCTCCTTCGGATGGGGCGAATCGTCGGCGATGCCCGGGGCCTTCTACTCGCAGGACACTCCGGACAGCTGCCAGCAGCAGTTGATCGAGCATGCGCTGCCGCGGATTGCCGGCAAAGCATTTGCCAGCATGCAGGACCTCGAAGCCGCGTTGCTGAGCGAAGGACTGTCGCCGTTCGTTCGCGTCGCCATCGAGACTGCCGCCTGGGAGTTGCTGGCCCGCTCGCGCTCTCAATCGCTGCGAACTTTTTTCGGTTTGCCGCAGCGGGCGGTTGCTTCCGGGCTGGCCATCGGCCTGTATGCCACCTTGGACGAGCTGCATGTAGCGCTGGAGCGATTCCACGTGCTCGACTACAGCAGGCTGAAAATCAAGATCAAGCAAGGTCAGGACGTCTCCCTGGTCAAGGCAGTGCGGCAGTGGTACGGCGACATCCCGCTCTTCGTAGATGCCAATGCAGATTACTCGGACGAGCATCTTTCCATCTTCCGCGAGCTCGACACTTGCAACCTAATGATGTTCGAGCAACCGTTCAAGCGGGAGGACATCGAAACATCAGCGCGTTTGCAGAGTCAGGTTCGCACGCCCGTCTGTTTCGACGAAGGTATCGAGTCGGCTGCGGATGTCCATCGCGCCGCCGAGTTGGATGCCTGCCGGATCGTGAACATCAAGCTACAACGGGTCGGCGGCTTCCTCGAAGCCTTTCGCATTGTCGAAGCGTGCGAGCAGCGCGGCCTGCCGTTCTGGATGGGTACCATGCCGGAGCTGGGTATCGGTAGCGGCCAGGCGCTCGTACTCGCCAGCCATCCTTCCTGTGCGTTTCCGACGGACGTTGAGCCGAGTACGCGCTGGTATTGCGATGACATTTTGAACCCGCCGCTCAGCCTGCGGCGTTCTTCTCTGGAGATTCCTGCGGGGCCGGGCCTGGGCTTCGATGTTGACGAGGCCCTGCTGGGACGCCATACCGTAGCGCGTTGGAGCTTCTGATATGCCCGCCCGCATGACGCTCACCCTCTCCGACTATGTCGTTGTCATCGGGTATTTTCTTCTGGTCCTCTGGATCGGTCTTTGGTTTCGCAGACGCCTCACCAACGTGGACGAGTACTTTGCCGGTGGCAATCAAATCCCGTGGTGGATGGCCGGCATCTCGCATTACATGTCGAGCTTCAGCGCGTTCGCATTCATCGCCTATGCGCAAATCGGCTACATGTACGGCTGGGTCGCCGTAACGCTCTTTTGGTCCGCCATCCCGGCCTGCATCGCCGGCGGTCTACTATTCGCTCGCCGTTGGCGCCGTGCCCGCGTCATCACTCCTATCGAATTTCTCGAGAACCGCTATAACGCGACACTCCGTCAGCTCTTCGCCTGGGCCGGCATTCCGATGAAGATCTTCGACGATGCGTTAAAGGTTTTTGCGACAGGTGTATTTATCTCCGTCGCGTCCGGCCTTACCTTGTCGTGGTCGATCGTCGCCTGCGGCTTCGTGATGGTCGCCTACTCGTTCTTCGGCGGCCTCTGGGCCTTGGTTGTCACGGACTACGTGCAATTTCTTATGAAGTCGCTCGCTATTCTGCTGATGGTTCCGCTCGCGCTCCACGCTTCGGGAGGCATCCGACAAGGGCTTGGCGGCCTACCTCGCGGATTCACGGCGCCGGTCAACGGTCCTTACAACTGGCTCTACGTCGCTGGCTTCTTCTGTATTATGTTCGTCAGCTACAACGCGAGTTGGTCTCTCGCCCAGAAGTATTACTCTGTTGTCGATGAACGTGCCGCATCCAAGGCAGCCTATCTTTCCGCGGCTCTTAACCTGATCGGTGCGCCGCTGATGATTCTGCCGGCAATCCTCGGCAGGCACTTTCTACCCGACCTGACGGCCGGCGGAAGGTCCGCGGACACCTACGTGCTCCTGGTCATGCGCCTGCTTCCCGAAGGCATGGTCGGCATCATTCTTGCCGCGATGCTCTCCGCCACCATGGCCGCCGTGAGCTCAGATTTCAACGCTATCGCCAGCGTTCTCACCGAGGACATTTACCATCGCCTCATCGGCACGCAGGCATCACCGCGCCGGTTGCTGAGCATGGGACGCTGGCTTACGCTCGTGCTCGGATCGATCACCACACTGCTTAGTCTCTGGATTGTGTTCAGCCATCGCCAGGCCCTGTTCGGCCTTATGGTCACGGTATTCGGTCTCTTTATGGCGCCCACGCTGTTGCCTCTGCTGGCCGGCCTCACCGTTCGCTGGGTAACGGCGCGCGGCGCTCTATGCGGTTTTATCGGCGGCTTTGCTACCGGCGTTGTTATGCTGCTCATCAAGACGTTCTGGCAGCCCGCCTCCACCCTGTTCGGCAGTTCCTACGGCTTCGAAGGTGTCTCGCTCATTGCCAACACGCTGATGACCGTGCTGGGAATGGTAGGCGGAAGTTTACTTTGGAGACGTTCCGCAGAGGAGCAGCGCCAGACAAATCGCTTCTTTGAGAAGCTGGGTCGGCCGGTTTTCGGAGAAGTGACCTCCACCAGCGCCGCTTCGGGCTCGAGCCCGGTCCTGGCCATATCGACGCTAGGCGTGGCGCTCCTGCTTGGCGTCGCCGGAGGGCTGAGCCACTCGCGCTTCGCAGCCCTGTTGGATGCCGGGGCTGCCGTTGTCCTCGGCGTCATCGCGCTAAGCCTGTATAGGTTCCAGCACCGCCGGTCGGCTGGAGAGTGATAAGAAGGAGCTTCCTTGAAAACACGCAGCGTCTCACTCTTCGCCCCGCTTCTGCTGCTGTCGTTGCTTGCGACATCTGTATCGGCAGTGCGCCCATACGCCTCCCGGCACCGTCTCACCGCGCCGCCCCATCCCATCTTCACGAACGAGATCGAAGCGACTGTCGCGCGAATGGACTTCTATGCCCTGACCGCTACATGGAGGCAACCGGCTGTCGCTGTGGCCCTGGCCTCAGATCCGGTCCTTTCAGCTATTCGGCTCAAGCGATCCACTGCACTGCAGCAAGCGATCGCTGCGTGCAGCCAGGCGACGTGCCTGGACGCCGCAATGCGCTGGAGCGATGCCGACATCGTAGCCGTCGGCACCGAACTCTCCCGCCTCTACGCCGCCAGCGCCTTGGTCCGCCACTACACCGAGCAAGAACTTCGGCACAGTGGCCGCTATCCTCTCTACCGTCAGATGGACGGCAACCATCTATTATGTGGCGTGTGGATTGCCGCTGCCAGAGCAATGAACCAGGTCCTCGATGTTTACGGCGACGGCGCCCCCGCGCGCTACCCCGTCATCGACAGCATGCGCTACGACCCCAGGTCGCCAGCCTACGCTGCTGCCTTGCGTGATGCCTGCAGGCTGATCGCCACCGAAAGCGCTTTCCATCCGCAGTTCTTCTATCCGGTATTGAAGTACGCCATCGTTCTTCTCACCCTTAACGACCGCCTCGGCGCCGCCCGCTTTGACCAATTGGAGAGCGAAGCCAACGCACCTGCGGTCCGGCGCCTCAGGACCGTCGCATGGTCCAGATTTCGTTACTCGGTCATTCTCGTGCCGGGCGCAGGTCCGGATGATCCCAACACACCACTCTCGCCGCGAGGCCGCGATCGGCTCGCTCGGGCCGTCCATCTGTTTCGTGAGGGAAAAGCTCCCTTTCTACTCGTCTCCGGCGGCGCCGTACACCCGATGCTCACAAAATATTGTGAGGCAGTGGAGATGCGCCGGGAGCTTATGCAGCACTGGAAAATCCCGGCCGATGCTATCCTGATCGACCCATTGGCCCGCCACACCACGACCAACCTGCGCAATGCTGCACGCGAAGTGATTCGCTATGGCTTTCCACTTTCCAGGCCTATGCTGATCTCCACCGACGCGCAGCAGACGACGATGATCCTCAGTTCGGCGTTTGCCGTTCGCTGTCAGCAGGAACTCGGCTTGCGCCCTTTCCGTTCGCTTCGCCGGCTCTCACCCACCGAGATCGAAATGAAGCCTGATCCCATTTCATTGCAGGTCGATGCCATGGACCCGCTTGATCCCTGAAGGTTGCCACGACAGCACCTCCCGGAAGGAGGCCGATACTTGATGACGTCTGTGAAACCAATCGCTCCACGCGAAGACGATTCCTTCGCTAAACCGCTCACTCCCCCTGCGGCACCGGGCCGGCTGATATCCATCGACGCACTTCGCGGGCTCACCATTGCTTTCATGATCCTGGTCAACAATGGATACCGTGTTGCCTATACTCCGCTGAGGCATGCGGAGTGGAACGGCTGGACGCCGACCGATATCGTCTTCCCCACGTTCATTTTTCTGATGGGCGTAGCAATTGTCTTGTCCACGGAATCCAAGTTGCGCCGCGGCGCGTCACGGCGGGATATCTGCATCCAGGTGCTGCGAAGGTCGGCGATTCTCTTTTTTCTCGGCTTGGTCGTGAACGGGTTCCCCTTCTTCAATCTTCATACTCTGCGCATCTATGGTGTCTTGCAGCGCATAGCTCTGTGTTATCTCTTCTCAGGGCTATTGCACTTATATGCCCGCGATGCCAAGAGCAAAATCATCCTTCTCCTCGTGACGCTCGTCGGCTACTGGGTTCTGGTCCGCTGGGTGCCAATTCCCGGGCTGGGAACACCAGGCAAGGACGTGCCGTTTATGGATATGCGCGCCAACCTGCCCGCCTATGTCGACCGGCTGTTGTTTCCGCACCGGCTCTATCGCGGCGTTCGCGATCCCGAGGGTCTGCTAGGGACCATTCCTGCAATAGGAACGACGCTGATCGGCATGCTTACTGGACTCTGGCTGTCATCAAGGCGAAGTGGCCGGTCCAAGGTCATCGTGCTCTTCCTGGGCGGCATTTTCGGCATCCTGCTAGGCTATCTATGGAGCCTGTCCTTTCCCATCAATAAGAACATGTGGACCAGCTCCTTCGTCCTGTTGGCCGCCGGTATCTCCCTGCTCCTGTTGGCGATGTTCTATTACTCACTGGAATTGACAACCTGGAGCCGCAGATGGTGCGGCAGTCTTATGGTGTTCGGCACCAATGCTATCTTGGCTTATGTTTTTTCGGAGCTATTCGCCTCTGCGCTCAACGCGATTCGCATCCATGGAATATCCCTCAAGGCACTGATCTACAACCATTTCTTCGGTTCGTGGCATTCCGCGAAAATCGATTCGGTCGCGTATGCGGCGGCGCTGGTGTTGCTGTGTTGGGTCTTCACCTTCCTTTTCTACCGGCAGAACATATTCATCAAAATATGAAGCGGGCACGTAAAAGCTGACGCAGCTGCCGCTGAGCGCGGAGCCACATCGGCCGAAGCACTGAGCCATCAAAAATTTACGAAAAGTTGAGCGAGCCTGCGCATGATACCGTTGGCATTTCGGTTTGCTCCGCTATCCCAACTTGAACTGAGTGCTCAAGCTCGCTTCCGACGAGCCGCCAACCCAAACTGTGACCGCACCGGGCTCAACCACCCAGCGGGCGTCTTCGTTCCATACGGCAAGCTGCTCCCGTGACAGAGGGAGCATCACGGTCTTCATCTCCCCGGCCTTAAGCGAAACTCGAGAAAACCCACCGAGCATTCGAATCGGCGTTTCCACCGTAGTTACGTTCTCACGGAAATAAAGCTGCACGATCTCGTCGCCGGCTACTGTGCCTGTATTCGTTACGTCAACGCTGACCTGCGCGACCTGCGTGCTGTCCCTTGGCGGCTCCTGTACGGTAAGCCGTTCATAGCGGAACGTGGTGTAGCTCAGGCCAAATCCAAACGGAAAGAGCGGCTTGCCGTTGCTATCGATATACGGCAGCTTCTTGGAGGGATCGTAGTTATAGAAGTCGGGGAGTTGGCCGACAGTTTGCGGAAAGCTGATGGTCAGCCGCCCCGCGGGATTGTTGTCGCCAAAGAGCGTCTCGGCGATGGCGCGGCCGCCGAACTCACCGGGATACCATGCTTCCAGGATCGCTGGGATGTGTCGAACCGCCCAATTGATAGTCAGCGGGCGGCCATTCTGCAAAACCAGCACCGTCGGAATGCCGGTGATGGCGATCGCTTCGAGGAGCTGTTCCTGATTGCCAGGAAGATTGAGATTCGAGCGATCGAAACCTTCGCCGGATATCTTTTGGTCCTCTCCCAATCCTACGATCGCGACGTCCGCATCTTTGATTGTTGCTGCGATGGTTTGGAGGTCGTTGCCCTCATCGAAGATAACATCGGCATCCGGCAGCAGGGACTTGATGCCGGCGAGCATGCTGACCCGCGCGCCTTTGCTCTCGTCGGCATAGTCGCCGTAATGCGCAACGTTCGAATTGGGTCCAACCACCGCAATCCTCTTGAGGCTCTTCGAAAGCGGCAGCAGATTATTTTCATTCTTCAATAACGTCATCGACTGCCGTGCTGATTCAAGCGAAAGGTCAAGATGCGGCTGGCAACGACGAACCTTGCCGTCGAGCTCGACGGGAATCAGCGGCCGATCAAATAAGCCGAGCAGAAACTTCACGCGGAGCACGCCGGAGACCGCGCGATCCAGTGCTGCATGCGAAAGCGTGCCATCCGCAATCCCAGCCTGAATAGAACCCTGGAAGATGCTGTGATCGAAGTCGTAGAATTGCATGTCCACGCCGCTGCTAATGGCGCGGCAAATGGCCTGCTTGGGCGTAGCAGCGATGAAGTGGCGATCGTACAGATGACGGATCGCACCCAGGTCCGCAAGCACAAAGCCCTGAAAGCCCCATTCATTGCGCAGTATCTCGATCAACAGATGCGAGTCAACGGTTATGGGAAGGCCATCAATTTCAGGATAAGCGGCCATCACAGCCATCGCATGACCTTCGCGGATGGCGGGCTCCATGGTCTTCAGCAGCACTGTTCGTAGCTCGCGCTCGCCTGCGTAAACCGGCGATGTGTTGGTCCCGCTCTCGGGCGAGCCGTAGCCGGCAAAGTGCTTGATCTCCGCGACCACCGTATGATCGGTGTTCAGACTCTTGCCCTGCGCTCCCTGCACATAGGCGAGTCCCATCTGCCCGCCAAGGTACGGATCTTCTCCAAAGTCTTCCTCGACCCTCCCCCAGCGCGGATCGCGCGCGATATCCAGCACCGGCGCCAGGATCATCGCAACACCATTTGCCCGCGCTTCGGCCGCGATCGCAGCGCCGGTCTGCTTCGCGAGTTCAGGGTTCCAGGTGGCTCCAAGATTTATCGGGGCCGGGAAGATCGTTCCGTCGAAGTAGCCATGCAGGCCTTCTTCGATGAAGAGCACAGGAATTCCCAGGCGCGTCTTTTCGATCATCCACGTCTGGATGGCGTTGGAGAGCTCTGGACTGGGATCAATGCCATGAATGCTTCCCGCACCCAGATCGTCCCAGACCGTTGCGGCATCCTCCGGGTGAAAGACTGCATCCTTTCCGGACTTCGGGGGCGAGCCGGCGGCCGCGGGCTGCAGACCGGAGATATGCAGATGCGAGTCGTTGTCCTTGAGGAAGGCGGCTTCACGTTCGGCGAGCGGCTGCACCCAATTGCTCGCGCCGGCGTACAGGTCGAGCTGGCGCGCTTTCTCTTCAACCGTCATGCGCCGCAGCAGGTCACGGACTCGCAGCTCCACAGGCAAATGCGCGTCTTTGTATGTGCCACGCTCGCCGCGCTTCTCTGGTCCAGTTGGCGTGTTGATCTGTGCCGCTTCCGCCTTCGGCCAGTCGAACGCTGAAAAAGCGACGCCGCTCGCCAGCAGTCTGATTGTGGTGCGTCGGGTAAATCTCATCGTCTCGAACTCTTTCGTCGGGTGCCGATCGATCCCATTCTCAGGTTAAATACGGGCGCATTTTGACATGCCGATGCGGCAGGCATCGCAGCGATTAGAAGGTCAATGCACCGCCAAGCTGGATCTCGCGTGGAGCATAAACCGCGGTTACCTTGCCGAATTTCGCAGTTCCGCTGTTAAACTACACAAATTAGAAGTGGTACTTGACCGCTATCTGCAGAATACGATTTGAATTTGTGGCTGCCGCCGTAGTGATCTCACCAAATAGAGAGCTGGTTACCGAACCGTTGGGTGCCGCAAAATTTGCATGGTTAGCGAAGTCAAAGGCCTCCAGCCGGAACTGGACTACGTTCGATTCATGGATCCGGAAGTCTCGCAAAAGAGCCAGGTCCGTAAATTGAGTACCGGGGCCGGAGAAGAACCTCCGCCGCGAATTACCCGGCCTTCCGTAGCAGGCCGGGTAATTCACTCCGCATTCGTTTGCCTCGCTGGTAAAGAGCTTTGTATTGAAGTACGGCTGCGCAGGCTTCACTCTCGGGTTGTGCTGCCCCTGGCGTACATTGCCGGGGGTGTAATAAGGGAAGTCGACGCCGGATGCGCCGGTGAGGGAGTAGTCGTCGCCGTCGGAAAGACTAACTGGCACGCCGCTATAGAGCCTGGTGATTCCAGAGATGGACCAACCCCCGACGATCTGCTTCGCCACTCTGTTTGCGGTCAGCATGTCGAAGGGCAGATGGACATCATAGCTGGCGACAAAGTCGTGATCGATGTTGTACTGCGAGAGACCATAGGTCAGGCTCGCATTGAAGGGATTGGCGTAGTCAGTCAGAGAGGAAGCGTCATCCATGGAACGCCCAAACGTGTATCCGATCAGGCCGCTCCAGGTTCTACTGCTATGCTTCAGGTTCATTTGCAAGGCATTGTATTTGGAAATGGCATTCGTATTCAGGTATGGATTGGTGCCGAAGGCGAGGCCGTTGGGCTGGCCCAGGATGCGCGTACCTTGGTAAACAGTGCCGTTTGCGGCGGTAAACTGGTTAGATTCCCGTTTGGGCGCACAGGGAGTGGTGCCTGGCTTAACCGATGCCGCCGTGTCCAAAGCAAGACAAGTCGCTGGATTGCCGGGGTTTGCTTCCTGCGAATCTGCCAAATGGCGCCCCTGGTTGCCAACATAGTTGACCGTCAGCACCGTGTCTCTGCCCAGAGCTCTTTGAACGCCAAAATAGTAAGCCTCAACATAGGGAATGGTGTCGTTCGCGCCGATGGCATAACTGGTGCTCAAAGGCTCGTAGCAAGCCCAGCAGATATTGTTGTCGGGGTTTGACGGCGACACATTCGTTGGAGGGAAGGCGAAGGGAAACTTCGCCAGTTGGACAACCTGGGTTAGGCGGTTGACATAGGGGGTCGAGAGCATCGTCTGGGTGGGTGCGGAATAGAAGAGACCGTACGGCGCATCGCCCACTTCCACGAAACCCGACTCGTCCTGGAAGTTGCTGTAGAAGATACCGAACCCACCACGAATACTGAAGTCATTCGGGCCTCCGAAGATCTTATCCAGAAAGCCGCCACTGGAAGTAGGAGCGTAGGCGAAGCCAAGGCGCGGTGCAAATTTGTTGTAGCGGATAGGACCGAGGGTCCGCGATACGCCTTTATCTCCCGGGAACACCCAACCGATTGGGGCTCCCGGAAACACAACCGACTGCTCGCCCGGAATGATGGTCTCTAGTTTGTTCTGCGTATCGTACCAAGGCGTCGAAATTTCGTATCGGAGTCCGTAGTTGAGGGTGAAGTTCGGACGCAGTCTCCAGGAGTCTTCCGCGAACGCGCCCGCATAGTGGCTGCGCGAATCGAGGACCTGAGGACTGGCCTGGCTGAAGTTCGCCGGAGCGCCCAAAAGAAAGTCTGCGAAGCCAACGCCAGTTTCATTGGCATCCGTGAAATTAAATCCTCCGTTCACGTTGTAGTAGTCGCGCTCGTCAATCTGGTTATACGAGTAGTTGCCGCCCACTGAGAAGGTGTGCAGGCCAACGACCTTCATCCAGTCGTCCAGCCATTGAAAGCTATTCACGTAACGGGCTTCAATCGGAGTTGGAGTGCCGAAGCTGCCGCCCTCGGAGATAGAAATCTGCGGCACGCCGGCGAGACCGGGAACCACGCTGTCGACACCCCCTGTCGTGCTGCTCCAGGGCGTCACAAATCCCAGGGAAGAGAGCGACGGGCCCGGCTGGCTGTAGGTGGGATTGTTTTCGTGTGCGGCGCTGCGCAGATAGGTGAACCGAAAGTTATTTACCGCGTTGTTCTTAAAGGTGGTGGTCAGTCCCAGATTCGTCATCTGCGCGCGCTGTGTTGTGCCGTCTCCAAAGCCGCCATCGGTTCCCCCGCCGAACGGTGTGACGGTGTGGTCGTTGTCCATGAAGTAGTACGCGAAGAAGGTGCCGAAGCGCGTGTTGTCATCGACACGCGCGGATTCTTTGTTATCGATCAGGGTGTTGTTGGCGCCGGTGGTGGTGTACGCTGGCGCATTTCCGCCGACAAAGCCACTATTAAAGACTGTATTGTTGGCGGTCGGGATATATTTGAGCAGATGGTTGGCCGCGGGATCCCAGGCTTTGGTGGGAATAATGAAGTTGGGGAAGACGCACTGCGATGTGCTCGTGCACGGAGGGGGAGGCGTGTTGGGAGGCGGATTGGCAGCCGCGAAGAAATACGGCTCTCCGTTTGTTACTGGATACCCTAGCCTGTTGGAGAGAACGGTCGCCCATCCCGTACCCTGGACCGTCGCGTTATATTTCTGGATTAAGGGGGTCCAGTCGGACAGATTTCCTGTCAAATCCTGGGCTGATACAACAGTAGCCGAGTCCGATGTCGCTATGACTTGGTGGGTGCCTTGATAGTCGCCGAAGAGAAAGATCTTGTCCTTCTTGATGGGGCCGCCGATGGTCCCGCCATAAATGTTCTGCTCATAAGAACCTTTAGGGGGCGCAACGGGATTAAACGAATAGCCCCTCGCATTGAAAGCGGTATTACGAACAAACTCAAAGGCCGACCCGTGGATTTGGTTGGTCCCGCTCTTGGTCACCACGTTCACCTGGCCGCCGCTGTAATTGCCATACTCTGCATCAAAGTTGTTGGTGATGATGCGGAACTCCGCTATAGAGTCGAGGTTGGGAACGATGGCCGTGGCGTTCTCTACACCATCGTCCACATCGCCGCCGTTGACCATGAAAGCATTCGATGCGCCGCGGCCACCGTTGACTGACACGTTGCCGGTTGACAGACTACCGGAGGGTGCAGGTGTATTACCGGTCTCTACCGCGATCGGCTCCACGCCCGGCTGCAGCGACAGCAGATCGGTGAAAGAACGTCCATTCAGAGGCACCGCCGTCATTTGTTCGCCGGTAATCACTTCCCCCACCTGTGAGCTCTGCGTTTCTACCATTACGGCGTTAGCCGTAACCTCTTCCGTCGTTGTTACCGCACCCACCGACAGTTTCACATCCGCGCGCACTGAGGAGTTGGCGTCAATTTTGATGTGGTTTTCGATATACGTTTTAAAACCCTGCGCTGTCGCAGTGATCGTATATGTGCCGACGTCAAGTACGGGAAAGCTGTAAAAGCCTTTGCTGTCGGTGGCTATAGTGTTACGCACGCCAGTCTGTTCATTCAGCACGACCACTGTCACATTGGACATGACGGCGCCGGTTGGGTCGGTTAGGGTTCCCGAGATAACGCCTGTAATGGCCCCGTATGCCGAAACCGTGCACAGCAACATCAGAATGGCAACAGCAAAGACTTGTAGGTGGCGAAACATAAATAGTTCCTCCTCGAAGATCTTTGGGAACCCGTACCAATGCTGAATACAACAGACTATAGTGGCCCTTGTGGGGGCGAGTCAATAGAAATATTTTCATCTCTCTATTGGACTATCGTTGAGGATACATGGGTGCGGCATCGTCATTTTGGTGCAGAGTAGGACGGTGCGCCGGGCTCTGACGCATGGCTGCAAGACAATTGAGACGCCCGAGGATGAGGTAAGCGACGAGTGGCGCATCCAGTTCGATGTGATCACGATCGGTTCGTATGGGTGGCACATGACTCCGAACCTGTGCAATGCAGTACCCCCTCCTGCGGTGCGAGGAGGTGATTCGGTTAATGCAGGACATGCGTCAGCAAGGGGCCGAGAATAATCTCAATTGCGTGGGATACCGTTCCAGTCGCGCAGGTTGAGGGCTGATATCACACTGCCGTTGGTAACGTCGGTAATTCCTGGAGCGCCTGTCGTCAGGTGGAGGACCTTCCGTTCGGAGAGCCCGCACTGCTGACACATGGCTCGTAGACCATCGTGAATCACGGTGCAAATTGCGCCAGGCGCCTTCTGCTGTTTCACGAGAATCGTGGACCATTGGGCCACAAGTGAGCCATTCAAATCCGTCAACATCATGCGCAGGCGAGTGCCGCCAATATCAGCGGCCCCGACATAGCCACGAGATCGATGCCTTCGGAGTTGTTCCACATGTTCTGCGGAACAACTCGACAAAGACACTCGTCTGAGAATGACCGGTCTTGCCGGCTACTTCTTTGATGGAACGTCCTGAAACCAGCAATTCGACCGTTTTCTGCAAGCGGACCTGCTGTGCCGGATTTACTGGCAGGCGAGCGTGACGCTGAAGCGCATGCTATTTGCGTTCAACTCCGGATGGAAGCTAAGTGACAAACGGTCGTTCTGCGCGAGTGCAACCGTCTGTGTGGTGTTGGAACAACTGACATTCGGGCCACCACCGAATTGCTCGTTAATCGTACAGCCCATTCCCGCGTCCGCTTCGTTGACGAACAACTCGAAGAAATCGGTTCCGATATACAACGAGCCAACATTGTCACTGGTGGCGACTCCAGCAACCTTCAGAGATGACAAGGTGCAAGCGGATGGGACGACAAAGAAGTTGCCGGCACCGACCGTGTTCGTCATTGCGTTCTGGTTGAGCGTGGGCTGTATTGAGGGGTCGAAGTAGAAGAATGTATTCAGGTACGGATCCGCATTGAAGCTCACCGCCGTCACAAAGCCATTCGTGGAAAAGGAGCCAGTCGCGCCGGTCGTTCCGGGACGTCCTTGGGCCCCCTGGTCGCCCTTGGGACCTTGCGACCCTTGATCGCCCTTGGGCCCTAGCTGCCCTTGCTGGTTCCACTGAACGACATTCTCCACGGCCACGTTGCACGACGTGGGCGAAGCGACGATGCGTGAGACGCCGGAAAGCTTGGAGACACAGGAGGTGATGACGGTCGTTGAAGTTGTCTGGCCGGCGGCAATACCGGGTGCGAGAGTAAGAGCTGCGATGCCGGATAGAAGAGAGAAGAGAAAGGCGGATTGGATTTTCATGGTGCAGGTTTCTCCTTTTGTGTGTAGGTCCAGACTCGAAATGTCATTGGGGCATGTAAAGCCGCCTCGCATGCGTGTTTACGTGACAGAGCGATCTCAACGGCAGGTGTTTGTGTACAGCGTGTAGGAGCCGTTGAAGGTGGAGATGCAATTCACTCCAGTGACCCGGCCGCTGAGACCCCCGGGGTTGTATGTAGGGAGATTAAAGCTGCCGATTTGAGAGTCGATAACGAGCAGGCTGGTGTTTTGGAGATCGTCTGGATTCGCCCCGGCGACGCTCCCAAAGACGGAGCTTTGAATCTTCAGGGTCTGGTCTTGCGTCGCCGTAAAGCGGAACGAGCCAGCATTTACGTCGCGCACGAACGTGGGGCCGAGCGCCCTCTCGACCACGATCGGGAGTTCCGTGTCGACGGTGAGGTCCGCAAGGGTGGTATATGCGGTGAGGGAGATCACGGCGGTGTGGGAATGTGCTATCAGCGTGGTGGACCCGACGAGCGCTCCGCGAAGAGACACGTAGGCGGGAACCACGAGGCTGCTTGTGATCACATATTCGCCTGCGTCCAACTGCAGCACATAAGGGCTGGAGACGGTCGCATCGGTAATGTTCGCGAGCGCTGCTTGGAGCTTGTCGCCGTTTGCACCCGGGTCAGTTGTCGCGGGAACGGGAATGATGTATCTGAAGCCCTCACCCGGAGGCCCTTGCGGTCCTGGGTCGCCCTTCGGACCTTGAATACCTTGCTGGTTCCACTGAACGACATTTTCGACGGCCGCGTTGCACGACGCGGGCGAAGCGACGATGCGCGAGACGCCGGAGAGCTTGGAGACGCAGGAGGTGATCACGGCCGTTGAGGTGGTTTGGGCCCTGAGAGGCATGACGAGCGCTGCAAGGCTGGGAACAAGCAAGAGGCGGAGGGCAGAGGAACGGTTCATGATGGATTCTCCTAAGATTGAGGCTTGTGAATGGGGTGGCCGTCAGGCGTGGAGGAGGCGGCGGCGCACCACGCCCACCACGCCCAGCAGCCCGCTGCCGAGCAGGATGAAGCTCGACGGTTCCGGCGTGACGGCTGGTGGCGGCGTTGCGGAAAGCTCGCTGATGGTGACTTTGCCGTCGCCGCTTTCTATGCCGTTGCGGCCGGCGCGCAAGACTGGGTTGGTTGCCGAGGCGTCCAGATACGATCCGCCGCCACCGCCGCCGTAGCCCAGGTTGTTGAGGGGGTCCTCGCCGCCGCCCCCGCCGCCGCTATACCCACCGCCGCCCCCACCACCTTCAAACCCGCCGCCGCCACCGCCGCCAAAGCCCCCGTCGCTTGCGACATCCCCTGGTCCACCTGCGAGACCCTGAGAATAGTCGCGCCCGTAGGAACCGCCGTACGTGCCGCCGCTGCCGCCTGGGCTGCTGAACCCAGCCCCGCCGCCCCCGCCGCCATCACCGCCGCCATCACCGCCGGAACCATTCGCGCCTCCCGGACCGCCGGGGTTTCCGGGGGTGCCATACGTCACCCCGATCCCGATCATCCCCGAGCTGGCGTCATGCCCGACGCCCCCACCGCCGCCCGCAACGACGAGCGGTGTTCCTCCTGACGTCGCGACGAAGGTGCCTCCACCCCCGCCGCCCGCAACCCCATCGTAGCCGCCTGCACCGCCTACGTCGATGGTCAGCACTTCGCCCGCAATCAGGGTAAAGTCGCCGCCGATCTGCGCGCCGAGTCCGCCGCCGCTTCCGCCGCCTTGCGCGCCGTAGGCGAGTATGTCGTACACGCCGGCTGTCGTGGCAGCGAAGGATTGCGCCCCTCCGGTGTACGAATACGTAATGGTGTCAGCTCGCATAGGGATGGCGACGAGCGCGAACGCCGCGCACACCACGAAAGGCCCACAGAGCAGGCAATAGCAAGAGACGAGCTTTTTCATAGAGGCTCCGGGAAAGGTGAGGGTGGAATGACAAACGAGAAGGCGAAGACGACTCTTCACCAACTGCGGCTTTGACTCAGGCAGCTTCATCGCCCTGCGCGAAGCGCCGCCGCACCACGCCCGCCACGCCCAGCAGCCCGGTGCCGAGCAGGATGAGGCTGGACGGCTCGGGCGTTGCGGCGGGTGTGATGTCCAGGCTGAAGTTGTTGGTATAGGTGCCAATCCCGAAGTAGTTCGTCAGCGCACACGGTCCGCCTGAAGAGAAGGTATAGACGCCGCCGGTCCCGCCGAAGAGCTGTGGACCGGAGGTATCCAGCAGGATTGTGCCGGCACCATTCGATTTATCGATCTCCAATCCGCCCAGGAACGAACTCGCTACGAAAAACAGCGTGTCATCCGCCGTCGTTCCGTTGATGGAGACAGCAACGCCGTCAACCATAACAACGCCGGGTACGTCAACCGTGTCGGTCACCGAGTCAGGAAGCGTGAAGGTGATGATGGTAGGTGTTCCAGAGGTGCTGGTGAGGGTAAAGAGCTCGTCGGCGAGGGCGGGTGAGCAGGCGGCCGCAAGCAGCGCGGCGCTGGCAACGAAGTAACGTAGGCGCATCGGGGTATCTCCTGGGAAAGCGGTAGGGGTGTGCGTGACTTTTCGCACTACGTCTCAACGATTGACGAACGGTTGAATCGCACCATTGCCCGTCGATCCGGCCCGCGATTCTTGTAGCTTTTCGATTTCGTGCAAGCATTACGTCGCTTCAGCGCCCTGCCCAAGCTGCCGCCGAACGACTCCCACAACGCCCAGCAGGCCGGTGCCGAGAAGGACGATGCTGGAGGGCTCGGGAGTGACGCCGACGGGGGCGGCGGTGAAGGTGGTATAGGCGCCTGCGTCGGTGATGGTCAGGTCACCGAGCGAGCTGCTTTCGGCAATCGCTCCGGTACTGACGGCTATGCCCTGCACCGGACCGATGAAGGTCGTCAGATCATAGGTATCGTAGTTAGCGATGTCGTCGGTACTGATTGCGGCTGCGTAGTCGCCGACCGCAAAGCCGCTCGGGATATCGTAAAAGGAGGCGGAGTCGATTTCGGACTCGACGCCGAGCGCTGTGCCGGGGAAGTAGATGGGAGCAAAGCCGCCCAGATTCAGGACCACGGCCCCGCCGGTGTTGGCGTAATAAAGGCCGGGAGCGATGGTTGTGACCAAGGAGGTATCACTCAGCAGGGTGAAAGTGCCAGGGTCGTCCGTAAAGCTGGTGTTCCCAAGAGTACCGGTGAAGACTCCGGACAGGCTGTAGACGATCGGGTCGGCGTGAGCGGCAAAACTGCACAAAAAAATGGTGGCGACAGCAACGAACTGACCAAAACGCATGTAGGGCCCCTTGATGTTTGCTTTGTAGAGAAGGATGTCTACACCCTTGGATCACCACAGGTGTGTCCTCACTCTAATCGGCCATTCCCGTAATGGAACTCCCAACTGGGAGCTTTATGGCACGGAACGCAAACGAATCTATGGAACCCTGAAGGCAGCGTTGCTTTGTAAGCCTCTACCGTTGGCTGGCTGCTATGCCGGTATCGCAAGAAGCAGACGAAGAAGCTCCGTTTGCCGGGTCGTTTTTGTCTTGCGGAAGATCTGCTTCAGATGAAAACGGGTGTTCTCGTAGGTGAGCTTCAGCTCCTCAGCCGCTTGTTTCAGCTCGTGGCCCTGCAGGAAAAGATCGGCGAGCCTCGATTCAACTGGCGTGAGCTGATACAACTCCTGCAAGATGCGTGCGCGGCTGGGAGGAACAGTTCCGGGATCGGCGATGAACACCAGCACTGCCAGATCCACTCCGGTCAAGGCGCCGCCAGACCGGGCCGGCAAGAGCTGCATCTGCAATGCGTGCGGTTGGCCAGCTTGGGGCAAGAGAAGCGAACCGCCAGGTTGCACGAATGTGTCATCCCACTTTCCGAGATTCATGTCACCGACGCGAGCCGCGCAGGCGATGAGCTGCTGCAGGGTGCGATCCCTTTCGGCGTTGACAGCGCGTAGCCTTCCACCACGGCGTGCAAGGATGGCCTTCCTGTTGAGCATCGCTTCCCCGCGTGGAGAGGCGGTTAAAATGTACCCGTCGGATCGAAGCGCTATCACGGTGACGTCCGTTGCATCGAGCGCGGAATAGAACGCGCCCGCTTCTATGCGAAGAGTGTTCAACTGTGCATGAAGACGAAAAGCCTGTTTCAAATGAGGCGTGAGCAGCTCAACGAGGTGAAGCTGCTCCGGGCGGAACGGCCCGTTCGCTCTGGGACGCCATGCAGCCAAGCCGAGAGCGGAATAGGGCCCTGTAGCTCCCACCATCATGCAGGCCGCATAGTACATGTCCATGGCGCGATAGTGATCGTTGTAAATCTCGCTTGTCTCGAGTTCGCGATACGGGAGAATTTCGCCGAGTGAACCGATCCACTGGCTGCGCTGTCTCACGGTTTGCAGGCCTGCCTGTAACACCGTATCGTGCTGGCAATAGTACTCAGAGTAGGCGCGCACCTCGGATTCGGTATACCCCTCCAGCACTACCTTTGTGAGTTCGGGCTCCGCGGCTACTGCTGTCAGAGCTCCACGCGTGGAATCCATGGCTACATAGAACTCTTCTAAAAAGCGAGCCCACTGTTGGGGATCCGCCGCCGCCTCATAGAGTGTCGCAACAAGGGATGAAAATTCAGACAGTGCAGACATTGCAAGTTTGCTCCAGCTTGGGCCGAGCGACTGTTTCCGCGAATCTGGCAAAGCCACAGTCTAGTCCAAAACTGCCTTGTGGCGTTACAGTGAGTGTCGGCACCCGAGATGTCATAGAGCACAGAGAGACTCGCGGCCGCCGCGGTGAGCTCGAAGTCCGGAATCACCGGAGGCGCGACTGTGTTGGCGAGAGTGAACAGTGCCGTGGAAGCAACATTAGGTGCATTGACGACGACCGTGTAGCTGCCGGTCGAGGCGTTGGCGGCCGCGGTCACGCTGAAGCTGCCATCTGCGCCGTTGGCGCCAGAGAGCGCGGAGAGGGTCGCGCCGGCGCCCGATACGGCACGGAAAGACGCAAAGATCAGGGTAGCGCCGGCGACGCGCTTGCCGGTGATGTCACCACGGCCACCTTGAGGCCGCTCGCGAAGGCCGTGCCGACGGTAGCGCTCCGGCCGGAACCCGAGACCGTCCCATTGATCGATTGCCATTTCGCCGTGAGCCGCCATGTAGCATGGCAGACGCTGTGCCACCGAACGTGTGAAGCTGATTTGTTTTCGGAACCTCAGCGTAAGATCTTTAATGCTCTATCTGCATCTGGGTCCAGCCGGCGCTGCCGGCGTGGCCATTGGGATCGTACGAGGCAGAGTCAGTCATAATGTAGTCGCTGGTATTGCCGGTCGTCGAAGCCCAAACGTGGTCGTAGCCGCTGGACATCTGCACCCGTTGGCCAGTGGCAGGGTCCTTGTAGATCGCCTGGTCGCCCATGTAAAGAGCGAACTGCTGGGAGCTGTGGTCAAGTGCGGCCGAGCGGTTGCGGGCCACGCTGGACATGACGTTGCTGCGGTAGTTTGCGGTGTCGCTGCGAACGGCTGCCTGTTGTGCGGCTGCATTGGCATTGTCCTGGGCCATCTGCTGATGGATGCGGTTGACCTGAGCGTAGGCACCATCGATTTTCTCGTATAACGCTGCGACGAAATATTGTGCGTTGCGGGTCCACTCGGGATCGATCTGCACGGAAGACAACAGGGTCATCAGGAGTTTGTCGTTTTGTTCGAGCTGGCCGGGCGGCGCATAGATCACCGCGGCGAGCGGCAGATCGTTGTAGGTCACGGTGCCTCCGCCGGGCGCCGGTTCGGTTCGGTGCGTGGCGAGCGCGATCAGCCACATGTCCGCCTGCTTGCCTTGAAAGGAGCCGGTCAGGCGCAGCCGTCCGGCTTCGGCGGTGATGTGAGAGTTTCCGCGCTGGTTGGCGCCGGCAACCATCTGAGGGATCTCGTCGCTGAGCCCCGGGACGGATTCGACCTGGCCGACGACTTGCGCCCCGGGGACGATCTTCTCGGCGCCTTCCGGCAAAGCCACGGCAAGCGGCTTCGGCTGCTCGATGGTGCAGTTGAAGGCGCCTTTGAAGTTGCGCATGATGCCTGCCTTCTGCTGCAGGAACGCCTGGCTGTTCGAGGACATGCTCGCGTTCGCGGGAATGACGAAGATGCCGGTGCCTTTGTCCGGACTGGTAGCAGAGATCATGATGCGGCCCGACGTGTCCGCGCAGTCGATGGTGGCGAAGTTCGGGCCGGGACGGACATCAAGTTGCCAGCCCACGGGCAGCAGCATACTCATCATCTTGAAGTTGCGCGACTGATGCGTCTGCCAGTCTGTCAGCGGAGCGGAGCGCTCTTCGCGCGTCAGGTGCCACGTCTGACCGGCGCTGCCCGAGGTGGAACTCGCGGCAGTAGCGGCTGTTGGCCGTCTCTGCGCAACGCAGGGCATGATGCAGCAGACGGCAAATAGAAACAGGAGTGGCGATGGAATCTTGCGATGACGAATTGGCATGATAGACCTCATGGATGAAGGACAGAGCTATGGATCCCGAGCGCTTCCACTGGAATGCAGCAGCAGTCGGAGCGGATAGTCCGATCTCAGACACGGTGACATCCTGCCTCATCTCGCCGTGAGGTCGTCGTAGTTGAGGACGAACCCATTCTCCGCAAACGCCGTCTCGCAGCTCCGACCATCGTCAGCAACCCCGTCCCCAGCAGACAGATCGAGGCCGGCTCCGGCACAGGCGGTACCGTCTCAACCCCATCCAGGTTATAGACCTGCGAGGTTAGCGTCGTGTCCGTCGTGGTCGTTACCTGGTTGACGTCAAATACTTCGTCGCCGTTGATGGTGATATCCGTCTGGCCGGCAAAGACAACGAACGGGAGTCCCTGCCCACCGCATCCAACAGGCACGATACCGCCGTCATTGCCTGATATTAATCCCTGGCATAAGCCAAGGTTGCCCTGCAGGATGGTCGCTGGCCCGAAGGTGGTGGTGCCGCCAAGGAAACCGTTTCCACTGTCCACAGGCGCGGAGGTCACGGTGCTGACAGAGCTACTCAAGCTCTGTGTGCTCGATACCAGCGTCGGCCCGCTATAGCTCGCCGCTCCGGCCGAGAACAGATCGTCCTCCGCCTCAAGCACCGCTGCCTGGACAACCGCGTCCGAGTAAGGCAGGTTGAACGACGCATCGAAGAGAAACGGACCGCTACCCAGCTCTGCTGTGATCGTGGTCTGATAGGCGCTGACGGAATTCGTCACGGTAGTCATCTGCAACACCTGCGTCTGCGAGCACGATTGCGTAACGACCGCATTACCGCCAGGATTGGTTAGATCGGCAGGTACGCAAACCCCCGGGTAATTGATGGGGTCCGCCATTAACCTGCCCGGAGCAAGCACGCCAGCGCCAAGCACCACGACTACCGCTAGTACCAACCGATTCGAATTTCGCATAACCATCTCCTGGGCAAAGCAAATGGGACTCCAGCTCACAAAACGCAGCGGAATGCGGCGTTCAGGATCATGGCAGAGGAGCTCCTGCTATGGATCGCGCCATCTGGCGTGAAAGTGTGTCAGGGGAATCGATTTTTTTGAGGTGGAAGCAGGGCGCCGATGTCAGATCGAAAGGTCACCACCTGAATCGAGGTGATGGCCCTGATTACGCGAGAAGTTGAACCGGAAGCGCGGTCCACCTCAACAGCTTTCTCGTTCTGCCTCACTTCGGCGTTTCAGCCAGTTCCGATTGAATCCCCTGCAAGGTGAGCTTTCTTTTTCAGCGTTGGCCTTCTCACCCGGATCTGAGGTCTCTGGAAAGGCGTCACACCCCCTGCATGCTCCTGGGCTAACGAACGCACGAGAGCTTTTTGACAGCAGACGCACGCTTGCAAACAACGACGTCAGCAACCTTACCGGCAGCCCGGCATGGGATCGCTGACGCCCCTTCTGAATCGAGAACCCGATGTTAGCGAAGTGCGAAGCGACGGCGAATGGTACCGGCCACACCGAGAAGGCCGGTTCCAAAGAGGACCACGCTGGAAGGCTCGGGCACGGGGGGTGGGTTGACGGGGACGCCGGAGCCCGCCTCGTCGTAGTTGACCGTGAAGGAGCCAGCGTTGTCACCCAGGCAACCGGGACCGCCGTTGTATCCGCAGGCATCGGCGAGACCGAGGTAGAGTTCGGTCGCGCCGGTGGGGACATAGAAGGTCTGGGTTGTACCGGTGGCGTCTCCGGTCAGGCCATCACCAACGTAGAAGACCTGGTCGATGGCGGCTGAGAGTGAGTTGAAGCTGGTGCCGCCCGTGCCGTCGAAGTTCAGCGCGGTGGGTGCGGTTCCGGCTGGTCCACCGGCTGCGAGAAAGACACCCGCAATATAACCAGCGGTGGGCGAGGAGATGCCGGAGAGGCTGTTGAAGCCGAAGTTGGTCTCGCCCTGTGCGGAGCCGATGCCATCGGCGTCGTTGTAGTTGCCGCCGCCATTGACGGTGACAGTAGCTCCGGTGGAGGAGGAGAAGGTAATGGAGGTAACGCCGGGTGCGATGGCGATCCCGACCGGAGCGGTTCCACCGAAGGATGGCGCGTCGACGGCATAGGCGCCAGCCGCGTAGACCGAGTCGGTGGCGTGGACAGTGGTCATTCCAAGGGTGTCCGCGTGGGCGATGGGAGCCAGACACGCGATCAGACCGAGCAGGGATAGGTTCAGGCATACTTTCGAGTTCATGGAATAAGCTCTCCAATTCAGTTGATTTGGACTTCAAATTGAACTCCAACCCCATAAACGCGAACGCGGCGGAATGCGGCGTTCAGGATCATGGCAGAGGAGCTCCTGCTATGGATCGCGCCATCTGGGAAGAAAGTGTGTCGGGTTTTATAGGAATTATTTTCGAGGGACGGACGCGCGGTGCTTTCCTATCGCCTACCTGGAGAGCTTCGACTGAAGATCCAGCAGCAGCGCATGGTTTCTGGCGGCGTTATTCTGTGTTCCAGGCGATTTCGAGTTTTCCTTGTTGAAGGCGGCCTCTGCCAGCGCGGCGTGAGCGAGGGCGTCACTATAGCGCTGTTGACCGGCGAGAGCCCTCGCCCAGGCGAGTTGACAGACCCCCATCTGCGCGCTGAGGGGGTTGATCCGATCCTTTTCAACGCGCACCAGGGTCGCTGCGGTCGCTTCAGCCTTAACAAAATCCTCGTCCTGGAGATAGGCGTTGGTGAGAAACAGTAACGGAGTGGCCAACGCGTCGCTATCCGGCCCCACAATCTTGATCCATTTGGGGAGCGAGGTTTCCAGCATAGGGATGACTTGCTTGTATTGACCCACTCTAAGCATTGCGGCCGCTAGATAACCCTGGACTTCCAAAGCGTTGCGGCTGTCTTCTCCGGTGCAGGTCTTGTAGCCCTCATACGCACGCCGGACCAGGACGAGACTTCCCTGAAAATCCTTCATCTGATTGTGGACAAGAGCGAGGTGCTCGTTGGCGTTCGCCTGGTCGCAGATGGCGTAGGGTTCGCGATTGTAGATATCGAGCGCCTCCCGTGTGAGTTTGTCCTCCTCTTGCAACCGGCCCCGGGGACCAAGGACTTCGGCAAGGTTCAGGGTGGCGTCGGCTAACTCGTTTTCTGAGACGTTCTGGCTATGGGCCTCTTTTACGGCGGCCTCCAATAAATTCACATTTTCATCCGTTCGAAAGCCCTCGTCTTCCTGATTTGCGGCGTAAAAGACCTCGATCTGTATGCGTGCGGAAGGCGTAACTCCCGGCCGATGAGAGAGCGACAAGGCGTGAGAGGCGAGTTCCTTGCCCCTGTCGGTGTCACCGAGGTTATAGGCAATCCTGCCGGCGAATCCCTCGGCTTCGGCCTCGGTGGCGTCATCGTGCGCGGCTTTGGCATCGACGATGAGTCGCGCGAAGACTGGTTGCGCGTCCGCATAATCCGAATCCTGGAACATCGATTTTGCAAGGCTAAGCTGGGCCGCGCGCTGATCGGCTGGATTCTTGATCAAGTCCGGCAGAACTTTCACTCCGAGTTGGAGAAACTCCGGCACCGTTGCGGCGGGCTTTCCCATGTAGCTGGTGTTGGCGAGTTTGAAGAGCTCGGACATGAAGGTCTGCATCTGGAGGGCGCGACGGCCCTCGCGCAAGGCCTGCTCCTGACCCCACAGAGCGTAGCCGGTAGTAGCGGCCAAGGCTAAAATTGCGAGCGTTGCGGCCAGGACCGATTTGCGATTGCGGCGCACGAATTTGCCAATGCGATAGGTCGTGGTCTGCGGCCGGGCAAGGATAGGCCGGCCCGAGAGGTAACGTTGCAGGTCCACGGTGAGCGCGTCCACCGAGGTGTAGCGGTCCTTGGGCCGCGGCGTGAGACACTTGGCGACGATCGTCGCCAGATCGCCACTGAGTTCGTTGCGTAGACGAGCCTGGGTGAGACCGCGATGCTCCGCCGCCGCCGCCGTGACTGCTTCAATCAGCGATTCGGGCGGAAGCTCCTTCATCGACCGCTCGATCATGATGGCGACGGAGCTGTCCTGGTTCGGCCGCCGACCTGCGAGCAGTTCGAATAGGATTGCGCCCAATGCATAGATATCGCAGGAAGTGGTGACCGCCTCATTACGCAACTGCTCGGGACTCGCATAGGCAGGCGTCGCCATGACTGTGGTGGTCAGCAGGCTATCGGGCTGGATGAGTTTCGAAGTACCGAAGTCAAGCAGCTTGATGTTGCCTTCCGCTTCCGTCACCAGGATGTTGGACGGCTTCAGATCGAGGTGCACCACGAGATTGCGGTGCGCATAGGCCACGGCATCGCAGACGCCAAGAAAAAGTTGAAGACGTTCAGGGATGCCAAGCGACCGGTCATCGCAGTAGGTGTCCAGGTGGACCCCGTCGACGTATTCCATTACCAGATAAGGCTGGCCAGCCTCGCTGATGCCGGCGTCCAGCATCCGGGTGATGTGAGGGTGGTCGAGGGAGGCAAGGATGTGCTGCTCGCGCGCAAAACGGTCGATAAAGAAAGGACCCGTGGCGTGCAGCGAGAGTATCTTTAGCGCGGAGCGCTGTACGACCCCGCCGACGATTCGCTCGACCAGGTATACCGCTCCGATGCCTCCTGAGCCGAGGTGACGAAGAATGGTGTAAGGTCCCATCCTGCCGGTCTGCGCAGGCGCAACGGAGAGAGCGGACTCTAATCGGCCCTTTCTTTCCGCCACAATCAAGGTCTTGGCTCGACTCCGAAGTCCCGGTTCAAGGCAGGCGCTTAACAGCAACGGGTCCAGCGCGTCGTCCGGCACGTCTTCGGCCAAGTGGAACAGAGCCTGTAACTGCTCCCAGTTCTCGGAATCGGATGTCATGCAGATTCTCACTTCCCTGTACGCGCCAGATCGATGAACAGTGTGTCAGGCCAGGATCATGCTGCAACCGAAGCGGCGAGCTAAAGTCACAGATCAAGGCAGGTGCAAACGGTCGTACATCCATCCGCAAACAAACCTCAAATCGCGATCCACGCTGGCTTTGGAGGTGTGGAGCAGTTCGGCTGTCTCTTCCGCCGTAAACCCCAGGAAAAATCGCAGTTCGACCATCCGGCACTTGCGCGGATCGATCAGTTCAAGCTCTTCGAGAGCGCGATCGAGATCGATAGTATCGGCCGGATTTACGTCGATCCAAAGGAGGTCGTCGCGCAGAGGAATTGAAGTGCCGCCATCGCGCTTCTGCCTGCCTTCCGACCGTGCGTGATCGACCAACACACGGCGCATGAGCCTGGCGGAGAGGCTATAGAAGTGTTCCCGGTCTTCAAAGCGAAGGCTTCGCTGCCGGACAAGCTTGAGGAACAACTCGTTGACCACGCTCGTCGGCTGCAGAATGTTTTCCGGGCGCTCGCCGCGGAAAATAGCTCCCGCAATCTGACGGAGATGCGGATAGACCAGCTCGAACAGAGCCTCGTTGACTGCCGTCCCTCCTTCGCTCCATTGGTGGAGCAAGAGCGTAATGTCACCGGGCTCGGGCAAAGGTGGTCCTTTTCTGGGTCTGGAACAACTGAACAGGACGTATAAGAGCACGCCAATAATAGATCGTCAGGCTCAGCGAACAAACTGTAACTTCTCCAAACGCCCCTCAATCCCGCCGTATCTCTCCTCTGCCTACGGCCGTTGCTGCGAACGGGACTCAGGTCTTGCACGTGAAATCGCTTCTGACACAGTTTGCCTGCGGTTGGCGCGTTCTATGCAGGAGCCTTACGCCATGAAGTTCGCGATATATCGATTTGCTTCCGAGATTTCCCATTTCGCTTCATCCAAAATCTTCTCGCACCCCGGACCCCTGGCACTCCCGTGTCTTCTCGTCGCGGCCAGCTGCTTACCTGCTGCCGCCCAATTCAGGACCGAATTGGTGAACGATGAGGGCGCAACCGCGCCTTGCATCGGAATCGGCCCGATCGGTGGCCCGGCCGCAAAGAAATGCGCTGAACTCTTCGAGCAGGCAGGATTTCTGAAGTCCGGCGATGTTGGCGTCAGCGGGCTGGTCGTTGGCACATCCGAGAAAGACGATGGTGTAATCACGCACGTTGAACCCGGATCCCCGGCATCGCAAGCAGGCTTGGCAGTGGGGGATGTAATCCTCGCGATCGACGGCAAGCCGGTGAAGCCCACGCCCGGAACAGTCGCTACTCAGCGCATGTTCGGGCACAAGGGCGAAGAACTGCATCTGACAATTCGGCGCAGCGGGTCTGAAAGAGACGTGAGCCTGGTGCGCGCTGCGCAGACGGCTCGGCCGAATGCTCCCAAATCGCCGAGCTTCTTTATGTCGTCAAGCCACTGATCGATTGGCGTGGGCATTTGTGCCATGCCTCGGTGTAGGTCCTGCTGGCATGGCGGCGATTGCGTATTGCGACAGCCACTTCAAGCCTTTCGGCTTCATCAAGGTAGGAGACCGTGGTTCTACCGGAATCGAACTCGACCACGAGCGGGCGGTGGTCGCGGCGATCGAACCCGGCTCTCCCGGGGCCAAGGCCGATCTCCAACCGGGCGACGCAATCGTCGCGGTAGAAGGCAAGCCTCTGGGGGGAAGCGCAGGCGAAGCAGCCACCCGGCATCTCTTCGGCCACGCGGGCGACCAGTTGCACATCACCGTTCATAGCGGCGACGCCGACAAGACGGTGGTTGTGATTTTGGCTGCAAAGCCCAAGTAACAAGTTCGCCACGCAAGACCGTACAACTCCCGCGCCACGCGATCGCAGATGTGGGCGGTGCGCTTGACATTAGTCGAGGAACACTTGGGCCCTATGACGCCGCGTTGAGTTCAACTACCGCATCCGCGCAGCAGCAGCTGCTCCTTCAACCGAACAAACCCTGACGTAGCTTCTTGAACAATTGCTCAAGCTCAGGTAGGATTCGCGACTGTCAGTGTTGCGAGGCCTAACGACTCCCGACTCCAGTAACCGATTTTATTTGCAGGATTTTTGATTGATTAGGAAGATTTAGAAAAGTGCAAGGAAATGCGTTGTTGGTTGCCCCCCAGGGATTCAGAAGCATTGCAAATGAACACGTTCGACGCGTTTTCCACAGCGATACCCGCAAGAATACCCTACGCGGAAAAGAGGATTCATACCCCGATTATTTTTGCACTTCTTCATACCTTATCGGCCCGCTGCGGACATTCGCGGGGTTCAACACTTGCGCCCGGTGAACGTACGCGTTGAGCTTCGTTTGACAGAGACATCGCCGAAAAGCGAGTGTCAATTTCGTTCCATAGTGGAAGCAAGTTCACACAACCGATGCTAGCTGTGGGCCGTGGCTTGAGAATCTGCTGCATCTTTTTCATTAGCTCTGAGGCATTGTGAATCTCTAGAGCATCGGGAAGACAATGCTCCAGATAGATGACCAGGTTCTTGCTGCGGCTAACGGCGCTTCGGAAGACGAGTCCTTGGATGGATCGCGCGCGCAATAGATCACCCAGTTCCATTGAAGGAGTTAGGTCGTCTAGGGCAACGCAGTTCTGCCGGACGGCCAGCAGGTTCGTGGGCAATCCCTTCTTGGTGAAATCCAACACCCGTTCCAGCGAAACTGATAGCTACGGCCATGTCGAAGCAGGAATGCGAGCAGCTGCTGGCGCGCACGCATCAGGTGCATCGATGCATCCACTCGGGCTCTGACCAGGTCGCGAAGCGCTTCGTGCGTGGTGTCTGGAACAGGCTTGCAGTTACCCCTGAGAAGCTATCTCTACGAAGCCATCGAACTGGAGCAGTCCGGAAAGGAGGTAGAACTCAGGAAGCCGTCCGAGTACGCCATTCCCGAGGAACTGCAGACCCTGTTGAACAATAATGCGGTCTTGAAGGCGTCCTTCAAGGCTTTTACACCAGGACCGAGGAAGTCATACGTCTTCCACATCTCAAGCGCTAAGCAGGCAAAAACTAGAGCGGCGCGAGCAGAAAGATGTGTACCAACGATCCAGAGCGGACGAGGGTTCAACGAACTGCCGAGATGAGGCTGGATTCGAGCGGCTCATTTCAGGAGCCATTACGGACAATTGCAGTATCCGTCTTCATCGTCATCGGAACCTGCGCTCCGTATAAGCGCAGAGTAGAGTCGATGTCAAATACATCGCTGCCGCCGCGAGATCAGGCGGCCTTAGCGTCGTCGAAACCCTGAGGCCGTACCGAGGTAAGAGGTGAGGGTTGACGGAAGAAGACAAGGAGCATTGCTGGCTCCAGCCGCTCATCACCAAATCTTCGCCCCTCTCATCGCTGTCACGCTCCTATCACCGCAAACCGTTCGCAGATTCGTCAGAAGGAACGTGTACTTTCCAAAGTCAAGGCACAGCACGAATCTGGTGGCATGGATGGGCTATCCGCTTCGGTCAGAATTGGGCTCCGGTCGGCTCTCGATGTGGCGAAGATTCTCGGCGCGCCAACGAGCGGGCGTATCACCGGCGATCGCTCGAAACGTTCTCATGAAGTAGTACTCGCTGGAAAAGCCTAGTTGTGAAGAGATGACCTTGATCGGAAAGTCAGTTTCGATCAACATCCGCTTTGCTTTACCGATCCTCTCGACCCTTGCATAGTGCTGCGGAGAAACACCGAAATTCTCTTTGAATTTGCGTCGAAAGGTGCTTTCGCTCATCCCGCTGACTCGTGCGAGGGATGGAACTTTGACTCGTATAAAGGGATTTCGCAAGCGGTCGGCTGCTCTGCACAAAACGTCCGTCTCAGCCCGATGCGGTTTCATGGGCGCGGACTCCAAAACGTGGGCAATCAGAGAGTGACACAGCCCTGAAAGCCTCAGTTGCGTGCTACCAGCTGCGCATTCTAACAAGATCTCTTCAACGAGCCGGGCTGCCGCGTGCGTAAGGTTACGCAGGATGGACAAGTCTGGGGGCAGCAACCTTGCCTCTAACCACTGCCTGGGGAAACCGCCATCGAAGGTGATCCAATACTCGGTCCATCCTGAAGAAGAATTCGGCCGATACCGATGCCATTCGTTTGGATAGACCAATGCGCATTCGCCCGCGCTCAGGTCCGCCAGTCCCGTCCGCCGCGATTCAAATTTGCCGCGACCTTTCGTCACAAGCAGCAGCACAAATTCATCAAGGACTCGACCGCGCTTCCAGTCAAACGCATAACCTGCCGGGTGTCCTGACGGAGGATAGTCATCCTCTGCGTGAAGCACCGCGCGCCCGGCACTCGTGACGTAGATACCCCATGCTTTCTCCTCCAACCTCAAGGACAAATAGTGATGAATGGAATCTGTCATATCGTCTGAGCGAAAAGTATATATCGCCGCCCCGAATCTGCATTGCCAGCCCTCGCCGCCGACGACTAATCTCACCACAGTTTTAGGAGGATCGGCCAACATGCCCGCAGCGGTGGCATTACCGGACTTATATTCCTGCGGGGTGCATCTCGCGGGTGGCGAACGAGAGCTTGGTCTGATGTGCGAATCGTCAGCTCTCACTTCCAACACCGCAGCCCTGCAAGCACGAATCAGGGAGGACGGCTATCTCCTGCTTCGCGGAGCATTGGATCGAAATTTGGTCATGAGCGCGAGACGCCGGGTTCTCGAGCAGCTCTCATCCGAGGGCCAACTCGACCCGACGTCGGACATAATGGACGGCATTCAGAAGCAGGGTGCAAAGCTGTTCTTTCAACCGGAACTCGCTCAGAAGAACAATGTGCAACTGCAGGAGCTTCTCTACAATCCCGAAGGAAATCTCATGCGGTTCATGGAGCAATTCCTGGGCGGCGAGGTCCTCCATTACGACTTCACCTGGTTGCGTTGTTTGTCACCCGGTTCAGGCACGCCGTCTCACTGCGACATCGTTTTCATGGGCCGCGGAACACGAAACCTCTTTACAGCCTGGGTGCCTCTCGGAAACATCGGTTTCACGATCGGGGGCCTTATGGTTTTGGAAAATAGTCACACCCATGAACGGTTGCGGCAAACCTACGGTGCACGCGACGTCGACAGTTACTGCATCAATAAGGAAGATGATCCAGCCCGTACCGCGAATGGCTACAATGGTTGGCTCTCGGAAGACCCAAACCACATCCGTGAATCGCTTGGGGGTCGCTGGCTCGTCGCGGAGTACGAAGCTGGGGATGTCGTCGTGTTTTGCATGGACCTTGTCCATGGCGGCCTCGACAACCGCTCGGATCGGCTCCGTCTCTCTTCCGATTCCCGATATCAGCTCGCGAGCGAGCCGGCCGACGAACGCTGGATTGGCGAAAACCCGCCAGGCCACAGCAGCGCTGGCAAACGAGGGCGCATTTGCTGAGCAAACGCCTGCGAATCGCCATTGCGGCTGGCAATTTCGAGGATCTGCCTAGTTCTTCCGTGGGTCACCATTCCGCCGCGATCAAGCGCTACGAGAGGGTTGCATCCGCCGGCTTTGAGGCCGTGCAAGGCGGAAACGTGGCATTGGCATGCGCGGCGGGAATGGCCATCTTGGGGGTTGGCGTAGTGCCCGAACCCGCTGCAGCCGATGAGCTTGCCAGAGTTTGGAAGCAACGAGGCGCCGTCGCAATTAGCTGCATTGCGGGATTTGGTTACGAAGATGATGGCCAAATCGATGATCTGGTTCGAAGCCTTCTGAACGCCTCGGAACGCCATTCCATTCCCTTCTATCTGGAAACCCACCGCGGCTCGATCACCCAGGATGTCTGGCGCACATTGCAATTAATTCGCCGCACTCCTCAAATTCAGTTCACGGGCGATTTCTCCCATTGGTATACCGGTCAGGAAATTCCATACGGCGACATCCACAAGCGCATCGAGCTATTGTCGCCCGTCATCGAACGCACAGCGCTTTTGCATGGCAGAATCGGCGATCGCTGTTGCATGCAGGTCGATCTTCAACGCGCAACGAACGCGTTTGTTTCATTTTTCGAGCCCATTTGGACACAGGTGTTCATGAACTTCTTCCGCAACGCGGACCGCGAAGAGTTCTGGTTTTGTTCTGAACTGCTCGGTCCAGAGTACGACTACGCGCGCACATTCTTCGACTCCTCCACGGGCTTACTTCGAGAAGAAACGGACCGCTTTGCAGAGGCATGCAAGCTTGTCGACATGGCGAAGAGTTGCTTCGCCAACGCACAGGAAACAGTTGCGATGGCGTAAGCGGAACTGCGATGAGCAAGAGAAAGGACACACAGTGCTAAAGCGCAGAGATTTTCTCAGATCGGGAGGCGCGGTCGCGGCCGTTCTCCTCTCTCGAAACCCCCTCATTACGGCACTCGCCGATGATGAGCAAAGTGATTTTTGCTTTACATCCGACCACATGGAGTTGCAACTATCAGCCGCGGCCCCGGAGTTTCTAAGCCTCAATGTCGATGGCCTGGGACAAGGCCGGCGCGGCACGAACATCTTGAACGGAAATAAGAACTGGGGCGGATACAAGACGTCCAGTTCTCTCTCGGGCGGAGTCCGGCGGATTGAATACCGCGCCGCAGGGGCCAGAGACCGTTCCCCAGCCGGATGGATTTTCGAATTCTCCGGCGACAAAATTGTCCTGACATCCGAGTGGTCTGGAGATTTCGACCCACCTGCTTTGATCTTTCACTTCAACCTTTCGCAAGTTCACAGCACTGTACTCGGTTTGTTCTCGAAGGACGGCTTGCTGGCCACCCCCGCGCTGTTGCACTTCCCGGGTCAAGGCTCGATGCGTCTTACCTCGAACACGCCGGGCGTCGGTCTGACCTATACGTCGAACCGGCCTCAGTCCATGGCGGCACTCTCGTTGCCTGGAGCGAGCTTCAAGCACCGACGCATCGTCTATACACTCGATGTGACGGCCATCTATCCCGACGCGCCGGGAATTGCAGGAGACGCGCGATTCGATGGATTTCGGCGCAACTGGCTCAATGCACTACAGTTGAATCCTTCACTTCAGGCCTTTGCCAACAACACTGCGAGCGATTCCTGTGCGTTTTGCTATTACGAATTTGCCGATATAGCATCTCTCGCGCCGCCATTGGTTGAAGGCCTTACAGCTCTCGATGTGATGCGCCAAACGCTCGACCGCATGTTGGCAGGAGGTTTTGCTTATGGCCTGCCGGTCGCCCCCGACCGCCCCTGTACCACTGCCGATACCTTCCCGGCCATGATCATCGCGGCGGCCGACTGCGTTCGGCAAGGCCACAGCGACGCCTGGCTCGCTGCGAATTATGAAGGCATTCGCGCCTGGGCAGAGGCGATGCTGGCGACCGACTCCAACGGAAACGGGCTAATCAAATACTGCGTCAGCGGAAACTCCGGCATCTGGACAGAAGGCTTTCCGAAAATTCGCCCGTCGAACTGGTGGGACACGATCGGCTTTGGGTACGAAGATGCCTATGCCAATGCACTCTGCTATCGTGCACTTCGCAATATGGCGGCACTGGCAAAAAAGCTCGGAAGGACTGCGGACGTAGCGCGTTATGAGAAGGCCGCCACCAAACTGCGTGACGTTTTCTATCAGCGCTTTTACAACCCTGAAACCGGCGTTATAGGTGGATGGCGCAGTGCCGACGGGGAATTGCATGACTACTACTTCCTCTGGGTAAACGGAATCGCCATCCACTACGGGCTAGTGGCGAAGCCACTAGCCAACGCGATTATGGACAAGCTGATGGCCAAAATGAAGGAAGTCGGTTATGACAAGTTCAAGATGGGTTTGCCAGGCAATCTCATCACCGTTCCATTGAAGGATTACGTGCACAGAAATCCTGATGGACATGTGGGGGGAGGCGTGCGGGCCGATAACGCCGACGGTTTCCAGAACTACGAGAATGCGGGCGCGACGGGCAGCTTTGCCTATTTCACACTCGCCGCCCTTTACGACCTGGGCCGCGACGTGGAAGCAGACGAGATTCTCTTCGCAATGCTCGGCGAATACGATAGAAGCGGCTTCGAAGGCAAAGACGCAAAGGGAAAGTCGAATGACTGGCGCCGCTGGGATGGAACACCGACAGGTTATGAAGGCTATTTGACGGACAATTATTACGCTCTGCTAGCTGTACCTCTGCGGCAGTCGGAAACAAAGTGGGACCACGGATTTCGTCCCGCGACCGTATTGGCATAACCAGTTGCTTATTTTTCCTAGAAACGATTGCGATGTAATGGAAAATCGCCAAACTCATGGACACCGGAGGTCGCGTATTGCTCCTAACGCCAAAACTTCCGCGCATTAGCCGGCGCCGCTTTCTCTTCTATGCGCAATTGCTGGCGGGTCGCGCATCCGCCTTCAGCAGTGCTCTGGGAATGGATGGTCTCTTTCGGGCCGACACTCCAAATTGGATCGAAAATTATGGCGGACGACCGATCGCACCCGTTGAGTTGCTGGCGAATGGGGTTCGGAACCCTCTGGCTATCGATGATGGTGACGTTCGTTTGACATGGATGATTCCCGCCGTAGGACGCGGACAGTTACAGGCCGCGTATCGAGTGCTGGTAGCTTCTTCTCCTCAGCTGCTAGCCAACAACGATGGTGATCTTTGGGACAGCAGGAGGATCGTTTCAAGTCAGTCCTCCGCAGTGGTCTATCAAGGCCGCCCTTTGACTGCAGGTTCGCGCTATTGGTGGAAGGTTTGCGTTTGGGACGGGCGCGGCAGACGGAGCGATTTCAGTGAGCCGGGTACGTTTGATATCGGCTTGCCGGTGGGTCGGTGGAGAGCCAGCTTTCTCTGGGATGGCACTCATACTGAGAATCACTTTACTTATTTTAGAAAAGAGTTCCAGGTTGCTGCGAAGCCTGTTCGGGCGCGGGTATATGTGAGTGCTCACAATGATTATCTTCTGCACCTCAATGGCGAGCTGCTTGGCATCGGCCCGGCACGGAGCGATCCGATTAGATTTGGCCAATATAACGCGTACGATATTACGGACAAGCTGGTCGAAGGAACCAACATCTTCGCGGCGATTGGCCATTGGCTTGGGACGTGGAACGACTCCGGAGTAAATGCACGGCCGGCTTTCATCCTGGAGGCACATATTGCTTATGGGAATGGATCAGTTTCCCAGGTCGTTAGTGATGAAACATGGAAGGTGGCCACCAGAACTCCCTTTCTTGATTCGCACCCGACTTACTTTGGGGCGGCCGGTGGAGGCCGAAATCGGGCTGCTATTCAATACGATGCCCGGTTGGAACCGGAAGGCTGGACGCGGCAAGGCTTCCCCGATTCTGCGTGGCCCAATGCGAGCCGGGTGGATTGCTCGGACTTCAAGCTGCATGCGCAAATGGTGGGGCCGCAGGCAGAGCAGACCGAACTGCCGCCCACCAACTTGCGTCCGGACGGCACAGAATGGTTTGTGGATTTTGGGAAATGCTATGACGGTTGGTTCCAACTGGTTATGCGTCACAACCGGCCGGGCGACGTTGTGAGAGTAGACTACTTTCAATTGGAAGGGACCGGAGGCCCGGCTGGCTGGGACCAGTACATTTGCAAGGGAGGGGTGGAAACGTGGAGGCCCAACATTGGCCGACATGCCTCCTTTCGCACGTTGAGAATCACCGGATACGCGGGTGAACTGGCTACTGCCGATGTGCGCGGGGTATGGGCTTATACGACTGCGGACGTGAGAGGCAGCTTTCAGTGCTCGAGCGATCTGTTCAACAGTATTTTCGCAATGAGCGAGCGTACGGCCCGGCAAAATGTGCAACAGGGCATTATCAGCGTGGATGCCAATCGCGAGCAGTCGCCATGGCTGGCGGACAGTTGGAACGTAGGAAACGTGCTGCTTTACAACCACAAGAACACAATGGTCATCGACAAGATCATTCGGGACTATGCCGCTGAACAACTGCCCAGCGGGGATTTTTTTGCCTGCAGTCCCGCCGGTATCTATCGCATTCCGGAATGGTCGATGTACTGGCCCATGCTGCTGTGGCAGCAGTATTTATTCGACGGAGACCTGAAGTCGTTAGAAGACCATTACCCCAACCTCGCGGCATTTCTGAATTGGATCCGGCAATATCAGGACAAAGGATCCGGGTTGATCAACCCGGTCATGAAGGCGCCAGAACGGGATTGGCGCATCTCGGAATACGCTGGCGGGTCGATGCCGAGCGGCGGTTTCAACATTGCGACAAATTGCCAGTATTACGAAAACCTCCGCATCGCCGGTGAAGTCGCCTTTGTGCTTGGAAAGAACACGGAGGCTCACGATTTTCACGAGCAAAGCGAAGTCGTTAAGAACGGGATCAACACAAAGCTTTTCAGTGGCAGCTACTACTACTCGCGAACGGACCGAAAGGACCACTACGCCCTGGCGAGCGCGTGGGCGTTGCGGTTCAATCTGGCCCCGGAGGAACAGATAGGCGCGGTTGCGGACTTTATCAGGAACTCCGGCCCCGTAAGTATTGGCGGTTATGGCGGCGACGCCTTCTATAGCGGCACACTCAACAGCAGAAAGATGGGGGAATTTGTTGTACAGGATCTGGCGCGCTATAAGAAAATGCTGCAAGGCAACGGTACGAACTGGGAGACGTTCAATGACCCGGGCGCGGAGTATAACCACGCGTGGACATCGTACCCCGCTTCTCTCTTTCACAAATACATTTGCGGCGTTCAACCGACAGGCGGCGGGTTCAGCACGTTGGATATTCGACCTGACATCTCCGGCCTGGCGTGGGCTAAATCAGAGATTCCAACGGTGAAGGGGATCCTCCGCACAGGCTGGGAAAAGCCGGATGCTACCACCTTGATTCTCACTGCTGAAATTCCGGCCAATAGTCGCGCCAGGATTCACCTGCCCAAACTGCGAACACACGAGGCTCGCATTTCGGAGGGCGGTCGTGTCCTTTGGAGTAATGGAACATTTTCCCCTGCCGTGGGTATCGCTTCGGCAGTGGAAACTTCCGAACACGTTGTCCTCGAAGTGCATTCCGGGCAGTATCACTTCACTGTCAATTGACTTCAGCGGGCCAATGCTGGACCAGTGCGGGGTGCCTGCCGAAGCGCGGTTTAGTACGCGCGAACTTTCACTTTCAACGTCTGGCCATGGGCAGGAAGGGTGACCCCAAAGGCTGTCTCGTCGCCATTCAGCAGACGATCCACTTTCCACTCGCCTGCCTCGAAGTGGCCTTCTTCGACCGATAGCAGCATGGCCTTGGTTTCGGGCGCACCGAGCTTTGGAGCGAAGATAAGGTTCGCATTCATGCCGCCAACTAGAAACTCGTTTGGAGCAATCTGGCCAACGAGCACGCGACCGTTGCGCAGAGGATTGCCGCGCCCGCGTGCCCCGCCGTAGTTTTCCGTAACTTGCCCGAAGCGCACGGCGACATCGAAGCTGTCGAAACTAAGCGTGGGATTGGCGAGTCCCTCCTGCTCAATTGCCGCCTGCAAACGACCGGCATCGCTGAGCGAACGCCACGCATTGGCCGCGGGGCCAAATAGCGCATAGTTCATCGCCGTCTCGCTCGCCCAACCTTTGTGAGCTTTCAAATCTTCGGCGGAAAGGCCCGCGTCCACACCGAAAGTGGAGATTCCAAGGACGTTCTTGGCGGCAAAGACCAGGAACATGTTCTCGGCATGATGAACCGATCCACCGGTTTCAGGGACAAGCAGTGGGTTATCTGGGCGGTCGTAGAGATGCAGCAGGTTTTGATATGCATCCAGATTCTCGTCGTAGATATCTGGAGCGATCACATCGATGGCCGGCGCCACGCGCTTCCACATATCCAGCAGATACGCGACGGCGCCGCCACTTGGCGATGAGAAGCCGGGGCGTACTAAGCCGGGCTGCTCTCGCGGCCATACGTTGATGTAGATGGGCAACGGATAGGCAGCCTTTCCGGCCGCAGCGATGGATTCAAAGTAACGGGCGGTCCAGTAAGACATAAAGACTTCCGGAGCGCGGGCAGCAAAAGCCTGCGTCCAGGTGCTTCCGATTGATGCCGTTTTTCCCAGCGAAGAAAGAACCTCAGCCGGGACAGCTCCAGTGAAGCTGGACGTCGCCTGGGGCGAATAGTCGCGATCGGAACCAAGTACGCCGGCTTCGTTTTCCAGTTGAATGAAGATGACGGTGTTTGTGGCGCCGTCGATCATCTTGAGATGCCGCATGAACGCGACGAACGCATCTCGGTCGGCCACGCGGCTGGCGTCGGATAGCGGAGTGAGTGCATCGACAGCATGGCCAGTGGCGTCCATGACGGGTGGATACTTCGCCGGATTTTCCTTCACCCATTGCGGAACATAGGTCATAGCACCGTTCTTCCATGTGCCGAACCATGAGAGAGTGAGGCGCAGCCCTTGTTCGCGAGCGCCTTTCACAATGGCGTCAACGCCAGAGAAGTCGAAAGTTCCCTGCCTGGGTTCGACTACCTCCCAGTACACAGGAACCATGACCGTGTTGCAGCCGATGGCGTGCATGACCGGCCAGGCCGCGTCCATGGCGGCGGGAAAGCCGCTGGAGTTATGTACCTGCGCACCGAGAATGAAGTACGGCTTGCCATCGACCATCAGACGGTAGTGATCGCCGTTCTTTTCAATGTGTGGAAAATTTTGCGTCTGCGCTAAAAGCGCAGGCGATACGGCAAATAAGACCAAGAAGACTATTCGACGACCCATCTTTTCAATCATGGCACCCTCACTCCTGATGCAGTCGCGCTCCCGAAAACTGATGTCTGCGGAAGCCAGTGCCCAATCTATTTTTCCATCACGACGACCGCGGAGCGCGGCGAGATTTGCAGCTTGCCGTCAATCGGCTGGGCTTCGGGTTGCTCTGGCGTCGCCGTCATCAGCGCGCCGGAATGCGGAATGTCTATAGATACCGTAATCGCTCGGCTCGATTCCAGGTTAGTCACAATAACGGCCCGCGTCCCCTTGGCTGTTTGGTACACGCTGTATCGATGCGAGCCATCCGAGGTAACGCTGGCCCCTAACGTGTCGCGGAATTCAGCATCCCATATCCACGCCTTGTACTTACGGCGCAGCGCGTCGACCTTTTTTCCGTAGGCCAACGTCAATGGAAAGTCGGTGACGTGCCCTTTGAAGTTATAGGGTTCGTAGCTGATGATGTATCGGTAGACGAGGGCAAGATTGATTTCGTCGCGTGCGTCGAAACCCCTGACGGCAGCCATAAGCGGCGCCTGGGGATCGATGTACCGGAGAGCATGCCGCGTACCTGCCCCGATACGGTAATAGCCAAGCGTGTAATACGGCATCAACCAGTCGCCCGGGCCTTCACCGGAAAAGAGGAAGTCGGGGTTGACCTTGTCGGCGGCAGCGCGGAATTGCTTGACCAACGGTATGTCGGCGTTGAAGAGATACCCTGGCGGATTGTATCCATGATCGTGGCTGAATGAATACGAAACGCCATTGTGCTGCATCACTTCATCGAACAACCAGCCATGAGCGCCTAGATCAAGCGTCTTCTTGAACTCGTGCGTAGCAATGTCGCGGTAGGCCTGAGAGCAGACGTCCATAATCGCACGACGGCGATTGTTAATGCCCGCCAACTGGGTAGGAGTGTCATAGCTGTAGCCGCCCGACTCGTACTTATTGCCGTAGGGGTCGATTGCCTCGTATTTATGAAGTTCATTTCTGTACCACTCGGTGGACATGTCGGCAAAGATGGGCTTGCCGAAGAGGATCATGTTCACGCCTTTGGCCTGGATGTGCGCGATGGCGTCGTGAAGCTCCTGCCACGTGCCGAGTCCCGGGTCGGTGTCGAGCGATGGATCGCCGCCATCCTGGCCGCCGCGGTTCCAGCCCACCAACTGAATCGCCGTTACGCCATTCTCTGCGCATTCGTCACCATATTTAGCGATGTCACGATACGGAACGGAATAATCCTGTTCGGCTCCATCGATCTGCAATTGCAGCCATGAGTGGACGTCTTTGGCCCATGCCGGGGTCTGTGGCTTGGCAAACCAGGTCGCACGCCACTGTTTGTAGATATCCAGGCCCGCATGCCAGTCTCCGCTGTAGGGAGTGAGAACGACTGGGGCCAGCGCGAAGGTGGAATGAGGATGCGCAAATACAAAGTGACAAGTGCGGAATTCCAAGTGCACCGGCAGCCCCGAAATTTCATCCTTTTGTGGAACGCCGTTGTCAACCCAATCAATCACGCCTGGATGCTGCTCAAACGTGTATTGCAAAAGATATCTAATCGCGTGATCGTGCATTCCTACGTAGATACCTTGCTGTGGGGACTGAATGAGACAGATCTGACTCTGGTTGGAGTTGATCGTTTTCGTTGGATACCTGACACCCCAGTAGCCGAGTGCGTTCGAGAAGCGAGGATAGATTTCGTTTCCCTGTAGCGCGCCAACCCAGAGATGCTCGGTCTGCATCGGAGTGTCGGACGTGGGCGGATTCAGGTCACCAAAGTAGGGATAGTCGATCGTTTCGACCGACAAATCGGAATCATTCTCGAGCACGCTATTAAAAGCCAACGTGCCTTTCTCAAGAGTGACGGTTGCCGTGAAAGTTATCGGCAAAACTCCGCCGTGCTCACTGAGCAGGTTCTTCCATTGCAGTCGCACCTGGTTGCTGGAGACTTTTTCAACGCTGGCAGCCCGCTGCTTGCTTCCGAGAATGAAGTTCATGCGGCGGCCTGGCAACGGAGCCAGCAGACGAAATGAGGCGCCAAGAGCCGGCCGTCGCTGAATCGGCCATTGCGATGACTTTCGCTCCATCCGTGTGAGAGCGCCGGAGGCGGTGTCAAACGCGACGAGAAGTTCCCGGTCCTCCAGGACTACCTCGTGGGCAGACGCCATCTGCTGGGCAGCCAGCTCACGCGTCATGACCCCTATCGCTGTGAGCCCTGCAAGCTTGTTGAACTCTCTCCTGTCCATCGCTCTCCCCGCACCTTATTTGCTGATGCCACTGGTTTTTGAGAGACCGTTCTCTCGTACGCGGAAAATGCTAGCGGCTGCGCGCTGCCGATGTCAACAGCACGTGATGTATGCAATCTATCATTGACCTTTGACCCTCGCGATTGGGTGTCTGTGTGGCCGCACTATTGTTTGCGGAGACCAGTTTCTCATTATTTTTACACCGATCCGCTGCCGGGCCGGAAATTGGCGACGATCGGCGCACCGTGGATGGTTTCTACAGTCCTTAGTCTTGCCGTGGCAGCGCCGTTGCAGACACATCCGATGCCCCCATTCAAAGCATAGAGGGAAAGCGACCCCCATGCAGAAAATGATGGGGCCCGGCTTGCCGCGCGATCCGGTCTAAGGTGCTGCTATCAGCCGGGAAGCAGGCCGGAAGGCGGCCGATCTTCCATGTTGAAGCCCCAGCTCTTATTAGGCGACGGTCCCATTTTGAATCGCAGTTCCCCTCCGTCGACTAACTGCTGGTGCGACAGCCACGAGCGATGAAATTCTTTACCGTTCAACTCTGCACTTTGAATGAAGACGTTGCTGGGAGAATTATCCTCGGCAATCACGGTAAAGGTCGTATTGGTCGATGGATTGTGGAGGCTGGCCTGCTTGACGATCGGACTGCCAAGAACGTAAACGCCCGTAGCCGCGTTGACCGGGTAAAAGCCGAGAGCGGCGAACACATACCAGCTCGACAACTGCCCGCAATCGTCGTTGCCGGGGACCCCTTCGGGGGTGTTGTTGTAGAGCGCAGCTACCTTGCGGCTCCAATACTGTGTCTTCCAGGGTGCGCCCGCGAAGGAGAACAGGTAGGGATGATGGTTGCTCGGCTCATTGCCCTGGGCGTCCTGGCCGACCATTCCCGTCACGTCGGGTCGCGCATCGATGACGCGAGAGGGCGCAGTGAATAGCCCCTCGAGCTTGTCGATAAAGGCAGCATCGCCACCATAAAGATCGATGAGACCCTTCACATCGTGAGGCACGCTGAAGCTGGCCTGCCAGGCATCGCTTTCTACATAGTCATCCGTCTCCTGATCGGGACGGAAAGGGCTACGCCAGTTGCCTTCCTTGCTTTTACCCTGCATAAAACCCGTGACCGGATTGAAGACATTCCTGTAGTTCTGGCTAAGCCTGAAGAACATCTCGCTGTCGTCATTTTTGCCTAACAGCCTGGCCATTGCACCGGCGCACCAGTAGTCGTAGGCAAGATCCAGCGTGGAGGACACTCCTCCTCCGTGGAGGTCGGAGGGTACGTAGCCATATTTGCGAAACATTGTCTGCAATTCCCTGTTTCCATGGGCTTCTGCGCCAACCAGAGCCGTGTCCCGGATGGCTTCGTAGGCCGCCTCGATATCGAAGTCGCTAAATCCGCGGGTGTACGCGCCCAGAATCATACCGGCAGCATGAAAGCCGATCATGCTCCAGGTTTCGTTGCCCCACAGAGGCCACATGGGAAGTGCATGCTGACCCAGCTGCTTGTAATCGAGGACCACGGTGCGAATGATGTCGTTCACACGGTGGGGCTGCATCAATGTGATGAACGGAAATTCGCCCCGGTAGATGTCCCAGATGGAAAGAGTGGTGTATTTTGTGAAGCCGGGATTGCCGTGGTTCTCGCTATCCTGGCCGCGGTAGGAGCCGTCGACATCGTTGTACGTCGCGGGAGCCACCAGACCGTGATACACGTTCGAGTAGAAGGTTTGTTTGTCGGCAGGCTCAAAGAATGTCGCTTCCAGCGTCGACAACGCGTCCAACCATTCTTTGCCGGCGAGGCCCACGAGGCCATCGAAGTCCCAGGAGGGCATCTCTGCCCGCAGATTTTTCGCGGCGCCTTCAAGGCTTACCGAAGAAATGCCGACGCGGACCAGAAGCGGCGCCGAGCCGAGTGCTCGCGTAAACATGATCTTGATCTCGGTCCCGGAATGATCGCTGCCTGGTTTCGCAGTGGAGATCGCACCATCCACGTTGACTTCAACGGATGCAGCCGGATGCGAGAGTTCCAGAACGAAATAAAGGCGCCTGTCGTGGGCCCAGCCATGCGTAAAGCGGTGACCGGTGATGCGTCCGGCATCTTCAACGGTGAGCTTCGTCTCGTAAACTTTGCAATGGAGACCGTGGACCAGATCGACGATCAGCCCACTGCGCTGTTCCGGTGGTGCAATGGGATAGTGATACCGATGCATGCCGCAACGCCTTGTTGCGGTGAGTTCAGCAATCACACCGGGCGTATCGAGGGAAACGCGATAATACCCGGGCTTGGCTGTTTCTCGTCGATGCGAAAAGAACGAGCGGTAACCCAACTCGGATGGACTGAATGTCACGCCTGAATCGGATCCGATGGCTTCAATCTGCATCTCGGTGAGAACGTCGATTTTGCCGTTATCCCAGGACCAGTTTTTTCCTTCCACCATGGGCATCACAAGGATATCTCCGAGATCGATGCCGCCTGTGCCCTGAACGTGGGTGTGGCTGAAACCGTTGATGATGTTATCGCGATAGTTGTATCCGGAGCAGTGCTGCCATTCGTACCAATTGCCCTGAATGTTCCAGTTCGGGTCGGGAGGGCCACTGGTATCGGGGCTTAGTTGCACCAGGCCGAAGGGAGCCACTGCACCCGGAAACATGTGTCCGCGCCATCCTGTGCCGACAATTGGAAGAGCGGAATCGAGCAGCTTAGGGTCGCGCATTGCCCTCGGTTGCGTTTGGCTCTCTACAGAGGCCAACGGAAGGCACTCGAGCAAAGCAGCACCGGGGAGCACCTGACTAGCCGCCAGGGTGGCGCAAGCTTTAATAAATGAGCGCCGCTTCCACGCCCGAGTCGAGCAGAACTTCGTCGAGACATCTTCTCTAATCATTCAGCTCTCCACCGTCAGTCGATCTTCGAGTTTATTTGAATCCCTCGGCGGTACATTTTGCGCCTCTACCTCGGACGCCCGGTACACTTCGTCCCTTCCAGAGTAAGGCTGGAGCCTATGCGTGTGGGGCTGTCAAAACGGCGACCGAGAGCGGGCCGAGCGAGACACGAGTCAAGCCCGTCCCGCCCCCGAGTAGATCCGCCATAGGGCGCGGCAGCCGAATTTCAGGATGCGGGTTTTCAGTAAGGTTCAGAAGAAAATAGTACGTGTACGCATCGTCCTGGCGGCTAATGATCTCAACCCCATACGGAGCGACAATGAGCGGATGCAGAGCGGCAGCCGCGGCAGCCCTGCGTGCAACTTCCTCATAGAAGCCCATGTCCGTGCTGTCCGTGCCAACATAGATCACCCAACCCGCGCCATATTTGTTTCGAACGACGGCAGGCAGGCCCTCCATGCGACCGCCGCGGAAGCCGGCGATCGGTTCCGCACCGTGCAGCCGAAGATGCTCGAGAACGGTGCGCGGTGCAAACTGGTCGCTCACACCCTGGAAAGCAATCTGAAGAGGCGCGGCTTCGTTTCCGTCAATCAGGCCAGTGGGTGCAGGACTTTCCTGGAGATCGAGTTTCTCCGTGGATGAAGCTCCAATCATGTCGCTGAACGGTCCGGGCGCGAGCGTATGGCGCATGCTTCCATCGGGATCTTGCGTGGCTGTGCGAAAGTTGAGCACAAGCACCCCGCCGGCTTTCACGAAGGCTTCCAGGCGCGCGACATGCGCGTCGGAAATCAGCCGCAGATTCTGTGCGATCACCAGCTTGTACGCGGAAAGATCTCGTTCGAGTGGCACTACGTCGATATTCTGCTGCAGCACTTTAAGGCCGTTGTAGTAACGAGAGGACTCACTGTCGTAGTGGTCTCCCTTTGTTCCAACGTTCCAGAATCCCTGCGCCCACTCGTTCGTGAAGTCGTATAGCAGCGCGATATCGGACTTCGTCTTTGCAGCCGCCAACCGGGGGCCCAGCACGGCGAACTCTTCACCGACCTGTTTGAGGGCATCCCGCGCAGGATTTACGTTTCCGTCGAATCCCTTGATGAAGGACGGCCGGAATTGTTCGTTGCCCACGACCGGACGGCGCCACTCGAAGTACGAGTGGCCGTGGCTTCCGTGCGCCAGATTGATGTACGCCTGCAAGCGTAGACCTTCATGCGCCGCATTCGGAGGAACGTACGCGATCTGCTCGCCGCATAGAAAATGCTGGTCGCGGCCTGCACAACGGGCGAAATCGTCGTTGAAGGCGGCGATGTATTGGCGGTGAAAATCACTTAGGCCCGGAGCACTGACGTAGTTATCCCACGCCGCCGCATCGAGAAAGGTCTTGCCGGTTTCGAAGACGTCCACCGACCATGTACAGGATGGCCAGTTCGTAAACAGGAACTGATTCTCACCATGCTCCTTCAGAATGACGGACTGACGGCGCAGATGATTCGAAAAAGAGTCGGAAAAGAAGCGTCGATAGTCGAGACTGATGGCGGGCTGCCATCCGCCTTCCGCAGAGTTGACCGGAAAGCCGATCTGGCTCCATTCCGCGTAAGCGTTGCTCCAAAACGCACCGTTCCAAACACGATTCAACTCGGCGAGAGTGCCATAACGCGCGCGCAACCAGTTTTGAAACGCGTGCCGGCAGTTGCCGTCGAAGCACTCGAAGGGAAAGCCCGGCTCGTTATCCAACTGCCATCCAACCACGCCGGGATGCTTTCCGTAGTGCTTTGCCAGAGCGGTGGTGATGCTTGCGCTCGCGGAAAGGTAGGTCGGGCTGTTGGTGCAATAGCCTTTGCGTCCACCATAGGTATACGGTCCGCTGGTATTTGCGCCGAGAACATCTGGGTTCAGCGCGTAAAGCCAGGGCGGGACGGCGGCGGTCGGCGTGCAAAGTAGCACATCAATCTTGTAACGCTGCGCGATCGAGATCGCATGGTCCATCCAGTCAAATGAGAACTTTCCCTCGGAAGGCTCAAAGGACGACCAGGCAAACTCGCCCATGCGAACCGCATTGATACCCAGCTCATGCATCTCGCGGAAATCGATTTCCCACTCTTCCGGCTTCCACCATTCCGGATAATAGGCTGCGCCGACGAAATAGTGATCCCAGAGATTGCGCCTATGGTTGTCCGCGGTCGGAGGATCCTGGCGGCTTCCGGATACTTGCGACACACCGCTTCGTAGACCGGCAACAGCTGCCAGCCCACTAAGACCCGCAATCTGGGTAAATCGTCTGCGATTCATTTTTCTCCTGATATACCTCGGCGGCGGCAAATGCATTCCAATCTACTCGATGCGAGACTTAGAAAATATACTTCGCGGAAAGCTGGGGAGTTCGTCTGGCAGCGGCTACGTTCCGACGTCCTATCCCGGATCAATTGCAAATTCGGTTGACTGCATTTTGCGGGGGCTCCTCATCGAGAATTCGCGCGATGTCTTCACAGATTGCTCGCGTAACGCGAGCTTGCGCTTCATGAGTGAATGCTGCTATGTGGGGGGTAAGTATGACGTTGGGGATTCGTTCGAAGATCTCAGGAATTGAGGGCTCAACAGCGCGCACATCCAATGCCGCACCCGCGATGCTGCCGCACTTGAGTGCCGCTGCCAAATCTGCCTCAACGACCACTTCGCCGCGCGACGTGTTGAGGAAGATCGACGAGGGTTTCATCTTTCCGAAGCGCTCGGCGTTGAGTAAGCCAGCGGTCTGTCCCGTTGACGGCAAGTGGCAGGATACAACGTCCGCACTCGATAGCAAGCTGTCGAGCGAAACCAACTCGGCCTGCAACTCGCTGAGAAGCACATTGTCTGGACTCAGGAACGGATCGTAAGCCATGATCTTCATCCCGAAAGCCTTTGCCCGACTCGCTGTCAGGTAACCGATCCTGCCCGCTCCCACTATGCCAAAGATCTTGCCATACAATTCGGTTCCCACAAAGCGCTGACGGCTCCAATTGCCGGATGCGGTGTCCGCATGAGCATCTGGAATCATTCGCGCAAGCGATAACATTAATCCGATTGTCAATTCCGCTACGCTGATGGCATTTTGATCGGGAGTCGACGTCACCACAATTCCATGTTCAGTGGCTGCCGTGACGTCCACATTATCCAGGCCGGTACCGGCGCGCCCGACGACGCTCAGTTTCTTCCCCGCTTCGAACAGCCGGCGATCAACCTGCGTCTGATTGCGGACCAGCAGTGCACGGAAGTCGGGGAGACACGCACGCAGGGAAGCTGGATCTCTCCAAAGATCGGGTGCGAAAACAACGGAGAAGCGACCAGCAAGGCCTTTTACTGCGCTACCGCTTATATTTTCGGAGATCAGTATGTCGGGCATAGATGAGGACTCTTTCCGATGCTGTGCGATGACTCACGGCTGGCCTACGTAAAACTTATCGCCGTTGCAACCCCAACTGCTCCAGCCTGTCGATGTGGTTTTTGCGGTTGACTGGCGGATGCCGCAAATGCTGTAAGGGCTGTTCGCCGAAACAGCCAGGATGATGATACTTCCCTCTCACGATGTCACCTTCGATACCAAAGTATCCTCGTTGTTGACGTGCAAAACTGTCAAGGGAAATTTCACCGAAGTTTCCGGTTTTCGGTTACCGTTCTCTGATAGTGCGATCTGGGGCTTCATTTAATCATGCCGATGATCTTCAAAGCCATGAGGGCTGATCATCCGGGCCCAACTATCTCGAAAAACACAGATCTTTGCAGCATTAAGCGCATCATTCTAGGCCACGGATCGGACGCATTGCATACGGGGGCGACACTCACGATTGACACGCTATATTCCAGTGTGTAATTTTGTGATGCGATAAGAGACCGATCTCTCAGAGATTCTTGGGTGGGGGTCCCGGGCCAGATTTTCTTCAAAACGGAGGTCGTCAATGAGCGTTGAGAGCTCTCTCAACCACATGCTGCGTGAAGCCATGGAAGAGGGCGAAGGCATTTTGCGACTGGCTCCCACATGGGTCCCACGCGCTTACATGGTTCCCGGCCGTCGAATGAAGCTCGATTCTCGCGACCTTTACGCTTACGGCGTCCATCGCGGCGCCATTGACGAGCGCTGGCTAGGCTCGACGACGATGCCCGAGAACGAAAACCCCGGCGAGGACGAGGGACTAAGTTACATCGTCTCCAGCGGTGGTCGCTTGCTCTTGCGGGATGCGGTGGCTGCCGAGGGCGAGCGCATTATTGGTAAGACGATGTGGCAAAAGTACAAGCGCTGGCCTGTATACAGCAAGTTCTTCGATAATATGGGCCCCATCCCGCACCACTTCCACCAGAGCGAAGAACAGGCCAAGCGGGTTGGAAGAGAAGGCAAGCCCGAGGGCTACTACTTTCCTCCGCAGCTTAACCTCACCTCCGGCAACTTTCCGCACACGTACTTCGGCCTAGAACCCGGAACAACCAAAGCACAGGTGCGCGCTTGTCTCGAACACTGGGGTTTCGGCGACAACAACATCCTCGCCTACGCTAAGGCTTATCGCCTGACGCCCGGAACGGGATGGCTTGTTCCGACCCGCATCCTGCATGCTCCCGGCTCGCTGCTCACGTATGAGCCACAATGGGGCAGCGATGTGCTGTCGTTGTTTCAGTCGATGGTCGACGGCCACGCAATCAGCCGGAAATCGCTGGTGCAGGATATTCCCGAAGACCGACATAACGACCTGGACTATATGGTCGAGATGCTCGATTGGGAACGCAACACGGATACCCATTTCAAGACAAAACACTACATCGAACCCATTCACACGTCTGGCAGCGTGGACGAAGGCTTCATAGATCGTTGGGTTGTTTACGGGACCATCGCCGGAGAGCAGAAGTTTAGCGCTAAGGAACTGACGGTCGATCCAGGCCGGAAATGCGTCCTTCGTGACAAGGCTGCCTGCGGTGTGATCGTAACGCAGGGCCATGGCCGTATTGGCAATACGGCCATGGACTGTCCCAGCATCATCCGTTTCGGCCAGATGACGAGCGACGAGGTGTTCATTACAACTGAGGCCGCCGCTGAGGGCGTGGTCATCGAGAACCATTCGCAGACCGATCCCTTTGTGATGCTTCGCCATTTTGGTCCGGACGCACACAACGATATGCCCGAGGTCAGCGATCACACCCGCAAGCAGTAGCGCAGCAGAAAGGTGCCGTGATGAAGCAGCAGAACTTCGAAAGGAAGAACGAAGCAATTCGCGAACGCTTCCTTGCGCTCAAAAAGGAATCGCCTGAGAAGCTGAAGACGCGCTTGAATCTCTCCTGGAGCAATTGGGGGTTTGGACTCGAGCCGCTTGCTGAGTCCGCCAAACGCCTGGAGAAGGCGAAGATGTCGTTCATCGAACTGCATGGCAATCACTATGGCCCGGATCTCGGCTATGCGGTGAATGAAACACTGAAGATTCTCGGCGATCACGGACTTAAGGTGTCCGGAGTCTGTGGCATGTTTTCGCCGGACAACGATATGTCCAGTAACCGGCCGCAGGTGAGGCAAGCGGCGATCGACTATCTACGGCGCACACTTCCCTTCACCCAGGCTGTGGGCGGCAGTTACTTGCTGGTTGTACCGGGAGCAGTCGGCCGTCCCAAGGCCTTCGACGCAATGGAAAGTGACCGCTCGGTCGAGACGCTGAAACAGTGTGCGAACTGGTTCACGCAACATGGAATTCGGGGCGCGATCGAACCCATCCGCGCAGCAGAGGTGAGCCTCGTCCACTCTTTTGAAGACGCAAAGGAATATATCCGTGCAGTGGATCATTCCGGCATCGCGCACATTAACGGCGACGTGTACCACATGCAGTCGGAGGAGAGCCACATTGGCGAAGCGATTGTGAATGCGGGAGAGATGTTGCTGAATCTTCACTTCGCTGACAGCAATCGCTCGGCGCTTGGAGAAGGCGCACTGGATACGGCAACCATCATCCGCGCGCTTTATGTGATCGGCTTCAATCAGCCCGGCCGATACGTCAGCTTTGAGCCGCTCGGGCCCGGCGGCGATCCCTACCCCGCAATGTACGGCCGTCCAGACAAAGCAAAGATCGATGCGTTAGTGACGGACAGCGTCAAGTACTTGCGGGAATGCGAAGAGATGGTACTCGCCGAATAGTCTGCGGCCCCGGAGAACACGCCCATGAAGACCTATTGTCTCGCACTTGATCTCAAGGACGACCCTGCTCTCATCGAGGAGTACAGGCGACTCCACCAACCCGGCGTCGTCTGGCCGGAGGTGATCGAACACATCAGGGGCCAGGGAATCGTGAGCGAGGAAATCTTCCTGCTCGGAACTCGCCTGGTTATGGTGCTGCGCACCGCCGGCCAATTCAGTTTCGAAGCAAAGGCGGTTGCTGATCAGGCAAACCCCCGGATGCAGGAGTGGGAGGAGCTCATGTGGAAGTTTCAGCAGCGTCTTCCGCCTGCCAGCCCCGGCGAAAAGTGGGTTCTTATGGAGAAGGTGTTCCACGTGGAATTCCCTGTTCCCAGTGGAGAGAAATGAAGGCATAGGATTACGATCGTCCCTGTGGGCCTTTGCGTTATCCTCAGCCTGTTCCTAACAGTACCGCCAGATCCAACGATCTCCCCGGGGTAAGCATTTCTGAAGACGTTTCGCGCTATATGTGAGTCGATTCGCAGAAGGAATATCTATGCAACTTATCGGTTCAGCGATCTCCCTGCTGGCCTTTTGGAATTCGACAGGGACGGAAAGGCTGATCACGTTACACGGGTCCGATCTTCTGATCATCATCCTGTATTTCGCGATGGTGCTTGGCATCGGAATCTATCTGAAAAAGTTTGCCTCCACTTCAGATGACTTTTTCATGGCCGGGCGTGATATGTCCGCGTGGGTCGCCGGGCTGAGCTTTCTTTCCGCGAATCTCGGCGCGCTCGAGTTAATGGGGTGGGCCGCCGGCGCTTACCAGTATGGCATTCTGGCAACACATTTCTACTGGATCGCCGCTTTTCCTTCGATGGTCTTCCTGGGACTGGTGATGATGCCCTTCTACTACATCTCCAACACCCACTCCGTGCCCGGTTATCTCCAGCTTCGCTTCGGTGAGTCGACGCGTGCACTCAGCGGCATCTCGTTCGCCTTCATGACGGTGCTGATGTCGGGCATCAACATGTACGCGATGGCGCTGGTGATGAAAGTGGTACTTGGCTGGAACATTCACTTCAGCATCTGGGTTTCATCGCTCACCGTTGCGGTGTACGTCACCCTTGGCGGACTGTACTCTGCGATCTTCAATGAGGTTCTGCAGTTCTTTCTGATCTGGCTCGGAGCGCTGTCCATTCCAGTCTTAGGCTTGATCGAAGCTGGCGGCTGGAACGGCCTGGTGGCTAAGATTCACGAGCGTGTGCAGGGAGATTACACTCATCTGTGGGGTCCGCTGGGCAGTTTCAACGGCAACCCGATGGGTGTGCATTGGACCGGCATTTTGCTCGGCCTGGGGGGCGTGATCGCCTTTGGCTACTGGACCACGGACTTTCTGGTCGTACAGCGCGCGATGGCAGCGAAAGATCTTCGTTCCGCCAAGCTTGCCCCGATCATCGCTTCCTACTTCAAGATGTTCGTTCCGCTGATCGTGATTCTTCCAGGCCTGCTGGCCCTTGGCCTGCTTCCATTCAAACTCGTACCGGAGAGTGCCGCGGGGCCGGGCCTGCACAGCTACAACGAAGTTCTGCCGCTGATGCTGGCCCGTTATTGCGGGCCTGGATTGCTCGGCCTTGGGGTCACCGCTCTGATCGCCGGCTTCATGTCCGGAATGGCGGGTAATGTGAGCGCCTTTGCCACCGTGTGGACTTACGACATCTATCAACCCTATATTCGCCGCGCCGCGACAGACGCACACTACCTCAAGGTAGGCCGCTGGTGCACGATCCTCGGGGTGATTGCCAGTATCGGAACGGCATACTTTGTCACCCACTTCAAGAGCATCATGGATTACATGCAGGCGCTCGTGAGCTTCTTCATCGCACCACTCTTCGCGACCGTCATTCTTGGCATGCTCTGGAAGCGCGCCACAGACAAGGGTGGGTTCTGGGGCTTGCTCGCGGGTACCGTCTCCTCGATCGGCATGTACACTGCGGTGCTGCTGCACCCTGCCTGGCTGCGCTATATCGCCCTCTCACCAGACGCCAAACCCATGGCGGAAGATCTTTACCGCGCGCTCTGGTCCTGGATCATCTGTGTGCTGGTCACGGTGGCCGTTAGCCTCTTCACCACACCCAGACCGGCGAGTAAGTTGAAGAACCTTGTGTGGGCCTACACGGACATACCCAGTGACGGCGTTGTCGCCATCTATCACCGTCCAATCTTCTGGGCTGTGGGCGTTGCAATTTTATTCGCGGCTCTCCAGATCATCTTTTGGTAAGGGAATAGGAGTCTCCATGGACGAAAAAACGAACGATGTCCCAGTTCACCACCAGCATTACAAGATGCTGCCAGTATGGTTCTTCGTCGGTGTTTTGCTGCTGATGTACGGCATCATCGTCCTGTATGTCGGCGTGACAGAATACGCACACCCCGCCCCGGTCGTGCTTGCGAACTACCACGCCCCAGTCTGGGGAGGTGTACTGCTGGTACTGATGGGCGGCTTCTACACCATAAGATTCTGGCCGCGGACCCGCCGGCGATAGATGCACAACATCGTGACGTGCGGGAGACAGCCGTCATTTATGAGCGACTGCTGTGTGTTAACCGCGCTTTTATTCATTGCGATCAGTACGATCCGTTATACTTTTGGGCATTCATCCACTGAGGGCGCAGCTTGAATATTCGGGAAATTGCGAGCAGGGCGAAGGTCTCCCACTCCACTGTTTCGCGCGTCATTAATAAGGTCACCACCGTCGATCCAAAACTCGCCAAACGTGTGCTCGCTGTTATCGAGCAGTCCGGTTACCGGCCGAACTACCAGGCGCAAGCGCTGGCCCGTGGACGCAGCCACACCGTCGGACTCATCGTCTCCGAGTTGAGCGGTGGCAACCCGTTCTTCGCTGAGATTATCCTCTACTTCGAACGCGCCGCTGTCCAAAACGGCTTCGAAGTTCTGATCAGCTTCGCCGATACTGAAACCGACCCCGATCACATCGCCGTCTGCGTTAACCGTATGAAGGAACGCCAAGTGGAGGGAATTGCTGTTCTCACCTTCGGTATGGAGCAAAGCCTGGCGGGCGCTGCGGGCTCTCTTCCCCTCGTTTATGCCGGCGCCGACCGCTCCATCGAGGGCGTGAGGAACATCCGTATCAACTACCTGACCGGTATGCGCGATGCGGTCAAGCATCTCGCTGACTTCGACCATAAGCGCATCGGCTACCTGAGTGGCCAGCTAACGTGGAGCAGCATGCGCATGCGCTATGACGCATTGCGTAAGGCCATGAAGCTCGCCGGGGTGGTCTTCAACAAGGATCTCGTGGTCGAGTGTAACCATACGCTGGAAGGCGGCGCGCAAGGAATGGCCCACCTGCTCAGTCTTCCGAATCCGCCCACGGCTGTGCTCTGCTGTAACGACATGGCGGCCATCGGCGCCCTCAAGACGATGAGTGCCCGCGGACTCCAGGCTGGCCGTGACATTTCTTTGATCGGTTTTGACGACCTTCCGCTTTGCAACTTCACCCAACCTTCTCTCAGTACGATTCGCTTCTCGCCCAGCGAACTTGCGAGCCTGTCTTTTCGCGCACTGATGGACGAACTCAAGGATCCAGGCGTCAAGGTTGAATACGAATACAAGACGCACTTCGTATTGCGGCAATCGACCGGGCGCCCACGAAGCGTCGCCACGTCGTAACCTCATTCGTAGCAACGAGAGTTTGCAACCGGCCGGACCGAAGGTGGGTCGTGCAGTTCCTTGGAGCAACTATCAGGTATCGATTCCTGATAGTTGCAACGTCTCTACCTCATTGATGACGGTTCACCTGTTTACATCCAGTGGCCGCAGCGACAAGAATCTGCGGCCACCCTTCTATTAACGAAAAGGGGCGGCCGCGATGGTTATTGTTTAGAGTTCTCTTAGCAGGAACGATCCTCTAAAAGACGTACTTGCCGGACAATTGGAAGAAGCGGGCGTCGATGGTGTTGGTCTGGTTGAAACCCGGTCCGGTAATTACGGCTCCCGCGCCCCCTATATTCGTGCTGGTGCTGCCTGGGTTGCCGATGCTCGGGTGGTTCAGCACGTTGAAAGCGTCGGCGCGGAGCTCCAGGTACTGTTCGCGGAAGGTCCTGAAGTCCTTGAACAGCGACGCGTTCAGTCGCCAGTTGCCAGGCCCGGAGACATCGTTCTTAGAACTGCCGAAGAAGGGTTTCACGTTCTGGTAGCCGGTGACGTACGGCACGCCGTTGGGGAAAGTGGTGTTTGTCGTCCCGTTGGTGTTATAGGCTCCGTTGGCAAGTGCCGAATCAGGGCCGATTGCGGGCGAGTAATAGCTGAAATGGCCGGTCGCGTAGGGTTCGAGCAGAGCTGCTGCAGCAGCATTGTTTGCGTTGGAGACACCGATCGGATTTGCAAAGGCGCAGGGGTTGAACCAGCGCTCCCTGGTCCGGGTCTTCGCCGCGCAAACATTCCCGGCTGAATTCGACGGCGTGCCTGCAGTTATGCCGCTCGCTAGCAAGTTACTGCCGCCTACGTTGGGAGCCGGCAGGCCGGCGTCATACGGATTGGCGATCTTAACAGCGCTGTTGGATAGGCCGCCGTTCGCGTTTCCGTAGCCCGAGATTCTGCTGATACTGACTGTAAACGGCGTGCCAGTCTGGCCCGTGAATTCCATGTCCGTCTTCCATCCGCCGAGCAACTCGTCAAGAATGCCTCGATGATTGCCAAACTGCCTGCCCACGCCGTAGGGCAGGTCGTAATCGGTATTGATAACGAGGCGGTGGCGGATATCGTAACCGGATTGTCCCCACTCGTACCGGATAGGGATCAAAGCGGACTGCTTGTATGCGCCGTAATCTCCGCCAAGCAGGTCGTTGGTATTATCAAGCGCGTGGGCCCAGGTATAGCTGGAAAAAAAGGACAGCCCATGGCTAAGGCGCTTCTGCACCATTGCCTGTAAGGAGTTATAGGAGCTGGCGCCTGTCCACGACTCCCATTGCCCCCCACTCAAATGCGGGAACGGGGTGAACCCGTTGGTCTGCTGTCCTCCAATAGTAATCGCCTGCGGCATGTCCGGGTTGTTGAGGCCCGTGACCAGGTGGCGCCCCAGACTGCCCACGTAGCTCACGGTCGCTGTGATTGTGGGCGTAAACACCTTTTGCATGCTGAGGTTGTAGTTCATGGTGTACGGCATGTGCATGTACGGGTCCTGTTCCTCGATAGTGGGGAACGCGGAGTGGTTCGCGATACCGCCAGCCCCCATGAACTGCCCAAGACCGCCCTCCAGTGTATTGCCGAAGAGAGTTTGCGATCCACAATAATTATTCGTCGTGCAGGTCGGCAGGGCCGCAGTGTTTGCGTTCACGACGTAGGGCGGATTGAGATCATTGGCCGCGCCGCCGCCGGGCTCGAATCCGCCGAAGAACACGCCCCCGCCGATGCGGAACACGGTGCGGGGGTCAGGCGCGTAGGATGCGCCAAACCGCGGCCCAAAGTTCAAGTTGGCAAAGTTCGACAGGTAATGGTTCTGGGTGTATACCACCTGCACGTTATCCGCAGTGAGGAGTGCTTGGAGGTTGGCGGGGATCGGGTTGCTCTCTTGGCTGATGGGTATCACTAACTGCCCCGACCCGGTCGCGCCGTTGGGGGTCATTTGCGAGCTTAGAAGCACAAAGTTCGCCAACTGGTCGGACTGCTCCCTGTGGGGCGTGAAGTACTCGTACCGGACCCCAACGTTCAGGGTGAGCTTTTGCGTCGCCTTCCAATCGTCCTGCACGTAGGCGGCCATGTAGTTTTGCACGAAGTGGGTGTATGTGTACGAACTGAGGGCGCCGCTAGCCATGTTATCCGTATTGCTGTATCCGCCGCCCTGCAGCGTGCCCAGGGCGAGGAAGTCCGCGCCGCCATAGCCGGTGTTACCCTGGCCCGTCACACCGGTATACGTGCTGCCGAAGGTGTAGGCTCCGCGCGGCGTCCCGGCGTTCGTGCTGTACCAGCGGATGGGGTTGAGATCGACACCCATCTTCAGCGAGTGGTTACCGAATAACTTGGTGACATTGTCGAGGATCTGGAAGCTGTTCTGGCCCTCGTGAGCCGGGTCGTTGGCGTGGGCTCCAAAAGCGGTGTAGCCACCGATGGATGTCGCAGGCAGCCCGCCGTTCTGTGGACCTACGCTGAACGGAACGCCGCCCAATCCGTAGGTGGCCGATGTGTTGTCGTTATAGCCATACTGCAGGTTCGAGTCGTTGCCATAATTGTAGCCAAAGCGGGCTTCGTTAATCAGCGTAGGGGAGAAGGTGTGGGTTTCGCTGAACATGACGTTCTCGGACTTGTAGCTCTGGTTATGGCCCTGGTAGCTTCCGGTTCCGTCGAGAATGGGGCCGAGCGGCGCAGGGAAGGTGTTGATGGTGTGCTGATAGTCGAAGCGCAAGGTGGCGAGGTCCCGGCTGGTGACGTTCCAATCCAGACGCTGATCGATATTGATCGGGTCTGAGGTCGACGTCAGGTTCGTCTGGTAGTTGTTGGCGGTCGCTCCGGTGTCGTTGTCGGTCGCGGCGTTGCAGTCGCCCGGAGTGAATCCACCATTGGGTTGCTGATAGCCTGGGTAGCCGCTGGCAGCGTAGTTGGGGCAAGGGTATAGCTGGAGAAGTTTCTGGGCGACCGGATCGATCTGATTCGTCGCGAAGACGTTCTGGCCAGGCGCGAACGTATACCCAGCCGCCGTAACCTGGCTGGTGCCGGCCTGCTGCAGCGCGCCGCTTGGCGGCGTCGTTATCTTGCCGCTGTTGCAAACGTACGCGCCGGTATTCACGTTAGGCTTGAACAGCACGGTCGGACAGGAACCATTCTGATTGGCCGGATTCAGAAGTTCGCTGAAGTCGCCCCGCCGCATCCGCGCTGTGGGCACGGTATAGGTGGTGGGAGTCGCTCCATTGACGTACCGTGCTTCCTGAACGTCGCCAAAATAGAAAAGGTGGTTCTTGATGATCGGGAGGCCAAGCGTGGCTCCAAACTGGTTCAGGTGGAAATTTGCTGGCTTGGAGCCCGGGGGCGAATTCCAGACCACCGCATCCAAGGCTGTATTTCTCACGTACTCCCAGACATCCCCGTGAATCTGGTTAGTGCCGGACTTGGTGGTGGCGTTGATGACCGCCGCGTGGCCGCGCCCGAGCTCCGCGCTATAGCTGTTGGCCTCTAACTTGAACTCGGAGATAGCATCGGGCGGAGGCGCAAGGTTGTATCCCGATCCATTGATGTAGTCGCTGTTCGCGGTGTTGTTGTCCACGCCGTCGAGCTGGTAATTGTTCTGTTCCGAGTGCTGACCGTCGCTGGAGAAATCTCCGTTGCCGGCCCCGCGGCCCACCGCAGGCGTCACGCCCGGCGCTTCCTGGGCGATGAAGATCCAGTTGCGATTGGCGAGCGGCGCATCGTTCAGAAATCTCGAATCGATGTCCATGGCAACTTCCGCGGTTTGCGTCTGCATCAGCGGCGCGGTAGAGGTGATCGTGACCGTCTCGCTAACCTTGCCCGGTCTGAGCTTAAGCGGTATGTTCAAGCGATCGGTCACGTGAACAACGATGTTTTGCTCCTCCGTGGTTTCAAATCCTGAGGCAGACGCGCTCACCGTGTAGTTGCCGGTCTTGATAGGCGAAAAGAAGTAGTTGCCGGCCTTGTTGGATTTTGCGGTCAACACCAGCCCGGTTTCGGTGTCAGTCAAAATCACCTGGGCGCCCGGAATGACGGCGCCCGTGCTGTCCTGCACCACGCCGATAATGGCGCCTTGATCGATCTGGGCAAATGCTTCCATCGAACACAGCGCAATCAGAAGGAAGCCGGCGGGAAAAATGCTCCGCAGCGCTTTCTCGCATCGTGTGACGTATTTCTTTCCACTGGGCGTCATATCAGGTCTCCTTTTAGGGCCACTTTCAGTTCAGGGCTTGCAACTCCACAGATTCTTCGGGTTTAGAACCCCGCATAAAACCGTCCAACTGAATCATCACAATCGAGTGTTGGTACCGGCGAACCCGGTCCGCCATCAGCCCTGGAACCGGTCTCCCGATCGCTGCGGAACCGGTCTCTCGAGTTGTCCCGGAAGCAGGTATTTTGCCACAGTCGACAGGGCTCCCATCCGGCACCGACACGTCCACAACAGATGAAACGCTGATGTGAATTCTGCGGGGATATTAGGCAAAATCACTCTTGCTTGTCAAGACATTTTCTATAATAATCGGTTGCAGTCTATTATCACTCTGGTTTTCGGATTCATGCGGTCGATTTGTCCATGATTTGCAATTCCTTGAGAGACCAGTCTCTAACACGAACGACGCGACACTTTGCTTATGAACTTTTTGTCCGAGTTGCGCGATCCCCGAAATTCTTTCTTCGCTGGGAGTCCGCGTTGCCTCGGGCTTACTTGGCCTGTTCAGTTATTGCCGATGATCACCGCCCAGAAATGCAATGGAGCCGGCAGCATGAAGCAATTTGCTGCCGCGTGGCCGGACCTTATGGGCATCCGTCGAGGGAAAAACGGACGCTAAGAAGGAACCTACCCGATGAAGCGACGAGAACTATTGAAAAGGTTGACGATCGCAACTGGCGGCGCGCTTTTGCCGGCAACTCCCTGGTCGATGTTCATGCAAGCACAAGATATTGGAGCCGCACCGCCGTTAGCTGTGCCGATTCGAGGGCTCATGATGAAAGATGGGAGGCTGCAACAGCCCATCCAGATCACCCTTCGGCACTCTGGGGCCAACGAAACCGCAGTAACTAAACTAGATGGCGCCGAGGTGGATAGCAGAGTTTTATCCGCTGGAGTGAGCACGTTTCAAGTGTTTATTGCGCCCGTCAGCGTGACGCAGGATGTGAATGTGACGGTTGCGGTCGGAGATGCGACTGCTTACATCAAGGTGACGCTCCAGCCGGTACGCAAGCTGCTGGTGTATATATTGCCGCACTCGCACCACGATCTTGGATATACCGACATTCAGGCCAACATCGAAGAAAAGCAGATGAGGAACATCAGCCTGGCGATCGACTTGGCGCGCAAGACCGCAGATTATCCGGAGGGCGCGCGATTTGCCTGGAACCTTGAGGTGCTTTGGAGCGCGGATCTGTTCATGAAGCGCAAGTCGCAGGCGGAGAAAGATGAATTTATCGATGCATTGAAGAAGGGCTGGCTCTCCATTAACGGCATGTATGCCAATGAACTGACTGGCTTGTGCCGCCCTGAGGAACTCTTGCAACTGTTCCGCTACTCCCAGAGCTTGAGCAAGCAATGCGGAGTTCCGGTAAATTCCGCAATGTTGAGCGATGTCCCGGGCTATACCTGGGGCACGGTCACAGCGATGGCGCAGGCGGGGATCCGCTATTTTTCAGCCGCTCCCAACAACTCTGACCGCGTCGGAAGCACTCGGCTGGTCTGGCATGACAAGCCATTTTGGCATGTGTCGGCCTCCGGCAGGGAGAAGATCCTGGTATGGATGCCGGGGCGGGGCTACAGTATTTGGGGATCGCCGAACGCTGAAATGGCGGCAGACTGCCAGCAGTTTCTTGACAGCGCTAATTCACCGTATGAGATTTCCTACATTCGTTGGTCGGGCCATGGAGACAATGCTGTACCCGACCCGCAGATTTGCGAATTTGTTAAGACATGGAATGAACATTACGAGTGGCCCAGGTTCGCGATCTCCTCGACCGCCGATGCGTTCTCCGTATTCGAAAGACGATATGGAAGCGCACTGCCGCGATTCAAAGGTGACCTGACCCCTTATTGGGAAGATGGCGCGGGATCGTCTGCGTTGGAGTCTCGAATCAACCGGAACTCCGCAGACCGGCTAACACAGGCAGAGGCGCTGGCGGCGATGCTGCCTGCAGCGGTATTTCGAGCTGCGGATTTCACTGAGGGGTGGCGCAATGTTCTTCTTTACTCCGAACACACTTGGGGCGCGGGGGGCAGCGTAAGCAACTCCGAGAGCCAAATGACCAAGGATCAGTGGGCCGGGAAGCGCCAATTTGCGCTGGATGGCGAAACGCAATCCAAAGAACTGCTCGCGGCTATGCTACATTCCCACGGCAGTGGGAAAGACGCCTCGGTGATCGATGTGCACAATACCTCATCCTGGCCTCGATCCGAGTTGGTTCTTCTCTCGAAGGAGCTGTCGATTGCGGGCGACCATGTAAAGGACGCCAATGGAGCGTCGCTGCCGTCGCAACGGCTATCTACAGGGGAATTGGCATTTCTGCCGCTCGACGTGCCTGCATTTGGAAGCATTCGGTTCCACCTCTCGACAGAAAAACCCCATAAGCCGGCGATGCCAGTTTCCATCAAAGATGGTGTTCTCGATAACGGAATCCTCCGCGCCGGAATCGATGCAGAAACGGGCAATCTGGTGGAGTTTTCTCTGCGAGGGAAGTCAGCAAACCTGATTGACACCACAGGCGGCGAGGCTGCGAACGAGTACTTGTTCGTAAAAGGAAAGGACTTTGCCGAAGTTCGGAAAACTCAGAATGAGGCAAAAGCACTACATCAGGACATTTCTCTCGATGGGAGCGATATAGGCAGCATCCAGAGAAGTGGTCCGGTTCGCATCAGCGTCGAAGAGGAAGGTCCACTGATAGCGTCGCTTCGAATCGAATCGTCTGCACCCGGCTGCAACTGTCTGGTGCGCCGCGTCCGTCTCACCGCTGGAGCGGACTGGCTTGAGCTTGCAAATATAGTCGACAAGAAGCGCGGTCCTCTCAATCCCCACCCAGGCAACGACAATGAGGCTAACGCGTGGGCGCAATATGGGGGTAAGGAGAGCGTGCACTTCGCTTTTCCGTTCGCTGTCGCCGATGGGAAAATGCACATGGATATCCCCTTGGCGGAAATGCAACCGGAAATCGACGAACTCCCCGGATCGTGCAAGAACTGGCTTCCGGTAGGACGATGGATCGATGTCGCCAATGAAGAACACGGGGTGACCTGGGTGACTCTCGACGCGCCCCTGGTTGAAGTGGGAGAAATCAGCGCAACCCTGTCCGGATCGCAGCACAACCCCCTGCTGTGGCGCGACCATATTGCGCCGACGCAAAAGTTTTACTCGTGGGTAATGAACAATTACTGGGGAACGAACTATCGTGCCTATCAAGAGGGACCTGTGGAGTTCCGCTATGCGCTGCGTGCCCACGGCAGGTACGATCCGGCGGCGGCCAGTCGGTTTGCCATCGGTTTATCGCAACCGCTGATGGCATCGGCAGCCAGCCCCAACCCGCCATACCCTTCCCTATTGCAGATTGAACCAGCGGATGTGCTGGCCTTGGCGCTTAAACCGAGCGACGACGGTGGCGCGTGGATGGTCAGGCTTTTTGGCGCCTCTGGACATGCCAGTGAAGTGAGATTGCATTGGTCCACGCCGACGTCGCCGCAGCTTTGGTTCAGCGATCTTAGCGAAGAGAGGAGGATGCCAGTGAATGGAACCATCCCCGTGGCGGGTTGGGAACTGGTTACCTTGCGCGCGGAGGGGATGCGGAAGTAGTGGATGGGTGTGCTCACTGCCGTTTGTTGATCGGAGCACGAAAAACACAGTTGGCAGGCCGTTCACACAGAGGGCGAGGACCTTTGGCTCATGAATCTCGCCGAAGATCGGCGCAGAGATCCAACTGTGATCGCTCTCCGCGAGGAAGTTCTCCGGACAGCGCTAAAGCATGCCGCAATGATGAGGGCGGCGCAAACAGTCGTTGTCAGTTTGCGCCGCCACCCCCGTCAGTTGTTGCTCCAAAGACGCTACTGTTTATTGCCCAGCAACCATTGCTGGTTCGTGCCCCCGTTATTACCCCACAAGTCGAGTACCGTTCCGTTGCTCGTCGAGCCTCCCGGCACCTCGACCGCGAGACCGCTGTTTGAATTCGTAATGACGATATCGGTGTCATTCGCGGCTCGTCGAATGATGTACTCCTGGTTGCTTCCGCTCAGATCGGACCACTGCTGCAACTTGGTCCCATTCGTCTTTCCCTTGTTAACTGCATCCAGAACCAGGCCGCTGTGCACGTTGGTCAGTTGGTAGAGTCCATTATTGAGATAGGAAATGACCCATCGCTGGTTTGCTCCGCCACTGTAGGCCCATTGGTCGATAGCCCCGCCATTCGCTGTCGACCAGTTGTACACTTCCATCGCCAGGCCACTATTGACGTTGGTGATCTCCCAATTGCCATTTTGGATGTTACAGCCGTTATTCATCAGGGTCTGTAGCGCAGAGGTGAGTGCCGGCAGTGCACTGGCATTCCAGGACGTGTTCAGTACACCGTAACCCTCTGCAGCGCCCCAGGTGCGTCCGCTTCCCGTTGCCTGGGTTCCATTGATCGCCCAATAGGACCAATCGACGTTGTGGGCCTCAAGGTAACTTGTTATAAGACCAAACCAATATCCATTGTCGGTATTGCTTGTGCTGCTTACGCAGGTGCTGGCCGTATGGCAGGTTCCAAATTCACCAATCCAGAAGGGTTGAGGGTTGCTGCCAGTAATGAGATAACCCCATTTGGGATTGATGATGCTTTCGTAGTTGCTCATCCCGGTCAAACCGGTGTGCCAGTAACCGTAATCGTGAGCCTCATAGACGACGCGATTGCCGACATTGAGCGTGATGGGCAAAGTGGCGACTCCGGAGAGATCGCCCGCATAACTGATGCCTTCCACGAAGATCAACAGATTTGAGTCGACACCTAGAACAGCGTTTCCGCCTCGTTGCGCCGCTGCATGCCAATCGGTGCTGGCGCTGCCACCCCACGTGGCATTGACTCGCGGCTCATTGCGAAGGTCGACGCCGATGACATAAGGGTTGCTGTCATAGCGCGCGACCATGCCTTCCCAGTCGGCTATCCAGCTTGTTTCCGGATAGGCAGTGTTGTACCAAAGCGTGTTTCCATCGTTATTGCAACACCATTCCGCGTTGCTGGAATGGTTATCGAGTATAACCATGATGCCGGCGCTGGTGAGTGCAGAGATCACCTGGTCGAGGATGGTGAGTGCGTTTTCACCTTCCATGCTGGTGTTGGCGGCGAGCGCATAGTTGCCCACGATCGGGTTGCTCTCATACACCTGGTTGGACCAGGGCAAACGCACGGTGTTGAAGCCAAGACTCTTGATTTCGGTCACAATGCTGGACAGGGACTGGGTCTGCAGGCCTGCAACTACATAGTCGGTTGATTCGGTGCCATACCAGTTGAAAGCGTTCAGCCGCACGCGATAGCCATTGCTGTCGACCATGTACTGACCCTGCGTGTGGAGCGGGAAGGCCGGCGCAGCCGAGGCTGAAGAAGCGCCGCAACAAGCCATCAGAATCGCGAGAAGCAGCTTCAGTTTGAGAGAACGGTACCGCAAATAATCTTGAAGGCCAGATTGACCGGTAATGCCATGAGAGAAAACCATTGACAGCTCCTTGTAGGATCGGTTGCGACGGCGGCAGTCAGCTGGCCGTGAGATGGATTTCAGTGTGGGCTACGATGAACTTGCATCAGGATTTGCCTGCGTTCTTCAAGATGAGAAGCTTTGGAACGCGTGTCAAGATACCGATCTCTTGCATATCTTGTCAATAAATGGCAACCTTTTTATTGCACAGGTTGATGGGATGAAATGCAACGGCAAACAAAGGAAGGACTGGACAAGGGAAGAGATGCGAAATCTTAACTTGGGAACGTTCCTAAAGGCATCTAAGCGTGCAGGGATCGCCTTGGCATTCATCATGCTCAGTCAGGTGGGAAGCGGCCAGTCAACGAGCGGCTACCGGGACATCGCCTTCTGGCGTGAACCGGGCGTGCAGGTTGAGGTTAGTTCGTTCTTGTTTCGCAGTAAGAAAGCGGAGGAGCAGATTCCCTGCCCTGTGAATCGTGGACTGGATGCGGCGGATGCGCTCGGGCCGTGCCATTGGCAGAGCAACCAGTTTCAACATCTGCCGCAGTGGGTGTGGGTGCATTTCGCAGGGCCGCGCCGAATCGGCAAGATTGTTCTACATGCCGCGAACATGGTCAGCAGGCCCATTGAATTTTCAGGACAGTATCTGGGCTCCGATGCCGCGTTCCATACGTTTTTCCAGGTGCATCAAGCGCAGTTCGATCCGGAGACGCTAACCTATACGGTTCACTTTGCTCCATTGATGGCGGACAATTTCCGGCTGGTAGTTACGCGGACAGCGGCGACGGCAACACCTCAGTCGCGGGTCGCCGAGCTGGCGCAATTGCAGGTCTATGGGATCGATGCAGCCGCCGACGTGACTGCGGGGGGTGTGAATGAATCGGGCGGCGTCACCAACTCGCTGCGTTCATACCTGTCTCCGACCCGGGTTGCTCCGAAGGTCGAGGACCTGGGCGGGAGGTTGGCGATCAGCACGCCGTGGTACCGGCTGGTGCTGGACAAGTCGCACCCGCGCATCGTGTCGCTGGCACTGGATTCCCTTGGCAAGGGAGAACTGGGCGTGAACCTATTGCAGGAAGCCGGCGCATATGCGGCACTGGATCAACCGTTTAGAACTCCGATGGCACTGGGAGCAAGCACCGTAACGCGCACCGGAAACGTATTCCGATACGCGCCGGTGGAGATTGAACAGGGAGTTTACGAGCAGGTGTCGATCCGGGCCGGAGCTAAGGGCTTCGATTTGTCGCTTGCGGCAACGGCGAAGCACACTGTGCTGATGCGCGGTGGTTTGTTCCGGTTTGAGTTTGCGGCCAACCAGACGCCGACCACCTTCGTCTCTCACCCCTCGAAGCTGATCAACTACGTGGATGCGCCAACCTATCTTGCCGCCCCGGATTTCGGAACGGCGTACATCACGCGCGCGGGCGATGCGGCTGCCTTCTACCGAAGGCCTTCATCACTTTTCCCGGCGGCTTCGTATGCGGTGGACATCACGCCCCACCAACCCGCGAGCGAAGACGGCCTGAATGAGATTGGGCCGCAACCGTGGCATACGACCCTGCATTTTGCGGTGCAGGGCCTGGAGCCGCTGCCTGATCTGATCGGCCGGAATCCGCGGCTGATGCGCCTTCCCAAATACTCGCTAAACATGACACAGTGGCGGCCGGATACCGGAATGGTCAGCAACAGCGTGATGAGCATAAACTGCGGGCTGGCGATGCTCTTTTACGCGGAGCAGGCGGTGTTCGCTCCTCATCTGGAAGACGGCATTTCGCCGATGGAATTGGTGGGCGCCACAGTCGATCGTTATTTCGATGGGACGCGCGGATATATGATGCCCAACGTAAACGTGTACTCCCCCGAATGGAAGTCGTCGAGGGAGACGCCCGCTGACTTGGAGATCTCCGCATGGTATGTGATCCGCACGATTGGCGGGATGAAGCAGTTGAATCAATGGCTGAAGCCGATGGAGGCTGTTGCGGATCATATCGAAGCGCACTTCAACAAGACTGGACTGGTGGACGAGGCTGGCAAGGAATGGTTTGATGTGTATGACTTCCAGGGGCCTGATGCGTTCTCGAATGCGGCCGATTACAGGGCATTCCTATGCATGGCAGATGTGGAGACGCTGGCAGGGCGGCCGGGGATGGCCGAGCGCTACCGCAAAGACGCGGAGCGGATCAAGGCGGTGTACTTCAAGACATTCTTCAATCCAGCGACGGGCGTGCTGGCAGGTTGGATTAGCCCGGATGGCAAGCTGCACGACTACATGTTTCCTTGGCTGAATGGCTTCGCTATTTATCAGGGGCTTGTTCTGCAGGGGCAGGCAAAGTTGATTCTGCAAACGATGCTCGCCAAAATGCAGAGCATCGGGTTCAACTCTTTTGAGCTGGGGTTGCCAACAAACTTGATTCCGATGAGCCCAGCGGACTACTTTGCGCACACCAGCGGCGCTCCCAAGCAGGCAGATGGAATGGACACTTGGCAGATTTATATGAATGGCGGTGCTACGTCGCCGTATGAGTACTACTTCATCCAGGCGCTCTACGAGAGCGGGATGCGGAAGGAGGCCGAAGGACTGCTGTGGCCGCTGATGAAGTCGTACGAAAAAGGAACATTCAATACCGGGATCGAATTGCCCGGAGAGCGGCAGCGGAATCCGGTGGGAAGTGCGTTTTACGTCTGGGACGGCTCGCGTGGCCGCGGCGAAGGGTATCTTCCGGAAGACTGGCAGGGAATGGATGCGCTCTTTACGGGCCAATTCGGCTTCGGCTTTGATGAGAATGGCTACTTCCTCGAACCGTGGTCTCCGCTAAAAGGGCAACGAGTCAAACTGGATTTACCCTATATGGGAAGGATTGTTCCGTATGTTAGCCGTTATCGCCGACCGGAAAATTAAGAGACCATGTGCAGAATTGCCGCGAATCATCTGCTGAAGTGCCGCGGTCACCCTGTGTTGGATAAACTCCGCTCCATCTTGTCAGCACGAAGCAACGACTGGCTCTGATACGAATGGATCGACGGTGAGCCTCCTGCACTTGGCTGGGCTAAATGCTTGAGGGAGAAAACTTTATTTTCGCGCTGAAATCGGCGCTGAACGAGAAAATCTTAGTCGGAGGGGATTCGAATTCCGCCGACCCTCGCCGTCATGGATTCACCCCCACCGGCGCCTTTAATCAACTAACGTGCGAGATGCTATTGCGCTATGAAGGGGAAGGTGGAGCTGATTGCAAATTTTCAGGCATTACGTTCGAGAAGGACATGAGCGGCGGACCATGAGAAGTGCGGTAAGGCGCGGCCTCGTCGCAGTGATTGTCACTCTGTTGGGAGCAAGCATCGCTTCTGCACAGAAAGCGGAAGATTCCCTCGCACGCGGATTTCACCAACCTCCAGATAGCGCAAAGCCGCGGGTCTGGTGGCACTGGATGAATGGCAATGTTACTAAGGACGGAATCAGAGCTGACCTGGAATGGATGAGGCGTGTGGGAATCGGAGGCTTCCAGAACTTCGATGCGTCTTTGGGCACGCCGCAGATCGTTCAAAACCGGTTGATCTACATGACGCCGGAGTGGAAGGACGCCTTCCGGTACGCAACCACGCTGGCTGATCAGTTGGGTCTGGAGATGAGTGTTGCGAGCTCCGCAGGATGGAACCTATCCGGTGGGTCGTGGGTACTGCCTGCACACGGGATGAAGAAGTTCGTCTGGTCCGAGACCGAGATCAACGGTGGCGAGGCGTTTCATGGAGTCTTAAAGAGGCCACCTTCAAACGCGGGCCCGTTTCAAAACATCCCTTCGAACAAGACGGCGCCGGAATTCTATGCGGATAGCGCGCTATTTGCGTATCAATTGCCTCCGAACGCCACGCCGCTTCATGATCCGCCGAAGATTACATCGAGCGGTGGCAAATTTGATCTGGCAAGCCTGACTGATGGTGATCTCACAAACGAGACATTGCTCCCGGCTGCACCGCACGATCAAAAGTCATGGGTTCAACTTGAATATTCCGAGCCGCAACGGATTTGCGGAGTGAGCATCACTTTCGTATTTAAGAGCGGTGAAGAGCACCGGGTTATGGCCCTAACCAGCGTGGCTGTAGAGGCAAGTGACGATGGGCAGGATTTTCATTTCGTCGCGGATATTCCCTGGGCATTAGCACAGTTCCCAGTGCGCACGATTGCATTTCCTGCAGTGACTGCGAAATTCTTTCGGGTCACTTTCAAAACACCTTCGACAGAAACCTCTGCGGCCGGAGCGCGCATCTCTGAACTGGCGCTTCGGTCCTACATGCCCATTAACCGATTCGAAACAAAAGCGGCGTTCGGTCGAGAAGGCAACTTACTCTCTGTTCCAACGCCGCCGGCCGCTGCTGGAGACGCGATCCGGAAATCCGATGTAATGGATTTGACGACCAAAATGCACTCCGACGGCACACTCGATTGGATCCCGCCGCCGGGACGATGGGAAGTCGTTCGACTCGGCTATTCACTTACGGGCATAATGAATAACCCCGCTGAACCTGAGGCCACCGGGCTCGAGGTCGACAAGCTCAACGCTACATACGTCAGAGAATACTTCCAGAGGTTTCTCGCCAACTTCACCGACGCCACCAGCGGTTTGATGGGCAAGCGTGGCCTGAAGTACGTCGTCACCGATAGCTGGGAAGATGGGACTCAGAACTGGACGGACGACATGTTGGCTCACTTCAAGGCGCATCGAGGCTACGACATGGTTCCCTGGCTACCGGTACTGACAGGTCATGTGGTCGAAAGCTCTGAGGCCAGTGACCGCTTTCTTTATGACTTTCGACAGACGTTATCCGATCTTGTCGTAGAGAATCATTACGACCAACTGACTGCCATCCTGCATGCGCGGCGCATGGGGCGCTACTCCGAGTCGCACGAGCAAAGCCGTTCCTTGATCGCCGATGGCATGGAAGTGAAGCGAACCGCTGATATCCCGATGGGCGCAATGTGGGTTCCGGATGGCGGTCCCACCCGCGATGCCGACATCCGGGAATCGGCGTCGGTAGCCCATATTTACGGGCAAAACCTCGTAGCGGCCGAGTCGTTCACGACGTCCACTGGAGCCTGGGCATGGTCGCCCGAAACCCTGAAGCCGGCTGCCGACAGGGAGCTGGCGATGGGCCTCAACCGGTTTGTGATTCACACCTCGGTGCACCAGCCGCTGGATGACAAAGTCCCCGGGCTCGGACTCGGAATGTACGGGCAGTGGTTTAATCGGCATGAGACTTGGGCAGAGTTGGCAAAACCCTGGATGACTTACCTGGCGCGGAGCTCGTACATGCTCCAGCAGGGGAAGTTCGTGCCCGACGTGGCCTATCTCTATGGTCAAGACGCAAATATTACACAACTGTTCGCTGTCCAAGCGCCCGAGGTGCCAGCAGGCTACAACTTCGATTACGTCAACAGCGATGTTGTCCTGCATCGCCTGAGTGTGAAAGACGGACGGCTGCTAACGCCCGGAGGCATCACCTATCGGGTGCTGGCCCTCGATCCGAGTACGCGCCAGATGACGCTGCCGGTGCTGCGGAAGCTCCGTGAGCTTGTAAATGCTGGCGCTATCGTCGTGGGCCCAATGCCAACGGATAGTCCCAGCCTGAGCGACGATCAGGCGGAATTCAAAACGATTGCGGGTCAACTCTTTGGCTCAGGAACAGGCGACCACAACTATGGCAAGGGCCGAGTGCTTGCGGGACAAACACTCGCCGAAGCACTGCATAAGCTGAAGGCGACGCCAGACTTCCAGACCGTTGAAGGACAACCCGGCACAAACTTGTTGTTCACCCACCGTCACATCTCTGACGGCGAGATCTATTGGGTGGATAACAGGAACAGCCAAGCCGAGACAATTAACGCTGCATTTCGCATCGCAGGCAAGGCTCCGGAGTTGTGGCATGCGGATACTGGAAAAATGGAACCCGCCTCTTACCGTATTGCGGACGATCGCACTACCGTCCCGCTCCGCCTTGGGCCAAACGAAGCCGTGTTCGTAGTGTTTCGCAGAAACACACACGTGCCGTCGCGAAACCTACCGCTGCCGATCGAGACGACCGTCGCCGGCATGGAGGGACCTTGGAAGGTGCAGTTTCAATCAGGCCCAGGCGCGCCGCCAGAGGCTGACTTTGAAAAACTGGTCTCCTGGACAGAGAGCAACGATTCTGGAGTGAAATATTTCTCCGGGACTGCCACCTACTCGAAGTCGTTCCAGGCGCCAACGAAGTGGTTCGACAATGGTGTGCGCCTGTGGATCGATCTCGGAGACGTGAAGAATATTGCGGAGGTATCCGTGAACGGCAAAGACCTGGGCATCGTTTGGAAGCCACCGTTTCGGGTGGATGTAACCGGAATCTTGAAGCCCGGCACGAACGCGCTTGAAATCAAGGTAACGAATCTCTGGGTCAACCGGTTGATTGGCGATCAACAGTCCGGCACGACTAAGAAGTACACCTATACGACTAGACCGTTCTACGGCGCTAAATCCCCTCCGTTGCCGTCCGGCCTCCTCGGACCGGTCCGCATCATGCGATCAGTTCGGGCTTTTAATTCCAGCGAATGAGATTGAGCGATGGTTGCACTGGCGGATGGCCGAGTCGCAAGGCAAACTTTCCGAGTCAGCCGACACGATTGGCGGGGTTGTAGAGCACATCATTGATGCGCCGCAGTAGCCACACCATCAACGGCTCTATGAGGTCGGCGTATTGCTCGTTATTGACACCCTGGAAATCGAAGCATTGGAGACGTGAGAGCGAAAGGCTGTCTTCGACGTTGTCAAAGACGGCGTTATAAATGCCTTTACCAACCCACTTCGATAGGTAGCGGTCAAGCTTTTTGGGCAGAAAGAGATTGGACAGGCGGCGGTTCTCCGTGTCGAGCAGGTACATATCCTGCACAGCCTTGTGGATGACATCGTCGTCTTCCGGTTCAAGCTCCGCACCGCCGTTCGTCAAAAGGAGCTTGATGAAGGAGTACAGGAACTTGATGTTGCTCTCTGTCGGCTCCAGGGCGAAGGGATTGACGCGCGGGCCGTCTTTACCAACCCGGTCAACCTTCCCGCCGTAGAGCTCAACTACGCTTTCGTAGCTCCCGCCGATATCAAAAATGTAGGTGAAACCGCCGTATTTCTGCTCTAACGCAATCGCTGCGTTCCCATGGACACTTTTGCCTGAACCTGTGGGACCGATGATGAGCATGACGCGAACGCCATCCACATACACATCCTGAAAGAATGGTGTCCGGGTGCGCGTCTCGAAGATATTGAGGTATTCGGAATCGAGGTCGTCCGAGTGCGGATGGCCGATGTTGGGAGCGAACACGGATGACAACCGGGCATGGTGATCCTCCGACAGCCACAGCGGGAAGACGTTGAACTTGTGATTGCCGGGAAACATCGCATAGAAGCCCGACAGGTTTCCAAGCGTCTCTTCCATGATCTGAGCGCGGGCATCGACGAAGATCCGATGCACGGCAGGAACCGTGTCGCGAAGCTGTTCCGCACTTCGTGCTGCCAGCAGCAAGCGCAGCGAGAACTCGCCATGGGCCTTTTTATCGAGACCACGGATGACTTCGCTAAGGTCATCAACGCTGATGCTGGCAGCCTTCGCACCCGCTCCGGTTTCGAGCGACGCGGTATCGCATCCGCTCATCATGCGCGTCAGTATGCCAACTTTGCAAAACGAGATGAACTTTTCCTGGGCGTCGATCTCTTTCCGAGCTGAATTCGTCGACTTCACGCGCCATGTCGAGCAAAGCACGCTGTCGCAATCGAGCGTCAGCAGGCCAGAGAAGAGGTAGGGCCGCGACGCCTCCGGCGTGGTCTTGAGCGAGAACATCTGCACATACCGCTTGCCGACCGTTACGTGGTCGCTGTGCCATGCCACAGGGCTTTTGACGATTTGCCGGTCCACACCGGTATCGCTGCGAAGCTGATCGAGCTCGCCCCACTCCTCAAGGTTGAAGAGATAACTGAAAAACTGAAAGGTCACGGTCTTGTCAAGCAAACGGAGTCCAAGCGAACTGCCGAGATGGGACTGGAGGATGGTCGCAGTCTTCTCAAGGTCGGTCAGCATTCGCGACGTGTCGATGGCGCTTTCCTGCGGTTTGCGCTCAAAGGCATTGGCCCTGACCGGTTCCAGCGTGAGACACCAGTGAAGATCAATGCGACGGAAGGCTGCCGTCTTGTTTAGGAATTCCAAACGATCGGACGCAAACACTTCAGTGATGGGGTTGGCATACTTTGTCTGACGCGGAAGGTCGAAACCGGACATGACGCGGGTGTATTGATAGAGGCACGAACCTTCCGGCAGCCCACGCAGCGCGCCTTCAATGGAGCGCATTCGCGAGTCGAGCTCAAGGTCTGTCACGCCTTCCTCGTCGATGCCCGTCAGAGCGAAGAGGCACCCGTAGCCTCCGCCCTTCAGGGCGAAGATGTTGGAGCTGACGAAGCGTGCAATCGGAACGATGCTGCACGCGGCCCCGGCCTTTGCGAACCACGGGGTATGTTTGATTTGCTCAGTGTTTGCGCGGGTCATAGTAGGACTTCTGGTTGAGGCTCAGGCCCCAGAGCTGGAACATCTTTGGGTGTTTGCGAATGATGAGCCAAGCCGCGACGGCCATCGTCGGGAAGCTCAAGATCGCCAGTAGTCGGAACCCAACGAGGAAAACCGTTACGTTCACAAACACAATGGCCATCCATGTCGAGAGGTCGAGCCCTAGCTTGGCTCTGGGCCTGTTCATGGCCTGATTGATCGGTAACGGTTCTCCCCGCTTGGTCATGTCGATGCACCTCCTACATCGACTGGCCGGTCAGAGAGCCAATCCAACCGGCTCCCCAGCCGAGCACTCCGGCGCCAAACAGTGCACCGAAGAGTCCTGGGATCGCGTCTTGAAAGCGTCCGCTCATCATGCGGATTCCGGCGAAGATAAGGCCGCCGAAACAGATAATGGCACCCGCGTAAATCGCGAAAGTTTTGAACGTCTCCATGAGCGTTTGCGCCCCTGAGAAATCCATCGTTCCTTGGGCATGGGCAACGCCGGCGAATGTGAGAGCGACCAGAGTCGGACCCATAATGCGCGCGGCACGGATTAGTGTCTGTTTTGAGAAGTGTTGTGCCCACCTCTGGGTGAGCCGAGATTCGAGCCTGACTTTGATCTGCATTGGCACCTCAATCAACCGAGAATTTGGTTGCGATATGGGGAACGTAAAGGTGCTCATGTCGTGGTGTCCAATAACTACGGACGGGATACCTATGCCGACTGGGAATAGGTGTCTCGATCAATGAATTCGAGCATTTGGCGTTTTCATGCGGTGTTCAAACACGCGAGAGTGAAGCGTCTCAGTGTCCCGCCATCTTCGGTCGGGAGCATTCCTTCCAAAGCTAGCCAGTCCTTTGCCGCACTTTCTCGCCTTGTAGGCACATGGCGCACAGCGCGAGATCTTGTACACACTGAAGCTATTGAAGGGCTCCCCTAGGGCACCCATTCCCACCGGGAATATCAAGCCTGCGAATAGGAATTGGACAGCGTGCTAGACGGTTGTGCAACGGATGCCGTTGCAAATCATCTCTGACGCCCTAAGAGCCGAACATGAATCGTTCACATCTCAATCTGCGTAATGCCGTCGACATTGTCACAGTGGACTCCCACGCGAAATCGAAACACGACAAGGCGAGCTCAAGCGAGCCTGACGAGGTGATCTTCTTGAGGCTGCCGAAGGTGAAGGCAGTCACGGGGCTGTCGAAGTCAAGCCTTTATGAGCTGATCCGAGCAAACAGTTTTCCCGCGCCTGTCCACCTGGGAGCACGCACAGTCGCGTGGGTGGCATCCGAGGTCAAAGAATGGGCTGCTGAACGCGTCCTCAGCTCAAGGACGCCCCCTCCCAGTGTCGGCGGCAGACGGTTGCCGCAGCGTGCTCTACCGGGACAATGGGTGTCGAAGAAGTGGGCTTAGGCTGTCAACGCCCGTCTTCCTTTGGCCAGTTGCGCGTCCAGATAATCCGCCCACCACTGCATCATCTCCGTGCGCTGCTTGAGGTACTTCGCGTGGTTGTAGGCGGCGGCTACTTTATCGCGCTTCATGTGGGCAAGCTGCAACTCGATATGCGCCTCGTCGAATCCGTTTTCATGAAGAATGGTCGATGCTAGCCCACGGAATCCATGTCCGGTCATCCGGTCCCGATAGCCGAGCCGGTAGAGCGCATACAGAATTGTGTTGTTGCTGATGGGTTTTGTCTTGTCATTGGCGCCGGGTAACACGAATTTCCCGTTGCCCGTAAGCAGCTTGAGTGCTCGCAAGACTTCGACGGCTTGTCGGGACAGTGGAACGAGATGCGGTGTGTCCATCTTCATGCGCTCTGCCGGGATGGTCCAACGCGCCTCGTCCAGATCAAACTCTGTCCACGGCGCTTCTATTTCTTCGCTCGTGCGCACAAACGTATACGCCATGAGTTTCAAAGCAAAGCGCGTGATTGCGTCCCCGTTGTAATCATCCATTTTCGCGAGGAGTTCAGGCAGTTCCTTAGCGTCAACACGAGCGCGATTCTCCGTCTTTGCTGCGGCTAGAATGTCTCTCGGCTTAAAATCCGCGGCAGGGTTTCGACTGGCGACGTCACGAGCGACCGCAAATCGGAAAATCTGAGATGTCATCTCATGACAACGCTTGGCAACATCGCGTGCATCTCGCTTCTCAATCGCCAGCATGAGTTCGCGAATTTCGGAAGCCCTGATCGTGTCCAAATGCTTATGGCCGAATGACGGGAAGATGTCTGCTTTGAGGCGTCGCATGACAGTATCGGCGTGCCGAGGAGACTTGCCAATGGACCACCACTCCCACCACTGGAATGCGACATTCTCGAAGCTGTTATCAGCTTCACGCTGAAGCGCCTTGACTTCCTCCCGCTTGGCTTCGGCCTCGGCTTTGCGTTCGCCCATCGGATTGATGCCGGCGGCGAGTAGCTTCTTCGCAGCGAAGTGGAGCTCACGAGCGTCTTTGGGGCCGACATGCGGGTACTCCCCAAACGACATATTCTTCTCGGTGCCATCGAACCGATACCGCCAAAGCCAGAGCTTTGCGCCGGACGGCTTGACGACAAGACATAACCCACCACCGTCTGCGAGCTTGTATTTTTTGGTCCGTGGTTTTGCGTTCTCAATTTCCTTGATGGTCAGTCCCATGTGAGCCTCGAAAGCGTGGGATTCTACGATCCCCACACTTTTGCTCATCGTACCCCACAATAATCCCCACAGAGAAGTCCGGCTGTAGCCGCACGTTCTCAGCCGCCCTCGCACGTTGTTCTCCAGTAAAGTATTGAAAATGAACAACCTCCTCGCGTACGAGGAGGTTCAGGGGAGTACGAGGAAGTTCGGTTTCAAGAGTTTTGGTTGCCCCCCAGGGATTCGAACCCCGATTGGACGAGTCAGAGTCGTCAGTCCTACCATTGAACGAGAGGGCAAAATAGATTTATCGGCAGCTGCAGGCTCGGCGGGAGCCACAATCAGCCGCCTGTTTGAGTGTACGAGGTGAGACGTGGTGGGTCAACCTTTGCGAGCGCAGCATCATGACGAATGCCCGGCCGCAGGATTACTCCACTGTGCTTCGAAATGACCGGCCAGAAATGGAAGCGCAACAGCAGAAACTCTGGGCCGCCGACGACTGAGGCGCAGCGCTACTCTTCGCGCAGCACTTCAAGAGGCTTCTGGCCGAGCACGCGATGGCTCGCGAGCCAACCCGCGGCGATCGTGAGCGCGGCGACAGTGAGCCAGGCTCCGAGGTTCAGCCAAGGCTGAAAGCTGTAGTCGAAGTGCAGCGCGCGCAGCAGCAACTCCCGCGCGAGCAGGTTGGCGAACACCAGCCCAACAGCGCCGGCGATCAGGCCGAGTACAGCGAACTCAATGGAGAAGATCGCAGCGATGCGCGGCCGCGTTGCGCCCAGCGTCTTGAGTACAACGACCTCGCGGACGCGGCGATAGCGCGTGCCCGCGATGGCGCTGGCAAGAATCACAATCCCCGCGAAGATCGAGAACGCCGCGAGAAACTGAATGACATACGTGACCTGCAGCAGTACCTGCCGCACCGTCTCGAGCGTAGCGGCGACGTCGATGACCGTGACCGTCGGGAAGTGTTCGTAGAGTACTCGGCGAAGCTGCGCGGTCGCAGTCGGGACGCAGTGAACGCCGCCGTACCAGACCACGGGCAGGCCCTTGAGCACGGGTTCGGGAAGGATGAAGTCCGCGCGCGAAAACGCATGGCGGCTGTCGGACTCGTAGATCGCGGCGACCGTGGCGGTGAACTCATCGTCCTGCGCGCTGAAAGCGATGGAGTCGCCGGGATGCACGTTGAGCCGGTTGGCGCGGTCGTGCTCGATGGCCACCAGCGGATGCGTCGCCGCGGCTGCGGACTGCGCAGAGGTCCACCACTTCCCTTGCACGACCTTGTCTCCAGGAGGCGGCGCGTCGGGCGGGCCGACCCATGTTAGGTTGAGGCCCTGCAAGCCGCGCCGCGGCATGTGCTGCAGCTTGAGATTCGCAGCGGCAATGCCATTGATCGCCAGCAGGCGCGAGCTGACGACAGGCACGATCTCGGGTGCGCCGCGCACGCTGGGCTGCTGGGCCAGCAGCGCGCGCACGCCGCTCACCTCGTCATTGCTCATATCGACGAGAAAGATGTTAGGCAGGTTCTCGGCGATGGCTCCGTGCATCTCGTTGACGATGGATCGCTGCACCATGTACACCGCCGCGATCTGCATCACGCCGAGGCCCAGCGCGGCCAACAGCGCCGCGGACGGATTGCCGGGACGATAAAGATTGGCAAGCCCGTGGCGCAGCGTCGAGGGTAGATGCAGACGCGTCCCGCGCAGGAACTGGCGCAGCAGCCAAAGCGTGAGCGCGGACATGAGCAGCAGAACGATCAGCACAATCACCAAGCCGCCAGCGAAGATGCCGCCGAGCTGGCGCGAATCGGAAACCCGGGTGGCGAGCCACGCAAGCCCCACAAGGATGAGCACACTCGCGGCTAGCTGTGCGGCCGAAGTGCGCAGCTTGCGGAAGGCACGTGTGGTGAATGGATCTTCGCTCGTCTCAACCGCGCGGCGAAGGATCAGGATAGGCCGCACGTTGCGGATGTCCAGCAGCGGCGGCAGCGTGAAAAGCAGAGTGGTCAGCAGACCAGCGGTGAGGCCGAGGGCGACGGCCCCGAAGTCGAGATGAAATGTTGGAGTGATGTGCAGCAACTTGGCCAGGAACAGCGGAAACACGAGCTCCACGCCCACGCCAAGCACGACGCCGAGCAGACCGCCACCAAGTCCGAGCAGCAGCGTCTGCAGTAGATAAATCTTCATGATTTGCGCGGAGCCTGCACCCAGTGATTTCATGATCGCAATGGAATCGAGGCGCTCCTGCAGGTGCGCGCGCATGGCCATCGCCACGCCGACAGCCCCGAGCACAAGGGCGACCAGCGACATCAGCGAGAGCAGGCCGGTTGCGCCGTCGAGTGCCCGCGTGATCGACGGATTGACCTCGCGGTAATCGATGATCTGGGCTTCGGGCAGGATAGTTTCGAGCTGTGTCTTAAGCGCGGCCACCGCATCATCCGAGAGCGCATGGCCGGGCTGCGCTGGAGGCAACTTGAAAAGATAACGGCGTGAGGCGTGTGCGCCCGGAGCGAGCAGGCCGGTGGACTCAAGCGCGGCCTGCGAGAGCAGAATACGCGGACCGGCGGCGAAAGAACCGCTGAGGCGATCGGGCTCCTCGACCACCGTCGCGACAATACGGAACGTTCGATTGCCCAGCTTGATCGCATCACCGGCTTTGAGATGCAGGCGCAGCAGCAGGTCGTCTCCCACCGCGACGGTCGTACCGGTGAGTGCCTGCGCGAGCGGCATCGCGGGCGAGAGAGTGACCTCGCCGTAGAACGGATACGCGGCCGGATCGACCGCCTTCAGCGAGACTAGCAGCGGGTCCAGCGAGGTATTGGACGAGGCCATCGAGAGCGTCTCGGTAACGGTAGTCTCGTCGTCGCCATCATCGCGCAGCTTAGCCAGGGCCGCCTGCTCGTCCGGCGTCGGGGGGATGTTGGTGCGGGCGGAAAGATCGGCGGCCATGATGCTGCGCGCGCGCAGCAAAAGAGTGGCCCGAAACGCCGACGAGAAGCCGCGCACGCCTGTGAGCGCCGCCACGCCGATCGCGACCGAGAGCAGCACAAAAGCGAATTTACCGCGCGAACTGCGAAGCTCGCGCGAGGCGATGCGAGCGGCGGTGGCGTAGGAGAGCGAAGTCATCGGCTAGAGGCCGGCCGCGGCGGTTGAGGACGCGGCTGTGGCTTCGTCTGCGGTGACTTGGCTTTCATCCGCAACGGCTTTGCTTTCATCCGCAACGACGACTCCGTCACGCAGGGTAATGCGTCGGCTGGCATGGGCGGCCAGCGCCGGATCGTGCGTAACGAGCACCAGCGTCGTGCCTTCAACGCGATTGAGTTGCAGCAGCAGATCGAGGATGTGCTGGCCGTTGGCGGAGTCGAGGTTGCCCGTGGGTTCGTCGGCGAGGACGATGGGCGGTCGCAGAATAAACGCGCGAGCCAGCGCCACGCGCTGCTGCTCGCCACCCGAGAGCTGCACCGGATAGTGGTCCATCCGCGCCTCGAGACCGACCGAGTTAAGCAGTTGGCGTGCGCGGTCGAGCCCAGCCTTGCGGCTGCCGGAATCATCATTTAGCTCATACGGCAGCAGCACATTTTCGAGCGCCGTGAGCGTGGAGATGAGCTGATAGCTCTGGAAGACAAATCCAATCGTTCGCCCGCGAAGCTGCGCGAGTTGATCCTCGGGCAGATTGCTGATGACCGTCCCGTTCAACGCGACCGTGCCTGCGGTTGGGTTATCCAGCCCCGCCAGCAGACCGAGCAGCGTGGATTTGCCCGAGCCCGACGCACCCATGATGGCGGCGAACTCCCCGCGCGCTATGCTGAAGTCGATGCCCTTGAGAATGTCAACGGTGGTGGACCCAGTGCGCAACGACTTGCGCAGCCCGGAGACTACGATCATTGCGCCGGTCAGTGCGGCGGCTTCGGTCATCGGTGCGGCATCGTTCAAAGTTTGAAGGCCTCTTGGCTAGAATGGAGAAGTGAAATGTCCACGCTTGACCTCTATCTTAGCCGTTGTTGGTTGGACGCTCTGTCTGGCCGCCGGAACTCCGTGGATTCAGGGATGCCGGAATGCCCGCGGGAACGCCGAGATAACCACCAGCGTCCCGGCAGCGCCGCAACCGCTTGCGTCCAACACGGCCACCGCGCAGACCGATCTGCGGCCTGTGCTGGTGTGCTTCGGCGACAGCCTGACTGCGGGCTATGGCACCGACCCGGGCGAGAGCTATCCGGATGTGCTGCAGAAGCTCCTCGATGCGCAGGGCTACAAGTATCGCGTCCTCAACTCCGGCATCAGCGGCAATACCACCAAGGACGGCCTGGAGCGCGTCGGGCGCGTGATGGCGCGCCACCCGAAGATCGTGGTCGTGGAGTTCGGCGGCAACGACGGGCTGCGCGGCCTGCCCGTCGAGCAGACCCAGGCCAATCTCGCGCAAATCATCGAGACACTGCAGAAGAGCGGAGCGGAAGTCGCACTGGCCGGCATCACGCTGCCCCCTGAGTACGGCATGGCGTACATTGCGAAGTTCGATGCGATGTATACCATGCTGGCGAAGCGGTACCACGTGCGGCTGCTGCCGTTCCTGCTCAAGGATGTGTATGGCGTTGCCGGCGAGATGCAGGCCGATGCGACTCATGCGACCGCCCAGGGCAACCGGCAGGTCGCGATCAACGTGGAGCAGCTTATTCAGCCATTGCTGAAGCGGTGATTTGCGCTAACCGAGCACAACCACCGGCTGCATTAGCGTTCCTGCGACGCGACGGCCGATTGCGAGTAAATGGCGTGGGCCGATGAATATCTTCACCTGCAGAGCCTGCGAAAACTCCGGCACGTTAACCTGCATTCCATTGCGAATTCGCCCGGCAGTATGCTCGTCAACGGTAACAGACGGCATCTCCGGCAAGATCGAGCGCGGGTGCGGCAGACGCGCTTCGATGGCCTCCGGCATGAGCGATTTAAGCTCATCGAGCGTGATTGCCTGAGCGAGGGTGAAGTCGCCCGCCTGTGTGCGCCGCAGACTGTCGAGATGCGCGCCACAGCCGGCGAGTGCGCCTAGCTCATGCGCGATCGAACGCACATAACCGCCCGCTGAGACGCACATCTCGAAGCTGACGACGTCGCCATCGAGCGCCGTCAGATCGAAGCCATGGATCGTGATTCGTGCGGCTTTGACCGGAACTTCCTTGCCAGCGCGCGCGAGTTTATGTGCGGGAACGCCGCCGATCTTCTTTGCGGAGAAGACTGGCGGCATCTGGTCGAGTTCACCGTGGAAGCGCACCGCAAGCGCCCGCAGTTGGGCGAGAGATTGCGTTAACGGCGCATGCTCCGCCGCGGGTGTTCCCTCGGCGTCGAAGGTATCGGTGGCAAAGCCGAAGCGGATACAGCCGGTATAGTGCTTGTCGGCGCGCCCGAAAAACTGTGCCAGGCGCGTGAACTTGCCCAGCAGGAGCGGAAGCACGCCGGTGGCCATGGGATCGAGCGTCCCGAGGTGGCCGACGGACCGCTCCCCCGTGGCGCGGCGTACGATCGCAACCACATCATGCGAGGTCAAGCCCGCGGGCTTATCGAGGATGAGGAGACCGTCCATGCCGGAGAGAATCGTCAGCTCCGCGGGCGCGCGAGCGAGAGAAACTCGTTGCGCGTCTGGAGTTGTGTCTTGAAGACGCCCAGCAGCGAACTTGTGACGGTCGAGGAGCCTTGCTTTTCTACGCCTCGCATCATCATGCAGAGATGCTGCGCTTCGATGACCACGCCCACTCCCTGCGGGTGAACCGCATCTTCGATGGCCTCGGCAATCTGCTGTGTGAGACGTTCCTGCACTTGCAAACGCCGCGCAAAGGTATCGACGATCCGCGGAATCTTGCTCAGGCCGACAACCTTCCCCTGCGGCACATACGCGATGTGCGCTTTGCCGAAGAACGGCAGCAGATGGTGTTCGCACAGCGAGTAGAATTCGATGTCGCGGACCATGACCATCTCGTCATAGTTCACGTCAAATAGCGCGCCGTGCAGCACGTCGTCAACCGATTGTTCGTATCCCTGGGTGAGGAAAGCCATCGCCTTCTCCATGCGCTTGGGCGTGCTGCGCAAGCCATCGCGCGCCGGATCTTCACCTATGCGAGCAAGCACCTCGGCATAGATCTGCTGCAGACTAGCCTCGCCGAGCGGCAATTTCGCAAGGTCGACGCCGCGATGGTTGCCGTTGGAGTGAGGGGCGATTGTGGAATCGATTTGTGTCTTGGTTGCCATGCGTGTTCTCTCCAAGCTTACTCGCGATGAAGCAGGTTAAGCGTGACGTCTGCGCTTTCGCCGATGTAGTCGAAGGCGTTGTTGCCAGTCTCTTCGATGTGAATGCGTTCCAGCCTCGGGTGCGGATGTTGCGCTCCAAACTGTGCCCCATACTGGCTAAAGATGCGCCACACCTCGCTGCAAAGATTCTCGGTCGTCGGTACTCGATCGAGGAACGGCTCGAGAGTATTGAGGTTGGCGTGGTCGAACAAATCGAGCATCTCGCGCTGCGCGAACGAATCGAGATCGCCGAGGTTGGTCACCATGCCCGTCTGCACGCCCACCGGGCCGGAAAATGTGACCTCGACAACGTAGTTATGGCCATGCCCGAAAGGGTTGTTGCACTTGCCGAAGATCTCGCGGTTGCGCTCGGGCGAAAGCGCATCGACGTGCAGTCGATGCGAAGCGCTGAAATGATAGCGGCGCGAGAGATGCGCCACTGGCAAACTCACAGCTCCTCCGCGTGGCTGGCGCCATAGTAGTCAGCGAAGAGGTCGGACATCTCGTAGACGCGCACGCGGTGGAGCTTCGCGCCGGAGATCGTTCCCTCAAATGCGGGGAGCAGCCGGCGCCAGATGGCGATGGCAATGTTTTCGGTAGTAGGAATGGCCGTTGCGAACTCAGGGACTTCGTGGTTGAGGTGGCGATGGTCGTAGATTCTGACGACCTCGCGCTCGATAATCTCCTTGAGCAGCTTGAGATCGACCACGAAGCCGGAGACGGGATCGACCTCGCCCGCAACCGTGACCTCCAGCGTGTAGTTGTGGCCGTGGCCCTGGCGGTTGGCGCACTTGCCGAAGACGCGCCGGTTTTCGGCCTCGCTCCACGCATCGTTCCAATAGAAGTGCGCGGCGGAGAAATCGGCTTTTCGAGTGAGTAGGACCATAAGGGCAAGACACACAGAGTGCAGGAGGTTGGATGCATGAAACCTTGCGCGGATGCGGGAGAGTCATCTACCGGTTCGGTATTCCCTGCCCTTCCAGGTGACTCTGTGAAAGATTTTGTGCTCCATCCAGCTCCGGATGAGCAGACCGATAAACAGTGGAAGCGCGCAAGCCGAAAACACACAATCGACGCGGCTGGAGTGCGAGCGAGCAACCCTCCCGTAGAAGCGAAACAGCGTCCGCAGCCAGATGAGCAGAATTACCGCCTGCTGCCACCAGACAAGATAACGCAGCGGGACCAGTACCAGCGGCAGCAGGAGCAAAGCTATGTCGAGCAGACGCCACGCGGCCAGCGAAAGCGCGTGCGGAAACAGCAACACGAGATTCTTGCTCCAGCCTTCCACCATGTCGCCGAAGCCGCGGTACATGCGGGTGCTGAGCGCGTCGGGAGCGTAGCGAAAGCGAATTCTGCGTTTCGACCTCTTGATGTTATTGGCAAGATCGACGTCTTCGAGCACGGACCGGCCGACCGCGCGATGGCCTCCAACCGCGAAGTAAGCCTCACGCTCGACCAGCAGAAATTGCCCGTTGGCGGCGGCCACCCGCCGACCCGGATCGTTGACCTGCGCAGGCGGATAGACGGCCGCCAGCTCCGAGAAGACCAGTGGCATCAGCGCTCGCTGCCAGAAGCCGGCGACGATCTGGCGTGGCGAGTACGAGAGCAGCGCGACGTTGTGGTTGCGCATCTCGTGCAGCGCGCGCAGCAGATCGCCCGGCTCATGCACCGTGTCTGCATCGGTGAACAACAGCCAACGGCCGCGCGACCGCTGAGCGCCCAGCCAGCATGCGTTGGTCTTGCCGGTGAACGCTCGCTGGGTCGCGCGCAGTTCCAGCGGCGGCGCTTCCAGTACGCGCACCCCGGAAGTGGAATCGTCAATTTCAGACGGTGCGTAGACAACGTTCTCCATCGGCGCTGCAAACTTCGCAGCGGCTTCACGCGCGACCTCGCGAGTGCGGTCGGTCGAGGCGTCATCGATGACGATCACCTCCCAATGGCGGCCAAGCTGAAAGAAGTCGTCGCTCTGCGCGAACAGCGAAGCGAGGCAAGCGGTCAGGTTGAGCTCTTCGTTGCGCGCGGGAATGATAACCGTAAGCTGTAGGCCTTCCTCTACCGGCGCTCCAACTCCGGCTCGGACCGCAGGATCGTCGTCGATGGGAAGGCCAAGGATGGGGCTCAGCTTCTGCTCGATCTTAGGCGCGACTTTAGGTTCGTGGGCCACGACTTCGTATTATAGAAAGCAATGCGACTGCGACCTACAAAGCTGATTGCCGCGGGCCTATTCTCCGTGCTTCTAGCGGCGGGCTGCGATCGCGGCCAGCATCCGCAAAACATCGGCCGGCCCGCGCCACAGTTCGCGATCTCGGATGGTACGCATTCGGTTGACTTGAGCCAACTGCGCGGCCATGTCGTTCTATTAAACCTATGGGCAAGCTGGTGCGCTCCCTGCGTGGAGGAGCTGCCCAGCCTGCTTGCGCTCCAGCATGAGATGCCCGATATCGTCGTCGTCGCCATCAGCATGGACGAAGACCCGGAGGCTTACCACAGCTTTCTAGCGCGCAATCACGTCGATCTCCTGACCATCCGCGATCCCTCGGCGCGCATCAACGCGCTCTACGGCACGATACAAATTCCGGAGACTTATGTGATCGACCGCAGCGGCATCCTGCGGCGCAAATTCGTCAGCGCGCAGGACTGGACCAGTCCGGAGATCGTCAATTACCTCCGCAAGCTTTCCTCCTGAGGATCGAGGCACAGGTCCCACTGCCGATATTCCATGCTGATAAAATCGAGCCAATGACGCAGCTTGATGTGATGTATCGCTATGCAGCCGCGCCCACCGAGACCGCGATGATGGCCCTCGGCCGGGTCCGCGAGGTCTACGGCATTCGCCGCCTGCATATCGACGGGACCGCCAGAACGGTGCGTGTAGAGTATGACGCGACGCGACTGACGGAACCCGTCGTACACCAGTTGTTGCGCCGTTCCGGAGTGGATGTGGTGGAACGCGTCGCCCTCATTCCGCCGCCGGCGGTCGCACCGCCGCAGGTGGCAACAGAGACCAAGCCCGTTGTCTCTGCCGCGAAGAGCTGAGCCTTCCGCAACGTGATCTGCCCGTCAACTTCACTTTTCCGATGGAGCTTTGGCGCCGGCTGAACCGATGGTGCGCTCGGCGGAGTTCCTAGCGCGGCAGCGCTCAAGATAACGAACCAGAGCTTCGACATCGTCTCCGCTGAGGGCGTCCCCGAACGCCGGCATCGTGGTTCCTCCGTTCAGGATTTGCCTGCGCAACGCATCCTTCTTCAGCCTTCGACCGAAGCCGCCAAGGTCGGGCCCCTTGTGTCCGGCAACCCCGTCGATGGTGATCCAATCCGAACTCAAGTCAACGAGGAGCTCTGGCTGTCGAATCCCGCACCACCAGGTTTGTCGAAACGACTTGCCTGGTTCCTTTCAATTTACGGTTGGCTGAACATATCTTCTGCAGGACCTGAAAAGCCCGCGTGGCAATCTCTTGGCGGGACAGACCGATCGAGGTCAAGAGCGGATTGGACATTGTGCACATATCGATATTGTCGAAGCCAACGATGGAGATGTCCTTGGGTATTGCGAGACCATGCAAGTGCGCGGATTGAATAGCACCGAAGGCCATCAGATCGTTAGCGGCAATCACCGCGGTCGGCCACTGGTGAACACTCAATAGCTTGTCCATCGCAGCGCGACCTCCCTCAATATGGAAGTCGCCTTCGACGACCAGACGCTCTCGCCGCATGAGCTTGAATTTTTGCATCGCCTTCTCGAAGGCATCGAGCCTGCGCGCAGCCGAACTCAGGCCCGATGGTCCAGCCAGAAAGCCAATCTTCCGATGGCCAAGCCTGCGAAGATGGTCGACCGCTTGATCGAATCCGCCGCTGTAATCGATCCAGATCACATTGAAGCCCGAAGCGACGGCGGCCGGCTGGTTCAGCAGAACCAGCGGCACCTTCATCGCCCTCAAACGCTTCAGCGCGGCCGCGTCGATCTCGGACGTCATCAACGCAATGCCGTCGACATTGCGCTCCACCATCCTCTGCAGGCAGTGCTCAAGCCGCGCCGGATCGTAGTTCGTATGCGTGAAGATCACGTCGATTCCCTGCTGCGCAGCCAGCCCCTCGAAGCGGTCGATCAACTCTGGGAAAAAGGGATTCTTGATGTCCGAAACGATGAGCGCGAACAGCCAGGTGCGCCCCACGCGCAGGCTGCGCGCGCTGGTGTTCGGTATGTACTGCCGCTCTTCGACGATGCGCTTGACATGCTTGGCCGTCTCCGGCCGTACCTTCGGCGAGTTGTTGATCACACGGGAGACCGTTGCGGTCGACACTCCCGCCAACCTGGCGATGTCTTCGATATTCATAGCGTAAACAAGCACTAAGTATACGCATGAACACCGGTCCCGTAATTTTCGCAGTGGCCAAAGGTCCAATCGTTACAGGCGGTCGTGACGCAGATAAGTCGGTGAATCCATCGCCCCGTCGCGTTGTCCCGCCGGAGTCTCGGGCATCGGCCACGGTTGCACGCCAATCCGTTTCGCCCACGCGGCATAGCTGGCCGCCATCGCCTTCACGCGATCGGGATACTTGTCCGCAACATCGTTTCGCTCGGTCCGGTCGGCTTCCATGTCGTACAGCTCCCAGGCATCCGGAAACCGCGACACCAGCTTCCACCGCCCCTCGCGCATCGCGGAGTTCCCCTCATGCTCCCAGAAGAACGCGCCTCGCCCCGTGCGCCTTGCCCCCTGAAAGATGGGACGCAGACTCGTGCCTGCAAGGGCCGGCGGCGGCTGGCCTGATTTCGTCATCTTCGGATACGCAACTCCCGCAACATCGAGACAGGTCGGCATGATGTCGGTCTCGTGGCCGATCTGATGCGTCAGCCCGCTCCCGGCTTTGATCCCCTTCGGCCAATGCACGATCAGCGGCGTGCTGATCCCGCCCTCGTGCGCGTAGTGCTTGTAAAGCCGAAACGGCGTGTTGGCGCAGTTGCCCCACGGAATTCCGATGCTCTGGTAAGTGTCCGCTGGACCAGGAAGTATCTCGGGCCGGTTGCCCCTGCGCACCGGGCGTCCATCCAGCGTCGAGTAGGGGATGTAGTCCGGGCGTGCGGCCTCCGGCCCTGTGTCCGCCAGCTCTTCGAAGTTACCGCCATTGTCGGACATGAAAAAGATCAGCGTGTTGTCGGCAATTCCCAACTCTTCGACCTTCGCAACAATCTGGCCGATCCCACGGTCCAACCGCTCGATCATCGCTGCATAGCAGGCCATGCGACGCGCCTCCCAATCTTTATACGAGGCAAGCTCCCACGCCGGCACCCGGGCATCTCTGGCGGTAATTCCCCATTCCTCCTTCACCACTCCCATCTTTAGTTGCCGCGCGTGCCTCTCGCTGCGTAACTCGTCCCAGCCACCTCGATAGCGGTCCTTATATTTGGCAATATCTTCCTCGGGCACCTGCAGTGGCCAGTGCGGCGCCGTAAATGCGCTATATAAAAAGAATGGCGAACCCTGGTTGGCAAATTCCTGAATATATCTCGACGCATTTTCGGCGATGGCATCGGTGTAATAAAAGCCCTCGTCTGCCTGGATGGGAGTATTGTCGCGTGTCAAGGTAACTGGGTCGAAGTAGCTTCCGGCGCCTTCAATGGTCCCAAAGAATTTTTCGAATCCCCGCTGCAGCGGCCAGTTATGTTTACCGAAATTATTAAGCGCCAAAGTTAGATGCCACTTACCCGCCATGGCCGTTCGATAGCCGCCGCCACGCAAAGCCTCCGCGATGGTTACGCAATCTTCGCTGATATCTCCTCGATAACCCGGATAAGGATAGCGTCCGTAGTCAGCGGTCATCATACCCATGCCAGCCTGTTGCGAGTAGAGGCCTGTCATCAGCGATGCTCGCGATGGGCAGCAGCGCGGATTGTTGTAGAACTGCGTGAACTGCATCCCACTGGCCGCCAGCTTGCTCAGGTTCGGCGTCGATATCTCCGAGCCATATGGAGCGGTGTCGGAGAACCCCATGTCGTCGCAAAGAATGAAAATGATGTTCGGGCGCGGATCGGCATCGCGCCGCGTCGCAGGCTGCTTTGCCTGCTCCCCAAGGGCGGGTGTCAGCATCATCCCCGCAGTCGCCGCGGTAGCACTTTGCAGAAATTCCCGTCGCGTCTTCATGCTTCCCTCCAGCCAGGCGAATCGCTTCCCTGTCATCAATTGCTTCGCCGGCATCCAGCCTTCGCCGGTATCCAAACGCTGTCATCGATCGCTTTGCCGATAAATCGCTTCGCTGTCATCGATCTTCGACCAATGAAAACCGCGGGATTATCTATTATATATAGAATACATTAGCCCTCCCCGCATCTGAACGAAAACCACTCAAAACAGTCGCCGGAAATACCGGCCGCACCCTTGCAACAACATCATTTGCGCCGCCACCCACGCGGGCACAAGTCCACCGCAAGCGGGCAAGACCCGTGATTTCTCCGCAGCCATCTGAAACTGCACCATGCATGTGTTGGATTACATAACATGAGCCTCCGGCGCACTGTCCTCCGTCAAGTGCGGATTGCAGGCCGAAGCGAGACCTTCCGCCGGACTGAGTTCGCGACTTCTCGCCGGCGGTAGCGGTCAGTTTGATTGGTTATGTTAAGGGCACGGCTTTCAGCTGTGCCGTAAGAACCGGCCGGTAACTTGACTTCGCTGCCTGCTTCCGGGAGGATGGACTGCATTGCCTCGACCAATCCGGAGCATTGGACGATACCTGCACTGCAAGACCCCGGCGCTCCAACCTGCTCCCGATCTACATCGACGTCTTAGAGGGCCGGAGGACCTATGGATATCCAGAGTGTTGCGCGACTGGCGAACGTCTCAACCGCAACGGTCTCCCGCGTCATCAACAATTCGCCCAAAGTCCGGCCCGAGACAGCGGAGCATGTGAAGCGGATCATCGAGCGCGCAAACTACGTCCCCAACCGTAGCGCGAGAAGTCTTCGTGTCCGTCATAGCAAGCTCTTCGGACTTATCGTCTCGGATGTCAAAAACCCGTTTTTCCCGGAGCTGATCGACGGCTTCGAAGCCATGGCTACGGCGCATCAAATCGATGTTATCTTCACCCACACAAACTACGATATCCAGCGTCTGGAGCATTGCCTGCGCCGCATGGTGGAACGCAACGTGGACGGCATCGCTGTCATGACTTCAGAGATCGACAGAGACGCGCTGCTGCGGGTCAAGAAACTGAAGATACCGCTCGTACTGCTGGACCAGTCCCCAGCCGACTCCACCTTTCCCAACGTTCTAACCGATTTCGACAGTGGTTTCACGGAGGCTGTCCGGTACCTTCAACACCTCGGTCATGTGGACATAGGCTTCATCTCCGGACCGCTCGGCTTCGATTCGGTGAGGCGCAGGCGCGAAGCTTTTCTCCACGGGATGAAGACCCTCCGCCTGAAGGTCCGCAAGCAGTGGATCATCGATGGAGATTTGCATGTGGAGAGTGGCCAGGCGGCCATGGCGAAGTTGCTCGGTCTCCCCGTTCGCCCCAGCGCGATCGTTACGACCAACGATCTGATGGCGGTCGGCGCCCTCCAGGCCGCCCATCGCGCCGGCATCGATGTGCCGCGCGATCTCTCCATCATTGGGTTCGACGATCTTCCCGTCGCGGCCATGATGAATCCGCCGTTGACCACGATCTGCATGTCGCGGCATGAGATTGCAACGCGGGCCTTTTCGTCTCTGCTCAAAGCTTCGCAAGGCGGCCCCAAGGGTCTGTCCCCCAAACGGGACATCCGGCCGCGATTGATTGTCCGCGGGTCGACCGCCCCACCCGCGCCGGACCGCCGGGAGTTGCCGCGGACAACGGCCACTTGAGCTTCGGTGCTAGTATTTAGTACCGCAAGATGCAATCGATTGCATGTGACGCAATTGTCAGCGCCAGCGGGTCAGGAGAATGAGGATGAACCGGCGTGATCTGATCAAGTCGACGCTTCTTGCGGCGGGCGCGGTTACATCGCGTGGAGCGATCGCCCAGGAGATGCTCCCCTCCGGCCGCAACCCGGAACAGACCAAGCACTCCTTTCCGTCGCCGCCGCGTGAGATCGATGGCGCACGCATGCCGAACATCCTGTGGGTGATCGCCGATCAACAGCGCGCCGACACGCTTGGAGCGCTGAACAACCCCCTCATCCACACACCCAATCTCGACCAGTTCATGACGGAGTCGGTGACCTTTGCCAATGCCTTTGTGCAATGCCCGATCTGCGCACCGTCCCGCGGCAGCTTTCTCACCGGCAGGTATCCGCACACCACCGGCCTGCGTGCCAACGGACAGCGCATCCGCGAGACCGAGCGGCTGGTTCCGCGCATCCTCGCCGACCAGAGCTACGCCTGCGGCCTGGTGGGCAAGCTGCACCTGTCGCCCTGCGCCGGAGGCCGCATCGAAGACCGCATCGACGATGGCTACCAGGTCTTCGAGTGGAGTCACGACATCAGCGACTCCTGGCCGGGCCAAAATCAGTGGTACGTGTGGCTGCGGGAGAACGGTATACAACCTCCGAAGCGTCCGGTAGGCGACCGTTCCCCGGTCTGGGGTATGCCCATCGATCCGAAGAACACGCAGACCGCCTGGTGCTGCGATGAAGGCATCAAGTTCCTCCGCGGCCAGAAGCGGTTCAATCCGTGGCTGATGTCGGTCAACATTTTCCAACCGCATCATCCGTTCTTTCCGACCGCCGAGTACCTGGCCCACTACGATCCAGCCAAGATGCCGGCGCCCCGCTATCACGAGGGCGAGTTGGCCAACAAGCCGGCCTTCCAGACCGTCGATCACAAGGGCGCGTACGGAGGCACGGCGATCTCCTTCGCGAATACCTCGGACGAACAGCATCACCAGGTCACGGCAGCTTACTACGCCATGATCGAGCAGGTCGACACCGGCTTCGGCCGCATGATGAAGGCGCTCGAAGAGACCGGCCAGGCCGACAATACCATCGTCATCTTCATGAGCGACCACGGCGAGATGCTCGGCGATCACGGAATTTATCTCAAGGGGCCTTACTTCTACGATTGCCTGACGCGCGTTCCGCTGATGATCCGGTGGCCGGCAAAGTACAAAGCGGGCCTGAAGGTCGAGGGCATGGTGGAACTGCTCGACATCGCTCCAACGCTGATCGAAGCGGCGGGCCTCCCGATCCCTTCGGGCATGCAGGGCCGCACGCTTCGGCCTCTGCTGACCGGCGAAACCACTCAGGCGAGAGACTCGGTATATACCGAATACTTCGACGCCAATGCGCTCTACGACCCACCCCCGATGGCCGCCTGCGTTCGCACTAGGACGCACAAGGTCTCCTACTACGGCAATCTGGATACAGGTGAGTTGTACGACCTGGTGAAGGACCCAGGTGAGTTCAATAACCTGTGGGCCACAGCCCAATCCAAAGACATCCAGGCCGAGATGATGCATCTCCTCGCCCGGCGCATGATCGGCACCGTCGATCCGTTGCCTGAACGAGTCTCCGAATGGTAGTGCGGATGCATCGAGCGCAATGAGTTCTCCGGGCAGCCATCCTCCGCGCCGCCGCTGGCGCATCGCGTGGCTGCTGAGTCTTGGCGTACTCATAAGTTACTTCGACCGGGTCAACCTAACCGTCTCGCATGCGGCTCTATACACGGCCTTCGGCATCTCCAACATCACCTTCGGCTACTTATCGGCCGCATACAACTGGACCTACGCGCTCTGCCAATTGCCCATCGGCGTCCTGCTGGACCGCTTCGGCGTTCGCCGCATCGGGCGCATCGGCACCTTCATCTGGTCGATCGCGTCCTTCGCGGCCGCGGCCACTCCCAGCATCGGAGGCTTCTTCGCCGCGCGGCTGCTGCTGGGCGTGGGCGAGTCGCCCACCTTCCCCGCCAATGCGAAAGCGACCGGCCTCTGGTTTCCCGCGCAGGAACGGAGCCTCGCTACCGCTATCTTCGACTCCTCCGCAAAGTTTGCCTCCGCACTCGGCGTTCCGGTCATCGGATTCGTTCTGCTCACCTTGGGCTGGCGTTGGAGCTTCGCCATGACGGGCGTACTCAGCCTGATGTATTTCGTTCTCTTCTCGAAGATCTACCGCGACCCAGTCGACGACCTGGAGCTGACCGAGGCCGAGCGCGAATACATTGCGCGCGACCTGCAGCCCGATACCGCGGGAGACGCCAGCGCCGCCCTTTCCCTGGCCCACTTCGAGAGCGGTCCTGCACCGCTTCCGCTCGCCACTCTGCTCCGCCAGCCCAAGGTGCTCGGGCTGGCTCTCGGATTCGGGTCGTACAACTACGTCTTCTATCTTCTGCTGACGTGGCTTCCTAGCTATCTCTCCTACGCGTTGCACATCGATCTGCTGCACTCGTTTCTCTACACCGGGATTCCCTGGCTCATCGCCACAGTGACCGATCTGGCCGGTGGCTGGTCTACGGACCGCCTCATCCAGCGAGGGTGGGACGCCGGTCGCGTGCGCCAGGTCGTGTTAATCTGCGGGACCGCCGCCGGCATGGGCGTGCTCGGCGCCGCGCATGCCCACACGGCGACGCGCGCGCTCATCTGGATCAGCGTTGCCATCGGCGGCCTCTCCGCAGTGGCTCCCGTGGGCTGGTCAGTCCCCTCGCTGATCGTGCCGCGCAGCAGTGTGGGCACGGTCGGCGGCATCGTCAACTTCTCCAACCAGCTCTCCGGAATCGCCGCGCCCATCGCGACCGGCTACATCGTCGCGATGACCCATTCCTATGCGTGGGCCTTTCTTGTCGCGGCGATTTATCTCCTCATCGGCATCGCCGGCTACATCTTTCTGCTGGGAAGAATCGAGCCGATCGATCTCGAACGCGCACCATCCGCTATCGCATAGATCAAAATCAAGGTTGCTCTATCCAAGTTTGGGTGGCCCATTCATCGCAAAGCTCTATCGCGACGAGTGGGGAGGTACTACCGTCCGCGGCGCGCTGTTTTCAGTCGGGGTATCTCTATCTTGATCGTGCTCCAGCCGTGTACTTCTGCACGTAACCGGTACGCGAGTTCCTCACCTCGAAGCTGCCATCGCGCGACGCCGCCAACTCGATGAAATGGGCCGCATCCGGTCCCTGCGGATTCGCAATATACTTCTCCGCCGTGTTGTGTTGCGGGCCGCCTTCGTCCGAGTAGTGGAGCTGCCACAGCGCCTCCAGTCCAGGCGCCTTTTCGAAGGTCTGCAGCGTCGGCGTCGAGCCGCCCTTTTTCGCTCCGTTGTCCATGATGGCGACCCGCGCATGGATCGCATCCACCAGCGCCGGGCTCGAACTCTGATACCAGCCATGATGCGACACGATGAGCACATCCACACGGCCCAGCTTGTTGTCCGGGCACATAAGCTGCATCTCCTTGTCCCAGGTCAGATCGCCCAGGTCAAGAATCCTGAGGTTGCCGAAGCTGATCTCGACGCCAAGCGAGCGAGCATTTTCGGTCTGATCGGCGGCCCGCTTTTCCGAAGCGGCGCAGAACGGATTCGGCTGCCCCGCCCCGGGTAATGGATCGGCGATGAGATTGCCATCGGCGCTAATCACCTTGACTGTCATTCCCTGCACCGGCAGGACCTCGCCCGGATGAGCGAGAAGCCGCTTCGAGCCGCCTGTCACGAGCACCTTCTGGTACGCGGCATAGCCCTGCTCCGTAATGCCATGATCGAGCTCGCGATTCGGTCCATGGTCGATGAACGTGCCCACCGGAATCCGCGCCACCAGTTGCGGCACGCCTCCCACATGGTCGGTGTGATAGTGCGTGAGCAACACGGAATCGATCCTGCTCAAACCCGCCAGCTTCGCCGCGGCCACGATGCGGTCGGCATCGCGGCCACCATTGTCGGGCCAGCCCGTGTCGATCAGCAGCGATTGTCCCGCGGGCGTAACAAACAGTGTAGATTGGCCGCCCTCGACGTCGATGAAGAAGACCTTCAGGTCGCCCCGGCCGGCGGAATTCCCGCTCTGCGCGACCGCTATCGTAGCTCCGGCCAGCAACGCAGTCGCAATCCATCCACACGCAGCGCGTCGTATCGCACGTCCCATAATTCTCCTTCACATCTTTCGCGCGATCGTCCGCGATAGCGTAACGAAGCGGCTGGACAACATCCTACATCGCACCGCCGCCCTGAGGATCAAGCGCAACTGGAACAACGCCGCAATGGGTCTAAAGCTGCCTTCACCTTCTTGTTTGTCATTCCCGAAAGGATCGTTTGCAGTCTCTACACCATCAGTAACGAATATCGAAGACACCACCCTACGCCTTCGTCTGTGGAAACGCGGTAATACGCAGCTTCGCGGCAGCATAAGGTATCAGCACAAGGGTCTCCTCCGCCTGATCGCTCAGCACAGGACTCTGCGGGACCGGCGCGGCAACTCCATCTTCGGCCCGCCAGAGAGGGAGCTTGCGCGCCTTCACCTCAAGCCTGACAGGCGTATGCTTCGCGCTGAAAGGCAGTTCCTTGACCTCCGTTTCAATCACGCGGATTGGGTCAATCGGCGAACCGGGATCGGGCCCGAGCGCGTAGTTCCACTGGCTCGTCGGGTACACCTGCCAGTCGGCGGTCAGGCCGCGGTCGCGGAGCTTCAGCCAGTCTTCGCCGATCCCGTATGAAAAGACCAAAGGCCCGCGCTCCACTGCCACCGAGTCGTGGAACCCATGCGAGACACGCGGTTCGAGCGGAAACTCAATCTCGACGCGATCGCCCGCCTTCCACATTCTCTCGACGCGCGCGAAGGATCCGGCGGCAGGCTCCGGTTGTGGCCGGCCGTTCACGCGAATCTTCGCTCCCGCGGCCCATTGAGGAATGCGCAGCAGGAGAGGAAACGCCAGCGACGACGCCGGGTTGACCGTCAATCTCACCGTTCCGCGGAAGGGGTATTCGGTCTCTTCCACAACATGCACGTTCGCGCCTCGGACCATCGTGCGGACCTCGCAAGGCGCATACGCCGCCGCCACCAGACCATCATCCTGCGACACCATGAAGAGGCTCGCGGCAAACTTCGGCCATCCCTGATTGAAGTTGGCGGTGCAGCAGCCGAAGTTCGGCGCCAACCCAAACAAGTTCGACTCCGGGCCATCGGTCGTCCACGGTTCTTTGTGCAGACTGCACTCCACCTGGTTCGGTTCCTGATTGTATTGGTGAGCCCACATGTCGTCGGTCAGCGTTCCGGGCAACGCGTTGAACGCCAGCTTCTCCAGCCGGTCACCCAGCGCCGGATCGCCAAGAATCGCAAGCGATTGCTCCAGCGAAAACATATACTCCACAACCGTGCAACACTCCGAGCCCTGCGACGGATTGAGGCCAGCCAGATGCTCATCGCACGAGAACATACCATTGGGCAGACCGTGATACTTATCGAGTTCCGCGATCATGTGCAGCACCGCCCGGCGGTCCGTCTCCGAGCCCGACACCAGCGACCACACCGGCCCCGTCTTGATTCCCTGCCCGTTGTTGACGCCATGGGTCGACATCGAGCCATCTCTGGTTGCGGTCTTCCGCTGCGCTTGGATCCACTCCTTCGATGTGCGGCTCGTGTATTGGAAATTAGCGAACTCCGCCATCCAGTCGTGTCCCTGCTGGTGCAGCAGGCGCGCCAGATCGAGCAGCTTCGGATCGCCCGTCCGGTTGTAGAGCCAGATCACGCTGAGCAGTTCATCCTGCCACCGGTACTCACCCCACAGCCGCAGCGGGCGCTGCGGCAGCGCCCCCATCTGATAGGCGAAGTACCGCTGCATCAGCGGAACGACGCGCGGATCTCCCGTCGCCTCCTGATATTGCGTCAGCACCTTCAGCATCACGATCCGCGGCCACCAATCGTCGTTGGACGGCGGCCCGAACATTCCGCTGGCGGCCTGATTGTTCAACGTCCAGTCGATATATTTCTGCGACTTGGCCTTGAGGGCTGCGTCGTCGAGCAGGTACGCGAGCGGCGTCAGCCCGTCGAGAAAGTATGGCCCGCGCTCCCACGACTCGCCCGTGCCTCCCAGCCATCCGCTGTTCGGACCCACATCCGGCCACGTCTCATCGAGATGTCCGCTCAGGCCGTCGGCCTGCACCCGAAGCTGCGCACGCAGCCAACCGGTCGGCCGGACCGCGCCCAGTGGCAAAGTATAGAACGCATTCCGCATCAGCGGCGCGCGATTTTTCAACGGCGCCGCCCACGCAGGGGTTGTCGCGCTGCGCGGCGGAGATAGGGCCAGCAGCCTGTCCGCGGGAGCGGCCGCCAGACCGGCCAGCGCCATCTGCTTCAGGAACCTGCGTCGGCTGGAATGAACTTTTGGGATAGACGGCATGGGCAGCTACTCCTTGCACACGTCGCCCGCAATTCAATGCGGAAACGTGAATACAATCGATTACATCGACTATACTCGCGTCGAAACTGCACCGGCAAGACGCTCGATTCCGCTTCTCCACGGACAGATTCGCATCGCTTCCCGGTCGCGGAACTGCTCCCTATCCAAGCACAATCTCCAGCTTGGTAACCGAACCGGCCGGCAGGCTCGCGTTCAACATTCCGTCGCCCGTTGTTACGCCGAGAGACGCGCTCTTCACGGCATTCGGCTGGTCAAACGTGTTGTGTGCGTGCATATCGCTCGCCGCCAGAACCGTGCCGGTGGCGCTCGCGATCGTGGCCCCATTCAGCGCGATCTGTGTGTCGGACGGCTTAGTGACATTGGGATTCACCATCGTCAGCGTCACCACGTTGCCCTTGCGCGACGCCGATCCTTGGAGGCCCCAGAAGCTAGCGGGCTGGCCATCGCGGATGTAATGCACATTCGGCGCGGAGAACTCAGCCTGCAACGACTGGCCGCCCTGATGCGCCTTATACATCTCGAAGACGTAGAAGTTCGGCGTCACCATGAATCGATCCTCATGGCAGAGGAAGAGCGCATTGAGGTTGTTGATGAGCTGCGCGCAGGTCGCGATGCTTACCTTGTCGGCGTTGCGGTTGAAGACATCGAGCGTCATCGCGGTGGCCAGCGCATCGCGCACCGTGACCTGCTGGCCAAAGAGATGCGTGATATCCACCTCCGTGCCTTCGTGATACCAGGGACCATACTCATCGACCACGAGTTTGACATGATGTTGCGGGTCAAACTCTCCCATGATGGCCCACTGATCATTCATGATCTGCTCGATCCGGTAGGTCTCGCGCATGAGTTCATACCAGTCGGTCACATCGAAGTTCAGGGCCTGCCCATGCGCCTCATGGAAGTTGTTCTTGATCTTGCCGCGGCTGAGGTTGGATGCGTAGTGGTGGACCGACCAGCCCGTGAACTCAGGGTTGCGATACGCATGCGCGCCGGTAAACATCTCTTCGAAGAACTGAGTCGTCCAGGCGTCGTCATCGGAGTTTGGGCCAGCAGCGATGAGCTGAAGGTCCACACCGAATTTGGGAATCCAGTTGGTGTAACGCCGGAACGCCGACGCGTACTCCGCAGGTTCGAAATTTCCACCGCAGCCCCAGCTCTCGTTGCCCACACCCCAGTACTTGACGTTGAACGGCTCAGGAAATCCGCCAGACGCGCGCACACCGGCCAAAGTCGTACTGCCCTTGGGCGAGTTGCAGTACTCCACCCAGTGGTCGAAGTCCAGGGGCGGCAGGCTGCGCAGGTTGGCGGCCAGGTAAGGCTCCGCGTTGGTCAGCATGCAGAAGCGCATGAACTCATCGGTGCCGAAGGTGTTGGGCTCAAAGATCTGCGGCCCCTTTTCATGCAGCCGGGCGGCGTCCGGATCGACCTCCCAGAAGTTCGTGCGCACGGGCCGCTGCGCGGCTGGACCGACACCGTCTCGCCAGTCGTAGCTATCGGCGAAGCAGCCGCCCGGCCAGCGAATAATCGGAACGTGAATCTGGTTCATGCGTGTGATCAGCTCGGAGCGGATGCCATATTGATTGGGGATCTTCGAATCCTTGCCGACCCATACGCCGTCATAGATCACACCGCCGATATGCTCCGTGAATTGCCCGTAGAGATTGGGCGAGATCACACCCCGCGGATCGTTTAGGAAGACCTCGACGCGGGCATCGGCCGACTTAGCCCAGGCAGGCGAGCGGGAAAATGCAAGCGCCGCGCCAGCCATCGCCGAACCCTTGAGAAACTGCCTCCGCTCCATGTGTACTTCCTCTCTTCTTCCACCAATATTTCTCAGTCCGCGCTAATTCGTCTCGAGCTGCTGTTGCAGTTGTTCCAGCGTGAAGCCCTTGGTCTCCGGAAAGAACCGCACCACGACGACAAGCTGGACCACCATCATCGCCGCGAAAAAGATGAATGGCCAGGAAGTGGAGTGCACGAGAACGATCGGGAAAAACTGTGTCAGCGTAGCGCAGGTCAGCCAATGCGTAAAGCTCCCGAGGCTCTGCCCTTTTCCACGCACCGAGTTCGGAAAGATCTCGCTGATGTACACCCAGATGACCGAGCCTTGCGAGACCGCAAAAAACGCCACAAATCCAATCAGCGGATAGAGCACCACGCTTTCGAACTTCCCTGTAAAGAAGATCGCGCCGGTCAGGGCGAGGCAGACGCACGTGCCAACCGATCCGATGAGCAGGAGCCTCTTGCGCCCCACCTTGTCGATGATGGACATCGCCACGATGGTGAAGATGAGATTGGTTGCGCCGATACCCACCGCCTGCAGATCGCCGGAGATCTTGTTGAAGCCGGCCCGCGCGAAGATGTCGTTCAGATAATAAAGAATGGGGTTGATCCCGGAGAACTGATTGAGCAGAGCGATGCCGATCGCCAGCATCACGGGGATGCGATAGCGGCGCGAAAAAAGAGGCTGGCTGCCAGCCTCGCGATCACTCGCCAGCGAGTCTTCGATCTCTCCCAGCTCCGACGTGAACGCATCTCCGGCGATGCTGTAGAGCACCGTTCGCGCTTCCTCCACCCTTCCCTTCTCCACCAGCCAGCGTGGACTGCGTGGAATGCGGAAGAGCATCAGGAGAAACAGCACCGCCGGCACCGCGGAGACGCCCAGCTTCCACCGCCACTCCGTCGGGCCAAGGTTGAACGTGCTGATCACGTAGTTCGAGAAGTACGCCACCAGAATGCCGAAGACGATATTGAGCTGAAATGCGCCGACCATTCGGCCACGCCAGCGCGCGGGCGCGATCTCCGCGATGTACATCGGCCCGAGGACCGATGAGGCGCCGATCGCTACGCCCGCGACAAACCGGAAGGCCAGAAACGAGTACCAGTCCCAGGCAAACGCGCAACCCAGCGCGGATACCGTAAACAGCACGGCCAGCGCACGCAGGCTGTCGCGGCGGCCAAAGCGATTGCCCGCCAAGCCTCCGGTGGCAGCGCCCAGAATGGTGCCCCACAATGCGATCGCGACGGTGAACCCAAGTGAAGTGGCCGACAGATGAAATTTGTCGGAGAGCGCGCCGGTGATGCCGGCGATCACGGCGGTGTCGAAGCCGAAGAGAAGGCCACCCAGCGCGGCCGTAATGGTGCTCTCGATGACGGTGCGATTGGGGCGAAGTTTGATGACAGATTCAGAAGCTGGGCGGGCAGGAGCCAGATGCATGAAAACCTCAATCGCAGGTGGGGTGAAGTAACGGATTTATAGACTATAAATAATTACCTTGTCAAACCGTGATGCCACCTGCACCACAAAGTATCCAGCCTAACGGCCATAATCACCACTAAAATGTCGCCAGCCACCCGCCGTCTACGAAGATCACTTGTCCGGTCATAAAGCCAGCAGCGGGACTGGCCAGAAACACAATGGGCCACGCGATGTCCTCGGGAGTTCCCCATCGTCCCAGCGGACAGCGACCCTTCACCCATCTGTCGAATGCGGCGTCCGCGACCAGAGTCTTGTTCAAGTCGGTGTCGATGTACCCGGGCGCTATGGCGTTCACCAGAATGCCGCTCTTGGCCCACTCGACGGCGAGCGCCTTGGTCAACTGTCCAACGGCCCCTTTGGACGCGGTGTAGGGCGACGTACCGGGCCTGGCCGCGGCTGTCATCAGCGACGCAATGTTGATGATCCGGCCACTTCGCCCCTCATGGATGAGGCGCCTCGCAAAGGTCCGGCTCAGTTCGAAGATGGCCGTCGCATTCAACGTCATCACATCATTCCAGTCGTCGAGCGAAAGGTCGATGGCCGCGCCGCGCCGCGAGATGCCGGCGGAGTTGACCAGTATGTTGGGCGTACCCACCTCAGCGCACAAATCGCCAAACCATGACGCGATCCCGGTGGTCTGCAGCAGGTCATACGGCGCCACATGGACCTGCCGTCCGGATTGTCGCAGTTCCTCGGCCGCCCGCTGCAATTCAGCTTCGTCGCGGCCCACCAGGATCACTGCCGCCCCGGACTGGGCCAGCGCGCGGGCCGCGCCCAGGCCGATACCGCGCGTGGCGCCGGTGACCAACGCGAGTTTGCCCTCGAGACTGAACGGATTCCCGCTGAAGGGACTCATTCGGCGGCCTGCGTGGGAACGATCAGCACCTTGCAAGCGTCGCCCGACCGGAACTGCTGAAACGCGAGATTGACATCGCGCAAGGAGAACGTATGGGACACGATGCGTTCGAGCGGAAGCTGCATTGCCAGGTCGATCGCATCTTGAAAGTCCTTGCGCTCGTAGACCCTCGACCCGACGATCGCAATCTCCTTGAAGTTGACCGCCTGCAGGTCCACTTCGACGGGCTTCTTGAACACGCCGAGGTTGACGATCACGCCGCGCGACCGCACCAACGCCGTCATCTCGCGCGCGGAGGAGGGATGGCCCGCACACTCGAAGCAAAGGTCCGCACCGTTGTCGCCGGAGAGTTCCATCACCAGCTTGCGCAGATCGTCACCGGCCTGGACTGCGCGCAGGCCCATGCTTCGGGCAAGCTCCAGGCGGGACGGCAGAACGTCGCTGATGAGCACATTGAGCACACCACGCGCCTGCGCAACCAGCGCAGTCAGCAGACCGATGGGGCCTGCGCCCAGCACGACCGCGACGTGGACGTCCTCCAGGCTCGCGCGCGAGACGCCATGTACCGCGACCGCGAGCGGTTCGATCAACGCGCCGATCTGCGCCGGCATGTTCTCCGGCAGCTTCAGGAGAGAGGCTACCGGCAGCTTGACGAACTCCGCCATGCCGCCATCGACGTCGAAGCCGAAGAGCCGCAACTGACGGCAGACATGCGGATTGCCGTGGGTGCATGCGTGGCACACACCGCAGGTGATGAGCGGAAACATGCTCACACGATCGCCCACCTTGAACTGCGTGTCGGAGCTCTTGATGTCGGCGATGCGCCCGGCCAGCTCATGGCCCATCGTAAGCGGCGCCTTCGCGCGCGGATGGGTCCCGGCGATGATGTTGATGTCCGAGCCGCAGAAGCCGCAGGCCTCCACCTGCAGCAGCGCTTCATCCTGTCCAATCTCCGGAAGAGAGACCTTCTCCGCTTCGATGCGGTCGGGGCCAAGATACCGGGCAGCAAGCATGGTCTTCATCGAGTCTCCCCTTACTGCGCGGTATAGCCGCCGTCCATCATCAGGACAGCGCCGGTGAAGAAGCTGGCAAGGTCGGTCGCCATGTAAGCATAAAAGCTGGCTACCTCTTCGGCGCTGGCGATGCGGCCGATCGGATGTGCGTTCTTCAGCATCGCCCAATAGCCTTCAGGGTCGCCCGAGGCCGCGGCCGATTTATGCACGATCGGCGTGTCCACCGTGCCGCAGGCGACCGTGTTCACGCGAATGCCATACTGCGCATACTCGATGGCCATCTGGCGGGTCATCTGGTGCAGCGCGCCCTTGGAAGGAGCGTACGCGCCCTGCGTGGGAATGCCCGCTTCCCCGGAGATCGAGCCGCTGATCAGAATCAGGCCGCCATGCTGTTTCATCATCACCGGAATGACGTGGCGCGCGGCCCAATAGAGGCTCTTCACGTTCGCATTCATCACCGTGTCCCACTCTTCCGGCGAGTGCAGATGCAGGGCCTTGACGATGCTGAGCGCCGCGTTGCTGACCAGGATATCGAGGCGTCCGAAGCGGTCCAGCGCGGCCCTGGTGAAGTCGATGGAGGTCTGCTCTTCGGCGACGTCACCGCGCACGATGACCAGCTTGTCCGGATAAAGCTTCTGCGCTTCTTCAAGCTCCGGCGGCATCTCCGCGCGGCGAAAGACCGCAACGACGCCAGCAGCGCCGCAGTCCAGGTAGGCGCGCGTGATAGCCAGCCCAATTCCGGAAGATGCCCCCGTGACGACAGCCACTTTGCCTGCGAGAGAGATTTCCATACACCACCTGTTTCTGAATTGATGAGCTGTTTCTGAATGAGCGAAAGACGATTTAGCCGCGGCGATACAGCCACGGCTCGTAGTACTTCATAAGGACAAAGGCAGCATCGCAACCAACGAGGTCCAGTGCCACCCGCAGCATCTCCGGGGAGCCAACATTGTTCACCATCATGTCGTAGTGGCACGGCACCACCACCCGTGGACGAATCGCCTTGACGATCGCCGCAGCCTGCAAGGGCGCGAGATTGTGGAAGCCTCCATTGATGCAGATCGCGCAGATATCGACATCGTGGGGCAGTAAATCGGCCAGCCGTTCCGCGTACGCCGTATCGCCTGTGTTGTAAAAACGGACGCCGTTGGCGAACTCGAGCAGCACGCCGGTGTGGTTCAGGTCGGTGGCATCGGTCGGGAGCGCGAAGGTAGCCTGCAGCGTGGTGGAACCGCTGGAACCGCCCAGATCGACCCGCTCTCCAGGATGAATCAGGCGACAGCAGGAGTCTGGGACGCCGCACTCGCGGTAGACACGTATGGAGTCGAATGGGCCCAGGAAGTGCGTCGCACCGGTGTTCTTCATCCGCCGGATTGTGTCGGGATCGGCGTGGTCGTCGTGCGAGTGCGTAGTGAGGAAGATATCGACGTCGAGGTCCTCCGGTTCGATAAACACCGGCAACTGGCGGTCGAGCCGAAATGGCAGATGAACGAAACTGGTCGCGCAACTGTTGCTGAGGTAGAGGTCGATGCCGATCAACGGTCCGGCGGCGTCTTTCAGAAGAAAACCATTCTGTCCCATGTACCAGACCGCAAGTGAATCGGCGGGAACGGAAAACTCCCGTATCGATTCCATATACTCCCGGCTACCCAGCAATCGAGGCACCACCAGGTCAATCGCGGCGCCGCGATCGAACGGGTCATTCTTCGTAAATACATAGGGGTGGGTCAAAGCCATAGCAGGGGAAGCTGCATCAGGAGACGCAGCATCAGGTGAATCTGCGGACTTTGGCGGAGACTGCATGGAGACCCTCGACACCAGAAGGATTATAGATTATCTTTTGATTCATGCAAGCTCTTGTCCTCGAAAACGTTCGAGATCTCCAGATGCGCGACGTCCCGGAGCCGGAACCCGGCGCGCAGGATGTGCTTGTCCGGGTGAAAGCCTGCGGTATCTGCGGCAGCGACGTTCACGGCTACGACGGCAGTTCGGGCCGCCGCATTCCGCCGCTCATCATGGGCCATGAAGCAGCGGGAGTCGTGGCGAAGGTGGGCGCGGATGTCCGCTCCATCCACGTCGGCGAGCGCGTCACCTTCGACTCCACGGTATCCTGCGGCACATGCAGCTTCTGCAAGCGAGGCGAGGTCAACCTCTGCGACAATCGGCTGGTGCTGGGCGTCTCCTGTGGCGACTACCGCCGCAACGGCGCGTTCGCCGAGTACGTCTCCGTCCCGCAAAATATCGTCTACACGCTGCCACCAACCTTCGCCTATGAGAAAGCGGCGCTGATCGAGGCGGTCTCGATTGCGGTGCATGCGGCAAAGATTTCCGGCATTGAGCCGGGCAGCTCGGCTGTGGTAGTCGGCGCGGGCATGATCGGCCTGCTCGCTATCCAGGCCTTTCGCGTCTTTGGTTGCACGAAGGTGATCGCTGTCGATCTGGAAGAGAGCAAGCTCAAGCTGGCGCGGCAGCTTGGCGCGGACGACACCTATCTGGCCGCCGATCCCGATCTGCTGGAGAAGCTTAAAGCCGCAACCGCCGGACACGGTCCAGACATCGCAGTTGAAGTTGTGGGAGCGCAGAAGTCAGTCCGTACCGCGATTGAATGTGTGCGCCGCGGCGGGACCGTCACGCTGATCGGCAACCTCGCGCCCACCGTGGAAATACCCCTGCAGATTGTGGTTACGCGCCAGCTTCGGCTGCTCGGCTCCTGCGCCTCCGCGGGTGAATATCGGGAATGCATCGAGCTCATGGAGAGCGGCGCAATCAACGTCGATCCACTGATCTCCGCGCTCGCCCCGCTACGTGAAGGTGCGGCTTGGTTCAACCGCCTCTACGCGCGCGAGCCCGGCCTGATGAAGGTGATTCTGCAACCCTGAGGGAAAACATGACCGACAATCCATTCGACTTGGCCGGCAAGGTCGCGGTGGTCACAGGGGCGAGCCGCGGACTGGGCCAATACCTTGGCCGTGCCCTGGCCCGCGCCGGCGCCGACCTGGTGATTACCAGCCGCAATCTGCCAGACCTGAAGCCGTTCCAGACGGAGATCGAGGGCATGGGCCGGCAGGCGTTTCCGCTGGAGCTCGACCTGCGCGACGCCGAAAGCATTCGCGCCGCTGCCGAGAGCGCGTCAAGCCACTTCGGCAAGATCGATATCCTGGTCAACAACGCCGGCTGCAACGTGCGCAAGCCTGCGCTGGACGTGACCTGGGCCGACTGGAATTTGGTGCTGGACACCAACCTGCGCGGCTCCTTCTTTGTCGCGCAGGCGTTCGCGCGCGGCATGGTCGAACGCGGTTATGGCCGGATCATCAACATCGGCTCGGTCACCAGCGTCTTCGGCTATGCGGGCATCGCTCCCTACTGCGCCAGCCGCGGAGGCATCAAGCAGTTAACGATGAGCCTGGCAGATGAGTGGGGATCGCATGGTGTCACGGTCAACTGCCTCGCCCCGGGATGGTTCCGCACCCAGCAGAATGCGGTGCTCTACGAAAACGACAAGTGGGTCGAGTACATCAAGGACCGCATCCCGCTCAAGCGGCCAGGACAGCCGAACGATCTCAATGGCGCGATCGTATTTCTCGCCTCCGATGCCAGCGCCTACATCACCGGGCAGACTCTGCTGGTCGATGGCGGCATCTCAACTGGAGCGACCCGCGCGACAGCCTAGCCCCCGGCAACATCGTAGCTCCCGACAATGCGGTGCGGATAAGCTAGGCATAGCTCGGATTTTCGATGCTTCCCGCTCGCGGGAGAAAATCAGGATGAGGAGATCGGCGATGGAAAGACGCGAATTTTTGAAGCTGAGCGCAATGACCGCGATGACCCCAATGACTGCAGCCATGCCTGAAGGCCCGCAGGCCCAGGCCGAGACAGCGGTCGAGAAACCGAACATCATCTTCATCATTTGCGATCAGCGCTCCTACGGCTACAGCAAGGCGACAGGCTATCCGCTCGATACCAGCCCCACTCTGGACCGGATGCAAGCGGAAGGCGTGGGCTTTGAGCGCAACTACTGCACCATACCGGCCTGCGTTCCCAGCCGGACCTCGATGCTGACGGGGCGTTGGCCGGAGGCAACTCGCGTCCGCATGAATCTGCAAACCCAGCCCGACGCCGCATACTTCGAGAAAGACCTTTACCAGGTAGCCAAGAGCCAAGGTTATCGAACGGCGCTGGTTGGCAAAAACCACACCTTTTTGAAGAAGGATGACTTAGACATCTGGCATGAATATTTTCATGACGGCGGCCCCATCTATCCCGATTCGCCGCCCGAGACGGCAGCTTTCGATAAGTGGCTGAAAGCACTTAACTTCGATATGTCCGAGACGGTCACGCCGTTTCCGCTGGACGTCCAGCTTCCCTATCGGATCGTCTCCGATGCGATCAAGGTCATCGACACCTCCGGCAACCAGCCGTTCATCATGCAGGTCAGTATTCCGGAGCCGCACGATCCGGAGCAGGTGCCGGAGCCTTATTGGAATATGTTTCCGCCCGACTCTTTGCCGGACCGCTGTGCCGGGCCCGAGGCGCTCGCCCACATGGGCTACCGCGCGCAATGGGAGTACCGCCAGCAGCAGAACAGCTTCCCAGACACGGAGACCAAGTGGCGGCGCTACAGGTCAAACTATTTCGGCGCGCTACGCATGGTGGATGATCAGATTCAGCGGCTGATGGCGCATCTTGACGAGAAGAATTTGACGAAGCGGACCCTCGTAGTCTTCACCGCGGATCATGGCGATTTTCTGATGGACTATGGGCTGGGTCATAAGGGCGTCGGCCTGTACGAGACCCTCATTCATACTCCGCAAATATGGTATGGCTATGGGGTAAAACATAACTCGGCCGCTCTGGAGGCCTTTACCTCGATGGCCGATCTGATGCCGACCATGTGCGAGGTCATGGGCGCGGAGATTCCTCACGGTGTCCAGGGTCGAAGCTTGTGGCCTCTGCTTCGGGGCGCGGACTTTCCCCGGCAGGAGTTTCGCAGCATCTACGCGGGTGTCGGCGTGGGCGGTCTGTACTACGATGCTTCCGATGACGTCCCCATCTCCATCGCGCAAAGTCCCGCGCGGCCCGGCATGTTCGACGAGTTGAATAAAGTCACCCAGAGCGGCAATCAGAAGATGGTGCGCATGGGCGATTGGAAGCTCGTCTACGACATGATGGGCTACGGCCAGCTCTACAACCTGCGCCACGACCCATGCGAACTGAAAAGCCTCTTCGGCAGGCCAGAGGTTGCGAAAGAGCAGGCCGAACTGATGGCGGAACTCGCGATGTGGGTGATCCGTTCTCAGGATAGTCTTCCCACCGGACCGCAGAACCTGAAGTATCAAACGAAGTGGTCGAGGCAGCACAACTGGTACGCGCCCTATCGTCACGACGGACCGCCGCCACACCCGTACATCCCATGATGCTGTGAATGCAGGTCCAGCAGGTCATTCGCTCCGCCAACTCAGGCAAAGACTCGATCGAGTGTCGGCGGGCGTGACGCAACGCCGGCCTCGCGAGATGGGCCACTGTTGAACCAAACCCATCTCGCCCTTGCGACCCACCGCCTAGATCGCGTGGCCGCTGACCGCGTTGCGAGGATTGCACCCGGAACTAGAAGGTCACCTTGGCCCCCAGTTGCAGCACGCGATTTGGGCCCGCAGACGTCACTTGACCGTAGTTGGTCGCGGTCGTCGAAGTCTGGATCGCGTTGAAGTTCGTGTGATTGAACACGTTGTAGGCCTCGGCCCGAAGCTGGAAGTTGAGTTCCCTTTGAATTCGTATATTCCTGAAGGCGCTCAGGTCCCAGCTACCGTATCCAGGCCCTAGAATATTGGCAACGCCGGCAGTTCCCGGGGTCGTCTGACCCACGGGAAAGCTAGTCACCTTATCGACCGAGTTAGGCGTAAATGCATGGACATTAAACCACTCCTTGAATGCATGTGGGGCTCCCACATTGGGATTGGAGAGTTGGTCTGGCCGCTCCGTCGCCGGACCCACCAGCAGACCGAGACCGCCCGGATCCAGGTTCGGTGTGGTTGCCGTTTGATATTGCCCCGATCCATACGCAACGATTCCACTTAGCTCAAGTCCACCTACAATATGGCCCACAACGCCCCGCTGAGTCTTGTAGAAAGGTAGCGGGTAGACAAAGCTCGCGTTGAACACATGCTTTCTCATTTGACCGTCGGGACCATATTCCACGGCGCGATTTGCGGAGTCTTGCGGCGTCCGAGCGTTGCTGAGTGCCTTCGCATAGGTATAACTTGCCGTGATAATCCCGCCACGATGGATATGTTCACGGAGAGACATCTGCAAGCTGTTGTAGTTCGAGGAAAAACTTTGCGACTGCGTAGTGATCGCACTGTAGCCGATATAGGGCCGAATCTGGTTCAAGTAAGGCGTATTCGCCGTTGTGACGATATTGTTTGGAATCAATCCCGAGGTTTGTGCGTAGAGTCCGGCCGGCGCTTCATTCTCGTCGATGTTGGCATAAAGATGGGCACCGTGGTTCCCGTAGTAGCCAATGTCCAGGACAGCGCCGCCTCTCAACTGCTGCTGAAAGTCGAGACTGTACTGCTCGGAGTATGGCGCGGGATCATGTATTTGCAGCGCCTGGAGAACGCTGGGAGAAGCGCTGAACTGCGGTATACCGTTGCCCGGATTCCCGAAAGCAGGATTCGAGATCGTTGCGTTGATGATGTTCGGATAGTCCTGGGCCTGCGCGAATTTGACTTGATTTCCTGTTATGGCAAAGTAGTAGATGCCAAATCCCCCGCGCAGCGCTGACCGGCCATTTCCGAATAAATCATCGGTAAACCCGATGCGTGGGGCAAAGTCCTTATTGGGTGTAGTCTGGATATCGGCCCCAAAGGGAGAGTTCTGTCCACCGATGATAATTCCATTGAGAGGGCTGTAGTTGGGGTTAGGCATCTTACCGCCCGCACAGGGCGCCGCCGTGCAGATGATCCCGGTGTTGGTAAGGGTCGGCGCGTTAGCCGAATTATAGGTTGCCGGATCGAAGTTCTGCACTGGCAACCGAGAGTGACCCGGCAGATCCGATGAAGTGCCTGAGCTAAAGTAGGTATACCGGACGCCAGCCGTCAGAGTAAGTCGACTGGAGGCGTGAAAGTCGTCCTGAACATAGCCCTCATAGATATTCGTCCTGTAATCGGCATTGGCATCAATATTTGCCTGAGTGAATGTGGCCGGAGCACCCAGAAGAAAGTTGGCGAACGCCTGGTCGAAGGCTGTCGCTCCTCCAGCGGGAAGTGTGCCGGGCGAAAAGGTAAAAGTGCCGGCATTCGCGGAAGCAGCCGTGCTGCCGCCCGTCATAAGTTCTATGTTGACGCCAAGCTTGAGCGTGTGACGTCCAAGCGAATTGGTGTTATTGACGAAGATCTGGTGAAGTGGCGTGCGCTCGTCATAAGGTGACGACACCGCGAAGTTCGCGCCGCCTATATTGATGTGAGGAATTTGTCCGAGCGTCGAAGTATAGGGGAGTTGGATGTGGACGTCCGGTGAGTTCGCAGCCGCCAGATAACCAATTGCCTGTGCCGTCACCCAGTTGGCTCGCGTGGCATAACCGCCTTCCAATACGTGGCTCGCTCCGATCACATAAGTAAAGTGCCCCAGCCAGTTGGTCGATCCATCCGTCATTCTGGAGGCTGCAACACCTGGAATGCTCGAGGTTGACTGAAAACCGTCGGGAACTGTCAGGTTGAATGGATCATCGAGGTACCGGAAGAAGACGCTCAATTTATCGTTGAACTGGTGGTCTATTCGGATAAGCGTTTGCGTCTCGTTGTTAGTGCCCTCGGCAGTGGCAATGAGCCCTTGCGGGTCGTTGGGGTTGTTCGGCACCGGAAGTTTGTCGATGATGTCGGTAAGATATTCCTGAGCGATGGGGTTGATTGACGTGATGGACGTTGTCGTGGCTGTGCATTTGCCGGCAGTGTACGTAACGCAGACGGGAACGCTGAAGTTTCCAGCGCGCTGCGCCGGTGTCGCCAGGTTAGTGATGCTTTGCTGAACTGAGTTCTCACTTCTCAGATATTCCTGACCGAAGAAGAAGAAGGTCTTCGTATGGTGCCGGTCGGTAACGTGTGGAATCCAGACAGGACCACCAAGGTAATAGCCGAAATCGGCATATCTTTGGCCACCCCGGGGCACGCCCGCCAGATTATTGAAATAGGTGTTGGCGTTGAAAATCTGGCTGCGAAAGAAGCCGAAGGCCCCGCCGTGAAAGTCCGTGGTTCCGGACTTGGTTTGTACGCTGACGAACGCCGCGCCCGCCCCGCCGAACTCCGCGCCATAGTTGGCGCGTTGAAGATTGACCTCCTGGATGAAGTCCACCCCGGGAAACGCGACCGGTTGTTGACCGGCGCGCTTCAGGGTGTCGGCGCCGTCCACGAAATATCCATTCGCGGCAGTACCGTTGCCGTTGACCGAAAAAGTCTGGGTGTTGACCTGGCCGCTGGTGGTGATGTTCCCACGGTCGTCGGGGCCGGGAATGCCGCCGGTGATGCCAGGCTGGAGGTACAGCAGTTGAAGATAGTTTCTGCTGCTCAAGGACAACTGCGTAACTTGCTCCTTGTCGATCAGCGTGCCGGCGGACGCCGATTCCAATTGGGTGGAGACGGTGCTCGCAGTGACGTTCACGGATTGCGATACTCCACCCACCGAAAGGTCGATCGGTACCGTGGAATGCTGCCCGACGTGAACCTCAAGATTGCTTACGGTATAGGTCTGAAAGCCTGGCGCGGAAACCTTGAGCGAGTATGATCCGACGGCCAGCAAGGGTGCGATGAATTGCCCCTGCGCATCGGTCTTCACGGTGCGCTGGACGAGGTTCTCGCCGCTATTGGTAATCGTCACCGCAGCGTTGGGAACGATCGCGCCGGTTACATCCTTTACAGTGCCGTCGATTTCGCCCGTCAAGACCTGTCCGTAAATGCGTGAGGTAAGACATAGCAGAAGCACGATACACGCCAACGGAAGGACATTCCTCATCCTGGGGTGCCAAAGCGGCCAGGTCTTCGGGAGGTGTGGCCCAGAACAGAACGGCTTCGGTGAAATCGATTGCATTTCCTACTCCTGGCTGACAGTTGTAGCACAAAGGGATGGCTGCCCGGATGAAATTAATGGGCCTCCCATCACGTGAGGCGTCAAGCAGCTTGTATAAGTACGAGCAGCTGCTAACATCGGTGGCCGCGCTTGGGCGGGTATTTATAATAGATTCTACCGCCGAATCACATTAGCGCCCACGTTATACCGATGTCAACCCCCTCTCTCCGGAAAATCTTCCCTCTCTGCCCACCGATACGCCTACTGGACCACGAGTTGCCAGTTTTGCGAAGCGGTCTCCGCCCTCGATTTGAGCCGTACTTCAGTTCCCTGCGACGTGCCGCCGGAATCCAGGAACTGCAGGGAGGCTTGGTTCTGGATCACGAATCGACTGTCTGTCGCCGGAATGAAGCGCCATTGCTGACTGCTTGCGCCATTACAGGAGCGCTGCCGAAGCCATGGGCTTGTACGCGGCTCGCGCGCGAGGTCGCCGGACGGCGCGGCCGGCCGAGCGGCATGGTCGAGACACATTCCGCTCATCACGCTGACGATCGCGAAGTAGCCGCCGCCCCGGTCCTGTAGCGTCCACAACTGGGTCCTCGAGGTGGTAAGCGGATAGGGAGCGGCCGCGGGATACTGAATCACCCCGGCATCGTCTTTCGCTTTCGAACCGCAGCCGCCGTCGCAGGCGTTATCCAGGTTCATCCCGCTTGCCTGGTTCCGAAACGCGTAAATCTGAGAATACTTGCGGCTGTCGAGCGGCACTCCCGGCGAGACGTTGAAGCTGGTGAACTGAGCTTTCGTATCTTCGACGATCACGCCCACCTGGCCGTTGCTGCCATGCGTGGACGCCTGGCCGGCGCTGAGGGCAAATTGCCGTCCCTGGCAAGCACCCGATAGCGTCGTTCCATTCACCGACACGGTAAATTTGCCCGTTACGGCTTCGACGACAAACGAGTTCGGCGAGGCCGCATTGAAACCCGCGGGCAGCGTGCAATTCTGCCAGCCGCGATCGGCCCCATCGACGACGGCGTCGGTCGTGACGCAACCGGGGCTGCCACACGATGTCACGTCGATCATGGCGATAAAGTAGTTGTTGCGATCGACATAGGCGCCGTAGACGCCATATTTGGGATGAGCGTCCCCAGTTCCGGTCGCGACGAGCTGCATCCTGGTGGAGAGCACGTACTCTTGCCAGTTCGGGTTGGCCCCGAAGAACTTTCGGTCGAAGCGATTGGGATCCAGGCTGCTGCTGGCGATAGCGTTCGGCCCGGACGAGGTCCATGTGCCTGCGGGTTCGCCCCCGCTGGGATCGCCCTCGGCGCCGTCGCCAAACGCCGCGCCCCACGCGGGTATGCTCATGGTGCCGTTGCCGCCGGCGGAAGGCGTCGCCAGAGGTACACCCTCGCCCGTCCCGTCGCTATTCGCGATATCGACCGGGTAGCCCATCACCAGAGATCCCGTGGCCGACCATCCTGCCTGCTGCGCGCGGTCGGAGCGGTCCCTCCATATCTTCCCCTGGAACAGCGTGCAGTTCTTCAGACAGTTGACGCCGTGATAGACGTTCCACAGCTCCGTGCCGTCCGGAGAGTCGACCAGAACATTGCTGGCAGTTCCGTAGGAGGCATGATGTCCGTCGAAGACCGGCCCATCTTTGATCCATGCGGCCGGGTTGGTGAGCGCGTTCCCGGCCCCGTTGGGCTGGGGCGGATGGTGGTTGATCAGAACGCCTTCGCTGTAGTCGTCCGGAGTCCCACTGAAGCTGGCCGAGTAAAGAATGTAATCCACTCCATTGTGCGTGAAGCCGAAGGGCCCTTCCTGGGTGGGAAAGGTCCGGATCTCCCAGGGTTGCGTCGGCTGGGAAAGCTCGATGGTCTGGCCGGTGGGGTGAAGCGGATCGCTCATCGCGGAAAGGCAGATCGACTGGAACTTGCTCTCGCGCGAGCCGCTGTTGTCCTGGCGGCAGGCGTACACCAGGTAGTAGCGGTTGTCGCTGGCGAGGAAAACATCGGGATCGATGGCCCAGATGCTCTTCCAGTTGGTCGCCAGGCCGCCGTTTGGCGAGCCCGTCCTGGCAGCCACCCAGGGGCGCAGCGGCTGGCCGGGCGTCCCCGGAACCAGCGCGTAGAGCTTGTGGTCGTTCAGCCCCGGAGCGGAGCCGGCCGCGTAGTGGATGTACCATCTGCCATCGAGGAATTCGATCTGCGGCGCCCAGATGTCGGCGGAGCCCGGGCCGAAAGCAGGGGCCGTCCACACAACCACGGGAACCGCGCGACCCAACCCCGGCAACATGGCCGAAGCTCGAATGCAGAGGACCGGAGCGCTGCCCTGGTGCGGGCACCCGCCTTGGACGGAATAATACATCCCGTTCACGAGGATCACCGAGGGATCTGCACCATGGGCAATGATCGGGTTGCGAAACGTTTCCTGCGCAGAAGCGCGCATGGAAAATGTGAACGAGAAGCACAGGGAAAAGCAGAACGACAAGGAGATGCCGAAGGCCAGCAGTGCGAGAGCAATCCTTGAAGCTCGTATCTCGATCCAGCGCATGGTTTGGCCTCACCTCAGGTCAACGATTGATCTAAATGACTTATAGACTATCTATATTCTTGAGGTCAAGGTTCTTTGGAGGTATAAGAACCTGTCCAAAAAACTCGGAACAGCCACGCACAAATATGCAGGTACGGGCGGCCAGCCCAGGGGCGGGAGCAGCGGACCCGAAGCAGCGTCTTGTTCTCCAGCCCGCGCGAAAGCCGTCAAGCCCTGCTAGCGGGCCAACCGCACTCATCTTTTTGAAAACAGAAAGCATTTGGGCAAAAAAACGTTTGGCGTGATCACCCTGCGCCGCGCCGTATCATGGAAAGAGTAACCAGGAAGAAACAGTATCAGAACGGAAAAATCCCGGTGCCTTGGAACAGACTGACTGCAACGGGGCAGTCAATCCCCCTTCTAAGCCCTTTGGATGAATTGTCTTGCATACAATCAATCGGTCCATGGGGGGAGGGGGGGTGGGGGTGGCCTCTCTCCACAGCCTGGCCGGAGAGAAGTTTCTGGACAGGTTCTAAGACCTCGAGGTCAGGGCTTGCTCAAACTTCGATGAGCATCTCTTCTTCGCGCAGCTTCAAGCCGTACTGTTCATTCCAGTAATTGACCGTATTGCGAACGAAGTCCAGACGCGCCCTGTGCGGGTCGCCGGACCGGATACCTTCCAGGATGCTCAGGTGCTGGCGCACCGCGGCAATTCGCTCGCTGGTCGCATTCGGCTTGTCGTCCCAGCGGCCCACGATGGAGAAGACAAAGAGCCGGAACGTGATGGTCTCCAGCAATTCGCTCAAGTATGCATTGCCAGCCAGCTCCCAGATGGCGCGATGGAATGAAACGTCGCAGTCATGAAATTTCCGGGCATCGCCACTTCGCTCGGTGCCTGCCATGGTCATCACCAGAGTGGTGAGCTCCTTCTCGGAGTCGGGCGTCAGGCGCGTCGTTGCCTTTCCCACCGCAATCGCTTCGAGCGGGATTCGGACTTCGAGAATCCTTTGATAGTCCTCGGGGCTCAGCTGCGCGACGTAGGTCCCGCGCTGCGGTTGTTTGCGCAGCAGACCCTGGTGTTCGAGCTCTCGCAAGGCTTCGCGCAGGGTCGGCTGGCCGATGCCGAGCCGGACTGACCACTTTTGCTCCAGAACGCGGTCGCCGCCTTTCAGCTCGCCGGAGATGATCGCCTCACGCAAGGCTTGCGCAGCCGCCTGCGGCGCCGTCTGGATGGCAAGCGCACCGATGAGTCGTCTCGTTGAAGTGCCGTTCAGCATGTTCTCCGAAGCCGGTGAAAGTACCTTTACTCTATACCAGTCGTGGCCTCCGACTGGATTTGGAGGTCCATCCTCGGCGCGCGGAAATGCCGGTCGATCCGCTTCGCCACGAGTGGTTGCGCTGGCCCATGATTCATAGAATATAAATACACTTGCTGCCGAAGTTCAATGTTATCCTGCAGGCGCGGAGGACGAAGGCAGTGGAAATCACGGTTCGCGGCCTCTGGACATCGATCCATGGAATGGGCTTCGGCGCCCTGTATCTGCTGGCATGTTCCGGTGCGTTGGTTGAACTGGTTCGATTCACCGGCCCCGCTCCCCCTGCTCAGACGACGCCGGGCCAGGAGCGGTTTCTCAAGTTCTACCTGCTCACGATGGTCGTACTGGCATGGGCCGCGGTCTTGAGCGGCGCCTACATCGTCTATCCGTGGTACCGCGCCGCGCCCCCTCCAGGGACACACGATCTCGCGGCGTTCCCGCAGCGCCTGCTGATGTCCAGCCCGGCCACAATCGGGTGGCACTCCCTTGGCATGGAGTGGAAGGAGCATGTGGCCTGGTTCGCTCCCATCTCGATCACCATGGCAGCCTTCGTCTTCATCAAATACGGGCGTGACCTGTGCAACCATCCGCGACTCCGCGCCGCCGTGCTCAGCTTTACCGCAGCTTCCTTTCTAGCCGCGGGCATAGCCGGTTTCTTCGGAGCGATGATCGATAAGCAGGCACCGGTCCAGGGCGGCCATACCATTCAACTTAGCCTGCAACGGGGCCTGCAAGGGAGCCTTCAACGGAGCCGCGGAGTCGAGAAATGAATCCGCGCGACAATGCCTCGCCTCTTGCTCCCGCCATCCCGAACGGCTCCGGCGCCGCGGCAATCCTCGCGGCCGGCGTCGGATGCTTTGCGCTGGCGATCCTCGCTCTGACAGGCGACAAGTCGAATGCCATCAAGAGCGCCCTGATCTTCTACAGACCGACCGGCCCCCTCTCGGGAGTAACCACCTCAGCCATCGTTATCTGGCTTGCCGCATGGGGGATTCTCGAATGGCGGTGGCGCAACCGATCGGTCGATGCCGCGCGTAGCAATGCCGTGGCGCTCATTCTCCTGGGCTTGAGCCTCCTATTGACCTTTCCTCCTATCGTCGATCTCTTCTGAAGAAGCTGTCTGTTCTGCCTCAACACCCTCGCTACGCAAGGGGGCCGTCCGGACTTCACCCGAAGCGGCGGTCTATCCACTCCATCGACGTCGCCAACGCCATCACCGCTGGGGTTCAGGCGCAACATTCTTCTTCCAGCGGGCAACTTCATGCCTGTCACCGCGTATATGCTGTAATGCATTACAGGAGAGCGGACACACGATGGCCGAGCTGATATGCCGGTGATTCCTGCTGGATTTCTGAATAAGCTCCCCCTGAATTACAAAGTTCAGAGAGCAGGATTTGAAGAGATTGGCGCGCCCGACGACACCGTAGTGGCGCGCAGCTACTCGCGGCCCGACCGCGGCCGGCCGACAGCGTGATGGGTGAAGGCTAGAGCAAGAATGCCCATTGCTGTAGGGCTTTGCTTGCTTTTCTGGTTGCCATTCCGCCGCGCAGCGAGGGAATTCGCTGTTTGGAGCGCCCAACCACCATCGGAGAAACTGCTCGAGCGTCACCGCGACTTGGAGAAGTATCCCCGAGTCGGGATTTTGCGACGGTTGACACGCGTGCAGTTCGGCGTCTAATCTCGTCTGCTGTAATGCATTACAGGGTGGGCTAATCTATGTTACGGTCACGGTGTCTTTCTCTCAAATTCAACAGCCGCGTCAAAGGCAATCGTGTCTTCACGGATCAGGCGCCCGGTTCAAAGAATGAAGATGGTGGCCTGATGATCGCGGGCGTGTTCAACGCCCCGGTGCGCAACTGCCGCATCGTTCCCATCTCCGACATGACCGGCCTAATGGAGTTCGCCGGCATATGGAAGGAGCGGGGACAGGTCTACGGCACGGCCGGCTACTATGTCTTCCGCCTCTATACGGCCATCGCGGGCGACAACATTCTGCCGGCCACTTCCGACTCCGGGACGTACGATGTTCCCGGAGGCGTGCAGGGGTTTCCTGACATGAACGACGTTCCGTACGTGAATACGATTGCCGCGCTCAGTCCGGACAAGAAGCGCCTGACGGTGTTCTGTTTCAACCGCGATTTGAGTGCCGACCTTCCCGTCCGAATCGTCCTTGGAGCCTTCAAGGCCGCTCCCGAAGCCAACGTCGAGCAACTGAAAGCCAGCAGCAGCTATCAGGTCAACAGCGCGGAACACCCGGAGAACGCAGTCCCGCAAACGTCGACGCTGTCCGTTCCGCAGGCCGGCCCGATCCTGTATCAACTGCCCCACGAGAGCGTAACCGGGATCGTCTTCAGCGCGCCGTCTTCAGCGCGAGATGGCACGGTCCGACGCGCAGCGCGTATGCGCGTCACCTACAGAAATTCTGCAAGCCAGCAATAGAAAGTGAAGGTAATGGCGACAATTTACAAGCGGCTCTTGAAGGCGATGTCTCTTTGCTCTCTGGTAGGTGGGCTTCTGCTCACCGGTGCGCTCGCAGCGCAGCAGCCGGACCGGCCTCCGGCAGTGCCTCTGGTCGTGCATGACCCTTACTTCAGCCTCTGGTCCATGGCCGACAAGCTGACCGGGGAGAACACCCGGCATTGGACCGACGTCGACCAACCGATCGATGGTCTGATCCGCATCGATGGCAGCGTGTATCGCTATATGGGCGTTCACCCCAGGCAGATGTTCGATCTTCCCGAAGCCCCCGCCATGGCTCAGGTATCGCTCGCGGTAACGCCGCTGCATACGGCCTATGAGTTCGAGCAGGCGGGCATTCACCTTACTCTTACGTTTTTCACTCCGTCTTTTCCCAAGGACCTGGATGTGCTTTCGCGGCCGGTGACTTATCTCACCTGGTCCGTTCGATCCACCGATGGCAAACCCCACCAGGTTGATCTGCTGCTCGACGTAGATCCCAGCATCGCCATCAACGACGAGATGCAGAAGATCACCTGGGGGCGCACGCGCACCGAGCACCTCACCCTGCTCAACGTCGGCTCGCAGGAGCAGCAGGAGCTGCATCAGTCCGGCGATCTGATCCGCGTCGACTGGGGCTACTTTCATCTCATCGTTCCCGACGGCCAGCAGGCCAAGACGGCGCTGTCGTATGACAGCATGGCCCAGTTCGCCAAGGACGGCGCGCTGCCAACGGGCGACGATATGGATATGCCGAAGCCGGCGTCCTGGCGCGCGCATTCGGCGCATCTGGCCGTCGCCTTCCCGCTCGGCGAGGTTTCCTCACAACCGGTAACCCGCCGCATCATGCTCTCCTACACCGAACGCAACGCAATCGAATATCTCGGGCGCAAGCTCCAACCCTATTGGCGGCGCAACGGCATGACCGAGCCTGCGATGTTCGAGGCAGCCAACGCGCAGTACCCTGAGCTCGAAAAGAAGGGGGTTGCCTTTGACGCCGACCTGATGCGTGACATGGAGCAGGCCGGCGGCAAGGACTATGCCTACCTCACGTCGCTTGCCTTCCGCCAGACTCTCGGCGCGCACAAGCTGGTGGCCGACATCGATGGACAGCCCATGCTTTTCTCTAAGGAGAACCACAGCAACGGTTGCATCGACACCGTCGACGTGACGTATCCGTCCTCGCCGTTTTTTCTGTTCTTCAATCCAGTGCTGCTGCAGGCCCAGCTTGAGCCGCTGATGCGTTATGCCGCATTGCCGCGCTGGCGGTTTCCGTTTGCGCCGCACGACCTTGGCACTTATCCGCTCGCCGATGGACAGGTGTATGGCGGCGGCGAGAAGACTGCGGATAACCAGATGCCGGTGGAAGAAAGCGCTGACCTGATCCTGATGATCACCGCGCTCGAACGCGATCGGCACGAGTGGAGCTTCGCCCAGAAGTACTATCCGGAGCTGGAGAAATGGGCGGCCTACCTCGCCGACAAGGGCATGGATCCGGAGAACCAGCTCAGCACCGATGACTTCTCGGGCCACCTCGCGCACAATACCAATCTTTCGCTGAAGGCGATCGAAGCGCTGGCGGCCTTCGCGCAGATCGCGCAGCACACCGACCATAGCGGCGCCGCCGCCCATTACGCCGTGCTGGCCAAGAGCATGCCCTCCAAGTGGGAGGCAATGGCGCGCGATGGCGACCACTACAAGCTCGCCTTCGACCAGCCCGGGACCTGGAGCCAGGAATACAACCTCGTCTGGGACAAGCTGCTCGACCTGCATTTATTTCCGGCCTCGATCGCGAAAGTCGAGTGGGGCTTTTACAGCAGGCAGATGAAGCCTTATGGCCTTCCGCTGGACAGCCGCAAGACCATCACCAAGCTCGACTGGGAGTTCTGGACGGCCACGCTGAGCGACGACCCGCAACAGTTCCGGGACCTCGCAGCCTCCATCCGCAAATGGACCAACGAATCGCCGTCGCGCATTCCGCTTACCGATTACTACGACACGGTCAGCGGGCGACAGATGGGATTTCAGGCGCGCTCGGTGGTCGGCGGCATCTTCATCACGGCGCTCGCCGACCCGGCGGTGGTGCAGAAGTGGCACAGCCGGCAATGATGCGATTCGTTCGCAGATGCGTCTTATAAAATGGCTGCGCTTGGATGAGTGAGCGCGTCTCCGAAGCTGGATGGCCGAAGCGCCAGAGGGTAGTGCGATGAGCGAATGCTGCGAAGACACGATCGAGGCGAAACCCGGCGGGTGCTGCGCTCCCAGTGTGGATCGCCGCGCTGAAGCTGCAGCGGAGGTTGCGCCGCTGACGCAACGCGCCGCGCCCAGCGATGAGGGGCGGTCCAGGATGATCAGGATGATCGATCTTCCCGGCGGCACGTTTCTCATGGGCAGCGACTATGCCGAGGGCTTCCCTAAGGATGGTGAAGGACCGGTTCGCCCGGTCAGCCTGCGGCCGTTCGCGATCGACACGTATCCCGTCACCAACAAACTCTTTCGTGGATTCATTGAAGCTACGAATTACCGCACCGAGGCCGAGCGCTTCGGCTGGTCGTTCGTCTTCTGGCTGCACATTCCGCGAGCGCGATACGGTGAGCTTGTCGAGGACACCGTCGCGGTGACGCCCTGGTGGTGCAAGGTCCCCGGTGCGACATGGGATGCGCCCGAAGGCCCCGGTTCCGACGTGCTGCAGCGCGAGGACTATCCCGTCGTCCACGTCTCCTGGAACGATGCCCACGCCTTCGCGCAGTGGACCGGTCAGCGTCTGCCCACCGAGGCGGAGTGGGAGTACGCCGCGCGCGGCGGCCTGGAGCAGAGGCTTTATCCCTGGGGCGACAAGCTGCGACCCGAGGGACAGCATCGCTGCAACATCTGGCAGGGCGATTTCCCCAACCATGACACAGCCGACGACGGCTATGCGGGTACCAGCCCCGTGGAGGCGTTCCCGCCCAATGGCTACGGCCTCTATTCCATCACCGGAAATACCTGGGAGTGGTGCGCCGACTGGTTCGATGCGGACTTTCATCGCCTCGCGAGCCGCGACAATCCTGTCGGGCCAGCCTCCGGCACCAGCCGCGTGATGAAGGGTGGCTCCTTCCTCTGCCACAAATCGTACTGCAACCGCTACCGGGTCGCCGCGCGCACCTGCAACACTCCCGACAGCTCCGCGTCAAACATTGGATTTCGCTGTGCCTTATGAGAGCCGGACGCTCGCCGCCGGTTGCGATATGATTGAAATGTAAATGTAATAGATTACAGGCAAAAACCTATGGATCGTAGAAGCTTCTTGCAATCGGCTGGCGCCGCCGGCGTTCTCTCATCGCTTCCCCTGAAGGCGTCCACCCAAGAAACCGCGCCGCGCCAGGTGATCTTCATCCTGGGTGAATCCATCCGTGCGGACATGCTGAACTGCTATCGGCAGACCGGGCTGCGGACACCGAATCTGGACCGCCTCGCCAAGGAAGGCATGCGCTACGACCGGGCCTACAACTGCCAGCCGGTATGCGCTCCCGCGCGCTCCGCCATCTGGACCGGGCTCTTCCCTCACACCAATGGCGTGTGGGGCAACAGCATGCCCCTGGGCGATACGGTGCATAGCATCGGTCAGCGGCTTCACGATCGCTGGATCGACACCGCGTTCATCGGCAAATGGCATCTGGACGGCGTTGACTACTTCGGCACCGGTCGGCCGCCCGGCGGCTGGGACCCCGAATATTGGTACGACATGCGCGATTATCTTTCGGAGCTTTCGCCCGAGGACCGCATTCGCTCCCGTGATCGCCGCACAGGGAACGATCCCACATGGACCGCCAACATGTGCTACGCGCATCGCTGCACGGATCGTGCGAATCGGTTCCTCGTCGGTCATAAGGACCAGGAGTTCATGCTCTGCGTCTGCTATGACGAGCCCCACGATCCTTCGCTGTGCCCCAAGGAGTACACCGACTCTTACGCGGACTTCGTCTTCCCTTCCGCCGTCAACGTGTCCGATCCACTCACGGACAAGCCCGAGGAACAGCGCATCTGGGCCGGCCCCCGCCTCCACGCCGAGCAGCCTCCCATTCGCGACAAACAGTTCTTCGGCTCCCATACCTTCGTGGACGCGGAGATCGGAAGGCTGCTCGACCAAATAAAGAAGAGCGCGCCCAATGCATTGATCATCTATACCGCGGACCACGGCGTTTTTCTCGAGTCGCACCGGCTTACCGATAAAGGTCCCGCGATGTACGACGAGATCACGCGCATTCCTTACATCGTGCGCTGGCCCGGCCATACACCGCCGAACACGGTGAACCATCACTTGATGTCGCACATCGATCTCGCCGGCACATTGATGGAGTTCTGGGGCTTCGATGTGCCGCCGACGCTGGAGGGCAAGAGCGTTCTTGCCTCCTACAAAGACCTCGCCGCGCCGACCCGCGACGAAGTCTTCATCGAATGGGGCCGCTACGAGGTCGATCACGACGGCTTCGGCGGATATCAGCCGATCCGCTGCATCTGCGACGGCCACTATAAGCTCAGCGTCAACCTGATGACCGGCGATGAACTGTATGACCTCGAAGCCGACCCTGGCGAGATGAAGAACCTCATCGATTCAACGGCGCACGCGGAGATGCGTAACCGTTTGCATGACAAGTTGCTGGATTGGATGAATGTCTCGCGCGACCCATTCCGCGGATACTACTGGGGCCATCGGCCGTGGCGGCCTGAATTTCCCGAGACCTGGGAGAATGCTGCGATGACCAGACAGCGCAAGTGCGACGGCTATCTGCCGAAGGAACTCGACTACGATACGGGGCTGCCGGTGAAGCACTTCACTCGCCCCAAGCCCGGACCGGCCTAGCATCTTTGTGCAGAAACGTTGCAGCAACTTATGGAGTTCCCATGAAAAGTTCTCTATGTAACCTGACAGCCCATCTACAGACGGCCCACCTGCGGAAAACCTCGCTATGGATCGCGAGCCTCGCCATGTTGATAGCTCCAACCTTCGCCCATGCCAGCGTCACGAAAGCCTCCTGGGGGATCGCGAACGGCCAGCCGGTCGATATCTATAGCCTGAAGGACCCAGACATTTCCGTGCGGATCACGACCTTTGGCGCGCGCATCGTGAGCATCGATGCCCCCGACCGCAAGGGCGACATGGCCGACGTGGTGCTTGGCTACGATAACCTGGCCCAGTATGCGGCCGACAAGACGTACTTCGGTTCGATCGTCGGGCGTTATGGCAATCGCATCGCCAAGGGGACCTTCGCGATCGACGGCAGGACCTCTCATATTCCGTTGAACAATGGAGCGAACGCGCTGCACGGCGGCCCGCAGGGCTTCAGCAGCAAAGTCTGGACCGGACGCGAGTTGCCCAATGGGGTGGAGATGACGCTGGTCAGCCCGGATGGCGATATGGGTTTTCCCGGCACGCTGACGGCGCACGTCCGATATACGCTTGAGGGCCAATCGCTGCGTTTGGACTACAGCGCGACAACCACGAAACCCACAGTCGTCAATTTGACCAACCATAGCTATTTCAACCTCGCAGGCAACGGTCGAGGCACGATTCTCAACGAGGTGCTGACCCTCAATGCAGACCATTACACGCCGATCGATGCCGGCCTGATTCCGACAGGGCAATTAGCGCCCGTCGAGGGAACGCCCTTCGACTTTCGCAAGCCGACTCCGATCGGCGCAAGGATCGAAGAGCCAAATGAACAGTTGAAGTTCGCCGGCGGATACGACCACAACTTCGTGCTCAACAGCAAGGGACCGGGACTGCATCTCGCCGCGCGCGTTGATGACCCAGACAGCGGGCGTACGCTCGCCGTGACGACCACCGAACCCGGAGTCCAGTTCTACTCCGGCAACTTTCTGGCCGGAAAGGTCACAGGCATGTTCGGGGTTGCCTACGCGAAACACGCTGCGCTGGTCCTTGAGACGCAACACTTTCCCGACTCACCCAATGAGCCGGGGTTCCCATCGACTGTGCTGAGACCTGGTCAAACCATGCGCTCCACAACGATCTTCACCTTCGGCATAACGCGCTAAGGAGAACGCTGAAGGACCGCTGGATTGCGGCTGCAATAGAACGGGCCACGATCGCTCGGCTTATCCGTGCCCCTCAAACGTCGATCACTCACCGCTATCTCGCTGTCGTGGTTCAGGATCGGCTCGACACTCCAGCATTGCAAGTTGATCTCGTTGGCGTCCCCGACGGGATTCGAACCCGTGTTACCGCCGTGAAAGGGAAGCCAGCGGCTGTAACTGATTATAAACCAAAGGCACGGTTGGCTTTGTAAGGCAGTTTTGGAGCTCTGGGGAAGTCTTATTGAACCCTTATCGAACCCACGTTGAGGCGGAAGATGGCTTGCGACGACGTACGCTCAAGCCTCTTCCACGTACAGCCTGTAGATCCGCATCACGTTGAACTTATGGCCGTTATTGCATTGAGATTCCGTACCCGCCAGAGATCATTCGCGTAGTATTATGACACACTTGGAATACCCGCTCCGGACATGTGTTTTTGCTCGATATGCTCCTGCGTCGTCTGTGTCTTTCCGTTAAAGAGCTCTTGAGAATAGTCCAGGTCCGAGGCATTAGAGAGTGTCTGTTTACCTGGTTGAGGGCTATTTGGGGGAAATGCTAAATGCACAAGAGGCGGACTTATTCTGCTCCGCGGAGTGTTTGGAGTCCGGGTGCGGAGCATTCTGGAAGACTACGAAGATACCCGACGATCATCCAGGCCGGAACACTATAGAGGAGCGGCTCTTTCAACAGTTGGCGGAAACTTTCACCGTCATAGAAGTCCTCCCGAAGGAGCTTTTCGAGCTCCGTGGAGTCCATGTTTTCCACAGGGGTTATTTCTATGCCGTCCGTCCTTGTTCAACAGCAAAAGACGAGAGGTTCAAAGGCAGATCATTCAGGCCCACCGGTTTCTGAAAACGCCGCCACCGAGACAAAATGTCGTCCACGCACCCGGCGTTTACAACCGGAAACGCAAGCAACCAAGCGCTTGAAAGCAAATACGATTATCAATCGTGGACTTTGGGCAGCTTTGCAGTTTCCTATTAGGGGATGATTGTCAGCCCTCAACCCGATGCCGTAGGCATCGCAATTTTCCCTTCGGTCAGCGCGGGCCAAGTATGGAGGCTACAGATGCAGCTAGCCCGCCTTCGAAGAGACGACCCGCTGACTAGCGAGAGAACTTACGGCGACAGTTGGCAGGGATGTCCGGTATTTGCCTTAAGCTTTTATCCGACAGCATAAACATCTTCTCAGCCGGCACATCACAATTTTTGTGGCGTACCTGATTCGGGTGCTGTTCCTTACGCCGCGGCCACCGAAGCATGCGCGACGGGGGCATTCGCAGGAGTCAGTAGAGGGTAGATAGGAAGAGAACGGCTTGTGGTCTTATCGCTGGACGCCTCGCATCCATTTGCCGAACTCTAAACCGAGCCAGCTTGATATGCAGGCGACGGCTGTGGCGCGGGACAGACCGCGCAACAAGGGGAGGCCGTGCTGTGGAAAGAACAAGAGATGCATTCGTTCGAAGCCGTCGGCTCTAGCGATGAAGCCGTAGTACATCGTGCCGAAGAAACGATTTTGGCTTGCCGGAGACATGAGAAAGTTCGCAAACGGCCACTCGACGGCGACCAGAACCGCGATGAAGAGCACGCCCGAGACTAGCGCAATTTGCCAACTCTTCCATGCTCGCGTGCGTTGCCAGAGAAGGTCGAGTAGGAATGCCGGAGCGAGAAGGAGGATCGGAAACTTGGCGGGGACCATGTGCGTGACCGGAAAGAACGCGGGGCCGAGCCTCGGCTGCGCGGGAAAGAGCGGGAGCAACAGAATCTCTGTGACCACAAAGCAGGTGTAGATTCCGGCGGCGGCCGTGGCGGCCCAACGGAAGCGCGAGGCCTCAAAGACAGCGGCCAGCACGACCGGGATGGCTGCGCCGATCACGATGTATGCGGAGGCCCGATGCAGCATCGTGTCTAGCGTGTACTCCTGCACGAAGTACATCTGGCTCCCGACAGCGAGGCCGCCTAGATAGACGAAGAGAACCTGCAGGCGTGTAAAGTTTTTCGCGCCCGCAGCGGCGGCACGGTTCATGACTGCGAGGAGCAGAAACGCCATGCCCAGGGCGATGGCGCGTAGGCCGAGAATCAGGAGAACGTGAGGCGGACTGACCAGCTTGACGTCGAGGCCGTAGGCGTTGTGCCACCAGTTGTCAAAGGGCGCGGAGGTGAGCATCGCAACGCCTCCCCAGCCGGCGAGGAAGACGCCTAAGGGCGCATGCAGGCCGAAGAATTCCACCGAGGCTGCACGTAATTCAATGTCTCTTCCAGAGCTTGCGCGAACGACGAGCGAGACGCCGATGATCCCGCCCAGCACCGCGCAGAGATAGAGGGCCATGTGCGGCGCCGTCCAAAAGGTGTCGCGCCCGATCGAACGGTGCCAGGAGACATCCCATTCGCCGCCGATGTAGGCGGAGGTGACGGCGAGAACGCCGGTCCAAACATACCACGGGATAGAGGCGTTGGAAGACTCGCTTCTTGCTCCCTCGCTCGAAGCTGCGCCAGCCAGAACAGCCATGCTTCGATCTATCCCGGCCTCAGCGCAGCCTTTAGGACTCTCCCATCCGGGTTTCGTGAATCTCCGCAATCTTGTCAACGCTGTCGTCTCGTCCTGGTCTCTTGTTATTTCAACATCTTCCGTTCCTTACATGTTTTGGGCCTAGCAGTGAAAAGCAGCCCGCTAGATACACGATGTTGACGTTCTCCGCGCCGTACTGAGAAGATCTACCTGTTGGCGGTCACCGTTGGGGATCTTCCATCAAGAGACGGCTCAGAAGGACCTTTAGTTGCTGTCCTAAGAATGAACCTACCGCCCGCTTTCATCGCTCACAGTAGGAACGATGATCAACCCATTAATGGCGATGCACATGAATTACATCAGGCTTGCTAAAGTGCGAGATGCAGCCAAGATAGCGCATGAGCACGTCGAGAGCTGCCTGACAACATCTGAGAGGCTAGGTTTGGAAGAATAGTTAGCTTTTCTGACGAGACCGCACGCGACCCGAACTTGTAAAACTCTTTGGCCGTATCATCTCCACATACACTTTCGGAGGAAGCTTGTCCTCAGCAGCTCAGCCACCCTCGCCCTTTGCTCTCATACCGATCCCCAGCGCTGGCCGGGTCAACTCCCGTAGCACCTCAGGATCTTGGTATAGCTGGATAGGCGCCATCGCCCTCGGCATGGCGTTTCGGCTCCTCGCTTTCATAAATCTCGCGAAAGGTCTCAGCATCGCTTCCCTGTGCGCGATGGCCTCGACCTGGGTCGGCCTCCGCTTCGGCCAGTGGATGCGTTGTGTGCAACGATGAAAAGCCCACTCCTCCGCAACCTCCTTCTGCTGCTCGCCGCCGTCGTCCTGGGCACTCCAGCGCACGCGCACGTAGGAAATAAAGACGTCTTCGAGACCATCACGGCCGGCCCCTACAAATTCTTCGTCACCATCCGCACCCCAACCGTGATTCCCGGCGTCGCGACCATCGAAGTCCGCAGCACTGGCGCTCCAGTCACCTCGCTCACTATCACGCCGCTAATGCTCACCGGCGAAGCCTCGCATCATCCTCCAACACCCGACGCCCTCAAGCCCTCCGCCGACGACCCAGCCTTCTACACCGGCTCGCTTTGGCTCATGGAATCAGGCTCCTGGCAGGTTCGCTTCGGCATCAACGGAGCCTCTGGCACCGCGGCCGCCAGCGTTCCGGTACCAGCAGCGCCAATCGCACTGCTTCATATGCAGCGTCCACTTGGCATACTTCTCGGCATTCTGGGCATCATCCTCATCTTTGGGATCGTCGGCATCGTAGCCGCAGCCGTACGCGAAGTTTGTCTCGCCCCGGGCCTCCAACCCGACGCCCCTCGCCGCAAGCGCGCTGCCCTCGCCGGTGCCGCAGCCCTCGTCATCGCGATCTTCGCCGTCTACTGGGGAGGCCGCTGGTGGAATGTCGAAGCCGCCGACTACGCTTCGGATCTCTACCGCGCCTCCGACCTCCGCACCAACATCACCGGCGACACGCTCGAACTCCGCATCGGCGACCCCGATCCGAAGGCACCCGGCGGCTGGAAGTTCCTTAAGACCAAGTCGCTCCTCCTCGACCACAACCACATAATGCACCTCTACGCCATCCGCGTGCCGGAGATGGATGAGGTCTTTCACCTCCACCCGGCACCTTCTGGCGACGAAGCGCTCGACATCGCGCTGCCCTTCATGCCCCCCGGCACTTACAAACTCTTCGCCGACATTGTCTATCGCAGCGGCTTCCCCGAGACTGAAACCGCGAACCTAACAATCCCCGCGGGTCTTCCCTCCGTCCCGCTGTCATCCGAAGATGCCTACGCCGCTCCGCCTCCGCTCTCTCACGGCGACCTCGGCCCCGCGTACAAACTTCCGGATGGCTACACCATGGTCTTCGACCGTCCCTCGAACCTCACAGCCAACACCGCCTACGCCCTGCGCTTCCGCTTGCTCGACACCACCGGCAAACCCGCATCCGACATGCAACTCTACCTCGGCATGCCCGGCCACGCCGCCTTCGTAAAGTCCGACTTCAGCACCTTCGCCCACACGCATCCCGACGGCTCCGCCGCCATGGCCGCCGTCATGCTCGCCAACGCCAGCACCGCTGCCAGCGAGCGTCCGGCGGCCAGCAGCATGCCGGACATGGGCGGAATGCCAATGTCCGGTATGTCGATGCTTGCAGCGCCCTCCGAGCTCATCTCCTCCGTCGTCGAGTTCCCCTACGGCTTTCCCTCCCCCGGCCGCTACCGCATCTTTATTCAGATGAAACACGCCAACACCGTCGAGACGGGCGTTTTCGACGCTGAGGTCCAATAGCCTAGCGTGGCTCGCCTGGTACGAACATCATGAGAAACGGGGTTTCATCAAGATTGTTTCAGTAGTCGAAGTTGGACCGCCCGACTTTAGAGGAACTTCGTATCATTTACAAATGTTCCTGACTCAGCTTTACAAAACAATTTGCGAGCCAAGACATTGATCAACGATCGATGTTGAAATTAGCAAAGTTCGGCAGTGAAAGTACGAGAGGGAGTGTAAGCTGGGCAAGAACCAGACTTCCGCAACAACTCCATCTCCCAGGAGCTTCTCCTATGCGCATACGTTTGTTTTCGGCCGCCATCGCTCTGATCGCGGCTAGTGTTTCTGCACGAGCAGATACCGCCGTGAAAGAAGCAACATAAACCGCAACTGTAACGAACTGCTGAGAAGCAGAGTGCATCGACAAAACACTAGCGAACGCTAGCGAACAGGTTTCGTGCTCCCCAAGTGTCCGCAGACGGGTTGGGGAATCTCGGCGGAGCAAATACAGCAAAATCGCAGAAGACGCCACCGGCTGCGCAACGAAGTTTTTGGAGGAATTGTTGCGCTGATGTTGCTGTCTTGAGTTTGAGGGGAAGGTCCCGGAGGAGGAACTTGACTCCGGGCGCGCAACGGGCGACGTGAGTGAAGCCCTTCTTGAACTCCGCTATCGCCGCATCCGTGTTCTTCCTGCGATCGGCAAACAGAAGTAGTATCCCGCACTGATGCTTACGGTGATTCATGCCACGGAACGCGATGTCCCGAAAGACCGGGACAAGATTGACTGGAAATTTGTGACCGATCTTCCTGTCCGTTCTCGCAAGGATGCGGTCGAAAAGCTGCGCTGGTACGCCATGCGATGGAAGATCGAGACCTTTCACAAGATACTAAAGTCGGGTTTCCAGGCCGAACAGGTGAGATTGAGGGCGGCGGAGCGGGTCGTCAACCTGATCGCAATGCTCTGTATCCTGAGCTGGCGGATATTTTGGATGACGATGATCCATCGAACTACCCTTCAAGCCACGCCGGAACTGGTCTTTACACCCACGGAGATGTATCTGCTCGACCAACTGGTCAAAGACAACTCCCGCCAGCTTAACTCCAAGTTCGGGTTGTCCCTGTACCTCACGAAACTTGCTCAACTCGGAGGCTATTTGGCGCGGACTAAATATCCTCCTCCAGGTAACAAGGTCATGTGGAGAGGCCTCACCCGCCTCACCGACATCCAACTCGGCTTCTTTCTGGGAGCCCAACTTGTCGGTAATTGAAAGCAACACAGGACGCTTACCCTTCAGGTGCCTCCGGGCAGACCGTTAGTGGCCTCGAACTCATTACCTCACTTCCAAATCGGCGATTTGGCTTTGGCGGTCTTGCCCTGCTTCGCAGCCTTCTGGCTATCCTTGGCCCATTGCAAGCTATCTTTGGCGTCCCCGTAGTTTTTATCGATTTTGAGCGCGGCTTCAAGATTGGAGATGGCCTCGTCCCATTGCCCTAACATGCCGTTGGAGATGCCAATACCCCAGTACGCATCCGCCAAATTCGGCTTGATCGCAAGAGCAGCTTGCGACTGCGCTATTGCGTCCTGGTAGCGTCCGGCTTTAAAGGACAATCGCGCCAGATTCAGCGGGACACTGGCCTTGAGCGTCAAGATATCCGGGATTGGGTGGCTAACCTGAGCCTCCCGCGCAAGATCGAGCAAATCCGCATCGATCGCCCGTACGCAGAGGACGGCATTGCGATCCGATACCTTAGAGACACGTTCATGTGCCTCGAAGCGATCCGGATTGAACACTGCTTTGAGCTGGCCTTTGAACAAAATTCCGAACACGTCCGGAGGCCCCATGAAAACTGAGACGAACTGTTCACTCCCCGCCATGGAAGATGTCCAAATGCGAGTTGCCTGAGCGGTTTGCACGTTCCCTTTGAAGCCTAGGTAGTCTATGGTCTGGTTGCTACCGTCTTTATCGTGTTGGTTACTGGATAAAGGTATTCTTCACTTCTCATCTCGTCCAGCGTAGGCAGTCGCCAACCAGAAAAGCCCCCTACAACGATAGATGAACAATAGGCACCAGCATCATCCCAGTTCATGGCGGCTCGCAAGCTGGAAGAGGATTGACCAGTCCACATAAGGCTGGTCACCGGATCTGGCCACCACGTAGTGGGCGTCTTGGGAGACTCGGCAGAACAGCGTTGTGCAAGCCCCACTATCAGGCACAAGAGGTTGAAAAATGCTCCAAAACGATTCTTCCTGACTGACACAATCGACCTCCGGATTGCCCATGATTAATGCCTTATTGAGTCTCATCCAGAAGAGGAACAATGAGCACGCTCTGTCGTACAGGCAGGAATTGCCAAGGCTCGTTGACGCGCTGAAATCATGGAACCTGCAATTGAACAAGAGTCGGTGTGGCACCGCCGCTCTGTATGGCAAATCCCTGAGTTTCGTCCACGAGATACAACGTGAAGTTGCCAGGGGTCGCAAGGGACGACAAGTTGGCGCCTGTGATGGTGCCCTGAAAGACTCCGTTCGAAGCCGGGGTGAAACTGCCAGAGATAGAAAAGTCTGTGGTGCCCACCTGATTGCCCGTCAATTTGGGGGTTTCGCCTGATCCGGCTAGCGTATTCAATCCGTTGGTTGATGTTGCCGTGATGGAACCGATGAGGTCTTCGCCGGCAGCGAGGAATGGAAAATTGCCGGTGCTCAGGCCGTAGGTTCCGTTGAAAGAAGCAGCGGAAAACGGTGTTGCCTGCTGCTCAAGGGCTTCCCCCTCGAAGAGGCCGGCAGTGTCGTTGGACAGGATAAGGCCCTGCCCGTTGCTGGCCAAGTAGAGAAGTAGGTTAGTGCCAAAGACTGACGTCGACAGATTCGAGATATTCACCCTTCCTTCGGCATCGATCGTGTAAGTGCCTGTGAATGGCTGGGGGGTTGATGTCGATTGTCCGAGACTGTTGTTGGAACTGAATGTGCCGCTGATGTTGCCGTTACTCTGTGCGGTCACAACTCCAGCGATGAGGGACGAGTATTCAGGCAGATTGCCAGTCTGGAAGACATAGCCGGAACCCCCAAATACGTAACTGGAACTGGCAAGAGAGTTCGGTGTGAACTTTCCCGTAGCCGCGCCCTGAGCGATCGCCACGCCGTTGATCGCTGCGGTGGCACCGATGTACGGGTAGTTGTCGGTGACCATGTAGTAGTTGCTGGTTTCGAGGAGCGGCAGGTGGACCCCATCGATGGTGTAACCGGCTAAATATGCGGACACACCTGCGGTTGTGTTTGGGGCATACGAGACTAAGTCGATGACCACGCGCCCATACTGGTCTGGAATGGATACGGTGCCGGGCGAAATTGTCAGCTCTTGGAGCGATGACGGGTAGGACGAGCGGAAGTCCAACTCGCTGCCTGCCCCAGAAAATGCGCCTGGGGTGGAGGGACCACCAGGGTTGTCTATGTTCAGTATGCCTCCAGTCCATGACGCACCAGCGCCGTTGTCGCCCTGAAGCGCAACCGCGTAGCCTCCGGCGGGAGCAGCCGTGCTGGTTTGCAGATTCAGCGTGCCACTGAATTGCGCTCCGTAGCTGGTTTCGCCTGAAATGAAGCCCTTGCCGTGGGGCGCTGGGGTTGCTTCAAAAGACACAGAGCCATCGTTCACAAATTGGAGCGTGATCTGTAGAAATCCATCTGCAGACGTCGTGTAACTCCCGCCAGAGATTCGATCGAGAGTGGTGCCATAGAGCGAGGTATTAGGATCCTGGCTGGAGAGGGAGTCCTGCTCGCCGCCGACGATGTATCCGCCTGCAGCGACGAACACACCGACGACAACAGGTTTATCTCCACCGTATAGCTGGTACACGTAGTTGCCGTCCGGCAGTAATGCATTCGTGACCCTAGCCACGATTGGGATGTTGGCAGAGATCGATTTGGTGGGATCGGTGACGGACGTTGCGGTGACACTCACGGACCCACCGGCAGGAACCGCGGTCGGGTCGGTATAGGTGGTGGAGATTTCGTCTCCCGTTGTTGTTGTGCTGAACGAACCACAGGCGGAACTGTTGCAAGTGACCGACCAGGAGACCTGGGGATTCGCCGAGATGTCATTGGTGATGCGCGCACTGATGGGGGCCGATGTTCCTGTCGGCATGGAAGAAGGAGGCAGCTGATAAAACGCTACTGCTATGGGCAGCTGGATACTGACCGGGGCCGAGACGAACTTGGAAGGGTCAGTGACAGATGTCGCCCTGACACTGACGATGGTGCTGGGAACGGCGGATGGCGGTGCCGTGTATACCGTAGAGATTTTGCTGCCGGATGGATTGAGGCTGAAGGTACCACACTGCGACAAGCTGCAGGACGCAGTCCAATCGACGAGCGGAGTGGCGGCTGGATCGTTGGCAACCTGCGCGCTGACTGAAACCGTGGTGCCGGGTTGTATGGAAGAGGGCGGCAGATCATAAAACGTGACAACGATGGGAGGCGGAGGCGTGGTCGTAATCGTGATGACAGCCGCAACAGATTTGGTGGGGTCCTGTACCGAAGTAGCCGTCACCGTCACAGTACCTCCCGCAGGAACGGTGGAGGGCGCGGTGTAGGTCGTGTAAACAGCATTGCTGGAGGTTGTAGGACTAAACCAACCGCACGCATTGGCAGTCCCGCAGGTTACAGACCAAGAGACATTGAGATTAGAGGGACTATTTTGAACAGAGCCAGAGAGCTGCACTGCGCCGCCTATGTGTACCGATGTGGGCGGGGTATTGAAGAATTGAACCGAGATCGGTTGCGTCGATTGAGTCACGTTCTGCTGGCTACCAGAGGTGCACCCTGCAAGCCAAACGGTCGTACCCGCAGCGGCAAAAAGAAGAGCTGTTCCTCGAAGAATCACCCTTGGCCCCCATCTCTCATCAAACTTAGCCTAGCAGCTTTGCACCCGGACCGGCTTACATCCATGTTGGGTTTGGCTCTTTGGGCAGCTTCCCCTTCTTTGCTGCCTTTAGTCCGTCCTTGGCCCACTTTAAAGCGGTCTCTGCGTCTCCGAATTTCTTGTCGATCGCAAGAGCGGATTGGAGACTTGCGATGGCCTGCCCCCACTGTCCGAGTCGGCCATAGGAAATGCCAATGCCCCAGTTGGCCCTCGCAGGATCCGCCTTCAGAGAGATTGCAATCTGTGACTGCGCGATGCTTTCCTGATAGTTGCCAGCCTGGTAGGCCAGACGTGCTTTGTTGAGAGGGATGAATGTCTGCAGCGTTTGAACATCCGGCACAGGATGATCTATCGCCGCTTCCTTCGCGATCTGGAGAAGAGCTGGTTCCATGGAACGGACACAGATGGCCCCTAAAAACGATTGCGTAACCTGTGCCGTGGAGAATGGGTTTGTGCTTGAATCAAGCGATACGATCCACGCAGATTTGGTGTCAGTTTGAGATAGCGTGGAAGTCCAAAGGTTCATGCCGCGGCCAAATGTTTCTATGCCGCCTTTGAGAAATAGCGCATCGTATGGCATTTGGGAAACCGCGTCATCCTGCGCACGCATTGCTTTATTTTCTGTACCGTAAGATGTTGGGTAGGGGCCAACGCTCTTCCTCGTTACAGTAGCTGCTTTCACTTCGTCCAGAGTTGGGAGACGCCAGTTAGTAAATCCGTCGAGTTGGAGGGAGGCGCAATAATTATTTGCTTGCTGTAGCCTCAGTCCATTTTGCCCCAAGGCGTTGTATGGGGACGCGAGTTTGGGATCTGGGTGTGCGCTTCCACGTACTTGCCCCGTCCACATGAGGCCAGTCGATGGATCAGGCCACCATGTTGTAGCATCCTTCGTCCACTCCTGCGCCGAACTGCATTGCGCACTGGCAATAGCAAAGCAGAAAAGCATGAGTTCGGCAAAAACAGTCTGGATAGAAACTGTGCTTTTTCCCTTATGCATGTAAGCCCTAGCTACTGAATCGTGATGACAACCTGATTTGAATTGTTGTGATAGAAGTTCATATCGCCTCCATAGATGGCCTGAATAGTGTGTTGACCTGTAGCCTGTGGCCCATTGATCGCCGGGAGCGTAACAGGCAGCGACACCGAACCGGTTGCGGTATTAACGTTTACCGCACCGAGAACCGTGCATCCATCGTAGAAGGTGACCGTTCCGGTCGGCACAGCAGGGACGTGCGGATCGGCCGTGACCATGGCATTCAGAGTCACCATGTTGCCGGAACTCACAGTACTCTGCGAGGAACTGAGCACCCAGCTTGTATCACTCGGCTTGGGATAGAACATGAAAGTTCCATAAAGATTGTCCGTCCATACTTGCATCTGATCCGAGCCCGTGTAGTTGTCTGTCGCCAACGGATTCTTGATGGAGAGATCTTGGGTCTGCAAGACAGAGTTGTTCTTGGAAGATGTCCATTTATTGGTCCACTGAATGTACCCGCTAAATTGTAATGTTGCTGCAAGTGAATTCTGCTTACCTGCCTTTGATGCATCAATAGCATGACAGGCGGCACCCCAACCATTCACTTCACCTGGCGTATCGGCCGTCGCACACAACAGATCACCTAAAGGTCCAAAATTTGTGCCGATATTCTGCGTAAAGGTTAAGTTTGAGCCAATAGACACCTTATACGTATCTGTTGTCGATGTGCTACTCGATTGAGCAGTCGTCGTAGCAAGCTTATAGTCCTGCGTAATCGCTTGATTTGTACTCCCCAACTGAGAGAAGGGGAAGGTCATATCAAAGCCGGGCGTAAAGTCGTACCGATTGCCGCATTGCTGCGTCACCGGATCGTACGTCGGAATGTTTGGGTCGAAGATCCTGTATGCGCTTCCCGTGGGCACATTAGTCGGTGCCGTAGACCTGCCTACGCCAGAAACATTCGTTGCAAAAGGATCGCGTGCAAGGATAATCTGCAAATCTGGCTGGGTGATGGGACCCGCTCCTCCCGACGAGATTGGATCCCAGTTCCGATCAAGCACATCCCATTCCGCCTGTGTAACGGGTGACGTCCCATCCAGCTGACTCACGGAAAGTGGAATCACATCCATCCCACCATCCGGTGAGTTTGGATCGTTTGGGTCGCTGGCATATCCCCCCCAGACAAACGTCGACGGTGAGGTAATGATGTAGTCCGAAACGGGATTGAGCCATACCCAAATCACATCAGCCTCGTGCTCCACTCCAGGAGACTGGTCGGTTCCACCACTCGGGGCACATGTAGTTGTACCTGGTACTACATTACAGGGGCCGGGGACAATCTGAGAGTCGGTCGTGACGTTATTGAGGGAGAATGTCGATGAGCTGTCCTGCGTATTGGTCCACGTCTCTTGAACAGAATCCTTAAGCTTGAATACACCAAGGTTAAAACCAACAGATTCCGTCAAACTTTCAGAGTGTGTGAAGGAATTCTCAGAGCCGGTACTGGTGCCCATTGTTGTCTGATTGCTGTAGGTCATCGCACTGCCGGATCCGGGCGGCGCATATTGGATATTGACCACCATGAACTTCGGGTGAAGTCCCGCGAGGATGGTGTACGGGGTATAGACTTCCGCACTCGATTCGATTGTACTGCCACTTACAGTTGTGTTTGTTCCTCCCGCGATCAGAACTCCCGCGATCGGAAGCACGGTAGCCGTGTGGTTGTGATGCGGCACCACCAGACCGGCCGTGACGGCTGAGAAGGTTCCAGCAACCGGATCGTACGTCTCCATGGTGGCCAGCGTGTCTGTGGAACTGTCCTGTCCGCCAGCGATCAGCACGGTGCCATCGGCCAATAGACTCGCGGTGTGGTTGAACCTTGCCCCGGTCATATAGGTCTGCATATTCCCTGCTGCTTGCGTGACCTGGAATGACCCGGTCGCCGGGTTATAGAGTTCTGCTGTGTTGTAAGCGTTCCCTGCGCCGTCTTGTCCGCCGGAGATCAGAACCATGCCACTGCCCAACCGGGTCGCCTGGTTGTTCACACGGCTGACATTCATCGACCCAGCAGTTTGCGTAAAGACTCCCGTCAGTGGGTTATAGATCTCCGCTGCAGTCACAGGATTGCTGTATTGATCCACGCCGCCTGTAATGAGAACGGTCCCATCCAATAGCAGTGTCGCCTGATGCCCAATGCGGGCGAACTTCATATTCTGTTTCGTCGGTGTGAAGACACCCGTCGCCGGGTTGAAGAGCTCTGCACTGGCGAGCGCATTCCCATACTGATCGCGACCGCCTACGATAAGAACCTGCGACGTGGTCAGCAGAGTCGCAGTGTGCAGGTACCGCGCGCTCGTCATGCGTGTCACAGTTGGGGTGAAGGTTTGCGATTCGGAATTGAAGAGCGTCGTCGGCTTGAATGTACCTGGCGAACCGGAAGACGTTCCCGGCGTGTACAGCTCGGCTGATGCAAGCGCGAGGCTGCCATCACTTCCTCCCGTAATCAAGACTTGACCTGTGCTCGAGTTCAGAACTGTCTGTTGGTGACCCGTGCGTGCCGTTGTCATGGAGTTAGCAAGCAAACTGAAGGTGGAATTGAAATAGAGTTCAGCGCTTGATAACGGAACCGACCCGTTGTCTCCGCCCGTCACGAGGATCGTGCCGTCGGAAAGCAGAGTTGTCTGCTGATTCTCGCGCGGAACATTCGGACTACCGACTGCCGTATCGACCCCATTGGGTGGGGCGATGATCGTTCCTGTCGCCGCGTTGGACTGGCTGCTTGCGAATCCGGAAGAACCATTGAAGTTGCAGGTGACAGAGTAGTTGACTGCAGCCCCATTCCGCGGAACCACGGGCAGGTCAGACGGATTTGGCAGGTCCCTTGGGATGATGAGCTGAGCGGTTCCCGTCGCATCCAGCATGGCGTCGCTGTTGGCTGCACTCGTGGGTGCTCCGGATGAACCCGGCGCAGCAACCGAGCAGCTCACCGTTCCGGTCGGAATAGATCCCGCCGATCCTGTCACAAAGACAGTCACTGTCACGGGATATCCCGAGATTGAGCTTGCCGGATTCAACGTCACACTCGTAGCAGTCAGGCCTGAAGGTTGAGCAACTTGGAAACTCACCCCGTTACTCGCACCCGCGCTGGTCGTTACAACAACCGGACCTGACGTCGCACCAACTGGGACGACCACGGAGATGCTGTTTGTTGACCCGGTCGTCACAGAGGCTGTTATTCCGTTGAAGGTCACCGTCCCGGAAGTTCCAAAGTTCACACCGTTAACGGTGACTGTAGATCCGACCAGACCACTTTGGACCGAAAGTCCGCTGATGTACGGTGTGGCTGCTGTCGCCGATGAAACCGTTTCGGTCAACGCTTGCGATATGTTGTGCAGGAAGTTCGTATCCCCGCTATACGAGGCGAGAATGTTCTGACTGCCGAGTGCAAGCGTCGAAACAGTGATGGATGCCGTGCCCGTTGAAGTGTCCACTGGTGCTGACCCGACTACCGTGCAACCGTCATAAAACGTAATCGTGCCAGAGGGAGCTAACGGTGGATTCGAGGATGCCGCGATTTTAGGATCAGCGACAACCAAGGCTGCTAGGACAACGGAGTCGCCCAATCCTGCTGCATTCTGCGACGACACAAGCGATACGGATGTGTCGGTTACATGTGGGTAGAACATAAATGTCCCGTAGATGTTGTCCCGCCAAACCTGCATTTGCGTGGGCCCAGTGTAACTGTCGGACAGAAGCGGATTCTTGATCGCAAGAGCTTGCGTAACGATCGAATTGTTGGTCCTGGTGCTTGAGTATTTGTTTGTCCAGGTAAATGTGTTTTTGTTGCTAAACGAGAAGTTCAAGACCTTCGTTAGACCAAGGGACACATTGACCGTATTTGCAACCGAATAGATATCAGTCGTGGTAGCACCGGCAACGTGAGACGTCGTCGACTGAAGTGAATAATTCTGGGTTTGAGCTTGGTTGGTCGTGCCGAGTTGTCCGAACGCGAACGTCTGACCGAGCACAGGATCAAAGCTGTAGCGCGTGGAGCACTGCTGCGTTATTGGATCCGGAACAGGAATATTAGGATCGAACGACGTCCCTCCGAAATGGGGCGGCGGCACCGCTGGCGCCCCATTGAGAGACGTATTTGTCGCAAAGGGATCCCGTTGCAGGATCGTCTGAAAATCTGTATTCCCCAGCGAACCCGCGCCACCGGAATCCCAATTACGATCTAAAGCAGCCTGCAGTTCGGGAGAGAGGCACGGAATGGTTCTGTAACTGCACGCGCTTCCATCAAGTTGGCTAACCGTGAGCGCAATGATATCCATCGCACCGGGGGCGACATTTGGATCGTTCGGATTCGCGGCAAAGCCATTCCAAATGAGGGTATTGTTCGCTGTTGGCGGCAAAGTGTAGACCGCCGCTGGATTCAACCAAACACGAATGATGTCCGCCTCGTGATCAACACCCGTACTGATGATATTTTTGGTGCCTCCCGTCCCGGCAGCCACAGATCCTGGAACAACTACCGAGTTCGTTGTCGTTGTATTGAGAGAGAACGTTGAAGTGCCGTCCTGCGTAACCGTATGGCCCCAATCAACCTCTGCCGTCAGCGTAACATTGGTACTAGGAATCGGAACCGTAGCAGACACAGCGACGGCGTGCTGGTTCGCAAATGTGTTGTCGGTAGACGTGCTGGTTCCGACCAGTGTTCCGTCGGTGTAGGTCATCGTACTTCCAGAACCAGGTGGAGCATACAGGACATCAAGCACCATAAACTTCGGGAACAGAGCGCCGCTTGTGAGGCTGGGCGAATACACCTCAGCTGCAGTTTCAGCAGTGCCATTCATACCACCGGCGAGCAACACATTACCGCCGAGTGTAAGGGTCGCTGACTGGTTTGAGCGTGCCGCAATCATCGACGACGCCACTAAGCTGAAGTCACCCGTTCCCGGATCGTAGATCTCCTCGGTGGCAAGTTCTGCCCCGGTCGCTCCCTGCCCTCCTGCGATGAGAACCGTACCATCGGGCAATAAGGTGGCGGTGTGCGCGTACCTGCCTGCATTCATCGGCGTCGGAGCACCAGTTGCTGCATCTATCGTAGTTGCGAACGTACCGGTTCCGGGTGAATAGAGTTCCGCAGTATTTTGGATTTTGCCAGAACTATCCTGACCGCCGGTGATCAAAACAGTGCCGCCCCCTAGTAACGTGGCCTGAGCTCCCAATCGACTAGCCGTCATAGTCCCGATAGTTGATTTGAAGGAGTCAGTCGCGGGTGTATATATCTCTGCGGTGATGTCACCTGTACCACCCGTCAGTAGGACGGTACCGTCGGTAAGCAGCGTAGCAGTGTGCCCATGTCGTGCGGCTTGCATCGATCCGGCTGTGTACGTAAAGGTGCCAGCCGTCGGATCAAATAGCTCCGCTGAATTCAACGGATTGCCATTGGGATCCAGTCCTCCAGTAATAAGAACCTTCCCGCTTATCAACTGCGTCGCAGTGTGGGACGTGCGAGCAACATTCATCGATGTCACAGTACTAGTGAATGCACCAGCTGCGGCATCATAGAGAGTCGTGGGACCGAACGCTCCAGGGTCCCCCGGCACAGTGCCTCGCGTAAACAGCTCAGCGCTGGAGTACACGTCGCCAACACCATCCGTTCCACCAGTAACAAGCACCTGTCCCGAACTGTTGCTCAGCAATGTCGCCTGGTGCCCGGTCCGCGCTACTGAAAGCTGAGCTGCGAGGGTGAATGAGCTCCCCATGAAGATTTCGCTGGTAGCGATCGGCCCGTCTGCGTTGTCGCCGCCGGTTACGAGAATCGTCCCGTCCTGCAAGAGATTCGCCTGCTGATTCTCGCGCGCAACATGCAATCCTGTTGTCGGGACGCTGACGGCTGTAGACGCGTCTGTGACGATACCGGTCGCAGGATTCGATTGACTTCCGGTGTAGTTCGAGTTGCTGCTTGTGAAGCTGCATGACACGGTAAAGCTTGCGGATGACGCTCCGCCGCTTGAAAGAGTTGGCAAACCCGTTGCCGGTGTCAGGGCGATGTCCACCGATGGACTTGACGCCGTGATTTGAGAGCTTACTGATACTGTTCCAGTCAAAGAGGTTACGGTGCAGGACAAAGATCCTAGGATCGGCGTTCCGGAGATTGCTCCACTTACAAGAACGTGGGCGTTTACGGACTTACCTGTTAGGGAGACCGCAGGTGTCAGGGAAAGCGTCGTCGTTGTCTGTGTGGGAGCGACATTGACCGTAAAGAACACACTATTGCTCGCGTAGTTGTTGGACGTCACAACCAACGGACCCGACATCGCGCCCGCAGGAACAGTAGCCGTGATCAAGTTGGCTGACAACGCTGAGGTGGATGCAGGAATTCCGTTGAACGTGACAACACCTGTGGTCCCGAAATTCTGTCCCGTAATTTGGACGGCTGTTCCCACGCTGCCCGACGTGGGTTGGACTCCTCCCGCATTGATATAGGGGATGGCGGTCCCACCAGTGGATACAGTTTGAGTGAATACCGAAGAGTCGTTGTTGAAATATGCAGTGTCGCCGCTATATACAGCAAGGATAGCGTGGCTCCCAGATGAAGCCGTCGCCCAGGTCGTGTTCACGGTGGCAATTCCATTTACTAACACCTGTGGAGTTCCTATCTGCTCACAACCATCGTAGAAAGTTATCGTTCCCGTTGGAAGTTTCCCCGAGGTAGCGAACACAGTCGGATCTGGAATCACGGAAGCTGTTAAAGCCACCGAATATCCCGCCAGCGTGACTGGCTGAGATGACGACAGGGCTATGCTCGTGTCTGTCGCCTTCGGATAGAACATGAAGGTTCCGTAGAGCGAGTCTTGCCACACCTGCATCTGAACTGGCCCCGTGTACTGCTCATCGGGTAGTGGGTTCTTGATCGTCAGAGCTTGGGTAACTAAAGTCTGGCTGCTTGTTTGCGAGCCAGTCTTCTCACCCCACGTGAATGTATCGCCGACCTTCACGGAGACACTTTGTTTCGCGCCTGAACATCCGTCACTCCCGGTAACGAGAAAACATGCACCAAGTGATACACCGACATCGTATTGGTCGTTATAGGAACTCTGGTTCTGCGTTTGTGTGTTCGACTGCAACGAATAATTTTGGCTGTATGCCTGGTTTGTATTTCCAAGCGTGGCGAACTGGAACGTCTGGCCACTGGCTCCGGACAATTGATAGCGCTGACTGCATTCATACGCGCCAGGATTATTTGGATTCGGTACGGATACCGGAATATTTGGATCTACGAGCGTATATCCAGAGCTGGCATTGGAGTAGGTCGTCCCTGGCGGTACATCTGTCCGAATGGTCGCTGCGACCGGGGTGGCCTGAGTACCAGTCAGGTTATTCGCAAACGGATCCCTCTGGAGAATCGTGGCGAAATCCTGTTGATTTAGACCTCCGGCTCCACCCGTCGAGACCGCGTCCCAGTTTCGATCCAGCACGTCTTGCACATCGCTCGGGAAGGGTGTTGTTCCGTCCAGTTGCCCGACCGTGAGCTGAACAATATCCATCTGGCCAGTAGCTACATTAGTGTCATTCTGATTTGTCGCAAACCCATCCCAAACGATCGAGGAAGAGGTCGGGAGTGCAAAATCAGCCTCTGGATTCAGCCAGACCAGAATCACATCCGCTTCATGGTTCACACCAGGAGACTTGATCGATCCCGTCGCTGGAACGGTCGAGGTCGTGGGACAGTTTGTTAGAGGCGTAGAAGTGCCGACATTCAAATCACAAGGACCGGGCACCGTAATGGCATCCGTACTGGTCGTGGTCACCGCGTAACTTCCCGCATCCGTTTGAGCGTACGTCCACGATCCGTTTGCGGAGCCTGTAAAACTACCTCCTATACCTGCCACGCCAGTAGTGCCACTAACGGATACCGTGAGTTGGTTTTGTATCGACCCTGTCAGCGATGTCGTCACGCCCGTCTGCGTTTGATCGGTATAGGACACCGAACTCCCAACGCCCGGCGGAGCGTAGATAACATTAAGCACCATGAACTTTGGATAAAGCCCTGTGGTGAGTAGTGGCACCGAATAGAGTTCAGAATTTGGACTGCTGTCGGTTTGATAATCTACCGGCAACGCTCCCAGCGTGTCACCCGATGCCCCACCCACAAACAGGACTCCTAAGCCAGGAAGGAGCGTTGCCGTGTGGTTATAGCGTGATCCGATCAAGTCGGGGATCTGCGTAAATGTACCACCAGTGCCACTTGGGATGTACAGCTCTGTCGACGCAGACCCAACGGTGTTAGCGGATCCGTTTGTGAACCCGCCTGAGATCAATACGGTGCCGTCATAAAGCAACGTCGCCGTATGCGAATATCTGGCAGTATTCATGTTTGGAGCGGCAGTGAATGTTCCCGCGACAGGATCATAGATCTCAGTGTCAGGGCGTGCACATCCTTGCTGACCACTTGTCCGGAACAGCGGGCATGGGCCGTTTGAACCACCTGAGAGTTCAGCGCCATAAGCACCGCCGGAGATCAGCACCGTTCCGTTACCCAGGCGGGTCGCTTGTGCCCGGATTCGGCCGCTCACCATGGGCGTCTTCGTCACATGGAACGTATCCGTCTTCGGATCGTATATCTCCGCTTCTGCAATGGAATACCCATTCGCATCGATGCCGCCGGCAATCAGCACAGTGCCGTCGGTCAGGAGCGTGGCAGTGTGCCGAGACCGCGCCGTCGCCATTTGACCGGTTGTCGCAGTGAACTTCCCGGTCGTCGGATCATAGAGCTCCGCCGTTGCCAGGGAACTCCCGGTCGTACCGTTCGCTCCGCCAGTCGCCATAAAGGAGACCTGGCTGGCGTTGTAATTGCCGTTCGTGCTCGTCCCGCCCACGATCAGCACCTTGCCATTCAGCAACTGCGTGGCAGTGTGCCAGAAGCGCGGAGTCGTCATGGCGGTAGGTGTCGTCGTGAAGCCTCGGGCAGCAGGATCATACAGCGTCGTCGACGCGAATGTCCCCGGCGAACCCGGAACAACCCCGGGAGTAAAGAGCTCAGCGCTCGCAAGCGGCGTAGACGTATTACACGTCGGGTCGTTCTCACAGTTCACGCCACCTGTGATCAGTACCTGCCCTGTCGAAGCACTCAGGAGCGTCGCCCGATGCATCGATCGCGGCGTCGTCATCTCTGCAGCGGCTGTATAGCTCCCGTTCGAATAGATTTCAGAGGACTGAAGATAGACAACATAGGGGCCATCTTCGTTTGCGCCCGCATATTTGCCAGCATCACCGCCTGTCACCAACAGAGTTCCGTCTGTCAGCAGCGTCGCCTGGTGGTTTTCCCGAGGTATATTCAGGCTCCCTGTAGCGCCAGTGGTGGCAGTTGGCGGCGGTATGACCGTACCACTCGCCGTATTCGATTGACTGCTCGCAAACAACGTCGGATTCGTTGGCGTGAAAGTACACGTGACCGTATAAGGAATGGATACGGATGAGCCAAGTGGTACAACCGGTGCATCCAGGATGGTGACCTGCGCGACTCCCGTGGCGTGATTCACAGTGGCGGCGGCATTGGTTACACCAGTGGACGGAGAGCTTACACAACTTACCTGACCAGCCGGCAAGGTCGAATTAGCTCCCGTCACCAGCGCGGTTGCTACTGCCGAGTAACCTGACCACGACGTAGCCGGCGACAGTTCAAGCGTCGTGGTAGTAGAAACGCCGCTAGCCTGCATAACAGTGAACGGCGTGCTATTGCTCGAATAGCCTCCCGTGGTCACGATAACCGACCCTGTCGTCGCTCCTGCAGGAACGACAGCCTGAATGGTACCCGCCGAAATCCAGGTGACATTCCCCGAAGGAATGCCGTTGAACGTCACAGCGCCGGAAACGCCAAAGTTCGTTCCACTGATGGTTACGGTCGTGCCTATCGGACCCGACGCAGGAGATACTGCGGTAACAGAGGGCAATGTGGCCGACGTAATATTCTGCGCAAGCGTGTTGCTAACGTTGTGATAGTAGTTCGAATCACCGCTGTAGACAGCAAGAAGGTTGTGGGTTCCATTTGTACTTTGGGGCCACGTGTAGTTAAGAGTCGCCACACCTGCAACGGTAGGCTGCGTGCCGAGCACCGTACATCCGTCATAGAACGTCACAGTCTGGCTTGGTAGCGGCGCGCTCCCTGTCTGGTAGAGACTAGAGTTCGGATCAGGAACAATCGTCGCTGTCAGCGTCACCGGGGATCCAGACTGTGCCGCACTTTGCGATGTTTGCAGACTGACAATCGTGTCATTGGGCTTGGGATAGAACATGTATGTCCCGTACAGGGTGTCAAGCCATACCTGCATCTCATTCGGGCCGGTGTAGTTATCCTTGGGCAGAGGATTCTTGATCGTGAGCGTCTGCGTGCTTGTGCTTTGGTTGACAGTCTGTGGGTTCCATTGGTTGACGAAAGTCAGAGTGTCAGCAACAGACAGTGAAGTGATCACCTTTGAGATGCCCTTGGAATCAGATGGGCCACCGCCGCCGCTGCACGACTGCGTGGCCGCTCCCAAACATAGGCTTATCCCGACACTGTAGGTGTCCGTCTCCATACTCCCTTTGGTTAGCGATGTCTGCGTATTCAGCGTAAAGGTTGATGTATCGGCCTGATTCTGGATACTCAGCGGGCTGAATGGGAAGGTCTGTCCTAAAGTTGGATCGAACGCATAGCGCTGTCCACATTGGGCGGGGTCTGTGCTATTCGGGTCATGCGTGGGAACGTTCGGGTCGAAAACGGGTATCGATGGAACTGCGGTCGTGTTCGTGGGCAATGTGGCTCGTTGGCCAAAACTGGTAGTTGAAGCATTTGTTGCAAACGGATCCCGCTTCAACAGCGTAACGAAGTCCGTCGCTGTAAGCCCGCCAGCGCCGCCGTAAGCGGCTGGGTCCCAATTACGGTCGAGGATATCCAGCAGCGCCTGAGGAATGGGAGAGGTACCGTCTAGCTGGCTAACCGTCAGTGGTACGATATCCATCTGATCTGGCGAGACGTTCGTGTCGTTCGGGTTCGTTGCGTATCCGTTCCAGACCAGGCCCTGGATCGTGTCCGTAGTGTAGTCGGACTCCGGGTTAAGCCAGACCCATATGATGTCCGATTCATGGTCGACACCCAATCCGGAACTTGACGGCCCCGGAGCTGTAATAGAGTCCGTATCCGCCGCCGTCAGGCTGTACGTGGCCGTGCCTGAGGTTGCATAGGTCCAATCCCCCTGAATCGAGTTTCCACCATTGGAGACCTTCCCACCACCCTTCCCAATATTCGGAAATCCGAGCATGACACTGGCCGCATTCGTAAACGCGTTCATCGTCGATGTGGTGTTCTGAATCGATGTCTGCCCACTGTAATTGATAGAACTTCCCGATCCGGGCGGCGCGTACATGACATCCAGAACCATGAACTTCGGATGAAGTCCGCCGGTGATCCAAGTCGAACCGTAGACTTCCGCGGTGGCAACATAATACCCGCTAGGCGCAGTGAATCCAGACGTCCCGTCGGGAACGTAGCCAACTCTATCGCCGATCTCTCCTCCAACGAGTAGAACCTCACTCGCAACGTTTGTTGCTCCACCGGGCAAATTCAAATTCGCGATCGGTGTGGCAGTGTGGCCCCAACGCGGCTCTTCAAGTTCACCCACAACCGTGAATTGCCGAGTCGTCGGGTAATAAATCTCCTCCGATCCATCTGTGTTGTCGACATAAGATGTGATTCCGCCTGAAATTAATACGGTCCCGTCAGGAAGATTCGCGGCCGTATGCAAATATCTCGTCCGGTTCATTGGCGAATTGGTTGCAGTGAACGTTCCAGCGCTGTATGTCTCTGCTTCACTCAGATAGCACGGGTCGGGTGAACCACTTGGGTCTTGCCGTATGTACGGGTATCCCTGACCACATCCTGATCCCGCACCTCCCGTAATGAGAACCGTACCATCGCCCAAAAGGGTGGCAGTCGCTAGCTTCCGGCCAACGAGCATCTGGTTCGGAACCGCCGTGAATTGGTTATTGGCAGGGTTGTAGATCTCAGCACTTGCAAGCGTATTTCCTGAGGCGTCAGCCCCTCCCTCAATCAACACCGTCCCGTCATTGAGTAATGTAGCAGTGTGCATCCAACGCGGTGTCGTCATCGGGCTCGTTAGCGTAAAGAGTCCCGTCGTAGGATCGTACAGCTCAGCCGAGCTCAGGGCTGAATGTCCGTCACTGGTGCCACCGGTAATCAATACGTTGCCATTGGGAAGACGAGTGGCAGTATGAAGGTATCGAGGAGCTGACATCGTTGTCGTCGGTCCATCGAAGGCACCGTCGGAAGAATCAAATTGGACGGTCGGAGCAAACGTTCCCAGGGAGCCTGGAGTCTGTCCAGGTGTAAACAGCTCAGCAGTCGCTGAATAGGAACTCCCGGTAAATCCGCCCGTAATCAGGACTTGGCCGTTTCCAAGCAGCGTCGCAGTGTGACGGTACCGTGGCTGAGTCATCTGCGCTGCGTAGACGAAGATACCGTTCGTATAGATCTCGGTCGATGCCAGGATCTGAATGCCACCTGGATTATCTCCGGTGTTACCGTCCGTTCCAACCTTTCCGGCTACCCCACCTGTGACAATGACAGTACCATCATCGAGCAGCGTCGCTTGGTGGCCGGCGCGTGGGGTCTGTAGCTGTCCAGCGGTGGCATTCTCGCTGGGTGCTGGCTGGCTAATCACCGCGCCATAAACAGGACTTGTAATGGAGCTGCCACTCGGCACAACCGCCGGATTGTTGGATGTGAAAGTACATGTAACTGAGTAAGAAGAACCCGCAGGGGTCAACGGAAGTCCCGTCAGAGGTATCTGCGCGAAAGCAGTATTCGGGCTCAACGTGCCGCTGATCGTGATCGGGCTACCCGCCGAAGACGGAGGAGTCGCTACGCAAGCAATCGTCCCGCTTGTCGTTGGAATCACTCCCGCGTTTAGTACGGTCACATTCACGAGAACTGGATAGTTGAGCCAGGATGTGATCGGCGCTAGCGTGACGGAGACCGTCGAAGGACCCGGTTGGACCACCTGGCTCACTGCCGCAGTGACACTGTTGTAGTCGGTCGTGTCGATTGGCGTAAACGTCACTGACAGCGTATCTGTTCCCACAGCAGGGACTGTCCCAGCGGCCGGGCTGTAGATAAATGTTCCAGGCACAGATGCCGTAGCGTCCAGTTGCGTTGCAGAGAGTGCCGTGCCATACGTGGCTGCCGCTGGCGTAGCCCAAGTGATCACAGGTGCTGCCTTGTTCACCGCCAGACTCACGGCCTGAGTCGCAGACGTATAGTCGCTGTTGTCGGTCGGTGTAAAAGTCACTGACAACGTGTCCGTTCCCACAGCAGGCGTAGTCCCGGCAGCAGGACTATAAACAAAAGTTCCAGCTACAGATGTCGTCGCATTTAGCTGCGTCGTCGACAGGGTTGTGCCGTAAACCACCCCCGCCGGTGAAGCCCACGTAATGACCGGCACCGCCTGGGTTACGTTCAGGCTTATTGTCGAGCTAGAACTCGCCGTATACGAGGAATAACTGGGATAAGAGCAAACAAGTGAGTAGGTGCCAACCGGATCTTGAGCAATCGTCGTGAGAGAAATCGATGCAGTTCCGTTTGTCAGCGCGGACGAGTACGCCGCATTGTGCCCACGCGTCTGGATGCTGCAACTGACGGAACCCGTAGGAGTTGAGCCATCGCTCGCTGTCACCGTGACTCTCGCCACAGGAGAAGACCCGTATGTCACTGAAGACGGTGCGACTGAGACGGTCGTTGTTGTTGAAATTGGTGAAATGATACTGAATGAAATCGTATTCGCGGAGCTTGCGGCGTAGTTGCTGGAACCTACGTAGGTACAGGCGAGAGTGTAATTACCGACTGGATCTTGAGCGACCGACTGTAGAGGAATCGAAGCGACCCCGCCTTGGAGATTCGCTGAATAAGATGCGTTATGCCCGCGGGTTTGGATAGCGCATGTGACTGAGGAATCGGGGGTGCTACCGTCAGTAGCCGTGACCGTGACGGTAGCGACCGGAGTCGTCCCTAGGTCGACGGGGGAGGGAGCTAGAGAGGCGCTTGTGGAAGTGGAGATCTGTCCGAACGCAGAACCTGCACCTGCAAGACAGATCGCTGAAAGCAGCACGCACCGGGTGAGTCTATGCGATACAGATTCAGACTTGAGGCTCAGCATGCCAGATCCCCCAAGATGCAATGATGTGTTCGAAACAGCCTTCGCTAAGTACCCTTTCGATAAATCGTCACTGAGGACACGTGAGACACGTTTGTCCAGGCAGCCTCGGATTGCAACGGCAAGCTAGTGCTGCAGCCAGGCTATCTATGAGGGGTCGTTAGGGTGCTACGACCTGAATGGTTGCGGTAGTAGCTGAACTCACACCATATTGCCCATCACCCTGGTAGGAACATGCTATGGGGTAGGTCCCAATTGGAACCTGCGCGAGACTTGTTAGTGAGATGGTGGCGCTACCGTTTGCCAAGCTGGCCCTGTAAGCTGCACCATGACCCCGGGCGCGAACTACACAGTTCACCGTACCAGGGGCATTCGAACCACCATTGACCGCCACAGATACGGTTATGGTCGGTGTCGTCCCCTGACTGACTTGCGTTGAGGATGGCGAAACGGAGGTTGTTGTCGTGGTGATTGCGAGTACCTGGAAATTCGTGGTAGGTGCTGTGCTTGCCGCGTAAGCGGAAGAACCGACATACGAGCAAGCAAGGCTGTACGTGCCAACAGGATCTTGGGCTATGGATGAAAGCGAAATAGCGGCGGTCCCACTCACAACGTTGGCAGAATACGAGGCTGCATGACCCCGCGTTTGGATCGCACAGCTTACAGAAGCATTGGGAGAAGAGCCGTCACTTGCTGTTACGGTTACTGTTGCGACTGGCGCCGTTCCTTGGTAGATCGGCTGGGGAGACAGGGAGACTGTCGCCGAGGTGCTGATCTGCGCATACGCGGGGCTATAAGAGAGAAGAGGGATGAGCGCGGCCAGCGACAGACGGATGGTTGCGGGACGAAAAGAACGGGTTAAGTAGGTGTGCATCGTATCTCCTTATGTGACTCGCTGAAGGTGAGTTATGGAAGAGAAGGATCAAGGTCGAGCGCCAAGCATGTTGAGCTTTACGCCTGCTGCGATCGGCGCGACCACCGGCGCGGCGACCCCGACTAACTCTGTCATCTTGAAGGTGTACACGCCCGGCACACCCCGAACCCCACTTGGTGTGAAGGTTGCGCTCGAGACCCAAACATCTCCCGAGCCGTCAATGACCAGGTATTGCGGGTAACTCGCGATCCCCCCGCCATACCCGCCTGAGCCGGAGAGCGTAACACCAGCGTTGGACAGCTCGATGACGTTTGACGAACCGGCAGGCGTCCACACGTTCTCGTCGCCGTCAATCGCAATCGTGACGCCACCCCCATTCGCCCCTTGCATAGCAGTTGTCGCGTAACCTGATCCGGAGAGGATGACACCGTCGGGAGAGACCTTCGAGACTTGGGCACGCCCAGTCCCCTCAGTAACGGCCCAAACATTGTTTTGGCGATCAATGGCAAGTGAGGTACCGCCGAAGAAGCCCGTACCGGCCACTCCCGTGGACGGCGTGAGTGGCACACCGGAGCTGTTGAACTCGCTGATGGAGTAAGCCGTAGAGTTGGTAATCCAGACGTTAGCGGAAGGAGTGATCGTGAGTTGGTATGGATTGCTGCTTCCGCCACCCGTGAAGCCCTTCGTACCGGAGAGCACCTGTCCCGAGTTCGAAAACTCGGCGACGTTGTCGCCCGCCGTGTCCGTGACCCAGATATTGTTGTTGGCGTCAACGGCAAGGCCCTCCGGGGTACGAAGAAGACCGTATCCGTAGCCGTTCGCGCCAGAGAGAACCGTCCCGTCATTCGACAGCTCGTAGAGGCTTCCGGGCCCATCAATCGTGTGAGCGCCGTTGCCGATCCACACATTGTCATTCAGATCGATGGCAATTGGACCGGGTGTGTATGCATCGGTTAAGTATCCGTTGGGCCCAGATAGAAAGACACCCGCACTGGATATCTCGGTCAGATAGTAGCTGTCGTTTGTGCTCCAGACATTGCCCATAGCATCGTCAGCCATGCCGTTCGTCAGGTTGATACCGCCACCCGTGAATACCAGACCCAGGCTGAAGTCATTCGGGGCGGCCGTGAGGCAAGGCGTAAAAGGCGGTGTACTCGACTGCTGTGCGAAGAGCGTAGACACAGCGCTTCCTGGGCTGTGCGCGATGGCAATCATCGCAGATGCAGCGTCATTGTACGGAGGGGCGGAGCCCGCATTGCCGAGCAATGTCAGGCATGCGGACGAGCTCGCCGTCGAGTGAATGCAGGCAAACAGGATGTTCGCGAGCGTGTTGATGGTGGTTTGTGGAACGGTAGCGCTGCCCGACGGGAGCGTCGCCGACGCAAGACCGGTATTGGTAGGAGCAAGGTGCGATGCATTGACGAAGGCATTGTTCACGCCGACCAGCGCCAGCGGCGAACCACTTGAGGCGATGTGCAGCGCATCGTTCGCAAAGCCGGCGAGGGCGAACGACATGGCGACGGTCGTCACCTCATCGACGATCACAGGAGGCACATCGGCTCCCACTTGAAGGCAAGGTCCGATGGCTGCAAGTTCCGTCGCCGCGCTGTTCTGTCCCATGCCCGAGTCGCCGCCACGGCCGTAGATATAGAGATTGGTGTCTGCGCCGCATCTGTAATACCCGGGAATCGTGAAGCTCCCGTCCTCGGCTGTCACGACGTAAGCGCCCACGGAGTCCTGAGCCCGGGTCGATCCTGCATCCAGCAGCGAGACAGAAGGTTTGCCGTAGCCCGTAGCCGCAACCGCCATGAGGTAGACGTGCGCTTTCGCAACGGGGAACGTACCGCTCAGCAGCTTGCCCGAGATGGGTGCGCCCGTTACTGGAAAGGTGAACCCGCCGATCCCGCAGCCACCGAGGGCGAGGCAGCACAAGGTGAGCAGGGCAAAGCCGCATAACACAGTCTGCCACTTGTCTGAAAAGGAGTTCTGATGAAAGGAATTCATTGTTTTAGGGTCTCACGCCGAGGCTATTGCTGGAGACAGCCAATGCCAAGGGAGTCACAACCGGGGTGGCCGCTCCTACAAGCTCCGTAACGTTCTGCGCGAACGTGTTGGCAATCCAAACATCGCCTGAACCGTCTATGGCGACCGAGTTAGCAGTCGCGCTTTGAGACGACTGAAAGCCCTGGATGGCGTAACCGGGGCCAGACAACTGAGTACCTGCCCCGGACACCTCAGCGACGCCCAGACATACCGTGCTAGTGTCGTCGCAAGCTGCCTGCTGCATAGATATCCAGGAGTTGCCCGCACCATCGATACCGACGAAAGTCAGCAATGGATTTGACGGCTGCGTCGGAGTGTCGGCTTGAGTGTACGTAAATTGTGGTGTTCCGATGGGTGCATATTTCGTGAAATTGTTATTGCCAAGGTTCGCAGCCCATACATTCCTGTTCGCATCGATTGCCACACCATTTGGCTCGTAGAAATCGGCAGTGCCGCCCACAGTAGTCACCCGCGTCCCCGTTGAGTTGAGCTCTACCAGGTCATTGTTGGCAGCATCAGCGACCCACACATTGTTAGAAGGATCTAAAGCGATACCCGTCGGTGCTGCGCCTGAGGGCAGCGGGTCACCGTTAGGTAAAGGTGAAAGAACGGAACCACTTGGGGATAACTCGTATACGGCAGTGTTTGCTCCGATCCAAACGTTGCCTGCACCATCGAGGTTAAGGGCGTAAGCGGGAAGGGAGTCAGAAATATTTGCCAAGAATGGCGAGCCTGAAGCAGGTACACCTGTGTTCGAGATCTCTTCGACTGCAGAGGACGTCCCGATCCAGATGTTCTGGCTTTGCCCATCGACTGCAATCGAGTAAGGCTCCCCCGACGATGGCGGATAATCGACGAGATAGGTCGCATTGTTGAGCATGTTTGTGGGACTCGCAATCTCAACAACGCTGGAATTTGCGTTTGAGTTAGTAGATGGCTGGCTCGCGATCCAAGCATTTCCCGATCCATCAATCGCGACAGCAAACGCATTGGCAATGCCGCCGTTGATAAACGTAAGGCCCAGGGTCAGGTCGTTGGGAGCGGTGGAGAGGGTAGGTGTAAACTGCTGTTGGGAATCACTGGCTAACGTCATGATCGACGCTATGTTGGTCCCGTTCTGTTTGCCCGCAGACGTGCTGTTGGTCGGATTGTGCGCGATGTTCATGATGGCGGTGGCGGTATCGGTCGGGGCTACACCATTAACCCTCGCGGCGCTGAATAATATTGCGCAGTTCGAGGTGTTTGGCGTCTGCGACGTTTCATTGATGCAGGTCGCATCAGCATCTGCAATGGTGTTCACCGTATCCTCTGGAGCCGACGCAATTCCAGACGGGATTGTGCCGTAGGCGTAGCCCCCCGCTGAATTCGCGAGGTTGCTTGCGTTCGCAAAGGCATTCTCGATTCCTGTGAGGCTCGCCGCCGAGCCACTGTATGAAATGTGCAGTGGGTCTGTAGCGTAGCCTGCCACCGCGTAGTCCAGTCCAACGGTGGTCACTTCGTCCATCAAAAGAAACGTTCCCGAGTTGATCGTGCCACACGGGCCCGCATACACGACTTGAGAAATCGCTGCGTTCGGGCCAGCGCCAGTCTGCGCGTCCCCTCCAGCCCCATAGAGATAGATCGGAGTGCTGGGAGTAGGACAACTATATAGACCTGAAAGGTCGCGGAAATTTCCATCCTGACCTGTGAGCACATAAAAACCGATCCGGTCAGATCCATCACCACTCGTCAGTAGCGAAACTGAAGCTGTTCCTGGAGTTGCGTTTGGTGCCGGACTAAGCACGTAGATGCGCGACCCGACGATAGGCGCTTGTCCGCCGTGCATCACACCTTCTTGGCCAGACGCCATGGCGAAAGCACTTGCTGCATAAACGCACAAAAGGCCAAATTTGACGGACTTGAACATACTTCTTCTCCTGAAGGTCTGGTATAGCAACTCATTTCGCGCGCTCTCCCAAAGATCTTGAAGAGCGTGACACTCCGGTTAATCCGCACGAGCGTGACGCCGCCGCACCGGTGTGCTGGCCAGCGTAGAGCATCTCGCAGAAATGGATACTTCGCAACCAGGGATTCCGAAAGGCTCGGCGGGGAATGCTCGCAATGGTTCAAAGTTGGTGCGGATGGGAAGTCGTCTGCTGATGCAGCCGAGTTGAAGTCTTATCGTGTCGCGAAGCTACAGTATAAGCGCGACAAATGTCAAGCCGAAATTTCTATCCTCTTCTGGCTTAGAAATGCGGGTCGGGTCACAGTGAGAGAACTTCAGATTCAACTGGTAGAGTTTATCGGGGGCACGTCAGAGCGATACCCAAGGCATAACGTTTTTTCCATCTGTATCTGACGATCCAGGTTTCGACTATGGGCGCCCGAACTTTAGCATACACAACCGCCTACTGCTCATCGGCACATATACAGCTCCTCTCGGCATTAGCCTCAATCCTTTCCTGACCGCTCAGTCCGGCACTCCATACAACCTGACGATCGGCGGCGACCTGACAGGGAATAACCAATTCAACGCAAGCCCTATCTACGGAAAATGCGGTGCGACAGCCGTCGTCACGACGCATTACGGGTGTCTGGATACTGACCCGATCGACAAGGGCGAGCGAATCGTTCCCTACGGATTGGGAACAGGGCCCGCCAATGCAGGACTTAATCTGCGTATCAGTAAGGTGATTGGAATCGGTCCGAAGACGATCATGACAACCCGAAGTACCACTGGTTGCCCTTCTTGGTCTGGTGCATCTCCGGATCGCGCTTACCGGCCTCGTTCTTGGTCGAGGAAGGCGCGTGGATGATGGTCGCATAGTCGCATCCACGATGGTGCCGGTTGCAATTTTGATGCCCCTGGCCTCCAGATGCACGTTCACAGCATCGAGCATCAGACCACCAAGATCATGCTTCTCCAGCATGTGACGGAACCGCAGGATGGTCGTCTCGTCCGGCGCGGCGGCGATGCCGAGGTCGACGCCGCGATTTTTTGAACATAGAAAAGCGGGGCAGCTGAGCGCCGCCCCTGAGAGGATTGCTCTGCTAGGCTGCTTTCTTCGAGGTCTTGGCTGCTGGCCGTGCTGCCTTCGCTTTCTCCTTGTCGGTGAACTCTTGCTTCACCTTCTGGGAGATGGCATTTGTATCCACTTTGTAAGCGGTAGCGGCTTCCTTCAAGACGTTGGGAGGATTGCCACGCGATGCAGCCAGCAGGATGCTTGCCTCAACCATCAGCCGGGAGAGTGTACCTTCGTCGGCGCGGCGCAGGAACGCAGCGAAGGTCTTTTGCAAGCCTCCCTCATCGCGCTTCTGCCGGATGCCATGCTGCCGCGCCAGAGTCTCGACGCGGCTCTCATCCATGATCGAAACCAGACGCTCAAGGATGAATAGCAGGTCACGCTTGAGCAGGCGAACCGGGACGGCGGCACCGATGGCAGCAAGGACACGCAGTCCGGTAGCATTGGCGATGGTTTGTTCCTTGCGTTGCTTCTCCTGTTCGGCCTTCCACTTCGCATCGTCGCGGCTGGCCTTCTGCCTCGGGTGATGCACCGGGCAGGAAGGATTGGCACATACCTTATGGATGGCGCCCACGTCCGAACCTTCCGTAATGATGGCGTCCGTGGTGAACTTGCACACCCTGAACTCGGGCCGCTTGGCTTCGTCGTTCGACTTCGGCTTGTCATCCCGAATCGCGGTGTATCTGTTGCGCGGCAGGATGGGGCTGCCTTCCTTATGCCCGCCGTAGGCGGTGCTGATCTGCACCAGCTCCGGTTTCGCGGCGATGGTCTGCGCGACGTGCGCCGACACTTTCGCAGCGTAGCAGCCGGGATCGGTGCAACGGTCGCCAGACTTTCCGAAGTCATCCGAGAACAACAGCTTGTTGTGACCGGTGCGCTTCGGACAGTCAGCACAACTGCCAGCGGCGGGAACAAGCTGCGCATCGCGCTTGTTGAATGGCGCATCCTTTAGTACCAGTAGGATGTTGCTATCAATCCAGAACTGGAGATTACGCACCGGCAGCAGAACGCGCGTCGGCCTCTCACCGCCGTTGTATACCTCCTTGAAGCACGCCCGGAGAGCGGGTTCCTGTTGATCGGCTGGCAGCTTCGCCAGCAGCAGCGCATGGCCTACGCCGATGGCGTCGGCATAGAAGACTTCGATGGCGGCGGGAATCAGGTCTGCCAGCTTCAATCGCGTGGCCACGAAAACCGGTGATTTCCCGACGCGGGCCGCGATCTGCTCGATGCTGTACTTCGGTTCCTCCAAGTCCAGCAAAGCGCGGAAGGCTTGCGCCTCCTCCATCGGATGAATTTCGCTTCTGATAAGGTTCTCCACGAGTTGCGCCTCCAACGCGGCTGCATCGGAGAGATGGACGATGCGGACGGGAACGGTGCTCTGCTCGGCCATCTGCGCGGCGCGGTAACGCCGTGCTCCGGCGATGATCTCGAAACCGTTCTCGGTGAGCGGACGCACCAGCAGCGGCGAAAGTACGCCCTGGGTGCGAATGGATTCGGCTAACTCTTTCAAAGCGGTTGGCTCAAAGGTTCTGCGCGGGTTGGTGGTGGACTCGTTCAACAGGGACAGTGCCACGTTGCGGTACTCGGTAGCATTGATGACATCGGTCTGCATGGTGTGCTCCTTTCGAGGGGTTGCGGGTGAAGGTCAGGGAGCGGCATAGGTCGGGCGTACCGCTCCACGGTGGGGAGCGGGCTAGCCGAGGATGCAGCTACCCGTGAAGGCTTCAAGGAATCCCTGCAAGCGCAGGTTGTTGTCCCATGTCCGGGCAAACTTCTCGTGCTGCTCCTGAAGTTGGAGCAACGCGACGTAATGCCCGTTGACGATGGCGCGGGAGACTTGATCGACGGCGACATAATCGTTCCGCCAGCTATACGGAATCAGGTGTGCGCCTCCGGCAAAGCCAAGCTCGAAGCACATCTCCGGGTCGCGCATAGGGTCACCGTTCTGTCCTCCGTAGTGGCAGACAGAGACAGCGGGAAGTCCTAACGGACCGGACTCGCCCACGGCCTCGATGACAAGCTCCATATAGGGCGGATTGGGGATTTTGAGGTACAGGCTGTGCCGCCAGCCTCCGCCTCGCTTGAGGAGTTCGAGAACGGTCTTCATGCCGCCACCTCCGAGAGTTCGTCGGTAGCGGCCTCATCCGTGAGGGGCGGCTCCAATGCGGCAAGGATGACGCTGGCGGTCTGCTGAATGACTTCCAAGCTCTCGGCCAGCAGCGAGGCGTTGCCGTGATAAAGCTGGATATAGTCGGCGGATGCGGAACCCGTAACCAATCCCACGGCTTTCCCGACAACAAACGCCACGGCCTCGGCTTCTGTCTCGCGTACCGTCTTGGTGGTAGCCGTGCGGCGCTCTGCTTTATGCAAAAGCTCATGTGCCGTTTCATGGACAAGGGTTGCGAAAGTTTCCGCTTTCGACTGTCCGGGCAGCAGGACGATGCGTCCGCCGTAGCTGATGCCAAGGGCTGGCGCAATGTTCGGGTTATAGACAAGCGCAATGCCCTTGCTCTTGAGAAAGTCGGCCAACCGCTCGAAGCTCTCGCCGGGGTCGCCAGAAACCTCGCGCATCTCGGGCAGGTCTACGCCGTCCGTCTGCGACACGTCGAAGACATAGGCATTGCGGAAGCCAAGCAAGACGCGCTCATTCTGCTTGGTGATGTCCTTGTTGGCCTCTTCGTCCTTCTTGCGGCGAACGCCTACGATAGGGGCAAGGATGCGGATGCCCTTCTGTCCGGCCTTCACCGAACGCCCCATGTTCTTCCATGTCCAGAACCCGGCAACGCGTGTCGCCGAGGGCATCTGCCGCGCGATCTCCAAGACGTTTCCGAAGGAATACGCATGGAAACGGCTCATGGCGGTTAGGTAGTTGGTGAGGGCTTCGGAATGTCCGGCCTCCAACTGCTCAATCAGCAGCTTGATGTTGGCGGCAATCAACTCCTGCTTGGTGTTGGGCTTCTTGCTTTCGATGGTGGCGATGTTGCTGGTGGTGGCTGTGCTGCTCATGGTGATTTCTCCTTTGCGGTTGCTGTTGCTTTTCATGCCGTGCGCGGCATGTACCTACATGCCGAACGCCTCCTGGCGAAGGCGGGGCGGCAAAGCGCAAGAGGAGGGGTATCCCCACCCGGAGCAGGGCGGAGGGCGAGCGCAGCGAGGTCTGCACAAGCGAAGCGCGGAAGATTGGGGAAACCTCTTGTCGCTGCGCCAGGGCAGCGCCCTCAGCGAAGGTCTGGTTTCCTTATTCGTGCGCGTCAGCGCACAAGACTTATAGGGCGCGTCGCGGCAGGAACAGGCCGCGGAGGAGGGTGGCGGAAGACGCGCCAGCGGCTGGAGACAGGCGAGGAAACTTCCTCCCTCCTGAAGAAACCCAAGCATTTCGTCTGAGACGCACTCCCCATCGTTGCGAAGTTCAGGGGGATGGCTGAGGATAGAAACGGACGGGTACGCACCGTCCTGGGTGTCGAAACCCAAGCAGAAACGCCGTGCGCTGGCGACAGCCACGGAACGAATTTCCCGACGCTTTTTGCGTCGGGGAGCCACAGACGTATGTCCAGGCTTCGCGGCTAAAGGTTTGTGGAACCGCGTGTTTCTGCCGGTTTTCGAACTCCCCGACGAGGGTTATCTAGGGTATTTGCGGCGGCGCACCGCAAATGTTACTCCCAAGAACCTCGGATTGGAGGAGTATGCTGCCCCTACAGGAACATGCGTGGCCGTCCATCGAAGTCTTCGCTCCGATCTATGACCTGATCTGCGAACGGATGAGCCAGTGCGGACTGATCTTCGTCCGGCATGGTGACGAATGGCAGGTCGCGATGCATTAAGAACAATACGCGAGAGAAGCGGCCAAAGAAGCCTTGGGACGCTGGAGCAAGCCGTCGAGAAGGCGGGAGATTGATGTCGCTCCGCAGTCGGTGGATTTTGTTTTAATTGTCGTACCGGCGGTACGAAAATTCATTTTTGAGCAAGAGCAAAAATCTTTCTGATCCTCTCGTCAGAGAGTTCACGGCTGCGAGTCAGAGCACGACTCCACTGGATGCAAGCTCAGCCAGCAGTGCTTGTGCGCGGTCATAACGAGTCGTATCCCGTACCCAGTCTGCGGTCGCAGGTGAAATCCATCGGATGCACTCCAGTATTTCGGACAACGCGATCTTCGGCTCCGCGACGTGGCCGGTATAGAGCGCATTCTGGCTACTCAGGATGGGTTCGTGATGGGCGATCCTGTTGCGTAACCGTTGGATCGTCTCCAGGCGAGTATGCACCCGTGAACGCGGCACACGCGCGTGAGGGAACGCACGATGCGAACAGACGGACCAGAGATCGTGGTACTGACCGGACACGAGGAATGGCCAGAAGCCAAAGGTCAATTCTGCAATGAGCTTGCCGACGGGAGCAGGAGTGCCCACATTTCGCCGTGCCTTTTCGATCATCTTCTGCATTGGTCTGGTGAAGATCAGTCTGGGCACAGTGGAAAACGGTAGCGCGAGATTATTCCGATACCAATCCTGCGTTCCAATGCCATTGCTCAGTGCGTCATGGAGACTATTGCGGATAGCGATTTCTGCGCTGTGCAGCACGCCGAAGAGGGCTTCCGAGACGGCGATATTGGTTTCATACAGCGCAAGCGCTCGCGTGAGGTCGCCATTGACTGCGGCCAGGTAGCGGAAGATTCGGGCGCGGGTCAGTGTCCGATCCAAGTCGGCCAAGAACTCGATGCTGTACGCTCTTGAAGGCATCTCTTTTCAGCATCCGGTCTTATTGACGGCTCCGTCAACAAAGGGTATCCTTAATAGGAACGCTGCCGGAACCATCCCTGCCGAAAGGCACATGGCCGGGGCAACGGAACGAAAACGGGGGCCGAAAGGCCCCCGTTTTATTTTGATGATCTTTGCTTCACCGTCCACGGCTAAATCCTTCCATTGCGATGTCCGGTGCGGGCACAGAGACATTGACATTCATCTCACTCTGGATTCCCGGAGTCGTGAGTTCGATAGCCTGCATGACCTTTTCCTGAGCCAATCCCTGCCCATCCGAGGTGTAAATCGCAAGGTCGCGTGTCTGCCCGGAGAGCCGCGCAAAGTCCTTCTGCATGGTGGCAAGCTGGTTAGCTTCGCCACTCACGATGATGCGATCCACGCCGCGCGTCGGCATCCTCTCGGTAGCGTAGCCGTAGTCGATATTGCGGGACTGCTCTTCGGAGAGCACACCCGACTTGCCCTGGTCGCTGCGCACGGTCAACGAACGATCTTCCCCAACGTGTTCCACGGTGGCGAAGTCGCCCTTGCGTAACTGGAACTCCTGGGCAGTGCCGGTCAAGCGAATACGCTCACCCTCGGAAATATCGCGCATCTCCTCCCGGAGGACATGGCTTTGGAAGGTGGGCTTTTTGAGCAGCGCAGGGTTGTAGCTGGCTTCGTTGCCATCGCGCATGGCTACTGTAAGACGGTTCGCCTTTGCATCGACGGCCAGCACCGTGGCGATGCTGTTGTCTACGATGCCGTGCTTAGGGCTTCCTACTTTGTAAAGAATCCGGTCGCCAACAGCATAGTTGGCGGCATGACAGGGATCGCCGAAGTGCTGTTCTACCCAGACGGGCAACGCATGACTTTCAGGAGAGAGCCGCCCCTGCTGCCGCAGCTCATCGCGGATGAGCGATGTGAGTTGCTTGCGTTCTGCTGCACTCGGCGCGACCACTACGGCGCGGTCCTGCTGCGAAGCATAGGCGAGCGCGACGGCGGCTACGCGATGCTCCGCGCTGGCGTACTCATGCACACGGCCATCCCGCTGAAGGATGGTCGTGGCAGCGGCGGGATCGTTTTCGCGGAAGGCTGAAACCGCGCGTTCTACCTCAGACTTCGTTGGGGGTTGTGAGAGGTCGATGGCCGCCGTCTTCGACACATCGGTGGCAAGCCGTTTACCGAGACGGGCAGCATCATTGGTGTAAATATGGGCATCGTGGGACGCGCGCGAAATGGCGACATAAGCAAGGCGCTGATTCACCAACCCACGTGGGCCTTCAGTGTCGAAGTGAGCAATCACCCGCTCCGCAGTGAGTCCCTGAGAACTATGCGAGGTTACGGCGTAGCCATGATCGAACTGCCGGATGACGGTAGTATCGAAGGTCAGGATACGCTTCTGCTTGCCATCCATCTGTACTGTCATGCGGCTATCTTCGATGTGCTGAATTGTGCCGAGATCGCGGTTGGCAACACCAAGCTCTTTCAGAGGGGCAACGAACTGGAGCCGGTCGCCCGTAGCGAATTCTCGCTCTTGCTCACGGAAGACATTCACGCCACGCAGGCGTCGCGGATCGTAGGCGACCGTTTCGCCATCGGCACGTTCGACGGTCAACAGATTTGCCTTCGCACCGACGGCCCGAACCTTTGCGAAGCTGCCACGCTCGATGCCCAGTTCTTTGCTGCCGGTGTTGTACTGGAGCACGTCGCCAGCGTTGTACCGGGCGGCCCACGTGCGGTCGGCTCCAGTCATATCGGAACGGTGAAATAGAGTATGAAAGGTCTGTCCATCGTTCTGCAATTTGCCAGCTTGCAACAACTCTGCGCGGATGGTCTCGTTGATCTCCTGACGGCTCTTGTTGTCGGGAGAGACGACGATGGTGTTTTCGGGATGTGCGGCATAGTCCTTCGCAATGGCCGCGATGCGTCCTCGTCTGTCCGATACTTCCGTAATCCGTCCCTGCTCACGGAGCAAGGCAATGCCTTCGCGGGTTTCATTCTTAGAAAGTTGCTCGACAGCTTTCAATAATTCGGGGTTACGCTGCCTCATGATGCGGTCGAGCTGCGCTGTACGCATCCCAGCCTCCTGCATCTGATGGAAGGGACGACCGGCATCGACGCCCTGATGCTGGGCGGTGTCTCCGACTACCAGCACGCGGTCGTTTGGCGTGAGTTTTTGCAGGAAGTCGCGCATCTGCCGGGTACTGGCAAGACTCGATTCATCAAGCATATAAAGGTGACGGGCGGTAAACTGCGGGGCTGCGCTGTCAGTCCGTCGCGCAAGGAAACTCTGCAAGGTGCTGGCTTCGATCCCGGCCTCGCGAAGTTGGCCGGCGGCGCGGGACGTGGGCGCGAAACCCTCAACGGTGAAACCACTCTTTTCCGCGCCCTCGCGAATGGAACGGAGCACGGTCGTCTTTCCCGTACCAGCCCGCCCTTGCAAGCCGTGGATGCGGTCTGTGGAGTTGAGAACTTCCTCGATGACACAGCGCTGGGAGTCATTGAGGAAGTCGCGTGAGCGAGCTTCCCGCTGCGCCAATTCCGCCGACATGATCGGTGGAAGCGTGTTCTTTCCGGCCTGCACCTGGACAATGTTGGCCCGTTCCGCGGCGATGGTTTCCGGCGTGGTGAAGCTGCGGCTGGAGGCATATTTGTGGCCTTCGATCGGAAGGAAGTCGCCACGCTGCTGCCGGGACTCGAACTCCGCACGCACCTGCGCATAGGTGGTTTCTCCCATGCCACGCCGCAGCGAATCTCGGAGCAACAATCGCTCATCCAACACAGCTTCGCGCTCAAACAGACTGCTTCGCGCATAGGTGACAGCTTCACGCGCATGAGCTACGCGGTCCGGAGTGTGCTGCTGCGCCTGGGCCCGCTCGCGGGCCTCGGCAACAACGCGCTGCGGCTGGTTGCCGTACTCGGCGGCGACCTCTCGATGAGCAGCCAGAACCTCGGCTGGCGTCAGCTTGTGTTTCTTCTCGCGGGTGGAACGGGCGGCGATCTCCGCTGCTTCAGGGCCGGAGACACCACGCCGCTCCAACTCTTCCTTGATCTTCTCGCGGCGCAGGCTGGAGGCTTTCAGGTAGTCGGCGGTATAGGACCTAATTTCAGGAGCACCGCTCTCGCCCGGCTCGATCTCGTAGCCGAGGCCACGCAGGCGATACATCAACTCCGATTGGTACACCGCCGTCACGAGGTTCTGGCTCTCAAAGAAAGGCTGCTCCTGCAAGGCCCGCGTCGTGCCATCGGCACGTTGGGTCACATTGAAGATGACGGCATGGGTGTGGAGCTGCGGCGCTGCGTAGCCGTCTACGGGGCGGGCAGTGTCATGCTCGAACTTGGCGACAAGGAACTTGCCCGTCTGCTCAGCGGGTTTGTTGCCACCGAGACGGGCGTGCGTGTATTTCTCCAGCTCATCCAAGGCCACCGTGACGGCAGCGCTATGCGCCTCGCGAATGCGATCATCGCCACCGACTAAGGCCGTCAAGGACACGGACTTCGCAGGCGCAAGCGTCGCATCCCAACCTGCGCGATGGGCGACGGCCTTTGTCGTCGAACCATCCGCATTCTTGTATTCGGTGGCGATGCGATGCCGCACCATCTGCTCGCCGGTTAGCGGATGCTGGCCCTCCGTGAGCCGAGAGAACTCCAAGGCGGAAACCTCGCCGGAGACGCCCATCGACTCAGCGAGCTTGCCCTGCCATTCACCCTTCACGGTATCGCCCTGAGCGTAATAGCTCTGCGTCGGCGAGGTGTAATCGAGCTTGTGATAGTTCTGCGCCTGGGCAGCATTCAACGGCTTGGAGATGTCGAGCATGGTCTATGTCTCCCGGATCAAGGCTGGGCCGAACGCCTGTTCTTCTTCCAGCTCTTCCTGCTCCTCTTGAAGAGTGGGCTTCTGTTCTTCGGCCTGCTGCGCGGCGGCAGGCGTAGGCCATGCAATCGGAGTGCGTTCCTTATCGTGGGGGCCGTCACTCTCGGTTGCGGAAGGCATGTCTTCTGACTCCTGTGACTCTTCTTGCGGTGCGGGAGTAGGTGTAATTTGCTCCAACGTATCCGGGTTGAAACGAAGCCCGCCAGCGGTCTTCCGTGGAAGGAAACCCGGCGTCGGTGTCGGCAGGTCCATGTAATCGAAGGCGAACCGTGCGACGCTGTTCCCCAGCTTGAGATAGGCGTGCCGGTCATCAAGGCCGGATATCTCAGACCCCATCACCAGCGGTTCGATCTGACGCTCGACGGTGAAGTTGTGACCGGAGCGCGTGCCGTCGAACTTGGTCTCTTTCAGGCGCTCGATCTCGACCTTGCCGATGGCCTCCGATATCCACTCGGCTGCCTTCGGCTCCGCAGTCTTCATGAAGATTTTCGTGGCAGGCTGAGACAGCATGACCTCGGCCAAATGGCCGTAGATCACCTCAAGCTGGGCTTTGCCCTGGAACCCGAGGATGAGCGGGTTCTTCGACTTCCTGTTCTCGGTGATGGCCGTATGAAGCTGTGGCAATCGCTGCAAACTGGCCAACTCATCAATCACAAACCATACCGGCTTCTGTTCCGGCTGTGGTGCGGAGAGCAGCCGCATGACCATAAGGTCAATCCAGAGCGAATGCAGCGGTCGCAATGTATCCCGCTCCGGTGGACGAGATGTAATAAAGATCCACCCTTCGCGCTTCTTCGACCAGGTACGGGCGTTCCAGACAGGACGTTTTTCCTCCCGTTCCGGAAGCATCCGAAACGACTTGGCGACCAGCCCAAGAGAGGACAAAACGCCGGCCCGTTGCGGCCCTGCTTTGCGGTTAATATAGAAGGCCATCTCCGTTCCATCGACCATCTTCATCAATTCCGTGTCGCTCGACATCCACGCCGCAAGCTGATGCGGTGTAGGCCCACGCTTCAGCAGGTGCGCAAAGATTTGAGCGGGCGTTTCATGGAAGAACTCATCGACCCTATCCGTCTTCGGAGCGTACAAAGACGTAGCGATGGCATATGCCTCGTCCTCCGATTCCAACTCCTGCGCTGGCCCCCAATAGGGGCAGCGGGCGTCGAGTGGATTGAGCACAATGTCACCACGGCTGGCGTCGTAAAATCGCTGAATATACTCGCAAGCGGGGTCGTAGATGATGGCCGAATCACCCCGGCCCCTGATCTGGCGAAGACACTGCATGATGAGTTGCGTTTTTCCAACCCCTGTATCGCCCATGAGCTGAAGGTGCTGCGCTTCCTTATGAAGTGGAATCCGCATCATGCGGCCTGATTCCGTGGTCTTGAAGCCGAGACCGTCGCCCTTCTGAGCATTGTTGAACTCCGTCGGGTCAAGCATCCGGGGGCCACGCAACACACGGCCATACTTCATCTCTTTGAAGCGACGAATGTCCTTCGGGACTGCCAAAGCAAGCAGGAGCGCGAGGCAGACACCGCCTTCGATGAAGCTGATAGCGAACACTCCCCAGGAACTTGCACTTCCATAGATGGCATTGTGCAGCCAGCGGTACATGGAAGCGTCGGCCAGCTTCTCGGCTGGGCTCCGGAACGGGAAACGGTAGCCCTGTGCCTGGGCAAGCTCCGACAGGGCGAACGGCATCCGTTTCCCATCCGGTAACGTCATCGTGCCGTCTACAAAGTCCACCGGCAGCGCAGGACGCGGCCTGGCTTTCGAGCCACCAAGGTACAGAAGCCGGTAATTCTGATGGGCGTGAAAGGAGCTGCCGACTCCCGCACGAACGTAGTCTATCCAGTACGCTTTCTGGAGCGGCGAAAGCTGGAACGCGAACCGTTCCCACGCGAAGAAGACCGTTAGCAGAAGTGCCCCGGCGATAGCGCAATAGCTCATCAGCGGAACGTGCGGCGGCCAGATGATCGTCTCTTTTCTACCCCATTGCGTTGCCATCGAATCACTCCTTTCCGGCAGCTCGCGTGTACTGCTGCATCACTTCCTGCGCGGCTTTGTGCTTCTCCTTCCGCACCATCGTCATCGCTTCCGTGATCCAGGCGGGAGACACCTTTTCGCCAAGCGCCAACGGCTTCAAGAGGTTCACCATTAGCATCCGCGTGGCAATCAGCTCGGTGAAGACGGCATCTCCAGAAGAGTGCCGCGCTTCCCGCAGCAGCACATCGCGTGCCCACTCGCTGGCACATTTACCATTGGCCGCCGCTGCGCGAGCCAGCTCTTGCTCCTCCTGCACCGTGAGTTTTGTCCCAAGACTGCGGGAACGGCTGTCGCGTAATTTGCCGCGCCCCATGCGCCGAGCGATGATGTTTGGCTGTGTTTGCATCGTTGCCTCCGATACAGAAATCGAGTCCTACTTGGGAACTACTGGTTCCCAAGTAGGAACCACCGACATGTAAGTTCTGGTCTTGCTAATGGTTCGCCGCGGCGAACCTGTACCTTCAAAACACGCCCATCGGAGGGATGGAGTGTCAGTCCTCTTCCGGTGCGTAGCACCGCCGTGGCTTTGCCACGGATGTAGGAGCGGGATCATGCCTTCGATCCCGCCACGATTGCCGGTGCTTGTGCTGGCGAAGATGCTGAAGAAACAGGCTTGCGTGCAGGCCGCTCCGATGCATCCTTCCCATTGCCGCGACGAACACGCAGTGTCGGCGTAATCCGCTGCGCTTCCGGAGTACGAAGGAACTCCTGAAACTCACGGTCTTTGGAGAAGACATACGCGAGTGCCTGTTCCACGACATCGTTGGCCGAGGCCTTGATGAAAGTGGCATACTGATCGACCTGCATCGCAGTCGAATCAGTCAGACGGATGGAAGCGCTGAGGTGTTTGGTTTGGACTACTTCGAGTAGTGGCATTTCGTTCTCCTTTTCGTACAAGATCAAGCAAACTTTTTGCGTGCGACCATTCGCTGTGCCGTCGTGGCAATCTCCCGCGCACGAGCGGAGCAAAGTGCAGCGGGAAGCTCGAAGCGGCGGCGATCTTGGAGTACGGTGATTACGTCATCAATCGGCGCGCCTTCGAGAATCCATTGACGGGCGGAAGCCATGTCAACCGTCCGCTGGGCATAGTACAGTGGGTTGCGTTTGTCGGCACGTCGTGCTGCCAGCTCCTGTGTCAGCTTGCCGGCGTCTTTGCCCTGGGCGAGTTCATGACATGCCCATGCCCAATCGTGTTCCGAATGCGTGTCTTTATGAGAAGACTCAGGCCGCGCGTTCCCGCGTAGCGGCAGCGCGGCAAAGCTTGTCTCATCTGGCAAGCGGAAGTCCGCAGGACTGCAGGTTGCATCAGAGGCGTATTCGACCGTCACGCAGTGTGCGGGAGAATACTTCCGATTGAAGAAACCGGGGATGCGCAGCACCCGGTTGCAATCAGTACAAGCGGGATCGCCGCCGAAGGCGATAGCGAGCAGTTTGAGCGTCTGTTCCTGCCGCGCAAAGTCGAACCCTTCGACGCGCCAGAGCACCTGATACTTGCCGGGGGATGTGGAGAGAATCGAGGTCGGCTGCGGCACCGTCTGCGATGCCCGGAGCGCAGCGAGACGGGCATCTCCATCCGTGTCGATATCTATATATAGATGGCGGACGGATGCGATGCTCTCTTTGGTACGTTTCCGGCTCCCCGGGCGAAGCGGATTGGCGGCGACGTAGACGTTCGCTCCGTGATGATTCTGGTGTGCGAGCCAGCCGAGATAACGAGGCGCGAGCGCCTGCTCCAGCGTGACGACACGCTGTTGTGTCTTTGCAGGGCTCTCCGTGCGCAGCAGGAGAGCAATCGTCCCACCAGGAGCGAAGCAACGGGTGAGAAAGTCTTTGCTTGTTTCCTGCATCTGGCTACCTTCCTTTTATGAGTGCAATGGCACGGGGTTTAGCAGCCGAAGAGGCCGGGGAATGACCGGCCTTTCGGGGTCTGGGAAGAGCGCCTATGCGGCCTCTTCCTCGGGAGCGTCGTCGCTGTCCTCCGCCGCGGCCTTGGCCGCACGGTCCAGCTTGAGAATCGAATTCACCCGAATCTCCCAGATGGTCACTTCGATGTTGGTCTTCGTGCTGTCATACTTGCGGCTACGCAGTTCGCCTTCGACCTGGATATGAGCGCCCTTCTTGAGCGTGGCGGCGAACTCACCGAGTTTGCCGAAGACGACGCAGCGGTGCCAGTCGGTGTGCTCGATGTACTTGCCGTCCTTCTTGTACGAGGACTTGGTTGCGAGCGAGAGTGTGGTAAGGCTGCGGTCGCCATTGGTGCGAACTTCAGGGTTATTCCCAATGAATCCGATGAGAGTTACACGGTTGCTGTACATGATGGTGATCTCCGTTTCGTTGAATTTCCCGTAAGCTGCTCGGGTCACCCTTGGCGAAGCCAGCGAGTGGCCCCTGCTCCCAAGGTCAAGTCGCGCTTTTTTGGTGGGGCCCGAAAGAAATGTGTGTGGCGTCCTTTGCCGTGGCTTACACATTTGTTTTGGGAGGAACCGAGACCCCGCAGGGGCGCTGCAAGCGAAGCAGAGCGACGCCGGGCCGCAGGGCGCAGGTAAGGGCCCGAAGCGTGAACCCGTGCAGAGGACGGGATACGGGACGGAAGGCACCCCACTGCAACCGATTCACATCGTCGATTCAGGGGACGATCACTTCCACCTGCCGCAGACCCATACGAACATGCAACGTCTGTGAAAGAAGACGGCATCGAGCGCATGGAATCGTACCTGCACTGCTGCATCCGGCATGCCGTTGGTGCCATGCTGGGCTCTTTCAGAGACGAGTTGGACTGTGCAGCTATAGAAGCCGCATGGAAGACCATCGGAGTAACCTCGGTTCGGGTTGTGTTTCTCTAGCTGGAAGCCTGCACGTCAGGCGTCGGAGGCACGATAGACCTCCTCGATAAGGAACGTCCGTTCCGCGTGGTCATACCCGGAGACGGTGATGAGTTCCCGGACTCTTCGGCGGCCCCTGGCATCGCGCTCGCAATGCAGCACGAAGTTCACCGCTTTTCCGGTCTGCGACCGGACAAATGCCTGGTCCAAATTGGTTCTTGCACTCAGGGCCATGTCGGCGAGCCTGTCCAGCGCATCGAGTGCGGAATCGGCGTGCAATGTCGAGAGCGTGCCACCGTGCCCTGTGTTCATGGCCTGGAGCAGGTCATAGCCGCACTCATCACGGATTTCACCCATGATGATGCGGTCGGGACGATGCCGCAACGCGGCTGCCACAAGCTGGCTTGGCGTGACCGCAACCTGCCCCGGAATCGCAGCGACAGCCTCCCACCGCACGGCGTTCGGATGCGCGATTTTCAGTTCTGCCGGCTGCTCGATCACCACCAGCCGTTCATGCAATGGAACGTGGTCCAACAGCGCTTTCATCAGCGTGGATTTACCCGACGATGTACTGCCGCTGATGATGCCGTTCTTTCGCCTGAGGATGAGATCAAGTACGGCGTCCCGCGCGGTCGCGGGAAGGCTACCTGTGGCGACCAGTTCATCACTGGTAAACCAGCGGTTGAATTTGCGCACCGTAAGCGTCGGCCCATTGATCGAAGACGGAGAGCCAACTACGGCCACACGCGAACCGTCCGGCAAGCGGGTATTCAAGATTGGGTTCTGGCTGGTGAGGTCCTGCCCGAGAATGCGGGCGACACGCTGAATCGCTGCCTGCAGCCGATCGTTGGTATACGGCGTGGAGAGCGGAATATGCTCGACCACGCCGCCGCGATCCGCGAAGACTCCCGTCGTCCCATTCACCATCAAGTCCGAGATGGATGGGTCCAGCAGAAGAGCGCGCAGCTCTTCCGGGAAGAACGGGAGTATGAGCTGGAAGCTCATCGCGCCGCTCCCGAGATAGGCTGGGCAACGGCGTTGGGATTTGCCCCGTCGCTTCCAGGCGCAATTGGGTCCACCGAAACACGGTTTTCGTGGAACTCCGTGATGGTCAGCCCGAGTGGATTGATGAACTCATATTGCGGGTAAATCTTGGCCTGATCGGAGACTTGCTTCGGATTCAGGTAGTACGTCACGGAAGCAAGCCAGTGCTCCGTGCGGGGCTCGTGCGAATGTTCTTCGGAGAAAAGCTTGTCGAAGGTCACAAAGGCCGTTCCTCGTGCAATGCGAACCCCTTGCACGGTCTCCTCCGACAACGAAGTTATGGTGACATCGCGAACCTGAACGTCACTCGATTCCACCTGTCCGCCGATGACCTGGGAGACAAGATGGCTCTGGTTGTCCTCCCTCATGAGCTGCGCCGCAAGGGGCTGCGAGAGGAAGTAATAATTCAACGGATACTTCTTCGCGATCGTCTCCCGGTTGATGGTGTAGCGGTAGTTCGCCCAATCGGTCAGATACGTTCGCACTTCGCCTTCGCGCGGGCTGTAATCGAGGTCACTGTACTGGATAGCTTGGGCGCGGCCCATCTCGTCGATACGGATGTAGCGATTGGCGATGGGACGATGCGCCAGCGCGAAGTTCAGCCACATGGAGCCACAGAGCAGAATGGTTCCGCAGCCGATGATGAGGCGGTAGGCTTTGCGCTCGGCATAGTGCGAGGAATAGACCTCATTGCCGATCTGGTCGGCCAGCATCGCTTGCGATGGCGTGAGGGCGTGGTCAATGGGTACTGTGCGCGTGGACATGAGGCGGGGTACTCCTTTCCGAGACGGCGTGGAAGACGGCTGCGGCGTAGATCAGGCCGGCGACAACAACACCGACGAGAAGCAGGAGCACAATCAGTCGAAAGAATGGTCCCAGTCCCAAGCGCCGAAGAAGGATGATGTCGATCAGATACTCGAACATGCTTACGCACCTCCACTAAGGGCTAACGTTCCTGCAACTCGTCCGAGGAATCCGCCCATGCTCCCTGCCATCCCAGAGGCCCCGCCAAAGATGGCCTGCGTCATGCTCGGAATGAACAGCATATTGATCATGAACGCGACGAAAACCATCAAGCAAGGAATAAGATTGGCGATCCACATGCCCATCGAGTAGTTGCCGTTGAAGGTCTGCTGCAAGAAGCCGTTCATAAATCCGGCCCAGACATAGATGAAAGCGGCGGCAACGGCGCGAATCATGGCGAACGAGATGAGTACGTCGAGGAACTGAAAGAACTTCGCTTTGAAGTTCTGCGTCATCAGCAAAGGGATGAAGACGGGGCCGAAGAGTGCCGTCACTCCGTAGAGAATGAAGGCGCTGCAATTAATGACGAAGAGTATCGCAGACGCGATGCCAAGCATGACCTGCACGACCACGTAGCAGAGAATCTGAACCGGGGCGGTAATGGATGGCATCGTGGTTCCATCGCCGGCAGTCTTCAGGAGGTGGAGCAGTTGGTCCAATGAGTTCTGGTCGAAGGCGGCGACCATCGCCTGGGCGATGTAGCTGAAGAAGTGGTTGATGCCAAAGCTCGCGCCGGGGAGGGGGTTCACCCAATAATTCAGCAGCAGACAGCACACAATGAGTTTGAGCAGGAAGTGTGTCAGATCGCCAGCACGCACAGGATGATGATGCAGCCGGAAGGTCATTGTAGCCGTGTTCCAATTGATGACCATGCTGATGAGGGTGAAGAGCGCGATGCAGCTCAGCTCCGTCAATCCAAGCTGCGTGAGCGCGCCGCCGTTCTGCGTCGTGAGGTTGGTCAGGTTGTTGGTGAACTGGTAGAGCCAGTCCATGCCCGACGATGCGGAAGGCAGTGCTTGTGCGAGGACGATTGCGGCGCTCATGTCAAATCTCTCCCGTTTGGACTACGGAATATAAGTCTTCCAGGTCTTTCCTTCATTACCGGCAGCGGAGTTGTGCTTCTTCTTGTCTTCCTCGACCTTCTTGCGGAACGCCTCATCTTCTTTCCGGCGCTGTTCTGCATCGCGCTGCTGCTGTTCGAGGATGGCCCTGGCCTTCGCCGTCTCATGGCGTTGGTAAATCGCGGCGCTGGCGATGACAGCCAGCACCGCAAGGATCGCAAGCAACAATTTCGTGTTGAGCCGTTTCAGCATGGTTCCTCGTTATGGCAGATACGTCTGCCACGTATTGCTCTCGCTGGATGCGCTCATGTCGTGCGTGGCGTGTTGTTCCTGAACGAAGACAGCAGTATTGAGGTCCGTCGCGGCGGCGTTCCGCTGCTGCATGTTGGCGACAGCCATCTGCGCGGCGATGCAGGTTTGCATAGTGCCCTGGGCCTGCATCTCGGCCATCTTCTGGGCTTCCGCTGCATTGAGCAGGTTGAGCTGCTGGACTTCGCTGTTCGTGCCGGTTGAGCCGTCGAGCTGGTTGGCTGCTAGGCTACTGTTGGCGGTCGCATTCTGTGCCCGTGAGGCGCGATACTGTCCCACGGCGGTAATGCAGTCGGGCGAGACGGAATCGGACATCTCGATCATGGCCAGTTGCGCCATCTGCGGACTGCCCGGTGTCTGACTACCGATGTACGTCGGCAGGTCAGAGGAGACGGGTACAGTAGCTGCCGTCCAACCTGCGGACGATGCCGAAGGCGAGTTGCTGTTAAGTGCCGTCGTCATGCCGTTGGTTTCACCAAACATGTTCTTGACGTTGGCGTTTTTGAGATCAGTCAATGTGGTTTGCCACTGCTGCTTAAGGGAGAAGTGCTCTATGTTGTTCTTGAGCATGGTGTACTGCGTCTGGAGCGTGGTGAGCTGCGATACCAAACTCGCGTAGCTGGTCGGGTCGAAGACGATATCTCCGATCCCGAAGAGGGCAAAGCCCGGCGTGGCGGTCAGCAAGAGCAGACCGCCTCCGAGCAGCCATTTGCGGTTCTTGGGGTTAAGTTTCATCGTGCCTCCTGCGTTTGGGTTGAACTACATGCAATCCGGGCAGGTTGGGTCCAACCTGTCCAGAGGAAACGGAAGATGCACGCCGTGCTCGATTGCCTGGGCGGATTGGAGGTAGACCCACGCCAGTGCATCGCGCCCGATTGGGGTCGCAACAACAGCAATGGCGAGCAAAGCAGCGAGCCACGTTCCGAATACTTCGAGGTGGTGTTGGGTAAGGGCGCGCATCTCGCTTAGTCCTCCTCCGCAAGCTGGCGAGCGATTTGTGGGATGATCGCAACCCACTCCGTGCCAGTGCGCTCGATCGCTTCCGGGATCGAATAGTTCATCTCGGCGAGCCAGTCAGAGCGGTTGAGAACCATCGCCACGGCTACCCGCTCTCCTGTCGATTGCACCGACCATGCCGCATGTCCGCCGCGCTTCGACTCCTGAGATTTGCGGAGAAGATGTTGATAACGATCATTCATCGCAATGGCTCCTTCACTACAGAGTGGGATCGACGCGATGTTCCGCATAGGAGGGGATGAGGATGTCGCGCCCGATATACACGCGTGCGCGCGAGCCTTCCTTGAGCGTGATGACGGGCAAGCGGTCCAGGAAATGATTCAGCACCTGTTCCCCCTCGGCGGCGGACTGCTCTGAGATGCCGTTGCGGACTTCGGTTGATGGCGTAAACACGCTGCCGTTGTTGCCGATCTGGGCAAGGCCGCCGAGACCACCGATGGCGGCGGCGGCGGCGAAGGCCATCAGGTAACCGTGGTCTACCTTGGTGGCAAGCCCCGTCGTGCCGATCTGGTCGAGCCCGATGTACTTGTCGAAGTCAAGTGAAAACCCGTCCGGGCAGACGGCACGATGGAAGGTAACGAACATCTTCCGCTGCTGGGCGTTGCCCACGCTCTGCACGGTGCCGATCAGGCGTGTGCCCTGCGGCATCAAGAGCTGCTGGTGGTCGTGCGAATAATAGTCCGTCGTTAGCATGACAAGGATGGGGCCGGAGAAGCCGCCGTCGATGTGGTTGGTGACGACGCCCTCCAGTACCGTGCCCTCGAAGATCCGATACAAGCGGCCCTGGTACTGATCGAACGGGTACTGCGCCATCGGGTCCGACTTGGACGACGGAAGCGAAGCCGCATCGACCGATGAGGGCCTTGCAGAGATGTCGTGGCCCTTGGAGGTATCAGCGGCGGCTTGTTTTTCCGCCATCACCGCGACCGGCGTAGCGCCTTCATGCGAGAAGTCGATAGCGACGGTATCGCTGTTGAGCGCATCCTGCTTCTGCTTCTCAATGGCAAGCTGTTTCTGCTTGGCCTCCGCTTGCGCTTCGGACATATTGGAGGTCCGCTGCGGAGCATTCGGACTGTTTCCATAGATGGACGCCCGCTGCGCGGCGGTCATCGGCGGCGTCGTGTCGGACTCCGGGCCGGGTACGTCCTGTTCCTGCTGGAGCTGCTGCATGGCCTGGGCGAGTGCCTGCTGTCGGTGGCGCTCCTCCGCATCATCCCGCGCCTGCATCTGCTGTTGTGTCTCAAAGCTCGATACCTGCTGCGCGTTCGGCGTGGTCGGGCTCATGGTGAGTGCGCTTGCAGGAGCGTTCTTCTTGCTGCCGCTCAACAGGCTGAAGACATTGGCGATGCCGATCAACGCGACGATCACCACCAGCGTAATCACGATCGGCATACTCTTCCTGAGTGGCGGCTTCGACTCCGGCTGCTCTGGCACTGTCGCAGGGACGTTGTTGTTATCCGATTCGGGCATGACTATCTCCCCTCCGTGGTGCGGTGGAACTCCACCTTCTGCTTGCCGATAGCGAGGTAGCCCGCATCCAATTCCTTCGGGACGGTGTACAGGCCATTCGAGAAGTCGAAGTTGATGAGCGAGGGTTTCTTGTCCTTCACCTCGTAGAGAGCAGGCGTCTCCTGGAACTGGCCGCGCAGGTAGGTGAACTTGTCGTCCCGCCAAATCTCCTGCAAACCAAGCTCTTTGCCCTTCTTCTCGTCCCAGACGTAATCGAAGTGAAGAGAACCGGGATACTGGCTGCGGTAGGTCTCTTCCTTCGTTTGCTCGGCCTTCAACGTGGCCGCTTGCGCGGCCTGCGCCGCCGCAGCTTCCTGCTTCACCTTGTCGAGATCGGAGGCCGGCACAAACACTGGCAGCTCGGTCAGCTTCTCTTTGGCTGCCTTGTCGCCGGGCTCGATGAGCACCTTCGAGTCGTAGTGCGCGTCGGGATCATCCGAGATTTCGTGCAGTTCCAGCGTGTATTCATTGCCGTGATCGGAGACGATGTGAATATCGGTCGATCCGTTCGCCGTCTTCGGCTTCACGCTGATAAAGCGCGAGGGCACATGGCCTCCATCGAAAACCCAGTCGACCGTGTCACCCGCGAAGACGTTCGCAACCTTCTCCTCAGCCGGAAGAACAATGAGCGTGGACTGCAAGAGCCCTGCCCGGATCACAGGCGGAGTCTGCGACTCCGACACCGTGACCGTGCGAGGCGCGCTGGGCTGAAGCGGATGCGTCGGCCCAGCCGCGTGCAGCGTGGTGGTAGCGAGTACGAGATGAAGAGCTACGGCGATGGGGATGGGCGGCTTCATGATTCCTGTCCTTTCTGGAATTACTCCGTCTCACCTTGGGCAAAGCGTGCGATGCCCTCGGCGAGTCCGTACTTCGCGATAAGGCGGGAGCGGCGCACCCGATCCTTGGGTTTGGTAGAGAACGTCGCGTAGCTGCGTGCGTCGAGATTGAGCCGGATAACCTTGGTCAGCCCATCGCGGCGCATGTACAGCGCCTCGCGGTCCTGCAAACCCTCGAAGAGGGCGATCTGCTGTTCGGTCATCTTGAACAACTCGGCATAACGTCTACGGTTGAACGTCGCATCGCGCAGGAACAGGAACGACGTGCAGGAGTTCACGATGCTGTCAGCATTCGCCCCCAGGTCTTCGGCAGACTGACCAATCATGGTCACGCCGCCAAGATTTTTGCGTACTGTCTTGATGGAAGAGAGAGCCGCTTCAAGTAGCTGCCGGTTCTTCATCGAAGAGAAAATCTCTTCAATGAGGATGTGCTTGGGAACGCCCAAATTGGCGGGATTGAAGAGCACATCGTTGATGCGCCGCAGCAGCCAAACCATCAGTGGCTCGATCAGGTCGGCGTACTGGGCGTTGTTCACACCCTGGAAGTCGAAGCACTGCACGCGGGATAGGGAAAGACTGTCTTCTACGTTGTCGAAGATGGCGCTGTAGACACCTCTCCCAACCCATTTCGAGAGATAGCGATCGAGCTTCTTGGGGAGGTAAAGATTGGAGAGACGGCGGTTCGTAGGATCGAGCAGGTACATATCCTGCACGGCCTTGTGGATCACGTCATCGTCTTCCGGCTCCAGCTCCGCGCCGCCGTTCGTCAGCAACAACTTGACGAAGCTGTAAAGAAACTGGATGTTGCTCTCGGTCGGCTCCAGCGTGAACGGGTTCAGGCGCGGGCCGTCCTTGCCGATGCGATCTACACGCCCTCCGTACAGCTTGACGACGCTTTCATAGCTGCCGCCGATGTCGAAGATGTAGGTAAATCCGCCATACTTCTGCTCATGAGCGACCGTGACGTTCGCCATCACCGATTTACCCGAACCTGTAGGCCCAAGGATGAGCTGAACGCGCACGCCATCGACATACGCATCCTGAAAGAATGGTGTGCCTATTCGCGTCTCGAAGACGTTCAAATACTCGGCATCAAGGTCATCCGAATGGGGATGCCCGAGGTTGGGCGCGAAGACGGAAGACAGGCGCGCATGATGATCTTCGCCCAACCACATCGGGAAGACATTGAACCTTCCGTTGCCGGGAAACATGGCATAGAACGCTGACAGGTTGCCCAGTGTCTCTTCCATGACCTGCGTGCGTGCTTCCACGAAGACGCGATGCACAGCGGGCGCGATGCTGTGAAGCTCCGCCACGTCTCGCGTGGCAACGAGCAGCCGCAGGGAGTATTCGCCTTGGCCTTTCTTATCCAAGGAACGAATCACTTCACTCAGGTCATCGACGGCGACATTGGCTGCCTTGGCCCCAGCTCCGGTGTCGAGCGAAGCAGTGTCCTTGCCCGCCATGACGCGAGACAGCACACCAACCTTGAAGAAACTGATGAACTTCTCCTGCTGGTCGATCTCATGCCTGGCTGTAGCAGTAGACTTTGGCTTCCATGCGGAGCAAAAAATACTGTCACAGTCCAGTTTCAGCAGGTCCGCAAAGAGACAGGGCCGCGATACTTCCGGCGTCGTCTTCAATGAATACATCTGCACAAACCGTCTGCCAATGCACAGATGATCGCTTTCCCACGCCACGGGGTTCTGCACGATCTGCCGATCCACACCGGTATTGCTGCGAAGCTGGCCCCACTCCGCCCAATCTTCGAGGTTGAACAGATAACTGAAGAATTGGAACACCGCTTGTTTGTCGAGCAGCCGCAGCCCGATGGAACCGCCGAGATTGCAGGCAAGCAACGCTGCCGTCTTTTCGAGATCGGCCAGCATCCGCGAGGTCGCGGCGGCGTTCTCCGCTGGCTTCTTCTCGAAGGCTTTCACCTTCGACGGCTCCAAGGTCAGGCACCAGTGCAGGTCGATCCGGCGGAAAGCTGCCGTCTTCTCCAGAAACTCAAGCCTGTCGGTTACGAACGTGTGCGTGACGGGATTCGCGTAGCAGAGCTGACGCGGGAGATCGTACCCGGAGCGCACGCGCGTGTACTGATAGAGGCAAGCACCTTCCGGCAGACCGCGCAATGCACCTTCAATCATGCGGAGTTGTGATTCAAGTTCCTGGTCGGTCAACCCTTCTTCGTCCACACCGGAGAGATGAAAAAGACATCCGTAGCCACCGCCCTTCAGCGTAAAGATGTGGTCGTTGACGAAGCGGGCAATTGGCACGATGCTGCACGCCGCGCCAGCCTTGGCGAACCACGGGACGTATTTTGCCTGCTCAGTATTTGCGCGGGTCATAGTAGCTCTTCTGGTTGAGGCTCAGGCCCCAGAGCTGGAACATCTTTGGGTGTTTGCGAATGATGAACCACGCGCCAACAGCCAGCGTGGGAAATGCCATCATCGCCAGGAGACGAAACCCTACGAGGAAAACCGCAATGCAGACGAATACGATCGCCATCCATGCTGTGAGGTCCAATCCAAGCTTCGCTCGGGGACGATTCAGCGCCTGATTGATTGCCTGCGGTTCTCCTCGACGAGCCATAGCCGATGTCACCTCCTACATCGACTGTCCGGTCAGAGAGCCGATCCAACCAGCCCCCCAGCCAAGAACTCCGGCACCGAACAAAGCGCCGAAGAGACCGGGAATGGCATCCTGAAAACGTCCGCTCATCATGCGGATGCCCGCAAAAATGAGCCCTCCAAGGCAGATGACAGCCCCGGCGTACATGGCGAAAGTCTTAAAACTGCCCATGAGCGTTTGCGCCCCGGAAAAGTCCATCGTCCCTTGCGCATGGGCGGCACTTGCCAGGGACAGGGCGACTAAAGCCGGAGCTATCGTTCGACCAGCCTGCATCAGTTTCCGTTGTGAGAATCGGAACGCTGTGGTTAAGCGGTCCCGCCTGCGAGTGGATGTTCGCGAACTGAGGGTGGGGGTATTCAGAGTCATTCGGCATCTCCTTCGACTGAGTTTCAGTCGTGATATGCCGTGACTTTATGATCGAAAATCGCCGGGCGTCCAATCGTAGTTTTTTATTGACCGATAGCGTTCCGTGATGAGGTTTGCTTTGTCTCAAGCTGTTTTTTTCAACGGCGGGTCGGCGGCGGTCCTCACGGTGCCGCTCGGCTTCTTCGGAACTTCCGTTTTCCCCTGGTGCAGGCAGAGCTGGGACATTCGATAGGCAAGCATCGCCATGACCGGCCTCTGCTGTTCCATATGACAGAGCAGCTCCGATCTCACCCGAAGACTCATTCCTTCGATTGGGCGTGTCGTAAGCTCGACATCCACCGGAACACCTTCGCGGATCACTCCAAAGCATCCACGGGCCTTCACAAGGAACTGCATCTCCGATGGAGCCGAGTAGGTCTCGGTGGGCTTGAGAATGATCCCCTGCTTCTTGAATCTTCTGAGGATCATGTCGTGCAGCTCAGGGTGATACGAGCGGTTGAACAGGATCCGAAGATTCTTCGCAATAACGCCTTTTGGGATCTCCGCGAAGGCAGCGGCCGGATCGTCGCGCCTCAAGCAAATCAATACTTTGTCCTCGCAAACGAAGTGCTCGGCAAGGTCGGCAGCATGAACGGGAAGAGTGACGATGGCCGCATCCAAACGGCCGTCGTGCAGCATGTCGATCAACTGCGCGGTACAGTCGCTCGAATAGTTGACATGGCCTTCGGGAACGATCTCCTGGTATGTCTTCAGGATTTCCGCCACAAGGTCGTGATTGAGAAACGCGGAATATCCCAGACGCAGAGGCCAATCGTTGTCCGAATGCCTTCGCGATGTGGCCCTCACGGCGTGCGTTCGCAAATTAAGGACGCGTCTGGCGTAGGGCAGGAAGTTTCGCCCCGCCTCGGTCAGTTCGGCCCCATGCGGGCCACGCTTGAAAAGCGTCTCCTGAAGTCCGTCCTCAAGGTGCTTGATGTGGCCGCTCAGGGCCGGCTGTGTAATGTGAAGCCGCTCTGCCGCCTTGTTGAAACTGCACTCCTCGGCGATTGCGACAAACGTGATCAGATGACGAAATTCGGGGCCCTCGTACATGCTGCACCAACCTTCGCTCGGCAGGCGCATCGTTCCGGCTCAGCGGATGCTGACAACGTAAGGTGCTGCAAACACACTCTGCGTTGCCTTATTTGTTCCTCTGTCCCAACTTGGGACAACCAAAATCATTTTGGTGGAAAAGCGAACATTCAGACTCAATCAATTTCTGTTATCGCCCAATAAAAAATGACGATTGGACGCCCAGAACCCGCGGCTCTCATCCTTGGGATATCTCTCTGAATGCCGGATATCCGGCGTTCGAAACCCTTGGAGTTCCCATGGAAAACCTAACCGGCGGCGAACGGAAGCCTCCTCAATCAGTTCGCTTGGTTCCCGAACCGCTCCTCGACACCGAGCAAGCTGCGGCGATAATCCAGATACACCCAAAGACTTTACAAAAGTTTGCCCGGCAGGGACAGATTCAAGGTGTCCATATAGGCAAGCTATGGCGGTTTCGGCGGTCCGCTATCGAGCAGTGGATCGAGCGTCAGACTGGTACTTAGCACTATTGTGCAATGCAGGCCGTCTGAGACGATCATTCGAACGGCAAGATTGGGTTCGTGCCAGCAGATCCGGAAGCTCTCATCAAGCCTCCCTATCAAGACCAAAGATTGTACGAGACGGTTTATCAGGCCTTCTTTCCACAGTGGGGTGCGGAATATCATCAACACTAGCCAACCGTGCCCGCCAACAGAGAGGAGTTGGATATGAGGCGAGCACGACATCAACAAGGTAGTTTGCAGCGCGAAAAGCGTAAGCGCTCTGGCGAAACGGTTTGGGTTTTCCGTTGGCGTGAAGTCCAGTTGGACGGAACGAAGCGGTATCGCAAAGCCGTGATTGGAACAGTCGCGGATTACAAGACTGAATCCGATGCACAGAAAGCTGCTGACGCGCTCCGATTGGAAGTTAACGAGCAGACACCGCGACAGATGATTCAAGCAATCAGCTTCGAAACATTGGTCGAACACTACAAGCAACACGAACTGCCGGACATTGTTCATGGAACGAGGCCGCTCGGTAGCGAGGCTGGGGATGACGAGCTAAGAAAGTCGTACTCCACTCAGGTGACCTACCAGGGCTATTTGAGCAAGTGGATTCTGCCACGTTGGAAGTCATATCGACTCACCGACGTGAAGCCAGTCCACGTTGAGCAATGGCTGCAGACACTTCCGTTATCGAAGGGCTCGAAGGCAAAGATCAGGAACATCATGAGCGCTCTATACAGTCACGGGATGCGTTGGGAATGGGTAAGCACCAATCCGATTCGCCATGTCCGTCAGAGTGCGAAGCGTTCCCGAATTCCAACGATCCTTTCTCCGGAACAGATCAAGCTCTTTTTGGAGCAACTGGTCGATCTTCCGAAGACGGCTGTGTTGCTTGGGGCTACCACCGGCCTTCGGGTCGGCGAACTCCTCGGCTTGAAATGGGAAGATGTCGATTTCGAAACTCTCGAACTTCGCGTGATCCGCGATGTGGTCAAGCAGCGGATTGAGCGCTGCAAGACTGAGGCTTCGAGAAAGCCAGTTCCTATCGGAGCCGAAGTGGCGGAGATTCTGTTCGCATGGCGCGCACGTTGCGCCTACAACCAGCCGGGGGATTGGGTATTCGCCAGTCCCGCGACGAAGGGAAGGCAGCCATACTGGCCGAGTTCTATTTACCGGGTCTACCTCAAGCCAGTGTTGCGGGACGTGTTGAAGATCACCGATCCCGTCGGCTGGCACACGCTGCGGCACAGCCTCGGCACTCTGATGAAGGCCAACGGGGAGGACGTGAAGACGATCCAGGAAACGCTCCGGCACGCCAATTTCAAAGTGACGATGGACGTGTACACGCAGGCTGTAACGTCGATTAAGAGGTCCGCCCATGATCGGGTAGTACGCCAGATTATGGACGTTCCTGAAGAAGGGGAAAAGGCGTACAAAAAGGGCTCCTGGAACACGGGAAATCCTTATTGAACCTTTTTGAACCTACGTTTTTGAACGCCGGATCTTGCAAGTGCTTGAAAAGATTTGGCGTCCCCGACGGGATTCGAACCCGTGTTACCGCCGTGAAAGGGCGGTGTCCTGGGCCCCTGGACGACGGGGACGCATTCTCTCCTGAACAGAAATCAGGCCAGTCTTTACGCTAACAACAGCCGCGATCCATGTCAAAGAAATGCGCGGCCCCTTGCAGTCGCCGCTCCTCCTGCAGTCGCCGTTCCGCCCGGAGTCACCGATCCGTTCCTTGGCCTCCTCATTGCAGCCTCGACTCACCGCCGACGGCATTTATCACAGCCGCGCCGTCGCCCCTGAGCGCACCCGGCGGCGCACCTCCGCGTACTGCAACAGAATAAAGTTGTCCGTCATCCCCGCAATGTAATCGGCAACAACTCGGGCCAGACCTTCACTTTCGATCTCCGCGACGTAAGCATCAGGCAGCTCTTCCGGCTCGTTGATCCAGAAATCGAACAATTCGGTCACGACTTCCTCGGCCTTGGAGTGCTCCCGTTCGAGCGCCGGGCAGGTGTACAGCGTGTCGTAGAGATAGCGCTTTTCCTCCAGCCGCTCCGATTCCGCTTGCTCGGAAAAGACCGCCATGCGCTGCGGGAGCGAGCGTATGTCGGCCAGAGACTCCGCACCCGCGCGCGCGACGTTCTCGGCCGTCGTCTGAATCAGGTCGACGATCAGGGTCTTCTGCATGGCCTGCAGCGCATCGTGGAAGATGTACTTCTCCTCGGCCGCGGGATGCGCGCGCTGCACCGCATAGTAGCTGCGCCGGAGAATGCCTACATGATCACGAATGTGACGGATGTCGAGCAGCCCAGACTCGACACCGTCATCCAGGTCAGCCGTGAGGTAGGCGATCTCATCGGCAAGGTCGATCACCTGCGCTTCGAGCGGCGGACGCTGACCGAGTAAGTACTCGGCGAGCTCGGGATGCTCCTCCGCGCTATAGTCGCGCGAGTGCTTCACGATACCTTCGCGAGCTGCCAGCGTCAAGTTCAATCCGCGATGTCCAGCGTAACGCTGCTCGAAGCGATCCACGATGCGCAGCGCGTGCAGGTTGTGGTCGAAGCGCAGGTTGTGACGCCGCAGACAGTTGTCCAGAGCGCGCTCGCCTGCGTGGCCGAAGGGCGGGTGGCCGATATCGTGGACCAGAGCCAGCGTCTCGGCTAGATCTACGTTCAGCCCCAAAGCGGCGGCCACATGGCGCGCCACCTGCGCGACCTCCATCGTATGAGTCAATCGGCTGCGAAAATGGTCCGAAGCGCGGCTGGTGAAGACCTGAGTCTTCCCCGCCAGACGGCGAAATGCGCGGGCCTGCACCACGCGGTCGCGATCGCGCTCGAATGGAGTGCGCCCGTCGCTCGTTGGCGCTGGATAGGCGCGCACGGACAACGAGCGCTCGTCTTCGCCGAAGACACCGAGAGCATGAAGATTTTGCAGCATCGCTTCCGAGTTTAGTGTGATTCAGCTACGCAAATTCAGCAGCTCAGCAGCGGCCGCCTGCCACTCTACTTGCCCGGGCCCACGCCAGCATGCGCAACCCGCACACGCGCGCCTTCCAGATCGTGCTGGAGCTTGGCGACATCAGCCGGATCGGCGTCGGCCGGAAGCGACGTCGCATAGTCCGCGACCGACTTCTGCCAATCCACGATGGCCTGCTGCAGCTTGCCGTCCTTGGCTTCGATCTCTCCCAGATGGTCACGAACGGCTGGATCAGTGGGCATCCGCAGCACCGCTCGGCGCGCGTAGTCTTCCGCCACCGCATATTGGCCCTGCTTGTAGTAAGCCCAGCCAAGCGAATCGAGATAAGCGCCGTTCTGCGGATCGTAAGCCACAGCTTTCTTCAGCAGGCCGACGGCTTCGTCGAGCTTCATGCCTCGCTCTGCCAACATATAGCCGAGATAATTTTCTATCGCGGCGTTGTCGGGGTCGATCGCCAATCCCTTGCGAAACTCCACCTCGGCCTGGTCATAGAGCTTCTGGCGCTCCGCGACAGTCCCGCGATAGTAATAGAGAAATACCTTGTCGTCGGGCTTGTTGGCCAGCGCCTCCACCTTGTCGAGCGTGGCCGTAGCCTGCTGCCAGCGCCTGGCCCGCACGTCGATGTCGGCCAGCGTAAACAGCACATCGCGATCGTCGGGAGTTCCATTCACCTGCGCCTCGGCCAGCTTGACGCCCTGGTCTACCTTGCCGGCGTCCGCCAGTTGGCGAGCATACGTCAACTGCACATCGTGATTGGCGGGCATGGCCTTGGCCGCATCCGCCGCGACCTGCAGGGCCTGTGCCCATTGGTGCGCATCGCGGTAGGCGTCTACCTGGCCATCGGTCCCGCGCGCCTGGAACTCGCCGCCGAGCGCGGCCATCTGCTTGTAGGCGGCGATTGCATCGTCAGTGTGGTTGGCCTCGCGATCGACGATACCGAGGCGCTCGAGAAACAACGCGCGATTGCCGCGGTCGGCATCCGCGTATTTGCCATCGGGCACGGCGGACGAGGCGAGCATCTCCTTCAGCGTCGTGATCGCATCGTCGAAGCGGCCCAAAGCATCGTCGTTCAGCGCGATGTTGTAATTAAGCTCCAGATTGTTGCCCGAGACCAGCGACTGCGCCTTCTTCAGCGTGGCGAGAGACTTTTCGTAGCTTCCCTGCTGCCTCTGGATCTCCGCCTCATGGATCAGCGCCTGCGGGTCCTGCGGGTCGGCGCCGAGGATCTGCGCGTAAATCTTCGCAGCCGCATCCATCTCTCCCGACGCCGTCAAAGCCGCGGCCAGGCCGCGCTTCGCATCGGTGTTGTCTGGGTCCTGATTGAGCGCCGCCTGATAGGCCGCCGCCGCCGCTTTGGGCTGCTTGAGCTGATCGTAGATGCCCGCCAGCGCGAAGTCCATGCGGCCGCTGCGGTCGCCCGGCGGCACATTCGCGATCACCTGGGCGGCCTTGGCCAACTCGCCCTGCTCGGTGTACTGCCGCGCCATGCTCAGCACCACCTCTTCGTTGTTGCCGTCGATCTTTTGCGCCGCCTGGAATTGCTCCTCGGCCTTCACCGAGTTGTGGTTCAGCCCATAGAGCTGCCCCAGCAGCAGCCGGTTCTCCAGGTCATCGGGCTTCAGCTTGACAATGGTTTCGTACTCCTTGATCGCCGCCTGCAGGATGTCGCTGGTCTGCGGCCCCTGCCCATCGCCCAGCGACCGCAGGTAGACGCGACCCAGCAGTTCATGCGCGTCCACATCATCCGGGTGCTTGGTCACCTGGTCCTGTGCCGCCGAGACCGCCTCGCGGATCCTGCCCAGGCGGAAGTAAAGATTGGCGATCCCATCCTGCAGGGGGCGGGAATCGGGATCGGCGCCGAGCGCCAGCTTGTACTGCTCGATGGCCTGTGTCGCCAGGTCCTGCCGCCCATTCGACACCGCCTGATCCTCATACATCTTGGCCAGGCCATAGTGGTAATACGAGGCCGCGTGGTCGACCAGTTGCGCAGCAGCCGATTTCGTGCCAGCGGCTGCTTGCGGACCCGCAGAAGACTGGGACTGCGCCATCGCCACGGAGACGAACATAGGCGCCGCCAGAATCCCAGCAACAGCAAAGAGCAGAAGTGCTGCGCGGAAGGTGCGGCTCACCGAACTCATGGATTGATCCTGGGGATGCGTGGAATGCGAAGGCGCGTGGAGCATCGCTCGTTCTACCTCGTTAGACGTACTTTACAGGGTTTTGGATGCGATTGGCGCGCTTTGGCTTAGGTTTTCGGCGTGCTACCGGCCCATCCGCTGGCGCTTGCCGAGGGGTCATCCGTGGCGGAAGTGGCGTACCCCGGTGAAGACCATCGCCACCCCGAGCCGATCGGCGGCCGCGACCACCTCCGCATCCCGCACCGATCCGCCGGGCTGAATTACCGCCGTCGCGCCCGCGTTCGCGACCGCTTCCAGACCATCGGCAAACGGAAAGAACGCATCCGAGGCCGCGACCGTCGAGGCCAGCGGCAGCGCGGCTTTCATCGCGCCAAATCTCGCGGCATCCACGCGGCTCATCTGCCCGGCGCCGATCCCGACCGTCTGGCCGAAGCCCTCGTGCAGCCGCGCGTAGACGATCGCATTCGACTTCACGTGCTTGCACACCTTCCAGGCAAACAGCAGCGCGTCCATCTCGTCCGAGGTCGGCTGCCGGGCGGTCGCGCAGGTCACGGACGCCGCCGTTGCCATCGCCCTGTCCTCATCCTGCACCAAAAATCCACCGGAGATCTGCTTGATTGCCCGCGCGGGGGCTGCCGAACGAATGCGCAACACGCGCAGGTTCTTCTTGGCCTTGAACGCCTCCAACGCCTCGGGCGTAAACTCCGGCGCAACGATGGCTTCGACAAACAGCTTGGCCATGTGTTCGGCCGCGGCGCCATCGACCGTGCGACTTACCCCAATGACGCCGCCAAAGGCCGAGACCGGATCGGTTTCGAGCGCACGGTGATAGGCTTCTTCCACCGTCGTTCCCAGTGCAACGCCGCAGGGGTTGGTGTGCTTGATGATCGCGACCGCACACGCGTCGGGAGCATCGGAGCCGCCGAACTCGCTCACCAGCGACCAGCAGGCGTCCAGGTCGACGAGGTTGTTGAAGCTAAGCTCCTTGCCCTGCATCTGCTCGGCGTTGGCGATGCCTAGGCCCGAGCCGTCCGTGTAGAGCGCGGCGGCCTGATGCGGGTTCTCGCCATAGCGCAGCGGGCTCTTCAGCTTCGCCGAAACGCGCAGCACCGGCGGCATTGCGGCGGCGGTTTCAGTAGCGGCTGCCGTCACAGGCGCAAGCCCAGCGGGCAGAACCTCCAGCGTCGTGGCGATCGCAGAATCGTAGGCTGCGGTCGTCGCAAAGGCCGCGCGCGCCAGCCGCCAGCGTGTCTCCCAACCCAGCTTGCCGGCGTTGGCTCGCAGTTCCTCGGCCAGGCCCGCGTAATCTGCTGGATCTGAGACCACCGCGACGTCCTCGAAGTTCTTGGCCGCCGAGCGCAGCATCGAGGGGCCGCCGATGTCGATGTTCTCGATCATCTCGGCGAGCCGCACACCTGGGCGCGCGGCAGTCTTCTCGAACGCATACAGGCTCACCACGACCATGTCGATGGGCGAGATGCCATGCTTGCTGACAGCGGCTACGTGCTCGGGGTCATCGCGGCGATGCAGGATGCCGCCGTGAACACCCGGATGCAGCGTCTTCACGCGGCCGTCCAGCATCTCGGGGAAGCCGGTAAGGTCGGCCACATCGCGCACCGCGAGGCCGGCCTCGCGCAGCGCCTTTGCCGTTCCGCCGGTCGAGACCAGCTCCACGCCGAGGCCCGCCAGCACCCCCGCAAACTCCACCAGCCCGGTTTTATCGGTCACCGACAACAGGGCACGCCGCACACTCTTCAGTTCACTCATTCTGAGATAGATTCTATGCGCAGGCAACCGAGCGGTGCCCCCAAGCCCAGGGGGGGTACCCCCCCCTCCCCCCTCGAATTCAAAATATGTCAAACAAAGGAGTTAGCGGGGGTATATCTCGCTAAGTGGTTCATTTTCAGGGGGTTGAATTCAAATTATGTCAGACAAGGGAGTTAACTGCCAACCCGCTGGTGCTGCGGTTGGCGGCAGGCTGCAGGTCTCTCGACGGGAGCGGGGACATAAAGCCGTCCTGCTCCGGTCGAGAGGACAGAGCAATCGCCACCAGAAGAGGAAGCTGCGAGAGGCTTGCGCGCTCCGCTAGTTGTTCCCTGCCTCTATTTTAGAGGTCTGCGGTGGTTGGCTGCGCCAGGCGTATCCTGCTATGTTGCTATGACTTAGGGTGTATAGGCTCTTGACACGGCGTGGACGGCCGCGAGGGGAGCGGTGGGTATCGCACGAAATCGGCAAGCTAGAATATCTGGATATGCTGGATATGGGATTTGTGCGGGCGAACCTCCCGCTCGTCGAAGAAAAACTGCGTGCTCGCGGTATGGATCCGGCAGTCGAAATGTGTGACTTTGCGGAAATTGATCGTGAGCGGCGGGATGCACTCAAAATCTCCGAACTTGTCCAGCGAATTGGAAACTATCTCGCGAAGGAATTCGGCAGTGCGAAACAATTAGGACTTAGTTCCGTAGATATTGCGAAGGCCCGCGACGCGCTCTCCGTCGCCGACAATCCTGAAATAATTACAAGGATGCTAGGCGAAATGGACGACGAAGGGAAGGTTAGCTTAGATGATCTCGCCGAGCAGATTCGGAAAAATAAAGGCATGCAGCAAGCCTTTGTAACTGCCGCTAGTAAGAGAGACGGAAGGCTTCACGAACTACTTCAAAGACTACCCAACCTGCCCCATGATTCCGTGCCTATCGGCACGTCCGAGCAGGACAATGTGTGCATCAAGACTTGGGGCGAGCCGCCGGTGTTCGACTTCCCTGCGCGGCCGCACTGGGAGATCGGCGAGGCGCTGGGCATTCTCGACTTCGAGCGCGCGGCGAAGATCTCAGGAGCGCGGTTCGTGCTGCACTTTGGTGCGGGAGCGCGGCTGGAGCGCGCGCTGGCTAACTTCATGCTCGACCTGCATACCCGCGAGCACGGATACGTCGAGGTGCTGCCGCCGTATATGGTGAACTCGCGGTCGCTGTTCGGCACCGGGCAACTCCCCAAGTTCGCGGACGATCTCTTTCATTGCGACGACAAGGGGCCGTATGTCCCGGGGCAGCTTCAGGAGAGCGATCACTGGCTGATCCCCACCGCCGAGGTTCCGGTGACGAATATCTTTCGCGACGAGACGATCGTGTTTCCAGAAGACGGGCCTCGCGCCGGCACGGTGAGCTTCACCGCCTACACGCCCTGCTTCCGGTCCGAGGCAGGGTCGCATGGCACGGACACGCGCGGCATGATCCGGCAGCACCAGTTTCAGAAGGTCGAGCTGGTGAAGTTCACGCGGCCCGAGGACTCCTATGCGCAGCACGAGGAGCTGACGCGCCACGCGGAGACGGTGCTTGAGCGGCTCGGCCTGCCCTACCGGCGAATGCTGCTCTGCACCGGCGACATGGGCTTTGCGTCGGCGAAGACCTACGACCTTGAAGTCTGGCTGCCGGGGCAGCAGACCTATCGCGAGATATCGTCGTGCTCGAACTTCGAGAGCTTCCAGGCGCGGCGGGCGAATATTCGTTACCGGCCACAGAAAGACAGTAAAGCGGAAGGAAAATCAAGCCAGAAGACGGAGTTCGTGCATACGTTGAATGGCAGCGCGCTGGCGGTGGGGCGGACGTATCTCGCGGTGCTGGAAAATTATCAGCAGGCCGATGGTTCCGTGCGGATTCCGGAGGCGCTGCAACCTTACATGGGCGGCGAGACGGTCATTCGAAAACAACCACTGGGGTGTGCATCATGAGCCTGCTGCGCAACTACTTCTTCTGGACCTACGAACGTGGCAGCTTTCACTACGACGTCATGGTCACGCTCATTCTGCTCTTCCTGTTCGTGTCGCCGCGCTTCATCGACTTCAACGACAGGCCCGTCGCCGCGGTCCCGCTGCACGCCAGCGAGGTCCTGATCAAAGAACAGAGCACCGACGGCGACGAGGCCACCTTCGTCTATGAGATTCGCGCCGAGGACCTGCACGGCGCGAACTCCGATGCCCAGATGCGCGCCGCGATTCTGAACTTCGTCGAGCCGATCTCCGGCGAAGTGACGCTGGAAAAGTATGCGCCGGTGCGGGATGCGCGCGGCCAGATCGTCGCCTATGATGCGACGGTGTCGCGTTGAGCCAGAATCGTTTCGCTAGAACTACTCGCCCGCCAGGCCACGTTCGAGAAATCTCCATCTAAACGAATTTGTGCAGGAGTTTGATTCATGAAGAAGCTTCCTACGTTTTTTATAGCTGCTCTTACCTTGGCTGCCGCCGGCACCTCTTACGGGCAGGCCGCTTCACCCCAGCTCACCTACGTCCTCAAGCAGCTTGACACGGCCAGCGCGAAATTTCAGCGTGCCACCGCCGACTTTCAGTGGGACTACTACGAGAAGGTCGTCCACGATACCACCACGCAGAAGGGCTTCATCTACTTCGAACGCGACAAAGGCTCTACCGACATGGGCGCCGTGCTGGTCGACCCCAACGCCGGACTGAATTCGAAGCCCGTCAAGGTGATTCAGTACAAAGACGGAACGGTCCAGATGTTCGATCCCGGCGTCGACCAGATCACCGTACTTCACGAATCGGGCAATCAGTCCGAGATCGAAGGATTTCTCACCCTCGGTTTCGGCGGCAGCGGCACCGACCTGGCCCGCGCCTGGAACATCACCGACCTCGGCCCCGAAACCCTCCCCGACAACGGTCAGCCTGTCAAGGTCGAAAAGCTGGACCTGGCCGGCAAGGATCCCGCCAGCCGCAAGAACTTCAGCCACATCACCATCTGGGTCGACCCCACGCGTGCCGTCTCGCTCAAGCAGATTTTCTACACCTCCAGCGGCGACTATCGCACTGCCATCTACTCCTCCATCAAGGTCAATGGCAATGTGCACAAGGACCACTTCGCGATCAAGAAAGACAAGAACACGACGATCGTGAACCGGTGACCTCTATTGCAAATTGCCTGTCGTGGATCGCCCGTCGCTGCGAGTGTTCGCCACGGCAAAGCTGGCCAGCAGGATGACGACGGGAAAGCATTCGAGCGTGTAGCGGGGCTCGGAGTTGTCCAGCGTGAGCAGCAGCAGGCCGCGCAGAACAACGAAGCCCAGCATCGCATAGGCCACCGCGCGATGTCCCCTCCAGCCGAGCCGGCGCCAGCGCATCAGACCAACCAGCGCAAGCACGAGATACGCGATGTCCAGCGCGGCGTAGCCGAACTCCGCGAGCGAGCGCTTAGGGTGCGCACGCACCGCCCACCAGTCCAGCGGCATCTTCATCAGCGCGGTGCGCGGCCGCAGCCACATGTCAAGCTCACGCGCGACCGGCAGCACGACGTAATAGCGAAGTGGATGGGCCGAGACACGCTCGGCGGCGAGTGCGGCGAAGGCCTGGTCGAACGCGGGGGTGGAGGATTGCTCGTCGTTGTAGCGCGCGAAGAGGGCACGGGTCTGGGCGAGCTGTTGTGGGCTGTCGAAGGCGCGCGACGGCAGATCGTGAATGTTCAGCGGGTTGCCGTCGTAGTTCCAGTAGATGTTGAAGGTGGAGATGAAATCGATTGCCCAGGAGCGGTACCAGCGCTGGAAGCCGAAGGGGACGCTCTCGCCGGGATCGTTGGCGTAGCGCGGAGCGAGCGGCTGCACAACGTGGAAGACTCGCCAGTTGCGCGCACCCCATAGCGCCAGCGGAAGCGCGACCGCCAGCGAAGCCAGGACGGCGGGCAGCAGGCGCAGGCCGATGCTTCGATGTCGGGCGAGGCCGCGGGGCCGGAGGCCGACCCAGAGCATCGCCGGAACGACGGCGGCGGCGAGCAGACCCTGGTCGGGACGCAGCAGCACGGAGCCGGCCAGCGCGGCGCCGGTCAGCATCGCCCACCGCGTTCCCGCGCGGCCGGCGCGCCACGCTGCAATCCAGCACTCCAGTGCGAAGAAGGCGAGCGCGACGCAGATCAGCGTGCAGGTCTCGGTGAGGACCGCCGCGGCGTAATTGGCCGTGAAAGGGCAGAGCACCGCCAGCCACAGCGCGGCGAGCCCCGCGCGCCGGCCCATGAGCTTGGCCGCCAGAAGTCCCAGCAGAACGCAGCTCGTTAGGTCGATCGCGACCTGCACCCAAAGCACGGCCAGGTAGTTGCCATCGCCGAAGAGACTGAAGCAGAGCGCCAGAAACAGCGGATATCCGGGCAGCCGGATGAGCGTTGGCCGAATGACGTCTTCGCTGAAGCCGAAGACATGGTGCGCGAGCATATTCTGCGCCAGATCTCCGTAGACCAGCGCGTCGCCCGAGAAGCGCGCGTGATGGGCGATGAACAGCGCGCGCAGGGCGAGGCCCGCCAATAGCGCCGCCACGCCCGAACGTCCGATCGCATGTCTGGTAGCCACTTCAATGCATCATAATTGCGCGGAGGGTCGATGACCTCCCGGCTGAGCATCTTCGCGTTGACGCCGGGGATAACTGTTAATATGAGATACGTGCTCCCTCGATGAGAAAACAAGTCTTCTACGACCCGCAACGCAAACGCTGGAAGCGGCTGCGGCGAATATTCGACTCGATGGCACTGCTGGCCACCACTGTCGGTGTGCTGTTCGTTGTGGGCCTGCTTCGCATGAAGCCCATGCATGGGCTGGACTTTAGCTCGGCGACCAAGCGCTATCGGGCGCTCTATCAGCCGAAGCCCGACCTGCGCTCCAAGGTGAAGCTGGAAAAGCTCAACCGGTCCGCGCATCGCAAGACCGACGTCAAGCCCTCGGACGTGGTGCTGAACCAGGGTGAGGGCCTGCGCGCGGCGTTCTACACCGACATCGACCCCGCCAGTTATGCGTCCTTCAAGCAACACGTCAAGCAGATCGATCTGCTCTTTCCGGAGTGGCTGCACGTCATCACGCCGGATGGAGCGCTGACGGCGTACAACTCCGACAACTCGCCATTCGCGGTGGTGGACGCGGCGGGCGTGCATGGCGTGGATCGCGAGAACAAGATCGCGCGCGCGATCACCGCGGCCAAGATAGATACGGAAATCTTTCCGATGGTGAACAACTACAGCCCCACCGACGGGACATTTGAGCCGAGCGTCGAGCCATTTCTGCTGAACTCCGCCGCGCGCGCGAACTTCGTGCATCAGGTGGATGCCTTCCTTGCCGCGAACACCCGCTACGGTGGCCTCACACTCGACTTCCAGGCGCTTCCGCCGGACGCTCAGGCCGGCTACGATCAGCTCGTGCAGGCGCTGTATGCGGACTTTCATCCGCGCAATCTGAAGCTGTATGTCAACGTTCCCGTATCGGAAGATGCCAACGATCTGAAGATCCTCGCCGCCAACTCCGACGGCATCGTGCTGATGAACTATGACGAGCACCAGACCGACAGCGACCCCGGCCCCGTCGCCGGACAGGACTGGTTCGAGAACAATCTGCAGAATGCGATGAAGGTTGTGCCGCGCGAGAAGATTATGTGCGCGATCGGCAGCTATGGGTACGATTGGACGCTGCCGCTGCCGGCCGCGCCAGTGAAGTTGCGGCGAGGCCAGCGCCGACCGAAGCCGCGGACGGCGGCCAAGACCCCGGACGTGCTGAATACAACCATGCTTTCGACACAGGAGGCGTGGCAGGAGGCCTCCGACTCCGATGCAAAGATTTACCTCGACGACGCTTCGCTGAATCCGCATTTTGCCTATGACGACGACGACGCGAAGGTGCGGCATCAGGTGTGGTTCCTCGATGCCGTGACGGCGCTCAACGAGATTCGCGTGGCGCGTGCGTTGGGTCTGCAGACCTTCGCGCTGTGGCGGCTGGGGTCGGAGGATGATTCGCTGTGGAAGATCTGGGACCACCCGCTCACCGTCGATCCAGTGAAGGCCCTGGCCGATGTTGCGCCGGGGCAGGACGTGGACACCGAAGGCGATGGCGACATTCTGCGCGTTACCGGTCTGCCGCAGAACGGTCATCGCACGCTGCAGATGGACGATGACAAGACCATTCCGTCGAAGTACCTCAGCGTCGTCGACGAGACGATGGACTCATACCCGCTGCCCTACACTGTGTCGCAGTACGGCTACCATCCCAAAGAGGTTGCGATCAGCTTCGACGATGGGCCGGACCCGATCTGGACACCGAAGATCCTGGATATCCTCAAGCAGTGCGACGTCAAGGGCACGTTCTTCATGATCGGCGAGGTCGCGCAGGACAATGTGGGGATCATGCAGCGGGTCTTCCGCGAAGGCCATGAGATCGGCAACCACACCTTCACGCATCCGGACATCTCCGAAATTTCGCAGCGCCAGGTCGATCTCCAGTTGAACCTTACGGAGAGCCTCTTCGAGGCGAAGCTGGGGGTTAAGCCGGTCTACTTCCGGCCGCCGTACTCGATCGATCAGGAGCCCGATACCAACGATCAGGCTGCGCCGATCGAGCACATTCAGCAACTCGGCTATGTGATCGTGGGCGACAAGATCGACACCAACGACTGGGACGAGCATCCGCGGAAGAGTCCGCAGGAGATCATCGACAGCGTTTTTGAGCAGATGAATCTGGCGACCACGAAGACGTGGATGCGCGGGTCGATCATTCTGATGCACGACGGCGGCGGCGACCGCTCGGCTACAGTGGCTGCGCTGCCGAAGCTGATTGAGGCGTTGCGCGCGCATGGCTATACCATCGTTCCGGTCTCGCAACTGATCGGCAAGACGCGCGAACAGGTGATGGTCCCGCTGGTAGGGCGGCAACGCTACATCGCCGAGATCGATTCGATCGCCTTCTTCTTCATCTCCTTCTTCAATCACTTCGTGATTTACATCTTCTATGTGGGCGATATCCTGATGAGCGGGCGGCTGATCATCATTGGTCTATGCGCGACGATCGATCGCTTCCGTCGCCGCCGCGACTTTGCCGGGCCGGACTACCATCCGCGCGTCGCGGTGCTTATCCCCGCTTATAACGAGGAGACAGTGATTGCCCGGACCGTGCGCTCGGTGCTGATGTCTAACTACAAGAATCTGCATATCATTGTTATCGACGATGGATCGAAGGACGAGACGTACAAAGTGGTGACGGAGACTTACGCGGCGGAGATCGCGGAGGGGCGTGTCTCCGTTCTCACCAAGCCGAACGGCGGCAAGGCGGAGGCGCTCAACTACGCGCTGTCCAGGATTGACGAGGAGATCTACGTCGGCATCGACGCCGACGGCGTGATCGCGCACGATGCAATCTCGCGGCTGGTGTGCCACTTCGCGAACCCGCACATCGGCGCAGTGGCGGGCAACGCGAAGGTGGGCAACCGTGTGAACCTGTGGACGCGCTGGCAGGCGCTCGAGTACATCACGAGCCAGAACTTCGAGCGCCGGGCATTGGATTTATTCGATGTGGTGATGGTGGTCCCCGGCGCGATCGGCGCGTGGCGGACCGCGGCCGTGAAGGCGGGCGGCGGCTATCATCCCGATACTGTTGCCGAGGACGCGGACCTCACCATGAACCTGCTCGAACAAGGCTATGCGGTGATCTACGAAGACCAGGCGCTGGCCTTCACGGAGGCTCCGATCAACGCGAACGGCCTCGCCCGGCAGCGGTTTCGCTGGTCGTTCGGGATTCTGCAGGCGGTCTTCAAACACCGCGGAGCGATCGCGCGACGCCGCGCCATGGGCCTGTTCGCGCTGCCCAATATCGTGATCTTCCAGATACTTCTGCCGCTGGTCTCGCCGCTGATCGACCTGATGTTCGTAGCCGGCGTCATCCACTACTTCATCGACAAACACTTCCACCCGGAAACCACCAGCACCGCTGACTTGTTCAAGCTGCTGACCTTCTTCGCCGCATTTATTCTGATCGACTTCGCGGCGTCCGCGCTGGCGTTCCTGCTGGAGCGCAAGCACCCGGCCAGCAAAGGCGATGCGTGGCTGCTGTTCCACATCTGGATCCAGCGATTCACCTATCGCCAGCTCTTTTCCTGGGTGCTGCTTCGCACCGTGAAGCGGGCGATCGATGGCAAGTCCTTCAGTTGGGACAAGCTGGAGCGGACGGCGACGATGTCGAAGTCGACGGAGCGTCTAACCGAGGGGTAGGCGCGTGTCAATTCGCGGGGCCAGCCGACAGTGCGGCTGCCGTCTTGCATCCAAGAATCGAAAGGTCTCCAGCATGAACATCACCGTTCCCTCTTCCCTGCCGCCATTTCGCAACGAGCCCTTCACCGACTTCACCGCGCCGGACAACAAGCGCGCGATGCAGGAGGCGATCGCGCGCGCACGCGCCGAACTTGGACGTGAGTACGATCTGGTGATCGGCGGCCATGGCGTGCAGACCGACAAGACGTTCGATTCGGTCAATCCGGCGAAGCCTGCGGAGGTTATCGGGAGACACTTCGAGGCGGGGGCCGCCGAGGCTGCGGCTGCAGTCGATGCAGCGCAGACCGCCTTCGCTCTGTGGCGCCACGAGACCGTGGATCAACGCGTTGGCCTGCTGGTGCGCGGCGCGGACATGATTCGCCAGCGCCACTTCGACTTCTGCGCGTGGCTGACGCTCGAGGTCGGAAAAAATTGGGCGGAGGCGGATGCCGATGTCGGCGAGTGCATCGACTTTCTGGAGTTCTACGCGCGTGAGGCGCTGCGCCTGAACGCGGCCACGACGCCCATCCAATATCCGGGCGAGCGCAATCTGCTGCGCTACGTTCCGCTGGGTGTAGGCGCGGTCATTCCGCCGTGGAATTTTCCACTGGCGATCATGGCGGGGATGACGGCGGCGGCCATCGTGTGCGGCAACACGGTCGTGCTGAAGCCGTCGCCCGATGCTCCGACTATCGCCGCGCGGTTTGTGGCGCTGATGCAGGAGGCCGGCATGCCCGATGGCGTCATCAACCTGCTCCAGGGTGGCCCGGAAGTGGGCCGGGCGCTGGTCGAGCATCCACAGGTGCGGTTCATCGCGTTCACGGGATCGAAGAAGGTCGGGCTGGAGATTCACGAGCGCGCGGCGCGTACACAGCCGGGTCAGCACTTCCTCAAGCGGACGATACTGGAATTGGGAGGAAAGGATTCGATCATCGTGGAAGCGGATTGCGACCTCGATGCCGCAGTGGAAGGCGTCGCGGCGTCGGCCTTCGGGTTCAACGGCCAGAAGTGCTCGGCCTGCTCGCGGGTCATCGTGGAGTCGCCGGTGTACGCCCTGTTCTGCGACCGTCTCAAGCAGCGCGTTGAAGCACTTGCGAGCGGTGATCCGGCGGAGAACTTTGCTGCCGGCCCGGTCATCAACGAGGTCGCGAAGAAGCGCGTCCTCGATTACATCGCGACCGGCAAAAACGAAGGCCGGCTGATTACGGGCGGGACTACTCTCGACACTCAAAACGGCGGTTACTTTGTCGCGCCGACCGTCATCGCCGACGTAGCGCCAACCGCGCGCGTCGCCCAGGAGGAGATCTTCGGACCGGTGCTGGCGGTGATTCGCGCCGAGAACTTCGACGATGCGCTGGCCATCGCGAACAACACCGAGTATGGCCTCACCGGAGCGATCTATACGAGCTCGCGCGAGAAGCTGGACCGCGCCCGCGATGAATTTCACGTTGGCAATCTTTACTTGAATCGCAAGTGCACGGGAGCGATGGTGGGCGCGCATCCGTTTGGCGGATTCAATATGAGCGGGACCGATTCGAAGGCCGGTGGACCGGACTATCTCACGCTGTTCACCCAGGCCAAGTCGATCGCCGAGAAGCGCGACTTTGTCTCGGAGCAAACCGAGGAGCAGGAACAGCGTATGGGGTTGTAAAGCGAAAGGCAGCGATCGCTTACGCGCTACGGACCAGCGCCAGGCGGGCGCGTTCGGCGGCCTCAGCCAGCGTGCGATGGTGCATGGTGAACAACGCCAGTTCCAGCCGGTCGGAGACGCCGATCTTGTCGTAGATGCTGCGCAGATAATTCTTAACCACCTGCTCCTTAGTCGCAAGCTGCGTGGCGATCTCACGGTTCTTGCAGCCCTCCGAGATGAGGGCGACGATCTGCAGTTCTTTGGGCGTAAGCCGCTCCAGCACATTGGCGCCGGTAGGGTCGGGGATGGGCGCGATCTTGGCGTTGGCCTGCTGCACCCAGCGCTTGCCGTTGGCCACGCTATGCAGGCATTCCACTAACTGCGGGCCGGCAACCGACCGCAGCAGAATCCCTTCCATGCGCGCCGCCACATCTTCATTGAGGATCGCCTCGTACTCCAGGATCACCACCGGCCTGCTGCCTGCCTGCTGGATCAGGCTAAGCAGCGACGGAAGATCGGCGGTGATGCTCGAAGGAAAGATCACCAGCGATTTGGGCAGGTTGGCAATGGCATGCGTCAGACGCTCCAGATCCGAGCACAGCGCGACGATGGGCATGTCGTCCTGCGGTGCGAGCACGCGGGCGATGCCGGTCCGGAAGATCGCTTGATTGTCGGCAAGAATGATCTGCACGGGAAGTTCCCTTCCGGCCTCCGGCACGGGCGACCTGCCATGGCCTTCAACGACTGACAAGCGATGCACGCAGTTCCTCACTCCAAGAATGGACCGTCTAGCAGTGACGGTTCAAGACAATACAACGGTTTGCTATTGCCGCTAAGCGTACAACAAATCGACGACGCGCAGTCGAAGCAGATCGAATCTCCGGGCGTGGCATGGAAATCTGTATCATCGAAAGAGATGTGGCCCCGCAACAAATAAGAATTGTATTGCCGGAATTTTAACCCAGTGAGAGCGAAACATGTCCAGTCTGCGTCCGTTTCACATTGCGTTTCCAGTCGACGATCTCGAAGCCGCCCGTCAGTTTTACGGCACCGTTCTCGGTTGCCCGGAGGGCCGCAGCTCGGAGCGGTGGATCGACTTTGACCTGTTCGGCCATCAGATCGTCGCGCACCTGAAGCCTGCGGCGGCGGCACAAAGCAAGCAAGCCGCTGCCCGCAATACGGTGGACGGTCACGAGGTGCCGATACCCCATTTTGGCGTCGTCCTGACTCAGGCTCAGTGGAAGCAGCTTGCGGAGCGTGTCCGGGCCGCTGGAGTGCATTTCCTGATCGAACCCTACACCCGGTTTGAAGGCCAGGTGGGCGAGCAGTCGACCATGTTCTTCCTCGATCCGGCGGGCAATGCGCTGGAGTTCAAGTCCTTCGCGGATCTCAGCCTGATGTTCGCCAAGTAAGTCGCTTCGGCTGCATCGGGCGCCGCGGCTCAGGCGTGCTCTGTGTGCGCGGAGCGGCGAGCGGATTTGGCGGCTGGTGGAGGGTCCTTGTCTTTATCCATTTCGCGATCCCTGTCCCGATCTTTGTCGCGGCCAACTTCGTCACTGGTCAGGTGCTCTTCGACGTGGAGCAGGTGGCGGCGCATGGCGCGGCGGGCCTCGTTGGGGTTGCGCTCGGCGATGGCCGCGAAGATGGCCTCGTGGTCTTCAAGCGCGGCGGCCTGGTGCTGGTCGAGGCCCGCACGCTGGCTCAGGCGGTGATACATGGGCGCGAACATTCCGGCCCATAGGCCGTCAACGATGCTGGCCAGGACACTGTTCTTCGCCGCTTCGCCGATGGCCACATGAAACTGCCGGTCGGAGACCTGGGCGTTGGTCTTGGCGAGCACGAGTTTGCGCATCTGCTGGAGGGTCTTTTCGATTTTGGCGAGGTCACCGGCAGAGGCATAGAGCGCCGCGTCGGCGCAGATTTCGCCTTCGATGAGCAGCCGCGCGCGCAGCAGTTCGAAAGGGCCGGGGCCCGAGTCGAGCACCAGCGACATGGGGTTGACGGCCTCGCGCACGTAAGCTCCGGAGCCCGAGCGAATCTCGAGTTCGCCGGCGATTTCGAGCGCGACCATGGCCTCGCGAATGGTGGGGCGGCTGACGCCGCAAATCTTGGCGAGGTCAATCTCACCGGGCAGCCGCGCGCCCGACTCCAGGCCTCGTTCCGCCACGTAGCGCGAGATGCGCGCAGCAACTTCCTGATACCGGCGATGCGTCTTGGCCATAATGTTTCTCCGCTCCTGTAGGTGCCGACCGCTCCATCGTACTCCGGAGCCGGCTATCGGCTGCACGGAGAATGTCGATTGGCTTCGGCTAATCATATTACCGATTTACCATGTTCCCTGCGCATGGCTTAGCTTGCCGGGATAACAACCGGAAAGCAACCTGAGCGAAGCGGGACACTGTTTACGTTTTAGACCGGAGAGATGGTTTACAAGCCCCTTGCGGAGGAAGTGACTCTGGTTCAGGGGTATGGCTGGCTAGGCCCGGTCTTAATAAGATATCTCGTCGCCGTCGAAGCGTTGGGAATGTGGGAATCCCGAAGGGATTTCCAAGAGGAGTGGGAAGGGTGGAAAACCGGCTGTATGGTTTTCCATGCTTTCCACTCCTCGGCATTTCCAACGCTTGCTTTCATGGGCGAAGCCCGGGCCGAAATCGCATGTCGTCGACATTGAACTCGCCGACTTCCAAAGAGCAGAAATACACTCGGTAGAAGTTCTCCTCAACTTTTTCAAGCGCAATATCTTCACCACGGAAGACTTCGCTGATAAAGACCCTGCTCTTATGCCAACTGATGTCTCCCGCATCGTTCACGCGCCGTGTCTGGAAGTGAGCTGGGTACTGATGAGCCTTCGTGTACCGTGGCAGGAGCCGCGAGCTCGGGACGTAAATGCTGCCTGGAGTCTCGTTCCCCAAAGCTTCATGAGGACGCTCATGGTTGTAGACGCGAACGAACTCATCGAAACGCTTCTGCTGCGCATGGAGTGTTTTCGCCGACGGGTTGGTCGTATCCTGCTTGAGCGTGCGGTGCATGCGCTCATGGCGGCCGTTCTGTTGCGGCTTGCCTGGCTGAATGCGCTCATGCACAATCCCAAGTCGTACCCAGCTCAGCGACAACCGCGAAAGCCCCATCACACCAAGTCCAGAGAAGGGATTTCCGTTGTCCGTGCGAATCCGTTCGGGAACACCGTACTCGCGCATGGCGGCCTCGCAGATCGCAAGGACGTGCGAAGTATCCATGCGAGCCACTGCCTGACAACGGATCAGATAGCGACTGTAGGCATCGGTGATCGTGAAGGGATCGCATCGGTTCCCGTCGCCAGTGCGGAACCATCCCTTGAAGTCCATGCACCATAGCTGGTTCGGAGCGGTGACCTCGGCGAAGGGCTCTGAGTACGGGGTCGTTCTACGTCTCTTGCGAACAGGGTTGGTGAGTCCCGCCCGGCGCAGAATCTGACCGACGGTGCTTGCCGCCGGCCACACGACGTTCGGGTTCATCTTCTCCAGACGAGCCTTCAGCTTCCGCGCTCCCCAGGATGGAAAGCGCTTCCGCAATGCAAGGATCTCGTTCTCGACCTCCAACGACGTTGCGTGAGCACAGCCGTGGGGCTTGCGCGAAATATCCAGCAAGCCTTCCGGCCCGACTTCGTTATATCGCTTGATCCACTTATATGCGGTTGGGCGAGAGATGCCGTACTCGTGGCACAGGTCTGTAACCGACATCTCTTCCTTCTGGTAACTCGATAAGAACTGCAAGCGCTGATCCACAATACGACTCTCTTTCCAAGGCATGAACGTATCTTCTTGCGTTCGACCAATGCTTAAGAGCCCTCAGACCTCCGTATCTGTAAACGATGTCTCCGGTCTTTCGTGTAAACCATGTCCTCGGTACCTACTAACCTGGCGGCCTGCGCTCGGTTACACTGACGTTTGCGCGGATGTGAGGCTGGCGACGTTGGTCAACAACTCATCCTGCCGAAAGCTTTCTTGAGGGTGTGGAACGATGAGTGTGGACCAATGAAGGGCATCATCCTGGCGGGCGGATCGGGAACGAGGCTTCATCCCGTGACGGCCGCGGTCTCCAAGCAACTGCTTCCCGTCTACGACAAGCCGATGATCTATTACCCGCTGTCGGTGCTGATGCTGGCCGGGATACGCGACATTCTGCTGATCTCGACGCCCATGGATACGCCACGATTTGGGCAACTGCTGGGGGATGGCAGCCAGTGGGGAATTTCGCTGCAATATGCCGTTCAGGCTTCGCCCGATGGCTTGGCGCAGGCGTTTTTGATCGGTAAGGAGTTTCTCGCTGGCGAGGGCTGCTCGCTGGTGCTGGGCGACAATATTTTTTACGGCCACGACTTTGCGAAAACGCTAAAGGCCGCGGCGAAACATAAGTCTGGAGCGACGATCTTTGCCTATCCGGTGCAGGACCCGGAGCGTTATGGGGTGGTGGAGTTCGATAAGGAGCGGCGGGCAGTTTCGCTCGAAGAGAAGCCGTTGAAGCCACGCTCACGCTACGCGGTTACCGGAATCTATTTTTACGACGCGCGAGTGGTGGAGGTGGCGGAATCGATCCAGCCGTCGCGGCGCGGGGAGTTGGAGATCACCGACGTCAACCGCTGGTATCTGGAGCGCGAGCAGTTGCGGGTGGAGATTCTGGGTCGCGGCATGGCATGGCTGGACACCGGCACGCACGATAGCCTGCTGGAGGCCGCGCTGTATATCCACACGATCGAGCGGCGGCAGGGTTTGAAGATCGCCTGCCCGGAGGAGATCGCGTACCGGCTGGGCTACATCGACGCGGCGCAGTTGCAGGCGCTGGCGGCGGGGTTGGAGAAGAGCTCGTATGGGAAGTATCTGGTGCGTCTGCTCGAGGAGGTTGTGTTTTGACCTCTCGGACGATGTTAGTCACTGGCGGCGCGGGGTTCATCGGATCGAACTTCGTTCTGCGCGCGATTGCAGCGGGACGCGCGGTGGTGAATCTCGATGCGCTGACCTACGCGGGCAATCTGGAGAATCTGACTTCGATTGCTGACGAGCCGCGCCACATCTTCGTGCAGGGCGATATCGGGGATGCGGAGCTGATGAGACGCTTGTTCCAGGAGCATCGGCCCGCTGCGGTCGTCCACTTCGCCGCGGAAAGCCATGTGGACCGGTCGATCCTGGGGCCCGAGATTTTTCTGCGCACCAACGTGCTGGGCACGTTCACCATGCTGCAAGCCGCGTTGGAGTTCTGGAAGACGCTGGAGGGTGCGGAGCGGGACGAGTTCCGCTTTCTCCATGTTTCAACCGATGAGGTGTATGGGTCGCTGGGACCGAACGATGCACCGTTTCGCGAAGACACACCGTATCAGCCGAATAGCCCGTATTCCGCGTCGAAGGCGGCGTCGGACCATCTGGCGCGGGCGTGGTTCCACACCTATGGTCTGCCCGTGATGACGACCAACTGCTCGAACAACTATGGGCCGTTCCAGTTTCCTGAAAAGCTGATTCCGCTGCTGATTCACCATGCGCTCACGGGGAAGGCTCTGCCGATCTACGGCGATGGCCTGAACGTGCGCGACTGGCTGTACGTGGAAGACCACTGCGACGCGATTACTGCGGTGCTGGAGCGTGGACGCGTCGGCGAGACCTACAACGTGGGCGGCCTGAATGAGCAAACAAATATTGAGGTCACGAGGATGCTGTGCGACATACTCGACCGTCTGCAACCCGCCGGCGCGCCTCACGATCGGCTGATCGAGCTTGTGAAGGACCGCTTGGGACATGACCGGCGCTACGCGATCGATTGCGCGAAGATTCAATCGGAGCTTGGCTGGCAGCCGAGAGAGACCTTCGCGAGTGGTCTGGAGAAGACCGTCCGGTGGTACATCGAACACCAGGATTGGGTGGCGCGTGTTACGTCAGGAGAGTATCGCCAGTGGGTGGCGCGGAACTACGCGGCGGTGCCCTAGGAATGGCTGCGTTCGGCGACGAAATCTTCGGGTTGGAGGTTATCCTGGCCGCCCAGAACTGGTGGCCGATGACGGGGACGTCGAGCGCGCTCGGTGGCTTTTGCGCGTGCTCGGTCGACTAGATAACGCGCGCTCTGGCCAGGAACAACATGACGACGATCAGAATGGGCAGCACGGTTCACGACAACTCGATCTGATTGCTGCCATAGATCTGCGCGGGCTCCTGATTGGCCTCCGGCTCGCCGTCGCGATGGCGATAGCGCAACAGAACATACAGCAGCAGACCGGACAGCGACGAAGATGCCGCCGGTAATGGCGAGGAGCAGCAGCGACCGCTCGAAGATGGAGTGCGTTGGCGTGGTCGCGGGCGCGAAGATGCTGGTCGACGCACGGCCACGCGCCTTGTGCAGCGGTGGACCGAACTTGTCGAGCGATTGGAGGGCCAACATGCTTGTGTCTCCGGCTACGTGGTAATTCCACGGCGCGTTACCGGCGCGCGCAGAAGCTTGCCGATTCACAACGTAGAACGCTCAATCACGCCAGGGTCGGCCTACGAGGAAATTGTACTTGCCGGGAAAAAGTTTCGATGCTTCCTCAGGTCGAGCGTTGGCTCCGATGGAGCGGTTCGAGGGAAGCCTTGGCGCGCTGCTTGCGCGTCGAAGTTTGAGCGCGACGTTCACACGCCGCTGGCGACGCCAACGGGACGCCCCGCATCTCTCTGTATACGGCCTCCGACCGCATAGGAGCCGACGGAGTCATGAGCCCATCCAACATTTTCTCGGACTTCGATCGCCTGCATGCCGAACTCGCGCAGGCTGTGTTGGCCTGCCGCGCGAATGCCGGCGAGCACGAGGTGCATTCCGTGCGCACGGGAACACGCAAGCTGGAAGCGGTGCTGCAGAAGGTACTGGAGGACCATCCGGGTGCTGCGCGGCTGCACAAAGCCTCGAAGAAGGCCGCACGCGAGCTCAAGCGCATCCGCAAGGCAGCCGGTCCGGTGCGGGATATGGATGTGCATCGTCAGTTCGCGGAGGAACTGCATGGTCATGCGCTTCTGGCCAGCGATTCAGATTCGGCCAAGGCAGTCGACAGCGGTTATAAGAAGCTCGATCGCAGTCTGCAGGAGAGGCGGAAGCGGGCTGCCGCCAAGCTCGAAAAAGTATTGAGGAGAGAGGAACTGCGGTTGGGAGCCGCGCTCGCGGACACCGCAAAGGCGATGGCGCGCTTGCGGGCTTCCTCGCCTTCTCCGTTGACGACCGCGCGGGAGTGGGCGCGGAACTCTTCGATTCCGTCCAGCGGCAAATTCGAGGACAATCTGCACGCTTACCGCAAGCAGACCAAAGCAGCGCGCTACTTGGCCGGCATCGAGGACACGTCCGCGCCAGCGCGGCGACTGGCGACGCAACTGAAAGAAACGCAGGATGCGATCGGCCGCTGGCACGATCTGATGCTGCTGGCCGACGAAGCAGGGGATGTCCTGGGCAAGCATTCCCGGCTGACTCTCGTTGTTCGGGCGGAACGAGACCGTGCGCTGGATGCCGCCGCTCGCACTGCGAAGGCGCCGCGCGTTGGCGCGTCCGCTCACACCTGATCCCGCACTGCAAACCGGCAACAGTATCTTCGCGCCGAACTTGCCTTCGAGCCGCTCTCATACCTCTTACAAACTTGCGGCTGAAGCGAGACAATCCATATCCATATCCATCAATGACCGTCTCTCTTTTCTCTCCGCTAAGGAGAACCTCTAGCTGGAAGGCGGAGGCGCGGTCGAGGACGGCGTCGGTTTTCCGCTGACCGTAAAGGGTTCCATCAGTTCGACTCGGGTTCCGTCGGGATCGTACAGATTTACCTGTCGCTTTTGATTGACGCCCGTGGCAATGGTGAGAGGCTTCTTACAGACGTCCTTGTAGTACGGCCGCGATTCGAGAGTCGCCACAGCCTTTTCGATGTTAGGCACCTCCAGCGAGAGGTGGTTCTTGCCGCCCCACTTATCGGTGTCGGGCATCGTGCGGTAGAGCATGAACTCGACATAGTCATTGCCATCCGGCACCTGCATATTAATCCAGCTCAACTCCTTGGGATTGCCGCCGCCGCGCCAGGTCTCTTTGAAGCCAAGGACGCCGCCGAAAAAGTCGATCTCCTTCTGACTGTTTCCAACCAGAAAACCGACGTGATAGATCGCCGGCGAGATCCGCGTGGGGGGAAGAAATTTGCCGGCCGACTTCATCTCCATGCCGGTGGGGAGGCTCTGCACGAACTCCACCAGGAGGCCATCGGGGTCCTTGATCTCGAACGCATAGTCCCCCGTGCGTGTCTTGGCGCCGTTGCCGGGCTTCACGTCGAAACCTTTGGAGCGCAGATAGCGACGCATTTGCTCGATGTTGTCGACCGTGAAGCAGATGTGACTCAGCATGTCGTGCACGGTGGCGGGCGGTTCGTTGAAGAGCTCAATGTGCTGATGATCATTGATCTTGATGAAGGCGATTCGTATCTCGTTGCTGTCCTTCTTGGTGAGAGTGTAGGCCTCGTCATAGCCCAGGAAGTCGTGCCAGAACGCTACGGATTTCGGCAGGTCAGTGACGAAGAAACCTACGTGCGAGATGCCGGTGATCCGCGGCCGCTGCACGGTCTCCTGCGCGTTCAGGCCAGTGCAGCCCAAAGCGGCGCATAACAGCCCAGCAATCGAAGCTGCCATGGCCCAATGATTGAAGTTCCTGCGATGCATGATTGCCGCCTTTCCGTGGAGCGAATGACTTGATTCGCCGCCCATTAACTCGTTCTTGCAACAATACAGCGTTTCGTTGTCTCTTGGCAGACAATAGGCGCCGGCTTGGCTTCTCGAAAAATCGCACGCCGGCTTCGGGTACCATCTGCTTGTGTAGATGGTGTGCGAGACCGTGCCGGTGCGGCCCTCCGCCTCGTCTTCGAAAAGACTTCCGCGGAGACCTCGGCATGAGTGTGATGATGTTCAGCGGCCTGCTCTTTGGGACAGCAATCTTGGCGGGGCTGCTTGGAGCATTAACTGGCCTGGGCGGCGGCGTCGTGATCGTGCCGGTGCTGGCGCTGCTCTTCAAGGTCGACATTCGTTATGCGATCGGAGCGTCGCTGGTTTCGGTGATTGCGACCTCGTCGGGCGCGGCGGTCGCTTACGTTCGCGAGGGTCTCTCAAATATCCGCATCGGCATGTTTCTGGAAGTCGCCACGACGCTGGGCGCGCTGCTCGGCGCTTATCTTACCGCGAAAATATCCACTCACTGGATTGCGATCGTGTTTGGCGCCGTTCTTTTGTACTCCGCCATTGCGTCCTTTCGCGGCAAGCCCGAGCAGACGTCGAGCGCGATACCCGACCCGCTCGCAACCAGGCTGGAACTGCATGGAAGCTTCCCCGGGCCTGAAGGAGTTGAGTCCTACACCGCCCAGCGCGTGCCGCTCGGCTTCGGCATTATGTTTGGCGCGGGAACTCTGTCCGGCCTGTTGGGCATTGGTTCGGGCGCGGTGAAGGTGCTCGCCATGGACCAGGCGATGAAGCTACCCTTCAAGGTCTCGACCACCACCAGCAACTTCATGATTGGCGTGACTGCCGCCGCCAGCGCGGGAATTTATTTTGCCCGCGGCTATATTGACCCCGGCATCGCGATGCCGGTAATGCTGGGCGTCCTGAGCGGTTCGCTGCTAGGTACGCGCATCCTGGTGAGGGCACGCGTCACCACGCTGAAGTACGTCTTCGGGCTGGTGATCGTCGTCCTCGGCTGCGAAATGATCTACAGCGGAATTACGGGGAGGATCTGATGAGCAAGCCCACTGACCACGAACTCGACCTCTCGGTGGCAGGAATGCTGCGCTTCGGCGTAACGCTCGCCGCCATTATCGTGCTGGCGGGCGGTGTGCTCTATCTGAAGCATCCGTGGCGGCCTATAACGGACTACTCGCACTTCCGCGCGGCTAGCGAGTCGCTCCGCAGCATCGGCGGCGTTTTCCGCGGTGCCTTTCATCTGGAGCCGCGGCACCTCATTCAGCTCGGCTTGCTTCTGCTCATCGCGACGCCGGTGGCTCGCGTGGTGTACTGCGTCGTTGGTTTCGCACGTCAGCGCGACCGGCTTTATGTCGCGATCAGCGCGACAGTTCTCGCCGTCCTCCTCTATAGCCTCAGCAAAGCTATACGATGAATTCGCCGCTTGTGGGACGCGCCAAATTGTTCGCAAGCATCCCCTCCGAGTGCAACGCTGTCTAACCATGCATGCAGTCTCCCCACAGCGAGACATTGCAGAGTATGGGAGATGCATGAACCGACCTGTCGTTGTAGCTATCACCGGCGCATCCGCTGGACTTGGCCGCGCTGTCGCGCATGCGTATGCGAAAGAAGGCGCCAAGATCGGGCTGATGGCCCGCAATCCGGAGGCTTTGGAGGCAGCGAAGAAGGAATGCGAGGCCCTGGGCGGTGAGGCGATCTTCATCCCCACCGATGTCTCCGATGCCGACGCGGTCGAGCGCGCCGCGAGCCAGATCGAAGAGCAGCTCGGCCCGATCGATATATGGGTGAACGATGCGATGGTCAGCGTCTTTTCGCCTGTGAAAGAGATGGAGCCGGCTGACTACAAACGTGTTACCGATGTCCTCTATCTAGGATTCGTACATGGAACGCTTTCGGCGCTGAAGCGCATGCTGCCGCGCGACCGCGGAACGATCATTCAGATCGGCTCCGCGCTGGCCTATCGCTCCATCCCCCTGCAGTCTGCGTACTGCGCCTGCAAGCACGCCATCAATGGCTTTACTGATTCGTTGCGCTGCGAGCTGTATCACGATAAGAGCAATGTGCAGGTCACAGTGGTACAGATGCCGGCGATGAATACAACGCAATTCGACTGGGTGAAAAATCGGATGCCCGATGATACGCAGCCGGTGCCGCCGATCTTTGAGCCGGAGATCGCTGCGAAGGTGGTCGTGGCCGCGGGAATGGCCAAGAAGCCGCGCCGCGAGTATTGGGTTGGCTTGCCGACAATCGAAGCCATCATCGGACAAAAGTTTTTCCCCGGGCTTCTCGATCGCTACCTCGGTAAGACCGGCTACAAGTCGCAGCAGATTCAAAACGAGCCGCGCGATCCGAATGCGCCCAATAATTTATATGACTACGTGCCCGGCGTTCACAGCGCGCGTGGTAAGTTCGCAGACCGCTCCAGACGCACCAGCGCTGAGGTCTTTGTCTCGCTTCATCGCGAGTGGTTCGCGCTGGGAGCTCTCACAGTTGCTGGGCTGGGGACTTGGCTCGTGAGCTCGCGCGGCCGGAGTTGAGTGCGATGCCCGATAAAATCTCAACCGATCCCCTACTGCTTGCAGCTAACGTAACGGCGATGCTGACACTGCTGCCTGTCGCCGGGCATCAACTTGGATTGTTGGAGCACCTACCTGATCCGCCTGGTGAATGGTTTGCTTCGGACCGCATCACCATGTCAAAAGCTGCGCATCCACTGGGCATTCCTGATAGTCTACCTGGCCTCGCCAGCTATGGCGTGACTCTCTCACTCATCCTGCTGGCTCGCAGCCAGCCGCAGGTGCGGCGTCTGCTTGCGCTGAAGCTTGTCTCTGATGGCGGCCTGGCGGCCTTCAACGTGGTCCGCCAGGTGGTCAGCTTTCGCAAACTCTGCTCGTGGTGCACGGGGACGGCGCTTTGCACAGGGGCCATGCTGTACGCCGGCAGGGATCTTATTGCTCAGCAGGCGGCCGATCTTCGCGGGAACTAGTAATCGTTTTTGAGTAGCTTGAGTTGCTCTCCGGTTCGCATGGCTTCACACCGCATCGTCGCTCTTTTCACATCCACGTCTTTCGCTGTAAGTTCGCGCCGCATCCAAATCAACAGGCCGGTCGAATTATCCGGAGAGCACGCTCAAACACATTAATCATAGGAACAGTGATGGCGGCCGATGCACAACGCCACAAATCGACCCTGCACGACATCGAACAGAACGAGTTCGCTGCGCTGGCGAGTTTTTCTCCAACGGAAGTTCTGCTGCTTACCGGCTACTGGCCCGTGATGGGATCGAGCGTGGCTATCTTTTCTCATACCGGAAGAGTCTGCGCCATCGTTCCTGAGGACGAACTGGAGCTGGCGCAGGCGACCTCCGACGCAGAGTTTATCGCCTACAAGCCGAGCTCACTGCACCAGATGACAAACCCTGCCGACGCTCTGCTCGAGCCGCTGAAGGAGCTGGCGAAGCGGGTGCCCCTGGGCCACGGCCGGGTCGGAATGAATTGTGTGGCCGGGGCGCAGCCCGCGTCGTATCAATCGGTCCACCGCTTCCGCGACACGACAAGGCCGCTGCTGCATCACGCGTACCCGAAGACCGAGGTTGTCTCCGCCGATGCGGTCTTCGATCGCCTGCAATCGATCAAGACGCCGGCGGAGATTGATCAACTGCGCCGCGCCTGCTCGCTGGCTCGAAGCGGCTTCGATGAAGCGACCAACGCGATTGTATCCGGGCGCCGCGAGGAGGAAGTTGCGGCCGATATCGGAGCGGCGTTTGCCCGGGTGGCCAATCGCGGCTTCGAGCGCGGGGCGGGCTACTTCTTCTGCATGTCGGGGCCGAACTCGTACAAGGCATCCGGCGCTTACGCGCGCACACGCTCGCGGGTTCTGGAAGCAGGCGACCTTGTCATGGTCCACGCTAATACCGTCGGCGATGGCTATTGGACGGACATCACACGCACCTATGTGGTGGGAAAAAGCAACGACCAGCAGCAGCAGATGCAGGGTGCGATCGCAGAAGCGCGCAAGGCTGCGCTCGATGCGATCCACCCTGGTGCCGCTGCGGCGGACGTGGATGCAGCCGCGCGCGGCGTTCTCACCCAACACGGCTTCGGCGAAGCGTTCAAACACGGCGCCGGGCATGGCGTCGGATTTGCGGCCGCCGATGGCAACGCCTTGCCGCGCGTCCACCCGAAGTCGGCGGACAAGCTGGAGCAAGGCATGAGCTTCAACATCGAGCCTGCTATTTATATCGAAGGAGTGGGCGGCATGCGCCACTGCGATGTCGTTACCTGCACCGAAACGGGAGCCGAGGTGCTTACCGATTTCTAGACAGAAGGAGCGTGCTCAAGCATGAGGAACGAGTGTTCTATTACAGGCGGCTCGGTGAGCTTTTACACCATCCCCACCGACGCGCACGAAGCCGACGGAACGTTCTCGTGGGACAGCACATCGATGGTGCTGGTGGAGCTCGAATGCGGTAAGACCAAGGCTCTCGGATACACCTATGCCGACGCGGGAACCGCAGCCGTCGCCGAAAAGCTGCTCAAGAGCATCGTGCTGCACTCCGATCCGTTCCGCCACGCGGAGACGCTGCAACGCATGCTGCACCAAATCCGCAATCTGGGCGAGACCGGCATCGCGATGATGGCGGTGTCGGCCATCGACAACGCGCTGTGGGACATGCGCTCGCGGCTGGTCGATCTTCCGCTGGTCAGCTTTCTGGGCCAGGTCCGCGACGCCATTCCGGTCTACGGCAGCGGTGGCTTTACGACATACACGGACAAGCAGTTGACCGATCAGCTTGGCGGTTGGGCCAGCCAGGGCTACTCGATGGTGAAGATGAAGATCGGCACGACCCCGGAGCAGGATCCGGCGCGCGTCCGCTCGGCCCGGCTCGCCATCGGTCCGGACTGCGGGCTGTTTGTCGACGCCAACGGAGCCTATACGGTCACACAGGCAATCGACCTCGCCTACACCTTCGCCGAGCAAGGCGTGCGCTGGTTCGAGGAGCCGGTCAGCGCCGACAATCTCACCGGCCTCAATCAGGTGCGGCAGCGCGCGCCCCTGGGCATGGACATCGCCGCCGGCGAGTACGGCTACACCGCCTGGTACTTCCGCCGCGTGGTGAACGCCCAAGCCGTTACCGTGCTGCAGGCCGACTGTACCCGCTGCGGCGGCATCAGCGGATTTTTGGACGCGGCGGCGCTGAGCTGGGCAGATAGTATGCCGCTCTCTTCCCACTGCGGCCCCAGTATGCATCTACATGTATGTTGCGCTGTTCCGCGCGTCATTCACATGGAGTTCTTTCATGATCACGCACGCATTGAACGCATCTTTTTCGACGGTTTCTGCGAACCGGTGAACGGATGCATGATTCCCGATCTCTCCCGTCCTGGAATGGGGCTGGAGTTGAAACGGAAGGACGCCGAGAAGTTCAAGAAGTAGCTCGCCGCAGCATCTTCTGCGCGAACATGTCGACCCATGGAGCACCTGCCAGCGGAGCTCCCAACCATAAGTCCGAAACCGTTAGGAGCAACTCATGGCAAAGCAGATTTCAGACCTGATCGTCGAACGCCTCATCGAATGGGGCGTCGATACAATCTTCGGTTTCCCCGGCGACGGCGTGGATGGCTTCTTTGAATCCCTCCGCACCCATCAGGACAAGCTGCGCTTCATCCAGGTGCGCCACGAGGAGGCTGCGGCCTTTGCTGCGTGCGGCTACGCCAAGTACACAGGGCGACTGGGCGTGTGCTGCGCGACTTCCGGTCCCGGCGGCGTTCATCTGCTGAACGGCCTCTACGACGCCAAGTGCGATCTGCAGCCTGTGCTAGCGATCACGGGCCACACCTTTCACGATCTCATCGGCATGGACTACCAGCAGGACGTGGACCTCGACAAGTTGTACATGGACGTCACGGTGTTCAATCAGCGCGTAATGGGCGCGGCCCACGCGGTGAATTGCGTGGATATGGCGGTGCGTTCCGCGTATGGATACCGGGGCGTCTCGCACATCTGCATTCCGAAGGACATTCAGGAGTGGCCGGTTTCGTCCTCGATGCGCAGCAATGCCAACGTGAAGGGCCACAGCGGCGACTGGTCCGCGCGCTCGACGGCGAAGCCCGCGGACGCACTGCTGCACCACGCCGCGAACATCATCAACTCCGGCTCGAAGGTGACCATCCTGGCGGGACGTGGCGCCCTGGGCGCACGCGAAGAGGTTGCGCAGCTTGCGGAGACGGTAGGCGGCCCCGTGGTGAAAGCGCTGCTGGGCAAGGCTGTGCTGCCCGACCGCAGCCCCTACACCACTGGCGGAATCGGTCTGCTGGGCACCGCGCCCTCGGTCGATGCGATGAACGAGTGCGACACGTTCATCATCATCGGCAGCAGCTATCCGTACATGGAATTTTTGCCCAAGCCGGGGCAGGCCAAGTGTGTGCAGATCGAGATCGACCCGACGCGCGTCGGTCTGCGCCATCAGGTGGACACGGCGTTGGTGGGCGATGCGAAGACCATTCTTCAGGCGCTGCTTCCACTGCTGAAGCGCAAGAATAACAAGTTCCTGAAGAAGGCGCAGGAGCGCATGGAAAGCTGGAACGGACTGATGGAGGAACGCGGCACCCGCAAGGACATGCCGATGAAGCCGCAGGTCGTCACGCACACGCTCAACAAGCTGCTGAACGACGACGCCATCGTCTCCTCCGACAGCGGGACGATCGCCACATGGACCGCGCGTTACGTCGAGATCCGCGAAACCATGCAGTTCTCGCTCTCGGGCTCCCTGGCGACCATGGCCAACGGTCTGCCCTACAGCATCGGCGCGGCAGTGGCCTACCCCGGGCGCCAGGTCGTCTGCGTGGTCGGCGATGGTGGCCTCACCATGTTGATGGGTGAACTCGCCACGCTGGCCAAGTACAAGCTGAACGTGACCGTCATCGTCATCAAGAACAATGTGCTCGGCCAGATCAAGTGGGAGCAGATGATCCTCGAAGGCAATCCGGAGTTCGGCGTCGAGCTGGAGCCGATTGACTTCGCCAAAGTCGCCGAGGCCTGCGGTATTCGCGGCTATACCCTCGACCGGCCTGAGGACGCGGAGCGCGTGCTGCGCGAGGCTCTCAGCCACGACGGTCCCACGCTTGTGCAGGCAGTCGTCGACCCCAACGAGCCGCCAATGCCTGGCAAGATCACCACCGAGCAGGCTTATCACTTCGCCAAGTCGCTGGTCCGCGGACAGAAGGACGCCATGAAGATCATCAAGACCATCGCGGAAGACGAAGTTCGTGAGGTGATCTAGGTGGAGGCCACGAGCACGAAATCGCTTTCGCTACCCCACCCGGTACAAGCTGGCGAGATCATGGCCAACTACATTCGGGAGGGGCGTTTTCAACGCAGCCTGTCCTTGATGACGGCCGCGGCCAGCGTCTTGAGTGGGCTCGAGGTCGCGTACGAACACTATCGCGGCAGCTATAGCCGCCGCGTAATGTACACGCCGGTCATCCTCAGCGCTGTACTGGCTGCGGCGGCTATCGCCGGCTTCTTCAGCCGCCGCGCTGCGCGCACAGTGCTGCGCATCGCTGCCTTCGTTACGCTGGTGGACGCCGGCATCGGCTTCTACTTTCACATCCGCGGTGTCGCCCGCAAACCTGGTGGCTGGCGGCTGCCGATGACCAACATGATCATGGGGCCGCCGATCTTCGCTCCGCTGCTGTTCGGCACCGCAGCGTACCTCGGGCTCATCGCGTCGTACCTGCAGCGCGAGGACGCGCGCGATCTGGAGCGCGGCGAAGGCAACGACACCGATGGATGGCTGGCGCGGCTGCTGCCCTCACGCGCGGGTCGCCAGATGATTTCCACCGAGCAGGACATCCGCGAAGGAAAATTCCAGCGCCAGGTGGCCATCGTCACCGCGGTCAGCGCGTTGCTCAGCGGCTTTGAAGCGTATTACTCGCATTACAAAAATAACTTCCGCTATTGGGTGCAATGGACTCCGGTCGTGATCGCTCCGCTGCTTGCCGGAACGGCGGTCGCCTCCACGAAGAGCCGCCGCGTCGCGACGACCGCATTGCCCGCCCTGTCGGTCATTGCCAGTGCCGACGCGGCGGTGGGCTTCTTCTATCACGCGCGTGGCGTGCTGCGCCGTCCTGGCGGCCGCAAGCACCTCATCTACAACATTCTTTACGGGCCGCCGATCTTCGCGCCGCTGCTGTTCGGCGCCGCCGGCATGCTCGGAGTTCTGGCCAGTCTGCTGCGCAGGAGGAATGCATGAAACTGTTTTGGCGCGACCCAGACGTTCGCACACATCCAGATGCTCGCGTTCATCCCGCCGAAGCGCCCGATACTTCCCTGCTTCCCCGCGATCCCGCCACCGGCGAGCCTCGCGCTCCGATGCAGACGCCGGGCTACTATCCGGGCTACAGCACAATGGCGCAGCGTAAGTTCTGGGATGCGGCTACGCGCGATGTGGTCACCACACGCGTCGATCAGCCACCGCCCATCCGCTACTTCAGCGCGGAGCAAGTCCGCTTCTGGCGCGCGGTCTTCGACCATCTCATCCCCCAGCACGACCGGACTCCTGACCGGCGGATTCCGCTGGTCGAGCCATTGGATGAACGTCTCTATCAGAACCGCGGCGATGGCTATCGTTACGAGGCCATGCCGCCGGACCGCGAGGCCTTTCAGCTTGGACAGCAGGCCATCGATGAAGAAGCGAAAGCTCGGTTCAACGGCGAGTTCGTCAATCTGCCGCAGCGCCAGCAGGACGAAGTCCTCAAGGCCATTCACGATGGCAAACCTGAAGCCGCCAAAGCCATCTGGAAACGCATGCCCATTGGCCGCTTCTGGATGATGCTGATGCAGGACGCGATCGAGGCCTACTACAAACATCCGTGGAGCTGGGACGAGATCGGCTTCGGCGGCCCAGCCTATCCGCGCGCGTACACGCGGCTGGAACGCGGCGAGCCCGAGCCGTGGGAGGTCGAGGAGCAGCGCTACGCCTGGGCCGCTCCCACGTACGCCGTCTCCGACATCACCGAATCGACCGCTCACCACCACACTGAATCGCTGCAAAACGAATAACATCTGGGGTCATGCTTCCGTGAAAGAACCCGCAAAACAACCATTGCTCGGCCAGTTCAAAGCACCCACCACCAACGCTCACATCCTCGGCCCGATGGAGCGCATTCACCGACCCATGCGCCGCTTTTCTGAAGCCGATGAGATCGATTACCTGATCGTCGGCTGCGGCTCCGCGGGTGGTGTGCTCTTGCAGCGCCTCGCCCGCGCGGGCTTCAATGTGCTGGCTCTCGAAGCCGGTCCTTTCTGGGACACCGAGCGCGATTGGGTCTCGGACGAATCGGGCTCTCACGAACTCTACTGGGAAGACCCGCGCGTCACCGGCGGCAGCGATCCGCTTGCGCTCGGCGCCAACAACTGCGGCAAAGGTGTCGGCGGCGGCTCGGTTCACTGGGCCGCCTTCACGCCGCGCCTTCACCCTTCCGACTTCGAGATTCACACTCGCGATGGGGTGGGCGTCGACTGGCCCATCGACTACGAGATCATCCGCCCCTACTACGAGCAGTTAGAGCTGGAGATGCCGGTCGCCGGTCCCGCCTACTATCCGTGGGGCCATCCGCACGGTTACAGCTACGGTCCACACCCCATGGGAGGCGTCGGCAATGCACTCATCAAGGGCTGCACCGCGCTCGGCATCCCGGTGTCGATCGGCGGCCCGGTCGCCATTCTTTCGGCCTCGCACGGCGACCGCCCGCACTGCATTTACCGCGGCTTCTGCATCCAGGGCTGCAAGGTTGGCGCGAAGGCCAGCACACTCATCACGCATGTGCCGGATGCGCTGGCGAGCGGAGCCGAGATTCGCGACAACTGCATGGTCTCGCGCGTCGAACTCGGGAAGCATGGCCGCGTCACCGGCGTCCACTACTTCGATCGCAACGGCGAACCGCGTTTTCAGCGCGCCAAGGCTGTCATCATCGCCGGCTACTCCATCGAGACGCCGCGACTGCTGCTCAACTCTGCCTGTCCGGGCTTCGAGAACGGCCTGGCGAACTCCAGCGACGCTGTAGGACGCTACCTGATGGCACAGGCCGGCAACGTGGTGATGGGACGTTTCGACCAGCTCGTGCGCGCCTACAAAGCGCCGCCCGCGCACGCGCTCACCGAAGAGTTCTACGAGACCAACCCGAAGAATGATTTTGCCCGGGGCTTCGCCATCCAGACGGTCGGGCCGCTGCCCATCGCCTTCGGCAAACAGATGGTCTCGGCCAAGAGCGCGTGGGGATGGGGCCTGCGCCGCGAGATGATGGACTACAACCACTGGGCCACCTTCGGCCTGCTGGGCGAGATCCTTCCCTGGGCCAATAACCGCGTCACCCTTGCCGACGACACCGACCGCTTCGGACTGCGCGTCGCGCACGTCTCCTTCAACCTGCACGACAACGACAAGAAGCTCATCAAGGCCGCGAAGGAAAAAACCATGGAGGTCATGCATGCGGCCGGCGCCACCGAAGTCGTGCAGGAGGCCCGCTACGCGCATTTGGTCGGGGCGGCACGCATGGGCTCCGATCCGCGCAGCTCGGTCGTCGACAAGTTCGGCCGCACTCACGACATCGCCAACCTGTTCGTGTGCGACGGCTCGATCCTGCCCACGCAAGGCTCCGCCAATCCGGGGCTTACCATCCAGGCGTTGGCCGCGCGCACCGCCGACTACCTTATCTCGCAGGGCGACACCGTCTTCAACAGCGACCAGCGCGACATGACCGAGCCGCCGCTGCGCAAGCAACTCGCGCCGCCGGGAACCTATGGCAAAGGCGCGCCGCGACTCACCTGAACGGCATGACGTGAGAGCCGGGCCCGGCGCACCCGCTCCTAAAACCTTAGTACAAAATCTTCAAGCCGAACTGGATGATGCGAGGTGTGAAGGTGCTGCTGATCTGACCGTTGGTCGAGGGCGAGGCCGTAATTGCCGGCACCGGGACCGAGCCGCCGATGCCCACCACCGCCGTCGTCGTTCCCTGCGAGGCGCTGATGGCACCGGGCAGATAGTAGTTGGTGTGATTGAGAAGGTTGTAGAACTCGGTGCGGAATTCATCTTCAGACCTTCGATCGGCGTGCTGAATCGCTTGTTGAGCGAGAGGTCGGTCTCGTTAAAGGGCGGTGTGCGGCCCGGGTTGCGGCTGGCGTTGCCGAACGGGCTGAGCAGATTGCCGGCGCCATCATGGATGGGCGGCAGCACAAAGGCGCGGGGATTGATGTAGTTCACATAACCGGTATTGGCAGCGCGGTTTCCCACACCCTGGCTGATGGACTGCCCGACCACGTGGTCCGGGCGATACTCATTGGCGCCGCGATACGTGGCCGCGATCTGCGGCGAGACCGCCTGCGCGGAGTTGGGGTTGTAGACGATATTGAAGGGTGTGCCCGCCTGCGTCGTATTGATGCCGCTCAACTGCCATCCGCCCAACACCTCGTCGGCCACGCCGCTGCCATTCATATACCTGCGGCCACGCCCAAACGGAAGGTCGTACACCAGGCTGGTGATGTTCGAGACGGGCAGGTTGTAATCCGATTGCGCATAGTCGGCCGCGATGTTGAAGCCATTCTGCGGCGACGGCGTGTTGCCTTCGAGCGACGCGCTGGCGTTGTCCAGCGCGTGCTCCCAGGTGAAGGAGTTCAGAAGCGTCAGGCCGTCCACCATGCGCTGCTCGTACTTCACCTGCAGGGAGTTGAAGTTCGAGTAGAACTCGTTGAGCGCCTCGGTGATGTCCGACGGCCAGTTCGCATATGGCCGCGTGAATCCCGCCGCCGGGTTCTTCTGGTTCGCGTTCAGAAAGCCTTCCAGCTTCAGGCCGTGATTGCCCACATAAGCAACATCGAGCAGCGAGTTCTTGAACAGGCTGCGCTGCACGCTGAGATAGTAGCTCTCGACGTAGCTGTCCCTGGTGTTCTTCGGAATGTAAGTGATGTTGTCCGTTGCGGGATTGAACGCGGTGACCAGGCCGGAAGGATAACCCTGGTCGGCGGTGGCATAGCACGACGGCGTTGTAGCGCCGATGGGGATGATCTGCGCGGGCAGCGGCGTGCCGCAATGGTCCCCGGTGTTCGGAGCGATCTGCGTGACGGAGGCGAACTGGGCCTGCGGCGCGTTGATGCCCAGGATATCGCCCGAACCGGCGCGCGTGTAGTGCGCGTAGCTGATGCCGAATCCCCCGCGAACCGCGGTCCTGGGATCGATCGCGTAAGCGAAGCCGACACGCGGGCCAAAGTCGCCGTAATCGGGATTGACCAGGGTCTTGGCGTAGGTGCTGTTGCCGCCCGTCAAGGTGCTGATCCCGTTGGCGGGCACGGCCCCCGGAGCGGTGGTCAGGACGGTCTGCGTGGTGGGATCGAAGTTGGAGATGCGATTGTAACGATCGGCGTAGGGCGAGGCGTACTCCCAGCGCAAACCGAGGTTGAGGGTCAAATTCGGAAGCGCCTTCCAGTCGTCCTGTGCATAGATGTTGTGCATGTTGCGTGTAAGGTGGGCCTCATAGAAATTCGCCAGTGAATACTGGTTGGTAAGGCCGAAAAGGAAGTCGGCCCAGTAGGTGTCGGTGACCGCGGTGGTCGCCGCGGGCAGCCCACTGCTATTGGTGGCGCAGGTGGCCGATGTCGTCGGAGTACAGACGCTGTATCCGCCGCCAAAGGTGAAGGAGCCGTAGAGCGGATTATTGTCGTTGACGGCCATCCAGATGTGCTCATACTCATAGCCGAACTTGAGCGTGTGACTGCCTTTGACCCAGGTGTAATTCACCTTGGGATCGATGATCGCGGGGTCCTGCCACTGCGGATTGGGGCTCTGTCGTCCGATGCCGGTGAAGCCGCCTGATCCCGATCGACGGCAGGCCGCCCGCGACCACTGCATTGGTGGTTGGAAGCCCGGGGATGTTGTTGAAAGCGGTGTTGCCGATGGAGAGGTTGTACTTGCCCGCCTTCGTTCGGTCCAGGCCCAGACGCGCGTCGAGCACCCGGTCGGAGCCGAAGAGCTGCGTATAGCCGAGCGCAATCTGCTGATCGAGGATGCGGATCGTGCCGTTGGTCTGGCCGTCCAGTGGAATCGGAATCGACGGGTAGTTCACACCATCCTCTTTACGATCGCTGATGCGCAGAAAGAAAGCGCTCGAAGGCGTGGCCTGATAGTCGAAGCGCAGGTCGCCTTTATCGGCGTTGTCGGTGAAGGGCACCTGCACGGAGTAGTCGTTGGAGGCCAGGCCCGTGACGCCATTGGCGGTCGCGGCGGTGGTGATGCCGGCGACCGGCAGCGCGGCCTCGATCTGCTTGAAGTAACCGATGATCTGCGTGGAGAGCGGATTGATCGCGGCAGCCGGGATGGCCTGGCCTGCCGCGTAGACCGCGCCGGTGATGGGATTGCGCACGGGCTGGACAAGAATTCCATTCAACTCGTTCTGCGATGGCAGCGTGAGCACGTTGAGCGGCTTCAGGACCTGACGAAAGCCCTCGTAGTCCAGGAAGAAGAAGAGCTTGTTCTTGAGCATGGGGCCGCCAACGTTGAAGCCATACTGATTGCGGTTGAAGGTCGGCTTCTTGAACGGCGTCGTGATTCCCGAGCCGCCCACCAGCGTCGGCTTGAAGAAGCCCGCGGCGTTCAGGGCGGTGTTGCGGATGAACTCGTACAGGGTGGCATGAAAGCTGTTCGTGCCGCTGTCGGAGGCCACGTTAATCGTGGCCCCGGAGGAGCGGCCGTATTCCGCGCTCTCGTTGTTGGTCACTACACTGAACTGGGCCACGGAGTCGGGCGGCACCGCGATGATCTGATTGTCGAAGCCCTGGTTGCTCTCGCCATAGGCGTTGTTATCGAGGCCATCCAGCAGAAAGTTGTTGAACATGCTGCGCTCGCCGTTGACGTTGAACGACCCGGCGCGGAGCAGCGAGTTGGCCGAACTGGTGAGCGCCGCAGTAGGCGCCTGGCGCGAGCCCGGAATCAGCGCCAGCAGGTCGGAATAGTTGCGGCTCACCAGCGGCAGCGCCTCCGATTCGTAGTTGGTGACGATCTGGTCGCGCTGGCTGGATTGCGTCTCGATCTGCAGAGCGACATCGCTGACCTCGATCGTCGTCTCGGCCCCACCCACCTTCAAGGCGAGATCGATATGCTGGCGGCCGCCCACGGTGACCGAAATGTTTTGGGCCTCCGCATTGGTGAAACCGGGAGCGGTGGCGGAGATGTTGTAGCTGCCCACCCGAAGCTGCGGCACATCGTAGTCACCGGAGGCGTTCGCCGTGGTCTTCGTGCTGATGCCCGTCGCGGTATTGGTGATCTTCACGCTGGCGCCTGCAATGATCGCGCCGGAAGCGTCGCGAATAGTTCCCACCAGCCCGCCGTTATCGTATTGAGCGCGGATCTGAGAGCAGGAAAAGCAGACGATTAACGCAAAAAGGAGCTCTGCGGCGAAGGAATGTTGAAGCTTGTTCATGCCCCCGACAGTAGCGGCGATACCATTACTGCACCTTCAAAGGGATGTAAATGCTCGATGTATACCCGCGCATTTTCCACACTGCGGGACTCGCGTGCGTTCGACCCCACCTGCATAAAACCGAGAGGCGACGCGCGGTCAGTTCTGTGGTGGGGAAGCCGGAGAAGGGGCGGTGGCGCCAGGGCTTGCGCTTCCCCCGGAACTGCCGCTGCCGCCAGAACCTTCGCCGCGCGTATCGCTGGGGAAGCGGACCCGCCCCATCGTCGCCGGCCCGTCAGTCGTCTCGCCGGGCTTGCGCAGAGTCGGCGGCTGGGCTGCGGGCGTGCCCTCGTCTTTGTTCGGCTGCGCGTCGCCGCTGGCGATCGTGCGCGTCAGCAGTGCACGCGGGGATTCGCTGTCCATCTCATTCTTGTCGTGGATCTCGATCGGCTTGCCCAGTGCCGCGATCTCCAGGCGAATGACTCGCCCCTCGCGGAAGCGCACGAAGCGCGTGGGCTGCGGCGGATCGCCATAGATCCACTCCTCGTAAATGGGGCTGTTTTCATCCTCGCTGGCAAGGTGCTCGCGATGTTTGCTGCGCGGCTCCCCCAGCGAAGCGATCACCATGCGACGGTCCATCCCCACCAGGATTTCGTGCGTCTGGACGGCCTCGCGCACCTTCGGGCTCAGCGTATTCGCGTAAGCCTCGGCGCTGGACTTGGCTTTGAAGTCGACCAGCGGATCGAGCAGCGCTTTGACCTCGGCTGCCGTCACATCGGGCAACCCGCCCTCAAACATTAGCGTAATCCGGCAGCCGGTCGCGACCGGGCCAAGCGGCGCTACCTGCATATTGTTGATGTACACATGGCTGAGAAAGCGGTGCTTCGCGTAAGGACCGCCGTTGAGGTCGATCACGATGCTATCCGGCCTGAAACGCAGCGCCGTGACCTCCACGCGATCGCCCGGCGCAGCCGACACGCCCTTCTGGTACAGCATCCTCCGGTAATCATCATCGCGCGGAGTCATTCTGCCGTTGGCCAGCAGTGTCACACCTGCACCCAGCGGAAGCTGGCGATGCGCGAAGCCCTGCTCCGCCTCAAGGTTCCGAATCAGGTCCTGCCGGCCTGGCTCGTCCAGCGGCCCCTCTGGCAACTCAACGTGCGTGGAATGGAACTCCGTGATGGCGTCCGCGGTGGCGGTCTTCTCCCCCACGACGAAGACCTGCCCGCACAATGGCAGCGCGAGGAGGACGAACAGAAGCACGGCGAGGAGCGGTCGATATGCGCGGGGGCCCATGGCGTCACCTGCGAGCGTGAACACCAAGATTGTGCTCTCTTTCCCGAGTTGCTGGCAAGAGGCAAAACGCGACCGCCGCCGATAATCCAGGAAGACTGCCCGGTCAGCTCCGCGCCGTTGTCCCGTTACGCGTCGTCCCACGGCGTGTCGTCCCACGGCATGTCGCTGCGCAGCGAGGCGGAGCTCTCGCGCCGCAGGTGTTCGTCAATCTCAGGCGCTGCCGAGGAGGCAGTCGAGGTAGTGGAAACGATCTGCACCAGCGGTGCGGGCCGCGCCTCCGCGGCCGCCTCCATCGCGGTATGCGCCGGCGGCGGAGCGACGTCCATCGGGTAACCCGCCGCGACGATCGGCGGATGGGTGTACTCCCACGCATAACCCCTCGTCATCCGGTACAGCCCAAGGATCGCAGCCAGCATCACGAACAGCGACACAACCGAACCCTCCGGCCCATATGCTCCACCTGTCAGCCACTCCGGCCCGGTCACGGTAGTAGCCACCAGGCTGTTGTAGGTCGCATAGCCGGCGATCGGAAGGCCCAGCACCAGCGCCATCGCTGCATTCCAGGCAAAGTGCAGCCCCCATCCGAGCCACAGCGCGTAAGTGCGAAGATAGGCCATCGATAACAGCACGCCCGCCAGGAACGTGACTGCCGCACTCAGCGGTGTCGAATTAGGCCGAAAACTCGAAAGCACCGCGTAGGCCAGCGACATCAACACGGTTGCGCCGAACGGTCCGGCGATCTCGATCAGCCGCCGGAAGAGGTAGCCGCGAAAGGCGACCTCCAGCGCGAGCGTTGCCAGCGCGATCGTGGCGGCGCCCAGCAGCTCCAGCCCCCACGATCTCGGCCGCAGCCAGAACTGCGGGTGCAGCGAGCCGTAGAGCATCATCGGCGCCACCGCGACCAGCAGCATCGCCCAGCCCAGAGCGGCGCCACGCCGCCACTCCTCGTCGAAGGTCGCGCGCCGGGGCAGCGCATTGGCGGTGCGAATCGAGCCGTCCCGCAGCAGACCGTAAGGCACAGCGAAGCCCGCCAGCAGCAGAAGAAGAAAAAACGCCTGTTCGAGCAGCCCTTCAAAGACCGGCGCGTTCAGCCGAGTGGCGATTCCCTGCGCCGCATCCGACGCAACCCTCTGCGCGACAAAGAACCACACGCATCCTGCCAGGAAGCGCAGAATCTGGATGGAGCGCGAAGCCGGTCGTGACGGGCGCGGCGGTAAGTTCGATTGCACGTCAGTCCGGGCTCCTTTGAATCAATTGGCGAATTTTTTTTCGTTCTCAGTCGAGAACTTGAGATAAGGCTCGACGTCCGCGTTCGTTTTCGCGGGCTCGCTGACTTCTCCCGTCTCAGGCGGTCGTATAAAACTGCGCGATGTTACGAAACTTCTCGTATCGCCGGGCCAGCAGGTCGTCCAGCGACAAGCCCTGAAGCTCTCGGAGGTGGCTCTGCAACCGTCCATCCACGAGCCGCATCGCAAAGGCCGGATCGTTGTGCGTTCCGCCCTCCGGCTCGCGGACCACATCATCCACGCAGCCTAACATTTTGACGTCGCTGGCGGTGTATCGGAGAGCCGTGGCGGCCTGCTGTTTCTTGCTGGCGTCCTTCCACGTGATGGCGGCGCAGCTCTCGGGAGTAATGACCGAATAGAGGGCGTTTTCAAGCATCAGGACGCGATCGGCGACGGCCAGCGCCAGCGCACCGCCCGATCCGCCCTCGCCCGTGATGGTGGCGATGGTCGGAACGCGGAGGCGTGACATCTCGCGGATGTTGCGGGCGATGGCCTCGCCCTGACCGCGCTCCTCGGCGCTGAGGCCCGGGTATGCGCCGGCCAGATCGATGAAGGTGAAGATGGGCCGGCCGAATTTTTCGGCGAACTTCATCGCGCGCAGTGCCTTGCGATAGCCCTCAGGATTAGGCTGCCCGAAGCGGCGGGCGATGCGATCCTTGGTAGTACGGCCCTTGAGGTTGCCGATGACCAGAACCGTCTCGCCGTGGAAGCGGGCCATGCCAGCGGTCATCGCCAGGTCGTCGCAAAATTGGCGGTCGCCGTGGATTTCGCTGAAATCGGTGAACAGGGCTTCGATGTAGTCCATCGGGTGGGGACGCTGAGGGTGTCGGGCGAGCTCGGTCTTGAGCCAAGCGTCAGGGACGGGCGCAACAGGTGCGGCTGCAGATTTCTGCGACGTGTTCTCTGCCATCTAGTTAACCTTTTTGATTGTAAGCGATGGAGGATGGTCAGCGCTGGCCGCCACGTTTCAAAACGGCTGGCCACGACATGTCATGGCCAGCGATCGTCAGTTGATGATCTGCACAGCCCCGCGGCCGACCAGCGATTCCACCTGTTCGATGAAGGCGACATCCGCCGCGACGGCCAGATCGTGCGGCTCCAGCACCGCGCAGAACTCGCCTTGCTCTTCAAGGTTCAGCAGCAGCTTGCCGTTGCCTGGCGCGCCGCGAAAGATCGCATCGAGTTTGATCAGCAGCAGGTCGTCGGAGCTATGCAGCGGCACGTGGATGCGCAGTGCGTCGGGCAGCTTGATCTTCACGTCTTCGAGCGCCTGAATGGCCGAGACCGCGAGCTTCGGCGCGGCGTCTTCGTCGCCCCGCAGCGAGCCGCGCACCAGCACCGGCACGTCGATGCGAAGTTTATCCGACAACTTTTCATAGCTCTGTGGAAACGCAATCAGCTCAATCTTACCGACCGTATCTTCGAGCGACGCCTGCGCGTACATCTCGCCCGAGCGCTTGGATTTCGCGACCTTCAGGCCGGTGATGACGCCCGCTATCTGAATCTCATTTCCCTGCTCGGCCTGCCCGCGACGAAACTGCTGCGGCTCAGGCTTCATCTCGCAGGCCGTCGCGGTGTCGACGACCTTCAGATTGCGCAGCTTCTCACGATACTTATCCAGCGGATGTCCGGAGACAAAGAAACCCAGCACATCCTTTTCGTTCTGCAGCCGCGTGTGCTCGTCCCAATCGGGCGCGGGCGGCAGCGCGTCGTCGGTGGCTTTAGCTGCGGGACCTTCGTCGTCGAACATCCCGAAGAGCCCGTGCTGCCCGGCCGCCGCGTCACGCTGCGATTTTTGTGCGCGCTCCATCGCCTTGTCCAGCGCGGCGAAGATTTGGGCCCGCTTCCCGAAGGCATCCAGCGCACCCGCCTTGCACAGCGATTCAAGCACGCGCTTGTTCATCAGCCGCAGATCGATCTTCGCGCAGAACTCCCACAGCGAAGCGAAGCCCGACTTCCCTTCCGCCTGCAACTGTTCGCGCGCGGTGATGATCGAGTCGATGGCGTTGTGGCCGACGTTCTTAATCGCAGCCAGACCGAAGCGAATCGAGTCTCCCGTCGGCGTGAAGTTGGCGGCCGAGATCTGCACGTCGGGCGGAACGACCGAGATGCCGATCTCGCGGCACTCGCCGATGTACTTCACCACATTCTCGGGCTTACTGGTTTCGGACGTCAGCAGCGCGGCCATGAACTCGACCGGATAGTGTGTCTTCAACCACGCGGTGTGATACGCCAGCAGGGAGTACGCCGCCGAGTGCGACTTGTTGAAGCCGTAGCCCGCGAATTTCTCCATGTTGTCGAAGATCTCGCCAGCTTTCGCCTTCGGGAAGCCGCGTGAAGCCGCGCCGGCCATAAAGATCTCGCGCTGCTTGGCCATCTCCCCGGCGTCCTTCTTCCCCATCGCGCGGCGCAGCAGGTCGGCGCCGCCCAGCGAATAACCGCCGATGACGTTCGAGATCTGCATCACCTGTTCCTGGTAGACCATGACGCCGAGCGTCTCCTTGAGCAGCGGCTCCAGTTCAGGAAGCTGATACTCGACCTCGCGGCGGCCCCACTTGCGCTCGATGAAGTCATCGATCATCCCCATCGGGCCGGGTCGATAAAGCGCATTGAGCGCCGTAAGGTGCTCGATGGAATCCGGCTTGTAGCGGCGCAGGACATCGCGCATTCCGCCCGACTCGAACTGGAAGACGCCGGAGGTCAGCGCGCGGTGGAAGACCTTCTCGAAGGTCTCCGTGTCATCGAGCGCGATCATCGCCATGTCGACGTCTTCGCCGCGATTGGACTTGATGAGCTTGAGGCAGTCGTCGATGACGGTGAGCGTCGTCAGCCCGAGGAAGTCCATCTTCAGAAGACCCATCTTCTCGACTGCCTTCATGTCATAGCTGGTGACGATGGCTTCGTCCTTGGTGCGAGTCACAGGGACGAGTTCGGTGAGCGGCTGCGGCGCAATCACCACGCCGGCCGCGTGAACGCCCGCGCCGCGCACCAGACCTTCGAGCCGCAGCGCCGTGTCGATCAACTCCTTGATCTTGGCGTCGCTGTCGTAGGCCTGCGCCAGCGGCGGCGAATCCTTCAACGCCTGTTCGATGGTGATGCCGATCGTTGTGGGAATGAGCTTGGCAATGCGATCGACCTCGCCGTAGGGCATGTCGAGTGCACGGCCTACATCCTTGATCGCCGCCTTCGCGGCCATCGTATTGAAAGTGATGATCTGGGCTACTTGATCGCTGCCGTACTTGCGCCGGACATATTCGATCACCTCGCCGCGGCGGTTCATGCAGAAGTCGATGTCGATATCCGGCATCGAAACGCGCTCCGGATTCAGGAAGCGCTCAAACAGCAGATCGTTCTGCAGTGGATCAATGTCGGTGATCTCCATCACGTACGCCACCAGCGACCCGGCCGCCGAGCCGCGCCCCGGCCCGACGGGAATGTTCTGCTCCCGGGCGTAGCGAATGAAGTCCCAGACGATCATGAAGTAGCCCGGAAACTTCATCTGCTTGATGCAGTCGATCTCGCGGTTGAGACGAGCTTCGTACTCGGCCAGCGTCTTGCGCAACTTCCCGGTGTCTTCGAGGTGCTTGATGGCGGTGTCGCGGCGATGCCGCCAGCCGGCGCGGCAGACGTGCTCGAAGTAGCTGTCGAGCGTCTCGCCTTCGGGCACGTCGAACTTCGGGAACGGATCTTTCACCTTCGTGAGCTCAAGCTGGCAGCGCTCCGGAAACTGCATCGTTCGCGTGCAGACCTCTGGCGCATGCGCGAACAGCCGATGCATCTCGTCGGCCGATTTGATGTAGAACTCCTGCGTGTCGAACTTGAAGCGTTTCGGATCGTTCATCGAACCCGCGGTTTGCACGCACAGCAGAACCTCGTGCGCGCGCGAGTCCTGGTCCTCAATGTAGTGTGAATCGTTGGTCGCGATCAGCGGAATGTCGAGGTCTTTTTCGAGCTTGAACATCGCCTCGGTGACAGCCTTGTCGGGGGCGAGGCCATGGTCCTGAATTTCCAAAAAGAAGTTGTTCTTGCCGAACATCTCGGCGAACATTCCTGCTGCCGCCTTCGCCTTGTCGTACTCGTTCTCCATGATGTGCTGCGAGACTTCACCCGCCAGGCAGCCGGAGAAGCCGATCAGGCCTTCGGTGTGCTTGGCCAGGAAATTCTTGCTCACCCGCGGCTTGCGATAGAAGCCGTGCAGCGCAGCCTCGGACGTGAGCCGCACCAGGTTGCGATAGCCGGCTTCGTTCTCGGCGAGCACGAGAAGGTGGTTGTACTTGTCGCCTTCGGGGGCGGCGCGGTGGTCTTCGTTCTTGCAGATGTAGAGCTCGCAGCCGAGGATCGGCTTGAGGTCTTTCTTCTTCATGGCGTCGAAAAAATGGACAGCCCCGAAGATGTTGCCATGGTCCGTCATCGCAGCCGACTTCTGGCCGATCTTGCTGAGGTGCTTGGCCAGCTTGTCCACATCGCAAGCCCCGTCGAGCAGCGAATAGTCGGTATGCAGATGCAAGTGGGTAAACTCAGCGGCCATGGATCAAGTTTACTGCTGGGCCCAAGGGAACCTGGACCGTCTGAGGAAATCCGGGATCCAATTGCCTCTCCGTGGTCTACATTATTGTTCGCCCAGATTCCCGAAAGCCGCTTCCTCTTATTTTTCGCTTGCACTTCGCTTTCTATTCGCTACAATGAGGCCATGGCTATCACGCGGCGGCAAAAAGAGGTCATCGACTTTCTCTCCAGCTTCACCTCCAAGAATGGGTATTCCCCCTCGTACGAGGAGATCGCCGCCGGGCTGGGGCTGAACTCACTGGCGACGGTGCACAAGCATGTGACCAACCTGCAGACGAAGGGCCTGCTGCAGCGCGCGCACAATCGCAGCCGCTCCATCGACGTTCTGCCGCAGCGCTCGCCGCGCAAGGTGATGGACAGGCTGCCGCTGCTGGGTCGCATCGCCGCGGGCAAACCCGTCGAGGCTATCGAGACCGCGGAGACGATCTCGCTGGGCGACATCATCGGCAATCGCGAGGTCTACGCGCTGGAGGTGCGGGGCGACTCCATGCGCGACGAGCACATTGTTTCCGGAGATTACGTGCTGGTGGAGCGCACCCGCACCGCCCGCGAGGGCGAGATCATCGTCGCTCTGATTGACGGCACCGATGCCACGCTGAAGCGGTTCTACCGCGAGGGCAACCTCATCCGCCTGCAACCCTCCAACACCGAGATGGCGCCCATCTATGCTCCCGCCGCCAATGTCAGCATTCAGGGCAAAGTGCTGGGCGTGCTTCGCAAGTACGCCTAGGCTGCGACGGCCCGGGTGATCGAAATTGCGCCCGGGGTGTAGCCTGTCTGCGTGAGCAAGCCTGACGAGTTCGAGATCATTTCCGTTGACGGGCACGACGTCCGCGTCTCGCATCCGCGGAAGCTCTACTTCTCGCGCCAGGTCCAGCTCACCAAGCTTGACATCGTGCGCTACTTCCTCGCCGTCGCCCCTGGCGCGCTGCGCGGAATCGCAGCTCGTCCCATCGTGCTCAAGCGATTCGTGAACGGCGCCTGCCTCGCGACCGGCCAGCCCGAGCCGTTCTATCAGAAGCGCGCGCCCTCCGACCTGCCCCCGTGGCTGCGAACCGTCACCCTCAGCTTCCCTTCCGGACGCACCGCCGAGGAGGTCGTCGTCGACGATGCTGCGGGTCTCGCCTGGGTGGTCAACCTCGGCTGCATCGAGCTGCATCCGCATCCGGTGCTGGCCTCCGACCTCGACCATCCAAACGAGTTGCGCGTCGATCTCGACCCCGGTCCGGGCGTGGAGTGGGAGGCGGTCAAGCAAGTCGCGCTCGCCGCCCGAGCGGTGCTCGAAGAACACAATTTAGCCGCGTGGCCCAAGACCAGCGGCTCGCGCGGCATGCACGTCAATGTGCGCATTCAGCCGCGCTGGAGCTTCACCGAGGTGCGCCGGGCGGCGTTGGCGCTGGCCCGGGAAGTCGAACGCCGCGTGCCCGCGCTGGCCTCCAGCAAATGGTGGAAGGAGGAGCGCCACGGCGTCTTCCTCGACTACAACCAGAACGCGAAGGACCGCACCACGGCGTCCGCCTACTCGGTGCGCCCGCTGCCCGACGCCCGGGTCAGCGCGCCGCTGCGCTGGGATGAAGTACCCGCCTGCGACCCCGCCGACTTCACCGTGCTGACGATGCCCGCGCGTTTTGCGAGCTACAGTTCGACCATCGGCGATCCGCACGCGGGTATGGACGAGAGCGCCGGTTCACTCGATAGCCTGCTTGAGCTCGCCGCGCGCGACGAAGCCGAGGGCCTGGGCGATGCACCCTGGCCGCCACACTTCGCCAAAGCCGCCGGCGAGGGCCCACGAGTCGCGCCATCGCGCGCGAAGAAAACCGCGAAAAAGTCCGTCCAGGCTGACAGCTCCACAAGCGACGACGATACCAACGAAGCAGCGCCGCAGCCAAGCAGACCGAAGCCAGAGCGAGCCGCGCGTGCCTCGAAGATGCCGCTGATCGTCGTCGCGCAATCCCCGGACAAAACCGCCGCGGAAGCCGGCCTCGAACGCTGGAAGGCGGCCCATCCGGAGGCAGCCGCGCAACTGGCCGTCGACGACATCCTCACCGACCGCATGCGCGCCAGCTCGTATGTCTGGTATCGCATCCGCGTCAACCTGCGCCACGTTCCCGAAGACCTTCGCCCGGCTCAGCAAGCGCCCGACCCGGACAATGACCCCACCCGGAACTGGCGCGAATCCGCCTAACGGAGCTCACCAGGTTGTCGTCCCGAGGCTAGGCGAGGGATGCACCTTTCGTCGTTCCGGCGAGCGTCGTAAAATGGAGCTTGAAATGGCCTTCCCGATCAAAACCTGCGTCGTGTGCCAAGAAGAGTTCGAGCTGAAGCCCGACCACCCCGGCTACGCCAACCGCTGCCGTCAGTGCAACAGCCCGAAAGGCGCGGGTGACACCCCTAAGCATCGCAAGGACGCCGACGAGCTCAAGGCCGAGCGCGAAGCCAACGAGGCCCGCCGCGCCGCTATTCGCGACCTGCTCTACACCCGCAAGTAGGCAGCGCGAACAGCCCCTTTACAGCAACTACTGCCGCTCCGGAAAGATCGCCTGCAGCTCCTGCGGCGGCACCACCTCGAGCTGCGCGTACGTGCAATCCTGCTGAGCCTTGTCCACGCGCCAGCGCCGGAACTGCGCCATGTGCCGGAAGCGGTCGCCCTGCATGTGCTCGTAGGCGACCTCGACGACCAGCTCCGGTCGCAGCGCGACCCAGGACAGATCCTTGCCCTGCGACCAGCGGCTCTGGCCGCCCGGCATGCGCTGTCCATCGCCGCCGCTGGCCCACCCGGCCCATGGATGGCCAACGAGCGCATCGCGGCGATATGGCTCCAGAAATTCAACCAGCTCGCGCCGCTTGGCCGCTGTAAAGCTCGCGCACACGCCCACGTGCTGCAGCTCGCCTGCGCCGTCGTACAGGCCCAGTAGCAGCGAGCCGACCGACGTTCCTTCACCTTCCTTGTGCCAGCGAAATCCCGCAACCACGCAATCGCAATCGCGCTCGTGCTTCACCTTCAGCATGGTGCGCTTGTCCGGCGTGTAGGGCCCGCTAAGCGACTTGGCCATCACGCCGTCGAGCCCCGCGCCCTCGAAGCGCGAGAACCAATCCTCGGCGAGGTCGTTGTCTGTGGTCGCGGGCGTCAAATGCAGCGGCGGTGCAACGTTTTGCAGTAGCTTCTCCAGCTTCTCGCGACGCGCGCGGAACGGTGCCTCGCGCAGGTCGTCATCGACGAGGGCAAGCAGATCGAAGAACACCACCGAAGCCGGCGTCTGCTGGGCAAGCAGCTTGATTCGCGAGGCGGCAGGATGAATGCGCAACTGCAACGCGTCGAAGTCCAGGCCGCGCGGCCCGGCGATAACAACCTCGCCATCCAGCACACATCGTTCCGGCAACTGCGCCAGCAGCGGCTCGCGCAACTCCGGAAAATAGCGGTCGAGAGGCTTGCCGTCGCGGCTCTGGATCAGCAACTGTTCACCGTCGCGAAAGATCACCGCGCGGAAGCCATCCCACTTGGGCTCGAAGCTCCAGCCCTCTCCGCGCGGGATAGCAATCACGCGCTTGGCGAGCATCGGGAGCACCGGCGGTTCGATCGGAAAACCCACGCTGCTATGGTACGCGACCGAACCGAACGAGCGAATCTACTTTGCCGCAGTCACAGCCGAGACCGGCAGCACGTCGTTCATCGACCCGGAGCGGTAGCCCTGCGTGTCCAGTGTGATGTAGAGGAAGCCAATGGGCCGCAGCGCCTCCGTGATGCGGTCGAGCATGGTCAGCGTGAGGGCGCGAGACAGGTCGTCGCGAGCGATTTCGATGCGGGCAAGATCGCCGTGGTGGCGCACACGCACCTGCGCAAAGCCGAGCGCATGCAGCGCATCTTCCGCGCACTCCACCTGGCTGAGATTTTCAATGGTCACAGGCCTCCCGTACTCGATGCGCGAAGACAGGCAAGCGCTGGCGGGCTTGTCCGCGAGCGCGAGCCTAGCCTCGCGCGCGAGTGCACGGATCTCCGCCTTGGTCAGCTGCGCCGTAACCAATGGTGCGACGGCCCGATGCAGCGCCGCCGCCCTCTGGCCCGAGCGGAACTCACCGCCGTCGTCGAGGTTCATCCCATAAGCCAGGTACGCGAAACCAAGCTGCAGCCGGGCGGCCTCCATCTGGGTGAAGAGCTCGTCCTTGCAGTGGAAGCAGCGCTGCGCGTCGTTGCGAATGTACTCAGGCTTGGCGAGTTCGCTGGTATGCAGAATGTGCGTGGGAATACCGTGCAACGCTGTGAACGCAAGCGCGGCAGAGAGCTCTTTGCGGGGCAGTGAAGCGGAGTCCGCGATCACCGCCAGCATGCGGTCTCCGAGTGTGCGATGCGCGACATAGGCCAGAAACGCCGAGTCTGTTCCACCCGAATACGCGACCAGCACCGAGCCGAGTAAAGTCAGCGTTTCGTGCAGCAGCGCGGATTTTTCGTTGAGTTCCATCAATGCTCATTCTAAGATGTCGTGACTGGTTGGTTTGATGCGGCGCGCCGTATCAAACACCATCTTCGACCCGCTGAAGCCCGCAGGATTTTCTCTGACACGGTTTGTCCATCATGACATTTCCACGCATCCAACCGTGGCAGCTATGGCAAACTCCGGCTCCATTCCCATGAAGCGCTTCGGCAAGACAGACGTCCAGGTCTCCGCCCTGGGCCTGGGCGGCCATCATCTGGGCGCGGCGAAGGACGAGCAGACCGCGGTTGAGATCGTGCATCGCGCCGTCGATGGCGGCATTACCTTCTTCGACTGCTGCTGGGAGTACAACCGCGGCAAGAGCGAGGATTGGCTCGGCAAAGGGCTCAAAGGGCGGCGCGACAAAGTCTTCCTGATGACCAAGGTCTGCACCCATGGCCGCGACGCCTCGCTGGCCACGCAGATGCTTGAGCAAAGCCTGCGCCGGCTTCAGACCGACCACCTCGATCTGTGGCAGATTCATGGCGTCACATTTCAGAACGATCCCGATCTCTTCATTCGGCCGGGCGGCGCGGCCGAAGCTCTGCTCGCCGCGAAGAAAGCCGGCAAGGTGAAGTATCTGGGCTTCACCGGCCACAAGGACCCGGACGTTCATCTGGCCATGCTGAACACCGGGTTTCCCTTCGACGCCGTACAGATGCCGCTCAATCCGTTCGACGCGAACTTCTTCAGCTTCGAGCAGAAGGTGCTGCCGGTGCTCAACCAGCGCGGCATCGCGCCCATCGCGATGAAGCCGATCGGCGGCCACGGCGAGCCAGTCCAGCAAGGCATCTTCACCGCACCCGAACTGCTGCGCTACTCAATGTCGCTGCCGGTCGCGACTACGCTCAGCGGCGTCTCCAAGCTCGACATCCTCGAACAGAACCTGAAGGTCGCGCAAAGCTTCACGCCGCTTTCAGCCGCCGAGATGCAGGCGCTGCGCGAGCGCGCCAAGCCCTACGCCGGCGACGGCCGCTTTGAGCTCTACAAGACTTCGATCAAGTTCGACAACCCCGAAGCGCGGCTGCCGCATGGTTTCCCGCTGGACATGCAGCAGGTCGAGGTAAGACAGATGGTCAAGGCCACCGACAACACCGGTAGCCCATTCCCGGAAGTGAAAGATCCTTCCAAATCTCCGTGGCCGCAAACGCTCGACTTCTAGACGGGCAAGCCAAGCAGGCCATCTGAGCACAACTAGCGCACCACCAGCCGCCGGTTTCGAACGCGGCTGCCGAGGAGAAATCTGAATGCTTCTTGAAGGCAGCAACAAATCGATGGAGCGCTCCGGCCAGCCGGAGGTCTCGCGGCGGCAGTTTCTTCAGGGCGCTGCGCTCACCGGGGCTGCCGCCGTGATGCCTGCGGGGGCCATCGCACGCGACGCCCACGGCCAGGACACGCATCCTCGCGGCGCCGGCCATCCGAGTGAGACGTGGCTGCCTAACCCCGTCGTACCCAACTTTCAGGGCGAGTACGGCGGCGCTTCTACACTGACTTTTCAAGTCCCGAAGCGCGCCATGGGCAGCACCGGCTTGCAGGTCTCGATCATCGGCATGGGCGGCTATCACCTCGGCGCCGCGCCCACCCAGGACGAGGTCAACAACATGGTCGCCAAAGCGCTCGACCACGGCATCAACTTCTTCGACAACGCCTGGGAATACCACAAGGGCCTCAGCGAGGAGCGTGTCGGCATCGCACTCAAAGGCAAGCGCGACCAGGCCATCGTGATGACCAAGGTCTGCACCCACGGCCGCACAAAGGATGTTGCGATGCGCATGCTGGAGGAGTCGCTCACGCGTCTGCAGACCGACCACCTCGACGTCTGGCAGGTCCACGAGGTCATCTACTACAACGATCCCGAGAAGGCCTACGAGCCCGACGGCGTCCTCGAAGCACTGACCGCGGCGAAGCAGCAGGGCAAGGTTCGCTTCGTCGGATTTACGGGGCACAAAAATCCGTCGATTCACCTCGACATGCTGAACCGCGGCTATCACTTCGATACCGTGCAGATGCCTATCAACGCTTTCGACCCGAGCTATCGCTCGTTCGAGATGAATGTGCTGCCGGTAGCGGTGCAGAAGAGGATGGCCGTGTTTTCGATGAAGAGCATGGGCGGATCGGGAGAACCTATTGTCCAGGGCGCGCTCACGCCCACCGAAGCGTTGTCCTATGCGATGAGTGTGCAGGGCGTCTCGACGACCATCTCCGGCATGGATTCCATGCAGGTACTCGACCAGAATCTCGAGATCCTGCGCAACTTTCAGCCGCTCGCCGAAAAGCAGATGGCGGAGCTGCGCGAGCATGGGAAGCAGTTCAGCGACGGACGCTACGAACTCTTCAAGAGCAGCGTGAAATACGACGGCGACGTGGGCCGCGAACAGCATCATTACCCAACCACCACCGAGCTTCCAGCCTGATCGTTACGGTCGGGCAGTCAGCAATCGGGAAGATGCAGCCGCATGCGATGCGACGTGCGCGGAGCCGTGCGTGGAGCCACGCGCGGCGACGACCGTCCACACCTCCCCGCGCATCTCGCCGATCTCGCCTGCCACGCGGTCCAACACGCGCGGGCCGCGGTTGGCATCACCCCAGTCCCCGCGAGACCGCATTCGGTCCTGACTCTGCTTTCACCGGGGCAACTCACCCGCTCCTGGCAGGCCGATATCTGTTATCTTTGACACATCGTAAACCAGAATTTCACGCCCCTTTCATCGAGAAAATAGCAGATAGTCATCCTGTTCTCATGGGTTGGGCGTTGAAGCAGCATCACTCGGAGGCAAAATGAAATTGCTCAAATCCCTCGTTCCTGTACTGTTGGCAGGCCTGTTGGCTGCCAGCGCGTGGGGCCAGTCGACGGCCAACCTGTCAGGCACCGTCAGCGATCCGACCGGCGCGGTTGTGCCCGGCGCGCGCGTGGTTGTGCACTCCCTGGCTACCGGCGCAGACCGCGATGTCACAACCGACGGTGCTGGGCTGTACTCCGTGCCCTCGCTGCAGCCGGGCGACTATTCGGTGACGGCCACGGCAGGAGGATTCAGCACCTACACGGTGCAGAAGCTGACGCTGCTGGTGGCCCAGAGCGAGACGCTCAATATGAAGCTGGGCCTGAGTTCGACCGGACAGACGGTGCAGGTGGAAGGCAACGCCACCGCCGCCATCGAGACCCAGACCATCACCGTCGGCCAGGTGATCGACAAGGCGGAGGTGCAGGACCTGCCGCTGAACGGCCGTCACTTCCTCGACCTGACGGTGCTGACGCCGGGCGGCGTAGTCGCTCCCACCGCCGGCAACCTCACGGCGTCCAGCCGCGGCCTCGGGGCCAACTCGTTTATCACCGCCGGCAACCGCGAAGACTCGGTGAACTTTCAGATCAACGGCATCAACCTCAACGATATCGACCAGAACCAGATCACCTTCCAGCCCTCGATCAGCACGACCTCCGAGTTCAGGGTCGACAACTCCAGCTTCAGCGCGGAGTACGGCCGCAGCGACGGCTCGATCGTGACCGTGGCCACCAAGTCCGGAACCAACCAGTTCCACGGCGAGGTCTTCGACTACTTCCGCAACGAGGCGCTGGACGCGCGCAACTACTTCAACCGCAACTTCAGCCCGTCCAGCGGCGCGCCCCTCGCCGGAGCGCTCGGCGACAAGGCCCCGCTGAAGCGCAACAACTTCGGCGTGACCGTGGGCGGCCCGGTCTGGCGGAACCACACCTTCTTCGAGTTCAGCTACGAAGGGCTGCGCCAGCACCAGGGAATTCTGCAGAACAGCACGGTGTTGTCCAACGCCCCGTCGAGCACGGTCAGCTCCTCCGGCGTCACCACCTATTTCCCCAACCAGCGGGCGGCCGTGGTTGCTGCCGGCAGCCCCGTGGCCAACGCTCTGCTGGCCTACATCCCACTGCCCAACAGCGGCAACAACTACGTCGCGTTCACGCCCGGGCCGGTGCAGATCGACCAATATACCGGCGACATCCTGCATCAGTTCAGTACCAGCGATTCGCTGCACGGCTTCTACGCCTTCCAGAAGGACGTCCGTACCGAGCCCACGCTGCAGGGCGATACCATCCCCGGATGGGGCGATCACCGCGCCGCACATCGCCAGATCGGCACCCTCAGCGAGACCCATATCTTCGGGCCCAACCTGGTCAATGAGGCGCGGCTTGGCTTCAACCGCATCACCATCTCGTTCAACCCTGCCAACCTGCTTGATCCGTCCAAGCTCGGCATCGCCGACGGGCTCAGCGGCAACGTGGGCATCCCCCAGATCGCGCTCTCTGACATTGGTCTGACCTTCGGCGGCCCCTCCGGCTTCCCCCAGGGACGAAGCGACACTACCGGCGTTATCGCCGATACCCTGACCAAGCTTGCAGGCAGGCACCAGATCAAGGTCGGTGGCGAGTTCCGCCGCTACCTGGTGGCCAGCTTCACGGCCAATATCGGTGCGATCACCGACACCAGTTCGCAGACAACCTCCACCATCAGCGCAGCGGACGCCCAGACCAAGACCCAGGCGGACCTCTTCGAGCAGGACAAGACCACCGTCTTCAGCGGCCAGCCGAACATCGTCGACAGCCGCGTCTATGCCGACTCCGCGGGCGCGTTTGCGCAAGACAACTTCAAGATGACATCCAGACTGACCCTGGAGTATGGCGTGCGCTACGAGTGGAACGGGACCCCTGTTGAGGGTGAAAATCGGTTCACGATCTTCTTTCCGTCCCAGCTCGCCCTGGCCCGGGTTGGCACCTATGGCCTCACGCCCAACGCCGAATACAAGCAGAACTACAACGTCGAGCCGCGGCTAGGATTCGCGCTCGATGTCTTCGGCACCGGTAAGACGGTGGTCCGCGGCGCCTATGCCTACCTGGTCGATCAACCCAATGCCGGCATCGCCGTCGCCCTGGCCTCCAACCCGCCGTTCAGCTCGACGGTGGCATACAACAACTCGTCCTTGCCGATCCCTCTCTCCAGCCTCTATGCCTCAGCCAAAGCCTCCGGCATTTCGCTGGCGTACGACAATCCGAACTTCCACAACCCGTATGTCGAGGACTTCAACCTGAACATCCAGCAGGCGCTGCCCTGGGGAATGGTGGGCTCCGTCTACTACGTTGGCTCGACCGGCCATCATCTGCAGATCGAGACCAACGCCAACCAGGTGGTCGGCACAACCTCGGCAAACCAGGTGCATCCGCTCACAACGCTGGCAGCCAACAGCCCTATCGATCCGGGCGTGTCCATCGCCTCCAACATCGGTGAGCGCAACAGCATCGGCTACTCGAACTACAACGCTCTCTGGCTGGTGCTGAGCAAGCAGATGAGCCATGGCCTGGAGTTCAACATGAACTACGATTGGACCAAGTCGATGGACATCAACTCGCTCGGATCGCAGGGCGGCTACGTTCTGCCCGACAGCAACAATCCCAGCGAGAACTACGGGCTTTCGGACTTTGACGTGCGCAACCACTTTGCGGGCACCGCGATCTACACCCTTCCCTTCAAGGGCAACCGGTTCGTCTCTGGCTATCAGCTTACGACCATCGTCCAATACCAGACGGGCAACCCGGTGAACGTCGTCGCCGGCAGCGACGGGTTCAATGGGATCACCGGGCTGATTCGTCCCAATCTGCTTGGCCCCATCCACCGGGGAAGGCAGCAGTTGGCCGGCCAAACCAATGTCACGTTTTTGCCGAATCCAACCGGAACGGTTTGCACCAGCAATTCCACTAGCCCCGCTTGCGTCTACCAGATTGTCGAAAATGCGGCAGGCGCCTACAACGGTCTCGGCAACGCGCAACGCAACGCAGGCACAGGGCCCGGCTTCGCGGATATCGATCTCTCGGGAGAGAAGGAGACGAAGATCTTCGAGGGTCTGTCCTTCACGCTGCGCGCGGACGCCTTCGACATCCTCAACCACCCCAACTTCGGACAGCCTTCGGGCAACGTGCAGTCGTCGGTCTTCGGTCAGATCACTTCAACCCGCTTCGCTGTCAGCGACGGCGGATCGTCGCGGCAACTGCAGATCAGCGGGACCTTCCGGTTCTAACGCCGTAACCTCACGGCGTGCGCTCTCGGTTCTCCCGAAGCGCACGCCCTTTTCATTGCAACGAAGTTCCGGGTGGCCCATTCATGCGCAGCTTTATCGCGCATGAGTGGGGTCACACCACGCATCGGGGGCGTACTCCTTATCCCTGCCGAACCGAAGCCCGCGCAATGAGCACGGCGGTATAGGCCGCTCCGAATCCATTGTCGATGTTGGTGACGGTGACGTTGGGGCTGCACGAGTTCAGCATGCCCAGCAGCGCCGCGGCCCCGGAGAACGAAGCTCCATAACCCACCGAGGTCGGCACCGCGATCACCGGCACGCCGACCAGTCCACCGACCACCGACGGCAGCGCACCCTCCATCCCGGCGCAGACGATGACCACATGCGCGGCGGCGATCTGCTCCCGCACCGCAAGCAACCGATGCAGGCCGGCGACGCCGATGTCATAGAGGCGCGTGACCTGCGCGCCGAAGGTCTCGGCGGTGATGGCGGCTTCTTCGGCAACCGGCAGATCGCTGGTGCCCGCGCACAGCACCGCGATGTTTCCTTGGGGTGTCTTGCCTGCCGATTGCCGCAGTGTCAAGGTGCGCGCGATATTGCTGTAGATCGCCTGGGCATGGCGCGCCTGCACGGTCTGCGCAGTCTCCGCATCGACGCGCGTGGCCAGCACATCCACGCCGTCCGCGGCCAGCGCGGCGAAGATGGACGCAGTCTGTTCAGGAGTCTTACCGGCCGCATAGATGACCTCGGGCAGACCGGAGCGGAGGCTGCGGTGGTGATCGACGCGCGCATGTCCGAGGTCTTCAAACGGCAGCGTGGCGAGACGATCGGCGGCTGCATCGGCGCTTATGCTGCCACGCTCGACAGCGGCGAGAAGTTCAAGTAGATCGAAGCGATTCATCGCGCGCGGCTCCTTGCATCGCTAGCAGTCGCATAAGCCGTGATCGCAGCCTGCTGCACCCGCTTCAGCGGAACTCCGCGCTCCGCTGCGGCAGCGCGGCAGTCCTCGAACTCGGGCGCGGCGTTGCGCTCTTCGCCGCTCTGCGTTCCAATCTTCATGCGGATTCGACCATACGTAGTTTCGACGGGGACATGGCTGCGCTCCAGGCAGACGCGGCGGTCCTGGCGAATGCGAATGCCCAGCGTACTGGTTTCGCTGAGAACCAACTGCTCGAAGACGGAACTGTCGGCTGGATTGCAGAGGATGGTAAGCAGCGTTCCGGGGCGGCCTTTCTTCATGATGACCGGCGTCAGCATCACATCGAGAGCCCCGGCCGCAAGCGCCTTCTCGGCAACGTAGGCAAGCAGTTGCGGTGATAGATCGTCGAGCGCGGTTTCCAGCACCGTGACGGTCTCGTTGTGGTGCGGATCCACTGCAATCGCGTGCGGATCGGCGGTCGCGGCAGCTTCCATTTGCTCGCCGATACTGAGGCGCAGAACATTGGGAAAGTCCCTAGGGTTGCGGGTGCCCGCGCCATAACCGATCGTCTCCACGCGCATGGCTGGTTGCGGACCGAAGGTGGGGTTCAGCGCGCGCAGCAGGGCAGCGCCAGTCGGCGTGACAAGCTCCTTCTGGACGTGCGCAGAGTAGGTTGGAAAGCCGCGCAGCAGGTCGGCCGTCGCGGGCGCGGGTACGGGGAAGGTTCCGTGCGCGCACTCGATCATTCCGCCACCTACATTCAAAGGCGACGAGTACCACGCGCCGATCTGAAGATGATGAATACCCGCGCTGGCCGCGACGATATCGACGATCGCGTCCACCGCCCCGACCTCGTGGAAGTGGATCTGGTCAACAGGAACGTTGTGTATCTTCGCTTCGGAGTGCCCGAGCAACTCGAAGGCGCGAATAGCCAAGCTCTTGACTGCATCGTGCAGCGGTGCGGCCTGGATGAGAGCGCGAATCTCCGTCAGCGAGCGCCCATGCACGTGCTCGTGTGCATGGGCATCGTCTGCCTGTTCGTGAGTATGTGCGTGTCCTGTCTTGTGCTGGTGCTGCGTTTTCTGCTGAAGGTCTCGCTCGAACTCGCGGCCCACGGGCTGCTCCTGTCGATCGCTATCGGCCACAGCTTCACTGCCCACATGCGTATGGCTGGGATGATCGCCGTCGGCGAGATGTCCGTCTTCGAGTACGTGAACTTTTTTGGCCGAGATTCCGCTGCGGTCTACGGTCTCGATCTTCAGGCTCGCGCCAAGATCGAGTACGGCCGTTGCGTCGTAGAGAACTTCGGCGGGAACGTCGGCATCGAGCAGCGCGCCCAGCAGCATATCGCCGGAAATGCCTGCAAAACAATCGAGATACGCTATACGCATAGGCACGTCTGAAGTGTCTCCTGTGAAGTGTCTCCTGGCTTCGTCTATACGATGCGTGACTACGCCCGGGCGACGCGTATTGCAAAAACTATCGGCCGGAGCAATAGGGACTCCGGTCGGATACACTGCACTTGTGCGCGATTTTAGTGCCAAAAACGGCGGCTTGAACGCATTTTAAAACGTCTCTGAACCCAAGAACCGGTGGAGCTCTATGAAAAAGATAACGATAGAGTCTGAGTACGAGGATGAAGTGCAGTCGTCCGCGAACGAAAGTCAGGAGAAAGCGCAGCCGCTCCTTGGCCAAGTCAGCGGCCGCGTCAGCCGGCGATCATTTCTGTCGCACCTGGGCGCCGCGGGAGTTGTGGCGTCGGCTGCTCCCGTACTTGCGGCGACTGGAACGCAGGCCGCGCAGACGCTAGCGGAAGCCCCGGCAGCCGCGGCTGCGCCGGGCACTGTGCCGCTGACGCTGAAGGTCAACGGACAGAGCCATCGGCTGAACATCGATCCTCGAACGTCGCTACTGGATTGCCTGCGCGAAAACCTGGACCTGCCCGGCACCAAGAAGGGCTGCGACCACGGCCAGTGCGGCGCGTGTACGGTGCATGTGAATGGGCGGCGGGTGAACTCGTGTCTGTCGTTTGCCGTGATGCACGCGAACGACGAGATCGTCACCATCGAAGGCCTCGGCCAGCCTGGCCATCTGCACCCGATGCAGGCGGCGTTCGTCGAGCATGATGGATATCAGTGCGGCTACTGCACGCCGGGACAGATCATGTCCGCGGTGGCGCTGCTGAAGGAGCCGATCGGGCCGACGGATGAGGATGTGAAGCAGGCCATGTATGGCAACATCTGCCGCTGCGGGGCGTACCCGAATATCGTTGCGGCGGTGCAGCAGGTTCGCAAACAGGCGTAAGGCAAACCACGGAGTCAATGGTTATGGACGCATTTCAATTTACACGCGCAACGAGTTTGGATCAGGCGGTGCAGGCTGGTGCGAAGTCGCAGACAGCGCAGCAGGGCGCGCAGGTGCGGTTCGTTGCGGGCGGGACGAACCTGATCGACATGATGAAGCTCAATGTCGAGCGGCCGGGCGTGGTGGTGGATATCAATACCCTTCCGCTCGATGCGATTCAGGCTACGCCCGCGGGCGCTTTGCAGCTTGGGGCGCTGGCGCGCAACTCCGATGTGGCGCAGCATCCGGTGGTGAAGCGCGATTATGCGGTGCTCTCGGAGGCGCTGCTGTCAGGGGCCTCGCCGCAGTTGCGCAACATGGCGACAACCGGCGGCAATCTGTTGCAGCGCACGCGTTGCGTCTACTTCCGCGATACGGCGCATGCGTGCAACAAGCGCGAGCCGGGCACGGGCTGCTCGGCCATCGGCGGGTACAACCGCACGCTGGCGATCCTCGGCACCAGCAAGGACTGCATCGCGACCAACCCCTCGGACCAGAACGTCGCGCTGATGGCGCTGGAGGCTACTGTCCAGGTGCAGGGGCCGCGCGGGCAGCGGACGATTCCGATTCATGAGTTCTATCTGCTTCCCGGCTCCACTCCGAACCGGGAGACGGTGCTGGAGCCTGGTGATCTGATTACGAGCGTGACGCTGCCGAAGCCGCGCGCGGGCAGCCAGTCTGTTTATTTAAAGCTGCGTGACCGCGCGGCGTATGAGTTTGCGCTGGCGTCGGCCGCGGTGGTGATGGCCACGGAGAATGGGCGGATGAGTTTTGTTCGCGTGGCGCTGGGTGGCGTGGGGACGAGGCCGTGGCGTTCACTTGAAGCTGAACACGCGTTGGTGGGAAAGACGGTCGATGCGGCCAACTTCCGACGCGCGGCCGTCGACGCCCTGAAGGACGCGCGACCGCAGAGCGAGAACGGATTCAAGGTGGAGCTAGCGCAACGGTGTATCGTGCGCGCGCTTACGCTGGCGGCGAAGGCGTCGGCCTGAGGATCTAGAGTCGCCTCAAACAGCAGATTCCTCCGCTGCGCTGCGGAATGACAACCAGAAAAGCAAGAGCAACTGCAATAGCACCAGGAGACACGCCCATGATGTTCAGTGAGTATCTCGACTTCATTCAATCGAACCAAGGCGGTCCAAGCTCGCCTCCGCAGCAGCCGGCTGCGCCACCTTCGGCGATCATCGGCGCTGCCGTTCCGCGCGTCGATGGGCCGCTGAAGACCTCCGGCACGGCAGCTTACGCGGGCGACTACAATTTTCCGCGCATGGTGTATGCAGTGCCAGTGTGCGCGAAGATCGCCAGCGGCAAGATTCGCAGCATGGACACCAGCGCGGCGGAGAAGATGCCCGGCGTGGTGCTGGTGCTGACGCATCGCAATATTCAGGGGATCTATCGCAACGGCTCGGGTGGGCGCGCCAGCGAGAGCCGGCCGCCGCTCTCCGATGACACGGTGTCCTACTGGAACCAGTACATTGCGCTGGCTGTGGCTGAGAGCTTTGCGCAGGCGAAGGCGGCAGCGGCAGCCGTGCGCGTCGAGTACGACGCGCAGAAGCCGGACGTGAATCCGAAGCTCGACGACGCGATGCCCGCCATCGGCGCGCCGGGTGGACCGCGCGTGCTCAGCCATCGCGGCGATTCGGACGCGGCGTTTGCGTCGGCACCCGTGCAGATCGACGCGACCTACAGCACGCCGGTGGAGACGCACAACCCGATGGAGATGCACGCCACGACGGCGGTGTGGCGCGGGCCGCGCGTAACGCTCTATGAGAGCACGCAGGGCGTGGTGAACCACCATGCCGTGATGGCGCAGGTGCTGGGCGTGCCGCAGGAGAACATCGAGGTGATCTCGCGCTTTATCGGCTCGGGCTTTGGCGGCAAGCTGTTTCCGTGGCCGCACTCGGCGCTGTGCGCGGTGGCCGCAAGGCAGCTCAAGCGGCCAGTTAAACTCGTGGTCGCGCGCAACATGATGTTCTCGGATGTAGGCCATCGTCCACGCACGCAGCAGCGCCTGCGGCTGGGCGCGACGCCCGACGGAAAGCTGCTCGCGCTGCAGCAGGACTACCGCAACCACACCTCGGAGCTGGACGACATTCGCGAGAACTGCGGCGAGGCGACGCCATTTCTCTACAGCACCGCGAACCTGCGCGTGAGCTCCGCGCTGGTACGGCGCAACGTTGGCACACCGACGCCGATGCGCGGCCCAGGCGCGGTGCCGGGCCTGTTCGCACTGGAGTCCGCGATGGATGAGCTGGCGATCAAGCTGAAGATGGACCCGGTACAACTGCGTATCGGGCTGGACACACTCACCGATGAGTCGAACGGCAAGCCCTTCTCGTCGCGCCACCTGAAGGAGTGCCTGCAGGTGGGCGCGGAGAAGTTCGGCTGGGCGCGGCGCACGCCGGCAGTTGGCTCGATGCGCGATGGCGACCTGGTGCTGGGCTGGGGCGTGGCGTGCGCATCATGGGGCGCGGGACGCGGACCGAGCCAGGCCACGGTGGACCTGCTGCCCGAGGGTACGGCGCGGGTCAGCTCGGCTACGCAGGACCCGGGCACTGGAACCTACACGGTGGTCGCGCAGGTGGTGAGCGACAAAACGGGCATTCCGATGGACAAGATCGACGTTGTGCTGGGCGACAGTTCGCTGCCGCCGGGGCCGATGTCGGGCGGGTCGACGGCCACGGCGAGCGTGATGCCGTCGGTGATCGATGCGGTGAACGCGGCGGTGAGGAACCTGCTGGCGACCGCGGTCGAGACCAAGGGCTCGCCGTTCGAGGGCAAAGAGCGCGGCACACTGGCGCTCAGTGCGGGGCGAGTGCATGTGCAGGGCCAGGCGACGGAGTCGGGAATGGCGTTCGGCGATCTGCTGCGCATGGCCAGCCTGGCGGGCGCGCGCGGCGAGGGCAAGTCCGGACCGGGCGGCTCCGACACCAAGTCCCGCGACTACTCGATGCACTCGTTCGGGGCGCAGTTCGCGGAGATCACGTGGGACCCGGGCATCGCGCAACTGCGCGTCCGCCGCGTGGTGACGGTGATCGACGGCGGACGCATCATCAACAAGAGCGCGGCGACGAACCAGGTGGCTGGCGCGGTGGTGATGGGCGTCGGCATGGGGCTGTTCGAGGAGACGATCTACGACCAGCGCAATGGCCATCCGGTGAACGATAACTACGCCGACTACCTGGTGACGACGCACGCCGATGCGCCGAAGATAGACGTGCATTTTCTGGATATCCCGGACCCGCTGATGGGCGAGTATGGCGCGCGCGGGATCGGGGAGATTGGCCTGGCCGGCGTTGCGCCTGCGATTACGGCTGCGGTCTATCACGCGACCGGGATTCGAGTGCGCGCGCTGCCGGTGCGGATCGAGGAGTTGATGGCTTCTACCGTGAAGGCGTGATATCGCGGCTGCAGGCGCAGAAGCAGATTCCGTCGAATTGACAACTAGAAAGGCAAGAGTAACGGCGGAGGCGCAGCTACTGCTGCAGCTCGGCGACGGTGGCGCGGCTCCACGGGGTGAGCGGAAGGGTGAGCGAGAGCGCGATCATGACCAGCGTCGCGGCCGCGGGCACCACGAAGCCCGTATGCAGCGAGCCGCTGCGCGTGGAGACGAATCCGGTAAGCCAGGGCAGACAGGCCGAGCCGACTCCGGCAAGGAAGAAAATTGCGCCGCCGGGATGGCGGCGCAATGCCCACGCCAGCAGCAGCGGATAGGTGGGGCCGATGCCGAACCCCAGAGCCCCAGCGGCCAAGAGAAATGGCCAGCCGTGGCGGCTCGCCAGCAGCAGCACGGACGCCGCGCCCATCAGCAGCAGACTGGCCCGCACGATGCGGTTGCTGTTGGAGGCGCGCGCGAAGAACGACCAGAACAGCCGGCTGAGCAGCAGGCCCGCCCACAGGCAGGTGGGCGCGGCGACGATCTGGGCAAGCGGATCGCCGCCGCGTTTGGCGTAGGTAGCGAGCCAGGCGCCGCCGGAGGCTTCGACGCCGGTGATGAACATGACCAGAATGATGAGGCCGAAGGGAACGGCGCGGAAGACCGAGAAGCTACTGCTCAGGAGATTGTCCGATGGGCCCGACGGAGTCGCAGGAATCGGCAGGCTGGTCTGGGCGTGCGGCCGTGACTGGCATACGGGCGGACGCGCAGACAGGCCAGCGCACCAGGCTGCCAGCAGAGCAAAGACGAAGGCCAGTCCGTAGAGTGTCGGGCGCAGATCGCCGCTGATCAGGGTGTGAATGGCAAGCGACGGGCAGGCGCACGCGCCGACCGCCCAGAGCAGGTTGAGGCGCACCAGTTCCCTGCCGCTGTCGAGGCTTTGCTGCTGGCGGATGAGGCTGATGGAGGTCATGGCCGCGCCCAGGCCGAGGCCGTAGACCAGCATAACTGGATCGGCGAAGCGACTGCTGCAAAGACCCAGGCCGAGGGCCGCGATCGCGACCGCGACGCTGCCCCAGAGCAGCGCGCGGCGCAGTGAACCGGCGGTCAGCAACGCTCCCGTCGAGAGGCCGATCCAGGCCATGAGGAAGAGCGTGCCGCCTTGGTCGTCGCGCAGATGCCAGCGTGTGAGCAGGACGGGGAGCACGGCCCCGGGGAACGCGACGCCAACGCCGGTGGCGGCAAAGGCCAGGTAAAGAGGAAGGGTGTCGCGAAGGCGCGGAAAAGTTTGCGTAAACAACTGGGCAGCGGCGTCCGGCTCTCGTTCTTGAAGGCTTGCGGGGCTTGGCTGCACCATGGGCTTGGCTCTCACAACGCGATTGTAAGACCAGCGGCGGCTCTGTATGGAGTGGTCGGAGGCATACAGTGGGCTGGAGTGCGGCTAGCGCGGGAACTCCAAGCCTACTCCGAGGCAGGCTCCAGTGGCAACGCCTGCGTTCGCTTTGAGAATAACGTTTGACTGAAGCCCCAGTTCGCTTGCATACTACGTGCGCGTGAAGATTGCGACCGCGCGGCGCTGCGCGGGCAATCGGCGTTGCGCCGCTTGCGATGCCGGAGAGCCCGAAGACGAGCGACGATGTTTTTGCGTTCGAGACGATTCCGGTTGCGCTTGCCACGCGATGCGAACGAGGAGGCTTCGATGAACAGGTCGAAAGCGGTTGTCAGGATGGTCGTACTGGTAAGCGCGCTTGCTGTCGGCGCGGGCGTGGGCGGCCATGCGCTGCGCGCGCAGACAGCCGCAACCGCCGGTGCGCCTGCGATCCTCACGCGCGATCAGGCGGCGGCGATACTGCCTCCCAGCGTGTTCTTTCGCGGACAGACGGCGTCGATCCAGGGACGCAACTCGGCCGGCCTGCGAGGGGCTGGCGGGCGGTTGGTGCTGGCCGCGCTGGTGGATACGAGCGGTTACTCGTCAGGCGTCGCGCAGACCTATCAGGGCTGTCTGATGACGGAGGTCTCGCTGCGTCTGGACAAGCAGATGCTGCGGCCGGGCGCATATGGCTTCGGGTTTGTGGCAGACGACCGGATGGTGGTGATGGACCTCGGCGGCAATGTGGTCCTGCACGCGCCGATTACACGCGATGGAAACTTGAAACGGCCGACGCCGCTGCAGATGCTCGCCGATCCCGCGAAGCCGGATGAGTTTCGTCTGTATCTGGGCAGGAGCTACGTTTCGTTGCGAATCGCCGCGGAAAGCCAGACGACGGCGCGATAGTGTGCCACCAACCCGGATACACCGCAACCCTCAGGTAATTGCTCTTGGATTGAGGAGGTCATCTTGTTCGCACGAAATTTGGCGAGTGCTTGCGCGGCGATTGCTTGCGGGACGATGGTTGCACTGCTTCCCTTTCAGGCGCGCGCCCAAACAGACAACCAGACGAACCCGCCGGCGAATGCGGGTGTTGATGTGTGGCTGACCACCGCGGACCGTTCGTCGCTGTTCGCCGAGCAGCCGGAGCGGCTGGTTCTAAGCAATCAAGAGAAGGCCACGCCGGGCAGCGCCACTCCGGCGGCCAGCAATCCAGCGAGCCATAATTCAGCCAGCAGCAATCCGATCATCGAGGTGGCGTCGAAGCAGCGCTTTCAGTCGATGGATGGATTCGGATTTGCGTTGACGGGAGGCAGCGCGGAGTTGCTGATGCGGATGTCGCCAACGGCGCGAACGGCCTTGTTGAACGAGTTGTTTGGCACGGGCAAGAATGCGATCGGTGTGTCGTATCTGCGCGTGAGCATCGGTTCATCGGACATGAACGCGCGCGTGTTCACGTATGACGATCTGCCTCCCGGCGAAACTGACCCGGCACTGGCGAAGTTCACCCTCGGTCCCGATTTGAAGGACGTCGTTCCGGTGCTGAAAGAGATTCTGGCGATCGATCCGCAGATTGCCATCCTGGGCAGTCCGTGGTCGGCGCCCTCGTGGATGAAGACGAACAATCTGCCCAAGGCCGGAAGCCTGCTGCCGCAGTGGTACGGGGAGTATGCGCAATATTTTGTGCGCTACATTCAGGCGATGGCGGCGCAAGGGATTACGCTTCGGGCGGTCACCATGCAGAATGAACCGCTCAACCCGAAGAACACGCCCAGCATGGTGATGTCGGCCGCGGAGCAGGCGACGTTTCTCGCGACGGCGCTGGGGCCGGCGTTTCGCGAGGCGGCCGTCAAGACGGACGTGATTCTCTACGATCACAACTGCGACAAGCCGGAGTATCCGCTGCAGGTGCTGGCCGATCCGCAGGCGAGAAAGTATGCCAAGGGCACGGGGTTTCATCTGTATGGCGGCACGATCGATGCCATGACCAAAGTGCATGATGCGTATCCGAAGAAGGACCTCTACTTCACCGAGCAGATGGTGGTGGAGAAGCCGGATAAGACGCCGTTCGAGATTGCGCGTTCGGTCAGCCGGATCGTCATCGAGGCGCCGCGCAACTGGAGCCGCAACGTGTTGCTGTGGAACCTCGCGGCGGACTCTGAAGATGGGCCGCACACCAGCAACGGTGGCTGCCCGGTGTGTCAGGGCGCGATCACCCTCGACGGCGATACGGTGACGCGCAACCTGGCGTACTACACCATCGCGCAGGCGTCGCGATTTGTGCGGCCGGGATCGGTGCGGATCGCATCGGAGAGTTTCGGGAGCTCGAGTTCAGACATGCTGCCGAATGTGGCCTACGAGACTCCTGAACACACGATGGTGCTGCTTGTCGCGAATACGGGCGCGGCGGCGCAGACGTTCAATGTACGCGCCGGGAAGAAGGCGTTCACGGCTACGCTGGGCGCGGGCGATGTGGCGACGTATGTGTGGAAGTAATGTGGCTTGGAGATTTGTTGCTGGAGAAGAATCCTTATGAGATTGGGTATCGGGCTTCGAGTTCTTCTGGCCTTCATGCTAGGCGCAGCCATGCCGGCGGTTGCGTCGTCGGTTTACACGCAACGGCCCGATGACAAGGCTGCGGTGTACCTGACCAAAGACGAGTTTGACGTCCACGCGGACGGCGTGGATGACGATAGCGCGGCGTTGCAGGCGGCGATCGACAGGGTGCAGGAGACGACAGTGCAAGGCATCGTCTTTGTGCCCGAGGGCCGCTATCGAGTGAACCGAACAATCTTTGTGTGGCCGGGGGTGCGGCTGATCGGCTACGGTGCGCATCGGCCGGTGCTGGTGCTCGCGCCGAATACGCCGGGGTTTCAGACAGGCGTCGGCTACATTGTGTTCTTTACGGGTGGGCGGCCGGTGAACGATGCGGCGAGGGCAAGCAGTGCCCGCGGGCGGCGCGGGGCCGGCGCTCCGCTTCCGGGAACCGTGCCGGCGGGCGTGAATGTGATTGACGCGAATCCGGGGACGTTCTACTCGGCGATGAGCAACATCGACTTCGAGATTGGCGACGGAAATCCGGCGGCGGTGGGAATTCGATTTCATGTCGCGCAGCATTGCTTCTTGAGCCACATGGATTTTCACATCGGCTCCGGATTGGCGGCGCTCAACGACATCGGCAACGAGGCCGAGGACCTGCACTTCTTCGGCGGCCAGTATGGAATCATCACTCAGAAACCTTCGCCGGGGTGGCAATTCACGCTGCTCGATTCAAGCTTTGAAGGCCAGCGCGAGGCGGCGATCCGCGAGCATGAGGCAGGCCTGACGCTGGTGCGCGACCGCTTCTCCAATGTGCCGTCGGTGGTCGCGATCGACGCCGGCTACGCAGAGGAGTTGTGGATCGAGGACACGCGCTTCGAGCGCATCAGCGGCCCTGCAATCGTGATCAGCAACGAGGAGAACGAGCGCACCGAAATCAATCTGAAAGATATCATTTGCCGAAATGTGCCGACGCTGGCGGAGTTTCGCAAGAGTGGAAAGATCTTCGCGGGGAGGCCCGGAAGCTATCGTGTGCGCGAGTTTTCGCATGGCCTGCAAGTAGCTATCGGCGGAAAGGCGGAGATTGGAACTGTGTTCCAGAGCGAGCCGCTGGCGGAGCTTCCGGAACTTCCGCAGCCGGCGATCGGACCGCTGCCGGACAGAGCGCGGTGGTTGAATCTGCGCACGCTTGGCGCGAAGGGCGATGGCGTCACTGACGACACTGCGGCAATCGAAGCCGCCATCGCGAAGTATCCCGTACTGTATGTTCCGTCGGGGCGCTATCTGGTGAGCCGGACGATTGCGCTGCGGCCGGATACGGTGCTGATCGGCCTGCATCCAAGCACGACGCAGTTCGATCTGGCCGACCATACGCCGGGCTTCGATGGGCCGGGCGGCCCGGTGGCGCTGTTAACGACTCCCTCAGGCGGAAGCAACATCGTTACCGGGATTGGCTTGTACACGGGCGGTGTGAATTCGCGCGCCGCGGCGGCTATGTGGCGCGCGGGCAAGAGCTCGTGGATGGACGATGTGCGCTTCCTCGGCGGCCATGGAACGAACGCGCCGAACGGCTCGCGCATCAATCCCTACAACAGCAACCATACCGGCGATCAGAACAGCGAGTATCGCTGGGACGGCCAATATCCGAGCCTGTGGGTGCTGGATGGCGGGGGAGGAACGTTCGCCGATATCTGGACGCCGAATACGTTCGCGCAGGCCGGTCTGTATGTGTCGAACACCGCGACCGAGGGACATGTGTACGAGCTTTCGAGCGAGCATCACGTGCGCATGGAGGTGAAGCTGGACCATGTGTCGAACTGGGAGCTGGCGGCGCTGCAGACCGAAGAAGAACATGGTGAGGGCGGCTTCGCGCTACCGCTGGAGATCGACAACTCGCGCAACATTCTGGTTGCGAATATGCACTCGTATCGCGTGGTGGCGATGCAGCAGGCGTTTCCCTATGCGGTCAAGGTGGCGCACTCGCAGAATGTGAGCTTTCGCAATCTGCACGTGGACAGCGACAGCAAGGTGTCGTTCGACGATTCGGTGTTCGATCAGGATTCAGGCCAGAGCACGCGCTTTCGCGAGCTCGAGGCGTTGACCGTTTCCGATGCTGTCAGCGGTGCGCGTGCTGTGGCCGCGAAGGACACGCAGAGCGTCTCGCCGAAGCGGCTGGCGACGGGCTTTTTCAACATCGCGGGTGCGACGGTGGACGCGAGCGGTGCGGTGTACTTTGTCGATGCGCACTGGCAGAAAATCTACCGGTGGTCGGCGCGGAAAGGGTTGGAGAAGGTGCTGGATGCACCCATCGATGCAGCCAATCTGGCAATGGATCGCGAGGGCGAGTTGCTCGCAGTGTCGTATGCCGGCAACGGAACGGTGTATCGCTTCAAGCCGGATGACCACGCGGAGGAGTTGACGCTGATTCGACCTGAGGCTGCCCAGCCGAGGCCGGGAATGACGGCGTTTCTGCCCGTCGATTACTGGAACCTGCGGAGCAGCGCCGCCGATCCTACGCTGCTGCATCGGGAGTTTCAGTATGTGTCGCCGGACGGGTCGACGTTTCTGCCCGCGGGGCGCGACTTCGTCGATGGAGCGCTGTACTACGGGACCAAGATGGCGGACGTGCTGCGCAGCTTTGCGCTGGCGAAAGCTGAGGCGGGCAAGCCCTTCTACGTGACGGCCGAGGAGGAACACAAGACGTATGTTGCGAACGTCGCGGCCGACGGCACGCTGGGGCCGCTGAAGCTGTTCGCCGAGCGCGGTGGCGAAGGCGTTGTAGCCGGCCCCGATGGCAAGGTATACGTGGCGGCCGGCGAGGTGTATGTATACTCGCCCGCAGGCAAGCTCCTTGAGACGATCGATGTTGCGGAGCGGCCGATCGATCTGATCTTCGGCGGCACGAATGGACGGACACTGTTTATTCTGGCGAAAACTTCGCTGTATTCGGTCGAGCGCTAGAAGCGGGTTACGCAGGCGCGGGGCTACGGAAGCACCGTGAAGGACGCATGATTGCTTGCGGTAGCGTCGTCGCCGGCCCAGAGATCGAAGTCGCCCGGCTCAATGGACCACTGATGGGTTTGCGGGCTCCAGAAGCCGAGGTCGTTGGTGTCGACGGCAATCGTAACCGTCTGGGTCTGGCCCGCCTTCAATGCGACGCGGCGAAAGCCCTTGAGCTCGCGCACGGGTCGCGACGCGCTGCCGGCGCGCTGGTGTGTGTAGACCTGGACAACTTCATCACCGTCGCGATCGCTGGTGTTGCGCACATCGACTGAGACATCGAACTTCTGCCCGGCGTGGATGGAATTGGCCACCCGCAGGTTGCCGATCGTGAAGCTGGCATAGCTCAAGCCGTAGCCGAACGGATAGAGCGGCGCGCTGGACGAATCCCAGTAACGGGTGTCGGGTGCGTCGGGAATCTGCGAAAGATTGTGCGCGTAGTAGATCGGAATCTGGCCGACGCTGCGCGGCCAGGTGAAGGGCAGTTTGCCGCCGGGAGTTGCGTCGCCGGAGAGCAGGTCGGCGATGGCGTCGCCACCTTCGGTGCCGGGGTACCAGACCTCGACAATGGCAGGCACATGCTGCGACGCCCATGTGATATTCAGCGGGCGCCCATTGAGCAGCACCAGGACTACGGGCTTGCCGGTCGCGACCGCGGCTTCAAGTAGCTCCTCCTGCCTGCCGGGGAGAGCGAGGCTGGCACGCGAGGCGCGTTCGCCGCTCATGCTCTGCAACTCGCCGAGCACAAGCACGGCAACATCGGATTGCTTGACGAGGTCGATCGCATGCTGCAACTCGGCGGCCCGCGCGGCATCGGTTTTCAGCCTGGGTATGGCGCTGACAAACTGGTCGTCGAAGATGGACGGTTGTTCGCGCTCAATCTCGACGCCGGTTGTGTAGCGTATGGCGATACGCGGGCTGAATCGCCGCCGCATACCCTCGAGCACAGTAACCGAATCCGCCGGGTGGCCGCCGAGGCTCCACGAACCCATGATGTCGGCCTTGGAGTCGGCCAGTTCGCCGATCAGCGCAATGGACTTGACCTCGCTGCCGATCGGCAGAAGATGGTGCTGGTCGCGCAGCAGAACGGCGGACCGGACGGCCGCCATGCGCGCGGCGCGGCGCTGCTCGGGAGTGACCATGAGCGAGGCCGCCTTCGCTGCATCCACGTAGGGATGCTGGAAGAGGCCGAGGCGGTATTTCACCAGCAGAATGTCGTGCACGGCGGTGTCGATGGCCGACTCGCTGACCTTTGCCTGATGAACATCCGCGGGCAGATCATCGCGGAAGGTGGTGCTGGTCATCTCCATGTCCACGCCCGCGTTGACCGCGCGCGCGGCGGCATCGGCGGGGTTGGCGGAGAAGCCGTGCGTGGTCAGGTTTTCGACCGACTGCCAGTCGCTGACCACGAAGCCCTGGAAGCGCCACTGGTCGCGCAGAATATCGTGCAGGAGGAAGCGGTTGCCAGTGGCGGGCACGCCGTTGAGGTCCATGTAGGCGCTCATCAGCGAACCCGCGCCGGCCGCGAGCGCCGCGTGAAAGGGCGGCAGATAGACATTCCAGAGCTGCTCGTCGGAGATGTTGGCCTCTTCGTAGTCGCGGCCGCCGAGCGCCGCGCCGTAGCCGGCGAAATGCTTCACGCAAGCAAGAACGTGGCCGGGCTCGCCAAGCACTGCGCCCTGAAAGCCACTCACCTGGGCTTCGGCCATGCGCGAGCCGAGGAACGGATCCTCGCCGGAGCCTTCCATGATGCGTCCCCAGCGCGGGTCGCGGGCGATATCGACCATTGGCGCGAAGGTCCAGCGCACACCGGTGGCGCTGGCTTCTTTCGCAGCCATGCTTTGCGCGCGCTCTTCGACAGCGGGCTCCCAACTGGCGGCCATGGCGAGCGGGACCGGATAAATCGTGCGGAAGCCGTGGACGACGTCGAAGCCGAAGAGGATCGGGATGTGCAGCCGGCTCTGCTCGACCGCGATGTGCTGCAGCCGGTCGATCTCGGCGGCATCGGTGACGAAGAGGAACGAGCCGACCGCGCCCGTGCGCGCCAGCACCTCGGGAGCGATGGGCTGCGGCTTGTTCAGCGGAATCTGGCTCATCTGGCCGATCTTTTCTTCGAGCGTCATCTGACCGATGAGGTTGGCGACAAAGCGCTCCGCCGCGGGATCGGTGGGAATCGCCGGCAACACGCTCACCGCCTGCTGCGCGAACGCCGCGCAGGAGATCGATGAGAGAACGAACAAAACCAGGGCGGCCAGGGCCGGCCAATTCGAAGCGCGGGAATGAACAGCGGGAGAGGCAGGCATGAAAAAGCTCCGGCAAGGGTGAAAGTCGGGACAGGCGATTTGCGGCACCGGGGGGTCGCGGACCGCTCGCTGGAACCGTGGGGGCGCGCGAGGCTATTCTAGACAAACGTTTGTTCCAATGTCTACAACGAAGTATTACCGGCTCCATTCCGCCGCCAACTCTTCTCCGCCGGCAGCGCCGGAGAGGGTTCTTTGCCTGTAAGCTAAGTACGAGAGAAGCTATTTCGTTGTTCCTCAACCGCCCGTGAAGACTGCCTTTGAGATTGCCATGACGAAGCCCGCCGATCCATCTGCAACTTCCGCGCGCCGGATGAACCTGAAGCTGCTCGGGCAGCATCTCGGCCTCAGCCCATCGACAATTTCGTTCGTGCTGAATGACACGCCGGGCCGTTCCATTCCGGAGGCGACGCGCGAGCGGGTGCGCCAGGCGGCCGCGGAGTTCAACTACCACCCCAGCATGATTGCGCGCACCCTGCGCGGGCAGCGCATGCAGACCGTAGGCATCATGCTTCCGGAGCTCGGCGAGGGCTATCACTCGCGAGTCATCGGCGGCATCGGTGACATGCTGATGGAGCGGCAGTATTTTTATTTCACCGTGCAGCATCGTCATAAGCCCAAGCTCATCGCGGCCTATCCGCACCTGCTGCAGGCGCGCGGGGTGGATGGAGTGATCGCGATCGATACGCATCTCACCGCGCCGCTCCCGCTGCCGGCCGTGCTGATCGCCGGGCACACCGAACTGCCCGATATCACCAACGTCATGCTGGACCATGAACTCGCGGCCAAGCTGGCGCTGGAACACCTGTATGGGCTGGGTCATCGCAGGATCGTATTCATGAAAGGCCAGTCGTTCAGCACCGATACCGAGCTCCGCTGGCAGGCCACGCTGCGGGTGGCGCAGGAGCTTGGCCTGCCGATCGATCGCAAGCTGATTGTGCAGTTGACCATGGACTCGTCTTCGCCGGAGATCAGCTATCCGCGCATCCATGAGTTGCTGAATCAGCACCGCGATTTCACGGCAATCCTGTGCTTCAACGACGTGTCCGCCATGGGAAGCATTCGCGCGCTGCATGATGCAGGCCTGCGTGTCCCCGAGGACGTTTCGGTAATGGGCTTCGACGATATTCAATCGGCTTCATTCCACGTTCCGAGCATCACCACGATCCGCCAGCCGCTGCAGACCATGGGCAGCACGGCGGCCTCCGCGCTGCTGGGCAAGCTCGCGGGTGAGACGCTTCCGGATATCCTCTGGATCGAGCCGGAGTTGATTGTTCGCGAGTCGACCGGCGCGGCGAACGAGGCGGTTTCGAAGAGCGCGGCGAGCACGCGAAAAGCTTCGCGCAAAGCGAAGAAGAGCAGTTGACGGACCTACTTGGCCGCGACTCTGGCAGCAGCTTTATCTGAATGCAAACTCGGCGCAGCTTGGCCGCTGACGATCAGCGTGCCCCCCTGCTTGAGCTTGTAGAAGCGGTCGGTGCGCACATCGGTAAAGGTCTGCGTAGCGCCGCCCTGCCACATCACTTCCAGCTTGTCGATCTGCTGCGCGCGCCCGAAGCCGAAGTGCAGCGCGAGGTCGTTCTGCGAGAGATAGCTGCCGCCGCTGCGCACTTCGCCGAGCTGCTGCAGCTTACCGGTGGTGACGCGGACACGCGCATTCAGGGCAAGCTTGTTGGTTGGGCTGCCTTCGAGCGTGAGGCCCATCCAGTGGTTCGCCGGGTCGGGTCTGGACTCGAGAATCATCGGCGATCCGTCGAGATTCTCGACAACCAGATCGAGCGCGCCGCGATGGAAGAGATCGCCCACGGCCAATCCCCTGCTGACCTGCGGCACGCGCACCGCGTTGCCGGTCTCCGCGCCTTCTTCGCGAAACGTTCCATCGTGCTGGTTGATGTAGACCAGCTTCGGTTCACGATAGGAAGTGCCGGCGGCGCCGTTATCGACCTGCGGATAGACGTGGCCGTTCACGATGACCAGATCGAGCCAGCCGCTGTTGTCGAGATCGACGAAGGCGTCGCCCCAGCCGACATAGGGCCGGCTGGCGCGCGCGATCCCTGCGGTGTCGGAGACGTCGGAGAAGTTGCAGTTGCCGTCGTTGCGATAGAGCACCGCGTACTCGTCGCTGAAGTGCGAGACGGCGATGCTCAGGCGGCCGGTGTGCAGGTAGTCGCCGAGCGCGAGGCCCATGTTGGCCTGCTCGACGCCCTCGTCGCTGACGGCCACGCCGGCCTCAAGCGCAATGTCGGTGAAGTGGCCGTGGCCGTCGTTCTTGTAGAGGAAGTTCGACTCGCCGTCGTTGGCCACGAAGAGGTCCAGCTTGCCGTCATTGCCGAGGTCCGACCACACAGCGCCGAGGCCGAAGTAATGGCGCGGATCGTCGACGCCGGCTTGCCTGGAAGCCTCGGTGAAGGTGCCGTCGCCGTTGTTGTGATACAGCGAGTCAGGCGATCCCTGCAGGCCGCGCGGACCGCACTGCACCGGGATCTCATGGTAGCGGCAGGTGGTCTTCGAGCCGAAGGACGGCAGGTCCTGAAGATCGAGATCGACGTAGTGCGGAACGAAGAGATCGGAGTTGCCGTCGCCGTCGTAGTCACCGAAGGTGACGCCGGTGGCCCATCCCTTGTCGTGATCGAGCCCCGCGGCTTTGGTCACATCGGTGAACGTGCCGTCGCCGTTGTTGCGATAGAGCACCACGCCGCCGAAGCAACTGATGATGAGGTCGGGGCGGCCGTCGTTGTTGAAGTCGCCGACCGCTGCGCCCATCGCCCAGCAAGGGTAGCCAATGCCCGCTTTGTCGGTAACGTCGGTGAAGGTGCCGTCGCGATTGTTGTGGTAGAGCGCACCGCGCGCCTTCTTGCCAGCCAGCGCCATCGCAATACTGGGAGCATTCGTGAAATAGATATCCGGCCAGCCGTCGCCGTCGTAATCGATCAGCGCGACGCCGCCGCTCATCGACTCCACGATGTACTTTTGGTCGGAGCTGGAGAGATGCTGGAAGTGAATGCCGGTGGAGGCGGTGATGTCCACGAGCTGCGGAGCATGCACGGCTGGCGCGGCCGCATGCGGCTCAGGGTGAGGTGCGGCCTGTGCGCCGGCCCGTGCAACGCAGAGAGCAAGCGGCAAATAGGAAAGCAGCAACACGGAAAGCATCGCGCCGCCGCAGGCAGCCCAGCTTTGTAGCCATCGCAACAGCCCAGCCCGTTTCCAGAACATACGCAATCCGTTACTTCTCCGCATCGGCCTGTGGCGCGATCACCCGCATCTGCTGGTAGACCTTCATCAGCTTCTCGTGCTCGTCTTTATATTTCTGATACAGATCGAGCTCACGCTTCACATCGGCCGGCCGGTTGAGCTTGCGGTAGACGGCGCTGAGCCGATAGTGCGCCAGCACGTTGGTGGGATCGGCCGCTTCGGCCTGCTCCAGCAACGGAGCGGCCGCAGCCGCGTTGCCCTGCTGGAAGAGCACGTTGGCCAGCCCGATGGCCGCGTCGGCGGAGCCGGGCTGCAGCTTCAAGGCTCGCTTGTAGTCGGCCGCGGCGGCATCCAGTTCGCCATTCTCGACCTCGATATCGCCCAGCCGGGCTGCGGCTTTGGGGTCACTCGGGTTTGTCTCCACGGCGAGCTTGTACTGCGCCTCGGCCTGCGCGCGCAGGCGCTGATCATCGGACGCATGCAGCGCCTCGGCCAGCTCGAAGTGAATCCCTGGCAGCGTCGGATCAAGTGCCATCGCCGCGCGCAGATTGGCGATCGTCCCGGTTAGATCGTGGTCGCGCTGCATCTCGTGCGCCATCGCCTGGTGCGTCTGCGCGGAGTCCGGCGCGGCCACGCCCAGCGCCAGCAGCGCCGTGGCCGCAAGCTCCGTGTGAATTCGATAGGACGTATACAGCAACGCCGGGTTGGTCGGCTCGAGCTTGAGCAGCGCGGCGATCATGTCCGACGCTTTATCCAGATCGTCACTCGCGGCGTAGCTCTCGATCAATTCGCGGCCCACGGTGATCTTCAGCTTCTGATCCTGAATGTTGGGAAACGCCGCTTCGAGGTCGCCTCGCCCTCCAGCTTCATCACCGGTGCGCCGCTCCGCGATGCCAAGCAGCGAACGAATTCGCCAAAGGTCTGGCTGGATCGCGACGGCCTCTTTCAACTGCGGAATGGCTTCGGCAAATCTACCGTCGAAGAAGAGCAGCACGCCCAGGTTGGCGCGCGCCGCCATGTTCGTTGGATCGAGTGCGACGACGGCCTGCAGTTCGGGAACGGCCAGGCTGGGCTTCTTCTGCTGCAGGTACTGCGCCGCCTTCTGCTGGTGCTCGGCTAGCTGGCGCGCCTTGTCTTCCGCGCCCTGCGTGAGACAGGGGACAGAGCTCAAGAGCAGAAGCGCTCCAGCCAGCGCGAGCATCATCTTTGGGCTCATTCTCATCCAAAATCATATACAAAGCCGACCGCTTCGGGTGATCGATTGGCGCTGGGTTGGCGTGCGAAAAAAAGGAGACGGCAGCATGGCCGTCTCCTGGGAGGTTGAGTTGAGCAGCGTCAGAACGACAACCGCGCGCCAAGTTGGAGGCTGCGTCCGCCGATCTGCACGCTGGTGATCTGGTCCTGGCCGATGTTGATGCCCTTGGTCTGGAAGTTAGAGGTCTGTTGATAAACCCCGCTCGCGTCCGGGGCCGCAAGCTGCCCTTGGGGAGCGCCGAAGGCCGGATGGTTGAATGCGTTTTGCGCATCGACACGCAGCGAGAGCTGCATTCTCTCCCAAGGCAGGGTGAACGCTTTGAGCGCAGAGAGATTCACGGTATTGAATCCCGGACCGACCAGACTGTTCTTCCCCACGTTGCCGAAGTTCCCATTGCCGGGATTGGAGAATGCTGCCGGGTTGTACCACTCTGCGATCGTTCGGCCGCCCCGGGGAATCGTGCTGGCTCCGGTGGCGTTCGGAAACTGGGAGCCCGCCTGGGAATACGTGGTATCGGTCGCATACACCTGGAACGGATTTCCGGAGGCCACAACGACCGTGCCGGAGATCTGCAGCCCGCCGATCACCTCGTCCTCCAGCCAGTTGTTGTTCAGGAACTGCCTGCCTTTGCCGAAAGGAAGGTCGTAGACCACGAACGTCTTGAAGCTATTACGGACATCGAAGTTGGAGGGCCCGTAGTTCCTGTTGGCCTGATTCAACTTCAGAGTGCTCGCATGCTGGTAAGGCTGCGGCCCGGCATGGGTCCCCCATCCCGACGAGTCCTGGTCGTCCAGGAAGTGGGACCACACATAGTTGGTGCTGAAGCTCAGCCCATGGTTGAAGCGTTTGGTGATCGTGGCCTGCAACGAGTTGTAGTTGGAAATCGCCTGATAGAGGTTGCCGGTGATGGCCTGGTAGATGGGAAAAGCCTCGTTGCAGTTGACCGTGGATCCCGTACCGCAGCCGGAGACGTCGTTCGCACCCAACTCATTCTCGGGTACGGCGTTGAGGTTCGTCGGGAAGGTCAGATTCAACCCATGGCTACCGACATAGGCCAATGTGAACACCATATTCGCGCCCACTTGCCGCTCCGTCGCCAGGTTCCACTGATAGATCTTGGGAATCGGAGTGTGATAGCCCAGATAGCCCGCGGGCTGGCCGTTGTATCTTTCCGGATTGGTCGACGACGTTGTAAAGGGCAGCGGTGCAGCGGCTCCCCCGCCCAAGGGGAAGAGCGTTCCTGCCCCGCCGAACTTCGTCACCGGATAGATGCCATTCGACTGGTCGTTGAAGCTGCCCGAGGAAGAGACCGCTTGCCCCAGACCGGCATTGCCGGCGGTGCCGTAGTTGTCGGTGCTGAAGTTATAGGTGTAGATTCCAAACCCGCCACGGATGGTGGTATTGGGTTGGAACAGCCAGGAGAATCCAACCCGCGGAAGCACCGTGCTGAAGACATTCGCATAGAGCGACGTACGTCCGTTGGTGTGAGTGCTGCCGAACCAATACGCGCCCCCGGTGCCCGTAGCAGGATTCGTGATGGTCGGGTCGAAACTGTCCTCGTTGCCGCGAATCTCGTTGTAGCCGTGGCTGATCTCGTAGCGCAGACCCAGGTTGACAGTCAAGTTCGGCGTCAGCTTCCAATCGTCCTGCGCGAACACCTGAGGCTTCTTCAGGCGCACACCGTACTCCGGATTCACACCCGCGTTCCAACTCTGCGCATACCCCAGCAGGAAATCCGCATACTCTTCGCCGCTGTTTGTATTTGGCGAAGCCAAACCAGACTTCGGATCGACTGTCCAGTTTTCCGTGTACTGCCCGGTGAACTGCAGCGTTCCAGCATTGATGTTGCCCCAGGTCGTGGTGTCGTCGCGGTAGAACGCGAACTCCCCGCCAAAGTGCAGAATGTGCCTGCCCCGGATCATGGTCACCACGTCGGAGGGATCGAAGACGAACTCCTTGTACTCCGCGTTGGTGGCCGGCTGAATCCACGCATACGGATAGTTGCGGTGAAACTGGATGGATGGAAGCACGTCCGCCTTGGCGAACTGCCAGCCTATCTTCGCCGGAAGGCCCGTCCCCGTGCCCGCGTCCGTGAAGAAATTCAACTGATCGGTGTAACCCATTCGAGCTTCGTTGATCAAATGAGGATTGATGTTCCAAACGTCGGTGACCTGCGCGTTGTTGTTGTCGACGTCGCCGATCTGGCAGCCGATGGGGCAGGCGGTCACGGCATTGTCGCCGCTCTCAATTTCGTCGCCCTGGGTGTCGGATAAGGTCAACCGGTTATTCGGCGTGATGTCGTAATCCAGCCGGCCGAAGTACCTCTTCCACGGCCGCGGATTCGGGTACTGAGAGTAAAAATTGTTCGACGTCACACCGGCCGCGTTCGGGTTTGCGTCCACAAAGTGTCCGTAAGGGATGTGATTGGTCGCCGTCGGATAAAACTGCTGGAAGGCGTTGGAGACCTTATCGATCAAAGCGGCGGGTATGGCGTTGCTCCCGTATTCGCTCAGGAAGGACTTTCTTACCGGATACGGGCTGCCGGCCGAATCGTGCGCGATCGTCTGCGTCGTGGGATCGTAGAGCAGATAGGGCGCTGTCCCGAGTTGCGTGGCCGCCGTCAAGTTTGCGCTGAAATCACCGCTCTGGATCGCCGCAGTCGGAATGGTCTGGTAGCCGGAGCTTACGCCGTTATTGTGGATCTGATCGTAGCCGAAGAAAAAGAACGCCTTCTTCTTCAGGTTCAGGAACGGAAGCGCGACCGGTCCACTGAAAGTTCCGCCGAAGTCGTCGTAGTTGAGGAACGGGACCTTCTCCTTGGTGCCGAAGCCGTAGTTGGCCGCGTCCAGTGCCGTGTTCTGAAAATATTCGTAAAGCACACCATGAAATTTGTCCGTGCCGCCCTTGGTGATCTGGTTGATGACCAGGCCGCCGACCCCATACTGCGCGGAGAACGTGGACAGCGAGACCTGAAGCTCCTGCACATCCTCAAAGGCCGCCGGGTTGGCGTTCTGGCTGCTCGGAAGCGTTGTCGAGGCGCCATCCTGAAGGAGTTGCTGAAGGGCAGGTTGCCGTTGGTCGAAACCTCCTGCCCAGGGTTGAACGCGTTTGCCTGATTGGTGTTGCTGTTATAAGTTCCCGTGGCGCCGGGCAGAAGGATCATGAAGTTCTGCCAGTCCGGCCCGTTCGTTCCGCCCACGTTGGGCAACTGCTGCATGTCGTGCGCTTCCAGGGTGGACGTCTGATCGCCGCCCTCGGTGTCCAGCAGCGGCACGTCCGTGTTCACGGTCACCTGCTCGTTGGTCGAGCCCACCTTCAGCGGCGCATTGACCTGCGTATAGCCGGCCTGGACCGTGATCGGCCCGCGCACATACTTTTCGAAACCGGTCTTGGCAAACGTGAGCTGGTAGTTCCCTGCCACCACGGAGGAGGTGTCGTACACGCCATCGTGGTTAGTGGTGTAGTCCTTCGAGACCCCGGTATCGACGTTCAGCACGGTGACGATCACGTCCGGCACCAGCGCGCCCGATTGGTCGGTCACAGTGCCGCGGATATCGCCGGAGTTGGTGCTTTGCGCATGCATCGCGCTCAGGCTGAGCGCGACGAACGCGGCGAATAGAAGTTGAATTGCTTTCATGCTGCCTCCAAAGAAATGACTCATTACCTGGCCCGGCTCTTCGGTCGAATCGGTAAAAACGTTTGTTCTCTAAAAGACAAGCGTTTGTCTTATCTGGAACTTGAAATCGACAGCAATTCTGCTCTAGCCCCGGCGCATTTGTCAAGGGAGAGTTTTACGCGCCTGTTTTGTCCGCCATTTCGCGGGGTTGGACGCGTGGCGCTCGGCCCCTCCACCGGCGAGCGGCCACCCCCCAGCCACATGCGTCCCTGACGCGGCGGAAGCGGCAGCGGCAGCGGATCGCGGCACTCCGGCGGTCAGCTCGAAAAAGCCGCGCGGCACTGCGATAGGATTAGGTTGCAACCGGACGGCGCCCGGATGGTGGAATCGGCAGACACAGCGGACTTAAAATCCGCGGACCTGAAGAGGTCGTGGGGGTTCAAGTCCCCCTTCGGGCACCATAATTCACATGGATTGAATAGCTTAGAAGCAACAGCCTCTCCGACCCGAGAGGCTGTTTCCGCTTCCAGAAGCGCTGGTGATACATATGGGGATACTTTGTTACTGTATTTGCAGGAGGAAAGGACATGCCCCGTAAATCGACTGCAAAGGCCGTTGGCGTTTGGGAGAAGGAAGCTGGTAGCAACGTCTGGTGGGTTCGCTACCGTGTAGACGGCAAACTGAAGCGTGAGAAGGTTGGCCGCAAGAGCGATGCGATCGACCTTTATCGCAAGCGGAAAGCCGAGGTGCGGGCCGGTATCAAGTTGCCTACGAACATGCGTAGCAGAGCTGTAAAGTTCGCCGAGATCGCCAGCGATGCGGAGAAGTGGTATGTCAGCCACGGCAAGAAGGACATCCGAAGCGTCAAGAGTCGAATGAAACCGCTGCTGAAAGAGTTTGGCGATCGAGCGGTTGACCAGATCACTCCGGCGCAAATCGATCACTGGATTTCGACTCACGACTGGAGCCCGGCTACTTGCAATCGGTACAAGGCTTTGATGTCAAAGACCTTCAAGATTGCTTTGGCCTCGGGCAAAGCTCCTCTAAATCCGGCGCGTTTAGTGGAAGCGCGAGCGGAGAGTCCGGGACGAATACGTTATCTCCTCCATGACGAAGAAACACGCCTACGGCAGGTCATTGGGCGTCGCTTCCCAATCCATCTTCACGCCTTCACCGTGGCCTTGATGACAGGAATGCGAAAGGGTGAACAGTTCAGTCTTGAATGGCCAGAGGTCTTCTTTGATCGGAATCGCATTCATCTGGACAAGACCAAGAACGGGAGCGACCGGGAAATACCGATTGGCAAAGCCTGCAAGGAAGCACTCGACGCCCTTCGTCGGGAGGCAAATAAGAGTGAAAGGGTGTTCCCGACGAAATTTGGCAAGCCGCTCAATAATCCGCGAAAGTGGTTCGAGGTTGCTGTCGAGGAAGCGAAGGTGACCAATTTCACTTGGCATGACCTGCGGCATACGTTTTGCTCAAGGCTGATTATGGCCGGAGTCGACTTGAAGACGGCACAGACTCTGATGGGCCACAAAACGATCGGCATGACGGCTCGATACGCTCATCTTTCGAGCGCACACCTCGATACCGCGATCGACAAACTGGACAACGCCCTCAGCCCTGCCGCTTAGGATCTGGGCCGCCTGGCCATTGCGCTGAGCTTCGCTGTTAAGAGGCAAGGGGTTTGGGATGGTCGGCTCGTGCGTACCTTCTGAGTTCAGTGACAGAGATGAGCACTCTCGACCCGATTCTGCGCACGCTGAGCTCTCTGTTGGCGACCAGATAATCCAGAGAACGCTGGCTAATCGATAGCATTCGAGCGGCGTCTCGCCGACCAACAAGTATCCGGTCGCCTGGCTCAGGAAGAGCTCGGGCTGGCGGCTTCTTTTCGAGATGACTTCTCTCGTCCATCGCGGCCCTCCGCTGCTTTCACATTCCACTACAGTGTTGGCTTCACGAGACTGGGCCGTCCAATGAATTCTCGTCCGACGATTATTCCAGGAGGGAATACCTCCGTGATGAGTGACTGACACTGACTGCGAGACTTTGATGATATGCGAGCGTCTAAACCATGTGGATTGACACCTCGCTTCCTCCGGGAGAACACTTGTGGCTCTTGGAGGCAAGAACAACCGCATGATGTCTCCACGGAACTTGGGAGTCGGGCCGTGTCTGGAGCCGATACAAAGTACCTGCGAGCGGCCGTTGTGCTGATGGAGGAAATGAACTTTTCTCGTGCTGCTGAGAAGCTCGGTATCGGCCAGTCAGCGCTAAGCAAACAGATGGCGTCCCTTCATGAGGCACTCGGCTATCAACTGTTCTTGCGGGAAGGCAGGAAGATCGCACCGACCGCAGCGGGAGAGGTGTATGCAGCGGAGGCCAAGCTGGCACTTGAACATGGAGAGCGAGCGGTTCGTCTGTCACGGGCAGCAAACCAGAGTACAAGGCTCGTTCTGCACGTCGGGAAGTCGCCATATACAGATCCCTTTCTCATGACGAACCTGCTGTCATTGCGGCTGCCCTTCTTCCCCAATCTCGAAATCGCAGTCATCAGCAAATTCGCCGTTGAGCTCTCGCATGATCTGTTGAATGGAACACTTGATCTTGCCTTTCTGACTGGTATCCCTGAAACACCCAGGATCAGCTCTGTTTCTGTCTTAAAGCAGCCTTTTTTCGTCGTAATGCTTGAGCAGGATGAGCTCTCATGGTCAACAGAAATCACTGCGAATCAACTCTCGAACCGTTCCTGTGTTCTATTCGATCGGCACGTACACCCCTATCTTTATGACAGTCTCGTACAGAAAGCGAAGCCGGCTACCGCTCCGGGAATGTCTATTCACCATGTCACAACTGCGGAAGAGGCATCGCAGTTCGTGTCGCGTGGGCTGGGAGTCGCCGTCATCACTCAGACGGGTGCTTGGCGCGTAGCGAGAGAGGGCATCATCATCCGCCCCCTCTCAGTCGAAGGGCTCGTCGTGGAAACGCGGCTTGCATGTAGATCAGATAATCAGGCTCGAGTTGTGAGCGAGTTCGTTCGTGCCTTTGTTCGCAACTTGATTCCAAGCATCCCTGAGAGGCAGCTACCGCTCGACCTCGCTGGATGAGGATCAGCGGTCATTGCCTCTGAGGACTCTGACGCGAAGCGGCCCAACGTGCCCGCAAACTTTGCACTGAACTATTCCACTCACGTTGACACGTTGCCCTGATTCGGCCGGCGTCAACGTCGCAAGACAACGTTCACATTCGTGCACAGCCTGAGGTTTGTCGCTTGCCTTCATCGGCAGTCATCTCGCAGTCTGATCTCAAAGAGTTTGCCAAGTCGGGGGTTCCAGCAAAGTTCTCCATCGCTGCTGCCATCTCGCTTGAACATATGACACTCTTGTCGCTCCTACTTTGGATTAAGGGGAGTAGAACCAAAAGGTTGATGAAGGGCGCGGTTGGGCTGGAGGAACAGCCGCGACGAGGGATAGTCGAAGGTCACTGTGAAGCGCCGCAAGACCTCTGTTCCAATGATTCGACTTGTGGCGTCAGTTGCTCCACAGCAGGCCACGATCATCGGACCTTTTAGAGTGAAGCTGCCGATTCGGAACGAGGTAGCAGTCGCTATCGCACCCTCTATTGGTGTACCCAATCCGACGCCGGCCTTGCTGTCCTTCCTAGTTTGCATTGTCTTCACGACAGGATGGTCTACTGCATCGCTCGATCCCGAATCGATAAAGAATCTGTCCTGCACCGTAATTGGACCTGGAAAGACAAGTTCACCCTTCACAAATGGCCATTTGCCGCGAATTTCTAATGGCAGTTCTTCGGAACCTTTGATCGGATGAAATGCTGTGGGAAGCTCCACGGTCAGCCGCTTGGCTTCAAAGTCAATGGTTACAACGAATCTGGCGAAGAAATCGTACCCGAGAATGCCGTCTTCCCGTGTCCCGATCGTTTGTTCGAGTGGTGCTAGATCGATGGTGAAGCAGTCGTACCCCTTGCTTTCCAAACCGGGCAACTGTAGCTCGACGTCGTGTAAGGCATGGATAGGTACACGGCCCTCTCCCGCTCCCTGCAAGGAGCTTGCATCGCCTTCTTTGAGGCCGAGCGAGGCTGCGAGCGTTCGGTCGACTAATGTCCTTGTCGATCCGCTGTCCAGGACAAAGCGCAAAGGCCGCGATCCGTGAATCGAGACTGGAACGATGACCTCTCCTTGGCTCAGTTCGAAGGGAAAACTCGTGCTCCCAGCTTTGTCAGCGAACACATTCTGATCCAGAGGCCTCGTCTGGGCCCTCAAAGGTAAAGAAGAGCAAAGTAGGGCACTCAGGAGCAAGAATCCCATCCCCGGCCGCCAGGAAGAAGAAATGCTCCGTTCCATGTTGTCGGCTGGTTTGCCACTTCCAAGTCGAACGCTGCGGTGCCTTGCGCATATCTCATAACAGAGTCCTCAATTTCAGTTCCACGATTTTTCGTACACCTTGGCTCTCAATTAAGAGCGTATGGCGTCCGACTTCATGAAACATCAACCGCACCTGACGCACAGTAAAGGCGCTTGTGGGCTGGCCATCTATGCTAAGGATCGCATCCCCTGCGGTCAGGCCCGCTTCTTGTCCTGGCGTTCGTGGAAACACCCGCAAGACCTTGAGACCGTTATCAGACCGTTCTAAGTCCAATCCGCTCGTGTCGAACAGAAACGCATCTCCGTAATACCGGCTTGGTGCCAGAAAGATACGGCCATGTGGGATGTCGATCGTAACCAGAAAGCGGTGGAGCAGCTCACCACCCACTTTAGAAGGACCAGACGTACCGTTGACGCCAGTGAACCGGTAAGGACCGATCCGGAAATACTCTGCCCGGCCAAGGTCCGGACCAATAGTTGCGTGGCCGAGGTGGCCGAAAGCGTCATCGTTGATTGCGTCGCCGGTCGAGGTATCCAGCAAGAAAGATTGCCGGACAGGCGCATGCCCCGGAAGCTTCATCGTCGCGTAAACGTACGGAAGAGAATCCCTGAATGTGATCGGGACCGCCCTTGAGCCGTCGCGGGGGAGATCTAGCGAGGCGTCGTGAAGAGTCACAACTTCGGCATCGTAGTCTAAAACGACGATGAATTTCTCGAAGAAATCCATCCCCAAGACCCCGGCTATAGGCTGGTCCTCGGCCCTTTGATACTCAGCTGCACCGATGTCGAGCACATCCAGACTGGTTTCAAACTCATTTCCACCAATATCGAGTCGAGTCGGTCCTATGGAACTGTGTTTTGAGTCTTTCCTGGTGAGTTCCAGGTGGGCCTTCTGGACTGCCTCTCGGTCGATGGCCGTATGAGCGATCCCTGTATCCAGAGCAAACCAAAATGGCCCTTGGTTTCGAATGAGAACGGGAACGAGCAACTCTCGCTCTACATCGCGCCCCGGAATGGTGTGTGATGTCGCCGGTTGCCCGAAAACCCCCGTGGTGCAGAGGTGAAAGGCCAAACAGATACCCGCAAGACGAAGGGCGCACTCGGTCATAGACAGAAACGTACGTGTGGGCGGCCTAATCGTCTATTTGCGCTACATTGAATCTCGCGTGATTAGTTCTTGGCGACAGTGTTTTGTTGAAGTTGAACGCTGATCGAGGTGCTCATTTCTTTCCAAATCGGCGAGAACTCTCCATTACGGGGAATCTGCCGCTCCGCCGCCCAGACCTGACGATTTGTGGAAACCTGAAACAACTGTGCATCGACCTTTACTGCGGTCGCCGACGACTCCACATCGCCCAGAAGAACATAATCGGCTCCAAGCTGATTTCCAATGTGGATGATGCACTCCTTCGTATTTTTGAACTTTCTCGCGGTCATTGGATCGATCACGCTCAGCCTTTTCGGATTGATAAGGGCCAACTGAGCCATGAGTTGATCCGATGCGATGTCTTCATAGGCAGGTCCTGTTTGTGAACCGCTCAAATTATCGAAGGGGAGGACTAGCACGGTCACTCTGTGAAGGGGGGCACGTCCGACGGCGAGCCCGCCCCAGATCGCTATGAGCACCAGAACACCTGCTGCTACGGCAATCCTCCTGTATTTCCACCAAACTGCCGGGCGGTTCTTCGCCGATGGAGGTATACATTCCTTCACCTCCGCGACAAAGCGGTACCCCCGCCGTGGGACAGTCTGGATATAGTGACATTCCGTGAGGGAGTCGCCCAGGACTTCACGAATGCGACGGACGCACCAGTTGATTCCTTGTTCAAAGTCAACGTGCGTGTCTGCTCCCCAGACATGATGTTGAATCTCAGAGCGCGTTACGGTCTGTCCCGGCCGCTCAAGGAGCAGCGCCAGCACGCTTGCCGGCTGGGGCTGAAGGGGAACCACTGTTTTGCCCTGACGCAATTCGGCGGTGGAGGAGTCAAACTCGAATTCCCCGAACTGAACTCTCATACAAATTAGATTACCGCTCGTTTCCCGGAGTGTGGTGGTCAGACCCTCCGTTCTCCTTCGCACTTTCCTGGCAGAACGGATGAAAATTTGGAAGACGAAAAGCGGCGATGCGACAGGCGTTCTCTAGCCACCAATCTTTCGCCGCTGGGAGTCTACCTGAGATGTCAGGTGTTCGCTCATTAGCGAGAGATGGAGTCACCATTCGTTCTCTCGAAGTGGCCGGACCTCACATTAGACACAAGACTGGCGTGCAGTCAGACAGCAACGCAGGAGTGGTCGTTCTCGCTGAAAGCGATATGGGTAATGCGAGCGTTTCCGTAAAGATTACGTGCTGTAAATAGCTTTCTTTCAGTCGCTTAGAGTCGGATTGCACAATTCTGACTGCATTCATCATTTGTACACCACCGGGCCAATAGGCGAATATAAGGCGAACATTATGAGTTCTGCCACCGCCCTACGCTCCCAAATTGAAGCTGCCTTGGCAGACCGAAGCCCCTCCGCGTTAACGCCTGTAGCGAAGTCGATTCGTGAAATCATGCCAACGGGGGTCGCTGCTATTGATGTCCTCCTGGATGGGGGACTGCCGTTAGGCGCGGTAACGGAGATGATAGGGGCGGAGTGTTCCGGGAGAACGGCTCTTGCTCTATCGTTCGTGGCTCAAGTCACGAAGGCGGAGAGAGTCTGTGCGTGGATCGACGTGTCGAACGCGCTCAGCCCCGAGTCTGCCGCTGCATCCGGCATAGACCTGAAACGGTTGCTCTGGGTTCGCTGCGGTGTACAGCCTCCTTCCAGCAAGCCACCTTCCTCTTCGCAGGATGACTTCGCCCTGCCAGAGAAGTACCTTGCGACGCCGTCCGCGAAGCGAGGGCTGCACGGGGGTGGCTTCGGCCCGCATCCTCGCTCTGAGGTGAAAGGTCTGCCTAAAGGAGTGAGTGAGTTGCTGCGAAGTGGCCCTATATACCCGCGATGCGCCGAGCCGCAACTCAAGATTCGGGTCGAACGAGAGGCCGTTGAGCCACACACTTTCCAACCATCCAAACGCCACGGTCTATCAACCCGTACGGCAAAGCCCTGGTTGAGGGTCGAGCAGGCTCTTCGCGCCACCGATCTGCTTCTACAAGGGGGCGGGTTCAGTGCAATCGTGCTGGACTTGGGAAGCATTGCGCCTGAACACGTCTCGCGCATACCGCTTGCGACATGGTTCCGCTACGGTGCCGCAGCAGAGCGAAGCCGGACAAGCGTCCTCCTGCTGACGCAACACGCCTGCTCGAAGAGCAGCGCGGGTCTTGTCCTGCGTCTGCAAGCAGGACCGCCGCTCTCCGGGGAGAGCACAGTTTTTATCGGCCTTGAACGCCATATCGAGGTATCGCGCCAGCGATTCGCCGAAGCCTCGCCGAAGGTGGTTCCGCTTCGCAAGCCTCCGCAACGCGCAAGCTGTGTCGATTGGCAAAGCAAAACAGCATGGGCAGGCATTCGATGAACCGTGCCGGCGAACTGTATGCGTGTCTGTATGCGAAGGAGTTTCCGGCGCAAGCGGTCTTGCGATTGCGGCCAGAGCTGCGAGAGCGCCCCATCGTTGTTGTTGAAGGTGAACCTCCGCTGCAAACGGTTTGCTCGTTCAATGCGAAAGCCCGCTATTTGGGCATACTCCGCGGGATGACGAGAGTAGAGCTGGACACCTTCTCCTCGTTGAACGTGCTTCCACGATCACGCACGGAAGAGGTCTCAACACACGCGGTCATGCTGGAGTGCGCGGGCGCCTTCTCCCCGCGCGTCGAAGATCGTAGCAATGGCTGCGCCTTCCTCTGCGTGATTGATATTGCGGGGACGGAGAAGCTGCTTGGGCCGCCTGAAGTGCTGGCGCGGGAGCTGCTGCGTCGCGTGCAAGTTCTTGGGATGAGCGCGTCGGTTGCGATTAGCAGGAACTTCTACGCGGCCCTGTCGTATGTTCGCGGTTCATCTTCACGCATCGCCTTCATTGCGCCAGGCAACGAGGGCCCAGCTCTCGCTCCGTTGTCGCTCAAAGTTCTGGAGATATCCAGTGAGCACGCAGAGACATTTGGACTTTGGGGCATCCGCACACTCGGGGCCTTGGCCGCTCTTCCAGAGAAGGAACTGATTGCGCGTCTAGGGCAGGAAGGCAGACGCCTTCGCCAGTTAGCTCGGGGCGAACTCCCACATCATTTCGTACCGTATGAAGCGGCCTTTGAACTTCAAGAGCGAATGGAGTTGGATACGCCAGTCGAGCAGCTAGACTCCCTTCTCTTTGTCTTAGGAGTCATGCTCGAACAACTCACCCTTCGGGCTACGGCCCGCATCCTTGCGCTTGCGTCGGTCATAATCACTCTGTCTTTGGAGGGCGGTGCCACGCACGTCCGAACGGTACGACCGGCCCTTCCTACGAATGATCGCCCGCTTTGGATGAAGCTGCTGCATCTCGATCTTGAGGCGCATCCGCCGCAGGCCGCAATTGTTGCGGTCACACTCGCCGCTGAACCGGGCAGCACCAGCAAGGTGCAGCTTGGCTTGTTCTCCCCCCAACTGCCGGAGCCGATGCGTCTCGATGTAACGCTTGCCCGCATCCGCGCTCTCGTGGGGGATGAGTGCGTGGGCAGTCCGGTACTCCGAGATACGAATCACCCGGACGGCTTTCGTGTCGAGCCCTTCAAAGTACCGTCAGTCCATAGCTCCTCGTCCGCGACTGTCAGCTCCTCGGCGGCCATGCGGCAACTCCGTCCACCGGAGAGGGCGTCGATTACGCTGCGCGATCGGCAACCGGCATCCTTCGTCTTTCGAGGTTGCAGGTATGAAGTGGAACACGCCTACGGCCCGTGGCTGGCCGAAGGCGATTGGTGGAACCGTCAGACGTGGGCGCTGGAGCAATGGGATCTGATTGCTCGGTCCAGTGACGGGGCGATGCTCTGTTGCTGTGTGGTGCGCGACCTGAAAGAGCAGTCATGGCAGGTGGTGACGCTCTATGACTGAGCGATACATCGAACTGCACTCCTCAAGCGCCTTCAGCTTCCTTGAAGGCGCTTCGCAACCTGAGGAGCTTATCAAGCGGGCCGTCGAACTGGAGATGCCCGCGATGGCTTTGCTCGACCGTAACGGCGTCTACGGGTCGGCGCGATTCCACACAAGCGCGAAACGGAATGACGTTCACGCTCATGTGGGAGCGGAGATCGCCGTATCGAGCTTCGGAAATCGGCTCACCCCTCCCGAGTGGCTCCCGCACCTACATCCCGCCGAACCTGCCCGGCTTCCTCTGCTGTGCGCGTCGCGTGTCGGCTACCAGAATCTCTGTCAGCTCATTACCAGCTTCAAGATGCGGGAGAGGGTCAAGTGCGATGGTGCGGCTACCTTTGACGACTTGCAGAAATACTCTGCCGGCCTGGTCTGCCTCACGGGAGGCGACGAAGGCCCATTGGCTGCCGCGCTTGTGAGCGGAGGGGAGGAGGCAGGCCGCGAGACGGTTGAACGGCTGGTCAGGATTTTCGGAAGAGACAGCGTTTACATCGAAGTCCAGCGTCACCGTGAACGTGAGGAGGAGTGGCGCAATCAAGCGGCGATCCGAATCGCAGGGTCTTTGGAACTGCCGGTCCTCGCCACCAATGGAGTCCGCTATGCCACGGCATACGACCGCGAGATACTCGATGTCTTTACGGCGGTGCGTCACCACACCGATCTCGACCACGCCGGTCGTCTACTGGCTCTCAACAATCGGCGGCATCTGCGCCCTGGGCGAGAGATGGCTGCGCTCTTCCGCGATGTACCGGAAGCTGTGGCGGAGACGCTTGAACTCTCCGCTCGTCTGCGGTTCCAACTGAATGATCTTGGCTATGAGTTTCCGCGCTACCCCGTTCCTGACGGCGAGACGATGGACAGCTTTCTCAGAAAGCGAGTCGCCGAAGGCGTAATGCGCCGGTACGGGCCGAAGAATAACGCTGCCCTGTTGGAGCGAGCGAAGAAGCAAGTCGATCACGAACTCGAACTGATTGCGCGGCTGGGTTTCGCTGGATACTTCCTTATCGTTTGGGACATCGTTTGTTTCTGCAAGAAAAACGACATCCTGATTCAAGGCCGCGGCAGTGCGGCGAACTCTGCCGTCTGCTACGCGCTCGAAATTACGGCCATTGACCCGGTAGGGATGGAACTGCTCTTTGAGCGGTTCCTGAGCGAGAGCCGGGGCGAGTGGCCGGACATTGACCTCGACCTCCCATCCGAAGACAAGCGAGAGCAGGCCATCCAATACGTCTACCAGCGATACGGCGAACTCGGAGCCGCTATGACGGCAAACGTCATTACCTATCGCGGCAAGTCGGCGGCGCGAGAGGTCGGCAAAGCCCTCGGTTTCGATCAAGAGTCGCTAGGGCGATTGTCGGGCCTCGTCAGTCAGTGGGAGTGGCGCGGCAAGACCGATACGATGGCGCATTCGTTCCAAAATGCGGGGTTCGACCTCAAGCATCCTCGCATCGCAAAATACCTCGAACTCTGTATGCGTCTTCAAGACCTTCCGCGCCATCTCGGCCAGCACTCGGGCGGCATGGTCATCTGTCGGGGCCAGTTGAACTGCGTCGTCCCGCTCGAACGCGCGTCCATGCCGGGTCGCACCGTCGTCCAGTGGGACAAGGAAGACTGTGCCGACCTCGGCATCATCAAGGTAGATCTCCTCGGCCTCGGCATGATGGCTGTCTTGAAAGACTGCATCGAACTGATCCCCCGCCACTATGGCGAGTCCGTAGATCTCGCCCAACTCCCCGAAGATGACGAAGTCTATAAAGTCCTGCAACAAGCCGACACCGTAGGCATGTTCCAGGTCGAGAGCCGCGCACAGATGGCGTCCCTGCCTCGGAACATGCCCACACGCTTCTACGATCTTGTCGTACAAGTCGCCATCATTCGCCCCGGCCCCATCGTCGGGAAGATGATGCACCCCTATATGCGGCGGCGTCAGAAGAAAGAGGCCGTGACGTATCCGCATCCTTCGCTCGAACCCGTACTCAAGCGAACGCTTGGCGTTCCACTCTTCCAAGAGCAACTGTTACGCATAGCGATGACAGTTGCCAACTTTTCCGGTGCCGAGGCGGAAGAGTTGCGCCGCGCCGTAGGGATGCGGCGGTCCTGGGAGCGGATGAAGAATCTCGAAGGCAAGCTCCGTGCGGGCATGACGACCAACGGACTTGATGCTGCCACTCAGGAGAACATCATTCAGAACATCAGCTCGTTCGCGCTATACGGCTTTCCTGAGTCCCATGCGGCCAGCTTCGCACTGATTGCGTATGCCTCGGCCTACTTGAAAGTGAAATATCTCGCTGCGTTTACCTGCGCGATCCTGAACAATCAGCCGATGGGTTTCTACATGCCCGCCGTGTTGGTGAAAGACGCGCAGCGTCATGGGCTGCGCGTTAGGCCAATCGACATTCAGGTGTCAGATTGGGCTTGCACTATCGAACATGAGGTCGATGGTGCGCTCTCGTTGCGGATGGGCTTGGGCTACGCGAAGGGTCTGCGGCGTCAGTCCGCAGAGGTCGTCGTTGCGACTCGTTCGCAGGACGGCCACTTCCGCTCAGCGGAAGACCTTGCGTTACGCGTTCCTGTGCTCAACCGTAAAGAGCTGACGCTGCTGGCGCGGGTGGGTGCCCTCAACAAGCTCGATGGAATCGAGCATCGCCGTGATGCTCTGTGGCAGGTGGAACGCGCCGGCAAACTGGAAGGGCCGCTGCTCAGACAGAACAGCGATTGGCTTCGGGAGGCCTCCGGTGCTTTGCCTCTGGAGGAGATGAATACGGAGGAGCGTCTAGTCGCCGATTACGCAGGAACCGGCCTCACCGTTGGGAAACACCCCATGTACTATCGACGGCAGGAATTGCGGTCGAGAAATGTGCTCTCGGCCGCAGAGCTCCGCCGCTGCCGAGATGGTCAGTTCGTGAAAGCGGCGGGGTGTGTCATCGCCCGCCAACGGCCCGGTACTGCTAAGGGCTTCATCTTCCTCTCGATGGAAGATGAAACAGGAATTGCAAACGTCATCGTGACGCCCGATCTCTACGAGAGGGAGCGGCTGACCGTTGTGCGGAGCAAGTTTTTATTGGCGGAGGGCGTTCTGCAAAACCAGGACGGCGTAATCCATGTGAAGGCCACGGGACTCACAGCCCTTGTCGATGGCGCAATGGAGATGCGCTCGCATGACTTTCATTGATGCTTGGTCGATCTGCTTCCGCTCCGATTTCCTCGGAATGGCGTATTTGCCCTCACGATGTAAGATGGGTGAAGAAAAAGCGAACTCGGGCTTCTCTCTTCGATCTGCCCATGATTCGCCTGTGGCGACGAGAATGCTGCCATTCTCACGAGTCAGCACCTGAAAATTCGCTTTAGGCAATAATTGTCGCTACGAGAGAGAGTGATGGCGATGAATGACGAGCGGATTGTCACCCTCAATGTCCAAGAGGATTTTGCGGAGAAGCTGACCACGGGACGCCCTGTGCAAGCAATCGCAGAATTGATCTGGAACGGGTTGGATGCCGAAGCCACCTCTATTAAGGTCACTGCCGAAGATGGGGAAATCGCGTTGCGTTCGGTCACTGTGCAGGATAACGGACACGGGATGACCTACGAAGAAGGGATCAAATTCTTCGAGAACTTGGGCGGTTCATGGAAAAAAGCGACCAATCTGTCAAAGAATGGTCAGCGGCATCTCCATGGAAAGGAAGGCCGTGGCCGTCTGCGGGCTCTGGCCCTCGGCCGAGTCGCCGAATGGGAATCAACGGCAAGAGATTCCAATGGAACTCTCCAGACATTCACCGTCACGATCGTCCGCGACAATGTAAGAACTGCAAAGTTGACGGCAGCATTGAAGGCGGCAGCGGATGCACGGCCCGGCACTCGCGTCCGTATAAGTGAACTGGATAAGGATTGGCAGTTCGACACCGATGCGGTCGCACAAGAGTTTTCAGAGTTCTTTGCGCTTTACATGACGGAGTATCCAGGAATTTCTATATCAGTGGCGGGGCGGAACATTGAGCCCGCTGCTGCCATTGCACTCTCAAAGAGCTTTCCGTTGAAGCCGATCGAGCGCAATGGCGAGTCCTTTCCGGCGTCTTTAGATGTAATCGAGTGGCAAGTGCCGACCGAGCGGATGCTATACCTCTGCGATCAGGGAGGACTTCCGCTGCATCGTGTTCCGCCTGGAATTCACGCTCCTGGCTTCGAGTTCTCGGCGTACCTAAAGAGTTCCTACAACTCACGACTGAGTCAGGAAGGAACCCTCGACCTAGCTGAACTGGATGCTGGGTTGGAGAGCGCGATTGCAGACGGCAAAGAGCATCTTCGCTCACATTTTAAAGCCCGTCTCGCCGAAGATACCCGCTCTCGTGTTGAACGCTGGAAAGATGAGGCTGTCTATCCGTATACAGGTGAACCGGAGTCTCCTATTCAGCGGGCGGAGCGGCAAGTATTCGATATTGTCGCGTTGAACGTGGCAAAGGCGATGCCTGAATTCGAGACGCTTGATCCGCGCAACAAGCGATTCCAATTGCGAATGCTTAAGCAGGGCGTGGAGAACAGCCCCGAAGAGATCCAACTCATCATGACTGAAGTGCTGGGCCTGCCGAAGCATAAGCAGGAACAGCTTGCGAAGCTCCTACGCAAGACAAGTCTTGCCTCGATTATCAGTTCCGCAAAGATGGTCGCAGACAGACTGGAATTCCTTACCGGGCTTGAAGCAATGCTCTTCGATACCGATCTCAAAAAGCATCTCAAGGAGCGCTCCCAACTTCACAAAATCGTTGCCGAGAATACGTGGCTATTTGGAGAGCAGTTTGCCCTTACGGTTAGCGATCAATCGCTAACCGAGGTTCTGAAGAAGCACCTGAAGGAGATGGGTTCTGACGCAATCGTCGACAAGCCCGTGAAGCGGCTTGATGGCACAACTGGCATCGTGGACCTGTTTATGACACGTAAGGTGCCATCGGCCAGGGCCGATGAGCGTGATTACCTAGTAGTCGAACTGAAGGCACCTTCCGTCAAGATCGGCCAAAAAGAGACTGGTCAGGTTCGCTCCTACGCATTTGCCGTACAGGATGACGAACGCTTTCGGAACATCAAAGCACGGTGGGAGTTTTGGGTGGTCTCAAACGATCTGATGCCTTTTGCCAAGGAAGAGGTCAGCAGCAGCGACCGTCCTTACGGTATGTTGCACCGCAAAGAGGGACTTCAAATCTGGGTTAGAACTTGGTCTGAGATTTTGAACGATTGCCGCACTAGGCTGCAACTCTTCGAGAAAGAGCTCAACTATAACGCTGATCGAGACGAGTCCTTGGCATACCTCCAGACTACCTATGCCAAGATATTGGCTGGTACTGAGGATAGTGAAATGACGGATAGCTCGACTCCCGAAGCTGGATCTGAAACGGAGCCGGAAGTTGTCAACGGCGACTATCGACATAGCCACTTGTGAAGGGGGAGGGGTGCAGGGGAAGGAACGGCCCCGCCGCCCGGAATTCGTGGGCAGAAATGGAAGCGGGGCCGCGCGAACGCAGCCCCGCCGGTTGAAAGCCTTCTTCGTTTTACGCAGCAATCTTCTTCTTTGTAGTGGTCTTCTTCGCTGCGGGTTTGATGGAAGTCGGTGCCTTCCTTGTCTTCTTCTCCTTCTTAGGTTGTGGCGTGACAAATACGGCCTCGGCTTCGATGAGGAAGTCGAACTCGCCTTCACGCGGGAGGCCGACGTATCCGGTGAGGGCCAACCGGAGTGCGAAGCCGGTCAGCTTCTCGTCGGTGAGGCCGTCGATGGCGGAGAGCAGGATTTCCTCGGCGGTCTGCTGGTTGTTCTCGTCATCGTCGGCGAAGTGTTCGGCTACGTCGTCGGTGATGGTGTAGGGGTCAAGGTTGACGAGGGCGCGGAGAAACACCCTTAACTGAGCGGAGCTAAACATGGCTGGGGCGTTCTCAAGGATGCGCTCGAAGGTGGCCTGGCGCGCTTTATGCAGGGCTTCTCTGCGGGTGCGTTCGGCCTCATATTCCTCCTGCTCCCGGTCGAATTGCTGCTTGCGATCCTCCTCCCTGCGCTGCTGCTCTTCTTCATGCTCCTTTCTGCGTTGTTCGTACTCCGATTCACGCTCCTCACGTTCGCCTTCCGTTTCGGTAGCTGGCGCGGGTGCCATGACGGGCGCGGGGTGGGCCGCTTGTTCTGCGGCTGCCTTCGGGTCATGCACGGGGCAGTTCTTATCGGTGCAGACGGTTAGCTTCGTGCCTACGCGCTTGCCGTAGACGATGATGGCTGTCTTGGCGGAGGCGCAGGGCATGACTGGCTCCGCATCCGCGTTCTCGACAACTGTCTCGATCTCCCGGATATGACCACGCTGGACGGCTCCCGGCCTCTGCTCCTTGGGATTGCGCCAACCGTTCTCGATCTGCACGAGCTCCGGCTTGGCCGCTATCTCGCGGTCGATGTGGGCTTCTACCTTGCTCTGGTAGCAAACCGAGTCGAGGCATTGGTCGCCCTGCACGTCACAAAACAAGGATGTGTTGTGTCCACTGCGACGGGGGCAAGTGGTGCAAGCACCGGCAGCGGGGTTTAGGGTGCGGTCTTCGCGGTCGAACGGTGCATCCGCGAGAGACAGATACAAGTTGGTCTGTATCCATGATGAGAGATGCTTGGCAGGTAGCAGATGCGGCTCCTTGTCCTGCCAGTCCTTACGCCAGCACTGCTCGTAGGCGGTGGCCTGTGCGTCGTGGGGTAGACGGGCAAGCAAGTTCGCATGACTGGCTGTAATGCGCTCCTGCGTGAACGCCTCGGCAATCGTGGGAATGAGTTGTAAGAGGGACAGACGGGCGTAGATGTGGCTTGCGCTCTTGCCGGACTTCTCGACCAAAGCGGCAACGTCGTAACCGGGCATGTCGAGTAGACGCTGGAAGCCCTGCGCCTCTTCGTATGGGTGAACGTCCACACGCTGCGAGTTCTCGACCAACTGCCATTCGAGCGCCTGGGTGTCGTTTATTTCGACGATACGGGCGGGAACGGAAAACAGGTCAGCCAACTGAGAAGCGCGGAAACGCCTTGCTCCTGTGACGATCTCGAAGCTGTCTGCGTTGGGGCGCACGGTGAGAGGTTGGATGAGGCCGTGCTGCTTGATGCTTTCGGCAAGTTCATACAGCTTGGCTTCATCGAAGGTGCGGCGGGGGTTGGTGGTGGACTCGTGGATTGTGTCGATGGCGAGGTATTGGAATGCGCTGCTATCTTGCATGAGTGCTCTCCTTGAGCGGTTGCACTGCGTTGGGTTATAGAGCGGACGCGCTTTCCTATCCGCTCCGAGGCGGGAAAGGTTTAGGCGCGCGGGGTCTGCTGCCGCTCAAAGGCTTCCGCGAAACCTTGTAAACGCAGGTTGTTGTCCCACTGCTTGGCAAATCGCTCTTGCTGGTCGTGCAAGTTGGCGAGGTAAACGTAGTGGTCGCGCTCGATGGTGCGGCTCCACTGCTCTACGCCGAGGTAGTCGTTTCGGTAGTAGAAGGGGCTAAGGTGCGCTCCTCCCGCCAGGCCTAGTTCGAAACACATCTCCGGGTCGCGCATCAGGTCGCCGTTCTGTTCGCCGTAGTGACAGACAGAAATTGAGGGCAATCCACACGGGCCGGACTCGTCCGTTGCCTCAATGACTAAGGCCATATAGGGCGGATTCTCGATGCGGAGGGAAAGGCCGTGGTGCCACCCTCCAGTCTGTTTGAGAATTGCGAGGATGGTTTTCATTACGCCACCTTCGCCAGTTCTGCATCGGGCATCGCCGCTTGCTCTGCGGTCGGCGGCTGCAATGCAGCAAGGATGACGGCTGAGGTCTGCTGGATGACTTCCAAGCTCTCGGCAAGCAAAGAAGCGTTGCCGTGGTACAGGTGGATGTAGTCGGCGGATGCGGTGCCTGTTTCCAAGCCAACCGCTTTGCCAACCACAAACGCGATAGCCTCGGCCTCCGTCTCCTTTACGACTTTGGTGGTGTTGGTGCGCCGCTCGGCCTTGTGCAACATCTCATGCGCGAGTTCATGGACAAGGGTTGAAAACTCCTCGGCTTCGGACTGGCCGGAGTAGATGGCGATGCGTCCGCCGTAGCTGATGCCGAGTGCGGGAGCGATCTTCTCCGTAAAGACAAGCTCGATGCCTTGGTCGTTGATAAACGAAACGAGACGGTTGCGGTTCTCGCCAACTGTGCCCCTGATCTCTCGCATGGCTGGAAGCTCTGCGCCTTCGGTCTGCGCCACGTCAAAGACGTAAGCGTTACGGAAGCCAACCAAAACGCGGGTGTTCTGCTTGGTGATGTCCTTCTCGGCCTCGGCGTCTGGCTTGCGCTTAATGCCGATCATGGGAGCGAGAATGCGGATGCCTTTCTGTCCCTTCATCACCTTGCGGCCAAGCTGGTTCCATGCGTACAAGCCAGCAACGCGGGTTGCGTTCGGCCTCTGCCGCGCAATCTCCAAGATGTTTCCAAAGCTGTAATTGTGAAAGCGGCTCATCGCGTCGAGGTAGGCCGTGAGCGCATCGCTGTGTCCGGCTTCCAACTGCTCGACAAGGCTCTTCACGTTGGCGGCAATCATCTCCTTTGCGGTTTGCCGTTGCTGCGGTTGTCTGGGGGTTTCGCTGATGGGGGTGATGGTGCTGGTGGTGGCGTTCATGAGTGGTTCCTCCGTTTTTGAATGGCCGTGCTGTGTTTGCTCACAAACACGCCTTGGCCCTGGCCCACGCCAGCGGAGGCGGCAAGTGCAAGGGGAGGGGTATCCCCACCCGGAACGCAGTGGAGGGCGAGCGCAGCGAAGGTCTGCACAAGCGAAGCGCGGAAGACTGTTGGGAAACCCCTTGCGCGCGCCAGAGGCGGAGCCTCTCAGGAATGCTTGGTTTCCTTGCTGGGCGCGGAGCGCAATAGGTGCTTCGTGCTGTTGCTTTAAGGGGCGGCGTTGCGGGCAGGAACAGGCCCGCTGAGGTGGGTGGCGCAGGACGCGCAGCGGCCACAGACAGGGAGGAACCGTCCTCCCCTTATTCGCTTCTGGATAATCGTTCCCTGCCTGGGGTACAATTACGACAGGTGATGATTATGGAATTGCAACTGACTGCCGCTCAAGCTTCTGCGGTGACTGGCCTCTCCTTGAAGGCAATCAATAAGGCAATTGATCGCCAAACGATACCGAGCACTGCCAAGGCGAAGAATGGTGTCAAGAAGCGCTACATTTCGGAATTGGGCTTGGTGTGTCTGAAGCTAGAGGCGAAGGGTTTGGGAGAGCTTCCGCTCAGTTTCAGGAAAAGGATCTTCCATCTTGTGCTCACTCATCCGGAGATGAATGTCGTGCGCCCGGTGGAGGCCGTTCAGATTGACGTGCAGCAAGCGCATCGCGAGGTCTTGGAGAGTGTGCACGAATTGAAACAGGCGGAACAGATGGTAGATGTGAACGTGGACATCATGGGGGGCGCTCCCGTAATTGGAGGGACACGGATTCCGGTGCAAGCTCTGAGCGAGATGCTTGCACAAGGCGCAACAGCCGAGGAAATAGTCGAGGGCTATCCATCGCTGAATGCAGAACAGGTGCGGCTTGCTCGCATTTATGTAGCAGCCCATCCCCGTCGCGGACGTCCCGCCTCGCGTCCGTGGGTCGAAAAGCGGTTCCCCGTCAAGAAATCGTTGCGCTCTCTAACAACGATTGCTGCCAGATGATCTTTCTTATCGACGAATGTCTACACACGAGTCTCGTCGCGATAGCCCAAGAGAGAGGCCACCAAGCTCACCATGTGGTGTACCTCGGGATGCAGGGATGGAAAGATCATGAGCTGCTGGAACGGGTGGAGGAGCGAGACTACACCTTAGTGACAAACAATGCAGCTGACTTCCGTCGTTTGTATGCAGAGGCTGCACTCCACGCGGGACTCGTAATAATTGTGCCTAATGTTGTTCCCGAGTTGCAGAGGCACTTGTTTCGGGCTGTTTTGGATGAAATTGGTAATGCAGACTTGGTGAATACAATCGTTGAGGTTGAGATAGAGGACGGTCAGATTGCAATTGCTCAGTACCAGTTACCGAACGAGAAGTGATCTTGTCGTTCAAGGTTGGTTGAAATGATTCTAACCGTCGAGTCCGCGATATCGCTTTTTGGTGAGAGAGCAAAGGGAAAGCTGGCCAACGTCGGAGCCTCGGGTCAACCCGAGGACCAATTGCGGTCCCCATTCGAACGTCTGTTGCAAGATATGGCAGCATTGACGAATTTCACTAGCGATGTGCAAGCGGTCGGAGAATCTTCAGTCGCAAGCCTCAAAACGCGGCCAGATTATGCGGTGACGGTGCAGAACGCTCTCGTGGGGTTTGTCGAGCTAAAGGCTCCCGGTAAGGGAGGTGATCCTCGAAAGTTCAGAGACCCACACGATAAAGAGCAGTGGGAGCGACTGCGTTCCTTGCCCAACCTTCTGTACACCGACGGAAACTCTTTTAGCCTTTGGCAGAACGGAGAGCTCGTCGGATCAGTTCTTTCTCTTTTTGGAGACATAGAGACGTCGGGCAGAAAACTCGCTCCAGCGCCCGGCTTGGCCTCGCTTTTCGAGAGTTTTCTTCGCTGGCAACCTGTACCGCCTCGTAGCGCAAAAGACCTGGCACATACGACGGCTCGTCTCTGTCGCCTGCTTCGTGACGAGGTCACAGAGCAACTCGCTCTGAAGAGCGAGGCCCTGACAAGTCTTGCGGAAGATTGGCGCAAGTTGCTCTTCCCGGAAGCGACCGATGCGCGCTTCGCCGACGGTTACGCACAAGCCGTCACCTTCGGCCTGCTGATGGCGCGCGCCAAGAGGATTACCCTTTCAACTGGCTTGCAGAAGGTAGCAAGCGACTTGGCACAGACAAGTTCGCTCATCGGTGCCGCTCTGCGGCTCTTGACAGACAACGCTTCAAATCAGGACACCCTTAAGACGGCTCTTGGTACGTTGATCCGGGTTCTCGATGCCGTCGATTGGGACAAGATCAGCAAAGGCAACCCGGATGCTTGGCTCTACTTCTACGAAGACTTCCTTGAGGTGTATGACAACGATTTGCGTAAGTTGACCGGCTCGTACTACACGCCGCCGGAGGTTGTGAGCGCGATGGTGGGCATGGTCAATGAGGCGCTAAGCTCCCCGCGATATGGACTGCATGGCGGGTTGGCATCATCATCTGTCACCGTTGCGGACCCGGCGACCGGAACTGGAACCTTGTTTTGGGTGTGCTTCGCAGTATCGCAGACACTGTGCGCGCTGACGAAGGCGAAGGGGCCGTAGCTGGTGCGGTGCAGGACGCGCTAAAGCGGCTGATCGCTTTCGAAATGCAACTCGGTCCCTTTGCTGTTGCTCAGCTGCGCATTCTCGCTGAAGTGGTTGAACTCACCGGATCGATACCAAAGATCGCTCCACGCATGTACGTCACCAATACGCTGAGCGATCCCGAAGAGGATTCCGGATGGATCCCAGCGATGCTGGCACCTCTTGCCAATCAGCGTAAAGATGCAAACAGAATTATGCGTGAAGAATCGATTACAGTCGTCCTTGGAAACCCGCCTTACAAAGAAAAGGCTAAGGGAAAAGGAAGCTGGGTTGAGAGTGGGGCGAAGAACTCGAAGGTCCCAGCACCCCTACAGACATGGATGCCGCCGGTCGAGTGGGGCGCAAGTGCACACAGCAAGCATCTCCGTAACCTCTACATCTATTTTTGGCGTTGGGCCACATGGAAGGTTTTCGACTTAGGCGATGCCAAAAAGCCCGGCCCTCACGATGGCATCGTGTGTTTCATTACAGTGGCCGGTTTTTTGAACGGACCTGGCTTCCAGCAGATGCGCGCATATTTGCGGGAGACGTGCGATGACATTTGGGTGATCGACTGCTCGCCAGAGGGACACCAGCCTGAGGTAAGAACTCGGATCTTTCAAGGAGTTCAGCAGCCGGTGTGTATTGTCATGGCTTCGCGTTCGAGTAAAAAGAAGGATGTTTTGGGAACAGTGTGGTTCCAGGAATTGCCCAAAGGGGTCCGCGAACAGAAATTTGCTGCGTTGGCGGCAATAAGGTTGGGTGGAGAGAACTGGACCATCGGTCCAGCAGAAGGGCGAGCATCTTTTCTCCCGGCCTCGTCTGGAGCATGGAGTGAATTTCCAAAGCTCGATGACTTCTTCATTTGGAATGGATCTGGCGTTATGCCCGGTCGCACCTGGATCATTGCTCCGGACGCGAAGTCCTTGACTGATCGTTGGACAACCCTCACGTCAGCTGCATCCGCAACGATGGATGACCTGTTTCAACCGCATATGGTAAATGGCAAGGTAGGGGACCGTCATAGTGGCCGCGTTTTAAGAGACTCCTTGGCCGGGTTTTCCATTCGGGGTACGTCGGTCAGAGATGATAAGGGCGGTGTGGAGACGCCGATTCGTTATGGCTACCGCTCGTTCGATCGTCAGTGGATCATTCCAGACAAGCGACTGATTAACAGGCCAAACCCCGAGTTGTGGGTTTCTCATTCTGAATCGCAAATCTACATGACTGCCTTTACGGAGGAGTCTCCCTCGGCAGGTCCGGCTTTAACATTTACGGGCCTGGTTCCCGATTTACATCACTACAAAGGTTCGTTTGGCGGTCGTGTTTACCCTCTATGGCGCGACCAGGACGGCACAATGTCCAATGTCAAAGGCGCACTCACGACCGCTTTGTCAGAACAATATGGAAAGGCTACAGTTGCAGAACATTTGATGGCCTATATTGCGGCTGTCGCAGCGAACCCCGCCTACACAGCGCGTTTTCAGGAAGATCTCTCGACTCCTGGCCTTCGCATTCCGCTCACGGCAGATGCAAATCTGTTTGCGCAGGCAGTTCACCTCGGCAAGGCGGTTATCTGGCTTCACACATTTGGAGAACGTATGGTCGACACTGAAAATGGAAGGCCGCTTCAGCCGCCTCGACTGCCAGTCGACCGCAGACCAAACATCCCAAAGGGCGGTGCGATCTCGCTTGTGCCGGATGAGATGCCGAGCAGCATCGACTACGACGCAGGCAAGCATCGGCTTCTGATAGGGCAAGGATTCGTGGAGAACGTAACGCCGGCTATGTGGGCCTATGAAGTGTCTGGCAAACATGTCTTGACTCAGTGGTTTAGCTATCGCAAGCGGAATCGGGAGCGCCCCATCATCGGAGATCGTCGCAAGCCTTCTGCGTTGGGTGACATTCAGCCGGATCATTGGCTGCCGGAATACACAACTGAATTGCTAAACGTTTTGAACGTTCTCGGCATGTTGATTGATTTGGAGACCTTGCAAGCGGAACTGCTTGAAAATATCTGTGCTGGTCCACTGATCTCAGCTAAGACACTGAACGATGCAGGTGTTTTTGACTTTCCGCCGACGCAGAAGCTCAGAAAACGACAGAAGCCACGGAATGGAACAAAGCCTCTGTTCTAACCCGTTCTTATGGAAGGGCGCGTTTTGCACATCTCGGATTGGCGTCGGGCTGTGTGACCTGCGGCATCCGCGATAATTGTGAAAGCTATTCCTGATACGCAGATAACGCTTCCCTTGACACGTCTTTTGGCGTTGACGTAAACAGGCACCGCTCATGGTTGGGCAAGGATCGACTAAGGAGATGTATGAATCAGAAGGCTCGACTAGACGAACACTTGGCGGTCGACGCCTTCATACGGCTGGCTGCGGTCGATCCGGAGCGAAGGTTCTCGTTGCTCCTGGGCGCCGGTGCTTCGATCTCTTCTGGGATGCCATCGGCTCAAAGGTGTATTTGGGAATGGAAGCGGGAGATCTTCATCACTCGGAATCCAGTGCTGAAGGAAGCGGTTAGTGAGGTATCACTCCCAGGCACGCAACGGCGGATACAACGCTGGCTGGATCAAACACAAGAGTTTCCAGCAGCGGGTGCGACCGAGGAGTATTCGACCTACGCACAATATTGCTATCCGACGCAACAAGGTCGACGAAGTTTTTTCCAGGCGTTCGTAAAACGTGCAATACCGCATATTGGTTATCAGTTGCTGGCGATACTTGCCAAGGCGGGACGATTAGGAACCATATGGACGACGAATTTCGACGGACTCACGGTCCGGGCCTGCTCCGCAGCAAACGTTTTGGTTTCAGAAGTGGGCATAGACACTCTTCACAGATTCGTGACTACCCGGGCCGATGACGAATGTCGTGTTGTCTCTATGCACGGCGATTTTCGTTATGACGATCTGAAGAATACTTCACAAGAGCTTCAGGTTCAGGAATGTGAAATTCGTAGCGAGCTGATAAGCGAGCTGCGCAATCGGGACTTGATCGTTCTCGGTTATAGCGGACGGGACGAGTCAGTCATGGCAGCGCTCCGCGATGCATATTCTCAACCGGGCTCAGGTCAATTGTACTGGTGTGGTTACGGCCCCCAAGTCGAACCTGCGGTCACAACCCTTATAGAGAACGCGAGAGTCGGGGGACATGAGGCATTCTACGTCGCAACCGACGGATTCGACGACGTGCTGACGAGATTCTGTATGCGCACCTTCGATAGTGCCGCAAACCCGGAAGTTAAAGCAGTGCTCAAGAAGAACGGCGCGAACAAGATTGATCATGCTGCCTTCGCTGCAAAGGCAGATGCCGCAACCGCCTTGATTAAGAGCAATGCCCATCCGCTTCGTTTTCCCTCGGCCAGCCTTAAATGCACAATCGCATTTCCTCTCGGAGTCGACCGACGCGACTGGGTAAGCCACAACTTGCGTGCAGACGAGGGCGTAGCTGTGGTGCTAGATGACGGCATTCTGGCATTCGGGGACAGTTCGACGTTGGGCAGTGCTTTGCGTAGCTACATAAGAGGCACTCCCGTCCCTTTCACGCTTACCGGAGAAGAAGTGTCGAAAGATGGCCGTTTGCAAGCTCTCGTTCGGAAAGCATTGTTGCGGAGTATATCGACTCACCTAGAGCTTGAGAGCGACGGGGACCGGAGAGGGTGGGATAGTTGTGGATACGAACATCGATTGGTTGACGGTGTCCGTTACTCGATTCACCGAGCTTTCACGGTAAGAATTTTGGATTTAATGGGGCAGGTTCACGTAACGGTGATGCCAGAAGTTGTTGCGAAAGATGGCGCCGGAATTGTGGCGAATGAAGATGCAACTAAGATTCTTCGCAACCAGGTGTACGGCTATCAGCATAACGACGTGTTCGATAAGGACCTGAAATATTGGTTGCACAGAATCTGCGGGGCCGACATCCCATCGTTCACAGGTGAATGCTTTCATATTAGCAAAGCAGCCGTCTGCGCAGGAATCGTTCAGGCTGGCCGCAGAGCTCTTCCCGACGAGACAAAAAGATTTGTTAAGCAGGCCGGGATTATCGCAGCTGATGCGAATCTTATCTTTAGCAGTCTGGATGGGAAGCAGGAAGTAGGCGATCCGAACCCGTTACGTGGACTCGTCAACAATCGTCCGTGGGATTACGAGGTCACGCGGTCTGGTTTGTCGAGGAGCATTGACGTGGCGGTCGTATGCCCGTCTGCATATGTGAAGTTGTTCCACCAATTTCTCTCTCAACTCCACCAAGCGGCTCAGCCGGCAAAGACCGAGCAGGATTACCTTCAACCTTTCCCCGGCTTTGCGAGTGCGTTTGGCCTTCCTTTGCAGGTTCCGGGCTCGTCAGACCCTCTTTGCATATCCATTGATAGTGTTGTCAAAGGAAATGGCATCGCTGGCGGAAAGGAATTGGCGGATAGACTCTGCAATGCTCTTGACAGCGTAAGGGCGACTCGACCGGGAGCTGTGTGTCTGGTGTTCGTACCCAAGATATGGGCCGATTTTGAAAAGTTCGAGACTCCCACTGAGTCGTTTGACCTTCATGACTTGGTAAAAGCGTACGCAGCGCGCAGAGGACAGAGCACGCAATTTATACGAGAGAAGACACTTCATGTGTCCCAAGCATGCCGCGTTCGTTGGTGGTTGTCCCTGGCATTATATGCGAAAGGAATGCGGACGCCATGGCGGATAGAATCTTTGGATGACGACACTGCTTTTGTTGGCATCGGCTACAGCATCGATCAGTCTTCTCGGAAATCGGGGCACATACTGCTTGGATGTAGCCATCTGTACAGCGCTCGCGGTGAAGGGCTTCAGTTTCGATTAGGACGGATTGAGAATCCGATCTATCGAAATAAGAATCCATATATGTCTTTGGATGACGCGCGCCGGACTGGAGAGACGATACGGCAACTCTTCTTTGACGCAAAACTGAAATTACCAGGCCGCGTCGTGATTCATAAGAGAACCCCCTTTCGCCCCGAGGAGCAGGAGGGGCTGTCGGCTGGGCTGGAGGGCGTCCCGAACGTCGAATTGCTCGAAATTACGTTCGAGGATTCACTCAGATATCTGGCGTCTACGTTCAAAGATGGAAAGCTCTCCATTGACCGTTTTCCCGTCCAGAGAGGGACACTCGTGGTTCAGAATAGCGACACAGCTCTGCTCTGGGTTCACGGATCAGCGCCCAGCGCTATCAACCCCAATTACAGATACTTTCAGGGAAAGAGACGTATTCCAACACCTCTGATGCTCCGTCGATACAGAGGGAGCTCCGATGTTGGACAACTCGCTGCTGAGGTTCTAGGGCTTTCAAAGATGAACTGGAACCATTTCGATTATTACTCTCAACTGCCCGCGACTCTCTTATCTGCCAGTGCGATCGCGAAGGTTGGCCCCTATTTGAGTGGATTCGGATCGGCTCCTTACGATTATCGGTTGCTGATCTGATCGTCTACAAAGGTTGGCGCAGTACGCAACGTGGCCGGCAGCCTGAGTTGGCACAGCAATGTTCGTAAGACACGCTGACAACAGTTGTCGTACCAGTGGTACGACAATTGCCGATTTCAACCACTCTTCGTTCAATCTCGTTCAAATGCTCAACCCTTGGTCGGTTCCGTTGCTCAGCTTGCTCAAGGATTGGGACTGATTTGTGCCGTTGAGCGAGAGCGCAGCGGAGTGGCCCGCGTGGTCAAGTGCATGTTCTCGTGAGATGGACTGTGCCTGGCGGTCGTAAAACACGCCCTGCGGGTCAATATGCAGCCATCCCCCAACCTGATTGTGTTGGTAGCTTTGGATGTCACCGGTCTCTCGCTTCCACTCATAGCCAGTCGCTTCCGTCGATAACGCCGATCGGATCGGCGCGTAGTGCCGCTGATCTGTTTCGCTCACGGACGGACTTGAACCGGTCGTGGGGATGATTACCTCATGCTGAGACGACTGCCGTCTGTGTTCGTCAATTGTCTCTTTGTTCGGGTTTGCCACGCTCTTCTCCTTTGGTCCGGATTGGGGTCGCTGCGTCTGGGCCTCGCCGTTCGGCTTGTGAAGCTCGACGGCAGAGGTCTTGGTGAAGTTCGTGTTGAGACGTTCGGGTAAGGTTTCGGCATCGTTGGTGTAGATTCTGGCATCTTGCGATGCGCGGGAGACGGACACGTAAGCGAATCGGCTGTTGAGGAGTTCCGGGTGCGCCGTGGTGTCCATGTTGACGAGCACTCGATCCGTGGTGAATCCCTGAGAACTGTGCGACGTGACAGCGTAGCCGTGGTCGAAGTGCCGCATCTGCGATGTATCGAACGTCAGGATTCGGCCCTTCTCACCATCCATGCGAACGCTCATGTTGTTGCCGTCGATTCGCTCGACGGTTGCTAAATCCCGGTTCTTCACGTCCATTTCCGACTTGCTTACCGTGAACTGGATACGGTCGCCTTCTGAGAAGGCGCGGCTAATCTCGCGGTAGGCCGCGATGCCGTGGAGTCTTTCAGGGTTATAGTTGACGTGCTGGCCGTCCTTCCGCTCGACCGTGAGCTGGTTGTCCTTGGCATTAGTGGAAATGACGGTCGCGTAGGTGCCGCTTTCGATTCCGAGTTCCTTGCTGCCTCGGGTGTAGTAGAGGACATCGGCAGGCTGGTAGAGCGCTGCCCAATTCCGATCGGCACTGGTCAACTCCGATCGCTGCGTAAGAACAGTCATGGCGTGGTTCTCTTTCGACAACGCACCGCTGCTTTGCAATTCGGTGCGAACGGCATCGTTGATGTCGCGGCGGCTAGCATTGTCGGGCGAGACGATGAGGGTGTTTTGAGGTTGTGCAACGTACTCCTTTGCGATGGTCTCAATGCGCCGCTGGCGATCTGGAATTTCGGTGATCCGCCCCTGTCGTTGGAGAAGCTGAACGCCTGTGCTCGTCTCGTTGCGCGAGAGATGCTCGACGGCCCGCAGGAGTTCCGGGTCTTTCTGGCGCATGATTTGGTCAAGCTGGGATGTTCGCATCCCGGCTTCCTGCATCTGCTCGAAGGGCTTTCCGGCATCTACGCCTTGGTGCTGCCGCGTGTCTCCGATGAGCAATATACGGTCTTGCGGCCCAATTTTTTCGAGAAACGATTGCATCTGGCGGGTGCTGGCGAGACTGGACTCGTCGAGCATATAGAGGTGCCGCGCGCTTGGGTCTCCCGCGCTGCGCCCCATGCCTCCACGCGCCAGAAACCCTTGCAAAGTGTCGGCTGGGATGCCAGCGTCCCGGAGCTGGCCGGCGGCGCGACTTGTAGGCGCAAAACCCTCAACGGCATAGCCGTTTTGCTCTGCGCCCTCGCGGATGCTTGCCAGAGTCGAGGTTTTACCTGAGCCGGCCAAGCCCTGCAGCCCATGTATCCGGTCGTGCGAGGTAAGAACTTCCTCGATAGCTCTCTGCTGAGCAGGATTCAGGAACTCGCGGGAACGGGTGTGAGCTGAAGCGTCTTCCTGACGCATAATCGGCTCGGCGGACTCATGCCCCTGTTGCATGTGCTTGATGGTCGAAAGCTCTTCGAGAATCGCTTCGCGCGTCGTGAACTGTCGCCCGGTTTCGTGCTTCTGGCCGGGTGTCTGGTGGAACTCGCCCGCGTTCTGCCGTTTCTCGAAGTTGTCCCGAACTTGGCTGTAGGTTACTTCGCCCATGCCCCGTCGGAGGGCATCGCGCATGATGTCTCGCTCATCGGTAACAGCCTCACGCTCGAAGTTTCGGCTTTTGGAGAAAGTAACGGCTTCTTGAATCCGTTCTGGCACGATTGCGACCGGATTTTGATCTATGCTGTTTGCACGTTCTCTCGCTTCTCGGACCACGCGGTCGGCCTGATTCCCAAACTCGGCGGCAACCTGTCGATGCGCTGCCAGCACCTCGGAGGGAGAATGGATTTCCTTCTTGTCGCGGGTGGTATGAGCGGCGATCTGTGCGGCCTCTGGCCCAGCGAAACCGGTCTTTTCGAGGTACTCCCGAATCTGCTGACTGCGGGGACTGGAGGCGTCCAGATACTCCTGCGTGTAGCCCTTGATCTCGGGTGCGCCGCTTCTACCGGGCGTGATCTCGTAGCCCAACTGGGACAGCCGGTACATCAACTCGGATTGGTAGACGGCGGTCGCAAACTGCTGGCTGTCGAAGGAGCTTTGAGGCTGAACCGCACGGGTTGAACCGTCCGCCCGTTCAGTCATATTGAAGATGACGGCATGGGTGTGAAGCTGAGGAGCGGCGTAGCCGTCGACCGGCCGGGCGGTGTCATGTTCGAACTTGGCGGCGACAAACTTCCCGGTTGTCTCGGCGGCGTGATTCCCGCCGATCCGTGCCTGGGTATACCGCTCCAGTTCCGTGAGGGCGGTCGTTACAGCTTGCCGGTGGGCCTCTCGGACCCGGTCATCTCCACCAACAAGAGCAGTTAGTGAAACGGACTTCGGAGCGGAAAAAGTTGCGTCCCAGCCCGCCCGGTGCTCGACCGGCCTTACGGTAATTCCTTCGGCGGTCGTGTACTCCTGACCGTTGCGGTGGCGAACCAACTGCTCGCCGGTGAGGGGATTCTGCCCCTCACTGAGGCGGGCGAAGTGCTGCGTGTCGATGCCCCCGGCAAGACCGTACTGCTCGGCCATCCGCCCTTGCCATTCTCCAAGGATCGTGTCGCCTTGCTTCCAATAGTTCTGCTCGGCAGACATGAACTCCTTGGCGTGGTACGTCTGCGCCTGACCAGAACTGAGCGGTTTGGAGATGGTAAGCATGGGTGCCTCAAACACGCATCGGCTCATCGGCTGCGATGGGAACATCCTCGTCCTGATCGTCGCTCGGGCTGTCAGGATCGAGTCCACTCGCTGCGATTTCTTCTTGGGTCGGCTCGTCTGACGCCGCTTCGGTTACGCCATCTGCACAAGCAACCGGGGGTAAGCGCGCTTGCGACTGAACGGGTGCGACCGCCTCCAAGTCGATTCTCAGTGATGCTCTTGCCGACACCTTCGGAGCGAGGGTCTTCGGATCGAAAGGCAGCTCGTCATCCTCGACCTTGCGCGGCATAAATCCCGGCGTGGTAGGCGCCACATCCATGTACTCGAAGTGGAAGCGGGCGACGTTGTTGCCCAGCTTCAGGAACGCATGGCGGTTCTCCAAGCCGGAGACTTCAGAGTCCATGACCAACGGTTCGACCTGACGATCTATGGTGAAGTTCTTGCCGGAACGGGAGCCGTCGAAGTGCGTCTCCTTCATGCGCTCGATCTCGATTTTGCCGATGGCGTTTGACACCCATTCGGCGGCCTTCGGCTCGGTCGTCTTGAGGAATATTTTGGTGGCGGGCTGCGAAAGCATCACCTCGGCAAGATGTCCGTAAATGACTTCCAACTGAGCCTTGCCCTGAAATCCGAGAACGAGCGGGTTCTTGGACTTCCGGTTCTCAGTGATGGCGGTATGGAGTTGAGGAAGACGCTGAAGGCTGGCGAGTTCGTCCAAGACGAACCAAACGGGGGTTTGATTTTCCTGCGGTGCAGTGAGCAGACGCATTACGAGCAGGTCGATCCATAAGCTGTGCAGGGGCCTCAAGGCCTCCCGCTCGGTGGCACTCGATGTGATGAAGATCCAACCCTTCCTTTCGACCGCCCATTCGGTTGCGCTCCACGTTTTGTTCTTCGCTTGTTCTTTGGTCGGCAGCATCCGAAGGCTGTCGGCAACCAAACCCAGCGAAGCAAGAACACCGTTACGCTGCTGCTGTGCGCCCTTGGCGATCATGGCCTCCATCTCTGTCCCGCGCACCCGCTGGTCGATCTCGGCGGGATTGGAAAGCCACTTTACAAGCTGCTGCGGATTTGGGCCGTAGGTCAGCAGATGGGCGAAGATTTTCTGCGGTGTCTCGGTGAAAAACTCACCTTTTTTGTCGCTGGTCGGCTGGTAGAGCGAGGCTGCGATGGCCTTGGCCTCGGCCTTCCGGCGCAGCTCTTCGGACGGTCCCCAGTAGGGGCACCGTTCGTCCAATGGGTTGAGAACCAGGTCGCCTCGTTTCTGGTCGTAGAACCTCTGGATGAACTCGCAAGCCGGGTCGTAGACGATGGCGGAGTGGCCCCGACTCTGTATCTGCCGGAGCACCTGCATAATCAAAGTCGTCTTGCCGGCCCCGGTGTCGCCCATGAGTTCGATATGCTGCGCCTCGGCCTGCAGAGGGATACGCATCATCTCTTTGGCTTCGGTGGTGACGAAGCCGATTCCGTCCCCATTCACGGTCTTATTGAACTCTTTCGGGGTGAGCAGGACAGGGCCTTTGAGTCGCCGTCCGTACTTCAATTCCTTGCGGCGGCGGATGTCTTTGCGGATGGCGAACGGGAGCTGCGCGAGCAGTGACAGAAAGCCGAAGAGGAGCGGCGGGGCGTAGATGCTGCGGAGCTGATCGCCGCCGAAGACCGCAGTGCGGAGGTAGACATGGAGTGGCGCATCGAAGAATGTCTGCTCCGGGCCGCGATAAAGAATGCGGAGCCCCTGGGCGGCAGCGTGGCCCGATACGGCAAGCGAAATGTGCTTACCGTTCGGAGCGGGGGTCAAGCCCTCCTGCACGTCGGACTCGGTTGCGAGTCGGGCCAACTTCGCTCCGTCCCCGACGTAGAGAAGCTGGTACTTGCCCTTCCTGTTGAGGGCTCCCCCCGCTGCGCTCTTGGCGTAGATCGGCGTGTAGAACTGCTGCAACGGAGTCTGTCCGTAGCTGAAGCGGAGGTAGACGAAGATGCCAGTCAGTATTAGGGCGAAGAAGACTGCTCCGTAGCTGTACACAGGCGAATGCGGTGGAAAGATGATGGTTTCTTTGCGGCCCCATTGTGTGGTGTTCATCATGCACGCTCCAGGTCTTGCATTGCGTCTTCGGCGACGCTGCGTTTGCGTTTCTTGACCTCGGCAACCATGTTGTCGAAGGCCTCCGGTGTGAGCTTTTGTCCTGTGGCAAGCGGCCGAAAGAGGTTGGTGAGCATGAGGCGGATTCCCATGATTTCCGTTAGCTCAGTGCTGGCAATCGACGTGCCAGCGCCTTTCGCCAGTTCATTGCGGATGAGCTGGCGGATGAGTTCGCCGCGCTGCACATCGCGACTCTTTGCAAGGTCATCAAGGTTCCGAGTCTCCTTGCGCGTTAACCGAGTCGAGACGCTGATCTCGCGGAACACCTCGCGCCGCTGCGCCGCATCTTCGATTTCGTCTTCCTTAAGTAGCGACATTCCAGCCTCCGAACCGCGTATCCGCGTGAATACGGCTGTCTTCATGCGTATTCATCGCGCCGCTAAGTGTCTGGTTCCATTGCTTGGGCTTCATGAATCCGTGTGGCACCGCTGCACGACCCTCGGAGGGGTGGAGTGTCATAATGCTTCCGGTGCGAAGCACCGTTCCCACCCCGCCGAGACTGCTAAGGGAAGCCACTACTTCGTCCCTTGAGTAGCCACTGAAGTTGAGGGCGTAGTTGCTGGCGGAGTCGAGCGCCGCCCGCGCTTGGCTCTCTCCGCTGGTTCCATCGGCCTGCGGATACGAAGCGGATGTTCGGGCTTCTTCCCGTCCGCTGTCTGAGCAAAGGAAAGGAAGTCCTTGTCTTTGGAGAACACGTACTCCAGCGCCTTCGAGACGACCTCGTCCGAAGGCGCATTGATGAAGAGTGCGTACTGATCTGTCCGATGGGCGATCGACTCGTCGAGAGAGATGGTGACGGTAACTCTGTTGATAGTTTGGATCTCAAGTAGTGCCATGCTGTTTCTCCTTTAGTGATGAATGGGTGCAACCTGACCTGTGGGCCTGTCGAACTGCGCCCAATCAGCAGGTAGGGCAAGCTGAGCAGAATTGACCGTATAAGCCCGGTGGAACTTGGTATCGAACTCAAACACCTTGGCGGTGCGGTCGTAGCCGAGGACTTCGAGAACCTCACTAACCTTGCGACCACTGGTGTACCGCTGAACCTGCACGACGTACTGCACAGAGGCCGCGATCTCGGCGGCGATGTCGTCGCGGTTGGCTTGCTGATGCGAACGCATGGCAAGCTCGCCGAAGCGACGGAGCGCCTTTACGGCGGAGCTGGCGTGAATGGTCGCCATTGAACCGGCATGGCCTGTGTTGAATGAATCGAGTAGAGTCCGGGCTTCATCTCCACGCACTTCTCCGAGGATGATGCGATCCGGTCTCCACCTTAACGCAGCCTTGAGCAGGTCATTGAAGCTCACCTGGCCCGCGTGTCCATCGGTCTGACACTCGGCGCATAGCAAGTTGGTCTTTGCGATCCGCAATTCAGACGTGTCTTCAATGACGACGATGCGTTCGGACTCGGGAATGAAATCAGTGAGCGCATTCAGAAGCGTCGTCTTGCCACTGCCTGTCCCACCACTAATGAGAACGGTATTGCCGTTCTCAATCAGACTGCCCAGAAACTCCCCTAGCGACTCATCCAAAGCGCCCTCTTGGATGAGGAGAGGCAGGGTGTACCGCACCCTGGCGAACTTCCGAATGGTGACAGATGGATGAGGGCGGACAACCGGCGGGATGACGGCGGCAAGACGGCTACCGTCTGGCAGTTGCGCGTTGAGGAGCGGCTTGTCCGCCCCAAGTCTGCGCCCGAGTTTGTTCGCGATCACGTCGAGGCTGATCAGGAGCTGCCTCGTCTCGAACTTGACTTCAGGCGCGGCGTAGAGTCTGCCGTGCCTCTCGTACCACCAGACGCCGTCGGGATTGCCCATAATCTCGGAGACGCTATCGTCCAGCAGCAGCGATTCAATGGGGCGGAGAAACGGAAGTATCAACTCAAAGCTCATGGGGACTCCGTGGTGAATCAAGCGGCCCGATAGTCTGGGCCGCTGTGCTGAAAGAGGAAGCGGCCTATGCGGCAACGTCCTCGGTTGCGAACTCCTCGTGCTCCTCGAACTCCGCCTCTTCCGCAGCGGCTTGTTCTGCGCGGTCGAGCTTGAGGATGGACTTGACCCGAATCTCCCAGGCGCGCGTGGTGGCGTTGGTCTTCTTGCTGGTGTACTCCCGGCTCCGCAACTCGCCCTCGACCTCGATGTGAGCGCCCTTCTTTAGGCTGCCGGCGAAGGTCGCCAACTTGCCGAAGACGACCAGGCTGTGCCACTCGGTGTGCGAGACGTACTCGCCGCTCTTCTTGTCCTTGTAGGAACTCTTAGTGGCGATTGAGAGAGTGGTGAAGCTGTGATTGTTGCCGGTGTGGATGGTTGCGTCGTTGCCGAGAAAGCCGATGAGGTTGACTGAGTTCTTGTACATGGTGTGTCTCCGTGTGTTTCGATCTCCCGATCTGTTCGGGGCACCAATAGGCGAAGGGGCCCGGCTCCCAAGTGCCAAGCTCTGCATTCGCGGAGGGGCCCGGGAGAAAGTTGTGCGGCGTCCTCTGCCGCGGTTTACAACTTTGTCTTGGGACAGCCGTGACCCGCAGGGCGACGAAGTCGAAGCAGAAGAGCGCCGTGCCGCAGGGCGCCGAAATTGTCCCCAAAGCGGTGCCTGAACAGAAGCGGGATGACGCGCGGCAAGACAATCCTGTGCAATGTCAATCCTCGTCTCTGACTCGGCTGCAATCTTCCATGCTGGCTGCAGCTCCATCCTCTGCCACTGAAGGTCCAGGACGGGAGCGGCAGTCTCGTTGTGTGGCTGGTGTCTTTGGCAGTGCCTTTGCCTCAGCCGTGCGCACAGCGACAGAGAGGGCGTACCAGCTGGGATGGCAGCAAGAATCGACATCGCAAGCTCCGTGGGGGTGGGTTTACTTCGTCAGTTGAACGCCTGGTCGGTGCGGAATCGGATGATCGTGAGACCCAGGGGATCAACCGTGGTCTTCTCGTTCAGCACCTGCGGGTTGAAGACGTAGGTGACGGTCGCAGTCCATCGCTCGCGCTTCAGGACGGACTGGTCGCCGGGATTCGTGAAGACCTTCTCGAACTCGATGCGTGCCGAATAGGGCGACTGCCGCAAGTCGTCAAGGATGACGTTCTTCACTTCCACATCCACATAAGGCAGAGTGGAATCCTTGAGATAGCTAGAAATGAGACTGGTCTTCCGTTCCTGCTCGATGACGGCCCGCTGTACGTCGGCATTAAGGAAGTAGAGCGCTTGGGTCTGGTCACGCTCCAAGGTGTAGCGGTTGCGACCGAAGTAGAGATTGGCCCAGCGGGTCAGGTAATACTTGTTCTCGGCCTCCTGGGGCCGGTAGTCGAAGTTGCGATAGTCGATCGCCTCCGCATGGCCCACGTCGTTGATGCGGATGATGAACGGCTTGGCGGAAGCGAGTGCCTTCTGACTCTTGAATACGAGTCCACCAAGCATCGCGGAGAGTGCCGCAAGGCACAACACCGCCAGCTTGAGATAGGTGTTGGTGACGAGCGGATCGCCGTACTGTTCGAGATACCGCTCCGCTGCACGGGTGATCTGCGGCGAGACTTCGGTCTGTGGTGTGGTTGCCATTTGAACTCCTTAGCCGAGCGCTGCGATGGCGGTCGTCAGCATCCCCGTCCCGCCGTCATGACCGGAGGTGCTGCCGGAGAAGATGGACGCAGTCATGGCAGGGATTTTGATCAGGATGAAGACGTTGACGATGACGAGGATGATGAGTAGTGGAAGATTCTTGATGAGCCGAACCGGGTCTGAAAAATCGGCCAGGTTTGCGTAGTAGCGCATGAACAGTTGACCGAGGATGCTCATGGTCGCAGCGGCGACGACTTTATAGAAGGAAAAGCCGAGGAAGGCGCGGAGCCAACCCCAGAAGAGGAACTCCAGTTTCTCTACGGCCAGAAAGGGGATGAAGACTGGTCCCAGCATTCCGACGATTGCCGCGCCGACGGCACCATAGGCGATGATGACCGCGATGAGTGCCGAAAGGGCACTCAAGATGACCTGGACGAAGAAGTACGCGATCAGCAGGTAGGGAGCGGTGAGCGAAGCGATACCCGGCCCCGACTTCTTCAGACTGTCCTGAATCGTGGACAGCATCTGCGTCGTTGTGTCGTTCCCGATGATGTCCACGAGGTTGTTGGTTCCGCCTCGGACGAAGCCCTGGAGCGACGTTCCGATGCCGGGGATCGAACTGTCGTAATACTTGACCAGCGTGTAGGCGAAAGTGATGAGGATGAAGAAGGCCACGAACCGGGCCATGCTGAATCCGTGACCGTGTTGTGAGGACGCGAGAGCCTCCTGCACACCGAACCACGCGAGCATGATTGTGGCGAGGGCAAGCACCATGCGAAGCCCGAGTGCGGTGATGGAGGGCGATGCGGTCGCGGTGAGCGCATCGCAGCCCGAGGTAATGTAGTTGAGGATCTCCATGATTGGCCTCCATGCCGGACGCAATTAGTAGTGAAAAGCGCGCCGGACAGATTCGGCGGACTCGGAATTGGTCTTGCTGTTGTAGTTGGCTTCGTAGCCGTCCGCAGCCTGGAACTGCATCTTTAGGGCGTCCTGCTGCTGCTTCGCCGCAAGCATCTGTTGCAAGCTCTGCGTCTGGGTCATCTGGCTCGCCTCCTGTTGCGTCCGCAACTGAAGTAGAAGAGCCTGGTTGATCCGTTGAAGAGTAGCCAACTCTGTCTGTTGGATTGGGTCAGTGGAATGGCTGGATCGTTCCAAGTTCGCAATATCCGCTTCGCGCTGCGCTGCGGCGGCTCGAACGGTTCCAAGCGTTTGCAAGGTGGTAGCGTTCGTTGCGTCGTTCAGATCGGCAGTTGCCCCCTGGGCAGCGATGGCTTGCTGTGCTTCCGCAGACATCGCGCCATACCCTGCGATGCGCGGTGTGCGGCTGACCGTCGTTTGCTGGCTGCCGGCGACGGCACCGTTGCCGGAAGCTGCGGCGGTCATCCATGATCCCGTGTTGCCGTAGGTGTTGCCGGCCTGGGTGAGCGAAGTCCAGTTCTGACGACCCATGTTGTAGTAGCTGGTGTATAGCTCCTGCGGAGCTGAGGCCATGCGCTGGGCGAGGTTATAAGTCGAGATAACATTCCGTGTGGTCTGGACGGTCGTCGTGTAGAGTTGGGAACCCTGAATGATCTGTTGAGCTGCGTGAGCGGACTGGGTTGGATCGAAGACGATGCCTGAACCGAACTGAGCGAGAGTGGGGAGCGGGGCGAGCGCACAAGCGCAAGCCAAGATGCGGGTGATTTTTGAGACAAAGACTCTCATTAACTTCTCCTTTGTTGAGGGTTGGTGGTTTAGGTCAGTTCTGCGGGGCGGCTTTGTTCTGAGCCGCCAGCAGGTCGGTGCCGGCTTGCTTTCGCTTGCCGTCGATCTCCTGGCAGTGAGGACTCGCGATGCGATCCGTGCGAGCTTTCTCACGTGCGCGAAATGCTGCTGCGTCCGATGGCGAGAGCGACTCACCGTGCAGGACGCGGGATGCCTGCTGCGGGTCGGTCGAAGACCACGGATCGTCGCAGTCCGCCTTGTACTGCATGTCGATCTTGTCGTACTCAGCCTGGAGTCGAACGGCCTTCTTCTGAGCACTCTCGCAACCGGCCAGAGTGAGTATTAGGAATAATGTGAGGATTGTTCTTGCTGTAGGCATGAGCCCTCCTTAGAAGGTTTGCGGAATGGTGTGATTGGTGTAGGCAGGAAGAAGCATGTCCTGGGTGAAGTAGACCTTCACCCTGTGGCCTTCCCGAATCGTGATGGTCGGTGGTATCTGGATGAAGCGGTCAAGGATCGTCGTCGCCGACTGCGACACGCCGCTGGCCGCTCCATTGGTAAACGCCTGAGAACCCGAAGTAGTGATAGCACCACCGCCGGATGAGATCTCTCCGGCCCCGGCGATCACGCCCAAAGCGACTGATGTACCGAAGATTTGAAGGTAGTGGTTGTTGACCTTGTCCCTCAAACCCTCTTCGCCGATCTGGTCGAGGCCGTGAAATTGGTCGAGGTCAACCGAGAATCCATCGGGCATGATGAGGCGATGAAAGACGACGGCCATACGGCGCTGCTGGCCGAAGCCGGCCGAGCCGATCTTCTTGGCTTCTCCGAGCACAATCGTTCCGTCCGGGATGAGAACGTGCTGATGGTCATGCGAGTAGTAGGGATTCGAGACTAGGACCTTGACCGGACCGGCGGCGTCGCCATCCAATCGGTTCATCAAGACCGTATCCAGGGTCGTACCCTCGAAGATCACATAAGGCTGTCCGACGGCGGAGTCCAAGATGACTTCGGGCTGGCGCTTCGTTGTCGGAGACGAGCCTGCGGGCGTGTCGCCGATTGCGCGAGTGGGCGTCAAGCTGGAGCCGTCTCCGCCCGCCAGTGCCGTGGCATAGGGGTTGGAGGCTGATATGGTCTGCGCTCCGCCCGATACCTGAGAACCCGATTGCGTTCTCTGTTCGTCCGGGGTGCGGCTATACGCGAGGTTGGAGGCGAAGCGAGAGCTGAAGGCAAGCTCACGCTCCTTGCCCGCGAGCTGTTGTTGCTGCTGCTGCTCGGGCGAAAGCTGCGGCTGCCCATTGCTCGTCTGCCCCTGTGCGTAAGGCTGTGGTGGAGGTGTTGCCGCCTGGCCGTTCGCCGCATAGAGCGAAGCAGCTTGCTGCTGCGCCGGAGTCTGGCTTCCCGCGAGTGCCGCCGCCATCTGAGCGTCCTGCTGCTGTTTCAGCTTTTCCGCGGCAAGCTGATTCTGCAGGTCGGCGATATTGTTCGCTGTGTTGTCCTGCACGAATGGTTGTGGTGGCGTTCCTTTCGCGGGTGCGCTGCCCGGCGTCTTCTTCTTGGAACTGAAGAAGCTCGCAAGGAGCAACAAAGCGATCGCTCCCAGATAGACGAACATCTTGAGGTTCTTCCGAATGACGCCCTTCGGTTCGCTTGCCCGCTGCGTAAGCTGCGGATCTTCCTGCGGTGCCGGTGCGGTCTGTTCTGTCTGGTTCAGCATGGGCCTACCCCTTTCGCGCGAAATCCATGTGCTTCTTGCCGAGTTCGACGTAGCCCTTATCGACGATCTTCGGGATGATGTACGTCCCTTCGCGCAGGTCATAGTTGATGAGGTCGGGCTTCCCGTCCTTCATCTCGTACACGCTGAACTTCTCTTGCGCGGTCGTCTTGATGTAGGTGAACTTGTCATCGTGGTAGATCGACTGAATGCCGAATGGTTCTTCGTTCGCCTTGAAGGTATAGTCGAACTTTAGGCGCATCGGATAGGCGCTCTTGTACTCGTCTACAGCTTGGGTGACGTGACTCTGAAGGGTGGCAAGCTGCTCGCGGGTCTGGTCAAGCTGAGCGGCGGGGACGTACTGTGCTGGCCCAGCCGCCGCCGTAATCGAGGATCGGTCTGCGGGCTGGACAATAACCTTGAGGTCTGGATCGCCGCCCTGGCTGGAGATGTCCTGCAAGGTGAAGCTGTAGATATTGCCTTTGTCGGTGATGAGGTTCAGGTTCGAGCTGATGTTGGCCTTCGCCGGATGGACGAAGCAGAAGCTCCCGACCACATCCACGATCCAGAAATCCTTATCGCCTGTGGCGGCCTCCATAATCTTTTCGGTGGAAGGCACCACAATCAGGGTCGTGTACTTGACCTTTGCTCGGATCGGCACGATGTCTTGCGAGTGATACTGCACCGTGCGCGCCTGCTCTGTTGGAGCGGCAGGCATGGCCTGAGCAAAGGCCGATGTCGCAGACATGGCCGATGCGAGGATAAGTACGGGGAGTGGGCTTTTCATGCGACGGCTCCTTTGCGTTGGTGTTCGGTTGAGGTGGATGCCACGGGCTTCTTCGCGGCGTGGTCGGAGAATGGAAAGGGGTGATCTTCGGCGAGCCGGCGAACGCCCTCGGCGACGCCGTAGCGGGCGAAGTAATCGCGCTTGAGCTGGTTGTCCCTGGCGTTGTTGGTCGCAATCCAGTACGAAACGGAATCGACGTTCAGCCGAACTTTCTTGGAAGACTGTGCCTTCCGAATGAGCATCTGCCCGCGCGTCAGGTCGGAAATGATTTCGAGCTCCGTGTCGTTGAGGTGGAATGCTTCGCGGTACACGGACCGGTTCATCTCCGGGTTGGCGAGAAAGATCTTGGTCGGGCAGCTCTCCGCGACAACCTGAAGCATCCCCGATTCCTCAAGCTCCTTGATCGATTGCGTAGCGAGGATCATGGCGGCATTGTGCTTGCGCCACGTCTTCTGAGCCTGCACGATGTAGTTGCGGATGGTTTCGTTCTTAATAAAGAGCCACGCCTCGTCAAGCAGAAAGAGCTTGAACGTACCGAGCAACAAGGGATCGGCGATCTGCAGCGAGGCCCTGTGCAGGACGTAGAAGAGAAGTGGCTCCAGGACATCCGGTGCATCGCCCCAGCCACCAAAGTTGAAGGTTTGGAAGCTGGAGAACGTCAGCGTGTCGTCGACGTTGTCGAACAAGAAGCCGTATTGCCCGTCCTGAGTCCAGCGGTGCAGACGCTCCCTCAACTCACCAATGATCTCTGCGAACGTCGATAGCCGACGCTGCTCCGGCTCAATGACGTACATATTCTCGATGGCAGCCCAGAGCTTGCGTTCCTCTTTGAAGTCCATCCTGTACCGCTGGCCGTTTCCCTCGATCAGTACGCGGAAGAATGAGAACAGGAATTGCAGATTGTCTTTGGTCGGTTCGAGCGAGAACGGGTTGATACGGAAATCTCGGGACTCCTGGCCGACGTTCAGATAGCTGCCACCGAAAATCTCAGTAAGCGACTGAAACGATCCGCCGATGTCGAAGATGTATGTCAGCGGCCTGTACTTCTGCGCGTTGGTCAGCAGGAAATTGCACAGGAAGCTCTTGCCTGAGCCGGTCATCCCGAGTATGAGCGTGTGGGCTACCTCGCCATTGTGCAGATTGAGGTAGTACGGGGTTGCATTGTCGGTCTCAAGGATGGCGAGGTACTCGGTCCCGAGATGTTCATTGTGCTTCTCCCCCTGGAAAATAGTGAAGAAGAACGAGAGGTCGGCATAGTTGCTGAGAAGCAAGTACATCTTGCGAAGGTTCTGCGCGTAATTGCCGGGTACTACGGCGAACAGCGCATTGAGCTGGTTATAGGTCTCGGGAAAGAGGGTGCCGTCGGCGTTAGTGAAGATGCTGGCGAAGTCGGACACTTCATGCTCAACGATCGAACGCTTCTCGTCGTAGAGCACGATCGTAAGCGACATATCGCCGAGCACCTGACCATCGGCCAGTGCGCGGAGACAATCGCCCAGTGCCTCGATGTCGGCCTGCTTACCTTCGTCGATCAACAAGTCGCGCTGGTTGACCTTGCTTTCATCCTTCATCGAAGAGATGAAGCCGGCCTTTGACACGTTCGCGTGGCGGCGGCGTTTGATGACTTCCTTCTTTGCAGCGTCGGTGGCAAGGGGAGTCCATTCGGTCACGGCGTAGAAGTTGGCTTCGATCTTGAGCAGCTTGTCGAGAACGAGAGGCCGGGTCTCGGTGATCGCTTCGCGCATCGTCAACAGGCGAACATAGTGGTCGCCTATTCGCAGGTGGTCTCTCTCCGCTGTGATGTCGGAGTTGACGACTTGATAGTCGAGGTACTGCGAAGCCTGCGGCTTGCCGGCGACGCGCCACGCATCGAAGTTGAGTAAGCGACGGAGAAAGTGGAACTGATCTTCTTGAGAGAGCAGGTCGATTTCGACGAAATCGGAAAGCTGCTGCCGAAATGCCTGCACACGCTGTTCGAGCCGCACCTGGTCTCGTTCGATCTGCGAACGCAGCAGCACCTTCATGTTGCCGCCTGTAAACTGCGCCTTAAGTTCACGGACTGCGCCGCTCGGATCGCTAGGAAAGCGTCCGAGAGCGGCGGAGATGCCAGTCTTGGAGCGTGCGCCCTCCAGCACGACGGCATAGAAAATCTCAACGTCGTAGAGCCGGTCCCGTTTCTGCTCGAAGAACTCGCGGCGCTGGTTGATCGCTGCATCAATCAACTGATCGCCATAACGGGCGAACGGCATCTTGGGCCTGTTGGTCTTGAATAGATACTGGTAGACATGGAAGCCGGGTCCAAAGGATTTGAGTGCAGCTTCCAAACGCCTGACCGCGAGTTCCTGTCCAGCCTGGTCCAGACTCTCGAAATCTACGCCGCGGACTTTGAGAACAACTCCGAGATCACCGCTCTTCGTGAGGAAGGTCGTCTCGTCCCAGAACCCGTAAAGATTCAGGTTCGCGTTCAGCGAACCGGCGTCCTTCCATGGCTTGACGATCTTGTCGAGTCGGAGCATCAGCGTATCTCCACATTCGGAACTTGTTGTTTGGCGGCGTCATAGCGGGCTTTGAAGCGTTCCGACTTGCCCATAATCTTGAGGAATGCCGGGTCGGTCGTTGTCACCCAGCGACCGAAGATGTAGCCGCCCACGAAAACTACAGCTCCGGCGAGCAGGGAGTTGAGGAGGTTGAAGGCACCTACCGCGCCAACACAAATGAAGTAGAAAGCCGTGCGCTCAACGCCGAGGTATGTGAGGGGCTTATGCAGAGCCTTGTAGACCCGATTGCGGCGTCTTGGTGTGAGTTCTGTCATAAAGCCCCTCGCGGGTGAGTGGTGCGTGAGTGGAGGACGTGGCGAAGGGCTATACACCCCAGAGCCAAGTCAGGACGTTTACGGCCAAGACAGCGATGCCGCTGCCAGCCGCAACTCCGGCGAGGGTTTTCTTTGCGCCGGGTTCTCCATGTGCGAAGGCATAGCCCCCCAGCACAATCGCAATCAGGCTTGTCACCTTCGCGATTGTCCCTGTGAAGAGGGTCTGCATTGCGGTGAGGCCGGAGTCGAACGGCGAGCCGCCTTGCGCGTGAGCCGCAAGTGGCAGCATGAGCATGGCGAGCAGTAAAAAGCCCGAACCTGAGAGCCTCAGCAGAGGCTTCTTGGCTCGGGCGGTACTGGGGTTCTTCTTCATGTTTGCACCTCCATCCGACTCAACTTCGTCGGGTATGGCGCAAACCTAAAGCCGTCTCATGCACTACGTCCAATGACTTTTCGTCGTGCTTGTATTCCCAAATGGAATACTTGGCGGCAATTGCAAAAAACTAAAGCGCTATTCGAGATCATATTTACGCAAAACTTCCGGTGGCCCCACTCCGGGGCGGATCACGCTGGCTTCTATCGCTGGCTTTGCAGCAAAACAGCATGAGAAGCTCGTTCCGTCTGGAAAGTCGATCTGGAGTTCGGTGCCGTCTCCAGTGTCTTTGTATATGCGAAGAGCCTCGATCTGCTTGCCGGCAACCTCCGGGCACTCGATAAAATCGTCATCCATAGACTGAATCCCTCGCGCTTGAGCGCAGATGTATGGGCCAGACAACTCTAGATTCGAAAGGCAGAATCTTTGTTTCTGCAGTTGGTGCACTCAACGGGACCGCTGCAGTCGTAGGCTGAACCCGATGCCATTATCGCCCGTCCACGATCAGATAATCCCGGAAATGCTGTAAAGAAATGTTGAGCCTTGCCGGAGGTGCTATTTGCGTGGCAGCCTTCGCCAATCACGGTATCACACACATCGTGTGTAGACTCATAGTGGTCAAGAACGAACCATGGGAGTGTGCCTGCTCCCTCCATCAAAGCTCGCTTTGGCGCATCCGTGAGAAAGCTCCGCGGCGAACGCGGGCTCTCGCAGGAGGCTTTAGCCGAGCGCGCCGGGCTGCACCGCAACTATGTGGGAGGTGTTGAACGTGGCGAACGGAACGTGGCCCTTGAGAACATCGTAAAACTGGCGAAGGCGCTCGCGGTATCCTCAAGGGACCTCTTTAACGATTTGCCATAACGGAACGCCTGGGCGATGGCAAGACTGGTGATACTTGTGGGGATACTTTGTTCCGGAATTCAGTGCAGCGCAATGCGAGGCGATGCAGTCGGCCGGTGCCACGTAAAAGCGGCAACAGAATGGGTTAGATGTCGCAATGCAGGACTGTGCAATCCCGTGCAACTGTGGATAAAAGGGACTTAAAATCCGCAGCTGCGAAAGCGGCGTGGGGGTTCAAGTCCCCCTCCGGGCACCATAGGCAACGATGAAATCAACCCAGCGCCGCCACCAACTCCTCCACCGAGCTCGCGGGCGGCAAGCACGCGTTGCCTTTGCACACGACGGCCACGCTGCTCGCGCTCGGCGATAGATGCGGCAGCGTCGCGGCCAGCGCGGGCGGCAACGCGTCCAGATGATCGCGCCGCAACCGAATCACACTCTTGTTCACCGCATACCGCGCCATCGCAGCTGCTTCCAGTTCGTCCGCCAGCGCATCGCTGCCGATCACGCACACCTGCACCGGTCCTTCGACGGCCCTCCGCAGCGCCAGCCCGTAGCTCGCCGCGTACAGCCCAAAGTGCTCGACCACGCCCGCGAAGGTTTCGAGGGTCTCCTGCGCGCGCGCCGCGTACTCTTCGTGGTCAGTGAGCGCATGCAGCCGCAACAGCAGTGTCGCTGCGACGGCATTGCCGGCCGGCGTGGGAGAATCCTGCAGCGGCTTACGCCGCGCGCTCAATGCGCCGATAGCCGCGGGATCGCGCTCGGTATCGAAAAATCCGCCGCCGGTCGCATCGTAGAAGCGCGCCAGCATCGCATCGCCGATCTCGCGAGCGACAGTAAAGTAGCGCAGCTCGCCGGTCGCCTCCCACGCATCGAGCGCTGCGTTCGCGACAAACCCATAGTCCTCCAGCACTCCCGCAATCCGCGCCGCGGCCGCGCCCTCGCCATACGCAACCACGTGCGCCAGTCCAACCTTCGCATCCCAGGCCGTAGCCAGCACGCGGTCCAGCGAGCGCAGCGCAAAATCTGTCGCGCGCAGCGCAAAATCTGTCGGCTCCCGCAACCTCAGCGCGCGCCCCGCCGCGATATACGCCGAGATGCACATCCCGTTCCAACCCGTATAGACCGTCTTATCCACGTACGGCGTCTTGCGCTGTAACCGCGCTGCATACATCTTCACCTTCGCTGAATCAAGCAGTCGCCGCGCCTGCGCTTCGTCAACCCTCAAGGTCTTCGCGAGCGACTCCACCGCACCCACGCGATGCAGCACGTTCTTCTGCGGATTGTGGTGCATATCGCCCACCGCTCGGATGTTATAGAACGCCGCCGCAATCTCGAACTCCTCCGCCGTCAGCACCGCCCGAGCCTCGTCGCGTGTCCACGTAAAATAATCGCCGTCGTCGTCGAGCGAGTCGTCCGCATCCTGCGACGCATAAAACCCGCCGCGCTCGCGGTCACTCAGCCACTCATCCATCCAGCGCAGAATGTCCTGGGCCACGCGCGCAAACTCGGGCTCACCGAAACTTTGAAATGCATGCGCATAGTTCTTCAGCAGCTCGCTATTGTCATAGGCCATCTTCTCGAAGTGCGGAACGATCCACCGCTCGTCCACCGAATAGCGATGAAATCCGCCCGCAAGCTGATCATAGATTCCGCCCGCGGCCATCTTTTCCAGCGTCACCGTCGCCACCCTTTTCCCATCCGCACCCACACCCTGGGTGGCCCATTGCTGAGCGGCTTCATCGCTCATGAGTGGGGCTCGACGCGTCGCACAATCGATCAGCAAATCCAGCGCGCCCGGATGCGGAAACTTCGGCTGCGAGCCGAACCCTCCATTGCGTTCATCAAACTGCTTCACCGCCGACTCAATCAGTTTCTCCAGCAACGGCGCACCCGGATTCCCATCGCGCGCCGAGAACGTCTCATTGTGCTCGATGGCCGCCATCACGCTGCCGGCCGACTCCTCCACCTCGTCGCGCCGGTTCGCAAACGCCTCGGCCATCGACAGCAACACGCGCTGAAAACTCGGCCTTCCATAGCGCTCGTCGGGAGGAAAGTACGTGCCGCCAAAGAACGGCTTGCCCTCCGGCGTCAGAAACGCGGTCAGCGGCCAGCCCCCTTGCCCACTGATTGCGGAGACTGCGGACTGATAGCGAGTATCCACATCGGGCCGCTCATCGCGGTCCACCTTCACGGCGACAAACTTCGCGTTGATGAGCTCCGCGGTCGCGGCATTCTCATAGCTCTCGCGGTCCATCACATGGCACCAGTGGCACCACACCGCGCCGATATCCAGCAGCACCGGCTTGTTCTCGGCGGCAGCCTTCGCAAACGCCTCCGCGCCCCACTCATTCCACGCAATCGGCTGATGCCGCGCCGAGCGCAGATACGCCGACGCCGCCTTGTCCAGGGAGTTTTCCCGTTGCTCGCTCATTCCCTCTCCCCACTCCTTCGCCGTCAAAATGTCACGATCTTCAGGTTAGGGATGAGCTGAAAATGTCTTAAATTATGCGTCGCGACAGCATAGCCAAGCTGCAGGGCCGTCGCTCCAATCACCAGGTCCTCAAATGGAATTGCGATCCCCACCGCAGCCTGCTCCCCTTCGATCCTTCCCGCCAGCCGTCCAATCTCCAGCGTCAGCGGGAATACGGCCAAATCACGAAACACCTTGTCCGAATACACTCTGCGACGCTCCCGGTCGGCAACATCGCGCGCGCGATAAAGCCCGTGCGTCAACTCCACAACGCTAATTGTGGAGATCGCTACTTCCATCTCGCCTATCACCGCCGCCCGGTCGACAAGATCGTTAGCTGATCCGCCGCGCCGTTCGTTTGCAATCAAAATGGTCGTATCGAGAATCAGACCCAATGCTCAGTCCCACGCCGATCGGTCAGCCGGTTTGCGATTGCGGACGATCTCTTCCATATCCGCGGCAAACTCCGCGTCCATTACCGGCGTGTATCCCAGACGGACCGAATTCGCCCTGATACGCGCCCGCGTCGCCGAAATTGACGGATCCTTGTCGAACACCGGCTTCAGCACCGCTATAGGGGACGCGCCCGACTCGATCACTATCTCCTCGCCTTCGCGCACCTTCGCCAGCAACTGCGCAAAATCCCGCGCCGCATCAGTCTCCGAGATGTGAATCACCGCCATACTTCGATCATACATCCGCCGCCGCACCTTCATCCGGCGCGTTCTCCACCGGCAGAAGCAGCCGCTCAATCATCGGCTCGCATCTCCAGAATAAGGCCCCAATCGCCAACAACACGATGATGCGCACGAGCGAGACGATGATCTCAGTCCACGCAAAATGCGGCATATGTTGAGGCTCCCTGATCTGTGCAAGCATGAACACCTGCGGCAAAAATGTAAAAAGACTCATCAGCGCTGGGACGATCAGTGTGATTGCAATGGCGCGGCTCACAAGCAGCACAATCTCTCTTCTGGACATTTCGTCGATCCCCGTCTCCAGTGTCACTACAGAAGACCAGACGCCCCTCGAGATACAAAAACAAAGACTCGAGCCGAAGCCCGAGCCCTTGCACACTCGCAACCGCCTCTACATCCCCGGCGGCGGTCCCGGCGTATCCGACAGCGGCTTCGGCGCCGCCTCTGGCTTGGGCGCGGTCAGCCCTGGAATCAGCGGCGCCTGCGTCACCACACCCGCCGCCGCATCCGTGATGCTGATGCCGTAGCGGTCCAGCGTATTCGACACCAACTGCGACAGCGCCGCGCGGTCCTTCGCATACGCCGCCGTCGACGAGATCAGCGTATTCTCCGCGATCGCCAGGTTCCTTCCCTGCTGCAGCACATTGGCCGTGGTCGACGCGCCCAGCCTGAACTTCTTCTGCTCCGCGACAAAGCTTTGGTCCGCATAATCCCTCGCCGCCTGCGATGCCGCCACCTGCGCGCGGTCGTTGGTCAGCGCATATCGCCCGTTGATCACCGCGATCCGGATCTGTGTATAGAGCTGCTGCAAGCGCATCTGCGACTGCCGAAGCTCCATCTGCGAGCGCGCCTGGTCGGCCTGCGCCGTCCGGTTGCGCAGCGGTATGTTGATGTTCACGCCGAAGCCGCTGTCGGGCGACTGGTTGGTAGTCAAATTCTGAAACGCCGTGCCATAGCCAATCGGCGGATAGGTTCCCGGCGGGCACGGCGCGAACGTCGAAAAGTTGCACACCGCGTTCGGGTTCTGCGCTCCCGCCAGCGCGTTCGCCCCATAGAACGCGTACGCGTCCACGACCGGCAGCAGCCCGTTCTTCTCCGCTTTGATGGTGATCTGATTGTTTTTCATGGCCAGCACCGCCTGCTCGATCTGCGGGTTGTTCGCATCCGCCTCGCGCACCAGGTCTTCCATCTGCATGTCCTCTTCCGGCAGGCGCTCCAGCCCCACGCGGTCGGTAGGAACTACAGGCGCATTGGCCAGTTGCGGATCGTTCAGGTTGCGCGCGATCGCCTGCTTCATGATCAGCTGCTGATACTCCAGATTCGACTGCGACGCAATCAGCGCCTGCTTATCGCTGGCCGCCGACGCATCCGAGTTCACCACGTCCAGCGGCGCCAGCGTGCCAATCTCCAACTGCTTCCGGTTGTCCGCCGTCAGCTGCGTCGACTGCGCCAGCGCCCGCTCCTTGGCCTGCTCGTCCTCATACGCGCTCACCAGTCCCCAGTAGATGTTCTCCACCTGGTTGACCGTGTACAGCAACTGCTGGCGAAACGCCGAGTCCGTAATCCGCCGATCGTTCCTGGCCTGCAGGATGAACCGCCCATTGATGCCCGGGCCAAACCCCTGCAGCAGATGCTGCGTCAGTGTGGCGCGAAAGTTTGCCGCGATGTCCGGGCTATAGGTCTGTAGCGGATTGTTGGTGGTCACGCGGCTGTTGTCGTATCCCACCACAAGCTGCGTTCCGGTCAAAAAACCTTGCGTGTAGCTGTAGTCGAACGTCGAGGTCGTTGTGTAGGTCTGTTGCAAACCGCCGCTCAGCAGGATGTTGTTCTGCGGCTGGTACTGCTTGTCATACTCGGTCTGTCCGGTCAGCACGGGGTCGAGCACCTCCGGCGTGGGGCCGCCGCCGTTGGTGCTCAGCACCAGCCCATTGGTGCCCGAACCCGCTCCACCCGTTCCCGTCGAAGTGCCGCCTGGACCGCCGCCGCCGGTCACCGTCGAACCCGATCCGCCCAGCGTGTTGGTGACCAGGCCCGCCGGCGCGCCGCGCAGAAGCGATCCCGCCTTGGCCCGCAGCAGGTCCGTATCCGCGATGTCCAGATTGATCCGCGCGATCGCGATGTCGTAGTTGTTTTCAAGCGCCAGCGTGACCGCATCGCTCAGGCTCAGATAGATCTTTCCCTCGCGCAGCAGGTCATCCAGCCGCGGCGTATTGCTCAACCGCGGGGCAGGATAATTCTCCGGCGTATACCAGCGCAGCGGATCGGGAAACCCCCGCTTGCCTTTGCTGTAGTCGCGCGGCGTGGGGCGCAGAAACAGCGGCTGGGTCAACTTGGGCGACGGAGCCTGCGGCAGCCCCGGCGTTCCGGTCGTATCGTTCTGCACGGCCTGCGGAGCGGCGGGCGCGGTGGGGCTGGTCTGCCCCCCAGGATTGGCCTGCGTCTGGCCCGGCTGCTGTTGTGTTCCAGCGTTCTGCTGGACCACAAGTGCGGCCGTCTGCGCCATGCCCTGAGGCAGCGTACTCAGCAACGTCATGGCGACACAGGCGATCGCCTGCAAGTGCCTCAATCTCACGATTCACTTCTCCAGCGTGCAAGGTCTCCAGCGTGCTGCTTCTCACAGGCTTCAGCTTGTCCCGCCACGTGGGAATACGGCGCGGGCAGCAACTTCGTTCCCAAGCGCAACAAAGGGGGTGGCCTCAGTATAATCGCGCACCGCTGCCATCCCACGCTCCCTGCTGGATCCCATTTTGAAAGGGCGACCCTTCAGCGCGCGGCTTCATCGCGACCTGAGCGGGGTACGACACATGAGCGGGGTGCGACGCCGCCCCAGGGGTGCCCCCGTCATGACGGCCTCATCGACATGGGTGGGATACGAACGCGCGGGCACGCCGCATCTCCGGCACGCGTCGGATACCATCGAATGAGCCGATGCCCGAACCCACCCAGACCGCAATCCAGACCGCCATCCTGCTGCTTGCCCACGGCACGCCCAACCGGCTCAGCGAGATGGCCGCTTACCTTGACCACGTCACCGGCGGCCGCCCCATGTCGCCGGCGGTCATCGAAGAACTTCAGCACCGCTACGCCCAGATCGGCCTTACCGACAACCAGCCCGGCCTCGGCGACGATCCACTCCCCGAGCGCCCGCAGCTTGAAGATCGCCCGCCCCTCACCCACTGGACGCTCCGGCAAGCCGATCTGCTGTCCAAAAAACTCGGCCAGAAGGTCTACGCCGCCATGCGCAACTGGCACCCTTTCATCGTCGATGTTGTCGCGCAAATGAAGGCTGACGGCGTCCGCCACGCCCGCGTCCTGTGCCTCGCGCCGCAGAACTCCCGCACCAGCACGGGGCTTTACCGCAAAGCGCTCGAAGCCGCCATCGCCACCACTTATAAAGACAACCCGGCCGACGCCTTCACCTTCGACTTCATCGCCGGCTGGTCCCACGAACCGCTGCTCGCCCAGGCCTTCGCCGAGCGCCTCCAGCCCGTCTTGGCCGAAGCCTGCGCGGCAGCCAGCGCCACGGCCAGCAAACCCATCCGCGTCCCGATCCTCTTCACCGCCCACGCCGTCCCCTGCCGCACGATCATGTCCGCGCCGGCCCGACCCCCGGGTGGCCCATTCATGGCGCGGCTTCATCGCGACATGAGTGGGGTGCAACCAGTCGCACCGGCCGACGCCATGCAAGATTACGGCCCCGCCACCGCGCCCGACCCCTACCCGGTCGAGTGCAAACAGACCGCCGCCACCGTCGCCCATCTCCTCGCGCCTCTCGGCCTGACGGACCGCGACTGGTTCTTCGCCTTTCAAAGCCAGGGAATAGCAGGGGCGCCTTGGCTCGGCCCCACGGTCCCCGACACGCTACAGGCCCTCGCCGCCGAAGGCCACCAGGCTCTCGTCGTCCAGCCCATCGGCTTCCTCTGCGACCACGTGGAAATCCTCTACGACATCGACATCGACTTCAAGCAACAGGCCGCCGCGCTCGGCCTCCAGCTCTACCGCGCCGAGAGCCTCAACGACTCGCCCACCCTCATCCACGCCCTCGCCCAAGTCCTCACCAACGACTAACCACGAACCACGAACCACTAACCACTAACCACCCAAAACACCCCATGACCCGCATCGCGATCCTCGGCGGAGGCATCAGCGGCCTCGCCGCCGCCTACGAACTCGAACTCACCCGACGGCGCGGCGCCGCCCTCGACTGGCACCTCTACGAGGCCACCGATCGCCTCGGCGGAATCGTCGAAACCACGCGCCACGCTACGCCCGAAGGCGAATACATCCTCGAAGGCGGCCCCGACGCCTGGGTTAGCGAGAAACCCTGGGCCCGCGAACTCGCCATCGAACTCGGCCTCGAAGCGGACCTCATCTACTCCAACGACGCCACGCGCCGCACCTACATCCTCATGCCGGAAGCAGGAACGGCGGGCAAGCTCCAGCCCATCCCCGGCCGCATGCGTCTGATGGTCCCCGAAGACCTAGCGACGCTCGAAAATTCCCCGCTCTTCAGCCCCGCCGCCTACGCCGCCGAACTCACCCGCGCGGGCGAGCTGAAGCGCACCGCCCTTGATCGCCCCGACAAAGATCGCCCCGGCAAAGATCGCCCCGGCAATCAACAGACCGACGAATCCGTCGCCGACTTCACCCTCCGCCACTTCGGTCCCGAGGTCCTCGCCACCCTGGCCGCGCCACTGCTCTCCGGTATCTTCGGCGGCGACGTCCACAAGCTCAGCGTCCGCGCCGTCATGCCCGCCTTCGTCGCCATGGAGCGCGAGCACGGCTCGCTCATCGCCGCCCTGCAAGCCAGGTCATCCCAACGCACGCAGCCGCCGCAGCCCATCTTCACCTCGCTGCGGAACGGCCTTGGATCGCTCACCATCGCGCTGACCGCACAACTCCCACCCGAACGCCTCCACCTCCAACGCGCGGCCAAATCCCTGAAGCGCGAGCGCAACCTCTGGTGTCTCCGCACGGCCAGCACCACTCGCGCCCACGCCGCGCGCGTCAGCAAGAAACACTTCAACCACATCCTGCTCGCCACATCGCTCGACTCCGCGCGCAAGCTCGTACTTCCCCTCGACCGAGAGGCCGCCGAGCTCCTCCCGGCCGACGCCAGCTCGGCCATACTCGCCACCCTCTGCTGGTCGCCCGAAACCGCCCGCACCTTCGCAATCCCCGGCGGCTTCGGCTTCCTCGTCCCCCACTCGAATAACGTCAAGAATTGTCATCCTGAGCGGAGCGAAGGACCTGCTTCTCCGCGGATGCCCGAGGTACCCCAACCGCAACTCCTCGCGTGCACCTTCGTCGACCAGAAGTTCCCTCACCGCTGCCCACCCGGCGCGCGCATCGTTCGTGTCTTTTTCGGCGGTCCTGCCGCCGACACACTCGCGGAGCAATCCCACGAAGCCATCGCCACCACAGCCCTCACCCAACTCCAACAAATCCTCGGCCCGCTCCCCGCGCCCGACCCCGCCCTCACCACCATCCGGCGCTGGCCGCGCAGCCTCCCGCAGTACGAGGTCGGCCATCTCGACCGCATGGCCGAGCTCGACAACCTCGTCGCAGAAATCCCCGGTCTGACCCTTCTCGGCAACAGCTACCGCGGCGTGGGCCTGCCCGACCTCATCCGCGACGCCCGCATCGCTGCCCGCAAACTAACAACCTGTCCCAGATAGGCCCCCGGGCACTCGCTCGAAAGGCCTGTCAAGCCCTGCAGGCGAACCAACCGCACCCATCTCCTTGAAAACAGGTGACATTCGGCCGACACCTCTTTGGCGTGTTTACCCTGCGCCGCGCCGTATCATGGAAACAGTACGAAGAACAGAAAAAATCCCGGCACCGCTTAGGGAGTCTCTGATCAAGGTTCGCTCTGGAAGGGCACGACTTCACATGCTGCGGAAAACTCTTGTTTCCTTAAGGGCACGACTTCAGTCGTGCCGCAAACCGCAAAATGAATGGGGCTTTAGCCCCTGAGGTCCGCTTAAGTCAAGGCACTTAATCAGAGCCTTCTTAGGACGGATGGACTGCAACCGGGCAGTCAATCCACCTTCTAACTCCTTTGCATGAATTGCTTTGCCTAGAAGCAATCAGTCCCTGGGGGGAGGGGGGGTGGGGGGTGGCGTATCCCCACAGTCTGGTCGGAGAGAAGTGATTGGACAGGCTCCAAGAACCAACAACGAACAACTACGCCGCGGGCGTAAACTAACCCCATGGCCATTACTCGCCAGCAAGCTCTCGACTGCTTCGCCTCCGACGACCTCATCGGCATCGGCATGGAAGCCGACGCGGTCCGCCGCCGCCTCCACCCCGAAGGCGTGGTCAGCTACATCATCGACCGCAACATCAACTACACGAATTTCTGCACAGAATACTGCACGTTCTGCGCCTTCTATCGGCCGCTCAAAGGCAAGCTCGCCGCTGAAGGCTACATCCTCGACTTCGACACGATCTACGACAAGATTCGCGAGACCCTGGAGATGGGCGGCACTGGCGTCCTCATGCAGGGCGGCATACACCCCGACCTCAAAATCGACTGGTTCGAGAGCCTTTTCAGTGGCATCAAACAGCGCTTCCCTTCGATCTGGCTGCACTGCCTCAGCGCGTCTGAAATCCTGGCCATCGCCGAGTACTCCGAGCTCGATCTCCGCACCACCATCGCTCGCCTGCGCGACGCCGGCCTCGACTCCATCCCCGGTGGCGGCGCCGAGATCCTCGACGACGAAGTGCGCAAGCGCATCGCGCGCCTGAAGTGCCGCACGGAAGACTGGGTCAGCGTCCACCGCACCGCGCATCAGCTCGGCATGCGTACCACCGCCACCATGATGTTCGGCGTCGGCGAGACCATGGAGCAGCGCGTCAACCACTTCGAGGTCGTCCGCAAATTGCAGCAAGAGACTGGCGGCTTCACGGCCTTCATCCCCTGGAGCTTCCAGCCGCACAACACCGCGCTCGGCGGCCGCGGCTGGGACGAAGCCACCAGCGTCGAGTACCTCAAAACCCTCGCCATCTCCCGTCTCTACCTCGACAACATCGAGAACGTGCAGAGCTCCTGGGTCACGCAGGGCCTCAAAGTCCTGCAAATGGGCCTGCGCTTCGGCGGCAACGACGTGGGATCGGTGATGCTCGAAGAAAACGTCGTCCGCGCCGCCGGCACAGCCAACTGCACGACGGAGGAAGAGCTTCGCCGCATCATTCGCGACGCCGGCTTCCACCCCGTCCAGCGCGACACGCTTTATCGCACGATGTTTCTCAACTAGGCAGGCCAAACCTGCATCCTATCAAGAGAAACCTGCCCAATCGACCGGTTGAGCAAGAGGTGCAGGTGCACGATCCAAACTTGAGTTCTACGCTGGTTCCGTACGACCTCGCACTTCCGGAGCCTCGTAGCCAGAGCTACGCCACACTTCTGGAAGCCCTGGTGCGCTCCTGTGCCGATGCCATCTTCACCCGCGATCTCGCTGGCGCCATCACCAGTTGGAATCCCGCCGCCACCCGTATCTTCGGCTACTCTGGCGAGGAGGTTATCGGCAAGCCCATTCTCCGCCTGATCCCATCGCGCCTCCACACCGAGGAACTCGAAATCATGCGCAGGCTGCGGGTGGGCGAGCCGATGGCACACTATGAGAGCTGCCGTCTCACCAAAGCTGGCAACGAGATCGCCGTGTCCCTTACCGTGTCGCCTCTGCGCAACGCGAGGGGCGAGATCATCGGCGTTTCGAAGATCGTTCGCGACATCACCGAGCAGCAGCAGCTCGACAACGTCCGCCGGCTCGCCGCCATCATCGAATCCTCCGAGGACGCGATCCTCAGCAAGGACCTCAGCGGCATCATCACCTCCTGGAACCAGGCCGCCACCCGCCTCTTCGGCTACACCGAAGGCGAGATGGTCGGCCTCTCTATCCTCAAGCTGATACCGCCCGAGCTCCAGGCCGAAGAACAGCACATCATTCGCCAGTTGATGGCCGGCCGCCGCATCGAGCACTTCGAGACCGTCCGTATGCGCAAGAACGGCGAGCGCGTCGACGTGTCCCTCACCATCTCCCCCGTAAGGAATTCGGCCGGCAAGATCATCGGCGCTTCCAAGATCCTTCGCGACATCTCCGAGCGCAAACGCCTCGAGTTCTCGCTCCTCGAGGCCGAAAAGATCGCCGCCACCGGCCGCATGGCCGCCACCATCGCCCACGAGATTAACAACCCACTCGAGGGTCTGCTCAATCTCATTTACCTGGCCAGGGTCGGCTCCGAATCTCCTGAGATCGTGGAGCTCCTCGAAGCCGCCGAAATGGAGCTCGCCCGCGTCTCCCATATCGCGCAGCAGACCCTCGGCTACTATCGCGAAAACACCTCGCCTGTCTCCGTCTCCCTCGCCGAGCTCGTGCAGCACGTCCTCCGCATCTACGAGCCCAAGTTGCAATCGGCCCATGTTGCGGTCAACGCCCATCTCGACCCCGCATGCATTGTCCGCGTTAAGCGCGGCGAAATCATGCAGGTTCTCTCCAATATCATCACCAACGCGGTGCATGCGATGCCTGTCGGCGGCAAGCTCAATGTCGCGCTGTGCAGTATCTCCCTCCACGGTGTCCCGTATGCGCTGCTCGATATCCAGGACACCGGCGGTGGCATCGCCGCCGAGCATGTCCAGCGCATCTTCGAGCCCTTCTTCACCACGCGCGGCTCGGTCGGCACCGGCATTGGCCTCTGGATCTCCCGCCAGTTCGTCGAAAGCCATGGCGGCACGATCGACGTCCGCACCTGCACCCACCCGGACACCCACGGCACCACCATGTCCATCTCCCTGCCTCTCGCCGTGCCAGCCTCGCCATCTGCCGATTTGCTTGATCCCGCAGCGCTCGCGAATTGAGCTCCCTTCCAGCGCATTAAGACTCGCGCGCGCATAAGAAACGGCAACGCCGAAAAGAAACTTCATGGCGGCAACTCGCCCGCGCCAGCTCGGCGCATCTCACCCCAGTGGAGCGCCCCACGCGCTCGCCCTTCCGCAGAGCACGGCATCGAAGCTTATCCGAACGCCGAAGGGATAGCATGGCACGTCTCCATTCCACTCTGCTGCTCGTCTGCGCCGGCCTTGCATGCACGGCTTGCAGTCACCCGAAACCTCAACCGCAGCCGCCGCCTGTACCGCACCCCGCGATGAAGGCCGCACCACCAACTCCGATCGATGAAAAAAGGGAAGAACTCGGCGGCAAGACCTGGCACCCCGATTGGGACGTGATCGTCGAGAAGTCACTGCCGCCCGACATGCTCTCCGCGCAGGCCGCGCGCGCCGTTCGCAGCTATTGCCCCACCTTCGCCGAGGAGCCCGAAGCCGACAAGCGCGCCTTCTGGGCCTATGTCTTCGAGGCCCTCGCCAGCGCCGAGGCCGGCCTTAACCCCGAGGTCAATGTTCACCACAGCCAACTCATTCTCGCCAAGACGGACAAGGTGACCAAGCGCCCTGTCCGCCAGGAAGGCCTGCTGCAGCTCACCTACGAGGACAACGACCGCTACGGCTGCGACTTCGATTGGGCGCATGACCGCGCACTGCCTGCGCGAGATCCCAACCGCACCATCCTGCGGCCCGCCAGCAACCTCGAATGCGGGATCAAGATCATGCAGAACCAGATCGTCACGCAGCACAAGCCGCTCATCTCGCGCACCAGCTACTGGTCGACCCTGCAGCCCGGAACCGTGAGCTACCGCGTGTTCGCCAAGCAGATGGTCAATGAGCCCGCGGCGTGCCGCCTGCGCCGGCCCAGAAAAGTCCGGCACAGGGTCCGGCGACCAGCCGAGCGCGCCAGCCGGTAATCTCCATGTGCTCTTGAACTGCCGCGCCAAACTGCAAACCTTCGCGGCCGTAACCCTTCGCGTAAAATCGAAACTATCGGAAATTCGCCGACAATTACCGGACCTATCGCCGCACCTCCCTGGAGAGCTTCTGCCGACTCAACTTAACGCGCTCGCGCTCCTGCTTGCCTCTAGGCACCCCTTCCAGCACTACATTGGAACGCATCTGCTCGACCGCACCTTTCGCGGCGAATACCGCTGGAACGCCTTCGATATTTCGCTGCTCATCCCCTACTTCGTCGTGATGATCATCCTGGCGTTCTACGGCATCCATCGCTATCAGCTCGTCTGGCTCTATTACCGCAATCGCCGCAAGGAAGCCCACTCCGGCCAGCCGCCCGCGCGTTTCGCCGAGGCTGACCTTCCCTTCGTCACCATCCAGCTTCCGATCTTCAACGAGCAGTTCGTCATCGACCGCCTGCTCGCCGCAATCTGCCGTCTCGACTACCCGCGCGACCGCTTCGAGATCCAACTGCTCGACGACTCCACCGACGAGACCCGCGGCGTCGCCTCGGCCATGGTCGCCCGCTACGCGGCTGGGCTTCCCGGTCATGAAGGCGCCATCGCTCTCGCCCCGCAGCCCATTCATTATCTCCATCGCACCGACCGCCACGGCTACAAGGCCGGCGCGCTCGAAGAGGGTCTGCGCACCGCGCGCGGCGAACTCGTCGCCATCTTCGACGCCGACTTCGTTCCTCCGCCGCAATGGATTCGCCAGGTCGTCGATCACTTCACCGAGCCCGGCATCGGCATGGTCCAGACGCGCTGGACGCACCTCAACCGCAACTACTCTTTCCTCACGAACGTCGAGGCCATCCTGCTCGATGGACACTTCGTTCTGGAGCACGGTGGCCGCAGCCGCGCTGGCGTCTTCTTCAACTTCAACGGCACAGCCGGCATGTGGCGGCGGCAGGCCATCGACGAGGCCGGCGGCTGGCAGCACGACACCCTCACCGAAGACACCGACCTCAGTTATCGCGCGCAGCTTGCGGGCTGGAAATTTAAATATCTGCAGGACGTCGAGTGCCCCGCCGAGCTTCCCATCGAGATGACCGCCTTCAAGACTCAGCAGGCGCGCTGGGCCAAGGGACTCATCCAGACCAGCAAGAAAATCCTGCCCAGCGTGCTCCGCTCCAATGCGCCGCTGCACACCAAGATTGAGGCCTGGTACCACCTCACTGCCAACATCAGCTACCCGCTGATGATCGTGCTCTCCACGCTGTTGATGCCGGCGATGATTATCCGTTCCTGGCAGGGCCCGGTCCAGATGTTGCTGATCGATCTGCCGCTCTTCTTGGCGTCCACCATGTCAGTCTCCACCTTCTATCTCACCAGCCAGCGCGAGCTCTTCCCGCGCACCTGGTACAAGACGCTGCCCTACGTTCCGTTCCTGATGGCGCTGGGCGGCATCGGCCTCACCATCACCAACACCAAGGCCGTGCTTGAAGCTCTGGTCGGCCACAAGAGCGCGTTTGCGCGAACGCCCAAGTACCGCGTGCTCAAGAAGGGCGAGCAGTCGGCGGCCAAGAAAAAATATCGCAAACGCCTCGGGATTATTCCCTGGATCGAGCTCGCGATCGGCTGCTACTTCGCCTGGACGATCTGGTACGCGGTCACCACCGAGAACTACTTTACGGTGCCATTTCTTGTGCTCTTCCTGTTCGGCTACTGGTACACGGGCCTGCTCAGCATCTTCCAGGGCCTCTTCGAGCGCCGCGCCTCCGATGGCGAGATGCACGAAAAGCCGTATCCTGTGGGTATTTGATTCACCTTGCGGTCGCGGCTTAGGCTCGGCTAAAGTAAGCTGAGAGCGACGCAGAGGATCAATTTGAGTTCGGTTACGTTTGCTGGTGTTTGGTTTTCATGCTATTCCGATGACCATAGTCCGCCTCATGTTCACGGTGAATATGCCGGGATCACTGTAATTGTCGAACTGAGGAACGGGCGGGTTCGACTTGCGAGGCGAAAGAAAGCGATCCTGCCGCCCAACGCAAAGAGATCGGATGTAAGGAAAGTTTTGAGAACGGCGACTGAAAACGCTGATGCGCTGCATGAATTATGGAGGGAAGCACGTGGCTAAGTGGATTCTCGAAACAACGGATGAAGAAATCGACGCAGCGCTAGCGGCTGCCAAGCTCGAACCGCCCGGGCCTACCCTGGTCGACGCCGAATACTTCCGCGAGCGCGATCTTTTCATCCTCAAGATCAGCGATGGCCGCCGCCTTGCGATTCCTCGCGAAGACATCTGGGCCGTCCACAATGCCACCCCCGATCAAGCCGCCGACTTTGTCATAGGTCCCCATCGGGTCGATATCTGGTGGCCGCAGGTTGACGAAGGCATCTACCTCCCCAACACGCTCGAAGGCCGCTACGGCAGCGATGCATGGATGGACCACGTGCATCGCCGCACTACTGTCGCCGCGTGAATTCTTGTAACATGCCGCAAAGCAAAAGGCCCGCTCGCGCGGGCCTTTTCCCCTAGTGCACAGTCCAGCGTTATAGCGGAGTCCCCATCAGTGTAGAGTGCTACCGCGTCGACTTTGCATTTGCACTTGCTTTTCTGGTTGTCATTCCGTAGGAATCTGCTTTTTGGAGCTGCTATACACCTTCGCGGATACCGCCCTAGCTAGAACCGCACACCGAACTTGAACGGGATATAGGTCGTTCGGTTGCTGTTGGCGGGATAAAGATCATTGCCGTTGTAGGTGGTCGTATTGAGGTTCGCCAGTGTGAAACCCTGCCGCTGCGAGTTATCCATGAACACGTAACGCACCTCACCATAGAACCGTTCATTGGAGAAGTGCGAGAACTTGTAGGTCAGGCCGAAACCGCCGCTGAATCCGGGCGCATTCGAGGTGTAATGGTCGAAGTTCCCCTGATACGTAACCTGCCCGCAGTAGTAGTAGCACTGGATTCCCGTCTGCGGAGCGGTAAAATTCGCAACCTTGTGGTAGAAGCCTGCCCCAACCACAACGTAAGCTCCCAATCCACCTGAGTCTCCATTGATCAGCGTGTAGGTCGGATCGACCGAAAACGACCAGATATGGCTGTTCGCATCGATACCATTATCCGCAGCGTTCGGATCCCCCGAATAGATGTAGGACTGGGCGCTGATATTCGCTCGGGTAAGCCCGAAGTGGTCGTAGTCGAACTCGATCGGCACGGCGATATGCTTGTTGAATTGCCGTCCTCCACCGACCTGGAAGCCCCAGCTCGGCGTCAGATACTTGTAGGTGTTGCCCACGGTCTGCCCAAACCCTGCGCCGGCGTAGAAGATGTACTTGCTCGATCCGTCGGCATTCGTATTGCCTCCGCGGTAGCGCGGGCTTCCGTAGCGGCGCCGCCCGCCGCCATACTGCATGGCATCGGCGAAGTTCACCGGCAGCGGCTTGAGCGAAGCCTGCTGCGTGTCGGTGTCCGTGTCCAATGCCTGATTCTCGGCGCTGCTGGAGGAAAAAAGCGCATCGCCCGAGGCTGCAACCGCCGGTGTCTGCACGCTCATCGGCTGCTGCGCCTGCGCAGCGGAGGCCGTGTTCTGCATGGCAGGTTCGCTGCCGTGCGGGGAGATCGCCTGCGCGCCCATGACGGCCACGCCTGCACCGAGAACCACTACAGACGCCAGGGAACGGCGCACAAAATCACCGGATCGAATGCTCATCAACATTGCTTCGGACTCCTTACTCTCAATCGCTGTCAGCCGGTTACTACCGATCTTGCTGCCAATCTATCTATCGCCCGATCGCCAATCGCCGAACTGTGGAACGAACTATAAAACCCGGGCCACGCAATTTTGTTGCGGGTGTTTGTTACTGTTCATCGCCCGTAACGGTGACCGTCGAGCCTCCGTACACCTCGTACATCTCTAGGACGTGAAAACTCGCCAACTGGATGCAATTCCTTCAAGCTTCCGTGAACGCGACCACGCCCCAGTACACTGGACAAGTCCATGTCCACCGAAGCCAGTTCGATTACCGCAAATCTGGAACGCCTTCACAACCGGATCGCGGACATCTGCGGGGCCTGCCAACGTCGCCCATCCGACATAGCCCTGATGGCCGTCAGCAAAATGCACCCCGCCGAGGCCATCGCCGAAGCGTATGAGGCGGGCCAACGTCTGTTCGGCGAAAATCGCGTGCAGGAATGGCAATCCAAGTCGCAGGCTCTGGCTGCCCTTCCGCAAGATGGCGATCTCCGCATGCATCTGATAGGCCCGCTGCAAAGCAACAAGACCACTCGCGCCGCCGAGCTCTTCCACGCCGTCGATACGCTCGACTCGCTCAAGACCGCGCAGCGTCTCAACGATGCCGCTCAAGCCCTCACGAAAACGCTCCCCGTTCTGATCGAGGTCAAGCTCTCCCCGGAAGACTCCAAGCACGGCCTTGAGCCCGAGGATTTACCCGCACTGCTCGCCGCGCTCACGCCGCTGACCAACCTCAAGCTCAGCGGTCTGATGACGGTGCCGCGATGGAGCGAGGACGCCGAAACCGCGCGCCCAACCTTCCAGCGCCTGCGCCGGCTGCGCGATGAAAACATCGCCGCCTACCCCACACTCACTGAGCTCTCGATGGGCATGAGCAACGATTTTCAGGTGGCCATCGAAGAAGGTTCGACCACCCTCCGGCTGGGCACGGCAATCTTTGGCAAACGCGTCTACACCTGAGCAAACGCATTTACACCTGAAGCAGAGCCGGCCGTCCCGCCACCTTCATCGTGCGTCCGTGCCGCGTCACGATCGCCAGCCGTTCCGAGCCGAGTATCTTCTTCGCCTGCGATCGCGCATGGCTCGCCCAGGGCCCGGTCGGATCGAGCCGCACGTAGGCTGTCCAATGGCGCAGCGCCTTGCGCGGCTCTTTCATGCGTTCGTAGGCCAGCGCCAGGTTGTAGTGCGCGTCCGCATATTGCGGGACCAGCGCCAGCGCGCGCTCATAGGCGGCAATCGCGTCGGCCAGCCGCTGCTGTTCGTCGAGCACATTGCCCAGGTCGAAGAACGCCAGCGCATACTCCGGATCGGCCTCGGTGGCCCGCCGGTAGAGCCGCTCCGCGCCATCGAAGTCGCGTTCGTTGTAGTGAATTGTGCCCAGGTTGATGGCCGCCGCCGCATGTCCTGGCTGCATCTCGAGGATCGTCTCATAGACCGCCTTCGCTTCGCCGAGCCGCCCCGGAATCTCCTCCAGCCGCACCGCGCGCAGAAACATCTCCTGCATCTCGGGCGCCGCGAATCCAAGCTCATACCCACTCTTGCACACCACCACCATGCCCGCGCACGGCTTCAGCTCAAAGTTGAACGCCATCTGCCGGGTCATCGGGTCCACCAGCGCGCCCCACTGCCGGAACGCCACTCGCGAGCCCTGCCGAACCGCGGCCGACTCCAGCAGCGGGTTGGTCATTCCCGAGACCTTCTGCATCGCATCCACCGACCGGCGAATGCTCTTCACCGAGATGCGCGTGGCCGCCAGATCGCGCAGCATGCGCAACTGCACCAGTTCGTCAAAGGAGTACTCCTGCGCGCAGACAATCAGCCCCGCTTTCTCCCAGGCGGCGAGTTGCTTGATCGGCAAACGGAGTATGCGCAGAACATCTTCTCGGCTGTATCGGTTCACGGCGCTCATCTCTTGGGCCTGCGGTTCTGGATGTCCCTGGCCGCTCTCGCGGTGTGTGCTGCTTGCTTGCTGCGGCGCTTACTCTAGTGAATATCTGAATCAACGCTCGAATATGGAAGGGCACGACTTTAGTCGGGCCGCAAATACCGCAAACTCAAGGCGGCTTTAGCCACTGGGGTCCGCTTGAAGCTTTAATCCTCTCTAGCTGCGAGTATGCTTCGCAAGTCATCGTCAATCAAGTGCTTCGGTGACTGCCTGGTAAAATTTCGGTGGATATCGCGAACCTAACGAGGTTCGTATCCACGTTCTAACCAACGAAGCTGGGCGATGCGCCGGTCAATGGAGCCCACCGCCCCGCCGCAATATCTCCAGCCTTCCAGGCTTTATTCCTTGACACGCCGCGCCGGCGAAGCCACACTTTCATCTGATCCACTCATCCCATTTCCCAGGAATCCCCATGCGTAGCTTTCTTCGTCTCTTCGCAATCGCTGGCCTTGCAGCGGGCTCGTTAGCAGTCCACGCGTCGCCGGTCACCTACGGGCTCACATTAACCCCGAACGCCGGCAGCTCTTATGGCGGCTCGGGCAGCTTCACCCTGGCAGCGCCATTCGTCAACAACACGGCCTACTACACCACCAACGGACTTCAGGCGCTGAGCTTCACCATCGATAACCAGACCTTCAACCTCGCGGGTGAAACCTCGGGCAACCTCTCCCACACCTTTGTCGAGTTCCAAACCAACAACCTCTACGACATCACTTTCGCCGAGACTGTCGGTGCGGGCTTGCAAAGCCTCACACTGGACACCAGCGGAAACTATGCGTTCTACTACTACGTCAACGGCGTCCAGGCTGAGTCCAGTGGGACCTTCTCGCTGACACCCGTGACCAGCCCCACGCCGGAACCCGGCAGCCTCATCCTGCTCGCGACCGGCTTGCTGTGCGGTATCGGGTTCCTTTCGCACCGCCGCTGGTTACAGCGAAGCTAGTCGAATGTCCTGTCAGGACACTGGTAGAGCAGTATCAAGGTGGCTGTACCCAAGCTCGGGTGGCCCACTCATCGCAAAGCCTTATCGCGATGAGTGGGGGACTCCGACCGTTCACCTGCGGGTTCGTTTGCATCCCGATATAACGATCCTGATGCCGCTCGAACCGCCTCATTTCCAATCGAGAAGCCGCCCCTTCCGAGGGGCGGTTTTTTGATGATTGGCGTGAAGCCGCGCGTGGCGCGCTGATCCCGGAATTGCGCCGCGATCCTCAGTTTGTTATCGTTATCTGCCCTGCTCCTTCGCCGCAATCCGGCAGCCGGTTACGAGAGGATTCCTTTGCCCCTGTCCAGACGCGAGTTCCTGAAAAGTTCGATGATCGCCGCCGGAGAGGCGGCGTTGCCCGCGCTTCCCGCCTTGGCCGCGGCGGCAATACCCGCTCCCGCGCTCGCAGCCGAACGAAGCCAGGCCAGCCCTGCGCTGCAAAGCGGCGGCCCGCAGATATACACTCGCGGCATCGGCATCTATCCCGGCGCGCCCGGGGACGTCTTCTCGCCCACACTGGTACCCGACACCACCACCTATCGCAACCTGGCGCTGCGCCGCCCCGCGACTCACTCCAGCAGCTACGATTACAACCTCACCGCGCAGTTGGTCACCGACGGCATCCGCGGCACCGGGCTCCCCACCTGGGTTGCGGTTTCGAGCAGCACGCAAGGCCCATTGCCCAGGCAGGACCGCGAGATCATCCTCGACCACTTCCCGCCCATCGGTCTTACGCTCGATGGTCAGCGCGTCTCCGTCGAAGTGCAGATCGCTAGCGGTGTCGCGGCGCCGGCGGTGGACACGGTCGCTGTCTTCGTCGTCATGCCGGAGTATGTGCCGGCCGCGGCGTTGCGTTTTTCCGTCTCGGTCTCGGACGACGGCCGCGCTTGGCAGGAAGTGGCCAGCGCGAGCGGCCCAGCCGCGCTCTCACCCGAGAACTATCCGCCGGACTTGACGCGCGGAACGCATCTCTACTTTCCCTCAATGGCCCTGCAGCGAGTCTCCCGGAGCCGCTTCTATCAGGTCACCTGCGAGCTCGCAAAAGATCAGCCCAACGCACAGTTCGCGCGGTGGATGATCGGCCAGGTCGAGTTCTATGCAAGCGGGCAGCGCGTGCAGGTTGGCGGCCCATACAGCTTCACCAGCGCGTGGATGAGCGCGGGCTCGGCCGAGGAGTGGGTCACGGTCGATCTCGGCGCGCGCTGCGAGTTCGATCGCGTCGCGCTCTACTGGATTGCACGCGCGGCCGAAGGCAGCCTTCAAATCTCCGACGATCAACGCACCTGGACCAACCTCGAGAGCCTGAGCGGGCGGACCGGGCAGGTGGACGACATTCACCTCGCGCGCCCCGCGCACGCCCGCTACGTTCGCGTTCTCATGACGCGGCCCACGTCGGCCAACGGATACATCCTCAGCGAACTCGAAGTCTACGGCCGCGGCGGTCCGGTCGTTAAGCCCGCACCCGCAGCGGTCGCGATTTCAAATAAGCGCCTCGACCTCTCGGGCGGCGCGTGGCGCGTGGAGCGCTCCAGCGAAATAGCGCGCGGCAATCTCAGGGGCGGCGATGGCGAGGCGCTCTCCCAGCCCGGCTTCAAGGACGCGGGCTGGCTCGTCGCCACTGTGCCAGGGACTGTGCTCACATCGTTCTACAACGCAGGCGCGATTCCCGATCCCAACTTCGGCGAAAACCAGCTCTACATCTCGGACTCGTACTTCTACTCCGACTTCTGGTATCGCACCGAGTTCGACTCGCCCGTCGAACCCCCTCCCGGCCATCTCCAGTGGCTCAACTTCGACGGCATCAACTGGAAGGCCGACATCTTCCTCAACGGGCAGAAGCTCGGCGCCAGCGGCTCCTCTGGCGCCAGCAGCTCCTCTATCGCCGGCGGCTTCCTGCGCGGCCGCTTCGACGTGACCGGCAAGCTGCGGCCGGGCCAGCGCAACGCCCTCGCTGTGCGCATCGAAAAGAATGCCACCCCCGGCAGTTGCAAGCAAAAGACCTTCGAGACCCCAGGCCGCAACGGCGGCGCACTCGGCGCGGACAACCCCACCTATCACGCGTCCATCGGCTGGGACTGGATTCCCACCGTTCGCGGCCGCGATACCGGCATCTGGGGCAACGTCTCGCTCACCACTACAGGAGCGGTCACGCTCGAAGCTCCGTTCGTCTCCTCCACGCTGCCACTGCCCGACACCTCCTCCGCCGATATCGCCCTCGAAGTTGACCTGATCAACCACCGCCCCACCCCCGTCTCCGGAACCCTCCACTTCCGCTTCGGCTCGATCGAAGTCTCCCACCCCGTCACCGTTCCCGGCGCCGCCACAACCACCGTCCATCTCGACTCCACGCAATATCCACCACTCCACCACAAAGAACCACAGCTTTGGTGGCCCACGGGCTACGGTGACCCGCATCTCTACGACGTCGATCTCAGCTTCCAAGCCCCAGACCATACAGTGCTCGACGCAGTGGGTGGCATAGTGCACGACCGCAAATCCTTCCAGCACGGCATCCGCCAGATGAGCTTCACCGAAGACGGCGGCAAGCTGACGATGTGGGTCAATGGCCGCCGCTTCATCTGCCGCGGCGGCAATTGGGGTTTCGCCGAGTCGATGCTGCGCTACCGCGCGCGCGAATACGACGCCGCCGTTCGCTATCACCGGGAGATGAACTTCACCATGATCCGCAACTGGGTCGGACAGGTCGGGGACGAGGCTTTTTACGAGGCCTGCGACCGCCACGGCGTCATGGTCTGGCAGGACTTCTGGCTGGCCAATCCATGGGACGGCCCCAACCCGGATAACGACGCGCTGTTCATGAGCAACGCGCGCGACCTTCTGCTGCGCATTCGCAACCACGCTTCGATCGGTCTTTACTGCGGACGCAACGAGGGCTTCCCGCCGCCGCCGCTCGAAGCCGGCCTGCGCGCGGCGATTGCCGAACTGCATCCCGGCATGCACTACATTCCCAGCTCCGCCGATAACGTCGTCAGCGGGCACGGCCCGTACCATGCGCTGCCGCCCGTGGACTACTTTCGCCTCGCCGATCCCAAGCTGCACAGCGAGCTCGGCATGCCTAACATTCCGGCCATCGAAAGCGTGCGCTTGATGCTGCCGGAGAAGGCGCTCTGGCCGCAAGGTCTGGAATGGGGCCTGCACGACTTCTGCCTGCTCGGCGCGCAGGGCGGCCAATCGTTTCGCAGCATCATCGATGTGAGCTTCGGCGGCGCGAACGACGCGGACGAGTGGATCTCGCTCGCGCAGTTCGTCAACTACGAAGGCTATCGCGCCATGTTCGAAGCGCAAAGTAAATACCGCGCTGGTCTGCTGCTGTGGATGAGCCATCCCTGCTGGCCCTCCTTCGTGTGGCAGACCTATGACTACTACCTCGATCCCACTGCCGCCTACTTCGGTTGCAGGAAGGCTTCGGAGCCGCTGCACATCCAGTGGAACCGCGAAACCGACACGATCGAGGTCGTCAACTACAGCGCAGGCGACCGCAGCAATCTGGCCGCCAGCGTGGAGATCGTCAACGTGAATGGCGCGCGGATGAGCTCCAAAACCGCCGCAGTCAGCAGCAGGGAAGACAGCGTTGTGACTGCTTTTCCGATGGTTTATCCCGCCGGTCTTTCGCCGGTTCACTTTGTGCGGCTCACGCTAAAGCAAGGTGGCCAGACGCTCTCCAGCAATGACTACATGCGCGGCCTGGAGGAGAGCAACTACCGCGCTATTCGACAACTTGCCAACGCCCGCGTGCAGGCTACGACCAACGCGGAGCGGCAGGGCGACCTCTGGCGTCTGACCACGGAACTGCAGAACACCTCCGCGTGGCCGGCATTGATGACACGGCTGAAAGCTGTGCGGGAAACCAGCGGCGATCGCATCCTGCCCGCGATCTACAGCGACAACTACTTCACGCTCATGCCGAATGAACGCAGAATGATACAAACCGAGTTGCAGCACATCGACACTCGCGGAGAGAAGCCGCGTATTGCTATCGGCGGGTTCAATGTGCTGTAGAGAATCGCGCGGCGTCAGGCGACGTAGTTCTCCAGAGTGCCAATGCCCTCAATCTGGATGCGAATCGTATCGCCGTGGGCGAGAGTGAAGTCGTCGCCGGGGACGATTCCGGTCCCCGTCATCAGGAAGACGCCCCTGGGAAAGCTGGTCTCGCGAAAAAGGTAGCTGACTAATTCTTTCGGATCGCGCTTGAGGTCCGCGAGGGTCGTACTTCCCACAAAAATCGTGCTTGTCTTTCGCACGATCTCTAGATGGATCGTGGTCGCTTTGCTGAGCGGTTCTTTCGCGAGCAGGATGCACGGACCCAACGCGCAGCTTCCATCGTAGACCTTGGCTTGAGGCAGATACAGCGGGTTCTCGCCTTCGATATCGCGGGAGCTCATGTCGTTGCCGACGGTGTACCCGGCGATCGTTCCGGTTGGGTCGACGAAGAGAGTAAGCTCCGGCTCGGGCACCGACCACTTCGCGTCGGAGCGAATTCGCACCGCGTCGCCAGGCCCAACCACGCGGCTGCCAGACGCCTTGAAGAAAAGCTCCGGCCGCCCCGCTGCATAGACGCGATCGTAGAAGTCCCCGCCGCCTGCGTCCTTGCTTTCTTCCATCCTCGCGCTGCGGCTGCGATAGTACGTCACTCCCGCGGCCCAGACCTCCTGGCTGTCGATCGGAGGAAGCGCAGCGCCGGCATCGAAGCCGGTCGCAGTCCCCCTTTCGATGGCCGCGCGAGCGCGCGCATGCAGATCGGCGTTGGAGAGAAGTTCATCCCAGCTTTTGGCGGCGACCGGAAAAAATCTGCCGGCCTCTTCAACAACGGCCCCGTGCTGAGTTCGATAAAGTTTCACATTCTCTCCTTTCACGTTGCGCGATATCGCGGTAGTTCGCTATTCCCAACTCCGTTTCGATTGACCGATCATCACGCGTGTTCCCAGTCATCAGCAGAACGGGTACCGCTCCCCGGCTCATGATCGCGCAAAAACAGCAGCATCAATGCAGACACAATGAGCGACAACGCCATCAGCAGATATCCTGCCTGCGCGTTGCCGGTAAGCGCCTGCAGCAGACCGACCAGGTAGCTGCCGAAGAAGGCGCCGAGCGCTCCACAGCTATTGATCAGCGCCAGCACTTCGGCGGTAACGTTGCGCGGCACGCGCTCCGGCACGATCGCGAAGAACGCTCCGTAGGGCGCATACATGCAGCCGCCCGCAATCACGAGACACACGAAGGCCGCCGCGAAGCTTCTCGGCGCGAACAGAAACGAGCCGAGCAGGGCGATCCCCGAGACCAACAGGAATGGCCACACCAGCGATTGTCTTCGAAGCCGCGTCTTATCGGAGATAGAAGCGACCGCGAGCATCAGAAGAACCGCCGCGAGATACGGCATCGCCGCCAGCAAGCCAGTCTTCTCCATGGAGGCCGCCGCGCCACGCCGCACGATGGACGGCAGCCAAAGCACGAAGCCGTAGACGCCGAGACTCCAGCAAAAATACTGTGCCGACAACAACAGCACATCGCCCCGCAGCAGCGCCTGGCGAAGCTCGCCAACCGGAGCGATGCCGATCTGTTCCTCCATCAGCCGCTGTTCGAGCATCTCTGCCGCATCGCGTGTCAGCCAACTCGTCTGCAAAGGCCGGTCGCGAACAAACAGGACCCAAGCCACGGCCCACAAAATCGCCGGCAGGCCCTCATAAATAAACGTTCTTTGCCAGCCGAAGCGCTGCATGAGATAGCCCGTGATCGCCGACATCCAAAGCACCGTAACAGGATTGCCCAGCATCAGGATGGTGTTAGCCCGCGAACGCTCCGAGCGCGTAAACCAATGTGTCAGCAGATGCAGCATCACCGGAAAGATCAGGCTCTCAGCCACGCCCAGCAACAGCCGGTCGATGGCCAACATCCAGAACTGGCGAATCACGCCGGTGAGCGCCGCGAAGGTCCCCCACGCCATCAAGGCCGCGAATACGACCTTGCGGACGCTGTACTTTCTCGCCAGCACGGCTCCCGGAATCTGAAATGCAAAGTAGCCAAGAAAGAAGAGCGCGGCCAGCAGGGACGAATCCCTCGCACCGATATGCAGCGTCGCGCCCATCCCCGCGGCCACACCGAAGCCGAAGTTGGCCCGGTCCAGGTACGCGAGGCTATAGGTTACGAAGACGGCCGGCAGGAGATACAGCCACCTCTTGCGCAGATTCGCTATCGCGTCCGGCGCCGCCGCTTTGGGGTCGCTGGCGCTGCCCCTGGAGACTCTTGTGTTCATCGTGTCGACCGCGATCCCAATCCTGATGCAGCGCCATTCTAAGCCCCAGTGCAGGCTCTCGGCCCGCGATTGCGAACTTGCATTCACGCTATCGCCGCCTTGCGCAGTTCAATCCCCGGTACGGCGGCGCCTTACCTGGGTCATCTGGCTACAAGAGATAAGTTTCTCAACCGAAGAAACTATGGATGACGGTCATGCTGCCCCGCAGTGAAGGTCTTCACGCCAAGCCTAAGTTCGACAAAGGCCGCCGTTTCTCATCCACTTCGGACGTTTTCAGATGTTTGCCGGTAAATCACCAATCTGCTTCCTTGGCCAGCGCCAAACTATTTTTTCGAATTGACTTGACACCCGTTGCTCATGTTGCATAAAGTTCGCGACGCGTAGCAAATGCTGGAAGATCGGTACTCGGCTCAATTCGAGACCAGGTCTTCCTGCTAGAGTGTCAACTTCGAGGAGGACCACTATGAGAGAGCGCATGGATCGCAAGACGGGAAGAGGCAAGCGAAACTTGGCCTCGTATTTGGGCGCGGCTTTGGCGCTGCTGCTATCGGTCGCCTTCCTTGCCTCCTCGGTGGCCAGCGCGCAGGTTCTCTACGGGTCCCTGACGGGCACCATCAAAGACCGGACCGGCGCCGTCATTCCCCAGGCTTCCGTGACGGTGACCAATCAGGCCACCGGCGAGACCCGCAGCGTCACCAGCAACGCGCAGGGCGACTACCGCGTACTCAACCTCGCGCCCGGCCCCTACACGATCGCGGTGAAGCCGATCGCAGACTTTGCCGCCTACGCGCAAAAGAATGTGGCCGTCGAAGTTAACCACGAGGTCCGCATCGATGCCACGCTTCAACCCGCCGGCGTCGCGACGCAGGTCACGGTGAGCACTGCGCCGCCGATGCTGCAGACCGAGACCGCCGAGGTGAACCACGAGATCTCGCAGGCCGAGGTCGAAAACCTGCCCATCTCCTCCTCGCAGGGGCGGAACTATCAATCGCTGTACACGCTCATCCCGGGCGCGGCCAATGTCATCGAGCAGAACTCGACGGCGTCCAACCCGTCGCGCGCCGAGTCGCTCAACGTCAACGGCGTGGAGGACATGAGCAACACGACGCGCATCGACGGTGCGGTGAACACCTACGGTTGGCTGCCCTATCTGGTGGCCTATGTGCCGCCCGCGGACTCCATCCAGAGCGTCAACATCGTCACCAATTCGTTCAACGCCGAGCAAGGCATCGCCGGCGGTGCGTCCATCAACGTGACCATCAAGAGCGGCACGAAACAATTCCACGGCAGCCTGTGGGAGTACAACCAGCTCTTCAACACCAATGCCCGGCCCTACACCAGCGCGCCGCCCCCCGCGCGGGCACCGAAGAACATCTTCAACGAGTTTGGATTTTCGATTGGCGGTCCGGTCTACATCCCGAAGATTCTGACGGGTAAGGACAAGCTGTTTTTCTTCCAGGATTTTGAGCGCACGACGCGACGCCAGTTGATTACCGGAACTCAGACTGTTCCGGATGTGGCCATGATTGGCGGCGATTTCTCGGCTGTGGCCTCGGGTCTGTCGCAAGCGGCGTCGAATGCGATCTTGTACGATCCCCAGCCGGGCGGGGTTCCGGCAACCGGCGCGAACCAAACCAATGGGTATCTGAATGTGGGATCCCGTCCCACCTTCATGTCCGAGTACGGTTGCAACTGTATTCCGGCGGCGCGTATCTCGACCGCTGCCCAGAAGATGCTGGCTCTCCTGCAACCCGTCTCCACGACGGTTGGAACTCCCAGTCTCTCGCAGCTGTCCAATCAACTTGCGAACGACTACAACGGCAGCGGGACGCTGGCTTATAACCGCAATACGTCGGACTCGAAGGTCACCTACAACCCGACCGATCGTACGAGCATCTTCGGCCGTTACAGCATTGAGCCATTTACCGTCACCGATCCGCAGGAGCTGCAAGGCGCCGGTGGCGGCACCTTCGACGGAGGACAACCCGGAGCCGCCGCCGGCCGCATTCAGAATGTAGGGCTCGGCTTCACGCACGTCCTCACCTCCAACCTGGTCATCGATGCTGACGGCGGTTATACCCGCCAGGTCACCGGGGCGCAGTCACAGATCGACATTGCGGATGGCGACTTCGGCTTGAATGTTCTAGGCATTCCGGGAACCAACGGAATCGGACCGAACTACGTGGGCCAGCCCTCGCTGATGTTCACCGGATTCTCCGCGATGGGTAACTCCAACGGCGCGAATCCGTTCTTGTTCCGCGACAACCAGTTCACAGGCGACGTGAACGTAAGCTGGACCAAAGGCAAGCACGCGATGAAGTACGGCTTCACCTACTACCACTTCGATCTCAACCACTTTCAGCCCACGAGCGGCAGCGGTATCCAGGCGCCGCGCGGCGGCTTCCAGTTTCAGGGCGGCCTGACGACAGGCCCGCTCAACCTGTCGAATCCGAACCCAACGACCGGATTGCAGACTCCGAACAACATCAATTCGTATACGTCGCTGGCTGATTTCCTGCTGGGGCTGCCGAACAATGGCACAGGAGCAGCCGTGGCGCATCCCAGCCAGGTCACCAACCCCAACTCCTTGCGGTGGACCGAACTGGCGGGATACGCACAAGACCAGTGGACGATGACCAACAAGCTGACCGTGGACTATGGAGTGCGGTACGAGAATTACCCGGCGATCTACCGTAACGTGCCTGGTGTGGCGCGGCTCGATCCCTCGCTCCCGTTGGCCGCGAATGTGGAGATCGGCGGCATCAACGGCAACCCCAAGGGCGCAGGCTATAGCGATAGCTTCTTCTTTGCCCCGCGGCTCGGAATCGCCTATCGCGTGACGGATCGACTGGTGGTTCGCACTGGCGGAGGCTTCACCTCCGATCCGGACAGCATGCGCTTCCTGCGCGATGCCTACCCCGAAGACCTCGCCCCGACCTACAGCGGGACGGCGACCGACACCATCGCGGTCGATCCGGTGTCGGGTCACGCGCTCCCACTGACGGTCGGAATTCCCATCGCGACCGCACCCAATCTCTCTTCCGGGTTTGTATCGCTGCCCGTCAGCGGATCGACCAATACCGCTCCTAAGAATTATCGGCGCGGATACATCGAGAGCTGGAACCTGTTTGTGCAACAGGACCTCGGCGGCCGGTTTGTGATGAACCTCGGTTACGTTGGGACGCACGCTGTGCGGGAGTTGTTCGGCTACACTCTAAATGCCGCTCCCTTGCCGAATTTCTCCACCAACTGCTTGCCCAACGGTCAATACAATCCATCGACAGGCCTGTCAGGCACGTGCAACTTCGCCGCCAACGAACTGGTGAATACAAACGCGAACTGCAATGCGACCTCTGTACTCGGATACCTCTGCTACAACACCGGCGGCATTACATGGAACGCGCCCAGCCAGAGCGCCATGTACAACGGCATGCAGGCGCAGCTATCTCGCAATGCGGGCCAATTGGCGCAGTTTGGTCTTGTCTACACGTGGTCCCATGCGATTGACTTTGAAGACAACGGCGCGGGATCGGGTTCGGAGGGTGTCAAGTTCTCCTATCCCGCGTACTTTCGCTTCAATCGCGCTAACGCGGGCTATGATCGCACCAATAACCTGCAGTTCTGGGGCATCTATCACCTGCCATTCGGCGGCAACCAGATGTTCCTGAACCACGGCATCGCGGGCGCAATCTTTGGCGGTCTTCAGTTGAACGGCCAGATCAGCCACATCAGCGGCGCCCCCTTCTCAGTGAGCCCTTCGGTCAACAATATTAACGACCCAGGCAACACTGAGTATGCCGACCTGATCGCGCCGTATCGCCAGTTGGGCGGCCACAGCCGAGCAGCCGGAAACACGGTCGTCTCGGGCGGCCGAGCTTGGTTTGACCCGGCATCGTTTGCCAACCCGGTAGAGCCCCAGTATACGAATCCCAACGCGGCCGGGTATGTAAACTGCTCCGTGCCTTCGTGCATGGTTGCTCCGCACTTCGGGAATACTCATCGCAACCAATTCCGCGGGCCGGGAGTGACCTACGTCGATGCGAGTATCTTCCGCGGGTTCCATGTCTTCCGTGAGAGCCAGTTCCAGGTCCGCGTCGAGGCCTTCAATCTGCTGAACCACGCTATTCTCAGCAGCAATCCAAACGCGACAGTAGGGGGCGGAACCTTCGGGTACATCACCAGCTTCGGCACCAATCCTCCACTGGCCCCCCGCACACTGCAGTTCAGCGGACGCATCAATTTCTAGCGTTTCAACCGGCTACTGTTCTTCACTGGCAGTTCTACCCGGGGCTGCCAATTTTTCCAGTCGCGGATGGGCGGCAGATCGGAGTGTTGAAGGCTCGGGCAATTCTGCTCCACGAAGTCTTCCTGAGACACTTCGCACAAACGGCCGAATTCGCATGTAGCCGCGATATTTAGTACAAAGAAGAAAGAAAATGCCAAACAACAGCCTTGAGTCGTCGGTTTTGAACGGGCGGCTCGCCGTGGTCGTGGGCGGGACCTCCGGAATCGGACGCGCGATTGCGCTTGGCCTCGCATGCGCCGGGGCCAACGTAATCGCCACCTCTCGCTCCATCGAGGCGGTCGAGGATGTGGCCGCCGAGATCCAGGCCATGGGTCGCCAGACGCTTCGTATCGCCTGCGATGTGCTCGACCGGAATTCCTTGCAGTCCCTGCACGAATCCGTGCTGGCCAGCTTCGGACGCGTCGATATTCTGGTGAACTGCGCCGGCATCACGAAAAAGGTGAGCACCCTCGAATGCTCGGAGTGGGACTGGAACAACATCATGGCGGTCAACCTGACCGGGACTCTGCGGGCCTGCCAGATCTTCGGCGCATCCATGCTGCGGCAAAGCTACGGCAAGATTGTGAACATCGCCTCGCTCTCGACCTTCGTCGCCTTCCACGAGGTTGCGGCTTACGGCGCCAGCAAAGCCGCGGTCGGCGCGCTGACACGCTCGCTTGCGGTCGAGTGGGCGGGCAGCGGAGTGTGCGTGAATGCGATCGCTCCGGGTATTATTCCCACTGAGTTGAACCGCCGGATATTGGAGACTTCGCGTGGACAGGAGCTGCTCTTGAGAACGCCGATGCATCGCTTCGGGACGGCCGAAGAGCTGGTTGGAGCGGCGGTCTATCTCGCCTCCGACGCCAGTTCCTTTACGACGGGCCAGATCATTCGGGTGGATGGCGGCTTCCTGGCCAGTGGAGTAAATCAATGACCACACGCGCCGCGGCGGGGACCCGGAAGAACGATCGCGGAGTCAAGCGCGTCGACCTGGCCTATGCCGAACTGGCTTCCAGCGAGGACGCGCGCGACATCAACCGCGATATTCTGCTCGAGATCGTTCGCTCCCGCCAGCCTATTTCCCGGGCCGACCTCTCGCGCGCCTCCGGACTGCAGCCGAGCACGGTCTCGGCTATCGTCGGTCAACTGATCGACGAAAAATGGATCACCGAAGGAGCCGTCGCCAAACGGCCGCGCGGCCGCCGCCCCACCATGCTCACGCTCAACGATGAACTGGTGATCCTGGTGGCCGACCTGCGCCCGGGACATGCGATTCTCGCGGTCATCGATCTCAACGGACGCTTCCTCACTCGCCAGGTGATCACCCTTCCCTCCGACGCCGAACGCGCCGCCACCAAGATGGCCAAGGCCATGCTGGCCATGCGTGAGCAGCACCCGGACAAGACCTTTGAAGGCATCGGCGTCAGCGTGCCCGGCCGCGTCGATCCGGAGACACAGCGCATCCTGCTTGCCCCCAATCTTCATTGGGCGAACTTCGACCTGAAGAAGACCCTCGCCGCTCACTTCGATCTGCAGATCGAAATGGACAACGCCGCGAACTCCTGTCTGATCTCCGAGTTGTGGTTCGGGCACATGGATGGCATTCGCAATGCGGTGCTGATCTCGGTCTCGGAAGGCATAGGGTCCGGCATCCTGGTCAATGGGCAGATCGTCTCCGGGCGCAGCGGTCTGGCCGGCGAGTTCGGGCACATCCCCGTCGATCCCGCAGGCCCCACGTGCGGCTGCGGTCAGCGCGGGTGCTGGGAGATGTTTGCCTCCAGCAACGCGGCCTTGCGCTACCACGAAGAGCTGCGCCCCAAGACACCCGCCGCGCGCATTCAGGACCTGCTCAAGCTCGCCGAGGAAGGGGACGCCAAGGCCCTCGCCGCGCTGCAGCGGCAGGCCAAGGCGCTGGGACGCGGCCTGCGTCTGGTGACGGCGGCGCTTGCCCCGGAGATGATTATCGTCATGGGCGACATCACAGCCCTGTGGGGCACGCTTGCCCCTGTAGTCGAACGCGAGATGGCCGCGACCATGTTGGCCGGGACGCCGCCGCGATTGTTCGCCGTCACCGATGGCGAACTGGGACGCCTCCGCGGAGCGGCAGCCTTGGTACTGCAGCGCCACTCCGGCTATCACCGTTCGCGGCGTCCGTCTCCAGAGAAACCGCGGCGCGGCGTTCGCGCTCCGTAGGCCGGCGCGAATGGCTCGAGGTTGGATTCCAAACGGAGAAGCAATACTTTCCGGTAGATACTATTGATCCGCCGTTTAGTCTTCGCCGCAATCGTATCGCTTCCCGTGAGTTCAATGGCACTGGATATGCCCGATAGACCACTCTGCCACAGCGAATGTTGGAAGCCTCACCGTTCGCTTGACACTGGTTATTGCACTCGGATAAGTTCGGCTGGCATACAAAATCGGACAAAAATGATGCGAGCTCGGCTCACTTGCTCCTATCTCGCCCACGGAGAACGTCGCATGCGCCCTATCGCCTCCTCCCTCGCAGGTTCGCTTCTCTTTCTGATGTTGGGGGTCACGGGCGCGGCCTCGGCTCAATCGGCGAAGCCGCTACCCTATCTCGATCCTTCATTGCCAAGAGAACAGCGCGCCGCCGATCTCGTCTCGCGCATGACACTCCCCGAAAAAGTATCGGAGATGTTGAATAGTTCAGCAGCGGTGCCGCGCCTGGATGTCCCTGCGTACGACTGGTGGAACGAAGGCCTGCATGGGGTCGCGCGCTCCGGCTACGCCACCATGTTTCCGCAGGCCATCGGCATGGCCGCGACCTGGGATGCGCCGCTGTTCAAACAGCTTGCGACCGTGATCTCCACCGAGGCCCGCGCCAAGAACAATGAAGCTCTGCGCCATAACAACCACTCCATCTACTACGGCCTGACGTTCTGGTCGCCCAACATCAACATCTTTCGCGATCCGCGCTGGGGCCGCGGACAGGAGACCTACGGCGAAGATCCCTTTCTGACCTCGCAGCTCGGGATGAGCTTCGTCGAAGGCATGCAGGGCGACAATCCCAACTACTACCGCGTGATCGCGACGCCGAAGCACTTCGGCGTGCACTCCGGCCCGGAGAGCGAGCGCCATCGCTTCAATGTCGATCCTTCCCCGCACGATCTGTGGGAAACCTACATGCCGGCCTTTCGCGCGACCATCGTGGACGCGAAGGCCGACTCCATCATGTGCGCCTACAACGCGGTCTTCGGGCAGCCCGCCTGCGGATCGGATCTGCTGATGCAGACCATCCTGCGCGGCTACTGGAACTTCCAGGGCTACGTGACCTCGGACTGCGGCGCTATCGCCGACTTCTGGCACAAGGACGCGCACCACACCTCGCCCGATAGCGCGCACGCCTCGGCCGATGCGCTGCTGCATGGTACCGACACCAACTGCGGCGAGAACTACAAAACCCTCACCGACGCGGTGAAAACTGGACTCGTCAGCGAAGCCGATATCGATGTGTCGCTGCGCCGGTTGTTCCTCGCGCGGCTGAAGCTCGGCCTCTTCGACCCGCCGAGCATGGTGCCCTACAAATCCATCCCGTTCAGCGATGTCAACTCACCCGCGCACCAGGCGCTGGCTCTGGAGGTCGCCTATAAATCGATGGTGCTGCTGAAGAACGATGGCATCCTTCCGCTGGCTGCAGGCAGGTACAGGACCATCGCCGTCATCGGACCCAACGCCGCATCGCTGGCCGCGCTCGAAGGCAACTACAACGGCGTGCCGCGCGATCCTCAGATGCCAATCGATGCGCTGCGCGCTGCGTTGCCCAACGCGCATGTGATCTACGAGCAGGGTTCGCCGTACGTTGAGGGCATCGTGCTGCCGGTGCCTCGTACTTTGTTTCGCCCGACCGCGAACTCGACCGAAGAGGGGCTGCACGCCGAATACTTCGCCGGCGACAGTATGAAAGGCAAGCCGGTCATCACGCGGGTCGACCCGCAGATTGACTTTGATTGGACCTCCGTCAGTCCGCTGCCCGTCAACTCCGACAGCGAGGCGGGCGGATTTTCCGTGCGCTGGACCGGCGTCCTTGTTCCTCCCGCGCCGGGCAAGTATGACTTCACGCTGCGCGTCGGGCGCTGCCGTCTGTGCGGCGGCAACGACCACGTCTCGGTGGTCGTCGATGGCAAACAAGTCGCGGCGGCGAGCAACGCGCCCGCCGCGCCGGGCATGGGCTCCGCGCACGTCAACGGCGCCAGCGCGCAGGGCCCTCGACCGCATCCGTCCGGGCCGCCGCAGTTCACCTTGGATTTCACCAGCACGCAGCCGCTTCCCATCACCATCGAGATGTCGCGCTCTTCGGCGCTCCTGGGCGGCGGTGTCTCGCTCGACTGGCAGCCGCCCGCCGATGTGCTTCTGAAGCAGGCGGTCGACGCCGCGAAGCGCGCCGATCTGGTGGTCGCCATGGTCGGGCTTTCTCCTCAACTTGAAGGCGAAGAGATGCCCATTCATGTCGAGGGCTTCTCCGGCGGCGATCGCACCGACATCAAACTGCCCGCGCCGCAGCAACAACTCTTGGAGCAGGTTGCCGCTACCGGCAAACCAATGATTATCGTGCTTCTCAACGGCTCTGCGCTGGCCGTGAACTGGGCGCAGGAACATGCCAACGCGGTCCTCGAAGCGTGGTATCCCGGCGAGGCCGGCGGCAAGGCCATCGCCGACACGCTCACGGGTAAGAACAATCCCGCGGGCCGCCTGCCGGTCACCTTCTACACCTCGCTCGATGAGCTTCCCGCCTTCACCGATTACGCCATGCGGAACCGCACCTATCGCTACTTCAAGGGCAAGACGCTCTACGACTTCGGCTACGGCCTCAGTTACACCAAGTTCGCCTACTCGCACCTGAAGCTCTCCACCGAAACTGTACACGCCGGCGACACACTCACCGTCGAAGCAGACGTGCGCAACACTGGCTACCGCGCGGGCGACGAAGTCGTCGAGCTGTACCTCACGCCTCCGCACGACGGCAACGGCGGCCTCTCGCCGAACCTGCAACTGGAGAGCTTTGAGCGACTGCATTTGCTGCCCGGACAGATGAAGCACGTGACCTTCAAACTCGATCCGCGCCAACTCTCCGAGGTCGATGCGAAGGGTACGCGCGCAGTGCAGCCGGGTAACTACATGCTTTCGGTGGGCGGTGCGCAGCCGCACGATGCGCTCGCCCCCACGCCCGCGCAGACCACCAGCTTCACCATCGTCGGGTCGCAGGAGCTGCCGCACTGATGGATCTTCCATGCGGTCGTCGCGCGCAGTTGTTCACGAAGGACACACAGCGCAAGTCGGCAGGAGCGAAACGATGCGATTGCGATTCGGGGCCGCAGGACTGATCTTTGCATTAGCCGCTACAACGCCGCGCGCGCACGCCGAGGACGGCTCCGCAGCGTGGCTGCGTTACGCGCCCATCATCCATCCCGCGCAGTACCGCAACGTTCCTTCAACCATCGTCGTAATGGGCGACACGCCGAGCGACCGCGCGGCCGCCGGAGAACTGCAACGCGGGCTGTCCTCCATGCTGGGACGAAAGTTCACCATCGGCCCCTCGGATAACAGCGACGAAGCAATCATCGTCGGTTCCATCTCGGAGCTCCATCACCTCTTCATCGTCGATCAGAATGGCGCGCCGATCAGCGGCGAACAGTACCGCATCAAGCGCGTGAACAAGGACGGCCACACGCTGCTCGAAGTTATTGGTGGAACACCGGAGTCGGAGATTTACGCGGTGTTTCATCTGCTCGAAGAGATTGGCGCGGAGCAGCCAATCCCCGCCGACGATCGCCAGTCGCCGTCGGCTCCCATCCGCTGGGTCGACGAGTGGGACAACCTCAACGGCACCATCGAGCGCGGCTACGCGGGCCGCTCCATCTTCTTCGACAACGGCCATGTGCGCCCGGACCTCACTCGCGCGGGCGAGTACGCGCGCCTGCTGGCGTCGATTGGGATCAACGGATGCAACGTCAACAATGTGAACGCCGATCTTCAGACGCTCTCCGCCGAACACCTGCGCGAGTTCGCGCGCATCGCCGACGCGTTTCGTCCGTGGGGCGTCAAGCTCGCGCTCTCCGTGGATCTTTCGAGCCCGCAGACCGTCGGCGGCCTCGACACCTTCGACCCCAAAGACCCTACGGTCATTGCCTGGTGGCGGAAAAGAGTCGACGAGATCTATACGCTGATTCCGAACTTCGGCGGCTTCACCGTCAAGGCCGACTCCGAAGGCCGAGTCGGCCCATCGAAGTATGGGCGCACACCGGCGGACGCGGCGAACGTGCTGGCACGCGCGCTCGCGCCACATCATGGCGTGGTGCTGTATCGCGGCTTCGTCTACAACAACCGTCTCGACTGGCATGACCTCAAGGCCGACCGCGCGCGCGCCGGTGTCGATAACTTCGCGTATCTCGACGGCAAGTTCGACCCCAACGTCATCATTCAGATCAAGGAAGGCCCCATCGATTTTCAGGCCCGCGAGCCGGTCTCGCCGTTGTTCGCCGCGCTGCGCCACACACCTGAGGCCATCGAAACGCAAACGACGCAGGAGTATACCGGCCAGCAGCGCCACATGGTCTGGCTGCCGTCGATGTGGAAGTGGGTGCTCGACACCGACATGCGCGCGGATGGCCGCAATACGCCCGTCAAAGCCATCGTCGAAGGCAAAGCATTCCATCAGCCAACCGGCGGCTACGTCTCTGTGGTCAATGTCGGGCTCGATCCCAACTGGCTGCATCACCCGATGGCGATGGCGAACCTCTACGGCTTCGGCAGACTCGCCTGGAACCCCGACGAGCCGCTGCACGACATCATCGATTCGTGGACGCGTCTTACGTGGGGCAACGATCCGAAGGTCGATTCCACCATCGACGCGATGCAACTCGCATCATGGCATCACTACGAGAGCTACACCGGTCCCAACGGCATGGGCACGCTCACCAACATCCTCGGCTATCACTACGGCCCGGGCATCGAAAGCGCCGAGCGCAACGGCTGGGGCCAGTGGTTCCGCGGCGAGAAGGATAGCATCGGCATGGACCGGACGGTGAAGACAGGCACCGGCTTCATCGGCCAATATCCGCCCGAGCTCGCGGCGAAATACGAGTCGCTCGCAACCTGCCCCGACGACCTGCTGCTCTTCTTCCACCACGTCCCCTACGACTACAAGCTGCACTCCGCCAAGACGCTGGTGCAGAGCATCTACGACACGCACTACGCCGGCGCACTCGCCGCGGCCGAGTACGTCCCGCAGTGGGAGTCGCTCAAGGGTCTCGTCGATGAACAGCGCTACGAAAAAACACTCGCCCTCTTCAACTACCAGGCTGGCCACGCTCTCGTCTGGCGCGACGCCATCGACAACTGGTTTCAGCGCATCTCCGGCATAGACGACGAGCAGCACCGAGTCGGCCACGATCCCTACCGCATCGAAGCCGAGGACATGAAGGCGGTCGGCTACGTCACCGTCGACGTGCATCCGTGGGAGACGGCCTCGGGCGGCAGGGCCGTCGTCTGTCACGGACCGGCTGCTTGCACGCTCTCAACCACCGTCGATAAGCCTGCCGGTAACTACGACATCGCCGTACAATACTTCGACATCTGGGCCGGTGTCTCGCACTATGACCTGCTCATCAACGGCAAATCCGTTGCCACCTGGGCCGACGACGACACCCTGCCGCCCGCCCAGCCCGATCCCAACCTCGACGGCCAGGACAGCACCCGCTTCACCGCCCACAACATCGCTCTGAAGCCAGGCGATGCGCTTGAACTCAGTGGCACGCCCGACATTCGCCCCGAACTCGCGCCACCGTCATCGCCCACACCACCGTCGGGCTCGGCCGCTCGCCACTTCCCCCGCCCCGACCTGCGCGAGCTCGCGCCAGTAGACTACATCGAGATCGGCCCCACCGGTCCGATCGCGCCGCAATAGCCTCGCGAGCCCGCACTCTCTAGTCTCGTTCACCTGTCGAAGGAATCCCATGAAGATCACTTCCGCACGCCTGATCGTCACCTCGCCAGACCGCAACTTCGTCACGTTGAAGATCGAGACCGACGAAGGCCTCTACGGCCTGGGCGACGCCACGCTCAACGGCCGCGAGCTCGCCGTCGCCAGCTATCTCACCGAGCACGTGCTTCCCTGCCTGATCGGTCGCGACCCTTCTGACATCGAAGACATCTGGCAGTACCTTTATCGCGGCGCCTACTGGCGTCGCGGCCCCGTCACCATGTCGGCCATCGCGGCCGTGGATGTAGCCCTGTGGGACATCAAAGGCAAAGCCCTCAACACGCCGGTCTACAACCTGCTCGGCGGCAAGAGCCGCCAGGGCGTGCTCGTCTATGCCCACGCCAACGGCCGGGACATCGCGGAAGCCGTCGACTCCGTGCAGCAGCACATGGAACAGGGTTATCTCGCCGTGCGCGCGCAGGCCGGCGTTCCGGGAGTGGCCTCCAGCTACGGCGTTACCAAAGCCGGCAAGCCCTACGAGCCCGCTGAACGAGACACGACCGGCGGCCTTCCCAGCGAGAGTCTCTGGTCCACCGAGCGCTACCTCAACTTCGCACCAACCCTGTTCGAAAAGCTGCGCGTCGAGCTCGGCCCCGGCGTGCATCTGCTGCATGACGTGCATCACCGCCTCACGCCGATCGAAGCCGGCCGCCTCGGCAAAGCCCTCGAACCGTATCACCTCTTCTGGATGGAAGACCCGTGCCCAGCCGAGTTGCAGGAGAGCTTCGCGCTCATCCGCCAGCACACCACCACGCCGCTCGCCACCGGCGAGGTCTTCAACTCCATCTGGGACTGCCATGACCTCATACGCCGCCAGCTCATCGACTACATCCGCATGACTATCGTGCACGGCGGCGGCATCACGCACCTCAAGAAGACCGCTGATTTCGCCGCGCTCTACAACGTCCGCACCGGCTTTCACGGGGCGACCGACCTCTCACCAATCACCATGGCCGCCGCGCTGCACTTCGGACTCGCGATCCACAGCTTCGGCATCCAGGAGCACATGCCGCACACACCACTCACCGACGAAGTCTTCCCGCACCACTACAGCTTCAGCGCCGGCTACATGCACCCCGGCGACGCGCCCGGCCTCGGCGTCGACATCGACGAAGCACTGGCCGCGAAGTATCCCTACCAGCGCGCCTACCTGCCCATCGCCCGCAAGCTCGACGGCACTCTCACCGACTGGTGATGCCCATTCGCAGGGCATCTACACCATGCCGCGCCAAGCGCCCGCATCCGCCGCCGCGATAGCATCGAACAGACACGACATGTTCGCCGAAATCATCGCCGTTGGTTCCGAGATGCTGACGCCGCACCGTCAGGACACCAACTCGCTCTATCTCACCGCCGGGCTCAACGATCTCGGCGTCGCGGTCGCCTTCAAGACCATCGTCGGCGACAACCGCCAGCACCTTACCCAGGCCATCCGCATCGCCCTCGGCCGCGCCGACATCGTCCTGCTTTCGGGCGGCCTCGGCCCCACCGAAGACGACCTCACCCGCAACTGCGCCGCCGATGCGCTCGGCCTCACGCTGCATCGCGACCCGGCGACGCTGCTCGCCCTGCAGCAACGCTTCACCGCCCGCCGCATGGCCATGCCGCCTAACAATGAGCGCCAGGCCGAACTCCTCGACGGCGCAACCCTGCTGCCCAACGCCAACGGCAGCGCGCCCGGCCAGTGGCTCGACATCACGTACTCGGCCACTACCGGGCAGGCCACTACCGGAGAGGCCTTTCGCAAAATTGTCGTCCTTCTCCCTGGTCCGCCCAAAGAGCTGAAACCGCTCTTCGACACCGAATGCAAACCGCGCCTCGCCGCGGTCCTTCCGCAGCGCCATCTCGCCCGCCGCATCCTGCGCATGGCGCTGATCCCCGAGTCGCAGGTCGACGCGCGCACCGCGCCCATCTATACCCAGTTCGAAGACGTTGAAACCACCATCCTCGCTGGCTCCGGCGAGATCCAGCTCCACTTCCTCTGCGTCAAACCCACCCAGCAAGAGGCCGAGCAGCGCGTCAACGCCGTCGCGGAGCTGGTCGAGCGCGAGATGGGCGACGACATCTTCTCCTCCAACGGCGAGAGCCTCGAAGAGGTCGTCCTGCTCATGCTCGGCATGCGCGACCTCAAACTCTCCATCGCCGAAAGCTGCACCGGCGGTCTGCTCGGCCAGCGCCTCACCAGAGTCACCAACGCCTCGCGCAGCTTCTCGGGCGGCGTCATCGTATACGCCAGCGAGATGAAGACCACGCTCGCCGGCGTCCCGTGGGAGGTGATCCAGCAGCATGGCGCGGTGAGTGATCCCGTCGCCCGCGCACTCGCCGAAGGCATTCGCCGCCGCACCGGCAGCTCGCTCGGCCTCAGCATTACTGGCATCGCCGGGCCGCCCATCAGCGCAGGCCCCGACCCAAACCCCGATTCAGGTAAGCCCGTCGGCCTGGTCTATATCGGTCTCGCCGACGCACACGAGACCCAGGTGAAGCAGTTCAACATCCCCGGCGACCGCGACCGCGTCCGCCTCTGGGCCACCCAGCACGCCCTCGAAATGCTCCGCCGCTACATGCAGTAACCACCGCACCCGTAAAGTTGTAGCTGCCTTTGCCTTTGCCTTTTTGGTTGTCATTCCGTAGGAATCTGCTGTTGCTATTGCTGTTGCCTTTGTCTCTCTTGTTGTCATTCCCGAAGGGAATCTGCGTCTCCCCACGCTGCCGCAACCGTCTCAACACTCCCCGCTGCTACACTCAACTTCTGACGCCCATGACTCTCTGGCTCCCCATCCTTGTGTTGGCCTACCTGCTCGGCTCCATCCCCTTCGGCTATCTGCTGGTGCGCTTCTTTCGCAAGCAGGACGTCCGCGCCTGCGGCAGCGGCAACATCGGCGCCACCAACGTAGCCCGCTCCGGCGGCAAAGGCCTGGGCATCCTCACCCTCGCGCTGGATCTCGCCAAAGGCCTCGCCGCAGTCCTGATCGCCCGCCACTTCGCTCCGTTTCTGCCCGCGCATCCTTCCGCGATACCCTCCACGCTGGCGGTCGCCGCCGGAGTTCTTGCCGTCATCGGCCATGTCTTTCCCATCTGGCTCGGTTTTCGCGGAGGCAAAGGCGTCGCCACCGCGCTGGGCGTCTTTCTGGGCATCGCGCCGTGGGCCGCTCTGGCCTCGCTGACCGTCTTCATCCTCCTGGTCCTCACCACCCGCCTGGTCTCGCTGGCGTCCATCGCCGGAGCCGCGCTGATTCCGCTCTTCGCGCTGCTCACCGTGCCGGATCGAGATCCCATCTTCGTCGGCGGCCTGATGTTCATCGCGCTTCTGGTGATCCTCAAGCACCGCGCCAACATCGTTCGCCTGCTGCACGGGCAGGAGAGCCGCTTCGGCAGCAAGAAAGGCCCCGGCGGTCCCGGCGGCCCCCGCCCGAACAAACCCCGCAAGGTGAACGCATGAGCCGCATCGCTGTCATCGGGGCCGGCGCCTGGGGAACCGCGCTGGCCGTCTCGCTCGCCCGCCGCGGAGGCCACGACCTCAGCCTCTGGGCCCACTCCCCCGCCCACGCCGCCGAGCTCGCCGAAACCGGCGAAAACCTTCGCTATCTTCCCGGCTTCATCCTTCCCGCCGACGTCCGCGTCACCGCCCGGCTGGATCACGCCATCGCCGGCGCCGACATCGTGCTCTGCGTCACGCCCTCCCAGGCCTCGCGCTCCATCATGGAGCAGATCGCCCCGCTGCTCACGCCCAAACAGATCCTGCTCTCCGCCAGCAAAGGCATCGAGGAGAAGACCTTCTGCCGCATGTCGCAGGTCATGGCCGAGAACGCGCCCAACAACCCCATCGGCACAGTCGGCGGCCCATCCTTCGCGCAGGAAGTCGCCGCGGCCATGCCTACCGCCATCACCATCGCCATCGAAGACCCGATGCTCGGCAAGAGCCTGCAGGACGCCTTCAGCTCCTCTTCGCTGCGCGCCTACCGCAACGAAGACGTGATTGGCACCGAGCTCGGGGGCGCCCTCAAGAACGTCATCGCACTCGCCGCCGGCGTAGTCACCGGCCTCGAGCTCGGCAACAACGCCACGGCCGCGCTCATCACCCGCGGCATCGCCGAGATCACCCGCCTCACCATGGCCTGCGGCGGCCGCCGCGAGACCATGTCCGGCCTCTCCGGCATCGGCGATCTGGTCCTCACCTGCACCGGCGGCCTCTCGCGCAATCGCACGGTCGGCGTCGAGCTGGGCAAGGGCCGCAAGCTCCCCGAGATCATCGCGGGCCTGCACGGCAAGGTCGCCGAAGGCGTCCGCAGCACCACCGCCGCTCTGGGTTTAGCCGCGCGTTACGGCGTCGAGATGCCCATCACCGAACAGATGGCCGCGATCCTGCACCACGACAAAGCCCCGCGCGACGCCATCCGCGACCTGATGTCCCGCCCCGGCCGCACCGAGTAGCGCCAGATCTCCATTGCCCCAGCTTTTCTGGCACTTGCTTTTCTGGCTGTCATTCCGCAGGAATCTGCTTTTCGGAGTTGCTGCACACCATCGGGGACACCGCTTTAAACAAACGTCGCGATCTCCTCCAGTGTCTTCTTCTCGATATCCGGGACTGTCGCATCTTCCGCCGGATATCCCACCACGAGAATCAGAAATGGCCGCTCCTGGGTAGGCCGCCCCAGCAGTTCGTTCAGAAATCCCATCGGGTTCGGCGTGTGCGTCAGCGCCACCAGCCCGGCATGATGCACCGCAGCGATCAGAAGACCCGTCGCAATGCCGACCGACTCCTGCACGTAGTAGTTCTTCACCTTGCGCCCATCCGGAAGCACCCCGTAGCTCTGCGCGAAGATCACAATCAGGTACGGCGCGGCATCGAGAAAGGGCTTGTCTTCATTGGTCCCCAGCGGGGCCAGCGCGTCCAGCCACTCCTGCGGCGCCTTGTAATGATAAAAGTCGCGTTCTTCCTTCTCCGCGGCGACGCGGATCTCGTGCTTTGCAACCGGATCACTGACCACAACAAAGTGCCACGGCTGCATATTGGCCCCATTGGGCGCCGTCCCGGCCGCCCGCAGACACTCTTCGATCACCTCACGCGGCACCGCCCGCTCGGAGAACTCGCGCACCGTGCGCCGGCGTTGCATCTCGGCGCGAAACTCAGCCGCGCGCCGTTTCATTTCGTCGACCGGAAAAACTTGATAAGCGGGCAGCGGAATAAAGGCAGCGTCGGACATTCAGATTTCCTCGAAGCCCAGCGATGGTATCAAACCTTCCGCAGCGAGCGATATCCCTCTACGCCGCATACCTCTACACCGCCGAAAGCGCCCGCAGCGCCATCACATTGCGCATCTCATCGCCCGGATCATCCACCGGCGTCTCGGCAATAAACGCCGCATGGGCGAAGCGCTCATCGTGCAGCAGCCGCCGAAATGCCGCCGCCCCAATAGTGCCCTCACCGATGTGTTCATGCCGGTCGAGCTTCGATCCCATAGCCGCCTTCGCGTCATTACAGTGCCACAGCCGCACAGCCTCAAAGCCCACCGTCGCCCCAATCTGCCGCATCGTCTCCTCGTAGCCTTCAGTGGTGACGATGTCATAGCCCGCCACATGCACATGGCAGGTGTCGAGACACACCGCAACTGGCGCGCACGCGCGCAGCGTTTCCACCAGCTCCGCCACCTGCTCGAAGCTGCTGCCCAGCGAAAATTCCGCGCCCGCCGTGTTCTCAATCAGAATATGAAAGTCGCGGTCCTGCCATGCTAAGCCGTCAACAGCGCGCTCGATTCCCTGCGCCGCCAGCCGCAGACCTTCCTCCCGTGTCAGCCCCTTCCAACTACCCGGATGCAGCACCAGAAACTCCGCCCCGAGCGCCAACGCCCGCTCCACTTCGCCGCGGAAGCCGTCAATGGAATTCGTCCGCACGCTCTCGGTCTGCGAGCACAGGTTGATCAGATAACTCGCGTGGATCGACACCGGATGCACATCGAGCTTCGCGCGCAGCTCGTGCATCTTGCGCGCGTCGTCGGGCTTGACCGGCGCGGCCTTCCACAGGCGCGGACTCGCGCTGAAGATCTGGAACGTATTCGCTCCCGCATTGGCCGCGCGCTCCACCGCCGTCCAGCAGCCGCCGCTGGTGCCAACGTGTACGCCGATTCGCTTCTTCGCCATACAAACGAGCCTATCGCAGACACCACGCCGGGCTTAGGAAGGAAGATTGCCGCACCCAAATATGGGTGGCCCATTCATCGCCAAGCTTTATCGCGATGAGTGGGAACGTACAACGTCCGCCCGCGGGCCGTTTGTAGCAGGGTATATCTATCTTGATTCTGCTCCAACCGCAAACGAGGCGGGCTATAATCGCGTCGTTCCCCCTGCACTCCCTACTCCCGTCTCCCGAGGTCGTCATGGCAAAGCCACAAACCTACGCGAATCACACCCGCTTCGATCCCTTGTTCCACTTCTTCGTCGCTCCGCTGCTGCTGGTCAACCTGGGTTTTGCGATCTACGCGACCATCCACGCCTGGCCGGGATATCGCCACACGCATCTCTGGTGGATCGTGATGTCGCTGGTCTTTCTTGCGCTGGCAGGCGTTGCGCGCTCGTCCGCCCTGCGCGCGCAGGACCGCATCATCCGGCTCGAAGAACGCCTGCGCATGGCCGTGCTGCTGCCCGCAGCCGAGCTTCCCCTTGTAGCATCGCTGACGCTGCGCCAGATCATCGCGCTGCGTTTCGCCTCCGACGCGGAGCTGCCCATGCTGGCCCTGCGCGCGGCCGCCGAAGGACTGTCGGAGAAGCAGATCAAGCAAAGCATCGTGAGCTGGCGCCCCGATGAGTATCGCGTCTAACCGCGCACCACGTCTGGGTGGCCCATTCATCGCAAGCTTTATCGCGATAAGTGGGGGGCCCAGACCGTCTGCCTACCCGGGCTCTTCGTAGCCGGGTATATCTATCTTGATTCTGCTCTTAGACAAACACTGCACGACCGGCGATTCGCGCGAGCGCGGCAATCAACTAGCTAAGCCAGGCCAACTCCTGCTCCGGATGCGTGACTCCGGAGTGGTCGCCATTCGGCCCCCCCACCACGTTGAGAAAGATCTGCTCCAGCGTAAGCCGCGCGTTCGGATCGCTCGCGTTTATCTGGCCCTCGACCGCCGGCGCCAGCCGCGCCTGCACTCCCGCGCGCAGCTCATCCAGCGAGCCATTCGCGACGATCCGCCCGCGATCGATGATCGCAATATGCGAGCACAGCCGCTCCACGATCTCCAGCACATGCGACGTCAGAAAGATCGTCGCCCCGCGCGCGATCATCCCCTGCAGCATCGACTTCAACGTTCCGGCGGCAATCGCGTCCACACCCTCGAACGGCTCATCCAGAAACAGCACCTTCGGCCCGTGGATCACCGCCGCCGCCAGCGCCAGCTTCTTGCCCATGCCGTGCGAATAGTCGGCGATCAGCTTTCGCGGCTCGTTGGCCAGGCCCATGAACTCCAGCAGTTCCGCGCTGCGCTGCTTTGTGGTCGCCTTCTCCAGCCCGTACATGCGGCCGACAAAGTTCAGATACTCCGTCGCGGTCAGCTTGCCGAACAGCGCCATCCCTTCGGGAACAACGCCGATATGGCGCTTCACTTCGAGCGGATTGGCAAACAGGTCTTCGCCCAGAATCTGGATCGACCCTGATGTCGGCGCGAGCAGCCCGGTGAGCATCTTGATCGTCGTCGATTTACCCGCGCCATTGGGCCCCAGAAAGCCAAAGAACTGCCCCGGCTCGACCGCCAGATCGACGTGGTCGACCGCCGTAAAGCCATTGAAGACACGGGTGAGCGCATGAGCAGCAATCGCGGGGGCCATGGTTGGCTACAGTTATACCCTGTTCTGCAACAGGAGGTACGAAAAACTCCCGCCGCGGAAGGCACGCCTATTCGCAACGCGCCCGTTGGTGCAGAGCCTCCGTCGCTCTTTTGTTTGTCATTCCCGCAGGAAATCTGCGTTTGCGGTCTCTACACCATCGGGGCAAATGGAAAGGCAGCTCGCTGCCACGCCGGGCGGCCCCGGCACTGGGAGCGTCCACTCCGCTAAACTAAACTCGATGGCCTTTTCCCTCTTCGGCAAGCGTGACAAACCGCCCGAGCCGCCCGACGAAACCCCAGAGCCACGGCAGCCTGAGCCCCAGGGCAAGCAGCCCGAGCCCAAGCTACCCCCCCCGCGCGGCCTCTTCGACCGCATGAAGCAGGCGGTCACGCGCACGCGGGAATCGCTCAATCAGTCCCTCGGCTCTTTAGCCGCGCTCACCCGCGAAGTCGACGAGACCTCGCTCGACGACCTCGAGTTCGCGCTGCTGGCCGCCGACATCGGCTCCGTCACCACCAACGAGATCGTCGCCAGTCTGCGCGACCGCGCGCTGCGCCACGGCATCTCCGACGGCGCCGAGCTCAAACGCCTGCTGAAAGCCGAGATCCTCCGCATCCTGAACGCAGTCGATGCCCCGGTGCATCGACCCGCAACAGCCCCCGAGGTCATCATGCTCGTCGGCGTCAACGGCACCGGCAAAACCACCACCAGCGGCAAGCTCGCCGCCATGTACCGCCGCGACGGCCGCACCGTCCTGCTCTGCGCCGCCGACACCTTCCGCGCCGCCGCGATAGAACAATTGGAAGTCTGGGCCCAGCGCTCCGGCGTCGACCTCATCAAAACCCGCCAGGGCGGCGATCCCTCCGCCGCCCTCTTCGACGCCCTCACCGCCGCCAAAGCTCGCGGAACCGGCGTCCTTCTGGTCGACACCGCCGGCCGCCTGCACACCAAGACCGACCTGATGAAGGAGCTGGACAAGATGGTCCGCACCTCGGCGCGCCTGGTCCCCGCGGAGCCTGGAAGACCGGCCGCCCCGCACCAGACCCTGCTCGTCATCGACGCCACCACCGGGCAGAACGGCCTGCAGCAGGCGCGCCTCTTCACTGAGGCCGCGCACGTCACGGGCATCGTCCTGACCAAGCTGGACGGCAGCGCCAAGGGTGGCATCGTCGTCGCGATCGCCCGCGAGCTCGGCCTCCCCGTGCGCTTCGTCGGCGTGGGCGAAAAGCTCGAAGACATCCTCCCCTTCGACCCCGCCAGCTTCGTCGATTCGCTGCTCGGCTGATCCAGCAGCGCAGGGCTCGGAACCGTTGCATCTATTAGCCTCCATGGTTCCATTACGGGATTTTCCGCTTGACATTTCCCGGAAATTCCCCAAATGGCTCTTGCGCGTGTGTACCAAATCAATCCACAATGGCTTCACTCTTATTTGCGGTTCTCGGCCGCCGTGCAGTATGTCGGCGCCGACTCCCCAGCCTCCCGGAGAAGCCTCCATGCACACTCTGTTCGCCGCTTTCTTCGCGCTGATCTTCTCGTTCGGCCACGCGCAATCGCTCCGCCAGGTTGAAGCCATGCCGGAGGCCAACGGGCCCATGATGTACAGCGCGACCGCGCCTACCCGTCAGGAACTCGCCCTGACCGGCTGCACCGACGGCTATTCTGGTTCTGCATGTCCCTCCCAGCCCATGCCGATCTCGACGACCGTCTCCTGGAACGCGCACTCCAACTCGCGCGATCAGCCGTCGGATTCGCCTCGCCCAACCCCACCGTCGGCTGCGTTCTAGCACGCGGAGAGATCATCCTCGGCGAAGGCGCGCACCATTACGAAGCCCGCGACCACGCCGAAATTGCGGCGCTCAAGCACGCCGCCCTCAAACAAGCCGCTTTGCGCGGGCATAACCTGCGCGGCGCAACCGCTTACGTCACGCTAGAACCCTGCGCACACCACGGCCGCACCGGCCCCTGCTCGGAGGCGCTCATCGCCGCCGGCATCTCCCGCTGCATCGTCGCGACCATCGATCCCAACCCGTTGGTCCGCGGCCAAGGTCTCGGCAAACTACGCGCCGCCGGCGTCGATGTCGTTCTGCTCGACCCAACCTCAGCGCTCGCCCAGCAGGGCCGCCTTCTCAACGATGCCTTCGCATTCTCGATCCAGCACAATCGCCCGTTCGTCACGCTCAAGGCGGCCATTTCGCTCGACGGCTATCTCGCGCCGACGCCTGAATTCCGACGGCCCCACCACACGACCGGCCCTCATTGGCTCACCGGCCCCGCCGCGCGCGCCGACGTCCAACAGCTTCGCCACGCTTCCGACGCGATCCTCACCGGCATCGGCACCGTACTGGCCGACGACCCTTTGCTCACCGATCGCAGCGGCTTGCCCCGCCGCCGGCCGCTGCTTCGGGTCGTCCTGGACTCGCGCCTACGCACCCCGCTCGATTCCAAACTGCTCGCCGCAGTAGACCACGATCTGCTCATCGTCACATCGCCCGACGCCCCAGCCGATGCCGAACATCTCCTCCGCGCCCGCGGAGCGGAGGTGGTTCGTCTGTCGGCCACAACACCAGGAGCGCTCGACCTCCACGCCATCCTGGACGAACTGCACAGCCGCCAGATTCGCAGCGTGCTGCTGGAAGCCGGATCGGCCCTCAACAGCAGCTTTCTCGCGGCGGACCTCGTCGATCGCGTGGTCCTCTACCTGAACGAATTCGAACTCGGCGAGGGCTCGATTCCGTTTGCGGCGGGCCAGCCTCCGCCGCGCATACTGCAAACCCGGCTCACCTCACTCGCCCGCGCAGCCTTTCCGCACGATCCCAATTCCACGCTGGAAGACACCCGCATCACCGGCTATCTCCACGATCCGTGGACGGGCATCGCCTGAATTTCGGCCCTGCTCTTGCTCTTGCAATTTTTTGTTGTCATTCCCGAAGCGGATCTGCGTTTGCCTTTCGTTCTTGCATTTGCCTTCTTAGTTGTCATTCCGGAAGGGCATCCGCGTCTCGCGCTTCTCGCTCCTGCGCTGTAGCCTGTACCTATGTTCACTGGCCTCATCGAAGCCACCGGCGCTATCGTCTCGCGCACACCCGGCGACGGCGCCACGCGTCTCGTCATCGCCGCGCCCCAACTCGCCGGCCGCTGGCGCACCGGCGACAGCATTGCCGTGAACGGCGTCTGTCTCACCGCCCTTCCCGTCGAAGACCCTCGCAGTTCCATCGCCGATCCAAACCACTTCGCCGCCGACCTCGCCGCCGAGACCCTCGCCCGCACCACGCTCGGCTCGCTCCAGCCCGGAGCCACCCTTAACCTCGAGCTCCCCACTCCCGCCGGCAGCCCGCTAGGCGGCCACGTCGTGCAGGGCCACGTGGACGCCACCGGCCGCGTCGGGATGCTCGTTCCTCTCCACCCAGACCTCGACTCAACCGACTGGCGCCTAACGCTGGAAGTGCCTGCGGAGCTCGCGCCCCACATCATGTCTCAAGGCTCCATCACCATTGACGGCATTTCACTCACCGTCGCGAAATTGCATAGTTCCCACCCCGACGGCTGTATCCGCCTCCACATTGCGATCATTCCCCATACCTACAAATCCACCAATCTCCATACGCTCGCACCCGGCAGCCCGGTGAACATCGAAACCGACATCCTCGCCAAATACGCCTCGCGGCGCACTCACCACAACGAAGACTGGCTCACTACCGAATACTTGCTCGCCCACGGTTACTAGGGTCCAGCGCCGAAATGTACCCTTCGGCTGTGTAGATCTGCGCTCTTGCTTTTCTGGTTGTCATTCCGCAGGAATCTGCTGTTGGGATGCGGATACGCCATCGGCACCGCTTCAGCCGAGGTCAGCCACCATGGCCTGCATCTCGCTGGCGGCATGATCGTTCCCAGTGCGCTCGCATGCAGCCAGCCCTGCCTCCAGCCACGCCTTTGCATCCTCAGGCCGTCTCAGTTTCAGCAGCTCCTGCGCGGCCATCTGATACGCCGGCACATAATCAGGATTGCGCTCCGTCGTCTCCGCAAACTCCCGCAGCGCGTCCTCGCCGCGGCCCTCCGCCGCATGCGCCATCGCCAACCCATAACGCGCAAACGCATCCGCCGGATTCTGCCGCAAAATCTCCGTCAACATCGCAACCTTGTCCATACCTCCATCCTACTGCGGCCCGGCTGCGCCGACCTTGCGATCACCCCGCGCCCTTCAATGAAAGTCCGTTCAATGACCCCGCTACAATGACCCCGCTACAATGAATAGATGAGCGAAAGCCCGCAATCCCGTCCCGTCCGCGCCTCGCAGTCCGAGCGCAGCGAGATCATCTTTCCCGGCGACGCCAACGCGCTCGGCAACCTCTTCGGCGGCCGGCTCATGCAGTTCATCGACCTCGTCGGCGCGATGGCCGCCAGCCGCCACGCGCGCGCCATCACCGTCACCGCCTCCATGGACCATCTCGACTTCGTCGCGGCCGTCAAGGTCGGCGATCTGCTCATCCTCAAATCCAGCGTGAACCGTGCTTACCGCACTTCAATGGAGGTCGGCGTCAAGGCCATGGTCGAAGATGTCCGCGCACAGAAACTGCGCCACGTCTCCTCGGCCTATCTCACCTTTGTCGCGGTCGATAGCACCGGCCAGCGCATCGAAGTCCCGCAGGTCATCCCCGAAACCGATCACCAGAAGCGCCGTTACGAAGACGCAGGCCGCCGCCGCGAGATGCGCTCCGGCGAAATGCGCCGCCGCAAAGATCTCCGCGCCACCCTTACACCCGAGTGGCACGTCTAGAGCAGTGGGTAGTGATTAGTGGTTAGTGGTTAGTGATTAGTGATTAGTGATTGACTCAAGACATCTTGCGCAGGTTCATCCAGCAATTGCAAGCACAGGAACACCATGAACGATGAACAAACCGTCAAGTCATTCCGGGACATGGTTGTCTGGAACCGCTCCATCGAACTCTGTGTTGCTGTCTATGAATTCACGCGCACCTTTTCCAGCGATGAGCTATATGGTCTTCGCAGCCAACTGCGCAGAGCATCCGTTTCGATCTCCAGCAATATTGCGGAAGGCTGTGGTAGAAGATCCACCGGTGAGCTAATTCAGTTCGTCGGTATGGCTCGCGGATCAAACTTCGAGTTGCAAACCCAACTCGTCATCGCCGATAAACTTCATTTCGGCACCCAATCAGGCCTGGCGCACTGCAATCAGCTCTCCACGGAAGTCACCAAAATGTTGAACGCATGGATGAACTCCCTAAAGGCCAAGCAATCGAACCACTAACCACTAGTCACTAACCACTAACCACTAACCACTGAAAGAGCCACAAATGTCCTCCCACCCCACACCTCCCGCCCCTCTACCCCTCCGCGGCATCCAGCACATCATCGCCATCGGCTCGGGCAAGGGCGGCGTCGGCAAAACCACCGTCGCGGTCAACCTCGCCGTCTCGCTCGCGCAGCTCGGCCACAAGGTCGGCCTGATCGACGCCGACATCTACGGTCCCAACGTTCCCATGATGCTGGGCGCGACGCGCCAGCCCAACATCGTCGGCGAAAATCAGATCGAGCCACTCACCGCGCACGGCGTGAAGTTTATCTCCATCGGCCTTATCTCGCCCGGCGACAAGCCCATGGTGATGCGCGGTCCGATGCTGCACCAGATCATCCGCCAGTTCCTCCAGCAGGTCGCCTGGGGCGAGCTCGACTTCCTCATCGTCGACCTGCCGCCCGGCACCGGCGACGTCGTGATTTCTTTAGTCCAGACCGTTCCACTCACCGGCGCCGTGGTCGTTTCCACTGGTTCGAGCGTCGCTCTTCAAGACGCGCGCAAGGCCCTCGAAATGTTCCATCAGGTTAATGTCGAAGTCCTCGGCCTGATCGAAAACATGAGCCAGATGACGCTCCCCGACGGCACCGTGATCGACGTCTTCGGCGCGGGCGCAACGCAGCAGACGGCCAGGCAATACAACCTGCCCTTCCTCGGCGCAATCGACCTCGACCCGCAGGTCCGCGAGGGCGGCGACCGCGGCCTTCCCGCCGCGCTGGCCGGCGAAAGCACCGCTCGCGGCCGCGAATTCTCAGCCATCGCGCAAAAAGTCGCTGCCCGCGCCCAGGAGATTGCCGCCCACACCGAGGACGTCCTCGAAATCACCTAGAACCTGTTCAAAAACTCGGAACAGGACGGGCCACGCACACAGATGCAGGGGCAGGCCACGCAGCCCCGGGGCGGCAGCAGCGGACTCGAAGTAGCATTTTTCTCAACAGGTTCTCCAGCTCGCTCGAAAACTTGTCAAGCCCTGCATGCCAACCAACCGCACTCATCTCCTTGAAAACAGAGAGAATTTAGCCAAAGATATTTGGCGTGTTTACCCTGTGCCGCGCCGTATCATGGAAATAGTACGAAGAACGGAAAAATCGCGGCCCCCGTAGCACGGATCGACTGCAAAGGGGGCAGTCAATCCCCTTGCTAACCCCTTTGTATAAACTGTTTTGCATAGAAGCAATCAGTCGATGGGGGGAGGGGGGTGGGGGGTGGCCGTACCTCCACAGGCTGGTCGGAGAAAAGTTGTTGGACAGGCTCACAAAGGCGCAGTTCCCGCCCGCGTAAAATCAAATTGACCACCATGCCCAGGCTCATCACATCCCGGCAGCGCGAGATTCTCACCGCCATCGTCGAGAGCTACATCGCGACCGGCGAGCCCGTCAGCTCCGGCACGCTCGCCCAGGCGGCCTTCGCCAATACCATGAGCTCCGCGACCATCCGCAACGAGATGGCCGAGCTCGCCGACGCCGGCCTGCTCGAACAGCCCCACACCTCCGCGGGCCGCATCCCCTCGGCCGAGGCGTTCCGTCTGTACGTCGCACAACTCACCGGCAATGCACCCGAGCGCGCCGCGCTTCACTCCCAGATCGACACCAGCTTCGCAGGCCTCGCCGGAGCCTCCGCGCTGCTCGAGCGCACCTCCCACGTCCTCGCCGCGCTCTCCAGCGGGGTCGGTCTCGCGATCGGCGCGGCAGCCTCCACCGATCTGCTCGAGCACATCCACTTCAGCCGCCTCGCCGAGTCCCGCATCCTCGCCGTCGTCGTCACCCGCAGCGGCATCGTGCGCGACCGCGTCCTCGCGCTCGATCGCGATCTCTCCAGCGTGCAGCTCGAAACCGCCGCGAACTTCCTCAACGAGCACTTTCGCGGCTGGAACATTGATCGCGTTCGCACCGAACTCGCCCGCCGCCTCGAGCACGAGCGCACCGCTTATCAGCACCTTGCCGACGCTACCGCGCTCTGGTCCCGCACCACCGATAACGCACCCCAGCAGGCCGTCTACATCGACGGCGTCGCCAACCTGATCGGCCTCACCCAGTTCCCCACCGACCCCGACCGCCTCCGCGCCATGCTCGCCGCGCTGGAAGAAAAGCAGCGCCTCATCGAACTGCTCAACGCCTACGTCGACTCGAGCCAGGACTCGGTCCGCGTGATCTTCGATCTCGAACAGCAGGACCCCGGCATGGCCGGCCTGGTGCTCATAGCCGCACCAGCGCGCGTGGCCGACAACTCGCTCGGCGCCGTCGCAATCCTCGGCCCCAAGCGCATGCATTACCAGAGCGCCATCGATGCCGTCGGCTACGTCGTCCAACTGTTGCATCGAATGGAAGCAGGCGGTATCGCGCCGTCGCCCTAGCCAACACCGCACCCACAGGATCTCGAATGACGACCATGAAGGACCGCCTCGCGCGCTGGCCGCGAATGGACAACAAGCTAAAGGACAACCCCATGAATACCGATACCCCGACCGCCCACATGGAACAGGACCAGTTGAACGAGCCGGACACCACCGGCCGCGCGGACCTCGAAGCCGGCACCGAATCTCAGGACGGCAGCGGCGAACTCGAACAACTCCGCGCCGAGCGCGACCAGCTCAGCCTGCAGATGGTGCAAGCGCAGGACCGCCTCGCCCGCCTCCAGGCCGAGTTCGATAACGCTCGCAAGCGTGAGGTCAAGGAACGCCAGGACACCCGCGATTACGCCATCCAATCCGCGGTGGAGCCCTTCCTGAGCGTCATGGACAACTTCTCTCTCGCGCTCAAAGCCGACGGCTCCATCGAACAACTTCGCTCCGGCGTGCAGCTCATCGTCAAGCAGATGGAGGAGGCCCTCCGCTCTCTGAACGTGCAGCCCGTTCCGGCGGTCGGCGAGCAGTTCGATCCGCGAATCCACGAGGCCCTGGGCAGCATCGAAACTTTGGGGCACCCTGACCACCAGGTCCTCGAAGAGATTCGCCGCGGCTACAAACTCCGCGACAAGCTCCTTCGTCCCGCGCTGGTCCGCATCGCCAGCAACTCCGCGCAGACCAGCGACTAGCACCATTCACCTTTGCTCTTGCCTTTGCTCTTGCCTTTCTGGTTGTCATCCCGTAGGGATCTGCTTTCGCTCTTGCCTTCAACTACCTGTTCGCCATTCTCTGACCTATGCCCACAACAATGAAGACCGACTTCTACGAACTCCTCAGCGTCGAACGCACCGCTACCGACAGCGAGATCAAGACCGCGTATCGCAAGGTCGCGATGCAATTTCATCCCGACCGCAACCCGAACAACCCCGAGGCCGAGGAAAAGTTCAAAGCCTGCAGCGAGGCCTACCAGGTCCTCTCCGACCCCGATAAGCGCGCCGCCTACGACCGCTACGGCCACGCTGCCTTCAACGGCGCGGGCTCCGGCTTCCCCGGCGGAGGCAGTCCGTTCCAGGGCCAGGGCGATCTCGGCGACATCTTCGGCGATCTCTTCGGCGAGATGTTCAACATGGGCGGCGGCAACCGCCGCGCCAGCCGCCAGCAGCGCGGCCGTGACCTCAAGTTCGACATGAAGATCGAATTCGAAGAGGCCGTCTTCGGCATCGAGCGCGAGATCACCATCCGCCGCGCCGAGGCCTGCGAAGACTGCCGCGGCACCGGCTCCGCCAACGGAAAGCAGCCCGAGACCTGCCAGCAGTGCGGCGGCCGCGGCCAGATTCGCTCCCAGCAGGGCTTCTTCTCCGTCGCGCGCACCTGCCCAATTTGCAGCGGCACCGGCAGCGTCATCCGCACACCGTGCGCCACGTGCAAGGGCGACTCCCGCATCACGCGCGAGCACAAGATCCTCGTCAAGGTTCCCGCCGGCGTCGAGAACGACACCCGGATCCGCTACTCCGGCGAAGCCGACGCCGGCCGCTTCGGCGGCCCTGCCGGCGACTTCTACGTCGTTCTTCAGGTTGCCGCGCACAAGTTCTTCGAGCGCGACGGCGACGACCTCCACTGCGTCATCCCCATCAGCTTCCCGCAGGCCGCGCTCGGCACGGAGCTTGAGCTCGAAACACTTGACGGTATGGAAACCATTAAGGTCCCCGAAGGTACGCAGAGCGGCCGCGAGATCAAGCTGCGCGGCAAGGGTGTGCCGCACCTGAACTCGCACGGCAAGGGTGACCTCATCGTCGAGCTTCGCGTACAAACCCCGGCTAAACTTTCGAAGCAACAGAAGGAGCTCATGCGCCAGCTCGCCGAAACGGTCTCGGTCGAAAACACACCCCACTCCCGCGGTCTCTTCAGCAAGGTCAAGGAGATGTTCAGCTAACTCGAACTTTCTCCTTTGCGGTGTAGGCGCAGTCCTTAGCCTCCTCTGCATTCGCAGTTGAATTTGCTCTTGCTTTTCTGGTTGTCATTCCCGGAGGGAATCTGCTTCTGCTGTTGCTTTTCTGATTTTCATTCCGAACGAAGAACCTGCTTCTCGTCAGCAGCTTGCACAAACTCCGGGTGCCCCATCTTCGCGACGGTCTAATCGTCGCTAAGGTGGGACGCACAACCCACCTACAGCATCGCCGCACACACCGCTAGCCCCGCGATCGCCGCCGTCTCCGCCCGTAGAATCCTCGGTCCCAGCGTCACGTGCTTCCACCCGCTCTCGCTGTACAGCGCCATCTCCTCCGCGGTCCATCCACCCTCAGGCCCAATCGCCAGCGCCACGCTCGCAACATCACCCTCCAGCGCCGCACGCAACGAATTCTCCTGCTCGGTCTCGGCGAGCAGCAACTTTCGCTCCGAGCTCACCGCAGCCAGCGCCGCCTTCAACTGCATCGGTTGATCGACCGCCGGCACATCGCTCCGCCGCGACTGCTGCGCCGCCTCGCGCACGATCCTTCGCCACCGCTCCACACGTTTCGCCGCAGCTTGCGCCAGATGCTTCTCCGTCCTTCGCGCAAGCACCGGCGTAATCCGCGCCGCGCCCAACTCGGTCGCTTTCTCAATGCCCCACTCCATGTGATCGAACTTAAACACCGCCATCAGCAGATGCACCGGCAGCGCGGCATCGGCCTCCAACTCCTCATGCAAAGCGAACACCACCGCTTGCTCATCCGCACTCACAATCTCCGCTCTGTGCAAAAACCCGTTCGCAACTACATCGCACAGCTGCCCCGGCTGCGCGCGCAGCACCCGCGCCAGATGCAGCGCCTGCTCGCCGGTCAGCGTCGCCGTCGTCCCTGTCCAAGTATCCGCAATCCATCGCCGCCGCGTCATGCACTCAGCATACTTCTTCGCGCCCACTTCCTCCTTCGCGTTACGTCGACGACACTTCGTGCCCATTTCGTAACCGTTACTCGCGCTCGCAGCGCCACAAAACCGGCATGAACACAGGGCCGTTAAACACCTCAGGGAACGCGCTGTACGCGTTCCCTGAGTGTGTTGCCTTTTGCTTTGATGCTTTGCCTTGGTTGCGTTTGCCTGCGCTCCCAATCGATGTTGACCATCGACGCTGCACTCACATGCATGAAGCAGCTAACGAAGGTATAGTTTTCCCGCGCGCAAGAGTCAAGAGAAAAACGAAGCTCTCATCACGAAATTTCTTCGCAGCCCATGCTCTTCCGTCGACCGCTTCTTCATCTCGATAACTTCGCACCGGTATCCCCATCAGCAAATCGGAAGCGCAGGATGAACCGGCGTTGTTTTTCTTGGAGGTCGTTTCGATGACGAAAGAATCAGCACTCAATAATATTCAGCGCCAGCCCTCCCAAACTCGTCTCCTTATACCGCGACTGCATATCCATGCCCGTGCGATACATCGTTTCGATCACCTGGTCCAGCGACACCTTGTGCGTGCCCTGATCGTTCATCGCCAGCCGCGCCGCGTTCACCGCCTTCACCGCGCCCATGCCGTTGCGCTCGATGCAGGGGATCTGCACCAGGCCGCCGATGGGATCGCACGTCATCCCCAGGTTGTGCTCCATCGCAATCTCCGCCGCATGTTCTACCGTTGCATTGTCGCCGCCAAGCGCGGCCACTAGTCCGCCCGCGGCCATCGAGCACGCCACACCCACCTCGCCCTGGCACCCCACCTCCGCGCCCGAGATGCTCGCGTTCTCCCTGTACAAAATCCCGATCGCCGCCGCCGCCAAAAAATACCGCAGCAAGCCGGCTTCCTTTTCGCTCTCGCTCGATCCATGCGACGCGTGATGCAGATAGTAGTGCGCGATTGCCGGCACCACGCCTGCCGCTCCATTGGTCGGCGCGGTCACCACGCGGCCACCCGCGGCGTTCTCTTCATTCACCGCCATCGCCACCAGCGTCACATCATCCAGCGGCGCCAGCGGATCGCGCGGCTTGCCTTCCGCGTCCATGCGGGCGAGTCTCGCCGCCAACCCGGGCGCGCGCCGCCGCACATTCAGGCCGCCCGGCAGCGTGCCTTCGGTGTGCTTGCCGCGCTCAATGCAATCCGCCATGGCTTGCCACAGCGTCAGAATTGCCGCGGTCACCTGCCGCTCCGGCGGCAGCGCGTCCATCTGCAACGGGGCAGCGTTGTCCGGCCTCTGCGGAGAGAAGATGCGATCGATGCGCCGCACAATCGTTGCATCGGCCAGCAGCGCCACTTCGTTGGCCAGCATGATCTCCGCAATCGAAAGCCGATGCTGCTCCCCTAACTGAAGAAGTTGCGCCGCGCTCGAAAACGCATACGGCACCGCGCGCTTTTTCGCCGTCCCCGGCGCAGCAAACTCCGCCGCACTCAGAACGAATCCGCCGCCAATCGAGTAGTACACCTGCGAGAACAGCACATGGCCTTCCCCATCGAGCGAGGTGAACCGCATGCCGTTAGGGTGCGTCACGACGCGCTCTTCCGGGTACATCTGGTCGCGGTGAAAGCGCAGATCTTCAGCGGGTCTGAATCGCATCGAATGCGCCCTGAGCAGCTTGAGCTCGCCGGTCTCGCGCAGCGTCTCCAGCCGCCCCACGATCCGATCCAGGTCCACCGTGTCGGGCGACTCCTCCAGCAACCCCATCATCACCGCGCGATCGGTCCCATGCCCCACGCCGGTCAGCGCCAGTGACCCATAGAGGTCTACCGTCAGCGCCGCGCCGAACTCGTCGCGCCCGGCCAGTTCGCGCACGAACCGCAGCGCCGCGCGCATCGGTCCCACCGTGTGCGAACTCGATGGCCCAATCCCGATCTTGAACAACTCAAACAGACTCGTATTCATAGATCCACTTCCTGCCGCACGCCTAGCGTATCTCTCTAACGCGGTAGCGGAGCCGGCTGCGGCATCGCCACCGCCCCTATGCACACCAGATACGCCGCCGCTGCACTGAACTGTACCGGACGCCTGGGGTCGCTGAACAGCGCTGCCAGACCTCTCGCCGCCTTTTCATCGTGATAACTCCGCATCGCCTTCGCGGCCGTCGCGCGCACTGCCGGGTCCTTGTCCATCAGCGCGCCCTCCAAGGTCTTGCGCACCACCGGCGTCCGGCTCTCCGCGATCTCTTCGATCGCGCTCACCCGCGCCGTATCACCGCCATTCTTCTTGATGTACTCATACGCGGTAATGCCAAAGCCGAACGGCCCCAGCAGCATCGAGGCGCCCTCCAGCGCGCCCAATTTCGCCAGCGCCGCGGGATCGTGCATCTCCTCATTGGCCTGGTGCATGGAGCCATGCATCAACCCGGCGTACGCTTTGCGGTCACCATCCACCACCGCGAGCAGCAGGTCTTCTCCCGCATGATCGCCCATCTTCCACAGCGTGCTTGCCGCCGTGAACGCCACCTGTGGTTCCTTGTCGTCAAGCATCCGGCGCAACTGCGGCGCCAGCCGCCTGTCGCCGGTCTGTCCCGCCGCCAGCACCGCCGCCGTTCGCACATCCACATCCTTGTCCGCGAACGCAGCGACGATCATCATCGTCGAGCGCGCACTGCTGCCCATCGTCCCCAGCGCCGCCAGCGCCTGAATCCTGATGTCAGTGCGCTTCTCATCCTGCGCCGCGTTGCTCAGCAGCTCCCACGCATCCTGGGTCAGTTGCGCTTTGGTCCTCGGCTTCAGCGACTCCGCCGTAACGATCTGCGCATCCGGATCGTTCACGGGCGCCTGCGCCTGCGGCTGGTCGCGGCCGGCCTTCGGCGCCGGACTCTGGCTGACAGCCCAGCCACTGCTCAGCAGCCACAACACGCATCCCGCAATGCGCGGTAACTTCAACGCACAGACTTTCTCATACCGTAGCAACGCAACCCCTCCAGCAGGGATCGTCGAAACCGCGCCCTGCGACACTCAATGCTATACTCCGTGAGACTTCCGCCTCATCGCTTCACCAGGCAGGCCCATGCTCTTCAAGGTTCGCAGCGCAGCCGTTTACGGCATCGACGCCCACATCATCGACGTCGAAGTCGACTTCTCCGGCATCAAGCAGACCGAAGAGACCTTCGCCACCGTTGGCCTTCCCGACGCCGCCGTCCGCGAGTCCCGCGACCGCGTCCGCTCCGCCATCAAGAACTCCGGCTTCGACCTCCCGCCCACCCGCATCACCATCAACCTCGCGCCGGCCGACCTCAAGAAGGAAGGCTCGGGCTTCGACCTGCCCATCGCCATCGGCATTCTCGGCGCGTACGGCGGCCTCGCCATCAAGGACGTCAGCGACTTCGTTCTCGTCGGCGAACTGGGCCTCGACGGCAGCCTCCGCGCGGTGCAGGGCATGCTGCCGATCGCTGTCGCCGCGCGCGCAGCCAAAATAAAAAACCTCATCATCCCCGCCGCCAACGCGCGCGAGGCTGCCGTCGTCCAGGGCGTCAACGTCTATCCCGTCAAGTCGCTGCTCGAGGTCCGCGAGCTGCTCAACTCCGCCGAACAGGGCAACATCTTTGCGCAGCCGCTTCAGGTCGACAGTGCCGCCCTGCTCAACGAGTCCCCCGAGTACCACGCCGACTTCCGCGATGTTCGCGGCCAGCACGTGGCAAAACGCGCGCTCGAAGTTGCGGCCGCCGGTGGCCACAACATCCTCATGATCGGGCCGCCCGGCTCCGGCAAAACCATGCTCGCCAAGCGTCTGCCGTCCATCCTCGCGCCTTTGCGTTTTGAGGAAGCCCTCGAGACCACCAAAATTCACTCCGTAGCCGGCGTGCTCGACACCGAACAGGGCCTGGTCACGCATCGCCCCTTCCGCTCGCCGCACCACACCATCTCCGACGCCGGCCTCATCGGCGGCGGCATGATCCCCCGGCCCGGCGAGGTCTCGCTCGCCCACAACGGCCTGCTCTTCCTCGACGAACTCCCCGAGTTCCCCCGCAACGTATTGGAAGTCCTTCGCCAGCCGCTCGAAGACGGCACCGTCACCATCTCCCGCGCGGCGATGTCCCTCAGCTTTCCCGCCCGCTTCATGCTCGCCGCCGCCATGAACCCCTGCCCCTGTGGCTACTTCAACGACAAGTCGCGCGACTGCATGTGTACGCCGCCGATGATCCAGCGTTACGTGTCGAAGGTCAGCGGGCCTCTGCTCGATCGCATCGACATCCACATCGAAGTCCCGGCCGTGCAATACAAAGAGCTGCGTGGCGGTAGCGCGGCGGAAGGTTCAGCCGAGATCCGCGCCCGGGTCCTCGCCGCTCGCGCCCGCCAGCATGACCGCTTCCTGGAGTTCGGGGACAAGCCTGCGCCCTCCCGAACCAACGGCAGCGCCCGCGCCGCCAGCCGTGCCATTTTTTCGAATGCCCATATGTCTACCCAGCAGATCCGCACCTTCTGCGAGCTCTCTAGCGACGCCGAGCGCCTGCTCGAGCGTGCCATGCAGCAGCAGGGCCTAAGCGCCCGCGCCCACGACCGCATCCTCAAGGTCGCCCGCACCATCGCCGACCTCGAGGCCTCCCCCGGCATCACTGTTCCGCACATCGCCGAGGCCATCCAGTACCGCACCCTGGACCGCAGTTACTGGGCTTAGAGCAACGCCGCCGTTGGCACAGAGGGCGCCTTCTTTGTTTGTCATTCCCGAAGGGACTCTGCGTTGGCGGCCTCGACACCATTCTGGCAAATTGCTATAGCTACCGGGGTTAGCTGCCGCTTTTGTGCGGAAATTGTCCCTTCCTGTCCTCATTTGTCCTCCGTCCGGATTGGGAATCTGCGTTGGCAACCCTTCCTTGATCGCATATCTCATTCATTCCAAAAGGCCAAAAGTTCTATCGTCCCACGACCCTCCAGATTTCTGGAACCTCTGTGAAAATAGTCCAAAAAAAAGGATTGACCTGTGCCGCCGTAGGAGATAAGGTGCAATCAGTAGTAGCAAAGGGCATCGGTTGCAGAGGTAACCCTTTGTTCCTTCAGGCGGTTTCGCCGCCTTCAATCCAGAAGATCATCTTCCGCGCTGTCTCATCGTGCCGTTCTTCGTGCTATTTCTTATCGATGCTCCCGGTCGATCAAGGGCTACTCCGTTGCCGCGCCGGAAGGATCGACCATCGTATCGGCGCACAGCATCGCTGCTGCGTAACGCACATGGGGCAGGTTGTTGTCTGCGCCAGACTCAGGCGAATCCCACGGTCCCCCGGGAGCGTCTAACTATTATCCCGGTCTTGCGGACCTTTTTGCGGTCGGTAGACCCGAGGCAGGCCGAGCACCCGCGACTTTCACCAGCAGCCACGGTTTCCACGATGCCGGCCGCCCAACCAAGGAGAACGTACCTATGCGCTCAGATCTTATTTTTGGAGCCCTCACGCACGTGAACAACCGCTACAAGCTGTGCCAACTCGCTTCCAAGGCGACACGCAAGCTTCACAAGCCCAACACGCGCCTCCAGGACACCACCAACGAAGTGCTCGACCGCTTCAAAGACACTATTCCAATGGACGTTGAAACCGACACGGTCATCGAAGTGCTTCCGGTCGCCCACCGCCGCGCGGCCTAGTCTCCCTGACCCCGGGCGGGCCGTTTTCATTTTGATGTTGAGGCCGCTCGCCGGGGCGCTTGCCGGAAATAAAATTTGCCGCTGCGCCCTTCTTCTATCTTTTCTAGCCTGCTTTACAGAAATTCTCTCAGTTGATTGCTGTTCGGTTGCTCCGTAGGTCGTTCCAGCTTCCGCTCTACCCCCGCACCAACCCCCCGCCTCCTGTGCTGCATTCCAGTCTGCCCTGCACGTGAGAGTCTCCGCTCTCCATCCCCGCTCCACAACCCGCGCCTCACAGATTCACGCTCCACAAATTCAAGCTTCACCCCCCAAAAACATATGGAAACCATTCAGGAACTCATGACCATCTCCGAGTTGAAAGAAAAGAGCATTGCCGAACTCGGCAAACTCGCCCGCGGCCTGGAAATCCCCGGCACCAGCGGCCTTCGTAAACAGGACCTCATCTTCAAGATCCTCCAGGCCCAGAGCGAAAAAGAGGGCCACATCTTCGCCGAAGGCGTGCTCGAAATCCTGCCCGACGGCTACGGGTTTCTGCGCTCGCCGGACTACAACTACCTGCCCGGCCCCGACGACATCTACGTCTCCCCCTCACAAATCCGCAAGTTCGATCTCAAGACCGGCGACACTATCAGCGGCAACGTCCGGTCCCCGCATGAAGGCGAAAAATACTTCGCGCTGGTCAAGATCGAAGCCATCAACTTCGAGTCGCCCGAAGAGACCCGCAACAAAATTCTTTTCGACAACCTCACCCCGCTCTATCCGCAGGAGCGCATTAAGATGGAGACCGTCCGCGAGGGCATCTCCGGCCGCGTCATGGACCTGCTCTGCCCCATCGGCAAGGGCCAGCGCGGTCTGATCGTCGCTCCTCCGCGCACCGGCAAGACGGTCCTGATGCAGGCCATCGCGAACTCCGTCACGGCCAATCATCCCGAAGTCGTCCTCATCGTCCTGCTCATCGACGAGCGGCCCGAAGAGGTCACCGACATGCAGCGCAGCGTCAAGGGCGAGGTCATCTCGTCCACCTTCGACGAGCCCGCCGCGCGTCACGTCCAGGTCGCCGAGATGGTCATCGAAAAGGCCAAGCGCCTGGTCGAGCACAAGCGCGACGTGGTCATTCTCCTCGATAGCATCACTCGCCTGGCCCGCGCCTACAACACCATCGTCCCACCTTCGGGCAAGGTGCTCTCCGGCGGTGTCGATTCCAACGCCCTGCAACGCCCCAAGCGCTTCTTCGGCGCGGCCCGCAACATCGAGGAAGGCGGCAGCCTCACCATCATCGCCTCCGCCCTCATCGACACCGGCTCGCGCATGGACGAGGTCATCTTCGAAGAGTTCAAGGGCACCGGCAACATGGAAGTCATCCTCGACCGCAAGCTGGTCGACAAGCGCGTCTTCCCGGCCATCGACATCCAGCGCTCCGGCACCCGCAAGGAAGAGCTCCTCATCCCCAAGGACGACCTCCAGCGCACCTGGATTCTCCGCAAGGTCCTCAACCCGCTCTCGCCGGTTGAAGCCATGGAACTGCTCTCCGACAAGCTCGGCAAGACTCGCAACAACCAGGAGTTCCTCCACAACATGAGCTCCCTGTAGACGAACGAATCGCACGAGCGAACGGCGCAGATGCAGGCGGCGCCGTTTTGTTTTGGATTCTGGCTGGCAGATGGCTTAAGCGGGGGGTCTCCCCTCCCGTACTTTTGGGGCCAAAGTCTTGATCGCGCAGCGGTTAGCCTCGGACTTGTGGAAGTATCCCAGTTGCACCGAAGTTGGGGCAGCGTGTTTCAGGGAAGCAGGCGCACCCATAAGCTGGGCCTTTGCTTTTGCCTTTCTTGTTTGTCATTCGCGAAGGGAATCTGCGTTTGTCTTTGCTGTTGCTTGTTTTTCGCCCTCGCCCTGAGCGGAGCAAAGAACCGCATTCCGCTTCCGCTGAATACCACTCAACGTCCGCTGCAACTGTTCCGGCAAATCCTTGAACCGTAACGAGCGAGCGAAATCCTCATCCGTCCACTCAGGATTCTCTTCATCCGGCGTGCCGTATTCTTCGATCATTCTGTTTGCGATTTCACCCAGTGGCTGGAACGAGGGCGAGCAACGCGATACCAGCAGCATACCTCGTCCGCATCCACCAACCCAAGCACCGATGGCACTCTCGCGTGAGATACTACGTTCCAAGTGCTCGTTCCGATTGATCCCCCTGCCGCAAAAGAAACCGCAGCATCCTGGAAACTCGGTCGATGGCCGCGACGCGGTCTCTACACTCTCTTTGGTTTCGCCTGCTATCTCTTTGCGCGCGCCCATCTGCTGAACACAATTCAGTTCCTCAACCTGCCCGCTTACCTCGCCGGCCACGAACGGCTCCCCTTTCAGCGCCGTGTGCTGCCCATGCTCATCCTGCGCGGGCTCGACCGCATCACGCCCGCATCCTTGCACTTCAGCCGCCACGGAATCTTCGCCCACCCGCAGACCGCTTACCTCTTCCTGCTGGACCTCATCTCCGTCGCGACTGCCGCGTACTTCTGCATGCGCCTGCACATCTCAGCTCAGCCGCGCAGCCGTTATCGCCTGCTGGTCGTCCCCATCTTTCTTTGGGCGATGGTCTGGAGCTTCCTGATCCACACCATCTACAACCACTACTTCCCCTACGACATGATGAGCGTGGCCCTTTTCAGCGCCGGCTTATTCTTCATCTACGAACGCCGATTTCTACCGCTTGCGTTCATTGTATTCATCGGGGCCTTGAACAAGGAAACTGTAGTTTTCCTGGTGCCGCTCTTCATGCTTGACGCGCTCGCTCCGATTGCCGCATCGCGTTTCCGTGTCGGGGGGGGGGGGGGACGATTTTCGATGGAACTCGCTGCCGCTGCTGAAAACAGCATTCTTGCTCTTCATCTGGCTCGCGGTCGACCTCACCCTCAGTCGCTTCTACATACATAACAACGCCAGTGAACTGGGGCTGCGCTTCCGCGCGAATCTGAATAACCTTACACCTCACAGTTGGCCCCAACTCTTCGGCGCCTGCGGCTTTCTTCTGCCGGTCCTTTGGTGTTTGAGGCGCCGCATTCCAGACGCCCGAATCGCCGCGTATCTGCTTATCCTGCCGCTCTGGATTCTGGTGATGTTCGCGCGCGGCGTTCTTACCGAGACACGCATCTTCGGCGAGCTCTGCCCGCTCGTCGCGGTCGCCAGTACACTGCTCCTCGAAGCCTACGCCGCCGCTGCATGAGCGTGCCGTTCGCCACTCCAACAACGCGCCGCTGGAAGCTCGCGAAATGGCAACTGAACGCAGATCGCGAGTGAGGCCGCGGGTGGGCCATTCATGACGGCTTCCTCGTCATGAGTGGGGAACCCCGAATCCCCCGCCCCTGCGCGACATCTATACTTAAACAATGCCGCAGCCAACACTCCCGCGCACCCTGGGCCAGCTCCGCTCTTCCGAATACACTCCCGACCGCGTCGCGCGCAGCGTCAAGGACGAGCTCCGCGACAACCTCATCGCCCGTCTGCGCTCTACCTCAGCCACAAACGAATCGCTCTTTCCCGGCGTCATCGGCTACGACGACACGGTCATCCCGCAGGTCGTCAACGCCGTCCTCTCGCGCCACAACTTCATCCTGCTCGGCCTGCGCGGCCAGGCCAAGAGCCGCATCCTGCGCGCACTCACCACGCTGCTCGACCCCCACTGCCCCTTCGTCGCAGGCTCTGAGCTCCGCGACAATCCCTACGCGCCGCTATCCAAATTCAGCAAAGGCCTCATCGCAAGCCTCGGCGACGACACGCCCATCGACTGGATGACCCCCGAGCAGCGCTACGTCGAAAAGCTGGCCACGCCGGATGTGACCGTAGCCGACCTCATCGGCGATGTCGATCCCATCAAAGCCGCGCGCTCCGGCCACGAGCTCGGCTCCGAGCTCACCATGCACTACGGCCTGCTGCCTCGCGCCAACCGCGGCATCTTCGCCATCAACGAGTTGCCCGACCTCGCCGGCAAAATCCAGGTCGCGCTCTTCAACATCATGCAGGAGGGCGACGTCCAGATCAAGGGCTATCCCGTCCGCCTTGAGCTCGACGTGGCCATCGTCTTCAGCGCAAATCCCGAGGACTACACGGCGCGCGGCAAAATCGTCACGCCGCTCAAAGACCGCATCGGCAGCGAGATCCGCACCCACTACCCCGAGTCGCTCGATGAGGCCATCACCATCACCGAGCAGGAAGCCTGGACAGCCCGCAGTTACGCTCCAGACAATACCGCGATCGAAAAAATCCAGATCCCGCACTATATCCGCCAGATCGTCGAGCAGGTCGCCTTCGTCGCCCGCGAAGACAAAAAAGTCGACAAACGCAGCGGCGTCTCGCAGCGCCTGCCCATCAGCACCATGGAGCTCGTGGTCTCCAACGCCGAGCGCCGCGCTTTATTGCACGGAGAGAGTCTCGTCGTGCCCCGCGTCGGCGATATCTTCGCGGCTTTACCGGGGATCACCGGCAAGATCGAGCTCGAGTACGAAGGCGAGATGAAGGGTGCCGACATCGTTATCCGCGAGCTCATCCGCCAGTCTGTCGCCAACATCTACGACAGCTATTTCGCCGAGACCAACACCCAGCAGATCGAGCAGTGGTTCAACCTCGGCGGCGCCGTCGAGCTCAACGACAAGCAGCCCGCGCAGGCGGTGTTCACTGAGCTGAAGACGATTCAGGGGTTAATCGAAAAGCTCTCACCCCTGAAGATCAACTCGCGCACGCCGGTCGAGGTCACCGTCTCAGGCGCCGAGTTCCTGCTCGAAGGCATGACCGCTCACAAGAAGATCTCGCGCTCCGAAGCCCGCACCTTCTCCGCCGGCGAAAAGCGCAAGCGCAACGACGAAGCCGCCAACTACGCTGAGCGCATGCGCCAGCAGGCGCGCGGCGAACGAGATCTGGACGACATCGCCCGCAATCGCACCCGCCGCGGCTTCAACTAAACGTTGCCATACAGGCGACAGTGCCCGCAACTGTCTTCAACGCGAGTTCTGTTTGCTTTGTCAGCTCTATATAGCGATGCAGTATCCTTGCCTACGGATGCTAATCACCAGGATCGTCGTCGCCACCATCACCCTCACGCTCTCCGCCCATGCGCAGCATGTCGTCGCACTGCGCGCCTCCGTCGTCGATGTCTCCGCGCGCCAGGCGTTCTTAGCTAAGACCACCGACCCCGTCCTTCGCGCCGCGATCTCTGACCTGCACTCCTGCGTCGCCATGCCGCTCGTCCCCGCGCCCACGGGCCGCATCGACATCCCGCACCACTATCTCGTCGGCTCGCACGGCCCCACCAATCCGGCCGAGGCCGCTGCAACCCGCGTCTATGGCGCGTTTGAGAGACGCATCACTGCCGGCATGAACCAATATGTCGCCACCGGCAACCATGCCGAGTCGCAATGCGCCCTCGCCCAACTCGACGCCTGGGCGCAGGCCAGGGCGCTGCTCGACTACGACGCCAAAGAATCCTCGCAGGCCTGGTTTCAGGTCGAGTGGACGCTCAGCTCCGCCGGCATCACCGACTCTGTTCTGGTCAACGACACGACGCTTGATCGCGCGCAGCAGCAGCGCGTCACCGCCTGGCTCGACACCGCCGCCCACAAACTTATCTCGTTTGAAAAGCCCGACGCCCTCGGCAACAACCACCACTACTGGCGCGCCCTCGCCGCCATCTCTGTGGGCGTCACTGCCAACGACGACCAGCTCTTCGACTTGGGCGTCGCCACCTTCAAACAAGCCATCGGCCAGCTCGATTCCAACGGCGCGTTCCCCCTCGAAATGGCCCGCCACGAACGCGCCATCCACTACCAGGGCTTCGCGCTCCAGCCACTCGTTGTCATCGCTCAATTCGGTGCACGCCAGAACGTTGATCTCTATGGCTACCAAGCCAATGGCCACTCCCTTCGCGACGCCATCGTCTTCTTCGGCCGCGCTGCCGACGATCCCAGCCTCGTCAAGCCCTACACCTCCGACACCCAACTCACCGATTTCGGCTCCGGCGACTTCGCAGCCTACGCGTTTTACGCCGCCCACGTCGGCAGCGCCGGTCTTCCATCCTCCATCACCGATGCGCTGAAGAAACCGACCCAGGACACGCGCATCGGCGGAAGCACCACCGTACTCGCCGGCAAATAATCTCGTCGGTTCTGCGGCAACGTTTGTTCCCCGTCGCATCCTCCGCGCGGCCCGCGTATCCTGTTCATGAGGGCGCCATGAGCACCACGCAAACCATCTTTGACCTCACCGCCGCCACCTACGACCGCGACCGCGCCAGGCTCATCCCCTGCCATGACCGCTTCTACGCCTGGGCCATCGACCTCATCCCCGCCGCCGCTCTGGGTCAAGCCATGCGGATCCTCGATCTCGGCGCCGGCAGCGGCATCCTCACCGGCTTCATCCGCCAGCGCTTCCCCGAGGCTCACATCCATCTCATTGACTTCTCTTACCCCGTGCTCGATCTCGCGAAGCAGCGACTCGACGCGCCCTACGCGCCCGATCCCAACCTCACCTTCCAGCACGGCGACTACACCATTGCGCCGCTGCCCTCCAACCTCGATGCCGTCGTCTCCGCCCTCTCCATCCATCACCTCGACGACACCGCCAAGCAGTTCCTCTTCTACAAGCTCTACGCGGCGCTTCGCCCCGGCGGCGTCTTCATCAATGCCGAGCAGGTCGCCGCTCCCACGCCCGAGCTCGAACTCCGCTACCGGCAGCTCTGGCTCCAGCAGGTCCGCGCCACCGGCGCCACCCCGCAGCAGATCGCCGATTCGCTCTTCCGCCAGCAGGACGACCGCTGCGCCTCGGTCGAAGACCAGCTCGCCTGGATGCGCATCGCCGGTTTCACCGACGCCGACTGCTGGTACAAAGAGGGCCGCTTCGCCGTCCTCTCCGGCTCGCGTGCCTCCTGACGCATTCTCCCGGAGATTTAACTCGGACTCTAGATCAGTTCCCCTTTGGCGTAGGGCCCCTGCTCTTGCTTTTCTGGCTGTCATTCCGCAGCGCAGCGGAGGAATCTGCTGCTGCCGTCGCCTTTGCTTTTCTGGTTGTCATTCGGTAGGAATCTGCTGTTCGAGTGCCTATATGTCTTCAGGAGAGCGGTTCTATAACGACCGTCCCTCGCGTGCCTTACACTCGTAGCACACATCATCTCCGGCGTCACCCGAGGTCCGACTTGCGCGCACACTTCGTCGCTGCCCTTCTGCTTTCCCTTCCCTTCGCCGCCACATCCGCCCAGCAGCCCACAGCCAAGTCATCCCTCGCCACGCCCGCCATCTCCCCCGACGGCGCCGAGATCGCCTTCGCCTCGGGCGGTGACATCTGGGCCGCGTCCGCCAGCGGTGGCCAGGCGCACCTGCTCATCTCCGGCCCCGCCGACGAATCGCGCCCGCTCTACTCCCCCGACGGCCAGCGCCTCGCCTTCCAGTCCACCCGCACCGGCGCCGGCGACATCTACATCCTCACCTTCGCCACCGGCGCGCTCCAGCGCATCACTTATACCGACGCGCCCGTCGCGCTCGACGCCTGGTCGCGCGACGGCCAGTGGCTCTACTTCACCTCCTCGGCCAACGACGTCGCCGGGCAGGGCGACATCTTCCGTGTCCACTCAACCGGAGGCACACCGCTTGAAGTCTCTGACGAGCGCTACCTCAACGAGTTCGAGTCCGCGCCCTCGCCCGACGGCAAGTCCATCGCGCTCATGGCCAAGGGCATCTCCAGCAGCCAGTGGTGGCGTCACGGCCACGCCCACATTGACGAGACCGAGCTCTGGCTCAAGGCGATCGCCTCCCCTTCCGCAAGCGACGCGGGCTACCACCTCCTGATCCCCGCGGACGCCAAGCACGCGTGGCCGATGTGGTCCACGGACGGCCGCACGCTCTTCTTCATGTCCGACAAGTCCGGAGCTGAAAACATCTGGAAGGCCGACGCCTCTACCGACACAGCCAAGCCCGTCACCGAGTTCAAATCCGGCCGCTGCCTCTGGCCCACCATCTCCTACGACGGCCGCACCATCCTCTTCGAGCGCGACTTCTCCATCTGGAAGCTCGACACCCGCAGCGGCAAAGCCGAACAGGTCCACCTCGAGCTTCGCGGCGTCCCCAGCACCCCCGGCATCGTGCACGAGCAACTCACCTCCTGGTCCGGTCTCGCGCTCTCACCCGACGGCAAAAAAGTCGCCGTCATCGGCCACGGCGACGTCTTCGCCGCCAGTTCCACCACCGGCGGCGAGCCCCAGCGCCTCACCACCACCGATGCCGCCGAGTCCGACCCCCAGTGGTCCCGCGACTCCACTATGCTCGTCTACCGCTCCGAACGCGACGGCGGCTCCAGCCTCTATGTCTACGACTTCACCACACAAACCGAGCACGCCCTCACCCACTCACTCGACCTCGACCTCACGCCCACCTGGTCGCCCGATGGCCGATCCATCGCCTACCTGCGCAACCGCAAGGAGCTTCACGTCCTCACACTCACGGACAGAAAAAATGGCGGCAGCAACGGCATAACCGACAAGACCATCGCCACCGGTCAAATCGACAGCTACGGCTCCGGCGCGCTCGCCTGGTCGCCCGACTCCCACTGGATCGTCTACGTCCCCACCGGCATCGACGGCTTCACCAATCTCTACGCCGTCCCCGCCGACGGCTCCGCTGCCGCCCAGCCCATCACCTTCCTCGCCAACGGCGAGACCGCCTCCCGCCTCGCCTGGTCGCCCGACGGCAAGTACATCCTCTTCGACACCTCCCAACGCGCCGAGACCCCCCAGCTCGCCCGCGTCGACCTCATCCCCCACGTGCCCGCCTTTCGCGAAGACCAGTTCCGCGATCTCTTCAACAAGCAATCCACTCCCGGCGCGCCCGACACCCCGCCCGCCGACCACCGCAAGCCCGAAGACACCAGCCCGCCTCCCCCAGAAAACCCCGAGCAGACCACGCCCGCCCAAACCACGCCCGAACCGGGCACCCCAACCCCCTCCCCCGAACTAAAGCCGGGTGCCCCATCTTCGCCTCGCACTCGCGACAGCGAGGGCGAGGCTAAGGTGGGTTCACGGTCGCCAGTCAAAAAGCCCGGACCCACCCGCATCGTCTTCGACGGCATTCGCGACCGCCTCACGCTTCTACCCATCGACCTGAAGCTGCGCTTCCCGGTGATCAGCCCCGACGGCAAGACCCTCGCCTTCCTCGCCGAGGTCTCCGGCTCGCAGAACATCTACACCTACTCACTCGACGAACTTGCCCGCGAGCCCGCCACCCCGCGCCAGCTCACCTCCACCCCCGGCATGAAATCCGAGATCGCCTTCACCCCCGACTCCAAATCCATCTTCTACCTCGAAGGCGGCGGCGGCCGCGGCGCCGCACCCGGCACCGAGCCCGGTTCCGCGAATACGACAGTCCGCAGCATCTCCCTCGAAACCCGCACCCCCAAGCCCCTCATGCTCTCCACCGCCATCGACGTCGACTTCGACAAGGAAAAAATGGTGGTCTTCGATGAAGCCTGGACCACCCTCGACCACCGCTTCTGGAACGCCAAATTCAACGGCGCCAACTGGCCCGCGCTGCGCATCGACTGGCAGCCCTACATCGCAGGCGCGCGCACCGGCCCCGAGCTCCGCCGCAACATCAACCTGCTCATCGGCGAGCTCAACAGCTCGCACTCCGGCATCTCCCGCCCGCAGCCGCCCGCCGTCCGCACCGGGCGTTTGGGTCTGCGTTTCGAGCGTGAGCCGTACGAGCAAAACGGCGCGCTCATCATCCGCGAAATCGTCCCGCTCGGCCCCGCCGCTCTGGCGCTTGACGAAAAGACCCTCGCCTCCGAGATCCACATCGGCGATCACCTCCTCGCCGTCGACGGCCAGCCCATCACCCCCGCCACCAACCTCGACGCCCTGCTCGAAGACAAGGCCAACCACCGCGTCGTCCTGTCCATCGCGCCGGGTGGCAACGAAGCCAAAAAACACGACATCGCCGTCCGCCCCGTCACCCTCCAGGTCGAGTCCGGCCTGCTCTACCGCGCCTGGGTCGACTCGCGCCGCGCCTACGTCGACAAGATCTCCCACGGCCAGCTCGGCTACGTCCACCTGGCCGCCATGGGCGACTCCGACCTCGCGCAACTCTATCTCGATCTCGACGCCCAGAACCAATCCAAGAAGGGCGTCGTCATCGACGTCCGTAACAACAACGGCGGCTACGTCAACGGCCGCGTCATCGACGTCTTCGGCCGCAAGAACTACCTGCTCATGACTCCCCGCGACGGCTCGACCGAACCCAGCCGTCAGGCCCTGGGCCAGCGCGCGCTCGGCCTTCCCACGGTCCTCGTCACCAACGAATCCACCCTCTCCGACGGCGAAGACTTCACCCAGGGCTATCGCGACCTCCACCTCGGCAAAGTTGTCGGCACGCCCACCGCCGGCTGGATCATCTTCACCGGAGCGCAGCGCCTCATCGACGGCTCCAGCGTCCGCGTCCCCGGCGACCGCATCGAGGACACCACCGGCCAGAACATGGAGATGCACCCGCGCCCCGTCGACGTCGAACAACTCCGCCCGCTGGGCGAAACCGAAACCGGCCAGGATATCCAGCTCGAAAAAGCCGTCGACACGCTCATGGAACAGATACCGGCTTCCACGCGCTAACCATTCCGGTGGAATAATCGCGGCAATCATTATCGAGCCAACCATTCCCAACTCGCTCGATCCGCATTATGGTAGTGAGGAGGGTTGTGATCATGAAGCACGAAATCGATATCGATCTGATTGCTCAATCGCTGCGCGACCGCGGCCATAGCGTGGGGAAAATCATCCCGGTGCCGGACAATGGCGGCGAATATGAGTTCAACGTCGATGGCCTGCTTCTCAGTCTGTCGGAGACGCGCGCCCTGCTTCAGAACGACGCGGAGCGCGAGACCCCTAGTCGGGCCGCCGCGCCCGTTCCTAAAGCTTCGGGCCCATTCAACGGCTAGACTCCTCAGACAACTGAAGCGAGGTGGCAAGCGTGAAACGCTATGCGCAAGTGATCCGGCTGCGGCCCGAAGCTGAAGCCGAGTACATCCGTTATCACGCCGCCGTCTGGCCCGGCGTGCTACAGACGATCGCCGATTGCGGCATCCGCAACTACAGCATCTTTCTTCGCAACGGCGTGCTGTTCGCCTCCTTCGAATACCACGGCTCGGACTTCGACGCCGACATGCGCAGGATGGCCGCCGACCCCGAGACGCAGCGCTGGTGGTCCATCATGGACCCCATGCAGCAGATCATGCCCGACGCGCTGCCCGGCGAAAAGTGGTCGGACGCGCGCGAGGTTTTTCACTTCGACGGGCCCGCGGCGCACTCCGACTGATTCCACCTCGCGGCTCTACTTCACCTTCAAATAGCTTCCATACCCGACCACCACCGTCGAGCCCACCAGCAGCAGCAGCCCGCAGCCGACCAGCACACGCGTGCGTAAACTGGTTCCCTTCCACTCCCGCAGCGCGATACCCCACAGCGTCGCGAAGATGATGATGCTCGCCATATGCAGCGTCCAACTGGCGAAGTCGTACTTGCCCATCTTCGTCTGCCCCATCGAGTAGAAGAAGAACTGGAAGTACCAGATAATACCGGCGGCCGCGGCCAGCACGTAATTTCGTACGAGCGCACCGGCCCCAATCCTCTGGGTCAAGCTGCGCGGATCGACATCCACCAGCGTCTCTCCGGTCACCGGCGCGGTGCCCATCGGATTGATGCCCGGTTCGCCCGCAAACTGGCCAATCGAACGGTTGCGCGCAATCAGCACCGCCGACCAGATGAAGTTAGTCGCGAAGCCTCCCCACAGCACCACAATCAGTACCGGCAGATTGGCCCACAGGTCCGCGTGCCCGGCGGCCAGCAGACGCGGCCGCGTGATGTCCGCGATGGGCTTGCCCGCCGCCAATCCAAAGGCGAAGAACGAACTCATGATGCCGGCAAAGATCGCAACGGCCAGACCTTTCACGAACGAAAAATCGCGTTCGCCCGCGGCGGCCTTTTCCTCGTCGGTGATCTCATGCTCCTTGGAGTAGCCCGCCGCGCCGGTCACGGCGATCGCCACCAGCGTCATGAACACACCGCCCAGCGTCACCTGGCCGGAGGTGGAGTGCAGAATGGAATGGATCTGGCCGTCGTAGATCGGCGGGACCAGCGTCCCAAAGGCCGTGCAGAAGCCGAGCGCGATTGCGTATCCCAGCCCCAGCCCCAGATATCGGATCGCCAGCCCGAACGTCAGCCCGCCCACGCCCCACAGCAGTCCCATCGTCATCGGCCAGAACAGCGTGGCCTGCGGCGATTGATGCGCCGCGCGCAGGATGTCGAACACGTGCGGCACAAAGATACTGGCGATCAGCGTTGGCGCGATCAGCCACGCGGCCACGCCCTGGATGATCCAGTAGATCTCCCACGACCAGCGCTTGATTCCGCGAAACGGAATAAAATTGCTGGCCGAGGCCAGACCGCCCAGCCAATGGAAGACGACGCCCAGCAAAGGATTGGGTCCCACGTTCACCTCAAGCGAATCTCAAACGCACGTCCATCGCCGGTTCTGACAGCGGCAGCGCGCGCTTCGGACCGGCGTCAGCTATCCTACCTGATAGATTTAGCGTTTGGAAACAGTTTTCCTATTGAAGAGATGGGCTCTCGCGGAGTAAGGTGTTGGGACATGCAGCAACCAGAGGCGGACCGCCGCCCGGACCGCGCAGCGGCATGCGTGGTTAGAATTGAGGGTACCAGCACCATGGCAATCGACTCGACCACAACCCGCGTCTTTGAAGCTCTCGACGCCTTCCGAATCGAGATCCCCTCGTGGGGTTTCGCCAACACCGGCACGCGCTTCGGCAAGTTCGCGCAGGCCGCAGCGGCCACCACCATCGAGGAGAAGTTCGCCGACGCCGCCGAGGTCAACCGCCTCACCGGCGCCACGCCCACGCTCGCCCTGCATGTGCTGTGGGACCTGCCCAACGGCCTCGCCGACGTCGCCAAGGTCCAGAAGCTCGCCCGCCAGACCGGCATCCTGCCCGGCTCCATCAACCCCAATCTGTTTCAGGATGCCGAGTACAAGTTCGGCTCCATCTGCAACCCTGACCCGAGCATTCGCGAAAAAGCCATCGGCCATCTGCTGGACTCGGTCGAGATCGGCAAGGCCCTCGGATCGGCGGAGGTGTCGCTGTGGATCGCGGACGGCTCCAACTACCCCGGCTCGCAGAGCATCCGCCGCCGCCTCGGCTGGATGAAGGACGCGCTCCAGCAGACCCACGCCGCGCTCGCGCCCGGCCAGACCATGCTGGTCGAGTACAAGCCCTTCGAGCCGGCCTTCTACCACACCGACATCGCCGACTGGGGTATGGCGCTGGAGCTCGCCCGCGCCGCCGGCCCGCAGGCCAAAGTGCTGGTCGATACCGGCCATCACTACCAGGGCACCAACATCGAGCAGATCGTGGCGTGGCTGCTGGAGCTCGACGCGCTCGGCGGCTTCCACTTCAACGACCGCAAGTATGCCGACGACGACCTCACCCTCGGCTCCATCGATCCCTACCAGATCTTCCGCATCTTCCATGAACTGCTGTTCGACCAGACGCTGCATGGAAGCGCGGACACACCCTCTCAGACACCCAGCTTCATGATCGACCAGAGCCATAACCTGAAGGGCAAGATCGAGGCGATGGTGCAGACGGTGGTCACCGCGCAGGAGCTCTTCGCCAAGGCCGCGCTGGTGGACCATGCGACCCTCGCCGAGCTGCAGGACGCCTGCCGCCTGGTTGACGCCGAAGAGGCATTTCGCGGCGCCTTCTGGACCGACGTCCGCCCACTTCTGCGCGAGTGGCGCGAGCAGCGCGGCTTGGCTCCTGACCCGCTCGCCGCGCTGCGCGGAAGTGGCTACGTGGAGCGCATCGCCGCCGAGCGTGGCACAAAGAACGCCGCCGCGATCAGTACCTACGCGTAGCCCAAAAGGTTCGGCCGGTACACGTCCCCAACGCGATTCCATTAGGAGAATTCTGTCCGTCTCGGCATAATGGCTGTGGGGCGGCTCCCCCGCGCGAGGTGTCATGGCGTCGAAAGCAAAGACCAAACGTCTTTATCTGATCCCGGTCCTGACCAAGGCGCTCGACATCCTCGAGCTGCTGCAGAACGAAAATCAGCCGATGGTGCTGGAGACGATCCACAAGCGCACGAAAATCTCCAAGACCACCGTCTACCGCATCCTGAAGACGCTCGTGCATCGCGGCTACGTCGGCCAGACGGCGGACCGCCACTATCGCCACATCGCGCGGCCCACCAAGCTGCGCTTCGGCTTCGGCGGCCAGAGCGCGGAGATGCCCTTCTCCGAGGCCGTCACCGCCAGCCTGCGCCAGGCCGCGGCAGCCGTCGGCGTGGACCTCCTCGTGCTCGACAACCGCTACAACGCCGAGACCGCCATCCAGAACGCCGAGACGTTCGTGCGCGAGCGCGTCGACATTGTGATCGAGTTCCAGATCGACGAACACGCCGCGCCCATCATCGCCGACAAGATCGCCGCGGCCAAGATCCCGCTCATCGCCGTCGACATTCCGCATCCGCACGCGACCTACTTCGGTGTGGACAACTATCGCGCGGGGCTCGAAGCCGGGGCGCTGCTCGCCGAGTTCGCCATCAACCGCTGGGGCGGCCAGATGGAGTGGATGGTTGGGCTGGACATCGCCGCGGCCGGCCAGCTCGTGCAGAGCCGCATCACCGGCGCGTTCGAGGGCGTGAAGTCGCGCCTGCCCGATCTGCCGGTCGAGCGCTTCGTTCGCATCGATGGCCGCGGCATGCGCGACCAGAGCCACAAAGTCGTCCTCGAATTTCTGAAGCGCCACCCCAAAGACAAGCACATCCTGATCGCCGCGGCCAACGACACCAGCGCGATGGGCGCCATCGCCGCGGTCCGCGAGCTCGGCCACGAAAAACATGTCGCCGTCGTCGGGCAGGACTGCCTGGAGGAGATGCTGGTCGAGATGCAGCGCCCCGGCAGCCCCGCGATCGCTTCGATCTCGCACGAGGTCCAGCAGTACGGCCCGCGGCTCATCGATCTGGGCCTCGCGCTGCTGCGCGGCGAAACCGTCGCCCCCTACAGCTACATCGAGCACCGCGCCATCACTCCGGACCGCGCCGGCCGCGCGCTGGAAGGCGACGCAACGGTTGCGAAACTGGAAGCTGCCGCTGCCGGCAAGGGCGCCCAAACGGCCCGCAAAGCGGCATTCGCGACCGCCGCAAGCTCAGATGCGCGCTCGACGGCTCGAAGCCGGAAGAGGGTGTGAGAGCACCATGGAGGCGGACGATTCTGGCAGGGCTCAAAACCTCTATAGAAATGATTGCCCTATTGATTCCTAACGTGGTATCTTGCATAGACTGCAGCGAACGCTCCAAACCTTGCGGCGCAGGATTGGACCACTCCCATGTCCACCCAAACCAAGCTCCACTTCCTCGAAGACCGCTGGGATGAGGCGGTGGCCGCGTCGCTCGACGGCCCCGATCACTTCATCCGCACCAAGATCTTTTGAGGACCAGCCAATGATGCAGGGACTGCGCGGTTGTATGAACCTCCGGGGCGTTTGGTCCGTGGCCCTGGTGTCGGCGCTATGGTCCGTCCCTGCGCGCGCACAGCAGCCCATAGCGGCCGGCAGTGAGAGCATCGCCGCCGTACAACAGGGCTTTCTCAAGCCGCCCGACGACGCGCGCATTCTGATGCGCTGGTGGTGGTTCGGTCCTGCCGTAATCAAGCCCGAGCTCAAGCGCGAGATTCTCGCGATGAAGGCCGGCGGCATCGGCGGCTTCGAGATTCAGCCCGTGTATCCGCTGGCCTTGGACGATAGCGCGAAGAATTTCCGCAACCTCCCCTACCTCTCGGACGACTTCCTGGACGATGTGAAATTTGCCGCCCAGACAGCGCGCGCCAGCGGCATGCGCGTTGACATGACCCTCGCCAGCGGTTGGCCGTATGGCGGATCGTATGTGCCCATCACTCACGCTTCAAGCCGCCTGCGCATCGCCGCCGCGGATGTTCCGGCGGCCGCGAATTCGATTGCCGTTCCAGCAATGGAGAACGGCGAAAGCCTGATTGCTGCGTTCTCCGGTACGGGCACGGCGGAGCAGTACGACGCGAGCAAATTGCAACAACTGAATGCGCAGCAGACGAACGGCCGCATGGCGCTGGCCGCTGATTCCCAGCCGCGAGTTGTCGTCTTCTTCATCGCGAGCCGCACCGGACAGCAGGTGAAGCGCGCCGCAGTCGATGCCAATGGATTCGTGCTCGATCACTTCAGCCGCGCCGCGGTCGACGACCATCTGGAGGTCGTCGGCGACCGGCTGATGCAGGCCTTTGGCGACGCTCCGCCGTACTCCGTCTTCTCCGACAGCCTCGAGGTCTACGGCGCCGACTGGACCGACGATCTGCTACCCGAGTTCAAGCGCAGACGCGGCTACGATCTCACTCCCTATCTGCCGCAGCTTGTAAGCGGCAACAGCGAAACGAGCGCGGAGTTGCGTCACGACTGGGGCCTCACCCTCACCGAACTCGTCGACGAACGCTACCTCACTCCCATCAACGATTGGGCCACTGCACACGGCACGCGCTTCCGTTCGCAGACCTACGGGGTTCCCGCGGTCTCGATGTCGAGCAACCGATTGGTTGCTCTTCCCGAGGGCGAAGGCCCGCAGTGGAACCGGTTTTCGTTCATGCGCTGGGCCAGTTCCGCGAGCCATCTCTACGACCGGCCCATCACCTCCGGCGAGACCTTCACGTGGCTGCACTCGCCAGCGTTTCGCGCCACGCCGCTCGATATGAAGGCCGAGGCCGACCGCTTCTTTCTCGAGGGCGAAAACCAGATCGTGGGCCACGGCTGGCCCTACACGCCGCCCGGAGTCGCGGAACCGGGCTGGTCGTTCTACGCGGCAGCGGTCTTCAACGATCACAATCCCTGGTGGATCGTGATGCCCGATGTAACGAAGTATCTGCAACGCATGAGCTATCTGCTGCGCCGGGGCAAACCCGCTAACGACGTTGCGGTGTTCCTGCCCGATGACGATGTGTACTCGGAGTTCACACTCACCCGGGTCAGTCTCTCCGAGGGAATGGCGAAGTACATCACACCCACGCTCATGCAGCAGATTTTGAGTGCCGGCCACAACGTCGACTTCATCGATGCGGAGGCCGTTCAGCGCGTAGGAATTTCCTATCCGGTGCTGATTCTGCCGCATGTGGAGCGGCTCTCGCCCAAAACTCTGAGGGCAATCGCAGCTTACATCGCGGGTGGCGGCAAGGTGATTGCGGTCGGCTCCACTCCCAGCAAAGCTCCGGGATTCAAGGACGCGGCAGCAGGAACCGTGGAAGTGCAGCAGCTATCGCATGCGCTCTTCGCAAACCCGGAGCGTGCCCAGGTCGTAGCGCAGGATGACGATCTCGGAGCGGCATTGCAGCAGTTCGTGAAGCCCGACATGCGTCTCTCTGCCGGGTCTTCCGACGTCGGATTTCTGCATCGAAAGCTGAACGATGCCGACATCTACTTCATCGCGAACACGAGCAATCATGGGGTCACGGCGACCGCCAGCTTCCTCAGCGCTCGTGCGTATGCGGCCTCTCTGGACACGTCCTCCGGTGCGGCCTATGCTTTCGATCCAAAGACGATCGCGCTCAACCTCGCGCCCTACGAATCGCGCGTGATCGTGTTCAGCGATACACCCATCGACACGCAGGAACCGGCGCCTACCGGCCCCATGAAGGTAATCGCGAACCTCACGCACGACTGGAAGATCAAGTTTGGCGGCACATCCATCGAACGCACCGAGCACATACCCACATCCTGGGCCGACGATCCACAGACCCGCTTCTACTCCGGCGTGGCGACTTATAAGAAGACGCTCCGTCTCACCGAAGCCGAACTAAAAGGCGTGCATTCGCTTGTGCTCGACTTCGGCGCGGGCACTCCAGTTGCAGCCGATCCGAGGATCAAGAGCGGCGAGCGAGCGCTGCTCGATGGCCCGATCCGCGAGGCGGCCGTCGTCACGATCAATGGTCAGCGCGCCGGCTCCGTGTGGCATCCGCCCTATACTCTCAACGTGACGAAGCAAATGCACGCCGGCGAAAACACCGTCGAAGTTCAAGTCGCGAACACCGCGATCAATCTGCTCGCCGGCCGCGCGCCCGCGGATTATCACCTGCTGAACGCGCGCTATGGCGAGCGATTTACGCCGCAGGACATGAACAACCTTCAGCCGTTGCCCTCGGGCATGCTCGGCCCCGTTCATCTTCTGGAGGAGAAGTAGCATGATGCGCCCAAGCTCCTGGATCGCGCGAACTCTGCTCGTCGCACTCGCCTTTGCACTCACGATATCGGCGCAAGCCAATACATCCTTCAACGTTGTAAGTTATGGCGCCAAGGGCGACAGCACGACGCTCGATACCTCCGCGATGCAACACGCCATCGACGCCGCCTCAACGCATGGCGGCACGGTGATCGTTCCGCCAGGAACTTACCTCAGCGGCTCGATCTTCGTGAAGACCGGCGTCACGCTGGAGATCGAAAAGGGTGCGACCATCCTGGGCTCGCAGCGCCTCCAGGATTATCCCGAAATGCCCACGCGCATCGCCGGCATCGAGATGGTCTGGCCCGCGGCGCTGGTCAACGTCTACAAGCAAACCAACGCGTCCATCACCGGCGAAGGCACCATCGACGGCGACGGCAAAGTCTGGTGGGATAGCTACTGGGCGCTGCGCAAGATCGACGAACCGAAGGGCCTGCGCTGGGCCTCCGACTACGACGCGAAGCGGCCGCGGCTGATCCAGATTTACGAGTCTTCCAACGTGAAGCTGAGCCATCTGTTGCTGCGGCGCTCCGGCTTCTGGACCGTGCATATCTGCTACTCGCATGGCATAACCGTGGATGGCGTGACCATCCGCAACAACGAAGGCGGCCGCGGCCCCAGCACGGACGGAATCGACATCGATTCGTCCCGGAAGATTCTGATCGAGCACGCCGACATCTCCGTGAACGACGATGCGCTTTGCCTGAAGGCAGGGCGCGACTCCGATGGCCTGCGCGTCAACCGGCCCACAGAAGATGTTGTGCTGCGCGATTCCATCGTCCGTGACGGCGCCGCAGGCGTGACCTTCGGCAGCGAGACCTCCGGAGGATTTCGCAACATCGAAGCCTTCAACATTACGACCTTGAAGAGTGTGCCCGTTGGCATTCTCTTCAAGTCGGCTCATACGCGCGGCGGCTTCGGAGACAACATCCGCATTCACGACATAACCATGATCGATGCGCCCGTCGTTCTGCGCATCACGATGAACTGGAACCCTAGCTACAGCTACGCGGCAATTCCTGCGGACCTGAAGACCTATCCCTGCTACTACAAGGTGTTGTCCACGCCGGTTCCCGAGGACGAAGGCCTGCCTCATTTTCGTGACGTACACATCTGGAACATCAAGGCGACCGGAGCCAAAACCGCCTTCGAGGTCAACGCGTATCCGTCCGCCCCGCTGGTGGACTTCACTCTGGACCATCTAACTATCCAAGCAGTGACCGCAGGACACATCGACGATACGAAAAACTGGAAGTTCAGCAACATCTCGCTGACCACTACAGACGGCAGCGTCGTCGCACTCTCCGACGACTCGAACATTGCCGGCATCGCCTCGCGCGAGGCTCCGCCGTCCCCACCCAACTCGCAAGAGAAGAGCTTCGCCGAACAGGATAAGAACTGATGAAGATGATCTGTTGCCTCGCCGCCATGGTGTTCGCCTGCGTTGCCGCCGCATTGCCCGCTCAGACCAAACTCCAGACCAATCCATCTCCCACGCCCGCGCAGCAGGCGGGAATCGACAAGGACATCTCGCGCCACTTCGGCGACTCCCCCGCCGATGGCGGCCCCATCGCTACCGATCTCTCGCCGGCTTTCACCGCCGTGGCGATCGATAACGCCACGCGCAAGGTTGCCGACTGGCAGCTCGCGCGATCGCAGCCTTACTTCGATCGCATCTGGACGTGGAGCGTTCTGTACAGCGGCTTCATGGCCGCCTCGCAGTCCACCGGCGATCCGAAGTATCGCGACGCCATGGCCGCGATGGCGAAGAGGTTCGACTATGAGCTCCGCAGCAAGCTTCCCAACGCCGACGATCAGAGCGTCGGCCAGGCCTATCTCGAACTCTATCTCTCTGGCGGTAAGAAAGATCCGCAGATGATCGCGCCGACGCAGGCCGCGCTCGACTCGGTAATTGGCTTCAACACGCTCAAGCCCGGCGATCCGCGCATTCCCTGGTGGTGGTGCGATGCGCTCTTCATGGCGCCGCCGGTGTGGTCGCGCATGTATGCGGCCACCGGCGAGCACAAATACATCGACTACCTCGATTTGAATTGGCAGCGCACCTCCGATCTGCTCTACGACAAGAAAGAGCACATGTACGCGCGCGACGCCACGTATATCGGTAAGCTCGCTCCCAATGGCAAGCCGATCTTCTGGTCGCGCGGCGAAGGCTGGGTGATGGGCGGCCTCGTACGCACGCTCCAGTACTTACCGAAAGACGACCCGCACCGCCCGTTCTACATCGAGCAGCTTCGCGAAATGTCGGCGCGCGTCGCGCAGTTGCAGGGCAGCGATGGCCTGTGGCGCGCCAGCCTGCTCGACCCGGAGCAATATCCCGCGCCCGAACTCTCCGGCTCGACGCTGATGGTCTATGGCATGGCCTGGGGGGTGAACGAAGGCGTCCTCGACGCCGCGACCTACAAGCCCATTATCGAGCGCGCCTGGCGTGGCATCCTGCAACACGTCTACGCCGACGGCCGGCTCGGCGACATCGAGCAGACCGGCGCCGAACCCGCGCCCTACATGCCCACCGCCAGCTATACCTACGGGGTCGGAGGCTATCTGCTCGCGGCCAGCGAGCTAAAGCGCATGGTCAGCATACCCACCGATCCCACGGTTCATGCACAACTGAATCTGCCCACGCCCGCCAACACGCACCTGCCGACGTTGTTTCTTGTCGGCGACTCGACTGTACGTAACGGCCGCGGCGACGGCGCCAATAACCAGATGGGCTGGGGCGAACCCTTCGTCAGCTACTTCAACACATCGAAGATCAACGTGGTGAATCGCGCCATCGGCGGCCGCAGCTCACGCACCTATATCACCGAAGGCCACTGGGCCGACACGCTCGCTCTAATGAAACCCGGCGACATTGTGCTGATCCAATTCGGACATAACGACGGCGGTCCTCTCGACGATGCAGCACGTGCGCGCGGCAGCATTCCCGGCATCGGAGACGAGACGAAAGATATCGACAACCCCATCCTTCACAAACCTGAAACCGTACACACCTTCGGCTGGTATCTGGACCAGTACGTGAAGGACACGCGCGCCAAAGGAGTGATTCCCATCCTCTGCTCGCTGGTGCCGCGCAAGATATGGAAAGACGGCAAGATCGTGCGCGGCAACACCAGCTACGGCGGCTGGACACGCGAGATCGCGGCGAAGGACCACGCCGACTTCATCGACCTCAACGAGATCACCGCGCGCAAGTATGACGCGCTCGGTGAGGCCGCCTTAGAGCCGCTGTTCGGCGATCCGCATACCCACACCACACTCGCCGGAGCGATCATGAACGCGCAAAGCGTCGTCGCCGGACTGAAAGGCCTGCCCGACGATCCCGTGGTGTCGGACTTCTCCGCCAAGAGCAGAGACATTCAGCCCTACGTCGCGAACTAAATCCGGCCACTGTCTTGGGCTTCGCGATCTCCACCAAACACCTGCGTCTGCCGACATACCCGGGTCTACCCTCTCCGGCTGATAAAATTGAGCAGTATGGCAGCCATTCACCGCAGAGAATCCGTCACGGTCCCCATCGGCAACGTCCGCGTCGGCTCCGGCGCCCCCGTCGTGGTGCAGTCGATGACCAACACGGATACCGCCGACGTCGAATCCACCGTTCAGCAGATTGCCGCGCTCGCCCGCGCCGGCTCCGAGCTTGTCCGCATCACCGTGAACAACGACGACGCAGCCAAAGCCGTCCCCGCCATCGTCGACGGCATTCGCACCAAGGGCTGGAACACGCCCATCATCGGCGACTTCCACTACAACGGCCACCTGCTGCTCGCCAAGTACCCGGACTGCGCCGAAGCACTTTCAAAGTACCGCATCAATCCCGGCAACTGCTCTATAGGCCGAAAAGACGACGACAACTTCCGCACCATGATCGAAGTCGCCGTCAAGCACCAGAAGCCGGTCCGCATCGGCGTCAACTGGGGCTCGCTTGACCAGGCTCTGCTCACCCGTATGATGGACGACAACTCGCGCAGTCCAAATCCGAAGGACGCCCGCGACGTAATGATGGAGGCGATGGTCGTCTCCGCGCTCGACAACGCCACCGCGGCCGAGCGCTACGGCCTGCGCCGTGACCAGATCATCCTCTCGGCCAAAGTCTCCGGCGTCCGCGACCTCATCGACGTCTACACCGAGCTAGCCAGCCGCTGCGACTACGCGCTGCACCTCGGCCTCACCGAGGCCGGCATGGGCATGAAGGGCGTGGTCGCCAGCACCGCCGGCCTCGCGCCGCTGCTGCTGGCAGGTATCGGCGATACCATCCGCGTCAGCCTGACCCCCACACCCGGCGGCGACCGCAGCGAAGAAGTCCGTTGCGCACAGCAGATCCTGCAGTCGCTCTCCATCCGCAGCTTCATGCCGCAGGTCACGAGCTGCCCTGGCTGCGGCCGCACCACCAGCACCTACTTCCAGGAGCTCGCCGAGCGCATTCAGAACTACCTCGTCGAGTCCATGCCCGAATGGAAAAAGCAGTACCCCGGCGTCGAAGAGCTCAAGCTCGCCGTCATGGGCTGCATCGTCAATGGCCCCGGCGAATCCAAGCACGCCAACATCGGCATCTCGCTTCCCGGCACCTTCGAGGAGCCCAAAGCTCCCGTCTACATCGATGGAAAACTCGCCGTCACTCTCAAGGGCGATCACATCGTCGAAGAGTTTCAGGTCATCCTCGACGATTACGTGGAGAAGCGCTACGGGCGTCCGCCGGTGGAGATTTAGTTACTGCCTGCTTCGACCGCGCCAGTAGCTCCGCCTCCATCTGCGCATTACGCGTCTTTCGTGCGGCGGGCTTCCACTGGAACGGGCTGTTATGCCGGCGAAGATCGCGCAGCGCATAGAATGTTCCGCGCCACATCACGCCCCGACGCGCCCACACCACCACCATCGACCGCAGCATCGCAACCATCAGCAAGAACGCGCCCAATGGATAGAGCCACCCATACCGCGCGTCGATCTGGCTGGCCTCGCCGATCACCCGGTACGCCGCACCAATGCAGCACAGCACAATCAGCGATGGCGCCAGCGTCGTCCACCACCCCATCCCCACCAGCGGCGCCAGGCAAAACGCCACGATCCACACGCACGCGACCAAAAGAAGCAGCGGCTGAAAGTTGAACGCCGAAAACAGATTCTTGGTCATCACGCGCATCACCCCGCGCGCACCCGCAGCCCAATGCACCAACACCAATCCCGGCGCAAACGCCACCCGCTGCCGCATCCCCACGGCTTTCATGCGGCGCCCCAGCGTAATATCTTCGAGCACCGCCAGTCGCTGCGGGGCCCAGCCGCCAATCTTCTTGAGCGCCTCACGCCGCACCAGGTTGAACGCGCCCACGCCGATCACATCGCGCCGCGCATCCGGATCGGCCACGCGCCACGGCCGCGATGCCCACATCCCCAGCACCTGCAGAAAGCCAAGCACGATCCCCTCTCCGCGCGACTTTATCTGCGGAGTCGGCATCACGACCAGGTGGTCGGCCTCGCTGGCCTCCGCATACGCCAGCGCGCGGCGCAGAATCGACGGCGAGAACAGCACATCCGCATCCGTATAGAGCAGATAGTCGGAGTCGCTGTTCTCGGTGGCGACCGTCAGCGCAAATGTCTTGCCCAGCCAGCCCTCGGGCAACTCCGTAATGTGGATCGCGTTGATTTTTCCCGGATGCCCTGGCGCATATTTGGCAACATACTCATCCACAATCGCGCCGGTCGCATCGGTCGAGCGATCATCCACCACCAGCACCCGCATCCGTTTGTAGTCCGTCATCATCAGCGCATCGAGCGTCGCCGCGATATTCCCAGCTTCATCGCGCGCCGGGACAACCACCACCAGCGTCGGCTCGCCCACGGGCGCAACGTTCCAATCGGCCGAAGCCAAGTCCGGAAGCGTGGGCAGCGACTGCACGGCGTCCGCGGTCCGCCAGCACCACGCCATCGCAATCCCCCACGCGGAGACCTCGATCATCCCGCGCCAGAATTCGGAGATCGGAGGCCTCATGCGGCCGCCGCACTCCCCGTCGTGTCCCCCAACGAATGGCTCAACGGCGGAGCAAACCGTGCACCCACAAAGAAGATCACCGCCGCGAACAGCATGGTCACCAGCGTCGCTCCCAGCCCCCAGCGCAGGTTCGAGTGGTCGCTGATAATCCCAATCAGCTTCGGCGAGAACGCATCGCCCAGCACATGGATCGTGAACAACTGCCCCGCCATCGCAGTCGCGCGCAGATTCGCCGGAACCGCATTCAGCGTCGCAGCGTTCACCGGCCCGGTGCCCAGAAAAATCAAAAACACAGCTACGCCGAGCGCGGGCAGCGTCAGGCTCTTCGGCCCGAAGAACGTCAGCACCGCCGGCGGCACAGCCAGCGCCGCACTCAACGCGGGCACCAGGTACAGCGCCTTGGGCGTCTTCTTCGACCACCACTGCGCGAGCACACCGCCAACAATCGTTCCGCCCAGTCCGCATACAACGGTAATCGCGCCCATCACCGTGCCCGCGCGCTCCTGGCTCATCCCATTCATGCGCTGCAGGAACGAGACCATCCACCACGAAATCCCGCCGAGCGAAAACGTCACCATCGCGTAGCCGAGGATTGATGTGAGGTACGCGCCATTGCTGGCCAGCGACAGCACCGAACGTTTATCCAGCTTGGCCTTGGAATGGGTCTGCGATGGCGCCGGGGCATCGTGCTTCGGCTCGCGCATGAAGAACAAAATCAGCAGCGCGATCACCGCTCCCGGAATCGCCGATGCGATAAAAGCCATGCGCCAGCCGTGGCTATGCCCGATCACGCCGCCCGCCAGATAGCCCAGCGCCGCGCCCACCGGAATCGCGACGTTGAAGATCGTCAGCACCACGTTGCGCCGGTCTTCGGCGTAATAGTCGGCCAGCATCGCCGGCGCGAATATCCCAAAGCTCGCCTCGCCGATGCCCAGCATCGCGTGCCGAATGTTCAGCGACATGTAACTGTGTACGCTGGCGGTGAAGAAGTTCATCGCCGCAATAGCCAGCGCGGCGATCACGATCATCGGCTTGCGCGGAAATCTATCGCCCAGCCATCCCGTGATCGGCGACGACAGCACATACGCCACAAAAAACCACAGCGTCAGCGAGCCAATCTGATTGTCCGTCAGGTGAAACTCATGCTTCACCTGCTCCTGCACCGCCGGTAGAATATAGCGGTCCAGGTAGTTGACGAAGTTCATCGCCGTCAGCAGCACCAGCGCCACGGTCGCGCCCGCAACGTGGCTTCCATGGGGCTTCGGCGCTGTCATCGAAGTTGCGGGTCGCGCAGTCATGCTGAGCCGAGCATAACAGCACGGCGCGGCGATTGGACTCCCTTTGGCCATCCGTCATACAGTGGAGCGCATGGATTGCAGCGTATGAATCGCCGCCGCTTCGCCCAGCTCTCCGCACTCACCCTCGCCGCCACGCAGCTCCCCGCCGTCGCCCAAACCGCCAGCCCCGCCCGCATCGGCTACGCTCCCGTGGGCCTGGGCGACATCTCCACAATCTTCATGAAGGCCGTGCAGTCCTCGCAACACTCACGCATCACCGGTCTGGTCACCGGCCATCCCGCGGAGAAAGGCGCCAAATTCGCCGCCGAGTACAACGTGCCCGCCACGTCCATCTACACCTACGAGACCTACGACCGCATCCGCGACAACCCCGCCATCGACGCCGTCTACATCGGCCTTCCCAACAGCATGCACTGCGAGTACGCCATCCGCGCCGCCGAAGCCGGCAAGCACGTGTTCTGCGAAAAGCCCATGGCCATCTCCTCCGCGGAGTGCCGCAAGATGATCGACGCCTGCCGCCACGCCAACGTCAAGCTGATGATCGGCTACCGCGTCCACTACGACGTCACCTTTAAGCAAATCCGCGACATGGTCCGCAACGGAGAGCTCGGCGAGATCCAGACCGTCCTCGGCGGCTTTTACGGCCAGAAGAAGGCCGGCGAATGGCGCCTCAACCGCGCGCTCGCCGGCGGCGGTTCGCTCCTCGACCTCGGCATCTATCCGCTCAACGCCACTCGCTGGATCCTCGGCGAAGAGCCCGCCGACGTCCGCGCCTTCGTCTCCACTCGCGAAAAAGGTCCGCGCTTCGCTCAGGTCGAGCAAACCGTCCAGTGGGTGACGAAGTTCCCCTCCGGAATCCTCTTCAACGGCGGCAGCTCCTACGGCCAGCAAGGTCCGGCTTTCCTCCAGATCGACGGCTCCGCCGGCCAGATTCATATCGAACCCGCCTTCTATTACGGCGACGTCAAATACACCTTCACTGGCAACACCACCAATGGCAAAGTCTCCGGCACCAACCCCGTCGCCGGCCAGTACAATCAATTCACCGCCGAAGCCGACCACTTCGCTGAGTGCATTCGCAACAACCGCCAGCCTGACACACCCGGCGAAGAAGGTCTCGCCGACCTGCTCGCGATCGAAGCCATCTACCGCGCCGCCGGCGCCCCCATCGCGTGAATTCCTACCGTCCCTGGTCTTGCTTTTGCGTTTGCCTTTGTTTTTCCTGTTGTCATTCCGTAGGAATCTGCTGTTGCTCTTGACTTACGGCGTTTCACGCCCGTGGACCAAACCTCTACCTCATCTCTTCGGTCCGCGGATACCGCGCCGTCACCACCGTCGAAATCCCACCCCTCGGCCGGAAATCCCCCTTGATCTCCGCCCACACCGGGTCTGTCGCCTTCACCACATCGTCCAGCACCTGGTTGACGATGTTCTCCTGAAATATTCCGAGGTTGCGATACGTAAACAAATACTCCTTCAGCGACTTCAGCTCCAGACACTTTTCGCGTGGCATGTAGCGAATCGTCAACACGCCAAAATCCGGCAGCCCGGTCTTCGGGCAGAAGCTGGTAAACTCCGGGTCGTCGACCAGAATTTCATAGGCGCGAAACTGATTGCGCCAGGTCTCAATGGGAGGAAAGCTGGCGTCAAGCCCCGCCTTCGCGTGGTCGTCGGTATAGCCGGTCGTGTGGATTGCCATAGCTCCATTTTATCGTGCCGCTAGCCAGCTGCCGCGTTCGCCACTTACAGACGCGCAGCAAAAAGGGCGCAGCCGCAGCCACGCCCTCACTAACCACTAACCACCAACCACTAACCACTCAATCCCTGCGCCCCAGCGTCGGCTGGTCCGATCCGCCAGTCGTCGGCGCTGCGTTCGGGTCGTTGTTGCTGCCGCCCACGCGCCGCAGCGTAGGCCGGTTGCCGCCCTTCTTGTTCTGGATGCCGCGCTTGTTCTGGATGCGCGCCAGCCGCGCCTTCACTTGGTCGAACTCCGAGGTCGTCACCAGGTAATCGGGCCGCGCCGGCAGAACCGTCGCAATCTCATTCTCGACATCCGCGATGCGATCGGGCGTCGCCGGATGGTCGCTGAAGGCCCGCGAGAGCGCGCCCGGCTTGTGCTTCTCCAGCGCGTCCAGTTTCTCGAAGATCGACACCATACCCTGCGGATCGTAGCCCGCGCGATACATATACTGAATTCCCAGGAAGTCGGCCTCGGCCTCGAACTGGCGCGAAAATTGCAGGAACGTGATCGGGATCGCCAACTGCGACGCCTCATAAATCCCATAACCCGTCCACGACCCCTGCGCGACGATCATCAACGGGATCGACCCGATCTGCATATAATTCATCCGCGTCATCTCGCGCGCCGCATGGTGCGCCGCCACATGCGCGATCTCATGCGCCATCACGCCGGCCAGTTCGTCCTCCGAGTCGCACGCCAGGATCAGCCCTGAGTTCACATAGAAAAAGCCGCCCGGCAGCGCCATCGCGTTGATCTCGTCGGTGTCCAGCACCTTGATTGTGAAGGGCACCTTCGAATCGGAATTCTTGACGAGGTTCTGGCCGATGCGATTCACATACTCCACCACCACCGGGTCCGTCACCAGGTGCGAAGACTTTTCGATCTCCATCGAATACTGCTTGCCCGTCCCGATCTCCCAGTTGGTCGAGTACCAGTTGCCCATCCCGCGGGCGCCGATATTGCGCTGCCCCACCGCGTCGACATCCTCTTCCGAACCCTTCTTGATATGCGGATCGAGTTCCTCACCCGGCGACGGCATCGAATCACCCCGGTCCGTGGGCGCGGTCGAACTCAGCACCTTCCGGGCTCCCGTCTTGTCGTCTCCGGGCTTCGTGTCTGGAGCCTGTGCGTCTGGAGCTTTAGCGCCAGTAGTCTGGGCATCCGTCGTCTGGGCGCTCGCGGTCGGAGCACTCCCCGTCGTCTTGCTGTCGGGCGTGCTGGCCGAAGTCGCACTTCGCGTCGCGGGCGCCTGAGCCTGCGTTGTGCTGGTCGTTGTGGCGGCCGCGCTGGAGCCCGTCGTCGCAGCGGGGACCGCAGGAACCGACGCCGGCTGCTGCGCCAACCCGATCGATACGGAAAGTGTAAGGAGAACAGCCAAGGAAAGGGTGCGCATGGGGGAGACTCCCGTAAGAGCTCGCCAGCCGATGTCGTCAGGCCCGAGCTCTCCTCACTATTGTAGACGCTTTCTTGCGCCCCGGGGGTTCACCCCGTTCGCCGCGCATCGAGGCTGTCATTTTTGAGCGGAGCCCGGACACCCCAGCCGCCGCCTCACCAGGTGTTATAGGTCGTACCGTCGCTCGAAACCCCCTGCGACCCCGAGTGCACGTCGTCGATCCCACCCTGCGTCTCGTTGATGTCGGTCAGCGTGTCCGACTGGCTGGTGATCCACGTATCGCTCTTGCTGGTCATCGGGTCGATTGGTATCGTCTTCAAATACCCCGCCTGCACCACATCGTCCAGCGATTGCGGCGCCTGTTCCTTGTCCACCGTGTAATTGTCGATCGCCGATCGCATGGTGTGCAGGTCTTCCTTGAGCGCGGCCTCCTTGGCCTTCTGGACCGACTTGACGAAGCTCGGAATCGCGATCGCCGACAGGATCCCGATGATCGCCATCACGATCATCAACTCGATCAGCGTAAAGCCGCCCTCGCCCCGCCCCACTCTCCGGATTGATCTGATCGCTACCACGCCTGCGCTCCGCTAAACTAATCACTAACCACTAACCACTAACCACTAACCACTAACCCTCACCACGTGTTGTACTTGGTCCCGTCCAGCCCGGTCCCATCGCTCTTGGTGTACACATCGTAGACGTCCTGGCCGCCAAAGCTGGTCGAGTCCGGCTCGTCCTGGTTCGAGCGCAGACCCCAATCGGTCGTCCCGCTCATCGGGTCCACCGGAATCGCGCGCAGAAACCGCATCTTTTTATCCTTCACCTCGACCCCATCCACCAGCGTCTGCAGGTCCGGCGGATAGTTGTTCGAGTCCGCTTTGGTCTGGATGCCGCCCATATCCGCCACATCCTTATACGAATCGATGGCCTTGCGCATCTCCCACAGGTCAGCGCGCAACTGGCGCTCCTTGGATCGCTTCACCTGGATCGCCACCACCGGAAGCGCCGCCGTCGCCAGAATTGCCAGAATCGCGATGACGATGATCAACTCGATCAACGTCACGCCGGTCTCACCCGGCCGCGCGCGCTGTTTCGCTGCTCGGATCCTGCTCGCCATCCTCCCTCCTGTTCATTGGACTCTCACCAATGAAATTGTCATCCTGACCGCAGCCAGCTCGGGTGGCCCATTCATCGCAACGCTCTATCGCGATGAGTGGGGAACTTAAACCGTCCGCCTGCGGGCTCCTTTGCCACCGGGTACATCTATCCGTATCCCGCTCCGGCTCGACCTTCCCTCCCTCACTTCACATGCACCACAGCCTGCACGCCCACCGCCGGGATGACATTCTGCTGGCTGTCGCGCGGCCCAATCCGCGTCAGCGCCAGCGTCGACTCGCCCGGCGCCAGTGTTTTGAACGTCAGCGTGCACACCGCTCCCTGCCCGTCCACGCCCTTGGTACCCGGTGGCCGCGTCGCTGAGATCGTCACTGCGCCATTGCCCTCATCGCGATGCACCAGCGCCACCGCCTGCATCGTCCCCTTGCTCATGTCCCCGGCCAGCAGCGGTCCCGAGTCCACATTCACCAGTTGCAACACCCGCGGATCGAACTGCATCTGCAGCGGCACACTGAACAGGTCATGGGCGCTGGTCGCGTTCACGGCCACCGTAAAGGTCGATCCCACCGGCTGATTCTGAACCGGCGGCGTGACCGTCAGCGTAATCGGCGGCCGGGCCGAACCCGCTGGCGGAATCGTCCCCACTGCAGGACCTCCGCCCGCCGCCATACCCTCCGGCGTCAGCGGCCGTCCCTCCGCGGCCATCTTGCCCAGCATCGCATTGGCCGCATTCGCCGCCGAGGTCGGCTGTAGGTTGGGCGAACCCAAGTCCGTCCCCGCCACCGGCGCTTCGGCCTTGGCCAACTGCGCCGGAGTCTTGCGAATTAACTCCACCGACTGGCTGGTTCCCGTGTAAACCGCGCGCGTATTCTCGTCGGTCAGCAGCGACTCACGCACAATATGCGGAATGATCAGGAACACAATCTCGTCGGTCTGCTGCATCTTGTCCTGGCTGGAGAAAAAGTACTTCAGGAACGGAATCTCGCCTAGCCCCGGCGTTCCGCCCACCGAAAGCGAGTCCTGCTGTTGTAACAGCCCCGCGAGGATCGACGGCTCGCCGTCCTTGAGTTCGATCACCTGCTGCGCCACCCGCTGCGAGATGATCGGCTCCACCACGCCCGAGATGTTCTGCGATCCACTCTGGGTCGAGATCTCCACCTTCAGCTTCAACGAAACCTCACGGTCATAGTGGACCGTCGGCGTAACATCGATGTTCACACCCACATCCAGGTACGTGAACTGCGTCTGCACGCCCAGCGACGCCGTCGTGATCGCGGTGCCCGCCGAGTACGACCCCGTCGCCACCGGAATCTTCGACCCGATCTTCAGCGACGCCTCCTGTCCATCGGTGGCGCGAATGCGCGGGTTCTGCAGAATGCGCGTGTCAGAATCCGAGAGCAGCGCATTCACCGTTCCGCCCGTAATCGACACCGCGAAGTTGGTCGCATTCAGATTGCCCAGCGTGTTCAGCGTAACGCCGGTCGTAGGCGTGGTCTGCGTCACGCCATTGGTGGTAACCGGGTTGGTGCCGGTGTTACTGGTATTGTTCACGTTGAGATTGCTGGCCTGCGGCGTCAGCCCGAAGCTGGTCGGCAGCGTGATCCCGAGGTCGCGCTCCTTCTGCCGGCTCACCTCCAGCACCGCCACATCGATCACCACCTCCGCCTTGGCGCGGTCCAGGTCGTTGATCAGCTTCTCGGCCAGGATCAGTTCATCGCCGGTCGCGCGCATCACGATCGCATTCTGGCTGGCCACCAGATACAGCTTCACGCTGGGATCGAGAAGGTTGCGCAGCGCCACCAGAATCTCGTTCGCGTCGGCCTGCTGCGACGCGTTGGTCAGATAAAACGTCTGTACCGCGAGGTCGTCGAGGTCCGTGCGCTTGGTGCGGTTGTTCTGCGCCACGAAAATCGTATTCGACGTCACCGGCTTCCAGAACGTCCCGCTCAGCACCCCCACGATCCGCAGCGCATCGCGCAGCGAAACGCTGTTCAGGTCCACCGGAATCCGCTTCGACACATAGTCCGGGTCGAAGATCACATTCAGCCCCGCGGCCTTGCCGACCGCCTGATAGATGTCCTTGGTGTCTCCCACCATATGCAGCGTGATCGCATCGTCCGACACCGGCTGCAGCGTCACCGGGCCACCCATCGCGGCGATGTCCTTCTGGACCTCCTGCTGGTACGGCGACTGCTCGCCGATGCCCGGCACCAGCGGCTTGCCCGGCCCAATCCCACCCGCGCCAGCCACACCGGCGCCGGCTTCGCCCGGCGGCGCGCCCGCAACACCGCCCGTCGCAGCCATCGGCCCCTGCCCCGGGCCGGCCGACCGCCTCTGCTCGGTCAGCGCCAGCTCCTGCGCCGCCGCTTCGTTGCCTGGATCGATCTGTAGCGCGCGCGCGAACTCATTGATCGCGCCATCCACGTCGCCCGACTGCCGCAGCACGCGTCCGCGGTCCACATGCATGTTCGCCGCCTCGAACCGCAGCCGCTCATAGCGCGTCTGGTAGCGCAGGTCCTTGGGCCTCTTCAGGTGCGCCTGGCGATAGTCCTCGAACGCCGCATCGTAGTCCTTGCGCGCCTCCGCATTCTGTCCCCGCTTGTTCCAGGACGACGCCGATTGCGCATGCGCCGCTTGGGTGCCCATGCCAAGAAAAAGAAACGCGCCTGCAACGGGAATCAGCAGGCTCAGCGTCGCTCCCATGGGCGCGCCACCAGACCTCCGCCACGAAACGCATCTTGCGATGCAGCGACCGGTCCTCTTCAATCCGCTCAACCCGCTCAACTCCCGTTCCTGCATGCGTCCCGCGAACTCCAGATGGCCTCGGACGCTGGTCTCGAAATCCAACTGCGCAGTCGAATCGGAGCGTCGAAAACTAAGCTCCAAAGCTGTGTCTGCCGCGGTCTCGAGCGTTTGGTCGGGCTGCCCTGATAATACCATTCGCTTCATTCGCGCCCCTCCGCCTCAAAAGTGTTCCATCCGGCTGTCCGCGAAGGGCTTTCCGCCCTCTCGCAGCATACCTTCGCATCTTGCTCTTCTAATTGTCATTCCCGCCGGGAATCTGCGATCCCTGTTGCTTTCGCCCTTGCTTTTCTGGTTGTCATTCCGCAGGAATCTGCTGTTGGTCTTGCGTTTGCTTTTCTGGTTGTCATTCCGCAGGAATCTGCTGTTTGAAATGGCAACACGCCATCAGGAAGCCGCTGACGTACGCCTTTCGATACCCAAGCCACTACACTAATACCTGAACTCAAACCGTCGCGATCCAACTCCCGAGCTGTTTACCGGACTTTCAAACTTGGACGTTCCCTGATCCTGAACGTTTCCCCAACCCACAAACATCACACCAGAAGTTCTCATGCCCCGATCGCTCTCCAACCCGACCGCATCCGCCGCGCCCAAGCCCGCCGCCAAACCCAAAGACCGCGACCCCGTCGCCTCCGGCCAGCGCGACGCCTCCTTCAACCGCTCCGCCGCGCACAACTACTTCCTCACCGACCGCTTCGAGTGCGGCATCGCCCTGCGCGGCACCGAGGTCAAATCCATCCGCGAAGGCAGCGCCAATCTCAAAGACGCCTACGGCCTGCTCAAGGACGGCGAAGCCTTCCTGCTCAACGCGCACATCGGCCCGTTCTCGCACGGCAACGCCATGAACCACGAGTCGCTGCGCACCCGCAAGCTGCTGCTGCACAAACGTGAGATCGAAAAACTCGAGGGTTTGACGAAGCAGAAGGGCTACACGCTCATTCCGGTCAAACTTTATTTCCGCAATGGCCGCGTGAAGTGCGAACTCGCCTTGGCCAAGGGCAAACAGGACTGGGACAAGCGCGCCACCGAGCGCGCCCGCGAAGGCGACAAGGAAGCCCGCGCCGCCATCGCCCGCAGCCAGCGCCGCTAGCTTCTTTCTTTCGCCGACGTCTTCTGACTTCTGAAGACTCACTTCTTGATCAGACTGATCAGAATCAAGGTTGCCGCACCCAGTGTTTGGCCGGCCCATTCATCGCAAAGCTTTATCGCGATGAGTGGGGACGTACACTGGCCGGCTGCGGGCTCTTTGTAGCCCGATTGCGCTCTAAGAAAGCGACGTCGTGCCGAATCCCCTCCGACGTTACCGCTGCGGAGGCGCCTGCGGGCTGGCAGGCGTGCTCGCCGCCGGCGGCGTCGCAGGCGTAGCGATCGGTTGCGCGGCCAGCGCCGGATTCACCGTCTGGGCAACCGGAACCTGCGTCGTCGTTGGCTTCGGCTGCTCCTGCAGGCGCTCTTTCGCTTCACCCTTTTGGTGCTTCGGCTTCTTGGGCTTCTTGGTCGTATCGCCATTCAGCCCGAGCGGCGCAGCCTGCTCCTTCTCGGTCGCGGTTTCAGCCTGGGTGGCGGCGACCGGACGGTCAGTCGCCTTGAGCTCGGCTTTGGCGAGCTTCTCCTTGGCCCGGGCCTCTTCGGCATCGCTCTCGCGGGCCGAGATGCGCGTCTTGCGCTCCGGTCCGCTCTGCGGAGCCAACGGATCGTTGGCGGTATCGGCGTCCACTCCGGTTCCAGTCGTGATCGACGTCACCGATTCCGTCGGCGCCATCGCCACACCCGGCGCCTGTCCGGTTACGCCGCCCACGCTGGGCGCGGCCTCCGCGGTCTGCGTCGTCGCCGCCGGCAGCGCATTGCGCGGCGCCTGACCGTAGCGGATCTTCTCGCGGCGAATCTTTTTCGGCTTCGACCGGCGCGAGGCGTTCTTGACGCTCGCCGCGGGAGCATGCGCCTCTGCCTGGGCGGCTTGCTTTTCCGCGAGCTTCTCGCGCGCGGCCGCCAACGCAGCCTGGTCGCGCGCCGCCCGCTGCTGTTCGACGCGCTGCTTCACCAGCACCTTCTTCTTCACTGGCGGCGGCGCATACGCCGTGTAGGCGATGTCCGCCGGCCGGCCCGTCTTGCGGCTGTCACCGGTGTCGACGAATCCCGGCGCCACCTCGCGATACGCCTGCTCGCGGGCCTTGGTCAGGTACGCCCGCAGCGCCGGCTGCAACTGCTGTAAATAGATCGCCTCTTCCACCTGCGGCTCAACCGCGCTGAGCGGCGGGACTCCCGCCGCCTGGTGGCTATCCACGCGCAGAATCACGAAGCCTTGCTTGGTCCGGATCGGCGCAGTAACGCCCCCTGCGGCAAGAGGGAACGTCGCATCCTCGAGCACCGTGCCCAGCGTTCCCCGCTTGAAGTCGCCCAGGTCGCCGCCGGCCGAAGCCGTTGGCCCGCCCGACGAGGTCTTGGCCAGCTCGGCGAAGTTCGCCCCCGCCTTCAACTTCGCGGCGACCTCATCAGCCTTGGCCTGCGCGGCCGCAAGCTGCGCGTCGGTCGCATTGTCCGCGGTCGGCACCAGAATCTCGCTCAGATGCACCTGCTCGGGAACTTCAAAGTCCTTGGCGTGCGCAGTGTAGTACGCCTCTTCGACCGCGTGGGTCATGTTCAACCGGCGGCCCACTTCGTCGCGCACCACCTGCTGTGTGATCGCACTGTCGCGGATCTTCTGCTTGAAGTCCTCGAACGAAACGCCCTGCTGCTCGGCCGCCTTCCGCAGCGCGTCCAGGTCGGCCAGGTTGTTCTTCTTGCGAATATCGTCGAGCTCGCGCATGGTCTCCGCGTCGCCCGTGATACCCAGCTCCTTTCCCTTCGAGAGCAGCAGTTGCTGGTCGATCATGTCGCGCAGCAGGTTGTGCAGCCGGTCGTCGAGATCGGTCTGCGAGATGTTCTGCTGCTGCGCCTCCTGCAGCAGTTGCTGCTCCGCCCTCTGGTACTCGCTGCGCGTGACGATCTGGTCGTTCACGCGCGCGATCACGTCTTCCACCACACTGCCGTTTTGCGTGATCGCCTGTTGCGTCGGGAGCGCTGGCAGTTGCAGCGTCGAGGCTGGCGCGAAGCCACCGCCTGGGGCCGGATAACTCTGCTTCGGCGCCTGCGGCCGCCCGACTACCGCGCCCATCGAAACGACTGCGACGGCCAACATGGACACCAGGGGCCGTGCTGTCCTGGCCACTGGCCTGACTACCGTTCCGGCTGCGGTTCTGGCTGCGGTTTCGACATCCAACCGGCCCTTGCCACTGATGCGTATTCGCTTCTCGGTCATCCGTTCCTTTGCGGTTCTCCCCGCGTACTCTTGCCGCCCTGACAACCTTGCTCGGCCGGTTCCCGGCTCCACGCCGCACCGGCAGTCGAAGCGAGGTCGAGACATCCTGCCTCGCAAGCCCGGGAAGATGCGCGCCTGCGCCGCGAAGCGCCGATGGCTGCGGAGCCCCATCATGGAGCTCCGATGATTTGCCCGCCGGGCCGCGCAGAGGTTATCTGGCTCCCTCATTCTAACCGCAGTCGGCGTTGCTGGGACGCCAGGCTGGGGCGCCTCTCCGGCTAACGCGCCGATGTTATACTTCGTCCAACGGTTTACGGCGGCACAGCGCATCAACGCCTGGCGTTTAAGCTGTGCGTTTCGCTTCGAGGTCCTCCCTACCCCTATGCTCTCTCCCACGCGTCGCGCCCTCTTCTCGGCAGCCATCTTTCTCGCGGCCTGCGGTTTCACCGGCTCGCTGATCGGCGGCCGCGTCGCCGCGCAATCGGCCACCGACGAGTTCGCCCTGCGCGATTCGATGAAGTCCTTCACCGACGTCTACGCCCTGGTCGAGCAGAACTACGCCGACAAGCTGAACACCACCGCGGTCGATAAGTCGATCTACGACGGCGCTATTCCGGGCATGCTGCATGTGCTTGACCCGCACTCCAACTTCTACGACCCCAAGGCCTATGCGCAGATGCGTGAGGACCAGAATGGCCGCTACTTCGGCGTGGGCATGCGCATCCAGCCGCTGGACGGCAAGATCGTCGTGGTTGCGCCGATGGAAGGCACCCCGGCGTACAAGGCGGGCATCCGGCCCGGGGACGTGATCCTCACCGTAGACGGCAAGTCCACCACCGGCATGGACACAGCCGGCGTCGCCACCCTGCTCAAAGGCCCGCGCGGCACCCACGTTGCGGTAGCGATGAGCCGCGAAGGCACGGCCAAGACGCTGGTGTTCGACCTGATGCGCGACGAGATTCCCAACCCGACCGTGGATATCGCCTTCATGATCCGCCCGGACATCGGCTACATCCACATTTCGAGCTTCTCGTCCGAGACCACGGCGCAAGAGGTGCAGGCTGCGCTGACCAGGTTCGGCCCGCACGTTCAGGGCCTGCTGATCGACCTCCGCGGCAACCCTGGCGGCCTGCTGAACCAGGCCGTCGATGTCTCGGACAAATTCCTGCAGAAGGGCCAGATCGTGGTCTCGCAGCGCGGTCGCGCCTTCCCCGACCAGGTCTACCGCGCGCCCACCGGCTCGGACCTGAAGTACCCCATCATCGTGCTGGTCAACCGCAACACCGCCTCGGCGGCGGAGATCGTCTCCGGCGCTTTGCAGGATCACGACCGCGCCCTGATCGTTGGCGAAACCACCTTCGGCAAGGGCCTCGTCCAGACCGTCTTCCCGATCTCCGAGAACAGCGGCCTCGCGCTGACCACCTTCCACTACTACACGCCCTCGGGCCGCCTGATCCAGCGCAACTACAATGGCGTTTCGCTCTACGACTACTACTACGTGCGCAACGACGCGCTGCCCGCCAACAGCACCAACCGCGAGGTCAAGCTCACCGACGCCGGCCGCACCGTCTATGGCGGCGGCGGCATCACCCCTGACGAGAAGATTCCCGAGCTCAAGAGCGACAACCTCCAGGACAACCTGCTGCTCCACTATGCGTTCTTCAACTTCGCCCGCCACTATCTGGCCGACCACACCGTTGCCAAGGACCTGGTGGTGGACGACGCCCTGCTGCAGCAGTTCAAGGCGTTCCTCAAATCGGAGAAGATCGAAACCACCGACAAGGACTTCGCCGACAACCTCGACTGGATCAAGTCGAGCATCAAGGCGGAGCTGTTTACCACCCAGTTCGGGCAGGCGCAGGGCCAGCAAGTACGCGCCGAGTGGGACCCCCAGATCAACAAGGCCCTGACCTACATGCCCGAGGCCCTCGCGCTCGAGAACCACACCCTGCCCTCCGAGCAGAAGACCCAGACCGCGAAGGTTGTGGGACAGGACGATACACGGCCGTAGAGATTGGCGCGATCCATTTAGCAGAGCAGAACCGAACGGCAAAGGCCGCACTCCCAGAGCGCGGCCTTTGCTGTTGTTCACCAAATCCATGGAGCGGGAGACCGGGATCGAACCGGCGACATTCAGCTTGGGAAGCTGACGTTCTGCCACTGAACTACTCCCGCTCAGTCCTCCGATTATAACGCTCACGCTCCACCGTTCCGATGAAGAGTAGCAGGGACGGAAGGCCCCTTGAAGCGCGCTGCCGCTGGCCTGGACCGCAGCCCGGGCGGAATGCCCGCCAATGCAGAACGTTGCTCTTGCCCTTCTGGCTGTCACTCGGCACCCGGAGCTTGCCGAAGGGGGAGGAATCTGCTGCTTGGCGCCGATACGCCGTCGAGAAGACCGCTCTAATTCGGCGAGTCGCCCTCGATGATGCCGCGCCCCGGCGTGCCGAGATAGAACCGCCCGAAGACGCGCGAATCGCCGACGATGATATTGGCGTTGCTGTACTGATGGTCGTAGTCGTTGATGCGAACCCACGTCTGACCTTCGTCCACCGAGCGATAGATGCACTCGGTCGCGGTTGTGTAGCCGTCGGCAACGACACTGCTATTGTTCTCAGCCACACAGTTCGTATCGCTGTTCAGCGTCCCGACGATATACAGAGCGGGGTAGGTCTGTCCCGCTGCGGCCATGCCGAAGCCCATCGTGTAAACCACGTTCGGATAACCGAGCACCGCGGTAAAGGTCTTGCCCGAATCCGTCGAGTGGTTGATCCCGTTGTACGACGTGGTCCAGAGGTCCCCTTCGGCCGCCGGCGACACAAACAGCCCCATGTCGTATTGATTGGAGAGTGTGGACTGCACGGTGAAGGTCTGGCCTCCGTCCACCGAGATATAGATCATCGCCACCCCGCTGGAAGCTTCGCTGAACAGATAGAACTTCAGCGGATTCACGCGGTCGGCAACGACCGTGATGGCGTTCGAGGAGACCTGCGCCGGAGCGCCGGTCGCGGCATGCCAGGTCGCTCCGTGGTCGGTGGAGTAGTTGGCCGGAGTGCCTACGTCGCTGGGCTGCCAGACAAGATTGGAGCCATTGGCGGCAACGGCGATCGTCCCGTCACCCGTAGCGATGGCTTTGCCTGTCGCAGGATTGACCGGCAGCGACGCGGAAGGCGTCCAGGTGAGGCCGCCGTCGGAGGAGAATCCTTCGAGCTGCACTGCGCCGCCCGAGCCCAGGGCCGCCGAGTTGCTACCAACCCGCGCCACATCAAGCGGCGCCTGGCCGCCGTAATCGACGCTGGTGCCGTTGGTGAGTTGCGGGTTCTGCTGCGCGTTAGACGACTTGGTGAGGTCGGTATGGGTGAAGCCGCCGAGGTCGTACATCACACTCAGCAGATGCGCGGGGCCGGACGGCGGACTGGCCAGACCGAGGATCACGGCCTCTTCGACGCCGAGCGCGCCGATCGACCAGTTGGTAGCCTTCCCAGCCGTCACCGCCGTGGTCGTGGTGCTCGCGCCGTCCACCGCGGTCGCATCCGTGGTCTGCCAGATGGTCTGGCCGTCGCCATACATCACGTGGTCGGAGTTGAAGGGATCGACCGCCAGATGGTTCAGCCAGTTCCCGCCATCGGGCGTGGCCTGGCCGAAGTTGATCCACGGCGAGAGCGAGCCGTCGCGCTTGATGTTGGTCGCGTAGTTGACCCACGTCGCTCCATCGTCCAGCGAGCGGAAGACGTCGTCGTAGGGCGGCGGATAATACTTGTTCAGCGTCGTGGTCATCACTGTATCCGGATGATTGGCGTCGACCGCGATGCTGCTGTAGCCGTATCCGCCATTGCCCGTGGTAGGCGGTGTGATGTTGGTCCAGACGCCCTTGGGGACTGAACTTGTAGGCAGCGTGTAGCGCCAGATCTGCCCGGCGTTCACGCCTCCCGGACCGACGCTGTTGCAGCCGGAGCTGCAAGAAGTCTGGAGCCCGTAGCTGATGTACAGATAGCGATTGCTCGGATCGAAGGCGCTGGCATTGGGGTAGTAGCCGGTCGGCTGCCCCGCCACAACACTGAACGACACACCGCCATCGTTCGAGACATAGAGGCCCGTCGTTGGGTCGGAGACGCCGACGTAGACGGTCTTCGTATTGCCATTGGCCATGCCGCTAGTGGTCAGGAAGTCCTCGAAGATGACGCCTACGCCGGGGTCCGTGCTCGTGCCGGTGGTGCCAGTGACCGGAAATGCCGCGACCGGGTTGAAGCTGACCGCCTGGTCTGTGGATTCGTACAGCCCCTTCAGCCGCGTACCGAAGTAGATGTGCCGCCCGTTCGCCGGATCGACCGACAGACGCTCTCCAGCAAAGCGGCCATTGTCGTTCGATCCATTCTTGAATGGCAGCGCGACGGCGGTGAACGTGTGGCCCATGTCGCTCGAAGCCAGAATGTAGCCATTGGTGCCATAGCTTTCGGTGTACTCGCCGACGGCCAGATACAGCCGCGTGGGATCGTTCGGGTCCATCGCCAGACTCTCCACGCCGAGGTTGAAGCCGGAATCGAAGCGCCCTGTGAAGTCCAGCAGCGGCACCCACTGCGCGTCGCCGCCAGTCACATTGTTCCAGCGATAGGCTCCACCCACATCGGTGCGCGCATACATCAGGCCCTTGGAGGTGGGATGAAAGTAGACGCCATCGACGAAGCCGCCGCCAACGATCTGCACGTTGGTATAGGTATAGTTGGGCGCGGAGCCGGCCGGCAGATTGAAGGTGACCATCGCGACATTGCTGTTGGGTTCTCCCGCGATCACCGCGATCGCATTGACGATGGTCGTGCCGAGCGCGCTTACTGTGAACGGCGCGGTGTACTTGGTCGATCCGGTGGTGGGCGTGGACCCATTGGTCGTGTAGTAGATCGTCGCACCGCTGGATGTATCGCTCAGCGTTACAGTCTGGGCAGTGGTAAACGTTCCCCCAGCCGGAGAGATGGTGGGCGTGGGCGCGACCGCAGCCGCGATCGTGTAAGCCGCCGTGCTGACTGCACTGGTGGTGTAGCCCGTCGCGGTCGCGATGGCGTTGATCGCGGTGGTTGCGGAGACGGAGATCGCCCCCGAGAAGACCTTGGACGATGTCGTCGGCACGGTTCCATCGGTGGTGTAGTAGATCGTTGCACCGGTGGTTGCATCGGCCAGTGTGACGCTCTGGGCCGAGGTGTAGGTCCCGGCGGCGGGCGTGAACGTCGGCGCGGCCGCACGCAAACTGATGGTGTAGACAGCCGAACTGACTGCGCTGGTGGTGTAGCCGGTCGCGGCCGCGATGGCCTGAATGGTCGTGGTTGCGGAGACGGAGATCGCCCCCGAGTAGACCTTGGACGATGTCGTGGGCGTCGTGCCATCGGTGGTGTAGTAGACCGTGGCGCCGGTGGTTGCGTCGGCCAGCGTCACACTCTGCGCGGACGTGTAAGTCCCGGCAGCGGGCGTGAATGTGGGCGCGGCCGCGGCGCTGTTGATTGTGTAAACCGCAGAGCTTACGGTGCTAGGAGTGTAGCCGGTCGCGGTTGCCACGGCCTCAAGGGTGGTTGTCCCTGCGACGGAGATCGCCCCGGAATAGACCTTGGACGAGGTCGTCGGCGTCGTGCCGTCGGTGGTGTAGTAGATCGTCGCACCGGTAGTCGCATCAGCCAGCGTAACGCTTTGCGCGGAGGTATAAGTCCCGGCTGCGGGCGTAAATGTCGGCGCGGCAGCAGGTGTGGGATTCGACTGGGTAGGGGAACTGCCGCCGCCGCACCCGGAAACCCCAGCGCAAACGCAAGCGACCAGACAGAGAAGAGGTACTGTGGCGTAGATGGATTTTGCAAATCGGGTCGTCAAAAGGGGCCTCACTACGGGTGGAAAGCACGCTTGCGGAGAGGAGTACATCTGATCGCGCCCTGCTCCGCCAGCGCGATACGATCGAAAGTTCAAAGCTGCATTGGGCCTCCGCTCAAGCGGGAGGCCCCAATGGAAGGACCCTGCGGGTTCCGCTACTGGACGGTAAGCACCAAGGCCACATTCTCCGATACGGTGGTGGGCGAAGGTGTACCCGGCGGCGGGTTTGGCGCCGCGCAGGCGGGATAGTTAACCGGACAACTGGTTCCCGTGGCGGTCACGACGAACTGCGCTGAGGTCTGCGACTGTTGCTGCGTCGTGCTGCATCCGGTGAACATCGTCAGCCCGATTGCGCTCACCACGAACATAAGCAGCATCTGCAGGCGGCGGCGCTTTCTAAGACCCAGGAAGCACAGCGCGGTCGCCATCATGCTGGCCGGCAGCAGCGGCCCGGGACCCTGATGGAGCGCAGCCATGGCCGCGGGCACGGTCACCGTGAGCATGGTTGGTGTGTTTCCCAGGGCCGCGACCGAGACAGAGGACGGGGCGAAAGCGCAGGACGCGCCCAAGGGCAGGAAACCAGAGCAGGCGAACGCGATCGTGCCGTTGAAGGCGGCGTTCGCCGTCAGCGTAAGTGTGGCTGTTCCGGTTCCTCCGGGTCGCGCGGTGACTGTCGCGTTCGAGGCCACAATGGTGAAGTCCGGCGGCGGAAGGTTGATGACGTAAGCCGCCGTGGCCACCGGGCTGTTGTTGTAGTTGGGCGGGTTCTCGGCGATGGCCTTGATCGTTGCCGATACGGGAACCAGGATGGCGCTGCTGTAGACCGCCGAGCTGGAAGTCGGCGTCGATCCGTCCGTGGTGTAGTAGATCTTCGCGCCGGTGGTGGCATCGCTGATGCTGATCGTTTGCACCGTGGTGTAGGTCCCGGCCGCGGCCGAGAATGTGGGCGCGGCGGTAACCGGCAGATTGATGGTGTAGACCGCCGAAGCGACCGCGCTGTTGTTGTAGTTGGTGACCACGGCGATCGCGTTGATTGTCTCTGTAACGCCAACCGTGATGGGGCCGGTATAAGCGGTTGAGCTTGCGGTCGGCATCGACCCATCCAGGGTGTAGTAGATCGCCGCTCCCGTCGTGGCGTCGGTGAGCGTGACCTTCTCCGGTGTGGTGTACGTGCCGGCCGCGACCGAGAACGCCGGCGTAGCTGCGGTCGGCAGGTTGACGACATAGGCTGCCGTCGCGACCGGGCTTACGGTGTAACCGGCGGCCGTCGCAATGGCGTTGATGGTTTCTGTAACGCCGACCGTTATGGGGGCGCTATAGAGCGTTGACTTCGCGGTGGGCGTCGTCCCGTCAGTGGTGTAGTAGATTGCCGCACCCGCGGTCGCATCGGCGATGGTGACCGTCTGCACGGTGGTATAGGTTCCGGCCGCTACCGAGAAAGTTGGCGTACCCGCTGGCGGCGCGGGCGTGCCTACACCGGAGACCAACGCCGTTCCGGCGTTCTTCAGGGAGTCGGTCGCGGTCAACGTGGCGGACGCTGGGCCGACCGCGGTCGGCGTGAAGGTGACCGTGGTGGCGAACGAGGCGCCACCGGTGGCCGTTGCCGTACATGCCCCGGTCGTCGCCGCGGAAAACGCGGCGGCCGATGTGCCTGTTGCGGCAAACGTGACCGTGGGTGGTGTAGCCGTGCAGCCGCCATCGTTCAAGAGCGTCGTGACATTGGTTGCGGCCAAGGGATTCGCGACCGGTGTGGTGGGAGCGGTGAGGTTATCCACCGCAATCTTGTAGAGATTCCCGCTGCCATCCGCGACGTAGAGATTGCCGAATCCATCGCTGCCCATCTGCTTGCCGTTCTGCGTGGAGACCAGATACATGTTCTTGCTGCTGTAGGCCCCGCTTACTTTCGGGAACGCAAGGATGCCATCCGCCCCTTGCACCAGCGCATAGGCTGTCCCGTTCGCCGAGACGGCGACGCCGTCGATCTCAGGACCGTATTGACCGACCGTCGTGGGCATATAGGTGTAGATCACCGTCGCCGTGGCCGCGTAGCCCGTTCCCGACGTGTACACCAGTTCGTTGAGATTGGAGCTGAAACTCTCCTCCGACGTCGTCGAGCTTACCGCCGAGTCGCTGAAGAACACATCCCCCGCCGCATCCAGCGCCAGCCCGCCGATGTTGAGCTGCCCGGTCGTGCCCGGCGTGCTGCTGGTCGGCTCCTGGAAGATCATCGTGGGCGCAGGTGTACCCGTGTACAGGCACGCCGCCGTGCACTCGAAGATGGCATTGTTGGTGCCGCCGGACAGCCCCGTGCTGTAGAACAGATCGCCCTTCGCATCGAACAGCAGCGAGACAACGTCCGCGCCGCCCGTAGCCAGGTTGCTCATCACGCATACCACCGTGTCGGTCCCGGTGCAGTTCGGCGTCCCGGACGGATACGGAGGATCCGAGGTCACCTTGGTGATCGTCGCGTACGCCCCGTTCACATACGGCACCTTCAGCACAGCCGAGGTGTACGAGAACCCAACGTAGAGATTGTTCTGCCCGTCCACCGCCACGCCGTTGATGTTGCTCAGCGTTCCCAGAACCGTCGCCGTTCCGCCTTGCGCCGGCAGCAGCAGGATTTGGCCGCCATATGTATCGCCGTAAATTACAGCGCCCAGCGAGTTCACCGCCAGGCTGTCTCCCGCCGGCACCGACCCCGATAGCGATCCACCGGACGAAGGCACCCCCCCAACCCCCAGCTCCGTCGCCTGTGTCACCACCACGTTCTGGAACGCCGAGGAAGGCAGCGTGATAGTGTAGGCGGCGCTGGCGACCGCGCTGTTGCTGAAGCCGCTGGCTGTAGCGATGGCCTTGATGGTTTCGCTCGCGGACACGACGAATGGATAGCTGTACAGGTTGGAGCCTACCGTCGGCGTCGAGCCGTCCGTAGTGTAGTAGATCGCCGCTCCGGTTGTGGTGTCGGTAATCGTGACGGCTTGCGGCGTCGTGTAGCTGCCCGCCGGAGAGAATGTCGGCGTGGCGGCGGCGCCCGGCAAGGTGATGGTGTAAGCGGCCGTCGTCACCGTGCTGCTGGTGTCGCCTGAATCCACCGCAATGGCATTGACGGTCTCCGAGGTCGACACCGTGATCGGAGCACTATAGAGAGTTGAGGTCCCGGCATTTGCCGCCGGCGTTGACCCGTCGGTGGTGTAGTAGATCGACGCGCCCACGGTCGCATCGGCGAGGGTGACCGTTTGCGCCGCTGTGTAGTTGCCCGCCGCGACCGAGAAGGACGGCGCCGCGACGGTCCCTGTGCCGTTGCCGGAGAGCATGGCCACCCCGCTGTTTTTGTTGGTATCGGTCGCGGTCAGCGTGGCGGATGCGGTGCCGACCGCGGTCGGCGTGAAGGTGACCGTGGTGGCGTATGACGCGCCACCGGTGCCGGTCGCGGTGCATGTCCCAGTCGTCGCCGCGGAAAACTGCGATGCGGAAGTTCCAGAGATTGAGAAGCTGACCATCGGAGCCGGACTGCAACCGCCGTCATTCAATATTGTCGTGATGTTGGTCGCTGTCGAGGGCGCCGCGACCGCGGTCGGCGTGGCGGTGAGGTTATCCACCGCAATCTTGTAGAGATTCCCGCTGCCATCCGCGACGTAGAGATTGCCGAATCCATCGCTGCCCATCTGCTTGCCGTTCTGCGTGGAGACCAGATACATGTTCTTGCTGCTGTAGGCCCCGCTTACTTTCGGGAACGCAAGGATGCCATCCGCCCCTTGCACCAGCGCATAGGCTGTCCCGTTCGCCGCGACAGCGACGCCATCGATCTCGGGACCGTACTGCCCGACCGTCGTGGGCGTATAGGTGTAGATCACCGTCGCCGTGGCCGCGTAGCCCGTTCCCGACGTGTACACCAGTTCGTTGAGATTGGAGCTGAAACTCTCCTCCGACGTCGTCGAGCTTACCGCCGAGTCGCTGAAGAACAGGTCCCCCGCCGCATCCAGCGCCAGCCCGCCGATGTTGAGCTGCCCGGTCGTGCCCGGCGTGCTGCTGGTCGGCTCCTGGAAGATCATCGTGGGCGCAGGTGTACCCGTGTACAGACAGGCCGCCGTGCACTCGAAGATGGCATTGTTGGTGCCGCCCGACAACCCCGTGCTGTAGAACAGGTCGCCCTTCGCATCGAACAGCAGCGAGACAACGTCCGCGCCGCCCGTAGCCAGGTTGCTCATCACGCATACCACCGTGTCGGTCCCGGTGCAGTTCGGCGTCCCCGACGGGTATGGTGGATCCGAGGTCACCTTGGTGATCGTCGCGTACGTCCCGTTCACATACGGCACCTTCAGCACAGCCGAGGTATACGAGAACCCAACGTAGAGATTGTTCTGCCCGTCCACCGCCACGCCGTTGATGTTGCTCAGCGTTCCCAGAACCGTCGCCGTTCCTCCTTGCGCCGGCAGCAGCAGGATTTGGCCGCCATACGTGTCCCCGTAAATTACAGCGCCCAGCGAGTTCACCGCCAGGCTGTCTCCCGCCGGCACCGACCCCGATAGCGATCCACCGGACGAAGGCACCCCCCCAACCCCCAGCTCCGTCGCCTGTGTCACCACCACGTTCTGGAACGCCGACGCCGGTGTCTGCCCCCGAGCAACCGCCCCAAACGAGAACAAGGTGAGGGCGAACAGCAGGGCAGTCGATGCTGATGTGCACGACCGCGATGAATGGCTCAGGCTTGTCCGGATAGCTTGCATCACTGATACTCCTCTGTTGGGTTCTTCGCACGGCAGGAATTCGGAAGCCTTGCGGGAGGAGCGTGCTCGCTCCCGCAATTTGGGGGTGCGTTTGCTACTGGACGGTCACCTTCATGCTGAACGGCAAGGAAACCTGGTTGGAGTTGCCGTACACCGTTTGCGTGGTTCCGCCGCTGGTGATGACCTGGCTGCCGACCTGCTTGGCCGTCACCAGCACCGTGTAGGTGCCCGCCGGGCTTGCTTGTCCGTTGGCTGTCGTTCCGAGCTGGGTGGTTGTGCAGCCGCTGACGCCCGCCATGATCGCGCAGCACAGCAGCAGAGAAAGCAGCATGGGGATTCGCCGTCGCATCGGCTTCTTGCGGCCAAAGGCGAAGCCCAGCAGCCCGAGCCCGAACATGGCCGCGAAGACCGTCTGGCCGGGGCCGCGCCGCAGACTGGCGATGCCCGTGGGGATGTTGGTGTTGATGGTCATCATCACCGTCCCCGGCCCGTAGCAGCCCTGGGCTTTCGTGCAGGCGGTGGTGCCCGAGATGATTGTCCCCGCTTTAGGACCGACATCGACCGAGTTGGGGTCCGTAGGATCGGGCGTGGGATAGCTGAAGGTGCAGGTCGCGTAGGCCGGCAAGCCGTCGCACGCCAACTGCACCGGCAGCGAGTAGTTGTTCAGCTGAGCGCCGTAGCCGTCGAACCCGTAGCCCAGGACCGAGGTCAGGGTGAGCGTCGCCGTGGTGGTCGATCCGGCCGCGACCGTGAGCGTGCTGGGATTGGACGTAATCTGCACCACTGGATTGCGCAGCGCCGTAAAGCTGATGGCCGCGCCGGTGGCGGTTGCGTAGTTGGGATTGACGGGGCAGACCCCGGTGTTGGGATCGCAGCTGGCGCCTGCGCCTGTAGGACTGTATACCGGCGTGACGGTATAGGCTGTCTCCAGATCGGGGATCGCGTTGTTGCTGGTATTGATTGAGAAGCAGGAGGTGGAGAATGGCGCGGTGCCATCGGCGGCTACCGGGACCGGCTGACAGCCCGGAAGGGGTGCTCCCCCGTACGTCACCGATCCGTAGTTGATCACGGGTTTGCCGTTGACCAGGACAGTCTGACCGATCAGAGCGACGCCATCGGTGGCAACCACCTTTACCGGATACGTGTAGTAGAAGGGCGACGCCGATGAATCATACGGCTCCGCAGCGCCCTGGCCAGTGGCCAGGACCAGCGGATACGCCGGGTCCGCCGCCTGCACCGCGGCCGCAGTCGGCTGTATCAGCGTCACGGCGCCCACCCCAACGCTGACCTGCGTCGTCGCCGTCGATGTGCCGTAGACCCTATCGCCCTGATAGGCGATGCTGTAGGTATAGGCGCCGGCCGCGAGCTGCGGCGGGGTCAGCGTAACGGCGGCGTTGGCCAGCATGCCCGTCACGATGACCGGCTTTGTCAAGTTCTTGCCGGTGATCGTCAGGGTCACCAAACCAGTCGGAGCGACCCCACCCTTGGCGGTAGCGGCGACCGTGATGACAGCCGGTGCGCCATCGACGGTCGCATTGCTCACCGTCACGGTGGTGGTCGAGCCTGCCAGCGCCGCGCCGACACCGGTAACATTCACGCCGACCGGCGCGTTGGCTGCATCGCTCTGCACCAGGACCTGACCGGCCAGCGTGCCCTGATCGCCCGGGCCGGGATTGAACGTCACCATGGCCGTGCAGCTCGCCCCGACCGCGATCGGGCCGCTGCACGTGTTGGCGGTCGCGCTGTAATCGGGTGTGCTGCTGAATCCGCTGATATTCAAGGCGGAATTGCCCACATTCAGAACGGTGTAATTGCCGGTTTGCGTTCCGGTGGTGGAGGACAGCGTGCCAAAGTTGGTGGACGCGCTGGCGCCGACGAGCTCGACGTTCTCAGCGGTGGCGTCGGTTACATACACGTTCTCGGCAGGGTCGATCGCCACCGAGGTTGGGGCGGTCACATTGCTGGCCACCGTGGTCTGGCTGGCTGGGGTCAAGGCTCCGCCTACATCCGGGATCCGGATCGTTCCCCCCGGCTCTGTGACATACACGGCGCCGGATGGATCGACTGCCAGGCCGGTCGCGTTCCTCAGGCTGCTCAGCAGCGTAGTCTGAGTTCCGGCGGCGGTCACCTCGATGAGATTCGACCCATCGGCCACATAGAGATTGCCACTCGCGTCCACCGCAATCGCAGAGGGCGCATTGAACCCGCCGAGATCGGTCTCCATCTGGCCCAGCGGGCCCGGCGCTGCGCCGGCGGTTGCCAGCTTCACAACACGATGATTGTCGGGGTCGGAGATATAGAGGTCGCCGAATCCATCGGCCGCCAGCTTGAGCTTCGTGCCCAGGCCGCTCTTGAGCGTGACCTGCCCCGCGGTGTTCAGACCGGCGGGTCCCGCGGCCACTTCCGACACGTTGCCGCTGTCCGCGATGAACACGTCGCCGGCGCCATCCACTGCCACACCGGTGGGCGCCGTGAGACCCGTTCCAGCCGTTGCGGTAGCGGCGATCGCACCGCTGCCCTTCGGATATACCTCGACCGCACCCAGGCCGGCGTCGGCTACGTACGTATTGCCGTTGGCGTCCACGGCAATCTGGCTGGGCGTCTTCAGGCCGGCGCCGATCGCGGTCTCGGTCCCGGGCACAACCTGCACCGCGGAACCGGTTCCAGTGCCTTGCAAGGTCAGCGAACCCAGAGTATTGCCGGCTGCGTCCAGCATGAGCAGCTTGGCTGAAACGTCGCCAGCGGCATGCGGGCTCAGCGTCACATTCACGGTGCAGCCGGCTTGAGCGGCGTAGGCCGTGCCCGCCACACAGGTCCCGCCGGTCGCGATGGTAAAGTCGGGAGTCGCGGCGCCGGCTTCCTGAATGACAAACGAGCCGGGAGTCGCGGCTCCGTTGAAGCCGAAGAGCACGGATTGCGAGGTTGCGGCCGCCGTTCCTGCAGCCGTAGAACCCAGTTCGGCGGCGTTGAAGGTGACCTTCGCGATCGCCTCAGCCCCGCTCACCTGGGTGGGAACATAGACAATGCCGCGCGCCAGATCGACGCTCACCTGGCCGTACGCGGGCACCGGAGTCAGCAGCACCGCCGCCGATGTTTGCGGCGTTCCCGCCGGGTTCGGAACCAGAAACACGCCATCCTTGGAGTCGCTGATGTACAGGTTTCCGGAGGCGTCCGTCGTCACACCCGTCACCGCGGGCAAATTCGGATCGACGCGCGTCAGGCCGGCTTCGGAAGCCACGTTGGTTGACCCCGCCGGAATCATGAAAACCCCGGCCAACGGCGCCTTCTGGTCGGTCTCCTCGACAAAGTAGATGTTGCCGAACTTATCCTTCGCGATCGATTGCGCCCGCGCCGACATCGTATCGAGAATCATGGCGCCGGTGCCGTGCGCGGAGGTGCTGCCGGTGCCGGTCACACCCAGCGAGAAGATGAAGTTGCCGCTGTTCTGCGAGTTGATGACCAGGTTGTTGTTCGGGCCCACCGCGATGGCCCAGGGCTGATAGTAGCCCGGGTACGCAGGCGTACCCGATACCGTTAGTCCATACTGCGCGAAGATGTACGGGCTGGTTCCACTCCCACTGCCAGGGCAGATGGTGGCGCTCGTATTGGCTGCTGTGACGGTTGACAGCCCGTCCCATGTGTTGGTCGTCGTGTTGTAAGGAAACCGCAGCAGGCAGTTATTGAAGTTGGCTTCGAGATAAAGGTCGTTGTTCGCGCCGATCGCAATCCCCGGATTGTTATAGGCGCCCAGTCCCCCCGCGCCAACCAGCGTGATCACCGCACCGCCGTTCACAGGGTATTCGTATAGACCCCCGATCGCGTAGTCGACGACCAGCAAGTCCCCTTGGCTGTCGAGGGCGGTCTGATAGACCGTCTTCAGCCCGCTGGGAGGAGTTAGAGTCGTGGCGAAACTCCCTGTCACCAGCCCCGGCGTAGGCGTGCGCGGCGGCTCCGCTTGCGCTCCCTTGCTGAACGACCCACAGAAGAGCAGCAGCGTCAACAACCATGCGGATAGCCGGCGCGGCGATGTGAAGGACTTGGTCAACATGATCTTTCTCCCTAGAGGACTCATACCTGCCTGGCGGCCGCTACTTTCAACCGCGTCTGAAGCTTTCGTCTTGCTGCTTCCGGAGACCGATTGCACGCTCTCCTGGAAGCCTTGTTTCAGTCGATCGATTTCAGTGAACTTATTGGATCGTCACACTCAGCGTGAACGGCAGGCTGGACACCTGTCCGTTGGTAAGGTCGAGCGTATAAACGCGTACGTTGTATGTTCCGGGCGGCGTCGTGACATGCGGCTCCGCCGGCGTATGCGTGTAGCCAGAGTTGGTGCATCCGGTGAAGCCCGCCAGCGCTCCGGCGGACAACAACAGAAGACAGACGATCGTCAGCGCGGAGCGATGGAACGTGGCTCTCTTCCGGAACGCCAGCCCCAGCAGCCCCAGACCGAACAGGCCCGCATAGGCGATGGGCGACGTTCCCGTGCGTATCGCGCCCACGTTGACGGGCAGGTTGCTGCTGATGGTGACATGGGTCGTCTGCGGAATGCCGGGATGGTCGAAGATATCGACCGTCGGCACATCGAAGGTGCACTCCGAGTATTGCGGCAGCGTGGTGTTGTCGCAGTACATCTGGACGCCCAGCTTGGGCGAATACCCTTCCAGGGCAGTGATCGTCAGCGTGCTCGTAACGGGGGTGCCGGCCTTGGTAGTGACCGTGGCGGGGCTGGCTGTGATGAGGGCGCTCTTGGCAATCACCACCACCGTAACCACCGGAGACGTAACCGCACCGAAGTTCAGGTCGCCAGGGTATACCGCGGTGAGATTGTACGTTCCCAACGCCAGGTTCGAGGTGTTGAACGTCGCGATCCCACTTCCATTCAGCGTCACCGGGTTCTGCGTCTTATCCGCGGGCGCGGTCCCGTTGAGGAACTGCACGGTGCCGCTCGGGGTCCCCACGGCTGAGGTCACTGTGGTCTGCAGCGTCGTAGTCGATCCTTGCAGCACGTAGTAGACGCCATTGATCGGAGTGACACCGGCGGGCTCGCTCAGCATAGCCTTCGACGGAGCTTGCGCCACGGCGATGGTGAACGTCCTGAGGCTCGAGCTCCCGCCGTAGACCGGGTCGCCCTTATAGCCTACGTACAGCGCATACGTTCCGCCGTTCAGCCCGCTGAGTTTGAAGGTCGCCTGGCCGCTGGCCGGCAGCGACTGGGTTTGCGAGCTGGGTTGCACGCCCTTGGTCTGGGACGCCAGGGTGAGCGTGATATTTCCGTTCTGCGGGACGCCTCCGGCGGCGCAGGGAAACGCCGGATCGGGCACTGTCGTGGAGTTCACCGTGGCCCCGCCCGGGTAAGTGATCCCCGTCGCCGGAGTCACGGTGATGGTGGTCAACGTCCTGCACAGAAGATTGCTCGAAAACGCCTCCAGGGCCGCGTTCGTGATGGGTGCGTTGAGCGCCGTCGTGGGGACCCCCATGCTCGCCTGGCTAAGCCCCAGTCCCGTTGCGGTCACGGTCACGCCCAACTGGCATGCCGTGGCACTCGCGATGGTGGTTGCGCCGCTGGTATCGCAGGGGTTCTGACCGTCCGCCTGGATGGAATAGTCCGCCGCGTTCGCGCCCGAGAATGTCGGCGGTCCGGTAAACGCGAGAGGGGCGTTACCGATGTTGTAGACATTCACGTCGATGGGGTTGCTTTGGGTCTGCTGACTGACCAGGCCGAAGTTGACCAGGGCCCCATTCAAAAGCAGCAGGTTGGGCGTGGTCACCGGACTGGTTCCCGCACCCGTGCTGGCGATCGTGCTGGTGTTGTACGAGGCCGCGGTCACATAGATATTGCCCAGCGCATCCATGCCGATGCCGCTCGGCGCCGTCACCCCGGCACTGTCGATCGCCCCGGCATCGTTGAAGTTGAGGCCAGCGGAGGTGCTGGTGGTCTCAAAAGGAATTCGTAAAATGCCGCTGCTCTGAGCCACATCCACCGAACCCGAGGCTTCGACCGCGAGCCCGGTCACCGGAGCGGACAGATTGCTGGTAATGATGCTCTGGCCGCCCCAGAAGTTGATCTCGTCCAGGTTCGTCCCGTCGGCTACATAAACGTCTCCAGCATCGTCGACCGCTACGGCGGTCGGCTTGGTGAGGCCCGTGCCGACGGTGCTGGGGAGCGTTGTGCTACCCGAGACCACACCGGGAATCAACATCCCCATCTGCGGGTTGTAGATCCGGACCACGCGGGCATTGGCCGGGTCGGCGGCGTAGACATTGCCCGCTCCGTCGACGGCCAGATTGAGGTTCGCCCCAAGGCCCGACCGAAGCACCGTCTGGCCGGCGGGATTCAATGTTCCATTCACCGCCGGAACTTCGATCACCTTGCCGGCGTCTCCGATAAAGACATCGCCGTCGCCATCCACGGCAACGCCGGTGGGCGCCGTAAGGCCGGTCCCAATCGCGGTGCCCGCCGAGGCCGTGGTCGAGCCCGCCTTGAACTCCAGCACCTTGCCCTGGCCGGAGTCCGCCACGTAGGAGTTACCCTGCGTATCGCCGGCAACCTGCTGCGGCGTGACCAGCCCGGTCGCAAGCGGGGTCTGCATCGCCGGCACCAGCAGCGCCGCAGCCGGTCCTACCCCGATGCCGGTCAGGTCCGTCGTGCTGCCGCCGATGACCTTGCCGCTCGCATCGAGCAGCGACAGTTGGCCCGAGATGCCGCCTACCGAGTTGGCCCCTTGCGGCGTAAGCGCCACCCAATACTGGCAGGAACTGCCATACATGTAGTTGTTGGGCATCCCGGTCGTGCCGGTGGGACTGCACGGCACCGCCGGCGTCACGCCGCTCGCGGGCGGGTAGGGATTGGTCGCGACGGCGCTGAAATCCATGCCGCCGCCGGGCTGAGTGAGCGCGACACTGCCGGGCGTCACGCTGCCGCTGAAGCTGAAGAACACCGTCCCCGTGGCGCTCGGCGTACCCACCGGTGTCGCTCCCAGGTTGGCCGTTCCCAGTTGATACAGAATGAAATTGCCCGTCCCCGGGACCGGACCCGATCCGTTCGGCGAATAGTTGCCCGATGTGCCGGTGGGCAGCCAGATGAATCCGCGGTAGTCGATCGATGGGTTGGCGTTGACCGCCATGGGAGCCAGGTATTCGGCGTCCGCGAAGTTGAAGCTGGCGGCAGTCACTCCCTTCGGACTTCCACTCTCGTTGGGGATCTCCAGCAGGCCGCTCGCGGTGCCTCCGTAGCTGTCGGTGGCCTCGCCTACGTACACATTGCCGGCCGAATCGAGAGTCATGCCGTTGAACTTCTCCGGATTGCCTGGATCGATGCGCGCGAGCGACGACGCCCCGGTGATACAGGCGGTCTTCGGGTCGTCCGTTCCGGCGGCGCTGGCGGCCATGCAGCTGGTATAGGCGCTCGCGGGCACGAAAAAGATGCCCGTATCGCGGCTGGAGGGCGGGTCATAGGGGTTCTCGATGAAGTACAGGTTCCCGTTGACATCGACCTCCATCGGTTGGACCTTGTCTTTCAGACCCGTAATCAGGTATTGAAATTCAGGCTGGCCCGCATTGGCTCCGCTCGGAAACGACGGTACGGTGCCGTTGGCGTTCACCGGAATGATCACGATGGCGTTGGCGTTTTGCTCGGAGACGAACAGCAGTCCGCTGCCGTCGCGGGCCGCGCTGTCCAGGAAGGCGACGTTTTGCGTTCCATTGCCCTCGAAGCCACCGTCGATGGTCGGCTCCCAGCTATCCATCGAGGCCGAAAAATCGTACGTGCCGTCGGCCGGGTTGTAAGGAACGCGATAGAGATGCTGGCTGCCGCTATAGCGGTCCGTGATGTAGATGGTGCCCTTGGCGTCCATCGCCATGTCTTCGTTCCAATACGTTCCCGCGCTGTCGATGGTCGCCGTCACGGTCTGAAGCGTGGTCGAGCCCTTCTTCAGTTGATAGATCGAGCCATACCCGCCGTTTCCGCAGACGTCCAGAAACAGGGTGTCGCCGGTGGGCGTGTTGAGGATCTTGTACACCTGGCAATAGCTGGTGCTGTGTTGCAAAGGAATGATCGAGCCCGTCGTAACCAGCTCCTTCTGCGCCGTGGCGACACCGCCTAAAGACAGCATCCCAATCAAAATCGACAACCCGGTGCGCGCCAGCCGGCGGAATTGCGCTGCAGACTCGATGGCCATAAAACCCCTCCAGAAAATCTCGATCAACCTTGCGAGCAGCCTATGGTCCGCCCGCATCTTTGGACCGCCCTGAAAAACCGCGATCCATCACTCTTCTATTTACGAACGGCGAAAAATCTCGACCGTCCGGTCCGGCTCTCCGCTGGCTGCGACTGCGCGGCAGGCCAGCAGAGACTTGCTCAAAACGTGAACTTCGCACCTAACTCGAGAAGCCTGTATCCGTACTTGATGTTCGCGATGCCGAAGTTCGGAACTCTCAACTCGCTGGGCGTAAGCGGTTGACCGGCCACCGCGAAGTTCAGCGACCCAAGATTCAAGTTGGTATTGTCGTTGTTGTTGAACGAAACATTCGGGTGATTGAGGAAGTTGAAAGCCGAAGCGCGGAACTGCAGCGCCCTGCCCTCGCCCGCCGCGAAGTTCTTCAGCACCGATAAGTTGTGGTTCATGAAAGCGGGGCCGCGGATATACGGCAGCCTGTTCACACCCTGGCCGCTCGGATTGGGCGACAGCGCGTACTGCCCCGTGGCCGGGCTGCCCGGCAACGGAACGCCGAAGCAGGTTGGATTGATGAATTGATGGTTGGCCGGCCCCTTCGCGGGATTGCAGTTCAGCGTCGGCATCAACAGATAGTCGGGCGTACCCAGCCAGGCGGTGGAACTCAGGTTCGTGACGCAGTACTGGTTGCCGTTCTTATCCTTCGGAATGCCATACACCTGCGCACAGTTTTGCTCGTTCGTATTCTGCTCCTGCTGCCCGGTCGCGACCTGCACGACCTGCAGCGAGCCGGACCCGAACCCGAAGTTCTCCCCTTCAGCCGAGGCCAGGTTCACGCCGCTCTGGACAGTCGAAATGCCTGAGATCTGCCATCCGTTCGACAGCTCGGAGAACAGATGGTGGTCCCCGTGATAGAGCTTTCCAAAGTCGACCAGGTAGTGCGCGTTGAACGCCTGGGTGCGGTCGAAGGTCGCCGGGTTGTAGTCGTTGCGCAGATTCACCGGGTCCACAATCTGATTGTTGTACGACGACGCCGTCGCCAGGTCCTTCGAGAAGGTGTAGTTCACGCCGTACACGATCCTGCCGGTGGACTTGTCCCAGCTCACCTGCAGGCTGTTGTAGTTCCCATAGAAGTCGTGCTTCAGCGCGAAGATGTGCTGATAGAAAGGGAAAGGGCGATAGTAGTCCTGGCCCTGGGTGTTCAATGCGGAGATACTGCCTCCTCCCTGCGCGGACAGAGTGGTCGGCAGGTTGCAGAGGCAGAAGGCGGGCGTGGCCTGGAACTCGTACCCGGCGGGAATCAGGTTCACGTCGGAGGCCTCGTTATAGCCGCCGCTCACGTTATATGTAGGCAGATTCTGGCTGTTGTTGCCGACATAGGCGATCTCAAACAGCGAGTTCCACGGCAGGCGCTGAGAGATCGTTGCGTTGTAGACGTAGTAGATCGGCCGCACCGTATCGCCGGCCGAGAGCACATCCACGTTGAAGTCCGACGGATTGATCGGCGCCTGCTCGTCGACCGTATCGAACGTGAAGGCCTGGTTCTGGATCAGAGTCGTCTTGTAGCCCTGCGCCGTAGCCGCGGCCTGGGCATAAGGAGCAAACTCTTCCTGCTGACGATAGATCCCATAGCCGCCGCGCAGCACAGTCTTGCCGGTTCCGAAGATGTCCCACGACAGACCGACGCGCGGCGTGAAGTAGACCATCGGCGGATTGTTCACTGCGTTCGCGATGGAACTGTCCAGCCCGTGCCAGGTGATGCCCGGGTAATCCGAGGTCGCGGCGCAGGAGACATAGGAGCCGTTGGACCGGCTGCACTGCTGGTTGTACAGCGCCGGAGAGAACGTCGCCAGGCCGTTGCCGTGACGATCCGTCCACGGACCCAGATGCTCGATGCGCGCGCCCGCCACCAGCGTGATGTCGTGAAGCTTGCCCAGATGCAGCTTCCACTCGTCGTTCACATAGCCGGCCAGCGTGGTGAACTGCATGTCCACGATGGGCGTGAAGTTGGTCTGCTGGAAGCTGTCCGGGGTGCCCGTATACATCATGGCCACGGGATTGATGCAGGCGCCCAGAAACGACGCGCCCGAGGTGCGGCTGGTCCCGGTCGATTGCGGATTCTCGCAGGCCGTATATTGCGAGGCCTGTCCAACATTGGGGCTGTACCGGTAGCCGGAGGTGTTGGGATTGAAGGTGTACTCACCCTGCGGGAAAGCGGCCGTGTCCGCAATGCCGTTCACGATGCCCTTCTCGTAGTAAATGCCGAACTGGAAGAAGTGCGGCCCTTTACTCCAACTCACCGAGTCCTGCACGTCGGGCACGGTCTTCTTCATGTGCACCTGGTTGTTATAAAAGCCGCCCGGCATCTGCACGTTGGGATAGCCGAGATTGCCCCCCTCGGCGTTCAGCGCCGGCACGGATAAATCTCCGGAATTCTTGTAGTCGCCCAGGTAGTTGAAGTTATCCGAAGCGGGATTGTTGCAGGTCGCGGCGGCGCGCTTGGCGGGGTCGGTGCAGTTGTAGTGGCTCAAGTCGAACCGGTCCACCGCCGCCGGATTGCCCAGGTTGGCCGGATCGCTGATCAGGGAGATGGCCGCGTTGAACAGATTCGTTACGTGGGCCCCGAAGACCCGCGTGTAGTTCACCGACACGATGTTGGAGATGTCGCCCGTGGTCACGTCTCCGGGATACTCCACTGCGTAGTTCGGAACGTACCCCAGACTGACCGGGTCCTGCGTGATCTGCGACTGGCGCCCATAAGAGATGTAGAACTTGTTGTTATCGTTGGCCGAAAAATCGATGCGCGCGTGAAGTATATTGCCGTTTTGGGTCTGCGTGACTGGCTGGACGTAGTTATAGCCCGACAGGTTATTGAATGGGTCCGCGTTGGGCAGCGGCAGCCAGTTCACCAGCGCCACTCCGCCGGCGTTGGCGTTACCGGCCACGTTGCCATTCACCACCGCCGCCCCGTTGGGCAGATAGTTTTCCGCGTAGCACATGGGCGCGCTGGAGTTCGGATTTAACCGGCCATCCGGCCGCGCCCCACAGAGCTGCGCGTTGAGGTTGGCCACGCTGAAGTCGCCCGTGCGCTCCGCCAGCGTCGGGACCCAGGAGCCCAGCGTCTCGGGCGAATACTTCTGGTTGAGCACCTCGAACCCGAAGAAGAAGAAGAGTTTGTCGTTGTGGCGGCCGAAACGAGTGTGAGGAATCCACAAAGGGCCGCCGATATTTCCGCCGGGGTACAGGTAGCGGCCGTCGGGCCGGGTCTGCTGGAGATAATTGTTGTACCAATCGTTGGCGTTGAGCGCGCTGTCGCGCGCATAGATGTACGCCTCGCCGTGATACGCCGTTGTGCCGGCTTTGGTTGTCGCATTGAACAGCGCCGGACCCTGTGCGCTGACCGCGCTGAAGTTCGCGGTAGAAACCTTGACGTCCTGAATCATGTCGGAATCGACCGTCTGCACCGTGCCCTGATTGGTCAGGATGTCGGTCAGCGAAACGCCGTCCAGGATCGTCGAAAGTCCGGTCGGTCCAAGACCGTTCGAGGAGTAGCCACCCGAAATGTTATTGTTCAAGCCCACCGCGGCGGTGTTGGTCGAGGACTCATTGTTCACGCCGGGGCTGATGATCGTGAATCCTGGCAGCGTCCCGATCAGTTCGGTCGCATCGCGGCCCACGATTGCCAGCGTATCGAGGTCCTTGGCCGTAATCACATCGCTGCGCTCGGGCGTATCGAGCGGCTTTACGGCCTGGCTGGCCTCGGCCTCCACAGTCACCGCCGCCGCAGCCTCGCCAATCTGCATCTTGATGTCGGTGAAGTTGGGGCGATCGCCAGGACGCAGCGGAAACGGCTGCGATTGCCAGTCCTTGAAGCCCGGCATCTTGATGGTGATCTGGTAACGCGGACCGGATGTGACGGCGGCGATCGTGAAATCTCCCGAGCCGTTGCTGACCGTCTTGCGCACAGACTTGTCCTGCAAGTTCGTCAGCGTCACATTCGCCTGCGGAATCACGGCGCCCGTCGTGTCCTTCACGACACCGGACACATCTCCCGTGGTTTCCTGTGCCAGAGCAGGTGAATGCAGCAGCAGCCCGGCCATCAAAAAAGCGAGCAATGCGGCTGCCGGCTTGATCCTAGGAAAAAACGTCATCGAAACCCCCTTGGCTAACTTGCAGTTACGTCGGACTTCAAGCTTGATAACGATCACAATTCACGCTGCGAACGATACCAGCACAGAACCCTTTTTTCCTGAATTTGATTGCGGCTGGATTATGCTATTCCGAATGCAACGCCGTCAAGCACAAAATTCCGGACGCCGTGGTTGTTGTCCCCGCAGGCCATCCTCCTTCCGGCCCGGCTGGGTTATTCGCTGCGCTAAACACAGTTGCCTATCGCCTTTGTCTTGCACGCCTAACAAACACCGGCAACCGTAACCGTGAGTTGCAACTTCGCCTTTCAGGTGGTCTCCCATGTCTTTCGTACGCGTCCTGAATCATTGCCGTTTGTCTCGCGTCGCCGTTGCGTTTCTACTTGCCGCTACCGTGGTGAGCGCCCAAACGGTTGTCTTCCAGGAGCCGGGTTTCCCGATGGTCGATACTCGGCCGGTCTCCCCGGCCACCCTGGCGAGTGCCCTCGGCGGCGCTCCGGTCTTCGCCACCGTGGACCAGCTTCGTTCTGGCGCCGTTCTGCAGGGCGCATCGCTTCTGGTGCTGCCCTATGGCTCCGCGTTTCCCGCCGCTGCATGGCCCAGCGTGCTGCATTATCTGCAGCAGGGCGGCAATCTCCTTCTGCTCGGAGGTCAGCCGCTGCGTGTGCCGGTGCTCGGCGACCACGACGGCGCATTCACCACCGAACGCTCGCAGGACAGCTACAGCCGCGCGATCGGGCTCCGCCACAGCTATGCCCTGCCCACCGATTTTTCGCGGTCGCACTTCCACTGGAGGCCCGGCTACGACTTCCTTCCCGCGACCGCGATAAACGCCACGCAAGTCTTCGCCGAGGAGGGGCGGCTGCAGGGCCTTGGGTATCTCGACGCGGCAGACGGCACCTATCTCGCCGCGCCCGTTATCGTTATCGACCATGCGGCCGCAGGTGCAATGTCCGGCTCCCGCATCGTCGCCCTTCCCTTCACGCCCACCGCCGGGTACTGGGCTTCGAGAGATGGAATCGCCCTGCTTCGCGCCGCCGCCCGCTATGCCCGGGCAGGAGCGGCCAACCTGCAGATCGAGCTGCAATACAGCGTGATTGGGCCGGGCGAGACGCCGGAGATAAGTGTCCATCTGCACCTTCCCCGCGACGCGCCACCGACTGGCTCTTTCGACCTGCAACTCAGCCAGGGAGGCAAGGTGCTGCAACGCACTCATCTCCCGGCTTCGGCCACGGACGCCGCCGCCCGTGGCCCCTTTCACGACCCGTTGCCGCCCGGCGTGTATACCGTTCGCGGGACATGGACGCCGCAGGGCTCGACCCTTCCACAGGAGTTTGCAGAGAACGGCTTCGACGTCGAGGACCTCTCCGCACTCGACACCGGCGACGCTCTAGGCGTTGGGTCAGCGAACGCAGCAACCGATGGGAACTTTCTCACTCTCGGCGGAAAGCCCTTCTTCCCGATCGGGACAAACTATTTCACCACCGAAGAAAACGGCTGGGACTTCTCCGGGCCGCGCAATGCAGCGGTCTGGGAGCGCGACTTCGCCGACATGCAGCGGCACAACGTGAACTTCGTCCGCACCGGGGTCTGGATGGGCGCCGGAAAATTCCTGGATCCCGCCACCGGCGCCGCGAACGAACGCTTTCTGCGCAACGTTGAAGCGTTTCTGGCTGCGGCCCATCGCCACAACATCGCGGTGAACTTTACCTTCTTCGCCTTCACTCCGCGCACCAGCCAGTCGCGCCTGCCTTACAGCGACACACCGGATGCGCCGCCGCCCCCTAATCCCTATCTCAATCCCGCTGCCGTGCAAGCGGAGAAGAACTACGTCGCGTCGATCGTCGAGCGGTTCGGGAAGGTCCCCTGGCTCAGCTACGATCTGGTCAACGAACCGTCGTTCTCGAATCCGCGCAATATCTTCCACGGCAATATTCCTAACGGCGATCCCGATGAGCGCGCCGCATGGGACGCCTGGTTACAGAAGCGCTACGCCAACCTCGCCTCTCTCGCCGATGCGTGGCGTACCACCCCCACTGAACTCGCCGACTGGAAATCCATCCCGCTGCCCAAGGCCGCGGACCTTACCTATGAACGCTACGGCAACGCCGATCAGGTCCGCGCCTTCGACTACAATCTCTTCGCGCAGCAGATGTTCTTCGACTGGGTGCACGGCATGGTCGCCACCATCCACGCGGCAGGAAGCCGTCAACTCATCGACGTGGGCCAGGACGAAGGTGGCGTCACCAATCGGCTCCTGAACCAGTTCTATGCCACCTCCGGCGTCTCCTTCACCACCAATCACACCTATTGGCAGGACGATGCTCTGCTGTGGGATTCCGTCGTCGCCAAGCGTCCCGGCATGCCCAACATCACCGGCGAAACCGGCTACCAGCCCGCTTGGGACTCGGATGGAACGTGGCGCTACGACGAGCTCACCGGCGCCGCCATCATGGAGCGCAAATGGGCGCTGGGCTTCGCCGCCGGATCGTCAGGCGCCTTGCAGTGGGACTGGGCGCGCGAGGTCGACTTCGGCATGCAGCGGAGCGACGGGTCGGCCAAAATATGGGAGCCGATGATGCGGGATCTGGGCAGCTTCGCGCGCCAGGCCGCGCCCTATGCGACCGGCCTTACGCAGCCCGAGGTGGCGCTCGTCCTGCCGCAATCGCTGCAACTCTCCGCTCGCCATAGCCAGGCAATCGAGGCGCAACAGACGGCGGTGCGCGTGTTGTATCAATACAACCGCGTGGAGGTTTATGCCGTCGGCGAGTACCAGATGGACACCCTCGGAGCGCCGAAACTTATCGTTCTTCCGTCCGCGTACGGCCTCTCGGATGAGGCGTGGGCCGCGATCGAAGCGCGCGTGCGCGCCGGCGCGGTCCTGCTGATCTCCGGCCCCTTCAGCGGCGACGAGCACATGCATCCCACCGGCCGCGCCCACCAGATCGGCCTCGACGCGACTCTCACTCCGCTCCAGTTACGGGATGAGATTCTGCATGCGCCCCAGAGCGATCTGCCCTTGCAATATCGAGGCATGGCGACCACCATCCTCGATCGCGATGCGCTGCCCGACGGGCGCAACTTCGTCGAGCTTCCCCTCGGTAAAGGGAAGGTCCTGTTCTCCGCACTGCCGCTCGAGCTGAACAGCGATTTCGTGTCGGTCGCACAGGTTTATGCGTATGCGCTGAAGACCGCCGGCGTAGCGCGCACCTACACCACGTCCGTGAGCAATCCGGGCATCCTCATCTGCCCGACTCTGCTGCCGCATGCCACGCTGTACGTCCTCACCTCCGAGACCGAACCGACGCCCGTCACCTTCACCGATACACGCAGCGGCAAGCTCTTCACCGGCACGCTGAAGGCCGGACGCGCGGCGCTGCTGCTGATCGGCGAACGCGGCCAACTGCTGGCCAGCTATGGATGGAATCGAGGCCAGTAGGCGCCTCTATGGCGGAGGAAAGGAGCACAACAAGAATCTCTGTTTTCACCAAGTGCCAGTCTTGAATGATTCGTGATATCGTTCACAAATAATTTGCAATTTCATCTCTTCAAAATCCGATCTGGTTTGGTCATGAGATTTCATCGTTCGGTTCTTCCGGCGATCGGCCTGCGAAACGTATTCGCTCCAGCGCTGGAAACACTTCCGGCAGCATATTGAAGGAACGGAGGTCTCCGGAACAATGACCACGCAACATCAAGTCACGGTCGGCATCGACCTGGGCGGCACCAGCACGAGAGTGGGGCTGTTCGACCCCGCGATGACGCTGTTGGAGAGCCACGCCATGCCTACGCGGATCTCCGCCGGCCCGCAATCTGTCGTAGACGAGATGGCCGCCGCGGTTCACTTGCTGATCGGGCGAGGCGCGGCGCGCGGCCGCGTCTACAAACCTGCCGGAGCGGGTATCGGAAGCCCCGGCCCCATCAATCTCCGCGCCGGCGTGCTGGGTGTGCTGCCGAACTTTCCCGGCTGGGACTTCTTCCCGCTGCGCGATGCGCTGGCCGCGGCCCTCGATCTCCCAGTGATCCTCGAATCCGATGCCAACGCCGCCGCGATCGCCGAGTGGAAGCACGGCGCGGGCAAATCGACCGGTCAGCTCTCGATGATCATGATGACCCTGGGCACCGGCGTCGGCAGCGGCATCATCCTCGACGGCAAGGTGTGGCACGGCATGTTCGGCATGGGCGGCGAGGTGGGCCACTCGACCGTCGATGCGCACGGCTCCATCTGCGGCTGCGGCAGCCGCGGCTGCCTGGAGGTGTATGCCTCCGCAAGCGGCGTGCTGCGGCTGACCCGCGCGATTGCCCATTCGAACGATGCCACGCCCGAGTTGCGAGAGCTTGCCGCGAACCCGGGCGTCACCGCGCTCCAGATCTCCGCGCTGGCCGACTCCGGCGACTCCGCCGCCAAGCTGGCCTTCGAGCGGCTCGGCTGGTATCTCGGCATCGGCATTGCGAACGTCATCAACACCCTGGACCTGCCCATCGTCGTCATCGGCGGCGGCGTGGCCAGCGCGTGGCCGCACTTTTGTGACAGCATGTTTCGCGCGGTGCATGAGTACAGCGTGGTCTATCGCCTGGTCGGGCCGAAGCAGCGCAAAACCCAGGAGGAGAACTGCACGTTCATCTGTCCGGCAACGCTCGGGCCGGCCGCGGGGCTGCTCGGCGCCGGTCTGCTGCCGCACCTCAATCCCCTGGCGCACGCCTTCGAGTCCCCCGCCTTTGACTCCCCCGCCTTCGAGACCGATATTTTCGAGAATCACGAGGAGATCGCCTCATGAAAGCCGTGCTGCTGGCCCTCGCTCTTGCCCTCGCGCCGGCTCTGCTCACCAACGCAGCTTCGGCCGAAATCATACTGCCAAAGCTGCTCAGCGACCACGCCGTCCTGCAGCGCGACCGGCCAATCCATCTGTGGGGATGGGCCACGCCGGAGGCGCATCTCACCGCGCGCTTTCACAACCAGACCGTCGCCGCACAGGCCGACCGGCTGGGCAAGTGGAGCTTGTATCTCGCGCCCGAATCCGCCGGCGGCCCTTACACTCTTTCCATCACCGGCGACGGCCCTCCCGACGCGCCAGCCAAGACGCTCACCGATCTGCTAGTCGGCGATGTGTGGTTCGCCTCCGGCCAATCCAACATGGAGATACCTCTGAACGGCTTTCCCGGCAGCGCCGTCATCAAAGATGCGGCCAAGGAGATTGCCGCCGCTACCCATCCGAAGCTGCGCCTGCTGCTGGTCCAGCACAAGACCTCCGATTATCCGCTGAACGACATCGCCGGCGCCTGGACCGAATGCACGCCGCAGACCGCCGCGCAGTTTTCCGCCATCGCCTACTTCTTCGGGCGCGAGATCGCATCGCGCGAGAACGTGCCCATCGGCCTGATCGACTCCACCTGGGGCGGCACGCCGGCCGACTCCTGGGTTTCGCTGGATACGCTCGGCGCGCGCCCTGACCTGCTGTCGGCCTTTGCCAGCCGGGCGCAGTTTGCCGATTCTCAGGCCGACCTCGACGCCACCCTCGCAGCCGAAAAGCGCGAGGACGAAGCCGCCAAAGCCGCCGGCAAGCCCGCGCCGCAGCATCCCTGGCATCCCTTCGAGGACTCGTGGCTTCCCGCCGGTCTCTATAACGGAATGATTGCTCCGTTCACGCCGCTCACGGTGAAGGGTTTCCTCTGGTACCAGGGTGAAACCAACTCTTCGCCCGATCGCGCTCCGCATTATGCCGCGCTGTTCGCGGGCCTCATCCAGGACTGGCGCACCCACTTCCAGCAGGGAAATCTGCCGTTTTTCTATGTCCAGATCTCCAGCTTCGAATCGCCCGGCGAGGACTGGGGTCTGGTGCGCGACCAGCAGCGCCGCGTGCTCCGCGTCGCCCATACCGCGATGGCCGTTTCGCTCGACGTCGGCGAGGCCAACAACGTGCATCCACCCGACAAGCAGACCGTCGCCGCGCGTCTGGCGCTGGCCGCCCGCGCCACGGTCTACGGCGAGAACGTGGCCTATCAGGGTCCTTCGTTTCGTCAAGAGACTACCCAGCTCAACCCCGACGGCTCGACCAGCCTGCGCGTCTGGTTCGATCACGCGCAGGGCTTGACCTTCAACGGCCATCCCGCCGGTGGTTTCGAGCTTGCCGGCCGCGACGGACACTTCGTTCCGGCGGATTCGCACATTGACGGAAGCACGGTGGTGGTCACCTCCAAAGCGTTGCCCAACCCGGCCTATGTGCGCTATGGCTGGACCAGCGTGGTCTCGAACTTCCTGTACAACCGAGACGGCCTGCCCGCGCCGACATTCAGCTCCCAGCCAGACCCGGTACGCTGACCGAACATACGCCCGCATCGCCATCTGCGACAATACTCATCCGTGGAGAAATAAATTCGGCAGATTCGGCAGAGTCGGCAAATTTGGGAGGATAGCAGCAATGGCGAGACTGGCCCGCATGACCGACGTCGCGAAAGCGGCGGGCGTCAGCACCATGACCGTCTCGCGCGCGATCAACCACAATCCCAACGTGAGCGACGAGGCGCGCCGCCGCGTCTTCGCCGCGATCGAGCAGCTTCACTACCACCGCAACGAATTGGCGCGATCGCTGCGCGAAAAGCGCACCCGCCAGATCGGCCTGCTGGTGCCCAACCTCTTCGATCCCTTCTTCGCTAACTGCGCGCATGCCATCGGCGTGGTTGCCAAGCTGCACAACTATTCCGTCATCATCGCCACCTCGAACGAAGACCCCGATGCCGAGTTCGAGGAAGCGCATCGCATGCTGCATCGCAAGGTGGAAGGCGTGCTGGTCATTCCCGCCGCGTCCGCGCTTGGCCGCTCCCGGCTGCTCTCCGCCGAGTTCGACAACCTGCCCATCGTCGCCTTCGACCGTCCCCTGGAGAGCCAGCGCTACGATACCGTGCTGGTGCAGAACCGGAATGGCGGCCGCATCGCCACCCAGCACCTGATCGGGCTGGGACACAAGCGAATCGCCTTCTTCAGTTTCGAGCCGGTCCTGTTCACAATGCGCACGCGTCAGCAGGGCTACCGCGAAGCGATGCTGGCTGCGGAGCTCAAGCCGGACGTGCGGATCGTCACCTACTCGATCGAAACCAGCTTCAGCGCACTGCGCGCGCTGCTGGCCAGCAAGCGGCCGCCCACCGCGCTGTTCTGCGCCAACAATCTCATCACCCAGCATGTGCTCCACGGCCTGCAGGCGCTCAAGATCGATCTGCCCCGATCCATGGCGCTGGTCGGCTTCGACGACTTCGAGACAGCCGACCTGCTGCAGCCCGGAATCACCCTGGTCCGGCAGCCGGTGGAGGCCTTGGGCCGCACCGCCGCCGAGGTGCTCTTCGCGCGCTTGAACGGGAAGAATGAAGCTTCCTCCAGACGCATTGTCTTGCCCGTCGAACTGATTGTGCGCGGCTCCTGCGGCGGCAAGCCAGCTTAACCCAGACTGGCCAGCACCCTTGCTTTGTTTTTCTGGTTGTCATTCCGTAGCGCAGCGGAGGAATCTGCTTTTTTGGGCTGCCTCGGCGTCACCGCGAGAGCCGCTCCCGATGCCGCAGCCCTTGTATCCGCGACAGCAAAGGCCTACGCTAGACCACTCACATGCCGGAAACCACTGAACCCGAACACCTCACCGCCACCGAACGCAACCATCTCCGCGCGCTCGCCGCCGCCGCCGCTGAGCGTTCCTACTCCCCTTACAGCCACTTCCGCGTGGGCGCCGCGCTGCTGCTCGAAGGTGGCGCCATCGTCACCGGCTGCAACGTCGAGAACTGCTCGTATCGCCTGACCAGTTGCGCCGAGCAGGCCGCTATTGCCCGCGCCGTCGCCGAGCATGGCCCACGCATCCGGCTGCGCGCCGTCGCCGTCGCCAACCTCAACGGGGCCGCCTCGACGCCCTGCGGCGCCTGCCGTCAGACCCTGGCCGAGTTCGGCTCCGATGCGACCCTCATCCTCTACCCCGGAGACAACGGCGCACCCAAAGAAACCACCCTCGGCGAGTTGCTCCCCCACGCCTTCCGCTCCGGCTCATTGCAGGGAAAAATCGCGTAGCCGGAAGCTCACACGCTCGACGAATTTTGCCCGACGTACTTCGAAGGATCAATGTCCGCCAACCCCATCCACGCCCTCGACCTGATCCTGAAGAAGCGCGACGGCCACGAGCTTTCGACTGCCGAAATCGAAGCCTTCGTCCGCTCTGTCGTGCTCAACGGGGAACGCAAGCTGGTCAAGGCCGGAGCCGCGGCGGCAACGGACAGTATCACCGACGCCCCCATTACCGATGCCCAGCTCGGCAGCTTCCTGATGGCCGTCTTCCAGCGCGGCCTGTCGCTCCGCGAGCTCGCCGACCTCACTCGCGCCATGCGTTTCTCCGGCGAGACCTTCGACGCAGCGCCCCTGCACAGCTTCACCGTCGACAAGCACTCCACCGGCGGCGTCGGCGACAAGACCTCGCTGCTCATCGCTCCCATCCTCGCCGCGGCGGGTCTCCAGCTTTCGCCGAGCATCTCCGTCCCCATGATCTCAGGCCGCTCGCTCGGTCACACCGGAGGGACGCTCGACAAGTTGGAAACCATTCCCGGCTTCGACACGCAACTCTCGCTGGCGCGCATGACCGAAGTCCTGCGCAAGACCCACGCCGCGCTGCTCGGCCAGACCCCGCGCCTGGTGCCCGCCGACCGCATCCTCTACGGAATGCGCGACCACACCGGCACCGTCGAATCGCCCTTCCTGATCTGCGCCAGCATCATGAGCAAAAAGCTCGCCGAAGACCTCAACGCGCTGGTGCTCGACGTCAAGGTCGGCTCCGGCGCCTTCATGCCCACCTACGAGCGCTCGAAGTTTCTCGCCGAGTTGATGGTCTCGACCGGCGAAACCGCCGGCACCCGCACCGCCGCCCTGCTCACCACCATGGACGAGCCGCTGGGCCGCTTCTCCGGCAACTGGGTCGAGGTCTGGGAGTGCGTCGACATCATGAAAGGTGTGCGTCACGACCCCGCCGTCGCAAGAATGTCGCGCGCCCTCATCGAGCTCTCCAACACCCTCAGCGGATGGATGCTCTATTTCGCCGGCAAAACGACCTCGCCAGAAGCCGGAGCCGAACTCGCGGACGACCTTCTGCGCTCCGGTGCCGCCTACAAATCGTGGCTGCAGATCGCCGCCGCTCATGGCGGCGATACCAGCATCTTCGACGATCCCGCGACCTTCCATAAACCTAAGGTCACTCGTGTCCTCACCGCTTCGCGCGCTGGCTATCTCGCCGCAATGGACTGCAAGGAAGTGGGCTGGGCCGTGCAGCGTCTCGGCGCCGGCCGCACCCAACCCGGCGAGCCGGTCAGCGCCCACGCCGGCCTCGAGTCCCGTGCCAAACTCGGCGACAAACTCGTCCCCGGCCAGCCCATCTTCACACTCTTCAGCGAAGACGCAGCCTTGCTCGACGAGCCCTATCGAATGTTGGAAGCGACAATTCAGATCACCAGCGAGCCGCAGCAAAGGCAGCCCCTCATCCGCGAAATCGTGACCGGAGCGGGGGGCTAGGCCAGAATGCCCCTTGGCATAAACGCTCCTACTTTTCTGGTTATCATTCCACAGCGCAGCGGAGGAATCTGCTGTTCGGGATGCCCATACACCATCATCAGACCTGCCCTAAGCCAGCCGCATAGCGATCTCTTCCTCGAGAATCTCTTTCACGGTGAGCGGCACGATCACCCGCCCGGTTTGCTTGAAGAACCGCTGTATCTCCGATAACGCATCGCTCGAATAGCCGAACGCGACGAAGAAACCCTTCATGCGCTCGGAGCGGATCATCGCCGCCTCAAACGAATCGATGTCCGGCCTGCCCGCCTTGTCCTTCTGCTTGACCTGGATCGGATACCAGACGTCCATGAAGTCCAGCGAACCCTCCTTCACCGACGGGAGAACGGAGACGGGATAAATTCGTCCGTCCAAGCCCATATCGCCGACCTGCACCTTGTTGGCGATTCCACCCAGCGCGATGACCGCCCAATTTTCAAACTCGAACGGCGGCATTCGCCGGAGTTGTTGTTCCGTCTGCGGCAGATCGCGCACTACGAAGCCCCGCCCGAGGAGCCAGAGCTTATCGTTTTCCGGCAACCGTGCCACATCGCGCAATCTCTTAGCCATGACCCGACAGGCTGTAGGCGAGATGTCGATACCGACCCACTGGCGATTCATCCGTTGTGAGGATACAAGAGCAGTTCCACATCCGCAGAACGCGTCCAGCACAATATCGTTTTCATTGCTGCTGACCGCCACAATGCGGTCAAGTAGCGCCAAAGGCTTTTGCGTCGGATAGCCCAAGGACTCCTTGGCTTGTGAGTTCAAAGGAGGAAGATCGTCCCACACGCTCGGCAATGCCACGCCTTTCGACCTATCCAGATATCGCTTGAGTCTTGGTTTTGTCCCTCTAGGTGGGATCGCAACTTCACCACTGGCTATCATCACGTCCATTTTTTCTTTTGTATAACGCCAGTAGCCTTTCACTCCGAGCGCCTCGTAAAAGGCATTCCCTTTCGCTGCGCCTCCAGGCCCTGTCAGGTTGTCCCACATGTAGAGACGCCCGTCGGGATCCATATTTGTGTAATGAGACTTGATGTAAGCGTCGGAAAGCGGCGTGTACTGCTGGTTCCAGGTGTACTTCTTGTCTCCACCTGTATACAAAAACAGCACATCATGCAGGCGGCCATAATGCTTGCTTCCCTGCTTTGCATCGGTATGGGCCGCGCTACGCTTCCAGATAATCTCGTTCTGAAAATTGTTCTCGCCGAAGATGACATCGAGCATCACCTTGACATAATGCGAAGCATGCCAGTCGCAATGATAGTAGAACGAGCCCGTCTTCTTGAGCACCCGCGCGATCTCGACGCAGCGCGGGCGCATGTACTCGATATAAGCCTGCGTCGAGGCATGGCGGTCCTCGAAGGAGCGCTTCTCCTTGGTCTCGCCCCAGAAGACTTCATAGTTTCGATTGGAATTGAACGGCGGATCGATGTAGCACAGGTCGATGCAGTCGTCGGGCAGATGCTTGAGTTGGTCCAAGCAATCGCCGCAGTAAACGATGCGGGTGTCGAGAAGCGATGAGGGCCGAGCCATGAACTCAAATCATAGCAAGCGAACACGGGCTCTGCGTCGTCGCGGCCGCTGCTGTGCTTCTGCTGCCGTGCTTCTTCGGTTACGCGTCGCCGTTCCCTAACTACGCCTTGGCCTTTTTCTGCATGTAATGCTGAACGCTCTTCTCCCAGTCCAGCGATGTGCCGGCGAAGGGAGAGCCCTGTCTGCGGGCGCTGCGGTTCTCCGTGGGAGCCGAGGCCGGAACGACTGGCTCCGGCTCAACCTTGGCTGCTTCGACCGGTGCGGGAACTCCGTCCGGACGGAAGGAGCGCGGCAGATCGCTCTCCTTGTACTCGACGCCGTCGGCAGCCAGGCGCTTGGCGGTCTTCACCAGCGGCTCGCGCTTCAGCGTAAGCTTGCGCGCGGCGGCCGCGCGGGCGGCATCGGATTCGAACACATCGTACTTCAGCAGATGCGCCAGGCGCCGGTCGAAAAGGTCGATCTCCGCATGCACGCTCTTGAGATAATACTTGCTTTCAACTGCATTTGTGCTAGACATGCGCTCTCCAGAGTCGTTCTTTTCACTTGAAATATCGCTGCGGGGTTTGGTTGCTGAGGGACGTGCCAGCCAGATCGACTCTGTCCGGTTTCAGGCGAGGGTAAGCGCGCATTCCCGGAGGGGAAAATGCTTCAGTGCGACATGTGCCCAGGCGCAACCGTGGGCAGAACCCTGAATAGCGAAGGGGCGATTCTTCTCGAACCGCCCCTTCGGATTGACTTCAAAACTCTTACAGAGCTTGAACGTTCTCTGCCTGCCAGCCCTTGGGGCCCTTGACAACGTTGAACTGAACGCGCTGACCTTCCGCCAAAGTACGGAAGCCGTTGCTCTGGATCGCGCTGTGATGCACGAAGACGTCGTCGCCATTCTCACGGCTGACAAACCCGAAGCCCTTGGCATCGTTAAACCATTTCACTGTTCCCTGTTCCATTTTATTCATGTTCCTTTAAAGCAATGTACCGCTGAACGCAATGTTGGTTTATTTGCGAGTAGAGCAGTATTGCCGGAACAAGCAAGAAGACCAATAGTATTCGACGACCAAAGATAGTATACCATCCCAACGGTTCGGCGGGGAGATGAGATATCAGGGCCACGCCCGCCGCCGCGAATCGCCCGCTGACGTGCTGCCCTCTTTCACTCGTCACGGATAGGGGTGCCCCACCCGGGGTCCCCGGCGAGCCGTCTCCGCTCGCTGGGGTGGCACGTCTCGCTTCTGAGGCGTTGGCTTTGAGACCGCCATGATCTCTCCGCGCGCGCAATCTTCTGGCGAATACTGCACCCAGCCATTACACTCCAAGTTCATCCCCTCCGCGGAGCGAACGCCCTTGGCACGTTTCACCGGTCTGCTCGGTCTTCTCGTCTTTCTCGGCATCGCCTACGCCTCCTCCACCGACCGGCGCGCCATCCGCTGGAAGACCGTCGCCTGGGGCCTCGGCCTGCAAGTCCTCTTCGCCTTCCTGGTCATCAAATGGAGCTTCGGCCAGACGATCCTGCATGGTGGCGCGGCCTTCGTCACCTCCATGCTCGGCCACTCCGCCGATGGCTCTTCGCTGGTCTTCGGCCGCTTCGGCACCCCCGGCGATCCGCTCGCCGTCTTCGCCTTCGCCGTCCTCCCCACCATCATCTTCGTCTCCGCGTTCTTCGCCGTGCTCTATCACCTCGGCATCATGCAGCGGATCATCAAGGTCGTCGCGTGGCTCATGCAGCGGACGATGGGAACGTCGGGAGCCGAGTCCACCAACGTCGCCGCCAGCATCTTCATGGGCCAGACCGAAGCCCCGCTCACCATTCGTCCCTTCCTCAACGACGCCACCCGCTCCGAGCTCATGACCATCATGACCTCCGGCATGGCCCACGTATCGGGCGGCATCATGGCCGCCTACATCGCCTTCGGCATCAACGCGCAGGACCTGCTCTCCGCCGTCATCATGACCGCGCCCGGCACCATCCTCGTCGCCAAGATGCTCGTGCCCGAGACCGAAGTCCCCGCCACCCTCGGCACCGTGCACATCCCCAAAAGCGAAGAGCACGCCAGCGAGAATCTGCTCGGCGCAATTGCGCGCGGCACCATCGACGGCGGCCAACTCGCCTTCAACGTAGCCATCATGCTTATCAGCTTCCTTGCGCTGGTCGGCCTGCTCAACGCCATCATGCTGGGCATCTCGAACTTCGCCTGGGCGCACGGCCACATCCCGTTCCCGCACTCGCTGAACTCCATCCTCGGCGTGGTCGGCGCGCCGGTCGCATGGCTCATCGGCATCCCCTGGCACGACGCCCGCGACATCGGCAATCTTCTGGGCACCCGCGCCGTCATCAACGAGTTCGTCGCCTACACCCAGCTCGGGCTGCAGAAGGGCATGCTCTCGCGGCGAACATTTTCCATCGCCACCTTCGCGCTCTGCGGCTTTGCCAACCTCGGCTCGATCGGCATGCAGATCGGCGGCATCGGCGCGCTGGTCCCGCACCGCCGCAACGACCTCGCCCGCCTAGGCTTCCGCGCCATGCTCGCCGGCACCATGGCCAACCTCATGTCCGCCAGCATCGTCTCCATGCTGCTCAAGTAGCCGGCCGCTGGCCTTTGCTAGAGCTGGGGCCGGTGGGCCGGTGGTGGATTCAACGACTCTCCACGGCGCACATAGACCTCGATCTCCGGTGTCGCCGATACCCTGTCGTAATCCCGGTGAATATCCTTCACCACCGCAGGCAGCAACGGGACCTCATAACCCGCCACCAGGATCACGACATCGAAACGGTCGGCTTCCCACGCCTTCACCACCGCCTCGCTCTTGAACCGGGGGAATGAGGTCCCCGCATCCCACCAGTTGGGCAGATGCTCCGGCGACTGCATGTGGTCGCGAGCATACATAAACTCGAGCGACGGCCCAAAGAATACGTGATCGTCCGCCGGCACCCGGGCCGTCGTCTCGTCCATCTGCGCCAGGGAAGCCGGGACAACCGGACACACCTTCATGTGACCGAGAAAGCTGTCGTTGATCCAAACCTTCTCCGGTCCGCATCCCTCCGCGGCCCAATCCCCCACGCTCTGCATTCGCAATCTCACTCGTCCCACGTAGAGCGCAAACAGGCAGCAGAAGATAATTGCGTTTCTCGTCGTCCACAGATGCGATCGGGTCGCGCGCGCGCTTGTCACCGAAAACAGCATCATGCCCACAAGCACGAGCGGCATGTCCGTCAGCTTGAGATCGAAGTTCGTCGCCATTCCCAGAAAGCCCACGAGAACGCTCCCGATAGCCAGAAGCTCGACCGGTTGCTTCAGCAGGTCTCGCGGGTTCTTCCGAAGCACCGCGACAAACTCCTTCAAGCCAAACAGCAGTACGGCATAAATAATGATCTCAGCTAGTCCATTGCGAACCTCGACGGCATAGGCGATATTGATGACCAGCGGTTTGGGAATCAGCCTCCCAGTCAACCCCGCATACGATGCGGCCATGCTCCACAACGAGTTATGCACAACCGCCATCAGGACGGACGCAATCGCCGCACCGACCGCCAGGACACCCACCAGGTACCGCGCTCTGAAACCTGCGCGGTGAAGCACCAGCAGGCACAAAGCGATTGCCGGGTACGCAGTGTTCGGCTTGCACAGAATCAACACGCTGGTTGCGAGCACCAGATGTACCGTCAACTCGCGCCGCAGCCAGAGCCTGCGCTCCGGCAGACTCAACAACGCCGCCGTCGTCAACACGGCGTAGATGGCGAAGCCCTCCGACAGCGAAGAGTGCCACGGCACATTGAGGCTCACCAGCACCAGGCATTGCGACGCCACATAGGCAATCGCCAACTGCAACGCGGTCGCTCTGCCCCAGGCCAGCCGGGTGATCGATGCAGCCCGCATCCCAAGCAGGCAAAGCGCGGCGCAAACAATACAGGCGGCGAGACCCAGCGCGTGCCATGTGACTCCAAACACACGAAAAGCCGCCGCAGTCAGGAGATTCAGCGCAGGGGGAAACGTAACGATGAAGTCGTGGCCCGGCACCTGTCCACACAAGATCCGCCAGCCGATATCGATCATCGGGCTTAGGTCGAAGCCGGCAAAGTCATGATGAGTAAATAGAAGCGATATGCCGCACGACGCTGCAACGCCCACGATAAGTGCGGCGCGACCTATCTGATACCCTGTGCTTCGCATGAACCTGTAAATTATAGCAACGCACTCTTCACCGCTTCGTTCCACTTCGTCAAGCCGTACTCCTTATCAACAACACCCCGTCACCGCCGCTTACTCCGGAACCATGCCCGACCAATACACCCGCGCCCTCGCTACCGCCGAAGCCATCCGCTCACTCCACGCCGCCAGACCCACGCTCGGCATCATCCTCGGCTCCGGCCTCGGCAACTTCGCCGCGCAGGTCGAAGACCCCACCACCATCGCCTACGCCGACATCCCCGGCTGGCCGCTCTCCACCGTCGAAGGCCACGATGGCAGGCTTGTGCTTGGTACGATCAGCGGTGTACCGGTCGCCGTTATGCAAGGCCGCGTCCACGCCTACGAGGGCTATTCAATGGCCGAGGTCACCTTCCCCATCCGTGTGCTCGGCCTGCTCGGCTGCGCGGGCCTCGTCGTCACCAACGCCGCCGGCGGCATCAACACCAGCTACGGCGAAGGCACGCTGGTCGCCATCTCCGACCACATCAACCTCACCGGCGCCAATGCCGCCGCCGGGCCGAACGACCCGCGCTTTGCCCTGCGAAAAAACACCGGCTACCGCTTCTTCGACATGACCACCGCCTACTCGCCGCGCCTGCGCCAACTCGCCGCCGCCGAGGCCGCGCGCCAGAACATCCCGCTCCCCCAGGGCGTCTACCTCGCCGTCCTCGGCCCCAGTTACGAAACCCCCGCCGAGATCCGCGCCTTCCGCATTCTCGGCGCCGACCTCGTCGGCATGAGCACCGTGCACGAGGTCATCGTCGCCCGCCACATGGGCCTCGAAGTCCTCGGTCTTTCCCTCGTCACCAACATGGCCGCCGGCGTGCTCGACAAGCCTCTCCACCACCAGGAGGTCATGGACACCGCCGCCCGCGTCGAAGCCCAGTTCACCTCACTCCTGCAGGCGCTCATCCCGCAAGTCGCCGCCGCTGTCGCCGCTTAGAGCAGGATTTCTGATGGTGTAGCGTCGGGGCTCTTGCTTTTCTGGTTGTCATTCCGCAGCGCAGCGCAGGAATCTGCTGTTTGGATCGCCACAAACGCAAAAGGTCCGAGCCGAAGCCCGGACCCGCCTCATCGAACTCGCACGCTACTTCGAGAAGTCCACCGTCGGCGCCACACTATTCGCCGGATTCCCCTTGAAGTATTCGTTGCGATAGCGATACCCGGCCATATTCGCCCAGATGCTGTTAGGAAACTGCTGGATATAGACGTTGTACGCGCGCAGCGCAAGGTTGTACCGGTTGCGCTCCACCGCAATGCGGTTCTCCGTCCCCGCGAGCTCGTCCTCCAGGCGCAAAAACTGATCGTTCCCCTTTAAGTTCGGATACGCCTCCTGCAGCCGGAACAGCGGAACGATCGCCGCATCCAGTTTGCTATTCGCGTCGATGCTGCCCGGCCGGTTGCCCGCCGCCGCCAGCACGCCCGCGCGCGCGTTGGCGATGTTGGTCAGCACCGTCTCTTCCTCATTCACGTAGCCCTTCACGCTGGCCACGAGGTTCGGAATCAGGTCCAACCGCCGCTGCTGCACCACGCTCACCTGCGAGTACGCCTGATCCACGTCTTCGTTGAGCGCGACCATCTGGTTTTTCGCCGACACATAGCTGCCGAAACCAAACAGCAGCACCACCACAATGAGGCCGAGCACGCCGAGCCCAACCCATAGACCCGTCCTCGCCGATCTTCCGCTTCCATCAATCGTATTCATCTCTCTCCTGCCTCATCCTCGGGCCTAATACGCACGAAGCTGTATCCGCGTTCCCTAGCTTACTAGCACTACATATCCCCACTGGCGCCGCCGCCCCCAGACCCGCCGCCAAAGCCGCCGCCGAAGCCGCCTCCGCCGCCGCCTTCCCCACCACCGCCGCCACCGCCTCCACCGCCAAAACCACCGCCGCCAAAACCACCGCCCATCATGTTGCCCAGCAGGAACCACAGCCAGCCGCGCCCACCGCCACCGCGTCCGCCGCCATGAAACAACACCGCCAGCACAATCAAAAAAATAATGAGCTTGGGCCAGTTGCTATGCCGCCGCGCCGGAGCCTGCCGATAGATCCCCGGCTGCTGCTCCGTGGGCTGCGTCAGCGTCACGCCTGCATCCTTCGCGATCACGTCCGCGATCTCCTGTACCCCCAGCTGGATCGCTGGCCCGCGCTGCCCCTGGTCCCACAGCGGATTCATGCTGCGGCGAATGTCCCCCACCTTCGCATCGTTCAGAATCCCTTCGAGCCCGTACCCCACCTCGATGCGGTCCTTATTATCCTGAACGGCAATCACCATCAGGACGCCCTTATCCGACCCCTTCGGCCCTACCTTCCACTTGTCTTCAAGCGCGGTCGTGAACTCGTCGATGTCCTGCCCGTCGAGCGACTTGATGGTCGCGACCTCGATGGTGGCATGCGTCTTACTCTCCACCTGCGCGGCGAGATCTTCGATATTCTGCTTGGAAACCGGGTCGATCACACCGGCAAAGTCGCTGACATAGCTCGTCGGCTTCGGCAGGTTCGCCACCGATTCCGCTCGTGCCCCGCCGAGCGACCAGCCGAACGCGAACAGCAATACTCCCGTTAGAACTCGCCGCATCGCGCTCACACGGCTATCTTACGCCCTCTCAGCGTTGGCAAAGATAAACAAAACGGTCCTCTGCGGGTAACTCACACCCGCAAAGGACCGTCATCGCTGACCACGCTGGGTAATTCCTCGTTCTCGACCCGGGTCGTTCTTGATCCAGCTAAGCTGCGCCCCGGGTGGACACGTCAACGCGGTTCTTCTGCGCCAGATCGGTAATCATGTGCAGGTGCTCGGCGATCACCTTCTCACCTCCAGCCACTGCCTCCTTTAGCTGCGAATCCTGCGTAGCCGCCTCTTCATGCCGAAAATCGCGCAGGTCCTTGCGATGGTCCATCACCATCATCTTGATGTAGGCCTGATCGAAGTCATGCCCGGACATCGCGTTGAACTTGTCGTACTCCGCCTGGTCCTTCGCATCCAGATGATCGGGTGGCGTCACGCCCAGGCTCTCCGCAACCGGCTTCATCTGGTCGTTGAGCATCGTGTGATCGTGCACCATCTTCTCCCCGAACTCCTTCACCTCCGGATTGTCGGCCTTCTGAGCGGCAAGCTGGCCCATCTGCACCTCGAACAGGCCGCCCTCCGCTGCCTTCTGGACGAACATCTTATCCTGGCTCTTCGTCGTATCGTTCGCTGCGTCTTGCGCCACGGCTTGCAAGCCGATGACCGCGGTCGCGCAGCCCAGAAGTACCACGCACATCCACTTAATCTTCATTTGGCAGATCTCCTTTTCCGCAGATTCGCTGCGGTGCTCGTTCTGTCGTTCAACCTTGATTGGAGGGCTTCCGACGCCGCGCGCGTTGTCCGCCGCTTCCGCTTCCTCTGTATTCTGTTTTATGGAGAGTGCATGAAATCCAATGCCATTGAAGAACCCACCCCCGCCCCGGTTACTGCCCCCGTCGCCGTGCGCGAGCCCCATTCCACCCACATCCACGGTGCGGAGCTGCGCGACGACTACGCCTGGATGCGCGACAAGACCTCGCCCCGCGTGCTCGCCTACCTTACCGGCGAAAACACCTACACCGCCGAAGCCATGCGCGGCACCGAGCCGCTCCAGCAGGCCCTCTACGACGAAATCCTGTCGCACATCAAGGAAGACGACGTCTCCGTCCCCTACCGCGACGGCGTCTGGGAGTACCTCACCCGCACCGCGAAAGGCCAGCAATATCCGCGCTTCTGCCGCTATCCCTCCCCCGCGCCGGACCGCTCCGATCCCGCCGCCGAGCAGGTCATCCTGGACGTGAACCTCCTCGCAGAGGCCCACCCGTTTATGTCCCTCGGCGCGACCTCCGTCAGCCCCGACGGCCGCCTGCTGGCCTACACCACCGACACCACCGGCTTCCGCCAGTACACCCTGGCCATCAAGGACCTCACCACCGGCGACCTGCTGCCCGAGACCGCCCAGCGCGTGGGCTCGCTCGCCTGGGCCGCGGATTCCACAACTCTGTTCTTTACGACAGAGGACGAGCAGACCAAGCGCCAGGACCGCCTCTTCCGCCTCCGCCTCGGCTCAACCGCCGTACAAGTCTTCGAAGAACCGGACGAGCGCTTCAACCTCGGCGTCGGCCGAACCCGGGATCGCCAGTACCTCCTGCTCGAAATCGCTAGCCACACCACCAGCGAGACCTGGTTTCTGGCGTCCGGCCAGTCTGAAGACGCCTTCCAACTCATCGCCCCACGCGTCGACGACGAAGAATATTCCGTCGACCACCGCGACGGCTTCTTCTACATCCAGACCAACCTCCACGCCGAGCGGTTCCGCCTCGTACGCGCCCCCGTCTCCAGCCCGGGCCGCGAAAGCTGGCAGGAGATTCTCCCCGAACGCCCCGCCTCCCCTCTCGAAGGCTTCGACCTCTTCCGCGACTTTTTCGTCGCCGCCTATCGCGAGCGCGGCCTTCCGGTGCTGCGCGTTCTTGCGCTCACCACCGATGGCCTTCCCGCCGATCCGGCGGCCTCGGAGGCCATCCGCTTCCCCGACCCTGCCTACGAAGCCTTCAGCGAGATCAACCGGGACTTCAACGAAACCACCTTCCGCTACGCCTACCAGTCGCTCGTCCGTCCCGCCTCCGTCTTCTCCTACGACGTCGCCACCCGCGTCTCCACGCTGCTCAAACAACAGGAAGTCCCCGGCGGTTTCGACACCGCCAACTACGCCTCCGAGCGCCTCGGGTTCGCCGCCCACGATGGCACGCAGATTCCTGTTTCGCTCGTCTACCGGCGCGACAAGTTTCACAAGGACAGCACATCGCCGCTCTACGTCTACGGCTACGGCAGCTACGGCTACGCGCTGCCGCTGGGCTTCAGCACCTCACGCCTTGCGCTGCTCGACCGCGGCCTGGTCCTCGCCTACGCGCACATCCGCGGCGGCGGCGAACTCGGCGACCCCTGGCACGACGCCGGCAAGATGATGCTCAAGCGCAACACCTTCACCGATTTCATCGAAGCCGTCGAGTTCCTCCTGCGCGAGGGCTACGGCAACCCCGCCCGTGTCGCCATCGAGGGCGGTTCGGCGGGCGGTCTGCTGATGGGCGCGGTCGTCAACCTCGCGATCCAGCATGGCAAGCCGAACCTCTTCCGCGTCGTTCTCTCGCACGTCCCGTTCGTCGATGTGATGAACACCATGCTCGACGCCTCCCTCCCGCTCACCGTCGCCGAGTACGAAGAATGGGGAAACCCCAATGAGGACGCGGCCTTCCACTACATGCTCAGCTACTCCCCCTACGACAACCTGAAGCCCGGCCCCTACCCCGCCATGCTCATCAAGACCAGCCTCAACGATTCCCAGGTCATGTACTGGGAGCCTGCCAAGTACGTCGCCAAACTCCGCACGCTCAAGACCAACGCCACGCCCCTGCTGCTCCACATCAACATGGACGCCGGCCACGGTGGCGCCTCCGGCCGCTACGACTACCTAAAAGAGCTCGCCTTCGACGACGCCTTTCTGCTCCGCGAATTGGAGGTTGAAAAGATCTAGACCGCCTCCACCGCATCGCCTTCACCCGGTGCGAGAAACAGATTCGTCTCCAGCCCATGCTGCCGCGTGTACAGATCGAAGTACCGCCCGCCCATCCTGTAGAGCTGATCGTGCGTCCCACGCTCCACGATGCGCCCTTCTTCCACCACCAGGATCTGGTCCGCCTTGCGAATCGTGGACAGCCGGTGCGCGATCACGAACGTCGTCCGCCCCTGCATCAGGTAGCTCAGCCCATGCTGGATCAGCGCCTCCGACTCCGAGTCCAGCGAGCTCGTCGCCTCATCCAGAATCAGAATCCGCGGGTCCGCCAGGATCGCCCGAGCAATCGAGATCCTCTGCCGCTGCCCGCCGCTCAGCTTCACGCCGCGCTCGCCCACGATGGTGTCGTATCCCTCCGGAAACCGCTCCGCGAACTCATCCACCCGCGCAATCGCGCAGGCCTTCATCACCTGCTCCTCGGTTGCCTCCGGCCGCGAGAACCGCACATTCTCGCGGATCGTTCCGTCAAATAAGAATGTCTCCTGCAGCACCACGCCCAACTGCCGCCGATAGCTCGACAACTTCACCGTCGCCAGGTCGTGCCCGTCGATCAACACAGCGCCGCTCTGCGCCGTGTGGAAGCCGCAAATCAGGCTGATGATCGTCGATTTGCCGGACCCGCTCGATCCCACCAGCGCCGTCACCGTTCCCGGCCGCGACTCGAAGCCGATACCATGCAGCACCGGCTTGTCCGCGACATACGCAAAGCCCACATCGACAAACCGCACATCGCCGTGGATGACCCCAAGTTCCAACCGCCGCGCCGGGTCCGCATCCTCCGCGCGCTCGCCGAGCACCTCGCGAGTACGGTCCAGCCCCGCCAACGCCTCGGTCAACTGCGTGCCGATCGACACCAGCTGCACGATCGGCGCCGTCATGAACGCCAGCACCATCACATACGCAAAATAACTGCCTGTCGAAAGCTTTCCGACCGAGTTCAAATGCGCGCCCATATACATCACCGTCGCGCCCACAATCCCCAGAATCACGGTCGACGCCAGCGTCATCAGCGACTGCGCGGTCAGAGAACTGATGACGTTCTCCAACAGCCGCGCCACACCGCCCGCGAACACCCGCGCCTCGCTCTGTTCAGCGTGATATCCCTTCACCACCCGCACGCCGCCAAGCGATTCCGTAAGTCTTCCGGTGACCTCCGCGTTGATCTTCGCGCGCTCGCGAAAGATCGGCCGGATCGTCTTGAACGCCTTCTGCAGTACCAGCGCAAACGCGGTCATGATCACGAACGCCAGCAGCGTCATGCTCACGCTCACATGCATCAGGTAGGAGAACGCAAAAATCGCCGTCAGCACACCGCCAACAAAATCCACTACGCCGGTCCCGATGAGGTTGCGCACACCCTCCACGTCGGTCATGATGCGCGCGACCAATGTGCCCGTGCGGTTCTCGTCATAGAACATGACAGGCAGCCGCCCGACATGCTCCTGCACCTGCTTGCGCAGATCAGCGATCAGCCGTTGCCCTTCCTTGGACAGCAGTTGCGTTAGCGCGTACGAAGTGATGCCCTGGAGCATCGTTGCCAGCACGACGGCTCCCACCACGTACGGCAGCAGGTCGATCCGATGTTTTGTGAATACTTGATCGATCAGCGGCTTGAACGAGAGCGGCAGCACCAGCGAGCAGGCCCGGTTCACCACCATGATGCAGAAACATCCGGCCAGCAACCAGCGCCGCGGCTTGATGAGCGCCCAAATCTCGGGCCACATGTCTTTCAACTTTGGCTTGGGCCGCTTGGCCGTCAAGTCCGCCGCGATTGCGCGACGCATGCCACTGCCGCCGCCGCGCAGCGGTTTGTCCGCGGCGCGCATGCGTGGCGCGCCTCCAAGATTGGACGTTCCAAAACTTCCCATAAGCCTTAACTCTACGCTCGCGGACGCGCCTGCCTGCGGCCTGTAGCGGAATCCCCTTTTGGTATAGATCCCTGCTGCTCTTGCCCCTGCACTTGCACTTGCTTTTCTGGTTGTCATTCCGTAGGAATCTGCTTTTCGGATTTGCTATACACCATCGGGCGCACCGCTTCAGTCTCGCGCCTATACAACTGGAGCAGATTGCCTATCGGTGTCGCAGGTCGCTTTTTTATTGTTGCAGTTCCGGTTCTACGACGACCGCAACATTCTTCACCAGCATCGGCTCTTCGGTATCTGCAATCGCGCGCACGGCAAACCCGAGAGCGGCAAGAAACGCACCCACCGCTTGCTCCACCGACGGCTCCAGAAAGCGGCTGCGAACAATCTCCACGTCGCCTCCGAGAAGATCGACGCTGGCCCCGCGCAAGCCCACACATCGCGCCGGCCGATAGGTGCACGACGCGAGATCGGTCATACTCAGCGCCCGTGTCGGCGTACACAGGATCGTGCGCGGCGGCGCCATTCGATCCAGCAGGCTGAAGATTTCGAGCTTCGATTCCAGTTCATCGGGAACGAAGTCGATCGCAAGGTCCGCGTCATGCACCGCGTCCTCCACCGTCAGCGCATAGCGCAGCGAGCCTTTGCAATTCACGCCCAGCGAGCCTGCGTGCTCGCCAACCAGCCCGGCAGACTCGGCATACTCATCCTGCGCGCGCCGCAGTCGCGCCGGCATCACGTCCTCGAGCACCACCTCGAAGCCTGCGCCCGCGCAACGCAGCGCAAACGCGCGCCCTGCGGTCCCCGCGCCGATTACCGCCACACGCCGCACGGTGATCGCCGGCTCTGGCATCTACTTCGCCGCGATCGCCGTTACAACCGACTCATAGCTCGGCTCCGACTTGCGGATGTGCGCCGCCACGCGCTCGCGCTCCTCCGGCGTCAGAAACGGGAGCACCGTCATGATGCGGCGCAGCGTAACGGAAATATCGTCAACGTAATTCATGGTGCGGATAGCTTCTCCGGAAAGTGGCACTGATGCCTCCTCGTTTCTTTCTAGTTTACGCGCCCGCGGTCAAAGGACATCCCGACCGTTGCGGCCACCCGGGAATCATCGCGTAGCGCCCTCGAGCACCCGCAGGTAGGCCTCGTCGGTCGGTCCACCTGCCCCGTCGCCTTCGACCGGCTTCTCATAGCCGTCGCGGTCGGTCATCTCCATGATGGCCGCCAGCTTGGCCGCGAAATCCGGGTGCAGCGCGTTAATCCCATAGCGCCAGTTCCAGTTCCCCGCCGCCGCCGAGGGCCTGTTCATGCGCGCGTCGCTGCCCAGATGCAGCACGTCCTGCAGCGGAAAGATGCATATTTTCGCGACCGACGTCGCGGCCGCCTTGATCATCGCCCACACGATGTCGCCGTCGTGCTCGATGGGGTGCAGATAGGTCTGCACGCTTGCGCGCTCATCCTCGCTCACATCCTCGCGCCACCAGCCCAGCGTCGTATTGTTGTCGTGCGTGCCCGTGTAGACGACGGTGTTCTCGACATAGCGGTGCGGCAGATACAGATGTCCTCCGCGATCGCCGAATCCGAACTGCAGGATGCGCATGCCGGGCATGCCGAAGAACTCGCGCAGCTCATCCACTTCCTTGGTGATGAGGCCGAGGTCTTCGGCGATGAACGGCAGCTCACCGAAGATCTCCCTCAGCCGATGGAACAGCGCATGGCCCGGGGCTTTCACCCATTGGCCATTCATCGCCGTCTCTTCATCGGCGGGGATCGACCAATAGGCTTCGAAGCCACGAAAGTGATCCAGACGCACCTCATCATAGAGCGTCAAAGCGCGGCGAATCCGCGCCACCCACCAGTCGAAGCCGTGCTCTTCCAGCAGCGACCACTTGTACAGCGGATTGCCCCATCGCTGTCCGGTCTTCGAGAAATAATCCGGAGGCACGCCCGACACACGCACTGGGTTGCGCTGCTCATCCAGTTCGAAGATCTCCGGATGCGTCCACACATCCGCGCTATCGTAGCTGACGAAGATCGCAACGTCGCCCAGTATCCTGATCTTGCGTTCGGCGCAGTAGCCGCGCAGCGCGCACCACTGCTCGTTGAAGAAAAACTGCACAACCTGCTCGACGGCCATCTCACGCCCGCTCTCGTTGAGCAGTGTGGCCATGGCATCGGACTGGCGGCACGCGAACTCGGGCGGCCACGTGTGCCACGACGCGTACTCGAATCGCCGTCGCAGCACGTTGAACATCGCGTAGTCGGTCAGCCACGCAAGGTTCACCTCACAGAAGCGTTGAAAGCGCTGCCGCTGTTCGTCGCTCGCGTGATCGAGAAAGTTCGCTGCAGCCTCTTCCACCAGCGGCCGCTTGCTGTCGTACACGGTCGCGAAATCGACCGGCCCCTCGTGTCCCGGCAGCCCCTGAATGCGCTCCCACGCAATCCATCCATCGCGCGCGAGAAATTCCAGGCTGATCAGCAACGGGTTGCCCGCGAAGGCCGACAACGCCGAGTAGGGCGAGCTCCCATAGCCCGTCGGGCTGAGCGGCAACACCTGCCACAGCCGCTGCTTGGCCGACACCAGGAAGTCTACGAATCCATACGCCGCGGGCCCAAAATCCCCAATGCCCCCGTAGGAAGGCAGCGACGTCACATGCAGCAGAACTCCCGAAATGCGTTCCGTCATTGCCTTCATCTCCGTCAGTCCGCGCCTCCCATCGTAAGACGGTCGTGAGCGGCTCTGGAGATGCCGCGGGCGCTCTGGGCGGCTGCGGTGCTTCGCAGGCCGCGCGCAATGCCCTAACTTCCGGAGATCGGCAGACCCGTCTGCTTCCTGCTGTAAGCGATCGCGCCGGCCTTCTCGTAACTCTGCATCAGCGAGCCGACGAAGACACTGAATGCCTCCTGCCGCTGCTGCGCCAGCAGCTTCTCCCGCGTCGCCGCGAAGTTCTTCGCAACGTCCGCGGGCGCAGGCTCCTGCTTGTCGACCAGTTGCAGAACGGCGCCATTCGCGCTTTCATCGATCGGCCCCGAAATCCCGCCCTTGGGCATGGTAAACACCACCGAAGCCGCTCCCGTCAGAGCGCCGATATCCGGCACCTGCGCATCGCGTCCCACCAGGTCACTGGTCTTCACCGGCACGTTCATCTCCGCGGCCGCCTTGGACAGATCGCCCAGCACCTTGGCGCGGTCGGAAAGTTTAATTAACTGCGCGTTCAGCAGTTCCGGCGCCTTTTGCGTGCGATAGTCGGTCAAAATTTGCGGTTTATATTCGGCGAACCCCGGCGCATGCGCGGCCTGAACGTCCTCCACCTGAAACACCGCATAGCCATCGCCGGTGGAGACACTCTGCGGCGCCGCGCCCTTGGCCGCGCTGAAAGCCGCCGTCAGCAGTCCCGTCGAATCCGGCAGACTCGGAATCACGCCGTTGTGCGCGACGTAGCCGGTGGTGATCAGGTGCAGCTTGTTCTCGTCCGCGGTCTTCTGCAGGCCATTGGTGCGGGCCTGCGCCGCCAGTTTGTCCGCATAGGTCTGCGCCGCGGCGGCTGCGCTCTGCGTCTGCAGTTGCTTCACGATCGAGTCCTTCACGTCGGCGAAGGCCTTCACGCCACCAGCCTGCTTCTGTTCCGTCTGGATGATGTGATAGCCGAACTGCGAGCGCACGATCGCCGAAGTCTGCCCAGGATTCAGCGCCATCGCCGCCTTGGCATAGGCGGGATCCAGTTGCGCCGTCGGAATGAGCGGCAGCTCTCCGCCTTGGTCCTTACTGCCCGGGTCGTCCGAGTCCTTCTTCGCCAGCTCCGCAAAGTTTCCGCCCGCCTGCAACTGCTTCAGCACGTCTTCGGCCTTGGCCTTGGCGGCCGCGTCGGTCTTGGCGTCGGCGCCCTTGGGCACGGCGATGAGGATGTGCCGCGTCTTCACCTCTTCGGGCGTCTTGTACTGGTCCTGATGAGCGCCGTAGTAGGCCTGCGCCTGCGCATCGGTCACCTGGGGCACACCGCCCGGAACGCTGGAGCTGTCGAAGGAGACAAACTCGATCTTGCGCGTCTCCGGAATCGCGGTCGCATAACGCGCCGTATTCTGGTTGAAAAATGTCTGCAACTGCGCGTCGCTGGGATTGATCGTCTGCGCGATGCTGGCCGCCGAGATCACCGCGTAATCGAACTTCACCTTGGTCCCGGTCTGCATATACTCCGCGCGCACCGCCTGGTCCGAGACAGTAACGCCGCCCGTCACCAGCGCCTGCAGCCGTTGCAGCTCGAGGTCAGCCTTGACCTCGTTCTCGAACTGCGCCACAGGCAGACGGAAGTACTGCTCCACGAAATCGATGTAGCGGTCCTGACCGATGAACTTCCCGCCGGGAAAGAGATACTGCGAGTAAGGCCCGCTCTGCAGATAACTGCGCAGGTCCTGGTTGCTCACCGTCAGCCCCAGCCGATTGGCCTCGCGCTGCAGCACCGCGCGCTCCACCTCGATCTGGCCCGCGCGGCTGAGCAGGAACTGCAGATAAAAATCCGGCAGGTTCTGCTGCCGCATCTGCGTCTCGGCCTCGCGCTGCACATCCGCGCTCTGGATCGACGTGCTGTCGCCGGAGAACTTTCCGAAGAACCCCGGCGAGCGCACCGTCGCAAACACCGCCGGATTGCTCGAAGCGTCGTCGTTGAAGATGCCAGGGACAAGAAAGATCACCATCAAAATGATGGTGGCGCCGATAATAACTCCGAAGATGGCTTTGGTGAACTTGTTGTTCTGCTGCAGAATGCGGATCATGCTTGGCTGACGACCTTCACTTCGCGCGGACCTCGTGGGCGAGGCTTCGCTGCCCGGGATTTTTGCGCACGACGGAAGGCCTCGTCTCCCATGTCCCTACGTACGAGAGGAGACGCACCATGCCTGCTAGCAGGGGCTCATCTCAAAGTATAAATCAGCCGTGGTATTTCTAGCCCAGCTCGCCCACCGCTGTAGAGTTTTGCTTTTGTATTTCTGGTTGTCATTCCGCAGCGCAGCGGAGGAATCTGCTGTTTGAGGCGCCTCTACACCGTTGGGGAAAACCGCCCTAATTCACGAACCGCCGCATGCGCACATTCATCACGATCCCCAGCGCGAGAAAAGTAAAGATAATATTCGATCCGCCATAGCTCATCAGGGGCAGCGGAATTCCGGTCACCGGCATCAGGCCCACGCACATTCCAATGTTGATCGCGATCTGGAACAGCAGCACCGCCGCCACGCCCAGCACAATGAACGTTCCGGGCGGATCGGATGCCGTCTGCGCATTCTGAATCAACCGAACAAGAATCAAAAAGTACAGCAGCAGCACGCCCATCGCGCCGATAAACCCATGCTCCTCGCAGAACGCCGCAAAGATAAAGTCCGTGTAAGGAATGGGCAGAAAATCCCCCTGGGTCTGCGATCCCTTGTTGGCGCCCGTGCCCCACAGGCCGCCCGAGCCCACCGCAATCAGCGACTGCCGTATCTGATATCCCGAGCCCTTCGGGTCCGTGTCGGGATTGGCGAACGCCGTCAGCCGCGCCTTCTGGTAGGGCTTCAAAACCTTGCCGCTCTTCCACGCAATCCCCCCCAGCAGCGCAAAGCCGACCAGCAGGATCGCCGCCTGTTTCAACCGCAGCCCGCCCATGAACAGCGCGGCCAGCAGGATCGGCGCATAGGTCAGCGCCGTTCCCAGGTCCGGCTGGCTGAGCACCAGCAGCATCGGCAGTCCGATCAGCGCGAACGACTTCGCGATATCGCGCCAGCTCAGCTCTCGGCCGCTTCCTACGATCTCCCAGAAGAATCGCGCGGCCCACAAAATAAGCACCAGCTTGACCCACTCCGACGGCTGAAAGTGCGCCCCGCCGCCGAGGTTAATCCAGCGCCGCCCGCCCATCACGCGCTGCCCGAACAGCTTCACCGCAACCAGCGCCAGCAGGCTCACAAAATAAGCCCAGTACGAGATGTCCAGCAACCGGTGATAGTCGATCAGCGACATCGCAAACATCGCCACGATCCCCACCGCCAGAAAGCCCATCTGCTTTTGCTGAAAGCCATGGAACTTGGTCATCGCCGTCGCCGACCGGATCTCGAACACGCCAAGGACCGCCAGCACGAGCACCAGGCCCAGCAGCATCCAGTCGAAGTCCCGAAATCGCGAGCCGGTCATGCGTCCAGTCTATCGGTCTGTGCTTACTTGCTCTCCATCCGGAACCCCGCGACCTTGGCCGGCAACACGCACTTACCCGCTCGCGCACCCTTCAAAAAGCTGTCCACCGTGCTCACAATCTCCGCATTCACAACCGCGGGATTCGGGCCGCGCCCGCCAAAGCTCCTGTGGGTCGCGCCATCGATCACCCCCAGCCAGTGACATCCGCGCTCCCCGTCCGGCGGCAGATCCGTATACGCCACCTGCCGCTGCTTCGCCCCGCCGTTCACGTACCCATCCAGCGTCCCCGTCAGCACAAACATCGGCTTCCGGATCCGGCTCCACGAGTCCTCGGTCCACACCGTTCCCGGCCCCGCCACCGACATCGCCACATACGCATCGAACCTGTCCTGCCCCGGCGGCAGCCCCAGCTTGCTCGCCGCACCCGCCTCCAGCATCACGGTCTCCGCTCCCATCGAGTGCCCCAGCAGCGCGCGAAACGGAATCCCTCTCGCCGCCGTGCATTGCGTCTTCGCCCAGGCCAGCCCCGCGCCCACATCCATCAGCCGGGCCGTATACGCCGACGGCGTTGCCACCAGCTCCTGCAATCCGTCCTGCCTACTCCCTTTGGCGGCCACATCGGCCTCTGCTACTAAACGGCCGCTCTCCTTATGCCCCATCACCACGGCAAACCAGCCCCGCGCCGCCAGCCCCTCGGCCAGATAGGCATAGCCTCGCTCGCTCCCGCCCGCTCCATGCGAGATCAACGCCAGCGGCGCGCAGACTCCCCCGTTCATCGCCGACCCATACTCCATCAGCGGCGTTACAGCTCCATCCGCCCGCTTCTGCGAAGCCGGGGTCTGCGCGGCGGCCATCATCGCACCCATCAGAACCAGCCCAGCTGCCCAACGCATCCTCATCACCACTTCGCCTTAGTGGATATCGAACTGCTCCGGGTGCAGGCTCGGATCGCTCTTCACCAGGATCGTCTTGCCCGACATCTCTTCCATCTCCTGCAGCCACTTTCCGCTGCCCGACTTGAGCTGTTTCACAACCTCCGGGTTGACGCGCAGCATGATGTCGCCTTTCTCCATCAGCTTGTGCATCTTGCGCATCTCGATGTAGATGTCGTTGCACACCGTCACCGGCGACTTGGTCATGCCGGTGCCCTGGCACACGCCGCAGGTGGACGACAGCGTGCGCTCCAGCGACTGCTTCACCCGCTTGCGTGTAATCGCGACCAGGCCGAAATCGTTGAACTGCAGAACCTTCGAAGGCGCGCGGTCCTTCTTCAGCTCCTCTTCGAGCGCGGCCATCACCTTGTTGCGATTCTTGCGCTCGTCCATGTCGATGAAGTCGATAATGATGATGCCGCCCAGATCGCGCAGCCGGATCTGCCGTACGATCTCGGGAATCGCGTCCAGATTCGTCTTCACGATCGTGTCTTCCAGCCTCGCCGTCTTGCCGACGTACTTGCCAGTGTTGATGTCGATCGCCACCAGCGCTTCGGTCTGGTTGATCACGATCGATCCACCCGACTTCAGCCACACCTTCGAGCGCAGCGCCTTGTCGATCTCCGCCGAAATCCCGAACTGCTCGAACAGCGGCGTGTCCTTGGTGTACAGCTTCACGCGCCGGATCAGGCTCGGCTGGAAGCGCTGCAGGAAGCGCAGCACGCGCTCGTACTCGGTCTCCGTGTCGACCCAGATCGCCGAGAAGTTGTCAGTCACCTGGTCGCGCAGAATCCGCTCGACGAGGTTCAGGTCGTGATAGATCAGCGCCGGCGACTTCGAGCTCTCCGAGCGCTGCTTGATGTCGGCCCACAGGTTGAGCAGGAACCTCAGATCGCTGCGCAGCTCTTCCTCGCTCGCGCCCGAAGCAGCCGTGCGCACGATGAACCCGCCGCTCGCCTCGCCGCGTTCACTCAGCAGGATTTCCTTCAGCCTGCGCCGCTCGCCATCGCTCTCGATCTTGCGGCTCACACCGATATGGCCGACCGTCGGCATGAATACCAGGAACCGCCCCGGCAGCGCGATATGACTGGTAATGCGCGCACCCTTCTTGGCGATCGGCTCTTTGGCGATCTGCACCAGTACCTCCTGCCCCGGCTTCAGCAGATCGCTGATCGCAGGCAGATCGGTCGCCTGCATCGTGCGTCCGCCTCCTCTGTCGCCATGCCCGCGGCCACCGCCGCCCGAGCGCGCATTCGTCGCCCCGCGCCGGTCCCGATGCCCGCGATCGCCGCCGCGTTCACCCCCCCGTTCACTCCGGTCGCGTCCGCCCCGCCGGCCATCCCGGCGTCCGTGCCGCTCAGCCTCGCGCTGCCCTTCGCGACCCGCGCCCGCACCCTCTCCGAGCGCCGCATCGCCGTTCTCGCGGCCGGCCTCGTCGCGGCTCTCGTCGAAGGTCCCGCCTTCGGCAAACTCGTCCTCTTCGGCCTCGCTGATATCGTGCCCTGAAACTTCGGAATCCAGCTCGTCCTCACCGTGCTCGTCCTGTTCGAGATCGTCGTGTTCGAGGTCCTCTTCCTCCAGGTCCTCTTCCTCCAGGTCCTCTTCCTCCAGGGCCTCGTCGTCGTCGTCCTCGAAGTCCTCCTCGTCGTCCTCGTCCAGCTCCGCAGGCTCCGCACGGGTGATCTCGTCGATCGACATGTCGCGGATCATGCTGCCCAAATCGGCCGCATTGTCCAGCGTCTCTTCTTCCGTGTCGTCATCGAAAGCGCTCGCGTGAAGGCCGCCGATCTCGCCCTCCTCCTCGTCCAGCAGCTCTTCTTCGAGCTGCCCGTCTCCAGGTTCGAAGCTCGCCGAGAGCGCACCATTCGGCGCGGTCGCAAACGCCACGCTCGACACCTCTGCCTCCGCCAGGTGCACCGACTGCACCGCCGTTTCATGCTCGATGGGTGCGGTCTCGGACTTGCTCGGCGCAGTCGCAGCATGCGGCGCTTCTTCCTCCCGCGCATTCTCCGAGATCATCTCGCCGCTCGCCTGCACCGCCGTAAAGGCATGCTCCAACTCGCGGTCATGAGCCGCATCGGCCGCTTCCCTCGCCTCTTCCTCCGCGTCGACAACAAACGCCTGCCCGGGAGCACTCTGCCGATACTCTCTCGCTCCCGCCGGATCGACACGGACCGAAGCCGAAGCCTCCTCTTCAGGTTCGTACTCGGCAACCGTCTCGTGAAACTCCTCGGCCGCCTCACTCGCGGCTTCGGCCAGAACGCTCTCCGCAGTCTCAACCTGCGCGCTGTCGAGCCGCGACTCGTAGATTGCATCCGTCGTTGGCTCACAGACTGCATCCGTCTGGGGCTCAAAAGCTGCGCCGCCCGCAAGTTGCTGCTCTATCTGCAGCCGCGTCTCCGTCTCCCGAACCTCAAATCCCGGCGCATCGTCCCTGAACGGCAGCCCATTCGCCTCTGGCTCATGCTGCGATGTCGCCGCAGGCAGGACAGCCTCGGCCGGATCCAATCGCTGGGGCTGCGCGCTGAATTCGGTCCTCGCTGCACCCTCGCGTCCGCCCCCTCCACGCCGCTCATCGCGATCCCGCCGCCGGTCACGCCCGCGCCCCTGGTCGGAGTTACCTGCGCCAGCCTCTCGTGGGCCTGCCTCCTCGTGACCCGCACCGCGGGCCCCCGAAGACGTTCCGGATCGCCCTTCGGCGCGCTGCTCGCGATGCCGCGACAATGTCTCGCCCGGCAGCACCAGCCCGCCGTCCCAGCCCACCAACGGCTGTACCTCGGTCGAGGGCCGCGGCTGCACGATCGGGGCCGCAAATGCCCCCGCCGACTGAGAAGTGGGCGCATCCGCTCCTTGATTGGATCGATCTCCGCGCCGATACTTCGACAGCGACTCGCCGGGAAGAATGAACGGCTCCGCCGCTGCGGCGATCTCTACACCCTCGCCTCGACCCGATTCGTGGTGCGTCTCTCGACCCGATTCCCGGCTCGCTCCGCCGCGCGGCGCAAACCGCTCCCGAACCGCATTGTGCCGGCCCTCGCGGCTGCCCTGCTCGGCGCCGCTCTCCGGACCGCGCTCTCCGCCACGGCTTCGATCCCCGTCGCCGCGATCCCGCCCAGCCCTGTGTTCGCCAGCCCTGTCCTGGCCGCCTCTGTGCTCACCGGCCCTGCTCTCATAGGCCGCGCGTTCCGTTCTCGCCTCGGGCTCCGGGCTGCGCTCCGCCGGCGCAGACTCGCTTCGCTCGCTCGTCGCCGACCCCTCCGCGCCCTGCTCCCCGTTGGTCCTTCCCCGGCGGCGTCCACGACGACCGCGCCAGCGCCGGCTGCCATCGGCTCCTGGAGCGCCTTCGCCAATCTCCTCGCTGTCCACTGCGGCCGGCGCCGCGCCGAATCCCTCATCATCCACCGGACCAAAGTCGCGAGCTACTGGAGCAAAATCGCGCGGCGCTGCAATCGCGCTTTCCTTGGCCGCCCCATTCTGTCCCTCACGCCCACGGTCTTCGCGGCGCCCCCGGCCGCCGTCCCGGCCCTCGGCGCGCCCTTCGCCGCGAGACGACCGCTCCCCGTTGCCGGACCGAGCCGCCCCAGCCCCGCCAGCCACAGGCCCGGCCGAGTCAAAATCAGCCGCGTCCCCAGCCTCTTCCATGAAGTCGGTGATGTACAGGAACGCATCGCGCTCCAGACCGATGTCCACAAAGCTCGACTGCATACCCGGCAGCACACGCGTCACGCGCCCGTTGTAGATCGAGCCGGCAAGCGTATACTCGTTCTCCCGCTCGTAATAAATCTCTGTAAGTTCGTCTTTCTCGACGATCGCCAGCCGCGTCTCGTGCGGCGTACTCGATATGTAAATTTCCTTCGACATTGCTCTGCTTTCCGCTCGCCCCAGCCTTTAAGGCCGATGGTCGAAGCAGGCAGAACAGGCGAAGATCTCTACCGCTGGAATCCCTGACCTGAAGCGTCAGTCTCCCGCGGCCGCCCCCTGCGAGACGGACAGAAGATGAGCTGCGGAGACTGGGTCGAGCTTCCGGAGGCCGCACCCTGAATCAGGGCGTACTCCAACCTGCGTCACACCGCTCAGGGAGCGGGCCCGCCGGCTGGTGCCAGGAGAGGATAGTTCCAGTGTTGTACCGCCTGCCTTGGGTCCCTTTCGGATGCCCGCCGGCAAACTACCGCAAACAGAGTTTGTGGCCAACACAACCTCAACCTGAGGCGGGGCCGTTAACCGTCCGTTTGCTGTCATTCTCAAAACCTGTCCGGCCGCCGATTGCTGATCCGTGCCTGGCCGGCCTTCTAAAAAATCTTTTCGAAGCTGCGCCGGGCCTTCGATAGCCCAGAAGTGGACGCATCCGTCCACCAGCGCGTTACCCGCCCTGCCTTACAGCCGGACGTCTCTCCATAGTATGCACTAAAACACGCGAACGAGCGGGCGAACCGAAGCGCGACTCTGGAGATGAACCCCCTCCCACTCCCTGCGAACCTGTCCAAAAACTCGGAACAGGACGGCCCACGCACGAAGAGGCAGGGACCGGCCAAGCAGTCCTGGGGCCGGCAGCAGCGGACTCGAGTAGCGTTTCTCTCCACAGGTTCTCCAGCTCGCTCGAGAACCTGTCAAGCCCCGCAGCCGAATTAACCGCTCTGATCTCCTTGAAAACAAAGAGCATGTGGCCAGGAATCGTTTGGCGTATTTTCCCTGCGCCGCGCCGTATCATGGAAACAGTAGGAAGAACGGAAAAAATCCCCCCACCCGCAGCCACCCATAGGACGGATTTGACTGCAAGGGGGAGTCAATCCCCCTGCTAAGTCCTTTCGATGAACTGTTTTGCATAGAAGCAACCAGTCAAGGGGGGAGGGGGGGACGGGGGTATCTCCATAGCCTGGTCAGAAAAGAAGTTGTTGGACAGGTTCTAAGGAAGCTCTGATTAGGGTGCCCTTCGTTAAGGGCACGACTTCAGTCGTGCCCTTAAAATATCTAGAATCAATCGGGCTTTAGCCCCTGAGGAGGGCTTGGAGGACTTGATTAGAGGTTCCCTAAGCCTTGCGTCTTTTGAACTGCTCCCGGACGCGACCGACGCACCCGTTAATATGCCGGACCGTAGTAATAGCCGTAGTACGGGCTATAGTACCGGCGCATCGGGGGCCGCGGCCGAGGCTGGCCCGGTCCCGCAGCGTAGGACAACCGCGCCATCTCCGCCTCCGAAACCGTCCGCACCGTCGCCGGTTGCGCGGTGGTAAAGCTCAACACCGACTCCGGCGGAATAATGATCTGCCCGCGCGGCGTCGCCGCCGACCCCGCCACGCCCGCGGCTCCGCCCACGCCCGCGCCAATCGCCGCGCCCTCACCGCCTCCGGCCACGCCGCCCACGATCGCTCCAAGTACCCCCAGCCCCAGCGCGCTGTTTACCGTTCCGGCGGTCTTGTCCCGGCCCTCCCGCTGCCATACCTGGGTCGGCAGCGGATACACATTCCCGCCCAGCGTAATATTCTCGATCTGTAACGCAAGCTCGCCATGGCCCTTGAAGACACCTGCCTTCTTGGCATCGACGACCGTGCCCTGCACCGTCGCTCCCCGCGGGATCGCGACCGCGCCGCCGGCAACGACATCGGTCAGCACCGTTCCGTCGAACCGCTCGCCCGGCTGAATATGGTTGGAATCCAGACCGCGATTGATCCGTATCCGCAGCATGGAGCCTGCGGGAACCGTCACTGGCAGACCGGCCTGTTGACCGCCCGGTACAGAAACCGGCGGAGCGTAGTTTTGCCCCATCGGCTGCCGCTCCGAGGGCGGAGGTCCAGCCTGTCCGTATCCCGGCTGTCGGTATTCCGGCTGCCCGGCATACCCAGGCTGGCCCGGCTGGCTGCTGCCCTGGTAGCCCGGCTGCGGCGGCGGTCCCGACTGTCCATTCTGCGCATCCACATGCTGCTGCGGCTGCGCACCCGAACCGTCTGGAGCCGGCGCATACGTTCCATCCGACTGCAACACCGGCGCATTCGCCTGCGCGCCATCCGGCTGCTGGCCCATTGTCGCCGCGTCCTGGCTCTGCTCATCGGGCAGCACGGAGGTGTTGGCTTTCGCCGTTGTGACTGGGGTATCGCCCAGAGTCAACTCGTCGACGACCTTCTTCACACCCTGGGCTCGCGCCACCAGGTCTTCCGCCTTGGTCCGCAGCGCCTCATCATGAACATTGCCGGTCAGCGTCACTGTGCCATACACCGTCGCCGATTGCACATTCTGCGTCGAAAGCTCCTCCGCACCGGCTAGCGCGCGCAGTACGTTCGACTCCACTTGCGCATCTGTCAGCGCGTTGCGATCCTGCGCCACACCGCTTATCGTCCCAACCACAAGGCCGCCGGCGAGAACCAGTCCGCTCCAACGACGAATCATCCTCACGTTCATGGTCCCACTCCTGGTCGTATCTGGCGGTCATATCCGGCGACCGTAATAGCGCAATCCCTTGCGAACGCCAAGCGCGGCCGGGAACTCCTGCTATCCATCCTCATCCGCCCGGACACTTGACCGCACTTCAGCCGACAGTAGCTCAGACGCGGTCTGAACGGAAAAGTTCCGCTAAAGTCTTCTTATCCCGTCGTCGTCGCCTTCTTGAACTTCGATTTCGCCGCCTAGTTGATCCTCGATTTCGTCACCTACAGCGTATCCATTTTTTGCTTTCTTCCTATGCTGAATCAACGGATGCCGATTTTCGTTGCGCGCGGCCTCGGCATTCGTTAGCAATTCGGGCAAATTGCGCGCCTTCTCCGCAGGATTGACCCCGCCATGCGACAGACGTATACTGAAATTGCGGGGTGGAGCAGCCCGGTAGCTCGTTGGGCTCATAACCCAAAGGTCGTAGGTTCAAATCCTACCCCCGCAACCAAAGAATCAACAACTTACGGGAATCCGGTGCTACCGACAGACTCCCAATATCTCCCAATAAGAAAATTCATAGTTTAGGCGCTCGCTTTCAGCGGCTTGAGCACCATCTCTACGACCTTCCCATTCGCTTCTCTCTTCGATGACGACATGGCCTGTCCATAGACGTTCATCGTAGTCTGGATCGAGGCATGACGCATCAGTTCTTGTTGCACCTTCATCGGCGCTCCGGTCTCGTCCAGCCACGAACGGTACGTGTGGCGGAACGTGTGCCAGCCGATAGAGCTGTACTTCCCGGCTGCGGCCCGGCGCTCTTTGTGGATCGGCAGCCGAGCGCCGTTCGGCGTGGGCTTGTCTTGGCTGCACCAGACGCCAACACTAGCACCGCACTTCGGGCACTCCACCAGACACCATCCGGCAGGCCGGATGTGTCGCCTCTGAATCTCCGTCGGGAAATAAGGCTTCTCGGTGATCGGGTTGGCAAAGACCCAGCCTTCTTCTGTCGGCACGGATTCTTTGCTCCACTCCGAGACCACCTCAGTCAGCGACGGGTGCAACGGAACATAGTCCTGGGAGTATTCGGTTTTGACATCATCCACGTTCCCGTTCACGATGCTCCGTTGAACGAGAAGCTGATTCTTCTCAAAATCGAAGTCGTCCCACTGAAGCGCCGCGATCTCGCTTACGCGAAGACCGAGGCATTGGGCGATGTACGCCATCGTGCGATACGGTTCCTTCAATAACGCAACGATGGTTTCAAACTGGTCCACAGTCAGAATCGCTGGACGCCGCCGACGCTTCGAGCCATCTTTCACGCGAACCAACGCAATGGGATTTCTCCGCTCACTGAAAAGTTCCCAGCGTGTCGCACACTCGAACATCAGGTGCATCACGCTTCGGATATGGGTCTTCGACTTCGGAGCCATAGGGAGCTTCTTCAGCCAATCTTCGACCGCCATCGGACGGATGCGGTCGAGCAGATACTCACCCCAGCGCGGCTTCAGGTGAAGTTTGATATTGGATCGGTACGACTTCGAGGTGGAATACCGTTCCGGCATTTCCTCCTGAAGGTAACGGTCACATATTGCGCCAAACGTCACCACGGCCATACGCTGCTGTGGAGTTTCAGAGTTGAGTTTGAGGAGAAGAGCTTCGACTGCTTTCTGCGCCTGAGCTTTGGTTGGATACTGTGCGACGTTGCCGACAATACAAGACTTCCGTCTTCGTTGTCCCTGCTCTGACGCTTCGTAGAACCGAAACTCCCAGGTGTCTGAACCCTTCGCCCGCTTCTTTCTGGTTAAACTTCCGAATTGGTAACATGCTCGTTCCATCAAGGTGCCTTCCCTTGATTTCCCGGCACGGATAGCTGTCATCAGCGTAACGCTATCACGCGGGAAAATCATCACAAAACCTTCGAGTTCGCTGTGCTTCGGATTTCAGCTCGCTATGTCCCTGTCGATCCACGCGGTCAAAGCAGTTGCGCGAAAACGCCACAGCTTGCCCACATGCACCGCAGCAATTTCGCCACGATGGACAAGCCGCTGAAGCGTCCTCGGATGAACCTTAAGAATGGCCGCAGCCTGATGACTGTCGAGCAATGGCTCGCGGTCGATTCGCGGGCGGCCATCGGGTGTTGCTGTACTCGCCGGTGGCTTTTTCTCGTCGAACATGGTGACTCCTCTCCGCAGGCGAATCCTTGCCCGCTTGTTTACAAGGCGAGGTTCGCCCTCGGAGGGCCAATCGTCCAATGAAATTTTGAGCGCGCGTCATTCCATTTTGGAATGACGCCGCAATACCGTGGCTCGCCATGCGGGGCACTGGACGCGACTAAGGATTACAATCATGTGCATTCGGCGGTTGATTCCGCACGCATTGAAGTGCTTGATGTCCCTCCCAGAATCCGCGCCTTGGAGGATAGTCATGGTATTACCGGATATTCGGTTGTTGCAATCGGCAATTGTGCTTGCTGAGGTACTTCACTTCTCAAGAGCAGCCGAGAGGCTGAACATGAGCCAATCCACGCTCAGTAAGCAGATATTGAAACTGGAGCGTCAGCTCGGCTTCCAAGTCTTCAAACACAATCATCAGGTCGCTGAACTCACCGATGCGGGCCGAGTTCTCATTGCCGAGGCTCAAGAAGTCGTTTCCTCCGCTGAAAGGGCGGTTTCGTCTGCCCGGGCGGTCCTCAATGGGCCGAGCGAAATCCTCAACATCGGCAAGTCTTCTTATACTGACCCGATTCTCATTTCAACGCTACTTTCCATTCATCTCTCCCTGTTTCCCGAGATGAAGATCAAGCTCTGGAGCAACTACTCCAATGAGCTAGCCCGCCAGGTCGGCGCGGGAACGCTGGAGCTAGCCGTGATAACCGGCGTACCCCACAAACCACAGCTCAGCCTTCTGAATATCGCAGACAATCCCATTTACGTCGTGATGTCCATGGAGGACGACTTGTCGGCGCGCCGAGAGGTTCGCCTGGAGCAGATGCACATGCGGAACTGGATAATGTTGGGCAAGCATGCGAATGCGTATTTGCACGATGCGATTCAATCCGTTGGCGCGGACATAGGTGCTTATCCATCAGACATTTTTGACTTCACCAGCCCCGAAGAAGCCTCAGAATTGATCCGCGAACATCAGGGACTTGCGTTCCTGCCTCGCTGGGCAGCATGGAAAATTGCTCGTGATGGCATTACGATGCGACCCTTGGCTGAGCATCGTCTCCGTCTCGTCACCAGTCTGGCGATGCGCGCAGACAGCAGATCTCGACTGGTGAATGAATTTGTTAAGGGTGCCGGAAGGAAGTTCGGCGTCGTCGGTCAAGTTTCTCAGAGGAAGCTTCCGCTTGCCATGTAATTTATCGGGTGTAACGCACGGGCGTATCGCCAATGCCTACTTCACGAATTTCGATATTCAAAGGTCCTTCTGTCCCGCATTTGGGACAGACAAAGAGCCCATTCGTATGTACGCGACCTTCAACCTCTTCTCTGCGGAATGCAAGCGCGCAATATAGACAAACATGAACATGGAGCAGCGGAGATTGTGGTGCGTTGCTGTTGTGTTCCATAAAGGCTCGCCTCCTCGTAGCGGAATGGCTCAACCATCCAAGACGTTTCCCGTTCTCCGCAGAAGATGTTTGACCGTTGGGGCTTGAAGGATGTTTTACCAAGACCTTCAAGAGCGAGTTATCTCAAGCCACAAAGCACGACAGTCGGCTTGCGACAAGCCGGCGCTACCTCCAGCTTCCCGATGTCTGCACCACGTAAATCCGGACCTGAAAGCATGTTTGTGATTCATTCAGTTAGTCCTCCTCGACGATCGCCATATCTACCGAGTGCTCAGCCGCCGCTTTGCCGCTCCACTGGATGGCTAGCTGCCGCCATCGCAAGCCGTCGTCCGCCGATCGAAAAATCATTCCGTCAGCGGAGAAGTAGAAAACTCCAGGTTCGACAATACTCGCGGCCAGAACCGGGATCCGCGATCCCTGAGGCTTGGGCAAACCATGCCGTACTTGCCGCCACTCTTCATTTGCAGTACGGCGATAGATATAGGAAAGGGCTGACTCTTTGAAGTGCGCTGCATATGCGCTATTGGAAGCTGAGAGCAAGAGGGTCATCGGATCCGTTATGCTGACGGCAATACTCCAACAGTACCGGTGCTCCAAGCCGTCAACTATACGTCGCCAGCTATCGCCGTCGTCGACGCTCTCGAAATAGCCATCGCCGGCAGCCGAGTGTAGGAAGGTAGGCTTCTGCGGATGAACCGCAAGAGAGTGGGTGTCTTTTGGACCGCTCGGAATGCGGTCGCGCCATGTCCCTCCCGCATCATCGCTGCGCAACAGCGCTCCGGCCTCAATAGCGACATGCAAACGACGCGGCTTTGTCAAATCCGGAAGAATTGATTGGACGTGATGTGTTTCTGGACGTGGTGGGAAGCTCCATTCCTTCGCTGAAGGCAATGTCAGCAGCGTGGAGAGTTCCTGCCATGTTTCGCCACTATCGTCAGATCGAAAAATGGCGCTCGGCTCGGTCCCCGCATAGACTGAACCGGAGTTACATGCTGCAAGCGCCGTCACGTTAGAGTGTGTGAAACCGCTGATCGCACTCCAAATCACACCCCCGTCGTCGCTTCTGAACATCCCATCGCCGAATGTTCCGCAGTAAACGACTTTGTTTCGATTGGAGGTGGCGGCAACACACCGAATCTGTTTGCCCTCCAAGCGAACTGTGCCGTGCCAGCTTCCATCGGAACCCGCAATCACGGACAGACCGCGAGCAGTAGGGAGATAGATCGTCGTCCTCATGCTTGAGCACCTTCAACAATAGTGTGGTGTTTCCGGGTTCTCCTCGGTACAGCAGGAACACAGTGCCACTTACGAATAATGCGTCTGCTCCAAGTCATGAATGAGTCCCGGACCAGTCGGGTGCCACCCCAGCCGATGTTGGGTCTGTCGGCTTGAAGCCGCCATATCTGCGTAAACGAGCATTGCTGTCGGGCCAAAATGGGACTGGGCTTCTTCTCGAGAGAGGCTGATCACAGGAACCTGCAGACCTTTGCCAATCACTTCCGCGATTTGACGCAACGGTATGCCTTCTTCTGCGACGGCGTGATACCTGCTCCCCGCCTCATGCTTTTCCAATACAAGCCGGTAAAGATGCGCTACATCAAGGACATGCGCCGCCGCCCAGCGATTTAGACCATCACCGATGTATGCTGAAATCTTCTTTTGTCGAGCCACCTGAATCAGGAAAGTCGCCAGACCATACTTGGTCGCGTTGTGAACCTGAGGAAGGCGAACCACTGAGACATTGACCCCGCGATCCGCAACAGCAGCTCCTGCCTTTTCTGTGACTCTCACACTATGGAACGGTTCACTGGGATCGAAGTGGTCCTCCGTTGCCAGATGACCCGGCGTAGCGATACCCATCGCGGCCACCGAGCTGATCAGTAGGGGGCGATCCGAGCCCGTTAGCTCGTCGCCCAGAGCGGCGATCACCCGGCTCTCCTGTTCGCTGCTCGCCGCAATTTTTGAAAAGTCGTTGCCGAAAGCACAGTGGATCACACCATCGGTCTTGCCGGCACCGCTGCGAAGGCTGTCCAGGTCTTCGAGACTTCCTCGATGAACTTCAGCACCGGCGGCAATAAGAGACTCTGCGGTCGCCTCTGAACGCGCAAGTCCAAGCACCTGATGGCCTGCTTCAATGAGTTCCAGAACGATTGCAGAGCCGATGAATCCCGTTGCGCCTGTAAGGAAAACTTTCATGTGTCTACTCCTTTGTTGATATTGTTGCGATTGCCTTTGTTAGATCGATCCGAAAGAACGGAGTTCTTGAATGAATCCGCTCTCAGGGGCATGTCTTCTGATGACGACAATTAGAAGAAATTCAACACGCGGCATGTAGTTCCGCAATGATCTGCCGGATCTGTAGATCCAAAGGTTCAAAAGCCTTCAAGACTGATTGGGTCATTTCTGTGGGCGCGTACCTTGGAGAGCCAGTATGGAAAGGCGGCTGTGGATCGTATTCAATGGCAAGTTGGGTACTCTCAGCCACTGCGTCTCCACGCAGGCGTGCCAGCAGGATCAACCCAAAGTCAATTCCGGAGGTGACTCCTCCACCAGTGATGCGGTTTCGATCGATGACGACTCGTCCGTCCGCGGGCTCTGCACCGAACATGGGCAAGAAAGCTTTTGCTGCCCAATGCGAGGTCGCCTTGTAGCCTCGCAAAAGTCCAGCGGCGCCGAGAATGATGGAGCCGGAGCACACGGAGGTTACATATTTGGAGTCAGCGCCCCGTTCGGAAAGAAAGGTGAGCACATCTGCGTCCCTCATGACCGAGATCATGCCCGGTCCTCCGGGAACGAAAAGTACGTCAAGGTCTTTTGGGCAATCTTTCAATGTTGTGGTTGGTCGTATCTCGATGCCAGTGTCGGAAGTTATGGGATCAGTCGATTTCCAGACGAGATGGATATCTGAAAAACCAGACAAGACGGTTTGTGGAGCAATGAGATCGAGAAGCGTTACACCTGGATAAAGCAACATCCCCACTTGAAGGGGCTCTGGCTGACTCTGCGTGGCACCGTTATCATCTTTGTTCTCCTGCCCGATCGCATCTTGAGAAGCCAGAGATAAAGAGACTGGCGCAGCGCTTGCCGATGCATTGTTGAACTCGCGTCGATTCATCTGATCCTCATTTTGGTTAGTCAAGACGTTTGTATTTGATCTGTAGGCTCGGCTACAGGAACAGACGGAAGAAGCAGCCAAGGCTGACAAAGTCCTCGATTGAGTAAATATTAGCACGACCGTTCGTGTTATTATAAAAATATGAAGGACACCAAAGAGCGCATCCTTACCCATGGGCTCGATCTGCTGACTCAGAAAGGGTTTGCCGATGTCACTGTCGGCGTGCTCGCCCAGCGAGCGGGCATGTCGAAGAGCGGCCTCTTCGCCCATTTTGGCTCGAAAGAAGAAGTTCAACTCAACTTGTTAGAGGAAACGTTGCGCGTCGGCGCGGCCGCGTTCATCGAACCGGCAATGCGCAATCCACCGGGTCTTACACGGTTACGCGCCATCGTTCACGCCTGGTTTGGATGGACGCAAAAGGCCGGGTTGCATGGTGGATGCCCTATTGCGGCCGGTCTGTTTGAATTCGACGACGCACCCCAGAGCCATCCCGTGCGGCAACGGCTCTTGGCCATCGAACAGCAGTGGAGGAACAGCCTAGCTGCAATGACGGGTGAAGCCATACATAATGGTGAACTTCGGGCCGATCTCGATATCGAACAGTTCGTTTGGGAACTGTGCGGGATCTATCTTACGCATCATGTATCCCAACGCTTTATCAAGGATCCGATCGCAACCAAGCGTGCTCATATAGCGTTCGAGGGGTTACTTCGCCGGTCGTCGCAGACCGGTCCGGAGCTCGCTGCGAGTGAGAACTCTGCGGCGCGTAAGCCGAAACGCATTGCTCGCCCATCTAAAACAAAGGCACTCCGATGATTCGAACGCTTCTTCTTACCGTTGCAGCCGGGGGGATCGCCCTTGCCATCGACCTTGCGATTGGGACGGCAGCACCGAGATTCACTCATGTGCCCCGAGGATTTCCGCCGTTTACCTTCCTCCCGATTCTTTCGGGTACGGTCGGCGGTGCAGTTCTCGCCTCGATTGCATACTCGATTATTCGCATCACCTCACGTAACCCCGATCAAATCTTTTTCTTTGTATCGTTAGCTGTTTTCGCTCTATCGCTTGGTCTACCCTTGCGCCTGTCCTTCACTCATTCGTCTCGTTTTGCGGGCGTCACGCCGTCCGCTCAGATGGTACTAGTCCTAATGCACGCCATCGTCATGATCGTCAGCTTTGTCACGCTGACAGCAAGGCCGAAATCGTGTTGAGTTCCTCAACGATGAACGGTTATGAGAGAGGATTTGCAATCGTAAAACTCGGTTGCTAGGCCAGCAGCCCTACGACAATATTTGCCCACCAGTTCCGGAAAGGGACAACCATGCATATCTTGACGCCGCAAATCGGTATGGCGAATATAATCGCTCCAGTCATAGTTTCGGGAATGTTTATCGCGCTGACTTCGCTATTCAAGGAGCCTGCACGTCAGCAATTCAGCGCGCTGATGATAGCTGGAGCTGGCTTCGTATACTTTGGAGGCGGATTTCGCTTCTGGGAAGTCGGCTACGGCGCACTCTTCCTTTGGCTCGCATTCCGTTCGCTCACTGACTACCGTTTAGCGGGAGTTGGCTGGATGCTTCACGTCGGATGGGACATCCTGCACCATCTGTACGGACGTCCGATCCTCCCCTTCATTCCGCTCTCCTCTCTAGGGTGCGCTATCTGCGATACCGGCATCGCCGTCTGGTATTTTCTTGGAGCGCCTTCTATCTGGAGAAGAACTGCCGTACTCCAGACTACGGCTCCATCACAGTGATTCGAGACGCGAGACGGATTCGAACTCGATGCCGTTAAAAAGATATCTATGACCGATTCGCTTCTAGCAATGCGCGTGTTTCGGAGACGACGCGGTTTTGGAACTTCGGGTCGCGCACGCGCGTGGAGCCGAGCATCGGGTTTCCCTTATCGTCGTAATACACGCCGCTCGCACCCGATTCGTTCATCAACACCTTCGTGATCACGCGCGCGGCTTGCTTGGTCGTGCTCCAGTATTTGACGTGAGGAGCGAATAGCGTCAGGACGTACTTGAGCAAGAGGCGCAGGAAGACATTGGCGTCGCGCCCGAGACTTGTGCCCGGATTGAAGCCTGGTTCCACGGCGTTGAAATGCAGCCGGGGAGTCGCGCGGGCAAATACCAGAGCCGCGGCAAGAGTGCATTGCTTCGAGGTGGCATAGGCGTCTGAACCTGGAGTCTTGGAGCCGCCCGGCTCCCACTCGCCGCGCGCGCTCGCCTCTGCGGAGATGTACCGGCCACCCCGAAACCCGGCCGCTTTGGCAGGTTTGCGCTCCGGGTCTTCCACCCCGGAAGCCACGAAAACGATATTTGCCCCGTCAGGCAGGTGAGGAATCAGCGCCTCGGTCAGCGCAAACGGCCCAAGGTGGTTAGTGGCAAAGGTCAGGTCCCACCCTTGTGCGCTCTTGGTGGGCTTCATCTGGTGAATGCCCACATTGTTGACCAGGCCCGCGATGGGAAGGCGAAGATCGATGATCTGCCCTGCCGCGCGGTGTACGCTCGCGATATCCGACAGATCGCAGACGACGCACACCGCATGACCGCCCCCTCGCTCAATCTCTCGCTGCAAGTCGTTCAGTTTCTCACGGTCCCTTCCGACGAGGACGAGAGTACCGATCTTAGCGGTCTCAAGCGCGGTCGATCGACCGATACCGGAGGTGGGGCCGGTGATGATATAGGCATTGCTTTTGGAAACCGTTTTCGCCATTCCTGTCCTCTTTTAAAGTCTGTCTAGTCAGTCATTCGTAGGACGCAAAAACTTAGGCCAGGACACGCCAGAGCGCATCGAAGCCGTCTTTGCAATGTTTTCTCGCGTGGGGCTGGTCGTGAGCCATGAAGTCGATCGTCGCCTCCGCCATAGAGTTCATGATTGTTACAACGAACCCCATCGAAACCCTTCGCATAGGGCCGTTGACACGGATTTGCTCCAGCAGCTCGGCGATCCCTGCCATCGCTTTATGAGCCGCCGCGCGGGTTTCTGGCGTGATCTCGTCAGAGACATCAAGCTGCGCAAGCGCTCGGCGTTTCTCAGGGTAGCGCAACGCCCAGTTCATCCAGTGCTGCCAAAGGTGCAACAGTTTCTCACGATGTTCTACCTGAGTGGGGAGGTCTTTCAAAGCCGCAGCTGCCATCTCCATTTTCAGCTCAAGATAAAGCTGATTGAAGAGGTCAGTCTTCGTGTCGAAGTATGTGAAGAGCGATCCATTGGCTACGCCGGCCTCCTTCGCGATGCCCGCTGTCGGTGCGCTCAGGCCCTGAGCCACAATGAAGCGCGTCGCCGCCTCCAGAATCGAGCTTCTCTTTTCGTCGCTCTTCGGCCTTGGCATAAAATCATACTATACATAACTGTCTGGAGAGTCAACAACAAGCTCTTCTGAGCGAGAAATCGTTTCGACAAGCGCAAGCTTCGACTAATCGGCGAGTGTGTACAGGAATGCTTTCAACGAATCGTTCACCGCAGCGGGTAACTATACAAACACTGCATCACGTCATAACTGCCAAAAACGCACTTGGCGTAGTTGAAGGACACGCTTAGCACGAGGGGAGGTTTTCTCGACCTAACGTGGGCGCCCTTGATTTTACGGCTGAGCCTTGGAGCGAAGCGTGACCTCACCAACATTAATGCCCTCCGGTTGCTCAAGGACATATGCGACTGCATGCGCAACGGCTTCCGGGGACATGGCGAACCTTTCGCCGGCTTTTTCAAGCTGCTCTTTGAGTTCTGGGTTTCTCACGTGCTCACTGAATGCAGTGTCCGTGAAACCCGGCAGGATCGTACTCACCCGAATGCGCCCGGCCAGTTCTTGTCTTAGACCATCCGAGATGGCGAGTACCGCCGCCTTTGTGGCTGAGTAGACGACTTGATTAGGCACAGTCTTGCGGGCCGCTGTAGAAGCTGTATGGACGAAGTGGCCCGAGCCTTGTTGACGGAACACGGGCAGGGCGGCAGCAATCCCGAATAAGACACCCTTGATGTTCACGTCGACCATGGTCTCCCAATCATCAACCGCGAGATCGTCGAATGGCCCAATCGGCATCGCACCAGCATTGCTGAACAGAACATCGAGTCGACCAAAGCGCTGCTTGGCAAGTGCAACCAGAGTCTGCAGGTCCTCGCGTCTACTTACATCCGTCACTTTGTATACGACTTGGCCGCCAGCCTTCCCGATCTCTTCTGCCAGCCTCGATAATCCTTCTTCATGCCGTGCGCCAAGCACGACCTTGGCACCGCCCTGCGCCAAATACAAAGCCGTCGCTCGTCCGATGCCGCTGCTCGCACCGGTAATTGCAATCACTTGTCCGTTGATCATCTTCCCTCATTTCTAAACCGCCAAATCTCCCAATACTAAAATCATGGAAAATTGGGTTGGAGCAGGAAAACGGTCTGCGTCCGTTTGCTCAAGCAATCTACGAGTAAAAACCTAAGCATTTACAGTCGGCTCTTCGTGAATAATCGATCCTTTCAAAGCCAAGTCCCGGGCGAATCCTTGCGTCTCCTCGATGAGATGCTGGCGTATCCAGAAGTTGCTTGCGTTGAAGAGATCGACGAAGCGCACCCAGAACGAATTCTGGACCTCAATCGTGCAGCGAAGCATTGACGCCTTCGTCGAAATGCCGAAGACCTGCATTTTCCAACCGACTTTGAGATGGAAGGGTACAAGGTGCATCACGTAACCGCGGCTCGCAGCGGAGAAGAGCCGCACATGGTCCGGCTCCAACAACTCGGTCCGGTAATGCTGAATGAGTAATGCGCCAGTCATCGATTCCACATTTACCATGCCCGTAAAGTGAGCACCGCCGTTTGTACCTATGGCTCGATGTCCGCGCGCACACGCCTTGTAGTCAGCTTCCGAGAGATTGAAGAGCCATTCGTCAAGCCGTATGGCGTTGACTGGAAGCGGAATGGACGCTTCATGCGTGAAGATCATTGCTGCCGCCCTTTCACTTCCCTTTATGTTCAAGCCAAGGCAATAACCTCATGCTCGACTCCGACAAGAAATTCGCAGGCATGAAGATCGAGAAACTTCTCTTCATCGGGCCGGATTGTCGCCATGTAATTGGGAGACTGAAAGACTCCGGCCAAGCCTGCCAGATCATCAAACCAAAGCTCGGTCGATCCGTCGATGTGATTGTCCGGCAATCCCGGCAGCTGTTCGCCGCTTGCATGACATTGGACGTAGCGTCGGACATGTTGCTTGACTTCCGCAAGCGAACGGAAGAGGGGGGCGTGATTGTTACGATGGTAGGAGACGAACTCGTCGTGGTTCATCTCTGGCTTGCGGCGAAGAAGGATGGTCATCTTGATCACATTGTTCTCCCGTGTGGACGTCGTTGGTTAATGAGACGCCAGCATACCTAGAGGGATGTACGTTTCACCAAAGAGCCGGGAGCCTGTCATCACGGGAATTCGATGGCATCAATGATTCACGAACGCTAGACTTGGAGCGGACAAATATCCTCGGCGCGTTTCCCTTGACGAAGCCTCGCGGCCAACCGGCGTCAGCATGAGCGTATCCACAGCCACTCCAAAGACAAAGATGTGGGAATTTAGCCGCCGCCGCTCTCTTCAGAAAGGCAGAACTACTGGGCATTCATTCCGATAACCTTTGCACCCCCGAAAATGCTTTTGTTGATCGTTCCCCGAAAGAGGTCATAGAATCCCGAGTCAGATGAGCTTATCTGTTGTAAGCGTTCAAGCTGGGGAGGAGTTAGCTCGACTTCAAGAGAGGCTAGATTGCTGAGCAGTTGCTCCACCGATGAGGCGCCAAAGATGGGAGCAGTGATACCAAGGCGGGATGAGATCCAGGCGAGCGCTACCTGCGACACAGGTTTGTTTACTTCAGCACTGACCGCTCGCAATTCGGAAAGGATCTTCCAGTTCCGCTCTTTGAACATGCGAAACGGCTGATTGTCAGTATCGAGTCGTCCGCCTGCCGCCAAAACTGTACCGTCAGCGTTCAGGTTATATTTACCACTAAGGAACCCAGCACCAAGAGGACTCCATGCCACAACTCCCATGCCAAGCTCGAGCGCGCAGGGTATGTGCTCCTGTTCTATGGCGCGCTCGACGAGAGAGTAAGGCAGTTGTAGTGCAATCGGACCCGGAACGTTGTGAACTTGCGCAAGCGTTCCCATCCGAGTGGCATACCAGGCGGGCACGTCAGAAAGACCGAAATATCGGATTTTTCCTCCCCGGACTAGGTCGCCCATCGATTGCAGTAGTTCCTCGGCTGGCGTGACGGCGTCCCAGACATGCACCCAGTACAAGTCAAGGTAGTCCGTTCCCAATCGTCTCAGCGAAGCCTCAATGCTGCGTCGAAGGTTCTTGCGGCCATTTCCCCCGCTGAAGCTGTATTTGCTAGCCAGAACGATCTCGTCGCGCAGTTGACGGGAGGCAATGAATCGGCCAAGCAACTCTTCGCTTCGGCCTTTACTGTACACATCTGCTGTATCGATGAAGTTGCCGCCTGCGTCAACATAATTGTTGAAGATGGCTTCCGAGACATCATCTGGAGATCCCCAGGCAGCGTTCCCAAACGTCATTGTGCCGAGTGCGAGGTTGCTCACCGGGAGGCCGGAACGACCGAGGGTACGACGATCTGAATTCATAACTCTCCTCACTGCGCCATTCGGTGAAGGACCGTTTGTCCAACTGTGAAAGTGCAGAACATCGGATCAGACGGCACTGAGTCCACCGTCAACGAACAGCTCGACTCCAGCGATGAAGCTTGACGCATCGGAGGCAAGAAAGACGGCTGCTTGGCCAATGTCGATGCCTTCTCCAATGCGCCCGCGCGGCACCATTCCCGTTACGTATTCGCGCACCTCTTTGACGTTCCCGAGCGTGGACGCATTGCCTGCCGTGTCGATCGGCCCAGGACTAATGACGTTGACGCGCGGACCCGCGCCTTTCATCTCCGCTGTGAAGGTTCGCGCAAAGCTACGGACAGCAGCCTTGGTCGCTCCGTAAACAGCCATGCCGGGAAATCCCGCGCTACCGATGAACGAGCCATTCAGGATGATGGAGCCGTTCTTGTCCATCAATGGAATCGCCTTTTGGATTGTAAAGAAGATGCCTTTGGCATTGATATCAGCACATCTGTCGTAGAAATCTTCGCTCACTTTGTCGTAAGGCATCTGTTCATAGATGCCAGCATTCGCAAAAACAACATCGAGCTTGCCCTTCTTCTCTTTGATTTCGGCATACATTCGGTCCAGATCTTCCAGCTTCCCAGAGTCCGCCTGGATTGCCGCAGCACCATCTCCAAGCTCTTGGACTGCCTTCTCAAGCTCGGGCTTCCTACGTCCCGTAATAAAAACGAACGCTCCCTCGCGCAGAAACTCCTTTGCCGTATCGAAGCCCATGCCTTCACTTCCGCCCGTGATCAGTGCGATCTTTCCATCCAGCTTTCCCATTTATGACACTCCTTCAACCTAAACAGTTAGATGGCCGGGCTGCTTCCACCGGATTGAACGATCCGACAGAAGTATTGCCCATTTCGCCGGATTGATGGATCGCAAGTTCCTCTTTTGCGTCCAATAGGAGAGGAATTCCATGCGCACAATGACCCCGTTGGCTGGCCTGATCGACGAAGTTTGTCCGCGAGAGGGCTCTCACGTGACCGGGATCGAGGGGCTGTTTCTTACCCGATATTCCTCGACTGATGTGCCGCGAACCTCGCTTTACCAGGCTGTGTTTTGTGTTGTCGCGCAGGGCGCAAAGTCCGCACTGCTGAACGACCAACGATTCCTGTACGACCCCAACAAGTATCTCCTGGTGTCGCTTGACCTGCCGCTTGTGGGGCAGATTGAGGAAGCCAGCCGCGCCAAGCCTTTTCTGGGATTGAGCTTGGTGCTCGACTTCAATGAAATCGCTTCGCTCATGCGTCAAGCAGACCTGCCTCACGAGACTGCTCCACCTCTGCGGCCCGGCCTCATGATCGGTTCAATGGATGACGATCTGCTGGATGCCGTCACACGACTCACCGCGCTGCTTAAGATGCCGGACCGGATCGCTGTTCTCGCACCGCTGGTTAAGCGAGAGATCTTCTACAAGCTTCTGCTGAGCGAACAGGGAGGTTTGCTACGCCGGATGGTTGCGAACAATGGCAAGGTTCAGCGCGTCGCTGTCGGTCTGGCATGGCTGAAGCGCAATGCTGCGCGGCCCATCAGGATGGAAGAGCTAGCTCGCGAGATGCGGATGAGCCCCTCTGCCATGCACAGCTGGTTCCGCGCTGTAACGTCCATGAGCCCGCTGCAGTATCAAAAGCAGCTCCGTCTTCAGGATGCGCGTCGTATGCTGTTTTCGGAGACACTCGATGCAGCCACCGTGAGCCGGCGTGTTGGGTACGAAAGCGCCTCCCAGTTCAGCCGGGAGTATCGCCGCTTCTTCGGCATCTCCCCCATACGGGATATCGAACGTCTTCGCGCTGCCTTCAGTAATAACGGACGTGTAAGTAACCAGCTTTTTTCGCCGTAAAAATAGATATGAGCCATGACAAGTTGAGGGTTGCGCCTTGGGTCGAAGAGTGACTTCACCGACGTTGACATTATCCGGCTGTTCGAGCTATGTAGGCCACGGCACGAGCCACTGCTTCAGGTGACATGGCGAACTTCAGGACCGAAGTTTATCTGATCGGGCAGCAGTCCAGACTCATAACGCAACCGCATCGCTCCCGTGAGGTCTTGTGTTTATTCATAGGCAGCGCTGTGAAATCTCGGCTGCGACCGACAGGGCTAGTCACCCATCAAGTTTGATCTTCGCGACAACCGCAGAGTAGGTAGGGCGGAACGGGTTTCCTGTTTCTGTAGAAACGCACCGCTCGCCGTGGGGTAAGGTTGCAGGAGGAGGAACTTGACTCCTGCCACGCAGCCGGCGAGCGGGGGGCGGAACGCAGGCGGGATGAGGGTGCAGGGAGAAACCAGCAAGGGTTCTCCCTGCGATTTTTTTCAGGATTGAACAGATGAGGGGCGGCGTGGGCCGTCCCTCTCTGCATGCGTTGTTAAGCTACTTTCTTTGCGGCTTTGGTGGTGGGTGCTGCCGTTGGCTTGACCTTTTCCTTGGCGGCGTACTCCTGCTTCACCTTGAGGGCAATGGCATCGGTGTCCACCTTGTACGCGCTGGCAGCATCACGAAGTACCGTCGCCGGATTCGACTGTGAGGCCGCCAGTAGGATACTTGCCTCCACCACCAACCGCGAGAGCGTGCCCTCATCGGCTCGATGAATGAAAGCAGCAAGAGTTTTCTTGATGCCTCCATCCTCGCGGTTCTGCCGAATGCCATGCTGCCGCGCCAGCATCTCAAGGCGATTCTCTTCCATGAGACTTACTAGCCTCACGGTAACGAAAACCAGGTCACGCTTCATGAGACGAACCGGAACCGCGCTGCCGATGGCGGCGAGGACACGAAGGCCGGTCGCGTTAGCGATGGCCTGTTCCTTGCGTTGCTTCTCCTGCTCAGCTTTGTGATTGTCATCGGTGCGGCTGGTTGGCTGCTTGGGATGATGAACCGGGCAGGACGGATTGGCGCAGACCTTATGGATGGTGCCCACCTCGCCGCCTTCCGCGATGATGGCGTCCGTGGTGAACTTGCACACTTTGAACTCAGGCCGCTTGGCTTCGTCCTTCGATTTCGGAGTGTCGTCCCGAATCGCGGTGTACTTATTGCGTGGAAGTACCGGGCTGCCTTCCTTCTGTACTCCGTAGGCCGTGCTGATCTGCACCATCTCCGGCTTGGCGGCGATAGTCTTGGCCAAATGCGCCGCGACTTTGGATTGATAGCAGGTTGGGTCGGTACAGCGGTCGCCCTGCCTGCCGAGGTCGTCTCCAAACAGCAGTTTGTTGTGTCCCGTGCGCTTGGGGCAATCGGCGCAACTCCCAGCGGCGGGAACAAGCTGCGCGTCCCGTTTGTCAAAGGGGGCATCCTTGAGGACCAGCAGGATGTTGCTGTCGATCCAGAATTGCAGGTTGCGGACCGGCAGCAGAATACGGGCAGGTTTTTGACCGCCGTTGTATACCTCTTTGAAGCAAGCGGAGAGCGCCTGTTGCTGCTGGTCGGCGGGCAGCTTCGCCAGCAGCACGGCGTGGCCTACGCCGATTTCATCGGCATAGAACGCATCCGCAGCTGCGGGTACGAGGTCAGCTAATTTCAACCTCGAAGCCACGAAGATGGGCGTTTTTCCCACCTTCGCCGCGATCTGCTCGATGCTGTACTTCGGTTCGTCCAAGTCCAGCAAGGCGCGGAATCCCTGCGCTTCTTCCATCGGGTGAATCTCGGAGCGAATCAGGTTCTCGACCAATTGAGCCTCTAATGCTGCCGCATCGGAGAGATGAACGATACGAACGGGTACGGTCGGGATTTCGGCCATCTGCGCGGCGCGGTAACGCCGTGCTCCGGCGACGATCTCGAAGCCGTTCTCGGTGAGAGGCCGCACAAGCAAGGGCGAGAGAACGCCCTGGGTGCGGATGGATTGGGCCAGTTCCTTCAAGGCAATCGCCTCGAAGCTGCGGCGTGGGTTGGTCTTCGACTCATTTAGCAGAGACAGCGAGACGTTGCGGTATTCGGTGGCGTTGACGATTTGGGTTTCCATGGTGATGTGCTCCTTTCGAGCGGTTGAAGGATGAATGGAAGCGGGGCGGACACACTGGCTCATCCGCTCCGAGAGAGCGGACTAGCCGCGAATGCACTTGTCCGTGAAAGCGTCTATGTATCCCTGCAATCGCAGGTTGTTGTCCCACGTCTTTGCGAAACGCTGGTGCTGCTCGTGCAAAGCAATCAGGTGGACATAGTTGCCGCGCACGATGTTCCGGCTCCACTGCTCGACACCGAGATAATCGTTGCGGTAGTAGAAGGCCGACAGGTGCGCTCCACCGGCAACGCCAAGCTCGAAGTACATTTCCGGGTCGCGCATGAGGTCGCCGTTCTGTTCGCCGTAATGCGCTATGGAGATGGCGGGAAGTCCCATCGGGCCAGACTCGTCCATCGCCTCGATGACAAGCTCCATGTACGGCGGGTTGTCGATCTTGAGGTACAGGCCGGGATGCCATCCCCCGGCCTTCTGGATGATTTGAAGGATGGTCTGCATCACGCCACCTTCGCCAGTTCTGCATCGGGCATCGCCTCGGTTCCAGGCGATTCCAAGGCAGCAAGAATGACAGCGGAGGTCTTCTGGATGACTTCAAGTGATTCCGCCAATAAGGATGCGTTGCCGTGGTAAAGCTGGATGTAGTCGGCGGATGCGGTTCCCGTCTCCAGTCCTACGGCCTTGCCAATAACGAACGCGATGGCCTCGGCTTCCGTCTCGCGTACCGTCTTAGTCGTAGCCGTGCGCCGCTCGACCTTGTGCAACATCTCGTGCGCCAACTCATGCACTAAGGTGCTGAACTCCTCGGCCTTCGATTGTCCGGGCAGGATGGCGATACGTCCGCCGTAGCTCATGCCCAGTGCTGGCGCGATGCGCTCGGTGAAGACAAGCTCGATGCCTTGGCGGTCGATAAACGCAATCAGCCTGTCCCGGTTCTCGCCCACGTCGCCGCTGATCCCGCGCAACTCAGGAAGCTCCGCGCCTTCGGTCTGCGACACATCGAAGACATAGGCAGAACGGAAGCCAACCAATACCGCCGTGTTCTGCCGGGTGATGTCCTTCTCGGCTTCTTCGTCCTTCTTGCGGCGAACGCCGATGATGGGGGCAAGAATGCGTATGCCCTTCTCGCCCTTCTTCACGGAGCGACCAAGCTCTTTCCATTTCCAGAACCCGGCAACGCGGGTTGCGTCGGGCTTCTGCCGTGCGATTTCGAGAATGTTCCCGAAGCTGTAGTTGTGAAAGCGGCTCATCGCGTTTAGATAAGCGGTGAGCGCGTCGGAGTGGCCGGCCTCTAGCTGCTCGATAAGGCTCTGGACGTTGGCGGCGATTACCTCTTTCGCCGTCTTGGGCTGGTTGGTGCTGCTGGTGGTGGCTGCGGTGTTCATGGTGTTTTCTCCTTTGGCTCTTGCCGTTGCTTTTCATGCCATGCGTGGCATGTACCTACATGCCGAACGCCTCCTGGCGAAGGCGGGGCGGCAAGGCGCAAGGGAGGGGGATCACCCATCCTTGGAGCGGAAGCAAAGCTGGAGCGGAAAGGACGAAGCGCAGCGGAGGTCTGCACAAGCGCAGCGCGGAAGACTGCGGGAAACCCTTGCGCCGCGCCAGGGCAGCGCCCTCAGCGAGGCTTGGTTTCCGAATCCGTGCGCGGCGAGCGCACATGAATTGTCAGGGTCGCGTTGCGGCAGGAACAGGCCGCAGAGGTGGGAAGCGGAGAATGCGCAGCAGTCGCAGCGCGGGAGGAGACGCCTCCCGCAACTCGGTGTAAGCGTCTTAACGAGACACAGGGGGAGTGGAGTAGTCCTTAAGAAGGCGAGGATGCCCCCCTTCATTCCGTGTCACTTTGGCTTCAAGGGCAGTCGATGTTTTTAAGCAGGAAGAAAACACGGTGCCATCGGTGAACTCGATGCAGATTTCCGGGCCGTCGATGGTGTCTTCGTAGAGTTTGAAACTGCTGATGACTTTTCCAACGAACTCTTTGCAATCGACCATGCAAGATCCTTTCTCATCCACGCAGATACAAGCGTGCTTCCATAGCGGGATAGCTGCGCGCTGCCGTGACGAGCACGGTTTGGAATCCGCAATGAAGATTTGTCCAGAAGAGGCCTTGGCAATCATAGCGGAGTGGCCCGCTCTGGAAATTGGAAGAGAACGGATGGCTCCTGCGAAATTGTGGGATAAGGGAAAGAGCAGCGGTTTCCATCGTGTCTCCTCAACAGGATTCAGGGGAAAACATCTGCGGTGCGCCCCCGCAAACAGCCCTAGCAAACCCGTGATCGGGGAGTTGGAAAACCGTCAAACCGCGCGGTTCCTGCGACCTTTAGCTTTAGGGGCCTGGACATACGTCGCAGGCACCCCGACCGCAAAGGCGTAGGGATCTTCGTGCGCCCTAAGGCACACGTCGGTTTGAAGGGGTTTCCACACCCCAGGACAGTGCGTACCCGTCCCGCATCCATGATTTCGGAATAGGGTATAAAAAGCAAGGCTGGCTGGAGGGACGACTTCTAAAGGTCCAGCTCCAATGACACTCAAAGAGGTTTGCTTGGTGGCTCGTGATGGGCGACTTCTCGATGAGCGTGGGTGCATGGAGTTCGAGCCATGAACCCTGCGACGATGCACAGGTTGTTGTTCGCGCACGACGGAATGAGACCGATGAGATCAAAGCGGATGTTAGGAACAAGGCGTCGAACAGACGCACTGCTACTGAGCAGCCCGCTCTCGAATTCGATTCATGCGGCGTGTGGCTTGTTCAAAGTACGTGGAATCAAGCCCAAAGCCGAGATATTGACGACCGCAAAGCGTGGCTGCGGCGCAAGTACTTCCGCTGCCTGCAAAGGGATCGAGAACCAGTTCCCCCGGAAGGGTAAAGCTGCGAACCAGCGGAGCAAGTGCCCGCACGGATTTTTGCGTGGGATGCAGCTTGTTGCCGGTATACAGCATGTCGATGACATCCGCGATGGGCTGGGCGGGCAGCGGCGGCCTGCCTTTGGCTAGCAGATATGCCTGTTCGTGCCGATAGCTGAGGAACCCTGTCTTCGAAGCGTAGGTCTTGCGGAAGACGATGTGGCCGACCGGACGGAACCCTGCACTTTTCCATGCTGAAAAGAATGTATCGACCTTGCTCCAGCTATAGAACATGATGGCAACGCGATCCTGCTTGAGCACGCGGTAGGCTTGGTGCATTGCGCGCCGGAGCCATTTATCGTTGGCATCGTTCGGAACAGAGCGCCCTGAGCGATCCCGGTAGTTCACGAGGTACGGTGGATCAGTGAGGATGAAGTCCATGCTGTTGGCCGGCAGCTCGCGCATCTTCTCGATGCAGTTGCCATGCAGGATGGTGTTGACGGGAATCTGCTGTGTGGTGGTTTGGGTGTTCATGATGGTCACTCCGTTTGTGTGGTCTCCCGATGGGCTGGGGCACACTGCGCGGAGCGACGCGAGAGGGTGAGGCTTCCAAGGTCAAGGAACGCTTTTGGGGAGGGACCCGAAGAAAGTTTTCGTGCTCTTTAGGAAAAGTTTGTTCGGTGAGGAATCGGAAAAGCAGAGTGCCGCCGTGCCGCAGGACGACGGTAAAACCCCGAGCGAGTGCCCAGCTCAGAGAAGATCGCATCTGGAGTGCTGAGAATACGACTCCAACAGAAGACTTACCGACATCTCCATCCGTGTTTCTTTGGGAAGGCAACGCCAACGTTGGATCAAAACTGGACGAATGAGTGACCCTCTGGAGGTCCGGCGTCAGTGGCTGTCGAAGAGACTTACTTGCTGATTCGTGATGGGCGACTTCTCGATGAGCGTGGCGTGTATGGCATCGGAGTCAAGAACGCGGAGGAGATGTACAGGCGGACGTTCGGCGGGTTGTAGATACTCCGCATAGTCGCGTGGTTCGAGAAACGTGGTCATGCGGTTATGAATGGAAGCCATGAGTTCGTTCGGCTCGCCGGTAAGGATGGCGAATGTCCGCTCCCACCGATCTATTTTCGGATTCCTCCAGAGCTTCCAAACGCCAGCCATGCCAAAGGGTTTCTGACCGTGCAGGATGAATTCGTATTTGGGTTTCTTTTGCCCCTTCGGCATCTCTTTCCACTCGAAGATCCCATCCGCCGGAACGATGACGCGGCTTGTGAGAAAGGCATCCTTCCAGAACTTCGAGGTCTCTATACCTTCGGAGCGGGCGTTGAAGAGAAGACGGTCGGGCAGCTTGAACCCCCATCGCATGAGTTCGATCCGGCGTTCGCCTTCGGGAGTGATGGAGACGACTGGCTGCACGGAGCCGGGCGCAATGTCGTCCTCGGGAGCAAGGTCGATCTCATCCAGACCGGCGCTCACCTCGAAGGCATCCGCGATGCGTTGCTTGTCAGATTTGCGACGGTAGCGGCCACACATGAATTCAGCTTATCCCTGGCGAAATTTCCAATAAAACTAAGCCATAACCCTTCAACGACTTAGGGCCATCCTGCACACGTAACAGGTCAGTGCCGTTTGACATGCCCCGGTACGTATAGGCGAACATAAGGCGAATACATTTCTATGCCCTCCTCTGCCGCAATTCGCCTTCAGATCGAAACGACACTCGCAAACCGGGTGCCTGCCGCCCTGACGCTCAAGATCAAGCAGGCCCCGGAACTGTTTGCTACCGGCATCGCGGAGATCGATGCGGTTCTGGACCGCGGCATCCCACGAGGCTGCATTACGGAGGTTGCAGGCGCGGCATCGACGGGAAAAACTTCGTTTGGCCTATCGGCCATTGCCGCCATCACACAATCCGGCGCTGCCTGTGCCTGGGTCGATGTCAGCGATACGCTCTCGCCCGAGTCGGCAGCGGCAGCGGGCGTGGAGCTGAAGCGGCTGCTCTGGCTCCGCACCTCGGCAGAGTACAAACAGACCATCACAAACGAACCGTGGCCGCGTCTCGAACAGGCATTGAAGGCGACCGATTTACTCCTTCAGGCCGGAGGCTTCGGAGCCATCGTCCTCGATATGAGCGATGTGCTTCCACAACACACCATGCGTATTCCTCTGGCGACGTGGTATCGCTTCCGTCTCGCAGCGGAACAAGCCCGCACCGCGCTCATCTTTCTTTCGCAAGCGCCCTGCGCTCATAGTTGTGCCGCTCTCGCTTTACGTTGCGAACCGGCCAGCGTTCGCTCTTTCAGCAGCAACGGTGAGACGGCGCTCTTTGAGCATCAGCAATACACGCTGATACGAGAAAGGAACCGCAACGAAAGCTCTGTTTTTCTTCAGAAGAAACCACCCCTGCGTGCGGCATGGCACGCCGAAACGCTGTGGTCACGGGTGCGGTGATGTATGCCGTCCTCCATCCTCCGAACTTCTATGCACAGGCGGCGGCGCATCCGCGCCCGGAGTTGCGGAAACGGCCATTTGCGCTGCTTGACGGTGAAGCACCGGCAGAGTTCGTGATCGCTGCGAACAAGGCCGCACGCTCTTTAGGAGTCGAGGCAGGCATGACGCGCCTGCAAGCAGAATCGTTCCCTGAAGTCACGGCGCTCTCGCGGACGCCAACGGACGAAGCCTCGGCGCACACAATCCTTCATAACGTCGTGTGCCTCTTCTCTCCACGCATCGAGCACATCGAAATATCTCCCGGCACTTATGCGCTCGACATCGAGGGCATGAATCGTCTGTACGGCGACGCGACACAACTCGCGGCCAGGCTCAGGCAGCACACGATGGCTGCTGGCTTCCTTGCGAACGTTGCCGTCGCAGAAAATTTCCATGCGGCGGTCTGCCTCGCATTGGGCAGAGCTGGCGTCTCGATTGCAGCGTCGGGCTGCGAGAGAGAGGCATTGCGGGATCTTCCTGTGCGTGTGCTGCCTCTGGAGCTTGAGCATGAAGAGACATTGCATTCGTGGGGCGTCCGCACCTGCGGGGACTTGGCTGCGCTCCTTGAAACTGACCTGATTGCACGCATCGGTCAGGCGGGCAAGAAACTCCATGCGCTCGCTCGTGGCGAATGGCCTCATCAGATGTTTCCGATAGAGCCCAGTTTCGAGGATGGACTGAGCGAGCACATGGAGCTGGACCATCCGGTAGAGGTGCTGGAGCCGCTGCTTTTCCTGCTCTCTCGTATGACAGACGCATTGTTGGAGCGGGTGAAGGAAAAGGCCCTTGCGATTGCTTCGTTGCGCGTCGTGCTGCATCTCGACGGCAATAAGCGACATGAGCGAATCGTCCGGCCCGCGTTGCCGCTTCAGGACAAACCGACATTGCTCAAACTGCTGCAACTTGATCTGGAGACGCATCCGCCAAGCGCCGCGATTCTTCACCTCGAACTGCACGCGCAGTCTGCCGCGCCGCATCGCGCACAGCATGGCTTGTTTCTGCCGCAAGCGCCGGAGCCGGGACGATTGGAGGTCACGTTGGCGCAGTTGAAGAAACTCCTGGGCGACGAGCGTGTCGGTTCGGTGGAGCTGAAAGACGATCACAGACCGGATGCCTTCCGCATGGTTCCATTTGCACCTCCCCCACCAGTAAAGAGCGAAAAACAATCCCTGTCCGTGCCTACGGCTCTGCGTGTCTCCCGCCCTCCGCAAGCGGTCGGCGTCGTTCTTGCAGACGACCGGCCCACGCGCGTCTTTTGGGACGGGCAGAAATACGCCGTCCGTCAGATCGCGGGGCCGTGGCGGGTCAGCGGGCAGTGGTGGTCGGAAGCCAATTGGTGCCGTGAAGAGTGGGACGTTCAGCTGACGACGGAGACGGCAGAACGGGTATGCCGCATTGCTTTCGATCCTCGCTCCCGCTGCTGGTATATGCAGGGGACGTATGACTGAGTATGTCGAACTGCACGCACGCTCCGCGTTCAGCTTTCTCGAAGGCGCGTCGATGCCGGAATTCCTGATACAAGAGGCCGCCGCGATAGAGATGCCCGCGATGGCGCTGTTGGATCGCAACGGTGTCTATGGTGCGCCACGCTTTCACATGGAAGGCCAGAGGCGAGGTGTGCGGGCGCATATCGGCGCAGAGATTAGTGTGAGCGATATGGGAGCGCGATTGCGGCCTGCATCGTACTTACCGCATCAGCATCCCCTCGAACCTGTGCGGCTGCCGCTTCTAGTTGAATCGCGCATCGGCTATAAGAACCTCTGTCGCCTCATCACTCGTTTCAAGCTGCGCGAGAGCACGAAGGCCGAAGGCGCTGCGCTTACCAGCGACTTTGAGGAGTTTGCCGAAGGCTTAGTGTGTCTCACAGGTGGAAGTGAGGGGCCGCTGGCCATTGCGTTAGCAAGCGGCGGCTATGAAGCCGCGCAAGAGAGCGTCGAACGGCTGGTGCGTCTTTTCGGCCAGAAAAATGTCTATATCGAGATACAACGTCACTTCGACCGTGAGGAAGAACACCGCAACCGGGCGGCGATTCGCATTGCGCGGTCGCTGAACCTGTCGCTTCTGGCTACAGGTGGCGTGAACTATGCAACGCAGTATGAGCGTGAAATCCTCGATCTCTTCACCTGCATCCGTCATGGAACGATGCTGGATACCGCAGGCCGGTTGCTGACCATGAATGCGGAGCGGCATCTGCGTTCCGCACGCGAGATGCAGCAACTTTTCCACGACTACCCTGAGGCCATCGCCAATACGCGAGAGCTGTCTACGCGCCTGCAATTTGAGCTGGCTGGCCTGGGCTATGAGTTTCCGGCGTATCCCGTACCGAACGGGGAAACGATGGACTCGTTTCTTCGCAAGCGGGTGGTGGAAGGCATCCGCAACCGCTATCTGCCGAAGAATGACGTTGCGCTTTACGCCAAAGCTGTTAAGCAGGCAGAGCGCGAATTGAAGTTGATTGAGACGTTGGGGCTGGCGGGATACTTCCTGATCGTTTGGGACATCGTTCGTTACTGCAAGGACAATGGCATTCTCATTCAGGGCCGTGGTTCCGCCGCAAATAGCGTCGTCTGCTATGCGCTCGAAATCACCATCGTCGATTCGGTTGGTCTGGACCTGCTCTTTGAGAGATTCTTATCGGAGGAGCGGGGCGAGTGGCCGGACATAGACCTCGACTTGCCGAGTGTGACCGACCGTGAGCGTGCCATCCAGTACGTGTATCAGCGGTATGGCGAATTGGGAGCGGCCATGACCGCGAATGTGACGACCTACCGCAGCCGCTCCGCGTCCCGCGAGGCAGGCAAGGCGCTTGGGTTCGATAAAGAGACGGCTGGACGCCTCTCTGGACTGGTGAGCGCGTGGGAATGGAAGGGGCCAAGCGATACGCTGGAGAACACCTTCAAAGCAGCAGGCTTCGATATGCGGAATGCCCGCATTCGGAAGTATCTGGAGCTGTGCGGGCGAATGCAGAACCTTCCGCGCAATCTCAGTCAACACTCCGGCGGTATGGTGATCTGCCAGGGGCATCTTGATTCGGTCGTGCCGATTGAACGCGCATCCATGGCCGGGCGCACGGTCGTCCAGTGGGACAAAGACGATTGCTCGGACATGAAAATCATCAAAGTCGATCTGCTCGGCCTTGGCATGTTAGCCGTGCTCGCGGATTGCCGGGAGCTGGTGCCGAAGCATTATGGAAAGACGCTCGACTATGCCCAACTGCCGCAGGATGCCGAAGTGTACGAGGGCATCCAGAAAGCGGATACCGTTGGGTTGTTTCAAATCGAGAGCCGCGCTCAGATGTCCGCGCTACCACGCACGAAGCCGAAATGCTTCGCTGATCTGTCCATGCAGGTAGCCATCATCCGCCCTGGGCCAGTGACGGGCAAGTTCGTCAATCCATACATTGAGCGGCGTTTGGGCAGACAGCCGATCACATACCTGCATCCGTCCTTCGAGCCGTTTCTTCATAGAACGCTCGGTGTCCCTCTCTTTCAGGAACAGGTGATGAAGGTAGGGATGGTCGCCGCAAATCTGACTGGAGGCGAGGCGGAAGAGCTACGCAAGGCGATGGGCGGCAAACGATCGGATGCCATTCTTACCCGGATGAGAGAACGACTGATTGCAGGCATGACCGCTAACGGCATCGCCCGGGATGTGCAAGTTGAGATTCTGCGGATACTCTCGACCGTGCGAGAGTTCATGTTCCCCGAATCGCACGCGCATAGCTTCGCGTCGATTGCGTATTCGAGTGCCTATACGAAGTTTCATTATCTCGCGGCCTATACCGGCGCTCTGCTGAACAATCAGCCGATGGGATTCTACTCGCCGTCCACGATCATCAACGACGCGAAGCGTCACGCCCTGAAGGTTCTGCCCATCGACGTACAGCACTCCGAATGGAATTGCACCCTTGAACCGCTGAGTGAAGTCGAGCGCACGAAGTACGCCGATCCATTCGCACTGCGAATCGGACTGCGCTATGTGAAGGGACTACGACAGGAGACGGGAAACGCCATTGCTGAGGCGAGATTGAGTGATGGACCGTTCGCATCGGAATACGATCTCAAACGGCGTGTGCCTGCCATCCGTAAGGCAGAACTGGCACTGTTGGCGAAGACGGGTGCATTGAACTGGACGGGAAAAAAGCATGATCGCCGCACAGCACTCTGGCGAGCGGAACGTGCCGGACAGAGTGCAGGGCCGCTCTTTGAGAACATACCCGACGAATACGAAATCAGCGACTCGTCACCCCTGTTGAGCATGACGATAGAGGAACGGCTGGTGGCGGACTTCTTCATCACAGGTTTTACCATTGGGCCGCATCCGATGGCCCACCACCGGACGGAGATGAACAAAAGCGGCGTCCTGAGTGCCGATGATCTGAAAGCGATTCCTGACGGGACATTTGTTCGGGTGGCCGGAGCGGTCATTGCGCGGCAACGCCCTGGTACGGCGAGCGGTTTTATCTTTCTGAGCAATGAAGATGAAACAGGCATCTCCAATGCCATCATTCATCCCAAGCTCTATGAACAAAACAGAGTAGCCGTCACACGAGGCAAGTTCCTCGTGGTGGAAGGCGTCCTCCAGAATCAGGATGGCGTTATCTCCGTGAAGGCGTCAGCCGTTCGTGTGTTGGAGCTTGGGGCGATTGATATGCGGTCGCATGATTTCCACTGACATACAGACGAAATCACGAAGCTGTAGTGCATTGGGGATAATGGTAATGTCCAACGGCTGAGAATAGAGAGGGCGGACAATGACCGAAGTACAGACATCGAAGAAGCTATCTGGTGGTACCAAATTGTGGCGGTATGTATCGCTAGATAAATTTATCGATCTCGTATCAACGAATGAATTGTTTTTCTCTCCTCTGGCATCATTTGCCCAAACTGATCCATTTGAGGGATACCTGCCATCTGTGGCGCTAGATGCACATGCATCTATCTCGCGCAAGTATGTCGAAGATCTTCAGCACGCACATCAGCAGCTGGCGAATCACCGAGCAAATCGGGGGTTCCCGCTAACTCCCGATGAGGTTTCAAAGTTGAGCGTCAGCGTCGATGATCTACGAACTTCGCCCCGCCGTTTACTACCTGCAATCGCAAAGACAACTATGGTGAATTGTTGGCACGCGGGCGATAACGAGTCGGAGGCGATGTGGCGTCTTTACTCAGAAAATGGAAAGGCGGTTGCGGTAGAAACCACGCTAGATGCACTCAAAGATGCCATCCAGATGCGCGACTATCCAGCGGTCGTGCATATCTATCCGGTCAAGTACCTGGATTTTTTTGATCCAGCTCTGACGCCACCGGATTGCGTTGCAGAAGGGCACCTTGCGCCGTTATTAAAACGTATTTCGTATGAACACGAACGCGAAGTTCGAGCATTCATTGGTAAGGTAGCGCCTGACCCACGTACAGGGGCGGATGTCGATTTTTGGCAACCATCTTCGATACGTCTGCCGGTCGATGTCAAGAGTCTCGTGAAAGGTATTCATGTCTCACCTTATGCTCAAGAACCTTTCCAAAGCAGCGTAATCAAGATAGCCGGTATCTTCGGATTAGACACAAGCATAGTGCAGACTTCCAGATTGCTCTCCGGTCATGAGGAACTACTGGATCGGTTAGTTCTTTAGGTTTCAACACTGCCTACTTGCGGAAGTGGGAGACGCTATCGACCAGAGATGAGACGCTCGGTGCGCGATGCCCTCACTTCCGCCGTATATCGCTTTCCATGAACGTCTTCGATCTCGACCACGATGGGCAGATAGTCTCCCGGAAGTGTATGCCTACCTTTCACGATGGAATGGATACGGACTTCCGCCCCCGTGTATGCCGGAATCGTTAATGGCGTTACATTGAATTGCTCGCTCGTTTCTTCTTCATCTGGGAGAGGCGGGTCGTTGCGATCGCTGATAGAGACCATTTCGCCTTCGAGGTCTTCACGGACGCCATTATTGTCGATCCAAAAGCGGTAGCCGCAGATCGTATTAGGCCGTGAACTTTGATTGTAGACTTCGATGATTCCTTGAAAGATCGTCTCTCTGCCGCTCGTGGCGCGATCAAGAACGCACCAATCACCCTTCCTGGGCCGCAGCAGGAGCTTTACGCGGCGGTCATAGTTGACATATGCGAACGAGGCTATCGAGAAAAGCAGTGCGAGAACCGACATGATGCCGCTGAACATGTGCGTTCCTTTCTAATCACCGAGGCGGATGCTTAAGCCTTTCTTCTCGAGATCGCCCATCATGTCGAACAGTTTTTGTGGCCGTTCCGCGTCTTTCAATTCCTCACGCGCAGTATTCCGCATGGAGAGCGATATATTTTCGTAGAGTACTGGCCCATCGGCGCTCCCGTTGATACAGGTGGGAATCTTTTCTTGCACGCCATCGCCAATGCAAAGCTGGAAGAATATGCCGGGGACGTAGAACACGTATCGTTTGAATCCGAGAAGGGGTTCCGCTTGGTACGGTTCGTTCATGGCTTGCCAGACTACCGGCGCAGAGTCGATGGTGACACAGAGCGCCATCGTCTTGGGCAGGGCGGCCTTCCCGAGCAGATATTGCCGGAGCGCATAGATTTCATCGCGCTCCATTTTGATGTACGGTTTTCCGGGATCGCCATGCCAGCAATGGACTGGGCCTTTGAAGAGGATGCCGGAGCCGAAGTGCGTGAGCTTCGGCACATCTATTTCAGGGTTTATGCCAGCGGCGTAAAGCTTAACGTCACCCAAGTCCGCGGTTGGCGCTTGCTTCAAAAGCAGCTCCCGTAGCGGAAAGGGTCCATTGAGCGTAGCGAACAACGTATGAATCCAACTCTCGCCGCCACGATTGAAGAGTTTTTCGCACGCGCCGCAAAATACATAGTCCGTCACCTGCTCGGACGTTTGGGCTACCTTCTCGCGGGAGAAGCGCACGGGATGGAGATTTCCAGCGCGAAAGAGTGGATACAGGGATCGTGGCATGAAGTGGCTATCGTGCAGGGATGCGCCTCCTGAAAGACATAGGGGACAGTTACCGATCTCCACAGAAGCCTCCTTGGCATGGGTATTGGAAATCACCATTCTATTCTGCGAGGCTCGTTCCTGTGTTTTTGCGGCATTCATAGATGCCTCGTTATCTATAGCCAGTTCGACGATAATCTTCCAACATGCCATTCGATATAGCTTTTCGAGCAAAACGGATTAACCAGGGCCGGTACGAAATTTGACTCGACGCCAAGGGAAGGAGGCCACCTTTAATCAGCGGATTGCTAAGGCAAACCCTTGCTGCGAAGAACTACCTTGTGCATTGCCAAAGCTAACCGCCGCGCTCTTGCTCACGGCGTGGCTCAGTTTGCCGGTGAGCGATGCTGCATCATTGGTATAAATCTGCGCGTCGTGCGAGGCCCGAGAGACGGATACGTAAGCGAACCTGCTGGAAATTAGTTCTGGATGAACTTCGGTGTCCATATTGACAATCACTCGTTCGGCAGTGAGCCCTTGTGAGCTGTGCGAAGTCACGGCATAGCCATGATCGAAGTGCCGCATCTTGCTCGCATCGAAGCGGGCGGTACGCTCTTTTGCCCCATCCATGCGGACGCTGATCTTGCCATCATCCCCGATGTGCTGGATGGTGCCGAGGTCACGATTGGCAACCTGCAAATCCCTTTGCGGAGCTGTAAATTGGATTTTGTCTCCAGTCGCAAACTCCCGCTCAATCTCACGGTACGCGGCGATGCCATGCAGCCGCGACGGGTCATAGGTCACTTGCTGTCCATCTGATTTCCGCACTGTAACCAAGTTTTGATCCGGGTTCGTGGTGACGACCTGGGCATAGCTTCTGGCCTCGATGCCATGCTCTTTGCTGCCGCGCACGTAATGGAGAACGTCTCCGGGCTGATAGCGTGCCGCCCATTCGCGGTCAGCTCCGGTCATATCGTTGCGCGGCGCGAGCACGCGCATGGAATGGTCTTTGCTATCCACGACGCCAAGCGTCTGCAACTCCTGTCGCACGGCCTGATTGATCGCACGGCGCGAAGCGTTATCGGGCGAGACGATAAGCGTGTTTTCGGGGTGTTCGGCATAGCTCTTGGCGATGGCCGCGATGCGCTCCTGCGGGTCTTTGATTTCGGTGATGCGCCCTTGCTGTGCAAGCATCTCTACGCCGATGGCGGTTTCATTATTGGACAGATGTTCGACCGCTTTCAGGAGAGCCGCGTCCTTCTGTCGCACGATCTGGTCAAGCTGTGCTGTCTTCATACCAGCTTCCTGCAACTGCTCGAAGGGCTTTCCGGCATCGACGCCCTGATGCTGGCGCGTATCGCCAATCAACAAAACTTTATCTTGCGGCCCAATCTTATTGAAGAAGTCCCGCATCTGTTGCGTCGATGCCAGGGATGATTCATCGACCATATAAAGATGCTTCCTCGCGGGATCGCCGGCGGCCTGCAGGCCGCCGCCCGCGAGGAAGCGTTGCAACGTGTCCGCCTTAATTCCGGTATCGCGGAGCTGCTTCGCAGCACGCGAGGTCGGTGCAAAACCCTCCACGGCGAAGCCATTTCGTTCGGCCCCTTCCCGTATCAGAGAAAGCACCGAAGTTTTGCCACTGCCAGCCCGCCCCTGCAACCCCTGTACCCGGTCATACGACGTGAGCACTTCCTCAACAACTCGTTTCTGTGCTGCGTTGAAGTAAGAGAGCGACTCAGAGAGAGGCACTGCCGACTCTATCGCCATGATCTGCGGAGCGCGTTTCTGTCCCTCCTGCACCTTCTGAACAATTTCAGTTTCGGCCTTGATGGTCGCTGCCGTCGTAAACGTGCGCCCGGCCTTTCCATCATTCACAACTTCTTTGAATTCGCCGGAAGCGATACGCGCCTCGAAGCTGGCGTGGACCTCCGGGTAGGTCATTTCTCCCATGCCCCGGCGCAAGGCATCCACGTAGAGAGCGCGCTCGTCCACGACGGCCTCCCGCTCGAAGCCTTTATCGCGGGCAAAGGTGACGGCCTCTCGCACCTGCTGGCGGCGCTCTTGTTCGGGTCTCTCCTGTGCCTGTTCTTTTCGGCGCTCCTGCGCCTCCGCCACAACCTTGTCGGCCTGATTGCCGAACTCATCGGCAATCTGTTTGTGCGCGGCCAGGATTTGATCGGGGGACAGGCTGACTTTCTTATCGCGGGTGTTGTGGGCGGCAATCTGCGCCGCCTCCGGGCCTGCAAACCCGATGCGCGAGAGGGCTTCTTCGATCTGCTGGCGGCGTGGGCTGGACGCATCAAGATATTCCTGTGTATAGCCTTTGACATCGGGTGCTCCGCTCTTGCCGGGTTCGATCTCATAGCCAAGTTCGCGCAACTTGTACGTGAGATGGGATTGATAGACAGCAGTCGCAAATTGCTGGCTTTCAAACAGCGAATGCGGCTGCAAGGCCCGCATCCTGCCGTCGTCGCGTTCGGTCATATTGAATACAACGACGTGTGTATGGAGCTGCGGCGCAGAATATCCGTCTACAGGACGGGCGGTATCATGCTCAAACTTGGCCGCGACAAACTTGCCCGTAGTTTCGGCGGGATTGTTGCCGCCGATGCGGGCCTGCGTGTATCGCTCCAACTCGTTCAAGGCGACATTGACGGCCTCGCGGTGCGCCTCGCGCACCGGGTCATCGCCACCTACGAGGGCGGTCAGAGAGATGGACTTCGGGGCGGAAAAGGTAGCATCCCAACCGGCGCGGTGCTCGACCGGAGAGACCATCTCTCCCTGTGCATTGCGGTATTCATGGACGACACGATGCGAGACCAATTGCTTGCCGGTCTGCGGGTGCTGGCCTTCGGAGAGGCGGGCGAACTCCTCCGCACCCACAGCGCCGGACAACTCGAACGTATCGGCCAGCTTCCCATGCCATTCCCCCTGAATGGTGTCGCCTTGCTTCCAATAGTTCTGTTCGGCGGCTGTGAACTCCTTCTCGTGATAGGTCTGTGCCTGCGATGCGGAGAGCGGTTTTGAGATATTCAGCATGACGACTCCTTATCCCTTAAACGTGAGAGCCTGTTGCTCGCTGGTGTCGTCGGAGAGCGTTGTTTCCGGCTGTATCTCGTGCGCTGCGGCAGGCTCGTTGGGTTGCGGCTGCGGTTCGGCGGGAGTTGGGGAAGGCTGCGGCTCCTGTGCCAACTCTGCCGTGCCGGGTTCCGTCTTCGGGACATACGGCAACTTGTCGTCCGGGCGTTCGCGCAGCTCAAAGGGCTTCGCAACCTCCGGCATATCGAAGTACGGAAAGGAAAAATAGGTGACCTTATTTTGATATTTCATGAAGGCGTGGAGGTCCGGCAGGCCGGAGATTTCGGACTCCAACACCAGCGGCTCAACCTGCCGCTCGATGGTGAAGTTGTGACCGGAACGTGTTCCATCGAAGTGCGTCTCGCGCAACCGCTCGATCTCTATCTTGCCGATGAATTTCGATACCCACTCCCCGGCATTCGGTTCCTTAGTGGTGAGCCAAACGCTGGTCGCAGGCTGCGACAGCATGACCTCGGCCAGATGGCCGTACAGGTACTCAAGCTGTGCCTTGCCCTGGAAGCCAAGCAGGACGGGATTCTGGCCCTTTCTTCCTTCGGTGATGGCGGTATGAAGCTGCGGCAATTTCTGCAAACTCGCCAACTCGTCGATCACAAACCAGACGCGCTTTTGGTCTTTGGTCGGCTCGTTCAGTAGCCGCAAAACCAGCCAATCAATCCACAAGCTCTGCAACGGTCGCAACGCCTCGCGCTCTGCCGGGAGAGACGTAATGAAGATCCATCCTTTCCTCTTCTCAGCCCATTCCGTTGCCGTCCATGTGCCATTACCTTCTCCTTTCTTCGGGAGCAGGCGCAGGCTATCCGCGACCAAGCCAAGTGAGCCGAGTACACCGGCACGCTGTTGCTGGGCGCGCGGGTCGATCAGGTGAGCATGTTCTGTTCCCTTCAGGCGGCGGTCGATCTCGTCCGGGTTCGACATCCACTGCACCAGCTCATCCGGCGTCGGCCTGTAGGCCATCAGGAAGGCGAAGATTTTCTGCGGCGACTCGATGAAAAACTCACCCTTGCGATCCTGCGGAGGCTGGAAGAGAGACGCGGCCAATGCTTTTGCTTCGGAGCGGCTACGCAGGTCTTCGGCTGGCCCCCAATACGGACAACGTGCGTCCAGTGGATTCAAAATCACATCACCGCGAGTAGGATCGTAAAATCGCTTCACGAACTCGCGGGCAGGGTCATACACGATGGCCGAATCACCCCGTCCCTGCACCTGCCGGAGTACCTGAAATAGCAATGCGGACTTGCCCGATCCCGTATCGCCAATGATCTGCATGTGCTGTGCTTCGGCCTTCGCGGGAATCCGAATCATCTCTTTCATGTCGTCCGTTTTGAATCCGATGCCGTCGCCTTTGACGGTGCGATTGAACGCCTGCGGCGTCAGTCGCTCCGGGCCTTTCAACCGGCGTCCATACTTAAGCGCCTTCTGCCGTTTCACATCTTTGGTGACGGCGAACGGCAACAGCACGAGGAAGATTCCCGCGCCACAAAGCAGCGGAACTTTCACGATGGCGGACAGGTCATTTTTATAGACAGCGACTTTGAGGTAGTTCGACAACCGGGCGTCTACATAGCTCCGTACCGGGCCGCGAAACAACAGGTCATTGCCATGCAGGAGCGCAGCCGGAGAAAGAGCCAAAGGGATGATTCTGCCACCCGGCTCCACGGTTTTCCCGCGCACCACGTCGTCATTCATGGCAGGGCTTGGCTTTATGCCGCGCCCTGTCAGAAAGAGCATCCAGTACTGGCTGCGGTGCGTCCGGCTGAATGATCCGAAGATGGAAGTACGCACATAGACCGGCATATAGAAACGCTGCAAGGGCGTACCGATAAACCGAAGGCGACCATACAGAAATACGATTGTCAGAAGTATGGCGGCGAAGATTGCAGCATAGGTATAGATGGGCCGGTGCTGCGGCCAAATGATCGTCTCTTTGCGGCCCCACGTTGTCTTTGTCATTGCCTTATCTCCTTCCTTCGGCCAGGATTTTTCCGGCCAGCTCGTGCTTCGCCGTGCCGATCAGGTCCAGCAATTTGTCGAACGCTTCCGGCGTCATCGTTTGCCCGATAGCAACCGAACGCAGCGCATTCACTAGCAGCAAGCGGACGCCTACGATTTCCGGCAGCACGACCGTTTCCGTGCCGCCTGCCGTCTGTGCTGCAACGGCGTCCAAGGCGAGGTCTCGCAACCACTCGCCCGTCGTCTTCGCTTCCGCGCCTGCGGCATCCTCGACGGCGCGATATTCCGTTGCTGTAACTTTGGTCGTGAGGGTCTGATTGCGGCTCTCACGGCCACGAATCTTGCCGCGCTTGGTCGTCGTTTGTGAGTAAAGAATCGCCATGCCGGAGTGCTCCAATTCCCGAAAATCGCAGGGAGCTAACTAGCTCCCCGATTTTCGTAAGTCCTGTATTTCGTGACGGAACCCATTAGTTCCCGCAGGGAGCTAAACAGCTCCCTACTAGGGGTGGAGTGTCGAAATACACCCGGTGCGCAGCACCGTTCTGGTACTGCCACGGATGTAGAGGGAGGATCATGCTCTCGATCCCGCCACAACTGCCGGGGTTTGTACCGGCGACTGCACCCCGCTTGCAGGCTTCTTCGCAGGCGGTTCCGCTGCATCATTGGCTGCCGCTCTACGAACGCGTAGAGTCGGCGTAACCCGCTGCGCTTCAGGAGTACGAAGGAACTCCTGAAACTCGCGGTCTTTGGAGAAGACATACGCAAGCGCCTGTTCCACAACATCATTTGCGGAAGCGTGGATGAAAGCGGCGTACTGATCGACCTGAGTAGCGGTCGTATCAGTCAACCGAATGGAGGCGCTAAGGTGGCGGGTTTGGGTGACTTCAAGTAGCGGCATTTGGGTTCTCCTTTGAGTGTGAAATCAGGCGGTCTTTCGGTGGCCAATCATGCGCTGTGCCGTGGTCGCAATCTCCCGCGCACGAGCGGAGCAAAGTGCGGTGGGAAGCTCGAAGCGGCGGCGGGACTCAAGCATGGTGATTACGTCGTCGAAACTGCTGCCTTCGATGAACCAGAGACGTGCAGAAGCCACGTCGATGGTGCGTTGCGCGTAATAGAGAGGATTGGACTTATCGGAGCGACGCGAAGCCAGCTCGTGTGTGAGCGTCACGGCGTCTTTGCCGTGGGCAAGCTCATGCAGAACCCACGCCCAATCCGATTCGGAATGGCTTTGTTTCGACGGCGGCTTGCGCGACGAAGAAGCAGAAGCAAAGTGCATGGCATCGACTGCGCCTGCGTCAAACTGGAAGTCATCGGGAGTCCAGACGGAATCGTCGGGATATTCGACTGTGACTCTGTATGCTGGATCGTACTTCCGATTCAGGAAACCGGGGACACGCAGGACACGGTTGCAGTCGGTGCAAGCGGGATCGCCGCCGAAGGCGATGGCGAGTAGCTTGAGGGTTTGTTCCTGACGCACAAACTCAAACTCTTCGACGCGCCAAAGCACCTGATACTTGCCGGGCGAGGTCGAGAGAATCGAGGTCGGCGGCGGAACCAGCTCCGATGCCCGGAGCGCAGCGAGCCGGGCATCTCCATCGGTGTCGATGTCTATATATAGATGGCGCACAAATGCGATGCACTCTTTGGTACGTTTCCGGCTACCAGGACGAAGCGGATTGGCAGCGACATAGATATTGTTGCGACCATGCTGATTCTCGTAGGACAGCCACGCCATATACGGTGTCTCCAGAACTTGCTCCACTCGCACGACCCGTTGCGTGGGAGCTGCGGCATCCTGTCCGCGAAGCAGGATCGCAATGGTCTCTTCCGTGGCGAAACAACGTCTGAGGAAACTGACAGCGATTTGACTCATGCTGGCACCTCTTGCGAGTGTGAACGTGCGGGCGTTAGCAGAAGAGAAGCCCGGCTTTCACCGGGCTTCTGCGTGAAGGAAAGGGCCTATGCGGCCACGTCCTCTTCGGTGATCTCATCGAATTCATCCTCAGCGGCAACCCGCTCTGCGCGATCGAGCTTGAGGATGGAAGTCACCCGGATCGTGTCGGTCTTCACACCCTTGTATTCGGAGTGCTGAATCTTGCCCTCGATCTGGATGTGAGCGCCCTTCTTGAGCTTGCCTGCGAACTCGGCCAGCTTGCCGAAGACGATGAGGTTGTGCCATTCGGTGCGCTCGTTGTACTTGCCGGTCTCTTTGTCCTTGCGGGACTCCTTGGTGGCAAGGGAGAGCGTGGTGAACTGCTTGTTGTTTTTGCCGGTGCGAACGACTGCATCGCCGCCGAGGAAGCCCATGAGGATTACTTTGTTCAGGTACATGATTGTGTCTCCGTTTTGAAATTCCCGATCTGCTCGGGTCACACCTGGCGGAGCCTAGCGAGTGGGTCCGACTCCCAAGGCCGAAGTTCTGCATTTACGGAGGGTCCGTCGCAGATGGAAACCGTAACCGAAGGCGGCGTAAGCCGAAGCAGAAGAACGAGCCTGCCGCCGGGCGTCGGCAAGACCCCGAAGCCGTGACCGTGCAGAAAGCGGGATACACATGGGAGACACCCGCCTGAACAATCCTCGTTGTCCGCTTCCTGACGATGCTATGTATCGGCGAACAGCGTTCACTCGCCCTCACCAAGAGTCGTGCAAAGAGCCGCAAGTCCGCCCGAAAGCCGAGTGTCTTCAGGCGGCATGCACCATGCTCTGGCTCACACCTTCCGGTCGAAAGATTCTGCTCCGTGTTGTGGGTGAGAAGCACCATAACGATTCCGGTTCCATCCACGTCTCATGCCGCCACTGCCGCAGAGGAAGCGCGGTAGATGTCCTCTGTCTCGAAGGACTGGTCTGCATGGCTGTAGCCCTTCACGGCAATAAGCTCGCGCACCCTGCGTCGGCCCGCGTGATCGCGCTCGCAATACAGAACAAAGTCGATGGCCTCAGCCGTCTCCGAACGAATGAAAGAGTGGTTGAGGTTCGGCCTTGCACTCAGGGCGAGATCCGATAGCCGATTCAGCGCGTCCCATGCGCTCTTGGCGTGGATGGTGGACAGCGTTCCGCCATGACCTGTATTCATTGCTTGCAAGAGGTCATAGCCGCACTCGTCGCGTATCTCGCCCATGATGATGCGGTCGGGACGATGGCGCAGTGCAGCGGCTACAAGCTGGCTCGGCGTGACGGCAACCTGGCCAGGAATCGCCTCGACAGCCTCCCACCGGACAGCATTGGGATGAGCTATCTTCAGCTCGGCTGGCTGCTCAATGACGATGAGCCGTTCCTGCATTGGAATGTGGTCGAGTATGGCTTTCATCAAAGTCGTCTTCCCACTACCGGTTCCGCCGCTGATGATGCCGTTCTTCCGCTCTCCAATGAAGCCCACGACAGCATCTCGAATCTGCTCTGGAAGGCTGCCCGATGCAATCAACTCCTCCGACGTAAACCAGCGATTGAATTTGCGCACGGTGAACGTGGGGCCATTGATGGACGACGGCGAGCCGACGACCGCGACACGGGAGCCGTCCGGCAGGCGCGTATTAAGAATAGGATTCTGGCTGGTGAGGTCTTGCCCAAGCAGGCGGGCGACACGCTCAATGGCCGCCTGCAAGCGGTCGTTGGTGTACGGCGCGGAGAGCGCAATGTGCTCGACAATGCCGCCGCGATCCGCATACACGCCGGTGGTGCCGTTAATCATCAGGTCGGAGATGGACGGGTCAAGCAGCAGCCCCCGCAACTCTTCAGGAAAGAACGGTAATATCAGCTCGAAGCTCACCGTACTGCTCCATCTATCTTGGCTGCGACGGTGCCGGGCGCAATCGGATTAACTGAGACACGGTTTTCGTGAAATTCAGTGATGGTCAACCCCAGCGGGTTGATGAACTCATATTGGGGATAGACCTTCGCCTGATCGCTGACCTGTTTGGGATTGAGGTAGTAGGTGATACTGAGCATCCAATGCTCCGTCCTCGGCTCCCGCGAATGGCTGGGCGAGTAGAGCTTGTCCAGAGCCAGAAGCGCCGTTCCACGCGCCATCAAAGCGCCCTGCACCGTCTCCTGGGACATGGACGTGATGGTAACGTTCTTCACTTCCACGTCGCTCTGCTCGATCTGGCCGCCTACGACCTGCGAGACAAGGCGATTCTGGTTGTCGTCGGTCATCAACTGCGAGGCGAGATTGGAGGATAAGAAGTAGTAGTTGAGCGGGTACTTCTTCGCAATGGTGTCGCGGCTGATCGTGTAACGGTAGTTCGCCCAGTCCGTGAGGTAGGTACGAATCTCTCCCTCACGTGGGCTGTAGCTCAAATCGCTGTACTGGATGGCCTGGGCACGGCCCATCTCGTCAATGCGGATATAGCGATTCACCAGAGGGCGGCGAGCGAGGGAGAGATTGAGCCACATGGAGCTGCAAAGCAGGACCGTTCCACAGGCGAGGATGAAGCGGTAGGCTTTGCGTTCGGCATAGTGGGAGGCATAGACCTCATTGCCAACCTGATCCGTGAGCAATGCTTGCTCCGGCATCATCTGTTGCTCATTGACTACTGTGTGCGTGGACATGGGGAGAGTGACTCCTTTGGTCGATTGCGTGAAAGATTGCGAAAGCGTAGATCAGTCCGGCGATGATCGCCCCGAGTAGTACAAGCAATAACAATGGCCGGATGATCCGTGATGCTCCAGTAGCTCGTGCGAATAGAAACCCTAACAAGAAATTCCACATGCTCACGCTCCTGATTTGATCGCCAAGGCAGCCGCACCGCCAGCGAGTTGCGCTGCTGCTCCAGTGAGTCCAGCAGCGCCGCCGAAGATCGCCTGCGTCATGCTCGGAATAAAGAGCATGTTCACAATGAATGCGACAAAGACCATGATGCACGGGATCAAGTTCGCAAGCCACATCTCTATCGAATAATTTCCATTGAAGGTCTGTTGGATGAAGGCATTCATAAAGCCTCCCCAAACAAAGATGAAGGCGGCGGCAACAGCGCGAATCATCGCGAAGCTAATCAGTACGTCAAGGAAGTGAAAGAACTTTGCACGAAAGGTCCGGGTCATCAGTAGAGGAATAAAGACGGGGCCGAATAGAGCGGTCACGCCATAGAGGATGAAGGCGCTGCAGTTGATGACGAACAGGATGGCCGACGCGATGCCGAGAAGCCCCTGCACGACGAAGTAGCAAAGGATCTGGATAGGAGCCATGAGCGAGGGCATCGCGGTATTGTCACCGGCTGTCTTCAAGAGCTGAAGCAAGTTGTTGAGCGAGTTTTGATCGAAGGCCGCGACCATCGCCTGCGCGATGTAGCTGAAGAAGTGATTGATCCCAAAGCTCGCGCCTGGGAACGGGTTCACCCAATAGTTTTCAAGCAGGCAGCAGATAATGAGCCTGACGAGAAAGGTGACAAGATCGCCCGCATGGACGGGCTGAGCATGGAAGCGCAGTGTCATGCTCTGGGTGTTCCAGTTCACGACCATGCTAATGAGTACGAAGAGGGAGATGGAGGCCAGCTCCGTGAGCCCAAGCTGCGTGAGCGCCCCGCCGTTTTGCGTCGTAAGGTTGGTCAGATTGTTCGTGAACTGATAGAGCCAATCGACGCCCGAACTCGCGCTTGGAAGTCCCTGCGCTAATAGAGCCACGGAAACCATATAGCTCCTCCCCCCTCGATTCCGTTTAGGGAATGTACTTCTGCCAGGTCTTGCCTTCGTTCGCGGCAGCGGAGTTGTGTTTCTTCTTATCTGCCTCCACTCGACGCCGGAACGCCTCATCTTCGGCCTTTCGCTCCTCGGCCTCCTTCTGCTGTTGCTGAAGAATGGCCGCGGTTTTGGCGGCGGCGGCGGCTTTCGCCGCCTCATGCCGCTGGAAAGTCAACGCGCTTCCGATGGCGACGAGGGCCGCGAGGATGGCGAGAAGAAGTTTTGTGTTGATCGCTTTCAGCATTGCGGTCTCCTTTATGGGAGGTAGTTAGTCCAGGTGCTGCCTTCGTTGGCTGCACTGGTGTCATTGGCCGAACGCTGCTGCTGGACGAAGATGGCGGTGTTGAGGTCTTCGACGGCGGCGTTCCGACGCTCCATGTTGGCAACGGTCATCTGCGACGCGAGGCAAGCCTGCAAGGTGCCTTGCGACTGCATCTCTGCCATCCTCTGGGCGTCCGCCGCGTTGAGAAGATTAAGCTGTTGAACTTCGCTGTTCGTCGCGTCGCTGCTGTCAAACTGTTGCGACAATAGCGAGCTGTTGGCTGTGGCGTTGGCAGCCCTGTCGCCCCGGTACTGGCCGACGGCGGTAAGGCAGTCGGGGGAAACTGCATCGGAGGTCTCAATCAACGCAAGCTGCGACGTGCGGGCGCTACCAAGCGACTGGCTGGCAAGATAGGACGGCGCACTGCCGTTCATCGTGATCGTGGCCGCCTTCCATGCCGTGCTCGATGCGGACGGCGAATTGGTATTGAGCGCAGTGTTCATGCCCGCCGTCTCACCAAACAAGTCCGCTACGTTGACGTTCTCCAACGAGAAGAGCGTAGTTTGCCACTGCTGCTTGAAGGAGAAATGGGTGAGATTGTTCTTGATCGCGCTGTACTGCATCTGGAGCATGGTGAGTTGTTGCACCAGGCTTGCATAGCTGGTGGGATCGAAGACGATATCTCCGAGACCGAACAAGGCAAAGCTCGGCGTTGCCGTGAGGAGCAATGTCGCGCCTGCCCCGATCAGCCACTTGCGGCGGTTGGTGAGAGTGAATTTCATATTGCCTCCTGCGGTTGGTGATTACATGCACTGCGGGCAGGTCGGGTCGAGCCTGTCCAGGGAAAATGCGTGGATGTGTGTTGCCTTTGCAATGGCATCGGTGGACTGGAGGTAAACCCACGCGACCATGTCTCGTCCGGTGTCCGTTCCAAGAAGAACAAAGGCGAGCACCACGGCTGCGGTTATCCCGGAGATCCGATAGATGCGATGGGATGTAACAATCTGCATGGTCTTTACTCCTCCTCCGTGAGTTGTCGGGCAACCTGCGGAATCATGGCTACCCATTCCGCGCCGCTGCGTTCGATGGCCTCGGGAAGCCTGTATCCCATCTCTGTGAGCCAATCGGCATTATTGAGGACAAGTGCCACGGCAACCCGTTCGCCGGTAGATTGCACAGCCCATGCGTCGCGCCCTCCGCGCTTGGCGTCACGCGACTTGCGGAGCAGATGTTCATATCGGTCATTCATCGCAATGCTCCTCTCTACAACGTGGGATCGACGCGATGCTCCGCGTACGACGGAATCAAAAGATCGGTGCCGATATACACGCGGGCACGCGAACCTTCCTTGAGCGTGATGATGGGCAGCCGGTCGAGGAAGTGATTGAGCACCTGTTCGCCCTCGACGGCAGACTGCCCGGAGATCCCATTGCGAATCTCGGTCGAAGGGTCAAGGATGCTGCCGTTGTTGCCGATCTGCGCGAGTCCGCCCAGGCCGCCGATCGCGGCGGCGGCGGCGAACGCTTGCAAATAGCCGTGGTTCACCTTGGTTGCAAGGCCGGTGGTGCCAATCTGGTCCAAGCCGATGTATTTGGCAAACTCCAGAGAGAATCCATCGGGGCAGATGGCGCGGTGGAAGGTGACAAACATCTTGCGCTGCTGCGCGTTGCCCACGCTCTGCACCTCACCAAGCAGGCGCGTCCCTTGCGGCAAGAGAAGCTGCTGATGATCGTGGGAGTAGAGGTCGGTGGTGAGCGACACCATGATCGGCCCGCTGAAACCGCCGTCAATGTGATTGGTGACAACGCCCTCAAGTACCGTGCCCTCGAAGATTCGATAGAGACGACCATCATAGGTATCGAAGTCATACCCGGCCATCGCATTGCCTTTGCTGTCTGTCTTGGCTTCTACGCTGGCGCTCTTCGTAGGAGCCGCGCCGCCGGCTGCGTTAGCAGCCGCCCCTTCTGCGGCCTCCGCCATCGTTGTTGCGGGAGCTGGGCCGGTGCGCTCAAAATCAATCGCTACGGTGTCGCTATTGATGGCATCCTGCCGCTGCTTTTCCTTTGCAAGCTGCTTCTGCTTAGCCTCCGCCTGTGCCTGAGACAAATTTGAAGTGTGTTGGGGTGCATTGGGGCTGTCACCATAGATCGCCGACCGCTGCGCGGCTGTCATCTGCGGTGCCCCATTGGCCTCCGGGCCGGGCGCACCTTCAGTCTGTTGGAGTTGCTGGAGCGCGGCATTAAGCTCCTGCTGATGCTGCCGCGCCTCAGCGTCCCGCTGCGCCTGTAACTGCTGTTGCGACTCAAAGCTGTTTACCTGCTGCGCGTTCGGCGCGGCCGGACGCATGGGCATCGCGCTGGTTGGCGCATTCTTCTTGTTACCGCTCAACAGGCTGGAGAGATTCGCGATGCCGATAAGTCCGATGATGACTACCAGGGCGATGACGACCGGCATACTCTTCCGCAGCGGCGGCTTGGCCTCCGGTTGATCCGGTACGGTCGCGGGAACGTGCTGATTCGGCTCCGGCATAGCTACCTCGCTTCCTGGGTGCGATGAAACTCGACCTTCTGCTTGCCGATGGCGAGATAACCGTTGTCCAACTCCTTCGGAACGGTATAGAGGCCGTTCGAGAAATCGAAGTTGATGAGCGACGGCTTCTTATCCTTCACTTCGTAGAGAGCAGGCGTCTCCTGAAACTGACCGCGCAGGTACGTGAACTTGTCATCACGCCATATCGCCTGCAAGCCAAGTTCTTTGCCCTTCGACTTGTCCCATGTGTAATCAAAGTGCAGCGAGCCGGGGTACTGGCTACGATATGCCTCTTCCTGTGTCTTTTCCGCTTTCAGCGTCGCGGCCTGGGCCGCCTGCGCTGCGGCCGCTTCTTGTTTCACCTTGTCCAGCTCGGCGGCGGGAACGAAGACAGGCAGCTCGGCCAGCCGGTCTTTCGCGGCCTTGTCACCCGGAGTGATGAAGATTTTGGAATCGAAGCGGGGATCGTCGTCGCTCGAAACTTCGCGCAACTGCAAGGTGTATTCGTTGCCGTGGTCGGAGACGATATGCACGTCCGTGGTGCTGCCCGCCACCTTCGGCTTGATGCTGATAAAGCGGCTGGCGACGTGGCCGCCGTCGAAGACCCAATCCACGGTGTCCCCGGCAAAGACGTTCGCAACCTTCTCCTCGGCGGGGAGAAGAATCAACGTCGATTGCAGCAGTCCGGCGCGAACCACAGGCGGCGTGTCCGCCTCGGACACGGTGATGGTGCGCGGCGCGTTTGGCTGAAGGTGCTTCTGATCGGGAGTTGTGGGACCAGACGCAGAGGCAGCGGAGGCGGTGAAGGCAAGCCCACAAGCGACGAAGATGAGGATGGGTGGTTTCATTGTCACTGGTCCTTTCGGTTACGCAGACTCACCTTGGGCAAAGCGCGTGATGCCGTCGGCAAGTCCATACTTCGCAATCAGCTTCGACCGGCGCACCCGGTCTTTGGGTTTGGTGGAGAACGTCGCATAGCTGCGTGCGTCGAGATTCAGGCGAACAACTTTGGTAAGTCCATCGCGGCGCATGTATAAAGCCTCGCGGTCCTGCAAGCTCTCGAAGAGAGCGAGTTGCTGTTCAGTCATCTTGAACAGCTCCGCATATTTCTTTCGGTTGAATGTGGCGTCTTTCAGAAAAAAAAACGATGTGCAGGAGTTCACGATGGAATCGGCATTTTCGCCAAGGTCTTCTGCCGATTGCCCAATCATGGTGACGCCGCCAAGGTTCTTGCGGACGGTCTTGATGGACGCAAGCGCACCTTCAAGGAGCTGGCGATTCTTCATCGAAGAGAAGATCTCTTCAATCAAGATGTGCTTCGGAACGCCAAGATTGTCGGGGTCATAGAGCACATCGTTGATGCGACGGAGCAGCCACACCATCAGCGGCTCTATCAGGTCGGCGTATTGCTGGTTGTTGACGCCCTGGAAGTCGAAGCATTGCACGTGAGACAGCGAAAGGCTGTTTTCCACGTTGTCGAAGATCGCGCTGTAGACGCCTCTCCCAACCCATTTGGACAGGTAGCGATCGAGCTTCTTGGGCAGAAAAAGATTCGATAGGCGGCGGTTCTCCGGGTCGAGCAGATAGATGTCCTGCACGGCCTTATGGATCACGTCGTCGTCTTCCGGCTCCAGTTCCGCGCCGCCGTTGGTCAAGAGCAGCTTGATGAAGCTGTACAGGAATTTGATGTTGCCCTCAGTCGGCTCCAAGGCGAATAGTGCAACGCGAGGGCCGTCTTTGCCGATGCGGTCTACCCGACCGCCATACAGCTCGATCACGCTCTCATAGCTGCCGCCAATGTCGAATATGTAGGTGAAACCGCCATACTTTTGCTCAAGCGCAACGGTCGCATTGCCAATCACGCTCTTGCCCGACCCTGTAGGTCCGATGATGAGCATGACGCGCACGCCGTCCACATACACGTCCTGAAAGAACGGCGTCCGCGTGCGTGTCTCGAAGACGTTGAGATATTCCGAATCCAAATCTTCCGAATGTGGGTGTCCGATGTGCGGGGCGAACACAGAGGACAGTCGCGCATGGTGTTCTTCGGACAGCCACATGGGGAAGACATTGAATTTGCCGTTGCCGGGAAACATCGCGTAAAACGCGCAAAGGTTGCCCAGCGTCTCTTCGATCACTTGTGCTCGCGCATCGACGAAGATCCGATGCACAGCGGGCGCGGTGTTCCGTAGCTGCTCCGCGCTGTTGGCGGCGAGCAACAAGCGGAGCGAGTATTCGCCCTGCGCTTTCTTGTCCAACTCGCGGATGACGAGGCTCAAGTCATCGACGCTGCTGTTAGCTGCCTTTGCTCTGGCTCCTGTGTCGAGCGAAGCCGTATCGCGCCCACTCATCACGCGGGTCAGCACACCGACTTTGAAGAAGCTGATGAACTTCTCTTGCGCGTCGATCTCGCTGCGGGCCGCGGTGGTGGACTTGGGCCGCCATGTCGAGCACAACACACTATCGCAATCGAGCGTCAACAAGCCGGAGAAGAGGCACGGCCTCGACGCCTCCGGCGTGGTTTTGAGCGAATACATCTGCACGTAGCGTTTGCCGACGCGCAAATGATCGTCATGCCATACGACGGGATTGCTGACGACCTGCCTGTCTACCCCCGTATCGTCGCGGAGCCAACTTTGCATGGCCCACTCTTCAAGGTTGAAGAGATACGAGAAGAATTGGAATGTGTTGTTTTTATCCAGCAGTCGCAACCCCAACAAACCGCCGAGATGTCCTTCCAGATTCGTTGCCGCCTTCTGAAGTTCCGCCAGCATCCGCGATGTGTTGGCAGCGTTCTCCTGCGGCTTCCGCTCCAACGCTTTCAGGTTGGGCGACTCTAGCGTGAGGCACCAATAAAGGTCGATGCGCCGGAAGCCTGCGGTGTTGGCAAGGAAGGTCAGCCGGTCATCCACGAAGCCCTGTGTAACGGCATTTCTGTACTTTTTCTGGCGTGGCAGCTCAAACCCCGACATGACGCGGGAGTATTCATACAGGCACGATCCTTCGGGAAGCCCGCGCAATGCGCCTTCAATCGACCGCATCCGCGAATCAAGCTCCTGGTCGGTCAAACCTTCTTCATCAATCCCTGTCAGCGCAAACAGGCATCCGTAGCCGCCGCCTTTCAAGGCGAAGATGTTCGAGCCGATGAAGCGTGCAATCGGAACGATGCTGCACGCGGCCCCCGCCTTGGCGAACCACGGAACGAATTTGGCTTGCTCAGTATTTGCGCGGGTCATAGTAGGACTTCTGGCTGAGGCTCAGGCCCCAGAGCTGGAACATCTTTGGGTGTTTACGAACGATGAGCCAAGCTCCCACGGCAAGCGTGGGGAAGGCCATCATCGCCAGAAGACGAAACCCAACGAGGAAGACCGTTACGCAGACGAATACGATCGCCATCCATGCTGTAAGATCGAGACCAAGCTTGGCTCTCGGTCGATTCAGCGCTTGATTGATTGGTAACGGTTCTCCCCGCTTGGTCATGGGCGCACCTCACATGGACTGTCCGGTAAGAGACCCGATCCAGCCCGCGCCCCATCCCAGGACACCGGCACCGAACAGCGCACCGAAGAGGCCGGGAATGGCGTCCTGAAAGCGACCGCTCATCATGCGAATTCCCGCAAATATAAGCCCGCCAAAGCAGATGATCGCCCCGGCGTATATGGCGAAGGTTTTGAACGTGGCCATCAGGGTAGCTGCCCCGGAGAAGTCCATCGTTCCCTGGGCATGGGCAACGCCGCTGCTTACACCGGCAAAAGCGAGAGCAACCAGCGTCGGTCCCATGACGTGAGCGGCATGGCGGAGTTTTTGTTTGGAGAGGAGTTGTGACCACCGTTGAGCGGCGGCATTGGACGACCGATTCGGGGGATTTTCCGACCGGAACGTGCGGCGGATTCTGAGCATCTTTGCACCTCCGCTGACCTGGTGTTGTCAGCTAGGCGCAAAACTAAGGGCAGTTCGCGCGAACGTCCAATGACTTTTTGAGCGAGCGTCATTCCAAAATGGAATGACGACATCCGGTGGACCGTGATTAGACACGGACCACTGAGCCAGGCTTATTTCGTTTTAGATGTGATGGGGGTCGATGGCTTTGATACCTGCGAAACGAGCGAAGTCCCCACCGTTCAGTGTCAGGATCTCACTAATTTCATGCGCATACATGGCGGCAGCAAGCCGTGCATCATGGACTTGGACGCCCGACACACCATATTGCACGACAAGCCTTCGCCACTCGTGGTAGACGGCTTCGGTGTCAGCAAGGAAGGTGAAGCTGCGCTCAATGACGCGGGCGTTCCGCTCCGTTTCTGCGATTGTAAGACCGAAGCCATTTCGATCCGTAGGACGGGTCGAAGCGTTCCAAAACTCGGTCATGTTCTGCAAGGTATAGGCCGGGTACATGCCCTGGTGTCTAAGGGCGTGGACTGCGCCACGCATCAGCGGATATTGGGGATGATCCCGTTTTGCGAGGCGGAGAAGGATATTGCTGTCGGCCAGGTAGAGGGACGCCCCAGCCATCAATCGTGATCCTGATAGAAGCTCTCACGAGACAGTGCCGCATCGGGCAGGGACGGAATCTTTTCGGAATACTGCGCAAGCTCGTCTAAAGACGCGTCGAACTCCTCCAAGCTCAACTTGGGGGAGGAACTTGTCTTCTGCACGACCTGCTCGGCCAACAGGTGCTCTACATAGCTCTGCGGCGTCAGTCCACGAGACTGAACCTGTGCTGCCAACTCGTCCGGAATGTTGACCGTGACCTGCATGGTTTAAGGGTAGCAAAGGCTCTTCGGAAAAACCATCTCTATCGACCGTGGACGATGTATTTCTGCCTCAAAATCCAGCGACCATTGGGTGAAAAACCCAACCTTCCGAACGCGCTCCCAATAAGCTCCCACCAGGCTGTCTGGAGGGTACTTTTCCGTACTTCCGCGTGGCTATCCGTACCAAAGAAATCAGTTAGATACGCGAGTGCGCGGCCACTCATAACCCAAAGGTCGTAGGTTCAAATCCTACCCCCGCAACCACTTAGCCGATTGGCCAACCCCAGATAACCCCAAATAACAGCGGTCGCGAAAAGCGCCGGGGTTTTCTGGTGCGGTTGCAAGGTTCTTCCCTTCAAGGCTATGCGCTCCTCAGTGCCATTCTGACCACCTTGCTGTTGGCCTCACGCTTGGCCGTCATCAAGGCGTTTCCGTACACGTTCATCGTGGTAGAGACCTGAGCGTGCCGCATCAGCTTCTGCTGCACACCAGTTGGCGCTCCCGTGTCATCCAGCCAGGAACGATAGGTATGGCGGAACGAATGCCACCCCACGCTGCTGTACTTCCCAGCAGTGTGCCACCGTTCATCGTGCAGCGGCAGACGCTTCCCGTTGGGTGTCGGGGCGTCCTGAATGCACCAGACACCGACACCTGCACCGCACTTTGGACACGCCACAAGACAGCAGCCTGCCGGACGGTTGTAGTCCTGCTGGGCCGGAGCGCTATGGAAGTGCCGCCCGGTGGAGGTGCTGGGAAACAGCAGGTTCAACCCCATAAATGGGGTTGAAAACCCGTTTTGCGCCTCACGGTCCGCCTCCAACCTGCGCTTCCAGGACAGAAGAATCTCCGCGAAGCCGGGATCAAGCGGCAACTCGTCCTCCGAATACTCGGTCTTCACGGTCTTGACTCGGCCATGGACGACCGCCCGTGTGACCCTCATGCTGAGGTTCTCGAAGTCGATGTCCTGCCATTCGAGCGCCAGAACCTCCTCGGCCCGTAGGCCGGTGCACTGGGCCACTATTACCATCGTCAGATACGGTTCCGGCAGCAGTGCGAGGATCTGGTAATACTGCTCGACTGTCAGGATGATCGGCTTCTTTTGCCGCTTGCTAACGCCTTTGATCTCGACCAGTTCCATGGAATTCCGCTGCCACTCGACCATCTCCCACAGCATGGCCTTCTCGAAAAGCCGGTACATGATGGCCTTCGTGTGTCCTTTGGTCTTGGGAGCAGCGTTCAACTCCCTCAGCCATGCCTGAACGAGCATCGGCTTCATCCGCGAGATGCGGGTAGTTCCCCACTTCGCGCGAACTCGCTTTATGATGCTCAAATAAGAGAGGACCGTCGAATAGCTCAGCTCTCCTTCCTCGCACTGCTCGCCGGGACGGCGCTGCTTGATTTCGAGCAGCCTTTCTTCCTCGGTGAAGCGGTCGAGAATCGCGTCGAACGTCGGCTCCATGATCGCTAGGGTTGGATTTTCTGCGTTGAGTTTGAGCACAAAAGATTCCAGATGCCGTTCAGCGGCGGTCTGCGTGGGGAACTTTTGGAGGCTCAGGAACAAGGATTTCCGTTTGTTGGTTGAGGGGTCTTGGTAGCGGTACTCCCAAGCCCATTGATTGTCGGCCCGCGCCACTTTGCGCAGGGTGCCTCGTTGAAAGCGTTGCCGTGTGAATTTCAAGAACACCGTTCCTGTCCAGTCACGACGGCGTGACCGGTTGTGTTCGAGTTTATTCCATGATCCAGCCAAGAATTCAGGGAACTGAGGCGAAAACGCCAGCGTTTCCCCACTTTGAAAGCCGGCACCTCGCGTCCACGCGCCTTCGCTTCCAGCGTCTTCCAGTGCATACCCAAGATCGCGGATGCTTCCTGCAAATCAAGGAGCGGCTCGAAATCAGTCGTACGCTGCGGCGCGGGAGTTGAGACTCTTCGAGCCGCTATCGGGTAGCGGACCGAAGCAACAGGCTTGCCACCGCCTCCTGCATCCAGCTCTTCGTAGCTTCTTGCCGGCAAGGGTCCAGCTGCCGAGTCGAACCTGTTCGCTTCAACTTGACCGTTACTAGACGCCTGAAGAAAGTCCTGCTTGCGCTTCGCTTCCATGAGACAGCTCCATTGCTGAAGAGGTTCCATGTCTGCCGGTGCTGATGTCCAATGAGTTTTCGGCCTGACGTTATGCGTCGGACGCATGACGCCAAAGTTGGGCGGGGTGCTTCTCAACGCCGAAAGTGGTTGCAGCGCATGTTCTACCGAGCTGCCGACGTGACGCTCACCTTTGGCAGGGTGGACAGTCCGATCATGTAACCGAAACTGGAAGGCCTCAGACGGTGTCTAAGGTACGTAGGTCAGAGATCCGAGCCTCAAACATGAGGTACGGATACACCCGCATCAAGATCAGCGGGCAGCGGGAGCGGGCCATGCAGCGCTTCGTCGATGTTCGATCCCTTGTAGCCATTGTGACTCTTGCAGAAGAGTTGAGCTTCACGCGAGCTGCCAAGCGGCTTGGAATGAGTCAATCCGGGCTCAGCAGGCATATCAGTTCTATCGAACGACGACATCGGGTCAAGCTGTTCGAACGGAACCACGCAAACGTCACGCTTACCGATGCTGGCCGTGCGTTCGTGGAAGAAGCCAAGCTGACGCTGTTACATGACGAACGCGCTCTACAAGCTGCGCGGACGATTGCAGAGGGCTTTGAGCACGTCCTTGAAGATTGGACGCTCGGCCTATGCCGACCCATTTCTTACGTCAACCCTGCTTTCCATTCGGCTGCCGTTGTACCCGAACCTGCATGTAAACCTGCATAGTGATTTCGCGCCCGAACTTGTGCATGACCTGATCGTTTCCAAACTTGATCTTGCGCTCATCACCAATCCGGGGCCGAACCGCAAAATAACAACAACGACCGCGAGCGAAGCGCCTCTCTATGCGGTGCTGCCTGATGGAAGCCCTCTGTTGGAAAAAGATGCAGTCAAGCTCGTCGATCTGGGCGATCAGACCTGGATACTATTTGAAAAGAAAGCGCATCCGATTATGCATGACACGCTCCTTCGACGCGCAGAGGAAGAAGGCATCGGGATCAAGGACGGGCAGAAGGTGCTCACTGCGGAAGACGCGGCGCATCTGGTTTCGGAGCACTTGGGAGTGGCGTTTGTCAGTATGCCGGGAGCATGAGAATCGCGCAACGAGGTGCCAACGTCCGTCCGATCAATGATTCGGCGCTGACGCTAAGCGTATGTCTCGCCTCACGGGCGGACAATCGTTCAAAACTCGTGAGCGAGTTCGCCCGCGCGTTCATGCGACGCATCTCACAGGTCAGGAAGCCGCCACAAAGCGTAAAGGGAGCGATGCCTGACGATGAAAGGGTTAAAATTGCGGGTTGAGTCTTGGCTTCGTTGTGGAAGAGTCAGCCGTTCGATGCGAAGTGACTCAGTGGTTTGCCGTAGATTTCCGAGAGCGCCCATAGCTCAGCGATATCAAGCACACGTTCGCCCGACTCACACTTGTTCATGTAGGAGTGTGACATTCCCATGCGTAACGAAACATCTCGCTGCGTCAGACCGGCCTCAAGCCGAGCAGCGACCAGTCGTTCCAACACGCCTTCGTAGTACGCGCGCAGTTTCGCATTCCGGCCCTTCCTTGATCGCCGTGCCTCTGGTTGTCTGCGCCCTGCCACATTCCAAAGTGTGGTGATCTGTTGACGAATCCCCTAATAAGGGACATGCTTGAAACGCCAGGAAGTCCAGCATGGAAGAATCGCGAATACATTTCCCCGAAGTTGCCGGTAAGACAGTTGCTGAGTTATCTGTGTACGACGATCCCACCTACGGTCGGGAGGTTCTCGTGCAATTCACGGATGAGACGCAGCTTTCCATATGCGTCGGAGTCAAGCAGACGATCGATGCTCGGTACTGTCGTGACGACGCGCCGGATCAGCCCTTCTTTCTACGTCAAGAGTGATCGGTCCTGCGCCGTCTCTCACGCACTTAACGGTGCCAACACTCGACACTGAATTTCCCAAGCGAGGAGACGCTGGCAGATCACCGCGAGGGAAAGAGCTTCGATGATCCGGCAATCCGCCATTGGCCGCTTTGCTATCCGGAGAGCTTCGGGTCGCTATGTGGCATCCTCAACCGGGTGGACCTGAAACCCAGCCGTCTCGCCACCGAAGTAGCGCCGCCGCATCCAGAAGGCAACGTTGACAAGGCCGATGAGCGCTGGAACCTCGATCAGCGGTCCGATGACCCCCACAAACGCCTCCCCCGAGTTCAGGCCGAAGACGGCCACGGCCACGGCGATAGCCAACTCAAAGTTATTGCCGGCAGCCGTGAAGGAGAGTGTCGCCGACTGTGCGTAGTCGGCACCGAGCCGCCGTCCCATCCAGAAGCTGACCAGGAACATGACGAGAAAGTAGATGACCAGCGGGACGGCAATGCGTACCACATCGAGCGGCAACCGAACGATGAGATCGCCTTTGAGCGAAAACATCACCAGGATCGTGAACAATAGGGCTATGAGCGTGAGCGGACTGATTAGCGGAATAAAGCGCACCCGATACCATTCTTCACTCTTGAGCCGAAGGAGAGCGAACCGCGTCAAAAAACCCGCGACGAATGGAACACCCAAATAAAGGCCAACACTCTTCGCAATTTGCGCGATGCCGATCGTGACGACACTGCCTTCGAGTCCGAACCACTTCGGCAGCACCGTCAGAAAGGCCCAAGCGTAGAGACTGTAGAAGAGCACCTGGAAGACGCTGTTGATGGCGACCAGGCCGGCAACATAATCCGTGTCACCCTCCGCAAGCTCGTTCCACACCAGCACCATCGCAATGCACCGCGCAATGCCGATCAAGATCAAGCCGCGCATGTAGGCTGGTTCTCCGCGCAGAAAGCTGATCGCTAAGAGAAACATCAGAACCGGACCGATGAGCCAGTTCTGCACGAGTGACAGACCAAGCACGCGTTTGTTGCGGAACACTTCGCTCAGCTTTTCATAGCGAACCTTTGCCAAGGGCGGGAACATCATCACGATCAAACCGATGGCAATGGGAAAGTTGGTCGTACCTGTCTGAAAACGATTGACGAGGGCCGACGATGAAGGAACAAAATGGCCGATCGCAACCCCGATGGCCATCGCTAGAAATATCCAAAGCGTAAGGAAGCGGTCGAGAAACGAGAGCTTCTTTCTAGCGACAGGAGCGCAGGAACGGCCCTGGGTCAAAGGTGCGGTGGACATCAGCAAACCTCGCAGGTTACTTCTTGAATCGTTGTGGGCAGCGGTGCGCCGTCGAGCATCGGGTACTTGGCAGGGGCACAGCAGGCCCTAGTGAGCCGCGCCCGATCTGCCTGCATCGCCTTCTCTTCTTTAAGCCAGCCGAGGATCTGCTTCAGGATTTGCGCCGCTCCCAGGTGCTGCGGCATGACGATGCGGTAATGCATCCACTTTCCCTCACGCCGTGCGGTCACAATGCCGGCGCTGCGCAGGTATGCGAGGTGCCGGGAGATCTTCGGTTGAGGACCGCCCAAAATCTCGACGAAGTAACAGACGCAAACCTCCTGATCCCCCATGAGGTTCAATAGCCGCAGACGCGTGTTGTCGCCCAGGGCTTGAAAGAATCGCTCGACGCTGAACTTCCGCTTTGTCATGAATCCATGTATACGCCTTGACGTATGCGAACACAAAACATATAGTCGCCTAAGCAGATGTGAAGGAGATGGTCTATGTCCCAGCGAATTCTCGAATCGGTGCAGTCCAGATACGGTGCGGTCGCAGAAAGCGACCTCTCCAACAACCACGCGGGCGTTCAGGCCGTTGCCGAGGCGTTCGGCTACACGGCCGAGGAACTGACCTCCATTCCGGCGGAGGCCAACATGGGCCTTTCCTGCGGGAATCCCACTGCGACAGCCAATTTGCGTCCCGGCGAAGTGGTGGTCGATCTCGGCTCAGGCGGTGGTCTGGACGTGTTTCTTGCGGCGAAGATGGTTGGGCCGGAGGGCCGCGCCATTGGCATCGACATGACTTCGGCTATGATCGAGCGTGCGCGGGCGAACGCCGAGGCGGGCGGTTACGCCAATGTCGAGTTCTTCCAATCCACAATCGATCGCATACCTCTTTCCGACGCCTCCGTCGATTGCGTCATTTCCAACTGTGTTCTCAATCTTGCGCCGGACAAAGCCGCTGTATTTCGCGAGATCGCTCGCGTGCTAAAGCCGGGTGGAAGGGTCGCCGTCAGCGACATAGCCCTGAAGCATGAGCTGCCAGAGGCCGTCGCTCAGAGTATGGCCGCCTATGTCGGCTGCATTGCTGGCGCGATTCGGATAGACGACTACCGTGCCGGGCTGCAAGCAGCGGGCTTCGCCCACGTCCAGATCGTAGACAGCGGCGCAGACCTTAACGCCTACGCCCAGGTGGAGAACCAAGCCGGATGCTGCTCCCCGGCCATAGATGGAGCCGTTTGCTGCACACCTGCTCCGAGTACAGCGCCATCACTCCACGATGACCTGACGAAGCTGCTCTCCCAATACGACGTGAACGAGGCGGCTGCGAGCGTAACGGTCTATGCCATTAAGCCTCAAACGGACCCATCCCTTGACTCGACGGCACAACAGAAGGAAACAGAATGGTCAAAGTGATCTTCGCCTGCGTACATAACGCGGGCCGCTCCCAGATGGCAGCCGCTTTCTTCAATCAGCTCGTTGATCCTACGAAAGCGCAAGCCGTTTCTGCGGGTACAGAGCCTGGCCTGCGAGTGCATCCAGAAGTCGTGTTGGTAATGCAGGAAGCCGGCATTGACCTCAGTGGCGCCAAGCCGCAGAGACTAACCCAAGAGTTGTCCAGCGATGCGGCGCTGCTCATCACGATGGGCTGCGGCGACAAATGTCCCTACGTTCCCGGCTTGCGTCGTGACGACTGGCCGCTTCCTGATCCCAAAGGCTTGCCTATCGACGAAGTTCGTTCGATACGCGATCAAACTCAACAACGGGTAGAAGATCTGATTAGCTCCGAAGGTCTGCTGTGATGGTCGCCGCGTAGCGGGGTAGCTTGGCGAACATGCACAAATTCGCATTTGAAACTTGGTTGCCGTTGACGAAGGGGAAGGTGCAGGAGGAGGAACTTGACTCCTGCCGCGCAGCCGGCGAGCGAAGGCCGGAATACAGCGGGATGAGGGTTAAAGGGAGAAACCAAAGCGGTTTCTCCCTGCGCCGTTTACAGATCTCGGAGACAAATCGGCCTCGGACGAATCCGAGGCCAGAGAAAACCAACACTATGCAGCTCTCTTTTTCGCTCCCTTCTTCGGTAATGTGTGTATCGCTGCCGGCTTCGCCTTTTGCGGAGCGCGGGGTTCTTTCTTATCGCTCTTGGGCTTCTTGGGCACGAACACCTGTTCGGCTTCGCTGAGCAAATCCGGCTGACTCTCGTGAGGAATTCCGATGTGGTCAGAAAGCACGATGCGCAGAGCGAAGCCGGGTAGCTTCTCATCTGCTGTGCCGTCCAACGCGGCCAACACGATTTCCTCGTCGGATTGCTGCGTGTTCTCATCGCCGTTGGCGAAGTGAACCGCCACTTCCTCCGGGAAGCTGTAATCCAGATGGATAAGCAAGCGGAGAAAGACGCGCATCTGCGCGGCATTGAACGATGCGGGAGCCTGCTCGATGATGCGCTCGAAGGTGGCAAAGCGGGCCTTGTGTTGTCTTTCACGGCGGGCTTGCTCGGCCTCGTACTCCTTCTGCTGGCGCTCGAACTCGGCTTTGCGCTCCTCCTCTTTGCGCTCCTGCTCGGCTTGATACTCGGCCATGCGCTGCTCATGGTCGGCCCTCCGCTGTGCCGCGTCGTCCTCCGTCTCCAATTCAGAGGCGGGTGTCATGACGGGCGGCGGGTCGGCGGCAATCCGGGCAGCTTCGCGCGGATTGTGTACCGGGCAATCGGGTTCAACGCAAACCGTGAGTGTGCGTCCGGCATGTTTACCGTGCACGATGATTGCGGATTTGGTGTGACTGCATGGCGGCTCGGCATCCGGATTGTCGGGCATGTCGAGTTCGCGGTACTGGTGCTTCTGCAATGCGCCGGGCCGCTGCTCTTTGGGAGCTCGCCATGCCGTTTCGATGCTGACAAGCTCAGGCCGGGCGGCAAGCTGGCGGTCGATGTGCGTCGTCACCTTAGCTTGAAAGCAAGGCGCGTCAAGGCACTGGTCTCCCTGCACGTCCGCAAACAGGCTGGTATTGAACCCGCTGCGGCGCGAACAAGTCACGCAAGCTCCGGCCTCTGGTTTGAGGCTCGTGTCTTCTTTGTCGAACGGCGCTTCGGCAAGACTCAGGTAGAGGTTGGCCTGAATCCACATAGGCATCTTGAAAAAATGGCGTGCCGGTGCGCGTCTCGAAGACATTCAGGTGCTCGGCATCGAGGTCGTCCGAACGAGGATGACCGAGATTCGGCGCGAAGATGGAGGACAGCCGTGCATGATGATCTTCCCCAAGCCACATCGGGAAGACATTGAACTTCCCATTACCGGGGAACATGGCGTAGAACGCGGAGAGATTTCCTAGCGTCTCTTCCATGACCTGGGCGCGCGCTTCTACGAACACGCGATGCACCGCAGGGGCGAGGGAGTGCAGCTCCGCCACGCTCTTCGCTGCGACGAGCAAGCGAATTGAAAACTCGCCCTGGGCTTTCTTGTCGAGCGAACGGATGACATCGCTCAGGTCATCGACGGCTATGTTGGCGGCCTTCGCTCCGGCTCCGGTATCGAGTGAGGCCGTATCTCTGCCGGCCATCACACGAGAGAGCACACCCACTTTGAAGAAGCTGATGAACTTCTCCTGCTGGTCGATCTCATGCCGGGCTGTAGCGGTAGACTTTGGCCGCCATGTCGAGCAAAGAATGCTGTCGCAGTCGAGCTTCAGTAAATCAGCGAAGAGGCAGGGGCGGGACGCCTCGGGCGTCGTCTTCAGGGAATACATCTGGACGAAGCGCCTGCCGATGCGCAGATGGTCACTCTCCCACGCCACGGGGGTCTGCACGATCTGGCGATCAATATTCACGCTCTCCCGAAGCTGTCCCCATTCCGCCCAGTCCTCAAGGTTGAACAGGTAACTGAAGAATTGGAATGTTCTCTGCTTGTCGAGCAGACACAGACCGATGGAACTGGAGAGATTGCCTGCAAGCAAGGCTGCCGTCTTCTGCAATTCGGCGAGCAACCGCGAGGTCGCCGCCGCGTTCTCCGCTGGCTGCTTCTCGAACGCTTTTGCCTTCGACGGCTCCAGTGTGAGGCACCAGTGCAAGTCGATCCGGCGAAAGCCTGCCGTTTTCTCCAAAAACTCAAGCCGGTCGGTCACGAATGTGTGCGTGACAGGATTCGAATAGAGAAGCTGACGCGGCAGGTCATAGCCGGAGCGCACGCGCGTGTACTGATGGAGGCAAGCGCCTTCCGGTAGACCGCGCAACGCGCCTTCGATCATGCGCAGATGCGATTCGAGCTCCTGGTCCGTCAACCCCTCTTCGTCCAGGCCGGAGAGTTGGAACAGGCAGCCGTAGCCGCCGCCCTTGAGCGCAAAAATATGGTCGTTCACGAAGCGTGCGATTGGGACGATGCTGCACGCTGCGCCAGCCTTTGCGAACCACGGAACGAATTTTGCCTGCTCAGTATTTGCGCGGGTCATAATAGCTCTTCTGGTTGAGGCTCAGGCCCCAGAGCTGAAACATCTTTGGGTGTTTGCGGATGACGAGCCACGCAGCGATAGCGAGCGTGGGGAAGGCCATCATCGCCAGCAGGCGAAACCCGACGAGGAAAACCGCAATGCAGACGAATACGATCGCCATCCATGCTGTAAGATCGAGACCAAGTTTGGCTCTCGGTCGGTTCAGCGCCTGATTGATTGCCTGCGGTTCTCCTCGCCGAGTCATAGTCGATGTACCTCCTACATCGACTGCCCGGTCAGTGAGCCGATCCAACCGGCTCCCCAGCCGAGAACTCCGGCACCAAACAGAGCGCCGAAGAGTCCGGGAATGGCGTCCTGAAACCGCCCGCTCATCATGCGGATGCCCGCAAAGATGAGTCCGCCAAGGCAAATGACCGCCCCAGCGTACATGGCAAACGTCTTAAACGTTCCCATCAGGGTTTGTGCTCCAGAGAAGTCCATCGTCCCTTGGGCATGCGCAACGGTTGTAAGAGATAGCGCAAGAAGCGTTGGTGCCAGCACTCGCGCCGCGTGGTTGAGACGTTGTTTGGAAAAGCGTTCAGCCCACCGATTGGCAAGCCGCGAATCGAACAGGAGTTTGATCTTCATGGGGCACCTCATTCAACCGGGAAACGGTTGCGATATGCGCAAACGTAGGACTGTTCGGCAGAGCGTGTCAATAAATGGCGGAGGCCCTCTTATTCAGCGGGGGAATAAGAGAGCCTTCGCGCTCCAGGTTGGGAGCGATCAAGGTCTGGTCTTGGCGTGGAAATGATGGCGTTTGGACAGCCCAGAGAGGTCCGGATAATCCAATTCGAGGGCAGGATAACGCGGTTCAATCATGCTCTGTTTGGATCGGATGACGGGGAGTCTATTCGACTTATTTTGGATTGCTCATCCTTGGTGCCTCGTGGCACGGATCTGTCCTATTAGGGACCGATTAGTGTGAGGCTCTCAGCTCATGCCAAGAGTAGCGAAGACTCGAACATTGTGTGGGAGAGAACTTGCCGGTTTTCCATATGATGGACGACTACCTGTTCGGAAACGCCATAGTCATTGGATATTTCGTCGACAACCTTACCGATTGATCGCTGATCGATGTCGGAATATCGCTCTTTGATCATCATGGACGGGCACAGAAATTCGGCGGCGAAAGCTCTCTGAAACTTCTGCCTCGTCGTGACGGTGTTGGTGGCAGGAATGATTCTTTCGTCCCGATCGAAGGCGATAAAGTCGCCGAGCAGACGGGCAGTATCGAAACGCCGGCCTTCCTTATGGGGTCGATTCAGTAAGAAACCAAGTTTGCCCCCTGCTGAACCTCTGACTCCAAATGAGAAGGGAGCATCTGGGCTTGTCTCTCTGAGCTTGGATACATTGAGGCTCAGACGGTCAGCCAGAGCTTCATCTGAAATGGGGCCGTTACCGAATTCCCATTTCGTCCTCAGTGCGTAGGCAAGTGCTTGAGCTTTTTGCCATGGCGCGTTGTGCTGAGCGAGGTCGTTGTTGGCGGCAAGAGTTCTGGCCCCGTTGATATCGGCAAAAGTCTTCGTCTTGCTGGCCAGAGACTTCGCTTGCTTTAGTACCTCAGTAAGCTCATTGCCATTTGACTCTGCTGCGATCTCCTCTAGCGCGTTCGCCCCAAACTGCTTGCCCCATTTCAGAGCGGAGGAGACAAGTGCGTCATCCTGGTCTGGCTCAAGGCCGAGAAGTGCTTCTAATTTGCGATGAGATACGTATTTCGGGTTGGACCATTCTGTGCTCAGATCCTCCCAAAGATCGTGAAGATCGCTCTTGCGAATGCCTGAGGCGGCGAGTCGCGCGAGAACGGTCTCGACAAATGAGCGAACACTATTTTCAAAGTCCGAAATAGCAATAGTGGTCTGAAAGCTGTTCAGAAATCGCACTGGAGAGAATTTGTCACTGACTGACGAGATATGCCGTTTGCAATTCACCGACATCTGCAGGCCGTCTGATCCGCCAAATATGAGATCAGGCCAGATGTATCCATTGCCGATGGCGGACATGGAGTGAGACATCGCCCAGTCATGTGAGACATTCGCGAACACGGGTTCTGTCTCGCATTTCAGCCGCCACCAGTTGGCAAGTAACCATTTCGCAAAAGGTTCCGCCGATACACGGATCGTCGAGCGAACTGTTTTCGAAATAAAATCTTCAACCTGCGTGGCGCAGTATTCCCGCACGTTGATGGAAATTTCCGCCGTCGTGGCTTGTTCGACAGAACTGCCACTACCGGGCCCGAGCCACTCTTCAACCGAAATGGAAAATGTATCGCTCATGATTTGGGGCGTTGTTCCCAGCGTTCTAAGACTTTCTTCGCAAAAGGATCGCCATCTCCCATTGGATATCCATGATACGTACCCCGGTCAGCATTATCCAACTGTGCCTCCAAAGCGATGCCGCCGGAGGACACGGTCCAGATGTTTTGCGGGAAATCACCCCTACGCTGGACCGACACCAACCCGGCTTTCACACCTTCCTCCAGGAGATTTTGTGCAATCTGACGCTCAAAGATTTGAACGCCATCGCAGAGGGTCTTGTCGGGACGCGGTTGCGCAGGCGGAACTAATCCAAAATCGCCTGGGTTGCGTTTATGGAACGGACTTCCGACGTATCTGATCTTCTTCGCGAGCGCAGTCAGAGACTTGGCGTCAGGCGTTGCGCTGATCTCCCGTTTCGGATTGTGCGTTCTCTTTCTCATTCCTGTGCAATTCCGTGCCGGACCATGTGGCCTAAGGCGGTCTCTAGACTATTCGAATTAACCCGGCTGCCGCTCACTGATGGCTTCGACAAAAGCTTCAAGGGGCTGTAGATTCCCGCTTTCGATGAACTCGACGGGGGCTTGGTTTGAAAGATGCTTGTTGGGCGCATTCAGGAAGATGCGAGCGTTGGTCTTGTTTCCGGCATAGAGATCCACGATGGAGACCCAGATGCGGTAAATGCGGCGCAGATCTGACTGGAGGCTGGAGGCGTCTGGATGCTTGCGCACACTGGGCGCCTTGCGTCCGATTGCTTCTGCGATGGTTCCCACAGGGAGGTTAAGTTCTCGAGCGATACAAGCGGCATCAAGGCGGCCCGAAACAGGATTAAACAGAGTGAAATCTGCACTCGTGAATGCTGCGGAAGCGGACATCGACGTCACCTCTATAGCCAGAATAAAGTCCGCTGCAGGGCTCGTCAACGTATCGTAAGGGTATCGTCAATGCTTTTCTCGTGAGTTGAAAAATCGAGACTCTCGCGGTCTTCAACCCCAAACCAACCCCAAGTAAAAAAGTGCTGCACTTATTTTCAACAACTTAGGGCTCTGTAAAGTTCCCGATCAGGCCTCGTAAGTCTTTGAAACTACGTTTCTATCGCCGCTCATAACCCAAAGGTCGTAGGTTCAAATCCTACCCCCGCAACCAATCAAATCAATAACTTCTCGTAATGGAAATCGAAATTGGCTCCCAATGGCGCCCGATAATAAGATAAATCGCAGATCAGGCGCTCGCTTTCATCAGCTTGAGCACCATCTCCAACCTTCCATCCACGTCCCCCTTCGACGCAGGCGGTCCCCCCTAGGGACCGCTTGAGCTTGACGAACTGAAAGCCGCATCAAGCGCCATCCTCCTGTCACTTCCAGGCTGAATGGATTCTGTGTTCGAGAGGCTCATGCCGACTCCTTGGTCTCGGCATGAATACGGCCTGGGCGGGTATTCAAAGGAATGGTTTTATCACCCAGCGGACGGTCGCAGTTCGCCGAGACGGTGGTTGGTTCTGCCGCAGCACCGATCCCGCGCCATACGCTGACGCAGCGCTCACTCCCTCGCGCTTCTTCATTGCTACGATCACCCCCCACATACCAGCGGGGGATGCGCTGGGAGGTTAGCTCTGGCCTTCCCCATCATGTCAGGAAACTTGGACTCTTGAGGTATTCAACTCGATGACACCCGAAGAAGTCACCCTGAGATGCGGTCCGTGTGTGTTAACGTTGCATTAAGGACGGCGAATGAACCCTACATTTGCATCGATCGACAAAGAACTGTGGCAGTGGGGCGAATGGTTTATCGCGTTGGCCCACGACGCGTTCTGGGTCCTAACCCCCACGCCGCGCGAGTTCGGCCCGTTTGGGAGCTTCGAAGAAGCGCACGAAAAGGTCGAGGAGTTGCGGGCCTGAGGCCGACCGGTAATCCACACAAATCCCGAGTTTTGCGCTTGCACGCACAGGGGCGCGACTCCTATGGTCTCTTTAGCTGATGAGCAAGCAGCTAGTCGGAGATCGAATCGCCGGCACAGCCGAAGGACGCAGCAGCCGACGCGAGTCGGAGGGTTGGCCATCGGCAGAGCCGAAAGGATAGTTGGACGACGAAGAGCGGAGATTGACCCGCTGGCATCGCCGAAGGAGGCAGCAGCCGACGCAAGTCGGAGGTTGCAGCCGCTCGGCAGCGCCGGAGGGACCCAAGCTCCAATCGCGCTGCGAGATCGTCAAGGATGGAAGCGCCAGAGACTCCGGTCTCTGGCGCTTTCGTTTGTGGGCTAGGAATACGCTTCCCTCCCTCCCCCTCCTCCGGTACTGTTTGGACTAAGGTCATCAAGCGATGGCATTTAAGGGTGGACTTATGCAAGTACACTGGGTTGCACCAAAGCCGGTGCATGAACTTTTTTATCGAGCAAGCTTGCTGGTCAACGGATGAGGAGGAACACCCGGCCAGAGCTTGTTGCCAGTAAACTCACTGGTCGCAAAGGCACGATGAATGGGCCGGCACCCCGGGACCGCGAAGTTTGACTAAGGGTTGGGCAGCGAGTCATCGGCTTTGGTGTCGACGGAGTTGTAGATGTATTCGTAGTCGTGCCAGCCCCGGATCGCCGGGTCGGCCGAGGTATTCGTCAGTTCCATGCGAAGCGCATCATACTCTATGCCCTGTACCTGGCTGACGGAGAATGTCAGCACATTGTCCTGCCCCGCGGGGTTCAGAACGCTCGTATCCCATTGGAAGACGACCCACTGCGTGTAGCCGGAAAGGCCGCTACGGATGGCGGCATCGCTCTGATTGATCACGTGCCAGACCAGCGGGTGCCCATTCAGGGTCACCGTGTCGCTCCCCTCCACCGCCGCAAAAGATGCCGACAGCACGGCGTAGGCATTCTCGTTGACATTTTGCGGACTTGCGAAGTGGACCGTCCACGGCGGAGTCCTCGTCGTGACGCCGTTCGTGCCGGATGCTCCAGGCAATCCCGCAACATAGGCCGGAATGGCGTATTTATACCCATCGGTGGTGTCATCGCCGGAGCTATAGACACCGCCGTAAAGGCCCGGATCGAAGCTCTGCCATTGGTTATAGTTCCACTTGGTCAGATCGTCGGTGGCCGCACCCGCGGGACCGTTGGTGGCGTTATAAACGACCGCGCCATGGTTGGCCATCAAGTCCGCCCAGTAATTCCACGTACCCCAGTACTCCCGATCGTCGTGACCCGCCGCGTCGTGGCCATGCAGAAATTCGTGCGAGGAGCGGTCTGGGGTTCCAATCGTAAACACCGGATCTCCGCCGCCAAAGTTCTCCTGATTGAAATTCAGAGTAGGAACGGTCGTGTTCTGGTTCACGTTGACCACGATATCTTCCTGGCGCAACTCGCCCCACTGGCCGAGGGCATAAACCGACAGCCGATAAGTTCCGGGAATGACGTCAGCGATCGTGGCCGTGCCGCTGTTGCCGATGTCCGCCCAGTATTGAGCGCCCTGCGCGGAATACTGGATATTTTTTCCAGGATCGCTGAGAACGGCCCATGCAGTCTTCGGACTGTTTCCCGCGACGCCAGTCACCTGTATCTGCACGCTGCCACGCGCGGTCGAAGGAACATACCCGGAAGCTACGAGCTGGGACTCATGATCGTAAAAGTTGCTAAAGCTTGTCCCAGCGATCACCGCGTCCCTGTACATGTCATCCGGGGTCTGGATGCTGCCGCCAAATTTATTGAAGCGCACATAAAAGGGGCCGAAGAGTCGATGCGTAGCTATTCCATTGGGAGACGCCAGTGAAAGGCCGTTATCGAGGTGGTTGGAGTAGGGCTCGATCATGTCCAGATTTCCGGTAAAAAGGAGGTCCTGCTTCGTCGGTCCGCCAACTGTGGACTCGTTGCTCGGGAACACCACCCAGGCCCCATACTCGGAGCCATAGGTTCCGTGCGCCACGTTGAGATAGTTGTAACCCGAATAATCGTACTTATCGCCGAAGCTACGCTTGAACCCGGCTGGGATGTCCGTTAAGCCATGAAGATCGCTGGTGGCGTCCTGAACATAGCGGCCGGGATCGGAGGTAAAGTATTCGTTGTAGCTGGGGAGCGGTATCTCGATCGGACCGGGATTGCTCAGGTCGGGATTTACCGAATAGATATTCGCAAACTTGTTCAGGTCGTCGCGCAAAACCCACTGCACCTGCCCGATCGAGCCGGCGATGTCCGTTGCGGAGTGGTCGGCAACGAAGTAGACGTGCACCGCCGGATCGTTGGGCGTGACAACCCAGTGTTCGCTATAGGTGTACGCGTTCTTACTGCTCGAAGGATAGGTGACCCACCAATCGATATAGCCGGCTGTGTTCGCATAGCCGGGGACGCCGGCGACCGTTCCAAAGCCCGCATTGTCCATGTAAAAGCCTTTGGGACCCGCGCTGCTCGTCTGGGTCAAATCGATCAAATCATCCGTGGTCCCTTTCGGGAAGATGCCGAAGATGTTGCCGTTCTGTGCGTTGAAATCGATTGAGAGAGCGCCATTGGCGATCTTCCAGTCTTTTGGATTCGTCGTGTCGATCGTCAACGTCGTCGATGCCCCCGCCGCTACCTGCAGCGAGGAGCAGATGCTGCCACTGCTGAAGCTGTCCCCATTTGAAGCGGTGCCGCTGACCGAGACGAAGTAGGCCCCGGCGGTCAGTGTGCCGGGAACCACGAACTGAATCTTGTCGCTCGTCCCAAGTATCTTTTGTACCGCAGAGACGGTCGCTATTGTGGGTGACCCGCCGCACGTTGACGCCAAGGAGACGGACGTGTCGGCTGGAGAGATCGCTCCGGACGGGAAACCGGTGCCGCTTACGTTTACATTCGACCCCCCGACCGCGGAACTCGGACTGGTGAGCGTATTCAATTTGACCGTAGTCGCCCGCGACGGGGCGGGAAATACCAGCAACGCACCGCAGACGCCCAGAACGGCCCCAGCGCGGCGGCGCTTCAAAGCGCCTGTCCCCTCCATGGCGATCAGCCCAAGGATGCCCAACCCCAGGAGCGTCCACGCCGGCGGCTCCGGAACCGGAGACGCCCCGAGCACAGCCAGATCGCCATCCGAGAGCCCCCCGGCGTCGCTGATCGTCGCGCTGAAGCCCGGGTACACTTTCGCCGTGGTCCCATCGTTCAGCATCAGATTCTGCGTGCTGAAATACCCCGTCAACGTTGCATCGGTAGCCCCAAACAGACCGGTAGGCGCCCCCGCCAGAGTAGAAAGCTGCTCTCCATCGAAGCTAAATCCATCGGCATCCAGCGTGAAATAGGAAGAGCCGAAGACCTGCGACGCTCCGCCCGCATAATCCACCGCAAGACTGAGATTGGACAGCGAGACCGCGGTTGTCACCGGAAAGCTGGGGTCCCCGGGAGAGGAACTGTTCGTGCCGGTCAGGTTGACGATGTCGAACTGAGCGACGTTGGTCCCGGTGACGTCGTAGCTGATGTACCCGATCGGGATGTCAGTCGCGAAAGAGGGGATCGAGAACAATCCGAACGCAAACAGCGTTGCCAGAATCCGTGCGAATAGCTTGAACATGGTTCCTCCGAAGGGGATCGTTGTGAAATTGTGGTCAAGGGACAGATTTCGAGTGTGCCGTCTGCTCTTTCTTCATGCGTAAGACGGACCCCCTGTAGGGCAGAGGATCTCCGAAGTCGTCTTCACCGGTCAGAGATTCCTGGTTCTTCGCCGTGCTGAAAATCCGGTTATGGAATTGTTTCAAATACGATACGTAAACTAACAGCAAGACTGGAAATATGTCAACTGAATCCGATTGCTCAGGCTAGAGCATTTTCTTTAATGGTGTAGACCTGATTTCTGGCGAGACTCTGCGGCGAGTGAATCGATGGCGAAAGCGTATGGGGATGACCTGCGCCGTAAGTTTCTATTGGCCTACGATCAGGGCGAGGACACGCTGGAGGAGCTTGCGGATCGCTTCCTGGTGAGCGTCGGCTGGGCAAAGAAGATTTCCGCGCAACGGAATCGCACGGGGCAGGCCGAGCGCGTGCGACACCAGCCCGGGCGCAAGTGTCGCGCTGGCGTCGAGGTGCAGAGGCAGGTGGTGGGCTGGCTGGAATCGAAGCCGGATTTGACGCTGGCGCAACTGCAGGCGAAGCTGCGCAGCGATGCCGGTGTCTCGCTCAGTCTGGGGCGGATCTGGCATCTGCTGAAGAAGCTGGGTCTGCGGCTGAAAAAAAGTCGCTCCACGCCGTTGAGCGCGACACGGAGGCCAACCGCCAGCGGCGTGAAGAGTTCGCGGCACGCCTCCAGTCGATCTCGCCGGAACGCCTGATCTTTCTGGACGAAAGCGGTGTAACCACCTCGATGACGCGGCTCTATGCGCGCGGCCCCGGAGGCAAACGCATCCATGAGGCGACGCCGGGCGGGCACTGGAAGATCATGACGATTTTAGGCGCCATGAGCCTTCGCGGCATGATCGCCACCATGACCATCGAAGAGCCTACCGACGCCGACATCTTCCTGGCCTATGTCGAGCATGTGCTGTGCCCGGCACTGAAGCCGGGCGACGTAGTCGTGATGGACAACTTGAGTGCGCACAAAGTTCCGGCGGTGCGCGAATGGATCGAAACGGCCGGCGCGGAGCTCCTCTATCTGCCGCCCTATTCACCCGATCTCAATCCCATCGAGAAGGCATGGGCAAAGCTCAAACAACTGCTCCGCGCCGCCAAGGCACGAAGCAAAGATGCACTTGAACAAGCCATCGCCGAGGCCCTCCCATGCATCACGCCAGACAATGCAAAGGCATGGTTCAGAGTCACACGAGCCGGACTACACTAAAACAGAAAATGCTCTATACGCACAGAAAGTCAAAAGGGCGGACTCTTTCGAGTCCGCCCTTTTATGTCTTGAGTGCAGGAGGCAAAGCTGAAGCCAAGCCCTATCGTTCGAGATCTCCGCGTTATTCCGCGGCGAGTTCTTCCTGTTCGCCTTCCATGCGCATCTGTTCGAGCTCGCGCTCTTCGGCTTCGATGGCTGCGGTGACCTCCTGCTGGACCTGGGCGGCCGCTTCTTCGAGCTCCGGGGAGAGCTGGACGTTGCGGTAGTACTCCATCCCAGTGCCGGCGGGGATCAGGCGGCCGACGATGACGTTTTCCTTGAGGCCGCGCAGCGTGTCGATGCTTCCATTGATGGAAGCTTCGGTGAGCACGCGGGTGGTCTCCTGGAAGCTGGCCGCCGAGATGAAGCTGTCGGTGGAGAGCGACGCCTTGGTGATGCCGAGGAGCAGTGGGCGACCGATGGCCGGACGGCCGCCTGCCATCAGCACGCGCTGGTTCTCGTTGTTGAAGCGGAAGCGGTCGATCTGCTGCTCCAACAGGAAGTTGGAGTCGCCGACCTCTTCAACCTTCACCCAGCGCAGCATCTGGCGGACGATCGTCTCGATGTGCTTGTCCGAGATGGACACGCCCTGCAGACGATAGACCTCCTGGATCTCGTTGACGAGATACTGCTGAAGCTCGCGCTCGCCGAGGACTTCGAGGATGTCGTGCGGGTTGCGTGGGCCGTCGATGAGAGCATCGCCGGCGCGCAGCCGCTCGCCTTCCTGCACGTTGATGTAGACGCCGCGAGGAACGCTGTACTCCTCTTCCTGGCCGTTGTCGGCGGTGACGTAGACCTTGCGCTGACCCTTGGCCACGTCGCCGAAGCGGACTACGCCGTCGATCTTGGAGATGATCGCCGGATCGCGGGGCTTGCGGGCCTCAAACAACTCAACGACCCGCGGCAGACCGCCGGTGATGTCCTTGGTGCGGGTGGTTTCGCGTGGGATCTTCGCGAGGATGTCGCCGGGAGTGACCTCGTCGCCGTCCTGCAACATCAAGTGAGCGCGCGAGGGCATCAGGTAGCGCTTGTTACCCTTGGCGGACTTGATGATGATGGCAGGCTGGCGCTTCTCGTCGGAGGAGTCGGCGACCACCAGGCGCGAAAGCCCGGTGACTTCGTCGATCTCTTCGTTGAGCGTGACGCCCTCCTGCAGGTCCTTGAACTGGACCGTGCCGGCGATCTCGGTGAGGATGGAGAACGTGTAGGGGTCCCACTCGCCGAGCAGATCGCCGAGCTTGACCGATTGGCCGTCTTCCACGCGGAGTTTCGCGCCGTAGACGATGGCGTAACGCTCCTTCTCGCGGCCCTTCTCGTCAATGATGGCGATCGATCCGTTGCGGTTGAAGGCAACGAGACCGCCTTCCTTAGCGCGCACCGTGACCAGGTTGATGAAGTGCACCTTGCCATGGTTTTTGGCTTCGAGATGCGAGGCGTCCTGCACACGGGAGGCGGTGCCGCCGATGTGGAAGGTGCGCATGGTGAGCTGGGTTCCGGGCTCGCCGATGGACTGCGCCGCGATGACGCCGACGGCCTCGCCCATCTCGACCATCTTGCCCGAGCCCAGGTTGCGGCCGTAGCACAGGATGCAGCAGCCGCGCTTGGATTCGCAGGTGAGGACCGAGCGAATCTTGACGCGCTCGATACCAGCGGCCTGTACGGCCGATGCTTTATCCTCGTCGACTTCATCGTTGATCTCGACGATGGTCTTGCCCTCGAAGTCCTTGAGCTTCTCGAGCGAAACGCGGCCGATGATGCGGTCGCGCAACGGTTCGATCGTCTCGCCGGCTTCGATGATCGGCATGACGTAAATGCCCTCGACCGTACCGCAGTCGAGCTCGGAGATGATGACGTCCTGCGCCACGTCGACCAGACGCCGCGTGAGATAGCCGGAGTCGGCGGTCTTGAGCGCGGTGTCGGCGAGGCCCTTGCGCGCGCCGTGCGTGGAAATGAAGTACTGCAGCACGGTGAGGCCTTCACGGAAGTTCGCGGTGATGGGGGTCTCGATGATTTCACCGCTCGGTTTCGCCATCAGACCACGCATGCCGGAGAGCTGGCGAATCTGCTGCTTGGAGCCGCGGGCGCCGGAGTCGGCCATGATGTAGATCGGGTTCATGGCTCCTTCCTTGTCCGCGCGCTTCATGTTGTTGAACATGTCGTCGGCGACTTTTTCGGTGACGCCGGACCACATCTGCGTGACCTTGTTCGACCGCTCGAGGTTGGTGATCGAGCCGTCGAGATACTGCTGCTGCATCGCGATGACGGTCTTCTCAGCCTCATGCACGATGGTGTACTTCGAGTCGGGGATGACCATGTCGTCGAGACCGACAGAGAGGCCGGACTTGGTCGCATAGTGGAAGCCGAGTTCCTTGATGCGGTCGAGCGCATGCACCGTCACCTCGAGCCCGAGGTTCAGGTACAGGTAATTAATGAGCTGACCGATGCCCTTCTTCTTGAGCAGGCCGTTCACGAAAGGCATACCTTCGGGCAGCGCGTCGTTGAGGATGGCGCGGCCGACCGTGGTGTTGATGAACTGCTTGTTGAACTCAATCGCCTCGGTGTGCAAGATGTCCTGGTCATCGTAGGCGGTGGTCATGTCGAGCACGGGGCCGGTGTAGCGCAGGCGGATCGGCGAGAGCGTCTCGACCTGCTTAGCCTCAAGCGCCATCAGCACTTCCTCGATGTTGGCGAAGACGCGGCCTTCACCCGTCGCGCCGATCTTGGCCTTGGTCAAGTAATACAGACCGAGTACGAGATCCTGCGTCGGGACGGTGATGGGCTGTCCGCTCGCGGGCGAGAGGATGTTGTGCGAAGCCAGCATCAGGACGGAAGCTTCAATCTGCGCTTCGGGCGAGAGCGGGATGTGTACGGCCATCTGATCGCCGTCGAAGTCGGCGTTGAAGGCGGTGCAGACCAGCGGATGAATCTTGATGGCCTTGCCTTCGACGAGCACCGGCTCAAACGCCTGGATGCCCAGACGATGCAGTGTCGGCGCGCGGTTCAGCAGCACCGGGTGGTCCTTGATGACCTCTTCGAGGATGTCCCAGACGATCGGGTCCTGCTGCTCGACCATCTCCTTCGCTTGCTTGATGGTGGTGCAGTGACCGGTCTGCTCGAGGCGGTGATAGATGAACGGCTTGAACAATTCAAGCGCCATCTTCTTGGGCAGACCACACTGGTGCAGCTTCAGTTCCGGCCCGACCACGATGACCGAACGGCCGGAGTAGTCGACGCGCTTGCCGAGCAGGTTCTGGCGGAAGCGGCCCTGCTTGCCCTTGAGGGTATCGGAGAGGCTCTTGAGGGGACGGTTATTCGCACCGCGAAGCACGCGGCCGCGGCGGCCGTTGTCGAACAGCGCGTCGACGGCCTCCTGCAACATGCGCTTCTCGTTGCGCACGATGACCTCAGGCGCGTGGAGATCCATCAGCTTCTTGAGGCGATTGTTGCGGTTGATGACGCGGCGATACAGATCGTTGAGATCGGAGGTCGCGAAGCGGCCGCCATCGAGCGGCACCAGCGGGCGCAGCTCGGGAGGGATCACCGGGATCACGTCGAGGATCATCCACTGCGGCTTGTTGTCTGAGCGACGGAAGGCTTCGACGACCTTCAGGCGCTTGGCGTACTTGAGCTTCTTCTGCAGCGAAGTCTCGGTTTTCATGCGCTCGCGCAGTTCGACCGCGAGTTCGGTGATCTCGACGCGCTTGAGCAATTCCTTGATGGCTTCCGCGCCCATCATCGCCTTGAAACCTGAGGGCCGGTACTGCTGATCGAGTTCGCGGAAGCGGTTCTCGTCTTTGATGACCTCGCGCTCCTTGACGGGCGCATCGCCTGGATCGACGACGACATAGCTCTCGAAGTAAAGAACGGCTTCGAGCTCGCGCAGCGAGATGTCGAGCAGGTGGCCGATGCGCGAAGGCAGGCCCTTGAAGAACCACACATGCGAGCAGGGGCTGGCGAGCTCAATGTGGCCAAGGCGCTCGCGGCGAACCTTGCTGAGTGTTACTTCAACGCCGCACTTGTCGCAGATCACGCCGCGGTGCTTCATGCGCTTGTACTTGCCGCACAGGCACTCCCAGTCGGTGATCGGTCCGAAGATGCGCGCGCAGAACAGCCCGTCGCGTTCGGGTTTGAACGTGCGGTAGTTGATGGTCTCGGGCTTGGTGACCTCGCCATGCGACCACGAGCGGATCTTCTCGGGCGAAGCAAGCTGAATCTTGATGGAGTCAAAGTCGGTGATGGGACCGGTCATCTCAAAGGGGCTGGAGCGGAACATGTTTTTCTCTCCGTATTTCCTGGCGCAGTGCTTAGCTCGATGCCAACTTTGTGGTTCGCTCTCCTGGTTTACTGAGAGCGCGTTGCGAGCTTCGCTGCTGTTTGCTGCTGCTGTCTTTTGTTCGCACCGAATGCAATGATCTGCAAGCACTGCGTCAATCTCTGGGTCATCGCTCTCCGCTGTCAGCTCCTGCCGTTACGCAAGCTCAGATCTGACAGCGAATCGCGGAAAAGCTAATCAGCTACGGCCAGTTCCGGCAGCGCCTCAACGTCCTCAGCGGCCGGTGTCTTCTTGACCAGCTCGACATCCAGGCACAAGGACTGCAACTCGCGGATGAGCACGTTGAACGACTCCGGCACGCCGGGTTCGATCGCCGCTTCACCCTTGACGATGGCCTCGTAAATCTTCGTACGGCCAAAGACATCGTCAGACTTCGCAGTCAGCAGCTCCTGCAGGATGTAGGCGGCGCCATACGCTTCGAGCGCCCAGACCTCCATCTCACCGAAGCGCTGTCCGCCGAACTGCGCCTTGCCTCCCAGCGGCTGCTGGGTGATCAGCGAGTACGGTCCGATCGAGCGCGCATGGATCTTGTCGTCGACCAGATGCGACAGCTTGAGCATGTAGATGTAGCCGACCGTAACGGGCTGTTCGAACTCTTCGCCCGTCATGCCGTCGAACATCATGCTCTTGCCCGAGCTCGGAAGTCCGGCCGCTGCCAGCAGCGCCTTGATCTCCGTCTCGCGCGCACCGTCGAAGACGGCTGTGCCGAACCAGATGCCACGCCTCATTCCGGCGGCGACGCGCATGGTCTGTTCGTCGTCGAGTTCCAGAAGCTGGTTGAGCGCCGCGGTATTCTTGAACGCCTCCTTGAAGATCTCCTTCACTTCGCCGGCCTTCTGGTGGTTGGCGGCTAGTGCGGCGACCTTCGCGCCGAGTTCATGAGCAGCCCAGCCGAGATGCGTTTCAAGGATCTGACCGACGTTCATACGCGAAGGCACGCCCAGCGGGTTGAGCACGATCTCGACCGGCGTTCCATCGGGAAGGTACGGCATGTCTTCCTCGGGAAGTATCCGCGCGATGACGCCCTTGTTGCCGTGGCGCCCGGCCATCTTGTCGCCGACCGACAGCTTGCGCTTCATCGCGATGTACACCTTCACCATCTTGATGACGCCGGGCGAGAGCTCATCGCCCTTCTGCATCTTGCCGATCTTCTCGTTGGTGATCTTGCGCAGCACGTCGATCTGGCGCGAGGTCATCTCCTCGATCTCGTCGATCTGCTCGTTGACGCGCGGGTCCTTGTCGGCGTAACGAATACGCTTCAGGTTGCGCGTCGAGATCAACTCGATGACATCGCGGTTGAGGATGTCGCCTTTGGAGAGCAGCTTCTTGTTAGTGCGCTCGTCATGTAGATCAGCCAAGACTTCTTTGGCGCCTAAGATGCCCTCGAGGCGCTTGAGCCGCTCGTCGGTGAGAATGCGGATCTCATCGGCGAGGTTGCGCTCCAGCTTCTCGATCATCTCCTGCTCAATTTGTAAAGCGCGGGCGTCCTTCTCCTGGCCCTTGCGGCTGAAGATGCGAACATCGACAACCGTGCCTTCGATGCCCGGAGGGCACGTCAGACTGGCGTCGCGAACATCGCCGGCTTTTTCACCGAAGATGGCGCGCAGCAGCTTCTCTTCTGGGGTGAGTTGCGTCTCGCCCTTCGGAGTTACCTTGCCAACGAGAATATCGTTGTGACCGATCTTGGCGCCGATGCGGATGATGCCCGAGTCGTCCAGATCGCGCAGCGCGTGCTCGCTGACGTTGGGAATATCGCGTGTGATCTCTTCCGGCCCAAGCTTCGTGTCGCGAGCTTCGATCTCGAACTCCTCAATGTGGATCGAGGTGTAGTAGTCGTCGCGGACCAGCTTCTCGGAGATCAGGATGGCGTCCTCGAAGTTGTACCCGCGCCACGGCATGAACGCGACCAGAACGTTGCGGCCGAGGCCGAGCTCGCCCTGCTCCGTGCACGGACCGTCCGCGATCACCTGCCCCTTCAGAACGCGGTCGCCCCTGCGGACGATCGGCTTCTGGTTGATGCAGGTGTTCTGGTTGGAGCGCTTGAACTTCGTCAGCTGATAGATGTCCGAGCCAACCTCACGCGACAACTGCGTGGGGTGATGCTCGCCTTCGACGCGCACAATGATCCGTTCGCTATCGACCGAGTCCACGATACCGTTGCGCTTGGCCAGAATCACAGCGCCTGAATCGCGCGCCGTGACGCCTTCCATGCCGGTGCCCACAAACGGAGCCTCCGCGACCAGCAGAGGCACCGACTGCCGCTGCATGTTCGCGCCCATCAGCGCACGGTTGGCATCGTCATGCTCGAGGAACGGAACCAGCGAGGCGGCCACCGACACGAGCTGCTTCGGCGAGACGTCGACGTAATCGACCTCGGCCTTGGGCACCAGCACGAAGTTGCCCTGCTTGCGGGCGTTGACCAGGTCCTCGGTGATCGCGCCATGCGCATCGAGCTCGATGTTGGCCTGCGCGATGGTGTGGCGGTCCTCCTCCCACGCGGAGAGATAGAAGCTGAACGGCTCCAGATCCATGGTGCGCTTGCCGGCCTTCTTCAGCCCGGCATTCTGCATGGCTGACTCCGTGATCTCGAGGAAGTCACCTTGGCGCAAGCCGCTCTCACCGGCGTTGGTCACGGCAACATAGTCAAGTACGTTGCCGTCCTTCACGCGGCGATAAGGGCTCTCGATAAAGCCGTACTCGTTGATGCGCGCGAAGCACGACAGCGAGCTGATCAGCCCGATGTTCGGGCCTTCCGGCGTCTCGATCGGGCAGATGCGGCCATAGTGCGTCGGATGTACGTCGCGGACCTCAAAGCCCGCGCGCTCACGCGACAGACCACCGGGCCCAAGGGCCGAGAGACGGCGCTTGTGCGTGATCTCCGACAGCGGATTGGTCTGGTCCATAAACTGCGAGAGCTGCGAGGAACCGAAGAACTCGCGGATCGCGGCCATCACCGGCTTGGCGTTGATCAGGTCGTGCGGCATGGCCGTCGACATCTCCTGATACACGCTCATCTTTTCTTTGATCGCGCGCTCCATGCGCACCAGGCCGATGCGGAACTGGTTCTCCATCAACTCGCCCACCGCGCGCACACGACGATTGCCAAGATGGTCGATGTCGTCCACGCTCCCGATGTTCTTGCGCAGCTTGAGCAGATAACGGATGGTCCCGTAAAAGTCCTCGGGCGTCAGCGTGCGCTTGTCGAGACCGGTGGGATCCTGGTTCTCGTACAGCTTGATGTTGAACTTCAGCCGGCCCACGCGCGAGAAGTCGTACTTGCGCGGGTCGAAGAACATGCCTTCAAACAGCGCGCTCGCAGTGTCCAGGGTCGGCGGATCGCCAGGACGCAGCTTGCGGTAGATCTCGATCAGCGCCTCTTCGGGCTTGCGCACCGAATCGCGGCGCAGCGTGTTCGAGATGATGTTGCCCACATCGTCGCGCTCCGGGAAGAAGACCTGGAAGCTGGTCACGCCGGACTGCACAATCTTGTGCAGCTTGTCGGCGGTGAGCTCGGCATTGGCCTCATACAGCAACTCGCCGGTGCCCATGTCGATCACGTCGGCGGCGGTCATCGCGCCGTCGAACTCGCTGGTCTCGACCTCAACCTGGGTGACACCCGCGGCGCGCAGGTTCTTGAGCGAGGACGCTCCAATCTTCTTGCCCGCACCCACCAGCTCTTCCTTCTTGCTGCCGTGCAGGGCAACGGACGAGCGCGTCCCGACCAGATGCGTCGGCGTCTGGTCCGCGGCGAGCGCCCAGGATAGCTTGCCTTCCTTCAGATGGATCGTGTCGACCGTATAGAAGGTCTTGAGGATCTCCTCGTCCGTGCGCAGGCCGAGCGCACGCAGGAAGATCGTGCCGAGGAACTTGCGCTTGCGATCGATGCGTACATACAGCGTGTTCTTCTGGTCGTACTCGAACTCCACCCACGAGCCGCGATACGGAATGATCTTTCCAAGGAAATATGTGCGATTGTTGGCCGTCTCGAAGAACACGCCCGGCGAACGGTGCAACTGCGAGACGATGACGCGCTCCGTGCCATTCACGATAAACGTGCCGTTGGCCGACATCAGCGGAATGTCGCCGAAGAAGACCTCCTGCTCCTTCATGTCGCGCAGGCTCTTGACGCCGGTCTCGGGGTCCTTGTCGTAGATCTTCAGCCGGATCGTGACCTTCAGCGGCGCCGAGTAGGTCATGCCCCGCTCTTCGCACTCCGCCTGGTCGTACTTCAGCTGCAGGCCCACCGGGTCGCCGCACTTGGTGCAGAAATCGGGGGTGTTCTTGTTATAGGTTCCGCAGAACTTGCACAGCACATCGCCCGGATGAAACGGGTCCGTGATCACCATGTGGCCGCAGTTGCAGCAGGTGGTGCGCAGGTGATTCAGGCCCTTCAAGTAGCCGCACTTGCACTCCCAATTGCCGATCGAATAATCAACGAACTCAAGCTCCGACACATTGCGGAAGTCGGTAATCGGGAATACGGAGGTAAAGACCGACTGCAGGCCATTGTCCTCGCGCTCCTGGGGCAGCTTGTCCATCTGCAGAAAGCGCTCATAGCTGCGGCGCTGCACCTCGATCAGGTTCGGGATCTGAATGCTGGTGGGGATCTTGGAAAAATCCAGACGGGTGCGGATCGCCCGCATTGCGATGTTCGTGTCGCGGTTGTTCGGATTCGACATGCTCTCTCCTGTTGCTTGGTTCGAGGGCCTTCTGGCAGCCAGCCGCCGCGCCTGGGGGTGCGGTGACGGTCGAGCTTGGGAAGGGAGAAGAAGCCACCGAAGAGCGGCCCTTCTCATTGGACTCTGCGTGCGCCTGTTCCGATGCAGCCGCTCCTCGCAGCGGATCGCACCTGAAGCGCGTGTACAAAACCCCAGCGAAGCACTCTGCGGGGTGAAAACTTGGGTCTTGCTTCCGCTTGGAGTTGAGCGAAGTGGAAGCTGCTGCAAAGGCCAAACGCCTGCTAAGACCCAGCAGACACCAAGGCGAAGGTGTTACAGAGCCGCCGGAACTCCAGCGGCTACGCCGCCAGTTCCGAAGACGCCAAAATCGCCCTGCGGGACAGGCTGCCCGGAGAGCGCGCTTACGGTTTTCGAAGATGTTAGAGTGCTGAAACGATGGATAGTCGCCGCCCTTTGAGTCCCTGCCCAACCGCGCCCAGGACTCAACGTTTGCCGCTTGTCGCACGTTTCACCCTGCGGACCCGCCGCTCGAACCACAAGGTGGCCGGCTCCATAACCTGCTTCGCATTGCCAGGATGAACCGGATGGTACTGTTAGCTTCAAAGCTTTTGGGAGTCCGTCAATGATTAGCTGCTCTATGACAGCTACGGTCTTCCCCTATTGAAGAGCATACAACAGAATCCGGCCCGCTGCAAGCCGCCTGAAGGGCGCGACCGGCGCGGGCGCAAATCGGGCGGGATGCCCGGTCTTCCAGCGAGGCGCGGAGGGATCCGAAGACCCCTCCACCCCCACGCTTACTTGATCTCGACTGCCGCGATGCCGTCGAACTTCTTGGCGACCGCAGCCGCCTCGTCCTTCGATATGTTCTCCTTCAGAGCCTTGGGCGCGCCCTCGACCAGGTCCTTGGCTTCCTTCAAGCCCAGACCGGTAACTTCGCGCACTGCCTTGATGGTGTTGATCTTGTTCGCGCCAATCTCCTTGAGCATGACCGTGAACTCGGTCTTCTCTTCAGCCGGTGCCGCCGCCGCCGCGCCGCCGCCCGCGGGCGCTGCCGCAACCGCCGCCGCCGCCGAGACGCCCAGGCGCTCCTCGAGCTTCTTCACCAACTCCGACGCCTCAAGCAGACTGAGGCTAACGATCTGATCTTCCAACTGCTGAATGTCCGCCATGATCTTCTCCATGTCTTTCTAAATTTTCGGTGTTGCTAAGTTTGGTTCGTCGTGCCGATTTAGTTCACCCGAGACTTGCCTTACCGCCTCAGGGTTGCCGCAGCTTCGAAGGGTTTCCGTTGCGCCAGACCGCGCACCCGCCGAAGATTGCGACGAAATTTGCTTATCCCTCAGCCGGTTCAGAGCCCTCAGCCGTCGCAGAGCCCTCAGCCGTCGCAGAGCCCTCAGCCGTCGCAGAGCCCTCAGCCGGGTCCAAATTGGCCGCCTCGCCAGCCTGCGAGGCCGTCCCGTTCTCCGGCTGCGCCGCCCCCGAAGGCTGTTCAGAATCCGCCTGTGCAGCTTCCTCAACATGCGCCGCCACAACTTCGGCAACCGGGGAATCCGCCGCAGCAGCGGCAGCAGGAACTTCAGCAGCCGAAGCCTCCGCCGGGGCCGCTTCAGCCTTGGCGTCCGCCTCAGACGCGGCCGGAGCCGCCGGGGCTCCAAACTTGCCCTGCTCGGCCGCCATGTTCACCACTACCGCCAGGTTGCGGCCGGTGGCGTTGATGACCGTCGCCAACCGCTGCGCCGGAGACTGGATCAGGAACAACAGCTTCGAGAACAGCTCCTGCTTGCCCGGCAGCTTGGCCAGCGAATTGATCTCCTGCACCGTAATAACCTTGCCATCGACGATGCCGAGCTTGAAGGTGAACTCCGCGTTCTCCTTCACCCAGGTCGACAGCGCCTTCGCGAGCGCCACCGGATCGCCCGAGGTGTAGGCCACCGAGCTAACGCCCTTAAGCCCCTGCAGCGCCGCCTCTACCTTGGTGCCCTCCGCAGACTTCGCCGCCAGCTTGTTCTTGACGACGTGGTAGCTTCCGCCCGCCTCGCGAATCACCTTGCGCAGTTCGAAGTCCTTGGACGCCGTCAAACCCTTGAATGTGCCGATGATGGCTGAGGTCGAGCTTTCGAGCTCCGTCGCCAGCATTTTTACCTTTTCGTTCTTCTTCGCCTTGGTCAATGCCATGGGGAAACCTAACCTTCGCTGCCCTGCTTCTAGCGGGCTCAATTCTTGCGCGAGTGGAGAACCGCGCGGAAATCCTGTGAAAAACTAAATCCTGCAGACTACGCCTTGCTCGCAACCTCGGCCACCGCCACTTCGAGCTCGATGCCCGGGCCCATGGTTGAGCTGAGGATGATGCGCTTGATGTACTTGCCCTTGGCCGCGGAGGGCTTCGCCTTCACCACCGACGAGATGACCGTCATCGCGTTGGCCTCGAGCTTCTCCACGCTGAACGACAGCTTGCCGACCGGAACATGCACCAGCGCGGTCTTGTCCGCCCGGAACTCGACCTTACCGGCCTTGATCTCGCGGATCGCCCCGGCCACATCGGTGGTCACCGTGCCGGTCTTGGGGTTGGGCATCAGGCCACGCGGCCCGAGCACCTTACCCAGCCGGCCAACCGAACGCATCATGTCGGGCGTGGCGATCAGGGCATCGAAGTCGGTCCAGTTTTCCTTCTGGATCTTCTCGACCAGCTCTTCGCCGCCGACAAACTCAGCGCCAGCAGCCTCGGCCTCGCGAATCTTGTCGCCGCTCGTAATGACCGCGACGATCTTGCTCTTGCCGCCCAAACCGTGCGGAAGGACAACCGTCCCGCGCACCATCTGGTCAGCGTGGCGGGTATCGACACCCAGCCGCATGGTCAGGTCGACGGTCTCGTCAAACTTGGCGTACTTGGCCTTCTGGAGCAGCGGAATGGCCTCGCCGATGGTATAAGGACGCGGCTCCACAAGCGCGCGCGCCTTCGTAATATTCTTGGAAAGTTTTCTGGACATCTATTCCTCGTCTTCCACCCCTCATGCGCTGTTCTGCAAGGGCGTGGTCTCGACTAGCCTGCACGAAGTACAGACAACCTTCTAAGTATGGAGGAAATGCGCAGAAATTGCAACCCAGCGATCAGCGTCAATCATGCTTGTCCTATTTCAACATTCCCGAAACCACGCACCCCAGCACTCTCTTGTTCGGCAGCACCAACTCGTACTCGTCTCCCAATGCCGTTCCCGAACCATTCCTCAGAACGCGTGCATGAAAATTGCCAAACGACAGCGGCGCCCCCTTTTTAAAATATGGCTTCTCAGGGATGCCAGTGGCGCAGCCCAATTCGAGCTTTCGCCCAATCGCGACCACATCGGCATAAAGAGTATTCACGCAGTACCCCTCCGTACAGTCGGGCCGCACATGTATTCCGTAAACATGGACAACCACCGGGTAATTCACACCAGGTTTCACAAACGGCATCTCCTGCCCCATCCGCGTCTTCTGAGCATGCAGAGCACCCACCCCGAGCAAGACTGCCAAAGCGACACAAAGCTTTTTCGTCATAAGTTGCATCAACAGGATCAACCAATTGCCTCGTTCAAGACCAAGATCACCAAAAGGCTGGTCTCACCTTCCAAAAATGTCAAATCAGCTCCAGATTCTCCCCAGCTCCAGCACAAACCCCGCCACCGGCCCTTCACCTTCTACGGCGCTTCCCTCTTCGAGCACCTCTGGCTCCCGCCCCGACCGATAAATTTCGACGGTCTTGCGCCGAGCGTCAATCAACCAGCCGAGTGGAACTCCGTTCTTGATCCACGCGCGCATCTTGTCCTGAAGCGGGGCGAGCCTGTCCGATTTGGAACGGAACTCGATGACGAAATCCGGGCATGGCACCGGCGCATCGTCTTCGATCGCAGGGGGCGTCCAGCGCGCTTTTGCGATCCAGGCCGCGTCCGCGCTGCGGACGGACCCGTCCGGCAACAGACAGCCGGTGCTGGAATCGAGCGCGTAGCCGCTACCATCCTGCTCGGCCCATATGAACAGCCTGCCAAAAACCATTGAGGAGCGGACGCCTGCGCCGCCGAGTGTGGGTGACATCAGGACAACGTCTCCATTGGGTTCGCGTTCGAGCCGCAGGTCGGGGTTCTCCGCGCTGAAGCGCCAGAATCCCTCCACGGACATCGGTTCGTCAGGGCTGATACGCATTGGCGGATTGATCCCTGCAATGGCGACGCTCATGACGGGAGTTTACTCCAATCCTACCCCCAGATTTTCCCCAACTCCAACACAAACCCCGCCACCGGCCCGTCCCCTTCCACCGCGCTGCCACCTTCAACCACCTCCGGTCCGCGGCGGGGGCGATAAATCTCGACCGCCTTGCGCGACGGGTCAATCAGCCAGGCCAACTCCGCGCCGTTGGCGATCCAGAGCCGCATTTTCTCCTGCAAGGGCCCGAGCCGGTCGCTGGGCGAACGAAGCTCGATGACAAACTCTGGACAGATCGGTGGAAACTCTTCCTGCAACTCTTTCGAGAGTGCATTCCAGCGCGGCCATGCGATCCAGGCTGCATCGGGGCTGCGCATGGAGCCGTCCGGAAGGTAAAAGCCGGTGCTCGAATCGAACGTATTTCCCGAATTCGTCTCGCGCGCCCACTTCACAAATTGATAGTTGATCTCAGAGTTGCGGCTGCCCGCGCCGCCTCCCGCGGGGCTCATCACAATCAGCTCTCCATTCGCATCCCGCTCTACTCGAAGAGAGTCATTCTCCACGCAAAACCGCACCAACTCCTCATCCGTCATCGGACGATCGAAGCGGAGGCGAACCGGCAGCTCGGTTTCCGGCAGAGCGAGATTCATAGCAACAGCTTACTCTTCAAGAAGCGATCCGCGGCGTTGCGGTAGACTGAAACGATGTGCGAGTCGCGATCCGCGATCTGCTCAAACGCCCCCAGCAAGGAACATTCGTGGACAACATCACCAAGCGTCAATTGAAGAAGCCGGACCAGTTCATCGGGATGACCGAACGTGGCATCTCCTGGGCCAGCGAGAACCAGCAGACCGCCATCGTCGCCGGGGCGATCGCAGTCGTGGCCATCCTCATCGCTGTGGCTGGTTATTCGTTCTATAGCAGCCGCTCAGCCTCCGCCGAGACGGCCTTTGGCGCGGCCATGCAGACCTACCAGACGCCCGTCGCCAGTGCCGAGCAGCCCGCGCCTCCGGGAATGAAGACCTTTGCCGATTCCAAGGCCCGCGCGCTGGCCGCCAACCAGCAGTTCGTGCAGGTGGCGCACCAGTATGGAATGACCAAGCCGGGCAAGCTGGCGCTCTACTTCGCCGGCCTCACCTATATGGAGGCGGCCCAGAACGGGCCGGCCGAGCAGGCGCTCGAGAAGACAGCCTCAAGCTGGGACCATCCGCTCGCGGCACTGGGCAAGATGGCGCTCGCGCAGCTCGATCAGCAGACCGGCCACAACGCCCAGGCGGTCAATCTGTACACCGAGCTCAGCAAGGAAAATGCGAGCACCGTTCCTTCCGGGCTGGCGCAGCTCCAGATGGCAGAGATGTATCAGGCCGTGGGCCAGACCCAGAAGGCGCGTGACATCTACGCCCGCCTGAAGGACAAGGACAAGGACGCCAAGGGCCAGCCGGGTCCCGCGGGCGACATCGCCGCGCAGAAGCTGAACCCGCAGCCGGCAGCGGGCGCAGGGGCCCCCGGCGCGCGGTAAAGCGGGTTGCAGTTAGAACCTGTTATGAGCTTTTCCTTGGGAAGACCTGACTTCAGCCGTGCCGCACATGCAGTCAAGCCTCTGGTCTACAACGGCTCCAAGGCCATCCTCAACATCGACAAGTTGTTGCCATCCTGCCCTTGGCGGCCAATCGCTACTATTCGGAATCGAGCGACCAACGGAAACCGAACGAAGTCGTCGGATGATAGTACTCACGCTGCACTGGGTAGATTGCGCTTCCGTTGTAGAAGCCAAAGACCTCGTTGCTCAGATTCATCCCCGAAGCAACGAACTGCAGGCCTTTATACACACGGTAGCTCCCCTGCACATCGAACTGCGTATGAGGATAGAAATAGTTGTCGCCCGTCGGACCCCTCAGACCATAAATCGGATCGCTGGCCGCACCATTACCCGCCGACCACTGATACGCGGCAATACTCGCATCATTATGACTGATGGCGAACCGGCTGGAAAACCGCGACTTATCATACGAGAAGCCGAAATTGTAGTTGTTGGGCGCGGACCGATCCAGATCCGGGTGGTCGATACGGCCGCCGTCAAAGTTCGCCGGAAAGCTCACCCGCGAAGCATTATGGCTATAGTTGGCGCTCACGCCGATCCCATTCAGCACACCGGGCAGAGATGAAAAGCGCTGCTCGTACTGCACTTCTATGCCCTGAACGTACGCCTGGGGACCGTTGATCGACTCGGTCTGCTGGTAAGTCTTACCGGTATTGTTGTAGTTCGGTAAAAGGCTGGAAACCGGGTAAATCGGGTCTGTCAACTGCTTGTAGTAGTAGCCTGCCTGCAAGATACCGAACCGCTGGAAATAATGCACGACAAGTAAGTCGTAATCATTGCCCTTGGTGGGCCTTAGAGCCGGATTGCCGGTCGCGATCGTAGGATACGGAGTCTGATTGGGGTCGATCACGGTCGCCGGGACTACGTCCCCAATGTTAGGCCGCGCCAGACCCCTGCTATAGACAGCGCGCAGGTTCGTGTTGGGCCGTAAGTGATATTCCAGCGAAACGCTGGGCAGCACATTGAAGTAGTTGGCGCTCTGCTGATTGGGCGTGATCGTGGGCAGCAGCGGGTTGCCGGAGATGTCATACGTTGCCACCACACTGTTGGCCAGAGACGTCGTTGCATCATTGTCGAACCGCACCCCGCCCTGCAGACGGAACTTGCCAAAGAAGATAACGTCCTGCAGATATCCTGCCGATACGCGCTCATTGGCGTTGAAGAATGCCGACGCCGAGTTACTGCTGCTGCCCACCGTATCCAGCGCAAACGAAGTGGCATTCGTATTCACAGCCCGCAGAATCTTGCTATAGTCCGTCATGGGACCATAAGCCTGCCCGTTGATCGCAAACGATTTGTCATAGTAAGTCGGGTTGATATTGCTTCCCTGCACGTCTGACAGCGTGAACGGGCTCGTGCCATTCACCACGTAATTGCGGTCATCTTCAAACTGGTTCGAGCGCGAGTTGCGAATTCGAATCCCCAGCGAGAAGATACTGGGATGTCCAGCCGCCGAATAGTTATGGTCCAGCGAGGCAGCGCCCTCAATATTAAGCTGGGTAGCATGGTAAATGTAGTAGTCCGATTCACTAACGCCATACTGCTTCGCATCATAGCCGTTCGTTCCATCGGCGGGTAATAGCTTGGGCCGGTAGGGGTCTGAGTTGTCCAGTTTGAACGTCACGTTGGAGGGACCGTTGAAGTAAGTGGTCGGGAACGCCTGTCCACCAATGTTGTGACCTCGAGACACTGCGAATTCATAATTGATGACATTGCTGTTCAGGTCGTCCTTGCCCCCAGTCAGAAAACCAAACACCTGCTGGTCGGGCCGCCGAATATATTGGCGGTACTGATAGTTGCCCGTGTTATCAAATGCCACCGCGGACGCGCCGCCGGACACCGGAGTTCCCGCGTTCGGCGAATACACGGTAGCTTCACCATAATCGTGGAAATCCGCGAACAATCCCTTCACATACACAGTCATCGTCGGCGTGAACTTATAATCCAGTCCCAGGTCGAAGCCATAGCGGGTCCGATAGTACTTATAAGAGCGAAGATCCTCGCTGCTCACATAAGCCAATTCCTTTCCATTGGCCAAGGTCGTCGCCGTCTGGCTGGGCTCCAGGTCGTCGATGCCCCGATTCGTCCGGTCCCACGTAGAAGCCACCAGGATGCCCAGCTTGTCGTGCAGAAAGCGCTGCCCGAACGTCGCGTCGAATCCGCCCCGCCAGTAGCCGTTCTGGATCGGATTGTAGCCAGTCGTACCGCTCACGTAGTACGTGGGCTTGCTGCGGGCCAGCTCCGTCACCAGGTTCACCGTGCCGCCAATGGCGTCCGCGTCCTGGTCCGCGCCCAGAGTCTTATACACTTCAATCCGCTCGACAATATTCGCCGGCACCGCGTCCAGCTTGATGTTGCGCACCACCACTTCCGGCGAAGCCAGCTCCACCCCGTCCACCGTTACGTTGGTCAGGCGAGGCTCCGTACCGCGAATTTGAATGTACTTCCCTTCGCCTTCATCGCGTTCCAGCGACACGCTCGGCAGCCGGCCCACCGCGTCCGCAATATTGTTGTTCGGCAGACTGCGGATTACGCCCTGCGGCTCCACCTGGACGATCTGCGACGACATGCGCTCCACGTTTACCGCTTCCGCATCGCCTTGAAGCTGCCCGGCGGTCACCAGCACCGTCTCCGCCTGCGAGCCGACCTTCAGCATCGCATCCACCGTCTGCGGCTGGCCGGCGGTCAAGTCCACCGTGCCCGTATAAGGCTGGAAGCCAACATAGGTCGCCTTGACCGTGTAATGACCTGGAGCAATATCCGTAAAGCGGAAACCGCCTTGCTGGTCCGTCGCCACCTGCCGGCCGGTCGGTTCCAGAACCACATTCGCGCTCACCAGCGCCGCACCGGCCGAGTCATGAACCGTGCCCGAGATAGAACTCGACCCCAACTGCCCGGACGCGGAACACGCAATCAGCACAAAGAGCAAAATGACAACAGGCACACGCTTCCAAAGCCACCGGTACATACGACCTCACAAGGATCTTCAGCCCACCGGCCGAAGGGGATTCTGACTGGACGTCGCATCCATGGCAGGAGCAGCCAACGACGCCAGAGCAGCAGAAAATTTGCTGATGAACAACCGTAGACCGCACTTTTTGAACAACACGTTACAGCCGCCCCGCCGTAACCAAACCTTCACAATCTATTCACCGCTCTGTAGCAAGAGCCTCGAAAAAGCCCCCAAAACCAGGCGTTCTTGAGCCCGAGCAGATCCCCTTCGCGAATGACGCAAAGAAGGTGAGTAAGTTCGTAACAGGGTTAGCGCCGGCGCGTCCGCTCGTCCTCAAGATGCGCGGCGGTCGACTGCACGCTGACGTGAGAGGTGAGGCGGTCGGTCAGCGCGGCGGATGAACGCAGATCGGCCACGGTCTTCCAGCCATCGCGCTTGCGCGAGGGGTCCGGCGGCGGCGGCGCCCACTGCGGCAGTTGCAGGCTGAGATACTCCGCCAGCGCGCAGGAGTGTGGCTCATACAGCGCGCGCACGGCGGCCAGCCGTTGCCGCGAATCGATGTCGCCGCACAGCAGGAAGCCGGCCTCGCCGATCAGCCCGCAGAGGCGGCCGAACTCTTCGTCGGCCAGCCGCGCCGGCGCCCGCTCGCGAAACTGCTGCTCCCGGCGTTCGAGGTGGAAGACATGGCCCAGATCGACCAGCGTATGGCGGCCGATCGCAAACGTAAGCTGCGCCTGGCGGGTGCTCGGCCCCTCCACGGTGGTGATGAGAAGCGCGCAGGTGTCCAGCACCGCGGTCAGCGCCGAGAGCCAGCTCTGATTGTCGTGTTGTGAGCGGTAGTAGCAGAGAATCGGATAGGAGATATGGGTCTCCAGCATCAGCGCGCACCAGCGCTCCCACTCCGCCAGCAGGGCCGTCATGGCCTCATGTCCACCGCGGAAGTTGTGCCGCAGTAGCAGCTCGCCGGCGGTCGGCGGCGAGCCGGCCCGCGCGTCCAGCAGCGCCACCGCAATCTCGCGCGACGAAAATGCGTTGTACAGCACCGGCACATAGCCGATCACCAGCGCGATAAAACCGAGGCCGTTGGCGGACTCCAGCACCACCAGCGCGCGGGCGGCGTGGGAAGCGGGCAGCACATCGCCCAGACCCAGGGTGAAGAGCGTCGTCCCGCTGATGTAAAAGCAGCTCCGCAGCCGTGCCCAGACCGTCGCCGGATGGGTCGGATCGAGGAAGGGCGTATGCATTCCGAAATAAATCAGCGCATAGGCGGTCAGCAGCAGCAGCGCCCAGACGACGAAGAGCAGCAGCAGCGAAAGCGGCCCATAGATGCTGTAAAGCTGCTCGCGCGTGCGGGCCACGCGAAACCGGCCGGTGCAGTAACGCCACGCCGGCCAGGTGGCTAGGAAGAACAGCCGCGTGATGCGAAACCGTCCCACCGGACGCCGCGGCAGAATGATGGTTTGGAAGGCGTCGAGCAGCACTCCCGCCAGAAACATGCAACCGAAGAGGATCGCCGCAAGGTGCATGAGCCTATTTTTATCTTTTAACGGCTCCGTAAGATAGCCGGACCACGGATGAATTCTTGCAGAATTTGAGAATTATTCTGTGGCCTTTTCTTCGTCCGCGCGTCTAGTCTGTGTAGACCTTCTGTAAACGTGCATTCAACCTTTCACGCCAGCCGTACAAGATGTCCTCAACGTAACCGCTGCCCGAGGTGTCTATGAAACAGCGCGTCCTGGTCGTCGACGACAACCGCCTGGTGGCCGACACCCTCAATCTGATCTTTCAGGCCAACGGATTTGAGTCGGAGGTCGCCTACTCCGCCGCCGAGGGCTTGGAGCGCGCGCGGACGTTCGGGCCGCGGCTGCTGCTGTGCGATGTCAGCATGCCCGGCGAGACCGGCCTCGAACTCGTCGAAAAAATGAACCGGGAGATGCCGGAATGCCGCCTGCTGATGCTCTCCGCCTACTCCAGCAGCGCGGCTGGGGTAGAGCTGCGCGGCCGTGAGATGAGGCGTCCGCTGAAGCTGCTGAGCAAGCCCTGCCGGCCCGAGGATCTGCTGCGCGAGGCGACCGCCCTGCTGAAGACGGCGTAAACTCAATCTCACCGTGCCAACATCCGACGACATTCCAAGTCTTTCCGATCTGCGCCGCCGCGCGCCGCGACGCGGAGCAGCCGCCGCGAAACGGGGCGCCGCCAAACAGGTCGGCGAAGGGATGCAGCCCGCCCTGCCGACACTCTTCGACTTGCTCGAACCTGCGCCGGTCGGGAATCCGGCGCGACCCAAAGCCACAGCGCCGATCGAAGCCCCGATCGACGCTGCGGCCCGCGTCTGGACGGTCGGCGATCTGGTTCGCCAGGTGCGCGGCCTGGTCGAGCGCAGCTACGGACACGTTTCAGTGGAAGGCGAAATCTCCAACTGGCGGCCAGCCACCAGCGGCCACGGCTACTTTACCCTCAAGGACCGCGACGCGCAGCTCTCCGTGGTCATGTTTCGCCGCCGGATTTCGCTGCTGCGCTTCCAGCCCAGGGACGGCGACGCGGTGCGGCTGCGCGGCCAGCTCAGCGTCTACGAGAGCCGTGGCCAGATGCAGTTGATCGCCGAAACCATGGAGCAGCAGGGACTCGGCGCGCTGCTGGCCGCCGTGCGCGAGCTCAAGGAGCGGCTGCGCCGCGAAGGCCTCTTCGACCGCAAGCGCCCTCTGCCCGCGTTCCCGCGCTGCATCGGCGTGGTCACCAGCCTGCAGGGCGCGGCGCTGCGCGACATCGTGAAGGTCTGCCGCCGCCGTCACGCCGCGGTGAACCTGTTGATCTATCCGGCGGCGGTGCAAGGCCCGCGCTGTGCCGCCGAAGTCTCCGCGGGCTTGCGCTGGTTTAGTTTGAATGCAAAGCCCAGCGCCCATCCCAACCGCGCTGTAAACGTGGTCATCGTCGCGCGCGGCGGCGGAAGCTGGGAGGACCTGCACGGCTTCGACGACGAGCAGGTGGCCCGCGCCATCGCCGCATGCGCCGTGCCGGTCATCGCAGGCATAGGCCACGCCACCGACTCCACGATCGCCGACGCGGCCGCCGACGTGTGTGCGCCCACGCCCTCGGCCGCAGCCGAGCTGGTCACCGCCGCGCAGCACCGCGTCGACGAGCAGCTGCAGCGGCTGCGCTCGCGGCTGGAGCGCGCCGGCAGCTACGAAATCTTGCGCGCGCGCCAGCGCCTCTCGCGGCTTAGCGCGGAGGTCGTGCTCGAGCGTGTTCGCGACGGCCTCGGCCAACGCATCCAGCGCCTCGACGAACTGGGCTTTCGCGCCGAAGCAGCCATCCGAGGCCGCCTGCGAGCACGCGCCGACCGCCTCACCCGGCTGGAGTCGCGTCTGCGGCGGCAGCACCCTTCGCTGCGGCTGGCCGAGTCCCATCGACGTCTTCAAGCCCTCCGCATGCGGCTGGAAGCGGCCCACTCGCGCATCTCCGCCGTGAACCATGCGCGGCTGGAGCGCGCCAATTCGCGGCTGCACGCGCTCAGCCCGCTGCGTGTGCTCGAACGCGGCTACGCGCTGGTCTACGGCCCCGATGGCCGCCTGCTGCGCTCAGCGTCTGAGATCAGCGAAGGCGAAGACCTGGTCGCCCAGCTCGCCGCCGGCCGCCTGCGCGCACGCGTCACGGCAAAGCTCTGAGCGGAGGGAATTTTTTGTTTGTCATTCCCGAAGTGAATCTGCGTTTACGGCTCCTACACCATCCAACGAATCCCTATAGCATCATGATGAGACCTACTTCAACTTGAGGAGCTGCATGCGCAAGCTGTTTGGGACCGATGGAATCCGCGCCGTCGCGGGCGAGTCCCCGCTGGACAAACGAACCATACGCGCCGTCGGCGAGGCGCTGGCCGCCCGGCTCAGCCAGGCCGGCAAACCCGTGCGCGTGCTCATGGGCATGGACACCCGCGAAAGCGGCCCATGGATCGCCGCCACGCTCACCGCCGGTCTGCGCGCAGGCGGCGCAGAGGTTGCATCTGCGGGCATCCTCACCACGCCGGCGATAGCCTATCTCGCGCGCCGCCACGAGTTCAGCGCGGGCGTGGTCATCTCCGCCTCGCACAATCCCTGGCGCGACAACGGCATCAAGATCTTCGGCGGCGACGGCTACAAACTCCCCGACGAAACCGAGCTTGCTATCGAGGCGGAGATCGACCGCGTGCGCGCGAGAACGGACCCCAGCACAGGCGACCAGCACGACGAACTTCCAGCGGTCAACGAAAGCTACCGCGCCGAGTACGTCCGCTTCCTGCTCGACGCCGTCCCTGGTGTCTCGCTCGACAATCGCTGTGTCGTGATCGACTGCGCCAATGGCGCGGCTAGCGTGGTCGCGCCGCAGCTCTTCGACTCGCTCCAGGGCACCGTCGAAGTCACGCATGCCTCACCCGACGGCCGCAACATCAACGAGCGCTGTGGAGCGCTGCACCCCGAGATCGTCGCCGCCGAGGTCAAGGCGCGCGTCGCCTCCATGGGCTTCACCTTCGACGGCGACGCCGACCGCGCGCTCTTCGCCGACGAGCACGGCAACGTCGTCAACGGCGACGCCATCATGCTGGTCTGCGCCCGCGATCTGCAGGCCCGCGGCGAGCTTGCCGGCAACACCGTCGTCGCAACAACCATGTCGAATATGGGCCTTGAAGCCGCCTTCGCGCGCTCCGGCATTCGCATGCTGCGCGCTCCGGTGGGAGACAAGTACGTGCTCGAAGAGATGCAGCGCTCGGGCGCCTCGCTGGGCGGCGAGCAGTCGGGCCACATCCTGTTTCCCTCCAAGGCCACCACCGGCGACGGCCTGCTCACCGCTCTGCTGGTGCTCGACGTCGTGCATCGCAGCGGCAGGACGCTGGGCGAGCTGATCGCCGACCTCAAGAACTTCCCGCAGGTCATCCTCAACGTTCGCGTGCGCGAGAAGCGTCCGCTCGACTCGCTGCCCGACGTGGTCCGCGCCATCGCCGCCGCCGAGCACGAGCTTCAGCACACTGGCCGCGTAGTCGTGCGCTACTCCGGCACCGAGGTCCTCGCGCGTGTCATGATCGAGGCCGAAAGCGAAGCCGCCATGCGCCACCACGCCGACGCCATCGCCACCGCCATCCGCGCAGAGCTCGGCGTATAGTCGCTGCCGGTTTTCCGAAGTCAAACGCCCATGAGCCTCATCATCGCCGCCGTCCGCTCCGGAACCGATCCCGCCGCCCCGCTTCCGCCTGCGTCCTTCCATCGCTGGCTCGAAGACCCCATCACCTGCCCGAAGTGTGCCGCTACCTACATGCTAGTCGTCGACTACGACCACGCCGTCAGCCGCCACTTCGCGGCCGAGTCCCGCCGCCATCTCGCCATGCTCCGCAAAGCCGTCTTCCAGGGCCACAGCACGGACCACCGCATCACCCACTTCGAGACCAACGGCGTCGTCGTCACCCCCCACCCCCGGCCGCAGCTCATCCCGCTCGAACCCGCGTCAAAACTGATAAACTAACACTGTGAGCCTGTCCTCTACTCTCGAAGACATAGCCGCTCCCGAGACAACATCCGCAGAAACCAGCCGGGCCAAAACCCCCACGGTCGGCTTCGTCTCGCTCGGCTGCCCGAAGAACCTCGTCGACTCCGAGGTCATGATGGGCCTGCTCCATCGCGGCGGCGCGCAGTTCACCCCGCGCGCCGAAGACGCCGACATCCTGGTGGTCAACACCTGCAGCTTCATCGACTCGGCCAAGCAGGAGTCGGTCGACACCATCCTCGAGATGGTGCAGCACAAGGTCGCCAACGGCGGACGCGCCCAGAGGCTCATCGTCGCCGGCTGCCTGGTCGAGCGCTACCGCGACGAGATCCAGAAGAACATCCCCGAGGTCGATGCGGTCGTTGGCACCGGCGAGCTTGACGCCATCTTAGAAGCAGCAGGTCTGTACAGACCCGCGGAAGCCGCCAACTCGCCCTTCGCCATCCTCACCAGCGCGCAGATCGAGCGCCACGCCAGCTCGGTCAACCAGCACTCCCGGCCTGAAGGCAACGGCCCGCAACTCCAACACGAATCAGGTGGCCCATTCATCGCGGGGCCTCATCCCGCGATGAGTGGGGTAACGACCACCTCTCGCCCCGAAGGCGACGCCCGCGAAGCCGCCGGCCGCTTCTCCCGCGCCGCCTGGGACGGGGCCGCCGCCGCGCTCCCAAGCTACCTCTACTCCGACGAAACTCCCAGAATCCTGACGACGCCGCGCGCCTCGGCCTACATCAAGATCGCCGAAGGCTGCGACCATCCCTGTAGCTTCTGCATCATCCCGCAGCTACGCGGCAAATTTCGCTCCCGCCCGCTTGCTTCCATCGTCGCCGAGGCCACCTCGCTCATCGCGCAAGGCGTCCGCGAGATCACCCTCATCGGCCAGGACACCACCTGCTACGGCGAAGACCTCCCTGCCAGCATCCCCACAAATCCGGGTGACCCATCTTCGCCGACGGTCTCAACGTCGGCTAAGGTGGGCGCGACTGCTGAAGGAAGTCTCCGCCGCCCCGAGCTCGCCGACCTCCTCGACGCCCTCGCTCCTCTTCCTGGCCTCAGGTGGCTGCGCTTCCTCTACGCCTACCCCAACAAGATCACCACGCGGCTGCTCGAAACCATAGCCCGCCACGACACCATCGCCAACTACCTCGACGTCCCTCTCCAGCACGCCAGCGCCAGCGTTCTCTGCCGCATGAAGCGCGGAGGCTCGGCCGACCGCTTCCTCCAGATCATCGCCAAAGCCCGCAAGACAATCCCCGGCCTCGTCCTGCGCACCAGCTTCATCGTCGGCTTCCCCGGCGAAACCGAAGCCGACTTCGCCAAACTCTGCGCCTTTGTGCAGGCCGCGCAGATCGACTGGCTCGGCGTCTTCTCCTACTCCGACGAAGAGGGCGCGGAGGTCTTCGGCTTGGCCCCGGAAACCAAAATTCCGAAGCGCACCATCGAATCCCGCCGCCGCAAGCTCATGCGCCTGCAACAAAAGATCAGCACCAAAGCGCGTAAGCAATGGATCGGTCGCGAGCTCGACATCCTGGTCGAAGGCGAGAGCGAAGAGACCGAACTCCTCTGGCAGGGCCGCTCGCTCGATCAGGCCCCTGAGATCGACGGGAAGGTCCTGATCAACGACTTCGGCCCCCACGAAACGCTCGTCCCCGGCACCTTCTACCGCGCCCAGATCACCGAGTCCCACGACTACGACGTGGTGGCTAGAATCATCGAGTAGCATCTATCGAGTAGCGCTATGATCAAATCCCTCAAGTGCCCAATCTGCAAGAAACCGGTCGAAGCCGCCAACGAGGACTTCCCCTTCTGTTCCGAGCGCTGCCGCACCATCGACCTCGGCAAGTGGGCCTCGGGAGAGTACAAGATCAGCTCGCCCATCCTCGACCCCGATCTCCTCGAAGACCTTGAGCACGCCCACCAGCAGCAGCACCCCACCGGCGAATCCAAGTGGAAGAACTGACCGCGTCGAGTAAGCCGCGCCACACGCGCTGGGCCTGGGCCATCGCGACCTTCTTCGGGGCGGGCTATCTCGCGCCGGGTCCCGGAACCTACGGCAGCGTCGCCGCTGTTCTGCTGTGGTTCTTCGCCGCCCGCGCGTTCCAGCCGAGCGCCCTTACGCTCGCGCTCGCCACCACCGCCACTGCCATCTTTGTCACCGCCATCGGTATCCCCGCCTCTACCATCGTGGCCCGCGAAGCCCATCGCGAAGACCCCGGGTTCGTCGTGATCGACGAGGTCGCCGGCCAGCTCGTCGCGCTCATTCTCACCCCAGCCTTCGGTCCTCACGCCTGGGCGTACATCGCGCTCGCGCTGGTCCTCTTCCGGCTCTTCGACATCACCAAGCCGCCGCCCATCCGCCGCCTCGAAGCCCTCCCCGCCGGCACCGGCATCATGCTCGACGATATCGCCGCCGGCCTCGCCGCGCTTGTCACGGGCCTCATCCTGACCGGCCTCGCGCACCACCTCCGCTAGCGGGCGGTTTGCATCGCCCCGCCACCGCGAATACCCTAGCCACTAGTGAACCTGCTGCATCCAACCCGCCCGCACTCCGCCGCACCCGATGCCCCGCGCCTCGACCGCCTGACCCCGCGCGCGGCTATCCCGGGCGGCAGCTTCGAGATCACCGGCGCGCATCTTCTCTCGCAGGCGGAAAGCCCGGATCTGCCCGCCGCCTTTCTCGGTAAGGTCCCGGCCACGCTCGACCTTGCCCGTCCTACTCGCGCGCTGGTGCGCGTCCCCGGCGGCGCCATCTCCTCCGACCTCAGCCTGCGTCGCGACGGCCTCATCAGCAACGCGCTCCAGGCCAACATCGCCGTCCCCATGGTCGAAGACCTGCACATGATCTCCAACCCTGCTGTCGACGCCGACGGCAATCTCTTCGCCATGGTGTCGGGCCCACGCGGCGAGCAGGTCCCGGTCTCGATCTTCCGCGTCGCGCGCGACCTGCAGGTCGCACCGTTCGTCCGCGACCTGATGAACGTCTCCGCGCTGGCCTTCGACCGCACCGGCTATCTCTACGCCAGCTCCCGTTCGGAAGGCACGATCTACCGCATCTCACCCGAAGGTGCGATCTCCACCTTCGCCGAAGGCATGGGCATTGCGACAGGAATCGCGTTCGGCCCTGACGGCTCGCTCTTCGTTGGCGACCGCTCCGGCACCATCTTTAAACTCAGCGCCGGCGGCAAACTCAGCACCGGCGGCAGTACCGGTCCCGGCGGCAAAGTCACGCCGCGCGATGCCCCGAACGCTCCGCACGCGACCCCTGAAATCTTCGTCTTCGCCACGCTCGAGCCTTCGGTCGCCTTCTATCATCTCTGCTTCCGCGCGGACGGCGTCCTGCTGGTCACCGCGCCCACCACCAGCTCCAACCAGCCCATCTACGCCATCGATCCGGACGGCGCCACCACCGTGTTCTATCGCGGCTTGGGCCGTCCTCAGGGCATGGCCTTGGACGTCGACGGCAACCTCTACGTCGCGGCCTCGCTGCACGGCCATCGCGGCATCGTGCGCATCTGGAAGTCCCTCACCACCTCCACCATGCAAGCCGAACTCCTGGTCGCCGGCAATGACTTGGTCGGCCTGTGCTTTCTGGACGACGGCTGCTGCGCTCTGGCCACCAACTCCACCATCTTCGATGCCGACCTCGGCATCGAAGGCCACCCGCTGGTCTAGGCTTCCATGAGAAGCTTTCATCGTCACAAGTCGAGGTCTTCGTGCAAGCAAGATTCGCCTTCGGCAAAACAGGTTTGACCGTCTCCTTGCCTGATGGACCGGAATATGTGTCCATCGAAACCCGTTCCGCCGGTCCTCTGCTGAACGCGACGCTAGCTTTGGAGAATGCGCTCGACCGGCCCATCGGATCGAAGTCGCTGCTTGAACTCGCGTCAGGCAAGCGGACGGCAGCCATCTCGGTTTGCGACATTACGCGGCCCGCTCCCAATCGCCTGACGCTGCCTCCGCTGCTGGAGCGTCTACATCCCGCAGGCATCACGGCGGAGAACATCACAATTCTGATCGCCACCGGCCTGCATCGCGCGGCCACTGACGAGGAGATTCGCACCATCGTAGGGCCGGAGATTGCCTCCCGTTACCGGGTGCTGAACCACGACGCGCGTGATTTAGGGCAGCATCAATTTCTGGGCGCGACCGGCCGCGGTACTCCGGTCTATATCGACAGACGGTTTCTCGAAGCCGATCTGCACATCACGCTTGGCTTCATCGAGCAACATCTGATGCTCGGCTTTTCCGGAGGCCGCAAACTGGTTGCACCCGGGCTGGCCGCGCAGGAGACGATCAAGGTTATCCACTCTCCGAGATTTATGCGCGAGCCCAACGCGACCGAAGGGTCCGTGGACAGCAATCCGCTGCACGCCGAGCTGCTCGAGATTGCCCGCATGGCGCGACACGACTTCATGCTCGATGTCACGCTTACGCAGCAGCGTGAGATCTCGGGAGTCTTCGCGGGCTGCCCGGTGCAGGCCCACGCGGCAGGCGTCGAGTTCCTTCGTTGCACGTCGCTGACCCCGCTGCCCGGCTTCGCCGATGCGGTCATCACCAGCGCCGCTGGGTATCCGCTCGATCTCACGTTTTATCAAACTATCAAGGGAGTTACAGCGGCGCAGCACATCGTGAAAGAAGGCGGTCGCATCCTGATCCTCGGCGAGTGCTCCGAGGGCGCAGGTTCGCCGGAGTTCGCGGAGAAGCTGCGCAACTTCGCGGGCAATGAGCCGTATCTGCGCGAGATCGCAGATGCTGGCGTCGTCGTCGATCAGTGGCAGTTGGAGAAGCTGGCGCTGGTTGGGCTGAGGAACGAAGTCTTTTTCTATGCGCCGGGTGTTTCGCGTGCAGACCTGGGCGCGCTGGGAGTGCGCTGCTTCTCCGATCTGGGCGACGCCATCCATCAATTCCTCGACGGACTTGCCGCTGGAGCACGCGTCGCGTTGATTCCCGAAGGTCCGTATGCGTTTGCGCGAGTCGCGGGCTGACGGCCATGGCCTCTCTTTCGGAACTTGCTGAACTTGCGCGCAGCATCTTCATGCAGGCGATCCACGACTGCAGCATCGAGCGAAGCTTCGATCGCGTCGTGCGCGTCGCCTCGATCTACGGCGCGCCTCATTTGAGCATCGGCAGCGAAGACGTTTTCGATCTTGCTCGCCTGCAACATCTCCGCGTGGTTGCGGCGGGCAAGGCCGCCGTTCCCATGCTCGACGCGCTTCTGTCGCGGCTTCCGGTTCCAGCGTCATGCGAAGTTCGAGGGGGCCTAATCGCGCCGCGTCGACCGGCGACTCTTCCTGCCGGATTCGAGTTCCATGCCGGTGGCCATCCGCTGCCGAGCAAGGATTCTTTCGCCGGCGCGAGAGCAGCGCTGAGCATGCTGCAGGACGCCGGCCGCGCAACTTCGGCAGCTCAAGATACGCTTTGCCTCTTCCTCATCAGCGGCGGCGCGTCGTCGATGATGGAGCTTCCGCTCGACCCCGCGATCTCGCTGGACGACACCATCGCTTTCTACCAGGCGCTCGTGCATAGCGGCGCTTCCATCGTCGAGGTGAACTGCGTGCGCAAACACTTTTCGGCGATCAAGGGAGGCCGCCTTGCGCTCGCCGCGGGCGCAGCAACATGCGTCTCGCTGCTGGTCTCCGATGTTCCTCCGGCGCATCTGGACGCGCTGGCGTCCGGCCCGAGCCTCGCTGATCCCACAACCGTCGCGCAGTGCCGCGAGGTGTTGGCGCGCCACCATCTGCTGGAACGCTTCCCCACATCTGTCCGCCGAACCTTCGAGTCCGAACATCTCGCCGAAACCCCGAAGCCACATGAGTTGCCCTCTCGCGCGTGGAAGCTGCTGGACGCCGACGATCTCGCAGAGGCTGCCCGAAGCTACGCCGCACGCCTCGGCTTCCACGCGGTGATCGACAACACGTGTGACGATTGGAGCTACGATGCTGCCGCGGATTATCTGCTGAACCGCGTGCGCGATCTTCGCCGGCTGCATCCCAGACTATGTCTCGTCTCAAGCGGCGAAGTCACGGTGCGACTGCCGCCAGAGTTTGCATCGGCCGGAGCAAGTTCGCAGTCGCCGTCCCATCATGCGCCCGCACGAGGCGGCCGCAATCAGCACTTCGCGCTTTATCTCGCCACGCGACTTCGCGCCTCCGACGGGCCGATTGCCGTTCTCTCCGCGGGGTCGGATGGCATCGACGGAAACAGCGAAGCCGCTGGAGCGGTCGTCGATCAGAATACGGCCGGAGACAATCCGCGCCGCGCCCAAGCGTTGCGCTCGCTGGAGAACTTCGATTCGTACACATACCTTGCAGACGTCGGAGCCACGATGATGACCGGGCCTACGGGCCACAACCTGCGCGATCTTCGTATTCTGCTTACCGATCTTGAGCCTTGAGCCGCTCAAATCGTTTCATCGGCTACAGTCGCAAGCGTTGTGTCTTTGGCCGCGCGCGACCAAAGGATGCGTAGATCCGTCACGTTGTGCAACGCGAAGTTCGACTGCGTCACGCTATTTGGTTGTTGCACAGTGATGGCGAAGAAGTCCGCGCGATGGACATCTTCCAGCCAGAACGCGGGCCGAGGATCGGCGTTAGCGGGCGCAACTTCGACGTGGGCCATCTCTAAATTCTTGAGATGGCGGATGAAGAAGCCGTTGCAGGGCGTAGGGCCGAAGCGCAGCAGCTCCGGATAGCCGTTGTCGAGTTCCGGCACCTGAATCGTGCGCCAGTCGGGCATGGGCTTGGACTGGTCGCCCCAGCCCACGCGCATGTCCTTGGGCAGGCCGCGATGGCCGAAGTAGCAGTTGTCCAGCTTGACGTCCTCGATGAGGTTCGTCGCGATGCCCGAAAGAATCGACGACGTGGACGAAGCCGAGTTGTGACTGACGAGGTTCGAGATCAGCACCCGGCGCAGCGTGCCCTGGCGCATGGTATCCGCAGGGCCGCGATTGCGGCTGTTGAGGCGAAGGAAGAGGGGCGCGTCGATGATATCGCGCATAGTATTCCCGGTGATGGCGATGTCTTCCAGCAGTGCGCCATCGGAGGTTTCGAGCGAAATGCCCTTGCAACCTTCGACGATATTGCCGGTGATGGTGATGTTACGGAAGCCGCCGTTGGACTCGGTGCCGCACTTGATGCGCCCGTTGCGGGGAACGTGCTCGGTCTCGGGAAATTTCTTCCAGGTGCCGTCGATCACCGTGCCGAGCTCGTAGGTCCCGGTGACGTAGTTGTTGGAGATGGTGACGTTGTCGGTGGACCGCGCATAGCCGAGCGCGTAGCTGGACTTCGGGCAGATGCCGTCGTCCCAAGGCGAGTTAACGGTGCAATTGGAGACGCGCACGTTGCGACAGCAGTCGATGTCGAAGCCGTCGCGGTCGGTGTCGATGCGCAGATTGTCGAGTGTCATGTTTTCGACGCCTGTGGCAAGCAGCGCGAAGTGACCGCCCTTGAGCACCGAGAAGTCACGCAGCAGAACGTTGTGGCAGTTCTTCAGCGCGATGGCTTTGTTACCTACGCCAGGCTGCTCCGCGGTGTAGGTGGGATAGTTGCCGCGCGTGCCTTTGGAACCGAACGACAGGCCTTTGCCGTAGATCAAACCGGGGCCGAGGATAGCGAAGTCGCTGATATTTTCGCCGTAGAAGAGCGAGTTGGGCCAGTGATTGTGACCGTAGTCCTGGTACTGCTCCCACGCCTGCGCAGGGCCGGCCGGGTCGTAGGCTCCTCCGTCATAGCCACTGCTCTCGCCGGGCTTGGGCGAATCGGCCGCGAGGATCGTGCAGCCGGAAGAAAGATAAATGTCCACATGCGAGCGCAGGCGAATCGTGAAGCACACATAGGTCCCAGCCGGGAACAACAGCGTTCCGCCACCGACCGCCGCGACGGCTTCGATGGCTTTATTGATCGAAGGTGTATCGACGGTCTTGCCATCGCCGGTCGCTCCGTAGGTGCGGACATTGAAGTGCGCCGTGTTGGCGGAATCCGCCGACGGCGCGGGGCCTTGGGCGAAAACGACGTGTCCGGCGGCGGAGGCGAGGGCGAGTGGAGAGAGCTTGAGCAGATCGCGGCGTTGCATATGATTTCACCTCTACCGGCGAGCCAATTTGTCGGCTGCCCTGTCGTTTTAAATTCAGTTCCGAGTCGAGCGCCTCATCCAAAGCCGCCGCGCCCGCACGGGAAGAATTACTTGTACGCGGCCGCGAACGCATCTGCTTCGTGGTTGATCTGTGCCGCGTTCACGGCGCGCGAAAACAGCACCACCCGGTAGCGAAACATTGCGGTGCCGCCTTTGTCGATGGTGAAGTTGAAGGGCGCTTGCTTGGGGTCGAAGATGCTTCGGCCCAGAGGATTGGCCGCGAACAAACCGTACCCGCGCGCATGCCAGTACGTGGGATAGCCGGGGTTTCCCGGATGGTCGATCATGGCAATGGTCACGGTGTGGCCGTCCGTATCGCCGGTCAGCATACACCATCGCCCGCGCGTCCCCCAGACGGCGCCACCCTTGACGCCCTCACTGGTGAGATAGACGCCGGTCGCGCCAGCCGTATTGGCCGCAGCGACCTGAGTGGGCCTGCCGTTGGCGTCCATGAAAGTGCCGCCCTTTTCATCGGGCGATTCCAGGAAATGCGCGACCCGCATCCCGAGCAGCCCTTCCTTATCGTCATGAAAGATGGCCTTGTCCAGCGCGTGCAGTGTAACGATCTGGTCGATCATGCGTGTGCCATTTTGCTGGCAAAACACATATTTCGTCGTCTGCTCCAGCAGCTTCTGGCCAGCCCCTGTCACCCACACCGAGGTAACGACAAGCTCTCCACGGTCCGCTCCGCTCTTCGTGGAGACGATCTTCTCCTGATAGATCGTGCCCATCTTCGCGCGGCCTTCGGGCTTGATCGCGTCCGAGTTGTTCCAGAAATCGAACCCGTTGACGTTGCCATAGTTGAACCACATGCCTGCGTGGTGCGGGTGGTCCACGCGCTCTCCCGGCCGCGGCGCGAGAGGATATCCGCGCGTGACCGTGATGCCGTTGTCCGTAATCAGCGGAAAGAGCACGGGCTTCTTCAACGATGCGGGCCAGACGTACGAGGTGAAGGGTTCGCCGTCGATAGTGACATCGACCCGCCGCTGCGCTTCATTGGCGACGACCTGCACGCCTTTGCTCGTCTGCTTTGCAAACATACTTCCAGCCCCACCGAAGCTTGCAACCAGCAGGCCCAGCGCCAGCAACCTACGCATAGACCTTGCCCCCTACCATCACCTGCTGGGTCTTGTCGTCGAAGGTCACCTTCTGCCCGGTCTGGATCGCGGCAACGTTCATACACAGCGCGATGGAGTGGCTGTAACCCGCTTCGATGCTGGCGTTGGGCGTCTGGCGCGAACGCACGCACTCCATCCAGTTGCGCATGTTGGCCGAGGTCTGCGGATCGACCCCGGTATTGGCGTCGGTGGAAACCTTCTCCGTTTTTCCCAGCAGCGAGAAGCTGGGCAGCAGGTTCGCCTGCATCTGCATTTCGGCGGCGAATTTCGCGGTCAGCCCGCCGGTCGGCGTCACCTGCTGGGTGTCCATGTTGAGCATTCCGCCGTTCGAGTAGTAGAGTTCCTTCACGCCGCCCGCTGAGTTGGTGAAGCGCGAGGAATACTGCACCTGAAAGCCTTTCGTGGGATCGTCGAGCGGGCCGTAGTCGAAGACCGCAGTCATGGTGTCCCAATTCTTGCGACCGTCCTTCAAGAGATAAATTCCGCCGTTCGCCACAACGCTGCGCGGGTGCGGCAGCCCCGTGAACCAGTGGACGGTGTCGATCTGGTGCACAAGCCACTGGTCCGGAATGCCCGACGAATAGGGCCAGAACAGGCGGAACTCTAGATACTTGCGCGCGTTGAACGGCTCGTACGGACGGTTCATCAGATAGCGCTTCCAGTCAGTGTCCTCCGCCTTCAACAGCGGAACGACATCGGGGCGCCGCCAGCGGCCGGGCTGGTTGACGTTCCAGGTCATCTCGACCATCACGATGTCGCCGAACTTGCCGGACTTGATGTATTCGGCCGCCGCCTGATAGCTCGGCGTACTGCGGCGCTGCGTGCCCACCTGCACGATCTTGCCGGTCTTATGGACCGCCGCGCGAAACAGACGCGCGTCCTCCATCGTATGGGCCGTGGGTTTCTCGACATACGCATCGCGGCCCGCGTTGACGGCTTCCGCGCCGTGTCGCGCATGCTGAAAATCGGCAGTCGCGATCAGCACCGCATCGACGTCCTTGCGCGCGTACAGTTCATCGTTGTTGCGTACCGGGACGACGGTGTCGCCGCTGACCTTCTTGATGTACTCAGCGCCTTCGTCGCGCCGCCGGTTCCAGATATCGGACACGGCCACGAACTCGAAGTTCATCTCTTTGGCATGCGCCGAAAACGCGGGGATCAGCGCACTTCTCATGCGATCGCCGCAACCCACCACCGCGGTCTTCACCCGATCATTCGCGCCGGGAATCTTCGCATAGCTGGCGGCTGTCCACCCGGTCACCGCCGTGGCCGCCAGCGCCGCTCCGCCCGCCTTCAAAAACTCTCTGCGATTGTTGTCCTGCAATGCCATTGACCCGATCTCCGTTGTTGCTCTGCTCTCTTCAACTGTGAAACATTTTCTCCGATATATCAACGTGCGGCGCGCTTGCGACAATCGCTTCGCCCATCTTCATTTGTGGATGAGCCAAAGGCTCTCCTTTAGAAGTTAAGTTTTACCGATCCCTGGAAGACGCGAGCGGTGTTGGTTGTCGCCGATAGCTGGCCAAAGGTGGATGACGTGAGGACTGCCGCGCTTCCGGTCTGTCCGCCGATGGTGCCGGTTGTTCCAGTCGTGGGAAGATTGAAATTCGGATGGTTCAGCACGTTAAATCCCTCCAACCTCAAGGTCATATTGAGTCTTTCGTGGATTGGGAAGATGCGCGAGATCTGCGCATCGAACTGATAGCTTGGCAGCCCCCGGAATGAATTTCTCCCGATGTTTCCGTAGGTCCCATACCCGGGACAGTTGAGCGGCGTCGGAGGCGGGCTCGGGGAGACGCCCGTGGGACACCCCGCCGTGACCTGAGCGAATGCGGCCGGGTTCAAGTACGCCCGGTTTCCAGAGCCCGTCGCGGAGCGGTTGGCGATATGCAGATAGACCGGCACTCCCGACACGAGGTTCGGACGATCGTTGCCGACATCGGTATACGAGTTGTCCTGTCCTGATGTCACTGTGAATGGCGCGCCGCTCGTGATGTGGGCCAGAGGTGCGATCTCCCAGCCATTGACCAGCAAACTCGCGAAGCGGGGCAGCCCGAATTTGCTCTGCGCGACGACGACGACGTTCGCGACATCGCGATAGTCGGAGCCGCACGGGCCGTAATCCCTCGCAGGGTTATTGGGATCCTCCACTAGGGTACCGGCCAGATCGCCCTGCGGGTCTGCGATGTTGAGGCACTTTGACCAGGTGTAATTGGTCAGGAGGCTGAAGCTGGACGACAGCCGATGCTGGACGGTGACAATCAAGCCGTTGTAGTTGGAGGTGCTTTCATCGTTGACGACGACCGAACCGCCGCCGCCGCCCGCATACTGGTTGCCCTGCAGAGGGTTCGCCACGGTGAGCGCGAAACGCTGGGACTGATTCGCCACGGTCGAGCATGGCGTGCCGGCCGCGCCTGCTGGCTTACCCGCAGGTCCCGTCAGAACCACGCCGTCGCAACCCGTGCCTCCCGCGCCCCAGACTCCGGGAACATATTGCGCCGGGCTCAAAGGAGTGCCGTACGGCGCGTGGGTCGTCTTGTTGCCGATGTAATCGAGCTGCAGTTGGTAACCGTGGCTGAACTGGTGCTGGACACTGGCTGTCCACTGCATGGTGTAGGACGGGTGGAACTGCGGTGGCAGCACAATGTACTGCGACTGCGGGAAGAACTGCGCTGTCGCCGGTGTTGGAATGATGGGCTGCGGAAACGGATTGGTGGTAATCGTGCCGGCCGACCATGGACTGGTGAAACTGATAGGACCGGAGGTGGACGTTTGGGTCTGGCTGATGGCGGTGGCGAAGGGCGGATTCTGCTGCGTGCGCTGGCCGGTAAAGAAGTTGACCTCGTCGTAGATCAACTCCGCGCCTCCGCGAACCACGGTTGTGCCGGTGCCGGTTGGATCGAAGGCAAAGCCGATATTGGGCGAGAACTGCAGGGGCGAATTCTTCGTGAAGGCGCGAGGAACGCCCGGGTCCCCGTAAAAGAAAGTTCCCGCCGGCGCGTTCGGGTAAACCCCGCTGACCTGGTTGGCCAGGAAGGCGGCGTAGTTGAAAGTCGTCCCGCGATTCTTGGTGTCCACCGGCATGAATTCCGGCGACCAGCGCAGCCCAGCGATCAGCGTCAACCTCTTGGTGGCGTGGAATGTGTCCTGCCCATACAAGCTGGGAATCGGGGCGCGCAGCGCGTTCTGCTGGAATTTGCTCTGCTGGAATGCGCTCAGCGTTCCCTGCAGAAAGTCCAGATTCTGGTCCCCGATAGTAGTTCCTCCGTTCGGCCCGCTCCCGCTGAAGCTGCCGTTGAAGGTGAAGATACCGTTGGATTCGTAGGCGTTCGAAATATTGAGCTGGTTGCGGACAAATTCCCCGCCGAAGACGATCTGGTGCTTGCCTACGACCATGGTGACTTCATCATCGAGGGCCAGGGTGTTGTCGTTGAAATGAGAAACAGAGTTGGTGCCGCCGCCGATCGTGAATTTGCCTTCGGTCATCTGCAGGCCGTTGGGCTCACCCTGATAGAGATTGACTCCCAGCGTCGCCGCATTGATGTCGGTGGGCGCATAGCCGCGGTTGTTGCTGCGCCTCAACAGCGTTGCGTGGAACGAGTTCACCACGTTCGAGCTGATGGTGTAATCCTCTCCCAGCGTGAAGCTCTGCGTCCGCTCCATGTTTCCGGAGGCCGTGGTGATCAAGATGTTGGTAGGAGAAAAAAAGGCAGGCGCCTGATAGCCGTCGATGAAGTAGCGGCCATAGAGATGGTTTTTCGGATTGATCGTGAAGTCGACCCGCGTCACAAATTCGTTATCGAACACATCCGTGGGGATGGCATAGGAGACAAATCCGCAGTTGTGGGTGTCATAACTGGGATCGATGGGCGGAAGGTACTTGAGCAGTGCCAGCGCCTGCGCATTGTAGGTCGGCGCAGTGGCATACTTGTTGCCCGGCAGGTTCACGCCCGTCAGCGGATCTTTCAGTTGGACCAGCTTGGTGCTGCAGGCGTTGGTTGCTGTTCCGGGCGCCGGATCGGTAACCGAGAAATCACCCGCAAGATTCGCCGCGGTAGGCACCTGCGCCTGGGTATTGGAGCTCAATTGCTTACTCTCAAGGTGCTGGTATCCGGCAAAGGCGAAGAGTTTGTCGCGCAGGATTCTTCCGCCGAAGGTGCCCCCGTACTGGTTCTGGTGCAACTGGTCCTTGGGCGAACAGGTGGTTGCCGGGGCCACCGGCTTGCAGGTGGCAAAAAAGTTGGTGGCATCGAGATAGTTGTTGCGGATGAACTCAAATGCGGAGCCGTGATACGTGTTCGTGCCCGAGCGCGTCACCACGTTGACCAGGCCGCCCGAGTGCATGCCGTCTTGCGCGCCGAGCACCGAGGACTCGACGCTGAACTGCGCGACCGCGTCCGGGAACGGAAAGGGCAGATTGCCGTTGCCCATGTAGTCGTTGTTGTCACCGCCATCCAGCCGCCACAGGGTCGTGTTGCCGCCGCCACCCGCGATAGAAACCGAGATCGTCTGGTAGGAGTACTTGCTGCCGGTGTAGTCGCCCGCGGGCGCCGCTGTCGCTCCGCCGGAAATGGCAAGCAGACCGGTGATCTGACGGCTGTTGGAATTAAGCGGCAGCTCCGTAATGTCCTGTTGGTCGACCGTCTGCTTGAACGAAGCGTCCTCGGTTTGCAGCGCAAGTCCTTCGGCCTGCACTTCCACCTTCTGGTCCTGTGTTCCGACCGTCATCTTCACGTTGATGGCGATGTTGCTGCCGACCTCCAGGACGTTGCCCGTCTTGGTGTACGTCTCGAAACCTGGAGCAGCGACCTGAACCGAATACGTGCCGATCACGACGTTGGGAAAGACATAAACACCGCTGCCGTCGGTTTTGGTGGTGTGGGTCACATGGGTGGAGGCCTCGGTCAACGTCACCGTGGCGCCCGGTATGACGGCGCCCGTGGCGTCCGCGACCGTTCCCTGGATATTGCCCGCACCGGCAACCTGCGCGCGCGCTGCAAAAGCCGCCAGAAACAGAAACGCCAGGACGAAGACCTGCAGGCTCGTTGCAAATCTCCGCGAAGCTGCATGGATGGGGTGGATATGCTGCATGTTGCCTCCAAAAAGTTGATCCGAAAAAGCATGAAACGCCATGACCCAGTCACTGATGGGTGTCGGACGGTCCGAGCAGTCATGGCTAGCCACAGGTATGGGCAAAAGTTGCACCTGTATGACAGCGGAAACCATAGGTGCGCGAAGGTGGAGTTGTCAATAGGAATTTATGTCTCTAAAGAACTTGCGCGCTGGAGACGAACGGCGTGAAGGTTGTCGTCCTGCGCGAAGCGAAGGGCCTGCTTGGACGAGCCTCCCGGATGCGATCTGAATGCCGCCAGCGGTCGCGGACACCGTGCGCGGAAGCGCTATCAGGGATGGCATCCACGCCGGCAGCGGCGACCTCGCCGCTCGCGATGCGAAGCAGCGAAGAAAGATCGCCTGAGGTGCGCAATTCGGCTATCGGGAAGATCTGGCTGGACTAGGCGTCCGGCTCATCCTGGGCGTGGTGCCGGACATCGTCGCCACGCACCCAGAAGATCACGTCCTCCGCGATGTTGGTCGCGTGGTCGCCGACGCGTTCGAGGTTGCGCGAGATGATCAGCGCGTTCAGTGCCTGCGGTGCCAGTTCCGGCTTCTCCTGGATCAGGTCGCCGAGCGAGCGAAACGCATCGCGGTTCATGTCGTCCACCTGGTCGTCGAGCAGCAACACCGCGCGCGCCATGTCCGGATCGCCTTCGATGAAGGCCTGCAGCGCCTTGCGCACCATCGCCGCGGACAACTGCGCCAGCCGCGGAATATCTACCGGCAGATCCACGTTCGACTGCGTGCACAGATCCTGGACGCGATTGGCGATGTTGACCGCCTGATCGCCCACGCGCTCCAGGTCCGCGTTGATGCGGATGACCGCGAGAATGAAGCGCAGGTCCACGGCCATCGGCTGCTCCATCGCGAGCAGGTCGAGGGCGAGGTTGTCGATCTCGCGCTCCATGCGATTGACGGCCGGCTCCGACAGCAGCACCAATTCGCAGAGGCTCTCATCGCGCGCGGAGTAAGCCTCGGTGGCGCGCTGGATCGCCTGCTCCACCAGGCCGGCCATCACCAGCAATCGCTCCTTGAGTTCGTCGAGGCTCTGCTGAAATTTAATCCTGATCATCCGAACCTCCCTGTGATGTAGTCCTCTGTGCGTTTGTCCGAGGGGTTGGTAAAGATCTTCGTGGTCGGAGCGAACTCGACCAGCTTGCCCATGAGAAAGAACCCGGTGTTCTCCGCCACGCGCGCCGCCTGTTGCATATTATGCGTCACGATCACGATCGTGTACTGGCTCTTGAGCTTGAAGATGAGGTCTTCGATCTTGGCCGTCGATACTGGATCAAGCGCGCTGGCGGGCTCGTCCATCAGCAGCACCTCGGGGTCCACTGCCAGCGCGCGCGCGATGCACAACCGCTGCTGCTGGCCGCCGGAGAGGCTGGCACCGGACTTCTTCTTCAGGTCGTCCTTCACTTCGTCCCACAGCGCGGCCTGCTTGAGCGAGCGCTCGACGACTTCGTCCAGCACCCGCTTCTTGCGAAAGCCGTTCAGCTTCAAGCCGCTCGCGACATTGTCATAGATGGACATGGTTGGGAATGGGTTGGGACGCTGAAAGACCATGCCCACCCGGCGGCGGATCTCGACCGGCGACGCGTCCTTATAGATGTCAAGGCCGCCCATCATCACGGTGCCCTCGGCGCGCGCGGTGGGGTTGGTCTCGTGCATGCGGTTCAGGCAGCGCACGAACGTCGATTTCCCGCAGCCCGACGGGCCGATCAGCGCGGTCGCATGGTTGGCGGGAATGTGCAGGCTCACGTCCTTGAGCGTATGCACGGTGCCATACCAGGCGTTCAAATTTTCGACGCGAATGTCGACTCCCACTAATGCCCTCCCTCGAGCGCGCCGCGGCGGGCGAATATCCTGACCAGCGTCACCGAAACCATAATCAGCACGATCAGCACCAGCGCGCCGGCCCACGCGAGGCGGTGCCACTCATCGTACGGCGACAATGCGTAAACGTAGATCTGCAGCGGCAGCGCGGCGATGGGCTGGTTGAGATCGAAGCTCCAGAACTGGTTGCCGAAGGCGGTGAAGAGCAGCGGCGCGGTCTCTCCGGCGACGCGCGCGAACGCCAGCATGCAGCCGGTGATAATGCCCGGCGAGGCCGTCCGCAGACTCACCGAAAGCACCGTGCGCCACTTCGGAATCCCGAGGCCCAGGGCCGCTTCGCGCACCGGATTGGGCACGATCGCGAGCATCTCTTCGGTGGTGCGCGCGACCGTCGGGACCATCATGATGGCCAACGCAACCCCGCCCGCCAGTGCGGAAAAGTGATGTTGCTTCTCCACGATCAGCGCATACGCCGCGATGCCCATCACAATCGATGGCACGCCGTTCAGCACGTCGGCGGTAAACCGCACGCCCGCGCCGAGCCAGGTTCCACGCGCATACTCGGCCAGATACACACCCGCGCCGATGCCGAACGGAATCCCCAGCAGGCTGGCCAGCCCGAGGATCACACCCGAGCCGACAATCGCGTTCGCCATGCCGCCGCCGGTCTCACCGACCGGAACCGGAACGTGCGTGAAGAAGGCCAGATTCAGCGAACCCGCGCCCTTGTAGATCAGGTAGCCGAGGATCGCCACCAGCGGCACGAGCACCACCACCGTGCTGATGACCGCGACCCCTGTCACGAGATGATTGGCCGCGCTGCGCCGGAGGGTAATCAGGCGTTCAACCGAGCCGGAGCGAACAGGCAGGGTGCTCATCGAGGTGCCCATCAGTGCGCGCTCCCCGGATTCCCGCGCACCACGGCCCAGACCAGCAGCCGCGCGATCGCGTTGACCACAATAGTGACGAGGAACAGCGCAAGACCGATCTCGATCAACGCGCTCAAATACAGATCGCCGGTCGCCTCGGTGAACTCATTGGCGATCACACTGGCCAGCGTGTATCCCGGAGCGAACAGGTTCCTCACGATATTGGGGTGATTGCCGATCACCATGGTGACGGCGATGGTCTCGCCCAGGGCGCGCCCCAGGCCCAGAATTACCGAACCGACGATGCCCATGCGCGCATTGCGGAGCACGCCGATTCGCAGCATCTCCCAGCGCGTCGCACCCAGTGCCAGCACGGCTTCGCGTTGACTTACCGGCACCGCGCGCATCACATCGCGGCTGATCGAGGAGATCACCGGGAAGATCATGATGGCCAGAATCACGCTCGCCGTGAACATGCCAACACCGAAGTTCGGCTCGGCGAAGAACCCGGTCCAACCCAGATATTTTTCGAGCACCGGTCCGGCCTGATCGCGGATGATCGGCACCAGAACGAAGATGCCCCACAGGCCATACACGACGCTCGGAATGGCGGCCAGCAACTCGGTAAGGAACGAGATCGGCCCGCTCAAAATCTTCGGGCAGATGTCCAGCAAAAAGATCGACACAGCCAGCGCCAGCGGCACCGCCATGCAAACCGCCAGCAGCGACGACAACACCGTGCCGTAGATGAACGGCAGCGCGCCAAACTGCCCCGACACCGGATCCCACTGCTGGGTGGCGAAGAACTTCCAACCGAACGCGTGGATCGAAAGCCGCGAGTGCGAGACCAGCACGAAGACAATCAGCAGAACGATGGCAAAGACGCTGAGCGCGCAAACGGCCATCAATGTCGCAAACGCACCGTCCGCCCATCGCCCTGAGCTTTTCGCTTGGAGGAAGTTGCGAATCGCAGACGGCGGCTCCGGAGGCGCCGCCGGCATTGCACTCTGCTGCGCCACGATCGTCTTGATCCGGGTCATCGGAGCCAATGGCTCCGATGGCGGTGGCGGGGACAACGGAATGGTCTCTGGCTCGCTCATCGGTCGGCGCGGATGGGTTCCCATGTCACTTTATGAAAGGAATGTGAATGGACCGTGAATTGCGAGACTGCCCGGGCGGCGGACGGCGACGGAACCGGCGGGGCCTGCCATGGTTGCGCAGGCCCCTTGTCCGGTCTTAGTGAATCTCCTGGATCGTCTGACGGACGCGCGCGACTACCGCCGGAGGAAGCGGCGCATAAGTCATGCTCGCGGCCTCGGCCTCGCCATGGTCCAGCATCCACCCCAGCAAGTCGTGCAGCACCTTGCCCTTGGCCGGGTCCTTGGACTGCACCGGAATCAGCAGCCAGGTGAAGGACGAGATCGGGTAGGAGTTCGCGCCCGGAGCATTGGTGATGGAGACGCGGTAGTCGGCCGGCATGTCCTTGGCCGCCCCCGCCGCGGCCTCGCTTACAGTCTGCGTGGAGGCTTTGATCCAGTTGCCGGCCGGGTTCTTCACCACGCCATACGGCATATGGTTCTGCGCTGCGTAGATCAGCTCCACATAACCGAACGAGTAGGGGCTGTTCCGAATCATGCCCGCCACGCCCTCGTTGCCCTTTTGTCCAACGCCGTGCGGCCACTCCACCGACGTCGCGGAGCCGATCTTCTGCTTGAACGCAGGGCTGACCTTGGAGAGATAGTCGGTGAAGATGTAGTTGGTTCCCGAACCGTCGGAACGGTAAACCTGGAGAATCGAGTGATCGGGCAGCTTCACTCCGGGATTGTCATGGGCGATGCGAGGATCGTTCCATTTCGTGATCGTGCCCAGGTAGATATCCGCGATCACGTCGCCGGAAAAGCGCAACTCGTGGTTGACGCCGGGCAGGTTGTAAGCCGGAACGACGCCGCCCAGCACGGTCGGGATATGGATCAGCTTCTGGGTCGATTCCGCGAGCTGCTTGTCGGTCATCGGGCCGTCTGAGGCGCCAAAGTCCACGATGCCCTGCGAGATCTGGCGAATGCCCGCGCCCGAGCCAACCGACTGATAGTTGATCTGCACGCCGGGATGCGATTGGCCGTACTCGGTGAACCAGCGCTGGTAGATGGGGTTGGGGAAGGTGCCGCCGGCGCCAGTGAGGTGTTGCGCACTGGCGATTCCGGGGGTGGCCGCCACCGCGGCGAGTACGACTGCGGAAAGAAATTTAAGCTTCATCTGTTTGCTCCTTCAAGGTGCGCCTGTTCATTCAAAACGAGTCGACTGATCGTTGCAGCGTCTTCCGGCTCAACAACCGACAACAGCGGCAGCAACAGCGATGATACGTCTCAGGGTCCAGCGGATCATTACAGACCCAACGAACCGGGAGCGACAGAAACGAGCTGCCGATCCCGGCCGTTGAGCACGCCGTTACAGTTTGCTACGGGATGTAGTAACGCATGCTGACATCGACCATCGGATCGGTGGCGCGCGGCCCGCTGGGGGTGGTGGCGCTGCCGATACCCGACCAGAGGTTGCGCTGGAAGTAGCTGTACGTCGCCCAATACTGCAGACGGCCATACTTGGGGCTGCTCACCACGCGGTAGATGAAGCCGATCATTGGCTCCTGAATGTAGCGGGTCGGCGAGCTACAGCCGATCGCGCTGTCCGATCCACCCGTGCCCGAACCGCCCGGGTTGGCGGGCAGGTTATAGCAGCCTCCGTTGTTCAGGTTGGGGGCGCCGTAGCCCTCGAGCGCCCCGGTCGGGGTCGTGTAAACGGTGCGCTGATCGTACTCGCCGCCGTAGTAGGCGAAGACGTCAAGCTTCTTGGTGGGGTGGGTTTCGAGGCTGAACAGCCCGTGATAGTTGCGAATCGGCTCCAGCGCGCCGCTCGGCTTGAGCGTGGCGTCGGCAAGCTGCGCGGAACCGTAGCGGCCCACGCCCGTGCCGCCCATGGCCTGCAGCGCGACATCGACGAACTTGCTCGGCGATACCCGGATACTGCCGAACGCGCCACCGGCCGCCGCAGTATTGGCGATGGCCTTCGTCCCGTAGGTATAGCTCACTCCAGAGGTCCCCGAGGTCGCCGTTAGGATCGGGAAGGAGTAGTCGCGCATGAAGCGCGCGATTCCGCCCAGTTCGAAGTGCACCTTGGGCAGATCGAACGCACCCTTCACAACGAAATCCGGGGCCACATTGTTGGCATACGTCCCGTTGAACGCGTTGTACAGACCACCATTCGCGCCGGCGCCCGAAAAGTAGAAGTTGGCCGGCACCGCGCCCGTGGTCGCCGAAGCCGCGGTGAAGTTGGTGATCTGCGCGTTCTCCGCGGCGGCCGCGAGGGTGAAGGCGCCGGTCTTGTAGTTGCCGAAACGCTGCTGCAGGCGAATGGCCGGCTGACGTGTCCAATTGAAGCCGACCATGTACTGCGAGTCGATGGTGTTGGGCAGCTTCTCGGTGCGGTTGTCGGTGCCCGTGCCGTCTTCGGTCACCAGCGACCACATCTGGCCTCCGGTCACTGCGAACCCGCTCTGCGTCTCGGCCTTGCCCCAGATCTGGCGCTGCCGCAGCGTGTAGCTGTTGCTCTGGTTGCCGTTGGAGGTGGTGCCCGAGCTGAGGAAGTCCATCTCCGCGTAGCCGGAGAGCTTGAAGGTCCCGGCGTCGCCTTCAAACAGCGCGCCCAGGCGGCTCTGCCGTCCGGAGAAGTTGAGCTCGCTCACATGCCCCTCGTTGGCACTGGGGAACGGAATGGAGTTGAACGGCGTGTTGATGTCCGAGTTCACCGAGTGCTGGCGATACACGCCTTCAAACGCCAGGAACGCGACCGGTGTGATGGTCACGCCCTTATAGCGTATGTGCGCGGGAGATTCGACCTCATCGTGCAGCTTGGCCTGGCTGGCCGCCACGGTTTGCGTGGTGGTCTTGAGGTCGCTCACCGAGCTCGACACCGCATCGATCTTGGTGGAGTTCTCCGTCGCCGAGCTGCTGGCCTGGGCAGCGGCAGTGTTGGCGGCTGCGGCTGCGGCGGCGGCGGTGGCTGCCTGCGTCTGCGCGTCGGCGGCCGACTGCTGCGCGGTCGTGAGCTGCTGGTCCTTACCCGAAAGCTGCGACTTGAGCGCGTCGATCTCGCTCTGCTGCTGCGTCATCTGCTCCTTCATCTCGCGAAGCTGGCGCTCGCCCTCAGTCTCTCGATGCTCTTTGTGTTTTGCCTTGTGCCGGGCCGTCCTGGGAGCCGCGCTGCCATCGCCGGTAGTGCTCTGCGCGAATACGGGAGCAGCGAACAGAGCGCCTGCGATCATCACCGCGGCCAACTTTTTCAATCGTGTCATCATTCCTCATCGGGACCGCTAAGGCCATGAATCGCGAACACTTCGTTTCGCAATTCTCCTGCCTTGCCAGATTTCCCGTGCGATAAGGATCGCAGCCGCCGATGAACGAAGCGACAACACGACGCGAACAAACTGTTAACAGACGATGAAAGGACGATGAATCGAGACGGCAAGCGCAGGCCCCGGGGACGGCGCGGGCCGGGAAATACGCCAGGTAAGTTCGTCGAGGATCGCGGTTGTCGACAGGGATGTGCGCGGTGAATGGGGTCGGCAACGGGTTGACAGGGTATGGGGGAAGGCCGCGTCAATCCGCGGCGAGTTCCACCAGCAGCGGCGCACAAGGCAGTGTGAAGCAGAATTTGCTGCCCCGGCCCAGCTCGCTCTCCACCCACATACGGCCGCGATGCGCCTCCACGATGTGCCGCGCGATGGCCAGGCCGAGACCCGTTCCCCCCGATTCGCGGGAGCGCGCCTTGTCCACGCGGTAGAAGCGTTCGAACAGCCGCCCGATATGCTCGGAGGCGATGCCCGCGCCGAAGTCCTGTACGCAGAAGCTGACCTCTTTGGGCAGCTCGAACTTCGTCGGCGGCGGGACGAGGGCCGCGCTCATCACGACCAGAGCTCCGTCTGTCCCTTGACCGCCGCCGCCGCTCTGACCGCCGGCGCTCCGCCCATAGTTCAGCGCATTCTCAATCAGGTTGCTCAGCACCTGCACGATCGCATCGAGGTCCGCGACCACCTCGACATCGGGATACCCCGCAATCTCCAGCTCGCCCTGCTTCTCAAAGACCAGCGCGGCCACGGCGTCCTCGGCCTCACGCATCAGGATCGCCACCTCGACCGGCTCGGGACGCAGCTTCTGCTCGCCGGAGTCCACGCGCGCCATGGCCAGCAGATCGTCGGTGAGCCGCCCCATGCGCCGCGCGCTCTTGTGGATGGCCTCCAGAAATTCGCGCACCTGCGGCGTGAACGACAACCCTGTGCGCTCGTCCTCCAGCAGCGTTTCCACGTAGCCCGAGATGGAAGTCAGCGGCGTGCGCAGCTCATGCGAGACGTTGGCGACGAACTCCCGCTGGGTGCGCTCCACCTGCTCGACGCGGGTGACGTCCTGCAGCACGACCACGGCCCCACCCTCCGGCATGGGCGCCGCGCTGACGGCAAACGTCCGCCCCATGGGCAGCGATACCGGCCGGGCCTCGGCGTAGCGGCCGCCTTCTAGTGCTGCCTGCACACAGTCCAGCACCTCCGGCGCGCGAATGGTCTGGACCAGCGAGCGGCCCGCGCGCACCGTGCCCGAGGACTCCGCGATCAGCCGCTGCATGGGCTGGTTGGCCCACACAATGCGTCCGGCCGCATCCACCGAGGTCACCGCATCCTGCATGGAATCCAGCAGCGCCTCCAGCTTGTGGCGGCTCTCGGAGCTGGCGCTCAGCCGCTGCGCTACCTCGGCCGAGGAGGCGTGCAGCGCATCGACCAGGCCGTCCATCTCGCGGAATGCGGGCTGGCGGAATGCGGGTTGCCCATGCCCGTACTGCGGCTGCTCGCCGGTTGGAGGGCCGCCGGGTTCCGGCTGGCACACGGTGGCGCCCAACGGCTCCAGCGCCTCGATGCCGCGGGTCACAACACGGCTCGCCCGCCACGCTACCCAGACCGCCGCGAAGCAGCCCGCGATCGCGGCCACCCAGACCTTCGGGAAGGCGAGCAGCATGATCCCAAACGCGGCGACGCCAACTGCCGCGCGCCACAGCAACGCGAGAAACAGGCTTCTGCGAAAAAAAGAGGCCATACAGATGCAGCTTACTCGACCATCGTGCGCGCCGCACCTGCTGTCTCGCGGCCTTTGGGCAGGTCGAAACGATAGCCCGCGCCGCGCATGGTCTTGAGGAAGCGCGGGGTCTCCGGATCGGACTCGATCTTCTCGCGGATGCGCCGCACATAGACGTCCACGCTGCGCGGCGTGACGAAGCGCGCGTCGCCCCACACGGCGTCGAGCAGGTGGTCACGGCTGAAGACCCGGCCGGGATGGCGGGCCAGATACTCCAGCAGCCGGAACTCGGTCGCGGTGGTGGTCACCAGTTCTCCGTTCACGCGCAACTGCATCGAGTTGCCGTCGATCTCCAGCGTATCGATATTGAGCACGGAGGACGCGCCCGGCGTCTCCGGCCGCTCGAAGCGGCGCAGCACGGCCTTGACGCGGGCTACCAATTCGCGCACCGCGAAGGGCTTGGTGATGTAGTCGTCGGCGCCCATTTCGAGGCCCTGTACGCGGTCGTTCTCGGCAGCGCGCGCAGTCAGAAAGATGATCGGAACGCTGGCCAGCGTGGGGTTCTGGCGCAGCCGCCGGCAGAGGTCGAGGCCGTCGCCGCCGGGAACCATGATGTCCAGCAGAAAGAGCGCCGGGCGCTGCCGCTCGGCATCCGTCAGGATTGTGCCCAGCGCCGCGTACGCGCGCACCGTATAGCCCGCGCCTTCCAGTTGATACTGCACCAGCCGGCGGATGTCCGCATCGTCCTCGAGGACGAAGATCACCTGACTCACCAATCGCTCCCATGGCGCGAAACGGAACGCAGCCGCGCTCAGCTTAGCGCGTCCCGGCGGACGTCTCTGCTAAAGGACGATGAATCCTTCAGGAAATCTTTTTCCGCGCGGGCTTTCTGTGACGTTATGCTGAAGGCACTCGAAATTCAAGCCGATGCCAGCCAAGCGCCCGCTCGTCTCAACCACGGCGCCAGCTAGATTGAGGTAGCGTTGCGCCTTTGCTTTTCTGGTTGTCATTCCGCAGCGCAGCGGAGGAATCTGCTGCCCTGGCGCCTGCGCACCATCAGACGCGTAGCTCCAAGCGAAACAATTCCGCACGATGGTTCGTCTACCGATACATTCAGCTCAACTCAGTGTCACCCTTTGTATCAACCCGCGTTCCCAACCCCGCGTTTCCCAACCCCGCGTTTTCCAGGCCCGAGTTTCCAAGGCCCGCGTTTCCAAGGTTAGCCGGTCCCATCTTCACCCCCAATTCTGCTTCCGATAAGAGAGCGTTTTCATGCCCATGCGTTCCCGTCTCCTTCTCGCCGCTGCACTCGTCACGGCGACCGGCTTCGGCGCCGTCTCTGCCCAGCCTGCGCCGCTCCGGCCTGCCCCGCTCCAGCCTGCCCCGATCAAGATCACCGCCGATCTGTCCGAAGCTCCGCGCCGGCTCTACCACGCCGAGATCGACATCCCGGTGAAGCCCGGCCCGCTCTCGCTGATCACGCCCAAGTGGATTCCCGGCAACCATCGGCCTACCGGCCCGGCCGATGAGATCACCGGCGTAGTCTTTACCGCCAACGGCCAAACGCTCAAGTGGCGGCGCGACGACATCGACCTCTACGAGTTCCACCTGCTTGTCCCCAAGGGCGTCACGTCCATCCACGCGCATCTCGACGCCATCGTCACCGCGCGCGTCAGCGACCACATGGCCGTGCTGGAGTGGGAGAAGCTGCTGCTCTATCCTGCCAACATCCCGGGCAAAGAAATACCCATCCAGCCCAACGTGACCGTCGCCAAGGGCTGGGGCATTGGCACCGCGCTGCAGCCCACCGGCACCATCGCGCCGCCGCCCACAACCGGCGTCAACGAGCAGGACCACCAGCCCACCCCCGGCGCCATGACGACCCAATACGCGGTTACGAACGTCGAGCAGCTTGAGGACTCGCCCGTCATCACGGGCGAGTACTTCCACGAGTTTCCACTGGCTCCCGAGATGACGCCCAAGCACTACATCGACGTGGTCTCCGACGAGCCCGAGGACTCCAACCTCAGCCCCCAGATACTCGCTGACTGCTCCAACCTGGTCCGAGAGGCCAACGCCGCCTACGGCTCCCACCACTACAACGTCTACCATTTCCTGCTCACGCTCTCGGACGTCGCCGGCGGCGAGGGCCTGGAGCACGGCCAGTCCTCCGACAACGGCGTCGGCGAAAAGGGCTTTGCGAATCCCCGTGGCGGCTCGGACCTGCTGGCCCACGAGTACACCCACTCCTGGAACGGTAAATACCGACGCCCGGCGCGGCTCTACCAGCCCACCTTCGAGAGTCCGGAGCAGGGCAACCTTCTGTGGGTCTATGAGGGCATGACGCAGTACATGGGCAACGTGCTGGGCGCGCGTGCCGGCTTCAAGACCAAGCGGCAGTACCTCGACACCATCGCCAACACCGCCGCCAGCCTGGACTACAAGCCAGGCCGCGACTGGCGGTCTACAGAAGATACGGCCATCGCCGCCAGTATCCTGCGCGGAGGCGATCCGGCGTGGTCCAACTGGAAGCGCGGCCAGGACTACTACCAGGAGGGCCTGCTGGTCTGGATGGACGTTGATACCAAAATCCGCCAGCTCACCGATGGCAAGAAGTCGCTCACCGACTTTCAGCGCCTCTTCCTCGGCAAGGGTGGCAACACCGGCCCGATGATCGTGCCTTACGAGTTCCCGGAGCTGGTCGCCGACCTCAACGAAGTCGTCCCATACGACTGGGGCAAGCTGCTGCGTGAGAAGATCGACGACATCAACCCGCACGCCGACACCGACGGCATCACGCAGGGCGGCTACAAGCTGGTCTACGTCGACCATCAACCGCCTTCCGAGCGCGGCGCGGAGCAGGCCGCCCGCGGCGTCAGCGGACCTGAAGTCTGGTACTCCCTTGGCCTGCGCATGGCCGGCGGACGCGGTCGCCCCGGTGCGCCGCCCACCGAGGCCGCGGGCACCATTTCCGACGTCCGCTACGGCGGCCCCGGTGACGATGCGAGGCTCTATCCAGGCCAGCGAATTATTTCGGTCAACGGCAAAGTCTACAGTCCCGACGTCCTGCTCGCTGCGGTCGCCGCCGCCAAGGGAACGAGCGAACCGCTTCATCTCGTCGTCGAGCATGAGGGCGGGGTAATCGACGTGGACCTCAACTACCACGATGGCAACAAGTATCCCGTGCTCCAGCGCGTCGACGGCACCCCCGACTACCTCGACGCCATCGCCGCACCGCTGACCACACCCGAGCACGCGCCCGCAGCGAAAGGAAAGCAGCCCGAGGCCCAGGATTGAATTCGCTGGCGCGAAGAGGCTTCTATCAGATCCGCATAGAGCATCTTCGTTACTTTGAATTGTCATCCTGAGCGGAGCGAAGGACCTGCTTTCCTTCCGATCCGCCATGTCGGCGCAAGGCAGCCAGATCACCTTAGCCGCTCACCCGCCAAGCATCGCCAGCAACCCTGCCTCATCCACCACCGCCACACCCAACTGCCGCCCCTTGTCGAGCTTCGATCCGGCCTCTTCGCCCGCAACCACGTAGCTGGTCTTCTTACTTACCGAACCCGCGATCTTTCCGCCGGCGGCCTCGATCCGCGCCTTGGCCTCATCGCGCGTCAGCGTCGGCAGCGTTCCGGTCAACACGAACGTCATCCCTTCCAGCGCGCTCCCCCGCACTTTCTTTTCCGCCGTAAAGGTCACTCCAAATCCTCGCAGCCGCTCTACCATCGCGAGGTTCCGGGCATTCGAGAAGAACTCGCGCACCGTCGCCGCCACCTTCGGCCCAATGTCGTTGACCCGCGTAAGCTCTTCTTCGCTCGCTGCAATCAATGCGTCCATCGACCCAAACTCCTGGGCCAGCGCCTGCGCCGTGCGCTCGCCTACATGCCGAATCCCCAACCCCAGCAGCACCCGCTGCAGTGGCTGCTTCTTGGACCCCTCAATCTGCGCCAGCAACGCATCCGCCGTCTTCTCGCCAACGCGTTCGAGCGTCAGCAGCGTGTCACGATTCACCTTCGCCGGGTCGTAAATATCCGCGATCGAATGCACCAGTGCGGCCCTCGTCGGATTCGCGGCCGGCGCCTCGGCCTCAGCCTCCGAATCATCCGCGGCCGCCGTCGCCTCAGCGCTGCCGGCCTCTGCGAGCGTGTGCCCTAGCAACTGCGCCACCATCGCCTCGCCCATGCCCTCGATGCTCATCACCCCACGCGAAGCAAAGTGCCGCAGCTCCTCCTCCAGCCTCGCCGGGCAGCTCACGTTCACGCAGCGCAGGTCCACCTCGCCCGGCTCACGCACCAGCTCACTCGCGCAGCGCGGACACCGCGCCGGAAACACGATCTCCTCTGCCCCTCGAGGATGCGCCTTGTCCTCCACCACCTCGGTGATCTTCGGAATCACATCGCCGCCGCGCTCCACCGCTACGAAGTCCCCGATCCTCACGCCGAGCCGCACGATCTCGTCAGGATTGTGCAGCGTGGCGCGCGTGACGGTGGTGCCTCCGATGAACACCGGCGCAAGCACAGCAACGGGTGTCACCTTGCCGGTGCGGCCCACCTGAAACAGCACACCGTCGAGCCGCGTCACCCCCGCCCGCGCGGGAAATTTATACGCGATCGCCCAGCGCGGGGCTTTGCCCGTAAAGCCCAGCCGCCGCTGCTGCGCGATCGCATCCACCTTGATCACCACGCCATCGATTTCGTACGGCAAGCCATCGCGCAGCGCCTCGGCCTCGGCGATGAACGCCAACACTGCATCGATGGACTGCACTGTCCTCGCGTTTGGATTTACGAGAAATCCCATTGTTCGCAACGCAGCCAGCGCATCGCTCTGGCCGGCGAGGAAAAACTCTCCATCGCGCAGCAGAAAATACGCGAAAAACACCAGCCGCCGCTGCGCTACGATGTTCGGTTCCAGCGTGCGAATCGTTCCCGCGGCCGCGTTGCGCGGGTTTGCCGCCGGCGCCATCCCCGCGGCGTCACGCTCCACGTTCATCGCTTCGAAGGCCTTCTGCGGCAGCACCACCTCGCCGCGCACCTCGAACTGCTGGGGCAGCCCGGCGCTAGCGAGCTTCTTCGCGCCCACGTGCAGCGGCACGCTGCGAATGGTGCGGACGTTGCTCGTCACATCCTCGCCAATCGTGCCATCGCCGCGCGTCACGCCGTGCGTCAAGACAGCATCGCCGCGGCTTCCGGCCTCATACTGCAGCGCCAGCGACAGCCCATCGAGCTTCAGTTCGCACACGTAGCGTGGAGCTTCGCCCAGCGCCAGACCTCCCGCCACGCGATCGGCCCAGGCACGCAACTCGTCCTCGTTGTACGCGTTATCGAGCGACAGCATCGGCCGCGAGTGCGCCACCTTCGCAAAGCCCTCTTTGGGCTTACCGCCCACACGCTGCGTAGGCGAGTCGGCCGTCACCAGCTCCGGGTGCGCGGCCTCCAGCGCGCGCAGCTCGTTCATCCGCGCGTCGTACTGCGCGTCGGTCCACTCCGGCGCGTCGAGCACGTAGTAAAGATGCTCATGGTGGCGCAACTGCTCGCGCAGTTCATCGATCCGGCCCAGCGCCTTGATCTTCTGGTCGGGAGTCAGCTCATCCTCGCTGTGCCGGGAAGCCATCGCTAAGATTCTAAAGCCGGGCTCCGCATCTCGAATCTCGCACCTCGAATCACCTCTCTCGAACCCCATGTCTCGGGTAAACTGGAGACTCTGCACGCGAAACATCGAGGAGCTTCCCACAATGCCGCACATGGTCTTCTGCACCAAGTACAAAGCCGAGATGGAGGGCCTGGACGAACCGCCGTTTGACTCCGACTTCGGCCAGAAGATCTACAAGAACGTCTCGAAGAAGGCCTGGGGCGAGTGGGTCGAGCGCCAGAAGATGCTGCTCAACGAATACCGCCTGCAGCCCTGGACGCGCGAGGCCCAGGAGTTCCTCGTGGAGCAGATGAACGAGTTCTTCTTCGGCGCCGGCGGCGAGCTGCCCAAAGAATACGTAGCTCCCGGCCACTAACAATCGCGTCAGGGTGGCCCACTCATGAACGGCCCCATCGTTCATGAGTGGGGCTCGAGTGGGGCTCATGCCGGATGCCCCACATCTCGATTCTGAGATGTGGGAGAAGCCGCATCGCTCCGCCTCAGTTGATGTAGACTGAAAGAACCCCAGTCGCTGGCCCGCAAGGCGCGAGCGGCTTACTGCAGCAAGTCGGGACGTGGCTCAGCCTGGTAGAGCGCACCCTTGGGGTGGGTGAGGTCGCTAGTTCGAATCTAGTCGTCCCGACCAACTTCCTTTCAACTCCGCACAATGGGGTGAGCGAGGTCGCCAGTTCGAATCTAGTCGTCCCGACCAACTTCTTTTCAACTCCGCACAATGGGTGAGTGGTCGCTCGTTCGCTGCAGTTCAATGGTTCCGTCGATTCGCCGCAGGCCATCGCCGCATGAGGACGTACTATGCAAAGTCTGAAATATCTTATGTTGTGTGTCGCTCTCGCTCTTCCGGCAAGGATGCAGGGCGCGACTCCGCCGATATGGATGGGCACCTGGGCAGCGTCGCAGCAAATACCCGAGCCCCAAAACGCGTTGCCATCGGCCGACCTGAAGGACGCGACCCTGCGCGAAACAGTACATGTCTCTCGAGGCGGCTCGATAATTCGCGTGCATCTTTCGAATGCGTTTGGCACCCAGGCCCTCCATTTCAGTTCGGTTCATATCGCGCGGCCCACCACCTCCGGTTCCAGCGCAATCGATCCGGCCTCCGACCATGCGTTGCTCTTCAATGGAAGCGCGGACGTCATCATTCCTCCGGGTGCGGAGTACATCTCGGATCCCATTGCCTACCCTCTTGCCGCGCTCTCCGACTTGACGGTCTCCCTGCACGTCGAAGCGGAGCCCGGCCAGCAGACCGGCCATCCTGGTTCTCGACAGACGACGTTCTATGCGCACGGCGATTGGACGAAAGCCGCGGCCATGCCCTCTGCGAAGAAGATTGAGCACTGGTACATGCTCTCGGGGGTAGATGTGCAGGCTTCGCCAGGCGCCTACTCCGTTGTCGCTCTGGGAGACTCCATCACCGATGGACACGCCACCACGACCAACGGCAACGACCGCTGGACGGACGTGCTTGCGCAGCGGCTGCAAGCCAATGCCGGCACGCGCAAGGTTGGCGTCCTCAACCAGGGTATTGGAGAAAACCACCTGCTAACCGATGGCCTGGGGCCCAACGCGCTGGCGCGTTTCGATCGCGATGTCCTGGCGCAGACTGGCGTGCGTTACCTTATCGTGCTGGAGGGCATCAATGATCTCGGCGGCGTCGGGCGAATGGAAGACGCGACGCAGCCGATCCACGATCAGCTCGTCCACCGTATGATCGGCGCCTATCAGCAAATCATTGCGCGCGCCCATGCGCACGGCATTACGGTCTACGGGGCAACGGTGATGCCGGACGGCGGCTCCGGCTACTACCACCCGGCCGCAGCGAGCGAACATGATCGTCAGCAGGTGAACGCCTGGATCCGCGAGCCGGGACACTTCGACGCAGTGATCGATTTCGATAAGGTGGTGGCCGATCCCGCTCATCCGCAGCAGCTTCTGCCTGCATATGACTCAGGCGATCACCTTCATCCGGGACCTCCGGGATACCGTGCCATGGGACAGGCAATTGCTCTATCCCTGTTCCGATAACTCCTTCTCCTCGGAACTACTCCGGAACTACTCCATTTGCCGCTCATTTCAGGACTACGCGCAACGCTAACACCTGAGCGCCTACTCTAACGATCCATTATGGATAAGGGCATCGAGAACCAGGACATCACACGCCCCAAGCGCGCCAGGCGGGCGAAGGGGAAGCCGGGAGCGAAGCCGCTATGGGCCTCCGGAGCCAAACAGATCGTTGGCACGGCGCTTTCCCCGCGCAGCCGCATCTGGTTCACCATCGGCAATGGCGTGCTGAATGAGATTTACTTTCCCGACGTCGATCAGGCGAACACCCGCCGGGTACGCTTTCTCATCAGCGACGGCAAGAGTTTCTTCTCCAACGAGACGTGCGATGTGTACCACACCGTCACCTGGATCGAGACCGGCGCTCCGGCCTGCCACATCGAGTCGCGCTGTAAAGCGGGGCGATACACCCTGGTCAAGGAGATCGTCCCCGATCCGATGCGCGACACGCTGCTGCTGCGAGTCAAGTTCACACCCTCTGACGGCAGCAAGCTCCATCTCTATCTTCAGGTCGATCCGCACATCGGCGACATGGGCGGCAACAACGATGCCTGGGTGGGCAACTACCTGGGCGAGCCGGCGCTGCTGGCCCAGCGCGGCGGCCTGGCGTTGGCCATGATGGCGCGTCCCGCGATCCTCAAGGCAAGCGCCGGCTACATCGGCAAGAGCGACGGCTACACCCTGCTGTCAAAGTTCAAACCGCTGCCGGAGAGCAACACCGCGATGCAGGGCAACGTGGACCTGACGGCCGAGCTCGACTACACCGCTGATGAGCCTTTCCTGGTCTCGATCGCCTGCGGGGGTGAACCCGCCGAGGCCGCCCAGCAGGCGCGCGCCGGCATCCTGCAGGACTTCGACAAGGTGCGCGCGCACTTCCTGCAGCAGTGGCAGCAGGGGCAGAGCTGCTACGACGACATTGCGGACCTCTCCGAAGCGAAGCTGGATATGTATCGCGTCAGTACGGCCGTGCTGGAGACGCACCAGTCGAAACGCTTCCCGGGCGGCTTCGTCGCCAGCCTCTCGCTGCCCTGGGGCTTCGATCGCTCCGACCAGGACGTGGGCGGCTATCACGTGGTGTGGCCGCGCGATCTGGGCGAGACCGCCATGGGCAAGCTGGCCTGCGGCGACGCGCGCTCAGCCCGCTCCGCGCTGTTCTACTTCGCCTGCACGCAAAACGCGGAGGGCGGCTGGAGCCAGAACATGTGGCTGGACGGCACACCGCACTGGGGCGCCATTCAGATGGATGGCATCGCGTGGCCCATCCTGCTGGCCGATAAGCTGCGCCGCGAGAACGCGCTCGACGGCTACGACCCCGAGCCAATGGTGCGCCGCGCCGCGCGCTTCCTGTTGAAGCACGGCCCGGTCACCCAGCAAGGCCGGTGGGAGGCCCTCCCCGGCTACTCGACTTACACCATGGCGACGGAGATCGCGGCGCTGCTGGCGGCGGCCGATTTTGCAGACCTCAGGAGCCAGAGGGACGGGGACAGATTCGGCGAGGCCGAATTCCTGCGCCGGACCGCCGACGCTTGGAACGATTCCATCGAAGAGTTCACCTATGTCTCCGGCACTCCGCTGGCGAAGAGGCATGGAATCGCCGGCTATTACGTCCGCATGACGCCGCCCGAGCGCGTGGAAAAGCAAACCACGGGCCATCTGAAGATCGTCATGCCCAATCATCCGGCGGGCGCAAAGAAGCATCAGGCTATCAACATCGTCAGCCCGGATGCGCTCTGCCTGGTCCGCTTCGGCCTGCGCTCGGCGCACGACCCCAAGATTGTGGACACCATCAAACTGCTCGACGCCACGCTGAAGCACGATACCGCGACGGGGCCCGGCTGGACGCGCTCCACCAGGGACGGCTATGGCGAGAAGAAGAGCGGCCGGCCGTTCGACAAGAGCGGCATCGGCCGCTGCTGGCCGCTGCTGGCGGGCGAGCGCGGCCACTACGAGATCGCCGCCGGGAATATGGATTACGCGCTGGAGCTGCTCAAGACCATGGCCCGCCAGACCAGCGAGGCCGGAATGCTCCCCGAGCAGGTGTGGGACGCGCCCGACATTCCCCGCCACTCGCTCTACAACGGCCATCCCACCGGCTCCGGCATGCCGCTGGTCTGGGCGCACGCCGAGTACATCAAGCTGCTGCGCTCGCTGCACGGCGGCTACGTGTGGGACATGCCTCCGCAGCCGGTGGAGCGCTACCAGAAGCAGAATCACACCGCGTCATTTCAAATATGGACTCCGAAGCAGAAGCGCGGGTGGCTGGCCCGCGGCCAAGACCTGCGTATCGACCTGAGCGCGGCGGCCGAGATCAAGTGGTCGATCGACGGGCAGGGCCGGGTGGGGGTCCAGGGGGAGATCCAGCGGCAGCCCACCACCGACACCGGCCTGGGCCTGCACTGCGCGCTGCTCGCAACCGGCGGAGCTCCGGGCGGAAGCACGCTGCGTCTGGAGATACTGCCCTCCTCGAAAGACGAGCCCGGTTCGGTGAAGCACGAGTCCGCGATGGTTCAGGTTTCGCAGTAGCGCCTTGCACTTACTTTTCTGGTTGTCATTCCGTAGGAATCTGCTTATCGAAGTTGCTATACACCGTCGGGCACTCCTCTAAATCCCTCAGGGTTCGCACGCGGAGTAGAATCGTCTTCACCTGCTCATGGTGAAGATTCGACGACCTGGAACTGCCTTCCCTGCGTGGCTGCTACTGACGGCGTGGATGTACGCGGGCATGGCCACGTGCGCGTACGGCGCGGCGCCGGCCGATAGGCCCGCGCACCCGCAGGTGCTGGAATCGCCCACGGGCCTGACCGAAGTGGGACTGCTCGATGGCGCTGCCTATCGCATCGACATTCCTCCCGGCTGGAACCATTCGCTGGTGGTCTTCTATCACGGCTATGCGACTCGGCCCGTGAGCTTTCATATCGCCAAGCGGCTGGCCTGGCAGCAGCAGCCGTTTCTCGAACGCCACTATGCCGTCGCCCAGAGCGCCTTCTCCCAGACCGGATGGGCGCTGCCGGAAGCCTTCCCCGAAACCGAAGCGCTGCGCCGTTATTTCACAAAACAATATGGGCAGCCGCGCGAGAGCTTCGTCGCCGGTGAATCGATGGGTGGCGTGTTGGTCTCGATCACCCTGGAGCTCAACCCCAAGCCCTATCTCGGGGGCCTCGACCTGTGCGGCTCAGTCGGACCGACCATCGACCGGTTCGACCGGCGCTTCGCCATGCTGGCCGCCTTCGAATCCTACTTCCCCGATGTGATGCCTCCGCTGGTTCCGGTGCCCTCGGACTACGCCGACACCGCCGCCGACCGCGCTAAAATTCTCACCGCGCTGCGCGCCAACCCCGCGGCCGCCGCCTCCATGCGCAGCCTCATCGGGCTGCACACCGACCTCGACCTCGCTCGCGATGTCGCCTACTGGATCTTCGATATCGGTGACATGCAGCGCCGCGCCGGCGGCAATCCGTTCGACAACCGCAACCTCATCTACACCGGTGCCAGTGCGGCCAACAGCAACGCCGATGCGGAGCTCAACGAGAAGGTCACGCGCTACGCCGCGGCAACCCAGGCGCGCTCCTACCTGGCGCACCATTACACGCCCAGCGGACGTCTGCGGCGGCCGATGCTCGCGCTCCACACGATCTACGACCCGGTCGTGGCGCCCAGTTCGCTGGCAATCTATGACCATGAGGTCCAGGCAGTGGGCGCCGGCCAAAACCTCGTCCAGCAGATCGTCGACCGCGAGGGCCACTGCAACTTCACCGAGGACGAGGTCGGCGACGCCTTTGACGACATGGTCCGGTGGGCGCACGGCGGCCCGCGGCCGGCGCCCGGCATGCAGAGGTAGACGAGGGCCTGGGTGTCGGAGAGTTGGGTCTCGGTCGGCTCGTTCTCGCCGACAACCAAGAACCCCCTAACCGCTTTTGTCCCTCCCTTCGCTCGCCCCTTATAATGGCCTATGGCAACCGCGCCGCCGGGGCAACCGACGCCTGGCGCACAGGAAACTCCTCCCTCCCCTAACCGCAATTCCGGCGGGGAGCTCGAAGCCGCGCATCCCGCCGCTTCGCCGCTTCTGGCTGCGTCGCCGGGAGCGGCTTCGCCTTCTTCGGGGGCTGCTTCGCCTTCGACAGTTCTCGCCGAGATATCCGGGCAGCTTGCCAACCCGGCAGAGCAGCTTGGCGCCAATTCGATGGCCGCCAACCCGGCGTCGCCCGTTAGCGGTGTTCCCGAGCTCGATGCCCGCTTCGAGCGCCTGCTGGCTACCATCCGCGCCAACCGGCCCGCCGACGACCTCGACCTCATCCGCGCCGCCTGGGCCTTCTGCATCGAGAAGCACGCCGGCCAACTCCGCGCCTCGGGCGAGCTCTACATCGGCCATCCGCTGGCCGTCGCCAAGGTGCTCGCCGAGCTGAAGATGGACGCCACCGCCATCGCGGCCGGGCTGCTCCACGACGCGGTCGAGGACACCGACGTCTCCACCGCCGACATTGCCCGTCGTTTCGGCGAGCAGGTCGCGCACATCGTCGAAGGCGTCACCAAGCTGGACAAGATCAAGTTCGCCAACCGTGAAGACCATCAGGCCGAGAACATCCGCAAGATGCTGCTGGCCATGGTCACTGACCTGCGCGTGGTCATCATCAAGCTCGCCGACCGGCTGCACAACATGCGCACGCTGGAGCACCTCCCGCCCGAAAAGCAGCAGCGCATCGCGCGCGAGACGCTCGATGTCTACGCGCCGCTCGCGCATCGCCTGGGCATGGGCAAGCTGCGCGGCGAGCTCGAAGACCTCGCCTTCCGCTTCACCGACCCTTTCGCCTACACCCAGCTCACGACCGAGGTCGACTCGCTGCGCGGCGCGGGCGAGGCGTTCCTGCATCGCATCGTAAGCACGCTCGAAGACAAGCTCCGCGATAGCAACATCACGGCCCGTGTCGAATCGCGCATCAAGCGCCTCTACTCCATCCAGCAAAAACTCACCGCTCACTCCGTGCCCGTCGAGCAGGTCTTCGACCTCTTCGCCGTGCGCGTCATCACCCAGACCGAGCAGGATTGCTACGCCGCTCTGGGTCTGCTGCACAGCACATGGAGACCCGTCCCCGGCCGCTTCAAAGACTTCATCGCGATGCCGCGGCCGAACCTTTATCAATCGCTCCACACCACGCTGATCGCCGAGGGCGGCCACCAGTTCGAGGTCCAGATCCGCACCGAGGACATGCACCGCACCGCCGAAGAGGGCATTGCCGCGCACTGGAAGTACAAAGCCACCGACAACGTCACCGCCAAGGACGAGCAGCGCCTCGCCTGGGTGCGGCAGTTGATGGAATGGCAGCGCGAGATGTCCGACCCTAACGAGTTCATGTCGACTCTGCGCATCGACCTGTACCCCGAAGAGGTCTACACCTTCACGCCCAAGGGCAAGGTGATCGTGCTGCCCAAGGACGCCTCGCCGGTCGACTTCGCCTATGCCATCCACACCGACGTTGGCCACGCGACTGTAGGAGCAAAGGTGAATGGCCGCATTGTTCCGCTGCGTTCGCGGCTGCGCAACGGCGACATCGTCGAGATCACCACGCAAGCCAACCACGCGCCCTCACGCGACTGGCTCAGCTTTACGAAATCCTCGCGCGCGCGCAATAAGATCAAGCACTGGCTGAACGAAAACCAGCGTGCCCGCGCCCTTGAAATCGGCAAAAAATTGTTAGAGCGCGAGGCCCGCAAATACAAGCTCTCGCTGGACAAGTTCAAGACCGCCGACTATGACCGCATCGCCAACGAATACGGCCTGGGCAACGAAGAAGACCTGCTCGCCGGCATCGGCTTCGGCAAATACTCCACGCGGCAGGTGCTGAACAAGCTCGAACCGGGCAGCACGGCCCCGGTCGAAGCCGACAAGCCCGAGCACGGCGCCGTCGGCAACACGCTCGCCCACATGTCCGACGCGGTCAAGCGGGTCTTCTTCGGCAAGGGCTCGGACTCGCTGCAGGTCGAAGGCCAGGACGATCTCCTGGTCTACCGCGCGCGATGCTGCAACCCTATTCGCGGTGAAGAGATCATCGGCTACGTCACGCGCGGCAAAGGCGTGGCGGTGCATGCGCGCTCCTGCCCCAACGTGCAAAACCTGCTTTATGAGGCCGACCGCCGCATCGATGTCGAGTGGTCCGGCGTCCCCGGCGCAACCGCCGCCAACAAACCCAAGGCCGACACTTATCCCGTGCGCCTGATCGTCACCTGCGACGACCGCGCAGGCCTGCTCAAGGAGTTCACCGCCATCATCTCCGAGGACAGCACTAACATCCGCTCGGTCGACACCAAGGCTGCCGTCGACGGCGTCGTCAACGTAGATTTCGTCATCGAGACAGTAGACCTCCGTCACCTCACCCGCCTCACGCAGAACCTGCGCAAAGTTCCCGGCGTCCGCGACGTGCAGCGCGTGCAGAAAATCTGAGCCGGGCAGCATGACAACCGGCCGCGTGGGCCGTCCAAGCCATAGCATCGCCTCGAATTCCTTGCACAAGGTAAGCTAGACAAGAGCTTCATGAACCTTCTTCCAAAAGCTTCCGGAACGCGGCCGCGCGTGGCCTGCGAGATCATGCCGCGGGGCGTGGTCGCGGCGCGTTCGGACGAGGCTACAGGCCCGCTGGCCGCGGTGGCGCGGGTGGTGCTGTCCGAGGGCGCAATCGCTCCCAGCCTGAAGCCGGGCAACATCGCCGATCGCGTGGCCGTCGCGGCAGCGCTGCGGCGCGCGCTGGAGCAGGTCGGCGCGCGGTCGAACTCGCGCGAAGACGACATTGCGCTGGTCATTCCCGACTCCGCCGTGCGCGTTCTGCTGCTGGACTTCGACGCGCTCCCCAACCGCCTTTCGGAGGCCCTCCCGCTGGTGCGCTTCCGGCTGAAAAAGCTGCTGCCCTTCGACGCCGATGAGGCCATGGTCAGCTTTCAGGTGATGAGCACTAGCAAATCCGTGGTGCGGGTGCTGGCGGTGGCGATCCCGCGCGATGTGCTCAGCGAATACGAAACGGCCGCGCGCGAGGCCGGCTTCGAGCCCGGCGCCGTGCTGCCCAGCACGCTGGCCGCGCTGGCCGCGCTCGACGACACCGAGCCGGTCCTGCTCGTGAACGCGAACTCCCTGGGCGTGACCACCGCCATCGTCCGCGGCGGCATTCTGCTGCTGCATCGCAGCCTGGATCTGCAGGAGCCGTCGTCGGGCACGCCGGCCAATCTGCCGCCTGCGCTCTTCGAGCCTTCGGCGCTCTTTGAATCTTTGCCGGCCGGGCTTCCATTGGCCGGCCTTCCGTTGATTGACGTGCACGACTCTGCCGCCGAGTGGGCCGCGCAGCAGCCGCTGCCCGAGCATGGCCGCGATCCCTATGCCGCGAACCGTGATGATTCGCGGGACGATTCGGAGCCGCCGCTCAATGCAGCCGCCGACGACCTCCAACCCGTTGCGTTGGCCGGCGAGATTGCCCAGGCGGTCAGCGTCGCCGCCGCCTACTTTGAAGACACGCTCGCCTCACCGCCCGAGCGTGTGCTGAGCGCGGGGCCGCTCGGCGCTGCGCAGTTGCGCTCGATTCTGATGGAACAGGGCGTCTCCGAAGCCGATGGCCTGCGCGTACAGGAGTTGGTGGAAAGCGCGGCCATCGCTGCGGACGCGGCCAGTGCGGACGTGCCGCGGGCGTGGCTTTCCGGCGTGCTGGGGGCGCTGCGAGGCTGATGCGCATCTCCGTCAATCTCGCCACGCGGCCCTACGTCGAACTTCGGCCGTTCTTTCTGCGTCTGCGCGTGATCATGGGCATTCTGGCGCTGCTTGGCGTGGGCGCGATCATTGCCGCGCACGTTCTGCAGATCAAGCTGGACCGTGCCGAGGCGCAGATGGACCGCCTCCACAACCAGATGTTTGCCGCGCAGCAGGAGAAGCTCCACAACGAGCAGCGCATGCGCCAGCCCGCCAACGCTGCCGTGCTGGACCGCGCGCACTTTTTGAATGCGCTTTTCCTGCGCAAGAGCTTCTCCTGGACCGCGGTGATGATGGACCTGGAGCGAGTGCTGCCGATCGGGGTGCAGGTCACCTCGATCGAGCCGCAGATTTCGGCGGACGGCGACGTCGCCATCCGGCTGCGCGTCGCCGGCGATCGCGATCGCGCGGTGCAACTGGTGCGCAACCTGGAGCGCTCGCGGCGCTTCCTGCAGCCGCGCCTGATGGGCGAGAGCGTGCAGGCGACCCAACCCGGTGCCCAGCCCGGCGCCAAAGGCGGTCCCGCGTCACCCAACGCATCCCCGAACGCCCCGCCGCCGGGTGTCGAGTTCGAAATTCTCGCCGGCTACAACCCACTGCCGGCGGGCGAGCCTTACGCCAGAGCGCCGCGCGGCGAGAAGGTTGCGATGGGCACTCCATCGCGAACGAGGTCGACCCGTATCCGCAACGGCGGCGTGGTACTGAAGCCCTACTCGCAGACACATCCGCAAAGTCCACAAGGAGGTGAGCGATGAGCACGACCGTCATCGTTCCACCGCCCAACAGCTCGTCGCTGCGGCGGCGCGTTCCACGGCTCACCGGGCAGGCTCGAGCGCTGCTGACGGCGATGAACCTGCACTTCGCGGGCGTGGCTGCGCTGGTGGTTCTGGATCTGTATCTGCTGGCGCATCTGCTCTTCGTGTGGCAGGGGCTCAACTCGCGCAACGCCGATGCGATCGACCAGCAGCGCGTAGAAGTTCGGTCGGCTGAGCTGGCCGCCAAGCCGCTGCGCGGTCTGGATAAGAAGCTGGTGCAATCCACGGCGGATGCGAATACGTTTTATGACCAGCGGCTGCCCTACGCGTACTCCGAGGTGGCCGCGGAACTGGGCGCGCTGACCAAGCGCACGGGCGTTCACCTGAACACCGTGCAGTATGCCCAGACGGGTGTGCTCTCGGGCCGCGATGCCCTGACCGAAGTGCGGATGGATGCCGGAGTCTCCGGAGATTACCGGCCCATCGTGGAGTTCATCAACTCGGTGGAGCGCGACAAGATGTTTTTCCTCATCATCGGCATCAACCTGACCGGCCAGCAGACCGGCCAGGTGAACCTGCGCATCCGGCTGACCACCTATCTGCGCGCGCCGAACGCCGAGGAGAGCGCGACCGAGCTGCCCGTCCCTGAAAACCAGTCCACCGGAGCGGTGCAACCCGCGGGAGGCGCGCGATGAAGGGCGGCGCGGAGAACCGCAAGAAGACCATCACCGCCGGCGCGCTCGGAGCCGTCGCGCTGTGCTGCGTGATCTATGGCTACAACGCGCTGTACGGCGGTTCCGGGCCACCGCCCGCCGCCTCAACGCCCGCCCCGGCGACCAGTACCGCCGGCTCGACCAGCAACGCGCGCCGTGCTTCCAACAACACAGGCGGCAGCAACACCAACAACCAATTGGGCCTCGGCGCGGCGGCCGGCGTGGCCGCGCAGAAGATGGCCAGCACCTCCGCCAGCCTTGACCCGACGCTCGACGAATCCGCGATGCTCCGCACCGAGAGCCTGGTCTACTCGGGCACTGGCCGCAATATCTTCTCGGCGACCTACGTGCCGCCGGTGGTGCTGCCCAGGAACGTGCCCAGCGCGCGGCCGAAACCGGGCCCCGTGGCTCCCGCGCCGTTCGTTCCCACCGGACCGCCGCCACCGCCGCCCATCGACCTGAAGTTCTTCGGCACCGCGACCCGAGCCAACGGCCAGCGGCAGGTCTTCCTGCTGCAGGGCGATAGCGTCTATCTCGCCGCGCAGGGGGATATCGTCGCGCGCAAGTACAAGATCGTCGGCATCTCCTCCAACAGCATTCAGGTAGAGGACCTGGTCAACAACGATACGCAGACGCTGCCGCTGCAGATGAATTAGCGGCGCGAGTCCCGAAGTAGCGAAGGATTTTGCTGTTGCCTTTCTGGCTTTCTGTAGCGCAGCGCAGGAATCTGCTTCTTAGTGCCTCCAGACCCGTCGGGAGAACATCTGTAGCGAGCGTTGTGTAGACGCGTCTAATCCTTATGCGCCCTTCCACCGACACATTCGCGTCCACCCGCCCCGACGCCGAAGCCGGCTTCATGCTGGTGGCGGTCGTCGTGATGGCGGCACTCCTGCTGATTGTGTTGGCCATCGCCGCGCCGGTGCTGGCCCGCGATCTGCGCCGCGACAAGGAGGTCGAAAGCCAGCACCGCATGAACGAGTATGTGCGCGCCATCCAGCTCTACCAGCGCAAGTTTCCCAACCAGTATCCGGCGTCGATCAAGGTGCTCGAAGGCACCAACAACATCCGTTATCTGCGCAAGCAATATGTCGACCCATTGACCGGCAAATCGGACTGGCGGCTGATCCATCAGGGCGAGCAGAAGACGACCGTCAAAGGCTTCTTTGGCCAGCCGCTGGCGGGGCTGGCGGCGAATCTCGGCTCTGCCGCTGGGCTGGGTTCTGGTTTCGGCGCAGGGGTTGGAGGCGCCGGCACAAGCGGTACCTCGCTCAACAATGGTTGCGGCGCAACCAACAGTGCGTTCTGCCAGCAAGCGGTCACGACCAGTACCAGCGGCGGCCCGAACGGAGCGTCTGGCGCTACGGGCGCAAGCGGCGCATCGGGTTCCACGGGCGGCTTCGGCTCCAGCGGCACCGGCATGTTCGGCGACAGCTCCGGCGGGGTTATCGTCGGCGTCGGGACCGCGAAGAGCGGCACCTCCGTCACCCAGCCCAACGGCCAGACCACCTACGAGACATGGGAGTTTTGGTACGACCCGCGCATCGAGATGCTCAAGCAGGGCGTCAACCTCACTGGCGGAGGAATCTCGTCGACCTCGGCCAGCAGCTTCGGCCAGAACGCGGTCACCGGACAACCGAACAGCGCGAATGGCGCAACAGGACCCACCGGATCGACAGGCCCCGGCGCTCCGACTCCGACCACAAATCCAAATCCGTTTCCGTAGATGCGACCTAGAGCCTTGCGCACCAGCGTCAGCGCTTGATGGCGTACATGATCCAGCTTCCGACGATCACCGCTCCGATGAACAGCACAAAGCAGTAAGCCCCGAAGCGCACCATCATCTTTGGCTGCGCGCGCTGCGTGATCCCGAAGACCACCGACGTGAACAGAGCAAACAGCAGAGCGGCGCTGAAGTGAGTGAGCATCGCTTAGGAGGCTTTCCTTCCGTTGGCCAGCGAGTGTGCATCGACGGCGGCGATGATATTCAGCAGCCCACCCACCACGAGGAACTTCGTCCCATAGTCGGCCAGCGTGTTGACCACCGAGGTCGCGCCCCAGCCGAGCGCGCGCGCCAGGATGTACAGCAGTCCCATGCCGAGCTGGCCGACGAAGCCGAGGATGTCCAGAATGTCCCCGGTGTTGGGCGTGTAGACCTTGCCCGCCAGGCCGAGGCCGATCAGATACATGCCCAGGATCGACACGAACAGCAGCAGCGCACGGACCCACTTGCCCAGCAGCAGATGTCCCGCGCCGGGAATCAGCCAGCCCACCAGAAGAACGAGCGCGGGCATACTGGCCTTCTCGCCGGGTACTCGGTGGGCGATTTCGTCTCTGCGCCGGGCGGCGTCTTGCTGTTGTGCGGTGGCCATCGTGCTCGATTCTACCAGCGTCCAGCTCAGAGGCGTAGCAACTCGGTCTGCGCCGGCCCGGTGACGATGGCTTTGCCCGGTCGCGTGATCATGTTGACCTCGCTGCGTATGCCGAACTCGCCCGGAAAGTAAATGCCGGGCTCGACCGAAAAGCAGGTGTTGGGCAGCAGCAGGCGCTCGTCGTGGGTCTCGAGATTGTCCAGATGCGCGCCGTTGCCGTGCAGCGAAAGGGCGATGTTGTGGCCGGTGCGATGAGTAAAGAAATCACCGAAGCCAGCCGCGCGGATCACGTTGCGAGCGGCGTCATCGGCCTGCCAGCCGGCGATCGGTTCGTTGGCTGCATACGCGTTCTGGATGGCCGTGATCGCGGCATCGCGTGCGTCGCGCACGGTGCGGAAGACGAGCTGCTCGCGGTCGGTGGGCTCGCGGCCGACCACTCCCGTCCAGGTGATGTCATACCAGATGGCTTCGGGGTCGGGTTCCTTCGGATTGTTCGAGGCCGCGAGCTTGGCCCAGATGTCGATCAGCACAAAGTCGCCGCTGCGGATCGGCCGCGACGATTCGAGGGTGGGCTCATAGTGCGAGTCCGCGGAGTTGGGCCCAGCCGAGCAGTTGGGGCCGTGGTCGGTCCACAGCCCGGCGAGTTCGATGGCCTCCTGCAGGAAGGCGACCATGGCGAACTCGTTGGTCTCCCCGCGCGTGCTGCGCACGGCATTCGAGAGGTACTGCCAGCCGCCGCGCAGGACATCGTCCAGCCGGCGCTGGGCCTCGAAGTGGCTGGCGATCTGGGCCTCGGTGAGCACGGCTTCGAACAGGCTGACCAGATCGGCGGAGCTGACGACGTTCTTGCCGAAGCTGCGGACGAGCTCGACGGTGCCAGCATCGACCATGCTGACGTACATGATGGCGTTGCGCGGCGAGTACTGCATGGCGATGTTCGTCGCGCCGTCGAGCAACGTGGCGAGCGAGGCTTCGAGCTCCTGCCAGCTTGAGTACTCGGCACGCGAACCCGGCAGCGCATCGAGCTTGCCAGCCTCGATGCGATGCACGAGCTTGCGTGGCTCGCCATGCGCCGGAATGAAGTAGAACCAGCGGCGCGACACGAAGCTGTGCTCATCGAGCCCAAGGATGCGATAGGCGATCGGGTCGCGGTGATGGTGGTCATAAAATAACCAGCCGTCGAAACTCTGCGCCTCTCCCGAATTGCGCAGCGCGGATTGAATCTCCACTAATTTCATCGTTCCTCAGGCGTTGTAGGTAGAAGACGAGACGCGGCCGCCGCGCCCGGTCCAATTAGTGTGGAAGAATTCCCCGCGCGGCTTGTCGACGCGCTCATAGGTGTGGGCTCCGAAGAAGTCGCGCTGCGCCTGCAGCAGGTTCGCCGGCAGCCGGGCCGTGCGATAGCCGTCGAAGAACGCCAGCGCCGTCGAGAACGCCGGAGTGGGCACTCCCAGCTCAATGGCCGAGACCAGCGCCTTGCGCCAGCTCGCCTGATACTTGTTCAACACGCCGAAGAAGAAGTCATTCATCAGCAGGTTTTCGAGCTTCGGGTTCTTCTCGTACGCTTCTTTGATCTTGCCGAGGAACTGTGAGCGGATGATGCAGCCGCCCCGCCACATCAGCGCAATGCCGCCCATATTCAGGTTCCAGCCGTTCTCCTTGGCGGCCTCGCGCAGCAGCATGTAACCCTGCGCGTAGCTGATCATCTTCGAGCAATACAGCGCCCGCCGCACGTTCTCGATGAACTCCTTCTTGTCGCCCCCGTACCTCGGGAAACCGTCCTTCCCAGTCTTCGGGCCTTCCAGCACCTTCGACGCGGCTACGCGTTCGTCCTTGATCGCCGACAGGCAACGCGCGAAGACGCTCTCGCCGATCAGCGTCACCGGCATGCCGAGATCGAGCGCCGAGATCGCCGTCCACTTGCCTGTGCCCTTCTGTCCGGCGGTGTCGAGGATCTTGTCCACCATCGGCTCGCCGTCCTCATCTTTTTTTGCGAAGATCGTCGCGGAAATCTCGATCAGGAAGCTGTCCAGCTCGCCCTTGTTCCACTCGGTAAAGATGCCCGCGAGCTCGTCCGGGCTGAGTCCCAGACCGTCCTTCAGCAACTGATACGCCTCGCAGATCAGTTGCATGTCGCCGTACTCGATGCCGTTGTGCACCATCTTCACGTAGTGTCCGGCACCGCCTTCGCCGACCCAGTCGCAGCAGGGCGTGCCGTCTTCGACCTTGGCTGCGATGGCCTGAAAGATCTCTTTCACCGCGGGCCATGCGGCCGGATCGCCGCCGGGCATGATGGACGGGCCGAAACGCGCGCCCTCTTCGCCGCCCGAGACGCCCGTGCCGATGTAATGAATCCCCTTCGCGCCAAGGTCTTTGGTGCGGCGGTTGGAGTCGGTGAACAGCGAGTTGCCGCCGTCGATAATGATGTCGCCTTTTTCCAGATGCGGCAGAATGCTGTCAATGGTCTTGTCGACCACGTCGCCGGCCTTGACCATGATCATCACGCGCCGCGGCGTCTTCAGCATCGCGCAGAGTTCTTCGATCGAGTGCGCGCCTTCCACCTGCGTGCCCTTGGCCTCTTCGGCGAGGAAGTCGTCCACCTTCGACACCGTGCGGTTGAAGACGGCAACTTTATAGCCGTGGTCGTTCATGTTCAAAACCAGGTTCTGTCCCATCACCGCCAGACCAATTAGTCCAATGTCACAACTTGAGTTCGCCCCAGAATTTGCTCCAGTCCCGTTCGCCATTGCCTCTCCCTGCCCGTGCCGGTTGCGGCCGGGCCCTTTTCTCCGTGTCGCATAAGCGCCCTACCATGCTATCGCAGACAGTATGCCGCTGGCCGGCCGTATGCGGCTCTCGCGGGGTAAGCCCGGCGACTTCACAAAACCGACAATCTTGCGCTATCCTAGCGCGACAGCGCAAGCTCCCCCAGAATTCAGCCACAGGAGACCGCCATGCCGTCCTCCCTTCCGCTACCTTCGTCGGTAAGCTCCCGCCGCTCCTTCCTGCGGCTGGCGGGTCTCGCAGCGGCGTTGCCGATGCTCACCGAAAGCCATCTGGCCTGGGCGGCCGCAAGTCCGGCGGCCGCGAGTGCGAGCCCCAGCCACCGCCTGGTCCCCGCGGACCCAGCCGATCCCAACGCCGTCATCATCAATGCCAACGAAAATCCGCTCGGGCCTTGTCCAGAGGCGCTGGCCGCAATCACCTCCATCGCCAGGACCGGAGGCCGCTACGACCGCACCGGCTGCCAGGCTGAGCTGAGCGCGCTGATCGCGAAGGAGTTCGGGCTGTCCGCCGATTCGATCGCGATCTACGCCGGTTCGAGCGAGCCTTTGCAATTCGTCACGCTCGCCTACACCTCGCCGCAGCGGCCATTTGTCACCGCCGACCCAAGCTACGAGGCTCCCATGCATGCGGCGGAGGCAGGCGGCGCCAAAGTTGTGAAAGTTCCGCTCACGCCGACCTATGCTCACGACGTCAAGGCCATGATCGCCGCGGCGCCCAACGGCGGAGTCTTCTACATCTGCAACCCCAACAACCCCACCGGAACGCTGACTCCGAAGCAGGACATTTTGTGGGCGCTGGAGCATAAGCCCAAGGGCTCCGTCCTGCTCATCGACGAGGCCTACATTCACATCTCCGGCTCGCCCTCCTGCATCGATCTGGTCGCGCAGGGCAAGGATGTGATCGTGCTGCGCACCTTCTCCAAGATTTACGGCATGGCCGGGATTCGCTGCGGCTTTGCGCTGGGCCGTCCCGACCTGCTGGACAAGCTGATGGTCTACGGGATGAATCCGATGCCAGTGACCGCGGTCGGCGCAGCCTGCGCCAGCCTCAAGCAGCCGGCGCTCGTACCTGCACGCCGCAAAATCATCGCCGACACCCGCAACACCACCTTCGCGTGGCTGGACAGCAAGGGCTACAAGTACATTCCGTCGGTCAGCAACTGCTTCATGATCGACACCGGGCGGCCCGGCAAACAGGTCATCGCGGCGATGCAGGCGCGCAACGTTTACATAGGCCGGACGTGGCCGATCTGGCCCCACAGCGTACGCATCACCGTGGGCACGCCGCACGAGATGCAGCTCTTCCAGACGGCGTTCGATCAGGTGATGAGCCAGCCCGTTTCGGCCTGACCCTTGTGCCGGGTGGCCCCTTCATGGCGCAGCTCTATCGCGAGGTAAGTGGGGTCCGAGACCTCACGCGGCGGCGTAGCGTCCCAGCTCCTTGAGCATGCTGCAGTGCCTCCGCAGCGACGCCAGCGCTTGCTCCGCCATCGCCTCGCCGGCGTATCGGATATCGACGTAGAAGACATACTCCCACGGGCTGCCTGGAACCGGCCGAGACTCGATCTTGGTCAGGTCCAGGCCCGCCTCCGCGAGCCCCTGCAGCGCCTTGACCAGCGTTCCCGGGCGATGCTCGACGGCAAACGCCACGCTCAGCTTGTCGGCCGCAGGCAGGCCTTCGGGGCGCGCCGCACTGGAGCGGCGCAGCAGATGAAAGCGCGTAAAGTTCTGCGCGTGGTCCTCGATTCCAGTGCGCAGAATCTCCGCGCCGTACTCTTTGGCAGCCAGCATCGGGGCCACGCCTGCGGTGTCGCGCAGCCGCCCCTCCATCAGGTGTTTTACGCTGCCGGCGGTATCGTAAAATGGCATGGCCCGGGCGCCGTTGGTGCGCGCAAATTCGGCCAAAAAGCTGCGGCACTGCGACAGCGCGACGGGATGGGACAGCACCTGGCGAATCTGCTCGAGCTTCACTCCCGGCGCGGCGATCAGGTTGTGCCGCACGCGCAGCAGGCCCTCGCCGTCGATGCGCACAGGATGCTCGAGCAGCAGGTCGTAGTGCTCGGCGACCGGTCCGTGCAGGCTGTTTTCAATGGGCAGAACTGCCGCGTCGGCGGCGTCCGACATCAGCGCTTCGATGACTTCGCTGGACGCGCCGCAAGCCACGATCTCGATCTCACCGAGCCCAGGATCCCCACCCGGCGTTCGAGGCTCGATGGGGTGGAACATGGCCAGCGCGGCCATATGGCTGTTGGAGCCGCGCTCGCCCTGAATCGCAATCCTGCGCGCGGTTCTGCCAGGGCCCACCAGGCCGTTGGGTCCATTCCGCTCCAACGTTGCCGCTTCACCACGGGCTATCAGCTTGTCCTCCTTGGGTTCCGGATCGTCTTGAATATTCTCACACTGGAAGGACAACCTCGCCCCTCTATCCGGCAACTTACCATAACGAACGCCGGAAGTGCTGTATCCAGTTTCCACCGGCGACGACTCAGCATGGCCGCAGGATGCCATAGCGTCTTTCCATCAGGAGATCGACCTTTATGCTTTGGACTATCACCATCATCCTTGTAATCCTCTGGATTCTAGGTCTTGTCAGCGGCTACACGCTCGGAGGCTGGATCCACATCCTTATCGTGCTGGCCATCATCGTCCTGATCTTCAACCTCCTCTCGGGACGGCGCGGCATCTAACTCTGAGGGAACCTTGGACAATCCGTTGCGTTCGAGCAACGAGCCCTGTCCATCGCTCTCGGCAAGGCGCATTCAGGCCGGCATTTGAACCTAAAGAAACGTCCCAAAAACGCTGTATTCCACCGCAGGATTGTTGAAGGAGCACATCATGAGCACAGGAACCGAAAACACCGCCAAAGGCAAGTACGACGAGGTAGCCGGCAAGGTCAAGCAGACCGTCGGAGAAGCGGTCAATAACGACAAGCTTGCCAACGAGGGCACAGCCCAGCAGGTCAAGGGCCATGCCGAACAGGCCTGGGGCTCCGTCAAGAAGGTTGCCGAGGACACCCACGAGCAGAAGGCCCACGACGTGCGCGAAAGCGTCACTTCAACCGCGCGCAATGCCAAGGAAAATGTCGAGGACGCGACTTCCGGCAAGAGATAAGCCGCACTGCAGAGTGCACCAACTATTCTCAGGTAAGTGCAGATCGAAAAGAGGCTGGTCTCTGGGGACCGGCCTCTTTGTTTTGCTTGTTTCCTCTTCTCTTTGCCCAATGCGTCGCCCTTTGGTCTCTATCGCTTCAACAGCACATCGGCTGCGACGGAGACGAAGAACACCACCGAGATCATTCCGTTCAGCGTAAAGAACGCTGCGTTCAAGCGGCTCAGATCGCGCGGACTGACGATGGCATGCTCATAGGCCAGCAGCACCGCGACCAGGCACATTCCCACCAGCGCGATCACGCCCAGCACGAACACATGCAGCATCACGCACAGCAGTACCAGCATTCCCAAATGCATGGCGCGCGCAATCCAAAATGCCCCCTCAATCCCAAATGCGGCCGGCACGCTGAACAGTCCCGCCTGGCGGTCGTGTTCGAAGTCCTGGCAGGCATAGAACACATCGAAGCCGCCCACCCACAGAATCACGATCCCGGTCAGCAGCAGCGCGCGCAGATCGAAGCTGCCGCGCACCGCGATCCACGCGGCCGAGGGCGCAATCCCCAGCGCCAGCCCGAGCACCAGATGCGACCAGCGCGTGATGCGCTTCATGTAGCTGTAGGCCAGCACCACGGCCAGCGCGAACGGGGCAAGCTCCAGGGTCAGCCGGTTGAGCATCGCCGAGGCAAACAGGAACACGCACGATGCGATCACCGTGAACGCCGCCACAAACCCGGGCGACAACTCGCCCGCCGGCAGCGCCCGCCTGGCGGTGCGTGGATTGGCTGCATCGAGCCTCGCGTCGGCCAGCCGGTTGAAGGCCATCGCCGCGGACCGCGCGCTCACCATGCAGACCACGATCCAGCCGAGCACGCGCAGCGATGGCCAGCCGCGCGCCGCCAGCACCGCGCCGGTCAGCGCAAACGGCAGCGCAAAGATCGAGTGCTCCCACTTGATCATCTCCAGCGTCACGCGCGTGCTGCGAAGGACATTCTGCATAGATGCTCTTTATCTTAATGGATCAATGAATTCCCATCCTGTCCACCATGAATTGTCATCCTGAGCGCAGCGAAGGACCTGCTTCTTGTTCAGCTCGGTATCACATGATTCAGGAGGACGAGTATTTTGCCTAATCGACGAAAAGCAGGTCCTTCGCTGCGCTCAGGATGACAAATTGTTGTGCAGCGAAGTTGAAGACTCAAAACCAGGATCGAACGGCAGGAACAGCGTGAACACCGTGCCGGTGGGCGGCGCGGTACGAGTGCGCAGCGCAATGCGCCCGCTGTGTTTGCGGACGATGCCGTCCGAGACCCACAGGCCCAGCCCCGCTCCGGTCGCCTCCTTGGTGGACACGAACGGCTCGAAGAGATGCGATCGCACCTCCGCCTGAATGCCCTGGCCGGTGTCGGCCAGTGTCGCCCGAACCCCGCGCCCCGCCGTGCCCTGCTTCGCGGCGCTCCAGTCGCAAGCCGCGCGGATGCGGACCACCACGCGGCCACCCTGGCGGGTTGCATCGAGCGAATTTCCCAGCAGATTCGTGAACACCTGGCGCAACTCATCCCCATAGCCCTGCACGCGCTCGCGGCCGCGATACTGGCGCTCCAGCGCAATCTCCGCCCATTTGAAGCGGTTGGAGAACAGCGCGATCGCCGAGTCCATAATCTCGCACAGGTCGGTCGAAGCGGCGGCAGTCGATTGGCGATGAAAGCGCAACGTCTGCGTGGTCACCTGCGCCACGCGCGCCAACTCCTGCTCGGCGATCTCCAGGTACTTGCGCGTCTCCGCGCTCATCTCCATCTGCAACGCCAGGTATAGCGAGTTGGTCACCGCAGCCAGCGGGTTGTTGATCTCGTGGGCGATGCTAGCCGCCAGCCGTCCGGTAGCGGCCAGCTTCTCGGTCCGGCGGAGCGTGTCCTCCGCAAGCTTCTGGTCGTGAATGTCGGTCGCGGTGCCGAGCCAGCGTTGCAGCTTGCCCCGGTCATCGCGGATCGGCACCGCGCGCGCCAGAAAGTAACGATAGACCCCATCGTGGCGGCGCAGGCGCAGATTGTTCACATACGGCTCGCCCGTCTCCACGCAGCGCGTCCACTTGGCCATCACCTGTTCGCGGTCTTCGGGATGGATGATGTCCGCCCGCGCCATTCCCTTCAGCGCAGCCATGGGGATGCCGGTGTACTCCACGAAGCGGTCGTTGATGTAATCGTTCCAACCGTCCGCGTCCGTCACCCACACCATCTCGGGCAGCGTCTCGGCCAGTTCGCGGAAGCGCTGCTCGCGGTCGCGCAACGCCTGCTCCGCCTGCTTCTGCACGGTAAGGTCGGTAAGGAAGCCGATGTAATCCTCGGTCGATCCTTCCAGCAGCGCGTACCCGCACAGAATGGGCACCCGCGAGCCGTCCCTGCGGATGTACTCCTTCTCGTACGGTGTGCAACTGCCACGCTGGGCGGCTTCGGCGATATGCGTGGCGTCCAGCTCCGCGTACTCCGGCGGCGTGATCGCGTCCCAGCGCACCAGCCCCGCGCGCAGCTCCTCGCGGCTATATCCGACGATGCGCAGGAACTCGTCGTTGCCATCGAAGAAAGCGCCGTACTTGTCGGGGTAGGCGATGGCGAGAATGTTGGCGTCGTAGAGCTTCTGAAAGCGCGACTGGGTGTCGCGCAGCGCGGCCTCGATTTCAACCTGCTCCGTGATGTCGGTGTGCATGCCGATCCACTCGATAATGCTGCCGGCGGCGTCACGCGAAGGCACGGCGCGAACCAGCGTATGGCGGTAGACGCCATCCTGGCGGCGCAGCCGCAGCTTGATCTGGAAGTTCGATCCCCGTGCGATGCCCCGCTTCCACGCTTCGATGCCGCGCTGCCGGTCATCGGGATGGATCGCATCGGCCCAGCCGTAGCCGCGAGTCTGCTCCGCGGTCTGTCCGCTGAAGGCATGCCACTCGGGGCTGGTATCGATCGGCAATCCATCCGGAGCGGAGATCCAGACCACATCCGAACTGGCCCGCACCAGCGATCGATAGCGCGCTTCGCTGCGCGCCAGCCGCTGCTCTGTGAGCTTGCGCTGGGTGATGTCCTGCACGGTCCCGCAGAGTTCGAAGACCTTGCCATCGCGCTCCCGCGCCGCCACTTCGCCGCGCGCCAGCAGCCAGCGCCTGGAGCCATCCGGCAGCACGATCTCCTGGTCAAGCTCATACGGCTCGCCGGTAGCGATCACGCGCTCGATCGCCCGCGAGAGCCGCTCCCAGCTCTCCGGCGTATTCATCTGCTTCATCTCCAGATAAGCCGGAGGCCGCGTCCCGGGATCGCGTCCAAACGCGCGATACACCTCCGCCGACCAGGTGATCGTGTCGGTCGGAATGAACCAGCGCCAAGTTCCCAACTGCCCAATCCGGTACGCTTCCACCAGCTCCCGCTCACGCGCGCGCAGCGAATCCAGCAGCAAATCGTGCTGCTCCGCTTCCGCGCCTTCGAGCTCGCGGGCTGGCGACTCGTTCGTCATGGCTGGCACACTCCTGGCGTTCTCTGCGAAATGGGAGCTGCGATCGCATTGGGGCCCGTGATCTGGTGAGATCGAATTCTACCCCATTAACTCATTCGCTAGCCGTGCCACTGCAACGATTGTCGAATCCCGGCATGGCAAGCCCCCGGGTGTCCCATTCATGGCGCGGCTTCATCGCGACATGAGTAGGGTGCGGACGCACACTTACCGGTACCGCTTGCGTATCTTGTACACGATCGAAAACACCCCCGACTCGTCGCGCGTCGCGACGATCGAGTCATTCTCGTTGAGCTGATACTGCACCTGGATCAACTGCTCGGCGGTCTCGTTCACGTTGGTCGCAAAAACCAGCGTGAGTTGCTTCGATAGCGGCTCCTGCACGGTGATGCGCGCGGCCGAGTTGCCCAGCGTCCCCACGAACGCCGGATCGATCTTGATCGACCCCGCGCCAAACAGCTTGCCCACGCGGTTGGACACGGTCGCGTTCAGCGCTCCACCCAGCAGCGCGTTGGTGGTCGGGTCTTCGCCCGCCTGCGACTGCTGCTGTTGCGAGAGCTGCGATTCCTCCTGCGTGCGGCCGAGGGCGAGCAAATTGAAGATGTCCGCCTCGGTGAGCGGCGGCTCGGAGCGGTAGGTCGGCTTCAGGTTGCTCGGCGAGCCGTCGACGGCGATGGTGATGTTGTAGTTCTCCACGCGCGCGGTTGCGTCCAGATCGATGATGGGATCGATGCGCACCGGATTGTCGAAGTAAATCATGCCGCGCTGCAGCTCATAGGTCGTTCCGGCGAAGGTCGCGCTGCCATCGGTGATCTGGATGCGCCCCAGCACGCTGGGCACCGCGACCGTCCCGCCGACGCGCAAATCAACTGTTCCGGCGAGCTTCGCGTAGGAGTTCTGGAAGTCCATCTGCGGCGCGCTGGTGATGTGGACATCGAGGCGGATCTTGTTGCTCGCCGAGCTGGGATCGGGCGGCGCCGACACCCCTCCCGCGCCGGCGAACGAGGCGAAGTCGACGTCCGGACCAACCCCAAAGCGGGTCACCAGGATATCGCCCGAGAGCAGCACTGACTGCGGTCCGCCCTGCAAACGGAAGGCCGCGGTGGCCGTCGCGCTCAGCCCCGCGTAACGTACACGGACCGCATCGCCGGTCGCGGTGAGGTCGGCGAAGAGGCCCTTCTGGTAAGCCAGAAATCCGCCGATCTTCAACTGGCCGCCGCCGGTCGTCGCGGTCAGGTTCTTCACATCGAGGCGGTCCTCGTTGAACGCCAGCGTGCCGTTCAGATTGCTCAGGCCGTTAGGAATTCCTTCCATCGCGACGTTCACGTTCTGGAACAGCACATCGCCGCTGAGCGAAGGCTTCTTCATGCGTCCGTCGGCGGCCACCTTGAAGCTCACCTTGCCTGAGGTGATAAGGTCCTTGTCGAAGGTGTGCGCCAGTGCCATGCTGACGTTGCCGTTGGCGTTCAGATGGATCACGCCGCCCAGCGGATTGGTCGCGCCGAACACCTGCGCCCTTCCCGCGGCCTGCAGATCGGTGTCCTCGCCCGTGATGTGCAGTTGGTCCAGCGTGACCACGCCGTTGCGCAGGCTGGCGCGCAACGGCTGTGCCGCCTTCAGCTCGATGCCCGCCAGCTTGAGATCGACGTCGTTGAACTCGGCCGTACCCGCAATCTGCTGCGGCTTGGCCGCGGGTCCGCTGACGGTGACGGTTCCGGCAATATTCGAGCTGCCCTTGAACGAAGACTCCGGGGCCATCAAGGCGATCGCGTTCGCGATGTCCAGACCGCTCAGCGTCAACTTTGCCTGGGTCTGGTAATCACCAGTCAGCGCAGTCTGCCCGTTGGCATTCAGTTGCGCGCCGATCAGCGTCGAGTGCAGGTCGTAGAAGACATTCGGTCCGCTGCTGTGGGCCGTCGCGTTCAGCTCGCCGATCGCTTTGCCCTGCACCGTAACGTTGGCCAGGCTGAACTTCGCATGCAGGTTGGGCTGCTCCATCGTTCCGTTCGCATCGAGCGAGAATGACAGCACGCCGTCGGCATTCGGGTTCGCACGCCGCACCGTGTCGAACTTCGACAGCCGCAGGTTATTGCCCGCAAGCTTTGCGGTGATGGTCTTGCTGGCGAGGTTGTAGCCTCCGCTGCCGGAGATCGTCATCGAGTGCGCCTGCAGCAAAATTCGGCTCGCATCGATCTGGTTTCCCTGCACGCTGAGATTCACCGCGATCGCCTGATACTTCTCACCGTAGGCCACGCCGTTGTTCAACGTAATGCTGCCGCTGCCGTCGAGGTTCTTCAGTGTTCCCGCCGCATGCGCGCTCAGGTCAACCGTGCCGGTGATCGGATACTTCTGCTGCTGGCCGGCGATCTGCAGCAGATCGGGTATCTGCGCGTTGGCCAGTTTGACGGTCGTGTTGATGCCGAGCTGATCGTTCCACTCGTACGTGACAACGCCGCGCCGGGACACCGCGCGATACGGCGCAAAGGTGCCGGCGACGTTCAGCACCGCGGTCCCGCGCGTGATGGTCGAAGACGCCACCGCCACGCCCGCGCTCGGCGTGTACTCCGCGTCGGCCACCAGCGAATCGATATGCACGTCGGCCGCGCTGCCCAGATGCACCGCAAGATCGTTCGCCATCAGATGGCCTTTGACGTCCAGCTCGCGCAGCGCGCCGCGGGCAGTGCCATTGAACTCCGCGTTCCCGTGCAGCACAACCGGGATCGCCGCGCTGCCCTTCTTTCCATTGGCCGAAAAGCCGAGCGTCTGCAGAAGCTGGTCGAACTCGCCGAGGTTGCTGGCCGCGAGGTTCATGCGCAGGTTGGTCAGCGGATCGCCCGCATTCACCCCCAGCACACCGCTGGCATCGAGCGTGGTCTGCGGCGTATGCAGCGCAAGTTGCGATAGCCTCACCACTTCGGTGCTGCCATCGTAGTGGCCGACCACCTTGCCGGCGACGGGGATGTTGGAGAGCGCGCCGCGGCGATGAACTCCGGTGGGCGCAAAGCCTAGCTGCGCCTGCACCTGCACCGTGTCGGCGATGTCGGTAGCCGGGCCGCCCCACTGCACGGTGACGGGGCCGGTGATGGAAGTGTCGAAGCCGAGATCGCCGTAGTGCGGCCGCGCGGTGATGTCCATGATGGTGCGCAGCGGAATGCGGTCCACCGTGACCGTGAGATAGGCCTGCGCGCGCTGTACAACGGTCGAATTGAGCGATTTGACCGGCGGCGCCGCACCGACGCCTTTCGCCGCCGTGTTGGCCGTCGTCGCCGCGGCTACGGTGGTCGGCGACTTCGCGGCCGCATTGGCCGGCGCTTCGCCCAGCCAGTTGTCGATCTTCAGCGCGCCGCTCACGCTGCCGCCGCCGGGAAGATAGCCTACCAGCGTAGTGAAGAGCAGTTGCGTCGGCGTGATGTGCAACTGCGCGCTGGCATTGATGTCGTGCACCCGCACACTCGGATTGCTATACCCCGCGCCGTTCAGCTTGATGTCGCCCACCAGCAGATAGCCGGCCTTGCAATCGGGAGAAGGCGGCAGCACCTTGGCCGCGGGCGGCAGCTTGCTGTGGCGCTGCCAGAAGTGCGGATGCTTCTGCGCTACCTGGGGCGTCACCTCGCAGCTATGGCCGTTCAGCGTGAGATCGAGCGTTCCCGCATTCAATCCGGAGACGCCCGCGAGGTAGGTCAACTGCTTCAGTTCGATGCCACCGGCAACGCTCGCCTTCCACTCCGGATGCGCGAAGTGGTTGAGCTGCGCGCTCGCCGCGAGATGCGTGTTGCCGCCGGTGGTGAAGTCGAGCTTCGTGAGCTGGACCATGTCGCGGCCAAGCTGGGCGCTGAGATGCAGCTTCGATTGCACTCCTGGCTGATTGGCGATCTTCGTCTCCAGGTCGGCCAGATCGAGCGTCGCGCCGTAGCGATCGGTCGCGGCGATGTAATGGATTTCCGCATTCAGGTCCCGCGCCGCGATGTCGAAGGGAATGGCGCGATCGTTCAGCACCGCCAGGCCGTTGGCCAACTCCACCTTGCCGGCCTGCAGGTCCAGCAGCGTGTCCTGGATCGGCGTCGTACTGCTGCTGGGATGCTTCGGCACCGGCTGATTGGTCTTGCCATCCTTGTCGACGATGAGATGAAAATGCGGCTGTTCCACGCGCAGATAATTCAGGCCGACATGCGACTGCGGCCCATTGCCGATGGTGTGCGAGAGGAACGTGTTGATGCGCACCCGCACAAAGATCTTCGCCGCGGAGAGGTACGGCATCTGGCCCGGCGCTTCCGTGCCATGGATGACGAGGTCATCGACTTCGAGCGCGAGGTGCCAGAGGTTGAGCGAGATGTGGCCCACCTCGACGCGGCCGCCGGTCGAGTCTTCCAGCACCTTCAAGACCTCGTCGTGCGCGCGCCCCTGGAAGCTCGCCGTCGTGGTGTACCAGGCGGCGCCCGCGATCAGCAGCAGAATCAGCAGCACCAGCGACAGAAAAATCCACGCCACAATTCTCCACGCGCGAGGGCGCTTACGCGGCGCGGGAGCGGACGATGCGGGAATGGCGGCTTCGCTCATGGCGCGTCCTCTCCAGGATGCAGCACCACCACGCTGCCCTGTGCGCGCAGACTCTGCAACCAGTCGTCCAGCAGACTCGATACCTGTTGCTGCAGCAGCACCTCCTGAATGCGGCTGGAGATGGTGCGGAGTGGCGGCGGCGTAGCGTGCTGCGCCGCGTACTGCTTGCGCAGGTCGGTGTCATAGTAGTTGCGAATCTGCACGGGCGTAATCTTGATGCCCATGCGAAACCGCTGCTCGATGAAGGCCAGCACCTCCATGCGCTGCTGCCAGAGCCGCGTGAGGCTGGCTTCGGTGAATCCTTCAGAAGCGAGAAAGCGGTCCCAGCCGGCGGTGGTGTCGCAGTTGAACTGCTTGCAGGCCGGAATGGATTTGCGCAGCGATTCAAGGTCCTTGGCCGCGGCTTCTTCACTGACGTCATAGCCGGGTTGCAGCTTGATCTGCTGCAGGATGAGGTCGCGATTGATGAGCCGCTGGATGGCCGCATCGCGCGAGTAGGCGCCGCCGCCTTCGCCATACGGCAGCAGCGCAGAGAAGCGCCGCTCCTGGTCGGCATCGCTGTCCAGGATCAGATCGCCGTTCACGATCGCGACGACGCGATCCATCGCGGTGCCGGATTCCAGCGGCATGCGCGGAAGGTCAGGCTGACGGATCGGCGTCGGCGGAGCGTCGGTTGGAGCGATGGATGGTCGCGGCGGAACCGGCAGCGGCGGCAGACTCTGGGTTTGCATCGAGCGGGCGCCGGGCATCGCCAGCGCCAGCAAAAGCAAGCCGCCTGCGCCGCGTCCACACCTCATTCCGAATTGGATTGCGCTCTTCATGCTCGTCGTAATGTTTCGCTCTAGAATGCCTGTCCGATGCTGAAGAAGAAGTTGAAGTGGCCGGCCTGTCCAACATAAGGCGCGGTGGCGGTGTAATCGTTGAACACCGGATAAGTCGGGGGGTTCAGGTTGTAGCTGAAGTCCAGGCGAATGGGCCCGACCGGCGTGGCGTAGCGCAAGCCCAGACCCACCGCATGCGAGTAGTAGTTGAAGTTGCAGGCGCCCACCGCATTGGCCGCGACTCCACCCGCGGCCGCCAGTGGGCCGGCCAGGTTTTTACAGGTGGAAACATTGGGCTGGTGGAAGTTCCTGATGCTCTTGAACATGTCGCCCGGGTACTCGAAGACGTTGCCCATGTCGTGGAAGAGCACGAAGGAGAGGCTGTCGCCGACGTAAGGCAGCGTGGGCGGCGGCAGGCGCAGTTCGAAGGTGTTGACCACCACGCCGCCGCCGCCGACGGGATAGCCAGTGGTGAGATCGCGCGGACCGGCGTCGTTGATGCCGAAGCCGCGATGCGATGTCGCGCCCCCGGCAAACAGCCGCTCCGGCAGCGGCACCGCGTAGCAGGTCGGGTTGGTCTGGAGCAGCGCGCCCGAGCAGGCGGTCGAGGCCACGCCGATCTGGCTGCCCGCGTTATATGCATTGGGATTGGGCCCGAACGTGTTCTCGAATCCAACGCGCAGATTGCGCGCGAAGACGTACTTCTTCTTGCCGAAGGTGTAGTACGTGGACTGCGAAACGTCGAGCCGGTTGAAGTCGGTGTCCGACCCGAATTTCGGAGAAGCGATAAACTCCTGCAGCGAAAAAAACTGGCCCTTGCCTGCGTTTAGCGGGCTGGGATCGCGGGTGTCGTGGAAGTAGGTGAACTGCGGGCCGCCTACTGTAACCGGCTGGGACAACTGCGGGATGAGGTTCGGCGTGATCTCGATGCTGGCCGGATTGACCGAGACGCGGCGATACTGAAAGCCGTAAATTAGCGTGTCGGCGCGCTTGTACTTCTGCGTCACGCGAAAGTCGCCCTGCAACGTCGACGAGGCAAACGTAGTGATGTTCTGCACGTTGGAGTAGCCGCCGGAAACAGTCCCGGTCAGGTTGCGGTGCCCGAATAACTGCGGGTTGTTGAGGCTCAGCGTCGCGACCTCTTCGAGCAGACCGTAAGAGGCGTGCAGCGTGAGTGAATCCTGCGTGCCGCGAAGATTGATGCGCGAGACATCGGCCGAGACCCGCGGACTGACGCCGGCGCGGCCGTTTTGCGCGGCAGTCAGCCCGCGCGTCTGGCCCGTGGTGATGCCAGGGGTCCCGGTCTGCGCTTCAAAGCCGAATCCGTAGGTCACGTCCCAGCGTTTGGCCTCGGTGATCTGGACCAGCACGTTCTTACTTGGGTCGTTGCCCTGCGGGTCCTGCACGGCGGCGTTCACTTCGGCGAACAGCGCCAGGTTATAAAGATTGCGCTGCGTCTGCAGCAACGCCGCCTGGTCCAGCGGAGCGCCCGCATGCACCGTCAACTGGTTCGCCACCACCGACGGCCTCGTATGCACGATGCCCGACAACAGCACGCGGTCGATGAACACCTGCTGGTCTTCTGTAACGTCCAGTGTGACATCGGTGCGGGTCTTGTCGGCCGCCTCGACCTTCTGCGCGATCTCCACCCGCGCGTGGTCGAACCCGTGCGCGAGATAGTAGCCCAGCACCGCGTCGCGATCGTTGGTCAGCGTGATGTAGGAGAACGGCTGGCCGGTCTGCGAGCTCAGCAGCGCGCGCACCCCGTCGTGGCGCGCGGCCCCGACGCCCGAGAGATTCACCGCGCCAAACTTCTGCTGCGCGCCTTCGGCCACCGTGTACGTCACCTGGATCAGCGGCTCCTTGAGCGAGCGTCCATTGAGCGTGTCCATGTCCTTCACCGACGAGGTCACCTTGACGGCACTGAAGCCGTTGGCGCGATACAGGTTCTCGATCGCCGACACATCGTCGCCCACCAACTGCGCGCTGTAGCGTCCGCTGGGCTGATAGAGATCGCCCTTCTTCACCCGCAGCGTGTCGGCGAGCGTGCCGGTATCGAAGTACTTGTTCCCTTTGATACTGACCTTCGTGACCTTGTGGCGCTTGCCCGGAGCCACCGTGTACTGCACGGTGACGTTATTCGTCTTCTCGCCGAGCAGTTGAACTTGATCGCTGACGTCGAAGTAGCCTTTCTGCTGCAGATAATCCTTGATATTGAACGCGCCTTCATTCAATAGATCAATGTCGACCGCGCCCTCTTCATACACCGGCACCAGCAGCTTGATGCGCGACCGCGACAGCTTGACGCCTTGGACCACGACCTTCACGACCGGCCCCTGATTGACTCCGAAGCCGTAGTCGAGCTGCTTGCGCGGCGGCGAGTAGGTGGACTTCTGCAGGCTGATCGTGCCCTCGAGATGGTCCTGCTTCTGGTAGTACGAGCGCACGCCGGAGAGCGCGTTGCTGACCGTCTCGCGGCCTACCTTCGGGTCGCAGGTTTTGTGGAACAGCTTGTCGAAATCGGACGGCAGCCAACTGCAGTTCAGATGTCCTTTTTCGCGGAAATCCTCGACGCTGATTCCAGGGTTGGTCCCTTCGAGCGCGACGCTGCCCACGCGCGCCTGCGGGCCGGTGGCGATGGTGAAGGTGACATTGACCTGATCGTTGGGGTTGTCGAGGCCCACGGCTGCGGCGACCGTCGGCTGATAGTAGCCGTTGTGGGCCAGCGCCTGTTTGACGGCAGCGATCGCGGCGGGCAGTTCGGCGTCGGTGTAGATGGTCCCGGGCTCCAGCTTGGTCGCGAACTCCAGCAGCGAGGTCAACTGGTCGTTCTTGACGCCGTCGATGGTGATGCGGCCGACGAAGAAGCGCGGCGACCCGGCGAAGATCAGGTCGATGCCAGCGCCCGCGGCTTGGATATTGCCCGCGGCCTGGGCATTGCCCGTAGATGTCGCGCCATAAACGGCGATATCGCGATAGCGCCCGGTCGCGAACAGGCGGCGCAGGTCGGCGCGGACTTTGTCCGGATCGAGCGGCTCACCGGCCTTCTGTTGCAGCTCGGCGAAGATCGCATCGTTGGAACTGAAAGTGACGCCGCGGAAGCGCACAGCGTCGATCCGTGTGCCGGCCCTGCTCCATAGGCTGACCGGCAGCGGCGGACGAGGATTGGTCACCGCGGCGGGGGTCGCCGTAGCCGGGGAGGCCGGCTGCGCGCCGTTAGCGGCCTGCGGAACGCCAGCCGCCTGCGCGGGCGGTCCGGCCGACTGGCTGGAGATCGGGGATGGACTAGCTGGACTAGCTGGAATTTGCGCCTGCACCCCGGCGGCTGCAGCCAGCAGCACCGGCAGCGCGGCAGCGGACAGCAACGCCACCAGACCGCCGCGACGGCGACCACCCCGATTGCGAGGGCGCAGTGCTGCGGCGGCGGCCCTGCCCGGCGCAGAGTCTTCCATGCAACAACGTTCGCTCAAGGGACCCCGACCTGCCACTGCCGCCTTTCCTCTCCAGCTCTGCCCCTCCATCTGGAAGATGCAGTCTCTCACAGCCGGTAAACCCCAGCGGCGTCGACTTGAGTCGCACGCCATCGGAGAAAGCTCCAGAAGCCACGCGATCACGTCTGGTTTCATTCTAGAGATGCAGGAACGCCAACGGGAGTTCGCTGGCAGATTCGTTCAGCATCCATGACACGAAAGGAGCCGCCTCTCGGGAGGCCTGGATGAAGCTATCGCGCTCGTATACTTGGCCTATGCCTGTGCCCGCCAGCGACGACGCCGAGGCCGCCACCCAGGCGCCCGTTCTGCAACCGATCGCCGACAGCGAACGATATTCGCGCCAGGTGCTCTTCGCCGGGATCGGCGTCGAGGGGCAGCGGCGGCTGCAGGCCGGGAGCGCGGCCATCGTGGGCGTGGGCGCGACCGGAGCGGCGGCGGCCGGGCTGCTGGCGCGCGCCGGCGTGGGACGGCTGACGCTGATCGACCGCGATTTCGTGGAGCCCTCCAACCTGCAGCGGCAGATGCTCTTCGACGAGGCCGACGCGCGCGAGTCGCTGCCCAAGGCCGAAGCCGCGCGGCGGCACCTGGAGCGCATCAACTCGGGCGTCAGCGTTATAGCGCGAATCGCCGACCTGGTTCCGGACAACGTCGAGGAGCTGCTGGCGGACGCCGACATTGTGCTCGACTGCACCGACAACTTCGAGACCCGCTATCTGCTGAACGACCTCTGCGTGCGCGACGGCAGGCCCTGGATCTACGCGGCGGCGGTGGGCGCATACGCCGCGACGATGAACGTGCTGCCGCGGCGGCCGCCCGGATCGGAGCTTGCCGGCGAGGTCGCGCCCGCGGCTCCGACGGCGTGTCTCGCGTGCCTCTTTCCCGCCCCGCCCGCCGGCGATCTGGAGACCTGCGAGACGGCGGGAATTCTGGCCACGGCGGTCAATCTGGCGGCGTCGCTGCAGGTGACCGAGGCCCTCAAGCTGCTGACCGGGCAGCCGGAAACGATGCGGCGATCGCTGCTCTCGTTCGATCTTTGGACCGGCGAACGCTCCGAGATCGCCACGGGACATCCGCGCGCGGACTGCGAAGTCTGCGGGCGGCGGGTGTTTCGCGCGCTCGGCGGCGAGGGCCGGCCGCACATTACGCTGTGCGGCCGGAACTCGGTGCAAATCCACGAGCATCATCGACCCGTCGATCTGGCGGCGCTGCGGGAGCGGCTTTCCGCCCTCGGCCAGGTGCGCGGCAATGGGCTGCTCCTGCGCTTCGAGCGGCCGCCCTACACACTGACGGTGTTTCCGGATGGCCGCGCGCTGGTCCAGGGCACCACCGACACCGGCGTCGCTCGGTCGATCTACGCGCGCTATCTGGGGAATTGAGCGGGGGAGCTGAGAGCTGGGAGTTCAGGCTGGCGCTGCGGGACGATTGCCGGAATGGGCGAGAAGCAGGTCCCGGCGGGATGACAACCAGAAAAGCAAAAACAATGGCAACGCCAGGTCTTCTTCGCGGTCGTACGTCAATGGTATGTAACGTATACAACAGGGGTGGCCGTACAACTTCTGGGATTGCCCGCGAGTCAAAACAGTGGAAACCTTTTGGAGAGGAACTGCGGTACGCTAGAGAGGGATGGTGCCGTGCGGGCACGATTCGCGCAAAGATTGGACACATCCCTATGGAACTTCAAGGCACTCCACGAATGCAGACAAAACCGAACCCTGGCTTCTTCAAGCGGAACCCTCCTATCGCCGGCGAAGCCGAGGCCATCGAGCGCGCCAAGAACGGCGACCCCGACGCGTTTTCCAAGCTCTACGCGCTGCACAAGCGGCGCGTCTATACCCTTTGCCTGCGCATGCTGGGCAATGTGTCCGAAGCCGAGGACATGACCCAGGAGGCGTTTCTGCACCTGTTCCGCAAGCTCGGCAGCTTTCGCGGCGAGAGCGCGTTCTCCACCTGGCTGCACCGGCTGACGGTGAACCTGGTGCTGATGCATCTGCGCAAGAAGGGCCTGCAACTGGTGTCGCTGGAGGAGACCATCAACCCCAGCGAAGAGGACGCGCCCAAGCGGGACTTCGGTTCGCGCGACGCGCAACTGGCCGGATCGGTGGACCGCGTGGCGCTCGAGCGGGCAGTGGCAAGTTTGCCACCGGGGTATCGTATGGTGTTCGTTCTACACGATGTAGAGGGCTTTGAGCACAATGAAATTGCTACCATGCTGGAATGTTCGACCGGCAACAGCAAGTCACAGTTACACAAGGCACGCCTGAAGCTGCGCGAGCTCTTACGCCAACCCCAGAGCCTTCCTCCCCTCGAGGGTCTCAAGGAGACGCAATGATGGAGTTCTCCAACGACAACCTGGACCGCATGACCCCGGCGGAGTTCGAGGAGTATCTGCCGGAGCTTTTCGCCTCGGGCCGAGGCCGGATCAGCGAAGACCGGCGCTTTACCAAGTTCTTCGCGTCCAATCCGGATTGCGCGGCACTGGTGCGCGATCTGGAGACGATCGCCGAGCACGCCCGCAGCCTGTTCGAGCCGACCCAGGATCCCAGCGACAAGGTCTGGACCAACATCGCCAGCAAGCTGAAAGACGAACCCAAGGCCCAGTAAGCCCCCCGCGGTGGAGTGCCGGCTGCGGAATGCCGGCGGCGGAATACAGGCGGCGGAATGCCTGCGGCGGAATACAGGCGACGGATCAGGCGGCCATGGGGCCAGAAGCCGCGTGCGGCTCTGGGCGACAATCCCGGAGCTACCGCGTCGCGTTCGTATCCTATAAAATAAAACTGAACGAGTCGATCGAAAATTTCAAGCTCGACTGATCCCCACGCGCACGTCACAGGAGCGCGCGCGTCACCCCAGCGCACACATCGGGGTGACGCATTTCCAGGGCTGGTCCAGCCAACAGGTCTACTATCCGATGCCGATCTTAGCGAGGGCAGCGCCTGCCACAGATGTGCCGGAGAGGGGGCGGCGCCGAGCCACGGCGGCGGCCCTCGCGATCGTTCTGGTTCTGGTGGCGGCGGTCTTCGTGGCGCGGGAGATCGTGTGGTTCATGCGCGCGGCCACTGTGCTGTCCCGGTCCAACCCCATGCCACTCGAGGTTCGCGCGTACCTGAAGCTGCGCCGCGCCGGGGTGAGGAGCGACGACCTGGTCATTCCGGCCGGGGACCACGTGATCCCGGTGCGGGTTTACACCCCCCTGCACCGTGCGCATCCGCCGGTCATCGTACTGGTCCACGGCTTCGCTCCCAACGGCAATCAGGACGACTATCTGGATTACCTGGCAGTACGGATGACGCTGGCGGGCTTCCAGGCGGTGGTGCCGAATATCACCTCGGAGCAGTTTCTCGAGTCGCGCACCTCGGGCGTCCACGACATCGGCGAGGCCGTGAAATGGAGTTCCGAGCGTGCGCATGCGCGGGTTTCTCTGTTTGGGGTCAGCTTCGGCGGAGGCCTCGCGCTCGCCGCCGCCGAAGACCCGGCCTACTCCCCCTACATGCGGATGGTGTTCGATCTCTCCGGCTACGACAGCCTGCAGCGGCTCGCCCACTACTACATCCACGACCGGGAGACCGGGCCCGGTGGAGCGCCTTACCCTTCCAGTCCGCCGCTTGCCGGAACGATTCTCGTGGCGTTGCAGCACCTGGACGAATTGGTGCCGGCGGACCAGGTTACGCCCCTGCGCAAGGCCATGTTCATGCTGTTCAACTCCCGCGCCAACCCGGACTGGGCCGCCGTGGAGGCGCCGTTGACCCCCGCCCAGCGGCAGACGCTGGAGAGCCTGCTCAACGTGACTTCTCAGGCAGTGCATGACAACTATGTGAGGCTGATCGACTCGCATAGCGTGGAGGACGCTGCGATATCGCCGGCCGGTAAATTGCGCCAGCTCCGCTGCCCGCTTTACGCGCTGCATGGAACCCTGGACCCGGCCATTCCCGCGGGCGAGGCGGAGTGGGAGCGCGCCGAGATTCCGCCCGGAGTGGAAGCGCACTTCATGATCACGCCCGAGATGGGCCATGTCGCCCCGCTGCCGAACGCCACACGGTGGCAGAAGATGAAGATCGCGTTCTTCGTGGCGGACGCGCTGCAAACGGCCGCAAGCCCCTCTCCTCTCGGCGCCTCGCCGAGTCGTGGCGCGGGGCTGGAACGCCGCGCGCTTGCGTGGTTCCAGCCTTCGCGATAGCCTGTTGGGCGATGAGCAAACTTTCCGCGGACGGCCGATGAGCGCAGTACGCCCGAGGGCCGGACGAGCGGACACGAAGCGTCAGCCGGACGACCGCGCCGGGCTTCCGGGACTTGACCGGATCGTGCTGGCCGGCTTCATGGGATCGGGTAAAACCACCGTCGGGGCGCGGCTGGCGGAGCGGCTGGGGTGGGACTTTCTCGACCTCGATCGCGAGATCGAACGGCGCGACGGACGCAGCGTTCCGGGCATCTTCGCGGAAAGCGGCGAGGCGCACTTCCGGCGGCTGGAGACCGCCGCGCTGGCCGAGTCCCTGCGCGAGCCTCGGACCGTGCTCGCCCTGGGCGGAGGAGCCCCCGAGATCGCAGCCAACCGGCTGCTCCTGGAGCAGACGCCGCGCGCGGCGGTGGTCTATCTTTATGCGCCGTTGGCGACGCTGCTGGAACGCTGCCGCAAGGACGCTGCCCGCCCGGAGAGCGTCGGCCGGCCGCTGCTGGTCGAAGCCCAGGGCCGCTTCCAGGCGCGCCATCCGATCTACGAGCGCATGGCCGCGCACCGGATCGAGACCGCCGCGCTCGACCAGGAACAGACGGTCGCAGCGATACTAAGGGCGCTCTAGGACAGATGAACCCGACGAGAGCAGAATGCCCGTTTTTGTAGAGTTTCGCCCTCGCTTTTCTGGTTGTCATTCCGCAGCGAAGCGGAGGAATCTGCTGTTTCGTAGCGCCTATGCACCAACGAAGAAACTGCTCTAAACCCTGCAGGGAAAATGCGTAACCATCTGCGGGCCGGGCTTTGGCATCCCACAGCAAAAGCCTCATGACGGAGTCTCAATGCCGCTTGCCTCAAATACCATCGAACGCAGCCCGGAACGGGCCCGAGAGCGGCGTCAGTACGGGGCCGCGCGCTCGCATATCGTGTTTTTCTTTGCGGTCCTGCTGGGCCTGATGCTGGCGTGGCGGCTGCGCTCGGTACTGGAGCTGGTTTATGTGAGCGCGCTGTTCGCGGTGGTGCTGATGCCGGCCGTGCAGCGGGTCATGCGGGTCAGGATCGGCAAATGGCAGCCGTCGCGGCTGATCGCGATCGTGAGCCTGGTGCTCTCGGTGTTCGTGCTGCTGGGTCTGTTTTTAACGCTCGGCCTTCCTCCCGTGCTGCGCGACATGCAGCACTTCGCGGCCGATCTGCCCAAACACGTCACTCAACTTCTGGGCCGGGTCACGCGGCTCCCGATCGCCGCCCGGTTCGGGCTGGGCTCGCTGGCGCAGAAGTCGCAAGACGTGATGGGGATGGCGGCCAAATATCTGATCGCCTCGGCGCCGTTGTGGCTTTCGCACGTTCTGGATCTGGTGACCGCCCTGATTTTGTGCATTTACTTCATGCTCGAAGGAGAGTTCGCCTACGCGTTCGTCATCTCGATGTTCCCTTGCGAATCGCGCGACCGCCTGGCCAAGACCCTCGCGGTGGCCGACCAGCGGATGAGCAAATGGCTGCTGGGGCAGGGCTCGCTGATGCTCATCCTGGGCGTGTCCAGCACCATCGTCTTCGGTCTGCTGCATGTGCGCTACTTCTTCATGCTGGGCGTGCTGATGGGCCTGTTCAACATCATCCCCATCGTCGGCGGCGCGGTTACGATCCTGCTGGCGGCCGCCGTCGCGGCCCTGGACTCCTGGACCAAGATGGCCGGCGTATTCATCTTCTATGCAATCTATGTTCAAGTCGAAAACGCCTATCTGACCCCGCGCATCATGCGCAGCAGCGTAAACCTGACCGGCCTGGCGGTGGTGATCGCGCTGCTCGCGGGATGGGACCTGGCCGGCGTGGTCGGCGCTTTGGTGGCCGTGCCCACAGCCGCCTTGATCTCCGTCCTGATGCAGGAATATCTCGTGCACACGGACGTGCAGGAGGAAGTGCTGCTGCAACAATATGTGGTGCAAAAGGAGGTGGCGGTCGAGGAGGCGAAGGAGGCCGCAGCCGAAGTGGCCGCGAAAGAAGCTGCTTCGAAAGAGCCGGTCGAGCCGGCGGAGAAGGAAGCCGCGGCGGCAAACGTGGCGGCGGCGGAAGTAGAAATGGCGGACGCGAATGCGACGAAAGCCGCTGCGAAAGCCGCGAAGCCGGCGCCGTCTGGAACTCCACCTGAAACCCCGGCAGGAGCGTAGGCGGCGTGGCGGGGCGGTCCCGCCGCGCACACCGCTGATGCCATGCCGCCAGGGTCCGGGCAGGAACTTCAAACCGGCATCGCTTGGAGCGCGTATTTTGATGTAGAGAGCGATTTTGTGTGTAACCTGAAGCGAAACGCTGCACGTCTCCCACGTTATGCAACTAGCTCTCGACGTAACCATGGCCAATGTTCACGCCGCCGAACAGGCTGGCTCGGAGCTGGACGATATCGACGCCCTGGTGCGCACGTACCGGCCGCGCCTGCTGCGCTTCGTTGCATTCTCGATCGGCGATGCGGACCTGGCTGAATCGATCACCCAGGATTGCTTCCTGAAAGCTTACAACGGTCGGGCCAGCTTCCGCGGCGATTGCTCGGTCAACACCTGGCTGACCAGCATCGCCCTGAACCTGATCCGCGATCAGCAGCGGTTGCAGAAGTTCCGGTTCTGGCGCCAGGCGCGCGCCACCGCCATCGACATCACCGACGCGGCCAGCTTCCTGCCCAGCAACGAAAGCTCGCCGGAGTCGAAGATCCTGGTGCGTGAGAAGGCGCAGCAGGTGCAGGCGGCGCTCCAGAATCTGTCGCCCAACCAGCGCATGATCTTCCTGATGCGCTTTGCCGAGGACATGGAACTGGCGGAGATCGCGGCCGCCGCGAAGATGCCCATCAATACCGTCAAGACCCATCTCCACCGCGCGCTGAAGTCGGTGCGCGCGCAGGTCGGAGGTGCGCGATGAACTTCAAGGACGATGTCGCAGATCATCTTTCGGAACACCAGATCGACGAGCATCTGATCGGCGACCTGGCCGGCACCGCAACCGCGCATCTGGCGGCCTGCGAACTCTGCGAGTCGCGGGTGGCCAACGCCGCGGCGCCCATCGAGGCCTTCAAGGCGGTCACCGTGGCGTGGAGCGAACGGCGCTCGGCGACTCTGCCGCTGCATCAGGCGATGGCCCGATCGGCGAAGTTCCACCCCCGGCTAGCCTGGGCGGCCGCGGTGACCGTGGCGCTGGCAATTGGAGCGGCGATTCCGGTTGTCATGCACCAGCATGGGCAGGAGACCGCCCGGATTCAGGCAGCCAGCCCAGCGCCGGGCCAGATCGCCGCGCAGGACGCCGACCCCGGCAGCGGCAGCAACAATATCGCGCGCGATAACCAGATGCTGCAGGCAATCGCCCGCGAGTTGAATGCGGCGGTGGAGAGCCCGGAGGTGCTTGGACTGCGGCCCATCAGCGGCACGGCTGCCCGCAAGCCCGCCCATCCGTCCTCCGTGCAGGATTGAGGAAACGATTGGCCCTGAACAGATGATCCTGAGCAGAACATTTCGGCCGCTGGTGCTGGCGGGTGTGGTGGCGGCGCTGCTGCTATGTGCGGCGGTGCGGGCCCAGGCACAGCACCATGGCGGAGGACCCGGAGGGGGCATGCCCGGCGGCGGCTTCGGCGGCCACACCGGCGGTCTGGGGGGCGGCCGCAACGGCGACCTGGGCGGCCGGATCGGCGACCGCGTCGCGCCGCGGGACGATATGGCTGATCGCGGCGCCGAGAGGGTCGCTCCGCCGATGCGCAGCGGGCCGCAACTGGCGCCCCCCGGGCGCTGGTGGGACGAGGACAAGACCGTCCAGAAGCTCAGCCTCCGCCCCGAGCAGAAGCAGCACATGGACGATATCTTCAATGCCAACAAAGGCACGCTGCTGACGACCTATGCCAATCTGCAGCGCGAGGAGTCGCGCCTGAGTGCGATGCCGCCGCAGGACTTGCAGGATGAGACCAAGGTCTTTGCGGCCATCGACCGCGTGGCCCAGGCCCGCGCCGATCTGGAGAAAGAGAGCGCGCACATCCAGATGCAGCTACGCCAGCAGTTGACCGCGGCGCAGTTGAGCACGCTGGACCAGGAGATCGCCAGCCTGCGGTAGACCGGAATCAAGGTTGCTGTACTCACGTTCGGGTGGCCCATTCAACGCAAAGCTTTATCGCGATGAGTGGGGGACATACACAGTCCGCCTGCGAGCTGTCTGTAGCCCGGGTTTCTCTGCCAGAGGAAAAGGACTGAAGGTCCGCCCTATCCATCTCCTCTACTTTGGAGCGCATCGCAATTGTCTCTGTCTGGTTTCAATCGAGCAGGCCTCGGATCCCAGTTACGCCGGCATCGAGTCGCGTGTGGGCGGCTGCCGCAATAGCAGGCGGTGCAGGCGGGAGCACACCAGGGCGAGGACGAGCAAAGATCCCTGGAAGGCCAGTATCTCCGCGTAATTGCCGAGGCTGCGTTCGCTCCCGCCCCAGGATTGAACGGTAACCTTGAGGCCGGCGGTGGCGGCGAGGGTTAGGATTCCGGCTGCAGCAGTCCAGGAGAGAACTTCGAGCGGCCTGCGCCACGGTTTGGAGATCAGCGCAGCTGCCACCAGCGCGAGGGTCACCGCTGCGAACAGAAGCGAAGCCCAGGGGATGACCAGGAAGGCGACAGTGGTGCCGAGAGTGACACCCATGGCGAGCTGGACAAAACGGTCGCGTCGTCCATAGAGGACAACTCCGTATGGCAGGGCGAACCACAGGGTGGACATAATGCACGCCAGCAGCGGCCCGCTGGAGTTGAGCAGGAATAGGGGGGCGCCATTTTCGGTTCGCCAGACCGCCGGGGTGTGGCGCAGATACAGATGGAACAGGTCGAAGATCATTTGTCGACAGACATCTGCGGCAAACAACGCGGCCGGGATTCGCCAGGTGAGCGCGATAAGCGTCCGCGCATAGGCGGTCCAGAACCGGAAACGGCTGCGCCTTGCCGAGACTTCAAGCAGGTCGCCCATCATGGCGGCCGCGCGGTCCGCAGTGGTGACGCGGGCGAGGAGCCATTCGGCGGGTGAATTCTTGACGGTCCGATTGTCACGCCTCTGCGTGTCAGGCATGTGCGCCTCCGGAGAAACATCCTGTAAACCCACGCCTCAGAATCGACACACTGGGCGTCCACACGAGGGAAACGATTGGGTCGGCAAGCAGATCGAGGCCTTCGAGCAAGCTGCGATAGGCTGCCTGCGCGCTGGCGAGAGCCGCTCGGCCTTCCCGGGTGAGGGTAACGAATCGCTTGGCGCGGCCGCCACGCTCAGGGGTGGGGCAGCCGTCGCGAAAGGTGACGAGGCCCTTGTCTTCCATGCGGTGAAGCGTGGTATAGAGCGCGCCCGGAGAGGGATTGCGGCCTGTCTTTGCGGCGATCTCGGCGAGGATGGTGACGCCGTAGGCGTGGTCGCCGAGACGAAGGACGGCGAGGAGAACCAACTGTTCGAATTCACCTAGAGAGGCCGATCTCATATTAACTACAATGTAGCTTCAAGACGGCGGGATGTCAAGTCCGCAGAATCCACGCCCTCCAACCTAGCCTTCGCGTCCGGGCAGGATTACTTTTCCGCCGTAAACGTCCACGTCGTCTCGCTGTGGAAGGTCTGTCCCGGCTGCAGCAGCGTCGATGGAAAGTTGGGATGGTTGGGCGAATCCGGGAAGAACTGCGTCTCCAGGCACAGCGCGCTGCGCTTGGGATAGGGTTTGCCGCTCTTGCCGGTCAGCGTTCCATCGAGAAAATTACCGGTGTAAAACTGCACGCCCGGATCGGTGGTTGCGACCGAGAGCACGCGGCCGCTGGCGGGATCGTAAACCTTGGCCGCCCGCCGGAGCTGGCCCACCGTGCCGTCGACGACCCAGTTGTGATCGTAGCCGCCGGCGAACTTGAGCTGCTGGTTGTCCTCGGCGATGCGCGAGCCGATGGTGGTCGGATGGGTGAAGTCGAACGGCGTTCCGGCCACCGGCGCGAGCTGGCCGGTGGGAATCAGCGTCGAGTTGACCGGCGTGTACTTGCTCGCGTCCAGCGTCAGCTTCTCGTTGAGGATGCTCGGATTGCCCTCGCCGCTGAGATTGAAGTAGGTGTGGTTGGTCAGGTTCACCACGGTCGGCTTGTCGGTCGTCGCGCTGTATTCAATGCGCACCGTATTCCCCCTCAGGGTGTAGCGAACATGGGCGGTGAGCGTGCCGGGAAAGCCCTGGTCGCCATCCGGGCTGACGAGGGTGAACTCGACGCCGCCGGGCACCTCCTGCGAGGCCCAGTTGTGGCGATCGAAGCCGACCTTGCCGCCGTGCAGCGCGTTCGGCCCGTCGTTGACGGTGATCTGGTAGGGCTTGCCGTCGATCGAAAACTTGCCATTCGCGATGCGGTTGGCGTAGCGCCCCGGGACCACGCCGAAGTACGTCTTGACGTCCTTGAGGTACTGGTCGATCGAGTTGTAGCCCAGCGCGATGTCGCCCATCTTGCCATCGCGGTCCTTGGTATCGAGCGCGACCACGCGCGCGCCGAAGCTGATTACCTTCAACTCCACCGAAGGGCTGGTGAGCGTATAGGCTTCGACGACCGAGCCGTCCGGCAGCTTGCCGAAGGTGGAGTGCGTAACCGAGGCGCTGGCGACAACAGATGTCATGCAGAGAAGGATAACGCGAAGCAGCTTCATAGGTCAGGTTCCCCGGAAAGTTCGAGCGATCGAGCGTGCGGCGCTGCACTCGCGAAACCACCGCCAACGTGCGCCATTTGCCACTATATCCGAGATGCGGGTTCGCGACGCGGAAGCAGGCGTTTTCGAGCGACGAAGTGGGCGCGGAAGTGGGCGCGGAAGTGGGCGCGGAAGCAGACCCGAAGTAGAGCGGAAGTAGAATAGACACGTTTGCTAAATTCGTTCCGTGGAGCTCTCATGACTGGCACGTCGCGCCGCATCGTCCTCTTTCTTTCCCTGGCTGTCGCAAGTTGCGCGGCCGGCGCGCGTGCCCAGGATCTGCGTGCCCAGGATCTCCGTGCCCAGGATCTGCGTGCCCAGGATCTACGTGCCCAGGATCACTGGGTCGGCACCTGGGCGACCGCTCCCGTGGCCGCGCCGAACCGCGGCGGCGAGTTCGCCCAGGACAGCACGCTGCGCGAGATCGTGCATGTTTCGGTGGGCGGCCCGAGCGTGCGCATCGTGCTCAGCAATGAGTTCGGCGCCAAGTCGCTGACCATTGGCGGCGCGCAGCTGGCCCCGGGCACAGGCAATGGCACGATCCAGGCCGGCAGCGGCATTGCAGTAACCTTCAGCGGCCATCCCGGCATTGTGATTCCCGCCGGCGCGCTGGCGGTCAGCGACCCTGTCGCGCTGAAACTGGCCGCGCTGTCGGACCTGGCGGTCAGCCTCTTTCTGCCCGCGCAGACGGTCGACACGCTCACCCACCACTCCTTCGCGGACGCGACCAACTACGAGGCCGATGGCAACCAGATGGCCGCCGCCACGCTCACCTCGCCGCATGAGCTCTCGTCCTGGCAATTCCTCAAGGGAGTGGATGTGGAGGCCCCTGCAAAGGGCGAACATGCGAAGGGCGAACATGCCGCCATCGTCGCGTTTGGCGACAGCATCACCGACGGCGCGCACAGCTCGCGCGACGCCAACGCCCGCTGGCCCGACGTGCTCGCGCGGCGCCTCAACGCCGACAAGGCGACCGCCGGTCTGGGCGTGCTGAACGAGGGCATCGGCGGCGGCCGCATCCTGCACGACGGCACCGGCCCCAACGCGCTGGCCCGCTTCGATCGCGACGTGATCGCGCAGGCCGGTGTAAAGTACTTGGTCGTGATGGAGGGCATCAACGACATCGGCGCCGCGCAGAATCCCGTGAATCCACACGACGTAGTGACAGCCGACGACCTCATCGCGGGAATTGTGCAGATGGCGGAGCGCGCGCACATGCACGGCATCAAGGTCTTCGGCGCGACGCTGACGCCGTACATGGGGGCCAAGTACGAGTCGCCCGCCGGCGAGCAGATGCGCCAGGCCGTGAACCAGTGGATCCGCACCACCAAAGACCTCGACGGCGTGATCGACTTCGACAAGGCGACGCTCGATCCCGCCAACCCCGGCGTGTTTCTGCCGGCCGACGACAGCGGCGACCACCTGCATCCCAACGACGCTGGCTACAAGGCGATGGGCGCCGCGATCAACCTGAAGCTCTTCGCGAAATAGCCTGCCTTCGCTTTTTCTTGTCGTTCCCCTGAGCGAAGCCGAAGGGGAATCTGCGTTTGCAGCCACTACACCATCGAGCCAATCGCTACAGCTCTCCGGCAATTCCGGCTGCTCCCTTCCGAATATCTTTCCGCTGTCCTAAAGTTTTTTCCGGATCACGCCGAAGAAGAGGACAGCAGTCGGAACCCAGGCTAGGAAATGCGAGAGAGGGCGGCCATCGAAATTTCATGGACGCCCTCATTTTTCTTGGAATGCCAATCGGTATGGCGCGCTCTTGCCTTTCTGGTTGTCATTTCGTTAGGAATCTGCTGCTTCAGCTCCGCTACTTTAGCTCATAGCCCGCGAAGAAATAGCCGATCTCGAAGGCGGCCGTGTCTTCGGCGTCCGAGCCATGGATCGCGTTCTCTTCGATGGAGGCGGCAAACTGCTTGCGTATCGTGCCGTCCTCGGCGTTGGCCGGGTTGGTCGCGCCCATCAGCTTGCGCAGATCGGCGATAGCGTTGTCCTTCTCAAGCACCATCGGAAAAATCGGCCCCGAGGACATGAACTGCGTCAGCGAACCAAAGAACGGACGCGCGGCATGGACGTGATAGAAGCCCTTCGCCTGCTCTTCCGAGATGGACAACCTCTTGATGGCGACGATCTTGAAGCCCGCCTCTTCGATCTTGGCGAGGATGGCGCCGGTATGGCCTTTGCGAACGGCGTCCGGTTTGACGATGCTGAAGGTACGTTGTGACACGGATATCTCCTTGGTTGATGTTCTCTTCTGAGTGTAACTGCGACGCGCAGCAGGACGCTGCCGCAGGACTTGCGGATTGCAGCCGCTGAGCATCCAATAGATTCATGCGTCGAGCCGGCACATTTAGCAACTTCAGCTGGATATGGCTTGTAGGATGCGTCGCCTGGACCTTCGATGGCGTCGTTCAGCTTCGCCTCAGAAACATGCCGCACGCGGAACTCGCCTTTGTCCTGGCCGTGCTGTTCGGCATCGCGTGGGGATTCTATCGCCAGCAGAAGAGCTGATGCTGTGCCTTCGATCAGAATCAAGGTTGCTGTCCCCAGGTCAGGGTGGCCATTCATCGCAAAGCTTCATCGCGATGAGTGGGGGACGTACCCAGGTCTGGGTGGCCCATTCATCGCAAAGCTTCATCGCGATGAGTGGGGGGCGTACACAGTCCGCCTTCCGGCTGTCTTTCATCCGGGGTCTATCGATCGGGTCTATCGATCTTGATTGTGCTCGAAGGGCCAAAAGCTGAAGCAGCTCTACCCCTTGCCGAGCACCCTCGCCATCGTCTCGCCGATCTCCGCGGGCGACTTGACGACGTGGATGCCAGCGGCGGTCATCGCGGCCATCTTGCTTTCGGCGGTGCCTTCGCCACCAGAGATGATCGCCCCGGCGTGGCCCATGCGGCGTCCCGGAGGCGCGGTCTGCCCGGCGATGAAGCCGACCACAGGCTTCTTCACGTGCTGCTTGATAAACTCGGCCGCCGCCTCTTCCGCAGTCCCGCCGATCTCGCCGATCATGATGATGGCCTCGGTATCCGGATCGTCATTCAGCAGCCGCAGCGCGTCGATATGATTGGTCCCGATGATGGGATCGCCGCCGATGCCGATCGCCGTCGACTGCCCAATGCCGCGCGTTGTGAGCTGATACACCGCTTCATACGTCAGCGTGCCCGACCGCGACACAATGCCGACGCTTCCCTCTTTATGAATGCGCCCCGGCATGATGCCGATCTTGGCCTTGCCGGGCGAAATCACGCCCGGGCAGTTCGGCCCGATCAGCCGCGACTTCGAATACTTCACAACCTCCCAGACCTTCACCATGTCGAGCACCGGAATACCTTCGGTGATGCAGACGATCAGCGGCAAACCAGCCGCTGTAGCTTCGAGAATGCCATCGGCCGCGGCCGGTGGCGGGACGAAGATCACGGTAGCATTCGCGCCAGTCTCCTTCATCGCCTCTTCGACGGTATTGAAGACAGGCCAGCCTTCGTGCGTCGTGCCGCCCTTACCAGGCGTCACGCCGCCGACGACGATGTCGTTGCCGAACTGCTTACTGTACTCCGAGCAGCCCTTCGCGTGGAAGGTGCCTTCGCGTCCGGTAATTCCCTGCACGATGAGCCGGGTGCTGTTGTCTACGAGAACTGACATTAATTGGCTCCCTTTGCCGCGGCGACGGCGAGATCGGCGGCTTCTTTCATCGTCGCGCCTACCTCAAACTTCAGCCCGCTTTCGGCGAGAATCTTTCGGCCCTCTTCGACGTTGGTGCCCTCAAGCCGCAGGATGATCGGCAGCTTCACCTTCAGCTTCTTCGCCGCCGCAACAACCGCCGTCGCAAGCACATCCACGCGCAGAATCCCGCCAAAAATATTGATGAAGATCGCCTTCACATTCGGATCGCTCAACAAAATGGCGAAAGCGTTCTCGATCTGCTCCTGATTTGCGCCGCCGCCCACGTCGAGGAAGTTCGCGGGCGAGCCGCCGGCGTACTGGATGATGTCCATCGTCGCCATCGCCAGGCCCGCGCCATTGACCATGCACGCAATGCTGCCGTCGAGCTTGATGTAGTTCAGCGCGTGCTTGCTGGCCTCCACCTCGAGCGGGTCTTCCTCGCTGATGTCACGCAGCTCCTTGAGGTCCTTGTGGCGGAACATCGCGTTGTCGTCGAAGTTGATCTTGCAGTCCAGCGCCAGCAGCTTTCCGTCCTTGGTCGTGATGAAGGGATTGATCTCCATCAGCGTGGAGTCGGTCTCGATGAACGCCTTGTAAAGCCCCATCATGAAGCGAACGGCCTCGCCAATCTGCGCAGACTCAAGGCCCAGCTTGAACGCCAGCGAGCGCGCCTGATACGGCTGGAAGCCGATGGCCGGATCGACATACTCCTTGAAGATTTTTTCCGGAGTGTCGTGCGCGACCTCCTCGATCTCCATGCCGCCGGCCTGCGAGGCCATAAACACCACCTTGGAGCTGGCCCGGTCGAGCACCAGCCCCAGATACAGCTCCCGCGCGATGGCCGAACCCGCCTCAACGAGCAGCCGCTGGACTTTCTGGCCAGCCGGCCCAGTTTGATGCGTGACAAGCTGCATCCCGAGAATGTTTTTCGAGTACGTCGCGGCCTCGTCGAGCGTTTTGGCGAGCTTGACGCCGCCGCCCTTGCCGCGGCCGCCTGCGTGGATCTGCGCCTTGATGACCACGACCGCGTTGCCCGCGGAAAAGAGCTGCTTGGCGGCGGTGTCGGCCTCCTCGATGGTGATGGCCATCTCGCCGGCGGGGACGGCCACGCCGTACTTGCGGAGGATCTCTTTGGCCTGGTACTCGTGGATCTTCATGCACACTCCTTCACGACGCAATGGCCGTGGCAGACCCGTTCATCGTAGCGATTGCTGTAGACAACGAGCAAGTAACGGCGGGCGATTATCGGCTCGGACGTGCGATTTCGGGCCGCATTCGGACCTCCGCAAGAGCCATGCGCTCACGCTCCCCAAATTCACCACAACAAACCGCAACCGCACCACACCGTTTTCACCGCAAATTGGGGTCGCAATTTGCGATTTTGATAGGCTCAAAGCACATGGCAATCCAGACCGAGCTGCGGCGTATCGTGGAGGCGCGCGCGACGCTGTCGCGTGAAGAAGCGGCTGCGCTGATGCGTAGGATTCTGACTGCTGAAGCCAGCGAGGTGGAGATCGCGGCACTGCTGGGCGCGCTCGCCGGGCGCGGCGAGACCGCCGCCGAGATCGCCGGTTTTGCCACGGCCATGCGCGAGGCCGCGACCACGCTGCCGCTCACCGAGGACGAACGCGAGCGGCTGGTCGACACCTGCGGGACCGGCGGCGACGCGAGTGGAAGCTTCAACATTTCGACCGCCGCGGCGCTGGTGGCGGCCGCGGCCGGCGCGAAGGTGGCCAAGCACGGCAACCGTGCCATCACGTCGCGCTGCGGCTCATGCGATGTGCTGGAAGCCCTCGGCATTCCCACGCAGCTCGCGCCCGAGGACGCGGCCACCGCCCTGCGCGAGGTGGGCTTCTGCTTCCTGCTGGCTCCGGCGCATCATCCGGCGATGCGGTCGGTGATGCCTCTGCGCAAGGCGATGGGCGTGCGCACGGTGCTGCATGTGCTCGGTCCGCTGTTGAACCCGGCCGGCGCGCGGCGGCAGGTGATGGGTGTCTATCAGGCGCGGCTGGTACCGCTGGTGGCTGAGGCGATGACGATGCTCGGCACGCGGCACGCGATGGTCGTGCACGGCGATGGTGCGAGCGCCGGCGGCAGTCTCGGTATAGACGAGCTTGCCCTGAGCGGCCCCAGCGAGATCGCCGAAGTGCGCGACGGCCCAGATGAAAGCCCCGATGGAAACCAGGTGCGGCAGTATGTGGTCACGCCCGAGCAGTTCGGATTGACGCGCGCTCCGCTGAGCGCGCTCGAAGGCGGCGATGCAGCCAAGAACGCTGCAATTCTGATGTCGATCTTTGCGGGCGAGCGTGGAGATGGAGTTCCAGCGGCGAGGCGCGACGTCGTCCTGCTGAACGCTGCCGCCGTACTGGTGGTCGCCGGGCTGGCCAAGGAGCTTGGAGAAGGTGTCGCCCTGGCCGCGCATGCGATCGATGGAGGCGCAGTCGCGCGGCTGGTGGAGGAGCTGCGCGGCCGGTAGAATTTTGCGTTCTGCCGCGGTCGGCCCCGGATGGATTAGAGTAGTTCGCGAGGCCAAGACGATGGCGCGAGTGACGGGAATTGGCGGGGTCTTTCTGCGGTCGAAAGATCCGAAGGCGATGGCGAAGTGGTACGCGCAGAAGCTTGGCATCACGCTGAGCGACTTCAACGGCGCGGCCTTTCAATGGAGCGACGAGGTTCCCGCCGGAACCGGGATGACCGCATGGTCGGCGTTTCCGGAGGATACGGACTACTTCGGCGAGGGACGCCAGGCGGCCATGGTGAACTACCGCGTGGACGATCTCGACGCCCTGCTGGAAGCGCTGAAAGCAGGCGGTGTCTGGGTCGATCCGAAGCGCGAAAACCAAAGCTATGGACGCTTTGCGTGGATCAAAGATTGCGATGGAAATCGCCTCGAGCTGTGGCAGCCGCTGGCAGCAGATGACGCGCCCTAGCGACCCACCATCCCCATCAGCACCAAGCCACCCAGCGCCGCAGCGAGCGCCACCGGCATGGCGACCATCCCCACCTCGAAGAACGCCCAGAAGCTCACTTCGATCTTCTCTTTGCGCAGCGCCAACAGCCACAGGATCGTGGCGAGCGATCCGGTGACGGAGAGGTTCGGTCCGAGGTCCACACCGATCATCACCGCATGCGTCATCAGCGCCTTCGCACCGCCCGCCGCAGCCGTAACCCCGGCGGTCCGCAGCGTGCCGCCCGCAATCAAACCGAGCGGCAGATTATTGACCAGGTTGTTCGCCACGGCCACAGCGAAGCCCGCAACCACCGCGCCGGCTGTCGGGCCCCACTCCGCGGCCCGGTGCAGCCACGCCTCGGTTCGGCCGAGCGCGCCCACGCTCTCCATGGCGTCGACCATGACAAACAGCCCGGCCACCAGCGCGAGCGTCGCCCAGCTCACCTCGCGCAGCAGCTTCAGCGGGTTCGCCTTGGCCTTCGCGGACACTGCAACCACGATCGCCACGGCCGCGAGGCACGCCGGCAGGCCAAGCTGCATCTTCATCGCGGATGCCGCCAGCAGCAAAGCCACCATCAGTGCCAGCCCAACCAGCACCATCTTTCCGTTGGCCGTGAGTTCCACGGCCGCGCCGGAATTGCCCGCAACCTCCCCGCGCAGCGCACCGCGAAACCACCACCGCAGCACGCCGAAGGTCGCCGCGATCGACAGCAGGGAGGGCACAGCAAACGCCGCCAGCCAGCTCCCCAGCGGCGGCATCCCCGTTTGAAAGACCACCAGGTTCGCCGGATTGGAGATCGGCAGCACGAAGCTCGCGGCGTTCGCGATCATGGCGCAGGCGAAGACATAGGGCAGCGGCTCAACCTTCGCCTTGCGCACCGCCGCCAGGATGGCGGGCGTCAGCACCACGGCGGTCGCGTCGTTGGACATCAGCACCGTCACAGCGATCCCCACCGCGTAGACCAGCGCAAACAGCCGGCTGCAGCTCCCATGCGCGGCGCCGGCCGCCCGCGCCGCCACCCAGTCGAAGACGCCCTGCTCGCGAGCCAGCTCCGAGACCAGCATCATGCCGGTGAGGAACAGATACACGTCGGCGCCCTCGGCGATCGCATGCCCCGCGAGCTTCACCGTCACCAGCCGCAGCGCGACCAGCAGCCCCGCGCCGCCGCACACCCACCAGGCCTCCGCGATGCCCCACGGCCGCAGCAGCATCAACCCGATGCCGAGCACGACAATCCCCGTCAACAAACCATGCGCTACCCCAACCGGCATCATCCCCTCAGTTTAGAGTGCCTTTTGTCGTTGACGTTGCCCTTCTAATTGTCATTCCGAAGGAATCTGCTTCTTCCTTTGCACTTGCAATTGGCCGCCTCGAATGCCACCATAAAGCGACTCGCCCAGCGTCCGGGAACCACCGCACGCTCGATCCCGTACAGCACACCAGGCATCGCCATGACCTTAAGACTTCTCTGGAACATCGTCTACATGGGCTGGATCGCCTCCGAAGTTCTGCTCGTCGTGGTCACGCGCACCCGCGGCGGCACTGGCGAGACTCGCGACCGGGGCTCGCTGCTGATTCTCTGGCCGACCATCTTCCTCTCCATCTGGTGCTCGTTCAGCTACGCCGCAACTCATCCGCATAGCATCACGGCCGCGCACTGGCTGTTTCCCTTCAGCCTCGCGATCCTGGTCCTCGGCCTGGTCATTCGCTGGACGGCGATCCTTACGCTGGGCCGCTCGTTCAGCGTCAACGTTGCCATCCACGCGACGCAGACCGTGAAGAAGACCGGCGTCTTCCGTTTCGTGCGCCACCCGTCCTATACCGGCATGATGATCAGCCTCTTCGGCCTCGCCATCAGCACCCGGAACTGGATCGCCTTCGCCATTCTGATGCTCCCCACCACGGCCGCCCTGCTCTACCGCATCCACGTCGAGGAGGCCGCCCTGCTCGACGCGTTCGGCAGCGACTACGCCGCCTACAGCCACACTACCAGCCGTCTCATCCCGGGCATCTATTGAGTGCAACCCATCCCGGGTGGCCCATTCATGGCGCGGCTTCATCGCGACATGAGTGGGGTAGCACGAACCTCAACCTCTGCCGCGCACTCGCCCAATCTCGCGCCGGTCGCGCTTGGACGGCCTGCCCGCCGGCATCGCTTCGCTGCCGAACATCGCCTTGCGCTCCGCAGCCAGTCTAGCTCGCGCGGCCTTGCTGTCGTCGGTCTCGCGGAAGAGCGTCTGCGCCACCGCGGCCGGCCCGCGCATCTCGCTCAGCGCCAGCACTTCCACGACGAACTCGCCGCCCTCATTGCGCACCACCAACTGGTCGCCGGCGCGCACCTCGCGCGCGGCCTTCGCGGCCTGGCCGTTGGATTGGACACGCCCCAATTCACAAGCCTTGACCGCCAGCGCGCGCGTCTTGAAGAAGCGCGCCGCCCACAACCATTTATCCATCCTCACGCCGTTCAAGTTAGCTCCCTTCCGGGCTTGCGAGATGCCTACTGGGGTAAAGTTGCGCTTTTGCTTTTCTGGTTGTCATTCCGTAGGAATCTGCTTTTAGGGCGCCTGGATGCCAACCGGCGCAACAACACCCTATCCTCTCAAGCGGGTTTCGCGCTGGCATTCGCGAGCAAGCCCCACGGCTGCTGCCTGCATCTCGGGCTCATCGCCGAAGCCGTTCAGCCAATGCATCGCGGACTCACGGCGGAACCACGTCATCTGCCGCTTGGCGTAGTTGCGATGGCCCTGTTGCGCCGCCGCGACCGCCGCCGCGAGCGTGCTTTGGCCGCCTATGCCTTGGCCGGTTAGCACGCTCATGGCCTGCGCATAGCCGAGCGACCCCAGCGCGCGGCAATCGTCGCCGAATCGTTCGCGCAGCATGCAGGTCTCGGCCAGCAACCCGCGCTCGAACATCGCCGCCGCGCGCGCGTCGATCCTTGCATAGAGCCGTTTCCGTTCCGGCGCCAGGCCAAGCTGGAGTATCCGATATCCCCGCAGCGGCTCGCGCCCCGCCTGCCACTGCGCGGTCCGCGGCTGCCGCGCGGCCAGTGTGACTTCGATGCTGCGGACCAGCTTGGGTGCGTCGTTGGCATGGATCAGCTCCGCCGCTCGGGGATCGAGTCGCTGCAGCACGCGATGCAGCCACGCCGGACCCTTCCGCTCCACGCGTTCCCGCAGCCGCCGCCGCAGCGCCTCATCGCGCGGCGGCGCGGGCGCGAGGCCGTCGATCAGCGCGCGCAGATATAACCCCGTCCCGCCCGCGACGATGGGAACCGCGCCACGCTCGCGAATGCCTGCGATCGCCGCTCGCGCGTGGCGGGCATAGTCGCCGGCGGTGCAGGCCTCGTCCGGCCAAAAGAGATCGAGGCAATGATGCGGGACCCGCCCGCGCTCTTCGTCGGTTGGCTTGGCAGTGCCAATCTCCATCAGCCGGTAGACCGCGACCGAGTCGCAACTGACGATCTCGCCGCCAAGCTCTTCCGCAAGCCGCAGTGCCAGCGCCGTCTTGCCGCTGGCAGTCGGGCCGGCCACGACAATCAGCGGAGAGTCCTCAGGATCGTCCAAACGCTGGCCTGTGGACGACACGCTGATAACGCGATCGCTGCCGAAAGCCTCGCTCACCACTGTCTCCACCAGCCGTGGACGAAGACGCGGTCCAGCCCCGCGCGCGCCATCGCCGCCAGCAGCGCCAGCACGGCCAGCAGCACCAGCCCGCGCAGCACGCTGTGCCGCTCGATCCGCTCGCGGGCTTGGTAGTGGCTCTGCCGCGCCTCGCGGTCGAGCTCCAGCGCGCGAGTCGGCGCGGGAGGTCGCGGCGGCCCGGCTTCAACCTTCTCAGCCTTCGCCATCGCGCCTACTCCGTGCTCCGGTTGACCAGGTAATGGATGCGCAGCTCGAGGTTGGGCCCGTGGAACTGCTTGGGCAGCGGCGGAAACTGGCCCACGCTGGTGATCGAGCCCCACGCCGCGCGGTTGAGCGCGTCGTCGTGCGTCGAGCCGTCCAGATGCATCGCCGCAATCGTGCCGTCGGAATTGATCGTGAACCGGATCTGCGTGACGCCCTGCTTCATCAGCGGCGGCCGCGCCTCCTCCGGGATCAGCGGCAGCCACTGCTCGTAAATCAGCCGCAGAATTCGCTGCAGATACGGCTGGAAGTCCACGCCCTGCGTGTCCGACAGGATGTCCACGCCGTTGCCAAGCTGCGTCCCTCTGCCGCTGCCGCTGCTGTGAATCCCGGCGCTCCCGCCCCGGTTCTGAGCGCTGTTCTGCATCGCCTGCTGGATCGCGTCCGACGCGCTTCCAGGCGTGTTGAAGCTGGGCTTGGTCGCGGGCTGCGGCGTCGGCGCTTCGGGCACCGGGGTCGTCACCTTGGGCGTGACCGGCGCGGGCGCGGCAGGAAGGTTGGGTTGCGGCGTGGGGGCTAAAGGCTCGGGCTGCGCTGTGGGCGGCGGCGGGGTCTCGGCCTGCGGTGTCGGCGCGCGTGGCGTGGGCTTCGGCTCCATCGAGCGCAACCGCGACAGCGTGCGGTTGTCCAGCTTCGGTGCTGCCCTGGGCGCGGGCGCCGGCGCGTTGGGCGAAAGCCTCGGATCGTTCAACTGCACCAGCGCCCGCTCCTTCATCACATCCACCGGGCTGATCAACTGCGGCGAGTGCCACAAGTAACGCGGCCCATAGAACACCACCCACGCGATCGCCAGCCAGATGAACAGCGAGATGTAGATCGACTCGCGAAAACGGCTGCGCGCGCGCTCGTCCTCGATGGTGTCGAGGAGCTTGATGATCTCGTGCTCCTCCAACTCGCCGTAACGGTTGGTGCGGATGCGCACCGGCGCCGACACCGCGCGGCCGTTTGAGTCGTGCGGAACGAAGGTGACCCGATCGCCGCTGGCCGGATTCCCGCTGGCCGGATTCCCGCTGGCCTGATCCCCGCTGGCCGGATCGGGGGGACTTGCCTCGCCGGAATCTGCCGCAGAGACCGCAGTCTCTCGCTCCGGCTGCTTCGGCTCGGTATCCAGGCGCGGACGTTCGGGATCGATCTGAAATGGGGTCTGCGGCATCGTGGAGTCGTAAGTCTCTGACGGATCGGCGGCGGCGAAGGTTGCGCTTTCAGGCGAAGGTTGCGCTTCAGCGAACGTTGCGCTGTTGGGCAAACTGTTCCGCTCTCAGCGGATCGTCGCGCAGCCAGGATCCACCAGATCGAAGCGACGCTGGCCCTTCTATTTTCTCATCTTCAGGCCGCTCCGCGCCGAGCGCGGCCTATCTTTCGATCACGTATCCCTGGGGCGGGAACGGTCGGACAGCCCACGCGCCACCTTTGGCTCGGCTATGCTCTCAGCATGACTTCGAAAATGGCCTCGAAAATTACCTCCGAAACCGCGACGCAAACCGAATCCGCCGCCTCCCTCGCCGGCCGCTCGGCCATCGTGATCACCGCCAGCGACCGCTGCTACGCGGGCGCGCAGCCCGACATCTCCGGACCCGCTGTCGCCCGGCTGCTGACCGAAGCCCGGGCCGAGGTGCTGGAGGTCCGTGTCGTTCCGGACGAACTCGACCGGCTCAGCGCCGCGCTGCGCGAGTCGGCCCGCCGTGCCGCGCTGGTGGTCACCACCGGAGGAACCGGCCTGGCTCCGCGCGACGTCACGCCCGAGGCCACCCTCGCTGTGTGTGATCGCCTGGTTCCGGGCCTCGCCGAACTCATCCGGCGGGATGGCGCGCGGCAGACGCCGTTCGCCGCCCTGGGCCGCGGTGTGTGCGGCGTCGCCGGCAGCGCGCTGCTGCTCAATCTGCCCGGCAGCCCGGCCGGCGCCGAAAGCTCGCTGCGCGCCATCCTGCCCCTGCTGCCGCACGCGCTCGACCTGCTCGCCGGCCGAACGGAGCACGATCCGCGGCCGTCATCCGGCATCCAACAGAAGCGACAGCATCCAACAGAAGCGACAGAGCGGCAACGATTGACCGCGACCGATCCGGCCAGAACGGCGGAACCGGAACGATAGAATGAGGATTCGTGATCATCGGCCCCATTGCGCTCGTGCACAAGTTCTCTACGCTGGTCTTCGGCTTCCTGAAGCCGTTCGGGATCTGGGGTCTCGGTGGGATCGCCTTCATCGATGCCGCGCTGGTCCCCATCCCCGTCACCATGGACGGCGTGATCGTCGGCTACACCGCCGCCAACCACCGCCTCTTTCTGCTGTATAGCTTGATGGCCGCCGCCGCCTCCGCGATCGGCTCGCTGATTCCGTTCCTCGTCGGCCGCGCCGGCGGCGAGATCTTCCTGCTCAAGCGCATCAATCGCGAGCGATACGAACGCATTCGCGACCACTTCGAACGCCAGGAGTTCCTTGCCATCATGATTCCCGCCATGCTGCCGCCGCCCACGCCGCTGAAGCTCTTTGAATTCGCGGCGGGCGTCTTCGAGATGAAGCCGGTGCTCTTCCTGGTGGCAATCTTCTGCGGCAAATTCGCGCAGTTTCTGGTCTGCGCGGTGCTGACCCTGTGGTTCGGACCCGCGCTCCTGCACAGCCTGAAGGGCATGATCCATCACCACTTCGATGTGGTGCTTGGCGTCGCGTCAGCCGCCGTGCTCTGCCTCATCCTTTACATCGTGCGCAGGATATTCGACCGCCGCAAGGGCGAGCGCCTGCCGCTCGAAGAAGACGCTTAGAACCTGTCCAAAACCCGGAACAACACCGGCCACCCCCATATAGGCTCCAGCTAGGCTCCAGAAAGGCATGGACAGGCCGCGCCGTCCCCGGGGCCGTCAGCAGCGGACTCGAAGCAGCGTTTTTCTCAACAGGTTCTCCGACTTGCCCGAAAAACCTGTCAAGCCCGCAGGCGAACCAGTCGCACTCATCTCCTTGAAAAGAGGGAACATTCGTCCAAAACATCTTTGGCGTATTCCCCCTGCTGCACGCCGTATCATGGAAACAGTACGAAGAACCGAAAAATCCCGGCACCGCTGAGGGAGTCTCCTGATCAAGGTTCGCTCTGGAAGGGCACGACTTCACAGGCTGCGGAAAAACTCCTGCTTTTGGAAGGGCACGGCTTCAAAGCCTGTCCTGAGCGCAGCCGAATGGATGCCGCAAACGTCCCTGTTTGCAATTCGGCTTTATAGCGGAATCCCCATTGGTGTAGAGTCCTTCTGCTGTTGACCTTGCATTTGCACTTGCTTTTCTGGTTGTCATTCCGTAGGAATCTGCTTCTCAGAGTTGCTATCCACCATCGGGGACACCGCTCTAGCCGCCGGTACGGCTTTCTGCGGTGCGGGGACGTTTCCCGCCGCCTGTTAGGACGGATGGACTGCAACGGGGCAGTCAGTCCCCCTTCTAACTCCTTTGCATGAACTGCTTTGCATAGCAGCAACCAGTGCATGGGGGGAGGGGGGTGGGGGGTGGCATAACCCCACAGTCCGGCCGGAGAGAAGTGATTAAACAGGCTCTTAGAGCAACGTTCTCATTGGTGCCTCGCTCTTGCCCTTCTGCTTGTCATTCCGCAGCCTGAGCTTGCCGAAAGGGGAGGAATCTGCTTCCTGGGGCGCGCCTATTCACACTCGGGGAACCGCTTTAGCCGCGGAAAACCTCCCCGCTTCCGGCCCCTCAGGCCAGCGGCCGGTTCGCCGTCCGCGCGGTTTCCACAAGACGCGCAGCCAGCACCGGAAGACCGAAGAACGCCGCCGAAAAAATGCCGGTCGAAATCAAGTCGTTGCCGTAAAACGGCACTCCCGCCGCATAACAGCTCGCCAGCCCGGCAAAGCTGTGCGGATAGAGCGCCGATCCCATCCACACCACCAGGTTGCTCAACACAAAAAAGCTGGTGGCTGAGGCCAGCACACCGCCGGCGACCCGCAGCACCGTCACCTTGCGCAGCAGCCCGCTGCCTAGCAGGCAAACTCCCGCATACCATGCCCACGTAACCAGATATCCGCTCACGTGGAAGGCATAGTGGTAGACCCCGATGGTCAGGTAAACGTCCATGAGCGCCATGACCGCGACCGCCAGCACCATCTGCCAGCGCGGGCGGCGCGACCCGAAGAACAGCAAACCCGCGCCCACCGCCGTGAAGTTGAAGGCGACGCCGTGCAGCAGGTGCGGAACGAGCCGGCTCAATGCGGCGAGAATGAGAACGAAGATGGCAAGCATGATAGGTGGCCTTGGGGTGAGCAGGCGGCGGAATAACGGCCGGTTGCTCGATGGTGGAACTCGAAATTCACTGCTCGAGTCTCGATGATCGAGACTGAGTTGTAGCTGCTTTAGATTGTAACCGACGACCTCGGTGACCTACCGCGCGGCGCCGTTGCCCATGCTCTGGCGCACCACGCGGCCGGCGGCATCGAGGGTGACAGTCGCGCTCAAAGGGCTGCGACCGCTGGCTGGACCGGCCTCGCCCAGCAACGGAATCGGCCCCATGAACCGGGGATCGCTGAATGTGACCACCGTCAGGCCCGTCTCGGTTACGCCGCCGCCTGATCCGTCCTCCAAACCGTCTCTCGAATCCGGTCCGTTGCCAGGATGGCTCACATCCACGAACGGCATCGGCGACCAACTCATGTAGAAGCGCCCCAGCGGGCTGGCCTCCGCGGCCAGAATCGCAGGGCTGCGGGCCGCCTTGGGCTGGAGCGTAGTACCAGGACTGACGGCCGAGTTGCGGGTGTCGATCTCCGCAAGCTGATAGACCGGGCCGAAATCGATCACCGCCGCCCACTGGAAGGGGTTCAATGGGTCGGGATTCGCGAGCGCCCGCTGGGCCGCGAGATAGGTGACCGGCGGGGCCGGCGGCGCGAGGCTGCTGTCGCCGTTCGGCGGGGCCTGATTTGGCGCTGCATCGGGGGCGCCCTGCGCGGAGCCTGCGATGTCCTGGCCGGGGCTGGCGATGCTTTGGGACATCGCCAGATGCATCGCCCGCGAGTGGTCGACCTCCCGCAGCGCCCATAGAGCCAGCACGCCGAGCAGCGCAGCGCCCGCCCAGCCCCGGCCACGGAACCGCGGCCGCCGGACTCCCACCTCGGAGCTCACCAGCCCAAAGAGCGCCGGCGCGACCAGGCCGGCCAGAAGCATGGCAAACATCAGCGGATCGAAGATGAAGACGATTGACGCCGCGTACCAGTGCTGATCGAACGGATAGAATGGCCGCAAACCGTAGTTGTTGGTGTAATCCAGCAGCAGGTGGCTAAGCAGCGCCAGCACCGCGAAGCCATAGAGCAATCCCCATCGAACCGGGGCTGCAGTCAGCGGCCGCGCGGCGGCCCGTTGCGTGGGAGCCGGAAACGTGGCCCCAGCGGGGGACGGGTCCCCGAATTGCGGATTCTTCGTCGCAGCCTGGAACGCAGCCGAGCGCGCCACTCGCCAGCGATGCAGGCCGTAGACCGCCAAAACTATGAGGGCCGCCTCGAAGGGCAGCCCCAGAAATGTATGCGTCATGCCGCGATGGTGTTCGAAACCCGCTACCGGGCCGCGCAGTCCCCACAATGTATCGATGTCCGGAAACTCGGCAGCAACGATCATCGTCAGGGTGGCGTAGGCAGCACGCCGGTTAAGGCCGGTACGCGCAAGGCAAGCGCCCGTAAGCAGGTGGGTGACCGGCTCCATCCGCTCGGTCTACCCCTGCATGGCGATGGAGGAGAGGGCCTGGGCGTCCCGCGCGGCGTTTTGCTCCCACGCCGCCTGCTCACGTCGCTGCTTATTGTCGCGCGCAAACTTCGAGCCGGCAGTGAGCACCTTCAACTCGGCGGGTGCGAGCATATCCGGGGTAAACCCAGCGATCGCGATGTGCCCCGGAGCATCGCCCAACGCCTCCGAGACCCGGTTCCACAGGAAGTAAGGTGAGGTAGTTGGGAGCAGCACCATCTTGCGCTGCGGCTCAGGCATCGCGAAGTAGCTGCCCCAGATCAGCAGCGCCGTGAGATAGCCAGCCGCCACCATGACATACATGGGCGAGTATAAGGACTGCGCCCCGGAAGTCGAGTACCAGGCAGCTTCCACAAGGCCAGCAGTGGCGAGGATGCCAAGGCCAAGGCTCACGCCGAATATCCTGCTCCGATAAGTGAGACCTAACGGTTTGATCGCGAAGCAGACAAACAGAAGCATGCAGATCATTACAACGTTCAGACCCTGCTGAAGCCGCTGCGCCATAACCGGGATCGTGTCGCCGATGGTGTGCGGAACAATCACAAAGCTAACCGCCACCAGGACCGACACAAGAGCGACCCACCGGAAGATCCGCGTGCCCAGGCGATCCAGACCTTTGAGCGGTTTCATCGCCACCTGATAGACTGCATAGACGATCAGAACGGAAAACACAGCCTCTAGAACAAAGTCACACCAGAACGAGCAAAAGTATGCGTTATATGCGACTTGTATTGGAACACCGAGCGTCTTCCGGAAGAACAACAGGGGGACACTAATAGCTTCGTAAGCAGCATGAACAGCCAAGAAAGCTGCTAACCACTTAAACTCCCGCAACAAGCCCTTGCGCCAAAAAAGTACAATCATGGACACACAAAGGATAAGCTCTGTGGTGCTTGAGTACTCTAGGAGCATCTTCGCGGTCATGGCCATCCCTCGCAAAGAGAATAGTACCCCCTCAGAAGGTCAACCACAAGCTATAAGTTTAAATAATTTGGAGCGTTCCCGTTTTGGGCTCGTTTAGTCCATGCCGCAGTAATGACCGCTGTTAGGAGCGCAGAGCGGAGTGGGGCCACCGCCGCCAATGGCTGCCTTTGCCGTAGGACGGCTGGAGAATGAGGAAGCACCAAATCCAGTGAGTGCGAGGAAGAGGACGAAGCCGCGGATGAGAGTGGTTTCCATGATGTTTCTCCTTGAGACTGCTCTTGAAATTTTTCTCTGGACAAGCCGAGTGATCTCAACGTAAAGTCACACTAAAGCTAAGTCCAGTGTTCTGAGACATATGACTGTTTACTCTTCTGTTATTATTACCCCTGTAACGGAACGTTCGTAACCGTTTCACTTAGTACGAAGTTCCAGACTTTTTCCACAATTAACCCTGTCAATTCATACTTTCGTGCTCGGCCAATCGTCTCTGGCCTGACGCCTGTCCCGGTGCGTTCAGTGGCCGCATCCGTCACACCCGATGGCGGCCCATCGTCTTGCGCCCGGACGGCATTTCGCTTCTGGTCCGGACTCGACAAGGGGTTATGCTCGTGAGGAGACGATGGCGCGACCTCTGAAACCTCACAATCACGGCAGCCGCCCCGACGATCCGAGCGGCAGCAGCGGCGGCCGGAGCGATCGCGATCTGCTGGCTCGCATCGGCCGCTCGGCAGGCGGAAAGGCCGGTTATAAGCAGCTCATCCGCGAGCTCGGATTGGGAGGTGGCCGCGAACGCCGCCTGCTGCTGGAGCAGCTCGGCGGCATGGTGACGCGCGGTGATCTGGTGCGGACCGGGGATGAGATGTGGTCAGTTCCCTTCACCGACACATCGGTATTGCCTACTTCCGTACCCAATCCAACCGCTGGCGAGATTCGTAAAGGTCTTTCAAATTCCCATCGCCAGGTGACGGCAATAGTGCCAGACGGGCGCGATCGTTCCGGCCGTGACCGTCTGATTGGAGGCCGGCTGGACCTGCATCGCGACGGGTTTGGCTTCGTCCGGCCCGACCCGGCAGGCGCGGCGAAATCTGCCGCCAGGCTGGGCGCGGATCGGGGCAATTCCCGCGAGAACCGGGACATCTTCATCCCCCCTAACGAGATCAATGGGGCCATGCAGGGCGATCTGGTGCTGGTCGACGAAGCGCCACCGGGGCGTGATGGGCGCCGTTCCGGCCGCATCGCCCGCGTCCTGACGCGGCGCAATCCGACGGTCGTCGGGATCTTTCACTACGCACGTGCTCAGGGACGAAATCGGCCGCAGCCCCAGCAACCACGGCATGTTGGCGGCGGCGACTCCGGCTTCGGCCTGGCGCGGGCTGTTGGCAACTTTGTAACCCCCTTGGATGAGCGCATTGGCGGTGCTATCGCGATCGCCGAAGGGGACGAAAAAATACCATCCAGTACAGATTCTCCGCATCGCATGCTGGGTGAGGAAGCACGCGCGCAAGTCGAGCGGCAGCAACAGTTTACTCGCCAGGGTTTGGCCGAAGGTGGCAGCGAAGAGCAGGCTAGCGCTACAGGCTCCGATCGCATCCGGCGCGGAAATCCAGACCCGAATTTTCCGCTGGAAGGTCTGGCGGTTGATGTCGAGATCATCAGTTTTCCTTCGCCAGGCCGGGCAGCGCGAGGGCGGGTGATCGAGGTGCTCGGGCCACCCGATGCGTTTGGCGTCGATGTTGAGATCGTCATCCGTAAACACCACATTCCGCATCAGTTCCCTGCGGCGGTGCTGGCGGAAGCGGGCGAGCGAGCGCAAGAGACGGTGGGCAGTTTGTCCCATGAAGAAGTGGCAAAACGCGAGGATTTTCGCGGATTTCCGATCGTTACCATCGATGGAGAGACCGCTCGGGACTTCGACGACGCCGTGCTGGTGCGGGATTTACCCAATGGAAACAGTGAGTTGCAGGTGCATATCGCGGATGTGAGCTGGTACGTTCGGCCCGGATCGGCGCTGGACACGGAGGCGCGGGTGCGTGGGACCAGCGTGTACTTTCCGGATCGCGCGGTGCCGATGCTGCCGCACGCGCTTTCGAGCGGCATGTGTAGCCTGCTGCCAAATGAAGACAGGCTTGTACTTAGCTGCATTATGGAGATCGATCCACGGGGCGAGATCGTGGGGTATCGCGTGGCCGAGGGTGTGATTCGCAGCGTGCGGCGGATGACCTATACCAGCGTCCAGCATTGCATTGATGCCGCAAAAAGTGCTGCGGTGAATGCGCTTTCTGCACGGTTTTCGCATGGTGAAACGCGGCTCGAACATGCGGAGGCGGCCGCTGGGCCCACTGCGGAGGATTTTGCGGAACGCGAGCGGGTGGGGATGGAGCAGCCGGAGCTTCCGGCGGCGATCAAAATGGGTGTGGCCCGGATGCTGGAGCTGGCGCTGCGGCTGAACGCCAAGCGAGTCCGCCGGGGGTCGATCGACTTTGACCTGCCGGAGCCGGTGGTGGAGTTCGACCCGGACGGGAACATGAAGGCCATCGTGCGGTCGGAGCGCGGTTGGTCGCACCGGCTGATCGAGGAGTTCATGCTGTCGGCCAACGAGTGCGTCGCGACGTGGCTGGAGGGGCTTGGGATTGCGTCGATCTACCGCATCCATGAGATGCCCGACCCGAAGCGCATCGTGGACTTCGAGGAGACCGCGGCGGGTTTTGGGCACTCGCTGGGGCTGGGCAATCTGCCGGTGCGCAAGTTGACGATGAAGGCGGACCGGCGTGAGTCGCGCGGGCGCAGCGCGCGAGCGCCGCAAGGACGAGGGAAAGATTCACGCGCAGTGCAGCAGCATGAGATTCCGCAGAGCATTCCGGTGACACCGCAGATGTATCAGAAGCTGGTGCTGCGGATCAGCGGGACGCCGGAGGAGCGCATCCTCTCGTATCTGATGCTGCGGTCGCTGAAGCAGGCGCGCTATGCGGAGCAGAACGAGGGGCACTTCGCGCTGGCCAGTCCGCACTATACGCACTTTACGTCGCCTATCCGGCGCTATCCGGATCTGATTGTGCATCGGCTGGTGCGGGCGATGCTGCGGCAAGGAGCAGATGCGCGCGGTGGAGCGATTCGGAGCGACGATCCGCAGCCGTGGGCGGCGGAGCTGGAGCGTGCGCGGGGGAGGTCGTTGCCGACCCCACTCATGCGCTCTACCACCCCAGCGAGCAAAGACCGCTCGCCGGGGACCCCGGAAGCTGCGCATGAATGGGCCACCCAAGGTCGTGACGGCTCAATCGAAGGGCCGATTGCCGCGGAGGAGTTGAATGACATTGCCGTCGAGAGCTCGCAGGCCGAGCGGCGGGCGGCCGACGCTGAGCGCGAGCTGATCGAGTGGAAGAAGATGAAGTTCATGGAGGACCGTGTCGGCGACGACTTCTCCGCGATTATTCTTTCAATGACCAAGTTCGGATTTTTCGTCGAGCTGGACGAGCTGTTCATCGAGGGGCTGGTGCCGATCGGGTCGCTGGCGGGCGACCACTACAGCTTCCGCGATACGGACCGCACGATCTGCGGCGCGCGCACCGGCCACTGCTTCGCGATCGGCCAACGTGTGCATGTGCTGCTCGACCGCATTGACCGCCAGCAGCGGCGGTTGCAGTTCGCGCTGCTGCCGGGGACCGAGCCCAAGGCCAATAGCGGCGCGGGTTCGCTGCGCGGCGGCAAGAGCGAGGCGAAGAAGGCCAAGGCCAAAGACCAGAAGGTGGGCGGGAAGGCGAAGGGCCGGCAGCGGAAGAACAAGCGGCGGTAATTCCTACTCCCGGCGAACTACGATCTTGCGCGGGCCCGGCGGAGGAAGCGGGCGAAGATACGCCCGCTGTTCCGGAAGGCTGCCTGAGCGTCTCTTTAGCGATTCAGGGAATAGTTGACGGTGATCGTGGTTTCTACAGCGGTTGGATTGCCGTTAAGTAGATAGGGTTTGTAGGTCCATTGCTTGACGGCGTTCCAGGCCGACATTGCGAGCTCCTTCGGTCCGGAGATTACTTGCAAGCTTTCGATGCCGCCATCTTTGCCGATGATGGCGTGCAGCACGACCGAGCCCTGAATCCGCGCAGCCTTCGCGTCTGGCGGATAGACAGGCTGTACTTTGCTGAGGATGTTGCCGGCCATGACGCCGCCCGAGACCCGCGCCGTCGCGCGCGGCGGCGCTGTGGATTGAGCTTCGTCCTGAAGCGCGGACGCGGAAACGTCCATTCGAAGCGCCATCGCGGACGCGCAGGTGCCGATGCCGATCGCGATACAGAGCGCGGTTAGCGCGAATCGCCGCGTGCCTTGCAGTTTGACGTGCTTTTCAGTCAGGCTCATCATTCTCCTCTCGAAGGTGTGGGCATCGAATATTCCGATGGCGTGAAGGTTCGTGGCGGGCGTCTGCCTTACGAGAAGGGACGCCAACCGCAGCAGTGATCTTGCATATCTCTCCGGCCCCGCGACAGCTTCGGCGGCCATGGCGTCGCAGACCATCTCGCGGGTTTCGGCGACGCGTGCGCGCGTGACTCGCAGCAGCGGGTGGTAGGCGACAGGCAGCGACAGTACCTCGCAGAGCAGGTTTGTAGCGAAGTCGCGGCGTTGCATATGGGCGAACTCGTGGGCGATGACTGCGTTGAAATCCTCTTCCGGCAGGGTTGCGGCGAAGCCCGGAGGCAGGAGCATCACCTGGCGGCAAACGCCCATCGTCATGGGGCCGGCGATCTCCGAAGAGATTAGGAGTTCGGGGTTCACGACGTGGAATTCACGGCGGCAGCGGCCCCAGGTTATCGCGGCAGTGCCGGTGGGAGCGAAGACCTCCGCACGGCGCAGGACCGCGTGCGTCTTCCAGAGGCCGATGGCGAGACGTGCTGCGAAGTACGCGACGCTGGACGCGTACGCAGCCGCGATTGCCGCGAGCAGGAAGGGCGGCAGACCGAGCGTGCCATGGGCGTAGCCAACGCCCGGAACCACGATGATTTGTGCGTTGCCGCCCGAGCCCTCTGGGCGAAGCAGCAGCGCCCATAGAGCGTGCAAGAGGTGGATGGGCCGATTGGAAAGCGGTGCGATGGAAAGAGCTGGGAGAAGGGCTTCGAGCACCAGCGCGGAGACCCATATCCGGTGCTCGATCGCAGGGCCGCAATGCCACAGCGGGCGGGTCGCGAGCCGGACCGCGCACCAGGCCGCGGCGAAGACCAGCGGGACCTGCCAAAGCGAGTTGAGGGCATACGACAGCATCCATGGTTCGAAAGAGGCCTCGAAGATTTTCATCTCTTTTTCCCTTCCTCCTGCTCCAGCCGTTTGCTCAGCTTTGCGATCTTCTTCGCGTCGATCTGGCCGCTCTTGATCAGGCTCATCACCAGTTGTTCGCTGGAGCCGCCGAACATCCGGTCGACGAGGTCGCGCACCGCATGGCGGCTGGCCTTGGCTTCCGAAACGGTTGCGCTGTACGCGAACGCGCGGCCCCGGAGCTCCCGGGTCAGCTTGCCTTTGCGCTCGAGGATGTTCAGCATGGTCTGCACGGTGGTGTAGGCAAGGGGCTGCTCCAATCCCTCCTGGACGGCGCTGACGGTGGCAATGCCGAACTTCCAGACGACCTGCATGACCTGCAATTCGAGCTTTGTCAGACCGTTCTTTTCCTGCTTTGCCATTGCTTACTCCTAATGAATTAGGACAATAATACGCAAGCCGCAATATTGTCAACTAATGTTTTAGGACTTGTAAGCATTCAGGAGTCGAAAGCGAAGACCTGCTTTCCATCGGCCTTCGCTACGCAGGCGGCTGGGGCGCGTCAAAACTCGTAATCCAGCGAGAATTGAATACGGCGCGCGGTCGATGCTTCGATCGGCTGACCGAATCCGGACGCGGCCCGTGACCCCGACCCAAAGGCCGTATTCAGCAAGGAAATATTCTGGTGGTTCAGCAGATTGAACGACTCGGCAACAACGTCCAGATGGCCGGAGGCGATCGGGACCATGCGCAGAATGCGAAGATCCAGATCGATGTTCGGCGAAGTCCGAAGGGCGTTCCGGCCTAAGCCGTCCGGGCGCGCGGCGAACGGAAAGATGTGCTCCCGATTGCTGTCTACGCCGACCAGCGGATTGGCTCGAAAGCCGCTGGTGTAGCTGAAGATGGGAACAAACTCGAAGCCTGTGAAGGCCCGCAGCAGTGGACCGGGATGCGCATTGGCCGCGGCGTCCTGCGGGTCGCCGAGGTCGGGGCCAATGAGCCAGAGGCCGCTGAGCGTGACGCGTTGGCGCTGATCTTCGAGGGAAAGCGCCCGCTCCGCGCGGAGATCGAAGGGGTCCTGCGGCTGCTCGGCATCGTACGAAGCATCGTCGATGGTCCTGGAGTAGGTGTAGCCGGCCAGCAGTTGAACGTCGTCGGTGAATTGACGATTCAACGTGAGCGTCGCGCCGTTGTACGTCGAATTGGCGGAGGTTGAGAACTGGTTGATGGCATCATAGGCAGGATCGCTCCGCGAGCCCGAGAATACCGGTTGGCCGAGTTGCTGCGCGGTGGGCGAGCTTACGCCGAGTCCGGCGGCGTTCTGCGCGGTCAGAAGAACGGGCGGCAGAAGGTTGACGTTGGAGGTGCGGCCAAGCGCGACTCCGTGGACATACTGATACTCCGCTTTGAGCGTGGCCTGCAGGGGCAGGGCCTGCTCGGCGCTCCCGGACGCGACCTCGCTGTAGGGGTTCGCAAGGTCCGGCGCTGCCCTCCAGATGCTTGGCGAGATGTGGGACTGAGGCTGCGAAGATGCAACGCCGCTGCGATAGATCGCCGCCGCGGCCTGGTCCTCGACAACCTGCGAGAAGCCGTGGGCGCCATCTTTCGCCAGCAGATTATTGACGGTGGAGAGCAGATAGCGGTCATAGAAGATGCCGAACCCTCCACGCAGGACCAGCGATTTTTGAGGGGTCCAGGCAAGGCCGAAGCGCGGGCTGAATAGAAAAGGATTCTGCGGAAGGCTCCCTGGCAGACGGTTCTGCTCGTAGCGCAGGCCGTAATCGATGGTCAATGTGCGAGCGGCAGTCCAGTGGTCCTGCGCGTAGGCGGCGGCGCGGACCTCCGCAAAGTTGGTGTCGAAGTTGCCAAACGATTGGGTGAAGAAGTCCGCATTGCCGGTCTGAAGGGCGGCGAGGGTTGGGAACACGAACAGTCCTTGCGCGCCGTCTGGAACCTGGGCGCGCAGGGCTACGCGGTCGACCATTGCGCCGACCTGGGAGAGATGGTGACCGTGCTGCCAGGAGAGATCGTCGCCGAGTTCAAGGTGGGTTTCGTAGTGGCGATCGTTGCCGAAGTAGGGCGTACCGAAGAGCGCCACGCCGGGGATCAGTATGCCGGGACCGCTCTGGCTGGCAGTCCGTTCGGCCACACGGCGCTGCGCCACTTCGAGGTTCAATGCGTTGAAAGTCTTTGGGCCGAACGTCGAGCTGAGCGTTCCGTTCAGGCTGTTGTCGGCGGTGAAGGAGGAGCCTCTCGCGGTGGCGTCGGAGAGGTCGTCCGTGTTGAAGGCGTCGTTCACGTTGCGCGAGTTGGTGAAGGCATATCGCAGCATCAGCGTCTGACGCGGAGTGAGGGTGTGGTCGAGGCGTCCGGAGATCTCCGTTTCCTGTTCGGTGGTCGGGATGAAGCCGGTTTCGAGACGCAGCGCCGCCAATGGGCCGGTCGCGCGGAGGGCGTTGTCGATCAGCGCGGCGGTTCCGGGGACGATGTCGGTGGCATCTTCGCCGCGCGCGAGTTCCTGCTCGGCGGCGACATAGTAGAAGGTCTTATCGGGCTGCAGCGCGGCGCCCATGGATAGACCGACACGGAGCCGGCTCTCGTCCGGCTTGTGCGGCGGCAGCTCGAGCGGCGGCGTCCCGTTCAAAGCGCCGTTCTGCACGAAGATGAAGGCGTCGCCATGGCGGCGGTTGGTCCCCACGCGGGTCTGGACATCGATGGAACCGCCCGCACCGCCGCCCGACTCCGCTGCGAAGCCATGGTTGACGATCTGAAAATCGCTGATTGCTTCAGGGGAGAGTTCCGTCCGGCTGCCTCCGCTGTATTCGTCGTCGTCGTCCACGCCATCGAGGTAGACGGCGTTGCTGCCGGGACGCATGCCGCCGAAGCTGAAGCCGCCACTCGCCGGCAGACCGGTTTGCCGAGCAAGCGCCGGGTTCGCCGGCGCAACCTGCGGAGCCAGCAGAACGAAGGTCAGATAGTTTCGGCTGGGGATGGGCGATTCCTCCACCCGGTCACGGTCGATGTTGACCACCGGTGAAGTCTGGGTGGTGTCGAGGACAGTTTGGCTGCCATTCACGTTGACTGTCTCCTGTGTTCCGGCCAGCGCCAGCGTGACGAGCAGGTGGGTGGTGCGCCCGATCGCGACCGAAACGGAGGCGTCCGTATAGGCGGCAAAGCCCGGCGCGGTCACGTGAGCGATGTAGCTGCCGCTGGGCAGATCGTTCAAGGTGAAGCTGCCATCGGGCAGAGAGGGGCCCGTGCGCACCTGTCCGTCGGTGCTGGAAAGCGAGACCGTTGCGGTTGGAACTGCCGAGCCATCCGGGCCGGTCACAACTGCGGCTACAGTTCCACTGCGAGCGATTTGAGCGAGAACGGGAGCGTTCAGAAAACAGAACAGACAAGCCACTTCGCAGGCGCGAAGCATTTTGGAAGATGACATTCCTTGGGAACTCCATTGGGTTGGAACAAGTTCGGCCAGCGTCATGGAAGACGCGGCAGGACGCTCTACAGGCACGCTCTTGAATCGGCGGCCACGCGGAGTGCTCTCAAAGCGGAGATCAGATTCTTAGAGGGGGCGAGCTATGCGGCACGACGGCGAAGAAAAGCACGACGCCAGCTTCGGCCGTTATCGAAAAGAATGGTCGAGCGCAAAGTACAGTGTGCTTCGCCACGAGCCTGTGCAGAGCCGCTATGGAATAGGCGACCAGCAGAATGAGAGCAAGGACCAGAATGAAAGCGAAGGCGCCAAGCTCGGTGTCGTTCATCGGCGGTCCGGGAGGGTCCCAGCGGTCAAAGAACTCCAGCAGCGGTAATAGCACAGCGGCCACGCCGAGAAGGAGCACGCCGATTTGAAGCAGACGCTTCACCCCTTCAGTATAGGGCTTCGGCGTGGACGAGAGGCAATGGAGCGGTATTCGAGCGGTTTCCCCGATGGTGGATAGACGATCCAAGAAGCAGATTCCTCCGCTACGCTGCGGAATGACAACCAGAAGGGCAAGAGCGAGGCTCTACACCGATGAGGACTCTGCTCAAGGATCGATATCCCGCGGAGGCAAAGGAACCCGCCGATGGACGGTTGGCGTTCCCCACTCATCGCGATAAATGTTGCGATGAATGGGTTACCCGAGCCTGCTACGCCGGGGAATGGGTACGCCGGACGGGTTAGGCTTTGCCTTCCACCAGCAACTGTTCGATTTTGCCGGCGGAGGTGAGGTAGACGGTGACGTCGAGGGCGGTGCCGTTGGAGAACTCGACGCGGTAGCCGCCGAAGGTCATGCCGCCGCGCAGGGCGGTGCGGTTGCGTACGACCGAGGTGATCGTGCCCAGCGGCGCGAGGCTAGATTGGAAGGCGGCCCGCGCCTCCGGGCTGAAGTAGGCATTGCAGTCGGGAGTGAAGAGGGAGCGGTCGATCTCGCCCTTCTGCAGGCCGGTAAGGACTTCCTTGAGTCTGGGCGCGAACAGGGCCGCGGTATCGGAGATCTGGCTGTTGGACCCGGCGCCGAGCACCACGGGAACGATCTCCTGAGCAATCTCCGTGGCTGCGGCGGAGGCTTCCTGGTTGGTCAGGACGGCGATGGCCGCGCGGGCGTCGGGAAAGACCATGTTCTCGGAGACGAAGCCGCCAACTTCGCCGGAGTGCTCGTCGACGCGCTGGCCGCCGATGAAGCGGATATCGATGCCGAGGCCGTAGCCGGAGCTCTTGCCGTTCTTCAGGATGTAGGGGGTCTCCATCTCCTTGTAGCTCTCGGCGGAGAGCAGACTGCGATCGATCACACTCAGGTCCCATTGCAGCAGCGAGGCGACGGGCATGGCGAGGTCGGCGTCACCGAAGTACCAGCCAGGGGCTTCGAGCGTGGCCGGCCGCAGTGGGGCCAGCGCATAACGCATATAGCCGGTGACGCGGAGCTGCGCGCGCTGGGTGTTGAGGTCGAGCACGTGGTCGATGGCCGCGGGCTGGAGGATGCGCTCGCGCAGGAACTGGTCGAAGGGAAGGCCCGAGACCTTCTCGACGATCAGCGCGGCCAGCACGAAGTTGGTGTTGGAGTACTGCCACTGGGTGCCGGGCTCGAAGTCCAGCGGCTTGCCGGCATACTCATGGATGACCTTGAGCGGGTCGACGGGCACCTTCCAGGCGGGGACGGTGTAGTCCTGCGGAGCGTAGTCCTGGTAGCCGGAGGTGTGGGTGAGGAGGTTGATGAGCTTGACGTCTTTGGCGCGGGTGAGCTCGGGGAAGAACCGGCTGACGGGGTCATTGAGCGAGAGCTTGCCTTGCTGCTGCAGCAGAAGAATGGCGGCCGCGGTGAACTGCTTGGAGACCGAGCCGATGGGATAGGCCATGGAGGCGTCGGCGGGCAGCGGCGGGTCGGGCGGCGGCGAGGCGTGCGGCGGCGAGGCAAGTCGCGCGAGACCGAAGGCGCGGGTGTAGACGATCTGGCCGTTCTCGACGATGCCGATGGAGGCGGAGGGAACGCCGGTGTCGTGGAGCACCTTTTCCGCGATGGCGGCGATGCGGGTTTCGGTGGCTGACGGGAGTTGGATGGCGGGAGTTGCGGCACAGCATGGGATGGAAACGGCCAGAACGGCCCAGCAAAGCATACGAGTCATGGGGATGAGCATATCAGTTGCGGATAGGACAAGGGTCGCCCTGGAGTGCGCTTGGGGTAGAGCTTTGGTTAGGTCCGGGAGATTCCCTCAGTGGCTAAAGCCACATTGCAGCGATTGAGGTTACGGCGGGACTGAAGTCCCGCCCCTTCAAGACCAGATGCTGGATCAGAGGTTGGGTGGAGCAGCGCTCCCGATGGTGCATAGCCACCCCGGAAGCAGATTCCTGCGCTTCGCTACGGAGTGACAACTAGAAAAGAGGATCGACAACCAAAGAGGCAAGAGCAAGCCAGCGGCAACGAAAGGTCAACCAGCTCTGGTGTGGTTTGCTTTCCGCGCAAGAGGTGTGGAAGGATGAGCGTGTCTTGCCACAGTCTTCTTCCTGTCGTTCTTCCAATTGAGGAGCCGCTATGGATACGAGATCCACGCAGGAAACCGCCTTTCCACTCGCCTGGCCGCTGGCGGGCAGCTTGCTGCTAACGGCGTTCACCGTGGCGCTGGTCTGCGAACGGCCGACGAATATGTTGCATTCGTGGCGGCAGGTCTTCACGCTGGCGACGCTGTATCTGCTGATCGCAGGTTTCGTGCACGCGCTGGCCGTGTGGGGAGTGTGCAGGGTCCGCGACGACAGCGAACCGTGCCCACACATCTGGCCGGTGATCTGGGCGGCGTGGGTGGCCATCGTGTGGCTGCCGCTGATCGCGCTGCTGAGCAGCGAACGGTCGCCGCTGGTTGCCGTCTTTCTTCCGGTGACCGCCATCTTCACGACGATTCTGCTGAAGGGCCGGGCCGCGCAGGAAGACGCCGCCGTCGACGATGGCGCCGGCGTTTTGACACTCTCTCCAGCGGGGCCTGAACTGTTTTGCGCCGAAGAGGCTCCACCGCTCTGGCGTGTGCTGCGGCCTTCCATCCTGACCGGGATGGCAGCCCAGGCGGGCGTCGTGATGCTCGCGGCGCACCACGACTGGACCGCAGGCTGTCTGCTGGGAGCAGCGGCGATCTATCCGGTCGACCGCTGGCTCGATGGTTCGAGAACAGGACCGGTTGGGTCGTGTGGCCGGTCGGGTGTCCGGTCGTGGCGCGGAATTTCAGCGGGAAACTCGCTGTTCGTCTGGCTCATGCTGGTGCTGGCGCTGCTTCCGTTTCTGACCATGTACGCCGCGGGCGAGTTGAGGGGGATGCTGGGGATACCTCGCCCAGCTGTGCTCCATCCCACAACGCGGGCGCACAGCGGTTCCAGCGGCTATAGCAGCATCATCCTGTTCACGCCTCGCAAGCCGCACGAGATCGTCGTGCCACAGCCGGCAACGGTCTCCTCGGTACCGGGCAAGCCGCGCGCGATCGCCTTCGATGGAGCGTACTGGTACTTCAAGCAACCCGATACGCGGCCTGGGCCGAACGCACGTGTAGAGCAAGGTGACCCCACCAAGAAACACGTGGGGTCAACCGATGAAGAGCCGCTGATTATGGAAGCGCACCAGCCGCTGGACAGGCCCATCGCGATGAGCTGCTGCCGGTCGCTGCGAGTGGATTTGACGAACGCGGACAACGTTCCCGGAACCATCGCGCTGGAGGTCCTGCTGCGGGATATGGCATCGAAGAAGGACACCTCGATCTCGCTGGGAGCGATGGTTCTGGCCTCCAGCAAGGTGTCGCCGATGCCGCTGCACCGGGCGCCGGTGGAGGACAGCGTTACGTTCCCGCTTCCGCGCGCGTTGGCGCATGGGGCGGGCGGCAGAACGTTCGACGAAATTACGGTGCGGATCAAGCCGGAACGGTCGCGCTCGCTCGCCGCGGCACGGGTCTCAATCAAGGACTTCGTACTGCAGCCTTAGAGCGGTGCCCCCCATGGTGTATAGATGCTCAGAAGAAGCAGATTCCTCCGCTGCGCTGCGGAATGACAACCAGAAAAGCAAGTGCAAAGGCAAAGCCAAGCAGCTACATGACTCGATACCAATGAGGACTCCGGCGTAGGTCAACGTCTATGGAATGCCCGGCGGGAAGCAATGAGAAAGGCCACCCTCTGCGGTAGCCTTTCTATTGTCTTGCGTGTGTTCCGGTTCACTGGTCCTGGTCTTCGCGTTCAGCGCGCTTCCAGTTGAGCAGGTCGCCGAGGGTTGTGGAGGAGGAGGAGCCAGAAGAGGAGCTTGAGCTGTTGCCCTGTCCGTGGCCCTTGCCCTTGCTGCTCTTGATGGCCGATTCCTTGTAGCTCTCGACCTCGGCGCGGCTGGCCTCTTCGCCAACGGCCTTGATGGAAAGCCCGACCTTCTTCTCTTCCTGGTTCATCTTGACGATCTTGAACTCATGCTCGTCGCCGACCTCCAGGTTCATCTGCTTGCCGTGCTCGTTGACCGCTTCGGAGACGTGGCAGAGGCCCTCGACTCCCTCGGCGATCTCGACGAAGGCGCCGAACTGCGCGGTGCGCAGGACCTTGCCCTTGATGACGTCGCCGACGCGATGCTGCGCGAAGAAGGTGTCCCAGACATCGGGCTGCAACTGCTTGACGCCGAGCGAAAGGCGGCGGTTTTCGGGCTCGACGCCGAGCACGACAGCCTTGACCTTTTCGCCCTTCTTGAGCACCTCAGAAGGATGCTTGATGCGCTTGGTCCAGGAGAGGTTTGAGACGTGGACGAGACCGTCGATGCCGTCTTCGATTTCGATAAATGCCCCGAAGTCGGTGAGGTTGCGGACGCGGCCCTCGATGATGGCGCCGATCGGATACTTGTCCTCGAGCTGCTCCCAGGGATTGTCCTGGAGCTGCTTCATGCCGAGGGAGATGCGGCGGTCGTTGGGGTTCACGCTGAGGATGATGGTGTCGACCTCGTCGCCGGGCTTGACCAGCTTCGACGGGTGCTTCATGCGCTTGGACCACGTCATTTCGGAGACGTGGACCAGGCCTTCGATTCCCTGCTCCAGCTCCACAAAAGATCCATAATCGGTGACCGAGAGCACGCGGCCGCGCACGTGCGCGCCCACCGGGTAGCGCTCGATGGCGTCCAGCCAGGGGTCGGGCGTGAGCTGCTTGAAGCCCAGCGAGACGCGCTGCTTCTCCTTGTCGAACTTCAGCACCTTGACCTGGATCTCATCGCCAACGTTGACCAGATCGCGGGGATGCGTGAGGCGGCCCCAGCTCATGTCGGTGATGTGCAGCAGGCCGTCGAGACCGCCCATGTCTACAAACGCCCCATAATCCGTGAGGTTCTTGACCACGCCGGTGAAGACCGAGCCCTCTTCGAGCGTGGAGAGCGTTACGGACTTCTTGGCGTTCTGCTCCTCTTCGAGGATTTCCTTGCGCGAGATGACGACGTTGCCGCGCTTCTTGTTCAGCTTGATGACGCGGACTTCAATCTCGGTGCCGATGTAGCCGTCGAGGTTGCGCACGGGGCGCACTTCGACCTGCGATCCGGGCAGGAACGCCTTGATGCCGATGTCGACCGTAAGGCCGCCCTTGACGCGCGACAGGACCATGCCCTTGACGGGAGTCTTGGTGTTGGCGGCCTCTTCGAGCTTGTCCCAGACCTTGTGGCGCAACGCCTTGTCGTAGCTGACAAGATAGCCGCCCTCTTTCTCCTCGCGCTCCACCACCACTTCGATGACATCGCCAACGTTGAACTTGGGCGCGCCATTGTGGTCCAGCACCTGCTCGATCGGGATCAACCCCTCCGACTTGAGACCGATGTCGATGACTGCATGCTTGTCGGTGATCTTGACGACGGTGCCGGAGACGACGGCCTCTTCGGCGGTCAGCGACTGGGCAGTCGCGGTCTCGGCGGCCTGTTCGCGATCGAAGCTCTCGAGCGCCTTGGCAAAGTCCTCGGCGTCGTACTCGGGCTCGTCGGTCTGGGCGGCATCGATCTGGACGTCGTCGGTCGGGGCGCCAGCAGCGTCCGGAGCCGAAGCAGGAGCAGCGGCCTGAGCAGGCGCGGCCGATTCAGCCTGCATGCTGTGCTGGGCTTCGTGATGAGCGTTGCCGGCAGCTTCGTGCTCGGCGTCGTCGGAACCGTCGTGCTGGATACCGTTGGCACTTTCGTGCTGGATACCGTTGGCACTTTCGTGCTGGATACCGTTGGCACTTTCGTGCTGGGTTCCGTTAGCACTTTCGTGCTGGGATCGGTTGCCGGTTTCGGCAGAGGGGTTGAGGGACAGATCGGTCGAGTTGAGAGACAGATCGGTGGACGCCGATTGCTCGGTCATCGTTTCAGGCGCGGTGGGTTCCAATGTCGTGTTCAGGGCTGTGCTCTCGGGTTGAAGGGATAGGTGGTCTTGATCGGGCATGGGTCAAGCTGCTCCGGAATCCAGTGGTTCGCTCTTTGCAAAAGTCATCGCTGGAGGAGGTCTCCCGGACGGCAGATGAGTCTGCCTCCCGGAAGAGGGTGGGTCTCAAACGATGATGTCAGCGGGAGTGAGATGAATCTTGGGTAGAAGAGCGGCTGCGACTGGATCCCGCGCACAGAGGCTCTATCAAAGTGTAGCAGTGGGGAGAACCCTGGGTCAACGAAGCGGTGACGGCGAGGCCGATGTTCGCACCCTTATCCTGCGCACGCGCTGATCGCATGGCCATTGGACGTAGACCGACTACAGCGGGTTGCGTGAGGGTTGCGGCGGATCGATAGCCCCTGCACGATCCCCTGCACGATCCCCTGCACGAATTCATCGTTTTGTGATGAAGAGCTGGCCTGGGACTTCGATCGGGGTCGCGTTCGTTTGGAACGGCAAACGGCGGCAGTGCTGAGGACACCCGGCGTCACGGAGTACGACACCCATACTGCTCGCCTCAGCCAGCGACGCAGAAGCAGATTCCTGCGGAATGACAACCAGAACGGCAAAGACAAGAACAGACAACAACAGGCAGGAACAAACGCAACGGCTCTGCCGTCATCGAGCGCATGCCTGAGCGCATGCCGTTTGCGCTCGCAGATTCACCCCTATACTGGTCGAATGAATCGGCTCTGGACACCCTGGCGCTATGACTATGTCACCGGCGCGGCGGCGGGCCTGGACGCGGCCGCGGGCACGGCAGCGGCCTCGAGCACGGCAGCGGCCTCAAGCGATGCGGCGGCGCTGAACACGGGAGAGACCCCGGGCGGCGATGCGGCGCCGGCGGCCGCAGTCGCCAATGCGGGCATGCGCTACGCCAGGCGCGGTGTTCCCGAGGCGCTGGCGGCGTGGCCCGGCGACCTCGGCTGCGTCTTCTGCAACATGATCGCGGCGGTGGATTTCGCGGTGGACAACGGCATGCCCTTGGAGCAGGCGGAGGGCGCCGCGTTCATCGTGGAGCGCGCGCCCACCGGCTTTCTGGTGCTCAATGCGTTCCCTTACAACAGCGGCCATGTGATGGCGGTGCCGTACGTGCACGAGGACTCGCTGGCCGCGCTGCCAATCGCGGTGGCCGGCGAGCTGTTGCGGCTAACCCAGCGGGCCGAACGGGCGCTGCGCGCGGTGTATCGCCCGGATGGATTGAATCTGGGGATGAACCTGGGCCGATCGGCGGGGGCCGGCGTGGCGGACCACCTGCACATGCATGCGGTGCCGCGCTGGGATGGCGACAACAACTATATGTCGGTGCTGGCCGAGACGCGCATCCTGCCGGAGATGCTGGAGCAGTCGTGGCGCAAGCTGCGGGCAGCCCTGGCCGCTGACGAGTGCGAGGCTGCGCCCGCGGGCAGCGGCAGTCCGCGAAGGGGTTGAAGCACGCCACGTGCCGTAGCGGGAACAGAGGATGGTTCTGTCGTCTATCGACGGACAACTTTACAAAGCGAACCTCCATCTGACTAATTGTTCGAGCACGCCCAGCAGGAGGTAGCTCATGGCGACTCAGCCGATAACCCAGATAACCCACCACCAAATAACCCAATTGACACCCAGATCACAGAACGGCGGAGTCCAGGTTGCGGGAATTCAAGCTACACGCGCGGCCCAAATGACTGCAAAGCTCAGCGCGCAGAAGACGTTCGCCGCGCAGCGAACCGGACGAGGCGTTGCTCCCTGGTCGCTGGCTCCCGGCGCCAGACTGCTGCGCCAGCCGCAGGATGGAGCGCCCGAGACGAGTTCGCGAATTGCCGCGATTGCCGCGCACCTTCCCAATGGGCTGCGCGAACCGGAAGATGCCCGCCTGACCGGGGGCACGCGCTCGTTGATGCGCCGGGTTTCAGGATTGAACGTGACCGGTGTGCGCAAGACTCCGGAGTTGATGGACCGGACACCCCGGGATCAGGCGCAGGTGGCCTGAAACGACTCCTCCGATTTTCTCAACAAGGATTTGCTCCACGCTTTACCGGGCCGAAAGGCCCGGTTTTTTCTGGGCCGCTCCTGTGACTTCGGCTTGTGGGTCTCTATTTGGCAATTGCCTGAGGGTGTAGAGACTGCAAACGCATATTCCCTTCCCACCCCAGCAAGCAAGTGCGCTCGCCGGGGACCCCGGCTTCGGGAATGACGAACAAAATAGCGAAGGACTTCCTCTGCCCGCTGCGGAGCGACAACCTGCAAGCGAGATCGGATCGCTTTCGATGAGGCGGCGGGGCTGCGTCTACTGCTTGTCCGTCTGCTCGGGCTTATGCCTGGAGTGGGGGATGCGCGTGATTTCAAAGTTGGTGATCTTCCAGCCTCCGCCGGGCAGCCGCTGATAGACACGCGTGTAGCGAAATGCACCCGTGAGAGGCGAGCCGTCCAGGCGTCCCTCCACCTGCGCGAGTGAGGTCACGATGGCGATCGGGCCGATCAGCTTGATCTTGAGGTCGGAGGTGTCGAGCTTGTCGATGACCAACTGGCGGTTGCGCATGTGGTCCAACTGCTGGTTCTTGGTGACAACGTCGCCGTTGGAGTTGATGCCGAGATAGTCGTCGGAGAGCAGCTTGTCCATCGCGGGCACATCGTTGGCCAACTGGGCCTGGCGCCACTGATCTTCGAGCGCCACAATCTGCTCGCGCTCGAGGTGCTTGTGCTCGTGAGGCATTCGCTGCTGCTGCGAGTGGATATGCGCCGACGGCATCGGGACAGGCGCCCCCAGCATCGGGATGGGCGCCGCCAGCAGCGGTCCCGCCAACAGGGCGAGCAGAATTGCGGCGAGATGCGTGGGCAGGGATCGCGACATGGGCGTACCGGATGGTAGACCGGAGATCGGCGGCGCGTCAAAGCCAATCGTCATGACGCTCCTTCCGTGCCACCACGATACCGGATGGGCGCAGCACCCGCATAGCCTGTGAGATGCCCCGGCTCGGGAAGATCGGTTCGGAAAGTCGGTCCGGGGAGAGCGGTTGGGGGAGATCGGCGCGAAATCAGGCCAATTCGCCGAGACCCGGCAGTGGCTCAGGCGAGGGCGGTGAGGTTCTCCAGTGAGCGCTCCAGCATCTTCTGGTACAGGCCGCCGATGGCAAACTTCGCGAAGTGCGGCGTGCCGCGATGGTGCTCCAGAGCGGCCTCGTCGCGGTACTGCTCATAGATGACGATGCTGTCAGGATCGCTTTCGAGGAGGTGCGGAATGTAGCTGACGCAGCCCGGCTCCTGGCGAGAGAGGATCGCAAGCTCGCGGAGGATGCGCGCGATCTCCTCGCGGTCTTCGGAACGAAATGTCATGCGAACGGTAAAGCTGATCATAAGGTGTTTCCAAGTCGGGCTAAGACAATTCCTGCTATGAGCATGAGAGCACCCAATGCAAAGCAGACATAACTCAACTTTCGAATCCTGCTATGTCTCTGTTGAGCCGACAGGTGAGCGACGGAGGCGTGCGGCCTCGACGGTACACGCAACCGCCAGAGCTGCAATCCTCCCACAAAAAAGGAGACGGAACCGAGCAAAACGATCGCCACAGGAATTGTAAAACTCAAATTTGAAGTCTCCTACCCCAGCATCGCATCGAAGCCGGGCATGGTCATGGTCTGGACGCGGTCGGGGCCGGTGGAGATCATGCCGATCTTGGCTCCGCTCTCGCGCTCGATGAAGTGCATGTACTCCTGCGCCAGCTTGGGCAGCTTGTCGAATTCGGTGATGCCCTCGGTCGACGCCATCCAGCCCTTCAGCGTGGTGTAGACCGGCTGGATCGACTTGAAGCCGCGCACGTCGGCGGGCACCACGTCAGTCAGCTTGCCGTCGATTTTATAGCCGGTGCAGACGGGAATCTCCTCGCACTCGTCCATCACGTCCATCTTGGTGACCACCAACCATTCGGTGGCGTTGATCATGTTGGAGTAGCGCAGCAGCGGGATATCGAGCCAGCCGCAACGGCGCGGCCGGCCGGTGACGGCGCCGTATTCCTGGCCCCGCGCGCGCAGCAGCTCGCCCGCGTGGGTCTCGATCTCGGTCGGGAACGGCCCTTCGCCGACGCGCGTGACGTACGCCTTGGTGACGCCGATCACTGTGCCGATCTTCGTCGGCCCAACACCCGTACCAGTAACCGCCCCCCCCGCCGTCGACGACGAGCTGGTGACAAACGGATACGTCCCGTGGTCAATGTCCAGCAGCGCGCCCTGCGCTCCTTCGAACATCACATTCTGGCCCTGGTCGAGCGCGTGGTTGAGCAAATACGCCGTGTCGGTGACGAACGGCGCGATCTGCTCAGCGGCGCGCGCGTAGTCCTCGTACATCTGCTTGGGGTCGAGCGGCTCGGTCCCAAACAAAGCATGGGCTATGGTGTTCTTCTCATGACAGGCGTTGTTGATGTGCGTGCGCAGCAGCGAGCTGTTCAGCAGGTCCACGACACGCAGCCCGTTGCGGTGAATCTTGTCCTCATACGCCGGACCGATGCCGCGCCGCGTGGTGCCGATGGTCTGGCGTCCCGGCGCAGTCTCGGCCGCGAGTTCGATCATGCGGTGATACGGCAAAATCACCTGCGCGCGGTTGGAGACGAAGAGTTGGTCATCGACAGGAAGACCGGCGTCCTTGAGCTTCTTGACCTCGCCGAGAAAGGCCATCGGGTCAAGCACAACGCCGTTGCCGATAACGCCCTTGCATCCGGGCCGCAGCACGCCGCAGGGGATGAGCTGCAGAACAAACTTCTTGCCGTGGATGATGACCGTGTGGCCAGCATTATGGCCGCCGGCGTAGCGGGCGACGATGTCGAATTTTTCGGAGAGGACATCGACGATCTTGCCCTTGCCCTCATCGCCCCACTGGGCGCCGAGGATGACGGCGGACGGACGGTGCTGCGCGCTGGAAGATGGCTGGCGCTGCGCGCGCGACGCGGGCTGGCTTGGGGACTGGCTCACGAGGAAGTTGCTCCGAAGATACTGCCGGGGGGAAGTGCGCGCAGCCGAGTCCCGAAGGAACGCTCGCGCCCATGAGTCATTTTATACTGCCAAGTCCCGGATGGCCTGTGATCGTCAGGGCGCTGGAACTCCGGAAGGGCGGGAAGTTGATGGCGACGGAGGCGGTGGGGCATCGGAGCGCGAAAGCTCGGCGGTCCGTTGATACCAGTCGACCCTGCGCGTTGCGATCATCACCAATGCAATCAGACCGAAGAGCAGCAGCGATCCCAGCAGGAGAGCATTGTCTTCTGAAATGAGCAGACCATAGATGGCGGCATACAGCGCGGCTAAGATCGCACCGAAGCTCATGCCGTAGACGACGCTGCGCAGAACGAAGACAAGGTAATAGGTAAGCAGCCCAATGCAGGCAACACTGGAGAGCAGATAAGCCACGCCGAACGGCATGTGCTCGCTGAAGCTGACGAGCAGAAGGAAGAAGACCGCCAGACAGAAGCCGACCAGAAGGTACTGCACCGGATGGATGAGCATCCGCTTGACGAGTTCGAAAAGGAAGAAGCCGCCGAAGGTGATCAACACAAAGAGAATGCCGTACTTCACCGCGCGCTCTGATAGCCGATAGGAATCGATGCTATCGGCGAGGCTCACGTTGACGACGTCGACTGTGTCGGCTCCTGCCATAAGCTGGTGCTGCGTAGGCGAAGCCAGCGAGGAAACGTCCCATACGGCATGGAAGCCCTGCGCGGTGATCTCGCGGCTTCGAGGCAAGAACTGGCCTGCGAAGAGCGGCTCGGACCAGGAAGAGCTCAACTCGAAGTGATTCGAATCGGCAAGCGGGACTAACTCCAGTTTCTGAGTGCCCGCGAGTGTCAGATCGAGCGCGAAGTCCAGACCGCCAGTCTTACCCGCGATCGCGGGCAGAAGCGCCCGAAGATTGCTGCCCCAGGCGATGGGTACATGCACATTGCTGTCCTTTTCCTGGGTCGTCTCCGCCGCTCCCTGTATCGCGTACGCCACTCCGTTGACGCGGACAGCGGGCGTGCCCACGATTCCGCGGGCGTCCTTTACAGCAAAGGCCAGGTAGGGTACACCATATTGCACGGTTCCTTTTAGCGGCGCCGGTGGCACGTCAAGGTGACCGGAGAGCGTGCCTGAAAACTCGTATACCGGAACGCGATAGAGGCCGTGTCGCCGAATGGATGGCTTGACGACTCCCCGAATGGAGAGTTGGCGCGGAAAGACGGTGTAGGTCGAGTCCACGGTATGCATCTCGATCTTCTTGACGCCCTTATCGGTCAGGGTCTCTTCGGGTGTGGTCTCGCTGTAGGGCTGGACAAGCAATGGCCCAAGAATTCGCTGCTCCGAGGCATAGCTCGCCGAGATGCTCTTGACAGCGTCGTTGCGATACTCCTGCCGGTCGGAGATGACGCCATCGACCATGAAAAGAGCAATCAGGATGACCACGGCAAGCGCGCCGATGGTAAGCAGTTTCAGAAAAATGGCGCGATTCATAGTTCGTCCAGAAGTGATGAGATATTCAGGGCAGAGCTTCAATCTACGCCGTTTCCAGACGCGCGAAAATGTATTTCTTCCATCGGACGCAGTTACAGCCTTCATAGTGGGCGCTCCCTGGATGACGGGGGCGGCCATGCGGGCAGGTAGGGCGCGTTGGGTATCCTAATCTGGATGCCTGAACTTCCCGAGGTCGAAACAGTTGCGAATGGGGTGGATGCGCGGGTGCGCGGACAGCGCATCGTCCGCGTGTGGACCAGCGGCAAGCCGCAGACCTTCAAGTCACCGGAGAGCGAGATCGTCGAGACTCTGACGGGCGCGCAGATCGAGCGCGTGCGGCGCGTGGGCAAGACGATTGTGATGGATCTGGGACGCGGTGGCGGCACGGGCGAGAAGCAGATTCCCTTCGGGAATGACAACAAGAAAGGCAAGAGCAACAGCAAAGGCGAGGGCGAAGGCAAAGGTGAGGGCGAGCGCAAAGGCGAGGGCGGGCGCAAAGGCGAGGGCGGGCGCAAAGGTGAGAGCGCATCTGTAGTCGCGCAGTTCCTGGTGCATCTTGGCATGACCGGCCGGCTGCTGGTCTCGCGGCCCGAGGTGCCGTGGCCGCCGCACACGCATGCGGTGCTCTCGCTGAGCGGGGCGCCCGGCGAAACAGGAGGGCGGGAGGTGCGGTTCGTCGAGCTTCGGTTTGTGGACCCGCGCAGGTTTGGACGGCTGTCCGTGGTGACCAAATCTGAAGCCGAGCCCGGCGGCTACACCGGCCCCGGCGCTGAGCCGACGACCATCTGCGCGGAGGATTTTGCCAAGCTCTTCAAGGGCCGCAAGCTGGCCATCAAGGCCGCGCTGCTGAACCAGTCGATCCTGCACGGTGTGGGCAATATCTATGCGGACGAGAGTTTGTTCCGCGCCGGCATCCGGCCGCGTAAACAGGCTGGACGGCTCACTCACGCCGAGCTCGCGCGCCTGCATGTTGCGCTGCAACAGGTGCTCGCCCATGCGATCAAACTGGGCGGTTCATCGGTTTCGGACTATGTGGACGCCGATGGGGTTCGCGGGTTCTTTCAGCTTCAGCACATGGTGTATGGGCGGGCCGGCGAACTGTGTAAAACCTGTGCAACGCCGCTCAGGAAAATCGTGGTTGGAGGCCGTACAACGGTCTACTGTCCGCAATGTCAGCGCTAAGCCGCTGCGCCCGCCTGGCTCGCCGCGTCTTGGAATCGAGGGGCAGTGCCCAGGCCATGCGCTCTGCGCGGGACGCCTTATGGACGGCCTCCCACTGATCGGCGCGGCGCTGCGTATTGAGCCAAAAGTCCGCGGAGTTGCCGAAGACGTTCGCCAGTATCCGCGCTGTATCCGCTGTAACCGCGCGCTGATCGCGGCATAGTTGATGGACCTGCTTGCGCGGCAGACCGCAACGGGACGCCAGGTCGGTCGGGGTCAATCCACGCGGCTCGAGAAACTCCTTTACAAGTAGTTCCCCAACGGAGATAGGCTTTGTCTCGGCAGATAACATAGCATTCCTTGTGTTGCACCACCCATGCTAACCGACCGCTTAGCCGGAGGAGCGCGACGGCTGATATGGCTGAGATGCCAACCCGCCCGGAGACGGAACAAGGCTGCACCGGCGGCGTTCGCGATTTATTCGCTCCGACACACCGTCGATGGCGTGCTGGAGAAGTGTGCAAGCCGTGCGCCCCGCCGCTGCAGGCTGTGCCTTCAGAAACTCTTCATCTTTCATTGCTAGGATCGTGAGCGAGACGCCTTACGGTCTCCAGGAGAAATTATGAGAAACATTGGGATAGGCATTACCGCTCTAACGTTTGGCGCATTGTCCACAGGGGCAGCGCTGGCTGCGGAACACTCGATTCCATGCAAGGCACTGCCATCGGCGGTTCAAGCCGCGAGCCACGACGCGGTGGGCAATGGCACCGTGCGGAATTGCGTAAAGGATGTAAGCGGCGGCAAGACAAGCTACGAGCTGGAGACCATGCTCGATGGGCGCAGCAAGGACATTACGTTTGGCGCCGATGGGAGCGTTCTCGAGATCGAGCAGCAGGTTGAGCTCGATTCGTTGCCAGCGCCTGTCGCGAGTGCATTCAAGAGGGCGTCAGAGAGTGGAACGCTGGGCCGTATCGAGTCGGTCACACACGGCAACACCGTAGTGAGTTATGAAGGCGTCGTGACCCGCAATGGCAAGAAAAGCGAGATCGCGTTTCGCCCGAACGGCGCCTCGATGAAACCAGACTGAGAAATGGGTTGAGGTTACGGTGGGACTGAAGTCCCACCCCTTCAAAACAGTTACTTGATCAGAGGTTCTCTATCGCCCGGCGGCCTGCTCCGCCGCGACCGCCGCGCCGATGATGCGGGTGGCCTGTTCGTCGTCGACGACCTCGAGCGCGTAGCTCTGCAGCGGGCTCATTTTGACCATCTGGTGCAGGTAGTCCTTGAGCATGTTCAGGTCGAGGAAGCGGACGTTGTAGCCGGTCAGGAAAAACCTTCCCGGGCCGCGATAGTGGATGGAAGTGGCGGTCGCCGCGGCCAGCGCCTTGTGCCAGAGGCGCTTGAAGTCGAGGCAGCGCGGATCGGGATTCTGGCGGCGGTTGGCGGCCTCGAAGACCTCCTCGGGCTCCATGTCGAGGAAGCGCAGACGCATGGCGCGATGGCCCATGATGCCCTCCACGTGGCCGCGGCCGCCGCAGCCGCAGAAGTTCTCCTTCTCGTCGAGGGTGACCACGCTGTGACCGCCCTCGCCCCAGACCTCCTGGGCGAACGGATAGATGCCGTAGCCGATGCCGGTGCCGAGCGTCCAGACGCGGATGACATGCTCCAGGCGGTCATGCGCGCAGGCCAAGCCGGCGGCCATGGCGTCGGCGTCGTTGACGAGGTTGACGTGCGCCGAAATTCCACGCGCCGCGAGTTTTGTCGCGATCGCCTCCTGCATGCGCGCCCCCTTCAACTGCGGCAGGTTGGGAGCGTCTTCAACGACGCCCTGGCGGACCAGGCCGGGCAACGCGATGCCGACTGCGGTGAGCGAGTCCTCGGCTCCTTTGGCGAGGGCCCCTTTGGCGAGATCGAGGACCAGATCGCAGACCGCGGCGATGACCGCCTCGGTGGGCATCTCGATCAGCGTGTAATCGTCTTCGGCATCCTGCGGACCGAGCGAGGAGGGCGCGCTGAGGATCTCGCCGGCGAGCTTGTGGTCGACGATCAGACCGGCGTAGATGCGCTCGCTGAGGATCACACCGATGGTCTTGCAATCGCCGGTCTTTCTGTTGGCCGTCGTGGCCTGCCCGCTCTGTTCCATGCTTTCCTCTGAGCTTTCCTCTGAGTGTGGTGCGTCGAAAATAGCGGTATGCAGGAAGGAGTTCTGCTTCCGTCCGGCATTCCCTCAGCGGCCAAAGCCGCGCCTTCTTTTACTTCAAGTCACGGATGGGCTGCAGCCCATCCCCTTCAAAGCGAAATCGAGCCTCGCCTTATCTCTAAGCCTCACTTTATTCAAGTCTCGCCACGCGGTTCAGGCCATTGAACGCGGCTACCTTGTAGCATTCGGCCAGCGTGGGATAGTTGAAGACCGTATCGACGAAGTAGTCGAGCTTGCCGCCCAGAATCATCACCGCCTGGCCGATGTGCAGCAGCTCGCTGGCGCCTTCGCCGATGATATGCACGCCCAGCAGGACGTGGGTCTCGCGGTGGAAGATGATCTTCAGCCGGCCGGTGGTGTCGCCGCGGATCTGTCCGCGCGCGATCTCGCGATAGTAGGCCACGCCGACTTCGTAAGGAACGTCTTCCTCGGTCAACTGCTCCTCGGTCTTGCCGATGAAGCTGATCTCGGGAATGGTGTAGATGCCGTAGGGATAGTAGCTGGGGTTGGAGACGATGGTGGTGTCACCGAAGGCGCGCGCGGAGGCGATGCGGCCCTGCTCCATGGAGACCGACGCCAGCGAAGGAAAGCCGATGACGTCGCCGACGGCAAACACCGTGGGAGCTTTGGTGCGGAAGTCCTTATCGACTGCGATGCGGCCGCGCGCGTCGGCTTCGATGCCCGCGTTCTGCAGCTGCAGCTCGTCGACGTTGCCCTGGCGGCCGACCGCGTAGAGCAGCGCATCGCCCTGCAGCTTCTTCTTCGACTCCAGGTTCGCGACGACCTTGCCGTCGATCTCCTCGACCGACTCCACCTCTTCGTTGAGCCGCATGGTGACGCGCGCGTCGCGGAGGTGATAGCTGAGCGCCTCGACGATCTCCTGGTCGGCGAACTCGAGCAGCCGCGGGCGGCGTTCGATCAGCGTGACTCTGACTCCCAAAGCCGCGAACATGCAGCAGTACTCGACGCCGATCACGCCGCCACCCACGATGATCATGGTCTGCGGCAGCGCCGGAAGATTCAGCACCAGGTCGGAGTTGACGATGGAGGTCCCGTTGATCGGCACCTTCGGCGAGCTTGCGGGTTTGGTTCCTGTGGCGATGAGAATGTTGTTGGCTTCATAGACAGTCGCGCCGCGGGAGTTGGTCACCTTGACATGCGTCGGGTCCTCGAAGCTGGCCACGCCGGTCAGCATCTCGATGTTGTTGCGCGAGAGCTGCGCCTCGGTGACATCGACCTCGGTCTTGATGACGTGCTGCACGCGGAAGGCGAGGTCCGCCATGGTGATGCGTTCCTTCACCCGGTAATTCATCCCGTAGATGGACTTGTAGTTGTAGCCGGAGAGGTGCAGCACGGCCTCGCGCATCGTCTTGGACGGGATGGTGCCGGTGTTGATGCAGGCGCCGCCAACGACCTCGCGCATCTCGACGAGGGCGATTTTCTTGTGCATCTTGGCGCCGTAGATGGCGGCGCGCTGCCCGGCGGGACCGGAACCGATCACGATAAGGTCGTAAACACTGGCCATAGGGTGTCTGAGTGCGTCTCCTGAAGGGGTTCGATGCGGGAGTGAGGTGCGGGAGCGAGTTGGAGGTCGTTCGGCCTGCAAACCGGCCAAATTCTGCGGTGCCGTTCCTTATCATAGCCCCGGCTCGCGTCCGGCCCGTGAATGGAGGGGCGTGGCTGCCTGGTTCGATGCAGCCTCTACACTGGCATGATGATTCGCTACGCCATCAGCGCAGGAGATGCGCGGGAATTCGACCACGGCGCACTGCTGGAAGACGCGCGGCGCTGGGCTGCGGCGGGCATCGGCTTCGTTCAACTCCGTGAGAAGCAACTGAAGGCCGCGGAGCTTGTCGCGCTGGCCGCCTCCATGGTCGAGGTATTTGCCCGCTACGGCTCGCGCACCAGGCTGCTGATCAACAGCCACGCGAGCCGCGCGGACGTCGCCGTGGCCGCGCGCGCGGATGGCGTTCATCTGACCTCGAAGCCGGGGGAGTTGACGCCGGCGCAGGTGCGTCAGATCTTCGCCTATGCCGGGTTGCCCAGGGCCATCGTGAGCGTCTCCTGCCATACGCTCGACGAGGTGCGGCGCGCTGGCGAGGCTGGCGCCGATCTGATCCTCTTCGGGCCGGTCTTCGAAAAGCGCGTCGGTGGCGACGTGGTGAGCCCGGGCGTCGGCCTGGACGCGTTGCGGCAGGCATGTGAAGCAGCCATTGGAACGCCGGTGCTGGCGCTCGGTGGCATCACTGCGGATAAGATTTCCGACTGCGAGGCAGCAGGGGCGGCGGGCGTTGCGGCGATTCGACTCTTCCAGTAAAGATTGCTATCCTTACGCAAGTTTGGAGGTAAAGCATGGCGACGGTTGACCCGGCTGCCTCTGTGGAAGAGAAGCTTCTGGCCAGAAGCAAGATCAGCAGCAAGGGCCAGATTACGCTGCCCCTTGAGGTTCGCAATCGACTCGGGGTGAAGGCAGGCGACAGCGTGAAGTTCGTGGCCGACCCGAGCGGCCGGACGGTCGTTCTGCCGGTGCGCGAGGAGGAGAACATCTTCGCGCAGTTTTTAGGGGTCGCGAAGGCTCCTCCAGACTTTGACAGCGTTGCGTGGGTGCGGAATATGCGCGACGACGAGGATGAAGCTGAAGAGACTCGCAAGCGCCTGCAGGCACGAAAAGATCAAGCAGCATGAAGACGGCGCTCGACACCAATATCCTCTCCTCGCTCTGGCTGAATGAGCCAACTGGGCCGGAGATCGTTGCAGCCATGGGAGCGGCCAAGCGGGAGGGCACACTCCTTGTATCGCCCCCGGTCTATGCTGAATCGCTCGCGCATCCTTTCTATGCGGAGCCCGAGATTATCCTCTTCTATGCCAAGGCTGGCATCGTCATCGATTTCGCACTCTCTGAAACGGTATGGACCGAAGCCGGCCGCCGCTACGCCAAGCACGCTGCGCGCAAGCGTACGCCGTCTCCGGAAGGCCCGCGCCGCATCTTGGCGGACTTTGTCATCGGAGCCCATGCCCTTCTTCAGAGCAACCGCCTGATGACGCTGGATTCGACATTCTATCGTCGCCATTTTTCCGATCTGGCACTCTATCCGCTCGCGCGCTAGGCCGCTGCGACACCCCATTCGGCCGGGGCGGCGCGGCATCGCCGGCTGTTTGCCTAAGCGAGGGCGCAGCGCTATACGATGTGAGAAACCTAATGCTGAACCTTTGGTTTGTGCATTCCAGCGAGGTGTCGCTGCCGGAGCAGATTGTGACCCAGGTGCGCCTGGCGGTGCTGGCCGGCGACCTGCAGCCGGGCGAGAAGCTGCCCAGCGTGCGGGGGCTGGCGCGGCGCTTCGGGCTGCACCACAATACAGTGAGCGCGGCCTATCGCAGGCTGGAACAGGAAGACCTCGTGACCCTGCGCCGGGGCAGCGGCGTCTATGTGCGCGCAGGCGGTGGTGTGCCGCGTGCGCGGGCTTCCGATGTTTGTGCTCCGGCTTCCGGTGTTACCGAGGAGAACAAGAGCAGGCGGTCGCCGACGGAAGCCGACCTGGACCGCATGCTTGGCAGAACCGCGAAGTTAGCGGAAGCGCTCGGCGTCAGCGCGGACGAACTGCGGGATCGGCTCGCGGCCGTGATGGGGCGGTCTCGGGAGCCACGCATTGAGCGGGTGGTGGTGGTGGAGCCTGACGAGGAGCTGCGGCGGATTGCGGTAGCCGAGCTGCGCGCTGCGGTGCCGATGCCCGTGGAGGGCTGCGGTGTTGCCGGGAATGAGAACGCGGGGACACTTATAACCGCGCTGCCGAGTCAGGCGGAGGCCGTACGGCGATCGGTCGGGAACAAGGCGGCGTTCGTGGCGCTGCGGATACGGTCGGCGGCAGGGTCGCTGGCGGTGCATTTGCCTGGGCCGAAGACGGAGCTGATCGGGCTGGTGTCGCGCTTGCCTCGGTTTCTGGAGATTGGCCGCACCATGCTGCTGGCCACCGGACTGCCGCCCGAAGCGCTGGTGGTCCGCGATGCGCGCGAAGCCGGTTGGCTCGACGGCCTGGAGCAGATGTGGGCGGTGGTTTGCGACAGCCACACTGCGGAGTGCCTGCCCTCGAGGGTGAGGGCGCTGCCGTTTGCGTTGATCGCGGAGGAGTCGCTGGCGGAGGTGCGGGCGTTGGCAGCGCGGGTGGGCGGCTTGTGACAGTGCGGATAGTGTCCTAGCGGGGCGCTGCGGCGTCAGCCAGGTGCGCGATGCTGTGGGCATGAGAACTTCTCTTCTTGCAGTGGTGCTTGGTTTATCGGTGTGCGGTCAGGCGAGAGCGCAGTGGCTGCCGCAGGCTCCCGAGCCGCAGGAGCCGCCGCCGGCTGTAACGGTCGGGGCATTTCTTGAGCTTGGGTTGCAGTGGGGAGCGGCGTCGAGCGCCGGCGTCGCAGAAGCGGGCACCGCGGGCATTTTTGCGGACTTTACGCATCATCCCTGGCGTCCTGGATTGGAGGTGCGCGGAACGAAAGCAAGTGTCTCCGGCATACTTACCGGGCCGCGACTGTCGTACGCCTTAAGGGGTGGGTCGTTCTACGTGGTGGGGCTGTTTGGACCGAATTATTATGTGAATAACGTTCAGCCTCAGCCTTCTGCGCCAAACCAGACGATGACTAGCCACGGGGTGACCAGCGAGGTTGCAGCGGGCGTCGAGGTGATGCCGCCGGCCCACCCTTTCCTCGGCTATCGCGTCGAGATCGCGACAGGGGTCTTTAGCGGCGTGCCTGATTCGCATCCTACGACGCTCTCGGTGGGAGTTGTTGTGCGGATACCCAGATGAACTGACGCAGGCCAGGCTGCGCAGGCCAGGCTGCGCAGGCCAGGCTGACGCAGGCGCCGGGTACGTGAGAAAATGGTGTCTGAGCCATGCTGATACTCCCCGCACAACTTGTTGACGAGCCGCTGAAGCTGGATGAGTCCATTCCCTCCGGCGCGATCGAATATGCTCCGGACATTCGCCAGATCGGGCCGCTGACGCTGCAGGGTCAGGCGGAGCTGATCGTCGAGCACCGCGGGCCGCGTGATTTCGTGGACGATATCCGGCTGCGCGCCAGCTTCGCCGGGAAGTTCGAGCAGCTCTGCGCGCGCTGTCTGGAGCCCGTCCGGCAGCCGCTTGCGGGCGACTTCGACCTGATCTTCCGCCCCGGCGGCGTGGACAACGCGAGCGGCGAACGAGCGATTACAGAAGACGAGACCGAAATCGGGTATTATGAACCTAGCGGCCTGCTGTTGGAGGACGCCGTGCGCGAGCAGGTGCTGTTGACGCTGCCCAGCCGGACACTCTGCCGGCAGGAATGCAAGGGTCTTTGCCCGCACTGCGGCGCCGATCGCAACCAGGCCGAGTGCGGGTGCGCGGAGCGGCCGGTCGATTCGCGACTGGCCGTGCTGGCTGGATTTTCCGCCGTCAGCAAGTCCTGAGCAGCAGGTCCTGAGCAACGCCCGAGTTTCTTTAGTTTTCTTCAAGCTGCGTCCAAGATCTTCGGCCCGAGCCCTCCAGCTTCACGGCCACATCACGTTGAGAGGTCCACCATGCCCAATCCGAAACGGCGCCACAGCAAACAACGCACCGCCAAGCGCCGCAGCCACGACTTTCTGACCCCCACCGGCACCTCGAACTGCCCTAACTGCGGCGAAAAGAAGCTGTCTCACCGCGTTTGCAAGAAGTGCGGCGAGTACAAGGGCCGCGCTGTGGTGGCCGTGAAGGAAGCGGCGTAGCGGGGTTTCTGATGCTATATAGGCACCCCAACAGCAGATTCCTACGGAATGACAACCAGAAAAGCAAAGGCAACAACTCTTAAGGCCTTTGATTCCTGATGCCGATCGACATCGTTCTCGATGCCATGGGGTCCGACAAGGCCCCCGACCCTGAGATTCGCGGGGCCATCCTGGCCTGCCGCCATCTGGACGTTCGCGTCCACCTGGTCGGGCCGGAGGATGTCCTGCGCCCGAAACTGCGTGAATGCCTGAAGGGCTATGCGAAGCAGGAGCGCCCTGCCGTTTTTCTCGTTCAGGCCAGCGAGTGGATCAGCATGGAGGAAAAGGCCGCCCAGGCGGTCCGCTCCAAACGCGACTCAACCATGCGGGTCGGCCTGAAGATGGTACGCGAGGGCCGCGCCGCGGGCTTCCTCACCGCCGGCAACACCGGCGCGGCCATGGCCACCGCCAAGATGGTGCTGGGCTCGCTCGCCGGGGTCGATCGCCCGGCACTGGCCGCCGTTCTGCCGACTACATCCGGCGGCCCGTGCGTTCTGCTCGACGTGGGCGCCAATGTCGATTGCGACCCGGAAAATCTCGTCCAGTTTGCCGTGATGGGCTACATGTATGCGAAAAACGTTCTGCGGATCGCGAACCCGCGCGTGGGGCTGCTGTCGATCGGCGAAGAGGACGGCAAGGGCAACTCGCTGACCCGCGACACGCTACCGCTCCTGCGCGAACTTTCGCTGCGGGAGATTTCGCAGCGGGAGATTTCGCAGCGGGAGATTTCGCCGCGAAGCCTCTCCCCGCGCGATGGCGCTCAGCGCGCGCAGCCGATGCAGTTTCTGGGAAATGTCGAAGGCCGCGACCTCTACAACGGCAACGTCGATGTCGTGGTGTGCGACGGCTTTGTGGGCAACGTGGCGCTGAAGACCAGCGAGGGTCTGGCGCGGCTGGTGCGGTCCTCGCTGCGCCATAGCTTGAAGTCGACGGTGACTTCGCAGGTGGGCGCGCTGCTCTCGCGCAAGGCCTTCGACGCGTTCAAGAAGCGGCTCGACTACTCGGAGTACGGCGGCGCGCCGCTGCTGGGGGTGCGCGGGGTGTGCATCGTGGGGCATGGCTCGTCGAACGAGCGCGCCATTATGAACGGCATACGCGTGGCCGCCGAGTTTGCGCAGGCCGAGGTCAATCCCGGGATCGAAGCCGCGCTCGCCGGGCGCTAAGCGCAGGTGCACCCGCTTCGCTTCACGCGGCGCGTTTGATGTATTCGCGCAACGCGGCGTTGATGCGGGTCTGATAGCGCGCGCCGGTGGCCTTAAAAAAGGCCAGTACGTCCGGATCGAGGCGCAAAGTGACGAGTTGTTTTCTCCCCTCCGGCACCAGTGCGCCGGGCCGTGTCCAAACCGCATCCGGTGAGGCTGGCGAAATGTCGCTATAGTCGATCGCGGAGTCGGGTATCGCGGCGACCCTCTTCAGCCGTGCGCGCTGTTCTGGCAACCGGGCACGCTCTGCATCAAGTTTGTACTTGACGATATTTCTTGCGCTCATCAAGATTCGCCTTTCTGGCTGAAATCAACCTTGCGATGGTTGGAGGCCAGCCTCGCAAGGTGTAAACGACCGCGAGCAATGTGCCCTCGGCCAAGCCAACCGTCAATCGGCGTTCTTCGCCATAGTTCTTGCGTACGTCCATGGTTTCGATGCGCCGCTCATCCGTGAACACCAGAGTCGCATCCTCAAATCGGACGCCATGCTTCAGGAAATTCGATTCTGCTTTCACACTAAGCCACTCAAATTCAAGCGAGGATGGCATATTTCGAAAGTATGACAATTGTAGTTACATGTCAAGACAGCGGTGCAGGCATCGTGGCGCACATGTTCCGCCATCCTAGCCAGCAGACGCGCCGAGAGTTGACGCGATTTCGACTCTCGGAGGCGACACATGCCCGAATTCATCGGCCGCGTAGACAGCGGTCTTCCCACCTTCCCCGCCGGAGCGGGCAAGGGCGCGATCTACAGCCCCATGAAGCAGGATATGGACGACGGCAGGATGCACGCCCACGCGGTGCAGACGATTCTCGCCGACCCACAGAAGCTGTACGAGCTGTGGCGCAAAGTCGAACTCGCGCCGCGCTGGCAGGAGTATGTGGTCTCCGTGACCAAGACCAGCGACACGGTCAGCCATTGGGTGCTGGGCGACCCCGACGATCCGGATGGCAAGCGGCTGGAGTACGACTCGGAGATCATGGAAGATGTTCCGGGGCAAGCGATCGGCTGGAGCTCGATCGGGGACAAAGTGGACGAATCCGGCCGGGTCACCTTCGAGCCCGCTCCCGGCAACCGGGGAACGCGCGTCACACTGCAGGAGTGCGTTAGAATCCCCGGCGGCAAACTGGGCGTCGCGGCGGCGGGGATGGTCAAGCGCACACCGCGGCAGATCGTGATCGAAGACCTGCGCCACTTCAAGCAACTGGCCGAGGCCGGCGAGATTCCTACGGTCGAACACAATCCGCACGGGCCGCGCGGCTTCAGCGGGGGTCTCAAGGAACGCTTGTACGGCGAGAATAATCCGACGCCGCCGGGCACCCAGGTGAGCGCGGGCCAATCCGAACTCACCGAGTTCGTTGGCAGCCAGGTGTATTAGCGCGGTTCTCCGAAGGTGCATAGGCACCACAAACAGCAGATTCCTCCGCTTTCCACCCCAGCGAGCAAAGAACGCTCGCCGGGGACCCCGGATTCGCTGCGGAATGACAACCAGAAAGGCAAGAGCAAAACTCTCCACAACGGGCGTCCCTGCTATCGCTTGAGCCACAACTCACGAACGACCAACGGGCGCGCGCGCGCCGGAGATTTCCGTCATGAAAGCAGTCTGCTGGATGGGCAAAGGTTCGATCGAAGTCCACACTGTTCCCGACCCTCAGATCGTCAATCCACACGATGCGATCCTGCGCGTCACGCGCACTGCCATCTGCGGCTCCGACCTTCATCTTTACGACGGCTACATTCCCACCATGGAATCGGGCGATATCCTCGGCCATGAGTTCATGGGCATCGTCGAGGAGGTTGGTCCCGCGGTAAAAAATCTCAAGCGCGGCGACCGCGTGGTGGTGCCCTTCACCATCGCCTGCGGCAACTGCCTGTTCTGCAAGAAGGACCTGTGGAGCCTGTGCGACAACACCAACCCGAATGCGCAGATCGCCGAGACCATGTATGGCTACTCGGGCTCGGCGCTGTTCGGCTACTCGCATATCTATGGCGGCTATGCGGGCGGGCAGGCGCAGTATGTGCGGGTTCCGTTTGCCGATGTCGGGCCGATCAAGATCGAGAATGATCTGCCCGATGAGAAGGTGCTCTTCCTCTCGGACATCTACCCGACCGGCTACATGGGCGCGGAGAACGCGAACATTCAGCCCGGCGATACAGTCGCGGTGTGGGGATGCGGGCCGGTGGGGCTGTTCGCGATCGCCAGCGCGTACATGATGGGCGCGGAGAAGGTGATCGCGATCGATCGCTTTCCCGAGCGGTTGAAGCTGGCGCGCGATTATTGCGGCGCAACCACCATCGACTACAGCGACGACGACGTGGTGATCGTGGAGGCGCTCCGCGATCTGACCGGCGGCATCGGCCCGGACTGCTGCATCGACGCGGTGGGCATGGAGGCGCACTCCGATACGCTGATCGGCACGTACGACAAAGTGAAGCAGGCGCTGATGCTCGAGACCGATCGCCCGTTCGTGCTGCGGCAGGCCTTCCAAGCCATCCGCAAGGGCGGAACGCTGTCGATCCCCGGCGTCTACGGCGGCGTGCTGGACAAGGTGAACTTCGGCGCGGCGTTCGGCAAGGGCATTCATATGAGCATGGGCCAGACCCATATGCACAAGTACCTGAAGCCGCTGCTGAAATCGATTGAAGAGGGCAAGATCGACCCGACGTTCATGATCTCGCATCGTGCGGGAATCGAAGAGGTTCCGGCGATGTACAAGATGTGGCGCGACAAGAAGGAGCAGGTGACCAAGATCGTCATCGATCCGTGGCAGGACCGGCTCGGTCAGGCTGCCGCGGCATGATGCGGGAGATCCTTGGGTGCAAAAGCAGAGGCCCGCGCATTTGGGCCTTTTGCTTTGCGGCGAACACGGATACTCTTGCTCCATACCCTTGAATGTCAGATCGGACGATCTGAACGCCCCAAACGACCTCCCCAAGGAGCGGTGTATGTCTGCCAGCAACAAGTTTCTCGATCCACCGCCGGCCGCCAGCCGGGACAAGGCTTCTTTTGAACTGTTGCGCGTGTGGGTCGCCGAGCAAGGGCAGCATGTGAGCCTGCGCGCCGGCACCTGGGAGGACCCCTTTGCCTGGGGAATTGTGCTGGCCGATCTCGCGCGCCACATCGTCAACGCCGAATCCATGCAGCGCAAGGACCTGGACGCGGCCGCGTTTCTCGAGCGGATGCTCGAAGGATTTCAAGCAGAGATCGAATCTCCGACGGATGAGCCGGAAGGGGAGATTCAATAGTTGTTAGGTGTAAGTTCTTAGTAGTTAGTTCTCAGGAGAACCGCTTGAATGTCCATTCAAAGCGAGGTCTACACTGAAGACTAACAACTGAGAAGTGACAACTCTTACATAACCATCGCAACGCGCTCCAGCTCCTGCTGGATATGTTCCGTCGTGCAGCCCGGACACTCAATGCGCGACGCGGCGGTGCGGGCCTCATGCGAGGAGACTCCATAGCCTCGTCCGCTCAAGAAATTGGCCACGATCTCGGCTGCCTGAAACGAATCGACGCCGGACTGCAGCAGTTCATTGCGCAGCATCATCAAGTCGGTCGGCGTGAAGCGTTCAACGTAGATGCGATCGTCGGAATCGTTGGAAACGTTGCCATCGTTCACAGTCGGCCTCCTCTTCTGCCCGCAAGGTCAATCGCGGTTCTTTCTTTAGAACACCATCGCACGGAACTGGTTGCAGGGCCTCTGGAAAAAGCAGTCGTTGCGAACAAATTTGGGAACATTGGTCGTGCAGGCAACCTTTCCACCAGCCGCGATATGCTGGAAGCATGCAGACTGTCACAACTTCGCCGCGGGTGCTGGACGGCATCGACATCGCCGCGGAGATCAAATCCGAAGCCGCTACGGCGGTCGCCGCCGCGCGCTTGCCGCACATGGGAAAGCCGGGCTATACACCGGGCCTCGCGGTCGTTCTGGTGGGCGAAAATCCGGCCTCGCAGATCTATGTGCGCAGCAAGGTGAAGACCTGCGCCGAGCTGGGCATCTTCTCCGAGATGCTGACGCCGCCGGCAACATCCACGACCGAAGAACTGCTGGCGATCGTCGACGATCTCAACCGCCGCGACGACATCGATGGCATTCTGATTCAACTGCCGCTGCCTGCGCATGTGGATACACCTCGGCTGCTTGAAGCCGTCGACCCGACCAAAGACGTCGACGGCTTCCATCCTGTTAACGTGGGCAGACTGGCTAGTGGATTTCCTCCCGATCAGGTGCTCGCTCCCTGCACCCCGGCAGGGGTCCTCGAAGCTTTGCGGCGCAGCGAGATTCCGCTCGCGGGAGCCCGCGCCGTTGTGCTCGGCCGATCCAACATCGTCGGCAAGCCTGTGGCCGCGATGCTGCTCAACGCATCGGCCACGGTCACCATCTGCCACTCGCGCACTCGCGATCTCGGCAGCATCACGCGCCAGGCCGACATCCTTGTGGCAGCCATCGGCAGGCCGGGCTTCGTGACGCCGCAGATGGTCCAGCCCGGCGCGACGCTCGTCGACGTAGGCATCAACCGGCTTACCACCGAAGCCGAGCTCGACCGCTTCTTCCCCGCCGGCGATCCGAATAACAAGGGCCGCCGCGAGGGATTTTTCAAGCGCGGCTCGACGCTGGTCGGCGACATTGATCCTGCGGCCTTCGCGTTCTCCGGCGCGTACACGCCCGTGCCCGGCGGCGTCGGCGCGCTGACCATTGCGATGTTGATGTCCAACACCGTGAAGGCCGCGCGGATGCGGCGAGCGACACGAAGCTAGGTAGCGGAGCCACCATGCTGCGTGTAGGCCTCACCGGCGATCTCGGCAGCGGCAAGTCCACGGTCGCGCGGATGCTCGCCGAGCGTGGCGCCATCGTCTTCTCCTCCGACGAGATGGCCCGCGCGACGATGCAGCCCGGTCAACCTGTCTACGCGTCTATCGTCGAGCACTTTGGGTCGTCGGTCCTCGCTCCGGACGACACGCTCGACCGCCGCAAGCTGGCCGAGTTGGCCTTCGATTCCGCTCACCCGCGCGTTGAGGAGCTGAACGCAATCGTGCATCCGGCGGTGCTCAAGACCCAGGCCGAGCAGATCGCTGCGCTCGGCCACACTAACCCTCACGCCATCGCGGTCGTCGAGTCTGCGCTGATCTTTTCCGCGAAGCACGTGCCTGACGGGGCATGGCGGAGCCGCTTCGATCTCATTCTCATCGTCACGGCCCCCGAGCATGAAAAGATCGCGCGCTTCGTCAAGCGCATTGCCGCGGGCCGCGAGATCTCTACGGAAGAGCGCGCCGCGCTCGAAGCCGACGCGCGGCGGCGGCTCGCGCTCCAGCACACCGCGAATCACGAGGGCGAGAACGTGGTCCTTCCTAACGATGGAAGCCTCGCGCAGCTTGAAGGGAGAGTTGAAGCCGTATGGCGCGAGTTGCAGCGGATGGAAGCGGCTCGTTAGCCGCGGTGCATCGATCGGTGTATAGCCGCCTCAAAAGCAGATTCCTCCGCTTCGCTACGGAATGACAACCAGAAAAGCAGGTGCGAGAGTCGAAGCAGTAAGGCTCGACACCAATGGGCATTCTGCTTTAGCTTTCGGAGCCATCGAACTAAGTGAGGACATCGCCATGAGAGCCGCGGTCTACGATCCACAAAACATCTCGCCCGGATGGTTCCTGCACCTCGAAGACGCTCCCAGACCGCGGCTCGAACCCGGTCACGTTCTGCTGCGCGTGATTGCCTGCGGTGTGTGCCGCACCGATCTGCATATCGTCGAGGGCGATCTGCCGCCGCTGCGCCCGCGCCTCATCCCCGGCCACCAGATCGTCGGCGAAATCGTCGACGGCGCGACCGCCGAGCTTCCAGTTGGAACTCGCGTTGGGGTCTCCTGGATGGGCGGCGTGGACGGCACCTGCTGGTTCTGCCAACACGCGATGGAGAACCTCTGCGATCATTCCACCTTCACCGGCTACAGCGTCGATGGCGGCTATGCGGAGTACGCGCTCGCACGTGCGGATTTCGTCTATCCGCTGCCCGAAGGCCTCGACGACCAGCACGCCGCGCCACTGCTCTGCGCCGGCATCATCGGCTTTCGCAGCCTGCGCGTCGCAGGTGTGCAACCGGGCGAGCGTGTCGGGCTGTTTGGGTTTGGTAGCTCGGCTTCGATGGCGATTCAGATTCTGCGCTCGTGGAAGTGCGAGGTCTGCGTCGTCACGCGCGGCAAAGAGCATCGCCAGACTGCCGAGTCGCTGGGCGCGACGTGGGTCGGAAACGAAGACGCGAAGCCGCCCGTCGCGCTCGACCGCGCGGTGACCTTTGCGCCTGTGGGCAAGGTGGTCGTCGATGCGCTGAGTTCGCTGCGCAAAGGCGGCGTGGTCGCGATCAACGCAATCCATCTCGACCAGATGCCGGCCTTCGACTACGACAAGCTGCTGTGGGGCGAGCGCCAGATCCGCAGCGTCGCCAACATGACCCGCGACGACGCACGCGACTTCCTGAAGGTCGCGCACGATCTGCATATTCAGCCCAAGGTCACCGCCTTCTCGCTTGAGGATGCGAGCGAGGCGCTGCTCGCCGTCAAGGGTGAGAACGCGGACGGCTCGGCGGTCATTGTGCTGTAGGCGGCTGGGTCTGCGTCGCTAGATAGCAGTGCGCCTCCTGGTGTCGAGTTCTTGGTTCTTGCCTCTCTGGTTGTCATTCGTAGGAATCTGCTTTTGAGGCGCTTACCCCCATGGAGAACCGGTTTAGAAAAGGTGCCTGGAGTTGAGCGCAGCGAAGCTCCTGCTACGGTCACTGTGTCGCATCGACGAAGCTCCTATCCCCACTCTTTTTCTACCCGACCCTGCCGCCTCATTGTGCGCCTCTTTGATATCCTTGAGACTGCAATCAAAGGAGAACAGATGCCGACAGCGACATTGGAGCAGACAACCGCGCAGTACAAGGTGGCCGACATCGGCCTGGCAGAGTGGGGCCGCAAGGAGATCACCATCGCGGAGCAGGAGATGCCCGGCCTGATGTCCATCCGGCGCAAGTATGCCGCGGGTAAGCCGCTCAAGGGCGTGCGCGTCACCGGCTCGCTGCACATGACCATTCAGACCGCCGTGCTGATCGAGACGCTGGTCGACCTCGGCGCAACCGTGCGCTGGGCCTCGTGCAACATCTTCTCCACGCAGGACCACGCGGCAGCGGCTATCGCAGCAGCGGGTGTTCCGGTCTTCGCCTGGAAGGGTGAATCGCTCGACGAATATTGGTGGTGCACCGACCAGGCGCTGCGTCATGAGGGCGGCCTCGGACCGCAGCTCGTCGTCGACGATGGCGGCGACGTCACCCTTCTCATCCACAAGGGCTATGAGCTCGAAGCTGGCGACCGCAGTTGGATCGATGGCGCGAAGGGCTCGCAGGAGGAAGAGGTCATCAAGGGCCTGCTCAAGCGCACGCTCGCCGAAGACCCGCAGCGCTGGACCAACGTGGCAAAAGAATGGCGCGGCGTTTCGGAGGAGACCACCACCGGCGTCCATCGGCTGTACAAGATGATGGAGCAGGGCAAGCTGCTGGTGCCCGCGATCAATGTCAACGACTCGGTCACGAAATCGAAGTTCGACAATCTCTACGGCTGCCGCGAGTCGCTGGTGGACGGCATCAAGCGCGCGACCGACGTGATGGTCGCGGGCAAGGTTGCGGTGGTTTGCGGTTACGGCGACGTGGGCAAGGGCTCGGCTGCGTCGCTGCGCGGGCTAGGCGCGCGCGTGATCGTCACCGAGATCGACCCGATCAACGCGCTGCAGGCGGCGATGGAAGGCTACGAGGTCACCACGCTCGAAGAGACGCTCGGCCGCGGCGACATCTACGTCACCTGCACCGGCAATCTCGACATCATCACCTTCGAGCACATGCAGCAGATGAAGGACCAGGCGATCGTCTGCAACATCGGCCATTTCGACAACGAAATTCAGATGGCCGAGCTCGATGGATCGAAGGACGTGAAGAAGCTCAACATCAAGCCGCAGGTGGACCAGTACACCTTCCCCAGCGGCAGCTCGATCTTCATCCTCGCCGAAGGCCGGCTGGTCAATCTTGGCTGCGCGACCGGCCATCCGAGCTTTGTGATGTCCAACAGCTTCAGCAACCAGACGCTCGCGCAGCTCGACCTCTGGGCGAACAAGGACACCTACAAGATCGGCGTCTATGTGCTGCCCAAGAAGCTGGATGAAGAGGTCGCGCGGCTGCATCTGGAGAAGATCGGCGTGAAGCTGACGACGCTCTCGAAGAAACAGGCCGATTATCTCAGCGTTGCGGTCGAAGGGCCGTACAAGGCGGAGAACTATCGCTACTAGGGAATGGGAAAACAGCAAAGACGAAGGCCGCCGAGCGATTCGGCGGCCTTCGTCTTTGCTGGAAGAGACCCCGATGGGTTCAGTCGCCGAAAAAGCGGATTCCCTCCAGGAATGACAACCAGAAAAGCAAAAGCAACGCTCCGCCTAGATCACGCCGCTCCAGTCGTTGGAGATCACTTCGCTCCATCCGCTGGGGATCACTTCGCTCTAGTCGTTGGACGGATCGGAGTCGTCGGCGATGATGGCCTGCACGCCTGCCGCGGCGGGCGGCGCGGCACTGAGAGAAGCGCCGGGACTCAGCGCGGACGCAGTCGGCGACGCAGTATCGATCAGCACGATCGTGCGCACCGCGCCGGACGCGTACTCCACCTGCGCGCCGCTCAGCAGGGTCACCGTCGAGCGCGCCGGCACCGTGCCCGCGGGCATCACTGCAAGTTCGTAAACCCCGGCCGGTAGATCGAGGTAGCCGGAGTTGCTCCCGAAGTTGAGCCCGGTCGCGATCGGCTCGGTGGTGGACAGCTTGCCTGCCTTGGGGACGAGATAGACATCGACCGCTCCGGCGTGCGTCGCCTGGTCCACCAGACGCACGGCAATCTCACCGGCGGGCGCGGGCGTGGACTGATCCAGCAACAGCGTCTGCTGCATCGCCGCGTTCACGTTGCCGACGATCGCGGTGTATTGATGGCCGGCGCTGAGGCTCGCGGGACCCTCGACCAATGCCTGGCGGGTCCCGGCGCGGTCGGCGGCCAGCGTATAGCTGCCGGGCAGCATCGCCACGTAGGAGGTCGCGGTGCCGAACCCGAGGTTGTAGGCCAGGGCCGCGTTGTTCTGATACGAATCGATCGCGGGGGCGTCAGGCGAGGCGTCGATGACGCGCAACTGCGCCACACTGCCCGCGCCCATGCTGATGCCCTGACAGCCCACGAGCGCGACCGCGGAGAGAATCAACGTGCCGACGCGCGCGGCGTAGCGGCAGTGTCCGCTGCGCCAGGCGCCGGCAGCGGGCGTGCGAGTGCGATCGGGCGCCGCAGAGCGCACAGCAGGGGACACGCCACCAGCCGCGTCTCCGCCGTCCAACCCCGCTGCCCTGCTCATGCGCATGAAATCACTTTATCCGATATTCGCCCTCTCCAGGGCCCGGCGCGGAGGGATGGGCAACGCTGAAGCAAAAAATCAGCCCCGCTACATCCGGACTCTGCGGTCCATACGTAGCGAGGCTAGCTCTCTCTTTGCTGCGCCCTCGATACTACTCCAAAAATAACCAATCTGTAACTACCGGGGCCGCCGAGCGACAATTCTTCCGGAAATCTTGTTGTAGGCGGCCGGCGGAAGCACACCGCGGCCGACCAGTTGGTTCTTCGCCGAATAGGGTCGTCCCGCGATGATTCGGCGCACGTACTCGTCACCCATACCGGGGAGTGCCTTCAGTTGTTCGGGCGTCGCGGTGTTGATGTCGAGGAGGTTTTCCCGCGTCTGGGCGGCCGTCTGGGCGGTTGCGGAGGTCGCGGCTGAGACCTGTTGCGCCGCGCCAGAGCCGCCCTGCGATCCCAGTGCAATCGAGACGGCTGCGGCCCACAGCAGAGCGACGGTCCAGGCTCGATGAAGTTTCAGCACGCGAACTCTCCTGAGTTAAAACTTCAAATTAAATCTTCGCAGCTGAAGTCTGCCCTGCGGGAATCGCTCCCGCGCCGCGCCGGCTGCCCACCTCGATGCCCGTGATCTGGCCGTCGCGCATGTGCAGGATGCGGTCGGCGATCTGCGCGGCCTCGGGGTTGTGGGTAATCATCAGCACGGTCTGGTTGAGCTCGCGGCTGGAGGAGCGCAGCATCGACAGCACCGCCTCCGAGTTCTGGGTGTCGAGATTGCCGGTCGGCTCATCGGCCAGCACAATGGCCGGCCGGGTAATCAGCGCCCGCGCGATGGCCACGCGCTGCTGCTCGCCGCCGGAGAGTTCGTTGGGCCGATGCTCCAGCCGCTGCTGAATGTGCAGCAGGCCCGAGAGGCGGTCCAGCAGCGCGCGGTCCAGAGGTTTGCCGGTGGCGGCAATCTCGTGGGCCAGCTCGATGTTGGCCTGCGCCGAGATGGTGGGCAGCAGGTTGAAACGCTGGAAGACGAAGCCGATCTGGGCGCGGCGCAGGCTAGTGCGCTGGGCGTCGGAGCAGCGCGAGAAGTTGGTGCCCTGGATGAAAAGCGAGCCGGTGGTCGCCGAGGTGAGGCCGCCGAGCACATAGAAGAGCGTCGACTTGCCGGAGCCTGAAGGGCCGACGACGGCCACGAACTCTCCCGGATCGACGGTGAACGAAACGTCGCGCAGCGCGTGAACTTGAAACTTTCCGGAGTGGTACGTCTTGCCGATATGTTGGGCTTCAATAATGGGCTGCATAAGCGCAGGTTCAAGTCTATCGCAGCGGAACGGCGGCGGCGCTTGCGGAACTCTTTGGTCGAAGAGCGTTTCGGCCCCTGTTATCATGCTTCCGTTCCTCGCGAGGCCAACTCCTTTGGCCTCTACCTAACCGCGATCTCCTCGCCGCAGGTTGGATGGAGGCTAATGAGCGAGATTGGCGCAAACGCCTCGGGAGCCTCTATGTCGAAAAATCAGCTTGCATATCTGGAACTGCCTTCTATCAACGTAACGACGCTTAAGCATTTCTACGGAAACCTCTTCGGGTGGACATTCGAGGACTTCGGCGAGGACTATGTCGCTGTTCACGGCTCAGGACTTGAAGTGGGCTTCAACGGCGATCCCGCAAGCAAATCAAAGGCACTCCTGCCGATGATTGAGACCACAGAGATCGAGGTCATGGAAGCCAAAATCCGAGATGCGGGCGGGACGATCACGGTGCCAACCTTTGCCTATCCTGGCGGACGACGGTTTCATTTTGTAGATCCGGACGGAAATGAATTGGCAGTCATGCAGGTTGGATAAATGAACGCCCTGGCCTTTAACGAGGCTGGGGCGTTCTTCCGTCGCGAAGATCCTCTGCGTATTCTTCGTCCGCCTGCAAATTGAGTTTCGTAACTGCCTCCAGTCGCGACGCTACGCCAGGCCGATGGCCATCATACCGAACTCGAAGTTGTCTTCTTCGAGGAAGCTGACCTCCAGGCGCACGCTGATGACGCGGCGGCGCTTGGCCTGGCGCGGGTTGTGGCCGCCCAGCGTGCAGAGGCCGGTCATCCTTACGTGGCTGTCGCGGGTGAGTTCGACGCCGGCCGCGACCAGCTCGCTGTAGAGCTCGAAGGCGGAGCGCAGATGCACCTCGAAGCACAATTGCGTCTGAGTAGGCGAGAGCACCCGCTGCTCTTCGACAAAGCAGCCGCAGACGGCCATGGCTTCGAGCAGTGCCGGGACGATGCGCCGCTGCTCGTCGTAGCTGAAACCGCGCAGCTCGATCGCGGGGCCGTCTTCGGCCTTATCCAAGGGGTGAAGCGCGTTATTGCCAGAGGTTAGGATCATTGCTACCCACGTTATCGCCATCGGCGCGGGCTGCCATGATGGGTGTCGCACGCTGCGACGGTTACCATGGCGAAAGGAGTAACACCCGTTGGTCATCGGAGTCGGCACCGACCTCATCGAGATTGCCCGCATCGAGCGCAGCTTCGAGCGCTTCGGCGAGGCGTTCCTGCGCCGCATCTATACGCCCGGCGAGATTGCCTACTGCATGGCGAAGAAGAGCTTCGCCGAGAGCCTGGCGGCGCGCTTCGCGGCCAAGGAAGCGGGCGCCAAGGCGCTCGGCACCGGCATCAGCCGCGGTGTAAGCTGGCGCGAGTTCGAGGTGCGCCGCCGCCCGAGCGAGCGGCCCGAGCTGCATCTGAGCGGCCGAGCGCGAGAGATCGCCGACCGCCTAGGGATTGCTCGGATTTCGCTCAGCCTGTCGCATGCGCGCACGCTCTCCATCGCGGTGGTGATCGCCGAAAGCTAGCCGTTACGTTTTCCCCGCCGCATCGCGGCGATTGGTCTCCGCATCTGAATCTGGGCGAGGTCCTTCCCTCGCCACTGATACGATGGGTAAACCAGTATTCAAGGGCCGTTCGGTCGTCCAAGGAGCTCTATGCCTAGCCAGCAGGAAGTCAAGTGGTCGCAGTTGAAGGTCGGCCTGATCGTGCTGGCCTCGGTGACGTTCCTGTGCGTTCTCCTGTTCCTGATGACCAGCGCGTCGGGCATGGGGCTGTTCAGCAAGAAGCTGATCGTTCACACGTACTTCGACAACTCGGCGGGCCTGAAGGTGGGCGCGCCCGTGGAGCTGGAGGGCGTTACCATCGGCGAGGTGCAACGCGTAGCGATCTCGACCGACCCGGCGCACAAGATGACCCCGGTGCTGGTGGTGATGAAGCTCGATCCCAAGTACAACGGCAGCCTGCACACCGATTCCACGGCTTCGCTGTCCACTGTCGGGGTGCTGGGCGATACCGTGGTCGACCTCGAAAGCACGACGGCGGTCGGGCCGCATCTCAAGGACGGCGACGAGCTGCATACACTCCAAACACCCAACCTGCAGGACGTGGTGAAGGCCAGCCAGGGCACCGTCGAGAGCCTCAATGTGATCCTGGCCAAGCTGAATCGCATCACCGATGACGTTCAGAACGGACAAGGCTCCGTGGGCAAACTGATCGAAGATCCGACCCTCTACAACCAGGCCGCAGCTACCATCGCCGAGTTGCATACTCTGGCCACCAACCTCAACAACGGCAAAGGCTCGGCCGGCAAGCTGCTGACCGACGACCAGATGTACGACCGGCTCAATGACACCGTCGCCAAGCTGGACAACATTGCCAATGCGCTGAATGCGGGGCAAGGCACGGCCGGCAAGCTGCTCAAGGACGATACGCTGTACAACAATCTGAACTCCACCGCGGCGCACGCGAACTCGATCCTGGCCGAGGCCGACGCCGGCAAGGGCGCACTGGGAATGATGAGCAAGGACCCGGCGTTCGCGAAGAAACTGAACGATACCGTCACGCAGTTGGACGCGGTGCTGGCCAACGTGAACGCCGGCAAGGGGACCATCGGCAAGCTCGCCACCGACGACCAGGCTTACACCAACCTGAACAAGGTGCTGGTCTCCAGCAACGACCTGGTGACGGCCATCCGCTCGGATCCGAAGAAGTACCTGACCATCCACATGAAGATCTTTTAGGGCTCTGGATTATCCTTGAAGCACGAGGGCTCACTCATGACCGTCGAACTAGAACATGAAACCGAGGCGAAGTTGATCCAAAGAGCGCGCGAGGAGGGCAAACGGCCAGAGGAGTACGCAGCCGAGTTGCTCCGCCACAGCTTGGACAGCAGTCCGGGCGCCCCTTCAGGATCCGGCGAAGACCCCGGCGGATGGCTGCGGAACCCTGACGGCACTGTCTTAGGATTTGACGGCTTGACCTGGCGGCAGATCGCCCATCTGGGTCACAAGTATTGATCGCGCCGTTCGTGCTCGATGCATCGGTCGCAGCGACCTGGTGTTTCCCGGATGAAATGACCTTCGCCACCGAAGAACTAAGAGAAGCAGCCCGGCACGCCTTCGTGTTGGTTCCACCCATCTTTCCGGTGGAACTACAAAATATCCTCCGGACCGGGGAGCGCAAGGGCCGCTTGCGGCCACCCGATGCAGAGGCCTTTTGGCGCGATCTTTCGTCGATGGACATCCGGGTTCGGCAATCTAATCGGCTCCCCCGGGAGCCGATGCTGCTGCGTTTGGCGCGCAGCCACGGCCTGACTACCTACGATGCCGCCTATCTTGAAGCCGCGCAATCCATGAATCTTCCGTTGGCGACGCTGGACTACGACCTGCGAGATGCGGCGCGGTCCTTGGGGTTGCAGGTCCTTCCCATTCTCGCGCCTTAGCTTCGGCACCATCGCTGCGCGGCCAGCAAAGGGCCTGGTTAGGCTTCTGCTGCAGCCGCCGTTCCCATTGGCACAAAAAGCGCATCAGCGTTATGCTTGCTGCACCGTTGCTGGTAATGCCCCCGCGTTCTTCCAAGGAGTCTCATGCGTTCGATCGTACTCGCTCTTCTGCTCGCCCTCGCTGCGCCGCTGTGTCTGGCGCAGAGCTTTTCTCCAGCCGCAGGCGCTGCTCCAAGCGCCAGCGCTCCCGCCGCCGACACGCCCAGCGGCCCCACCTCCATTCCCAAGAAGCCCGTCAGCTTCGACGTCGCGGCCATCGACAAGAGTGTCGATCCCTGCACCGATTTCTACCAGTACGCCTGTGGCAACTGGAACAAGAACAACCCGATTCCCGCCGACCAGGTGCGCTGGGGTCGCTTCAACGAGCTCGCCGACTACAACAACTATCTGCTCTACAGCGACCTGAAGACCGCGGCCGCCGACCCCAAGACGCCGCTGCAGAAGAAGTACGGCGACTTCTTCGCGGCCTGCATGAATGTGGATGAAGTCGACAAGCTCGGCGCCAAGCCGCTGCAGTCTGAACTCAACGCCATCGACGGCCTGAAGAGCACCAAGGACCTGGCCGCGCTCAATGTCGAGCTGACCAGGCGCTTTGGCGGCGGCGAGTTGCTCGGCGTGGGCGTCATGCAGGACCAGAAGGACTCCACCCAGCAGATCCTCGGCACCGGCCAGGGCGGCCTCTCGCTACCCGATCGCGACTACTACCTGAATCCGGACGCCCGCTTCGTGAAGATCCGCCAGCAATATGTCGAGCACGTGACCAAGATGTTCACGCTGCTGGGCGACTCGCCCGAGCAGGCGGCCAAAGAGGCCGAGGCCGTGATGACCATCGAGACGGCGCTGGCCAAAGGCTCCATGGACCGCGTGGAGATGCGCGACCCGGCCAAGCGCTACCACATCATGACCATCGCCGAGGTCCAGAAGCTCAGCCCGGACTTCGACTGGAAGCAGTATTTGAATGGCATCGGGATGGGCAGCGCGCCGACGCTCAATGTCAGTTCGCCGGGCTTTGTCGAGACGGTCAACACCGAACTGAACACCCAGCCGCTGCCGGCCATCAAGAGCTATCTGCGCTGGCACACGGTGCATGGCGCCGCGCCGCTGCTCTCCAAGCCGTTTGAGGATGCAAACTTCGACTTCTTCTCGGCCACCCTGCAAGGCCAGAAGGAGCAGCAGCCGCGCTGGAAGCGCTGCACGCGCCTGACCGATGGAGCGCTGGGCGAGGCGGTGGGCCAGGACTGGGTGAAGCAGAACTTCCCGCCCCGCGCCAAGGACAACATGGAGAACCTGGTGCACGCACTCGAGGCCGCGCTGGGCCAGGACATCCAGCAGCTTCCGTGGATGAGCCCCGAGACCAAGGCCCAGGCCGAGTTGAAGCTCAAGGCCATTCGCGACAAGATCGGCTATCCGGCGCACTGGCGCGACTACTCCAAACTCAGCGTCGGCCGCGACGATCTGCTGGCCAACGTCGAGCACAGCGACGTCTTCGAGCGCAACCGCAACCTAGCCAAGTATGGCAAGCCAGTGGACGAGACCGAGTGGGGCATGACGCCGCCCACAGTCAACGCCTACTACAACCCGCCGCAAAACGACATCAACTTCCCCGCCGGAATTCTGCAGCCGCCGTTCTATGACAACTCCAAGGACCCGGCCATCAACTTCGGCGCGATCGGCGTGGTCATCGGCCACGAGATGACCCACGGCTTCGACGACGAGGGCTCCAAGTACGACCTGCACGGCAACGTGAAGGTGTGGTGGACGCCGGACGACCTGGCGAAGTTCAAGGACCGCACCGAGTGCGTCGCCAAGGAGTACGACGGCTTCCAGGTCGCGCCCGGGCAGAACCTCAACGGGCATCTGACGCTGGGCGAGAACACCGCCGACAATGGCGGCCTGCGCATCGCCTTCCAGGCGCTGCAGAGCGTGCTCGCGAAGGATGGTCCAGCGGCGGAAGACGCCAAGCTGGACGGCTACACGCCGGCGCAGCAGTACTTCATCTCCTACGGCCAGGTGTGGTGCCAGAATGCGACCGAGCAGTCGGCGCGCGTGCTGGCCAAGACCGACCCGCACAGCTCCGGCGAGTTCCGCGTGAACGGCGCGGTGCAGAACTTCGACCAGTTCGGCAAGGCCTTCGGCTGCCACGTGGGCCAGCCCATGATGCCGGCCAGCGGAGGCTGCCGCGTCTGGTAATCACCCTGACGCCGTTCGACCGATCAAGCCCCGGAGCGCGGTCCGCTCCGGGGCTTTTTGCTGCCCTGTTGCGGCCATTTCGGGCTTTCCGTCGGTCAGGGCCTGCTTCTCTCCGCCGGATCGCGGTGGGAAAATTGGCATAATGCCTCGCTACCTTCTACAATCGGTTGCAGGTTCGTACTCCTCCCCGCGCCTTTTTTTGGCGCTGACTTTCAAGACAGGTTCCCCGCCTGCCCGGCCAATACGGCCCGGGACACAAGCGGGTGATGAAGGAAACACATGAAGTTGAGTTTGATTGGCCGGATAGGTATGGCCTTGTTCGCGTCGTTGGCACTGGGACTTGGGATGACGGCGTGCGGTGGCGGCACTATCGCTTACATGTGGGTCCTGGGCCAGCAATATAACAATATCGCCGGCTTCAAGGTCGACGACTACACGGGCAACCTGACCCAGATCATCGAGTCGCCGTTCGACAGCAATGGGGCGGTCCCGGTCTCTATCGTCATCAAGTCCGGCGGACGCTTCGTCTACGTGATCAACCAGGGCACTTGCCCGACGGCTGGCTGCGGAAGCGGCTTCAACGTTAGTCAAACCATCGCGCTGTTCTCGGTCGGCGGCGACGGAACGCTCAACTTCCAGCAGAAATACCAGAGCCAGGGCTACGACTCGCAGTGGGCCCAGATGGACTCCTCGGGCACCTATCTTTATGTCCTCGACAAGTACGCTCCCGCCTATGACCCCAAGACCAACCTGTACGATCTGCCGAACCCCAATGGCACTGGCTCGATCACGGCCTTCGCCGCCGATCCCACCACCGGCCGGCTGTCGCTGATCACCAACGCCCAGACGCTCACGCCCACCGGCGTCAACAAGCCCTTTTGGGATGTCGGCCCGTCGCCCTTCATGATGAAGGCCTCCAGCGGCTGCCTGTTCACCGCCAACGGGGCCGACCAGACCATCTCTCCGTACGCGGTCGGCGCCAGCGGGCAGTTGACCTTCACCACCACCGGCATCATCACCACCAAGGCCAGCAAGATTTCCTCGATCACCGGCGGGGGCAGCTACATCTTCCTCACCGACGCGGGCTCCAACAGCATCGACGTCTACACGATACAGTCCTGCAACCTGGTCGCGCCGAACGCGGGCGGCATCACCGCCAACTTCCCCGGGACCAGCAATCCCAACTACGCCTTCCTGGACAGCACCAGCCAGTACCTCTACGTGCTGAACCAGTCGACCATGAGCACCCAGGTCGGCACGCCGTACAGCTCGATCTCGGCGTACACCCTCAATCCGGCCAACCAGGAACTGCAGCCGATCGCCGGCGCGCCCTACACCGTGGGCTCGGGACCGGTGTGCATGGTGGAAGACTCGACCAATCAATACCTGTATACGTCCAATCACAATGACGGGACCGTGTCCGGCAAGATCATCGATCAGGCCAATGGAACGCTGGCCGATCTGTCCCGCGGCTCCACCTTCCCCTCTGTCGGTCTGTCAGGGTGTGTGGCGCTGAGCGGCGCGATCGATTAGGCGAAGTACGTAGGCGAAGTACGTAGGCGAAGCACGTAGGCGAAGTGCGTAGGCAAAGTACGCGCGGACAAGCGCGATCTCCTGGAGGGCCGCCGGCTGGTCCTCCTCCAGACTTACACTCTGGCCCTGAAGGGCCGGAATCCAACCCGGGCCGCACGTGAGGGCCCGACGCAAGGGAAGCACATGAAGTTCAACAGGATCGTCCGCGCCGCACTGGCAGCGGGAATGTCTTTGGCAGTCGGGCTTGGCGCCACGGCCTGCAGCCGCGACTACACCGCGGCCTACGTCTACGCTCCATCCAGCTCCAACGGCACGATCACCGGCTTCGCCGTCGATTATCAGACCGGCATTCTCACCCAGCTCCCGGGCAGCCCGTTCGCTTCGCAGTTGACCAATCCTTCGACGATCGTCGCCAGCCCGGGCGGCAAGTTCCTCTACCTCATCGGCGGCAGCCAGAACGCCGAGGTGGAAGAGTACGCGCTCGGCACCGACGGCAAGATCTACGGCGAGCACACCTACAACATCACCGGCACCTACCCCACCGCGGCGACCATCGACCCGACCGGCTCGTTCCTCTACGTGACGTATACCTACCAGATCGGGTACACGCCGGCGTCGCCCGGACCCGGCGGCGTGACGCTGTTCAAGATCAACGCCGATGGATCGCTGGCGACTCCGTCCAACATCAACGTGGGCAACAACCCTGTAGCCATCGCGGTCTCCGCCAACAGTTGCACCAGCACGCCGCTGATCTCGACCAACACCAAGTGCGCCACCGGCACCGAGAACGTCTTCGCGTATGTGGTCGATGACGAGGGCTCGACGTTCTCGCCGGGCGCCATCCCAGACATCCTTGGTTTTGCTCAGGACACCTCCACCGGGAATCTGACGCTGCTCTCCGCCACCGCCTACAACCCGGCCCTGAAGACCTATCAGAACACCCAGGGCATCGGCGCCGGCGTGACTCCCAGCGCCATCGCGATCGACCCGACCGGCCGCTTCGTTTATGTGACCGACAAGACCTCCAACGAGATCTACGGGTATCAGATTGCCTCCACGACCAGCGGCAATCTTACCCCGCTGGTGTCGAGCCCCTACACCACCGGGCTGTATCCTGTTTCGATCACCATCGATCCGCGCGGCAAGTTCGTCTACACCGCGAATTACAACTCCAGCACGGTGAGCGGATTCGCACTGAACCAGGCGGATGGCTCGCTGGGCGGCGCCGCCGGCACAGGCAACTTCACCACCTACACCGGCCCAAATTGCGTCACCATCGAACCGGCGCTGGGGATCTTCCTCTTCACCTCTAACTCCCTGAACGGCTCGATCACCGCGGCCAAACTGAGCCCCAACACGGGCCAGCTCACGGGGATCCCGGACAATCCGTTCGCCACCGCGCCGCTGCCAAGCTGCCTGGTCGCCGTCGCCAACGGAGCGCACTCGGTCCAGTTGGTCAACCCCTAAAGGCAGAGCAGACAGTAGAGGGTAGACAGTAGAGCGGCGTCAGCATCGCCCCACTTCCGCTCGACTGTTTACTGTCTACTCCCTACTGTCTGTCTCTCCTTTCCGCCTCATGCCACACCCCTTCCATCTCGGCAATATAGCTATCGGTGGCGAGAACCTCTTCCTGATCGCCGGGCCTTGCGTGATCGAGTCCGAGGGCCACGCCCGCCGGCTCGCCGACGCGGTTCAGCGCATCGCCTCCGACCTTCACGTCCCATACATCTTCAAAGCCAGCTACGACAAGGCCAATCGCACCTCGATCCGCAGCTTCCGCGGTCCGGGCCTGGCCGAGGGCTGCCGCATTCTGCGGGCGATCGGCGAAAGCAACAAAGTCCCTGTACTCACGGACGTCCACACGCCCGAGCAGTGCGCCGAGGTCTCGGACGCGCTCGGACCGGTGGACATCATGCTGCAGATTCCGGCGTTCCTCTGCCGCCAGACCGACCTGCTCGCCGCAGCCGCCCGCACCGGGCGCGCCATCAACATCAAGAAGGGGCAGTTCGTTGCGCCCTGGGACATGCGCCACGCGGTCGCTAAAATCCACGAGACTAGCGAAACCAGCGACACCAGCGCCACAGCCCGCGTCTCGCTCACCGAGCGCGGGGCCAGCTTCGGCTACAACAACCTGGTCGTCGACATGCGCTCGCTGCCGATCCTGCGCGGCTTCGCTCCGGTAGTCTTCGACGCGACCCACTCGGTCCAGATGCCCAGCAGCGGCGGCGGCGCTTCGCACGCTGGCGTTTCCCCCGGCAACTCGCAGGGCAGCGACCAGCCGGCCGTCTCCGGAGGCCAACCCGAGTTCATCCCGGTGCTGGCGCGCGCGGCCGTTGCCGCCGGGATCGACGGCATCTTCCTCGAGGTCCACGACAACCCGTCGCAGGCCAAGTCCGACGGGGCCAACGCCCTGCGTCTGGACCTGCTCCGGCCGCTGCTGGAGACGCTGCTCGCCATCCGCTCAGCGGTGCAGCCGCGCGGATGACGGACACGGGATCGCGGCGTTGCCGCCTCAGAAAAAAATGCCCCCAGAGACATTGGGGGCAAATCTGCCTTGCTTCTCTCCCCGAAGGAAGAGCCTGGAGTCGCCGGCTTTCTAGGGGCCGGGCGACAATGTCGAAGCGACCTGGGAATCGCTGGGGTAGGAACTCTTGAGCCCTGTTCTTATGAGCACGGCTCCATGCATAAGGAACGGCCACGGGCCCGCACCGGATGGGAAAATGCTCGACTATTTTTGCGCAGAGAGTCTGAACAGGAGAACGGCCCAGCAAAGATCGGGCCGGAGAGCGCTCTACCGGGTGCCGACCCCAGTGCCGACACCGATGACGCGGATCGCGGGCGTCTGACGGTTCCAGTTGTCCTGGATGTTATCGAAGATCAGCCGGAAGTCGGCCTGCGTGGCTGGGGCCAGCGGCATCGCGCTCACCGGCCGCGTGTCCACATACGGCTCGCGCATATAGACCAGCGGCAGCGGCAGCGTCTCCAACTGCGGCGGCATGGCCTCGTCGTTGGCGAAGATTACCTGCACCGTGATTCCGGTGACGGTAGCCGGCCCATGATTGGCAATATGCCCGTCGATGTAGATCGACTTGCCGCCGGAGATGCTGCTCGCCTCGCTCATCTGGATGCCGCTAAGCGCGAGGTTGGCCGCATACGCCGCAAGCGGCTGCACCGTCTTGGGCGGCGGAGGCGGCGTGCTGCGCTTGCCCATCAGCACCAGCACGATGACCAGAATCGTCACCGCCGCCGCGGCGATGGCCACCGCGGTCGTGGGGAAGCCGCGCTCGGGTGTTGGCTCGGTGAACAGGGAAGGTGTCGGGTTGGAGCTTTGATCGGCCATCAGCGCGATTCTACAACGGAGCTACGAGCACCCTACACAAAACTCGCGCGTTTGAGCCCCTGGCGGCGGTCGCTGCCGTTGATCTCCACCACCACGCACATCTCCTGCAGCCGCGACCGCATGCGCTCCGTAATCCGATCGCCCAGCGACTCCTCGCGCATCGCCGCGCGCGCGCCGGAACCCGTCCCGCCACTCTCAACGCCCAGCGGCGGCAGGTTCGCATAGTTCGTCGTAATAATGGTCGTCTTGCGGTCGTTATAGCGCGTGTTCAAGATGTGCGCGACCGTGTCCCAGACCCAGTCGGTCGGCTTGGCAGCGCCTAGTTCGTCGAGCACCAGCACCTCGGCCTCGAACACCGGCGCCAGCACCTCGCGCTCGGAGGTCTCCACGTTGCGCCCATAGCTGTTCTGCACCTGCTTGAGCAGGTCGCGATAGTCGTAGAACAGCCCCCTGGCGCCGCGCTCGGCCACCAGCGCCTGCAGAATTCCCACTGCCAGATGCGTCTTGCCGACGCCGATCGAGCCGGTAAGCAACAGGCCTTGCCCATCGGTCTCCATCGGGTAACCGCGCACGAAGTTGCGCGCCATCAGCAGCGCCGATTCGAGCGATCGGTTGCGGACCTTGTTGGCAAAGTTCTCCTGGGTCTCGAAGCTGTCGAGAACGCAGTGCGCATAGCGCTGCGGAATGCGCGCCGCGGCAATCATCCGCGCCGACCTCCGCGCCAGCCGGCACTCGCACTCCTCGGCCACGCGGTGGCCATCCGCGCGCTCCACCACGCGCATCCCGGCGCCTTCGCAAATCGGACAGATCGGAGAGTTCTCTGCGCGGGTCATTGCCTCCAGTATCGCAGCCCCACGTGCCGCGCCACTTTGTGCGAATTGCGCTGCCATTGAGGGAAAGCAGCAGGACCCCGCCGGTCGTAAGCCCTCCAGTGGTAAAATCAGAGAAGCGCCTATCGCCCCGGGAGTCGGGGCGCAAGCTCGCAGCGTGACAGGAACATCGATGTACTGAGCCGGCGGATTCTGACTTTTTCATACCAGGCCGCCAGATGGACAGTGCAAGCGAACCGTTCTGCGGCAGACCGCTAGAAAGAACCATCATGCCTAAGACAGGAATTCACCCCGCCTACGCCGACACGCACGTCAAGTGCGCCTGCGGCAACGAGTTCGACACCCGCTCCACCCACAAGGGCGCGATCGTAGTCGAAATCTGCTCCGCCTGCCACCCCTTCTTCACCGGCAAGCAGAAGCTGGTCGACACCGCCGGCCGCATCGAGCGCTTCCGCCGCAAGTTCGCCGCGACCGACGCCAAGAAGGCCGAGATCGCCGACAAGGCCGCGAAGTAACTCTCGCCAACACCTAACGGAGAGGCCTCTGCAACCCGCGGAGGCCTTTCTTGTTGCACCCTCGCACCGACACCATGCAAAAGCACTGGGACAACTCGACCGCACTGGAGGACCGCACCCCGCCTTCGCCGGCACGCGTGCCACGCGAAACCGCGGTCCCGTCCGCCCTCCACATCGGCGGAGTCCGCATCGCGCCGGCCACCGTTCTTGCGCCCATGGCCGGCGTCACCGACACCGTCTTCCGCCGCTTCATCAAGAATACTTCTCTCTACTCCCCAGCCACCCATCCGGGTGCCCCACATCTCGATTCCGAGATGTTGGATTCCACGTCCGTCCACGTCGACCGCGAAGCCGACGTGGATCGAGCCACCTCCAACGAGGTCTCCGGCTGCGGCCTGATCATGACCGAGTTCACCTCCGCCGACGGCCTCTCCCGCATGCGCGAGACCAAGCGCAAACGCTACCTCACCTACTACGAGGACGAGCACCCCATCTCGGCGCAGCTCTTCGGCTCCAATCCCGATACGCTCGCTGAGAGCGCGCTCATCTGCCAGGACGCCGGCTTCGATCTCGTCGATCTCAACCTCGGCTGCCCGGCCAAGCGCGTCGTCGCTTGCAACGGCGGCTCCGGCCTGCTGCGCGATCTGCCCGCGATCCAGCGCATCTTCGAGCGCGTCCGCGCGACCATCTCGATCCCCTTCACGGTCAAGTTCCGCCTCGGCTGGAACGACAGCAACATCGTCTGCGTAGAGCTCGCGCGCATGGCCGAGGACTGCGGCCTCAACGCCGTCGCGCTGCATGCCCGCACCCGCGAGCAGGGCTACTCTGGCGACGCGCGCTGGGAGTGGATCGCCGCGATTAAAGACGCCGTTACCATCCCGGTCATCGGCAACGGCGACATCCGCACCCCCGAAGACGCCGCCGCCATGATCGCGGCCACCGGCTGCGACGCCGTGATGATCGGCCGCGCGGCGCCCGCCAACCCCTGGATCTTCCGCCAGATCGCCCAGTACACGGCGTCGAAACAACGAACGGGTATCGGGATCTACGACAAGCCCACCGACATGGACCGCTACCGCATGATCCGCGACTACTTCGACCGCCTGATGGCCGAGGTCGCCGAGCACCCCGAGGCCATCGTCCCCGAGGACGGCGACCTCGCCGCTGTCGAACTCGCCAAGCGCCTCCGTCGCAACCACGAGAGCGCCCAGCGCGACGCCATCGGCCGCATGAAGCAGTTCGCCAGTTGGTTCACCCACGGCGTCCCCGGCGGCGCCACGCTGCGCCGCGAGATCTTCGAAGCCAAACGCGGCGCCCAGGTCATCGACAAGGTCGAAGCCTTCTTCACCCAGCGCGCCAAAACGCAGGAAGAAAACTTCACCCCCGAGCCCGACGCCGAACTCGACGCCGCACCCGCCGCTTGGGGCTGACCTACTGATAGCCGCCGGAAAACGAGCTCTACGCGCCCTTCAGGGCCGCAACGATCTCCGCGGTCGACCGCACCCGTCCCATACGCGGAAAGATATTCTTCACCGGGAACTCGTGCCACTCCGCGCTCATGCTCGTCATTGCATCCTCGGCGAACACGAGATTGTAGTCATGGTCCTGCGCCGCGCGCGCCGTCGACTCCACGCCCATGTTCGTCGCAATGCCGCCCATGATGATCGTGTCCACGCCTTTGCGGCGCAGCAACTGCTCCAGGCTCGTGCCGTTGAACGCGCCCCACTGCCGCTTCGCAATCAGGATGTCGCCGTCCTTCATCCCCGCTTCGGGCACAATGTCGGTCGCGCCCGGAGGTAGTGGGCCGCTATGTACCGGCCCCTGCGCATCCGTCATGCGCTGCGCAAACTGACCGATCAGCACATGCACATAAAACACCGTGCCACCTGCCTCGCGCACCGCCTCCGCCAGCTTCGCGCACTTCGCCACCACGTCCGACGCCTTATACGGCGCCGTATCGCGACCCACAATCGCGCCCTGCAAATCGATCAGCACCAGCGCCGTCTTCTTCGGCTCCAGCTTCAACTCCTGCTCACTCATCCTGTCCTCGCAATTGCCTACGCCTTCGCCGCCGCTTCCAACTCCTGCCACTCGCTATCGCTCAACGTCACATCGGCAGCCTTGAGGTTCTCTTCCAAATGTTCCACCGACGACGTCCCCGGGATCGGCATCATCACCGGCGACCGATGCAGCAGCCACGCCAGCGAAAGCTGCGACACCGTCGCGCTATGCTTCTTGGCCAACTCATCCAGCTTGCCGCCTGCCTGGGCCAGCTTACCCGCCGCAACCGGAAACCACGGAATGAACGCCAGCCCCTCGCGCTCGCAATACTCCAGCACCGCCTCGCTCTTGCGATTGCCCAGGTTGTATTCGTTCTGCACGCTGACGATCTGCACCACCTTGCGCGCCTGCTCGATCTCCTCGACCGTCACCTCGCTCAAGCCAACGAAGCGAATCTTGCCCGCGCTCTGCAGCTTCTTGATCGCGCCCAGCGACTGCTCCACGGGCACCTTCGCGTCGATGCGATGCAACTGCCAAAGGTCCAGCCGCTCCTTCTTCAACCAGCGCAGACTCATCTCCACCTGCTGCGTCAGATACTCCGGCCTTCCCACCGGCAGCCACCGGTCCGGCCCCTGCCGCGTCAGCCCGGCTTTGGTCGCGACCACGGTGCCTTTGTCGTAGGGCGCGAGCGCCTCGCCGATCAGCCGCTCACTCACCGCCGGGCCATAGCTGTCCGCCGTGTCGATGAAGTTCACGCCCAGCTCCACCGCCCGCTGCAACACCTTCTTCGCGCTCTCGCGATCCGCCGGCTCGCCCCAGATGCCCTTGCCTGTAATCCGCATCGCGCCGTAGCCCAGCCGGTTGATCTCCAGCTCGCCACCCAGCTTGAACGTCATCGTCACCGCAGTCGCAGTCGCCATGTGTTTCTCCTCATTTCCTTGGATGGCGACCGCCGCCTTCACGACTCAAACGTGCCCACCCTGCTTTCGCCACACCACACGAATCTGTTGCCGCCAACGCTCGTCCAGCGCCAGCAGATTCCACTCCACGCGAGGCGACAAATAGCGCAACACCGTCTCTGTGGCCGGATGAATATGCAGCGCGGGCGCCACCAGATACAGCCGCGGCGGCAGCGGAGAAAGCTCTACGCCGCGAAAGTAGCCATGCCGCTGAAACTCCCCCATTCCGGTGGCCGCGTCTTTCGTTTGCAAATGATGATGCCGCACGCGAATCCAGTAATCGAGCCCCTGCAGTGCAAAGTGCAGATCGTCGTCGGCCTTCAACTCGATCACCGCCAGCCGTCCATCCGCCGTCACGCCCAGCAGGTCGAGCAGACCGCGATCGCTCGCCCCCGCAATCGCCGGAACCTGCGCGTACACATGCCGCGCATCGAGCCGCGGAATCACTCGGCCATGCTCGCCCGCAAAGCTGTGGTTCCCCTCACCCGGGAACTTGTCATCCTGAGCCGACGGCGAAGGACCTGCTTCTCCCGGCCGCGCATCCGCACGATTCCCAATCGTGTCCGGATCAAGCTCATTGGCAAACGCCGTTGTATTGCCACGCGCGACATCGTCCACCCGCGGTCCCAGGCTCCGCGTCAACGGCGCCAGGTCGCGCCGCAGCACCGACTCCAGCCAGCGCTCCGGCGCCGCGCGATACAGCGGGTCCTGCTGCGGATTGCCCTCGCCGGAAGCTCGCCGCATCCGCATCTGCAGCTTCGAGTGCGCGGGCGCATACGTGGCCGCTCCGATCCTCCGCCCACCCGCATTCGCCGAACCGCGCCGCGCCAGCTCCTTCGGCACAAACGCACGCCGCCGCTGAAACAACTCCGCCACCATCTCCGCCAGATGTTCACGATTGGCCGTCGTCAGCAGCGTCTCCTGCGCGCCCGCGCCCACCGTAACCTCCAGCACGTGCGCGAAGCTGTTCGCCGCCAGCCCAATACGCGCCCGCGCAAACTCCATCCCATGCAGCAGAAACGCCAGCTCCGCCGTGTTGCGCAGCCGTTGCTCGACTCTCGACGCTTCGCTCGCCGGCACCAACATCATCACCTGCTCGATCGCACTCGCAAAACGCTCCGTCGCCGAAGCCTCATCCGGATAATGCACCAGCCGCGTGCGCAGATTGCCCTGGTCGTTCGCATCGCGCTGCGTCAACTCTTCGGAACTCTGTTCAAGCTCCCACAGCTCCCACTGCGCGGCCTCGTTGTTCAGCCACGCCAGCCGCGAGAGCGTTAGCATCGCGGCGCCTCTCGGAACGATCACCTTCAGCCCCTGATACAACCGTCGTCCGCCGGCCTGCTCGCGACAGTGATGCAGCCACAAAATCCCCAGCGTCAGCACGCCATCGATCACCGTGGCGCTCTCCTGCTCATTCACGCCGATCACGGCCCACGCCTGATTACCCCTGACCAGCGACCCGCGAGCATACGCCGGCCCGAAGCTTCGTTCCAGGTCCATCGCCGTGCGAAAGCCCTCCGGCTTCCACTCCGCAAACGCCCGGTGCAGCACGCGCTCGATGGTCTGCACATAGCGCGTGCGCGCTGCATCGCGCGTCGTCGGCGTTCGCCGCTCGCGCGAGCCCACCAACTCCAGCAGCTTGGTCTGCGCCTGCCCAAACCGTTGCGTCGCCAGCCGCAACGATCCCCCGCGTTCAGTCGCCGCTGCCACCCGCCGCACCAGGTTGCGTTCCTCACTCCACAGATGGAGCGTGCAGCGTTCGTGCTCCGTGCTCAGCGTGTACTTCGCAGTTCCTCCACCGGAACCAAGCGCGAAGACGACCTTGCCGTCCTCGAGCACAGCAGCCTCAGGGTTCTCGGCAAAGAACTCCTCGATTGCAGCGGCAATCTCCGCAGCGCTCTGCGAAGGAATCAACTTTCCCGCGGAAGAAACTCGGGGCGGCGGCATGGCCTTACGCTATCACTTCCAGCCCCCGCAGCGCGCTTTCCATCAACGTCCAATGTCGCGAAGCGTCTTTACCAACCCTGCTGCGCGCGCAGATGATCGATATGCGCCACATGGTGCCGCGAGTGCCACGCATACAGCAACGTCGCTTTGTCCAGCGTGCTCGGCCCGCGCTCCACATGTTTGAAACCGCGCTGCCACTGGTCGCCGGTCATCGCCTGCAGCAGCATCACCCAGCGCGCATGCACGCTCTCGATCAGTTCCAGCGACCACTCCGCCGGCGCGGCTACATCGGGCAGCATCGCGAACGCCTTCTCGTCGTAGCCCGGGACCACCGGCCAATCCTCGGTCAGCGCGCGGCGCAGCCGGTGAAATGCGGTCATGTGCGAATCCGCCAGATGATGCACTACCTGCCGCACGGTCCATCCACCCTCGCGATAGGGCGTGTCCATCTGCTCCTCGTCGAGCCCGCGCACCGCCTCGCGCAGCAACTCCGGCATCTCGGCCAGGGTCTGGATCGCATAGCGGCGGTCCTCCGCGGTGACGCTGGTGGGCGGCGCAAACTTGCCTATCGGATAGCGCGGGTCTTTCTTCTCAACCCGATTCTCAACCTGCTCTTGATTGCTAACCTGCTCCTGGTCTTCCGCCATCATCGTCGCTCCCGCACGTTGCTCCCGCACATGCACGAATTGTAAAGCGCGCACGCTGTAATCTTGTGGAGAGGATCTTCAAAATGCGGTGGATGGACAAACGCCCTTGGCTCGGCCCAGCAGCTTGCGTGGGATGGATCGCCTGTTATGTAGCGGCCTTCGCGGTGATCGGCTGCACCCAGCCTGCAGCCCACGTAGACAGTGCGTCGCCGGGCCACGCCGATCGATCCGCAACGAAATCCACGCAATCCCGCATAGCTTCGACATCGAAGGCGTCGCGGCAAGCCATCGGCTTCGACCGCAACGACTACCCCGGCGACGCCACCATGGCCGCCATGCGCAACACCTTCGCCTTCACCGGCTACTGGCTCACCAGCCCGCCCGGCGAGAGCGCCAATTCCTGGGCTGGCAAGCGTGCCATTCTGCGCCAGCAAGGCTGGGGCTTTCTGGTGCTGGCCAACGGCCGCCTCGACGCCGAGATTCTCAAGGCGCAGCGATCCAAAATCGCCGCCGCCGATCTCGGCCGTCGAGACGCCGCCATCGCTATCGCCATCGCGCAGCACGAAGGCTTCCCCACGCAAACGATCCTCTTCCTCGACCAGGAAGAAGGCGGCCGGCTGCTCGACGAACAAGCCGCGTATCTGCTCGCCTGGACCGAAACCATCGCGGCCAGCGACTATCGCCCGGGCGTCTACGCCAGCGGCCAGCCCGACGACGATACCCCGCCGAACGTGAAACCAGCCAAGACCATCACCACCATCGAGGACATCCGCTCCCGCGTCACCGCCGGCCATCTTCACCCTATCGCGATCTTCGACGCGCAGGACGCCTGCCCGCCCACGCCCGGCTGTACCGTGCACGCCAAGCCGCTCAGCGCCAGCGGCGAGCCCGTCTTCAACCGCGGCGGCGACTTGATCGCCTGGCAGTACTCACAATCACCGCGCCGCCCCGACATCACCGCGTCCTGCGCCGATACCTACGCGCCCGACGGTAACTGCTACCCTCCCGGCTCCTCCACACTCTTCATCGATATGGACGCCGCCAGCAGCGCCGACCCCTCGCACGGCCGCTGAGCGTGCGATTCATCCCCCTGTCGTCACTGACCTCTCGAAGACACGGGGCGTAGAGACATGCAGTTTCGCGGCTGCACCCTCAGCAGAAGATTACAATCGGATCAATGGCAGCCGCCCCGCACCTTCCCTCCACCGAAACTCTCGACCACAAGCGATACTTCTTCACTCACCTCGGCCTCACCGAGCGCCTGCTGGAGCGCTGCCTTGGTGAAGCGCTCTCGGCCGGCGGCGACTTCGCCGATCTGTACTTCGAGGCCGTCACCTCCACCTCGCTGGGCATGGACGAGGGCATTGTCAAGACCGCCTCGCAGGGCATCAGCGTGGGCTGCGGCATCCGCGTTCTCTCCGGCGAACGCACCGGCTTCGCCTACACCGACGACCTCAGCTCCGAACGCCTGCTCAAAGCCGCGCGCACCGCCGCGCTGATCGCCAGCGGCCCGCAGACGCAGCGCGTGCAGGGCTTCGCGAATCTCGACGCTACACCCGCGCCCTCGCTCTACCCCGTCACCGGCGCCACCGCGGACGCGGAGATCGCCGTGAAGCTCGACCTCATCGAGCGCGCCAACAAGGCCGCCCGGGATTTTGACCCGCGTATCGTGCAGGTCCGCGCCGGCCTCAACGACGAGTTGCGCCGCATCCTCATCGCCGCCTCCGATGGCACCTTCGCCAGCGACACGCAGCCGCTCGCCCGCTTCAACGTCTTCGTCATCGCGAAGGACGCGACTTCAAGTAACGGCTCTGGCAGCACGGCCCGCGGCACCAGCGGCGGCGGCGGCCGCGTGTCGCTTGACTTCTTTCAGGGCGACAAGTCTCCCGAGCACTTCGCCCGCGAAGCCTGCCGCACCGCCATCCTGCAACTCAGCGCCATCGCCGCGCCGGCCGGCGAGATGCCAGTTGTGCTCGGCCCGGGCTGGCCCGGCGTCCTGCTGCACGAAGCGGTAGGCCACGGCCTCGAAGCCGACTTCAACCGCAAGAAGACCTCCGCCTTCAGCGGTCTGATCGGCCAACAAGTCGCGTCGTCCAAAGTCACCGTCGTCGACAACGGAAAGATGCCCGGAAGACGCGGCTCCCTCAACGTCGACGACGAAGGCAACTCCACGCAAGAGACCGTCCTGATCGAAAACGGAATCCTCCGCACCTATCTCTCCGACAAGCTCAGCTCGCGCCTGATGAACATGCCCAACACCGGCAGCGGCCGCCGCGAAAGCTACCAGGCCATCCCCATGCCGCGCATGACCAACACCTACATGCTCAACGGCGACGACGATCCCGCCGACATCCTGAAGTCGGTCAAGCGCGGCCTCTACGCCGTCAACTTCGGCGGCGGCCAGGTGGACATCACCAACGGCAAATTTGTCTTCTCGGCCAGCGAAGCCTATCTCATCGAAGACGGCGTGGTCACCGCGCCGGTCAAGGGCGCGACGTTGGTCGGCAATGGCCCGGAGGCACTCAAGCACGTGTCGATGGTTGGAAACGATCTCGCCCTGGATGAAGGCATCGGCACCTGCGGCAAAGCCGGCCAGAGCGTTCCGGTCGGCGTCGGCATGCCCACCATCAAGCTGGACCGCATGACCGTCGGCGGCACCGGCCGCTAATATCGCAAGCACGAAACGGCGGGTTCGACACAACCTCGGCCGTTGCTCTGAGCCGACTCTTCAGAAACGCTCCGGCGACTGAACGTGTGGCCTCTTGGCCATCATCCTAACATAGGCAATAAAGCGTAGAATCAACTTAGACAACGTTCTCGACCTATTTCAGAACTCACCCAGGAGCAGCCATGCCCACCAAAGCCGTCGTAACCCCCGAAAAACTCTACGAACTCGAAGTGAAGCGCCGACGCGTCCGCGCCGCCGGCGGTTATGAGCCGTTCTGGAAGGTCAAGACCTTGGTCGACGCCCTCATCGACGGCGACACCGAATTTCGGTGCAAAGACTGCCACGGCCCGCTCAAGCTGCACCGCCGCCACGCCGTCGGCGCCAACTCCCACGTCGAGCACAAGCTCAAGACCGATTCCGAATTCTGTGCCGCCGGTGCACGCTTCCACCAGTCAACCGACGGCCGCACCCCGCGCCTCTCCGCCACACCCGTCCAGTAACCCGGGCGAGTCACCCAGCGTCGGAGTGGAATCACCCTGGGCCACCACAAATTGTCATCGTGAGCGATGCCTTTCGCAGTTTTATCGCGAGAGGCGCGGCGTAATGGAGCATGCTGTTGTCCTCCAGCACCATCACCTCCGCCAATCTTCAGCAACTGGCCGCCGATGCCGTTGCCCGCGCCTTGCGACTGGGCGCGACAGATGCTGAAGCGGTGGCAGTCGAGAGCGAAGAGTTTGCCGTCAGCGTGCGCCTCGGCCAGGTCGAGCAGCTCACCCAGTCTGGCTCCCGCGCCCTCGGCCTGCGTGTCTTTTCGGCCTGCAGCGACGGTATGCGCACCGCCAGCACCTCCACCAGCAATCTCTCGCCCGACGGCATCGCGCGCATCGTCGAGTCCGCGGTCGCGCTGGCGCAGATCACCGGCGCCGATCCGTTCGCCGGCCTGCCGGAGCGCGAAGACTTCGCCTCCAACGACGTCGACTCCCTCGCGCTCTACTTCAGCGACGTCGACGCCATCCCTCCCGCCGAACGCATCGAGATCGCCCGCCGTTGCGAGGCCGCCGCCCTCAGCTACGACACCCGAATCCAGAACTCCAGCGGCGCCGACTTCGACGCCAGTTCCTCGCATCGCGTTATGGTCAACTCCCGCGGCTTCTCCGGCGAGTACCGCCGCAGTTACTGTGGCTTCTCCGTCTCCCCCATCGCGCACGATGCAAGCGATTCCAAAGGCGCCATGCAGCGCGACTACTGGTACTCCAGCGCCCGCACCTCACGCCTTCTCGACACCCCCGAGGCCATCGGCCGCATCGCCGCCCAGCGCACCCTGCGCCGCCTCGGAGCCCGCCGCGTCCCCACCCAGCACTGTCCCGTCGTCTTCGCTCCCGAGATCGCCCGCGGCCTCATGCACAACCTGCTCTCGGCCGCCGACGGCGACGCCATCTATCGCAACGCCAGCATGTTCGCCGGAAAGTTAGGCGAGCAGGTCGCCGGCGAAAACATCACCATGATCGACGACGGAACCCTGGTCTTCGACCACGCCCTGCCCGACGGAAGCGCCCTCCGCACCGGCGGCTTCGGCACGTCGCCCTTCGACGGCGACGGCCTGCCCACGCGCCGCACTGTCATCGTCGAACGCGGCATCCTCAAGAACCTGATGCTCAACACCTACACCGCCCGCAAGCTGAACATGCAATCGACCGGCAAAGCCTCGCGCGGCCTGGCAGGCGCTCCCGGCATCGGCGGCGGCAACTACTTCCTCGAGCCCGGCGACCTCACACCCGAGCAGATCATCGGCGACGTGCCCAACGGCCTCTACGTTCTCCAGACCATGGGCTTCGGCGTGAACCTCGTCACTGGCGACTACTCGCAGGGCGCCAGCGGCCTCTGGATCGAGAACGGCGAGCTCGCCTATCCGGTCGAAGAGATCACCATCGCCGGCAACCTCAAGGACATGTTCCGCAACGTCTCCGCCATCGGCAACGACCTCGAATTCCGCGCCTCCGGCGCCGTCCCCACCGTCCGCATCGAAGGCATGACCATCGCCGGCAGCTAAATCTGCTTCAGAATTTGTGCGATATCTTTCGAGCCGTGAAGAACGCGCAGGATCACCACACGCGGTTCACGATGAAAGACGATCATGTACTGGTAGACCCAATAGAAGCGAAGGTCGGGCTGCCTCATGTCTCTGCGACAATGTTCGACTGAGGGAAGACGCGCCAGCGTATCAAATGCCTCGAATATTTTGCCTTCCACGCGTAATGCGACGCGAGCGTTCTCTTTCTGCTCAATGTATTTCGAGATCGCGTCAAGGTCTTTGAATGCGGCGGGTGTAATCCGGAATCATGCACGTTGGCGATCGGCCCTAAGCCTGGTAAGCTCCGCACGTGCTGCGTCGCCAGACATCGTTTCACCGAGCTCTGCTTCTTCCCAACCTACATCGATCGCCGCCTGTAGGGCCGCCGTGCTCCAACCGAAATCGCGATCGTCTTCATCGAGCCGATGGACCGCGGATTCAAACACCTCTTGCGGCGTCTCGTACTGACCGCTATCCAATTTGCGTTGAATAAGGCTTTCGAGTTCCCGTGTAAGCGTCAATTTCATGCCCGCAGTATACGACTGGTCCGTGCTCAGCCGCTACAATCTCCTCAGTGAGCGCGGCCCTGGAGCAATTCCAATTCGACCACCGCATCGAGTTCCTCCCCGAGAACTCCGATGCTCTGCTGCGCCAAATTCCCGCGGCTCCCGGAGTCGTTTCTCTGCGTGGCACAGCCGGAGAGCCCTACCTCACCCGCACCGCCGATCTCCGTCGCCGTCTGCGCCGCCTGCTGGCCGCACCTGAAGCACTCGACGATGCCGGCCGCCCGATCCTCTCCACGCGCCTCAATCTCCGCTCCCGCGTCCGCTTCATCGACTACACCCGCACCGGCTCCGACTTCGAATCCACGCTCGTCCTCTACCGCGCCTCGCGCGCCGCCTTCGGCCCGGATGAAGCTCGCCGCCGCCTGCGCCTGCATCCGCCCTTCTTCCTGCGCATCACCATGCAGCACGAGCATCCGCGCGTCTACACCACCAACCGCCTCAGCAAGAAGTCGCTCCCGGAGTGCTTCGGCCCGTTCCCCTCGCGCGCCGCCGCAGAGCGTTACGCCGATGCCGTGCTCGACCTCTTCCATCTGCGCCGCTGCCACGAAGACCTGCATCCCTATCCCGGCCACCCCGGCTGCGTCTACGGCGAAATGAACAAATGCATGCAGCCTTGTAAACAAGGGGGCAACGCCGGCGCCAGCGAAGGCAAGCCGCCCAACCCACAGGCCTGCACGCCCGAGCAATACGCGAACGAAGCGCGGCGCGTCTTCGCCTTCTTCGCGACGCGCGGCCAATCGCTGCTCGACGAAGTCGCGCAGCAGCGCGAAGCGGCCAGCGAGCGCATGAACTTCGAAGCCGCCGCCGCGTTGCACAAGCAATGGGAGAAGGTGCGCGCCGCGTCCCTGCTGGCTGACGAAATCGTCCGGCCCGTACCGGACCTCCGCGCCGTCATCCTGCAGGAAGCCGCGCCGCACGAAGCGCAACCTCACGTCCCTGACGACCCCACCACCAAATCAAGTGCCCCACGTCTCGCTTCTGAGATGTGGGTTCCCACGGACGCAAGCGCTGCGGACAAAAACGACGCTGCCGTCTTCCTGCTTGACACCGGTTGCATCACCGGCCCCGAGCGTCTCTCCACCCTCGGCGTTCGCGCAGTCCGAGAGCAGACCGCGGTCGGCAGTTCGCTCTTCGCGCAGCCCCTCATGCTTTCGCCGGTGCCGCTCAACGAAGCCACAGCCACAGAACCGGGTGCCCCGCGTCCGGGGTCCCCGGCGAGCGCACTTGCTCGCGGGGGTGGAGGTCTCGATTTTGAGACGTGGGCTTCCACCGAAACTCCCGCGGCCCTCTCTCCCGAAGACCGGGCCCGCGCCGTGCTCGATAGGCTCACTCGCCGGACCCGCGCCCAGCCCACGCCCGATATCGCCGAGCTCTGCGATACTCTGTCGCTCTTCCGCCGCTGGTACTACCGGCCGGAAAAGCAGCGCGCCGGTGAGGTTTTCCTGCCCAACCCCGACGGCGGCCAATGGCCCATCCGCCGCATTCTCAACGGCGCCGCGCGCGTCGTCCTCGGGCCGCCCGCGCCCGCGTCCCCGGTCGACCGCGAAGCCTTCAAAGACCTCAAGACGAAAGTCATCCATCCCGGCCGCGAAGGTGTTGAGCGTATCGTCCCTATCCTTCCCAAACGCTCCCGCACCCGCAAAGCCCTCACACCCGCCGACGTCGCCGAGTGACGCTCACGCCTCCACTGCTAAACTTAGGTTTGATTCGCCAACCGCCGAGGCAGGCACCGTGATCGAACTCGCATTCTCCATTCTCGCCGCCGACTTCGCGCATCTCGCCGCCGACATCGCTCTGGCCACGGCCGGCGGCGGCAGCATCGTCCACGTCGACGTCATGGACGGCCACTTCGTTCCCAACATCACCTTCGGGCCTCCGGTCGTCAAGGCCATCCGCTCCATCACCGACCTTCCCCTCGACTGCCACCTCATGATCGAGGACCCCGACCAGTTCATCCCCGCCTTCGCCGACGCCGGCGCCGACATGGTCAGCGTGCACGTTGAAGCCTGCCGCCACCTCAACCGCACCCTGCAGCACATCATGGACAACGGCATGCTGGCGGGCGTCGTCCTCAACCCGGCAACGCCGGTCGAGATGCTCCGCGAGGTCCTGCCGATGGTGCATCATGTGCTCGTGATGAGCGTGAACCCCGGCTTCGGCGGACAGAACTTTTTGCCGCGTTCGCTCGAGCGCATCGCGCACCTGCGCCGCCTGCGCCACGAGCTTGGCCTGAACTATCGCATCGAAGTCGACGGCGGTATCGCTCACGATACGGTGGCGAGCGTCGTCGAAGCAGGAGCGGAGATGCTCGTCGCCGGCTCCGCCATCTTCCAGCCCGGCAGCACGGAGCAGAACGCGCGGGAGCTGCTCCGCATCGCCCACTCCGCCGCCAGCCGCAAAGCGTAGCAGCGGGTGTGGGGTGGCGGGTGTGGGGGTGTTGTAGGCGTCCGGCGTCCGAACAGCAGATTCCTACGGAATGACAACCAGAAAAGCAACAGCACCCCCGAGACCCCACACCCCCTAACCCTTCCCCGTGCGCTTTTCCCCCTCGGAAGATAGAATAAGAACTGTTCCTGTGATCCGCCGCAGAGTCGAGCATCGCGGTCCACAGGGGCCTAACGGAGTTTGGAGTGGAGTGGATGCGCATGAGTCTTTGCAGCTTTTTCCCCAGTAAACGCGCCGGTATGCTCGCTTGCCTCGGCGTAGCAGCCCTTCTGGCCGGAGCTCCAGCCCTGATCGCCCAGAGTACGGACGCCGCCGCGGCTACCCAGCAACAGACGCCCGCGCCAGCTTCGCCCATCGATCAAACGTCGCAAGCGCAGAGCACGCAAGCGCCTGCCCAGGCCACGGCTACGCTGAGCAACGAGAAGCCCAAGAAGAAGAAGGTCGATAAAGCCGATCGCATCCAGCAGACCAAGGACACCAAGGCTGCCGTCAAGCGCGAGAAGAAGGTCGATCCGCTGGTCGCCAAAGACGAGCAGCTCCCCGACAAGCAGCTCTACGACAAGGCGCTCGCGCAGCAGAAGAGCGGCCACTTCGACGTCGCCCGGCTCGACCTCCAGACCCTGCTCAACACCTACCCAGACTCGCAGTACCAGATGCGCGCCAAGCTGGCCGTCGCCGATTCCTGGTACCAGGAGGGCGGCACCGCCGCGCTCACCCAGGCCGAGCAGGAGTACTCCGACTTCATCACCTTCTTCCCCAACGCGCCCGAGGCCGCCGAGGCCCAGATGCGCATCGGCGATATCTACTTCAAGCAGCTCGACGTTCCGGACCGCGACTACTCCAAGGCCGACAAAGCCGAGGACGCCTATCGCACCATGCTCAAGCAATATCCGGACGCGCCCAAGGAGATCACCACGCAGGCCCAGCAGAAGCTGCGCGAAACTCAGGAGCTGCTGGCCGCGCGCGAGGCTGAGATCGCAGCCTTCTACGCCGGCCACGCCAACTGGCCCGCGTCCATCGCGCGCTACCAGACCCTCATCGACACCTATCCGCAGTACAGCCACATGGACGACGCGCTGATCGGTCTGGGCGACGACTACGCGGCTGAGTCCGCCATTGTGCGCCAGCAGAAGCTGCCCGAGGCCGCGCGCGCCCGGCTGCTCGAGGACTTCGACGGCAAAGCCGCCGCGGCCTATCGCCAGGTCGTGCTCTATCACTCCGCCGCCCCTCACGTCGAGGACGCCAAGGAGCGCCTCGCCGCCATGGACCTGCCCATTCCCACGCCCACCAGGGAGCAGGTCGCGGCCAGCGAAGCCCTCGAAGGCAGCCGCGCCCAGTATGATCTGCGCAAGCGGCTGGAACTCCTGGTCCTGCGCAAGCCGGACACCGTCACCGCCGCGCAGATGGGCGATCCGCCGCTCGAAGACGCCAGCCCGACCTATGCGCCCGCCATCGTCAAGGGCCTGCAGACCGACTACGTCGCTGCGCTGTACCCCAAGCCCCCGGCTCCCAACCCGGGCCGGCCGGCCGTCGAGTCCGCGCCCGCGGCGGACACCAGCGCTCCCGCCACGCCCGCGCCCGCGCCGGCCGCCTCCACCGCGCCGCCAGCACTCTCTGACGTGCCCACAGCCGGCGAAGGCGCCGTCGACAACACCACCAACACCGTCACCGAAGCCGCTCCCACTGCATCCGGGACGACGGTCGGCGGAGCCAATGCGAGCCTTGGTGTCGAGGTCCTGACCCCAGGCGCAGCCTCGACCAACAACGTCGCCCCGCCCAGTAATCTGCCCGCCGCCACCGGCGCGCAGGACCCCAACTACGGCCTTCCCTCGGCCCACCCCAAGGACGCCACCGCGCTTCCGCCGGTAGAAAAGCCGGCCGCCGCGCCCGACCAGATCAACGAAATGGAAGGCAGACCCCAGCCCGTGATCGCGCAGGCTGACAATTCCAAGTCAAAGAAAAAGAAGAAGAAGGGTCCGGCCGTCGACAAGACCGACGAGAGCTCCAGCAAGAGCAAGCCCAAGAAGGGCCTGGACAAGCTGAATCCGTTCTAAGAACAGTGGCTAGTGATTAGTGGGTAGTGATTAGTGAAACGGGAGCGGCCTCGGCTGCTCCCGTTTCGCTTGTGGACCACTTACTGCACTTACCCCCACTCACTAATCACTAACCACTAATCACTCCCTCGTCCCTGCTACCCTTAAGCCCTATGCCTGACGAACTCCCAAAAGCCTACGACCCCGCCCTCATCGAAGAAAAATGGGCGAAGTTCTGGGTCGAAGAACGCCTCTTCGACGTCCCCACGCCAACCGCGCCCGACCCCATGCACCCGGCGACCCCGTCTCCCGCCTTCGTTCAGCTTCTCCCCCCGCCCAACGTCACAGGCCGCCTGCACATGGGCCACATGCTCAACCAGACGGAGATGGACATCCTCACCCGCTGGCATCGCATGCGCGGCGAAACCGCGCTGTGGGTCCCCGGAACCGACCACGCCGGCATCGCCACCCAGATGATGGTCGAGCGCCAGCTCGCGGCCGAAGGGAAATCCCGCACCGACTTCACCCGCGAAGCCTTTACCGCAAAAGTCTGGGAGTGGAAGCAGCAATACGGCTCCGCCATTACGGATCAAATGAAGCGCCTCGGCGCGTCCGTCGATTGGTCGCGCGAGTACTTCACCATGGACGACCGCCTCAGCCTCGCCGTCCGCGAGGCCTTCGTCCGCCTCTGGAACCAGGGCCTCATCTACCGCGGCGCCTACATCGTCAACTGGGACCCCATCCTCGGCACCGCCGTCTCGGACCTCGAAGTGGAATCCGAGGAGCGCCCCGGCCATCTCTATCACATCCGCTACAACCTCGCCGACGGCCCGTTGCCTGACGGCACAGCTTCCGTCACCATCGCCACCACGCGCCCCGAGACCATGCTGGGCGATGTCGCCGTCGCCGTAAATCCCACCGACCCGCGCTACCAGCACCTCATCGGCAAGCGCCTCATCCTGCCTCTCAGCGCCATCGCCGGCCAGCCCGACCGTCACATCCCGATCCTCGCCGACGACTGGGCCAACCCCGAGTTCGGCACCGGCGCGGTCAAGGTCACGCCCGCGCACGACCCCAACGACTTCGCCATCGGCCAGCGCCACAACCTGCCGCAGCCCTCCATCATGGACGCGCAGGCCCGCATCAACCTTCCCGGCTCGCCCTATGACAAGCTCGACCGCTTCGAAGCCCGCAAGCGCATCGTCGCCGACCTCGAAGCGGCAGGCGCGCTGGTCGCAGTGAAAGATCACGCCCTCACCCTGCCGATCTCGCAGCGTACCGGCGCGGTCATCGAGCCGCGCCTCTCAATGCAATGGTTCCTCGCCGTCAACAAAGCTCCAGCCAATGCCCCGGGTGGCCCATTCATCGCGGAGTCTCACCCCGCGATGAGTGGGGAACCACAGCACCCCGTCCCCGCGAAAAACTCCATCGCCGCCAACGCCATCGCCGCCGTTCGCAGCAGTTCCAATCCAGACGGCCCCATCACCTTCACCCCCGAGATGTACTCCAAGACCTACTTCGAGTGGATGAACAACCTGCACGACTGGTGCCTCTCCCGCCAGCTCTGGTGGGGCCATCGCATCCCGGCCTGGCACTGCGGCCAGTGCGCCGAGATCAACGTCGCGCTCGAAGCTCCCACGCAATGCCGCAAGTGCTCCAGCACGCAACTCACGCAGGAGACCGACGTCCTCGACACCTGGTTCAGCTCCGGCCTGCTACCCTTCACCGTCTTCGGCTGGCCCGGCACCGACCCCAGCTCACCCATGAGTTGTCATCCTGAGCGGAGCGAAGGACCTGCTTTTGGCGCGGCAACAGGCGTTCTCACCCCCGACCTCGCGGCCTTCTACCCCACCACTCTCCTCGTCACTGGCTTCGACATCCTCTTCTTTTGGGTCGCGCGCATGATCATGCTGGGCTGCCACTTCATGCTCGATGTTCCGATGCCCGATGGTTCGCCCCGCAGCCTCGCCGACACGGTCCCCTTCCGCAACGTCTACATCCACGCCCTGGTCCGCGACGCCAACCGCGAGAAGATGTCCAAGACCAAGGGCAACGTCATCGACCCCATCGGGATCATCACCAAATACGGAACGGACGCCGTGCGTTTCACCCTCGCCTCACAAGCCTCGCCCGGCACCGACATCGCCTTCAACGAAGCCCGCACTGAAGGCTACCGCGCCTTCGCCAACAAGATCTGGAACGCCGCCCGCTTCCTCCAGATGAACATCGACCGCGCCCGCGTAGCCGGCTACAAGATCACCCTCGACCCAGCCACCCCGCCGGGTGCCCCATTCATGGCGCAGTCTCATCGCGACATGAGTGGGGTGGCTCATCGCGACATGAGTGGGGTGGCACCGCTTCCCATCGTCGACCCCACCGCGCCGGGTGCCCCATTCATGGCGCAGTCTCATCGCGACATGGGTGGGGTGACAACCCCGGGTGCCCCATCTTCGCCGACGGCCTCATCGTCGGCTAAGGTGGGTTCACCAGAGCGCCCCGACGCCACCCCCCTCGAAACCCGCTGGATCTTCTCCCGCCTCCACACCGTCTGCGACGAAGTCGCCCGCTCCCTCGCCGCGTATCGTTTCGACGAAGCCGCCAACGCCGTCTACCAGTTCTTCTGGGGCGAGTTCTGCGACTGGTACCTCGAACTCGTCAAGCTCCGCCTCAACTTCCCCACTCCCCCTGAAAATTGTCATCCTGACGCTGAGCATGTCGAAGGGGAAGGATCTGCTTCTATCGCGCCGCCAAACCCCACCACCGCCCTCACCCTCAATGCTCTCGTCGCGGTCTTCGAGGCCGCCCTCCGCCTGCTCTCGCCCTTCATGCCCTTCCTCACCGAAGAGCTCTGGCACGCCCTCTACGCCAGCATCGGGCAAGAGAGCCCCGCCAAATCCATCGCCCTCACCCGCTTTCCGCGCGTCACCAACTTTCCAGACGACCCCGCCGCCGTCTCGGACATGAACGCTCTTCAGGAGCTCATCACTCTCGCCAGAAACGCACGCAAACAAGCGGGAGTCCCCGAGAAAGAGTCCACCGTCCTGCGCATTTCTACACTGCCGCAACTACAGAAAATCGTCACCGCAAATGCCGATATCGTCTCCAGGCAGACGCGCTCGACAGACTTTCAATTCGTCGACCATCTGCCCCCCGGCGGCAGCGTCGTCAGCTCTCCGCGATTCGATGTCGAGCCCATCTACGAGCGCCCCATCGACGTCCCCGCCGAGCGCGAGCGCCTCTTGAAAGACCTCGCCAAATTCACCAAGGGCCTCGAAGCCGCCGACAAGCAGCTCTCCAACGAAGGCTTCCTTGCCCGTGCCCCCGCGCCCATCGTCGAGGGCCTCAAGAAGCAACACGCCGAGACGCTCGCCCTCAAGCAAAAGGCCGAAGCCGCCCTCGCCGCGCTGCCAGAGGGAACACAACCGGTTGAGTAACTACTTCTTTGCGGCGTCCGGCAGCGCCGTCTGCTCCGCCGCCATCGCCACGTTCTCATGCTCGATCTCAGCGTTCTCGTGCTCGATCGAAATGTTCTCATGCGCGATCGACACATTCTCGTGCTTGATGTCCAGCCGCAGCAGGTTGAACACGCTCATGTACACGTTCGCGATCCACACCAGCGCGAACCATCCCACCACATAGCCGCGCCACCCCATGTAGAGCAGTTGAAAGCCGAAGACCCACAGCGCCAGCGCCGCCACATAGTGCGAGAAGCAGTACTCGCAGGTGAACAGATAAAAGAACTTGCGCACTGGCAGCGAGCGGCGCTTCTGGCTCTCTTCCTTGCAGAACTCGCGCGGCTCACGGAAGACCTCTTCATGGGTCACCGTCCACGCGACGCAGGCCACCGGGACCGCCAGCAGCAGCAGCACCGCGAACTGATGCGACAGCGGAATATTCAGTTCAGCGGTCATAGAGGTTCATTCACGTTCAGAAGCGTGGCGAAACACGTTTTGTTAACGGCACGGCTTCAGTCGTGCCGTATCCGCTGAATTTGCGTCTGCGGCTTTAATCACTGAGGTACGCTTCGCTATCAGGCCCAACGATTTCAACCACCTTTAGATGCATCTGTTCAGCCATTTAGCATAAGAAACAGATGATTCCGAAGGACAAAATCGATGCGATCGACGTAAATCGCGCGCTGGCGAGCTCAACCTCCCCGGCTCGTGCGTCCTCAACCGGCAACCGCTTCGCCGGCTACGTGCAGCACTTCGCCAGCATCGATTCCACCAATCGAGCCGCGCTCGAAGCCGCCCAGCAAGACGCGCGCTGCGGCGTCTGGGTGGCCGACGAGCAGACGGCCGGACGCGGACGCGGAGGCCACACCTGGCACTCCAGCCCCGGCGATGGCCTCTATGTCAGTGCGCTGGTCGCGCCCGATCTGCCCGCGCAGCAGTCCATCTGCCTGGCGCTCGCCGCCGGCCTCGCCGCCCAGCAGGCTATCGACGAATCCTGCGGCCTGCGCGTCGATCTGCGCTGGCCCAACGACCTGATGCTCGACGGCCGCAAGTGCGGCGGAATCCTGGTTGAGACTGTGGTCGAAACGGCCGCCGAAGCCTCCAGCGTCAAGCCCGCCGCGCTGCTGCGCTACGCCGTCATCGGCATCGGCATCAACGTCAATCACGCCGAGTTCCCTACCGAGCTGCGAGATATCGCAACCTCGCTCCGCATCGAACGCGACCTCGCCTTCGCGCGCCAGCCGCTGCTCGTTCAGTTGCTCCGCGAGCTCGACCATCAGATCGCCGTGCTGGAGCAGGAAACCCGCGGGCCGCACCGCTGGCCGCAACACGATCCACGCAACGGGCCAGACTTGCTGGCCCGCTTCACCGCGGCCTCCACCTGGGTGCGCGGCAAGCGCGTCCATGTGCCCGAGCAGGGCGGCTATACTGGCACCACCGCCGGCCTCGACGCCCGCGGCTTTCTGCTGGTCGACGCAGACGACGGGTGCCGGCGCACCGTGTTCTCCGGCGGCGTCCGGGAGTTGTGACCGAAGGACGAACACACCATGCTACTGGCAATTGACGTCGGCAACTCCAACACGGTCCTCGGGCTCTACAGCTTGGCCGCCGCCGCGTCCGTAACTGGATCCGGGACCGTAGCCGAACCCGCCCGCCTGGTCGCCGACTGGCGCATCACCACGCCCCACAAACGGACCTCCGACGAGCTCAGCGTGCTCTTCCAGACGCTCTTCAGCATGAAGGACCTCGTGCCCGGCTCCGTCACCGGCATCGCCATTTCCTCGGTCGTGCCGCCCCTTGACGCCGCGCTTCGCCAGCTCTGCGAGAGCTTCTTCCACCTGCGCCCACTGTTCGTCGAGCCCGGCGTCAAGACCGGTCTGCCCATCCTCACCGACAGCCCCAACGACGTCGGCGCCGACCGCGTGGTCAACTGCGTCGCGGCCTTCGACATGCTTGGCGGGCCGGCTATCGTCGTCGACATGGGCACGGCCACCACCTTCGACGCGGTCTCGGCCCGGGGCGAGTTCCTCGGCGGGGCTATAGCACCGGGCATCGGCATCTCCGCCGAGGCGCTGTTTGCGCGCGCTGCCCGGCTCACTCGTGTCGAGATCAAGAAGCCCGCAAAGATCATCGGCACCAGCACCACGGACAACCTCCAGATCGGCCTCTACTACGGGGCAATAGGACAGATCGATGGCATCCTCGAACGCATGATCGCCGAACTCGGCCCAACCACGAAGACCATCGCCACCGGCGGCCTCGCACGCCTCATCGCAGCCGACTCGAAATACATTCACCAGGTGGATGACATGCTCACCCTCACCGGCCTGCGTCTCATCTGGGAGCGCAATCAACACCATCATCGGAGAAAATAACAGGAAATAGGAAGTAGCGAGAGCTCCTCGCGCGCACAATTTTCTATTTTCCACTTCCTATTTCCTACTTCCTGTTTCCTGCTTCATGAACTACTTCGAATACTTCTCCGAGATCGAAGAGCGCTTCAGCCGCCGCCGCGGCTCGATCCTTCTGCTCAACACGCTTGACTGGGCGCTGATCGAGACATGGCGCGAGGCCGACATTCCGCTCGCAGCCGTCCTGCGCGGAATCGACGATGCCTTCGACAAGCACGACGCTCGCTCGCAGCGCGCACGCGCCAGTCTGCGCCAAATCAAGCAGGTCAACGGCCTCGCCTGGTGCGCCCAGGCCGTGATGCAAGCCGCCGAAGCGATGGTCGCAGCCGCAACTGGCGCAGCCGCCGCCAGCACGCACGGGCCCCGCGAGTCCGGCTTCGAAACCGAGCGCGTCGCCGCGTTTCTCGACCGCAACGCGCAAGCTCTGGAAGCCGCCACCACAATACCTCCGGCCGCACCTCCGGGCGCCCCATTCATGGCGCAATCTCATCGCGACATGGATCGTGTACAAGACGCCATTCTGTCCACCACCGCGCACCGTCTGCGCGAGCTCGCGCTCACCATGCGCAGCGATGCGCCGCTGCCGCTCGACGATCTCGACCGCACGCTCACCGTGCTCGAAGACAAACTCTTTGCAGTCCTCCAATCCAGCGCAACGGAACAGGAGCTGGTCGACCTCAAAGCGCAAGCCGACCGCGAACTTGCTCCCTACCGCGCGAAGATCTCCGCCGTCCAGCTTCGTCAGATTCAGCAGCAGTTCCTGCACAAGCGCCTGCTCGAACTTCGCGGCCTGCCGCGCCTCAGCCTGTTCTACATGGGTCACGGCGAATGACCGGAAGCAGACAAGTACGCATCGGGCGCGGCCTTTACGGCGGCACGTTTCTCACCAGCGACCCTCATCTCACGCTGCCCTTCGTCTTGCGCAAGGAAACCGTCGAAGTCTCTCCCGAAGGCGATCTCCTTCGCATACTGGAGCCTGCGCCGGAGCGCGTCACTCCGCGCTGCCCGCACTTCGGCGTATGCGGCGGCTGCCAATATCAGATGGTCAGCGACCAGGAGCAACTTAATCTCAAGCGCGAAATCCTCCACACTCTGCTCGATGATGCAGGTGTGGCGATGCCCGCCGCCATGGAGGCGCACACCGCAGAGAGTTACGGCTATCGCAACCGCATCCGCCTGCGCGTCGAACGTGTGAACGGCGAACTCCGTTTCGGTTACAACATTCGCAGCACCACCGAATTTCTGCCTATCATTACCTGCCCCATCGCCGCGCCAATCCTCATCGAAACTGCCGGGGCTCTCCTCACTACCGCAGCGAACGATCGCAACGCCGAGTACTGGCTGAACGCAACCACGGAAGTCGAGCTTTTCTGCAATGACGACCTCAGCCGCGTCCAGCTCACGCTCTTCTGCGCCCCGCGCACCAAGGTCCCGCAGGGTAGCTTTCAGCGCATGCTCGCTGCCCTCCGAACCACCGCTCCGCAAGTCGTCGGAGCAGCCGCCGTCGCCTTTGATCCGCGCACCGGCCCTACCGGCCGCACTCTCGCCGAAGCCGGCGCGCCAGGCCTCAACTATCGTGTCGCCATCCCCGACCAGTCGGATGAAACTTACTGGATCACCCGCGACGGCTTCTTCCAGGTCAACCGATTCCTGATCGAGACTCTCATCCAACCCGTCTGCTTCGATCAAGGCGAGCCGCGCAGCGGCGCACTCGCGTGGGACCTCTACGCCGGCGTCGGTCTCTTCTCCCGCATACTCGCGCACAGCTTCGCGCAGATCACCGCCGTTGAAGCCAACCCCGTGGCCGCCGCCGATCTCCGCGCCTCACTCGCGAAAATCAGCCCAGGCAGCATCACCATCGAGTCAACCACGCTCGACTTTCTCCGTTCCGCTGTCATGCAGCGCGAACGCCCCAACCTCATCGTGCTCGACCCGCCGCGCGCCGGCGCCGGCCTGGAGGTTTGCGCACTCCTCGCCCGCCTCGCTCCTGCAACGATGGTCTACGTCTCCTGCGATCCGACTACGCTCGCCCGCGACCTCTGCGCGCTGCAATCGCATTACAGAATCGCCGCGCTGCATCTGGTCGATCTCTTCCCGCAGACCTTCCACATCGAAACGATCGCCATTCTGGAGCGACGCACTTAGACCAGAACAGTCCCTCGCTGGAAGCTTGCCTTTCTGGTTGTCATTCCGCCGCGCAGCGAATGAATCTGCTTTTCGACGTGCGTTGACGACATCCGGAGCGCCGCTCGGGTCTACCCGGCTCACCGTACCTAGACTTCCGCCGCTCTACTCCGTACTCTCTACTCATTACTACTTCGTAGGTAGCGCTTCTCATGCTGGCTGTCGGTGCTGCCAAATTCTGGATGAACGCCCCCGCGCCCGTCGAGCCTCTGCGCCTGCGCCGAGTCCCTCTGCTGGCCGCGGTCCTGTGCTTTGCCGCCGGCGACCTGCTCGCTCTCCGTGTGCACGGCCCGCTGCTGCTGGTCAGCGTAACCGCCGCTCTGCTCGCGCTCGCCATCCTCAGCTTGCGAATCGCCCCGCGCGTTGCGCTCGTTCCGATCCTCGCGCTCTGGATCGCCATCGGCTGCTGGAGCGCGCAGATCGAGCCGCCGATCCTCCCGCAGCACGCCCTCCAGCACTACGCCGACGGCCTCAGCCGCAATGTACGCGGCCACATCGTGCGTGTCCGCAATCTGCCCGCCTCCGCGCCCGATCCCGACTCGCCGCAAGTCTCTCGCCAACCCTGGGAGCAGGAACCCGGCGCCTGGGACACCGATACCACCCCCGCCACACAATCCATCGACCTCGACGTCGCCGCCGTCGAAGACATCACGCCCGACATCTCCACCATGCAGCCGGTCGCCGGCGGCGTTCGCCTCACGGTCGAAGGCGCGAATCTGCCGCTGGCTTGCGGCGATGTCATCGAAGTCCCACTGCGCTTACGCACCCCTGACATTTATCGCGACCCCGGTGCATGGTCGTATGCGGATTATCTGCTCGCGGATGGCATCGGCGTCACCGCCAGCGCCAGGTCCTCGCGCCTCCAGATCGTGAGCGCAGCCAAACCCACGCTGCAATGCCGCCTCTTCGCCGCGCAGACCTGGGCCTCCACGCGCCTGCAATCCTTCGTCGGCTCCAACGCCAACCGCGCGCTCCCGGCCGCGTTGCGCCTGACCGCCGAAGATGCGGCCATGCTCAACGCCATGCTCTTCGGAGACCGCACCAGCCTCACTCACGCACTGCGCGAAGGCTTCGAGCGCACCGGCACATTTCACCTCTTCGTCGTCTCCGGCCTGCACGTCGCGCTGCTCGCGGGAGTGCTCTTCTGGCTGCTGCGCCGGTTGCGTTTCGCGGAAGGTTCTGCCGTCCTGCTGACCATCACCGCAGCGACCGCCTATGCCCTGCTGACCGGCTTCGGGGTTCCCGCGCAGCGTGCGCTGCTGATGGCCGCCGTCTACCTCATCGCCCACTGGCTGGACCGCGAAATCACCCCGCTCAACGCCCTCGCGGCCGCCGCGCTCGCGGTGCTCGTCCTCGATCCGCGCGCGCTCTTCGAAGCCAGCTTTCAGATGACCTTTCTGGTCATCCTCGCCATTGCAGGAATAGCCGCGCCGCTCAGCCAACGCTTCATCCGCCCGCATACCCGCGCGCTCCAGCAGCTCTCCATTCTGCGCATCGACGCGCTGCTGCCTCCGCCCCTCGCGCAGTTTCGCGTGCGCCTGCGCATGGCCTGCGATCTCGCGGAAGACCTGCTGCATCCGCACCTGCGCAACCTGCCTGTCTGGGGCTTTCGTCTCTACTACCACATCCTCGATGCCATCCTGTTCTCGCTGGCCGCCGAGTTCTGCATGGTGCTGCCGATGGCCATCTACTTCCATCGCGCCACGCTGCTCGCGCTTCCGCTCAACCTCATCGACATCCCGCTGCTCTGCGTTCTGCTGTGCATCGCTGTGCTCATGTTTCTCAGCTCGCTGGTCAGTTCCTGGGTCGCAATCCTTCCCGCCGCCGCCACCGCGCTGCTGCTGCACCTGATGCGCTCCACCGTCGATTGGGCGCAGCACAACGCCTTCACCAGCCATATCGCGGATCTGCGCACGCCCATGCCCGCGACGCCTGCGATCGTGCTTGCCTCCGCGGCCATCGTCTTCTGCTGCTTCGCGCTGTGCGCACGCCGCAAGCTGTGGCAGGCAACCGGGCTCGCCGCGCTGGCACTCATCCCGCTCAGCGTCTTCTACCCCGAGCCTCCGCTGCTGCATCACGGGCTGCTGGAGGTCACTGCGATCGACGTCGGCCAGGGCGACTCGCTGCTGGTTGTCTCGCCCACCGGCCAAACGCTGCTGGTCGACGCCGGCGGTCCGGTCGGCGGCCAGGCCAGCGCGGCCGCGGCCGCCGCCCGCTGGGACGTCGGCGAAGAAGTGGTCGCGCCCTATCTCTGGTCGCGCCGCCTCCGCCGTCTCGACGCCGTGCTGCTCACTCACGCACACTCCGACCACATGGGCGGCATGCCCGCCGTACTGCGCGACTTCCGCCCTCGCGAGCTCTGGCTTTCCATCGAGCCCGGAGACTCCCCTGGCCTGCGCGCGCTGCTCGCCCAGGCCCGCGCCCAGCACATGATCGTCCGCCACTTCCAGGCCGGCGAAGCCTTCCCCTGGAGCGACCTTCACGCCACCGTCCTCGCGCCCGAATCGCCTTACACCAATCCCGGTGCGCCGCTCAACGACGACTCGCTGGTCGTGCGCCTCGCCCTCGATCGCGCCAGCGTGCTGCTCGAAGGCGATGCCGAAGCGTCCAGCGAGTCTGCCATGCTGGCCAACCATCGCGTCGCTCCCGCGACGCTGCTCAAGGTCGGCCACCACGGCAGTAACACCTCCACCAACGCCCCATTTCTTGCTGCAGTCTCACCGCGCGACGCGGTCATCAGCGTCGGCCTGCACAACACCTTCGGCCACCCTCGCTCGGAGGTCCTCGGCCGCCTCGAAGCCGCCCGCGTCAAGACCTTCCGCACCGACCGCTTCGGCGCCGAGACCTTCCTCCTCACCCCGAGCGGTGGAATCTCCGCGGCGTCCGCCTCATCCAATTGACTCTGATTGCCTCTTCGATTGCGTTGGCTCAAGCACCGCCTGCGCGTCGTGCCGGGGTGTTTGCGTTGCGGTACGATGGGCGCGGGGTTCTCAAGGAGGAGTCCGATGAAATACGCGGCTGCGTTTGCGCTTCTTGTCATCTTCAACGTTGTGCCGGGCTTCGGCCAGGCGAATCCGCCCGACTCGCAGACGCTCAAAGACATCCTGACCGAAATCCGCGGACTTCACAACGATGTGCGCCTCAGCCAGACCACGCAGATTCTGCTGACGGAGCTGGAGGTGCAGCAGACCGCCGTCAACCGCGCGATGCAGAAGCGCGACGATCTGAAGTCGCGAGCGTCGCAACTACAGGCCAACCAACAGAACCTCGCCGCGCAGCTTGCTCAATTTCAGCAGCGAACCGACGCGACGCTCGACCCGGTTCAGAAGAAGCAGTTTGTCCAGATGCAAGAGCAGTTCACAAATCAACTGGCCAACATGAAGCGCCAGGACGTGGACATCGCGAACGATCTGGCACAAGCCGAGAGCGCGCTGCGCAAGGAGCAGGACACGCTCGAAAACATTCAGGGGCAGCTCGACGATGTTGTGCGAAAGCTGCAGCCGGTCAGCCAATAGGCCAGAGCAGCAAGAGACCTGCATTTGTCATTGCACTTGCTTTCTTGGTTGTCATTCCGCAGGAAGCTGCTTCTCGCCATGTTGCCACAAATCACCTTGTTTCTTGTTTAAGGAGCCGCAAATTGCGAAACCCTAACAGCAACCCGCAAATCCCGGAGCCCCAACCCACGCTCGCCGCTCCCGCCAAATCTCCCGCCGATCTCGAAGAGGCCAAGCTCATCCGCCGCCTCCAGATGATGATGAACATGGTGATGAACGTCATCGCGCAGGACTCGACTCTCTCCATCGACGAGGCCGCCCAGATGATCGCCGACGCCCGCACCGCCGCACTCGCGATGTTCCCCGGCAAGGAGCTCGCCTACGACCTCATCTGGCGCCCGCGCTTCCAGCGCCTCATGCGCGAGCGCTTCCGCATTATGTAGCCGGTTCGGGTGCACGGTGCCCCGAAACTGGCAACTGGAACGCGACCGCCCAGCACCCGATCATTCCCCCACAAACAGCGAAGCCGCCCGAAGAGCGGCCCCGCTGTCATTCCTGTTTGCGGCCTTTAGAACTCCAGGCGCGCGGAGAGCTGCCCGGCGCGTGGGTTATTGAACTGAGAGCTGGGCTGGCCGAAGTTTGAGCTACCCAGCGTCACTCCGATTCCCGAGAAGAGCACGTAGTTGGTCACGTTGTAGAGGTCGGCCTGCAGGCTCAGCTTCGTATCTTCTCCGAGGTGCAGAGCGAAGGTGCGGCGCAGGCTGATGTCCAGGTTGAAGTTGCCCGGCCCGGTCAGGCCATAGGGCGCCGTGCGGGGTGCATTGCCGAACGTATAGCTCGGAGCAGCGGGGGGGCCATTTGGAAACGCTGGGGTTGGTGCCAGCAACGATGGTGCGATGAAGGGACCGGTCGGTGCGGCCTGCGTGCCACCGCTCGCGACAATGTTGCCGGCGGGATTGATTCCCTGCCAGCGACCGGTCGAGCGAGCGCTCCCGCTATAGCTGGGGTTGAGGGTGGGAGCGCACGTGGACTGCGCCTGGTTGATCTGGCAGGCCGACCCGATGATCGGCAGCGGCGAACCCGAGTTCATCTGCAAAATCTGCGAGAACTTGAAGCCGCCCAAGATCGCCCGCGACCACTCGCTGCCATGGTAGTACGGCAGGTTTTCGACCCCGGTAAACACGAAGTGATGCGGCTGGTTGGACGTCGAGACACCGCGCTCGATCGCATCCTGCTTCCACGCCCGTCCGCTGTTGGAGTAGGCGGCCGGAATCGCGTAGCCGGTGCGGAACGTCCCGCCGTCGTCGATCACGCGCGACCAGGTGTAGTTGGCCATGAAGGTCGTGCCATGCGCGAAGCGCTTCTGGGCCGACAACTGCAGCGCGTTGTAGCTGCTGTTGGAGGTGTTGTCATAGGAGTTGCCGACCTTGTACGCGGGGAACGGCGTCAGCGCCACGGCCAGCGTCTGGCTGGCGAGGAACCACGGCGGGACCACGGCGCCGGCAGCGGCGATGTCCGTGTTGCAGGGATGGCCGGTGACGGTGTTGGTCGTCATGCCGAGCGTACTCACCTTGGCTCCCAGGCAGGAACCGAGCGAGAGATACTTCGGATCAAGCTGATCGGCGTGATAGCCATCCGCGTTGCTGCCGTCGGCGATCAGGAAGTGGCCTTCGGAGCCCACGTACGACATGGTGGTGGTGAAGTTCTGGGTCCACTGGTGCTGCATACCAAACGTGTAGTTGATGTACTGCGGAGCGCGGCCGCCATAGTACGGATCTCCGTAGCTGGCCGACTGCGGCGAACCGGTGTAGCCGGCGACGTTGGTGTAGCCCGTTCCATACGCGGGGCCGGAAGCTACGCCGGCTGCGGGCGTGTAGGCCGGGAACCCGCCCTGTAGCGGGGCGGTCGTGAGATAGGAGCCGCTGGCGGAGTCCGACGGCGCCGCCGAGAATCCCAGCGTGCCGGTGCCCTGGCGCGAGACCGCCGATCCGCCCACGCCGTTGCCGTGCGTGTACATCACGCCATAGCTGCCGCGCCACACAGTCTTCGGATCGCTCTGGTAAGCGAAGCCGAGGCGGGGACCGAAGTTCTTGAAGTAGTTCTGCACGTTGGTCGAGCAGTTGCACGTGCCCGCGCCGCTGCCCGCGTAATTGATCGCGCCCGGTGCGTTGGTGATCGGGTTGGTCAGCGTTGGGTCGAAGAAGCTCAGCACGTTGTGCGCTTCGGTGTAGGTCGGGTAGTAGTCCCAGCGCAGTCCCAGGTCGAGCGTCAATTTGGAAGTCACCTTCCAGTTGTCCTGGACATACGGCGAGATCGGCCGGAAGCGCGCGCCCGTCTCCGGAATTGTGTTCTGGGTCAGGCTGGCCTTATCGATCTGGCCGATGAGGAAGCTGGCGTAGGAGTCGCCGGTGCTCGACACAGGTGTTCCCCCGCTGAAGCCGGCCGTTTCCGTGGTAGCCGTGGCCAGCGTCACAGGCGAAGATCCGCCGGTGTTGGGAAAGAAGTTGTACTGGATCCAAGCGAGGTCGATGCCCGCCGTCAGCGTGTGCTTGCCCTTGACCCACTGCAGGTTGTCAATCAAGGTATAGGAGTTCGAGACGCCGCTGTTGGCGCCGTAACCCGCCCAGCCGGTCGGCGCATTCGTCCCAGCAAATGTGACGATGGGGAAAGAGCCCGCAGCCTGTCCGGCAGGCAGACCGCCATACTTGTACACCGCGGTTGCCGCGTACGCCGGATTGTTGTCGGCGTTGACACCCGGGCTGTTATAGCGCGCAAAACCATACTTGAATTGGTTGAGCAGGCTGTTGCTGAAGGTGTGGGTCTCTTCAATAATGCCCACGGCCGTCTTGGGAGCGTAGGCCTGACCATAGTTGTACGGCAGCGGGCCGGTGTTGCGGCTGGAGGTGGTCTGGCCGACCGGAACGGAGCTCGCCTGGCGGCCCAGCGCGGCGGTCAGCGAAAGGCTGTCTTTGCTGCTGATGTTGTAGTCGATGCGCTCGGTGGTAGACCAGTTGGACAACGCCGAGGAGTTCTGTGACACATAGTTATTGGTGGGACTCTGGTTCACCAGTGCAGGAATATTGGCTTGCAGCGCCTGCGCGATGGAAGAGATTTCGCTCGCCGGGATCACGTCGACCGCCGCCGTGCCGCCCGGACCGAGCACCGGATCCCCGTTGGCCCCAGGAGTTCCGCCATATATATAGCCATAGCGATAGCGGCAGGTACCCCCGGTGCTGGTGTTGTGGGAGGTGCAGGCCGTCTGGGTGTTCGGATCGAACACGCCCACCGTTGGGCTGGTCAGGTTCGTGGTGATGATGTTCTGGAAGTTGCCCGCCTGCTCCGCCGCATTCGGAAAGCTGACCTGCTGCGGCGAATCGTGAAGGTAGCGGAAGCCGTCGTAGTTGCCGAAGAAGAACAGCTTGTCCTTCCAGGTGCCGAACGGGACCAGCGGCCCGCTCAGAATAATGCCGTACTCGTTCTGGTGCTCGACCGGCTTTTCCAGCTTATTCGTGACCGGGTTGGTGGCCTTGTAGAAACCCCACGAATCGAGCGCCGTGTTGCGGAAGAACTCATACACCGCGCCGTGGAACCTGTTGCCGCCCTGCTTGATGTTGAAGTTCTCCACACCCTGGCCTTCATACAGCGCGGGGTAGCCGGAGGTCTCGACCTGGAACTGGTCCACCGCATCGACCGAGATGGCCGTCCACACGAAGCGTGGGTCGCCTTCGCCGGCGCCGTTGGTAAAGGGCACGCCGTCGATGTACACCGCGCTGGCCGCGCCGCGGCTGCCCGAGCCGTTGACCACGCCGGTATTGGTGGTTGCATTGCCGTTGGTCTCATTGAACTGCACGCCGGGAAGCAGCGCCGCGAAGTCGCTGGCGCGGCGCTGGTCGGGCTGGCCGTTAGCGCCCATCTCGATCGGCAGCGCCGAGTACATGTCGTTCTCCAGCGTCGCGCCCAACTGCGCCGTGGCTGTATCCAGTTGCGGCGGCGCCGTCGACACCGTCACGGTCGTATCGGTTGCGCCGATCGTCAGCCTGGGATTGAAGGTCTGCGTCTCCAGCGCATTGACCTCCACGTTCTGCTGCGTCAGCGTCTCAAATCCGGGTGCAGAAATCTTGACGGTGTACACGCCCGGGTCCAGCGTCGAGACGCTGTAATCTCCGGCCGAGGTCGATTTCGTCGTCACCGCCACGCCGGTGCTGTTCTTGGTGATCGCCACTGTCGCGCCCGGAATGGCCGCGCCGGTCGGGTCCTGCACCGTGCCGCTGATCGCACCCTTGCCGGAAAGCTGCGCCTCGGCCGGAGCGCTCCACAGCGCGACGCACAGAAGCACAGCCAGGGCCGCCACGCTGGACATCCAGCGCAACCTGCGCACCGCGCGGAGAGCCTTACGCGCTTGGGAATTCGTAGGGGCTTGGGACTGCACACAAGCCAGTGCTTCTGCAAAATAACTGTTCATTGGACTCCTCAAAATTGGGTCAATCTATGGCGTTCGCGCTTCTGCTCCGCCGTTCAGGAGCGATCGCGAATCGGTTTCAACCACGCAGCCAAGCTTCTACTCCGCCGGCAACATCTGTCAAGTCGCATATTTCGGCTGTCATACCGAATGACACACCCTGCGCGCGTGGCCGCCGTGACTTGTTTTCGTCTCTGGAGGCAAGATCGACAGCGCCGCATAACGCTACGGCACCCGCACCGGGCCCAGCAGCGGCGTCTTCACCGGCGCCGCCAGCCCCACGAACTCGGTCAGCGTGTTGCTCCCGTAGTTGGAGACCCAGACGTTACCGCTGGCGTCAATGGCCGTCGCGAAGGCCTCCAGCAGCCCGGCTTCCGGCGCCCATCCGGCGGCCGGCGAGAGCACCTGCCCGGGCGAGCCCGCCGCTACCCCGGCAAGCTCCGTCAGCGACGGCCCGCGGTAGTTCGCCACCCACACATTGCCCGCGCCATCCGCCGCAATTCCCTGCGGATGATCCAGCCCGCCCCCCGTATATCCCGCGCCCGAGAGCACACTGCCCTTCGCCGATACCAGGCCTACGCTGTTCCCGTAGTAGTTGGCCAACCAAACGTTATTGGCCTCATCGACGGCCACGCCCGACGGCCCCTGCCCCACCGCGTAGCTCGTAAAGCTGGACCCATCCGCAATCACCTTGGTGATGGTATTGGCCGATTGGTTCGCCACCCAGCCATTGCACTGCGAGTCGGTCGCGACCGCCACCGGAAACACAAACTCGTTCGTCGTATACCCAGCCGTTCCGGACAGCGGCGTCCCCGAGTTGGTCAGCAGCGTCAGGTGCGAGTTTCCATAGTCCACCACCCAGGCCACGCCGCTGGTGTCGAACGCCACCGAGATTGGAAAATTCAGCCCGCCCGCGCTATAGGTCACAGGCGACGCTCCCGTTCCGTTGAGCAGCGTCACCGTGCCCAGGCCGCCGTTCAGAGCGCCCGGACTTTGCTCATTCGCAATCCACACAGCGTCGTTGACATCGACCGCGCCGCCATACGAGTTGTTCAGGTTGTCGCCGGTGATTCCAGTCGCAAAGACCGGCGCACCGGTGTTCGAGAACAGACTCGCGACCGAAAAATAATTCGCCACCCAGACCTTGCCCGTGGAATCGATCGACAGCGCCGAAGGATTGTTCATCCCGCCGCCCGCATAGGTCACGAACAGCGTCCAGTCCGACGGCGCCGCCGTGAGTGCGGGCGCATAGGCGCTGGATGCCGTGCTCAGCGTATACAGCGTCCCCACGTCGGCTCCCGGCTGCTTCACCAGATTCATCACCGCGTCCAGCGTGTTCGACGACGTGCCAGCGGAATTTGCCGTCACCGTATAAAGCCCGGTGCAAGCCGCACTCGCCGCGCCACTCGAAACCGCACACGCATTCAGCAGGTTCGCCAGCGAATTCATCCGCGCCGCCGGGGCCTTTCCCGTCGCCGGAAAGTTCGCGCCCGGGACCGATCCCGTGCCCACCTCCACCAGGTTCGCCGCGGTTGCCGCCGCCAGTCCAATGCCGCTGCTGTTGGTTGCGGCCGCGCCGATCTTTCCGCCGCCGGCCATGAACTGCGCCATCGCATACGCCATCGCAACCGTCGTCGCTTCGTTGATCGTAAAGCTCGCTCCGCTGGTCAACGAGCCGCACTCGCCCAGCACGGCCGCCAGCACGATCCCCGCATTGGCCGCGCCGTTCGTCCCGGCGTGGCCGCCGCTCGCCACCGCGTACAGCACCGAATTGCTGTACGGGCAGGTGAACGCCGCCGCCACGCTGAACGCTCCATTGGCATCCGTCACCAGCGGCGCGCTCAGCAGCGCCGCGGGTGCGGACCCATTGCCCGTTGTTCCCGCCGCGTAAACCTGCACGCTGGCGCCGATCACGGGAAGCTGCCCGGCCATCACCTTGCCGCTGAAGGCCGATCCCGCATAGTTGCTCGTCGGCGTTGACAGCACCGGACTCGTCGTATCGACCGTCTTGCAACTGTTCGGCGAGGGCACAAGAACTCCCGTGCCACTGAGCGCCACCGCCTGCGTGCCAGTAGCTGCGTTGTCTGTGAAATTCAGTGTGGCGCTGTGGCCGGTCGTCGCTGCGGGAGTGAACGTCACCGCAACCGTGCAGGTCGCCGCGGCCGCAAGCGTCGTGCCGCAGGTGTTCGTGGAGATCGGAAAGCTGTTGGCGTCGGCTCCCGAGACCGATATTCCAGACAGATCGAGCGTCGCCGTACCTGTGTTGGTTATCGTGGTGGAGATCCTCGTGCCCACGGCGTGGACCACCGTATTCGGAAACGCAAGAGCAGTCGACGAAAATGAAATTCCGGGCGCCGGTGGCGGCGGGTTCGAGCCATTCGCGCTGCTTCCGCCGCCGCACCCGGCCAGCATCGCGCAGAGGACGAAAAGCGAGATGAAAACAGCAGACGGGCGCATGGGATTCACTTTCCCAACGTTAGCAGACCGCTCACGGCTCACGATAGGGTTGGGTGAACTCCGCCAGGTTCGCTCCGGCGAGAAAATGCTGCAGGTTCGCGGTCAACTCCGCGCGCGCGGCGTTGGCTGCCATCGACGTGTTCAGCGTCTCGGTGCGCAGCAGAATCGGGATGGGCCGCGTCGGGCTCTGGCTGAGCACCGTGCGCGTGTCCGGCCGGCTGTACACAAAGCCGAAGTGCTTGCGGCTGGTCGAGTACTGCCCGCACGTCGCGCCGCTACACACCGTCGTCGCCTCCAGATACTGCCTGGCTCCGGTGTTGAAGAACGATCCGCTGAAGCTGGCCGCGCCGGCCGTCGTCGGCAGCCAAAGGTCGCCATGCCACAGCCAGTCTTCGCCGCGGGCCGCGTGGCAGATCAGCGTATCGTGCGCTCCCAGCACCGGCGAAATCCCCACCGAGACCACGCCGCTATCGCCATCCCGCGCAAGGCCTCCATCGGGAGTGTGGCCGTCCGCCGCCGCGCTGCTGCTTGGGCCTGCGCTAATGGGAACGTAATCGGCCCAGTAAAAAATCAGCGGGCCGCCCTCCCCAAGATATTCGTTCCACTCCCGCTTCAGCGTATAGCTGCCCACCCTCTGGGGAAACAGCCCGAGGGCCTTCGGATCGGTCACCGCGCGCGGCCTCTCATACTGCTGCAACACGGCCTTGGCATAGGTCACGCTGCCCAGCGCGACCAGCAGCGCGAACGCCGCCCAGCGCCACCAGAACGACCTCGGCACCGAAGCTTCATCCGTGCGCGGCAGCCGCGGCGGCCGCAAGCTGCCCTCCGGGCTCAACCGCTCGATCAGCACAAACAGCAGCCCGGTCGCGCAGAAGAACAGGCACGCTCCAATGATGTAGTCGCCCATTTCGGCCCGCGTCTGCAGCCACGGAATGTGCAGCGCGACGATGTAATACAGCACCAACGCGCATAGCCGCACCAGGTTGAAGACATAGCCCAGCAGCACTGCGCCGAGGACCACCGCCGCCCACACGCGCGCCCGGAATTTGTACAGATAGCCCGCGATCAGCGCGATCAGACCCATCGTGATTGCGCCGCGAATGCCATTGCAACCCGGCGCGATGAACATTCCAAAGTCGGGCGTAAACATCAGGCGCAACTGGTCGGGGCTCAGCTTCTGGCCCAGCGCATGCGCAAACCCGCGCGCAATCAGACTCGACGCATGTTGCAGCGGCAGGTCGATATGCAGCGTAAAAAAGTTCGGCACCGGGTTCACAAACCAGGTCAGCACCACCGGAAACAGCGCCGCGCGAAACAATCGGACGCCGCCGAACAGCAGCACCGCGCCGGCCGTGTAGCAGAACGCCACCAGCGAGTGCGGCGGCAGAAAAATCGCCCACGAGGGCGACAGGATGAACTCCAGAATCGCGTGATCGCGCAGATGCACCAGCGCGATCGTGGCGGCCAGCAGCACCAGGCCCCACCAGGTCCCGTCCATCTCCCAGCCCAGCGAGCGCCAGACGCGCAGGATTAAGACCAGGCTGATGACCGGAATGAAACCGCCGATCGACTTGAGTGGATCGTTGGTCCACAGCGCCCACAGAAAGATGGCCGTCGACAGGATCGAAAACACGCCCGCCACGCTGAGCGCGGCCGCCAGCGCCGTCGCCGCGCGTGGCGAGATCCCGTGGGCACGCCCAGCGGAGATACTATCGATCCGATCCGGCTGCGCAGCCGCATCGGCCGGCTGCGCAATGGCATCAGGCGGCTCCGCCAGCGCGGCCATGACCGCCACAGACGCCGGTCCGCGCGAAGGCAATGCCGCCAGTTCGATCTTTGTCATGAAAGAATTCTAAGCCGCGCTATCTGCGCCGCAGACGGCCGCGCAGCGCCACCAGAATGCCTCCGGCCGATCCCACCAGAGCCAACACCGCCGTCGGATTCTCCGGCGAATCGATACACACGCCCTGCCCCATCGCCGGTACGGCGACGACAGCCAACAAGAGGACAACAACTGCCATCGTGGAAAGCTTCATGATATGGGGTCACCTCCGAGGATCGACCTCGCAAACCTACCCCACTCCCGGTTGCGATGTCAACGCCCATCTGCGATTCTTCCGCCACCCCCGATCAAGCCTGCGGTCAAACAGATTCTCCCGCCCTCCTGCATCCGGCCCTCCGCCATCGCTGCGGACGGCGCTACGCGGCTGGGTTGCAGCAGACGCAATTTCGCCGCCGCATGGCCGATCGGACTTTTTTTGGATTGGAGTTCTCAACCGTAGCTCGAAGCGTATACAATTCCGCGAGCATCCCCACGACCTGCATGACAATGTTCAGCGCGGTCTAGCATGTTCCCAGTCCCCTCAGGAGACCCACCAATGATGTATTCGATCGATCGTAAGCAGCCTTTGCTGGGCGCCGTCTGCCTGGCGGTCGCGCTGACCGGCCTTGCCGGTTGCAGCATGGGAACGATGCAGATGTCGGGCCCGTTCTCGTCCCCCGTCGCCGGTTCGGTCACGATCAAGGGATCGGTCCATGGCGGTCAGCAGCCCATCCTGAACTCGGCGATTCAGCTCTGGGTGGTCGGCAGTGGCAGCTATGGGGCCGCCGCCACCCCGCTATTCTCTTCCAGCGTCACCAGCGGCAGCACCGGCAGCTTCAGCATCACCGGCGACTATCACTGTCCTTCCGCCAGCTCGCTGGTGTATCTCACTGCCAGCGGAGGCAATCCCGGACTGGCCGCCGGGACCAACAACGCCGCCATCGAGTTGGCTTCCCCGCTGGGCGCCTGCGGCAACCTGAACTCCGGAACCTTCCTGGTCGTCAATGAGGTCACGACCGCCGCCACCGCGTTCGCCCTCGGCCAATATTTCACGCCCACCTTCGGCAGCACGGCCGCCGACAGCTTCGGCGCGCCCACCAGCGCGCAGGCCCAGCTGGGCATCACCAACGCGTTTGCCACTGCCGCCAACCTGGTCAGCATCAACTCCGGCACGGCCAACACCACGCTCACGCAGGGCGCCACGACCGTGACGCCGGAAGCTACCAAGGTGAACACCATCGCCAATATCCTTGCCAGTTGCGTCGACTCCCTGGGCGCCAGCGATCCCAACCACAACTGCAGCACGCTGTTCAGCGATGTCACTCCGACCTATGCCCCGGGAAGCACATCGACCAGCGCCACCGCGCCGACCGATGTGCTGCAGGCCGCGGTCTACATGAGCCTCAATCCCACCAGCAATAACGCCAACACCTCGGCCACCAATATGGCCGCTCTCTATGGCTTGTCGCAGGGCACTGGTGCACCGTACTCCGGCGTCGCGACCGCGCCCACCGATTGGACCATCGGGATCGCCTACACCAACGCGACCGCGCTGGCCTATCCGCAGAACGTCGCGATCGACAGCCAGGGCAACGTGTGGGTCGCCAACAATCAGAGCGGCGCCAGCGGCTCGCTCTCGGAGCTGAGCCCCAACGGCACCGCGCTGCTCTCGGCCGTCTCCACCATCGGTGGCCAGAGCGCAACTGCCTCCAATCCCCGCAACCTCGCCATCGACCTCAGTGACAATGCCTGGATGACCAGCAGCACGAGCTCTGGATATGTCTTCGAGTACAACCAGGCGGGCACCGTTTCAGGGGCCTTCCCCACCAGCAAGTCCGGCTACGCCATCGCCATCGATAAGACCAGCGATGTGTACGTGTACAACGAAAGCTCGTCGCCCCACGTCCAGATCTTTGATTTCCCGGCAGGCACGACTCTGAACTCCACCAGCAGCGTCACCACCACCAACAATATCGAGTTCCCCCTCCTCAGCACTATGCCGGGAGGATCGACCGGCAACGGCGGCCCTTCCGTCTACCAGTCGGAGTACATGGCCTTCGACACGACTGGCAATCTGTGGTTTGCCTCCGGTACATCGGTCGCAGCCAACGAGAACCAGATGGTGGAGCTTACCGGTATCGACACCAGCCTGTGCGCCGGCATCAGCAATGAATGCTTCGGCAACCAGTCGGTGGGCAGCACGTCGGGGCCCTGGGGAGGCGCTACGCCTGTCCCTCCGCCGGCGCCCACCTTCGGCACCTCGACGACAACAAACACCTACACCTTCACCGGTACGGGCCTCAACAGCGACATCGCCACGCCCACCGGGATCGTTGCGGCGCAGGGTGGCGGCGTCTGGATTGTGAACTCCGCCAGCGGCTCAAACACCATCGCCAAGATCACCTCGACCAGCACAGGAACCGCGTTTGGCGATGCCACATCCCTGTCCTCGCCGCGCTACCTGGCGATGGACGGCTCGGGCAATCTCTGGGTGTCGGACAAGGTCGGGGCCATCACCGGCGGCTCGAACGGCGGCGCGATCTCGGAGTTCAGCAGCGCTGGAACGGCGCTATCTCCAACCGTGCCGTCCGCTAATGCGGCGACCACCAACCCCGGCTACATCCATCCTGGCCTGAACCAGGCCACCAGCCTTGCGGTGGACCCCTCCGGCAACGTCTGGGTCGTGGATAACACCGCCGGCACCACGGTCGAAGAGATCGTCGGCGCAGCTACGCCGGTGGTTACTCCGCTCGCCGCGCAACTGAAGAGCACAGGCTACCCCGGTAAGCCGTAGTCGGGACTGGTACTGGTGCAGAACGGGGCGTCACCTTGGGGTGACGCCTCGTTTGTTTGCTAGAGTTTGAGGCGGGTTTCGAGCAGTTCGCGGCCGATGGCGTCGAGTACGCCGTTGAGGAAGTTGAGGCTCTCGGGGGCGGCGTAGCGCCGGGCTATCTCCAGTGTTTCGTTGATGATAACGGCGGCGGGGGTCTTGGGGTAGCCGAGCATTTCGGCCACCGCCGTGCGCAGCAGGTTGCGGTCGACGACGGGCATGCGCTCCAGGCGCCAATTTTGGGCGTGCTTCTGGATCAGCGCGTCCACCTCGTCCTCGCGGGTGGTGGCGACGCGATGCAAATCGTCAGCAAAACCGCGGGTTTCGTCGTCGATGTCTTCGCGCGAGTCCCAGAACAGGCGCTCGACTTCCTCGGGTTCCTGCTTGCCCAGATCGCCTTGGAAGAGCATCTGCATGGCCAGTTCGCGGGATTTGCGGCGAGTTCCCATGGTTTTACCTGGATAACCCCGTGAGTTGGGCCGTTGGGTTGGGTTTTTCCCGGCTTTCACCGCTGGAGTTCGGTGCGGTTTTCTGTGGCGCAACTGTGGTCTGCAAGTAGTTTTGCAGCGATGCCATCTCGATGGCCGCGATGGCGGCCTCGAAGCCCTTGTTGCCGGCCTTGAGGCCGGCGCGGTCGAGGGCCTGTTCGAGGGTCTCGCAGGTGAGGACGCCGAAGGCGTGGGGGACGCCGGTCTCCTGCTGCGACTGGCCGATGCCGCGCGCGACCTCGGTGTAGATGGCTTCGTAGTGGGCGGTCTCGCCGCGCAGCAGAACGCCGAGGGTGATGATGGCGCTGAACCGTTTGGATTCGGCGAGGGTGCGGGCGGCGGAGGGGATCTCCCAGGCGCCGGGGACGCGGACGATCTCGATGTCGGTCTTGGCGCAGCCGCTGCGATGCAGCGCGTCGAGCGCGCCCTGCAGCAGGCGGTCGGTGATGACCGCGTTCCAGCGGGCGACCACGATGGCGAAGCGCTTGCCGGCGGCGGAGAGGTCGCCCTCGACGGCGATAGGGCGGCCGTGCAGCGGGCTCTCGGACTCCCAGAAGCCGACGCGAAGGGTGGGGGTGAGGTCGAGGGTGAAGAGACGCGAGTTCCAGTGGGTCGGGGTGGGCTGGGGGAGGTCTTGCGCGGGGCTGCTGCCGGATACGAGCCAGGATTTTACGGCGGCGTGGACGGCGTCGAGCTGGGTGACCTCGATGAGCAGCGGAGGGACGGCGGGAGCGCGGCCGGCGACGAGCTCGAGATTGCCGAGCGGGGCAAGGAAGGCAGCGCCGCGGCCGGTCGCGTCGGACCAGCCTTTGCCCGGCTCGAAGCCGAGCGCGCGGAGCAGACTGCCGAGGCGCTCGAAGGCTTCGTCGGAGACCGCGGCGATGGTGGTGAGGCCCTTGACCATGAGATCGATTGTAGCGGCAGGGGAGATGGGATGGTGATGGTGCGGGCTTCTGGTGTTCCCCACTCATGCGCAAAAGCGCGCATGAATGGGCCACCCGGGATGTGGGATTACGGCGGCTTTGGTGTCACCCAAGGCGGTGGTTTTCGGCGCAGGTTTCGTGATAATCTTGCGCGTTCCCTGGAGGGTCTATGCGTACGCTGCGAGTTGTCCTGACTATTGGGTGTCTTGGTTTCTGTGTCCACAGTGCATCGGCGACAACTATTACCAATGCGACCCTCTCGGGTAGTCTAAGCGACCCGACGATTACCGTGTACGGCAGCGGGTTTGGGACGGAGCCCACCGGGATCGTCGCCTACCCTGGATCTACCGCAGCGCGCTCCGGAGAGGACTACGGCCCTACGGCTCTCTCCTTCCATGACATGGGACCGCTTGGCTTCGATGCGGGGCAAAGTAAGGCGACCGGGCAGGACTTCATTGGTCTGGTTATTTCCGAGTACACCGACACCGAGATTGTGTTTACGTTAGGGCCAATCTACACGAAGACTTACTACCCGGACGACATCTACGCGATTCAACCGGGCGACTCCTTTGACGTCGAGGTTGCGGGAGCAATCAGTCCTACGTTCGCACTTACGCCTACGCCGGAGCCCTCGACGCTGGCGCTGTTGGTTTCGGGGTTGCTGCTGCCTGTGGCTGCGCAGCTTCGTTCTCGTCGCGCGGTGTAAGCGGCCTGTGCCGGGAACGGAGATTCTAGACCAACAGGGTTAGCGGAGGCTGCCATCGTTGGGGTCGTAGACGACGATGCGGGGGCGTAGACGACGATGCCGAGGTCGTCGAGGCGGGAGATGGCGAGTTCCATGGTGCGGCGGACGTTGTGCTCGGCGCTGGCGGGAGTGCTGTGGGCCTCTTCGATGGCGACCACGCGGCCGTAGGACCAGGCGCTGTCGGGGAGAGCTGGCGTTGCCGCTGACACCCCACTCATCGCGGTGCGGCTGCGATGAATGGGGCACCCGGCTTCAAGCTGACCTACCTCCGGGGCTGAAGCCCCTCAACATTTTGAAGCTCTTACGGCACGGCTGAAGCCGTGCCCTTAACGAAACAGTTTCCGCAGCCTGTGAAGGCGTGCCCTTAACGAAACCAGAGTTTTTCGGCAGCCTGTGAAGCCGTGCCCTTAACGAAACCAGAGTTTTTCGGCAGCCTGTGAAGGCGTGCCCTTAACGAAACCAGAGTTTTTCGGCAGCCTGTGAAGCCGTGCCCTTAACAAAACCAAGCAAGCTGACCCACTGCTCACAAAGCCAAGCAAACTGACTGACTGCGCGCGAAGAGACTTCCTTGACAAGTCTCAATGAATACCATTACATTTTTCCACGCGGAGTTTTGTATTCCTTTACATGCTCCTGCTCATTCCCGACCTCTCCGGTTCGACGGCAGGCATTGGGAACGTTCTGGCGCGCAAGGACCGCGGCCGACGCATCCTCACAAGTCCTCAGGAGAAATCGATGAAAGCTCCGCTTCTGTTTTCCGTTTTGCTGCTGGGGACGAGTTTCGCCTTCACCGCCAGCGCCAGCGCACAGGGCAAAGTGGGCGATGTCAACGGCGATGGGGTCGTGAACTGCCTGGATGTCAACCTGGTGTATGCCGCCCTGGGGAGATCCACGGGCCAAGCCGGCTATAGCACTGAGGACGATCTCAACGGCGATGGGGTCATCAATGTCAAAGACCTTTCGATTGTCGCCAGGAATGTTCCAGCGGGCACCGTGTGTCCGGAAAACAAGTACCAGGCTGCCGGCGAACAGTTCCTGGATCAGTTGAATAACGCCTTCTTCAAATCGGCCGGGGGTCTGGGACTTTATGCGGAGGACATCAACGGCAGCACGGGCGCGCAGGGCGCCAACGCCTTTCTGTTCTCAACCGATTACTTGATCAACGCGCTCTATGAGGGAGCAAGGGTCGATCCCAAGTACCAGGCCAACCTGGCTTCGTTGATCGGCGCTACGAGCTGGTACAAGGCGACAACAGCTTATGGAGTGGCTTATCAGGACACGAAAGGCGGCGCGGCCTATTTCGACGACAATGCCTTGCTGGGCGGCATTTTGATGAAGGTCTATCTGAACGAACTGCCCCAGCAGACCGTACTGGATGAAAGCCTGTTAGCGCTCAATTACGTCTACAGCCATCGCGATGCCCAGGGAGGCGTACCGCAACTGCCGAAGGAGCTAGGGAACGGCACATTTTACCTGGGGCCGTCGATCAAACCCTCGATCGCCTATGCGGAACACTATGTTCAGACGGGCGACAGCAGCGATCTGACCCCTGCGGAAGGCTACTTCACGGAGGTGAACGACCCGGCTCTGGGGCTGATCGGGGCTCAGACCGGTCTGTTCATCAGTGGGACCACCTACAACTCTTCGACCGGGACGTGGAACCCGGACAAAGTGGGTCCCCTGGCTGGCAACTCCACGGAAGTGATCGAGCTTGCGCTGGCGCTTTATCGAGCGACGGGAGACGGGAGCTATCTGACGTATGCTCAAAACCTTCTCACCAAGGTCGTCAAGCGGTACTACATTCCGGGCGGCGGGGTGAAGGAAATCTCGGTTTATGGCGGATCGGGCATTGTCGATGTTTTGTGCCAGATGTATCAGATCGACCACAACATCGTCTGGTATAACGACGCGAAGGATATCGTCGATTTCCTGCTGAACGATGCGCGGGACACGGCGGGGTGGTTTCCGGATGGAACGGCGATACCAGCCGGGAACTGGAACGTCGTGAGGACCGGCCAGCCGCCGGATGCCAAAGTCACGGTGATCACCCAGGCAGCGGCGGCAGTAGCCATCCTGGAGTTTGCCTACACGGACATCCATAAGCCGATGTAATGCGGCTTCGCCCCTAAGCGCTTGTTGAAAAAGGCCGGGGACGGAGCGAAAGCGTACCTCGGCGGCTAAAGCCGCATTGCAAATGCAACATTTACGGCACGGCTGAAGCCGTGCCCTTAACAAAAGCAGAGTTCTTCTAGCGAGAGCAGAGTTCTTCTAATGAAAGTAGAGAGTCTGTCGTTGTCCAATGCGCGCGGCGGCAACCGCAGTTGCCGGCAACACAACCCGATACCCAGAATCAGGAGAAGATCGATGAAAGCTGCCGTTCTTGTTTCCATGTCCCTACTGCTTGCCGGAGCAAGCGCTGCCTGCGCGGATACAACGCTTTCCGTTGTGCCCAAGACCACGAACATTTCCGTGGGGCAAATGTTTGCCGTGGACATCAACGTCGGCAGCGTCGCGGATTTGTACGATTACCAGTTCAGCCTGGCGTTCGACCCGACGCTACTGCAGGCGGACAGCGTCACCGAGGGAGCTCTTTTCGCCGGTACCGGCAACTCCTTTTTCCTGCCAGGCACGATCGATAACAGCTCCGGCGCGATCACGTTGAACTACGACACGCTGTTCGGCCCCGGCCCCGGCGTAACCGGCCCGGGCACAATTGCCGTCGCTGAATTCACAGCTCTGGCCAACGGCAGCAGCTCGATCGACCTGTCGCCGTTATCCGATCTGATTCTGCAGGATTCGGCGGGCAACACGCTCGATGTCACGGCGCAAGCGGCGAATATTAACGTCGGAACGTCAGTGACGCCGGAGCCCGCCAGCGTCATCCTGCTGCTGACCGGCTTGCTGCTGATGGGTATTTCCGTACGGTACGGGAGGTCAATGGGCGGGAGCAGAGGTCATTCCGATCGTTTTCAAGCATGTGTCCACTAGCTGGGCACATGCGGATGGGAAGCCTGGTGCGGCGGACGCGTTGACGAACCTCACGTCTCAAGAAGCGAGACGTGGGGCACCCGCTCTAGAGGAGTGACGGCAGATTTGGGCCCCTCCGCAAAAAGCAGATCCCTACGGGATGACAACCAGAAAAGCAAACGCAACGGCGGCTAGCGGAGGCTGCCGAGGTTGAGATCGTAGACGACGATGCCGAGGTCGTTGAGGCGGGAGATGGTGAGCTCCATGGTGCGGCGGACGGCGTGCTCGGCGCTGGCAGGGGTGTTGTGGGCCTCTTCGATGGCGACGACGCGGCCGTACGGCCAGGCGGTGCCGGGGATGGCGCTCATGGCTTCGCCGAGTTTGTCGAGGTTGATGTCGAGCTCCTGGCGGCGGGCCCCGATGGGGCGGAGCATGCCGCCTGCGCCGATCGGGCTGGGGTTGGCGTCGGCCACTGTAACGTGCAACTGCACCATGCCGGACTGCACGGTGAGGTAGGGGTTCTCCCAGCTATCGAAGCTGCGGATGGCCATGTAGCGGCTCTTGGTGGGCGGCGGAATTATGTCCAGTTGCTCGCGCTGGGTGGCGAGCTCGGCACCCTGCTGGAGACGCGCTTCCTCGGTGGAGGGGGCAGCGTTGTGGGGTTGGCAGCCGGCGAGCAGAAGGACCACGGAGAGGGCGAGGAGAGGCGTGCGGAGGTTCACCGCAACAGAATAGCAAGAGCGGGAAGTGGCTGGCGCTGCGGGAGGAAAGTGGATTCCTGCGGAATGACAACCAGAAAAGCAAGGGCGAAGGCAAAAGCAGATTCTTGCGGAATGACAACCAGAAAAGCAAGGGCGAAGGCAACGGCAAAAGCAAAGGCGAGGGCAGAAGCATTCCGCGGGAATCGGAGTTGCGATGGCGGTGGCGATATAACGGCCATTGAAAAGCAGCGTGGGTTAGCATAGGCTCGGCTGCAACCACTTCAGTTGCGAGGAGAAGGACGAGGGCCATGGGACTTCCATCGGGATTCCAGCGGGCCTCCGGTTTTGCGCGGGCCAAACCGTTTCTGCGGAAGGCGGTGCAGCCGTTTGTGCGCAAAGGGCCGGTGTACTGGATACGGTTTGCGGCGCTGCTGGCGCTGGCCTCGTACCTGGGCCATGTGCTGGGCCAGAGCGACCGCTATACGGACCTGCGCTATGCGATCTATCAGTGGCAGGTGAAGCTGCAGCAGCGGAAGCATTTCTATCCGCAGCATACGGTGCTGCTGCTGCTGGATGACGACGACTACTGGAGCGTGCAGTACCAGGGACGAAGGCCGTTGAAGCGCGACCGGCTGGCGGGGCTGGTCGATCGGCTGAATGAGGCCGGGGCGAGCAGCGTGGCGGTGGACATCGACCTGCGCTCGCCGCTGCCGGAGATGCCGGAGTATGAGTTCCCGGACTACCGGCAGGAGAACCAGGAGCTGATCGCCGCCGTGCAGAGGATGTGCGCGAGGGGACGGCAGGTGGTGCTGGCGTCGTCGGTGCGGTTTGCCCCGACGGGAGGCCAGACCGGAGGCCCGAGCGGTGGATTTGAGACGATGCCTTCGATCTACACCGCCGCGCAGCCCACGCTGCCCTGCGTGCGGACCGGCTATATCCAACTGCCGGACGACATGCGGCTGGTGCCCGGTTCCTTGAAGCTGGCGAATGGAAGCTATATGGACTCGTTTTCGCTGGCGATCGTCAAGACTACGGACCCGATCGCCTACCACCATGCGGTCGACAATGAGGACCATGGATTTCGCTTCTCGCAGTTTCTGACGCCGGCTGATTTCAGCCCGAAGGTGGGGCGGCAGTTCGTGTTCGACGGCGTGGCGGTGCAGCAGATGAGCGACGCGGCGCTGCGTGCGGCGGTCGAGAACAAGACGGTGATCGTGGGCGGGCATTGGCATGCGTTCGCGTATGGGACGGGGCCGTTGGTGGACACGTGGCTGTCGCCGGGCGGAGCCGAGCCGGGTGCGATGCTGCATGCGAATTATGTGGAGGCGATGCTGAACAACTCGGGCACATTCACGCCGATCTCGGACATGGCGGCGGCGATGCTGGAGTGGGGATTGGCGTTTGGGCTGGCAACCATCGTGGCGCTGGATATCCACGCGCTGTGGAAGTGGAGCGCGTTTATCGCGGCGTCGGCGTTCAGCATTCTGCTGACGTATGTGCTGCTGCAGAACCTGGGGCTGTTTCTGGACTTCATGATTCCGCTGCTGATGATCGTGGTGCATACGATTGCGGACGAGATCCTGGAGATGCGGCAGCAGGTGCAGCACCTGAAACAGGAGCTCAAGCAGTTTCACCTGTAAACGGTGACTTTCCGGGGTGCAGAGGCACTCCAACAGCAGATTCCTCCGCTCCGCTACGGAATGACAACCAGAAAAACAAGTGCGGAATGACAACCGGAAAAGCGAGAACTCTTACACCGTGGGCACTCTGTCCTATGGATGGGTCGGCGCGGCCAATGGAGGCAGGGGCGGGCTGCCGGTTGCGGGCCTCATTTTACGATTTGGAGGCGCCGGCGGCGGGGATTGTGGTGCATACTATCGCTGACGATCCGCAGAGCCGCGTCGCGGGCCCAAACAACTAACGCATCAGGAGAAGGAGTTTCATCGATGAAGCCAAATGTGACCAAGAAGCGGACCAGCGGCGCTCCTATGGGCGCGAGCACGGCGAAAGCCCAACAGGCTGTGGATTCGAAGGATTCGAAGGATTCGAAGGATTCGAAGAAAAAGGGAGCCATGGCAATGCAGGCCTCGAGCGCGGGCGGCAGCTTCGGCGCGCGCGACATGCAACAGCAGATCAATCCGAACAAGACCGGCGGAGTGAGTTGACGGCGCGGGTCGTTGTCCGGCCCGAAACGGCCCGCGGGTAGACGGTTGACGTTGCCCACTCCTCGCGATCAAGCTTGCGATGAATGGGCCACCCGGGCATGGGTCGAGCGACTTCGATTCTGCTGTCGCTTGCGTGTTGCGGCGAGCGAGGAGAAAACGCGGCGGCGGTGGGGGGAGAGGTCTGCTTCCCCTGCACTGCCGTTGCGAGTTGGAGGTACGAGGACCGCCTGTAGAAGGCTGGTTCAGTAGGTGATGTGCAGGCCCATGACGATGGCGCGATTGCCGCCGATGGTGTTGGTGACAGAGCCGAAGTTGGCGCCGTTGTTGGGGCAGCTTCCGTTGACCGCATTGGCCGAGGTGCAGGAGGTCTGAGGGGTGTTGACGCCGATCGTGTTGGGGATCTGGATGTTCTTGCCGGTCCCGGTAAAGTACGGCTTCTGGTCGAGATTGGTGAGGGCGGACTGCTGGTCACCCGCGTTGTTGCCGGTGGCGATCTGGCCGTAGTTGAGGTAGTTGTTGACGCAGTTGTTGTCGGGGTTGTTGGGATCGGTGAAGGCCGAGTTGGAGCAGGCGTAGTTCTGGCGGATCTGGGTCTGGTCCTGCGGGACGTCCATGCTGGTGGTGTTGAAGACGTTGAAGACGTTGAACTCGTACAGCAGGGCGATGCGCTCGGTGGCGTGGAAGGTCTTGTGGATGGAGATGTCGAGGCGCTTCTGCATGGCCTGGCGGAAGATGTTGCGCTGGTTCACGGGGGCGAAGTTGGTCTCGTAGATGTCGGTGGGGTCGGTGGGGCCGCTCTGCGCGGCGGAGGGAACGCCGTTGGTGCCGGGCGTGACGTAGTTGATGGCGATCTCGCTGGGGTCGATGGTGGGGATGTAGCTGCCGTTGGGACCGCGGAAGTCGCCGGGATTGCCGGTGAGGGCGGCGGATTTGGCGAGCTTGGGGTCCTTGATCGGAAGCACCGGATTGATGAGGTTGGGGTAGTCGCCGAAGCTGATGCTGCCGACGGCGCCGTAGAACTCATAGAGCGAGTAGGGCTCGCCGCTCTGGACAATGCCGATGCCGGTCAGGCTCCAGTCGTTGGTGGCGAGCGCGAGCAGTGAGTTGGGGGCGGCAGCGTTGGGCAGTTGGAGCTGGAAGTTGGCGGTGAAGTCGTGGGTGCGGTCGAAGTCGGAGGAGGCGTAGGACTGGCGCAGATCGTTGGGATTGTTGCCGGTGAAGAAGAGGCCGATGTCGCTCTGCTCGTCGAGGGAGTGGCTGAAGGTGTAGCTGACCCCGCCCTGGATGTGGTGGGAGAGGCGCTTCTCGACGTGCAGCTCGAGGGCGTCATAGGCGGAGGTCCCGACGGTCTCGAAGAAGGCGGCGTTGGGGTTGTAGCCGACGTAGGGGACGCGGAAGTCGGTGTTGCCGCCGTCGGGGGTGTCCCAGGGTTCACTGGCGATGGGGGAGTAGTCGCAATAGGAGTCGCCGCAGGTGTTCTGGTTGAGGACCTCGAAGCCGTAGGTGGCGGTCTCGCCGTGGATGGGGTGGGTGGGAGTGGCGGTGCCGGGCTCGTTGAAGGGGATGGGGATGACGGAGTGGCGGCCGCGATTGCCGCTGTAGCCGAGAGTGATGGCGAGGTCGCTGGTGGGCTGCCACTGCAGGTTCAGGGTGTAGTTGATGGTGTAAGGCAGGACGTTGTTCTTGTCGTAGGCGCCGAAGTTGAGCGCGGGCACGGCGCCGCAGTCGGTGTAGTTTGCCTGGTTATCGAGGCCGCCGCAGCTCGGGCCGAAGCCGGGGCTGGCGGTGCCGGTGAGGCCGAGGGGCTGGCCGGGCCCGGTCCCGAGTTCGTTCTGCAGGGCGGTCTTGATGGTAGCTGGGTTGGAGTTGGGCGGGATGTAGGTTGCTCCGAACGCACTGCCTAGCGGATTCTCGAGCGTCTTGCCGTGTCCGACGACATAGCTGGCGAGCGGCGAGGACTCGGTGACACCGAACGGGCCGCCGTTGCCGCTGCCGGCCGGCTGAGAAAGATAACTGAAGAGCTCGCCGCGGTCGTAGTAGATGCCGGCGCCGCCGTTGATGACGACCTTGTTGTTGAAGCGCTTGGGCGAGTAGGCGAAGCCGACCCGGGGCGAGATGCCCCACTGGCGGCCGGTGAGTGTGGAATTGGAAGTGCCCGGGGTGGGATTGTAGGGATTGTTGCCCGCCACCACGAAACCTGAGTTGTTAACCGTGAAGCCGGTGGTGGAGGTCCCGGTCACGTCATAGGCGCTGGGATCGAAGTTGAAGACGTTCCCGTACTTCTCCGTGAGGCCGCCGTGGTAGTCGTAGCGAACGCCGGCGGTGATGCTGAGATTGGACCTGGCCTGCCACTTGTCCTGGAGGTAGGCGGCGATCTCATTGGAGCGGTAGTAACGGTTGGCGTTGTTCTGCGCGTGCGAGCACTGCGGAGGCTTGCAGATGGACTCGAGCACATTGCCGCCATGCACCGCTCCCGAGAGGAAGCTGTCGAAGCTTTCGCTGGTGATCTGCGGGATGCCCTGGCGATTGTTCTCGATGTTCAACTGGGTGTAGCTGAAGCCGCCGCCGGCGACCAGAGTGTGCCTGCCGAGCGAAAGGATGACGTTGGTGGAAGGGTTGACGCGGTTCTGGAAGTAGCCGGTGTTGACGAAGGAGCTATCCGGGCCCAGGGTGAGCGAGGGCGAGTTGACGTTGTTATTGGCGAAGGAGTTGAGCGTAAGGCCGGGCAGGCCGCCGGCCTCGAAGCCGGGCTGGCCGGCGCCGATGCCGAAGTTCGAGCCCAGGGTGGGATCGGCGGCCAGGGTCTGGTTGAAGAAGCTGTAGGAGCCCATGCGGTCATAGCCGAGGCGCTGCTCCCAGTTGAGCCGCGAGCCGAAGGAGATGGTGTTGTCGATGGCCGCGACCTGCGCGCCGTTGTTCTGGATGGAGGGGAAGCCGCCGGTCTGGGAGTAGCCGAAGGGCTTGGTGACGGGCGCCCTCTGATAGAAGTACTTGACCGAGAGGCGATCGGCCTTGGTTACGTCGTAATCGAGGTCGCCAACGCCCTGGTCGGCGATCAGGGTGGAGGTTCCGAATAGCGTGACGTTGGGCGAACCGAAGCGGTACGCGCCGGGGTTCTGCGACGACGGGATGAGGTACTGGCCGTTGGGCAGCTTGGCGTTGAGCAGCGCCATGGCGATGGGGTCGATGGCGCCGGTGAAGGCGCTGCCGTAGCTGAGGTCCGCAGCTTCAAGGCCTGTGGCGGAGCGGTCGTTGGTGAGGCCGATGGGCACGTTCATCTGCGAGATGCCGGTGGCCTGATCGCTGTTGTAGCGGTGCTGGTAGGCCACGAAGAAGAAGAGCTTGTCCTTCTTGATGGGGCCGCCCAGGGTGCCGCCCACCGTCCAGCGATGCAGCGAAGGATTGGCCAGCGAGTCTGGGAACGCGCCGATGCCTTGATCGGAGAGCCGGGCCTCCTGCTTGAAGAAGAACGGCGCGGAGTTGATGCTGGCGTTGGCAAAGGAGCCGTACATCTGGCCGTGGAAGCTGTTGGTTCCGCTGGCGGTGTTGACGTCGATCTGCGCGCCGGAGGTAGCGCCCTGCTGGGCGTCGTAGAGGGAGGTGTTGACGCGCAGCTCCTGGATGAACTCGGGCGGCGGCGAGGGCAGGCTGTTGCCGTTGGAGCCGAAGACTGAGGTGCCGACGCCGGCCGCGCCGCCGACCGCCGGCGTCTCGCCGATGTTGAAGGCGTAACGCTGCGAGTTGGAGCCGCTGGAGCTCTTACCGTTGAACAGGTTGGTGGCGTCGACGCCGTTGACCTGGAAGGTGTTGGAGGTGTCGCGCTGGCCGTTGGCCCAGATGGGCTGGTTGCCCAGACCGGAGTTGGTGTCGAGATTGCTGAGCAGCTCCGCGTTGGCGCCGGGGGAGAGCACGGCGAGTTGCGTGAAGCTGCCGGTGGCCAGCGGCGTGAGCGCAATCTGGGCCTTGTCCAGGGTATAGCCGTTGGTGGCATCGGTGGCGTTGAGCAGCGGCGTCGCGTTGACGTTTACCGAGGTGCTGATCTCGCCGACCTTGAGCTTGAGGGTGACGGTGGTGGCGTGGGCCTCCTGCACCGCGATGGCGTTGAGCTGCGTGGTGTCGAAGCCGTCGTGGGTGGCCTTGACCTTGTAGGTGCCGATGGGGAGATTGAAGACCTGGAAGTAGCCGTTGGAGCCGCTGGTGGCGGTGCGGGTGACGTTGATGTCAGGGTCGGTGACCGTGACGGCGGAGCCGGGAATGGCCGCTCCCGAGGAATCAAGGATGGTCCCGTTGATCGAACCGAGGGTCTGCTGCGCGCGGGCTGCGGTGAACGGCAGGAGCGTGAAGAACAACAGAAAACAGTACCTGGCGAAGTGCCTCCAAAAGTTGCTTCTCATCTGCATCTTCCCTTCTTTATCGTTGGCCCATGCCGCAAACTTTAGTGTCCGGAGCGGAATGGCGGGGTTGAAAGAATTCTGTACAGGTAGATTGCACGATGGCGCAGGCCCGAATGATGAATGGAGCGTGAAACGGGGGTGGTGCCCGGGGTCGTTTTCGGTCTCATGAAAAAAAGCAGGCGGCCGCGCCGGGCACGTCTTCTGCTGTTTGATCCCATCTTGAATTCCGCTAGTATACGCATGTCCGTTCGCCATCAACCGGTGGGCCGGTGGAAAACCTGGAGCTGCGGTGAATCGCAGGGGGACGGCACGCCTGCGGAGAGGTGGCCACGCAGGGGCGCCGAGGAAGCGGCAAAGTGTAGTCTGAAAGTTCAGAAGAGCGACGGCTGTCGCTGGAAATGGAGTTCTGTTGGCGAAAATGGATTTGCACGGGCGACAGGCGGTGGTGACGGGCGGGGCCAGCGGCATCGGCCTGGCGATTGCGGAGACGTTCGCGGCGCAGGGCGCGAGCGTGGTGCTGCTGGACATGGACGCGGAGAAGAGTCGCGGGGCGGCGGCGCGGATTGCGGCGGTGGGGAGTGCGACGGTGTCGGCGCTGGGCTGCGATGTTTCGAGCGAGGAGAGCGTGAGGGCGGCGTTCGCGGAGATCGGCGCGGGCATAGGCGCAGGCGCGGGCGCAGGCATCGACGTGCTGGTGAACTGCGCGGGGATTGCGCACGTCGGTACGCTGGAATCGACCACGGTTGACGACATGGACCGGCTGTACAGGGTGAACGTGCGGGGAACGTATCTGTGCATGCGGGCGGCGCTGACGCCGATGCTGGCGAGCGGGCGGGGCGTGATTCTGAACCTGGCGTCGATTGCGGCGACGGCGGGCATCGCGGAGCGGTTTGCGTACTCGATGACCAAGGGCGCGGTGCTGGCGATGACGCTGTCGGTGGCAAAGGATTACATTGCGCGGGGGATTCGCTGCAACTGTATCTCGCCGGCGCGGGTGCATACGCCGTTCGTGGATGGATTTCTGGCGAAGAATTATCCGGGACATGAGGCCGAGAAGATGCAGGACCTGGAGCGGGCGCAGCCGATCGGACGCATGGGTACGCCGGAAGAGATTGCGTGGCTGGCGCTGTATCTTTGCTCGGATGCGGCGGGGTTCGTTACCGGCGCGGACTATCCGATCGATGGCGGGTTCTTCAATCTTCGCTAAAGCATGAAGCGAGTGCATTTTCCGCGGGTGTATAGGCGCCCCGAACAGCAGATTCCTACGCCCTTCGGCTCCGCTCAGGGTGCGGAATGACAACTAGAAAAACGAGTGCAAATACGGCAGGAGGAAATCGTGGATCTTGGACTGAAGGATCATGTCGTCGTGGTTACGGGCGGCGGGGCTGGAATCGGCGAGGCGGTGACGCGGGCGTGCCTGGCCGAGGGCGCGAAGGTGGTGGTGGTAAGCCGCGCGTCGGAGAATGTGAAGCGCTTCATCGAGGAGATGCGGCGGGAGCGGCGGGAGTGCGATTTCGTCGCGGCGGAACTGGCCGACAACGAGCAGTGCCGGCGTGCGGTGGAGCATGTGCAGCAACGCCATGGCAAGCTCGATGGGCTGGTGAATAATGCCGGCGCGAATGATGGCGTGGGGCTGGCGAGCGGCGATCCGGAGCGGTTTCTCGAAAGCCTGCGGCACAACCTGGTGCACTATTACGCGATGGCGCACTATGCGGTGCCGATGCTGAAGGAGGCGCGCGGGGCGATCGTGAATATCAGCTCGAAGGTGGCGCTGACGGGGCAGGGCGGGACGTCGGCGTATGCGGCCGCGAAGGGCGCGCAGCTTGCGCTGACGCGCGAGTGGGCCGCGGAGTTGCTGCCGTTTGGGATTCGCGTGAACAGCGTGCTGCCCGCAGAGGTGATGACGCCGCTGTATAAACGTTGGCTGGATACGAGCGACGATCCGGAGGAGGAGCTGCGTAAGATTACGGCGCGGATTCCGCTGGGCCATCGCATGACCGAAGGCGCGGAGATCGCCGCGATGACGGTGTTTCTGCTGTCGGCGAAACAGTCCGGGCATACGACGGCGCAGCATTTGATCGTGGATGGCGGGTATACGCACCTGGACCGCATGCTGACCTAGCGCGATTTTCCGAATGGGTGTGTTGACGCTCCAAACAGCAGATTCCTCCGCTTCGCTGCGGAATGACAGCCAGAAAAGCTGCTCTGCAACGATTGGCACGCTGCACCAATGTGCATTCGTTACTTGCTGTGCGCGGCGGCCAGCTTTTCTACTTCGGAGCCGCCCATTAGGAACGCGCCGACGCCGTAGACGAAGCTGGAGCTGGCGGTGAACGCGCCGGGCGCTGCGCCGACCGGCTGCACGCAACCGAGACGGCCGTCCGCGTAGATGTGCTGGGTGACCATAGCCTTCCAGGCGCGGTCGACCACGGGACGGTAAGTGTGGGCGTCGAGTTGGTGGTGATCGATGCCCCAGGCGAGAGCGTAGACGAAGAAGGCTGAGCCGGAGACCTCGGGCAGCGAGTAGCCGGCGTTGTCGAGCAGGCCGGGGCTCCAGAGGCCGTCGGGGCGCTGCAGCTTGATGACCTCGGCGGCCATTTGTTTGAAGCGCGCCTGGTAGAACGCGTAGGACGGGTCGGTCTTCGGCAGCACATCGAGCACGCGCACCAGGCCGCCCATCACCCAGCCGTTGCCGCGCGACCAGAAGATCGGCTCACCGTTTTTTTCGTGCTTGCTGAAGTAGGTTGCGTCGCGGAAGAAGAGATGATTGTCCTTGTTCCAGAGCAGGTCGTCGGTGATGTGCCACTCGTGGTCCATGTAGGCGTCGTACTTGAGGTCGCGGGTGACCAGGCTGAGGCCGGCCCAGACGGGCGGAGCCATGAAGAGCGCGTCGCACCACCACCAGACGGGCTTGTCGGGATCGTCGGACTGGGTCATGACGTCGTCGAACTGGGTGCGCAGGGGCGCGATCATCCTGCGGTCATGGTGGAGGCGGAAGAGCGCGAGGTAGGACTGGCCGATGGCCTGGTCGTCGGCGTGGGAGCGGCGCGGGCCGAGGGTCCAGTTCCACTGCTCGCCGAGGCTCTGCACGTAATTGGCGTACTGCGGATCGTGGAGCGTGGCGGAGGCGGAGAGGAAGCCGGCGTAGAGGGTGGCGTAGGTCCAGTCCTTGCTGGGCTTGTCCTGAACGCGGGCGAGCTGCCAGTCGGCGACCTTCTTCATCGCGGCGTGGATGCTGGCGGGGTCGATTGCCCCGGAGAGATCGGTGGCCAGCGCGCCGGGATCCTGGGGGGAATCGCCGACGCTGGGGACGGCCGTCTTTTTCTCAATGGGCCGTGAATCCTGCGCGTTCGCGGCAACTATCACAGAGGCAGATAGCAGCAGCGCGAGGGCGGTCTTGGATTGCAATCTCATGGTTGGTTCTCTCTTTGAACTAAATCGAATGCCATGCTATCGCGCGAGCGAGATGTTGGGCAAGCTGCGCGGTTGCACCCGGCCGGATGAGAGCGAGGTAGGCAAGTTCCTTCGATGGAGACGCCTCGTCCGAAAAGCAGATTCCTCCGCTGCGCTGCGGAATGACAACAGAAAAGCAAGTGTCAATGCAAAGCGCGTTGTAGCAACGCTCTTACACCGATGGAATTCGCCCTAGCTGTAGGTCTGCATGATTTCGGTGAGCACGGCGCGGCTGGGGCGGACGCGGTCTGGCGAGAGCGTGGCCAGCGGTTCGTCGACCAGGTTGAGGAGCGAGGTGAAGTCGGGCTTCTGGGTGTCGACGTAGAAGACGCCGGTGAGGATTTCGTCTTTGCCGTGCGACTCCATCAGCAGGTTGACGGCGCGAACTTTGTTGGTGGGGTCGTACTCTTCATGCAGCTTGCGCAGGCGGAGGTGCGAGCCGTCGTGCAGCTCGACGTCGACGGTGGTGTTGTGGTCGTAGTCGACGGCGATGTCCTCGAACTGCGCGACGAAATCGAGCTCGCCAACTTCTTCGTCGTGCTCCTGCATGTACTTGTAGCTCTTGGTCGAGCCCTCGTGATCGTTGAAGGTGACGCAGGGTGAGATGACGTCGAGCAGAACAGTCCCGCAATGCGCGATGGCGGCCTTCAGCATGGCGGAGAGCTGCTGCTTGTCGCCGGAGAAGGAGCGGCCGACGAAGGTGGCGCCCATCTGGATGGCGAGCGCGCAGATGTCGATGGCGGGGAGATCGTTGACGACGCCGGTCTTCTGCGTGGAGCCGATGTCGGCCGTCGCAGAGAACTGGCCTTTCGTGAGTCCATAGACGCCGTTGTTTTCGATGACGTAGATCATGGGCAGATTGCGGCGCAGCAGATGGATGAATTGGCCCATGCCGATCGATGCCGTGTCGCCATCGCCGCTGATGCCGATGGAGTGCATGGTCTTGTTGGCGAGCAGAGCGCCGGTGGCGACCGAGGGCATGCGGCCGTGCACGGAGTTGAAGCTGAAGGAGCGCGCCATGAAGTAGGCGGGGGTTTTGGACGAGCAGCCGATGCCGCTCATCTTCATTACTCGCTCGGGCTGAATGCCCATGTCGTAGAAGGCTTCGAGGATGCGCTCGGAGATGGCGTTGTGGCCGCAGCCGGCGCAGAGGGTGGTCTTGCCGCCGCGGTAGTCGAGGACCTGGAGGCCGATGCGGTTGGTCTTGATGGGTTTGGGGGAGACGAGGGTGGTGGACATTTGGGAAGGTCTCTTGAGTTCTTAGTGGTTAGTGGTTAGTGGTTAGTGGTTAGTTGACTGCTCCTTCGTGCAGGCCGGAGGCGAGGTGGTGCGCGGCGATGGCGGTGGTGACGGTTCGGGCGTCGAGGGGAAGACCGATGAAGTGGAGGATGGAGTGGAGCTTGGTGAGCTGCGCGGGATCGAGGTCGATCTTCAGCAGCGTCTGGAGCTGCGCGTCGCGGTTCTGCTCGACGACATAGATAATTTCGTGGCCGGCGACAAAGTCGTGGACCTCCTGCGTGAAGGGGTAGGCGCGGATGCGGAGGTAGTCGGTGGCGATGTGCGATTCGTGCTCGAGCTGGTGGCGGCTTTCGGCGATGGCGAAGTGGCTGGTGCCGAAGGCGACGATGCCGATGCGCGCTGGGCCCGCACCTTCAGGGCTGGCGCTTTGCCGGTTCGCACATTCAAGAATGGGTTTGGGGACGAGGGTCTTGGCAGTCTCGAATTTGCGCGCCAGGCGCAGCATGTTGTCGCGGTAGTCGTCGGGGCGCTCGGAGTACTGCGCCTTGTCGTTGTGGCCGGTGCCGCGGGTGAAGTAGGCGGCGGCGGGGTGATCGGTTCCGGGCAGCGTGCGGTAGGGGATGGCGTCGCCGTCGACGTCGCGGTAGCGGGCGAAGCTGCCAAATTTTTGGATTTGTTTGTCGAGCTGCTGGGCGGTGAGGACCTTGCCGCGTGACATGGGAGTTTCGGGGTACTCGAAGGGCTCGGACATCCAGTTGTTCATGCCGAGATCGAGATCGGAGAGGACGAAGACGGGGGTCTGCAACTGCTCGGCGAGGTTGAAGGCTTCGATGCCGAATTCGAAGCATTCCTTGACGGTCGCGGGAAGCAGCATGACGTGTTTGGTGTCGCCGTGCGAGAGGCCCGCGACCGAAGTGAGATCGGCCTGCGAGGTGCGTGTGGGCAGTCCGGTGGACGGGCCGGTGCGCTGGATATCGAAGATGACGCCGGGGATTTCGGCGTAGTAGCCGAGGCCGGCGAACTCCGCCATGAGCGAGATGCCGGGACCGGAGGACGCGGTCATGGAGCGCGCGCCGGCCCAGCCCGCGCCGAGCACCATGCCGATCGCGGCGAGCTCGTCTTCGGCCTGCACGATGGCGAAGGTGGCCTTGCCGTCGGGCTCGATGCGGTGGTGCTTCATGTAGTCGATGAGGTTCTCGACGACGGACGACGACGGCGTGATGGGATACCAGGCGACGACGGTGACGCCGGCGAACATCGCGCCCATCGCGGCCGCGGCGTTGCCGTCGATGATGATTTTTCCTGCTGTGGCGTTCATGGGCTCGACGACGAACGGGTCGTGCTTGGTAAGCGCGCCGGCCGCGTAGTCGAAGCCGACCTGGACGGCCTTCCAGTTGAGCTCGGCGGCCTTGAGCTTCTTGGCGAACTGCTTGCGCACCATGTTCTCGACCCACTCCATGTCGATCGAGAGCAGATGCGCGGCGACGCCGACGTAGACCATGTTCTTGATGAGCTTGCGGAGCTTGGGCTCGGCGCCGGTCTCGGCGGCGAGGCGGTCGAAGGGCACGGCGTAGAAGGTGAGATCGCTGCGAAGTTTGATCAGCTCCCCGAGTTGGATCGCGTCGTCGTAGATCACCGCGGCGCCGGATGCGAGCGAACGCACGTCTTCCTGCGCGGTCTCGGCGTTCATGGCGATGAGGAGATCGATCTGCGTGTTGCGCGCGACCCAGCCGTGGCGGCTGACGCGAATGGTGTACCAGGTAGGGAGGCCCGCGATGTTGGAGGGGAAAAGATTTTTGCCGGAGACCGGAATGCCCATGCGGAAGATGCTGCGCAGCAGGACGTTGTTGGCGGACTGCGAACCGGAGCCGTTCACGGTCGCGATCTGGATGGAGAAGTCGTTGACGATCTGTTCTACATCGGCAGCCGTATCCGGCTGCTGGTCCTGCGTGATCACGTTACTGCCCATTGTGAGATCTAGCCCTTTCCCTGCGTTCGATCGTGGCATTCGCGGGAGCAAATCCGCCTGCGATTGCGGTCGAGGAAATTGTAGACCTTTCGGTGCAGCTTAGGCTGAAACGCCCGCTCCATGAGGAGCGGGCGTTGTGGGGCGGGTGCGGATTTGAGGGTCAGAGTGAAGTGGGCCTGATGGTGTACAGGGCCGCCAGAACAGCAGGTTCCTACGGAATGACAACGAGAAAAACAGGAGCATGAACTCCACACCATCAGGGGATTCGGCTCTCGATTCCGCTCTAGTAGCGGCGCGGCGTGACGGTGCGGTCCTCGACATAGTCGGGGTCGCCGGGCGCGATGGGAGGCGCGACGGCGGTGCGGTCCAGGCTTTCGCGGTTGCGATCCTCCTCATTGCGAACGCGGTCCCAATTTGCGTCGTTGCGATCGGCGAGGCTCGCGCCGGCCGCGGTGTGGGTTACGTCCGCAGAGTCGTTTTCATGATGCACCGAGCCTTCCTCGCCGGTGGAAGCGATATCGCGAGCGCCGGTTTCGTGGAGCGCGGCCTTGGCGGAGGTCACCTGGTCACTGGTATCGCAGTGCACCGAGAGCAGGGTCCCACCGTTCTTGACGGCGCCTTCGTAGCGCTTGGCTTCGTACTCGGGAATGCCCATTCCAACCAGCGCGCCGACGACACCGCCAACCGCGCCGCCTACGCCTACACCGGCAAGGGCCGCCATGATGGGGCCCGCCGCGATGAAGGGCCCGATGCCGGGAATGGCAAGCGCGCCGATGCCGGCCAGAAGGCCGAGAGTGCCGCCGATGACTCCGCCGGCTGCCACACCGGTGGTGGTGCCTTCAGGGGCCTTGGTGTTCTTCTCGTGGGCGAAGGCGCGGGTGCTCTCGTCGTCGGGCAGAAGAACGGAGATGGCGGAGTTGGTGAAGCCCTTGGAGAGGAGATGATCGACGGCCGCTTCGGCGGTGCCGGCGGTCGCGTAGATGCCGAAGACGGCGGTGTTCTTGGTGGACATGAGGAGTGCTCCTTATGGTGCGGGTGACATGGTTGCGGGTTGCAAGCAAATGATGAACGGCTGACGATTACTGCTTCACGGTCAGTTCGTTGTTGATCTTGTCGGCGGAGACGACGTTGGCGACGTCGGCGGCGACCTTCTGTTTTTCGTCCTCGGACTTCACCGGCCCCTTGAGAGTGACCGTGCCGCCCGTGGTGATGATCTTCACGTTGTGGGCGTAAGTGGAGAGGTCTTTGTCGGCGATGATGGCGCGCCGCGCTGCCGCGGTGGTCTGCACGTCGGACCGGCCGTTGGACTGGTTGTCGGCTGTGCGGCCCGCGTCCTTGTTGTTGGCGGTGTTATCGGGAGCGGTCTGGTTGGAATTGCTTTGCGAATGAGCCGCCGGATTGGTAAAAGGGCCGGTCAAGCACAAGGTGGCAAGCACGGCCGCAGCCGGAAGCATGGAACGACGAATTGTCATAGAGAGGCCTTTCAAGGGCGGCTGCGTTTCGCGCTTCGGAGCCGTGAGGACGACTCCGAGCTGGGAGACGAGCGGAGCACACAAGGAGAGCGCAGCGCGTCAGTTCATCCGATGGGATCGGCGTGAACCGCGTTGTCTCGAAAGGAGCGCGGCGGAGCGAAATCGCGCTTGAGTGCTCAGAAAGCTTCGGTGGGCGCGCAGGCGGACCGGCTAGGTCGGTGGCCGCGATGGTGTATCGCCGGCCCAAGAAGCAGATTCTTACGGAATGACAACCGGAAAGGCAAGGGCAGATGCAAAAGCAGCGGTAACAAGGTTTGATTCGTTTTATTCCGATGAGGACAACGCTCTAGTCGAGCTGGCCGCCGGAGTTCCGCGGCCGGTGAGTACGCGAATCAGGTCAACCTCATGCTGGCGGTAAGGCGTGTCGTCCTGACGAAAGACCTCGTGGAACCAGACTGTCGGCTTGAGCAGCACGTAGGGCCGCTTCCAGGAGTCCCAGGGGAGATACGTCTGGGTCCTGCCCGCGACCAGGCCCCAGTTGATCGCGGCCACGTGATAACGCTTGGCGATGGGGAGGTCGTTGTCGAAGGTGCTGCCCGCGCCGCGCGCCATGTACTCGGTGCACAGGATGGGGCGGCCGTAGGGCTCGAGCTCCTGGATGCGGGCTTCGAACTCCTCCGGCCAGCCATAGTTGTGGAAGGTGAGGATGTCGGACTCGGCGAGCTGGATCTTCGTCGTCGCGCTCTCGCGGCGCGGATGGCTCCAGTCGTTCTGCCAGACACCGCTGGTCAGGGGCTGGATGGGGTTTTCCGCGCGCGCCCAGGCGAAGGCCTTGGGCAGCAAGGCGTCCACGAGCGCCACCTTGTTGGGCGCTTCGGTCTTGGCGTAGTCGTCGTTGGGATTGTCGGGCTCGTTCCAGATGTCCCAGGCGAGCACTCGCTTGTCGGTGGCGAACGCGCCGACGACGCCCTTGACGTACGCTTCAAGTTTGGGCTCGTAGGCTGGGTCGGCGAGCTCGATGGCGCCGGGACTCTGCACCCAGCCGGAGTTGTGCACTCCAGGGACGGGCGGATGCTGCGGCCCCAGCTTCGGCCGCGGGTCCCAGCAGGAATCGAACAGCACGAAGATCGGGCGGATGCCGTGGCGCGAGGCGATCGTCAGAAATTCGTTGAGCCGCTTGGTGAAGCCGGCGGGGTCCTGCTGCCAGAGCTGGTCCTGCAGGAAGACGCGCATGGTGTTCATGCCGATGCCTTGGGCGAGCCCCAACTCTTTGTCGTTCAACTGCGGGTCCCAGGTGGCGGCCTGGAACATCTCGAACTGGTTGATCGCGTCGGATGGCACGTAGTTCGCGCCTACCAGCCAGGGCTGCTGGGCGTACCAGCTGTTGGCCTTGGCGGCGGTCCAGCGCGCGTGGTCTCCGGTTTGTGCGAAGGCCGTCGCGGCCATGGCCAGCGAAAGTAGGAGTGCCGCGAGTTTCATGATGTTCCTTCCAGAGAGGCTGGCACACAAAATCTCAACGCACCCACTCTATCTTGTCGAGGTGAAGCCGCGCTTGGCGATGGGGCACCGCGTTCGCGCTGGAGCGGTTCCCACGATGGTTATAGGCACTCCAAAAAGCAGATTCCTCCGCGTCGCTGCGGAATGACAACCAGAAAGGCAAGTGCAGATGCAAAGCCAAACAGCTGCATGACGCTACCAAAGCGGATTCCGCTCGAGGCCGGCCAGACGCAGCGCCTCGTCCGCGCTGGCGGCGACCAGCAGGATGCCGCGATTACCGCGCAGCATTCCTTCGCGCTCGCAGACGTCGAGGAATTGGAGCAGCGTGTCGTAGAAGCCCGCGATGTTGAGCAGCACCACGGGCTTGGAGTGCAGCTTCAAGGTTTGCCAGGCGAGGACTTCGAACATCTCCTCGAAGGTGCCGAAGCCGCCGGGGAGGATGAAGAACGCGTCGGCCTTCTCGGCCATCAGGGCCTTGCGGGTGTGCATGGTGCTGGTGACGTGCAACTCGGTGACGCCCTGATGCGCGACCTCGAGGTCGACCAGCACGTGCGGGATGACGCCGACCACGCGGCCGCCCGCGGCGAGGGCGGCGTCGGCGACCGCGCCCATCAGGCCGACCTTGGCTCCGCCGTAGATGAGGCCGAGGCCGCGCTGGGCGAGGGTGCGGCCGAGGGCTTCGGCGGCGGCGCGATACTCCGGGCGCGCGCCATCGGCTGAAGCGCAGAAGACGGCCACGGACTTGGGGCCGGGCTCCGTGCCCGCTACGCTGCTCTTAGAGCGGTGTCCTCGACGGTGTATAGCCGCTCCCAAAAGCAGATTCCTCCGCTGCGCTGCGGAATGACAACCAGAAAAGCAAGTGCAAATGCCGGCGCGTTGCCCGCCGTGCTATCAGCCATTGCCAACCTCTACCACATGCCCCAGGCGCGGCTGATGTAGTCGGTCATGGTCATCGCGATGAGCGAGAAGAACAGGAAGAAGCCGGCCGCGATCGTGAGTTTGATCAGCCGCGACTGATACGCGACGTGCATGAAGAACAGAACGACAATCACGGCCTTGAAGGTGGCGATGAACAGAGCGATGACCGGGTTGGCCCAGCCCAGGTCGACGAACGCCACCGCCACCGTGATGCCGGTGAACAGCAGCAGCGTTCCGAACACATAGCAATACTGCAGCGGCGTCACAATGTGGTGCTGCCCATGCTCCGGGTTGGTGACGCCCAGGGAATCGTTCGCGTCGGTATGGATTGTGTTGTTTTCCATTTGGATTTCCTTGTTGAGCTGGCGGGTGGCTCTAAAGCGGATTCCCCGTTGATGTATAGCTACTCCAAAAAGCAGATTTCTGCGGAATGACAAACAAAAAAGCAAATGCAAAGGCAAAGTCGATAGCAGGAGGACTCTACACCGATGGGGATTCCGCTCTAGTGGAGCGGGTGCCGGTTGATCAGATAGAACAGTGGAAAGAGAAACAGCCACACGATGTCGACGAAGTGCCAGTAGAGTCCGAAGTTTTCAATGGGCGCGACGTAGCCAGAGGTGAAGTCGCCTCGATGCGCGCGGTGGATGAGCCACGCGAGGATGCCGATGCCGATGATCATATGCAGAGCGTGCATGCCGGTCATGGCGAAGTACAGGAAGAAGTAGATCTGCGCCTTCTGCGCCATGTCGGGCGAGAGCGGGGTTTCCTTGATGCCGTAGCCCGCGGGGTTGACGAACTGCGCGATGGAGAAGTTCGCGCCGGGGATATGGTGGTTGACGTACTTCTCGTGATACTCGTCGGACTTGATGCCGATGAAGGCGATGCCGAAGAGCGTGGTGAGGATGAGCGCGATGACCAGCAGGTTTTTCTTGCGGACCTCGGCGGCCCAGACGGCGACGGCCATGCAGAAGCCCGAGGTGATGAGCACCATCGTGTTGGCCGTGCCGAGCGGGACGCTGAGCTGGTTGGAGGCGACCGCGAACGCCGGATAGTACCAGTTGCGATACAGCAGGTAGCTGAAGAACATGCCGCCGAAGAACATGATTTCGGTGAGCAGGAAGAGCCACATGCCGAAGCTGCCGGCCTCGCGCTGCTGGTCGACGGTCTCGAAGTGGTGGCGGAGTTGGGGGAGCACGATGTGCTCGTGCTCGTCGTGCGGGCCGGTCTCGACGACCTCTGGGTGCAGGGCCGGATTAGCGCCTCGGTGCGCGCTCAGGTTCGCGCTCAGATCAGCCATTGGCTCCCCCTCTCGATTGCCGCCTGGATTCGTAATGCGATCGTGTTATCCAACCGTCGTCACCTCGTTCCTGGTCTTGTTGGCGAGCCACTCGTAGTCATAGGCTTCGTGGTCCATGATCGGCGTCTCGATAAAGTTTTCGGTCAGCGGCGGGGACTGGATCTGCCACTCGAGGCCCGTCGCCTGCCACGGATTGTTGCCGGCGATGGCCCCGTACTTCAGCGACCAGCCGAGATACAGCAGCGGCAGCATGTAGCCGACGCCCAGCACCGTTGCGCCCGCGGTGGAGAGCACGTTGAGCACCTGGAACTCCGGCGGATAGGCGTGATAGCGGCGCGGCATGCCGAGGTAGCCGAGGATGAACTGCGGCAGGAACGTCAGGTTGAAGCCGATGAAGGTGGTGACCGCGGCGAGCTTCGAGAGCGACTCGGGGTACATGCGGCCGGTCATCTTGGGCCACCAGAAGTGGACGCCGGAGAGGAAGGCCATCAGCATGCCGCCGACCATGACGAAGTGGAAGTGGGCGACGATGAAGTAGGTTTCGGTGAGGTGGATGTCCATGCCGAGCGAGCCGAGGAAGACGCCGGTGAGGCCGCCGATGGTGAACAGACCCATGAAGCCGAAGGCGTAGAGCATCGGGGTTTCAAAAGTGATCGAGCCTTTTTGCAGGGTGAAGGCCCAGTTGAAGATCTTGATGGCCGAGGGCACCGCGACTAGCATGGTCAGGAGCGAGAAGACGAGCGCGGAGTAGTTGGAGACGCCCATGATGAACATGTGGTGCTCCCAGACGAAGAAGCCGAACAGCGCGATCGCGACGGAGCTGAACGCGACCGCGGTGTAGCCGAAGACTCGTTTGCGGCTGAAGGTGGAGATGACCTCGGAGATGACGCCCATGCCGGGCAGGATCATGATGTAGACGGCGGGGTGAGAGTAGAACCAGAAGAGATGCTGGAAGAGCAGCGGGTCGCCGCCCTTGGTGGGGTCGAAGACGCCGATGCCGAACAGGCGCTCCAGCGCGACCAGGACGAGCGTGATGGCCAGGACGGGGGTGCCCAGCACCATCAGCAGCGAGGCCGCGTAGTGCGACCAGACGAACAGCGGCATGCGGAACCAGGTCATGCCCGGGCAGCGCATGCGGTGGATGGTGACGATGAAGTTGAGGCCGGTGAAGATGGAGCTGAAGCCGGCGATGAAGATGGCCATGGCCGCGGTGATGACGTGGGTGTTGAGGTAGTGCGTGGAGAGCGGCGTGGTGAAGGTCCAGCCGGTGTCGACGCCGCCGAGGACCAGGGCCGCCAAAGTGAGGATGCCGCCGACGACATACAGATACCAGCTTAGGAGGTTGATCTTGGGGAAGGCCAGGTCTTTCGCGCCGAGCATGATCGGCATCAGGAAGTTGCCCAGCGTGGCCGGAACCGACGGCACCAGGAACAGGAACACCATGATGATGCCGTGCATGGTGAAGAACTTGTTGTAGGTGTCGGAGGAGACCAGGTCGGGCTGCGGGGTGAGCAGCTCCAGGCGGATGAGGCCGGCGAACGCACCGCCGATGAAGAAGAAGAAGGTGATCGAGATCAGATACAGGATCGCGATGCGCTTGTGGTCGCCGGTGAGCAGCCAGCTCAGCAGGCCGTCCTCGTTGTTGATGTAGTTGCGCTTGGGCAGCCGGGCCGTGGTCTGGTCGGGCAGGGAGACGATGGTCGATGTGCTGCTCATGGTTTCACCATTTGGGAAGTTGGGCCGTTGGCCGGCGCTGCTGGCTCGGCGGGCGTTACAGGCGCTGCCTGGCCGGACTGCGAGGTCACCAGCGTCTGGTGGATGCGGTAGTTGGTCTGCAGGCCCTTGATGTATTCGACCAGATCGATCAGGCCGTCTTCGCTGATCTGGCCCTGGTAGGTGGGCATGATGGGCGTGAAGCCGGCGGTGACGTGCTCGGATGGGTTCAGGATGGCGTCGCGGAGGTAGGCGTCGTTGACCAGCACCTGGCTGCCGTCGGTGAGCGAGAGCTTGGAGCCGTAGACGCCCGCGAGGTTCGGGCCGCGCGCCGCCGCGTCGCCGCTATGGCAGGAGTTGCAGCCCATGCTCGCGAACAGCCGCTCGCCGTTCTGCGCGAGGCTCATGCCGGAGGTGGACATCGCCAGCCAGTGCTTGTAGTCCTCGGGCGTGAGCACCGTGACTTCGCCGATCATGCCTGAGTGCTGGGTGCCGCAATACTGGGTGCAGAACAGATGGTAGATCCCGGGCTCGGTGGCCTCGAACCACACCGTCGAGTAGCGGCCCGGGATGACCTCGCGCTTGACGCGGAAGTCGGGGATGGAGAAGCTGTGGAAGACGTCCTGCGAGATCATGGTGAGCTGCACGGGGCGGCCGGTGGGAACGTGCAGCGCGTTGATCTCGTGCTGGCCGCCGGGGTGCTCGGCCTTCCACATCCACTGCTTGCCGACGATGTAGATGTTCATGGCATTGGTGGGCGGGTCGTAGATGCGGAAGTAGAGCAGCGCGCCCCACACGAAGCAGAGCAGAAACAGCGCCAGCGGAATGATGGTCCAGGTGGCCTCGAGCAGGGTCGAGCCTTCGACCTGGGTGGCGACTGGGTTCCTGGCGCGGCGATAGCGGATGGAGAAGCCGAAGATCAGGATCGCCACCAGCGAGGTGCCGACCAGCGTCATCACCAGCAGGAACACGTAGAGCGTATCGACATACGGCGCAATGCCCGACGCCTCCACCGGAAAGAGCGAGGAGTTGTGCAGCCACTTCACCAGAAATTGCCATAATACTGAGCTAAATCCCATCGGTTACCCTTATCCGTTTCGCCAGCCTTGGCCGTTTCGCCGGTCGTCATCCTCGTCCGGTTGAGGTAGTTCCTGATCGCGATCGGTTTGCTGCAGGCGCCAGTCGTACACCCGCCCGCGCGAGAGTTTCAGGTCGCGCCGGAACATCAAAAAGATGAAGCCGCCGAGCGATGCGACGGTCACGATGCCGCCCAACTGGACCACCCGCGCCACCATCAGCGAGTGCTTGTCGATCTGCGGATCATAGTGGTAGCAGTAGGTCAGGATGTTGGCCACGGGCGAGCCGATCTTGTTGCCGGAAGCGTCGACCAGGCCGAGCAGGACGTCCTTGGGCGAGTATTCGACGCCGAGGTAGTATTGCGCGAGCTTGCCCTGCGGGGTGGCGATCTCAATCGCGCTGGCGTGGGCGAATTGGGTCATCTGGCCATCCGGGGCGGCGGTGCGCACATAGCCGAAGCCGACGGCCTTGGTCACCGCGTCGATGGCGGGACGCTGCCCGGTCAGAAAGTGCCAGCCGCTGGCCGTGCCGGGATGGCCATAGCGCTTGAGGTAGAAGGCTTTCTTTTTGGCCGCCAGCGCGGGCGTCTCGCTGGGGTCGATCGAGATCAGCACCACCTGAAAATCCTTGCCGGGGACCAGATGCACCATCATCAGCGCGCTGGTGATGCCGTCCATCTCCTCCGAGCACAGCATCGGGCAGTTGTAGTAGACGGTGGAGAACAGCACGGGGTGCTGGCCGTCGAAGTACTTGCCCAGCGTGACCGGCGCGCCGGTGTCGTCGACGAACTGCGCGTTGAGCGGAAGCTGGGCGTTGAGGTGCTGCTGGACCTGCACCCGGGCGAGCACGGTGGGCAGTTGGTCGCCGACGTTCTCGCCTTCGGTCTTGTCGCCGTAGCCGGAGACCTGCGCGGCCAGGCGCAGCGGGAGGGCGAGGCCGAGCGCGAGCAGCAACAGCGCCGTCCAGCGCCGGGGCGCGGTGCTGGCTGTCCTTTCGCGAATTGTGATGCCAAGCTTCATCGTTTCAGGTTGCAGTTTCCAGTTTCCAGTTTCGATCTTACCTTTGCGCTTGTCTGCGTTGCATTGGAGCGTGTTGTAGCAGTGACTCTATGGGTGTATTGCCACTCCCAAAAGCAGGTTCCTCCGCTTCGCTGCGGAATGACAACCAGAAAAGCAAGTACAAGTGCAGCATCCAACGCTCTACTTATGGGCCTCCGCGCGGTTGAACTCATTTTTCTGCTCGCGCGACTCGATGGTCTCGAGCTCGTAGCCGGTGCGGGCGAAGCCGTCGGTCAGGGGCGGCTGCACGGCCGGCGCGGTCTCCCCGGCCATCAACTGCGGCGCTTGTTGCGGCTGCTGCGGCTGGCCCGAGGCCTCGGGCAGACCGCGCTGAACGACCAGTTGCATGGCGCGGCCGATGGGAATGCGAATCGCTCCAGCGGGCAGGTCTTTGGAGCTGCTGTAGTAGTTCAGCAGCAGGTCTTCGCGGGCGTGCAGGTCGGCCAGGTCCTGGTCGCCATCGTCGGTCTCCAGGCGAGGGGTGGGAAAGACCTGGGTCATGGCCTGCAACTGGCGCTGCTGCATGACCGCGTCCGAGGTGAGGTCCTCGCGCTTCTGGCCGCGCGGCGTGGCTCCGAGCTCGTCCAGTTGGGTGCTGTGCCATTTGTCCGGCTTGCCGTCATGCTGGGCCAGGCCATAGTTGATCGCCCTGCCCATGAAGTAGCAGAAGAAGAAGAAGATCAGGACGAAGCCGCCCAGGCCGGCCAGAAACGTGACCACGCCGCCGACGTTGACGTCACGAACCTCATAGCCGGGGTGCTCGGGATCGTGCACCTGGGGCAGATGCTTCTTGTCGTACTCGAGGGGGTCCAGCCGGTTCGGGGAATTCGGCGAATTCAAGGGGTTAGTGGGCATGTTCCGGCTCCAGGAGGTCCTCGACTTCGGGATCGTTGAGATTGATCAGCGGCCGCCGCATCAGTTCGGTGAGGTAGAACACCATCCAGCACGCCACCACCGAGATAGGGACGGTGATGTAGGCCAGGATTCCGATGTTTCCGGCGAGGTGCAGATTGCTGGCGGCGTCGTTGAAGTTGGGCTCGATCAGCCAGAACATGTCGATGAATCGCGCCGCAATCATGACCACGCACAGCCAGACCATCTTGTGCTTGGAGCGCTTGAACTCGCGCGAGAGCAGGATGCAGAATGGGATGACCCAGTGGAAGACCACGTCGGCGGTGCAGATGGTCCACCAGCCGCCGTGGATGCGGTGCAGGTACCAGGGGATTTCGTCCGGCACGTTGCCCGACCAGATGATCAGGAACTCGGCGAAGGTGAGGTAGATGTTGAGCATCACGAAGGCGAAGGCGAGGCTGCCGAGGTCGTGCTGCTCGGTGATGCGGAACATGGTCTTGATGGGTTCGTAGCGCGACAGCAGGATGAGCGTCAGGATGCCCAGCGCGAGCACGGCGTAGCCCTGGGCTACGAGAAACTGCAGGCCGTAGACAGACGAGTACCAGGTGACGTCGAGCGACTTGACGAACAGGATGACGAAGTCGGTCATCGCGACGACGTAGAGCAGAAGCGCGGGGCCGGAGAGGTTCTCGAAGCGGGTGCGCCACTTGTCGAAGCTGGCGACGGTGCCGCGCTCGGGGTCGTTGTCGCGCTCGATGGACCAGCGGTTGAGCAGCGTGATCACCAGACCCATGAAGCCCAGCACGATGATGTACTGCACGATCGCGCTGACGGGGCTCAGCATGGTGTGTTTGGCGTTGGCGGTGAGTTGCTGTTCCTGGGTCATCAGGCCGGCCTGATAGGCCTTCCAGGTGGCGGCGGGATTGGGGAAGGCCGCCCACTGGTAGAGGTGCTTCATCAGGAACAGGATGGGCAGCATCATCAGGGCGACGACCCAGACGGTGCGGGTCATGGCCTCGAGCGGACGGCGCAGGATGAGGCCCCACTTGCCGCCCGAGAGGTACTGCACCAGAAGGAACGCGAGCGCGCCGCCGGTGAAGTTGAAGCAGGTCATGGTGCCCATGAGGTAGGCGCGCAGCAGGTGGTTGCGGCCCTCGTGCGTCCAGACAAAGGCCAGCAGCGAGATCAGCGCGAACAGCACCGCCACGATGACCGCGCGGGTCCGCCAGACCGCCACCACGTCCGGCGCCGACAGCACGCTGGGCAGCGTCCGCGGCGGCGTGTGGCCGCCCACCACCGCGTGGGTGTGGCCGCCTCCGAATTGTTCGTGTTCCAGTGCCATGCTCAGGTCGCCTTCAAAGTTCCTAAGTTCAAAATCTGCAAGTTCGCGCGCTCGAAGCTGCCAAGTTTCGAGCTCCTATTTTTTCACTCCCGCCAGCTTGCCCGGCGCGTCGGCCGAAGGGCTCGCCAGTTGCGTTCCGTCCGTGTTGCGCTTCCCGGAGTTCTGGCCCGCGGCCTGGCCGTTGCGGTTCATCGCCGCATTGGGAGGCGTGTCGATCGACTGCCCGGGAATGCCATTGTCCTCGCCATTGGGTGTTCCATAGACGGCTGTCCCTGGCAGGCCCCACGGATCGGCGAACCCCGGCGGCATGCCGGTATCGTGCGCGATGGCGTGGAGGTCCTCCACGTGCTGGCCGCCCGCGACATCGCCCGGCGTGGCGTTCTGGCTCAACTGCAGCGCGCGGATGTAGGCGGCGACTGCCCAGCGGTCCTGCGGGGTCAACTGCGCCGAATAATCCGGCATGGCGCCGTAGCCGTTGGTCATGACCGCGAAGAAGTGCCCCAGCGGCGCGTTGCGCAGGCGGTCGGTGTGGAAGTTGCCGGCGGGCCGATAGCCGCGCTGCACGATCATGCCCTCGCCGTTGCCTACACGCGAGTGACACGGAGTGCAGTAAATGTTGTAGCGCTCCTGGCCGCGTTCCATGACGGCGGGAGTCAGGGCAAAGGGCAGACCGTCGCCTTCCTTGCCGGCCTGGATGCCGGTGTAGAAGTAGGAGTTTTCGTCGCCTTGACTGCGCGCAATGGTGTTGGCCACCTGCGGGCGCACCGAGCGGCCGTCAGGGAAGAAGGTGGTGCCGCGCTGGGGAACGAACTTGGGCTCGTCCTGCATATCCTGGCGGCAGCCCGCCAGGGCCACGCACGCTGCCAGCGCGATGGCCGCAGCCACGTTCCGGGCCACTCGGTTGGTTCTCGTATGTTGCATCTCGTAGCTCGTCATTAGTGGTCGACCTCCACGACGGAGACCGGGGAAAACTGCTCCAGAAACTCGCGACTGGCCACCACGTCGAAGCGCGGGTCGTAAGCCTCCAGACAAAGGAAGAACTTGTCGCTGGTGGCTCCGCTGGCGAAGTTGGGCGCGTTGAATAAAGGGTGATAGAGCTGCGGCAGGCCGTTGAGCGCGAGCATTCCGAACGCGGCCGTCAGTCCGGAGAACAGGATCGTCCATTCGAAGCCGGGAATGATGAACGCCGGCCAACTGAACAGCGGCATGGCGCGGATGTTCAGCGGATAGCCCCAGACGTTGATCCAGATCTCCAGCCCATACGCGGTGACCAGGCCCATCACGCCGCCCAGCAGGGTGATCAGGGGAACGCGCGTGTTGTGAAAGCGCAGCGCCTCGGCGGCCTGCTCGACCGGGTAGGGGGTATAGCACTCCATGCGGCGATAGCCCGCGCGATGCGCCATTTCGGTGGCGTGCACCAGTTCGCCGGGAGTGTTGAACTCCGCCAGCAGGCCGTAGATTCCTTCGCGACGCGGCATTAGAGCGCCTCCTGAACGACAACTTCGGCGTCCGCGCCGCCGGGCCGGATCTTGGTCTGGGGCAGCATCATCCGGATCTCCGAGATGGGAATCATCGGGGCCAGCCGGGCGAACAGCAGGAACAGCGTGGTGAACAGGCCCCAGGTGCCGATGAACAGCAGGTAGTCCCACTTGGTGGCGCGGAAGGTGCCCCAGCTGGACGGCAGGTAGTCGCGATACAGGCTGGTCACGACGATGACGAAGCGCTCAAACCACATGCCGATATTCACCACGAAGGAGAGGAAGAAGAGATAGCCGACATTGACGCGCAGCTTGCGGCTCCACAGCGTGGTCAGCGGGATCGCAATGTTGGTCAGGATGAGCAGCCAGTAGGCCCAGCCCATGGGGCCGAACATGCGGTTCCACATCATGAAGAACTCCCAGTGGCTGGCCGAGTACCAGCACATGAAGATCTCCATGCCGTAGCCGTAAGCCACGATCGAGCCGGTCGCGAGCATGACCTTGGCCATGTTGTCGAGATGGCGGAGGGTGACCAGGTCTTCCAGGTGATAGAACTTGCGGATGGGGATGGCCAGGGTGAGCACCATCGCGAAGCCCGAGTAGACCGCGCCGGCGACGAAGTAGGGCGGGAAGATGGTGGTGTGCCAGCCGGCCATGGCCGCCACCGCGAAGTCGAAGCTGATGGTGGTGTGGACCGAGAGAACCAGCGGCGTCGAAAGGCCGGCCAGCAGCAGCGAGGCCGACTCGTAGCGGATCCAATGGCGGGTCGAGCCGCGCCAGCCCATGGAGAGAATGCCGTAGAAGTAGCGCGCGACCGGGGACTTGGCGCGATCACGCAAGGTGCCGAAGTCGGGCACCATGCCGATGTACCAGAAGACCACCGAGATGGTCGCGTAGGTCGAGACCGCGAAGACGTCCCAGGCCAGCGGGCTGCGGAACTGCGGCCACACGTCCATCGAGTTGGGGTAGGGCAGCAGCCAGTAGCCCAGCCAGGGACGCCCGATATGCAGCAGCGGAAAGATGCCTGCGCAGCACACCGCGAAGATCGTCATCGCCTCGGCGAAGCGGTTGATGGAGTTGCGCCAGCTCTGCTTGAACAGCAGCAGGATGGCGGAGATCAGCGTGCCGGCGTGGCCGATACCGATCCACCAGACGAAGTTGATGATGGCGAAGCCCCACGCGTTGGGGATGGTGACGGCCCAGATGCCGACGCCCTTGAGGAACAGCCAGGTGATGACGATGATCGCCAGCAGCGCCACGGTGGAGGCCAGAAACAGGCCGCCCATCATGGCGACCGGGGTGTCGGCGGTCAGCACGATGCCCGCGATCTTCTGGGTCACACTCTTGAAGGTGTGGCCGGGCGCGATGACGGCGTACTCGCCGGTGCGCGGGTCGATCATCGGATCGACAACTTCGGGAATGGGTCCTTGGGTGGCCATCTCTAGACAAGCTCCGCGTTGGGGTTGATGACGCCGGCGGTGTAGGTGGTGCGCGGCCGGTAGTTCAGATCGGCCAGCACCTGGTAGTCGCGCTCGGCGGCCTTGCGCCGGGTCACGTGCGCCTTGGGATCGTTCATGTTGCCGAAGACGATGGCGCCGGTCGGGCAGGCCTGCTGGCAGGCGGTGAGGATCTCTCCGTCGGCGATGGCGCGGTTGTTCTTGTCGGCCTCGATCTTCACCGCTTCGATGCGCTGGATGCAGTAGCTGCACTTCTCCATCACGCCGCGGGAGCGCACGGTGACCTCGGGGTTGCGCATGAACTTCAGGCTCTCGGTGTCGTAGTCCGAGTACAGCAGGAAGTTGAAGCGCCGGACCTTATAGATGCAGTTGTTGGAGCAGTAGCGCGTGCCTACGCAGCGGTTGTAGACCATCACGTTCAGGCCTTCGGGCGAGTGGATCGTCGCGCCCACCGGGCACACCTGCTCGCAGCCGGCGGACTCGCAGTGCTGGCACAGCATGGGCTGAAAGTGCGCCATCGGCGCATGCAGATCGCCCTCGAAGTAGGTGTCGATGCGGATCCACTGCATGATGCGGCCGATCTTGACCTGCTCGCGGCCCACCACCGCAATGTTGTTCTCCGCATAGCAGCTGACCACGCAGGCGTTGCAGCCCACGCACGAGTTCAGGTCGATCGACATGCCCCACTTGTTCTGCGGCTGCAGGCTGGACGGGTCCATGTGGTCGTAGCGCCAGTTGTCCGGATAGAAGCTCTCTTCGTGCGGTACGGCCTCGCCCTGCGGATTGTAGCCAACCTTGTCGACCAGCGTTCCGCTGGCGCCGTTATGCGCGTAATTGGAGTCTTTCATCGCCTCCGCGTAGGTCGCGTAGCGGATGATGGAGCGCTCCTCGGCTTCGTGCCCGGCGAGCGAAAACGCGCCCTGGGTGTCGTACTCCTTGTGCTCGAGGTCGTGCTGCGCGTAGGAGCCGCGATGCTCGATGTCATGCACCTTGGTGACGCAGAGATCGTAGTAGCCTTTACCGCGCTTGACGGACAGGCCCGGCGCGGCCTGGGGCTGATCGGCGGTGCGCAGCAGATAGGCGTTGAAGCCGACGCCCGCGCCCACGCGGCCGCACTCGGCGCGCCGGCCGAGGCCGAGATGCACGGTGACGCAGTCGTTGGGATGGCCGGGCTGCATGAAGACCGGCGTGACGATCTTGCGGCCGTTGAGCTCAAGCTCGATGGCCTCGTTCTCCTCGATGCCGAGCTTGCCCATCAGGTCCATGCTGAGGAAGGCGGCGTTGTCCCAGGACATGCTGGTGACCTGCCTGGGCAGCTCCTGCAGCCAGCCGTTGTTGCCGTAGCGGCCATCGTAGAGGGAGGTGTCGGGCAGGAATTTGATCTCGATGCCGCCGGCTGGGGCATTGGCCGAAGCTACAGCGTTCGCGCTGGGCGCGCCGCCCTTGCCTGCGCCCATGGTCTTCGGGGTGAAGGCCGTGTTCGCGACCCAGCCATCGTGCAGGGCCTTGCGCCAGGCGGCTTCAAAGCCGCCGCCAGTGGCCGCGCTGCCCGCCGTGGCCGCACCGGCTGTCTGCGCCGCACTGCCGGCGCTGGCAGTGATGGCGGTTGCGCCGTTGCCCTTGTCTTTCTGGTTGTCGTTCGCGGAGGAAGATTGATTCGCCGCCGCGCCGCCGGTTCCGTGGATGTACGTCCGGGCGTTGGCGACCACCGCGTCGAACGCGCTGATGGAAGGATCGAGCAGCGTCTGCAGAATGTCGTGCGCGGTCTTGCCGCCGTACAGCGGGTCGATCATCGGCTGCACGATGGAGATCGTTCCGTCGTAGGCGCGGGTGTCGCTCCAGCTTTCGAGATAGTGCGCCTGGTTGATGTGCCACGTCGAGTAGAAGCCGGTCTCATCCAGATGCGATCCGAGATGCACGCTGTTGGGCACCATGTTGAAGCCGGCGAGGAAGTCGAGATCCACCGGCGCGTTGTACAGCGGGTTGACGCCCAGCATCACCAGCCACTGCACCTTGCCGGCGTTCATGTCCGCGACCAGCGCCTTGAGGTCGGCGGTCTGCTCGCTGGGCATGGGGTTCACCGGCTCGGTGTAGACGACGGTCTTGCCTTCCGCGCCCATCGCCGCATTGACCGCCAGCGCGGCTGCATGACACGCCGGCGAACTTTGAGGCCCGACGACGACAACGCAGCGGCCGCCACTCTGCTTCATGTCCGCGAGCACGGTCTGCAGGAATTTTTGCGAGCCAGGGTTCAGCCCGCCTGGGCTGCCGCCGTTGAGCGCATTGGCGAAGATGTCCACCTCGCTGGGCCGGAGCGCCAGCCGATGCTCGGCCTTGAAGCCGGTGACCGACGGCATGGTCTCGACGACGTACATGCGGTTCATCGGCTTGTCTTTGTCGAAGCGATGGCGCTCGGCGTAGGCCGCGGCCATGGGCAGGAAGCCGGGGAAGCCGATGCCGCTGAGGAAGTCCGCATCGAGCGCGAGGATCACATCCGCGTTCTCGAGCTTGTACTGGGTGTCGTAGTAATCACCGAAGGCAGCCTTCGAGGCGGCGCGGCCCGCATCGTTGTTGACCGGGTCGTACTGCGCCAGCTTGGCCTGCGGGAACTTCGACTGAACCTGCTTCCACTGTGCGGCCAGCGTCGGGGACGTAATCGTCTCGGAGAGGAAGTACACGCCCTGGCCGCCATTGGTCTTGTTGACCGCGGTCGCGAAGGCCTCCTGGAAGTCGCCCCAGCCGGCCTGCTCGCCGCGCAGCCGCGGGTGCTGCGAGCGGTCCGGATCGTAGAGGCCGAGCAGCGTCGCCTGGGTGAAGGCGTCGCTGCGGCCCTGGGTCATGGGGTGCTCGGGATTGCCGTCGACCTTGATGGGACGGAACGCTTCGGACTTCACCAGCACAGGGATCGCGCCGGTGGGGAACGGATGCGCCGTGGCGAAGTACATGGGCTTGCCCAGCACCAGGTCCTCAGGCTGCTTGATGTAGGGGAAGATCGGCTCGTCGGGCTGCTTGGTGCAACCGGCCAGCCCGGCCAGTGCGAAGCTCGCACCCATCACCTTGAGGAAGCCGCGGCGGCTGACGGAATCGACCCACTCGCCGGCGCCGGACTGGCGCGGAAACTCCTCGCGCATCATCTCCTGGAACTCGGGTGTGCCGGCCAGCTCGTCGATGTTCTTCCAGTAGCGCCGGCCGCTCTTGCCTTCGAGCCTGCCGCGCACCTCAGCCAGCGTCAGCCTGGGCGCCGGGGCTGGGGCGATCGAGTTGACGACCTGCGCCTTGCCCACCTGCGCCTTGACCACCTGCGCTGCTGTCTGCTGCTTCTCTGCCATCGCCTTCTCTGTTTCCATTCTCTTCTCGCTCGACATTTCGCTCGGCATCATTTTCATCGGTGACAGGTCTCGCAGCTCGCAAGCTGATTGGCTGTGCGGATGTGATACTGCTGCATCAGGTAGAGACCGAGATCGCTCTGGCTGGTGAACTTCCGGTAGCTGGCCGGCATCGCGATCACCGGCACATCGGAGATGGTCGCGCCTTCACCCGACTGCGGTGGATGCGGCTGCAGCGCGGTCCCCGAGCCCGGCGACTCCCGGCCCAGCCCGTCGGGTTTGGTGACCTGCGCCATCTCCGGATCGGGACTTCCCGTACTCGGGTCCTGGGTGACGCAGGACACGGCCTGCGCGGTGGGAATACCGGTTCTATCGGTGTTCTGCGTCTGGGTGCACCATACCGGCTTGTCGCCCGACGGGCCGGCCCATGCCATGTTGTAAATCTCCGAGGTCGGCCGCAGATTGTTCAGCGGATTGCGATGGCAGTTCAGGCACCACTCCATCTGCAGCGAGTTCTCTTCATACATCAGCGGCATCTGGTCCACGCGGCCGTGACAGCTGGCGCAGCCGATGCCCTTGTTCACATGAATTTCATGATTGAAGTACACATAGTCCGGCAGGTCGTGCACCTTGATCCACTGGATCGATTCGCCGGTCGCCCAGCTATGCCGCACGGGCTCGAGCAACTGCGCGTCGGTCCAGATCTGCGAGTGGCAGTTCATGCAGGTCTTGGTCGGCGGGATGCCGGCGTAGGAGCTCTTCTCGACCGAGGTGTGGCAGTACTGGCACTGGAGGCCGAGGCCTTCGACGTGGTGCTTGTGGCTGAAGGGTACGGGCTGGTCGGGCCGCTGCCCCTGGCGGGTCACCCATGGGGACCGCTGCAGCGAGTTCAGCGCCACGCCGAGCGCGATGACGATCAAGCCCGTCAGCACCAGGCTCATGCGAGCCAGGGCGTTCGAACTGCGGTCAAAAACTTGCGCCATGAGTGCTTCCCTGCTTCCTCTTAGGCAAATCTCACTAGTGAGAGGATAGACGGGGCTGGTGCTTCCGCCTACTCGACTGAACTTGATTGATCGATCCGCACCTCGGCCCGATATCGCCTGAGGATGAGCCGCGGACGAACGAAACGACCCTTTGAAAATCTGAGTATAGCAGCCAGAAATTCGGTCTGACGGCCTGTTGGCGACTGCTGGAATACGTTCGCGAAAATAACCGTCGATTATCGACCGAAACGTGAGCGCGCGCCTGACACATCACCAGCAAAACCTCTGCATTTCCGAAGCATGACTCGAACTCTTTCATCCTCCACGAAACGAATCCGGCTTGTAAACTGCGTCCACATAAGTCCGAGTTCTGTTTCACCGGCAGGGCGCGGCACGACTCCACTGTGCGGGCGTCGCCGGGCGCGCAGCAGCAGGCGCGGAGCAAGTGGGCGGGCGATTCAGGCCGTGGGATACTGATTGCAATATCATGGTGCCTGACCGGTTAGAGCAGTTTTCCCGTGGATGTATAACAACTCCAAAAAGCAGATTCCTGCGGAAGGACAACCAGAAAGGCAAGTGCAACGGCAAAGTCGATAACGGTAGACTCTACGCCAATGGGGATTACGCTCTAGCCGCCGATTGAATATGGATTCCTCCACCAGCAATGGAATGCGCAGTTGTACCGGGCGCGCCGCGGGCACCGGACTTGCCGTGCGCTCCGCGGGCTTGCGTGAGGCAGCATGAACCGCGTGCGACTGGTCATTCCCGTGTTCAACGACTGGGAGTCCTTCCGCCAGCTTCTTGTGGATCTGGATGAAGCCGCCGCGACTCTGCCCTTTCAGCTCTTTGTCAGCGCGGTCAACGACGGCTCGACCGAAGAGCCGGAGGCCGGCCTCGCGACGCTGCCGCTGCTCACTCACCTGACCGGCGTCGAAATTCTTCATCTGGCGGTGAACATCGGCCATCAGCGGGCGATCGCCGTGGGCCTCTGCGTGGCTGTCGAGGACGACAACTTCGATGCCGTACTGATCATGGACGCCGACGGCGAGGACCCTCCCGGCAAGATCCATCTCCTGACCCGCGACATCGGCGACAGAAAGAATTTTTGCTTCGTCGCCAAGCGCGGAAAGCGGGTGGAAACCTTCTCCTTTAAGTTTTTTTACCTGCTCTACAAGATCTTCTTCAAGGCCGTCACGGGCAAGAGCATCGGCTTTGGCAACTTCTCGATCCTGTCGAGAGGCTATGCGCGACGCCTGGTGATGATCCCCGATCTGTGGAACAACCTGGCCGCGGCCATCCTGCGTTCGCGGCTGCCCATCACCGCCGTCCCGATCCATCGCGGCCGGCGCTATGCGGGCCAGTCGAAGATGAACTTCACGTCGCTGATCGTGCATGGGCTCAGCGGAATTTCGGTCTACGCCGACACGATCTTTGTCCGTCTGCTGCTGTTGTCGAGCGGGCTGTCGGTCATGAGCTTCCTGCTGATCGTGCTGGTGTTTTCGCTGCGGCTCTTCGTTCCCCGCCATGCCACACCGGGATGGGCGACCACTGTCAGCTTTGGCATGATCATCATTCTGCTGCAGGTCGTCTTCACGACGATCTCCTCCATCCTGATGCTGCTCAACAACCGGGTGCAGCGGTTAGTTGTTCCCATCGTGGACTTCCATCCCTATCTGGACCACCGCCAGTTGCTGTTTGGCCGGGTGTTTCCGGCCCGGTCGTAAGCACCTGTTGAGAGGCCTGTTGAGAGGCGAAGGAGCCACCGCATTGACCATGTCCCCGCAGCCCCGGCGTTCGTTTCAATGGCTGCCCGTGCTCCTTCTGCTGAGCTTCGCGGCGGCGATCGCCGGGCTGCTCGACTTCGCGATCTATCGAATTTTTTTCGCTGCGCCGGCCCACGACCAGAGCTGGTATCTTTACGCCGCCGGGCTCGTGCTCTCGGGCACCAAGCTGTACGGGCCGCGGCTGACCGAGACCAATCCCCCGTTGATCATCTGGTTCATGGAGCTGCCCAGCCTGCTTGCCTCCTGGCTGCACGTCACGCCGCTGGCCGCGTTGAAGCTCGTGGTCATCGCGATGACCGCAGGCAGCGCTGCGTGGGTCACGCGCATTCTGCGTGCTGCCAATGTCATCCGCAGCGCGCCGGTTGCGTGGCTGTGCTTCTGCTCGGTGCTGGCCATCGAGGGCTCGCTGGCCGCGAACTTCGGACAGCGCGAACATCTGCTCGTCCTGCTGCTTGCGCCTTACCTCTTGCAGGCGCTGTGCGGTTCCGCCGCCACGCTGCCGCTGCCCGAGCGCATCGCCCTGGGCGCGGCCGCCGGCGTGGCCATCTGCCTGAAGCCGCAGGACGCGATGATCGTTGTGGGCCTGGAGCTCTTCCTGCTGTTGTGGCGACGCCGGGCGCGCCTTCTCCTGCGCGCGGAACTGCTCGCGCTGGTGCTCACCGGCTGCCTGTATCTGCTGCTCGTGGGGTGGCTCGCGCCGCTCTATCTGCACAATACGGTGCCCATCCTGAAGGACACCTACTGGGCCTTTGGCGAACATAGCTTCGGCACCATGCTGCGCCAGTCGAGGACCTTCGAACTCGCCGCGCTGCTCACCCTTGTGCTCTGGATCTTGCTCTGGATTTGCCGGCGCCGCGCTTTGCACACGCCGCTGGCGCCGCTGGGTTTGCTGGTCGCCAGCGGCAGCGCGTTTGTGGCCTACTGCGCGCAGCATACCGGCTTCAGCTATCAGTACTTCCCGCAGAACGCGCTGCTGGCCGGCGCGCTGCTCTGGCTGCTGTTGGATTGGATCGCCGCAGGCATTGCATTCTGGGCCGGCCGGCGCTCCTGCGGCAGCGCGCCGCCACAACCCTCGCGGTCCAACCTTGCGGCTCTGGCCGCTCTGTTCATCGCGGTCTCGCTGCCGCTTTGCCTGCTGCATGGACAGCGCGCGGCCGAGGCCGCGCCGAAAGACAATCCGTTTCTCGAGCATGTGGTCTCCGCCTACCCGCCCGGAACTCCCGTTTATATTCTCTCCACCGAACTGATGGGCTTCGACCATGTCTTCCGACACAACCTGGTCTGGAGCAGCCGCTACGCGCATCTCTGGATGCTGCCGGCCATCGCGCAGAACGAAGCCGCCGAGGCCGGCCATTACACCCCCGGGAAGGTCCTGTCTGCGGGCCGCGTGGCGCAGCTCGCCCAATGGCAGCGCGCCAATACCGCGGCCGATCTCGCCGCATGGAAGCCGGCCGTGGTGCTGGTGGAGCGCTGCATGCTGCCCAACCGCTGCCAGGCCATCGAAGATCTCAACTTCGACATGCTCGCGTGGTTCCTGCAATCGCCGGAGTTTGCCGCCCAGTGGAGCCACTATCGCCGCAGCAGCGGCAACTGGCAGTACGATGTTTATACCCGCGTGGATTGACCGCGCGGAGGCGGTCCTACAGCGCCGCGATGCTGCGCTCCACCCACGCCGTGAACTCGTCCTCGGTGATCTCGCTGGCCGCCGCGCGCAGCACCATGGCGGTCTCCTCAACTTCGGAGCAGGTCAGGCGATGCCCGTTGATGTCGAGGAAGAGGGCGAGTGCCGCGAACGCCGCCCGCTTGTTCCGATCCGCGAACGCATGATTGCGTACGATGGCCCACGCCAGCGCCGCGCCCAATTTTGCCAGCGATTCCTCACCCATATGGAAGGCGAGGTTTTTTGGCCTCGCTATAGCCGATTCGAGTGCGTTTTCATCCGTTACGCCGGGCAAGCCGCCATAGTTTTCGATGAGCCGCCGCTGAACGTTCTTGAGAACGTCCGCGCGCACCAACTCCACGCTCACTTCGCCAGCTCGCGATAGGTGTTGCGATGCAGATGCTCGGTGCGCAGAAACGCCTCCACCTGACGGGTGAATTCCGGGTCCGCCGGCGTCATCATGTGGCCGCCTTCGACCTTGTTCACCTCAATCACCGCGCCCTCCTCGGCCCTCATCTCCTCAAGGAGCTGCTTGGGAAAGAGGACGCCATAACCATTGCCGATCTTACGGACCTTGAGCTGCATGCCTCTTTATAACTTAAGTTATAACTCCAAGTCAAGCGTTGTGTGTGCATTCTTTCGCCGGCATCTCCGCGCCCTCACTTGTCCGCGAGTTTGCGGGTGAGGTAGACGTAGGTCAGGGCCCAGGTAGAGGCTTGCTCTTTGAGGTCGGCGCCGGCGGCGTGGCCGCCTTCGACGATCTCGTCGTAGAAGAAGGGCTCGTGGAACTCCTCCATCCTGGCGGCGAATTTGCGGGCGTGCTGCGGGCCTACGCGGTCGTCTTTGGTGGTGGTGAAGATGAGCGGCTCGGGGTAGGGAACGCCGGGCTTGAGCTGGTAATAAGGCGAGATGCTTGCGAGAAAGGCGCGCTCGGCCGGAACGGAGACCGACCCGTACTCGCCGACCCAGCTTGCGCCGGCGGCGATCTTTTCGTAGCGCAGCATATCGAGCAGCGGCACCTGGATCACGATGGCGTTCCACAGATCGGGGTGCTGGGTCATCTCGACGCCCATGAGCAGGCCGCCGTTGGAGCCGCCTATGATGCCGAGGTGCCGGGGCGACGTGATGCGGCGGGCGATGAGGTCCTCGCCGACCGCGGCGAAGTCGTCATAGATGCGCTGGCGGTGGGTCTTGAGGCCGGCCTCGTGCCACGCCGGGCCGAACTCGCCGCCGCCGCGAATGTTGGCGAGCACGAAGGTGCCGCCGCGCTCCAGCCACAGCTTGCCGACGGTGGCCGAGTAGCGGGGCGTCTCCGAGACCTGGAAGCCGCCGTAGGCCGTGAGCAGCGTGGGGTTTGCGGCGTTGTCCTGCATGTCCTTGGGATGGACGATGAAGTATGGAATTTTCGTGCCGTCTTTGGAGGTCGCATCGAACTGCTGGACGACATCCCGGGAGGCGTCGAAGCGCGCGGGCTCGGTCTTTTCGAGCGCCAGGGAGTTGCTGACCGCATCGCCGAGAAAGAGCGAGGATGGAGTGAGGAAACCGGTGATGTCGAGAAAGAAGCGGTCGTCGGTGTCGCTGGTGGAGACGATGCCGACGCTGACGTTGGCGGGCACGGGAAGCTGCTTGCGGGTCCAGCCCGACGCGCCGCCGGACGCACCCGGCGTATAGATGTATGCGCGGCCCTGCACGTGGTCGAGCGTGGTGAGCAGCAGGCGGGATTTGGCGGTGCTCGAGCCTTCAAGAAACTCGTTGGCCGTCGGCTGGAAGACGATGGCCGGCTTGAGGTGCGCGGGGTCTTGGAGCACGTCCGCGAGCTTCATCTCCAGCAGCGAGCCCTGCTTGAAGCTTCGCTGCTGGCCGGCGGGCGTCCAGTCCTGGTCGATGGTGAGCAGCACGCGGCCGTCGATCAGGCCGGAGATGCTGGACTTCGCCGGTATGCCGAGCTGCTTCGGGCCACCACGGGTGAGGACGAACGTCTGGCTCTCGAAGATCGTGAGTTCGCGGACGAACAAGGTAAGCGAATGCCCCTGGCTATCGTGAAGGGTCTGGCCCTGGGCGCCGAGGTCGGACTCTTTGCCGCGGAAGATTTCCTTCGCGCTGTCGAGCGGCGTGCCGCGCTTCCATAGCTTCACGATGAACGGATAGCCCGACGGAGTCATGGTGCCCGGGCCCCAGTCGCGCGCGACGATCAGGGTGTCCTGGTCGAGCCAGCTTGCGTCCTGCTTGCTGTGCGGGAGGTTGAAGCCGCCGGCGACGAACTGGCCGGACTTCAGGTCGAACTCGCGCTGAGTGTTGGCGTCCTCGCCGCCGGAGGACAGCGCGACCATGCAGAAGCGGTCGCCGGGGTAGAGGCAATCGACGCCCTTCGAGACCCACTTGACGTTGTCCTGCTTGCCCAGCGCGTCGTAGTCGATGACGGTCTTCCAGGTGGGATCTTTGCTGAGATAGCCGGCCAGCGTGGTCTTGCGGAAGATGCCGTTGACGTGGCCCGCGTCCTGCCAGAAGTTGTAGATCTCGCCGCCGCGCTGCTGCGGAAACGGCAGACGGTCGGGCGCTTCCGAGAGCTTGAGCGCCTCGGCGTGGAAGGACGCGTAGTGCGGGTCGCTTTCGAGTACGGCCAGCGAGCGCGCGTCCTCGGCTTTGACCCAGGCCATGGAGCGCGGGCTGTTGACGTCTTCCAGCCAGAGGTACTTGTCGGGTGGATCGGGAGTGGCGGCGGTGGGCACGGCGACGGCGGGGGCGTGCGCGGGGGTCTGTGCGGGGAGGTGCGCTGCGGTTCCGAGAAAGAGCGCTGCTATCAGAATCACCGGCAGAATCACCGGCAGAATCACCGGAGGAATCACCGGAGGAATTACCGGCGTGGCTGTTGCAATCCGAACGCGGTCGAGCATCGTCACATCCTTGAAATTCCCGCAAGGGAAAGGTGCAGCTACTGTACAGGCCCAGGCGCCGGCGAGGATAGGGCAGGAATGCCTTCGCCGCATCCGCGGGGCCGGGCCGTCACACATGCCTGGCAGCACCATGCATCTCGGGTATGATTTCGCACATGCCCCGCCGCACCGGTCCGACCCGCAAGCTGCCGTACTCGCCCGACGAAGCGGTCGCGGCGCTCTCGGCCGCCGACCCCAAACTGGCCAAGCTCATCGCGCGTGCCGGGCCGCTCACCCTGCGCCTGCCGCTGCAGCAATCGCCCTTCGAGGCGCTGGCCGATTCGATCATCTACCAGCAGCTCCACGGCAAGGCGGCCGCCGCCATCCATGCGCGGCTGCTGGCCGGGTTCGAGGACCTGCTGCTGGCCGAAGGCGTGGCACGCGCGCCTGACGGACGCCACGCCCATCCTTCGCCACAACACCTGCTGGACTGCCCCACGGAGCAGCTTCGCGCGGCGGGCCTGTCGCACAATAAGATCCTCGCGCTGCGCGACCTCGCCGCCAAGACGCTCGACGGCACGGTGCCTTCCCTGCCAAAGATCCGCAGGATGGAGGATGCGGCGATCATCGAGCACCTTACGCAGGTTCGCGGCATCGGCAAATGGACGGTGGAGATGTTCCTGATCTTTCGTCTGGGCCGCGCGGACGTGCTGCCCACCACCGACTACGGCGTGCGCAAGGGCTTTGCCCTGACCTACCTCGGCCTCAAGCCCGGAACCAAGCTCACGCCGGACCTGCTGGCCACGCCTGCGCAGATCGAAAAGCGGGCGAAGAAGTGGTCCCCGTGGCGCTCCACCGCAAGCTGGTACATGTGGCGCGCCTGCGACCTGGCCAATGCGAAGCCCGGGGATATCTGAAGCGAACTACTGATCACATGCTGTTCCTAAACACCCGAATAGCACAATTACCAGCTACTTGATTGTCTGAATTGTCAGGTTTGAAGTTCGGCTGAAAGTTGCAAACCATGGACGTTCACGATTCTTAAACTCTCGAAGAAGGCGGCTCTTGAGATTGATGATAGCGACCACCCATTCATCTTGGTTTTCTGCACTATTGTGTGCAGTCGCTAGTATCGCCACTTCGGTCTTTCGAATGTCCTCACGGTGCAAGTTTTTCATGTTGTGGTCGCGAGCCACAAGCATCCAGCCGTTCCTGTTGCAAAACTTAATGACCTCAGTATCCGGAACGTTCCTGAGGGGTTGACCACTCGCATCTTTGAACCATTCAGGAAATCTTTGAACCGTGAAACCAGCCGTGCGAAGACGGACAGCAACGGACTCGGCTGAAAAGCCTTCATCCAGGAATAGAACGCACTCTTCACGCCGCTTTTTGACGTAGACCAATGTGAATTAGCGCCTTTTCAACAATGTCAGGATCGAGCCCGAAGTCCTTGGCAATTTCCTCATTAGTCTCTCCGGCGCGCCTGCTTCCCAGCAGCACGTTAACTGGGATACGTGTTCCCGTCACCACCAATCGGCCTGACACGATGTTTGGATTCATGGAGACTGGACGGCTGTTGTGATCGGTCGAGGCGAAGCGCCACGGGAAGATAAACTCTCCCGAAACGATTCGCTCAGCAAACAGGTCCACAACCTCATTGACAACCTGTTGCCCCGGCTTCTGTCCAAGAGATGTAATTGTGCGCGGGCTCTTGCCGCGAGCGGGCTTATCGTAGACGAGGTCCTTCAAGCATTCTTTGACGGCGTCAGCGCGTTGGAGCGGGTGTTGCGACCGAAACATCTTGCGAGCGTTCCACATCGACCTCCTGAGAAACTGAAGGGAGAAGTCAAATCTTTCGCGCAGCAAATAAACCCGGTAAGCCTCTTCGATGTCCCGATATGAAAGTAGGTGAATCGAGCCGCAACTGCCCGAAGCCTTGAGGATTGGTTCATCCCCTTCATACCAAGAAAACATCGTCCTGGCACTTATTGCCAGTTGGCTAGACGCCTCAGGGATCGTATAAGTCGGTACTGTCCGGAGGTCTTGCCCAGGTTTGCGAGTTGGCTTGTTTTTTACCATGGCATCCTCGCAATCAATAGATGCGGCTAAGGTCTACAAAAGCATCATACATATCTTTCCGCTGGCGTGATGCACAACGGCGGGACGGGCCTGTGCTCCCGCCGCCGAAAACTCCCGCCACCGCGGCCCGCGGCCGCATCCACGATATCCTTGAAGCAGTGATGGTGAAGCAAAAGGCACGAACCAAGTCTCTTCCTGATTCCGGTGCTGCACCCAGCCACGACACGGCTGAGGCGCCGCTGCGCTATATCTGCGTGCATGGCCACTTCTATCAGCCGCCGCGCGAGAACCCGTGGCTCGAAACCATCGAAGTGCAGGACTCCGCCGCGCCCTACCACGACTGGAATGAGCGCATCACCAGCGAGTGCTACGCGCCCAACGGAGCGTCGCGCATCGTTGACCTCGAAGGCCAGATCATCCGCATCGTCAACAACTACTCGCGGATGAACTTCAACTTCGGACCCACGCTGCTGAGCTGGCTGGCGGATTTTGCGCCGCGCACCTATCGCATGATCCAGGACGCCGATCTGGCCTCGGCGGAGCGCTACTCCGGCCACGGTTCCGCGCTGGCGCAGGTCTACAACCACATCATTATGCCGCTGGCTTCGAAGCGCGACGCGCGCACCCAGATTCGCTGGGGCATCGCCGACTTCGAGCACCGCTTCGGCCGCCGGCCCGAGGGCATGTGGCTGGCCGAGACCGCCGTCTCCCGCGAGGTGCTCGATATCATGGCGCAGGAGCGCATCCGCTTCACCGTGCTGGCGCCCTCGCAGTGTGCCCGCGTGCGTAAGCTGGCCAGCGAAAATCCACTCACAACCGAGAACCCACAACCCTGGACTGAAACTCCTGACGCCAGCGTCGATCCTACCCAGCCGTACCTCATCCAGCTCAACGAGGGCCGCTCCATCGCTGTCTTCTTCTACGACGGACCAGGCTCTCGCGCGATTGCCTTCGAGGGGCTGCTCAACGACGGCGAAGAGTTTGGCCGCCGCCTGGTCGCGGGTCTGCGCACGGACAAACCGGGCCAGCCGCAGCTTGCGCATGTCGCCACCGACGGCGAGAGCTACGGCCACCACCACAAACACGGCGAGATGGCCCTCAGCTATGCGCTGCACTGGATCGAGGAGAACAAGCTCGCGCGGATCACCAACTACGGCGAGTTCCTGGAGCGATTCCCTCCGCAGTTCGAGGCCGAAGTGGTCGATGGCAGCTCCTGGAGCTGCTCGCATGGCATTGAGCGCTGGCGCTCGGACTGCGGCTGCAGCGGCGGCAAGCCGGGCTGGAATCAGCGCTGGCGCGGCCCGCTGCGCGAGGCCCTCGATCTGCTGCGCGACCGCACCGCGCCGCTGGCGGAAGCTCTCGCGGCGCCGCTGCTCAAAGACCTGTGGGCCGCGCGCGATGCGTACATCCACGTGATCCTCGACCGCAGCCGCGACAACGTCGATCGCTTCTTGTCCACCCATGCAACCCGTACGTTGACTTCAGCCGAGCGCGTCACGGTCTTCGAGCTGCTCGAGCTGGAACGCCACACCCAGCTCATGTACACCAGTTGCGGCTGGTTCTTCGACGACATCTCCGGTATCGAGACCATCCAGGTCATCGCCTACGCGGGCCGCGTGCTGCAGCTCGCGCTCAAGCTCTTTCCCAATGGCTCGCTCTTCGGCCACTCGGGCCTCGCGCTGGAGGACGAGTTCCTGGAAGTGCTCGCGCGCGCCAAGAGCAACGTGCCGGAGATGGGCGACGGCGCCGAGGTCTACCGCCACTTCGTCACCGGCGGCCGGCTGGACCTCGAACAGGTCGGCGCGCACTACGCGATCAGCTCGATGTTCCGGAGCTACCCGGATTTCGGGCAGATCTTCTGCTTCGATGTCCGGCGCCACAGCTACGATCTGCTCACCTCGGGCCGCGGCCGCTTCGCCGTGGGCCGCGCCGCTTTGCGCTCGCGGATCACAGAAGAGACCGAGGACATCTGCTTCGCCGTGCTGCATCTCGGCGACCAGAACCTGTCCGCCGCGGTCAAGCGCTTTCCGCTCCACGATCCGAAGGCCGAGGCCGCCTGGAAGACCTTTGTCGACGACGCGCGCGGCTCTGTGCGCCGCGCCAACCTGCCCGAGCTTATCCGCTTCATCGACGGCTACTTCGAGGGCACGCTGTACTCGCTCACATCGCTGTTCGCGGACGAGCAGCACCGCATCCTCCAGAGCATTCTCGATCACACGCTGGCCGACGTCGAGAGCTCGCTGATGCGCATCTACGAGGACCACGCGACGCTGCTGGATTTTCTCGGCGATGCCAATATGCCTGCACCGCCCGCGCTCGCGGTCACCGCGGGTTTTGCGCTCAACGCCAGCCTGCGCCGCGCGCTCGAAGCCGACACCTACGAGAGCGCCGAGATCACGCGGCTGCTGCGCCGCGCCGAGATCGACCACGTCACGCTGGACTGCGCCCTGCTGAGCTACACCGCCGACAAGCGCATGAAGCGCGCCATGGTGCGGCTGGAGAGCGCGGTCGAGCAGCTGAACCTCAGCGTGCTCAACGAGACGCTGGAGATCGCCGAGAGCCTGCGCACGCTGCCCATGGACATCAACCTGTGGCAGGCGCAGAACATCTGGAACGACCTGCTGCGGCGCAGCGACAGCAGCTACTGGTCGAGCGAGTGGCGCGAAGGCTTCCGCGAGATCGGCCGCGCGTTGAATATCTCCGTCGACGATCTGGTGATCGAGGAGGGTGTTCGCGCGTTTTGATTCACTGCTGCGTATAGCAGATTTCGTGAAATCGTACTGGCGCCCGGAACAGCAGATTCCTGCGGAATGACAACCAGAAAGGCAAGAGCAAAGGCAAAGGCAACGCTCTACGCTGATCGGCTTGCGCGCTAAAAGGCGTCGGGAACGCGATCGACCGACTCCAGACTGAGATCGCGGCGCACTGAAAAACCGTACACAGCGACCACCACGTACGCCGCCGCGGCCACCGTGTAACCCAGCGCGTAGCTGCCTGTGTGCTTCGCAATCAGCCCTAACAGCGGCGGCAGTATTCCCGCTCCGACGATGGCCATCACGATGATCGAGCCGCCCATCTTGGTGTTCGGGCCCAGCCCCTTGATGCCCAGCGCGAAGATCGTCGGAAACATGATCGACATGAAGAAGCTGGTGAGCACCAGCGCATACGCGCCCAGCGTTCCTGGATGGAGAATCGCGAACGCCACCAGCGCGATGTTGATCACTGCGTAGGTGCCGGTCATTTTTGCCGGTGAAAAGTAGCGCATCAGCGGCGTCGAGACGATCCGACCGACTGCCAATGCCACCAGCGTGGCGACGAGATAGTAGAACGCCGTGCGTTCCTTTACGATCGAGTACTGCTTCACGTAGAAAAACAGGCCGCTCCACGTGGTCACCTGCGCGCCGGTGTAAAAAAACTGCGCGATCACCGCGAACCACAGTTGCGGGTAGTGCAGCAGCTCGCGAAAGCTGCCCTGGTCGGCGTCGCCGGGGCCTTCGCTCTGCATGGCGGGGAACTTGATCAAGCCGATCAGAAGCGCCCACAGCAGGACCAGCACACCGAAGCCGATGTAGGTCGGAACTACGCGCATCAGCTCGCTGTGCAGATACGCGGCGTAAGTGCCGGCGGCCTTCATCTGCGCGACTTTGGCGGGCGAGAGTTCCACGCCCGAGAGGATCACGAACGTTCCCAGCAGCACGCCCGAGATGGTCCCGGGCGGATTGAACGCCTGCGAAAAGTTGAGCCTGCGCTCCGAAGTTTCGGCCGGCCCGAACTGCGCGATGAAGGGGTTCGACGCCGTCTCGAGGATAGCCGAGCCGCTGCCCACGATGAATAGCGCGCCGAGAAACAAGCCGTAGTGGCCGACGATGGCGGCCGGCCAGAACAGCAGCATGCCCGAACCGAAGATGCACAGGCCCGCGAGAATGCCCGCCTTGTAGCCCCAGCGGCGCATGAACAGCGCTGCCGGCAGCGCCATGCAGAAGTAGCCGAAGAAGACCGCCGTCTGCACCAGTTGCGCCTGCAGCGGAGAGAGTTCGAAGGATTTCTTGAACTGCTGCACCAGGATGTCAGTGAGGTTGTTCGACATTCCCCAGAGGAAGAAGAGGATGGTGACCAGCATGAACGGGAGCAGGCCGTTGCGGGGAAAGACGGGCGTATCTCGCGGCGCGGGCGGGCGCGAAGGCTGGGGAGGCGTGGACACGATCTGCACGGACGGCCTTTCTTGCATGTGAAACTTGAGTTTTACTTCGTTTGCGAGGCTGCGCGATTTTTATTTCTGTAAAACTGGATTTGCATATTTGAAACGCAAAGGAAGCATACCGCAAACTGTCAGGTATCGCTGCCGAGCCGGCGCACGCTCTGTTCCAGCAGCGCCGTAAGCTGCGCGGGATCCATGGCAGCGTCAATTGGAATCGCCCTTCCTGTATATACCGCGACGCGTCCATTGTGAAGCCAGCCGCGCTTGGCTTTCTCTAAACCGGCCCCGCCCAGGCCGTCGAGAAAGACCGGGAGGACCGCTACATTCGACTCCTGCGCGAGGATCCCGATGCCCGGCCGAAACGGCTGCATCTGCGCGCCGTGGCTGCGTCTTCCCTCGGGAAAGATCATCACGGAGTAGCCGCGGTCGAGCGCCTCGCCGGCGTGCGCGAAGCTCCTGCGAAATCCGCGCAGACGCGGCAGCGGAAACACATTGAAGAGCGCGGTGATCAACCCATACCCGAGCGGCGCCAGCAGGTTGAGCACGGGGTTGGCTTGATTGCGTCCCTGGCGAAGGTCGCGAAGCATCTCGCCCGACATCGCAGCCGCCATCCGCCGCCGCAGTCGTGGCGGCAAGGCGTAGAGTACCAGCGGGCCATCGTAGGCCGTGACGTGGTTGGCGATCACCAGCAGCGGGCCGGCGGGGAGGTCCGTGCTCTCGCGCACCACGCGCGGCGCGGCCAGGAGCCAGATCAGCGGCCGCATCACCAGCTCGAGGAATGCGACGCGAATCGCCTGGACCGGCCAGCTCCACGGCCAGCGCGGGTAGATGTCCTGGGCGGATGCAGGCTGCGCCGTCGCGGCGGCCGCCGCAGCTTCGCCGCCCGTCGTTTGCGGCGAGGAGGGCGAAAGCGTGGCCTCGGCGGTGGACTCCGCGTGCGCCGCGCCCTGCACCAGTTTGCGCAGATCGGTGAGCGTCTCCGCGCCGGCAACTGCGTCGTCCTGCAGCTCAACGCCCAATCGCTGCTCCAGCATCGACAGCAACTGCACACGCCCGAGGCTGTCGAGGTGCAGGTCCTCCAGCAGCCGCAAGTCGTGGCCTTCACCCACAACGTGTTCTCCGGTGACCTCGGCGATCATGGTGCGCAACTCGTCGTGCTGGCTTGATCGCGGGCCTCTGCCATGCTGTGCGGCGGAGATTGCCGCGCAGGCCCACCCGGCTACCTTCCGGCGTAGGAGCTTGCCTGTGGAAGTGTAGGGCAGATCGAGCTCCGGCCAGCGCAGCACGCGGCGAATCTGCTGGAACTCGGCGAGGCTGCGATTGGCCTGCGCGACGGCAGCTTGCAGATCGACATCATCGCTAGAGGTCAGCACTACCGCGACCGGCTCGATGCCGGAGGGCGTCTCGCAGGGGACGACGACGCAGGCGCGCACGCCGGGCTGCGCGGCCATGGGCCGCTCCAGATCGGCGGGATGCACGTTCATGCCGGCGCTGGTAACGATTACATCGCCCTTGCGGCCGAGGAAGCGCAGCTCGCCCGCGTCGCTCTTCGCCGCCAGATCGCCGGTCGCGAGCCACTCGGCTTCGCGCGGCCGCATCCTGCCGCCCTGCCAGGTCGCGCCGGAGAGCATGTCGCCGCGCACCAGAATTTCGCCCTCGTCGCTGAGCTTCACTTCGCGCCCGGGGAGCGCCTTGCCGATGGTTCCCTTGCCTACATGGAACGGATGATTGAGCGTGATCACCGCGGCGGTTTCGGTCATGCCGTAGCCCTGGATCAGCGCGAACCCGAGCCGGTTCCAGAAGACCTCAAGCTCTTCGGGCAGCGGCGCGCCGCCCGAGATCACCGCCCAGAACTTCAGTCCCAGAGCGCGATGCACGCGGCGAAAACGCCACCAGCGCTGTAGCGCCGAGAGCCCCTGCGCGCGCTGCAGCTCTTCACTCACTTCTCGGCCAAGCGCGGGAAACTGCGCCTGCAACTGCGCGCGCAGCAACTGGAGGACGCGCGGCACCGCGATCAGCACCGAGATGCGCTCGCGGTGAATCAATTCGACGATGCGCGGCGGAGAGAGCTGGTCGACAAAGTGTACTTCGGCCGCGAGGATCGGTGGCACCCACATCCCCATGAACTGCCCGAAGACGTGGCTCAACGGAATGGTCTGGAGAAAGCGCAGCGGATGAAACCAGCGCTCGTACTTTCGGTACCGGGCGATCTCATCTTCGATCGGCTGCAGGCTGGCCAGGATGTTGCGGTGGGTGTGGACGATGCCCTTCGGGTCGGACGTGGTGCCGGAGGTGAAGACGATCTGGAACGGGCTTTGCCCAGTCACCGAGGCGTCTACGTCGAACCGCGGCTGCGCGGGAAGTTGCGCCGCCAGGCCGCTGAACGATATCCGTGGAACATCGCTTGCCTGCCGCGGAACATCGCTTGCCACGGAGTTGCCCAGCGCGGCAAGCAGATCGCGATCGCCGACGATCAGCTTCGGCGCAACGTCCTTCACGACGCGGGCGGCGAAGTCGATCGAGCCGGCCGCGTCCAGTGGGACGGCAATCACGCCGCGCAGCAGGCAGCCGAAGAAGACCGCGATCCACTCGGCCGAGTTCTCGCCCCACAGCACGACGCGCTCGCCGGGCGCGATATTGCGCCGCGTGAGCTCGGCCGCGAATCGGCCGGCGAGATCGGCCAGTTCCCCATAGCTTGTCGCGTAGCGCCGGTTGCCGCGATGCGCCACCACCGCGGTCTCGGCGGGATGCTGGCGGAACTCGTCCACGAGGCTGGCAAGATGGGCGCGCACACTGCCTGCTTAGACGTGATTTCCCGGTGCGGGGAAGGACATTTGCCATAAGCGCCACAGTTTAAGAGAATGGGAGGGCCGAACGCGGTCCCGAGAGGCATGCTATCGTTTCAGCGAATGTATTCGTTTCCACACAGTAAACCGCATTGATTCCGAGGTGATCGCTTGAGCCCGAGCCCGCCCTCCCTGCTCCCGGATGCAACAGCGGGTCTTCGCCCGCGAACGCCCAGCCACCTGGGCAGATCGTTCTCCGCGCCCGCGCGGGTGAACCTGATCGGGGAGCATACCGACTACACCGGCGGCCTGGTGCTGCCGATGGCCATTCCGTTCTACACCGACGCCACGATCGCGTCGCGCGACGACGAGTTCTACGATTTCGAGAGCGATCGCTTCGAGGGATCGCGGAAGATCGCGCGCGGCGAACAATCTGAAGCGACCGGCGAATGGAGCGACTATCCGGTGGGCGTGCTGCGCATGTTGCAGCAGCGGGACATCGATCCGCCGGCCTTCACGCTGCGGCTGAGGGGCGACGTCCCGCTGGGCTCGGGGCTGAGTTCGTCGGCCTCGGTGGAGGTGGCCAGCGCAGTGGCCATGCTGGCCGACGCCGGCGCCGCGCTGCCGATCGAGGAGATCGCCCTGCTCTGCCAGCGTGCGGAAAACGAGTATGTGCATTCGCCGTGCGGCATCATGGACCAGTTCGTGGTGACTGCGGCGCGGGCCGGCCATGCGCTTCTGCTGCAGACGCGCTCGCTGAAATATGAGCACATCTCGATGGTCGAGGGCGCGCTCGCTGACACGCAGATCGTGGTTGTGAACTCGATGGTGAAGCACTCGATCGCAACCGGCGAGTATGGCGACCGCCGCAAGCAGGTGGAAGCTGGGCAGGCTGCGCTGGTGGCGAAGTTCCCGCAGCTTCGCGATCTCGGCGACGCTACGCTGGACCAGCTCGCGGCGTGCGAAGATGCGATGCCGGCGGAGTCGTTTCGGCGCTGCCGCCACATCGTTACGGAGAACGCGCGGGTGCGCGAGGCGCGCGCAGCCATGCTGGCGGGCGACCCGGCGCGGCTGGGCAAGCTGATGCTCGAAGCCCATGCCAGCCAGCGCAATGACTTCGAGTGCAGCACGGACGAGATGGACTTCCTGGTGGACACGGCGGCCGCGTTGCCCGGCTGCTTCGGCGCGCGCATGACCGGCGGCGGCTTTGGAGGATGCACCGTGAACCTGGTGACGCGTGGCGATACGGATAGCTTCGCCGATGCGTTGAAGGCCGCGTATCGCGAGCGCTTCGACATCGCTGCGGACAGCTATGTGTGCGAGGCCGTGGACGGGGCCATGCTGCGAAACGCGGCTGCGCGAGAGCTCCGAAACGCGGCTGCGCCAGAGCTCCGAAACGCGGCTGCGCCAGAGCTGCGAAACGCGGCTGCGCCGATGCTGCACAATGCAGGCGCGGTCGAAACGAAGACGGCCACGGCCGAGGAACTCGATACAAGGGAGCCGCACGCATGATCGAGCCGATTTTTCTGGAGTCGTCGCATCGCCGCTGGAACCCGCTGCAGCGCGAGTGGGTGCTGGTCTCGCCGCACCGCACGCAGCGGCCGTGGCAGGGCCAGACGGAAGAGCCCGCGGTGCCGGCAACGGTCGCGTACGATCCGGCGTGTTATCTGTGCCCGGGGAACACGCGCGCCGGCGGCCACAAGACTCCCGCGTACACAGGCACGTATGTGTTCGAGAATGACTTCGCCGCGCTGAAGCCGGATGTCGCGACTGCCGCGATGGACTTGAACGATGCCGGCCTGCTGCGCGCCAACACGGAACGCGGAACGTGTCGCGTGCTGTGTTTCGACCCGCGTCACGACTTGACGCTGGCGACGATGGAGCTGCCTGCGATTGAACGCGTGGTGGAGGAATGGGCGGCGCAGGCGAAGGAACTCGGCGCGCGCGACGACATCCATTACGTGCAGATCTTCGAGAACCGTGGGGCGATGATGGGCGCGAGCAATCCGCATCCGCACGGCCAAATCTGGGCCACCGAACATATTCCGGACGAGCCCGCGCTGGAGCTGGCGGCGCAGCGCGCGTATCTGGACGAACACAAGCGACCGCTGCTGGCGGCCTATCTGGAAATCGAATTGCAACAGCGCGAGCGCATCGTCGCGGAGAACGACGCGTGGGTGGCGCTGGTGCCGTTCTGGGCGGTGTGGCCGTTCGAGCTGATGCTGCTGCCGCGCGAGAGCGTTGCGGCGACGCAGGCCATGAGCGCCGCGCAGCGCAAGGGCCTGGCCGCCATGCTGCAGCAGGTCACCGCCGGCTATAACCGCGTGTTCAACACGCCGTTTCCGTACTCGATGGGGCTGCATCCCGCGCCGTGCGATGGCGACGCGCATCCGGAGTGGACGCTGCATCTGCACTTCTATCCACCGCTGCTGCGGTCGGCGACGGTGCGCAAATTTATGGTCGGCTTCGAGCTGCTGGGTTCGCCGCAGCGCGATATCACGCCGGAGTCGGCAGCGGAGACGCTTCGCGAAGCGATCGGCAAAGGGGAGACGCGATGAATATCCTGGTTACCGGCGGCGCAGGCTATATCGGCGGCAGCGTCGCGACGATTCTGCTGCAGGCTGGGCACAAAGTCACGGTGGTCGACAACCTCTGCCACAGCAGGCGCGATGCAGTGCCTGCGGGCGTAGCCTTCATCGAAGCCGACATCGCCGACCGGCCGCGCATCGAGTCGCTGCTGCGCTCGGTGAAGCCGGATGGCGTGCTGCACTTCGCCGCGCTCATCGAGGCCGGCGAGTCCATGCAGAAGCCGGAGATTTATTTTCGCAATAACACCTGCTCCACGCTCGCGCTGCTGGAGGCCATGCACGCGACGGGAACCAGCAACCTCGTTTTTTCCTCCACGGCCGCGGTCTACGGCGAGCCGGAGAAGACGCCCATCGCAGAGACCGCGGAGCTCGCGCCGACCAATGCCTACGGCGAATCGAAGCTGATGGTGGAGCAGATGCTGACGTGGTTCCATCGCATCCATGGGCTAAGTTATGCGTCGCTGCGCTACTTCAACGTGGCCGGCGCGCTGCCCGCGCGCGGCGAGGCGCACGAGCCGGAGACCCACATCATTCCGCTGGTGCTCAATGTGGCGCTGGGGCGGCGCGAGAAGATCTTCATCTTCGGCGACGACTACTCCACGCCCGACGGCACCTGCATCCGCGACTACATCCACGTCGTGGACCTAGCTGACGCGCACATTCTTGCGCTCTCCGCGCTGTGCGGCAGCAAGACCGCGGCAGAGCCTCTGCGGATGATCTACAACCTCGGCAACGGGAATGGTTTTTCGGTGAAGCAGGTGATCGAGTCGGCGCGCCGCGTCACCGGCCATGCGATTCCGGTCGAGATCAAGCCGCGCAGGCCGGGCGATCCGGCGCGGCTGGTCGCGAGCTCGGAGCAGGCGAAGAAGCATCTGGGTTGGCAGCCGCGCCATCCGGAGCTGGACGACATCGTCGCCAGCGCGTGGGCGTGGCAGCAGTTGCGTTACAGCCGATAGCGCCATACCGATGAACATGTTCGGCGCCCGAACAGCAGATTCCTACGGAATGACAACTAGAAAAGCAAAGGCAGGACTTGCCACAAAGGACATCCTGCCCTAGCGCACAGCAGCCTTGGCTCAGACCCGCATCTCCCAGCCGGGCTGGTAGCTGCGCGCCCACATCTTCATCGCCTCCGGATCGTTGAGGACCTTGCCGGTGGCGGTGTCCAGCTTCAGCTCGCGATTGACGAAGTACGCGATGTTCGAGAGCTGCAACATCGTCACGCTGACGTTGGCGATATCGATCGGCGAATGCAGCTTCTCGCCGGTCTGAATGCCTGCGATGAAGTTGGCGAAGTGCGCGTCGGTCATCGAGTCGCGGCTGAGCAGATCGTGGCTCGATTCCTTCGCGCCGGTCTTGAACTCGTCGGTCTTGTTGCCCTTCCAGTCGTAGACCTCATAGCCCGCGCGGTCCACCAGCACCGAGCCTTTCGTGCCATTGACGACCACGCCGCGCTCGCGCCCATAGGTCTTCATCCCGTTGTCGCACACGCCCTCCCAGGTGAGCATCTGGTCGGGGTATTCGAAGCTGGTCACCATAGTGTCGGGGAACTGCCAGTCGTCCTTGAACTGATAGCGGCCGCCCGTTGCGGTCACGCGCGTCGGGTAATCGCCGCCCAGCGCCCAGCGCGCGACATCGACTTCATGCGTGCCGTTGTTGAGCGCCTCGCCGGTGCCGTAGCGGCGCAGCCAGTGCCAGTTGTAGGGCGCGATGTTGTCCTTGTACGCGCTGCGCGGGGCCGGCCCCTGCCACAGGTCCCAGTCAAAACCTTCCGGCACCGGAACCTCCTTGCCGATGCCCATCGTTGGGCGCGCATTGACGTACCACGCCTTGCCGAAGTAGGCGCGCCCGATGCGGCCGTTGTGAATGTCGTTGACGATCTTGATGGTGTGCGGAGACGACCGCTGCTGATCGCCGACCTGCACCAGCTTGGCGTATTTGTTGCGCGCCTCGATCAACAGCACACCCTCTGCCGGGTTGTGGCTGGAGGGCTTCTCGACGTAGACGTGCTTGCCCGCCCTCAATCCGAGCACCGCCATGGGCGCGTGCCAGTGGTCGGGCGTGGCGATCGAGATTGCATCCACATCTTTGGATTCGAGCGCTTTGCGAAAATCCTGTTCAGCCTTCGGCGCATAGCCCAGCGTGCTGTTGGCTTCGGCCGAGAACTTCGCCAGGATGTGCGTGTCGACGTCGCAGCAATACGCCATGCGGGCCTTGTCGCCGTTGTTCTTGATGGCCGAAAGATGTGCCTGGCCGCGGCCGTTGAGGCCCATGGTGGCAAAGTTGACGCGGCCGTTCGAGCCCATGATCTGCGCGTAGCTCTTGGCCGTGGAGGCCACTGCCGCTCCTGCTACGCTCACCGCCATGCCATCCAGAAACTTCCGTCGTGTGATCATCTTTTTTCCTTTGCCGTTCGTGTGAGTGCTTGGATTTGAGTTGCTGCCCGGTCGAGTTCGAACTTTCCTCGGCGGCTAAAGCCGCGTTCCATCAGCCGCACTTACGGCACGGCTAAAGCCGTGCCCTTCCATAACGAGGCGTTCAAACAGATTTCCCAGGCTGCGGGCTGACTTCGGCGAGGATCTTCTCGAGCCCGGCCATGCTGATGCGCGTCGAAGCCTCGGGTGTTCCGGCGCCGCGCCAGTGGGTTTCGAGCGACAGCGTGTAGCGAAAGTCCTGCTTGATCAGCGCCTCGATCTGGCCGCGCCAATCGACGATCCCGGTGCCCACGGCGGCCCACGCCGTCTTGCCGTTGGGCAGCTTCACCACGTCCTTGCAATGCACGTGGCCGATGCGATTCTTGGGCAGAAGATCATATCCGTGAGGATACGGATCGCCTCCGACGGAAGCCGCGTTGCCGGGGTCCCAGTTGAGCATGAAGTTGGTGTTCCGCACCGCCGCCATGGTGGCAGCGGCCTCCGGTCCGGTCGCGGTGTTGCAGGACTGTTCGTTTTCGAGCAGCAGAACGAGGTTGTCCTTGGCGAGGACCGCCGATGCCTTGCGAAGCTGCTCGTAGATGGCCGGCATATAGTGGGCGCGATCAGCGTCGGCGAGCCGGGTGTAGTCGAAGCAGCGGATCTGGGGCGTGGAGAACGCGCGGGCCATATGAATGCAGCGCTCCATCACCTCGGTCTGCTGGCTGTAGGAAGCCGCGCCGCCGAACTGGTCCACCTTCGTTCCCGGCTTGACCTTGGCGCCGGGGAAATCGGTCTTGAATAACGGGCTGGCGATGTCGCAGACGGTCAGTTTGTACTTGGCGAGAATGCGCTTGGCGTCCGAGACCTGCTGGTCGTCGAGTTCCGTGATGTTCTTGCCCCACATGCTGCGCAGCTCGATCTGCTGCAGCCCGAACTCATTGGCGACGATCTGGCAGACGTGGTCGAAGTCCTGGCCGATCTCGTCGTTGATCACAGCGATCTGAAAGGGCAGGTTGCGCCTGGGATAAAGGGGCATGGGCGTGGCTCCGCGCAGGAAGGGTATAGCTCCGCGCAGGGGCTTCGGCAAGGCAGCGCCGGCCGCGACGGCGGCGGCCCCGGTGACAAGTTGGCGACGAGTCAAATGCATTGGTGTACCTCGGGAAGATCGGGAAATTTGGGAGAGCAGCCTAGCGCCCGAGCGTCAGGACAACCGCGAAGGCGCGACGCACATATAGTATGCTCTGCGAACCATCTTTGGCGCGGCGGCCTTTGGCGGGTGCGGATTCGCGGGGCAACGACGGTTTGGCGGCGCCGCTCAAGCGGTTGGCCCGACGCGGAGACAGGCAACCGGAAGAAGCAGATTCCTACGGCCAGAGCGACAGCCTAGTCTAGGCGCGGCCGCGGGCGTTGGGCGCGGGCGGCGGATAGTGCGGCTTGCGCTTGGCCGGGGCGGGGGAGCGTTCGCTGAGGTCCACTGTGCGGTGCGCTTCGACGGCGTCGGCGAGCGCGTACTTGAGCTTCTCGATGCCCTCGCCCGTCACCGCCGAGATCGTGAACAGCGGCAGCTTTTTGCGCTTGGCCATAGCGGCGAGTTTCTTGAGCTTGTCGGGGTTGGCGACGTCGGCCTTGGCCGCGACGAGGATGGTCGGCTTGGCCGCCAGCGCCGGGTCGAAGCTCTTCAGCTCGGCCGTGATGACCTTGTAGTCCTCGACCGGATCGGGCCGGGCGTTTCCCTCGGCCGCGGCGCTGCCGTCCGAGACATCCACCAGATGCACGAGCACGCTGGTGCGCTCGATGTGCTTGAGGAACTGCACGCCGAGACCTGCGCCGAGATGCGCGCCCTCGATCAGGCCGGGCATGTCGGCCACGGTGAACGAGCGCTCGTAGGGCGCGTCGCCGACCTGCACGACGCCGAGGTTGGGCTCGAGCGTGGTGAAGGCGTAGTTCGCGATCTTGGGCTTGGCTGCGGAGAGCCGCGAGATCAGCGTGGATTTGCCGACGTTTGGATAGCCGACCAGACCGGCGTCGGCGAGCAGGCGGAGTTCGAGGCGAAAGTTGCGGGCCTCGCCGGCGCGGCCCAACTCGTGCTCGCGCGGGGCTTGATGCGTGGAGGTGGCGAAGTGCTGGTTGCCGCGGCCGCCGCGGCCGCCGCGCGCGATGACGATCTCTTCGTCCGGGTGCGCGAAGTCGTGGACCAACTCGCCTGTGTCGTCGTCGTACAGCAGCGTGCCGACCGGAACCTTCAGCACGGTGTGCTCGCCGGCCGCGCCGGAGCAGTTGGAGCCGAGGCCGTGGCCGCCGCGCCCGGACTTCCACTCCGGGTTGAAGCGGAAGTGCACCAGCGTGTTGTGCGAGAGCGAGCTGGCCATCAGGACGTCGCCGCCATGGCCGCCGTCGCCGCCCGAAGGACCGCCGCGCGGCACGAACTTCTCGCGCCGGAAGGCCATGCAGCCATTGCCGCCGTCGCCCGCCTTGACTCGAATTCGCGCTTCGTCGATAAACATCGCAGGTACCAGTGTAGAGGAGGAGGAGCGGCCAGCGGAGGCGGCCGTGCAGCGCATGGATTCTGGAAGCGCGCCGAGGAGTTCGGTCGCCTCCCGACGTGGACAGTTCGCAAGGCTTTGCGTACTATTCTCGCTTCAAGCAGCTTGCGTTCGGTGTGCTATACGTTAACCATCTATTGACACCATCATGCAACCCTGTCCCTAGCAACCACCGGGAACAGGACACACTGGGAACCACCCAGGGACAGCGTCTTTCCAGTCGCAAATGCGGTACCAATTTCAGGAGATCCAGTTCAATGCAAAGCAAAATGATGAAGCGGCTGCTGCCAGTCCTCGCCGTCTCTCTGACCGCCGTTTCGATGCTGGGCCAGTCCACGACGCAGGGCGCCATCGCGGGCACCGTGGAAGACCCCACCGGCGCGGTGATTCCGCAGGCCACCGTCGTGATCCACAATCTTGGGACCAACGCTGAAGTCAATCTGACCGCCGACAGCAGCGGCTTCTTCAACGCACCGCTGTTGCAGCCCGGCGAGTATCGTGTGACCGTCTCGGCGCCGGCGTTTGGCCAGTGGGTCGCGAACCGCGTGACGGTCGAGGTCAGCCAAAGCACGGAGTTGATGCCGCACCTCGCCCCCGGCGCTACCAGTGCCACGGTCAACGTCGCGGCAACGGCGCCGGACATGAACTTCGAATCGCCCGATTTCAGCGATGTGCTGGATCAGCGCGCGCTCACCGCAATTCCCGAGAACAATCGCCGCTGGTCGAGCCTCGCCATGCTGACACCGGGCGTGGTCTCGGACGGCAACGGTTACGGTCTGATTTCGGTCCGCGGCATCAGCACCCTGCTGAACAATGTGGAGATCGACGGCGCCGACGACAATCAGGCCTACTTCTCCGAAGAGCGCGGACGGACTCGCGAAGCGTATTCCACCTCGGAAGACTCGGTGCGCGAGTTCCAGGTCAATACGGGCGTCTACTCCGCCGAGTTCGGCCGCGCTGCGGGCGGCGTCATCAACTCGGTCACCAAGAGCGGCACCAACGACTTCCACGGCGAACTGTACTTCTACGACCGCGAGAGTAACTGGTCGGCATTCACGCCATTGGTGCTGGCCTACACGGCCGCGCCGGGCGGCGGATTTGTGAAGGCGCCGCTCAAGCCGAAGGACCTGCGCAAGATCTACGGCTTCTCGGTCGGCGGCCCGATTATCAAGGACAAGCTGTTCTTCTACTACACCTACGACCAGCATTCGCACATCTTCCCTGGGACCGGTTTGCCGAGCAATCCGAATACTTTTTTTACCGAGCCCGATGCGGCGCTGCCCGTCACCGGAGAAGCCTGTAACACTGCGACCGGCCTCGTCACCGCACCGGCCGGGACCACGCCGTCCACCATCGATCAGCAAGCCTGCACTTTGGCTGCGCGCGAACACCTCGCCACCTATGCGGCCGGCGCGACGGCCTATGACACGGCTCTGACCAACCTGCTGCCCGATCTCGGCAGCGTTCCTCGCATTGGAGACCAGGAGATCAATACTCCCAAACTCGACTTCCAGATCACGCCCAAGGAGCGCCTCGCGCTGCTCTTTCACCGGCTGCGCTGGGACTCACCCGGTGGCGTCCAGACGCAGGCGGTTGTGCCCTATTCGCGCGATGCTTTCGGCAACGACTTCGTAAAGCTCGACTATGGGCTAGCCAAACTGGAGAGCCAGTTGAGCACTACCCTGAGCAACGAGATCGGGTATCAGTACAGCCGTGAACTGGACTACGAGACCCAGCAGCCGTATACGGCTTACACCACTTCGAACCTGCTGGGCCCGAACGGCAACGTGCCCTATGTCAATCTGGCTACATCCAGCGGCTTCAACCTGGGCTCGCCTTACTACTCCTACCGCACCGCGTATCCGGACGAGCGGAAGTGGCAGGTCTTCGATACGCTGTACTACGTCAAGGGCAACCACAGCTTCAAGTTTGGTGTCGACATTCTGCACAACAACGATTTGATCAACAACACCTACGAGAGCAACGGCGTTTACAACTACACCTATATCGGCAACTACTTCGCCGATCAATACGCCCGCAGCAATAAGAGCACGACCGATTCGTGCGATACAGGCGCATCATCGAACGCGAGCCTCAACGCCAAGACCGGCGTTGTAACATCCGCGGTCGGCACCTCGCCCTGCTACAACTACTACGAACAGGGCTTCGGCTCTCCGCTGTTCACCACGCAGACGCTGGACTACGGCTTCTTCGCGCAGGACAACTGGAAGCTCTCGCCGCGCCTGACTCTGGAACTCGGCCTGCGCTATGATTACGAGTCGCTGCCCAACCCTTCGTCGACTTTGACCACGGCCTCCGGCACCTTCGTCCCGTATAGCGGGATTACCAACCGGCCCAGTGACAAGAACAACTTCGGCCCGCGCATCGGCTTCTCCTATGACGTGTTCGGCACGGGCCGCACCGTTCTGCGGGGTGGCTATGGGCTCTATTACGGCCGCATCATCAACGCGACCATTCTGAATGCTTACCTGAATACGGGCAGCCCGCTCGGCCAGTACACCACCCGCTACAAGGGAACCTATGCGGGTGCCCCCATATTCTCCAATACAGTTACCGGCGGCGCGGCTCCGGCGGCCCCTGGTTCCTATTATTTTTCCAAGAACCTGCAGAACCCGGAGGTCAGCGAGTTCGACCTGATCGTCCAGCAGGACCTCGGCGCGGGTACCACTCTTGGCATCAGCTATCTCGGCGGCCTCGGTCGCGAGCTGCCCAACTTCTTGAACCTCAACCTCAACCCAACGACCTCGCTGGCCAGCATCACGTTCCTTGATCCGAGCGGCAAGGGACCGATCCCGAACAATACTGTCCTGCAGGTCCCTACCTACACCGGCTATGGCAATACCGCGTTGTTCGGGCCGCAGGCAACATCGTTCCAGAACATCACCGAGATCGTCAGCAACGTGAACTCGAGCTATAACGCGCTGGTAGCGGAGGTGAAAAACCATTCTTTCCATGGCGTGGAACTCGATGTCAACTACACCTGGTCGCATGCGCTGGACTATAACCAGAACGCGTTGACCTCGGCCAGTGCCAACAACTGGTATGACCCCTACGGCAATCCCCGCGCGAACTACGGGAACTCGAACTTCAACGTGCCCAATCGCCTCACGGGATACGCGCTGTACAAGTTCCCTAACCTCACCAGCAGCAACTACCTGAAATACCTGGCGAACGATTGGAGCTTCAACGACGATTTCCAGATGCAGAACGGTCTGCCGTACTCCATCTCGCTCAGCGGGTTCAACTCCAACAATGCAGTCGGAAGCGGTTTGAACGGGGCGGGGGGCGCCAGCTTCATTCCCCAACTGGGCCGCAACAAGTATCAGTTGCGGCGCGACATTGTGGACGATATCCGCGTGGTGAAAGGCATCCCGTTCACCGAACGCTACAACCTGGAGCTTCGCGCCGACTTCTTCAACATCGCGAACCACGAGAATGTCTCGGCGGTCGGCACGACGGGCTACACCTTCAGCGATACCGGCGCGTTGACCAGCAACGCGACGTTCCAGAACACTACGTTCGGCGTGCCGACCAGCATCAACTCCAGCGGCTTTCTCTACACGCCGCGCGAGATTCAGATCTCGGCCCGCTTTGCATTCTAATCTTGCAGCACATCTCAAGGGCGGCGGCTTCGGCGGCCGCCCTTCTCTCTTGGCCCTTGCGCCTCGGCTTGCCGTCGCTCCAACGTGGCTCGCCCCAAGCCGGCCACTTCCCAAAGCTGAAATTCTTCAGTAGGCTTGCGAAAAGCCCCTTTGTCCGCTCTCGCGCCCGAACTTCTGGCTGCGAGCCAACCCAGAATCCCATACCTCCGCGCTGCAGGAGCCCCGGCCTTTCCCGGGGCGGGGATTGGCTGTTGCCGCACCTTCCGCACACCGTCCGGCTGCTAGGCGCGCTCGCGCTCTGCGCCGCCGCGACCGCTTGCTTCGCGCAGGTCCCGAGGGACGCGGCTGTTCGCGGACGCGTGATCGATGCCCGCGGCGATCCGGTCGCCGGGGCGCGGCGGGAGCTCGAATCGCGGGAGCCCGATTCGCTGGAACTCGATTCGCTGGAGTCGGGTGGCCTCGGCTCGCGGCTTGGCTTTCAGGCCTCCAGCGATGGCTCGTTCCTGTTGCGACGGCTCGCGCCGGGAGCGTACGTGGTCCGGGGCGCCACACAATTTTCCGGAGCGGGGGCGGCCACGGCGATCTCCACCCTCCACCTGGAAAGCGATCGCCTGGCGGAGGTCGTCCTGATCGTGCGCGAGCCGGCGCTGCCCAGCCCGTTTCTCCAAAGCTCCTTTCTCCGCAGCTCCTTTCCCCAAAGCTCCTTTCTCCAAAGCTCCTTTCTCCGCGTCCCCTTTCTCCGCGTGCAGGCGTGGTCTGAGCTCGCGCCCCAGAGCGCTGGCCAGACGGCCCCGGTCAGCGGGAGCCAGACGGGTAGCCAGATGGGCGCTCAGAGCCCGAACGGGAGCCCTGCCAACAGCGTCGCCGCTACTTCGCCGCTGCTCGCGCCGGACTTCGGCCTGACGGTCACCGACACCGACCTCGACCAGCTTCCGGTCGAATCGCGCGAGTGGGAGGACCTCGCCGAGCTGGATTCCGCGGCCAACAGCGTGGCTTCCGCGGAGCGTTCGCCCGGCAGTGGCGGCGAAGACGACGCAGAGGGCGCGGGCGGCTCCGACACCGCCGGGGCCGGGTCGCCGGCCGCCGGGCTGAGCTATACCGGGCTCTCGCCGACGCAGAACGCGCAATCGCTCGACGGCCTCTCCGCCGATCAGAGCTTCCGCTCCGGCCCGCGCGGCGCGGCCAGCGGCGGTCCGAGTGCCCGCGCGAGCTTCGGCCAGGGCGCGGTGCAGAGCTTTCATACGATGCTGAGCAATTTTTCCGCGCAGCGCGGCGGCGGCGCGGGCGGCCTGGTCTCGGTGATCTCGCGCTCCGGCGGCGACCGGCTGCACGGCAGCCTGTTTCTGCTGGAGCGATCGAGTGTGCTGGCCGCGACCAACCCCTACTCCATCGCGACGAATTACAACAACGGGGTCGTCACCAGTTCGCCGGTGAAACCCGCCGGTTCGCAGGAGGAGTTCGGCGGCAGCGTCGGGCTTCCGCTCAACGCCGGCTTTCTGCCCGTGCGGGTGCGCCATCGCGCCTCGATCTTCGGCTCGCTCGAACTGCAGGTGCATGACGACCACATCGTCTGCACGCCGCAACTGGCGAACTTTTTCTCGCTCACGACGGAGCAGACCGCGCTGCTGGGCACGCGCGGCGTGGGCAGCGCGGCCACCAATGCGGCGCTCAACTACCTCAACAGTCTTACCGGAACGGTCGCCCGCAGCGCGTGGCGCAGCCTCGGCTTCGTGCGGCTGGACGCGTCACCCACTGCTCGCGACAGCCTCTCTCTGACCTACAGCGGCAATCGCTTCGACGCGCCGTCGGGCGCGGCGCTGGGGCAGACTTCGGACGCCGTGGTTGCGCGCGGGACGGGCAGTCTCGGCGACAGCCACGTCAATGTCGATGCCGCCGCCGCGCACTGGAGGCACATCTTTTCGCCGCACTTCAACAGCGATCTCAGCGGCCAGTTTTCGCATGACCTGGATTACGACACCGCGCACGCGCCGCTGCCGCAGGAGCCCGGCATCGGCCCCGGCGGCTTTGCTCCGCAGGTCTCCATCGCGCCCAACGGTTTCGCGTACGGCACGCCAGCGAACCTCGGCCGCAGCGCCTACCCTGACGAGCAACGCATCGAGCTCGCCGACGCCATGCATCTGGCGCGTGGCCGGCATCTGTTCACGCTGGGCGGCGACTGGAGCCGCATCCACGATCGCATCGCCTCGCTCTATGCTCCCGACGGTGCATTCAGCTACGACAGCAGCGCGGTCAACGGCCACGATGGCGGCCTGGTCGACTGGATCACCGACTACACCTTCAACGTGCATGCGTATCCCAACGGCGGCTGCCCCAGCATCGTCGCGCCCGTGCATTATTTCTGCTTCCGCAGCTTTACGCAGAGCTTCGGCGCGGTGCAGACGGAGTTCGTTACGCATGACATCGCCGGCTACTTCGAAGACGCGATGCGGCTGCGCGCCAACCTTACCTTGACGCTCGGCGTGCGCTATGACTACACGCTGCTGCCCGTGCCGCAGATTCCCAATCCGCTGCTCGACGCCGAAATTGCCGACCTGCCTAACTACGCCGCCAGCGGCAGTCTGCAGGGCGCGAGCCGCATCTTTCCCGGCTCCACCAGCAGCTTCCCCGAGGACCGCAACAACTTCGGCCCGCGCTTCGCCGTTGCGTGGTCGCCGCGCCTGCGCCACAAGAGCCTGTTCACGGCGCATCTCGGCTATGGACTCTTCTACGGCCAGATTCCGGGCGCGACCATCCGCGCCGCACTCACCGACACCGGCCTGTTCTCGCGCGCCGCCTTCCCTGGAGAGAACCCCAATCTGCCCGCCGCCGATACGCACATCCGCATCCGACCCACCACCGTCACCGTCTGCCCGCAGATCACCACCGTGCAGCAGGGCTTCGGCTATCCATGCGCCTACACGTCCGCGCCGCCCGCGGCCGTGGCCCAGACCACCTCCGCGACGTTCTTCGCCAGCCGCTACCGCGCGCCCGCGGTGCAGCGGGCTGCGCTGGTGGTCGAGCGCGACTTCGGCCGCAGCCTGTTGGTGCGCGCCAGCTACGCGATGGCGACGGCCACGCAACTACCCAACAGCGTGGACGTCAACATCACCCCCGACGCCAACGTTGGGACCTTCGTCCTGCAAGGCGGCGACGGCCATCCCGGGCTGCACAGCGGCGAGACGTTCGTGGTGCCGGTGTATACCGCGCGGCCTATCCTCGGCTACGGCGCGCTGACCGCGCTGGTCTCGAACGCCAACGCGACCTACCACGCGGCGACCGTCGAAGCGGTACTGCACGGGCCGCCGCGCTTCCAATCGCTGGAGCTGCGCGGCAGCTATACGTTCTCCCGCGCGATCGACTACGCACCGCTCAACTCCGCGCTGCCCGGCCTCAACCACCAGTTCGATCCCTTCCACATCGGCTATGACAAGGGGCTGTCGAATCAGAATTTCCCGCAGCGCTTCTCCGGCGATCTGATGGTCACAACGCAGTTTTCGCACGGCCCGAAAGAGGTCCGCCGAGCGCTCAGCGGCTGGCGCGCGTCCGCCATCGGGACGGCCGGCAGCGGCGCTCCCTACAGCTACGGCGTCTTCGCGCTCAGCTATCTCTCCGGCGGCCGCGCCAGCCTGAACGGCTCGGGCGGCGCGCGCTATCTGCCCACAGTGGGCCGCAACACGCTGCGCCTGGCGCCGCGCGGCAAGGTCGATCTGCGGCTCAGCCGCGAGTTCGCGCTGCGCCTCGGTCCGAGCATTCGGCCGAGTGGGTCAGATCGCCTTCACCTGAACTTTTTCGCGCAGGCGTTCAACCTGCTCAATGCGCAGAACATCGCGCGCGTCGAGACCCGCGCCTACGTGATCGGGACCTCCACGGCGACGACGCCAAGCGGAACTCCACTTCCGAACGCGCCGATCCCGCTGATCTTTCAGGATGCCGCTGCGGTCGCCTCCGAGGGCCTCACCACGCTGCCGTTCGGCGCGCCGACCTCGTCCACCTCGGGCGCCAGCCGCGAGCGCCAGGTCGAGTTCGGCTTCCGCGCGCAGTTCTAAAGCGAGCCTTCGATTAATCCTCCAAGCGTCCCTCAGGGGCTAAAGCCCGGCTAATTCCATACACTTTGCGGCACGACTGAAGTCGTGCTCTTAACAAAACAACCATCCCAGAGCTTCCCTAAGAACGAAGGCATCGTCAGCGTCCAGCGGCCAGTCTGACGGCCAGCCGCTCGGGGAGATGCGCGGCGCGGATGGCGGCCTGCGCGGCGGCGACGTCATAGGGAACGCGGAAGAACGTTACCTGCTCGATCGAATCGTCGTAGAGCGCGAAGGCCGCGCGCCAGTCGGCGTCGCGAGGCTGCCCCACCGAACCCGGATTGATGAGGTGGCGCGAACCGGCAGGCACGCCGATGCTGAAGCTATCGAACGTATCTTCCGTCGCGTACAGCGGACGGTCCTCTTCCCAATCTTCCTGATGCTGCGAGAAGCCGCCCTGCACATGGGTGTGGCCGAAAAAGGTGATCTCGCTGGCCATGCGCTGCAGCGGCGTCCAGGCGTCGCGCATGGAGATGATGTACTGGTCTTCATGCAGCGGCGAGCCGTGCGCGCACATGGCCCTCGCGGAGGCGCGGATCGGGCCCTTGGGGACGTTGCGCAGCCAATCGAGGTTGTCGGGGGTAAGCGTGCGCTGCGTCCAGGCAGCGGCCTCGGCCGCCACGGGATTGAAGCCCTGCGAACTGGTGAGGCCGCAACAGACGCGGTCGTGGTTGCCGCGCACGTTGATCGTGGCGCGCGGCCGGAGGATGTCCAGGACCTCGTTCGGTCGAGCTCCGTAGCCAACCATGTCGCCCAGGTTCCAGAGCTCGTCATGCGGCGGCGCCGCGTCGAGAACAGCCTGCAACGCGTGGAGATTGCCGTGGATATCGGAGAGCACGAGGGCGCGCATAAGGGCGACGCCCAGTGTAGCGCAGGAGGGCGGCCCCGGGGAGGAGGGCGGTTCTCGCGAGACGATCGAGGCAGCCCAACAGCAGATTCCTAACGGAATGACAACCAGAAAAACAGGAGCGCAACGCTGGGCTAAAGAGGCCTCGGCTCCGCGGCGGAGAGCGTGGCCAGCGGCTGGGCGCGCGGCGTTGTCATGGTGGGCGCGGAGGCCAGCAGATTGCGCGTGTAAGGGTGCTGCGGATGCGTGAGGACATCGCGCGTGCTGCCCTGTTCGACGATCTCGCCGTGGCGCATCACGGCTACGCGGTCCGCCACCTGTGCGACCACCGCAAGGTCGTGCGAGATGAACAGCATCGCGAGGTTGTGCTCGGCGCGCAGTTGCTTTAGCAGCGACAGGACCTGCGCCTGCACGGTGACATCGAGCGCCGTCGTCGGCTCGTCGGCGATGACCAGCCTCGGTTGATTGATCAGCGCCATGGCGATGACGATGCGCTGGCGCTGGCCGCCGGAGAACTGGTGCGGATAGTCGTCGTAGCGGCGCTCGGGGTCGGGCAGCGCGACCTCGCGCATGGCGGCGAGCACGCGCTCGCGGACCTCTCGCCGGCTAAGGCCGCCTTTGAACCCCGACCCTGTGCGCGGTGCATGCGCCAGCAGCGCCTCGGCGATCTGACGGCCAACCTTCATCACCGGATTAAGCGCGGTCATCGGCTCCTGGAAGATCATCGCGATGGCTTGGCCGCGATGCCGCCGCATGGCCTCTTCGGGCAGATGCAGCAGGTCGTCGGTGACGCCGTCGGCGCGCGTGAAATCAATGCTGCCGCTGAGGGTCGCACTGGGCGGGAGCAGGCGCAGCAGCGCCAGCGCGGTGGCGGATTTGCCGGAGCCGGACTCGCCGACCAGGCCCAGCGTTTCGCCCGGAGCGATGTCGAAGGAGATGCCGCGCACTGCCTCGTGGCCGGAGAAAGCGATGCGGAGATCGCGCACGGAGAGCAGCGAGTGCGGCGCGATCTGTCCTGCTTGGTTCACTCTTCGAGAATAGCGGATCGAGGCACCGGGATGAGCGCCGCGGCCTGTAGCGGAATCCCCATTGGTGTCGAGTCCTACTGCTGTTGACCTTGCATTTGCATTTGTTTTTCTGGTTGTCATTCCGCAGGGCAGCCGGGATCGGAGACACTGCGCTAGCCCACGATCTTCAGCGTGCTCCACGGGCTGATCTTCATCTCACCCTGCGCGCCGACGCTCCACACCCGCCAGCGATAGGTTATTGGGCTGGTGGCAAAGCGCGCGGTCACCTGGGTGCGCAGACGGGCGCCCACGTCGGGCGCGAGATACAGCCGCGCATCGGACCAATGGCCGCCGTCGTCCGCCTGCCACTCGACGACCTGCAGGCTGGCGCCGCCGCGGTTGTCCCACCACAGCACGGGCTGCGGCGGCCGCGTGTCGCCACTGGGCGGCGAGGCCTGCGTAATGCCCCTGGGGCCGGCCCGTGTCAGCTCCGGGGCCGCCGCGATGCTGTTCATCAGCGTCTCGCGCTCACTCTGTTGCTCGGCTGGAGGCAGGTCGAGCGAAATATGCAACACGCGCCAGCGGCCGTCGTGTTGGCCGTCGTGGTCGCGGCGCAACACGACCAGCGAATGCGCCACGCCGAAGGCGCTGCTGGTGGACTCGATCGCCCGCAGCGTGACCGCGGCCACGCGGCCATCGGCCGAAGCCGCCATGACCTCGATGCGCGGCGAAGTGTCCTGCGGGTTCACTGCGGCGATCGCGCCGCCGAGCACGGCCAGCGCGGACCGCGGCGGGAAATCCGCCATCTCGGGATCGGCCGCGGCGCCCAGCGACTCACCGTGCAGCAGGCGCGCAACCGCGTCGACCGCCACGCCCGCGGCGGCGCGCGCTTCCCGGGAAAGATTGCCCAGCACGCAGCCATCGCAATCCGAGCTGGCCTCGCTCATCCAGATCGCAAACGCGCGCGCGGTCTGCATGTGCGGCGCGTGCGCGAGCACCGCAAGCTGTGGCATACGCGGCGCAGCTTCCGTTACGCCGTCGGCGCGAAACGACGCCGGCTGCAGCGTCGTCAGGCCGAACTCCCGCTGCACACCCCCCCACCACGGGCCGGGCGCCGGCGAGATCAGCAGGTCAGGATACTGTGCCGTGCGGCGCGCGGCCGCCAGTTGGGTTTGCAGCTCGCTTGGGTCCGCGGAGAGATACTTCACCTGCAGATTTGGGAAGGCTGTGCTGACTCGCTGCTCGAAACTGTGGAGGTCTCCGGCCTCCTGCGGAGAGAGGTTCCGCGCCGCCTGTGCAGCCGGATTGCCGGCCTGCGCGATGGTGCTCAGCGAGTTGCCGTAGGTGCCCGCGTCGTGGCCGTGGTTGCTGGCGTCCACCCCATAGCTGCTGGCGGTCTGGCCGAGGCTGCTGGCCGTCTGGCCGTAGTTGCCGGCTGCCGTTCCCGTGCTGCCGGAGGGCTGTCCGAAGCTGCCCGACTCCTGCTCGTGATAGCCGGTCCCGGCGGGCGGCGCGCTGATGGCGGAGCTGCTGGAAGCCACGCCAACATTGCTCGCGGCCGTTCCATAGCTGCTGGCGCTCTGGCCGAAGGTGCCGGCGTCGTGCTCCTGGTAGGTGAGCGGGGTCGCGTTATGCAGCGCGGCAATCGCCATGGCCTTCGACAGCGGCGTCACGGCGGCCGGTTCAACCACCCACACCACGAGCTGCGCGTTCTGCAGAGCGGCGAGTGGGTCGGTGGCCGCATCCTGCGCGGCGCCGGTTCGTGCGGCCAGCGCGACCGCCAGCAGCGCGGCCGACGCCGTCCATGGGAGCCGCCGGTTGTCTCGCCTCGCTTGCACGCGTCCGCCTCCACTGGTCTGTCAGTTTACTTCGGGTCTGTCAGTTACTTCGATGCGTTGGACTCGCCCCTGCGCGATTTGCAATCCGCCGCGCGATTTGCGATCGGCTCGGCGGTTTGCGATCGGCAGTTCCGATCACCCGCGCGGCGCTTGCGTCCAACCTTCGCTCCTGGTCATCCAATGGCCATGCGCGGAAGCCACAATTCGTTCGACCCGTCGCTCGACACCTCGCTCGACAGAGAGCCGGCCCTTCGGCTGTCGGTGCTGGACCAGTCGCCAGTGCCGCAAGGCAGCTCTCCGGCGCAGGCGCTGGCCAACTCGCTGGACCTGGCGCGGCTCGCCGACGAGCTTGGCTATACGCGCCTATGGTACTCCGAACACCATGCGATGGACCTGCTGGCCTGCACCGCGCCGGAGATTCTGATCGCGCGCGCGGCGGCGGCGACCGAGCGCATCCGCGTTGGCTCGGGCGGAATCATGCTGCCGCACTACGCTCCGCTCAAGGTGGCGGAGGTCTTCCGCACGCTGCATGCGATGTTTCCGGACAGGATCGACCTGGGGATCGGCCGCGCACCGGGCGGCGGCCAGTTGGAGTCCTACGCGCTGCGGCGCGAGCGCAAGAGCGCGCAGATGGACGACTTTCCGCGGCAGCTCACGGAACTGCGCGCGTTCCTGCACCCGGAGCGCTTCCCCGCCGGGCATCCGTTTCGCGGAGTCCGCGTCGCTCCCGAGGCGCCGGGAGCGCCGGACATCTGGCTGCTCGGTTCGTCGATGTGGTCGGCTGTGACCGCGGCGCAGGAGGGCCTGCCGTACGCCTTCGCGCACTTCTTCTCGCCCGTGCAGACGCGCGCGGCCATCGAGTTTTACCAGCGAAACTTCCAGCCTTCGCCGGACCGCGCCGCGCCCGAAGCGACACTCGCGATCGGTGTCATCTGCGCGGAGAGCGACGCCGAGGCGCGGCTGCTGCATAGCTCCGTGCGACTGCTGCAGCGGCGCATTCGGATGGACGACCGGCGGCCGGTAGCGGCGCCCGAAGACTCCCTGCGCGAGTTGAACGAGATGCCGAGCGCGCCGAATCCGCTGCTGGGGTTTACGGCGGGAAGTCTGGACGCGCCGGAGGACAACGAGTGGCCGCGCTACTTCGTCGGCACGCCGGATCGCGTGGCCGCGCAACTGCGTGGGCTGGCGGCCGAGCTGCACGTGGGCGAGGTGATCGTGAACACCATCACCCACTCGCACCAGGCGCGGCTGCGCAGCTATGCGCTGCTGGCGGCGGAGATGCGACTCAGCAGCGATGCGCAGACAATGCCCGCTACACTGATGGCGGAGGCGTTCTGAACGTGGAGGCGCGCGCGGACGCTGAGGGCTGCTGAGACTGCGAATGGCCGGCGATTTCGATGTGATCGTAGTGGGCGCTGGCCCGGCGGGATGCGCGGCGGCCTATGATCTGGCGCGCGCGGGGCGGCAAGTGCTGCTGCTGGACAAGCGGATGTTTCCGCGGCACAAGGCCTGCGCCTGCGGGCTGACGCGCAAGACGCTCAAGGCGCTGCGCTATCCGGTCGATCCGGTGGTCGAGCGGTGGTGCGCGGAGATTGTGCTGCAACGGGACGGCGCGGCTGGCTTGCGGGAGTCCGATAAGGCGCGCGAGGTTCGAGTGAAGACGCGGCAGCCGATCTGTGCGATGGCCGTGCGGGAACGCTTCGACGAGTTCTGCCTGCGCCAGACGCTGGCCGCTGGACGCTCCGGCGGCGGCGTCGCGCTGCGCAAGATCGAAAGCGTGGTTGGGCTGCGGGAGAGCGCCGAATCGGTCGAGATCGATGTTGCGACGAGCGATGTTGCGACGGGCGATGTTGCGACGGGCGAGGGTATCGAGACCCCGCGCGCGCGCGTAGCGATCGGCGCGGATGGATCGAACGGCCAGATGCGACGGCTGGCGGAGGGATTGCACGCGCGTGAGGAGGCGACGGGAGCCGAGGCTGCGCGCGCCACGTTGCCCCCTGAACCGGCGTGGTATCGGCGGGGGTTTGCGCTGGAGGCGATGGTGCCGTTCGCGGAGCTTCCGGCGCGCTTGCCCGCGGGCGATGCGCCGCTCGATCTGGTGTTCGACTTTGCGCCGCTGCCGGGCGGCTATGGCTGGCTGTTTCCCAAGGGCGATCACGTCAACATCGGCGTCGGCGCGTTCGCGGCGATGGAGAGAGCTGTGGACGCCGCGACGGGCCAGTTCGCATCGGGCGCCGCAACGGGTGACGCTGCGCTGAAGACGGTCACGCGCGCGCTGCTGGTCGAGTATGCCCGGCGGAAGCTGGGCGTGGCGGCGCTGGGCGCGGTGACGGGCCAGTATCTCGGCATGGGCGGCGAAGCGTATGTGCCACGCGGGCGGGTGCTGCTGGCGGGCGATGCGGCGGGGCTGGTCGATCCGCTGACCGGCGAAGGCATCCACTCGGCCATCGTGAGCGGACAGGCTGCGGCGGCGGCGGTGCTCGTGTGTGGGGCTTCGCAGGACGATGTGGCAGCGGAGTTTGCGCGGCGGCTGCGTCCTTTGCAGGAGACGCTGGCGTTCTCGGCGCGGGCGGCACGGGCCTTCTATGCGGAGCCCGAGCGCGGCTTCCGGGCCATGCGCATGCCGCTGCTGCGATCGGTGATTCTGAGGACGTATGCCGACGGCGTGCCGCATCCGAAGCTGATCTCGCGGCTGGCAAACTTCTTCACTTAGAGCGGTGTTCCCGATGGTGTAAAGCAACTCAGAAAAGCAGATTCCTACGGAATGACAACCAGAAAAGCAAGTGCAAATGCCCAGTCAAGAGCAGTACGGCTCTACACCAATGGGGATTCCGCTATAGGCAAGCATTTCCATGAGCGCAGAGTCAAGCTTCGCTGCCGGTCCCGCGGCACAGGACTCTTCGCTCAAAAAGTGATCTTGGCGCCCAGTTGCAGGACACGCGCCGCGCCGGCCGAGGTCACCTGGCCATAGTTCGACGCGCTGGTCGTCGTCGATACCGCATTGAAGTTGGTGTGATTGAGCGTGTTAAAGCTCTCGAAGCGAAGCTGCAGGTCGCGCTCGGCGCCGAAGTGGACGTTCTTGAAGAGGCTGAGGTCGAAGTCCTCATATCCTGGGCCGACGATCGATCCATTGCTCGCATTTCCCGGCCGGTACTGGCCCGCGGGCACATTGGTGAACGCGGCCGTGTTGAACCAATCCTTGAGCGTGTGCGGCGCACTGGAGTTGGGGTTGGAGACGTAGTCGGGGCGGTCGTTTCCTTCCGCCGTGCCGGTGGCCAGAACGCCCTGACCGGCTGGATCGACCGCGGACGTATGCGCGGTGAGGAACTGACCCGAGCCGAAGCCGACGATCCCGGTAACCTCCCATCCGCCCAGGACGTAACCCTTCACCGATCGTTCGTGGAGGAAGAACGGAAGCGCGTAGACAAAGTTAGCGTTCAGAAGATTGGAGCGGCCGGTGCCATCGGGGCCGTACTCCGCGGCCGGATCATAGATGTTTTGCGGCGAGCTGCCATTGGTCAGGGAGCGGGAATGGGTGTAGTTGACCGTAGCCAGCGAACCTCCGCGGAACCGCTTCGTCACCGACACCTGCAGGCTGTTGTAGCTCGACACGAACCCCTGTATGTCGGAGTTGATCGGCCCGTACCCGAGATAGGGTCGAATCCGATTGAGGTCCGGCGTATTGGCCGTCGTCACCACGCCGCCCGGAATGATTCCTTTTTGCGCGAAGAGGCCGGGCTGCGGCTGGTTGATGTCCTCGTTCACCGGTATGTGAATTCCGCGGTTGCCGTAGTAGCCGGCGTCGGCCAGGATCGAGCCCCGGAACGTATGCTGCAGGTCGAGAGAGTACGACTCGACGTAAGGCGATTGCCAGTTGACCTGCGCGGCCTTCACGACCAGCGGGGAGGGGTTTCCGGTCACGGTCGTGCTGGCCGGATCGGAGAAGCTGGTATTGGAGATCAAGAGGCTCTGAACGTTGGGCTCATTGGTGGTGGAGAGGCTGCCGTAATCGGCTGTGGTCGATTGCAGATAGTAGATCCCGAATCCGCCGCGGACCGCCGTCTTGCCTCTGCCTCCCAGATCACAGGAAAACCCGAAACGAGGAGCGAAATTGAGATCGGCCTGGGAGCTGACCTTGCTGCCGTAAGGCGAGTTCAAATTTCCGATAATGATTCCGTTCTCCGGGTCGTAGCTGGGGTTCGGCGTCACGCCGCCATTGCACGGCGTCGTGGTGCAGACCAGTCCGGTCGTATCGATGGTCGGCGCGTTGGCGGGATTATAACGGCTGGGAACGAAGTTGACGAAGGGCAGATAGGGATGTCCCCTCAAGGTCCCCGCGGACGGCGTCGCGATGTAGGAGTAGCGCAGGCCGGCGTTCAACGTGAGGTTGGGCGTGGCGTGAAAGTCGTCCTGGAGGTACGCCTCGTACAGGTTGGCATGCAGGTAGACCGAGGGGTCCGGACTGACCTGCTGAAACGTCGACACGGAACCCCGCAGGAAATTGGCGAAGGCCTGATCGAACTGCGTAGCCGGTGTCGTTCCCGCCGGGACCGCCGGGACCGTGGTCGCCTTGACGGTATAGGCCCCGGCGTTCGTCGTCGCATTGTTGTTTCCTGCCTTCTGGTATTCAAGGTTGAAGCCCATGGAGAGCGTGTGCCTGCCCACCACCTGCGTATCGTTGGCGAAGATCTGCGTCTGCGGCTCGCCGTTGGTGTACGGGCTGATGGTGGAGTAGGTCGAGCCGCCAATCGCCAGATTGGGAACTCGACCCAACGTGTTCACGTACGGCAGGATGGGCCGGATATCGGGCGAGTTCGCGGCCAGCAAGGTGCCGACGGCCTGCGCGGTGACGTAACTTCTGAGATAGCCGCCGCCGGCCTGCAGGACGTTGGTCGGACTGATGACGTACGTTCCGGTGCCGAAGTACGCCCGGTCGCCGTCGGTCACGTCGTCGGTGCCGACTCCAGGGGCCTGAACGCCCTGCCTGAGTCCGTAGGGGACGCGTAGATTGAACGGGTCGTTGAAGAAGCGAAACATCACGCTGAATTTGTCGTTGAAGTGGCGGTCGATGCGGACGAAGGTCTGCGTCTCGTTGTTGGTGCCCGGCTCGGCCACGATCAGGCCCTGCGGATCGGTGGGGCTGTTGGGCAGCGGGACCTTGTCGATGATGTCTGTCAGATAGTCCTGGGCCTCGGGATCGATCGCCGCGATGGATGTCCCGGAGGCCGTGCAAGCGCCCTTGGCGTTGTATGCCGTACACACCGGAGCGTTAAACATTCCTGTCCGCTGCGCCGCCGTCGGGACATTGGTCAGCGTGGCCTGCGTGCTGCTTTCACTGCGCAGGAATTCCTGCCCGAAGACAAAGAAGGTCTTCGCCTTCTCGCGGCTGGTGACGCGGGGAATCCAGATTGGGCCGCCGATTTCATAGCCGAAGTCGCTATAGCGCAAGGTCGGCCGCGGAACGCCCGCAAGGTTGTTGAAGTAGTCGTTCGCGTTGAAGATCTGGCTGCGATAGAATTCGTACACCGCACCATGAAACGCCGTATTTCCAGACTTGGTAGCAATACTCACAAACGCGCTTCCGGAGCCGCCATATTGGGCGCTGAAGTTGCTGCGCTGCAGGTTCATCTCCTGGATGAAATCGATTCCAGGATAGGCCCCGATCTGGGTGCCGCCGGCCGACCGGCGCTGCAGGTCCTGGCCATCCAGAAAGAAGCCGTTGTACTGCGCGGGTATGCCGTTGACCGCGTAGTTGGCGGAGTTCACCCCGCCCGCCGAGGAGATCGATCCCCGGTCCTGAGTGCCGCCCGGAATGCCGCCGCTCACACCCGGCTGGATGGCCAGCAACTGCACGAAATTACGGCTGCTGAGCGAGAGCTGGGTGATCTTCGTCGAGGGAATCAGAGTGCCCGCCGCGGAGCTGTCGAGTTGCGGCGCCACCTCCGTGTTGGTCGTCACGTCCACCGTCTGCGTCACCGTGCCCGGCGGCAGCTTGAAGGTGGCGGCGGAGACGATCCCGGTGTGTACATCGAGGGTGCTGGTCTCGCGCTGAAAACCTTCGGCGCTGGCCGTAACCGAGTAGTGGGCCAACGGCAGCAGCGAAGCCGTGAACTCCCCCTGGGCATTGGTCCGCAGCGTGCGCGCGACGAGATTCTGGTCGTCGTTCTTGACGACGACGACCGCGTTGGGAATGGCGGCGCCGGAAGTGTCAAGCACCCGGCCATCGATCTCACCGGTCAACTGCTGCCCCCAGGCGGTCGCAGACAACGACACGCTGAGCAGCATCGCTGCAAGCCAGTACGAGCAGCCAGAACGGGAGGCATTCCACTTGGTCCGCATACGTGCCCTCCTTTGTCCTTGGCCGCGCAACGAAAACGCATCGCTTCGACCGGCGCACATCCATCGAAATCGCATCTCGATGTAATCGGTTTCTTGAATGAGCAGGATAGTATTTTGTCCGAGTTGGCATTGTCAAGCAACTCTCCGGGGAGGGGAGAGAACGCCGCAATTGCTCGGCAGGATCGCTATAGAAATTTGCCTGATGGTGGAAAGATTGCAGACGCAGATTCCCTCCGGGGAATGACAAACAAAAAGAGTGAAGGCGGCTATACACTAAGTGCGGTGTGCGCTAAAGCCGTTCCCCCCGATGGTGTGTAGCCAGCCCAAGAAGCAGATTCCTCCGCTGCGCTGCGGAATGACAACCAGAAAAGCAAGAGCGAGGCTCTACACCAATAGGGACTCTGCTCTAGTCGAATCTGGGCAGGTGTTCCAGGTCGGCTTCGGGGACCGGCTCGAGCGGGCCGCCGGCTTTGATCCAGGCTTTCATGCCGCCTTGGATGACTTTCGTCGAACAGTTTTCCTCTTCCAGCATCTTGGCCACGCGAATGCTGGTGGCCTCGCGCGCGCAGGAGCAGTAGAGGTAGATCTCGCACTCCGGCTGCATGAACTCGCGCAATGCGAGCAGTTCTTCCTTGAGGCGGCTGGGTTCGACGCGGATGGAGTTCTTGATGCGCTGCATGCCGGGGTCATAGTAGCCGTGGGAGCGAACGTCGGCGATGATCATCAGGCGGTCGTGAGTGGCGGTGCGCAGGCGCTCGAAGAGGTCTTCGGCGGCGACGCGCTCGACCGCCGAGAAGCGCTTGTCGCGCATCGAGATGAAGAGCAGCCAGAGGATATAGAGGGCCAGCAGCAGACCCAGCAGGGCGAAGGTGAAATGGCCGACCTGCTCGACCCGGCGGACGGCCGCGCGGAGATAGTGCGAGAGCAGGAAGCCGGCGCTGGACCAGGCGGCGATGTAGAGCAGCGCGCCGCAGCCATCGAAGGCGAGGAAGCGCGGCAGGCGCATGTTGAGGCTGCCGGCCAGCGGCGCGGCCACTGTCGCCAGGCCGGGGACGAACTTCGAGAACAATAGCGTGCGGGGACCGCGCTTGTAGAAGGATTGCGCGGAGCCGTAGACGCAGGTGTCGGGGTTCATGCTGACGCGGCAGAGGCCGGCGAGCAGCCACCAGCCGGTATAGCGACCGCCGAAGAACATCAGCGTGTCGCCGAGCAGCGAGGCGGAGGTGGCAACCAGCAGCAGCAGGCCGAAGTTGAGCGAGCCGCCGTGGGCTTCGGCGCCGGCGGTGAGCAGAACGACCGACAGCGGAAGCGGGAGACCGCAGGAGGTGATCAGCAGCGTGGCCGCCGTCGCCGCGTAGCCATGATGTGCGATAACGGCAGCGAGGTTCATCGTTCAGGCCCCAGAGGTGCTCTCATGGTTCTTCAGACTGCATGAAGTTCTAAGGTCTTTCCGAGCACCTTCAATGCCGCGGCGATGCTGTCGATCTTGGTCGGGTGGCGCGGATCGAGCAGCCTGTTGACGTGCTGCCGCGGAATCGCCAGACGCTTGGCGAGTTCCGCCGGCCGCACCTTCTGAGCCAGCAGTTCATTGAACAGCAGCACTTTGGCAGAGACGCTGGCAGGAAGCTCGACGAGACGCTGCCCACGCTTGGGAGGGGAAGGCATCGGGACAGGCCGATTATTCTCGAAGTAGAAATCGAGCGCGGACTCCAGGGCATCCACGGCATGATGCAGGGCTTCTTCTTTCGTATCGCCGCAGGTGATGGCCTCGGGGATGTCGGGAAAAGTAACGGTGCAGCCGTCCTTCTCGCAGGTGATCTTCGCGGGATATTGCATGATCCTCCTTTATTTCAGACCGAGTTGCTTGCGAATGGCGAGTAGCGTCCCTTTGGGAAGGTCTTTGTTGAGCATTGGAACGATCGAGTGCCTGCCATTCAGCGCCACCTTCAAGTGGGAACCCTTAGCTGGCTCGAAGGAGGCTCCGAGGGAAGCTAACTCGCGCTTCAGTTCCTTGCTCGTCATTATCCTCACTGTAACCAATTTAGGTTACACAAGCAAGAAAGTCCCGCACCTGGCAGCGGGGTCCTTAAAAGCGGTGTCCCCGATGGTGTATAGCAACTCCGAAAAGCAGATTCCTGCGGAATGACAACCAGAAAGGCAAGTGCAAACGAAAGGTCAACGCAATGGACTCTACACCAGTAGGGATTGGACTCTACACCAGTAGGGATTCCGCTATAGTCACCGGGGATCGCCGAACGACTGGACTGGAGCTGGTCCGTCTAGAACAGCTTTCCGATGGTGAACACCAGTTTGCGCTCGCCCGCGTTGCCGAACGCCGGGCCGATCGAGATGACTCCCACTGGCGTCTCGGCGATGAAGCCGAAGTACACATCCTGGCGCGTGATCGTGGGGCCGTCGGGCGAGCGCATCTGGCCGAGTTCGTAGGCGCCGCCGAAGAACAGGCTGTTGCCGAAGGGCGCGGGCAGCGATTTGATCTGGCGCAGATAGCCCGGGGTGATCAGGAAGTAGTCCGTGCCGCGATACTGGTCGATGGCGCTGCCGCTCAGCCGCAGCGGGCCGCCGAGCGTGAAGCGGAAGGGCTGGGCCACGTTGCTGTTGAGCATCGTCGCGCCCTCGATGCCCGCCAGCAAGACGTTCTTCGCGCCAAAGGTGTGCGCAAAATCGATGCGCTGAAAAAATTGCGGTGTGCTGGGGCTGCCCGGCGTCGCGTAAAGATAGCCGGCGCGGCTCACTGAGCGGATGCCAAACTCCGGAACCAGCGCGCGGTCCTGCGAGTCGTAGATGAACTGCCCGCGCACGGTCTGGGCATCGCCGGAATAATCCGAAAGGCCGTCATTGGTCCCGGTGGTGAGGGTCCAGCGCACGTTCTCGGCCTGCCAGCCGACGCGCAGTTCGCGGTCCCGGCCGTTGCTCCAGCCCACATCGCCGCCGCCGCCCGCAAACTGCGCCAGCCGGTCCGACACCCGGGTGTTGCCGTTGTAAATGTAATAAGGCGTGCGGTCGTAGTTCAGCCGCGGGGCCGCGAACAGGCCGCTCCAGGTGAGTTTGCGGTAGTATTCGCTCTCCACGAGCGTGTCGTAGCCGAAGTCGAATTTGGTGCGCAGCTCCGATCCGTAGCCGCCCAGATCTTGGTCGAGCAGAATGGTGTTCACCGTCGCGCGGGTCACGCCGCCGGTCTGCGCAGCGATGTTGAAGCCGAGGACGAGAAACGGAGGCCCGGTCTTCTTGCTGTTCACCGTGACTAGCAGGATGGGACGCCGCGAGCCCTGGTCGTAGCCCACGGTATAGTCGGCATCGTAGCGGCCATCGCTGCGTATTTCAGCCAGCAGCGCCTCCACCTTTTCGGTGTCCACGGGCTGATCCACCACCGGGGAAAAGATGCGCAGCACGGCCTGCTTCGCCGAATCGTTGGGCGCGGTCACCTTCACCCTCAGGATGGTGCCCACCGGGCCGCGCACCTTGGACTGACGTTGCGCGAGATACTGCTCCCACTCCGCCGGGCTGAGCGAATACTGCATCAAGGCGGCCTTGTTGGCCTCGGCGGCAGCGTAGCCGCGCAGGGCCAACTGGTCGGTCTTCAGATAATCGTTTGCGGTGAAGCCATCGATGTCCGGCGTAATGACCACACTGGCGAGCTTGCGGTCGCGCGCTTCGTTGCTCTCGATGCCCACCGCGAAGGCGCGCTCCAGCACGCCCAGGATGGAGTTGAGATCGCCCTTCTGGACCGGCTCCAGCGGCAGGCTTACCGCCAGAATCACGTCGGCGTTCATCGCCTTCACGTCCTGGGTGGGGAGGTTGTCGAGGATCGCGCCGTCGACAAACTCGTGCCCATCCAGCTCGAACGGCTTGAAGTATCCGGGGATGGAAGCCGACGCGCGCACCGCATCCTGCAACGATCCGCGAGCAAAGGTGACGGTCCTGGCCGCGGTCAGGTCGGTCGCCTGGCAGCGGAACGGGATGGGCAGCGTGTTGAAGTCGGTCTGGTCGTTGTAGCTGAGAAACTCCTTGTCCAGCAGCTCGTTGAGGCCGGTATCGGTCAGCAGGCTGTTGCGAAAGACAGCGCCGTGCTTGAGCCCGATGGCGATGGCGTTGGGAATGTCGCGGCTGTCTTCGCGGCGGCGAAAGCTGCGCGCGGAGTAGGCCTGCTCGATGCGGAAGACGTTGGTCACCGATTGCTCGGTCATGATGTGGCTCATCTGCTCGGGCGTGTGGCCGGTCGCGTACAACGCCGCGAGGATCGAGCCCATGCTGGTCCCGGCGATCACGTCCACCGGAATTCTGTGCTCCTCGAACCAGCGCAGCGTGCCGATCTCGCTGAGCGCGAGCGCGCCGCCGCCGCCCAGCGCCAGGCCGATCACCGGCCGGTTCCGGGGCAGGTCGGCCGGCGGCGGAGCGGGCGCCAGCGGTCCCAGGCGCAGCGTCGTTCCGCTGGCCGTCTGCTCGCCCGCACTCGCCGCCTTGGAGTCCGAGGTGGTGTCCTTCCCACTGGACTGGCCCGCCGGTTTGCGGCTGGGGTTCTTGTCGCCCATGCTGGTTCCACCCGTCGTGGTCGTGCCGCCGCTCTGCTGCGCGGCCGCCTGCTTGCCCGATTGCTCCGGGGTCTTGGGCGTCTGCGGAGGACTTTGCGCGCAGGCCTGACCCGCCAGCGCGCTCGCCAGAACGATCGCGAGCGCCAGGCCGAGGACAGATGCAGTGGAAGCTCTGGAAGTTTTCCGGTCCCCTCTTTCCCGGTTCACGGTCCTCCAGTTCACGGTCCTCTGGCTCAGGCGATTCAGTGCAGGCCGCTTCATCAATTTCGTCAGTCCAATCGCCGTGCTCGCCCATCGTTGGGCGCGCAGAGGTCGCTTCAAAGGCGTGAAGTTTCGCTCATTTAACTATGTGCTTCGAGCTTAGGCGCGCGCAATAGCGGACTGGATGGTTGGGTTATCTTTCCGTGTTCCCATGTCCCAGGAAGGGAATCGGGCGGCCTTCAGAGCAGAGTCCTCATTGGTGTATTACGGCGCCTGGAGCGGTGGTCCGGGATGGTGTATATCCAGCCCCGAGAAGCAGATTCCTACGGAATGACAACCAGAAAAGCAAAGGCAGATGAAAGGTCAGCAGGCAGTAGGACTCTTACGCGAATATCTGGCCACACCCGCTATCGCCGGTACTCCTGAAACAGCTCCGGAAACTGCTGGCCGAGCGCGCCGATCTTGGGAATATCGCAAACCTGGATGTAGGGATTGTGCGGGTTCTTCATGGCGTAATCCTGGTGGTAGTCTTCGCCGCGATAGAACGCGGCCAGCGGAACGATCTGTGTCACGATCGGCTTGGCGAAGACATGCGCCGCGTCGAGCTGCTTCACATAGGCCTCGGCGGCCTCGCGCTGCTGGTCGTTGGTGTAGAAGATCGCCGAGCGATAGCTGGTGCCCACGTCCGCGCCCTGACGATTGAGCTGGGTCGGATCGTGGACCACCGAGAAGAAGACGCGCAGCAGCGTTCCGTAGCTCACCAGCGCCGGGTCGTAGACCATCTGGATGGCCTCCGCGTGGCCGGTATCTTCGCCGCATACCGCGCGGTAGTTGGCCGTCTCGGCGCCCCCGCCTGAATAGCCGACCGCAGTCCGCAGGACGCCCTTGACCCGCTGGAAGACCGACTGAACGCCCCAGAAACAGCCCCCGGCGAAGACCGCCGTCTCGGTCTGCCCGGCTTCCCAACCGCTCTCCGGCGCCACAATATCGTGAATCGGAGCCGGAATCGGCTCCTTCCGAACATCTGCCATCGCCATACGCCTCCAGATCGCGACCCCAGCCGCCAGCACGACGGCGATCGCGATCGCGCGGAGGCCGAACGTGAGCAGCGGGGATGTCACACAGCATTGGACGCCGGCGGCGGCGATGGCGACTCGGGGCGAGCGTTTTGCGTCCCCCACTCATCGCGATAAAGCTTTGCGATGAATGGGCCACTCGGGATTGAATACAGCGACCTTGATTCTGCTTTAGCGGGTGGAACCACGCGAGTTAACCCACCTCAACCCGCACTTCAACTGTTACTGAAAAGTTAACCCGGGTGGGTCGGTTTAAGAAAGACCGGGACCCCGCGACTGGAGAAGCGCAGGGTCCCCGGGGTAAAGAATGCGAACAGCTAGGCGCCGATCTTCCTGCGCATCACTCCGGCCGCGGCCAGCATCCCGGTGCCGAGCAGCACCAAGGAGCTGGGCTCCGGGGTGACCGCCGTTCCGGTGGTCAGGTCGTCGAGCAGGACGTTCTGGTTCCCGCCTGAGCCGGGGTCGGCCTGGATTGAAATGTACGTATCCGCGGTGGAAAAGAAGGCGGTCGTGTACGGATCGGTGCCCGGGGTGGTGTAGGTCCCAATTTTGGTGCCGAGTGTGCCCAGCGTGTTCGAGGCATAGATATCAAAGCCCTCGACGTTCTGGGTGCTTCCGATGGTAAGGTCGAAAGGGTTGGAGTTGATGTTGGACACATTCAGCTGAATGAAGGTGGTGGTGGTGATTTCGTTGTCGGGCGGATCGACGAGTCCGAGGCCGTTCTCCGAGCCTCCGCCGTTCTTGCCGTAGAGGTCGTGCTGGGTGCCGCCGTTATTGAAACCATACGCAGTAACGGTGGACGAGCCGGATGTATAGACGTGCGAGGCGCCGAGGTCGGTGTTGGAGCCAGTGAAGTTGATGGTTGTACCGAATGCCGGAGCAGCGAACGCTGCGACGAGGGAAAAAATTGCAAGAGTTGATTTGATGTTCAAGGGTTGCCTCCTGGGGCATTTAAATGACTTGCTTTTTTCAGGGGCCGGGGTTGCCGAGTGTTTGTTGCAATTATCGTGCCAAAGGTTGCGCTGAGAGAAAAACAGAAGGTTTGCTGGCAAAATTCGACGGCTGGCGGACCGCCGGATGTGCCCCTGGAATAAAAATTTGCTTCGATGCAAGGTAAAGAGTGCAAACCTTTGAAGGTGAAAGGGCAAATGATTTCTTTCATCGCAACAAGACAGGTCACGACCCATGGAGGATCGGTCGGGTCAAGACGAATACAAGCTGAAATGAGGGGACGCAGGTACCCTGGAGCAAATTCCGCGCTGGGTCTGATTGGCGCACGGAGAAGCAGATTCCTCCGCTACGCTGCGGAATGACAACCAGAAAAGCAGGAGCGACGCACTGCACCAGGGAGAACGCACCAGGGAGAACGCTGCTGAGCGCTCAACCCCAGTTTGGGGGCTTCCCGCTTTGCGGCCCTCGCCTAGCCCGGAGGCCATCCCATGGGCCGCCCGCCGAGCACATGCACATGCAGATGATCGACGGTCTGGCCGCCATCCGGCCCGGTATTGATGACCAGCCGATAGCCGCCGCCCTTCGGAGTGACGTTCAGGCCTTGCCGCCTCGCGACCTCACCGGCCGCGCCGAGCAGCCGCCCCAGCATGGGCGCGTCCTCAGCAGTCGCGTGGGCGTGCGAGACGATGTGCCGCTTCGGAATCACCAGCACATGCACCGGCGCCTGGGGATGAAGGTCCGGGAACGCCAGCACCTCGTCGTCCTCGAAGAGGCGTTCGACGGGGATGATTCCGGCGGCGATCTTGCAGAAGAGGCAGTCCATAGGCAGTGAGTCGAGAGTAAGGATGTTTGGAGTAGAGCGTCAAGCTCCGCGGCCCAGGAAGCAGATCCGATCGGCCCAGTCCCAGCTCGACGCTTCTTTCGTCAACCTCGCCAAAGCTCGAACCAAGCCTCCAATGTCGGCGGGCGAGATGGTCTTCTCGTCGACGAAGATCACGCCTGCGTGGTGGCGCCCTTGTTCCGCCCACGCTTTAAGCAGAGGCGGGACGGTCCTGCGGTCATACGTCACGAGAGTCAGGCCTTGGACTGTGGCCTCGCGCAGACAGTCGGCGTCGTCCTGCCCGAGAAAACTTCCATCCTCCCATTTCACCATGCTAAGGACGACTATTCGGCGGTCGCGGCGGCGCATCCCCCTTGCCACGTCCGGCGAGACGTGTTCATCCAGAAGAAGCTTAAGCATTCTTGCGTTTCGCCGATCTTCCAGACTTCGCCGCCTTCCCGGTGACGAACTTAACGGTTTGCGGCAACATTCGCTTCAGCGAGGTCAGGTCCGCCGCATCGTTTTCAGCCAGCGCCTCCGCAATCTCTCTTGGAAACGCCTCCGCGTAGTGAATAGCTGCCTGCACCTTGGCAGGTGGCCAGCCGAGATGCTTCGCCACCGCTTTTACATCGTTTCGATAGCTGCGGACCAGAAGCATCACCTCCCATACCGCGAGACCGCTACCTTGGATGGAGGCCTGGCGGCCAACAGGCGACTCCCGGAAATCGATGAACGCGAACTCCAAGCGCCGCAGACCCTCCTCCACCAGGCGCGCACTTGCGTCACTGGGAGTCCAACCGTAGCGGTTGGCCATACGTTTCAGCCGAGTGCCGCTGGTGACCGGCAGGCGCATACTGATGACGGTTGATTGAGTCGAATTCAAGCCGATTCCTCCAGATGTAACTCCTGTAAGCATTGTATGCTTTCTACTTCCTGAAGTACTTCGGCTCCATGCCCGGCGCCCACGGGTCGTAGTCTTTCGCGAAGGCCGCGCGGCGACCGACCGCGGGGTGGCTGTAGGTCCAGAACTCCACGAACGGGCTGGGGTTGGGGTCGGCCAGGGAGGTCTCGCCGAGCACGTCGAAGGCCGCCTTCGCAGTCGCCTGCGGGTCGGCGACGATGCCGTGGATGGCCTCCTGCCCATACACATCCGCGGCGTGCTCATGCATGCGGATGAAGCTGCTCTGGATGGGCTCAAACACTACGCCGAACAGCGAAAAGGCCAGCAGCAGCACCGCCAGCGCGGCCCAGTCGGTCTGCGATTCCACGCCCCAGCGCGGCCCGAAACAGCGGATCGCCCACTGCACAAACAGGTAGCCCAGGTAAAGCATCACCAGCAGCACCACCAGCGTAAACAGGACGCCCGAAACGATGTGGCCCAACACGTAATGCCCCGACTCATGCCCGAAGATGAGTACGATCTCGCCCGGCGTGGCCTTGGCGATGGTGTTGTCCCACACCACCACGCGCTTGCTTGCGCCGAAGCCCTCCACGTCGGCGTTCAGCGTGGTGAGCTTGGCGCTGGCCTTCATCAGGAACATGCGCTCGGGCGGTATGTTCATGTGGCCCTTCTGCACCACCTGCTCCAACTGGGCGACCAGGGCGGGGTTGGTCTTCTGGAGCGGCTCATAGTGGAAGAACAGCGGCTCGATATAGGGCGCAACGAAAATTCCAAACAGCACGATGGGGATCGAGCAGCCCCAGAACACCAGCCACCATTTTCGTGGAGCGCGGCGGATGATCCAGAACAGCAGCATCAGCAGCAGGCCGCCAATGATCCAGGTGAGCGCGAAGGCCTTGGCCTGGTCGCCGAACCAGCTAGCCCAACTTTGCACCGAGAGGCCGTACTTCAGCTCCAGATGCTGCTGATAGAGGCTCAGCGGAAGCTCCAGCAGAAAGCCCGCGATGAGATACAGCAGCAGAAAGACATAGCCCTGCGCCCAGCGGTTGCGGCCCACCCGCACGGCCCGGTCGCGCATCCACGCAATCGCGCCGAGCCAAAGCAGCAGCAGCAGACTCGCGATGCCCCAGGCCTCATCGGCGAAGTGCATCGTGACATCGACCGAGTTCAGATGCTGCGCCTTGGCCAGCTTGCCGGCCGGCAAGGAGTAATCGGGCAGGTTGCCGTAGAGCGGCGCGGCGGCGACCTCCTGCGCGGCATAGACATTCGCCGCGTGTTCGGCGGGGGTCTCGCGGGCGCAGCCGGACAGGGCGACGGGGAGCAACAGGCAAAGGGCAAGAGCAAGTCGAACTTGGGCAGGTCGGGGCAGGCTCATGGGGCGATCTCTCCAGAGGCACAAAGGGAGTCGGGAAACAAGGGTGTTCCGAGTCTGCATCACGGCGCGGTAAACGGCAACAGCTTTCTTCCGTCCAACAGAGCGGGGCCCCCGGTTGGCGACGCAAGCCCTCCCTTTCTTTCTGACTGGAACGGATTGCCCGTCGGCGTAGCGTCGCAATTCTGATGACTCTGCATTTGCACTTGCTTTTCTGGTTGTCATTCCGCAGCGGAGCGGAGGAATCTGCTTTTTGGAGTTGCTATACCTCCGATACACTGAAGCTGCGCACCCCTGACCATTTCTTTGGAAGCTGGCCCCGCTTGATCCCGTCCAATCCGCTCCGCCCGTCGCTCCGTCCTCTATCCTCCTGCAGGCCGCTGGGCATCGCAGCGCTGACCTTCGCGATGCTTACCTTCGCCGCCGCAATCCCAGCCCATGCCGCGAAGACAAAGCCCGAACCACCGCCGCCGTCGGCCGACGCCGCCGATCAGGTCCTGATGCAGGCCATGGAGAGCGAGCTGCACCGGGCCATGACCGATCTCGGCAGTACCCGGGCGCTGGTTCCCGCGTCGGTCTCCTCTCCCGCCGCGACATCGCCGCTCAAGCCCTACTTTCTCAGCTACTCGGTGGCCGACGCCGAGAACGTCAGCATCAGTGCGCAGTACGGCGCGATCACCAATGCCAGTTCCACCCATACGCGCACCGCCGACGTGCAGATCCGGCTGGGCTCGCCGGAGCTCGACAACACCCACGACACACATCGCACCAGCGCCCTCACCGACATGCCGCTGCCTCTGAGCGACGACCGCGCGGCTATCGAGCGCACGCTGTGGTTCGCCACCAACCGCGGCTACAGCAAGGCGCTGGACGCGCTCGAAAAGGTGAAGACCGAGCAGCAGGTCCGGGCGAAAGAAGAGGACGCGTCGGCCGACTTCACGACGCAGAAGCCGGAGGTCGATGTGCTGCCCGCGGCCTCCAACCTCGAAGTCGACCGCGCCGCATGGGAGTCGCGGCTGCGCGAGATCAGCGGCGTCTTTCGCCAGTATCCGCACATTTTTTACGACATGGTGGTGCTGCAGGCCACGCATGAGACCGATAGCATCGTCTCCAGCGAAGGCACGCGCGTGGCCGCGCCGAATCAGGTCGCGCGGCTGATCGTCGTGGCGCGCACCCGCGCCGCCGATGGCATGGACCTGTTCCGCGAAGAGACCTTCGAGGCCGACGCGGTGAATCACCTTCCGTCGCAGACGGAAGTGATCGACAAGACGACTGCGCTCGCGAAGAACCTCGACGACCTTCGCGTCGCGCCCATCACCGAGCCCTACAATGGCCCGGCGATCCTCTCCGGCCGCGCCGCCGCCGTCTTCTTCCACGAGGTCCTCGGCCATCGCCTCGAAGGCCAGCGGCAGCGCGGCGACGAGGAGGGCCAGACCTTCACGAAACTATTAGACAAGGCAATCCTGCCCAGCTTTCTCTCCGTTGCCGACGACCCCACGCTGGCCAGCTTCGACGGCCACCCGCTCAGCGGCCACTATCTCTTCGACGACGAGGGCCAGCCCGCGCAGCGCGTGCAACTGGTCGACGACGGCGTGCTCAAAACTTTTCTGATGTCGCGCCTGCCCGTCGCCAGCTTCGCCGAATCGAACGGCCACGGCCGCGCCGAGACCGGCAAGATGCCCACCGGGCGTCAGGGAAATTTGATCGTCACCTCGACCAAGACCGTCTCCGACGCGAAGCTGCGCGAGATGTTGAAAGCCGAAGCGAAGAAGCAGGGCAAAGCCTATGGGCTCTACTTCGAAGACATCAGCTCCGGCTTCGCGGTCACTGCCCGGCGCTCGCCGCAGGCGTTTCAGGTGATCCCGCTGGTGGTCTATCGCGTGTATGTCGACGGCCGCCCCGACGAACTGGTGCGCGGCGTCTCGATTGTGGGAACGCCGCAGGCCGCGCTCAACAGCATCGTCGCGACGGGCGACCGTCCGGACATCTTCAACGGCCTGTGCGGCGCCGAGTCCGGAACGATTCCCGTGAGCGCGGTAGCGCCGGCGATGCTGGTCTCGGCCATCGAGACGCAGCGCCAGGCGCAGGGCACCGCGCGGCCTCCGATCGTCGCTCCACCACCGCTCGACGATGCCTCAGCCGTCACGCCAGCCGCGGCCACCACCCCAGCGATCGCGAAAGGTGGCCGCTGATGCCGAATCGTTCCGTCCCCAGAATTGTCATCCTGAGCGCAGCGAAGGACCTGCTGTTTGCTTGCGCAGCCACAGCTCTCAGCGTGAGCGCCATCGCGCAGACGGCGGCCGCACCTGCGGCGCAGGACCCGCTGCTGCGCGCGATGCAGACCGAGCTTGCGCGCGAGCAATCTCAGCTCGTCCTCCCCGGCCTGCAGCGTCCGTACTTCATGGAGTATCGCCTCGAAGACATCGCGACCTACGACGCGGTCGCCAACTACGGCGCGCTCACCACCGAGTCCAGCGGCCATCAGCGCGTGGTGCGCGTCGAGGTCCGCATCGGCGACTACGCGACCGACTCCAGCTCCGCGCGCGGCGATGGCACGCTCGAACTCGCGCCCGGAGATGACGACCCGGCGGCGCTCAAGTTCGCGCTCTGGACCGCTACCGACGAGGCCTACAAGAACGCGCTGCGGGCGTATGCGACCAAACTCGCCAGCCTGAAGCACTTTCAGAGTGCGCCCACGGCCAACGACTTCACGCCCGCCAAGCCGGTCACGATGATCGAACCGCTGGCCTCGCTGGAGCTCGACCGCGCCGAGTGGAAGCGCCGCATCGTCGCGGCCAGCGGCCTGTTCGCGACCGATCCGGAGACGCGGGGCTTCGCGAACGCGGTCCAGTCATCGACGGCAAACGTCAGCGGCCTCGTCGTCAACCGCTACACGGTGGACACCGATGGCACCGTGCTGCGCCGCGGCTACGCGGGCTATGCGGATTCGATCTCGGTCGCGGGCCAGGCGCCGGATGGCATGGAACTTGCCCGCAACAACGGGTCTACAGCCACAACTGCGGCCGGGCTGGAAAGCTGGCCCGCGCTGCGCCAGCGCACCGTGGACGACCTGCTCAGCTTCAATGCGCTGCGCAACGCGCCGGTGGTCGGCGCCGAGGACTACCACGGCCCGGTGCTGTTCTCGGGCGACGCCGCCGCCGATGTCGTCAACAAACTGTTCGTCCCCAACATCGAAGCCGACCGGCCTGACATGGGCACCACCGCCCGGACCCAGGGCGCGTACCAGTCCAGCTTCCGCACGCCCATCCTGCCTGCCTTCCTCACCGTGGTGGACGACCCTGCGCTCACTCGCTTCGACGGCCGATCGCTGCTCGGGGCCTACAAGATCGACGACGAGGGCGAGCCGTCAGAGCCGGTCACCATCGTGGAGCACGGCAAGCTGGTGAACTATCTCATCGGCCGCGAGCCGGTGAAGGACTTCCCGGACTCCAACGGCCATGGCCGCGCCGCGCTGGGGCAGCCCGCGCACTCCCGCGCCGGAGTCATCCTGGTCAAGGCCGCGCAGCCGCTCTCGGCCGCCGCGATGCAGGCAAAACTCGTCGCGCTCGCCAAGGAGCAGGGCCGCGATGTCTACGAGGTCGAAACCCTGGGCGGCGAGCTGGTCCCGCGTCTGCTGTATCGCGTCTCCGCCGACGGCAAGCGCACGCTGGTGCGCGGCGCGGTCTTCGACGAGCTCGACCAGCGGGCCATTCGCAGCGGCATCCTTGCCGCCGGCGGCAAGCCTTACATCGCCCAGACGATCCTTCCGGTGCCCGAGACCACCATCGCACCGGAGATGCTGTTCGCCGACATCGCCGTCAAGCGCGCCAGCCAGGAGCAGCAGAAGCTGCCGTACTATCCGCCGCCGGCAATGCCCGCAGCCGCGCTCGCCTCGAAGTGAGAGGCGCCCTCAACGAATCATTGAGCATCCGATTTGCAGGATGCGCGGGCCTTCTCCAGAAGCTCAGGCGAGTATTTTTCTGGAATCTTGACGAACTTCACGTGATCTTTCTGAGCAATCTGCATCAAGTTGTCCATATTCTCTTGAGTCTCAAGAACTTCTCTTTGATTGAAGGTGTAGTTTTCCGCTTCCACCAGCGTGAGTTTCCCGACCGTCTTGGTGGTGGCCGCAATGCCATAGAAGCGTCCGCTGGTCTTATGCCCTTCTGCAAAGATGACGCAGGATGAGTTGCCCGAAAGTGCGCCCCAAACGACGGGTTCCGGCACCTGAGTCTTGTTCTGTGCGGAAAGAACCGTCGGAGTCGTGAGGATACGACTGACGGCAATATGGGTAAGAGTCTTCATTCAAATACTCCCTTTGCAAAAGTACAAAGGTAATATAGCTCACCCCAAAGTTTGACCGCATTCGTAACAAGAAACGTGCTTCTCGTCACCAACCATAGACATGGCGGGTGGACCATTCATGCGCGTTCCTTGCGCATGAGTGGGGAACCCCGCACCCCGCCCGCAGCCGCGCTCGCCTCGAAGCAGGCCGGTTTCCCCGATGGTTTTTAGGCACTCCACGAAGCAGATTCCTCCGCTTCGCGGCGGAATGACAACCAGAAAAGCAAAGGCGAAACGTCAGGGCTGGCTCATCTCGATGATGCGGTAGCCGGCGGGCGGCTCGAAGAGCTTGGGGTCGGGTTCGGCGAGGTTGATCTGGGTCACGTTGAAGTTCTGGATCGACGAGACGCGCGGGTCGAAGCGTTTGGTGACCACGTTGATCTGGAGGCGCGGAGAGTACCAGAACTCCTTGACGATCGGCTGTGCCTTTTCATTCCCGATGATGCCCGCGGGAATGGTCGTAATCTCGCGGGAGCCGAGCACGTCGATGTCTTCGATGGTGTTGCGGCCGAGGTCCTCGCGCTGGATCGTGACGCCATTGGGAAACTTGACCAGGGGCGGCAGCGAGGTAATTTGAGTAGGTGGAGCGACGCCGCGGTTGTACGGGTAGAGACGGCAGACGCGATCAGGGGAGCAGATGAAAAGCTGGTGACGGTTGGGATCGAAGTAGTCCAGCTCGCTGATCTGGGTCGTCTCGGTTTGGCCTTTGGGATCGAAGTAGCGGCGCTCCTGGAAGACGCGGCCGGAGCTGTCGCGGGCCACGAGGCGATGGTTCCCGGTGGTACGCTTGCTGCCGTCGGGCATGATGTGCGTCCACTCGGTGACGACGGTGGCGCTGAAGGAAGCACTGGGAATGGTCGGGATATCGACGCTTTCCACGTGCTCGCGGGTGCCGCCGTCGGGCGAGTGATCCGGGACTTGCTGGGCGGGAAGCGGAAGGGCGAGGAGCGCACACAGCAGTGTCGCTGGGAGGCAGAGCCTTGTGGAAACGGGGAGTTGCCGCATGGAGAACCTCATCTGTCAGGCTCAGATAGTTTGCCACGAATAAGTTGGTTTTGGTTCGCTTTTTTTTAGGGGGCGACCGGCTGGGAAGGCAAGAAGCAGATTCCCTTCGGGAATGACAACTAGAAAGGCAAGAACAACAGCAGGTCCTTCGCGGTCACCAGCGTCGGCGGGGTTACGCGGTCACCAGCGAGCCGAGTTTTTCGCCCTGGATGACGCGCAGAATGTTGCCGCGCTCGCGCATTGAGAAGATGATCATCGGCAGACTGTTGTCCTTGCACAGCGAAACCGCGGTGGTGTCCATCACGCGCAGGCCGAGCTTGATGATCTCCATGTAGGTGATCTCGTCGAACTTGGTGGCGCCTTCGACTTTTTTCGGATCGGCGGTGTAGACGCCGTCGACGCTGGTGGCCTTGAGCAGCACGTCCGCGCCGATCTCCATCGCGCGCAGGCTGGCGGCGGTGTCGGTGGAGAAGTAAGGGTTTCCCGTTCCCGCCGCGAAGATGACGACGCGGCCTTTTTCGAGGTGGCGGACGGCGCGGCGGCGGATGTAGGGCTCGGCGATCTGGTGCATCTGGATGGCGCTCATCACGCGCACCGGCAGGCCCGACTTCTCGATGGCGTCTTGAAGAGCGATTGCATTAATCACTGTTGAAAGCATGCCCATGTGGTCGGCGGCGACGCGGTCCATGTGGATGGCCTGCTCGGCGACGCCGCGAAAGAAGTTGCCGCCGCCGACGACGATGGCGATCTCGCAGCCGGATTGGGCAGCCTCGGTGATCTCCTCGGCGACCGCTTTGACGAAGACCGCGTCGACGCCGAAGCCGCGGCCGGCGGCAAGGGCTTCTCCCGAGAGCTTGAGCAGAACGCGCTTGTACATGCTGGGGTTAAGTGTACAGCGGAGAGGAAGTCTCCGAGCTGTGGCAATAAGGAAGCATTCGCGGCAGCATATCTGGGCATGCTACTATTGCTTGCTGCGTCAGGCCACCTATACTTCGTGGATCATCTCATGGGCCGCGTACATGCTACACGAGAGGCGCTTGCAAGCAAGAGGTCCAATCATGCGTCACCAAGGAACTGTTACTCCAGGAACCAGAATCGTTCTTGGTTTCGTAACGGCGATGGCACTGATATCCCTGACGTCCTGCAGCGGTATGAGCAACGGCGCGGCGACTGGAACTATCGTGACGGCTTCGTTTAACGGTGCGACGATGCCCAGCGCCGTAGCATACCAGGTCGGCACGACGGGCAAATTTCAGACGCTCGCGCTCTCCGGTTCAAGCGTTTCGTTCACGTTACCCTCGGGGACTACCGCCTATGGTTTCGCCTACAGGTGTCCTACCTTCGTTGCGGTAAATACCTATTCGAATGAATCGATCATCCAGGCGACTACGACGGACACGACATCTCTTTCATTATCGTGTCCTACGCTCTCCGGAAGCATCAACGCGACGTTCAATGCTTCAGCGATTCCCGGGGTCACGTCCGTCTCATTGTACGCAGGCTACCAGTCGGATCAGATAAACGAAGCAGTCGGATCAGTCTCTCTATCCGGCATTCCGACTGGGAAGTTTGACGTTGCGCTGGTTGTAGAGGGTGCAAACGGCGCCCTTGCGCTCCAGATTCAGCGTGGCATCTCCGTAACGAATTCCACTACCATCGCGTTTCCGCCGATGACGACGGCAGACGAGGTAGGAACCGCGCCGGTCAGCATAACGGGCGTGCCTTCCGGTGCGGTCAACAGCGGTTTTACCGCCACCTACAATACCTCTGGCGGCTTGTCGATTATTCTTCCCGGGCCGTTCAATGGGGCACCGCAATCAACCTACCGTACTGCTCCTAGCAATCAGAGTCAGGCCGGGGACTTTTACCTTCTCCGGGGAATCGCAAACTTATCCACACAAAGCATCGATGCCGAAGTGACGTCCAACACTGCAAGTGCGGTGATATTGCCACTGCCCTCACCCTTGACTTCAGTCACCGATCCGATGGCCGCCGCCTTCCCAACGTTCAATGCGAATACGAGTGGCTTCACCATCGAAGGAACTGTCGTCGATTCATCCTGGACCCAATTCCAGGCGCCGGCCGTCAACCCCACGGTCTATAACACCTATACGCATGTTACGAAGACGTGGTTGGGCACGAATACCTCGTTTACCACGCCGGACCTTTCCACGTTGACCGGCTTTGCGCCCGCTCCACCGAGCGGAGGCCGGGAATTTTGGAGCCTTTACTCCACCTCTGGCACACCTCTGCAAATCGATCCACTCCAGCAGTCGGGCGTCGAAGACCTTACTTCACCGACCTCGGTGCAATCAATTAGCACGAGTGGATTCTTCACCACGCCATAAGCGTCGCGTCGAGCGCGACTTTGCCGCGTTTTTCCAACAACGTAACCCTACGACGCCGCGTTACTTAGCCTTCAGGATGGCTACGACGGGGTCGGGGAGCTGCTGGTTGGCGTTGGCGAGCAGCAGCGTGACGTCCCACATCTGGTCGGGTGAGAGGATGTGCTGGAAGCTGGGCATGCCGGTGAGGCGGATGCCGTTCTTGACCTTCCAGAAGGTCTCGCCGGGCTTATCGTCGCTGACCCCGACGACGTTGCCCTTGGCGTGCTTCTTCCAGAGCTGCGGGGCGCTGGGATACATCCACTTGGCGTAATCGACATTGTGGCCGGGCGTTCCGTGGCAGTTGGCGCAGTTCTGCTTGTAGACCTGCGCGCCGGTCTCGTAGACGTCCTCGCTGGTGCCGAAGGGCGGCGGCTGCATCTGGCTGTCGATGCGGGCGTTCAGCGGGACCTTGACGATGCTGGCCTCGAAGGGAAAGGGCTTGTCGGCCGTTCCGACGGGAAGATTGCCGTAGCGGATATAGCCCCACAGGCCGCCCGCAAGGACGACGACCGCGCAGATGAAACCGAGCAGGAAGACTCCGAAGCTCCTGCCTGAACCGCCGCTGTTCTTGCGTGTCGCCATGCCGCTCTCCTGTGACTCCAGCCAAAAGATGTTGCTTACAGGCAGTGTAAAGGAGCGAGCGGTGCAATGCGGCGCACTGTTGAGGCTGAGCAAACCCGAACCAGCCGTTGGGTATCGCAGTTGGTACGAACAACCCCAGACTTCACCTCCAGGGAAAGCGCCTTGCAATGCCGATGAAACCCATCACCGACCATAAGGAGATACTGCGCTGGGCGAAGGCGCGCAACGCAGTGCCTGTCGAAGTGGTGCCACGGGCATTTGACAGTGAGCCCGCCATTCTGCGCTTCGTCTTCGGCGAGGCGCCCAAGGACCAGACCGAGCTGCGCGAGATTTCCTGGGAGAGCTTCTTCGCGCAGTTCGATCTGCTGGGGCTGGCGTTGGTCTTCGAGGGCGACCGGCAATATGAGCTGGTGCAGATCGAGGAGAAGTCGGCCTATCGCTTCGAGGGCAAGCCTGTATAGCTGGAGCGACCCTGGTGTCAGCAGCGGCGTCGGAGGCCTTGTCTTCGATCCGAAGGTTGCGAAAGCGGGTCCTTCCCCTTCGACATGTTCAGGGTCAGGATGACAATTCGGGTGATGCGTCAGTCCACACGTTGCTGTCGGGCGGCGCGGGAACTTTCCTGACCTCAGGCGCGTAGCATTGGAAGCAGAAGTTCGCGCCTGCGTGTGCACGGGCGCGGCTGGATGTATGCACGTCCGGGGCTGGCGCGACGAAAGGCGACGAAAGGATAGATCGATGCAAAGCAGAATTGTAGGAACCACGATGCCGGTGCTGGAGGCGTTGCTGCAGCCCGGCGAGAGCCTGATCTCCGAGGCCGGCGAGCTGAGCTGGATGACCCAGACTATCGCCATGACCACGCACACACAGATGGCCGGCGGCGGCGGGTTCTTCGGCGCGATCAAGCGTGTGGCCGGCGGCGGCACGCTTTTCATGACCGAGTACACCGCGCAGGGCTACCCGGGCGAGGTCGCGTTCGCGGCCAAGATTCCGGGCCACATTCTGCCGCTCGAGATCGGGCCCGGGCATGAGATTCTGGTGCATCGGCATGGCTTTCTGTGCGCCACGCCGCAGATCCAGTTGAGCCTCGGCTTTCAGCAGTCACTGGGCGCGGGCATCTTCGGCGGCGATGGATTTCTGCTGCAGAAGATCACCGGCGCGGGAACGGCGTGGCTGGAGCTGGGCGGCGAGATGGTGGTGCGCGACCTGCAGCCCGGCGAAACGCTGCGCGTGCATCCGGGGCACGTGGGCGCGTTCCAGTCCAGCGTCAGCTTCCAGATCACGCGCATCGCGGGGATACGCAATATGTTCTTCGGCGGCGATGGCATCTTCCTTGCCGCGCTCACTGGGCCGGGGCGCATCTGGCTGCAGACGCTGCCGCTGGCCAACCTGGCGCACGCGCTGGAGCCGTATCTGCCCTCGGGGCGGAACGAGACGCGCGACGTAGGAGCGGCAGGCGTGCTGGGCGGCATCGTGGGGAGCATGTTCGACAATCGCTGATGCCGTTGGGCGACATTGAATGGCAGAGAGATCAAGGCCGCCGCAGTTTCCCTCAGGGGCTAAAGCCCCGCTTCAGCGCAGCAACCTATGGCGGGACCGAAGTCGCGCCCCTTCAAAGCAAGTGAAAGGCAAATGCGTTGCGTTGGTGCGGCGTTGCGACGTAGACTCGCTGGCATGAGACGACCTTCTGTCTGTTGCTTTGCCGCGCTGCTGATCGCGCTTGGAAGCGTGGGGACCAGCGCGTCCCACGCGCAGGATTGGGCCAAGGCCATGCTCGCCAAGAGCCCGCGCCACGGCGAGTACGTCAGCATTCCTGAAGCCAATGGGCGCAAGCTGCAGGCGTGGGTGGTGTATCCGGAGGTCAGCAGCAAGGCTCCGGTGGTGGTGATGATCCATGAGATCTTCGGGCTGAGCGACTGGGCGCGCGAGATGGCCGATGAGGTGGCGGGCGCGGGCTACATCGTGGTCGAGCCGGACCTGCTGAGCGGGTTCGGGCCGGGGCCGGCAGCTTCTGCCGCGTCGACCGCAATATCGGGCACGGGCTGCGATCCGATGCCTTGCGTCGCGGGCCAGCAGCCGAAGATCGAGACGCATGCACCACCGGCGGCAGGCTTACCTGCTGTGGCGGCCGAGCCGGGTGGAACGGCGGCGTTTCCCGATCAGAGCGCGGTTGTGAAGGCTATTTCTTCGCTGGGCGATGGGCTGGTGATGGCCGACCTCAATGCCGCGGCGGACTACGGCAAGCGTCTGCCCGCGGCCAGCGGCAAATTGTTCGTCGCGGGGTTCTGCTGGGGCGGCGGCAAGAGCTTCCTGTTCGCCACGCATCGACATGATCTGAGCGCGGCGTTCGTCTTCTACGGCACGCCGCCCCCGGCGGCTGCAATGAGCAACATTACCGCGCCGGTGTATGGCTTTTACGCGGGCAACGATGCGCGCGTGAGCGCGACCGTACCGCAGACGGAGATCGATATGAAGGCCGCGGGCAAGGTGTATGAGCCGGTGACCTACGACGGCGCGGGGCATGGCTTCATGCGCGCGGGCGAGGCTCCGGATGCGAATGCGGCGAACTCGGCGGCGCGGGCCGAGTCGTTCCGGCGCATGGTGAAGCTGCTGGGTGGAGTGCGGTAAGGCGATGAGCGATTCATGCTCTGTCTCCAATTGTTTAGAGCAACTCCAAAAAAGCAGATTCCTACGGAATGACAACCAGAAAAGAGTTTTTGCGGGTTGCAGCAATGGGTGCAGCGGCAATTGCGTTTGCGCCAGCAGACGGAATGTGGGGGCGGGTTGATCGGCCGTCCGCGAAGCTGCCGCGGTTTCCCAATGCCGATCCCCGCTGGCAGAGCATGTGGCGGGCCGCGCTGATGGTGCTCGCCGGCAACGTGAAGCGCGTGCCAAACTATGACCGGCGCGTGCTGCTGGAAGGCGCGGTGTATCCGGGCGTTTGGCAGGAGTGCGGTCCGCAAGAGAGCCTGGTGTATGCCGGGCTGTGCGAGTTCGTGGCTCCGGTTCCAAGCGCGCCGTCGCCGCTGGAGATCGCGCGGGCCAACCACATGGCGTTCTTCGCGCTGCAGCGTGACGACGGCCAGTTGCCCGCCAGCGTGAAGATGAGCGAGGTGGGCTTCGGCCAGATTCAGATGGCGGTGCCGATCGCCGCGACGGCCTGGGAGCTGGCGCAGATGGCGCGCGAGGATGAGTTTCTTGCGACTGCCTACAACGCGTGCGGGCGCTGGGACGCGTGGCTGCGGCGCTATCGCGATACGCGCAGGTCGGGGCTGGTGGAGGGCTTCTGCACGTATGACACGGGCATGGACCACTCGCCGCGCTGGGCGGGAATTCCCAACCGCTGCCCGGATGCGGACGCGCGCAAGTGCCCGCCGCTGGCTTCGTTGCCGAGGCTGTGTCCGGACTTGTCGGCGACCGTGTATGGCGGCCGCGTGGCGCTCGCCGCGATGGCTCGCGCGCTGGGCAAGACCGGCGAGGCTGCGCGCTGGGAGGAGGATGCGGAGGCCATTCGGCGGCTCATCGTGGAGAAACTTTACTGCGCAGAAGATGCGGCGTTTTACGATCTCGACGCGCAGAATAAATTCGTGAGGGTGCGTTCGGTGGTAATGACGCGCGTACTGGGCGAGCATGTGCTGAAGCTGGAAAACGCGGGTGACCAACGGATTTTTGAGGCTGTGTGGTCGCGCCAGATCCACAACCCGAAAGCATTCTGGGCGCCGTTCCCGCTGCCTTCCGTCGCGCTCGACGATCCGCTGTTTGTGCGGCCGATCCCACGCAACAGTTGGGGCGGAGCCACGCAGGCGCTGACCGCTCTGCGCGCGCCGCGCTGGATGCAGCACTACGGCAAGGGTACGGAACTTCGCGTCTTGATGGAGGCGTGGGTGAAGGCCATCCGCGACTCGGGCGGCTTTCGCCAGCAGATGGACCCGCTCACCGGCGAGTTCACCCTGGCCGACCCCAGCGGCTACTCGCCGGCGGCGCTGGTGTATCTGGACTTCGTGCGGCGATTGGCGATGAAGACTTGAAGTGGCGAATATTTACGTGTACGAGAAGCAGAAGGCCGCAGTAAGCAGAAGGGCAGCATGCGTCCGGGCCCTCTTGCCTTTTCCTAGCGCGAGGCCAGCCTTTCCGCACTTCCAAAGCGATAGTTGAAATTTCCTTTGAGCCGAAGGAAAGGCTCTTCCAATATCTTCCATGAGACCCAAGCGGCCCCATAGGACAACGCGATGCCGCCGGGGATCGAGATCAGGGCAAACGGCAGTGGGCCGAGACGATCCACGACGACCGGCAACGCGCCGTGCAGAAGATAGTGCAGGACATAGAGACCGTAACTGTACTTGCCGAAGCTGCGCAGCCAAGCTATCCTGAGCGGCGGAACGGACCGCGTAATGGCGACGCCGACGAGCGCTGCCGACCCCACACCGTAGACGAGGCCAGTCAGTTGCAGCGGGAGGTCGAAGAGGACAAGGAGGATGGAAAGCGGGATGAGGATGTAGGCCAGCTTGCCGATGAACTGGCGAAATCCGGGAGAGACGGCGAGCAGGGCTCCCCAGGCGAGCGCGTCCATGCGGGTGACGGTGCTGAAGTAAAGGAATTGAGGACTCGCACCGAAGTGCGCGGCCACCGTTCGCCCCAGTACAACCGCCACGATGACGGCGATGCTGATGTACTTCATCTTGCGCGCCGGCGAAAACCAGACAACGACGGACCAGAGGAGATAGAACTGCTCCTCGATGGCGAGCGACCAGAAATGGGCAAGCTGTGCGCCGTCGTTGTAGCCCAGGGCATGACGCCAGTTGGAGAGGAACAGCCAGTACCAGACCTGCTCGCCGGGCTTGATCCACATGTCCTTGCCGTGATGCTGCAGGAACGGAACGAGGAGGAAGAAGAAGATGGCGACCACCGAACAATAGAGCGGAAAGATCCGGAGCGCGCGGCGTGCGTAGAATGCCCTGAAGTAGTTGGTGGCGTCCCGGGTGGAGACGAGGATGCTGGTGATCAGAAAGCCGGAGAGCACGAAGAAGAGATCGACGCCGGCGCCGCCGTTCATGATCAGGCGGGTGAACGGGCCGAACGGAGATTGGCTCGCCACCGGATCGTAAAAGTGCATGACCATGACCATTAGGATGGCGATGCCACGAACGCCATCCAGCTCCGGGATATGGCGCAGCATCTCATTTGTCTTCTTCATTCAAAGCACCGGGCCAAGGGTGAGATGTTCGATTACTGTCAATAGAAGAGTTTGTCACATCATCGTTCGAACGGACGAGAGCCTGAGCGATCGCCCAGGCTCTCGTCTTTCCTGATGGACATTGTGGTTGCGTTGAACCATGGCTGCCAGTTGGCGCCCCCAAAGTTAACTTGCGGCTTCGCCGGTAGCGACAAGCTTGGCGGCGGCGACGGTGAAGTTGGGGTCGCCAACCTTGAAGCGGGCGAAGCGGCGGACCGAGATGTTCTCGCCCAGCTTGGCGACCTTCTGGGCGATAAGCTGCGCGATGGTCAGGGTCTGGTCCTTGATGAAGGGCTGCTCCAGCAGGCAGAACTCTTCGTAGAACTTCGAGAGCTTGCCGGTGAGCATCTTTTCGACGATCGCGGCGGGCTTGCCGGAGGCTGTGCCCTGGGCGCGGTAGATGTCCTTCTCGCGCTCGAGGTCGGCCTCGGTGACCTCATCCTTGCCGACGTAACGCGGATCGACGGCGGCGATGTGCATGGCGATGTCCTTGAGCAACTCCTGGAAGTCGTCGGTGCGGGCGACGAAATCGGACTCGCAGTTGAGTTCGAGCAGCACGCCGATCTTGCCGCCGGCGTGGATGTAGGTGCCGACCGCGCCCTCGTTGGTGGTGCGGCTGGCCTTCTTGGCGGCCGAGGCCATGCCGCGCTTGCGCAGCACGACGAAGGCTTCTTCCATGTCGCCTTTGGCTTCCTGCAGAGCCTTGAGGCAGTCGCCCATGGGCGCGCCAGACTTCTCGCGGAGTTCTTTGACTTGCTTGGCGTCGATCTTCACAGCTTCAGTGGTGGACATCTGCAGTGGTTCCTTCCTGGCTCGCGGCACGCAAAGGTGCGCGGTGGGTGTTGCGAATTTTCGTAGATTGCCAAAGTTAGCGAGCGAGCCGCTCTTCCAAACGAGCTAAGCGAACATCTAGATCGTTGTGTAGGCGGACGAGCGTCTTCAGATCCTGCTCTAGAAGATTGAAGCGGCTATCAATGCTGGAAAAGCGGGCGTTGATATTGTTCTCCAGTGACGTGAAGCGAAGATTCATCTGGTTGATAGCATGATTGCTCTGGAAGATGCCAATCATGATCCCGATGAGCACTGTGAGTGTGGGGACGCCGATTGCAAAGTACAGTTGAACATTTGTCATCGGCATCTCCTTTCGCTCGCTGGGTCGATTATACAAAAGGCGCGAGCCGAAGCCCGCGCCCCGAATTGAGGCAGATGAGCTTAGGCAGTGGCTTCGGCGGGCTCGACTTCAGGCTCGGCGTCGGCCGCGGCTGGGGCCTTGCGGATGCCGCCGCCCAGGACCGCGTTGAGGTCGATGGTCTCGGCATCTTCGACGTCCTCGATGGAGGCCTCGGCAACGCCGGCCGACTCATGCACTTCGCCCAGAGCCTCGTCGCCTTCTTCGCCGAGGAAGTGCGACTCGGTCATGATCGGCTGGACTTCGGCGTACTCCTGCGAGAAGGCCTTGTCGGAGATCATCTGCGTGCCCTCGAAGGCCGAATCCGCGATCTTAGTGGTGAACAGGCGGATGGCGCGGAGAGCGTCGTCATTGCCCGGGATCACGTAATCGACGACCGTTGGATCGCAGTTGGTGTCGACGACCGCGACTACCGGGATGCCAAGCTTGCGGGCCTCGGCGACGGCGATCGCCTCATTGTTGGAGTCGATGACGAAGAGCGCGTCGGGCAAGCGGCGCATGTTCTTGATGCCCGAAAGATTGGTCGAGAGGCTCTTGCGTTCGCGTTCAAGCTTGATGACTTCCTTCTTGGTCAGCAGATCGTAGCGGCCGTCGGTGCTCATGTCGTCGAGCTCCTGGAGGCGCTTGACCGACTTCTGCACGGTGACCCAGTTGGTCAGCAGGCCGCCCAGCCAGCGGCTGTTGATGTACGGCATGCCGGCGCGCTTGGCCTCCTCGGCCACGGCGTCCTGCGCCTGGCGCTTGGTGCCGACGAAGAGGATGAGCTTGCCGCCGGCGGTGAGGTCGGTGACGAACTTCGACGCTTCCTTGAACATCTTCAGCGTCTTCTGCAGATCAATGATGTAAATACCGTTGCGCTCGCCGAAGATGTACTCCTTCATCTTGGGGTTCCAGCGCTTGGTCTGGTGGCCGAAGTGGACACCGGCTTCGAGCAATTCCTTCATTGTGATGCTGGCCATAAAAGGCTCCTTGTTGTGTGGCATCGCTTGCGCTGCGACGTGAAGCGATTGAGATCCCCGAAGGGAGATTGAGTTCCTGCCGCCGGCGCGATGCCAGCGGGTGGTGCTAGTGGTTAGTGGTTAGTGGTTAGTGGTTAGTGGTTAGTGGTTAGTGGTTAGTGGTTAGTGGTTAGTGGTTAGTGGTTAGTGGTTAGTTATTAGTGGTTAGTTATTAGTGGTTGGTGATTCGTGCTAGCCGCGGATTCAACTAACCACTAACCACTGATCACTAACCACTCCCAAGGGCTTAGCGCTTGCTGAACTGGAAGCGAGCGCGGGCGCCCTTCTGGCCGTACTTCTTGCGTTCCTTGCCGCGCGCATCGCGGGTGACCATGCCGCCGGCCTTGAGCGTCTTGCGCAGCTCGACGTTGAACTCCATGAGCGCGCGGGCGATGCCCAGCTTGACCGCGTCGGCCTGGCCGTTGACGCCGCCGCCCTTGACCGTGCTGAGCACGTCGAAGGTCTCGTTGATCTCGGCGATGCCGAGCGGAAGCTTGGCCGCGGCACGCTGTGCCGGGGTGACGAAGTATTCGTCGAACTGCTTGCCGTTGACGGTGAATTTGCCCGAGCCGGGGCGCAGGAAGACGCGTGCGATCGCGCTCTTGCGGCGTCCGGTTCCGTAGTATTGAATCAGGTCTGCCATTTGAAATTTCCTCAGGGGCTAAAGCCCCGAAATCCTGTTCCGATGATGTCCGGCTGAAGCCCGGACCTGCCATTCTTGCCAAACCGACATGGGAGTTTGGAGTAGGGTTTCTCTTCCAACTCCTAATCCATGCTCTTAAGCCGACTGCTTCCTGTGCAGTTCCATCGGCGTACCGGAGCGGTGCATCTCCATGGCGGTGGGCTGCTGGGCGTGGTGCGGGTGGTCGGCGCCCTTGTAGACCTTGAGCTTGGTGGCCATCTGGCGGCCGAGCTTCGACTTCGGCAGCATGCCCTTGATGGCCTCTTCGAGGATCTTCTCGGGACGGCGGGCGAGCAGCTTGGTGAAGCTTTCCTCGCGCAGGCCGCCGGGGAAGCCGGTATAGCGGCGATAGAGCTTCTGGCCGGCCTTCATGCCGGTAACGTGGATCTTCTCGGCGTTGATGACGATCACGTGATCGCCCATGTCGATGTAGGGCGTGTAGAGCGGGTTGAGCTTGCCCGCGAGCACCGAGGCCGCATGCGAGGCGAGGCGGCCGAGCGTCTGGCCGGAGGCGTCCACCACAAACCACTTGCGCGGAATGTCCTTGCCGCTGGGGACCGTTGTCGTTGGATTCAGGTTCATCGTGAGTTACTCCCTGGTTCTGCCGTCTTCGTGGATCTGACTGCGCGGCTTGAAGCGCGAAGAATGTTGCAGTCGAAAGAGTCGTCAAAGAAGTTCTGGGTAGACTCTAGCTGGGCGGCTGAACCAACAGGGGCAAAAGAGCCCGAGTGCAGGTTGAGCCGGAGTTGCGGTTGAGCGCACAAAGCCTGGGCTGCGGGTTCGAGCTTGCAGGGCTGGGGAGTGGGTGCTGCGGCGGCCGGCGCGCTTCTCAAGAAATCGGAAGTCGCTCTGCCCCGTGGGACTCACCTCGGTGTCTCACCCCCCAGCTTTGCCTCGTTGCCACCCCACAAAGGCCGGGGCACACGGAGGTGCGGGCGCGAGACTGCGCGAGTCTTCAGGATAACGGAGCGCCGAGTGTGCGTCAATGACCTTTTCGGCGGGAAGGTCCGACGGCGGCTCGGCCATGGCTGTCAGGGGGCTATAGCAAGCGCGCGAAGGCTGGGCGGCTCGGGCGGCAGCTTCCAGACCTGCAGCAGTTCGGTGGTGCGGTACTCGCGGGGGTTGAGGAACCAGCCGGTGGAGGGCAGGTCGCGGCTCCAGACCAGCGTCGCGCCCGGGACCGGCGCGTGGTCGATGACCTCGTACTTCGCACCCTGGCTGTAGATCCAAGCCTGGCGCCGGTCGTCGGTGGCGTCTCCCATGAAGGCGATGATGCCCGGGCGGGTGATGCCGCCGGTGTCGACGATGGGGTGCTGCGAGAGGAACGCTGCCTCGCCGATGGAGTAGTGTGCGACCGGAGCGTCGGGCGGCAGGGTGCGGAGGTAGTCGGCGAGCTGCGCGTAGATGCGGTCCACCTGGACCTTGTTGCGGATCAGCGGCCAGGTGGTGAGGGCGCTGATCGTGACTCCGAAGACCAGTGCGAAGGCGACCAGCGCGCGGTAGATCGACGGCCAACGCTGGGCTGCGATCGCCAGAATCGCAATGGTGAGGACGGGCGCGGTGACGAAGATGTAACGCGTTTGCACGTAGGTGTGGTCGACGATGTAGAAGACGCAGTTGATCGCCGTCCAGACAAACAGCAGCCAGCCTCCCGCGTGCAGGCCCGAGACCGGCGCTGCGCCCTCGCGGCGGCCGCGCACCAGATACCAGACCAGCCACGCGGCCAGTAGCAGCAGCCCGATTACGATCACCGGAAAGCCGAAGGTGTAGAGATTGATGAGGCGCAGGACGATGGAGTCGTGCGGACCGGCGCGCTTGGCGGCGTTGGTGTTGGGCACCACCATGCCGAAGGTGCGGAGGGCATAACGCGCCCAGAGCAGCGCGGGTGTCGCGATGAGGACGAGGCCGGCGAGGAGCAGCGTCAGGCGCTGTGTGAAGGACCAGCGCTGGGCGCGAATCAGGTCTGCCAGCAGGATCAGCCCCAGGAGCAGGGTGAAGAAGATCATCTCCGGGCGCAGCAGCGGAGCGATACCGGCGGCGAGCGCGGCGAGCAGGAAGCGCGCGGGCGTGATAGGCTGCCGGGCCGTACCGAAAGATGAAAGCGCCGCGGCTGACGATGAAAGCGCCGCGGCGCCCCAGCAAACCAGACCGGTGGCGGCGAGCGCTTCCATGCCCGAGAAGGCCCAGTAGCCGAAGTAAGGGTTGGTGACGAAGACCAGCACCATCGCCGCGGCGAAGAGCGAACTGGCCGCCGGAGACAGCGAGCGCGTGGCAGTTGGATTGAAGACGAGGCTGCGGCTGAAGACGAACGCCCCGGAGAGCGCGAAGATTGCAGCGAGAGCGGTGAGGGTCTTGCCCGCAGTAATCCAGTCGGGGATGAAGACGTGAGCCGCGGCCAGCAGCCAGACCCAGAGCGGCGAGGTGTCGCCGTAGACCACATGGCCGTTGAAGCTGAAGCCGTGGCCGGTGGCGACCGAGCGCGCGAATTCGAGGTGGATGTAAGCGTCGTCCTCCCAGTAGCCGAGCGCGTGCACGAACCACAGCACGCAGACCAGGGCGCTGAGCGCGAGCAGCAGCCAGGCTAGTGATGACAGGGTTCGGCCGCCCGGAGCGCCGGGCGGATGGTGCTCGTGCAAGTCTGGCCGGCCTTCCATGGAACTCCTGAGGCTGTGGTCTTACTTTCATGATGCCCGTCGGTGTTCGCTGGCGCAAATGCGTCCGCCGTCAGTGCTGCAACTGGCTGGTGCTGGGCTGCTGGCCGAGGCGCGTGACCATAGGCTTCGGAGTGTGGCGCTTTCCGTGGTGGTGGGGCGCGGGCGCTGGAGCGTGCGCGGTAGGATCCAGACGATACAGGATGAGCAGGTTGCGGTCGGGGTCGTCCATCGCCGGGAAGGCCGCCACGCGCTGCAGGTGATAGAGGGGCGTGAGCGCGTCGGCCTTGTCGTCGTCCACCTCGTTCCAGGTGGCGAACCAGCCGGGGCGGTACTGGCGGACGCGTTCGCCCAGGTCGAGTGTACCGAAGTCGTCGTCGATCGAGGGCAGGCCGGTCATCAGCGTGAGGTCGGAGCCGGAGATGCCGAGGATGAGGTGGGAGTGCTGTTTGTCCGCCAGCACGATGCGCTTGATGCCCTGCGCGGCAGCCTGGAACTGGTAGGTGGGGTGACGGACGAAGTGAAGTTGGAGGCGGATGTCGGGAATGGCGATGGCGAGCACGACCAAGGCCGCGAGGGTGGTTGAGATGGTGCGAACCCAGGTCTCAGAATCGGGACCTGGGGCACCCCGCTCTGGGGCAGATTGGCAAAACTCGTCGAGCCCCAGCGCGACGATGGCCGTGATCGGAATCGCGAGCACCAGGTAATAACGCGGCTGGAGGTTGTTGTGGTAGATCAGAAACGCGACGTAGCCGCCGATCCACAACAAAAGCGCAGGAAAGAGAGGGTTGGCGAAGAGCCGCGGCCGCCAGAAGATCGCCAGCCCCAGCACCGCGAAGAAGCAAAGATAGAGGGCCTTGCCCATCCACGCGCCGTCGGCGAGCGTGTTGAGCACCGTGGTGGCGAAGGGCTGCAGCTCGACGCCGGTGTAGGCGTTGGCCGAGAAGAGATAGCGGTAGTCGGCAAGATAATGGGGGCGCACGAAGAGGAAAAAGTAGGCGCACCACAACGCAGCGCCGAGCCCGGCGGGAATCGCGGCCAGCCGCAGCGCGGGGCGGATGCGATATCCGGCGCGCGCCCAGATCATGTACGCGATCGCCGGCAAGAGACAGATGGCGGTGGTCTTGGTGAGCACCATCGCGGGCAGCAGCAGCGCGAGCAGCAGGGCCGGCGCCCAGAGTTTCAGATGCGCGAGCGACCGCGTGGCTTTTTGCATTGGCAGCAGGCGCAGATGCGACGCGGCCAGCAGCGCCAGCACGGACAGCGCGATCATCAGCGGTTCCAGAATGGCCATGCGCTCGAACACGTAGACGAACGGGCTGGCGCAGAGCAGAAAGACAGTCAGCGGAGCCGCCAGAGACTTCCCCGCGCCGCTGGCATTCGCGCGGGCATAACGCCGGATTAGCGCGTAAAGCGCAGCCAGCGTCAGCGCGAAGACGCACAGCGTGAGCGCGCGCGCCGCGGCCGCCGAGACGCCGGTGAACTTGAAGACCAGCAGCTCCAGCGCGGGCCAGACCGGCAGCGCGACCGCCGGATTGAAGTCGCCCTTCCAGTACCAGTGGCCACTGAGATAGTGGCGGATCGCCGCATCGCCGTACCAGCCCTCGTCGGTGTACTTGGACCAGTCGACCCAGGGCGAGTGGTTGGGAAAATCGGCGTTCAGATGCAGAAAGTGCAGCGCGAAAAAGATCGCCGCGAGGACCAGCAGAGCAAGCGTGGCCGCCTGCGTCAACCAATGGCGGCCGACTGCTGGACGCGCCGCGGCCGGAGCTTCGGCGACGGCCGCAGAAGTGGCGGGAGTTTCGGGCTCGTCGGTCATCGGCATTCCGGAGCGCGCAAAAGGCAACGTGTCAAACCGATATCATCTTACCTTTCTGGCGTTCCTTTTCTGACGCTCCGGGCCGATCGCGCACAGGCCGCCGAACAGCAGATTCCTGCGGAATGAAAACCAGAAAGACAAAAGCCAGCGCACAGCAGGACTTTACGCTACGGGAGGCCTGCTTTCAGTCCTTCGGCCGGGGCACCAGCGTGGCCGGGCGTTTCACCTCGGGCGGAATGGCCTCGACATTCTCCTGCGCATCGGAGTGTACGCCGAAGTCCCACACATCCAGGTTGACCTCGTGGTCGTTGAGCACCTCGACCAGCGCATACTCGCCGAAGTCCAGCGGCGCGACCGGCGTGAGCTTCAGCCAATGGCCGCCGGGCAGCGGCTCTTCCTTCAGCTCGATCACGTCGGGCTGCTTGCGTCCGCTGCCGAGCAGGGCGATGCGAAAGCTATCCACGACGCGGAGGTCCTGCCGCACGTCGAGGCGCTCGATGACATAGTCGCTGGCTGCGGAGCCACCGGACGGTGTCGCCCGCCCAGACGCTCCGTGGGTGTCGACGGTGATGGCCGCGCCGCCGCTGGGTTCGGCTGCATCGTCCGCGCCCACGCGCACATAGAAGACCGGGTCGGGCACGTGCAGTTGGATGTCCGATCCGTAACCGGGAATGTCGAGGATGCGGTGCGCGCTGGAGGCCGGATTGATCGCGGCCTTCTGCACCGCGTGGGCGGTCTCCTTGTTGAGATCGCTGCCGACCTGAGGCACGGGCACCAGCTCCGGCGTTGCGCGAAAGGTATCGAGCGCAAGCACGCTGTCATCGTCTGGCAGGCGCAGGTCGGGCGCGATCTCGGGCGTGAGCGCGGCGCGGTCGGCCTCCTCCTTGGCCAGCTCCGGGCTCAGCACCGTGGAGCGCTGGGCGTCACGCTGATCCTGCGCATCGGGGCCGTGCTCGCGCTTCCACCGCTCGGTCGCGGGCAGGTCCACCAGCTTCAGAGGAATGTCCTCGGTCTCGCCGTCGCGCTCGGCGCTGCGAAAGCGCACGAGGTTGCCGACGACCTTATAGCCGAGCACGACCTGATAGCTGCCGTCCTTGAGAATGAGCCGCGTGCGCGGTTCGGGCTGCTCCGGCCGGGTGGCGTTGGGAACGTCCATCGGGCGATGCGTCTGCTGCGCGGCGAGTGGCAGACTCAGAGCCAGCAGAAGAGCCAACCGCGCGCGCAGCCAGAAGCCGGGGAGGCGCTTCGCCGGGCCGACTCGTTTTGTTGCGCCGCCGTCCACGCTCTTATTAGACTCCACAACGCAAACTCCAGAACCGCCGCTCAGGCCACTTCAAGCAGGCCCCAGCCCGAGTTCGCGCTCGTCGAATTTAGAAGCTCTGCTGCTTGAGCCACTCGCGGAAAGCCGGGCCGAGGTCGTCGCGTTTCAGCGCAAACTCCACGGTAGCTTTCAGGAAGCCCAGCTTGTCGCCGGCGTCGTGGCGCTTGCCTTCGTAGCAGAAGCCGTAGACTTTCTCAAACGCCAGCAGCGCCTTGATGCCGTCGGTCAACTGCAGCTCGCCGCCCGCGCCGGGCTTCAGGTTTTCCAGGCACTCGAAGATGCGCGGCGTGAGGATGTAGCGCCCGATGATCGCGTTCTGGCTGGGCGCGTCTTCGGGTCTCGGCTTTTCGACCAGATCGTGCACATCGAGCAGCCGCGGATCGCTGGGATCGGGTGTGCAGTCGAGGCAGCCGTAGTTCGAGATCGCCGCGCCTTCCACCACCTCCGAGCCCAGGATCGACGCGCCGGTGCGCTGGTAGGCCTCCACCATCTGGCCGATGCACGAGACCTGCGAGTCCACGATATCGTCGGGAAGAATGACTGCGAAAGGCTCATTGCCAACCAGCTCCTTGGCCATCAGCACCGCGTGGCCCAGACCCAATGGCTCGGCCTGTCGCACATACGCGACTTTGGCCAGCCGCGACACGGAACGAGCAAGCTCGAGCAGCTCGAACTTGCCGCGCGCCAGCAGCGTAGCTTCCAGATCGTAGCTCTTGTCGAAGTGGTCTTCCATGGTCGACTTGCCGCGGCCAGTGACGAAGATGATCTCGGTGCAGCCCGCGGCGACGGCCTCTTCGACGCCGTACTGGATGAGGGGCTTATCCACCAGCGGCAGCATCTCTTTGGGCGTGGCCTTGGTGGCGGGCAGAAAGCGGGTGCCCATACCCGCGGCGGGAAATACCGCTTTGCGAACTTTTGTAGCAGTCATTGTGCTCAAGCAACCTCGTATCCAATCCAACAACTTCCATCCGAACACAGAAACGTGGCGTGTGGGTAGTCTGGCCTCCGAGCAGCAAAGGCAGGATGCCAAAACAGGAAAGCTGTCCTTGAGATGTGGCTGGTCGACGGAAGGCTATCTGCCGTTGAGAGGGCTGGCAAATCGTTGCGCATCATCGCCTCGCAGAGCACCGGAATTCGTCAAAAGACCCGGAATTTGACTGCGATGATGAGTCTCATAGTAATTGGATGACCATCCTTCTCCGCGGGTCTGAACCGGTACTGAGAGACCGCTGCTAAAGCGCTCTTATCGAAGCGCTCCCCGCCTGATTTGCTAACTTTCAGGTCGGTCGGTAAACCATCCGTTCCCACTAGAAGTTGAATCTGGACATCAGAAGATTTTGTCCTACCGAAGAACGCGCGTGGGTAATGCGGTTCCACCTGATGGATGAGCTTGGGCGGTGTCACCCCCGGAGTTTCGGGGGAATAATCCAGTATCTGCGCAGGGGCGGCTTGCGACCGTTGCGCCGGAGACGAGTTCGTCACTGCGGCCTGTTGTGCCGCAAGCGTCAGCGCAGCGCAAAAAAACAGGATGAGAGCCGATCTAGTGAACATGCAACCACTCTATCGCAGTTCGATTAGATGCTCTGGACATCCAGCGCCGCCAGCAACTCGCGTGTTTCGCTGAGCACCACATCGGCCTGCGCGCTCGAAAGCGGCCACTTCAATACGCCCTGTGGAGTGAACTGAGCGCCCTTTTTCGCGTTGCGCGCGACCAGCTTCATCAGCATGCCGGCGTTGATGCCTTTGCCGTCCTCGGCCGGCGCGGCGTGCAGCTTTTCACTGAAGGTGACGTAGAGCATCTCGCGCATCGGCCTCATCTTGCCAGCTTGCCCCGGCGGTCCTGCTTGCGCGAGAGGCGTGTTCGCCGGTCGCACCGCAGCCGTTTCGCGCAGCGCCACGGTCGCGTTGGTCACCGGCCGGTTGGTTGCCGCGCGCGTGGAGAACTGTAGGTTCGCCGTCTGCGGCGCCTGTCCGTGTCTGCCCGCAAGCGGCCGCGCCATCGTCGATGGCGTCCACGCGCCCGAGCCGGGCCGCCAACCCGGGTGCGCCACATCTCGCTTCTGAGATGTGGGTTGTGGCGAGGTCTTCTTCGCTGCCTCCGCAGTTTCCACCGGTGTGCGCTTGCGTTCGATCTGCGCGATGCCTAACCGCTCGCACGTCAGTCGAATCTCACCCGCCGCGAGCAAATGCCGCACGCTCTCAGGCGGTTTGCCGTAGCGGTCTTCGAGCTCCGCGCGCACCTCGGTCAGCACCGCGTCGGACTCGGCGCCGGCGATGCGCTTGTACATGCGGAGCCGCTGGCCCTCTTCGGGAATGTAGCTGTCGTCGATGCGCAACGAAATGCCGAGATTGACCGTCACCTGTGGGCGTTCCTCACGGCCTTCGCCCTTCAGCCGGCTCACCGCCTCTTCGAGCATCGTCGTGTACATCTCAAAGCCGATGGCCTCGATGTGGCCGGACTGCTCGCCGCCCAGCATGTTGCCCGCGCCGCGCAGCTCCAGATCGAGCGCAGCAATCTTGAAGCCCGCGCCGAGATCCGAGAACTCCTTCAACGCCGACAATCTGCGCCGGGCTATTTCAGTCAACTGCTGCTCGGGCGGGATGAGCAGATAGGCGTAGGCGCGGCGATTGGAGCGGCCCACGCGTCCGCGCAGTTGATAGAGCTCGCTCAATCCATGGCGGTCCGCGCGGTTGATGATGATCGTGTTGGCGCGCGAAATGTCGAGACCGTTTTCGATGATGCTGGTTGCGCACAGCACGTCGTACTCGCCGTCCATGAACGCCAGCATGGTGCGTTCGAGCTCGGCTTCGGGCATCTGTCCGTGGCCAACCACGACGCGCGCCTGCGGCACAAGCTCGCGAATCTTCGCAGCCAGTTCGTAGATCGTCTCGACGCGATTGTGCACGAAGTAGGTCTGGCCGCCGCGCTCCAGTTCCACCTCGATTGCTGTGCGGATCAGCTTCTCGTCGAACTTCGCGACGATGGTCTGGATGGCCATGCGGTCCTTGGGCGGCGTCTCGATCACGCTCATATCGCGCAGCCCCACGAGCGACATGTGCAGCGTGCGCGGGATCGGCGTCGCGGACATGCTCAGCACGTCGATGGCCGCACGCATCTGCTTCAGCCGCTCCTTATGGCGCACGCCGAAGCGCTGTTCCTCATCGACCACCAGCAGACCGAGGTCCTGAAACTTCAGGCCCTGCGAGAGCAGCGCGTGCGTGCCAATGAGGATGTCCACCTTGCCCTGCTCGGTGCGTTCGAGCACGTCTTTTTTTTCTTTCGCGGTGCGGAAGCGCGAGATCATCTCGACGATCACCGGGAACTTTGCAAAGCGGCGCTTGAAGCTTTCGAAGTGCTGGAAGCAAAGCACGGTCGTCGGCGTGAGCACGGCGACCTGCTTGCCGTCCTGCACGGCTTTGAACGCCGCGCGCATGGCGACCTCAGTTTTTCCATAGCCGACATCGCCGCACAGCAGGCGGTCCATGGGCTGGGTCGATTCCATGTCGCGCTTGATGTCGGCGATGGAGGTCAACTGGTCTTCGGTCTCGTTGAAATCGAACTCGTCTTCGAATTCGCGCTGCAGATTGTTATCCGGCGAAAACGCCGTGCCCAGCGCGGCCTTGCGCTGCGCGTAAAGCTTCAGCAGCTCCTCGGCCATGTCTTCCATGGCCTTCTTCACGCGCGCCTTGGTCTTGGCCCACGCCTGATTTCCGAGACGATTCAACTGCGGCGCAGGCCCGGTTTCGGTCGAGCGGTATTTCTGAATCAGGTCAAGCCGAGTCAGCGGAACGTACAGCTTCGCTTCCTCCGCGAACGTGAGGATCATCAACTCCAGCGGAGGCGCGGCTTCAGAATTTCCCGATCCTGTTATCTTTTCTTCGATCGTCCGCAGCCCGTCGTAGCGCGCGATGCCGTGCTCGACGTGCACGACGTAATCACCTACCGTAAGATCGCGAAAATCAGAGACGAAAGCGGCCGTCTTCGATTTGCGCGCCGCCGGACGTGCATACACATCCGCGTCGTCGGAGATGTCGTTGGCGCCGATCAGCACGAGCTGTCGCGCGGTCGAATGATCCCCCCCTCGATCGAGGTCCAACACCTGCACACCGTTCGCGATCGCCGCGCGCACAATGACCGGCGTGCGCAGATCGCCGGCTAGATAGCTCGACTCCGAGTAGACGGTCGACGACCCTGCCTGCGGGTTGCGCGAGCCGATGCGATAGACCACGCCGTACTCCTGCATCAGACCGGCGAGTCGCTCCACTTCGCCGTGATTCGGCGCGGCGATCAATACCCTCGCTTCGCTCTGCATCAGCGATTTCAGTTGATCGATCATGGCCGGGATCGATCCATGAAAACGCATCGTCGGACGGGTCGCGAATTCGATCTCGCTGGCGTCGCTGCGATCGCTTTCCAGAACATCGACCGCGCCAAGCTGATCGAGCTCGCAGCCGCAGAACGCGCGCACGCGATCTTCCAGCTCCCAGGGCGAGAGATACAGATCGCCCGGTCGCACCAGCGATCCGATACCCGCGCGCTCATGGCGCTGCTCGACCTTGTTCCACCAGCGCTCGCCCTGGTTGGCGACCATCGCGGGTTCTTCGACGAACACCCGCGTCTGCGGGCCCATCAGCTCCAGCAGCGAAGAGCGTGCACCCGCGACGGCCGCGTAGAACTCCCACCCGGGAAACACTGTCGCTTCCCCCGTCGGCGTCGCCACATGCTCGACCAGCTCGGCCGGCGCCTCTCCACCTTCGAGTTCCGCGCCCGCCTTGCCACTGCGCGTGAGCCGCGCGTTGATGGCGCCAAGCACAGCTTCCGTCGCGGGCGTTTCGGTCAGCGGCAGCAGCAGCACTTCGTCCACGGCCGAGCTCGAACGCTGCGTCTCCGGATCGAAGCGCCGGATGGACTCGATCTCATCGCCGAAGAAGTCGATGCGCACGGGCCGCTCGGCCTCGGGCGAGTACACATCGAGAATGCCGCCGCGCACCGTCACCTGCCCCGGCATCTCGACCACATCGACGCGCGTGTAACCCACCGAGAGCAGATGTTCCACCAGCATGTCGGGCAGATGCTCTTCGCCTTTCCTCAGCCTCAGCGCCAATGCGGAATAATGATCGCGCGGGAACAGCCGCATGCAGGCGGCTTCCAGCGGTGCGATCACCAGCCGCGCTGAATGATTGCCCTGGCCGCCGCTGGCCAGCTTCCACAGTGCGGCCGCGCGCTGCTCCTGGATCTCCGGGTGCGGGGAGACGTTCTCAAACGGCAGCACATCGTGCGCCGGCAGCCGCAGCACATCGCTCGGATCGAGCGCGCCGGTGAGTTCGCAGGCTGCGAGCACGTTGGCGTAGAGCGCCTCGGCGGCCTTGTTGTCGGCGACCAGCACCAGCGCGGGCACCTGCCCAGAGCCAACTCCCTGCGATGCGCGGACGAAGCTGGGGAGATACAGGGCACGCGCGGTCGCGGTCAGTCCGGACACACGTCTCCGGCCCGTGCCGCCCGCGAGATGGCGACGCACACGCTCGAAGGCCGCGGAGTGCTCCAGGTCCGCCATCAGATCGCGGACGAAGGGAAGAATCATGCAGCTTCCATTTTAGACGGTCTCGCCGATGGACGAGGCCAGCCGTCTGGCGGAACGCACCACAGAACGGCCTGCACTAGCCGGCGCAGCGGCCCCTCGATCCTCAGTCCTGCCGTCGCAGAATCGTCGCGCGGCGGGAGGCATCGGCCGGCCTGAAGTTCGATCGCGGGCGATTGGCGACGAGCACCGCCGGTTGCCAATGCAGCTTGTCGCGAGCGATGGCGCGGGCGAGGAAGTTCGGCTTGCCGGCCAGCCGCTCGATCGCACAGTAGCCGTGCGAGGCCGCGCGCAGCAGCGTTGCCTGCCACGACCGCTGCCGCACGACCAGGTCGGTCACCGACTCGCGAACGAACGAGTTACCCATCGAGTGCGTGGTCCCCCCGTAGACGACCAGTTGGCGCGCGCCGCGCTCCACCTCGTGCTCGAGAAAATAGGAGCGCATCACCGTGCCGAGCGAATCCTTCTCATAGCCCGCGGCGTTCATCTGCCAATACAGCACAGTCGCTTCCTGCTGGCGCCAGCCGCCGATCAGGCTTAGCCATTTGCCCTCGCCATCGCGCAGGCCGACGACAAATCCACCCGGCAGATCGCACGCGCTGCGGTACTGCAGCCGGAAGTTTTCCGGCGCGACCGGATTCAGCGAAGCGGCGTTGAGCGCGTCCAGATCGGCTTCGCGCAACAGGCTGCGCGCGTCGGCGACGAACTCGCAGCTCATCTTCTTCAGCAGCCGCCTGCGATAGTAGCGCAGGTTGAAGCGGGTCGCTTTGCCGAGCCGGGCGAGGGTCGCATCGAAGCTCGCGGCCAGCGGCAGGGTCTTCTCGACCGGTCGGATTCGGCGCGCCCACTCCAGCTTGCCCCCGGAGGTCAACCGCGGCGCGCCCGCCTGTTCAACGGCATCGCAGCCAGCCTCGTAGCCAGCATCGCAGTAGGAAACAAGCACAAACTGCGCACCGGACTCCAGCACGGCACTGGCCGCAAGCTCCGCCATCGCGGCGCGCTGCTCCACGGGAGCGATTACTGTGCGGAATCCCGAGACATCATCGGTCGAGAACGCGCGCGTGGGCAGGCCAAGAATGTGATATTCGAACATCAGGACCGCTGCCCGAACCTGACCGGCCCGCAGGGAGCAGGACTTCATCTCTTCCGGCTTCGCCCCCGCGCGCGGCACAAGCACCAGATACGGAATCTTCTTCAGCACGGAGGACGCGGTCAAGAAATACTTCAGCCAATGCATTGCGCCTGGCTGCCCGCAACGAACGGCCAGGTCCTCGAGCAGAGGACTCTGTTCGAGAATCGCATCCGCGCCCTTCAGGATCAGGACGCCGAATGGACCGAAGACGGATTCGGAACTCTTCAACACTTCGTTTGACCTGGGGGTAAGGGACTGCAGCGATTCAAGTGTTTGACACAATTCTTGGATTCAGCGAACGGCTTTTGCGTGGCCTGGAGGAGCTAATTTACGATAGCCTACGCGGAAGCCTCATCCGGGCCGTTGTCGTCGGCAGCCGCAGATTTAGCAAGCATCGCCTGACCGTACTCCAGCAGCGTGACCATGATGACGCCGCCGCAGATGTTGCCCGCCACGGCCGGACCGAACCAGTGTGGATAGGCGGACCAGGGCAATTGGTGCGACAACACGGCGGTAAACACCTCGCCCGAACTCGCGATGCAGTGCGCAAAGTTGCCCAGCCCGACCACGAACGTGAGCATCCAGATCACCATCACCGAGCCGGTGATGGAGTGCGACCCGGACACCAGCCAAGCGGCCGTGGCGATGATCCATCCCGCCACCACGCCACTCCAGAAGACCGCGCCCATGGGCCGGTGCGCCGCCTCGATTCCCAGCCCCGATATGGCATGCACCACGCTGGCCGACATGCCTCCCGTGAGCGCCGCCAGCGCGGCAAAGGCCAGCGCCCCCAGCATGTTCGATGGCAGCACCGTCGCCCACAACCGCATCGTGTTCCAGACGTGTTTTTTGTCGGTCAGCACCAGCGCGACCGGATACAGCGTGTTCTCGGTGAACAACTGCGATCGCCCGATGATCACGACGATGAACCCCAGCGGATAGAACATCCGCGAGATCACAAACGCGCCCGGCGCGCCGCCCATCACCGCCAGAATCAGCCCCACCCCCAGTGCCGACAGCCCCATGAAAATGCCGCCCGTGAACCCGGAGATGGCCAGCGACAAGGTGGAGCGTTTGAGCTCCTCCTTGGCGTTTTTGGCCACCTGATTGTAAATATCCTCGGCGCTGGGCCGAGACAGGTTCTTCTGCGGCGATTCGGCCGATTCGCCCTCGCCGGCGCCCGCCTCCGGGGCGGGCTCCTCCGCGGCAGTCCAGCCGCTCTCGGTCTTCTCGTCCGCAACTCCGCTCTTGCTGTCGTCCGCCATCGATCCGCCGTTCTGCTCTATCCGCCGTTCTCTACAGGTCTGGCGATCCGATGCATTCTCGCGCAGCCCGAGTCCCCTATCTTACCGGGCGAATGCTCCTCTTGCCGGGCTAATGCTCCGCCCGCGATTCTTCGCTGGAGGCAATCGCGACCGGCGCCGCAGGCCGCACCGGCTGCCACTCCATCCTGTCGCTCACCAGGGCCGCCGCGAAGAAAGTGGTGCTGCCCCCCAGGTAAGGCGCTTCCGTGTAGAAACTCGGCGAGACCAGCAGGCGCGCCAGCCAGCGTAATATCCGCGCCCGGATCGATCGGCGGCGCACCACCAGATCGCAGACATGCTCGATATCGAACGCACGCGACATCGGATGGTTGGTCCCGTGGTAAAAGACCAGAGTGTGCGTGCCGCGCTCGATCTCATTCTCCAGAAAATAAGACCGCATCACCGTATTCAGCGAGTACTTCTCATAGCCGGCCGTGTTGATCTGGTAGTACATCAAGGTGGTCGCGCCCTGCCGCCATCCTCCCAGCGCGCTGAGCCACTGGCCCTGCGTTCCGCGCAGCCCGATCAGAAATCCCCCGGGCAGGTCTCGCGACGCGTGATAGCGCCGCAGGCACTCTGCCGGCGGCACCGGATTCAAGGACACGGCATTCATGGCAGCCAGATCGTCTTCGCTCATCACGGCGCATGCGTCCGCGACAAACTCGCACTTCATCGTCGCCAGAAGGCGCTTGCGGTAGTAGCGCAGATTGATGCGCGTCCGTTTGCCGAACCGGGCCAGCGTCTCATCGTAGGTGTTGCCAAGTGCGATCTGCTGCTTTTTCACCTCGCGGGTGTGTTCGGCCCAAAACGTTCCAGGCCGCCCTAGCAGCGAGCCGGCGTCGGTCTTGTCGAGCGGCGTGCGGCGATAGCTGGCCAGCACCACATGTGCGCGCCGCCGGAGCAGGACATCGATAGCCTGCGCGGTCACATGGCTGCGCATTCCCGCGGGCGCAATGATGGTGCGCCGGCCCTCCCAGTCGTCGGTCGCGAAGGCGCCCGTCCTGAGGCCGAACGCGGCAAGCTGATAAAAAAGCGCCGCGGCGCGCAAATCCCCGGGCTGCAAAGCGGTCCGGTCGGCGCCGGGCCTCAGAAAAACGACCACGCACGGACGCTTCCAGCGCGCACCGCTTCCTCCCAGAAAATAGCCGAGCCAGCTCATCGCGCCGCACTGGCCACACCGTTCCGCCAATTGCTCCAGCAGTCGCGCCTGCGCCAGGACCGCCTCGCGGCCGTCCAGGCTCCAGGCCTCGGCCGGTTCGCGAGTGTCCTGAAAGTACATGGCCAAGATAAACCCTCACTTCTCTTCTCAGAGCGGCAAAGAGTGCGCAAGAGGCGCGTACCCAGGGACACCCCTTGTATCCTGAACGCCTTATCTTATCGCACCGCCATCGCTCCGTCCTCCAAGCCACGGCCGTTGCTAGAATTACGACATCTATGTCTCTCGTGACGACGCTTCCGCCCGAAACCCTCGCCCGCTATCAACCCGTGATCGGCCTCGAGGTCCACGTGCAGTTGCTTACGCGCTCGAAGGCCTTCTGCGGTTGCCGCAACGAGTATGGCGGCGAACCCAACACCCACGTCTGCCCGGTGTGCCTCGGCCTGCCCGGCGCGCTGCCCGTGCTCAACAAGCAGGCGGTGGAGTTCGCCGTGCTCGCGGCCAGCGCGATCGGCTGTGAGGTCCGCGAGACCAGCATCTTCGCGCGCAAGAATTATTTCTACCCGGACTCGCCCAAGGGCTACCAGATCTCGCAGTTCGACAAACCTGTCGCGGAACACGGAAGCATTACCATTCCCGATGCGCAGGGCAATCCGAAGCACATCGGCGTCACGCGCCTGCACCTCGAAGAGGACGCCGGCAAGAGCCTCCACGACGGCTTTGCCGACTCCACATCGCGCACCTACATCGACCTCAACCGCTGCGGCACGCCGCTGGTGGAGATCGTCTCCGAACCCGATCTCCGCACCCCCGACGAAGCCTTCGAGTACCTCACTCGCCTGAAAGAAATCCTGCTCTATACCGGCGTCTCCGACTGCAACATGGAGGAGGGATCGCTGCGCTGCGATGCCAACGTCTCGGTCATGCTCAAGGCCGACTGGGACGCGCGCGGGGCGGCCGCCTTCGGCACCAAGGCCGAGGTAAAAAACGTCAACTCGTTCCGCTACATTCGAGCAGCTCTGGAGTATGAGATCGAGCGCCAGATCGGCTTGATCGAAGACGGCGGCCGCGTCGTGCAAGAGTCGCGCCTCTGGAACAACGCCGAAGGCCGGACGTTCTCCATGCGCAGCAAAGAGCAGGCGCACGACTACCGCTACTTTCCCGAGCCGGACCTGCCCGCGCTGGTCGTCGGACCGGCGTGGCAGAGGGAGATCCTCGCCGCGATGCCCGAGCTACCCGAGGCGAAACGAAGCCGCCTCGTCGCTGAGTACGGCCTCTCCGCGCAGGATGCCGCGACACTCGCGGCAGAACCGGCGTTCGCGGCCCGCTTCGAGCTGGCCGCAAAGGCCGCGAAGTCGCCGCGCCGCGTCGCCGCCATCCTGCTCAGCGAAATCACCATGCGGCTGCGCGCGGCGGGTATCGAGTTTGAAAAATCTCCCGTCACGCTCGACGGCGTGGTGCTCGCCGCCGACCTCGCCGAAGCCGGAGAGATCAGCAGCAAGCAGCTCAAGCAGATCCTCGACACCTGTTTCGCCGAGGGCCGCGACTTTGCCTTCGTCTATTCGCGCGACAAGCCCCAGCAGATCTCCGACACCTCCGCGATCGAAGCCATGATCGACGCCGCCATCGCCGCCAACCCCGCGCAGGTCGCGCAGTTCAAGGCCGGCAAGCGCACGGTTGCGGCCTTCTTCGTGGGCCAGGTCATGAAGCTCTCGAAGGGTCAGGCCAACCCCGCGCTGCTGAATGAGCTCGTCGTGAAAAAGCTCGACGCGTAGACCAAGGGCGCGCCAACAGTGGTTACCGCGTGGTTCGCTTGAAGAGCGTCCAGAAATATGCGCCTTCGAAGCTGTCAACGCCCCGAAGGTTCTAACCGGCACAAAACAACAGAAATAGAATTGGCGTAGTTACCCCACGCCAAGCTCTACGATAGAACAGCAGGACAATTCACTCCAAGAGGCTGTAGTTGGCGTCGCGCCGATTGCAGCCTTTTGGCTTTTTTTGTGCCCTAAACACCCGATCCCATCGACCGACCACAAGCATAGTCACGCCCAGAGGAGCAACCATGGCAACCATCTCCGCAACAGCAGCAGGAAGCCCCAACGTACCCAGGTTTCTCGACCTCGTCGGCCGTTCGGAAGGCACGAGCACCGACCGGCTCACCCGGAACGATGGCTACGATGTGATCGTCTCCGGCGTCGATGGGCCGGAGGTCTTCACCGACTTCTCCGACCACCCCTTCGCCAAGGGCCGCGCGCCCAAGATCATTCGGCCCGCAACCGGGACGATCCCGAAGCTCGTTTCGACTGCGTCCGGCCGCTATCAGGTGCTTTGCCGCTACTTCGAGGTGTACAAGTCGGAGCTGAAGCTTCCCGACTTCTCGCCGCTCTCGCAGGACCTCGTCGCCATCCAGCAGATCAAGGAGCGCCGCGACAGCAACCTGGTCAGTGCCTATACCCACGTTGTTAACGGCGACATCGAAACGGCCATCAGCCTGTGCTGCAACGTCTGGGCATCGCTGCCCGGCAACACCTACGGCCAGGGCGGACACTCGATGACCGCGCTGATGGCCGTCTGGAGCGCATTACCCGGCCCGGATGCCGCCGCTTCGACCAGCGTCAGCGCATGACACCACTGGGTTGTCATCCTGAGCGCAGCGAAAGACCTGCTTGGCCTTTGCTCTTGCCTTTCTGGTTGTCATTCCGCAGCGCAACGGAGGAATCTGCTGTTGGCGGGCGGCTAACCACTGGGGAGATGCTCTAATTCCCTCATGCGCCTCGTCTCCAGGCTCGCGCTCCTCGGCGCAATCCTTATGCTCTTCGGCTGCCATCGCCGCTACGTCGTTCCGGAAGCGCCCATGCCGCCCAAGACGATCCTGCTCTCGCAAATGATGCGCGAGCTCTCCGCGCAGCCCGGCTTTACGGCGGCGCTGCTGGACAAGATCGACAAGAGCGGAAAAAAAGGTCCCGCGCTGCTCACGCCGAAGCTGCTCACCGAGCTGCGTAAGCGCGTCTTTGGACAGGACTGGCAGGGTCTCGACCGCTTTCCCGGCTGGACCATGCGCGAGATCAATCCCACGGTTCGCGCGGTCGGCCACATTGCCGGCAAAGACCAGGCGCTGGAGTCTGCCTCCGCGGTGCATCCTGGCTCGCCGCTTTCAAGCTCGCCGCTTTCAAGCTCGCCGCTTTCAAGCTCGCCGCTTTCCCGCGCCGCCGCCCGCCAGTATCTCGATCTCGGGCCTTACCCGCTCGATAAGCAACAGACGGCCTCGGCAATCTCATTGGACCAGCCTTCAACGCTGCCCGGCTTCACCACGCAAGGCATTGTCACCGAGCTAGGCGATGGAGTCGTGCGCGGCGACGTCCCCAACGCGCTCGCACCCGAGCACGCGGAATCGCAGCGGCTCGCCGATGTTCTCAATCGCCTCGCCGCCAACTCACTCGACGGCGCGCAACCCTTCATGGTCACGATTCATGGTCACGAAGCGAAAACGCCCGCGCAGCTCATCGAAGCTCTCGCCGCGACGGGCCACTCAGTAGTCGTCGACGACGCGCGCTACTTCGCCAACTTCGGCCATCTGCACTATAAAGACCGCGGAGCCACGCAGGCGCAAGACGTGATGATGCCCTTCTGGATCAACTCCGAGATTATCGTTCCGCATACGGGCGGCGTGTTCCACAAGGGCCGCCCGCTGCTGGTCCCCGCATCCCACGCCGAACTCGAATGGCACATTCATCCCGCCGCAGGCGCTCACGGCCCATTGCTCAACGCCGACGTCAGCTACTACTTCGGCGTCGACGGCAAGAGCCAGTGGCGCACCATGGACACGCTCGATCAGGCCTGGGTGCTCAAGCGCAACGCCCATGAATACACCGGCGCGCAAGCCGTCGAAGCTACACGTCTCGCTGGTCTGCTCACCGTCGCCTACATGCATCTGCACACCGCGCATCCCACGCTGCCCTTCGGCGGCTACTACGCGCTGGGCGTCTGCCAGGACGGCGTCTCCGCGATCGAGCACAAACTCACCGGCCAGGTCACACTCTTCCCCAACACCGCGGACGACGCGCTCTTCAACGATCCACGCGATGCGGAAGTGAACGCCATGATCGCGGCCATCCCCAAGGACCGCAATGGCGGGGCGCCGGAGCCCGCGCGCGTCTTCGGGTCGTTACCCGTCGCGCCGGCGAGTAACGGAACCTTCGACGCGATCACCATTCCCGGCCTCGCCGCCGATCTCAACACGACCTACGCGGCGTGGCGCAGCGGCGATCTCGATCGAACCCATACCGCGCGCTTCTATTTCGCCACTGTAGTGGGACTCATCGCCGCTCTCTCGATATTGCTGGTGCTGCGTCGCAACCACCGCGTGGCGTGATGCAACGAAGTGGATGCAGTCGGCCTCCAACTTCAACGGGAGGTTCCAACCCAATGGCAACCAAAAAGGCAAGCAAGAAGGCAACAGCAAAGAAAACATCCAGCAAGAAGTCTGCGAGCAAGAAGGCGCCCGCAAAGAAATCAACTGCAAAGAAATCTGCTTCGAAGAAGTCCACTGCAAAGAAGTCGAACCGCAAGTACAGTCCGTCCGCGGGCAAGCAGATCAAGACCGAGATGCACGAGATGCATCACGGCAAGCTGAAGAGCGGCCGCAGCGGCAAGAAGGTCACCAATCCGAAGCAGGCCATCGCCATCGGTTTGTCGGAGGCGCGCAAGAAGGGCGCCAAGGTCCCACCCAACCCCAATAAGTAATCTAGCCTGCAACGAGAAAGCGGCTGCCATGCGCAGCCGCTCTTTCTTGCCTTTCTGGTTGTCATTTCGCAGGAATCTGCTTCTTTGGGGCGCCTCCACAAGTTGCGACAATCGTCTACTGAAGCTGCGCGACCTCGCTCTTCCATCCAGCGCGCCGTCGCAGCGCCGGGCTGGTTGGACCATAGCTGCGATACACGCTGACGTGGAAGCATGCCTGCTGAAACTCCTCCTCCACATCGACCTTGCCGGCCTGCATCAGCGGCAGCAGATACGCGCGCATCCAGGCAATCTCGTCGCGATTCATTCCGCCCTTGCCGAAGTCGATGGCCTGCCCGGTAAGGTGCGGCGACGCCACATCGCCATCCACCGGCGCGGCATTGCCATTCACGCGCTCCAGCCGCAGTTGAAACTGCACCGTGCGCACCGCCGAGTTCAGTTGCAGCGGCTCATGAAAGCGCGCATAGAAGGCCCGCGCCGTGTCCGCCGCAAAGCGGACGGTCCACCCCCGCGCGCAGCGGCGATCGTAGGCGAGTTCAGGGTTGACATGCAGGCCGACACTCTCGGGAAACTCGATAAGTTGATGACCGGCGCGCAGGCGATTCAACTCTTCATCGTCGCGTATGCGCTCCAGGCCCTCGTCGTCGGCCATCAAATTCTGATGCACCAGGATGTCGTGCGTGCCCTTGAGCGGCGCAGGCATCACCAGCCGGCCATTGCGATAGAGCCCGGGCAGCACCACTGGCTGCACCGCCTCGACGGCAAGTTCCTGGTGCGATAAATCGCCGATCGTGTCCTCGGAGTAGGTGCGCAAAGGCGCAGGCCGCTCGATAGGCGCGTTCACCGTGTCGTTCGATTCCACGATGGCTTCGGCGACGGGCTGCGTCTTCGCGGTTGCGGGCCGCCGCACCGGCAATATCTCATCGTCGATCTCATCGTCGCCGGGCCTCGATTGGCCGCGAGCGAAGACCTCAGCAGGCCGGCGGCGCCCATCGCGGCCATCGCGGACGCGATGTAATGCGCGCGGCCTTCTGCTCTCGGTTGCAGACCCGCGGCGTCTGTGGAGTTCGACCACAGACGACCGGCCTGAGGCGTTGCGCCAAACAGGCTTCGACCTGGTGCTCGACCGGCTGCTTGATCTGCCGCTTGATCCGGACCTCGACTTCAGTCGATCACCACGCCGCTCACGCAATCGTGTACGGCTACTCAGCGTCATCTGGGGCGCGTGCGCTGCCGAAAGCCGGCGCAGACGTGATGTCCGCGTCTCGGCCGAGGACGTACCCATCGTCAGCGTGCAAAGCAGCGCCACCGCGAGCGCGCAAAGCACAAGCCGCCTGCGCGCGCCGTTGCGATCGACGGCCGTTGACTGCGTCGTAGTCATTTGCAAAAGTTTTTTGGAGGCCGCGAAGCCGCCGAGCTTCTTCAGGCTACCCGCGCGCGGCCCTGCGCGATAGTGGCGATCAGGGTTCGGGCGCAAAGACGGCGGTACTTTGCTGAGCGGCTCCTAATACGCTCTCGGATACATCCTCGACATGCGATCGTGCCAACCCAGCCGATCGCCGTCCAGGGCCATCCACACCAAACCCAGCCCCAGCGGACACGCTGCCAGAATCATCGCGAAGATCCTGCGTCGCATCGCCTTGCGCGTGGGGTTCTCGTCGTTGAAGGTGCACAGGCCGATGCGCGCGTAGCGCATTCCCGGAGTGGTGTCCGCGAGCGTGAAGAACAGCATCTGGTAGAGCAGCGCAAAGACGACTAAAGTGGCGGCCGCCGCAACGCCCATCGCGGGCAGCGCCAGCCCGCGCAGCGCGGGTCCGGCGATCGCCGCAACCACCGTGGCGAAGCCCACGACGCCGCACCCGACACAACAGCCGTCCACGGCCAGCGCCATCAGCCGCAGCGGCAGCGGGGCGGCACGCGGGCGCAATCTGGCCTCGACGTCGCGCTCGATCGGAGCCAGCGCGGGAGCTGCGGCCTCCAGCAGCAGACTCTGCCACTCGGGCGCGGCGCTGGTCTCGGCGATCGCGGGTTCGGCGGAGATCTGCTCGGCCTCGACCTCGAAGATGCGAAGCTGCGGCTCGGGCGGAGCATCCTCGCGCAAGGGTCCTTCGGCCAGCCGCGGACGCGCCTTGCGCGACGCGATCAACTGCCGGGGAAACTCGATGATGTTGGCCTGGATCGGCAGCGCCTCGAGCGCATGGTCCTGGAACTCGGGAGCGCTGCGAAATTCGATCTCCTGATCGAGCTGGTCGAGCTGGTCGACATGATCTGGCTGGTCGAACTCTTCGGTCTCCACCGTCGGCCGAGCCCTCTGGCCGGCCGTGTGCCTTCCCGCCGCAAATGTAACCCGATCGCCTGCAGACTGTGCGTGCGCCGCAGCCATGGCAGACGGGCCACCGAGATGCTCATGCAGCCAGACCTTGAAGCCCCCCGTTGGACCTGCGCCCGACGGGCCTCCGGATGAGCCTCCAGATGCGGCCTCTGCAAGGCGATTCGACCAGCCCGCCGCGGGCAGTTCCACAGCACTGCGCAAAGGTAATTCCAAAACAGGCTCAAGGATCAGCTCACGCGCACCCAGCGCGATGTCCGCGAGCGCATGGGCAAGCTCTCCGCGGGCTGCGTCGCGCTGCTCCGCAATGGCTTTCTCGCGCGGGCTGGGCTCCGATCTGGGCTCTGGTCTGGACTCCGATCTGGGCTCCGGTCTGGACTCCAATCTGGGCTCCGCCCGGTTCCACTGATCGAGCTCCTCCAGTAGTTGCATCTGCGCCGCGGCTACGGCCTGCGCGTTGCGCGCCGCGACCTCAGCCTCGGCCTGCGCCTGCTCCAGCGCGTGTTCCGCCTCGGCCGCCAGATACTCGCGATAGCTGACGCTCTCCCGGTAGCGCGCCGCGACGGCGTCCTTCACCCGCGAGGCGCCGTGGCTGCTCTCACGGCGCAGGGCGTCGGCGCGGGCCCGCGCACGGGCGTCGCGTTCCGCCTGCGTCGCGGCCACCTCGGCGCGCCGGCTGCGATGGGCGGCCAGCCGCTCGGCAGCAATCTGCTTCAGCGCCGCGGCCGAATCGAACGCCGCGGCCGAATCGAACGCTGCGGCCGAATCGAACGCCGCGGCCGAATCGAACGCCGCGGCCGAATCAAACGCTGCGGCAGGCTCGAAGGCCACGGCGTTGTCCGTGCCGGTCGCCAGAAAACTCTGCTGCTCCATACCTCGCCGTTCCAGTCTCCCGTCCAGGCTCTCCTCGCGTTGCGCTGCACTGCCATTCATCTTGCCCGCCTGCCCTCAAATCCTCATCCGAACACTGGCACACTTGCCTCTCGCACCCGGTTTGGAAACCTGTGATTCACGAGCCCGATGCATTCCACGCCTGCGAATCGTCTAATCTCACACCAGTGAACGGTTTCCATCACGCTTCTGCCGGTCGTTCGGCCAGCAACCGCTCCGGCTCTCGCAGGCCGCGATCCCGGTCCGGCTTCCGTCTGCTTGCGCGCCCGCTGCGCTTGTTCCTTCTGTTCATAACTATCACCCTGCACCTCGCAGGTCATCCACAACTGCACGCGCAGGACGTAACGAAGAAGCTACCCCCTGCCTTATCGGCACAAAACGCGGCAGCGAGAGGGGTCGCTCCCGCGCTCCCAGCCGAGCCCAGTCCGCAGCCGGACACGACCGGCCTCGCCGGCATTCCGCACGCCACGCCGCTCCCGCCCGAAACCCCGCCCAACCGCGCCATCCTCGAAAGCGACACCCAGTCTCGCCACGGCGACATCTTCCTGCTGGCCGGCGACGTCGAGATCGACTACCAGGACCACATCCTGCGCGCCGACACCATCACCTACGACAAGGCCACCGGCGATACCACGGCCGAAGGCCATGTGCGGCTCACGGGCGGCGCGAACGGCGAGTCCATCCAGGCCTCGCACGGGACCTACAACCTCCGCACCCAGACCGGGCAGTTCTACGATGTCTCCGGTTCGGTGGAGATGCGCGCGGCCCCCACGCCCGTTCTCAAGCCCACTACCACCACCCCGGCCCGCCGCGGCGAGGGCTTCGTCAGCCCCAATCCCTTTCTCTTCGACGGCCGGGTCGTCGTCAAGACTGGCCCCGAATCCTACGTAATCTACAACGGCTCCGTGACCTCCTGCCTTCTGCCCCACCCCGACTGGCAGCTCTTCGCCAGCAAGTTCACGCTGGCTGGCGGCAAGGCCAGCGCCACCGGCTCTACCTTCCGGCTGCTGGGCGTTCCGGTGCTCTACCTGCCCTTCGTCACCCACCCTACCAACGCCGCGCAGCGCCAGTCCGGCCTGCTGATCCCTTCCTTCGGTTACTCCAGCGCCGGCAACAACACCGGCTCCAAGGGCTTCACCTTCGGCGATCAGCTCTATCTCACGCTGGGCCGCTCCGCCGACCTCACGGCGGGCTTTCTCTACTACTCGCTGCGCGGCTTCTCCGAGAACGCCACCGTGCGTTACCGCGGCGCGGGCGACGACTTCCTCACCGCCCACTTCTCCGCCCTGCAGGACCGCGGCTTCTACGCTCCCGTCACGTTGACTAACTCTGCCGGCGTCACGACCACCACCGAGCTCTATAACAACCAGGGCGGCGAGGACGTCACCGCCGCCTTCCGCCGCCAGCTTTCCCCCACCACACGCTTCGCCGGCGACGCCGAGTACCTCAGCTCCTACATCTATCGCGAGGCCTTCACCGAAAACTTCAACCAGGCCGTCAGCTCCGACATCACCTCCATCGTCTACCTCACCCGGGAGAAGAACGGCTATGTCTTCGACGCTCGCGGCGATCGGTACGAGGGCCTCAAGGTCGTTCCCATCAACACCACACCCGGCGAAGAAGTGAAGATCTTCCATCTGCCCTCGCTCGACTTCACCGGTCTCGACCACCACATCGGAAGGTCGCCCGTGCTGTGGAGCATGACCGCCTCAGCCGCCGGACTCAAGCGCGTGCAGCCCCGCTTTGCCTCTTCCGGGGTCACCGAGCGCGTCGACCTGCGGCCCGAGATTTCGCTTCCGCTCGGCTTCGACGGCTGGCACATCCTGGCCTCCGTGGCGGCCGGGGAGACCGCCTACTCGCGCTCCCGCGAGGCGCCCTACGGCCCCAACGCCAGGCCCGTCGAGCTCACCGCTCCTCTCAGCCGCGCCGACGTGGAGGTCAACGTCGACATGCGGCCGCCGGCCATCGAGCGCACCTTCACCGTGCCCGCGCGCCTGCAATGGCTGCTCGGCGCGCAGGTGCGCCATACCGTCGAGCCCGATCTGGTGTATCGCAACGTCCACGGCGTCGGCAACTTTCTCAGCATCCTGCGCTTCGACGACAAGGACCTGCTCTCGGACACCGACGAGCTGCAATATGGAGTGACGCAGCATCTTTACTTCCGCGCCCGGCCTGCGCCGCCGAAGACATCGAAGCCGAACTGCGCCGCGAAACCTTCCAGCTCCGCTACATCTCCGGGTGCCCCAGGCCCGGGGTCTCCGGCGAGCGCATCTGCTCGCGGGGGTGGAGATCTCGCTTCTGAGACCGGGGAGTCCGAGCCAACCGAACCCTCCCAATCCCCCGACATCTTCACCCCGACGCCGCACGCGACCAACGACGCCAACGGCATCCCCAACGCCTCCGCCGCCGCGCCCGACGCGCCCCTTCGCAACCACTCCCGCATCGCCGACCCCTGCGCACCCGCCGCCGGCGCGCTGCCGCCCCAGAAGCAGTGGTTCAGCTGGCTGCTCGCGCAGAAGGTCTTCTTCGATCCCACCTTCGGCGGCGCCGTCATCGATCGCCGCCGCAACATCTTTACCACCACGCTGGACCTCTCCGGCATCGCCTTCCTCACCGAGCCGCGCAACATCTCGCCGCTGATCTCGCGCATGCGCTTGCGCACCTCCGGCCACACCGACCTCGAGTGGGACTTCGACTACGACACCGGCGCGACAAAATTTACCAGCCAGAACATCTTCCTCGATGTCCACCAGAACAAGTTCTTCGGCGGCTTCGCTTACGCGCGCCTCAACGCACCCGGCCGCTTCTACACCGAAACCATCGATACCACCACCAACACGGCGACGGGCCTCACCAGCTCGGCGGTCTCGGACTTTTCGCAGATGCGTTTCCTGCTCGGCTACGGCGTTCCCACCCGGCCGGGCCTCTCGACCGCGGTCAGTGCGGGCATCGATCTCAACGCCGGCAGCAGCCAGTACCTCACGATCCAGTCCAGCTACAACTGGAACTGCTGCGGCCTCTCGGTCGAATACCGCCGGTACAACCTCGGCACGATCCGCGATGAAGGCGCTTACAGCTTCAACTTCACACTCGCCAACATCGGCAGCGCCGGCAACCTGCGCCGCGCCGAGCAGCTCTTCTAGCCGATGTCTTCCGACCAGTTCTCCAGGTAGCTCTTGAAGTCGGACATGAACTTGCCCGCATCCGCGCCGTCGATGGTGCGGTGGTCGAAGCCCAGCGTGAAGCGCTGGATGCTGCGAATCGCAATGGTGTCCTGCCCATCCTTATCGCTGAGCACGACCGCTTCCTTGCCTAGGCCGCCGATTCCGAGGATCGCCGACTGCGGCTGCGCAATGATCGGCGTTCCGAACTGCTCGCCGAAGATGCCCGAGTTGGTCAGCGTGAACGTGCCGCCCGCGACATCGTCCGGCGCCAGCTTCTTCGAGCGCGCGCGGTCGGCCAAGTCGACAATGACCCGCGCAATGCCGAGAAAGGATTTTTCCTCGGCCTGCTTGATCACCGGAACGATCAAGCCCCACTCCAGCGCCACCGCGATCCCGATGTTGATGTTGCGGTGATAAAGAATCGCATCGCCCTGCGTGGACGAGTTCACGATCGGGTGCTTGCGCAGCGCCTGCACCGCGGCCCGCGTGATGAACGGCATATACGTCAGCTTCACGCCATTGCGCTGCTCGTACTTGTTCTTCTCTTTTTCGCGCAGCCGCACGATCCGCGTCATGTCCACCTTGAATACCGTATGGACGTGCGCGCTGGTGGCCTTCGACTCCACCATGCGCTTGGCAATGATTGCGCGCATCTTCGACATCGGAACAACTTCGCCCGGCTGTGGCGCGGCCGCTGAAGCCGCCTTGGCGGGCGCTGTCGTCGCAGGCGCGGAGGCAATCTGCTGGGCGGGAATCGGCGCGGGCGCGCTTGCCGCCGCAGACACCGGAGCCGCAGCTCCGCCCTCCAGATGCCCGAGAATATCCTGCTTGGTGATGCGCCCCGAAGCGCCCGTGCCCGAGAGCGTCGCCAGATCGACGTCGTTCTCCTTCGCGATCTTGCGCACCAGCGGCGACGAGCGCGGAGCCTCGCCGGTCGAAGCAGCGGCTGCGGGCTTGGCCAACTGCGGAACGTCGGCGGTTTTCTGGGTGTGGGGCGATGCTGGCTGAGGAACCGCCGCAGGCGCCGGCGGAGTCGTCGGCGCAGCCTTGGCCGGAGCACCTGCCGCGCCGCCGATCACCGCAACCACCGAGCTCACCGTAACCGTCTCGCCTTCCTGCACCTTAATCTCGGTGAGCGTCCCGGCGATGGGAGAAGGAATTTCCGCGTCCACCTTGTCCGTCGAAATCTCAAAGATCGGCTCATCGCGCGCGACCGTATCGCCGATCTTCTTCAGCCACTTGGTGAGCGTGCCCTCGGTGATCGATTCCCCCATCTGCGGCATCATGACTTCCGTGCCGCTACCGTTGCCAGCGCCGGCTTCCGGCGCAGGTGCGGGTACAGCCTCGTCCTTCGCGGCGGTGGTGGCGGCCGCCGGTGTCACGGCCTCGTCCTTCGGCGTCCCGGCGGCGGGGGACGGAGCGGCATTGGCTGCGGCTGCCTCCTCAATCGCGCAGACCACCGTGCCCACCGTCACCGTCGCGCCCTCCTGCACCTTGATCTCGCCCAGCGTTCCAGCCGCCGGCGACGGGATCTCCGCATCGACTTTGTCGGTCGAAATCTCGAACAGCGGCTCATCCCGCGCGACTGTGTCGCCAGTTTTCTTCAGCCATTTGGTGAGCGTTCCTTCGGTGATGGATTCGCCCATCTGGGGCATAACGACATCGGTCGGCATGTGACAAATCTCCGTGACAGCTTGGTGGGCGCATGAGGCGCAACTTCTGGATTATACGGCGGCAGCGGCGCAGCGGGAGAGCAATCCCCAGCGCCAAGCAAGCATTACATACCGAGCGATATAGAAACTAGATCAGGCCGTTGCCGGAGAGCACTCCAACAACTCCTGAAACGAGCCGACCGCCAGCACCTGGCGCTCAAAGACGCGGCCAAGGTTTGCCGCCACGCGGTTCGATGCCTCGGCGAGCGTCGGCGAATTCCGTGGCGATTCCACCTCCAGCGACGTGACCCCGCGATCCGCGAGGCCGCAAGGAACAATCCACTCGAAATCCCGCAGGTCGGTCGTCACGTTCAGCGCAAAACCATGCGAGGTCACCGCCTGCGAGACATGAACGCCGATAGCCGCGATCTTTTTCTCGCGAACGCTGCCACCGGCCAGCGTCCAGACGCCGGTGAGTTTGCAGATGCGCTGGGCAGCCACGCCAAAGTCCTTGCAGGTGAGGATCAGCACCTCTTCCATCAGGCGGACGAAGTCGACCGGGCCGAGATGGGGGCCGCGCTTGCCCGGAAGATCGCCGCGCAGGTCGAAGATCGGATATCCGACAAGCTGGCCCGGGCCGTGGTAGGTCACATCGCCGCCGCGATTGACCTCATGCACCTCGACGCCCTTGCGCGCCAGCAGCTCGTCGCTGGCGAGGATATTCGCGCGCGTAGCGTTGCGGCCCAGCGTGAGCACCGGCGGGTGCTCCAGCAGCAGCAGTGTATCGCCAATTCGATGGGCCTTGCGCGCGGCAACGATCTCCGCCTGCACGCGCAGACCTTCCGCGTAAGAGACGCGGCCGAGTTGGAGCAGGTGGAGATGCACGACTACCGGTCTTCTTTCGCGTCTCTGCGCGCGGGATCAGGCAATCCCAGTTTTCGGCATATCGCGCGAGCCAAGAACTCTTCGATCTCGCGATGCCTCGGGATAGCTTGCATCTTTCCCGACGGGCTCGTCCAGATGGAATGCGAGCCGCCTTCACGCTTTTGCAAGCAGCCGTGATCTCTCAGGTATCGAAGCAGGGCCTCACGGTTCATGCAGCCAGCGTCACCGTCTCTCGAATGACCGCTTGTGACGCATCTTTCAAGGCATCTTCCCGGCGGTCGAGCAGTACCAGAGCGACGGCTTCCGAGAGGTTCTGACGACAATCTTCCACCGTCCGTCCCTGTCCATTGGCCTCGGGAATCTCAGGACAGAAGCCGACAAACCAATCGCCATGCTTTTCAATCAACGCCGTGAATTCGTTATGCATCGGTCCTCCCAGCATCCTTGTGCAATTGTATCGAAGACCGATCACGTCAGCCTTCGGGCTGGGGCTCCACGGCAGGGACTTCGCGAATGTCGATGTACGTATCGGTGAACGGGCGCTTCAGGAAGGTCGTCCAGAAGTAATTGATCGAGTAGCGCACCGCCATGGTGAAGATGCCCTCGCTCTTGAGCCGCCGCGCCGAGGAGAACATCTTGAGGTCGAAGGTGAAGCGGACTTCGCCGACGGCATGCAGGCGGCGGGCGATGTCAGTGTCCTCGCCATAGAAGCTGATGGCCGTGTTGAAGCCGCCGATCTCCGCCAGCGCCGCCCGGCTCGTCACGAAGTTGCCGCCCTGCACCATCGAACCCACGCCCAGGATGTAGCGGTTGATCGCGTAGGACGTCCAGGCGGTGAGATAGAAGACGTGCACCAGCACGCGCTGACGAGGCGTGAGGTCGTAGTAGAGCAGCGGGCCGGAGAGCGCGGCGAGCGGCCGTCTGGCGGTAGGCTTGGCCGCGGTGTGTTGATCGGCGCCGGCGGACTCGGCGGCGGCATCGGATTCTGCGAAGGCGGCGAAGACGCGCTCCACCCACCCCGGGGTGAGGCGCGAATCAGCGTCCACGTTGGCGATCAGGTCGCCGCTGCTGGCGGCAAAGCCAGCCTGGCGGGCGAAGGGCAGGCCCTTGCGCGGCTCGTCCACCACCACCACGCCGGGGAAGCGGAGCGCGACCTCGCGGGTGCGATCGGTGCTGGCGTTGTTGACCACGATGATCTCGGTCTGGTGGTCAAGACCGGGGCGCAGCCCGCGCGTTTGGGCAAGGATGGAGTCGAGACAGGCCGGCAGATAAGCCTCTTCGTTGTAAGCGGGGACCACGAAGCTGAGTCGCATGCCATCAGACTAGTGAAGCAATGTTGCAATCCGCTGAATTTCGGCGAGAGGCATCAGGATGGACATGGCGGGCGCGAGAGAGGCTAGGCTTCAGCGCGATTTATACTGCGAGCATGTCAGGGCGCATCTGTACATGCATTGGGAAATGCATCGGGGTACTCGCCCTGCTCGCTGCTGTGTCGGTTCAGGCGCGGGCGCAGAGTTCCCGCGCGGCGGGCTGGCCGGAGTACGGTGGAGACCTTGCGGGGCAGCGGTACTCAACCGCAGACCAGATCAAGCCAGAGAACGTGGGCGCGCTGCAAGCGGCCTGGACGTTTCACACCCACGCGCTGACCCAGGTTGCTTCGCCGTTGAACAAGCACGCCCTGTTCGAGGCGACTCCCGTGCTTTGGAACGGGACGCTTTATTTCGACTCACCGTTCGATGAAGTGTTCGCGGTGGATGCGGCTACCGGGAAGCTGAAGTGGCACTTCGATCCGAAGGTCGACCGAAGCAAGATCATTTACATCGTGGCGGCGCGCGGGGTGGCGCTGTGGCACAGCAGCGCGGGGCACAGCAACGCGGGGCACAGCAGCATGGGGCGCAGCAGCATGGGGCACAGCAGCGCCGGACACCGCGAGACATGTCCGGATCGCGTATTGGTCGCCACGCTGGACAGACGGTTGATGGCGCTCGACGCGACCACCGGCAGGCCGTGCAGAGACTTCGGCGATGCAGGAACGGTGGACCTGTCGCAGGGAGTTTACATCTCGGAGCTGTGGTTGCTGGAGTACACCTCGCCGCCGGTCGCGGTGGGAGACCGGATCGTGCTGGGCTCGTCGGTCGGCGACAATCAGACCGTCAATTCGCCGTCCGGCGAGGTGCGTGGTTTCGATGCGCGCAGCGGGCGGCAAGTCTGGTCGTGGCAGCCGGTCCGTTGGGCGAGTGCTGTGCAGGAGCACAAGAGCGGCAGCGGCAACCCATGGACGCCTCTAGCGGCTGATGCCGAACACGACCTGGTCTTTGTGCCGACCGGAAGCGCCGCTGTCGATTACTACGGCGGTCTGAGGGTGGGAGACAATCGCGACGCCGATTCCCTCGTCGCGCTGCGGGCATCGACCGGGCAGAAGGTGTGGGCGTTCCAACTGGTGCACCACGATCTGTGGGACTACGATACCGCATCGCAACCCCTTCTGTTCACCTTCCGAGGGACGATCCCGGCAGTCGCGATCACCAATAAAACCGGGATGATTTATGTGTTCAACCGGCTGAATGGAGAGCCGCTGTATCCGATCATGGAGCGGCCGGTCCCCAGGTCCAAATTGAGTGGCGAGGTTTCGTGGCCGACTCAGCCGTTCTCCACGCTGCCGCCGTTGCAGCCGCTGCGCTACTCCTTGGCGGATTTGCGCGGAAGCGCGTCCGACCGGAAGTTCTGCGGCGAGGAGATACAAAAGCTGAATTACCAGGGGCTGTTTACGCCTCCGTCGGAAAAGGGCAGCTTGCTTTATCCATCCGCTCTGGGCGGCCCGAACTGGGGATCGTCCGCACTCGACCCGCAGACGGGCGTCATGTATACCCGGGTGAACTCGATGCCTTACCGGCAGCAGATGATATCAAAGTTGCCGCCTCCGCCGCCGAAGCTGACGCTGTGGCAGCGTGCGGTGCGGAAGTGGACCGGCCGGCAGCCGGTGCTCCCCTCGCCGCCGCCGGATCCCCTGACAGGCAGTGCGTACCGGCCGCCCGACATGGGCCTGGGGCCTACCGATGGCAGCGTGATGCGAGGCGCTCCGTACAGAATGTCGCTGCAGGCGGTGGTGAGTCCTGGCGGCGTTCCTTGCGGGCCTGCCCCTTACGGTCGCATTGTGGCGACGAATCTCGACACCGGCAGGCAGATATGGTCGGTCGCGCATGGCAGGATGGTCGAAGGCGGCCCCGGTTCGGTCGGCGTGGGCGGAACGATCGTGACAGCGGGCGGGTTGGTATTTGCCGCTTCGACCAACGATGCTTTTTTGCGCGCCTACGATGCGGCGAGTGGCAAAGAGCTTTGGAAGGGTCCGTTACCCGCAACAGCGAACGCCACGCCGATGACGTATGAGCTGCGAGGGCGGCAGTACGTCGTGATCGCGGTGGGCGGGAACCGGTTGGGTGAAGCAGATAAGAGTGACGCCGTGGTCGCGTTCACGCTGCGACCGGCGGGGGGTCGTTGACGGCTCCGGGGCGTGGGGCCAAGCGCTCCTTTAGGCGTAGGAACGGCGACTCCAGATACCGGAAGCTCAACCATGCCGCAAGGAAGGCGTAGGTGAAGGCGATCGGAACAAAGAGCAGGCGGATGCGGTGGTAGGGCTCGGCCAACCCCAGGTTGATCATGATGTAGATCGGTAAAGCATGAAAAAAATAGAGGCCGTAGGATAGGCGGCCCAGGTACGTTAGTGGAGCGATTCGCAAGAGCCGGTGAAGCCACGATCCTGAGAGCACGGCCAGTAGAAGTAAGCCGGCGCTGAACAGGGCTATCAGCGTGAAGCCGAAGGTCACGACCACGTGATTGGATATCCAGTCAGACATGGCCCCAGCGTGGGTGCGGTGAAGGAGCAGGGCGAGCACTGGCAACGGTACACAGGTCAGCAGATATGCGACCCGGCGAACCGCCGCTTCGCTGGCGTGCGGGCCGCGAAGCCACAGGGCGACTGCCGCGCCCACCATAAGGGTGTCGACTCGGGTGAAGGTGTTGAAGTAAATGGCGCCTACCTGAGAAGAAGAGCGTGACAAGTGCCAGTAGAGTTCCCGGATAAATGGCTCGGCCAGGATGACGGCGAAGCAAATCAGGAGGAGCTTGCGCCGCGAGCGTACGGCCCAGACGACCGCTGGCCAGACAAGATAGAACTGCTCTTCCACGCACAGTGACCATAGAGGGCCGATCTCGATGCTGATCGGGTGGCCGTGGAATCCACGAAGACATTGGATCACGCCGGAGACTGGGTGGTGCCCGAGCACGCCACCAGCGAGAAAGAAGTTGCCGATGTAGAGCACCGTCGCCAGGTCGTAGCGGTTCCAGGCGATCCGCAGCAGTGGCGTTAGTAGCAGCATGAAGAGCCAGAATCCAAAAAAAAGTGGGAAGATTCTCAGGGTGCGCCGGATATAGAAGTTTCTGAAGAAATCGCGGCGATCGAGTGTGTCGTACAGGATGCCTGTGATGAGAAATCCCGACAACACAAAGAAGATGTCCACACCCGCCCAGCCCCATCTGAGGATGGGCCAGCGGCAGACGACGGTGCCATAATGCGCAAAGAAAACGGTGAGGAAGGCTACTGCGCGCAGGCCGTCTAGTGCAGGGTAAAAGCGGCGCAAAAGAGGTGAAGGGCGAAGCGTCCACTCTCTGTTCTGCATGGGCCTCCGGGGAGATGGACTGCGATGAGTTTACCAATTGCGGAGTCGGTTGCGAACAACAGACGCCAGCGTTACGGGCGCGCGGTCCAGCGTTCTTCGTGGTTAAGGAAAGGGACTCGTAGAGGCGGAGCTGCACCCCAGCTATCTGTCAGGATTTAAGCAAGAGGCCCGAGGAGGTCCGGTTTACATAGAAGGGGATCAAGGTGAGTCGTCGGCCGCGGGAGCGAAGGGGCGCGGCTCCGGGACGTGCAGGGCCACAGGCACGAAATCGGAGCCTGGTCCTTCGCCGAACGCGGGCGCGGGCTGCGGCACCCACTGTGGCGCAAGCCTGCTCTTCAATCGGAGGAACGGCGACTCCAGATAGCGGAAGCTTAGCGCAGCGAGAGCCCACGAGAGAGCGAACGCCACGAAGGGAATGAGGAACCCAAACCGGTGCACGATAGCGTAACGGTTATAGAGATCAAGGAACTCATACAAATAGAGGTGGTGGACAAGGTAAAAGCCGTAGCTGATTGCCCCGAGCGCGGATAGAAAACGCAGGCGCAGAACGCGCGAGAAGCGGCTGCTGTCGTCCAGCGAGCGCAGAACCAGCCCGGCGCCGGCGAGCGCGATAAGCGTATACCCGACAGTAGCGAAGCCAGAGCCATATACGGCGGGCGGCAAGATGTGGGAGCAGAGAACGAAGATGCCAACCACGCCATAGAAAAGCGCTCCGGACAGACGGCGAAGCTGAACGAGGGACAAAGTCCGGCCCCGCAGCCAGAGCGCAAGCCATGCGCCCACCATGAGGGTATCCGCACGGGTAAAGGTGTACCAGCTTAGAAAGTGCATGAAAGTCCCGAAGCGTCCCAGATAGGCGACCGCAACGATGCGCACCAGCAAGACCAGAAGACATCCTCCAACGCAGACTCGCATGAGAGAAGCGCGCGAACGCACGAACCAGACGATCGCCGGCCAGATGACGTAGAACTGCTCCTCGACGCAAAGCGACCAGAAATGACCGATATTGCCGTAAACTTCGTGTCCATGCAACATGAACTGGAAGGTAGTCGGATTATTGCCCACTCTCAGGCAGAATGGCATTGCCAGGTTCCCAACGTAAGCGAAGTACAACAGGATGGAACTGCGGTACTGGATATGCAACACCGGCGTGAGAAGGAAGAGGCACAGGAAGAAGCCGTAGTACAGAGGAAAAATTCGCAGCGCGCGACGCGTGTAGAAGTTTCGGAAAAAACGCGGGTCGTGAAGCGAGTCGTACAGGATGCCGGTGATCAGAAAGCCGGAGAGTACGAAAAAGAGATCGACCCCGACCCACATATTTCCGGTCACGGAGGCAGGCAGGATGTAGCCGCCATAATGGATCAGAAATACGAGCAGAATCGCAACAGCGCGAAGGCCATTGAAAGAGGCATAGTAGGGCCGTATCCAAATTCTTGGGAGGTTGGGGTCATCGGATAGCGGGTGCGCGGCGTCGATAGCCTCTGGGAGCCTATCGACGGTGACGGCAGAGTTTGGCAGAAGCACCTCCGGGATGGGACCACGAGCTTAGGGTTTCATCCGGGAATTAAAGTCTAACCGAAGCTGGGAGAAGGTCGTGGCGTGTAGAGACAGTTGAAGTTATTCTGGGGCCTCTTGAACGGATGCGCCCAATATTAGGCTGAGCCCCGAATTGTCCAGCGTTCTTTCAGGTTCAAAAAGCGCGATTCGTAGAACCGGAAGCTGAGATGCGCGAGCACCAGTGTGAAGACGAAGGAGAACCCCAGGGATGTGTACCAAAGACCATTTTCGCCGATGGCATCGTAGAGGTGAAGGTGACGGGCAAGGCCGAAGATGAAGTGAAAGTAGGCCGCGTGCAAACTATCGTGGATCACGTAGGCGCCGTAGCTGATGCGCCCCACCCAGCGCAACGGCCGCAGGCGGAAGAGCCGGAAGGCCCATGAGCCCGGACGAAGCGCGCACAGTACGAGCGACGCGGAGTAAATGTTGACGAGGCTGAGTCCCCAACTGAGCGCCCACGAGGGATAGCGGAAGTGCGCCAGGAAGTTGGGGAAACAGGTTGCGACGATCCAGGCGACGTAGACCAGCAGCAGAAGCGAGCCAGCGGCGGCGACGACAGACCCCAGTTTGAGCAAGAGCTGGCGGTGGACGCCGCGCCAGAGCAGCGCGAGCAGCGCGCCGAGCAGAAGGGAATCGAGCTGGAAGGGGGTCACCCGGTAGGTGAGTTGGCCGGCGATCATCCAGCGGGGCGCGAGGTGCTCGGCGAGCAGGCGCGCGATGGGGCCAAGCACAACAACGATGCTGCACACCCAGAGAAGAACGCGCCGCGAGCGGACGTAGAAGATGATCCACGGCCAGAACAGATAGAACTGCTCTTCGACGCAGAGCGACCAGAAGTGGCCCATGTAAAGAGTGACCGGAAAACCTGAGCCGTGCAGTTGCGCGTCGCCGGCGCGTTGCAGCGTAGTGCCCGCCACGGTGGCCGCCGGCGAAACGAAGCGCAGGAAGTTGCCGAGGTAAAGCGGCCACGCGATCCAGGCTGCGCTCCACACCCAGTGAAAGATGGGCGTCGTGATCAGGAACAGAAGGAAGATGCCATAGTACAGCGGAAAGATGCGCAGGGTGCGGCGAACGTAGAAGTTGCGCGCGCGGTGCGGGTCGTCGCGGGTGTCGAAGAGGATGCCGGTGATGAGAAAGCCGGAGAGGACGAAGAAGGCGTTGACGCCCGACCAGCCCCAGGGAAACGACATATAGTGCTGGGCAAAGACGAAAAAGAACGCAATGGCGCGAAGGCCATCGAGCGCGGGATAGAACACGCGGTTCTCGGGCTGGGTGCGCTCCGTGTTGCCGGTGACGGGCAGCGTGTGCGTTGTGATCCTGCCCTCCAGGTTTGAGCGCCGGGGTTGAATATCGGGACGAAGACTCGGTGAGTCTTCATTGTATAGCGGCGCCTGGTCACGTCACGGAGCCGGCGATGGCTGCGGAGGCGGTTGAAATTCTCACGGTGTCCCCGGGCGCCGGTGGTACACCGTGATCCGGGTGTAGCGATCGTCGCGCGTGTAGTCGCGGGCGATCGCGTCCATCAACTCGGCTGGATAAAACGTGTAGTCGTCCTTCAGGAAGATCAGCGTTTGAAAGCGGTGGTCCTTCCACACCTGCACCAGCTGCGGCTCCTGCTCGATGGCGAACGCCACGCCCGGATGCCACCACGCGGCAAAGTGCTCCGGCGAAGGGAGGCCCAGGACAGCGTAGTTGAAGTCGACGCGCGGACCGAAGAAGCGGGGGCCGGGGTTGGACGCGGCCGCCGCACCGATCTGCTGCTCGACCTCGATCATCGCGCGGCTGACCCGCATGTGCCGCAGCGGACCGAAGTCGATGGGATTTTCGTTGTCGGTCCACTCGAAGAACTTGCCCGCGCCGATGCTGTAGACGCGCAGCCGCAGCGCTCCCATATAGAGGCTGGACGCGATGCTGGCGCACAACAGCGCGGTGAAGAATCGCCGCATGGCCGCGGGCGCGAGCGTGCGTGCTCCGGTCGATCGTTCGCCGCTGCTCAACTCGCCGGCCGTCCGTCCATAGACTACGAAGCCACCCACCGCCAGCAGCGGCGCGCACTCCACCAGCCAGAAGTCGCCATTGGTGCGGAGCGAGTAGACGGCAAGCAGCAGCGTCAGGGGAAAGAAGAGCTGCAGGGCGACCCCGGGACGGCCTTGGCCACGGGCGAATCGGATGGTGCGGGGCAGCATCCACAGCCAGGGCAGCGCGAGCGCGAACAGAGCGCACTCGGCCGCGGTCTGCTCGAGGAAGTCCAACTGCAGAAAGCCGAAGTCGCTGAAGCCGCCGCGCAGCCTGCTGGACTCGCGATAGCTGGCCAGCATCGCGGAGAGGGAGATGTGGTTGGCCGCGAAGATCAGCAGCACGGCGACCGCCGCGCCCAGCGTCAGCAGAACCAGCCGCCAGCGGCGCTCGGTCGCGATCAGCAGCAGCAGCACCCCGCCCGCGATAGCGATGCCCGCGACGTTCGGCTTCATCAGCGCCAGCAGCACCAGCGCGGCGATGTACGAGGCCTGCACCGGGATCGAGATGGGGATCGATTGCGGCCTGCGCGCATAGACCAGGCAGGCCAGCAGGAACACCGCGGCCAGCACCATCGCGCTGTTGTTGTACCACCAGAAGCTCAGCAGCAGCATCGCCTCGCACTCGATGGCGAATGCCGTGCCCATCGCGGCCAGGGTGCTGAACTCCAGTTGCAGCATCAGCCAGAACATCCAGAGAAACGTGGCGCAGGCGAAGATCGCGCTGAGATAGAGGTTCGCGTCCCAGCTCACGCCGAAGATCTCGAACGCATACTTGATGCCAAGATTGAAGCCCGGCGGCGTGGGAGCCACGAAGTCCACGTAAAGCCGCTGGCCCTGCACCTGCCGCCAGCCGAGCTCCATCAGGATGCTGAAGTCGAACCCGCCAAACTGATGCCGCCCGGTGTGAACGAGGAAGACGCACAGAAAAGCACACGCGCCCAGCAACGCCAGGGCTGTGTGCCGGCGGCGCCAATGCCCGCGCAGGCGGTCGATCCCGGCGGCCAGCAGCGGCTGCAGCAGAAGGGCGGCCAGCAGAACGCCCAGCATGATCTCGTACGACCGCACCGTGGCGCGCGCGTAGATGTAGTCGGCCGCCCCCGGGCGGAGATGCTTGACGATGAAGCCCGACGTGCGCTGGTAGATCTCGCCCGTGAGCGCGAGCGTCAGAATGCCGGCGCACGCGGCGATCTTGTCGCCGGCTGAGAGCGCGGGCCGGGCAGCAGGAGCCTGTCCAGCGTTCGTCGCCAACGAGGAATGGGGCGGAGGCAAAAGCGATTCTCCCTGACGAAATCTGCTTGGAAGCTTTGGACTTCCTTCCAGTGTAATCGCAGGGTGCCGTCTCTGGCTTCGGCGGTGCAGGGTGCTCCACCTAACACGTTGTCTCGACCAAATTGCCCGCAAAACAGAGGACGCGCCGGTGGTAAGGCGCGTCCTCTGTCATTGTGGCTTCAAATGTGGCTTCAAATTACATATTCCGGCTTACATCTCTTTGACGCCGTCGACGAACGCTTTCAGTTTGCGCGAGCGGCTGGGATGGCGCAGCTTGCGGAGGGCCTTGGCTTCGATCTGGCGGATGCGCTCGCGGGTGACCTGGAAGCTTTGGCCGACCTCCTCGAGCGTGTGCTCGGAGCCGTCCTCAAGGCCGAAGCGCATCTTGATCACGCGCTCTTCGCGCGGCGTCAATGTGCGAAGCACTTGCGATGTGTACTCCTTCAGGTTGACCGAGATGACCGCATCGGACGGCGAGACGGCCATGCGGTCTTCGATGAAGTCGCCGAGGTGCGAATCTTCCTCTTCGCCGATCGGCGTTTCGAGCGAGATCGGCTCCTGCGCGATCTTCAACACCTTGCGGACCTTCGCGACGGGAATGTCCATGCGCTTGGCGATCTCTTCCGAAGACGCTTCGCGGCCGAGCTCCTGCACGAGCTGGCGGCTGGTGCGGATGAGCTTGTTGATGGTCTCGATCATGTGCACGGGGATGCGGATCGTCCGGGCCTGGTCGGCGATGGCGCGGGTGATGGCCTGGCGAATCCACCACGTCGCGTAGGTCGAGAACTTGTAGCCGCGGCGATACTCGAACTTGTCCACGGCCTTCATCAGGCCGATGTTGCCCTCCTGGATGAGGTCGAGGAACTGCAGGCCGCGGTTGGTGTACTTCTTGGCGATCGAAACGACCAGGCGCAGGTTGGCTTCGATGAGCTCGCGCTTGGCCTTCTCGGCGTCCATATCGCCCTGGATGATCTCGCGCTGCGTGCGCTTGAGATCGTCAAGCGAGATGCCGGCGTCGGCCTCGACGCGCTCCAGATCGGTGCGGCAGTTGCGCTGCTGGCGCTTGTACTCCTTCTTCAACTCTTCCGAGCGCGAGGCCTCAAACTTGGCTTCGAGCGAGCGGATCTGGCGCTCCAGCGTGCGCATCGAATCGACCGTCTTGTTGACCTTGTCGAGCAGCCGCTTCTTCTCGTTGTTGGTGTACTTGAACTCGCGCACGATGCGCGAAACGAAGACGTTCTCGCGGCCGGCCATCCAGACATTGCGACGCTCAAAGCGCTGCTTGGCCTTGGGGTCCTTGCCCTGCGGGTCTTCCGATTTCGCGAAGTAATCGGCGGCCTTCTTCTGGTGCTTCACCAGCTCGTCGATGCGCGCAACGGTGGCCTTCACGCGAGCCGTGAGAATTTCCTCGGTGAGCTCTTCCTCGTCGAAGGTGACGACCTCCTTGATGTTGCGCACGCCGCGGCGCAGGTCTTCGCCCAGCCCGACGATCTCGCGGATCACAATCGAAGACCGCGAGATGGCCTTCATTACGCGCATCTGCCCGCGCTCGATGCGTTTCGCAATCTCCACCTCGCCCTCGCGGGTGAGCAGCGGAACGGTGCCCATCTCGCGCAGATACATGCGCACGGGGTCGTTGGTCTTCTCAAGCGTTCCCGGCGAGAGGTCGAGCTCGACGTCGTCGCTCTCCTCGCCGCTCTCGTTGTCGGGCTCCTCCGCGTGGCGATCGCGGCGGTTCTCGGTCAACACGTCGATGCCCTGCGTGTTGATGGTGGTCATCAGGTCATCGAGCTCGTCGGGCGAGGTAATATCGCCGGGCAGCAGGTCGTTGACTTCGCCGTAGGTCAGGTAGCCCTTCTCCTTGCCGGTGTCGATGATGCGGTCTACGTCTTCTTCGTACTTGTCTAGTTCTTCAGCCACGGATGGCGCTCCTCAAGGGCGAGCCCGGCGCGCAGGGCGGGCCTCGATAAAATTTGTTGGAAATCTGCCGCTCAGTGCGTCTGGCTGTTGCCCTGGCGCGGAGATGTCCCTTGGCTGTTGCGGGTCGCTGGGAACGGAGGTTTGCGGTCAAGGCCGCGGGCGCGGGCGGAAGAACCATAGCTTCAACGAGCAAATTCGCTTGTTTCGCTAGGCCTTCGGCAACTCGTAGGCGCACGTCTCCAGCAAGCCACAGTGTACCACTTCGTTAGACGTGCGCGTTAGCCGGAAAGATTCGCCTCAGGCGTTGCCCCAACCGGATCACGACGGCTCTTGCCTGCGCCATTTCCGCTGCGCCGATCTCCGTGAGCCGGGCGGGAAACGGTTGCCAACCTGACTGCAAACCCACCATGAAACCCGCTTCGCGCTCGGGCGCTTCCTGCACCCGACAGCACAGTCGCCGCCGTGCGCTCTCCCCCTACATCGGGGCCTACGGAGAAGCACGGCGGGTACACAAATAAGATGTCTTCGGGGCGGTGCAGGAGGCCTGCGCCGGCCGCGCCGAAGTTCCCAGCCCGCGCGCTGTCCGCGGACTTCCCGCCCCGCCCCGTGGAACTTCCTGCCCCCGGTGAGCATCTTAGCCTGCATGGCCGAAGCTCCCAGCAACTCCATGCCGTACGTCAACCTTGGCGCGACCGGCGTTCGCATCTCCCCGCTCTGCCTGGGCATGATGACCTACGGCTCGAAAAAATGGCGCGAGTGGGTGCTGGAAGAAGACGAAGCCCGGCCCATCGTCAAGCGCGCCGTCGAGGCCGGCATCAACTTCTTCGACACCGCCGACATCTACTCGGCCGGCGAGAGCGAGTGCCTCACCGGCAAGCTGCTGCGCGAGTTCCAGCCCCGCCGCCAGGAGCTGGTGATCGCCACCAAGGTCTTCAACCCGATGAGCGATTGCCCCAACGACCGCGGCCTCTCCCGCAAGCACATCATGGCTTCGATCGACGCGTCGCTCAAGCGCCTCGGCGTCGATTATGTGGACCTTTACCAGATCCACCGCTTCGACAAAAACACCCCGATCGAAGAGACCTGCGAAGCGCTGCATGATGTGGTCCGCGCCGGCAAGGCACTCTACCTCGGCGCCTCCAGCATGTATGCCTGGCAGTTCCAGAAGATGCTCAACTTCCAGCGCGAAAACCATCTCGCCCGCTTTATCACCATGCAGAATCACTACAACCTGGTCTATCGCGAAGAAGAGCGCGAGATGATTCCGCTCTGCCTGGACCAGCGCGTCGGCTGCATCCCGTGGTCGCCGCTGGCGCGCGGCTTCCTCACCGGCAACCGCAAGCGCGGCGACGAGCAGAAGGCGCCCGAAGGCAAGTCCAACGCCGAGACCACCCGCGCCCGCACCGACGACTTCGCCCACAACCTCTACTACCGCGACTCCGACTTCACCGTCGTCGATCGCGTGGTCGAGATCGCCGAGCAACGCCACGCCAAACCCGCGCAGGTCGCGCTCGCCTGGATTCTCTCGAAGCCCGCCGTCTCCGCGCCCATCATCGGCGCCAGCAAGCTCTACCAGCTCGAAGACGCGCTCACGACGCGACAACTGAAGCTCACCGACGACGAGATCAAGCGCCTCGAAGAACCCTACGAGCCGCACCCGGTGCTCGGGCACAGCTACTAGCCGCAGGTGAATTTGCTTTGCTCTTGCTTTTCTAGTTGTCATTCGGCAGGAATCTGCTTCTTTCGCCGCATCGGATGAACCGGACTATGCTGAACACAGCGCCACGCGCGAAAGCCTGCCGAGGAGCTCGGCCGTATGACGAAACCCGCAACGCATCACCGCCGTCCCTCCAGCGTCACCCGCCAAGCCGCTGTCACGCTCGTCGCCGCCGCGTTGCTCTTTAGCCTGCCCGCCACCGCGCAGAATCCGCCGCTCTCCGCCACCGCCACGCGCAACCTCAGCGGCCGCGTCACCGACGACGGCCACGAACCCCTGCGCGGCGCCATCGTCAAGCTCCAGAACCCGGACGACAAGAGCGTCATCACCTACATCACCCAGGCCAACGGCGAGTACCAGTTCAAGCGCCTCAACGGCTCGGCCGACTACCGCGTCTGGGCGACCTTCCGCGGCCACAGCTCGGCGATCCACTCGATCAGCAAGTTCAACAGCCACATGCAGACGGTGGTCGACCTCCGTATCAAAACCTACTGAGGATTCGCCGGGCCCGCGGTCCCGCCGAACAGCCCATTCATGTCCGGCTGCTGCTTCACCTTGGTCGACTCCTTCAGCTCGATATCCACGCCTGTCGAGTCGCTCGCCGCGACAACCTGCGGCTGCGTCCTGTCGTCATAGCTCTTCACCACCTTATCCTGCTGAAAGTTCAGCAGCCCCCTCGCGGCCTTCTTCGGTCCTGGCGTCGTATCGGCCGCCTCCGTCACCTTCAGGGTGTAGCTTCCGCTCGGAACATACAGCACCGTAAAGCTCCCGTCCGCCGCAATCGCCCCGGCACGCGTCAGCTTCTTGTCCGTCGTGTCGGTGAGGGTCACCTGCCCGGAGTTCAGCAGGTGGTGGTCCACCGCCGACGCTACATGGCCGCTCACCGAGTGCATCCCCTCCATGTTCACCAGGATGTCCACATCTTCGCGGTCCTCTCCGTTTTTGATCGCAAGGGTCTTCGCCTCCGACTCGTGCAACGTTGCCGGAGCGTACATCGTCATCTTCGACGCGCCCCGCATGCTGTTCAGGTTCATCACCCCGCCGCGCATCGAAACGTTTCCCGCCAGTGGGACCGCCGCCTGGACCCTGTACTCGCCCGCCGGTAGCCCAGCAATCCGATACTCCCCGCGATCGTCGGTCAGGGCGATCTTCATCCCGCCGTTCATGGCCAGCATCATCGTCCGACCCAGATCCATGTCGTCGCCGCTTTTGGGCTTGGCTGCCTTCTTTGCGGTCTCCAGCGTGACCGCCACCCCCGTCACCGGAGACCCATCCTCGAAGCTCACGCGCCCGCTGATGACCGCTCCATGTTCCAGCGACTCATTGCCCCGCACCATCCGGTTCGGCTCCACGTGCACTACCGGGGCTCCGGCCATTGCGTCGGCTGCTCCGTTCATCGCAGCCATAGTCGCTGGCGAGACATATCCCGCCACGTTGGCCAGAACGTAATAGTCTCCCGGAGGCACATTCGCCAACTCGTAGCGCCCCTCCAGATCCGTCTCTGTCGCCAACATGGTCATCCCCCCCATCAGCGCGCCCAGCGCGGCCATCGGGTTGATGTCGCTCTCCTTCTTCGCCGAAAGCGCCTCCAGGCCCTTCGTGTCCGAATGCACCGGGGTCAACGTCACCTTCGCAAATCGTGCCGGCCGCTGTGTGTCGGCAAAGGTAATCGTGCCTGCAACCGCCCCGGTCGCTGGGTCCTGCTGGGCCCGCGCGCTCGCCGCAAAGACCAACGCCAATGCAGCCGCACTCACGCCGGCAATTGCCGCCACACCGCTACCATGTCTGTTCATGCCACCCAGTATGCACACACCCACGGAGAGGGTCAATGAAAGCTACACTGAATCGAGTGTCCACTTACCTCATCACCGGCGTCGCAGGCTTCATCGGCTCGCATCTTGCGGATGCGCTGCTCGCGCGCGGCGATAGCGCCCGCGGCGCCAATGTAGTGCGCGGTCTCGACAACCTCGCCACCGGCAAGCTCTCCAACATTCCCGAAAAAGTCGACTTCATCGAAGCCGATCTGGCCGACGCAGCCGCCGTCGCCCGCGCCTGCATCGGCGTGGACGCGATCCTCCACCAGGGAGCGCTGCCCAGCGTGCCGCGCAGCGTTGAAGACCCGCGCAGCAGTCACAACGCCAACCTTGAGGGCACGTTCAACCTGCTCGAAGCCGCGCGCGCAGTTGGCGTCAAGCGCGTGCTCTACGCCGCCTCCAGCTCCGCCTACGGCGACCAGCCCGGCTTTCCGCGCGTCGAGACCATGGCCCCGCAGCCGCTCTCGCCCTACGGGGTGCAGAAGCTCGCCGGCGAGCTTTACATGCAGACCTACGCGCGCGTGTACGGCATGGAGACCGTCTGCCTGCGCTACTTCAACATCTTCGGCCCGCGCCAGGCGCCGGACTCCCCTTACTCCGGCGTGATCGCGAAGCTCGCGCTCCAGATGCTGCAGCACTCGGCCGGTCCAGCCGCGCGCGCAGCTCCAGCGAATCCAGCGAATTCAGCGAATCCAGACGCCCGGCCCACCCTCCACGGCGACGGCGAGCAGACCCGCGATTTCACCTTCATCGACAACGTGGTCAGCGCCAACCTGCTCGCCCTCGCGGCACCCGCCGAACGCGTGTCGGGGCGCGTCTTCAACATTGCCACCGCCCAACGCCACTCGCTCAACGAGACCTTCCGCATCCTCGCCCAGCTCACCGGTTACACCCAGCCGCCGCGCTACACTGCACCCCGGCCGGGCGACGTCCGCGACTCCCTCGCCGACATCTCCGCCGCGCGCGCGGCCTTCGGCTACCAGCCTCGGATCGGCTTCGAAGAAGGCCTCGCCCGCACCGTCGCCTGGTATCGCGACCAACTCGCCGCCCAGATGCCGGGTGGCCCATTCATGGCGCGGCTTCATCGCGACATGAGTGGGGCCGCAGAGGCCGAAGCCCCGCAAACCGCTTCCACCCCCGCGGACCGCGCATGAGCGACGCGGCCACACAGCAGCCTCAGACGCTCCAGGACTGGATCGCCCGCACCGAACTTCGCGACGGCGTTCGCGACCTCCACGTCGCCATCCTCGGCCTCGGGTACGTCGGTCTGCCGCTGGCGCTGCTCTTCTCCGAGGCGGCCTTCCGCGTTACCGGCCTCGACATCGACGCCGCCAAGGTAGAGCATCTGAACGCCGGCCGCTCCTACATCCACCGCATTGAATCCGAGCACGTCGCGGCCGCGCTCGCGGCCGGCTTCCGCGCCACCACCGATTTCGCCGCGCTCGCCGCCTGCGATGCCATCCTGATCTGCGTCCCCACGCCGCTCGCTTCCGGCGCGGCTTCGGGCGCGGACCGGGCCCACGAGCCCGACATGAGCTTCGTCACCCGCACCGTCGAAGCCCTCGCGCCGCACACCCGCCCCGGCCAACTCATCGTGCTCGAAAGCACCACCTGGCCCGGCACCACCACCGAACTGGTCGTCCCCATCCTGGAACGCCTCGGGCCACCCGGCACGTGCGTCCTGCGCGATTCAGCCCACCGCCCTGCACCCGCCTCCCCACCGCCACAGAATTGTCATTCTGAGAGCAGCGAAGGACCTGCCGTTTTTCCAGAGAACCCCTCGGACAGCCCGCCCCTAACCGGCCTGATGGTCGCGTTCTCCCCCGAGCGCGAGGACCCGGGCAACCTCACCACTCCCCGCCGCGCCATCCCCAAGGTCCTCGGCGGCGTCGAGCCCTGCGCGACTGTAGCGGCAGCCGCGCTCTACGGGGCTATTTTCGACCGAACGGTACAGATGTCCTCCCCCGAGGCCGCTGAGATGACCAAGCTGCTCGAAAACATCTACCGCAGCGTCAATATCGCGCTCGTGAACGAGCTGAAACAGCTCTGTTTAGCCATGAAAATCGACATCTGGGAGGTCATCGATGCAGCCTCCACCAAGCCTTTCGGCTTCCATCCGTTCTATCCCGGCCCAGGCATCGGCGGCCACTGCATCCCTGTCGATCCCTTCTACCTGAGCTGGCGCGCCCGCCAGTTCAACCAGCCCACGCGCTTCATCGAGCTCGCCGGCGAGGTCAACGAGGCGATGCCGGGCTTCGTCGTCAAAGCCGTCGAGCGAGCCCTCGAAGCCCGCGGCAAATCCTTGCAAACAAGGCGCATCCTGCTGCTCGGGATCGCCTATAAACGCGATATCGACGACCTCCGCGAATCCCCCGCGCTGGTCCTCTTCGACCTGCTGCAGCGCGCCGGCGCGGAGGTCTCCTACAGCGACCCATTCTTCCCCGAGGTCGGGGTCGGCCGCCACTACTCCGTGAAAAAGCGCTCCACCCCACTCGACCGCATCTCCGAGTTCGACTGCGTGGTCCTGGTCACCGACCACTCTGCCTACGATATCCCCGCGCTGGTCGCGGCCAGCAAGCTCTTCGTGGACACCCGTAACGCCACCCGCGGCCTCACCTCCCCTGACATCATCCGCTGCTGAAGGTTGGCGCCGCCAGCAGCCTCGCGGAACACTTCCATGCCCGGAATGTATGGCGGCCGGCCCAATGTGGTTTGTTCGGGCCAGCGCCAAATTTCTCCACCCTTACTTCACTCGGCATCCAATCACGGTGAGGTGCGAAGGCATGGACACAAGGACCCTTATAGCCGTGATCGTGGTGATCGCGGTGATCGTCATTATCGCCGCGTTGCTTATCGCGCGCCGCCGCGGCAGCGCGCATCTGAAGGAGAAGTTTGGCCCGGAGTACGACCGGGCGGTGCAACAGCACGGCGATCCGCGCCACGCCGAAGCCGCTCTGCTGGAGCGCGAAAAGCGGGTCGAGAAGTTTTCGCTGCGCCCGCTCACTGCCGTGGATCGCGACCGCTATGCCGGCGAATGGGCGGCCGTACAGCGCCGTTTCGTCGACGACCCCGCCGCCGCGGTCAACCAGGCCGACGCACTCGTCACCACTGTCATGAGCGCACGCGGCTACCCGATGGGCGACTTCGAGCAGCGCGCCGCCGACATCTCCGTCAACTACCCCGCGGTCGTGCAGAACTACCGCTCGGCCCGCGACATCACCCTGCGCCACAACAAGGGCGAGTCCACCACCGAAGAGTTGCGGCGGGCGATGGTTCACTTCCGCTCGCTGTTCGACGAACTGCTCGAATCCCCCAAACCCCAGGTTGCAGGAGGCTCCCATGAACGAATTGCATCGTAACGACGACACCCCGGCTTATGAACCGCTGAGCACCGCCGATATCGCCCATCCGGAAACAGCCCGGCAGACCCGCGCCGGCATCGAGCGTGACCCGCGTGATCCGGGTGACCCATTGAACCGCCGCGATGAGGCCGCTCGCGCGGACCGGAACGACGGTCCGATCCTGCTGCCGGCGTCCAGCCCCACTGCCAGCCCCGCTGCCAGGGCTTCGGGCCCGCTGTTTCCGGAGGACGAGCTGCACAACTTTCGCGCTCGCTGGGACAGCGTGCAAACCTCGTTCGTCGATGAACCCCGTGAGGCGGTCGAACGCGCCGACAGTCTCGTGGCCAATGTCGTGAAGCGCATTGCCGAGCAGTTCTCCGACGAGCGGACCCGGCTGGAAGATCAATGGGCCAAGGGCGACAATGTCTCCACCGAAGACCTGCGACAGGCGCTCAAGCGCTACCACTCATTCTTCGATCGCCTGCTTTCGTTCTAGACCTGGCGTCATAGCGAGCGCTGCCGAGTAAAGATTCGCCGCGGAAGTCCGATATACCCGCAGAGGGAATATCCGGGAACGGGCCATCATTGCCCCGCGCCCATTTCCCGGCGCCCGGATGCCCCATGCGCCGATTTCGACGTCTAAATTCCTGATTGCCAGGGATTCCCGATTGCCAGGTTGCGCCAGGTGGCCGCCGGGCCGTGGCTTCGTTATTCTCGTCGTTAGTATAGGAGTCAGATTGAAATTCGGATTTCGCGCATTCTTGCTGCACTTCTCCCTGGTCTTCGCCTGCCTGCTCTTCGCCGCATCGTCGGCGCAGGCGCAGGCTACCCCAGCCTATATTCAGCCGTGGGAGCTGTCGGCCTTTGGCGGCATCAACGGAACGTATACCGGCCTCAGCGGCGGCAAGAATCTGGGCATCACCGCCGGGGTCGATCTGCGCGTCTACAACTTCCGCCGCTACATGTTCTCGGGCGAGGTGCGTGGCACCTATCCCCTCGACGGCGGCTCCATCGACAGCCAGAAGGACGTGCTGGGCGGGCTCAAGGTCGACCGCACCTTCTTCGGCCGCGTCCATCCCTATGCCGATATCCTCGCCGGCCGCGGCCTGATCGACTATGAAGGCAAGGGCTATCTCAATCCTCCGGAGACGCTGATCTTCACCAGTTCGCCGTCCACCGTGATCTCACCGGGAGCGGGCGTCGACCTCGACCTCAGCGACCAGATCGCCATCAAGCTCGACGCGCAGTTCCAGCACTGGGACACACCGGTAACGACCTCGGGCGTGATCTATGCCAAGGCGCTGACCGCCGGCATCGTGTATCGCTTCGACTTCAACCGTCAGGTTCGCTATCCGCGCCAGTAGCGCCGGCCGCTTCACGCCATTCGCCCATCTATAGCGGAATCCCCATTGGTGTAGAGTCCATCTGCTGGCCTTTGCATTTGCACTTGCTTTCTGGTTGTCATTCCGCAGGAATCTGCTTCTCGGAGATTGCTATACGCCACCGGGGACACCGCTCTAGTACCGCTGGATCGCCTCAGGATGCCGCCTGAGCCACCAGCACGGGGTGTAGCCTCCCTGCGGATAGAGCGAGCTGCTGCACGGTTCGAGGGTGTTCCCGTTGAGGTAGTAGTCCTCCTTGCCGCCCTTGAGCTCGGCCACGGTAAGACGCGCCACCTGGGCCGCGCCCATGCCGCCGCCATGCGCCATGCGCGCGCGCCATATCGCCCAGTCCACGGGATAAGCCACCATCGCGACCAGCGCCAGGCCGGCCACGGCCTTGGCCAGCACCTTGACGAGAAATTTCTCGATGACGAAGTTCTCCGCCATTGGCACCCTCAGCGCTCTCCCGGAAGACTCGACGCCCTCCCCGGAAGAGTAGCAGACCGGCGCGGGCTCCAATCCCTCACCTGCAATCCCGATGCCTCCGATCCCGGTGCCTCCCGTGCGCGGCGAAACCTTCAGCTATAATTCCCGCATTGCTGGTATATCCCGGAGGTTGTTCGTGAAAAAACTCGCCGTCCTCACCGCTCTCAGTCTTTCCCTCGCCACCGCAGGCGCGATGGCCCAGTCGTTCAAGGGCGTGGTCTCGGACGCCATGTGCGCGCAGAATCCCGCCAAGGCCTCCAGCCCGTCCCACGCCGCGTGCGCCCAGAAGTGCATCAAGAGCGGCTCGCCCGCGGTCCTGATCGTGGGTAGCAAGGTCTACAAGGTCTCGAACCCCGACAAGCTTGACCCCTTCGCCGGCAAGATGGTCACCGTCGACGGCACGCTCACCGACGGCACGCTCACGGTGAAGTCGGTCAAGGAGTAATCGAGCGGCCAGCGGGTCGATCTTCGCTCCGTTGCCCGGGCTCGCCGAGGGTGCCGTTGGCACGCTCGCTGCTGAGGTGTGCCCGGCTGCCAAGGCAGAGGGGGCTGAGTGCGAAATCCCCCCTATTAGACCATTTTACCATGGGGTATAGCTCTTGATTCTTTGCAGCGGTTGGGGTTTGCCTGATCGTTAGAGGATGGCGCGAGCGTATAGCGATGATCTTCGGCGCAAGGTGTTGTCGGCGTATGCGGGGGGCAAGGGCACGATGCGGGAGCTGGCGGCACGGTTCGATGTGAGCTACGGCTGGGTGCGCAAGATTGCGGCGGCTCAGCGGCAGAGCGGCACTTTTGAGCGCACCCCGCAGCGCCGCGCCCGGAGCCGTATCGATGGCGAACTCCTTCGCCGGTTGGTCGAGGCACAGCCCGACCTGGTGCTCGTCGAGTTGCAGCGGAAGGCCGCCGAGCACGGTGTACGGGCCAGCACCGTTCACCTTTGGCGCATCCTCGGCAAGCTTGGGCTGCGGCTCAAAAAAAGTCGCTCCACGCCACCGAGCGCGATACCGAAGAAAACCTTCGCAGGCGCGAAGCTCACCTCCAGGCCATCGGCTCGGTCGCGCCGGAAGACCTGATCTACGTGGATGAGAGCGGCGTTTCAACTCAGATGACGCGGCTCTACGGCCGTGCCCCGAAAGGCCGGCGCATCCGCGACCGGGTTCCTGGCGGCCACTGGAAGATGCTCACGATCCTCGGCGCCATGGATCACACCGGCATGCTCGCCGTCATGACGGTCGAGGCCGCCACCGACGGCGACGTTTTTCTGGCCTTCCTCGACCAGGTGCTGGGCCCGAAGCTGCGCTCCGGCCACGTCGTTGTGATGGACAACCTGAGTGCGCACAAAGTCGACGGCGTACGCCAACGCATCGAGGCTTGCGGCGCATCCCTGCTCTACCTGCCGCCTTACTCGCCCGATCTGAATCCTATCGAAAAAGCCTGGTCCAAGCTTAAAGCCCGCCTGCGTGCGCTCGCCGCACGAGCCATGCCGCAACTCGAATACGCGACCGTACAAGCTCTCCAGACCATTACGCCACACGATGCAAAAGCCTGGCTAAGGCTCCGATTTGGAGACTACACCTAGAAGTAAAATGGTCTAGTGCGAAAACCCCCATGCGAAATCCCCCATAGGTGTAGATCGTTGCTGCTATGCACTTTGCATTGGCACTTGCTTTTCTAGTTGTCATTTCCGCAGCGAAGCGGAGGAATCTGCTTCTTGGGGCGGCACCATCGCGGCCAACGCTCTAGGGAATGACCAATCTCCGATCAAAGGGGCGTTCTTGAAGGGGCGGGACTTCAGTCCACCGTGAGTTCGATGATTCCAATGTGGCTTTAGCTGTGGTGTATCAGCAGGTTATTTACGTCGAGACCTGATCGAGTGATGGGCGGTTTGTGTTCCAAGCTGGTGTGTGGTCTATGCCAGTTGTACTGGTGGGTCCATGGGATGAGTTCGTGGCGTCTTTGTTCGGAGTTTTCGTACCTTCGGGCATAGGCCCATTCACGGATCGCGGTCTGGATGAAGCGCTCTGCCTTGCCATTGGTCTGAGGTCTGTAGTGGCGGGTGCGCTTGGGCGTGATGCCGAGCTTGCGGCAGGCATCGCGGAAGAGGTTAGCGAGGAAGCAAGGGCCGTTGTCGGTGATCACCCGGCGGACGGTGATGCCGAAGCGCTGGAAGTACGCTGCTGCCTGGTTTAGGAAGTCGGTCGAAGAGACTGCTTTTTCATCCGGATACAGGGCGGTAAAGGCGATGCGCGAGTGGTCGTCGACGGCCACGTAGAGGAACTCCCAGCCGGCCCCGCGGGTCTCATCGCGCGGGTCCCCGGTGATCCGGTGGCCGGCCTTGACGATGCGCGCGAACTTTTTGATGTCGATGTGCAGCAGGTCGCCTGGCGCGGCGTGTTCATAGCGCAGGGGCGGAGGCTTGGGCTCGATCATGTGCTTCTGGTTGAGCCGGAGCCGGGTCAGCATGCGGCTGACGGTGGCCGAACTCAGCCCGGTCGTCTTCGCGATCCGCAGCCCGGTCCAGCCCTCGCGCCGCATCCGCTCCACACGCTCGACCAGCTCAACCGGACTCTGATGCGCCAGACGATGCGGCCGCGAGGTGCGGTCGGCAAGGCCCGCCACGCCCAGCTCACGATAGCGCTTCACCCACTTGCCCGCGCTCTGGCGGCTGAGCTTGAACTCGGCCGCGGCCTCGTTCAAGCTCAGCCGCCCGTCCACAACTGCCTTCGCCAACTGCTCTCTCAAGTAAACCGTCGTTCGTGCAAGAGGGTGGTACTTCATCGCTCTTCCTCCTTAGCAAGACAATAACCTAAAGAAGACTCACATTTAGCCACTGAGGGAATCTGCCGCGCAGACCTTCCTCAAGAACCTGTCAAGCCCCGGAGGCAACCGGCCGCACTCATCTCCTTGAAAACAGAGAACATTCGGCCAGCAATATTTGGCGTGTTGACCCTGCGCCGCGCCGTATCATGGAAATAGTACGAAGAAAAAATCCCGCCACCCATCGGACGGCGGCACTGCAAGGGAGCAGTCAACCCCAGTCAATCCCCTTCCTAAGTCCTTTGTATGAACTGCTTTGCATGGAAAGCAATCCAGTCAATGGGGGGGGAGGGGGGGTATCACCACAGGCTGGTCGAAGGAGAAGTTCTTAGACAGGTTCCTTAGAGGTTGAACAGCTCGCGCAGCCGGCGGGTCTGCGACCGGCTGACCGGGACCTCGGTCTGTTTGCGGTCGTCCATGCGGAGCTGGTAGCTGGACTTGAACCACGGCACGACCTCGCGGATGTGCTGAATATTGACCACAAACGACCGGTGCGCCCGCCAGAAGTGCTCCGGATCGAGCTGTTCCATCAGCTCTTCCAGCGTGCGGCAGTTCGATTCGCCCTCCGCCTGCCGGGTCACGACCGCGATCCGGCCGCGCCCTATGGTGGCAAAGCACACGTCCTTCTGGTCCACCAGCAGCAGCCGGTTTTGCGCCCGCACCACGACCTTGCCAGGCCTGGGCAGCGTGGCCGCCGTGCGCGCCTGCGGTGCGGGTGAAACCGCGGTGAGCGCGGCCTGCTCCTCCACCATGCGCAACAGTGCATCGAGCTTGGCTTCGTTCTCCTTGACCCGCTCGACCAGAATCCCATCCGGAATTGCACTGCCCTCAGCGCCCTTTTCAAGGTTCGCGCCCAGCCGCGCGCGCACCTTTTCCAGGGTCTTCACCACGCGCCTGGTGTCGAAGGGCTTGAGCAGATAATCGACCGCGTTCACCTCGAACGCCTTCACCGCATACTGGTCGAAGGCGGTCGCGAAGACCACCTGCGGCAGCTTCGCGCGGCGATCCAGCGCGAGCACCTTCTTGAGTACCGCGAAGCCATCGAGCCCAGGCATCCGCACGTCCAGAAAAATTACGTCAGGCCGGTGGCTGCGGATCAGATCGACGGCCTCGACGCCATTGCTGGCATGCGCCAGCACCGCGACATCGCCGGCCGCATCCAGCAGATATTGCAGCTCCTGCCGGGCCAGCGGCTCGTCGTCGATAATCAGCGCGGTCAAGGGTGTGGCCATGGCTGCGCATAGTGTACGCGCAGGAGAGCAGTGATTAGTGAGCAGTGATTAGTGGTTAGTGGGTCAGTGAAGGGAAACGCACGTCCACTAATCACTAATCACTAACCACTAACCACTGTCTCAATCGCTATAGACCCGCAGCCGCGCCGGGGCTCCATCCGCAGCCAGGTCGTGTCCGCACAGGGTGCAGAACACATCGGTGATCTTCACGCCGCGATGGCACTCGCCGCACACCGGCGACATCTGAAACTGGCACTGCGGGCAGAAGTGATAGGTCGCGGCAATGGAGGTGGAACAGTTCGGGCAGCGCGACAGCACCGGCTGGCGCAGCATGAAGTAGACCACCGCGCCGATGCCGCCCGGCAGCACCACGCACACCAGCATCCACAGCCCGGCGGACATGCCGCGCCGCTTCACATCGCGGCTCACATAGCCCAGCAGCAGCGCATAGCTGGCCATCAGCGAGCCCCACGCATAGCCCATCATCAGGCGCAGCGGCAGCATCTCATGCTTGTGGTGCGGCATCACCCAATGGAACAGGTACTGCATGCCGGCGAAGAGCACGGTGGCCAGCACCATCGCCCAGCGCGGAATCATGCGCAGTTCGTCGTCGCCGGTCGGCCCCGCATCGTCGCGGCGCGGCCCGCTCCACATCGACGGCTGCGTCGACGGCTGCCTAAATCGCTTCATGTTCGGCTCGCTCTTCAACTCGTTCATAGCTGCGCCTCACCGTTATGGCCCATGCGGCCACGGCCTCGCTTGAACCACACGATCCCCAGCACCACTGCGGTCACCGGCAGCGACCACAGCAGCAGAATCACTAACTGATCGCTCGCGTCGGGTATGCCATTGGGAGTCAGCTCGTAGCCATCCAGCATGGCCCAGATGGCATAGCAGATCGCGATCATCAGCATCGAGGAGATGGCCAGCGGCACCCACAACCCGCGTGTCCTCTGCCGCTGTTCGCGAAGGTCCATCGCCTGCTCCCGCACCACGCGATGGGTGCGATTGACCGCTACGGCGCGGGCGTTGCCGGACCGCAGCGATGCAGAGCTCCGGAACTCCTGGCGCAGCGCGGCGTCATCCGCTCTCCCCTGCTGCAAATCCTGGTGTCCGAGCGAGTTCTCCCGGTCGGGCCTCTCGCCGTCCAGCGGGCTCATGCGCGCACCCCTGCGGGCTTCTCAGAACGGCCACCCCTGTCACTCGCAGCCTTGTCCGATCGCCCTGCTCTCCCCGCCGTCTCCGGGCCTGCGGCGTCGTTCCCGCTACGGGCGTCGTTCCCGCTACGGGCGTCATTCCCGCTACGGACGTCATTCCCGCTACGGACGTCGCGCAGCCGCAGCAGCTCCGGCTTCAGCGCGGCCAGACCGCGATACAGCCGGGACTTCACCGTCGAGAGCGGAGCGCGGGTTACGGTCGCAATCTCCTCCAACGACATCTCTTCGTGAAAGCGCAGCGTCAGCACCTCCCGGTAGTTCGGCTCCAGCGTGAGCAGAACCATCGCCACCTCGCTGGCGTTCTCGCGATACTGGAACTGCTCGAGCGGCGACGGCCCCTCCTGGACGATCTCGAACGGACGGTCGTCTTCCCCGCCCTCGCACATCTCGTCCAGCGAAGCCATGGTGCGCTTGCGCGACAGGTCGATCACCAGGTTGCGCGCGATGGTGAAGATCCAGGTATCGAAGCGCGCCTTGCCGTTATACTGCGACCCGCGCCGCAGCACCCGGATCCAGACCTCCTGAAACAGGTCTTCGGCGACCTCGCGGCGGCCGGTCAGGAACATCAGATAGCGCATCAGCCGATGCTGATAGGTCTCGATCAACTGGTCGAGCAGCTCCGGGTCCTGGCGTTTCAGGCCGCGCGCGATCGCAGCGTTTTCACGCTCGATCTGCTGGGCGGCGGCGGCGCTCAAAACTGCGGGGGCTCTCACGTTAGATAAGGACGTCAACTGCACTGGAAAAGTCTCGGTGCAGACTGCATTTGGGCAAGAAACAATGCGCTGGCGACTCTAGCGATTGTAACCCCCGCGCTGCCCTATGGGCGCTGCTTGCAATTTCGTAGAACGCCACCGTATGCCATCCAACGCCGGCGGGGATTGAACCGAGGCTGAAGTTGCCGCCCCAGACCCCCGGCCCACGGCTTGTCAGGCTTAGCCCGGGTACACTGTGCTGATGGACGTTTTGTACGGCCTGCATCCGGTGGAAGAGGCCATCCGCGCCGGGGTGCGGGCGATCGACCACGTCAGCGTGGCGCGCGAGCGCGAAAGCCGGCGCGACCCCCGCATGGAGGCGCTGCTCGAGCTTTGCCGGGAAAATGGAATTCGGGTCAGCGCCGAGCCGCGCGATCAGCTCACCCGCCACGCCAAAACCGATGCCCACCAGAGTGTGGTCGCTTTTCTGCGCGAGCGGAAGTTCCTGGCGCTCGAAGACCTGCTGAACGCGCCCGCCTTGGCCCTCAACGCGGCCGCCGGTGCTTCGAGAAACCGCTTCTTTCTGGCGCTGGACGGCGTCGAGGACCCGCACAACCTGGGGGCGCTGCTGCGCTCGGCCGATGGCGCGGGTATCGATGGCGTCGTTCTAACGGAGCGCCGCGCGGCGCCGCTGAACGCGACGGTGGCGAAGAGCTCGGCCGGGGCCAGCGAGCACGTTCGCATCGCGCGCGTGACCAACCTTACCCGCGCGCTGGAGGCGATGAAGCAGCGCCGCATCTGGATCGTCGGCCTACACGAGCGCGGAGCGCCGGACTATGCGGACTTCGACTTCCGTCAGGACTGCTGCCTGGTTCTGGGCAGCGAGGGCAGCGGCCTGCATGAGCTGGTCAAGCGCACCTGCGACCACCTGCTGCGCATCCCGATGGCCGGCAGCGTGAGCTCGCTGAACGTCTCGGTGGCGGGCGCGGTGGTGATGTACGAGGCCATGCGGCAGCGCCGCGGCAGTGCCGTCCCACCCCCGCCGGAGTCTAAACCCCAGAAGCCCCGCAAAGGCCTGGGATCGTGACGGCATTCTCGCTGCCGTTGCATTTTCTGGCGTCATTCCCGGAGGGAATCTGCGGTTGCGGTTGCCTTTGCCTTTCTGGTTGTCATTCCGTAGGAATCTGCTTCTTGCCCGACCAGCCCAACCCTCTGTGCTTTCGACGGCAGATAACTTAATGGAGAAATCCCTGAATCTATCGACGAAGCACGCCGCTGCAGTCCTCCTGTTTGCGAGCGTGACCGCCTGTGCTGTGAGCGCTCATGCGCAGCAGCCCGCGCCCGCTGCGCCAAAGACTGCTCCCGCGCCGCAGCAGCCCGCCGCGCCCGACGCAGCGCAACCGCACGGTGAGGTGCTGTTCCAGAGCCACGGTGAGCCGCCCGCATCGCTGCGGGATGCTGCCCCCGCGCAGACGAACTCCGCGGCGAGCCCGGACAAATCGCAGCAACCAACCGGCCCCGCGCTCACCGACAAAGAGCGCGCGGCGATTCTTTTCACCGCCTACGATCTTGACGCTCGGCTCACGCCCGCAAGCTCGCGGCTGAGCCTGCGCGCGCGGCTCACGCTGCGCAATATCGGGAGTGCACCGCTCACCCGCATCGCGCTGCAGATCTCGTCCACGCTGCACTGGGAGAGCGCCAGCCTGATCCCCGGCGCGAAGGCCGCGCCCCTCAAGCTGCCGTTGGCGCAGCATCTGCTCGACACCGACGCCGACCACACGGGCCAGGCGAATGAGGCGATCTTGACTCTGCCGGAGCCGTTGGCTCCGGGCGCATCGATCAGCCTCGACACCTTTTACGCGGGCACGATCGCGGTCAGCGCCGGCCGGCTGGAGCGCATCGGCGCGAACCCCGGGCAGGCCCTGGCCGCGGACTGGGACAGCATCGCCCCGAGCAACGCCGGGTCGAGCAGCTCCGACTCCTCCGCAAGCGGTTCGGGAGGTGCTTCCGGGGCCTCGGCGGGGACGCTGGATGCGGCTCTGCGCGGCTTCGGCGATGTCCTCTGGTATCCCGTCGCCGAGCCGCAGCTCTTCCTCGGCGACGGCGCGGAGCTGTTCCACGCCATCGACCGCACGCGCCTGGGCGAGCAGAACGCCAGCATCCATCTGCGGATCGCGGTCGAGTACAAGGGCGATCCGCCGGTCGCGGTCTACTTCTGCGGCCGCCGCCGGCCGCTGGTCGCGCTGCCGGACGACGCCGACTCTCCGGTCGCAAGCGGCGCGGGAATCGCCACCGCCGAGTTCCCGGCTGAACCCATCGGCTTTCGACTGCCCAGCCTGTTCGTGGTCGACAGCGCCGAGTCGCTCATCGCGCCGCTGCCCGGTAGCTCTGCCGGCGCCAGCCCCTCGACCGGGCCTGCCGCCAACGCCGCGCCGATGCTGGCGGTCGAGACCGGCGACGACGGCGCGCTGCCGCGGCTGGCGGAGTCCGCCCAGAGCGTCGCGCCGCTGCTGCAGCAGTGGTTCGGCCCGCGCCCTCTAACCGCGCTCACGATCCTGGACCACGACGGCCAGCCGTTCGAGGACGGCCCTTTGCTGGTCGCGCCGATCGATTCGCTGGCCTCGTCCAGCGCCAACCGCGCGCTGGCCAACTCGCTCACCCACGCCTGGGTGCAGACCGGCCAGCCCTGGATGGACGAAGGTCTGGCCGAGTTCGTCGCGCTGCTCTGGACCGAGCAACAGAAGGGCCGTGAGGCCGCCAATGCGCAGCTCGACGAGCTGATCCAGCCGCTGAATCTCGTCGAGCCGGACTTCTCCCCATCATCCGCATCGACTACCCCAACTTTCGCCGAGTCGGGTGCCCCATCTTCGCCGGCGCCGGGCCCCGAGCGAGCGGTCGTTGCTCGCTTGGGTGGGACGGTTTCCTCGTCGGCTAAGGTGGGTACCGGCGATGAACCTCTCGGCCAGCCCCTGATCTCCGCCGGCAGCGAGCTCTACTACCGCCGCAAAGCCGCTGCTGTCTGGTGGATGCTGCGCGACATCACCGGCGACAACCCGCTGCGCGAGGCCCTCAGCGCCTGGCGCACCCAGCCCGTCTCGCAGGCTGACGCGCAGACGCAGGCCGAGGGCTTCGAGAAGCTGCTGGAGAAGACCAGCGGCAAGGACCTCGGCTGGTTCTTCGACGACTGGGTGCTGCGCGACCGCGGCCTCCCTGACCTGTCGATCGTCGATGTCACGCCGCGGCTGCTGCCCGCCGGACAGGGCCACGACACCGGCTGGCTGGTCGCGGTGACGGTGCACAACGCGGGCGCGGCCGCCGCCGAGGTCCCGGTCGTCATCCGCTCCGGCGAGCTCAGCACCACGCAGCGTCTGCGCGTTCCCGGCCTCGGCGACGCCACCGAACGCGTGGTCATCGAAGCGCCACCCACCGAGGTCCTGGTGAACGACGGCTCTGTTCCCGAGGTCCGCGCGTCAACCCACACCCTGGCTATTGTGCCGAAGACGCAGTAGCTTGCCCGGATAAAAATGAAGTGCAGCGGATGCGCCCCGCCTCGCGTGCAGCACTATTGCGCAATATTCAAGCTGTAGATTCCGTCCAACTCGCGCATGCGATTGCGCACCAGGGACACGTACACTCCGCCGGCAAATCCCGACGCGCCGGTCCCATCCGGCCACGCAGCGAAGGTCGCCTTCATAGCGCTGTCTTTGTACGTCAGCCACGTCTTTTCCGAGGCCTGCAGCGTCGCGAGTTGGTCCTGGTTATGGCACAGCATCTGCAAGTTATTGTAGAAGATGGCAAAATCTTTGTCGGCCTGCACGCTGACGTGCCCCATACAGACGTTGTACGGCTGTTGACCCTGCACCGCCTGACAGTCCTTGTCAGCTGTAGCCATCTGGCGATCATAGGCGGACTTGAGCGGAGCCTTGTAAATCTCGCGCTGTTTCACCGCTTGATTGAGCGGGAGCCCGATGACGGTCTGGAGCTGAGACGGTGCGATGTCCTGGGTCTGGGCCTGCGCATGGCAGAGCGCCGGAAGAGCGAGAACGAATACGATTCCAGCGGCGATTTTCATCCTTCGATTCCTCTCGAAACATATTACCGGCGATGGTGGCGGGGCTTCTTCGCGGGCGCAGCGGCTATCTCCGCGCAAGTCTGGCCCGCGCCCCAGATGCGCGTGCAGGTCACGTCGATCTTCATCGGCTTGTCGAGGCTTGAGCCCTCGGTGGTCGCTGGCGTCGCGGGCAGCGCCTGCTCCAGCCCGTCGGTGAGCGGCGGGAACTTCGCACGCAGCGATTGGATCTGCTGCGCGGTGGCCGTGCCCTGCAGGTTCACTCTGTATCCCTGCCGGTTCGCCGTACCGCTGAGTATCAACGGCGGTGTTTTTCCCGGAGGCATCAAATCGAGTGGCGCCAGCACAGCGCCCCCTGACGCAAACGTAACCGAGACGCCGGGGTGCTTGAGGTCGGTGCGGGCGGACAGCGGAGAGGAAACGGGCAGCACGTCTCCCATGTCCCCATGCACAGTTCCCTGCCAAAACGCGCCCGGCTGGAGCGCGCCCGTATTGGCCGCACTCAGTTTGGGCGCGCTCGGCTTGGACGCGCCCGGCCTGCCCTGTACGCGGACCAGAATCACGCTGCCCGCCACATTGCCCACGCCCGATTCCGCAGCCGGAATGCGCCGCGAGAACAGCCGCGCCCAGTCCAGCAGCCACCGCTCGGGAATCGCCGGCGATCCGACGCGCACCCCACTCGTGCCCACGCCATTTGTCTCAAGGCCGGTCAAGTCGATCGCCGTCAGGTCCACGCTGTCGGCGATCGCATTCACCGGCGGTGAGCGCAGCAGGCACTGCGGATCGTGGACGATCGCCTCGGTGGTCTCGAGCGCGCCGGTGCAATCGATGTTGAGGTCCAGCGATCGCGCCGGAATGAAGTCCGCGCGGCGCAGATCGTTGATGTGAACTCCGGTAATGAGCTTACCCGCGCCCAGCGTTCCGGTCAGCGCGGCGTCGAGGTTGAGGGTCCCGCGCCATCCGGCGTCGTCACCGGTCAGCAGCTTGCTGGCCTCGCCCAGCGGGGCGTCCCGCCAGCTTGCGATCAGGTCCACGGGGACCTCGGCGATGCTGGCCGCGCGTTCGAGTGAGCCCTCGATCCGCACCGTGCCCGGATCGCCGATGTTCCTATCCGTGCGCGCGGGTTTGGCCTCAACGCGCACCCGCCACTGCTGCGGCGAAGGCAGCCACAGCGCGAAGTCCGCGTCGATCAGCGAGAACGGCTGCTTCTCTTCGCCCAGCTTCAGGTTGACACGCGCGCCGGTGGCTTCGATGTAGGGAAAGCGCGGCTCCGGTCCGGGCTTGCGCTGCTCGGTGGGCGCGGTATCCACCCGCGCCGCGTGCATCAGCAGGCTCTGCAGGTTCCATTGGCCTTGGGTGTTGCGCACCAGGTTCACGCTGGGGTCGACGAAGCGGATGGTCGAAAACTCCACCTGCCGCCGCCACAGCGAACTGGGCCGCAGCGTGGCCTCGACGGTCATCGCGCGGATCACCGGCTCATAGCCGAAGGCGGGGTCTTCGCTCACCACCAGATTGGTGAGCGTAAAGCCTGGGACCGGCAGCAGATGCAGCGCCACGCTGTCCAGATGCACCGGCCGGCCGATGCTCGCGCTCATACTGGCCGTGATGCGGCGGCGCAGGCGGCTGACGTTGAGCAGCGGCGGCGTCAAGCCCAGTATCAGCACCAGGGCGATGGCCGCCACGGACCACCACAGCCGCCGGCCCTTTCTTCGCGCAGTCCGCTCCCGTCGCAGCGCGGAATCTTCCGTGCTCACGGTTGCTCTCCTCTGCTCAAGGAACCGGTTGTCGTTCTTGCTTTTCTGGTTGTCATTCCGTAGGAATCTGCTGTTTAGGATGCCCACACCCATCTGGAGAACGGCTCAACGGCTGTTCTCCCGACGGAAGGCAATTCGCTCCAGGCTCATGGCTGCCTCTCCAGGCTCATGGCTGCCTCTCCAGGCTCATGGCTGCCTCTCCAGGCTCATGGCTGCCTCTCCCGACTCATGGCTGCCTACCGGATCACATGGAACGTGCGCGCCCATCGCGTCCCGCCGAACAGGTGCGTCACCACATGGAACATGAACCCGATCCGGTCGGCGGCGCTGGTCTTGTCTTCCTGGGCGGCGGGTGTGCGGAACGACCAGTACACGAACATCGGCCGCCCCATGATGTTCTCCTCCGGCACGAAGCCCCAGTAGCGGCTGTCGAGGCTCTCGGTGCGGTTGTCGCCCATGGCGAAGACCCTGTCCGGAGGCACCACCAGATCGTCGCCCTGGATGTGGGTGGGCAGGTCCTCGCGCCAGAGCTCGGTCAACTGCTCCTCGGGCGGCGGCGCGACGGAGGGAAAGTCGTCGCGATAGGGCTCGTAGGCATCCTGCAAACTGCCGTCGTCGGCAGGCATCCTCGCATACGGCTCCTTCTGCGCGACCCCGTTCAGATACACGACTCCATGACGCAGGTGAATATGGTCGCCCGGAATTCCAATCGCGCGCTTGACCAGGATCAGGTCCGGCGTCTCCGGGTTGGGCTTCATGAACACGATCACATCGCCGCGATGCACCGGCCGATAGTAAACAAACGGCGCCCACTTGGTCGGCGGCGCGAGCGTGGTCCGGTCCACCACCACATGGTCGCCGATCAGCAGCGTCCGCTCCATCGACGCGGAGGGGATCTCGAAGTTCTGGAAGATGAAGGCCATCACGAACAGGCCCGCGGCCAGCACGGTGCAGATGGAGGCCAGCGCTTCGAGCGGCGTCTCGGTCGGCGCGGCGGGCTGCCGCGGTTCCTCGCTGCGATCCGCGTCAACGTTGCCCGGCGCAGCCGATATTTGTGGGGTAGTGCTCAACTCGAGTGCCTCTCTGTAGTAGCGGGAATAGCGGGCGCGCCACATCTCGCTTTTGAGATGTGGGCCTCCCAATCGCCAACAACCAGCGTACCCGCAACCCATCGGTTGCTTCACCGCGATTCTGTCAGTGTACCTGTTCGCCGCTCACTTTCCGCGCCACTCCATCCCGGTCAGGTGCCGGGATGCGCGGCTTGCGCGCGATCTCCGCGTTATCGAATGACATGAAACGTGCGCGCCCAGCGGGTGCCGCCGAAGATGTGGGTCGCGACGTGGAACATGAACGCGACACGGTCGCCGAGGCTGGTCTTGTCTTCCTGGCTGGCCGGCGTCTGGAACGACCAGTAGACGAACATGGGCCGGCCGAGGATATTTTCCCGCGGCACAAACCCCCAGAAGCGGCCGTCCAGGCTGTTGGCGCGGTTGTCGCCCATGGCAAAGACCATGCCCGGCGGAACGACCAGATCGTCGCCCTGGATGTGGCCGGGCAGCTCGTCCGCCCAGGCAATCATGCGGTTGTCGATCGCCTCCTGATTCACGCAGGCCTGGTCCTGGCACTGGCCGCGCGCCGCGAGGTCCTCGTGGCCCTGGCGGCTCAGGCCCGCGACGTCGGAGGGAAAGTCGTCGCGAAAGGGGACCATGGAGAATTCGTCCGGCTGAATTGCATAGGGCTCCTGCTGCGCAACGCCGTTGAGGAAGACAGTCCCTTGGCGCAGGTGGATACGGTCGCCGGCAACGGCAATGGCACGCTTCACCAGGATCATGTCCGGCACTTCGGTGTGCGGCTTATAGAACACGATCACATCGCCGCGCCGCACCGGCCGCGAGTACACAAACGGCGCCCAGCGGGTGGGCAGCGCCAGCGTGCTGCGATCGACCAGCAGGTGATCGCCGATCAACAGGGTCTTCTCCATCGACCCCGAAGGAATCGCGAAGTTCTGGAAGATGAAGGCCATCACAAACAGACCCGCGGCCAACACGGTGCAGATCGAGGCCAGCGCCTCCAGCGGCGTCTCCGCGGCGTCTTCGCGCGGGTGTGGCGGACCGGCTGAGGGCCCTGCGGCTCTATCGGGCGCGGCCTGTTTGGTGGGGCTCAACGTGCGGTCGTCTCCTGTGCTGCGAACGAGGACAACTCGCTGTCCCCGCGGTTCAGCCAGTGTACTTCAGCGCAGAACGCGAACGCTGTGCCGCTCCAGATGCAGCACGGCCCTCAGGCGCTGCAGCAACGAGACGCTGGCGCCGCTCTGCTCCGGTCGCCGCTGCGAAAAGTACACCAGCAGGGGCCGGCCAATCATCGCGTTGCGCCGCACGAAGCCCCAGTAGCGGCTGTCTTCGCTGTCGTTGCGATTGTCACCCAGCAGAAAATAACAGCCCGGCGGAACGGTCAACTCGCCGCTGGCGGCCTTGCGCCGCAGCTCGATCCACCAGTCCGGCTCGACGTTGGGATCGGCCTCGCGCAGCGACGGGAAATCGTCGCGAAAGTTGTTGGGCCGCGAGGGCGCATAGAACGCATACGGCTCCGGCAGCGGACTTCCGTCGACCAGCACGCGCCCATCGCGCAGACGCAGCCGATCCCCCGGCAGACCGATCACGCGCTTCACCAGCAACGCGCTGGGCGCGGCCCCGGTCGCGCCATAGTCGAGCGAATCCTCAACCGGATTGTGGAACACCGCGAGGTCGCCGCGCCCCACCCGCGCGGGAGGCAGCAGCAGCCGGTCCAGCGCTCCCGAGGGCGCAAAGCTTTGTGTGTCGACCAGCAGAAAATCGCCGACCTGCAGCGTCGGGACCATCGACTCAGACGGAATCCGCATCGGCTGCACCAGGAAGGTGGTCACGAACACCGCCACGATCACGATCTCCAGAAGCGGCTTGACGGCCGCCAGAATTCCATCGTGCTGGACCCTGTCGTGGCGAACAGCCGGGTGCGGGATTGCCTCGCGCTGGTGGCCGACGGTCAACGGGGCTTGCCTCCAGCCGGCGGCTTCCGCTCCGGTTCCGACAGCTCAGCCGCCGCGCCGCCGCCCGCCGTCCAGCCCTCCAGCGCAATCTCGGCTGCGCGCTGCTGCGCCTCTTTTTTGCTGGCGCCTTCGGCCGCGGCCAGCACGCGCACGCCGTCGTCGTCCTCAAGCTGCGCCTCCACGGTGAACACCCGCTGGTGCGCCGGGCCGGTTTGCGCGACGTCGACGTAGCGCAGCCGGCCAGCGTTCTCGGCCTGCACGCGCTCCTGCAGCAGCGTCTTGGGATCGCGCATGGCGCCGCGGCCGGTGTCGATCGCCAGCGCCCTGCGCATGGCCTGCAACTCGGGCTGGACCAGGTAGCGTTCGGCCAGCGCCTGCACCGCGCCCACACCATCGCCGCCGTTCTGGCGCACGTCCAGATAGACCGCCGCCAGCACCGCCTCGGCCGCATTGGCCAGCAGCGCGGGCTTGCGGCGGCCGCCGTTCTGCTCGGCGCTGCGTCCCAGCAGCAGCGCCTCGCCCAGACCCAGTTCAGCGCCCAGCTCCGCCATGCGCCGGCGGCTGACCAGGCTGGATCGCAGCCGCGTCAGCTCGCCCTCGCTGCAGTCGGGAAACTCGCGCAGCAGTGCATCCGTAATCACCAATCCGAGGATCGCATCGCCCAGAAACTCGAGCTGCTCGTTGTCGCTTCCGGGCGCGTTGCGCTGGTCGCGCTGCTCAGGGTGCGCGGGAAGAACCACCGCCGGCGCACCGTGCCGTGCCTCATACGTATACGAACGATGGGTCAGAGCCAGCCCCAGCAGCTCCGGCCGCACGAAGCGGTGGCCCAGCCTGGTCTCCATCTGGGTCTCCATCTGGGCCTCCAGCTCCGGCCGAGCCGCAGGACCTTGCATGACCTTCGGGTCCTGTCGATTGCGCGCCGGGCTCATGGTCCTGCCTTTGCCTTTCTGGTTGTCATTGCCGTAGCGTAGCGGAGCAATCTGCTGTTAGGGTGCGTCTACGTCATTGGGGGAATGGCTCTAATTTGCAGCATAACGCCTTAGCCTGTATGGCCAAGCCGAACAAGAAGCAGGTCCTTCGCTACGCTCAGGATGACAATTTCAATGTCGCGGTTTTATGCCGCGCATTCAGTGTCTCGAACTGAAGCTTCACTGCTCTAATCCTGCGGCGGCTTGTAGGCGTCCTTCTCCGCCTTGCCTGTGGGGTCGAAGGGAGCGTCCTTATCCTGCTGCGACACGCCCTGCTGCGCCCGCTGGGGCAGAGCGAACGGCTTCGCCACACCGCTCTCCGCCGCTTCCCTGGTGTCCGGACGCCCATCCCGCACTGCCAGAGCCGCCTTGTACTCCGCCACGGCCCGGGCGCGTTCCGGAGGGTCTTCGGTGTCGTACAGCCGGCCGAGATAGATGTGGCTCCACGCCATGGTGCGCGGGTCCTTGCTCACCGCCAGGGTCTGCGCAAAGCCCTTGGCGGCCTTCTCCGGATCGCCCTGCATCAGGTCGATGCGCGCCAGTACGTAGGTCGCGCGGCCATGGTCTCCATTCGGCTGCGCCAGCGCCTTCTCGGCCAGATCGGCGGCGTCGCCGGTGTCGCCCTTCATCAGGTCGAGCTCGGCCAGTTCCATGCCCTCGATCCGGTGTGGCTGCTGCGCGGGCCGCAGCGGGTCGTCTGGTGCTTCCTTGGCGAACAAAATATGCTCGTCGTGCTGGCGCTGCCGGTCCACATCCATGCCGTAGATCATGGGCGCGATCTCATCGCGCAGCCCGTCGCCGTTGCGCTCCATCTGCCCCAGCGCGTTGTAGAAATACTGCGTCAGCACCCAGCCCTGGCTCTCATCCACCATCACCAGTTTGTCTCGCGCCACCGCCGTCCTGGTGTCGTAGGCCGCCTTCTCCACGTCATACTGCTCCAGCGCCACGCGGTCCCGGGTGCCCGTCACCCGCCTGGGCTTCGGCCCATCGATCACGTAGGTTCGCGCTTCGATCGCCTTGATCAGGCACTCGGTCATCAGCGCCACCACATCGCTCTTGTAGAAGAACTCCAGCGGCGCGTCCTGCACACCGCGCAGCAGCGGCTGCATGCGCTCCATCGCCGAGCCGCGGCTGTACACCATCGGCTCGACGACATAGTGCAGGTAGATGTGGCGGATCTGATTCATGCGCACCGGATCGCCCGCCGTCCCGTCAGGCAGCCTCGCTGGAATATTGTCCGGCGACGTCACGATGATGTAATCGCTGCCATAGATGCGCGCGTTGGTCAGGTTGGGCGAGAACATCGGCTCCAGCAGCACCAGAAACCGCCGCCCGTCGTAGCTCGAGACCGGCTGATGCAGATAGATGTTCGTCTCCAGGATCATCTCGGTCATGGGGTCGTGCACCCGCGCCACCAGCGCCTCATACTCGGCGCGATGCTGCAGCCAGATGTAGTGCAGGTCGATCTTTTCCGCGAAGTCGCGCAGCAGCGGCAGCACATTCACCACCGCCGCGGCCTGCGGCGGCAGATCGGGCAGGTCTACATTCGGCGTCAGCTCGGGCGGCGGCGAAAGATACAGCCCCAGCGAAACGTACTGCCCGATGTCCAGGCCGACGTCGTTCTGGCGATGCAGCGCGACGTAGGCGCACAACGCGTCGCGGCTGGAGCGCGCGGCCTCCGACGCGGTCAGTGCCTGGTTCATGTCCGCCCGCACCTGTGCGCGCACCGGAGCGGACTTGTCCAGGTCCGCGTCGTAGCCACAGGCGTTCAGCGCCGCGGCAAGCTGAAACAGCGGCTCGCTCACCTCCAGCGTCACCGCCGCTCCGCCCTGCTCAATCTGCGCCGCGCGCGGCCGGGTGGCCGGGTTGGCTTGCACAATTGGTTGGGATTGGCTGCTGGGTGGCTGCGATGACGATGACGACGATGAGGATGGTTCCTGCGCTACCGCGCTCACCGTCACACACAGCAACACCGCCGCACCCGCCGTCAGGAGATGGCGAAGCCGCGCTATTGCTGCTGCAACGAGAGATGGCCCGGGATTCACGATACTTGTTCGACGCACCCCATCAGTCTACGGAAGCACACCCTCCAGCGCCAATGCTCGATGAAACAGCTATACCGGCTGCGGAAGAAGTCTTGTTTCGTTAAGGGCACGGCTTCACAGACTGCGGAAGAAGTCTTGTTTCGTTAAGGGCACGGCTTCACGGGCTGCGGAAAAGTCTTGTGTCGTTAAGGGCACGGCTTTAGCCGTGCCGTAGCTGGTTCATTTACAGGGCGGCTTTAGCCGCTGAGGTACGCTTCCCGGTGCGAAACCGAAAGCTCAAAACTGACCCTCTCCCCTGACCCCTCAGCCGCCCTCGTTCCCTGTCAACCCCCACCACCTCCCCAAACCCGCACGAAACCCGCGCCAATCCACACTCAATCGCACCCTGAGAACCTGGCGCAATCACCCACCCCGCCTCCCTACAATAGTGATAGGACCTTTTTCGCGAGCGCCGCAAGCGCACCACCGTTCCCGGCCCCACGCACTTAACCCACCCAAAGGAGCACACTGATGAAACCCCTCCATCTCCGCAGCCTCGCCCGCGGCCTTCCGCCGTCGAGGGCGTCGCGCGCACCGCCCGCCAGCGCCTCCTCCCGGACACTGCTCTGAGCGCCAGTCAGGCCAGTCAGTCTCCCACGTAACCCTCAACTCCTCAGCCACATCCAGAGCTCAATCAATCAACCAACCCAGGGGGGAGGGGGAGGGCCACACCTCCAGCCGCCTAACCCCGCACCGAAACCCCGGCATAGGTCAGCACGACGTGCCCCGTCACCGGCACGCCGAACACCGTCGCCGGCTGGAAGACGCTGGCCAGCAGATCGTCCTCGATCCTGATCCGGACCTTCTGGTCGGTAGGACCAGCCAGAATGGTGTAGTCGTACACCCGCCCATCGGTATCGATCTGCGCCTCCACCACTACCGGAATATCGCGGCGTGTTTCGACGGCCCGCGGGGGCACCTGCGAGTACAGATAATGCGGCGCCACCATATGCGCCATCCGGTCGTCGTTGGCCTGCACCGAAAGCGGCGCCGCGAAGATCCATCCCAGAGCGCCGACCAGCACCAGGGCCGCCGCCAGACCGCCGCTCAGAGGCAGCGCCATCGGCGCCAGCGAACTCTTCCACGCCCGCAGCGCCCTGCGCCCGGATCGGCGCGCAAAGGAGAGATACGTGCCCTGCTCGCGCTCCGCTGCGATCGCCGACCGCAGCCTCGCCTGCAGGCTCACCGGCGGCTGCGCCGGCCCCAGTTCACCCAGCGCGCGCTGCACATCGCGCCACGCCGCGAACTCGGCCGCACACGCTCCGCACGCCTCAAGATGAGTGGAGATGGCTGCCATCTCGACGCCGCTCATGGCTCCATCGAGATACGCCGAAAATCCCGCATGCGCCGCGCCGCAATCTGTATCTGCGCCGCCATTGCCGCGCTGTCCTGCGTGCTGTTCCGGAAGGTTCATTGCCTCACTGCCTGCAAGTTCATGGCTGTCGAGCTGCCTGAAGCCTTCTTCATCGCCGGATTGGCGTCCGAGTTGCCACTGGCCACCAGGGCCTCGCGCAGGGCCGCCCGCCCGCGCGTCAGCCGGCTCTTCACCGTGCCCAGATTCACCTGCAGCATCTCGGCGATCTCCTCATATCCGAAGCCTTCAATCTCACGCAGCACCACCACCTCGCGGAAGGCCTCGGGCAGCGTCTGCAGAGCGGCCGCGATCCGTTCCTTCAGCTCCGACCGCACCGCGCAGTCGAACGGAGAAGCGTCGCTGGTCGCTAGCGCATCGGCCAGACAGAAGCTCTCACCCTGCTCGTTCTCCTGCGAGGCATCGATGGTCAGCTCCTGCCGTTTGTGGCGGTTCCACCAGCGCCTCTGGTTGCTCGCCTCATGCAGCGCGATCCGGTAGATCCAGGTGCGCAGGCTGGCGTCGCCGTGGAAGCTGGCGATGTTGCGGAAGATCTTGACGAAGACTTCCTGCGTTACATCGGCGGCGTCGGCCGGATCGCGCAGGCTGCGCGCGATCAGCGAGTACACCGGATGGCTATACTGTGCGATCAGCAGCGCGAAGGCCTGCTCGGAGCCGGCCTTCATCTCGGCGATGAGTTCCTGCTCCTCCGCCCGGATTCCGATCGCGCTTGCCAGATCGCTCATCCATTGCCCTCGTTCCCGATGGTCTCGCCCCGGCTGCCGGGGTGCCCTTTAAAGTAGGCCCATGCAGCTACAGCTGTCCAATCGACCTGCCCAGGCGAACTGCCCAACTACGGCCGCAATCGTTCCCGCGGATGCTCGCCAGGCGGCGAAGCGCTGGAGCGAAGAAACTGCGCCGCCGGCGGCCGAGTGCTCGCTCACTCTGTAAGTCTTAGACACCGCAAGGCATGGCTTTGTTCCTCCGCTCACGGCCAGCGGGCGATTCGCCCTGGTCCGAGTAGATGCGGGAAAATTAGCGGGCGAAATGATTCGTATCTTTTCGTCTTGCGCTTCGACCCCGAGAGAGCGCAAACTACCTTACACGCGGTAGGCTCTTTCGGGAGAATTTTATGCGACGCCTTTCTCTGGCTTTAGGCATCGGGCTTGTCACGGCTTGCCTGGGCACTGCCTTGGCCGACCCGGTCTTCGATTTCACCGTCATCGGCGACGGGCATACGTTTCAGTTTTCGCTGCCAAATCCAGCGACGATCACCGATCATCCGCACGCTTTGGAAGTCTACTTCAGCGGCGTACCGGGAACAGCCGACGGCGCAAGCGGATATACCTTTTCGTCTATGTTCGTAACCGAATCGCGGGGCTACGCCGGTGCGGACTTTACGTTCGACGTCACTCCGCTTGCTGCAGGATCTGGAGGTTATGCCCTGTTCGGACCGACATTGTTTACCCTCGTGTCGGACGTTCCTAATCCCATGGGCAACGTCTACGACGGAGATCTTCTGACCTTTGCCTTCGTCCCCGGGGACTATACCTTCTCGGGGTTGGGTTCGGCGGGCACCGTTCAGACGTTTTCCGTAGCCATCACCGAAGAGGCGGCCGTCACGCCGGAGCCGGGCACGTGGATTCTATGGCTCACCGGGGCCGGCCTGCTCGCCGTGGCGCTGCAACGGAGGAGCGTTGCGCTGGCAGCCCCTGCTAGAGCCTGAAGCCTTGATGGACGCTCACTGCTGAGCCTTCCGCGAGTAAAACACTGGCGACCTGCTGGTCATTCAAAAAGGAAAACGCGCCGCCGTACAGCATCCCGAAGTCGGCGGTGACTTCGCAGCTGCGAATCGGATAAATCTGCCAGTGAGGGTGCTGCACCCCATACGCGGAAGTGCTCCCGTTAGCGCGCTTCGTGTAGCCCCAGTAGTGCTCGGTGATGAACTCCTCTTCGCTGCCGGGGGCGATGTCGTGCGCATGCGGTGAAGCTTGAGCCGTAAGACTGTGCCAGCGGCCGCCGAGCTTCCAACCATATTCAACACGCACGGAGTCGGCCGCGTGTGCGATTTCGTGCCGTGTCGGTATCGCCAGATAGGGCTCTTCGTAGAATTGCTTTGCGATGAAGGCGATGGCGCGGCGGGGGACGAACTCCCGGATGAAGACGACGCCGCGCTTGCTGGTGCCGTCCGCTTTTTTGCGACGGACGTAGAAGCGCAGGTTGATCTCTTCAAAGCGCGTGTGGAACGGAATCGGAATACCTTTGAGGCGAACGCGATCGAAGAGGAACGCGACCAGCGAGACATAGCAGCGACCTTGGAAGAGATCGAACTCTAGACCGCGCGGCAGATAGGGCATCAACCGCTTTGGCTTCACGACGTACTGCGCCATGATCAGCTTGCGCCACTCGGCAGTGAGGAAGGTGGAAGGCATTAGCTTTGTAGAGCGATCCGTCAGCCCTTGTAGAACTCGCTGCGTTTGCGGCTGTAGAGGAAGTAGACGAAGAGACCGATGATGAGCCAGATGAAGAAGCGCTCCCAGGTGCGGGCGGGGAGGCCGGCCATTAGCAGGATGCAGAAGAGCACGCTTAGCACAGGGAAGATGGGGCCGCCGGGGACGCGGAAGCCGCGGCGGCGCTCGGGCTGCTTGTGGCGGAGAACGAGGACGCCGATGGAGACCAGGACGAAGGCGAAGAGGGTTCCGATGTTGGAGAGCTCGGCGAGGGTGCCGACGTCGAACAGGCCTGCGGGGATGGCCACCAGTATGCCCGCGATCCAGGTGGCGAAGGCCGGGGTGCGGAACTTGGGGTGGATGCGCGAGAAGATGTCGGGCAGCAGGCGGTCGCGCGACATGGCGAACCAGACGCGCGCCTGGCCGAGCTGGAAGACCAGGATCGAACTGACCATGCCGATGATGGCGCCGATGAGGACGATGAGGCGCGTCCAGTGCAGCAGCGAGCCGCCGGGCATTCCTTTATAGGCAATGGTCAGGCGCTTGAGGGCGTTGACAACGGGAGCGGCGTCACCGATGACCGACTTCCAGGGGACGATGCCGGTGAGCACCAGCGCCACGCCGACGTAGAGGATGGTGCAGACGATCAGCGTGGCGATGATGCCGAAGGGGACGTCGCGCTGCGGGTTCTTGCACTCTTCGCTGGCGGTGGAGATGGAGTCGAACCCGATGTAGGTGAAGAAGATGATGCTGCCGCCGGCGAGCACGCCCGACCAGCCGTTGGGCGAGAACGGGACGTAGTAGCTGGGGTGGATGAAGTGAATGCCGACGAAGATGAAGACCAGGATGGCGACGATTTTGATCAGCACCATGAAGTTGTTGGTGCGGGCGGATTCGCGGATGCCGCGGACCAGGACCATGGTGAGCAGGATGACGATGATGAAGGCGGGGATGTTGAAGCCGAAGTGCCAGCCGGGCTTGTAGATGTCGTGACCGGCGAGGTCCTGCAGACCCTGCGGGAGAAATGCCGGCGAGAGCCATTTGGGGCTGAGGTTGATGCCGAGCCAGTTGAGGAGGTCGACGAAGTGCGCGGCGAAACCGACGGACACGCTCATGTTGGAGAAGGCGTATTCGAGGATGAGGTCCCAGCCGATGATCCAGGCGATGAGCTCGCCTAGCGTCGCATAGGTGTACGTATAGGCAGACCCGGCGATGGGAATCATGCTGGCGAGCTCCGCGTAGCAGAGGCCGGTGAAGCAGCAGACGATGGCGACCAGGATCATCGAGAGCGCGAGCGCGGGGCCGGCGCCGGGGCGGCCGGCGACGTGGCCGTGGTGCAGGATGAGATCGATGACGGGGGATTCCTGCCAGTTGGCGAGCGCCGCGGGATTGCCGCCGATGGCTGTGCCGATCACCGTAAAAATTCCAGACCCGATGACCGCGCCGATGCCGAGCGCCGTGATGGAGATCGGGCCGAGGGATTTCTTGAGCGCGGTCTCGGGCATCTCGGATTCGGAGATGAGCTTGTCGATCGACTTGGTGGCGAAGATTTGGCGGGGCAGGTGCGGGGTCCTCGTCGGGATGGGGATTTACAGGATTGTGATGATTGTATGCGGGAGCGGTTGTAAAGGCGCCGGACCTGTGCGAACCCACCCATGACGATGAGACTGTCATGGATAGGGCACCCGGCGATGTTGTAAGAAGCAACAGGCGGAGCCGAAGCTCCGCCCGCCTAGAGTTCAAAAACTCTTCGCTGTCTTTCTTGCAAGAAACTCTTTGCTATCGTTTTACCGCTTGGCTTGACCGCGCGAGGCTTTCTTGACCTTGGCTTTGCTTTCGCCGCGGGCTCCGGTGCGGGGAGCTTTGGGCGCGGCTTTCTTGCGGGCGGCGCGCTTGACCTTCTTGCGCTCGTCTTTATCGGTGATGGAGGTGGTGTTTGCCATTTTGCGGTGATCTTCTTTCTGAGTTTGAATTGGTTGGCAACCCACTCATGACGATGAGACTGTCATGAATGGGCCACCCAGATTTTGGCGGCGCGCGCGCGAAGCGAATTCTGCTGCTTCGCGAGAGGCGAATTCTGCTTGTTTACAGTCGCTGCAGCTGAGCGAATTTTTCGACCAGCTTCTTCATGCCGTGACTTGTAAATTGTACGGTAAGCCTGGCGTCTTCGCCTTCGCCTTCGCGGGCAAAGATGATGCCGTCGCCGTATTTGGGGTGGCGGACGCGAGCGCCTTTGCCGAGGCCGGTGCGGCCGGTGGGCGCCTCAATCTGCATCTTGGGGCGGGAGGGAAAGCGCGGGCTGCCAGGCTTGTAATTGCTGAGGGGGCTGCCCGCTTTACCGAAGAAGGCGGCGGTGTTATCGAGCGGGCCTGAGCCGGGAGTGGGCGCGCGGCCGCCGAAGCGTTGCGCCGCGTAGGACTTTGCGCCGGTGGCGTCCTGCGAGCTATATCGACCGGAATCCTGGTTTTCATTTTCATAGGAGTAGCCGGAGTCGTTGCTGTATTCGTCGGCGGAGCGGCGGCCGAGGCGGGAGGTGTCGCCGCGCTGCGGATAGGCGGTGGAGTAGGCGTTGCCGAAGCGTGCGGGCGAGAGGTCTTCGATGAGGCGCGCGGGGACCTCTTCGAGGAAGCGTGAGGGCATGGAGGACTCGGGGCTATCGTTGCCGTAGCGGCGGCGATAGCGCGCGCGAGAGAGGATCAGCGTGTCCATCGCGCGCGTCATGCCGACGTAGCAGAGGCGGCGCTCTTCTTCCATCTGCGTGGGGTCGGTGAGAGTGCGCGAGTGCGGGAAGAGGCCCTCTTCCATGCCGGTGAGAAACACCAGCGGAAATTCGAGGCCCTTGGCCGCGTGCAGGGTCATCAGCGTGACACAGGCTTCGGCGGAGTAGGAGTCGGCATCGGAGACGAGCGCGGCGTGGTCGAGAAATTCGGCGAGCGTTTCGCCGCGAGACGTGGCGTCCTGCGCGGCGTTGGCGAGCTCCTTGAGGTTCTCGATGCGGGAGAAGCTCTCGGGTGTGGCTTCGTCTTCGAGGGCGCGGATGTAGCCGGAGCGGTCGTTGAGGAACTTGATGAGCTCGGGGAGGGTGGCGGGGTCGCCGGGCTTGCGGAACCTTGGCGCGGTATCGGCCGCGTCGATGCGCTGGAGACGCTCGCGGATGGTGTCGCTGGCGGAGCTCTTGAGTGGGATCGGCGCGAAGGGGTTGAGGGTGGCACTGGCGTCTGAGGCAAACCCACTCATCGCGTCAAAAGACGACACGATGAATGGGCCACCCGAAGTGGAGTTGGCGTTTTCGGCGGCGATGGTGCTGATCTCTTCCGACGGGCCGAAGTCGAAGCCGAAGTTGAAGCTGGTGTCGAAGGGCGAGTTGGCGTCGTTGGCGATGACAGGCGGCTCGTCCTCAAAGCTTCCAGGGTCGAAGGCTTCGGCGGCGGTGGAGGCAAACGCGGCAGGGTCGAAGCCAGTATTGTCGGAGTTGAGTTGCGAGTTGTCAGTTGCCAGTTGTGAGTTGCCATCGGCTGCGATATCCGCGGTGAGGGCGGCTGCGAAATCGGGGCCGAGCATGGCGCGGGCGTCTTCGATAAGGCGGCGGAAGTTGGCGAGCGCGGCGAGGGCGCGGGCTGGCAACAATTGCTCTTCAGCCGCGCACTCGATGGCGTCCCAGGAGCTGGAGCCGGTGGTGAGCGCGATGCGCTCGAGCGTGTCCATGGTGGTCTTGCCGATGCCCCGCGGAGGCGAGTTAACGACGCGGCCGAGAGCGATGGAGTCGTGCGGGTTCTGGACGAGCTTCAGATAGCTGAGCATGTCCTTAACCTCGGCGCGGTCATAGAAGCTGAAGCCACCGACCATGTGGTACTGGATCTGATAGCGGCGGAGGGCTTCTTCCACGAGACGCGACTGCGAGTTGGTGCGGTAGAGCACGGCGCAGCGCGGTGTTTCAGCGGGGTTGTCGGCGGCGGCTTCGCGCAGGTATTTTGCGATGCGGTCGGCGATGAACAGCGCTTCGTTCTCGCCGTCGGGCGCTTCATAGTAGCCGATGAGCGAGCCGCCTTCGCGCGAGGTCCAGAGGTTCTTGCCTTTGCGCTGCGTGTTCTGCGCGACCACCGCGGATGCGCCTTCCAGGATCGTCTGCGTCGAGCGATAGTTCTGTTCGAGGCGGATGGTCTGCGCGTTGGGGAAATCTTTTTCGAAGTCGAGGATGTTCTTGATGTCGGCGCCGCGCCAACTGTAGATGGACTGGTCTTCATCGCCGACGACGCAAACGTTGCCGTGCTTGCCGAGCAGCTTCATGAGCTCGTACTGCGGGCGGTTGGTGTCCTGGTACTCGTCGATGAGGAGGTACTTGTAGTGGCGGTTGTATTTCTCGCGCACTTCGGCGGAGGACTTGAGCAGGCGCACGGTTTCGAGCAGCAGGTCGTCGAAATCAAGCGCGTTGGCCTTGGCAAGTTCCTTGCGATAGATCTCGAAGATGTGGGCGATCTTTTCCTCGAGCGGGTTGGTGCTCGCGAGAAAATACTCCTGCGGGTCGATCATGTGGTTTTTCGCCCATGAAATTCGACCCAGCGCCACGCGCGGCTTGAGCTGCTTGTCGTCGACGCCGAGGCGCTTGAGCGCGGTCTTGACGACGGCCTGCTGATCGGTCTCGTCGTAGATGGCGAAGCTGCGCGTCAAGCCCACATTTCCGACTCGCAGAGCTTCGATGTCGCGGCGCAGGACGCGGACGCAGAAGCTGTGAAAGGTCGCAAGCGTGGGCTTGGCGAGAGTGGAATGGCCGAGAATTTTCTCGACGCGCTCTTCCATCTCCTTCGCGGCTTTGTTCGTGAAGGTGACGGCGAGGATACTGTCGGGCGAGACACCGCGCTGCTGAATGAGGTAGGCGATGCGATGGGTGATGACGCGGGTCTTGCCGGAGCCCGCGCCGGCCAGCAGAAGCACGGGGCCATCGACCGAGAGGATGCCCTCGCGCTGCTGCGGATTCATGTTTTCGAGAAGATCGGCCACAGATTCTATTTTAGTCCGCGTGGCTGGAGGGGCTGTCCGTGCCCGCGACTTGGAGAGCGATCCACGTTTCGTGTTTTCCATTTGCTTTTTAATTTCGCTTGAGAGATTTATCAGGTGTTCACGGAACTAGACGGAACCGCTCCGCGTAAGGAACAGTGCGATGAGTCTCCTGAACCATGGCGGGAGGCCCAATCGAAATTCAGATGGAAGATGGAGAAGAGAAGATGCGAATGAATCGTCGTATTATGACAGCCATGGTGATCGGTGCTTCGATGTTGGCGGCCGAAGCGATGTATGCGGCGCCGGTAGCGTTCCATGTTCCGGTGCATGCGATGTTCAACAACCAGCAAATGGTGAAGATGAACTTGCGCAACAATACAAAGCAGCTCATTAAAGTGAAGGCCGGGGAGAAGGAGATGGCTCTTGAGCCGGGTGCGACGATCTCAGTGAAGCTGGCTGCCGGAGACAAGATCGTTGCGGAAGAAGGTTCGGCGTTAACGCCAGCGGGTACCGTGCTGGCGGTGGTCTCGAAGGATCTCAGCGACGCGACGCTGGTCATCAATTAGCTGGAATCCGGTTGGAAGTTCGGATCGCCGAGTTGCGCACCCTTCGCTCTTGCGAGCAGCGTGCGCAACTCTCGTTTGGCGGCGGTGAAAGGATTGCAGAATTTGCCGCCTTCAGGATTCAGTGCGCTCGCGCCACAGGACCTGGCGAAAGATGCCCATCCAGGTCATCGCCTCGCGATGACTTGCGCCGAGTTGCCGGGCGAGTTGGCGCACCAGCAACTCGGTAGAATTTGCGGGAAAGCGGCGAGTGTAGCCGGTAGCATGCATGACATCGAGCAGAAGCTGCGTGAGGCGCTCGCGGTCGTCCGCTGTGGCGGCGGGTTCGTGCAGAACAGGCAGCGGCTTGGCATCTTCGAACCCGGCCCGGGTGAGCTCGTAGAGGCAGACGGCGACGGCCTGGCCGAGATTCATCGAGAGATGGCGCGGCTGCGGATCGTTGGCGGCGACGCTGGGCGCGAACATCGGAATGGTGGTGAGGAGCGAACAGTGGCTCAGATGCTCGTTGGTGAGCCCGGTTTTTTCGGATCCGAAGAGAAGAGCGACGTGGGCGTCCGAATTTGCAGGGCCTGAAGTCGCAGCTCCAACCCAGGTCCCTGGATCGGGACCTGGGGCGCCCACTTCGCTGGTTCTGGCATGAAGCGCCGCGCGCATCCGCGGCGCGACCTGCTGCAGTGTGTGGACAGGCTGGCGCAGATCGCGCTCCCCTATGGCCGTGGTGGCGACGACGAGGGTGCAGTCGGCGATGGCCTCTGCAATGCTGCTGAAGCGGCGCGCGTTCTGCATGACGTGCGCGGCGGCGACAGCGGATTTGGCTTCCAATTGCGCGGCTTCGAATGGCGCGGCGTAGTCGTTGACGACGCGAAGTTCGTGAAAGCCGAAGTCCTGCATGGCGCGGGCGGCAGCACCAATGTTGCTGGGGTTGCGCGCTCCGACGAGGACGACAGTGAATCGGGCGCGATCGGCCGCAGAGAGCATGGGTCCATTGTATGGAGTGACGTGTAGGGAGTGGTCGGAAGCAGTAGACGGAGAGAAAGCGGCTGACGATGGCGTCAGCCGCTTCGATGAGGGTGCGAGACTGCGCTACTGTCTGGGGGCGGGCGGCCGTGCGCGTTCGTTGCGCTTCTGGTTATAGACCTGGCGGCTGTTGCGATTCTGCTCGCCGTTCACCTGGCGGCGCTGCTGCTGGTTGAAGTTGCCCGTGGTGCGATCGTTATGCACCTGCTGGTCGACGTTGGATTGGCGGTTGTTGGCGCGGCCAGCCTCAGCGGCGGTCTGCTGGCCGCTGCGCAGGCCGTTGGCGGTGCGCTGCTGTTGGTTGGCCTCGCGGTTGTTCACTGCATTGGGCGCGACCGTGTTGCCGTTGTGGTTCTGGTTATAGATCTGGCGGCTGGCCGCGTTCTGCTCGCCGTTGATCTGCTGACGCTGCTGGCCGGTGAGGCGGCCGCCGTTGGCTGCGCGATCAGCGGCAGTCTGGCGGTCGATGTTGGACTGAGTGCGATCAGCACGGGCTGCTTCGCCGGAGGTCATCTGGCCGCTCTTGAGGCCATTGGCGATGCGCTGGTCCTGGTTGGCCGAACGGCCATCGGGGTGGTAGGCGCTGCCGGCGGCGCGGTCGGCGGGGGTGATGGGGTGCGCCTGCTCGTGCTGCTGCGCAAGCTGGTGATAGGAGGCGTTACTCTGCGCAGCCATGGTGCCGGGCCGGCCGTGATTGATCGCGGCCAACTGCGAGCGATCCTGCGCCGCGAACTGCTGGTGCTGCATCTGGTTGGCGGTGGGCTGGATGTGCTGCTGGCCGGCATACTGCTGCTGCTCGGGCGTGGCATGGGCGTCGATGCCGGCGCCGCCGTTGAAGGCGACATGGTTGTTGTTGAAGATCGTGTTCTGGCGGATGATGGTGGTGTTGTTGTACACGTTGGTCACGTGGACGTTGCCGAAGTTTGCCACGGCATGGTTGTAGGCGAACTCACGGCCGTGCCATTCACCGCCGACAAAGCCGATGCCGCCGTAACCGAAGCCATAGTTGACACCGCCATAGAAGCCAACGCGCGGTCCCCAATAACCGGCGTGAAAGCCGTAGAGACCACCGGCGAAGCCCCAGTAGGGAGGCGTCCAGAGCACGCCCACGGCGGGCGGCTGCACCCAGACGCCGGGAACCCAGTAATAGCCGGCATCGCCGTAGGCCCAGTAGCCGGGCGTCCAAAGATAGCCGGGCGCGGGTAGCGGCGGCTGGACATAGACAGGAAGCGGCGGGGGCGCGATGCCGATCGAGACGCCAATGAAGACCCCGGCGTGGGCCTGGGCGACGGGCAGGGTTGCCATCGGAACGGCGATGGCCGCTGCAAAAAATATCGTACGGAATTTGTTGGCGAAAGCCATGAAACCTCCTTGATTCCGGCGGCTCGCGCTGTGACAAGGGCCGCCGGTTTAAGCCCCGGTTTTCCCGGGTCGTTGGTTGAAACACAAGCTGGCGCGACATGTTGCGGACCGCGTTTTGCCGAGTTTGGAGACGACTCTACAGAATTCCAAGGGCAAGAACAATAACGGTGCATCCAGGAGGCTAATAACGAGAGGAGCCTACACTGGACGGAGCGTTTGGATGAGGACTTTGCCCGACAACTTTGCCCAGACCGTGAAGCAGCAGGCCGACATCGTCCGCATTGTGGGCGAGTATGTGAAGCTGCGTAAATCGGGCGCGAACTGGGTGGCCTTGTGTCCGTTTCATAAGGAGAAATCGGGCTCGTTTTATCTGTATCCGGGGACAGCGAGCTACTACTGCTTCGGCTGCCATGAGCACGGGGATGTCTTCAACTTCGTGATGAAGATGGACACGCTGAGCTTTCCCGAAGCGGTGCGCGCGGTGGCGGCGAAGATGGGAATTGCGCTGCCCACGCGCGAGTTCAACTCGCCGCACGAGGCGCGCGAAGCAGGGCTGCGGAAACAACTGATCGACGCGCATGAGGCGGCCACGCAGTACTTCGAGCAGAACCTGCGCTCGCCGGAGGCCGCCAGGGCGCGCGAATATCTGACGGGGCGCGGCGTGAGTGCGGAGACGATTGCGAAGTTTCGCATCGGCTACGCACCCGAGAGCTTCAACGATATGCGCGACCGGCTGGGGAAGTTTTTCTCCGAAGAGGTGCTGCGAGCGAGTGGGTTGTTCAGCGCGAAAGAGCAGGAGGATGGAAGCCCGGGGCCGATGTACGGGCGGTTTCGCAAGCGGATTACGTTTCCGATTGCGAACGAGCAGGGCAAGACGATTGCGTTTACGGCGCGCGCGCTAGACTCTGCCGCGGACGATGCGAAGGCGGGGCCGAAGTATCTGAACTCGCCCGAGACTCCGCTGTATACGAAGGGGCAGGTGCTGTTCAATCTGGACAAGGCGAAGACTGCGATCAAGAAACAGGACGCTGCTGTCCTGGTGGAGGGTCAGATGGACTGCATCTCCCTGTTCATGAGCGGAGTGGAAAACGTGATCGCGACCAGCGGGACGGCGTTCACCGAGCACCAGTCGAGGATGCTGGGGCGGTTTACGAAGCGGGTGTGGTTGAACTTCGATCCCGACGACCCTGGTACCAAGGCGGCGGAGAAGACCCTTGGCCTGCTGGTCGAGGAAGGTTTCGAGGTGCGTGTGGTGACGCTCGAAGGCGGACTGGACCCGGACCGCTATGTGCGGGAACGGGGTGTTGCGGCTTATGCGGAGGCGGTGCGCGGAGCGGCGCGATCGGCGGACTTCCTGATCGAGAGGGCGCGGACCAAGTTTGGTGCTCGGACTCCGGAGGCCAAGGTAAAGGCACTGAATATGCTGCTGCCTCACATCCGGAGGGTTCCGAATCCGATCGCGCGCAATGACTTTGCGGAGAACGCAGCGCAGAAGCTGGGGATCGAGAGCTCGCTGATGCGGCACGAGCTGAAGCAGGCGGCAGCGCAGCGGTTGGAAAGCGTGCGCGCGCAGCAACCCCATGCGGTGACGGAGGTCGAACGAATTTTATTGTGCGCGCTGGTGCTGCCGGAGGCGGACTCCGCTCGGGCGCTGGCAGCGGAGCGGTTGGGCGCGAATCCGGAGTGGTACGCGGACCTGCCGGCGGCGGCGGTGATGGAGGCGCTGGTAAATGCGCCCGCGCCCGACAATCCGTTCGAGGCCGCTCCGGATGAGGGTTCCCGGGCGCTGCTGGCCAGCGCGCTGCAAGGGGCGGCGGCGGATGGCGGGAGTTCGGCAGAGCGTGTGCAGGGTGCGTTGCAGACGCTGCGCACACAGTATCTGGAGCGCAAGTCGCGCGACGTGCGGACGCAGATGGTGGAGGCGCAGCGGCGCGGCGATCAGGAGATGCTATTGCGGCTGGCTCAGGAGAAGCTGCGGCTGGATCGCGAGCTGAAGGAGTAGCGGCGGCAGGCATCTGGTCAAACTGTTCACGCTGCATTGGTAGAATCGGTGATGCTTCAGGTTCCGTGTGCTGTCTATCGCAATTTGCCTGATGGTGTAGTGGCTGCAAACGCAAATTCCCTTTCGGGAACGACAAACAAAATGCGAAGGCACGTCCTGGCTTAATTCTTATGGATGACAAGACAAAAAGACGGCTGATGGTCGGGTTTGCGACCACGGTGGTCAGCAAGGCCGCCTCGACGGTGGTGCAGGTGGTGCAGGTGCCGGTGCTGCTGCACTACTGGGGCGAGACGATGTTCGGCATGTGGATGGTGCTCACGGCGCTGCCGTCCTATCTCAGCTTCTCGAACATCGGGTTCGGCTCGGTGGCGGGCAATGAGATGACCATGCTGATGGCGCGCGGCGATCAGGATGAGGCGCTGAGCGTGTTTCAGAGCTGCTGGTGGCTGATCTCGCTGCTGCTGGGCGTGGCCGGCGTGGTGATGTGCGTGGCGCTTTACTACCTGCCGGTGGCGCGGCTGCTGAACCTGACATCGATCAGCGAGCACGATGCGAAGTGGGCGCTGTTCTGGCTGGGGCTGGCCGTGTTGTTCGGCCAGTTGGAGCAGTTGCTGCAGGCTTCGTATCGCTGCATTGCGCGCTACTCGTATGGAAATTTTTTGAAGAGCTGTCTGACGCTCGCGGCGTTCGGCGTGCAGCTTGCGCCGGTGATGATGGGCTACGGGCCGCGCACGGTGGCGATGGTGTTTGCGCTGGCCAACATCGCGGTAACGCTGATTCTTTGCATTGCGGTGAAGCGCGATATTCCGTGGATCGACTATGGATGGAGCCACGCGTCGTTCAAGGAGATCAAGCGCCTGACGCGGCCGGCGCTGGCGTTCATGGGCTTCCCGATCGGGCAGTCGTTCAACCAGAGCGGATCGTTGTTTGCCGTGAACTATGCGCTGGGTGCGGATGCGGTGGCGATCTTCTCGACGGCGCGGACGGTGTCGCGGCTGGCGCTGCAGGTGGTGGAGATGGTGAAGAACACGGTGTGGCCGGAGCTGTCGATCGCCTTTGGCGCGGGCAACGCGGAGCTGGTGCGGACGCTGCACCGGCGGGCCTGCCAGATTGCGCTGTTCATCTCCCTGGGAGTGGTTGTGGTGGTGGCGATCTTCGGGCCGACCCTGCTGCACAAGTGGACGCTGGGCAAGGTGCCGTCGAGCCCGGGGCTGATTGGCCTGCTGCTGATTGTGGTGGTGTTCTATGCGCTGTGGTCGACCAGCTCAACGCTGGTGGCGGCCATCAATCTGCATGAGCGGCTGGCGATGGTGTATACGTTCGCGACTGGAATTACGGTGGTGCTGACGTACTTCGCGGCGGGGCGCTATGGGCTATATGGCGCGGCGGGATCGCTGCTGCTGTCGGAGCTCATCATGGATGCGTATGTGCTGCCGGCGTCGCTGCGCATCTCGCACGATACGTGGGGCGGTTTTCTGGGCGCGCTGGTACACTATCCGCGGTCGCTGCGACCGGCTGCGCTGGTGGCCCGGCTGCGGCGTACACGGCCGGAACTGGCCGTCAAACCAAGACTCTGACATCTGACTTTCTTCTCTTGCACCTGTTGCATCGCTTCACTTCCAGATCCCCCAAGGCGAGAAACTCCCACCCATGTTCAATACGCGCGGTTCGTCGCTGCTCACCCTCGTTCTGGCCAGCAGCATCGGGTCAGTCTTTGCTCTTTCCGCGGCGGCGCAGCAGGTGTATACCGCGCACGATTACCAGCAGGCCGAGCGCTGGATGCCCTACAACGTGAACAGCCTGGTGCGTCACGATATTGGCGATGTGACCTATCTGCCGGACGGACGCATCTTCTATAGCGATCCGGGAGCGGATGGGACGGTGTACATGCTCGCGCCGCCGATTTCAGGCGCAACGAGCTGGGTGGCGGCGCCGGCCTTCGACAACGCGAAGCTGGCAGCGGCGCTCAGTGCCGCGTCCAAGCAGAAGGTCGATGCGGCGCATCTGGACATCACGGAATTTAAATCCGAGGCAAACGGCGGGTTCGCCGTGACGACGCGTCTCGGCGAGTTCCACTGTGATGCGGCGGTGACGAAGTGTGCGGAGCAGGCACCACCGCCGCCGCCGCCGACGCATCCGATCACGCCAGCCGCCAAGCCGGCGACCCGGCGGCGGCGGCCGCCGTTCAACGTGTCGCCGGACAAGAAGCTGGCGGCTTTCATACTCGACGACAACCTGTGGGTGCGGGTGCAGGCGACGGGCGAAGAGCGCCAGCTTACCTTCGATGGCGTGAAGGACTTCGGCTACGCGACCGACAATGCGGGCTGGGCGCACAGCGACGCGGCCATCCTGACGTGGTCGGCGGACTCGAAGAAGATCGCCACGTTTCAGCAGGACCAGCGCAAGACCGGGTTGATGTACCTGGTGCCGGTAACCAATCGCCATCCGCAACTGGAGGCGTGGCGTTATCCGCTGGTCGGCGACAAGGACATCACGACGATCGAGCCGGTGGTGATCGACTTGGCGAGCGCGAAGGTCGTGCGCTTGAAGCTTCCGCCGCAGCAGCATCGCAGCATGGAGTGCGACGATGTGAGCTGCAATGGCGATGGCGCGTGGACCGACGTCGAGTTTGCGCCCGACGATGCGCACCTGGCGCTCGTGACCACTTCTCGTGACCATAAGGACGAATGGGTTCGCGTGGCCGACACTACAACGGGCGATGTGCGCGACGTTTACCACGAGCATGTGGCGACTTATTACGACTGGCAGAGCAAAACCAACTTCAAGTATCTGCCGGCGTCGAATGAGTTCCTATGGGTTTCGGAGCGCAGCAACTGGGCGCAGATTTATCTGTACGACTTCACCACCGGCGAGCTGAAGAACCAGGTCACGCACGGTGATGGGCCGGTGGCCGACATCCCTTATGTGGATGAGAAAGACCGCGTGATCTACTTCACGGCGACGGCCAAAGACAAGCACGACGACCCTTACTACAGGAAGTATTATCGGGTTGACTTCGACGGCAAGCACCAGCGGCTGCTGACGCCGGAGAAGATGGACCACCAGATCACCGCGTCGCCGGATGGCAAGACGTTCGTCGATGTGTATTCAACGATCGATACACCTGCAACCGGGGTGGTGCGGGACAACACGGGCAAGGTGCTGTTGACGCTGGCGCATGAGGACATCTCGGCGCTGACGGCCGCGGGATGGAAGCCGCCGATGCGCTTCACGGTGAAGGCACGCGACGGCAAGACGGACCTGTACGGCGACCTGTGGAGACCGACGGGCTTTGATCCGAGCCGGAAGTATCCGATGGTGGACGAGGTGTATCCGGGGCCGCAGGATGGTTCTTGCTCGGTGAGCGGGCCGCCCAGCTTCAAGTCCTCGCGTGGTGACAATCAGGCGCTAGCCGACCTGGGATTCGTCGTGATGTGCTTGGATGGCATGGGCAACCCGCATCGCAGCAAGAGCTTTCACGATGCGCATGCGTCGACGCCGGCGGACATGGGCGACGATACGATTCCCGACCAGGTCGCCGGCATCAAAGAGCTGGCCGCGCGCTTTGCGTGGATCGACGTGAATCGCGTCGGCATCTGGGGGCACTCCGGCGGCGGCAACGCAACGGTGTCGGCGATGTTCCACTTCCCCGATTTCTTCAAGGTGGGCTGGGCGGAGAGCGGCAACCACGATCAGCGCGACTATGAGGACGACTGGGACGAGCGCTGGGCGGGCCTCGAGACGATCGGGCCCAACGCCGAGGACAACTACGCCGCGCAAGCCAACGAGAACTACGCGAAGAACCTCAAGGGCCACCTGATGCTGACCCACGGCACGATGGACGACAACGTGCCGATGAACAATACGCTGCTGGTGGTCGATGCGCTCATCAAGGCGAACAAGAACTTCGATCTGCTGATGATTCCCAACGTACATCACGGATACGCGGCGGCGTCGCCGTATGTCACGCGCCGCCGCTGGGATTACTTCGTGCGCTATCTCGCCGGCGGTGTGCCGCCGAACGACTATCAGATGACGAGCTATGACGAGATCCTGCGCAAGCTATACGGGCCCGCTGCAGATGAAGGCGTCCAGTAACTACTGGACGATCTTGCTGCCGGGGTCGGTGACGGGCTGCGATTGGGACGAGGGCGGCTGCTGTAGCTGCCATCCACTGGTGGTGTCGGCCAGCGTGGCGGTCGCGGTCCCGCTGCGCAGGTTGGTCTGCACGCTCGGAAAGGCGGTCTGGGTCTCGGCGGCCTTGGCCCAGTCTGGCGCTCCGCTGAAGGCGTAGGTGTAGGTGACCTGCGTGGTGGCGCCGGGCTGGCCGTCGTTGGGCGTGGCGTCGGCGATGGACTGCACGGTGCGATGGCCGTAGCAGAAGTTGCCGTAGCCGGGCTGGTTGGGGTCGGCAGTCCAATCACTGCGGCCCTTGGCGCTGAGGTCGTAGTTGGTCTCCTGCTTACTGATGATGATGATCTTCTTTTCGCTGGTGGAACGCGTGAGCAGGCCCTGATCGACGAGTGCGGCGAAGGGCTCGGTCTGGCTGGTGTCGGAGGAGGCGACCTGCTGGGGGAACTTCTGCGGCTGCGGCCACAGGCAGGAGGGGTTCGCCGAATAATAGGCGTCAATGGCACTCTTGTAGTTGACGCTGTTGTCGGCGGTCTTCTTGCAGCCGGCAACGAGCAGAAGCGCGGCGGCGCAGACGAGGGCGGTCTTGAAGGTCGAATTGTTGATCATGAAATCCTCACTCCGGCTAAGATGCGAAGTCCGGCTGGAGTGGTTTGAGTTGGCCGGAGCGGCGACGGAAGATTTTGCCGGATCAGGGAGCGGAAGAGTCGAACGAAGCGGCATGTCTGGGTCCTGGGCTCCCTGTTACCCCCAAAATTCGCCGCCAAGAGACCGTTGCCGCGCCGGCTGTCAGCTTGCACGTTCGAGCGCCGTTAATCGTTCGCCGAGCGCCTGCAGCTTTGTCTCCGACTCCGTTAGCCGGACCTCGAGCATGCGCACCTTCTCCTCCATCTGCTCGAGGCTTTGCTCCGTGAGATTGCTCCGGGATTCGCGATCCAGCGGCGATTCACGCTCTGACGGCACGGCGATGGATGGGCCGCTCGGTTCCCCGCTTGGCCCGGTCAAGATCTGCGCCCAGCGCGCTTCGCGGGCGCCCGGCTGGCGCTGCATCATGCGCGTGAGCGGAGCCACTCGATCGCCTGGATCGTCGCGCGAGGCCAGCCGCTCTAATGTGGCCGTGACCGCGGCGGTATCGTCGAAGTTGTAGAGGCGGTCAGCGCGGGCGCGCAGTTCGGCCGGAGTCTGCGGGCCGCGCAACAGCAGCAAAGCAAGCAGCGCGAACTCGTCGCGGCGCAGGTTGAGGCGGTCGCGGGTGCGGTGCTCGAACTTCGAAACGCGGCCGTCGGCGAGGGTGCGCACCAGCCCGAGCTCGTCCAGCGCGAAGAGGGCTCCGCGCACATCGGCCTCGCTCAGTTCCATCACCGGGTCGCGGCTGCTCTTCTGGTTGCAGGCGTTGGCCAGCGCGTTCAACGACAGCGGATAATACTCCGGTGTCGTCATCTCTTTTTCCATTAGCGAGCCCAGCACACGGGCCTCGACTGCATTCAACTCGACCATGAGTTCATGCTATCGAAGACGCACCTGCTGGTGCGGCCGCCGGCGGAATCGTTAGAATGAAGAAGGTGAGTTTCTCCGAACATTTCGATGTGCTGATCGTCGGCGCGGGCCATGCGGGCTGCGAGGCCGCGGCTGCCGCGGCGCGCATGGGATTGCGTACGGCACTGTTCACGTTGAACCTCGATCTGATTGCACAGATGTCCTGCAACCCCGCGATTGGCGGGGTCGCGAAGGGCCATCTGGTGCGCGAGGTGGACGCGCTGGGCGGCATCATGGGTGAGATTGCGGATACTTGCGGGATTCAGTTCCGGCTGTTGAATACTTCGCGCGGGCCGGCAGTGTGGAGTCCGCGCGCGCAGTGCGATAAGGCGCTCTATCGCGTGAGGATGCGCGAGAAGCTGGAGTCGATTCCCAACCTTTTCATCAAGCAGGCGGAGGTTGTGGACCTGGTGCTTACCGGCGATCATCCGGGTGCCCCACGTCTCGATTCTGAGACGTGGGAGGGAGTTGCACCAACGCCTGCAGTCACCGGCGTGCGCTTGCGCGATGGCCGCCAGATCGCCGCGCGAGCCGTCGTGGTCACCACGGGGACCTTCCTGAATGGGCTGATCCACTGCGGCGAGCAGCAGTATACGGCGGGGCGGTCGGGTGAGCCGGCGAGCGTTCTGCTGGGCGAGTCGCTCAAGCGGCTGGGGCTGCGCGAGACGCGGCTCAAGACCGGAACGCCGCCGCGGCTGGATGGCCGCACCATCGACTGGAGCAAGTTTGAGGAGCAGCCGGGCGACGCCGACCCGACGCCGTTCAGCTTTCGCAGCCTGATGGCGATGGGAGAGTCGCACCCCGCGCAGGAAGTGTCCCACCCCACTCATGACGATGAAACTGTCATGAATGGGGCACCCGATGCTTGTGCGAGGTGGACGCCGCCGCTGCGGCAGATCTCCTGCCACATCGCGACGACGACTCCGGAGACGCTGGCGCTGATCCGCGCCAATGTGCATCGGTCGCCCATGTATACCGGGCAGATCGAGGGCATCGGGCCGCGCTATTGCCCGTCGATCGAAGACAAGATCGTGCGCTTTCCGGACAAGACGTCGCATCAGTTTTTCCTGGAGCCCGAGGGGCTCAATACGCATGAGGTCTACATCAACGGCATGAGCACGTCGCTGCCGATGGAGGTGCAGACCGCGATGGTGCACTCCATCCCCGGGCTGGAGAATGCCGAGATGCTGCGCCCGGGGTATGCGATCGAGTACGACGCGATCGACCCGACGGAACTGGACCGCACGCTGCGTGTGAAGAAGTTTACGGGGCTCTATCTGGCGGGCCAGATCAATGGGACTTCAGGCTATGAAGAGGCTGCGTGCCAGGGGCTGATGGCGGGGATCAATGCGGCGCTGTTCGCGCGCGGAGCCGAGCAGACGTTCACGCTGGACCGGACCGAAGCTTACACCGGCATCCTGATCGACGATCTGATCTCGAAGGGCACGGACGAGCCGTATCGCATATTTACGTCGAGGGCCGAGTTCCGGCTGCACCTGCGCATCGACAACGCCGACACGCGGTTGACGCCGCATGGCCGCGCGCTGGGCTTGATCGACGATGCGGCGTGGGGGGCGTTCGAGGCCAAGCAGGCGCGGGCGGCGGCGTTTACGCGGCTGCTGGAAACGGCGCGGCTGACCGAGGGCGAGAAGCAGATCCTTCAGTTGCACCCCGGCTCCGCTCAGGATGACAAGTTCAATCATGCAGATGCAGGTCCGGCTCGCGGCGAACTGTTCGCGCAGATTCTGAAGCGCCCTGCGACCCGCATCGAGCAGCTGCTGCCTGCGCTGCTGCCGCGCATGAGGGCGCTGCCGGAGTTGGCTCCGTGGGTGGCCGCGCTGAGCGCCGCGAACTACCCGCAGACGCTGCCCGCCTGGGTGCGTAATGAGATGAAGACGGTCGAGACCGGCATCAAGTTCGCAGGTTATCTGGCGCAGCAGCAGCGCTCGATGGAGCGGCTGCGCAAGGACGAAAAGCGCGCTATCCCCGCGTGGTTCGACTATGCTGCCTGCTCCGGACTGTCGCGCGAGATGGTGGAGAAGCTGAGCCGGGTGCGGCCTTCGACGCTGGGGCAGGCCAGCCGCATTGCGGGGGTTACGCCGGCAGCGGTCTCGCTGGTGCAATGCTTTCTGGAGATTCAGGCGCGTGCCAATTCATCTCGCAAGCACGCTGAGGAACAAACCCGCGTCGCCTGACAATCAGGAAAGCTATGCACTCTATGCTCGCCGCCCCGCTGCTGATGCTGCTTTTCGTATGGGCGCCGGCTCTGTCTTCGCAGCAGCCCGGGCCTGCGCCTCCGCCTGCGAGATCGAGCGGGCAAAGCACTTTGACGATCAACGCGAGAATGGTTGCCGTCGCGGCGGTCGCCTACGACCCTGAAGGGCGGCTGGTTGGCGGCCTCACCAAAGACGACTTTACCCTCACTGAAGATGGCAAGCCCCAGACCATCCGCTACTTCAATCGCGATAGCGACCTGCCTCTCACCATCGGCCTTATGGTGGACACCAGCGGGAGTCAGATGCCGTATGCCGAAGAGGAGCGCCGCGCCAGCGCCACCTTTCTCCAGACAATGATTACCCGGCCCACGGACCGCGCGTTTCTCGAGCGCTTCGACTCGCTCGCTCTTCTGCTGCAGCCGATGACCTCCGACGTGGCTACGCTGCAGAGCAGGCTGCGTCTGCTCACCGCGCCCATTCCCGCTCCCAAATCTTCGCGCGGCGGCACGCTGCTCTTCGACGCCATCTGTGCAACGACCGAGAAGGTGGTCAGCAAGGAGGCGGGCCGCCGCGCCATCGTCATCCTCACGGATGGCGACGACGATGGCAGCTCTAACACGGTCGCCTCCGCTATCCGCGATGCGCAGCTCGCCGACGTTGCAATCTACAGCGTTCTCTACACTCCTGAAGCCGTCGGCCAGTCCAGCGGCGGCTACTCTTCCGGCATGGCCGCCATGCAGCAGATCTCCGACGCCACGGGAGGTCGCCTCTTCATTGTCACCGAAGGCCAGACCATCGAGCACATCTATGCCGAGATCGAAGCTGACATGCGCGACCAGTACCGCATCGGCTACACGCCCCCGCCTTCAGCGCCGAACCGGTATCACCGGATCGAGCTGAAGTCCCGTGATATTAACCTTACGGTCCAGGCGCCCGCCGGCTATTACACACCGGGGTAGCTGCGCGCCTCGCCGCTGGGCAAGATTGGGCTACGCTAGATTCATCCGCACTAGGGGAGTCCAGGATGGGCCGCCAATTCATTCTCAAGCTAGCGCTCGGCATCGCACCCCACCCACGACGAAACAGCCGTCGTGAATGGGGCATCCGGCTTTTTGTTCTTGTCCTGGCGCTCGGCAGCGTGCTCGTCTCCCCGGCTCAAACTCCGGCTTCACAGGAGCCCGCGGAGCCCGGCGCCGTGACGACGCTTTCGGTCAACGTGCGCGTAGTGGCCGTCGATGCGGTGGTGCGCGACCAGCAGGGCAACCTCGTGATGAACCTGGGCAAGGACGACTTTACGCTGCGCGACGATGGCAAGCCCGTGCCCATCCGTTACTTCAACCGCGACAACGATCTGGCGCTGACCGTCGGGCTGATGATCGACACCAGCGGCAGTCAGCGCGAGTTCTTTGGCGACGAGGCCATCGCCAGCGACGTCTTTCTGCGCCATACACTCACCAACCCGCAGGACCGCGCGTTTGTGGTGCGCTTCGATAGCCAGGTGATGCTGTTGCAGAAGCTGACCGCGAACCTGGTGGAGCTGCACAATGCGCTGCGGCTGCTGGACTATCAGCGCGATCCGCGCACGGGAACGCACGGCGGCACGCGGTTGCTCGATGCGATCGAGAGTGTCAGCCGCGAGGTCGTCGGGCGCGAGAGCAACCGACAGGAGAGCAACGGGCAGGAGGGTATCGCCGGCGGGAGCAATGGTGAGCCCGGACGCCGCGCCGTGGTCATCATGACCGATGGCGACGACAACGGCAGCCACTCCAACCTCGCGGCCGCCATTCGCCAGGCGCAGATGGCCGATGTGGCCGTCTACAGCGTGCTCTATACCGACGAAAGCCCCAACTATCCGAACGTGACGGGGCTGCGTCCGTCGGGCATCGAGGTGATGCGCCAGATCTCGCGGGCTACCGGAGGGCGCGCGTTCATCGTGGGGAGCGGAACGCCGATCGCGCAGATCTTTGCGGCCATCGCGGAGGACCTGCGCTCGCAGTATCGCTTCGGGTTTACGCCGCCGCCGTCGAAGCCGGGCAAGTTCCACTCGTTGGTGCTGAAGCCCGTGGACAAGGAACTGAACGTGCAGGCGCGCGCGGGCTATTACGCGCCACCCGCGTCTAACCCGTAGCGGGTTTTCAATTACCGCCGATTCAGGATAAAGTCGTTTGCGCGAACAAATGAGACCGGACCAGGAGCTTTCTATGACCGCAAACGGCGAAGGACATATCGCATGAACGTGACCAGACGCCAGGCGCTGCAACTGCTTGCCGCATCCGCTCCCGCACTTGCAATGCGCAAGGGCTTCGCTCAATCGCAAGCGCCGTCGAATGGCCAATCGCCGGCCACGCCGCCGCTGAGCATCACGCCGGGGCTGTTCACCAATACGCGCGATTCGCTGGCGGCGTACAGCATGCCCGCTTGGTTTGGGGATGCGAAGTTCGGCATCTGGTCGCACTGGGGACCGCAGTCGGCGGTGGGCGACGGCGACTGGTATGCGCGGCTGATGTACGTGGAGGGCTCGCCGCAGTATGAGTACCACGTGAAGCGCTTCGGCCCGCAGTCGAAGGTCGGGTATAAGGACCTGATCCACCTTTACACAGCGGACCGCTGGGACCCGGATCACTTGATGGATCTGTATCAGCGCGCGGGCGCGAAGTACTTTTTTTCGATGGGCGTGCACCACGATGGCTACGATCTGTGGAACTCGACGTACCAGCCGCGCTGGAATGCGGTGGCGTCGGGGCCGCATAAGGATGTGGTCGGGATGTGGGGCGCGGCGGCGCGCAAACGCGGGCTGCGCTTTGGCGTTTCGGAGCACCTCTCGAACAGCTTCGATTGGTTCGCGCCGTCGCATCTCGCCGACACCAAAGGGCCATACGCGGGTATGCCGTACGACGGGCAGAATCCCATCTTCGCCGACCTGTACCACGACTACTCCGGGATGCCGACAGGCTTCGCCCAGACGGCGCAGGCGATGGGGCGCGTGGCGCCGGACTGGTGGAAGCAGCGGTACTTCAACCGCGTGAAAGACCTGATCGATCAGCACCAGCCGGACCTCCTCTACACCGACGGCGGCATCTCGTTCGACGAGTATGGCCTGGGCACGGCGGCGGAGTTGTACAACGTCGGCCCGCGCGACTTCCATGGGCGCCCGGACGCTGTGTACTTCAGCAAGACCGTCAGCGATTGCGCCGACGGACGCACCTGCGTGATCGATCGCGAGCGGCAGGTGACCGACGCGATCTCGCCGTTTCCGTACCAGACCGATACGTGCATCGGCGGGTGGCACTACAAGGTTGGGCAGAAGTACAAGACGCCGAAGAAGGTCATCGATCTGCTGGTGGATATCGTCAGCAAGAATGGCAATTTGCTGCTGAACTTTCCGCTGCCCGCGTCGGGCGAGCTCGACCCCGAGGAGATGCGCGTGCTGGAGGGCATTACGCAGTGGACGACGGTGAATATGGAGGGCATCTACGGGACGCGGCCGTGGACCGTGTACGGCGAGGGGCCCGCGACCAAGGTCGTCGTCCCGTCGAACGGCAAGGAGTTCAATCCTAACGAAAGCAAGAAGCCTGACCTGACCGCCGCGGACATTCGCTTCACCAGCAAGGGCAAGACGCTGTACGCGTTTGTGCAGGGCTGGCCGGGACCGGAGGTGGTGATCCGGTCGCTCGCGACCAACAGCCCGCACCAGCCGGAGAAGGCGATCGATGTGCGGCTGCTCGGCCGTGATGAGGCGCTGAAGTTTACGCAGGAGGGCACGGGATTGCGCGTGACGCTGCCCGCAACGCCGCCGCCGGCCTCGGATATCGGCATTGCGCTGCGGGTGAACTTCATCTAGTCGCACCGATCGAAGGGGCCTGCGCGAACACCTCAAGTAGCCCTTGAACAGGGGTTAACTCCCGTGGTTCGCGCGAGGTATATGCTTGGTAAGTAGTTTGGGAAGTAGTCTGGAAAGGCACGTGCATGCCGTTCGCCCTGATCGCGTTGTTGATTGTCGTTTTCTTTGTCCTGATCCTGATCGCCAAGACGTACTATCAGGTCCGCACCTTTACCGCCGGTGTGGTGGAAAAGTTCGGCAAGTTCGACCGCATCACGAGGCCCGGGCCGCATCTGCTGATTCCCTTCGCGGAGCGGGTCTACTTCGTCGATCTTCAGGTGAAGCAGGCGCAGTTCCAAGTCGAGACCAAGACGCGCGACAACGTCTTCGTGCAGATCCCGGTGAGCGTGCAGTTTCAGGTGCTGGACGACAAGATCTACGACGCGTTCTACAAACTTTCGGCACCGCAGAAGCAGATTGAAAGCTTCGTGTTCAACAGCATCCTCGGGCATGTGCCGAAGCTGACGCTGGATGAGACGTTCGAGCAACAATCGGGCATCTCGGTCGCGGTGAAAGTGGAGTTGGACCAGATCATGTCTGGCTTCGGCTTCAACATCCTTACGGCGCTGGTCACCGATATTATCCCGGACATCAAGGTCAAAGCCGCGATGAACGACATCAACGCCGCGCAGCGGGCGCAGGTTGCGGCGCAGGCGCGGGGCGAGGCGGAGAAAATCCTCAAGGTCAAGCAGGCCGAGGCTGAGGCCGAGTCGAAGGCACTGCAGGGCAAGGGCATCGCCGCCGAGCGGCAGGCCATTATCGACGGGCTGTCGGCGTCGATCGAGCATTTTCAGCAGGGGGTTCCGGGCGCGTCCGCGGAAGATGTGATGGCGCTGGTGCTGCTGACGCAGTACTTCGACACGCTGCGTGACGTGGGCACGCGCGGCGGCACGAATACGCTGTTCCTGCCGAACTCGCCGGGCGCGGCCAGCGAGTTCCAGACGCAGATTCTGGCGGGGCTGCGCGGCGGCCGCGAGCCGCGCCACGGCCTGGACGCGCCGCGGCCGGTCGAACCGGAGCGGCCGCAAGACCCGGTGCCTCCGCCGGTCGGCACGCCGGGAATGCCGAATCCGTATACGGGCGTGTAGGGCCCTATACCGATTCAGCAATTTTGTTGCGCTCGGGCCTTGACCCCACCTTCTCTGCTACTGCGCGCTTCCCGAAACGCTGAACGATGCCGGTGAGTTCGTTGCCGTGCTCGTAACCTGGACCATCGCAGACTGGCTTCCCGCTGTAGCCGGAGCGAACGTAACGCTGATGGTGCATATGCCGTTGGCTGCCAGCGTCGCCGGGCAGTTATTGGTCTGGGTAAAGTTGCCATTCACTGCCCCAACCACGCTGATCGAGACGTTCGACATCGCGGTAGATCCAGTATTCGTCAGCGTAACCACTGCAGGAAGCGAGGTCGTATTCACCAACCGCTGTGGGAAGGTCACCGATGTGGGAGAGAACGACGCCACCGCCGAGCTGCCTGTCCCATAGAGAGGGAGACTCCCGCTCACCTGCGTGGTCTGGTCAGTGACCGTCATCCGTTCTGAGATGTACCCGCTCTGGTTCGGCGCGAACGCTACCGAAAACGTGCAAAGCTGCGTCGTGCTGGCCACACAACTTGAGCCCTGAGTTAAGATGAAGTTGCTGCCGGGCTGCAACGAAGCTGTGATCGCGTGGCCCAGCGGATACTGGTTCGTGTCCCCCACGTTGATCGTCTGTGCCGCACTGCTCGTTCCCAGCGCCTGCGCGGCGAAGCCGAGCGAGGTCGGAGAAGCAGTTGGTGTCCAGTAGGAAGCTTGCGCGTTGATCGGATACGACAGCGAAAACGTTGAGTTCGTGTCCTTGATGTTGATCGTCGCTGAAGCTGGTCCCACGACGATTGGATTGAACTGCACCGTTGCCGTGCAGGTAGCCTGCGGGGCCAGCGACGAACAACCGCTCGAGCCATAGGACATCTGCGCTGCATTCGGCCCGCTGAATGAGCCGGTGAGACTTAGCGTCGTCGATCCGGTGTTGGTGATGGTCGCTGTCTCGGTCCCGGCGCCGTTCGGGTCAATCGTATTGGGCAGATAGCTGGTGATGCTGCCGGGGCCTGCGAGAGAAATGCTGAAATCCGGACCGTCCCCTACACCCGTCGCGCTGAGCAGAAGATATTGGCCGCCCTCCCCATTGATAGTCGCCTTCGCTGTGACCACTCCGGTTGCGGTAGGTGTGAAGCTGAAGGTCACTTCACAGTAGGTTGGGAACATCGGCGAGCAGAAAGTAACTGGATTTCCATTCTCGGCTTCCGATTCTGAAAAATCCGCGGCGCCCGAACCCGTGATCGCAAACGTAAGCTCCGGCGCCCGGCTATAGGCATTGAAAGACTGGTACGAAATATTTGCTGTCGTTTGCTTGATTCCGATTGGAGCAGAAAACCTGACCTCACCGCTTGATGCGAGGGCTGCCACATTGGTGGATGTCAGCGAGGCCGTCTGAGGCCCGGCACTGGCATCATCCGTCACAGTGATAGAACCTGTGAACGTCTCGGGAAATCCCTGTGAACTGCCCTCGGCTACATTCGATACCACTGAGATAGTGCAAACCGATTGCGGCGCCAGCTCGGTTCCACAGGTATTTGTCGTTACCGAGAAATCATGCGAAGGGGGAAAAGCCACTGTGCCCGTATCCGTTTCGGCGATCGACTTGATCGTCAGGGCCGTACTTCCATAGTTCGATAGCGTAAGGTCCTGTAGCGTACCGGCGAGCGTATAGGACAAGCCCGACGTAAGTGTGACCGGGCCAGCCTCAGGCGCGGTTCCTGTCACGCCCAGCGCCACATACTGGGGCGAACTGGGCGTGCTTGACTCAACCACCAGGTATGCGCTCCGTGCCCCATTCGCTGTCGGTGTCGCGGTCACCTGCAGGCTGCAACTGTTTCCCGCCGCGAGCATCGTCGGACACCCATTACTCACCGCAAAATCGGCTGCCTCACTTCCCCATATCGCAATTGAGCCCAGCGTTACCGCTGCCGCTCCACTATTTGTAACCGTCACCGTCTGCGGCTGGGAGGTAAAGCTCACCGCGGTATTCGGAAACGAAAAGCTCACGGGGCTCGCCATCAGCGCGGCCGTCCCCGCATCCGGGGTCAGATACAACGCAAAGTTCGGTGGCGCTGAAGTCAACGTAGGCTGGAACGGTGCGCTCGGCACCGCCATCGCGTAGAGCGAACCCGTATTCAGTGCCGGGTTCTCGGCCAGGTTGAGGAGTGCCGTGAGCGTATTGTTTGGCGGCGGACCGCCGCTGAGCGTGGTCAGGCTGAAGAACCCGCCGCATGCACTGCTATCGCCTGCAGTTCCACCCGGCGAGTTGATGCACGCCGCAACTACATCAGCCAGCGTGTCGATCTCGCTTACGGGAACCGACAGCCCCGGGGACACGCTGGTCCCCGGAGCTGTTCCCGCCGACGGGTCCACAAACTCCGACGCCAGCTTAAATGCTGCATCCAGTGCAGCCGCATCCGAACTCCCCGCGCCGATTGCCGTCGCCGAACTCATATACGGCGCCAGAGCCGAGACCGCCGCCACTGTCGTCAACTCGTTGATCGTGATAAAGGTTCCCGTCGTCAACGCCGAGCACGGCCCCAGCGCGGTCATCATCGCGAGGTCCGGATTCGCCGTGCCCGCAGACGGATAACCGCCGGTTGCCGTAATGTAAACCTGCGTCGCGTTGGTGCAGGAGTAGAGCGGAATGCCGCCCGGACTGAGCGAGAAATTCCCATTCGCATCGCTCATCGAGGTCTGCGTCAGCAGCGGAGTGGCCGCCGACCCATCGGCTGCCGTTCCCACCGTATAAAGCTGCACCGTCGAGTAGGCAACGGGCTGCTGCCCGCCATGCACATGGCCCGTAATCCCCGCCGCAGCATGCGTGCTCGACCCGGGACCCTGCTCGACCGCGCATCCAACAATGAGAAGCAAAGAAGACACCGACAACGAAACAATCAGCTTCAGAGAAGACAAGAGGCACATCCCCGTTTCCGCGCACCCAACTTAGGGGTCATGAAGAGACCAGTTGCAGTAGTAGCGCAATTCTAGACCACAGCCGCCCGTCCGCCACCAAGGATCTTTATTTGCTTCTTATATTTGTTTCTAGAAACGATCACAGCAGTTCCGCTATCCTCAGCATCCCGGCCACGGTTAAGACTCATCACACCAAAAATTATGCCGTAGCAGCAACAGGCTGCGATGTGCTGGCATGAGCGGGCCATGGAGTTGCGTTCCTGGCGTCGGAGTCGAGGGAGTCGGCGGCGATCCAGCCGGACATCAGGACCATCGGCATGCCGGGGCCAGGGTGGGCGGCGCCGCCCGCGAGGTAGAGGCCGGCGAGCTCGCGGCTGCGGTTGGCCGGCTTGAACGCGCCCATGAAGCGGCCGTGCGAGGAGAGGCCGTAGATGGCGCCGTTGAGCACGCGATAGCGATCGTGGATGTCCTGCGGGGTGAGCGCGCGCTCGAAGACGATGCGCTGCTCGATGTCGGTGCAGCCGGCTGTGCGCTTGAGCTTGTCGAGGATCGTCTGGCGGTAGGCGGGGAACATCTTCGCCCAGTCGTGGTGCGGGCGCAGGAAGGGCGTGTGCACGAGGACGTACATGGCCTCGCCGCCGGGTGGCGCGCTGGCGGGGTCGGTGGCCGCGGTGCAGGCGAGATAGCAGGTGGGGTCGGGCGCGGGCTCGCCGAGATCGTAGATGTGGTGGAACTCCTCGGCGGGATCGCGGGAGAAGACGAAGTCGTGGTGGGCGAGGTGCTCGTAACGCTTGTTGAGGCCGAGGTACAGTACGACGCCGGAGCAGGCTGGCTCGTAGGCGCGGGCGTGCTCGAAGTGGCGCGCGGCGGGAGTGCTGGCGAGCAGCTCGCGATGCGTGCGGACGGCGTCTTCGTTACTGACGATGGCGTCGAAGCCGTAGGAATCGCCCATGGTGGTGACGAGGCCGGTGACGGCTTGATGTTTTTCGCCGTGCTGGTTGCCGTTCTGGCCGCCGGTGCTGAGGATCTTCGCGATGTCGGTGTCGGTGTGGAAGCGCACGCCGAGTTCGGTCGCGAGCTTGACCAGCGCCTCGGGCACGGCGCGGGTGCCGCCGAGCGGATACCAGATGCCTTCCTGCATCTGCATGTGGCCGATGGCGGTGAGGATGGCGGGCGAGGCGTCCGGCGACGAGCCGACATACTGCACCATGTGGTCGAGCATCTGCGCGGTGTTGGGTTCGGCGATGTACTCGCGGATGGTGCCGGCCACCGTCTTGCCGAGGCGCATCTTCATGACCTCGCGCAGGGTCGTGAGGTTGAACGACCGGGCGCCACCGAAGGTGTCGCGCATGGAGCCGACGGACTTCCAGAAGAAGAAGCGGTCGCTGATGCCGTGCAGCTCTTCAGAGAGTTCCATCAACTGCTGGTACTTCGCGCCCATGCCTGGGAAGCGCGTGTCGAGCGAGGCCGACATGGCGGTGGTGTCGTCGAGCAGATCGATGGTGGCGCCGTCGTCGAAGAAGCAGCGCCACTGCGGATCGAGGCGCGCCATCGGGAGATAGTCTTCGAGCGTGCGTCCTGCCTCGGCAAAGATTTTGCGCAGCATCGAAGGCTGGATGAGGATGGTGGGACCCATGTCGAAGCGGAAGCCGGCCTCGCGCAGTTGCGCGGCCTTGCCGCCCAGCCAGGCGTTCTTCTCGAAGACGGTAACCTCATAGCCGCGAGCGGCCAGCGTGCAGGCCGCGGCCAGCCCGCCCAATCCCGAACCGATGACGCCGACGCGCATAAGCTATCTGCTCCTTGCGGACTTGGCAGATTTCACGATCTGTTGCAATGCGGCCCAGCGGCGCTGAAGGCCGTGGCCGTGCGTGGCTGCAATCAGCGCGGCAAACAACGGGACGTCTGCGTCCCGCGTGGATTCCAGATGCCGCATGTAGAGTTTGGATTGTCCGCGTCGCACCAGCAGCGTCTTGATGGCGGTCATTTCGAGCAGACCTTCCGCGCCGCGAGTGACGCCGTAACCGCTGGCGCCACGGCCGCCGAAGGGAACGCGCGGATCGACGGTCGGAGCGATCACGTCGTTGATCAGCACCGTTCCGGCCTTGAGCACGCGGGCGAGGGTGCGGGCCTTGGGCTCGTCGCCGCGCGCGCAGAAGATCGCGACCGTCAGCGCATACTCGCACTGCGCGTAGAGCTCCGGCACATGCAGCATGGAATCCGTCTCAAGCAGCGAGATTACCGGCGCGAAGATGTCGCTGCGCGCAATGCTCATGCGGGCGCTGGCTGCATCGACCAGCAGCGGCTTCTGTGCGGCGGGCTGCAGCTTGCCGCGGACTGTCGCGCCCGCGGCTACGGCCTCGTCAAGCAGCGTTCGCAGGCGTTCTGCGGTGGACGCCGCTAGAGGCACGGCGGGTACGTTGGCGAGCTCGGATTCGAGCAGCGGGCGCAGCGCGGCGAGCGTCGCTCGCGTGGCGAATAAACGACGCGGCGACATGCAGACAGCACCGCCGTTCAGGCGCAGACCGAAGGCGACGGCCTTGGCGACCGCGCTCAAATCGGCGGATGGCATGACCACGATCGCGTCGGCTCCGGAGAGCTCCATCACAGATGGTGTTGCGCTGGCCGCCAGCGCAGCGAGGACGGCGCGGCCGTTGTCGGACGATCCGGTGAAAACGACCTTGTCGGGCTGCCCGGCCAATGCGCTGCGGGCTGCGTCCATGCTCTCGGCGGTCACGGTGAGCGCAGATTCGGGCAGGCCTGCTTCGCGCAGGGTGCGGGCAACCAGCTCTGCAACGGCGGCGCCTCCGTTGCCTGGTTTCCAGGTCACCGTGTTGCCCGCGGCCAGCGCCTGCAGCACTTGGCTGCCGGGCACGAACAGCGGGAAGTTCGCCGGGCCGATGACCAGCACATGCCCCAGCGGCTCGCGATGGACCTCCGCGCATAGGCCGCCCAGCCACAGGGGACGACCACTCAAGCCCAGCTTGCGCGGCCGCAGCAGGCGCTTGGCTTCGCGCTCCAAGAATTTGCAGGCGTCGAGCAGAGGCAGCAGCTCTGCCAGCAGTGTGTCGGACTTCGTTCGAACCAGCGTGGGTGAGATCGCCGCAGTGAACTCAACGGCGCGCGCGGCCATGGCGTGGCGCGCCGCGCGCAAAACCTTCAGGCGCGAGCGTACGGAGGCCGCGGCCCAACCTGCGTCCAGGCCGGCTGAGCGGTGCGCCAACGCACACACGCCCACACACGTTGGTCGCGTTGCGGGCGCGGGAGCCTGGCGGCGCGCGACGTCTTCGCTAACGGCTCTCACGAGACGACCTGCATCATGTCATTATCTACTTCGAGCGCGGGCGACGCAGCCCATTGCGGCGCGATTCCGAGGTCTTCCAGCAGCAGGCGCGAGCTGATCCGCGCGGATTGAAAGATCACCGGCAGGCCCGAGCCGGGGTGGGTTCCGCCGCCGACCAGGTACATCCTCGCGACGTCGTCAAAGCGATTGTGGGGACGCAGATGCAGCATCTGGTCGAGCGAGTGCGCCATCGAAAACGTTGCGCCCTTGTAGAGGCCGAAGTCCTCGCTCCAGCCGCGCGGGGTGACGATTTTTTCGCTGCGAATCCTGCGCTCGACGTCGCGGATGCCGATGCGCTCGATCTGCCGCAGCGCCAGCTGGCGGAAGCGCGGCGTCTCCTGCTGCCAGTCGATGAGGCCGGTCTCGTGAGTCACCGGCAGCAGCACATAGAGCGTCGATTGGCCTTCCGGGGCCAGCGTCGGATCGGTTACCGAGGCGTTCTGCACGTAGAAGGATGGGTTCTCGGTGAGGCGGTGCAGGTCCTCGATGTCGCGCAGGTTTTGGCGGTAGTTCTCGGCCAGATAAATCGTGTGGTGGGCGACATCGTCGTAGCGGCCTTCGATGCCGAGATACATCATGAAGGTGGAGCAGGAAAATCGCTTGCGCTCGATGTTGCGGTCGGCCCACTTGCGGCGATGATGGTTGGGCACCAGGCGGCGCATCGCGTCGGCGAAGTCGGCGTTCACCACGACGGCGTCGGCCTGCAGTGTGCGCCTCGCGGTGCGCACACCAACGGCCTTGCCGCGGCCGCGCGAACTTTCGATCAGCACCTCTTCGACGGGCTCATCGAGCAGCACCTCGACGCCCATCTCCTCGGCGATGCGCGCCATTGCGGCGGTCACCGCTCCGCAGCCGCCGATGGGATGAAAGACTCCGTGCTCGTACTCGAGGAAGGAGAGGATCGAGAACAGCGAAGGGCAGCGAAACGGGCTCATGCCGAGATACTTCGATTGGAAGCTGAAGCCGAGGCGGATGCGCTCGTCTTTAAAGTGAGTGCGGAGATCTCCGTCCAGGGAAAGCCAGGGTCTAAGCAGCGGCAGCAGCTTCAAAAGGTCGGGCTTCAGCAGGTCGCGCCAGCTCTCGAAAGGCGCCTCCAGCACGGGAAGAAAGTTTTCCAGCTTCTTGCGATTGCGGGCCAGGAAGTTTTTGAACTGGAGCGCGTCGGCGGGTGAAATCGCCGCGATCTCGCGCTCCATGCGCTCCACGTTGGAGGTCGCGTCGAGCTTGGAGGTTCGGCCGTCGCCTTCCCCGAAGACCAGCCTGTACTGCGGGTCGAGGCGCTTCATGGGGACCTCGCGGTCGAGGTCGTAGCCCGCGGCCGCGAAGATCTCTTTCAGCACGCGCGGGTAGAGGAAGAAGGTGGGGCCGATGTCGAACTTGAAGCCGTCCTGCTGGAGTGTGGATGTGCGGCCGCCCACGCGCGGGTGCTTCTCGACCACGGTGACGCGAACGCCGGAACGCGCCAGCAGCATGGCCGCTGCAAGGCCGCCGGGTCCGGCTCCCACGATCACTACGCGCTTCGTTTGGCTATCTCTGACTGAGGTCTGAAGCATCTTCAACGGCGGGCTCATTCGCGGCAGCGATCTTGCTTGGCTTTCGAGTCGGGCTTGCATGCTGAGTGTAGCGTGCCATCGCGAGTCCGCCGGAGAGCCAATTCGCTCCACTCTCATGGCATAAACGAATTTCGCAGACCGCTTTGCAATACCGAACTTGAAGCGCTTTGGGAGCGCGTGTGTGTGAGTTGCCGCGGATCAGTCGAGCAGACGGCGCACGGCGCTGCGCACCCGCTCGGCGACCATTCCGAAGAGGATGTGCGAGGCGGCTTCGCTGGTGTGCTCGCGCGGCGTCTGCTCCTCGGGCGGGTCGGAGAGGCCCATGGCCGGCAGGGCGTTTTCATGGGTCAGGCTCATCAGCGCCATCCCGAAGGCCGCTCCTTCCTTGGCCGTGGCCGCCGGATAGAACTCCGCCAGCGCGCCATAAGCCGCGCCGGTTGCCGCGCCAAAGCCCCAGTGGATAGCCTCTCCCGCCACTGCCTTGGTGCGGGCGTCGAGGGGATGGCCGGCGACCTTCTCGGCCAGTTCCTCGGGTGGGTTGGGCTCTCCATGCACCCGGGGAGGATAAAACTTCTCGACCACCGTTTTGGCTGCCGTGGCTGCCACGCCCGCAACGGCCCCCGCAAGCAATCCCTTCCAGAAATTAGGCGTATGCGTCATTTCGCTCACTTGTCACCTCGGTCTTATCTCCACAACAAATCTGCGAGTTCAGATGCAAGACATGGGCAGCATACTCCTGAAGAGCTATGCTGCGCGTCGAATTGTTCCACAAGAAATTCATCTACAGAACTAACGCCGTATCCGCGACCTGATCCGAATCCATGTCGTCTTCGCCCAGGTCGTCTTCGTCGATGCCCTGTTCTACATCGCCGGCGTCGTCGTCTTCGTCGGCGGCGGTGCGCAGTGTGGCCCGAGAGGCCGCGACAACGTGGCCATCCTCTTCATCTTCCTCATCCTCTTCTTCGGCGGCATCTTCATCGTCTTCCTCGATGTCCTCGTCTGCGAGATCGTCGTCCTCGTCATCCTCATCGTCGAGGTCAAGGTCGTCGTCTTCCTCTTCACTATCTTCGTCGTCCTCCTCGATGTCGTCGGTATCGCGCTGCACCTCGACGTTGTTGCTGGAGGCGGTGCTGGTGGGGTCGGTGTCGATGAACTTCGGATCGTCTTCGAAGGTCGCGGTGGCATCGTCGCCCATCGCGTCGTGGAGTGCGGCTTCGCTGTCGGTGGCAATCGAGCTGTGCGTGCGGACCATGGTGTTCTCTCCTGCGAATCGGGTGTGGGGACAATTTGGGAGGGCGCGCGAACACGCCGGACGGTGTGCCAAACGCCTTGGCCGATTAGATGCGCGCACGGCGTTCGAGTGGCCGCGTTGGCCATTCATTTCACGTTGGCACAACACGCAGTGCATTTCGCAGCCTGGGTAAGGACCTGCGTCAGCCTTCAAATGGCTTCAGATGCGCTTCGGTGGGTCGCTTGGTCGCCAGGCTGACAATGAACAGGCAAAGCAGCGAGGCCAGCAGCGCGGGTAGGATCGCGTCGCGCGCGCCAATGGCGACAGGCAGGTGCGGCGTCAGCCAGTCCCACCCGACCGTCACGAGGGTCCCCGCGGCGATGCTGGCGACGGCGCCCGCGGCGGTGGCGCGGCGCCAGAAGAAGGCCGCGAGGATGACCGGCGTCAGCGCGGAGGCGTAGATCGTGTAGGCGTAGAGGCTCTTCTGCAGCACCGAGGTCGTGCCCAGCGACTGATACAGCGCCCACAGCCCGAGACCCACGACCATGATGCGGCTCACCAGCAGCACCAGCCAGTTCCTGGCGTCGGGCATGACGTAGCGCAGGAAGACATCGTTGACGAGGTTGGTCGCGGGCGAGAAGAGATAGTTGTTCGCCGTCGAAACGACTTTGGCGAAGATCGCGCCCACCAGCAGCGCGCCGAGGATTGCGAGCGGCTTCGAGCCCGACCAGCCGCCGAAGCTGTGGACCGCCGTGTAGGCCAGGATTTCGCGCGGCCGCTGGCTCACCTCGCCGCTGTGATACAGCGCCGAGCCGACCACCGCGATGGCCACGATAACCGTCTCCAGGATCAGCGTGCCGACGATCCAGCCGAGCGTGGCGCGCGTGGCGTCCTTCTCGCTTTTGGCAGAAAAAAATTTCTGGTACATCGACTGGTTGCCCAGCATCAGCAGGCAGGTCGGCAGGAAGATCTCGAGTGCCGACTGCACCTGCTCGTGCGATCCGTTGGGAAGGACTTTGTAGTAGCTGTTGAACGGATGGATGTCGCCAAACCACTTGAAATGGCTCGCCGGCAGCGCCGCCCGCACGCCTGCCCAACCGCCCGCCAGGTGCACCAGCACGGGCAGCGATGCGATCATGGTGATCGTCGCGAGCAGACCGATGACCACGTCCATGTACGCGACCGAGCCCATGCCCGCGATGGCGGTGAAGACGATGACGAAGCCGGCCAGAATGAACTGCCCGTCGCGCGCGGTCACCACCGGAAAGATGAGGTGCAGGATGTCGCCGCCGCCGATGAATTGATAGCTGGTGATCGCGGTATAGGTAAACAGGACGGCGATGACGCCGAGTATGCGCGCGGTCTGGTTGTAGCGCGATTCGAGCAGGTCGGGGATGGTGAACTGGGCGAACTTTCGCGCGCGCGGGGCAATAAAATAAATCAGCGCGAGGCCGGCCCAGCCGCCGGCGGCCTGCCACAGCGCGGCGAAGCCATGCTTGTAGGCGTTCTCCGCGCCGCCCAGCAATGAGCCTGAGCCGATCCAGCTCGACAGCAGCGTAAACACCAGCACGAAAGCCGGCAGCGAGCGGCCCGCGACCAGGTAGTCGGCCTTGGTCTTCACGCTGCCCAGCCGCGCCAGCGAGACGCCCAGCAGCGTCACAATGATAATTCCGAGTACGATCGCGTAGAGGTTCATGCGTTGGGCAATTCTAGCTGACTGGCCGTCGGGTGTGTGCGATGCATGTTTGCGCCGGCCCGCGGTGCTGCCGCGCGCCCCGCGCGCCGCGGCTATGAGCGGAGACGTCCCGCTGCTCGGACTCTGAGCGGAGTTGCGCATACACTATCTGCTGACATCTTGATTGAGGTTTTCCATTGGCTACGAAGCTTCCCCTGGCACTGTTCGCTGCCTTCTTGACCACCGCCGCATGCGCCCAGACTGCGCCGATCAAACTCGCGGTCGACCTCACCGACGCGCCGCGCAAGATTCTCCATGCGACCGAGGCGATTCCGGTGCAGGCCGGCCCGATGACGCTGGTGTATCCGAAGTGGATTCCCGGCGAGCACGCGCCCGATGGGCCTATCGATAATCAGGCCGGCTTCATCATCAGCGCGAACGGGCAGCGCGTGAAGTGGGAGCGCGATCCGGTGGACATGTACAGCTACCACATCACCGTTCCGCAGGGCGTGACGCAGCTCGACATCAAGATGGACTTTCTCGCGACCGCCGCGGCCACGGGCTTTTCGGCGGGCGCAAGCACCAGCGCCAACCTCGCGCTGCTGAGCTGGAACACGCTGCTGGTCTATCCGCTGAATGGCGACATCGCGCACACCAACGTCGCCGACATCATGGTCTCGCCTTCGATCAGGATTCCCGGGGGCTGGAAGTTCGGCACCGCGCTCACCCCGCAAGGCAGCGCTGCCGGCCCGTCGATCGCCTTCAAGACTGTTTCGCTCGAACAGCTCATTGATTCCCCGGTGCTCGCCGGCCGTTGGTTCCGCGAGATCGACCTCGCGCCCGAGATCACACCGAAGCATTACCTCGATCTCGCGGGCGACGGCCCGGAAGACCTGCAGCTCTCGCAGACGCACATCGACGACTTCTCCAACCTCATTCGGCAGACGGGCTTTCTCTACCGCTCGCGCCACTACAACTCCTACCACTTTCTCGTGACGCTCTCGGACCAGGTCGCGCACTTTGGCCTCGAGCACCATCAGTCTTCAGACGACCGCGTGCCCGAGAAGACGTTCGTCGACGACGACGCGTTCATCGCCGAGGGGCTGCTGCTGCCGCACGAGTTCACACACTCGTGGAACGGCAAGTACCGCATGCCCGCCGGGCTCTACAAGCCTAACTATCAGGAGCCGATGGAGGGCAATCTGCTGTGGGTGTACGAGGGGCTGACGGAGTACCTGGGTGACGTGCTCGCCGAGCGCTGCGGCATCTGGAACAACTCGATGTATCGCGACCGTCTGGCGACGATTGCAGGCTACCTGAACGACGTGCGGCCGGGGCGCACGTGGCGCGACCTGCAGGACACCGCGACCATGGCGCAGGTGCTCTACTTCACCGGCGGCCCTTACGATAACTGGCGTCGCAACACCGATTACTACGACGAGGGCGAGCTGTTGTGGCTCGAAGTCGATACCACCATCCGCGCCAAGACCGACGGCAAGAAGAGCCTCAATGATTTCGCCGCGGCGTTCGAGGGTCTGGGCGGCAACACGCCGCCGAAGACCGTGCCCTACACGTTCGACGACATCGTGAACGGCCTGAATGCGGTGGTGCCGAACGACTGGGCGGCGTTCCTGCACAAGCGCCTCGACTCCAACGAGAGGAATGCGCCCGAGGTGGCGGGCATCGACGCGCTCTCGGGCTACAAGCTCATCTACAGCGACAAACCCAACTACTGGTCGCAACTGGAGGAGAGCGAAGGCGGCCGGCTCGATGCGCGTTACTCGCTTGGGCTTGTGGTGGACTCCAGCGGGACGCTAGGCGATGTCATCGTCGACAGCGTGGGCTACAAGGCGGGCCTGGCGCCGGGGTTCAAGATTATTGCCGTCAACGGCCGCGCCTTCACGACAGAGCTGCTGCGGGCGGCCATCAAGGGCGCGGCTGGAAGCGGGCCGGCCATCGATCTCATCGTCGAGAACACCGGCTTCTATAGCGTGATCTCGCTGAACTATCACGGCGGCGAAAAGTATCCGCAACTGGAGCGCGTGGGCAGCGTGCCGGACCGCCTGGACAATATTCTTGAACCCATGACGAAGTAGCGGGGCGTTCCCGATGGTGTCGAGTCGCCCGACAGCAGATTTCCTGCGGAATGAGAACGAGAAAAACAATGGCAACAACTCATCCCAATCAGCATTCGCGCCACTCGAGCGGGCCGATACCAAACTCACGAAGATGGTTACGCCTGCGCCGGAGTTTCCGGCTCGGCCGCCGCTTCGGGCGGAATGGAACCGGCCGTCTTCAGCTCTTTTTCCGTTACCGCCGCCTGAATCTCAGCGTTGATCTTGGCGCCCAGCAGCAGCATCAGGCCGGTGATATAGAACCATGTGAGCAGAACGATCACCGCGCCGAGCGAGCCATAGGTCAGCGAATAGCTGTTGAAGAAGCGGAGATACAACTTGAGCCCCATCGACGCGCCGATCCAGCCGAGCATGGCGATCGCCGCGCCCGGTGTGAGCCAGTGCCAGCGCTTGTGCTTCAGGTCGGGAGCGAAGTAGTAGATCGTGCTGAACTGCAAGAGCAGAAGGCCGATCGCCACGATCCACTCGATCGCATGCGATCCCACCTTGGCGCCCATCGCCAGCTCATGATGCCAGATGTGAATGCCGGCGAGGTGTGCCAGGAAATCGCCGCCGAGCAGCACCGCCAGGTTCGCGGTCACCATCACCAGCAGCAGCAACGTGACCAGAATGGCCGCGCCGCGGGCCTTCCAGTAGGGCCGCGTTTCGCGAATTTTGTAGACCGAATTCATGCCGTCCTGGATGGAGGCGAACCCCACCGAGGCCGACCACAGCGCCGCCGCCAGCCCTAGAATCACCTTGCCGCCGGTCGCCGCGGCGGTGGTCTGGGTGAAGGTGTGGATCACCAGCGCATAGGCCGAAGGCGGCACCACCAGCGCCAGATACCGCAGCAGACTGGCGTAGATGCCGTCGGTGTCCCGTGCGACCAACCCCATAATCGAGCTGGCGCAGATCAGCATGGGAAAGAGCGCGAACAGGAAGTAGTAGCCCATCTCCGCCGCGCGCGAGAACAGATCGTCGTTGATCAGAGAATGGAGCGTTCGCTTCGCCACCAGGCCAGGCGGAACACCTTCAAAGTTCCAAAGGCTTCCCAGCGGCGACTGCGCAACCTGATCCCAGATGCGCTGCGCGAGCGGATCGACGTCGCCGATGGTGTGGTCTTTGCGGCCCTCGCGCGCGCTTTCGGTTGGTTCGCGGACCTCGCTTTGGGGCTTGGAGTTGTGCATCGTCTTTGCTCAGATGCATCTCCGGCATGTAGCGGTTGGGATGGCCCGCGCCGCGCGTTGCGCCCCGTCACAAACTGCGCCCGGAGCCGCGCATCTGATACGCGATCGCCTCCATCGCTCGCTCCGGATTGCCCTCCGGCAGCGCCACGCCCATCTTCGCCGCCATCTGCCCGGCGATCCTGTAAGCCAGCGCGGCGCGGGTCTCCAGCGGCAGGTCGAGCATGCGCGCGAAGAACGCCTCGATCACCACCAGGTCCTGCGCGCTCAGCCGCGCGACCGCATCGGCGGGGAACATCGCCGTGACGGGCTGCGCCCAAGGCGCGAGGGCCGGGCTCTGCCGCGGCTGCGTCGAGAACCCTGTGGGCGCGACAATTGTGGTGCTGGTCTGGATCATCAGCGGCTGCTCGTCCGAGCGCTCATGCACCACAATCGTTCCAGCCGCGAAGTCGCCCAGCCGCTTGTTGAGCTGGTTGCACAGCATCGCGATCACGCCGATCAAATACAGGCTGGGCAGGTAATCGACGAAGCGGAGGAGGTTGCGTGCCAGCGACTCGAAGAACGTGATCTGCCGGCCGGAGTCCTTGATGACGCGCAGCTTCATCACGCGCTTGCCGGGCGTCTGGCCGTGCCAGAACGCCTCAAACAGCGCGAAGTAGCCCCAGATCAGCAGGAAATTCAGGAAGATGAAGATGGCCAGCACCCACTTGCCGGCAGTGTCCAGCTCCGTGCTCGCCTTGCCGCCCAGGGCCGCAGCACCCGAGAAGATCAGCAACAGCGCCAGCAGCCCGACGACATAGACGCCCGTGAGGATCAGGCTGTCCAGCAGGATCGCCACAAAACGGCTGCCGATGCCCGCGATGGCGTAGCGCAGATCGACCTGCTCGGGCGTGTCGATATTAAGCTCGTCGTTGAAGCTTTGGAAGTTCTGGAAGCTGCTAGAGTTGCGGAAGTCGCGCTGCTCGACACTGGACATTGCCCCGGACCCTCTCGCATGCTTTCTAGATCGTTATGTCTGAATTTCTTGGCTGTGACCGCAAATTGACGATCTCAAATTTATGATCTCAAATCTTTGGATCGATTCTCGCAAGGATAACTGGAACCGGCTCGACGCGCTGCTGCATCAGGTCGAAGCTCACGGCGTCAAGTCGCTTCCGGCCGCCGATCTGCGCGAGCTTGGGCTGCTGTACCGCCAGACCGCGGCCGATCTTTCCGCCGCGCGTGCCGACCGCAGTTCGCGGTCTCTCGAACGGTACCTCAATCGGCTGGTGGGCCGGGCGCATAATTTTGTGTACTCGGGCCGCCGCATCTCGACTGCCAGCCTGTGGCAGTTCTTCGCGCACGGCTATCCGCGTCTGTTGCGGCGTCTGTCCGGCTATGTGCTGCTGGCGACGACCATCACCATCTTCGCGGCGGGCCTGGGCGCGGTCACCACGCTGGTGCGTCCCCGCTTCGGCGTCATGATGCTGGGCGCGGATCGCGTGGCCGATCTGGACAAACACAAGATGTGGACCGAAAGCGTGCTCAGCGCCAAGCCGCAGACCTCGTCCTTCATCATGACCAACAACATCACGGTCTGCTTCCTGGCCTTCGCGGGCGGCATTACGGCCGGGCTCTTTACGATCTTTGAGCTCTTCAACAACGGCCTGATGCTCGGCGCGATTGCGATGGTGTGCGCGCAGCATCGCATGGCGCTCAGCCTGTGGAGCTTCATTGCCGCGCACGGCGCGCTGGAGTTGCCCAGCATCATGCTGGCCGGTGCCGCCGGGCTGCGCCTCGGCGCGGGGATACTGTTTCCGGGGATGCTGAGCAGACGCGACGCGCTCGCCCTGGCCGGCAGCGAGGCCGTCCAACTGCTCTCCGGAACGATCCCGCTGCTCATCATCGCGGGCACGCTCGAAGCCTTCCTCTCGCCCACTCACGCGCCTGTTGCGCTGAAGTTCGCCGTCGGCGCGGTGCTCTTCACGGGGCTTGTGCTCTGGCTCAGCGAGGGCGGAAGAAAGACTGGACAGCAATCAGCTAAGAGAGAGCCAGTAAGGAGCACAGACTTACCATTGATGAAATTGTCATCCTAGAGCATTTTCTGTTTTAGTGTAGTCCGGCTAGTGTGACTCTGAACCATGCCTTTGCATTGTCTGGCGTGATGCATGGGAGGGCCTCGGCGATGGCTTGTTCAAGTGCATCTTTGCTTCGTGCCTTGGCGGCGCGGAGCAGTTGTTTGAGCTTTGCCCATGCCTTCTCGATGGGATTGAGATCGGGTGAATAGGGCGGCAGATAGAGGAGCTCCGCGCCGGCCGTTTGGATCCATTCGCGCACCGCCGGAACTTTGTGCGCACTCAAGTTGTCCATCACGACTACGTCGCCCGGCTTCAGTGCCGGGCACAGCACATGCTCGACATAGGCCAGGAAGATGTCGGCGTCGGTAGGCTCTTCGATGGTCATGGTGGCGATCATGCCGCGAAGGCTCATGGCGCCTAAAATCGTCATGATCTTCCAGTGCCCGCCCGGCGTCGCCTCATGGATGCGTTTGCCTCCGGGGCCGCGCGCATAGAGCCGCGTCATCGAGGTGGTTACACCGCTTTCGTCCAGAAAGATCAGGCGTTCCGGCGAGATCGACTGGAGGCGTGCCGCGAACTCTTCACGCCGCTGGCGGTTGGCCTCCGTGTCGCGCTCAACGGCGTGGAGCGACTTTTTTTCAGCCGCAGACCCAGCTTCTTCAGCAGATGCCAGATCCGCCCCAGACTGAGCGAGACACCGGCATCGCTGCGCAGCTTCGCCTGCAGTTGCGCCAGCGTCAAATCCGGCTTCGATTCCAGCCAGCCCACCACCTGCCTCTGCACCTCGACGCCAGCGCGACACTTGCGCCCGGGCTGGTGTCGCACGCGCTCGGCCTGCCCCGTGCGATTCCGTTGCGCGGAAATCTTCTTTGCCCAGCCGACGCTCACCAGGAAGCGATCCGCAAGCTCCTCCAGCGTGTCCTCGCCCTGATCGTAGGCCAATAGAAACTTACGGCGCAGGTCATCCCCATACGCTTTCGCCATCGATTCACTCGCCGCAGAGTCTCGCCAGAAAATCAGTCTACACCACTAAAGAAAATGCTCTAAGCGTAGCAAAGGACCTGCTTCTCGCTCGGCGAAGCAGCAGTCAAGGTGGTACCGTAGGCCACAATTGGTGGATAGCCGAATTCGCTTATCTGTTTGTCATTCCCGACGGGAATCTGCGTTTGCAGTCTCTACGCCATCAGGCAAATCGTTTTAAGGGTTCGCCGCGTCACAACAATCCCTCCGCCTTCACCTCGAGATACTTACTCACCGCATTCACCCCTACTTCTTCGGCAGTCGTCTCGACGATCAGCACACCCTGCCGCTCCAGTTGGGCAATCGTCGCGCGCCTGCGTTCGATCATCTCCTGCGCTGCTGCGGCATGAAACATCTCGTCCTTGTTCTTGGGCATGCACGCGGCGAGCGCCTCCAACTCCGGATGATTCAGCAGCACCAGCACCACCAGATGCCGCCGGACCAACTCCGAGGCGGCGGTCACCAGCTCCGGTCGGCCTACGCTGTCGACGAGTTCCGTAATCCACACGATCAACCCGCGCCGCCGCTGCGCCGTCTTCAGCCGCGCGACCGCGTTCAGATGATCCGCCTCGGCGCCCTCGCTGCGGGTCTGGCTTAGCAGGTCGATCAGCAGCCGCAGATGCCCCGCGCCTGAGCCGGGCGGCAGCAACTGTTGGACTTCCCGCCCATAGGCCATCATCGCGAATTTGTCGCCCGAGCCGTTGATGACCTGCGCGAGCATGGTCGCCGCGCTCGCGGCCTGGTCGAGTTGCGTGACCGTCAGCAGGTGCGCACGCTCGCGCTCGGAGGCCGTTTCAGCAAAGCTCTCCACGCCAGCCGCGCCCACCTGCCGCCGCAGCTGAAACCCTGTCCGCGACAGCCTTCCGGCGTCGATGACCATCCACACCTGCTGCGACCGCTCCACCGTAAACTGCCGCGTCACCAGCCGCCCGCGCCGCGCCGTCGCGGTCCACGAGATCTTGCGCAGCTCGTCGCCCGGCTGATAGTCGCGCAGGCTTTCGAACTCGCGGCCCACCCCGCGCAGTCTCAACTTCCTTTTCTGCATCTCGATCTGGCGCGCGCGCAGCAGATAGAACTCCGTGCTCTCGCGACTGTCCTCGTGCGCGGGATAGACGCGCACCCGCTGCGGCTTGGCAACATCCTCATCGTTGATCGCCGCAACCACAGGCTCTGCGACTGCCCATCGCTCGACCAGCCTGAACGCTCCGCTATAGCGCAGATACACGCGCTCCAGAGCGAAGTCCCCACGCTCGCGCGGGTAAATCGTCGTGGCGCTTACTATCTCTTTGCGCGGAAACGCCCCGACGCGCTGGACCGGGGGTGAAGCGACCAGCGCCGGATGCAGATCGTCGACCAGTCGCACATCCAGCACCTGAGAATTGCGCACGCCATCCGCGTCCATCCTCACCGCAAGCTCCACGCGTGTCGGCTGCCCAAGCTGCGGCGAATCGAGAAACGTCCGTGTTACGGTGAACGCCTCAGGGCGGGGAAGCCGTACTGCGTCGATCAGAACCAGCAGCGCGAGCAGCGCGTCCCATCCGAGCATGAAATAAATCTGGCGCGCATGAAAGAAAGCGGGCGCGGCCATCACCAACCCCGCCGCAAACAGCAGCAGCGCCAGCGGCGTCAGCCCAAAGCCCAGCCCTCGCCCGGCTTTGCCCAGCGGCCTCGCCATCGCACTCGCGGATTGTGGGATCAGGGTGTGCATAAGTACTTGCGTTCTACTTCGGCACCTGCGTCGCCGCGAGCACATCGCGCACCACGCGGTCGGTGTCCATGCCTTCGAGTTCGGCTTCGGGGCGCAACACCAGCCGATGCCGCAGCACCGGCGGCGCGGCCGCCTTCACATCGTCGGGGATGGCGAAGTCGCGGCCTTCGCGCGCGGCAAGAGCTTTCGCCACCAGCAGCAGACTGGTGCTGGCGCGCGGACTGGCGCCCAGCGCAATCGCCGGCCAATCGCGCGTGCGGCGCACCACTGCGAGCAGGTAGTCGAAGATCGCCGCCTCCACCCGCACCGCTCGAATCTCGCGCCGCGCGGCGGCGAGGAGCTCGAAGGGAATCGTCTCGATCGTTGTCTCCGCGAGGCCGGCCGTGTCGAGCGCCGCATGATGCCGCTCCAGCACCACGCGCTCCTCGGCTAGATCCGGATAGGGCACCTTGATCTTCAGCAGAAAGCGATCGAGCTGCGCCTCAGGAAGCGGATACGTGCCCTCAAATTCCACCGGGTTCTGCGTGGCAAAGACGGTGAAGTATTCATCCAGAACGTGGCGCTCTCCGTCGGCCGTGACCTGCCTCTCCTCCATCGACTCCAGCAGCGCGGCCTGCGTGCGCGGCGGCATGCGGTTGATCTCATCGGCGAGTAGAAACTGGGTGAAGACAGGCCCTTTGTGGAAGGCAAAGTCCCCTGTCTTGGGAGAAAACACGCTGGTGCCGAGGATGTCGGCGGGCATCATGTCGGGGGTTCCCTGGACGCGCCGAAACTCCAGGCCGAGGAACCGTGCCAGCGTCTTGACCGCCAGCGTCTTGGCCACGCCTGGCACGCCTTCGACCAGCGCATGGCCGCCGCACAACATCGTCAGCAGCGCCTGCGCGACGGCCTCCTGCTGGCCGGCGATAACGCGCCCAATCTGCTCCTGGCCGCGCGCGAACAGTTCCATCGCGGCCGCTACACCTTCAGCATTCTCGTCCATCGTTACTCCCTCGTTCCTGTTAGTTCCAACTCTTCTGCTGCGTTGCACTTGACCGCAATCTCAACCCGCATCGACGCCGGCGCAACCGCTCTCCGCACTGCATCTGCATCCTCGCTCAATGCCTGCACCAGTGCGAGCGCGCTGCGCGGGGAAACCTCCGTGTCTCTAGCCTCCTCCGCGGTGCGGAGATGCTCTGCCAACCTCGTCCAATCGCCGCCCACACGCTCGCGCAACGCCTCCGCAATCGCGTCAGGCCCGAGGCTGACCGCCGCCTGCGCTAAGCCCGCCTCGCGCGTCAGCACGCGCAGCAGCCGCCGCTTCGCCGCCTCAGTCGCCGCGCTGGTCGCGCCGCCCTTTTCGTACAGGTCGCCCATGGATTCGGCGAACTCCAGCGGCGAGCTGCGCGGCAGCCTCACGGGCGAGCGCACGGGCCCGCGCCGGCGGCTGAAGCTCAGCACCAGCAACACAAACAGCGCCGCAGTCTGCCACGCCAGCCACTTCAGCGGCAGCCCTCGGGCCGCGTCCCACAGCGAGGCAGTCTGCTTGTGCAGCGACTCGTCGAAGACCACCGCGCGGCCATCGCCAACGCTCGCCAGCAGCAGGCGCAGGTCGGCGTCCTGCTTCAGCCCCGCGTTGGTCAGTGGCGTCGGAGAGCTCCACCATATTGCTTCGCCTTTTCCCGCGGCGTACTGCACCACCACAGCGTCCATGCCACAGCGCTGCTCCACTCGATATTGCGGCCCCCGGCTGGCCCATTGGGTGTGCTCGACGATCTCCACGCTGCCCGCGCGCGCCAGCGGTCCGGGACCCTCCGGCGTGGTGTGGCAGAGGCCGCTGTGCAGCATGCCTGGGGCCATGACTTCGCCGCCCGGCAGCAGGTGGGCGCCCAAAGGCCCGGTGGCCAGAACGCGGCCGCCCCGCTCCAGAAAGCCCTGCACCTCGGCGGCGAGTTCCTTCTCCTCGGTCGGCGCATAGAGGGGCTCAGCCAGCACCAGCGTCGTGCGGCCCGGGTTGGCGCCGTTCAACTCGGCGATGGGCCGCTCCCAGCGCGAGGTGGCAACGCCGAGCCGCTGGAAGAGCAGATAGGCCGCCTTGGCGCCGTCCGGGCCGGCGTTGTAGGTGGTCGGCTGCGGATCGTTTTCCGCGCTGCGCGGCGCGAGCACGCTCACCCCTGCGATCAGCACGAGGGTGACCGCGCTGACGATCAACAGCAGCCGCTGATCGGGGCCGATCCCGCTATTGGATTTGCGCACGCTCAAGCGGTCCTCGCAGCCGTCGCCGCCGACGCGCCGGCCGCGCCCAGGGTGTCGGTGCTGGCGGTGTCCGCGCCGGCCGCCAACTGGTCATACAAACCACGCGCACGCGCATACTCCTCCGCGCCCGCCTCGCGCAGGCCGTACCAGACACGCTCGAAGATTTGCGTGAGGCCGCGCAGCGCCTTGTGCTGCGCCGAGCCTGCGCGCAGCAGCCGCACATACTCGCGCGGCGTGCGGGCCGGATTGTGCCGCCAGGCGCGGCGCGCCTCCAGCAGCACGATGGCCGCCCAGTAGAGAGAATGCACGGCGTCGCGCCACTGGCCGACCGCCGCGTGCTCCTCCGCCAGCCGCGACCAATCGGTCGACTCGCGGTCCCAGGCCGTGGCCTGTACCCCGCCCGCACCCAGAGCCACGCGCAGCCGCTGCCGCGCCACGTTGCGCAGCAGAAAGAACAGCAGACCCACCGCCGCGCCGGTAAACAGCAGCCATTCCAGCAGCCGGCCGAGCCACGGGGCGGCGCTGCCCAGGCGGCCGACGCCATCGAAAAACTGCGCGAGCCATTGCCATAGTTTGGCCTTCTGGCGGTCCCACCAGGTGGGCTCTTTGGCTGCTTGAAACTCCGCGCGCGCCAGAATCGCCGTGGCGGCGGCGCGCGCCGGCCCGAAGCTCTGCCCCGCGCCCGCATCCGCTCCGGCCGCGGCCTTGGGTTCGCTCTCCTGCGCAATCTCGCTCAGCCGCGCCGACGCATCGTTCAGGGTCGCCGCGCGATTGCCCTTGGTGGTCCGGGCGTGATCGAGGGAGTCGCGCAGCCATTGCCAGTGCATCACGAAGCCGCCTTTGGCTGTATCGCCGACGCTTTCATCTGCGCCCACCTGCGCCGGATCGCAGGCTGCGGCTGATTGCGTGCAAGCCGCGACCACGCCCTGCAGCCGAGTTACGTCGGCGCGAAACTGCGCCGGCGAAACAGGCATTAACTCAGCCGCGCGCGCGATCGCCGGACAGGCAAGCAACAGCAGCGCGAGTGCGACAAACCCGGCGCCCGCGCCAACTCTGCGAACGTGTCTAGACCTCGCTCGCATTGTCCTCAAAGCTCGCTGTCGTCGCGTGGCCTGGGTCGTCATCGCCCCGGTCGGGCGGCGGCCTGGAAGCGGGCAGACTGCCCGAGGCGAGGTAACCGTTCTCAGGAACGCTCGTCGTCGCACCGGGAAATCCGAACGGCGCGACCTCTGCCGAAGCCGTGACCGTCGGGATCGCCGCCGCCATCGTCTCCGGACCCAGCAGCATCAGCAGGTCGAAGCCTTCCCTGCGCACGCGCTGGTCGAAGTACACCAGCGACAGGCCGATCAGCGCGACCGGCGACACCAGCGTATTGCACACGAAGCCGACCAGCAGGATGACGGCCTGCGCCGCGATGTGTTCCTGAAAGGGCGCGCGGCCGATCACGAAGAGCATCGGCGCGTCGACGGTGAGCGCCACCGTATAGAGCGCAACCGCGATCAGCAGGACCACGAAGATGCGGCCCTTGGCGCCGGCAGCCAGGGTCTTGCTGCGCCGCATGGAAGCGCGCACGCCGCTACCCTCCATCACCGCCGCCGGGATGGCCAGCGCGTTGCGAATGTACGCGATCACGCCGTACGCGAAGCCACCTGTGAAGGCCAGGAAGAACAGCACACCGGCCAGCCAGACCAGCGGCCTGGACTTCAGGCCCAGAACGATGACAAACGCCGGAACTGCGAGAAATGCGAACGCCCACACCGCGCTCCAGCCCCACCACATCGCAATTCCCAGGTAGCGCATCCATTGCCGGGCCGTGCTGCGCAGGGCTTCGCGCGCCGTGATCGCGCGGCCGAGATAGACCTCGCAAAGCGCGAACACCGACGCCGCATAGATCACCGCCGTCACCGGCAGCATCAGCAGCAGCAGGAACGGGCTGGAGATCTGGGCCTCCACCTTCGCGGCCTGAAACCCGTAGTGCGCCAGCAGCAGATGATGCGCGAGAAGCTGCAGCGCATTCACGATCACCTGGAAGCCGCCGGCGATCGCCGCCAGCCCCGCGAACAGCCAGAACCTCGACCGATAGACGGCAAAGGTCCGATCGAGAACCTCGCCGGTGGAGAGCGGCCGCATCTCGAAGGCCGCTGCCGGTTCGCTGGTGATTCCCGGCGGGCCGGCCGCCATTGCGGGAGAATGCCAATCCTGTGGAGCCACTGAAGACCTCTTTCGCGCACCGTTCCTTTGAGCGCGGTCGCAACGCGCTGCAGGGTTTCCGGGAAGAATAGCACCTGCTCCGCCTTCGCACGCGGCCTCTCATTGCTTCCAGCCCAAATCGCAAATGTTGATCCCCTGACAACTGCAACCCTCCCGTCATGGATCTGTAACCGAACAGTGATACAAAGGCATGCGCTGGTCACATGCTGCGCAGTCTCATCCTCGACACGAAGGCATCCATGGCTCTGCTCTCTTTTCTGGATCGTGAACACTCCGTCGCCGGGCCGGGCTACAGCCGCTGGCTGGTCCCGCCCGCCGCGCTGGCCATCCATCTGGCGATCGGCCAGGTCTACGCGTTCTCGGTCTTCGTCAATCCGTTGCTGGCCTTCGGCACGGCGACCGGCCATCCGTGGAGCCAGAAGGAAGTCGGCTACATCTTCTCCATCGCCATCGCCCTCCTGGGCATCTCGGCCGCGCTCTTCGGTAAATGGCTGGAGACCGCCGGCCCGCGCAAGGCGATGTTCGCCGCCGCGTCCTGCTTCGGCGCCGGCTTTCTGGTGGCCGCGCTGGGAACCACGCTGCACTCGCTGGCGCTGATCTATCTCGGCTACGGCGTCATCGGTGGCGTAGGGCTGGGGCTCGGCTACATCTCGCCGGTCTCGACGCTGATCAAGTGGTTTCCCGACCGCCCCGGCCTGGCCACGGGCCTCGCCATCATGGGCTTCGGCGGCGGCGCCATGATCGGCGCACCGCTGGCCAACAACCTGATGGCCTTCTTCAAAGGCTCGGGCCACCAGCCCATTGCGGCCGCCTTCTTCTGCATGGGCCTGATCTACTTCGCCTTCATGATGTTCGGGGTCTTCATGGTGCGGGTCCCCGCGCCCGGCTGGAAGCCCGCGGGCTGGGCCCAGGCGGCGCAGACCTCGGCGCTGATCAGTTCCCACAACGTCACCGTCAACGCGGCCATGCGCACACCACAGTTCTGGCTGCTGTGGATCGTCCTGTGCCTCAACGTGACCGCCGGCATCGGGATACTCGAATCGGCCTCGCCGATGCTCCAGAACCTCTTCGCCGGCCGCGTCACCGTGCTGGCCGCCGGCGGCTTCGTCGGCGTGCTCTCGCTGTTCAACATGCTCGGCCGCTTCTTCTGGGCGTCGCTCTCGGACTTCCTCGGCCGCAAGACGACCTACACGATCTTCTTCCTTCTCGGCGTCATCCTGTACTTCCTGCTGCCGTCGATCGGCAGTCTGGCGCTGTTCGTGCTCACCGCAGGTGTGCTCATCAGCATGTATGGCGGCGGTTTTGCCACCATCCCTGCCTACCTCAAGGACCTGTTCGGCGGCGTGAATGTTAGCGCCATCCACGGCCGCCTGCTGACCGCCTGGTCCACCGCCGGCATCCTTGGGCCGCTCATCGTCAACGCCATCCTGGACCACGATAAGGCCCGGCACATTCCGCTGGCGCACGCTTATCCACTCATCCTGCACATCATGTCGGGTCTGCTGGTCCTCGGATTCTTCGCCAATCTGCTCGTCCGTCCGGTCGCCGCGCGCTTCTGGATGAAAGAGGCCGAGCCGGTCCCCGCGTCCCGCTAAAAGTCGAACCTGAAGGAGAACCTCCATGCCACAAGCTTCCGCTACGCCTACCGCCCGAGCGAGCTCGCCGTTCGCCATCGCGCTTGCCTGGATGTTTGTGCTGGTGCCCGCCGCGTGGGGGGTGTATCTCACCACTCTGCGCGCCGCCAACCTCTTCAAGTGAAGTTCACCGAACCCGACTCTCGCATCCGGCGAGAGGGTAGCTATGTCCGGTAATGGACGTATACCCCCGTCAGGCCCGCCACCGCATCCTAATGGTTCAGGATGCAGCCCGCTCTCCAATCCCGCGCTTCGCCACTCCCCGCTGCCGCGGCTCCGGAAGACCGCCTGCAGTTGTGCAGCGAGGACAGGTTGCGGCTGCTGATCGATACGGACCTGCTGTTAGCTTCGCTGCGCGAGCAGGAGGCAATCATCGAAGCCGCGCTCGACGCCGGTCTGCGGCTCTGCGGCGCACACTTCGGGGCGTTTTTCTATAGCCAGGCCGCGGACGCCCAGCCATCTCAGATCTACAAGGCGACCGCCGCCGACCGTTCGCTGCTCTCCCCGTCTCCCCCGCCTCCGCCGGCCGATACCTTCGCCAGAGCGTTTCCCGGCGCGGCAGCCTGCAGCATCCAGCGCTTCGACGACCTCACCCGGATGGAGCAGGCTCCGCACTACGGAAACGGCACGCCGTTTCCGGGGATGCGCCCCGGTCATGCTCCGGTTCGCAGTCTGCTGGCCGTCCCCGTGCGCAGCTCCGGTGGCGAGTTGCTGGGCGGCCTGCTGCATGGCCATTTTGAAGCCGGGGCCTTCGACCTGGCCTGCGAAAAGCTGGTCGCCGCCGTGGCCTGCCAGGCCGCGATTGCGATGGACAACGCCCGCCTCTCCGCCACGCTGGCCCGCGAGATCGCCATCGCCAACGACGCACGCCAACGCCAGCGCGAGACCGCCGGGCGCCTCGAACAGGTATTCGAGGCCATCACCGACGGCGTCGCGCTGATGGACCGCAACTGGCGCTTCACCTATCTCAACCGCCGGGCCAACGAGATCGTCGCCCGCGGCCGCAATCTGCTGGGTATGCACTTCCTCGAAGTCTTTCCCGATGCCGGCGGCAGCGTCTTTGAGCGGAAGTACGCCGAGGCGATGAATGAGGGCCGCGCGGTCGAGTTCACCGACCACTACGCTGCGCTCGACGTCTGGGCCTTCGTCCGGGTCTTTCCCACCGCCGAGGGCATCGCCATCTTCTTTCAGGATGTCACCCAGCAGCGCCGCGTCGAGGCGGAGAGCGCCGACAACGCCCGCCGTCTCGGCCAGGCGCTGGAGGCTGCCCAGCTTGGCACCTGGAACTGGGACCGCGCCTCGGACCTGCTCGATCTCGACGAGCGCGCCGCCGGGCTTCTCCACGCCGAGCCGCACGCCGCCATCACCCGCACGGCGCTGCGCGAGCGTATCGTACTTGCCGAAGATCTGCCGATGACCGTCAGAAGCCTGCAGCGCTCGCTCGAATCCGGCGGCCTGTACGGCGCCGAGTATCGCGTCGACGGCCCGGCAGGCCAGGTGACCTGGGTCTCTTCGAGTGGCATCGCCACCTTCACCCCCGGGTGTTCCGAGATCTCCGGCATGGTGGGTACCGTGCAGGACATCACCGCCCGCAAGAACGGTGAGGCCGCGCTGCGCGAGAGCGAGAAGCTGGCCGCTACCGGCCGGCTGGCCGCCACCATCGCCCACGAGATCAACAATCCTCTCGAAGCGGTCACCAATCTCATCTATCTGTCGAAGACCGACCCGGCGGTTCCGGCCCCCGTAAGAAGCCTGCTCGATACCGCGGACCACGAACTGGCCCGCGTCTCGCAGATCGCCCAGCAGACCCTGGGCTTTTATCGCGACACGGGGCGGGCCGCCGAGATCGACCTCAACGATCTGCTGGAGAAGTCGATCGATCTCTTCGCGCGCCGGATGCAGTCGCGCAAGATCGACTGCACCCTGGATCTTGCGCCCGGGCTGCGCATCGTCGGGATGGCCGGCGAGATTCGCCAGGTAATCTCCAACCTGCTGGTCAATGCCATCGACGCGTCGCAGGGCAGCGGCTCCATCCACATCCGTGCGCGGCGCGGCGTGCAGCAAGGCGTCGAAGGGGTGTCCATCCTGATCGCCGATCGCGGCACGGGCATCCCGCCCGCGGTGCGCGCGCGCCTCTTCTCGCCATTTTTCACGACCAAGGCGAGCGTGGGGACCGGCCTCGGCCTGTGGGTCACCCGCGGCATCGTCGAGAAGCAGGGCGGCGTCATCTCCTTCCGCAGCCGCACCGAGCCGCCCTGCGGCACCATCTTTCGGCTGTTCCTGCCCAAATTCGGAAAGACTGTCGGCTGACAGACAGACAGGGTAACTTTGGGCTTAGTACCTTTCTATTCAGAGGCGTAACAGCGCCTCGGGTCGTAAGCCCTCGGTCGACAATTCTTGTTGGCAGCGTCCGTTCAGCCCAGTAAACTGTACGGCAGCCGACAGTCCAGACAAGAAACGACCGGGGCGTCCAAAATGCAATCGATCCTTCTTTCGAACAATTCCCAGAGCAGCGCCAAGATGCCCATCTCCAAAGGCGCTGGAGAGTTCAGCGATGGCGCGCTGCCGCGCATCCTCGTCGTCGACGACGAGGCCCTCATCGCCGACACCATCGTGCAAATCCTGAATCAGAACGGCTTCGTCGCGGAGGCCGCCTACAACGGCCGCGAGGCCATCGAGGCCGCCCGCCGCATCCGGCCCGAACTGATCCTCTCCGACGTCCTGATGCCTTACGTCGATGGCGTCGAAGCGGCCATCGCCATTCGCGAGTTCTGCCCCGACACCCGCATCGTGCTGTTCAGCGGCCAGTCCGCGACGGTCGAAATTCTGGCCCGCGCCCGCGCCGGCGGCCACGACTTCGAGCTGCTGCCCAAACCCATTCACCCCACCCAGCTCATCCGCCACCTCAGAAGAACCTAAGAGCAGGAAGTAGGAAATAGGAAGTAGGAAAATAACTGCGAAGTGAGCCGGCTTTGAGGACGCTCTGACGCCGCCGTCCCGTTCCTAATTGCAGTTTCCTGCCGCAGGCTCCCTACTTCCTATTTCCTATTTCCTCCGCTTATCCTAGAAAGCGATGCCCACCCCACTCCCCATCGCCATCTACTACGAGCAGCCCAACTGGTTCAAGCCGCTGTTCAGCGAGCTCGACCGCCGCGGCACGCCCTACGTGAAACTCTTCGCGCCCGAACACTTCTACGCGCCCGAAGATCATCCTGAAGAGAAGTATTCGCTGGTCTTCAACCGCATGAGCCCGAGCGCCTGGAACCGCGACCACGGCGACCAGATCTTCTACACCCTGGGCTTCCTCGAACACCTCGAATCACGCGGCGTGAAAGTGCTCAACGGCTTCAAAGCCTTCAACTCCGAGCTCAGCAAAGCCGGCCAGCTTGTGCTGCTGGACAAGCTCGGCCTGCCCTACCCCAAGGCCCGCGTCATCCATCGCGCGGAGCAAGCGCTGCACGCGGTCGAAGGCCTGCGCTGGCCCATCGTCGTCAAGCCGAACATCGGCGGCAGCGGAGCCGGAGTGAAGCGTTTCGACGGCCTCTCGCAGCTTCGCCACGCCGTCGAAGCGCAGCCGGGCAGCGAGAACGCGCTGCAGTTCGGCCTCGACTCCACCGCGCTGGTCCAAGAGTTCATCCCTGCAGACGCCAGCCACATCGTCCGCGTCGAAGTGCTCAACGGCAAGTACCTCTACGCCATCAAGGTCCACATCACGGGCGAGACCTTCGACCTGTGCCCCGCTGACATCTGCCGCACAACATCCGGCACCGACCTGAATCGCGCCGCCTGCGCCATCGACGCGCCCAAATCCGGCATCACCGTCGAAGCCTACACGCCGCCGGCCGACGCGATTGCCGACGTCGAACGCATCATGCGGCAATCCGGCATCGACATCGGCGGCGTCGAATACATCACCGACTCGCGCCACGAACCCGGAGAGCCGGGCCAGCGCTACTACTACGACACCAACGCCCTCTCGAACTTCGTCGCCGACGGAGTCAACGTATTAGGCTTCGACCCCTTCGCCAAACTCGTCGACTGGCTCGAAACAGAAGCCGGCATCACCGCTTCGGTTTAATCTGTTCCGACGTCAATCACGTTCGTAGCACCGCAGTGAAGTTTTTCGATGAGCTACTGGCCCTTTGGGAGAGCGCACAATGAAACCTCCAGCAAGAGACCTCACCACTCAGGAAGATATCGCGCATTGGCGGAAGCCGCCAGCCTTCCGCCTGAACCGCTCGCAGTCTCCGTTCAGTACGACACTCGCCTGGCCCTCATCATCTTGCATCTGAATACGGGTCGCCGACTCGCCATCCCGCGCGAAAATCTCCAGGGTTTGGAGAACGCAACCGAAGAGCAGATTGCCCAGATAGAAATCTTCGGCGGCCTAGATATCGCATGGCCGCAACTTGATCTCGACCACTATCTTCCGGCCTTGGTAGAGGGCATCTCCGGTTCCGACAAGTGGATGCAGAACCTCGAACGGGAGGAGTCGCAGCTTAGCGTAGCTAGTTGGGACCTGAGGCCCAGGGTCATTTCACGTTGATCGTGATGTTGGCGTGAAAGGCAGTCGGGGTGCCGTTGACTTTGTAGACGGCGAAGCGGCAGCTTGATAAAGTTTCGCCAAGTTGATGCGTCAATGCACCTTGGACTCGATGAGCGGTCAGCAGTTTGCCCTTTTCAGAAACCGTAAGCTGCAGCACGATCTGGCTGCCTGCCGCGCCCGGGCCGCTCACCTCGTGCGGCAACGAGCAGCCTCTGACGAGCTTGCGAGCGGTCGCGTCATCAAGCTCGGCATACGTGCTGCCCACAGCGTCCGGGCCCTGTATGAGCGTTTGCGCGAGCTTCACTGGTGTCGCCCCACGCAATGCGTGGCCAACGTACGGATCAGCGGAAAGCTGTGGCAACAGAGCTTGGGCATGATGGGCAGCGCCGGGTAGCAGCAAGGCAGACACTGCCACAAGCGCACAGGCGAAGATGGAGCGGGATGCAGGCATGGTCGCCATCCTACCAGAGCGTGGGCGCACACATGGCGATTCCCTGTAGGCTATGGCGTATGCGCTATGGCTTCTGGCTCCCCGTTTTCGGCGGCTGGCTTCGCAACATCGACGACGAGCAGACGCCCGCCACGTGGGACTACGTGCGCGACCTCACCACGCGCGCCGAAGACCTCGGTTACGACCTCACTCTTATCGCCGAGCTCAACCTCAACGACATCAAAGGTCCCGAAGCCGACTCGCTTGACGCCTGGTCGACAGCCGCCGCGCTCGCCGCCGTCACGCAGAAATTGGAATTGATGGTCGCTGTCCGACCCACCTTCCATAACCCCGCGCTGCTGGCCAAGCAGGCCGCCAACATCGACCGCATCAGCGGGGTCGATGGGGGCGGCCGCCTTACGCTCAATGTCGTCAGCTCGTGGTGGGCCGACGAGGCGAAAAAGTACGGCATCCCTTTCGATGAGCACGACGACCGCTACGCCCGCACCGAAGAGTGGCTCGACGTGCTCGACGCCTGCTGGCGCGCCCAGCACACCACGCACACGGGCCGGTTCTATTCGGTCGAAGACAACATCCTAAGCCCCAAGCCCTGCGCAGAGAGAACCTATTCGGGTGCCCGACGTCTCGCTTCTGAGACGTCGGCGCAGCGACCCACGCTCTACGCGGGCGGCGAATCCGAAGCCGCCAAGAACCTCATCGCCGCCAAATGCGACGCTTACCTGATGCACGGCGACGATCCCGCCACCATCGCCAACAAAATCGCCGACATGCGCGCCCGCCGCGCGAAGCACCCGCAGCTTGCGCCGCTGATCTTCGGCGTTACAGGCTATTGCATCGTGCGCGACTCGGGGGCCGAGGCCGAAAGGGAAGTCACCCGCATCACGTCGCAGCCAGACCCGGCGCAATCGCCCGCAGGCTTCGCCAACTTTCAGCAGTGGATCGGCGGCTCGCAGTTGGAGAAGAAGATCTCCCTGCGCGACTACTCGGTCTCGAACCGGGGCCTGCAGTCGGGACTCATCGGCACGCCCGAAGCCGTCCGCCAGCGCCTCGCCGACTTCGAAGCTGCGGGCTGCTCGCTGGTGCTGCTGCAGTCCTCGCCGCAGCATACCGAGATGGCCCGTTTCGCCGCGCAGGTCATGCGCAAGGACCGCGCCTCGGGGTAGCCGGGATACCAGGTGCGCTGCGCAACACCTCAATGCAGCACATTAATCCGCGGTTCGAAGATGGGATTGGCGGGCTCAAAAAAAAGAGGCGCCGGGCTCGCCGACGCCTTGCAAAAAGCTTCCTACGTGGCCCGTTGAAACTGTGGTGCTAAACTAAGCTGCGCCGGCGCAGCACTGCCGCACCCGCCAGGAGACCCGTTCCCAGCAGGATGAGGCTGGAAGGCTCTGGGGTCGGTGAGGCACTTCCGTTGAGAGTCGCGGTGATCATTCCGCTATCGATCGTATTGCCGGTAATATCGTTGGTCAAAGCGTAGGTCAACTTGCCATTCGTATCCGTTGCGAGGGTCAAGAGGAAGTTTGGATTCCCATACCCACTGTACCTGATGTTGGAAAGCACACCATCAGTGAAGTCCACAGACGGGTTGTTGAAGCTGCTGTTGAGATTGAACGTATTGCCGTCGATTGTGAAGGTAAGGTCTTCCAGGATGTTTCCGGTGGTGTTGCTCGCCCTATAAAGCGAGCTGCCGGTAGAAGAGGGAGGCGTGTTGATCGTAAAGCTGCCGGTGCCAGTAGTGCCCGGGCTAAGTGTCAGGGTATAGGTCGAATCGGCTTTAGCCGCTGAAGCGAACAAAAAACAGCAGGCGAGGGCCAACGCAGAGGTCAAATAACGCATCGAAGTTTGTCCTTTCGGGAACGACCTAACCATAATGAGGATTAATGCCGAAATCAATAACTAAAAAGTAACAATTTTGGGGGTACTGGATTGCTGCGTTTTGGGGCGCATCCGCTTCAAATTCAGTTACTTAAAGGCACCAAAATGTCAATTTGTGGACCAATTTTCCGCTGTCGCCGTATTGCCTTGGCGACCCCTGAAAGCCGGCAACGCAGGAACGCAGCGGCAGCAATTTGCCGGAGGGTGGCGTGGCGCGGCAACCGCAAATTCCCTGCGGGAATGACAACCAAGAGAGCGAAAGCGATTCTCTACCCGACTTCGGCGGGGCTCTCATTTGCCCGCTCCAGACGTTTGCCCGCTCCGGACCCTTTGCCCGCTCCAGAGCAGGCGGCGGAGCTGATTTTCGTGCTCAATTTCTTGTTCGTAGACCGAACGTTTTACAGAACCGCCCTCCGCGCCGTACTCTGAAGGCCCATGCCGACCATCGATCGCCGCCGTTTTCTGCTCGCCTCAGCCGCTGCCGCTACGCTTCCCAGCCTGCGAGGCCTCGCCCAAACGGCCGCCGGCCCAGCCGCCACCCTCACGCTGCATCCGAACCGCCCGGGGCCTGCGGTTCCGGCGAACTTCGTCGGGCTCTCCTATGAGGCGCAGCAGCTTGCCGATCCGACATTCTTCTCCGCGGAAAACACCGGACTGATCGCCCAGCTCCGCGCGCTGGCGCCGCATGGAGTGCTGCGCCTCGGCGGCAACACCTCCGACGTGGGCTGGTGGAAGCCCACGCCCGCCACCCAGCGGCCGACCATCAACGTGCGCAACACGGGCACCGGCGAGCCCAACGCCAACCTCGCCTATCCCATCACGCCGGAGTCCACCGTGAACCTGCGCGCTTTTCTCGACGCCACCGGCTGGACCTGCCTGTACGGCATCAACCTCGGCACCAACACGCCGGAGCGGGCCGCCGACCAGGCCGCGCAGGTGGCCCGCGTGCTCGGCTGGGTTTCGGAAGGCGGCAAGCTGCAATACTTCCAGCTCGGCAACGAACCCGACCTCTTCAAGACCCACATGCGCGACCCCAAGACCTGGTCCGCGGACCTCTACTTCGACGAATGGCTGGCCGAGGCCAACGCCATCCGCGCCCGCGTCCCGCACGCCCGCTTCGGCCTGCCCGACACCGCCGGCAACCCGGAGTGGTACGCGGTCGTCGTCACCCGTCTGCTGGCCACCCCGAACCCTCCCGATGTCGCCGCCCTCACGCACCACTACTACTTCGGCGGCCCGCCCTCAAACCCTAGGGTGAACATCGAGCGTTTGCTGCAGCCGGACCCGCACGTGCTCACGCTGGCGCACGATATCCACGCCGCTGCCGACCGCCTGAGCGCTGGCGCCGGTGGCCATTCAGGTGACGCCCACCGCAATGTTCCCTACCGCATGACCGAGGGCAACACCTGCTATCGCGGCGGCAAGCCGGGCGTCTCGGACGTCTTTGCGGCTTCACTCTGGGCCGCCGACTACCTGCTGCTGCTGGCGTCGCTGGGCTATGCCGGCGTCAATCTCCACGGTGGAACCGCCCAGTCGGTCGCCAACTCGCTGGGCGGCAAGCTTCCCGGCGAAGATCTCCTGAAGGACCCCAATGCGCCGCACCCGCGACCCTTCTACACACCGATCGCCGACATCGATGGCAGCTATGTCGCCGAGCCCGTCTACCAGGGCATGAAGTTCGCGCAGAACTTCGCCGGAGCCGCCATGATCCCATTGGACTTCAACCCGGGCAGCGTCGACGCCACGGCCTATGCGGCAAAACTGCCCACCGGCCAGAAGATCGTCGCCGTCATCAACAAGGACGCCAGCTTGCCGCTGCACATCGATCTGCCCGGCTACAGTGTCGGCAACATGATGTCCGCGCCGTCGCTCACCTCGACCGATGTTCACATTGGTGAGCCGCAGAGCTATCGCGAAGCATCGACGGTCGCGCCCGCCACGGCGGTGATCCTTTACGCCTCGCGCTGACCGGGCCCGGTCCGCGAACCACTCACTCCGGGACTTTCGTGGATGGCCGAACCCAGGCGCAGGCCAAAAATTGGGGCGCCCCGAAGGACGCCCAATGGTTCATCTACTGTTGGTTGATTTCGCAGTCGGTTACTGCTCGCCTATGCATCGTTGGATGCATTGGAGTGACTTTGAGCTCGTGAGGTTGAGAAAGTTTTTAGCCCGTTTCAGAAGACGATTCTCGCTCCCAACTGCACCTGTCTGGGCAGGCTGTTGGCCTGGGTCGCGGTGATGTAGCCAAAGTTGCTGGCCGTGGCGCTGCTGACGTTGGGCGCCGCGAAGATGGGGTGGTTGAGCGTGTTGAAGGTCTCGAAGCGCAGTTGCAGATAGGAACTTCCGATCAGACCGAAGTTCTTCAGCACCGACGCATCCAGGTTGTTAAAGCCGTCCTGCCGCACCCACGAGAGCGTCTGCGGCAGCGTCCGGAGGTGGTCGACGTACTGACCGTTGAAGAACGTCTGCCCGCTCAGATCGCAGTTGGTGACAACTCCGTTGACGGTTGGGCACGCCGTGTTGTTGCCGGTGACGAACAGACTGGTGCTCAGCGCCGGATTGCCAGTCTGGCCGCTCGGTGGGACCACCGAGGTATTGCGCGTCTGGTTGGTAATCTGGCGCAGCGATACACCGGGTTGTAGCGGGATATCGGCCGAGAACTCGATCGGCGCGCCGGTCTGGAACTGGTACACGCTGTTGACGACGAAGCCGCCGAAGATCTCGTTCAACACCCGGCTATCGCCGAAGGCAAACATCTTACCGCGGCCGAAGGGAAGGTCGTACGTCCCGCCCACCGTGAAGTGGTGGGTATGGTCGAACGGCGAGATACGATGGGTCGGCCTCGGATCCTGGTCGTTCAGGTAGGTGGTCGCTTCGGTCAGCTTGGAGAAGCTATAGTTCGCGGTCAAGGTCAGCCCGTGCTTGGTGCGCTGCTCGATGTGCACGATCGCGCTGTTGAAGTACGACTGCCCTACGGTCTCGTTCTGCTCCAGAATATTGCTGGTGCCGAACTGCGGATACGGCACCAGCAGACTGCTCAGCGAGACAGTCGAGCCATTGGCGCTGCCCCCATTGGGCAACAGGCCGGCGAACGGGTTGGTGATGGTGGCTCCATAGGCGGTCGCCAGATTCTGGCTTCGGTACGGCGCCGTCGAAAGATACTGCAGCTTGGTCGCGTTCAGGTTCTGCTGCGCGATCGGCAGGTGCAGCGCGTGGTTGCCCACATACAGCGCCTCGATCAATGTGCTGCTGGTCAGAGAGTGCTGAAAGCCCAGGTCCCAGCGCTCGGAATAAGGATCGTGCTCGGCCGGAGCCAAGAAGCTGATGCTCTGCCCCAGGAACGTGCTCGCTCCCTGCGAAGATCCCGCCGGTTGCACAAACCCGCTCGGGAAGGGATTGCTCAGCGTATTGGCTGGAGTCAGGTAGTTGTTCGTCGTCGCCGTATACGAGGTGGAGGCGCTGAAGCCTTCCTGATTATCGAGCGCGCCGGACGAAGTCACCCCCGCGGCATTCAGGTTGGACAGCGTCTCCGGCTGCACAAAGATTCCGAAGCCACCGCGGAAGACGGTCTTGTCGTGGAGCATCGCCGGGCTATACGAGAAGCCGAACCGCGGACTGAAGAAGCCGCTGTTGGTCTGGTACGGCGCGCCTTCGTTGCCGCTCGGGAAGGTGAGGCCGCCCAGCGTATTCAGCCCCGTCAGGTTGACCGTGGCGTTCGGGTTCTTCGCATACGCTGCCATGGCGGCCGCGGAAGCCGAGTTCACCGCCGTGGGATCGAAGCCATTCACGGTGCGCCCGAACTTCTCGCCGAATGGTGTATCGATATCGAACCGCAGACCGAGGTTCAGCGTGAGATGGTCGTTCACGCGCCAGTCGTCCTGCACAAATGTGCCGATGTAATACTCGCGGTAGTCCGCCTTCGCTTCCAGATCGTAATCGCCGGACCCTGGCAGGCCGAACAGGAAGTCCGCCAGATCGCCGCCGAAGGTCTGGGCCGACGCGCCCGTCTTCTGCTCGACGAAGTTCGAATTGAACGTGAAGTTGCCCGACGAGTTGAGAAAGTTCGTCACCCGCAGCCGGTACTGCCGCCCGTCGAAGCCAACCTTCAACGTGTGCCGTCCCAGCACCTTCACGATGTCCGCGAATGCCTGGTAACTGGTGGTCGGATCGAGCGCCGATCCCGTATCTCCCAGGCACTGATAGCTGCTCGGGCCGCCGCAGCTTCCGCCCGTGTTGAAGTTGATGTACGGCAGTTGCAGCAGCTCGCTCGCCGACTGCAGGTTGGCCGGGAGTCCAACCGATGCCGGACTGTACGCCTGCGCCGGCGTCCCATGCACCTCGTCGAAGTACGTCCAGTTGAGACGGGTGTCGAGGATTGTCGTCGAATTGAGCGTCAATACATTGTCCAGCGTGGCTCCGAAGTTTTCGCGCAGCAACGTCGATCCCGTGATCCCGTTGCCGAAGTAGTTGTTCTTTACCTGCGTGCGGTTGTTGTGGCGGAAGTCGAAGAACACATGGTCGCGCGAGCTCAGGTTGTAGTCCATCCTCCCGAACTCGTTGTTATACGTGTCTACGCTGGGCGGGTTGCTGATGTAGTTGCCCTGGCCATCGGCCGCGACGCCCGTCGTGTTGTTGGGCAGAGGAATCAGCTTCAGGTACGCCAGCGCCACCGGGTTGAAAGACCCAATCGCCGTCTGCAGTTGGTTGTTGAGGATCGGCTGACGCGTGATCGTCGATCCACTCTGGGTCGCCGTAAACGGGTTGTAGATCTGATTGGGATCCAGATACGGCGAGCTCTGCTTGATCGCCGGATCGGCATTGCATACTGCGGCCGCCGTGGCCGGGTTGTTGTTGAACCCCGTCGGGCATCCCGCCGCCAGTGTCTGCGAGAAGTCTCCCGTGCGCTCCGCTGCCGTCGGCACGGTCGTCGTGTACGTCACCGGCGAGGAGTCCTTCAGCCCTTCAAACGCGAAGAAGAAAAAGAGCTTGTCCTTGCCGTTGAAGACCTTCGGAACAAAAATCGGGCCGCCGACCGTGAGGCCATATTGGTTGTAGTGCGTCACCGGCAGCTTCTGTACGGGGTTGGCTCGATCCCCGAAGTACGTATTCGCGTCCAGGTTCGAGATCTGCGAAAACTCGTAGACCGTACCGTGCAGACGATTGGTTCCGCTCTTGGTCACCTGGTTGATGACGCCGCCGATCGTATGGCCGAAGCTGGCATCGGTATCGAAGGGCCGGATCGAAACTTCAGCCACGGAATCTTCTGTCGGGCTGTAAGCCAGCGCGCCCAGCAGCGTCAGATCCGGCGCCCCGTCCAGCAGCACCTCGCTCACCTGGTTCGGCGTTCCGCCGATCGACCACGAGTTGCCCGCGTTGTTGTCGAACGGATGCACCAGTTGCGGCGCCGCCGTCGAAATCACGCCCGCCGCCAACTCCGTCAGCACCGCCGGCGTGCGCCCGTTCAGCGGCAAGTCGGCCACCGACTGCGTCGAGATCACCGTCCCCACCGACGCATTCGCCTGGTCCAGCAGCGGCGTCGCGCCGGTCACCGTCACCGTCTGGCTGGCCTCGCCCACCGCCAGCTTCAGGTTCACGATCGGGTGCTCCTGCGACTGCAGCGTAATGTCGTTGCGCACCGTCTTCTGAAATCCGGGCATCGTTACCGAGATCGAATACGCGCCCGGCAACAGAAACGGAACCACATACTGCCCGGCGTTGTCGCTCTTGGTCTGACTCGTCGTGCCGGTTTGCGTCTCCCGCACCACCACCATTGCCCCGGGAATCGCCGCTCCAGTGGGGTCGGTGACCGCGCCACTGATGGTGCCGCGAAACTCCTGCGCGTTGGCCAAACCCGCAAACATCGTCATCGCCACGACCAGCATCAGCGCTGCCCGGACCAATCTCATCAGAGATCTCATTCCCATCGTCTCCTGGTAATCATTCAGCCGGTCCACGGTTCGCCGGGTAGGTCTTGTGTCATGGAATTGCCCACTTTGTGCGCGCTGGACATATTCCGCTTTCGTGCTCGTTCGGCAGCGGCTGTCGCACTCCAAGGGGTTTCCCCCCGCCAGTGCGCGCCCCTGTTTCCTTCACTTATCGAAATCAAGCTTCGGCTGCAAATTATCGCTGCCTCACTGCAGAACTGTCAAACAGGCCAGCAATGTTGTCCGACCGACATCTCCCTGATCCTCGCGCTCGCGCCTGGGTTAACTGTTCCGCTGCGAACCCTCTCCTGTTTGCCGTGCTTGCCGTCTACACTGCTTACATATGTGTGGAATCGTCGGTTACATCGGACCCAAGCCCTGCGTCCCCGTCATCATGGAGGGCCTCGCGCGCCTCGAATACCGCGGCTACGACTCAGCCGGCATCGCGGTCGCCGGCGGCCTCGCGTCCAACGGCAAGCCCAACCCACTGCAGTTGCGCCGCGCTCCGGGCAAGCTGCGCAACCTGGACGCCATCCTGCGCGACGACCCCGTCCACGGGACTTTCGGAATTGGCCATACCCGCTGGGCCACCCACGGCCGGCCCACCGAAGAGAACGCCCATCCGCACCGCGACGGCACCGGCACGCTCGTCGTGGTGCACAACGGCATCGTCGAAAACTATCTTCAGCTCAAGAATGCGCTCATCGCCAAGGGCCACATCTTCGCCAGCGAAACCGACACCGAAATCATCGCCCACGTCATCCAGGACGAACTGGAACTCGCCGCATCGGCTTTGAAGGGGACGGGCTTCAGCCCGTCCGACAGCAGCGCCCAGAAGAAAGGGGCTTTAGTCCCTGAGAGAATCACCACCACCGACCTCGCGGGCTCCGACGAATCCCAAACCGTCCTTACCCTCCCAAGCTCACCCTCCCTACCCCTCGAAGAAGCAGTGAGAAGAGCCGTCGCCCGTCTCACCGGCGCCTTCGCCATCGGCGTGCTCTCCGCGCACGAGCCCGACAAGCTCGTCGCCGCCCGCATGGGGCCACCTGCCGTTTTGGGTATCGGCGAGGGCGAATACTTCCTCGCCTCCGACGTCCCCGGAATCCTCCACCACACCCGCTCCATCTACTTCCTCCAGGACGGCGAGGTCGCCACCCTCACCACCTCCGGCATCACCCTCACCGACTTCCACGGCGCGCCCCGCACCCTCACCCCACAGCGCATCACCTGGGACCCCATCCAGGCCGAAAAAGCCGGCTACAAGCACTTCATGCTCAAGGAAATCAACGAGCAGCCGCGCGCCGTCCGCGACACCACCCTCGGCCGCGTCTCGCTCGAAACCGGTAAAGTCTTCCTGCCCGACATGCAGATCACGCCCGCCGAATTCAAGGCCGCCACCGGCATCACCATCGCGGCCTGCGGCACAAGCTGGCACGCCGGCCTCGCCGGAAAATTCATGATCGAGCGCCTGGCTCGTTTACCCGTGGACGTCGATTACGCCAGCGAGTACCGCTACCGCGACCCCATCGCCAACCCCACCGACATCGGCCTGCTCATCACCCAGTCCGGCGAAACCGCCGACACCATCGCCGCCCAGCAGGAGCTCATCCGCCACGGCTCCAAGACCCTCGCCATCTGCAACGTCGTCGGCTCGGCCGTCACCCGCCTCGCGGCCGGCACCATCACCACCAACGCCGGCCCCGAGATCGGCGTAGCTTCGACCAAAGCCTTCACCGCCCAGCTCACCGCGCTCTTCGCCTTCGCGCTCTACCTCGCGCAAGCCCGCAACACCATCGACGACGCCACCAGCCTCCACCTTGTCACCGAGTTCTCTCAGATTCCCGCAAAACTCGAAGAGGTTTTGCGGTCGGTGGATGCCCTCTGCGCCAACCTCGCCAAAGAGTTCTCCACCGCCCGCGACTTCCTCTTCCTCGGCCGCGGCATCCACTACCCCATCGCGCTCGAAGGCGCGCTCAAGCTAAAAGAGATCAGCTACATTCACGCCGAAGGCTACCCTGCCGGCGAGATGAAGCACGGCCCCAACGCCCTCATCGACGAAACCCTCCCCGTAGTCTGCATCGCGACCAAAGACCCATCGGACCCATCTTCGGTCCTGAAGTACGAAAAGACCCTCTCGAACATCCAGGAAGTCACCGCCCGCAGCGGCCGCGTAATCGCGATCGCCATCGAAGGCGACACCCACATCGGCCAGCTAGTCGAGCACGTCATCCACATCCCCCAAAGCCACGAGTTACTACTTCCCATCCTCGAAGTAGTCCCCCTCCAACTCCTCGCCTACCACATAGCCGTCCGCCGCGGCTGCGACGTCGACCAACCGAGAAATCTGGCGAAGAGCGTTACGGTGGAGTAGCGCCAAAAGGCGAAGCGTTTAAAACGCAAAAAAGCATGCGTCTGCTGTTGACGCTGCACAGTAGATCCGCATACTCTATGCGTAGGCTCGTTTAGCTTATTGTTCTAGGGGCGTCGGATCACCAGCCTGCACCCTCAAAACTAAAGCGTCACTTCTCCCTGAGGAGTGAAGAATCAGGAAAATCCTGAACGAGCCTGCCTTTCAAAGAACTGAGTGATGCCGTGACACCCACTCTCCAATTGAAGAGTATTGATATCAGGAATTGGCGTCAATAAGCCATCTGGTCTCGCAAGCTGTGTTACACAGAAGCCCAGAACTACAAATACACACGATGTTCACGCAACACATCGACACCCAACGAGAGACATGTCATGCCAGCGCAAAAAAAACTTACGTACGAACAGGTAACGGCCTGGAAAGACCAACTCTTCAGCGGGAAGTCGCTCACCATTCCAGCGCCGGAGCTTGAGAAGTGGCCGCTTTCACACTATTTGTGGGCAGCTGTGTTCCAGGCGAAAAGCTTGCACGACGTGCGCGACGGCGACGAGCAGAATTGGCAAACGCCAGCTTGGGATTTTGGAAGATTTGCGAAAGCCCACCCGGATTTGCTGAATCTGGGCGAAGATGACGCTCTACGTCTCGTAAAAAAAACAATTGGTTCGAAGTTTTGGGAAGAGTACCTAGAAATGGATCAAGCCGATGCCGAAATGGCATTCGACGATATTTGGGTGAAATGCAGAGCTATACCTGGCTACGATCCGCTCACGGTGGCCGTGATGGAGGCCAAAAGCGCGTCAGACGTCCAAGACGAAGGACCAGCCGGCTATCAAACATTTCTCGACATAGCCAAATCCATGAGGCGTCAGCTGAATGATCAGCCGTTTTTTCTGCCGTGTCATAAGCTCGCTCCATTGATAGGGTGCACTCCCATGACTGTTAGCCGCTATCGCCAGAAGGCGATAAGGGCAGGCCTGCTAAAGGTAGTGAAGGAGCATAGGTATCGCTCCGCTGTAAAGGGCGAAGCGACAGAATTTGTCTTTCTTGGATAACGGCGGGCGGCCCATCCACAAAGTCTGGGCGGCGGGCGGCCCACCCACCTTCTGGGTGCCCCATTCATGCGCGTTCTTTGCGCATGGGTGGGGTAGAGGGTGTCAGAAGTGCCATCGGAACCGTGCCTGAGTTTACGATGTCCTCATGCCGAGCCACCTGAAGCGCTACCAGACCGAAGGCAGCTATCACTTCCTCACCTTCAGCTGTTATCGGCGGCGTCCGTACCTCAACGACGACCACGCCCGCACCGTCTTTGAAGAAACTCTGGAGCGCCTTCGCCGGCGACACGACTTCTATCTCTTCGGCTACGTCCTCATGCCGGAACACGTCCATCTTCTCTTGTCGGAACCGAAGCACCATCCCCTCGCCACAACTCTCAGCGTGCTTAAGGCAGAAACCTCGAAGCTCCTCAAGGGCGACCGCCCGCAGTTCTGGCAAACTCGCTATTACGACTTCAACGTGCTCACCCACCGAAAGCACGTCGAGAAACTCAAGTACATGCACCGAAACCCGGTGACACGCGAACTCGTCGAGCGGCCCGAAGACTGGCCGTGGAGCAGCTTTCGTCACTACCTCACAGGCGAACCCGGACGCATCGAGATCGAATCCGAATGGACTTGGAATCTTCGCGAGCGGCAAACCCCACCCATGCGCCAAGAACGCGCATGAATGGGGCACCCAGCGACGCCTTCTCTTCTCGCTTACACTGAGAGCATCTCCGGCACGCGTCTCATCGGTGCCCGTCCCGCTACTGCGGCAGAGATTCGCCAGTATGAAGAAGACATCTGAACTCGATCCGCTCCGTGAGCGTCCCGACCTCGACTTCAGCAAAGCCGTTCGCGGCAAGTACTACGACCGCATGAAGGAGGGAACCAACGTCGTGCTCATCGCCCCCGACCTCATGGAAACCTTCCCCGACTCCGCCTCGGTCAATGAAGCCCTGCGCGGACTAAAGAAGATTGCCGACCGCACAGCCAAGCACGCCTAACGCTGAGCGCCCTATCCATTCATCGCGATAGAACCGCGATGAATGGTTCACCCGACTTTGCGCTAACATCGCCTCCATGCCGAGCCGTCTGAAGCGATACCAAACCCAGGGCGACTACCACGCCATCAACTTCAGTTGTTACCACCGGCTCCCGTACCTCAACGACGACTACGCGCACTGTGAAGGCTGTCAAGCCCCCAATCCGCCAACCCGCACATTCCAATCGGAATCGACCTGGCGCAGCGACCCCTTCCATTCAGCTAAGCTAAATGAAGACCTCGAAAAACGCCCGCGGCATCCGAGACGACATGGACTGCTCGGGTAGTCAGTGTCCCTCACAACTCCCGCAAAATCAATCACCTCCGGGCCAAAGGCAGTCAGTCAATTAACCCCGGGGGGAGGGGGGTACAGGCCGCCGGGTAGCCGTACCCGCGTCATCGCGATACAACCCCGATCACTGATCCACCCTGGATTACGATCAGCTCCTCACCGAACCGAAGCCGCACTCTCTGGCGCCAACTCCCGCGCATAGCTCACGCCGTCAAGAATCGCCGGCGACTCTCCAGCGTGCGCGGCGCTACCCGTAACCTGCGCCAGCGACACATCGGTGCACTGGTGCAGTTCCAGCGCCGCGCCGTAATACGAAGGCGAAGCGGCGGCCGCACTGCCACTCCACTCGACATTCACTCCATTCAGCCGCAGCTCCTGCACGTCCGCCGCGAAGAAGCCGGCCGTCGCGCGGCGATCCAGGCCGCTGGCGCCGGGGTCGTCGTTGGGGCGGACGTCGTAAAAGCCGCCGGGGATGGAGGTGGTCTTCTCGATGCGGAGATCAATGCCGCGAAAGCTGATGTCGCGCAGGGGAACGTCGCGGGTGCCGCGGAGGTAGATGCCGCTCTCGCTGCGGCAGGTGAGGTTGGCGAACTGGATGCCGCGACAGATGCCTACGGCGGCGCCGGTGGTGCGCGGGGCGGTGGAGACGAAGACCGGTTCGCCGGAGCCCCACCACATCATGGGGCGCATCTTGGTCTCGATGGTGATGTCGGTGAACAGCAGATCTTCGACGGTCTCGCCATCGCGGTTGGTGAGCGAGATGCCGCGATTGCTGCGGACGATGCTGCAGTTGGAGACAGTAGCGGAGCGGAGCAGGGAGGGACCCTCGTTGCCGATTTTGATGCCCGCCGAGGAGGATTCGAGCGTGCAGTTGGTGATGACGATGTTTTCGCAGGGACCATACTGGTCGAAGTTGCGCGAGGCCTTGAGGACGAGGCAGTCGTCGCCGGAGACAATGTTGCAGCCCTCGATGCGGACCTGGCGGCAGTGGTCGATGTCGATGCCGTCGCAGTTGGGGACGTCGAGGTCGTTCAGGATGGAGATGCCGGAGATGAGCACATCCTCGCAGCCGATGGGGTGGATCGTCCAGGTCGGGCTGTCGCGAATGGTGAAGTCTTCGAGCTTGACACCGTGGCAGTTCACCAGCAGAATCATGCGCGGGCGGCCATCGATGGGGTTCTGGTTGGATGGGGCGTAGAGCGGATCGTAGGGCCCCAGAAACGGCTGCGGTATGGAGTAACCGTTTGGCCCTTTGGGCGGAAAAAATGCCTGAAAGTTGCCATCGATGGTGCCGGTGCCGCTGACGTGGATGTCGCTTGCGTCTTTGGCGAAGAGCAAGGAACCGAGCGTGCGAAAGTGGTCGCGGTTCGGACTTGCACGAAGCGTCGCGCCGCCGGCGAGATGAAGCTCGACGTGCGACAGCAGCGTAAGAGTGCCGCTCAGAAACGTATGCCCGGCGGGCAGAATGACCGTTCCACCACCGGCGGCAGCGCAGGCGTTGATGGTGCGCTGCAGGGCCAGCGTGTCGTTGGTGAGGCCGTCGCCACGCGCGCCATGGGCGAACGGGTCCCAGACGCCGAGATGTTCGGGCGGCCGCAAACTCGAAGCGGGCGGCCGCGCGGGCGAGGCCATTTGGGCCAGCAGCGGCGAGCCGATGGGAGAACAGGCGGCCAGGGACAGAGAAAGACCAAGCTGTTCCGTGAACCGGCGACGGCTCAGCACACGCGAGCCGGAGGGCAATGGGAGCATGGAGGGAATTGTAAGCGTGCGGGCGGACATGTCGCGGCCGGCGCCTCTACGGTTCGTGCAGGAAGAACTTGCGGTGCCCGCGCAAAGGACTGTCAACCGGCACAAACGCGATGTCGGTCTGGAAGAGCGCGCTGTCGGTTTGCCTTCGCGACTGGCCGCAAAAATCGAAGACGACAAAACTTTGCTCCTGCATATACGCAACGACATCGGCGAACAAAGGAGCACCTTCGTTGTAGGGCAGAAGTGAGGCCTCCATGATGACCGCTCCCGAGCGTCGAAGCGTCTCTGTTCCACCGCTCAGCACTTGCAGCTCAAACCCCTGTACATCGAGCTTCAGCAGGAACGGCGGCTGCGCTTCGGCTTGCGCAACCATCGTCGTCGAGAGTGTTCATCGGCAGGGTGACCGCTTCCCTTCCGAACGAAGTCAGCTCGGGCAGAACGGAGGAGCCGGTGCCGAGTTTGTAGAACGTGACCGCGTCCTTCTTTTCCGCTCCGAGCAGGGTAATCACATGTCCGGAGCGGCTGCCGATCTCCTGCGCGGCGTCGCGGAGCGCAGGATCGTTCTCGGGATTGCCGTCGAACATGAGTATTCGCGAAGACGGAAAGCAGAGGCCACCATTCGGCTTCAATCCCCGACATTGGCCCCGACATCGAGGATCGTCGCTGGAGCGAATCCGTTCTCTCGCATGTTCGCCAGCAGTCCAGGCACGGTAGGAACGCCGGTGCGGAACTTCTCCGCTTCGGTCATCAGGGAGAGCGACCTGTGAATGAAGCGGTTCCGGGCACTCGGGGGTATTCCCCGCCATATTGGACGAAGCACTTTCTTCATTTGCCCACGGGCCATAAGCGGGATGATACATGAGCCAGCGCCGAAGCAAACCGCACGTTGAGGTTGAACACGCCTGCCTGCGCCACCTCGGGCTCAAGCCTGCGCGCCACCCTTACCCGCCGGCTTCTTCACCGCGTCAAACTTCGGCAGTTGCGTCGACTCATCCACAATCGCGTCGTCGAACTGCTGTCGTATCGCGCCTGTGGCCTCATCGAAGTTTGCGCCCAGCAGACTGGCCGACCCGAACCTTGCACCAAAGATCTTGGCGCCTGCGAACGTGGCGTCGCGCAGGGAGGTGTTCTCGAAAATTGCCACCTGGGCGTCGCAGCCCTTGAAGCTGCACCCGCGCAGATAACAATCGCTGAAGTCCGCGCCCAGCAAGCTGGCCCCATCGAACCGCGTTCCCGGCAGACGGCAGTCGTGAAACACGGCGTCCTCCAGAAGCGCGTGGCGCATATCCAGCTTCTCCATCATCAGCCCATTGAACCTGCATCCTGTCAGGTCCGTCACCCTGTCTCTGGCCCACGCGGCGGTGCCCAGCAGGTTCAGGATCGCCTTCCCATCGGTCGGGGTTCGGGTGGCCGAATCCCTGGCCGCCTCCCGCAGGAACGACGCGAAGATCTCCACAATGGTTGGCGCGTCCCGGGGTGAATCCGCGGCGATCCTGGCCAGCGCATACACGCCGCCCAGCCGCACCGCCAGCACCTCCGCGCCCAGGTGATCGATTGCCTTATTGAAGCGATCGGTGATCTGTCCTTCCTGGGCAACGTAGATGGTCTTCGCCGTGAAATACAGACCAGTCACCACCACCATCCCACCAGCCAACTGGATCAGCGTCGTAAAGATCTGGTTCTCGGCCGCGAGCTGGTCCTTGGGATTGGTGAGCGCCCGCGCCGTTCGCTCCCATCCGGGAACGTGTAGCGCGATTGCGATCGCCACACTGCCGGCCACGCACAGCGCGGCTACCCCGGCGACCGTGCCGAGTGAGAGCGCACCGCGGCCACTAAACCTTCGACTCATCGCTTTCCCGCGGGAGGACCGCCGCATGGAAGTTCTCGAGCGCCGCATCCGCTGTCTCGAACACCTGAAACACCGTAATCAACTTCGTGATGGAGAGCAGGTCCCTCACCTTCTTCTGCAACCCGGCCAGCACGAGTTCGCCGCCCGAGTTGCGGGTCGTCGTATAGGCCGACAACAGCTCGCCTATCCCGCTGCTGTCCATGTAATTCACGCCGCTCATCTCCAGCACGATGTTCTTCGCTCCATCCTGCAAAGCGGCCGTGGTCTTCTCCCGCAGCCCCTCGGGCGATCCGAGCACGACCCTGCCATTGCACCTGAGCAGGACCGTGTTGCCATAGGCGGTTGTATCGACTGTCAACATCGTGGCCATGGTCCCCTCTCTGCTTCTTCTTGGCCATCGATCCTACGCCGCCATCCAGCAAACACACAAAGCCCGCCAAGCCGCCACAATTCGTCCAGGCCCGCACAACCTCATCCCCTCCCTGCGACTCCAACCGCTTGACTCTCAATATCTCAGGAGGCGGCCGTGAACCATACGACTCACTTGAACCACATCAGCAGCACGAACCACAACATTCTCGTCTGGCTACTCATCGGCCTGATCGCCGGTTACATTACGGGCAAGCTTATGCGCGGGGCCGGGTTCGGTCCGCTGATGGATATTGTGGTCGGCATCGTCGGTGCGCTGGTCGGCGGCTTTCTCATGGTGCATCTCGGCTACGCCGGCTCCGGTGGCTTTATTTACACGGTCGTCGTCGCCGTCATTGGAGCGGTCCTGCTAACCTTGCTGCTCCGCCTGATCACCGGTGGCCGCACCCGCAATCTCTAGAAAACCTGTGGTCAAGGGCTGTTTTGAAGGGGCGGGGCTTCAGTCCCGCCATACCTCAAGCGTTCAGACGTGGCTTTAGCCATCGGGGAAACCTTCGGGCAAAATCAGACCGTCCCTTGGCGGAAGCGTAACCGGTTGGGTCCGGTCCACGACCCTCCCCTGTCCCTATCCGCAAAAATTCAGTAAGATTCGACTCATATTTCGCTCATCCCGCGAGGCCTCTGATCCGATATAGAACACATGGATCAGGAGCCAGCGAACGAAATTCAGGGTCTACGCTTGCCGCCGAGCCGTTTTGCGAGCCCCCTATCCCGCCGTTCTACCATCGCAAACCAAGCGCTCGCGCGCGGTTTGCGACGCGCCGGGCTATGCCTGCTCGCGCTCGCCGCGCTCCCGCTGCCGCACTGCGTTGCTCAGACCGTCCAACCGCGCAGCCCGCAATTCACTAACGTCAGCGCCTCGATCCCCACCGCTGCGACAGCCAGTTTCGCCGCGCACCGCGCCCGCGTCCAGCGTTTTGTGGTCGAGCGCGCCATTGGACAGGTCCAACCCTCGACCACCACACCCGCGCTCGCCCTGCAGCATGCCCGCGGCCAGCACCTCGCACTTCTCCAGCAGCGCAGCAGCCTGCAAGCGCCGCAAAGTCTTCCGCGGGCGCAGGCCGCCCCATCGGCCCCGCGCGCCGCCGCCGCCAATCTGACCGCCGCCTGGCAGCCGCTCGGCCCCAGTTCCATCGTCTCGCCCACCTTCGGGAATCTTACCGGCCGCATCACCACGATCGCCCCTGATCCGAACGACCCCACAGGCAACACCGTCTATCTCGGCACCACCGGCGGCGGCGTCTGGAAGTCCAGCAACGCCGCTGGCCCGCTTGGCGCCGCAAGTTTCGCGCCGCTCACCGACACCCTTTCGGTCTTCAGCGCCAATGCTGGATCGGGCGTCATCCCCTCGCTGTCGATCGGAGCCGTTGCGGTCCAACCCGCCGTCGATCCGGTCGTTCTGGCCGGAACCGGCGACCCCAACGATGCCACCGACTCGCTCTACGGCGAGGGCCTGCTGCGCTCCGCCGACGGCGGCCTGACCTGGACGCTGATCCAGGGCACACTGCGCGGAACCAACGCTACCTACTCCTTCAGCGGCCTCGCCACCGCCGGTCTGGCCTTCAGCACCGCAAGCCCTACCCTCGTTGTCGCGGCCTTCTCCGTCTCGCCGCAATCGGCCATCGACAATGCGGCCAATTTCACCTCGATCCCCGGCCTCTACTACTCGGCCGACGCCGGCCAGACATGGCAGATGGCGACCCTTTATGACGGCGCCAGCATCGTTCAGGAACCGCAGCCGATTGGCACCGCGCAGACCGGCAACGCCGCAACCTCCGTCGTCTGGGACGCGCAGCGCGGCCAGTTTTTCGCCGCCGTCCGCGGGCACGGTTACTACTACTCCAGCGACGGCCAGAACTGGTATCGCCTCACCGCCCAGCCGGGCACGAACCTGACCACCGCCAAGTGCCCCGTCGGCGCCAACGGTGGCGGCACGGGCACCTGTCCGATCTTTCGCGGGACGCTTGCCGTGCAGCCCGCCACCGGCGACCTTTACGCCCTTACCGTCGACGCCAATGACGTCGATCAGGGCCTCTGGCAGGACCTCTGCCACGTGACGACCGGCACCTGCGCCACGCCCGAACCAGTGTTCACCACACGCCTCGACCAAGGCGCGCTCGAAGTTGGTTCCGCTGGCGGCGCGGTTGGAAACGGCAGCACCGCGATCACGCAGGGCAGTTACAACCTCACGCTCGCCGCCGCTCCCGCCGCCGGCAACGGCACCCTGCTGTTCGCTGGGACCGTCGATCTCTACCGCTGCAGCATGGCGTTTGGAGCAACCTCCTGCGCGCTGCGCAACACAACGAATGCGCTGGACGGCTGCAACGCCCCGGCGGCCGTCGCGCCCGCGCAGCACGCGCTCGCGGCGGTCGCGCAATCCTCGGGAACGCCGATCCTTTATCTGGGCAATGACGGCGGCCTGTGGCGCTCGCTCGACGGCGTCGCCGAGACCGGCAGCGTCTGCTCCGCCTCCGACAAGACCCACTTCGACAACCTCAATTCGGCCATCGGCGCGGGAGGCTCACTGGCGGAAATCGTCGGCCTCGCCCAAGATCCCAATAGCCCCGACACTCTCCTCGCCGGCCTTGGCGCCAACGGTTCCGTAGCCACTACCTCTGCCGCGCAGCTCTCCGCCTGGCCGCAGCTTTCGGCGGGCGAAGGCGGCTATCCGCAACTCGACCCGAATACTTCTACCAATTGGTACATAAGTACTGGGGCGGGCGTTAATCTCGCTCAATGCACCCTCGGCAGCGCCTGCACCGCCGCGAATTTCGTCCCACCCGCCACCATCGGCGAACCCCAGGTCAGCTACGATTTCAGCTTGCTCGACGCTCCCACCCTGCTCGACCCGACCCTGACCACCAACCTCCTCACCGCAACCTGCCGCGTCTGGCGGGGACCGGCCGCCTCGGGCGCAACCTGGTCTAGTTCCAACGCCCTCAGCCCCGCCTTCGATGGCAGCGCCACTCCCTGCACTGCGGCGAGTCCGCTCATCCGCGCCATGGCCGCCGGCGGTCCAAGCATCTCCTCCGGCAGTCCACAATTCGCCGGCTCCCAGGTTCTGTACGCGGGCATCGCCGGTTCGCTCGATGGCGGCGGCAGCGTCCCCGGCCACCTTTTCGTCACCACCACCGCCGACACAGCGCCGATCTGGACCGACGCCGCGCTCTCGCCCGTCACCAATGACATTTCGCACGCCCACGCCTTCAACCCCGACGCCTTCGACGTCTCCTCCGTGGTCGCCGACCCGCACGACGCCACCGGCGCCACCGTCTATGCCACGGTGATGGGCTTCGGCGCGCCCCATCTGTACCGTTCGGTCGACTTTGGCCAGCACTGGCTCAACCTCAGCGCCAATCTCCCCGACGCGCCCGCCAACGCCGTTCTCGTCGACCCCAACGACGCCAAGACGGTCTACATCGCGATGGACACCGGCATCTACGCCACCCAGCAGATAGCCACCTGCTCCAACCCGGCCATTAACTGCTGGAGCGTGCTTGGCACAGCCCTCCCCAACTCGCCTGCGGTCGCACTCGCCGCCGCCGCGAGTCTCCCCACCGGCGACGGCCGTCTCGGAATGCTGCGCGTCGCCACCTATGGCCGCGGAATCTGGGAGCAGCCGCTGCTCACCGCCCATTTTCCCGCCCAACCCGCGATCACACTCTCCGCGACCAGCTTCACCTTCGCCTCGCAACAGGTCGCCACCCAATCCGCCGCGCAGATCATCACCGTGACCAGCACGGGGAATGCTCCGGTCATCTTCGGCTCCTCCGCGATCGTTTTGAATTCGGGCGACTTCACCGAAACCGACACCTGCGCTGGCCAGACCCTCACGGTCAGCGCAACCTGTACCGTCCAGATCGTCTTTGCCCCAACCGCAACGGGCGCGCGCTCCGGTCTCCTCACCCTCTATGCAAACATCGCCGGCGGCCAGGCCACTGCCACGCTCAGCGGCAACGGCACAACTCCCGCCGCGGTCGTACTCACCCCCCTCACCCTCACCTTCCTCCCGACCCTCGTCAACCAGACGTCCGCCCAGCAGATCGTCACCATCGCCAACACTGGCGGCAACCCCGCCACGCTGCAAACGCCCGTCCTGGCTGGAAACTCTACCGACTTCACCCTCGTCGCCGACACTTGCGGCGCAACGCTGGCGGCATCGACGGCATGCTCGATCTCGATCGCCTTCCACCCCACAGCCAGCGGGACGCGCGCTGCCACGCTCTCCATCACCGACTCCGCCGGGACCCAGACCGCGCAGCTCACGGGCACGGGACAGTCGCCTGCGACCGACACGCTTTCCCCGCTCGCCCTGGCCTTCGCGCAACAGCAGGTCGGGACCACAAGCCCAGCCCAAGGGGTGACCCTCACCAACTCCGGCGACGTCGCGCTCACGCTCATCGCAGCCTCCCTCAGTCCCGGCGACTTCACCGTCGCCAACGCCTGCGGCAACTCGCTGGCCGCGCACTCCACCTGCGCGCTCGAAGTCAGCTTTGTTCCCTCCGCAACGGGCGCGCGCACGGCCACGCTCACTGTGACCGACCAGTTCCACTTCCAGACGGTCTCGCTCAGCGGCACCGGTGTCGCTCCACCGGGCGTCTCACTCAGCCCACTCACGCTGAGCTTTCCCGCAACCGGCACGGGCCTCACCTCCACGCCGCAGACCCTCACCCTGACCAACAACGGCGGCCTTCCGCTCACGATTTCGAGCATCTCCCCGAGCGCGGGCTTCGTGATCGCGGCCGCCACCTGCCCTGCGACGCTGGCCATCAACACCGCCTGCACGCTCCAGGTCGTCTTCGCCCCAACCGCGGCCGGCGCGGTCTCCGGTGCGCTCACCCTCACCGATAACGCGCCGTCCGGCACGCAAACCGCCAGCCTCACCGGCACCGGAATCGACTTCACGCTGGCGGCCAGCGGCCCCACCAGCGCCACGCTCTCCGGCACGCAGAGCGCAAGTTATCCTCTGCTGCTGAGCTCACTCAGCGGCCTCTCCGGCAACGTCGCTCTAACCTGCACCGGCGCACCCGCCCACAGCACCTGCACGGTCTCGCCCGCCACCGCCAGTCTGGGCGGAACGGTCTCCGTGGTCGCCACCGTCGAGACCGGCGTCGCCCTCGCGGCACTATCGCCCACTGGCCTGCCGTCTTCGCCATTTACCCCGCGCAGTCGCGACATCTTCTTCGCTCTGCTGCTGCCGCTGGCTCTGGCCGGAAAAAAATCCCGCCTTCGTTGTCCCAAGCTGCTGCTGACACTGGCTTTGATGGCCATCCCTCTCACCACGCTCAACGGCTGCGGAGCCGCGCGCGACATCCCAATCTCCACCACCACGACCACCTCGACCCCAACCGGCCCCGGCACTTACAACCTGACTGTCAGCGCCTCGGCCGCGGGCCTGACCCGCAGAGTCGGCCTCACGCTCATCGTCCAATAGCACCGCAGCCCAATAGCACCGTAACGGCTATACCGCCGCACCCGCCGCTACCGCGCTGGCCCACGCCCATTGGAAGTTGTACCCGCCCAGCCACCCCGTCACGTCCACCACCTCGCCGATGAAATACAGCCCCGCCACCCTTCGGCTCTCCATGGTTCGCGCGTCGAGCTCGCCGGTATCCACGCCACCCACCGTCACCTCGGCCTTGGCAAAGCCCTCGCTGCCGTCGGGCCGCAGCATCCACGCGTGCAGCTCGCGCTCCATCCGCGCGATCCCCGCATTGGTCCAATCCGGTTTGCCGTCGAAGACCCGCAACGCGACCCAGCGCTCGGCCATTCGCGCCGGAAGCACGCCGCGCAACGCCGCCGCGAAACTGGCCGCATCGCGCCGGGCGTTCGTTGCAAGCAACGCCGCCAGCACCTCTCGCCCTGGCGCCAGATCGAAGCTCACCTCCCCTCCCGGCCGCCAGTACGACGACACCTGCAGCACCGCCGGTCCGCTCACGCCACGGTGCGTCACCAGCAGCCCTTCGCGAAACTCGACCTGCTGGTGCTTTTCAGCGTGCGCCGGAACGCTCCGCGCGACCACCTCCGTCGCCACCCCGGCGAGATCGCACCAGCGCTCACGGTCCTCGACGCCAAATACCAGCGGGACCAGCCCGGGCCGCGGCTCCACAATTCCCAGCCCAAACCGCCGCGCTACCTCATAGCCAAACCCCGTCGCGCCTATCTTCGGAATCGACAATCCACCCGTGGCCACCACCACCGACGCGCACGCAATCTCCCCCGCGCTGGTCTCCACCACAAACCTCCCCGCCCCGGCACTGGGTCGCACCGCCGCGACCCCCACCCCGCAGCGTATCTCCACCCCAGCCTCCGCGCACTCGCGCTCCAGCATCGCCACAATCTGGCGCGCCGATCCATCGCAGAACAACTGCCCCAGCGTCTTCTCGTGATACCGAATCCCATGCCGCTCCACCAACGCCACAAAATCCTTCGGCCCGTACCGCGCCAGCGCCGATTTCGCGAAGTGCGGGTTCGCGCTCAGAAAGTTCTCCGCCCGCGCATGGATATTCGTGAAGTTGCAGCGCCCGCCGCCGGAGATCAATATCTTGCGTCCCACCTGTTCTCCGTGCTCCAGCAACAGCACCGTGCGCCCGCGTCGCGCCGCCTCGAACGCGCACATCATGCCCGCCGCCCCCGCGCCCAGCACCACCACGTCATAGCCCATCGCGCGCGTCGCCATCGTTCAATTCTATGGATGCCCAACCTCGCGCACCGCTCCCGCATCCAAACCGTGCGAGGAGACACACCATGAAAGCCCTTCCCTGGATCATCGCGGCTGCCGGCATCGCGGGCGCTGCCTACGTTTTGAGCAACACCCCTGGGCCGCAATATGCGACTGGCTCGGACAGCGTTGAGCACGCGGCGCGCTCGACCTCCAACTGGGGATCGAAGACGCGGCTGCGCGGCGCGGGCGGCAAGTTCGTCGGCAAGGCCAAGCAGGGCCTGGGCAACCTCACCGGCGACGACCAGCTGGCCAGCGAAGGTGTCGGCGACCAGATCGCCGGAGGGGTTGCGAAAGCTGCCGGCGAGGTCGCGCAGGCCGCCGGGCAGGCGATCCATGATCTCAACCGCTGACGCGGGGACCTCAATCGCTAAGAGGAATTCTGTTTCAGGGGTAAATCCTGTTGAGGGTTCTAGCGAAGGGTATAGTTTCGCGGACGTGTTCCAAGCCGCAGATCCAGGCGACGCAGCGCTCGATGCCCATGCCGAAACCGCTGTGCGGGACGCTGCCGTATTTGCGCAGGTCGAGATACCACTGGAAGGCCGCCAGCGGTAAGTTGTGTTGGACGATGCGCGAGTGCAACAGCTCGTAGTCGTCGACTCGTTGACTGCCCCCGATGATTTCGCCGTAGCCTTCGGGGGCGAGGACGTCGACGCAGAGTGCCTTGGTGGGGTCGTGGGGGTCGGGCTGCATGTAGAAGGCCTTGACCTCGGCGGGGTAGCGGTGGATCATGACGGGCTTCGAGAACTGACTGCTGATGTAGGTCTCGTCGGGGGAGCCGAAGTCGTCGCCGTAGGTGTGGGGGTGGTCGATCTGGCCTTCTCTGTGGGCCTGCTCGAGCATGGCGTGGGCTTCGTCGTAGCTGAGGCGCGGGAAGTTACTGCGTAGTGCGTTGCTAGCCTCGTCGTGACTCGCTGAAGTGTCTGCGATAACGGCTTCCAGCTTGTTAACATCGCGGCCTATGACTTTGAGCTCGGGGCGGTGGTCTTGAAGGACTTTCGTGACGATGTGGGTGAGGAAGTCTTCGGCGAGCTGCATGAGGCCGTCGAGGTCGAGGTAGCAGACCTCGGGCTCGATCATCCAGAACTCGGTGAGGTGACGGCGGGTCTTGGATTTTTCGGCGCGAAACGTCGGACCGAAGCTATAGACGCGGCCCAGCGCGAGCGCCGTGGCTTCGATGTAGAGCTGGCCGGATTGGGTGAGGTAGGCCTTGCCGTCGTCGAAGTAGTCCATCTCGAAGAGCTCGGAGGTTCCTTCGCAGGCGTTGGGGGTGAGGATGGGCGGGTCGGTGCGGATGAAGCCGTTGGTGTCGAAGAACTCAGCAGCCGCCCGCATGATGGTGGCGCGGACGCGCAGGATGGCCGACTGGCGGGGCGTGCGCAGCCAGAGGTGGCGGTGCTCCATGAGGAAGTCGACGCCGGCTTCCTTGAGCTGGATGGGATAGGGCGTGTCGTCGGGGATGCGCTGGGTGATCTGGACGTCCTGGACGTCGAGCTCGAAGCCGGAGGGTGAGCGGGTGTCGGCGCGGACGGCGCCGGTGACGATGAGGGAGGACTCGAGGGTGAGGGACTTCAGGGTCTCGAAGACTTGCTCGGGCACGGCGGCCTTGGGGACGATGCCCTGGATGGTGCCCGAGCCGTCGCGGAAGGTGGGGAAGAGCAGCTTGCCCGAGCTGCGCATGTTGTACAGCCAGCCGCGTACAGTGACGGTGTGGCCGACGTGCTGGCCGATCGCAGCGATGGTGGTGAGGACGGGGGTGGCTTCGGGGAACGTGCTGGCTTGGGGGAGCGTACTGGCGTCGTTCGGCATAAGAAGTCCAGTTTACGCGGGTTGAATTGCGGCGCGGGGTGGGATAGCGTCAGAACTGGTGCGTCGTAGCGGCGCGCGAGAGTTGGAGTGCGATGGCGATGGAACGTAGCGGAAGGATGTACAGGTTGGCGCAGACGGGAGTGGTTCTGGCGGCGGGCGCGTTGACGATCGGTGGCGGGACAACGGCCGCGCAGACGGGTGCGGCATCGAGCGGTGCGGCGAACGCCGAATCGAACGCGGCAGCCGAGTTTGGGCCGGCGAATCCGTTCTATTCGGCGAGCACGCTGCCGTTTCAGGCGCCGCCGTTCGACCGCATTCACGACAGCGACTATCAGCCGGCGATCGAGGCCGGCATGACGCAACTGCGCGCGGAGACGGAAGCCATCGCGAACAATCCGGCCGCGCCGGCCTTTGAGAATACGATCGTCGCGATGGAGCGATCAGGGCAGTTGCTGACTCGCGTAACACTGGTCTTCGGCGCGGTGGCGCAGGCGAATACGAACCCGGCGCTGGAGAAGGTGCAGGAGATCGAGGCGCCGCGTCTGGCTGCTACGCAGGATGCGGTTTATCTCAACAGCAAGCTGTTTGCGCGGGTGTCGAAGCTGTACGAGGAGCGCGCGACGCTGAAGCTCGATCCCGAATCGCTGCGGCTGCTGGAGTACGACTACCAGCAGTTTGTGAAGGCCGGCGCGAAGCTTTCCGACGCGGACAAGACGAAGTTGAAGAAGCTGAATGAGGAAGAGGCGACGCTGTCGGCGGCGTTCACGACGAAGCTGCTGGCGGCGACTAAGGCCGCGGCGTTTGCCAATGGCGACAAGGCCGCGTTGGCTGGGCTGAGTGACGCGCAGCTTGCCGCGGCGGCGCTGGCCGCACAGGGACGCAAACAGCAGGGCTACACGATTCCGCTGCAGAACACGACGCAGCAGCCGGACCTGGCGGAGCTCACGGATCGCGGCACGCGGCAGGCGCTGTTTGAGAACTCGTGGGCACGCGCCGAGCGCGGTGGACCGAACGACACGCGGGCGACGATTGCGCGGATGGCGAAGGTGCGCGCCGAGAAAGCGCAACTGCTCGGATTCCCGAACTACGCCGCTTGGACGTTGCAGGACCAGATGGCGAAGACTCCGGAGGCGGCGCTGAAGTTTATGGATGCGCTGGTGCCTGCGTCGACGGCAAAGGCGCGTAGCGAGGGAGCGGACATTCAGGCGCTGATCGACGCGCAGAAAGACGGGCAGCAGCACGGCGGGTTTCAGTTGCAGCCATGGGACTGGGACTTCTACTCCGAGCAGGTGCGCAAGGCCAAGTACGATCTCGATGAGGCGCAGATCAAGCCTTACTTCGAGTTGGATCGCGTGTTGCAGGATGGCGTGTTCTATGCGGCGAATTCGCTCTATGGCATTACGTTCAAGGAGCGAAAGGATATTCCGGTGTATCAACCGGACGTGCGCGTCTTCGAGGTGTATGACGTGAGCGGAAAGCCGCTCGCTCTGATGTACTTCGACTACTTCAAGCGCGACAACAAGGACGGCGGCGCGTGGATGAGCAACTTCGTCGGGCAGTCGACGCTGCTGGGCACGCTGCCGGTGATCTATAACGTGGCCAACTTCACAAAGCCCGCGCCAGGGCAGCCTGCGCTGATCAGTCTTGACGATGTGACGACGATGTTCCATGAGTTCGGCCATGCGCTGCACGGAATGTTCGCCAATACGGTGTATCCGAGCCTGTCTGGGACTTCGGTGCCGCGCGACTTTGTCGAGTTTCCATCGCAGTTCAATGAGCACTGGGCGACGTATCCGCAGGTGTTCAACCACTTCGCGCGCAACTACAAAACGGGCGCGCCGATGCCGCCGGAGTTGTTCGCGAAGATTAAAAAAGCAGCCACATTCAACCAGGGCTATATGCTGACGGAGCTGCTGGCCGCGGCCGAGCTCGACATGCAGTGGCACACGCTGCCGGCGAGCGCGTCGCTCGAAAACGTGGACGAGTTCGAGAAGGCCGCGCTGGAGCGCACGCATCTCGACCTGCACGATGTTCCGCCGCGCTATCGCTCCAGCTACTTCATGCACATCTGGGCGAACGGGTACGCGGCGGGCTATTACGCGTATCTGTGGAGCGAGATGCTGGACGATGACGCGTTCCAGTGGTTCGAGGACCATGGCGGCCTCACGCAGGCCAACGGCGATCGCTTCCGTCAGATGGTGCTGTCGCGCGGCAACACCGAGGACCTGCAGAAGATGTACGCGGCGTGGCTGGGCGGGCAGCCGAGCGCCACGCCGATGCTGAAGTATCGCGGGCTGACGCAGTAAGTCATCTGGAGCCATCTAACCGCAGGTGATTACCCGGCCCGCATCGACGCTGAAGACGGCAATGTTTCTGCTGGTCGCGGTGCTAACCAACAGCTTCGGCAACCTGCTGCTGGCGCTCGCGATGGAGCGGCTGCCGTCGTTCGCCGCCACGCCGCTGCCGCGCTATCTCTACCTGGTACTGGTCGATCCGTATCTGCTGCCGGGGACGGCGCTCAGCGCGGCGTATATGGTCGCGCAGCTATCGCTGTTGAGCTGGGCGGACCTCAGCTTCGTGGTGCCGGTGATGGCGTCGTCCTATGGGGTGACAGCGTTACTGAGTGAGTTCATCCTGGGTGAGCGCGTCGAGACGGAGCGCTGGGTGGGCGTCGTTCTGATCTCGGTCGGCGTGGCGCTGGTGGCTCGAACGCCGGCCGCGACAAGCCCGGTGTTGGAGAGCAAAGCAGACGCTGACGGGAGATCGAAGGGGGAGCCCGACCGATGCTGACCTGGCTGCTGATTCTGCTGTGCGTGTTTGCCGGGTCGGCGGGGGACGTGCTCTGCGCCAAGGGCATGTCGAGCCACGGCGAGGTGACCTACGATGGGCTCGCAGGCTTCGCGAAGGTGGTCCGCGCCATTGTCACGCGCCGGCTGATCCTGCTGGGTTTCGGCTGCGACGCTATCGGTTTTTTCGCGCTGCTGGCGCTGCTCTCGGTGGCACAGTTGAGCATCGCGGTGCCGGCGACCGCGCTGAGTTTTGTGGTCGACACGCTGGGCGCGCACTTCTTCCTGCACGAGAAAGTGCATTGGAAGCGCTGGCTGGGGGTGCTGTGCGTGACCGCCGGCGTGCTGCTGACCGTGGAATCGAGCGGCACCAGAACGCTACCCCGGGCCGGCGTTGCGCCGGCCGTGGTGCAGACCCACCATTACTCGACCGGCAATCACCAGGGCGCTGCCAGCTAGCGGTGGGGGACGGTGGACAAGTCGAGCGTGGAGACGTAGACCACGATGGCCAGCGCGATGCACACCACGCCGACCCAGAACTTCCAGTCCTCGTGCGCGCGCTTCCAGTAGGGCTGCGACTGCGCGTGCGGCAGGTGCGGGCCGGTATCGTCGTGGTGGTGGTCGGGGTGTTTGCCTTCGGGCATTGTGTGGCCTCATTCTCTATGCGGGGAGGAGACACCCGAAGCTGGAAAGCGGAGTAAAGAACCTCTGCTTGAATTCCTGAGCGTTCCCCTCCGGGGCTAAAGCCCCTTCGGTTTTTCAGCCAATTACGGCGCGACTTTAAGTCCCGCCCCTTCAAAACGACGACTTATCAGAGGCTCGCTAAGTCTCAACGCAACTAACGGCGTACAGCCTTGGCGGCGGGCAGCGTGGCGCGGCGCTTGGTGGTGGCTGTGACCGGCGCCTTCTTGGCGCGCCAGTCCTGATACGCCACCAGCATCGGCGCGGCCACGGCAATCGACGAGTAGGTCCCGATCAGGATGCCGATCACCAAGGCGAAGGAGAAGCCGTGCAGCACCTCGCCGCCGAAGACGTACAGGCAGAGCACGGTGAGGAACGTCAGGCCCGAGGAGATGACCGTTCGGCTCAGCGTCTGGTTGATGCTGCGGTTGACCACGTCGGACAGCTTTTCGCGGCGGTTCAGTGCGAGGTTCTCGCGGATACGGTCGAAGACCACGATGGTGTCGTTCATGGAGTAACCGACCAGCGTGAGGATGGCCGCGACGACGGTGAGCGAGATCTCCTGGTTGGTGAGCGAGAAGAAGCCGATGGTGATGAGCGTGTCGTGGAAGACCGCGACCACGGCTGCGACGCCGTAGATCAGCTCGAAGCGGAACCAGAGGTAGATCAGCATTCCGATGAGCGAATAGATGGTGGCGAGAAACGCCTGATGCGTAAGCTGCTTGCCCGCCGTCGGGCCGACGATGTCCACCTGCTGCACGGAGAAGCCGGAGTCGTGGTAGTTGGCCTTGAGGGCGTTTTCGACCTCCACGCGGCCCTTGTCGTGCGCGGTGTCCTGCGCGGTGGCGAGGGGCAGCGCGATGATCTCGTTGTTTGCGGATTTGCCGCTGGGGTCGGAGATGCGCTGGATGCGCTCGTCGTGGATGCCGGCCGCATGCAGCGCGGAGTGGATAGCATCCTCATTCGGGGCCTTGTCGAACTGCACGGTGATCTGCGTGCCGCCCTTGAAGTCCACGCCCTGCGGGATGCCATGCCAGAAGAGCATGCTGCATATGCCGGCGACCGAGAAGATCAGAGAGAAGCTGAGGAAGTACCACTTCTTGCCCAGCCAGTCGATATTTGCGTTCCGAAACAGTTCCACGATGGTCCTCTTGAAGATGCAGGTGCGAAGAGCGGTTGTTAGTTGTTAGTGAACGGCGACGTTTCCGTACCTAGAGCACTTTTCCGCCCCCAAACAGCAGATTCCTTCGCTACGCTGCGGAATGACAACCAGAAAGGCAAGAGCAAGACCGTATACCAAGAACAACTAAGAACTGATCACTAGATCGACAGCGGCGCTCCGCGCTCTTTGCGGCTGAGCAGGAAGTCGAAGATGGTGCGCGAGACGAAGACCGCCGTAAAGATGTTGGCCAGCAAACCGAACGTCAGGGTGACGGCGAAGCCCTTCACTGGGCCGGTGCCGAAGAGGAACAGAATGCCCGCCGAGACAATCGTGGTGATGTGCGTGTCGACGATGGTGATCCAGGCGTGGCCGAAGCCGTCCTGCACGGCGGCGGCGGCGGTCTTGCCCAGGCGCAGCTCTTCTCGAATGCGCTCGAAGATGAGCACGTTCGAGTCGACGCCCATACCGATGGTGAGGATGACGCCGGCGATGCCGGGCAGCGTTAGGGTGGAGCTGGTGAAGCCCATGAAGCCGAGCAGGATGACCAGGTTGAGGAACAGCGCGAGGTCCGCGTTGATGCCCGCGCCGCGATAGTAGATCAGCATGAAGACCATGACGGCCAGCATGCCGGCGATGGCCGCGACTACGCCCTCATGAATGCTGGCCGCGCCGAGGGACGGGCCAACCACGCGCGTTTCGAGATACGAGATGGTCGCGGGGATGGAGCCCGAACGCAGGCTCTGCGACAGGCTTTGCGCCTGCTCCTGCGAGAAACCGCCGGTGATGCGGCCCTCATCGCGGATGGCCGACTGGATGGTCGCCACCTCGCGCACCCGGTTGTCGAGCACGATGGCCATCTGGCCGGTACCCTTGTTGGCGTCGGTGTACTTGTAGAAGCGGTTGCCGGCGTCGGTGGTGAGGTTGAAGGTGATGTCGGGGCGGCCGTTCTCGTCGGTTGAAGGCTGGGCATCGCGGAAGTCGGTTCCCTCGACGACCGCCGCGCGCTTGAGCACCCAGAACTGGTCGCCGCCACCCATCCCGGCGTTACCCTGCACGATCTCTTCATCGGGAGGCACGGTGCCGCCAAGCGCGGTGGTGGCCTGGGCCTGGTCCGGGTACGCCGGGCCGACTACCTCATGGATCGCGAGCTTCGGCGTGGTCTCGATGATCTTCTGCACCTTCGCAGGGTCGAAGATTCCGGGCAGCTCCAGCAGAATTTCGTTGTCGCCGAGGCCATACTTCTCGATGACCGGCTCGAGCGTGCCGAGCTTGTCAATGCGCTCGCGGATGGTCTCGATCGAAACGTCCAGCGTGCGCGCCTCGATGTCGCGGATGGCGGCCTGCTTCATGACGAGCGTGTAGCCCCCGCCCGCGGCTGCGTTCACGTCGTAGTTGGCGAAGTCGTTGCCGGTCAGCGTGTCGTGGATGTTCGACTGCTGGGTCGGCGAGCCGCCCTTGATGGTGATGGTGTTGGCCGCGGCCGCGTTGAAGCCTGGCGCCTCGGTGTTCGCCGCTTCGGCCGCGTTCAGCTTCTCCGCGGTAGCGCCGGTCGGGGCCAGCGTGGTGTTCAGCGACTGCACGTCGCGGTCGGTCTGCGAGTTGATCGCCTCGGCCACGTGAACCTGCAGCACCAGATGGATGCCGCCCTTGAGGTCCAAGCCAAGATTGATGCGGCGCAGGATCGACTGCTGCAAGCCGCCGTGCGGAATCCCGAAGATTCCGTAGACGAAGATCACCAGCACCGCGATGATGAAGCCTGTTCTACCCGCCAGAGTTTTGCCCATTGAATCCTGTTCCTTCGAACTCTCAAACTCCGCGTTGCTGAAACCTGCGCGGGCTTTCTCTTCAATTCTTGCCATGCGAATCCTGCCGCTGCCGGCTTTCCTTTGCGTCAGCTTTTTGAAGGCGGCACAAACTTCGGGCTACGGCTTGGCGACGTCGTCGGTGGTGACCGCGGCGACAGCGCTCTTGACGAACTCCAGCTTGACGTTATCGGGCTGGGTGCGGACCACCAGCAGATCGTCCTTGACGCTGACGATGATGCCGCGAATGCCGCCGTTGGTGGTGACGCGATCGCCCGGCTTGAGCGAGGCCAGCATCGCAGCCCAGGTCTTCTGCTTGCGCTGATTGGGCGCGATGAGCAGAAAATACATCGCCACGAACATCAGCAGCAGCAGCGGAATGCCGCCGAACTGGCCAAAATTGAAACCGCCGGGGAGGACTATAGAACCTAATGCGAGAACGCTCAAAGCTATTTCCTACTGCGTCCCCGGACGCGCGAGTGCGCGCCGGTCGCGCTGATTCAGAGATTTCGGGGATTCTGCTTCGCCATCGAGCAAAGCGCTGGAACTCCTCCGGGTGCGCGGCCAGATTTCCGGACACACGTCCACGAAAGCCAGCCAACCACCCTGAAAGTTAAGCATCGCGGAACCGCGAGGTGATGTCAAGGAAAGGCAAGGAAACGCCGTCCGCGGGAAGGCCTTAAGGCTGAGCCTCCAGCTCCGCATTCAGATGCACTGCGCTGCCTGACACGTTCATCGAGCGGCTCCAGTCGGCATAGCCCTTCTTGGTCACCGTGATCGTATGCTGCCCCGCCGCTACCGAAACTGTGGACGGCGTACTTCCCACAAAGCTCCCATCCACGGCGATGTCCGCGCCGGCCACGCTGGAGTCCACCGTCAGGCTTGCCGTCGACGCCTCCGCAGACGCGGCCACGGCGGGCGTCGAACCTGGCGCAGCCATCTGCGGCGAAACCATCTTCGCCATATCCAGCCGCATATCGCCTTGGACGAAGGCCGTGACTTCGGTCCCCTTGGGTATCTCCACAGGCTTGCCGTGGATAAACAGAAACAGCGGCGCCGCCGGGAAAAATACGATCGAGGTCGCTACCATTGCGGTGGTCATGGCCGCGATATGGCCGCCGCCTTTGTTGTTTTCCACCGCGCGCAGTTGCACCTTTTCGCCATCCGGCAGCCGCACACTGTCCACATTCACATCCAGCTTGCCGCCGCGCCCCATGCTCTTCTTGGGCTGAGCGTTGGTGACGGTCGCCAGGGCCTGCGTCCCTTTCGGAATCACCGCCACGCCCATCACGTCGACCTCTTCTGTCACCTCAAACGCGACCTGATCGCCCGTTTTGTTCTTCTCCGACGACAGGTTTTCCGCCAGCCGCATCTTCACTGGCGTTCCATCCAGCAGCACATTGGGCGGCGGCGGCGAACCCGCGGGCGCGGCGGCGCCTTTCATCGGAGCCGCGGACGATTCCGCCTGCCCCGTTCTCTCTGTCGTTGCCGCTTGCGGCGGAGCCGACGCCGAAGGCCCGGGCTGCGTCTGCTGAGCGGGGGCGGAATTGCCCAATACAGGCGTAAACGCGAGCGCCAGAACGAGCGAAGAGCCAATGACCTTCACGTACACCTCAGGGATTGGGGCTTTGAATGCTTCGACAGACTAATGATCGCGGCTGGTTTAGACAAGACAAATCGGCGCGGCCTCAAAATTGCAGTCCCATATCGGAAACGCCGGGATCGCTCCATGCGTTTCCACGGAGAGCCGGAGGGAGCCTCCGTGCTCGTTCGACGACACCGAAACGGCCTGAATGCCTGAAGCGCGCAGCCTGGCTGCGTACGCACGGAGGTTGCGGCATTATACTCGGTTCAGGGCCACAGAATTTCCACAGGACGGCCGCAGCCCATTCTTGCCGTTTGCTCGCGTCGCGATGCTTCCTGTAGTCTCCAGGTTGGCTGGTTAGCCGCGTTTCTTTCTGGACGGTTTTGCTTCCAGTGCATCCACTGCCAGCCCGGTTCGGAGGTTCATCCGGCAATCGCTTTCAGGCCTCAGGTAGGAATTCGTCCCCTGTTCGGCACCACTTCAACGGTCAAGTTTCGGCCGCAACCTTTCAGGGGATACTCTTGAACTCTCGCCTGCTTCTCGCCTTGTTTTTCAGTGCCATCAGTGCAGCGTCCGCCCAAGCCCCGGCTCCTCCCGGTCCTTCGGCCTGTTCCACGGTGTCGCTGGGCGTAAACGGCGCCCTTAACGGCTTCGTTCCCTCGCCCAACGACGCGTGGCACCAGAACATTGCCAACGCGCCGGTCGACCCGCTCAGCTTTGCGATCATCAACATCAACGGCATCGCCGGCAACCATCTCCACCCCGACTTCGGCTCCGTCGCCGGCGGCGATTACGGCGTTCCCTATATCGTGGTGGATTCCAGCACCCAGCCGATGACCCCGATCAAAGTCACGGGCGGCCAGAGCGACGTCTCGGTAGAACCGATCCCGGCCAACCTGCCGGTGGAGGGCAATCCGCCCAACTGCAACACCGATTACTCCTCGCTGGGCGACGCGCACGCCATTATCCTGGACCGGGCGAGCTGTGTGGCCTACGAGATCTTCGGAGCGAATTATTGCCCCTCCACGTCGCCCAACTGGACCGGCACCCAGACCTCAATCTGGGACTTTACCCAGAATGAGCAGCGCCCGCTGGGCTGGACCTCGGCCGACGCGGCCGGTCTGTCGGTCTTCGAGGGCCTGATCCGCTACGACGAGATCAAGGCCGGGGTGATCAACCACGCCATCCGTTTCACCGCGAGCCTTACCAAGAATGACGCTAACGGCGGCTACTTCGTTCCGCCCGCGACGCATGCCTCGGGCAACAACTGGGGCACGAACAACGTCATCGGGATGCGTATCCGGCTCAAAGCGAGCTTCGATATCTCCCACTTCTCGCCCACCAACCAGATCATCCTCACGGCCATGAAGCAGTACGGCATGATCCTGGCCGATAACGGTTCGACCCTGTACTTCCAGGGAACGCCGGATGCGCGCTGGGAGGACAACGATCTCAACTCCCTGAAGTCCATCAGCGCGTCGGACTTCGATGTGGTCGACGCGCCCGGCAACAGCCCGCTGGCTGCCACCTACATTCCCGGTCTCCCTCCCTTGTTTCCGGCGGGTAACATTCTGGACCCCAACGACCTCCCCACCGGGAATGCGCCCAGCAACTCGCTTACGGCCTCTGCGACAAACATCGCCGCGGGCCAGAGTGTGACGCTGACGCCCAACTCCTCCGGGGCAAGCTACAGCTTCATCGACAACGCCGGCTTCGTGCGCGGACCGATCACCGTCAGCCCGGCCGTCACCACGACCTACATCCTTTACTCCAACAACGCTTACGGCAGCACCGCTTCCACGCCGGTAACGGTGACGGTGGGCGCCGCGAACGTCACGCCAACACCCACACCGGATCCGACGCCAACCCCGACGCCGATACCCACGCCGACACCGGACCCGACGCCGACACCCACGCCGACACCGGACCCGACGCCGACACCCACGCCGACACCGGACCCGACGCCGACGCCGACGCCCGCGCCCACGCCGGATCCCACGCCAACCCGGACGCCGATACCGTATCCGACGCCGACCCCGACCCCGACACCAACCCCAACGCCGACACCCACCCCGACCCCGACGCCGACGCCGACACCGACCCCGACGCCAACTGCGCCGATGCTGGTTTTTGTCCCGATTCCAACCCAGACCTACGGGACAGCTCCGTTCGGGATCGCGGCCATCTCCAACTCTTCCGGCGGGATGTCGTTCCTTGTGCTTTCGGGCAATGCCGAGGTCTCGGGCCAGACGGTTACGCTCACGGGGCTGGGCAGAGTCCGACTGCGCGTCGTCCAGGCGGCTTCGGGCGCCTACAGAGCCGCGAGTGCGACCACCGCCTTCACCATCGTGCCGGGGCAGGGCTTCGGGCCGCCTGACCGGCGGTAGAGGTGATCGTTTACCTGCAAAACGGCCCACCGTGCATTTGCGGTGGGCCGGCTGGTTTAAGCGGTGTTATTAGGCAGTGGTCTGTTCTTCAAGCTGGAGGGCGAGGTCTTCCCACTCGGCGGTGCGAAGGGCGCGCCGGTCGCGCAGGGTCTGGAGCTCGGCGGCGATGGCCTGGGCGGCTTCGGCGGTGGTGAAGACAGCCTGCTGCTGCTCGGCCGCGAGGATGCGCGCCTCGAGGTCGGTCAGCTCGGCTTCGAGCTCGGTGACGCGGGTCTCCAGGTGCTTGAGCTTGATCGGGTTGAGGCGCTTGATGTCGGGCCGGGGCGCGGCGGTGACTGGGGCGAGAGAGCCGTTGAGCTCGTGGGTACTGCCGCTGGATACTGTGGCAGACCCCACCCATGACGGTGAAGCTGTCATGGATGGGCCACCCGAGTTTGTGGGGCTAACCGTCGCGCCGGTTTGCCTGATTGGCTTGAGCATGCCGGTGGCGTGGTCGATGTGCGGGTTGGCGGCGGCTGCTTCGGCGATCCTGGCCAGGCCGCCCTGCTTGCGGAAGACGTAGTCCTCGTAGTTGCCGGGGTAGATGTGGACGCGGCCGGCTTCGACCTCGAAGACGCGGGTGGCGAGGCCGTCGATGAAGTAGCGGTCGTGGGAGACGAAGAGGACGGTGCCGCTGAACTCGCGGATGGCGTCGAGGAGAACGTCTTTGGCGCGCATGTCGAGGTGGTTGGTGGGCTCGTCGAGCAGCAGGAAATTCGCGGGCGAGACGAGCATTTTGGCCATGGCATAGCGGTTGCGCTCGCCGCCGGAGAGCACGCCGAGCGTCTTGAAGACGTCGTCGCCGGTGAACATGAAGCAGCCCAGCAGCGAGCGCAGGGTGACGACGTCGACGCGGGGGTTGGAGCCGGTGATGTCGTCGAGCATCTTGGCGGAGCCGTCGAGGACCTTGTACTGGTCCTGCGCAAAGTAGTCGGCGAGGACATTGTGGCCGAGGCGAATGGTTCCGGAGGTGGGGGATTCGAGGCCGGAGAGCATGCGGATCATGGTGGACTTGCCGGCGCCGTTGGCGCCGACGAGCGCGATGCGGTCGCCGCGCTCGATGGTGAAGCTGACGTCGTCGAGGACGCGCTTGGTTCCGCCCTCGGGCATGGGATAGTGCTTGGTTAGATGGGAGACCTCGATGACGGTGCGGCCGCTGGCGGGCGGTTGCGGGAAGGTGAAGTGGATCGTGGCTTCTTCTTCGGGGACTTCGATGCGCTCGATCTTGTCGAGTTCCTTGATGCGCGACTGGACCTGCTTGGCCTTGGTGGCCTGGGCGCGGAAGCGGTTGATGAAGGCCTCGAGCGCGTCGATGCGGTCGCGCTGGTTCTTGTACGCGCTCATCAGCTGCGTGCGGCGCTCTTCCTTGAGGACCTGATATTTTTCGTAGTTGCCATGGTAGACGTGCATGCGCTTGTTCCAGATTTCGACGGTCTTATTGACGGTGACATCGAGGAAGTAGCGGTCGTGCGAGATGAGGATGAAGGCGTTCTCGTAGTTGTGGAGATAGTCTTCGAGCCAGTTGCGGGATTCGAGGTCGAGGTGGTTGGTGGGCTCGTCGAGCAGCAGGAGGCTGGGTTTTTGCAGCAGCAGCTTGGCCAGCGCGATGCGCATCTGCCAGCCGCCGGAGAACTCTTCGGTGCGGCGGCCCCAGTCCTCCTTGCTGAAGCCGAGGCCGCCGAGCACCGCGCCCACCTGCGCGTCGAGGGTATAGATGTCGTGGCGATGCAGAAGGTCGGCGATCTCGGAGTAGCGGTCGGCAGCGGCGGCGTACTCGCGGGATTTTGGGTCGGCGTCGGAGAGGGTGTGGGTGAGGACTTCGGCTTCGACCTCCATGGCGCGCAGTTCGTCGAAGACCGAGAGGCACTCCTCGAAGACGGTGCGGCCGGAGAGCGCGAGGCCGTCCTGCGGGAGGTAGCCGAGGGTCATTCCTTTGATGTGGGTGCGCTGGCCGTAGTCGAGGCCTTCCATACCGCCAAGTATTTTGAGCAGCGTGGATTTGCCCGTGCCGTTGCCGCCGACCAGGCCGGTGCGCTCGTTGGGCGTGACCAGCCAGTTGAGATCTTCGAAGAGGAGTTTGTGGCCGTAACGTTTGCCGGCGCCGGAGAGTTGAAGCATTGATACTATTTTCGCATTGCCGCCGGGGCGGTAGGCTTTTCTGGTTGTCATCCCGTAACGAAGCGGAGGAATCTGCCTTTTTTGCGACTGGATATCAGTGCGGACACCACTCTACGGCCTGAACAGCAGATTCCTACGGAATGACGACCGGAGATGCAAGGGCAAGAAGCAACGGTAGAGGTATCGGGCGGCGTCATTGTCGTTTGTGATGGCATCCAATGGGGGTTCGTGGGAATGCAGTAACGTGAAATCGTGTGGACGAACAGGAACCAATCCGTAAAGAGCCAGGCCGCCCGCAACCAGTCCGGAAATCGCGACGCTGGTGGCAGAAGACATGGGTGCGCGTTGCGGCGGTGGTGGTGCTCGCCGGCGCGGGTGGTCTGCTGCTGACGCTGGAATATGTGATCCGCCACGCGGAGCCGATCATTCGCAAGCGGGCGATCGCAACCCTGTCGACGTCCTTCAACACATCGGTGGAGCTGGACCACGTCGGTATTTCGATGCTCAACGGCATTGCAGTGAGCGGCGATGGATTGCGCATCCTGGCGGGGACGCAGCCACAAGGCGCGAACGCCACGCCGGACGTGAAGCCGTTGCTCAGCGTGGACCATTTCACGTTTCGTATAAGTGTATGGGGTCTGTTGCGTGAGCCCACGCACATCGCCGCCGTGGAGGTGGAGGGAATGCAGATGCACATTCCTCCGGGGGCGGACCGCCAGACCCTGTTGAACGGGAAGGGGGCAAATCGCCGCAAGCCGCGGGCAAAGGTCGCGTTCACGATCGGCGAGGTGCGGGCGAGGAACGTGAAGCTGTTTATCGAAAACGGCAAGCCGGGCAAGGAGCCGCTGGAGTTCGACATCGACAGGCTGGACCTAACGCACATCGGGCCGTCGCGGGCCTCGACCTACGCGGCGGAGATGATGAATCCCAAGCCGCGCGGGCTGATCCGGACGCGCGGACGGTTCGGCCCGTGGAACAGCGAGGAGCCGCGGCAGACGCCCGTAAACGGTAACTTCATCTTCAGCAACGCCGACATGAACACCATCAAGGGCATCGGCGGCACGCTGCAGGGGCAGGGACACTTCGACGGCGTGCTGGACCATCTGATGGTGGATGGAACGGCCGATGTGCCGGATTTTTCGCTGGACACGGCCAATCATCGGCTGCCGCTGAAGACGCGCTACCATGCGTTTGTGGATGGCACCAGCGGCGACACGTTTCTCGCTCCGGTGCAGGCGATGTTGGGGCAATCAAGTTTTACCTGCCGAGGCAAGGTGGTGAAGATCGACCATCAGGGCCATGAGATCGAACTTGCGGTGGATATGCCGGACGGGCGCATTCAAGACATGCTGCAGTTGGCGATGAAGACCGAACCGCCGGTGATGCGGCAGGGCAGAGTCACGATGCAGGCGAAGCTGAAGATTCCGCCGGGAGATGTTCGGATCGCGCGGAAGATGCAGCTCGCGGGCAGGCTGACGATTCAGAATGTGCAGTTCGGCAATCCGAAACTGCAGGACCGGATCGATGGGCTGAGCCTGCGCGCCCAGGGCAAGCCCAAGGAAGTGAAGGCGGCGGGGAGCGACCGCAGGGCCGAGGCGGCGTCGCGCGAGACCGCGGATTTCGCGCTGGCGAACGGAACGGTGACGGTGAGTTCGCTGCGCTATCAGCTTCCAGGAGCGACCCTGTTGCTGCGCGGGGTGTACTCGCTGGATGGGAACGTGTTCGAGTTCAAGGGGCATGTGCGGACGGAGGCGGAGGCGTCGCAGATGGTGACGGGGTGGAAGTCGTGGCTGCTGAAGCCGGTTGATCCGTTCCTGAAGAAGAACGGCGCGGGATTGGAGCTGCCGATCGCGATCAGCGGTACGGGCGGGGACGTGAAGTTCGGGCTGGCGATGCACGATGCGGACGAGAGCACCGGCGCGATGAAATCGGATCTGCGCGACCGGCGAGGCGAGATGCGACAGGATGCGGAGGCGAAGCGGCTGAGCGCGAAGGCCGATCGCGAGGATGAGCAGGCGGCGAAAGAGAAGGACCTCGGCAACGCGGAGGCAATTCACACCCAGGCGGTGCGGGACCGGGCAGACGCCAAGCGGCGGGCCCAGCGGCGGGCGAATGGGAGAGCGTCCGCGAACGCACCGCCGCACATACCACCGCAGCGGTGAGGCGCGCGTGGTGGAGAGGGCGCAAGGACGCCCGCCGCGACACAGACGCCGCGCCCTGCTAACGTTGAACGAGATGATGCCCGCGCAACAGCAGCTCTATCTGGAGACGGAAGGACCGCAGCCGGCAGGCGGCGGCGAACTCCCGGACGGCGGTCCCGCGCCCGCGCCCTTGTGGCTGCAGCGGATGAGCCTGGTGGTGCTGGTGCTGTTCTGCTTTTACATCGGGACGCTGCTGGCGGTGCTGCCCTGGTCGCCGCGCTACTGGGACCAGAACGGCTGGCTGCTGGCGCATCCGGCGGTGGAGGCGGTGCTGGAGCGCGGCTGGATGCGCGGCCTGGTATCCGGGATGGGGCTGCTCGATATCTGGATCGGGATCAGCGAGCTGCTGCACTATCGCGACTACAGGCGATAAATTTTGGCGCGACGAAAAGATTCTGCGGCCCACTGCACCATCGATTGCGCCGCAATCGTTTTCGCTGCATCCAAGATTCGACGGGCAAGAATTCGACGGGCAAACAACTCCGTCGGCGGTTCAGGCCGGTAGATCCAGTGCGGTATCTCAAAAGCAGGGGCGCAGTCTCTCGATGATTGAAACCACCGAAATGCTGCGCGATGCCATTCTCCGCGAGGCCCTCACCGGGCTGACCGTATCCGCTGGCGAGCAGAAGACGCTGTCGCCGTGGCTGTTCTACGATGAGCGCGGATCGCGGCTCTTCGAGCAGATTACAGCGCTTCCCGAGTACTATCTGACGCGTACGGAACGCGCGATCTTCGCCGCGCATGCGGATGAAATTTTTCTGGAGATCGGCGCGCCGGTGACCATCGCCGAGTTGGGCGCAGGCACAGCGGCCAAGACCGGCCTGCTGCTGGAGGCGGCGCTGCGCTTTCAGCCTGAGCTGCTCTATCAGCCGATCGATGTGAGCGCGTCGGCGCTGGAGGAAGCGGCGGCCAATATCTCCGCGGGCATTCCCGATGTGACGGTGCGGTCGCGGGTAGCGAATTACATTACCGAACCGTTCACCCTGGAGCGGCCCGGCGCCGGAACCGGGGAGCCGCCGCATCGCTCGCATCGGATTTTGACGCTCTACATCGGATCGAGCATCGGCAACTTCGCGCCTGCCGAGGCTGCGGGGATTTTGCGCAACCTGCACCACCATCTTGAGCCGGGCGACGCTCTGCTGCTGGGCGCGGACCTCGCGCCCAGCAGGCGCAAGCCCATCGCGATGCTGCTGGCCGCCTATGACGATGCGGACGGCGTGACGGCGGCATTCAACAAGAACGTACTGGTGCGACTGAATCGCGAGCTCGACGGCGACTTCGACCTCGACCAGTTTGCGCACCGGGCCCGCTGGAACGCGCGTGAGAGCCGCATCGAAATGCACCTGGAGAGCCTCGTCGCGCAGACCGTGCATCTTGCCGGAGAACGCATCCGGTTTGCCGGCGGCGAGACCATCCACACCGAGAACAGCTACAAGTTCAGCGACGCGGCGCTGCGATCCCTGCTGGCAGGTGCGGGGTTCGCGGTGGCGCGCACGTGGCACGATGCGGAGCGGCAGTTCGCGGTGACTCTGGCGCTGGCGGCGTAACCACTGCGAGGTTGGGGCCGCGTGGGTGACTACCCCCCTCCCCCCTCTGGGGTTTGATTGATTGATTAGTGGAAGTGGCTCATTGCGCACCGCTTAGGGGAGGGATTGACTGCCCCCGCCGGGGTTAACTGCCCGGGCGTGCTGCCTTGTGATGGAGATTTTTTTTGGAGGGCTACTTCCAGTGTAGCGTGTGGCGGAGGAAAGTACGCCAGGTCGTTCGAAGAGGAATCGCCTGTGGGGATGCGGGTTCTGGAGTTTTGCAGGCGGCTGGGGGCTTGACAAAGGCGATAGCGGCGTAGAGCCGGTTCTGCCGACGGCGGATTCGCAAGGACCAAAAGCAGATTCCTGCGGAATGACAACCAGAAAAGCAAAGGCGCCAGACGTAGCAGATCTCTTCAACCAACGCAGCATCGTTTTCCCTCGCTCTTCTACTCTTCTTCTGTTTGCTCTTCGCGGCGATAGTCGCCGCTCTTGCCGCCGCTTTTGGACAGCAAGGCGATCTCGCGAATGCGGATGCCCTTGTCGAGCGCCTTGGTCATGTCGTAGACAGTGAGCGCCGCGACCGAGGCCGCGGTCATGGCTTCCATCTCGACTCCGGTGCCAGCGGTGGTGGCCGCGGTGGCGCGAATCTCCACGCCGCCGGCGACGACGTTCGCGGTCACGTCGACGAAGCTCAACGCCAGCGGATGGCACATCGGGATCAGCTCGCTGGTGCGCTTGGCGGCCTGGATTCCGGCGAAGCGGGCAACCTCCAGCGGATTGCCCTTGGGATTTTGCGGCAGCGCGGCGAGAACGGCCTCGTTGAGTTCGACGAAGGCGCTCGCGATGGCCTCGCGACGGGTCGCGGACTTGGCGCTTACGTCCACCATGCGCGCGTGGCCGGCGGCGTCGAAGTGGGAGAGCTTCATAGCGGCCATGCTACCGCAGCAGCACGCGCACCGTCTCGCCCGCGTGGAAGGCTTCGACGCCCGCGGGCAGCACGGCGTAGCAGTTGCCGCGCGCGTTGGCGGCGATATCGCCCGAGCCTTGCCAGCCGACGACGCGCACGGTGACGCTGTCCCATGCGCCGGTGAGCTCGGCCGGCAGGAACCTTGTGACGCGTGCGCCTCCCTTCACGTCTTCGGCGAGCCGCGCTTCGACGAAGGTTGGCGAAGTCGCCGTGCGTCCGCCAAGCGCGCGGAGCATCGGCGCGACGAACAGGTGAAAGCAGACCTGCGTGGAGACGGGATTTCCGGGCAGGCCGAAGAAGTACGTCCAGCCCGGCGAGTGCGCTGCGGAGGTGCCAGCGTGGCCGGTTGCCTGCTTCGGCAGGCGGCCGAAGACGATTGGCTTGCCCGGCTGGATGAGCGCGCCGGTGAAAAAAAACTCCGCGCCGAGTTCGGTCAGCACCTGCTCGACGAGGTCGTACTTGCCCATGGAAACACCGCCGGAGAGCAGCATGAGATCGGATTCGCGGGCCTCGGCGATGCGCTCGCGAAGGTCGTCGAGCGTGTCGCGGGCGATAGCCAGGCGGCGGGGATATCCGCCTTCGCTCTGCACCAGCGCGGCCAGGGCGTAGCTGTTGGAGTTGCGAATCTGCCACGGCTCGGGCTGGCGATCGAGTTCGACCAACTCGACTAGCTCGTCTCCGGTCGCGACGATGGCGGCGTCGGGCCTGGCGAAGACCTCAACCTGCGCGCAACCGGAGCTGGCCGCGACTGCGATCTCGGCCGCACGCAGGACTCTGCCAACGGGCAGGAGTTGATCGCCGGCGCGGGCTTCGGCGCCGCGCGAGACGACATTCTCGTCGGGAGACAGACGGCGGTCGTTGTCGATCTGGAGACTGTCGCCCGTGAGGTTCGTGTGCTCGACCATGACGACGGCGTCCGCACCGGCGGGCAGCGGCGCACCCGTCATGATCTCGATCGCCTCGCCCGGCGCGAGCGGCTGGCCGCGCCACAGATCGCCCGCGCGGACCGAGCCAATCACTCGCAGGCTGAGGTTGCCCTCCGTGAGACTAGCGGAGCGCACAGCGAAGCCGTCACGCGTCGCGCGGTCGAAGGGCGGCTGGTCGCGGTCCGCGCGCAGCGGCGACGCCAGCACGCGGCCAGCGGCTTCGAGCAGCGGAACGGACGGAACCGTGCGCGGAGTCGGCAGCGCGCGGGCGTGGGCCAGGACCACAGCCAGCGCCGCCTCGAAGCTCAAAATGCGCTCGTTCATTGGCTACCCTCGGGACAGCAGATTCCTGCGGAATGACAACCAGAAAAGCAAAGGCAACTGCGACGCGATAACGAGACAAGGAAAGCCGAGACTAGGAAAGCCGAAAGCAGGGGAAGCCGGGGACGCGAAAGCCCCGGCTGAGTTCATTCAGCCGGGGCTCACGCGAGTTCCACTCCCTATGGCGATTTGCCTCGCGGTGTCGAGGCTGAAAATGCAGATTCCCTTTGGGAATGACAAGACAAAAAGGCGAATCCGATATACACCACTTGCGGTGTCGCCTAGCTGGGTTTCCTGCCCGCCTTGTACCTCGTGTCGATCTTCTCGCCGAGGCTTTGCAGAACCTCGCGGACCGCGGGGGCCTGCGGGCCGTCCGGAGCGAGTTGCAGATATTTCTGGTAGGCATCCACGCAGCCTGGAGGCGCGGTCAGCTTCTGAGTCTTGGCGTCGAAGGTGGATTTGGCGATCAGCACCTGACCCTTGATGAAGTAGGGGTCGGGGCGGTTGGGATCGGTGGCGATGGCCTTCTCGGCGGCGGCCAGCGCGGCATCGTTCTGGCCGGCGTTGAACTCGATCGCAGCCTCGTTGTTGTAGTACATGCCGGCTTTGGTCGGATCGGTCTTGGCCGCGCCCTCGAAGGCAGTGGTGGCATCGGAGATTTTGCCGGACTTGGCCAGCGCATTGCCCATCTGGTTATACGACGCGGCCTCCTGGTCAGGCGCGGGCTTCTTGCTCGCCGACTCCGTGTCGATGCCCTTCTTGTAAGCATCGGCCGCATCGGAGTATTCCTTCAGCACCGCATCGTCGGACATCGGGGCCTTGCTGGCCTTCTTGTCCTCTGCGGCCAGGTGGTCGCCCTGCGCCTGCAGCGTGTCGCCGTAGGTGATCCACAGAAGACCCGTGTCGGGCTTGGCGTCGACGGCCTGCTTCATATTGGTGACATCCGCGCTGACATCGCCCTTGGTCGGAGCGGCGGCGGCCAGGTCGGCGCGCACCGTCTTCAGCGTGGCGTTCAGCTTGGTGATGACCTGATTGGACGACATCACCTCCGCGTTCTTCTTCTTGTACTCCTCAAGTGCCTTCTTCTGCTCCGGCGTCATGGCGTTGATGTACGCCGCGCGGGTCATGTCGAAGTCCAGCGCTGCGTCCTCGCCGGCCTTCAGCGTTACGTCCTGGAAGTCTACCGACTTGCCATCCTCAACGAGGACAGCACGGTAGTCGCCCGGGGCAATGCCGGTGCCTTTATAGTTGCCGCTGCCGTCGATCGGGAAGCTGTTCAGAAACTTCTCGTCTTTGAACGCGGCGGCCTTGTCCTTGGTGAACTTTACGTCACCGCTGGTGACCACCTGGCCGGCCGCGTTATTGACATGGCCATGTACGCTGGCGTCCTGGGCCTGCGCAGGAAGAGGCGCGCTGAAGGCGAATGCCAGAATGGCGGTTGCGGCTGCGAAAAACTTTGGCTTTAACAGGTTCATGATCCATCCTTCTTTCGATAGCTTCGTCAAGCTTCTTTCGATAGCTTTAGGGTCGAGCTCCTTCGACGGCTTCGCTCCCGACGCACGACCAACTTACATGGAATGGAGCGCGCAATTCAACTCCCGACCGGGCCACGGTTACAGGATCGGCTCCTCGTCCGCGATCTCGGCCGCGGTAACCGACTCCATCGATTCGGGAGCGTCGTTAAAGGCGTCCAGCACCTGCCGCGCCGCAGCCTCGTCCTCGGGCCGCACCTGCAACTGCGATTCGAACGCCACCGGAATCATGCTGTTGGCGGTCTCACCGCGCAGATTCACGCCGATCCCGGCGGATTCCAGCGCCATGCGCGCCATGCTGGCCTCCATCGGTTCCGGAAAGGTGGCGATCGTCACAAGTTCTTCTCCATCGTGCTGCTGCGTCTGGTCGTTCATCTTGCCTCGTCTCTCTTCTATTCTCCGGGGGCGGTTCGCTAGCCAATCAAGAATACGCCGCGGGTCGTGCTGCTAGAAATCCTGCTGCTTTGAAGCCTGCTGCTTGCTACTTGAATTCGATGGACTGAAGGTGAAAGGTAATCGTGCCCCAGAAAAGCCGCGCCTGCATCTGCACCGGTATGTGGCGCGGGTCGTCGGTATACCAGATCCAGATGCTGCCGCGGTTCTTCACCACGCCTTCATCGGCGGTGGCCTGTACTTTGATGGTCTGAAACGTGCCGGCGGGTGTCTTGATCTCCTCGCGGTCCTCGACTTTCATCCCCACGGTCACGGTGCGCATGGAGTCGGCCAGCGGAAAATAGACGGTCTGGCCCACGTTGAGCGGCTGCGACTGCGTATAGAAGATAGCGCCCAGCGCGTCGGTGACGCAGGCCGGGATGTTGGCCTCCTTGCGCGTGGCCGTGCCCTTGACCAGGTTGCGCTCGTCCTGGACCTGCTTGCCGTGCGCATAGTCGAAAGTGAGGTCGCTGGCGATCTTGCGGCGGCCCTCCTGGATCTGCTTGTCGAAGCCGGTGGAACAGCCGGTCTTGAGATCGAAGCCCGACTGGAAGCGGTCAACCACGGGGAACAGCATGTTGACCGCGCCGACGGAGTCCGCCGTGGCGGAAATCTTCAGGGCTCCATCGGCCTGATCGAGGTGAAACACCGCTGTGCCCGCGGTGAAGACCCGCCAGTCGACGCTGAAGGTCAGGGTCTGGTGCGGGGGGTAGTTGAAGCCGGGTGAAGGCGGCTGCAAAGGCGGAATAGGCCGCTGCGGAACGGGCGCGGACTTGGCGAATATCTGCGCGCTTGAAAGAGAAAAACCGCTGGCCATCATCCCGGCGGCGAAGATGACGGCCGTTACTGCTGAACCTAAACAAGCCTTCAAAATCGCCGTCTCCCGTGAGATTGAGATGCGTCAGCGGAACAACAGCATTCGCAGCGCCAGGGCCGCATAAATCGCGGCTGCGCCCATAAGAGCATTGTACTCGCGATGATGGCGGTAGCGCTCCGGCGAGAAGCGAGCAGCGGCGCCGGCCGCTGGCTTGGGTGTGGCCTCGTTGGCATCGTGGAAGCGTGCCGCAGTCAGCCTGGGCAGCAGCCGCGGGACCCGGCGCGCGTAGTCGTCGAACCCAGCGAAGGTGGCTCGCAGAAACACCTCTTCGGACAGGATGGTCGGCAGATAGATCGCCAGAAACATCGCCGCCAGCAGCAGGCCAAGCCACCAACGGCCGGCGGCAATGGCGAACCCGAAGGCGATCGCCATCGACCCCAGATAGAGCGGGTTGCGCGTGTAGGCATAGGGGCCGGTGCGGGTCAGCTCGGCGTTTTTTTTGACATAGCCGGCCGCATATCCGCGCAGCCAGAGCCCGGGCAGCACCAGAAGCAGACTCCACGCCAGCGTGCGCCAGCTTGGGCGCGCGAAGACCAGAACTACGGCTGCCATCGCAAACCCAAGGGGCACGCGCGCCCTGCGGGCAATCTTCTGCCCTCGTGTTCTGCCCTGCGTCTTGCTCGCCACGGCCGCACCCATCTGGATATTCTCTCAAATCAGTCGCGAGACCGCGGTCAGCACCGCCTCGACGCCAAGGTTGGCCAGACCTGGATCGACATCGTCTCTGCGCCTGTAGCTTGTGACCGACGCGGGACCTCGCAGGACGATCTTCGGCCCCGGTCCCCATGGTCCATTTCTCGCCGGATCGGTCGGCCCAAACAGCGCCACCAGAGGAACGCCGAGTGCCGCGGCCAGATGCATCGGTCCGGAGTCGCCGCCAACCAGCAGCGCTGTGCGGCGCAGCAGCGCGATGAGGCCGGTCACGTTGCAGACGATGATCCGGGCCGCGCCCGCACTGGCGGCAACCACCTGCGCCACCAGTGGATCGTCCTTGCGCGGAGCGTTCACCAGCACGCTGAAGCTGAACGACCGGAGTTGCTGCGCCAGCGCGCCGAAGCGCTCGGGCGGCCAGCGCTTGGCGCCCCAGCCGGCACCGGGTGCAAGGACGCAGACCCGCCGGTCTGGGGGCAGTTCTGCGATCAGATCGGCAGCCCAGCGATCAGCCCAAGCCTCGCGGGGCAAGTCCACCGCAAGCACGGCCGTGCTGGGTTGCAAGACAATACCACAGGCGTTGCCGAGCAGCTCCGCGCCCTGCTCGACCACGTGCGCGGCGGTGCGCTCAAACCTCTGGGTGTAGAAGCTCGTTGCCAGCGACTCGCGCGGGTCGCTGTAGCCGGCCCGTGCAGGCGCTCCGGACATGCGCGCGATCACCGCTGAGCGCAGCGTTCCCTGCATATCAAGGGCGAGGTCGTAGTTCTCGGCGCGTAACTCTCTGCGCAAACTCAGAATGGAGCGCAGCGTGGTTGTCGAAAGGGGGGCGGCCGACCAGAGTCTCGTCTCGACGAGATGGACGCATTCGACGACTGGCCCGTGTCCTTCACCATTCACCAGCAGCGGAGCCCAGCGCGGATCGACGGCCCACCCGATGCGCCAATCGGGACGCTCTCGCCGCAGCGCCGCGACCGCGGGCAGCGCGTGCAGGACGTCGCCCATGGCGCCGACGCGGCAGATCAGTACGCGCCGCGCTTTCATGAGATTCGCGCGTCCAGCGCCTGAAGCTTGATGGCCGAAGCCCGCGGCTTGATGGCTGAATCCCGCAGCTTCGCTTTCAGCGCCTGCATCACGGCACTCGCGTCGACGAACTCGGCTTCGAGCGCGACAATCATCAGCGGCCCTACAGCGGCGAGCCGATCGCGCATGGCGGTCGAGAGCTTGACCGCATCCTTTTCGGTGGTCACGAAACCGGAGCCTCTTACGCTGGCGGCGACTTCGAGGATGCGCTCGATATCGGCCATCGTGTAGCGATGATGGTCGGCGAAAGCAATCGTTTCGACGACACCGCAGCCGGCCTCGGCGAGCATCGCGGCGAAGCCCTCGGGCCTCGCGATCGCGCAGAACGCGAGCGGCCTTAGACCCGCGCCGAAGACGAACAGCGGTACCGGAAAGTGCAGCCTGCGCTGCACCGTCCACATCTGCGCACCCTCCCGCATCAGCGCCCAAACGCGTTTCGCGATAGCAGCGAACTCGTCGTCGCGCACGACCACTACGTCCGCCCTGCGCAGCGCGGTCAGCGGTTCGCGCAGATTGCCGGCGGGCAGCAGCGTATCGTCGAGGTCCTCCGCGGTCACCAGCACAACATCCAGCACGCGTGAGAGTCCGCGATGCTGGAAGCCGTCGTCGAGCAGATGAATGCTTTGAGCAGGGTTTTCTTCGCCACCGTTCCTCGCTACTTCTCCATCGTTGCGTGGCGCCGACTGTCCTGGCTGTTCGTGCGCTTCCGCGCGGCCGCCCGCCGCGAAACGATCCGCGCCCACCCAGACAGCAACTCCAGTGCGCTGCGCAATCAGCACCGGCTCATCCCCAAACCGGCGCGCCGCGCCACTCGCTTCGGGCTGCACCTGTTCGATACGCGATCCATCACGCCCATAGCCGCGTGAGAGCACATCGACACGCCAGCCAGCTTCGCTGAGCAGCTTCGCGAGTGCGATCACCACCGGCGTTTTGCCCGCGCCGCCCGCCGACAAGCTGCCGACGCTCACGACCGGCCATTGCAGCCTGCGCGTGCGTAGAATGCCCAGGCGACGCAGCGAGTCCTTGGCGGCCAGCACGGCGGCGTAGAGCGAAACGAGTGGCCGCGCCCACGGCCGGCGCGCGCTCACTTTGCCGCTCCTTCGTGCGTGCGGATCATTGAGACCAGAGCTTCGACTGCACGCGCGGTAGCTCCCTGCTGCTCCTCGAAGACTTTACGTCCGCGTTCGCCCATCGCTCGGGCTGCGTCGCGATTCATCAGCAGCTCGATAAGAGCAGCTTCGAGCTCATTCTTGTCCTGAACGATGCGAATGGCGTTCGCAGCCTGCATCTTTGCGATGATGTCGCGAAAGTTTTCGAACGATGGCCCCATCACGACGGGAACCCCGAACTGCGCAGGCTCCAGCGGATTGTGTCCACCACGTTTCACCAGGCTGCCACCGACGAACGCGACATCGGCGATAGCGTAGACAGCAGCGAGATCGCCGATCGTGTCCAAGAGAATCACATCTGCTTCGACAAGAAATCCCTCGAGACCTAATCGCGATTCCAGTTCGCTCGCGCGCTCGTAAAAGGTATCTATAACCGACTCCGCGAACCGGAATCGCTCGGGGTGTCGAGGCGCAAGAACTACCATCAGGCCAGCGTCACGTTGAGGCAGGTCTTGCCAGGCGCTTAACACAATTTCTTCTTCGCTCAGTGTCTCTCGTGGCGCGCTTCCTACAGTGCTTCCGGCGACCAGGATTGCCCTAGTATGCGCCATCAGCTCGATCAACTCCGCTATGCGGCTCTGCTTCGGCGCGCGGATGTCGTACTTCAGGTTGCCGGCGATTTTCACGGTTTCCGGACGCGCGCCCATCGCGGTGAGACGGCGCGCATCTTCATCGCTCTGTGCGAGCCACACAGACGGCTTGCAAAGCGCGCGCTTCCAGAGGCCGCGCAGACGCATGGCGCGGCGGAAGGAGCGGTCGCTGACGCGGGCGTTCACCACCGCGACCGGAACGCCTGCGCGAGCGCACTCGTGCAGCAGGCGCGGCCAGAGCTCGCTCTCCATCAGCACCAGCGCGGCTGGGCGCAACGCACGCAGATAGGCTCGTACGGCCCAGGCAAAGTCGAGCGGCATGTAGAAGACACGTTCGACGCCGAAGCGTTCGCGTGCCAGAGCTTGGCCGGTGCGGGTGGTGGTCGAGATCGCGATACGAAAGCCATCCGATTGCAGAACCGATTGCAGTTCGCTTACGAGCCGCGTGGCCGCCAGGACCTCGCCAACGCTTACTGCATGAATCCAGATGACGCGCCTTTGCGATCTATTCGCAGGAACGACGTTGCGCAGGCGCGTGGGCACGCGGCCGAGCCGCTCGCCGAGGCCCTCGCGATAACGCTGAGTGGTGAACATGCGCGCGAGCCACCAGGGAAAACTCAGCACGAGGCCGAGCGTCAACATCGCGCTGTACGCCAGCATCGTCATGCGCTCCGGTCCGGTGAGTTTTGCCCATGCCGCATCTTGAAGAGGATAATCGAAGCGTATGCCGCGCCTTCGGTTCCACGCTGGATTGTCTGTTGCCGTTCTGGTCGCGCTCGCGCATCCGGCGGCGGCCGAGAAGGCGCGCCAGCCGCCGCCGCCGCAGCCTGCGCAGCAGTATGCGATGCACGATACGCATGCTCTGGAGCACGTCACCATTGCCGCCGAGCCGGGCGACACGAAAGAGACGCGGCCCGAGACGCGGCTGGATTACTACGGCCACGACATGATGCCGATTCGCGTGATCGTCACCAACGATTCGGAGTTTGCGCTCACGCTGGATGATGCGCGCATCCACGTGATCACGGGCGATAACAGTGTGATTGCCGCCGCGACCGATGACGAGCTGCAGCGTCGTCTGTTCACGATCAAGTCGGCGACCGGCAGCAAGATTCCGCTGCCACTGCCGTTGCCACCGATTACTGTGCATCACGGATCAGTGGACAAGAAAATACTCGCGGACGACCACGACTTCGGGTTTCAGACAACGACGGTTTTGCCGCACACCACGGTGGCGGGCTATCTGTATTACGACATGGAGGGCGTCGATCCGCCGTTTCTGGCGCATGCGACGCTGGAGCTGCGCAAGGTGCGTTTCGCGGCGACCAATCAGGCTCTCGACAGCTTCGAGATACCGCTGCAACCGACGGGCAAGGATGCGGCGGCAGCACGATCCGGAGAGGTGCAGCAGTGAGCGACAGCCAAGGTTTGGAGGTTGGGTTCACGATTCGTCCAGCTAAGCCTGCCGATGCGCCGAGCATCCTCGGCTTTATCCGGGAGCTTGCGGACTATGAGCGCGAGCCCCATGCGGTCGTGGCCACGGAGGCCGACCTGCTGCGCGATGGCTGGGGACTCGCGGCGGATGGCGTTACGCCGTTGCTACCGGCGGTTTCCGTTCGGTTCACTGCGCTGATGGCCGAATTCGACGGCGCGCCCGCAGGGTTTGCGCTTTACTTCAACAGCTATTCGACGTGGCTTGGTCATCATGGGATGCGGCTGGAAGACTTGTACGTAACGCCGGCACTGCGCGGACGCGGGATTGGCAAAGCGCTGCTGACGAGGTTGGCGCGCGTCGCCGTCGAGCAGGGTTGCCCGCGGCTGGAGTGGGACGTGCTGGAGTGGAACGAGCCGGCGATTGCGGTCTATCGGCGCGTTGGTGCGGCGATGCAGAACGAGTGGCGAATTATGCGGATCGCCGGTGAGGCGCTCGCGAAGCTGGCCGCTAGCGACGGTGCAAAAGCGGACGCAGATTCTTTGCGGGAATGACAACAAAATGACGAGGCGGACGCAGATTTCTGCGGGAATGACAATGAGAGAAGCGAGGCGAGAAGCCACAGCATGAAGAGGATTCACGTTATAGGCGGTGGGCTCGCAGGCCCGGAAGCGGCGCTGCAGGCGGCGAGCGCGGGCTGCGAAGTTGTGCTGTCGGAGATGCGGCCGCTGCGTTCGACCGAGGCGCACCAGACGGAGGATTTCGCGGAGCTGGTGTGCTCGAATTCGCTCAAGAGCGAGAGCGAAAATACGGCGCCGTGGCTGCTAAAGCAGGAGATGCGGCGCGCGGGATCGTTCCTGCTGCAGGCAGCCGATGCGAGCGCAGTGCCGGCGGGACATGCGCTGGCAGTCGATCGGGTGGAGTTTTCGCGGCGGGTGGCGGAGATGATCGCGGCGCAGCCCAACATCGAAGTGCGGCGCGAGGAGGTTACTCGGCTTGCCGACGAAGACACCGGGACGATTACGATTGTTGCCAGTGGGCCGCTGACCAGCTCGCCGCTGGCTGCCGAGTTACAGAGGCTCACAGGTGCGGAACATCTGGCGTTCTACGACAGCATCTCGCCGATCGTCGATGCGAGCAGCATCGATATGGACAAGGTGTACTTTGCCGCGCGCTGGGACAAGGGCACGGCGGACTACATCAATTGTCCGTTCACGAAGGAGCAGTATGAGGCGTTCGTGGATGCGCTGACGAGCGCGGAAGAGGTTGAGTCGAAGCCGTGGGAGAAGCTCCAGTACTTCGAGGGCTGCCTGCCGATCGAGGAGACGGCGCGGCGCGGGCGCGAGACGCTGCGCTTCGGGCCGATGAAGCCCGCGGGCCTGACCGATCCACGCACTGGGCGCTGGCCCTACGCGGCGGTGCAGTTGCGCCAGGAGAACCTGCGCGCGGACAGCTACAACCTCGTCGGCTTCCAGAATCATCTGCGGTTTGGCGAGCAGGCGCGGGTGCTGCGCATGATTCCCGGGCTGGAGCACGCAACGTTTCTGCGTTATGGGCAGATCCATCGCAACACCTACATCCATGCGCCGTCGTTGCTGATCGAGACGCTGCAGTTGCGTGCTCATCCGAGCATCATGATTGCGGGGCAGTTGTCGGGCGTGGAGGGGTATATGGAGTCCATTGCCAGCGGCCTGCTGGCGGGACGCTATGCGGCGGCGCTGGCGCGCGGGGAGCAGCCGACGCCGGCGCCGCGGGCCAGCGCAAATGGTGCATTGATCCATTACATTACTCATGCGGATGGGAAGAAGTTCCAGCCGGCGAACATCACGTTCGACCTGATTCCACCGCTCGAGGAAGATTTGCGGCGCAAGGTTCGCGACAAGAAAGAGCGGCACCGGATTCAGTGCGAACGGGCGCTGGAGGCGTTCGACGCGTGGCTCGCTGCCAGTCTTGAAGCTGCTCCCGCGTCTGTCTCATTGTGACGAGCGCGGCGGGATTGAACACGGGTAACATTGAGGCAGGAGCGACACGATCAACATGCGCATTCTCATCATTGGAGCCGGCGCTGTCGGCGGGTACTTTGGTGCTCGCCTCGCCGCTGCCGGCCGCGATGTCACCTTCCTGGTGCGCCCCGTGCGCGCCGAGCAATTGCTTCGCAACGGCCTGCAAATACTGAGTTCGCACGGCGATCTTACCGTGCAGCCGAAGCTTCTGCTGGCTTCCGATCTGGCCGCGAATCCCCGGCCGTTCGATCTGATTCTGGTCAGCGTCAAGGCTTACTCGCTGGCTGCGGCGATGGAGGACTTCGCGTCCGCTGTGGGGCCACAGACTGCCATTGTCCCGATGCTCAATGGCATGGCGCACCTGGACGCGCTGGACGAGCGCTTTGGCGTGGGCCGCGTGCTCGGCGGATCCACGCGCATCGTCGCGGACCTGGACGCGGAGGGCCGCATTCAGCAGATTGAAAAGCTGCAGGACATCCACTACGGGGAGCGCGTCGGCCCGCAGGAGAAGGACGGCCGCTCCATCACGCCGCGCATTCAGGCCATCGATGCAGCTCTGCGCGGCGCGGACTTCGACGCCAATCTTTCGCCGGACATCCTCGCCTTCATGTGGCAGAAGTGGACCTTCCTCGCCGCGCTGGGCGCGCTTACCTGCCTGTTGCGCGGAACGATAGGTCAGGTCGTCGCCGCGCCCGGGGGAACGGAGACCGCCCGCGCCATGATCGACGAGACCGATGCCATCGCCACCGCGAATGGATATCCGACGCCGCCGGCATTTCTCGACAATACGAAGTCGCGCCTGCTGAAAGCCGGTTCGCCGCTGACCGCGAGCATGTTTCGCGACATGAGCAAGGGCGCACCGGTGGAGGCCGATCACATTCTCGGCGACATGCTGGCGCGGGGCCGTGCACATGGCTTATCGACGCCGCTGCTGCAGGCTGCCTACGCGCAACTGAGTATTTATAGCGCAGCGCCGGTAGCTGCGCAGCGATAGTCCGACGCGCTCCGCCGACGCTCTGGGCAGGTTCCATAAGGTGTCTCTACGTTCTCCGTTGCATAATCACTTATGCCCTCGTTGTGGACACCGCCAAGCTGGCCGGATCGCCTCGCCGAACTCGAAGCCCGCACGGGCGAAGCCAAGGAAGCGCCGCTGCGGCGCGACATCCGCTCGCTGGGCGCGCTGCTCGGCCAGGTGCTGCGCGAGCAGGCCGGCGATGAACTCTTCGACGCCGTGGAAGGCCTGCGCCGCACTGCAATCGCGCGGCGCGAAGCGGAGACCGCGAACGACATCGAGACCGCGAACCGCAACCTCGAACGTGCGCAGGACTTCACGCGCGAGGCAGCCGCGGACCCCAACGACGCGTACCGCCTGGCGCGCGCGTTTGCGTTCTACTTCGAGCTGATCAACCTTGCCGAGACCAACCATCGCAAGCGCCGCCGCCGCTCCGCGCTGCTCGATGCCCGGGCGATACCGCAACGCGGCAGCCTGCGCGGAACGCTGCGGCGGTTGCGCGGGGCGGGCGCAACTCGCAGCGACGCGCTCGATCTGCTTGCCCGGATATGCATCGTGCCGGTGTTTACCGCCCACCCCACCGAAGTGGCGCGGCGCAGTGTGATGTTCAAGCGCCGCCGTATCTCCGACCTGCTCGAGCAGCTCGATGGGATTCCTTTGTCGCCATCGGAGCTTGACGCTCTGGAGGAGTCGATGCTGGCGGAGATCACCGCGTTGTGGCAGACAGACGATGTTCGCTCCTCGCGGCCCACGGTGCGCGATGAGGTACGCATGGCGCTGGATTACTACGACGCTTCGCTGTTCGAGACCATTCCCGTGGTGTACGCGGAGATCGCCGCCGCGCTGGATGCGGAGTTCCCTGCGCAGACGAATACTCTGGTGGCGTCGCTGCCGATTGTGGTGCGGTTCGGCTCGTGGATTGGCGGGGACCGCGACGGAAATCCGTTCGTCACCGCGGCGACTACGGTTGATTCGCTGGCGATGTCGCAGCAGCTTCTGCTCGATCACTATCTAGCTCAGCTTCAGGAGATCTTCGAGCAGCTGGCATCATCGACACATCAAGCGCCGATCTCGAGCGCTCTCCGGCAACGGCTGCAAGCTTACGTGAGCCAACTCCACGCCGCAGGCCACACGACAGTTGCTGGAAGTCTGCCGTCGGAGGCCGTTCGTTTGCAGATCGCGTGCATCACGCTGCGGCTGGGGGGCTCGCCGCCCGCGACGATGCTGCGCAACCTGGCGCTCTCTACAGCGGCCTCGCTGCCGCACTACACCCGCGCGCAGGAGTTGCTTGAGGACCTTACGCTGCTGCGCGATTCGCTCGCAGCCAATCGCGGCGAGCGGCTCGCCGAACTCTTTCTCGATCCGCTGCTGCTGGCCGTGCGCACCTTCGGGCTGCACCTGCAGACGCTCGATATTCGCCAGCATGCGCGGGTGCATGTCGCCGCGCTGCAAGAACTGGCCGATGGTGGCGCCGCGCTAGTGTCGGAGCAGACGGTTGAGGTGCTCGACACCTTCCGCGCCATCGCCAACATCAAGCGGCATGCGCCCGCGGCCATCACGCAGTACGTCGTCTCCGGCGCATCGACGGCGCAGGATGCGTTCAATGTACTGAAGCTCGCGCGGCTCGGCGGCGTTCGCGTTGAAGGCGGAGAGGCATCGAATGGGGAGGCCGATCCGGGGCTGCAGCCGGTGCTGCTCTTCGAGTCGATTGAAGACCTGCGCCATGCGCCCGCCATCTGCCGCGAGTTGTGGTCGAGCAATACCTACAAGGCGCTGCTGGCCGCCTGGAAGGGCCGACAGGAGATGATGCTGGGCTACTCCGATTCGAACAAAGATGGCGGCATGATCACCAGCACATGGGAGATATGGAAGGCGCACCGCGCGCTGCACGTTGTGGCGCGAGAGTGCGGGGTGAGGCTGCGGCTCTTCCACGGCCGCGGCGGGACGGTTGGCCGCGGCGGCGGCCCGACCCATCGCGCGCTCTTTGCGCAGCCGGTGGACAGCTTCACTGGCGAGCTACGCTTGACGGAACAGGGCGAAGTGCTGAACTGGAAGTACTCCGATGTAGTGCTCGCCGAGCGCAATTTGGAGTTGATGATCGCCGCTTCGCTCGATGCGCTGGCGCGGCCGGACATCAAGCCTGGCGCGACAATCCCTCATCTCACCGGCGAGATTCTGCCTGCGTGGGAGGCCGCGCTCGATGAGCTATCCGCGACATCGTTCAGCTTCTACCAGCGTCACATCGTCGACGACCCCGAGGTCTTCACCTACTTCGAGCAGGCGACGCCGGTAGCCGAACTGGAGCACGCGCGCATTGGCTCGCGGCCCGCAAAGCGCAGCGACGCCAGCGTGGCCGGCGCCGGAGGGACGGGACAACGCAGCATGGCCGATCTGCGTGCCATTCCGTGGGTCTTCGGCTGGATGCAGTCGCGCCACGTGGTGCCCGCGTACTTCGGTGTCGGCTACGCCATCGAGCAATTCATCGGCGGCGGCAGCATCGGCGACGCGGAGATGAACCCGCGCCTGCAACTGCTGCGCGAGATGACGCGCAGCTTTCCGCTGTGGCTCGATATCATCCGCAATGTCGAGATGGCGCTGGCAAAAGCCGACTTCGGGATCGCGCGGCTCTACGCCTCGCTGGTGGAGGACACCGCGCTGCGCGACCGGGTGTTCGCGACGCTCGAGACGGAGTTCGATCGCACCCGCCGCATGGTGCTGGCGCTGACCGCGCAAACCGAACTGCTGGAGCGCAACCCGGTGCTGGCCAACTCCATCCGCCTGCGCAATCCGTATGTCGATCCCATGAGTCTGCTGCAGCTTGAACTGCTGCGCCGCAAGCGTGCAGGGGAGCGCGGTGAAGAACTCGACCGCGCCATCACCGCGACGATCAACGGCATCAGCGCGGGGCTGAGAAATACAGGCTGACCGGCACGCAACTCTGACTTCAGCGCTGAGAACGCCGCCGCGATACACTCACCAGCATGCGTCGCACTCTCTCTTTCGCCATGCTCTTACTCGCCACCGCCGCCTTCGCCCAGACGCCCAAGCCCGAGCCTCCGCACACGCAGGTGAACCCGGACGACTCCATCACGTTCCGGTACACGTCGCCCTCGGCGACCAGTGTGGCAGTGAATCTTGATCTCTACAACAACAAGCCGCTGGCGATGACGCGCGGTGCGGATGGAGTGTGGTCATTTACCACGCAGCCGCTGCCGGCGGAGTACTACGGGTACAACCTCGCGGTCGATGGCGTGACGCAGCTCGACCCGCGCAATCGCGACGTGCGCTTCAATTACAGATCGTTCGAGAACCAGATGCTCGTGCGTGGCCAACCGCCGGCCGCTTGGGAGCGAACCGATATTCCGCACGGCCGGCTGGATCATCATTTCTACACAACTCACGTGGTGAAGAACCTGCCGGATAATCAGAGCGGCTATGTGGTCTACACGCCGCCGGGCTACAATGAGCATCGCAAAGGCGGCTACCCGGTGTTGTACCTGCTGCACGGATGGAGCGACAACGAGACCGGGTGGACGCAGATCGGCCGCGCGAACTTCATCCTCGATACGCTGATTGATGGGGAGAAAGCAGTCCCCATGATCGTTGTGATGCCGCTCGGTTATGGCAACCTCAATTTCGTTACGAGTGACGACAACGTCTGGAGCGAACCTGCGAAGGTCGATGACAACGTCGCTTTGTTCTCGCAGGCGCTCGAAACCGAGGTGATGCCGGCAATCGATCGCGAATACAACGTGGCCAGGGGCCGCGAAAACCGCGCCATCGCGGGCCTGTCCATGGGCGGCCGGGAGAGTCTCTACGTTGGGCTAAACCATACCGCGCAGTTTGCCTGGATCGGTGGAATGAGCGCGGCGGTGCATGGCCGCCACTTCGACGCGCACACTCCCGATCTCGACGCGAAGAAGGCCGACCTGCGGCTGCTGTGGGTCGCCTGCGGCAAGCAGGACTCGCTGCTTCCGCCTAACCGCGAGTTCATCGCGTGGGCTCGCGCGAAGGGCCTCGATGTCACTGCGGTCGAGACGCCGCTGGCGCATGTGTGGCTGACGTGGCGCGACAACCTGCTGCAGTTTGCGCCACTGCTCTTCCGGCCGAAGTAGCTGGGTTCGGGCTGAAGCGTCTTACGATCGGGTTTACGATCCGGGCTGGGTATACGGCACCTGGCCGAGATACTTCCGCTCGCGTCCGCGAGGGTCGTCCTCGATGCGCGCCGGCAGATCGAAGATCAAGGTTGGCCGCGTGTCGAGTGAGAAGGCCGGCCAGTGCGGTAGGCCCGCGTTGTTGGGATCGCCTGTCTTCGCGAACGCGATGTAGGTTTCGCTGACGATGTCCGCCATCTGCTGCGCGCGCGCTTTGTCTGCGTCGCTGGAACCCACCATGCCCGGCGCCAGCGCGACGTTGTCGAAGGCCAGCGGAATGTCCAGCGTGTGCGGCGCGCCGAATCTGCCGCCGTCGACGGGAGTCTTCCAGTTCAACTGGTAGACCCACGTGTGGGGCTGCGCAACTAGGTCCGCCGCGCGCGCCTCGGCCTCGATGATTTCACCGCGCCACGACCGCGAATCGGTCGTGACCGCGAAAAACACCTCGCTCGCCGAGTAGGTCGGGTTCCACTCGCGATACTTCGCGATGACCTCCGCAACCGGCAGCGAAACCGCAGGACTTCGGAGGAAGGGTGCGTTCTTTTCGAGTGCTGCAGGCAGCGTCTCCCACGTCAGATCGAATAGCTCCGGACGCGCGCCGCCGATCAGCAACCGGGTCTCGTCGTGCGTGTTTCCGAGCACCATCGGGATATTCGCGGAGATCTTCGGGTCGGTCGGAGAGAAGGGATCGATGGGCAGGGAACGCCCATCCTTCACGGGGCCGAAGTAGCCCGCCCCACGCGTCGCGGTTTGGATCGCCTGCATCGACACGGTGCGCAGCGCCTTCGCTGCCTCCCCGGGCGTCGCGCGCTCGAGGCCGAGGCCCTTCAGTACGGTGCTCGCGCGCTCGGTCGCGTGCGCCGGTTGCACTCCTACCACTTGCTGTCCGCTCATGGTGAGCACGCGCGAAAACAGGCCATGCGCGGCAGGCTGCGCCATCAGCGTCGCGCACTTCGCGCCGCCGCCGGATTGACCGAAGATCATCACGCGCGAAGTGTCGCCGCCGAACTCCGCGATGTTGTCGCGCACCCACCGCAGCGCGAGCACGAGGTCGAGCTGGCCGGCGTTGCCGGAGTCCTCGAAACCCTGGCCCGGCAGCAACGCCGCGAGATACATGTAGCCAAAGGAATTGAGGCGATGGTTCACCGTAACGACGACGACATTGCCGCGTTTCGCGAGTCGAGTGCCGTCGTATAGCTCAGCGTTGGCGGTGCCGTTGGCAAACGCGCCGCCGTGGATGTAGAACATCACCGGGCGCGGCCGGCGAGCGTTGCCTTCGGCGAAATCTGCGCGCAGACCGGGCGTCCAAACGTTCAGGTGCAGACAATCTTCGCTCTGAATGCCCTCGTCCGGAGGTAGATGATACCCGGGCCGGCTCGCTGCCTCTTCACGCGCCTGCGCGCTCTCGGGCCGCGCGCCGATCACCTGCGGCGCGCGCGAGCCCCACTCGAACGCATCGCGCACATCGCTCCACGGCATGGGAGGCCTGGGCGCTGCAAAGCGCGTCTGCGCGGTGTCCATTCCATAAGCGATGCCCTTGAAGCACGCGATGCCTTCGCCGACGATGCGGCCGCGCACCTTGCCGGCCAGCGTCTTCGCGACTGGTTCGTTCACCCGTGGTGCGGCGAACGCGCCACGCTCCAAAAACGCTGCAGCGCCCAACATCGCACCACCGACCACCACCTCACGCCGATTCATCGCTCCCGCTTTCTACCCTTGTGTTTATGTGACGACGCTAACTACCCGGCGTAATCTTGACAGCTTTGTTCTTCACAAAGTCGAGCGTCACCGGATGGCCGTCGTTGTCGTAGGTCACGCCGCGGTCGCCGACCGTATCGCCATGCGGCGTGCTCACCTGACCGAGCGACATCATCGCCTGATTCTCGCTCATGCCCAGGACGGCCTCGTGCTTGTCGATGTGCGACCACATGGCCGGACCCCAAAAACTGTAAAGCGTATGCGGATCGTCGTAGAAAAATATCTCGTCGGTGAAGAAGTTGTAGCTGCCGTTTTCATAGTTGCCGACCGGCAGTGCGTACAGGGCCTTGGGGTCGGTGGATTGCGGCAGCGTGAAGGCCAGCAGCACCTGCTTCTCGCCGGCGGCGATGCGAAACACCGACCGCCCGGTTGCGGGGGCCTTCTCCTCGAATACGCCCGTGACCAGCATCTGCTCCGCGCCGAGCAGCACACCCACGGGATGCGCGTAATCCACATGATTACCGGTGTCGCGGTAGTAGTCCATCTGGCCGCCCGCGCTGACCCACAGCGGCTTGCCGATCAGCGTGCGCTCGTCGGCGAGCGAGTCCGGGTGCTCCTTGCGCAGATACACATTGTCGTCCGCGTCGATGGTCCGCGTCACCTCATACGGCGACTTCGGCGCGGCCACCTCTTCATGATTCGCCCTGTAGATCAGCCCCACGCGTATGCCGACCGCCAGCACCAACACCACAGTCATGCCGATCGTAACCTTCGGTCCATTGTCCATTGGCAAACTCTCCCTGATAGAAAGATTAGCTGCATCGCTCTCGGTTTGAGAAATCCGCACGAATCGCATGGGCTGCGCTATGATCGCGGGAAACAGATTCGCCGAGGTCTCACTATGCGACTCCGCTCAGCTCTTCTCCTCGCGTTGCTCTGCTGCGCCGCGACCGGACTGCAATCGCCGGCTGCATGGGCACAGCAGCCAATGTCGGCTGTGCCGCATGATTCACCCGCGGTCGCAACCTATATCGAGTACGACGGGCGTGACCATCCTATTTTGCTGGAACATGTGCGCGTCATCGACGGCACGGGCGCGGCCGCCGTCGAGGACGAGAGCGTCCTGATCGACCACGGCAAGATCGCTGTCATTGCGCCGCATAGACAAGGTGCTGGCTGCGAGGGCTGCGGTGCGATGCAACGCATCGACCTCACTGGCCACACCATCTTCCCCGGTCTGGTCGGCATGCACGATCACATGTACTACATCGCGCGGCCCAACCTCGACATCGCCGGGCACTCCGAGCCACCGCTGATGGTCCCGGAGATGGCCTTCACATCGCCGCGTCTCTACCTGGGCGCGGGCGTGACCACGCTGCGGACCACCGGCTCGGTCGAGCCCTACACCGACCTCAATCTGCGCGATGAGATCGATGCGGGTCAGCTTCCCGGGCCGCACATGGATGTCACCGGCCCTTACCTCGAAGGACCGCACTCGCCGTTTCTCCAGATGCACCAGCTCAAGGACGCCGCCGACGCGCGCGCCACGGTGGACTTCTGGGCCGCGCAGGGCGTCACCAGCTTCAAGGCGTATATCAACATCACGCGCGCCGAGCTGAAGGCTGCCATCGACGAGGCCCACAAACTCGGCTTCAAGATCACCGGCCACCTTTGCGCCGTCACGTATCCTGAAGCGGCAGAGCTGGGCATCGACAACCTCGAGCACGGCTTCTTCGTCAATACGCAGCTCGACCCCGGCAAGCAGCCCGATGTATGCCCACGCACCACCGGCAGCCCCACGATGGAGAAGATGGCCGCCGGGTCTTCCGAGGCGAAAGCGCTCATCGATTTGCTCATCGCGCACCACGTCGCCATTACCTCCACGCTGCCGGTCTTCGAGTCCGATGACCCCGCACATGTCCACGTCCAGCCGCGCGTTCTCGCTACCATGTCTGCGCCTTCGCGCGAGGCGTATCTGATCACGCGCAATCTCGAACTGATGCGCGCCGCTGCCGATCCGCAGGCCGCCGCGCAACGGGCACAGATCTTCCGCAACGGCATGGCGCTGGAGCGCGAGTTTGTCGCAGCCGGCGGTCTCCTACTGGCCGGTCCCGACCCTACCGGCGACGGCGGTGTGCTGCCCGGCTTCGGCGACCAGCGCGAGGTCGAGCTGCTGGTCGAGGGCGGCTTCACGCCGGTGGAAGCGTTACGAATTGGGACGCTCAATGGCGCCGTCTATCTCGGTCGCGAGAAGCGGATTGGCAGCATCGCCGTTGGCAAGGATGCGGATCTGGTGGTGGTCAAGGGCGATCCCAGTCAGCGCATCGCCGACATCGAGAACACCGAGATCGTCTTCAAGGATGGTGTGGGCTACGACTCGAAGAAGCTGCTCGACTCTACGCTCGGCCGCTATGGGCAGTACTAGAGCAGTTCGCCTTTTGGTGTATCGGCAGCCCAAACAGCAGATTCCTCCGCTTCGCTACGGAATGACAACCAGCAATGCAAGAGCAAGACTCTACACCAAGCAGGAAGCGCTCCAGCTAACCCACCGGCTCCATGCTGCTGAACTGCTTCTCGACGGCGATCAAATCGTCCGCCGAAAGTTTGTCGGCCTGGCGCAACGCGGGGAAGAAGAAGCTCCAGGTCCCCGTCACAACCATGCTGGCGATACCGCCGACCACCACGGCGCGCACCGCTCCCCACCAGTGCGCGGTGAGGCCGCTCTCGTATTCGCCGAGTTCGTTCGAGGCGCCCAGGAACAGCCAGTTCACGCTCGACACGCGGCCGCGCATCTCGGGTGGCGTGGCCAGTTGCAGGATGCTCGACCGCACCACGACCGAGATCATGTCGGTGGCGCCGATGATGACCAGCGCACAGCAGCTGAGCCACACATTGCGGCTGAGGCCGAAGACCACCGTCGCCGCGCCGAAGAGGCCGACGCACAGCAGCATTGTCTTGCCTGCGCGCCGTCGTAAAGGCCACGCCAGCAGCGTCAGCGAAACTACCAGCGCGCCCAGGCTGGGCATCGCGCGTAGCAGACCGAGGCCGTTCGCGCCTTCATGCAGCACGTCGGAAGCGAAGATCGGCATCAGCGACACCGCGCCGCCCAGCAATACCGCGAATAGATCAAGCGAGATGGAACCCAGCAGAAGTCGTGTGCCGACGACGTAGCGCAACCCGGCGAGGACAGTCTCCACCGTGAAGCCCTTCTTCTCGGCCGCGCCGCGCGGCTTCACCATGCTCAGCAGCACAACGAACGCCACCAGCATGATCAGCGTGAAGCAGTAGACCAGCGGAGCGCCGTTGAACCGGGCGAAGCGGCCGTCGAAAATAGTGGCCAGGGAAAATGTGAACAGCAGGCCGCCGAGCATTGGGCCGGTGGCATTGGCGATCTGGAAGATGCTCGCGCCCCAGGTAACCGCATTCACGAAGTGCTCTTTGGGGACCAGCGTGGGCACCAGCGCGCTTGCGGCCGGACCGCTGAAGCAGCGGCCTGTGCCGATTAGAAACAGGATGCCGTAGACCACCCAGATGTTGTGCAGCCCACGCAGCGACAGCCATAGCAGCAGCGACGTCGCGACCGCCTGCAGACTGTAGCAGGTCAGAATGACGGTGCGGCGGTCGTAGCGGTCGGCGACGTGGCCGGCGGGCAGAACGAAGAAGATTCCGGGGAGAAAGAGCGCGAGGCCGGTGTAGCCCAGCGCGAGGGCGGAGTGCGTGATCTCGTATACCTGCCAGGCGACGCCGACCGACTGCGCCTCCGCGCCCATGATGCCCAGCAGCCGCGCCGCCGAATAGAAGCGGAAGTCGCGCGACTGCAGCGCGACCGTCGCGGTGCCTGCTGGCGCTGATTGCGGCGCTGACCCTTCGGCCGGTTGCTCTGCGTCGTCCATGCTTTTCTATGCTGACACAGGCAAGAGGAAACCTCCGGGCATGATCGTCAGCTACGCCGAAAAGCTCGAACCGCAGCCGCAGCTCTTGGTGGAGTTGGGATTGATGAAGTTGAAGCCCTGGCGCATCAGGGTCTCTTCAAAGTCGAGCACCATGCCGGCAAGGTAGAGGAAGCTCTTGGGGTCGACGAAGATGCGGACTGGTTTCGCGCCGCTGGGATCGTTGGGGGTCTCGACGCCCGCGCCGAAGACGAAGGTGCGGTCGCGCTCGCGGGGCTGCGAGTCGAAGCGGATGTTGTAGCTGAGGCCCGAGCAACCACCGCCCTGGATGCCGACACGCAGGCCGCCCTGGTCGGGCGAGACGCTCTCCTTGGCCATGGCGATGCGGATGCGCTTGAGCGCCGACTTGGTGATCTCGATGGCCTGCTTGGCGCGGGGTTGCTGGCCTTCGGCGGTGAGCAGCGTCATGCCGGCGAGCGGGTCTTTCTTTGGCTCGGGCGCGGGAGCACTCATCGCTTGCGAGGTGCTGGTCGAGATGGAGACGGTGGACATAAGGAAGTGTGCCGGTACCAGCTAGAAGCAGATCCTTCGCTGCGCTCAGGATGACAAATTTTTGCAGCGCTCTCCAGGCATCAAGAAAAACATTTGTTGAGGGCCGATCATTGGTCGAAAGCAAAAGCACCCCACCCATGACGATAAAGCCGTCATGAATGGGGCACCCAATCTTCGTGCGCCCCAGAATTAGTGGGCGGCGACAGCCACGCCAGCCTCTTCGCCGACGTTGTTTTTCTTCTTCCAGTCACCGATCGCGGCGCGGATAGCGTCTTCGGCCAGCACCGAGCAGTGGATCTTCACCGGAGGCAGCGCGAGCTCCTTGACGATGTCGGTGTTCGAGATCGTGAGCGCCTCAGAGACGGTCTTGCCCTTCACCCATTCGGTCGCGAGCGAGCTGGAGGCGATGGCCGAGCCGCAGCCGAAGGTCTTGAACTTGGCGTCCTCGATGACCTGGGTCTCGGGGTTCACCTTGATCTGAAGGCGCATCACGTCGCCGCACTCGGGGGCTCCGACCAGGCCGGTCCCGACCTCGGACGAACTCTTGTCGAGCGTTCCGACGTTGCGGGGATTTTCGTAGTGATCGACGACCTTTTCGCTATATGCCATGGCACAACACCTCAATCATTTGATGATATCTCGGACTGAAACGGTGCGCAATAGGGCAACGGGATCACATCTGCTCTTGCGGAGACGGTGCGGCGGCTTTGGGTTCGCCACTTTCCTTGCCGTTCGGGGAGCCCTTCGCAGTGGCTGGAGTGGTGCTTCCGGTGGAGTTGGTCTCACCGGTGGAGGGCTGGGCGGGGGTGATTCCGTCCTCGCCGTCGCCATAGGTGGGGTAGGGCTTGGCCCGGTCGCTGGTGGGCATGCCGCGAAGGGTGACCAGATCTTTCTGGAGGTCGGCCCAGTCGTCGGCGTCCTTCTTGGTGGCGAAAGGGAGGCTGAGATCGGCGTAGTAGGCCAGGATGACTTCCTTGATTCCAGGGGGGATCTTGTTGGTGGGGGTGCTGGTGAGGCGGTGCAGGAGGGTGGCGAAGGTGGCGTCGGTGAGGACGTAGCCGCTGGGGCGGACAGGGTAGCCGGTGTCGAGGTCGCGGTTAGCCAGGGGATGGTTGGGGTCGGCGGACTCGCGCGGGACAACCTGGGAGGCGCCCGGTTTGGCGGGGAGCGGGTTGGACGGGGGAGGCTCCGACTTGGTGTCGGCGGCGGCAGCCTCCTTCGCGGTCGATTTGGTGGCCGGCGGCGGGGTGAAGCGGCGCAGCGCCCGGTTGAGCTCGTCGGTGGAGACGATGACGGAGTGGACATACTCGACTTCGGTCTGCTGGGTGGGACCTTTGATTGCCAGCAGCTTCAGCGGGCCGAGCTTCGGCAGGATGTAGATGAACCCGGCCAAGGCGTAAGTGCCAACACCGGCGTGCTTCTTGTATGCGTCCCAATCGCTGGCTTTGGAGACGGCGGCGACCTCGCGCTGGAGCTGCTGGAGGTCGGCGTTGTCCACGTCGGCGGGCTCGTGGCGGCGGTGCAGCAGCGTCAGAGCGTAGGCGATGCGCGGGATAAAGCGATAAACGGCGAAGCGGTAGCCGCCGACGTTAATGCGACTGTGGCGCGTGGAAGTGAAGTCCTCGCGCAGGCCGTAGGTCTGGTAGAACGCCAGCGCGAGCTGCTTGGTGGGGACCTCCAGGCCGACGTGGCGCAGGTAGTGGACAGGCGCCAGGCGGTGTTGCGCGATCTCGTCGATGTCGAAGGCAAATTCGGTCTGGACGTGCTGGTGCTTGCCCTCCGCGTAGTTGACGACGTTGCCGTACTTGTCGCGCAGCTTGGGGAACTCGACGGGAACGGAGACGTTGGTGGCCTGCGGGTGGCCGGTGCTGTCGCCGATGTAGTGTGAGAGCGCGCCGATGGCAAAGGCCAGTTCGTCGGCGTTGCCGGCGTTGCGAAACAGGTTCACCACGAAGTCGCCGGAGCGGACGTAGTGGGTGAGATCGGAGTAGAAGAGGTCGCCCAACGGATAATAGCCGATGTCCTGGATGACGCAGCCGCCGTAGGCATAGGCGCGGGCGTGCTCGATCTCGGCCGGGGTCAGCGTGGGATAGCGGCTGCGCAGCAGCGGAACAATGGAGGAGTTCCAGGTGAGGTCGATGAGCTGCTCATGGGTGAGCAGCGAGTAGGCCGCGGCGGGACGAGCGCACAGGAAGACCAATAGAACGAAAGGGGCCAAACGCAAAAATTTCATCATAGCGAGCAAAACTTTAGACTGAGTAACAGAATAGATGGCTGCGGCTCCTCGCGGGTCACTATCTTGCGCGACGTGTGCATTCTTGCGTTCCAATTGGGAACAGCGCGCCTGACCGCGTAGCAAAATTTAGCGGGCCTGCGGGCTCAGGATGACTGCCCAAAGTGCATCTGTACAAGAGAGTTGCAGCAAGCGAGTTGCAGCCGTACGCCGAGGCCTGTCTGTGAAGTTCTTCCACCCGCTGATCATCTTCCTGCTCCACCTCGGCTACTTCGGTCCGCTGGTGATGGGCATCATGGATTCGTCCTTTCTGGTGCTGCCGTTCGGCAACGACCTGCTTGTCGTCTGGCTGGTCGCGCAGAGGCACCATGGAGCTCCGTGGCTGGTGCTGGCGGCGGCCACCGGCTCGACGCTGGGTGCGTTGGTACTGGCGCTGGTGGCGCGAAAGGTGGGCGAGGCGGGCATTCGCAAGCTGGCCGGCGAGAAGCGCTACAACCAGCTATGCAAGCATGTTTCGCACCGGGCATGGCTGGCCGTCGGGCTGGGCGCGCTCGCTCCGCCGCCATTTCCTTACACTCTGGTGATCGCCGCGGCCGCCGCGGTCCGTGAGCCGATGTGGGAGATCCTCACCGCAAACTTCGTGGCCCGGGCGATGCGCTTCTCGCTGCTGGCGTGGCTGGCGATGCGCTACGGGCGCGGTGTGCTTCACGTGGTGAGTTCGGCGCCCTTCCGCTGGACGATGGTGGGATTTATCGCGCTGTGCCTAGTTGCGAGCGGGCTTTCCATATGGAAATGGGTGAAGCATTCACGCGGCGACGGGAAGAGTGAGGCTACGCGCGGGTGAGCTTCACAACTCGGGACCGACCGGTGCTCCTGGTGGTTCATAGGCTCCCGAACAGAGGACTCCTACGGAATGACAACCAGAAAAGCGACAGCGCAACTCTACACCAATGGGAACTCCGCTCTAATACTGGAGCATGTGGGGCGCAGGCCAGGTCATCGTCTTGTCGGAGCGATTCACGTACATGAAGACCTTGTGATCGCCATTGACGCGCACGGCGACGATGACACCGGTGCCGAAGGGGCCGCTGCCGTCGGTCTTGGAGATGTCGACGTGGTGCTCGGTGATGGGGGCATGCACCGGGCTGTCGGCGGTCCAGTCCTGGGTGAAGCGAGCGAGGGGATAATCGCTGTACTTCTGCGGGTGCTGCTGCCAGCCCGGGTCGTTGTAGTAGATGCCGTAGGCCTTGCCGTAGTCCTTGGCTTGCAACGCGTTGAAGAAGCCGTCCACGCGGTGCTCGTAGCCAAGATTGGAGAAGGCCCAGCCGTGGCCGAGTGCGTAACCCGCGAAGCTGAAGATGGCGAGCAGGACGATGAACGAGATGACTGCAATGACGATGTTGCGCTTGCGATTGTCGCTGGCGGGGTCGTAGGCGGGTGCGTCCATCAGGCTCATCGGCGGTTCCTCGGAATTCTTCTACGCGCGCTGCGCTGTTCGAGTGTAGCTGCTCCAGTTGCTTAGACACCACGGACACGGAATTGGGATGTCGGGGCCGGCCGGAGCGGAAAGGCATCGCGAAAGTGTTCGAATTCGGCGGCGCCGGAAAGCAGATAGACCGAGAGCACATCGAAGCGGAGCAGCACTCTGGCCCGATGGGGCTCCGGTAGCTGGCGGAGGTAAGCCGCGGCCATGCGGCGCAGGACCTGCTGCTTGTACTGGTCGACCTCGGCTTCGGCCGGTGCGAGGTCGCGCGCGGTTCGAGTCTTGATCTCGAAGAGGACCAGGGTTTCGCCGTCCCAGGCGACCAGGTCGAGGTCACCCCTGAGGCGCTCCGCTCGCCAGCGCCGCGCCACGATGGTGTAGCCCAGCGCGCGCAGATGGAAGAAGGCTGCGTCCTCGCCGCGCTCGCCGGTAAGCAGATGCCCGGGTTTGGGGTTCCTGCTGGCCCTGATTGCGCGGCGCGCCTGGCGGCGATCGGCCAGCGCGCGAAGGCTCGTGCAGGCGCGGCGTTCCAGTTCGAGGGTAAGTCCAGCAAGGCCCATGCGGGAAGTTTCCGGGATTGAATCGTTGCGGTCAAGCTGAGGCGGCGAAATTGTGGATGAGGAAGCTTGCCGCTCGGTCCAGGACCGGCGCCCGCGAGTTGAACGGAAAGAGAGTCTTCGTCTTTGCTTGGAGACGAGGCTTGGAGAGAGAAAGCTACAATGAGCACGGCGTTTCGCCGTGATTTGCACGTCCGGGGGAAGATGGAGCATACGACATGGCTCGTGCTGCTGGTGGTGTTTTTCGCCACCCTCGTCCGCTCGACATTTGGCTTTGGCGAAGCGCTGATCGCGGTCCCTCTGCTCGCGCTGTTTCTTCCTGTCGCGATCGCGGCCCCACTCGCGGTCCTGCTCTCGATCACTATCGCCGCGGTGGTCGTCGCGCAGGACTGGCGGAAGATCCACCTTCGCAGCACGGGCTGGCTGCTGGCGCCGACGTTTCTGGGCGTTCCGCCGGGCATTCTGTTGCTGACAAGCGTCCATCAGCGGATCGTAAAAGCTGCTTTGGCCATCGTCATCATGGTCTTTGCCGGATACTTTCTGCTCAACCGAAATCCGCCGGAGTTACGCGAGGATCATCGCGGATGGCTGTTGGGCTGCGGGTTTCTGGGGGGCGTGCTGGGCGGCGCGTACGGCATGAATGGCCCTCCGCTGGTCGTCTACGGAGCAATGCGGCGCTGGTCTCCGCAGCACTTTCGCGCCACGCTGCAGGGATATTTTCTGCCCGCGAGCCTCGTTGCAATGGCGGGGTATTGGTTTGCAGGACTATGGGTGCCCGCCGTCACGCACTATTTCCTGATTTCGTTGCTGGCCGCGCTCCCAGCCATCTTTCTCGGCAGAGCCCTCAACCACCGCCTGCGCGGAGATCTGTTTCTCAAGTATATTTACGCTGGCCTGATTTGCCTCGGAGTGCTCCTGCTGGCCCAGGCAATCCGACATGCTTGAGCATCCGCGGATGTGGAAAGCTCACAGGCGCTGCGATATACTTGGATGTGCACACCAGGCACAACCCAAACTCACAACTGAAGAGGTCGCGGCCATGTCGGCAAAGTACATCTTTGTGACCGGTGGAGTGGTTTCGTCGCTGGGCAAAGGCCTGGCGGCGGCCTCGATCGGCTGCCTGCTCGAAGCGCGCGGCCTGCGCGTGAATCTGATGAAGTTCGACCCGTATCTCAACGTCGATCCGGGAACGATGAGTCCGTTTCAGCATGGCGAGGTCTTCGTCACCGACGATGGCGCGGAGACCGATCTCGACCTCGGCCACTATGAGCGGTTCACTCATGCGAAATTGTCGCGCGATAACAACCTGACCACCGGCCGCATCTACGAACAGATCATCACGAAAGAACGGCGCGGCGATTATCTCGGCAAGACCGTGCAGGTGATTCCGCACGTTACCAATGAGATCAAGAACGCAATGCGCAAGGTCGCGGCGGACTGCGATGTTGCCATCGTCGAGATCGGCGGCACGGTCGGCGATATCGAGTCGCTGCCGTTTCTCGAAGCCATTCGCCAGATGCGCCAGGAGATGGGCCGCGACAACACCTGCTTTGTGCACGTAACGCTGATCCCGTGGATCGCCGCGGCGCAGGAACTGAAGACGAAGCCCACGCAGCACTCGGTGAAGGAGATGCTTTCGATCGGCATTCAGCCGGACATTCTGCTGTGCCGCGCCGACCGCAATGTGCCGCGCGAGATGCGCTCGAAGATTGCGGCGTTCTGCAATGTGGAGGAGGTCGGCGTTGTCATCGCGCGCGATGTGCCCAGCATCTACGAGGTCCCATTGAACCTCGCCGCGCAGAGCGTAGATGCGCTCGCTTTGAAGTACCTGCGGCTGGAGACGAAGGAGCCGGACATGTCCAAGTGGGAGGACATTGTGCACCGGGCGTATAACCCGAAGGATGAAGTTGAGATCGGCATCGTCGGCAAGTACGTGGAGTATGAGGACAGCTACAAGTCTCTGAAGGAGGCGCTGGTCCATGGGGCGCTGGCGCACAACCTGAAGCTCAAAGTGACCTGGATCGAAGCCGACGGTCTTGAGACCGCCGACGAGCCGCTGGACGATGCGCCCGGCCGTCCTAACCGCAATTATGAGGCGCAGCTTCAGGGAGTTGATGGCATCCTCGTCCCTGGCGGCTTCGGCAAACGCGGCATCGAGGGCATGCTGAATGCGATCCGCTACGCGCGCGAGAATAACGTCCCCTACTTCGGCATCTGCCTGGGCATGCAGACGGCGTGCATCGAGTATGCGAGGAATGTGTGCGGGCTGGCCAAGGCCAACAGCGGCGAGTTCGACCCGGCGACGCCGCATCGCATCATCTACAAGCTGCGCGAGTTGACCGGCGTGGAAGAGATGGGTGGGACCATGCGCCTGGGCGCATGGGAGTGCGTGATGGAACCCGACTCGCTGGCGGCGAAGGCCTACGGCGCGACGGAGATTTCAGAACGCCACAGGCATCGCTATGAGTTCAATCGCGAGTACGAGGCGGTGCTAATGGGCGCAGGCTTGCGGCTGACCGGAACCACTCCTGACGCGACCTATGTGGAGATCGTGGAGATTCCGGGCCATCCCTTCTTCCTCGGCTGCCAGTTTCATCCGGAGTTCAAGTCCAAGCCGCTGGAGCCGCATCCGTTGTTCCGCGAATTTGTGAAGGCAAGTTTTGCAAACCGCGAGTTGATGGAGGCGCGGAGGATGGTCGAGGCTGAGGTAAAGGCGTGAGCGTTTGGCGCGCAACTCTACTTGGCTATGGGTCGCACCACCAACTTTTCATCTCGTAAAATCAGCTCAAGCTTGTCACCTGCTTGAATGTTCAGCGCATTCCGGACCTCTTTCGGAATGAGTATCCTGCCGAATTTGTCGATTCTGAGCATGTCAGTCATGGAAATCCATTCTATCCGTCAATGGCGGAGATGTAGCGCGTATAGATTTGACCTATGACAATGCAGCACAGTTACGCGCGGCAACGCGGCGCGGGGACATTTTTCGGTGTGGTGCTGGCGCTGATGCTCGGGGCGGTTGCGCTGGGAGTGTTCGTCCATCATGCGCGCTCCGGCGTGGCCGGCAAGCTGGCGGCGATGATCACCGGCCGGCCGCTGAATATCGTGTCCGCGCCGGACGTGGTCGAGAAGGTGCAGCGGCTCAACCGGCTGGAGACCGTCGTGTATTCGCTCGACACGGTGGTCGAGAGCAGCGAGTCCAGCCCGGTGCTGCCCGATGTGCTGGCCGGCGACCGGCTGCTGATGATCGTGCATGGACGGACCATCGCGGGCATCGACATGAGTGCGCTGAAGCCGGACAGTGTGGAGATCAGCGAGAGCGGCGGGGAGCGGACGGTGCGACTTACGCTGCCGCCGTCGCAGGTGTTTCTTACCACCATCGACGAAGCCCGGTCGCGGGTGTATGCGCGCGATACGGGACTCTTCGTGAAGGCCGATCCGAACCTCGAGACCGAGACGCGCGTGAAGGCGCAGGGCCAACTGCAGCAGGCCGCGTTGAGCGATGGGATACTGGATGCAGCGACCAAGAATGCGCGCGCCACCGTCACCGCGCTGCTGGAAGGGCTGGGGTTCGCCCACGTCGAGGTGCGGTAAGGCACGGCAACTGCGATCGTCAATCCGGGGCGAACGTTCGTTGCGCGGCCTGCTCGGAGCGTCAGGCGGCGCATAACAATCAGGCGGCGCGTAACAATATCGCGGGAAGGGTTTTCCAGTTGAGTGTGGAGTTGAAGAGTCTCGGCGGGCCCGCCACGTTGGAGGTTGAACCGCACGCCCATCCATCGGCGTCGAACTCAGTGCGACCGATGAACCGCATAGCGCCAACATCGACAGGAGAAGCGGCGGGCGAGCTGCAGCCGCGAGCGCAATATGTGCGCCGGCCCGCGCTGCCCGCGTTGACCGGCTTGCGCACGCTGCTGGCGCTGACGATCCTGCTGTTTCATTTCACGCCCAATGGCTTGACCTGGGCGGCGCATCCATCGGTGACGCTGTATCCGCTGATCGATATTGGCTATGTGTTCGTCAGCTTTTTCTTTCTGATCTCGGGTTTTATTCTGTCCTACAACTACGCGGACCGACCGCAGCCGATGAACGCGGTGGACTTCTGGATGGCGCGGCTCAGCCGGCTGTATCCGGTGTATGCGCTGACCATGCTGGTATCGGTCCCGATGCTGATCAAGGAGTGGACTTCGCGGCCGCATGCACAGTTCTATGAGGGCCTGATCGCGACGCCGCTGCTGATGCAGGGTTTCTTTCCGCGGCTGGCGACATTCTGGATGACGGTGAGCTGGACGCTGTCCTGCGAGGTGATGCTGTACCTGGCGTTTCCGTGGCTGCTGGGGCTGCGCTGGCCGCGGAGCGTCCCGAAGCTCATCGGGCTGCTGCTGCTGCTGTGGATGGTGGGCCTGATTCCGCACTCGATTTATGTGATGCACGACTTCGACCACCTGGGCCACGCGGCCGATCGCTACAGCGACGGGTTGTGGATCAACACGCTGAAGTACACGCCGTTTCCGTACGTCTGCACGTTTCTGGCGGGACTGACGCTGGGGCGGCTGCATGAGGCGGCGCGGCTGGGCGTGCGCGGCCGCATGGTGGTGGGGCTGTTGGGGTTCGCGAGCGCGTGGTTCGCGGCGTATCACCTGGCCCAGCGCGTGCCCTACATCCTGATCCACGGCGGCCTGCTGACGCCGGTGTTCGCGGCAATCATCCTGGGGCTGGCCGGGCCGAGTCCGCTGGCGAGGGTGTTCTCGGTGCGGCCGCTCGTCACGGTTGGCGCGTCGACCTACGCGCTCTACCTGCTGCACTTCAATGTCTTTCTGCTCTTGCAGTGGAACCATGTGTGGGAGCGGCTGGGGTTGGAGAAGTTCGATCCGTGGATCTCCTATGTGTTTGTCGTCCTGCTGGCGGTGGCGGTGCGCAACTGGGTGGAGCACCCGTGCCAGTTGGCGATCAGCGGGTGGTGGAAGCGCAAGCGCGCGCAGCAGAAGGAGCGCGAGAGCGTGGCCGTCGTTTGAGCGAAGGGCTGAAGGGTAGTGGTCGGCGGCGGATCGCAAGCTTTATGTTTCGTGGGGAATTATTTTCATGCCCATCACGATTGGGATTGCGCGACGTCCCTTCGGAGATGCAAGCTGGTCGTGAGGTCCGCACGCGATGCACGAGGAGACCGGCGCCGAGCTGAAGCTGGTGAAGAAACATTCCCGCGCGATTCGCTGGATGCACTGGATTAACTTTCCGCTGCTCGCGATCATGATCTGGAGCGGCCTGCTGATCTACTGGGCGGACTCGATTCCGCCGTATCGCGACCCGCACAAGGTGTATCGCATCGGGGTGGGATCGTGGACGCTGCTGCGGCTGTTTCCGGACTGGTTCTGGAACCTGCTGAACGCGCCCTATCAACTGACGACCGGGCTGGGCTGGCACTTCCTGTTCATGTGGTTCTTCGCCATTAATGGGATCATCTATGCGGTCTATCTTGCGGTGTCCGGCGAGTGGCGCGTGCTGTGGCCCAGGCGGCGCTCGTTCGTTGACGCGATGTGGGTGACCCTCTACGATCTGCACTGGCCAGCCGCGCGGCGAAGAGGTCTGCCCGCGCAGGGCAAGTACAACGGCGCGCAGCGGATTGCGTACACTGCGATCATGCTGATGGGCGCGGCGGCGCTCGTGACCGGGCTCGCCATCTACAAGCCGGCCCAGGCCCACTGGCTGACCACCGTGCTGGGCGGCTACGAGATGGCTCGCTGGGAACACTTCTGGCTGATGATCGGCTTCTGCGCCTTCTTCGTGGTGCACATCGTGCAGGTGGCCCTGGCTGGCTGGAACAACTTTCGTTCGATGGTGAGCGGTTACGAAATTCAGCGCAAGGATACTGCGAACAGCGAGCAGGAAACAGCGCCTGCGCGTAGCGTGGAGGCGGTCGCCGCAGAGAGCACACAGCCGGCGGAAGCAACTGGAGCAGCAGAATGAACGAGCACGAGCGTGTGATCCTTGAAGGCGAAGCGGCAGCAGTGAAGGCGGAGAGTGCGCGGCGCACGCGGCGCAGCTTCGTCGTCGGCGGGGTCGCGGCGGCAGCCGGTTACGGGGTGCTGTACTGGATCAACAACAGCGCGCCGGTGGGCCGCGTGCAAGGCGTGTTGCGCCGTACGCTGCAGACCGATGCAGCCATCGATCGGACCGTCTTCGACTATCGTGGGCTGTCGCCGACCTATCCGCTGAGCCGGGCTGTCCCGCTGCGGTTGAACGGAGTCGTGGGCCTCGGCCAGACGCTGAAGACGGCGAACTGGCGGCTGCAACTGGCTGGGGTTGCGTATCCGGAGCGCTCGCCGTTGTATGCCAAAGACGTGACCGCGTGGGAGTACAAATACGCCGGCGACGTGCAGCCGGACCAGCAGATGGAAGATGTGAAGGACGCGCCGAAGAGCGATCAGAAGCTGAAGCCGGGCGATCCGCAGCCTGCGCCGGTGGATGGCCCGGCGAAACCGGCAGTTCAGAAAACCCAGCCGCAAACTGGGCCGCAATCGGCCGCTCCCACGAGTCCTCTCGATCCCAGCGGGGCGGTAGACACTCCGGCCGCGGCGGCCATTGCCGAGCGTTTCAACGCGATGGCGCGGCAGATCACGCATAAACGGGTGCAGGGCAATGGCGAGGCGGGCGCGTCGTATAGCGCGCTGGACATCGGCACGCCCGGCCTGCTGCTCAGCATGGACGATCTGCTGAAGCTGCCCAAGGTAGAGCTCATTACGCAGTTCAAGTGCATCGAGGGCTGGAGCGTGATTACCCAATGGGCCGGCGTGCGGCTGCGAGATCTCATCGAGGCCTATCCGCCTGCGCAGATCGTCGAAAACGGCCGCAGCCGCGATCCGCACTACGTTTACATGGAGACGCCGGACGGAGATTATTACTGCGGCTTCGACATGGCCGCGGCGCGCCATCCGCAAAGTTTGCTCGTCACCGAAATGAGCGGCCAGCCGCTGGCCCAGGAGCACGGCGCTCCGCTGCGCCTGCACATGCCCATCAAATACGGATACAAGCAGATCAAGCGCATCGGGTTGATCGCCTATACGGACAGCAAGCCGGACGACTTCTGGACCAAGCTCGGCTACGACTGGTACGCGGGGCTGTAGGCTGCCCAGAGCCAGTTCGAGAGAAGCCGGCTAACGTTTCCACTCTGCGATAATCGAAGTATTGTGCTTATCGCTCGCCGTCTGGCCCTCCTCCTGTTCGCCGCAAGCCTCACCTCGCTCGGCTGTCATGCTCAAACCCCGGCACAAACTTCACCACAAGCCGCGGCACAACCCGCCGGCGCGGCGATCGTCGCCGGCCAGCCGCTGTCGCTTGGGTTGACGCGGCGGATCGAGGTGCTGCTGCGCCAGAAGGCCACGCTGCCGCCCGGTTCGATGATCAACATCAGCCCGGCCATGCCGTCGGACCTGCCCGGCTACAGCAAGGTCAGCGTCACCTTCACCAACGAGGGCAAGAGCTCGCGGCCGATCGATTTTCTGGTCTCAGCGGACGGAAAAACTCTGGCCCAGTTCAATAAGTACGACATCTCCGCCGATCCGCGCAATCTCGTCTCCGATGCCGGCCGCCCGGCGCGCGGAGGCCCGGCGAACGCGCCCGTCGTGATCGTCGGCTTCGACGACCTGGAGTGCCCCTTCTGCGCGCGGCTGCACGAGACCATCTTTCCCGCTATTACCAATCGCTACGGCAACAAGGTGCACATCGTCTACAAGGATTTTCCGCTCGACCAGCATCCCTGGGCGATGCACGGGGCCGTAGACGTGAACTGCCTCGCCGCCCAATCCCCCACCGGCTACTGGAATCTGGTGGACTACATCCACGCGCATGCGTCGGACATCGGGGCCGCTCCGCCGCAGCCCATCGTCGCGCTGCCTGAGAAGCCGGGCTCGGCCGACGCGTCCAAGGAGAAGACGCTCGACCGCGCACAGCAGCAGCTCGACACGCTGACCCGCGAGCAGGGCAAGTTCCAGAAGGTCGATCAGCCCAAGCTAGACGCCTGTATCGCCAAGCAGGACACCAGCGGCATTCAGGCGGAGCAGAAGTCCGCCGCCGCCTTCGACATCGAGTCCACTCCCACGCTGTTCATCAACGGCGACAAAATCGATGGCGCGCTGCCGATCGACTTCATCTACGGCGTCATCGACGACGCGCTGCGCGCCGAAGGCGTCACGCCGCCGCCGCCGTATATCGCGCCTGCGGCCCCAGCGTCGCAGCCCGCGGCTAAGACATCCATCCCACCCGCGAAGTAGCCACGGGGCGAAGTAGCCGCAAGCTTTTGCATTTCTTTCTGTCCTCCCGCAGGGATCTGCTTCTCTTCCGGAACCACAGTCCGCTCTGGTGATTGAGAGCGGTTCTCCTGATACAAACAGGCACTCCAAAACAGCAGATTCCTCCGCTTCGCTGCGGAATGACAACCAGAAAAGCAAGTGCAAACGCAAATTCGATAGCAGTAAGACACTACGCCAATGGGCAGACCACTCTAGTTTCACCTCACTCCGGAGCCGACCACCATGGAGATCCATTCACCCGAAGCGCCAATTCATAGCTGGCGCGACTTCGCCATTCATCTGGTCATCATCACCATCGGGCTGTTCATCGCGCTCTCGCTCGAAGGCCTGGTGGAGTACGTTCACCACCGCCATCTGCTCCACGAAGCCCGCGCCAACATCCGCCAGGAGATCGAGGACGACCACCAGGCTGCGCAGAGAGACCTCCTGCTTCTGCAGAAAAATATCGACCTGCAACAGGCCAACATCGGTTCCATTCACCGCCTGCAAGCGGACCCCAAAGGCTTCCACGGCTCGGTCAGCAACTCCATGAGCTTCGACTCCCTGGGCGACGCCGCCTGGCGCACCGCCCGCGACACCGGGGCGCTCAGCTACATGCCCTACAACGAGGTGCAGCGCTACTCCGACCTCTACATGCTCGAAGAGCTGGTCAACCAGAAGGCCATCGCCACGGGCGAAAGCGATTTTCTTGCCGCCGCTCCCTTCAAAATGGGTGACGACCCCGGCAGCCTTCCGCCCGCGGAGTTCACTCAGATGCTCCACGACAACGCCGCCGTCGAGATCGAGCTAATCACTCTGAAACAGTTCATCCACCAGTTCGACGATCAGTGCGTCGCAGAACTCAAGCGGTAGCTTTCGGTTTCCAGCGCGACTACCGCAACTGGCCGCGGTTTCGAATGGCGCGGGCATAAAGGATCGAACCCTGCGGTGTGAAGTGGTCGGTATCGAAGAGCAGCGGCACGCCCGGCGCCGCATAGAGCGGGCAATTGCTGACGGACTCCGGCTGCGCCTTGGCTACCATCTCCACCTGCGACGCGCAAAGGTCTTCATACGCCGAGATGTACTCGACGTGCCAAGTCCGGCGCGCGAGCTTAGCTAGTTTGCGGTCGGTGACCTCGGCCGCCTTGTAGCGATGCCGGTCGATGCTTGCCGGGTCATGGTTCTGCAGGCTCAGGGCGAGCAGCCGCGGCAAGGGCACGTCGAACTCGATGGCCGGACCAAACAGGATGACCCGCTGGCCATGCTGTTGCAGCCATGTCACGGTCTCGCCGAGCGCACCGAACTCGGTCTCATCCCACCGGCCCGCCAGCAGCACGGCGGCAGGATGATGATGCGGCAGGTAGTCGCCGTAGATGTAACGGTAGAGGCTGCCGCAATCTCCGGGCTGGCTCATCTGCATGAGGAACGGGCGGCAACTGGCAGTATTTGCCTGCGAAAAATTGATTTCAGGAAAAACCGTGTGCAACCCCGGATAAAGGTGGGCCGCGTGGCTATCGCCCAGCAGCAGAAACGGCGGACGGACCGGGCCGCCGCCGGGATCGGTCGCCAGGCAGAGCGACTTGTTGAAGTCGGCGAAGGTGCTGTCCGGGCCGATAAAACATACATTTTCGCGAAAATCCGCAGCCGGTTTGTAGTGCGTGTATTGGTCGACCGAGAGCGCCTGCGCGGGGAACCGACCGGAGAAGCCATGCGAAGCGATCATCGCCCCGCCGATCGACAGAATGAGGGCGAAGGCGGCGCCGTTCACCAGCAGCAGAGCGCGCCGCCCAGGACGCAGCCGGCCTTTGCGGAACGGCGTCTCCACGAACCGCCAGGAGAGCGTTGCCGCGACCAGTGAGACGAGGAAGACCACCACCTTCACGGGCTTGGAATCGGGCGGATCGTCGATCAGGAAGTAGCTGGATTTCTGGAACACCAGGATAGGCCAGTGCCACAGGTAGAGCGAGTAGGAGATCAGCCCAATGAAGACCACCGGCCGCCAGCTAAGGGCACGTCCCACCAGTGAGGATCCGTTTTCCCCAGCAGCGATGAGAAGCGCCGCGCCCAGACACGGCGGCAGAGCGGCAAGACCTGGAAACGGCGTTTGGGCCGTGTAGCGCAGCGCGGGAACCAAGATCAGCAGCAGACCCGCGAGCGCGGCCAGGTTGCGCTGCAGACTGCCGTGGATTTGCGGGAGGTACTTCTGCGACAGGATCGCGCCGAGCAGCAGCTCCCAGGCCCGCAGCGGAGCAAAGAAAAAATCGGCCGTCGCATCGCGCCGCACCCTCAGGCAGGCCAGTGCAAAGCTGAGGCCGGCGATGGTCCAGATCGCCATCTTGAGCCGGTTCGGCCACCATCGCCTGACCGCCAGGAGGAATACCGGAAAGAAGATGTAAAACTGCTCCTCGACGGCCAGAGACCACGTGTGCAGCAAAGGCTTGAGCGCACTGGGCGCGGCGAAGTAGCCGGCCTGATGCCAGAACAGGAAGTTGGAGCCGGAAAAAAGCGCGGCCAGAAGCGAGTGGGCGAAATCGTCGATCTCCGACGGCACGAAGTAACGAAACGCCAGCAGCGCGGTGCCCAGCAGCATCACCAGCAACGCGGGAAAGATGCGCCGGATGCGGCGCTCGTAAAAACCTGCGAGCGAGAACCGGCCGGCAGCCATCTGCTCCAGGATCGTAGCGCTGATCAGGTAGCCGGAGATGACGAAAAAGATGTCGACGCCAATATAGCCGCCCCGGACGCGCGTATGCAGATGGTCGAAGACGACCAGCAGGACTGCGATCGCACGTAACCCGTCGACGTCAGGACGATAGGTGAGCTTCGTGGATCTGAGCTTCGCGGATGGCTGCGGCTTCGCGTCGTTCGGCACAGGCGCCGGCGTTTTCAGTAACAAGGCTCCACCACTTTCTCGTCATCCAGAGCCGGCTTATCAGGATCATGCAAGGAGAAAATCACCGCTTCGTTTAGCCATGGTACGTGCGGAAAATGGCTCAAACTGTCGGCGATAGCCACCGTTCGGGGAATTGAGCGATGCTCCTACCGCAGGCGCACTGACGGTCTACACTGGAAGGGCTGCGCCCATTCTCGCTTTGGAGTCGTCTTGAAGATCGTTCTCGCTGAAAAGGTTTCGCCCGCCACGCTCGCCATTCTGCGCAAGGAGCCCGGCTGGAACGTTGTCACCGCCGATGAGATTGCCAAATTGCCCGACGGCTTGAAGCAGGCCCTGGCCGACGCCGACGCGCTGATCGTGCGTTCGGCGGTGCAGGCCGACCCGGCGTTGCTGGCTGCCGCGCCCAGACTGCGCCTCATCGGGCGCGCCGGCGTGGGCGTGGACAACATCGACGCCGCCGAAGCCACGCGCCGCGGCATCGTCGTCATGAACACGCCCGGTGCCAATGCGGTCGCGGTCGCCGAGCTTACGCTTGGCCTGATGATCGCGATGGCCCGCGCCGTCCCGCGCGCCAATGCCTCCACGCACGCGGGCAAATGGGAGAAGAAATCGCTGCAAGGCAGCGAGTTGCGCGGCAAGACGCTGGGCATCGTCGGCCTGGGCCGCATCGGGCTCGAAGTCGCGCGCCGCGCGAAGGCGTTCGGCATGGATCTCATCGGCTACGATCCGTTCGTCGCTCCGGTGATCGCGCGCGAGAACGGCGTAACGCTGGTGCCGATCGACGACATCTTCGGGCAGTCCGATTATCTCTCGCTGCACGTAGGCCTGACGCCGCAGACCGAAGGCCTGATCAACAAGCACTCCATCGCGATCATGAAGCCGGGCATTCGCATTGTGAACTGCGCGCGCGGCGAGCTCATCGTGGACGAAGCGCTCGCCGAGGCCATCAAGAGCGGTCAGGTCGCAGGCGCGGCGCTGGATGTTTTCCGCCACGAGCCGCTGAAGGATTCGCCGTACTTTGCGCTCGACAACGTGCTGCTCTCGCCGCACATTGCCGGTTCGACCGACGAGGCGCAGGAAGCCATCGGCATTCAGCTTGCCAACCAGGTGCGCGATTACCTCAAGCTCGGGGTGGTGCAGAATGCGGTCAACGTCGCGTCGCTCTCAGAGGAGGAGTACGCCGAGGTGTCGCCTTACATTGAGATGGCGGACCGTCTCGGCCAACTGCTCGGCCACGCGGCCGGGTCGGCAGAGACCAGCGCGGTTGGCGGCGGCGCCGCGGACGGAAATATCGAAAGTATCTCGCTGACCTACAACGGCCGCCTCGCGCAACTGAAGACCGACATGATCCGCAACGCGGCCATCGCCGGCGTTCTGCGGGGCGCGGATGGCGTCAATCGCATCAACGCTGCGGCGGCGGCGGCGGACCGCGGCATTCGCGTGCAGGAAGACAAGCGCGAGCATGTGGCGGGCGGCACCGGCGCCACGCTGCGGTTGTCGCTGCACTGGATACGTAAGGTGGCGCGCAAGGCAGCAAGCGGCGCTGACCCGGATGCGGACCATGAGCCAGACCGCGGCGAGTGGACCGGGCTCGCCACAGTGCTGCACGGCCATTCGCCGCGACTGCTCAGCTACGACGGCATCGACATCGAAGCCGAGCTCGCCGGGACGCTGGTGGTCATTCGCAACCGCGACGTTCCCGGCGTCATCGGCCGTATCGGCACGATCCTCGGCGAGGCGAAGTTGAACATCGCGAACTTCGCGCTGGGCCGGGAACGGCCTCGCGGCGGAGAGGATCTGGCGCACAACGCCCATAACACGCACAACGCGCGCGTTCATGCCGGCCACGCGCTCGCCGTCGTGCAACTGGACGTTTCCAATTCCTCACAGCCCGAGCTGGAGCAGGCGATCCATGAGCTGCGCAAGGTCGAGGCCATCACCAGCGTGCGCACCGTCGAATTGAGCCCGCTCTGATGTCCCACGCTCCGGTTCTGAGTGACGATCCCCGAACTGCCCGCGTGTACGCTTAACCTACGCAATGTCCAACCCGATACAGTCCAGGGAGCGCTCGCGGATGCAGACGCCCACGCCGCCCAGCCCGCAGCCAACGGCAACGCGGCAGCCCCGGGGGCGCAGCTCCTATATTCCGGGTCTGGACGGCATCCGCGCCATCGCCTTCCTGCTCGTCTTCTGGGCGCATGCGCTGCCCGACATCAGCTATTACATTCCAGCCACGCTCGGCGTCACCATCTTCTTCTTTCTCAGCGGCTATCTCATCACCACGCTGCTGCGCAAGGAGATCTCCCGCACCGGCACCATCTCGCTGCGCGACTTTTACATCCGCCGCGCGCTGCGCATCTTCGTTCCGCTATACGTGGTGTATGCGCTGGTTTCGGGGCTGGCGCGCTTTGTGCTGCATGTGTGGCCGGGCAACCGCTTCGGCTTCCTCAGCATGCTGTTCTACTTCTACAACTATGCCAACGTGATGCGCTGGCACGCGTGGCTTCCGCCGGGCATGAGCGTCATCTGGTCGCTGGCCGTCGAGGAGCACTTCTACATTCTCTTCCCGCTGGTTCTGCAGTGGATGACGCGCCGCCGCCTCGCGCGATCCACGCAGAACCGGATCCTCGTCATCTTCTGTATCCTCGAGTTGATTTGGCGTTTCATCCTGATCGCAGTCATCCGCGAGCAGCGCCTGTGGACCTACTTCGCCACCGACGCACGGCTCGATTCGATCCTCTGGGGCTGCATCCTCGCGCTGCGCAATAACCCCGTCTTCTTCGCTGCGCATGTCAAGCCAAAGGTCCATCCAGACCGCTCCATCCTGCCCGACGGCAAACATCGCCGCTATCAACCGCTGCTGTTCGCCGGCGCGGTTCTGCTCCTGGCGGCATCGCTGTTTCCGCGCAGCGTCATCTACAAGGAGTCACTGCGCTACACCGTGCAGGCGCTGGCGCTTTACGTGATCTTCAGCTTCGTGATCGCCAATATCCAGCACTGGTCGGTGGCGTGGCTGGAGTGGATGCCGCTGCGTTACATCGGCTGGATTTCCTACGTACTCTATCTCTCGCACGACTTCATCCTCAGCGTCGTCGTGCCGCGGTTTCCGGGCCGGTTCTGGATCAGCGGGCCCATTGCCTTCGTACTTTCGGTCGCGTTTGCGACCCTGATGCGCTACACGCTCGAACTGCCGCTGCAGACGTTGCGCGCGCATTTTCGCCGCGTCCCGGAGGCCGATCCCACGGCCGCCGATGGTCATGGGCTGGTTTCCTGAACGCGATATCAGCGGCTGCTTCGTGCCCTCGGCGGGAGTCGCGCGAATCCCAATTCCTGTAGACTCAAATGATATTCACCGCGGCCTCGCCCGCGAGGAAGACGCTCTGCTCCCAATGCCTAAGAATCGCCGCATCTCCACCGTTCTGCTCGCCGCTTCTCTGGTCCTGTTCGCGGGTTGCCGCAAAGGCCCGCAGAGTGGCGTCGTCGCCACCGTGAACGGCCATCCCATCACCAGCGCCGAGGTGGATAAGAGTTACGCGGCGCAGTTGGCGAACAATCCCCAGCAGCAGCCGCCTTCCGCGGATCAGGCCGCCTCGCTGCGGCTCAACATTCTGCACGAGATGGTCCTGGAAGAGATCGTGCAGCAGCGCGCCGCCAAACTGAACCTCACCGCCACCGACGCCGATGTGGACGCGAAACTCGCCGAGACCAAGGCGCCCTATACCGAGGAGCAGTTCCAGGCGCGGCTCAAGGCGGCCAACCTTACCATCGACGAGCTGAAGCGCGACATCCGCCGCTCGCTCACGCAAAACAAGCTGCTGAACAAGGAGATCAACTCCAAGATCACTGTCACCGACGCCGATGTGACCAATTACTACAACGCGCACAAGGCCGAGTTCAACCTGATCGAAGACCAGTACCACCTGGCGCAGATCCAGGTCACCGATCAGGGCGCGGCCCAAAGCGGCGCACCGCCGGGCAACCTGCAGAACAACAAGGCCGCCAGCGATGAAGACGCACGCAAGAAGATCCAGGCGCTGAAGAACCGCATCGATGCCGGCGAAGACTTTGGCGCGCTGGCGATGAACTTCTCCGAAAACCAGGAGACCGCGCCCAATGGCGGCGACATGGGCTTTGTCGCCGAGTCGCAGTTGAAGCGCGCCGACCCCGCCACCAACACTGCCATCCTGAAGCTCAAACCGGGCGAGACCACCGACATCCTCCCACTCCTCGACAACACGACGCACAAGCCGGCCGGCTACTCCATCTACAAGTTGATCAGCAAGGATGGCGCGGGTCAGCGCGACCTTGGCGATCCGCGTGTGCAGCAGGCCATTCGCCAGCAGCTCCACGACAGCCGCTCGCAGTTGCTCAAGACAGCCTATTTCGAAGTTCTCCGCGATCAGGCCAAGGTCCAGAACTATCTGGCCGAGCAGATATTCAAGGACGCCGCGAAGTAATTTCTCGACTGGCGGGCAGGGTAGGATGCTGGCGCGAGTGCAGAAGTTTGATGGCCGCCGCCAAGGTGCGGATATCGCGGTGACGTCGTTGGCCTCAAAAATAAATTTGAAAATTCTCCCGGCCCAGAGCCACGAGTACTCCACAATCGGCATCCACTCCTTTTACGAGGAGCTTTGCTGTGCGTTCGCGCATCTCCAATGTTGCGGCAGCGGCTGGTGCCCGCGGTCGGCATTCAGGATCGCCCGACCCTCAGGCGTGGACCCGACGATGCAATAACCAGTTCCCGGGATGGAGGTGGTTTTCGCCGGAGCCCCGAATGATTCGGTCCCATTGGAAGAACTCGTAAGCTGTCGGGCCCTGTTGTCGTGCATTCAGTTATCGTGCAATTCAGTTGTCGTGCAATTCAGCGCACATCATTTATGAGCGGCGATGCAAGGGTCAGTGTATTCGCGCGCGACCGCTCAATGAGGAGAATTCCCATGCGTCTTCGCTTCCTGCTAGCTACAGCCTCTCTGCTGGCGATTTCCTGCTCAACCGCCTTCGCTGACGACGTATTTACGCTGGTCAGCGGCAATGGAAAAATCACCGTCAACTTCACGGCCCCTGCAACGCCCACCGTCGCTGCCACAGGCCTCGACTATTTCACCCTGAGCGACATTTCGGTCGACATCGACGGAATCGCGAACACCGGCGACACTCTTTATTTCTATACTCATATGCCGATGACGCCAGACAGCGGTGGCCTGGCGATCCAAGAGGGAACCACGACAACCTATTTTGTGGACGACTATGGACGGCAGCTCTTTACCGGGGGTCTGACCGACCCTACCTTCATTACGGGCGGCCCCTTTAGTCTCCGGAAGGTCGGGGACGGCACGTATGACAACAACTTCAAGCTCGATATCGCCGCCTCCTCGACGGCGGTGACGCCGGAGCCTTCCAGCTTCATTCTCCTGAGTACAGGTCTGCTGGGCACGGCGGGCGTGGTACGGCGGCGGTTCACCGGGAGCGCCACACAGAGCGTTTGAGGGCTCGACTGAAATGCATGAGATCGCCAGCCCTTGTGCACCGGGGCCTGGCGATCTCGTGTCGCTAGGCTTAGCGCGGCTTGGAGGCGTTGGTCTTGCTCTGGGCACTGCATCCGCTCTCGGCAGTCGGCACGCTCTCGGCAACAGGTACGCTCTCTGCGATACTGCTAGGACATGCGCGCAGCCGACATTCGAAGCGAACTGCCACCGTTGGTGCGGCTGGCCATTCCGCTCATCGCGGGCGAGCTTGGCTGGGTGGCGATGTCGCTGGTCGACACCATCATGCTGGGCCATCTGCCGCACTCGGCGCTGGCCATGGCCGCGGCCTCGCTGGCGCAGGTGCTGTTCAATACGCTCTGCTTCGGCGTGGGCGGTGTGCTGCTGGGGCTGGATACGCTGATCTCGCAGGCCTTCGGCGCGAAACAAGTCGCCGAAGCCAACCGCTGGCTGCTGCATGGCCTGGTGATGGCCGTTGCTCTTTCGGCATTGCTGCTCGCGCTGTTGACGGCCGGACCGAGGCTGCTGCTGCACCTGCCGGTGGACCGCGCCATCCTCGCGCTGGCGGCGCCCGCGCTGCGCGGCCTCGAATATGGCACGCTGCCGCTGCTGCTGTACTTCGCGCTGCGCCGCTATCTCCAGGCCGCGCATCACGGACGGCCGATCGCCTTCGCGCTGATCTCGGCCAACCTGATCAACGCAGCCGCGGACTGGTTGCTGATCTTCGGTCATAGGTGGGAGCTGGGTCGCCATACGCTGGCGATTCCTGCGTTCGGGGTCCTCGGCTCGTCCTGGGCGACCAGCTTCGCGCGGCTCTACCTGATGGCCGTGCTTCTGGCGGCGGTATGGTGGGCCGATCGCAAACACGGCTACGGTCTGATCGCAGGATTGCGCCGGAAGGCGATCCGGCGGATCGGCGGGCTCCCCGGCGAGCGCACTTGCTCGCCGGGGCGCATCGAGTTCCAGCACCTGCGACGGCTGTTTCTGCTGGGCGCACCGGCGGGCGCGTCGATCTTCGCCGAGATCGCCATCTTCGCCCTGGTCACCACGCTGATCGCCACCTTCGGCCGGCTGCAACTGGCCGGCCACGAGATCGCGCTACAGTGCGCCAGCACCACGTTCATGGTGCCATTCGCGATCTCCGCCGCCACTTCAGTGCGGGTTGGCCACGCCATCGGACGGATGCGGACGAGCAGCGCAACCGCAGCTGCCCCGGCGGCTGCGGGTTGGTCGGGCGTGGCCGCGGGCGCGGGCTTCATGCTCGCTGCGGCGGTGCTTTTTCTGTCGATCCCGGCGCAGATCGCGCGGCTCTTCACGCCGGATCGCGCGGTGATCGCGGCGGCGGTCCCACTGCTGCTGATCGCAGCTGGATTCCAGTTCTTCGATGGCGTGCAAATCACCGCCACGGGCGCGCTGCGCGGCGCGGGCAACACCACGGGCCCGTTTCTAACGCAGCTGGTTTGCTACTGGGTGGTCGGAATGCCGCTGGGCCTGGCGCTCGGCTTCCACGAAAAGATGGGCGCGGCGGGATTGTGGTGGGGCCTGCTGATCGCGCTCACCGGCGCGGCGTTTGTGCAGCTCTTGCTGTGGCGAAGAACGATGCGGCAGCTAGCGTTGCTGCCTCCGGCTACGGATTTTCAGCGCAACCTTCAAAGGAATCAGGACATCGCCTGAAGGGTGTCTGCGTGAAGAAGGCTAACCTCGCCTGGTTCGCGCCTCAACGACCGCTACGTGCTCACTGTCGGCGTCACCTGCCGGAGCACTTCAATCTGGTTGTTGGCGCGCAGGGATTGAAACTCGGATCGCATCTCCGCGCGAAATGCCTCGATGGTCTTCATCATCGCGCCGTACTGAATTTCGCCCTGCTTCTGCAGGGCATCGACCTTCGCCGAGAGCGCCTTCATATCCGGCGCAACCAGGTCCTGAATCACCTGCCGCATTCCTGTGATGACGTCCGACATCGTCAGTGCCGCTCGCCTCATTGTAACCCCCGCGTCCGCATCCTCCACCCACATATTCCCGCAGCGGCTTACGGCGGGTTCCGCGCGGGTGTAAGTCATAGCTGAGCTGCACTTCGTCGCTTCGACTACTACTTCAGCAAATCGTTGAGGTCGACGTCTTTCCTGGTGGTCTTCGATGGCGTTAGCTCGAGGATCTGCCCAGTCACATCGCTGTCCGTCACGATGACACTCGCCTTGCCGTCGGCGTAGCTGCGCACCGTCTGGTCCTGGCTGAACCTGATCAGGCCGGTCTGCTTCTTCTTCGAAGGCTCGGTGTCCTCAGCGTCGGTCACTGTCACGTTGTAGGTCCCCGGCGGAAGGAACGTCACGGTGAAGTTGCCGCTGGCATCGACCTCTGCTGAGCGCACGAAGTCCTTGTCGCTGGCGTCGATCAATTGCACGGTCGCCGAGTTGATTCCATGATGGTCTTCGATGGACGCCACCTGCCCGCTCACCGAATGCATGCTGGAGAGGTCGATGGTGATGAGCTGATCGCGCTGCTCGTCTCCGGCATGAAGCGTGACCGGTTTGGCTGCCGACTTGTGCAGGGCCGCTGGAGCATAGATCACCAGCGGCTTGTTGGCCATAAGACCCTTCATGTTCATGACGCCGGACTGCATGGCGAACCCGGAGTTGAACTGCAGCGAAGCCTTCACCAGGTAGTCTCCGGAAGCGAGACCGGAGATACGAAACTGGCCGAGGTCGTCCGTGATGGAGAACACGCCGGCGCCGCCGAGGCTGCCCGCCATTCCCAGCATGCCGAACTGCGCGGGCAGCTTCTTGGCGTCGGACTTGGTGGACTCCAGCGTCACGATGGCGCGCGAAACCGGGCTACCGTCATCCCACACCACCTTGCCGGTGATCGCCGCGCCGCGCTCTACAGTGACGTCGCTCGACACACTGCGATCGGCCGACACATGCACCATGGGAACTCCAGGGAGCGGCTTGCTGAGGTCCGCGCCCGCGTCGTGCGCGGCCTGCACCATGCTGGCCGGTTGGACGTAGCCCGGGACAGAGGCGAAGACGTAGTAGTCGCCTGGAGCAACATTGGCCGCCGTAAAGCTGCCATCGATGCCGGTCTGGGTCTGCACTAAGTTCATCCCGCCCATGGTCTGCATCGCGGCCTTGATCTGCGCGGCGTCGGGCGTTCGAGAGGGGTCGGGCGGCGGCGCCAGATCCTTCGGCACGCCGAAGAGCATCACCTGCGCAAAGCGCGCGGGTCGCTGCGTATCTCCGCAGGTGACGTGACCCGTGACGGTGCCCATGCCGGTCGCCGGCTGCTGGGCAATCGCCGCCGTGGGTACTGCGATGGCCATCGCGACAGGGAGCAACAGAGCGGCCAGACATTGCGAGAAGCGCATGGCCGAAAGTATCACGTGGCACGGCTGCAAATTGCAAATGAATCTTTGGCCCAAGGTTTCGCGCGGTTTCGAGACGTTTGTTCCTTTGCTTTTCTGTTCGTCATTCCGCAGGAATCTACTTCTGTTTTGCTCTTGTTTCTGGCTGTCATTCCGCAAGTTGTCCGCGCACGCGTTCCATGGTCTCCAGATAGAAGCTGAGATTGTGAATCGAGTTCAGCGCCCCGCCGAGCGGTTCGCCGCTGGCGAACAGATGTCGCAGGTACGCGCGCGTATAGCGGCGGCACACCATGCACCCGCAGCCCTCGTCGATCGGCCGCTGGTCTTCGGCGTTGTCCTGCTTCTTGATGTTGAGCCGGACGACAGCACTGGCGCGATCACGAGGGTCTGCACGCACGAACAGCAGCCCGTGCCGGCCGGCTCGGGTCGGCAGCACGCAGTCCATCATGTCCACGCCCATGCGCGCATACTCCTCGATCTCATCCGGATAGCCCACGCCCATCACATAGCGCGGCTTGTCTTTGGGCAGAAGCTCCAGCGTCAGCGCAATCATCTCGCGGGTCACCTCGCGCGGCTCGCCGACCGCCAGACCGCCGATGGCGTAACCGGGCAAATCCATCTCCACCAAACGCTGCGCGGATTCGCGGCGCAGGTCAGCGTACATCCCACCCTGCACGATGCCGAACAGCGCCTGATGCTTTCCGTACAGTCCCACGGACTTGGGTGGCCCATTCACGAGGGTCTCATCGTCGTGAGCGGGGTTCGCCCACGGAACTTCATCGCGATGCTCCACCCAATGCTGCTTCGACCGCTCGGCCCAGGCATGCGTCAGCGCCATCGAGTCGCGCGTTCGCTCCCGGCTCGCGGGCGTCTCCACGCACTCGTCGAAGACCATCATGATGTCCGCGCCCAGCGCGATCTGCACTTCCATCGAGTGCTCGGGCGAGAAGAAGTGCTTGCGGCCATCGAGGTGCGAGCGGAACTCAACGCCTTCGGCCGAAATCTTGCGCAGTTTCGCCAGCGAAAAGACCTGAAAGCCGCCGGAGTCGGTGAGCATCGGGTGCGGCCAGCTCATGAAGCGATGCACGCCGCCCGCGCGGCGGATCAGCTCATGCCCCGGCCGCAGGTAAAGGTGATAGGTGTTCGCCAGAATGATCTGCGCATCCAGGGCCTCAAGCACACCCTGCGGCACCGCCTTCACGGTCGCGGCCGTGCCCACGGGCATGAACACCGGCGTTTGCACGCGGCCATGCGGCAACGTGAGTTCCGCGCGCCTCCCACCCGTGGCCGCGCTATGCGCTATGTCAAAGCGTAAAGACACTTCGACCATTGTAGAGAGTGCTGAGAGCCGCGATTACTTGGGCGAATTCGGCGGGCTCGGAGAATTAGGAGGCGTGGTAGGCCCGGGCAAACCGCCGAGATTTCCCAGGTTGCCCAGTTTGCCAAGGTCCGCCAGCGAGGCGTTGCCGCTCATGTGAATGAACGTCAGTTCCTTCGGCTCCACGGTCATGATCACCATCTCATTGCCCTCGTGGTCAGGTGAAGGCCGATTGCAGATGTCGGTCGATTCCTCCGTCTTGCTCTCATACGTATGGACGAAGCAGTTCCAGCTTCCATCGCGCAGCTTCTGCCGGTAGGCGTCGACTTCCTGCATGTTGTACATGCCGGTTCGCGGATAGGTGTAGGTGCGCACCAACATGAACCTCATCTTGTGCGCCACGTCGCCGGATTTCTTGCCCGACACCATGCCCAGCATGTCAGGTCCGAGGTTGACGTTGGTCACGTCGCTCGCGCCCTTGGCGAACTTCTCCGTGCCGGCGAAGATGTCGTCCTTCACCTGCGCCTGACCGGAGGGCGCTCCGGAGACCTCCACAACCGACTGCAGTGCGTGCGCGGGAACACTCGTCAGGCCCATCGCCGCACCGATCGCCGTGCACATCATCATCGCTCTCACTGTCCGCATCATCATCGCATTCACCTCATCGTCTCGATTGAAATTCGTCTACTCCGCGAAGCGCAGACCCGCGGTCGCCAACTGCTGGCGAGTTTGATCGAGCGCCCGATCGGTAACACGCACCGCCGTCTCAAACTGCTGCTGCGCTATCTGCTGCCGCGCGCTTTGCTCTCGCTCGTAGTGCCCATGTACCTGCTCCCCGGCGAGGACGCCCAGCAGCAGCATCGCCGCCAGCGCGCTCCCGATCCACGCAGGGGGCCACGGCAGCACCAGAAGCTTGCCGCCAGGCTTTCGCTCCGGGAAGCGTCGGGGTGTAAACCAGAACCTGCCCGTGCGCCGCTGGTGCTCCTTGGCCTCCGTCGCGCTCGCGAGAAACTTCGCCAGCGTCGCGGGCGCATTCACCGGGCGCAGCGCGCGCTTCAGCATCCTCTCGAAGTCGTCCATAGGCTCACGTGCGTCCGTAGGCTCACGTACGTCCGTAGGCTCAACTTTGTGCATCGGCTCAGGATTCTTCATCGCACATACTCCTTCATGGTCACAACGGCCTTGCGGCGCAGCAGTTGCAGGCCGCGCTGCAGGTGGCTCTTCACCGTCGCGACCGGCTGCCCGAGCAGCGCGGCAATCTCCTCCGGCAGCATATCTTCCTGATAGCGCAGCACGACGGCGACGCGCATGGACTCGGGCAGCGCGCGCAGCAGTTCCTCCAGCCGCGCCTCCACACCGGCGCTCAAAATACCCGCGCTCAAACCACCGGCGCCATCGCCGTCCGCGTGCTGCTCTTCCATCCATTCATCGCCCGTAGCCTCGGGCTGCCGCGAGCGCCGGCGCAGCGCGTCGGTGGCGCGATGCACGGTGACGCGGCGCAGCCAGAAGCGCACATGGTCCTCGCTCTCCAGCCGTTCGGCTGCTCGAAACAACTCGAGAAACGCATCCTGCGCAACCTCTTCGGCAGTGCCGTACTCACCGGTAACGCGCAGGGCAAGCGAGAACACCATGCGTTGGTGCGTCTCCACCAGCCTGCGAAACTCAGCCGAATCCATCGCCATCCGCGCTCTCATCTGCCTATACGCAGAAACTCGCCCACCGGAATGCAAAATCTTTCCGGCGTGCGAGAAAAACGAGCGGGAAGATAGGCAGAAGGTCTAGCGCGACTCCGCTTGGCCCGGCTGACTGACGGAAGCGTCGACCCAGGAAACGGGCGGCTGCTCGATCAGCGTGATCGCCTGCGCCAGCGTGGTGCCCGGTTCCAGATAGTGGAAGTCCGAGCGCGTGAGGTCGGTGTCGCGGCTGAAGCTCTTGAAGAAGATTGCCCGGCCGCGAATGTCGGAGACCACGTGTACGGTGTGCCAGCGGCCGTCGACGTCCCGGCGATCTGTGCTGAAGCGGCTGCCTGCGTGGACGGTCGCCAGCAGCCCAAAGCCGATCGAGACGTCCTGGTTCAGATGACCTTCAATATGCAGCATCTGCTGCTGCGCCGCGTCGATTGTCAGCCAACCGCTCATCCCATGCAGCACCCGCTCCTCCATGCCGCCGGGAGAGTAGTCCGGGTTGGGCCGGAAGTCCATTCGCCAGACGCCGTTCGCCAGCCGAACATTCTCGAAGATGAAGCCCCGCGGCAGCAGATCGAGCAATTGATGAGCCCGCGCTTCGTCGGCCTTCTCCTCGCGTCCGAGTTGCAGGAAAGCGCTCGGATCCGAGACCAGTGCAGCCAGCCGGACGCGCTCCTGCTGCTCGCGGTCCGGGGGCAGCGGAGTACCGTCGACGGCCAGCAGCAGCCGCACATTGCCGCCGGCGATCCACGCCACGCGCTCGGTCCATAGGTGGCCGCCGGTACGTTCAGACCGCTCGGTGGAGAGGAACACATAGCGATCGTCGTGCGACACGCCCGTGTCCTCGTGCGCCACCATCGCCTGAACAAGTTGCACCGGCGTCAAGGAGGCACCCCCAACGCCTTGTGCGGGAGCGGTTTGCGCGCGCCCCACTCCCGCAATCAGCAGACCCGCGCTCCAGATCGCCACTGCAGCTATCGATCCAATACGCTTGCAACGAACGAGCGTGATGCGCATGGTTTGTCGTGCTCTCTTTCTGTCCAAGCTTCCCTGCTCTCTATATTGGGATGCAGGATCGTGTGGCCACAATCCGCGCCAGCATGACAATCCCTTCATCCAGCACCTTTCGTCGGGGAGTTCCCACGGCGGCCGCCCCACTGCAGGCCCGGTCGATTGCGCCAGAAAGCCTGCCGTCCAAGACCGCACCCACGCGGCTGGATTTGGGCGTCTGGCGACTGGACTTGGGCGTCGACCGGGTTTGGGCGTCTAATCGATACATGCGCCTTCCTTCGGCTCTCTTTCCCCTTCTTCTCGCGGCGGCGGCGCTGCTGCCCTGCGGCCTCGCGCAGACGCCCGCACCGCTGCCGCAGCACCCCACGAGCACGCCCTACACCGGCGATCTCAGCATCTTCGACGAGCCCGGCCGCGACCAGCGCCTGCAGATCGATCGCGTGATGGACCTGCTGCACATCTCCGCGGGCAATACGGTCGCGGACATCGGCGCGGGCGGCGGCTGGTTCAGCGTGCGCGCCGCGCGGCGCGTCGCGGGCACCGCTCCAAATGGCCAGACCGGCGGCAAAGTGATCGCCGAAGACATCAATCCCAAGACGATCGACTACATCCGCAACCGCGCTCAGCGCGAGCATCTGGGCAACATCGAGGAAGTCCTCGGCACCCCCGACGACCCGCACCTTCCGCCCGACTCGCTCGACGCCGCGCTGATGCTGAAGGTCTATCACGAGATCGCGCACCCGGAGATTCTGCTCGCGCATCTGCGCGCGGCGATGAAGCCAGACGCGCGCTTTGGCATCATCGACCGCAGCGGCAACGGCGCCAATCACGGCCTCAATGAACCCATCGTGCGAGAGGAAGTCGAACGCGCCGGCTTCAAGCAAGTCGGCCGCTACGACTTCACCAAGGCCGACGGGCAAGACTACTTCTTAATTTTCGAGAAGCGATAACATCCCGTGCAGCGCTCTGCCACAAGGATTATTTCTTGATTTTCGAGAAGCGATAGCTTAACACTGCATGACGCTGCGCGACGCACTCACCGAAGCTTCTCTACGCATCTCGCGCCGCGACGCCGAGACGCTGTTACTGCATCTGCGGCGAGAACAGCATCCGGAGCGAGACCGTGCGTGGCTGCTGGCCCATCCGGACGAATTGCTCAACGAGGCGCACCTCGCACAGCTTCGCGCACTCACTGCGCGCCGCGCCGCAAACGAGCCGCTACAGCACCTCACCGGCGTGCAGGAATTCTTCGGGCTGCCCCTACGCGTCACGCGCGACACCCTCATTCCACGGCCCGAGACCGAGCATCTCGTAGAAGCCGTCCTGCTCTGGGCGGCGCAGTTTCGCTCGAAGACGAATGCCCAATCCACGCTTCGCATCGCCGATGTGGGCACCGGCTCCGGGGCCATCGTCATCGCGCTCGCAACACATCTCGCGGACGCTGAGTTGATCGCCATCGACAACTCCGCCGCCGCACTCGCCATCGCCGAGCAGAACGCCCGCGCGCATGGCTGCGAGGACCGCATTCGCTTCGTTCACGCCGACCTGCTCGCGGCTCTTATCTCCGGCACCGCATCGAATCCGCACCGCGAAGACGATGCGTTGTTCGCGTCCAGCGGAACCTTCGATGCCATCGTTTCGAACCCACCCTACGTCGCGCTCGCCGACGCGCCGACGATGCAGCCGGAGGTGGTCGGCTTCGAGCCCCACAGCGCGCTCTTCGCCGGCGGCGACGGCCTCGCCATCTACCGCCGCCTCATCCCGCAGGCCCACGCGGCGCTGCGCCCCGGTGGCCTGCTCGCGCTGGAGTTCGGCTTCGGTCAGCGCGAGGCGTTGCGCGCTTTGCTCAGTGAATCGAGTGAGCCGATTCACGCGTGGCAAGACATCCGCTTTCTCGATGACTACGCCGGAATACCGCGCGTGGCCCTCGCCGAGCGCGCCTAGCGCAAGACTTCAGCTTGCTAAAACCGCATCAGCGGAAAGCCCTTGATCGCGGTCGTCAGACCTTCCACCACCGCCTCCTGATGCAGCGTGCGCGCGGCCCAGAACGCGAGGAACAGCGCCAACAGCGATCCACAGATCGCCACCGGCAGATCGCGCCCAGCCCAGCGCGCCCCAGCGCGCCGCGCGTGATAGCCGCCGTACGCTCCGATTAGCGCGCCGGACACACCGAGAATGACGCCGCCGGCCACCGGCTCCAGCATCGCATGCGCGCCCAGCGCACCGGCCAGCGCGCCGAACACCAGGCGCGCGGCCAATGGCCCCGGCGCAAGGCGGCTGGGTGTCTGCGGCAGCGTGTCGCCGATGTACTCGCCCACCGCCAGCACCGTGAACACAATCACCGCGGCCAGCGTCCCCGTCCAGAACGCCCAGCCGTTCTGCGGCAGCACCTTTAGATACGCGAACCAGCACAGCATGGCCATCGCGGTCATGGTGCGCATTCCCGTAGCAACGCCCAGCAACAGTACCCAGAGTTCCATCTCTCTCCTTCAGGCCCCGCCAGCAGGACAGCTCAGTGTGTGGCCACCATGCTCGCGGCGAGATCGTGCAGGCCGCTGCCGTTGGCTGCCCGAGTGTAGAACATGTGGCCACCCGGAAACTCGTGAATCTGCACCTGTGCGGCGAGCCTGGTGGGCATCTCCTGCTGCGTCAGCAGCGATCCCATGAACGGGCACGACAGGTCGTTCCACCCATGCACAATCAGCACATGCAGCTTGGGGTCCGCGGCCACCGCCTCGCGCAGATCGTCCACCGCGCCCTTGCGCAGATCGCTCGACCGGTCCCACTGCCGGTTCACCTCATACGACAGCGTGTTGTACCGGTCCGTCGTCTTCCACCCCACGGTATTCGTCACGAAGTTCACGATCGCGGTCGTGGTCGGGGCGATGCTGCTCTCCAGAATCGGATCGCTCGACTCCTGGTCCGGCGAATACGGGAACGGGTCCAGCGCCGTCACATTCGAATCGTAGACCGAGCCGATCTCGCCCTGTTCGCGATGGATCTCGCGCAGATACGCTCCGGTCTCCAGTCGTCCGCCGGAGTACTTCACAAACTGCGGATCGAGTCCGGTCATCTCCGTCACCTTCGCAATCATTGCGTCGGTGGCAGCCTTCTCTGCTGGCCCGTGGATGAGCGCTTCCGCGTAGTCGCCCTCGTCGTACGCAATCACCTGCTGCATCGCCGCATCGGTAAGCTGGTGCTCGTTCTCCAGATGCGCGGCTGTAATGGACGGCAGCGTAATCATCCACGGAATCGGCGACAGGCGGCCGTTGCCGAAGTCGGGATTCAGATACGGACTCACCAGCACCAGCCCATTCACGCCCACGCCCAACTGCGTCTGCAGATAGTGCGTAATGCGCGGCCCGCGATACCCGCCATAGCTCTCGCCGATCACGTACTTTTTATCCAGCAGACGATCGTTTTTCACCAGCCACTTGTAGATCACCAGCGAGAGGTAATCGATGTCCGGGTCGGGCGCATAGAACAGCTTCTTGGTCTCGGCCGCATCCACCAGCGACTTCGAAAATCCTGTGCCGATCGGGTCGATGAACACCAGGTCGGTGAAGTCCAGCCACGTGCCCGGGTTGTCGGTCAGGGTCGCCGGGTCGGAGGGCGAATCGCCCGAGTTGCCAAACGCCACGTGCTTGGGTCCGATAGCGCCGAGATTCAAGAACACCGATGCCGCGCCGGGGCCGCCGTTGAATGCGAAGGTCACAGGCCGTGAAGCTTCACCTTTCGCATGATCCAGCGTGTACGCGATGTATGTCACCTCGCCGGTCGGCTTGCCATCGTCGGCCTTCAGCGCGATCTTGCCCGCGGTCGCGGTGTAGTGCAGCGTCTTGCCGTTCACCGTAATGGTCTGTTCGACGGACTTGTCCTCGGGCAGCCGATCGGGCTCGGTCTTGGGCTCGGCCGGCGGCTTCACAGCGCCCGCGGGCGGCGCAATCGCTCCCGGCGCCGGCGTCTCCGCCGGGGCTTCATGACGACGTTGAGCGAACACAGGAACGGCAAGCAGCAGGAGTGCGGGGACGAGCTGGCGCAGAGTCATACAGAATACTGTACGCGCTGCCACCCGGCACCGCCTTCATCCGGGAAGCCCGATGCTGTACGGACTGCCCAGGTCCACCGTCTCGATGTATCGAAGCTGAATGGGGGCACCCAGGCTGTCGCAGGCAGATCAGGGCTGCTTTGTTGGCGGCGTCGCTTCGCCAGCGGGCGGCGCGGCCGGGCACACGCAGTCTCGGAAGCCTGTGGCGTCTGCCCGCGTTAACGAGCAGACGTAGATGGGCCACAGCAGCCGCATCATCAGCGTGGCCTTCAGGGCGTTCTTGTCGCTGGGCTGTCCGGCGAAGTAGAAGCTCTGATAGCTGCGGCTGGCGGTGGCGCTGCCATTCTTATCGCCGGCAAACTCGGCGGTCAGTTTGGCCAGCGACGCGCTCGAAAAATCGGGCAGCCCATAGGCGGTCGAATAGCGATACTCTCGCGGCCAGATAGGTGCGTCATCCCGGCCGCCCGCGCTCTGGTCGCTGTCCCCGCCCGCGTGGCTCCTGTCGACATAGACGGTGTAGTCCTGCAGCGTCGCGGTGCGCGGATCGACTTCGGCCACGGTGAACGCGGGATCGTTGCCATCCACGGGCGAGATCGACGCAACGAGCTTGGCGGGAACAGCCTCGCCGATGCTGGACTTCAGCAGCCGCAGCTCATCCATGTGGGTGTGGGCGAACAGCGCAAGGCGAACCACATCCGGGAAGGCCGTGAGCGTGTCCGCGAGGGCATTGCCATTGAGAAAAAGCGCGGGCGCGCCGCCGCCGCACACGTCATCGGCTTTCGTGAGCGTAGTGTAGACGTCGACGCCGGGCGGAATGTGCGACATCACCCAGACGTGCTCGTGCGCGGCGCGGGCGGCGGTGAGTTGCGCCCGCAGCCATGCGGTTTGGATTGCGGCGCTCTGCTCGCTGGCGGCGGCGCTCGAAGGTTCGCCGTTGCACGCGGCGTAGCGCCGGGACTCGAAGATGTCCTGCAGCACGATCAGCCGCGCATGGCGCATCGGCGCGGGCAGAACCACGCTGTAGTCGCCGAGCTGCGGGAACTCCTTCAGGATCGCCGCGCGGTTGGCGGGGTCGATCGCGTCTGCCGCGAAGCTCTCGGCGTCGGCGCGAAGGAAGGCGCTGTTCGGGTCTTCACTGTAGTCGTGGCAGCCGGAATCGTTATTGCCCAGAGCGAAGTAGATTGGCCTTCCCGGAAACGTCTGGCGAAGCTGAAACGCGATGAAGGCGACTGTCTTGGCGGCGAACTCGCTGAGGTCCGCCGCGCTCGCCCGCCCACCGGGAAGACGTGCGGCGACATGGCGGAAGCGGCAGTCGAACTGGTGCGCCATCAGGTCGCCCGACACGGTCACGAACAGCGGACTTGGCTGCGCTTTCTGCACGGCGCGAAGGCTGTCACGCAGCAGTGCCATCGGCGTGTCGATGCCGTGCGCACCGCACGCGGCCTGCAGTGCGGCGAACTCCGCTGGCTGCGTGGCCGCTGCGGGGCTGTTGAGAATCGCGGCCCAGCCGTCGATGGGCGAGGCTTGCAGTTGACTGAACTTCGCGGGATCGTGGAAGGGATCGAAGTGAATGTCCGACAGCATCACAACGCTCGCGGTTGCAGGCGCGGTCTTCGTTGCCGCGATCTTCGCTGCTACTTGGGCCGCCGCGTTGAACAAGCTCGCCGCAAACACCATCAGCGGGAGACACGGTAGCACTCGAATGATCTTCAATTTAAGGATCGTCAATATCCCTCTCTCGCAAATCGAGCTCTAGCAGGTGTCGCAAGCCTAGCTAATCATTAGCTGCTATCGAGTCTAGCTGGAGTTCGGCGGCGGCACTGGAGTCTAATGGACGGCATGAGACGTGTGCCCTTTGCGGAGCTTTGTGAGCGCATTGAGCGCGTGCTGGTGGGCCTCGGCCTCGCGCCCGAGCGCGCCGCGCTGAGTGCGCGGCTGATTGCCGAGACGGACCGCGACGGCGTGCGCACCCACGGTATCGCGCGGCTGCCGCGCTTTGCGGACATGGTGCGGCTGGGCCGCATCGATATCGACGCGGTGCCCGAATGCACCGCGAAGTTCGGCGCGCTGGAGCGCTGGACAGGCAACCGCGGCCCGGGCAATCTGGCCGCGCATGCGGCTATGCAACAGGCCATGGAACTGGCGCGCGAAAACGGCCTGGGCGCGGTCGCGCTGGGCGGCACATCGCACTGGATGCGGGCCGGCACGTATGGCTGGCAGGCCGCCGACGCGGGCTTCGCCGCGATGTGCTGGAGCAATACGCTGCCCAACATGCCGCCGTGGGGCGCGAGTTCCCCGGCGCTGGGCAACAATCCGCTGGTGCTCGCCATTCCTCGCCGGGACGTACACGGTGAGCACGCGCCCATCGTGCTGGATATCGCGATGAGTCAGTTTTCGTACGGCACGCTGGTGAGTTATCGCCAGAAGGGCATCGAGCTTCCCGTGCCCGGCGGATTCGATGAAGCGGGCATATTGACCCGCGACGCTGCGGCCATCGAGCGCTCGCAGCGCGCGCTGCCTATCGGCTTCTGGAAGGGCTCCGGACTGGCGTTCGTACTCGATGTGTTGGGAGCGATGCTCTCCGGCGGCAAGGCGACGCATGAGTTTTCCCCCGACCCACTGGATGAGGTCGGGCAGTCGCAGGTCTTTCTCGCAATCGCGCCGGAGTCGCTGGCGACGATGGAGGAGTTGAGCCGCATCGCGCAGGGGGCTATTGACGCCTTGCATGCAGCCACGCCGGTCGAGGCCGGCAGCGTCCCACGCTACCCCGGCGAGGGCGCGCTGCGCGTGCGCGAAGAGAGTATGAGGCTGGGAGTTGCGGTGGAGGATGCTGCCTGGGAAAAGCTGCGCGAATTGGCGCAGGAGCTCCCAGGATGATGTTTACGAAACGACTTCGAGAAGGCGTCAGGCGCGGCGAGATCACATGCAGCGTGCGCATCTGGATCAGCCCTCGCGTCACCGTCGGCGGCCGGTACAAGATGGAGGAAGGTGAGATCGAGGTTGACTCCATTGAACCGATCGGGCTACCCGACATTACGCCTGAACTGGCACGCGCGTCCGGGTTTCTCGGAGTGCTGGACCTGCTCAAGGTCGCGAAGCACGGAAAGGGTGACAGGATCTATCTGGTCCGGTTCCACTACATCCCGCCATCCGCACGTAGGCACGCCAAACGTGCGAATGGCTGAACCGGTTTACATGTTTGTGTGGCCGCCGCGCATGTCCTCGTTGAAAGCCGGTTTGATGAACGCGAGCGCCTCCTGCACCTCGGCTTCGTAGCTCGATCTGTGGGCGATGAGGGCCTCGGTTGCGGTCGCCCACTCGCCGTCCGTGCTGAGCGCGATCAAGGCCTCCGCCGCGACGGCCGCAGCGGTCTTCTTCAACTCCGCGGCGGTGGTGTTGAGATATTGCGCGTCGCGCGGATCGGCGATCCAGACAGGCGCGTTGCCACCGAGAACATGGCTCAGCCAGAACACCTTCGCCGCAAGGTAAGCGTGGCGCTGCGGCTCGGTGGTGTCGTTAAAGATGAAGCGCTGCTGCTTCATCGAGTAGTAGCGCGTGGTGACCGGCACCGGTTGGCGGTTGCCGGACTTCACCAGTTCAAGCTGGCCCTGATCGAGCGTCTTGCGTACCGCGTTATAGATGAAGCCTTCAGCGAAGGGCTGCTCCAGCGCGGCGACGACCTCGGCAAACGTGCGGGTGAGCGATGCGGAGATTTTGGCGTGCAGCACATTCTCCTTGCCCTCTTCGAGACGGATTTCGCCGTGCACAATGTACGTGTCCGCGCCCGAGGTCGAGCCATGGAACGGCCATGCAAACGACCCGAAGCTGAGCGGAAACCCGTGCAGACTCAGATAGCAATCGGGGCGCGGATTGCGCAGCCGCTGGGTGGCTTCGGCGAAGAAGGTCGCGATCGCTACGGCGAACTTCGGGTCGGCGGCTTCGAAGCTTTCGCTGAGTTCGAGCATATGCGACTTGCCGGGATCAGACGCCAGCGAGACCGTGGTGCGGCTTGTGGCGGCGCCGGTGAAATCACGGCCGGGTTCAGCGGCGGTAAGTGTAAGGCCGGCGGCGTTGGCGGCGGCTGCGAGCGCGGCGGCGGGTGGGGCGACAGTCGTGGACATAGGGCTTCCTTCCATCAAGTGCAGTGCTTATTGTAGCGACTGTCGCGCACCCAGTAGCGCGCGCCAGCCGTCAGGGAGGATACTTGTTACCGATATCAGCAAGCGAGCGGAGAGCGCGATGCGACGGAGTGGTTGCAGCATGGGAATTTGGGGCCAACGTGTGGCAGCGGGGATCGTGGCGGCAGTGCTGATGACGGCGGTGATGGCGAGCGCACAGGACAGGAGCGGGGGCGGCCCCGACGCCGTGGCCTTCGCGCGCGCGGCGCACCTGCGGCGCGGCATCAACCTGAGCATGTGGTACGCGCAATCGCGCGACTACTCGGCGGCGCGGCTGGCCAGCTTCACCACTCTCGCGGACTTCAAGCTGGTGCACGAACTCGGCTTCGACAATGTGCGGCTGAGCATCGATCCAGTTCCGCTGATCGCCGATGCCGCCACCGGCGCGCTCGACCCCGACGCGCTCGCGCGGCTGGATGCATCGGTCGCGCAGATCACCGCGCAGGGGCTGGTAGTGGTGCTCGACATCCATCCCAGCGAGGACTGGAAGAAGAACGCGACCAACACCGATGAGGGCACGGCGCAGTTCCTGCTCTTCTGGACCAACTTCGCGCGGCACTTCGCGGCGACCGATCCGCAGAAAGTGTACTTCGAGGTTTTGAATGAGCCGGAGGGCGTGAACGGCTATCGCTGGGCCGGCGAACTGGCGCGGGCGGTTGCGCTGATCCGCGCGCAGGCGCCGCACCATACCATTATCGCCACGGGCGAGAGCTGGGGCGGCATCGACGGCCTGCTGGCCACCGAGCCGGTGCGCGACGACGACGTGATCTATTCCTTCCACGACTACGAGCCGATGGAGTTCACCCACCAGGGAGCGACTTGGTCCAGCAAAGACCTGCCCGAACTGCGCGGTGTGCCCTATCCGTCAACGCCGGAGAACGTCGCCCCTCTGCTTCCAGGTTTGACCGACGATACCGCGCGCAAGGACCTCGCCTGGTATGGGCAGCAGCGCTGGAACCAGGCAACGATGGCGACCCGGATCGGCTTGGCCGTGGCCTGGGCGGCGCAGCGACACGTGCCGTTGTGGTGCGGCGAATTCGGCGTGTACCGGGCGTTCGCGCCGGAGGCCGACCGCGCCGCCTGGGTGACCGACATGCGCGAAACGCTGCAACAGGACGGCGTCGGTTGGGATATGTGGGACTATCAGGGCTCGTTCGGCCTGGTGACAAAAAAGGACGGCACAACCACCGTCAATCAGGACCTCGTGAAGGCGCTGGGACTGACGATGTCGACACCGTAGCCAGGCAGTGCGCGGGAGCGGCGACGACCACTTTGGAAATGCTCCCCGGGATTGCAGTTGAACACGTAATGGACTGGGTACGCATCGTCCGTAGAAAGCCGGGCTGGAGGTAAACTGAGAATCGATTCTTGCCGCCGCTCGTCCAATATTGATTCGCTAACAAGACTGATCGAAGGAGCAGCAAGGAAGTTATGAAAGAACCCGTGGCGAAGGACTCGCCCGAATCGACGGAGATGATTCCGGAGGAGCTGGCGCTGGACATCCGGCGGCTGGCTCATGATCTCTCGAATGCGCTGGAGATTGTCGTCCAGACCAGCTATTTGCTGGGCCGGGTGGAGCTGAAGGAGCCGGCAGCGGGCTGGCTACGCATGCTGGATTCGGGCGTTTCGAAGGCGCTCGAGATCAATCAGCAACTGCGCGATTACGTGAAGCAGCACACGCCAAAGTAAAGCTAGTCAGCACGCCTGGTCGTGCGCTACTCGTTGGCGGCGATGGCGGCGACGATCTTGTCCATTACCGCGCGATCCGCGCTGCTGCCAGGGAAGTGGTCGTCCGAAAATATGCCGAAGATGACCTCGCGGCCGCTGGCGCAATCGATATAACCCGATAGCGCGCGCGATTCGCCCAGGGTTCCTGTCTTGGCGAAGACGCGGCCTTTCAGCGGCGGCTGCGTAAACCGCGCGCTCAACGTTCCATCCACGCCACCGATGGGCAGCGCCGATTTCCATTGCGCGAACCACGGCTGCGTCGCCGCGAAGCTGAGCAGTTGTGCGGTGGCGCGCGGCGTAACGAGGTCTTTCGCGCTCAGGCCGGAGCCGTCGTAGAAGATAAAGTCGTTCGGGTCGAGCCCGGCGTTGACCAGCCACTGGCGCTCCACGCGCGCGCCCTGGGCGAAGGTGCTGCTGTTGCTGTCGGACATGTCGCCGAACTGCTCCCCCAAACGGCGCAGGATGAGTTCCGCGTGCAGGTTCAGCGACTCCTTGAGCGTCGCGGTGACGTCCGCAGCGAGCGTGGGCGAGGTGTGGGTCAGCACAATCGGTCGCCCGACGTAATCGGTAATGACGGGAAGGATTTCGACCCCGGCAGGCAGCATCAGCGGCATGCGCGATTCGTGGAGGAAGTTGTCGGGGTCGCCGCTGAATTCGTGCGCGGCGATCAGCTTGCCATCGACCGTGACGCCGCGCGCTTCGAGTTCATGGCGCAGCGCGAAGACCGCGTAGAGCGCCGGGTCGTCGATGGCGAGCTCGGTGGAGTACGCATGGCCTGCGGGGATCAGGCCGCTCACGTGCAGCGCCTTCTCCCCGGGATCGCGGTGGATCACGATCGTGCTGCGCGGCTCGTCCGTGGTGCGGACGGTGGACTCGATGCGGAAGTAGCCGATGTCCGGAGTGAGCGTAACGGCAGCGGGTTGAAAGAGCACACCGGGCGTGACGGTGAGCTTCACCTCGTTGTCGTCCAAGGCAAGCGTGGAGACCGGCGCGCCGTAGCCCCAGAGCAGGTCGTCGGTGCCCCAGCCCTGCGGATAAGGCTCCCACGGCCACGCGCTCGCGACCATGTTCCCGGTGATGCGTCGGACGCCGGCTTTGACGATGCGGTCGGCGAAGTCGTCGATGACGCGCAAAGGCTGCGGAGTCGGCGGAGCGACCTGCACGGAGCTCGGCGGCGTATAGGGCAACGTGCGGCCAGAGAGATTCGCATCGCCATGGCCAACGAGGGTTAGATTGCCCGTGACAGTCCCATCCGGCGCGGGCGGCGCGAAGTCGACAGTGGTGGACACGGTGGAGTTCGGCCCCAGCAACGCCATTGCGGCGGTCGTGGTGAAGAGTTTGGCGTTGGACGCCGGGCGAAAGAGTTCGCCTTCGTTGAGGCCATAGAGCGGCGTGCCGTCGAGCGCGGTGACGGCGATGCCCCAATGCGCACGCGCGACTCCCGGCTCGGCGAGCAGGGCGGCGATGCTCTCGCCGAGTGGCGTGGCCGCGCCGCCGGGATAAGCCGCATCGATTGCGGCGGGCGCGGGTTGAACAGCGATCGGAGTTTGGGCGGCCGCCGCTAGACTCGCCGCAAGGCAGAGCGCAAGGACAAGACAGCGCGGGACGTTCATGCTGGGAAGTTTATAACGGCGGATTGTTCCGCTTTCAACTCGGGAGACTTTACAGCAACTCGAATCTGGCGCGAATGCCGCACAGAATGTCGTAAGGGATCGTGTCGCTCCAGCGAGCGTGGTCGTTGGCGGTGACGCCGTCGCCCAGCAGCACGACCTCCGCGCCCGGCACGGCCTCCGGGATCGCGGTCACATCCACGGTGGTCAGATTCATCGAGACACGGCCGACCACCGGCGCTCGCTGGCCCGCGATCATGACCCAGCCGCGCACCCAATCCTTGCCGGCACCAGACGACGCAGCCCGGCGAAACCCATCCGCATAGCCTACCGGCAGCAGCGCCAGCCGCATTCGCCCGCTCGCTGTGAACGTCGCGCCGTAGCCCACCGTATCTCCCGCCGCAATCTCGCGTACGCCGACGATGCAGGTCTTCCACGTCAGCACCGGATGAAGGCGCCGGGCCAGCAGACCGGCCCGCGCCGCGCCGTCCGCGCTCTCGATCTCCAGGCAGTAACCGTAGAGCGCGAGGCCCGTGCGCACCATCGGCTTCGCGCCTGTCTTCTTGGCCGCTTCGCGAATCCACCCCATCGTCGAACCCTCATCCACCGCCGAAGAGTTGCCCAGATGCAGCAGCTCCGGCCTGATCCCCGCCCGCGCCACCTGCTCGAGGGCCGCCGAGAAGCGCTCGCGCTGCCGGGCCGTCTGTCCTGCCGCGGCGGTCGAGCCGACGGTCGAGCCAGCGGTCGAGCCGGTCGTCAAACCAGTCGTCGAACCGGTCTTCGGCGCAGCAGCCGCCACCACTTCGGCCGCGGCCAGGTGCGACATCACGCCCTCGCAGGCCACCCAGCGTGAGGCCGCCAGCCGCTCCAGCGTCGCGGCCAGTTCCGCTCCGGGCGCCGCTCCCTGCCGCGCCATCCCCGTATCGATCTCCAGATGCACCTTCACCCGCTGTCCCGCCGCGCGCGCCGCACGCTCCATCGCGGCGACGTGCTCCCCCGTCCACACCACCGGCGTAATGCCATGCAGCACCAGCGCAGGTGCATCGTGCTGCTCCATGCCGCACATCACCAGCAGCCGCGTGCTGCCCTGCCCCAGCGCCTGACGAACCCGCGCCCCCTCTTCCACATCGCTGACGCCCAGCCAGCGCGCGCCCGCGCCGACCAGCGCCGGCGCAACCAGCTTCGTCCCGTGTCCGTACGCATCCGCCTTGATGACCGCGAGCGTTTCCACACCCGCGCCCGCTCCACTCGCCGCAACCGTCTGCACCGCGCGCAGGTTCTCCACCAGACATGCGCTCGAAATCTCCACCCAGCTCTTCATCAGAGCCATTATCGCTTGAAGCGGCGGGTGAATAGTGAATAGTGACAATGCAAGAATAAAAGCCCCGCCTATCTGCAGGGCCTTTGCTTTTGCCTTATTCACTATTCACTATTCACCGCCGGCAAACGTCCACTGCCGCACCGGGCCCACGTCCACATGCACGAACTGGCTGGCCGGATAGTAGCCCACGCCGCCCGCATGCAGGCTCAGCGCCGCGTTGCGCAGGGTGCGCGTCCGCACACCCGGCACCCGGATGTCGATCGCCTTGGCCTGCATGTGCTGCGAGTTCTTCGCGACGCCCGTGTCGGGTCCGCGGGTGCGCAGAAAGTTGTTGCTCCACGGCGTGCGATAGCCGCAGACCACGTCGATCACGCCATGCGGACGGCCCAGCCGGGTCAGCACATTGTGCAGCAGGTCGAACTCGCGCGGGTCATAGGCCTTCTCGTCCTCAGTGCGATGGTCGCGCAGGAAATGGTCGAGCGCCTCTATCGCGGAGGGAATATACGTATTGCCGATCCGGTAGACCACATCCAGGCTCTCACCGGTGTGCAGGTGGTGCAGCTTCAGCTCGTACTTCGGCCCGGTCGCCAGGGCGTTGTGATGCGTCGCGGGAAGGATGCCCGGTGTGAGCAGCATCGCCGCCTGCATCGATCCGGCGTGCGCTCGAATCCGCGTACCGCGCGCCGGAGCCTGCCAGCAGAGCAGTGTAAGGGCCATGAGGCCAAGCCCAGTCGAAAGCCTTCTGCGCGACAATAGCAGGGCCCGGAAAGCAGAAGGAAGACGCTGAATGAACAGAAGTTGGCTCCGAAGGAGAGATTGGGTGCGTCCGGGAATCGACCGGCTCGAATGAGCTTTGCCAGTCGTCATTCCGCTCTTTCATTCTAACCCGGCGCATCCGCCGGAGCTGCCCACAATGTAATGCTTTTGTCGCCGGGGTGACTGCGCCGTTAATCCCTTGCTCCGGATCCCTTGCTCCGGATCCCTTGCTCCGGCGTTTCGCTCCTGCTTTTCTGGTTGTCATTCCGTAGGAATCTGCTTTTGTGCTTATTTTCGGTTGTCATTCAACCGGCCTATCGGGCTGGCTTTGGTAAATCTCCTCCACCCGCTCGAGCGTGTCGATCTCCTCCAGCGGCTTGTCGTCGCGGAGACGCATGATACGCGGAAACCGCAGCGCAAATCCGCTCGCATGCCGCTCCGAGCGCATGACATTATTGAACGCGACCTCGATCACCCGCAGCGGCTCGACGCTGCGGAAGTGGCCGTGGTCCTCGAGCGTATGCGCCTTCAGCCACTCCGTGAGCTCGGCAATCTCCGCATCGGTCACGCCGGAGTAGGCCTTGCCCACGTTCAGCAGTTCCCCGCCGTTCTCTCCCGAACCCGCCACCCGCACCGCGAACGTGTAGTCGCTCAACAGGCCCGCGCGCCTGCCATGGCCGAACTCCGCACCGGTAATCACCACATCGAGCGTAGCCAGCTCGCGCTTGAGCTTCACCCAGGCGAGGCCGCGCCGCCCCGGCAGATAGGCCGACCCGGCAGCCTTCAGCATCACGCCCTCGTTGGCCCGCGCGCGCGCGTCGGCATAGGCCTGATCGATTGCCTCCGCGCTCTCCACCAGCTTCGCCGGCGACAGCATCAGGCGCTGCAACGACTCTCGCAGGCGCGGCAGTGACTCCGGCAAACCCGGCCGCTCCATATCCGATTCCCGCGACGAACCGGGGTGCCCCAAGTCCGGGGTCCGCGGCGAGCGCACTTGCTCGCTGGGAGTCGCGGCAACGACCTCCTCCTCGAAGCTCTCAAACAACCCCGGCTGTATTTCCTCCGCAGGTTTTTCCAGCGGTGCCGTCGTGACCGGTTGCAGCCGCTCGACCACTCGCTCCAGCCGCGCACGACGCTCCCGCAGCGGCAGCGGCAGCAGCAGTTCACCGTCCTCGAACAGCAGATCGAACACCATGAAGACCACCGGAATCTGCCGCCGCATCTCGTTGTCCACGCGCTTGCGCCCGATGCGCTGGCCAAGCACCGAGAACGGCAGCGCCTTGGCTTCCGCCGCGTCACCGAAAGCCGTCCTGCCCAACTCAAAGTCCCAGCCCAGCAGCTCTCCATCGAGAATCAATCCGCCCAAGCCGCCCGTTGGCCCCGCCGCCGCCACGCCGCGAAACGCCTCTTCGATCTCCGGAAAGCTGTGGGTAATATCCTCGCGGTTGCGCGAGTAGATGGCCACCCGCCCCGGCTGCTCAGGGTCTCCGCAGTGCACCTGCGCGCGCATTCCGTCGTACTTGTCCTCCAGAAACGCCTGCACACCTCTGGAATCTTCGTCCTGAAGATTCCGCACACTCTTGGAATTGTCATCCTGAAGAGCCCCAGCCCCCTTGGAATTGTCATCCTGAGCAGCGCGAAGGACCTGCTTTTCGGCCGCGACCATCTCCACGTCCTCCGCGAACCCCTGCTCGGCCGCCTCGATCGGCAAAACCGCTTCCGGCCCCGAAGGCGGCGGCGCGGATAAATCCGCAAGCGCCCCACGCTTCTTCCGCTTCGCCGCCTTTTCCACCTTCGCCGGCTTGTGCGTAAACCGCTCTACCGCCTCCTGCGGCGTCTCCACCGGCGAGGCCAGCATGAACCCCAGCGGATGAAACAGCCGCATCCGCGCCTCGGCCAGCGAGCCCGCAAAGGCCATCGCCGCGGCGCGCGCCAGATCGGCCTCGAGCATCACCGCATGGCGCACCGCGACGACCTCCGCGCTGCTTCCGGAAGACGTCGCCGCGACCGCAATCGCCTCCTCGATCAAGCTCTGCTTCACGCCAATCCGCATGTCGCCGAGCATTAGCTTCAGCAGATACTTCGCCTCCAGCGCGGTCGCCCGCCGCAGCAGTTCTTCAACCAGCGCAGCCCGTGCTGCCGTCGTTCGCGCCCCGGCCATCGCATCGAAGCCATCGGCGATCTCATCGAGCGTCAGCGTTCCTTCGGCGATCGCGCGGCCATAAGGCGCGGCGAGCAGATCGTAAGCCGCCGCGCCCAGGTCGCCGTGCCGCCGATACGCCGCCGTCAGCGCCGCGTCCGTGCAGCCCGACACCTGCTTCAGCACGCGCGTCAGCAGCGCGCCGCCCGCGTTCAGCTTGCGCGGATCGGCCTCCGCAAACGGCTGCCCCGCCAGATACAAACAGAACAACCCCGCGTCGGCGACCGCATGCGCGCGCAACGATTCTGCGTCGTGAATCCCCGCCGAAGAGGCCGGGTGCCCCATGTACGGGGTCCCCGGCGAGCGCACTTGCTCGCTGGGGTGGGTGTCTCGCTTCTGAGACGTGGGCCGGGCGACAATATCCACCAGCGCCGCCGCAATCGCCGCCCGCTTCTTCAGCCGGCTGGCCTCAGCCGCAAGCTCCTCGGCCAGCCTCGCGACCTCCGCAAATCGTGCCACTTGTGATTCCTCCCAACGATGATGATAAGGATGCGCGGAATCAAGCCCGGGTCCACGAATCCCAGCCCTTCGCTGTACCATCTAAGAAGCGATGATTTACGCCAGCGCAAATCCGGTGAGCACCTCCCGCGTGACGCCCCCGCGTCACGACTTTGCCTAGCTGTTCCCGAGCCAACTGCGCCTACTCCTTTGCGCCTGCACGCGCTTTTCTAATCCCTGATTCCTGTTCCCTCATCCCTGCTTTTCGCAGGAGGAGCTTTATGTTCGACCGCCTCGACCAGACCGAAGCCCGCTACGAAGACCTCAGCCGCCAGCTCGGCGACCCCTCCATCGTCAACGACCAGGAAAACTACCGCAAGGTCGCCAAGCAGCACCGCGATCTCGAGCCGACCGTTGAAAGGTTTCGCGAGTACCGCAAGCTGCGCGACGCCATCGCCGAAGCCAAGACCATGCTCGCCGATGCCGACATGAAAGAGATGGCCGAAGCCGAACTCGCGGACCTCGAACCGCGCCTCACCGCCGCCGAAGAAGAGCTCAAAGTTCTGCTGCTGCCCAAGGACCCCAACGACGAAAAAAATGTCATCGTCGAACTCCGCGCAGGCACCGGCGGCGACGAGGCCTCGCTCTTCGTCGCCGAGGTCTTCCGCATGTATCTCCGCTTCGCCGAGCAGCACAAGTGGAAGGTCGAAATTCTCTCCCAGACCGACTCCGACGTCGGCGGCCTCAAGGACATCACGGCCATCTTCGAGGGCCAGAACGTCTACTCGCAGATGAAGTTCGAGTCCGGCGTGCATCGCGTGCAGCGCGTCCCCGCGACCGAAACCCAGGGCCGAGTCCACACCTCGGCCATCACCGTCGCCGTGCTGCCCGAGGCCGAGGAAGTCGACGTGAAAATCGAAAATAAAGACCTGCGCATCGACACCTTCTGCAGCTCCGGCCCCGGCGGCCAGTCGGTCAACACGACCTACTCGGCTATCCGCATCACGCACCTTCCGACCAACACAGTGGTGAGCTGCCAGGACGAAAAATCACAGATCAAGAATCGCGAAAAAGCCATGCGCGTCCTGCGCTCGCGGCTCTACGAGGTCGAGGCCGAGCGCATCCACCAACTGCAGGCCAAGGAGCGCAAGCAGCAGGTCGGCACCGGCGACCGCAGCGAAAAGATCCGCACCTACAACTTTCCGCAGAACCGCCTCACCGACCACCGCATCGGCCTGACCAACCATCAGCTCGCGATGGTGATGGAAGGCATGCTCCAGCCCACCGTCGACGCGCTCATCGCGCACGATACCGCGGAGAGATTGAGCGCCGAAACAACCGCGTAAGACAGACAGTAGACAGTAAACAGTAGAGAAATATGCGCCAGACCACGCCCTCTACTGTCTACCCTCTACTGTCTACTGTCTGCCTCACCTCACTCCCCCGGCAGATTCTCCTTAATGGTCTGCGCTACTTCATCGATGGACACGTCCTTGCTCAGTTCCCGCACCTCAGATGTATTCGCGGCGTGCGTAAGACCCATCTCCGACGCAATCTGCCGGTCCATGCCGAGGATTGCCGTCAGCTCTTTTTCGGTCAGCAGCAGAATCTGCAGCATCAGATGATCGCGCTCATCGGACCGCCGCCCGATCCGCCCCTGCCGGATCAGGATGAAGCTCACCGCCAGAATCGACTCCATCGCCACGATCGTCTGCAGCAGCGAAAACGGTGTGGGATCGAAGTGATGCGTTCCCGGCAGCTCATTCAGCACAATCCACACCGTAAAGAGACAAAGATTCACCACCACGAACTTCAAACTGCCGATAAAACCCGCAACGCAGTCGCTCAGCCGCTCACCCTCGGTGCGCTGCTCGAGAAAGTCCTGCTCGTGCTTGGCGATCATCTCGATCTGTTCCTGAATATGGTTCTGCGGCATCCTGGCCCTCACCCTCCGCATACTACAGGTCTACGTTGCTGCCCACTAATGCCAGCCTGACGATCTCCCGCGCCGGCGATTGACACCAGCCGCCCACTCTGGAACACTTGAACTTCACGCAGTTGGCGCGCTGCAAGATCGCGAGGCGCGCCTGCAATGTGAGCCGAAATGGCGGAATTGGCAGACGCGCATGGTTCAGGTCCATGTACTCGCAAGGGTGTGGAGGTTCGAGTCCTCTTTTCGGCACCATAAATTCAAGACAGTGCTCCGCCACAGGAGGTTCGAGTCCTTTTTTCGGCACCATAAATTCAAGACAGTGCTCCGCCACAGGAGGTTCGAGTCCTCTTTTCGGCACCATAAATTTCAATGCAGTGCTCTGCCACAGGAGGTTCGAGTCCTCTTTTCGGCACCATAAATTTTGAATAGGGACGCGCAAACGCCCTGAATTGTCCGGCGCACAGTCGTTCCATCCTGCCCTTGAGCTCATCGCTCCGGGGCATTCGTTTTTTGGGTCTGAATCGCAGGCGCACAGACCGCGAAATAGGGGTGCTTCCGCGGAGTCTTCCGGCGCTTTGAAAGCCCCTCCCCCGTGCTATACTTGAGTGTCGAAGAAAAGCGCAAATCGCCAGCATTTTCAAGGGGTTTGCGTCCTTCTCGAGTTCCTGGAACGGAGTTGTCCGGATCGTGATTCGGATCAACCTTTCGGGATCATTCGGATTAGCTTTTCGGACCAACTTTTCGGATCATTGGAGCGTCCCGTTCGTGCCTGAAGAGATTACCCCCGCCGCACCATCCAGCCAAACCCCGCCGCCGCCCGCAATCGCGCAAAATAGCAGCCAGTCCGGCGGCTACACCGGCGAAAATATCACCATCCTGGAAGGCCTCGCCGCCGTCCGCCTGCGGCCCGCCATGTACATCGGCTCTACTGGCGAACAGGGCCTGCATCACCTCGTCTACGAGGTCGTCGACAATTCCGTCGACGAAGCCCTCGCGGGCCACGCGACACGCATCGACTGCACCATCCACGTCGACAACTCGATCACGGTGGTCGACGACGGCCGCGGCATCCCCGTCGACAACAAGACCCTGCCCACCGGCGAAACCATGCCCGCCGTTCAGGTCGTCCTCACCATGCTGCACGCCGGCGGCAAGTTTGACGCCAGCAACTACAAGGTCTCGGGCGGCCTGCATGGCGTCGGCGTAAGCTGCGTCAACGCGCTCTCCGAAGAGCTCGACGTCGAGATCTGGCGCGACGGCTTCGCCTGGGAGATGGACTACGCCAAGGGCGACCCCGTCTCCAAACTTCGCAAGATGGGCCCGTCCAAACGCCGCGGCACCAAGATCCACTTCCTCCCCGATAAGAGCATCTTCGCCGTCACCGAGTACAACTTCGACACGCTCGCCAACCGCCTCCGCCAACTCGCCTTTCTCAACAAGGGCATTGAAATCACGCTCACCGACGAGCGCCAGGCCGACGCCAAGGGTGAAGCCAAGTCCCAGACCTACAAATACTCGGGCGGCATCGCCGAGTTCATCAAGCTGCTCAACAAGGGCAAGCAGGTGCTGCACGAAAAGCCCATCTACATGGAGGCCGAGCGCGACAACATCGTCATGGAGATCGCGCTGCAGTACAACGACGCCTACTCCGAGACGGTCTTCAGCTTCGCCAACAACATCAACACGGTCGACGGCGGCACACATCTCTCCGGCTTCCGCACCGCGCTCACCCGCACCATCAACGTCGCCGGGCAGCAGCTTGGCCTGTTCAAGGACGTGAAAGAAAACCTCTCCGGCGACGACGTTCGCGAAGGCCTCGTCGCGGTCGTCAGCGTCAAGCTCCCACAGCCGCAGTTCGAAGGCCAGACCAAGGGCAAGCTCAACTCCGACATCGCCGGGCAGGTGCAGGCCTTCGTAAACGAGCGCCTCGGCGGCTTCCTCGAACAAAATCCGCAAGTCGCCAAGAAGATCATCAACAAGGCCATCGACGCTGCCCGCGCCCGCGAAGCCGCGCGCAAAGCCCGCGACCTTACCCGCCGCAAGGGCGCGCTCGATGGCGGCGGCCTGCCTGGCAAGCTCGCCGACTGCTCCGAGCGCCGTCCCGAGCTGTGCGAGCTCTATCTCGTCGAGGGCGAATCCGCCGGCGGCACCGCCAAGCAGGGCCGCGACCGCAAGTTCCAGGCCATCTTGCCGCTCAAGGGCAAGATCCTCAACGTCGAAAAAGCGCGCTACGACAAGATGCTCGGCCATGAGGAAATTCGCGCCATGATTACCGCGCTCGGCTGCGGCATCGGCAAGGACGATTTTGACATCGCCAAGCTGCGCTACGGCAAATTGATCCTCATGACCGACGCCGACGTCGACGGCTCGCACATCCGCACGCTGCTGCTCACCTTCTTCTTCCGCCACATGCAGCAGCTCATCCTGCGCGGCCACGTGTACATCGCGCAGCCGCCGCTCTTCCGCATCAAGAAGGGCAAATTCGAGCAGTACATCAAGGACGAGCGAGAGTACGTGCAGGTGATGGTCAAGCGCGCCTCTGATGGCATGATCATCCGCTACGGCGAAGGTGGAGCGCGTCTCGAAGGCAAAGAGCTGACGAAATATATGGCTCAGCTCGACACCTATCTCGGTCTCTTCGACAAGGTCTGCAAACGCCTGCGCAACGAGGAGGTAACTCGCGACTTCGCCTCGATCTTTGCCAGCGAAGGCAAAGACCCCATCCGCCGCGCGGACTTCGAGTCCGCCGCCAAGCTCAAGGAGATGCGCTCGCGCCTCCAGGCTATTGCCCGCACGTATCAATTCAAGTCCGTCTCCGAGGTCGAGTTCGACGAAGAGCATCGCACCTACTCCGTCGCCTTCACCGACGCGCAGGGCGCGCCGCGCAAGATCGACTGGGTGCTCGCCGCCGCGCCCGAAGCGCGCCAACTGCTGCACAAGCACGCGGAGATGCGCGACCAGCTCGTCGGGCCGTTTCTCATCGAGTACGCCGGTAAGGCCGCCGTGACTGCCTCGAAGACCGAAGCCGAGCAGGCCGAGCAGGAGCTCGAAGACACCGAAGAGGTCGAGCTCGAGGGCGCGCTCGACGTCGGCGCCGCTCCCATCGAAGCCGCCGCCAAGCCCGTCAAGCGCTCCGCCAAAGTCTCTCAGGACCCGGTCGAGAAGAAGACCCCCCGCGAGGTCTTCGAGTACGTCATCGAGCAGGGCCGCAAGGAATATTCCGTGCAGCGCTACAAGGGCCTCGGCGAGATGACCGCGCCGCAGCTCTGGGAGACCACCATGGACCCCGCCCGCCGCACGCTCATGCAGGTGAAGCTCGAGGACATCGCCGCCACCGAAGAGATCTTCACCACGCTGATGGGCGAAGACGTCGAAGCCCGCCGCAAGTTCATCGAAGACAACGCCCTCGACGTGAAGAACCTCGACATCTAGGCGATCCTGCCTCTAGCGATGAACGCGTAGTAGAACGACGTCGTGCGTGGCTACCGGCGACGTGTACCTCTCTTTGAAGGCGCCAAGATTCTTTTGCCGCCAAACGTCACGCACCTTCACCTTCCCGCTCAGCCCAACATCCTTCCAATCCAGCGAGATCGTGCGCGGCTCCGGCCCCACGTTGAACAAACCGATCACCCTGGATCCGTCCGCCATCGGCTTTACAAGAACGAACTCCTCCGCTGTATGCCGCAGTATCTTCGCCTGCTTGCCCAGCGGGTCCTGATCGACATCGATCACCTCCGAATTCTCCAGCACATTCAGCGTAAAGGCATCCAGCTTCGCCATATCGCCGGAGAAGAAAAGCGGCGATGCCATCAAAGCCCACATGGACATATAGCTGTACTGTTCCCCCGGAGTTAAGCTCGTCAAATGTGGCGGCAGCGTTGCCCTGCGCGCATCGCCCACCGTTCCAATCAGAATGTAGTCAGGATCATTCCATCCACCTGGCCCCGCATACGAATCGAGCGCCGCATTCGCGAACCCCACCGAATAAAACCCCGGCAGCGCGGTTGCCTTCTTCCATCCAAGATCGCCCGTCGTCCGCCACGAAGAGCCGCCAACCGCCCTCCCCCACTTCCACACGTCTCCCTTGCCGTACTCGCACAGATTCAGCACAACATCCCGGTTCAGATCGCGCAGCAGTTGCCCCATCTCGATATACGGCTTCTCGATCTCCGGCAGACTCTGGTCCTTCATCACTTTGGAGTAGCTGCATAGATCGTACTTAAGCAGATCGAATCCCCATCGCGAGTACTGCCGCGCATCCGCCGTTGCATGCCCATAGGACCCCTCGAACCCCGCGCACGTCAGAGGCCCCGGCGAAGAGTAGATTCCTGCTTTCAACCCGCGCGCATGAATGTAATCCGTAAGGGCCTTCATATTCGGAAACCGGGCATTGGGAACGATCGACCCACTCGCATCCCGCGGCGGCCCCATCAACTCCGGAACATCCGAACCCGGCTTCCGCTCCCATGCGTCATCGATGTCGACGTACTGATAGCCATAGTCCGCCATCCCCGATGAAACCATCGCATCCGCCGCCGCGCGAATGTCAGCATCCGTCGGGTGCGTGTAATGCGTATACCAGTCGTTCCAGCCCATCTGCGGCGTCAGACCGAGCGTATCGCCCACTACAACTGTGAATTCGCGCGTTGTCTTCCCCAGCCTGTTGCTCGCTGTGACGGTTAGCCGGTAGTTGCCGCGCTGCTCCGGCGCCGCACCGGAGATGATCCCCGACTCCCGATCCACGGTAAGCGACGCTGGAAGCCCCTTCACCGAAAACCGCATCGGCCGCACACCCGTACAAGGAATGCGATACAGAAACGGCCGCCCCGGCCGCGCCCCATCCATCACAGGACCGTTGATGCGCGGCGTCTCCGGCGCCTTCGGAGTTCGCAATTCAGCTGTGGTCTGGCCAACGCCACGCAAAGCCTGCGCCGTTGAACAGGATAGAGCGAGCGTAAAAACCAGAAAATTTGCAGCGCGCAACGTGTCCCTTTCTTTTCGCAAGCACGGTATGACAATAAATAAGTCTATCGCCGATCGGTCCTCTGCTGTCGAGTCAGCCATGACGATTGGTAGATCGCGAATTTCATTCAGCTTGCAATTCGGAAAATACTCAAATTGCCCGCGCGGTAGTATTGCCGGGCTAATCGCGGTGCAATAATTCTCCATGCCTTCCGACACGACGATCCTTCTCGACGCCACCCGCCGCCGCTTCCTCGCTGTCTCGACGGCTGCGGGTCTGGGTGGCACGCTGTTTCCCGGAGTTCTGCTCGCCCTCGCCGCAGGGAGCGCAAGCCCCGCGGCCGCGCAGCAGCGCGAGACCGCGCACGACACCAGCGGCCTTCCACCCGTCACACCCGAGATGATCGAGCAGGCTGCCGCCCTCTCCGGCCTCACCTTCACCGAGGCCCAGCGCCAGGTCATGATCGATGGCCTCATCAATCTGCGCGGCGACATCCTCGAAGTCCGCAAGCTCGACCTGCCCAACTCCGTCGCGCCTTCGCTCGTCTTCGACCCCGTTCCCGGCGGCGCTGTGCTCGACACCACGCGCAAGCCCGCCAAGCTCGGCCCCGAACCGTCCGTCGCCGATATCTCCGTCTCCAACGAAGATCAGGTCGCCTTCGCCACCGTCCGCCAGCTTGCCGAGCTGCTGCGCAGCCGCAAACTCACCTCGCTCGAACTCACCAAGTTGTACATAGCGCGGCTGCAGCGCTACGACCCCACGCTGCACTTCGTCATCACGCTTACCGAAGAGCGCGCGCTCAAGCAGGCCGCCGACGCCGACGCCGAGATCGCCGCCGGCAAGCACCGCGGCCCGCTGCACGGCATTCCCTGGGGCGGCAAGGACCTGCTCGCCGTTGCCGGCTATCCCACCACCTGGGGCGCGGCAGGGTTCGAAGCCCAGCGCTTCGACACCGACGCAACTGTAGTGCAGCGCCTCGACGCCGCGGGTGCTGTGCTGATCGCCAAGCTCACCATGGGCGCCCTCGCGCAGGGCGATCTGTGGGGCTATCCGGCAGGTTCGGGCAAGCCCGGCGCGCGCACCCGCAATCCCTGGAACCCAAAGCAGGGCAGCTCCGGCAGCTCAGCCGGTAGCGCCAGCGCGGTCGCCGCCGGCTGCGTGGGCTTCGCGCTCGGCACGGAGACGCTGGGCAGCATCTCCAGCCCCAGCACGCGCTGCGGCGTCACCGGCCTGCGCCCGTCGTTTGGCCTGGTCCCGCGCACCGGAGCGATGGCGCTCAGTTGGTCCATGGACAAGATCGGCGCCATCACCCGCTCGGTCGAGGACTGCGCGATTGTGCTCAACACCATCTACGGTGTCGAAACCGGTCCGGGCGTCCACGACCTCAGCGTGCAGCCCGCGGCCTTCAATCCTGACTTCACCATCGACATCCACAAGCTGCGCATCGGCTACATCAAGTCGGCCTTCGACAACCCAACGCTCACCCCGCCCAAGCCGCCCGCCGAGACGCTCTCCGGCAAAGCACTCAACGCCTACAACCAGCGCATCGCACGCGGCAAAGCCGGCTACCAGCGCCAGCTCTACGACGCGCAGTTCAACACCCGCGCGCTGGACACGCTGCGCAGCATGGGCCTAACCCTCACCCCGATGGAGATGCCCGACTTCCCCTTCGGCTCGCTGGTCCCGATGCTCGAAGCCGAAGGCGCGGCGGCCTTCGACTCCCTCACCCGCTCCGGCCGCGACGCGCTGCTCAGCGGCCAGAGCCCCTTCGACTGGCCCAACCAGTTCCGCGTCGCGCGGCTCTACTCGGCGGTCGATTACGTCAACGCGGCGCGCGCCCGCACGCTCGCGCTCCAGAAGATGACCGCCGCGTTCGCACCCTTCGATGTCATCGTCACGCCCAGCAGCGGCGTGCAGCTCACCGCAACCAACCTCTGCGGGCAGCCCGCAGTCATCGTGCCCAACGGCCTGCGCGGCCCCGACGCTCCACCGCCGCCAACCACCGAAGACGGCGCCCTGCAGAACGCCGGCGGTCCCGGAACGCCCGTGTCCATCACATTTCTCGCGCCGCTCTATCAGGAGGCGAAAGCCTGCGCGCTCGCCCATGCCTACCAGCAGAAGACCGGCTTTCAGCTCCTGCATCCCAAGCTCGCGTAACACCGGCGCTTCAGAGAGCAGAGTCTGCGCTACGCTGCGGAATAACAACCGGAAGAGGGGCGGCTGACCTTTGCGGACAGACCTTCAGCAACCCGAGTGATAAAGCCGGCTCGCGTCCCAAATCAGAACACTACCAGAAGCCTAAAACCGAATTAAGTAGCATTTTCGATTTGGCAATGGTTATAGTGTGACGAAATCAAATCGCTGGAAAGCACATCACCAAGTACCGGGCTGCGCTTTGCGAGCCGTAGCTGAGGTATGTGCGTTAGGGGTTCCTTTGCGCCGATCTGGGTTGTGCGTCTGCTTTCTGGCGGTTTGTGGCGTGGTCCTTTCAGGTTGTTCAGGCGGTCGGAGCTCCGGCGGAGGCGGCGGGCAGTCACCCGAAGCTGTCCCCAGCGTGGCGTCGGTCTTACCGGCGAGCGTGATGGCGGGAGCGGCGGCGCAGACGATCACCGTTACGGGCAGCGGATTTGTGCAGTCGTCGGTGGTGTCGTTTAACGGCATGCCTGTTCCTACGACGTACTCCAGTTCCACGAGTCTGCAGGCGCAGGTGACGGCGGCCGCGTTGAGCGCTGGAGAAGTCGCTCCGGTTACGGTGACGAATCCGTCGCCCGGAGGCGGAAGCTCGGCGGCTGTGAACTTTTCGGTGATGAGTCCAACGCCACAGGTGAGTAAGATTTCGCCGGCGAATCTGCCGCAGGCGCAGTCGGCCACGGTCACGATCACGGGCACCGGGTTCGAGGCGAACTCGACGGTGTTATGGAACGGCACGGCGGTGCCGACCACGTTTGTAAACAGCACGACCCTGCAGGTGACGTTGACAGCGGCGCAGGTTCAGAATCTTGGAAGCGCGCAGGTGACGGTGAACAATCCGGGCCCTGGCGGGAGCGCGACGATTCCTGTGGCGGTGCTGGTGTACCCGGTGCCCACTGTGACTGCGGTGTCGCCGGCCAGTGTGCAGGCGGGAGCGCCGGGGCAGACGATCACAGTCACCGGGACCAACTTCGTCTCGGGATCGGTGGTTCAGTTGGATGCGACCGCGTACTCAACGACGTACGCAAGCGCAACGTCACTGACGGCGCAGATTCCGGCTGCGGCGCTGGCGAGTGGCCGCGCCGCGAGTCTGACGGTGCAGAATCCTGATCCGCTGCCGGCCGTGTCGTTCGCGTTCAATCTCCCGGTGACTGCGCCAACTCCGGCATTGACCTTGATTTCGCCGCTGGCCGTGGCGCAGGGCGCGTCCAGTGTGACGATCACCCTGACGGGTGCGGGTTTTGAGGCAAACTCGACCGCGCAGTGGAATGGGTCGTCGCGGAGCACACTGTTCGTGAATCCCTCGTCGCTGAGGATGACGCTGACCGCGGCGGACCTGGCGAATGCAGGCACGGGGCAGATTGCGGTGAACAACCCGGGACCGAGCGGAAGCACGAGCGCGGCAAAGACGCTGACGATCGTGTCGCCGCCGGTGATCAGTTCGGTGAGCCCGACGAGCATTCAGGCTGCGACCTCACAAACCTCTACGGCTACCGTGACGATCACCGGAAGCAACTTCGCGTCCAACGCGACCGTCATCGTGAACGGCCAGACGCTGACGATCGTGTCGCAGACCTCGACGCAAATCGTCGCCACGCTCGGCTATAACCAGCTGTACGGCGCGGGAGTGGTGAAGCTGTATGCTGCCAATCCGGGGCCGGGTAATGTATACGTGCTTTCGCAGCCGGCAACGGTAAACGTCATCAATCCGGCAGCGCCGTTTACGGTCTATCCCTCGTCGGCAGCGCTGGGCAGCGCCGATCTCAAGGTTTCGATAAGCGGTTCCGGGTTCTTCGCGGACAGCGTGGTGCAGTGGAACGGCACGCCGCTGGCGACGACGTATTCCTCGAGCACCGGGCTGAGCGCGGTGATCCCGGCTGCGCTGCTGAGCGTTGCGGGCACGGCGACCCTCACGATTTCCACGCCGGAGAATATGGGGGCCGCTGGGTCCACGCAGGGCTTCAGCACCTACGTTGCGTTGCCGATCAACGACCTCGTCTGGAACTCGAAGGATGGGCTGTTGTACGCCACGATCGCGGGCCGCGCCGGCAACGGGCTCGGCAACAATCTGGTGGGCATCGATCCAACGACAGGAACGGTGCAGCGCCAGATCTTTGTGGGCAGCGAGCCGAACCGGCTGGCGCTCTCCGACGACGGCACGCAGGCATTCGTTGGGCTGGACGGCGCGGGCGCTGTGCGGCAGGTGAATCTGCAAACCGGAACAGCTGGTGTGCAGTGGTCACTCGGAGGAACGCAGGGCATCTACGTGCCGCCCTACACCGCCTCAGGGCTCGCTGCGCTTCCGGGACAGCCCAACTCAGTGGCGGTTTACGCAATCAACGGTGTGGCCACGATCTACGACTCCGGTGTGGCGCGTCCGAAGAGCAGCTCGGGCCTCAGCACGTACTTCGACAGCAACTCCGGTGCGCTGGCCTTCGGCTCGTCGGCTTCCACGCTTTATCTGTCCGCCACGACGATTGGCAGTTACATCTACAAGTTCAACGTGGATAGCACCGGGATCACAGGGTACACGCAGCTTCCGTCCAGCGGCGGCGGAAGGACACTGCAGTATGACAACGGCCGGCTGTACTTCCCGAACGGCGTCGTTGCCGACGCAACCACCGGCGCCACCTTGGGCCAGTTCTCGATGACCTCAAGCTACTCGAGCACGCCGGTGGCGGCTTCGGGGCCGGTGGTATCGGATTCGGCGCTCAACCGGGCCTGGGTGGTGCCAACCAACTACACCAGCAACAGTTCCGAGATCATCGGCTACGACGAAACGACGTTCAATCCCGTGATCACCTTGCCGGTGACGGGGATCGGCGCGGTCAGCACGACGACTTCGGTATTGGAGTATCAGCAGGACCTCGTTCGCTGGGGTCAGAACGGCCTGGCGTTCCACACGCCCGACCAGCTTTATCTTCTGCACGGAACCTACGTCAAGGACACCAGCAGCTCTCCGGCCGACCTGCAGGTTACGGCGCAGGTGCCTTCGACGGTGAGCACGGGAACGGCCTTCAGCTATCAGCTTCAGGTGACCAACCTGGGCACGAGCGATGCACAGGGGGTACTGCTGACCACGCGTCTGCCCAGTGCGTTGATCTATGGGAGCACCACTGCGTCGCAAGGCATCTGCAGCGGCAATGGCGTCCTGCACTGCGATCTAGGCGCGATCAAGAATGGCGCTTCGGCGACGGTCACGGTTTCTGCGACTCCGGCCGAGGCAGGCTCGATTCAGATCAACGCCAGCATCGACTCGCAGAGCTTCGATCCGAATTCATCCAACAATCAGGCCTCAGCGACGACCACGGCAAGTGGTTCGTCTTACAGTCCGGCACCCCTGGTCTCAAGCCTTTCACCGAATCTGGTTGCGGCGGGTTCGTCGAGTTTCACTCTGACGGTGAACGGCGGTGGGTTCACTTCCGCCTCGGCAATCCAATGGAATGGGACCGCGCTGAGCACGACTCTGATGAATGCCGGTCAGTTGACGGCAACGGTGGATTCGTCGCTGATTCAGCAGCTCGGCTGGGGTACCGTAACTGTGTCCTCGGCGGCGCCCGGCGGCGGCAACTCCGGTCCGCTGACCGTGAGCATCTACAGCCTGCTGCCGGTTCCGGCCAATGCAATGGTGTGGGACCCCTATACACGCAAGCTGTGGGCGGTGCTTCCGAGCACATCGACGGCCATCAAGGGCAATAGCCTGGTGTCGATCGATCCCGCCACCGGAGCGACTGGCCAGCCGATTCAGGTGGGAAGCGAACCCAACTTGATTGCCGAGACGACCAGCGGGAACTACCTGTATCTGGGCATCAGGGGCGCCAAGAGCCTGGCACGGTTCAATATGGCGGCGCAGAGCCTGGATTTCACAGTGCCGCTAACCGGCGGTTTCTATCCAGCGGGGCCGACGGCCGCGACCGGACTGGCGACCATTCCGGGAGCGGACAACAGCATTGCGGTGGATAACGTCGGGATCTTCGATTTCAACGGATCGACGCCCACGGAGCGGCCGAACTCGTCGTTTGGATTCAACGATGCGGTGTTCGCGGATGCGAGCCACGCGTATTCGTATGACAACCAGTCGACCGGCGCCGAACTCTACCGCTATACAGTGGACAGCACCGGAGCTCACCTCATCGATGGCAGCACCATGCTCGGAATGGGCGGGTTCTCAGGCAGCATCGCGCTGGACAACGGCCTGATCTATGGCGGGGCCGGAGGCATTATCGATCCGAAAACAACGCCGCCTACGCAGATCGCGGTGCTGCCCTATGGGGCTGGGCCTTACGCCACAGGGCTCGTCGGCGGCGGTGTTATACCCTACGCAGCCGAACAGAAGAGCTTCAACGTGGGCATCAACGATGCCGGCACCTGGCTGCTGTTCCTTCAGCGCTTCGACACGCAGCATTTCGCGCTGGAGGACGAGATCGAATTCCCGATCAATAACAGTATTGTTGAGTCGGCACCCGGCACGCGGTGGGGGCAGGATGGGTTGGCCTATATCCTTACCGGCGGAATTGCGAGCAGCACAGCATCCCAGGTGTTCTTGATCCGCGGACCCTTCGTGCTTCCGGCGGAGGGAACTTCGAACCCCGCGCCCACGATGACTGCCGTAGGAACCGGCACGGTCGGGGTGAACAGCGGGAATCAGCGCATCACAGTGACAGGGAGCGGATTCCTGCCGGGAGCGAGCGTCGTGTGGAATGGCGTTGTGCATGACACGATGTTCGTGGACGCTCAACATCTGAGTGTCGCGGTGGGGGCATCGGAGCTGTCGACGACAGGCAGTGCCAGCTTGACCTGTCGCAATCCGGGCTCGGGAGACTCCAACGCTGTAAGCGTCACCGTGCAGTAAAAGAGAACCGGAGTGGCTGACCGTTGATTGCGGAAGTCGTCCACGGAGCGCCCACTCTCTTCTCCGATCCTGCGCGGTTCTCCTTCGCTCACGGCGGGAAAGACGGATGGAAGGTCGTCATGCGTAGTAGTGAATTGGCGTAATCGCCGTCTCCGGCTCACCGGCCGCGACGATGCGTTTCTGCAACTCCTCACGGAGCTGGTCTGCAATATGTCTGTACTCCTCGCGCCCGACCAAGTTCACCAGTTCGGCTGGATCGCTCGCAATGCAATACAGTGCAAAGTCCTGGTATTGTTTGCCGAACTCAGCATTGCCACCTTTCACCGTTGGATCAAAAGCGCAGTAGCACCAGTCGCGCGTGCGAATGCCCCGCCCGCAGATAGATTGGCTGATCTGGAAGTATGCCGTCGAATCCCATGCCCCGCGTGTTTTCGGATCCTGCGCCAGCGGCTTAAGCGGTTTGCCGCGCATGCTTGGAGGCGGCTGTATGCCCGCGCCATCCAACAACGTCGGTGTCAGATCCAATAGCGAGACCACCTCATCGATCACGGCCGATCGGTCGAAGCCGGGCCCCGCAATGACGAACGGCACACGGAGCGAAGAGTCGTGGGGAGAACGCTTGTACTCGCCGAGCCGCGTGCGGAACGTGCAGCCGTGGTCCGAGAAGAAAACAATGATGGTGTTATCGAGCTGTCCGGTTTTCTCCAGCGCCGCAACCAGGCTGCCGACGCAGTCGTCGATGGCCTGCACACAGCCGTAATAGCCCGGAATACGCGAACGCCAATTGCCAGGAAGATTGCGGAGGTCTTCCGGAATATACGGATCGGCATAATCGGGGCGGTCCGAATGAACCAGGGCGTCCACGTCATTCTGCTGGGCGGCCGCAAGTTGCGACCGATAGAGCCGCCACGGAAAATTATCTGCATAGCGCCGCGGCGGGACGAAGGCGTCAATGTCATTCTGGTGGTGCGGCTCAAGCTGCGAGAGAAACAGCAGCCACGGCTTATCGTGCTTGCGTTCGATGAACTCCACACCGCGGTTTGCTATGAAGTCGACGCGATACTCATCCTTGAAGCCAATGTCTTTGCCGTCATTCTCCCAATAGCTTCCTTCATACGGATGCGAGACGATCTCCGTCACGTTCGCGCCCTCCCACAGATCGTCGAAGCCGCCGCGGGATGGGCCGGGTGGAATCCATCCCAATTGTTTCTTGCCATCGCCCAACTCCGTCTTGGAAACGTGCCACTTGCCCATGAAATTCGTCGTATAGCCGTTCTTGCGGAACTCTGTGGCAATGGTCGGCAACGAATGATCAAGCTCAAGGCCAAGTTTCCAGAGGCCCACTTCCGTCGCATACCGCCCCGTCATAAACGAGGCGCGTGACGGGGAGCAGAGTGGTTGATTCGTGATGCATTGACGGAAGTTCACGCCACGCGCGGCTAATGCGTCGAGATGCGGCGTCTTGACGGAAGGATTCTCATGGCTTGCGCCAATGAAATCGGCGCGGAATTGGTCGGCACAAATCATCAGAACATTCGGCCGGGCGGCGGAAGCCGAAGCGGTGTCGAAAGCGCTGGCAGCTTCCGCAGTGCTGCTGCCGGCAGCAGCCATAGCGCCAGAAGCCAGGGCAGCGTTACGCAGAAAGTCACGCCGGGTGGGGCGAGTAGGTGATGAGGTGTTAGCCATGCTCAGACTCCTGAGATTGATTTGAACGATAAGCTCCTTTGCGTATTGTTTCATCGAGCGTCCGGAAAAGTGATCTTTAGGCCGGGCATCCGTGCGGCGGCCGCGGCGATGGTAGGGTTGCAGATCAACCTGGAGTTTCACGAGTACCCGCGGCTGGGGGTGGGAGATGTCGAAGCCATCGAGAACGCGATGCAGCGGCATTATCATGGCGTCATCTTCCTTCCCGGCGACAGCCGTAAATTCGATCCGCTGATCCGTAAGCTCTCGCGCAGCGGGACCGCGATGATGTGCGTTGGCAGCGATGCGCCGAACACCGAGCGGGTGGGCTCGGTGGCCGCGCACGCTTATATCAGCGGAGCGATCGCCGCTGAGCTGCTCTCCCACAAACTTACCCGCAAGGCGAACGTAGCGATCTTCAGTGGCGAACTGTTTACGCTGGACCACGCCGAGAAGCTGCGCGGCTTTGCTGCCACGCTGGCCTTCCAGTCTCCCCACCTCACGCTGCTGCCCGCGCTCGAAAGCCATGAACGTCCGAGAGACGCCTACCGGCAGGCGATGACGTTGATGCAGAGCAAGGACCGGCCGGACGGGCTTTATCTCAGCACGGCCAACAGCCTGCCAGTGCTGAAGGCGCTCGATGAACTCAAGCTGTTGGGCAAGACGCAGATCGTGACAACGGACCTCTTTCAAGAGCTGGTTCCATTGATCGAATTCGGAAAAGTGCTGGCCACCATGTACCAGAGACCCTATACGCAAGGCAACGCTTTTGAGAGTCTGGTCGCGCATCTGACCAAGGAAGACAGACCGCAACCGGTAGTTCGGCTGGCGCCTCATGTGATCTTTCGCAGCAATCTTTCCCTTTTTTCCAACTACATCATCGATACCGACGAAGAACTTGAAGCGGAGCTGATGCCGGCTGGAACGACTGCCGCAAACCGCACCGCTAATGCTGCCGCAGCGGTATAAAGCGGATCGCACATCCGCCACCACTCGCTAACTTCAGGGTGAGAGTCTGCCCCTTGCGTACCCTCTGCTTTCTTATCACTACATCCTTTGGATTTGTGCCGGCGTCAGGTCCATCCTCATAGATCTCCGCGGTATATTCACGCTCATCCAGAAAACTAAGTGGCATTTGTAAGCTGCGTGGCGTCCAGTTTGTCATGCTGCCCAGGTACCACTCGTCGCCATGCCGCCGCGCAATCGTAATGAACTCACCCGGTTCTCCATCGAGCACACGGGTGCTGTCCCACGCGACGGGCACATCCTTGATGAACTGGAATGCGGGCTGCCCGGCATAGGCCTGCGGGCTATCAGAGACCATCTGGATCGGCGTCTGGAAGATGACATACAGCCCAAGCTGCTGAGCGCGCGTACCCATCACCATCGGGTTGGTGTTCCGCGCAATGAAGCCGTCTTCCGTGGCATTATCGAAGCCGCCCGGCGTATAGTCCATCGGACCGGCAAGCAAGCGCGTAAAGGAGAAGACGGAACGGTCAACCGGGCTGTCGCGCCGGCCTTCTTTATTGTTCTCCATTCCAAGCACACCTTCGAAACTCAGCACATTCGGATACGTTCGTTCGATCCCCCAGGGTGTCCGCGTTCCGTGAAAGTCGACCATCAAGTGATGTGCCGCCGCTTCGCGCGCGACATCATAATAAAATTGCACTCCCTGCTGGTCGTCGCGGTTGACGAAGTCGATCTTAACGCCCGCAACACCCCACTTTTCAAACAGCGGAAATGCATCCTTCATTTGATCCGTCACCGACTTGGAGTAGCACCAGATCCACACCTTCACGTTCTTGGTGGCGGCATAGCGCGCCAGCTCCGGCACATCTACCTTGCCGTTTAAGCGCGTGATATCGTGACCGGCGGACCAGCCTGCATCAAGCATCATGTATCGGAAGCCCGACCGCGCAGCGAAATCGACGTAGTACTTCATGTTTTCCGTCGTGTACGCGGAGTGACCATTGCCGTCCACATTGTTCACCCACCAGTTCCAAGATGCCTTCCCCCCGTGAATCCAGGAGGTGTCCTGCACCCGGCTGGGCGGGTTCAGATCGTACTGCAGGGTCGACTCCACCAGGCGACCTGGATCATCGGCGACCGCAAGCACCCGCCACGCCGAGTGATACGGAAGCGTACCCTCGACTGCGAACTTTGGATCATCGAGGCGCTGCGAAAGTTTGGATACGAACCAATGTCCCGCCCAGTTTCCCGAAGGGTTCGTCACATACATCGAGGTGCTGCCCTCGATGTTCGCCTCCGTCAGCGACATCCACGCCACTCCCGGTTCGTGGATCAGCAACGGCAAACCGATAAGAAAGCTGCTCGGCACGCCGCCTTGATTGCTCAACGCCGAAGTGGGCAGTTTCACATACTCGCTCTCATAGCTGCTTTGATAGCTGGGCAACGCGAGCAGCCAATCTGTGGCGTCGGTAGTAAGGCGAAATTCGGTGTCCTCCTGCCCGAGGTGCAGGTCAGTGCTCGCGCCTTGCCGCGGCAGCAAGTATCGAAAGGCAATCCCACTGTTGTATGCGCGAGCCTCAATGTCCATCACGCGATGCGGCGCGCCACTCTCCGCGGCATGAATGACAACACTGTTGTAAGCGTCATGCACGCTGCTTACCTTCTGGTTTTCGAGCCGGTAGTCATCGACGCCTTGTCCTGCGTCCGATCCCGTGATGCGCACATCTGTCCCAAGCGCCGGGTCGTCACCCAACTCCAGGGCCAGCCCGGAGTTATCCAGCACAGGCTTGCCGTCGAATGTAAGCGAATAGACCAGCTTCCCTGCACCGTCCGGCACGCTCTTCTGCGGAAGCGTCTGGAAATGCATCACTAGCCGGCGGTCCGGAGAAGTAAGGGGCGTAGCGGGACTCTGGCAGAACGAACAACCTGCTGTAGCGGCGAGAACGATGGCAGGAAGCAGAGCAGAAAAGCTGCGCAATTTCGGCAAGGGGTACCTCGCGCCGTGTGGCAGACTAGCCCTCGGCTTGCAATGGGAAGAGCAAGCGTGCCGCTCCCGCTCTATCGGGTGCGACACGCAAACGCAGTCTTGCTAGAACGCGTACTTCAAAGAAAGCTGGAAGAAACGCGCATCAGGTGTATTGCTCTGGAACGTCTGCGGTTTCGTGATCAGGCCAGCTTGTGTATTGGCTGTGGTATTGGTTGGGTTCGCCAGTGTCGGGTGGTTCAGCACATTGAAACCATCCGCGCGAAATTGCAGATACTGCTCGCGCCATGTCGTAAAGTTCTTGAAGATCGACATGTTGACGCCATAGTAGCCGGGGCCATACAGCGTATCTTGCTTGCCGCCAAGGAAGGCGATTGCAGTCGCTGTATCGGTGACGGGTCCCGCATATTGACACGGCACGCCGTTGGTCACGGTACCGGTTGCCGATCCAACCGGGCAGATAAGATTACCCGGCAGTGGGTTGGCATAGACACAAGGATTGAACCAGTTCTGCTTCGTTCTCGTGGTGGTAGGGCACTTATAGCCCTGCGTCTGTGCGGCTTGTACCAATGTCGTGTTGGTGGGATCTGGCAGGCCGCCGGACTGGAAAGGATCGCCCACCTGGAACGGGCGGGCGCTCCCTCCAGCGGCCGTCGAGCCGGTTTGACTTACAGTAAATGGCGTGCCACTCTGCGCAACCCAGGTCAAGCTGCTCGACCATCCGCCGGCGATCTCGTTCAGCACACCAGGATGATTGAGGTGCGCACGTCCCACGCCGAAAGGAAGCTGATAGTTGCCGTTCAGCGTAAAGCGGTTGCGCACATCGTAAATCGAGTTGGTGTACTCATCGATGATCGGGATCAGGGCCACTTGCCGGATGCCAATGGCCGTCGAAAGCCCACCTGCGGAGCTAGAGTCGTCCAAGGCGTGGGCCCAGGTATAGGTGGTTAGAAAGCTAAGTCCATGAGAGAGGCGCTTTTCCACCTTTGCCTGGAGTGAGTTATACGTGCTCACGCCGTTGAAGTGAATTGTACCGATGCCACCGAAATCCGGGAACGGCAGGTACGGTCGCGTATTAGTTCCTGGATAGAACAGGCCGCGCACAGTGTTCGGATCAAAGTAGGTCGATAGATGCCGCGATACATTGCCTACATAGCTGATCGTCGCCGCCATGCTCGGAGTCAGCTCCTGTTGGAACGATAAATTGTAGTTTTCGGTGTAAGGAACCTTGATATTAGTGTCGATTGCATGGACCCCGGGATCGGACACGGAATTAAGGAAGCCCGCGGCAAATTGCGCCTGCTCGCCGCTTTCCAGCGTGATGCCGTTGGAAGGACAGTTGCCCAGCATGCAGCCAACCGGGTTAACATTGAGCTGACCTTGGAACGGAAAGTTGTTACCCAGGTTAGTGTTGCCCTGGCTTTCCAGACCTCCGTAGAAGAGACCAAAGCCGGCACGGATCGCCGTCGCGGGAGTTAGCTGATAGGCGATTCCAAGGCGCGGCGCGAAATCGCCGAGTTGCACATTCGCAAGGCGCTCGTTGTTGTTATAGGCAACAGCAACATTGTCTTTAGCAAGTATGGATGGAAACTTCGTCCCAAGGTTCAGGGTGCTCTCAATCAAACTTGGAAACTCCAGCGTGCCCGTGCCGGTCCCGATGCCAAGAGTGCCAGGAATAAAGTTTTCCTGGTGATGCGAGTTCTCCTTGTACGGCTCATAGTAGTCGTAACGAACACCCAGATTGAGGGTCAGGCGCGACGTGAGTTTCCAGTCGTCCTGCACATAGGCGGCGTCGTACCACTGCGCATCGTTGATGTTCGGTGCGGTCGAGAGCGCGGACGTGTTCATCTGGTCGGCCAGAAAATCGGCGATTCCGGAGCCAGTGTTGGGCGTGCCGGGCTGACTGGTATATAGACCCGTGAAGTAGTAGTTGCCAAGCGAGGATGGCGCGTAGCGATAGAAGAAGCGAATTGACTCTAAGGAAACACCTGCCCGGAGAGTGTGCTTGCCGATTGTTTTGGATATATTGTCCAGAATCTCGTACACGTTCTGCGTCTCGTTCGATGTGCCCTGCGAGCCCCAGTTGCTGAGCCCAGATACAACACCCAGAGGCAAACCGCCCTCGTTCGGCGAGAATGGAACACCGCCCAGACCTAGTGTGGGCGCGAGATCCACATTCGCGTTCGGCTGCAGAAACGAAAACTTGCCGGCATTGAAGCTGAAGCGGAACTCGTTCGAGAAGCTCGGAGTGAAGAAGTGCGTTTCACTCAGCATGAAATTCTGCGCGAGATCGACGTCGTATTCACCGCCATAGCCACTACCATCAAGGATCGGACCCAGGGGAGGAGCATTGACCGTGATGACATGATTGTAGCTGTAGCGGGCGAACGCCTGATCTCGGGAGGTCAAATTCCAGTCGATACGCTGGTCCCATTGGATGGTATTGTTGTGCGTGGGGGAATTGACAACGTAATTATTTGTGGTCTTCCCGCCATTTGTGTTCGGCAGTGGATAAAGGTTCAGAATATTCTGCGCAATCGGATCTATCTGGTTCGTGCACAAGACGTTGTTCTGGCCATTGCAAACCAGCTTATTGGCCGCTCCGCCTCCGGAGTTCGGCTCATAGAGCTGTACGCTCGAACCATTCAGACTTGAATTCAGCAATTCCGAGAAATTTCCCTGCCGCATCAGCGGGGTTGGGACCGAATATGTCCCCGGATTGCTGTAGGCGATGCGGTTCGCTTCTATATCTCCAAAATAAAACAACCTGTTCTTCAGAATCGGAAAACCAAGCGTCGCGCCGAACTGGTTCTCATGGTAGACGGGAATCGTAAGCGCATTCCAATTTTTGGCGTCCAGATCCGTGTTGCGGAAATACTCCCACAGATCGCCGTGGATCTGGTTGGTGCCGGACTTGATGCTCGCGTTCACGACCGCGCCGGCGGAGTGCCCAAACTCCGCACTGAAACTGCTCGTCTGCACCGCGAACTCGGCCAGCGCGTCCGGCGGAGGGCGAATGACATAGCTCTGACCGTTCAGGAAGTCGACAAGGTTGGTGTTGTTGTCCACCCCGTCGAGGATGAAATCGTTCTGCGTTGCTCGTTGCCCGTTCGCCACAAAGTCACCGCTGCCGCTGCCCCGGGTGTGTCCGAACGGCGGTGCAACTCCGGCAGTCAATTGCGTAATGTAGACGAAGTTTCGTCCGTTGAGGGGCGTGTTGTCGATCGTCTGGGCACTGATTACCTGTTGTACGGAAGCGTCCCCGGTCTGCAGCAGCGGCGCGGCCGAAGTAACCGTTACGTTTTCGGTTACGGCGCCCGGTTGCAGCGTTAGGTTCACGCTTAGACGTGTCTGGATGTCCACGCGAACGTTGCTCTGAGTCACCGTATCGAAGCCGTTCGCAGTCGCAGCTACCCTATAGTTGCCGATCTTCACCGGTGCGACAACGTACACGCCGCTTCCGTTTGTCTTGACCTGAAGGCTTAAACCGGTATCGAGATTAGTGACCGTGACCGTTGCATTCGGGACCACAGCGCCAGTGGAATCCTTGATGTAGCCCGTGATGGCGCCTTGGTCCACCTGGGCAACGCATCCTCGCGGCAACACCAGCTGTAACATCCCGACGGCTAGCACATAGACAAAACCCGCTTGCGGCAATTTCTTCCATAGCGCTTTCAACATTTCACCTCTCTCCTTCCCATCTCCCCATCGCTCGCCCGGAGTTCTCTTATGTTCTGGGGACTGGAGGCAGAGCCATCGCGCTTGGGTTCTCCAATGGTCGCTGTGTACGTTACCGGAAAGACATTAGGCCGCAGAATGGAAGATTGTCAAGACGTAATCCTCCGGAATTCAACAGCTCTGTTCGGAACTGAGAAGAAGGCATTTCACGACGTGATCAGACAGCCCTGAAGACTTGCCCTTCTGAGGGCCTGCTCCTGGTTGCATGCGAGGCGCATGCTCCGAAAGATGCAACACTTGTTTGGAAAGTCGCAATAAACATCGCTAATTGCGGCCGGCCTCACGGTAGACGAATGCGCTGTTTTAAAGAATCCGCTGGCTAATGGTCGACGGCTCGCTTGAATCGTCTAATTCTTTCTCCACTCCGACGACCAAGATCGATTCCTCGTAACCTGCCTGAACTTTGACATAGAGAACCGACCGAATGAGGATGTTTGATGTACGTTACCGGACTAATCGGAAGTCTATCGTGAAGACGATCTGGAGAGCCACGGCACTCCCCGCAGCCCAAATCGCAATACGCGTGTTTCTCCCCGGATGCACGCTACCCTGTCAGGGTAACCTCAGCGCGTTGATCCACGAGCCAAGCTTCGTCAAGCTCGCTGGACCAGCCGTCCATACAAAGGTGGTAATCCGTCGAGCCGGTTAGAGAGTTTGCTCATGCCAATCGCTCCATTCCGCGATCGGGAGGATCCACGCCTAACGGCGCCCCCATTGGAAAAGCTCTCGCTTCTCCGATGGGGTCAGCCGCTCCAAAGAGTGCATATTATCCGCGAAATCTGCCATCCTCAGCAGATCCGCGGATACTGAAGATCCAAACCGGAAGCTAGTGGCGGAAGAGGAGGGATTCGAACCCCCGATACCCTTTCAGGTACGCCAGTTTTCAAGACTGGAGCCATCAACCACTCGGCCACTCTTCCTCCCCAGAGTCTAGTACGCCCCGCCCCCCCAGCGCCAATTTGCAGCGCCAATCTGCCGCCCCGCAATACCCGCACCCGCGCGGCCACCTCTCCCAACCAGACTTCCGCTGGCAGCCGCCGAGTGCGCCTGCGATACTAAATCTGCGACTGCGCATCTTTTCTCTTATGGCAACCGGCGTCACCACCTCCGAGAGCTTCCGCGCCACGCTGCTCAGCGCGCGATCCACGGTCGCGTTTCGCGAGACCGTTGCGCTCGCCATCGACAGCTTCTGCGCCAGCAAGGGCCGCTCGCTGCTCACCATGCTGGGCATGGTGATCGGCTCGGCTTCGATCATTCTGGTCTACACGCTCGGCCTCACCGGCCGCCAGTACGCGCTCAACCTGATCGCCAGCATCGGCCCCAACATGGTCGAGATGCAGTACGTCGGCGGCAACGTAGCCGGCCCCAACAACGTCGCCGAGCAGGACAACATGACGCTCGAAGACATGAACGCCGTGCTCAACGAAGTGCCCGGCATCGTCGCCAGCTCGCCCATGTACGAGATCGACGACAGCATCTCCATCGGCAACGGCATCACCAAGCAGGCCGCGCTGCTCGGCGTCAGCCCGCAGTACAAAGAGGTGCGCAATCTCAAGGTCCTCGCCGGCCGCTTCTTCGACGACCAGGACTCCAGCACGCACGCCAAGGTCGCCGTCATCGTCGCGCCCCTCGCCCTCACGCTCTACGGCAGCTACCCCGCGGCCATCGGCCAGACCATCTCCGTGCGCGGCATTCCGCTCACCGTCATCGGCGTCTTCAAAGAGACCATCCAGACCTTCGGCATGTCCGAGGTCTCCGACCAGACCATCCTCATCCCCTACCCGGTCGCCCGCTACTTCACCGGCACCGACCAGGTCAAGCAGATCTTCTTCACCATGCGCACCGTCAGCGAAGTCGAGCCCGCCGCGCGCCGCATCCTCGCCATCGTCCAATCGCGCCACCGCCCCTCCAGCGTCTACAACGCGTTCACCCTCACCGAAGTCCTCAGCGTCATGGGCCAGATCGCCACCATGCTCACGATCGTGCTCACGCTCGCGTCGGCCATCACGCTGATCGTCTCCGGCGTGGGCATCATGAACTCCATGCTGGCCAACGTGCAGGCACGCATCAAGGAGATCGGCATCCGCAAGGCGCTGGGCGCAACCCGCCGCGAAATTCGGCTTCAGTTTCTGGTCGAGTCGATCTTCCTCTCGCTCTCGGGCGGCCTGGTCGGCACCATCATCGGTCTCGCGCTTCCGCTCAGCGTGCGCCTCTTCACCGACTTCAAAATTCCCGTCTCTGCCTGGGCCGCGTTCGTCGCGCTGGCCACCTCGGTGCTGGTGGGCGTGGTCTTCGGCACGCTCCCCGCCACCCGCGCCGCCCGCCTCGACCCCGTCTCCACCCTCAAGTACGAGTAAGCGTCGCAGTTGGGCCTGTGCGGATATACTGCAGCTACGGTGTTGATGAGTCGCAAACTTCGGACGCTTGTGCTCTTCGTAATTGCGGCGAGCCTGCTTTTACTGCTCCTCGTCCCGCACCTCGCACCTTCCCCCGGCCTCACTCTGGCCTGCATCAGCTTTCTCCCGCTGCTTGTCTTTGCGGAAGCTGATTTCCGGCGCTCGTTGCATTGCAGCGGACGCTTTAGCGAGGACGCTGCAACTCCGTCTCCTGATCTCCCTTCACGCTTCCAGCGCCCACCCCCACAGAACCACGCATAAGACGGCCGAAACTGCAGAAGTATGGGAGTGCTGTTCCCCATAGCTGCTCGTCCACTCACGTCTTCACCGTTCCGAGCTATCGGGGGTTTTCGTGTCTTTCGACTCCACAATCACGCTTTGTGTCCTCTATTTTCTTCCTTTTCTGGCCTTCATTGGGCTCCTTTTCTTCTTCCAGCGTTGGCGCTGGCGTCGCCGCAAACGCCAGGGTAAGCGGCGCTTAGGCTTCTATCCATCATCAGCCGCCGTTGGAAACGCCTTGCACGCTCTGCAGGCGCTCATGGAGCCACAAATTGAACATATTCTGGAGCAGAAGCTAGACGAGCACGCAGAAGATGATGACTCTGGCGATCCCGATGACCCAGTCGCACACCTGCATCGGCAGGCCGCGAGGATCCGCAGGGGAGAACTCTTGGATCGAATCACCGCCCGGTTGCGCTCTGGCGAATGAGTTGCTGGGGAACACCTGGCCCTTGGCACCGGGAAAGTAATTCCGCCCGCACAAGATGGGCGATAGCGGACGAAGTGATAGTGCACGAAGTTAGACAGGGCGGCCGCGCACGTGCGAAGCGCTCACTCCACAGCCGCAAACCGCCCATCCGGCAGCCGCTCCACCGTCGGCGCGTAAGCTCCGAGCAGCTTGCGCGTCCACCACACGCCTTCGCTTCGCTTCTGCTCCGGCGTGCTGAACCAGTATTGCCAAAGCACCGCCCGCACATACTTCGGCGGCGCGCTCGCAAACGGATCGCCCGCGAACAAACTCAGCACATCCTTATCGTTCTGCAACAACAGCTCTTCCGTCCGCACCACCCACGTATTCTGCTGCCACGTCCCCAGCGACGCGAACCACAAATTCCAATCGAACCGCGGCTGATACGGCGCATAGATGCCCGGCGCGGCCCTCACATTCTGCGGCTTATAGCGAAAAGGATACGCCGTCCAGTGCACTCCATCGTCCGACCCCTGGAACGCAATCTCGTAGCGCTCCGGCGTCATCACCGCGAACAGCCCATACGTGTTCGCAATCCGAAACGGATCGAGCATCGCGATCGGCGCGGAGGGCAGCGGCGCAGTCGGCCAGAACATCTCCACCAGCGGTGCCGTTGTCGCATACGCAATCCACGTCAGCATCACCGCGGCCAGCGCCGTCTGCACCCGGGAGCGCCGCGACGTCCTCACATCCCCACGCGCCTCATCCTCGTCAGCTTCGTCACTCCCGAACAGCTCTACAATCCCCGGGTGCCCTACGTCTCGCGTCTGAGACGTGGGAGTCGCGGCGACAGAACCACCCGCCGCAACTCCCGCCCTCCACCTTACCGGCACAAACCTCCCCAGAAACCCATCGTCCAACAGCAGAAAGGCCAGCACCAGCACCAGGTAATTGAGAAACGCATAGTTCGCCGTCGCGATCACCACGATCTGCCACGCCGTCACGAGGAAGAAGCACGCAATCCGCGCGCGCCGTCCCAGGAACACCATCCACACCAGCACCAGTTCCATCCCCAGCGTCGCGCCCGCCGTCGCCTTTTGAAACCAGTGCGGCAGATGCTGCAAGTACCACCCAATCCACGTCGGCAGCGGCCCATTCTGGTAGTAGTCGTACATCGCCGTCAGGTTGCGCCAGGTCTTGTCGCCGCTCGCCAGCTTCACCACGCCCGACTCGAAGTAAATCCGAAACCACTCCCACAGCAGCAAGAACCACGCCGCCCGCGGTGCAAGCGCCAAAGGATGCGCAACAGACTTCGCCCCCCACCCCGGCCACCACCCTGGAGGCGCGAGAAACAACGACAGAAATCCTGCTTCCAGCAGCATCCCATCCGATTGATACGCGGCAAAATCCTGCGCCGCCCCGATGAACGACAGGAAGCACACAAAGCACACCATCAGCATCGCGCGCGGCGCAACATTGGCCACCACCAGCAGCGACGCAACCAGGCCCACCCACACCAGCGCCATCAGCATGTCGTTGCTCGAAGAAAGCCACAGCAGCGTCGGCGCATACCAGAACCGCAGCGCACCCTGCCCGCTCAGCGCCTGCAGGTACTCCCGCGCCGGCAAAATCCCGTCGGTCCCGATCAACCCCTTCACCTGAAACAGCAGCGCGTAGAACACCGAAAAATAAATCAGCCCCAGCGCCCGCAGGAACAGCCACCGCGCCACAAGGTGCTCCCGCACCCCATCCTCACGGCTGAACCAGTATCGGTAAACGCGCTCGACTCGCTCCATCGCTCGCACCTCTCGTCGTCCTCCGGTCCTCACCCTTCCCCACGCCCTCTAGCCGGCACCCGTCACTGGCACTCTTCACTGGCGCCCGGATCGCAGTGTCCAGATGGAAGTGATCAGATCGAAGTGCCCAGTCGAAGGTTCCCATTGGTGTAGAGTCTCGCTCTTGCTCTTCTGGTTGTCATTCCGTAGGAATCTGCTTCTCGGGGTCGCGATACATCATCGGGACTACCGCCCTAACCCCTTGAGAATCAAAATTTTGACCATAAACTTTTAGAATCTAGGTTTATCGGGGATAGCCACCAGCTAAGTGCTTTGCTTTTCATAGCTTCAACCAAAGGGAGGGCGTACCTCCCTCCCTGCACCCAAAAAGCAGCGCCCGCACTCCAAGGGAGTGCAGGCGCCGTCACAGTCTGTCTCTAACGAAGCTAGTCGCGGTTGTCGTCCAGCTCGCCCGTGTAGGTCGACCGGAACACCGTGTCGTCGTGCTCGGCCGAAGCCTCCGCCGTGCGTTCCGGCGCGTCGCTCTTGATGTTCACCTGCAGGTGCGCGGACACCTCCCGGTGCAGCCGGATCGGCACATGGAACTCGCCGATGGACCTGAGCGGCTCTTCCAAGTGGATCTTGCGCCGGTCGACCTTGTAGCCCTGCGCCTCCAGCTCGTGCGCAATGTCCTGCGACGTGACTGAACCGAACAGGTGATCGTTCTCGCCGGTCTTGCGTTCGAACGTCAGCACCAGCTCATTGAGCTTGGCTCCGAGCTCTTCCGCTCCGCCCTTCTCCGAGGCCGACTTGCGGATCGACGAAGCCTTCATCTGCTCGATGACCGCCTTGTTCGCCGCCGTCGCCTCGATCGCCAGCTTGCCCGGCAGCAGATAGTTGCGGCCATACCCGGCGGCGACCTTCACTACATCGCCCCGGTGACCGAGCTTATTCACATCTTCCTTCAGAATTACTTCCATAACACGTCTCCAGACTTACTCGACTTACCCGCGACTTACTTCAACTTACTCATTCCTGCTAAGTCGATTCGTTGTTCGGGCAAAATTCGAAGGTTCGCGCATAACTACCCGAGTTACGCGCCATGGGAGCTTAGTACTTCGCCGCGTAGGGCAGAAGCGCAATCGCGCGGGCCCGCTTGATGGCCCGTGTCAGCTTGCGCTGGAACGGCGCGCTGGTGCCGCTCAGCCGACGCGGGATGATCTTGCCGCGGTCGGACACAAACTGCTGCAGCAGGCGCACATCGCGGTAGCTGATCGTATCGATCTTCTCCACCGTGAACTTGCACACCTTCTTGCGCCGGAAGAACTTGCGGCCACCCGGGCCGCCCGATCCGCCGCCTGGGCCGCCCGCCGGCCGCGGCCCGCGTGGACCGCCCGATCCGCTCGATCCACCGGGACGAGATCCGCCCTGGAACCCGCCTGTACGCGGTGCAGCGCTGCTGCGTGGTGCATCATTGCTGCTTGGGGCGTCACTGCTGCGCGGAGATTCGCTCGCACGCGGAGCGTCGCCGCTCGGAACCGGCGCGCCTCCCGTTGTTGCCCCGCTCGCTGCTTGATTCGTAGTTTCGTCAGCCATATTTTCTCCTTCAGGAACTTCTCACTGCCGCAGCCTGCGCCGCCAGCCAGGTTCTGCCACTCTCGCTCCAGACTCGCATTCGGAGTCTCTGGACTTAGCCTTCCGAGTGCGTGTCGCGCGCTCGATGACCGTGGAAGCGAAGATGCGGCGTTACGTAGGGTCCTCTATCGGCAAATCCAACAGACCGGCCTTCGCCGTTCTGCAAAGCTCGTGTTAGGCCTGCGCCGCGGCATGCTCCGGCTCAGCCGCTTGCTCGGTTGCAGCTTCCGCTGTTTCAGGCGCGGCGGCTACCGGTTCCCGCGCTGCGGGTGGCACCGGCTTCGCCGCTGCGGCGGGCGGCTCGGGAGACGCCGTAGCGGCCTCCGCGCTCACCTGCGGCAGAGCGCTGCGTTTCACATGCGCATCGCGATGCGCTTTGATCTTGGCCACGCGCTTGTCTTCCTCATCCATGCGCACGGTGATGAACTTGATCACCTGCTCGGACACGCGCAGACGGCGTTCAATCTCCGAAATCAGCGACGCCGGCGCATCGACAACCAGCAAAACGTAGAAACCATCGTTGAACTTCCGCACCGTGTACGCGAGCCGGCGACGGCCCATCTTCTCGGTCGTCTTTACCGTTCCGCCGCCGGTGGTCACATAGCCGGAGAACGTCTCGATCAGCTTGTCCAGCTCGGCCTCTTCAACATCCGGCCGCACAATAAACATAACTTCGTAAGTTCGATTCATCTTTACTTCTTTCTGCGGGGTTCTGCCCCGCACCGCTTCGGTTGATGCTTCCCTCCGAAACCGGTGTGGAAGATTGGAACTACCAGTGAACAGTTAGTAGTGAATAGTGAATAAAGAAGAAGCGGAACGATACCCGCCTTTGCCGTTGCTTTATTCACTACTCACTAATCACTACTCACTTTCTTATTGAACTCGTTCATCGCAGCGCCGACACCTTTCGTCAGCACAACCTCGACCGCGCGTACCGCCTGGTCGAGCACCTCATCCAGCACTGCCAGCTCCGGTTTCCGCATCGGCGAGAGCAGATACTCGGTGCCTCCAGCCTTGATCTCGCGGCCATGCCTTCCATCCGGATCAAGGAGCAGCGGCTTGCCGATCCCGATGCGAAGGCGAAGCCATTCCTCCGTACCAAGCACGCCGGAGATGGACTTCACTCCGTTATGCCCTCCCGCCCGGCTAAGTTCAGCCCCTCGTTCGCGGATGCGAACGTAGCCCAGCGGAATCGCCAACTCGTCGTAGAGGACAATCACGTCCTCCACCCCGAGTTCCAACTCATGCAACAGAGCGGCCACCGCAAGCCCGCTCAGGTTCATGAAGGTCTCCGGCTTAGCCAGCAGAACATCATGTCCTGCCAGCTTCGCCCTCACCGTCAACGCTCGCGCCCGACGGTTGGCGATCTTCACATTGCAAATTTCCGCAATGCGATCGACCGCCAGAAACCCGGCATTGTGCGGCGTGAGTGCGTACTCCGGACCCGGATTCCCAAGACCGACAATAAGCTTCACTGCACTTAGCCTCTAACTCGCAGCCGCTAGCTCCCAGCTCTTTTCTAGCTGACAGCTACAAGCTGCGCTACTACTTCTTACCTTTATCGGGAGCAGCCGCCTCAGCGGCAGGAGCGTCCGTCTTACCCTTCTTGGCGACCTCAGGCTCGGCCGGTCCGGCAACCGGCTCGGCGACCACCTCTTCCTTCATCACGGTGATATGCGCGACCAGAGCATCCTCTTCGCCGAGAAACTTCACCTTGTCCGAGTGCGGCAGGTCCGACACATGAATCGCACCGTTGATCTCAAGGTTCGAAATATCCACGTCGATGTGGCTCGGAATGTCGCCCGGCAAGCACTCGATCTCGACTTCATGCAACACCTGGCTGAGAATGCCACCCTGCGTCTTCACGCCGACAGGAGTGCCAACCAGCTGCACCGGCACTGATACCGTCATAGCCTTGTCCATCGCAATGCGTTTCAGATCGATATGCAGCAGCGTGCCCTTAATCGGCTCGTTCTGCCAATCTACAATCATAACCTTGCTCGCACCGGCGCCCTCGATCGTAAGATCGAAGATGGTGTTATGGCCGGAGTCGGAGTACAGAATTTTCGTGATGACCCTCGGGTCTACCGTCACCGCGACGGAGTCCTTGCCCGCGCCATACACAACCGCGGGAATAAGTCCCTGCACGCGCACACGGCGCGCATGGTTCTTGTTGAACGTCCCCTTACGGGGCGTCGCTACCACTGTTTCAATCTTGTTGTTACTTGCCATTTGCCATGTCCTTTCGGGCACGAGGTTGAGCCTCGCTCCCTTTCCGCAACCTGCATCTTCAACTTGCAAAGCTCATCTAGTTAAACAAAGTAGAGACCGAGGTCTCCATATGAATACTTTCGATGGCTCGACCTAACAGGCCTGCGATCGAAAGCACCTTGATCTTACTTACATGCCGTGCCGCCTCGGCGAGCGGAATGGTATTGGTCACCACTAACTCCTCCAGCCTGGAAGCGTCGATTCTCTCCACCGCCGGTCCGGAGAGCACTGCATGCGAAGCGCACGCATAAACCTTCTCCGCGCCCTGCTCCAGCAGGGCCTCGGCGGTCTTGACCAGCGTTCCTGCCGTATCCACGATGTCGTCGAGAATCAAACAAGTCCGTCCGCGCACATCGCCAATCACGTTCATCACCTCGGTAACATTCATATCGGTGCGGCGCTTATCGACGATCGCTAACGGAACTTCCAATTTCTTCGCAAAAAACCTGGCTCGCTCCACGCCGCCTGCATCCGGACTGATCACCGTGAGGTTCGGCAGTTGTAAGTCCCGGTAGTATCCAACCAGCACTGGACTGGCGAACAAATGGTCGACCGGAATATTAAAAAATCCCTGAATCTGCGCCGCGTGAAGATCGACAAACAGTGCCCGATTGGCGCCGGCGGCAGTCAGCAGGTCCGCAACGAGCTTGGAAGTAATCGCCACCCGCGGGCGGTCTTTGCGGTCCTGCCGCGCATATCCGTAGTACGGAACAACTACCGTAATTCTCCCTGCCGACGCGCGCTTAAGCGCGTCCATCATGATCAGCAGCTCAACCAAGTTCTGGTCGACTGGGAAACAAGTCGGCTGAACCAGAAACACATCCACGCCACGCACATTTTCAAGGAGCTGAAAGTGGGTCTCGCCATCGGAGAAACGCTGCAAGCGCGTCTCCCCTACAGGCACACCCAGAAACTTGCAGATCTCTTCGGTCAACGGCCGGTTTGCCGAGCCGGAAAAGATCTTGAAGCGCTTGTCTTCACTTAGGCGCGAGGCGCGTTTTTTCTCCTGCGGCGCCTTTGTGACCGAAGCAACGGCTGCCGGAGTCAATGCAAACTCGGCAGGCTGTTTCGGTTGCTCCGCATCGGCCTTGGCCGGGTGGTCGGAGTTTTCATGGGTATAACTCGGGAAAGGAACCGCAGCCGTGTCTTGTTCGTTCACGTTGAAACTCCTCCAGGCTGGTTGACCTGGGCAAAGCTCATACTGCTTGTCTTACATCTCTTTCAGCCGGCGACTGTTTCTTCGCCAGCCATAAAATACCGCTCGACTTCAGGTTCCTTATCGGCGCACGGGCGAATTGTTTCTTTCGCCCGGGCCCCGCCACTTCAGCTTCTCCCGCCTTTGGCTTTGCGCCGAAGGCATTCTTGGTAAATGCCAGGCGGGACTTACAACAATCCTTGGCGGCCATGTTCAAGCCGCTCAAAAAATCAAAAGCTCCCTAGTTACTTTTCTTCTCAGGACCTAGATTTCTCTCTAAGTCGAACGATCGACTGAATTGGTTGGGCGACCAGGATTCGAACCTGGACAAAGTGCGTCAAAGGCACTTGACCTACCGTTAGTCGATCGCCCAGCGCCGGCCGGCGCGCTGCTGAACCTGCCGGAGATTGCCGCCAAGCCAGTCGTTTGCAAACCAGCTACCCTGCGAAGATCGTATGCCAGTATTCGCGGCGAGGCAGGGTCTCCGTCAGGATCGCCCGCGTGCCGTTCTGCTGCACACGATGTTGAGCGGCGCGCGCGTCTGCCTGGGACCCATAGAGTCCAAACAACGCCGAACCCGAGCCCGACAGCGCCACATACAGCGCGCTGCCACTCGACTTTCCCGGTAAACCGGAGCCCGGAAAACCGGGGTCATCGGGACTGCCCGGGCTTCCCATCAAATCACGCTTGGTTGAACGCAAGGAGGGATGCTGCGAGAAGACGACCTCTTCGAAGTCGTTCTCAATCCCGGTGCGGACAAGCGCGAGAAGAGGATTCTCGGCCAGATCGCCTCGTACGTCCCCCTGCAATTCGGACCCAACCTTAGCTGTGTCCTTAACAGAGGCCTCATCTTGCAATGAGTTCCCGGAATCCAGTTCCGGGAAAACCGTGTGAGCGATACCGGAGGGGCCTGGCTCGGCGCCGCTTGTCGTCCAGACAGCAGCAAGAGCGCGGCTCAACTGCTTCAGTTTATCCACAGTGCCGCCGGAAGTCAATGCAGGGCCCTCCTCGGACGCAATCTCCGCCCGCATTCTCGCGTTCCAGCGCGCGTCCAGTTCCCGGAAGGCCAGCGCGGTCGACACCCCCACGCCCGGCACCGCAATCACACAAGCCAGCGGCGGCGATTCCGGCAACGGATAGACCTCCTCACCACGCCCCAGACCCAAAACTGTACCGCCCAGTAAGAATATAGGAACGTCCGAGCCCACCTCACCCGCCAGTTGAAGCCGCTCCGCCCCGCTCAGCGCGATACCTAGCTCTCGCTCCAGACCCAGTAACGCCGCCACCGCGTTCGCCGAGCCTGCGCCGAGCCCTCCCTGCACCGGCAACTGTTTGGTGATATCGATATGCACCTCCGCCGTCACGCCCAGCCGCTGCAGGGCACCCGACACCATCTTCCAGGCCGTATTCCGCTCCGCATTGCCGGCTTCGGTCCGCGGGACCCCCGGGTGGTCCGCCGTCAAAAGCAACGTGGTCTGCGCGGCCCGCACGGCGGTCACCGTGACGAACTCATGCAGCGCCAGCGTTTGGTAGACCGTCGTCAGCGCATGAAAGCCATCCGCGCGCGCCGGCCCGACCGCCAGGCCGAGGTTGATCTTCGAAAACGAGCGAACGCGTGTCGGCATAGCTTGAGCCAATCTAGATAGCTTGAGCCATTCTAGCGGGAGCTCCCGATGCCCAACAAAACTCTGCCCCAAAATCGGGCAACCCTCAAAACTGAAAGTACAGAAAGCTCGTGCTGGCGTACAGCATCGTCAGGGTGACGGCCGTCAGCAGGATCATGGCCACGCCCCACGCGAAGTTAGGCCGCCAGCGCAGGCCGCCCAGCAGCAGCGACGGCGTGCGCTCGCTGTCCTCCACCTGGCCCAGAATCTCCTGCGTGTTCGGCAGCACCCACACCATTGCCAGGATCAGTGCAAGTTGAATCCACGCGTGCGTGGCCGAAGCGCCGAAGCTGGACCGCGATGGCAGGCGATCGGCGAACGCCGCCAGGCCGGCGCCATGGTGCATCCCCAGCATCGTTCCCATCACGTAGAACGCACTGCGTGCGCTGTCGGCGCGAAACAGAACGTCGCCCGCGACCACAGCCAGAAAGGTCAGTCCGACGCCGACCGGCTGCGGCATCAGCTTCTGCCAGCGCGACTCGTTGGGAACGAAGACCCGCCACGCATGATTGATCGCAAGGTACACGCCGTGCGCCGTACCGAACAGCAGAAACTGCATCCCCGCGCCATGCCAGATGCCGGCCAGAAACATCGTCATCACAATCGGAAACGCGACCGTCTGCCAGTACGCCTCGAAACTGCGCTTGGCTCGCCGGCCAACCGGCTTACCCTGCTGCATTCGCCGCCGGCTCATCGCCATCGCCATCGGATTGTAGAGATACAGCCCGAGATATCGGCTCAGCGTCATGTGAAATCGCTGCCAGAATTCGATAATGCTCGCCGACTTATACGGCGAGTTGAAGTTCACCGGAAACGTCAACGAAAACATGCGCGCCAGCCCCAGCGCCATGTCCGAGTAGCCTGAGAAATCGAAGTACAACTGGATCGCATAGCACAGCGCTCCAACCCATGCGGCTTGCGGGCCATAGGCATGCGGGCTGGCGTACAGCGCATCGGCCACCGGCCCAAAGCGGTCGGCGATCAGCACCTTCTTGCCCAGCCCCATCACAAACCACGTCGTTCCAACGGCCATGTCATCGGCCCGCAATCCATTGTGCCGCTGCGCGTTGAACTGCGGCATCATCTCCGCGTGGTGAATGATTGGCCCCGCGATCAGGTGCGGAAAGAACGTCACGAACAACACATACGAAAGCAGGTCCTGCGGCTCCGCCATCTCCTGCTTCAGGTCGATGAGATAAGCGATCTGCGTGAACGTGAAAAAGGAGATTCCCAGCGGCAGCAGCACACTGCCAAAGGTTCTTCCCAGCCAGCCGATGCTGTGAAAGTAATGCAGCAGCGGAAACAGGTACTTGAACCAGATCAGCAGCCCAATGTTGGCGGCAATCGCGGCCACCAGCGCCGTCGTCTTGGCTGCGTCGCCGGTCACTCGCACAATCACTCGCGAGGCCACGAAGTTCAGCAGGATCGAGCCGACCAGCAGGAACAGATACTTCGGGTTCCAGTAGCCATAAAAGAATAGCGACGCCAGGCTCAACCACGTGAACATGGGCACGCGGCCAAAGCGACCGGCCACTTGATAGCCAATCAACGCGATCGGCAGAAACAAGAAGATGAAGACGTTGGACGAAAAGAGCATGCGTCTATCGCGCTCCCTTCCCGGCCTGCGCGACCCGCCCGGCAATCTGCTCGGCGATTTCCGCCGATAGCATCTGCGCGCCCTCATCGTTCACATGCAGACGCCCGGTGTGCGTGTACACCTTCAGCGGCAGCGTTCCCAGGCCGTTGTCCACCGAATTGGGCGCCAGCATCCCGTTGTAGAAAGCCAGCGTCGCATCGCACGGCGGTTCGGGCATCACATCGACCAGCACTTGCGTTCCATTCACGCTATAGGTCTGGCGCAGGTGCGCAATCCACGCGAGGTCCGGCGCGCGGCGCTCCTCGGCAGCCGGGCAGTGCGTCCACGCCTCGCCCGGCTCCGCCACATGCCCCTGCGTCAACTCGCGCTCGTGCAGCTTCGACGCGGGCAAAGAGCGCGTCGCCAGCCACTGCACCCCGGTCCGAAACCCCAGCTCCGCATCGGTGATGATCTCACTCGGATCGTGCGCCATCATCTTCGCCAGACCCGCATCCCGCCCATACTTCAGCCGGAAAAAATAGCCTTCGAAGGTCGACACATTGTTCCAGCGCTGCGCGTCGGTCAGGTTCTCCGGCGCATACAGAAACACCAGATACTCGGGCGGCCGATTGTGCTTCAGGTAAGTATCCAGCACCATCATGCCATTCACCACCTGCACCCCCGCAACCTCGCTGATGTTGCAGGTCTTCAGCCCGGTGCGATGCGCAATCACGCTCGGCAGCACGCCCACCAGCGCGGTCGAATCACCGTCGATCACCACCTGGCAGTCCGCGCCGCGCAGCCGCATGCCATAGCCCGTACCCGCCAGATACGCATACTGCGCGTGCCGCGTATAACTGCCGGTCGCCATCCAGAGCAGCGTTCCCATCACCATCGCAAACGGAAACAGCGTCAGCGCCGCCACATACGCCCGAAGCCGCCAGCGTTGGCTCGCAGGCTCATGCCGGACCTCGCTCAGGTCTGTCCCAAAGACCTCGCGATCCTGCTGCGATTCATCGCTCAAGGCGCCCTTGTTCTCCCGTCCCGCCGAAAGATTCCTACGCCGCGGTCTTGCTCTCGATCTGCTCGACCATCTGCCCCACGTTCTTCATCTTCTCGACCTCGGCGGTCTTGAACTTAATGCCGAACTCCTGCTCGATCGAGATGACGAACGAGATGTGGTTCACCGAATCCCACTCCTTCACGTCATTGGCCGTCATGTCCGGCGTCGCCACCAGCGTGTCGTCGTCGAAGACGTCCCGCATGATCTTTGTCACCCGCCGATAAATCTCTTCCTGCTGCATCGCTGGCCTCATTTCCTCTCACATTGGGAACGCTTCTACCATCCTACCTGCGCTCGTTCAGACTGTTGCTTCGCTGGTTCCCGCTGTTGCTTTTCTGGATGTCATTCCGCGGGAATCTGCTGTTGCTCTTGCTCTTGCTGTTGCTGTTGCTCTTGCTTTTGCTTTTGCTTTTGCTTTTGCTTTTCTGGTTGTCATTCCGCAGCGAAGCGGAGGAATCTGCTGTTTGGGCTGCCGCTACGTCATAAAGGAAACGCTCGCGGCCTCGACCTGCATCGGCACTTCCCTGGGCGCATATCCGCGCAGGTCCAGCGCCCATCGCGTCGCGCCCGCTGCGTCTTCCTCGATCAGCTCAAAGCCGAGCCCGCGATACATCTCCCGCACCATCCCATTCTTCTCCGTCGGCCGGTACAGCCCGATCAGCCGCGTCGCTCCGAGCTCCGCGCAGCGCTCCGCCAGCACATTCAGACACGCCTCTTCCACCTTGCGCCCAAGCACCCGGCAGCTCATCAGCCAGATTTCGATGGTTGCCTCGATGGTTGCGTCGGTCAGCGCCTCTTCGCCTCGCGCGTCGTCTCCCTCCACGCGCGCGATCAGAATCGCAATGATCCCGTTGTCGCCAAAGCGATCGGTGAGCCGAACCTGCAGCGTCACCCGCTGCGGATCGCGCATGCGCTCGGCGACCTCCGCTTCGGTCAGCCGCTCGGTCGTCAGGTTGAACTGGTTGGTCTTGTTGATGAGCTGCGTCACCCGCGCGAGGCCCACGCTATCGAACGGCTGCGCCGTCAAGCCCATGCGCAGCGACTCCAGGTAGCTGCCCATGTCCGTCACGCTCTCCTTCAGCCGCTCCCGCTCCGCATTCGCCTGGTAGAGCTGACCGCGCACCCGGTCTTCCTCGGTCACGCGCAGCCCCTCGAAGTATCCCGCCGCCGCGATCGTCTGCACATACAGCGCAGCGTCGTCGGGCAGCTCCGGCACCGCGACCATCGGCAGCTCGCGCCGGATCAACTCTCGCTCGACCGGATTGTCGTCGGCAAACACCAGCGCGTCCAGCCCGATGTTCAACGTCTTCGCGATGTGGCGCAGATTGGCAGCCTTGTCCATCCAGTTCGCCACGAAACACGCAATATCGCCGCGCTTCAGCACCATCTCCGGATGCCGCTCAAACGGCTCCAGCGCATTCTTCTCATCGTTCTTCGAGCACACCGCCAGAATCACGCCGCGCTCGCTCAAGCCCTTCGCATAGCGCTGAAAATCCGCAAACGACTCGCCCGACCCGCTGCCCTGCCCGAGCACAATTCCTTCCAGGCCGTCGTCGCCAATCACCCCGCCCCACAGCGTATTGTCGAGGTCCAGCACCAGGCACTTGGCCGATCGTCCGCGCGCCGCCGCCACCAGCCGCGCCACCTGATCGCCATAGCCCGGCGTCGCGCGCGGATGCACCTCGTGCTTGGACCGGTGCCATATCCCCGCGTCGTACCACGCATCCAGCCCCTCGACCGCGGCAAAGCGATCCAGCGCCAGCAGCTCCACGCCCTCCTGCTCCGACGCCGGCCGCAGCAGCTCGTTCAGCTTCGCCACCACCGCGGCGGACGAGTGCGGCAGCCGCGCCTCGTTGTTGCCCATCAGCTCCGGAAACACCGGCAGCACCGTCTGCTGCAACACCGTGCAGTGGAAGCTCGCCTTCGCCCTCCGCCAGCACGAGCGCATCAGGTCCAGCGCCGCCTCCGCGGTCGACCCTTCCGCGCCCGCCACATGTCGCGCATCCAGCGCCAGCAGCACCACCTCAGGCCGGAACGCCTGCAACCCGGAGCTGGACTCCATCAACTCCTGCCAGTACATCCCATACGGCCCCTCATACACCTCGATCGCCAACCCCCGCCGCAGACCCGCCACGCGAATCCCCGGCGGCAGATGCGACGTCGTCGCCGATCCCAGAATCGCCACCCGCACCGGCTCCAAACTCGGAAGCTTACCGCCGCCGGCCACAAGCGCCCGCTGCAGCACTCGATCCAGCTTACCCATCTGCGCAAAGTCCAGCCGGCTGGTAGCCAACTCGCGCAGCGCCGCAGCAAACTCAGCCCCATGCGTGCCAACATCCAGCCCCTTGGCCGACCGCAGCCTCTCGTCCCAGTCCCCGCGTACTGGAAGCCAGTTCAATTGCACCTGAGCGTCTCTCCCTTGGCCGCAGCCGTACCGCAAACCAACCGCAAACCGACCGCAAACCGGACCGCAAACCGAACTGCCGCTCGTTCCCTGGCGACGCCGCGGCGGCCCCGTCTTGTCTGCCTCGATTGTAAATCGCACACGGCCCCAGCCGCCCCTCCACTAGCCGCGTCCAAGCCCGGCTGCGCCTCGCGATCTTGCCTCGCCGAGCTACAACGAAACAGCCCTGCAACGAAAAAGGCTGTAACGAAGAGCCATCTTCGCCACAGCCTCTTTTCGGAACCACTTGCGACCTGCGCTCACCAAGCAAATACGCTTAGGGCTTTTGAGCCAGCGTCCCGGACGCCACCGCATACGACAGCGGCGTAACCGTCGGCGAGGCCACACCGATGATCTCGGTCACGCTGCTCTCGCCGGAGTTCGTGATCCAGATGTCGCCCGACCCGTCGACCGCAAGGTTCGCGTACCCGACATCCCCGGACTGATTGCCCGAGGTGTATCCGCCATTGGGGTTGTAGTAGGACGTACCCGCCGTGCCGACCGTAGCCGGCGTAATCGCCCCGTTGCCGTTGCCGTAGAACGCCGAGAGGCTGCATCCTGTGCAGGTCGTCCCGCCGTTGCCAAAGGTAGTCGAACCGGTATTGGTCGTCCACACCGTGCCGTTGCCATCGATCGCCACGCCGAACGGTGTGTTCAGGCCGCCGCCCGTGTAGCCGCCCGCTGGACTGAGCGTGATCTTGGTCGGGCTGGTCCCAATCACCTTGTTCAGGATGTTCATGGAGGAGTCCGGCACCCAGGCATTGCCCACGGTATCCAGCGCGATCTTTCCCGGCTTGCCCCCGGTGGCCAGGAAATTGCCCTTGTTGTTGGCGTCGGCGATCGTCCTCGAGATGTAGCCGGTGCTCGGCGCCGTCCCCCACAGATAACCCGAGGGCGCGCTCACCGCGAGATACTCGAAGTTCCCGGCGCCCGTCGTGGGCACGTTGTACATTGCGGTGTTGATCGACTCGTTCAGCGCAGGACTGCCCAGACTCGTCACCACGATCCGTTCATGGCCCGTATCGGCGAAGTAGTTGTAGGTCCCATCGCTCACCACGTCGAAGGTGCCTTCCAGCAGATAATTGCCGGTCGGGTGCGACGGCACATCCTCCATGCCCGTGTCCGCGACCTCATAAATGCAGTCGGACCCCGTCGTGCTGTCACCGGTGTCGCAACGCACCCTGGTCTTCGTTCCCGAGGTAAAGGAGTAAACCGACGCCGTGAACACATCGCCGGGGCCCACGCTCGACGCGCCATTCCCGGCGGTATCGATGTCGACATAGTTCGGGTTGGTCTCGTCATAGGTCTTCGTTGCCACGCCCGTACTGGAAAGCTCGGTGAGCGTATTGGTCGTCGGGCTGCTCACCCACGCATTGCCCACCGCATCGATGGCGACATCCAGCGGGTTCACCATGCTCGGCGCGGTGAAGGTGATCGCCACCGTGAAATCGTAAGGCGGCGCGGTGAGCGTGGGCGCGAAGACAGGGTTGGTGCCGCCCAGGCCAAAGATGGTCGCGACGTTGGTCGCCGGGTTCCTCGCAATATAGATCGCTGCGCTGGCCGTATCCGTCGGTTCCGCCCCTGATGGACCCACCGGCAGAGCCCTGAACAGCGTATTGCATTGAGCGCTGAGCCCTCCGCCTGAGGCCGGCGCGCTGTTGACGCACGCCGCCAGCGAATTTGCGATCGAATTGATCAGCGCCGCCGGCACCGTCCCGATGTTTCTCGGGCTGCTTCCCGGAGTGGTGGTGTTGGCCGCGTGGTTGGGGCTGCCGGCGCCGTTCAACTGGTACAACTGGTTGGCATTGGCCGCCGCGTTGACCAGACCCTGACTCGCCAGGATCGTGGGCGCGACGTTGGTGCTGCCGCCCGCACCGCCCGCCGAGATGTCCGTCGCATCGGACGCGTATCCGCGCAAGGCGAAGGCCGCCGCCACGGTCGAAACCTCATTCATGTACACGAAGGGCAGGTTGCCCGCGAATGTTCCGCTGGACGGACATGCGCCCAGAACCGACATCAAGCCGGCTGCCGCGTTGTTGCCCGCGCCTGCGTCGCCGTTCACCGAGTACAGGTACAGCACCTGCGGAGCGGTGGGGCTGTAGGTGCACGTATAGTCGCCCGAGATATTAAAATTGCCGTTGCTGTCGGTCACTACATAGGAGCGGCCGAAGGAATCCATGTGGCCGGTATTGGACAGCAGCGACACCGACGCGCCATCGTAGGTGCTGGTGCCCACCGCGAAGAGATAGATGAATGAGCCGGTGATCGGCTGCTGGCCGCCAAACGCCGAGCCCTTGATCGTTCCGATCGGGACCTGGGCCGTTTGCGGCGAGATCGTTCCAAAGTTGGCAGAGCATCCGCTGAGAGAGAGCACGAGCGGCAGTGCGGCGAGTGAGAGCGAAACGGAGAGTGCCAAGCGCTTCATGTGTTCCTCCTGGGAAGCCGTAGGGGGCCTTTTGATCGATCACAGTTTCGACCATCATAAGGCACGGGAATCCCGCGGAGATGAGAAATTACACAAAAAGAGCGATAAAAATCCTACTACGCTGTGGGTTGCCTGATGCAAACGGCTCCGGAATGTTTTTTTAGAGGCTCCGGAACGCCAATAACGGCCTCATCAACGCGCCCTCTGCACCTGTCCGGCTTGGGCTTTTAGCCCTCAAAACAGCCAGATGTCGAGGTTTTGCCCTCCCCGGTCTCGTCCCGGAACACCTCCCGCAACCGGTCGAGCTCGCCGCCCTGGCGGGAAGCTCCTTTCGCCGGCCACGCCGTGGCCCAATTCGGGACACTCCCCGCCGACGCAGGCCTGCCGCCCCGAAGCCGCGGGCTACGGCCTGGAGCAACACCGCCGCTGGTGTAGAGTCGCCGTCGCTTCGTGTTTGTCATTCCCTAAGGGAATCTGCGTTTGCAGTCTCCACATCATCAGCCAAATTGCTATAGTTCTACGGCCTCGTCCCCAGTTGGCTCTGCCCGGACGCATACGACATCGGAGTCACTACGGGAGCCGCCTGCCCGAGCACCTCCACCACCTGGCTGCCGTCGTACGACGTGACCCAAAGAACGCCCGAAGGATCGATGGCAATGTTCAGCGGCCGGCTGATCTGGCCACCGAGGGTGTAGTTGGTGGTAGGCGAGATCGCCGCTGCCGTTGCCCCGCTATATTCCAGGATCGAGCTTGTGCCGCCTTCGAGCGCCCTATTGGCGACCCAGACATTCCCCAAACCATCGACGGCTACACCAAAGGGATTGCTCAACGTGCCGCCTGTCGCGGTCGTGACGGCGCCCCCAGTCGATATCTTGAGCACACTGCCCCCCGTGCTTGGGTAGTTCTGGTTGGCGACCCAGAGGTTGCTCTTTGAATCCAGGCCGGGCATCTCCGGGGCATTGATACCCGTGGTGATCGGGAACCCGTTCTCAACCTTGCCCGTGGTTGTGTTGTATCGTCCAATCGCCCATCCCGGCCCACTGTCATAATCTTCCGTGGTGAACCAGATATCGCCGCCCGTGTTGGCATTCTCCATCGCGCCATGCGCGATCTCATCCTTGGCCGGGACCGGAGTTGCATTCAAAATGCCTGTATTGCAAAAACACAACAGTGAAAACGGCCCCGCATCGGCCCCGGAGTTGTTCAGCTCGAAAATACTCCATTGCGTGTTGTAATTGGCTCCGTTGGGCGGCGTCGCTCCGATATAGACATTGCCCGAAGAGTCCGTGACCGTTATGTAACCGTCGTAGAATCCTCCCGCGTAGGGACCCGTGAAGGTCTGCGGGTACACCGACTGCGAGCTGCCCGATCCCGTCACGCTGAACTTCGTCTCCTGCGTGACGGTGAAGTTGCCGCCGCTCCATATATTGCCGAAGGGGTCGACCGAAACGTATCCGTAACTGTACCCGGCCGTAGGACTCTTGTAGGTGACCACCCCCAGCGGACTCATCTCAAAGACATTCTTGTTTCCGTAAGAGTTCATCCACACGTTTCCGCTGGCATCAATGCCAATGCTTTCGGCCTGGGAGACGGCCGGGTTCAGCGCCAGCGAATACTGGACCGCCACGGTAAAGTCATTCGGCTGGGCCGTTAGCTGGGGCGCAAAGGGATAACTCGAACCCTGCAGAGCATAGATGTTCGACATGAAGGCGCTGGTGTTGCCCGGCGCCCCCGCAGGCAGATGCGCGATGTTGAACATGGCCGTCGCGGTATCCAGCGGCACCGCGCCGCCGGTCGCGCCGCCGGTCGAGGTCGCATTGTTGAAGAGCTGCGCGCACTGGCTCGAATTCGTCCCCACCGCGACCGTCGTATACGGATTGTAGCTGTTCGCCGAATCCACGCAGGCCGCCAGAATGTTGCCCAGCGTATCCAGCGTCGATTGCGGCACGTTGCCATTGCCGGCGGGTGTGAGCAGGCGGCCAATGTGATTGTCGCCATTGAGCGGAGCGCCCTGGTTGCTGCCCTGGATGTCATACAGCTGGTTGGCGTTGAGCGCGGCATTCTGCAGCCCGAGCAGGCCCTGCGTCGTACCCGGCGCACCGATGTGCGTCGCGTCCTGGGTGATGCCGGTGGTCGCATTGGTCGCGAACGGCGCCATCGCGTAGGCCATCGCCACCGTCGACACCTCATTCATGAACACGAAGCTCAGGGTATTGGCAAACTCACCCGCCGATCCCGGGCACAGCCCCAGCATGGCCAGGTTGACCACCTGCGCATTATTGCCCGCGATGCCCGTCGCCAGCGCATTGCCGAAGTTGGTAAACGTGCCGGTCGGATATCCGTCGCTGGTGGGAACGCTGATCTCGAATTGCGTCGAACTGAGGCCGGTGCTCAGTACCGTAGACGACACCGGCGGATTGCTGCCGAATCCGCTCAGCGTGAGCGGCTCGCCGGCGACGAAGTTCTGCGTCCCGCTGGTAAGCGTAATCGTGGTGGTGATCCCGTTGGGATCATTGGCCACCACAATCTTCGTCACCGGCGCCGTGGTGGTCGAGGGGATACTCGGGCTGCCGCCCTGCGCATACAGATAAACCGGCCGTCCCGCGCTGCACGTATAGTCGCCGGTGATATTGAAGCCACCCTCCGAGTCGGTCGGGATGTAGTACCAACCATAGGTCGGGTTGGTTGCGGCCGAGCCCGTAATGTCCTGGATCTCCCCGGCGCCCGTGCCGGTCAGCAGCGAGGTCGCTTTGCCGCCATAGCCGTTGGCGCCCGATTCAGCCTCCATCACGAACAGATGCGCACCCACGATCGGCGCGTGTCCACCGAAGTTGCTGCCGTGCAGCGCGCCCGGGGCCACCTGCGCCGGAGTGTCCGGAAAGCCAGCCGAGCTGAAGCTTCCCGTGCAGCCGGTCAGCGCGAGAGAGGCCACAATCAAGATCGACGGTGCTGCAATTTGAGACAGGCGCATTTCAACCCCTTGGAACGGGGCGCTATTCGCAGCGTCTCCCGCGGTAGTGGTACTTCATTGGACAGATTGCTAAGTAAACCCTAACCCTCTCGTTCACAAATGGAACAAGACTTCTCCTTCCCGATGACCCTCACGATGTCCCGATTTGGGAATGACCGGGGGGTTCAGCCGAGCCACCTTCTTGGCCGTCACATTTATGGCCGTGTGCCCAACTCGGAAGTGTGGACAGCTTGTGCGAGGGGTGCCACCACAGGCGCGGCCGCGCCCACCATTTCATAGATCGCGGCAGCGTTGTAAGAGTCGTACCAAACATCCCCCGAGCCGTCGATCGCAAGACCATCGGCCTCCGTCGCGGGCTTCGCGGTGTACCCGGCCGGAGGGGCGACGTTAACTCCGGCGTTGTTGAGCTCATAGACCGTTTGGCCTACGCTGTTGGTAACCCAGACATTCCCGAGACCGTCGATCGCGACCCCGTCGGAGTAGTTTGTATTCCCGGTCAGGAAGGGGCTGCCCGCTACCGCGGCTCCGGTGCTGGTTAGCGCGGTAACGCTGCCGTCGTTGTTGCCAAACCAGACATTCCCGTTAGCGTCGACCGCATTGCCCGTTGGATTCCGGATCCCGCCCGCCGTGAACGGCGACCCCGCGTAGCCTGCGCCCGCGTTGGTATACAGGCTGGCTTCACTCTGAGTCTCATCGGCTACCCATATGTTACCCGCCGCACCTGGGTCGATCGCGAGGCTGAACGGGCTGACCAGCCCAGTCGTGATGGTCGTTACAACCGCGCCCCTGCTATTCAGCTTTACCAGAGCGTTGGCGTTATTGCTCGTCACCCAAACGTTCGCGGAGCCGTCGATCTCGGCATCCTGTAGCTGCGTCTGGCCGGTGGAGAACTCGGCTTCTCTGTCTCCCGCGGTCCCGAAGCGGCTCACATTGGAGTTGTGGTAGTTCACCAGCCATACCAAGCTGGAAGTGCTATCGATGGCGACGCTTCCCGGCCCATTGAGCGCAGTTCCGAAACCCGTCGCATTGGCCGGCACGCCCAGCGGGCTGAACTTCACCAGCTTATTGCCGACATAATTGGTCGTGTAGACATTCCCCGAGCCGTCGATGGCCACATCGTGCGGCGACTGTCCGCCGGTATGGCCGATGCCTCCGCCGGTGAAGCTGATGCTGATCGTGAAGTCGTTCGGCTGGCTGGCCAGGACCGGCGCAAACGGATAAGCCGAGCCTTGCAAAGCGAAGAGGTTATTCATGAAAGTCGCCGTATTGCTGGTGGATCCCGCCGGAAGGTGCGCGATGTTGAATGCGGCCGTCGCGGTATCGAGAGGCTGTATGCCGCCCGACCCGCCTCCCGTTGTGGTCGCGGTAAGGAAGAGTTGGCCGCACTGGGACGACTGAGTTCCGGCCGGCGTGAACGGGTAAGGGTTGTAGGTATTGATCGAATCCACGCAAGAGGCCAGAATGTTCCCGAGCGTGTCGAGCGTGGCCTGCGGCACGACACCGTTGCCGCCGGGTGTGGTCGTCCGGGCAACCGGCGCGGTGCCCAGACTGCCTCCCTGGATGTCATAAAGCTGATTGGCGTTGAGCGCCGCATTCTGCAAACCCAGCAGGTTGGTTGACGACGCCCCGATATGCGTCGCATCCTGCACAACCCCTGTGGTTGTGTTGGTTGCGAATGGGGCCATCGCATACACCATGGCGACCGTCGATACCTCATTCATGTAGACGAAGTTGAGGGTATCGGCGAACTCGCCTGCCGTTCCCGGGCAGAGCCCCAGCATGGCCATATTGACGACCTGGGCGTTATTCCCCGTAATACCCGTCGCCACGGCACTGCTGCCGAGTTGGGAGCCCGTGTAAGTCCCGTTCGGGACCTCGCCGGCCGGGATACTGATCTGGAACTGGGTTGTGGTCAGAGCTGAACTCAGAACGGTCGACGATTGCGGGAAATATCCAGGAAAGCCGGTAAACGCCAGGGGTTCGCCGGGCGCGAAGTTCTGGGTTCCGCTGGTGAACGTAAGGGTGGTATAGCCTGGAGAGCCGCTGGCCGCCACAACCTGACTGATCTTCGCTGCGGTGGTGGCGACGGCGCTCGGACTCCCGCCCTGCGCGTAAAGGTACACCGGCCGTCCCACGCTGCAGGTGTAGTCGCCAGTGATGTTGAACCCCCCGGCCGCATCGGTTGGGATGTAGTACCACCCATAAGTCGGGTTGGTCGCAGCCGTGCCGGTGATGTCCTGAATCTCCCCCGCGCCGCTGCCAGTCAACAGCGAGGTCGTCTTACCCCCGTAGCCATTGGTGCCGGCCTCCGCCTCGAGCACGAACAGGTGCGAAGCCACAATCGGCGCATGTCCGCCGAAGTTGCTGCCATGAAAGCCGCCGGGCGCGATCTGCGCCGGGGTGTCGGGAAAGCCACCCGAGCTGAAACTTCCGGTGCAGCCGGTCAGGCCAAGAGAAGCCATGACGAACATCGAGGATACCGCAATTTGAGCCAGGCGCATGTTCAACCCCTTGTGCAATCGAAGGTGATTTAATTTCGGAACCGATGGCACAGATTGAGAAGGAAAAAGGGATTTTAATTACTATTATTTTCTTATTTGTAGTCTCAAAGTAGCACAACTATGCGCTGCTGGAGATAATTTTTTAGAATGTTCTCACATTCTAAAGTGCGGGAATGATCTTCCCGGCGGCGTGGGGAGCATACGGCAGACCGCCCCGCCGACCATCCAGAGCATCGTACCAGTGCCGCAACCAGCGGCGATCAGCCTTGTACGTCGGGCCAAAGGAGACTTGAATGACGAAGGAACTTGAGGGAAAGAAGATAGCGATTCTGGCGACGGACGGCTTCGAGCAGGTCGAGCTGACGGTACCGAAGAAGAGCCTCGAAGATGCGGGAGCGAAGGTCACCGTGCTCTCCGTGAAGCCGGGTGAAATCAAGGGCTGGGACAAGACCGAGTGGGGCGATACCGTCAAGGTTGACGGCCTGGTGAAGGACGCGAAGCCGGAGCAGTTCGACGCGCTGGTGCTTCCGGGCGGCGTGATGAACCCCGACAAGCTGCGTCAGGACAAAGACGCGGTGGCGTTTATAAAGAAGTTCGCCGAGAGCGGCAAGCCCACCGCCGCGATCTGCCACGGGCCCTGGACCCTGATCGAGGCCGGCGTGGTTCGCGGCAGGACCATCACCTCATGGCCGTCGCTCCAGACCGACCTCAGCAACGCCGGCGCGAACTGGGTCGATAAGGAGGTCGCCATCGACGGCAACTTCATCTCCAGCCGCAAGCCCGACGATCTCCCGGCGTTCTCGAAGGCCATTATCGAGGCCGTAAACAAGACCGCAACGCAAACGCACGCGCGCGCCGCCTAGCGTCCTGTCTCTGAACGTTCACACCATGGAATTGTCATCCTGAGCGTAGCGAAGGACCTGCTTTTCGTTGATAGCAACACAACGTTCGCCTCCTGCATTCATGCAAGAACTTAGGAGACAGGACACTAGCGATTCCTTCATGGCGTTGGGAGCGAGCGGGGCCGCGGCTCCGCTCGTTTTGCGTCGAGGCGCGCTGCGGAATTGGTTCGCCGAACTGAAGTCCCTCGCTGAAGATGAGTTGACGGAGCCCACCCCAAACCACTAGAGTTGGCTCGCTGCTCAATTTGATAACGATATCTTCAGCAGGAAACGCGGGCTCATGCGAATTCGGTCTTACGTCTCACTCGGAATGCGCCCGCTCGCCGGCTGCGTGATGTTGACCATGCTGGCCTGCGGAGGTTCTTCTGGCTCGAACTCCGCCCCGCCCAACAATCCCCCCACCAACTACACCCTGACCGTGAACTCGACCAATCCCGCCACCGCGGTAGCCATCGCCGTCTCGCCCGCCGACGCCAACGGCAGCGGCAACGGCAGCACCGGCTTCACCCGCACCTACGCCTCCGGCGTCAGCGTCACGCTCACCGCGCCCGCCACCTCCGGCGGCAACACCTTCGCCTCCTGGACCGGTTGCGCCACCGCCAGCACGGTCACCTGCACCGTCTCGATCACGGCCAACACCACCGTGACCGCGAACTACTCGACCTCCGCGCCGGCGACCTACGTGCTCACCGTCACCGCCAGCAACCCCGCCAGCGGCGTCGCCATCGCCGTCTCTCCCACCGACGCCAACGGCAGCGGCGCCGGCAGCACCAGCTTCACCCGCACCTACGCCTCCGGCGCCAGCGTGACCCTGACCGCGCCCGCCTCTTCCGGCGCGAATGTCTTCTCCTCGTGGACCGGTTGCACCTCGGCGTCCGCGCTGGTCTGCATGGTGTCCGTGAACGCCAACACAACCGTCACTGCCAACTACACCACGCCCGCGCCCACGACCTACGTCCTGACCATCAAGTCCAGCAATCCGGCCAGCGGCGTCGCCATCGGCGTCTCGCCCGTGGACGTGAACAGCAGCGGCAGCGGCACCACCACCTTCACCCGCACCTACGCTGCCGGCGCCAGCGTCATGCTGACCGCGCCCGCAACCTCCGGCGCCAACACCTTCTCTTCCTGGACGGGCTGCACCTCCGCGACCGCGCTCGTCTGCATGATTGCCGTGAACGCCAACGCGACCGTCACGGCCAACTACGCGACCCCGCCACCGCCGGCCTACACCCTCACGGTCAACTCGACCAATCCGGCCAGCGGCATCGCCATCGTAGTCACTCCGGTGGACATCAACAGCAGCGGCAACGGCGTCATCACCTTCACCCGCACCTACAACGCGGCCGCCAACGTCACCCTCACCGCGCCCACCACCTCCTCCACGGGCACGTTTTCCTCCTGGACCGGATGCACCTCGGCGACCAACGTCACCTGCGCGGTCATCTTGAACGCCAACACGACGGTGACCGCAAATTACGTGGCCAATGGCGTGACAGCCCTGACCATCACGCCGAACCCCGGCTCAGCAGCCATCGGCACGACCGTGCAATTTACCGCCAGCGTGCAAGGCAACGGCAGCTTCAGCAAGGGCGTGACGTGGTCGGTGGCCGCGCCCTCAGGCAGCCCCGGCGACATCACCGCGGCCGGCCTCTACACCACGCCGTCGCCCGCACCCGCGAGCGTGACCATCACCGCCACCAGCACGGCGGACGCCACCAAGTCCGCCAGCATCACCCTGACGCTCGCTGCACCCGCGGCCACCACCGGCCCGGCGCTCATGGTCGATGCCGGAACCCCGACCCGCGCCATCAGCCCGCTGATCTATGGAGTGAATGGCTACGATCTGGACACCGCGACGGCCAAGGCCGCGAACGTCAGCATCATCCGCTGGGGCGGAGACAATGTGTCGCGCTATAACTACGTCGCGAACACATCCAACTCCGCGGCAGATTATTACTTCGAGAGCTTCAGCGGCGCCGGCGGCCAGTGGCCCGACGGCAGCTTCAACGGCGTGGTCACCCAGTCCGCGGCGCTCGGGGCCGAGGTGGTCGGCACAGCTCCGGTGATCGGCTGGGTCACCACCAGCAACGTCGCCGGCTCCGGCACCAGCAATCCCGCGTGCAGCTTCCAGAAGGCGACTTACCCTAACCAGCAGAGCTTCAACTACAACTGCGGCAACGGGGTCGATGCCAACGGCACCAGCCTGGTGGGCAACAACACCATCGCCGCGCTCACCAGCATGCCCGAGCCGCCGCCCACGCCGCCCGCCGCCGGTACAGCCGTCGGTCCCTCGTGGATCGGCAACTGGGTCACCAGCCTGACCACGCAATTCGGACCGGGCAATCCCGCCACCGGCGCCGGCAAAGGCGTCGCGCACTGGGACCTCGACAACGAGCCCGAGTACTGGTCTGCGGTCCATCGCGACGTGCATCCCGTGCCCATGACCTACGACGAGGTCACCAACGGCGGCATCGGCACGGCCCTCGCCATCAAGACCGCCGACCCCACCGCACTGGTCAGCGGCCCGGTCATCTCCGGCTGGTACAACTACTTCTACTCCGAGCAGGATGTCGACGACGGCTACGGCGCCGGCCCCTGCTACAAACCCTGGGGCAATCCCGTCGATCGCAAGGCCCACGGCGGCGTTCCGTTCATCGAGTACTACCTGCAGCAGATGCAGGCCGCCCAGACCACCTACGGCAAGCGCCTTCTGGATTACGTCGACATCCACACCTACTTCGCCGCGAACTACAACGGCAGCTCCACCGGCCTCACCACCGCCGGCGACACGGCAGAGCAGATCATTCGGCTGAACTCCACGCGCGTCTTCTGGGACCCGACCTACACCGATCCCAGCTACACGCAGCCGAACTACCTCACGGACGCGAACTACACCACAAGCTGCAGCCCGCCCGCGCAGGCCCCGCAGCTTATTCCCACGCTGCAGTCGTGGGTTGCGAAAGATTATCCCGGCACCAAAACGTCCATCGACGAGTACAACTTCGGCGGCATGGAAGCCATCAACGGCGCGCTCACCCAGGCCGACATTCTCGGCATCTTCGGCAAGTACGGCCTCGACAAAGGCATGCTCTGGCCCACCACCAACTACTCGACGCAGGTGCCCGGCACGGAGGCCTTCGCGATCTACCGCAACTACGATGGCGCCGACTCCGGCTTCGGCGACATGGCACTAAGCTCGACGACCGCCAGCCAGGGCCAGCTCTCGATCTATGGCGCCAAGCGCACCTCGGACGGCGCGGTAACCATCGTCATCATCAACAAGACGTTCGGCGACCTCAGCAGCACGCTCACGCTGCCCAACCTCACGCCGACCGGGCCGGCAAAGGTGTTCCTCTACAGCAACGCGAACCTCTCCGCCATCGTCGCGCAGCCCGCGCAGACGCTCACGCCGCCAGTCGCACCCGCCACCGCGAACACCCTGACCATGACCTTCCCCGCGCAATCCATCACGCTGCTGGTAGTCCCGACCACCTGAGCTTTTCTGGTTGTCGCACCATCAGGGGCGCCCTCTGTTGCGTCCCTGTCAGCCGACCGGCAACGGATTGCGCTCGCCGAACTGCACCTGGTGCCAATACGGATAGGCGCGAGGGACCGCACTGGCCGCGTCGAGCTTCGCGATCTGCTCGGGCGAGAGAGCCCATCCCGTCGCGCCGAGGTTGGCGCGAAGCTGCTTCTCGTCGCGCGCGCCGAGCACCAGCGTCGCGATCGTCGGCCGCGACAGCAGCCAGTTGAGCGCGATCTGCGGAACGGTCTTGCCGGTCTCTTTCGCCACCTCGTCGAGCGCATCGACGACCTTGTAGACCAGCTCCCAGTCCGGCGTAGGCCCGGCGTCGACAACCTGCTTATCCTGTAACCGCGAGTTCTCCGGCAGCGGCTGTCCGCGGCGAATCTTGCCGGTGAGCCGGCCCCATCCGAGCGGGCTCCACACCAGCGCGCCCACGCCCTGATCGAGCGCCAGCGGCATCAGCTCCCACTCATAGTCGCGGCCCACCAGCGAGTAATAGACCTGATGGCCAACGTAGCGCGCCCAGCCGTAGCGCTCGCTCACGCTGAGCGACTTCATCAGGTGCCAGCCCGAGAAATTGGAGCAAGCGATGTACCGCACCTTGCCCTCGCGCACCATCTTGTCCAGCGTGTTGAGCGTCTCTTCGACCGGCGTCGTCGCGTCGAAGGCGTGCAGATGGTACACGTCGATGTAGTCCGTCTTGAGCCGCCGCAGCGAGCCTTCCAGCGCCTGCAGCAGATGGTAGCGCGAGCTGCCGACGTCGTTCGGCCCCTGGCCGGAGCGGAACGTCGCCTTGGTGGAGAGCAGGACGTCTTGTCGCGGCAAGAGCGCAACGGCCTGGCCGAGCACCTCTTCGCTCTTGCCGTCGGAGTAGATATCCGCGCTGTCGAAGAAGTTGCACCCGGCCTCCATGCAGATATCGATCAGCTTGCGGGCCTCCTCTGCCTGGGTATTGCCCCAGGCTTTGAAGAATTCATTGCCCGCGCCGAAGGTTCCGGTGCCGAAGCAGAGCTCGGGGACTTTGAGCCCGGAGCGGCCGAGAGAGCGATAGTTCATGGGAAAGAGTGTCTCCGATGGAAATATTTGGGTTGTCGGTTCTTGCCTTTGCTTTTCTGGTTGTCATTCCATCGGAATCTGCTGCTGCTGTTGCTGTTGCTCTTGCACTTGCTCTTGCTTTTGCTGTTGCTTTTGCACTTGCACTTGCCCTTGCCCTTGCTTTTCTGGTTGTCCTTCCCGAAGGGAATCTGCTGTTGCTCTTGCACTTGCTCTTCTGGTTGTCATTCCGCAGGAATCTGCTGTTCAGGCGCTCTTCCTTTTCTGGCTGCGACCCCTTTCACCTCTTGGATGCCGCCCACCCCGGGAAGTCGCGGCTCAGCCCGAGTTTGACAGCCGCCGCATCCAGCGCCCCTTGCGTCCGGAAGCAGAGCTGCCCCGGATTGGAGCGTGGATAAAAGCGGATGACGATCTCGCGCCCCTCGACGGCGTCGTGGATGCCGTCCTGGAACGGATAGCCCAGCGCCTGCAACAGGTGCAGCGAGCCCTCGTCGCCGGAGGGATTGCCGTCATCGCCGACGATCGCGAAGACCGCCCTCCGCGTGCGCCGCGAGTACACCGCGACGAAATCCCCAAGCCGCGCGCCCCGCCGCTTCGTCGCGCGACTCAGCACGACATAGTTGATGCGCGTCGCATCCACATAGCAGCGCGGATCGCGTTCCTCGGCGCAGTTTGGGTCGCTGAACGCCGTCTGCGAGATGTAGTAACCCGGGAACGGATCGCGCGGCCCTTGAACGATCGGAACATCAGGATGGCGCGGCTCGGTAAGATAACCGACGATCTTCGCCCCGGGCCGGCGGCGCAAGTGAGCGTCGAGCAGATTGTCGAGCGCATGACTCCCCGGCGGCCCATAGGCATTCGGCGCGCCGTCCACGTCCACGTCCATGCGGTGAGTCAGAATCTCGAACGACGGTTGCGTAGGCTGGGCGCGCAGCGGCATAAGCGGAAGCAGGAGAGCCAGCATAACGTTGACGCGAAGCTGCGGCAAAGATCGAGGTCTCCTAACCACTAACCACTAACCACTCACCACTCACCACTAACCACTAACCACTAACCACTCCCTCAATCCACCCGCACCAGATACGGCTTCGCCTGCGGGTCCGGCGCGCCGATCCAGTCCAGGATCGCCTCCGCGGTGGTCTTATCGTGCTTCACCGGATCGATCCGCACCCAATACCCTGTCGGGCCGCCAAACTCGATCACCTTCGCGCCCTCGTAACGCTTGATCAGCGCGTCCTTCAGGTCCTCCGCATCGCCCTGGCTCTGGAACGCCCCGGTCTGCACGCACCACCTGCCCGCCGGATCGGTGGTGGGGTGCGCGAACGCCTCCACCTTCACCTTGGCCACGCCCATCCGGTACAGATCGATCTTCTTGGCCGCGCCCTCCGACAGGTCCAGAATCCGCCCATGCACGAACGGGCCGCGGTCGGTGATCCGCACCACCACCTGCTCGCCGTTGGCCAGGTTGGTCACCCGCACCACCGTACCCATCGGCAGCGTCTTGTGCGCGGCGGTCATGCCATTCTGGTCGTACTTCGATCCATCCGCGGCGGCGTGGTGCTGGAAGCTGGGCCCATACCAGCTCGCCATTCCGGTCTCCACCAGAGTCGGCTTGCCCAGCGCACCGTCGTCAGCTCGCGGCAGCGGCTCTCGCGGCAGCGGCTCGCGAGGCCGCGCCTTGGCCGTTTCGCGGTGTTTCCCACTGCGTGAGCTGCCCAGCGGCGGCGGAGCGGGCTGGTACGCCCGTTTGGTGTGGTGATGGCAGCCGACGGCCAGCAGCAGGACTCCGGCCGCCAGCGCAATCGTCGCCGCCCGCCGCAGCGCCCGCGCGCCGGATCGGAGTGTGCCGGACCGGAATCGGAGGCCACTCGCGGAACGCTCTCCCCGCCCTGCGCGCTCGCCCGTCCCGGTGCTGGTCCTCAAGGGAGGTCTCCTCGCGCCCACTCCGCTGCCACTGGCGGCTCCGCCCTGGTTTGCCTGTTGGTCCCGCTTGGCAAAAAACGCGCGCCCTATTGGCTGCGCCTTCTCATCATTCAACCCGCGCAGGCCGCAGTCAACGCGCGGCTGGCTCGCGGGTGTCGATATGGTAACGGCCTGAGACCATATCGGGACCATGCGAATCGGCCCCTGGCTTCGCGGGCCAACCCTATACCCGTTCGCCCATCGGTGTAGCGCCATGCCTTTGCTTTTCTAGTTGTCATTCCGTAGGAATCTGCTGTTCGGGCTGCCGCCACACCACCCGGGGGGGCTCCAACCCGCTCCCCAACCAAGCCTTGCACACTCTCGCCAACCCCCTCCGAAGCCCCGGGGAACAACCTCCCGCGCCCCGATCGCGTCCCTACCTGTAGACAGTCTGTCGAGAGCCGGGTAATCTGCGCCTTGAGCCCCTCTTCTCCATCGACTCCATCGACGGAGCAACCGAGCACCACGAAAGGCACGATGATCGACGCCATCACCGCTCCATCGAAATCCCACCGCCGCGATCTCAACCCGCGCGTTCTCAACCCGATGGAGCCAGGAGACGCTATCGCCTGGCCGCATTCCCTGAATCCGGCAGTCTTCGATAACGGGCCGCGTCCGAACTCCAATTGTGGCTTCTCGCTGCTCCATCTGGCCGCCTGTGCGGCGGTTTCCCTGGCCTTCTTTCCTGCCCCGGCCCAAACCTCAGCCCAGATCCCTGCCCAGACCCCGAGTCTAACCAGCCAAACCCTGAGCCCGGCCCCGGCTGCCGTCAGCACACCCCTGCTCGCGGCCGCCTCCGCTCCCGCCGCGCTGCCCGACGACCCCAGCGCCGCACTCGCCAGCACGACGCACGAGTCCCCAGTAGCCGGCGAGCCTCTCGATACCAGCTCCAGCTCCGGCGACGGCCAGTCTCCGGCGCCCCAGAAGACCCCGAGCGAGCAGCGGGCCGAATCCACTCGCTCGCAGTACGTTCCCGCCGGCTGGGAGGTGCAAGCTCCTCTGTCCGCGCAGCAGAAGGTTGTGATGGGAGTTCGCGGCCTCTACACCCCATTCAGTCTGATCGGCATGGTCCTCGCCGCGGGCTACGCGCAGGTCGCCGACGGGCAGCCCAACTACGGCGTCAACCGGGTCGCCTTCGGCAAGCGCATGGGCGCCACGCTGCTGCGCGACTCCACCGAGGAGATCCTCTCCACCTCCATCCTCCCGCCGCTGCTCCACGAGGACCCACGCTACTACGTCGAAGGCCCGAAGTACAGCTTCGTCCATCGCACGCTCTACTCCATCACGCGCCCGCTGGTCACGCGCGCCGACAACGGTCGCTCCACCGTCAACGGCTCGCTTCTGCTCGGCTATGCGGCGGCCAGCGCGCTGACCTACCCCTACTACCCGCAGATCAACCAGAACTTCCATGACACGGCCGCCACCTTCGGGGGTGCGGTGGGTGGCGCGGCGGTCGGCTTCTTCGTCACCGAGTTCTCCGCCGACGTGCTGCAGAAGCTGCATCTCGGCAAGCTGCTCTAGGAGCCCTCGGCCCGCAACCTCTTGGCCCCGCAATTGCTGTTGCAGCCGCCTTCGCTTTTCTGGTTGTCATTCCCGAAGGGAATCTGCTGTTGCTCTTGCTTTTGCTTTTCTGGTTGTCATTCCGTAGGAATCTGCTGTCGCTCTTGCCCTTGCTCTTGCTCTTGCTCTTCTGGTTGTCATTCCGTAGGAATCTGCTGTTAGGGCTCGCATGCTATCGAGCCGCCCGGCCCCGGCGGCCGCTCCGCGCGGAATTTCCCGGAAGACGGGGTTAGCAGAAACATGGGACATCGCGCACAGCGCAACCGCAAAGAACCTTCCAATCGCCGCCTCTGTTTTCGCGTGCTGCTGGGCGCTCTGGGCCTCTTCAGCAGCTCGCTGGGCGCCCAGGCGCAGTCTCTGCCAGACGCGCCTAGCGCCTTGCTCCTGTCGACGGCCGCCCAATCGGCGACGCCCGGCAGCTCGAATCCTCGGGAACAAGCCGCGCCCCAGGCTGCGGCCCCACCCTCCGCCAGAACCGACGCAGCCAACCAGGCTGCCTCCGCGCTCCTGCCGCGCTGCCCGCCCCAGGGCCTGAGCGGCACCATCCTGTTCCTGCCCGGCAAGGTCTCCGCGCCGTGCGAGGAACAGAACCCGCTCCAGTTCATCATCGACGCCGGCCCGGTACGGCCCCTGACCCCCACCCAGAAGGGGGTGCTGGCCGCCAAAGGCGTGCTCGATCCCTTCAACCTGATCACCATCGCCGGCTTCTCCGCGATCACCATCGCCGCCAACCCGCACACTGCCTATGGGCCCGGCTTGGAGGGCTTCGGCACCCTCGCCGGTTACAGCCTGCTCGGCGACATCCAGGGCGAATTCATCGGCACCTACGCCATCCCGGTCCTCACCCACGAAGACCCGCGCTACCATCGCCTGCCCGGCAGGGCGTTTTCGCGCCGCCTGGAGCACGCCATCGTCCACACCTACGTCACCCAGCATGACGACGGCTCACTGATGCCCAACTACTCCACGCTGCTGGGCTACCCGATCGACGCCGAGATCTCCAACCTCTACGTCCCCGGGCTCCAGACCAACGGCCCCGCCACCGCGGAGCGCATCGCGCTGGCCGTCGGCACCGACCCGGTGGGCGCCATCATCGCCGAGTTCCTCCCCGACGTCGCCAAGCACATCCACATCCACGTGATCTTCATGCAGCAGATCCTGAACCAGGTCGCCACCGGCGAGTACACCACGCCGGAGTGAATAGTGGATAGTGAGTAGAAAGTGGTTAGTGGTTAGTGGCTAGTGAGTAGAAAGTGGTTAGTGGTTAGTGGTTAGTGGTTAGTGGTTAGTGGTTAGTGGTTAGTGGTTAGTGGTTAGTGGTTAGTGGTTAGTGAATAGTGAATAGTGGTTAGTGAATAGTGGTTAGTGAATAGTGGTTAGTGGCTAGTGGCTAGTGGCTAGTGGCTAGTGGCTAGTGGCTAGTGGCTAGTGGCTAGTGGTTAGTGGTTAGTGAGTGATTAGTGTTTACTCACCGGCACTTTTCCACGCACTACTCACGAACCAATACCGTCAGCCGGAAACTAACCACTATTCACTATTCACTATTCACTAACCACTATTCACTAACCACTAACCACTTGCCTTTAGAAACTCGTGCTCACCGTCAGCCGGAACGTCTTGCGCGGCTCGCGAAGCTGATAGTCCGCGCCGTACAACTGCATCGCCTGCTGATAGCTGAACTGCCCCGCGCCGGAAGACGGGAAGAAGCCCTTGAACTCCTCCGGGCTCACCGCCAGCTCCTGCGGCAAGTCCTTGTACAGCCGCAGCGGATTGTAGGCGTAGTAGATGATGAACGGCGCGTTCACGATCGGCAGCACCACCTGCAGATACGCTCCATTGGACATGCGCGGCACCACGTTCGTCCCCGGCACATCGTGCAGGTACAGCGAGAAGTTCACCGGCTTGCCGCCGAAGCACGTTCCATTGATCAACTGCGGGCAGCCATACAACGGGCTGTTGATGGTGGACAGGCCTTCCACGCTCTGCCGCAGTTGCGTCGCCGCCGCATTGAACGTCAGGCCGAAGTCGGTGAAGACGGCGAACGTCACCTGGTTGATGATCGGGAAGCGATACTCCAGGTTGGTCGTCACTTCGGTATCGCCGCCCACCGACGCCAACCGGTAGACCGGCAGCGGGATCTGCACATTGCCCAGTTGCGGGTTGGTAGGATCGCGCGGCACCGTGGTTCCATCCGGGTTGGTCAGGTTGAACATCACCTTGGTCGGGATAAACGTATACGGCGAGCTCGACCGCACATCGAAGCCGCGCGTCTCGTTCTCACCGCCGCCATAGAGCCGCGCGAACGGCGGCGCCACCTGCCCGCCGAATCCAGCCACGTTCGACAACTGAACCCGATACGCCAGCACATTGTGGCCCTCGCGGTTGATCTTCAGCCCCTTCATCGGGAAGAACTGCCGGAACGCCACTGTCGGCGAGTAGTATTTGGTATTGCCGCCCACACCCGCCAGTTGGAACGCCACCGTCAGGTCCTTGCCCGAGTGCGGCCCCACCGCGCGGTCCAGCGTCGAGAACGTGAAGCTCGGCGTAATCACCGACGTCACGATGCCGTTCAACTGGTTCTGTCCCGCGATGCCCGACCGGTACGCCAGCGTCTGGAACACATCCAGCGTGTTCTGGTTGAACGTCGTGATCGTCGACCGCGAGTACGAGTACGCTATGCCGATCCGCGCCACGCCCGACTTCCGGAACAGCCCTCGCAGCGCCTCGCTCGACGAGATCGTCAACCCCTTCGTCGATTGGTTGTACTGCGTCAGCAGCGACTGCTGCGCGTTGGTCAAATTGCTGGGCGTCGCGCCCGTGGCCGCATAGTTCTTCGCCGGGTTGTAGTCAAACTTGCGGTCGAACACCTGAATGCCCAGCGACACCGGCTTGTTGCGCAGATACGGCTCCGTGAACCCGAAGCTCACATTGCGCGAGAGGTCGCCGATATTCGCGTTCAGGCTCAGCGTCTCGCCAAAGCCCAGGAAGTTGTTGGTCTCGTAGTTCAGCCCGATGAACGACCCCGACAGACCGCTAAGGCCGCCGTTCAGGCCGATCGAGTTCTTGCCCTTCTCATGCAGCTTGATCAGCAGGTCGACCGTGTGGTTCTCCGCGTTCTGCCGCGTCTCCACGTCCGTCTCGGACTTCAGCGTGTCGAAGTAGTTCAACTGGTTCAGCCGCAGCAGCGAAAGGTCCACCAACTGGCTGTTGTAGAGCTGGCCCTCTTCGATCAGCAGCTCGCGCCGGATCACGCGATCGCGCGTCAGCGTGTTGCCGGTGAACTCGATGCGCGAGACGTAATACGGACTGCCCTCGTCGATGTCCACATCCAGGGACACCAGTTGCTTGGCCTCGTCGAAGCGCGGCGTCGGCACCGCCACCATGTTGATGTAGCCGCCTCCGCCATAAAACTTGCGCAGGTTCTCCAGGCCCTTGCCGAACAGCCGGTAGTTGAACCAGTCGCCATCCTTCTCCGCGAACTGCGCGCGCAGCGCCTTGGTGTTGGTGATGGCCTTGTTGCCGCTGAACGTAATGCCGCCCAGCCGGTAGCGCTCGCCCTCCTCCACCGGAATCACGATGTCCACGCGCTTGCCGGTCGAAGGATGCAGTGTGAACGGATTGATGCCGCCGGCGTTGCGCACATTGGTCTCGGGCTCGCCGGTGATGGCCTTGAAGTAGCCCTTGTCGCGATACGCCTCGCGCACCCGGTCCGCGTCCTCATCGAGCTTGCTGGCGTCGAACGTGCGCGGAAAGATGCTCTCCAGAATGATCGAGTGCGGAATGCCGATCGGCCGCAGGTTCACCATCGCCGCCTGCAGCTCGCGGTGGGTCAGCGCGTGGTTGCCCTGGAACTCGATCTTGCCCACCTTCACGGTAGGCCCTTCCTTCACGTTGAAGGTCAGCGAAACCGCCGCCGGCGGAATCGTCTTGATCTCCGTCCGGATCGTGGCAAACTGGTGGCCGTGCTCGCCCAGCATCTGCTGCAGCACCACCTCGGCGCGCTTCACGTGCGTCGGATCATACTGGCTCTCGACCGTGAGCGGCACCTTCTCCTTCTTGAAGCGATCGAGAACGTCCGAAACCGAAATCGCATTCAACCCCTTGTAGTTGATCTCGCGAATGGTTGGCTTCTCGCGCACATACACCAGCAGTTGCAGGCAGCCTTTGCCTTCCACCCTCTCGATGCGTACATCGTCGAAGTAGCCGGTGTTCCACAGCGAGTTGAAGTCGCGCTCCACCACCGCCGGGTCATACTCATCGCCGGGCCGCGAAAACAGCCGCGCCAGAATGGATTCCTTCGGGATGCGCCGGTTGCCGATCACTTCCGTCTGGCACAGTACCTGCGGCGCGGCGGCGGCGGTGAACTGCGGCTTGGCCTGCACCTGCGCGCTCGCCTGCGGAGTCAGCGGACTCACCGCCAGCAGCCCCAGCAGCGAAAACGCCATCAGCGAAAAAACGACTGCTCCCCAAGCCGTCATGGCGCGCGGGAAGACGCGTCCAGCAGTGCCGGCAATGCCACGGCGGGAGGACATTCTGCCCCTCGCGCCCGGGGCGGGAACGAAGCGGCTCGAGCGCGTGCGCACAGGCTGGGTCGTACAGATCAGGGAGCTCGTGCTCACTCGCATTACGGTAAAGATGTCCACACCCTCACTGCTCTTTGAAATCTCTCAAAGGTTTTTCTGATACCAAACCCCGCGCGTACGAAGGGAGAGCCTTGATTATAGGCGACGGGCGGCAACCCACGCGAACCGGCGCTCCCCCATCCGCGAGCTACCCGCTGCTGTACTTGCTTTCTATCCGCTTTTACTCTTGCGTTTCTTGCTTGTCATTCCGCAGAATCTGCTGTTGCCCTTGCACTTGCCCCTGCTTTTCTTGCTTGTCATTCCCCAGGAATCTGCTGTTGCTGTTGCTCTTGCTTTTCTAGTTGTCATTCCGCAGGAATCTGGTTTTGTCGTTGCCTTTCTGGTTGTCATTCCGTAGGAATCCGCTGTACGGGCACCGCCCCGGGCAACAAATGAGGTGTCATCCTGAGCGTAAGCGAAGGACCTGCTTCTGGCTCCAGTCCGCGTTCCGCCACGCCCGCCACCGCGCCCTACCTCTTGCTATACGGCGCAGTCAGCTTCACCAAATCAGCCTGCTTCAAAAACGCCGCCAGCTCCGCCGCCAGCCGCGGCTCCATCGCCGCCACCGGCGTCGTCGTGTCCGTACTCTCCACCTTCAGCAGCACCGGCGTCGGCCGCGTACTCTCGCCCTGCATCGGCAGCTCCTTATGCGGATGCGCATACACCAGCGTGATGTGCTGCCCGGTCTCCGAGTACTGCCGGCACACCCCGCCATCGCACACCGTCGACGCCTCCAGCTTCTGCACCGCGCCGTTGTTGTACATCACCGACGTCAGATCCAGCACCCCGGCCGGCGACGCCGCCTCGATCTGCCCATGCCACGTCGGGTCCTCGCCCCGCGCAATGTGGCACACCTCCGCATCATGCACACTCATGCGCGGCGAAATCCCCATCCAGATCCGATCTCCCGCCACGCCGTTCGCGTCAGCAGGCACCGCATACTCGCCCCACAGATACACAATCACATTCTCCGAAGTCTCATCGAGCGCAGTCCCCACCAGCCGGTACGTCCCGATACTGGCCGGCAGCGGAGGATAGTTCGCCGCGGTCGTCAACACGTCCGCATGGCCGCTGCGCAGATAGTCCGCGCCGAACAGCGCCGCCAGCACCAGCACCGCCGCGACCTTGCTCAGCACCGGCCATGCCCGCACCGGCCCACGCACGGCAGGCTCACTCTCGACGCTCGGCCGCTTCAGCTTCTCGATCGCCCCCAGAAAAATCGCCACCGCCAGCACAAAGATGCACGCCCCTACGATGTGGTCGGCCATCTGCTCATGCGGCCCCAGCCTCGGATAGCTCACCGAGATCCGGTCGTAGATCACCATGCTGCACAGCCGCAGAAAATTGAACACATAGCCCAGCAGCACGCCCGCCGCCACTACCGGAAGAAACACATACCAGCGGAACCGGTAGAAGTACGCAATCACAATCGCCACCAGGCCCATGGTGATCGAGCCGCGCAGCCCGTCGCACCCCGGCGCAATGAACATCCCCGTAGTCGGCGAGAACATGATCTGCAGGTCGCCAGACGTAAGGTGCACGCCGATCCCATGCGCGAAACTCCGCGCCACGGCCGCGCCCATGTGCTGCAGCGGCACATCGATCCGGCGGCTGAACGTCTGCGGCACCGGAATCACCGCCCACATCAGCAGCACCGGAAACCACGCCGCGCGCAGCAGCCGCATGCCGCCGAACAGCAGCACGAAACTCGCCGCATACACCACCGCAATCAGCGGCAGCGGCGGCAACTGCAGCAGCCAGTCCTTATTGACGGTGACGATCAGCAGCATCTGGTCGCGAATGAAGACCAGCAGCACCGTGACGGCAAACAAAACGAAGCCCCACCACGTGCCTTCGGTCTCCCATCCCAGCTCCCGCCAGTCGCGCAGAATCAGCGCGAAGCACGCGAACGGAACGGCCAGCCCCACCGACTTCAGCGCATCGCTCTGCCAGATGCCCAGCAGCGACTGGAACGTGCTCCACACCGCCAGCACGCCCGCAGCGGCGCACAGGCAAGCCAGTGCCACCACGACCTGACGCGTCAAGGTGGAAGGCATAGGGCGCACCCCAGGCCTCGCCGCATCAAGCTTCGCCGCGTCCATTCGGCTAGGAATTTCAGTGGCCACAGAATTAAGGTTACGCTCTACCGCTCCAGGCTGCTACTGCTTCCCACACGGCTACTGCTTCTTGGTCGCGCGGCGCGCGCGAATGCGGGTGCGCACCGAAGAGATCGCGAACACCCCGCTCGCCAGTCCCGCCAGCACAAGGGTCGGGTTTTCCGGTGTGTCGTTGCATCCCCCCTGCGCGCGAGCTGGCACGGCAACGAACAGAGCAAATGCGAGAGCAGTGATCAAGAAGATATTCTTCATAGGTTCCATTTCCGCCTGGACCCGCGGGTCTTCGGCTGGAGATATCTGTTCGAGGTATCTAGAGGCGTCTACTTTCTGTTTTCTGTTCCTAATCAGAATACCAGTTGCAAGCCAGCAGAACCTTGGTGTGATACGCCCATGCTATGAGTTTTAGATGCAGGAGTCAACGCAATAGGCACTTCTCTGGATTCCCGAAATGGTCCTGTAACGATTCCACAAGCGCGTTCCCCCCGGTCCATCTGCATTCAGATGCAATTTCCGTCCATCCTGCCGTCCGCCTCATCCATCCTCCCGCATCGTCGTGAATCGGCGGTAAAATCGGGTAAAATCGGAGGCTGAAGGCAGGCTTTTCAAGAGGTTTGCCCCAAGGAGGCGCGAATCACGATGGCATCGGCTATGGCAACCATGGAAGCCCTGACGGGCGTATACGACGATCTGAAGACCCGCATGAACAACACTGTGGACGACTTTCGCGCCCATCTGGTCAGCGTCCGCACCGGCCGCGCCTCCGTACATATGCTTGACGGCATCAAAGTTGACTACTACGGTACAGATACCCAGATTTCTCAGCTCGCCCAGATCACCACGCCCGAGGCCAACCTCATCCTGGTCCAGCCCTGGGAGCAATCGCTCGTCACGGCCATCGAAAAGGCCATCCGTACCAGCTCTCACGGCTTCAACCCGATGCATGACGGCAAGCTGATCCGCGTCCCCATTCCGCCCATGACCGAGGACCGCCGCCGCGACGCCATCAAGCAACTCGCCGGCGTGGTCGAAGACCACAAGACCTCCATCCGCAACATCCGCCGCGACGGCAACGACACCGTCAAGAAAGCCGCCAAGGACAAGCTCATCTCCGCCGACGACGAAAAGCGCGCCAACGAAGAGATCCAGCAGCTCACCGACTCCGAAATCAAGCGCATCGAAGACCTCTTCCGCGCCAAAGAGAAGGAAGTGATGACGCTGTGAAAGACAGTGATTAGTGGTGAAAGACAGTGATTAGTGGTTAGTAATTAGTGGAATAGCATTGGAACGGGCAGTGTATCGATACGAGGGGAACGCAGCTCACTAACCCCTACGACGCCGCTCCTTCCACCCACTCTTCACTAACAACCACTAACCACTAACCACTACCCACTACCCACTACCCACTAATCACTACTCCCCCGCCCTCAACACCGCATCCGCCACCGCCGCGGCCTCCCTTGCCGCCTGCAGATCATGCACCCGCAGCAGATGCGCTCCCGCCAGCACCGCCGCCACATGTCCCGCGATGCTTCCCGTCCGCCGCGCCTCCGCCGGCGGAACTCCATCCGGCTGCAACCCCCGCACCGCCTCGCCCAGAAACCCCTTGCGCGACAGCCCCACCAGCAGTGGCCGGTCCAGCTCATGCAGCCGCCCCAGCCGCGCCAGCAGCGCGAAGTTCTCCGCGCCGCGCTTGCCAAATCCAAACCCCGGATCGAGCACAATCCGTTCCGTCCCGATACCCGCCGCCTCGGCCCTCGACCGGCCTTCGCACAGCCCCGCAAACACCAGCGGCACCACCTCATCGCCCCGCAGCGGAGGCTGCTGCGCCCACTCCCCGGGATGTCCCCGCGTATGCATCAGCACCAGACCGCAGCCGGTCTGGGCCACCGTCGCGGCCATGTCCTCATCCCACGTCAGCCCCGACACATCGTTGACGATCTCCGCGCCCATCCTCGCCGCCAGCAGCGCCGTCGACGCGTGATACGTGTCCACCGACACCACCGCCTCCGGCCGCGCAAACAACAAGCCCTCCAGCACCGGCAGCAGCCGCCCCTGCTCCTCTTCCGCAGAGATCGGCGTCGCATTCGGCCGCGTCGATTCCGCCCCCAGATCGACGATATCGGCGCCTCCATCCACGGCCTCCACCGCCGCCGCCACCGCCACCTTCTCGGCCGCGACCACCATCCCGCGGCTCACCTGCCCTGAACCCGGCGCGAACGACCCCGGCGCAAACGACCCCGACGCGAACGATCCCGACCCCGACGCGAACGACCCCGAGCTCGACCCGAGCGGCCCCGCACTCGCCGCAAACAGCCCGTCGCTCGAGAAGCTGTCCGGCGTAAGGTTCACGATCGCCATCAGCAGCGTGCGCTCCCCCACCTCCAGCCTGCGCGAACGCAATTGCCAGTGGAAGCGCGGTCGAATTCTTCGTCCTAAGCCGGGGCGGCTCATCTCGTCGTGTCCATCTGGCGACAGCGTGCCAACATCGAAACTCATCCGCGCCATTCTAGACCCACTCGCCCGTTTTCAGACGCGCATCAAGAGAAAAACCGTGCTCTCGTCAACAACGAACTTGACAGACACCGATTTGTGGTATCGACCTCTCATTTGCACTTGCTCTTCTGGTTGTCATTCCGTAGGAATCTGCTTCCCGGAGTTGCTCGACACCTTCGGGGACACCGCTACAACCGGAGCGACGGCACAAGCAACGCAACGTCCCACGCAAAGCACCCGAAGCTAACGCAAAGTCGCGCGATGCAAATCCAGTGGCTGCAGTCAGAGGACAGCGGGCTACACTGCTTAAGTGCACAGTCACGCCAACTCCGACGCCTCCCGGAATCGCAGCCCGATGCAGCGGATCCTGAAATTTTCGCTGGTCCTGACGGCGATGTACATCGCGGCCACGCTGATCTTCGGTCTGCGCGCGCACTCGCTGGCGCTACTCTCCGAGGCCGGCCACAATGTCTCCGACTTTCTCGCGCTCGCGCTGAGCTTCGTCGCGGTCTGGCTGCAAACCAGGCCCGCCACCGACCAGCGCACCTTCGGCTATCAGCGCGCGGGCGTGCTCGCAGGCTTCGTGAATGCGCTCAGCCTCGCCGTCCTCGCCGTGTGGATCGCGGTGACGGCAGTCGAGCGCTTCCTGCATCCGGTCACCGTCGAGCCGCACCTGATGATGGAGGTCGCCGCGGCCGGCGTAGTGATGAACGGCCTGATCGCCGCGCTGCTGTGGAAGTTCTCCGGCGACGTGAATATTCGCAGCGTCTTCCTGCACATGCTCGGCGATACGCTCTCGACCGCGGCGGTCATCGTGGGTGGCCTGGCCATCGCGCTCACAGGATTGCAATGGATCGATCCGCTGCTGTCGCTGATCATCGCGGCCATGATCCTCGCCAGCTCCTGGAGCATCGTGCGCGAGACGCTGCATATCCTGCTCGAAGGCACGCCGCGCGCGGTGAACCTCGCCGAAATCCGCGCGGCCATGCAGTCGGTGGAGGGCGTGGTCAACGTGCACGACCTGCATGTATGGAGCTTGACCTCGCAGAGCCACGCGCTGGCCAGCCACGTGCAAGTGGTCGAGATGCCGCTGGCTGAGTGCGAGGCGGTGATGGAGCGGCTGAACCATCAACTGCGCGACCACTTCGGCATCAACCACGCCACGATCCAGATCGAAGTCACCGACTGCGCGACGGTAGACGGCTGCTGCTCGCCGCCCGAGCCGGATGTCGTCGATGGCCACTCGCACCATCATCACGGCCCCGGCGGCCACGCCCACGCCCATTAGAGCAGCGTCCTTGCTTTTCTAGTTGTCATTCCGCAGGAATCTGCTTCGGTTTTTGCCCTTGCTTTTCTAGTTGTCATTCCGCAGGAATCTGCTTCTCGGAGTGCTATACACCATCGGGGACACCGCTCTAATAGCTTCGATCGGAGGGTTGTTTTCGGAAGGGCACGCCTTCAACAGGCTGCGGAAAAACTCTTGTTTCGTTAAGGGCACGGCTTCAGCCGTGCCGTAACTGGTCTATTTACAACGCGGCTTTAGCCGCTGAGGTCCGCTCGAGGGACTTTTTCCGCAGCCTGTTCAAGCCGTGCCGTAACTGGTTCATTTGCAACGCGGCTTTAGCGGCTGTCCGCTACGCTCTATCGCCCGCCGACGAGAAGAAACCGATCCGGTTCAATGCTGCACACCGCACTGCCGCCTGGCTGCCATGTGGTGCGATCGGTGTACTCGATGCGCAGCACGCGAACCCGCGTGATGCTCGCCGCCGGCCCGACCAGCAGGTCGCCGGCAAGCTTGAACGCGGCCCCTCCCTCAGCGGACAGCTCGAAGGTCTTAGCCGGATTGTGCGCATCGAGCCCCTCGGTCCCAGGCCTGATTTCGACATTGCCAATGTGGGAGCCTTCGGCCGTGGCAGCAAGCGGCCTCGCCTGCGCCGCCGCGGAAGCGACCGGCACGACGCGGGCGCCCGGCGCAAGAAAGTAGACCTCCAGCTCCACCTGATGGATCGGCTTGCCGTTGGCCGCATTCAGCTCGACATGCACGCCCGCTTCGCCGGAACGTCGCGCCACCTCGTTGCGCGGCTGGCGCGCGTCCTCGCGTGAGATCGTCCATACCGTCTGACCGGACGCCGCTTGCTGCGCCCGCATGCCCACCGGGCACGAAGCCGCGGAGCCAAGACGAGCCTCAATCTTGTCGAAGCCAATCATCGCTTCATCTTTTTGAACGATCAAGGATGGAGTTGATGGAGTTGAGTTGGTTGCAGGTGGAATCGCGGGCCGGCCCTGGGCGAAAGCCGCGGTCGCGGCCAGCAGTGGGAGCGCAAAGACAACGGGACGCATAGCGTTCCTCCTTGCAACGCTTCCATTGTGCTCCTGGCCACCCCACTGGCGCAAACATCGACGGCTAAGAGTCTGCGCCGGCCGTAGCCTTTGATTGTCAGACATCGGCAACCGACTGGACCGGTTCGCCGGGCAGCACCTTCGGTTCGCATTCCACGGGGAAATTCACGGAACGCGCAATGAAGCAGTGGCGGTGGGCGTCCTCGTGCAGGCTTATGGCTTTGGCCATGTCTCCGTCCGGCGCGATGGTTGCGATCGGCTGCAGCAGCACGCGCACAAACTGGCCGCTGCCTTCGCGATCTTCTTCCATCGTGCCTATCGCGTCGTCGGTGTAGCCGAGAACCGAGATGCCGTTGGCCGAGCAGAGATGGAGATACCAGAGCATGTGGCACGATGAGAGGCTTGCCACCAGCATCTCCTCCGGGTTGTATCGCCGGGCATCGCCGCGGAAGCATGGGTCGCTGGAGCCATCGATGGTAGCTTTGCCCGCCGACAGCAGGGTAAAATCGCGCCGGTAGCCCTGGTAGGTCTCCGTGCCGTGTCCCTCATTACCCGTCCAGGTCATCGTGATGTTGTAGGCGTGCTGCTTCATCATCCCTTTCGTAGGCTTTGATAGCGCAACAGCCCGTCAAATATCCCTGAAATATCATTGATGTGATGCCAACTCACTTTACACCCGAGACGATGAAGTTTCTGCGCGGCATCGCCCGCCACAACGACCGCGAGTGGTTCGAAGCGCGGCGCGACGTCTACGAGCGCGCCTTGAAGCAGCCCATGCTCGCGCTGATCGACGAGATCAACGCCGCCATGGAGGCCTTCGCGCCCGACCACATCCGTCCGCCGCACAAGATCATGATGCGCATCTATCGCGACACCCGCTTCAGCAAAGACAAGCGCCCGTACAAGATCCACATCGCCGCCTGGTGGGCGCGGCGCGGCATGGAGAAGACCTCCGGCGGCGGCTTCTATCTCGACATAAGCCCGCAGGCGCTGACCGTCGCGGCGGGCGTCTACATGCCCGAGCGCGATCAGTTGCTCGCCCTGCGGAGTTGGATGGCCGAGCACCATGCAGAGTATCGCGCGTCGGTGAAGCGCCTGAGAAAGCCGCGCGCGGGCACCACAGCCGCATTTGAGGGGATCGACCCGCAGGCCCTCACCCGCATGCCCAAGGGCTTCGCCGCCAACCATCCGGCCGATGAGTTGCTGCGCGCGCGCAACTGGGGTGTGGGCGCCTCGCTCCCTCCGGAGCTGGCGTTGCAGGCCTCGCTCGCCGCCGAAATTGCGCGACGATTTCGCCTGGCGGCCCCGTTGGTGCATCAGCTCAACGCCGCGATTCTGGCAGGGAAGCGGCCGCTCTAGCCGCAGGATTCCTGATGGTGCAGAGTCGGCGCTCTTGCCTTTCTGGTTGTCCTTCGCAGCGCAGTGGAGGAATCTGCTTTTTGGGTGGCTACGTGCCACCGCGAGCACCGCTCGATCATGCGAAAACTCAAAAATCCAGAAAAATGGTACAAAAAGGGAACATTTCCGGCGAAAACCAGTAAATATCTGTGGAAAGAGGAGATTTTCCGTTGACAAAGCGCTCGCGAAGGTTGAAGGTGAACATCGGCGCGGTTCTCCGCACCCGCATGAACACTGGCGTTTTGCATGGCCGCAAAGCTTCCGGGACCAATCCCGGGGCGCGGCGGTCGAGGTCGCAAAAGCCGCGGTGCAGGTTGCGGGGGATGGGTCCACAGCCCATGCTCAACTACTTGATGAACGAAGGAGTACACGATATGGCAAAGGGTATGACCAAAACACAGCTCGTCCGCAGCATGGCCGAGAAGCTCGAACTCACCAACAAACAGACCGCGGCGTTTCTCGAAGCTCTGGCCGACACCGCCGTAAAAGAGACCAAGAAAAACGGCGAGTTCACCATCCCCGGCATCGGCAAGCTGGTGAAGGCCGAGCGCAAGGCGCGCGTAGGCCGCAACCCCCAGACCGGCGAAGCCATCAAGATCAAGGCCAAGACCGTGGTCAAGTTCCGCGTGGCCAAGGTCGCCAAGGACACCATCGCTCCCCCCAAGAAGTAGCTCTTCCGCACCACCCAAAACGACGCCGGGCCGCTGCTTCACTGCGAGCGCCCGGCGTCTGCTTGTCACAAGCCGCCAGGGATTCATGCCAACGCTGAGCCTCTTCCACGGGACGCTTAAGATTTTGCGCGGCGAATTGCCGCCTGCTTCATTGAAACTCGTCCTAACAATGGGCAAAGCTGCACCAGGCTGAGCTTATGGAGGCATGGGACTTATGTTCGAAGCGGGAACAGCCACAGAGCATTACGCCGCTACCTTAGACAGCGGCGAGGTCGTCACCTCGAACGTTCCATGGGTCGTCACCTATGTGGCGCCACGGCCGAACTTTCAGTTTTCTGTGAGATTCATCGACGGAACCGCTGGCGAAGTTGAAATGCGCGAGATGATCTTTGGTGAGGCCGCCGGCGTCTTTCACTCGCTTCGTGATCCAGATACGTTCGCCCGCTTATTTGTAGACGACGGCGTCGTAACCTGGGCCAACGGCCTCGATCTCGCTCCCGACGCCATGCACGACGAGATCGCCCGCAACGGCGTCTGGGTGCTCCGCTAGCCACCAAGGATTCATGCCAACGCTGAGCCTCTTCCATGGCATTCTCATTCAAATGTGGTGGCGAGATCATCCACCACCTCACTTCCACGCGGCGTAGGCTGAATTTGAGGGCAGATTTCGAATCGATACGCTGGAGGCTCTAACGAGCAATTTGCCTCCCGCCATCGAAAGGTTGGTTCTTGTATGGGCGCGACAGCATCAAGCCGAACTGTTGGAGAGTTGGAACCAGTGCCAACGCACCGGTACCCCTTCGAAGATCCTGGGCTTGCCGTAGACCCGCCTATCGTTTCGAGTCGGCCCGATTGCGTGGCTGAAGTCCGGCCCGTGGACGGTTTCCAACTCTACGTTCGGTTCTTCGACGGGGCCGAGGGCAGGGTCGAAATGGGCGAGATGATTTTCAGCAGGAACGCTGGCGTTTTTGCGTCCCTTGCCGACCCGGAAGAATTTGCGAAGGTGGGGATTGGCTTCGGGGCAGTGATGTGGGCCAACGGCCTCGATCTCGCTCCCGACGCCATGCACGACGAGATCGCCCGCAATGGCGTCTGGGTGCTCCGCTAGTTCTCAGGCGGCCACCCGTAATTCTCAGGTAGCGTAATTCTCAGGTAGCGTAATTCTCAGGTAGCGTTGATCGGCTGCGCCTTGGTCCGCGGCACGAACGCCCGCGCGATCAGCGCCACACCCAGCGAGATGAGAATCCCCTGGCGCAGTGCGGTGCGGTCGAAGCTCCAGCCGAAGATGGCAAGCGTAAGAAACGCGCCGACGAAGTAAATCTCCCCCAGCAAAGCCTGTCCCCAGCGCGGACCAAAACCCGCGGAGGCCACCTGCGGAGTGGGTGCGGGCAGAAAGCGCGGCACGGCGTTCTTGTAGTCGACGTAAGGCTGGCCGAAGCGGGCCGCGAGCAAGGTCTCTTCGGCCAGCGCCAGCAGCACCTGGAAGACCCACAGCAGAACGATCGCGAAGATGGCGCCCGAAGGCGGCATCAGCACCGAGATGCCGATGGTGTGCAGCAGCGTGCCCAGATAGAGCGGGTTCCGGGTGCGGCGATAAGGGCCATCCGCCAGCAGCCCTCCGCCGGCCGCGTGCATCGCGTGGGATTGCGCACTAGCTTGAACGCTGCTCGCGCCGGCGTAGGCAGTGCCCCAGAGACGCAGCCACGCGCCCAGCCCGGTGAACACCAGCGCCGCGACCAGCAGCGCGACCACCGCGGCGTTATAGGTCAGCCAGCCCTGGCGGTAGAGCAGCGTCGAGATCTCCAGCCACGCCGGCTCATTGAGCGCCTGCGCGCCCAGGCTGCCCGAGTTCCAGAAGGCCAGGTAGGTCCACGGCGCCGCAAACCCGAGCACATAGATCAGCGCGTCAATCCAGAAGCGAAAGCGGTACTCGAAGCGCGTGGCCTTCATCAGATGTTGTCCTCGATTGCCCGAACTGTTGTCCTCGATTGCCCAACAAATTGTCATCCTGAGCGCAGCGAAGGACCTGCTTTCCTTCGTGCCACCGTATGCGTTTTCTGTGGCTAATGCCTGAAGCGCTGTAGGGCCGATCCCTACGCTGTCTGGCTTTGTCCCAGCGCTGCCAAGATCGCGTCGAAGTCCTCGACCCCGCTGTACTCGATAATGACCTTGCCCTTGCCGCGCTTGTCCTCGATGGTCACCTTCAGCCCCAGCGACTGGCGAAGCTGGTTCTGCGCCTCGCGAACATTGGGGTCGACTGCCACCACCGGCTTCGCCTCTTTGGCCTTCGCCTCCGGGTTCAGCAGCCCCTGCACGTAGCTTTCCGTGCCGCGCACCGACAGATGCAGCGCCAGCACCTTCTGCGCGGCGGCCAGGATCGCCTCCTCGGATTCCAGCGCCAGCAGCGCCCGCGCGTGGCCAAAACTCAGCTCGCCGGCCTCCACATGCTTTTGGACAGAATCCGGTAACTTCAACAAACGAAGAAAGTTAGATACGCTTGCCCGGTCCTTTCCGGTGCGTTCGGCCATCTGCTCCTGGGTCATATGAAAGTCGTGCCCGAGCCGCTGGTACGCATGCGCCTGTTCCATCGGGTTCAGGTCCGTCCGCTGCAAATTCTCGACGATGGTCATCTCCATCGCCTGCAGGTTCGAAACCTCGCGCAGAATCGCCGGGATGGTCGCCTTCCCGGCCTTCTTGCTGGCCAGCAGCCGGCGCTCACCGGTGATGAGCATATAACGGCCATCGTGCTGAAAACGAACGCCATGTCGTACCACGATAGGCTGAATGACGCCGGAGGTCCTGATCGAAGCCGCCAGTTCGCCCAGCTTGGCGTCATCGAAGTTGGTGCGCGTCTGGAAGGGATTGCGGTCGATCAGCTCAACGGCGATCTCCAGCGGCCGGCCGGTAGCTTCGGCCGGAGCGGCGACAGCGGCCATCGTCGGAATTTCCGCAGGCGCGGGCCGCGACGGCAGCAGCGATTCCAGACCCTTGCCCAGGGCCCGCCGCCTGGTATCGATTGCGTTTGGTGTTGCCATGATCGTTGGTCCTGTCGGTGAAGATGGTTCGCAGTTGCGTTGCGGTGCGTTGCCCTTGCAGTTGCAGTTGCTCTTGCTTTTCTGGTTGTCATTCCGTAGGAATCTGCATCTTGCGATGCCCCTACGCCCTCGGCGAGTACCGCCCTAACGGACTCTTCTCACCTCCGGAACGGCCAAACCCCCTTCGACTCGCCGATGCTCTCCAGCACCGCAAAGTTGGGCGTAGGCCGCTGCCGCTTGGTCCTGGACATTCCGTTTCGCTCCATCAATTCCAGCGCAAGGGCACGATAGGCCTCTGCTCCGCGCGAGCGAGGATCATACAGGGCGATAGGCTTGCCGTGGCTGGGCGCCTCCGCCAGCCGGATATTGCGCGGGATCGTAGTCTTAAACACCTTTTCGCCGAAAAACGCCCGCAGATTGTCGCGTACCTGCTGGGACAGGTTGGTGCGGTCGTCGAACATGGTAAGCAGCACACCTTCGAGCGACAGCCCTGGATTGAACGCGGCCGCGACCCGATCCAGCGTAGCCATCAGCTCGGAGATCCCTTCCAGGGCAAAATACTCGGCCTGCATCGGGACCAGCAGGGTATCGGCGGCGACCAGCGCGTTCAGAGTAAGCAGGTCGAGGGCGGGCGGGCAATCGAGCAGAATGAAGGAATAGCTGGAGCGAATCGGCTCGAGGGCTTCGCGCAGCCGCGATTCACGCCGCTCGACCGAAACCAGTTCCACGTTCGCCCCGATCATATTTTTGGTTCCGGGAATGAGAGAAAGGCTGGGCACTTCGGTCGGGAGGATGACATCGCTCGTGGCAGCCTCCCCGAGGATCAGGTCGTAAACGCTGCGGCGATCCTCATCGCGCGCGAAGCCTAGCCCGCCGCTGGTGTTGGCCTGGGGGTCGATATCGAGCAGCAGAGTCGCGACACCCTCCATCGCCAGAGCCGCGGCCAGGTTGATGGCGGTGGTGGTCTTGCCGACGCCGCCCTTCTGGTTGACGATCGCGATGACTTTGCTGGGCGGCGGGGTTGGGCTGGTGTCTGGGGGCTTGGCCATGATGCTGCTGAACCCCAGCGTAGCAGATGCGCCGGGGATGTTCCACGTAGAACACTCCCCGCGCCCACCGTTACAGGAAGGAACTGCGGAAAACCTGCGAAACGCCGCACAAAAGCTGTGGAAACGGCAATGTTCCACGTGGAACACACTTCAACGGAGCTATTCCACCTTTTCGAGCCAGAGATGACCGTCGCCAGAGCGGGGAAGCGGATAACCCTCCCCCACCCCAAGGGGCTCAGTCGATATCGTTGCCAGCCATCCCCCCGCAATCACGCGGCTCCTCGCCACAATCGTCGCCTCCGCCATCCGATCGACCGCACGCAGGGTCACCGCGTCGAAGCGACGTTCCGCGCCCATCGTTTCGACCCGGCTCGCCCAGACTTCGGTTCCCAAACCCAGCGTCCGCACCGCCTCGCGCAGAAATGCAGCCTTCTTGCCCTGCGATTCCGCCAGCGTAACCTGAAGCTCCGGCAGCAAGAGCTGAATTGGAAGCCCCGGAAACCCGGCGCCCGATCCAAAATCCAGCAACGTCGCCCGCGCGGACAGATGACCCGCCAGATGCAGCCCGGCGAACAAGCTCTCCCCGAAGTGACGCTGCACGATCTGCTCAGGATCGCGGATCGCTGTCAGGTTGGTACGGGCGTTCCAGCGCAGCAGCAGCTCGAGATACCGGGTCAGGCTCCCGTAGAGGCCCGCCGGAACCGTCGCCTCCCCCACATAGGGCACGAGCAACTCCGCGACCCGCGCCTGCGAAAGGGAATCGGCCGCTGCCATCGAGCTACTCCACCACGTCCACCACGCGCACGGGCTGCTGTTCCGCGACCGCCTCGCCGGAGGTGCGCTTCCCATCTCGGTCCCGGGCAACGCCGCCGGCTTCCGCAATTGCCCGCGCTTCAGCGACCAGGCGATCGAACAGCGCACGAGAAGCCGCGCTGATCTCATCACTGCGCTCGGGATGCCACTGCACCCCCAAAAGAAACTGCCGCCTCGAATGTTCCACGTGGAACATCGACCCAGCCAGCGGCCTGAACTCAGGCTCGAGCTCGACCGCCTCCATCACCCCATCCTCCGGACACCGCGCCACAATCCGCAGCCCTTCGCCCGGCGACGCCGCCGCCTGATGATGGCTGCTGTTGACCGGAAGCCGCAGAAAATCGCCAACCCGCGGCGCCTCCTCCTGCGTCAAAAGCGACGCCAGCAGACTATCGTGCGCCACCACCACGCTGTGCGCAACGGCCACTTGCCCGCCCGCCGAGTGGTTGACCGGCAACGGCGTCAGATCCTGCACCAGCGACCCACCGCGCCACACGTTCAGCGACTGCATGCCGTAACAGATCGCCAGAACCGGCTTTCCGTGAGTTGTGGCATCGTCAAGAAGCGCATAGTCCGCCGCCTCCCTCGCCGGATCGGCGGCCGCGCACTCCGGCAGCCGATCCTCCCCATAGAGCGCCGGATCGACATCCGCAGGGCTCCCCGGCAACACCACACCGTCGCAACCACCCGTCAGCGCTCGCAGTTCGGCTGGCGAGAGCGTCAGTTCTACCCGGACCGCCTCCCCGCCTGAGCGCTCGACCGCCGCGGCATACTGCGGCCACGACCGCTGATTGTAGGCAAGGTCGGTCGAAGTCGGAACCGGGACAGCAATACGGGGCTTCACGCTTTCCCTTCTAAGTTATTTATTATCAATAACTTATCAAATATTACCGCGGTGGCAGCCATGCTCTCAGCATATCGCATCCCGCGCCCGTCCGGAGCTGCCGCCGATTCCATCGCGGGGTGCTAATCTGCGGATATGCGAAAACTGCTGCTGGTTTTGACCCTGATTGCGGCCGCCTCGTCGTTATCCGCGCAACGGCCGGACGCCACATTACAGCTGCTCCAGAGGCTCTCGGACGCGCCCGGGCCCCCCGGAGCCGAGGACGCCGTGCGCAAGATCATGGTCGAGCAGATGAAGCCGCTCGCCACCGCGCCGATCCGCTACGACGGCATGGGCAGCGTCATCGCGCAGGTCGGCGCCAGCGGCCCGCGCATCATGATCGACGCCCACATGGACGAGCTGGGCGGCATGGTCCGCCGCATCGCACCCAACGGACAGTTGACCATGCAGATGCTCGGCGGCTGGCTCGACCAGGCTCTGGTGGACCAGCGCTGGACCATCCTCGGCAGCAAAGGCCCGGTCGTCGCCGTCACCGGCATTCGCGACATCCACGTCATCACGCCGGCCGAGCGCAATGAGGTCTTCTCCCGCAACTCCGTGTTTCTGGACATCGGCGCCAAGGACGCGGCGCAGGCCTCGGCCATGGGGATCGAGCCCGGCGACCCCGTTGTTCCCGACTCCAGATTCGTCGTGATGAACGGGACGGACAATTACCTGGGCAAGGCCTGGGACGATCGCATCGGCTGTGCGGTCCTGTTGGAGGCCATGCGCCGGTTGGCCTCCACGCCGCACCTCAACCAGCTCTTCTTCGTGGCCACCACCCAGGAGGAGGTCGGCCTGCGCGGCGCGCGCACCGCGGCCAATCTCGTCAAGCCCGACATCGGTCTGGCCATCGAGGGCGGCATCGCCAACGACCAGGGCGGCCGCCCCGAGGAGACCCAGGCGCATCTCGGCGCAGGACCGGGAATCTTCCTGTATGACTCCAGCGCGATCCCCAACCGCAAGCTGGTGGCGCTGGTGCGTGAGACGGCGAAAGCCAACGATATTCCGCTGCAACTGGACCTGGTGCAGGGCTATGGCGACGATTCGGCCGAGATGCAGGAGAGTGGCAGCGGCGCGCCCACCTTGAACTTCGTGGTGCCGGTGCGCTATACCCATGCGCACAACGGTGTGGTCAACCGCCAGGACTTCGATCGCACCGTGGACCTGATGGTGGACGTGCTCTCGAAGCTCGACCAGAAGACGGTGGACGAGATCCGAGACTTTTCGCCCCAGCCGTAGGCGGGCTCTCGCCGTTGCCTCGGCGTTGCTTTTCTGGTTGTCCTTCCGCAGGAATCTGCCGTTGCCGTTGCCTTTGCTTTTCTGGTTGTCAATCCGCAGGAATCTGCTTCTCGGCATGTCCCTACACCATCGGGAGCACCGCCTTAAAATTCGTCATCCCCGATCGGCATCCCCGGCGGCGCTTCGACCGGCTTGGCCGCAACGAACTTGGCCGGATCGCGCTCGAAGTCGTGGATGCGGTCGATCATCGCGGCGCGGTGGATGGCCTCGGCGGTGTCGGCGAGCGGCGCCGCGGTCGTCCATTCCTTCAGCAGATCGCTGATGTGCGAGCGGGCGATGGCGCGCGCCTGCGTCGATGCCGCGGGGTTTACGGCGAGCGCCAGCATGGCTTCGAGGCCGCGAAACTCCACTGCGCGCTCCACCTCGGAGGACATCGAGTGGCCAGCCTCAGGCCGCTCCGCCGTGGTCTTCGAGACCGCCTCCAGCACACTGCGCAGCGACGGCGAGGCGGGCACGCGCATATGGTACTCGATCAGCCGCGAGGCCCGCGCCGGATCGAAGAGCACCTGCAGCGTCAGGTCGGCGGCGGACTCGGCAGCAGCAATGGGGTCGAAGGTGAGCCCAGTCTGCGCGGGGAAGGACTCCTCGGTGCGCGGATAGCCCGGAGGAACAGGCGGAAGGATGCGCAAGATTGACTCAGGTAATGTGAGCGTCTCCGGCGTGAGCGTCTGCAGCACCGCCGCCAGCGCCTTCTTCTGCGCGGCCGGATCGACGATCTCCGGCCCCGGCAGCCCGGCTTCTCCCGGAGCAGGGCGCTCGTTGTAGCGATAATCCACCCCGCCGATCTCCTTGATCGTCGCCTCGGTCTGGTAGCGGTGATAGAGATACAGCGGCACCAGCACCTGCTCAAGCTGCGCCATCGGTGCCCCAGCCGGGATGGCGTCGGGGCCGAAGTTCTTCAGCGCCGCCGCGCGCACGGCCAGCACGCGGTCCAGCTCGGCGGCGGGGTCAGGCCCGTTGTCCCACAGGTGCGCGTGGGGCTGGGCGGAGCCGAGGGGCCGCGCGTCCTCATCGGTAATGTAGAGCTGCCCGGCGCGGTCGGCGTCGGTGAGGATTTTGTTCAGCGCGGCCTGCTCGGCTGGCGCGCTCAGGTGCGGCGCAAACTGCCGGTACCCGTAGTCGATCGCGACCTTGTCCCAGTCGCCGATCCCCACGGCGTAGGCATGCGAGAGGTCGATCTTGCCGTTCGCATCGAGCGTGATGTAGGGGTGCGGGTAGTCCATCACGCTATCGCTCTGGCTCACGCTGCTTGCCGCGAAGTTGTGCGCCAGGCCCAGCGTGTGGCCGGTCTCGTGCGCGGCCAGCTGGCGAATGCGCGCCAGCACCATCTGCAGCATGGGGTCCGGGTTGGGCGTCTTGCCGTTCTTGTAGGGCGACAGCAGCGCTGTGGCGATCATGTAATCCTGCCGTCCGCGCAGCGACCCCAGCGTGACATTCCCTTTCAGGATTTCACCGGTGCGCGGGTCGGCGATGGCCGCGCCGTAGCTCCAGCCGCGGGTGTAGCGATGCACCCACTGGATGATGTTGTAGCGCACGTCCATCGGATCGGCGTCGGCGGGCAGCAGGTCCACGCGAAACGTTCCCTTGGCCCAGCCCGCCGCTTGAAACGCAGCATCCCACCAGCCCGCGCCCTCGACCAGCGCGGAGCGGATCGGCTCCGGCGCGCCGCGGTCCACATAGTACTGGATGGGCTGCACGGCCTCGCAGGCGTGGTTGCAGTTGGGGTCCTTCTTGATCAGCCGGTGGCGAAGGATAAAGAGCTGGTCGAGCGGCTCACCCAGCGGTGTCGTGTAGTCGCGATAGCGGCTGGGGAAGTAGCCCGCGCGCGGGTTGAAGCGGCGCGGCGTGAAGCCGCTATCCAGCGGCGGCAGCTCGATAAACGACGTGCGCTCGCGCAGCGTCATGGCGTGCGGGTCGGGCGTGACGTCGCGCACAAACGCGCCGCGCGGCGGGGCATCGGTGGTAAAGGTCAGCTCCGCTTCAACCTCCGTATTCTTGGGGAAGGCCCTGGTGTCCTCGAGCGCAATCGCGGAGCGGCTGGCATCGATCTTGTACGCACCCTGCTGCAGGCGCGTGAGGATGTCGGTGACGCCGTGCGCGTCGTGCAGAAAGAAGTCGGTGGCGTCAACCAGCACCGCGCCGCCTGTGTCCGCATCGCCCGCCTGGGCGGCCACGGTAAAGCCCCACAGCACCGACACTGGGAAGGACTGCGTGACGGCCAACTGCTCGGCGATCTCGGTGCTGGAGCTGCGAAACGCCAGATTGCGTTCCACCAGAAGCACCTTGGGCCCGCTGCGCTCAAAGTAGACGACGCGCCCGGCCGAGGTCTGCCCCCGATCCAGGCCTAGGTCATTCGAGCCCGTGCCATACGGCAGCGTGTTGGTATAGAGCAGATCGGGGCTGCGGCCATTCGCGTCGAGATGCGAAACCTCCAGGTACAGCTTGCCCGCGCGTGCATCCCAGTCCAGCGGGAGGAAGCCATCCATATGCTTCATGCCGGCGGTCTTCTCCGCGATGCTCGGCGTCGCGGCGGTCGCATTCGCGGCGTTCGCGCCTCGTTCCTGGGTCTGGGCGTATGCCGGGACGAAAACAGGGGCGAACAGCAGAGCGAGAACGAAGAATTTGCGCATGTGTTTTTCTATCACGCTCGTTCGCCGCGCTGACCCGCAATCTTGCCCGCGATTTCGCGATTGCCCGCGCGTGTTCTTCTGGTTGTCATCCTGAGCGAAGCGAAGGACCTGCTCCTGCTGCTGTTGCTGTTGCTGTTGCCCTTGCCCTTGCTGTTGCCCTTGCCCTTGCCCTTGCCTTTCTGGTTGTCATTCCGTAGGAATCCGCTTCTCGCGGCCAGCTATACACGTCCTCCGGACCGCTCTACCATGCACCAGAGGCTCTTATGCTCTATCGACGCTCCGCCAGATTTCTTTACCTATGCCTTTTCGCCGCAACGATCTTCGCTTCGGCGGCCGCCCTCCAGGCTCCCGCGCAAACGCCCGCGAGCAGCGCCGCCAGCTATCCCCCGGTCGTCCATCTCACCTCCGAGCAGGACCATCAGCGCACGCTCGCCCTGCTGCACATCCAGTCGCTGCGCCCCGGCCGCGCCGGCAGTCCCACCTCGCCCAACGCCGCCAACTACGACGAGGCGAAGGCCGGCCCCTACACCGAGCTGCCCGACCCGCTGGTGCTCAACAACGGCAAGCCCGTCACCAGCGCGAAGCTGTGGTGGACCGAGCGCCGTCCGCAGATCGTCGAGCTCTTCGACCGCGACATCTATGGCCGCGTTCCCGCGCACACCCCGCCAGTCCGCTGGGAGGTGGCGAGCACGCAGCACGAGACCAACGGCGAGTTCGCGGTCATCACCAAGCGCCTGATCGGCCACGTCGACAACTCCGCCTACCCGCTGATCTCGGTCGACATCAAGCTGGAGCTGACCACGCCCGCCAACGCCAAGGGGCCTGTGCCGGTGGTCCTCGAGTTGTGGCCCACGGCGCCCGGTGACCCCAGCCCGTTTCCGCCCCGGCCAGGCCCTCCGCAGCCACCGCCGCCCGGCCCCACCTGGCAGCAGCAGTTGCTGGCCAGGGGCTGGGGCTACGCGGTGCTCGCGACCAACAGCGTACAGGCCGACAACGGCGCAGGCCTCACCGAAGGCATCATCGGCCTCTGCAACCACGGCCAGCCGCGCGCGCTCGACGACTGGGGCGCGCTGCGCGCCTGGGCCTGGGCAGCCTCGCGCGCCCTCGACTACTTCGCCACCGACAAGGCCGTGTCCGCCCGCCAGGTCGGCATCACCGGCCACTCGCGCTGGGGCAAGGCCGCCCTGGTCACCATGGCGTATGAGCCGCGCTTCGCCATCGCCTACGTCAGCTCCTCGGGCGAAGGCGGCGCCAAGCTCAGCCGCCGCAACTTCGGCGAGGCGCTCGAAAACGTCGCCGCCACCTCCGAGTACCACTGGATGGCCGGCAACTTTCTGCAATACGCCGGCCCGCTCCAGGTCAACGACCTGTCTGTCGCTCTTCCTGTGGACGCGCACGAGCTCATCGCCCTCTGCGCGCCGCGGCCCCTGTTCATCGGCGCCGGAGCCACGCAGGGCGACGGCTGGGTGGACGCCCGCGGCATGTTCCTGGCCGAGGTGGCGGCCGGCCCCGTCTACCGGCTGCTGGGCAAAAAAGGGCTCAGCACGGACGTCTATCCTCCCATCACCACGCCGCTGATCGACGGCAATCTGGGCTTCCGCCAGCACACCGGCGGCCACACCCCGCTGCCCAACTGGCCCACGTTTCTCGACTTCGCCAGCCGCTTCCTGCATCTAGATGTTTGGCTCCACGGCGTGATGGAGTAAAGTGCGAGCAGTTGCAATCGTGTGCGCGTATGCCTGCAACTATCCCCCTTGCGACGAACCCATCCATTTTTGGTCAGCCTCGTTGCTCCCCTGGAGCGGAAGGTTGCTTTAGGCGTCGTAACTTACCCAGGGTTGCAGGCCGGCAGAATGCCGCCAGCGCCCGCCTCAGGCTCATCTTAAATCTCTACTTCATCCTCAAAACCATCAACTGATTGTCCGAAAACACTGTTAGCAGCAGCGATCTTCCATCCTCTGACGCATGAATGTTTCTCGGAAACGCGCCTGTCGTCACCGTTTGCAGAATCTTCCCCATCCCCGCACCGTCCGTCACGTCGATGACCACAGCTTTCCCAGCCCCCTGGTTGAACCTGTCGGAGTTCGCCACCAGCAGCTTCCGGTCTTTGTCGAACAGCGCCAACCCCACCGGCGCATCCCCGCCGCTCGCAAACGACGTCACCAGTGCCTTGTCCGGGTCGCTCTCCAGTTTCGCTGTGTCGAACACCAGCACACGATCATCGGCGCGCAGCGTCACAAAAAGCCGCTTGCCGTCTCCACTTACCACCTCCCTCACCGGGGAGCACCCGCCAGCCACGCGGCTCCGAACCACATCTTTCAACGCTGCCCCCACCGGGTCGGCCGTCAACGTCTTCGCCTTGTCCGCATCGATCACATACACCACGCCGTTGGGCACCACCCGCGCTGCCTTGCCGCCCGTCGAACACGAAGTCCTTCCCAACTCCGACGCCGCCTGCCCAGCCAGCGTCGGCTCGACAGGCATCAACACCTCCCCACTCGTATAAACACGCTTCCCGTCCGGAGACACCGCCAGCCCCGGCGTCGTCCGCGGCGTCGGGATATGCGCGACGGTCTGCGGATGGATCTCCCCTTTCGCATCCCGGTTCAAAGCAATCACGCCCACATTGCCGCCATTGCCATACTCGTTCGACACATACACCGTCTGCCCATCGGGTGACGCGGCCGCGAACGCCGTTCCGGCCCCATTGCCCTGTGGCAAAATCTGCGCCACGGCTTTGCCCTCAAGGGTCGCCGCCAGCGGCATCAGTGCCACCCCCGCATTCGATTCCCCCACCACCACGATCCCCGGCTGCGCAACAGCCAATCCCTGCAAGGCTCCGCCGCCGGGAGGCAATGCCTGGAACGCCACATGCGTCAGTTTGCCATCTCCCACGCGAAACACGTCAATTCCACCCGCGCCACCCGGTCCGTTCACATCCACCAGCACATACTTCCCATCCGGTGTCCAGAGAGCATTGGAAGGCCGCCCGCTCGTCGGGTAGATTGCCGTATCCAGCACCTGCGCGCCCGCAGTCGCCCAGCACGCCCATAAACACAGAACCATCAGCCGCATCGCGTTTCGCATGTGCTTCACGATAGATACAACTCCGAAGGTGGTCAACAGTGTGGACCCCGCTTGAAACCTCTTGAATGTAGCGTCTACTTCCCAATGCAGAAGCTCGAGAATATCCTTGCCAGGATGTCGTCCGGCGTGGTCGCCCCGGTCAGCGAGTCCAGCGCCTCCAGCGCCGCGTGCAGGTCCATCAGGATCAGCTCATGCGGCAGCCCTTCGGCGTTCGCTTTGGCGGCGGCGCCGAGCGCGCCAAGCGCCGCCGTCACGGCCTGCTGCTGGCGCAAATTGTTGAGCGCACCCGTCGCAGCCAGCGCGCCCTCAGCCTGCAGCTCGCGAAGGATCGCCGCGCGCAGCGCCTCCAGCCCCTCGCCCGTCAGCGCGGATGTGCCCAGCCCGCCCGCTCCGCTCCCCGCGCTGGCTCCTGAATCGCTTGCCGCCGCCAGGTCGATCTTGTTGGCCACCAGCAGGTGCGGCCGCCCAGCCAGCGAATCCGCCAGCGCGCGTTCGGCGGCGGTAAGCGGCAATGTCGCATCGTGCACCAGCAGCACCAGATCGGCGTCGGCCAGCGCCTCCCGCGAGCGCGCGATGCCCTGCCGCTCAGCCTCCTCCAGGTCCCGATGCGCGCCAGCCGGTGAAGTCGTCGCAGTCGCGCCCGACTCCATATCCCGCAGCCCCGCCGTATCGATCAGCCGCAGCGGAATCCCGCCCAGCGCCAGCGACTCCTCCACCGTATCGCGAGTCGTCCCGGGCAGCGCCGTCACAATCGCGCGCTCCCGCTCCAGCAGCCGGTTGAACAGCGAGCTCTTGCCCGCATTGGCCGGCCCCACAATCGCGATGGCCGCTCCATTGCGCAAAATCTGCCCGCGCCGAAAACTCGCGGCCAGCTCTTCCAGCGGCCCACGCACGGCCGCAATGCCCGCCGCGATCTGCGCGGCGGGAACCACATCGACATCGTCCAGCTCGCCCGACGCGAAGTCCATCCCCGCCTCCAGCAGGGTCATGAGGTACAGCAGCGACTCCTTGGCCGGCGCCACCCGCCGCGACAGCGCCCCGCCCATCTGCTGCGCCGCCACCCGCGCCTGATCCAGCGTCTGCGCCGCGATCAGGTCCTGCACCGCCTCGGCCTGCGTCAGGTCCAGCCGCCCCGACAGAAATGCCCGCTGCGTAAACTCCCCCGCACGCGCCAGCCGGATCAGACCCGCCAGCCGGACGCCTCCGGCCAGCCCATCTGACACGCCCAGCCGCGCGCCCTCGGCCAGCGCCGCCGCCACCATCGCCTCCAGCACCACCGGCGCGCCATGCGCCGCGATCTCCACCAGCGTCTCCCCGGTATAGCTGTGCGGCGCGTAAAAGGCCGTCACCACGGCCTCGTCGATCACCTCCCCGCCCACCTCCCCGCCCACCTCCCCGCCGGCCTCCCCGCCGGCGCTGCCGCCCCTCCCGCTCTCCTCCCACCGCGCCGGATCGACCACCCGTCCGAAGCGCGCGCGCCCCTGCTCCAGCGGCCCGCGAAGCCGCACCAGCCGTCCCGCAACCGCAACCGCATCCGGCCCCGACAGCCGGACAATCCCAATCCCCCCACGCCCCGGCGGCGTCGAGATCGCAACGATCGTATCGGCCCCGGCCGGCGAGCTGCCGAGTCCCGCTGCCGTCGACGTTTCCTTTGCACTTGCTTTTCTGGTTGTCATTCCGCAGGAATCTGCTTTTGCCCTTGCACTTGCTTTTCTGGTTGTCATTCCGCAGGAATCTGCTTCGTCGCAGGCGCTAATACACCCTAGAACTCGATCCCCCGCTGCGCCAGAATCCCCTTCTGATACGCATGCTTCACCTCGCGCATCTCGGTCACGGTATCGGCCAGCTCCACCAGCGCCGGATGCGCATTGCGCCCGGTCAGGATCACATGCAGCATCTCCGGTCGCTCCCGCAGCGCCTCGGCCACCTTTTCCGCATCCAGCATCTTGTAGCCGATCGCATAATTGATCTCATCCAGCACGATCAGGTCCCACTCCCCCCACCGCATCGCCGCCACCGCCTCCTCCCACGCCGCCTCGACCAGCGCCAAGTCCTCCGGATCGGCTTCCGCCCCGCCGATCTTCACAAAACCGCGCCCCATCTGCCGCATCACGTAGGTAAAGCCGTCCTCGCGGCTGAGAGCCTCCGCCGAATCCAGCTCGCCATAGTGCCACGACCCCTTCAGAAACTGCAGCACCAGCACCCGCATCCCATTACCGGCCGCGCGAAACGCCGTCCCCAGCGCGGCGGTCGTCTTGCCCTTGCCCGGCCCGGTATTGATCAGCACCAACCCTCGCCGCGCATCCGGCGCGGGCGCATCGGCAGTAGCGTCTTCGACCATACGTTCAGGTTACCGCACCCGTTGTCCTTACCGTTGCCTTTGCCGTTGCCCTCGCCTTTGCCCTTGCCGTTGCCCTTGCCCTTGCCCTTGCCGTTGCCCTCGCCTTTGCCCTTGCCCTTGCCCTTGCCCTTACCCTTACCTTTCTAGTTGTCATTCCGCAGGAATCCGCTTCTCGCCCGTCGCCGACCTTGCCCTCGCCCCCTAATGCCCAGAATGATACGGATGCCCCGCCCGAATCGTCAGCGCGCGATAGATCTGTTCCGCCGCCACCACCGCCGCCAGCTCATGCGGCAGCGTAATCCGCCCAAACGCGATCCGCCTCCCCCCGCCCAGCGCCGCCGCCCCAACCGCTGCCGCCGACCACCCATCCGCCGGCCCAATCCCCAGCACCAGCACCTGCACGCCCTCATCCTGCGCGCGCCCCACCAGCGCCGCCAGCTCTTCCGAGCTGACCTGCTCCCCGCGGCTATCGGCCAGCAGCAGCCGCGGCCGCATCCGTCCCGCCGCCCCCCGCACGAACTCCAGCAGCGCCGCTTCCGTCGCAAAGACCCGCCACGAACAGGGCACATAGCGCCCCGCCCGCTCCAGATACTCCTGAAGCGGTCCGGCCAACCCTTCCCCCGCGCCTCTACGTTTAACTGAAACCGAAGCCAGAATGATCTTCATCATCGAACCAAACAATCCCATTTCCCATAGACATCTACTGCCCCCCATAGAAGAAGGCCCAAATTTGGGCTTTGTGTTGCAATCTAAATCTCCCATTATCTGTACGTTAACCAGTTTGGCAAGCCAAGTGCAACGGAATCAGTAAGGCAAAATGTATAGACCCCGTTTTGGGTATTAGGAGTATCTGTACTATGAAAAAGTTTCTTGCGGTTCTCGCCCTGGTCACAGCGTCAACGTTCAGCTACGGTCAGGCGACCAGCGGTAATATCGCCGGCTTGGTCAAGGATGCCACCGGCGCCGGCGTTCCCCACGCCAGCCTCACCGTGACCAATGAAGCGACCGGCGTGGCGACCACGACGGTGTCCAACGGATCGGGCGAGTTCCTCGTCCAGAACCTGCTTTCAGGCGCCTACGACCTCAATGTGACGGCGCCCGGCTTCGCTCCTTCGCTGGTCAAGGGAGTTCCGGTCCAACTGAATTCCACGGCGACCGAGAACGTGACCCTTTCGCTCGGAGCGGCGAACACCGAGGTCGAAGTGAGCGCCGACTCCAGCGCTCTGCTCGACACGACGACTCAGAATCTCAGCACTACGTTCTCCAACACGGAACTGTCCGACCTTCCAACCTCCTCCCTGGGCGGAGCAGGCACAGGCGCCGGCATTTTGAACGTTTCGCTCCTCAGCCCGGGCGTAGCTTCCAGCGGCGGTCTCGGCATCGGCGTTGGCCCTTCGATCGGCGGTCAGCGCCCCCGCGATAACAACTTCGAGATAGAAGGCATCGACAACAATAACAAGGCCGTCACCGGGCCTCTGGTCTACATACCCAACGAAGCCGTCGGCAACTTCACCCTGATCACCAACCAGTTTTCGCCCGAGTTCGGCCACTCCGCCGGCGGCCAATTCAACACCACGATCCTGTCGGGCACCAACAAGTTCCACGGGCGGCTCTACGAGTACTTTCAGAACCGCAATTTGAACGCGGCCAGCGGCCTCGCCGGCGGTAAGATCCCGAACCCCCGATACGACAACAACCGCTATGGCGGTCAATTGGGCGGACCCATCCTCCACGACAAGCTGTTCTTCTTTGCCAACTTTGAGCGCAACTCCATCGGCCAGAACCAGAGCGGCTACGTTTGTGTCCCGACGGCTGCCGGCATCGCTACCCTCAACGGTCTCGCCTCGTCGTTCAACACCGTCAACCTGCAGCAATATCTCAAGTACACCCCGGCTGCCAACTTTCTCGGTGGCGCTCAGGTGACCGCCGCCACGGATAATGCCTGCGGCAACGAGTCTTCCGGTCCCCAGTTCCTCACCGTCACGAATGGCGCGGGAACACCCCAGAACGTCGCGCTCGGCAACTACCAGATCAATGCCGGCAATCCCACTCTCTTCGACGCCTTGACCACCAGCGTCGACTACAACATCACCAGCAAGGACTCCCTGCGCCTTCGCTACATCTATAACACCGAAACTGAAACCGACACCAACACTGGCGTCAGCCTTCCGGCCTTCTACGAAGGCGAGCCTTTCAAGTTCCACCTCTTTGCGCTCTCCGAGTACCACATCTTCACCCCCAACCTCACCAACGAGTTCCGGCTTGGCTTCAACCGTTATGCCAATACCTTGACGGCTGGAAACTTCACCTACCCCGGCCTGGATTCGTTCCCCACCTTCCAGTTCTACGATCAAGGCACGATCTCGGTCGGTCCGGACACCAACGCGCCCCAGTTCACCATCCAAAATCTGTACCAGGCAACCGACAACATCAGCTTCACCCGCGGCAAGCACAGCCTGAAGCTCGGTGTCGACGCCCGCAAGTACATCTCGCCCCAGGGCTTCACCCAGCGCGCTCGCGGCGATTACGAATACAACCACCTGGACCAGTTCCTGCATGACCTTGCCCCGGATGGCAGCGGCTTCGCGGAGCGCTCCAGCGGCAACCATACCTACTACGGCGACCAGACCGCGCTCTACTTCTACGGCAACGACACCTGGCGCGTCACCCCCACCGTCACCATCAATGCTGGTCTGCGCTACGAGTTCACCTCCGTTCCCACGGGCGAACGCGCGCAGGGGCTCAACAGCGCTGCCTCGGTTCCTGGACTGATCGACTTCCACGCGCCCAAGCCCACGTACACGGGTCTGGCCCCTCGCTTCGGCATCAACTGGTCGCCGGATTCCAAGACCTCGATCCGCGCCGGCTTCGGCGTCGCCTACGATGTGCTTTTCGACAACCTCGGCACCCTGTCCTTTCCCCCGCAATACTCTTCCACGGAGGACGTTGGCACCACTGGCTACCCCGGCTTCAGCTCGCCGAACTTCCTGACAAACGGCGGCCTGCCTCCGGGTAAGGGGACGGGTACGTTCTCCTTCCCCTCCACACCCGCCGGCATCTTGGCCCAACGTGGTGCCACTTCCGCCTTCCTCCCGGATCAGGTCCTCCCCTACGCCGAGACCTACACCCTTACCATCCAGCGTAGTTTCGGTACCAACTACACGGCTGAAGTCGGGTACGTAGGCACGCGCGGCATCCACCTCCCCACTCAGGACCAGATCAACGTCCAGGCGCGGGTGACACCCGCCAACCAGCTCTTTACCACGGTAGGCAACAGCACGCTGCAGGCAGCCGGAAGCGGCGCCACCACGCTGGCCGCAATCGACACCCCCAACGGCAACATCGTGCCCGCGTACCTTGCGGCGGGATTCACCAGCAAGATCACCTCCTACCAGCCCTACTCTAGCTCCAACTACAACGGCCTGGTCACCAACCTGACACGCCGTCTGCAGCATGGGCTGCAGATGAACCTCTCCTACACCTGGTCCAGAACGATGGACGATGCCACCGACGAGGTCTTCGCCACCGTTCTCACCCCCCGCCGGCCGCAGGACTCCCAGAATGTTGCCGCCGATTACAGCCGCTCGGCGCTCGACCGGACCCACCGCCTCAGCTTTGAGGTCTTGTATGACCTGCCCTTTTACAAAACCTCCAAGAGCTTCCTCCTGCGGAACGTGGTCGGAAACTGGACGGTTACGCCCGTCTACACCTATGAGTCGCCTGAGTACGCCACCGTTCTTACCGGCGACAACGCCAACTTGAACGGTGACAGCGGCGCCGCCATCGATCGTCCTCTCGTCAATCCGAACGGCGTCAAAGGTACCGGTACTGGCTCGGTGCCGGTTGTAAATGCCGCACTTGTGTCCAAGTGCAACCCCGCCGCCATGAGCGGCCCTACTGTCATCACCGCCAGCTCGGCTGCCAACGGCGCCTACTCCGTCTGCGAGTCCGACACCGTCGGGTATTCGGCTGGCACTATCAACAATAGTGGAAGCTTCGTTCCCTCCAACGCCTACTACGTCCAAGCCGGCCCCGGCACCTTGCCCAACGCGGCGCGCAACTCACTCCCTATTCGCCCCATCGACAACTTCGACCTCGCGGCCTACAAGCGCATTACCGTCTTTGAGCATTACTCGCTCGAGATTGGCGCTCAAGCGTTCAACGTCCTCAACCACCCCCAGTACATCCCTGGGACCGTGGATAACGTCAGCGGCCCCAGCTACACCTCCGCCTACAACTTCCAGACTGTCAGCAGTGCCTTCTTCAATCGCCCGGACAAGGAGTTCCTCAACAACGCCCGTACGATGCAGCTCTCGGCGAAGTTCAACTTCTAACCGGTATCCACACGCAACCCCAGGGGCGGAGAGGAAACTCTCCGCCCTTCCTTTTGCTCTGGCCCCCGCTCCGGCCCCTGCTCCGCCCCTTGCTCTGGCCCTTGCTCTTCTGGTTGTCATTCCGTCAGGCATCTGCTGTCGCTCTTGCTCCCGAGCGCCGTAGCATCCCAATGCGTTCCCCACCGCAGGAAAACCATAGTGGAACCATACGAAACCCATCCAAAATGCGCCTATTTTGCCGTGGTCTTCGCAAGCTTCCGCGCCTTCTTCGCGGCCGGCTTTCCCGCCTTTTTCGCGGCCTTTTTCGCAATTGCCTTCTTCGCAACCGCCTTCTTTGCCGCCGGCAGCGCCTTCTTCCGGCTGCTCGCGATCTGCGCCTTGATCTCCGCATTTAAATCCGCGATGCTCAGCGATGTCGCGGATTTTCGCAGCCGCTCCAGTCCATAAAACGCCCGTTTTTCCGCCGAAAACACGTGAACGATGAAGTCCACATAGTCCATCAAGATCCACTCGCCCTGGCGCCGCCCCTCGACCCCATTGGGATACGTTCCGAACTCCCGCTTCAACCGCAGCTCAATCTCATCCGTAATCGCCACGTTCTGGCGATCGCTGTTGCCGCTACATATAAGAAAATAATCGGTTAAACCGCTCTCGGCCGGATCGAGCGCGAGGATGCGGATGTCCTCGCCCTTCTTATCTTCGCAGGCGGCCGCGGCCGCGGCCAGCATCCGGTTCACTTCAGTCTTTGCCATAAAACTCCCTGAAATTCAATCGTTCAGCAACCATCCTAGCGCAGCCGCCGGGCTGCCCGTTGCCCGCTCTGCTTCCTGCATCAGCTTCCCGCATCGGGTTCCCCTTTACGTTCCATAGAGCCGATGGTCGCGGATGTAATCCAGTACCGCCGCGGAAAGCAGCCCTTCACAGTCGCTGCCGCTGCTGAGCTGCTCGCGAATCCGGGTAGCGCTCGCCGGCTCGGCAACGCCTTCCAGCAGATGCACGCGCCCGCGCTGCGGTGGCGTCAGGGCCAGCGTATCGAGTTGCCGCATCGAGAAGCCCGGGCGGCTGACCACCACCCAATCGGCCAGCGCGAGCAGGCGGTCCGGCTCGCGCCAGCGGCGGAGATCGCGGAACGCATCCGCTCCCACCACCACGAAGATGGGGTCGCCGGAGTCCAGGTCGGCGCGCAGCCGCGTCAGGGTATCGACGGTGTAATTAGGCGAGCCGCCGGGTAACGGAGCCTCGATCGCGGCAGCCTTGAATCGCGGAAGCTCCCCGGACCCCGCCTCGCGCTGCCCACGGCAGAGAATTTCGACCATCGCCAGCCGGTCACGGAAGGAGGCGACGGGCCCAATCGGCTTGAGCGGTTGACGTCCGGTCGGGACAAAGAGCACTTCGTCCAGCGCAAAGCTGTCCGCCGCCGCGCGCGCCAACGCCAGATGGCCCAAATGGGGCGGATCGAAGCTGCCGCCAAAGTAGCCCAGGCGCATGTATGCATTGTAGCCAATCGATTATGCGCTCCCGTTGCGAAGCGCCGGGTCACCGCACCGATGGTGTTCTCCCTCTCGCGGAGGCAACGCTGACAAGGGAGTGACTGCCGGAATAAATCCGAGACCCCGGCATCGTTCGCCCCGGAGATCCATTCTAATCGATCCATGGGCCGCATGCTGGTTGGGATCGGAGTGGTGATTGTCCTGGCTGGCCTGGTCGTAATGGGGCTGCAACGCGCGGGCATCGCGTTGGGGCGGCTGCCGGGCGACTTCGTATGGCGCGGCCGGCACGCCACTGTCTACGCGCCGCTCGGAACATCGCTGCTGCTGAGCGTCGTGTTGTCGTTGCTGCTGTATGCGCTCAGCCGGTTCAGGCGATAAGACGCGGGTATGCGATCGCTTCAGGGCCATATTGCTTGTTGGGCAAGAAGAGAGGGCGGCTGGTTGGCCGCCCTCTCTGACCGAATGGATGGAGCTACGCGGGTTACCGGTGACCTCCGCCGCCATGGCCACCGCCGCCACCGCCCGCGTGGCCACCGCTGAAGCCACCGCCACCGCTGAAGCCTCCGTGCCCACCGCTGAAACCGCCGTGGCTGACACCGCCCCCGCTGAAGCCTCCGCGCGCAGCGCTGAACCCGCCGTGCCCGCCGACGAAGCCACTGTGGGCGCCGACGCCTTCATGGCCGCCGAAGTCGTGGTCGCCGTCGTGGTCATAGTCGTAGCCGCCGCGTCCGCGCCAGCCGTAACCGCCGCCATAGCCGTAACCGCCGCCATAAAAGCCGCCAATGGGATAGCCTCCGCCCCACCCTCCGTAACCCCAGCCGCCGTAACCAAAGCCCAGCCCGAGGCCGTAGTTCCAGTACGGATCGCCCCAGAGTCCCGGATAGCCGTAGGCGTAATAGGGATTGCCGTAGAAGCCGTCGCCGTACGGAGCGGCGCCGTAGCCTTCACCGTTAGCGTAGCCCTCGCCACCCGCGTAGCCCTGCGCGCCCTGATTGACGAACGGGATCATGTCGGCGCGGGCCTGGTAGGGCTGAAAGCCGACCGCCTTGACCTTCGCACCGTTGAAGATCACCTCATGCTCCTGCTTGACCTTCACCGGCTTCTCGTTGCCCGTCTTCTCATTGCCCGCCTTCTCGTTGCCCACCTTCTCGTTGACGGCGGCGGCGGAATCGGCGCCCGGGTAGGCATAGGCCTCGCCGTGCAGTACGCGGGCCGTATCGGTGTGGGCGTTGAAGGTGTAGAGACCATCCTTCAGCAGCGCAACCTGCCCGGCCGGCAGATCGACAAAGATCTCCGATCCCTGCTGCGGGTGGTCGATGACAATATTGGCGATGCCGCGCTCGACGCGGAACTCGGTGCGTTGCGCAGTAATGGCCACGGCCTTCACCGAACTGTTGTCGGCCACGCGGAGATACACGCCCTGCGCAGGCTGTGAGCCTATCGCGCTGGTGCTGGCGGTGAGCGTCTGCCCGGCGTCGAGCACCTCATTCTCTTTGCTGTAGCTATTGGGGACTTTAGCATTCGCAGGAGCCCGCTGGATCGGCGCGGGCTTCGTCTGCATATAAGTGGTGCTGGTATTTCCTGGGCCGGCTGGGTTCGCGGCCTGAGCCACACAAGTGGCGGTCAGAGCGGTCGCGGACAGAGTCGCCAGGGCTAGTGGGAGTAGTGCTCTAAGCCTTGGCATCGTTATCAAACCTCTGTTCTTATAGATGCTTTTCTTGCGAAAAAGTTCCGGTCGGCCAGTTTCAGGTCGGCAAGCCTTTAGATAGAGCAACGCCGCGGGGTATGAATTATGCTTGCGTTTGCCATCGCCTCTTGTTTGTCATTCCCGCAGAGTGGCCCATTCCTGACGGTCTCATCGTCATGAGTGGGGTTGTGCCACCCGCCGCCGGGTCGGTGGTACGCTTTGGAGCATGAACTCCGCACGCCGTCTTGCCTCCCTGTCGTTAGCAGCCTCCGCCTGCCTGCTCGCGCTGCCCGTTGCCGCTTCGGCTCAGCGCCCCATGCAGCTCGACGCGCCGGCCTCGGTGGCCATCTCGCCCGACGGCGCGACCCTCGCCTGGACGCTGCACCAGCGCCAGGGCTCGACCCTTCACCTCACCTCGCTGGCCGACCCCGACCCGGCGAAAGAGAAGCTCATCACCGTCAGTGGCGCGACCGCTTGCTCGAACTCCAACCCAGTGTGGTCGCCCGACGGCCAGACCCTGGCCTTCACCTCGACCTGCACCGCCAGCCCCGAACTGGCTGACGCAAAGCCCGGCCAGAAAGCGGATCAGGAGCAGCTCTTCCTCTGGTCCAAAGCCACTGGCAACGTCAAGCAGCTTACCCACATCACCGGCCTCTTCAAGCAGGCCGCCTGGTCGCCGGACGGCAAATCCATCGCCTTCCTCTTCGTCGAAAACGCCACCCGCTCCGCCGGCGCGCTCGACGCCATGAAGCCCTGGTCCGGCGTCATCGGCGAGGACGGCGTCGAAATTCAGCGCGTGGATGCGGTCGATGTTGGCACCGGCCAGACCAACTGGCTCACCCCCGCCAATCTGCATGTCTACGAGTTCGACTGGGCGCCCAACTCGCATGAGATCGCCTTCATCGCCGCCGCGCCTCCGGGCGAAAACACCTGGTGGATCGCCAAACTCTACAACGCCGATTTCACCCGCCACATTACACAGCGCGACGGGCCTACGAAGGACACGAAGGACCGCGTGAACGAAGAGCTGCATGTCATCTTCGACCCCAACACCACGCCCACGGCCATGCACGGCCTGCAGATCGCCGTACCCCGCTACTCCCCTGACGGCAAGCGCATCGCCTTCATCGGCGGCCTGATGAGCGATCAGGGCTCCACCGGCGGCGACATCTGGGTGGTCGACGCCGACGGCAAAGGCCAGCCCATCGACATCACCCCCAACATCGACGGCACACCCGACTACGAAGGCTGGCTCAGCAACGACCGGATCGGCTTCGTCGAGGACCGCAGCGGCCACACCCTGCTCACCGACTACGACGTCGCCACCCGCGCGCTCGTCCCCCACAGCACCGACGACCTCGGCGAGGTCTCGATCTCCGGCGGCCCCATCAAGGACGCCGTCGCCTACAGCAACAACGGCATCCTGGCCTTCGTCAAGACCGGCGCCGCGCTTCCCCCCGAGATCTGGGCCGGCCCCGGCGACAACATCCGGCAGATCACCCACCTCAACGCCGACGCCAAACCCGGCCCCAAATTCGAGTCCCTCGAGTGGCAGAACGACGGCTTCCACGTGCAGGGCTGGCTCACCTATCCCAAGGACTACGACCCCGCCAAGAAGTATCCGCTGATCGTCGAGGTCCACGGCGGCCCCTCCGCCTCAGCCGGTCCGCGCCCCAACACCATGTGGTCCGACCAGGGCTACTTCGTCCTCGCGCCCAACCCGCGCGGCAGCTTCGGCCAAGGAGAAAAATTCGTCCAGGCCAACCGTAAGGACTTCGGCTACGGCGACCTCAGCGACATCCTCAAGGGCATGGACACCGTCGAAGCCAAAGTCTCCATCGACAAATCCCGCGAAGGCCTCACCGGCTGGAGCTACGGCGGCTTCATGACCATGTTCGCCGTCACCCAGACGCATCGCTTCCGCGCGGCCGTCGCGGGCGCGGGCCTCAGCGACTGGCAGAGCTACTACGGCGAAAACTCCATCGACCAATGGATGGTGCCCTTCTTCGGAGCCACGGTCTATGACGACCCCGCGGTCTACGCCAAGAGCTCGGCCATCACCTACATCAAGAACGCCAAGACGCCGATGCTGATCATCGTCGGCGACCGCGACGGCGAGTGCCCCGCTCCACAGAGCTTCGAGATGTGGCACGCCCTGCGCGCCGAGGGCGTGAAGACGCAGTTGGTCGTCTATCCCGACGAAGGCCACGGCTTCCGCAACCCCGAGCACATCCGCGACCGCAACGAGCGCGAGATCAAATGGTTCGCCGAGTACATGCCTGCGGAAAACCAGCAGCAAGCCAGCGGCCAACACGGGGCAGCAGGCGGCAATTAGAACAAGGAATTCCTTCGCGCCCTTCTAGATGAGCGACCGTCCAGCTTCGCGCCTTCTAGTTGTCATTCCCGCAGGGAATCCGCGTTGCCTTTGCCTATGTTGCTTGCCCTTGCTTTTCTGGCTATCCCTCCCCAGGAATCCGATACTGGAACGCCCGCGCTTTGGCGGAGGACCCGCTGCGCCCCCTACCCCATTTGCTCCCAGCCCGTCCAACCCCTAAACTGAAGACTCGGAGTTTCAGCGGTTGTGCGGGAGAGACCGTTCAGCTTAGTTCCGGTTGAGCGGGGAGGTATGAGTGCGGCGGTTCGTTAGTCTGGCGGTTCTTCTTTTCTTTTCGATTCCCTTCGGGTTATCGGTCGCCGGGTGCGGCCACAAGGCAGCGCCCGTGCAGTACTGTAACGCGAGCGACTCCGGCCCGGTCGTCGGGCAGGTGGCCAGCATCAGCCTGTCCCCCACCTTGGCCACCGTCGGCGAAAGCCTCAACTACGGCCAGATCGGCCAGGCCCTCAACGCCTCGGCCATCGACTGCAAAGGCAACGCCGTCTCGGTGCAGTCGTTCACCTATTCCAGCACCAGCAGCTTCGGCGTGAACCAGAACGGCGGCGCCATCATCGCCGACATCAACCCCTCCAACGGGCAGGTCTGCGGCGGCACCTGGAACCGCAACTCCGGCGGCGGCATTCCCGACTACACCACCTGCATACCGCCCGCCGGCACGCCCTCCACCTATCTCGCCTTCGTGACCGCGACCGCCAATGGAGGCGCGGAGGGAACCAGCAACGCCATTCCCGTTTACGTACATCCCGTCGTCACTGGCGTGGTCCTCGGCCAGGCCACGGCCGCCGGCGCCTGTTCTGGCCCCAATAGCGACCCCGGCACCGACTGCTGCACCAACACCAACACCAGCGGCCCCATCGTCATCACCGCCCCGATCTACACCAGCCAGACCGGCTGTCTTTCGCAGAACACCAGCGGCCAGCTCATCGCTCGCGTCTACGCCAACGGCAATACCAACCCCGCCAACAACATTACCTGCCAGGTGGGCCACTTGACGTACTCGGCGCTGAACGCCAGCAACATCGTCACCATCGACCAGAACGGCGTGGCGACCGCCAACCAGCCCGGCTCGGCCATCATCACCGCGACGGTGGCCAACTCCTCGACCGCCTCGCAGGCAGGCTTCTTCTCCACCTGTCCGCCCGCCAGCATCCAGTTGGCCGCCCCCGGAACCACGCCCATCAACGGCGCCATCAATGTGACATTGAACCACCTCCAGCCGCTCACCGCGATCGTGCTGGACACCAAGAAAAATCCCATCACCGGCCTCAGCCTGGAGTTCAATTCGACCACCCCCCAGACCATCCCGGCTGCCAGCGGATCGGTCACCCCGACCTTCCCCGGCACCGCCACCATCACCGCCGTCTGCCAGCCGGGCACCTGCAATCCGTCGCCCTTCAATCAGATTGGGCTCGACGGCAACGGGATCCCGCTCACCTCCAACGGCATCACCGTGACCTCGGCCGGCGCCAGCGGGACCGTGCTCTACATGGCCAGCACCCAGTCGCAATACGTGCTGCCCCGCGACTTCACCACCACCACGCCCAGTTCGTTGATCAAGCTGCCGTTCGAGCCCAACTCGATGGTCATCTCGCAGGACGGAACCGCGCTCTACTTCGGCAGCTCCGAGGGTCTGATGAGCATCGCCACCGCCAGCAACGCCGTGACCGGGGCCAACCAGAACGTGCCCGGCACCGTGCTCTCGGTCTCGCCCTCCGGCGCGTACGTCGTGGTCACCGACCCCCTCCGCCAGACCGTCTCCCTCTACTCCCCCTCCAGTAGCGGTATCGTCACCAGCTATGGCGGCATCGGCACCAGCGCCCAGTGGTCGCCCGATAGCGAGACCGTCTACATCACCACCACCACCGACACGCTGCTGACCTACTCCACCTTCACCAACTGGCAAACCACGCCCACCCCCGAGCCCTACAGCGACGCCGCCGTCCTGGTCCCCAGCGTGGGCGCCTACTTCGCCGGCGGCAAACCCGGCGGCAGCGGCATCACCGACGGCCGCAGCTACTGCCCCTCCAACACCAGCTCGACACCAGGCACAACCGTCGGCAGTCCAGCAACTGAAACCAACAACTTCGCTCCCCTGGCCGACGAGAACGCCACGGTCGTCGATCAGATCGCGACCACCACCGACGGCAGGCACCTGCTCGGCGCCCATGCCCTCGCCGCAGCCGGCGGAGGCGTCACCTTCAGCGACTTCGACCTCACCATTCCGGTGACCAGTGAGTGCCCCTACGTGAACGCACCCACCGGTCCAACTACGGTCCCTAACAACTACTTCAAGAGCGTGCCCTTCACCCAGCCGCTCACCGGCGTCACAGCGACCGCGATCGACTCCGTGGTCCCCACCACCAACTCCGCGCTGGCCTTCGTCACCTACACCGGCTCCAGCGGCCTGCTGCCCTACTACGTCGTCCCCGCCACCGGCCAGGGCGCGTTGGACTACCTCACGCTGGGCAATGGCGCGACCGCGGCCTCCGCGCCGGTCTCGGGCGTGGTCAGCACCGACAACCTCACGTTCTACGCAGGCACTGCAGGTCCTTCCGGCAGCTCGGCCGACAACGACGTCCATCTGATCTCCATCAGCGGCACTACGCCTGCCGAGACCGGCATCCTCTCGCCGAACCTCCCCGCCTTCAGCGGCAGCGGCGACGCCCCGGTCAACCTGCTCGCGCAACGCCCCAAGAAGTTGACCAACTAGAGCAGCCTCCGCTTCTCGTTTGTCATTCCCGAAGGGAATCTGCGTTCGCCTTTGCCCTTGCTCTTGCCTTTTCTCTTGCCCTTGCTTTTGCTGTTGCTCCTGCCTTTGCCTTTGCCTTTCTGGTTGTCATTCCAAAGGAATCTGCTTTTTCGGCGCGCTGAATCGCCTCAAAATCCACCCGCCGTTTCCGCCTACGAACCAGCCCGCTCCGAGCGCCCCGACAACTCCGCCGCCCGCGCCTCCGCATACGCCGCCGCTCCCAGCAGCGCGGTCGTCTCGTCCAGAATGATCCGCACCGGAATGCTCTCCAGCAACGGCGACAGCCTTCCTTTATCCAGAAAAGCCTGCAAAAACTGCCCATCCTGCATGGTCTTCAAAATCTTCGGCGCGATCCCGCCGCCCAGATAAATTCCACCCATCGCCAGCACCTTGAGCGCCACATTGCCGGCCTCGGCCCCGAACGCCGACGCAAAAATCCGCAGCGTCTCCAGGCAAATTTCGCTCGACCCATTCTCCGCGCATTCGCCGATCACGGCATTCGGGTCCTCAACAGCCATGCGCTCATGCAGCCACCCCGGCTCGTCCATCTTCTGGTCGTCGCGCAGAAACGCATACACGTTCTTGATCCCCAACCCCGACACCACGCGCTCAAAACTCACCCGCCCCTTCAGCGTTCGCTGCAGATATTGCAGCAGCGCGATCTCGCGATCGTTGCGCGGCGCAAAGTCGCAGTGCCCGCCCTCCGACGGCAGCGGCACATGCTGACGCACCTTGCCATCCCAGATCAGCAGAGCCTCACCCAGCCCCGTGCCCGCCGACACCAGCCCGCGATGTCCCACCGCGTGCGGATCGCCCTCATGCAGCGTAAAAATCTTCTCCGGCGCCAACTCCGGAATCCCAAACCCATTGGCTTCAAGATCGTTGATCAGAAAAATGTGCTCGATGCCCAGCGAACGCTGCAACTCGCGCGCGTCGAGCGTCCATGGCAGATTGGTCAGCTTCAGGCGGCCATCGCGCACCGGCCCCGGACAGCCGAAGCATGCCGCCGCGATCTGCGCCTTCTCGCCGCGTGTTTCTTCTTCGCTGCCGAGCGCCAGAAACGCCCTCACCACCTCATCCAGCGTGGCATATTCATTGGCCGGAAACTTCTGCTCGCGCACTGCCGACAGCCTTCCGCCGGCAAAGTTGTACAGAGCCAGATGGACCTTCGTGCCGCCGACGTCTCCTGCCAGAATCATGGGCTCCTCAACAGCAGTGGCTAGTGGCTAGTGGTTAGTGGCTACTGTGTCACGGATATCGCCGTCCTCCGACTACTAATCACTAGCCACTAACCACTGTCTTCTTCAAACCTCCAGAGTACCCACCTTGCGGCTGCCATTGGGAGTTGTAAAAACCTCCGCCGCAACCGGCAGCTTCGCCGCCGCAGCCTCATCCAGCAGAAAGAGCAGCTTACCATTTGCAGGCCGGATCAGTTGCGAGGGCAGCCGCTCCGGGTCGCGCGGCCCTGTCAGCACCTCCGCCAGAACGTCCGCCTTCTCCGCGCCCTCGATCGCAAACGCAACCTCCGCGCCGTGATTGATCACCGGCCAGGTCAGCGTGATGCGCCACGTGTCCTTCTGCGCCACGTGGTTGGCGACCACCAGTCTGCCCATCTCATCGAGCGCCGGCGTATGCGGAAACAGCGATGCGGTATGCCCATCCGGCCCCATGCCGAGCATCACCAGATCGAACGCCGGTGACTCCGCGCCTTCGAGCTTCATCGTATTGCGCAGCGTGCTCTCGTAGCGCGAGGCAGCCTGTTCCGGGTCGAGCTCGCCCTCCATGCGGAAGACGTTCGCCTCGGAGATCCCCACCTTGCTCAACAGCAGATCGCGGCACACCCCGTAGTTCGACTCCGGATCATCCGGCCCGACGCAGCGTTCATCCACCCAGAAAAGCTGCAGCTTGTCCCATGGAACGGTAGCCGCAAATGGTTTCGCCGGATCGGCCAGCAGCTTGAATACAGCCTTCGGTGTAGAACCGCCGGAGATCGCGATCCGCGCGACGCCTCGCGAGGCCGCAGCTTTCTCCACGCAGGAAGCGAACAACCGCGCCGCAGCCATCGCCGTTTCGGCCGGCGTAGCCCACACTTGATACGTCACAGTTACAGGACGAGCCATCGATGTTCTCGATTCTCAACTCTCAGGAAACGAAGCACGAATTAACGAGGCGGTTCGAGGCGGTTACAGAGGCGTCCGATTTCACTAACCACTACTCACTAACCACTAACCACTAACCACTAACCTACAGCTTCCTCCACTTGCGCCCATCGGCCTTCAGCATCGCATCCGCTGTCGGCGGGCCCCACGTGCCGGCCGCGTAGTTGGGGAAGTCCTTCGGCGGACTCTTGGCCCACGCTTCGAGCAGCGGCGTCATCAGCGCCCACGTGGCCTCCACGCCGTCGCGGTGCGCAAACAGAGTCCCATCGCCCAGCATGGCATCCAGCAGCAGCCGCTCATATCCATTGGCCGAGCTGGCCCCGAACGCGTCCGCATAGCTGAAGTTCATGTTCACCGAGCTCATGCTCATATTCGGCCCCGGGACCTTGGCCGAAAAGCGCAGCGCGATGCCCTCATCCGGCTGAATGCGCATCGAGATCACGTTAGGCTTGATGCCCTCCGCGCCCGTGCCTTCGTGCCCTTTGAACAGCAACAGCGGCGGCTGCTTGAACTGGATAGTGATCTCGGTCACGCGTTTGGCCAGCCGCTTGCCCGCGCGAATGTAGAACGGAACGCCCGCCCAGCGCCAGTTCTCGATCTCCAGCCGCAGCGCGACGTACGTCTCCACCTGCGATCGCGGATGCACCCGATCTTCCTCGCGATAGCCGACGACGCGTTTGCCCTCCACCATGCCCGGCCCGTACTGGCCGCGGATGGTATCCGCCGGATGGATCGGCGAAATCGCGCGCCACACCTTGTCCTTCTCACTGCGCACGGAGTTGGCGTCGAAGCCGATCGGCGGCTCCATCGCAACGAAGCTCAGCAGCTCCATCACATGGTTCTGCACCACATCGCGCAGCGCGCCGGCCTGCTCGTAAAATGGCCCGCGCCCTTCGATCCCGATCGACTCAGCCGCCGTAATCTCCACGTGGTCGATGTAATTGCGATTCCACACATGCTCGAAGATGCCATTGGCAAAGCGGAACACCAAAATGTTCTGCACCGTCTCCTTGCCAAGATAATGGTCGATGCGAAAGATCTGGTCTTCGTCGAAGACCCGGTTGACCTCATCGTTGAGCTGGCGCGCGGACTCTAGATCGTGTCCGAAGGGCTTCTCGATCACCGTGCGCACCCAATGGTGATCGCCCGCTGCCGGCTTGGCCATACCATGCTTGCCCAGGAACGCGACGATGTCCGAAAAGTACTCCGGAGCCACCGCGAGATAGAAAAGCCGGTTGCCCTGCGTGCCGTACGTCTGGTCCATCTCGGCGAGCTTCTTCTTCAAGCCGTCGTAGCCAGCCTCATCGTCGAAGTTCATCGACCAGTACTGCACGCGGTCCATGAACGGAGCCAGCTTGGCCTCGTTCTCATCCACGCCTCCGCCCTTGACGATGCCCTCTTCCATGTCATCCGCGAAGGTCTCTTCGAGCGACCGCCGCGCTACGCCCAGCACCGCGAAGTTCTCCGGCAGAAAACCGGACTGCTGCAGGTGATACAACGCCGGCAGCAGCTTACGCTTGGTCAGATCGCCCGACGCTCCAAAGATCACCACAATGCACGGATCAGGACGGCGCTCCAGATGCTGGCTTGCAGCCATCGCCTCCGGACTTACATTCACTTGCGTTGTCGACATGAAAACTTCTCCTCGTACTCTTTCCAGACAGATTGACGATTGGAGCAAATTGCCTATCGGTGCATAGCATCGTTTCTTTTCTGGTTGTCATTCCGCAGCGAAGCGGAGGAATTTGCTGTTTGAATTGCCTACACCCCATCGGGAAAACTGCTCTAGCGCTGGTTGCTACTCACTAACCCACTAAGACTTACTCACTTTTCTTCACAGCATGCCCGCCAAACTCGTTGCGCATTCGCGGCGGTTGCAATCATCCTTCGGATTTCTTTACTGCGTGCCCGCCAAACTCATTGCGCATTCGCGGCGGTTGTAATCATCCTTCGGATTTCTTTACTGCATGCCCGCCAAACTCATTGCGCATTACGCTCAGCATACGGTCTGTGAAGTTATTCTCCTCGCGCGAGCGTACCCGCCGAATCAATGCCTCCGTAATCACCGGCGCGGAAACGTTCAGATCGATCGCCTCATACACCGTCCAGCGGCCCTCGCCCGAATCCGGCACAAACGCTTCCAGTCCTTCCAGCTCCGGGTTCTTTTTGAGCGCGTCAGCGGTCAGGTCCAGCAGCCACGAGCGCACCACCGAGCCATACCGCCAGATCTCCGAAATCTGCGGCAGGTCCAGCCCCAGCACCTTCTTCGCCTTCATGATCGAAAAGCCCTCCGCATAGGACTCCATCATGCCGTACTCAATGCCGTTGTGCACCATCTTCACGAAGTGCCCCGCACCGCTCGGCCCTACGCGTCCCCAGCCTTTATCGGGCGCGGGCGCCAGCGCCTCGAAGACCGGCCGCAGATGCTCGACCACATCTTCATCGCCGCCGATCATCATGCTGTAGCCTTCGCTGATGCCCCAGACGCCGCCCGACGTTCCCACGTCGAGAAACTCGAAGCCCTGCGGCTTCAGCTCATCGTGCCGCCGCTTGGTGTCTTTGTAGTTCGAGTTGCCGCCGTCGATAAAGATGTCGCCCTTCTGCATCATCGGCTTCAGCTTCGCGATGGTCTCGTCGACGGGATCGCCCGCCGGAACCATGATCCAGATCGCGCGCGGGGCGGAAAGATTCTTCACCAGGTCCTGCAGTGAATTCACGCCCACCGAGCCATCATCCGTAAGCCGTTTCACCGCATCGGGTGAGAAGTCGAAGCCCACCACCTTATGTCCGGCGCGGCGCAGGCGCTCCGCCATATTGCCGCCCATCTTGCCCAGACCGATCAATCCAATTTCCATATGCTCCATTCCTCGCCCAAACGACGCCACTTAGAGAGTAATCCCAATTGCTGTCAATGCCCAGCACCTGAACAGGTGAGGGCATTGCAGAGATCGTGCGGCCGTCATCCGCCCGCGGACAGCAGCCGATTGCGAGGCCACTCATCCCTGCGGAAAATCCGCGCCCAGCGTCGTCTCTTCCCACTGGTCGAGCTCTTCGGTCCACATCTCCAGCCGCTTGCGGAAGCGCGTCAGCGCGGTCTTCCCGAGCAGCAGATGCTTCGGCGGCTGCGGCGCTTCAACCGCCGCGACAACGGCCTCGACGGCCCGCTGCGGATCGCCCGGCTGCTTGCCCGACTGTGTCTCGAAGTACTCGCGCGCCTTGCCCGCCGTCGGCTCGTAATCCATGATCTCGTGGGTCGCCACCTTCCCCGACCGACCCAGAAAATCCGTGCGGAACGGCCCCGGCTCAATCACCATCACATGAATCCCCAGCGGCGCAAGCTCAGCCGCCAGTGCTTCGGAGAAGCCCTCCACCGCAAACTTCGTCGCATTGTAATAACCCCAGCCCGCCGACCCGATCAGGCCACCGATCGAGGAAAAATTCACGATGCTGCCCGCCATCTGCTTGCGAAACTGCGGCAGCAGCGCCTTGGTCACATTGATCGTCCCGAAGATGTTGGTGTCGAACATCGGCATATACTCTTCCGCGGTCACCTCTTCGATCGCGCCGGTCACGCCATAGCCGGCGTTGTTCACCAGCACGTCGATGTGCCCGAAGCGCGCCAGCGCATCCGCCGTCGCCTGCGCAATTTCGTTGGACTTGGTCACATCCAATCGCAGCGGTTGCAGATTGGCTGGATACTTGTCCTCTAGGTCCTTCAACTGCCCCCGCTTGCGAGTCGTCGCCGCCACAAATGCGCCGCGCTCCAGCAGATAGTCCGTCAACACGCGCCCAAACCCCGTCGACGCTCCCGTAATGAACCACACCTTATCGCGCTGTGACTCGCTCTTATCGCTCTGCCGAATGCCTTTGTCGTTTTGCCGAATGCCTTTGTCGTTTTGCCGAATGCCTTTGTCGTTTTGCCGAATGCTCGCCGGGTTTTCCATACAAGTTCAGACGCCAGCAAACGCCGCCGCGATGCAAAGGACCCTCACTTGCGTTCGCGCGAAGACTGGCGCCTTACTTCGCGAAACTTTGCGCCATCTTCGCGACCTTTGCGTCAGCCTTTGCTCTCGCTCTTGCTTTTCTGGTTGTCATCCCGCAGGGATCTGCTTCTTCTTACCCCGCCGCAACTAAGCCCGCAACTCCCTAACCCCACCATCCCCCGCAACCAGCGCCAGCGTGGCCATCTTCAGAAACAAACCATGCTCCACCACGCCCACAATCGCGCGAATCGCCGCCGCCGTCTTCTCCGGGTCCTCAATCACGCCGCACGCGCAATCCACGATATAGTTCCCCTCATCGGTCAAATACGGCCCATCTCCCGTCTTCGCCCGGCGCTGCTTCGGATGCAGCCCCAGCGCCGCCAGCTTCGGTTCGACCAGCGGCAGCGCCATCTTCACCACCTCCACCGGCAGCGGAAACTTCCCCAGCTTGTCTACCACTTTCGTCGAATCCACCACCACGATGAACCGCTTCGCCGCGCTCGCCACGATCTTCTCGCGCAGCAGCGCCCCGCCGCCGCCCTTGATCAGCGCCAATCCAGGCCCCACCTCATCCGCGCCGTCGATATACACATCCAGCTCCGGCAGCTCATCCAGCGTCACCACCTTCATCCCCAGCGACAGCCCCAGCTCATGGCTCGCATCGCTTGACGCCACGCAGCGAATCTTGAGGCCTTCACTCGCGACGCGCTCACCCAGCGCACGGATGAACAGCGTCGCCGTCGACCCGGTGCCCAGGCCAACCGCCATGCCGTCTTCCACCAACTCCGCCGCTCGCCGTCCAACCAGCGCCTTGGCCTCGTCCTGCGTCATGCTCAGTCACCTCTGCCATAACCGGTCTAACAAGTCAGGGTCTTAGCCGCGGGCCCTCCATCGGCGAGGAAAGAAGGCCCACGTCTAAAACCCCGTCTGTTCAGCCAACAGCGATGGCCTCACCGCCATCACCGCTGCTGCTTTCTACTTCCTATTTCCTGCCTTTACCAGCTTCTTCGCGTGCTCCACAACATTTGCAACCGAAATCCCCAGCTTTTCCAACGCAATCGGCCCCGGCGCCGACGCGCCGAAGCGGTCGATCCCGATGGCCACGCCATCCCGCCCGATGTACTTCCACCAGCCCATCGTCGCGCCCGCCTCCACCGAGATCTTCGGCACGCCGTGGGGGAAGATCGACATCTTGTAAGCCTCATCCTGCTCTTCAAAAATCTTGAAGCTTGGCATCGAAACCACTGTCGCATTGATCCCCGCGCCCTTCAACTCCTCGGCGGCCTTCAGCACCACTGCCACCTCCGAGCCCGCCGCCACCAGCACCAGGTCCTTGCCAGACTCCCCGAGCACATACGCGCCCTTGCGCGCGCCCTCGAAGACCTTGTACTTCGTCAGATCGAGCACCGGCAGGTCCTGCCGGCTCAGCGCCATAAAGCTCGCCGACTTGCGCTCCAGCGCCAACTGCCAGCACGCGGCCGTTTCGTTCGCGTCCGCCGGGCGAAAATCCGTAAGCTGCGGAATCGCCCGCAGGCTCATCAGGTGCTCCACCGGCTGGTGCGTCGGCCCGTCTTCGCCCAGGCCCACCGAGTCATGCGTAAAGATGTACAGCGAGTGCGTGCTCATCAGCGCGCCCATGCGCAGCGCCGAGCGGCAATAGTCGCTGAACGTGAAGAACGTCGACCCGAACGGAATGACACCTCCATGCGCCGCCATCCCATTCACAGCAGCCATCATGCCGAACTCGCGCACGCCGAAGAACACGTTGCGGCCTGCCGGGTCCACATGGAAGCTCGGGCTGTCCTTGAAGATCGTCTTGGTTGACGCGGTCAAATCCGCCGCGCCGCCAAACAACTCCGGCACCTCTTTGGCAAGGGCATTCAGCACGGTCTGGCCGGCATTGCGCGTGGCGATCGGCTTCGAATCTGGACCCGCCGGGAACGTCGGAATGGCCTTCTCCCAGCCCTCCGCCATCTTCATCGAAGCCGTCCGGCTGTACTGCGCGGCCAGCTCCGGATAGGCCTTCTCGTACTCCGCAAACTTCGCGTTCCACGCAGCCTGGGCCTTCGCGCCCTTGTCCTTGGCCTGCAGCCAGTTCTTGGCGGCTTCTTCCGGCACATAAAAGCTCTTGTCTTCAGGGAACCCGAGGTTTTTCTTGGTCGCTTTGGTCGCCTCCGGCCCCAGCGCCTCGCCATGCACCTTGTTGGTCCCCGCCTTCGGGCTTCCATAGCCAATCACCGTCCGCACCCGGATCAGCGACGGCCTTGTCGTCTCCGCCTTCGCGTTGCGGATCGCCTTCTCGATGGCCACCAGGTCGTTGCCGTCGTGCACCATCTGCACATGCCAGTGGTAGGCCTCAAAGCGCTCCGTCACATTCTCCGTGTAGCTCAGCTCCGTCGGCCCGTCCAGCGAGATCAGATTGTCGTCGTACAGCACAATCAATTTTCCGAGCTGCAGCGTTCCCGCGAGCGAGGACGATTCATGCGAGATGCCCTCCATCAAATCGCCGTCGCCGCACAGCACATAGGTGGTGTGGTCCACCGGCGTATGGTTCTCGTGGTTGTACACGGCCGCCAGATGCTTCTCCGCCATGGCCATGCCCACCGCCATCGCCAGGCCCTGGCCCAGCGGCCCGGTGGTCACCTCGACGCCCGGCGTTTCGCCGTACTCCGGATGCCCCGGCGTATGCGATCCCCACTGCCGGAACTGCTCCAGTTGCGAGATCGGCAGATCGTACCCGGTCAAGTGCAGCACCCCATACAGCAGCGCCGACGCATGCCCGTTCGACAGCACAAACCGGTCGCGGTCCGACCACAACGGATCGGTCGGGTTGTACTTCATCAGCTTGTGATACAGCAGATAAGCGATCGGCGCGCACCCCAGCGGCGCTCCCGGATGCCCGCTCTTGGCCTTCTCCACCTGATCGACGGCCAGAAACCTCAGCGTATTGATCGACAACTGATCCAGCTCGTCCTGCCGCCGCTGGTCCAACGTATGCTCTGTCTCCTGCTGCTGTTCAATCATGCCAACCCTCAAAAGAAAATATGCGCTTCACGCCAGTCGCAGACCGGCGGCAGGGGCGCTCCCCAAAAATCCCGTAGCTCCTCCAAGTGTACTCGCGCGCCCACGAATTCGCAGTCACCACCTGACGATGCCCGTGAGCTAGCTTCCGGATTGGCCCTCATCCGCTCGGCCCCCGGAGCCATACAAACGCGTGCCTCGGATGTTCGCCGAGCGCATTGGCGATTTAGCACCAACGGTGAATACTGAGCAGCCCACTGACGAGACGTGCGTTTCGGGGGAACTATTTGTATCCCACAGCCATCGGGCCGCTATCGGCTTTGCGTTTCTGTTCCCACCGATGGATGAGCACAACGACGAGAACACAGAGAATCAGCGCGCGGAGCGGATAGATCATCGCCACGTAGTCATGTCGGCCCGTGATATCCACTACAAGCCCGAGCAGCGCGATGACAACGTTGATGCTCCACTTTTCCATCGGCTCAGGCGAGGCCCCCGGCTTCCAGCGCCAAAGGCTTTCAAGGGTCGGGAGGTAGGCGACGCACATCACCGACTGAAATCCGATGAAGCCGACCCACCCGGTCTTGCTGACCATCCAGGCTGCAGCAGCTATTCCTGAGATCCACAACGACAAAAACTCATTTCGAGTGAACCGGACCTTCCGGCCCCTCTGTTCGATCAGGAGTGCGAAGAGGATCACAGTGACTTGAATGCAGTCCGCTGCGTTCAGAGAGGCCTTGATGAGCGTGTGATCGTCCCCGGCAAGGTAGGACGCGAGGCTCATGACGACTCCTACCTCGAAGATCAGCCATGTAGCCACTCGGGGCGAAATCTCCTTTCGGAGAAGCTTCGTACAGTAGCGCGCGCCAACATAAAAGACCAGCAGAACGACCGTGATCGCCGCCAAGTTCGATATGTTCATTCGATCCACGCCCCCGGCGACCCGTAGTCGGCGCTTAGGGCAAGATTATCTCCTTAGAACCTGTCCAAAAACTCGGCACAGGACCGGCCACCCCACATAAACATGGACAGGATAGGCATGGACAGGATAGGCATGGACCGGATAGGCATGGACAGGCCGCGCCGTCCCGGGGCGGCAGCAGCGGACTCGAAGCAGCGTTTTTCTCAACAGACTCACCAGCTCGCGCAAAACCTGTCAAGCCCTGCAAGCCAGCCACCCGGCCGTATCTTCTTGAAAACAGATAGCATTTGGCTGAAAAGTAGTTGGCGTGTTTCCCCTGCGCCGCCCCGTATCATGGAAACAGTACCAGGAACAGAAAAATCCCGGCGCCCCTTGGGACGGATTGACTGCAAGGGGGACAGTCAATCCCCCTTCTAAGTCCTTTGTATGAATTGCTTTGCATAGAGCAATCAGGCAATGGGGGGAGGGGGGGTGGGGCCATATCTCCACCGGCTGAAGGGAAGTCATTGGACAGGTTCTTACACCTTCAACCCGATCAGCCGCATCAGCTCCACTCCATTGCTGCGCGTCACCACACCCTCGCGCAGCCTGAAGTCGAACCGCATCTGCCCGTCCACAATCTCATCCTGAAAGTGCATATTTCTCAACGCCCCGTCCTCCAGGCCAGCCATCTCGGTCAACGACAGATCGTGCGTGGTCGCAATCCCGATCGCCCCCGCCCGCACCAGCTCGCCGATCACCCCCCCCGCCCCCACCAGCCGGTCCTTCGAGTTCGTCCCCTGCAACAATTCATCCAGCAGAAACAGCACCCCGAACTCACCGCGCGCGCAGGACTCCGCCAGCCTGCAGATCCGGCTCAACTTCTCGATCTCCGCATAGAACCGCGATTGCCCGCTCTGTAGCGAGTCGTTCACCAGCAGGCTCGCCCCAATCCTCAGCGGCGTCAGCCGCAGGCTGCGCGCCCGCACCGGCGCGCCGCACATCGCCAGCACCGTATTCACCCCCACCGTGCGCATCAGCGTGCTCTTGCCCGACATGTTCGACCCGCTCACCAGCAGCACCCGCGTCTCGCCGCCGAGCATGTCCCGACCGATGCGCACGCTGTTGCGCACGCACTTGTCCGCCGCAATCAGCGGATGCCCCAGCTCCTCGCCCTCAAGACTCGCCCTATCGTCCACAAACTCCGGAAACGGGTCCGCCGGATGCTCATAGCTGTAGGCCGCCAGCGACAGCAGCGCCTCCATCTCGCCCACCGCCTCCAGCCACAGCCGCACCGCCGCGCCATGCCGCCTGCGCCAGCGCTGGATCGCAAACGCCAGTTGCACCGAGTACAGCAGCGGCAGATTCAGCGCCCGCACAATCGGATTGTCCATCGACCCCCGGAACTCGCCCAGCGTCGCCAGCCGCGCAATCGCTGCCGAACCCGCAAACGTCGCCGCGTCCGCCGCCGAACCCGCATGCGACGACAGCTTCGCCTTAATCTCCCGCAGCCGCGCCGACTCGAATTCCTCTCGCTCCATCTGCTCCAGCAGCGCCGCCAGCAACTGCATATTCTCAAGCGCCGCATCGGACCCATCAAGCACCGCGGCCATCTGCTTCTTCAATGGCAGCCGCGCCGCCGCCTCGATCACCAGCACCAGAAACAGCGGCACAATCGTCCCGCGCGCAAACCACACGACAACCGCAGCCGCAGCCGCTGCCGCCATCCCACCCGCAAGCCACGGCCACCACGCCTGCCGCAGCACATCAGGCGCCTCGGCCCAGGCCAGCAACGCCTCCGGCCGCACGCCCACCACGACTGCATCGCCCGCAACCGCCATCGCTTCGCGAAAGTCCAGCCGCCCGCGCAGCTCGTCCACCGCCTGCTGCCGCGCGATAACCTCGCCGACCGCCGCCGGCTCCAGCAGCCAGCGCAACAACGTCTCTTCGCCCATACGAGTGCGCGCCGTGCACAGCAGCTCAAACAGGCCATCGCGCCCCACGATGTCCAGGTCTTGCGCGTATAAGTGGGCCGCATAGAGATTACCCGCGAGCTCGACCTGCACCTCCCGCGCGTTCGTCCCCGCCCAGCGGTCCTCGATCCGCGCGATCCCTCGGCGATAGACCTCGGCCGCGCACTGCGCCCGGGCACGCTCGCGCAGCACCCGTGCGTGATACACCGCCACGGCCGCAAAGAGCACCACCGGCAGCGCGGGAATCCAGCGCGGCCACTCCCGCGTATACAGCGAAAACCACGCGGCCACCAGAAACGCCGCCGCCAGCAGCAGCCGCACATAGCCCAGCCGGACGTGCCGCGCCTCCCACTCCGCTGCTCGCGCCTCGCGGGCCCGCAAACGCCCGTTGTACTCGGCGATGGGAAACGCCGGCGACGCCGCCAGTGCGAGCGTTTCCTCCATCGGCAAAGCAGATACTCGATCGGCCACCTCTCCATTATGGCTGAGCGCTGGATTATGGCTGAGCGCTGGCTAAGTATGGCTGGGCTATGGCTGAGCTATGGCTGAGCCAGATCCAGCCCGCCTGAGCAGATCAAGTCGCTGTTGTGAAGGGGCGGGACTTGAAGTCCCGCCACCACCTCAAGCGTTCCAACGTGGCTTTAGCCACTGAGGGAAGCTTCCGGACTTGAACAGGCTTTCCCTAATGCTTCGGAGCCGGCGGCGGCACGCTCCGCGGCATCGGCGCAGGCCGCGGCGCGGGCATGGGCCGGGGCGGCGGCGGCATCGGCATGGCATGCGGCATCTCGCGTATCTGGGGCGGCCCGGCCGGCTGGTTCTGGCGCAGGTTCTCCATCTGCCGTGGGCCCAGCGGACGCCCTGGGTCGACGCTCTCAATGGCCCTCTGCTGCTGCTCGAAGCTGGGCCGCGGCGGCGGCGGAATGGCGCGGTTGAAGAGCGGGCGCTGCGGCGGCAAACTCCGGGACGGCAGCAAATTGCCCGGCGCCTGCTCTGCCCGGCGCGGCTGTTCCGTCGTGGGCGCTGCCGGAGCCGCCAAAATTTCTGCCGGACGCTCCTCTGCCGGACGTTCCCCTCCACCGGTCTGCGCCGCGGGCCTTTGTTCCGGCAGTGTTCGCGGCTGTACCGGAATCGCCGCGTTGCGCTCGATAGGCGCGGGCCGCGCGACCCCCGTGGAACTCCCGGCAGCAGTCCCTGCGCTGGCTGCGGGGGCGCCCTCCGCAGGCCGCACGGGCCGCTCAGGGCCACGCCGCGGCATGGTCTCCTCGCGCGTAGCGAGCGTGGGCCGCGCCGCACGAGCTGGGATCGCCCGCGCCGGGGCCGCTGCGACGATAGCCCGCTCCGGCGTCACCAGCGGATGCGGCAACAACTGCGCCTCGGCCGCCTGCTGCGCGTCCAGCCGCAGCGCCGATCCGGCGACAGGGCGTCCCCCCGCAAAGGCCGTCCGGTCAACCGCCACCGTCGCCAGCGGGCGGTTCACGTAGCGGCGGCCGGTCTCGGGACCCGCAGCATAGGCGGCTTCGCGGTCCTCATAAATCCTGCGCGCGTCCGCGATATTCCGCGTATGGAAGTCGGCCACATTCAGCCGGTTCTCATACCGTGGACTGGCGTGATACCACGGCACATACGGCTCGCCCGGCCCCAGCGGAAACCACGCGGTCACACCCACGCCGCCGACGCGGAAATCCTTGCCCCCGGCAAACACCACCAGCGCCGGCGCATACACCGGGCGCAGCCCCGGAGGCCCGGGAACCCATCCCCAGCGCGGCCCGCGATGCATCCAGCGGCCGTAGTGGAACGGCGCAAAGCCCCACGACTCGCACCCCACCCAGTTCCATCCCCAGGGCGCGACCCAGGCCCAGCGCCCGCAGCTATAGGGCACCCAGCCGACGGCCACACTGCTCGGAAACCACACCGCGCCGTAGGTGTCATCGGTCTCCCAGTCGCCATTGCCCTCCAGGTCTTGCGCGCCGATGGTGTCCGGGCTCACAAACTCGCCCTGGCCCGCCACGGCGCTCGCATACACGCCATCGCGGTCGCCGGAGAAGTTGTCCAGCCCGTCCGCCGCCGCCGCATCCAGCCACTGCGCCGACACCGGATCGGACCCCGCCAGCCGCACCCGCTGCCCGGCATTCAGCACCTGCTGCAACCCATTGCCGTCCACCTCCGCCTGGCCGCTCGCGACCGCCACCGTCGTCGTATCGCTGTGCGGGTCCACATCCACCCGCACATCGCCGGGTTGCAGCACGGTCACCGCGACGTTGGGCGTATCCAGTTCCACGGTCTCGCCGGCGTCCAGCGCGAAGCTCTTCAGATGCACGCTGCCCTGCGCCAGCCCGAACTGCGCCAGCGTGTCGGTCATCGCGGTCACGGTGAGGTCGGTCTGCTGCCCCAGCCGCACCGCCAACTGCCCGGTCTGCAGCTCCGCATTCGAGCCCGCATCGGCGTAGATGCGGTCGCCCGTGGTGAGGGGATAGTTTAACTCCGCCGCGCTGAACTGGTCCACGCTGGCCGGTTCCACCGATACGTTGCCCAACAGCGCACCCAGCCGTGCCACCCGCGCCGGCGGATCGGCCTGGGCCGCCTCCTGTGCCGCTGGCTGCTGCACTGCCTGGCCCGGCATAGCGGTCCCCTGGGCTTCCTGATTCTGCGCGCCCTGCGCCGTTCCCGCGCGCCCCGCGGAGAGCACCCACGCCACGGCCAGACCCACCATGAGCGCACGTCGCAGTCCGACTCCCCTGCGGCTCCCAAAATCAAGCCTGACGCTGTGGCTGGACCTGACGCTGTGGCTGAACATAACGGATCGTTCCTTTCCAAGGCGCAGCCAGACGCGCAATCGGCCGCGCCTGCAGTGTAAACCCACCGCGGCCCACAAAGACTCGGCTCTCTGCACGCGCCCATACCGTTGCGCCGGAGCCGCCTCCGGCGCTGCGCGGGAAATTCGGCCAAAAGTTTTCTCGCTCTTCACGGAACCGCGGCGGTCGCCGTGTCGTATCCTTCTGTCGTGCCGCAACCCGGCAGGGCGGTCGTGTCCCCAATCCAGCGGACCGGCCGGGAAGCCGCAAGCTCCTCGCGATTCACCTCTCGTCACGCAGGAGATTCACCTCTCGTCACGCAGGAGATTCACCTCTCGTCACGCAGGAGATTCACCTCTCGTCACGCAGGAATGGAGGATGCATGAACATTGCTCTACGCCGGGTCGCGCTGGTCGCGGCCGTCACCGCGCCGCTGGCCTTGCTGCCGCTCACCGGCTGCCGCATCGACACCCACAAGAATGGCAACAACGACAATGTGGACATCGGCACGCCCTTCGGCTCCATGCACGTCAAGACCAACGACGCGGCCAACGGCGCTGACATCGGTCTCGCGACCTATCCCGGCGCGGTGCCGGTCAAGGAGCACGACGGCCGGAATAACGATGCCGCCGACATCAACATGAGCTTCGGCAGCTTCCATCTGGGGGTGCGGGCCGCCAGCTTCCATACCTCCGACCCCGCGGCCAACGTGCTCGCCTTCTACCGCAAGGACCTCAGCCGCTATGGCGACGTCATCGAGTGCCGGAACGACAAGCCCGTCGGCCTGCCCACCCACACAGCCCAGGGCCTGGCCTGCGACAGCGGCCACAGCAGGATGCACTCCGCGGACTCCGACGGGGATGAACTGCGCGCCGGCTCCGAGCAGCACCAGCACATCGTCGGCATCGAGCCCAGCGATGGCGGCATCAAGATCGCACTGGTCACCCTCGACCTTCCCTCGCACCTGTCTGACCACGGCAGCAAGGATGTCGAATAGCTTTCGCCGGTGCGTCCATCTTCTGCCCGCCCATCTCCTGCCAGCGGCTTCCTGTTTCCTGTAACCTTGGCAGTGGTGATTCAACGTCTCTGCCCTCGCTGCCACTCCGTTCTGCACCTCGAGGACGAGGGCTCCCTCGTATACTGCTGGGCCTGCGGGGCGCCCCAGGTTCGGCTCTCCGAGGAGCTGCTCGAGCAGGCCGAGCGCCAGCTTGCGGCCAGCGATTCCAACGCCGCCAACGCCGCCAACGCCGCCGAGCTTCCGGCTCCGCGCCCTGCCGCTCCCGTGTGGCGCGGCGCCATCCAGTGCGCGGCCCTCGCGGGCGCCGTTGCGGGCGTACTCACGCTGATCTCCTTCGCGCTTCCGCCGGTCGCTCTGCTCTCCTGGTTCTGGGCCGTCGGAGCGCCCATCGTCGTGCTCGGCGTCTATGCGTCGCGCTTTCGCCTGACCCGCATCACCCCCGGCTTTGGCGCTCGTCTGGGCGTGCTCTCGGCGCTCGCCATCATGCTGAGCTGCGTTGCGATCAATACGATTGCGCTGCTGGTCGCGCGCTTCGCCCTGCACTCCAGCGCCAAGCTCGACAGCGGTCTCGCGACGGTCTTCACCCAGTTGCGGACCAACACCCTGGCCCAATCCGGAGCCGCCGCCGAGCCCTTCCTCAAGACACTGTCTATTCCCGAGTTCCGCGCCGGCCTGCTGCTTTCGAGCGCGGCGCTGTTCCTCGTCATGTATCTGATCTACTCCGCGCTGGCGGGGGTCTTCGCCGGCTATCTCCGCTCGCGTTCTGCCGCGCGCTGATCGGCTCAGCGTTCAGCTCCGCTGCTATCATCAGTGGCAGCCATGAGCGAATCGCCTACCTCCAAACCCGACACCACGCCCCAGTCCAACACCTCGTCCAGCGCCGCAGCCGCCACTCCGCGCCTGCGCGAAAAAGGCCGGCTCATGTCCGCCTCCGAGATCGAGCGCACCCTCGTCCGTCTGGCCCATGAGATCGTCGAGCGCAACAACGGCAGCGCCAATCTCGGCCTGGTCGGCATCAAGCGGCGCGGCATTCCGCTGGCCCAGCGCCTCGCCAAACTCATCCACACCATCGAGAAGCAGCCAGTCGATACGGGCATGCTCGACATCAGCTTCTACCGCGACGACCTTACCACCGCCGGCCCGCGTCCCATCGTGGAAAAGGGCGACATCGGCTTCGACGTCAACGGCCGCGACATCATCCTGATGGACGACGTGCTATACACCGGCCGCACGATTCGGGCAGCGCTCGATGCGCTGTTTGACCACGGCCGCCCCAAGAGCGTGCAGCTTCTGGTGCTCATCGACCGCGGCCACCGCGAACTCCCCATCGAAGCCCGCTTCATCGGCCGCACGGTGCCGACGTCGCGCCGCGAGATCATCGAAGTCAAACTCCGCGAAGTCGATAACGACGAGCAGGTCCTGCTGGTCGAGCTGGTGGACTAAACAGCTTTCGAGGCAGCGAATTGTTTCTCCACACTATTAGCAATTCGGTCCTCGATCACGTCGTCCCAGAATTCGACCTTGCCTCTCAAGCGTCGGATGCCCCTCTGCCGGTGGATTTGCACCATCCGGCGAAGCGCTTCATCGACGGCGGCTTTCTTCGTCTTGACCCCGGCGATCTTCATCGCCTGTTTCAACAGCTCTCGTCAATTTCGATGTTGATCCGCATCCCCGCCTCCGTGTGGGAGAATCTCATATTCCTTGTGTGTTTCACGAGAGGCCACGCCCCATGACCACCCGGCTCGACCTCCGAGCTCGACGCCAGCTCCGCGCGGACTCACCGCCGCATCCCGCCAACTGCCACCGCCTGGTCAATGCTTGGAAAACGAACGCACCAGCACTACCATGTTCCACATATCGTCCGGCTTGGCGCGGTCCCCTTCGCCCGTCATCTGCCCCTGGCCATTCTTGATGATGTAGAACAGTTGGCCGTCGGTCATGCCCTTCAACGCCGCCGCATCCGTCCAGTCCTTCAGCGTCAGATTCATGCTCGCCACGAGCTCACCCTTCCCATTGCCGTTGGCTCCATGGCACAGCGCGCAATCGTAGCCATACATCTTCTTCGCATGCGCCATGCCCTCCGCCGTCGGCCTCCCGGGGTTGACCATGCGCGCGGCCTCGGCGGGAATGCTCGGCGCCGCTGGCGCAGTGGCAGTGGGGGCGCTGGCCGTGGCCGGCGCCGCGGCTGGAGGCGGAGTCGTAGGCTGTTGCGCAGGCCCCAGCAGCAGCAATGCGGAAGATAGCAACCAAGGCCTCAACATGCGAGCCTCCTGTCAGAATGGCGTCCCCACCATACTCCTCGGTCGGCCTGCACGCCAGTTCGCTTCCTTTGCGACCCGCGCAGCGCTTTACCGGACGACCCGCGGAGCGCTTTACCGGACGACCTCGCCGAGCGCCTCGCGCGCCGCCGCCAGCAGCAGCTCCACCTCGCTCTGTCCATGCGCCGCGCTCACAAACGCCGCCTCGAACTGGCTGGGCGGCAGCCACACTCCGCGCTCCATCATGCCGCGATGAAAGCGCGCGAACGCCGCCGTATCCGACGCCGACGCGCTCGCAAAATCCGTCACCTTCTGCGGGGTAAAGAACCAGGTCAACATGCTGCCCACGCGATTGGTCGTCAGCGCAATCCCCTGCTCCGCGGCGAGCTTCGCGACACCACCAGCCATCGCCGACGCCGTCGCCTCCAGCCCTGCATACAGCGTCTCGCGACGATCCAGAATCGCCGACAGCATCGCTATCCCCGCAGCCATGGCCAGCGGATTGCCGCTCAGCGTTCCGGCCTGGTAGACCGGCCCCAGCGGCGCGAGCATGTCCATGATCTCCGCGCGCCCGCCAAACGCGCCCACCGGCAGCCCCCCGCCGACAATCTTGCCGAGCGTCGCCAGGTCCGGCGCATTGTCACCGCTGCCAAAACCATACAACTCCTGCGCTCCACCGGCAGCCAGCCGAAACCCCGTCATCACCTCATCAAAGATCAGCAGCGCGCCGTGCTTCCTGGTCAGGGAGCGCAACCCTGCCAGATACCCGGGCGCTGGCGGAATCGTTCCGGCATTGCCCACCACCGGCTCCAGGATCACGCATGCGATCTGCGCCTCGTGCGACGCAAACGCCGCCTCCACCGCGGGCAGATCGTTATACGGCAGCGCCAGCGTATGCATCGCGGTCTCGGCCGGCACGCCCGCCGAGCCCGGAATCCCGAACGTCGCCACACCGCTCCCTGCCTTCACCAGCAGCGAGTCCGCATGGCCGTGGTAGCAGCCCTCAAACTTGATGACGAATGGCCGCCCCGTAAATCCGCGCGCCAGCCGGATCGCCGACATGCAGGCCTCCGTTCCCGAGGACACAAATCGGAGCTTCTCCATCGCCGGAAAACAGCGCTGCACCAGCTCGGCCAAATCCGCCTCAGCCGCGGTGCTGGCGCCGAAGGACGGGCTGCGCCCCGCGGCTTCGCGAATGGCCTCCACCACCGGCGCGAACGCATGACCCAGCAGCATCGGTCCCCACGACCCGAACATATCCAGCAGCCGGTTGCCGTCGGCGTCGATCAGGTGCGCGCCCTCGGCCCTCACCACGAACGGAGGCTGCCCTCCGACCGCGCGAAACGCCCGCACCGGCGAGTCCACGCCCCCGGGAAGAAAGCGTTCCGCGCGTTGCGCAAGCGCCGCGGATCGAACAAATGAAAGAGCCATGCCCTTCAGTATAGAAGTCGCTGATAAACTTGCCCACGACCGCATATCTCACGCGAAGGCTAGACCCTCCGGAGGCAGAACTACAGTGGCGCAATCTCCAACGGACCCCAGAGCAATTTCACCGCACGCCGCCCCTACGACCAGCGATCCTCTCCAAGCCGAGCCCTCGGACCACGCGCTTTCCTCCAGCGGAAAGCCTACTGGCAGCGCCGGCCCTATCTCCCGCAGCCGAGCTGCCGCAAACAGCCTGAAATCGAAAGACCGCGGCGACAACGCCAGCGAGTCTGCTCCGCAGTCGAGCGCCGGCGGCCAGCAATCGAGCGCCGGCGGCCCGCAATCAAACGAGCGCCGCGTTCCGGCCGACGATCGGCGTTACATGGCCAACGACCGCATCAAGGGTCTGGCCCGCCGCACCTTCAACAAGCATGTGCTGTCGGAGATCGGCGGCTTCGCCGGCCTGTTTGCGCTCGAGGCCGAGCGTTTCCCCGACCCGGTCCTGGTCGCCAGCACCGACGGCGTAGGCAGCAAACTTCAGCTCGCCATCCAGCTCGGCCTGCACAGCTCCATCGGCGCCGACCTGGTCAACCACTGCGTCAACGACGTCGCGATCCAGGGCGCCCTGCCACTCTTCTTCCTGGACTACTTCGCCGCCGGCCAGCTCGACCCCGACATCATCCAGCAGGTCATCTCCGGGCTGGTCGACGCCTGCAAGGCCAACGGCTGCGCGCTGCTGGGCGGCGAGACCGCCGAATCCCCCTCGCTCTATGGCCCCACCGACTACGAGCTGGCCGGCTTTCTCACCGGCGTCGTCAGCCGCCCGCGCCTGCTCACCGGCGACGCCATCCGCGAGGGCGACGTCCTGCTCGGCCTGCCCTCCAACGGCCTGCACAGCAACGGCTACAAGCTCGCCCAGCGGCTGCTCTTCGAGACCGCCGGATACTCACCCGCGCAGTACGTCAACGAGCTCGGCGACAAGGTTGGCGCCGCGCTCATGCGCCCGCATCGCAGCTATCTCTCCCTCATCCGCAAGCTCATCCAGGCCGAGACTGTCAGCGGCTTCGCGCACATCACCGGCGGCGGCCTCACGCACAACCTGCCGCGCATCCTGCCCCGCGGTCTGGCCGCGCAGGTGGACCTCTCCGCCTGGGACCCGCCGCCGCTCTTCAGCCATCTGCAGAAGCTCGGCGCGCTGGAGATGGACGAGATGCTCAGCGCCTTCAATATGGGCATCGGCCTGGTCGCAGTGGTTCCGGCCGACCTGCTAAAAAAGGCTCGCCTCACCCTCACGCGCATGAACGAGCGCTCCCTCGTCATGGGTCGCGTGCTGCGCAAGAACGGGCCGCGCGTGGTCTACAGTTAGAAGCTGTTCAAGAACCACCAAAATTATCTCTCCGACCCCTACGACAGCTACGAGCACAAGATCGACATCGGCAAGCGCAGCCTGTGCGGCCACGAGGAGTTCTCGTCCGTCGGCGAAAAGGTGTGGGGCGACCCGCCGTTCTCGCCGGGCGGCGCGGTTACGGGCAAGGTGATGGACTCGGACATGGCGGCGAAGCTGACCTTCATCGCCCGCGCGGGGCATCCCTGCGGCGAGGACTTCATCGCCGCGCCGTTCTTCGCCGCGCACCCGCAGTTTGCGTGGCAGAAGCCGATCCTGCACGACATGAAGGCTGGCCCATGGACCGCGTTTCACGCCGGCGAGCGAACGCCCGCGCCTCTGGTGGCGCAGCGCTAGCTACGGGTTCGACCGGCGTCCAGCTTAGGCGGCAGCGGAACGGGCTTGCCCTCGGCGTCGATCTCGTTGGACTCAACATAGAAGTGCTTCAGGTCGGCGCGGCCGAAGCTGGTGGTGATGGCGACGTCGGCGGCATCGCGGCCGGTGGCCATCAGGAGGCGGCCCAGCCGCGGTTGATTGTGCCGCGCGTCCATGTCCCACCAACGGCCGTCGAGCCACACCTGGTACCACGCGCTGAAGTCGCCCGGCCCGGAGTAGGGAATGCGGATGTCGCCGATCTGGCCGGTCACATAGCGCGCCGGAATGTTCATGCAGCGTGTCAGCGTCACAGCAAGGTGCTGGTAGTCGCGGCAGACGCCGACGCGCTCGGTGAAGACGTCCATGGCGGTCTTGGTGGAGCGGGCCTGCTTGTAGTCGAAGGCGACCTTCTCATGCACCCAGTCGCGGATGCTGGCGGCCAGCGCCCAGCCGCTTCCCATGTGCCCGAAGGTGTCCTGCGCGATGGCGCCGAACTTGTCCACCTCGCAGTAGCGGCTGGCGAGCAGGAACTGCAGAACCTCGGGCGGAAGCTGCTCTACCGGCGTCTGCGCGGCGCCAAAGCCTTGAAGCTCGGGCTGATCGCTGGCGCGGACGACGTTGGTCCCGCTCAGGCGGAGCACTCCGGCCGGAGCCATGAAGCGCGAGCAGCGATTGCCGAAGCTGTCCAGGTACTCCTCAACCGGCAATTCGACCGCACTCTCGCCGCCCTGTTCAATCGGCCCGATGTGCTCGACCTTGAGGCGATCGTCGGTGGTAAGCTGCGGATCGACGCTGGGATGCAGGTGCACCAGCGCGACCATAGGGGTCGGCTGGGGCAGATGGAACTGGATGTCGTATTCGGACTTGATCAGCATTTGACGCTCACCGAGCGGGCGTCCTTGGGTGGTCATAACGGCGGACACACATCGCCTCTTAGCTAGATGCGCCAAATTGGAGCGAGAGTTTCCTTCACCGCTCGCCTTCCTCCGGAAGGGCATTCGCTACAATGCCAACACGCGCTCGTCATCACAGAAGTTCGCGCACGGAGATAGCATGATCGATGTTCATCCGCCGCATGAGGCGGCGCATAGCTGGAAGGATTTTTCGTTCATATTGTTACGATCTGCGTGGGTCTGCTGATTGCGATAGGGCTGGAGCAGAGTGTGGAGGCGCTGCATCGACACAGCGAGCGGCGTGAACTGGAGCGGAATCTGCGGCGCGAGGCGAAAGAGAATGTGGACCGGCTCGAGATCAGCCGTCATTCCTGGGCTGTGATAGCGAAGTGGTCATATGACTCGGTTGGGATTCTACGGACAGCTCCGCAAACGCACGGCGTTATCGCCGTAACTCTGCCTGCGCGGCCCGAGACTGGCGGGTCGAGTTCGCCAGTGCAGTCGGTCTGGACAGTGGCGAAGTCAAACGGCACACTCAGCCTGCTGCCCGAAGGTGACGCGGAGGTGTTTGAGCACGTGGCTTACGACGCCGATCAGGAAGAAGCTATGTTTGCCGCCGCTCTGAAACAGGAGTTGGCAGAGGCAACACTGGAGACGCAGTTTGGCGTCCACCTGGAACCGTCTGCGACGTTACATGTCACGGTGGGCCAGAGCGACTCATTGGTCGCAGTTCTGGCGGCAGCAGCTACGGCCGATGACCGGGAAGCCCGGTGGTTGGCGGCGTGCGAAGGGGCCGACGCCGCGGTGGTGGCGGGCGCGAAGACTCGCGAGGAGATGAACCCCTACATCGAACGCTACGTGCATGACACCATGCGCTGAAACGCACGAGCGAGCCTTATGGCCCGCCCCCGTATTGATGGCGCGATGGTTTACTTGGCGGTTAGTTCGGCTTGCGCGCCGGCCTTCAGCGCGGCCGCCTTGTCGGTGGCCTCCCAGGTGAACATCTCGCCGGAGCGGCCGAAGTGACCGTAGGCCGCGGTCTTCTGGAAGACCGGCCGGCGCAGATCGAGGCTGTCGATGATGCCCTTGGGGGTGAGCTTGAAGTTCTCGCGCACCAGCTCGACCAGCCGCTGCTCGCTCACTTTGCCGGTGCCGAAGGCATCGATACGCACGCTGACCGGCTCGGCCACGCCGATCGCATAGGCAAGCTGAACCTCGACGCGCTCGGCCAGGCCGGCAGCGACGATGTTCTTCGCAACGTAGCGGGCCATGTACGCCGCGCTGCGGTCTACCTTGGTTGAGTCTTTGCCGGAGAACGCGCCGCCGCCGTGCCGTCCCATGCCGCCATAGGTGTCCACGATGATCTTGCGCCCGGTCAAGCCGGTGTCGCCCATGGGTCCGCCGATGACGAAGCGTCCGGTGGGATTGATGTGGTACTTGGTGTTCTCGTCGAGCAGCTCGGCCGGGATGACGGCCTCGATGACATGCTCCTGGATCTCGGCACGTAGCTGGTCGTTGCCGATGTGGTCCGCATGCTGGGTGGAGATCACGACTGCGTCTACGCGCACCGGGCGATGGTTGGAATCGTACTCGACGGTGACCTGGCTCTTGCCATCGGGACGCAGATAGTCCATCTTGCCCGACTTGCGGACTTCGCTGAGCTTCTCGGCGAGGCGGTGGGCGAGCGAGATTGGCGTGGGCATCAGCTCTGGGGTCTCGTTGGTGGCGTAGCCGAACATCATGCCCTGGTCGCCGGCGCCGCCAGTGTCCACGCCCTGCGCGATGTCGGGGCTCTGCGTGTTGATGGCGGAAATGACAGCGCAGGTATTGCAGTCGAAGCCCTTCAGCGCGTCGTCATACCCGATCTCGCGGATGGTGTTGCGCACCAGCTTCTGCACGTCGAGGTGGGCCTTGGTGGTGATCTCGCCGGCAACGACGACCAGGCCGGTGCAGGTGAGGGTCTCGCAGGCCACGCGGCTGGCCGGGTCCTGCGCCAGGCAGGCGTCGAGGATCGCGTCCGAGATCTGGTCGGCGATCTTGTCAGGGTGACCCTCGGTCACGGACTCACTGGTGAAAAGAAAACGGTCGGTGTTGGCCAAAACGGTGTTCCTCCTAAAAATCGAAAGATCGAAAAGCAACGGGAATCCAAGAGCAAAGGGATCGAAAGCAAAGGGATCGAATCAAGAGCTTGCGCGGTCACAACTCACACAGGAACTCGCCGCTCGCAACTCAGGTGCGGGCCCCAGGGCCTATGCCTGAGGCGTACGCCTAAGTAATTTCAGGCCCCTCCTATTTTCCCATAATGCGCGGCGCAACGCGAAGCTCCGACTCTTCAGCCATCGCCCGCGATTGGGTCAAAGCAGATCGCAGCACCCGCGGACGCATTACATACGTCCACGCCGCCCACACCAGCGCGCCCAACGCCAGCAGCATCAACAGCACGCCCCACCAGCGAAGCCGCGAGCCGGATCGCGACGGCGGTCCGCTTGGCTGCTGCTCGTCCGGGGGTTCCGGAGGTGCGTCCCTATCTCTTCCAAATGACACGGCCATCTCCTTGACGGCGCGGTCCAGCGCGCACAGCTTGCTCGCTGTCCAGCATGACACGAGTTCGCCTCCCGCTGCTTGCCTCCTGCTGCTTGCCTCCTGCCGTTTGCCTCCTGCCGCTTGCCTCCTGTACGCGCGCATCTCGACGGTTACGTCGAGCTGTTCGCGGCGACCAAAGCTCGGCCGGCATATACGCAGGCTGTACGGTTGAGTAGACTTAGTCTTACGTGCGCCTCCAGCTTCCTACTCGCATTTCGCTGCCAGCGACGGTGACCTTCGCGTCGGCTCTCTTCTGTGTGCAAATGGCCGAGCACACCCACGTCGCCTTCAGCCTGATGTTTTTTGCGTTCGTCGTCCTGAGCACGGTTGCCTTCAATACGGCGGGAGGATTTTCGAGGATCGGAGGGGCCTACGTCTTCTGGTTTTCTCTGCTTACGATGACCTTCGGCGTCACCTGGAAGGCGGTCCTCGGGCAGGCGGGTGACTCCAATACACAGGTGCCGCTGCTCGGTGTCACCCTCTATACGTGCAGCATGTTCATGCTGCTTCTGGTGACAGTCGCCGTGCGCAAGTTCGATATGCGACCGTACTCTGTTGCACATACGTTAAGAGCCGGGCGTTTGAACTTTACCCGGGTCGCGATCGGCTGCATCATCAGCGCGCTGGCTTTGCAGTTTCTCGATGCGGCCCTGGGCGCGGCGCCCGGAGGCCTTCTCGCTGCGCTCAATCAATTGAATATCCTTTTCCCGCTCAGCATTATCTTTGCCACCATCGGCGCCATTGAGAACAGCCGCGGGGCGCGCAGCCTGGACTTTGTAAGCGGATTTGCAATCATCTTCAGCTTCGCGATCGGGGCGCTGGCGTTTTCCAAGCAGGGAATGCTGACCCCGCCGGTCTGCTGGGCGGTCGGCGCGGCTTACATGCGCTTCCGGCTGCGCAAAGCCAACATCATTGTGCTTGCTGTCTTTGCACTCTTCGCGGCTACCATGGTGAGTCCGTTATCGACCCTGCGGGATAGTGTTCCGCTCGGTGCGACTTCGTTCGACCGCGCTACGATATTTGCAAACGGCATTCTGCATTTTGACGATCTAAAGAGGAATATGGCCGAACAGGACGCCGTTCGTGCCGATCAGAGTACAGGCACTCCTTACTTCAACACCTCGCAAGGTGGAATGATCGAGCGACTCACGATGATTCCGGTGGACGATCTCATGTTCGGCTTCACCGCCAAAGGCCATTACGTCGGCTATACGACGGTCTTCCGCGACTTCGAGAACTGGATCCCGCACTTCATCCTGCCCAACAAAGTCGGCGGCTACAACGGCAACTACTATGCCCATGAGATGGGTTCATTCTTAGCCGCGGACGACACCACGACCGGCATCTCCTTCAGCCCTATCGCGGAGGCCTACCATGTGGGGGGGTGGCCGGCTATCTTCCTGCTCCTGCCGGCAATCTGGCTGCTCCTGTTTGAGAGTATCGAATTCGTCACCGGCGATCTGCGCAATTCGCCCTGGGGTCTATTCGTCATTGTCGTCTTCGCCCATTCCGCGCCGGAGAGCCTGCTTTCCGGTTTGATTTATCTTATCGGCTACACCAACCTAGCTTTGGTTGCGGCCATGTTGTTCTGTGTCAAGGTTGCACCCGTCATGGGCTCGATTTTCCAGCGGGGTTCCAGGCATATTGGGCCGGCGCGCGTTAGCGCGGTTCCCCGGGGCTGATAGAGTCCTCGCATCGCCCATCAAGACGGTTGCTGCGGCTGGCTCAGCCCATCTCCTAAATAACAGCATCTTGCGCGAAGAAGATCTTGCGCGAAGAAGATCTTGCGCGCCAATCTTGCGTCGCCCTTGACTTGAGCGTTCGGTGCGGTCGCCGCTAGGTCATGGTACGGTCGTCGTTATGGACAATACCAAAGGGCGGTTCAATGTATGGGCTACGTTCCTCTGGATCGCTGCATCGACTCATTTCGCCCTCTTCTACACGCTGAACACACGGCCAATGCTTAACATGAGCCTCTTTGAAACGGGCCGCGAAACCATACCTTTTCAATACCGCGCGCTCACGGCTTGGATCATGGCGCTCGTCGCGCGCTTCGTGCATTTTCCTGTCGCGTTCCAAGAAAAGCTACCGCCCAGAATGAACTCGCCCGAGGATTTCGCCACCTTCGGCATTGCGCTGGTTTCCATGATTGCCGCGGTGCATGCCACGCGCAAGGCCCTGGACGCTCTCACACAAGACCGTGATGCGAACCGTTGGTGGTCTCTCCTGGTGATTTTTATGGCCTACTTTCATTACCTGCTCGAGTTCGGCCATCCTTGCTGCGCTCCGCTGCAGCTTCCCTACGATCTGCCCAGCATGGCATTCTTTGCCGCCGGTCTTTGGCTGATCGTGACCCGGCAAACAGGGTGGCTCTATCCGCTGGTGTTCGTGGCTATGCTGAACCGCGAGTCCATCGTGTTTCTCATAGGCATCTACTTTCTGTATGAACTGGGGCTGCGACGGGAATTGAATGTGAGCTTCCGCAGCGTTCCCATTCATGCCGGACTTTTGTTCGCGCTATGCCTAGTCACATTATTCGGGCTTCATCACGCGTTTCCACATGCACGGCCCGGTCTCAACAAGATGGGTCCGTTCGAAGATCACGTCATCGACAATCTCGGCTATATATTGAGGCCCTATTATTGGGCGAGTTACTTGAGCATGTTCGGCTTTAGCTGGATATACCTGTACGCCAACTGGCGGCGAATACCGAACCAGGCGATTCGTTACGCCATGCTGATCGGGCCTGTCATGCTGGCGGCGATGTACGTGGTGGGCGTTCTCTCGGAGATTCGAATATTTGGTGAGCTGATCAGCCTCTTCACCATCGCGCTCACCCTGCTCATCAGGAGGGAGCTCGGCCTCGGCGTGGGCAACGAAAGCCGATATCCGAATTGACCTGCGAGTATCGCCTGACAAAGAACGCGTTACCATGAGACCGGTAGTTTCGATCGGACTCCCACGCAATCTCTCATGAATAAACTCATCCTCGGCAATCTCGTGCATCGCCCCCTGCGCTCGCTCATCAGCGCCTTCGCCGTCGCCATCGAGGTCATCATGATCCTGTCGGTGGTGGCCATCTTCTACGGGATTCTCAACGGCAGCCGCACCCAGCAGACCGGCACCGGCATGGACATGGTGGCGCATCCGGGCGCGTCCACCGCGCTGATGAACACCAGCTCTGCCGCAGCCGACGTGCGCATCGCCAAGGTGCTCGCCGCGCTGCCGCACGTGCTGGTCGCCGCGCCGGTCAACATCAAACTCACCACCGGTACGTCGCTTGAAAACATCTACGGCATCGACTTCAATTCTTACAATGCGCTGCGGCCGTTCGTCTTTCTCAGCGGCGGCCCCTTCAAGGCTCCGTTCGACACCATCATCGATGATCTCGAGGCCAAGTCCGGCAAAGGGCTCAAGGTCGGCGACCCGGTGAAGGTCCTCGGCCACACCTTCACCGTCTGCGGCATCGTCGAACACGGCAAGGGCAGCCGCAAGTTCATCCCGCTCGAAACCATGGACGCGCTGGACGGCAATTCCGGCAAGGCCTCGGCGTTCTATCTCCGCACCGAAGACCAGCCCAAATATCAGGAGCAGGTGCGCCAGGAGATCCTCGCTACCGATGGCCTGCAGGACTGGAGCGTCCAGACCATCCAGGAGCTGCTCTCCACGCTCACGCCGGAGCATCTGCCCGGCTTCAACATTGCCTTGAAGGTGATCATCGGCATCGCCACCATCATCGGCTTCATGGTCATCTTCCAGTCCATGTACACCGCGGTGATGGAGCGCACGCGCGAGATCGGCATTCTCAAATCGATGGGCGCCGGCCGCGTCAGTATCGTTTCCGTGGTGCTGCGCGAGACCGGGCTGCTCGCTATCGCCGGAATCATTCTGGGCATAGCCGCAACCTATCTGCTGCGCTCCGTGCTGCACGGCCGGTTCCCGACGCTCAGCTTTCAACTCACGCCCGCGTGGGACGGCATTGCGATCGCCATCGCTCTCTGTGGCGCGCTCTTTGGAGCACTCTATCCCGCGCTGAAGGCCGCTCACAAAGACCCAATCGACGCGCTATCGTATGAATAGGCTGGCAGCGTAGTTGCTTTTGAGACGGTTCAGCAGCGAAGCGGAAGATATCCGCCGCTCGCTCCGGCCAGGAGACCGTGTGCGTCGATTCGCCATCCTCTTTCTGTTGCTCTGCGCGACGACGCACTGCGTCCTCTCCATCTTTTACGTCAATCTCTCTTACCTCGACATTCCCAAGTACGTTGCGGGACACGACCATCTTCCCTTTCAGCGCCGTCTGCTGATGATTCCGTTTCTGCGCTGGGCGCAATCGTCGCATCTGCTGCAGCAGGCCGCCGCGCGCTACGGCAAGTTCCTCACCCTGTATGAACCGATGACCGCGGCCAAGCTCGCCTGCATGCTGCTCGGCATCGCTCTGCTGATCGCTCTGGGACTCTTGACCGTGCGCGCCTCGGCGAAGCTCGGCGTTCGCCATCGCTGGCTGATCTGGGCGCTGCTGCTGGTCATCCTGTACGCCAGCTACGCCGCGCGCTACGAGCAGGCGCTCTGGTATCCCTACGACATCCCGCATCTGGTCTTCTTCGGCGCCGCAACCATCTTCCTGCTGATCGACAGCCCCGCGCCCTTCGCCGCCTGCATGGTCGTGGACATCTTCACCCGCGAGACGTCGCTCTTCCTGCTCGCGGTCGCGTTGCTGTTGCGCATCCGTTCCGCCGCCTGGCGCTATACCCTGGCCGCGCTCTTCGCCGTATGGGTCTTCAGCCGCTGGCTCGGGCAGCACCTGTATCCCAGCAACGATTTCCAGGCCAACGGGGTCGCATGGTACCGGATGGCCGCGCCCTGGCACTGGCCGCAACTGCTTAGCATTGCCGGCTTCCTCTGGATTCCGGTCTGGCTGGGCAGGCGATATCTCGCGCCAACGCAGCGGCTGGCGCTGTACGGTGCGACATCCCTCATGATCGCGACGTTCTTTTTCGCCACCTGGAACGAAACCCGCGCCTGGTCGGAGTGGAGCGTGCTCTTCGCCATCCTGGCCGCCACCGAAATCGAGGGCAGCTTCGCGCGGCGCTGCCTCGACGAGGCCACATCCTGACGCAACAGCAGTTGCAACGACAAGCTAAACCAGCACGCTGCCGCCGCGTGTGCCCTTGGGCCGGCGGTTGGCTTGCAATACCTTCTTGCGCATGCGCAGAGACTTCGGTGTCACCTCGACGAGTTCGTCGTCAGCGATGAACTCGATCGATTGCTCCAGCGTCAGCATCTTGAACGGCACGAGTCGAACCGCGTCATCGGAACCCGACGCGCGCATGTTAGTCAGCTTCTTTTCGCGCACGCAGTTGACGTCCAGATCGTTGTCGCGCGAGTGCTCGCCGATGATCATGCCCTCATAAACCTCCACGCCATCGCCAAGGAACAGGATGCCGCGCTCCTGAATTCCATCCAGCGCGTAGAGGGTCGTCACACCCTGGCGGTCCGAGATCAGAGCGCCGGAAGGCCGCTGCGGAATCTCGCCGCTGTAGGGAATGTATTCGCCCGCAATGCTGTTCATCACAATCGTTCCGCGGGTCTCGGTCAGCATCTCGTTGCGCAGACCGATCAGGCCTCGCGACGGAACTTTGAACTCCATCCGCACGCGTCCCGAGCCGTGATTGGCCATCTTGACCATCTCGCCTTTGCGCGGTCCGAGGCGCTCGATCACCGTACCGACAAAGTTCTCCGGGATATCGATGCTCAGGATCTCGGACGGCTCCATGAGTTGGTCGTCTACGCGCTTGGTGACGATCATGGGGCGCGAGACCATCAACTCAAAACCTTCGCGGCGCATCATCTCAATGAGCACCGAGAGCTGCAACTCACCCCGGCCGAGCACCTTGAAGTTGTCCGGCGTGCCCGTGTCTTCCACGCGGATCGAGACGTTGGTCAGCAGCTCTTTTTCGAGCCGCTCCTTGATATTGCGCGAAGTCACGAGCTTGCCTTCGCGGCCCGCGAACGGCCCATTGTTGACCGAGAAGACGATGGCAATCGTAGGCTCGTCGATCGTGATCAGCGGCAGCGGCTTGGGGTTTTCGAGCGCGCAGAAGCTCTCCCCGATGGTGATTCCGGGAATGCCGGCGACGGCGATGATGTCGCCCACCTCCGTCACTTCGGTGTCTGTGCGCTTCAGGCCGTTGAAGGTGAAGAGCTTCGTCACTTTCACCGTCTGAAGCGTGCCGTCGACGCGCGACAGGTTGACCTCCTGGCCGATCTTGAGCGTGCCGTTAAAGACGCGGCAGATCGCCAGCCGGCCCAGATAGTCGGAGTAATCGAGGTTCGTGACCAGCACCTGAAGATCGCCGTCCGGCGTGCCCGTCGCCGCCGGTATGGTCTTGAAGATCAACTCGAAAAGCGGCTGCAGATCCGTGCCGGGGACATTCATGTCCATGGTCGCGGTGCCGGCCTTGCCGTTGGTATAGATGACAGGAAAATCAAGCACGGACTCATCGGCGTCGAGATCGATGAAGAGGTCATAGACCTCATTCAGCACCTCCTGCACGCGCGCATCAGGCCGGTCGATCTTATTGATGACGACGATCGGCGTAAGCTTGGCCTCCAGCGCCTTCGAAAGCACATAGCGCGTCTGCGGCAGCGGGCCTTCGCTGGCGTCGACCAGCAGGACAACGCCGTCGACCATCTTCAGCGCGCGCTCCACCTCGCCGCCAAAGTCAGCATGGCCCGGCGTATCCACGATGTTGATCTTGGAGTCGTGGTATTGGATAGCCGTATTCTTCGCGAGGATTGTGATGCCGCGCTCGCGTTCCAGATCGTTCGAGTCCATCACGCGCTCGGCCACGGCTTCGTTAGCGCGGAACGTGCCGCTCTGGCGCAGCATGGCGTCCACCAGCGTCGTCTTGCCATGGTCGACGTGGGCGATGATGGCGATGTTGCGGATGGCTTGCGCGGTATTGGCCGCCGTGTTGGGCGTCGTATTGGCCGCTGGATTGGGAACGTTCGTCAGGGTGCTCACTGCGGAGTTTTTCCTATTCTTGTTAGAAGGGTAATAGGGTGCGCGCGCCCGCGAAGCACAACCTGATGTCACAACCGGTGCATCGCCGCGCAGGTCTTCGCGGCTCTCAAAAAAGGCGAAGAACGCGTCTCTCTCAGTCTATCCCATGTGCGGCATTGCCGCTCTTCCATCACGGCTCCGGCGTGTCTCCAGCAAGCGGCTCCGCGCTTATCCCGTCGCCAACTGCACCAGCAGCACCGCGTTCAACGCCAGGATGATGGTCGCCACCGTCCAGCCGGCGATGCGCGTGCGCACCGCGCTGCGGAAGTCACCCATCACCTGCCCGCGATTGGTCAGCACCAGCAGCGGAATCAGCGCGGCGGGAAGCGTAAAGCTCAGCAGCACCTGCGAGTCGATCAGGATCTTCAGAGGATCGCTGCCGATCGCAATGACGATCAGCGCCGGAATCACTGTAATAAAACGGCGCAGAAAGATCGGAAATTTAAGAGCGAGAAAACCCTCGATGATGACCTGCCCAGCCATCACGCCGACGGTCGAACTCGACAGCCCGGAGCACAGCAGCGCCACCGCGAAGACCACCGCCGCGCCGCGCCCCAGCAGCGGCCCCAGCGTGTGATACGCGTCCTGAATCGTGGGCGAGACGCTGGGGCCATGAAACAACGCCACCGCGGCCATCACGATCATCGCCGAATTGATGATCCACGCTCCGTTCATCGCCACGAACACATCGACCAGCTCGAAACGCAGATATTGCTTCAGAATTCCGGGCTTCGGAGACTTGGGCGGCGGCGCCAGCTCGTTCAGCCTCGGCTGCACCAGCGCCGAGTGCAGATAGATCACGTGCGGCATCACCGTCGCGCCCAGCATCCCCACCGCGGCAAAGACCGAGCCGCGCAGAGCGCGCGAATCGAAGCTCGGCACGATGGTCGCTATGAATGCGCGCTGCCAATCCGGATGCACCAGAAAAACTTCAAATCCGTAGCACAGCCCAATGATGCCAACGAAGGCCATGATGCCGCGCTCCAGCCACTGGAACCCGGCGAGATCGAGCGCCAGAATGCCAAACACCGCCACCGTCGCGATCGCCGCCGCGACAAACAGCGAGCCCGTCGCTGTAAGCCCATGCGCGTGCAGCGCCGGTCCGATCAGCAGGTCCAACCCCAGCGCCGCGCCCAGAAATTCGGCCAGGTCCGTCGCCACGGCCGAGATCTCCGCGCACACCCAAAGAAAATAATTCATTCGGCGCGAGAAGAACCTGCGGCAGTTCTGCGGCAGCGTGCGGCCGGTCACGATGCCCAGCTTGGCCGCGAGATACTGGATCACGATGGCCATCACGTTCGACCACAACAGCACCCACAGCAGCCGATAGCCGAACTGGCTGCCGCCCAGAATGTTGGTGGCGAAGTTGCCGGGATCGATGTACGCGACCGAAGCCACGAACGCCGGCCCGAAGTAACTCCAGATCTGGTCGCTGCGGAAGGCGCTGCGGCGTTTGCCGCCAGGCGTTTTGGCAGGCGTCAGCCCCGCGGAACCTGCCGCGGCCGCCGCGGGCGAGAGGATGGCCTCCTCCGCGGTCTCGTCTACCGCCGCGTCAGAATCACGGTCGGCAGCGGCGAGATGGGGTTGAAATTCCGGCATTCACCTTCAAGTATAGGTGCGGCTGCGTAGCTGCGCCTGCGCACGCTGCACCGCATTCGACGCGCCTTTCAGTTCCGGGGCGCAATCTTCAGACTCAGCTCCCGCAACTGCTGCTCACTGACCGGGGTCGGCGCGTCCACCATCAGGTCGATGGCCTTGGCCGTCTTCGGAAACGCAATGACCTCGCGCAGACTCGACGCGCCCGCGAGGATCATCACGATGCGATCCAGCCCCAGCGCGATCCCGCCGTGCGGTGGCGTGCCATACTCCAGCGCATCGAGGAAGAAGCCGAAGCGCGCCTTGGCCTCGTCGTCGCTCATGCCGAGCGAGCGAAAGATCTCCTGCTGTACGTCCTTGCGGTGGATACGGATCGAGCCCGAACCGAGCTCCGTTCCGTTCAGCACAACGTCGTAGGCCAGCGCGCGCACCGCCCCTTTGTCGTTCACCAGCCGGCCGCTGGTGATGTCGTCCTCATGCGGCGAGGTGAACGGATGATGCGCCGCGTCCCACGTCTTGTGCTCCTCGCTCCACTCGTACATCGGGAAATCCGTAACCCATAGAAATTTGAAATCGGCCGCCGCGCCGGTCTGCGTAAACAGCCCGTGCTTGTCCGCGAATTTCTTCGCAAGCTCCAGCCGCAGCGCGCCTACGCGCTTCCATATCCATTGGGGATCGTGGTTCCACTTCGCTGGTGTCCCTGGCTTAGGAGTGATTACGGCGACCAGCAAATCGTCATCCATAGACCCGTTGAGAGCCGTCTCGAGGAAGACTTGGTATTCGTTTCTGAGTCTTTGAGCGATCAACTCTTCCAGTGGAGCAAACTGGGGCGAACTCCTGAGCCGCGGCGTATCGAGGTAATCCAGTCCGGAGTCCCCGAAGAAAGAACGAACTTCAGCGATAAGTGCTTTGCGCTGTGTTCCACTTAGGGCGGCGGCGTTTGGGATTGAAAAACCGAGTACCGGCAGATTTTGTTCGATCTTCAATGCTTCACGCAATTCTGGCGTAAACTCCGCAGACAAGTCCACCATCGCCGGCAACCGCATGTCCGGCTTATCGATGCCATATCGCGCAATCGCCTCATCGTAAGTCATGCGCACAAACGCCTTGTCACCAAGCTCAATGCCGGCAGCCAGAAACGCCGCGCGCAGAAATCCTTCCGTCACCGCGAAGATCGTCTCCATCTGCGGAAAAGTCATCTCCAGATCGATCTGTGTGAACTCAGGCTGCCGATCGGCGCGCAGGTCCTCGTCGCGGAAGCAGCGCGCGACCTGGAAGTAGCGATCGAAGCCCGAGATCATCAGGATCTGCTTGAAGATCTGCGGCGACTGCGGCAGTGCGTAGAAGTGCCCCGCATGAACGCGTGATGGCACCAGATAATCGCGCGCGCCCTCGGGCGTCGAACGCGTCATGAACGGCGTTTCGATCTCCAGAAACCCCTGTGCAACCAGGTAATTGCGAATGGCCATCGCGACGCGGCTGCGGACCGCGAAGTTCTGCTGCATCTCCGCGCGGCGCAGGTCGAGATAGCGATACTTTAGCCGCACCTCTTCATTCGCAATCCCGTCTTCCGCGGGCGAGAACGGCGGAGTCTTCGCATCATTCAGCAGCAGCAGCTCCTGCGCGACCAGCTCGATCTCGCCGGTCTCCATGTTGGGGTTCTCCAGCCCCGTGCCACGTTGGCGCACCTTGCCAGTCACAGCGACGACAAACTCCGGCCGCGCGGCCTCGGCCTTCGCGTGCGCCTCGGGCGCGGCCTCTTTATCGACGACAACCTGCGTGATCCCGGTGCGATCGCGCACGTCGAGGAAGACAAGCTGGCCATGATCGCGGCGGCGGTTCACCCATCCCATCAGGGTTACGGTTTCGCCGGCGTTCGCGCTGCGCGGCGCGCCGCAAGTATGGGTGCGTTGCAGATTACCTAAAAAGTCTAGTTTCACAATCCCTCTATTGTACGAACTTCCGCCGCGGCTTTGGGCAGGAGCGTGGCTTAAGATGGAGCGATGACGGCAGATGACGTGAAGAAGCTCCTGGACTTGCAGCCGCATCCGCGCGAGGGCGGGTGGTATGTGCGGAGCTGGGAGTCGGAGGAATTTGTCGCGGCTTCGGCATTCGCGGATGCTCGCTACGATGATGCACGCAGGACCTCGACGGCGATCTACTATCTGCTGGAGCCGGGGACGTTTAGCGAAATGCACATGCTCCAAAGCGACGAGGTGTTTCATCACTACATGGGCGGCGCCGTGGAGATGCTACAACTGTTTGCCGATGGGAGTTTTTCGCGTGTGGTGATTGGTTGCGACTTGCAAGCCGGCGAGAGGCCGCAGGTGGTGGTGCGGCGCGGTGTGTGGCAAGGGTCGCGGCTTCTGATTCAAGAGGGCTGGGCGCTGCTGGGATGTACGGTGAGCCCGGGGTTTGAGTTCGCGGACTACCAGGACGCCAGCGCGGAGGAGTTGATGGCGCGCTGGCCGCGGGAAGCGGAGATGATTCGCGGGTTGACGCGAAAGTAGGTGGCGTCACGCGTGCTCGGCAAATCTATCCCCGCAGAAATCCATACAGCGGGAACTGTTCGGCAAGTTCGCCAACCTGGCCGCGAATCTCCGCGAGCTTGTCCGCGTCGCTGCGGTGCTCCAGCGCGCTTGCGATCCATTTCGCGATGGTGCGCATCTGGCCCTCCTTCATGCCGCGCGTGGTCAGGGCTGGCGTGCCGATGCGTATGCCGCTTGGCTTCAGCGGAGGATTGGTGTCGAACGGAATTGCGTTCTTGTTGACCGTGATGCCAGCCGCGCCCAGCGCGGCCTCGGCCTCCGAGCCCAGAATGCCCTTCGCGAACACATCCACCAGGATCAGGTGCGTGTCCGTTCCGCCCGAGATCACGCGATAACCTTCGGCCTGCATGGCGTCGCCGAGCGCCTTCGCATTGGCCACGGTCTGCGTCGCGTAGGCCGCGAATTCGGGCTGCAGCGCCTCGCGAAACGCCACGGCTTTGGCCGCGATCACATGCACCAGCGGACCGCCCTGCTGGCCGGGAAACACACTGCGGTCGATACTCTGCGCCAGCTCCGCTGTGCATAGAATCATGCCCGACCGCGGCCCGCGCAGCGTCTTGTGCGTCGTCGTCGTGACCACCTGCGCGTGCGGCACCGGCGACGGATGCACGCCGCCCGCGACGAGCCCGGCGAAGTGCGCCATATCGATCAGCAGCTTCGCGCCGACTTTGTCCGCAATCTGCCGCATGCGCGGGAAATCGAACTGCCGCGGATACGCCGATCCGCCACCAATGATCATCTTCGGCTTCACCTCAACCGCCTGCTGCTCCAGCGCGTCGTAGTCGATGACCTCCGTATCCTGCCGCACCTTATAGCCCGCAACTTTGTAGAGCTTGCCGGAGAAGTTCAGCTTATGCCCGTGCGTCAGATGGCCGCCGTTGGCGAGGTCGAGGCCCAGAATCGTATCGCCGGGCTCCAGCAGCGTCATGTACGCGGCCGCGTTGGCCTGCGAGCCGGAGTGCGGCTGCACGTTCACATGTTCAGCGCCGAACAACTGCTTGGCTCGGTCGCGCGCGAGATTCTCGACCACGTCGGCGAACTCACAGCCACCGTAATAGCGTTTTCCCGGATAGCCCTCCGCGTACTTGTTGGTGAAGACCGTACCGGCAGCTTCGAGCACCGCGCGCGAAACAAAGTTTTCGCTGGCAATCATCTCCAGGCCCTCGTGCTGGCGGCGGACCTCATTGGCAATCTGCGCGGCAATCTCGGGATCGGCGGCGGCAAGCGGGGCGTTCAAGTCGATGGACATATGCCGCAATTTTATCCTGCCGCCAGCGCGCTTCAGATTGGCTATTTGCGTTCTTCCGCCAGCCGCTTGAACGAGTTCCGGATGAATGACCCCAGATACCATCCGTCGAGATACTTGTACGGCCACTCGCCGGTCGTGTAATGCCCGCACGGCAGCACCTTCGAGACGTAGTCCACGCCCTGAGCCTGGAAGTTGCTCAGCACATCGAGCGAATATTTTTCGATGAACGTAAGATCGTAGGTCGCATGCACGACTAGCGAGCGCCGCGGCAAACCCTCAGCGCGTCTGGGCAGCGCATACCCCTCCTGCGGCCGTCCCGTCGCCGCGAACTGGCGCATGTAGCTCATCGGACTTACCCCGGCAAACATTGCCCGCACCTGATCCTGCGTCAGGCCTGCGTGTTCGAACGCCGACTTCACGTGGCGCGTGCTCTGCCCGGTCCACACTACATCGCCGAACTGCGTGGATGCGTGGTTGAACGCGCACACCCGGATGCGCGGGTCCATCGCCGCCGCGATGAACGCATACGCGCTGCCGAGGCTGGTGCCCAGCACGCCGATCTGTTCATATCCCTGCGCGACGAGCCAGTCGACGCAACTGCGAATGTCCACCACGGCCTGCCGGCAGGCTGCAATCGTGCGTCCCACATTGGCGCTCACCGCGTAGTCCGATCGCTCCAGTTCCGCCGGCCGCCGCACATCGTGATACGGCTTCGACAGCCGCAGACAAGAGATCCCAAAGCGATTGAACATCTCGCACAGCACGTTGTGCGAGAACGCGTCGGCATTCCACTGCGGCATCACGATCATCGCCTGCGGCGTCGCGCGCTTGCCTTTCCTGATCCCTGCCTCTGCTTCATACCACCGCGCGTTCACGGTGTCGTTCTCGGGGTACGGCGTGTGGATGGCGGACGTAAAGCGCAGGAACGGCTCGCGCCTCAGTTCGCCCACCTCGGCCATGCGTTTCCACTCGCGCTCCTGCTGCAGCGTCTCGGGCCGCACGTTGGTCGGATACAGCTCGGGATAGCGCTGCTCGATGCGAAAGTCCACCGGCGTCGCGTAGTCGAAGAACGCATGCGGGTCGGCCACAATCCGATCGTTGAGCGCGATCATGGCGGCCAATTCCGTCGTGCGCCCCGCCGCAACTTCAGCCGCGGCGTCGCCGCCCAAGTCCCGGCAGTCTGCAAGATGCTCGAACCCCCACTCCAGTGGCCGTTCGATCCGGTTCTCGTCCCGCGTGGTCAGCGCCGTCTCCCACGCGTACATCCATCTTGCGTAAAGCCTTGAAAGCATCTCTTCAGTCTACTTCGCGGCCACTAGGAATATGTCGAGCGCGGACATTCCCGGCTAACTGCGCCAGTGCAGCTCCACCGGCCCTTGCAGCGGATGGTCGCCCTGGCCGGTGAGGCGGCGCTGCTTCAGCGCGAAGTACCACTTGGCCGGCTTGTCCGCGTCATCGATCAGCATCAACCCCGGGTTGGAGCGCAGGCCGCGCGCCTGCTCGATCATCGTCTGCTGGTCCTGCGCGACGAACTTCGCTCCAAAGTGCCGCGCAATGGGCGTGACAAACGGCACGCGATAGCCGATGTCCCACGCCGCCACTACATCGATTCGGCAGGTCGAAGCGGTCACCGGAGTCACCGTCGTCAGCGACGTGAACCACCGCTCGCGCCCCTTCGCATTGACCGCCCGAATGGTCTCATACCGCCGGTTGGGCAGCACGAAGTCGATCGTCGTCACCGGCTTGCCCAGCAGCTTGTACGGCGCGCTGTTGGACGAAGGCGCATGCGCGCTCATGCGAAATCCTCCGTTGAGCCTGCCATGGGCGGCATCCCATTCGGATTCCGCGATCGGCTCGAAGCGCTTGGTCTTCTCGTGCAGGCTGGCCGCGCCGCGCCACCACCACCCGCGATGCACGAACGGTCCATGCGCCGGGTCCATCAGCCCGATGATTCCGTGGTCCACATTGCAGGGCAGCTCGGCCTGCAGGTGCGCGGAGCGAAACCGCGGCCCGAACTTGGGCAGCTCCGGCACCGGCGGCAACGCACTCGCATCGAAGCTGCCGTCCGCGCCCGAAGCGACGCGGCCAGCGCCCGCCGCCGGTACATAGACCCATGCGTAGCCGTCGCGCTCGGCCACGGGAAAGCTGTTCGCGTAGATCTTCGCGGGCTCCAGCGAATCGTGCGACGTCAGCGACGGAATCTCCTCGCAGCGCCCGCTGCACGGCTCGAAGCGCCAGCCGTGGTACTTGCACTGCACGGTGTCGCCGTCGAACCAGCCCGCCGATAGCGGAATGCCGCGGTGCGGACACAGGTCGCGCATCGCGAAGAGCGTTTCATCGCGCGTGCGCCCCAGCCGCTTGCGCCCAAGTAATAGGGGAATGCCCAGCAGAGTGGTCACGGCCGTTTCGCCCGGCTTCAACCGGTCCGCCCGCAGCGCGGGATACCACTCGCCGAAGATCATCTCCGCAGGCGGCCCAGCGCTTGCCGCCGTGCCCGCAAGCTGCACCAGCGGCCCCTGCGCGCGAATCGGCTTCATCTTGCGTGTCGAATGGCCCATCGCGCCTAAGTTTACGCGACCGCGTGAATCCGGGTGCCCCATGTCCCGCATTTGCGACATGGGAGTGCGGCGGCTGCATCTCCGCCACGCCGCTTACACTTGACTCCAATGCCCCAGCACGCCCCACCGTCGCGTCCGCGCTCCACCCTGCTCACGATCCTGCTGCTCTGGATCGCGTTCTACGCGAGCTTCACCCTCTTCGTGCCGCCGCTGCTGGACGACGCGGACTCTGTGCACGTCGAAGTCGCCCGCGAGATGCTGCTCCGCCACGACTACATCACGCTCTACGCCAACGGCATCCGCTACCTGGAAAAGGCGCCGCTGCTCTACTGGGCGATGGCGCTGTGCATGAAGCTCGCCGGCATGTTCGGCATTACGTCGCCCAGCGTGCTCGCCGCCGCCGCGCGCCTTCCGCTGGCGCTGGCCGTGCTGGCGCTCGCGCTGGCCGCCGAGAGCTTCGCGCGCCGCCTCTTCGGCAACCTCGAACGGTCGACCGCCAGCCCTGAGCCCGAAATTCCAGCTCAGCGCGCCGGCCTCTACGCCGCGCTCATTCTGCTCTCCAGCTTCGGCATCTTCCTCTTCACGCGCATCACCATTCCGGACGCCGGTGTGTGCCTCTTCACCACGCTCGCCATGCTCTGCTTCTGGCGTACCGAGGAGCTCGAACGTATCGAGCCGGCCTCGCACATCATCCTCCGCCAGCATCATCCGGGCCTGCGCTGGATCAGCTTCCATCCCACGGACCGCCTCCGCCTCTACTGCGGAGGCTTCGCCGCGGCCTGCGCTCTCAACGTGCTCACCAAGGGCTTAATCGGCGTGGTCTTCCCGGTCGGCATCGTCCTGATCTACCTGCTGCTCACCCGCGGGCTGCAGCGCGCAGCGCGTCGTCTCCGCGAGCTCCACCCCTGGGCCTCGCTCGAAGCCTTTCTCCTCATCGCCGCGCCCTGGCACATCCTGGCCGGCCTTGCCAACCCCACCGAAGGCCATCCCACTCCGTTCCGGTTCATCAATCACCACTGGATCGTGCCGCTGCCCACCAACGGCCACGTGCATGGCTGGTTCTGGTTCTACTTCATGAACGAGCACATCCTCCGTTACCTCAACCTGCGCATCCCGCACGACTACGACACCTCGCCGCTGTGGCTCTTCTGGGGCCTGTGCTTCATCTGGATGATGCCCTGGTCGGCGTTCGTATTCAAGGCCACCGCATGGGCCGCGCCGGTCTTTGGAAAGGGGAAGGCAGAGGGCAAGACCGAGCGCACCCGCATCCTGCGCAGCCAGTTCCGTCGCCACGAGCTCCCGCTGGAGCGCCGCGGACTGCTGCTGCTGCTGGTCTGGGCGGCCTTTGTGCTGCTCTTCTTCGCGTTCTCCACGCGCCAGGAGTATTACGTCCTTCCCGCGCTCCCCGCCGTCGCCATCCTGATCGCCGGCTGGCTCGCGCAGGACTCCAACATCACAGTGGTGTTTCAGCTAGCACCGGGCCCTCGAAGGGGCGGTGCATTGTCTCCTGAATCGCTCAAAATCTTAGGAACGGAGAACGCCGACCCCGAATCCGTCCGTGGGCCCTTCAATCTGCGAGTCGAAAACGGGTCTGTCCGAGAAGTGACAGTCCTACTCATCCTCGGCGCATTGTTTGCCGCCTTCGCAATCTTCGTTCTGCTGCACGCGACCACCCCTCCGCCCGGCACCGATCTCGCGACACTCCTCCAGCAACATCCCTCCGACTACGCCCTCAGCATGGGCCACTTCCTCGACCTCGACACCCGCGCCCTTGGCCTCTTCCACCTGCCGCTGGCCCTCTCCGCGCTCGCGCTCTTCTTTGGCCCGCTCGCGGCCCTCATCCTCCGCAGGCAAGCCAAACCCCACGCCGCCAACCTCGCGCTCTTCGCCTCCGCCTTCCTCTTCCTGCTCGCCGCCGACCTCGGCCTTCAGATCTTCAGCCCGGTACTCAGCTCCGCTCAGCTCGCCCGCGCCATCGCCCCGCAGATTCGCCCCAACGACCTCATCGCCATCCACGGCGAATACGAATCCGGCTCCTCCCTAGCCTTCTACCTCCAGCGCCCGAGCACCTACCCGTCGCCCTCCGGCCAGTACATCCACATCCTCGAAGGCCGCAGCTCCAACCTCTGGTACGGCAGCTTCTTCACCGACAGCCCGCACATCTTCGAAACGCCGCAATCGATCGCGAAGAAATGGGCCAGCCCGCAGCGCATCTTCCTCTGGCAATCTCTCACCGACCCGCCCAATCAGCTCCCGCCGCTGCCCGGCCCGGTTTACATTTTCGCAAAAACCGGCGGCAAAGAGATCGTCAGCAACCAGCCCAACCGCTAATCTAGAGTGGCAGTTGTTTTTGCTTTCTCTACTCCCTACTATCTGCTCTCTACTGTCTGCCTTATGCCCTGCGCCGCCGTCGAACTCCGCCAAGTGCCGCTCTTTTCGCTGCTCGACGCAGACGAGCTCGCCGTGCTCTCCCAGCAGGTCGAGCTCCGCGAGTTCGCCGCCAAGCAGCGCATCTACAAGGCCGACGATCCGCACGGGCCCGCCTACGTCATGCTCACCGGCGCCGTCGAGGTCACGCTCATCGACGAAGACGGCCAGGAGGTGCTCTTCTCCGCGCCGCGCCACGGCGATCTCTTCGGCTTCGCCTCCATGCTCGAGGGCACGCCGCACCAGACCACCGCCGTCGCCACCGAGCCCACTACCTGCATCGAGGTCGACCGCCACGACATCTCCGTGCTGCTTGAGGCCAAGCCGCTTGCCGGCCTGGACATGCTCACCGTGCTCGGCCGCGAGATCCACTCCGCGCAGCGTGTCATCTCCGGCCGCGCCAACCGCAATCCCAACGAACTCATCGACGAGCGCGAGACCTTCGGCGAACGCATCGCCGACCACGTCGCCAGCTTCGGCGGCTCCTGGACCTTCATCATCCTCTTCCTGTCCACGATGGTTGGCTACGTCATTCTCAGCGTGGTTCTGGTCGCAATGCACGGCAAGTCCTGGGACCCCTACCCGTTCATCCTGCTCAATCTTTTTCTGTCGATGCTCGCGGCCATCCAGGCGCCGGTCATCATGATGAGCAGAACCGCCAGGACAAAAAGGACCGCCTGCGCAGCGAGCTGGACTTCGACGTCAACCGTCGCGCCGAAGCCGAAATCCAGGCCCTCAGCCGCAAGCTCCACTTCCTCACCGACCAGGTCGGCGACATCGCCGACCACCTGCGCGACGCCGGCACGCGCGGCGGCGATGACGACCTCAGATAGTGCTTGCCTAGCCCGTTCTGACGAAGAGCCCCTACGAGAGAAAGGGCCCTACGCTGTCACGGCAACCTTCTCCACGTCCCCTTCAACCGAAGCTCGATTCACCAGCGGCCGCACCTGCGTTCCCATCAACTCGATCGCGCGCAGCATGTCGGCGTGCGGCAGCGGACCGCCGCTCATCATGAACGAGATGCGCGAGACGCCGCCCAGCGCGTCGCTGACATGCCACATGTTGCGCGCTACCGTCTCCGGGTCGCCGACGAAGAACGCGCCGGTTTCACCGCGTTGCGCGTCGAAGGCCGCACGCGTCGTCGGTGGCCAGCCGCGCTCGCGGCCGATGCGCGCGAACGTTGTCGAGTACGCCGGCCAGAGCGTGTCGGCGGCTCGCTGCGTCGTCTCGGCGACAAACCCGATCGCATGCACCGCGACATCGAGCGTCTCGGGAGCATGGCCGGCGCGGCGTCCGGCCTCGCGGTAGAGATCGACGAGCGCACGAAAGCGATGCGGCTCGCCGCCGATGATCGCCACCGTCAGCGGCAGGCCGAGCGTGCCCGCGCGCACGAAGGATTGCGGCGTTCCACCCACGCCCAGACGCACTGGCAACACGGGTTGCAATGGCCGCGGCCAGACGCCCTGGCCGCTGAGCGCGGAGCGATGCTTGCCCCGCCAATGCACGCGCGTCTGTTCGCGCAGCTTCAGCAGCAGATCGAGTTTTTCCGCGAACAGCTCGTCGTAGTGCGCGGTATCGTAACCGAACAGCGGGTAGGACTCGATGAACGAGCCGCGGCCCGCGATGATCTCCGCGCGGCCGTTGGAGATGAGATCAAGCGTGGCAAAGTCCTGGAAGACGCGCACCGGATCGTCGGAGCTGAGCACGGTGACTGCGCTGCTAAGCCGGATGCGCGCGGTGCGCGCGGCAGCCGCGGCCAGCAGTACCGCCGGCGACGACGCAATGTACTCTTCGCGATGATGCTCGCCGACGCCGTACACGTCCAGGCCAACGCGGTCAGCGCGCTCAATCTCCTCCAGCAACTCGCGCACACGCTGCGCGCCCAGCGCCCCGGGTGACTGCGCAGAGCCCAGCACCGTCTCCACGAAACTGTCGATTCCAATCTGCATGGCGATTGGATGAGCGAGAAGATCGCCGCGATTCGTCTCGGCAGATGCACTCGAACACCCGCGCCGCGCATGTTCCAATAGAAGCTGAAGGAACTCTGAAATCATGCCCCTGAACTGCGGAATTGTCGGGCTGCCGAACGTCGGCAAGTCCACCATCTTCAACGCGCTGACGGCCTCGAAAGCCGCGGCTGCGAACTATCCCTTCTGCACCATCGACCCCAACGTGGGTATCGTGCCCGTGCCCGACGCGCGCATGGACCGCATCGTCACGATGGTCAAGCCACATTCGATTGTGCCGACCACGATGGAGTTTGTCGATATCGCCGGCATCGTCGAAGGCGCCAGCAAAGGCGAGGGTCTGGGCAATCAGTTCCTCTCGCACATTCGCCAGACGGATGCGATTCTGCATGTGGTGCGCTGCTTCTCGGACCCCGAGGTCATTCACGTGGCGGGCGCGGTGAATCCGTTGCACGACATCGACATCATCAACACCGAGCTTCTGCTGGCCGACCTCGACACCGTGGCGAAGCGGGGCGCAAAGGCCGAGAAGGCCGCTAAGAGCCAGTCGGCAACCGCCGCGCAGAAGACCGAGCATGCCGCGATCCAGAAGCTGCTGACGACGCTGAACGCAGGTAAGCCGGCACGCACCGCCGACCTGAACGAAGACGAAAAGCTGGCCGCCCGCGACTTGTTTCTCATCACGATGAAGCCGCAGTTGTATGTTGCGAATGTGGACGATGGCGGGATCGCGGAGGGCAATGAGTACACGGCGATGGTCGAGCAGCGCGCGCGCGAGGAAGGCTCCGAAGTGGTGCGAATCTGCGGAGCGATGGAGGCCGAGATTGCGCAACTCGAACCGGCCGAGCGCCAGGAGTTCCTTTCGGCGATGGGTCTAGAAGAACCTGGCCTGAATCGCCTGATTCACGCCGCGTATCGTCTGCTTGGGCTCATCACGTACTTCACCTCGGGAGTGCAGGAGGTGCGGGCGTGGACGATCAAGCGCGGCACGAAGGCTCCCGGCGCGGCCGGGGTGATCCACTCCGACTTCGAGCGCGGATTCATCAAAGCGGATTGCTATGCATGCGCCGACCTCTTCCGTCTGGGCAGCGAACAGGCGGTGAAGGAAGCCGGCCTGCTGCGCTCCGAAGGCAAGGAGTACGTGGTGAAGGATGGCGACATCCTTTTCTTCAAGTTCAACGTGTAGAGTCTGAAGTTCAGTGGCCGATTTTATGGCACAATAGCTGTGGGACAGCATATGGCCACACAGAGAGCACACATCGTTTTGCCTCAGGATCTCATCCAGGAGATCGACGAAGCTGTGGGTCCACGCGGCCGGAGCGCCTTTCTGGTTGAGACTGCGCGCGCGGCATTGCGGCGCAGGCAACTGTTGTCCTTCCTAGCAGCACAGAAGATCGATCCTGCTTGGAAGAATAGCGACCATCCCGAGTTGGCGAAAGGATCTGCTGCTTGGGTACGACGGGTCCGCGAGGAGAGCGGAAAGCGCTTCGAAAAGGTCGCCAGGGCCACGCGCCGGACCGCATGAAGCCGCCGCCGAGCGAAGCTCTGCTGGATACTACAGTGCTGATTGATACCCTCCGGGGCAGGCCCGCTGCGCTCCGCGCTCTGGGAGCACTGCTTGAGAGCGGATATGAACTCACGACGACAGCCATCAATATCGCAGAGGTGTATGCAGGCATGAGACCGGACGAAGAGGTCCGCACCACGTCATTTCTGGCCCAGTTGAAGGTCTATTCCATCACGCCGGAGCTTGCCCGCAGCGCCGGATTATTGAAGAGCGTGGCTGCCCGCAAAGGCCGCACTTTAGGACTCGACGACATGCTGATCGCTGCCACCGCGCTCCAGCACGACCTGTTGTTCCTGACATCCAACAGGCGCGATTTTCCGATTCATGGCCTGCGCTTCCACGCCGCTCCGTAGGCGCCGCGGCGTGGCGATCCTCGACAACGTCGCAAGCTCCGCAAGCCCTTACAAATTGCATCGCAGGCGGTTTCCGGGACATCTTGTATTTCACGTAGCAACTGGAAACGAAGGAACCGGACAACCTGAATGAACGAAACCGCTGCCGCTCAGGCGCAATGGAAACCTCGCGTCAATCCGTGGCTGATTGCCGCGACGGTGGCGCTGGCGGCGTTTATGGAGGTGCTCGACACCTCGATTGCGAACGTGGCGCTGCCGCACATTGCGGGGAACCTGGGCGCCAGTACCGATCAGGGCACGTGGGTGCTGACCAGCTATCTGGTCTCGAACGCGATCGTGCTGCCGGCGGGGGCGTGGGCGTCGAGCGTGATCGGCCGGCGTAATTTCTTTCTCTCCTGTATCGCGCTTTTTACCATAGCAAGCTTTCTGTGCGGCATCGCTCCGTCGCTGCCGATCCTGCTGGTCGCGCGCGTGATTCAGGGCGCCGGCGGAGGCGGTTTGCAGCCGATGGCGCAGGCCATCATGGCGGATTCGTTCGACGAGAAGCATCGCGGGCAGGCGTTCGCGCTGTATGGTCTGGTCGCTGTGCTTGCGCCTTCCATCGGTCCCACGCTGGGCGGCTGGATCACTGACAACTACTCCTGGCGATGGATCTTTTACATCAACATTCCGGTGGGCATTCTGGCGATGGTGCTGGTCTCGCGGCTGGTGGAAGACCCGCCGTGGATCAAAGCGGACCGCGCCAATCTGCGGAACCTGGATTATGTGGGGCTAGGCTTTCTCGCGCTGGCGATGGGCGGCATGCAGATCTTTCTCGACAAGGGAGAGCAGGACGCGTGGTTCGCGTCGAACTTCATCCGCTTCTTTGCGACCATGTTTGTGGTCGGCATGACTGGGCTGATCGTGTGGGAGTGGCGGAAGAAAAATCCGATCATGAACCTGAAGCTGTTCAAGTACAAAAACTTCGCCATCTGCTGCCTGCTGATGCTGCTGGTGGGCGGTGTGTTGAATGCGGCTACGGTGCTACAGCCGCAGTTCATGCAGGCGCTGCTGGGTTATACCGCAATGCGCGCCGGAGAAGCGCTCACCGGCGGCGGCCTCGCGCTGCTGGTCGTGATGCCGCTGGCCGGCATCGCCACGGGCAAGTTCGCCGCGCGCAATCTGGTGGCGATCGGGTTCGCTTGTTTCGCCTTCAGCTTCTATTTCACATCGACCCATACGACGCTGGGGATGTCGTTTGGCGAGAACACATTTCTGCGCGTTCTGCAGATGGTGCCGATCCCGTTCTGCTTTATCGCGATCACTAACGCGGCGTACGTGGGTCTGCCGCGTGAGGCTTCCAACCAGGTCTCGGGCATCATCAACTTCGTGCGCAACGTCGGCGGCAGCATTCTGATTGCGCTGACCGGCGCGCTGGTCACCGATCGAACTTTGTTCCATGAGACGCGGCTGCAGGGCGGGATGCAGTCTGGCAGCATCGGCTATAGCAGCCATCTCTCGGCGATGACCGGCGCGTTCATGAGCACGACCGGCAACCGGGCGGCGGCGCATCAAATGGCGCAGGCCTCCATCTACCAGCAGATGCTCCAGCAGGCCAGCACGCTGGCGTATGCGGACATCTATCGCGTGCTGGCCTGGGTGTCGGTCGGCCTGGTGGGCTTCGCATTTCTGCTCAGCAAGAACAAGCCGGGGCAGGGAGCGCCGAAGGGCGAGGCCATGCACTAGCGTCGCGAGATTTGGGCGGCCGGGGATGGACCGCTGTGAGTTGCCAAGCGAGGTTCGCGAGTGCGGTTCGTGCGTATGCACAGCCCGCGTTTGTTGGACACTTGATATGTCATGGCGAAGAAGAAGTTACGGGTAGGAGTTTTGTTTGGCGGCCGGAGCGGCGAGCACGAGATTTCGCTGCGCTCGGCGCGCTCGATTCTGAAGGCGATCGACCGGAAGAAGTACGATGTCGTCGAGCTGGGCATTACCAAGCAGGGCCGATGGCTGCAGACCGGGGAGGCGCAGGCCCTGCTGGGTGAGTCAAATCATTCGACTGCGGTGAGCGGCGAGACAGGACTGACACTCGCCGCTGCCGCCGCGGAGCCGGGTGTGGCGACCGGGCTGGACGTGGTCTTTCCGGTGCTGCATGGGACCTTCGGCGAAGACGGGACCATCCAGGGTTTGTTTGAGCTGGCCGATGTTGCGTATGTCGGCTCGGGCGTGCTCGGCTCGGCTGCGGGCATGGACAAGGATGCGATGAAGCGGCTGTTCCTCGCCGCTGGCCTGCCGCTGACGCCGCACGTCACCTTGCTGCGTAGCGAGTGGAAGGCAGAACCGATGCGCTGCATTCGTACGATCGAGAAGGCGCTGCGCTATCCGGTGTTTCCGAAGCCGGCGAACCTGGGCAGCTCGGTGGGGATCAGCAAGGTGAAGTCGCGCGCGGAGCTGGCGGCCGCGCTCGATCTCGCCGCGAGCTTTGACCGCAAGGTCGTGGTCGAGCAGGGCGTCGGCGGACCCGGCGTGAAACCGCGCGAGCTGGAGGTTGCGGTGCTCGGCAACGACAATCCAGAGGCGAGCGTCGTCGGCGAGATTATTCCTGCCAAGGAGTTCTACGATTACGAGGCCAAGTATGAGCTCAACGGCGCGGACGAGAGCGTGAGCATCATTCCAGCGAAGCTGAGCAAAGCCGAAGAGAGACGTATCCGCGCAATGGCAATCGCGGCGTTTCGCGCGTGCGACTGCGCGGGCCTGGCGCGCGTGGACTTCCTGATGGCGCCGGCGGCGAAGGGAGCGCCCGCGGCCAAAAAAAGGCCTTCGGAGATTGTGCTCAACGAGGTGAACACGATGCCAGGATTTACATCGATCAGCATGTACCCGAAGCTGTGGGCGGCGAGCGGGCTGAGCTATACGAAGCTGATCGACCGGCTGATCGAGCTGGCGCTGGAGCGACACAAGGAGAAGCAGGAGACCAGCTTCTCTCGGTAGCAACAAGTGCTCCGCGGTCGCGCGGTAGGATTGTGAATGTATGCGACGTCGCGATTTGCTGAAGTCTGCGTTGCCGTCCGCGCTGGCGGTGATGCTTCCTCGATTGGCGACTGCAGAAGCGCCGCAAGAGCCTGTGCCGAGCAGCGATCGCGCCTTTTGGCTGGAGCAGATGCAGCGGGTGGCGCATCCGGTACTGGAGGCGTTGAGCGAGCGGCGGCTGAAGCTGCTGATGCCCATCGAAGCATACAAAGGCCAGCAAGAAAGCCGGCGGCACACGACGTATCTTGAGGCGTTCGGGCGGCTATTGTGCGGGATGGCGCCCTGGCTCGAACATGGGCCGACCTCGGGAGCGGAAGGCGCACTGCGTTCGCACACCATTGCGATGACACAGCAGGCGCTGGCCGCGGGCGTCGATCCGAAGTCGGCGGACTTTCTCGACTTCGGCGCGGACCGGCAGAACCTTGTCGACGCGGCGTTCCTGGCGCTGGCGATGTTGCGTGCGCCGCAGGTGCTGGCTGCACAACTGGATGCGCGGGTGCGCGGGCAGTTGGCCGATGGGCTGCGAGCCACGCGCAAGTTTTCGCCTCCGTTCAGTAACTGGCTGCTGTTTTCCGCAGCAGTTGAAGTCGCGCTGCGGGAGCTGGGCGAGCCCTGGGACCGGATGCGCGTGGACTACGCGCTGCGCGAGCTTGCGAGCTGGTATGTGGGCGATGGCGTGTATGGCGATGGGCCTCATTTTCACTTCGATTACTACGACTCGTTCGTCATGCATCCGTTCCTGCTTGCGGTGCTGAATGCGGTGGGCTCGGAAGACCCGGCGTGGGCCGCGATGCTGCCGGTGGAGCGCAAGCGGGCGACGCGGTATGCGCAGATTCAGGAGCGGATGATCGCGCCGGATGGGAGTTATCCGGTGGTGGGGCGGTCGATTACGTACCGGTGTGGCGCGTTCCATGCTCTGGCCGACGTGGGGTTGCGCGGAGCGCTGGCAGAGGAACTGGCTCCCGAACAGGTGCGGTGCGCGCTGGCGGCCACCATCCGGCGGACGCTCTCGCCGGCAGGGACGTTCGACAGCAACGGATGGCTGCAGATTGGGTTGGTGGGACATCAGCCTGAGCTGGGCGAGTCATATATCTCCACGGGGAGCTTGTACCTGTGCGCCAGCGTCTTCCTGCCGCTGGGGCTTCCGGCGGAAGACAGGTTCTGGGCCGGCCCGGAGATGCCATGGACCGCGCAGAAGGCCTGGAGCGGCGAGGATGTGCGCGCCGATCATGCGCTCAATGTGTGAAGGTCAGGGGATGAAGATACGATAGTCACAATGAACTCTGAAGTGGCGTTGACGTTGAACGATGTGTTGGCGGCGCGAGAGCGCATTGGCAGCGCTGTCTACCGCACGCCGTGCGCGCGGTCGGAGATGCTGTCGCGCATCACCGGGCAAAGCGTCTTTCTGAAGCTCGAAAACCTGCAGATGACGGGCAGCTTCAAGGAGCGCGGTGCGCTGAACAAAATTGCGCTGCTGACAGCGGAGCAGGCGCGGCGCGGCGTGGTGGCGGCGAGCGCGGGCAATCACGCGCAGGGTGTGGCGTATCACGCGACGCAGCGCGGGATTCGCGCGGTGATCGTGATGCCGCTGACCACGCCGCTGGTGAAGGTGACGGCTACGCGCGGCTTCGGCGCGGAGGTGGTGCTGCACGGGGCCAACTACGACGAGGCGTGCGCAGAGGCGACGCGGCTGTGCGAGGCTGGTGACGGCGAAGGGGGCATGACCTTCATCCACCCGTTCGACGATCCGCTGGTGATGGCCGGCCAAGGAACGATCGCGCTCGAGTTGCTGGAACAGATCGACGGGCTCGAAGCGGTGGTCGTGCCCATCGGCGGCGGCGGTCTGATCGGCGGTATTGCGTGCGCGGTGAAGGAGGCGTGCGCCGCGCAAGGCAGGCCCGGCGTGCGCGTGGTCGGCGTCCAGACTTCGCGGTTGCCGTCGATGCAGCAGGCGATCGCAGCGCATCATCCGGTGACGCTGGAGCCCGCGACGACGATTGCCGATGGCATCGCGGTGCGGCGCGCCGGTGCGGTGACGTTTCCGGTCGTCGAGCGCTATGTGGACGAGATCGTCACGGTGGACGAGGACGAGATTGCCAGCGCCATCCTGACGCTGCTGGAGCGCGAGAAGACGCTGGCCGAAGGCGCGGGCGCGACGGCGCTGGCGGCGCTGCTGCAGCGCAGGACGTCGCTGACCGAGGGTATGAAGACCGCTGTGCTGGTGTGCGGCGGCAATATCGACGTGACGCTGCTCAGCCGCATCATCGAACGCGGCCTGGTGCAGGATGGGCGTTTGATCCGGCTGCGCATCCACCTGCTGGACCGGCCGGGCGCGCTGACCGATCTGACGGCGATCATCGCGCGGCATCGGGCGAACATCGTCGATACGCTCTACAACCGCGCGTACTACGGGGTCAACCTCGGAGACACGGCCATCGACATTACGATGGAGACGCGCGGACGCGAGCAGGTGGAGGAATTGCTGGCCGCGTTGACGGCTGAAGGCTATCGCCACAGCCGCGTGCTGTAGTGCCATGCTCTATCCTTCAACCACGGAGTTTCGCGACAAGGCAATACGAGCAGGAACCTTCGCTGTTATCCCCTGGACGGGCGGGGGACGATAGCCTGAACCTGGGAGATTTCTCATGAAAAATTGGCGTGCCTGGGTCCTCATCGTTGGGTTGATTGTGGTGCTGCCTTTCGGCGCGAAGGCCCAGACGGGCCTGTATGGGATGTTTTCCTACAGCCACATCTCGGGCCAGGGCGTGGGGTATGGCGTGCCGGGATCGCAGCGTGGCAGCATCAGCCCGGTGGGCGGGACGTTTGGGGTGTACAGCGATTTCCTGAAGTTCGGGCCGGTGCATGTGGGCGGCGATGGGCGGTTCTTTATCCAGAACAGCGGCGGCGACTGGCCGTTTGGCAGCAAGGCCTCGGGCGCGTTGTTCGGAGCGCGAATCGACGCGCAGGGTTTGCCGCTGCCGATCCAGCCGTATGGGCAGGTGGAACTGGGCGTCGTTGGCGCCAATAACGGCAACAGCTATACGCGCTCGACCGGGCTGGCGTATCAGTTTCAGGCGGGGCTGGACTACGTTCTCATTCCGCGGCTGGATCTGCGCTTCGAGTATGGCGCGGGGCAGATTGCTGGCGGGACAGGGCCGAGCCGCGCGCTGCAGCAGTTGGGTGCGGGGATTTGTTTGCGGCTGTGAAGCGGCTTCTTGCGATGGTTGAGCTGAGTGTCACCCCACCCATGTCGCGATGAAGCTGCGCCATGAATGGGCACCCGGGCAGGGATTGGCTGATCGGGGAAAGCAGGTCCTTCGCTGCACTCGGGATGACAATTCCGATAGGAGAGATCGGCGTTAGAGAATCATCCTGACGAGGCGGCGCACGAGTTCAGTCGACACGCCGTAGACCAGGTGCGCGGCGAAGGGTGTGACTAGAGTCTCGCTGGGCGTTTCCGCGAGCGGCGGCGCGAGGTGAAGGGCCGGCACGGCGAGCAGGTCGGCGGTGGTGAAAAGAATGGCCCCGAAGGTAGTGCCGAAGCCGGCGGTGGTGATCGGGGAGCACTCCGCGAGGCCGCCGTAGAGGCCGCCCGCGAGCGCGCCGAACGCGTAGTGGACGATGGGGCCACCGGTCTGCTCCTGCTCATAGGTGAGATGGCGGCCGCCGGTGACGAGCTCGGTGATCTTGTCGGCGGTCTTCATGGTGGCGTCGGGCTCGCCGCTCTTCTGCTTTTCGGCCTGCTGCTGGTTTTCTTCGCGGGTCTGAACAGTCTTGGTGAGCTTCTTGCCGGGGCCGGCCATGAACTCGTTCATGACCCAGGAGGCGAAGAGGCCTCCGGCGATGCCGGCGAGAATTCCGCGGATAGGATGTTTGTCGGACATAGTAGGTTGATCCTCCTGCGAGTTGGATGCCGCGGCGCTCGATGCGGTCTCGGCGGTCTCGCGGCGGTCTTGCGGGGGAGCTCTTTCCAGGCGGCCGGATGCACGGGGAGGCGCAGGCCTAATAGCAGCCGTGATAGCAGCCGTGATAGCATCTGCGGCGTGCCGGAGTATGCCAAGGACGTTGCGCTGGCGCTGCTGGGCGGCTCGATCGGGCTGGCCGGGCTGCTGCTGGTGGTGTCGGGGCTGGTGCTGAGCCAGGTGAACAGCTTTCCGGCCGAGTCGACTCCGGATAGGCTTATCAAGCAATATGAGATTGCCGCCAAGCTGGGGCTGATTCCGTTTGCGCTCGCGCTGGCCGACGCGGCGCTCAACCTGGAGTGGCTGCTGCAGCGCTCCGATGGCCTCTATCATGTCGCGGTTGGGCTCTTCTTTTTGCTGCTGCTGTGCACCGCCGTGTACGGATTTGTGCTGCTGCTGAAGTACCTTTGATTCCATGAGCCTGACCACCAAGACCATGATCGAGCTGAAGGATAAAAGCTTCGACCAGCTGTATGAGGCTGCGGGAAAGGACTTTACTGCCTCGGTCAATCTGGCGGTGGAGTTCGTTCGGCTGCGCGGAGCGGCGGGCGAGAAGGTTCTGCTGGGAGACGTGGCGGAGGTGCTGAAGGGGGTGGTCGAGATTCATCCGTCCTTCCTCGCGCATCTAAAACAAAGGAAGCTGTCGCCGGGATCGTGGCCGCTGGATTTCGCGGAGTACGTGCTGGAGCAGGCGTATCCTCAGCCTGAGTTGAAGGCTGTACAATGGAAGGGGAAGTAGGGCCGAACATGACAACGACAACGCCAGAGATGGACGCTAGGCGCTTCCTCGATGAGGCGGCGAAGATCATGGGGAAGCACGGCGAGGCGCCGAAGCTCAAGGGGAAGCGCTATGAGCTGGCCGTGCAGTCGATCGCGCGCACGTTCGAGACGCTCGATTCGGCCCGGCTGCGGAGACAGGAAGAGCAACAGCTCGCTGTGGAGTAAACAGACAGAAGAGAGACGGCCCGCTCGTGGAGCGGGCCTTCGTGTTTGCGGGGTGGGCGGTTGCGAACTCGCCGGCGAGAAGCAGATTCCTGCGGAATGACAACCAGAAAAGCAAGGGCAAAGGCGAAAGGCCCGCTCCATCGAGCGGGCCTTCGTGTTTCTGCGGTGCAGTTTCGTGTTTCTGCGGTGCAGTCTTGCGGAGTGCAATGTCATTGCGCGAAACGCCTCTCGCCGTCCGCGAAGGACCGCTGCACCGGAGTGCTTTCAAATCCTCATGGGCATGAGGATGTAGCGGTACTTGACGTCTTCGGAGCCGTCTTCGGGGCGCATCTGGCCGGCGGATTGCGCGTCCTTGAACTCGAGGCGGACTTCGCCGGTCTCGCCGGTGGCGCGCAGGAAGTCGATCAGGTAGCTGCTGTTGAAGCCGACGACGAGCGGGTCGTAGTTGTAGGGCGTTTCGATGATGTCTTCGGATTCGCCGGCGTCGGTGGATTGCGCGCTGAGCTTGAGCTCGTTTTGTTCGAGACGGATTTTGATGGCGCCAGAGCGCTCGTCGGCGAACTGGGCTACACGTTGAATCGAGGACATGAGATCTTCGCTGCGCACTATGACGAACTTGGTGTTGTCGCGGGGCAGCACGGCCTCGTAGTTGGGGAACTGGCCGGTGAGCTTGCGGCTGGTGAGGACGCGGCTGCCGACGCGGAAGAAGAGCGTCTGGTCGTCGTCGGCAAAGTCGATGGTCTGGGCCGCGTCTTTGGAGGTGTCCATGTTGGCCAGCAGGCCGGCCAATTCGGAGAGCGCCTTGCGCGGAATGAGCGTCTTCTTCTCGCCGGAGATGCCTTCTAGCGATTCACCAAGTTTTTCGATGTGGGCCAACCTGTGGCCGTCGGTCGCGACCATCGCCATCGACTCGGCCTTGAGCACCAGCAGCGCGCCGTTGAGGGTGTAGCGCGATTCTTCATTCGAGATCGCGAAGATGGTTTTGGCGATCATGTTGCGCAACGCGGAGGCGGAGATCTTGAAGGCGCCGGCGGAGGGGAACTCGGGGACCTGGGGGAAGTTCGCGCGCGCCATGCCGACCATCTTGGTGTTGGAACGGCCCGCGCGGATCTGCACCCAGTGGTTGTCCATCAGCTTCATGGAGATGTCGCCGTCAGGGAGCAGCTTGATGTAGTCGTAGAGCTTGCGCGCGGGGATAGTGCAGGCGCCGGGCTTCTTCACCTTGGCGGCGCAGGAGGTGCGCAGCGACTGGTCGAGATCGGTGGCGGTGATGGTCAGGCGGCCGGTGCCGTCCTCGCCCGCTGCGGCCTCGAAGAGGAAGCTCGACAGGATCGGGATGGTGGTCTTGCGCTCGACGACGGACTGCGCGGCGGTGAGTTCGCGCAGCAGCTCGGCGCGCGAGACGGTGATTTCGAGGTTGCCGGTAGGTGCTGCTTCGGGGATGTTGGCGGTAGACACGGTGTTGGCTCTCCCTTGCTCTGGGAACGTTTGCTCGGCGGATGGGGTGAGGGTGCTGCTGGACATGGGCAGGTGTCTCCCTCCAGGGGTTTGAAGCGTTGAACTGATTCTAGGGCGAGCGAGGGGGTTCGTGCGAGGAACCGGGGCTGTGAATTTCAAGGTGCATCTTGTGCGGTGCGGGGACCGGAACGATGCGAGGACGTTCTGCTGAGCAGGCTTGTCGGCGAGTTTTGGAGCTGGCGAGAATGCTTCTAAGAAAGACAGTGAAAGGAGAGATAGATCTAGTAGTAGTAGTCGTTGTGGGTGGAAGAGTGGATAAGCGCGGCCAATTCGCAAGGGCACTGGAGATGCGGCGGTACGGGGTTTCCAAAACCGGACGCGGCGGGGGACAAGAACTTGGACAAGTGGACCATCGCTGAAGGTTGGAGGCGGGGTTTTCCAGCTTCCGCACAGGTGGTCGGAGCAAGACCGGGGAAAGCGTGTTGCGGCTTGTGAGCAACACGGCAAAAGCCTTGCTGGCAGCGGCTAAGGGGTGGGTGGGGTTCTCAACAGGATGGGTGGTACGCGAAGGAAATGTGGGAGGAATGCGATGGGAGCGGAAGTTTCGCTCGGTCGGTTCCCCTGGTGAGGTATAGACACCCTTAAGAAGCAGATTCCTGCGGAATGACAACCAGAAAAGCAAAAGCGAGGTTCGCCGCCGATCAACGTTGCGAGCCGATGCAGGTGGGCCTCAATAGCGGGCGCTGGTTGCGGCGTCGCGGCGAGGCCCGCGTCCACGCCCGCGGTCGTTGCGTCCACGATCGTACGACGGGCGCTCCTCGGGGATGCGATAGCCCTCCGGATACAGCACGACGAAGCGGCCGGGGCCAACGCCGGAGCTGGCAGTGCGCAGACCGGAGTCGCGCAGGAACAGGTGCAGCATGCGGCGCTCGCGGGAGTTCATCGGGGCGAAGCTATAAGGCTGGCCGGTGTCCTCCACGCGGTCGATGGCAAGCTCGGCGGCTTCGCGAAGATCGGCGGCGCGCTCGGCCTTGTAGCCGTCGGCGTCAAAGGAGATGCGGTCGTGGTCTTCGGGTTCGAGGCGCAGGATCTTGGCCGAGACGTGCTCGAGCGCGTGCAGCAACTCGCCGTCGCGGTCCAGCAGCAGTTCGACATCGGGGCCCTTGCACTCCACGTAGAGGTCGCGGCGCTCCAGGCCGTCGGGGTCGGCGGCGCCCGCGCCGGCGGTGATGCGGTACTTCAGGCGGAGGCCTCCCGTGGTGGTGAGCAGCCGCATCAGCGATGCGATCTGTTCGGCCGCCTGAGCCAGATTTTCCATGTGAGTTCAGAGCCCCGTTGAAATTGCGATGCAATCGAAATTCTACAAGAGATGTAGGGTGCGAAGTACAGACGCAGATTCCCTGGAAATGACAACTAGAAGAGCAAGAACAAGTACAGAAGCAAATTCCTGCGGAATGACAACCAGAAGAGCAAGAGCAAGAGCAAAGGCAAGAGCAGATTCCTGCGCAAGAAGAGGCGATGGTCTCTAGCGTCGGCCCTGAATGGTCTTGGCGCCGCTGGTCTTGGCGACGGCCTTGGCTCCCGGCTTGGCGACATCCGACTTGCGGCGCGCGCGCTTGGCGGCGATCTCGCGCATCTCGCGGCCCAGCGACGTGCGGTTCATCACCAACTGCTGGGCGACCATTACCAGGTTGCCGATGTTCCAGTAGAGCGCCAGGCCGGAGGCGTAGTTCCACGTCCAGTAGCCGGAGATGGCGGGCATGAAGAAGGCCATCATCTTCTGCTGCTTGGGATCGACGCCCGGCGACGGCGTGTAGAACTGCGCCAGAAACGACGTGATGACCATGGTGATCGGAAGGATGTGATACGGGTCGGGCAGCGACAGGTCGGGCAGCCAGAAGAAGTGCGCCTGGCGCAACTCGACCACGCGGGTCATCATCGTGAAGAACGCGAAGAGCAGAGGCAACTGGATGAGCGAAGGAATACAGCCGCCGAACATGCTGACGCCCTGCTCCTTCTGGTAGGCCATGATCTCGGCGTTCATCTCGCCCATGCGCGGGTCGGTGGCCTTGGGGTTCTTGTACTTGGCCTTGATGGCGTCGATCTGCGGCTGGATGCGCTGCATTTTGACTGCGGACTTCATGCCCTGCACGCGCAGCGGCATCAGCACCGCATAGATCAGCACGGTGAACAGGACGATGGCCCAGCCCCAGGAGTAGTTGTGGGCGGCGGTGCCGGTGTGCGGCAGCCAGGAGTGCACCGCGTGCAGGCCGAGGAAGAGATACTTGCCGATGAAGCCGAAGAAGCCGAAGTCCAGCATGGGCTCGAGCGAACCGCCGCCGTTGGGGTGGATGCTCTTGAGCACATCGAGCGCCTTCGGGCCGACGAAAAGCCGTTCCTGATCGTGGCCGGAGAGCGAGCCGACACCCGCGCCGAGCAGCGGCACCATGGCCACCTTGTCGGTTGCGGCCGTAGCGCCGGTGCGCTGGTTGCGCTTCACCTTGTTGACGTCGATCTGGTCGTGCAGGGTGACCATGGTGGCGTCCTGCGGCTGGTCGGGCAGGAAGATGGCGGCGAAGTACGGATCGCTGACGCCGGCGAAGTCGTACGGGGCGGTGAGCGTGGCACCGCCGCCGACCTTCTTGAAGGCGATGTGGTCGACGTGGCTGCCGGAGCTGGTGTCGATCTGCGCCTTGTCGTAGTCAGTGGCGGTGTCGAGGTCGCCGAAGCCCGCGGGCCAGCTGATGAGAGCGCGGATCGGCGCGCCGTTGCGCAGCACGACCGTGTCGGCGTGGATGACGTAGTCAGCCCCGAAGGTGAAGGTCTTGTGGACGGTGAGGTCGCCGGCGGAGTAGTCGAAGCTGAGGGTGGAGGGGGCGGCAAGCTTCGTGTTTCCGGTGAGGGCGGCGCCGTTCGCGGAGACAACGTAGAGTGCGCCGGCAAGCTGCTTGGTCAGACTGGCATCATAGGTGTAGAGCGAGAGCGGATAGCCGTAGAGCTTGGACGCGTCCTCGTCGACGATGTTCAGCGGATGGCCCGTGGTGTCGCTGTATTTCTTGAGGATCCAGGAGGTCACCTGGCCGCCGCGATTGGAGAAGGTGATGCGGTAGAGCTCATTCTCGACGACGGTGGAGCTCTCGGCTGCGGCCTGGACCGTGGGCACGGCGGGCACGGTCGATTTGGCGGCCGACACGGGATTGGCTGCCTCGGCTGGCGCGTTCGGCGTAGCCGCGCCGGGCGCTGCGGTCGGGCCTGCTGCCGCGCTTTGGCTGGGCGGAGTCTGGTTGGGCGGCGCGGTCTGGTTGTTGTGCTGGGCGCGCCAGTACTGCAGACCGAAGATGACGCCGATCATGACGATCATCATGATCAGAAAGGAGCGGTTATCCTGGCTGCCGCCACCGCCCTGATTGGGATTGCGAATCTCTGGCAAACGATTCCTACACTTTCCGATTTCACGGCCACGCACGAGGATGTAGCCAGCTAACTTCTAATGGTAAATGGTCAGGGCGGCGGCGCGATGCCGAACGTTCGCGGGAAGGCCGGGAATCTTGCGAAGCAAGAGAGGAATTGCCGTCAAGCTGTCGGTCTAATTGCGTTTCGATTCAAGAACGGCGACGCGCTCACGCAAGGAGGCCATAGCCGTCATTCCTGCAAGCTCGGATTGTGCTCGCGATTCGGCGATGGCGGCAAGAATGGTCTTTTCCATTGAGTCCATTCGCCGATCCATGGATACAAAACGCGTCTGGGTTTCGTTCTGGAAGGATTCCAGGCGAACCTTCAACTCGCGCACATCGGGGGCGATGACGTCCTGAACCAACTTCTGAAGCGTTTGAAGGACGTTGCCGCTCATCGCCGAGGTCACACTTTCGCAATCTTACCGTGGAGCGTCTCGACGGGCAAGGAAGGAACCCCGGTCCAGATCGAGCCGGACGCTATGGCACAGGATCATGGCCGCCGGAGCTGAACGGATGGCAGCGGCCGAGGCGGCACAGCGCCAGCCAGCCGCCGCGCAGCCAACCGTGGCGCACCACCGCGACGTAAGCGTACTCGCTGCACGTGGGCAGGTACTTGCATTGCCCGAGGCTGAACGCGCCCAGCAGCGGTGACAGTCCGCGCTTGTACAACGCCAGCAGCAGGGCGGCAGTGCGCTCACGCCGCGCGGAGGAGACCTGCTCGGGGCTCATGGGAGCGGGACCTCGGCTACAGGCTTGGCGCGAGCGGCATTGTCGGTGGCGCGGTCGCAGGCAGCTTGCACCGAGCGAAACAGGTTGGCGACCTCGCGCTCCAGTTGCGCGAACTCCAGATCGAGCACCACGCGGCGCGGATGCAGCACCACATCCACCGGAGCGTTCAACAGGGGCAGAGCGTGGCGGACGGCCTCACGCATGCGCCGCTTGATGCGATTGCGAACGACAGCGTTGCCGAGCGCTTTGGGCACCGTGAGGCCCACGCGCGGACCCTCCCTGGGGCACGCGCGGACGGGCTCAGGCGCGACTGGACGCAACGCGTAGAAGTAGCCCATGTTGCGGGTGAACTGCTTGCGCCCCGCCCGGTAGACCCGCTGGTAGTCGGCGTGTTTGCGCAGGCGATGAGCGGCAAGTGTCATGAGCCTTCAGTTGCCTTCAGTTGTTGGAGAGTGTTCCGGCTCGGGTTCGGCAAGCTGCTCTGTGTTTATTTCGGAAAGCTGCTCGGCGAGGGAACGCGTGAGCGCAGTTCGCTCGGCCCCGGTGTGTTCGGTAGTGACGGTCTCGATCAGCGCGATCCAGGTCTCGTCGGTGGCGGAGGTGTCGTGGCGAACCCCGCGCGGGACAACGAAGAACTCGCCGGAACGAAGCAGGACATCACCGCCGTCGGCCTCGGCGCGACCGATGCACAGCTCGCCGCGCAGGACGAGAAACATCTCATCTTCGGAAGCATGCGAGTGCCAGGGAAACTCGCCCTGAACCCGCGCGACTTTGATGTACTGATCGTTGACCTGGCCGACGATCCGCGGAGACCAGAGCTCGACGCCGGAGGAGCGAAGAGCGCTGCAGGCGAGTTCGAGGGAGACCGGATGCTGCTGCATCGGCAGAGGTTCTCGCGCGTCGCGAAGCTAGTCGCGGAAGCCGGCGGAGACGGCGATCTTGTGGCGGCCCTTGGCGCGGCGGCGGTTGAGCACGGCGGCCCCGGCCTTGGAGGCCATGCGGCTGAGAAAGCCGTGGACCTTTGCGCGGCGGCGGCGGTTGGGTTGGAAGGTGCGCTTGGGCATTGTCTGTGTCCTGTGATGACGAAGTTGTTTGCTAGAGTCTCATTGCCGACCCGGCAACGAGAAAATCCTGAATCGCCTGAAGCTCGATCGCTGTGGCTCGATCCCTTAGTTCGATCATTCGTTCGATCGCTTAGCTCGATCGCGTTCCAGAGGGCCGGAAAGACCACTCAGCGGCAAGTCTTGAGTATACCCGAGTCGAGCCGAACGGACAACGCATCGTCTCAAAATGGTTCACCGACGCAGCCGGTTCACAGCCGATCCATAACCGGTCCGCGGCCGATCCACGGCCGGATCGCCGCGCTCTGTAACCACCGCGAAGGTACGGTCCGCGCGTTCTTCACAATCCTTGGTGCAACAAAAAAAATCTTTGGTGCTTTGCTCCATTTGCCTTGCAAACGCGGTCGGGTTTGCATGCTACTATCGAGACCGTTCGGTGATTGTCAGCGTGCCCGCGGTCAAGCATCGAACGTCTAAAGTAACTGTTTCGCTTCCTCCTCCTCCGCGGGTGCGGCGGGGGACTTCAAAGCAATCGACGGACCACCCGGCTTCGCGAGATACTTTGCGGGGGCAGGAGAGCCTTTGCTTTTTTTCCAATATGTATCGCGCCTCGGCAGCGGGTGCGATTTCGATTCTAAGGAAGACCCTCACGATGTCCTTTGTCCCCGTTCCGGCCGCGGTTTTGAACCAGTGGGTTCGTATCCTCGGTGCGCTTGAGAAGAAGATCAACCGGCAGAGCTTCGAGACCTGGCTCAAACCCACACGCTTCTCGCACATCAACGGCCGCACCCTGCATGTACGCATCCCTTCGGAGGAGTTTCAGCACGTCGGCGAACGCTATGCGGACCTGATCGGCGAAGCCATCGACAATCTCGGCCTGGAACTGGACGAGGTTGTATTTCAAACACCGCCGGCGGATCCTGCGGCCGCCCGCGTGCGTGAAGATGGCGGCTTCGCGCCGCAGCCCAGCCACAGCCAGAATGCGCCGCGCCGCAATGGCTCCGTTCCCTCCGCGGCCGGTCCGGAACAGTCGCGCTTCGACTGGAACACTGCCGCGCAGCTCAACCCGCGCTACCAGTTCGATTGCTTCGTGATCGGCAGCGGCAACCAGTTCGCCGCCGCCGCCTCGCATGCGGTCGCGGAACGGCCCTCGAAGGCCTACAACCCGCTGTTTCTCTACGGCGGCGTGGGCCTGGGCAAGACCCATCTGATGCAGGCCATCGGGCACCTGGTGAAGGCGCGCAACGCGCAGGCCTCGGTGAGCTATGTGTCGGGCGAGAAGTTCACCAACGAGATGATCAACTCGGTGCGCTATGACAAGATGACCGGCTTCCGCGATCGCTATCGCTCGGTGGACGTGCTGCTGATCGACGACATCCAATTTCTCGCCGGCAAGGAGCGCACCCAGGAGGAGTTCTTCCACACCTTCAATGCGCTGCATGAGCAGTCGAAACAAATCGTCATCGCCAGCGACCGGCCGCCCAAGGAGCTGAACGACTTCGAGGACCGCCTGCGCTCGCGCTTCGAGGCCGGTCTGGTGGTCGACATCCAGCCGCCCGACCTCGAGACCAAGGTTGCCATCCTGCAGCGCAAGGCCGAGCTCGAGCAGACCATTCTGCCTACGGACGTGGCGCTGTTCATCGCGGGCAATGTGCGCACCAATGTGCGCGAGCTGGAAGGCGCGCTGGTGCGGCTGATCGCGTGGTGCTCGCTGCACGGTGTGGAGATCACGCTGCCGACCACGCAGCAGTGCCTGAAGCAGTTCATCGACACACAGGTGCGCAAGATCACGATTGAAGCGATTCAGCGTGCGGTTGCGGAGTCGTTCGGAATGCGCGTGGCGGAGCTGAAGCAGAAGAACAACTCGCGGCAGATCGTGGTCCCGCGGCAGATTGCGATGTACCTGGCCAAACAGTTGACGGAAGCCTCGCTGCCCGAGATTGGGCGGCAGTTCGGTGGCAAGCACCACACGACGGTGATGCACTCGATCGCCAAGATCGACGAGCAGCGCCGCAACGACAAGGACCTCAATCGCACGGTGAACAAGCTGATGGAGACGCTGGGGTAAGAGCAGAAAGTAGACAGTAGAGGGTAGACAGTAGAGCGTAGAAACTCCACCGTGCGGGTGCCCCACATCGCGTCCTTGAGGGTGGGGTTTTTCGTGCAGCGGACATTTTTGTGAATCCCCGCCGTTTTGCGCGATACTGTGTGCATGGCCAGCGCCACGCTCATCCCGGTCAGCGAATACCTCGGCACCGTCTACGAGCCCGACTGCGACTACATCGACGGCGAGCTCCAAGAGCGAAATTTGGGAGAACGTCCACACAGCCTCTTGCAATTGATCATCGCGGGAATCTTTCTCAACAACCGCCGCGCCTGGAACATTGTTGCCGGAACCGAGATGCGCGTCCGGGTTGGCCCCCGCGGTTATCGCGTTCCGGATGTCTGCGTGCTGCGCCGCTCCGATCCAATTGAGTCCGTCGTTACGACCCCTCCCGCTGATCTGCATCGAGGTGCTCTCGCCGGAAGACCGTATCCAGCGCATGCAGGAACGGATCGCCGACTACGCCCGCATGGGCGTCGAGCACATCTGGCTGATCGACCCCATCAGCCGCCGCGCGTGGATCGCGACCGCCGACGGCTCCCTGACGCACGTTGAGGCCGAGTTCACGGTTCCCGGCACGCCCGTCCTGGTCTCTCTCGCCGAAGTATTCGCCGAACTCGACGACATGCAGACCCCAGGATAACTACCCAGCAGCACCGGCAATGGCCGCCTCCGAGGTGGCCTTTTTATTTGCGTGAAGCGTTAGCCAAGCCGCCGCCCCGCATCCGAATAACGCAGGAGCGCGGCTGCGTGGCCAACGGGATGGCAATGACGGTGCAGGATCGCCGCAGCGTCCGCTCGCTGGGCTGGCTCAACTTTTTTCTCGCCGATGTGCAGACCGGCGTGGGGCCATTTCTGGCTGCCTATCTGGCCGCCAGCCGCTGGAACCCGCGCTCCATCGGCATCCTGATGACCATCGGCGGCCTGGTCGGCGTGGTGGTGTCTCCGTTCGCGGGAGCCATCATCGACGCCAGCAACCACAAGCGCCGCCTGATCGCCGCAGCCACGCTGGTGTTGTCGGCGGGAGCGCTGCTCATCGCTTCCGGCGTTAGGCCTTGGACGATCGGATCGGCGGCGATGATGATCGGCGCGGCAGGGGCGTTTCTGGGGCCGGCCGTGGCCGCGATCACGCTGGGAATCGTCGGCCGCAAGGGCTTCGACCGGCAGTTCGGCAAGAACCAGAGCTTCAACTCGGCCGGCAACGTAGTGACGGCCGGCCTGCTGGCGGGCCTGAGCTGGATGCTTGGCCTGCGCAGCATCTTTCTCGCGGCCGCCGCGCTCGCGATACCGGTGCTGCTGACGCTGCGAGGGATCGATCCGAAGACCATCGACAATGAGGTTGCGCGCGGCGATGGCGGCCCGAAGGACAAATCCGCCGGCCTGGGTGCGACGCTGCGCGTCATCACCGGGGACCGCGTGCTGCTGGTGTTTCTCGGCTGCGCGTTCCTGTTTCACTTTGCCAACGCAGCCATGCTGCCGGAGTTGGGCGAGATGCTGGCCAAGGGCAACGCGCGCGCCGCGGCCCCGTTCATGTCGGCGTGCATTGTGGTGACGCAGTGCGTGATTGCGGTCACGGCCGCGTGGGTCGGCCGCGTCGCCGGCTCGCTCGGGCGCAAGCCGCTGCTGCTGGTCGGCTTCGGCGTTCTGCCGGTGCGCGGCGCGCTCTACGCCGTGACCCACGTCACCGCCGCGCTGATTGCTATTCAGGTGCTCGATGGCGTGGCCAACTCGATCTTCGGCGTGGTCTCAATCCTGTTCGTTGCCGACCGCCTGCGTGGCACCGGCCGCTTCAATCTCGCGCAGGGAGCGCTGGCCACCTGCGTCGGTCTGGGCGCCGCGCTCAGCAATACGTACGGCGGGATTCTGGCGCACCGCTACGGCTTCGCGACATCGTTCCTGGGTCTCGCCGCAGTCGCTGGGCTGGCGGTCGCGCTCCTGTGGGCGTACGTTCCCGAGACGCTGGAGCGAAGCACTTGACCGCGGGCCAAGCGTGCTGTCAACCCAAGCGCCGCTGCTCTCCGGCAGGTTCGCCCGCTGACCCGTCAGATGTTCGGCAGCAGGTCGAAGTATTCATCGTCCTCATTCACTCCACCCTCGCCTTTGCCCAACTCCTTTTCCGATTCGATGAATTCAATCCGCTCGATCCACTTGACCATCTTGTAGCCGAGCTGGTTCTCCACCCGCAGCCGAAGCGGCGCGCCGTGCTCGCTTGGCAGCACCTTGCCGTTCAATTTATAGGCGAGCATGCACTCCGGATTGAGCACGTTTTCCAGACGCTGCGTATCGTAGTACACTTCGCCATACTGGTCCTGGCCGAAGGAAAAAAAGGCGACGGTGCGGGCCGATGGCTCGGGCTTAACCAGCTCAATCAGCTTGCTCATGGAAACGCCGCTCCATTCAGCGATGCCGGACCAGCCCTGGATGCAATGGTGCATGGCGATATGCTCGTCTTCTCCCAGCGCCTGGATCTCCGCCAGCGACAACTCCACCGGATGCTCGACCAGACCGCCCACCTTCAACCTGTAATCGCGGAAGCCGCCGCGCTCCAGTTGTTTCCAGTCTTCGCGAATGGGCGGCATGCCGTTGGACCAGAAGTAGGGCGAGATTTGCTCCTTTGTATATCGCTCCTTTGGCGGGAGGCGATTGAGAGTGATCAGACGTACGGGCATCGAGAGCGCTTTTTGAGCGTGCTGCAGCAGACGCGGCGCCGTCCAGGAGATGTAGTGGGCGGCGATCCACGAGCCAAGCACCGCAGCCAGGCCCACGAAGCCGAGGATCATTCCCAGCGGCCGGTAGTTGTCCGTCCCCAGAACGATGTGGTTCATGTTCCGCGCAAACCCCGTCAAAACCACTAGCGTGACGTGGACGGCAATGAAGCCGACCCAGGCGAGCATCATCAGGAAGTGGATGGAGCGCGCGCCTTGCCTGCCGCCAAAGATGCGCGGAAACCATGGAAAATGGTTGACCATGGCGGGCGACATCGCCGCGCCCGCGACGATCGAAATTGGAGCGAATATAAAAACGACAAAGAAATACGCGATCTGTTGAAGGGCGTTGTAGGCATAAAATCCGTCCGGTTCAGGCGGGAAATGGAAGTTCGCATAGTGGACGAAGGTCGCCCAGGCCTGCGGCAAGATCGTCCAGGAGTTCGGCACCAACCGCGCCCACTGCCCCGAAACAAAAAGCAGCGGAATGAAAATCAGGCCGGTGAGGATGAACCCATACACGTCGATGAAGTGCCAGGAGCGCGCCACTCCTACGCTGTGGCGATAGCCGGGCAACGCCACCAGCGGCGAGATATAACGGTCGTCGTCGCTGGCCCTCCACACGCGGTCCTTGGGCACCTTCAATGGCGTGAAGCGAATCCATTCCGTGCCCGGTGTACATCCGTTGTTGAAGTACAGGCGCGGGTGGTCCACCAGGATCGACAGCCCGCTGCGGACCAGCATCATCAGAAAAACGAAGTTGAAGAAGTGCGCCCATCGCAGCCACCAGGGAAAGCCATGCACCCCAGTGAAAGTGGCCGCATTGAAGTTGGTTACAGGTGCGAGATAGGGCAATCCAAAGGCCGCCGCCTGGCCCCACGCCAATCCGAGCACAAGCAGCGCCATGCAAATCGGGACGACCACAAACCAGGGATTGATCCAGATGCGAAATCGCCGGTCCTGCGGATAGTGAACGGCCTTATGGGCTGCATCGAATTTGATCACGCGGCTTCCTTTAGGCAGGCTGGAGGAGACCGCTCAGACAGTCAGCACGATCTTGCCCACGCCGCCCTTTTCCGCGACCGCCTGCGCCTCGCCGGCTTCGGCGAGCGGCATCATGCGGTCGATGGGCAGCTTGAGTTTGCCGTCGCGGATGGCCTCCGCATAGTGAACGACCGTCGGCGGGTCGGGCACGGCCATCATTGGTTGGACCTGCACGGTGGGGTGCATGGCGGCGTTGGAAGGCGGCCCGAGCACGCTGCCGAAGATGCCGCCCGGTTTGACCTTCGCAATCAGCTTCGTGGCGATCTCACCGCCGACCGCGTCGGCGACTGCATCGACCACGCCCAGCTTGGCGATGGCAGTATCGTCATCCAGGTCGATGGCCTCGAACGCGCCGAGCGATATCGCCTCCCCGATCTGCTTCTTGCGCACGCCTGCGATCACGTTCGCACCGATCTCCAGCGCGGCAAAGAGCGCGCAGCGGCCCACGCTGCCGGCCGCGCCGGTGAGCACGATGGTCTGCCCGGCCTGCACGTTGGCGGCCCGGCGGATGAGTTGATCGCCAGTGAGCGAAACCAACGGCACAGCGGCGGCCGTGGTCATCTCCAGGCCCTCGGGAATCTTCGCGAGGTCGCTGGCTTTCACCACGCACAGCTCGGCGTAGGTGGAGTGCGCGAGCGCAAAGACGCGGTCGCCTTCCTTGAAGTCCTCCACGCCCTCGCCCACCGAGCGCACCAGGCCCGCCACATCGCGGCCCAGAATGCCAGGAAAGTTCACCGGAAACCGCTCCTTGGCCGCGCCTGAGCGCATCTTCCAGTCCACCGGGTTGAGGCTGGCTGCCTTCACGCTGACCAGCACCTCGCCGGCGCCGGGCTGAGGATCGGGGAAGTCTTCATACTTCAACTTCGATGGACCGCCGTACTCGTGCAGGACCGCTGCTTTCATCTCGGATACCTCTCTCTCAAACTAAGATGCGGATCGGATCGCACGACGGCTTCGCGGGCTTTAGAGGACCGGGCTGAGCCCCGAGATATTTTCGCCACTCCTCGCTCTCCGCGATGCGCTTGAGCAACTGAAAGCGGCGGCGCATCAGCCTGCGGATGTGCGGCACCACGATGAGGCGGGCCACCAGCCGCCCGAGCGCTCCCAGGGGCAGGGCGAAGCGCACCTCGTCGCGCAGAACGACACCCTGCGGCATCTGCTCGAAGCGGTGGTCGTGCTGGAACGTCCGGAAGCGGCCGGCGATCATGCGGTCCTGGAAGAAATGCGGCGGATCGAAGGCGGAGATGAGCGAGACGTGATAATTCCAGAAGCCGAGTTGCCAGCCTTGCCAGCGAATGGTGTCGCCGGCGGTGACAAGTCCCGAGGTCCGCCCCGCGACGGGCTTCATTCCCAACTCTTTACGCACGATCTCGATGCTGGTGGAGAGCAGAAAGCAGCGTTCCATCGGAGCTTCGACGAGAATGTTTTGTCGAAGGATGAAGGGACCGTGCCTGCGAATACCCATGAGTATTGGATGCGGGCGCCGATCTAGGGTTTGCGCGCCTTCAGGTGACCCTCTTTCGCGTAGCGCAAGAGGTTCTTGTCGCGTGTGACCAGCGTCAGGCCATGTTCGCGGGCGGTCGCGATCAGCATGCGGTCGGCGGGGTCGCGATGGACCTCGCCAGGCAGGCGCGTGGACTCGATGAGAATGCGCGCCGTGAGTGGCACGATGCGCAGACCGTGGTCGCCGGTGTCTCGCTCCCAAAGCCGATCAATGGGAAGATCCAATTCGAGCTGCTTCGATGCAACCAGCAGACCGATCTCCCAGGCGGACACGGGCGACAGGAAGGCGATCCCTTCGCGCTGCCAATTTTCGACTTCTCTGAAGAATCCGGCGGAGACCTCAGCCTGCGCGCGGCGCGTAATCCAGAGCCAGACGTGTGTGTCGAGGAGATAGCCGTTCACTTCCTCTTCTTCTCTTTCTTCACTGGCTTCACGGCCTTCGTTGGCTTTTGCCAAGCCCACTCGGGTAAGGTCCACTCCTGGGGAAGAGGAGAGAGGATGTCGCCGAGGATCTTGATATTCGGGGAACGGCCGACGATGGAATTGAACGGCTTTTCTTCCGGCGCAGGCGCCGTGATCTGCGCGACGGGCTTACCGCGTTTGGTGACGACGAGGGTCAATTTACGCGCGGCGACGTCATCCATCAGTTGCAGGCATTTTGCCTTGAACTCGCCGGCGGCGATGCTACGGGTTTCGGGTTCGGGGTGTGAGATCGCGGCCTTCATGACCATAGTCTATGACCATGGTCATGAGCCTTGCAAGGGCTGGATTGGCCGCCACGCGACAGCACCCGGCTCCTTGCGCTGTTCGCCCGGGGCGTTACTATGGGTTTCAAGTCGATGAACTCTCTCACCCGCCGCCGCTTCTGCGCGTTGTCCGCCGCCTGGGGAACGATGCATAGCCGCTTGTCCCAGGCTGCGCTCCCGCTCCAGGCCGCGCTCCCGCCCCACGCTGCGCTCCCGCACACGCCCGCCTTCGCGATGGTGGCCGCGGTGGATCGCGGGCGGGTGTTGCGGCTGGCCAGGCATTGGCTGCGGCTGCCGCCGGAGACCATCACCAGCTTCCCTTCGGCCAAGAGTCCCGGCGGCCTGCACGATTACTTCTCCGAGGCCGACTACTTCTGGCCCAATCCGAAGGACCCGAACGGCCGCTACATCAGCATCGACGGCAAATCGAATCCGGCGAACTTCCAGGAGCATCGCCGCGCCATGATCCGCCTGAGCGAGGCCATGCCCGCGCTGGCTGCGGGGTATTTGCTGACGCGGCGTGCGGAGTTCGGCCGCGCGGCGGCGGCGCATCTGCTGGCGTGGTTCGTAACCCCGGCCACGCGGATGAACCCGAGTCTCGAATATTCGCAGGGCTTCCACGGCGGACCGCCGGGGCGCAGCTACGGGATCATCGACACGCTGCATCTGGTGGAAGTGGCGTGCGGCGCGGGCTTCCTGCGCGGCTTCCTCACAGGCCCGCAATGGACCGCGCTGCAGGGCTGGTTCCGCGACTATCTGGCGTGGATGAAGACCAGCGAAATGGGCATGAAGGAGCGCGACGCCACCAACAATCACGGCATCTGCTGGGGCTTGCAGGCGGCTGAGTTCGCGCGGCTGATCGGCGATGAGACGACGCGCGAAGACGTGCGCCGGCGCTACGAGACGGTGCAGCTTCCCGGGCAGATGGCTCCCAACGGCAGCTTTCCGCGCGAGCTCGCCCGCACCAAGCCTTACGGCTACTCGATCTTCAACTTCGACATGGCCGCCGCGCTGTGCTGGTCGTTGAGCCCGCCCGGCAGCAATGGCCAGATGGAGCGATTTGCGCTGCCGGACGGCCGCGGGATGTGCCGCGCAGCCGAGTTCCTCGAGCCTTACATGGCGGACAAGAACAAGTGGTCCTACGCGCACGATGTGCAGCACTGGGAGAGCTGGCCGGTGCGCTCACCGGGACTGCTGTTCTGCGGGCTGGCGTGTGCGCGGCCCGCGTACCTGGCGCTGTGGCGCACGCTCGACCCCGACCCAACCGATCCAGAGGTCATCCGCAACTTTCCTGTCCGGCAACCGGTGCTGTGGGTCGCATGATCGGCCGTTCCGTCCCTCGCGTTCGCTTCAGTCGCGTATCGTTAGTGCTGTTTAGGAGGCTGCATGGCTGCCGTTGCACGACGTTTCTCCTCTCTTTCGGCGTTGGCTATGCTGCTCGCGCTGGCTGTGGTTTCGGTCGCGCAGAGCTCTGCGCCGATTCCGCCGGTTGCACCGGTGCGCGCGCAGCATGCGATGGTGGTCACGATCCATCACGACGCCACCGACGCGGGCGTGGAGGTGCTGCGCGAGGGTGGCAACGCGGTCGATGCGGCGGTTGCGGTGGGGTTCGTGCTGGCGGTGGTGTATCCGGCGGCGGGCAATATCGGCGGCGGCGGATTCATGTTGATCCGGCCGGCTTCCAGCAAGCTGGCCGGTGGTCAGCCGCACTTTCTGGATTATCGCGAGAAGGCCCCGGCGGCGGCGAGCGCAAACATGTATCTCGATGCGCAGGGCAACGTTGTGCCAAAGATGTCGACGGTGGGCGAGAAGTCCAGCGGTGTGCCTGGGACAGTCGCGGGCCTGACCTATGCGGAGCGGCAGTATGGGCGGCTGGGGCTGGCCAAAGTGATGGCGCCCGCGATCCGGCTGGCGCGCGATGGGTATGTGCTGGACTCGGAGGTCGCGCGCAGTTTTCACTCCGCGCTGCTGACGCGGTTTCCAGCGTCGCGGCGGAAATTTCAGCGCGATGGAAATTTTTACAAGGCGGGCGACACGTTCAAGCAGCCGGAGCTGGCGGCCACGCTGGAGCGCATCGCGGCCAACCCGGACGACTTTTACAAGGGAAAGATGGCGGCCGAGATCGCGGCCTTTGAGCACGCGCACGACGGGCTGATTACGGCGGCCGATCTGGCGGCGTATCAGGTGAAGGAGCGCACTCCGCTGGTGGGACACTATCGCGGGCTGGAGGTGCTGACCTCGCCGCCGCCGAGTTCGGGCGGGATTGCGCTGATCGAGATACTGAATATCCTGAGCGGATACGATCTGCACAAGCTGGGGCCACCGGGCGTGGAGACGGGAGACCGCTCGCCCGCGCAGGTGCACTACATCACGGAGGCATTCCGGCGGGCCTACATGGATCACGCCGACTACCTTGGCGACCCGGACTTTACCACCATGCCGTTGACGCAGATGGAGAATCCCGCCTATGCGGCCGCGTGGCGCAAGACTATCGAACCGGTGAAGCCTTCGCCCTCGGCCATGTTGGTGCGTCCGGCCGGCTTTATGCCCGCGCCGCCGAAGATCGAGCCGCAGCCGGCGGAGTCGCACCAGACGACGCACTTCTCGGTGGTGGACGCGGATGGGAATGCGGTTGCGAGCACGTATACGCTGAACTTTGGATTTGGCTCCGGCGTAACGGTGGACGGGCTGGGCTTTCTGCTCAATGACGAGATGGACGACTTCGCCAGCAAGATGGGCGTGCCGAATGGTTTTGGGCTGATCCAAGGGCCGGCGAATGCGATTGCGCCGGGCAAGCGGCCGCTGAGTTCGATGACGCCGACGATGGTGAGCGAACCGGCGCGCCATGGCAAGCCGGGCAAGCTGCGGCTGGTGCTGGGGTCGCCGGGTGGGTCGACGATTATTACGACAGTTGCCAATGACTTGATCAGCGTGGTGGACAACGGGCTGGACATTCAGGCGGCGGCGGATGCGCCGCGATTTCATCACCAGTATCTGCCGGATGTTCTGCAGTTCGAGAAGGCGTTTCCGCTTGGGGTGGTGGACGCGATGAAGGCCGATGGATACGACACCCAACGCGAAGGCGAGTTCGACGAGAAGAGCGCGGGCGTGTGGGGCGACAGCGAGCTGATTGAGGTCGATCCGAAGACCGGGGAGCTGATGGGTGGGCAGGACAAGCGGCACAGCTTCGGCGAGGCGGCGGGATATTAGCGTCGCTTGTGGCGTTCAGCAATTTCGCGGCGTTGCACCGCCGCTTGGGATAGTTTGGAAGAGATGCAACACGGAATTTCAACCCATGTTTTTCTGCAGCAGCGGCTGACGCCTGCCTTGCTCGATGCACTGGTGCGCGGCGGCGCGGGGTGCATCGAGATATTCGCCGCGCGCCACCACTTTGCCTACACCGACCGCCATGCGGTGCGCGAGCTGGCCAACTGGTTTCGGGCCAACGATGTGGCGGCGTCGCTGCATATGCCCATCTTCTCCAGCGATGACGAAGCCAACTGGAGTCGCCACACCGCGCCCACGCTGAATCTCATCGACACCAACAAGGGTGCGCGCATCGAGGCGATGGACGAGGTCAAGCGGGCACTCGAAGCCGCTGAGCAGATTCCGCTGCGCAGTTGCGTGCTGCATCTGGGCATGAAGGACGACCACTGGGACACGCGTTCGCTCGACGATTCGCTGACCTCGCTCGAGCATCTGCAGGCGTTCGCCGCGCCGCTGGGCGTGCGTCTGCTGCTGGAGAACCTGACCAACGATGTGGCCGCGCCCGCGCATCTGGTGGAGATCGTCCGCTCCGGGCACTTCGACACCATTGGATTTTGCCTCGACGTGGGGCATGCGCATCTGGCGGAGGCGCTGCCCGCCACGCGCGATCATGCGGCGAAGTCCGGCATCGAGCTGGCGTTCGAGGCGTTTGGCAATCGACTCGCCGAGCTGCATCTGCATGACAATCATGGTGTGCGCGATGAGCACCTGTGGCCCGGGGAAGGCTCGGTTGACTGGGCCGAGGTCCGGCAGCGGATCGCCGCGCTCAAGACGCAGCCGGCAGGTGTGCTGGAGATCGCCCATGATCCTGTCCCGGCGCCCGCGAAGGTGGTGGCGAAGGCCGGCGCGGCGTGGGAGATGCTCGACGGCCCGTCCGAAGGATGATTGCCGAATGAACCTTGCGCCGTTGAATTAGGCGCGGCGGGACTTGCGCACCATGCGGCGCGACCACTGCACGCCGAGGAAGCCCAGCGCCAGCGCCATCACCACCACGCCCACCGGAAAGCCGATGAGCTTGTACGTGCGTTCGATGTGCAGTTCGCCGATCGGCCGTCCGCTCACAGCCGCGTAGAGCAGGAAGCTCACGATAGAGAGGAAAGTTGCGGCAAAAAACGCGGCGAAACCCGCTGCGAGGCCCATCAGCAGCGATTGGAACCAGCCCAGGTCGCCCAGCGGAATGCCCAGCAGCACGCCCTCGCGCCGCGCTCGATCTACATCGTTCATCGAAGCCATACTCATTTAGAATAGACCGATGGCCGAAACTCTGCAGGGCGGACAACCGCGCGCGGCGCAACTTGTACGCACCGCGCAACTGGTTCGCGCAGCGCAGGTCGCGCACGAGACCGAGGTGCGGCAATCGCCGAACGGCGTGCGTTTCGCCACCTTCGGCGAGACCGGAGTGGCCGACCTGGATCTGGACCGGATGCTGGAGGCGGTGCCGTCGGCCATCGTCGCGGCGCTCAAGGCCAACACCTACTACTTTGTGCCGCTGGCGCTGCGCGAGGCGGCGGAGACGCCCGAAGCGAGCGCGGGTTTTCAAGATCGCCCAAGCTCGCAGGCGGCTGAGCCGGCGATGGTCGCGAGTGCGTACACGGATGAGTTCTCCGATGCCGCCATCTGCCATCGCAACGTCGAGCTGGGCCACGGCAAGCGCGGGGTGTTCATCTCGACGCGGCTGATGGGAGACCGCTTCGCACTCAGCTTCGAGTTCTTCATCAACGTCGCGCATGCGTTCGTCGACCAGACGGGCGTGCCCGAAGCCTTCAACGCTCTGGTGTGGAAGCAGGCGCAGGACAATGTGCGCGGCGAAACTTCGCTGGACGCATGGGAGTCGCGCAACCTCGCCTTCGGGCGGGCCGCCAATGCGCAGCCCGAAAGCCTGCCGCAGCCGGCGCGCCGGGCGCGCGGATTCGGCACCCAGCGGTCGTTCGCTGCGGCGACCGTGGCAACGGCAACGCGCGCGGAGGGATCGATCGCGTCGGGCTTGGTTGCGTCGGGCTTGGTCGCGGCGAGCTTGGTCGCGACGCTGGATGCCTCAGCCTCGGGATCCGCCATCGACGAGAAGGAGCGCGGCGTCTATCTCGAATCGGCGTTCTCGGATGCAGTGGCGATGTATCTACTCTCGCTGGCGCTGGACTTCGACTACAGCGAGCTGCGGGAGCGCGAGTATCCGCTGCTGGCGCCGGCGGCGCTGGCCGCGCGGCTGCGCCTGGTGGCGGAGTTGTTTCCGCCCAATCCGGGATATGAATTTGCCGTGCGCTATCGCCGCAGGGCCTAGGCTTTCCAAGGTGCGGCGACACCGCACGCGAGCCTATAGCTCGGTCGCTGTCACCTTAATTTGCGTCGGAGCAGCGGAGGATGGCATCGGCGCTTCGGTCGCGACTCCTTTGTTCAGCTTCATAAAATGCATCTGTTCGCTGATTCGCGTCGGCTGATCGAGCGCAACATCGAACTTCTTATTGAACTGAAGGTGATGATGGATCGGTTCAGATGAGCCTGGTAATGGCGCAGACGGTTCACTGTCCATCGCAATCGAAACACTGGCCGCGAGGCCCGTCGGCGACTCATGGACGTCCGTACACTGGATCGTCTGCTGCGCTGTGGCCTGCGTGCTTGCGGTCGAGCCGGAAGCCATCGTAATCGTCGCGATACCCGGCTGGCCCGCCGCTACCGGCACATCGACCGAGTAGCTCTGCGGCCGTTGTCCATTGGGATAGGCAAGCACGAACGTAAGCCGATAGTGTTTCGTCGCCGTTGTGGCTGGTATGGTGTTCATCTGCGCGGAGGCAAGGGCTGCCGCAAATACGAGTGTGCTAAGTGTTACGAACCTCTTCATCATGATGTCTCCTGAATCGCTGGCCTCCATCGGCGTTCGACGTCGACGAGTAACTCTTCGACTGGCGTACAAGAGGCGGCGATAGCGGCCCAAGTAAATATATTTCAAGCGGTGTCCTATCGCACGGCGCTCATCGCGGCGCGGAACAGCCGCTCGAAGTCGTTCGCGACCGCGGCATCCTTCGCGGCGCTCTCGACCGCCTTCTGCGCCACGGCGCGTGCATAGCCGAGGTTGACCAGCGCGCTCAGCACATCGTCGGCGACTGTGCCCAGCGAGGGCGGGGCCGAGGCCCGCGACGTAGCCCCGGCCATGTCGTCGAGCTTGTCCTTCAGCTCCAGAACGACGCGCTCGGCGGTCTTTTTGCCGATGCCCGGAATCCTGGTCAGGGTCGCGTGATCGCCGCCGCGGATCGCGCCCACCAGCCGCTCGGCCGAGATGCCGCTGAGCACTGTGATCGCCAACTTCGGGCCGATGCCGGAGATGGTCAGCAGCTTTTCAAAGAGCCGCTTCTCGGTGAGGCCGGCGAAACCGAAGAGCAGCAGCGCGTCCTCACGCACGTGCGTGTGGACGTGCAGCCGAGCCTCCGCGCCAACGTCGCGCAACTCGGTGTAAGTCGCCACCGAGATCGCAAGCTCATACCCAATGCCGCCGCAGTCAACGACAACGGCGTTAGGCGCCTTGCTCAAAATCTGTCCACGAATATGCGCGATCACACAACGATTGTAGCCATACTCGCCGCTGCGACTCGACGACTCCACGCAAAGAACGTCTCAGGGTCAACGCGTCAGGATGCCGCCCGGCCAGATGCGGACGCCGCTGGTGAGCAATAGCGGCATTCATCTGATTCACTGAGGATGATCGTATCCGTCGTGGTGGTCGTGGTCCCAATCGCCACGGTGTTGATACGCAATGTCGTAGCCATGCTGGAAGCCGCGGCGGAAGTCGTTGCGCTGTTCATCGGGAACATGGGGTCTGCGGAAATCCCAATGCCGTTGCGGATCGGCCGACTGTCTCTGTTGGAGATCCTGCCGTCCGGCTTCGAGGCCGGCCTGGAAGCCCTGCCGCTGGATGTCGTTATATTCCTGCGGCGGTTGTTGCCATCCAGGATGGATGTCGTTGGGAGCATAGGCCCGCGGCACTCCCGCATCCCCGTCGTGGTGTTCCTGGTTCCAGTCTCCGCTATCGCGATGTTGATACGCGACCTCGTAGCCGTGCTGGAAGCCGCGGCGGAAGTCGTTGCGCTGTTCATCGGGAACGCGCGGGCGCTGGAACTCCCCGTGCCGGTCCGGATCGGGTGCCAGAGAGTGGTCGAGATCCGCTCGCCCGGCTCGGATCCCGGCCTGAAATCCCTGCCGTTGGATGTCGTTATATTCCTGCGGCGGCTGCTGCCATCCCAGGTGGAAGCTGATCTGCGCGTTCGCCTGCGGCACGCCCATCGGGCTGAACGTCATTCCGGCCATTAGCACGGCTGCTGCAAGCATCGTGAGTGCGGATTTGGGTTGTTTCATCATCTCCCTGCTTTCATGGGAACACGTCAGAGTTTGGATGGTCGGGAGTGGCGCAAGGTGGTACGCCGTCGCCAGCAAACCGCCGCGCAGCCTCAGCCGTGCTGCGCCACGTAGGTCGCATGAATGACCGCCTGCAGCCGCTCGGTGAGCGCGTCGGCGTCGCGCGTGGACAGGCCGGCGGTGGAGAGCGGCTCGCCGACGATCAACTTCAGCGGCCTGGGGCGGAGCGCGTAGACATGGATCGGCAGCAGCTCGTAGGTGCCCACCAGCGTGAGCGGAATGAGCGGGACCTGCGCCTTGATGGCCATCCACGCGGCCCCGGCGGCCATGGGCTGGAGCTGACCATCGGCGGCGCGGCCTCCCTCGGGGAAGATCACCAGCGGCAGACCGCCGTTCAGTGCGGCGACGCCGCGGCCCAGACTCTGCACGCCCGCGCGCGCGGAGCTTTGATCGATCGCCACCTGGCCCGATTGCTGCAGATACCAGCCGATGAAGGGGATCTTCCACAGTGGCAATTTGGCGAGAATGCGGAACTGGAACGGCAGCTTCGCGAACAGCACCGGTGTGTCGTAGTAGCTGAGGTGGTTGCACGCATACACCGCGGGCTGCGCTGACAAACGATCCGCATGTTCGAGCGTCACCGGCGACAGCGCAAGGCGCAGCAGCACACGCGCCCAGATGCGAGCCAGGGCATGCTGCTGACGGCCGGGCGCATCCCATAGGCCCACCACGAGCGAGATCGTTCCGAGGAACGCAGTCGTGAAGCCCAGCAGCGGCAGCACTAGCAGGTAAGTGAACCAGCGCAGCGCGAAGGAAACGCGCGCGGGCGGCGCCGGGCCGGATGCGGCGGTATCCTGCGGCTCGGTGGTCGGGTTGGCTACAGACATCTCTGTCTATGGTAGCTGGCGGCAATTGCTTCGCGATACGTTTGTGCCCGGCGCGCCTGAGCGACGGGAGCCCCACCTCTCGTTCTTGAGATGTGGGAGCGATGCAGCTCTCACTCCGTCAAGGCCAGCGCGCGCAACTCGCCCACCAGATACACCGAGCCGGTGACCACGATCACTCCCTCGGGCGGCGTGATGGCCTGGGCCTGCGCCAACGCCGCCGGCACATGCGGCGCCGCATGCGCGGGCACATCGAGCCGCCGCGCTGCCGCCAGCAGGTCCTCGACGTTGGCAGCGCGCGGGTTCTGAATTGGCGCGAAGATGACGTGATCGCGCGCGCGGCCGGAATCGCCCGATGTCGCATCGAACAGCGGCAGCAGAACCTGCGCCATCTCGTCGATCTGCTTGTCGGCCAGACAGGAGAAGATCAGCGTGCGCGGCATCGCGTCCGGCAGTTGCGCGAGCGCGGCCCGCAGTGTCCACGCGCCGGCAGGATTATGCGCCACGTCCAGCAGCAGAGGCGCGTGAGCGATGCCATTGGCTCCGATTCCGCCCGCAATCCACTCCAGCCGACCCGGCCAGTCGGTCGCGCGTATTCCAGCTTCGATCGCGCCATTCGAGATCGCGAAGCCGTGGTTGGTGCGCAGCTCGATGGCCGTCGCAATCGCCAGCGCGATGTTGCGCTGCTGATGCTGCCCGGCCAGCGGCGAGTCCACGTGCAGCACCTCGCGCTCGACCGCCAGTTCATAGCGATTCCTCCGCAACAATGATGCAACATCGTTGTTGCCGGCCGGCTCTACGCTGCTCGACGGCCGCTCCCGCGGAGGCAGGCAGCGCGCCGCATCCACGCCGCGCACGTTCTTGGCCATCGCCGCCTCGCCGATGGCACCGTTCGCCTCAGGATGCTGCGAGAGGGTCACCAGCACGCCATCCGGGCGCAGAATCCCGGCCTTCTCGGTGGCGATCTCGCGCAGCGTGTTGCCGAGATATTCCGTGTGATCGATGCCGATATCGGTGATCACCGAAACGATCGGCTCGACGGAATTCGTCGCGTCCAGGCGGCCGCCCAGGCCGACCTCCAACACGGCAATTTCGACGCGCTGCTCGGCAAACCAGCAGAAGGCGACGGCGGTCATGATCTCGAAGTAGCTCGGATAATGCGGCAGCGCGCCGTGCTCCATCAACTTGCGCGCAGCCCCGTCCACAACGCCGAAGAGCCGTCCGAAATCCTCGTCCGAAATCTCGGCGAGAGCGCGGTTACTGCTCGCTGTGGTCGTCGACACCTTCATTCGCTCATTCACGCGCAGCAGGTGCGGCGAAGTGTAGAGCGCCGTGCGCAGACCCGCCGCGCTGGCGATGGAAGCAAGCGTCGCCGCCGTCGATCCCTTGCCGTTGGTGCCCGCGATGAGCACGCTCTTGAACTGTCTCTGCGGGTCGCCGAGTTCCTGCAAGAGCGCACGAATGTGGTCCAGCGAAAACTTGCGTGGCGCGCCCGTGGCCCCGGCGCGGCTGGCGCGCAGCTCCGGCCCCAGCGCCGCGAGCTTCTCCATTGCCTCCTGGTAGGTCATCACGTCCTTCAGTCTCGCACCTCGGCTCCGGTGGAAGCCGCCACGCACATGCGGCCGGCCTTGCCGCGCAGGGCGAGCTCATCCTTGCGGCCTGCGAAGTAGCGGGCGGTGAGCGCCTCGCCGTCGAGGTCCTCCACCACGCGCAGCCCCAGCCAGTCAAGCTCCTCCGCCAGTTGGTCCGGCGTGAAGAAGAGCTGAAACGGCTCCCCGGCCAGCGCCACGCGCGCGCTCAGCGAATCCAGCATCAACTGCTCCATCGGTGGCAGCGCCTCGCGCGGTTGCGAGTAATCGAACACGACTTTGCTGGCCGCCGCGAAGCTGCTCAAGACCCGCATGGTGGCGCGAAAGGCCTCGGCCGTAAGATACGGCACGACACCCAGCCACGCGGTCACCGTTGGCTGCGCGAACTGAAATCCTGCGGCCTTCAAATTCGCGCGCAGCGAGTCGCGCTCGAAGTCCACCGGGACGAAGCTGGCAGTGGGCGGCGGACCGATTCCGGCCGCGGCCAGCATCTTGAGCTTCCAGGCCTGCGTGGCCGGATGATCGACCTCGAAGACGCGCACGTTGGGATAGGGATTGCGGCAGGCAAAGGTATCGAGGCCCGCGCCGAGCACCAGATATTGCCGCGCGTCGGACTCTCCGGAGACACGCCCAGCTACGGCCGCCGCCAGCGTGTCCTCGGCCAGCCGCGCCCTAGCGACAATCCACGCCCGCAGCCCCGCCGAAAACGGTCGCTTCGCGCGGTCCGGCGTACGCTTCAACTCGTCGGCAAACTCCGGCCCGAGGATGCGCACGGCGAGAGGGTCGTCGAACACCAGCGGCCGCGCATCGTGCAGTTGATGCGCGGCGCGCCGCAACGCCACGCGCAGCGCCGTCCGCGATGGCTGGGCTTCTTGCATTGCTAACTCGCCGTGGTGTCTTTCGGCTTCGCAGTCATCCAGCCCAGCGCCTGCGCGAGGTAAGCTTTCAGCTCCTTGCGCGGCACGATCGCGTCGAGAAAGCCGTGCTCCAGCAGGAACTCCGAGCGCTGGAAGCCCTCCGGCAGCTTCTGCCGAATGGTCTGCTCGATCACGCGCGGCCCCGCGAAGCCAATGAGCGCGCCCGGCTCGGCGATGTTCAGATCGCCCAGCATGGCGAAGCTGGCCGTCACGCCGCCGAACGTCGGGTCGGTCATCAGGCTGATGTACGGAATCCTCGCGTCATCCATCTTCGCCAGTCCCGCCGAGACCTTCGCCAGCTGCATCAGGCTGACGATGCCCTCCATCATCCGGGCGCCGCCGCTCGCCGACACGATAATCAGCGGTACCTTCGCCGCCAACGCGCGATCGACTGCGCGGGCAATCGCCTCTCCCACAACCGCGCCCATGCTGCCGCCGATAAACCTGTACTCCATTACCGACAGCACCACATCCTGCTCGCCAATTCGGCCCACGGCATTCATGATGGCGTCGTTCAGATCGGTCTTCTTCCGCTCCTGCGATAGCCGCAGTTTGTAAGGCTTCAGGTCAGTAAAATTCAGCGGATCGGTCGACCGCAGCTCCAGATCGACCAGCTCGTAGCCGGGCTCCAGCAAGCTCTCGATCCGCTCCCGCGCGCTGAATTTGAAGTGATAGCCGCACTTCGGGCAGACCTGCAGGTTGGCGTCGAGATCGGCCTTCCACAGTGTCGCGCGGCACTCCGGGCACTTGGTCCAAAGGCCCTCGGTGCGCACCTCGTGCTGGGGCGTGGGGGAAATTTCGTGGGCTTCGCGCTTGAACCAGGCCATCGCCGAACCTTTCTCCTGCCCCGCTCTTGCCGCCAACGGGACAAATTTCATTGTAGCGAAGGCATCGAACGCAAATCGGAGCGCTGCTCCAGGTGCACCCATTTCATTCTAGAAATTTACAGTCTGAAATGTCCCAGGTCACGCGGGATCTACCGCGGCCACGGCTGCCTCAGTGTCCAGCTTCACGATGTTCCAGTTGTTCGTGCTCAGCAGAACCAGCGCAAGCCGCCTTGATTGAAGGTTCTGCTGGTAGGCCAGATTCTTATCGGCTGTCACCATCACCAGGAAACCGGCATCTTCCGCTGCCCGGAGCACTGACCAATTCTCGAGTTCGGCCCAGCCCATCTCATCGGCGGTACTGACCTCGTGTCCCCGCAGCGAGCGGCGCAGCTTGTGCGGCACATTATGGTCGAACCGCACCCTCACCGAAAAGCGGCCGGCCGCCTGCTGGCAGCAAACTGCAGAAGGCCCCGAACGGTAGCCTTCCTGAAGGGCAAAGTTTTCAGCGATTTCCTCAATATCAGAGCCGCCTTCGTAGTTCTCCACGATAGCATCGGCCTGAACGCGGGTCCCCTTGAGAATCGGGACCCCACTCAGCTTGCGGGGATTGGTCTCACCATCTCGCAACCGGTCCAGTCCATACCTCCCCCTCCCTTGCTATCTTGCATTATAAAACCAGCCTCCGACCATCTATTCTGGTAGCTGTGAGCAACCCGATCAAGATCCAGCTTCCCGACGGCTCCTTTCGCGAAGTCGCGCCCGGCAGCACGCCGCTCGACATCGCCAACAGCATCTCTCCGCGCCTGGCTGCGGCGGTGGTGGTCGCGCGCGTCAAGCCGCTTACGCCCGCCGCTGCAACGCACAATGAGGCGGTGCTCGAACAGAGCGAGGAGGCGATGTACTCCGGCGATGCCGCGCCCGCGGAACGCATCGTCGATCTCACTGCGCCGCTCACGGACGACGTTGCGCTTGAGCTGCTCAAGGAGAACGATCCCGCAGCTCTGCGCGTGGTGCGTCACTCGGCGGCGCATGTGATGGCGACGGCCATCCTCGAACTGTTCCCCGAAACCAAACTCGGCCACGGCCCTGCCACCGACAACGGCTTCTTCTACGACGTCTACCGAGAGGTCCCGTTCACCGAGGCCGATCTCGCGGCAATCGAGAAGCGCATGGCCGAAGTCGTCGCGCGCGACGAGAAGTTCGAGCGCGTCGAAGAGCCGCGCGAGCAGGCCATCGCGGAATACACTGCCGGCGCCGAGTTCATGAAGCTCCATTTCATCGAGCGCTTCACGAAACCCGGTGATGAGATTTCGCTATATCGCAACGGCCACTTCACCGACTTCTGCCGCGGCCCGCATGTGCCCTCCACTGGGCGCGTGAAGGCGTTCAAGGTGATGTCGATTGCCGGCGCCTACTGGCTTGGCAACGAGAACAACCAGCAGTTGCAGCGCATCTATGGGACTGCATTTTTCTCGCAGAAAGACCTCGACGCGCACTTCAAGCACCTCGAAGAGATCAAGGCGCGCGACCATCGCGTGCTGGGCAAGCAGCTCGATCTCTTCAGCATCCAGGAAGTCGCAGGCGCGGGGCTGATCTTCTGGCATCCCAAGGGCGGGCTCATCCGCAAGATCATGGAAGACTGGATGCGCGATGAGTGCGTGCGGCGCGGCTACCAGCTTGTCTATACGCCGCACATCATGCGCCGCGAGCTGTGGAAGATCAGCGGCCACGAGGGCTACTACAACGAAAATATGTACCCGGCTATGGAACTGGATGACGCGGAATACCGGCTGAAGCCGATGAACTGCCCCGGCCATATTCTGATCTACAAGAACTCGCCGAAGAGCTATCGCGACCTGCCGCAGCGCTACGCCGAGCTTGGAAATGTTTACCGCTATGAACGGTCTGGGACCATGCACGGACTGCTGCGCGTGCGCGGGTTTACACAGGACGACGCGCATATCTTCTGCACGCCCGAGCAGATCGAAGACGAGGTCGTCGCCTGCATCGAGTTCGCGCAGTCGGTGCTCATCACCTTCGGTTTTTCAGACTTCAAGGTCGAGCTTTCCACCTGGGACCCCGCCAAGCCGCAGGACTATACGGGATCGGCGGAGAACTGGAACACCGCGGTCGCATCGCTCAAGACAGCGCTCAACCGCAAGTCCATTCCCTTCGTCGAAATCCCCGGCGAGGCCGCGTTCTACGGCCCCAAGATCGACGTGAAGCTGGTCGACGTCCTGGGCCGGCTATGGCAGCTCAGCACGGTGCAATTCGACTTCAACCTGCCCGCGCGCTTCGGGCTCGAATACATCGGCGACGACGGGGCGGCGCATCAGCCGGTGATGGTGCACCGCGCGCTCTTCGGCTCTGTGGAGCGCTTCTTCGGCGTGCTGATCGAGCACTACGCCGGCGCGTTCCCGCTGTGGCTCGCGCCGGTGCAGGTCGGCCTCGTGCCCATCTCCAACGAGAAACACCTGGCTTACGCAGAGAGCGTGAAGCAGCGTCTCGAAGCCGCGGGCCTGCGGGTTGAACTCGACGCCAGCAACCAGAAGATGAATGCGAAGATTCGCGACTTCGGTCTGCAAAAGATTCCGTTCATCCTCATCCTCGGCGACAAGGAGGCCGCGACCGGCAGCGTCAGCGTTCGCGTCCGCGCCAAAGGCGACGAAGGGTCGGTCCCGCTGGACGAGTTTCTCGATCGCACGAAGAAGCTAATTACGGATTACACCATGGACCTGTAAATGCAGCTCATTCAACTAGCGACAAAGATTGCAGCGCCTCCGGAGCGCTGCTTTCTGCTGTCTCTCAATATCGATCTACACATGGAGAGCACAACGCCTACACGCGAAACAGCCATCGCTGGCGTTACTCATGGCCTAATTGGGCCGGGCGAAAGAGTGACGTGGCGAGGCCGCCACTTTGGATTCATGCTCACGCACCAATCCCTGATCTCAGAGTATGACCGCCCTCGTCACTTCCAGGACATCATGCTTCATGGCATGTTCAAGAGCTTTGAACACGATCACTACTTCGAATCTCTCGGCGATAACGCCACGCTCATGCGCGACGAACTTCGCTTTGCCGCACCTCTCGGTCCACTCGGTTGGATCACTGAAACTTTGATTTTGCGCCGTTACCTCACTCGTTTTCTAGAACAGCGCAACGAAACTATACGTCAGGTTGCTGAAGCACCGGCTTCCAGCTCGGATAGATTTCTTTCAGCTTGAACCCTTTCGTCTCCGAATTCTCAAGGGCCCAATGACGCACGAAAAGACTGGTCGCAAGCCACTCAATGGAGCTGTAGCGTAGCCTTCGCGCTTTGCCGGAGGGCCAACGCCAGCACGACGATCAACGGCAGCTCCAGCAACCAAAGCGTGTGGTTGTACCAGCGCGGCGCCAGCACCGCTCCTGCGATCGCTCCGGCCAGGAAGCCGGCGCCGATCAACGATAGATCGCGAAACTTGCGCAAACCGTTGCGTCTGTGTTCCGGGTCGAAGGCGGCATAGAAACCATCCGCCGCCGTGCGGATGTTGCCGGTGATGAAGGTCGAGTTGTAGGGGTAAGCGTCGACCGAGCGGAAGCTCGCCCCCTGGTAGGCCGCGGCCATCACGATGACAGGAAGAAAGATCATGTCCGGGAAGCTGCCCGGCATCCAAGAGAAGACAAAGAGGACCACGATCTCGGCGAGCAGCCCGATCGTGACCGCGTGTCGTTTGAGATGGCCTTCCAACACCTTCGAGCCGACGTTGCCGGCAAAAAACGCCAGCAGCGGAACGATATAGTGCAGCACCTGATGGGCCCTTCCGTGCAGGACGGCGATGCTCAGCAGCACGGTATCGCCGGTCATGGCTCCAGCAAAAACCTTGCCGTGATTCAGATAGGTGAACGCGTCCAGACCACCGCCCGTAAACGCCAGCAGGATCGCCGAAGGCAGCGAATCCGCAGATCGCAGTTCTGGCGTCGGCGGCTGTCCGGGGTTGGGCGGCGTGGCGGCGGCGTGGGCCATTGCATTGATTCAGATGCGCTTCGGCGCCACCCCTAAAATATGAGTGGGTTGCGCTAAGATTTGTGCGACGGTCAGAAGCTTTCTCGCGTCCAATCCAATAAGAGACAAATGCGACAGGAGGGCCGAGGAATGGCCATCAAGTGGGACAAATTTACGGTGAAATCGCAGGAGGCGCTGCAGAGCGCGCAGGGCCTGGCCGCCGAGAACGGCAATCCGGAGGTGCTGCCGCTGCACATGATGGCGGCACTCCTGGAGGACAAAGAGGGCGTTGTGCTGCCAGTGTTGGAAAAGGTCGGCGTGCCGGTGCAGCAGTTGCTCGCGACGCTCAACGCGGCCATCGCCCAGCTGCCCAAGGTGCAGGGCGCGGCCAACCAGCCGGGCATGAGCGGCGCGCTGACGAAGGTGCTCGACGGGGCGTTCAAGGAGGCCGCAAACTTCAAGGACGACTACGTTTCGACCGAGCATCTGCTGCTCTCGCTGGCCAACCAGCGGGGCGAGCCGGTGCAGCTTGCGTTGGCCGCCGAGGGCGCCGATCACAACGCGATCCTGAAGGCGCTGCAGGCGGTGCGGGGCTCGCAACGGGTTACCGACCAGAACCCGGAGGGCAAGTTCCAGGCCCTGGCAAAGTACGCGAAAGACCTGACGGAGCTGGCGAGGCGCGGCAAGCTCGATCCGGTGATCGGCCGCGACGAGGAGATTCGCCGCGTCATTCAGGTGCTCTCACGCCGAACGAAAAATAATCCGGTGCTGATCGGCGAACCCGGCGTCGGCAAGACGGCCATCGTCGAAGGCCTCGCGCGGCGCATCTTCCAGGGTGATGTGCCCGAGGCGCTGCGCGAAAAGCGGGTCATCTCGCTCGACCTGAGCTCGATGCTGGCTGGCGCAAAATTTCGTGGCGAGTTTGAAGACCGCCTCAAGGCCGTGCTGAAGGAGATCGACGAAGCCAACGGCCAGATTATTCTGTTCATCGACGAGCTGCACACGCTCGTTGGCGCTGGAGCAGCCGAGGGCGCGATCGACGCGAGCAACATGCTGAAGCCGGCGCTGGCCCGCGGCGAGCTGCGTGCCATCGGCGCGACGACGCTCAACGAGTATCGCAAGTACATCGAGAAGGATGCGGCCCTCGAACGCCGCTTCCAGATCGTCTTCGTGGGCGAGCCCAACGTGGAGGACACGGTCGCGATCCTGCGCGGCCTGCGCGAACGCTACGAGACGCATCATAAAGTTCGCATCAAGGACTCGGCCATCGTCGCGGCCGCGGAGTTGTCGCATCGCTACATCAGCGATCGATTCCTTCCCGACAAAGCGATCGATCTGGTGGACGAAGCCGCCGCCGCGCTGGCGATCCAGATCGGCAGCGTGCCCGTCGAGATCGACGATCTGGAACGCCGGGCAACATCGCTCGAAATCGAACGCAACGCGCTCCAGCGCGAAGACGATCCCAACTCACGCGAGCGCCTCACCGCGGTCGAGCGCGAGCTCGCCGAAGTGCGCGAGCAGGCTGCCGCCCTGCGCGCCCGCTGGCAGAAGGAGCGCGGGGCAATAGGCGAAATCGCTGCCCTCAAAGAGAAGCTCGAACAACTCCGCTTTGAGATGCAGGAGGCGACTCGTAAGGGCGACCTGCAGCGCGCGGCCGAGTTGCAGTACGGGGAGATTCCGGCTGCCGAGAGGCAACTGGCGGAGTTGACCTCGGCTCAGGATGAGGCCGTGGCGGCGGATAAAGCCGATTCCTCCGCTACGCTACGGAATGACCACCAGAAAAGCAAGAGCGACGGCACCGGTTCCCTTCGCTTGCTGAAGGAAGAAGTCGACGAAGAGGACATCGCGAAGATCGTCTCGAAGTGGACTGGAATTCCCGTGTCGAAGATGCTCGAAGGCGAAGTGCAGAAGCTGACGCAGATGGAGCAGCGGCTGCGCGAGCGCGTGGTGGGCCAGGATGAAGCGCTGGTCGCGGTGGCGAATGCGATTCGCCGCTCGCGCGCTGGCCTGAGCGACCCCAAGCGGCCGATCGGCAGCTTCATTTTCCTCGGTCCTACCGGCGTCGGTAAGACCGAAACCGCTCGCGCGCTGGCCGAGTTTCTCTTCGACGACGAGCAGGCCATGGTGCGGATCGACATGAGCGAGTACATGGAACGCCATGCTGTCGCGCGCTTGATTGGCGCGCCTCCCGGCTATGTCGGCTTCGACGAAGGCGGTCAGTTGACCGAAGCCATTCGCCGCAGGCCCTACGCCGTTGTGCTCTTCGACGAGATCGAGAAGGCGCACCCGGACGTGTTCAACGTGCTGCTGCAGGTGCTCGACGATGGCCGCCTGACCGACTCGAAGGGCCGCACGGTGGACTTCAAAAATACCGTGCTCATCATGACGTCGAACATCGGCGCTTCGCAGCTTGCGACCGCGTGGGCAGAAGGCGAGGAGGGCTTTGAAGATGCGAAGACACGCGTGATGGACGAGCTGCGCAAGCACTTCCGCCCGGAGTTCCTCAACCGCGTAGACGACATCGTAGTCTTCCATCCGTTGGGCGAAGAGCAGTTGACGCACATCGTCGACCTGCGCCTGAATGACCTGCAGAAGATGCTCACCGACCGGCACATCACGCTGGAGCTGACCGATGCGGCGCGCGCGGCGATCTTCAAGGCCGGCCACGACCGCGCGTATGGAGCGAGGCCATTGAAGCGCGCGATCCAGCGCCTGGTGCAGGACCCGCTGGCGATGAAGATCCTCGACGGCAGCGTGCTGCACGGCGATCGTGTGGGTGTGGATGCGGGCCGCGGCGGAGCCCTGGAGTTTGTCGTGGAGGAGCGCGGCGCCGAGGCGTAGTGGTCCATTGCGCACAGAATGTTTCGAAGAAAAAAGTTCGAATATAAGGCCGGAGCCCTGCGCTCCGGCCTTATATTTTGAATGCGGCAACAATAAGAATGGACTGTTGCGATAAGCTGATGCGAGCCTCTCCGTTCGGTTCGGCGTTAAGAGTCGTGCGGCAACTTCGGCTGAGGGATTATGAGCAAACGAGCGATCGTCATTGGCGCAGGACCGGCGGGCCTCACGGCTGCCTTGGAGTTTCTGCGCAAGACGGATGTGCAACCCATCGTGCTGGAGGCGTCGCAGGAGATCGGCGGCATCTCGCGGACGATCCGCTACAAGGGCAACCGCATGGACATCGGCGGCCACAGATTTTTTTCCAAGTCCGACCGCGTGATGCAGTGGTGGATGGACCTGATGCCGCCGGAGGCCTCGACGGGCAACGGGAGCACAGGGTCCGTCGATATCAGCTACCAGGGCAAACAACGCACGGTGACCGTTCCGGCGGACGTGACCGAAGAACCGCCGCTGCGGGGGCTGGGGCCGCTCCGGATCGAAACGGAAACCGAGGAGACCGACGCGCTTGGCGAAGAGATTCCAGCCGCGCATGGGCACACGACGACTGTCGCCGCGGGAGCGCCGGTCACGGACGATCTGGTGATGCTGGTGCGGCCACGCAAGAGCAGAATCTATTATCTGCGCAAGTTTTTCGACTATCCCATCAAGCTGAGCGGAACGACGATCACCAACCTTGGGCCGGTGCGCATGAGCAAGATCGGCGTGAGCTACGTGATGTCGCGGGTCCGGCCGATCAAAGAAGAGAAGAGCCTCGAAGATTTTCTGATCAATCGCTTCGGCCGCGAGCTGTATCTGACCTTCTTCAAAAGCTACACGGAGAAGGTCTGGGGGACGCCGTGCAATACGATCTCCGCGGAGTGGGGAGCGCAGCGCATCAAGGGCTTATCGCTGACCACAGCGGTGAAGCACTTTGTGCGCAAGACGTTTGCGCGCAAGCCGAAGAGCGCCAGATCGGCAGATGGCGATAGCGCTGCTGCAGCGGATATCGCCCAGAAGGGTACTGACACCTCGCTGATCGAGCGATTCCTGTATCCGAAGTTTGGCCCTGGACAATTATGGGAGCACGTTGCGGAGAAGGTCGTCGCCATGGGCGGCGAGATACACATGGGGCAGAAGGTCGTCGCGATCGCGACCGAAGGCAAGCGCGTGACTGGCGTGGAATGCGTGAACGAAGCGGGCGAGCGGCAGCGATTTGTGGGCGACTATTTTCTGTCGACGATGCCCATGCGCGATCTGGTGCGCGCGCTCGAAGCCGGCGGCGCGCAGGTGCCCGATAACGTTCGCGAGGTGAGTGAGGGGCTGGAATATCGCGACTTCGTTACGGTCGGCGTGCTCGCCAACAAGCTGGATGTGACCGAGCCGGAAGGCGGCCTGATCCGCGATACGTGGATCTATATTCAAGAGCCCGATGTGCTGCTGGGGAGATTGCAGATCTTCAACAATTGGAGCCCCTATATGGTCGCCGATCCCACCAAGGTGTGGATTGGGCTGGAGTATTTCTGTTACGAGACCGATCCATTGTGGGCCATGCCCGATGACGAGTTGAAGAAGTTTGCGGCTGGCGAGTTGGAGAAGATCGGAATTTTGAAGACCGCTGAGGTGCTCGATGCACATGTGGTGCGCGTGCCCAAGACGTACCCCGCGTACTTCGGAACGTATAACCGCTTCGACGAACTGCGTGGCTGGACCGACAGCTTCGAGAATATCTTTTTAGTCGGGCGCAACGGAATGCACAAGTACAACAACCAGGACCACTCGATGCTGACTGCGATGGCGGTGGTGGATGGAATCGCAGCCGGACATGTGGAGAAGGCTGCGCTGTGGGGCATCAACACGGAGCAGGAATATCACGAAGAGAAAGCCGATAAAAAGTAGCTGGTAGTTAGGAGCTAAGAGGAGAGATTGGTTTGAAGAAGTTGATTGCGCTGCTGGCGCTGGTTGCAATCGTGTTCGCGGTGTATAACCGGGAGCGCCTGTTCGTTCGCGACCCGCTGGGCAGCGTGACCCGCGATGGCGTGAAGGAGCAGGGCGCACAGGTCTTTATCAACTACTCCAACGATGTGTTGATCGAGAACGACAACCCTCCGATGTATGTGACGCTGGTGCAGCATGGGCAGCCCGTGGGCACGCCCGCGAAGCTGGGCTGCATTCACTACGTGGTGTGCATGACGGATGCGGATGTGGCCACACTGATTGCGCCGGAAGCGGGCGCTGCGGTGACGTCGATGACGGACAAAGCGGTCGAGTTCCGTGACGCGAGCGGGCGCGCTACGCTGGTGAAGCTGCGCTAGCCGCTGGGCCACAGCAGGTCACGACGATCAGACGCGCACGATCATGACCTCGGTGGATTTGATGAGCGCGCCGGCGGTCTGGCCCTTGCGGAGTTGCATCTCGCGGGCCGCGTCGGCGGTGATGATCGAGGTGATCTTCTGATCGCCAATCTCAAGCACTACCTTCGCCAGCAAGCCGCTGATTTTTACCTCCGCGATGGTGCCTACGAGCTGATTGCGGCCGCTGACATTCCGGAATCGTTCGCGTGAGGCCTTGCGGCTGGTAGTGGGTTTGGATTTCATCAATGGATTCAGCGCGCTTTGCGGAATGCGGTGGTGGCCGCCCGGGGTGCGGACCGTCTTGATCGTCCCGGCGAGAATCCATTGCTTCAGTGTCGGATAGCTGACACCCAGTGCGGCTGCCGCTTCGCGCGGCTTGAGTAAGACATCGACGTCAGGCATTGGTTGAGTCCTCCATGGGTGGAATGCGGGGCAAGCGGCGGAAGGTCGTGCATCCAAAAATCGTTTGATGAAATCGTATACTTATGAAAATTTCAGGTCTCTCTTCTGCCGCTCGAATCTACGGCCGCTCGATCCTCGCACCCTCACTGCTCCTGGCCGCTGTTGCGATTGTGCTTCCTGCCGCAATGCGCGCGCAACAGCCGGCGCCCGATAGTTCCTGGGAACGGTACGAGGCCCACGTCACGGCCACCCAGAATGAACAACCGCATTGGGTTACCCCGCTGGTCACAGTGACTCCGCGGCTGGAGCAGGAGCTGCGCGCCGACTTTGTGCATGATTACAACACCAAGGGCGCCGCGATCTGGAACTACGGCAACGGCAAGGGCCTCGAGTTTATTCCGGAGAAGCATACCGAGATCATAATCAACGTGCCGCCGTTCTTCGATCGCCACAATGGTGAGTCGGACGGCTTCGGCGACATCTCGTTCCTGGCCAAGGAGCGGCTGTACGCGCGCAATGAGGAGCGTGGGAATGGGATCGTCACGGTGTTTCTGGCGGGCACGGTCCCGACGGGCAAGAACGGCAATGGAAGCTGCTGCGCGGTGGTGACGCCGACGCTGGCGGTGGGCAAGGGCTTCGGGCAGCTCGCGGTGACTTCGACCGCAGGCGGCTCGCTGCCGGTGACGAACGTGAAGGGGCTGGGACACACGATCACGTGGAACAACGCAATCCAGTACCGCGCCGCGAAGACGGGCATGGCACGGCTGTTCTGGCCGGAGGTGGAGTTCAACTCCAGCTTCTACAAGGGCGGATCGAACGACGGCAAGACAGCAGTCTACGCAACCCCGGGAATCATCATCGGGCGCGTAGCGCTGGAGCCTCATTCGACCACTCCCGCGGGCAAGAGACTGGGGCTTACGTTTGGCGCGGGCGAACAGATTTCGCTGACCCACTTCAATACCTATAACCATGCGACGATCATCACGGTGCGAATTCCGTTTTAGCCCGCGGGAAGCCGCGCCAGCAGCTCGGCGATGCTGCACTGCAATGTGGGATGCTGCATCGCCGGCGCGATCTCCGCGAGCGGCGCGAGCACGAAGCGGCGCTGGTGCATCGCAGGGTGCGGCAGAACGAGGTCCGGATCGTCCACGATGAGCGAGCCGCCCGAACCCTCACAGAGGAGCAGATCGAGGTCGATGATGCGCGGGCCCTTCGGCGGTGCGGTGGTGCGGTCGCGGCCCATGGCCTGTTCGATCGCCAGCAGACCGCGCAGCAGGTCGAGCGGCGGCCGTTCTGTTTCAAGCAGCGCGGCGGCGTTGAGGAAGCGTGGCTGTTGGATGTTGCCGACGGGATCGGTGAGATGAAAGCTGGAGACCGCGCGGACGCGGCCCAGGTCTTCGAGGCGATGAAGAGCTTCGCGAAGGTTTGCGGCCAGGTCGCCGAAGCGCGAGGGCAGATTGGAGCCCAGGGCGATGGCGGCGATCATGCGGAGTCAGGCATGCGACGGCCGCAGCGCGGCGGCGATGCGGCGGGGTTCGGGCGCGACAGCTACGACTGGAGCCTCTTCGCAGCGGGTGGCGAGCTCCCACGCGGAACGGTCGCGCAGCAGGCGCTGCACCAGCGCCGTGTGCATGGCGTGGCCGGCGCGCTCGGCGACCACGCGGCCCCAGATGCGGCGGCCCGCGAGCGCGAGGTCGCCGATCAGGTCGAGCACCTTGTGGCGAACGAACTCGTCGGGAAAGCGCAGCGGCCCGTTCTGCACGCAGCCGGACATAAGACTGGAGCCGCGAGTGAGAATGATGGCGCTGGAGTCAGAGACGCCGCGGATCAGGCCCATGTCGCGCAGCATGGCCTCGTCTTCGCGGAAGCCGAAGGTGCGGGCCGGCGCGATGAGGCTGGCGTAGGCGCCGGCCTCGAGGTCGCCGATGAAGGTATCGCGACCGATGGGCGGCGGAAAGTCGATCGAGTAGTGGATCGAGTAGCCGTCGCCGGGGTAGACGCCGATGAACTTCGAGCCCTCGCGGACTTCGATCTCTTTGAGGATGCGGAGGTACTCGCGCTTGCGGCGCTGGCGTTTGAGTCCGGCGGCGAGGATGGCCTCGACGTAGGGCATGGCGCTGCCGTCGAGGATGGGCACTTCGAGGTTGTCGATCTCGACGATCACGTTGTCCACGCCCAGCCCGATCAGCGCGGAAAGCAGGTGCTCGGTGGTGGAGATCAGCACGCCCTGGCGCATCAAGGATGTCGCGTAGCTGACCTTGGCGACGTTGCGGCCAGTGGCGGGGATTTCGAAGTTGTCCAGGTCGGAGCGGCGAAAGACGATGCCCGAGCCGGCGGGAGCGGGAATCAGCCGCATCGAGACATTGACGCCGGAGTGCAGACCGATGCCGCGAAACTCGGCGGCACTATGGATCGTTTGTTCGAATTGGGGATCGTTGGCCAGACCGAGAGCTCGCAAAGGGATACAAACCAGAGACTATAACAGGATCGGCGAGGTTGAGGTGTGGCGTTTTGGACACAGTTACCGAAGATTTGGCGGGGCATTTCCCAGTTTCAGGCGTTAGCCTAGCTGGATGGCAACGACAGATTTCGTGCGCGCGGTTGAAGTTGCGGAGCGGCGGCTGCGGCTAAGATTGCGGGAACTGGTGGAGGTAGAGTCGCCCAGCGAGAACAAGGCGGGGGTCGACCGCGCGGGTGAGCTGGTCGCGGAGTGGGCGCTCGCGTTGGGCGGCAAGGTGAAGCGCCACCGCCAGCGGGAGTTTGGCAACGTGCTGGAGGTGAGCCTCGGACCGCAGCGAGGTCGCCGGGTCGACCAACAGCCGGTGCTGCTGCTCGGCCACCTGGACACCGTCTGGCCACTGGGAACGCTGCGGCAGATGCCCTGGCGCGAGGCGGACGGCAAGATCTATGGGCCAGGCGTGCTGGACATGAAGGCCGGTGTAGTGATGGCGCTCGAGGCCGTCGCGGCGGCGCAGGAGAGCGGTGTGCGGCGGCCGATCACGCTGCTGCTGAACAGCGACGAGGAGGTGGGCAGTCCGGTGTCGCGAGCGATCACGGAGCGAGTTGCCGCGACCTGCTCGGCGGTGTTCGTGCTGGAGCCGGCGCAGGGGTTCGCCTACAAGACTGCGCGCAAAGGCGTCGGCCACTTCGACCTGCGCGTCGAGGGCGTGGCGGCGCATGCGGGCGTGGACTTCGAGCGCGGCCACTCGGCGGTGCTGGAGATGGCGCGGCTGGTGCAGCAGGTCGCGGGCTTCACCGACTTGAGCAAGGGACTGACCGTGAATCCGGGTGTGATCGCGGGCGGTACGCGATCGAATGTGGTGGCGGCGGAGTGTACCGCAGCGGTCGATGTGCGGATTGCAAAAGTCGGCGACGCGGCACGGGTGGAACGCAAGTTTCGTTCGCTCGAGGTGATGGACAAGGCTTGCAAGCTGACCGTGACGGGCGGCATCAACCGGCCGCCGATGGAGCGCAAGCCGGGAACAGTGGCGCTGTTTCGCAAAGCACGCGCGTTGGCCGCAGAGATGGGATTTGTGCTCGAGGAAGCGGCGACCGGCGGCGGCTCGGACGGAAATTTCACGGCGGCGCTGGGCGTGCCGACGCTCGACGGCATGGGCGCGGTGGGCGCAGGCGCGCATGCAGCGCACGAGCACGTGATAACGAAACATCTTGTCGAGCGCACGGCGCTGCTGGCTGCAATGATCGCGGCGGCCGGCTAAAGCGGGGCCCCGTTTGTGTCGAGTCCTCTTGCAGTCGACTCGCGTTGCACTTGCTTTTCTGGTTGTCATTCCGTAGGAATCTGCTTGTTGGAGTTGCCCTACGCCATCGCCGGATAACCCTCTACAGACCGGCGAGCAGCCGAACCGTAGTGGCGATAGGCAGGCCCATCACGTTGAAGAAATCGCCTTCGATGCGCGTGATCCAGCGCGCGGCATAGCCTTGAATGCCGTAGGCCCCGGCCTTGTCGAGCGAGTCTCCGCTGGTGAGATAGTGCGCCAGATCGGGCTCGGGGATCGTATCGAAGCAGACGCTGGTGGTCTCGATCGCGGAACGCCGCACGCTGCGGGCCAGGACCGCAATTCCGGTTTGCACGAGGTGCGAGCGGCCGGAGAGAGCGCGCAACATGCGCTCCGCATCGCCAACATCGGTGGGTTTGTTGAGGACCGCGCCGTCGAGCACGACGGTGGTGTCTGCGCCGAGGACGGTGGCGCCCGGGTGCAGCGCGAGAATGGCTTCAGCTTTTTCGAGCGCCAGGCGCTGCACGTAGTCGGCGGGAGCTTCGTTGGCGCGGCGGGTCTCGTCGATATGCGCGGGCAGCACGTCGAAGCGAAGGCCGGCCTGCATCAGCAGCTCGCGGCGGCGCGGCGAGGCGGAGGCGAGAATGAGCGTCATTCGCTGTCGAACTCCTCGCTGGCGAATTTCCCGACACCGGATTTCCGGCTGCGCAACTCCTCGATTCTGATGTGCGCTTCCATGACGTGGGCATCGCGCGGATGCAAGGTAACGGCGTCCTCGGCGGCATTGACGGTCTCGATGCAGACCATCTGCCGCCAGCCTTCCGGGGCCATGTCGGCGAGCTTCGCCGTGGCCTCGCTCCACGGATTCCACACTACGGTCGTCAGCGAATTTGCCTTCGCGACCGTGATGCGGCGGCGGAGAAGCGGGTCGTCGAGCGTGACGTCCGCAGTGGTGTTCAGGTATGGGCGATCGGTCTCGCCGTGGAGGGTAAGTGCGGCTTCGCTCTGCCGCTTGCGCGCGAAGTTGTCGGTCTTATCGAGATACTCGGTACCGGCTAGACCGTGGATGCGGATGCGCTCCGCGTCGCCAACGCGGAAGTAGGTGTGGAGAGCCTCTTCGAAGTGCAGCGGCGCGTCGCCCTGGTTGGCCACGGTGAGGCGCAGGCGCACCTCGCGGCCGAGGACGAGTTCGTAGGCAAGCTGAAATCGATCGAAGCCGAGCGCACGCGTGGCGTCGCTGGGGCCGAGCGTGAGGGTGAGGTGCAGGTCGTCGCCGGCGAGGGCGGCGAAGGCGAGCTGCCAGAGCGAGGTGCGGGCGAAGCCGTGGGATGGGCCATCGGTGCGCGGATCGTCTGGCGTTGCCGTGCGCGTCCCAAACCAGGGGAAACTAATCGGTATGCCGCCGCGGATGGCCTTGCCAGGCACGAACGAGGAGCGCCCGCTGAGGAAGAGCACAGGCTCCTGTCCCACGGGCTGCCACGCCGTGAGCTGAGCGCCCTGGAGGTAGAGTTCGGCTTGGCAGGCGGCCGTCGTGATGGAGGCGCGGACGAGGCCGTGCTCGTTTTCGTCGAAGGCGAGCACGCCGGGAATCGCGAAGTTGTCGGTGAGGTGTTGGAGGTCCATCGAGTTCACAATTTCAGTGTAGAGCGTCGCGGGCGCCGAGCTGCATCGAAGCTGTAGAGGCGATGTGATGGTCGAAGCGCTGCTGTGTGACATCGATGGAACGCTGGTGCAGAGCAACTGGCTGCACGCGGAGGCGTGGCGGCTGGCGTTCGCGGAGATGGGGATCGCGCTGCAACAGGAAGACGTGCGGCGGCAGATCGGCAAGGGCGGCGAAGAGCTGATTCCGGTGTTCGTGCCGTGGTGGCAGCGCGAACAGGTCGATCAGCCGCTGCAGCGCTATCGCAAGTACATCTTCGAGCAGGATTTTCTGCCGCAGGTAAAGCCGCTGCCCCAGGCGCGCCAGTTTCTGCTGCGGGTAAAGCGGGCGGGAATTCGGATTGCGCTGGCGAGCTCGGCGAAAAAAGACGAACTGCAGATCTACAAGAAGATCGTCGGCATGGAAGACCTGGTGGATGAAGAGACCTCCGCGGACGATGCGGACCGCTCCAAGCCGCACCCGGACATCTTCTCGGCGGCGCTGCACAGGCTGAAGCTGCCGGCGAAGAAGTGCATCGCGCTGGGTGATACGCCCTACGACGCCGAGGCCGCGGGCAAAGCCGGGCTGCGCACCATCGGCGTGACCACTGGCGGCTGGTCGCACCAGGAGTTGATGGCGGCCGGATGCGTTGAAGTCTATGAATGCGTGGCCGAGCTGCTGGAGCACTTTGACGAGACCGCGCTGGTGCGGGAGGGTCTGCGGTAATTCAGACCGGCGGCGCGGTGAGTTGCAGCTCGGCGAGGTTGCGCTGGCCGGTCGGACAGAGCTTCAGCAGCGGGCAGTTCTCGCACTTCGGTTCGGAGAAGGTACACAGCGTCTGCGCGTGCAGCTTGATGAGCGAGTGATGCTCGTCGAGCATGGCCGCATCCCAGGTCTCGGGGACCAGCCGCATGAGGCGCTCCTCGGTAGTTGCCGCGTCGGCGCGTGGGACGACGCAGAGACGCTGGATCACGCGGAGGTGATTGGCATCGATGGTGAGCGCGCGGCGGCGGAGGGTGGAAAAGTTGACTACGGCAGCGGACACCTGCGGGCCGACACCTTCGAACTGTTCCAGCCACGAGCGGATTTTTTCAGTTCGATATTTCGCAAGGAAGTCGAGCGTGAGCGAACCGACGCGCCCGGTGATCTGTTCTAACGCCGACTTCAGCCGCGGAGCCTTGACCTCGGGAAAGGTGACGACGGCGATGGCGCGTTCGATCTCGGCGACCGAGGCGTCGCGGACCGGTTCCCAGTTGCCCGGGCCGGCGTGAAACACATGCGCCAGGTCGCGCATCACCTGCTGCGAAGCGGCGGTCTTGGTGCGCGCGCTCAGCAGCGAGTAGATGAACTGCGTAAGCGGGTCCCAGGGCTCGCGCGGCACGGGCTGGCCGTAGTAGCCGAGCAGCAGCCGGTGGATGTGCGGCAGCTTGTCGGCCTGCTCAGGCGTGAGCGGGCTGCGAGCGGCTTCGTTGGTGTCGGGATCGATGAAGAGGTCTGCCGTCATGAGCTCCGCGGGATCAGGAGGCCGCGCTGCCGAGCTCGCCAACAAGAGATTTGACGGGGTGCAGCGTGGCATTCTTCGCAATGGTACCGAGAGTCGCGCCGCGACGGTACATCAAATAGGCGGCGATAACGCCGGACAGAACGCTTCCCCAGACGATGAGCTTGCGCATGAATGTGTTTCCTCCTGCGTTGCTTGGATGCAGAGATCGGATCTCCAGCTATCTCCCGTATCCATTCATCAATTGCGGGTGATGCCAAGCTGCTGGCCCGCGGCGGTGGCGACGCCCCAGGCCATGCGCGGCGTGTTGTGGGCGATGCCGAGCCGGCCGTCGGGGCCCAGCAAAATCATGCCGCCGTGACCGCCAAGACGCGAGTAAAGGTACGCAATCGCTTCGCTGGCCGCTTGCTGCGGGGTGCTACCGGCGGCGACGCGGTCCACGGCCCACTTGCCCAGCACCAGCTTCATGATGGGCTCGCCCCAGCCAGTGAGCGAGACGGCGGCGGACTGGTTGTCGGCATAGCAGCCGCAGCCGATCAGCGAGCTGTCGCCGACGCGGCCGGGAGCCTTCGAGAGCGTGCCGCCGGTGGAGGTCCCGGCGGCGAGATTGCCAAGTGTATCCAGCGCGACCGCGCCGACGGTGTCGTGGGAGTGCAGCGTCGGATCGCCGACGCGAAACTCGGCGGGCAGCGCGCGCTCGGCTTCGGCATCGAGCGCGCCTTGGGTAAGCGCATCCCCACCGCTAAATGTAGTATCGGGCTCGCCCGCGGCCGAGGCGCGCTGGAAGGCCATCAGCCGCTCGCGCTCGCGCGGCACGATAAGCTCCGTGTTGTCGATGAGCCGCATGCCGTGCTGCGTCGCGAACCGCTCCGCGCCCGTGCCGACGAAGTAGACGTGCGGCGATTTTTCGAGCACCAGCCGCGCGGCTTGGATGGGGTTGCGCAGGCGTTCGACGCAGGCCACGCCGCCGGTGCGAAGGTCGGCGCCGTTCATTAGCAGAGCGTCAAGCTGGACGCGGCCGTCGCGTGTAAGAAACGAGCCGCGACCGGCGTCGAACGTGTCGTCGTCCTCCATCACGGTCACCGCCGCTTCGACCGCATCGACCGCGCTCGCGCCACGCTCCAACTCCCGCCAGCCCGCGGCCAGTGCGGCGGCGATGCCGCGTTCATGCGGAGCGACCGCATCGTCGGGCATGGCCCAGGCGCCGCCGTGGATGAGAAGGATAGGGTCCGGCTTCATGAGTTGTTACCGCGGAGCGAGCTTCAGGTTGCGGCGTTTGGTCTCGACGTAGGTGTAGCGAATGCGGTGAATGACGGTGATGGTGGAGAGCACGGCCAGCACCCAGAGCGCAGGGGCCATCGCGCCCCAGCGGGCGAAGAGCGCGCCAAGGATGATGAGCACGACGCGCTCGGGCCGCTCCATGAAGCCGACCTTGCAGGAACCGATGAGCGCTTCGGCGCGGGCGCGGGTGTAGCTCACCATCAGCGCGGCGGTCATCACGAAGGCCACCAGAAACACATAGAAGTAGCGGTTTCCGCGCGCGTAGAAGACCAGCAGGCCGAAGAACAGCGCGACATCGGAGTAGCGGTCGAGGACCGAGTCGAAGAACGCGCCGAAGACCGAGACCTGGTTGGTCTGGCGCGCGACGCGGCCGTCGACCATATCGAACAGGCCCGCGGCGATGATGACCAGGCCCGCGTAGAAGAACATGCGAACGTAGTTGTTAGCGCGCGCGAAGCCGAAGAAGAACGCCGCGATGACGTTGATCAGGAGGCCGATGAACGTCAGGGTATTCGGCGAGATGCGCGACAGGGCGAGACCGTTGACGATCTTTTGCAGCAGCCAGCCGCTGCCCTTGCCGAAGGCACGTGTCCAGGTCATTTCGTCGCGGCTTCAAGTCTATCGCGGATGGGCTTACAGGGCCGGAACAGCGCCGTGAATGGTGGTGAGCTTCAGCACTTCCAGCTCGCGCTTGCCGTTGGGCGTGACCACCGTCGCCGTGTCGCCGACCTCTTTGCCAATCAGCGAGCGGCCGATGGGCGACGTCGTCGAGATCAACCCCTTGCTCACATCGGACTCTTCGCTGGTGACCAGTTTGTAGGTGATCTGCTCGTCCTTGGTGCTGTCGAAGACGACAATCGTCGACCCGAAGCCGACGCGGTCGCGCGGGATGTTGTCCAGGTTGACCATGGCGAGTTCGCCCATGCGCTTCTTGAGCTGGCCGAGCCGCGCGTTGACGAACTCCTGGCGCTGCTTGGCGGAGTGGTACTCGGCGTTTTCGCTGAGATCGCCCAGCGCGACCGCCTTCTTGATCTCCGCGGGGAGTTCGGTGGTGAGCTCGTATTCGAGCGCCTTGATTTGCTCTTCGAGCGCTCTTTTGATGTCTTCCATGCGTGAGGTCTGCTTTGCTTTGCCTTGCGGTCGAATTTGCTGTGCCTCGTGATCGAACGGCAGGCTGAGAGTGAAAGCTCCATTATACGGAGTCGCGGTCGGAACCGGCATCCTGAGCGGTGGCCGGTTGGGCGTCCGGGCCGGGAGCCGCGTCGGGATCGGGCAGCAGGACGGGGCCTTTGAGAGAGAGGAAGCTTTCGAGTAGCAGGGTCGCGGCGACCTGGTCGATCAGCTCCTTGCGCGCGATGCGTTCGGAGCGGCCGACCGAACGCCTCGCGCGGCCGGCCCGATCGAGCAGGGCGTGCGCTTCGAGCGTGGTCAGGCGCTCGTCGAACAGATGATGCGTGAGGGTAGGGTGGGCCTGCTGAAGCGAAAGCGCGAAGGCCTGCGCTTTCGCGGATTGGGCGCTCGGCGAGCCGTCGGCGTGCAGCGGATTGCCGACCACCAGCGTGGTTACGTGATGCTGGCGAATGAAGCGAGCGATGTACTTAAGATCAGCGCGGAGGTTGGGTTTAGGAGTGGCGCGGTGGATCGTGAAGAGCGGCTGCGCAGTGAGGCCGAGCGCGTCAGTGATTGCCAGACCGATGCGGCGATCGCCGACGTCGAGCGCGAGAATGCGGGGACGGAGTTCCACCGGCTCAGTGTAAGGCCTCGCGCATCGCGCGGGCTGCATACATCAGCCTCCAGCCCGACGGATAGAATTCGAACCAAGAGGTGGTGCGTGTGCGGCTGTTGAAGGTGGTGTTGGTCCTGGCGATTCTCGCGGCCTTGGCAGCGGCAGCCGTCGGCGTTTTGGTAGGTACGCCCTTCGGGCCGAAGGCGGCGACGTTCGTGAACATCGCGCCCGGCACCGGCACCGCGGAGATCGCGCGCGAGTTGCAGCAGGCCGGGGTCGTTCGCAGCGCGGCTGCCTTCGAGGCCATGAAGGTGTGGAAGGGCCTTCGCGGTGGAACCCGGGCTGCCTCGTTGAAGGCCGGCGGATACAGGTTTGATCGTCCGGCCACGCTGGCGGAGGTGTACGACCGCATTCGCCGCGGCGATGTTTACACCCAGACGGTGGTCATTCCCGAGGGCTTCAACATCTTCGATATCGCCAACGCGGTGGCGGGAGCGGGGCTGAGCACGCGCGACGCGTTCCTGCAGGCCGAGGTCGAACACACCGAGCTGATCGCGGCGTGGACGAACGCGAAAAATCCGAAGCCGCAGTCGCTGGAGGGCTTCCTCTTTCCCGACACCTACCGCTTCAGCCCCCGCGCCACGCCGGTGCAGATGCTGAGCGTGATGGTGCGCCGCTTCGGCCAGGTGGCCGACGGCCTGCGCATGCAGGGCAACGTGCAGCGAACGGTGACGATGGCCTCGCTGGTCGAAAAGGAGGTGCATCTGGACCCGGAGCGGCCCGTGGTGGCGAGCGTATTCGAGAACCGGCTGGCGGCCGGAATGCCGTTGCAGACCGACCCGGCGGTGATCTACGCGTCGCTGCTGCAGGGGACTCGCGGGAGTTGGACGGGCGCGATCCTTGAGAGCGAGCTGCACTCGGATTCGGCCTACAACACCTACACGCATGCAGGGCTGCCGCCCGGGCCGATCTGCAATCCCGGGCTGGCGGCGCTCCAGGCCGCGCTGCACCCAGCCAGAACGGATTATCTGTACTTCGTTGCTGACGCCAACGGGGCAACCCGATTTGCGGCGACATTAGCCGAACACAACGCGAATGTGGCGAGCTACCGGGCGCGGAACGAGCCGACCGATGCGACCACTGCGATTGGCGCTGCCGCCCACGACAGCAAGGCTACGCGGAACAAGCGCATGGCGCATCGTCCAGCACACCGGCCGGCCGGCCGGCGGCGAAGATAGATCGCGCATACACCCCGAGGTCAGATCTTCGCGGAAGCCAGTGCGAAGCTGCGGTATCATCCACGAAAGGCCCCGTCACGAATGCTCTCTCGCGTTGCAGATTCGCTCTACTGGATGGCCCGCTATCTGGAGCGCGCCGAGCACACCACGCGTCTGCTCGACGTAAATCTGAACCTGATGCTGGACGAGAGCTCGACCAGTTCCGACCGGCGCTGGCTGCGCATGCTGCAGGCCCTTGGCAAGCCCAAGCGGTTGAAGTGGGAGGGCAATCCGTATGAGCTGGCGCGCTCCCTGACCTTCGACACCGGGCTGAAGGCGTCCGCGGTGTCCTGCATCATCGCGGCGCGAGAAAATGCGCGCCACGTTCGCGAGCAAATCTCCACGGAGCAGTGGCACCGGCTGAACTCGCTCTATATCGAGGTGACCAGGCCGGAGTTCAAGCGCGCCATGATGCTGCAAGCCGTGGATGCATCGAGCGAGAGCCCCACCGCCTTCCTGCAGCAGGTGATGGAGGCCGTGCATCAGTTTCAGGGTGTCACCGACTCGACGATGTCGCACGGCGAAGGCTGGCAGTTCATCCAGGTCGGCCGGTTTCTGGAGCGCGCCTCGGCGACCGCTCTGCTGCTCGAGGCCTACCACGCCGACTTGTGGGCCCAGCCCGACCGCGCCCTGGAAGGCAACGAATATCTGGAGTGGATGGGCCTGCTGCGCAGCGCCACGGCGTTCGAGGCTTATTGCAAGGTCTACACCGCCGACCTCACGCCGGAGCGCATCCTCGAGTTCCTACTCCTGGACGCAAAATTCCCGCACTCCCTGCGGTTTTCGATCGACAGCCTCAAGTGCGCGCTGATGGACATCCAGCAGGAGTCCGGCAAGAATCGCGCTGAGGAGCTGCATCGCATCGCCGGAAGGTTGAGCGCATCGCTGGCCTTTGCCAGCGTGGACGAAATCCTTGCCGGCGATGTTGTAGCCTACCTGCGCGCCATTCAGCGCCAGTGCCAATCTATCCATGAAACTATCTATCATCTTTACGTCGACTACTCGATTCAGGCCGCGCTGGCTGGATAAAAGCAGCTACTAGCAGCTACTAGAGCGAAACCCATTGGCGCGGAGTCCACTGCTATCGAACTTTGCCGTTGCACTTGCCTTTCTGGTTGTCATTCCGCAGAAATCTGCTTTTTTGAGTTGCTATACATCAAACGGGGAAACCGCCCTGGCTCTTAGCTCCTAGCTTGAACTAAGAACTAAGAACTAACAGCCAAGCCCTGAAACTACCAAGGAGCCTCCATGTACTACTCGATCCGCCATCTGACCAAGTTCCTCTACAAGTCTCCGGTGAGCGAGAGCATCATGGAGACGCGCATGCACCCCTGCTCGGACTCGAAGCAGCGTTGCCTTACGTTCCACTTGTCGGTGAGCCCGCGCTGCCGCGTCTTCAGCTATCGCGACCACCTCGCCAACCACGTCCATCACTTCGACATTCCCGGCCTGCACGGCCAGTTGGTCATCGTGGCCGAGTCCCTGGTCGAGATGCAGCCGCACGCGCCCACCCCCGAGTCGCTGCCCGAGAACTCCTGGGCCGAGCTCGACCGGCTGGTCCACGAGGGCGACTTCTGGGAGATGCTGCTGCCCAGCGAGTTCGCCACCTTCACGCCCGAGCTCGAGAACTTCGGCGAGTTCCTCGACCTGCGCCGCCGCGACGATCCGCTCAGCGTGCTCCATCAACTGAACGGCCAGCTCTACGACTACTTCGACTACAAGCCCAAATCGACCAAGGCTGACTCGCCCATCGAGCTCGCGCTCAAGAGCCGCGCCGGCGTCTGCCAGGACTTCTCGCACATCATGATCGCGCTGGTGCGTTCCCGGCTGCAGGTGCCGTGCCGCTACGTCAGCGGCTATCTATACCACGGAGACGCGCACCACGGGGACATGCATCAGGACCGCTCCGAAAGCTCGGCCACGCATGCCTGGATCGAAGCGTTCCTGCCGGAGCTGGGCTGGGTCGGCTTCGACCCAACCAACAACCTAGTCGCCGGCGAACGCCACATCCGCACGGCCATCGGCTGCGACTACGCCGACGTGCCGCCCACCCACGGCATCTTCCGCGGCCGCACCAAGAGCGAGCTTTCTGTGGCCGTACGCGTCGAGCCAAGCGAAGGAACGCCATCGCTGGACCGCGAGCTTCCCGTGCCCGAGGACTGGTCGATCCTGGTCGAACGAGCGCAGGCCCTCCCCGAACAGCCCCCACCCATGACCCGCCAGCAGCAACAGGCCCAGCAGCAGTAACTGAATTCGCTCATCCGCTGGAATCGCTAGCTCAAGAGCAAAGGCCGGAACTTGAGAGTCCCGGCCTTCGAGTTCGGAGCTGGAACTGGTCTAGAACACCAGCCGCGCCCACAGGACAAGCGATCGGCCTGCGCCGGTGCGCGAAATCAGCGTGTTGAACTGATTCGACTGACCAATATCCGAGACGTTGATGTTCAGAGGGTTCACGTTGTTATGGTTGCCAACGTTATTCGCCTCGACACGCAGGTTCAGCGTGCCTTGGCTGAACCTCAAGTAGGACAAGCCAATTCCCTTCTCCACCGCGATGTCATGCTGCTGGTATCCGGGATTGAGGAAGCTGTCACGGCCCACCTCTTGCGCTAGGAAACTTTGACCGCGTTGCACTGTAAAGTGTTTCGTGGAGGGGTCAACTGGAACCTTCGTTCCAGCCGTGCGGTAGGTGTAGACATCGTAGTATATCCCTTGCGGACCACCCAGATACGAAGCATCGATCGCAGCAGAGGTCAGGGGGGCGGACGCATTGGAGACCACCGGTCGGTCATTCGCCGTGCTTCCGTCTCCATTGCTGTCGAGACCGGAGAAGTTGAAGGTGCTATAGGGTCCCGACTGAAAGCGCTCGACGCCGGAGACTGTCCAATGGCGGGTGAGAACTCCAAGTGCGCCGTTGGCGACCGCATTTGAAGCCGTAAATCCCTTCGGTGCCCAGACGTAAGAAACCACGATGTAGTTGCGGTGGTCCCAGGCGGAGTTGCCCCACTCCTGCGTCAACCCGGTTGCTGAGAGATCAGCCTCGTAGGAGGTGGGCGAGTTGAATGTGTTGAAGATTTCGGAGGCGTTGTCCAGGTCTTTGCTGAGGGTGTACGCCGCCCTGAAAGTAAAGCCGTGGGTGAAGGCGCGCGATAGCTCAGCCTGCAAGGAGTTGTACTCCGAGGTGGCAAAATTACCGCGCGCGTTGATGACACCGCGGGCCGGGTCCAAACGCGGTGTCGCAGCCGTTCCGTTGGTTGGAACGAAGTAGTTATATTGCCTGTTCGCAAACAACTTCACACTGCGGCTGCCAACGTAATTCATCGTGAGCTTAAGGTCGAACGGGAGTTCACGCTCGAATCCTAGGTTGTATTGATAGGTGTAAGGATTTTGTAGATTGTTGGCAACTGTGGTGACGGATGACATGGGGCTCAGCACAGGCACAGCGGCAGCGAGCAACGTGTTTGAGTTCCCCGCGCCATCACCGCTCGGTGTGGTCAAGTTGTATGCAATCGCGTTCGGTGAGCTCTGCACTTCATTGACGACGATATTGCTGAAATCGCTGTCGTAGTAAATGCCCATCCCCGCATGGAAGACCGTCTTGCCGTCAGCGAAGAAGGCGCCATGGGGCACGAAAGCAAAGCCAAAGCGGGGCGAGATGTTGTGCTTGTCCGTGGGAATCTTGTAAACGGCGGTGATCGGGGCCGTGAGAGCGGTCGCGGGATTGATCGCGGGGTAAGCGATATTGTTCTCCGGGCTGCTGAAATAGTCGTAGCGAGCTCCAAAGTTCAGCGTCAAATCGGGGGTAAGCTTGACGTCGTCTTCAATGAAAAGTCCGGTGCGCCAGTTGTGTGGATCGACACGCGTTGCGCCAAACGTCTTGGTGACTGAACCCGAGCCGCCAATATAGTTGTTGATGAACTCGCCCAGTGAGTCGCCGCCGAACGTCCCGCCTGCTCCGTAGGTCAATTGCCCAAGCGCATTCTGGGAGACGTATTCCTGCTCAATCTGCCGCCCAATATCTGCGCCGGCACGAATACTTTGTTTTCCCAGGTGCATCCCAACCGTATCCTGAAACTGGTACAGATCTTCTCCGCGGCCCTGGGGCAGGTTTTGGTTGGGCCCAAGGTTGGGAAGACCATTGCCGCTGAAAGACAGCGTGGGTTGGACGATCAGCGGGTTAGCCAATGTTGAAGGAAGGAAAGTAAACTGAAAGAACAGCCGCGTCTCAGAAACGCGAAATTCATTCAGGAAGCGCGGCCCGAAAACGTGCGTCTCAGCCACTTGCGCAAGCTCTGAGAAGCCGGCCTGCTGCGAATCGAACCCTGGCAAAGAAACGTTGTTGCCGAAGTCCGGTGTGAAAAAGTTGCGGTCGTGAATGTAGCGGACAGCAATCGTATCTACGAGGCTGGGCGTGTAATCCACGCGCGTCGAAAATTGAGTGTCCGTATTTTGCTGGGGGGTGGCGGGGCGCTGGAACAAACCTGTCGTTACAGGGCAGCCGCCTGCCGGACACCCCGGTGCGACCACTAGCAGCTTTTCGTTATATCCGGTTTTTGACGTGGTTGGTGACGTGTTTTGGAAAGTCTTCAGATAAGCATAGTTCGATAGATAGGTGGCGAACAGGGCGGCCTGTTGCGCCTGAACCGTCCCTGTTTGAGCTTGAATTGCTTGCAACTGTGCAACCCCGGACGGATCCGGGAGGTCGAGCAGAGTTTCCAGTGAACTGCCGAAGAACCGTTGCCACTGGCCGGCTCCAAAAGCAAAGAGCTTGTCTTTGAAAATGGGTCCGCCGGCCGTGAAGCCATAAGTATGGCGGTCAAAACGTGTCTTCGGAGGACTGTAGATGGGGGTCTTCTGGTGGCGCTGATTGGCCGTAAGAGCGTTCAGGCCCGAACCGGTGTAGCGCTCAAAAGCCGAGCCGTGAAATACGTTGGTTCCGCGCGCGGTCACAAGGTTGGTAATGGCGCCGCCCGCCCGCCCGTATTCAGCCGAAGCCGAGTTGGTCAAGACAGCGACACTCTCGTACATGCCCGGAATATCCGGCTGGAAACCCTGACCGGCGATCGCCACGTCATTGATTTCTTGGCCATCGATCAAGAAGTTGTTGGCCCGCGGACGCGCCCCATTAGCTGAGAAGAATTGACCCTGTGCCCCCTGACCGGCACCGGGCTGCGTAATGACCTGAACCCCGGGAATCGTCGTGGCCAACTCGATCGGGTTCAGCGAGAATATGGGAAGTTCCTTGATGTCGTTGGCGCTGATGATCCCTGCAAGCTGACCGTTCTCCGTATTGATCGCGTTCGAAACCGCGGCAACCTGAACAGTGTCGCTTGTCTTGCCTACTACCAAGACGGCGTCATAGGAACTGACAACTGAAGGATTGATTACGACGCCAGTCGCCTTTTTGATCTCGAAGCCGGACTCCTCCACCGTCACCGTATAACGGCCGGGTGGAATTCCATCAAGACGGTAAGCGCCGTCGCCTCTCGTCGTGCCTACGCGGACTTCGCCTGTGGCCTCATTAGTAATGGTCACCTTGGCGTTGGGGATCACCGCACCTGTCGTATCGCGGGCTACCCCGGCAAGAATGCCTTGGCTGGTCTGAGCTAGCAGGGTGAACGGCGTGGCAAGCAGTATTGCCGCCAGCATCAACAGCAGGGAAAGCTTCTTCATGGTTGTTGTTCCTCGGGGAGACACCACCCGAGCGTGCAATCCGGCTGCCAAAGCCGTCCAGCCGACCGATTTCTTTCGAGGGAGCATCCCAAAGGAGTTTTGGCCCTCTCGGTGCCCCGGAGGCTTCGGTCCGGGAACGACAGTCAATAAAAAGCCATACCCGCGCTACTCCTAATTTCCGTAAAGTCATAGTGTCGCAAGCCGATGCTTATCCTATGTCCACCAGGAAACGGCTCCGCGTGCTATAGATCGAGCTTCTTAAACACCCGTTCCGGAATGGCCCGGATCACCGCCATGATGACCCGCCACTTCCCCGGCACATACACCACATCGGGGCCGCTCGTTTTTCCGGTCTTGCCGGTCGTTCCGTCGATCGCCTTCACCAGCGTCGCCGCCACCGCCTCCACGTCGGCGAACCGGCCACTGCCCTTCATGGCCTGGGTCATCGCGGTCTTCACCGGCCCGGGCTTGATGGTCATCACCCGCACGCCCTCGCGGTCGATGCGGTTGCGCAGCCCATCGACGAACGCCGTCAGCCCGGCCTTCGACGCACCATACACGTAGTTCGACTTGCGCCCGCGCTCGCCCGCCACCGACGACAGCACCGCCAGCGTCCCCGCATGCCGCTGCGCACAGTAGTTGGCCAGCCACGTCAGCAGGCTTACCGTTGAGTACAGATTGTTGTGCAGGATCGCGCCCGCCGCCGCGAAGCTGCGCTCGGCCTCCGCCTGGTCGCCCAGCACGCCATGCGCAAACAGCGCAATATCCAGCCCGCCCAGCGAGTTGATCGCATGCGCCAGCAGCTCCGGATGCGCGGCCGTGTCTTCCAGGTCGGCCACCGTCGTCCCAACGTACCCCGCGCCGCGAGTGCGCATGTCCGCAGCCACCGCGGCCAGCCGCTCCGGGTTCCGCGCGACTAGAAACAGACTGTCGCCGCGCTCGGCCCACAGCCGGCAGCAGGCCTCGGCGATCCCCGAAGTCGCGCCCAGCACCAGAATGCGCCTCGGCGAGTACGCCGCCGATTCCCCCGCCCTCATCGCGCGACTCCATCTGCGGCTCCAGCCGCGGCTCCACGCACCGCGAACATGTCGCCTGCCCGTTCGCTCATCGGATTGCCCACCACCCGCTCCCAGAAGCTCGACGTCAGCGCCGGGTCCTTGTAGCGCGCGAACCGCTCCCATTGCGGATAGAACGCCTGAAACTGCGCCGCGGTCATGCGCGCGTCCTTGGCCGGATACAGCCGCCCGCCGAACTCCTGGGTCATCGCCGCCAGCCGGTCGAACAGCGCAAAGCTCTTCTCCGGCTTGATCGGAAAGTCCAGCGCCAGCGTAATCCCCGGCTTCGGAAAGCTCATCAGCCCCGGCGACGGCACGTCGCCAAACGCCTTCAGCACCGCCAGAAAACTCGCCAGCCCCGACTTCGCCACCGCTTGCAGAATCGCCACCGTGCCCTCCCGCGCATGCTCCCACGGAATCACATACTGAAACTGCAGCAGCCCGCGCTTGCCATACATCTTGTTCCACTTCAGCACGGCGTCCAGCGGATAGAAGAACGGCTCATAGTCTTGCAGCGCGCTCACCCGCTGCTTCATCTGCTTATTGAAGAACATCGTGTTGAACGCGCCAACCGTTGCTCCATTCAGCGCAAACCCCGGCAGCTCCAGCGGAAACGCCAGCTTCGGTTTCGCCGACCGCACCAGCGGCCCCGGCACCTGCGAGTGGTTGCCCTGCATGAAAATCCCGCGGCAGAAGTTCTTCCCCGTCGACGTCGCATCCACCCAGCTCACCGTGTACTCGATCTGCCCGGCCTGCTGCGTCAGCTCCAGAAACTCATCGATCCCATGAAACTGGATCCCCTCATAGTCGATCAGCCGGCTCACAATGGGCTTTAGCCGCAACTGCGCCCATGTCATCACGCCGGTCAGCCCCATCCCGCCGATAGTGGCCTCATAGAAATCCGGGTTCTCGGTCGGCGTGCAGTGCAGCCGCGTGCCATCCGAGCGCACCAGCTCAAACTGCGTCACATGCCGCCCAAACGTCCCCGCCACATGGTGGTTCTTGCCGTGGATATCGTTGGCGATCGCCCCACCCAGCGTCACATACTTCGTCCCCGGCGACACCGGCAGAAAGAAACCACGCGGCACCGCAAAATCCAGAATCTGCGCCAGCGTAATCCCGGCCTCGGCCGTCAGCAGCCCGCTCGCCGCGTCGAACCCCAGCAGCCGATTCATCCCCGTGGTCCGCAGCAGCGTGCCATCCTTCAGCAGGCAGACATCGCCATAGCTGCGCCCCATCCCCACCGCCAGCGCCCCATGGTGCACGCCGTCGATGGCCCTGGGAAAATCCCCCTGCCAGTGCAGCGCCTTCATCTCCGCCTGATAGGTCGGATACCTCCCCCACGACTCAAACGCCGGCCTTCCCCCGCCGGCCTCATCCTCACCCGCCGCCCGCGACCCGCCGCCACCGGCCCGCGATGAAGCCACCTTATCTTCCGTTGCGAACGCCATACCAACAGGATAGCCGATGAATTTTGCTAGCCCGACTGGGAGCAGATACATCGGCACCCACTCCCGTTCGTGGCCCCGCAGTGTCCGCGTTATATAGCTGTCTTTCTCCGGCGACAGAGAACAGCCATGCCAGAGAGCCCCGTTCCAACCAGCAACATCGATCCCGGCTCAGGCGTGGGCGACGCGCTGACATTCACAGCGTAGGCCAGGCCGGCCATATTGTTGGGTGTGAAAGGAACCCCCTTAAGAGAGTCGTTGAGCTGGTATCCGCCCAAAGCGCCATCGCTCCAGAGGTCGGCCTTGTACCCGCCGGCTACGTCGAACGCCATCCCATACACGTCAAAATAACCGCCGTAAAACGCCAGCGCGTCCGTGCATACTGCCGGTGAGTCCGCATCGGGCCAGAAGAGGTTGTCGAAGGAAAACCCGGCGTCTGTGACCGCGGGAGCGCCAAAGGTATTGGGTGCTGCAGGAGGCGAAGTATTGAACGTCGGAGGGGGAGCAAACTCCAGCCCGGTAATCGCGCCTGAAATGCCGTTATTGGAATCAGAGAATGAACCGGTGATCCCCGTCACCGTATCGGCCCCGAGTGGTCCAGTGTTCGAAACCTGGATGACTCCCGACGCCTGGATGCCGCTTCCATTCACCGAAAAGGTATAGGAATCTGCTCTAGCGGCCCGCGACATCGCGAGCGTCGCCACGAACGCGATCACTGTCAAAAAGACCTTGGCATGCGACCGGACAATACCGGATAAGCTGGCCCAGGATTGGAAGCACCTGGGAGCGGACCGGCGGCTGATGTTAAGCATAGTATTTTTCATGTTTATCCCTTCAGGGCCCTCTTCTGAGTGGCCGCACAGACTTGATGAGGCGCAGACTAGCACCCAGCTATGGAGATCTGCATGGTCTCTTTTATGGAGTTTTCCTGATGTTTTTATGAGGGCGGCCCAGATAAAGTGGTGGCCCTCCCCTGCAACGGTGTCCAACACCATGACTGGCTGTCGGATTCTGAGGTCTGCAGATAGAATGGGCAGCGGCGCCTCCCTCCAGGAGCAGGCCGCAGCCGGAACGGAGCCGCGCTGAATCCTTGGCGGCGGTTCTCGTAGCACGCAGAAGGTGCGCTGATGATCTATCGCTTCGGAGACTTCGAGCTTCGCGAAGAGGATTTCTGCCTGTTGCGCCAGGGCTCACGGGTAGCGCTGGAGCCTAAGAACCTCCGTGTTCTGCTACAGCTCGTCAGCCATGCAGGCCACCTGGTCCAAAAGAACACTCTTCTCGAGACTGTCTGGACCGATACCTTTGTCGAAGAAAATACCTTGGCGCGCGCCATCGCCGTCCTGCGCCATGAGCTCGGCGACAGCTCCCGCGACCCCAGGTTCATCCAGACGATTCCCACCCGCGGCTACCGTTTCATCGCGCCGGTGGAAGCGCTGCCGCAGATGTCACCACTCGTCGCCGTTTTGGGGGAGAACTCCCCGCAACCTTTCGCAGGCGTCGGAGCGGAACGGCTTCCAGCCCGCTCCTGGCTGCCAACGGCCGTCATACGCGGCGTATGCCTTGTGGTCATCGCGACTTCTTCCATTCTGCTCTGGCGCCGTCATAAGACGATTGCCATTGTGCATCGAGCACCCCTCTCGATCGCTGTGCTCCCTATCGTCAACCAGACCGGGGACCCGTCGCTGGATTATGTCTCCGATGGCACGACCCAAAGCATGATCCAGGACCTTGCCGGCGTCCTCGGCCTGCGCGTTATCGGCAGCACGACTGTGTTCCGGTTTCGCAATACGCCACAGGACGCGCAGAGCATAGGACACAACCTCGGGACCGATTCGGTGCTTCAGGGCCGGCTGCAGCGCAACCAGGACAAATTGGTCCTCAACGTCGAGCTCGTTCAGACAAACAATAACAGCATCCTGTTAAGCCATCAGTATCTCTCTGATACCCCGGATCTACGCAACGTTCAGGCAGACATTTTGCACGACACCCTGCAGGCGCTTTCTTTCGATACCGGTAAGCTTACCGGGCAGTCTCCGCTTGGCCAGCACACGAACAGTCCGGCGGCGTACGAGGAGAACCTTCGCGGGGAGGCGCTGACCCGAACCGATTCGCCACAAGCCTTCCGCGAGGCCGTCCAGCACTTCCAGAAGGCCACCGCGTTGGATCCGAACTTCGATCGCGCCTGGTCGGATCTCGCTCAGGCCCATCTCTTCTTAGGGATTTATTACGAATCGCCACTCGACCACATGCCGATCGCGCGCACGGCGGCGCTAATGGCCTTGCAACTCAATCCTTCGCTGCCCGAGGCCCACGGCTCACTAGGCATCGTCGACCTGCTCTACGACTGGGACTATGCCAGCGCTGCCGCGGAGCTCGAAAAAGAAGGCGCCACCCGCTCAGCGATGAGTATGCTCGCCTGCACCGCCCATCTCCGTGAGCAATCCGGACATCCCCGGCGTGCGGAAGAAGAGGTGCGGCGACTTCTGTCCTACGATCCCCAGTCCGAAATGCTAATCTCGGAGCTCGGATGCGCAGCCTATTACGAGCGTCACTACGAGGATGCGGTCCGCTCCTACCGCTCGGCAATGCAGCTCGATCCGAGTTCGCCGCTGCCCTATCTCGGTCTCGGAAGGTCCTTGACCGAGCTCGGAAAGTATAAAGAGGCTGTCCATGTGCTGGACGCGTTCTCGACGCGCAACGGCTTTGCCCCTCCTATCCTTCTGGCGGAGTCGGGATATACATCTGCGCTTTCAGGAGACCGGAAGGACGCTATGCGGCGCATGGAATCGCTTCGGTATCAGGCGAAGTCCGCCTATGTCGATCCTTACCTGATCGCGCTGATCTATCACGGACTCCACAATCACACCGCAACTATCACTTGGCTGCAAAAGGCGGCAAACGTTCATTCATCACTTCTTTTCTCGGTCCTGAGCGATCCGATGTGGCAGGACTCGCAACAGGATCCGCAGTTGATCGCCATTGTCGACAAGATGGAGGGCAAAGCCAATTGATTCGGCTACAGTGTGCTCTCCGCAGTGCCAAGCCTTCACCGGCGGGTGGCTCCCTCCCCCACGACTCCAACGCCGGCCGTCCCCGCCAGCCTCACGGTCCCCCGCCACCCGCGACCCGCCACCACCCTGCGATGAAGAGCCACGATCTTCCGCTGCGAACGCCATATCTACAGGATAGCCGATGCGCCCCTTCGCGCTTGCCAACTACAGCCAGGGGGACATTTCAATCGAGCTGAAACCGGAGACATTTCTATTGTGGCAGGACAATTGGCTCCCTTTCTTCTTGACAAACCTCAAGGCATTGCCTTACCTTCGATCCGTCTTTAAATACTGCTCGGGCCGGGGTCGAATACCTTGAAATGTAATCGGTTGCAGAGACCAGTCATTTGCCTTTCTCTCTTGATAGGCTCAACGTTGTCCGCCACAACCCAGAGCGTGGGCGATGTCAATCGAGACGGCGTCGTGGACTGTGCCGATTTCAACCTCGTGCATGCCTCGTTCGGGAAATCACAAGGTCAATCCGGCTACAATTCCGCTGCCGATCTCAACGCTGACGGCGTCGTCAATATCCAGGACCTTTCGATGGTCGCCCGGAACGTTCCGAAAGGCACAGTGTGCCGGACCTTCATCTGGCCCGCCGCTCAACTCCTGCCCTCCTTCCCCGCGCCTGCGCAGACCCAGGACCTCATCCTTTTCCCCTCTCAGCCCCAGGATCCCAACATTTCCCCTGCTGAAGATAAAGCCCTCTTCTCCTCCCTGAAGGGCGTCGTCAACCTCACCGAGCCGCGCATCTTCTCCTATGAGGGCGATGCCAATGCCGAAGGCCCGTACACCTGGCTCGACTCCCTCGGCTATGGCTACAACCAGGTCTCGGACAACTGGTCGCTCATCGCCAAGTATCGCAGCGAATTGCAGGGCATCATCATCTACGACTCCAACCTGATCGACACCCTCAACCTCGCCACCACACTCGCCGGACCCCGCAACGCACTCGTCGCCGCGCCCTCGCAAGTCGCCCGCCTCACCGCCCCGCCGTACAACCTGCCCATCCTCATCGACCTCCGTGGCCAGTACACGACCAAGCTCCAGGTCTATCAGGCCATGTACAACGACTTCTGGCCCTCGCTCCAGCATCGCATTCTCTTCGAGGTCAACCCCACCAGTATCAGCGGCTCGGTCCGCGAATACGCCACCGCGGTGGGCGGCGCCTCCGTCTGGCTCAACCCCAAGGACCCCGCCGAGGGCCCTCTGCTCAACCAGTTCCTCACCTCCATGGGCCCCGGCAAAATCGTCATGGGATGGTGGCCCAACGAAGTCGCCGGCGTCACCGATGCCTCGCAGCTGGGCATCGCCACCGTTGCCAGCGACTACTCCACCAATCTCACCTTTCACAGCGGCCTGCCGCGCACCATAACGCCTAAACCCACGCCGCCCCCGCCCCCGCTCCAAAACAAGATCTATGTCGGATTTGAGTACAGTGACGGCGACAATCTCCAGTACGTTGAGCACCTCATGCGCAAGCTCTGGGGAGGCGGCGCCCGCGGCACGGTTCCCATCGGCTGGACCGTCTCCCCCTCCATGGTTGACGCCATGCCGGGCGCACTCAACTACTACTGGTCCACCGCCACCGATAACGATGAACTGCTCTCCGGCCCCTCCGGCTACGGCTACGCTTACCCCAACGACTGGCCCGACGCGAACGACCTCAATCAGTTCATCTCCACCTCAGCCGACTACGCCCACCGCGCCGGCCTCCGCATCATCACTGTCTGGAACACCATCACTGGCGGCATCAACCAGAACGTCGGCGACGCCTACGCTGCCAACGCTCCCTCGCTGCTCGGCCTCACCGCGCAGAACACCGGCGGCGGCACCACCATCTACGGCAACACCCTCCCGGCCCACGCCTTCGACTGCAACTACTGCGCCCACCCCTCGGACATGCAGAGCGCCATCGCCCACGCCGCCAAAGGATGGGACGGCAACTCACCGCGCTTCATCCTCATCCAGGCCCAGCCCTGGATGAACATACGGCCCATCGACTTCGCCAACGTCGCCAACTCGCTCGATAGCGACTACGTCGTCGTCCGCCCCGACAACTTGTTCCAACTCCTGCGCGAAGCCAACAACCTGCCCACAAATCCCTCCCCATAGCCAGTCGCATGGGTCCACGTGCTTGTCATCTCATCGCATCTCGGGCCTTGCAGCGGGTGGCCCATTCATGACGGCTGTATCGTCATGAGTGGGGGTCACCGGCACATCGCATCGAGCTGCTTCTCCGGCTCGCTCGCGTCCGGAGTATCCACCTTGCGCGCCGCCGCCTGAAGCTCCAGCAGCAGGCCGCCCCCGGGATACGCAATCTTCGGATCGATCTTCGGGTCGGCGCCATACACCGGGTCCGACTCCGCCTGCGGCAGCGTCACAAACTCAAATCCCCGCGAGCGATACAGCGCAATCAGGTCCGGCAGCATCTTCGCATCGAACGCCCCCACATGCAGCAGCAGCACATACGGAATATCCCGCCCGTAGAGCCGCTGCGAGAGTGTGCGCGAGTACGTGATGTACTCCGCCGCCGTGGCCAGATAGCTGTCGTGCAGCGAGCCGATGGCGGCGTCATCGTGCTTCACCGCGCAGCGCGCATACGCGTCGTTCCACATGTAGTCGCCGAAGTCGATCGTCACCTCGGCAATCCTGTAATCGTGCGCCAGCAGCCAACCCCGCACCGCCTCGCGCTTGGCCAGCGGGTTGCCCTCTTCCAGAAACGGATAGCGGAACCAGTGCCAGTCGCCGCGCGGGTCAAGCTTCTTCAGCAGCGGCTCATCCTCGGCGATGTTCGCGATGTACTGCTTCGCCGAGGTCTGGTCCAGCGCCGGATGCGACCACGTATGGCTGCCCAGCGGATTTCCCGAGGCAAGCCACTCGCGCAGCAGCTCCATCTGGTACGGATACTCGGCCACGCGAAACCCGTTCACAAACCCATACACCGGCGGCATCCGCTCGGCCTTCAGCGTCGTGATGATCGACCGCATCGGCTCCGGCCGATACTCCCCCGGCGGCAGCGGCCCATGCGCCGGCAGATCGTCGAACGTAAACGCCACCTGCAGCGGCGCGTCTTTGGGCGGAGCAGCCTGCGCCTGCGCCATCTGCGCATGAGCCGCGAGACTACAACCCAGCGCCACTCCCAGCGCAACTCCGAGCCGGACTGCGACCCATCGATTCATCGCCACCTACGAGATGCGCCGCACGCCGAACGCGTCGAGCTTCGCGTCGAGGCTGAGCACCGGAACATCCATCGCCAGCGCCTGCGCCGCAATCATGCGGTCGAAAGGGTCGCCATGATCGCCAACCAGTCGTCCGGCACGAAGCGCCAGTTGAGTGTCGATGGGCAGCAGCTTGTACCCCGCAACTTCAGTGACGAGGCGCTCAAAGTCTTCCTCGAAGGTGACCGCCTCCGGCAGCTTGCCCAGACGCACCTTCGTCGCGATCTCCCACGCAGACGCCGCCGAGACGTAAATTCGATTACTCTCGTCCCGAAGGAACGAGGCAGCCTCGCGCCCAAGCCGTGCCGGATCCAAGACCGCCCATAACAGCGCGTGGGTATCGAGCAGCGCACTCACAATGGGTCATCCTCGGAACCGGTCACCCCATCCCAGCCAGGAGGCAGCGGCTCCCAGAAGGCATCGCCGAGCTCGAAGCCCGGGGTCTCCAGCGCGCCCAGCCGCTTGAACTTCTTCGGCTCGATCGGCTCCAGCCTCGCCACCGGGGTCTTCTCCCGGCCCGACGTGATGATCACCGTCTCGCCGCTCTGCGCCTTCTTGATCAGCTCCGACAACCTGGTCTTGGCTTCAAAGATTGTCGCTGTCACCATGGCCGCCCTCCTGCGCGTTCAACTCTTCCTGCTAACCTAGCTTAGCTAATCAACCTACGCGAACGCAAACAGCGGAGCCGCCCCCACCACGCTTCCACCACACAGAAACCACACAAAATGCACTTCCACCGCACTTAAATAGGCAAAAGGCGCGACCCCATCTGCATGGAAGCCGCGCCTGTCTATCTCGTTCGGGTTCTTGTGTTTACGCCGCCGCCCGCGCCGTCTTGGCCGCTTCGAGCGCGCCCTTGGCCGTAACCGCAAGCGCCGCAAAACCGGCGCCGTCATTGGCCGCGATATCCGCCAGAATCTTGCGATCCAGCCCTACGCCAGCTTTCTTGAGGCCGTTGATGAACGTGGAGTAGCTCATTCCATTGAGCTTACAGGCCGCGTTGATGCGCACGATCCAGAGCGAGCGAAACTGCCGCTTCTTCTGCTTGCGACCAATATAGGCAAACTTCAGCCCGCGCTCAACGGCTTCCTGAGCGGCCTGGTAAAGCTTTGATTTTGTGAGGAAATATCCGCTGGCGCGCTTCAGAATCTTCTTGCGGCGGTCGTTGCGTTTGGTACTCCGTTTGACACGGGGCATGGTCTATCTCCTTTTGCGTGTATCGGTTAGCGGTTGGAGGTAAGGTGGGCCTCTTCACTCGCTTGCTGCTTCGAATCTCAGTGGGTTTTGCTGCGCAACCCCAGGGGCCTCAACGCTTTGGCGGCCCTTTGTTTTGTATGAAATACGGCTCGATTCGAAAAACTCTAGCTGCTGCTTACGACTTCGCGAAATCTGCGAAAAGAATTCCTACGCGTAAGGCAACATGCGTGCGACCTTCGGCGTATCAGCCACGGAGACGAGGACGATCCGGCCCAACTTGCTCTTGGTCTGGTTCGTCTTCGACGTCAGGATGTGGCGCATCTTCGTCTGACCGCGCTTGAACTTGCCGGTGCCGGTCTTCTTGAAGCGCTTGGCTGCACCCGAGTGGGTTTTTAACTTTGGCATGGTGATCCTGCTGGATGACGGCTATTTGGACAACGTTTCTCAGTATAGCAGGATGTCTCCAGAACCGGAGGGTATCCTGCCCTGGAATCGCGCCTCTGTCGCATGGGAGGCAGAAAAGGATTCATCGCGGCGCGATACTCGCGCTATGGAAATCCCCGCTGGTCCCCGCCTCCTCTCCGCAGAGAGACTCGACAATGCCGTTATCATTACGTTCGATGACGGCAAGTGCGGCCTGTATTCAGCCTCTCTCCTCTATTCCATTTTGTCGCAAGCCAAAGAGATCGAAGGATCGGAGCGGGACGATGAATGATTCCGGGCAGAGCGTTGAGCGGTATCGCAACCAACCTGCAAAGAGGTGAATGACGTGGCAGGCCACCTGCCGTGTCGACCCTCTCGGCCCGGGTCGGACGAATTCCCGCGCTTGTGCAAATCACTCTGTAGAAAGATGCCCTGGGTTGTCCGGTTTCTTTGCACAGCGCTGGGTTAAAGGGAAAGGCCCGGCTACGGCCGGGCCTGCGCTGCTATGGTTTTCTTGGTATCTAATCGTGCAGTACAGGGAATCGCGGGGGCCCGGGTTTTGCTGCTGCGAGATACTACGCCAGGCGCGGTGCTGCGCGATACGGCCTGGAGATATTAATTTTTTCGACAGCCTAATGCTTGACCGGGCATGGAATCGGAATCGACTGCCTTCTTGCCCGAGATACCCTCGATCGCAGTGAGGATGCCCCGGTAATTGCTCTTATCGCATTGCATGGCGAAGCCGCCTTTGAGTTCGCCATTGGCCCAAGTGAGGCCGACGTAGTGCTTCTTCGACTTGCTGAGAAGCAGTGTAAGACTCCTTCAGGTATTTCCTTACTATAGGACCGCGCCGGCCGCCGCAGCGCAGCTCGCACAACTCTTTTTCTTCGGCCTCCCGATCTGGGACAGCGGCTGCTCTAAACCGGGACACGCTCCCAGGGCTGCGCGATCCGCACCGAGGGCATGCCCGCCCCTGTGGCCGCGCGAATGCCTACCTCGGCATCCTCAAAGACCAGGCAGTCTTTCGGCGCAACCCCCAGACGCTCGGCCGCCAGCAAGAAGGGCTCGGGGTCCGGTTTGCCGCGGGTATAGTCGCCCGCGCAGACCAGAGTGTCGAACAGGTCGAGGATGCCCAGCGCGGACAGTGACTTTTCGACCGACGCGCGCGTGCTGCCCGAGACCACGGCGAACGGAATCTTTCCGTGGCTGGCATGAATGTGCTCGAGCACCTCGGGAACGGGCTGCAGGTCGTGGATGAGGTCGTAGTAGAGACTCTCCTTGCGCAGCGCGAACTCGCCAACCGGCATGGCCAAGCCATCGCGCCTGTTCAGGTCCGCGACTACGTCGGCGACCGGCATCCCGCCCATGCGATAGAAGAGCTCTTCGCTGAAGTTGGCGCAGCCGTACTCGGTGAGTGCGCGGTTCCACGCAACGTAGTGCAGTGGCATGGAGTCGACGATGGTGCCGTCGCAGTCGAAGAGGTAAGCGGCGAACGGGCCGGTGGGAAGCCTGAGGATCATAGATGTTCAGTTTACTGGGTGGGGCAAGCGGGTCGAGCCCCGCACAAACATGCAGGTACAGGCCACGCCAGCAGCAGCCGACTCGAAGGAGCGTTTTTCGCAACACGTTCTCCCGCCCGCCCGAAAACCTGTCAAGCCCTGCAGGCAACCGACCGCACTCATCTCCTTGAAAAGGAAAGAACATTTCGCCAAAAACATTTGGCGCGTTTCCCCTGCGCCGCGCCGTATCATGGAAACAGCACGAAGAACGGAAAAGTCCCGGCATTCATTCTGGCGGCGGGACAGCAACAGGGCAGTCAATCCCCCTTCTAAGTCCTTTGTATGAATTGTTTTGCATAAAAGCAATTAATCAATGGGGGGAGGGGGGTGGGGGTGGCCCTGTCTCCCACCGCCTGGTCGGAGAGAAGTTCTTTCGACAGGTCCTCAGAAGCGAGACATGGAACCCCCGGATTGGTTCAGGCGTAGATGGCCGCCTCGAAGCTCTGTAGCGCGGCGTCGTCCCAGGCGTGGGAGCTTTTGCGCCAGGTGTCATTGTGCTCGTTCAGGAAGTTGGGAAAGTTCGAGCGGCAGAAGCTGGTGTGGGCGGCGAAGTCGATGAAGGCCTGGGCGCTGCCATCGAGATAGAGCACGCACTGCTGGCCGTCGCGCGACCACTGGATGCTGGCCAGCCGCTCGCGGGCCGTGTCCCCAGGTTCGTCGCCGCTGTCGCCCAGTTTCCCGCCGCTCGCACCACTGCTCGCGCCACTGCTATAGATCAGCATGGCGTCGAGGATGGACTCCTCGTGGGTCTCCCGCGACCGGTCGCAGGCGTAAAGATAGCCCGCTGGCCCTTCGTCCTCGAATACAGCCGTCCACGGGACCGCCGGAGAGTTGGACGAGAGAAAGGCGCGGCCGGGAGTGAACGTGAGCGAATCCATACTTTCAAAAATACAGGGTTGCAGCCGGAGATGCTCAGCGCCGGACTCGGCGATCATCGCCGAGCGCTCCAGCGCATAGGGCCGCGTTCCGCGATCCCTTGTACACTTTCCCCTGACGATGAGATTGCGAGGCTTTACCATTGGGCGCGCGCAGCGGGTTGCCGCGCTGCTGCTGCTGGCGCTGCTGGGCGAGTGTCTCTGGACCATCGCGCACCAGCCGCTGGATGCCAACGACTATCGCTACGCACACTGCGGACGCGAGATGTGGGAGAGCCCCTCGGTGCTGCAGGGCTACTTCACCACCTGCGGCAACCTCAATGGCGACGGCACGTTTGCCTATCGGCTGGCTGGCTTTCCACTCACGGCCCAACGGCTGATGATGCTCACCGCCGACCGCTTTCGTAAACCGGAGGATCGTCTCTACGCGGGCAGCTCGCTGAACGGGACCACGTGGGAGGCGCGCCACGAACTCGGCTTCGTGAAGTACCTCATGCGGCTGCCCTTCGTGCTGTTTGCAATCTGGCTGGGCGGCGGGTTGTGGTGGGTCTCGAAGCGGCTGTTCGGCCCGGAAGGCGGCGCGCTGGCCCTGGCGCTCTACGTGTTCTGCCCGGCTATCGTGCGCTATGCGAGTCGCCCGAACAACGAGGTGCTTGCCATGTGGGGGCTCTACGGGCTGGTGTATACGGCCATGGGTGTGGCGCACGCGTTGCAGGGGCCGCGCAGCAAGTGGAAGCCGCGCATTCTGCTGCTCACGGTGGCTCTGGGGTTGACCGCGGCGGCGCATGTGCTGGCCGCCATGATCGGCTGGGTTGCGGGCGGCCTGTTCTTCTTCTATCTCGCCGAGCGGCGGCGAGCCCACGTCGCGCAGATCATGATCTATGCGGCGCTGGGGGCGATGGCGATTGTCTTTGCCTCGTTCAGCTTCAAACTGACGGCGTTCCTCTACGTCTTTTCGGGCGGGAGCGGGCGCTTCTGGTTGACCACCGCTGCGCTGCGCCGTTTCGTCTTCACACCGGCCAACGCTGGAATGATGGTGGCCACGCTGGTCGCGCTGGTACTCTACGCGACCACGCGCCGCAGCCGCTACTTCGGCAACACGGCGCCGCTGCTGATGGTGCTGGTGCTGGTGTTTGTGTACACAACGCAAGTCATCAGCGCGCCGTGGTTGTGGGCGCTGCCGTTTCTGTTCACGTTTGTCGGCGGCGTCTTCGCGGATGCGCTGGAGACCCGACAGCGTAATCTGTTTCTGCTGCTGACGGCGGGTGTGATCGTCACGCAGACGGCGCTGTGCTGGGTCTCGATGGCAGGGCTGCTGGGGTAGGGTTAGCTCAGCACCCAGGTGTCCTTCGAGCCTCCGCCCTGCGAGCTATTGACCACCAGCGAACCGCGCCGCAGCGCCACGCGAGTCAGGCCGCCGGGCACAATCGTCACCTTGTCGCCATAGAGGACGTAAGGCCGCAGGTCGACATGCCGCGGCTCGAGCTCGTCTCCGATGAGGCACGGCGCGCGCGAGAAGCTGATCGTCGGTTGAGCGATGTAGTTGCGCGGATTGGCTTCGATGCGATCGGCAAACTCGGCACGCTCTTTGGCGGTCGAGTGAGGGCCGATCAACATGCCATAGCCACCGGATTCGCCCACCGCCTTCACCACCAGCTTGTCGAGGTTCGCCAGCACATACTTGCGCTCTTTTTCGCGCGTGCACAGGAAGGTCTCGATGTTGTTCAGCACCGGCTCTTCGCTTAGGTAATACCGGATAATGTCGGGCACGTAGGCGTAGAGCGCCTTGTCATCGGCCACGCCCGTGCCGAAGGCGTTGGCCAGCGTAACATTGCCTGCGCGATAGGCGTTGAACAGCCCGGCCACGCCCAGGATCGAGTCCGAACGGAACGAAAGTGGATCGATGAAGTCGTCGTCAACGCGGCGATAGATCACGTCAACCCTGCGCAGACCGCTGGTGGTGCGCATGTAGCAGACGTTGTCGTGGACCACAAGATCGCGGCCCTCGACAAGCTCGATCCCCATCTGGCGAGCCAGATACGCGTGCTCGAAGTAGGCCGAGTTGAAGACGCCGGGCGAGAGCAGGACGATGTTCGGTTCGGGGCGACCTTCGGGCGCGAGGGAGCGCAGCGTGCCCAGCAGCAACTGCGTGTATTGCTCGATTGGGCGCACGTTGTAGTTGCGGAAGAGCTGCGGGAAGATGCGCTTCATTACGCGCCGGTTGGTAAGCATGTAGCTCACGCCGGAAGGCACGCGAAGGTTGTCTTCCAGCACCGCGAAGTCACCATTTTCGAGGCGGATGAGATCGGTCCCGCAGACCGCGATGTACACGTTGCGCGGCACCTGCAGACCGCTCATCTGGCGGCGAAAGTGCTGGCACGAGTAGACGATCTCGCGTGGGACAACGCCATCGTTGAGGATGCGGCCTTCGTTGTAAATATCCTTGAGGAAGAGGTTCAGGGCCGTGATGCGCTGCGTCAGGCCGGCTTCCACCTTGGCCCACTCGGCCGCCGTGATGATGCGCGGGAGCAGGTCGTAGGGGAAGATTTTTTCGGTGCCCTCTTCACGGCCATAGACCGTGAAGGTAATGCCCTGATTGAGAAAGCTGAGGTCGGCGGCTTGCTTGCGGCGCTGCACCTCATCCTGGGGAAGCGCGGCGAAGTGCTCCAGCAGCGGCGCGTAGTGATCGTGGAGCTCGCCTTCGTCGGCAAACATCTCATCGTACGCGTGGTCCAGCTTGTAGTTTCGCAGCGCGGCGATGCGAAGATCGCCCTGCTGCTGAGCAAGCTGCGCTTCGAGTGCGCCCGGCGGTGCTTCCGGCGAAATGTCGTCCATGGAAATTTCAGTATAGGGGATGCCGACCGGGGCGCGCCCGCTGCGGGCACAAGGGACCGACTACCCCGCGTGCGCGGGTTCTATTCTTCGCCGACGTCCATGTCTTACTCTTCGCCGACTTTCAATACCGCGAGGAACGCCTCCTGCGGGATGTCGACCTTGCCGATGCGCTTCATGCGCTTCTTGCCTTCCTTCTGTTTCTCCAACAATTTTCGCTTGCGGCTGATATCGCCGCCGTAGCACTTGGCGATGACGTTCTTGCGAATCGCCGTCACGGTCTCGCGCGCGATGACCTTGGAGCTGATCGCGGCCTGGATCGCCACTTCGAACATCTGGCGCGGAATCAACTCGCGCATCTTCGAGACCAGCGCCTTGCCGCGCTCGTAAGCCGCATCGCGATGCACGATGATCGACAGCGCATCGACCGGGTCGCCGCCGATGAGGATATCCATCTTCACCATGGGCGAAACCCACGAGCCGGCGAGGTGGTAGTCAAGAGATGCGTAGCCGCGCGAGACCGACTTCAGCCGGTCGTAGAAGTCGAGCACGATCTCGTTCAGCGGCAGCTCGTAGGTCAGCATCACGCGCGTCTCGGAGACGTACTCGAAGTTCTGCTGACGCCCGCGTTTGTCTTCGACCAGCTTCAGAATTCCGCCGACATACTCCTCGTTGGTGAGGATCTTCGCGGTAATGACGGGCTCTTCAATCTGCTCGATCTCGGTGCTGTCGGGCCAGCGCGAGGGATTGTCGACTTCGAGCATGGAGCCGTCGGTCATGGTGATCTTGTAGCGCACCCCGGGCGCGGTGGTGATGAGGTCGAGGTTGTACTCGCGTTCCAGACGCTCCTGGATGATCTCCAGATGCAGCAGCCCGAGGAAGCCACAGCGGAAGCCGAAGCCGAGCGCGACAGAGGACTCGGGCTCGAAGTTGAAGCTGGCGTCGTTGAGGCGAAGTTTTTCGAGGGCGTCGCGGAGCAGCGCATGTTCGTGCGAATCGACCGTATAGAGCCCGGCGAAGACCATGCTCTTGATGTCTTCAAAGCCGGGCAGCGCCTCCGCGCACGGCCTGTCCACGTGGGTGATTGTGTCGCCGACCTTCGTGTCGGCAACGTTCTTGATGGTCGCCACGAAGAAGCCGACCTCGCCCGCGCTCAGCTCCGTCAGCTCGACCGGCTTGGGCGTCATCACGCCCATCGAATCGACATCGAACTGCCGCCCATTGGACATGATCTTGATGCGGTCGCCCTTGCGCAAACGGCCGTTGATGATGCGGGCCAGAACGATCACGCCGCGATATGCGTCGAACCACGAGTCGAAGATGAGCGCCTGCAACGGAGCGTCCGCGTCCCCCGCCGGCGGCGGAAGCAGATGCACCACCGCTTCGAGGATGTCGGCGACGTTCTGCCCGGTCTTGGCGCTCACCGCGACCGCATCATCGGCAGGCAGGCCCACCGACTTTTCGATCATCGCCTTGGTGCGCTCGATGTCCGCGCTGGGCAGGTCGATCTTGTTGATGACCGGAATAATTTCGAGGCCGTTCGAGATCGCGAGATACGCGTTCGCCAGCGTCTGCGCTTCCACGCCCTGCGAAGCATCGACCACCAGCAGCGCGCCTTCGCAGGAGGCCAGCGAGCGCGAGACCTCGTAGCTGAAGTCGACGTGACCGGGCGTGTCGATGAGGTTGAGTTGGTACGTGTTGCCGTCGGACGCCGTGTACATCATGCGCACGGTGTGGGCCTTGATGGTGATGCCGCGCTCGCGTTCGAGGTCCATCGCATCGAGCACCTGCGCCTGCATCTCGCGCGAGGTCAGCGAGCCCGTAAGCTCGAGCAGGCGATCCGAGAGAGTCGATTTGCCGTGGTCGATGTGCGCGATGATCGCGAAGTTGCGGATGAATCTTGGGTCCATGCCATTCCGGATGCGAGGGTGAGAGGCGCGTAGCTTCGAGCTTCTAGGCTACCATCGGCAGCGATTCCGCCGTTCAGTATCCCCGCTGCAGCCATGGGTCTGCCCACAACTACCACGTGTAATGCACGGAATAGGTCAGCGTCGTTTCGCCCTTGGGGGGCACAGTCACGGGAAAGTCAACAGTGCTGCTGTCGCTCTTCGTAAAGTCGTTCGACTTGGCGGTGATCGCCCAGTTTTCGCCACGGTTCATGTGCTCTACCGCATGGATCGTCACCGGCATTGTCTTTGCGTTCGACAGCTTGATCTCAAAACTCTCATCGATGGTGTGGGCAGCCTGATTCACGGAAAACTCCGTCTGCCGCCGGGCTCCGGTCAGGTCGAATGCGTGGCCGCTGATAACCTGCAGCGTCTGGCCGGCGGCCGTATGCTTCACCATGCTCTCGCCGACGAACTGCATCTGCCCGGTCCTCTCGCGGCGGTACAAGCGCAGCCTTCCCGCGGGTAGCGGCATTCCCAGGTGGTTGGCTTCGGAGTTATCGATCCCCTCACGGATTGCAACGGTCGTATTGCCGGAGCGGCCGAAGTCGCGCTGGTCATTGTGATACCCCGGATAGAAGTTCTGATATTCAGCCGCGTTCCCGTCGTACTCATAGGTGCGCTGCACGGTCACGCCGGCGACATCGAGAAACTGCACCTGCTTGCTCTCGTTGTTGCTGAGCGAAACCGTGCGATGCAGGTCGTAAAGATGAAAGTCGTCAAAGGCTCTCTGGGTTACTCCCGACCCAGCTTCCACAGACACCGTCTGGCTCACGCTGCCGTACTGCCTTTGGAACTGACGTGGCTGCGGGAGCTTCGCGACGTCGCCGGCCATCAATTGAATGGCTGCCTGCGGAAAATCGGTGCCAGAGTTGTTCTGGATCGTCACCCACCCCAGCACCTCGGCAAGCTCCGCGCCCGCGACGTTCTCCGCTTCCGGCACAACCACGTTGTACGTTGCCTGCCAGCTCATCCCATGCGTGATGTAATCCAGCTCCGCATCGAACTTCGCGGGCCTGTCCGCTTCGATCTGCCAGCGCAGCGTTGGTTTCAGCAGTAGACCGTTGGTCGCGGCCGGAAACAGCGGCAGCCCTGGAAGCTGGAACTGCAGATGCCCGTCGATCTCGATCAGCGGCTGGTCGCCCGCGCGCACGATGCGGCCCTTGACTGTCTGCGCGGGCAGCATCTTCTCGCCCGTGTCGGTATTGATCAAATACGGCCCTTGGATCTGGAAGTCGATGGTCTGGCCTTCATACTTGTTCAGCATCCAGGCCTGGGTCACCACGCCGGCGTCGTAGTCCTGCTCCAGAACGTGCAGCACGCGATGCCCTGCCGGGTCGCGCAGGACCACCGAGTCCGGCTCCAACTGGCTGGTCACGCGGGTTGTCAGCACCTCATTCGTGCCGGTGTGCAGGTCAAGCGGAACGCTGGTGCGCGCCACCGCGAAGTCTTCATTGTAGATTGTCAGTTGTGCCGGCGGCGCAGGCTGCTGCGCCGCCAGAGGAACTGCGCCAACCAGCACCAGCATGGAGGCTACTACTATGGCACAGCGGTTCATACGGACTCCTTAAAAGTAGATCGGCGAGAGTAGATCGGCGCAGGCCCGGGTTGAAGCCGCCAAGGGAAAGCAGCGAAATCCTGGACGAAGCGCGCTTGGCTTCGTTGGCGGCACTTCAAAGATTCCTTTTCCCAAATAGGCTCGCTCTATTAGAGCAGAAACAGAGTAAGTAGCATGCGGCTAACAGAAGAGGAGTAGGCTTTTTCTTTGGGAAAAAGCCTGTTTGACGTGGAGGCTCATTACAGCAACTCTGTTTCTGCTCTAGACACCGCAAGCACGCCATTTGCTCCCACCGGCCTCTTATCCTCCTCCATAGGCCCCAGGTCTCTCGTCCGCTCCAACCCGTACAATAAAGAGGTTGATATCGCGCGAACGAAACACGGCTCTGCTGCGACGAACAGTCTTCGCCCTCGCTTGCGCGCCGCTGCTGCTGGCGCTCACCGGCTGTCCGGCCGATACGTCGGCAGCGGCCGGCGCACCCGGTCACGCAGCGGCGAACGCCACCGCTCCCACGCTCCAGCAACAACAGCAGGCAACGCAGAGCGCCGCGCAGCAACAGCCGCAGGCGGCGCAGCTTATCCTCGACGAGCAGCACGCGCAGAAGGCGCAGAAGCTTATCGACAGCGCCGAGGCAAGTTATAAGTCGGGCGTGGACAACTACGACGCCAATCGCCTCGACGCCGCACGCACAGACTTCGATTTTGCGGTGGATACCATGCTTTCGAGCGGCATGGACGTGAAGAACGATCCGCAACTGTCGGACGAATTCGATCGTTTGCTTTCGGCGATTAACTCGTTGGAGTTGGTCGCGCTCAAGCAGGGCAACGGCTTCTCGCCGAAGATCGAAGACGCGCCGCTGGCCGATGCCGAGGCGGTTACTTTTCCGCCCAACCCCGCGTTGGTTGGCCGTGTGAGCGCGGAGTTGAAGACCACGCAATCAGACTTTCCTCTGGTGGTGAACGATTACGTCGCGGGCTTCATCAACTACTTCACCAACTCGCCGACGGGTCATGCGCACCTGAAGGCGTCGCTGGAGCGCGCCGGCAAATACAAGGCCATGATCCAAAAGATCCTGCGCGATAACGGCGTCCCGCAGGACCTCATCTATCAGGCTGTGGCGGAGTCGGGTTTTGAGCCGCAGGCGCTCAACCGCGGCTCCGGCGCGGGCGGCATGTGGCAGTTCATGCCCTTCGCCGGAGCCTATGGGCTGGAGCGCAACGGCTACTTCGATGAACGCTTCGATCCCGAGAAGTCGACGGTAGCCTACGCGAAGTACATCAAGTCGCTCTATAACCAGTTCGGCGACTGGTATCTCGCGATGGCCGCGTACGACTGGGGTCCGTTGTATGTGCAGCGCGCGGTAAGCCGCACCGGATACGCGGATTTCTGGGAGCTTTATCGGCGTAACGCGCTGCCTGCGGAGACCAAGAACTATGTGCCGGGTATTCTTGCGGCGATCATCATGGCGAAAAATCCGAAGCAGTACGGCCTCACGGACATCGTGCCCGATCCGCCAGTGCTCTCCGACACCGTCACGACGTCGTACGCGATCGACCTGCAACTGGTCGCCGACCTGACCGACGCCACGGTGCCTGAGATCGTCGCGCTCAATCCCGCGCTGCTGCGGCTTTCCACGCCCAGCGATATTCCTTACGACATGCACATCCCGGCCGGCACGCGCCAGACCTACCTCGATCGCCTGAAAGAGATTCCGGAGGAGGACCGCAGGAGCTGGCGCTTCCATGTGGTGAAGGACGGGGAGACGCTGGATACGATTGCGGCCTCGATGCACGCCAAGGCCAGCGCGATCGCGACGTATAACGACATCGCCGCGGCACAGCCTGTCGAGGCGGCCGATGAACTCGTGGTTCCGATCGCCGCCGCGGAACGATCGGCTCAACAGCGCTATAAGGTGCGCCGCGGCGACACGCTGATCACCGTGGCCGACCGCTTCGGCATCAGTATCGAGCAGTTGCGCGCGTGGAACCGGCTTTCGTCGAATCGCGTTGCGCCGGGGCGATCTCTCTACGTGGCGGAGCCGGTGAGGTTGGCTCCGCGGAGCTCATCGCGTGCCCGTCGCGGCAGCGCTGCGTCGCGGCCCCGATCGCGCAGTGCTTCGCATGAAACATCGCGCACAGCGGCACGCGGCGTTGCCAAGAGCTCGTCGGCACCCAGCAAGAAAGGCGATCGCGGCGTCCTTCAGCGAACGCATGCCGGGAGTACGCAGACCCATACGGCTGCCAAGAGGCACACTACGCACTGACCGAACGCGGCCAACCTATCGATCTATCGCGAGCGCGCCGTCACATATTTTCGATCATGCGAGTGGCGAATTCGCTGGTCTTCGCTTTGGTCGCGCCCTGCATCTGACGCTCGAAGTCGTAGGTGACGAACTTCTGCTGGATGGTCTTTTCCATCGACGACTCGATCAGCCGAGCGGCTTCGCTCCAGCCGATGAAGTCGAACAGCATCACGCCGGAGAGCATGACGGAGCCGGGATTGATGACGTCCTTGTCCGCATATTTGGGAGCAGTCCCGTGCGTGGCTTCGAAGACCGCGAAGCCGTCTCCGATATTGCCGCCCGGAGCGATGCCGAGGCCGCCGACCTGCGCCGCTGCGGCGTCCGATATGTAGTCGCCGTTGAGGTTGGTTGTCGCCAGCACGCTGTAGTCCGACGGGCGAATGATGATCTGTTGGAAGATGGAATCGGCGATGCGGTCGTTGATGAGGATCTTCTGCTTCCATTTGCCCGCACCGTGCGACTGGCCGATGCTGGCGATGACGTCCTTCACTTCCTGTACGACGCTCTCGCCGAACTCCTTGGCGGCAAACTCGATGCCTGGCTCGATCAGCGCGGCGTTTTCTTCAGGCGTGATTCCAGGGTTCGCCTCCACGTTGCCGAGGATCCAGCTCTCGCGCTCGGTGACGGTGTCGGCGCGGAATTCCTGGGTAGCGACCTCGTAGCCCCACTCGCGAAAGGCGCCCTCGGTGAACTTCTGGATGTTGCCCTTATGCACCAGCGTTACGGTCTTGCGGCCTTCCTTCAGCGCGAAGGCGATGGCCGCGCGCACCAGCCGCTTGGAGCCGGTGATCGAGATCGGTTTGACGCCGACGCCGGAGTCGAGGCGGACCTTTTTCTTGGTGCCCTTGAGCATCTCGTCGTTGACGAAAGCGATGAACTTCGCGGCCTCGGGTGTGCCTTCGCGGAACTCGATGCCCGCGTAGATGTCCTCGGTGTTCTCCCGGAAGATGACGATGTCGACGAGTTCGGGGTGCTTGACCGGGCTGGGCACGCCGGCGTAATACTTCACCGGCCGGATGCACTGGTAGAGGTCCATCAACTGGCGCAGCGCGACGTTGAGCGAGCGGATGCCGCCGCCTACGGGCGTGGTCAGCGGGCCTTTGATGGAGACGCGGAAGTCGACCGTCGCCTTGACGGTGTCCTCGGGCAGCCACTCCTGCGATTTGCGGTAGGACTTTTCGCCGGCGAGGACCTCATACCATGCGACAGAGCGCTTGCCGTCGTAGGCCTTTTCGACCGCCGCGTCGAAGACCCGCTGCGAGGCGCGCCAGATGTCGCGACCTGTGCCATCGCCCTCGATGAAGGGGATGATCGGGTGGTCGGGCACTGTGTACTTGCCGTCCTTGTACTCGATGGGCTGGCCATTGGCGGGGACAGGGATTCCGTTGTAGCTCGTCTGCATAGGGGTTTGGGGCTCCACGGGAAGGTATTCCGTTCAGGGGCGAAGGATAGCATTCGGCGAAGAAGGGTGGCAACGGGCGCGTCGGTGGGGCGGAATCTGATACGGTGGAATCTAGGGCCATGGGAAACAGTCCGTATCTGCCGATTCTCGTTCTGCTGCTGGGCGCGGCTGGGTTCGCCGTTGCGCCGCTGGCGCTGGCGTGGCTGTGGGCGAAGAAGTACTCGCCCGCGAAGCCCGGCCGCGACAAGAATGCGGTCTATGAGTGCGGCCTGGAGACAACGGGCGACGCCTGGATCCAGTTCAAGCCGGGTTACTACCTGTATGCCATCATCTTTCTGGTCTTCGATGTGGAGGCCGTATTTCTGCTGCCGTTCGCGGTGTCGTTCAGCGGCTTCGGCATAGGCGAATGCTTGGCCATGCTGGTTTTTCTGCTGCTGCTGATCGAAGGGCTGGTTTGGGCGTACCAAAAGAACGTGCTGACCTGGACCTGATACTGCAACAGGATACGGGGCACTCGAGTCAGCCGCCTGCAGAGAAGTGTTAGGCTGAGGCTAAGGGCTTTTTGGGAATGGATGAAGCGCTGAAGGCCGAGCTGAGCAAGCAGGGGATCGTCGCTACGAGCCTGCAAGAGCTCTATAACTGGGGCCGCAGGAGTTCGCTGTGGCCGCTGAACTTCGGGCTGGCGTGCTGTGCGATCGAGATGATTGCCACGACCATGGCGCGCTATGACCTTGCCAGGTTCGGCGCGGAGGTCTTCCGGCCATCGCCACGGCAGGCCGATCTGATGATCGTCGCCGGAACAATTACCAAAAAGATGGCGCCGCAGGTGGTGCGGCTTTATAATCAGATGCCGGAGCCGAAATACGTGATCTCGATGGGCGCTTGCGCCATCTCCGGCGGCCCATTCAAGCAGGGCTATAACGTGCTCAAGGGTATCGACCGCTACATTCCTGTGGACATCTATATTCCCGGCTGTCCTCCGCGGCCCGAGGCGCTGATCGACGGCTTCATGGCGCTGCAGAAGAAGATCGACGAGCAGCAGCTCACCGGAAGCGAACGGCCGCGCCACTTGAACGCCGCCGAGCCAAGCGAGTTCCTGGTGCCGAAGTTTGGCGCGCACGATCTGGAGCCGCCGCAGAACCCCGCAATATGGCACCCCCCGTTGGGCGACGATCCGTTAGTCAATATCACGCTGGCAGGCACGGATGACACTGGAGCCGCTTAAGGCCGAGATCGAAGCGAACGTCCCCGGCTGCCGCCTGGAGATGGTCGCCAATCCCAGCCCTTCAGGCCAGCACTCGCTGCTGATGGACCCGGAACACGGATTCGCGGTGGCGCAGTTTCTGCGCGCCGCTCCGCATCTCCGCTTCGACTACTGCTCGAACGTGACGGGCATCGACTGGCCGCTGAAGGACGTCTCCGAAAAGGTAAAGGTCAAGAAGTTGATCGACGGGCCCGATGGTGTGCCGGTCGAGAAGGAAGTGGACGAAGTTCGCAAGTCTGTGACGGGCGGCTATCTTGAAACCGTTTACCATCTCTACTCCATGAGCAAGAAACATGGGCCCGTCATTCTGCGCATGCGCACCGAGGACCGCGCTGCGCGCGTTCATCTGCCGTCGCTGACGCCGCTGTGGCGCAGCGCCGATTTTCAGGAGCGCGAGATCTTCGACCTCTACGGCATCGTCTTCGATGGTCACCCCGACCTGCGCCGCCTGCTGATGTGGGAGGGGTTCGTGGACTACCCAATGCGCCGGGATTACGTCGAGCCGGACGACTATGAATATGAGCCGACCGCGCACGACGAGGTGCTCGCAAAAACCATACAGCACCACGATAAAACCACATGATGACCACAGAAGAATCGCCGGATTTTGAGCTGGAAACCACCGCGCCCGCGACGTCACCATCCGGACGCATCTCACGCATTCCAAAGGTGGATAGCACAACGCAGTTGCTCGAAGTCTCCATGGGCCCGCAGCATCCGTCGACGCACGGCGTGTTTCGGATGGATGTGGCGCTGGATGGCGAGCGCGTGGTGAAGCTCAAGCCGATCTTCGGCTATCTGCACCGCAATCACGAAAAGATCGCCGAAGATGAAACCTATCTGGGGTCAATGCCTTACACGGACCGGCTGGATTATTTCTGCTCGATCACCAATAACTGGGCGTATGCGCTGGCGGTCGAGAAGCTGGCGGGCATTCAGGTTCCGGAGCGCGCCGAGTATCTGCGCGTCATCACGGGCGAGTTGACGCGGCTGCAGAACCACGCCAGCCTCGTTGGTTTTCTGATGCAGGACATGGGCGCCAGCGGTACGCCGCTGATGTACGCCTTCCGCGAGCGCGAAAAAATTCTCGATCTGTTCGAGTCGCTCACCGGCGCGCGGATGATGTGCAATTACATGCGCTTCGGCGGCTGCCGCGTCGACCTGCCCGCGGGCTGGCTCGCGCAGGCCCAGCAGGTTGTCGATGCATTCCCGCGCTTTCTGGATGAGTTTGAAAGCCTGCTGACCAGCAACGAAATCCTGATGGCGCGGACGCAGGGCGTGGGCGTGCTGTCGAAAGAGCTGGCGATCAACGCGGGCATTACCGGGCCGATGCTGCGGGCCTGTGGTGTGGATTACGACCTGCGCAAGGTGGACAAGTACGGCATCTATGATCGCTTCAGTTTCCGTATTCCGCTCGGCGACCACGGCGACGTCTACGACCGCTACATGATCCGGCTGCTGGAGATGCGCGAGTCGGTGAAGATTTTGCAGCAGGCGATGCGCGACCTTCCCGAGGGGCCGTTCACCGACCCCAAGACCAAGGTGCGCAACTTTCGGCCCAAGCCGGGCGAGGCTTACGGACGCATCGAGGCGCCCAAGGGCGAGCTCGGCTTTTACCTCATCAGCGATGGATCGCCGAACCCGTATCGCTATCGGGTGCGGCCGCCCAGTTTGATTAACCTGACCGTTCTTGAGGACATGTGCCTGGGCCAGAACGTGGCCGACGTTGTGATCATTCTGGGGAGTATCGACATCGTCATGGGCGAGGTCGACCGGTAGGCCAAGCGCAAAATGCGTTACAGTGAAATTGACTGTGTGGAAGCGATTTTTCACCGTGGGGAAGAGAGATCGATGTTTGGTGCTGGGATTCTGAAGGGCTTGGCGGAGACGGCTCGAAATTTTGTGGGCAGCTATGTCAGCAAGGACCGGCTGACCACGGTGCAGTTCCCGGAAGAGCGAGCGCCGCGCATCGAGGCCTCGCGCAACTTTCCGTTCCTGGTGTATGACGGGATAAACCCGCAGGAGGGCCTACGCTGCGTCTCCTGCCTGATTTGCGAAAAAGAGTGCCCGCCCAAGTGCATCTTCATCGAGAAGAGCACAGACAAGAAGCCTGACGCTGTCGGCAAACCGCAGTTTTACCCTGCCAGATTCAACATCGATGTATCCGTTTGCATGAGCTGTCAGATTTGCGTCGAGGTGTGCCCGTTCGACGCGATCAAAATGGACGTGGACTTCGAGCAGAGCAGCACCAGCCGGTTCAACGAGCTGCTGTGGAACAAGCATAGGCTGGCGAAGTCCAACGAGTACTACCACGAGATCCACCCGACGGAGGCCGCTGCCGTAGATGCGGAATTGGCGGCGGCTCGAGCTAAGGCGGGGGCACCCAAGGCTGCACCCGCCGCATCCGCCGCCGCGCCTTCGACTCCCGCAAAAGAAGCAAGGGAGCTCGTGCCCGAAAGATGACGCCCGCCACGACATCCCAGACGATCGATCAGATATTCGTGATCACGAAGCACTGGCTGCTTGGCTATGTGCCGGGCGCGGCTCAGCCGATCGTCTCGGCGATTCTGTCCGTAGTTCCCGTGCTGATTGTGTTCCCGTTGCTGTTCGCGATCACGACGGTGCTGGAGCGCAAGGGTCTCGGTCGCATTCAAAACCGCTACGGGCCGAATCGGGTCGGCCCCTATGGCTTCGGGCAGCCGATCGCAGACGGCATCAAGTCGCTCACCAAGGAAGATGTGGTCCCGCGCAGCGCCGACCAGGCTGTGCATTACATGGCGCCGCTGCTGCTGGTGCTGGCGGCCTTTATGGCGTATGCGGTGCTGCCCATCGGCCGAAACATGGTGATCGCGAACCTGAACGCAGGCGTGCTGTTCTTCTTCGCTGTCGGCTCGGTGGTCGAGCTCGCTGTATTCATGGCGGGCTGGTCGAGCCGCAGCAAGTACTCGCTGCTGGGCGCCATGCGAGCGGTCGCGCAGATGATCAGCTACGAAGTTCCGCTGGTACTCGCGTCGATCGTCGTGATTATGGCGGCGGGCTCGCTCTCGATGGTCGAAATCGTGAATGCGCAGGCCGGCTATACGTGGATCTGGCCGCACTGGTTCGTGTTTACGCCGTGGGGATTCACCGGGTTTGTGCTCTTCATGATCGCCGCTACGGCGGAATCCAATCGCTCGCCGTTCGATTTGCCGGAAGGGGAGTCGGAGATTATCGCCGGCTACTACATTGAATACTCCGGCTTCAAGTTTGCGCTCTTCTTCCTGGGCGAATATCTGGGCATGTTCGCGACCAGCGGGCTTGCGATCACGCTGTTTCTCGGCGGCTGGGCCGCGCCGTTTTCTTTCCTGACGTGGATACCTTCGTATATATGGTTCTTCATTAAACTGCTGGTTATTATCGGCTGCTTCATCTGGGTGCGTGGAACGTTTCCGCGTCTGCGCATGGACCAGCTGATGGGTCTGGCATGGAAGTTCATGCTGCCGATGACGCTGCTGAACATCTTTACCGCCGGTCTGTGGCATTTTCTGCCGGCGGGTATCGTGCGCTGGGTCATTTGCTCCGCGGTGCTCGTCGCACCGTGCGTCCTGCTCAGCCGCGGCCTGAAGCAGGGCAAGAAGCTTCAGGTCCGGACGTATCGTTTCGCCGAATAACTATCTTCCGGGAAGGGCTATAGAAGTTCGCGATGACCGTTCTCTTCCTCATTCTGGCCGCGCTCACGATTGCCGGAACAGCGGCCGCGATGGCGCTGCGCAATCCGATTCACTGCATCCTTGCGCTGACGCTTGGGCTGGTCGGGCTGGCCTCTCTTTTTCTTGAACTGAGCGCGCAGTTTGTCGGCTTCACGCAGATTCTGGTCTACGTCGGTGCCGTAGCGATCCTCGCGGTCTTCGCCATCATGATGACACGCAGCGCGGAACCGCATCCGAGCGGGCGCGCGCAGCCAGTCCTCTCCGCCTCATGGGTCATGGGCTGCTTCGTCGCTGCTGCGCTGTTTGGGGTTCTCGCGTATGCGATCTGTTCTAGGGGCGCGACGACACAGGTTTCTCCTCTGCGGCCCGAGGTCTCGGTGGCTCAGATCGGCAACGCGCTGATGCACCAGTTCGTTCTGCCGCTCGAGATCATGGGTCTGCTCCTTACCGCTGCGCTGATTGGCGCGGTCATCCTTGCCATGCCCGACGTGATGCCCAAAAAAAGGGAGACGCCATGAGCGCTGCGAACGCATTGAACGGCTATCTGCTCGTTTCCGCGTTTCTCTTCTGCATCGGCCTCGCTGGCGCGCTGGTGCGGCGCAATGCCATTCTCGTGTTGATCGGCATTGAACTGATGCTCAATGCCGCCAATCTCAACCTGATCGCGTTTTGGCGTTATGGGCCCGATCCCGCTGCATTGACTGGGATCATGTTCACGATTTTTTCCATCAGCGTTGCCGCTGCGGAGGCCGCCGTCGGTCTGGGCATTATCCTCGCCGTTTACCGCCATTCCAAGACAACGGACCTGGACCAGATGAACTCGATGAAAGGCTGAACGATTAAGGACCCGATGGCCGCCCCGATGGATTGGATCGTTCGAAATCTTTGGCTTGTGCCCGCGCTGCCAATCCTCGCCGGAGGAATCATCGCGGTGGCGAAGCAGCGGCGCCGCGCACTGGCCGCTTCGCTCGCTATCGGCTCCATGGCGGTTTCTTTCGTTCTATCGGTTTGCGCCTTTGCGCACGTGCTTCTGCTTGGCCACGGCGCGGATGTCGGGCAGGTCTTCAACTTCAACTGGCTGCAGTTCGGCACTCAATGGCTCCGGCTCGGCTGGATCCTCGACCCGCTCACCGCCGTGATGCTGTTGATGGTCACCTTCGTCAGCCTGCTGATCTTCATCTACAGCGTCGGCTACATGGCGGAGGACGAAAACTTCACGCGCTTCTTTTGCTTCCTCGCGCTCTTCGCCGGCGCGATGCTGGGCGTCGTCGTCTCCAACAGCCTGCTGCTGCTGTTCATGTGCTGGGAGGTGGTGGGTCTCACGTCCTATCTGCTCATCGGCTTCTGGTATGCCAAACCTAGCGCAGCGGCGGCGGCCAAAAAGGCTTTTATCGTCACGCGCATCGGCGATCTTGGCTTCTTTCTCGGTATGGCGTGGCTCTACGCGCAGACCAATACGCTGCTGTTCTACGACAACGGCGTGGGCTGTCTCGAGCACACCGCGCTGACCGCTTTCGTCACCCATACGACCATCTTCGGCCTGACGGTCTCCACCGGAATCGGGCTGTTGATCTTCTGCGGAGCGGCGGGCAAGTCTGGACAGGTTCCGCTGCACGTCTGGCTGCCCGACGCAATGGAAGGCCCGACTCCGGTGAGCGCGCTGATCCATGCGGCGACGATGGTCGCCGCGGGCGTATTTCTCATTGCGCGAATTTTTCCGATCATGAGCGCGCACGCGCCGATCATGAGTGCTCATGCGCCTCTTCTGAGTGCGCCCATGGCCACGCTTCGCGCTGCATCGGTCCACGCGCTTACACCCACCGTTGCGCTGCAAGTTGTCACCTGGATCGGCGCGATCACCGCGCTCTTCGGTGCACTCATTGCGGTCGCGCAGTATGACATCAAGCGCATCCTCGCGTACTCTACTGTCTCGCAACTCGGTTACATGATGATGGGCCTCGGCGTGGGCGGCGTGGCCGTGGGCATGTTTCATCTCATCACCCACGCGTTCTTCAAGTCACTGCTGTTCCTAGGCGCGGGCTCGGTCATTCATGGCTGCTCGGGCGAGCAGGACATCCGCCGCATGGGCGGCCTGCGCCGCTTTATGCCGATCACCTTCGCCACGTATGCAGCCGGGATGCTTGCACTCTGCGGCTTTCCACTGTTCTTCTCCGGCTTCTGGAGCAAGGACGAGATTCTGCATGCGGCGTTTGCGTGGAGTGTCTCGCGCACGCCGTTTTATTTCGGCGCGATCGGTGCGCTGCTCACCGCGTTCTACATGACCCGGCAGGTCTGCTATATGTTCGCCGGACAGTCGCGTGCCGCGGTTCGGAGCGAAACCTCCGCTCACACTGCACACGCCCCCGACCCACATTGCATGCCGCATGAGAGCCCTGCGGTCATGACCATACCGCTGATGATCCTCGCGGCGTTTACCTTGTTCCTCGGGCTGCTCGGCGCGCCCTCCTGGCCGTGGCTGCAATCTTTCCTCGGCGGCGAGCATGCGACCTTCAACCTCGCGGCGTTCTCCGGCGTCTATGCGCTGATGATCGCCTCGTCGTGCCTCGTCTTTGTGGGACTCGGGCTGGGCTGGTGGCTCTATGGCCGCAAGCCGATCGAGAGCGCCGAAGCTCCCGACGCGCTGGAACAGATACAGCCACATTCCTTCCGGGTTCTTGAGCACGCGTTCTTCATCGATCGCTTGTATGGCGCTACTATCCTTCGGTTGAATGCGTTATTGGCGCGCCTCTGCGCGTGGCTCGACCGTTGGGTATGGAATGGCGTCGTGCAGACCTTCTCGTATCTCGTGCTGGGCCTGGCGGGGCTCGACAACTTCTTCGACACCCATGTGGTGAACGCCGGTTTCGACGAGGGCTGCGAGACCGTATCGCGTGGCGGCAAGGTCCTCTCGCTGCTGCAAGGCGGCCGCGTCCAGGGTTATCTGCAGATGATCGCCCTTGGCCTCATCGTGCTCGCGATTCTCATGCTGTGGAGGGCCAAAGCATGAGTACGTTTCCGTGGCTGACGGTCCTTACGGCATTGCCGGTCGCGGGAGCGCTCGTGCTGCTCGCCGTCGGCAGCCGGCGCACGAACGTAACCCGCTGGCTGGCGATCGCCTTCAGCGCCGCCGCGCTGCTGCTGGTGCTGGTGCTCTGGCACCGCTTCGATCCCGCCTCCGGCGTGCTGCAGTTTCAAGAACGCCACGTCTGGATTCCTGCGCTCAACATCGAGTATCGCGTCGGCATTGACGGGCTTGGGCTGCTGATGCTGCTGCTCTCCGCCATCGTCGTTCCGATCGGCATGGCCGCGTCGTGGAAGATCGAAGAGCGCGTGCCGCTGTACTTCGCGCTGATGCTGCTATTGCAGACCTGCTTGTTCGGGACCTTCACGGCGTTGAACTTCGTGCACTGGTTCACATTCTGGGAACTCAGTCTGATCCCGGCATTCTTTCTCATCAAGCTGTGGGGCGGCCCGCGACGTACGCCCGCCGCCACGCAGTTTCTGGTGTACACGATGGCTGGCGGCGTCGCGATGCTGCTGGCGTTTCTCGCCATCTATCTTGCGACGGGGAAGTTCGACTTCATCGAGCTCGCGCAACTGGCGCAAAGTGGGCATCTGATGCCTGCGGTCGTCGCCAATCTCGGCTGGCATCGCTTCGTGCCGCAACATGTCGCACTGCTGGTCTTCGCGGGAGCGTTCCTGGGTTTTGCTGTCAAGGTGCCGCTGATTCCGTTTCACACGTGGCTGCCTGCGGCCTACTCGGAAGCCCCAACCGGCACAACGATTCTGCTCACCGGAGCGATGTCGAAGATGGGCCTCTATGGCTTCCTTCGCATCCTGCTGCCAATTTTTTATCCGCAGATGCAAGCCGTGCTGACGCCGCTGCTTTGGCTGGCCGTGGCGACCATCGTGCTCTCGGCCTACTCCGCGCTGGCGCAAAAAGACCTGAAGCGTATCTTCGCGTACTCGTCCATCAACCATCTCGGCTATTGCCTGCTGGCGATCTTCGCGGTCGCCAAGTTTACTGGTGGTGACGCGTCGCTGCTGACACAAAAATTCGCCGCGATGAACGGCGTCCTGCTGCAGGTGTTCAATCACGGCCTCACTGCCGCGGCCATCTTCTGGTTCATCGCCATGCTCGAAGCCCGCAGCGGCGGCCTGCGCGGGCTGAACGACTTTGGCGGCCTGCGCCGGGTTGCTCCGGTCTTCGCCGGTCTGATGGGTATCGCGCTCTTCTCTTCGCTCGGCCTTCCCGGTCTCAATGGTTTTGTCGGTGAGTTCCTTATCTTCAAGGGCTCGTTTCCGCTCGTGACATGGGCGACGGCGCTCTCGGTCATCGGCTTGCTGGTGACAGCGATCGTCATTCTCGGAGTTATTCAGCGTGTCTTTTCCGGACCTTTGAACGAGCGGTGGACCGCCCTCCCCGATCTCACAAACGGCGAGCGGCTGGCTCTCGCCCCCGTCATCGCGCTCATGTTTGCTTTAGGCATTTACCCGCAACTTGTGCTGGGCGTCGTCAACGGCACCGTGATGCAGATGGTGCAACAACTGAAGTTTTGATCGAAGAATGAACGTAGTGTTCTAAGTATGCTCGCGTGGACGATCTACATCTCGTTTCTAGGAGCCGCCGCTCTCCTGCTGCTGCCGAAAGGCCGCCTCGCAGCCGCGCGCATCTTGGCGCTGCTGGCAGCCATCGCCGGATTCGCGATCGCGCTCACGACCTTCGTGGAACACAGGACGGGCGCGCTCCAGACCATCACGCACGTGGCATGGATTCCGTCGTTCGGAATCGACTATCACCTTGCCGCCGACGGCATCAGCCTCTGTCTGGTTCTGCTCACCGGAATTGTCGCCATCACCGGCATCCTTTTTTCCTGGAACATCGAGCAGCGTACCAATGAATTCTTTGCGTTTTATCTGCTGCTCATCGGCGCGGTTTACGGCGTGTTCCTCAGCTACGATCTCTTTCTCCTGTTCGTGTTCTACGAGATCGTCATTATTCCCAAATATTTCCTGATCGCGATCTGGGGCTCCACGCGGCGCGAGTACGGCGCGATGAAACTAGCGCTGTACTCCTTCATCGGCTCCGCGATGGTGCTCATCGGTCTTGTCGCCGCCTACGTCGTCGCAGGTGCGAAGTCGATGTCGCTGGATGCGCTGGCTGGATATCCTTTCCCGTTGCACTTCCAGATGTGGGCGTTCCCGCTGGTCTTTTTCGGCTTCGCGATTCTCGCGGGCCTGTGGCCGTTCCACACCTGGGCTCCGACCGGCCATGTAGCCGCGCCCACGGCCGCTTCGATGCTGCTCGCAGGGGTGGTTATGAAGCTCGGCGCGTATGGCTGCCTGCGCGTGGCCATGACTCTCTTCCCACTCGGCCTCGGGCCGTGGGGCTTTCACGTCATAGGTCTCGGCTCCTGGCGCGATGTGTTCTCGCTGCTAGCCGTGATCGGCGTGATCTATGGAGCTTTAGTAGCGTTAGTGCAGAAGGACTTCAAGTTCGTCATCGGCTACTCCAGCATCAGCCACATGGGCTTCATCCTGCTGGGGCTGATGACGCTGAATCAGATTGGCCTGACTGGCGCCGTCGTGCAGATGTTCTCGCACGGCATTCTCGCCGGCCTGCTCTTCGCCGTGGTCGGCCGCATGGTTTATAACCGTGCCCATACACGCGAACTCGCGGCTCTCGGGCCGATGAACCTGAGCAAGGCCATACCTTTCGCGGCGGTCATGTTCGTGCTCGCCGGAATGGCAAGCATGGGGCTGCCCGGTTTCAGTGGCTTCGTTGCGGAGTTGATGATTCTGGTGGGTGCCTGGCGCGCGTTCCCCGCGTTTGCGGTGGGCCTCGGGTTCGGCATTCTGATGGGCGTCGTTTATATCTGGCGCGCGATGCAAAAGGCCTTCTTCGCGGAGCCGAACACCGTATCTGCGCAGTCTCATGCTCCGCTGCCGGCCATAACCCTTCCCGAGCGCCTCGGCGCAATCATTCTGATCGCCACCAGCGTCGCCATCGGTCTCTATCCGCAGATGCTCCTGCAAGTGATTACACCGGCGTTGAACTCTCCGCTATTCGCGGGTCTGCGCCAAGGCGGTTGGCGATGAATCCGACGCCCTATACGCATCTGCTGCAGCTTCTCCTGCCGGAGGTCATCCTCGTCGTCACGGCGCTGGTGGTGCTGGCGACGGATCTCCTGCTTTTGCGCAATCGCGGAACGCGACTTCGCTTCGGTGTGGCCGCGACTCTCGCCTCATTCGGCTGCGCGGGCTCGATCCTCCGCTTGCTACTTGCTCCTGCCGCAGCCAACCTCGCGGGAATGTTTGTCGCGAACCCGCTCACGCAATTCGTGCAGATCGCTTTACTCGCCCTCACGGTCCTTACGCTCCTGCTCTCGGTAGACACCACCTTCACCGAGCACATCGGCGAGTTCGTTCTGCTGATCCTGCTTGCCACCACCGGCATGCTTTTTCTGGTGGCCGCGCAGGACATCCTGGTCATCTTCATGTCGCTGGAGCTGCTGAGCCTCTCGCTCTACGTCCTCACTGCCTTCGACAAACGCAGCCCGCAGTCCGCAGAGGCAGCTCTCAAGTATTTCCTCTTCGGGGGCATGTCGGCGGCCTTTCTGCTCTTCGGCTTCAGCCTGCTGTATGGCCTCTCGAACTCAACGAACCTTACGCAGATCGCGGCCGCCATCCGCGCGGCTCACGGGTCGTTCCTGAACCCGCTGCTGGTCATCGCCGTCGTGACCACGGCGATTGGCTTCGGCTTCAAGGTCGCAGCCGCCCCCTTCCACTTCTGGGCGCCCGACGTCTACCAGGCCGCGCCCATCCCGGCCGCTGCCTTCATCGCGTCCAGCTCGAAGGTCGCGAGCTTCTTCCTCTTCTTCCAGGTCATGGCGCTGGGCTTTGCGGGCTCGGAAGGCAGCGCGGCATGGATGCACTTCGCCACCGGCTGGACCGCTGTGATCGCCATCATCGCCGCGCTCTCGATGGTGCTGGGAAATCTCGTCGCGATCATTCAGAGCAGGGTGCGGAGGCTGCTCGCCTATTCGGCCATCGCGCATGCGGGTTATATGCTGATCGCGATTGTGGCCCACACGCAGCAAAGTCTGGCGGCGATGCTCTACTACGTCATCACTTACTCGCTCGCAACGCTGGGCGCCTTCGCCGTTATCGGCACGGTAGAAAAGCAGAGTGGCAGCGACGAGTTCGCCAGCTTCGACGGCCTCAGCCGCCGTGCGCCCGTCCTCTCCGCTTGCCTGTTCATCTTCCTGCTCTCGCTGGCGGGCATTCCGCCGCTGGCCGGCTTCTTCGGAAAGTTTTATCTGTTTGTCTCCGCCTTGGACGCGACACCGAGCTCTCACGGCTTGCTTTGGCTTATCGTTCTCGCCATCGCGATGAGCGCCGTTTCGCTCTTCTATTACCTGCAGGTGCTCAAGCGCGTTTACGTTGCGAACCCCCCAGCCGACGCCCCAAACATCCGCATACCGGTCCTCACGCAGATCGTCGCCGTACTGCTGGCCGCCGCGGTCGTGCTGCTGGGCTGCGCTCCGCAACTTCTGCTGCACGGGCTACAGGGTGCGATTCGTGCTGCCGGGCTGTGACGCTCGCGCTGCAGGCATTCACTATCGTTGAACCCGTCTGGTAGACTGACTCGCCGTCACTCGAAACCGACATCACTCGCCGTTCTTGAAGGAGCGTCCATGACATCGCTGGAACTGAATGAAATCGTCGATCAACGGATGAATGATCCCGCCGTTCTCGGGCGCCTCGTCTGCAATCTGCGGCGCAACGATCAGGTCGAGCAGCGGCAGCATGACGACCGGGAGTTCAGCGTTAACTGGCAGGACGCAGGCGATTTCTGGCGCTGCACCATCGCTTCGCGCGAGGATGCAGCCCGCCGCCTCGCGCAGATCGATCTGCACGAAAACTCCACCGTCCGGATCGATGTCTTCGAGCCCTGCAGGGTGACCCTTTCGCCGGAAGAGGGCTTTCTGTGCGTGACGCGCTACCAGCCTTCGTAGCGGATGCGTCGGGTCAAGACGACGGAGCTGGGAATCCCAGACTAACGGCGAGCACGGTTCTCAATCGGCGTGAAGGAGAGAGATTGCTTCTGTTCCAATTGGCGAAACGGCCTTCAGGATATTGCCGACATGGATTGAACTCGCATCAATTTCGCCGGCAGCCAACTTGATGACGCTGCGGACGCTCATCGCAATGTGCGCGACTTGCTGCGGCCGCACGTTCTGCCAGCGCTTCACAACACGCATCTCCGCGTCGAGACCGATTACATCGATCGCGAGCGCATGCCGAATGCGTGGATACCGGAGGAAGGTTTTATCCAAACACTTCCTCCGGCCGGAAGGCCGTCCTTTCCAAGAAGGCCCCCCAATCGGGACAGCGCCGTTTCTGCGCAGGTGACGCGGTCGCCGGCCTGCGCGCCGGTCGATTGGTTGAGAATCGTGAGGGTCTTCATTGGCTTAAGCCTTCCGGAACAGATTTCAGGTCTATGCCTTCGCTTTGCGGCGATACACGATGACAGCGACTACGATTACGGCCATGACAGCCGCGACGATGCGAATGATAGAAACGTCCATGGGATCGACCTCCTCTCCTTCAAGTTGAGGACCTGCAAAGTTGAAACCTGCAAAACTGCAAGCCGACCGGTTGCCGGCAACCGGCATGTTCTCCTGCGTCACGAAGATTCAGCAACGCTTTCGCCGGTCACGTCCATCACCGGCGTGTTGCGTCCCGCGCCGGCACGATCGGCTGAATGACGGATACACCGAATGGAAACGAGGGCGATAGGCGCTGTAAGCGGGACTGCTAGGAGTGGCAGGAAAATGGTGACGAACTCCAGCATGGTGATGTCCTCGTTGGTGAGAGCGAGATCGAGACAGAACCAGGACGTGGAAGATCGGCAGCAGAAAGGCCAAACTACATGAAGCCAATACGACGGGAAAGTCGCGCACCGGCCAATCTGCTTTCCTGGACGCAAATTTGTTATCGGCCCAAATTTTTCTTTCTTTAGCGCACCCACGAATTTTCTTATCGCGGAACGAACGGAGGGGGATACCAACTATTAAAGGTTCTGCGAAATCTGCCGAAAGGGGGAATATCACGATGCCTTACCGGACGGCGCTCCTGGATGAAGTTCCCATAGTCACAAGCTCATGGGGAACACGGAGCGTTGCAGCGCCGACCGAAGACGTCGCATCACCACGGAACAGAAAGGAAAATGATGAATAAGCTGAAGCACATCTTTTCGAATCTCGTATGCGATGAATCCGGTCAAGACCTCATCGAGTACGCCCTTGTCGCGGCCCTTATCGGTCTCGGCGCGGTCGCTTCCATGAAAGCCCTCGCCAATACAATCGGCAATGCCTTCAACGGTATCGGCAACAGCCTTACCAACAACCTCTAGGTCCGTCGAGATTCTGCGCCAGTGTGCAGAATCTCTCGTCCGTTCTTCACGCTTCGTCCGCGATCCGCGCCGGAGTTTACCCAAAACCACGATCTTCAGCCTCGGGCAACCGCTGCAAACGCAACAACGTCTTGCCCTCCAGGCAGACGACGGTACCCTGGTCGGCGCGCGACTTACGCAGTGGTGTAGGGATTGCAAACGCAGAGGGGCTTAGGAAGCAAACGAGGTTGGAGCGGCGCTAAAGTGCAGTGATGGCGCAGTCAAACTGCTATTTTCGATTTTCCAAATTAAGTGAGGCAAAGTTTCGTCATCTGGTGAGGTGTTTTGCACTGAATTTAACGGCCACGCAGACCGCCCACCTGACTGGCGTTTCGGTTCGTTCGGTGAACGCGATCTTCCTGCGCCTGCGCACCAGGATCGCCGCCGAGTGCGAGCGGCAGTCGCCGTTCGAGGGCGTGCTCGAAGCGGATGAATCCTACTTCGGCCCACAGCGCGTGCGCGGAAGGTGCGGCCGCGGCGCCGGCGGCAAGACCATCGTCTTCGGCCTGCTCAAGCGCGCCGACAAGGTCTACACCGCGATCGTCCCTGATGCTTCCAAAGCCGCGCTGCAGGCTGTGATTGGTGGCCGAGCCAGCCTTAGCTCGGTGATCCATACTGACGGCTGGGCAGGCTATCACGGCCTGGTCGATCTGGGCTACAACAAGCACCTCAGGGTCGAGCACCGAGAGAATGTCTTCGCTCAGCAGCTCAATCACATCAACGGCATCGAGAGCTTCTGGAGCCTAGCCAAACGGCGCCTCGCTAGGTTCTGCGGCGTGCCCAAACGCACTTTCTACCTCCACCTTAAAGAGACAGAATTTCGCTTCAATTACCGCAACGACAACCTCTACAAAGCCCTGCTTAACTTCCTCAGAAAGGACCCTCTCTGAGCCCTTTTGCTTCCTAATCCCCACGCAGATTCTCCCGTCGGCTTCGCTCAGGGAATGACAACCAAGAAGCGGAGGCGACGCTATACCCGTTGCGTCGCTCTAGCCCTTCGCAAGTTCGGCTTTCACCATCTCGCTGACGAGCTTGCCGTCCGCGCGGATGCCGCTGGCGAGAATTCGCTGCTGCACGACGCGCATGGTGGGCCCCATGTCTTTGGGCCCGGGCCGCTGGCCGCCGGCGTTTTTGGCGAGGGTCTCGATGGCGTCATGCACGATCGAGCGAATCTCGTCTTCGCTCGCGGCCTGCGGCATGTAGGATTCGATCAGACTGATCTCTACTTGCTCCTTGGCCGCCAGCTCGGGCCGATTGCCCTTCGTGAACTGCTCGACCGACTCGCGCCGCTGCTTCAGCATGGTAGTCAGTACGGCCTGCTCTTCGGCTTCGGTGAGCGGCTCGCGTTTGTCGATCTCCTTGCTCTTCAGCGCCGACTTAACCATTCGCAGCGTGGTCAGCTTGTCCGCCTCATGGGCTTTCATCGCGGTGATGATATCCGCGCCGAGGCGCTCGCCAATCGTTGCCATTCTATCCTCCCAAACCCAGCTCCAGCTTACTCGCTCAGGACGGTTATTTGAGCCGGTAAACGCATAGCCTGGTCTGTCGGGTGGTCTTCGGCTGAGTAAAATAGAGGCATGATTCGAAAGACGCGCCTCTTTACGCCTGGCCCTACGCCTCTGCTTCCCGCTGCCCAATTTGCCATGGCCGCAGCCGACATTCACCACCGCACCGCCGAGTTCCGCGCCCTTTACACGCGCGTGCTCGGGCAGCTCAAGGAGTTCGTCGGCACCAGCAGCGATGTGATCATTCTCTCCAGCTCCGGGACGGGTGCGATGGAGGCTTCGGTCTCGAACCTTACTTCGCCCGGAGATCGCGTGCTGGTGCTCACAGCGGGCAAGTTCGGCGAGCGCTGGTCGGGAATTGCAAAGGCCTTCGGGTGCCATGTCGATGTGGTCAGCGCGCCGTACGGCCAGACCTTCTCGCTCGACGAGGTCAAAGCCGCGCTCAAGCTGGAGACGCGTGCGGTGTTCATGCAGGCCACTGAAACTTCAACCGGTGTGCGGCATTGCGTGCCTGGGGCAGCGAAGTTGCTCAAGGATACCGGCTCGGAGGCGTTGCTGGTAGTGGACGCAATCACTGGCCTCGGCACCACGCACCTCGATATGGACGCGTGGGGAGTGGATGTGCTGGTCGGCGGCTCGCAGAAGGCGGTAATGATTCCGCCGGGGCTGAGCTATCTTGCGATCGGGCCGCGCGCGTGGGACAGGATGGAAGCAACGTACAATCCGCGCTACTACTTTGACCTGCGCAAGGAGCGCAAGAACGCGAAGAATGGCGAGAGCGCGTACACGCCTGCCGTGGCGCTGATTGCTGCGCTGGGCGCCGCGTTGGACTGGATCGCCGCGCAGGCGGCTACGCCGGAGAATCCCGCGGGATCGCTGGTCGAAGGCCGCAAGCGGCTGGTGGAGAATGCCGAGGCGATTGCCGCGATGACGCGTGCGGCAGTGCAGGCGCTGGGGCTGAAGTTGTTTGCGCCGGACGCGTTCGGGACTGCTGCGACCGCAGTGCTCGCGCCCGAGGGTGTGGACTCGAGTCTGTTCGTCAAGGAACTGAAGTCGCGGTTCGCGGCCATCATCACCAATGGCCAGGGCGAGATGAAGGGCCAGATCTTCCGGATTGCGCATCTGGGGTTCTTCGATTACATGGATACGATTGCGCTGATTGGTGCGCTGGAGCAGGTGGTGATGAAGTCGGTTCCGCAGCTTGGGGCGAAGTTCGGCGATGGGTTGATCGCCGCGCAGAAGGTGTATGCGGAGCGAAGCCCAACTGCCGCCGCCGCGAATAAGTGTTTGTGCGGGCGAGAAGAGAGACACTGTTCGCTGCTCCGCGCCGCAGCCAAGTAGTTCGTGCAGGGGGCGGGCCTCTTGATCTCTGAAGAAGCTCGCCGCGACCCCAAAGGTTTATCTCGGCGGCTGGAGTCGCATTGCACATGGGCCATCAAGCAACAACGGCTCTTTGGACGATATCAATTTGCCTGATGGTGTGGAAGCTGCAAACGCGGATTCCCTTCGGGAATGACAACAGAAACCGAAGGTGTCCACTAAGCCAAATTGAGGCGTTGGTCTGGCTGTGAGGGCGTACCCGCTGAAGGCGAGAATTTTTAGGATCCACTATGAACGCTGATGTTCAAGCGACACCGGTCGCGGTGTGATATCGGTAGCGCAGGCTCCACATAGATGGCGAGTTCTCCACCGCCCGGTTGCGCCATAAAATTAAGCTCAATGGCCCTGCTTGCAATGCCCGATCCGATGAATAACGGGCTTCCCTCTTCCGTTCAAACTGAAGTCACCGTACTCGGAGCGATGCTACTTGACGCGGTGGCGATCACGGACGCTACGGCCAAGCTGCGCGCTGATGACTTCTCGCTCGATTCGCACCAGCGCGTCTATCGCGTGATGGTAGACCTGCTTGCGCTGGGGCATGCGGTCGATCTCATCACCGTGATGGATGCACTGTCGAAGCGGCGCGAGCTTGATGCGATCGGCGGGGCGGCGTATCTTGCGTTTCTCACGGAAGGCATTCCGCGCAACCCAAACATTGAGAGCTATGTCCGGATCATCAAGGATAAGAGCCTGCTGCGGCAGTTGCTGGGCATCTTCAACGATGGGATGGTGCAGGCCTCGGACCAGAGCGAGGAGGCGACCAAGGTCCTCAACGATGTCGAGGCGCGGCTGGCGGAGGTTGCGGATTCGGCGATACAGCGCGGGTTTTCGAACATTCCGGAGATCGTTGCCAACTCCTTTGGTTCGATCGATGCTCTGTATGAACAAGGGCGCGAGGTCACCGGCCTCGCGACGCATTACATCGAGTTCGACAAGATGACGAGCGGGTTGCAGAACTCGGAGCTGATTATCATCGCGGCGCGGCCGAGCATGGGCAAGACGGCGTGGGCCATCAACATTGCGCAGAACTGCGCGGTGAAGGACGGCAAGGTGGTTGCGGTGTTCTCGCTTGAAATGAGCAAGGCGTCGCTGCTGCGCCGCATGTTGGCGTCGGAGGCGATGGTGGGTTCGCGCAAGCTACAGACCGGCTTTATTCCGCGCGAGGACAAGGGCAAGCTCATTGCCGCGCTCGACCGGCTGATGACCTCGAAGATGTTCATCGACGATACGCCGGGGATTACGCTCGCCGAGATGCGCGCGAAAGCGCGCCGATTGCGCCAGCAGGAGAACGGCCAGCTTGATTTGATTGTGATCGACTATCTCCAGCTCATGACCGGCTCGTCGGGAAATTCCAAGACGAAGTTCGAGAACCGCACGCAGGAGGTGAGCTCGATTTCGCGCGGGCTGAAGGCGCTGGCGAAGGAGCTCAAGGTCCCGGTAGTGGCGCTGTCGCAGCTCTCACGCGGGAGCGAGCAGCGCACCGGCGATAAGAAGCCGCTGCTTTCGGACCTGCGCGAGTCGGGTTCGATCGAGCAGGATGCGGACGTGGTCGCGTTCATCCACCGCGAGGAGTACTACAACCGCGAAGACGAAGACCTCAAGGGCAAGGCCGAAATTATTATCGCCAAGCAGCGCAACGGGCCGACCGGGTCAGTGCATCTGGCGTATCTTTCGGACTTCACGAGGTTTGAGAATCTCGATACGACGCACGGGGGCGGGGATGCCTATTAGGTCAGATTTACGAGCGATTATTAATTGGCATACGATTTACGTGAGCGAGGAGATAATGAGCAAGCGAATGAGCGATTCGGAAAACATAGCTTCTCAAGCGAATTCACTTCACGCGAGGACTCGCAACAGCGTGCCATTGCTACGGGTGCGCGATTCCGCCCCAGTGACTTGCGCAGACGTTCGGCGAATGCAGCAAGAGATCGATGAAGAGGAGGCGCATCGCTATAGCGTCTTCGCGGCTACAGGAATCCTTCCGCCACACGCGGATTGAGATCATCGCTTCCGATAGGTTTGCCGAAGTCTATCTCTTCGGACTTGAGCGCTGGTGGTTCGCCTTCGCTCTGCCACCGATAGGAGACGCTTCCGGCATCGTGCCACAAGTCAAAGTGCAGGATGAAGACGCTGCCTGGATTGAAATGGAGGCAGCAGCCCTTTGCGTATCCTCCGAGGGAGGATGCAAGCATCTTTGCCTCCTCTACGGTTTCGGCCTTAGAAACATATAGGCGGATTGGAGCAAACACGTAAAGGAGCTTTTCGAAGTCATGCTTCAACCCCGTGCGATCTTTATGGTTCTGTTCGCTCTCAGCCGCTAGTAGTATGCTGCCATTGGATTGGATTGCAAGAAAGTCCCACATGAACTCATTAGGCTCGTCGTTAATGCCACTACGCGGCCGGTGATAGCACGTCACATCAGGATGACTGCTGAAGAATCCCCGCAACCGAGTAAAGTTGTGTTCAGTCCATTCCCGTCCTCTCGATTCCTTTCGCGTCGAAGAAAGGTGCGAGATGAGCTGATTCGCAGCATCCAGTATGTCGGCTTTGGAACTAAGATCGAGCGACATACCGGAGCTCCTTTTAAAGTCGAGCTAATTCTACTCCGTCTCGCCCGGCGTCAGCTTCGGATTGATCTTCACGGGTATTTGCTCGTAGGGGCGGCCTTTGGACAGGGCCGAGTGGAGTTGCTGGTCGTAGCCGTAGAGGTCGTTGAAGAAGTGGATGGTGCCGTCCTCGTCGGCGTTGGCGGTGAAGTAGGCGATGACTACGGGAAGCGTTGTTTTCAGGTTGACCGTCTTGTTGTTGTGGTCGGGGTCGTCGGTGTTCATGGCGGCGTCGATGGCTTGCGCGTCCCATTTGGTCTGGGTGGCGGGATCGGGCTGGTCATTGGAGAGTACCCATAGCGCCATTTGGGCGGCGTCCTGCAGGCGCACGCAGCCGTGGGAGCGATCGCGGAGCGTCAGGTTGAACAGGTTCAACTCCGGCGTCGAGTGCATGTAGATGTCGTACCCGTTGGGAAAGAGAAATTTCACCAGGCCGAGCGAATTCTTCGGGCCGGGCTTCTGGCGCACGCGGTAGCGGCCGTGTTCGAGGTCGGCGGCCTTCCATCCCGTTACGGGCTTGTTAGCGCTGTCGGTCACTTCGTATGCGTTGCGCGCGAGATAACCGGCGCCATCCTTTTCGACGTGGCGCAGGAGGTCTTTCTTGACGATGTCGGGGGGCAGGTTCCAGTAAGGCCTGAAGACCACGTAGCGCATCAGGCGCACAAACATCGGAGTGTCATGTGTGCCGTCGGCTTCGCCATCGACGGCCTTCATCTTGAAGACCAGGGTGTGGTCCGGGGCGTAGGCGCGGACGGTGAACTCGGGCAGGTTCGCGATGACGCGCGGCTGGACGTAGTTGTCCGGCAGCCAGCGCCAGCGCTCGAGCGCGTCGTCGAGCTGCTGAACGCGCGTGGTCATGGGGACGTTGAGCGAATCGATGGTGGCCTGGGAGAGTTTGCCGTCGGCGGTGAGGCCGTGGCGTGTTTGATAGGTCTTGACGGCGGCTGCGAGCTCCGCGTTGTAGTTCCTCGGGGCTGGGGCCGGTGCGGGGCTCTCCTGGACGGGTTCCTGCGCAGGTTGTTTCGCGGGCTCCGAGCTGAGGTGAAGCCCATGTCTCAGAAGCGAGACATGGGGCACCCGGGAGGTGATGGGGTTCTGCGCTGGCGATTGATCGGAGGTGGATGGGCTGACTGAAGGTGTGGCTGACGAGTCACCTTCAAGCTGGAGCCGCTGCTGTAACTCCGCCAGAGCCGGATAGGAGCCGCCGATTGCGATGGGCTTGACGCCGCTTGCGCCGATGGCCGGCAACGGTGGTTGGGGAGTTGCACTCTGTCGAGCGGCCAGGTCGAGATAGTGGGCGAGGGCCTGCTCAGTTGCTTGATAGAGGGGGCTCTGGGGCTCGATGGAGGCGGCGATTTCAGCGACATCGCCGGAGTCCACGACATGGTCGTTCAGCAGCGTTGCGACGTCGAAGGCGGCACGTTTTTTTGGCACGTCGATGTCGAAGTTGAGCGACTGCGGATTGACGCGGCCGAGGTGGAGATCGGTGAGATAGCGCATGGCGGCGATGGTCATGGCGACATCGAATTGCGCTACATCGGTTTGCGCTTGGCCGGAGCCGTCGTTGGTGCGGCGAATGGTGTCGAGACGCTGGAGGCGGCCGGGCCAGCGCGATGCGTCGTAGTCTTCGGGATTCAAACCTTTCCTGGCGGCGTCGGCGAAGAGCTGGATGAGGGTGGTGGTGGTGGCGGTGGGTTTGAGGTCGCGGGTCCAGGCGAGTTCGTCGTTGCGGTCGTCGTAGAAGGTCTGGATGGCGGGCTGGAGCTGGGTGTAGTTGGGCCAGCGCAGCAGGGCCAACTGCGGCGACGTCACGACATCCTGAATCTGGTTGGCGTCGTCGGTGCTGTTTTCGGGAGACGTCGCTTTGCGATGGTGGAAGCGCGCGATCAGGCCCTTGATCCCACCTTTGCACCCGCCCAGAGGCAAGAGGAGCGCAAGCAGGAGCAGCGCCGGTGAGGCGCGAAGGCAGGTCGAGCGGAGCGTGGTCACAGTTGGGGCCTCAGGATCAGAGAGAAGTTCCGCCGGGTGTTTCTTCGGGGTGTTATAGCTAGGATGCTGGAATCCGGCGTGCGGCGCAAACGCGGTAGGTGGGCGGGTATCTGGATTGCCAGCATGAATTGCGAAATAGGCTTGGGGCGCGATTGCCGGCTCGACTAAAATGCTTCCACGGAAGCTCATATCAGGGGTTCGACACTGCTTGAGCGGCTAGAGCCGCTTGGATGAATTGCTGTTACGGCGGGACTGAAGTCCCGCCCCTTCAAACGCGGAAGTCCAGGCCCTTTAAAAGTCGTGTCACCGAAGTTCGTTGCATAATTCAGGCGGTAGTGGGTTGTGCTACTACCAAGTCCTTCGTTGCGCTCGGGATGACAATTTCATCGTTGCGAACCTAAGAGACTCCACACTAGCGGGAAAGGAAGTTGAGTTTGAGGTTTCGACGCCCTACGATGAGACGCACCGGCAGATACGGGCTGGCGGTCGGACTGCTCGGCTGCTGGGCCTTGGGCGGCCTGTATGCTGCGGGCGCGCAGACGCCACGGCTGGTGGTGATCGACCAGGATGGGTCGGGGCCGGGTGGGTCGAACCAGATGGCCATGATGGTGCTGCTGCAGTCGCCGCAGGTGCAGGTGCTGGGCATCACGATGGTGACGGGAAATGCGTGGGAGCCGGAAGAGGTGCAGCACACGCTGCGGATGCTGGAGCTGCTCCATCGCACGGATGTGCCGGTCGTGCCGGGCGCGGTGTTTCCGCTGGTGCGGTCGCAGACGGAGACGATGCAGGAGCGACCGCTGGTGGGGAGCTTGACCTGGTATGGCGCATGGGGGGATCTGGCCCGGCATACGGGCGGTGAGCCGTATCATGGGCCGTTCGTGGTTCCGCCGAGGGAGGAAGGGGCGCCGACGACCAGGCCGCTGGACGAGGATGCGGCGCATTTTCTGATCCGGCAGGTGCATGCGCATCCGCACCAAGTGACGATTTATGCGGCCGGGCCGCTGACCAATATCGCGCTGGCGGTGTCGATCGATCCGGAGTTCGCCGCGCTGACCCAAGGGATCGTGATTATGGGCGGCAGTATTGCGCCGCGCACGGACGATCCGGAGTTCGCCACGCATCCGCGCACGGAATTCAATTTCTGGTTCGACCCGGAGGCGGTCCACATCACGCTGCGGGCGGCGTGGCCGCGGATCGAGCTGACGGATGTCGATATCTCGATCAAGACGATGTTCAGCAAGGAGTTGAAGGCGGAGATTGAGCAGTCCCACTCGCCCGCTGCGATGTATATCGCGAAGTATAGCAATGAGTTTTATTACATGTGGGATGAGCTGGCGGCGGCGGCGTGGCTCGATCCGAAGATCATTACGAAGGAGCGGGTGCTGTATGTGGATGTCGATCTGGCGCGAGGGCCGAGTTATGGAGACACGCTGAGCTGGACGGCGACGGACAAGCCGCAGCGCGAGATGCAGCCGGTGCATGTGCAGGAAGAACTCGATACGGCGCGGTTTTATGGGCTGTTTGTTTATCTGATGAAGGTTGGGCCGAACAGCGGCCGCGAAGGGGGACGCGCGGCGGGCAGCAAGAGGTAGGGTTGCTGGGGTGGTTCTCCTGATGGTGTTGTGTCAGGTAACAGCAGATTCCTCCGCTGCGCTGCGGAATGACAACAAGAAAGGCAAAGACAAAGGCAAGAGCAAAGGTAAGAGCAAAGGCAAGAGCAAAGGCAAGAGCAAAGGCAAGAGCAAGAGACGAGAGGCAAAAGCAAGGGCGAGGGCGACGTCAGGGGCAGTGACATCGAATTAGGCCAATTGGGTTCGGCTAGGACGGCGTTGGGGTAGGGGACGGCGGGGCGCTATTAGTGGGGTAGGGCAGGGGCGGGAAAGGGCCGAGGGGGAGGGATCATCTTGTACAAGCGAAGATATGGCGAAACATTGAATGTAAACTCCACCTAATATAGTCCTAAGTAATTGTAAACACTAGGCTTATATGAGTGTTGCGGGGGTGGAAAAATTCTTGTTGACAGTAGGAGCGGGTGCGGCTATAACCGCAGAACTTCAACGAAGCAGGCAAGCCGGCCCCAGGCAGCGATTCTGGGTGATGGTGAAGGCCGGCTTCGGCGGGAACAGGTGGCGGGCCAGGTGATCTCTCAGGACCGGACTTTGCCAAGGAATGAGAACGGGTGCGCAGCAGCCGGGGATTTGCGACACAGAGCGCGAACCACGAGCGAGCGGCCCCAAGCAACTGAGCGAGCCCAATCCGACCGCTGAAAAATGACCGAGGCTCGCCAGGGGATAGCTGTGCCTGGAGAAGAAAGAAATGAAGGACTTTCGCGTGGAATTGAAGGTATGTGAAGGGTGCGGAACGTTGTGGTTGCGTCCCCTGAGCGCTGGAGTTTACTGCGGCGGATGCGCGGCGTGGCTGGCGGAGTTTCCGGCACCACGGACGGGCAGACGGCGAGGGCCGAAACGCAAGGCTGTGCGAACGGCTGTGTGCGTGGGAGGTGCTCGATGAAGAAGGAAATGGGAAATGAGCAAATGGCAGCAAGGTTGGTGTTGGTGCCGAAGCGGGTGCAGAGGGTTGAGCCGGGGCAGGTGATCCGGGAGGGAAGCACGGGACGGGTGGTAGCGGTGCTGCCACAGGTGTGGGCGGTGGAGGAGTTCCCCACTCATGACGATAAAACCGGCATGAATGGGCCACCCAGAGTTGGGGCGGTGGAGGAGCCACCCAAGCCCACCCTGTCGCCCAGAGTTGGGGCGGTGGAAGCGCCGAAGGTGGAGGTGGCGTTCTATCGCAAGTACACGGAGGGGATGCTGCGGCGGTATCTGCGGCTCTCGATGCAGACGGGGCGGGTGCCCTCGTTGATGGGCCGGGAGATGTTTCGCGGCCATGTGTCGAGCTACCGGATGCATAGCTTCGAGGACGTGGTGATCTTCTGCTTCGATATGGAGAAGTGCATGTCGAAGCTGGAGCGGCTGGATCAGCAGTTGATCAAGCGGATCGCGCTGCAGCAGTACACGCAAGGGGAAGCGGCGGCGATGCTGGGGTTGAGCCTGCGGAGCTGTGTGCGGCGGTATGCGGAGGCGCTGGACCGGCTGACGGAACTGCTGCTGGCGGCCCGGATGCTGGAGCCGCTGAAGGACTGTCAAGAGTCGAGGCCGCGTGCGGCGGCTGCAGGAGGTTCATTGCAAAGGGGATAGTGGGTACGAGAAAGTTGGCGTAGCCAATACCCTGTAACTGCTATTCTAGAGAAGTAGACATGGAGCGGGGGACCTCACTGGGGTCTCCCGCTTTTTCGTGGGGGGGAGTGAATGGGGAGACAGGGTGGCGCCAGGGGAGCGACTGGCAAGTTTGTGAAGGAGCGAGGCGGGACGGCGGAGGGGCGGAAGGCGGCTGAGAAGGAAACGATGACTCCCTCCCAGTGCCGGTCGCATATGCGGCGGACGCTGGCGACGGAGTTTGAGGACATTGTGAAGGGGTTTGTGACGGCGGCGAAGAAGGGGAGCTGTCCGCATGTGAAGCTGGCGACGGAGCTGCTGAAGCCGGAGCGGCCGAGGGCTTCGCGGACCAAGGGGCAGGTGGCGCGGTTGCTGGAGGAGTTGGGGGAAGAGTAAGGGGTTGTGTTGGAAGGGCGAGAAGCAGATTCCTACGAAATGACAACCAGAAAAACAAGGGCAACGGCAAGGGCGAGAAGCAGATTCCCTTCGGGAATGACAACCAAAAAGCAAGACTCGGCGTGAGTCTGTCGTTGGCACCTTATTGTTTGTGAGTCGTGAGGAGGGGTTGGCGAGTCGATATACTGAGTAACTGCATTGATGAGAGATTTTCGACCGCTATCGGCGCTGGCTGTGGTGATGATGGCAGGGCTGACCGGCTGCTTTCGGACGACGCACGTCGTGCAGAAGGTGCTGGCGCCGGATATGTACCGGACGGCCAGCGTGGGGACGCTGGAGCAGGAGCTGTCGGCGCGGGATGCGGCGCTGAAGACGCTGAATGCGAGCGTGCTGATTACGGCCAGCACGGGTGGGGCGAAGGAAGGGACGGTGACGGTTTACACGTCGTTCCGAGGGTATATTTTTGTGCAGAAGCCGGCGATGCTGCGGGTGATTCTGCAGTTGCCGCTGGTGGGATCGCGGGCGCTGGATATGGTGAGCGACGGGAAGATGTTTACGCTGGTGCACGCTACGGCCGGGCATGGCGATGTGTGGATGACAGGCAGCAATACGGTGACGAAGCCGTCGAAGAACGCGCTGGAGAATCTGCGGCCGGCGGTATTTCTGGATTCGCTGCTGGTGCCGGGGTTGGCGAAGGATGAGTTTGTGACGCTGACGGAATCGACGCGAGTGATCGCGCCGGAGTCGAAGCATAAAGATGCGGTGGAGGAGCCGGATTACGATATTACGGTGCTGAAACCGCAGACCGGCAACATCATGATGCGGGAGCGGGTGGTGCATATCAGCCGCATTACGATGCTGCCGTATGAGCAGGACACGTATGAGAACGGGAAGATCGTGACGCTGGCGACCTATAACAAGTACCAGGAGTTCAATGGGCAGAAGTTTCCGACGGTGATCACGATTCAACGGCCGCTGGATGAGTATTCGCTGAAGATCGTGGTGACGAAGCTGACGCTGAATGCGCCGTTTGAGAGCGACCAGTTCGAGTTAAAGATTCCGCCGGAAGCGGCGGTGCAGAAGGTGGAGTAGGGAGAGACAGTGGTTAGTGGGTAGTGGTTAGTGGTTAGTGGGTAAGGAGTAGAGGATTGGTGAGAGACAGTGGGTAGTGGGTAGTGGGTAGTGGGTAGTGGGTAAGGAGTAGAGGATTGGGGGCCCCCGCGAGTGGGATGTGGGACCCGGAGTTCTTTTTCTAATCACTAATCACTGTTTTTAAGGCCGGTGCGGCGGGCGTGGGCGGCGATCTGGGCGTTGATTTCGAGGCCGAGGGAGAGGGCGGCGCGTCCGGCTTCGGCGGAGACGCGGGGTTGCGTGCGGGTGCGGACCGCGTGGAGGAAGTCTTCGAGCTCCAGGCGGAGGGGTTCGGCTTTGGGGAAGCCGGATCGGGTGAGGGAGAGGCCGGCGGAGGGGTGCTGTGCGGCGGGTGGCGCGGTGGCGCTGCCCGCCCACATCTCAGAAGGCGGGGCAGCCGGTGGGTTGGCCTCGGACGCGAGAGGTGGGGCAGCCGGCTGCGCGGTGATGGCGGGGTCGACGGAGATGGTCAGGAGCTCCTGGCGGGCGAAGTCGAGGGAGAGATATTGGTGGGGCTGGAAGAGGCGGAGCTTGCGGACCTGCTCGGTGGAGACGCGGGAGGCGGTGAAGTTGGCGACGCAGCCGGAGGCGAATTCGAGGCGGACGTTGGCGATATCGGTCTTGGCGGAGAGGATGGGCAGGCCGACGGCGCGGACTTCTTTCACCGCGGATTGGGTGAGGGCGAGGACGATGTCGAGATCGTGAATCATGAGGTCGAGGACGACGTCGACGTCGAGGGAGCGCGGGGTGAAGATGCTCAGGCGGTGGGCCTCGAAGAACATGGGGTGGGTGAGGGCGGCGAGGGTCGCGGTGACGGCGGGGTTGAAGCGCTCTAAATGGCCGACCGCAAGGATGCGGGCGTGTTGGGCTGCGAGGGCGCAGAGGTGGTCGGCTTCGGCGAGGGTGGCGGCGAAGGGTTTTTCGATGAGGATGTCGAGGCCGGCGAGGAGGAGCTGCTCGGCGACGGCGGCGTGGTGGACGGTGGGGACGCAGATGGAGGCGGCGTGGATGGGGTGGATTGCTTGCTCGTGGGAGTTGTGCGACCCCACCCACGATGATGAAGCCATCGTGAATGGGGCACCCGGGGATTGTGGCTGAAGGACAAAAACAGGTCCTTCGCTGCGCTCAGGATGACAATTCTGTGGGGGTGGGGCGGCGAGGAGATCGGCGACGGTGGCGAAGGCGGGGATGTTGTAGAGGGCGGCGAGATCGGCGCGTCGGGTCGGGTCGGGTTCGACGAGCGCGGCGAGCTGGACGAGGTCGGGATGCGCGGTTTCGAGTTCGCGGTAGACGCGGAGATGGTTGCGCCCGAAGGCGCCGGCGCCGATGACGGCGACGCGCAGGGGAGTGGAGGGATCGTGCGGAGCAGGGATGGCGTCGGGCTGGGGAGTTACGGCTTCGCGCACGGCTCGGCTACTTTTTCGATGGAGCGGCGGGTGGAAGGGGAGATTCGACGGCTTCGCGGCAGCGGGCGTAGAGGTCGAGGATCTGGGTGATCTGGTCTTCGGGTTTGGCTGCTGAGGGAAGGCCGAAGCCGGGTGTGGAGGAGGCGGATTTGCTGCCGACGTTGGCGTGGGACGCGACGAATTTGAGCAGGTCGAGGGCGATGTCTTCGGAGCGGCGGGCGGAGTTGTTGCTGGAGTCCATGAGTGCCTTTCGGTGCAGGTGCTAGAGGCGATGGTAGCGGGTGGATGAGGCGGGGCGCAATGTGGGGGCACGCGCGGGATGTGGAGCTCCCCACTCATGACGGTGGAGCTGTCATGAATGGGCCACCCGCCCGGGGATGCGAGTTTGATTTTGAACTACCAGAAAGGCCGCGAATAGCGGAGGAGAGAAAAATGAATAAGTCTAAATTGCAGGCGATTCTTGGCTATTTGAACATTGGCTTGGCGATTGCGCACGATAGCGGCGTCTCGCTGGGCCATTTCGGTTCGACGGATTTTATTCAGCTTGCGGAGACGGTCAATGAGCTGCTGCTGAGTGCATTTGCGCCGGCGGCGACCGTGGCTGTCGCGAGTGCGGCTCCGGTGGCGGGGCCGACTCCGGTCAGCTAATAAGATGGGCGAAGGTGGCGCGGGAGGCAAACGGGACGGGACTTAGTTGCCACCTTCGATGCCCCTCCCTTTCAAAAGGGCTTGTGAGACGGCTGGATTGGATGGTTTTTGAAGCGGCTTGCGAATGACTGAGTTGATGCCGTTCAATGCGGATTGTGGCTTGGGATTGAGCCCGAAGAGATGGAAGTTGGAGGAGCAATGAGTGGAGTGAGGCGAGGTCTGGCGCTGGTTTCGGTGCTGCTGGCAGTGATGGCGGCGTGGACGATGGGCGCGTTAGGGCAGGCGACGACGACGGTGCAGGACACGGTGTATCTGGCGGATGGATCGACGGCGGCGGGAACGGTGCTGGTGAGCTGGAGCGGATTTACGACGGCGGGCGGGCAGGTGATCGCGGCGGGGAGTACGTCGGCGGTGCTGGGCGCGGGTGGAGCGCTGACGATTGCGCTGGCGCCGAATGCGAACGTGACGCCAACAGGGAGCTACTATACGGCGGTGTTTCACCTGAGCGATGGGACGACGAGCCGGCAGTACTGGGTGATTCCGGCGGTGGCGACGGGCGGCGCGCCGGTGAAGCTGGCGGCGATCGAAAATTCGGTGCTGCCGCTGAGCGTGGCGATGCAGACGGTGTCGAAGAGCTATGTGGACAACGCGATTGCGCAGGCGCAGAGCGGGTTTCCGGCGGGCGGGTCGACGTATGTGCCGACCACGGGTGGGACGATGACCGGAGCGCTGGTGTTGCCGGGAGATCCGGTGAGTCCGAACCAGGCGGCGGACAAGAACTATGTGGACAGCAATGTCGCATCGATTGCGAGCGGGCTGGGCGGCAAGGTGAGCACGCTGCCGGCGGCGACGCAGGTGGTGGGACAGCCGGCGGGGACGCAGCTTGAGGTGAACCATTTGAACGGCGAGCTGTATGCGAGCCAGTATGCGAATGGGACGGGGAACAACGGGATCGCCAATGCGCTGGCCAGCCCGGATTGCACGAGTGGATGCAGGCTGAAGGTGGAGCCGAGCTATGGCGGGACGGACCAGGTGAACGCTTCGAGCGTGGTGTCGGGCGGGGCGGTGGTGGACGCGCGCGGCGGGTCGGAGGCGGTGACGGTGGTCAATCCGCTGGGGACTGGGACGAGTTTGAGCGCGGGGGCGAGCCTGGCGCAGGTGGAGACGCTGTCGAGCCCACAGATACAGCAGTTGCGGCCGGGGTCGTATGGGATCGGAGCGGAGGCGCTGGTGCTTTCGACCGAGGCGGCGGCGGGAGGAAGCAACCAGTTTCCGCAGAATCTGGAGAAGCTGCCGTATGGCAAGAGCACGTATGGAGTGCTGTCGCTGACCGGCAATTACAACACGCAGGGGCAGCATGTGCAGTTGAACAATGTTGTGAACTGCTACAGCGTGGGCGATTGCCTGGCGGGCGGACAGTTCATTACATCGTCGGGGGGATATCGGGACAACTCGGATGAGGGGACGCATCCGTATGACCTGCAGGTGAGCGAAGACTCGCGGGTGTTTGAGGGAGTGTGCGCGGGCGGATGTACGGCGGGATCGACGGACCTGAACTTGACGGTGAGCACGAACGCGGGGACGCAGGGGGATGGGCGGTTTCTGATCGACCTGAATCCGGCGAAGACGATCTCGGGCGGGTACATATCGGGGGGAGCGAAGACGATCGAGGCGTACGCGAGTTTTGCGGGGACGAACTTTCCGGTGAGCGTGCTGCTGGCGACGGCGCAGGCGGCGACCTCGCAGCCAGGGAACCTGGCGCCGGGAGCGGTGACGCTGGCGATTGAAACCGGCGGTGCGCCCGCGGGGTTTGCGACGAACACGGCGGGGTTGGCGGCGAATGGCGTGGCGTGCGTGGCCGATCCGGGGGGCGGGACGTTTGAGACGGCGAGCTACAGCGTGGTGGATGCGACGCATGTGAAGTTGACGCTGAATAAAGTACATGCGAGCGGAACGGTGGTCGCGGTGGGCGGGCTGTGCGGGTATGGGCTGGAGCAGAAGGTCGATACGATGAACGGGATACGGCAGGTGTTTCCGATCATTGGCTCGTTCGACGCGACGGATGTGTACTACGCGGACGGCGGCGGAACGACGGTGGTGGGGCGGCAGGGCAATGGCAGCACGAGTGCGTATCTGAATGTGTCGCTGGGTGTTGCGGCGATCTCGCGCAGCGCGAATGTGGTGACGGTGACGACGGCGAATGCGCTGCCGGAGGACCTGAACGGAGTGACGCTGACGGTGAGTGGGGTGGCGGATTCGAGCTACAACGGAAGCTACACGGTGACGACGACGGGCGCGAAAACGCTGACGTATGCGAACACCGGAGCCAACAGCACGAGCTCGGGCGGGACGGTAGCGGATGTGACGGGAAGCTATGCGATGTATCCGATGGCGGAGGTGCTGAGCGTGGCGAATCCGGCGAACCGGCAGATCGATGGGACGTTTCTGCTGGCAGCCAATACGGTTGCGTGGGCTGCAGGGGATGCGATCGAGGAGCCGCATTTTTATCAGCAGTATGTGACGGTGGACACGGAGCTGGACACGCAGTATGTGCCTAGGCCGATCGAGTATGCGCAGGCGGGCAAGCAGTACCTGGGCAATGTCGGGCCGGGGTTGCGGGGATGGCAGGTGACCAATGCGGTGCCGGTGAGCAGTTATCTGGGCGCGGGTGGAACGCATACGGCTCCCGACGATGGATATGTGGTTTCGGGGCCGTGGCAGACGGACTTCGAGGTGGATGCGGGATTGCAGTCGGTGATTTATGCGCACTGCAATCTGCATGGGTGCAACCGGTGGGACTCGGGGTACAACCTGTTCATGATGGATACGCCGACGAGCAGGGATGTGCTGAACTATCAGCCGCAGAGCAGCACGGCGACCTGGTATTTGAGTGGCGTGCCTTACTCGTTTTCTCCGGCGGCATTTTCGGCGGGGACGATCGATGCAGGGACGCTGAATGTGACGGCGGTGCATGCGGCGTCGCTGGATGGGGCGATCATCGGAGCGACGACGCCGGCGGCGATCTCGGGGACAACGGGGAGCTTTGCCGGGCTGGCGGTGAATTCAGCGGGGACGACGGCGGGCGACCTGATGAATATCAATACCGTGAATGCGACGCCGAATCCGTTTGGCTTCGCGCTGGTGAATAGCGGGACGGGCGGGGTAGGTTTCCGGATGTGCAACTCGTTGCAGACGGGTTGCGGGAGTCCGGGGAGTGGGCACTACTGGCAGATCTTCGATGCGGGCGGGACAGGGAATCTGAAGATCGGGCAGGCGTTTGTGGGCGACTTCGTGGTGGTGAACGGAGCGGGCGATGTGAGTATCGGGGGCGAGAGTCCGGCCGCGATGTTCAATGTCGGTGCGAGCAACCAGTTCCAGGTGGGGAGTGATGGCGGGACGACGATACCGTATCAGATGGGACCGGTGACGGCGCCAAGCGGGGCCTGCGCGGTAAGTGGGGCGTGGGTGTTCTCGCAGGATGGACATGCGACGTTCTGCGATGCAGGGACGTGGGTGACGAAGATATAGCTGACGGATGGTGGATGGAGGCCCGCGGAGCCGGGTCCTGCGGCGAGCGAAACTGCTCGCGTGCGGGACCTGGCGCGGGCCTTGTGATGTTTCCAGGGAGTTGCGGGGGGCGCATTTCGATGCGATGGGATGGGTGTGGACGAGCTTGAGGCGCTGATTCGGTTGGGACGGCAGATGCAGAGGCGGCGCGGTTTGACGGTTTCGATGGCGGAGAATCTTCTGCGGGTGAGGGACAAGGCGGGAATGGTGCGGCCGTTGAAGGCCAATGCCGCGCAAAGGCGATTTGAAGAGCGATGCGGTCGGCGGAACATCGTGCTGAAGGCAAGACAGATGGGCATGACGACGTGGGTTGCGGGGAGATTTTTTCTGCGCACGATCACGCGGCCAGGAACGCTGACGCTGCAGGTGGCGCAAACGCGCGAGGCGGCAGAGGCGATCTTTCGCGTGGTGCAGCGAATGTGGGAAGAGCTGCCGGTGGAGCTGCGCGAAGGGCCGCTGGTAAGAAGCCGGGCGAATGCCGGGATGATGGTGTTTCCGGAGTTGGACAGCGAGTTTCGTGTGGCCAGCGCCTGCGATGCGAGCGCGGGGCGGGGATTGAGCGTGCAGAATCTGCACTGCAGCGAGGTGAGCCGATGGCCGGGAGATGCGGCGGAGACGCTGGCGGGGCTGCGGGCGGCGCTGGCTCCGGGAGGCGAGCTGGTGCTGGAGAGTACGCCGAGCGGAGCGCATGGAGCGTTCTATGAGGAGTGGAAGGCTGGGGTGGAGTTGGAGGGGTGTGAACCCACTCATGACGGTAAGGCTGTCATGAATGGGCCACCCGGGATGGGTGGGGCACTCGGGATTCTGGATGGGGCACCCGGGGATGGGGCGAGCGCGGGACATGCGGCACCCGGATATTGGGCGGGTGAAGGGCTGGTGCGGCATTTTCTGCCGTGGTGGATGGAGCAGAGCTATGTGGGGCCGGCGGTGGATTCGTCGGAGTGGAGTGACGAGGAGCGGCTGCTGGTGGGGCGGCATGGATTGAGCCTGGAGCAGATCGGGTTTCGGCGTGGGCTGGAGCGCAGCTATGGGATGATGCGGTCGCAGGAGTTTGCCGAAGATGCGGAGACGTGCTTTCGGGCGACGGGGTCGTCGTGCTTCGATGTGGAGGCGATCGAGCGGAGGTTGGCGGAGGTGCCGGAGGCGTTGTCGAGACGCTGCGGCGGGGCGCTGCTGGTTTGGCTGCCGGCGTTGGCGGGACGGGAGTATGTGGTTGCGGTGGATTCGGCGGGCGGCGGTGAGGATGGGGACTTTGCCGCGGTGCAGGTGGTGGAGTTGACGACGGGATTGCAGTGCGCGGAGTTGCAGCAGAGGCTGCGGCCGGCGGAGCTGGCGAAGGCGGCGGCGGAGCTGGCGAAGGAGTATGGCGGGGCGATGATTGCCGTGGAGCGGAACAATCATGGGGCCGCGGTGCTGGCGTATCTGGAGACGAACGAGCGGTATGGGCGGGTGTACGGCCAAGGCGGTGAGGCGGGGTGGCTGACGACGGCGGCGTCCAAGCCGGAGGCGATTGCGAGGATTGGATCGATGCTGGAGCAGGCGCCGGAGCGGTTTATGAGCCGCAGGCTGCTGGGAGAGTGCAGGACGTTTGTGGCTGGAGAGCGCGGCAGGATGAGTGCGGCTGGAGGAGCGCATGATGATCTGGTGATGGCGATGGCGATTGCGCAGGCGGCGCGGGCGGAGAGGTTGGCGGGGGCGCGGAATGTTGCTTCGGTGCGATAAGGTGATTGCTGTGGGTGCAAGACCCTGTCGACGGGGTGCGGGGTTCAAAAAGCAGATTGCTGCGGAATGACAACCAGAAAGACAAAAGCAGCAAAGAATTAGGGGAATTAGGGGAGTTGCGTGGCGGTTACGGCGGTGCAGGCGATTCGGCGGATGCGGGGTGGGGCGCAGAGCCAGTTGATGCTGGGGGCGGATGGAAACCTGTGGGTGGTGAAGTTTCAGAATAATCCGCAGCATCTGCGGGTGCTGGCCAATGAATTCATTGCCACGCGGATCGCGGCGGCGGTGGGGCTGCCGGTGCCGAAGAGCGATGTCGTCGAAGTGAGCGAGTGGCTGATCGCCAATAGCGCGGAGATGGTGGTCGAGCGTGGGCGCGGTGGGCGGGAGCGGTGCGCGGCGGGATTGCAGTTTGGCAGCCAGTTTGTGGGAGGCTTGATGCCCGGGCAGGTGGTGGATTATCTGCCCGAGCCGCAGATGGATGAGGTGAAGAACCTGGCGGAGTTTGCCGGGATGCTGGTCGTGGATAAATGGACGGGCAACTGCAATGGGCGGCAGGCGGTCTTTGAGCGCAGGCCGCGGGAGCGGAAGTATAGGGCGATCTTTATCGATCAGGGATTCTGCTTCAATGCGGGAGAATGGACGTTTCCGGATTCGCCGCTGCGGGGAGTGTTTGCGAGCAACCGGGTGTATGCCGAGGTGATGGGGTGGGGGAGCTTCGAGCCGTGGCTGGGACGGGTGAAGGAGTTTGCGGCGGAAGAGTTGTGGAAGATCGCGGAGGAGATTCCGCCGGTGTGGTACGGCGGGGATTTGAGCGTCATCGAGCGATTGATGGAGACGCTGCTGCAGCGAAGATCGAGGGTGAGAGAGTTGATTGTGCAGTTTCGGGAGTCGAATCGGGAGCCGTTCCCGAATTGGGGAGCGGCGAAGAGGATTGTGGCGCCGAGGAATTTTGAATTTGCTCCGGAGGCGGGAAAGTTTGTGATGTAGCGTTTTTGGTGGGTGGATTGCAGTGGTTTGTGGTTAGGGGTTAGGGGTTAGGGGTTAGTGGTTAGTGGTTCGTGGTTAGTGGTTCGTGGGAAATGCTGACGGAGGTTGTGGCGTGGCGGAGCGGTTGCAGTGCGAGTTCTCCCTGATCCGGTATGTGCCGGATGTGGTGAAGGGAGAGTTTGCCAACATCGGCGTTGTCTTGCGCCAGATTGGGCGCGAGGCGGGGCGCGAAGAGACGGCGGCGGTGCGGTTTACCCGCGACTGGAGCCGGGTAAGGTGCATGGACCCGGAGGCCGATGTGGAGCTGCTGGAGTCGCTGGAGCAGGAGATTGCCGGGCGGCTGCAACGTGGCGTGGAGTTATCTCCCGGTGCGTCTGCGACGGGGGTGAATGCGAAGCCGCTGCTGGAGACGCTGGAGGATTCGCTGTCGAACAGCGTGCAGTTGACCGAGATGCGGGGAACGCTGGCGGAGAATATGGCCGCGGAGATGGAGCAGTTGCTGCGCATGTATGTGGAGCCGCTGAAGGTTGCGGCCGGGCGCAGGAAGGCGAGTGGCCGGGCGGCGATCGGGCGCGGAGTCATTGCCGGGCAGGTGCGGGAGTCGTTCGAGCGGGCCGGGGTGTGGAGGCTGATGCGCAAGAGGATTGCGGCGGCGCAGTATACGCAGGCGGGCGATCCGCTGAAGATTGACTGCGGGTATCGAGTGACAACCGGCTCCGGGGCGACTGAAGCCAAGGTGCGGATGTTCCAGGCGGTGTCGCTGGAGAACGATGTCGAGGGCGCGAAGGGGATGGCGTATTCGGCGCAGGCGCTGCGGGAGGGCGTGCGAAGAGTTGAGGGAGCGGAGATGGAGTTGACGGCGGTGGTGGAGACGGTCTCGACGGTTGCGGACCAGGAGCAGTATCGGTTTGGAGTGAGCGCGATGGAGCGGGAGATGATCCGGGTGCTGACGGTGGCGGATATGGGAAGGGCGGCGGAGACGGCGCGGCGGGAGTTGCGGGGGTGATTGGGTTCGAGTCGTTCTCCCCGACGGCGTACAGGTGCGCCAAACAGCAGATTCCTGCGGAATGACAACCAGAAAAGCAAGTGCAAGTGCAGATTTCTAGTGCTCCTCATAGGGAGCCGTCATTGCTCCGGTCGTGATGAAAGATTTAGTGGCGAGAACGAAGGGAAAAGTAGATTCCTTCGCTTCGCTGCGGAATGACAACCAGAACGGCAAGAACAAAAGCTGGTACGCCTCTACGGGGTGGTCGGCGGATTCGTTTGTGTCGTAGGCGTGGCCTGAGGGCTGCGCCTTTTGTGTTTTTAGATTTGAGGAGGAACGGGATGGGGTTGGGAATGGCAGTGAGAGAGATGTGGGATCGGGTGGCCGGGGTCGAGGCGGCTGGCGTCGAGGCCGGCGGGGACGATGCGGGCGAGCGGAAGACGACTGTGGCGCCGCTGGGCATGAGCTCCATCTTTGCGCCGTTCCGGACGACGGGAGTGCAGAATGCGCTGCCCAAGCCGACCGCGGCGAACCTGCGGCGGTTTGCGGAGACGCCGGTGGCGCGAAGGGCGATCAACAGTATCAAGGACCGGATCGCGTGCATGAACTGGCGGATCGAGGCGCGGCCGGGCGCAGAGGCCGGTGATGCAGGAGAGAGGGCGCAGCGCGCGGCGGCGCTGGTTCGCGCGTTCGACACACCCAATGAGAGCGACAGCTTTCGCACCATGATCGAGCAGGTGATCGAGGACGTGCTGGTGGGCGGGTTTGGCGCGGCGGAGATCGAGACGACCGATGACGCCATGATGCCGGTGCGGGTGTATCCCGTGGACGGAGCGTCGATCCAGGTGAACGCGCATTGGAAGGGCGACGCGGGCGATCCGCGCTATGCGCAGGTGACCGGCAAACTGGGCAAGGAGGAGCTGCTGCCGCTGCGCGATGACGAGTTGATGTACATCCGGTTGAACGCGCGGACGCATACGGTGTTTGGGCTGGGCAAGGTGGAGGTGGCGTTCGAGTCGATCTCGCACTTTCTTGCGGCGCACCGCTATGCGGGACGGCTGGCTTCAAACAATGTGACGCAGTATGCGCTGTGGATGAATGGGCAGACGCCGGAGCAGCATGAGCGGCTGGTTCGCTGGTGGCAGGATGAGGTGGAAGGGTCGGGGCGGGTGCCGATCCTGAGCTCGGAGCAGGCGCCGGAGGTGCTGAAGTTTGCCGCGGGCACGGATGCGGACCTCAGACTTCAGTGGCAGCAGTTTCTGCTGACGATGATTGCGAATGCGTTCGATCTGCCGTCGATGATGCTGGGCGTGGAGCAGAACGTGAACCGGTCGACGGCGGGCGAGCTGGCGGATGAGGCGTTTCAGAATGCGGTGGTGCCGCTGGCGAAATTGATTGCCGAACATCTGACGCGCGATGTGATTGCCAAGAAGCTGGGGTGGGACGATCTGCGATTTGTGTGGAGCGATCTGGAGAGCCGCGATGAGCTGAAGGAGTTGCAGATCCAGACGCAGTTGCTGGCGGCGGGGGTGGTGACGGTGGCGGAGGTAAGAGCGATGCGGGGGCTGCCGCCGGTGGCGTGAGGAAGTTGGCGTGGTGCGGGCGGTTGTGAAACCCATGTCTCAGAAGCGAGACATGCGGCACCCGTTTTTAATTAGAGCGGTGTCCTCGGGTGTGTGTCGGCGGGCCTGCAAAGCAGATTCCTCCGCTTCGCTGCGGAATGACAACCAGAAAAGCAAGAGCAAATACTTCAAGGGTGCGTTGAAGCTGCTAAGACCTTGGCCGGGACTGACAGTTTTTCGAGATGTGTTGAATGGGTTGAAGAGATGCGAAGGAGGTGTGCGTGAACGATGGTGTGCGATTGCATCGGAGTGTTGTTCCGAGGTTTGGTGAACGCGAGCTTTCCATGCGGGCCATGGCGGTGGAGTTTCCGGAGGTGGACGGACATCCGAACCGGCTGCCGTTCGAGGGATGTCTGACGCTGGTGGATGTGCCGAGCGACAGGGCGCCGAGTGGAGCGCGCGGGCATCGCGTGGTGCTGACTCGCGAGGCTGCGGAGGCGGCGCTGCCGAGCCTGCTGGGCATGGCGGTGGACTACAAGGCTGGATGGGATGGACATGATGCGCGGCAGAAGTGCGGCATCATCACGTCGGCCCACCTGGAAGGGCGCAGGCTGCTGGTCAGCGGGTTTCTTTTTGCGAAGGACTTTCCGGAGATGGAGGCGCAGGTCGGCAAGCTGGCGGCGGGGAGCTCGGGCGAGATGGGCATGAGCTATGAGCTGGCCGATGCGCGGGTCGCGGATATGCGTGCGCCGGTGTGGACGCTGACCAGGGCGACGTTTACTGGCGCGGCGATTCTGCTGCGCGAGAAGGCGGCGTATCGGGCGACTTCGTTTCGGTTGAGTCGGGGAACGGAGAAACGGGGAGCGGAGCGACGGAGCGCCGGGTTGGCGGCTGGGGTCAGGTAAACGCGGGTTGCAGCTAGTGTTGGTGTCCTGAAGATGTATAGGAGCGCCCAGAAGCAGATTCCTGCGGAATGACAACTAGAAAAGCAAGTGCAAGAACGATGGAGGAGATGCGATGAAGGACAGCAATATGGTGGATCTGTTGGAGGCGACCGAACGGTTGGAGGCTGTGACCGAGGCCCTGGAGCAGGCAGCGGAGCGGCTTTCGGCGCGGCAGGTGGAGATGGCCGCCGAGGCGCAGGAGCATGTGGGGCGGATTGTGGCTACGGTCGAGTCGGCGCGGGAGACGGAGTTGGAGCGAAAGCTGATGGAGGCAGAGCTGAAGATTGCCGAGCTTACGGCTGGCGCTGCTCCGAAGAGTGCGGGTCGCAAGACTTTGACGGTGAGCACGGCGACGATGCTGGCCAAGCAGGGTGTGACCGTGGATTCGATGGATGCGGGAGCGATCGATGGTGCGCTTTCGAGCCTGAGCATCGAACAGCGGATTGCGGTGAAGGCTGAGCTGATGCGGGCGGGGCTGCTGGGTTAGCGGTATGCACCCCACTCATGACGGTGGAGCTGTCATGAATGGGGCACTCAGGATTTGTAAGGAAGCGATTGTGAGTTTGGCGTGGCTTAGGCTGCGCCTTTTGTTTTTGGAAACAAGACTAGGAGAAAAGAATGAACGCGAAATTTACGCAGATCAGCGCAGCGGCGGACTACATTGGACCGGGCGCAATTGAAGTTCCCATGTATCAGACGGAGATCCTGGACCTGGTGCGCCGGCGTGGCGTGTTCGGGCAGCGCATCAAACAGGTTCCGGCGACCGGACATCCGTCGCGCTACTTCGAAGAGACTGCAATCCCTGCTCCGGCAGCGGCCGCGGGCTTTGTCGATCCACGCAACATCGTTGCTCCGCTGGTGCAGCCGACGCGCGTGGAGGCCAGTGTTCCGCTGAAGGCCCTGGTGGCGCAGATCAACTACAACCTGTTCGATATCGAGCTGGGCAAGCAGCAGAGCCAGTTCGCTTATCTGCAGGCCAAGGACCTGGCCGACACGGTCGACGGCGTTCTGCGCACGCATGATGTTGCGCTGTGGAGCGGCACCGATACCAGCCTGAGCTCGCCCACCACCGCGCAGTATTTTGGCGCGGCCGGGCAGATCGCGGCCGGCGGCAATACGACCACGATCGGTACGACGGCTTCGATTGTGGATGGCCTGAAGTCGACCATCGCGCAGATGCTTGCCAACTCCAGCTTCGGTGTACGGCCGACGGCGATCTATGCGAATCCGGTGCTGCTGGACCTGATCGATCGCGAGATGAAGTCGGAGTTCAATGTGGTGCTCTCGACTAAGGCGATCGAAGGCGGCTTGACGGTGAAGACGCTGAGCACGCAGGCGGGTGACATTCCTCTGATTCCGGAGTGGACGCTGCCTTACACCGGGACTCCTGGCTCGGGCACGGCGGTGCTGCCGGCTTACATCGTGACCGAAGACCTGATCGAGTATCACTGGCTGGGCGAGCCGAATCCTCGCGTGTTCCAGCTTGGGCTCCCCGGGTCGCTGGCTAGCCAGTATGCGGTGGTCAAGTTCGGCGCGGTGGTGGTCAAGGGCGCGAGCTATGCACACTACCAGGTGCTGGTGGATCGGTAGAACAGTGGTTAGTGGGTAGTGGTTAGTGGTAGAGGCTGGAGCGTGGTGGGCGCTCCGGCCTTTGCTTTGGTGCGGGATAGGTGAATGGCGTGGTGCTCCCGATGATTTTGAGTCGCGCTAAACAGCAGATTCCTACGGAATGACAACTAGAAAAGCAAGTGCAAGTGCAAGTGCGAGTGCGAGTGCAAGTGCAAGTGCAACGGCAACGGCAAAGGCAAGGGCAACGGCAAAGGCAGCGGTAACGGCAGATTCCTTTCGGGAATGACAACTAGAAAAGCAAGGGCAACGGCGGCGGCGGGACACAGATGGATTGGAGAGAGCGATGGGTTATTTGTTGCCCGCGGAGTACGCGGCGTATGGATTGACGACGGAGACGGCGGATGCCTGGGTGACGACGGCGTCGGCGATGATCGAGGCGTATTGCCGGCGGCCAACGCTGATGTCGGCGAGTTATACCGAGCGGATGCGCGTGCCGGTGAGGGCACAGACGGTGCGGCTGAGTTATGCGCCGTTGATCAGTGTGGATGCGGTGCGGGCACAGTATATGCGGCCGGAGTATGGCGAGGAGTTGTGGGGCGAGTTCGCGCTGCAGCAGTGTTTTGCGTCGGCGTTCGCGCTGCCAGGGCAGTGGGTGACGGTCGATCCGACGACGCTGTATGTGAGTCTGCCGACGGGGGAGTTTCGGTTTGCGTGGAACATCATGGGGCTGCGCTATCGCGAGGCGGAGGTGACGTATACGGCCGGGTTCACGACCGTTCCGAATGCGGTGCAGGTGGCGTGCGCGCAGATTGTGCGCAACGCGCAGGCGACGCCGGGGCTGAATGTGAAGTCGAGCCGGATGGACACGCTGCAGACGCAATACTTCAGCGATTCGCTGATTGACAGCCAGGTGCAGGCGCTGCTGCGGCCCTACGTGGCAGAGAGGCTGGGTTAGCGATGGCCAATGACGGGGTAATGCGCCAGGCCGATGCGGTGCTGCGGGCTGTGGGTGGCAGCGGTGTGGTGCTGCGGATGCCGGGGCCGGCTGTGCCGGGCAATGACGCGGAGCAACTGGGGCTGGCGGCTCCGGAGTTTCAGGATGTTCCGTTGTGCCCGGCGGTGTTTCGCAAGAACGACAGCGTGAAGACGCTGCTGGTGTCGGCGAGCGCGGTCGATGCGGTGGTGGGATCGCTGGCGTTCGATTCGGTGAATGTGTTGTTTGAGACGGCGGCGGGTGTGCTGATCGATGGGTTGCTGTATGAGATCACCAATTGCGTGGCGTCGCAGGCGATGGGCGGGGCCTATTGCTACTGCCTGACGCTGGTGCCGCCGGTGCGTTGATTTATCGCAAGCCCACCTTAGCCGCGATGAGACCGCGGCGAAGATGGGGCACCCGGAATTCTTGAAAGGAGTGATGATGCAGAACGCGAAGGATACGTTCTATGAGGTATTGCGCGGGCGGCTGGCCGCGGTGAATCCGGAGCGGACGATTGTGCTGCGCGGCGTGACCAGGCCGGGTGTGCTGGTCGAAGAGAACGAACTAGTGACGCCGGTGGCGCTGCCGGATTGCTTTCGGCTGCGCTGGGAGGTGAGCGTCGTGGATGCGAATGGCGCGATGCCGATGGTGACGATGCAGTGCGAGATCGACTATGAGACCGCGGGGACGGCCGGCAATGGCGGGATGGATCGCGGGCGTGTGGTGGGTGCGATGGATGCGGAACTGCAGGCGGCGCTGAATCCGCTGCCGCGATGCTCTCCGAAGATGAACTACGCGGGGTTGGCCAATGGCGGGGCCGCGGCGCAGATGAGCACGAACGTATGGTGGGGCGAGGTCGCGTTCGGCAAGACCGTGGTGAAGGAAAACAGGTTGGCGCGGACTGCGACCGTGGCGGTGATGTGTTACCAGGAAGCGGGTGAGCTGTGAGCGGGACTGGGAGCGGTGCGGGGGGAATTCAGGTGATGGATTCGATGGCTCCGATGGTGGGGCGGGTGCGGGCGTACTTCGCTCCGGTGACTCGACCGGCGACGCAGACGGTGGGGTTCACGATCTTCGATCCGGCGCAGAGTGGGGCGTTTGCGCTGAGTGCTCCGCCCGCGCCGTGGGTTGACCTGGGATGGATCGCGGGGTTTGCGCGCAAATGCGGGACGAAGATCGAGGCAGTGCGGACGGGCGCGCCGGCGACGACGCAACTGCAGGCACGAACCGAGATCGAGGCAATGGTGGCGTTCGGTTTCGAGAGCTGGGGGAAGCTGCAGATTGCGTTGTCGGCGGGCACGCAGCAGATGAATCTGCTGAAGGTCGCGACGGGCGCGGCGGCGGAGGGCTCGGGTGGAACGGCGGTGGCGGCGGTTGCGCTGCAGGCCGGTACGACCGCGACTGTGCTGCAGGTGGGAGCGGCGGCCGCGGGTGCGTTTGCGGTCGGCGAGCTTGTGGCTGTGGATGTGGATTATGCGGCGCAGACGGGATTTGTGGGCAGCGGTGTGAGCGGGTCGTATGTGGCGAGCGCGTTGACCGATGTGGATTATGTTCGCCGGGTGACGTTGAACGTTGCACGTATCACGTCGATCGCGAATGGGACGCTGATGTTGGGGTGTCCGCTGATTGCGGGGGTTCCTGGCGCGACGATGAAGGTGAGCGGCGTGGTGGGGTTCTGCGATCGCGAGGGGTCAACGTTCTTTCAGGAGTGGTCGGCGTTGTTTGTGGGTGAAGGCCAGCAGGGCGAGCGGGTGATCTGGCATTATCCGCGGCTGCAGGCGATGAGCGGTGTGGCGGAGACGAACGCGGCCTCGGCCGGTGGGTACGAGAAGGTGCAACTGAGTGCGGCGTTTCGGGCGCTGCCGGTGAAGGACCCCGTGGATGGACAGACGGTGGTTTGCTTCCGGAGTTATATGGCGGGTTGAGGGAGTGGTGATTTTGCTGGTGGTTTGGAGGCTGGCAAAAACAGCAGATTCCTGCGGAATGACAACTAGAAAAGCAAGGGCAGGGGCAAACGCGGATTGCCTTCGGGAATGACAACTAGAAGAGCAAGAGCAACGGCAAGGGCAACAGCAGATTCCCTTCGGGAATGACAACCAGAACGGCAACGGCAAGAGCACGGCAGCGGCAAGAGCAGGGCAGCGGCAGCGGGCATTCTGCTTCAAGGAGAGACAGTGCGGATTACGATCGACAATCTGGATGGACGCGGCGCGATCGACTATACGGGCGCGGTTGCGGCGGAGGGGCCGATCACGGTGCAGCGGGCATTGAATGTGCCCTCGCGTTGCACGGCGGAGATCGTGCTGGGCGTTGAGGGGCTGGCGGCGCCGGTGCGGCGGGCGCGTGTGAAGGCGACGGCGGAAGATGGCACGGCGCTGTTTACGGGCTATCTGACGACGGAGCCGGTGAGGATCTATGCGGGTGATGCGTCGATGGGGCCGGTGTATCGCGCGCGGGTGACAGCCGTAAGCGATGAGTGGCTGCTGGATAATCTTGGCTCGGGCGCGGGTTTGCGCGATACGGAGGTGCTGGGGCTGGATGGCGCGGCGCTGCTGACGCGATTGGCGTCGCGGGTGCAGGCGGGCGGCTCTGCGGGAGTGGCGGTGGCGACGGCGGCAACGGTAGCGACGACAGGGGCATTTGCGGCGCGGGCGTCGCAGCCGTGGAGCGCGAATGCGGGACAGGCTGCGAGCTCCGCGTATGCGGCCTATCGCGCGCTGAATGGACAGGTGCTGATCCAGCCGGTGGGCGACGTGACGCACGCGTTTAGCGATGCGGATGGGACGCTGTCGGTTGCGGAGTTGCAGACCAGCGCGGTGCGTGAGCTGGCGAACGATGTGACGATCTCGGGAGCCGAGGAGCCGGCGGCCTATGTTGCGGAGAATTTCGTTGGCGATGGGACAACGACGATCTTCTTTTTGACCGAGGCGGCTTATCGCGATACGAATCGTCTGCTGGTCCGGGACAGCTTCAATGAAGCTGGCTTCGATGCGGCGCAGTGGATGTTGAGCGATCCGGGCAGCCATCTGTCGTTGACCTCGCTGGGGCTGACGATGAATGGCGGCAATGGCGGGGACGGGCAGACGATGCTGACCGCGCTCGATGCGGTGGAGATGGCGGGCAGCCTGGTGGTGCAGCTCGGCGGCGTGATCTTCGGCGCGGCCTCTGATGGAATGCTGGCGGGTTTGTATCAAGGGACGCCGGTGCTGGCGAACTGCTTTGCCGGGTTTCGGGTGCGGCAGAGCGTGAGCGGATCGGGCGGCGTGACCGTGGTCGTGCCGGTGGTGAACGGCGTGGAAGTGGGCACGGTCTTTACTCCGGTGGCGGGGCACTTGTACACGCTGCGGATACGGCCGCATTGCGTGGAGATGCAGCGCGTTGCGCAGCGATATTACTGCATGGTCGATGGCGTGGTGCAGGGGTTTGGCAGCGGGAACGGCGTGGCGGCTCCGATGGACGTGGTCTTTGAACTGGTCGATGAGGGCGCGGCGTCGAATACGCCGGCGACGGTGCTGTACGACAGCGCGGCGGCGGGCGGGACGTTGAGTATTTCACCGGCGACGTGTGTGTTTGTGGCGGCGAATGCGACGCAGATGTACGGGTCGGTGGGGTCGGTGAGCGTGACCCGGGCGGGCAGCCTCTGGGTGGTGAGCACGCTGCCCGACGGCACGTTGCAGACGCGGCTGGTGGGAGTGGCCGGGCAGGGCGTGGACTGCGTGGCGAGCTACGGGAGCGGTGGTGGAAACGGCGCGGCGGGGAAGATCACCTTTCTGGCGGGGCGGGTTCCGGTTGCGGGCGAGCGAGTGACGGTGAGTTATCGGAGCGAGCGGCGATCGATTGCGCGGCTGGCGGATGCGGCGAGTGTGGCGTCGGAGGCGGTGAATTCCGCGCCGGGGACATGTCGCTGGCTGGGTAAGGTGACGGCGCCGGTGGCGCGCAGCAGCGCGGATTGCGAGAGCGCGGCGCAGGCGGTGCTGGCGTTTGCGAGCAGCCGCACGGCGGCGGCTGCGGGGACTTATTCGCTGGTGAATCCGGCGCAGGATATCTGGCCGGGCGATGTGCTGGCGATCACCAGCGCTGGGGTGACATCGTCGCTGCTGGTGCGCAGTGTGGTCGTGCAGGATGGCAGCGCGACGCCGGAGGTGCTGCGATACAAGGTGGCCTTCGCGAACGACTGGGCGACGGAGTGGGCGGCGGGGATGGGATTGAAATTAAGTGATGAGATTGCGGCGGACGCATGGCTTCCGAATTCGCCGCAGACGGCGTCGGGCTCGGCGGGTCAGGTGCTTGCGAACCTGCAGCAGTTGACGGTGACGAGCATGACGGGGACCGCGCTGCAGGTGGATGCCGGAATGGCGCCACCCGCAGGCGGTGGGTTTGAGGTGCGGCTGAAGGACTGGCAGTTCGGGGTTGGGGTGGATGGGGCGGACCTGGTGTTGCGCAGCCCGGTGCGGAGCTTCTCGATTCCGCTGGCGGCGCAGGTGGAGCGTTACTACATTCGCATGTATGACGCGAGCACACCGCCGCTGTATTCGCGGTTTTCGAGTGCGGTGTTTGTGAATGCGCCGGTGAGCTAGAGAAGGTCTGATTAAGTCCCGGAAGATTCCCTCAGTGGCTAAAGCCACATGGGAACAATTGAAGTTACGGCGGGACTGAAGTCCCGCCCCTTCAAAACAGTTATTTGATCAGAGATTCCTTGAGGGCAACAACGAACGCGAGGGTCTGAAGGAATGATACGAAGGTCGAGGAGGAAGGTGAGGTCATGACAGAATTTGAGAGTCAGGTGCTGCAAGAGTTGAGCGTGCTGAAGGCGCAGATGCAGCACCTTATGGGGATTGGGCAGCCGGGGCGGCTGCATCAACTGGAGATGCGGGTGGAGTCGCATGAACGCAGCGTGCAGCGGTTGAAGGGGCTGGCGGGAGCGATCGGAGGATTGCTGACGATCGTGCACCTGGCGCTTGCGTATGTGAGTGGAAGGCGGAGCTAGGGCTGGCTTCCCCATTGACGTGCAGCGATACAAAAAGCAGATTTTTGCGGAATGACAACCAGAAAGGCAAGTGCAAAGGCGGTAGCACTAGGACTCCACCATGCTAGGGAGCAGTGGGTGTGGGGCCTCGGGGAGTGACGGTGGGAGTGGCGAGGCCAAAGAACATCATCAGATTGTTGTGGCCGTTGCAGGAGATCCAGAGGTTGCCGCTGGCGTCGGGAACGATGTCGTAGGGGTCGAGCAGCGACGCGTCAAGGCCGTAGCCGGTGCTGGGGGAGAGGGCGGTTCCAGGGGTGATCGCGGACGGATTGGCGCTGCCTGCGAGTTCGGTGAAGGTTTCACCAAGGTAGTTGGGGATCCAGACGTTCTGGCCTGCGTCGACGCTGAGGTGGGAGGGGTACTTGATACCGCCGACGCCCATCTCCTGATTGATGAGGACGGTCCCGTCGGGAGCAACTTCGCTGATGGAACCGGGGCCGCTCTGGCCGTTCGCGTCCGGTCCGTAGTTGAAGTTGCTGACCCAGACGTTTCCCATGGCATCGCGGGCGATTCCGTCGGCGGCCTCGCAGCAGGTTGGCTGGGAGGCTACGCTGCCGTCGGCATTGACGTGAGTGACGGTAGAGCTGGAGTTTGACGCCAACCATACCCCGCCGGAGCCGTCGGAGGTGAGGGCCTCCGGATTGTGAGCGCTATCGCCGAAACCCAGGCCCGCGGCGAGGAGAACGTCGCCGCTGCTGTAGATGGTGGCGGAGCTGGCGTGGTAGTTGCCGATGAGGATGTTGCCGTGGCCGTCGGCCGCCATGGACTCGGGGAAGTTGATGGAGACGTCCTGAGCGGTGAAGAGGATGTTGCCGATGGAAGCGCCGGATTGCGCACCGGAGAAGGCGACGGCGCTGCCGTAGCTGCCATTGTGAGTTGGGTGCTCTTCGTTGGTGGCCCAGACGTTGCCGAGGCCGTCGATGGTCAGGCCTAAGACCTCGCTGAGGGCGCCGGTCGCATAGCCGAAGCCGGTGCTGCCGCTGAACGGAGTTCCCTGGGGGCTAAAGCCGCTAATTGCGCCGGGTTGGATTGAGGGCGGCCCGTAGTCGGCGACCCAGACGTTGCCGAGGCTGTCGAGTTCGAGCTGCGTCGGTGCATTCAGGCCGCCGCCGGTGACGGTGAGGCTCATGGTCCAGTCGTTGGGGGGCGCGGTGAGCGTGGTGCTGAAGGGCGGTTGCGGCGGAGGCGACCGGAAGAGCGCGGCGACGTTGTTGGCGGGGTTGCGAACGATGTCCAGAGCGGCCGCGAGGGTGTTGGTGGGCGATGTCGAGCTGCCGGGTGGGGTTGCCAGGGAGAACAGTTGCGAGCAGCCGGTGGTGGTTCCGTCGGAGTTGACGCAGGCGGCCAGGATGTTGGCCAGGGCGTAAAGTTTGCCGGCTTCGATGGTGAGGTTGGAGGGAAGTGTGGCGGCGGCGCCGGTGGCGCGGTCGGCCAGCAGTTGGGCGTCGAGGAAAGCGTTGGCGAGGCCCAGGGAGTTGCTGGCGCTGGCGCCGACGTTGGCGGCGGAGGCCATGAACGGCGCGAGTGCCCAGGCGGCCGCGGCCGTGGTGACTTCATTGACGAAGAGGAAGCTGTTCTGGCTGAGAGTGCTGCAGGCGCCGATGACATCGACCAGTTGGAGGGCGGCGTTATTGGTGCCGGGCGACAGGCCGGGGTTGCCGCCGGTGGCCACGATGTAGACCTGGTCGTTGGCGTGGGCGCAGTGATAGTCGCCGGTGATGCTGAATGTTCCATCGGGGCCGGACGTTGCGTAATTGACGTTGCCGTTCTGGCCGGAGATCGAGAGCAGGTCAGTGGCGGGCGAGCCGTTGCCGTTGGTTCCGGCGGAGTAAAGATGAATGATGGAGTTGGCGACCGGCTGTTGTCCGCCGTGGACCATGCCCCTGAGGGCGAGGGTGCCGGCCGTGCTCGGGTCGGGAGTGCCGATACCGCAGCCGCCCAGAAGCGTGACCGCGAGCAGCGAAGCGCCGGCGAGAAAGACCTTCGGCATCGAGCGAAAAGATTGCTGGGGCATATACGCGAGTTTATCCGATTTCCGCATGGCGGAAGGGCGGAAGATGTGTGTTGTGTGTGGTTCGCGGCGATAGAGCATTTCTCTATGTGGTGTAGAGGCATCCCGAACAGCAGATTCCTCCGCTCCCCACCCCAGCGAGCAAAGAACGCTCGCCGGGGACCCCGGCTGCGCTGCGGAATGACAACCAGAAAAGCAAGAGCAAAACCCTCTACCGACGGGGGGATTGGTATGGTGTGCAGGCGGCCCGTAAGCCGAATTTTGTTTTAGACGATCATTCCTCTAGGCGACGCCTTACGACGCCGCTCAAGCAACCTACCCGCAGGTTTCGGTTTGACTTTCAGTTTCGGCGCTGCTTGCGCAACGCAATCGGCCGAAAGACTCTTCTCCTGGGCGTGACGGGCCGTCGCGCGCTCGCCGCTTGAAGAGGTCGCGGCGAGACTCCCTGCCTATTTGGTCTTGCTCCGTGTGGGGTTTACCATGCCGCGACTGTTACCAGCCGCGCGGTGGGCTCTTACCCCGCCGTTTCACCCTTACCGCAGACCGCGTACATGGGCTGTTGGCTTGCGCTCGCAGCTCATCGGTCTGAGGCGGTTTATTTTCTGTTGCACTGGCCGTCCGGCTGGATTGCTCCAGCCGTCCCGGACGTTATCCGGCACACTGCCCTGCGGAGTTCGGACTTTCCTCCCCCCCTTCAGACCGCTTGCGCGACGAAGGGCAGCGATCGTCCGGCCGCCTGCACAGATTTGAGTGTAGCAGCGTGCAAGAATGGTCGCATGAAGGTAAGCCGTAGAGAATTCGTGCAGGGAGCTTCGGCGATCGGTGGGATGGCGGCGCTCGATCGGTCGGGATGGGCGCAGGTTAGAGCGGCGGCAGGCGATTCGATTCGCGCGGCTGCGGCTTCGCGTGGCCTGCTGGCTGGCTGTGCGGTGGCAGCGCGGCCGCTGCGCGACGATGCGGCTTATGCGGCGCTGCTGCGCGCGCAGGCGGGGATTGTCGTGGCTGAGAGTGCGTTCAAATTCGGTCCGCTGCGGCCGACGCCGGATACTTTCTTCTTCGACGACGCGGACGCACTGGTGAACTTCGCCGAGGCCAATGGGATGAAGGTGCGTGGCCATAACTTTGTGTGGCATCGACAACTGCCGGTGTGGTTTGCGAGCGATGTGAACCCGGGCAACGCTGAGCAGGTGCTGGTGAACCATATTGAGCGGGTCGCGGGGCGATACGCGGGGAAGATCCATAGCTGGGATGTGGTGAATGAGGCGATTCAGGTGAGCGATGGCCTGCCTGGCGGCCTGCGCAACTCGCCGTGGCAGAAGCTGCTGCCGGGGACGGGCAAGGTGCCGGCGTATATCGAAATTGCGTATCGCAGCACGCGGAGGGTCGATCCGAAGGCGCTGCTGGTCTACAACGATTATGGGATTGAGGGAGAGGATGAGGGCTCGGCGAAAAAGCGAGAGGCGGTGCTGGGACTGCTGCGGGGGATGCAGCAGCGCGGCGTGCCGATCGATGCGCTGGGGGTGCAGTCGCACATTGCCGCCGGACCGGGCGTTGGCGGCAGCCATACCTATGGCAAGGGGCTGCGCGACTTGATTGCCACGGTGCGCGGTATGGGGTTGAAGGTGTTGCTGACGGAGATGGATGTGAACGACCGCGCGCTGCCTGCGCCGATTCCCGCTCGGGATGCGGCGGTGGCGGAGGTGTATGCGACCTATCTGAAGATGACGCTGGCCGATCCGGCGGTGATCGCGCTGCTGACGTGGGGCGTCACGGACAAGTACACATGGTTGAATCACGAGGATTCGCGCGCGGACAAGCAGCCGGAGCGGTGTCTGCCGTTCGATGCGGAGATGCAGCCGGTGCCGGCATTTAAGGCTGAAGTCGATGCGCTGCGGCAGGCGCCCAGGCGGGGGTGATCGCGGAACCGGCGAGAGCGGATTGACGTAGATGATTAGAGAGGTGCGCGACAGGCGGATATGGGCCGCATAAGAAGCAGATTCCTCCGCTGCGCTGCGGAATGACAACCAGAAAAGCAAGAGCAACGGCATGTCCCGGGGCGGTAGACTTGAGGCTGGTTCCCTGATGGAAAAGAAAGAAGCATTCCTGATCGCGGTGCAATCGCTGTGGGCGAACAAGCTGCGCTCCGTGCTGACGCTGCTGGGCGTGGTGATCGGCGTGGCCAGCGTGATCGCGGTGGTGACGCTGGTCAACGGCGCGAATGTGTATGTCGCGACGAAGGTGAACAAGCAGGGCGCCGACGTCCTCACCATCTCTCAGCAACCGGCGTTTACGACCAGTTACAAGGATTATCTGAAGTACCAGAAGCGCAAGGTGATCTCGATGGAGGATTACCACGCGATGCAGGAGCAATGCACCGCCTGTGCGCAGGTGGGCGCGTTCCAGAGCACGATCGGCCGGATTGTGTTCGGCGCGCAATCCAGCACCGACACGCAGATTCGCGGTTATACGGCGCTGATGCCGGAGATGCAGAACCTGGACATCGTCGAGGGCCGCGGACTGACGCAGGCCGATGAGACGCATGCGGCGCACGTGGCGCTGATCGGGTACGACATCTACGAGAACCTGCTGAAGTTCGAGGACCCGATCAATAAAGAGATTCGCGTGGACGGTGTGCCGTACACCATCATTGGATTGGGCGAGAAGCAAGGCAAGACCCTCGGGCAAAGCCAGGACAACTGGGTCGCGGTGCCGCTGACGGCCTATCAGAAGACCTATGGCACGATGAAGACGCTGACGATCTATGCCAAGGCCTACAGCGGGGCGGAGGCAATGGAGGCGGCCAGCGATCAGGGGCGCGTGATCATGCGTGAGATGCGGCATGACCGTCCGGGCGAGCAGGACAGTTTTGCGCTCGAGACCAGTAGCGCGCTGGCTGGGCTGCTCGGCCAGATCACCGACAGCATCGGTGGGGTGGCGATTGCGATTGCCGCGATTTCGCTGGTGGTCGGCGGCGTGGTGATTATGAATATCATGCTGGTGAGCGTGACCGAGCGCACCCGGGAGATCGGCGTGCGCAAGGCGCTGGGAGCCAGACGCAGCGATGTGCTGTTGCAATTTCTAATGGAGTCGGGAGCGCTGGCGCTCATCGGCGGCGCCTTTGGAGTCGCCCTGGGCGTGGTTGCCGCGAAGAGCGTGGCCGCGGTGGCCGGTTTCCCCGCGGCGATCGCGTTGTGGAGCGTGTTCGCCGGCTTGTTTGTGGCACTCTCGGTGGGGATATTTTTTGGGGTTTACCCTGCACGCAAGGCGGCGAACCTGGATCCGATTGTGGCGTTGCGGAGCGAGTTCTGAGTTCTGAGTGAATAGTGAATAGTGAATAGTGAATAAAGCAAAGACAGAGTCCGATGTGCTGAGGAAGAGGTAGCAGTGCCCGTGCAGTCTTTTCGCGACTCCATTGCTTGGCAAAAAGCCATGGATTTATCGACCGCGATCTACGTTGTAACTCGTTCGTTTCCGAAGGAAGAGATGTTCGGACTGACGAGTCAGCTTCGCAGAGCTTCGGTTTCCATTGCGAGTAATATCGCTGAAGGTCAGGGACGGCTTACTTCGGGCGAATTCGCGCATTTTTTAGGAATGGCAAGAGGGTCTGCATTAGAGGTGCAGACACAATTGGAGTTGGCGAGACGGTTGGGTTTCGGCATGGAACCTGATCTGGGAGCGGTTCAATCGTCGGCGACGGAAGTTGTGCGCATTCTCAATGCAATTCTTTCCAATTTGCGCAAACAGAAGCAGCGGGCGCACGATAAACAAAATTGAATTTGATTTCTGCACTAATCACTACTCACTATTCACTTATGCGAGCCTCCGATCAACGCGAATCTGTCCGAATGGCCCTGGATACGCTGCGGGTCAACAAGATGCGCTCGGCGCTGACCATCCTGGGTATTGTGATCGGCGTGATGACGGTGATTACGATTTCGTCGGTGATCAATGGGCTGAACACGTCGGTGTCCAACCTGGTGGCGTCGTTCGGGACCAATGTGATCTGGGTATTCCGGTTTCCGGTGATCGGAGTGCGGCCGACCACGGAGATGCTGACTCGGAAGCAGTTGACCTATGACGACATGGTCGCGATGAGCCAACTGCCGCATGTGGTGGCAGCTTCGGCGTCGCTGCAGTATACGAATTATCAGTTCAATGAGGGATCGGTGGTGGCCAAGTTCGGGCAGCGGAAGGCGGACAACGTCTCGCTGGAGGGCGATACGGCGTCGAGCGCCGACGTCTACGACAAGGTGATCTCGGAGGGCCGCTTCTTTACCCAGACCGATCAGGACCGCGCTGCCGACGTGACTGTGCTGGGGCATGATGTCGAGCAGGACCTGTTTGGGCCGGTCGATCCGATCGGTAAAGACGTCATCATTGCGGGACGAACGTTCACGGTGATCGGCGTCTTCGAGAAACAAAAGACGGCGTTCGGCGGCGGCAAGAATCCGAACGACAGCTTCGCTTATTTTCCGGTGACGACCTTCAGGAAACTGCATCCCGAGATACTCGATTATTGGGTCAGCGCGAAGTTCGATGACCAGAAGAATAAGCCGCTGGTGGAGGGCGAAGTGCGGGAGTTGCTGCGGCGGCGGCGCAAAGTGCGCAATGCACAGCCGGACAACTTTGCGATCTTCAGCCCGGATTCGCTTACGAAGCTGTGGACCCAGATTACGGGCAGCCTTTTTCTGCTGATGTTCGGGCTGAGCTCGGTGGGGTTGCTGGTCGGGGGTGTGGGCGTGATGAACGTGATGCTGGTGAGCGTTACCGAGCGCACGCGCGAGATTGGCGTGCGCAAGGCGATCGGCGCGACCCGGCACACGATTCTGATGCAGTTCACGCTGGAGGCCATCGTATTATGCGCGGTGGGCGGGGTGATCGGGATCTGTTTCGGATCGGCGGTGGCGTTCGGTCTGCACTTCGTGATTCCGAGCCAGGTGAGTGCGCTTTGGGTGCTGGCCGCGTTCGGATGCTCGTGCGCGATCGGGTTGGTCTTTGGGATCTATCCGGCGTGGAAAGCGGCGAATCTGAATCCGATCGATGCGCTGCGATACGAGTGAATAAGGCCAGACAGTAAACAGTAGAGAGTAGACAGTAGAGGGCGCCCCGCTACTGTCTAGACTGGACATATGGATTCGTTCGCGCTCGTGATTCAGTTGACCGTTACGGCGTTGGCGCTGAGCGGGATTGCGTATAGCTTGATGGCGCTGTGGGGCGCGCGCGATTTTGAGCGGGATGCGCGTAATGCAGTGGACTGCGGGCAGGTGAAGGCGGCGGACGGCACTCCTTTGGGCGTTTCGATCCTGAAGCCCGTGAAGGGTCTGGATGCGCGGATGTATGCGGGGCTGGTGAGCCACTGCGTGCAGGAGTATGCGGGCGAGTTTGAGCTGCTGTTTGGGGTGAGTTCGCTCGAGGATGCGGCGGTCGCGGAGATTGGGCGTTTGCGCGTGGAATATCCGCACGTGAGCGTCCGGCTGGTGGAATGCCCAGCGCGCCTGGGGCCAAATGGGAAGGTGTCGAACCTGGCGCAGATGCTGCCCCATGCGCGCTTCGAGCATGTGATCGTCAATGACAGCGACATTCGCGTCTCGCCGCGCTATTTAGCAAGAGTGATGGGCCCTTTTGGAGGGGGCTCGTCGCTAGAGAAGCAGATTCCCTTCCCACCCCAGCGAGCAAGTGCGCTCGCCGGGGACCCCGGCTTCGGGAATGACAACCAGAAAAGCAAGGGCAAAGGCGGCCGTGGTGAAGTAGGACTGGTGACGGTCCCGTATTTTGGGCGCGCGGAGCGGACGCTGTGGTCCAGGCTGGAGGCGCTGGGAATTGCCACCGATTTTATTGCCGGGGTTCTAACGGCGCGCAAGCTGGAGGGCGGGATTCGGTTTGGTCTGGGATCGACACTCGCGACAACGAAGACTGCGTTGGCGAGCATTGGAGGGTTTGAGGCGCTGGTGGATCAGTTGGCCGACGACTACGAACTGGGTGCGCGATTGAGCACGGCGGGATATCGTGTGGAGTTGGTCTCTGAAGTGGTGGAGACCACCGTGGCGGCGTATACACTGCGTGGATTCTGCGAGCACCAGATGCGCTGGGCGCGATCGACGCGGGACTCGCGCAGGCTGGGCTACCTGGGGCTGGGCGTGACCTATGTGCTGCCGTGGGCACTGGCGACGGTGATTGCAAGCGGCGCCTCACTGTGGAGCTTCTCGCTGCTGAGCGCGGCGCTGCTGGTGCGGGTGGCCGTCGCGCTGACGGTGGGCGTGGGGATCCTTCGCGATGAACAGGTGCTCCGGGATATTCTCCTGCTGCCGCTGCGAGACTGCTTCGGGCTGTTCTTCTGGGCGTGGAGCTACGCGAGCGATCGGGTGGTTTGGCGAGGCGAACGGTTCCGGCTGAAGCGAGGAACGCTGGAGCGGGTGTGAAGCTTGTGCGAGCCCCCATTCATCGCGATGCGACTGCGATGAATGGGGCTGCCGCCGCGATCGGGCCAGCCGGTTAGCTGGTCGGAAGGGAAGCGGCAATCGGTGTAACGACGGGAGCGGCCAGGCCGATGAACTTCGTGAGGGTGTTGTCGCCGGAGTTGGTCGTCCAGACCGAGCCGGACGGGTCGACTGCCACGCCGACGGGAGTGTTGAGCGAGCCGAACCCGGTGGACGGCGATGTAGGGGATGTAGCTCCGTAGGCGAGTTGGGCGAGACCACCGCCCGGAGCGCTGTTGGCGACCCAGATGGAGGTGCCGTCGCAGGCCACGCCGGTCGGACTGGAGAGCCCGGAAGTGACTTGGACGGCTGCGGTCTTGCTGGATGCGCCGGTGAACTCGCTGACCGCGCCGGCGATAGCGGAGCCGGTGGTGAAGCCGGTGACGATGGCGTTATTCGTGGTGGGGTCGATGGCGATGGCGGCCGGTCCCTGCAGGGCGCCCTGGCTGAGAGTGCTGACAAATGCTCCCGAATTGGACAAGTTGACGACTAGGCTATTGACGAGGGAACCGTTGACCAGCGAGCCGCTGCCGCTGGTGACGTAAATGCTGCCTTTGCCGCTGATCGCAATGCCGGTGGGCACGGTGATGTTATTGGCTGCGCCGGTAAAGGGCGAGTTGGCCAGCGGCGCCCCGGAGCTGGTGAGAGCCGAGACCGAGTTGCCGTTGAAGTTGGCGATCCAGACGTTATTGGAGGAGTCCACGGCCAGAGCCGTCGGCGCGGTAATGCCGCCGGCGGTGAAGTTGCCGCTAAGATTCGCGGTGCTGACGCCGGGCACGTAACCGGTGCCGGGAGTGAACTCGATGACCGAGTTGCCAGCGGTATTGGCTACCCAGACGTTGTCATTCTTATCGATGGCGACGGCCTGAGGTCCGACCAGGCCGGCCGCGGTAAGGGTCGCGAAGCTGCCGGTGGGCGAGAAGGCCGCGACGGTGGTGCCGGATTCGTTGGTGACCCAGGCGTTGCCGGCGGCGTCAATCGCCAGACCGTAGGGAGTGGAGAGGGTTCCGGCGCTTCCGGCCATGGTGACGGCCACGGTAAAGTCATGCGGAGCGCCAGCCAGGGCAAGCGACGGCTGAAACGGCGCCTGGGCGTTGGCCAAGGTGTAGAGGTTGGTGACTGTGGATTTGCCGGCGCTCTTCGCGATCGCCAATGCGGCCGCGAACGTGTCCGAGGTTGAGGTTGCCGAGAACAGAGTGCTGCACGGCGAGCTGGAGCTGCCGCTGGTGTTCACGCACGCAGCAAGGATGTTGCCGAGGGTGTTGAGTTCGGCGGTGGGAACGGTGACGCCGGTGGGGAGGTTGGCGCCGCCGGCGGTTCCGGTGGTGGTGTTCGCAAGCAACGCGGCGTTGGCGAAGGCCACGGTCAGGCCGGCAGGTGAGACGCCGGCGGCCCCGATATGGGTATAGTCGGCGGCGAAAGGACCAAGCGCATAAGCGGCGGCCACGGTGGTGAGTTCGTTCATGTTGATGAAGGTCGTGGCGGCGTTGGCCAGCAGGGTGGCGCAAGGCCCGAGCGCGACTACCTGAGAGATGGCGCTGTTAGGGCCACTGCCCGGATCGCCGCCCGTGGCTACCAGATAGACGTCGGTTGCGTTGGCGCAACTATAGTCGCCGGTGATATTGAAGGTGCCGTCGGCCTTGCTGACGGGCGGCGACGCGATCAGCGGGGTCGAGGCCGATTTGAGGCCGGTTGTGCCGACGGCATAGAGCTGGATGGTTGCTCCGCTGATGGGCTGCTGACCGCCATAGACGCTGCCGGAGGCCTTGACGGTCGAGGCCGTCGAGCCCGGTGAGGTGGGTGTCGCGCTGCCGGCCATGGCCGAGCTGACGCTGACCCCGCAGCCGGTGAGCAGTGTGGCCAGGCCAAGGCCGGCGGCAATGCCCACGGCCGCAGCAACGCGTGCGCGGAAGAGCAGAGTTGCGGAGTGCGGTGTAAAGCGGCGAGAGTTGTGCATGGTGTTCATCTCCATTCGGTGCGGCTGCTGACTGCCAGCGTTCATGAGGGGCATGGCGGCCCATCTTCACGGTTGTTCACTTGTCGGATAACTTGGACCGTCTGCCTAAGCTATCTAAGCGGAGAGCGGTCCTTTGTTGCGCTCGGAGGAAGACAATTTCATGGGGCTATCCGGGAGTTCATGGGGCTATCCGGGGAGCTCATTGGGAGGTGAAACTCCTGGTGACCGGGGTGGCCAAGGCATAGTCGCCCGTGGGGTCGACCGGCGTGGAGGCCTCAACAGTGACCAGAGCGCCTGCGGCGTTCACCGTCAGCACGTTGTTCGAGATGGAGGCATAGGAGCTCCCGCTCGTAATGACGTAGCTGACAGGCAGGCCCGAGGTAGTACGCGCGGTGAGCTGATAACTGGTGCCATGGGTGAAGTTGGGAAGCGGGTTGAAGAGGATCGTCTGCGGCGCGTCGAGCGGCGGACTGACAACCGCGGCGGTCACAGTGAACGTCGCCGGGGCGGACCCTGCCGCGAAGTTGCCGGAGGCCGCCTGGTTGGCGGTCACGGTGACCTGTCCGCTGCCAGTCAGCGTAAGCACATTGCCGGAGAGGGTCGCCGGCCCGCTGGCGACGGAATAGCTGATCGCCCCCGTGGAGTTCGACGCCCCCGCAACTGCGAACGAGCTCCCAGGGAATGTTTGGGTGGGTATGGAGAAGGAGAGGGCTGGCGTCGCGCCGTTGACGGTGAACGTCGCCGTCGCGGAGCCTGCCGCGAAGTTGCCGGAGGCTGCCTGGTTGGCGGTGACGGTGATCGGCCCCACGCCAGTCAGCGTGAGCATGTTGCCGGAGACGGTCGCCGGCCCGCTGGCGATGGAATAGGTAATCGTCCCCGTGGAGTTCGACGTCGCCGCAACAGCGAAGGCGCTCCCGGAGAACGTTTGGGTAGCTATCGAGAAGGCAACTGTAGGCGTCGCGCCGTTGACGGTGAACGTCGCCGTCGCGGAGCCTGCCGCGAAGTTGCCGGAGGCTGCCTGGTTGGCGGTGACGGTGATCGGTCCGACTCCAGTCAGCGTGAGCATGTTGCCGGAGACGGTCGCCGGCCCGCTGGCGATGGAATAGGTAATCGCTCCAGTGGAGTTCGATGTCGCCGCAACAGCGAAAGCGCTCCCAGGATAAGTCTGAGTCGAAATTGCGAAGGCAATCGTAGGCGTCGCGCCGTTGACGGTGAACGTCGCCGTCGCGGAGCCTGCGGTAAAGCTACCCGAAGCCGCCTGGTTGGCGGTGACGGTAACTAGGCCGACCCCGGTCAGCGTGAGCATGTTGCCGGCGATGGTGGCTGGCCCGCTGGCGATGGAATACGTGATCGTCCCCGTGGAGTTCGACGTCGCGGCAACAGCGAAGGCGCTCCCGGAGAACGTTTGGGTGGGTATAGAGAAGGCAATCGTAGGCGTCGCACCGTTGACGGTGAACGTCGCCGTCGCGGAGCCTGAGGTGAAGTTACCGGAGGCCGCCTGGTTGGCGGTGACGCGAACCAGTCCGACCCCGGTCAGCGTGAGCATGTTGCCGGCGAGGGTCGCCGGCCCGCTGGCGATGGAATAGGTGATCGCGCCCGTGGAGTTCGACGTCGCCGCAACAGCGAAGGCGCTCTCAGGAAACAGCTGAGTGGCTATGGAGAAGGATACTGTCGGGACCTGTCCGTTGACGGTGAAGGTGGTGGTAGCCGTCGCGGAGGAGAAGCTACCGGCAGCAGCCTGGCTCACCTGCAGCGTGACCGCTCCAGGCGATGTGACCGTCACATTTTGTCCGGAGATCGTGGCTCCCCCTGAGAGCACCGAGTAGGTCATCGCACCGGTCGAGTTGGAGGTGGCCGAGACCTTGAACGGGGCCGCGCCCACGGTTTGGTTCCCGATTGCCGCCCACGTCAGAGTCGGCGCGGAGATGCTGCTTACCGTCACCGTTACCGGCGTGGAGGCCGTGCTGCCGTACGCATTGTTGGAGTAAAGCGTATAGGTGGTGGTTTGGGTCGGGGCGACCTTGATTGGCCCGCGAACAAATCCCGCATTGTCAATATAGCTATAGCTGGCCCCGGAGGAGCTCGGTGTCAGGGTTACGCTCTGGCCGGCGCTGATGGTCGTGGATGAGGCGGTCAGCGAGTTTGTGGGTGCATTGCCCGAAGGATAGTTGCTAGCGTCCATTAGCTCGCCAGCCGGATACATTGGGGCCACTCCCGGGGTATAAAAACCGGAGAGACCTCCTGGGGTATAAAGGCCAGCGTCCGGCGACAGCGTTCCCGCGCCCGGAGCATCGACCACCTCGAAGCTCGCCGCAGTCACACTCCTCAAGTTATAGAGATCGCCGTCGTTCCAACGCGCATCCGGAGTCCCCTGGAAGTACAGCGTCTGGCCGTTGTCGGCCAGGATCATGCCGTACTGCTTCATCGCCGTGAGGATGATCTGGTTGGTGGGCGAGAAGTGAGAGATGTCGAAGCTCGCCTTCAGCCGGATCCGCATCCCCATCACGTTGTTCGTGCTCCAGTTGTTGCCCGCCGCATGGGTCGCGGGAGGAACGAAGTACCCGCCGTTGCCATCGTTCTTGGTCAAGCTCGCGGTGAAACGGATGGCGTGATTGATGACGCCGGCCTGGATCTCGTCGTAGCGGACCAGTCCCTCGAAGACCGAGAGCCCGGCTGCGTCGACCGATGTCCAGGTGATGGGACGCTGCTCGTTCTCGGTGAAGTCCCAGATACTGGTCTGGGCCCCTGTCCAGTTGGGCGTCGTGGTGGCGCAGTGGTTGGCCTGGGCGATCTCATACTCGACGCATGTGGCGCGGTCCAGAATGATGGCGTGGGCATCACCGGTGGACGAATAATTTGTGTTGCAGTCTACAGGGCTGGCCTCGACGGGCATGTTCGCGGGAATCGGCATCACCGTGATGTCGCTCTGGCCGGCATAGTCCGTCACGGCAATGGGTGACAGCGCCTGCGTAGTGGAATCTACCACCACATACGGAATGCCATTGGACGGATCGGAGCCGAAGCCCAGGTGCAGTGAGTTGCCGGCCAGGCCGTTGACCGTGGTGATGGTCGTGCTCATCGGATCCACTGGCGCGTTAGCAATGTTCTGGTGCCACGCATCGTTGGGCGAGGGCACAAATCCGTTCAGTGCGCCTTCGGGCCCGAGCGACATCGTGGAGCACGCGGAGGGAGTTGGTACTTGTGCGGCTGCGCCGATCGCAGCACTGACAAAAAAGACAAAGAGCAGGCTGAATTTCAAAATTCCCCCTTAGTATTGCGGCCTAAAGTGGGCCGTGGAAGTGTTGCCGTACAGGGGCGATTTGTTAACCTGGGGGCCGGGACTCCTGGAATTGCCAGGAATCAAGCTTGGTTCTGTCGCGTCTGATAAATTTGCGCAACCATGCAAGCAACTCGGAGGCTACAGTGAGCATCCCAGGCCAATCAATCCCCAAACAGCTAGAGCTGCGCTTATTTATTCCCGATTTGGGATCAACCTATGAGCTGCATGTATTGAAGATGCTCGGGTTACGAGAGATTAATGAAAATTTTCCCATCTCAGGCCCACGGCCGTCGTCTCGAACCCCAAACTCTGAAGTCACGACGCACACAGGTCCAGCAAGCCTTAACTACCCCGAAATCCACAGAATAATGAGCACATGTGCCGCCGGCGGTACCCGGCCGGCAGCCGCAGCTCAAGAGCGAGTCGGGCCTGCGGGATTGGCTGAGGGAACAGATTGCAACGCAACACGCTGCTCCGCCCGGGTCTTGTCTGGGGATCGATCTCCAACCGTGATCGGCTGGGTCAGGCTGCGCTTGCGCCGCCGCCTGGCATTCAATTCGTGAGTGGGAAGTTTGCGGTCGATCTTGATCGGTGCTGTCAATGGAGCCTCCTGTGCGCGTTAAAAAGTCCAGGGCCGCAATCGGCGGTTGCACCGATTGCGGCCCTGGGCGAAGTGTCTCGCTCTGCTTTTATTTCTGCTCTACTTCTATTCTAGGTCCCTCAGCCAGTGGCTGCGCCAAACTCATCTTCCTGAATCCATAGGGCTAACGCGCCGAACGGGATTGACAGCCTGGCGCTATCGGCCGACCACCAGGATCTCGAAGGTCCCCGGAACCATGGGCGGGCGAGAGTAGCGCTGCCCCGGCTGTGGCGGCGGCGCGGGTCCGAACTCAGCCGTGATCAGAAAAAGATGGCCGGTCTTGTTGTCGAGCGTGATCGTCTTGGCGCGCGGCGGCGTCTGCAACGTCTGCTCCACGCTGAAATCGGCCGCAGCAGGGTGGCTCCCCAGCGTGGACGCCTCCTTGACGATCGTGAGGGTGCCGTCGCCTTGCGAACTGAGCGCCTCATGCGTCTCCGGGTTGAACACCGCCCCATCCGAGCCCGTGCCCGTCGGCAGCGCCGCAATAATATGGCCGTCCTTCGCCGAGACGATGATCATGTTGCTCTTCTCCCGGCAGGTGGCGAACAGAACTTCGTGCGCCCGGTCGATGGCCAGCCCGGCGCACCCGCCGCCCTGGCTGGAGATGTCGTACTTGTTCAGAACGGCCAGCGTCTTCGTATCCACCACGGCGATCGCGTTCTTGTCTTCAATGTCGATGTACAGATGCCCATGGCCATCCAGCTCAGCCTCTTCCGGCGCTCCACCCAGGTCCACCGTTCCGAGAATCGCGCCGTCCTTGGCGTCGAGCACCGTCACATTGGGCGCGCTGTGGCTCAGAATGTAAATCCGGTGCATCCCCGGATCGGCCAGATACCCGTCCGGGTTGCCGCCCGTATCGATCGTCTTGATGACCTTGAGCGTCTGGGTGTCGAACATGGTCACGGGCTTGCTGGTCGCAAATCCATGGTGATACGTGTCGTCGATCGCCGCGCCATGCGCGGAGCCGGTCGCGACGTCGCCGATCGGCGTTAACGTGTCGAGATTGAAGACGTGCGTCACCCCGTTGGGGCCGGAGCGGGCCACATACAAGCGTCGCTCGACGGAGTCGGCGGCAACATAATCGAAGCCGCCTTCGCCGCCCACTTTGTCCGTTCTCAGTATCTTGTACGGCCCGGTCTGGGCAGGAAGAGCGGCAGGCGCGAGGGTGAGAGCCAATGCGGCCAGAGCGAGCGAGAGTCCGGTGCGAGTCATGCGGAAGAGTTTACTACCCGCCGCCGCGGCCGCTCCTCTTGTTTGTCATTCCCGCAGGGAATCTGCATCTGCGACCTTACGATCTGCGGCCGCGCAGCAACGCCGCGGTGCCGCCCATCAGCAGCGCTGCCCCGGCCATCAGATAAACCGAGCGCCCAGCCTTGTCCAGAGCCGGCTTCGCAGCGGCGTCCAGCTTCGTTGCGGTCCTCGAATCTGTAGGCTGCCGCGGCTGGTGCACCAGGAAGCCCTCCAGATTGGCGCTGGTTTTTTCCCCTCCACCGGTGTACGGATGAAGATCATCCAGCTCCAGATTGCCCGGCCGGTAGAGCGGCGGCTCAGTGGATTCCAGCCGTTCCTTCACCGAAGGATGCACCAGCGCGCCGGTAGGCAGCGTCCGCACGCTGCCCAGCGGAATCCGCCAGTGTTCCTCTTCGGTATCCATCACGTAGTAGCGGTGGGGCAGCACCTCCAGCAGCCACCATGGGCCTTTCAGCGAGTCATGCACCGGCCCCGGTTCCAGCGGGACTTGATACAGCGGAGCGGCGGCATGAGGCTCCTCCGTCGGCTCACCGAAGATCATCTTCACGCGGTCAGCCTTGACCTCGATCCCGTTTTTTCTGGCCTCCTCCAGCAGCCAGCGCAGGCTGCGATTGGGCAGCGCGCTCTCCCGCTGCGGGTAGCTGCCGCCTACATCGGAATGAACTCCCGCAAACCACACCTGAACGATGTCCTGTTGAACAAGCTCGAACACCGGCTTGCCGTCGTGGTCCAGAAGCGGCTCGCCGTCCGGCCCAACGACCTTCTGCTTCAGCGTTGGTGTTTCGTCGTGGGGCAGCGCCGGTCCCCACAGGTTGTCCTGATAGAAGCAGCGCCGTTCATCGATCGACACGGCATGCCGGCCCGTCTGGATGATCGGGTTCTGCGCCGAGTAAAGCAGCCGCAGCGGCTGCTGAATCCACCCCACCGACGACACCGTATCCCACAGCCCCACGAAGCGCAGCGTCACGTCATGGCAGAACGTCTCCTTGAACGCGGAATTCACGGTCAGGTAGGTCTTTTTTTCGTCCGGCTTCGGTGTCCCGGCGGTCTTCCGCTGCCGCATCTGCCGGCTCTGCTGGCGCGCCGCGTTCATGTCTTCATTGAAGAGGCGAAGAACGTAGGGAATCTGGCCCTCGTTGCCTCTGCACAGCAGCCCATACGCGTGCAGGACGGCAGCCAGCGCACGGATCGTATACGCCCCGCGCGAAAATCCGAAGAGATAGATGCGGTCGCCATCGTCGTACGTATTCATCAGGTAGCGGTACGCGTCCTCGACGTTGTCCATGAACCCCGACGCAAACGCCAGCCCGCTCAGCACCGTCCAGGACTTTTCCAGCTTCGATCTCGCCTGCGGAGCGCCCATCGTTCCGACGCCTGGATGGTAATAGCCAACCTGATCGTTGTTGATGGTCAGCGCGGTATACAGCTTGACCACGTTCGAATTGGCGGATTGGCTGGGGTCGCCGGAGTTGGCGTCGGCGAACTGGTTGCCGGTCCCGTCGCAGCAGACGACGATGTTCTTGTTCTTCCCGGACGGCGGCGTCTTGGAGGAGGACGGTGCGAAGTTGAACGATTGGGATGAAGACGATGCGGACATCGAAGCGACCTTTCTAGGAGGAGATGATTGTCTGGGCCGGCGCGTCTGCACCAGCCTTCATTTCAGCGCGCCGGGTTGCAGCCAGCTCAGGATCGACTCCGAGATGGCCGGGAACTGGGCGGTGATGAGACCGAGGAGCGGCCCGGCCAGGAAACCGGCTGTCTTCAGGTAGAACACCGTGCTCAGGCGCGGCGTGGTATTGGTGATGTAGCTCAGCGTCTTGTCGCGCTCCATGCCCGCATACACATAGATCACGGCAATCGCGATCGGCAGCAGGACCGCGAACATCCACAGACCGATCTGGGCGCGCGGAACAAACGGATAGAACGAAATCGCGAGACACACCGAGACAAAAACGCAGACCATCGAGAACACGATCGTGCGCATCCGGGCGAGAATGTTCTGGATGAACGCAAGGTAGTGGAAGCACACGAACTCCTCGGCCGTTCGCACCAGGACATCGTCGCTCAGCTTCATATCGAAGCCCTTGTCTACGCCGGCCTCCTTCGGTTTCGCCGTGGGTGAGTCGTCCAGGCTGAGAGACGTCTCCTCCATGCTCCACGCCTCGAAGAGTATGTTCTCGAGCACGTCGGCCGCGGCTTCGTTCATGTCCTTTCGGACCCACGCCTTTTCGCTCTCCGAGGACCATCGAACGTTACGGCCAGTCCGCCAGACAGCCTCCTTCGCACGCTCGACGTCATCTTCCCAGCGGGCGCCAACGTTCAGTTTGCTTGCGGTGACGGCGGCGAAACGATTCCCCGAGGCGGCCGCCTTGAAGAGGCTCTCGCCATTGGTTCGCAGCAGGTCCGAAAGCCTTCTTGCCGCATCGAGTTGCCGCGAGAAAAAGGAAAATTGAGTGCGCTGCACATCTCCGCCGACGCTCCAAAGCGAATTGCAATCCACCGCATCCAGTCTCGCAAATGTGCGCCGCAGGCGCAGGCGGTCGAGCGCGCTGAGTAGCCGCTTGAGCTCTATCCAGGTCAAGTACAGGCGGGCCGCCTCGGCAGTGGTCAGGGCGAAGGCGAACAGCAGCCCAAAATTGATCCACACCGCGAAAGTATGGCTTTCCAGCCCGAGCAGAGGAAGATCTCCCCGGAACAGCAGGAAGGTCACAAAGGCAATATAGCCGGGCAGAAGAATGACCGCGGCCCTGAAACGGAGGGGCTGCGCGATCCTGACGATCCGTTCTCCCATGTCGGCGCCGATGCGGTACTGCGCTTCCGTATTGAGCGTGGGCAGCAAGGGCCGTCCGCTGCACAGAAGCGAGTTGCCCGCCAGCGCCTGCCACGTCCACAGATAAAGTCCGGCCAGCAAGAACAGCACCGGCAGCAGCGGCGAGACGCCCGAGGTGATGTGTTCCAGACGGTAAAGGAAGGGCACCTCGTTGGCCGCACCGAGATGAAGCCAGAAGCCGGTGTAGAGCGCCGTCGCAAAGAGCAGTAGCGTCAGAGCAAAGGAAATCGCGGCCAGGAGTCTGTGGGCTTTCTGGAAGCGAATCACGAAGATCAGAAGCGCGATGGCGCACAAAACGGCAAAGATGCCCCAGACCAGCGTGCCCCCGAACAGCTCCCCAATGGCCGGCCCGCTGAATCCCAGCGTGCACAAGCTGAGAAGGATCACGGCTGCGATCGCCGAGTTGATGCCGAGCAGGACCGCCTGAGACGGCGCCGGAACTCGCCGAAAGACGGCGCAAAATCCAGAGGATGTGAACCTGAATCCCCACAATAACCCGAACGCTTGATACACGATCAGAACCAGGGCGCAGGCCGTGCAACCCCCCCACGGGGTGGGCAGTCTGAACCGCAGGCTGTCATTGAAATGTGCGTGGCCGCCGCTCTTCACGTACTCGTAAAAGACACCGGCGCTGCTGACGGCCTGGATCATGGTGGATGGCGGCTGGTTCGCCGCAGGTGGTTGCGTCGTCTGACTTTGATCCTGGCCGCATCGGACAGCTTGGGAGCTATGGCTGCCATTGAGCACGGCGATAGGCCAGTATCCGTCGCGGCCCACGGCGGCAAGCCAGGTGGGAGCCTGCGTCGATCGGACCGGCTCTCCCGCATCGCACATCCAGAACGGATAGGCGAACTCAGGAATGTTTGGTTTGAGTTTGAGGGAGAGCGAATCGGACGTGCCCACCGGGTTGAGGTCGGCCGCGCTCCCGAACAGATAGCGGGCGGCGATGTAGGTGCCTTCGCTGTTGGATTCGAAGACCCGATGCGCATGCATAGCCGGCGGCCGTCCGTCCGCCGACAGCGACGTCCAGTGCTGGTCGCGCGGCAGCAACGGGTAGTTCGACAGCGCCAGCACCCCGCGGAACTCCGTCGTATCGATCTCGCGCCGGAACAGCAGGTCCGCGCCGACGGTCACGATGCGGCCTTCCGGATACGCCCGATGGAAGAAGCGGATGAGGAACAGATAGTCCAGAGAGTTCGTGCAGCGCAGCACAATGTAGCGGGTATGGTGGGCCAGCAGGTTGCTGACGATGCCATACAGGATTGCCTCCTGCTCGATCGCCGCGGCCTCTCCGCTATACGTCGAGATGGTGTCCGAGGCGCTGGCCGTCTCGCCCGCCTGGCCCGTGTTGTCTTCGCGCAGAATGGGGGGCGCCGTGTTCTGGTTTGCCGCGGAGAAGACCGACTGCTTCTCATACGCGCTGCGCAGGCTGGAGATGTCGCGGGGATAGAAGAGCCGGACCGGCTGATCGTATAAATCGTAGGGGAAGTAGCAGGAGCCGGTCTTGTCAGTACCGCCGTTCGCCAGTGCGTAGGCGGTTTCGTCCTCGGAAAGGATGGCGATATTGTCGGGGCGAGTGCCCTGATCGCCAAGGTAGCGGATGAACCGATAGACGCGCAGCTCGTCGTTCTCGCTGAACGACCCGAAGACGGCGTTGCTGCCAGATTCTCGGGTGCCAGTTCCGCGGGTGCCAGACCCGCGGGACGCGAGGAGCTGCTGGAACCGGCGGATCGAGGAGCACCCGGCGATCGTTCCGCTCAGCACGCGAACCGGCGACTTGGCGTTGGGAAATCTGGCCTTCGCCCCATCTACCGTTCTCAGTTCTCGCTCCAGCGACACCAGCGAACCGGTGAACGTTGGCCCGAGCACACGCAGCATGCGCGGCCCCACAGTATCTTGCCACTCCTCGTTCCGATAGACCTCGGTTGGCGACGCGTTGTTCAACCATCGCATGGCGTTGGTCCACTGGTCTTCGTTCAAGCCGCGGGTAGGCTGCTCGCCCACCACCAGGACCACCAGCCCTTCCTTGTAAGCATCCTCCTGCGCGTGTTCGCTCCCCGGCTCGACGCTCTTGCGGAAGAGCAGAATGCCCGGACAGGCCTCACGGCCGCCCGCAATATCGTCGGCGCGCTGCTGGTCCGCCAGCAGCGGATAGGCGGACGAACCCGTCTTCCACGGCAGCCAGGAAGAATCGTAGGTGTAGCCCTCATCCTGGGCGGCCTGCTGAATCAGGGCCGTCTGGCGGTCGAACGTCAGGCTCAAATTGGTGTGGACCGGGTCGGGCATCAGGGCGACCGCGTAATGAACGCCCCGGTAGGAGTCGCCGGAGAGATCGACGCCGCTGCCGAAGAACGTGTCCAGGACACCCTTGGCCGCGCCTGCGCTACTGTCATCCGGGTATTTGCCGCTTGCCGGAGCGGCCGCGAATGCAGCGCAGCCCCCGGCATAGCCGGCCGATTGCGTGGCTGGCTTCGGCGACTTCCGCGACGTCTGGAAGTTCGGGGCGTAGGAGACACGCGCACCCGATTCTGGCGTCCGCGGCGCTTGCGGGGTGCTCCCGCCGCCGCCCATGCGCATCGCCGCCACGGCGACCGCGAGCACCACGCCAAAACTCAGGGTCTGCTTCATGTGCGGCTCCATCTCCTGCGCAGAAGGGCCCGCATTGCGAAGACGATGGCTCGGACGGAAGGCGTCCTGGCCAGATTCCGGGAACCATAATCCAAAGTCAATCGCATTGCAAGGATTTTTAATCCGCCCGCAAATGCGCCGATTTGTTTGCTACCCTTCGTCGCCGCCGCTTCGTCTATTGCTGTGTAGTTACCCTGACTCCGGAGTCAGAAAAGCATGAGCTTCAGCGACGCGATCGTCCTCTCCGGCGGTGAAGGCCGCCGCCGTCCCAGCCCTTTTGCTCTCGGTCTGCGCGAGACGGCCTTGCGCGAGACCGAAGCCGCGGGCGTGGCGGTCAATTCCATAGCGGTAAAATCGACGGTAGCGATGCCTCGAACTGCCGCCCAACCCGGTTCCCGCGCCAAACTGACCGCCGAGCAGATGGAAGCGCGGCAGCAGCAACGCGCCGAAGACGACGAACTCATCCGCGCCGCGCAGAAGGGCGAGCGCACGGCCTTCGACGCTCTCGTTCGCCGCTACGACCGCAGCGTGCTTCGTCTGGCGCTGCACATGCTCGGCAACGAGCAGGATGCGCAGGATGTGCATCAGGAGGCGTTCATCAAGGCCTATCGCCACCTGTCGAACTTCCGCTTTGAATGCTCGTTCTACACGTGGCTGTACAGGATCGTGACCAACCTTTGCCTGGACCAGCTTCGCCGCCGCAAGAGCCGCCGCGAAGATCCGTCCACGGCGCTGGACAGCTCGGGCACGGAGATGGATCTGCTGGCCAACCTCACCGATGGCCGCGCCAGCGCCAACCCCGCCCGCGAACTGGAGCGCAAGACCATGCACGAGGCCATCCAGAGCGCGCTCAACGAACTTACCCCGCGCGAACGGACGGTCTTCGAACTCAAGCACTACCAGGGGCTCAAACTGCGCACCATCGGTGAGATGCTCTCGACCACCGAGGAGACCGCCAAGAACACGCTGTTTCGCGCCACCAGAAAGCTGCGAGCCACGCTCGCGGACGCGAGGTAAGAAAGTGAATAGTGAATAAGGCAAGAGCAAAAGCGTAGAACGACAATCTCCGGCGTATTGGTTTATTCACTATTCACTATTCACTATTCACTAAAAGACGCGCGGACCGCGGGCAAAGACAACGACCCGCAGCCGCAGAGCAACAACGATTCAACAATTTCGAGGCTGGTAGAGGAACGCATCATGAAATGTAACGACGCACAAGAAAATATCGTCCTGGCGCAGTACTCCGAACTTCCCGACGATCTGCAGTATCCGCTGGAGCAGCATCTCGGGCTCTGCGAGGACTGCCGCCGCGAGTGGAATGCGCTGCTGGCCCTGAATGCGGAGCTGGCGCTCACCCCGGTCATGGAGCCTTCGCCGAACCTGCTGGCGGCCTCGCGCATGCGGCTCGACGAGGCGCTCGACGCGCTGCCGCCGCGCTCGGTGAGGCAGAGAGTCTGGGGCAACGCGTTTCGCTGGCTGGGCTTTGTGCAGGGCGCGCCGGCGCTGGCCACGCTGCTGATCGGCGCTGGATTTCTGAGCGGCAACTTCATCGCCCGCTACCAGGCCGCCCACGCGCCCAAGCTGCCTACCCCCGTCATTCTTTCCAACTCCGCCCAAGGCGCGATCGCCAGCGTCTCGGGCATCGTACAAACGCCCAACTCCGAGCTGGTGCAGGTCAAGTACAACCGGCTGGTGCCGGAGACCGTGCAGGGCTCGCTCGACGACCCGCAGATTCGCCAGTTGTTGATGCTCGGGACTAAGCTGGCAACTACCAACGACGTCCATGCGGATTCGGTCTCGCTGCTGGCCAACGAGTGCCGCGAAGGCCATAGCTGCACCGACGGTGGAGGCGACGGAATTCGCACCGCGCTGCTGGCTTCGCTGCGCGACGACAAGAGTCCCGCGGTGCGGCTGAAAGCTCTGGAAGGTCTGCAGCCCTATGTCGCGCAGGACGATCGCGTGCGCGATGCGGTGCTGGAGTCGCTGATGCACGACAAAAGCGCGGACGTGCGCACCCAGGCCATCGCGCTGCTGGAGCCGGTGCAGGCCGATTCGAGCGTGCGCCAGGTGCTGCGCTCGGTGTCCTCGCAGGACGCGAATCCGGCCATCCGCAACGCCTCGTTCCAGGCGCTGCAAGGCGCGGACGACATTCAGTAATGGCGACGCCGCAAAGGCTGACGATGTACTCCTCCGAACCCTCCCAATACTCTCAACATGAACTGCTTCTGCCCCTCGCATGCCCCTTGCGGCGGCGCTGGCTGAACGCGACTTGCATCGCGATCGTCCTGCTCTCGGCCCCAGTGCGCGGCGAGATGCTGCTGAAAGCGCCGCAAACGGACGAAGCCGCGTTACGCGCCGCGGCCCACACCGGCCAGGCGCGCACCCAGGGCTATCTGGGGATCGAGTTCCACGACTTGAGCGACGACCAGGCTGCTGTCCTGCACCTGAGCGCTGGCCGCGGCGTGGAGATCGTGATGGTGGACCACGACGGCCCGGCCGGCAAAGCGGGACTGCGGCCCCATGACATCGTCCTCAGCCTGAACGGACAACCGGTCAGCGGCGCTGAAGCCCTGCGGCGAATGATTCACCAGGTGGGCGCCGGCGCGGGAATTGTGCTCGCGGTGTTGCGTCGCGGCAGCACAATCAAAGTGAACGCGCAGCTTGCCGACCGTGCCGATGTTGAGCGCGAGGCCGTGGCCCGGATGGCCGTGCCCGATTCCCCCCAGGCAACCGACGACGATACGGTCGTGAGCGGGTTTGTGGGCGCCTACGCTGCTGAGCCCACCCCGCCCGCGGCCGTTCCGCAGCAAAGTTTCTTGAGCTCCATGCTGCACCTTGCGCCATTCACCGGGCTCGCCTTGTCGGCGATGGAGCCGCAGTTGGCGGAGTTCTTCGGCGCGCCTCAGGGCATGGGCCTGCTGGTGCAGACCGTGATGCCGAACAGCCCCGCGTCGGACTCCGGCCTGCGCGCGGGCGATGTGGTGCTGCGCGCCGACGCGGTCACGCTGCACTCGGCGGCGGATTGGACCCGCCACCTGCACGCCCGCAAGGACCGGCCAATCGTCCTCGTCGTGCTGCGCGACAAACATGAACTGAAGCTGACGTTGACCCCGGAGTTCAAGCACAAATCCGCGGTAGAGTGGCAGCCGCTGCCGCGAATACCCCGCGCAATCTCCGCGTAGGCAAGCCCGCCAGCAATCGCGTGCGCTTTCGTGCTATACCTCTACTTCTTCACCACGGCGGCAGGCTTGCCTTCCTGCACATAATTCTTATTCCATGCTGGAATCTCGACCACATACGCGCCGGGCTTTTCGATCACCGCCTGGCACCCCAGCCGCGAGTTGAGCTGCAACCCGGGTGAGAGCTCGAGGCGGTCCAGTTCGAGGTCCTCGGCCTCCGACACGCCCTTCGCGCCCTCCTTCAGAAACAGGTGGCAGGTGGTGCAGGCGCAGACGCCGCCGCACGCGTGGTCGAGAAAGATGTCGTAGTTTTCCGCCACATCGAGAAAGCTCATCGGCTGCCCATGGCCCTCATAGGGCAGCGAACCGAACGGAAACTCGACCGTCTTGTTCTCGGGCTGGAAGGTCACGCGGACGACGTTCTCCGCGGGCGGGGTGGAAAGATCGACTTCGGCCGCGGCGGCCGGTTTGTTTGCAGACTCGGACATGACCTAGATTCTACGTCGTCGCCAACCGGCATGGTCATCGAGACTCCCGGCTGAGTGAGGCAGAACGACTCGCTTGTAGTCTTCGACAGGCGCGCTTTGGTAACCCAGATTTTTGGTAACCAGAGTTTCGTTGACTTTTCTCAATCCAGCGAGCACAGTACATGTCGTCCCACCATCCTCCCATTTGGAGTACCCATGCGTCGCTTGCTCTGCGCCCTTTCCCTGTCGTCTGCTCTGGTCCTTCCCCTCGCCGCCCACGCGGACACTTACAGCGTTACCAGTATCTCGGGCAATGTCTCGCCCGGGCTCGGTCAAACCATTGGTTCGCAAGCCGCGAACTACGCCATCTCCAACAGCTCGGCTATCGTGTTTGACTATGCTCCGACGGGTTCGGGCACGGGTCAGGCGAACGCCCTCAGCTTCACCATCGATGTCAGCGGGGCGTTCGGAACGGAAATCATCAACGAGTCCGGAACCAACACCTCGACCTACTTGCCTGGATTCGACTCCTCGCTGTTCAACCCCGGGACGCCGACGTACAGCAGCATCGATCCGTACCTCGTCGCCTTCAGCTCGATCAACTCTGCCGGTAACGGCGCTACGGAAACAATCTTCGCCCAGCTCTATGCCAACCCGTCCTATGTCGCCCCGACCCCCGAGCCGGAGAGCCTGGTGCTGCTCGGCACCGGTCTTGTCGCCATCGCCGGCATGGCGCGTCGCAAGCTGTTCGCGTAACGAAGTTCGAGTTCTTCGAGATAATCGTCGGCAGGCCTGCCGATCGCTGCACGAAAGTGCACGTCGCGGCCGGCCTGCCGATCGCTGTTCAGTCTTCAGTCGCGTTGCCGGGCGTGTCGGGATCAGCTTCGGCACCGGTGAGGCCATTGGCCGGGGTCTTGGCTGGCGGGCTGGGCGTGTGCGCGCGGGTCTCGATCTCCGCCGGCGCGAACGCATGCGGCGCGGTAGGAGCGGCGCCCTGCTGGCTCTGTTCGAGCGCTTCTCCGGCGGCGGCCATGGTCTTTCCGCCCAGCGCGCCCGTCACCGCCGAATCCATCATGATCTCCGCGAACCGCCGCGTCTTCTTATCAAGCTGCTCAATCGCCTTGCGGATGATCTTGTAATCGCCGCCCCGGATCGACGCCTTCACCTCGTGCGCGGCAGCTTCGATCTCCTCATGCTCAATTGACGTAAGCTGCTGCCACGCCGGGGTGTTTTTGCCTTTGTCTACGGCGTCGAGAATCGTCTGCGCCTCGTTCTGCGCCTCGATCACCTGTCGCGCGGTGATGTCCTGTTCGGCGTTGTCGAAAGATTCGAGGATCATGCTCTCCACCTGCTCGTCCGTGAGGCCATAGGTCGGCTTCACCTCGACCTGTGCCTGTTGCCCGCTGCGCTGCTCGCGCGCGCTGACCTGTAGGATGCCGTTCGCATCGATCAGGAACTTGACCTCGATGCGCGGCAGCCCTGCCACCATCGGCGGTATGTTCTTCAGGTCGAAGCGGGCCAGCGACCGGCAGTCGCGCGCCAATTCGCGCTCGCCCTGCAGCACATGGATGGCCACGTTGGTCTGGCCATCGACGCCCGTCGTGAAGTGCTCCGTGGCGCTCGCCGGAATCGTCGAGTTGCGCTGGATGATCTTCGCGACAACCCCGCCCAGTGCTTCGATCCCCAACGACAGCGGCGTCACGTCAAGCAGCAGCAGATCGTTGGTTGCGGCGTTCTCCATTCCGGAAAGAATCTGCGCCTGCACGGCAGCTCCCAGCGCGACGACCTCGTCAGGGTTGAGCTCGGTGTGCAGCTTGCGCCCGCGCGCTTCCAGATCAAACAGCCGCGTGACCAGCGCGCGCACCGCGGGAATGCGCGTGGAGCCGCCGACCATCACCACCTCATCGATCTGCTCGGGTGTGAGATTGGCGTCCTTCAACGCCTGCCGCACCGGTGCTGCCGTGCGCTCGATCACCGACGCGATGATCTGCTCGAACTGCGCGCGCGTAATCTCCCGCAGATATTGCTTGCCGGGCGGCAGCGCGATCTGCAGCCGCGCCGCTTCCTCCGAGCTGAGCGTGATCTTGGCCTCGATCACCGCGTTGCGCAGTTGCTGAATCACCTCTGGATTCTGCGTCACGTCGACCGCAAGGTCGCCGCGAATGTCGTCGAGCGCCACCGCCAGCAGCAGGTTGTCGATATCGTCGCCGCCCAGGTGCGTGTCCCCGCCTGTGGCGATGACCTCGAAGATGCCCTCATGCAGCTTGAGGATCGAGATATCGAACGTCCCGCCGCCGAAGTCGTACACCGCGATCACGCCATCTTTACGCTTGTCGAGCCCATAGGCCAGCGCCGCGGCCGTCGGCTCATTCACCAGTCGCAGCACATCCAGCCCCGCAATACGCCCTGCGTCCTTGGTCGCCTGGCGCTGCGCATCGTTGAAGTACGCGGGCACAGTGATGACCGCCTTTGTCACCTCCGCGCCGAAGAACCGCTCCGCGTTGCGTTTCAGTTGCAGCAGAATGTACGCGGAGATCTCCGGCGGCGTCAGCGTGAGGCCGCCCACGTTGAGCTTGAGCACCTCACCTGGTTGCAAGCCTTCCGCGAGCTGAAACGGAAACAGCTTCAGCTCCGGCGCGACATCCTCCAGGTCGCGGCCCATCAGCCGCTTGACCGAGTAGACCGCATTGGCCGAGTGGGTCAGCAGCACACCGCGCGCGGCGTTGCCCACCGCAAATCCACTCGCCGTGTCCTGGTCAAATGCAACAACGGACGGCACAATCGGCGATCCGTCTTCGCCGGGGATCACGGCCGGGGTGTCGTCCTGCATGAACGCGATGAGCGAGTTGGTGGTGCCGAGGTCGATGCCTACAACCGGCGTCGCCGGTACCGCGCCGCGCTCTTGTGCTGCGATCTGTTCTGCCACTGGTTCCTCTTCTTTCGCTGGGCCATCGGCGACGGCCTGTCAGTCTTTATTCTCTCCTGTCTCGGATGTTGCCCGGCGCCGTCCGGGTGCAACGGTGGCGGCATATTCTTCAGACCGGAACCCGGCAGGATTAGCATCGTAGGCAGGAGGAGATTGCCATGAGCCAGGAAAACCTGAGCCAGCCACACCACGGATCGGCCCTCATTCCCAGTCTGCGTTACCACGATGCCCGCGCCGCGATCGCCTGGCTGGAGCGGGCGTTCGGCTTTGAGCGTCACGCGGTCTACGATGGACCCGACGGCACCGTAGCCCATGCGGAACTGCGCTTCGGCAACGGCATGATCATGCTGGGCTCGGCCACCAATCCCAGCCCGCTCAAACACCTGTATGCAACCCCGGCAGAGACGGGCGGCCGCGTCACCTCACCGCTGTATCTTGTCGTGCCGGACTGCGAGCCGGTGTGGCAGCGAGCACAGTCCGCGGGCGCCAAGATCGTGATGGAGTTGCGCGAGATGGAGTACGGCGGGAAGGCATTCAGCGTGCTCGATCTTGAAGGCTATCTGTGGTCGGTCGGCGAGTACGATCCGTGGAAGAGCAGTGAGCCGTGAGTTTGGCAAAATGCAGCAGCGATGAGGTGACGGAATGAGCATGAATCCGTATGCGTCCGCGCTAGCCGAGCGCGATCCCGTGAGCGTGCTGGCCGCGACGCCTGCGCAGTTGGCGACGATCGTTGGGGGCCTGTCGGCGGAGCAGATAGAGGCCGCGCCCGCGCCCGGCAAGTGGAGCGTGCGCGAGGTGCTGGCTCATTTGGCGGACTGCGAGATCGCGTTCGGATTTCGGCTGCGGCAGACGTTCGGAGGCGAGCGCGCGATTCAGCCATTCGACCAGGATGCCTGGGCGAGAGCGTATGGCAACTACCCGGCGGCGCTCGCGCTTACGACATTTACCGCGTCGCGCGCCTGGAACCTTGCCTTCATCCGAGGCCTGAGTGAGGCCGACAAGCGGCTGCCGGCGTTGCATCCGGAACGTGGTCAGATGGCGCTCTGGACGATCGTAGAGACCATGGCCGGGCACGATCTCCATCACCTAACCAAGCTGGAACCGGGCTAGACCCGTTCGCCCGTTGCTGTCGAGTCTTGCTTTTGCATTTCTGGTTGTCGTTCCGCAGCGCAGCGGAGGAATCTGCTGTTTGGGATGCTTCTACACCATTGGGGGAAATGTCTTAAGGCCTCCGCGCAGTCGCGGCCGCGCGCTGCCGGGCGAGGTCGGCCTCGAAGACAGCGCGGGCATGCGCCACGGCGCGCTCATAGCCCTGCGGATCGATCCAGACGGCGGAGCCCTCCGCGGGCACGCGCGCGAGCTTGGCCAGCATGTCGAAGTAACTGCCGTGCGCGCCGAGAAAGATGTCGCACGGCAACGCGCTGAGGACGTCGAAGGTGTGGCGGAAATCCTGCGCGATCCCCGGATACGAAGCCGGACGAGTGCGTGTGGCAACCAGGCGGTACTCCGAAAGCACGCTCCAACTCCCGACAATCACAACGTTGCGGCGAGTGCCGTTGTCGTTGACGACAATGGTCCAGGTAGTGCAGCCAGGTGTATGGCCGGGCGTCTTGTGTGCGACCAGCACGGTTCCGCCCAACTGCACCTGGTCGCCATCGTGAAGCGCGCGGTCCACATGCGCGGCCGCCATCTGCGGCTTGGGACCGAAGGCGAAGTCGGTCCGGCCGCCGCTCTCCACCGTGGCTACGTCGCTATCCATCACCATGTATTTGGCATGCGTCTCGCGGAGGATCTGGGCACTCCCACCCGCGTGGTCGAAGTGCGCGTGGCTGATCAGCAGGATCTTAATATCCGAGAAGCGAAAGCCCAACTGCTCCACGCTGTGGCGGATCTGCGGAGGGGAAGACGCGAGGTTGGAGTTGATCAGGATGTCGCCGGCCGGCGTGACAACGAGATACGACGCGAGATCGCGGCTGCCAACGTAGTACAGATTGCCGGCGATGCGAAAAGGCGCCAGGGGCGTGGTCCAATCGGGATTGGATTGGCCGCGCAAGCTACCGCACGTGAGCGCCAGCAGCAGCAGGACCGCGCAGCGTGACAACGCAAGGAGCCGCGAGGCGTTGCGGTTCAGCCTCATGCTTGCTCCAGCGCGGTGTTCACATCGCGCACCAGGTTGCGCACGTAGCTGCGACGATTGAGCAGCGCGACCATGGCGTTCTTCGCGGAGTCCTTTGCGGCTGCGTCGTTGCAATCGACGGCTGCATCCCATCGCGTCCACAGCGCTTCGAGTTGGGTCCGCACGTCGTCCAGCAGCGCGGTGAACTTCGCGCGCGCGGCTTCAAGGTCGCGCCGGGTTGCCGGATCGTCGTCGCCCATCTTCATCTCTTCCAACTGCATGTTCAGCTCGAAGGCCTCTTCGAGCAGGTCGGGCGGCGCAACCTGCGTCTTCTCGGTGCCCGAGGCCTTGGCCGCATCGGTCGCCGCGCGCGACTGTTCTTCGAGCTGCACGCCTTCGAGCGACAGCAGATATTCGGTGCGTGCGATCGGGTCGCGCAGCGTGCGATACGCATCGTTGAGCGCCGAGCTCGCGGCCAGCGCAGCGTCTTGTTCCGCCTGCGGCCTGGCGGCGAAGCGGTCAGGATGCAGCTTGCGCGAGTGTGCGTAGAAGCTCTTCTCCAGCGCGGCGAGATCGATGTGCAAATGCTGCGGCAAGCCAAACTGGTCGAAGTAATTTGGACTGATTTCGTTGCTCATCACTCTTCTAGATTACTGCTTCGCGCGTGAAGCCAAATTTCGAGCCGCAAGTCAGGTCGGCTGATTCAAGACTGAAGCCGTGGACGGCGTCGCACGTCTTCGTTAAGACAATGCGTCGGCCTTACACTGCAGTCATGCTGCTTTTTCCTCTGCTCCTCGTGCTGGCAGTTTTCGCCCCGCCATTCGCTTCGTCGCCGAAGCTCGCGCAGCAAATGGCGTCTGCGAAATCGCAGCCAAGTCCGGATGCTGTTGATGAACCGTGGGTCGATAATGTTGATCGACGGCGCCGCGAACTGGTCGACCAGAACGGGCCTGGAACCGACGCTTCGCTGCGCGATCGATTGATCGCCATGGCGAGCGATAAAATCGTGATGGCTACGGGGTCGGCCCAGTGAGCGGATGCGACGTGACGAAACCCGACTCTCTGAAGCCAGACGCGACCCTGGCGGCGCTGCCCACCGAGGCCCGCAATCCCATCTCCGAGCACATCGACGAGCTGCCCACCCTGCGCATGCTGGAAATCATCAACGATGAAGACGCGAAGGTGGCCGCGGCGGTGCGGGCGGAGCTGCCCGCCATCGCACGCGCGATCGATGCGATAGCTGAGCGATTTGGGCTTGGGGGAAGGCTGTTTTACATCGGCGCCGGAACCAGCGGCCGGCTGGGCGTGCTCGACGCCAGCGAGTGTCCGCCGACGTTCAGCGTGCCGCCCGAGTTGGTGCAGGGCATCATCGCTGGCGGCGACCGCGCGCTGCGGCTTTCGAGCGAGCACTCTGAAGACTCGCGCGAAGAAGGCGCGGAGGATTTGCAAGCTGCGGCCTTTCGGAAAGACGACACGCTGGTGGGCATCGCGGCCAGCGGGCGCACACCTTATGTGCTCGGCGCGATCGCATACGCGCAGTCCCTCGGCGCGCTCACAGTGGGGCTGAGCTGCGCTCCAGACTCGGCCCTGGCCAAAGCAGCAGACATCGCCATCACACCCGCAACCGGCCCCGAGATACTGACCGGCAGCACGCGCCTGAAGGCCGGCACCGCGACTAAGCTGGTGCTGAACATGCTCTCGACCGGCGTGATGGTCCGCAGCGGCGCGACCTTCGGCAACCTCATGGTGAATGTGCGGCCAACCAACGCCAAGCTACTGGATCGCGCGCGCAGGATTATTGCAGAGGCTGTGGGATGCGATACAGTGAAGTCGGCGCGGCTGCTGGATGAATCGGGTCAGAACGTGAAAGCAGCAATCGTGATGGGCAGGCTGGGGGTCGTGCGCGATACCGCAGAGGAAAAGCTCAGAGCCGCGCGTGGAGTGCTGGCGAGAGCATTGGTTTAGAGCAGTTGCAGGATATTGATCGACAGTCAGCCCGGCCGAGCGAATCAGTGACCGCAGGGTTCCGACCGAAAGCTCCTTATGTTGCGGCACGGAGAGGTTCGCGCGAAAGCCTGCTTTCGTCGTGACAAGGTGGCTTCCGACCTGACCAACTGCGATCCAGCCTGCACGAGCGAAGGCCTTCACCGCTTCTTTGCCGGAGATATTGGCGAGCGTACCCACCTAAACCCCAACCACCATTTGCAGGCGATCTTCGGGCATCTGTTTCAATGCTTTCTGGTCTTCGGCCCACATCCAGGCGGTGATGGCTTCCTTGATGTTCTCCATCGCTTCTTTCTCGTCGCAGCCCTGGGAGACGCAGCCGGGAAGGGCCGGGCACTCGGCGACGATCCAGCCATCTTCCGCCTGCTCAAGCGTTACGTGGAATATCATCGCGTTTGCCTGCCCTATTGTAGCGAGATGACCAGCTACCCGAAGAGCGTCTGCCTACGCGGCATCTCGATGCCCAGGTGCTCGTAAGCCAGCCGCGTGGCGACGCGGCCGCGCGGCGTGCGATCGAGGAATCCGATCTGGATCAGGAACGGCTCATAGACCTCTTCGAGCGCATCCTGCTCCTCGGCCAGCGCGGCGGCGAGCGTGTTCAGCCCGACCGGGCCGCCGTCATACTTCTCAATAATGGTGCGCAGCAGCCGCCGGTCGAGCTCGTCGAAGCCGTGCGCGTCCACCTCCAGCATCGTCAGGGCCGCCATTGCGGTCTCGCGGTCGATGTGGCCCGCCGCGCGCACCTGCGCATAATCTCGCACACGCCGCAGTAGGCGGTTGGCAATGCGCGGAGTCCCGCGCGAGCGCATCGCAATCTCGGCCGCGCCATCGTGGTCAATGGGAACGCCCAGCACCTCGGCCGAGCGCTCGACCACGAAGCGCAGCTCGTCATCGGTGTAGAACTCCAGCCGCAGCAGAATGCCGAAGCGCGAGCGCAGCGGCGACGACAGCAGCCCCGGCCGCGTCGTCGCGGCGACAAACGTGAACGGGTCGATGCGCATCACGTGCGTGCGCGCCGAGGGCCCCGTGCCGATCATGATGTCGAGCTGATAATCCTCCAGCGCGGTGTAGAGTTTCTCCTCCATCACCGGCTGCAGGCGATGGATCTCATCCAGAAACAGCACCTGCCGCGCCTTCAGGTTGGTCAGGATGGCGGCCATATCGCCCTGCACCTGCAGAGCCGGGCCGCTGGTCTGCTGGAACCCTACATCCAACTCATTCGCGATGATTGTCGCCAGCGTCGTTTTGCCCAGCCCCGGCGGCCCGAAGAGCAGCACATGGTCGAGCGCCTCGCCGCGCGACTTCGCCGCTTCCAGCGCAATGGCGAGCTGCTGCTTGGCCTTGGTCTGGCCGATGAACTCGGCCAGCCGGCTGGGCCGCAGCTTGAGCTCGAACGCGGAGTCGTCGTCTACCGCGCCAGCCGAGACCAGCCGCTCCGCATCGCTGCTCGTGGGCGCAGCGATTAGGCCCGCTTTCTTCTTTTGCGCAAAGTCCATCTCAGGCGATGGTAAGGCGAATATGATCTGTAAGCAATAAGGAAGCTTATTGCGGAACCGTTGGTGAGCGGATCGCGATGCCAGCACATCAGCGCGACGCGAAACTCATCGGCCCCGCGCTTCAGCCGCTCGATGGCCTCGATGAACTCGGGCTGCCTTGCGACCCGGCCATACAGCACACGGCCCTCCGCGTCGTAGCAGGATTCGTCCCGGGGCCGGCCGCCGAGCGCGTCGCCCAGAAATAAATATCGGGTCCCGGATGAAGTCAGCAGCTCGCGCAATGCCTCCCTGTCGAACCGCGGCGTGTAGCGCGAATACGGCGCCGACCGCGTATCCACCAGCACCTGGATCCCATGCTCCCGCGGCAGAAAAATGAAATGCTCCGGCGTGTGCGAGGAGTGTCCAACTGTGTAAAGCGTGCGATTCGGCGCGGAAGCCATTGAGGCGAGGATAGGACGGAAACCGGTCCAAAGCAATCGAAGACGGTCAGCCGCGTTACCCGATAGAGTACCCGCCATCTTTCGGACCGCCCACCGTGGCCCACGGCCAATCAAAAAAATTGCCTGCCCTGAGTCTCTTTCCCGCGATCCCTCGTCTGAGTAACAAGTGATTTCTCCTGTACTGCTTGTGTCTTGTAGTGGAAGGCGGATTCCCGCAGATTGCAACGCGGATTCCTGTGACACAACTATCCTCCGCGAATCGGGTCTTGCACTAGAATTGCCTGGTTCGGCCAACAGCAGTCGAGCCAGCAAAGCCGCGCAAACTTGTCGGGCGCGGCACACCGGAGCTTATCGAATGAAGCGTCTGATCTCGTTTTCGCTGGCCGTGTTTACCTGCCTCTGCCTGCTGGTCGCCACAGAGCGCCAGGCTTTGGCCTACGTCGATCCAGGCTCCGGCATGCTGGCCCTGCAGTCGATTGCGTCGATGGCTGCCGCGGCCGGCTACTTCATGCGTAAGCGCATCCGCGCGCTCTTCGCCCGCAAGAAAGCCGTGGAAGCCGCGGGCCTGCCGGTCACGGTGCCGAAAGAAAGCTCTCGCAACGCGGCATGACGCTCCAGACGCCCCGCCCCACCTTCCGCGATCCGGCGGGGTCGCTCCGCTTGGAAGGCGACTTGGCTGTCCGCTGCATCCACCCGGCGGCGCGCGAGCAGGCGCTGGAGTTCATCACGTCGCCACTCTACCGGCGCCTGGAGCAGCGCGGCGATATCTCCGCCTCCATCATCGAGGACTCGCCCGCCGGACTCCGGCTGCTGCACCCGCGCATCCCCGTGCCCACCTATCCGTGGGAGTGGACGCCTTCGCAATGGCTCGCGGCGGCCGACCTCACTCTCAACCTGTGCGAAGAGGCCCTCGCCGAGGGCTGGATTCTCAAAGACGCGACGCCACTCAACATCCTCTTCGTCGGTCCACGACCGGTGCTGGTCGATGTGCTCTCCTTCGAGCGCCACGATCCCTCGCGGCAGAATCCGGAGGCCTCCAGCTGGCTGCCGTACGGGCAATACATGCGGACCTTCATTCTGCCGCTGCTGGTGAACCGCCTGCTGAGCTGGCCGCTGGCGCTGAGCCTCTTCCATCGCGACGGATACGAACCGGGCAGCCTGTATCCCGCGCTCAGTTGGAGTCAGCGGCTATCGCGCGCGGCCTTCTGGCCGGTCACGATGCCTCGGCTGCTGCAGAAGCGTGAAGCCGCAAACGCCGAGAGCTCCAACCGCATCGACTCGCAGGCCAGCTCCAAGCCGACCAAGCCGCCGGAGCTGACGCTGCACATCCTCACCAACACCCTGCGCAACCTGCGCCGCCTCACGCATCGCGCCATGCCCCGCACCCGCGCCTCCGAGTGGAGCCAATACCAGGGTTCGCGCGCTCATTACCGAGCGACGGAGAGCGCGCAGAAGCTGAAGTGGGTGCGAGGGGTCCTCGAAGAACATCGGCCGCCACGCGTGCTCGACATTGGCGCCAACATCGGCGAGTTCAGCGCTCTGGCTGCCACCCTGGGCGCGGACGTCGTCGCGCTGGAGCGCGATCCGGAGGCTGCCGAGCAGCTCTTCCGGATGAGCCGCGAGCAGAAGCTCTCCGTCCTTACGGTCCACGCCGATCTCGCCCGCCCTACGCCCGCCGCGGGCTGGGAGAACAGCGAGGCCAGCGCGCTGCTGGACCGGCTCGACGGCCGCTCCGACCTGGTGCTGATGCTCGCGGTCATCCACCACCTCATCCTGACCGAGCAGATTCCGCTGCCCGCCATCGTTGAACTCTGCCATCGCCTCACCCGCCGTCATCTCGTCGTCGAATGGGTCCCCGTCACCGATCCGATGTACCAGAGCCTGATGCGCGGCCGCGACGCGTTATACGGTTCGCTCACCGATGCCGACCTGCGCGCGGCCTGCGGCGGCCGCTTCCATCTGCTCCAGAGCCGGCCGCTCGATAACGGGCGTATCCTGTTTCTATTCGAGAAAATTTGAAAGAGAAAGAGTTAGAGCGGTCCTCTTCCACGGTGAATGGGCGCTTCTAACAGCAGATTTCTGCGGAATGACAACCAGAAAAGCAAGAGCAACAGCGTTTGCACCCAGGCAGGTCATCAAGCGGCTATGCCAGTGCATCGGGCTCGCCTCGATCATTCTGGTGGTGAACTATGGCGGCCTGCTGGGCGGCGGCGCGGACGTCCGGATGCACGTGCCGTTTCCGCTCACCGGCATCTGTCTTGCCCAGATCGCGGACATCCTGCTCCTCGGCCTGATCGTCTTCGCGGTGCTGGTTCCGCTGCATCGCACGCGCTCTTATCCCGTGGTGCGGCTGCTGGTGGCCGCCATCGTTCCCCCCTTCCTGATCGAGCGGACGCAGTCGCTCTATCAGTCTCAGGTCACCGATGGAACGATCGCGCTGATCGCCATCCTCTGGGTGGCTCTGCTGCTGGTGCTGCTGCTGAAGTTCCCGCGCCGCTATCGCCAGCTCATGCGCGTCGGAGATGGCATAGGCGTGTTCTTCGCGATCTTCGCTTTTTGCAGCATCGCGCAACTGCTTTGGCTGATGCACTGGAAGCCCGGCCCGCACCAGCACACCGCAGCCTGGGCCACCACTACCCAGCCGCCGCGCGACCATCCGCTGCTGGTCTGGATCGTCTTCGACGAGCTTTCCTACCAACAGGTCTTCGGGCAACGCGCGCACGATCTCGCGCTGCCCAACTTCGACGCCCTGCGTCGCGAGAGCACCGTCTTCACCAACGTGCAGCCGATCGGCATCCGCACCGTCGAGGTGCTGCCCTCGCTGCTCAGCGGCCGCGTCGTCGACAACTTTCACTTCCACTTCAACAACCGCTACGACGTGCATTACGCGGGCGAGCACGGCTTTCATCCGCTCACCGGCGCCCAGACCATCTTCGCCGACGCCCACAAAACCGGCTGGCGCACCGCCGCCGTCGGCTGGTACAACCCCTACTGTACCCTCTACGCGGGCAGCATCGACGACTGCTACTGGATGAACCTGGACCGGCTGGACGGCCCCATGGCGCAGCACGACAGCTTCTGGCGCAACACCTGGACGCCGCTCCAGCAGATGGTGCGCCAGGTCAAGGCTCCGGTCCGCGCCGGCCGGGACGACTGCACCTTCGACGTCCGCCAGCGCTTCCAGACACACATCGACCTGCAGCGCCACGCCATGCAGGTGATCCACACCGATCAGGCCGACTTCATCTTCCTGCACATGTCCGTACCGCACAGCCCCAACATCTGGAGCCGCCTGCAGGGCAACTACATCCAGTTCTGCGACAGCTCGTATCTGGACAACCTGGCGCTCGCCGACCGCGTGCTCGGCCGCTTTTTGACCACGCTCCACAACTCGCCGCGCTGGAACGACACCACGCTGATCGTGGAGGGCGACCACGGCTGGCGCGTCCAGCTATGGGACTGGCTGCCCGCCTGGACCGACGAGGACGACCTGGCCTCCCACGACGTCTTCGATACGCGCCCGGCACTGCTGATCCATCAGGCCGGCCAAACCCAGGCGCAAGTCGTCTCCGAGCCCTGGTCGCTGCTCAATGTCCACACCTTCGTCGAGGACGTGCTGCACGGCCGGCCGGTCAAGTTCTAGGAATCTGCTTCTAGGAATCTGCATTTGCACTTGCTTTTCTGGTTGTCATTCCGTAGGAATCTGCTGTTTGAGACCTGCGCCCCAGCGAGAGAACCGCTCCCGCCGCCCTGTATCCTGTAAACAGCACGTTCCAGCAAGGACCACGCAATGCCGCTTTACGAGTACGAATGCAGCCAGTGCCATCGCCGCACCGAAAAGATCCAGAAATTCTCCGATGTCGAGATCACCGTCTGCCCGCACTGCGGTGGGCCACTCGATCGAACGCTGACCGCGCCCAACGTCCAGTTCAAGGGTGGCGGCTGGTACAAAGACCTCTACTCGTCGGTCAAGCCGCCCGCGGCCAACGGCGGCGCGGGCGGGGAAGCGGGCGCGCCGGCCGCCGCGTCGTCTGAGTCGGGCCCGGAGTCCAGTCCGGCGGCGGCGAAGGATTCCGGCAGCGCGGCGAGCTCTGCAGGCAACTCAGCCTCAGCTTCCGCCCCAAGCCCGGCCGCTACGCCCGCCCCTTCGGCCGCCGCGCCTTCCAAGTCGTGAGCTCGCGTCGAGCGCGCCACTGCCCGTGCGGCGGCGCTTCCCGTTTCGGGACGGCCTCCCCCGATTCTGTTGCTCCCTTCGAGCCCTCCCCGATACACAATTGTCACTTGTGTGCGATATGATCCATCGCATGAGGCTGTCGAGCTCCATCCGCAATTTCGGCGATCATTTGGAAGGCCGCATCGAGCATGCCGGCCATGGGCGCTCCTGGCTTGCCGGCATCGGCTGGGTCTCCGCAGGCGTCACTGCGTTGGCCGTTGGCGTGGTCCTCGGCCGCGAGTTGCGCCAGCGATACAAGTTCTATCACCGCACACCGTACGACCTCTACGCCCACTCCGGCGACCAGGCCCAGGACCTCGAATTCGGTGTGGGCATCTAGCGCCCGGCCGTACTCGCGGTAGGAATTGTCATCCTGAGCGCAGCGAAGGACCTGCTGTCTGCCTGCTGCGCCAATGGTCTACAAGCATTCTGCCTGCTGACTGATCTTGTCTCCTTCGCCCAGCCTCCCGCATCCAACAGATGTATCGTTGGTTATGGCCTCTTCCGTTCTCCCCATTCTCGAGCCCGCGGCGCCCCCGCCTTCGCTGGAGCCCACTGGAGAGCCTCGCCTGCGCGATAGCCACCACCGCGTCCTGACCGACCTTCGCCTCTCGGTCACCGATCGCTGCAACTATCGCTGCGTCTACTGCCGCACCGGGAACGAGGGCGCGCAGTTCTCCGAGCTTCCAATCTCGGACTACGCCCGCACCCTCCGCGTCTTCGTTTCGCTCGGCATCGAGAAGATCCGGCTCACCGGCGGCGAGCCGCTGCTGCGCCAGGGCCTGCTCGACCTGGTGCGCGAGACCGCCGCACTCCGCTCCCCCTTTACGAACGCGCCGCTGGACATCGCGCTCACCACCAACGGCCACCTGCTCGCCCCTCTGGCACAGCCGCTCAAGGAGGCTGGCCTCAGCCGTGTCACCGTCAGCATGGATGCGGTGGACGCCGAGACCTTCAGCCGCATCACGCGCGTCCCTAACAGCTTCGAGCGGGTGCGCGCAGGCGTTCGCGCATCCCAGGACGCCGGCCTCGGCCCGGTGAAGATCAACTGCGTCCTGCTGCGCGGCTTCAACGACTCCCAGATCGAGGCCTTCGCCGAGTTCTCCCGCACCGAGAACGTCATCGTGCGCTTCATCGAGTTCATGCCGCTCGAAGAGGACCGGACATGGGCGCCCGAAACCGTTGTTCCCATGAAGGAGATCGTCGCCCGGCTCAACGCCTTCCGCCGGCTGATCGCGCTGCCGGCCAACAATCCCTCCGAGACTGCCCGCCGCTTCACCTTCGACGACGGCCGCGGCGAGATCGGCATCATCGCCCCGGTCTCCGAGCCCTTCTGCGGCCACTGCAGCCGCGTCCGCCTCACCTCCGACGGCAAGCTGCGCACCTGCCTCTTCTCGCAGACCGATCACGACCTGGTCGGCCTGATGCATCGCGGCGCCACCGACGACGAGCTGCGTACCTGGATACGCCGCGTGGTCCAGCGCAAGGAGGCCCGCCATCATATCGGCGAGGCCGGCTTCCTGCAGCCCTCGCGCACCATGGTCCACATCGGCGGTTGACGAATTCGGGACGGTGTCGATTCAGATTCCCATTGCGGTATCTTGGCTTCGAATTGTTCGCAGCACAAACTTTGGCCTTATATTCGCCTGTATCCTAAGTGAGACGCAGTTCAAGCGGGCACTCTGAGCACTTTCGATCCGCTGGCGGTGTTAGCTGAGATTCAAACGACAAGTCGAATCGATCGATTCCAGGCAGATGGAGAGCCTGCGCATCTTTCACGAGGTGGCGCGGGCGCTCACCTCGAACCTCGACAGCGACGCGCTGCTGCGCACCATCATGTCCAAGATGGAGCAGTTCTTCGGGCCCGAGCACTGGTCGCTGCTGCTGCTCGACGAGGAAACCTCGACGCTCTACTACGCGCTCAGCGCGGGCATCGACCCAGCGAGTATGCGCGATGTCCGCCTTCCGCTCGGTGAAGGCATTGCGGGCTATGTCGCGTCCTCGGGCAATCCGCTGGTGGTCCCCGATGTGGCCAGCGATCCTGCCTGGTCGCGCTATGCCACGGAGCATCCGGAGCTGAACCTGCTCTCGATCGCCTGCCTCCCGATACGCCATGGCGACCGCACCCTGGGCGTGCTGCAGGTGAACAACAGCACGCTCGACCTGATGCCCGAAGCCTCCCTCTCGTTTCTGCGCGTGGTCTGCGATTACACCGCGATCGCGCTCGAAAATGCCCGCCACGTCAAGCTGATCCACCACCTCAGCATCACCGACGACTGCACCGGCCTGTTCAACGGCCGCCATCTTTACACCACCCTGGAGCGCGAGATCGCCGAGATGACGAACCCGCGCATCGTTCCGATCCAGCAGCACTTCAGCCTGCTGTTCTTCGATCTCGACCACTTCAAGAGCGTCAACGACACCCATGGCCATCTGGTGGGGTCGCGCCTGCTGTCCGACATTGGCGGCGTGCTCAAGCGTACCCTCGGGCCCAATCATGCCGGCTTCCGCTACGGCGGCGATGAGTTCGTGGCGCTGCTGCGGGGGTTGGACAAACCCGCCGCGACGGTGCTGGTCAACCACCTACGCGACAGCCTGAATCAAGCGCGCTTCCTCACCGAGAACGGTCTCTCGCTCTCGATCAACGCCAGCTTCGGCCTCGCGACGTTTCCGCAGGACGGCGCCTCGCTGCCCTCCATCATCCGCGCCGCCGACACCATGATGTACAACGCCAAGGCCGCCGGCCGCAACTGCATCGCCATCGCGGACAGCTCCGCGCCGGCGGAGCTGCCCGCGCCCAAGCTCTCCCGCCACAGCTAGGACGGAGTGCTCATGCGTGTGAGTCTTACTGCTGTCGATGTGGCATGCGCTCTTGCTTCTCTGGTTGTCATTCCGCAGCGAAGCGAGGAATCTGCTGCTTGGAGCTCCGCAATAGCATCGGGAAATCACTGTAGCGGCTACGCCTTGCGCGCGTGCTCGAAGCGCTTATCGATCTCTTCCCAGTTCACCACGTCCCACCATGCGGCCAGATAATCGGGACGGCGGTTATTGTACTTCAAATAATAAGCATGCTCCCAGACATCGTTGCCCAGGATCGGATACAAGCCCTGCGATAGGGGACTGTCCTGGTTCGGCGTGGTCATGATCTCCAGCTTGCCGCCCTTCCAGACCAGCCATCCCCAGCCCGAGCCGAACTGCTTCGCGGTGGCTTCATTGAATTTCTTCTTGAAGTCGGCAAAGGAGCCAAAGTCGGTCTTGATTTGGCCGGCAATTCCGCCGGTGGCCTCGCCGCCGCCGCCCGGCTTCATGATCTGCCAGAACATGGTGTGGTTCACATGACCGCCGCCATTGTTGCGGACTACCGCGCGGACATCTTCGGGAACGCTGGCCAGATCCCTGAGCAGCTCTTCAGGCGTCTTTTTGCCGAGGTCCGGATGCTTCTCCACCGCGCCAATCAGGTTGGTCACATAGGCCTGGTGGTGTTTGTCGTGATGCAGTTTCATCGTCGCTTCGTCGATGGTGGGCTCGAGCGCCGCATAGTCGTAAGGGAGGGGAGGAAGTTCGAAGGCCACGGGAGTTGCTCCTTTTTGGTTCGGTGTTGGATACATCTGGTAGTAGTGCGGTTGATCTTCGCGGTTGCCGGTTACCTCGGCTGTTGCGGCTAGTCTTCGATCTTGAAGGGGACGGGCTTCAGCCCGTCCGTAGACGTCAATCTTGCGAGCGGGGCTTTAGCCCCGGAGGGACTCCTTCTTCAAACTGCGCCACGACCGCCAGGCTTCGCTCCGATGTTGGGCACAGCTCCATTTTGGTTGGATGCAAGGCGCGCCGTTGCGATGCGACACCGTTAAACTTAGCCCCGACCCGCAGCGTCCGGGATGTAACTTTCCCTTCACCAATGTGGTCGAATGAAGCATGAGCATTCTCAACGCAAGCTATGACTGGCTGGACGACGACGGCGCCGCGTTCGGCGCCCCCGGTCTCGAGCCGCGCTGGACCTCCAGCCGCAAGGACACCGTATCGACGGCCTATTCGGCCGCCAGCAGGATATGGTTTACCGCCTCGCACGGAACGCTCAACGAAATCTACTATCCCACCATCGACCGGCCGCAGACCCGCGACATGGAGCTGCTCTTCACCGACGAGCAGACCTTCGTCCACGAGGAAAAGCGCGACCTGATCTACGACTTTCACTACATCGACCCGGAAGCGCTGGCGGTGCGGGTGGTGGCCAGCGACCTCGGCGGCCGTTACACCGTCACCAAGGAGTTCGTCACCGATCCGCACCATCCGGTCGTGCTGATGAACGTGAAGATCGAAGGCGACGAGGCCATTCTCTCGCGCCTGAAGTGCTACGCCCTGCTGGCCCCGCATCTGGACGGCGGGGGCGAGGGCAACTCCGCGCGATCGCTCGACATGGCCGGCCGGCGCTGCATCCTGGCGTGGAAGAACAACGTTTCGCTGGCCTTTGGCGCGGACTGCGGCTTCACCCGCTCCAGCTCCGGCTACGTCGGCACCAGCGACGGCTTTCAGGACCTATCCGAGCACATGAAGATGACCTGGAACTTCGGTCAGGCGCTCAACGGAAACATCGCCATCATGGGCGAGATCGACGTGGCCAAGCATCGCGAGTTCACCCTCGCCATAGCGCTGGGCGACGGCCACCACTCCGCCCTCGCCGGCATGATGCAGACCCTCTCCACGCCCTATCCGGAGCACCGCAAGCGCTTCATCGAGCAGTGGTGTCGCGCCATCTCGCCCCCGCGCCTGGCGTCGGTCGCGCAGGATGGCGGCAAGCTCATGCGCGTCTCCCACAACGTCATCCTCGCGCACGAGGACAAGACCTACTCCGGCGCCTTCATCGCCTCCGCTTCGATCCCCTGGGGCGCGTCGAAATCCGACGACGACCTGGGCGGCTATCACCTCGTCTGGACGCGTGACATGGTGCAGTCGGCCACCGCGCTGCTGGCCTGCGGGCACATCGAGACCGCCCGCCGCGCGCTGGTCTACCTGGCCTGCACCCAGCACCCCGACGGCGGCTTCGCGCAGAACTTCTGGATCGACGGCACGCCCTACTGGTCGGGCATACAGCTCGACGAGGTCGCCTTCCCGATCATGCTCGCCTGGCGCCTGTGGAAGCTCGACGGCCTGGGCAACTTCGACATCTTCCCCTTCGTCGCATCGGCGTCGGCATTCCTTGTCCGCTACGCTCCGGTCACCCAGCAGGAGCGCTGGGAGGAGAACGCGGGCTACTCGCCCTCGACTCTCGCCGCGGTGATCTCCGCGCTGGTCTGCGCGGCGGACATTGTGCGCTCGCAGGGCTCCGGCGAGCTCGGTGCGTTCCTCGAGGACTACGCCGACTGGATCGAAGCGCACCTGGACGAGTGGACAACCACGCGCGAGGGCGTCCTTCACCCCGACATCAAGCACCACTACATGCGCATCCGGCCGCCCGCCGAGGGCGAGCCCTTCCACAATGCCGATATTCCTCCGGGCATGATTCACATCGCCAACCGCGCGCCCGGCGAAAAATGCGAGTTCGAGGCCCGCGAGATCGTCGACGCCGGCTTCCTCGAGTTGGTCCGCTACGGCGTGCGTCGCGCCGACGATCCGCTCATGGTCGACTCACTCAAGGTCGTCGACAGCGTGCTCAGGATCGACACGCCCTTCGGTCCCTGCTGGCGGCGCTACAACCACGACGGCTACGGCCAGCGCAAGGACGGCGGCCCCTACATGGGCTGGGGACAGGGTCGCGCGTGGCCTATCCTGACCGGGGAGCGCGCCCACTACGAGCTCGCCGTGGGCCACGACATCTCGCCCCTCATCGCCGCCATCGAGCGCTTCAGCTCCTTCGGGGGCATGCTGCCCGAGCAGGTCTGGGACCACGCGGACCTGCCCGCCGAGGACCTCTACTTCGGCCGCTCCGCCGGCTCCGCGCAGCCGCTGGTCTGGGCCCACGCCGAGTACGTCAAGCTGCTCCGCTCGGCAGCCGACGCCAAGATCTTCGACCGCATCGACATCGTCGCCGAACGCTACGCCGTCACGCGCGAAAAGCGCACCTTCACCAGCCGCCTGGAGGTCTTCCAGACCGGCCGGCCCATCTGCGCCATGGCCCAGGGCAGCACCCTGCGCATCATCGACGCGAACCGCTTCCACGTGGTCTGGACCCCGGACAACTGGGCCACCACCAACCACCTCGATTCGCGCCTGGTTGGCCGCCCCGGCTCCTTCGCCGACATCCAGACCGCGCCCGATCAGACCGGTAGCATCGTCTTCACCCTCTATTGGCCGCAGGAGAACCGCTGGCTCGGCCACAACTGCGAGATCGCCGTCACCCCGGAGACCCCAGCCCAGGTAACTGCCGCCGAGAAGCCGCAGTCGTGAGACGCTTGCCCGGCTTCACAGGCTGCGGAAAAAGTCGCACGCGCCGGAAGAGCGTACCTCAGCGGCTAAAGCCGCGTTGCAAATAAACCAGTTAAGGGCACGGCTGAAGCTGTGCCCTTAACGAAACAAGAGTTTTCCGCAGCCTGTGAAAGCCGCTGAGGCAATGCCGGAGCCTTGATCGGAACCGCCCCCTAGCTCGGCTGCGGCCCCGGCACGCTCACCATCCAGCTCACGCCGAACTTGTCCGTGCACATGCCAAACAAACTCGTCCAGAACTGTGGACCCAGCGGCATCATCACCGATCCGCCCTCGCTCAGCGCCGCGAACAGCCGCTTCACCGTCGCCTCGTCCTCGTCCTCGATGGAGATGTCGAAGCCGCCAAACGGCTTGCCTCTTCCCGGAGGCGCATCCGCTCCCATCAGCGTAATGCTGCCCACCGCCAGAGCCGTATGCATCACCAGGTCCTTCTGACCCTCCGGGCAGGGCGCTCCCGGGGCCTCGCCCCAACGCATCGTCATCGGCCGTTTGGTTCCAAAGACCTGCTCGTAATACGTGAACGCCTCGTCGCAGTTGCCTGTAAATCCCAGATGCAGATTCGTCTTCATTGTCTTCTCCTTTGGCTTGTATGCCTGGTTTGTACACTCTGCTTCTTCTACCTTCGCCCTGCTGCCTACCGCCTGCCTTCAACCATCTCCGCCAGCTTCTCCAGGCTCTGGCTCCAGCCCGCACTCATGCCCTTCAAGTACCGCGGCGCCGCCTCAGTCGCATTCATCACATGCACGTCGAGGATCACCTGCGTGCCGCCCTGCACCTCCTCAAAATACACCGAGTTCCAGTTCTCGAACAACGAGTTTCCGTCCTTATCCAACGCCGACGCGGTAAACCGAAACTGGTACGGCGGATAAAATTCCATGAATTTTCCCTTCATCGGATATACCGTTCCGTCGGGTGCCCGCATATTAATCAGGATCGCGCCGCCGCCGCGCGCGTCCACCTCGCACACCGGGTTGGTAAACCCCGTCGGCCCCCACCACTGCCGCAGCATCTCCGGCTTGGTCCACGCGGCGAATACCACGTCCCGCGGCGCCGCGAAGAACCGCTTCAAATGCAGCTCACTGGGGATGTCGTCCGGGTCGGCGACGCGGTTGGGCTGCTCCCTCAGCAGAAAATCCGCGAAGTGATCGAACGCGCTGTTCCAGCCGCCCATGTGCCCATCGCGCTCGCTCTCCGTGGCGAACGGGGCTTGGTGAAAGTGCATGACCGTCTTCCTTCCGTGCTCTTCAAAGCGCACCGTAATAATGTTTTCCTTGAACGGACTTTCGGGCAGACCGACGCTCGACCGCTCGTCCCATGCAAAGGTGTAGACCAGCAGCTCCGGCGGTCTCACCTCGCGCGTCACGCCGGACGTCCCCAGCGTCACCAGGTTCTCCGTGCCGGGACGGCGTCCCTCCATCCGTCGCCGCCACTTCTTTCCGGGCTCGGATGGAGGGACAACCTCGGTCGTCGTAAACCCGCGCGGTCCCATCCACCGTTTCGCCATCGCCGGGTCGGTCCACGCCTGCCATACCAGCTCGCGCGGCGCGTCGAAGGTCCGCGTAATGTTCAGCTCATAGGCCGTCGCCGTCTCCGCGTTGCTATTGCTCCTTATCGTCTCGACCATGTCTCTTCTCCTTTTTCTTCAATGAATGTTTTTTTGCGCGATTTACCTTCGTCTGCTTCTCGTCCGCCTGCAGCCGGTGCAGATATTCATCCAGCCGGTCGAAGCTCTGCTCCCAGAACTGCCGATACTCCTCCAGCCATCCCGCTGCCTGCTTCAACGGCTCGGCCTTCAGCTTGCACGGCCGCCATTGGGCTTCTCGTCCGCGCGTGATCAGACCCGCGTTCTCCAGCACCCGCAGGTGCTTGGATACGGCCGGCATGCTCATATCGAACGGCTCCGCCAGCTCCGTCACCGAAGTCTCGCCCAGCGCCAGCCGCGCCAGGATCGCCCGCCGAGTCGGATCGGCAAGGGCGGAAAATGTCGCGCTGATGGAATCGTTCATATGGTTCTCAAGCCTTTGTCAAGGCTCGTTATGTAACCCATCGGTTATATAACCTAAAAGTTAAATAATCCTGCGAACTCCGGCTTGTCAAGTAAAAATAAAAAATGTCGGCGCTGGCCGGAATTATTTTTCTTGTCACATTTCTGTCGATGAATCGCGGAACATCCTCTCGCCTGTCCCGTAACCCGGCCCACGGAGCGGATTTGCGTGCGGCCGTGAGAAAATAGTAGCGATGATCTCTGTCTCCAATGTGACCATGCGCTACGGCGCGAAGCTGCTCTTCGAGGACGTCTCGGTGACGTTCACCACCGGCCGCCGCTACGGCCTCACCGGGCCCAACGGTGCCGGCAAATCCACCTTCATGAAGGTGCTGACCGGCGAGATCGACGCTCAGAAGGGTACGGTCGTGCGCCCCAAAAAGTTCGGCGTGCTCAAGCAGAACCAGTACGAGTTCGATGCTTTTCGCGTGGTCGACACCGTCATCATGGGCAACAAGGCCCTGTGGGCGGCGCTCGAAGAGCGCGAGGTCATCTACAACAAGCCCGAGATGACCGATGAGGACGGCTCGCGGCTTGGCGAGCTCGAAGGCGTCGTCGGCGACGAGGACGGCTATGAGGCCGAGGCCAACGCCGCCGTGCTGCTGCAAGGGCTCGACATCCCCAATGAACTGCACGAGCGCAAGATGAGCGAGCTGCAGGGCGGCCAGAAGGTGCGTGTTCTCCTCGCGCAGGCGCTGTTCGGCAATCCCCAGGCCCTGCTGCTCGATGAGCCCACCAACTCGCTCGATCTCGAATCCATCCACTGGCTGGAAGATTTTCTGGTGCGCTACAACGGCACGGTCATCACCATCTCGCACGACCGCCACTTCCTCAACAACGTGTGCACGCACATCGCCGACATCGACTACGAGACGATCATCACCTACAACGGCGGCTACGACGACATGGTGCTGCAGAAGACCTCCGTCCGCACGCGCATTGAATCGCAGAACGAGCAGCGCGAGAAGAAGATCGCGCAGTTGAACGATTTCATCGCGCGCTTTTCGGCCGGAACCCGCAGCTCCCAGGTGAACTCGCGCAAGAAAGAGGTCGAGCGTCTGGCAACGAGCGAGCTTGCCCGTTCGAACATTGCGCGGCCTTTCATCAGCTTCAAGATGGAGCGGCCTTCGGGCAAGAACGTGCTGGAGTTCGAGGGCGTGAACAAGACCTACACGCAGCCCGACGGCAAGGCCGAGCATGTGATCGACGACTTTTCCGCCTCGGTCGCACGCGGGGAAAAAGTTGTGCTGATCGGCCGCAACGGACAGGGCAAGAGCACGCTGCTCAAGGCACTGCTGGCCAACGGGCCGGGAGTCGAAGAGAGCGACGTATCGATCGATTCGGGCACGGTGAAGTGGGGCCATGAGGTGCAGATCGGCTACTTCGCGCAGGACCACAAGGGCTCGATCCAACTGGGTATGACGGCCCAAGACTGGCTTCACCAGTACGATCCGAAGGCCGCGAAAGAGGACATCCGCGGCATCCTCGGCCAGATGCTGTTCAAGGGTGAAGAGGGCATGAAGAAGACCGAGGCGCTCTCGGGCGGCGAGGCGGCGCGGCTGCTGTTCTGCAAGATCATGCTGCAGAAGCCCAACGTCCTGGTACTCGATGAACCCACCAATCACCTCGATCTGGAAGCCATCAACGCGCTCAATCAAGCCATCCAGAAGTATGAGGGAACGGTGTTTCTGGTCACCCACGATCAGGATCTGATCGAGGAGGCGGGCACGCGCGTGTGGCACTTCGAAGGCGGCCCCACGGACTTCCACATCACCGACCACAAGGGGCCGTACGAGGAGTATCAAGAGCAGTTGGCGATGGCGGCGAAGTAAGGCAGGATAAGCATTTCTGGTTGACACGTGTAACGATACAGGATACACTCGTCCTGTGATCAAGAGCTTCCGTCACGCTGGTCTTGCGCTGTTTTACGAAACCGGCTCGAAGCGCGGAATCAATCCCGACCACGCATCCAGGCTCGAAGATCAACTATTAGCTCTCAATCGGGCCAAGACGCCGTCTGCTATGAATATCCCCGGCTGGCGCCTGCATGCTCTTCGCGGCAAACTCGCAGAGCATTGGTGGGTAAAGGTCAGCGGCAACTGGCGTCTGACCTTTCGGTTCGACCGCGAGGATGTGGTCTTCGTCGACTATCAGGACTATCACTAGCCGTTACCGGAACGACATCCGGCGCGGAGGCTACTTATGCGTATGTTCAACCCGCCTCATCCAGGACGCATCGTCAAGGAAGCTCTCGAAGCGGTTCCCATGACCGTCTCAAGCTTTGCAGTGCACATCGGCGTTTCCCGTGTTGCGCTTTCGCGGGTGCTCAACTGCCGCGCAGGCATAACGCCTGAAATGTCTATCAGAATTAGTCAGGCATTCGGCCAAGGCCAGCCGGACATCTGGTTCTTGATGCAAAACGACTACGACTTCTGGCAGGCGTCGCAGGCCAAGCGAAGGGTCGTCAAGCCCCTCAAGATCGCCGCCTGAGACGCACGAAATCCGGAGCGACGGCCGCGCCAGCGTCCCTCTCGAAGGCCCGCTCTCGTACACTGGAAGCTATGACCAAGAGCGGGTGGTACCGGATTGCGCTGGTGGGCGCCATCTTCATCGTTCTGCTGAACACCTGGCTCGCGGCGCAAGCGCTGCATACGCTCATCGATTCGGAGTACTGGCAGGCGCATACGCTGGAGGTCATCTCCGCCACCGAGCAATTGATCGCCCAGGTGCGCACCACCGAGAGCGCGGGCCGCGGCTTTATCCTCACGGCCTCCCCCAGCTTCGAGCAGCAGTACGCCGACGCGGTGAAGGGCGTCGAGGCGAGCATCGATCGCGTGCAGGCGCTCACCGGCGACAACCCCTCGCAGCAGCGGCGGATCACCACTCTCCGCGCACGGGTGGCTGCGAAGATGGAGGTACTGGCGGCAGGCATCTCTGTGCGCCGCGGACATCCCAGCGGAATGATCGACCCCTCGCTGCTCGGCGCGGTGGTTAGCGACACGCCGGACCGCATCGAGAGCGTGCAGGTGACGATCGGCCAGATCGAGGCCGAGGAGCAGGCTCTGCTTGCCCAGCGCACCTCGCAAACGACGGCTGCGCGGCGCCAGGTCTGGACCAGCTTCGGTATTGCGTTCATTCTCGACTTTCTGCTTCTGGCCGCCGCCTTCGAACTGCTCGATCGTGCCGAGAGGGACAGGTTGCGCATCGCCCAGGGTGCCGCGGAGCTGGCGGTCAAAGCGACGGAGATCGCCGGTCTCAACGCCGAGCTCACGGGGCTGAATGCCGATCTCGAGGCGCGGGTAGGTCAGCGTACGCGCGAGCTGGCCATCTCCAATCAGGAGCTTGAGGCGTTCAGCTACTCGGTCTCGCATGACCTGCGCGCTCCGCTGCGAACCATCGACGGCTTCTCGCTGGCATTGCTGGAGGACTTCGCCGACAAGCTCAATGACGAGGGGCGCGACTATATCGCCCGGGTGCGAAGCGGCGTGCAGCGCATGGGCACGCTGATCGACTCGCTGCTGCAGCTCTCCCGCGTGACGCGCTCGGAGCTCCAGCGCGAGCCGGTTGATCTATCCCAGCTTGCCACTCTGGTCTGCAACGAACTGAAGGCGGCCGATCCGGAGCGCGGCGTCGAATTTATCGCGCAGCCTGGCATCACGGTGCAGGGAGACGGCAGACTGCTGCGCATCGCACTGGAAAACCTGCTCGGCAACGCCTGGAAGTTCACCTCCAGGACGGCCCATGGACGCATCGAGTTCGGCAGTAGCATCCGCGATGGGCGCACCGTATACTTCATACGAGACAACGGCGCGGGCTTCGACATGCAATACGTCGATCGCCTGTTCACGGCGTTTCAGCGGCTGCACGGAGACCGCGAGTTCAAGGGCTCCGGAATTGGTTTGGCGACGGTCTCGCGCATCGTTCACCGTCATCATGGCACGATCGCGGCGGAGAGCGAACCCGGCCGCGGGGCGACATTTTATTTCGATCTGCCAGGCTGAAGCTCGCCCGGTTCAACTTCTTTCGGATGGATTTCCCAACTTATGAGCGACCCCATGATCCTGCTTGTTGAAGACGATCCCGACCACGAAGCGCTGGCCATTCGCGCGCTGCGCAAGGCAAATGTGGCCAACGAGATCCGCACCGCGCGCGATGGCGCCGAGGCCATCGAGTTCATGGAAGGCATCGCGAGCGGCAAGAATCCTCCGCCCCAGTTGGTGCTGCTGGACCTGAAGCTGCCCAAGGTCGATGGCCTGGAGGTGCTGCGCGCCATTCGCGCCAACGACCGGACGGCTCTGCTCCCCGTGGTGGTGCTCACCTCGTCGGATGAAGAGCGAGACATCGTCGCCAGCTATCGGCTGGGCGTCAACAGCTACATTCGCAAGCCGGTGAACTTCACCGACTTCGCCGAAGCTACCCGCCAGCTCGGCATGTACTGGCTGCTGCTCAACCAATGTCCGCCGGTCGCTTGACGTCGCCTGCGCAGCCGCTGCGGGTCCTCATCATCGAGGACTACGAGGAAGACGCCGTGCTGCTGCGGCGTCATCTCACGCGCGCCGGGTACGAGGCCTACACGCGCCGCGTCGAGACCCCGGCCGAGCTGCGCGACGCCCTCGCCGATCCTGTGCCGTGGGACCTGGTGCTGGCCGATTACACGCTGCCCAGCTTCGGCGCGCGCGACGCCCTGCGCATCATCCAGAAGACTGGCGTCGATCTTCCTTTCATCATCGTTTCGGGCACCATCGACGAGGTCTCGGCGGTCAGTGCGATGCGGGCCGGCGCGCACGATTACGTGCTCAAGGGCCACCTCGACCGGCTGCTTCCCGCCATCGAGCGGGAGCTCGCCGACGCCGCCCGGCGGCACGAGCGGTTGCGCACCGAGGCCGAACTCCTGTTCGCGCAGCAACGCTTCTCCGCCACCTTCAACCAGGCCGCCGTGGGAATGGCGCACACCTCGGCCGATGGCCGCTTCCTGCTGGTGAATCAGAGGCTGGGCGAGATGCTGTGCGAAAACGTTGAGAAGCTGCTCGATCTGCGCCTTCAGGATTTTGTGCTGCCGTCGGAGCGCGACCTCGCCGCCGCCGAGTATGCCGACCTTGTCGCCGGCAAGCGTGCGCTGTATCGCGTCGAGCGCAACCTGATGCGTACCGACGGGACCACCTTTCCCGCCCAGCTCACAGTCTCGCTGCTGCGTCACGTGGGGGGCGCCAACGCGGACGTTCTGTGGGTCGTCGAAGACATCTCCGCGCGCAAGACCGCCGAACGCGAAACCGCGGAACTGATGACGCGGCTGATCAACTCCGAGCGCCTGGCGGCGGCCGGGCGCATGGCTAATACGCTGGCCCATGAGATCAACAATCCGCTCGAGGCGCTCACCAATATTTTTTACCTGCTGCAACTGCAGGAGATGCCGCCGCAGGCGCAGGAGTTGATTGGGATCGGCGCGCGCGAACTGGACCGCGTCGGCCACATCACCCGCTCCACGCTCAGCTTTTACCGCAAGGTCCCGGGCCGAACTCTGGATCTGCATACGCTGATCGGCGAAGTCGTTCAACTCTTCCAGACGCGGGCGGCGCAGCAACGGGTCGAGATCGTGACCCATTACAGCGATGCCATCCGCGAAACCCAATACGATCCGGCGCTGCGTCAGGTCTTCGCCAACATCATTGGCAATGCCTTGGAGGCGATGGAGGCGCGCGGCGGCCGCATCACGGTGCGCGCGCGGCTGCTGGGAGGCATGGCGGTCGTGATCGTCTGCGATACCGGCCATGGCATCGAGCGGGCCAACCTGGCCGCCATCTTCGAGCCCTTCTTCACCACCAAGGGCGAACGCGGCACCGGGCTAGGTCTGTGGGTGACGCGCGGCATCGTGGAAGAGCATGGCGGCCGGCTGCAGCTCCGCTCCAGTACCCTCCCCCGCCATCACGGAACAACCTTCCGCATTACGCTGCCGGTCGCATCGCCTTCCGCGCCCGATTAGATTCCCCGAAAACCCGGCTCCCGAAAACCCGGCTCCCGATAACCCGGCCAATGCCCGGCAAGACTACAATCGAGCCATGAACACTGGACCGAAGCTTCTCCCCGCGAAGAACGTCCTCGGCCAGCCGCTGGAAGCGTGCGGTACCGATCCCGTCACCGGCTTCTATCGCGATGGCTGTTGCAATACCGGTCCCAACGATCTCGGCCAGCACACCATCTGCTGCATCGTCACGGAGGAGTTTCTGGCCAGCTCCGCGCGGCTGGGCAACGATCTCTCCACGCCCATGCCGCAGTTCGGATTTCCAGGGTTGCGGCCGGGCGATCGCTGGTGCGTGTGCGCGGCGCGATGGCTGCAGGTGCAGCGCGCCGGTTCGCCCTGCCCGGTCGTGCTCGAAGCCACGCATGAGGCCGCGCTCGATGTAGTCCCCTTCGAGGTGCTGCTGCAATACGCGGTCATCCCCAAGACGCTGCACTAGGGCAACGCCTCTGTTTTTCCGGTTGTCATTCCGCAGCGCAGCGGAGGAATCTGCTGTTTGGGGGTGCCTCTACTCCATCGGGAATACCGCGTCACGCGGCCTGCGCGCCGATCACCTGCTTCGCATCCGAGAGCGTCACTTTCACGTTCAGGCGCTGGCGTCCGCGGAAGACTGTCAGCGCGACTGTATCCCCCGCATGATGCGCATTCAGGGCAGTCGACAGGTCCTGCGGCGTACTGATCTGCTGGCCATCGACGCCGACGATGAGGTCGCCGCCCAGCATCACCTGCGTCATTCCCATGTAAGCAAGCTGCGTTCCACCGCGCAGGCCGGCGCGCTCCGCGGCCCCACCCGGCAGCACGCGCTCGATCAGGATGCCATTGTCGGCGGGCAGGCCGATCTGCTGCGCGAGGTCCGGCCCGATCGGCAGCGTGATGATATCGAGCGACGGCCGGCGCGCTCGTCCGAACCGCGCGAAGTCGTCCAGCACCGCCTTCACGGTTGAGATTGGAATGGCGAAGCCGATGCCGGCCGACTGGTCCGCGTTGCCGTTGGGATTCGTGGCAATCATGGTGGTGATCCCGATGACCTCGCCGCGCGAGTTCAGCAGCGGTCCACCCGAGTTGCCGGGGTTCACCGAAGCGTCCGTCTGGATCGCATCTTCAATGTTGTTGCCCGAGGGCAACTGCACCGAACGCAGCGCCGAGATGATGCCTCGCGTCATGGTGCCCGAGAACCCGAACGGATTGCCGATCGCATACACCCGCTGGCCCACCGCCAGGTTCGTCGACGACTGGGCCAGCGTCGCCGGCTGCAGGTCAGTGGCGTTTTGAATCTGCAGCAGCGCGATGTCATGAATCAGGTCGCGGTTGAGCACTGCCGCCTTGTATTTCTTCTTGTTCCATAGCGTCACCTCGACCGTCTGCGCGTTCTCGATGACGTGGTTGTTGGTGACGATGTGGCCCTCTTTATCGACGATGAAGCCCGATCCCTGGCCCTGCTGCGGCACCGGCCGAAGGAAGAAGTCGCAACATACGACGGTGTTGCTGGTGATGTTCACCACCGAGGGCAGCGCGCGTTTGTAGACGCTGATGTTCTGCTGCTCCTCGGTGTCGAAGGCGGGCGCGGCGGAGGCTTCGGTCAGCGAAAAATCTCCCAGCGGCCCGCGCACGCTGGAGGTCGAAACGCCGCTCTGGACGCCACTTTGCGCACGATGCACGAACCCGGCCAGCGCTCCGGTGGGAAGAAAGCGCGTGGACAGATAATAGAAGCCGCACAAAATCAGGAGGACAAGGACCACAGGACGCAGTTTCATCGGATCGGAACCTTCAGGACGCAAGCAATGATGACGAGCTGGGATGACGAGCTGGCGCGGAGAACGCGCTGGTTACATTTTAGACGCCTCCGCGCTTCACGTCCCCGCTTCAGTCTTCCTGCTTTCGTCTTCCCGCTCAATCGCGAGCAGCTTCCTTTTGCGCTCGATGCCCCAGCGATATCCCGTCAGGCTGCCGCCCGCGCCGATCGCCCGGTGACACGGCACGATGACGGCCAGTGGATTGGCGCCGCAGGCCGTTCCAACCGCGCGCACGGCCTTTGGCGAACCGATCGCCATGGCGATCTCGGAATAACTACGCGTCTCGCCGCGCGGAATCTCCATCAGGGCGTGCCACACGCGCTGCTGAAACGCGGTCGCGCGGACGTGGAAGGGCAGCGTGGCGGCGGTCGGACTCTCACGCAGTCCCGCCAGCACGAAGCGCATCGCTTCGGCCAAACCTGCGTCGGCATCGGCAGGTGAACTTGCGCCCGGTCCACGCAAGCCTGATCCCCGCGAGCCAGGCCCACGCAGCGCAGCCTGCGGGAAGCGTTCGCGCAGATCCGCGGCTGCCTGCGCATCGGTATCGGCGAACAGGACCATGCATAGTCCACGCTGGGTCGTCGCAACCAGCACGCGGCCCAGCGGGGAATCGGCCAGCGCATACCGGATGGTCTCGCCCGCGCCGCCGTTCTTCATCGCCGTCGGGCTCATGCCAAGCGTCGCGTCCACGCCCTCATACAGCCGGCTCGACGAGCCGAAGCCCGCCTCATAAACCGCATCGGTCACCGACAGCTTCGGCGACCGCACCTTGTCCGCGAAGCGCTGCTTGCGCTGCTCGCGCGCGAACTCCCCCGGCGTGACGCCGAGCACGCGCTTGAAGCCGCGCAGCAGAGCGAACCTGCCCAGGCCGGCCGTCGCAGCAAGCTCGTCGAGCGAGGTGCGCTGGCCCGCATGCTCGCTGAGGAACTGCGCGGCCTTGGTGATGGCTGCCACCTGCGGATCGGGCTTGGGCGTCGTGCGCAATGGCTCGCAGCGCAGACACGCGCGAAATCCGGCCGCCTCGGCCCATTCATTCGTCGCGAAGAAGCTCACGTTCTTGCGCTCCGGGCGGCGGCTGGCGCAGCTCGGGCGGCAGTAAATGCCAGTCGACTTCACCGCATACACGAACTGCCCGTCGGCCGCCGCATCGCGCGCCAGCACCTGCTGCCAGGCGCGTCCCGCAAACACGGATGCGGCCACCTTGCCGCTTTCATTGTTGCCGTTCGTGTTGTCGCCGTTCGACGCGCTTCTGCGCTTGCCCATGTTTACGATTCCCGTGGCTGCTCCAGCGTACGCTGCTGCTTCGTGCGCCGCTGATGTATCGATGGATGCGCCGGTCCAGTTCGTAGTCGTCATGCAAACATTCTGCACGTCGCGCGGCAACGCCACACTCCGCCGATTGCGGTTGAATTCTTCGGGGCCGCCACATTGTTTTTTTGGTTGTCATTCCGCAGGAATCTGCTGTTGGAGCGCCTCCGCAGCATGGCAGGATCACTCTAAAACGAACCTATCGACAACGAAAGACGTCAACGCGGCGCCATACCCGCAAACTGCGTCTTGTACGCCAGCACTCCCAGCGCCAGGATCAGCCCCTGAAAGTACAGGAACGTCCGTGTGCTGGGCGCATCGGGCTCATCGTTTGCAAAGCACCGCCACACCATGCCGAGGCCCACGATCAGGAAGATCCACTGCGTCGTCGGGCCCATGAGATTGCCATTGCTCACCGTCAGTCCGAAGAACACAACGCAGGTCGTCGCGATCAGCCCGCGCTGCAGCTTCGAGAGCGCGTACGTCGCCTGCGCGCCGTCCAGCCCCAGTACGGAAAGCGGCAGCAGGTTGATGAAGTTGATCCACGCCCCGACATACGCCAGCACCATAAAAATCTGAAGGTGCGTTACCCAGGCCAGCCCCACGCATGCCAGCGCCGCGACCAGGCCGTACAGCGGCCCCGCCAGCGCGATGGCCGCCAAGTCCTCGCGCGACACGCCCTGCGAGTACCACCGCACATACGCTCCCAGGCCCGGCATAAACACCGGCAGATCGGCTTTCAGTCCGCGCCGCTTTACCGCCACGAAATGTCCCATCTCATGGATGAACAGACACGCCGTAAAGCCCAGCGCAAACTGCCAACCGAACAGCGCCCAGTAGATTCCAAAGAACGCAAACAGGCTGATCAGAAACTTCAGCTTGACCAGCAGGAACAGGAACGACTTCACCTTCAGCAGAAACAGCGCGATCGGCGCAAACGGCCCCAGCCGCTTGGTCCACCGGGCCTTCTGGTCGTCGGCGGCCTTCAGGCGGCCGTCCAGCGCTGCGATATGCTGTTCGACGCTGGCCGTTTGCTGCGCGTCCGCGGGCAGCCACTGCAGCGTCGATTGCCAGCGGTCGCGCGCCTCCACCCACTTCTGCTGCTGCTCCAGCTCCTGCGCTGACGAAGCCAGCCGCCCCAGATGCTGCGTATAGGTCAGGGTCTGGCAATCCGGACACGCCAGCGTGCCATCGGGCAGCCAATGGCTGCACGCCGGGCAGCTATGGATCGTCTCCGGCGGCGCGGGTTCGGGCGGAAGCACGGTAGCGGTCCTGGTTGTCACAGCATCACCATTCTATTGGACGCGGCCGCCGGCTGCACGATGCGGCGTTATGCATTACCAGATCCTTACTACCCGCCAGGATTGTCATCCTGAGCGGAGCGAAGGATCTGCTGTTCGTTTATGCTGCCCACAGTGCCCCGTGACGAGCTTCTGGAGAACATTAGAATGAGTCAAGCCGTGGTAGTTCTCATTGTTTTTCCGCCAATAGGGGCATGTGTCTGGTGGTTACTGAGTCGCGCGTGGGCAAGAACAGTGGAAGGCGGAATTGTCAGTGAAAGAACCGTCAAGCGGCAGCGCGCGGAGTTTTGGGTTGTGCTTGTTGCGGCATATGCCGTCATGGCGATTACGGAACTGGTCCAGCACAAGCTTTGATCTGTGCAAATGCCGTTCCGCTGCTTCGTTCCGCCCGGTCGTATCATCCAACCCTCCATGTCCGTAGCCGTTCCCGCGCCCAACCATCTCTTTTCGCCCCTGACCCAGCGCTCGCTCACCCTCCCGAATCGCATCGCGGTCTCGCCGATGTGCCAGTACAGCTCGGTCGATGGCCACGCCTCCGACTGGCACCTCGTCCACCTCGGCAGCCGGGCCATCGGCGGAGCGGGCGTCGTCTTCACCGAGGCCGCCGCCGTCAGCCCCGAGGGCCGCATCTCCCCCGGCGACCTCGGCCTCTACCTCGACGACCACATCCCCATGCTTGCCCGCATCACTGAGTTCATCAAGGCCCACGGCAGCGTTCCGGCCATCCAGCTCGCCCACGCCGGCCGCAAGGCCAGCATGGTGCCGCCCTGGGAAAAATCCCGCAATCTCCCGCCGTCGGAAGGCGGCTGGGAGAACGTCGTCGCGCCCTCCGCCGAGCGCTTTTCCCCCACCTACCCGCTGCCGCACGCGCTCGACCGCGCCGGCATGGACAAAGTCCTGGCCGACTTCACCGCCGCCACGCATCGCGCCGCGCAGGCCGGTTTCCTGCTCGTCGAAATCCACGCCGCCCACGGCTACCTCGCGCACGAATTCCTCTCGCCGCTCTCCAATTTCCGTACCGATCAGTACGGAGGCTCTCTCGCCAACCGCGCCCGCTTTCCGCTGGAGATCATCCGCGCCGTCCGCGCTGCTTTTCCCGCCCACCTGCCCGTCTGGGTGCGGGTCTCTGCCACCGACTGGGTCACCAATCCCGACGGCTCACCCACTGGCCTCACCATCGACGACATCATCGAGTTCGCCCGGCTCGTGAAGGCCGAGGGCATCGATCTCCTCGACTGCTCTTCCGGCGGCAACGACCCTCGCCAGCAGATTCCCGCCGGCCCCGGCTACCAGACCGGCTTTGCCGAGCGCATTCGCCGCGAAACCGGCCTAGCCACCGGCGCGGTCGGCTTCATCACCTCGCCGGCGCAGGCCGACCAGATCATCCGCACCGGCCAGGCGGACGTCGTCCTGCTCGCCCGCGAGCTGCTGCGCGACCCCTACTGGCCGATCCACGCCGCCGACGCCCTCCAGCACCCGGCCAGTTGGCCCGTGCAGTACGAGCGCGCCGCCCTGGGCAAAGTCCAGCGCCGCCAGCCCCTGCCGGTCGTCAACGAGTAGAGCCAGGCCCTGTTGCCCCCCGCACTTGCATTTGCCTGTGCATTTGCCTTTCTGGTTGTCACTCCGTAGGAATCTACTTTGTCTGCGCCTGCTTCTGCCTTCCCGTCGTCGTCTGATCGTCAGACCATTCTCATGGATACCGTATAGCTCTCGGAGAAACAGATTCCGTCGCTGCGCTGCGGAATGACAACCAGAAAAGCAAGTGCTCACACCCAGAACCTAAAGTAGCGCTTGAACAGGGGGTTAACTCCTGTGGTTCCACTGTCCGCCCGGTTCCTGTCCCAAAAAGAAAGCGAACCACCGGAGGAACGCCCGAAACTTCTGGCCTCGCCGCGCCCCGCAGCCCTATACTTTGGGATCAACAGCCTTGCGCACGCCGGAGTTCCCGCTGCCGCCCGTGCCCTGCCGTTGATCGTCTGATTTCGTACTCCTGGAGCCGCCCCGAGAGATGGGATCGCACCACCCAATCCGCAAGTTCGTCGCACCCGAGCCGGTCGCCATCCCCGACAAGCTCTACTTCCGCATCGGCGACGTGGCGCGCCTCTGCCAGGTCCCGGCCTACGTACTCCGCTTCTGGGAGACCGAGTTTCCCAACCTCAAGCCCAACAAAGGGGGCACCGGTCAGCGCCTCTACCGCCGCAAAGACGTGGAGATGGCGCTCCGCATCAAGACGCTGCTCTACGACCAGGGCTACACCATCCCCGGCGCCCGCCAGGTCTTCAAATCCGAGGCCAAGCCGCGCGAGATCACCGGCGTCATGCCATCCCTAGCGCTTGAGCCGGCTTCCCCAGGGCTCTCGCCCGTCGCCACAGTCAATACGGGTGCCCCGGGTCCGGGGTCCCCGGCGAGCGCACTTGCTCGCGGGGGTGGAGGTCCGGATTCTCGGAGCTGGGAAGATGCGGCTGATATAGGCGCGTCCATTCGCCGCGGCGCTCATCAGGAGAACCACCTGCATGCCCTGCGCGACGAACTTCGCCAACTGCTGGCCCAACTAGGCGGCGCAGCGTTTGTGCCGGCCGCCGCCGCGCCGCCCGCGATTGTCCACGCAGCCGCCAAGCCGCTCCGCCCGCGCCTCGTCCTCGAACTTAATCCAGAGGCCAAACCGGAGCCCAAGCCAGCCAGACACGAATCGAACCTGCACGTCGCGCAGGGAGACTTGTTCTCCAGCGAATGACGCGAAGGACGCGAATGACCCCGCCGGCCCCGGTGCCCGATCGACGCCCTACGCTTCCGCCCGCAGCCACGCCGGTCGAGGTCCCTCCCGAAGCCGATCTCCCCGCGCAGGCCACCCTCGGTTTGCTTCCCCAGCTCGAGGCCGAACTCGCGTCCGAACCCGCTCCTGCCGGCCGCTCCCGCCTCGGCGTCTTCGGCCTCTCGCACAAGCACACCGCAACCTCGGCCGCGCTGCTGCTGGGCGTCTTCGCTCTGCTCTCCCGCTGCATCGGTCTGGTGCGCGACAAGTACATCGCCTACACCTTCGGCGCGGGCTCGGCCACCGACGCCTACAACATCGCCTTCAACCTGCCCGACCTGGTCAACTACTTCCTGATCGGCGGCGCGGCCTCGATCAGCTTCATCACCATCCTCAGCCGCTACCGCGAGCAGGGTCGCGACGAAGACGGCGAGATCGCGCTCTCGGTCATCCTCAACACCATGGCGCTGGTGCTCACCACTGCGCTTGTGCTCGCGGAATTTCTCGTCCCGCTCTACATCCGCATCTACTCCAAGCACGACCCCGTGCAGGACGCGCTCGCCATCCATATGACGCGCATCCTGCTGCCCGGCCAATTCTTCTTCTTCGCCGGCGGGGTATTAGCCTCGGTCGCGTTGGTGCGCAAGCAGTTCACCTACCAGGCGATCTCCTCGCTGGTCTACCCCGTCTGCATCATCGCCGGTGGCCTGCTCGGAGCGCGGCATCTGGGAATCCCATCGCTCGCCTGGGGAGCGCTGGCCGGGGCCTTCTGCGGGCCGTTTCTCGTCAACGCCTTCGCCGCCCATCGCGCCGGGGTCCGCTACCGCGCTGTCCTCGACTTCCACAACGAAGGCCTGCGTGCCTGGGTGAAGATGTCTGTCCCGCTCATGTTCGGCGTCACCATCGTCTTCATGGACACGCAGATCCTGCAGTTCTTCGCCAAGCACGCCACCGGCGACATCTCGCGCCTGATGAACGCGAAAAAACTCTTCACCGCGCCCATGGCCATCATCGGCCAGGCCGCCGGCGCGGCGTCGCTGCCGTTCTTCGCGTCGCTCTATTCCGGCGAACGCCACGCGGACTTCCGCAACTCCGTCAACCGCTCGGTCACGCGCATCTTTTCCGTGGCTGTGCTGCTCACCGCGGCCATGTTCGCGCTCGCCCGCCCGCTCTGCGACCTGGTCCTGCGCGGTGGCCACTACAGCCGCGCCGACTCCATCCAGACCGCGCTGTTCGTCGCCATCTTTTCGCTCTCGCTAGCGCTGTGGAGCTCGCAGGCCATCTACATCCGCGCCTTCTTCGCCGCCGGCCAGACGTTCCCGCCGATGCTCGCCGGGACGATCATCACCATCGTCTCGCTGCCGATGTACTGGGGTCTGTACCACCGCTTCGGCGTGATTGGCCTGGCCTGGGCCTCGAATCTAGCCATCCTGATCCACACTCTGACGCTGGCTGTCTTGCTGCACCGGCGCTATTTGGTGCCTCTGTGGGGCGCTAACGGAGGTCTGGACCTGCGCGAGGTGGCCCGCGCCCTGCTGGCCGCTGCCATCGCCGCTGCCGGAGTCCTGCTACTCGCGCGCTTTCTCCCCGTCCACGCCAGCTACGTCGGTGACATCCTCGTGCTCGCCGCCGGAGCCGTAGTCTGGACCGCGCTGTCACTGGCCGCACTTCGCCTCACCGGCTCGACCCTGCTCCCACAACTCGTCCGCCGCAGGGCCGCTTAGACGAAGCAAGCCTGGGGCAGCACTGGCACTTGCTTTTCTGGTTGTCATTCCGTAGCGAAGCGGAGGAATCTGCTGTTGGCGCGGGTCGCCACGCTCGACTGTGTTACTGCGGTGGCGGTGTCTTCTCCTCTTGCCGGTCGGCCTCGTCCTGCTTGCGCGCGGCCTTCTTCACCTTGTGGCTCTTCAACGCCTTGTGCTTGGCCTTGTCCGCCTCGGCCTGCGCCTTGTCCGCCTTGTGCTGCTGCTCGGCCTGCACGGCGGAATCATGTCTCGCCTGGTCGTTGTTCTGCTGCGCCATCACGCTGCCTGACATACAAAGCGCCAGCGCCAATGCAGTCGTCGATAGAAAGATCTTCATCGTAAATTTCCTCCTCGCATTCTGATGGCGCAACTGGCTCCCCAAGCCGCCCGGCGATCAACCTAAATCCCCGCCACGCTCCCTGCCGGATTCTTGCGAGCGCGGATATCCCCTCGCGGCGAGACCCGCCTACGCGTCCTGGGCCTCCACATACTCCTCGTGCCACGCCCTCTGGATCGCCTCCAGAACCCCTTCACTGGACTTCGCCGGATCACCCACAAACCCCGGCAACTGCGTCACCCATTTATGCAGGTCCGTAAACCGCACCGAATACGGATCGGTGTCCGGAAACATCTCCTGCAGTTGAATCCCGATCTCCAGCGTATCGTTCCAATCGATCTCGCGCGCCATGCCATCACCTCCAGAGCAACAGTGTACGTCGCGGCTCTCGCGTTGCCGTTCGCGCCCGCGTGAAGCCCACTCGTAGGAAGCCGAGCCTTCTGCCACGATAGAATAAAGCCTGCGCATGTCCACCGCAGCCCAAACCGTAAAGCCCGCATCCGACACGGGAACTACGCCCCGCCGGATGACCGCGCGCCGCCGCCTCATCGCCGCCAGCCGCAAGCTGCGCGAGCTCGGGTCGATAGCCAGCGCCGTGGCTTCCACGTCGCATCCGTACATGGCGCACATCATCCCCATGCGCCGCTGCAATCTCGCCTGCACCTACTGCAACGAGTTCGACGACGTCTCCGGCCCCGTTCCCATCGATGAAATGCGCGCCCGTATCGGCCATCTTGGCCGCCTCGGGACGTCGGTCATCACCATCTCCGGCGGCGAGCCCCTGCTGCACCCTGACCTCGACGACGTCATTCGCGCTATTCGCAACACCGGCGCCATCGCCGGCATGATCACCAACGGCTATCTGCTCATGCCCGACCGAATCGAGCGCCTGAATAAAGCCGGCCTCGACCACATGCAGATCTCCATCGACAACGTCATGCCCGACGAGGTCTCGAAGAAGTCCCTCAAGGTCCTCGACGCCAAGCTGAAGATGCTCGCCGAGCACGCCGACTTCCACGTCAATATCAACTCCGTCGTCGGCGGCGGCATCGCCAACCCCGAAGACGCGCTCACCATCAGCAAGCGCGCCCTCGCCCTCGGCTTCAGCTCGACCATTGGCATCATTCACGACGGCAGCGGTCAGCTCAAACCATTAGGCGAGCGCGAACGCACCATCTGGGACCAGGTCCGCCACCTCACCCGCCGCAGCTACTCGCGCTTCAACGGCTTCCAGGAGGCCATCGCCAACGGCCAGCCCAACCACTGGCGTTGCCGCGCCGGCTCGCGCTACCTCTACGTCGACGAGAACGGCATCGTGAGCTACTGCTCGCAGCAGCGCGGCTACCCCGGCATCCCCATCGCCGGCTACACCACCGAAATCGTCGAGCGCGAGTTCCTCACCGAAAAATCCTGCGCCCCCAACTGCACCATCAGCTGCGTCCACCAGGTCAGCTACATCGACCACTGGCGCGCCCCGCAGCACACCACCATTACTCCCGGCAGCGCCAGCGGCCACGGAAAAACCGAAGCCAGTCTCGTCCAGATTCAGTAGCTTTGGACCGAGACGTGCCGTCGCCGGTTGAAAAGCGGACGTGAGAATTCCTCCGCCCAAATACCAATCCAATTGAGTCGATGCAGCGTCTGTTCCGTAGAGCATATTTTCGGAAGATTTCGCAGCGATGCGCAGCATTGGTGTCTTGTGTCTCCTCCGCGTGTTTCAAGCCCATGCAACCCATGCACGGTCAGCTATCCGATCGCCAAGCTTCCTGTACGGCAACGGCACCCTGTTGAGATTCCGGCCCGGCACGATCCATGTGGGAGCATCGAACCGATTCGTCCCCGGAGATTCCCCCATGGTCCGTAAAGTTCTTGCTCTTTCTACGCTTCTTCTCTGCACCGCTGGCTTCGCTTCCGCGGAAAGCTTCAATTTCACCTACGCCGGTCTCACCGGAAGTACAGCGTCCGGCACACTCGTCACCACTGCCGAAAGCGGTGGCCAATTCCTGATTACCAACATCACCAATGGCCTGGTCGATGGAGCTGCCATCACCTCGCTCCTAAGCCCTAACACATACCTCGGTAACGACAACCTTCTGTTCGTTCCCCCCAGCACAGGCTATCTCGACAACAATGGCTTCTCCTTCGAGACTGCAAGTGCAAACTTCAACCTGTTCGATGGTGCACTCAGCTATTCCCTGGATACCCCGAGTGGCTCCGATGGCTTCCTTGGCACCTTCACAGTGACCCCCGGCGTCAATCCAACCCCAACTCCTGAGCCCAGCAGCCTGATCCTGCTTGGGACCGGATTGCTTGGTTCCATTGGGGTGCTTCGCCGCAAAGTAATGGCGTAACGTGCAGACGAAGAAGAAGGGCCACCCCAATCGGTGGCCCTTTTTTTCGTCGCCGAACGGTATGTATCCTACGCCGCCGGATAGGGATGTTCTTCACGCCGCATTCGGCGTTTAATGCACAGTATGAGCCTGCCCGCAATTGCTCTTCCGCCGCAACCTCCGCGTGGCCGCCCGCGCGCCTTCAACCGCGACCACGCCCTCGACGCCGCCATGCGAGTCTTCTGGAAGCACGGCTACGAGGGCGCGTCGCTCACCGCCCTGACCGAGGCCATGGGCATCAATCGGCCCAGTCTTTATGCGGCCTTCGGCGACAAGGCGGCGCTCTTCCGCGAGGCCGTTGCGTTCTACGGCACCGGCCCTGGCCGCTATGTCCGCCGCGCACTCGGCAAGCTCACCGCCCACGAGGTTGCCGAGACCCTCCTGCGCGGCGCCGTCGCCGTCGCCACCGACCCGGCCAACCCCGGTGGCTGCCTCTGGGTGCAGGGTGCCCTGGTCGCCAGCGCCGACTCCGAACCCATCCGCCAGCAAATGCTCGCCCTCCGCGAGAGCGGCATCGACCAGATTCGCGCCCGTTTCGACCGCGCCCGCACCGATGGCGACCTCCCCGCCAGCTCCGACCCCGAGGCCCTCACTCTGTTCCTCGTCAGCCTGATGCACGGTCTCGCTGTGCAAGCGGTCAGCAGCCACAGCCGCGACAATCTCAACCGCGCCGTCGACCTCGCGCTCACAGCATGGCCCACCTGATCGCGTGCCCCACCTGATGTAGAGGCTTGCCTTTGCCTTTCTGGTTGTCATTCCGCAGGAATCTGTTTGGCAGCGCCGATACCCCTACGGAAGAGCTGCATTATTCCCTGAGCGAAACCGAAAGGTAATCTGTCTACTTCTTCGCAACCGGGTGATGCGCTGCCGGAGTTCCCATCGCGGCCTCGGCCTGATCGATCGCCTGATAAAGATCCGCCACATCCTTCACCTGGATCCAGCCCTTGGGCGTGACCACGACGATGGTCGGCGTCTCCATCAGGCCCAGCTTAAGGCCCAGGTCATCATCGGCCTGCACCTCGCGCGCGAACGGCTCCATCGGACTGAAGATGATGGCTGGCGGCATCGGCTGGTGGTGCGCCGCGAAGAACTCCTGCGTAAAGTGCGTCAGGTCGTCCAGCGTGGCGATGCGAAACTGCGACGCGAACACCTGGCGGCGATAGTCCGTCGCCAACTCCGGCGAGACCTTGTCCTTCAGATAGCGCGCATAGATCGACGCTTCGTGGCTCCAGAGATGGCCCGGAATCTGGAAGTCGTACTCCACCAGCGGAATGTGATACTGTGCGACGGCCAGATGCACGAACGGAAACGCATGGGCGCAGGCGGGGCACTCCAGGTCCTCCCACTCGACGATTGCGACCTTCGCGCCCGCCGGCGGCCTCAGCATCGAAGCGTCCTTGAAGTGGGTCACCTGGTTGGGCGGCATCGAGGTCTGCGCTTCAGCAGAGAAATACGCAGCGCCACCGGTCAGCAACGCCGCGCCACCGCCTACCAAGATCGCCAGGCCGGCGACAACAATTCGAGCCACAGGAAAATAGGAGCGATATCCAAAAGCCGGCAGGCGCAATTTGAGACCCTTCTGGGAGCAAAGCATGCTCTAGAGCTATTCAATCACCAACCGTCGGCGCATGCAAAAGCCAAGCCTAGATGTACATTCCCGATAGATGGCGGCCTCCGTGGAGTACGCGACGGATCTGAACGACATCTTCTCCGCTCCGAAACAGAATCAGGTATCGGCCTACAGTCGAGATCCGCGCATCGACGCCGAGGTCGGGACGCGCGCGGTACACGTCTGGATTTCTGGCGATGCGCAAGAATTCACGCCGGATATCCTGCACAAAAGTAACTGCGCGCGTTGGGTTGTGGCGCGCATTGTAAGCGGCTATTTCATCCAGGTCCGATTCAATTAGAGGCGAAAGCTCAACGCGCACTATTGGTGCTCGTTCCCTGCCGCGGCCAGGGCCTTATACTTCGCCTCCAACCGGTCCATTACCTGGTCCATCGGGATGCCGGGACCGTCGTGATCTTCGGCTTGTTGCCAAGCTTCTTTCAACCTGGCAGAATCGCAAGCTTCGACACCACGCCTCGCGCTCCACTCCAGGAGTGCGTCGGAGATCGCGTCGTTGCTGGAGACATACTCTCCGCCGGCGACCGCTTCACGCACCTGCGCCAGAATGTCGGCGGCCAATGTCACGCTGAGCGTTTCGGAGTTGGCCATGTGAGACTCTCTCCTTGAACTGGTAGTTCTGACCGGCAGGTCGCATCCATTTCCACAATCTTACCGCAGTCCGGCTCGAACATTGCTGCAGAACTTGCTATGCTCGAAGGCGAAGGAAAGCCGAAATGCTCGTTGCGCTTCTCGTCATCCAGGTCCTCACGCTTGCGGCGCTTGCCGCGCTCATCCTACGCTCGCGTTCGGCGGCCGCGGGAGATCCGGACGCGCGCCCAGACCCGCGTCTGGACCAGCTTTTCGCGGCCGATCTGCCCACCCAGTTCACGCGCCTCGACGCGCGCTCCGCAGCGCTCGACCAGCATCTGCGCGGCGAACTTGCTCAGGTGCGCAGCGACGCGGCGACGGCCAGCGCAGCACTGCGCGGCGAGGTGCTCGGCAACATCAGCACGCTGGGCGACACGCTGCGCACCGGCCTCGAAGGTTTTCGCACCGACAACGCGGCCGGGGCCGACCGCCTGCGCTCCGCCGTGGACGCTCAGTTGACGACGCTCGGGGAGCGGCTGTCCAGCTTCGCCTCCGAAAATAACCGCCGCCAGATCGAGAGCCGCGAAGCCCTTCATACGCGGCTCAACGAACTCGGCGCGGCGCAGATCGTGCATCAGGATCAGCTTCGTTTCAGTGTTGAAGCGCAATTGAATGCGATCAATCAGAACAACGAGAAGAAGCTCGAAGAGATGCGCGCCACTGTCGACGAGAAACTGCATACCACGCTACAGAAGCGCCTCACGGAAAGCTTCGGCCAGGTCACCGACCAGCTCACCAAAGTCCACGCCGGCCTCGGCGAGATGACCAAACTCTCGGCCGGCGTCGACGATCTTTCGCGCATCTTCACCAACGTCAAATCGCGCGGAACGATCGGCGAAGTCATGCTGGAAACGCTGCTCAAGCAGATGCTCGCACCGAATCAATACGAGAAGAACGCCCGCGTCAAGCCCAACACGCAGGAGCTTGTGGAGTTCGCCGTCAAGCTGCCAACCCCCAGCGGCGAGGCGCTGCTGCCCATCGATTCCAAGTTCCCGCGCGAGGCCTGGGAGCGCCTCGAAACGGCTTACCTGACCGGCGCCGACATCGTCGGCGCCGGCAAAGCGTTCGAAACCGCGATCCGCAACGAAGGAAAAAAGATCTGCGAAAAATACATCGCGCCGCCCGCGACCACTTCCTTCGCCATCATGTTTCTTCCCACCGAAGGCCTCTATGCCGAGGTCATGCGCCGCGACGGCCTGCAGACGGACATCCAACAGAACTGCCGCGTCACGATCGCCGGTCCGAGCACTCTCTCAGCCATCCTCAGCAGTTTCCAGATGGGCTTCCACATGCTGCAGCTACAACAGAAAGGCGATGAAGTCTGGAAGGTACTGGCTGGCGCGCGCAAGGAGTTCGGCACCTTCGAGACCCTGATGGGCACCATGAGCAAGGACGTGGAAAAGGTCCAGAGCACCATCGACAAACTCGGCGTTCGCACTCGCGCCATCAACCGTACGCTGCGGGATGTGAGCCTCGATACGTCGGACAACTTGGAAGGGGCTTCCGATGCACCTCTCCCGTTGAGTTTCGGAAGCGGCTTCGACGGCCATCTCCCGATGCTGGCCGCGAGCGGCGAAGGTCCCAAGGACAGCAACTAGGTTGCTAGACCCCGCCCCGCACCGGCACCCGGTGCCCGTCGTCGCGCATGAACCGAATACGCCGGCACATCACGCACTCCCAGGGGAAAAATCCGAAGTACGGAAACACGATATTCTGCAGAAAGCCGTTACGATTGACGCGCCGCAGGACCGCGGCGCCGCAGTGAAAGCAGTTCTTTTCGCTCAAGCTCGCAACCTTCCATTTCTCCAATGAACGGGCAATGCTGCGATACTAGTTCTGGGTCGAGAAATGTGGGCAACAATTTTCCATGGGGTCTACATCTTTACACCGCCCAACCGCGCCGGTATGCTGACACACTGAGGCAGTTCCACGGGTTCGCGCCGCAAGCCGCATCCCGCGCCCAGCAGTAGCGCTGTAGACGTATCCAGAGTGATAAGGATCGACGCCATTTTTTCTCAAGAAAAATGGCACTCAGAGACTTTCAATCGGGCGCAAGAACAGCGATACTGCTCTAACCCGAGACAACCAGGAGATCGCAAGATGGCAGCAGTAGATGAGAAGGTCAAGCAGATTATTGTCGAGCAGCTTCAGGTCGATGAGGCCGAAGTTACTCCCGGCGCAAGCTTTCAGGAAGATCTTGGCGCCGATTCTCTCGACGTCGTTGAACTGGTGATGCAGTTCGAGGAAGCCTTCGACATCCAGATCCCCGATGAGGACGCGGAGAAGATCAAGACCGTCAAGGACGCAACCGATTACATCGAAAAGCATCAGAAGGCCAAGTAAGCAGAGACATCGGAACTCGGGGCGGCCGCCACGAGAGTTGGCTAGAGAAGTGCGCGGGGAACAGGAAAACAATGCTGCAGCGACGTGTCGTGGTAACGGGCATGGGCCTCCTTTGCGGAGTGGGCAATACAGCCCCTCAAGTCTGGGAGGGCCTGCTCGCCGGCAAGAGCGGCATGGCCGAAATTACGGCCTACGAACTCACCGGCCACTCGGTGCGCTTTGCCGCGGAGGTCAAGGACTTCGACCCGCATCTGTTCGTGGAGAAGAAGGAGGCTCGCAAGATGGGCCGCTTCATCCACTTCGCGATGGCCGCCTCGGCCGAGGCCATGCAGCACTCCGGCCTTCAAGTCACGCCTGAAAATGCCGATAACGTCGGCGTCCACATCGGCTCCGGCATCGGCGGTTTCGACGTGATCGAGCGGGAACACATCAACCTTTTGAATGGCGGTCCGCGGAAGATCTCGCCCTTCTTCATTCCCGCCTCCATCGTCAATCTCGCCGCGGGCCATGTCTCCATCAAGTACGGCGCCAAGGGCCCCAACGAGGCCACGGCGACCGCCTGCACCAGCTCCGCTCATGCCATCGGCGATGCCTTCCGCACCATCCAGCGCGGCGACGCCGACGCCATGATCGCCGGCGGAGCGGAGGGCGCGATCACGCCTCTCTCGGTCGGTGGCTTCGCCGCCATGAAGGCGCTCTCCACCCGCAACGACGACCCCACCCACGCCTGCCGCCCCTGGGACCGCGACCGCGACGGCTTCGTCGTCGGCGAAGGCGCTGGCATCCTGATCCTCGAAGAGCTCGAGTTCGCCCAGGCCCGCGGCGCCAATATCCTCGCCGAGATCATCGGCTACGGCATGAGCGGCGACGCCTTCCACATGACCGGCATGGCCCCTGAAGGCGATGGCTGTCGGCGCGCGATGCAGAACGCCCTCAAGGTCGCCGGCATCTCGCCCGACAAGATCGACTACGTCAACGCCCACGCCACCTCCACGCCACTGGGCGACGCGCTGGAGTCGCAGGCCATTGAGAATGTCTTCGGCGAGCGAGCGAAGAACCACACGCTGCTGGTCAGCTCGACCAAATCCATGACCGGCCATCTGCTGGGCGGCGCCGGCGGCCTCGAAGCGGGCATCACCATCATGGCCATGCTGCACCAGACCGCGCCGCCCACCATGAACCTCGAAAACGTCGATCCCGTCTGCCGTCTGAACTACGTTCCCAACCAGCCGCAAGCCGCGAAGATCGACTACGCGCTATCCAACTCCTTCGGCTTCGGAGGCACCAACGGCTCGCTGGTCTTCAAGCGCTGGGGCGCGGAGTAGGGCATTGTGCAGGCCGCACTTTTCTTCGAACCCCTGAATTGTCATCCTGAGCGCAGCGAAGGACCTGCTGTTAGCTCGCAGCGACAACCCCGTCCGAGGCTTTCACCCGCAAACTCCTGTCAAGGGTGGGGGCTACCCGTCGCCGGCCGCCGCAAGCAACTCGCCCTGCCCGCCCGCCCGCTGCGCTCTCTGCATCCAACCTTGCAAGGAGAGAGCCCCTCATGCCCTACCTCAAAGTCGGCGAAGAAAACTCCAGCGACGTCGAACTCTACTACGAAGACCGCGGCACCGGCCGGCCGGTCCTCCTCATCCACGGCTGGCCGCTCTCGGGAGCCTCCTGGGAGCGCCAGTCCGCCGCCCTGCTCGCCGCCGGCTACAGGGTGATTACCTACGACCGCCGCGGCTTTGGCCGCTCGTCTGCGCCCAGTGAGGGCTATGAATACGACACACTCGCCCGCGACACCGCAACGCTGATCGACACCCTCGACCTCAACGATGTCGCGCTGGTCGGCTTCAGCATGGGCGGCGGCGAAGTTGCCCGCTACATGGGCAAGCACAACTCCGGTCGCGTCACCCGCGTCGTCTTCATGTCGTCCGTCGCGCCCGCGCTGCGCAAGTCCAGCGACAATCCCGAAGGCGTCGATCCCAGCGTCTTCGAGGGCATCAAGCAGCAGATCGAAAAAGACCGCTTCGCCTTCCTCGAAGACTTTCTCAAAAACTTCTACGGCAAGAAACTGGTTGGCGGCACCGGCATCTCCGACGCCGCCATTCACGCCAGCTTCAACGTCGCCGCGGCTTCGTCGTATCAGGCCATGTTCAACTGCGTCGATGCGTGGCTGGAAGACTTCCGCGCAGACATCGCGCAGATCAAGGTCCCCACGCTGGTCATCCACGGCGACGCCGACCAGACCCTCCCCATCGACGCCACCGGCAGGCGCACCGCCGCGCTCATTCCGGGCGCGCAGCTTCACGTCGTCGCCGGCGGTCCTCACGGCCTGAACTGGACCCACGCCACCGAGGTCAACAAGGCGCTGCTAGGCTTCCTCAAGTGAGTCGCTACGACATCGCTAACTCCGCATGGATCAGCCGGAGACGGCCGCTATTCCGGTCTGCAGGATGATCCATAGGCCCCACCATCCGAACACCACGATCGCCGCGCTGCTGCGTTTGATCCCGGCAACAATGGAGATGCCGATCGTCATCACGCAGGCGGTCCAGATGGCAAAGATGTCGAAAGAACTCAGCAGCGTTGAAAGCCAATGCGGAGCTGAGTCCTGCACGTAATAACCCACATTGGTGCCGATGGCGTTCTTCACGTTGAACGAATCGGTAGACATGCCTGAGTAAATCGCGATCACGGTCAGAATGGAAATAAAAATAAGCGGTAAGGTCCCGTAGAACCACACCGCCAGCATTCGGCCGTAGGTGGCTCGTCCTCCGAAACCGAAGTTCGCGGTCGCCAGCAAAACGGCCGCCGCGACGAACGCGAAGATGAGCGCGAGCACCGGATAAACGTACATGAACCTGAACTGCATCGCGATTCCGGCGCGCATCGCGGCCGCTTCCGCGGGCGACGCATTCTCAATGCGGTCCCCCAGCGACGCACTGGAATGCACGATGTTGTCTACCAGAGTGTTGACGCCAACCTTGTGCAGGACGGTGTAGGAAAACATCTCCGACAGAAGCACGATGATCAGAAACGGCAGCCACCAGCTTGTGCTGCGCAGAATATCGGTAAACGTCTTGCCCGGCGCGACGAACGTATCCGCAACGCGCTCCACCTGCGAGAGCGGCGTGCTCTCCATCACCACAGCTTCATTCATGATCTTGGCTCCTCGCTTGAACACTTCCGGGAATTGACGGAAGTGTACCCCGCGCGAGCGAAAATCGAAAACTTTCCTTAAAACTTCTTCAAGACTGCGCTGCCAGCTACCGGCTTATCCGGCCGCGTCGCCCGCCCGATCGCCGCCAGCATCCAGGTCGCATACGAGATGCCGCGCCGCGCATCCTCCGCGGTCAAGCGCCGAAAGAGCTGCCACAGACTCGGCGGCTGGGCTTCCTGCTTGTGGCCCTTCGACGCCTCGTCCAGGTTCTTCGACAGCCGATGCAGCAGGTCCGGGTCGAGGGACCCCAGCACCCGCACCGCCGCAATCCCATTGCGGATCGCCGTGATGCCCTCCGGCTTGTTGACGCCCTCCGCCACCATCGTGGCAATGGTGTCGCGGCCGCTCATCAGCCCCTTCACAATTTCCAGGATGCCCTGATCGTGCGCGGTCTGCAGCGTGTCCCACGCCACCAGCACCGCCTCCGCGTGCTCGCGTGGAGCCTCTGCCACCTTCCGCATCAGCTCCTTGTGCGGATCGACTGGCTGCGGCTTGAACGTAATCGGTGTCGCCATCTTCACCCTCTCTACTGTCTACCCTCTACTGTCTACTGTCTGTCTTCTTATACCGCCGCCATGCTCTTGATCTGCACCAGCTTGTCCTGCGCCTCGGTACCGGGCACATGGTAGTCGGAGCGCGCGCGCTTCAACGCAACCTCGACGCCGTCGGTCGGTGTACGCGTGCCGAAGCGAAAGTTCTTGCGCGGCAGCGGCGACTGGCCCATCTCCGGCAGCAGCGTCATCTTCACCGAAAGCTCCTTGTAGGCCGGCGTATGCGTGGCACGGTCCAGGTGCGAGCTCGTCATCTTGTTCACCGGCTCAAGGATCGAGTTCATCGGCATATACATCTGTTTGCCCTGCACGCGATGCGTCACCAGCACCTGCACGCGAACCCGGCCATACGGGCTCTCCAACTGCACATAGCGGCCCGTCTCCAACCCGCGCTCGCTCGCGAGTTCATGCGAAACCTCCACAAATGTCTCCGGCGCAATCTCCGTCACGCCGGGGACCTTGTAGGTCATGTTGCCCTGCTCGAAGTGCTCTAGCAGGCGGCCGTTGTTGAGGTGCAAATCGTAGGTCGCGTTCGACTCCTCGCTGGGCGCGACATACACCAGCGGATGAAAGCTCGCCTTGCCATCCGGGTTCGGGAAGTCCTCGGTGTAAAGCAGCGGTTGATCGGTCCCATCCTTGGCAACGGGCCATTGCAGACTCTTGTAGCCCTCCAGGCGGTCATAGTTCACGCCTGCCAGTGTCGGCGTAAGGCTGGCAACCTCGTCCATCACGTCCGACGGATGCTTGTAATCCCACCCGCCCGCTCCACCCAGTTTCTGCGCGATCAACTGAATGATCTTCCAGTCGGGCTTCGACTCACCCAGCGGCTCGAACGCCTGATAGAAGCGCTGAATACGCCGCTCCGTGTTGACGAACGTCCCTTCCTTCTCGAGCGACGGCGAAGCCGGCAGCACCAGGTCCGCGAACATGCAGGTCTCGGAAAAGAAAATGTCCTGCACCAGCAGAAAATCCAGCTTCGCGAACGCTTCGGCCACATCGTTCGCGTTGGCGTCGGAGGTGATCGTGTCCTCGCCTTTGATGTACATCGACTTCAACTTGCCTTCGTGGATCGCCTCAATCATCTCGCGATTGTCGAGTCCCTTGGTGATGGGCAGTGTGACGCCCCACGCCGCCTCAAACTTCGCGCGAACGTCCTCCTTGTCCACCTTCTGATAGCCGGAGAAGACATCGGGCATCGATCCGAAGTCGCTGGTCCCCTGCACATTGTTATGCCCGCGCAGCGGATACGCGCCCGTTCCTCGCCGCTTGAAGTTGCCCGTGGTCAGCAGCAGGTTGCAGATCGAAGTTGACGTGTCCGACCCGCCGCAGTGCTGCGTCACGCCCATCGCCCACAGGATGCACACCTTGTCCACCTTGGCGATCTCATCGGCGACCTGCTCGAGCGCTGCGACGGGAATTCCTGTGACCTGCTCCGCATACTCCAGGGTGTACTGCTCCAGCGACGCGCGAAACTCGTCCCACTTGTTCACCCATTGATCGATGAACGCCTGGTTGTGGCGGCCGGTATCGATCAGGTGCTTCGTCACCGCCTGGATCCAGACCTCATCCGTCGAAGGATTCGCCTTCAGGTGAATGTCCGCGCGCTCGGCCATCTCATTCAGCCGCAGATCGCTTACAATCAGCCGCTGTCCGCGATGCTTGTGCGAGCGTTTCACACGCGTCGCCAGCACCGGGTGGCTCTCCGCCGTGTTCGATCCCACGATGATCACCAGGTCGGCGATCTCGATGTCGGAGATCGACCCGGAATCGCCGCCATATCCCACCGTGCGCGACAGCCCCTTGCTGGCGGGCGTCTGGCAGTAGCGGCTGCAGTTGTCGATATTATTCGTCCCGATCACCGCCCGCGCCAGCTTCTGCATCATGTAGCTCTCTTCGTTGCTGCACTTCGACGAAGCGATGAACGCCAGCGCATCCGGCCCATGCTTCTGCTTGATGGCCGCAAATTTCTCAGCGACAATCCCAATCGCCTCGTCCCACTCGATCTCCACGAACGTATCGTCCACACGCTTCAACGGCTTGCGCAGACGTTCGTCGGAGTTCACAAAGTCCCAGCCGAACTTGCCCTTCACGCAGGTCGAAATCCCATTCGCCGGCCCATGCTCTGGCTCGACTTTGAGAATGTGGCGATCCTTCGTCCAGATGTCGAAGCTGCACCCAACCCCGCAGTACGTACACACTGTTTTGGTGCGCTTGATGCGGCTTTTGCGCATCTCGGCTTCGATCTCCGAGAGCGCCAGGATGGGCGCGTAGCCGGTGCTCGGCTCCACGCCTTTGACGATGTCGATCATCTCGTTGAGCGCCTTGGCAGGCAGCCCCGTCAGGTAGCCCGCGTGGCCCACCATGGGTTTTTCCATCAGCGCATTGCACGGGCAAACCGTCACGCAGTGGCCGCAGCTCACGCAGCTGGAGCCCGCAATTTCCTCGCCGCCATCCCACATCACGCGCGGAATCTCGCGTGACCAGTCGATGGTCAGGGTCTCGTTCACCTGCACATTCTGGCAGGCCTCGACGCAGCGCCCGCACAGAATGCACTGGTCCGGGTCGTAGCGATAGAACGGATTCGACCAGTCCTGCGGATACGGCTTATGCCGGAATGGCCGCGCGTTGTGCTTCACATCGAGCTCTGCTGTGGTGTTGTGGATATTGCAGTTCTGGTTATTGTTGTCGCAGACCGTGCAGTAGAGGTCGTGGTTCTCCAGCAACCGGTCGAACGCGTCGCGCTGCGCCACATCCGCGCGATCGCTTTTGGTTCGGATCGTCTGCGGGCCCGCCACCAGCGCCTCGCACGAGCGCACCAGCTTGTGATCGATCTCCACCATGCAGGTGTCGCACGACCCGATCGCGCCCATCGCCGCGAGATAGCAGACCTGCGGAATTTTATTGACGCCGCGCATCTGTGCCGCACGATTGAGCGCATCGATCAACGGCTCACCGGTCTGCGCAGCCACGTCGAAGCCGTCGACGTGGAGGGTGGTGTCCGGAACGAAGGCGCGAGGTGTATTCACCAGCGGCTTAAAGTGTGCCATATCGCTTCGTAGGATGCGAGATTTTCCCTCCACGTCGAGACACGCATCTGAGACTGGCAGGCTTGTTTGCAAACCCTTGGACGCTGTCTGAGCGATGCATTTTGAACGCTGCATGAGCGACTTAATGGAGGCTGGCTTGACCGCAGCAGACGACAATGAGCGCGACACTGTCCGAGGGAAGGGGCAAGGCGAGGTACGCATCGGCATCTCAGGCTGGCGCTATGCTGGCTGGCGCGGCGTTTTCTACCCGCCGAAGCTGGCCCAGCGCCGTGAGCTGGAGTTCGCCGCCAGCTGCTTCCCCTCCGTCGAGATCAACGGCACCTTTTACTCGCTGCAGCGGCCGTCGAGCTTCCAGCAATGGGCCGCCGCCACGCCACCTGGCTTCGTGTTCTCTGTCAAAGGCTCGCGCTACATCACGCACATGCTCAAGCTGACGAAGATCGAGCAGCCGCTGGCCAACTTCTTCGCTAGCGGGCTGTTGGAACTCGGCCCCCGGCTCGGTCCGCTGCTCTGGCAATTTCCTCCGCAAACCCGTTTCAACGCTGCGCGGTTCAGCGACTTCTTCGCTTTGCTTCCACGCACGCATGGCACTGCTGCTTCACTCGCCCGGCTGCACGACGCTCATCTGGATGGCCGCGCCTCCACGGATGTCGCCTCCGGCACAAACCCAGGCGAGCGGCTGCGGCACTGCGTCGAGATTCGCGACGAGAGCTTCGCCACCGATGAGTTCATTGCGCTGCTGCGCGAGCACGACATAGGCATGGTGGTCGCGGACACCGTCGCGTGGCCGCTGCTCTTTGACGTGACCTCCGACTTCGTCTACTGCCGCCTGCACGGTTCGGAAGAGCTCTACGCCAGCGGCTACGGTGACCAGGCCTTGGATCTCTGGGCCGATCGCGTTGTTGCGTGGGCGCAAGGCCGTCCCGCACCGCTCGGCGGCCGGTCACGCCAGGCCTGCGCGACCGCGGCCGAGTGCCGGCCGCGCGACGTGTACGTCTACTTCGACAACGACATCAAGGTGCGCGCACCCTTCGACGCGCAGACCCTGCAACGAAAGGTAGCCGAACGGCTCACCTCCTAGGCGAGCGGCGCATTGTCCGGCAGCTACTTGGCGGAGTCGATCTTCAGGGTGAAGTTGTAATCGTTCTTGCTGTCGAAGGAGCTGATGGCCTTGGACTTGGAGCGCGCTCCATTGGCCTCGGCCCAGAGCTCGTAATCGGTGTCCTGGGTGAGCTGGCCGAAGTGGAAGTTGCCCTGCTGGTCGCAGATGTAGGTGCGGATGGACTGGGAGCGGGAGTCCTTCAGGAACACGATCGCGCCCGGCATCGGCTTGTCGTCCTTGGTGACTACCCGGCCATCGGCGACGCGCTCGATGGGAGTCGCCGCGGCTGCATGAGCGGGCGATGTCGCGGCGACTCCCAGAACCGCGACGGTCCCTATCGACAACACTGCACCCCCGCCCTCCAACCAGGCTGCCCCGGTCGAAAGCCAAAGGACCGGAGCGCCGGCCAACGACAACACGAGCGCCACCATCGTAGCGCGATTACTCTTCCTCTTCTTCTTCGGCATGAGGGCCCTCGTCTTCTTCATCGTAGCCCTCCGCGTCGACGGCTGCCAATTCCAAGGGATCGCTGGAGACGATTTCGAGGTCGGTCCCGCACTCATCGCACTGGATGATTTCGCCCTCTTCGACGTCTTCCGTATCGATATCCAGCGGGTTGTCGCACTCCGGACAGACGACTGACATAAATGCTCTCCTCCTGCGTTGCGTTGCGGTTGCCCCAAGAAATGCAGCCGGCCCCTCCACGCGCCACTCCAACACGCTAGTACGATGTTGCAAGTGGCTTCAGGGCAGCTTCCCTAGTTCTAGCGGGGTTGCCGCGCCTCGTCAACATGGACGTTGACGTGTGTGGATGGAATACGGTTGCTCGGAGCGTTTGGATGGAGATGCAAATGAAGCGGATGCGGAGATTGGGAGCCCTATCGGTCGGGTTCCCGTCGGTCGGGTTCCTGTCGGTCGGGTTCTTGTCGCTGGGATTATTGCTGCTGTGCACGGCAGGAGCGGGCGTGGCTCAGACGCCGGCGGGTGAAAACTCCGCGCAGATGCAGCAGCCCGAATTGGCTCCGCTGCCGGTCGATCCGGCCATCGCCGCCGCGCTGAAGGGGATCGAATCCGCGCGCATCGAGAAAGATATCGCCAAGCTGGTAAGCTTTGGGACCCGCAGCACGCTCTCCAGCATGGATTCGGACCTGCCGCCGGGCCAGGGGATCAATGCGGCCGCAGCGTGGGTGGAGTCGGAATACCAAGGGATTTCGGCGCAGTGCGGCGGGTGTCTGGAGGTGAAGCGCGACGAGTTCGTCGAGCCCACCTCGGCGACGCCGAATGGCCGGATTCCGCGGCCGACAAAGCTCGTGAATATTTACGCTATTTTGCATGGAACTGCTTCCCAAACAGCGGCTGACAAAGCAGCCCCCTGGGTGCTGGTGACCGGGCACTACGACTCGCGCGCGACCGACGTGCTGAACGACAAGCTGACCTCGCCGGGAGCCAACGACGACGCCAGCGGCGTGGCCGTCTCGCTGGAGTGCGCGCGGGCGCTGATTCATTTGAAGATCACGGGAACGATGGTGTTCGTCGCCGTGCCGGGCGAGGAGCAGGGGCTGTACGGATCGCATCATCTGGCCCAGCTTGCCAAGGCCGAGGGCTGGCCGCTGGTCGCGGTGCTGAACAACGACATCGTGGGCGGCGACACGACGCCGGGAGAGATCGGGCAGGACAAGAGCCTGGTGCGCGTGTTCTCGGAGAGCGTGCCGGCCACCGCGACGCCGCAGCAGACCAAACAGATTCTCGGCCTCGGCGCGGAGAACGATTCGCCTTCGCGCGAGCTGGCGCGCCAGATTGCGGAGCTCGCGCCGGTGTACTTCTCGGGCGGAGGTGCGCCCCTGCCGAGTCGGCCGGGCGCGTTCCACAACAACGTGCGGTCCGTGTTCCGGCCGGCGTTTCGACCGGTGCTGGTGCTGCGCCGCGATCGCTATCTGCGCGGCGGCGACCACACCAGCTTCAATAACGAGGGCTTCGCAGCGGTGCGGTTTACGGAATGGCGCGAGAACTTCAACCACCAGCACCAGACCCTGCGCACGGAGGACGGGGTGGTGTATGGCGACCTGCTGAAGTTCGTCGACTTCGATTACGTGGCGAAGGTCGCGAAGCTGAACGCCGCCACGCTGGCGACCCTCGCCGCCGCGCCCAGCGAGCCCCAGAACGTGCGCATTCTGACGCGCGCGCTCGATAACAACAGCGAGCTCGAGTGGGAGGCCGCCGCCTTCGCGCCTCCGGGCACGACCTACGAGGTGGTGTGGCGCGATACCGGCGCTCAACTGTGGCAGCATAGCCAGAGCGCGGGCGCCGAGACGCATCTGAAGCTCAACGTGAGCAAGGACAATGTGCTGTTCGGCGTGCGCTCGGTGGATGCCCAGGGACATCGCTCGCTGCCGGTGCCGCCGCTGCCGGCGCGGCAATAGCCAACAGCAGGTCCTTTGCCCATGTTCTTTGCCCATGTTCTTTGCCTTCGACCAAGCTCAGGGTCACGATGATAATTTCCTCTTCGCAATGTCGGATGGACTAGACGAAAGGCGAGTAGCCAATGGCGTTTCGAAGCGATGGACCTATCATGCTGGCGCTGCCGGCGTTTCGTGGGGCGACGCGGCGCATCATCCTGATCGCGCTGGCGTCGTTCGTGGTGTGCGCGATTCTGGGCCTGGTCTCGCCCACCCTGGAAGGAACGGTCATCGGGCTGCTGGTGCTGAATCCAGCGGCAGCGCTGCATCGACTCGTCTGGCAGTTTTTCAGCTATCCCTTCATCCAGGGCGGCCTGTTGAGCACGGCGTTTGCGCTGCTCACCATCTGGTTCTTCGGCTCGGCCGTGGAGGACGATCGCGGGTCGCGCTGGTTCGGCGAATTTCTCGGCGTCGCGACGGTCGGCGGCGGCATTCTGGCATCGCTGCTGAGCCTGGCGGCGGGCGCGCGGCTTGCCGATCTCAATCCCACGCGGGTTGTAGCGAACGGCATGTGGCCGGCGGCGCTGGCGCTGCTGCTGGCCTATGGAATCTTTCACGCGGAAGAGACCATCAGCTTCAACTTTCTCTTTCAGATCAAAGCCAAGTACCTGGTGGCGATCTACCTGCTGTTTTACCTCGGGTCGGCGCTGATCGGCGCGGACCGCTTTGGCGCACTGACGGCTCTGTGCAATGCGCTTTGCGGATACGGGTATCTGCGGCTGTCGCCACGTCGCGGAGTGCGCGTGGGAGCGTCGGAGCAGTGGTTCGGGCTGCGCAATGCGTACTACCGGTCCAAGCGCCGCCGTGCGGCGAAGAAGTTCGCGGTCTACATGCGCAAGCAAGGTAAGGAGTCGAGCATCGACGAGAGCGGCCGCTATGTCGACCCCGACGGCAAGCCGCGCGATCCGAATGATCGCAGCTGGATGAATTAGCGGCTCCAGCTCCCCGGTCTGGCCGGAGCTCTAGTTAGCATCCTCTGTGCTGCCCGCGCACTCCAATGCGATGAGCGTTCAGGAGTGACAATGCAAACGAGGAAACTGGGCAATACCGATTTGGAGATCGTTCCGCTGGTGCTGGGCGGAAATGTGTTTGGCTGGACCGTGGATGAGACGCGGTCGTTTGAGCTGCTCGATGCATGGGTGGGGCACGGGTTCAACTGCATCGACACGGCTGATGTCTACTCGACGTGGGTACCGGGGCACAAGGGCGGGGAGTCGGAGACGATCATCGGCAAGTGGTTTGCCAGCAGCGGCCAGCGCGACAAGGTCGTACTCGCGACCAAGGTCGGAATGGAGATGCCGGCTGGCGATGGATCCAAGAACAAGGGACTCTCGCGAAAGTACATTCTCGAGGAGGTCGAGCAGTCGCTGCGGCGGTTGCAGACCGAGGCCATCGATCTGTATCAGTCGCACAAGGATGACGAGAGTGTGCCGTTGGAGGAGACGCTGGAGGCCTATGCGCAGTTGATCCAGCAGGGGAAGGTGCGGTACATCGGCGCGTCCAACTACAAGGGCGCGCGGCTGGCGAAGGCGCTCGACGCGGCTACGGAAAAGCAATTGCCGCAGTACAAGACACTGCAGCCCGAATACAACCTGCACGATCGCCAGGAGTATGAGCAGGACCTCGCGCCGGTCGCGGCAGAGTATGGGCTGGGTGTGATCCCGTATTTTTCCCTCGCATCGGGATTTCTGACGGGCAAGTATCAGAGCCTCGAGGACACGAAGGGACGCAAGCGCGGGTCGCGGGTGGAGAAGTACTTCGACGATCGCGGTAGGCGCATCCTGAAGGCCTTGAAGCAGGTGAGCGAAGAGACGGGCGCGGAGCAGGCGGCGATCTCATTGGCCTGGCTGCTGGCGCAGCCTACCATCACCGCGCCGATTGCCAGCGCGACCAGTACGAAGCAGATGGAGTCGCTGTTCGCCGCAGTGGAACTGAAGCTGAGCAACGCGCAGGTGCAGCAGTTGACCGAGGCGAGCGCGTACTAGCTCCCGGTCGAGCCGAAACCTGCATTGTTGCGTGGAGTTTCGGCGAGTGTGTCGGTCTCCTCAAACGCGGCCTGGATGCGCTCGACGATGCGCAATTGCGCGATGCGATGGCCGGGCGCGACCGTCTGCGGCTCGCCGGAGAGGTTCGTGAGGATGATTTTCAGCTCGCCGCGATAGCCAGAATCGATCACGCCGGCGAGCGTGGTGATGCCGCGCAGCGCAAGGCCAGAGCGGTCTTCCACCAGCGCACCGTGAGTGCTCGGGAGTTCCATCGCGAGCCCGGTCCGGATGGCCTGAGTGCAGCCCGGCTGACCGGCCGGCTCGAGCGTGGCGGCCTCGGCAGCGAACAGGTCGGCGGCGAGATCGCCGTAGGGGCCGGTGTGAGCGTAGCGCGGCATCTGCGCGGTGGGCAGCAGGCGCTGGACGAGGATGGTAAGTGGTGCGTTAGGAACATTCATCGTTGGCGTTCTCCTACTGCATCGGCGCTGCGGACAAACAGCAGGTCCTTCGCCTGCCTCCCTCGCGAGGAAGCTGCGAGAGACTCCGCTCAGGATGACAAGTTTTGATCTTCACGACAACCACTTGAGCAGCCGAATGATGCCCATGGGCGCGGCGCGGGAGTGAGCGGAGGCCCCGATGCTCCGCCGATCGCTGCGCTCGTGGATGGCGCGGCGGTTCTGGCGGTAATACTCGAAGGCCCGCAGCATCATCTGCTGGTTGGTGAGCGTAGGCGACCACCCAAGTTCGGCGCGGATGCGGCGGGTGTCGAAGCGGAAGCTCTCGGCGATCATCCGATAGTGATACGGCCCCAGCGGCGAGAGATGCAGCCGATGCGCGAGCTTCATCAGCGCGATCGTCGGCCCCTTCGGCAGCGAGGCCACGCGCGAGCGGCTGCCGGCTGCACGAATTACGCCCTTATACAACTCGCGCATGGTGGGGACCTCATCCGCGCCGACGTTGAAGACGTTGAACAGGTTCGAGCCCGCATAGCCAAGGCACAGCACACAGGCGGTCGCTAGGTCCTGCGCGTAGATGAACTGGTAGCGATTGCCTCCGTCGCCGACCACCCAGACTTTTTTTCCGTCTTCGATGAACTCGAACAGGATGGCGAGCAGCCCAAGCCGGCCGCTGTCCATGATGGTCGGGCAGCGCAGGCTGATGACCTGCAGTTCCGGGTGACGATCTTGCAGCGTGGCGAGTTCCTGCTCGGCCTGAAGTTTGGAGCGGCCGTAGAGCTCGATCGGTGCAGGCGGGTCGGTCTCGGTGACCTCGCGGCCGAAGCCTTCGCCCCACAGACAGTTGGTGGAGATGAAGATGAACTTCGTCACGCCCGCGGCCAGCGCGGCCTCCGCCACCAGGCGCGTGCCATCCACGTTCGAGGTCCAGAGCAGCGTATCGTCCTTCACATCGTGGGCCAGCATCGCCGCGCAGTGGAAGACCGCGTGAAATTGGTGCGCGGCGAAGGTTCGCCGCAACAAATCCGCATCGCGGATGTCACCCTGAACGCCGGTGAGCGCGGGGTCGGCGTCTTCATCGCGCAGCAGGTCGATGTTCGTGACGGCGAAGCCTTCCGCGAGCAGCCGTCGCTTGAGCACGCCGCCAAAAAAACCGGAGCCGCCGGTGACGAGGACCTCGGGCCTTGCGGCCAGGGGACTCGAATTGATTGCAGCGATCATGTCCGCCATGGAACTCCTGAGAAGGCGCGGCTCGTATCTGCCGAGCGGAAGAGATACACGCCCAGGATCGCGATCAGCGGCTCGATGGGATGGCGGAAGCGCGCGCCCGCGGTGATCAGATAATACGGCAGTGGAGCGAGCGCGAAGGCCAGCGCGAAGAGGCCCACGCCACGCACGCGCCGCTTTAACATCAGCGCGAGACCGAGCAGACCGCACGCGCTCAAAGAGGAGTAGTTGAGCTCGCGCAGATATTCGAGCACCGGGTGCGGGTCCGGAGCATGCGGCGTTCCGTCCCAGAAGAAGAGAAAGCGGTCCAGGGTATAGCGCGCGAAGCGGCCCGGATTGGCGCGCAGCCGGGCCACGCCGCGCTGGCCCTGCAGGCGCGAGTAGCGCACCTCCCCCAGCCGCACGAAGCCCTGGAACTCAGGCGCGCCGGGCCACAGTGGCAGCGTCGTGCCCCACGGGAAGGCGTCGTTCGATTCGAGCGTGGACTGGTACAGCTCCGCTCCCGCGTTGCTGCGGGTCGGGAGGAACGCGTGCAGTACGAGTTCGTTGCGGATGACCCACGGCGACATCACCAGCGCGAAGACGAGGCAGCCCAGCGCAGGTCCGGCGGCCGTACCCGGAAGCCGCTCCCGGGCGAACGCTCCTAGGCGGCGAAGCCGCGGCCAGACGATCCAGACCATCATCGCGGGCAGGCACAGCAGCAGCGACGGGTTGGACAGCGTCAGCAGGCCCCACAGCAGACCGAAGCCGGACCAGAGGAGGTGTGCGTGCGGCGTTTCCTGCCCGGTCTCAGCGGCCTCGTCCGGTTCGCCGATGCGGCGCAGGCGCAGCGCCAGCACCAGCGACCAGGTGAACAGGCAGGTCGAGAGCGACATCTCCCAGATCCAGTGGACGGCATACTGGAGCGCGGCGGGGTAGACCGCCCACAGCCAGCCGGACCAAAGGGCGACCGGCGCGGCGCGGCTGGAGGCGCGGCGAGCGAGTCCGCGGGCATCGAAACAGCGCGCGGCGATCTCGTAAATGGCCGGTGCGATGAGCGCGGAGAAGATACTGTCGCAGGTCATCAGGAAGAGTGCGGCGGCGTGGGTGTAAACGCCGAAGAGCTTGAACGCCAGCGCCATCAGCAGCGTGTAGAGCGGCGGAATCCACGCAGAGGGGCCGGAGGGGCCGTTGAAGGGGCTGCCATAGCCGTGGCCGGTGGCGAGCGACCGCGCGATCCGGCCCGCCTCCCAGCCAAAGTCGAAGTGGCCGATTGGCCCGCGGATGCGATAGGTGTGGCCGATCAGGATGGCCGCCATCCGCAGCGCGAAACCCACCCAGAAGATGATCCAGGGAGCGCGAAATCGGAGGCGGCGGGGTGTGGTTGTGGGCGGGTTCGGCAAGGGAGTCCAGTCTATCGGCCAGTATATCGGCGCGACGGGCCGCTATTGACCTCCCGTCGGCTTTCCCGGTAGACTTGTAGAGTTTGGCGATGCAGCCCGAGGTATCTGGCTGTAGGGTCGGCGCGATCAGCGAGAACGGACGCGAATCGTCATAGCCGGCAGGGCGAGCCGCCTCCTGACAAGACATTCAGCCCTAATGGGAATCTGAGGAAGAAGCAGCGCGCAATCGGTGTGCGCCTGCCGAGAGGTTTCAAGCTATGTACGCAGTGATCAAGACCGGCGGCAAGCAGTATCGCGTAACTCCCGGCGACACGCTGAGGATCGAGAAGAGCGCGCATGAGAACGGCACGCTCGAGTTCTCCGATGTGGTCGCGGTGAGCGGCGAAGCGGGTAAGTTCGAGCAGGACCTGGGCGGCGCGAAAGTGCTCGCAGAGGTCGTCAGCGAAGGCCGCGGCGACAAGATTCTGGTCTTCCACTTCAAGCGCAAGAAGCAGTACAAGAAGATGCAGGGCCATCGCCAGAGCTTCGTCGAGGTCAGGATCAAAGAGATTCTGGTGGGCGGCAAGAGCTTCAAGGCGGAAGCGAAGTAGGCAGACGCAGGGCATCGATCCGGTGCAGGCGCGAAGCAGGTCCTTCGCTTGCACCCCATCGAGCAAAGATCGCTCGCTGGGGACCCGGCCTCCGCTCAGGATCACAATTCAAAATTGGTGCCCGGGGTTACCGCGCACATGAGGCACAGCAATGGCACATAAAAAAGGTCTTGGAAGCAGTAAGAACGGCCGCGATTCGAACGCCCAGCGGTTGGGTGTGAAGCGGTTTGGCGGCGAGACGGTTACCGGCGGCTCGATCCTGGTGCGGCAGCGCGGAACACCGCTGAAGCCCGGCAAGAACGTCGGTCGCGGCTCCGACGACACGCTGTTCGCGAAGATCGATGGTGTGGTGAAGTTCCAGAACCGCGGCCAGCAGGGACGGTTTGTTTCGATCGAGCCCAGCGTCGCCGCGTAGGGTCGCGCGCCAATTTCGTGCGCGCCAAGTTCATGATCGAAGATTCAAATGAAAGCCTCGCTGCGCGGGGCTTTCGTGCGTTGAGCTGGACTAACCTCCGCAGCAGGAGAGTGGATCATACAGAAGCTCTTCGCCCCCACGCGGGGAAATCGCAGAGCCCTCCCACAAGCGCCGTGCGCGGCGGGTCTCCGTCCCGAGACGCCTCGGCGCCAGCGTTACGCCTGGGGAGCGTCTGCGCCCACGGACACCAACTCGGCCGCCGCTCCACTCTCGCCCTCCGGCAGGATCGCCGATGCAGCTTCGACGATCATCTCCATGGTGGCGGCGGAGGAGCCAGGCGGAGCGATGGGGGTGGCCAAGGCGCTATCGAGCGCGGCGCTGGCGGCGGCCACCTGCGCGGCCGGCGATTCCATCGCAGCCACCGCGGCTACTCCCGAGGGAACGCGCTTGAGCTGGAAGCAGGATCGGCAGAGCACAGGGCGGCCCTGCGTCGGCTTGAACGGCACCGTCGTCTCGATCCCGCAGGCGGAACACTGGGTTCGCGTCTCGGTACGCGAGAACGGCAGTGCCGTCGCGGCGTTGACGCTGGCCGACCTGCCCAGGCCGGCGCGCTTGGCCTTGCAGAGCTTGCAGCGTTTGGGGTCGTTCTTGAACTGCTTATCGTAGAAAAAAAGTTGTTCTCCGGCGGTGAAGACGAAGTCGTTGCCACAATCGGAGCACTTGAGGAACCGGTCAATGAATTGCATGCGCCCTCTCCCATGTTGCGGGATAAGGATGAATCACTCCACCGGTCTTCGTGCCGAGGTACAGCCGGTGAGCGTGGGTTCAAACCTGACTTGCTATCGCTAACGGGGCCCGACTTGAAAGTATCCTGCTCTCGGCAAATGCGAGGTCGAAAGAAATCCCAGAGAGTAGCTGCCCGATTCGAGCATCTTTCCCCCTCCAGGTCCTCCGGGACCCCTCAGCCGCTACAGGATTCTCAAGTTTTGTCCGGTGGGAGCGCCTACTCTGCTCGATCGCAAACTCGGCCATTCCAGCGATGGTGCGCGGGCTTAGCCGGTCAGCTCGTTACGGACTTGGCTCATCTACAGGTACGAAGACTACGAATGAAAATTACGAACACGTACGAGCGAAATTGTTGATCGTGCGAACGGGATTCTTGCCGAACTGAATGATTCATCCACCAAGCTAGACTCTTTTGGCAAATCCATCAATCCTTTTCTTTGCGAATGTGAGACGAATCTCGCTTGCCCGCGGACAGAATCGATCCAGTCGTTTCACGACCGGATCGATTCCTCCACCGCGACAAGATCAATCCTGTTCCTTACGAATCTTCTTTCGGTTTCGCTTCCGCGCGAGGGCTTCTTTCACGCGCTTCTTTTCTCCCGGCTTCAGGTAGAACGAGTGGCGTTTCACTTCCTTGATGATGTCTTCGGTCTGCACCTTGCGCTTGAAGCGCCGCAGGGCATTCTCAAGGGGTTCGCCTTCTTGAATACGAACTTCTGCCAACTAAATACACCTCCAGGCCCGCCGAAATGGCTGCTCTAAGGATATCGCTCAATCGAGGTTTCGCGGCATAAATGTGGCCGCGAGACGGCAAAATCCTCGTGCCATCACGCGCCTGTCCCAAAAGAGCACGGCGGTGGCTGTAGTGGAACGACGGTGGCCGCCGCGGCACAGCAGTTAGACTGGTCCCATGATTCGACCTTATCGCGGCCACTGGCCGCTGCTGGCGTCTGGCGTATACATCGATGCATCCGCGCAGGTGATCGGCGACGTCGAACTGGGCGCGCACAGCAGTGTCTGGATGAACGCCGTGGTGCGTGGCGACGTGCATTCCATTCGCATCGGCGCAGGATCGAACGTGCAGGACTGCGCCGTGCTGCACGGCATGCGCGGCCTGCATCCGGTCATTGTCGGCGAGGGCTGCACCATCGGCCACAATGCCACCGTGCATGGCTGCGTGTTGGAGGATGAGGTGCTGGTGGGCATGGGCGCGATCGTGATGAACGGCGCGCGGATCGGCGCGGGATCGATCGTCGCCGCCGGGGCGGTAGTTCCCGAAGGCATGCAGGTCCCGCCGCGCAGCCTGGTCGCCGGCGTTCCAGGCAAGGTCCGGCGCGCGCTGGCAGAGGACGATCTGAAGCTCATCCGGATGTACGCGGCCAACTATCTGGACTACACGAAAACCTATCTGGAAGCCGCAAATGAGGAAATGGCAGGTCAGGGGTAAGCGGAAATAAGTCAGGGATAAGTTCGACCAACTGAAAGCAATGTTGCGCTGCCTCAGGGGCAGGTCGGGCGACTGTTTTCAGACGACGGGCATCTGAAAAGTGTCAGGTCCTCTTCGACACATCTTAGAGACGCAACTTAGAAAGTTAGAAAGCGAGATCGGCACCTCATGGCACAGGCACAATCAGAAAAACATGTCACCCGCAAAAAATTAATCGACGCCCTCAACGAAGACCTGCAACGTGAATTCCAGGCCATCATCGCGTATGTGAACTACTCGCAGGTGCTCAAGGGTGCGGCATATATGAACATTGCCGACGAGCTTGAGGTGCATGCCAAGCAGGAGCTCGATCATGCCCTGAAGATCAGCTACTGGGTCGACCTGTTGGGCGGCATGCCCGCGGTCAACAACAAACCGGTGAAGACCAGCGAGAAGGCCGAGGACATGCTGCGCTTCGATCTGGAGAACGAGAAGGAGACGATCCGCAACTATCGCCGCCGTGTGAAGCAGGCCGATGAGTTGGATGAGTTCGCGCTGGGCGAAGATCTGCGCGACATTCTCCGCGATGAGCAGGACCACCTCAACGCGCTCGCAACCGCGCTCGGCGAAGACACGCCCGACCCCGGCATCGCGGACGCATAACCTCGCGGAACTAGAGCAGAGTGCTCATTGGTTTAGAGGCTTGCTCTTGCCTTTTTGGTTGTCCTTCCGCAGCGTAGCGGAGGAATCTGCTTCTCGGAGTGCCTATACACCAGCGAGGGAATTGCTCTAGCTGCCCTCCGGCCGTCTGGCCAGCCAGGCGGCGATGGCGGCCACCTCCGCCAGTAGCGCCAGTTCCACATCGAAGGCCATGCTCTGAAAGTTGGGCGTACTGTGCGGTGCGAGCCAGCAGAGCGCGACCAGCGCGGCGGCGGCGGCTCCGGTTCCGGCCGCGCGAGCGACGCTGGTCCGGCGACGCATCTGCGGTTGCGCCGGCAGCCCAGCCCTTACCCGCGCGGCGAAGTTGTCCGGGATGGCGATCTCGGGCGGTTGCTCGATAGCGCGCGTGATGGCGGCGTCGAGAGAGTCGCCGGGGCGGGACTGACAGGCCGGGTTGTTCGCTTTGTCGTTCATTTCAACGCTCGTTTCGTCGTTCATTTCGTGGCTCATGCTCTACCTGGCTCTTGCCGGAGCGCCCCCGGGCAATTGAGAATCCTGCCCCTGGATGCCGGCGCTGGTCTTGGCCGGCGCTCTGGTTTGCGGCTCGATCTGGGCTTCCTGCAACTGGGTTCGCGCCGTCTCGGTCATTCGATGCCCGCCCGTTGTTGGCGGCGCATGCAGGCGAATCAACTCGCCCAGCCGTTTGCGCCCGCGATGCAGATGCGTGCGCACGGTGTTGAGCGGCAGGCCGAGCGCGGCGGCGATGCCTTCATAGCTGCACTCTTCCTGATGATAGAGAACCAGCACCGCGCGTTCCATCTCGGGTAGCGCGAGCAGAGCGCTGTCGACAACCCGTTGGAGCTCGGCGTGGGCCAGTCGCTGCTCCGGATTGCGGGCGTGCTCGCCAGCCAGCGGGTCGCCGGCGAAGTTCTCTATCCATCCGGCGTCTGACTCTGAATCATCGCCGTCGAAGACCGGCGCGGCAATGTGTGCGCGCTCGCGTCGTCGCCGCTTCCACTCATCCTGTGCGACGTTGACCACGATGCGGTAGAGATACGTCGAGATGGTCGACTCGCCGCGAAAGTAGGCCAGCGCGCGATAGAGGCGAAGGAAGACTTCCTGTGCGAGGTCCTCGACATGCGCGCCTGCGCCGGTGAGCCGCGTGAGCGTGCGAAAGACCAGCCGCTGGTGCTCGCGAACCAGCGCTTCGAAGTTCTCGGGAGTGGTAAGGTCAGCGGCCATCGTGGAATTGGAATTTGTCGTGCGGGGTGCGAGACCCTTGAGACTTCAGGATGAGCGAAAAGTTTCAATCGTGCCGTTGAAACTTTCGTCGCAACGTTCAGTCGAAGTCCCACAGAAGTTCTAGCTGCAACGCGCTCCGACGTAAGCAGCCTATGGAGATGTGATGGTCTTGGCAATGTTGTCTGGTGCGGGCGAGGTTGCGGCGAGTCCGTTTATTGTGCCGGTCGCGGGCTGCGCGATGGTGCTGGGAATTGTGGCGGTCAGTATATGGTCTGGCGTCCGCAGCCAGGAGATGAGAAGCCAGGAGCGGCTGGCGGCCATAGCGCGGGGCGTCCCGGTACCGCCCACCGCGGAGGAACTGGCGATCATGCATGGCAAACCTACCGCCGACGGCAGGCGCCGCCGCGCCAACGTGCGCCTGGGCGGGATCGTGCTGCTCGGCACGGCGGCCGGGCTGATTCTGTTCTTCCTCGCGCTGGCCGCGGTCCTGCGCGAGCGGGATGTGCTGTGCGGCGCGGCCGTTGGGCTGATTCCGCTGGGTGTCGGCGTCGGGCTGCTGATCGACGCAGGCATGCAAAAGCGCGAGCTGCCGGAGGCCGCGGGAGAAGCCAACTACGCGGGGACGTCGACCGGCCCGCGTTCCTTCGAGTAAGTGCCCGGCTCGCCACTCCAGTTCGATAGACTGGATGGTCTATGAGCAAGAGTGAGAATAAGGGCGGCCAGCCACGCAGCATCATCAAGTCGGTGCGAGGCACGCGCGACCTTCTGCCCACCGAAACGCCGCTGTGGAACCGCGTCGAAGCCACGGCGCGCGCCGTGTTTGCGCGCTACGGCTTCGGCGAGATTCGCACCCCGATCTTCGAGGCCACCGAGCTATTTGCGCGCGGCGTGGGCGAGGAGACTGACATCGTCTCGAAGGAGATGTTTACGTGGGAGGACCGCGCTCGCGCGGCCAGTGAGGGAGTCCTCAGCCACAGAGACAAGCCACAGTCGCTGACGCTGCGCCCCGAGTCCACCGCCGGCGTGGTGCGCGCGTACATCGAGCACAAGCTGGGCGAGACCGGGCAGTTGCAGAAGCTCTACTACATTGGTCCGCAGTTTCGCCGCGAGCGGCCGCAGCGCGGGCGCTACCGCCAGTTCTGGCAGATTGGCGCGGAGGTCATCGGCCCGCAGAGCTCCGGCGCGGACAGCCCGGTGCGCGACGCCGAAGTGCTGGAGATGCTGGCGTCGCTGCTCGATGAGCTGGAGGTTCGCGGCTGGCGGCTGGAGCTGAATTCGGTCGGCAATGCGGAGGACCGCAGGCGCTACGACGCCGCGCTGCGCGAGGCGCTGGCGCCGGTCAAGCATCGCCTGTGCCCGGACAATCAGCGCCGCGCCGAGACCAATCCGCTGCGCGTGCTGGACTCCAAGGACGAGGCCGATCAGGAGATCATCGATGCGCTCCCGAAGATCGCGGAGTACCTCGGGCCGGAGTCGAAGGAACATTTCGCGCAGGTCTTGGCCGCGCTCGATGCGTGCGGCATTCCCTATCACCTGAACCCGCGCCTGGTGCGCGGGCTGGACTACTACACCCGCACCACGTTTGAGTTCACCGTGAGCGCCGGGCTGGGAACGCAGAATGCGCTGCTGGGCGGCGGCCGGTACGATGGGCTTTCGGAGATGCTCGGAGGCCCGAAGGCCCCGGGGATCGGCTTCGCGATCGGCGAAGACCGCCTGATCCTCACGCTACAGGCGCAGGCCGAAGCGGACGCGCTGGCCGCCGGTGCGGACGGTATCTCCGCCGCGCCTAAGCTCGACGCCTACATCGCGCCGCTGGGTGTGGAGCGGAATTCGGCAGCTCTGCAACTCGCGCGCGAACTGCGCCGCGCCGGGCTCGCAGTCGAGGTCGGCGATGGCAGCTTCAAGTTGCGCAAGAGCTTCGATGTCGCCGACAAACTCGCGCGGCACATCGTGTTGCTCGGCGAAGACGAGGTCGCGAGCGGCGTTCTGACGGTAAAGAGCTTTGCCAGCGGTGAACAGAAGAAGATCGGGCGCGTCAAGCTATCCGCTATCCTGCAACGTTGATGCGTGGAGTCGCAGGACGCCTCTAATCAATCGTCCGGGCAAGTTCAACCGTGTCGAGGTTCCGGTAGCTGCTCCAACTTCTACATCGGCGAGGTCACGCAATCGGCCCACCTCCCGCTTGTTTTCGATCAGCTCCGCCTTCGAGATAAAAGGAACCAACAGCCCGTCCACCTCAGTCTCAACCCGATTTCGCCAAACCTGATCGAAGGCCATCTTGCCGATGGACGCGAGGATGTCGACGTGGTCCTCTTCCGGGCAGAACCGAAGGTTCTCCGCATCGTCGACATCGTCCAGCAGATCGCCGGGCTCCAGTCCCTCCAGCGGAACACCGAGCGCGAGCAAGGCTTCAAAGACGGCGCGCATTCTCCTCCGTAGGCCGGATGAAGAGGTCGAGGTCATGGGTAGCGCGGACATAGCCGTGGGCGTTCACCGCCACACCACCCACCACCGCGTATTCAACCTTGGCGGCGGCGAACGCGGCTAGGAGTGAAATCTGCTTTCGTTCATCGATGTCGATTCCCCGCATCCGATACATGCGTCTGGTCAGCTCCGTCGCGGCGGCCAGCCGTTCCGGAACGCTCTTCCGGCTCCAATAGAGACGCTGCTCCGTCCGCGCCGCGGCAGGACTTAGCCTTCGCGGGGCAACGAGCGAGGCGGCCTCGGTCTTCATCCCCACGCCGCTCGCGTCCACGCTGCCTGTCTCCACGCCGCCCGTCTTCATGTGACTGATGATAGGGCAAGTTGCGAAGCCAGGTCTCCACTCAGGTATTCTGTTCTCACCGCTCAAAATCCCCGCACCACGAAGAGCCTTCCTCTGCGCATGAGAGCCAGACTCGAACAGCACTTCAAGTTCGCCGAGCACCAGACCACCTGGCGCGTCGAGCTGCTCGCCGGGCTGACCACCTTCGTCACGATGGCTTACATCATCTTCGTGAACCCGGCCATCCTGTCGCAGACCGGAATGCCTCTCGCCGCCGTCACCACCTCGACGTGCCTGTGCGCGGCGTTCGGGTCCATCCTGATGGGCGCGCTGGCCAACTATCCGCTCGCGCTCGCGCCCGGCATGGGCCTCAACGCCTACTTCACCTACACGGTCGTCAAGGGCATGCACGTGCCCTGGCAGACTGCGCTGGGCGCTGTGTTCCTCTCCGGCATCATCTTCCTGATCCTCACCATCGGAGGCATCCTCCAGCGCCTCGTCGGGGCGATTCCCTGCCAGCTTCACGCGGCCGTCGCCGGCGGCATCGGCCTGTTCATCGCGTTCATCGGCCTGCGCAACTCCGGCATCATCGTGCCCAGCGCGACCACCACGGTCACGCTCGGCGACCTGCACCAGCACGCTCCGCAGCTTGCGATCTTCGGCGTCGTTCTCATCGCCATCCTGCAGGCTTATCGCGTGAAGGCCGGGATGCTGATCGGCGTGCTCGCCACGCTTGCGCTCGGCATTCTCTGCCACCAGGTGAAGTACCAGCCCTCCACCTTCAACCCCATGGCCATCCGCGCGACCGCCTTCCATCTGGACATCCGCGGGGCATTGAGAATGAATGCGCTGGAGATTATCTTCGTCTTCCTCTTCGTCGATCTCTTCGACAACATCGGGACGCTCGTTGCGGTGACAGACCGAGCCGGGCTGATCGCCCGCACAGGTCCCGATGCACACACCATCCCCCGCCTGGACCGCATCTTCTTCGCCGACGCCACCTCCACCGTCGTCGGCTCGCTCGCCGGAACATCGACCGTCACCAGCTACATCGAGAGCGCGGCGGGCGTGGCTGCGGGCGGCCGCACCGGCATCACCGCAATCACCACGGGGCTGCTCTTTCTCGCCGCGATGTTTGTCGCACCCATCGTCGGCGCGATCCCCGACTTCGCCTCGTCTCCGGCGTTGATCCTGGTCGGCGCGCTGATGCTCGGCGGGGCCGCGCGTATCGACTGGAACGATCCAACAGTCGCCATTCCAGCCTTCCTCACCATCATCACCATCCCGCTCACTTACTCCATCGCCACCGGCCTCAGCTTCGGCCTCATTAGCTTTGCCGTGCTGGAGCTCGCCACCGGCCACGGTCGCCGCCAGCGCTGGATGCTCTACCTGCTGGCCGTGCTGTTTTTGTGCCGCTTCATCTATTTGCATGCCGGCTGAGACTACAGCGAATCTCCTGTAGGCGTATAACGAAACCGCAACGTTGATGTCCGCTTTTCCCCAGAAAAACGGTACTGAACGCCCGTTTCAACTTCGCAGCAACAGGAGATTTGCTCTAGAATCGAACCCGTTGCGCGACCGGCTGCATCAGAACCAGCAGCGGACGCGCATACGCTTCGCAATCAAGGAGAACATCAGCATGGATCGCAGCGCATCGGCAGTCTGGCACGGCGGCTTGAAGGACGGCCACGGCACCATCAGCACCCAGAGCCACACCCTGGACAACGCGCAGTACAGCTTCAGCACGCGCTTTGAGAACGGCGTCGGCACCAACCCCGAGGAGCTGATCGCTGCCGCCCACGCGGGCTGCTTCACCATGGCGCTCAGCGCGCAGCTCACCAGCAACGAGCACAAGCCCAGCAGCCTCGAAACCATTGCCGTGGTCACCATGGAGACCACCGACGACGGCCCCTCGGTTACCAAGATCCACCTCACGACCCGGGCCAGTGTTCCGGGCATCGAGAAGAAGCACTTCGACGAGCTCGCCGCCAAGGCCAAGGACGGCTGCCCCGTCTCGCGCCTGCTCAAGGCCGCCGAGATTACTCTCGACGCGCAGTTGGTGTAGCGGAGCGGCGTCTAAGATCTTGCATGCTGCCTTTTTGGTTGTCATTCCGCAGCGCAGCGGAGGAATCTGCTGTTGGGCGTCTCAGTGCTATCGGAAAAGCCGCTTTAACGGCGTTCCGCTATAAGTTGCTCGTACAGCCGGATCGTCTGGGCAGCGATCGACGTCCAGGAAAAGTGCTCCTCGACCCGACGGCGCCCCGCCTCGCCCATGGCTTTCGCCTTCGCCGGATCGTCGAGCAGCCCGGTGATGCGAGCCGCAAGGTCGTGCGCGAACTGCTCGGGATTCGTCGGGAAGGTCGTTTCGGGATCGGCAGTGAACGGGACGAGATGGCCGGTGGCTTCGGCGTCGCCCGAAACGACATCGTCCGATGACTCATCGATGACCACTTCCAGAATGCCGCCGGTGGCCGACGCGACCACCGGCGCACGGCAGGCCATCGCCTCCAGATTGATGATTCCAAAAGGCTCATACACCGACGGGCAGCAGAACACAGCGCAGTGCGAGTAGAGCTGAATGGCCTCCTCCTTGGTCACCATCTGCTCGATCCAGACCAGGTTGTGGCCGGTCCCGGTGTAATCCCCGGTCGCGATCGAATGGCCCGCCGGCTCCTGCCCGGGCGGGGTAAAGTTCTCGACCATGGCGGCACGGCTCCCCGGGGTTAGCCGCCGCAGGACCTCCACTTTGGCGCGCATCTCGTCGGCAATCTCGGGGGTATCGGGCGCGCCCGCGCACAGAACAACTTGTGTACCAGGCGGTAGATGCGGAATCGCATCGACCAGATGCGTAACGCCCTTCTGCCGAGTGATGCGCCCGACGAACAGCACGTACGGACGCCCCGGATTGACGCCGTACTTCAACAGCGCGTCGATGCGCGGCGTGTACTGGTACTGCTGCAGATCGATCCCGTTGTAGATGACATGAATGCGCTCCGGATCGACCTCGGGGTAGGCCTTGAAAATGTCGGATTTTGTACCGTGCGATACGGCGATGATCGCATCCGCCGCACGGATCGCCGTCAGCTCCATCCATGAGGACAGCGCATAGCCGGTGCCAAGCTGTTCGGCCTTCCAGGCGCGCAGCGGCTCCAGCGAATGCGTGGTCAGGACGAACGGAATGCCATAGAGCTTCTTTGCCAGGAAGCCCGCCATGGCCACGTACCAGGTGTGGGTGTGGATGATGTCGAGGCGGTCGAGATTGAGGTTCTGGAACAGGTTGAGCGACAGCGCTTCGAGCGCGCCCTTGAACTTGGCGTCGGTACCGTCGGCGATGGCAGGCCAAGGCTGGTCGAAGTGGACCTGAAGATTGAGGCTTGCGGGATCGGCTTCAAGCGCGTCGACCGGCGGCGCCGCCGGCTCTGGCGGACTTCCCCACGCATGGACTTCGACTTCAATGGTCTTGGCAAGTTCGCGGGAGAGGTATTCGACGTGCACCCCGGCGCCGCCATAGACGTAGGGTGGATACTCGCGGGTCATCAGGCCTACACGCATCGTGGCGGGCTCCAGTTTCTTCAGATGCAGCCGACCAGTCTAGCGCGTCTCCGGGGCCTCTTACGGCCCTTCCATTCGTGCCAGTACAGCCTTTGACCCAAAGGTCCGATCTAACTTGGCATGGCAACCGCGAAGAAGGCAACCGTAAAGACATCGGCCAGGAAGACCCCGGAGAAGAGCAGCGGCGAACGCGCCTGCTGGCCGGGGTTCCAACGCGTTCCCGGGACAGCCGCCGGGACCACGGGAAGCTGCGAGCCGAAGCCTCACCCGAGTGGCGCGGAGAAGCGGGCCGACAGCCGCGCCGCCGCTGCCCGCAAGCGCGAGAAGGGCAAGTAGCCGCCGGTCCAAAGCCAGGTCTACGGCTTGCGAGTGTCGGGCTGCGGGTCGGGCATAAACAACGGCGCGAAGCTGCGGTGATAGGCAATCAACAGGATGACTTCGAGGAGCGCGACAACGATGGCCAGCGCGTATCCATGCGGCCATAGCAGCGCATGGTAGAGCAGGATGTTGACGATCACCGGCGCCAGCAGGGTGAGCGCCAGCGGAACGAAGCGCCCCACCAGCAACAGCAGGCCGCCGATCATCTGGACGACGCCGATGAAGGTCATCCAGCCATGGCCGGCCATGATGCCGAACCACGCCAGCGCGTCGCCCGTGGGATACGGCATGTGGATGAAGTGCAGAATGATGTTGAGCCCCAGGATGAAAAAGATGAGGCCCAGCAAGAGGCGTGAGGCGAGCAGAAAATACTTCATCGGTTAGCTCCTGAAGATCAAGATGGATCGGGTCCGGAAAGCGAGGGTCCTGTAAGCAGACAGCCCTGTAAGCAGACAGCCCTGTAAGCAGACAGCCCTGTAAGCAGACAGTCCTGTAATCCGAGGGGTCCTGCAATCAAAGATGCCAGCGCGCCGCCAAACGATACAGTATTCGCGGGTAAAAAGCCGGGGAGCAAAGCGGGAGAAGACCCATTCGCTACTGCGGCCTTGCGCATTGGATGCACGACACCCGCTCACCTGCTACAACTGCGAGATGGGTCTCTCAGAATCTTCGGCATCTTCGCGCGGCCTCGCGCTCTCGTTCGAGGGCAAAGTGGCGCTGGTCACGGGCGGATCGCGCGGCATCGGCGCGGCCACAGTGCGGCTGCTGCGGCAGGCCGGCGCGCGGGTGGTGTTCAGCTACAAATCGGCCGGAGCGGCGGCGCGGACGCTGACCGCGGAGTGCGACGGAGATGAATTCTGCCGTGCGATGCAGATGGAACTGGCAACCGTCGAGGACGGACAGGCGCTGGTCGCGGCAGCGGCAGACGTGTTTGGGCGCATCGACTGCCTGATCGTGAATCACGGCATCTGGCCGCCGCACGACCAGCCCATCGCCACGATGACCGGGTCCCAGTGGCGGGGCACAATGGGCGTGAACCTCGACAGCGTGTTTGGGCTGGTGCAGGGTTTTGTGGAGCATGTGCTGCCGCAGCCGCCGGAACAGACCCATGTCTCAGAAGCGAGACATGGGGCCCCCGATTCTGCCGTCGCGCAAGCCTCCGCGGACCCCACTCATCGCGATGAAACCGCGATGAATGGGCCCCCCAAGTTTGTGCCGAGAGATGTGCGTGGGCACATCGTGCTGGTGGCGAGCACGGCGGCGCAGCGCGGCGAGGCCTTTCATGCGGACTACGCAGCCAGCAAGGGCGCTCTGCTTTCGCTGACCAAGAGCCTGTCCAGCGAACTCGCGCCGCAGGGCATTCTATGCAACTGCGTCGCGCCCGGCTGGGTGCGGACCGGGATGTCGGCTGGAACCTTGAGCGATCCGATTGCGTCCAAGAGAGCGTTGGCTTTGATTCCATTGGGACGTGCGGCGGAGCCCGAAGAGATCGCCGGGCCGATCGTTTTTCTGTGCACGAAGTGGGCAGGATTTGTCTCGGGCGAAGTCTTCAACGTGAACGGCGGCGCGGTGCTGGTTGGGTGATCGATCCGAGAGAGAAGATACAAGATGCAAGATGCGAGAGACAAATTGCGACATGGCATGAAGTTCGTTCTGGCGATGGCGCTGCTGTGCGCGGTGTTCGCGCCGCGTGTCCACGCGCAGGCGTCGGCGATTCCCAGCGCGCAGGCGCCCTCTGCTGAGGCTGGCGACGTCCGCGCACGCAAGCTGCTCGCCGAGATGGTGGCCGCGCTCGGCGGCGACGCGTGGCTTAACCGCCAGGACTGGGTCTTCTACGGCCGCGCGGCGACCTTCTACAAGGGCCAGCCGCACGAGGAAGCCCCGCAGATCGAGGAGTACTATCGCGCCCAGCCGTTCGCGGAGCGGGTCGTCATCATCACGCACTCCGGCGTTTTCATCGCGACCGACCATCGCGACATCGCCGAGGTCTGGAACGCGGACAATGGCTACGAGATTACGTACAAAGGCACCAAGCCGCTGCCCGCCAAAGATGTGGACGACTATGAACGCCGCCATCAACACTCGCTGGACGTCGTCGTGAACGACTGGCTCAAGCGCCCCGGAACGATCGTCACCTACGCGGGCACCGAGATGGTGGAACGCCGGATCGCCGACCAGGTCAGCATCGTAACGGCCAGCAACGACGCGGTAACGCTGGACCTCGACCAGGATTCGCACCTTCCGCTCAGCCTCAGCTTTCAATGGCACGATCCGCTTTACGGCGACCTGAATACCGATCTGCAGCAGTTCGCCGACTACCACTCGATCCAGGGCATCATGACCGCCTATTCGGTTACTGCCCTGCACAACGGCGACATGACCGGACAGCGATTCTTGACCAAGGTGGTGTACAACACGAAGCTCCCGGCCGACCTGTTCGACCCCGACCGGCCGCTGAGCAAGAAGACGAAATAGATGTGAGTTGTAAGTTGTACGTTGTAAGTTCGCGAGAACAGCCTTACAACTGGCAACTTAGAACTTACAACTCTCCGCGGTGATATTCTGGGCCACGCCATGAGTGATTTCCTGAGTGATTCCCTGAGTAATTCCCCCGCCGCGCCCAAAGGCGCAAGCGCCGCGCCGCAGCCCGAGCCGTTGACCATGGACATCGTCCAGATCATGGCGATTCTGCCGCACCGCTATCCCTTTCTGATGATCGATCGCGTGATCGAGATGGTACCCCGAACGCGCATCGTCGCCATCAAGAATGTCTCGGTGAACGAGCCGCACTTCACCGGGCATTTTCCGGATTATCCGATCATGCCCGCCGTCCTGACCGTCGAAGCGATGGCGCAGGCGGGCGGTGCGCTGCTGCTCACCGAAATTCCCGACCGCGAGGACAAGCTGATGGTCTTCACCGGCATCGAGAAGGCGCGCTTTCGCCGGCCCGTCGTTCCCGGCGACCAGCTTCGCATCGAAGTGACGGTGCTGAACTGGCGCTCGCGCGCCGCGAAGATGAAGGGCGTCTGCACGGTGGACGGCAAGATCGCGGCGGATGCGATCATCACCTGCCAGCTCGTGCCGCGCGTGCCCCAGCCGAAGCCCGAAAGCAGCCAAGCGAGGGCCGAAAGCAGCGGCAGTGCATCCGGCAGCGAGGCCACGGGCGAGTGAGCATTCATCCCAGCGCGATTGTGGCTGAGGGCGCGGTGGTCCCCGCGAGTTGCACCGTTGGGCCATTCTGCACCATCGGTCCGAATGTCGTTCTGGGCGAGGACTGCGAGCTGATCTCGCATGTGGTGCTCGATGGCCACATCTCCTTCGGCCGCGGCAACCGCGTCTTTCCGTTCGCCTGCCTGGGCATCGCGCCGCAGGATCTGAAGTATGCGGGCGAGCCGACACGCCTGGAGATCGGCGACGGCAACACCATCCGTGAATCGGTAACGATCTCGCGCGGGACCGCCGGCGGCGGCGGCGTCACGCGTGTCGGCTCGGGCTGCCTCATCATGGCGTACACGCACATCGGCCACGATTCGACCATCGGCGACGGCTGCATCCTGGCCAACTCGGCGACGCTGGCCGGCCACGTTGTCGTCGAGGACTACGCAATGGTCGGCGCTCTCTGCCCGGTGCATCAGTATTGCCGGATTGGCCGTTACAGCTACATCGGCGGCGGCACGACGATCACGCAGGACGTGCTGCCATACTCGCTCACCTCGATCGAGCGCAACAATCATGCCTACGGACTGAACAAAGTCGGCCTGCAGCGCCGCGGCTTCACCGAGCAGGAGTTGCGCACGCTCTCGACCGCCATGCGCCTGCTGACCAACGGCAAGCGCAACACCACGCAGGCGCTGGAGGCGATCGGCGAAATGCTCGCCAGCGGCACGGGCGACGAACACGTGAAGTACCTGGCGGAGTTCGTGGGGCAGAGCGAACGTGGCGTGATCAAGTAGTAGACGAATTATATCGGAATGGATATATAATCAAGAGTGAAAAAGCTGCTTTGGCTTGGTGATTCCTACAAATCGCTTCGTGCGTTTCCTGCTTTGGCTCAGCGCGAGGCAGGCTTCGAACTGAGAAACGTGCAGAAGGGCGAACTGCCTAGCGATTTCAAGCCGATGCCTGATATCGGCAAGGGAGTGGAGGAGATTCGATTATGGGTGGAGTCAGGAACCTATCGAGTGATTTACATCGCGAGGCTGGCCGAGGCGGTGTACGTGCTGCACGCGTTTCAAAAAAAGACGCAGCAGACAAGCCAAAGAGACCTCGTGCTGGCGCGCGGACGGTTCGAGCAACTAATGCGAGAGCGAAGGTGAGCGAGTCCCGTCTCGTCGTTTCGGAGTTCGAGTCGGTTTGGGACGCATTGGGATATTCCACGCAGGAGGCGGCCAACCTTGAGGCGCGTTCTGAGTTGATGCTGCAGATTCGGAAGATTGTTAGAGAAAACGGCTGGAGCCAAGCGGCAGCGGCGACGCATTGCGGTGTTTCTCAGCCGCGGATCAACGACCTGTTGCGCGGAAAGATCAATAAGTTCTCGATCGACGCACTGGTAAACATGGCGGGATCACTTGGACACCGCGTGAACTTTCGACTCGAAGCTGCATGACAGCTGAGCCAGCAAGCGCGCTCGGCCTCATCGCCGGCAATGGCCGCTTCCCGTTCCTGCTGCTCGACGCGGCGCGCGCGCATGGCCTGCGAGTGGTCGTCGCGGCGATCAAGGAAGAGACGTCTCCAGAGATGGACGACCGCGCCGCGCGCGAGCCGGAGTTTGTGCGCGTCCACTGGCTCTCGCTGGGCGAACTGTCCAAGCTCATCGAGACCTTTCAGCGCGAGGGCATCACTCGCGCCGTGATGGCCGGGCAGGTCAAGCACAAGCAGATTTTTTCCAGTATCCGCCCCGACTGGCGACTGGCCAAGCTGCTCCTCAATCTGCGCACCCGCAACACCGACATGCTGCTCGGCGCGGTCGCGAAGGTGCTTGAAGATGAGGGGATCACGCTGATCTCGTCGACCGCGTTCCTGGAACCGATGCTGGCAACCGAAGGCGTGCTCACCACGCGGGAGCCGAACGAAGCCGAGCGCGGCGACATCGAGTATGGGCTTCGTGTTGCGCGCGGAATCGCCGCCTTCGACCTCGGCCAGACGGTAGTGATCGCCGCAGGCGCCTGCGTTGCGCTAGAGGCCATGGAGGGCACGGACGCGACTATCCTGCGTGCCGGCGAGCTGTTGCGCAGTGGAGATATATTGCGCACCGGCGAGCTGCTGCGCAGTGAAGAGCTGGTGCGCGCAGGCGAACCGGAATCTGGCAGCACGCTCGGACGCACCTTGACCGTTGTCAAGGTCGCCAAGCCGAACCAGGACATGCGCTTCGATGTGCCGGTGGTGGGCGTGCCGACGATCGAGGCGATGCGCGCGGCGGGCGCGACGTGTCTCTGCGTGGAGGCCGGACGAACGCTGTTGTTCGACCGCGAGGCGATGTTCGCGGCGGCCAACTCCGCGGGGATTGCGATCGTCGGCGCTGCCGCACAGCCTGCTTGCCCCTAGCAATTCCGCTCCTGGCGATTCCGCTCGTAACAGGGTCAGCGTCGGCGTAAGATGGCAGACGACGCGCGGCCCGCAGGCAGGGGCTCGCCAGCCAGGAGATTCGCATGCTTCCTTCACGCAAGATCGCAACAGGTTTGGCAGGCGCACTCGCCTGCATGATGGCGCTGGCCCCAGCTGTGGCGATGGCCAAAGACCTGGCGCCCGTCGGTGCCGCGGCGCCCAACTTCACGCTGCCCTCGCAGGAGGGCACACCCGTCTCGCTCAATGAATACAAGGGCAAATGGGTCGTGCTCTACTTCTATCCCAAGGACCAGACCAGCGGCTGCACGCTGGAGGCGCACAACTTCCAACGCGATCTGCCCAAGTATGAGGCGCTCAACGCCGCCGTGCTGGGCGTCTCGCTCGATACCGTCGACAGCCACAAGGCTTTCTGCACCAAGGACACCCTCACCTTCAAACTGCTGGCCGACCCCGAACACAAAGTCGTCGACGAGTATGGCGTGCCGATCAAATCCTTCGGCCCCATGCACTTTGCAGAGCGCACCACCTTCCTCATCTCGCCCGACGGCAAGATCGTGAAGGAGTGGCAGGTCAAGGACATCCAGAACCACAGCGACGAGGTGCTCGCCGCCATCCAGTCGATGAAGTAGAACGCAGCACGCGCCAATCAGCCTCGGATCCTGCGCGCGCAGCCGTAGCGCACACGCAAAAACGCCCGGAACCTCGTGAGAGGTGCCGGGCGCTTTTGCTTGCCTGGTGCTGCGGTTAGCGGAGACTACTTCTTTTTCGCTGCCGTCTTCTTGGCCGGGCTCTTCTTCACGGCGGCCTTTTTCGCCGTCGTCTTCTTTGCAGCGGTCTTCTTCACGGCGGTCTTCTTCACAGCTTTCTTAGCGGTTGCTTTCTTCGTTGCCAAGGTCGTACCTCTCATAGTTGATTTTTTGCTGCTTGTGCTCTTGTTGCCGACTGCCTTTTTAGGGGCAGACTTACCGCCGCGCAGAGCACGTGTAGACTTCGCGGCAGAACTTGAGATCTTTTTGCCCGCGTTCTTCTTCGCGGGAACTTTCTTCGCTGCGGGTTTCTTCGCGACAGCCTTCTTCGCGGGAGCCTTTTTCGCAGCGGCCTTTTTCGCAGCGTGTTTCATGGCATGTTTGGCGGGCGCCTTCTTGGCAGCGGATTTCTTGGCGGCATGCTTTTTCGCTGCATGCTTGGCGGCAGCCTTCTTCATGGCCGAGCCTACCGGCGCCTCCGTCGCACTCCGCTCGGGCTCGCTGGAGAGTCTCGATGGCGGCTCATAGGGATCGACCGGCGTGGAGGGCGCGGCATACATCTCAGCCTCTTCCGCGTGCGGGCTCGAGAACGCATCCCCTGCGGTGAGCTCCTCTTCTTCCTCTTCGTCTTCGCCATTCAACGCGTCAAGTTCATCGGCTTCATCCGAGTTGTCAAAACCCGCCGCGTACAGCTTGATGGTTTCCTCATCGTTCCGCATGACCTTCATCTCCGGCTTCTAAATTGTCGAGGCGCCCGCTTGAGACTTCTTGCACCGCTCGATCGAACAATGGTGCGATGAAGCGACACATTCCTCGCGCGATCTTAGCAACAGGATTACGCCCGGCGAGACGAAATAGCAAGCACCAATTTTGGTGCAGGGATATTTTTCTCGATCCCCTCCTCTCTTTCGGGAACCAAAGCCAACGCAAGCGCCGTCGGCAACGCCCGCGGTCAGGGCTCGCGGTCTCTGGTTGTGGCGGTCTTGAGCAGCCGCAACCGAGCCGCAGACGCCCTCCAGCCCGTTTCAGCCCACGCTCAGTTCCAGCGCTCGGCCCAACGACTTCACCATCGCCCTCACCTTCAGCGGCGCGGGCCTCCCCGGCGCCTCCACGGGCACCCTGTGCGGCCTTGCGATCGATGCCTCCGCCAGCGTCTGGGTGGCCGATGGCTCCAGCGTTGCGGAACTCCTGAGCTCCGGCGCGCCCGCCCCTGGATCGCCCTTCGCCGGAGCCTACGACGCCACCGCCGTCGCGGACGGCTTCTATCCGCCCTCCAATGGCCCGTCCATAACTGCGTTTACGAATACCGGAACGCTGTACGGCCCCGCAGCAATCCTGCAAAACTTCGCCGGGACCTCCGCAGCTGGGGCCCAGATCATCGCGGCCGCCCCAGCCGGCGGAATCTCCCCGACCGGCTCGCTCTATCTGCTGAACTCTACCGGCGTCGAATCCTCCTACTCCTTTGGCGAGTACGCAATCGAGGCCGGCCAAAGCCCTTACAGTCTGGCGACCGGCGCCAGCAGCACGGTCTGGGTCACGAACTCCACCGGCGGCGGTCTCGACGGCCCCAGAGGGTCTTGGCCGCGCGCACATTTAAATCTCCGGGTGGCCCATTCATGGCGCGGCTTCATCGTGACATGAGTGGGGTGCGACGCCTCCAAATCCACCGCACGTCTCGATCCACCGTACGCCTCGGAATCGGTATTCGACGTTTCGGGAGCTCTGATCGAGTGAGTGTTTTTGAAGGGGCGGCACTTCAGTCCCTCCGTGATCGTCAATGATTGCAGCGTGGTTTAGCCGCCGAGGAAACCTGTCAGACTCAATCAGCCTTTCCGGCCCGCTGCTTTCGAAAGCGGTTCGCCGTCGCAAACTCTTCGCGCAGCTCCGGCGTGCGCAGGTTCTCGCGAATATGCGCCAGCCGCTGCTCCAGCGCCAGTAAGGTCGCCGCCACGTTGTCCGTATTGGTCAGCGCCACATCGCGCCACATACTGTAGGGGCTCGCCCCGAGCCGCGTGGTCTCGCGCAGCGCGCGGCCGCCTACCGCTCGAATGTCGCCGGCCTGCACCACGGGCCCGCCCTCGGAGTCCTCAAACGTGTCCTCCAGCAGCGCAGCCAGCGCGGTGGAGAGGAACTGGGGCAGATGCGATACCCACGCGCACACCTCATCGTGGCGCTCCGGATCGAGATCGCGCGCCTCTGCGCCGAAGCTCGCAACCAGCGCGCGCCACTGCTGCTCCAGCGGTCCTTGCGACGCATCGATCGGCGTGAACAGCCACGTCGCGCCATCGAACAGCGTCGCCTCCGCCAGCGCCGCGCCGCCCGACTCCTTGCCCGCCATCGGATGCCCGGGGAGAAATCGCGCATGGCCCGATTGCCCCGGCGCCGGCTGGTTGTAGAGCTTAGCCGCCAGCGCCGCGATCTCGCGCTTGGTGCTGCCGACGTCGGTGACAAGCTGCCCTGCACCAAGCACCGGCGCCAGCCGCTGCATCCAGTCGAGGATCGGCAGCACCGGCGTCGCCAGCACATAGATGTCCGCGACCTCCGGCCTCAGCACCGCTTCGCGACTCGGCAGCGCTTCGTCGATCGCGCCCATCTCCAGCGCCCTGGCCAGCTCCTTCGGATCGGCGTCCCAGCCAACAATCGTGCGGTACGAAGCCTTCAGCGCCAGTCCGAGCGACGCTCCGATCAGACCTGTCCCCACGATCAGCACGCGCATCGTGTCAGACCTCGCGCCGGTGCGTAAACGCCCGAGGCTTCCCGCCCGGCCGGCCTGAGATAGGCTTGCCCGAAGCCCGATAGTCGCCCGCGATGTGCCCGCGCCCTCGCAGCACATACTTGTACGTGGTCAAGCCCTCCAGCCCCACCGGCCCGCGCGCGTGGAACTTGCTGGTACTCACGCCCACCTCCGCGCCAAAGCCGTAGCGAAAACCGTCCGCAAACCGCGTGGACACATTGTGGAACACGCCCGCCGAATCCACCTCGCGCAGAAACCGCTCCGCCGCCGCCGCGTCCTCCGTGAGAATGCTCTCCGTATGCGACGAGCCGTGCGCGTGAATGTGGTCCATCGCCGCATCGAGCGACTCGACCACGCCAATCGAGATCGCCAGATCGCCGTACTCGGTGTGCCAGTCGTGCACCGGGGGCAGTTGAATGTCGAGGGCCACCAGCAGCAGCTCGCGGGTCGCCGCGTCGCCATGGATCTGCACGCCGCGATCGCGCAGGCGCGTCGCCAGCCGGGGCAGAAACTCCTTCGCAATCTCGCGATGCACCAGCACCGTTTCCACGGCGTTGCACACCGCCGGATAATCGGTCTTCGCGTCCTCGATCACCCGCAGCGCAAGCTCCTCCTCCACGCTCCGATCGACGTAGATGTGGCACACGCCCTCCGCGTGGCCAAGCACCGGAATGCGCGTGTTGGCCTGCACGTATTCGACCAGCGTCTTGCCGCCGCGCGGGATCACCATGTCCACCAGGTCGTGCATCGCCAGCAACTCGTCGACACGCTTGCGTCCGCGCACCAGCGCAATCGCATCGGCGGGCAGGCCCTGCCGCGCAACCGCTTCGCGCAGCACGCGCACCAGCGCTTCGGCCGTGCGCTCCACCTCGCGGCCTGGCTTCAGGATCGCCGCATTGCCCGACTTCAGCGCCAGCGCGGCAATCTGCGTCACCGCATCGGGCCGCGCCTCGAAGATCACCGCGAGCACGCCCAACGGGACGCTGATCTTCTGCAAATGAAGCCCAATCTGCTCGCCGCCCGAGGCCTGCTGTTCGGCTGGCGCAGGATCGCCGTCGTCCAGCTCCATCGCTTCCAGCACACGGCCCAGCGGATCGGGCAGCGCCGCGACCGAGCGCACCTGCTCGACCATCTCGCGCAGCTTGGCTTGGCTGAGCTTCAGCCGCGCGAGCGTCGCCGGTGCAAGCCGGTCGTCGCCCACCAGCAATTCGGCGATCTTCAAATCCTCAGCGTTGGCCTTCAGCAGCTCCGCACTCGCTGCCTCCAGCCCACGGGCCATCGCCTCCAGCGCATCATTGCGCGCCGCCGTTCCAAGCGGCGCGAGCACTCGCGACGCACGCTTGGCCGCGGCCGCAATCTCGCGTGTGTCCAGCACCGCTTCCACCGCCTTGGCGAGCCGTTTCACCGCGGAGCCTCCGCCAGCGCATCTTCGCTCGCCGCCACAAAACGCGCCGTTTGAAAACGTGTCCCCAGCGCTTCGCCCGCGACGATGCGCTCCAGCACCTGCGGCGTTCGCCCGTTGGCGATCACCGCCTGCTTGCCCGCGTCGAGCACAATGCGCGCGCTCTCCAGCTTGGAGATCATGCCGCCGCGCCCGCGCCCATTGCCGCCGTGCGCCAGCGCGAGGATGCTCTCGTCGATGACTTCCACGACAGGCAGAATCGCCGCTTCAGGCAGCGCAGGGTTGCGATCGTAAAGGCCATCGACATCGGACAGCAACACCAGCAGGTCCGCGTCGATATGCTTCATCAGCAGCGCTGACAACTTGTCGTTGTCGCCGAAGATCCTGTCGCCGAAATCCTTCTTGCCGCGTTCCCGCTGCATCGCATCCGCCGGACGGTCCAGCTCCATCGTCGACACGGTATCGTTCTCGTTCACGATCGGAATCACGCCCAGCGTCAGCAGCGCGTCTAAAGTCGCCCGCAGATTGGTATGCCTCAACGGGTCGCGGAAGTCGTCCTCCGTCAGCAGCACCTGCGCAATCCGGCAGCCGAGCCGGTCAAACGCATCGTCGTACAGCGCCATCAGTCGCGACTGCCCAATCGCCGCGCACGCCTGCACCTGTTCCACGGCGGTCGGCCGCGCCGCCAACCCCAGCCGCTCCGCGCCCAGCCCCACCGCGCCCGAGCTGACCACCAGCACCTCGAGGCCCTGCGCACGCAGCGCCGCAATCTGCTCCACCAGGCCGCACAACAAACCAAGCGCCACCTTGCCATCGGCCCGCATGATCACGTTCGTTCCGAGTTTGACCACGATGCGTCGCAAGCCAACTCCCTGCATTCAGCTACACGTTCAACTACACATTCACCTACGCATGCACGTGCGACACGGCCGGCGCGATGCTGCGGTCCACAATCGGCGCCAGCTTGCGCAGCTTCGCCACCAGCTCCGTAAGCTGGTCCGGGAACAGCGACTGCGCTCCATCGGACATGGCCTTATCGGGATTCGGATGCATCTCCATCAGCAATCCATCGGCCCCGGCCGCGACCGCGGCCAGCGCCATCGGCGGCACCAGGTCGCGCTTGCCCACGCCATGCGACGGATCGCCCAGCACCGGCAGATGCGTCAGCTTCTTGAGCACCGGAATCGCCGAGATGTCCATCGTGTTGCGCGTGTAAGTCTCGAACGTGCGAATGCCGCGCTCGCACAGCATCAACTCGTAGTTGCCGCCGGAAAGAATGTATTCGGCCGAGAGCAGCACCTCTTCAATGGTCGCCGCGATGCCGCGCTTCAGCAGCACCGGCTTGCGCGCATGGCCGAGCTCGCGCAGCAGGTTGAAGTTCTGCATGTTGCGCGCTCCCACCTGGAAGCAATCAATGTACGGCAGCATCGGCTCGATCTGCGCAATCTCCATCACCTCGGTGATGACCAGCAGCCCGAACTCGCTGGCGGCGTCGCGCATGATCTTCAGCCCTTCGACGCCCATGCCCTGAAAGCTGTACGGCGAGCTGCGCGGCTTGAACGCGCCGCCGCGAAGAAACTGCGCACCCGCCGCCGCCACCTGTTGCGCGCTCAGCCGAATCTGCTCGCGACTCTCGATCGAGCACGGCCCCGCCATGATCACCACCTCATCGCCGCCGACGACCACGCCATTCGGAAACGTAACCCGCGTCCCCTCCGGCCGGAAGCCGCGCCCGGCCAGCTTATACGGCGAAGAGATGCGATACGCCTGATGCACGCCCGAGAGCACCTGGAACTCGGTGACCTCGAAGTGCGCGGGCGTCCCAACTCCCGCGAGAATGGTCTGAGTCTCCCCGGTCGTGCGGTGGACGTTGAAGCCGAGCTCCACCATTCGCTCGATCACGTTTTGAATCTGCTCATCGGTGGCTTGGGCCTGCATGGCGACGATCATCACTGGATTCCTCGTTTTGCTGCTGAAAATGAAAACCGTGGTACTGAAAATAAAAGTAGCCCTGCATTCGAAGTGTTACTGCTGCGGACGCTGCAGCGCCCGCATGACATCCATGAGCCGTTCATAGACGTCCTGGATCTGCGCGCCGGTAAGTGGACCGGGGTTGACCCTGCGGATGTGCTCGAAGACAGCCTGCTCGCGATTGGGTTCGTAGATGGGTGCGCTGTTGTTGCGCTTGATCTCGCCAATCGCAACCGCTGCAGCAGCGCGTTCCGAGAGCAGACGGACGATCTGCTCGTCCAGTTGGTCGATCCTGTTACGCCAGTCGGGAATGTCCATGCTACCTCGTACAGCGAGCCTCTTTCGGCTCGCGGAAATGGCGGCCGCGCCGCGCTGATGGGATGCAGCAACGCGTTTTCTGGCCCGCAATGATGATACTTGGTTGGACACATGCTTACGAGTGATCTCATGCGCCGGCCGCTCCCTGGCGCAGTCCGCGCACGAACTCACCCACCGCTTTCGGCGCGTCGCCCGCGGGCGTCTTCTCGATCAGCGCAACCAGCGCGCTGCCCACAACCGCCGCGTCGGCGAACTCCGCTACTGCGCGCACATGCTCGGGGGTCGAGATGCCGAAGCCCAACGCAACCGGCAGCTTCGTAAACTTCCGGATGCGTTCCACCAGCCCCTTTGCATCCGCAGCCAGTTCCGTCTGCGTGCCCGTAATTCCCACCCGCGAGATCGCATACACGAACCCTTGCGAGCTTTCGGCGATCGCCTTCAGCCGTTCATCCGGCGAAGTCGGCGCAGCCAGAAACACCGGCGCCAGCCCGTTCTCGTGCATCGCCGCGAGATACTCGCCGGCCTCTTCGACAATCATGTCGGTCAGCAAAACGCCATCCGCCCCCGCCGCCTTCGCGGCCTTTGCAAACTCAGCCAGCCCAAGCCTCAACACTGGATTCAGATAGCTGAACAAAATAATCCCCGCGCCCGGCCGAGCCGCACGAATCTCCTTGCAGATCGCAAGCACATCCGTCAGCCGCGTTCCCTTCGCGACCGCCCGCTCACTGGCCCGCTGGATCACCGGCCCATCGGCCAGCGGATCACTGAACGGCACGCCCAGCTCGATCACATCCGCGCCGTTATCAATCGCCGCAATCGCCATCTCTCGCGTCGTCGCAAGATCAGGGTCGCCCGCAGTGAAGTAAATGACCAGACCCGGTTCGTGTGAGAAAGAGATCACAGCTTCAACTCCCGCGTCAGAATCCCAATGTCTTTATCGCCGCGTCCACTCACATTCACGATCATGATCTTGTCCTTGCCCATCTTTGGCGCCAGCTTGATCGCCTCGGCAATTGCATGTGCACTCTCCAATGCTGGAATGATCCCTTCCGTGCGCGAGAGCACCTTGGTTGCCTCCAGCGCTTCATCATCCGTTGCGCTGGTATAGGTCGCGCGCCCCGAATCATGCAGCATGGCGTGTTCGGGACCCACGCTCGCGTAGTCCAGCCCCGCAGACACCGAGTGGGTCGCCGCAACCTGGCCAGCCTCGTTCTGCAGCACGTAGCTGTAGGTTCCCTGCAGCACGCCGGGCGTTCCGCCGCCGTTGGGCGCAAAACGCGCTGCATGCTCACCCAGTGCCATGCCGCGGCCGCCGGCTTCGACGCCGATCAACTGCACGTTCGGCTCTGCGATGAACTCGTAGAACGCACCGATCGCGTTCGATCCGCCGCCCACGCAAGCGACGATCGCATCCGGCAACCGCCCCTCATGCTCTAGAATCTGCCGCTTGGCTTCTATCGAAATCACGCGATGAAAATCCCGCACCATCGTCGGATAAGGGTGCGACCCAAGCGCCGATCCGAGAATATAAAACGTCGAGCGCACATTCGTCACCCAGTCGCGCATCGCCTCGTTGATCGCATCCTTCAGCGTCGCCGAGCCGGACGCTACGCCACGTACCTCCGCACCCAGCAGCCGCATGCGAAACACGTTCAACTCCTGTCGCCGCATGTCCTCCTCGCCCATGTAGACCACGCACTGCAGCCCAAACAGCGCGCACACCGTTGCCGTCGCGACACCATGCTGGCCCGCGCCCGTCTCCGCGATGATGCGTTGCTTGCCCATGCGCCGTGCCAGGAGCGCCTGCCCCAGTGCGTTGTTGATCTTGTGCGCGCCCGTGTGCAGCAGGTCTTCGCGCTTCAAATAAATCTTCGCCCCGCCAAGTGTTTCCGTCAGCCGCTTGGCAAAGTACAGCGGCGTCGGCCGCCCGCAATAGTCCTTCAGCAGCCCATCGAGCTCAACGTGAAACGCCGCATCGGCCTGGGCCTCTGCATACGCGTGATCGAGCTCCAGCAGCGCGGCCATCAGCGTCTCGGGAACGTAGCGCCCTCCGTAGACGCCGAAGCGGCCCGGGGTTGCGCTGGAGGGCGCGGGGGTAGGACGAGTCAGTGTGGCTGTGGTGCTCATGAGGCCATTCCTTTATTTCAACGCTTCGGGTCGCCGAAAGCAGAAAAACGCGAAAGCCGCAACCTCGGGGGTTGCGGCTCGGGAAGATGTTGAGAATCGCAGATAAGATGCTTCGGGTTCCGCGAGACTACTCCGCCCAGGCCGCTACGATGCGCCAGTAGCGAGGGGAGAGCGTAAATCGCGGAGAGCGGAAGCACATAATGTCTCCACCTTACACCTAGGACCGCCGCGCTGCAAAGCCGACCGGGAATTAATTTTGCTCCCAGAATGCGACGCGGCCGCTATGGAGCTCCGGCCTCACGCAGCCGTGTAGCTTGGTCAAAACGACGTCGCACAACTCATCGAGCGGCTGCCAGAAACTGCTTTAGCCGCGCCGTATCTTTCCGGCCCGGCGCAGCCTCAACGCCGCTGGCCACATCGACGCCCCAGGGGCGGAGCACTGCGATCGCCCCCGCCACATTCTCCGCGCGCAGACCGCCGGCGAGAATCACCCTAGGTCCGTCGCTTCCCCGCGCTCCAACCGTGTCATAAGTCCGATCAAGAATCGCCGCCGCGTGTGCCCAGTCGAACGCCGCGCCCAGCCCTCCCGAAGCTCCCGAGCGGGCCGCATCGATCAGGACTGCCCAGAGAGCCGGCACGGCGAAGGCTTGCGTCAGTGCAGCCTCGAAGCGTCTGTCCGCGACGCCCCGGTCGGCGGCGTCGATCTCGTAGGCGACCGTCTGGATAAGCTTCAGTCCGGCGCCGGACTTGGCCGCCAAAATCCTTACGGTCGAGGCATCGAAGGTACCGTGCAACTGTGCCGCCGTGAGTCCTGCCGAAGCGACAGCGCGCCCAATCTCTGCCGAATCGGTTGTGCTGAAGACTCCAACTTTCTCGACATTGGCGGGTAGCTTCTCCGTAATCTCCGCAACCTGGGCGGCGGTCACTTGGCGCTTGCTGGGCGCGAAGACGAAGCCCACCGCATCGGCGCCCAGGTCAGCGGCAAGCTGGGCATCGGCAAGGTTCGTGTTGGCGCAGATCTTGATCCACATAGCGGAGTTCAACGGAATTCTTTACTTTGCGAGTTTGCTCAAACTCGCAGCCTCGTTCAGCAGATGCGCGAGCGCTTCGCCGGGATGCGGCTGGCGCATCAGCGACTCGCCAATGAGGAAGGCCTCGTAGCCCGCGGCGCGCAGATGCTCGATGTCGGCGGCGGTGTCGATGCCGCTCTCCGCGACACGCACGACATCGCCGGGAAGATGCGCGGCCAGCTCGCAGGTGCGGTCCAGCGACACCTCAAACGTGCGCAGATCGCGGCTGTTCACGCCGATGCACTCGCAATCGAGCGCGAGTGCACGGTGCAGCTCTTCGCGGTCGTGGACTTCACAGAGCACGTCGAGGCCGTGCTGCTTCGCGGCGCCACGGAGCGTGCGCAGTTCGGAGTCGTTGAGCGCCGCGACGATCAGCAGGATTGCGTCGGCGGCGTTGGCGCGGCCTTCGAGGATTTGAAATTCATCGACGATGAAGTCTTTGCGCAGGCAGGGAATCGTCACCGCGGCGGAGGCGCGGCGAAGGTTGTCGAGCGAGCCCTGAAAGAACTTCTCATCGGTAAGCACGGAGAGCGCCGCCGCGCCGCCGGCCTCAAGCTGCCGCGCGAGATGAGCTACATCGAACGCGGCGCGAATAAGTCCTTTCGACGGCGAAGCCTTCTTGAGCTCGGCGATGATCGCCGGCCCGTACTGCGCCTTCGCCCGCAGAGCCCTCGCGAATCCGCGTGGCTGGTGCGCCGCCGCAGCACGTTCCAGCGAACGCAGATCGGCATTCGCCTTGCGCTCCTCGACGATCGCGCGCGTGTGGGCGAGAATCTCGGGCAGGTACATCGTCTTGTCACTTGCAGCCGACACTGCGCTCATCGGAACCTCTGCACATGCGGCCCGTACTTGGCCAGCGTTTTATCGGTCGTCATCAGCGTGAGCCCTTCGACCTCCGCCTGCGCGACCAGCAGCCGGTCGAAGAGATCGCGATGGATGTGCGGCAGTCGGGATACAGCGATGACGTGCTCGCTGGCAATCGGCAGCTCGGTGAAGCCGGACCGCAGCAGCCCGTCCCGCAGCTTGCCTGGCGGCATCGTGAAGTCGGAACGACCCAGAGCAAACTTGATCGAGGCCTCCCAGATGCTTGCCAGGCTAAAGTACACGCGGTTTGCCCTATCTTCGAGCAGCTCAGCCGCCGAACCGGGGAAGCGGGACGGATCGTCTACCGTCCAGAGCAACAACTGCGTGTCCAAAAGGATCTGTCTCACTTCTTCCGCTTTCCCATCTTCAGCCTATCCGGGTTTCCGAAGAACATCTCGTCGATCTCCTCTCGCGCAAAGGCCTTGAAGTCCTTCGGTACCTTGAACTGGCCCTTCAGGAAACCAAACTGACGTTTCGCATTTGGCTCCTCCGGCTGGATCGCCGCGACCTTGACCATCGGCTTGCCGGCCTTGGCGATGATGAATGGCTCGCCTGCCACGGCCTTCTCGATCAGCCGGGAAAGGTGTGTTTTGGCTTCATGAATATTGACCGTCTGCATCGAATTTCCTCCGGACTTAGTCTACCAGACTTAGTTCACTGGTTTCGCGGCTCGTGCAGGTCGCCGGACAGCGAACCAACTAAGCCTTTCCCGCCAACTGGCGAAGAACATACTGCAGAATTCCGCCGTGCTGGTAGTACAGAATCTCCTGCGGCGTGTCGATGCGAACGGCTGCGGAGAATTGCTTCTGTTTGCCATCGATCGTCTTCGCGACGACACTCAGGTTCTTTCCCCCAGTGAACTTCGAGTCGAACATCGCCTTGAGTTCCCCGGCTTTCGAGCCGAGCGTGAAGGTCTCCTCGCCGGTGAGACCTAGCGACTCCACGCTTTCTCCCGCTTTGAACTGCAAGGGTAGAATGCCCATCCCGACCAGGTTCGAGCGATGGATCCTCTCGTAACTTTCGGCGATCACGAAGCGAATCCCCAGCAGCTTCGGGCCTTTGGCGGCCCAGTCGCGCGAGCTGCCCGAGCCGTACTCCTTGCCCGCGAGGATCGCCAGCGGCGTGCCGCGCTTTGCGTACTCGACGCTGGCGTCGTAGATGCTCATTCCCGTGCCTTCTGGCAGCAGCCGCGTCACGCCGCCTTCGGTCCCGGGCGCGAGTTTGTTGCGCAGGCGGACGTTGGCGAACGTCCCGCGCACCATCACCTCATGATTGCCTCGCCGAGAGCCGTAGGAGTTGAAGTCCGCGGGCTTCACGCCGTGGTCGGTGAGGTATTTTCCCGCGGGGCCGTTGAGCTTGATTGAGCCCGCCGGCGAGATGTGATCGGTGGTCACCGAATCCCCCAGCACCGCCAGCACGCGCGCGTCGGAGATGTCCTCGACCGGTGCGGGCGTAGCGGTCATGCCCTCGAAGTACGGAGCTTTGCGAATGTAAGTCGAATCCGGCTCCCACCCATAGGTGTCGCCGGAGGGGAACTTGAGGTTCTGCCAGTTGGCATCGCCGTCGGCCACCGTCGCGTATTGCGTGCGGAACATCGTCGAGTCGATGCAGCTTGCGACAGTGTCGGCGACTTCTTTCTGCGACGGCCAGATGTCGCGCAGGAACACGGGCTGACCAGGCTTGTCCCCGTCTCTTGGAGACCAGCCCAGCGGCTCCGCGTCGAAGTCATGCGCGATGTGCCCGGCGAGCGCGTAAGCGACCACCAGCGGCGGGCTCATCAGATAGTTCGCGCGGACTTCGGGCGAGATGCGCCCCTCGAAGTTGCGGTTGCCGCTGAGCACCGAAACCGCGACCAGACCATGCTCTTCGATGGCCTTCGAAACGTCCGTCGGCAGCGGGCCGGAGTTGCCGATACACGTCGTGCAGCCATAGCCGACGACCTGAAAGCGCAGCGCGTCCAGGTACTGCAGCAGACCGGCGCGCGTGTAGTAGTCGGTGACCACGCGCGAGCCCGGCGCAAGCGAAGTCTTCACCCACGGCGGCGTCATCAGGCCCGCCTCCACCGCCTTCTTCGCCAGCAGCCCCGCCGCCACCATCACGTAAGGATTGCTGGTATTCGTGCAACTGGTAATGGCCGCGATCACGATCGAGCCGTCGACCAGATACTTTTCCGGATCGACGCCGAAGCGCGCCTCGACCGAGTGCATCAGCTCGGCCTTGCTGGTCTCTGCGGTTGCCGTCGCGACCGCCTCATGCGTGGTCGGCGTGATCGTCACAATCGCGGGCGCTATCGGCGAAGCCGCGCCCACCGAGCTCGCAATATCGCCGGTGGACGAGGTGTTGCCGCCTTCGCCCTCCCAGCGCACCATCTGGCGCACGATGTTCCGGTTGGCGCTCGGCCCCTGCAGCGTGGGGAGCTGCGCGGCGAAGCTCTCCGGCGTCTTCGAAAGCAGCACGCGGTCCTGCGGGCGCTTGGGCCCGGCGACGCTCGGCTCAACCGTCGCGAGGTCGAGCGACAGCGTGGCGCTGTACTCGGCTTCGGGCGCGGCTGGCTCGGGAGACGCAGTGTGGAAGAGCCCCTGCGCGCGATAGTAGGCCTCGGTGAGCGCGATGTGATCTTCGCCGCGGCCGGTGAGCCGCAGGTACTTCAACGTCTCGGCGTCGACGGGAAAGATGCCGCAGGTCGCGCCGTACTCGGGCGCCATGTTGGCGATGGTGGCTCTGTCTGCCAACGGCAGACTGGATATACCAGCTCCATAGAACTCGACGAACTTGCCCACGACGCCGAACTTGCGCAGCATCTCGGTGACCGTGAGCACGAGATCGGTGGCGGTCGCGCCCTCCTTGAGTTTTCCCGTCAGCCGAAAGCCGACGACCTGCGGAACCAGCATCGACACCGGCTGGCCGAGCATGGCGGCCTCGGCCTCGATGCCGCCCACGCCCCAGCCCAGCACGCCCAGCCCATTGATCATGGTGGTGTGCGAGTCAGTGCCGACCAGCGTATCGGGATAGGCCATCACGCTGCCGTCTTCCTCCGTCTTCGTAAATACCACGCGCGCGAGGTACTCGAGGTTGACCTGGTGGCAGATGCCCATGCCGGGCGGCACGGCGGAGAAGTTGCGAAACGCCGTCTGGCCCCACTTCAGGAAGGCATAGCGCTCGCGGTTGCGCGTGAACTCGAGCGCGGCGTTCAGGTCGTAGGCGTTGGCGCTGCCGTATTCGTCCACCTGCACGCTGTGGTCGATGACCAGCTCGGCCGGGACCAACGGATTAATCTTCTCAATGTCCTCTGGCCGTCCGCCCAGGACCTTCATCGCATCGCGCATGGCGGCCAGATCGACGATCGCCGGCACGCCGGTGAAGTCCTGCATGAGCACGCGCGCCGGCATGAAGGCGATCTCGCGCGAGGGCTCGGCCTTCGCGTCCCACGCCGCGAGAAAACGGATGTCGTCGGCGGTAACTGTCTTGCCGTCCTCGCAGCGCAGCAGGTTTTCCAGCAGGATGCGCAGGCAGTAGGGCAGGCGCGAAAGATTGGCGCCGGCGGCTTCGGCAAGCGCGCCGAGGCGGAAGTAGTTCACCTTTTGCGTGCCGGAGTTCAAGGTCGCGGCGGCGCGGAAGCTGTCGGGATGCGAGGCGTTGGGCTGGGAATCGTGTAGCTGGGAGTCGTGTAGCTGGGAGTCATGAGGCATGTCTGGTTTCTCCTGGGAGGGCCCCGGAGCGGGCATGGCCGCTCGGGGCTGCTAAAGCGCGACGATACTGCGCCCGGAACATCTTAGGCGAAGGCCGGGGCACTGGACGAACGTAACAAACGATGGAGGGACCGGTAACAGAAGGTGGCGCGAGCTATGCCCGCGAGCTATGCCCGCGAACTGCGCCCGCGATCGCGGCGGCCACGGCGAAACCGTTTCACAAATTTCGCATGGGGATGGCGCGGACAATGGGCGGGACGCGGCATGAGTCAATCTTACGCCAGCGGTCCGGCCATTGGCACGGAAGCCAGTGGCCCGGGCAGAAGCAAATCACTCCTCTCTCTCGCCTGGCGTCAACAGCTTGCATCTCATCAAGATGCGGACAAAGATGCGCATCGACTCTTGCCGCTGGAGCCAACGATGACCACACGCAGGAGAACCCTGGGAAGCGATAACTGGCTCAGGCCAGTAGGAACGGCAGGCGTCTCAACTCTGCTGACGATGGGCCTGGCGTTGGGCCTCACGATGGGCTTGGCGTTGGGGTTAGCCGGGTGCAAGAGCAACTCCTCCCAGGCGCCCATCGTGAACGGCAACGGGACCGATCCCGCCGCGGTCAATCTTGCCCCGGCGAATGGCCAGGGAACACAGGTCATGGGCGAGAACTCGTCCTATCCGCCGCAACAGCAGGGCGAGAGCTATCAGCAGCAGGGCAACAGCTATCAGCAGCAGGGCAACAGCTATCAGCAGCAGGGCAACAGCTATCAGCAGCAGCCGGCCAACTACCCGCCGCAGGCCGCGCCCGATCAGCAGTACGCGCCCGGCGCGAGCTCCGATCAGTACAACTACAACGGTCCGCAGGACTACGACGCCGAAGCTCAGGGCGAACAGGCGCTCAGCCAGGCCGAAACCGAGACCGACCAGGCCCCGCCCCCGCTGCCCGAATACGATCAGCCGCCCGCGCCCGATCCCAACTACCTCTGGACGCCGGGCTACTGGGCGTGGGGCCCGGGCGGCTACTACTGGGTGCCCGGCGCCTGGGTCCCGCCGCCCTACTACGGCGCGCTCTGGACGCCTCCTTACTGGGGTTGGGACAACGATCGCTACTTCTTCCACCGTGGCTACTGGGGACCGCATGTGGGCTTCTACGGCGGCGTCGATTACGGCTTCGGCTATATCGGCATCGGCTACCTTGGCGGCTACTGGCGCGGTCACGATTTCTACTACAACCGCGCCGTGACCAACGTGGGCCGCGGGAGAAATGTCTACGACTATCCGGTGGTCTACAACAACCGGCGCTATACCGGCCGGATCTTGGACCGCGTCAGCTACAACGGCGGCCGTGGAGGCGTGGACGTGCGGCCGCGGGCCGCGGAACTCGCTGCCAGGCGCGAGTCGCACGTGCGCGCACTGCCGGAGCAGACCCAGTTCCGCCAGCAGGCCGCGCAGAACCGCCAGCAGTTCTTCAATCAGAACCACGGCCGGCCGGCCCAGGCCGCCTTCACACGGCCCGTGGCCATCAACCGCCCCATCGCCGAGGCGCCCCGCGCGGTGCAGCAGGAGCAGCGTCGCGACGTGCAGCTTCAGCAGCATGTTGCGGAGCAGCAGCGTGCGCAGCCGCAGCGTGGTCCCCAGCCGCAGCGTGGTCCGCAGCCGAACCTGCAGCAGCGCAGACAGCAGCCGAACGTGCCACCGCGTGGGACGCAACCGAATGTGCAGCAGCGCGCGCTGGAACAGCCCGGAGCTCCGCAGAACATGCATCAGCGCGCGCGACAGCCGAATGCGCAGCAGCCTGGGACGGTGCAACAGCAGCAACGGGCGATGCAGCAGCCGCAGCCGCGCGGGCAAGCTCAACCGCGTATCCAGGAGCAACGCACTCCGCAGCCCCAGCCGCAGACACGGCCTCAGCCTCAGCAGCAGACACGGCCTCAGCCTCAGCAGCAGATGCGTCCCCAGCCGCAACAGGCACGGCCTCAGCCTCAGCAGCAAGCACGTCCACAGTTCCAGCAGCAGCGTCCTCAGCCCCAGCCGCAGCAGGCCCGGCCTCAGCCTCAGCAGCAAGTACGTCCACAGTTCCAGCAGCAGCGTCCTCAGCCCCAGCCGCAGCAGGCCCGTCCGCAACCGCAGCAGGCCCGTCCTCAGCCGCAGCAGGCCCGTCCCCAACCGCAGCCGCAGCAGGCCCGTCCGCAGCCGCAGCAGGCCCGTCCCCAACCGCAGCCGCAGCAGGCACGTCCTGCACCCCAGGGCAGGCCCGCGCCCCAAGGTGGAAACCAAGACAGACACCCGCAATGAGCGCGGGGCTACAGCCAAGTGCTCCTTGGTGGTAGAGCGTTGCCGTTGCCTTTCTAGTTGTCATTCCGCAGCGTAGCGGAGGGAATCTGCTTCTCGGGGTGCCGATACACCAGCAGGGGAATGGCTCTTCCGCAGAGCGAAAGGACGCGGCCGCATCGTTGAATCGAGCGAATGGTCGCTCCCGATTCGCGCCCCACCCGAAAGCACACAAGGGAGGCCATCGCGGCCTCCCTTGCTGTGCTTCTGCTGATGGCGTGGCTCCTGCCACGGCCCTTACTTCTTGGGCGCGGCCGGAGGAGCTGTACGGCGGGCGGGTGTCGGAGCCGACGGCGGCGGCGCCGCAACGCCCGAGCTCACGTTATACGCATTCACCACAGCCTGCGTGATGTCCGTGGTCTGGGCGAACCAGAGCACCGGATTGGGCGTCTGCTGTCCGCCGCCCACATTCATCAGCAGCGTGAAACCATGCTCCTGCACGTACTTGACGGCCTCCGCGCCGACCTTCTGCGCGATCTTCCCATAGGCCTCCTGCATATCGGCCTGGTAGGCATTCGTCGCGTCCTCAGCATCACGCTGGAGCGCCTTCTCCTTGGTGTCGATGGTCTTCAAGCGTGTGGCGCGCTCCTCATCGGGAGTGGTCGCGGGCAGCGCCTGTAGTTGCTGCTTCAGCGAATCGACCTCCTTGGACTGAGCATCGATGGTGGCCTTCTTGGGCTCATACTTCTTCCCAACTTCAGCCAGCGCGCGCTGGCCTTCGTTGGTGGCGACCACCGCCTGCTCGAAGGCGATGACAGCGACCTTCGCGGGAATGGCTTCGGGAGCGGCAGCATGTTCGGCGGGAGCTGCCTGATGGGCAGCCGGTGCGGTCTGTGCAACAAGGGGGGCGGCAAGGGTGGAGGTGGCGAGGCCGGCGGCCAGCGCGGTAGCTAGAAAAAAAGAGCGATTCATGCGGTGTTGAGACTCCTTACAAGGATCCGGTTGAGGGAGATTGCGGCTGAGATATTCCCCGGAGCATGCGCCGCTGGGAAGGCTGCCGTACCTTCTTCCGCCCGTGAATACCGCAAGGTACTGCCAGCTTGCTCTGTCTCAGAAAAAGGGAACGAGCGGCGCGGGCGCGAAAGGAGTCGGCTACCGAAGATTATAGGAGAGGGCGCAGGCACGGTCAATGCGGCCCGCACCGGGGGCTTCCCGGGAGCGCATTTCCGAAAAGTGGAGACTGGCTGCCTCAACCTCCGCTTTTTTGTGTAGTCCGGAACGATTGCGGTCGTAACTCAAACAAACCACAAGCGCCGGTGTTTGGTACTCCGATTGCTCTATGGAAAGACAGTCGGGATCGGGGCTGCGTTGAGGCGAAAGCTGCCACGCTGAACCTGAGACGGATCATCGAACCTGGCGGAGAGAACGCACCCAAAAGAGGCGCGCGTCTCGGCTAGGTTGGCTCCACGCGCAGGCCGGCTCCACGCGGTTTGCTGCGCGCCCGGGAGCTTTTTTGGAGGCCAGTGACTGGCCGTTCAGGGCTGAGGGCCATCTTCCGGGGAGGGGAGATGGCCCAGCAGCTATCCCGCTTCCTGACTGCGAATATCGCTGCGAATATCCCACTTTTGCCGGACAAAGTGGTGCTCCTATCCGCTTCACCAGCCGCCTGCCGACGACTGGATTGTAAGGTTTCGAACTCCCCCTCTCGCGGTAGCTTGCACTTCCTGCTCCGGTGGCGTAAATTGGTATTGTTCAGTTGCAGGGTCACTTGAGCCGTGGAATTTCCGGCTGATTCGTTCGGTTGACCTGTGGAATGTGGAAGCGCCGGGAACCCAAGCCCAGGTCCTTTGTAACTTACGTAATATTGGTTGCGTAAACGGATCGGCGAGCGGGTTCTCTACGGCAGGCAGATGTTGGGATGGCGGAGCCGGAGAAGTTCCAGAACTCATCGAAATCGAAAGAGAAATCGCCGAACCAATGAAGGACAGGAGTGCGATCCTGGGTGTCGCGGCGCGTAAGGTGTAGAACGCGTAAGATTTTCAGCGCGGAGCATAGCTGGACTTGCGACACGCCTGCCTTCGGTTCACGGCAGCAACGGCGCGGGAAGTGCAGAGCAAAGCAGAGCAGCAAAGTAGTAGGCCTGCCAGGTTTTGGCAGGCTGGCCGGGATCGGCCTGCGGAGCTTACCGGCTGCGCTTAGCGGATCCCGCCGAACGATGAATCAGACCATCTTCTAGAGTCAGCTAGTAGAGTCAGCTAGAGTCAGCGCTTGAGACCTTTACCGATCGAACTACTTCGGACCGTCTGCCGTTCGCTCCCCGCATGGGGTGCGTACCGCGCGGGAATACGTGTCCGGAGGACCGCAAGCGCCCAAGGGGAAAACACAGCATCATGTCAGAGCAGAACGTAATCGACGCGTCGTCGCACAGTGCGGCGGCGGAGTTTGAAGGCGGAGACTTCGGAGGCTCGGACTTCGAGCCTGAGGATTCGAACGGAGCCAATGGCGGCGAGCCCGGCCCCGGTATGGGCCAGAGCAAGAGCAGCCGCCGCCGCCGCCGCAAGCGCAAGAATAGGGTCGCCGGCGACCCGCCGGCCACCGCTGCCGCGGGAGCCGAGACCGGCTCCGCGGGTGTTCCCTTCGTGATGGAGGGCGAGAGCCTCGCGCTGGCCGCCGCGGCCAGCACTCCGCAGCCCGTCCAGCAACCTCGCCGGCAGCAGCCCGCCCAGGCCAGCCAGCAGCCGCAGCCCGGACAAGCCCAGGGTGGCAAACGCTGGAAGAAGAAGTTCCGCGACCGCGAACGCCGCCCCGCCGGCCCCGCCCGCAGCGAGAATCCCGGCAACGACTTCCGCGCCGATGCCGCCGCCTCCAATGGAAACGGCAATGGCAATGGCGGCGGCTATCGCCCCGACAACTTCGGCAACCAGAACGGCGGCTTCAAGCGCAAGAACAAGGGCGGCCAGCAGCGTGAGCGCGGCTTCGTCGGCCCGATGGACCACAGCTATCGCGTCGGCGGCGAGTTTGGCGACGTCCCGCCTTCCACCATCCAGATCCACAACGGCCACGGACGCCGCGGCGGCCATCGTCACCACGGCGACTCGCAGCCGATCGATCACTCGATGCCGCGGCCGGTCCCGATCCCCGAGGGCGCCCAGACCCACATCTACTTCTTCATCGAGGAACTGTTCTTCATCGCCAAGATCCAGGAGGCCGCGCGCAAGCTCGGGGTCAAGGTGGCCTTCATCAAGAACGATAAGGAAGCGCTTGCGGAGCTCACCGACAGCGAAGAGAACCGGCCCGCGCTGATCGTCTTCGACCTGAACAACGCCAACGCCAAGCCGCTGACGCTGATCCCGAAGCTGAAGACCAAGCTCAAGCGCTCGGCTTCGATCGTCGGCTTCCTCTCGCACCTGCAGGGCGACCTCAAGGCCAAGGCCGTCGAGGCTGGCTGCGATGTGGTAATGCCGCGCGCGGCCTTCTCGCAGAACCTGCCCAATCTTCTCCGGCGCTACGGCGTCGAAGAAGAAGAGGAAGTGAACTTCAACTACTAGAGGTTGGAAATTAGAAGTTAGAAGCGCAGAGCCAAGCGCAGCACCGTAGTCTTTTTGTTGTCATTCCCGATGGGAATCTGCGTCCGCAGTCTCTACACCATCAGGTCAATTCCTATCGCCAGTACAAAGCGCTTCTTCGCGGCCGCGAGGCTTCGGTGGAGCGCTTTCGGCCTGAACTACACCCATTCCGCGCCCGCATCCCTCTCCGACACCAGCTTGTTGACACCCGGAAACGCCAGGCTCAGCGGCGCCGAAACCCCGCGCACTCCACTCAACCGCACCGCGCGAATCACCGCCATCAACAGCATGGGCGGCTTGCCCTCAGGCCAGAGTTCGGCGAACGGCCGCATTACGCCGTTCTTGTCCGGATGAAACGCGCGCTCGTCCCAACGCTGCCACCCTGGCATAAAGTCCGGAAAATCGGTCACCGCGTTCAGAGTCGAGCGGAGAATCCTCTGCTCCCACCGCTCCTGATACTGGTCCATGAAGTGAATGTGGCTGCGGCGCTCCACGCGAATCTCCTCGACAAACTCCGTAAAGCTCGCCGCCGCGGTCAGGTTGATGTTGGCATTGGGCTCGAGTCCATGCCGGTCGCCGCCCGAGATCAGCAAATGTCCCGTCTCGCGCGCCAGCGTCGCCACCGCGCGGTTTTCGCGCGCGTGGCGCAAGCCGTTCAACTCCAGCGCGTGCACACATCCGCGCGCCTCCGCCAGGAACCGCCGCATCTCCTTCACATGCGTATCGCCGACCTTGTGCAGGTCCCACAGCGGATGGTTGAACACGATCAGCACCTGCGGCGACTCGTGCAACTCACGCAGCATTTCCAGGAGCTTGCGATCGTCCGGCGCCGCCGTATACCGCGCGAATCGCCGCATCCACTCCATGCCGTCGCGGCTGGGAAGGTTGTGGATGCCGAGATGGAAGATCGTCTGGCCGAACGGCGCCGACCACTCCACCGACACCGGAATATGCCGCGATGACGGCACCGTGCGCAGCAGCATCGGCCCTTCGACCGTATCGTGGTCGGTGATCGAAACCAGCGAGTTCAGCCCCAGCCGCTGGATCTGGCGCGACTCCAGGTCATAGGCCATGCGCGGCTGCAGCGGCGGCCGCCAGTTGGCGCGGTCAAAGTTCAACGCCACGCCGCAGCGTTCCAGGCTGCGCCGTTCATAGTGCGCGAACAGCCGCTTCAGGCCCGGCATCGCCAGGAACATCACATGAATAAAGCCCAGCGTCTCCTCCGACAGGCTGGTGTGGCTGTGCAGTGAGACGCCCGTCGTGTAGGGCGTCGCCGCCAGCGGCTCCATCCAATTGGTCGAGATCCTGCTGGTCGGGATCCTGCAGTTCGGGATCCTGGTCGTTTTCACAGTCTTCGGCTGCATCTGGCATTACCTCCGCAAGTTTCTCCAGAACCTGCGTCCAGACTGGACCGCTTGCACGAATGCACCATGATCGCAACAAAAATTTACGTCCAATTTCCCGTTTCAGGGAGTTTATCTCCGGATTCCTGCCGCCCGTTTCCCCCGGCGTGAAACGGAGGCAACGGCTGGGTCCACCGTGCGCCTGAGCGCAATCCCCATAGGTGTAGAGCGTTGCAGCTATAGCACTTTGCATTTGCACTTCCATTTCTAGTTGTCATTCCAGCGGAGGAATCTGGGGCCGGTTATACACCATCGCGGACACCGCTCTAGCTGTGGGCTGTCACCGCGACCCCATCGGTGGGCGCGGCCAGCCTCGCTCTTCCGGGATGCTCCAACAGATTGGAAGGAGCCTCGGCCGAGGCGAACACGACGCGGTTGCGGCCGGTTCGCTTCGCGCTGTACAGCGCCTCGTCGGACTTGCATTGCAGCTCGGCCGCATCGATGGCGTCGTCGGGAAACACCGCGCCCCCGATACTGACGGTCACGTGGATCACCCCGAACGACAGATGCAGCGGCGTTTCGAACATGGCCAGCAGGACGGACGCGACCTTTCGCGCGTCGGCGGCGCTCCTCAGGCCGCCGACAATGGCCACAAACTCCTCCCCGCCCGCCCGGGCGATCGTATCCATGGGCCGGATCTTGCTCTTCAGCCGCCCCGCGACGGCCTTCAGGCACTCATCCCCCGCCGGATGCCCATAGGTATCGTTCACCTTCTTGAAGTGGTCGATATCGATGGTGAACAGCACCGCCTTGCGCTCGTCCGTGCCGCACCGGTCCAGGCATAGCTGGATGCGGCTCTCCAGCAGCACGCGGTTGGGCAGTCCAGTCAGCGCGTCGTGGTGCGCGCGATGCTCCAGTTCCCGGTTCAGCGTCAGCTGCCGCGTCACGTTGCGCGCGATCACAAAGCGCGCCTCGTTGCCCTGGAACAGAATGGCGCGGTCCACCACGTTCACCCACATCAGCCCTCCATCCTTGTGGCGATGCCGGGTGCGCAGGTCGTCCGACTGCTGCGAAAGCATGTCCTCCAGGGTCTCGCATTCGCCGTGCTCGGGCGCCTCCAGGTCGGTCATCCGCATGCTCAGCAGCTCCTGCTCGCTGAACCCGTAGCCGGTGGCCGCGGCCGTGTTCACCGAGAGCAACCGCTTGGTTGCCGGCTCGTAGATCCACATCGGCAGCGGATGCTTGTCATACATCAGCCGAAAGTCGTCGTAGAGGGCGCGGTAGACGCCTGCCAGCCGCTCGAACTCGGTCCGCGAGTTCTCAAAGATCTGCAGGATCATCGCAAATCCGACGAAGTATTTGGGCACATTCCAGAACTGATAAAAGATCTTCAGCGCCGGAATAGTCGCGGGTAGACACACCGGAACCAGATAGAAGGCTCCCCAGGCGAAGAACCCCAGCGATCCGGCGCCGCCGGCGATGCTGCGTCTGATATTCGCCCCGCCATACAGCACCGCCGCGCTCAGATACACTTCGGCGAGCATCAGGTCCGGCAGCCTCGGACGGAGGTCGCCCGGAAGAACGGCCAGCATCGCCACGCCGGAGACCACGCAGATGGCAAAGATCGCGGCCCGTCGCCGTCGCCATTCTTTGGGCACCAGGGCATGCACCGCGTGGATTCCCGCGCCCTGCGCCACCAGAACCAGCAGCGCCAGCAGCCACCAGGACGGCCGGTAGACGATCTGCGCATCCATCAGCAGTTTGGCCGGCACGCCGAAGGTAAACCCAATTCCTATCGTGCGCCGCAGCCGCTCGCGGGTCGCGACGAAAGACACCAAGAACGCCATCGCTCCCAGCAGCATCAGGTTGGAACGCACGGCGTGCTGCCAGCGCATAGCCTCGGCCGAGGCAAACGGGATGGTCCGCACGGCAAAGCTGAGCGACACCCCCACCCAGCCGACGAACCAGAACCGAAAGTAGAGCTCCGGCCGGCTACGCTGCTGCACAGCGAAGAAGACGACCAGCAACAAAAGGAGAACGATGTCCAGCGCTGCTCCCTGCATCGTCGCTCCTTTCGCCGCACAAGTTGGAACGGCCCTGAAGGAACCGATCGGCCTTAGCGATTGTCGGCAGAAAGGATGTTGCACGTGAGCTGTGTGTATAAATATAAGAAACTGCGCCATCTCAAACCAGCACTGAGCTTCATATTTCAATAGCCATATCCGCAATTTGGTAGGAAAGTCGCTTCCAGAGCTCCAACTCCTCTGTGCTAGGTTACTGAAAAAGAAGCGTTTCTATCTGGCCCCGACTGATTGGCACGGTACGTGCAGTCGCAGTTTAGCAATGCCTCCAGAGGGTGTCATGAAAACAGGGATTCCCGCCGACACGAGCGAATACCTAAACGGGTGAGTTCCCCACCGTGATCAATCATGCTCCTGGTCTCACTTCCTGAGTTGTACTGCTTCTGCCTGTAGCGTAGCCTTCATCGAGATCCACAACCAGAGTGCTCTTGCACCCTGGGCTTCTGCAGGGCTAATCAGCGATTTCAGTATGCGGACGACATCCTGTTGTATCAACCCTTTTCGAGGAGATTCTTTCAAAATGCGGATTTGGATATTAAGATTTGCTCTCGTCGCCGCTCTTGTTTCTCTTCCCACTCTGCTCCGCGCCCAGGACTCCTCGTCCATGACCGGAACGGTGACGGATGTAACCGGCGCTGTCGTTCCGGATACATCGATCACCCTGACGAACCCGCAGACCGGCGCCAAGTTCCAGCAGACGACCGACTCCAAGGGGTCCTACCGGTTCCCGAACGTCCCTCCCGCCAACGGCTATACCGCCGTCTTCAGCCATCCCGGGTTCTCTAGTGTCCGGGTGGATAGCCTCCACTTGAGCGTCGGCGTCACACGCACTCAGGACGCGAAGCTTCAGCCGGGCGGGGCCAATGACGAGGTCAGTGTCTCGGCGGGCAACCAGACCGTGACGCTGAACACCACCGACGCCTCGATCGGCAACAATATCGACGTCCAGCAGTTGAATTCGCTTCCCGTGCTGGACCGCACCGCCGGGATTACGACTCTCTTCGTACTGCAGCCGGGCGTCGACCTCTTCTCGGGTGCGGTCGCGGGCGCGCGTATCGACCAGTCCGAGGTGACCCTCGACGGTCTGGACGTGAATGACCTCGCCGCCGGCACCACCTTCGCCATCACCGGCACCGCCCCGGTCGACTCCGTGCAGCAGTTTACGGGTACCGTCGCGGGCCTCGTTCCCGCCATCGGCACCGGCAGCGGCGGCCAGTTTCAGCTCGTCACCAAGAACGGCACCAATCAATTCCACGGCAATATCAATGAGTATCACCGCGACACCGTGACGGCGGCCAACACCTACTTCAACAACCTCGTCGGCCTGCCCCGCACCCCGCTCATCCGCAACCAGTTCGGCGGCAACATCGGCGGCCCCATCAAGCGCGACAAGCTCTTCTTCTTCTTCGACATCGCCGAGTCCCGTATCGTTCAGTCCGCCAGCGCCGAGCGCACCGTTCCCTTGAACAACCTGCGCAACTCAGATCCCAGCCTCGACACCCTGAATTACATCAACAACGGTACCGGCTGCGGCGCCTCCAGCCGCCTCAACACCACGCCAGGCTGCATCTCGAGCCTGAGCGCCGCCCAGGTCGCCGCGCTGGATCCCGCTCACAAAGGCTTCGATCCGAATGTTCTGTCCTTTATAAGCAGCCGTTATCCTGCCGCCAACGACCTGACCCGGGGCGACGGCGTCAACACGGGCGGCTACCGCTTTACCACGCCGACCCCTCGCAACCAGGCGACCTATGTCGGCCGCATCGATTACAACCTCACCTCGAAGCAGAAGATTTACGGGCGCTTCACCATCAATCGCACCAACGCCATTGAAACGCTGCCCGAGTTCCCGACCGATCCCTTGACCCATCCGTTCACCGATCACAGCTACGGCTACGTGGTCAGTCATATCTGGCAGATCGGCAACAACAAGGTCAACCAGTTCTACTACGGCGACAATATCTCCAAGCTGGGCTTTCCCGATCTCTACAATCCCACCGGGGCCGCCCAGTACACCTTTTCGGGTCTCAGCGGCCCTTACACCGCCTACAATGGCCAGCAGCGCCGTGTGCCCATCCCGATCGTCCGCGACGACTTCAACTGGCAGATCGGCTCGCACTCCCTCACTATGGGCGGGAGCTTCAAGTTCATCAAGACCAACAGCAACCTGATCAACAACTTCAACTTCGTGAACGTAGGCAGAGAGGGTAGCTTGAGCGGCGGTCTCGGCTCTGCGACCGCAGCCAAGAGGACCCAGGCCCGTCCCACCGACATCCAAACCGGGACGACCTCGTTGACCGACTATGACAGCACCTTCCTGGCCGGCCTGGGAGTCATCGGCGGTATCCAGACTAACTTCAACTACAACAATGCCGGCGCGGCGCTGTCCCCTGGCAGCGGCGGTCCCCGGGCCTACCGCTTCTTCCAGACCGAAGCCTACTTCGGCGACACCTGGAAGTTGAACCCGCATCTCACGCTCTCCTATGGCGTGCGCTACCAGTTCTACACCGTGCCCTATGAAGCGAAGGGCGATATGTCCACTCCCGTCGACAGCGTGACCGGCAAGTCGATCAGCTTCGATGAATATGTGAACGACCGCGTCGCCCAGATCGCGGCGAACAACACCAGCAACACCGGTCTTCCTTTCTACAAGATCGTCCTCGCCGGCAAAGCCAACAACGGCCCCAACCTCTATTCGCCTTCCTACAAGGACATCGCTCCGCGCTTCGCGTTCTCCTACAGCCCGGGCTCCGCGCCTAAGACCGTCATCAACGGCAGCGCCGCGATTCTCTACGATCGCAGCGTCATCAACGCCATCAACTTCCTTCAGGACCAGCTTTCCTTCCTGTTCTCGAACACTCAGACTAACAACATCAGCTCTCCCGCCACCGCGACGCTGACTGGCGGGGACGCCACGGTGCTGAACAACCCCCGCCTTGGCTCCAACCTGGCATATAACGCGAGCTTTAATCCTCCGCCAAGTGCCATCGCTCCGGGTCTGGTTCCTTTCGTCGATGGCGGAGTGCCAGACGGGTTAGGTCAGGGCGCCAACAACTTCGTCATCAGCCCGAACCTCAAAGATCCCTACTCGATCGCCCTGAACCTGGGCATTCAGCAGGAGTTTCCCGGGCATCTGATCATGAAGCTCAACTACGTCGGCCGCCTCGGCCGCCGTCTCCTTGCGGATGCCGATGCCGGACAGGTACTTGACTATCCCGATAAGGTCTCCGGTCAGACCCTGTCGCAGGCCTTCGCTGCGGTCACAACCGAGCTGCGGGCCGGTCAGGCGCTCACACCGCAGCCGTTTTTCGAAAATGTCTTCAAGCCGGGCGCAGGTGCGGCGGCTGGAGTAGGCAACAACACCAACCTGGTCGACGCCACAGCCGACTATTATCTCTACAACGGCGATATCGCCGATACGTTTTTCGTCCTTGCCCAACAGAATCCCGGCTTCGTCCCCAACAACGTTGGCGTTACCTCGCAGTTTGGCGCTGATACCTACCTCACCAACAAGGGCAACTCGAACTATCACGCTCTGCTCCTGACCGTGAACAAGAACCTCTCCCAGGGTCTTCGTTTCGACTTCAACTACACCTGGTCGCACTCCATCGACAACACGTCCTTGAGCTCCAACAACAACGCTCTATTTTCCAGCACAGGCTTCATCTGCGATATCGTCCATCCGCGCGCCTGCCGAGGCAACTCGGACTTCGATGTCACCCAGGAGATTTCCTCCGACTTCGAATACGATCTTCCCGTCGGTCACGGCCGCCGCTTCGCCGCCTCGACTCCGAAGCTGGTCGATGAGCTCATCGGCGGCTGGAGCTTCTCCGGCATTCCCAAGTACCGCACCGGCCTGGCCACCAATGCCTACTCCGAGGCTTTTCTGGCCTCCTTCGATAACAACGACCCCGCCATCTTTACCGGCAACAAGAGCGATCTGAGGGCCCACGTCAACAAGCAGAACGGTGTCGTTTATGGCTTCGCAGGCGGCCAGGCAGGCGCTAATAAGGTGCTCGCCGAGTTCCGCGGCCCGATCGGCATCGAGTACGGACAGCGCAACCTGATTCGCGGTCCCGGGGCCTTCTACTTCGACGCCGGTCTCCAGAAGAACTTCCCCATCATCGAAAACAAGGTGAACCTGCAGTTCCGCGCGGATGCCTTCAACCTCCTCAACCACCCAGTCTTCGCTCAGCCTGGTGTGGACATCATCGCCAATGCCTCGCAGTTCGGTCAGATTACCAACACCCAGCAGGCCGACACCTCGGGTAACTTACCGCTCGACGACAATCGCGTCGGTCAGTTCTCCCTGCGTATCGACTTCTAACCGGAACACAAGCCGCTACACGCTTCAGGGGCGCCCTCGGGCGCCCCTTTGCCTTGCCTGTACTCATTCACTTTTGCCTTGCGTCCGCTCACGCGCCTGCCATCGGCGATGCTCCAAAGCGCTTATAATGGAAGATGATGATACTTCGCGAAAGTTTGCGTGACGATGCCTGACGATCAGAACCAGCTCCCCCTCGGGTCCAATCCCAACGATCCCCCCTCTCCGCAAGACGCCAACTCCAATAATCCTCCCCCCGCGGGGGGCGACGGCTCCGGCCTTGGTGCTCCCGGTGCTCCGGGGTCGCCCACCGGCCCCGGTGCGCTCTCCATGCTCTCCATCAACATCGAGGAGGAGATGCGGCGGTCGTATCTCGACTACTCGATGTCGGTCATCATTGGCCGCGCGTTACCCGACGTACGGGATGGGCTTAAGCCTGTGCATCGCCGCATCCTCTATGGAATGCACGAGATGGGCCTGCAGTTCAACAAGAAATACACCAAGTCCGCCAAGGTCACCGGCCACGTGATGGGCAACTACCATCCCCACGGCGACTCGGCCATCTACGACACCATGGTCCGCCTCGCGCAGCCATTCTCGCTGCGCTACCCGCTGATCGACGGCCAGGGCAACTTCGGTTCGGTCGACGGCGACCCGCCCGCGGCCATGCGCTACACCGAGTCCCGCATGACCCGTCTGGCCGGCGAAATGCTCGCCGACATCGACTCCGACACCGTCGACTTCGTCCCCAACTACGACGAGTCGACCTCCGAGCCAACCGTTCTGCCCGCGCGCGTGCCCAACCTCATCGTCAACGGCAGCACCGGCATCGCCGTCGGCATGGCGACCAACATCCCGCCGCACAACCTCACCGAAGTCCTCAACGCCACCATCGCGCTGCTGCAAAAAGAGAAGACCGACACCCGCCACGACCTCGAAATCTGCCTCCAGCACGTCCTCGGCCCGGACTTCCCGACCGGCGGCTTCCTCTACGGCCGCGGCAACCTCGTCCAGACCTACCGGACGGGTCGCGGAAGATTCATGATGCGCGCGAAATGCGGTCTCGAGCAGATCTCCGGCGGCCGTCAGGCCATCATCGTCACCGAGATCCCCTACCAGGTCAACAAATCGAATCTCGTCAAGCGCATCGCCGAGCTGGTCAACGAAAAAATCGTCGATGAAATCTCCGACGTCCGCGACGAGAGCGACCGCGCCGGCATGCGCATCGTCATCGAGCTCAAGCGCGGCGCGCAGCACGAGATCGTCCTCAACCAGCTCTACAAAAACACCTCCATGCAGGAGAGCTTCTCCATGATCTTCCTGGCCGTGCACAACGGCCAGCCCAAGGAGCTCCCGCTCAACGAAGCCATCTGGGCCTTCATTGACCACCGCATCGACGTCGTCCGCCGCCGCACCGCCTTTCTGCTCAACAAGGCCCGCGAGCGCGAGCACGTCCTGCTGGGCTATCAGATTGCCCTCGACCACCTCGACACGGTCATCAAGATCATCCGCCAGTCCTCCAGCCGCGCCGACGCCCGCGAAAACCTCTTCAGCTACTTCAGCAATCGCCGCATCAACCTCCGCGGCACCGAGCTCGCCGGCGTTACGCTCGACCCCGCCAAGTACAACATCGACCTCGCCGGCGGCAGCGTGAGCGCGCAGCTCGCGAATAATTCCGCGGGCACGTTGATCCTCAGCTACCGCCAGATCGACGCCATCCTCGAGCTGCAGCTCTATCGCCTCACGCAGCTCTCCATCGACGAGCTCCTCAACGAACTCCGCGCCGTCCGCGATAACATCTCCGAGTACGAATCGATACTCGCGTCGGAAAAGAAACTCCGACGAGTGATTACGAAAGAGCTCGAAGACATCCGCGACCGCTACGGCGACGCCCGCCGCACCACCATCCTCGACGAGTCCACAGAGCTCACCCTCGAAGATCTCATCGCCGACGAACAAGTCGCCGTCACCGTCTCCAACACCGGCTACCTCAAGCGCACGCCCATCAGCATCTACCGGCAACAAAAGCGCGGAGGCACGGGCCGCCTCGGCATGAAGACCCGCGAAGAGGACTTTGTCTCGCAGCTCATCATTGATTCAACCCACGCGTACCTGTTGTGCTTTACGAACACCGGCCGCATCTACTGGCTCAAGGTCTACGAGATCCCCGACATCTCCGCCGCCGGCAAGGGCAAGGCCATGGCCTCGCTCGTTGACCTCCAGCCCGGCGAAAAAGTCGTCACCATCCTCCCCGTCCGCAACCTCGAAGAGGAGTCGCGCTTCGTCCTGTTCGCCACCCGCAACGGCACCGTCAAAAAGACCCCGCTGCGCGACTTCTCGAACGTGATGGCCCGCGGCATCATCGCCATCGGCATCGACAAAGACGACGAGCTCATCACCGCCCGCGTCACCGACGGCGAGCAGGTCATCTTCCTCGCCACCCACGACGGCATGGCCATCCGCTTCAACGAGCAGGACCTCCGCCCCATGGGCCGCCCGGCTTTTGGGAACAGGGGCATCTCGCTCAAGAAGGGCGACTACGTCATCGGCGCCGCCGTCACGCCCTCCCCCGAAGCCCGCAACAAAGCCCGCCTCGAGCGCGCCGCCGCCGCCGGCCTCACCGACCAGGTAGAAGCCGTCCTCGACGAGACCAGCGACATCTCAGCCCTTCAACCCATGGCCCTCGCCGAACCCGGCGAACTCGCCGCCCCCGAGCTCTCCCCCGAAGCCGCCGCCAAGCTCCAGAAGCTCGACGAGAAGCTCGGCCTCACCCCCTGCCTGATCCTCACGGTCAGCGAAAACGGCTACGGCAAGCGCACCGACGTCGACGCCTACCGCCTGCAATCCCGCGGCGGCAAGGGCGTCATCAACATGCGTGCGACGCCCAAGATCGGCAAAGTCACCAGCATCCAGCTCGTCGACGACACCACAGAGATGATGGTCATCAGCCAATTCGGCAAGATCATCCGCATCGACACCAAAACCGTCCGCGCCGCCGGCCGAGCCACCATGGGCGTCAAGCTCCTAGACCTAGAATCCGACGACAAAGTAGCCAGCGCCACAGTAATCCCCCCCGAAGACCCCAAACCGCCTACCGAAAACGGCACGCTCTTGCAGTAAACCGGGTTCATCCAGAAAGAAGAGAGGGAGCAAGTGGCGGAGACAATCTACTTCGACACCTGCGCCCTCAATCGCCTCAACGACACCCCATCTCACCCTCGCATCCGCGATGAAGCCGAGGCCGTTCTGGAGATCATCCGCCTGATCTCCGAGGGCCGCCTGAAGTGGAGCGCTTCGGAAATTTTGGCAGCCGAAATCTCCCGCAATCCCAACGAAGAGAAACGTGAGGAAACTTCGGCGTTACTGCAACACGCGGGCCCGCTTGCTCCCGCCTCAACGCTTGCTTGGGCAAGAAGCCGCGACCTGGTGGTCCTCGGCTACGGCGCGTTGGACGCCCTTCATCTCGCATCCGCAGAGCAAGCAGCCGTCGACGTTCTATTGACCACCGATGACCGCTTCCTCCGCGCGGCTGAACGCGGCGTAGGAAAGCCCGCCGTCCGCGTAAGGAATCCGGTAGACTGGCTCCAGGAGGCCCAGACATGGTTGCGACCCAGGAACTAGAGAAAATGACGGACGATCAGTTTCTCCATGTGGCGTTAGAAACGCTCAGCCGCGAGCTTGGCCTCTACGGCTACGCAAGGTTTCTGCGTACCTACCGCCCCGGCCACGGCGACTACACGGCCGAACGCCATCAATGGCTCGACAGCCTCACCCTCGAAGACATCCAACGCGACATGGAAGCCCAGGGCCTCACCCAAAAATCCAACCCCTCCTGACCCATACACGTCCGCGCCGCCGGTGCCGTTTTCGGTGAGGGTTTGGGGTCTTCGGCGGGATGACGGTGACGGATGCTCCTTTGTCATCGCATTCGAGGTCGAGGAGGTTGACCCGTGGTCGCCGGCGCTATTGCAGTAGCTCTTGAAGGTAGTTAAAGGCGCGGCTAATGGTTGTTTGGTTGCCGACCTGCACACAAGCTTCGATAGGTACGACCGGCGGTTAAGAGTACCTTTGGAACGCCGACCATCGGGAGCAACTATGGCCAATTCCGTTCCGACAAACGACCGCACTCGCTGGCTGCAAGTCCTGCAAATCGCAGCAGAGTCACAGCCGGACACAATAGACGACCATTGGCGCTGGCTGATGCACGAGCTGGGACTCCCGCTCGTACACTTCCACGAAGTTCTGATCGCAGTCGCCGAAGGGCGTTGGCGAAAAGCGCAGAATCCGAGAGCCTACGTCAAGACAGTTGCTCGCCGCTTAGCTCAAAAGCAATGGGCAAAAGCCGCTGCCATTGATCGAGCAGTGGTCCCGCTCGGCGATAAACCTTGCGACCGCGAGAAGTTCTCGTTCGAAGAAGCCGCCGATTTACTATGCCTCCGCAACTCCGCCGAACCCAGCAAGCACACAGACGGAATCTGGCGGCGCGGGGACGGCAACTATGAAGATGAGCCCTATGACGATGAAGGTAACCGGCTAAACGATCTCACGTATAGGGAACGTATGCTCGGCCAGGTCCCAAAAAGGCTGACAAAACTGGTGCCACAGTTGCAAGAACTACATGCAGATCGGACCAACCCATTGCTCACCGATTCTCACATACCTCTGATTCCGCGAGTTGAGGTGAGATGGGAGAGCTGGGCAAAAGAAGCGGGATTAGACATCTGGGAATACGAAGTCCTGCAGTGCAAGCTCAGCCAAATCACCCGGGATCAGGCATTGGCGAACCAGCCCAACGAGGAGGGCCGGAAGGCAATTCAGGCTGCTTGGAGGCGCTTCGACCGAACAGGTTTGCGCAAGCTACGTGAAGCCACAAAAATAAATTCATTGAAAAACGTCCCGAAACGCCTAATTAGCGACACTAGTAGGTAGAGGGGTAAATCCCTCGCCGACCGGGCTCCGCCCGATCTCGTCGAGCCGCCATCCTGGCGGCTTTTGCATTGCCCAAAAATGACAAACGATACGCTAGGAAGCTGCGCCCTCGTGTGTCTATTCCAGTTCGTTCTCGGCCCTTCGGCTCTGAGATGGCTGGATGACCGCTTGAAGCGCCGTTCCAAAAAAAAGCGCCGCACACCACGCCGCTCATCCCACTAGAGTTTGACGCCTTTTGGAGGGTTTCCCGACCCTAATGGGGAACGTGTGCCTTAAATCCGGCCGATGCTGCATCGAACCTCGCGGATAACAACATGTCCAGACGACTCACTCGTTTGCCGCTGAAGCTACTCTCTTCACCACCGCCGCGCACGCACAAGCCCCCGGGCGGGCGGCCAACTCATCGGGCACCGCGCTGCCGAAGGCCAGACCAAAGGCGCAGCCGAAGCGACTGAATTGCCTTCCTCTCCCAGCCCTAAGCCGCCTTCGTCTGCACAATCCAGTGTTGGTCCCCGTCCTGAGAGGCAAGGATGCGTTCCGCGTGGTTCTCGGCTTGCCACGTTACCCGCGCCACACCTTCCGCAACCTCAGGCGTGAGCTTCGCGAGCGCCGTATAGATCAGCCGCACCATGCGGTCGAGCATCACCGTGATCCCCGCCGCCCCATTTTCGACGCGAGAGTATTGCTCGGCACTTAATCCCACCAGGCTGGCAAAATCCTTGGAAGCCATCCGCAGCCGCTTGCGCAGGAAACGCAGCTCGTCGCAGGTCAGCGGCGCGCGCTTCTCCAGCAGCGCTCTTGCCAGCGCATCCAGCAGCGCCGGCAGACACGGAATATCCGCCGACTGCATCCCGCTTTCCTTCTCGATCCGGTACTCCACGCCAACCAGATACACATTCGGCAGACCCGCACCAACATAGTGGTACGGCTTTCGCTCCGTAGATAGTTTCGATATCTTCGACATCATCGCTTCGATCTGCTGCGCTGATTCCCGCTCTGTCGCGCTCATGGTCTTCCCCTCAAAACTTCGTGATGATCGTAATCATCTGCTCTTCAACGTTCAACGAAATAACCAGAACCAGATCATCGCCTTCGATGTCGCGCCCCGCGAGCTTGTACTTCCAGTTACGGTGCGCCTCATCCCATTCCGGCTGCGCTGCCAGCGTCCATGGTCCCTGCAGCATGTGGAGCATGTCATCATGCGATATGTTGCGGTAGCTGCGGTCCTCGGCCGAGTGTGCGGACTCCCGAAAGATGCCATAGAGGACAATCCTCGACACGGCATTTTGCAAGTCCTCGCCTGCCAGTGCAGGCTCGCGCTGACCAGAACTTGCGCTTACGTCAATATTAGACTCAGAAGAGGGAGTTTGCGCAATACCTTTCTTTGGAAACGGCAGAATCTTTGAACGCGGCACAGCCAAGCCGAAAACTCCTCAACACCATGGAAGCTCGCCCAGTGTAACAACAGGGCCGTTGGCAGACGGGCCGACGCGCAGCCGCAACGACCGAATTGTGTTCCCATCTGTGCCAGGTTCTCCAAAGCACCAGCGATCTACTCCTCAAACAGCCCCTTAGGCCGTTCCGGCAGAGGCTCTCCCTTCGCTCCCTGCTGGCAATGCGGACACCGCCGCGCGTGGATGTCGCACCCATTGGCGCCATATTCCCCGGAGCAGTCCCACACTTCAGCCTGTAAATGATCTGGCCGGCAAATGTGGTCGAGCGCTGACCTGTCCTCCCCACGACCTCCTGGCGGCTTCCATTTCTGTAACCCGGCACCGTCGTCCGCGCACAGTACGCACCGCTCCACCTGGGAGCACCGCTGAATGGCCTGAGTTCCATCCCTGAACCATAGAGAACCCGATTGTGGAAAGGGAGCTCCCAACCCGTGTCAAGCCCCCGACCCCCCCACCCATCACGAAAACCCGCGCCAGCACAGGCGATTCCTCTCCACGAAACCTGGCGTAGATCCCCTCCGCCACTCGCTACACTGGAAGCAGCCTCCAGATAGCCCCTCGGAAGGCGGCCCGCCCGGAGCAGTCAACCCCGCGTAGGCAATCAATCCCTCCCCTAAGCCCAGTAGAGTGAGCCACTTCCCACAATCAATCAATAAACCCCCAGGGGGGGAGGGGGGGTAGCCGAGGGGGTCGCCGCCCCACGCGCGCCAACCCTCACCTTGGCCACAACCCACATTCAGTGCGAGAATGCCGTTGTCCCCTCTTCGCCGTCTCCGGGGTAATCGATACCATTCCAACAACGAAAGTGACGACCACCCCATGCGACTTCACGCTCGAACATCTCCTGCCAAACTCCTCTCGCTCGCCCTCTTCGCCTTCGCCGGCATCGCCTCCGCGCAATCCGTCGCCCTACGCCCCTGCGACCTGTTCGCCCCCGCGACCCCCTGCGTCGCGGCCATCAGCACCACCCGCGCCCTCTACAGCGCGTACACCGGCCCGCTCTACCAGGTCATGCGCCTCACCGATAAGACCCAGATCGACATCGGCCTCCTCCCCGACGGCTACGCCAACGCCGCCCAGCAGGACGCTTTCTGCAACAGGAACTATTGCATCATCACCAGACTCTACGACCAATCGCCCAACCACAACGACCTCACCCTCGCGCCTCCGGGCGGCGCAGCGAAGGGGCCTGGCCCGCAAGGCTATGACGGCGCCGCCGTGGCCGACGCCCTCCCCATCAGAGTGGACGGCCACCCGGTCTACGGCATCGACATCGAGCACGGCATGGGCTACCGCAACGACCACGCCAGGGAAACCGCCGTCGACGGCCAGCCCGAGGGCGTCTACATGCTAACCTCCGCGCTCCATCTCAACCACAAGTGCTGCTTCGATTTCGGCAACGCCGAGACCAACAACCTCGACAACAAGCACGGCCACATGGACGCCATCAACATCAAGTGCCGCGGCGGGGCCAGAGACCCCAAGGTCAATCAGGCCGAGTGCCTCCCCGACGCCGGCCTCGACATGGAGGACGGCATCCCCGGCCACCACCCTGTGCCGCCCGGCACCACCTTCGCCACGGTCATGGGCGCCAACGACGGCCACAGCACCTTCGCCATCTACCAGGGCAACGCCGCCCCTCCTGCAGGCCAGCCCGGCGCCCTCACCTCGACCGGCACCATTCCTCTCCCGGCCGTCTATCAGCCGATGAAAATGGAAGGAGCCATTATCCTCGGCATCGGCGGCGACAACAGCAACTGGGCCAACGGCTACTTCTTCGAAGGCGTCATGACCAAGGGAGCGCCCACCAGCCAGGCGATGGCGGCCGTCCAGGCCAACATCGTCTCCGCCCACTACGCCGGCAATCTCCAGCCGTAACGCATTCGCGTCTTCGTTATGGCCGGGTGGCGACGCTCCTGAGTGAGCACCGTGCGGTTAGTCGATCGGCGTTGCTGTTTCAGCGCGTTGGTTGCTTCGCCGAACACCCAGATGGACACGCCCAGATTGATGATGTCTTTGAGTAGGAATTGCCCTGGACCTAGAGCGCCTCCCGACGGAGCGGGAAATCCTCCCAGCTGCGGCGCCCACGCCCCCGGGGTGGAGAGCATGAACGACAGTGTAATCAGGAACGTGCAGATGGCCATGAGGCCGCCGGTTTGCGCGGCACGCACCGAAAATCGACGTGAAGCGATCAACAGTGCTGTCGTCACTTCGATCACTCCCAATCCGGCCGATATCGTGCGCATGCTCATGAAATCCAACAGCCATGCCATCAGCGGACTGTGTGAGACCAACGGTGTGATGCCCGTGGTTTCATACGCTGTGAACTTCATGAAGCCAATCCAGATGATCACCAGCGCCAGCCCGTAACGCGCGAATCCGGCGCCGAAGCTCTCGATATTGAATCCATCCAGGCCTTCGACGCGCCGAGCTGCAAGTGCATTGTCCGTATCCATATTGACTCCTCAAGCCGTGCGGATTTCGGGAGAAGGTCGGCTAAGATCATCTTCCCGAAATGAAGTAACAGTGTGCCGTCAAAGCCCGAGCTTCACGAGCTTCAATAGGCTGCCAGACCTGAAGCTCCCGTGTTGGCAGGCAGACCTCCGCTGACGCGGCCATTGGGCGTGAGACTTCCGTCGTTTTCTATTCGGAAGGCGGCGACCTCACCGGTGCCCCTGAGAAGCACATAAAAGAACCGGCCGTCTTCACTGATGCGTATGTCTGTCGGTTCGCTCGTAGTCCCCAGCTCGGCAGCCGCGCCCTGAATCAGGTCAATTCTGCCGTTTGCCGTGGAGCGAAAGCTCGAAATGGTACCGCTGGCGAAATTCGCGGTGTAGGCGTAACGCTCATCCTTGCTAAGCAACACCCAGCAGGAATCCGTCTGTCCGTTGGGCTCCGATCCGGTAATGACGTCAAGGTCGCCATCGGCTGGATTCACCTTGTACGAAGAAACTGCCGCCTCATTGGGAAAGGGATTATGCGATTCGGCGACGACCAGGACTCCGTTGCTACGAAAAATTGCGGCAAACGGCCGTTGCCCGAACGACTTCTCCGGCCTGACAACGCTCGCCCGCCCGTCGGATCCGACCGTAAACGTGTCGATCACGAACGGTCCCGGATTTGCCCCGACCTGCGCGGCTTTGAGCGTCACCACCAGCACGCGGCCATCCGGGCTGAACTGCAAAACGCCGGGGACAGCGATCGGCGAGCTCAGCGCCTGCTTCGAGTTTGGCAACGGCGTCAGAATGCCGTTGGGCGCGACGGTGAAGCCGGTGATGCTGTTGTCCGCCACCGATCCATTAAGGACATACATAAGATTGCCGTGGAACGTCAGGCTCTCCGGCACCACACCCTCCGATGAGATTTTCTGAATCAGGCTCAACTGAGTTCCGTTCACGGCGAATACACTGATGTCGTTACTGCCGGCATTGCACGCATACAGGAAGCGATGGTCACGGCGCAGCACCAGGCCGCCTTGCGTATCGAAGTCGTCCCCCTTGCCGTTGCCGCCGGTGGAGACGCGGTCAACCGCGGTCAAAGTGCCATCCGTCGCCCTGCTAAAGACGGCGATCTGGTTGCCGGCGGCGATATTAGTCATGGCGAAGACCGCGCCCGCTTGCGTGCGTCCATCACTATTCGTAGTGCTCTGCGCGCTGGCATTCCGTGCGCTCAGCCCTGTGCCGATGATCATCAGCCCAGTAAACGCACATGCCAAAACATGATTCGTCCGCGTTGCGTTGCTCATTTTGCACTCCTCGATGTTCATCCTCATTTTGTTTGCCGTATCACAATCTCGGCTGCCCACTTTGAGGGAATTGCAAGCGAGGGTGGTTGCTCTATCGCCTAGACGATGTTCCTATCGCAAGCCATAGGCGGAGGCTATGCGCCGGCACGGATTCCTTCCACTACAAATGCACGAGCGGTCACGAAGCCGGGAAGGCTTGCCGGTGGATGCAACTTCAGGGGAGTTCAGACTTGAACCAAAGAGATTGAAACAGCAGCTCTAGCCGACTTGCGTCTCGTCCGCTTGGTGTCTTGTCTCAGGAACTCAACGAAGACGCGCTGGGCCGCGCTGCTGGAGCGCTCCTTCAGCTTCACCTGCCCGATCTGGCTGTAAGAATCTTCGCCTGAAATCGGCAGGAACCGGCAATCGACGCGAGGTGAAAGGATCGCGTGCTCCGGTACAACAGAGACCCCAATTCCCGATCCGACCATCGCCAGCACATGAGGAATGGACGCGCTCTCCGCGATCACATTGGGGTGGAGCTTGGCCCGGCGGAATGCGGAAGCAACACTTTGGCTGTAGCACCGGCCATCTTTCAAAAAGATGAACCGCTCCTCGCGAATATCTTTCAAGGTCACGGGTTTCATCTCTGCCATGGGGTGGTTAGCCGGTACTGCAACGTAGAGCGGTTCCCGCGTCAGTTGCACAGAACTCAAATCCGGACCGGCGATCGCATGATCGAGTGGAAGCACCACAAGGGCTAAATTCAGCAGACCCTCCCGAAGATATTCAATCAGGACCGATGTGACGTCTTCCACAACACGCACGGCGACATGCGGATGCTTTTTTGTGAAGCGGGCAAGCCTCTCCGGCAGGAAATCCGGCGACAGGTTCGGCGACACACCCAGCACCAGCGTTCCCTTGTGTGTCCCGCTGGTATCCCGAAGTTCCTGCCCCACATTGGATATCTGCTCCAGGATCGATTGCGCCTTCGCATAGAGAGTCTCTCCCGCGGAAGTGAGTCCCACATGCCCCTTGAAACGATCGAACAGCTTCGCGCCCAGCTCAAGCTCCAATTTGATGATCTGTTGAGAAAGAGATGGCTGTGAGACATTCTCCTGCTTGGCGGCCTTCGTGAAGCTGCTGCACTTTACGACCGCGCAGAAATACCGCAGTTGGTGAATCTCCATTTTGGGACCTCGTCGTCATTCTTTCCCCGGGGCGACTCTGAATTATAGTTCGGTCGCCGGGCGCCCCATTCATGGCGCGTACTTTGCGGGTGCCCCATTTATCCCGTACTTTGCGATGAGTGGGTTCCGCTCTGCCCCTGAGCCCAGTCGAAGGGCCGGAGTGAAGGCGCAGCCGCAACGACCTGAATTGCCCTCCTCCCTCAGCCTGACCCGTTCTCAAGCCTGTCAAGTCCCCGAGCCCCCACCCCATCACCAAACCCGCGCCAGCACAGGCGATTCCTCTCCGAACAACTTGGCGTACATCCCCCCGGCCACTCGCTATACTGGAAGTAGGCTCCAAATCCCCCCATCGGAAGGCGGCACGCACGAACCAGTCAAGCCCACGCAGGCAATCAATCTCTCCCCTAAGCCCCGTAGAGTGAGCCACTTCCCGCAAACAGTCCATCAATCCCCGGGGGGGGGCCACCCCGAGCCCGCTGGACACCGCGACGGCATCCGGATACATCCCCCACCCATCTCATCCTCATCCACCTAACTAGACTGAAAAGAGGAAACACGCATGTCCAGGCACGAGATCCAGGAGCACGAGCAGAAGTCCAAGGAACACGAACCCCACGCCCTCCACGAAGAGACCACCAAGGGCCCTCACGACCCCAAAGAGATCAACCCTAAGATGTCCTCCGACATCGCCTATTGGTCCAAAGAGTTCGGCGTCACCGGCGACCAGCTCCACGAAGCCATCCGCGCCCACGGCACCCACGTCGAAAAGGTCCGCGCCGCCCTCCACTCCCACAAAACCGCCTGAGCGGCCTCCATGACTCCAGCCACTCCTGATGCTGATTCTGATTCTGGTTCTAATTCTGATTTTGAAGATCCGCAAACTCCGTCCAGACCTTCCGCCATGCTTCCCGGCATGATCTCTGGAGAAGGCACTCGCGCCAGTCCCGGGGCCAAAGCTCCGAGCCCGGCCACCGGCATGCTTCCAGGCATGGCGGCCATCGGCATGTACGTGCTGTTCGTCTCCATGTTCACCGCCTTCAAGATGATCGGCATGAAAGCCATGCCCGCAGGCGTTCGCTACAGCATCCTGAGCATCTGCACGCTGGTGGTGATCGGCACGTTCGGCATGCTGCGCCTGCGCCGCTGGGGATGGGCGCTGGTGACGGGCGGCTGCCTGTTCGGCGCCGTCGCCAACTTTTTCGCCTTCCACACCACCCACATCGGCGCCTACCTGGTGCAGGGTCTGTTCGCGCTGGTCTTCTTCCTCTACCTCAGCCGCACCGAAGTCCGCGACCGCGTCCACTGACCTGCGTGATCTACGGCTGCGGTCCAGCCGCTACAATGAAAGTGCAATGGCTCCCGTCGCCCAAGCTGATTCTCTCGTCCAGATCGACCTCGCGCCGCGCAAGCCTGCGCCGAAGCCCGCCTGGCTCAAGGCCCGCGCCCCCATGGGCGAGACGTTTCACAGCCTGAAGAAGCTGGCTCGCGACCTCAATCTCCACACCGTCTGCGAGAGCGCGCACTGCCCCAACATCGGCGAGTGCTGGAACCACAAGACCGCGACGTTCATGATGCTCGGCAACCTGTGCACGCGACGCTGCGGCTTCTGCGCGGTGTCCAAGGGCCGACCCGAGCCTATCGATCACAGCGAGCCGGCGCGCGTGGCGTATGCCGTGGCGCAGCTTGAACTCAAGCACGCGGTCATCACCAGCGTAAACCGCGATGACGACAACGTGGGCGCCGCGCAAGCCTTCGTGAACGTGATCGCTGAGATTCGCAAGCAAGCCCCCGGCTGCCGGGTCGAAGTCCTGACGCCCGACTTTCAGGGCGTCGCCGAAGCTCGCCGCATGGTCGTAGCCGCGCGGCCCGAGATCCTGAACCACAACATCGAGACCGTTCCCCGCCTCTACCGGGTGGCCAAATCCGGCGGCCGCTATGAGCGCTCGCTCGAATTCCTCGCCGAAGCCAAGCGCGAATCTCTCCTCCACGATCCGGGTGGCCCATTCATGCGCGCTTCTGCGCATGAGTGGTTCAGCGATGCCGCCCCAAGTACTTCTCTCGTCACCCAGCCGCTCGTCACCCAGCCTCTCGTCACCCGGCCTCTCGTCACCAAGACCGGCATCATCGTTGGCATGGGCGAAGAGATGCACGAGCTCCTCCGTGTCTTCCGCGACCTCGCCGATCGCAAGGTCGATATCCTCACCATCGGCCAGTACTTACGCCCCAGTCGCGACCATCTGCCGATGTCGCGCTTCTACACCCCGGACGAGTTCGCCTTCCTCAAGCACGAAGCGCAGCAGATGGGCTTCCGCCACGTCGAGAGCGGCCCGCTCGTCCGGTCCAGCTACCACGCCCACGAGCAGGTGCAGTCCACCGGGTTGGCGTAGGCTGCGCCAGCTAGTCTGCCGATGCCGGCTCCGCCTTCGCCACCTCCACCAGCGTCGAATAAAACGTCGCCCCGCCGCCGATGTCCGTCAGCCGCTGACTCGTCAGAGCATTCACATTCGCGCTATCCTGCGATAGCTTTTGCCAGTCGAGCCGAGCGGCCACAACGCCCGCGCCGACAGTCTCGCCAACGCGCGCGGTCAGCGTAATTCGCCCGCGAGCATTCCACACCGACACGCTGTCGCCTGTCGCGATCCCGCGCGCCACCGCATCGACGGCGTGCATCTCCAACACACCCGCCGTCTTGCGCTCCATCTGCTGATGCTTGGGCAGATTCGCAAACGTCGTGTTCATATAGTTGTCGGCCTTGCGAGGAAGAAATTCCAGCGGATACGCGCCACTGTTCTCCACTCCGCCGCGCGACTCATACGGGGCGACCCACTGCGGCACCGGCGCCAACTCGCCGCGACCGCTGGGCGTTTGAAACCACTCGCGCGTACTGAACGGCAGCGTCTCGCCGTGCTCATTGACCGGCAGTGAAAGCGGCACGTGACCTTCGCGTTCCAGCCGCTGCTTCGTTACTCCCGCGAGCCACGGATGGTCCGTGTCCAGCGCCTGCGCGATCAACTCCTCTTCGCCGTCCTCAAACACGCGCTCCCCCGGAAACACCCTTCGCCCCAACTCCGCAAACATCTGCACATTCGATCGCGCCTCACCCAGCGGCGCAATCGCGCGCTCCGAAATCTGCGCATACAAATGCCCATACGCGCCCATCAGGTCTTTGTGTTCCAGAAACGTCGTCGCCGGCAGCACCACATCCGCATAGTCGGTTGTGTCGGTGAAGAACTGCTCATGCACAACGGTAAACAAATCCTCTCGCCGCAGCCCCGCCAGCACCCGCTCCGCGTCCGGCGCAACCGCCGCCGCATTGCAGTTATAAACAAACAGCGCCTTCACCGGCGGACCATCGAGCTCCGTCAGCGCCCACCCCAACTCCACCATATTCACCACCCGCGCAGCACGTCCCAACTCACTCTTCTGCATCAACTCCGGCCGCTGCAGCCTCGCCGAATTGAACGGAAACGACCCGCTGGTCGACAGCAACAGGCCGCCGCCGCGCTGCTTCCAGCTTCCGGTAATCAGCGGCAGCATGCACACCGCGCGCGCAGCAGTTCCTCCATTCTCGCAGCGTTGAATTCCATAGTTCAGCCGAATCGCCGCCGGCGATCTCCCCTCGCGTCCTGCGCGGCCGTACTCCCGCGCCAGGCCCTCGATCGCCGCAGCCGCAATCCCCGCAACTTCTGATGCCCGCTCCGGCGCGTGCTCCGGTTTCAGCGCAAACTCGCGCAGCTCTTCCCACCCTCGCGTACACTCGCGTAGATACTCGCGATCCTCATAGCCATCGCGAAACAGAACATGCATCATGGCCAATGCCAGCAGCCCATCGGTGCCGGGCCGGATCGCGAGGTGCTCATCGGCCAGCGCGGCAGTGCGCGTCCGGTACGGATCGATCACGATCAGCCGGGATGCGTTTCGCCGCGCTTCCTCGATGAACGGCCACAGGTGCACGTTGTTGCCATGGATATTTGCGCCCCAGGCGATGATCAGCCCCGCGTGCGCGAAGTCCTGCGGCGCCGTCCCCAGCTTCACTCCATAGACACTCGTCAGCGCTGCGCCGCCCGCGGTCGAGCAGATGGTCCGGTCGAGCTGCGATGCCCCTAGCCGGTAAAAAAATCGCCGGTCCATCGAGCCGTAACCCAACTGCCCGATGGTCCCCGCATAGCTGTACGGCAGAATGCTCTCCGGCCCAAACTCCGCAGCGATCGACTTCAGTTTCTCCGCAATAAACTCCAGCGCCTCATCCCATGAAATTCTCTCGAACGCCTCCATCTCACGACCGCGCGCCGCCGTCCCCATAGCCGGCGGCCCTTTGGGCACGCCCGCCCTGCGCCGCATCGGATACAGCAGCCGCTCCGGCGAGTACACGCGATCCAGATAGCGCGCCACTTTGCCGCACAGAAACCCGCGCGTCACCGGATGCGACGGATCGCCCTGCACCCGGATCGCGCGCCCGCTCAGCGTGTCCACCGTCACCAGCACGCCGCAGGAGTCCGGGCAGTCGTGGGTACACACCGCATGCACTGTCTTCGTGCCGAACGATGACGGCGTCCCGCTCGGCGTCCCAGCCAAGAGCGCCTCTTCCAGCAGCGGCATTCCGCCCGGCCGCGGCTCCGAATTCGCCTGCACCTGCGCCATCGCTATATTGTAGGGTGAACGCTTCCTCTGCTGCGGGCCACATGCCAGAACCCACCTCTGCCTCCTGGAGCACACTGCCCATGCGATTCAAACGCACCCTCGCCTTTTTTATTGCCGCGACGACACTTTCGACGCTGCTCGCGCAGACTCTTGCCCAGCCGATCAAAACGCAGCCCGGCGAAGCCCAGGCCATCCGTGGTGTGCTGGAGCGATCTGCCGCCGACTGGAATCGCGGCGACCTCGACGCCTTCGCCACCAGCTACAAGAACTCGCCGGACGTCCTCTTCATCGGCCGCACAATCCAGCGCGGCTACGCGGCGATGCTGGCCACCTACAAAGCCGGCTACGGGACAGCCGCCAAGCGCGGCACGCTCTTGTTCTCACAACTGGAAGTGCAGCCGCTCGATGCGCGCTTTGCCACCGTCACCGGCCACTTCCATCTGGAGCGCACCGCGGCCGGCGGCGGCAACGCCAACGGCTACTTCCTCCTGGTCTTCGAGAACACCGCCAACGGCTGGAAGATCGTGCGCGACGATACCACCGATTTGCCCGCCGCCGCCTCCAAGTGAGCAGGACATTCGCACCCCGCTTCTCGCACCCGACCCACGGCTCGTATCATCCTCGGGAGGCCCTTATGATTCGTCGAGTCATTGTTCTGCTCACTCTCAGTCTCAGCACTTGGCCCGCGCTCGCGCAGGCGCCCGGCCAGCTCTTCACCGCGACGAAAGAGCAGTTGGACGTCGCCAAGGTGGTACTTGCGCAGGAGGACGCGTGGAATCGCGGCGACCTCAACGCCTATCTGACCTACTACAAGGATGCTCCCGACACGCAGGCGATACTGGGCGGCCCGGTGCGAGGCCTCGCCGCAATTCGCGCCGCGTTTCGCGTAAATTTCCCCAACAGTATGTCGATGGGGACCCTTGAGCAGACTGCCGTTCAGGTCCGCGAACTGGGCGACAACTTCGCCCTCGCCATCGGCAAATATACCCTCACCCGCCCGCGCAAGGACGGCGGCGAAGCCACCGGCAGCTTCACCGAAGTGCTCGAGCGCACCCCCGGCGGCTGGAAGATCATCTTCAGCGAGAACACGTAAAGCAGACGATAGAGCCTAGACAGTAGAGTGTAGAGAGCGGGTCCGCAATGCTCTTCGTTCTACTCTCTATAGCGGAATCCCCTTGGTGTAGAGTCCTGCTGCTGTTGACCTTTCATCAGCACCTGCTTTTCTGGTTGTCATTCCGTAGGAATCTGCTTTTCCGGCTAGCTGTAAACCATCGGGACCACCACTCGAATGTCGAATCTCTGCCTGCTCGAAGCCCGCAATCTCGTCAAGGAGTACGCCGGCCGCCGCGTCGTCGACGACGTCTCGCTGCACCTGATGCGCGGCGAAACCCTCGGCCTGGTGGGCGAATCCGGCTCCGGCAAAAGCACTGTCGCCCGCCTCTTGCTGCGCTTGATCGAACCCACCAGCGGCAGCATCATTTATCGCGGTTCAGCCACCTCGGGGGAAGACGCGCGCAGCTTCGATCTCCTGAACGTTTCGCCGCGTGAGATGCGCCGCCTGCGCCGCTCGCTCGCGATCGTCTTCCAGGACCCCTACGCCGCGCTCAACCCGCGCATGACCGTCCGCCAGATCCTCGCCGAGCCCTTCGCGATCCATCGCGAAACCCCTGCCGAAGGCTTGCCCGCCCGCCTCCACGAGATGCTCGCCGAGGTCGGCCTCGACCCCTCCGCGCTGTTACGCTATCCGCACGAGTTCTCCGGCGGCCAGCGCCAGCGCATCAACATCGCCCGCGCCCTCGCGCTCCGCCCTGAGCTCCTGGTTTTAGACGAGCCCGTCAGCGCACTCGATGTCTCCGTCGGCGCGCAGGTCATCAACCTGCTGCAAGACCTCCAGCAGCGTTACGGCCTCACATTTCTGTTCATCTCGCACTCCATGCCGTTGGTACGCTATCTCTGCCACCGCGTCGCGGTCATGCAGCACGGCCGCATCGTCGAAACCGGCACCTGGCGCGAGGTCTGCGAATCACCGCGCGAGACGTACACGCAACAACTACTGGCCGCCACGCCGGAATTGCCGCAGGCCCAAGCAGAATTGTCATCCTGACCCCGAGCGTGTCGAAGGGAAGGGCCTGCTGTTCGAGAACGCTTCGGGGACCACGCTCTTTAGTGTGCCGCTTGCCGCCGCGCTTCCACATCGCACACGTTGCGCAGATAATCCCACGAGTACAACCCCGCCTCGTGCCCATCGTTCCACTTGAACTTGATCGCGTACTTGCCCACCGGAATCACCTCCACCGGCCGCGGCGGTGCTTCGTACATCGGCAGCAGCGACGCGGGCTTCGGCTTCGCGACACCCGGCGCGCGGCCCGCGGCGTCGCGCTCCTCATGGCAGGTCGCGCAGGGGCAGGCCGCGCGCAGCCACGCAAAATCCCACGAGCTCGTATGCCCGTCGCGCCAGTCGATCTGCATTCCCGTGCCGCCGCTCTTGTCCACGCGCACCTTGGCGGGACGAATCGCGTCGCCGGTCAACTTCGGCTGCTCGCCGCGCGCGGCCTCTTCGGCGCTGACCAGCCGTATTCCCTCATGGCTCATATTGAAATCCTTTCCTCATCGCGGCGCTCCCGCGGGCTGGGGCGAGCGCATCGCCTCGCGGTCGAACCGCAGCTTCAGCATCAGGATCGACAGCGATAAAACGAACGTTACCGCATTGGCGATCCACACTGGCCGCGCGTGCGTGAGCACACCGTACACCAGCCACGCGAATGTGCCCGCCGTGAAGATCAGAAACATGCCGAGCGAAATGTCGCGCGCCGAACGCAGCTTGATGACGCGCAGCAACTGCGGCACAAACGAGACCGTCGTCAGCGTCGCGGCCATATAGCCGATCACCTCGATCGGAAATCCTGAGTTTGTCATCCCTGCGCCTGCCTCCAGAAAAAGTACACCGCAATCGTCAGCCCCGTCGCAACCACCACCCAGCGCAGCACATCGCCCTTCATGCGCCGCGCAAACCGCGCGCCGATCCAGCCGCCCAGCGCGGCGAAGGCCATCGAAACCAGGCAGTAGCGCCACTCGATGGCGCCGCGCAGCACGAAGGTCACGATGGCGCAGAAGTTTGCCGTCGCCTGCGAGACTACCTTCAGCGCATTCAGCGCGTGCATCTCTTCCACACCGAACAGCGCCAGGATCGTCATCGTCAGCAAACCGCCGCCGGCCCCGAAGTACCCAATGTAAAAGCACACCGGAAACAGCGCTATACCAAGCCATATCTTCGGGATCGTGCGTTGATGGCCCGGGTGCTCGGCTCGTCCGCGCGCCCACTTAGAAAGCCTGCCGCTCACTCCGAAGATCAGCGTGCCGCCCAGAATCAGCCACGGAATCATGTGCAGAAACGTGCGCTGCCGGGTATGCAGCAGCACCTCCGCGCCCATCACTCCGCCCACGATGCAGCTTAGGGCCACCGGCGCCACCAGGTCCTTGCGCACATCGCGGCGCAGCGTTGCCAGCGACGTCAACTGTCCCGGCCATAGCGCCACAGTATTGGTCGCATTAGCCTGCACCGGCGGAACGCCCATCCCCAGCATCGCCGGAAACGACAGAAACGATCCTCCACCCGCCATCGCATTCATCACGCCCGCAAGCGTCGACGCCGTCACAAGCCAGACGGTCTTCAGATGAGGAATCGCGGAGGGAGACATTCTCCCCTCATTCTATTCGCCGCAACGCGGGCCTCGTGCACGGTGCTATTCGATCGCACTTATAGCAACTTCACAAATGGTGTAGAGTTCTTGCTCTTGCTGCTCTGGTTGTCATTCCGAAGGAATCTGCTTCTGTCTTTGCTGTTGCTTGTTTCACCCCTGCACACCATCAGGCAATTTGCTTTAGACGTTGATTGCCATTCCTTCCACGCTGGAGAAGCCGTCGAGCAAGCTCTCGGCCAGCGTCGGATGCGCATGGATGGTGAACATCAACTCTTCCACCGTCGCTTCGAGCTCCATCGCAACCACACACTCCGCAATCAGCTCGGTCGCCTGCGGCCCGATGATGTGGACGCCCAGCACCTCGCCGTACTTCGCATCCGAGACCACCTTCACGAAGCCGTCATGCGAGTCCACGATGGTGGCCTTCGAGTTGCCCGCGAACGGGAACTTGCCCACCTTCACCTGATAGCCTTTCTCCTTGGCCTGGGCTTCGGTCAGGCCCACGCTGCCGATCTGCGGATCGCAGTAGGTGCAGCCAGGGACGCGGTCTTTGCGCACCGGCCGCGCATATTTTCCGGCCAGCTTCGACGCGACGACCACCCCGCACATTGCGCCCACATGAGCCAACTGCGGCAGTCCCGCAACAATGTCGCCGATCGCATACACGCCCGGTTCGGCAGTCTCCATCCACTCATTCACCGGGACGAAGCCACGATCCAGCGCGATCTTCACCTTATCGATGCCCGCGTCATACGTGCGCGGTCCACGGCCGACGGCGACCAGCACCTTCTCGGCCTCCTTCACCTGCGGCTTGCCGGCGGCGTCGGTGAAGCTGACCTTCGCACTCGCTCCGGTCTTCTCAATCTTCTCCACCTTGCACGACGTATTCACATCGATGCCGCGCTTCTTGTACGCCCGCGCCAGCTCCTTCGAGACCTCTTCGTCTTCCACCGGCACAATGCGCGGCAGCGCTTCGAGGATTGTGACCTCCGCGCCGAAGCTCTTGAACACCGACGCAAACTCCACTCCCACAGCGCCCGATCCGATGACGATCAGCGACTTCGGAAACGTCGGCAGCGCAAGAATTTCGATGTTGGTGAGGATCGTGTCGTCGGCCTTGTAGCCGGGCAGCATGCGCGCGTCCGAGCCGGTTGCAAGCACCACCTTCTTACCGCGCACCTGAGTTGTCGTCTGCAACTCAGAACCCTCATTCTTACCCTTATCTTCGGCGGTGACGTCGATGGTGAACACTCCATCCTTCGCCGGGCCGGTGAGTCGCCCATGCCCGCGCACCACGGCGATCTTGTTCTTCTTCATCAGAAAATCCAGACCTTTGGTGTGCTTCACGATGATGTCGTTCTTGCGCTTGAGCAGCGCGCCCCAGTTGAGCTGCGGCGCGCCTACGCCGTCGATCCCGTAGCTGCCCGCGTGCTTCAGGTGGTCCCAGACCTCCGCCGAAAACAGCATCGCCTTGGTAGGAATGCATCCCCAGTGCAGGCACGTGCCGCCAAGCTTATCGGTCTTCTCGACGATGGCAACTTTCAGGCCAAGCTGCGCGGCGCGAATGCCGCACGTATATCCGGCCGGGCCGCCGCCGAGGATCACCAGGTCGTAGATTGCTTCCGCGTTGTTGCCGCTGTCTGCCAAGAGAGTGCTCCGTTCGCTTCTTCGGTCCGGGAATTTGGAAATTGTTAGCCAGCCTAGTTTACGCCGCGCCTCCAATCGCAATCCCGCCCAATTCCATTCGATGTGCGAGTACCGGCCCCGGACTCAACGAGGTAGGATATTGGAATACGGAGTGTGCCCCATGGCGAGCTCGGTCCTTGTTCCACTCAGCGAATACCTGCGGACGACGTACCGCCCGGACTGCGATTACATCGACGGCGAGGTAAGGGAGAGAAACGTGGGAGAGCAGCCGCACGCGCATCTGCAGGGAATTATCGCGGGGATTTTCAGAGAGAATCGAAAACCCTGGGGAGTACGCGCTCTTACCGAGCAGCGGGTGCAGGTCTCGACGCAGCGTTATCGCATTCCAGACATCTGCGTGATTCGAAACACCGACCCGAAAGACCACATCATCAGCTTCGCGCCGCTGGTCTGCGTCGAGATTCTTTCCAAGGATGACACTCTCAGCGAGCTTCAGCACCGGGTCAACGATTATGTGGCCATGGGCGTAAAGAACATCTGGGCAATCGATCCTTGGGAGCGTCTGGCCTACTACGCTTCTTCCCACGGCTTCGAACAGCCTCGGGACGGTGTATTGCGCATCGAGGGAGCGCCGATCACGATCTCGCTGGCAGATGTATTTGCGGAGCTGGACGAATCCTAGTCATCCATGCGGAGCCCATATGCGTAGTCCGCAGTGCAGGCACTTCCGGGCAAATGGACCCAGTCGAATGGAGCCTCGCGATGCAAAGTATTCTCCGCATCTTGGGCATGAAAACTGCATCCATCGTGCGCCCAAAACAACAAAGAAAATCATGTACAGGATTGCTGCAATAAATGCGGAATCGTAGCTATGGGTGAGATGCCAACTGAATAGCGCGACGACAGCCATTATGGGGACATATCCCAGCCAAGTAAGCAGAAATTGCAAGCGCAGTCGTCTGTATTCGCGCCAAGCCTCATCATAAGGGCCAAGCTTATTGGAGACTGTTGCTTCCATCACAACACCTTGGCGGCCTCCTTCGCAAAGTACGTCACGATGAAGTCCGCCCCCGCGCGGCGGATGCTCAGCAGGCTCTCCATCATGGCGCGTTCTGGCTCCAGCCAGCCGCGCTGGAACGCCGCTTGCAGCATGGCGTACTCGCCCGAGACCTGATACGCGCCCATCGGCAGATCGAAGCGGTTGCGCGCCTCGCGAATCACGTCGAGGTAGGGCATCGCGGGCTTCATCAGCAGCATGTCGGCCCCTTCCGCGATGTCCTGCTCGATCTCGCGCATGGCCTCACGCAGATTCGCCCCATCCATCTGATACGTGCGGCGATCGCCGAACTGCGGTGCAGAGCCAGCGGCCTCGCGGAACGGCCCATAGAACGCCGACGCAAACTTCGACGCGTAGCTGAGGATCGGTGTGTTGTGTTTATCGGCTTCGTCGAGCGCGCGGCGCATCGCGGCGATGCGGCCGTCCATCATGTCGCTGGGCGCAACAATATCCGCGCCCGCCTTGGCCAGCGACACAGCCGCCTTCGCCAGCAGCGCCACGCTGCTATCGTTCTCGACCTCGTAGCTCGCTCCATCGTCGGTCTCACTCCGCGCCACCACACCGCAGTGGCCGTGCGATGTGTACTCGCAAAGGCAGACGTCTGCGATCACCACCAGCGACTCCGCTGCACGGATTGCCTTGATGGCCCGCAGGCCGCGCTGCACGATGCCATCCGCGGCATAAGCTCCGCTGCCAATCTCGTCCTTCTCGTTCGGAATGCCGAACAGCAGCACGCCTCCCAAACCTAACGCGGCGCACGCTTCGACTTCCTTCACGGCTTGGTCGATAGAAAGATTGAAGACGCCGCGCATCGAGCTCACCTCGCGCCGCACACCTTCGCCCTCGCACACGAAAAGCGGATAGATCAGCGCGCCAGGGTGCAGGTGCGTCTCGCGCACCAGCGAGCGCATCGCGGCGGTGGAGCGCAGACGGCGCAATCGCGTGGCAGGAAATTCCATAGCGCTATTCTAGGCTGCGGGCGCTCCGATTGCCCGCTCAGACGCCATGTCGGGCCGCCGCGATCGCAGCGTACTCGTCACCGCTAAGCCGCGGAGCCAGAACCCACAGCGTATAAACACCCAGCGCGGTTCCAAGAGGAAAATGAAACAGCGCGAAGATGCTGAAGACGATCGCCAGCACGCGCGCCCACGGCTGGCGCGTGATCAAAGAGCAGCCCACCAGAACCGAAATTCCGGCGCCAATCAGAAGGGAACTGAGCGCAAACGGCCACAGCGCCGCCAGCCAGTTCTGCCCAAATTGACCCCATCCGAGGTCCCAGCCGTTGTAATGATGGCTACCGAAGATGCCATGCAGAAAAAATACGCCCACCAGGCCGCTCAGAAAATGCAGCACTGCGTAAACGATCCACAGCACGCCGAGCGGCTGTAGATTGCGGTCCACGCGCGTGTACGGCAACGGGGCGTAGCTCGGACCCGGCGGCGGATAGCTCGTGCCCGGCGGCGGGTAGGCCGCGCCCGCGGGTGGTTGGTACCCAACCGGAGTACCGCAGTGAGGGCAAAATCGGACATCCTGCGCCAAAACATTGCCACACGCCGCACACGTCATCGTCACGCCTCCTGGACTTTACCCGCCCATCTGCACCATAAGCTACGCGAATAGAGTACGGTCGGTTCCTTACTCCGGGAGCTTTTTGTTGCACACCTCCGGGCCGCCCCATCCAAAATCCCTCGCTCGGTCCGCGCGCCTGCGCTGGCCGTCGCATGCGCGGGCCACTTCGCTTCGAGCCTTACCGGGACCTACAGACGTAACATAGACACGTGGCATTTCTACCTCAAACTCCGGCCGCGTTGACAGAGTTCGGCGCCAAGCCGTTGCAGTGGTCGGAACTCATCGCGCACGTCGCCAAGGGCGCGCAATCGGAGCTGGGCCGGGCCTGGGTCGCTTCGCTCGCACCCAGCGCGGACCTGTCCTGGATCGAGCGTCAGCAACAGCGCACCGCCGGCGTTCAGGCGTTGGTCGTGCGTGGGGCAGCCTTCGATCTGCGCGGCATCTTCGACGTCACCGAGCTGCTCGATCAGGCGCGCATTCAAGGCGCGGCGCTCGAAGCCACGGAGTTGCGCTCTCTGATCCTTCACGCCGAGCGCGTCGAGGCCTGGCGGCAGATCGTCCTCGCCCCTCCCGACGCGGCCCGTGCTGCTGCAGGTTCAGGGAGTGCATGGCCTGCGATTGAAGAGCTCTCCGCGCCGCTGCTGGCGCACGATCTCAGCCCGATGCTCGGTTCGCTCACCGGCAAAATCGAGCCCGACGGCAGTCTGAGCGACAACGCATCGCCCGAGCTTGCGCGCATCCGCCGAGCTCTCGCCCAGCAGCATCGCGCGATCGAGGCCAGCCTCCGCCGCGCGCTCGCAAAGCTCTCCGCCGACGGGAGCACCCAGTATGCGCCGATCACCGTGCGCGGCGAGCGCTTCGTCATTCCCGTGAAGACCGAGTTCAAACGCAGGGTCGGCGGCGTCATTCATGGATCGAGCTCCAGCGGACAGACCGTCTTCATCGAACCGCTGGAGACCATCGAACACAACAATGAACTCACGCGGCTACTCGACGAGGAGCAGGCCGAGATTCATCGCATCCTGGTCGCCATGACCCGCGCCATCGCCGCGCAGTCGGACGCACTGCTGCTCGGCGCCGAGGTGCTCGCACAGATCGACGCGCATCAAGCCATCGCGCGCTTCGCGGCCGACTTGAATTGTGTGCGCCCCACCTTCGCGTGGCCGGTGCGTACAACGTCCTCTTCCACAGAAGCCGCCGAATTCGATCTTTTCGCAGCGCGTCATCCGCTGCTCGAACTTCGTCTGCGTTCGCAGGACGGAGCGATCGTCCCGCTTACCATCGCTCTACCGGCGGACAAGCGACAGATGATCGTCAGCGGCCCCAACACCGGCGGCAAGACAGTCGCGCTGAAGACCGCAGGCCTGCTCGCCGCGATGGCCCAGGCGGGCATTCCGGTTCCCGCCGAGCGCGCGGTCTTGCCGGTCTTCACGGCGATCTATGCCGATATCGGGGACGCGCAGTCCATCGAGCAAAACCTCTCCACCTTCTCCGCGCACGTCGTCAACGTCGATCGGATTTCGCGCGTGGCCGATGAGCATTCGTTGGTTCTGCTCGACGAGCTCGGCTCGGCCACCGATCCCGAAGAAGGTTCCGCGCTCGCGGTCGCCGTGGCCGGGCACTTCCTCGCGCGCCACGCGTGGTGCATCGTCACGACCCACCTCACTTCGCTGAAAGTCTACGCAGCCAAACACGATGGCGTGTTGAATGCCGCGGTGGGCTTCGACGAAGCGGCGCTCGCGCCAACCTACGATCTTCGCCTCGGCGTTCCCGGCGCGTCCGCCGGCCTCAACATCGCGGCGCGTTTGGGCCTTGACCCGGCCATCGTCGCCGACGCCCGGGCGCAGATGACCACGCAACAGATCGACATCGGCCGCTTCCTCGACGAACTGCACGCGCAGCTCACCGCGGCTTCCGCCGAGCGCGAGCGCCTGGCCGCGACCGGGCAAATGCTGCAACGCGAGCGCGTCAAGCTCGAAGTCGAGGGCCGCATCGAGCAGCAGGCCCGTACCCGCGAACTCGAGCGCCAGCTCAAATCGCTGCTCGAAGACTTCGAGTCGCAGCTCCGCGAGGCCGTGAAAGCGATCGGCGACAAGACGGTCGCCCAAAAGATCGCGCGTGACTCCGCCCTGCGCATCGCGCAACTGCGCCGCGAGTTCTCCGCGCAGTTCCAATCCACGGTGGTCGCGCACAACGCTTCAGCCGAGGGCGAATCGCCAGGCAAGATGAGCCGCGCCCAGCGCCAGCCGCGGACCGGCGATCACGTCCATCTCAAGTCACTGAATCGCGAAGGCCGCATCGTTCGCATCCTCGACGCGAAAACCCTCGAAGTCGCAATCGGCTCCATGAAGACTCGCGCGCTGCGCACTGATATCGAGCTGCTGACTTCGAACGATGCACCCCAGGAAGTGAAAAAGCGCAGCGGCGGAATCACGGTCTCGACAGCCGCCGGCGATGACGACTTCATGAGCTCCGAGATCAACGTCATCGGCCGCACCGCCGACGAGGCCGAGAGCGAAGTCAGCCGCTTTGTCGAGCGCGCCTTCCTCGCCGGCCTGCCGCGCATCCGCGTGGTGCACGGCGTGGGCATGGGCGTGCTGCGCCGTACGCTGCGCGACTTCCTGCGCAATCATCCGCACGTCACCTCCATCGCCGAACCGCCCTACAACGAAGGCGGCCAGGGAGCGACGCTCGTCGAGCTCCGGCAGTAGTCAGCCAATAAAACATCTAAACATCTACGCTTGCTTTTTTTGGTTGTGATCCCCGAAGGGATCTGCGTTTGCTCTTGCCATAGCTTTTCTGGCTGTCATTCCGCAGGAATCTGCTTTTTGCTTCTACCCTCCCGGATCGCTCCGGAACCCATACAACCGCTTTGAAGGGGCGGGGACTTCAGTCCCGCCATTGTGCGGTCATGGCGGCGCGGCTTTAGCCCGCTGAGGGAACGCGTCCGAGGGCACCTCTTCCATCGAATGTCCTCCATCCCCGTTCACTGCGCAATCTCGCCGTTCGCTGCAAGTGAAACGACTTCCCGCATCGCGTTCAGTAAGCTTGGCATCGTAGTAGAGAAGATCGGCCGTGGCCTTCAAAGCGGAAGTCCCGCCAAATGAAGCCACAGCACGACTCGACGGGACTGTTCGGCCCGATGGCTTTTCGCAGATGGGCCGCGAAGATGTTCTTGCCGCGCAACCCGCGGCATCCCAGGAGGCATAGAAGCATCATGGCAAAGGCAACCAAAGTTTTCGAAAAAGGCATCGTGTTCGGCGCGAAGGCCGGCTGGAATGTGTTCAACAAGTTGAACTCGATCAGCCCCAACAAGAGCTTCACGCCGCGCTGGTCTGACAAGCCCCTCCTCAAGAGCTATCAGAAGGAAAAGCCGCCCCTCGGCTGGCCGCGCACCACCGACTCGCTCTGCCCTAAGTGCATCCCCGAGATTCGCCAGCAGATCGTCGACGGCAAGCTGCCGCACGAGATCCTTCTCAACGAAAAAGTCGGCGAGATCAAGGCCCAGATCATCGAGCGCGACGGCCAGATTTTGATGGTGAAGGACTGCCCCATCCACGGCCACTTCGAAGATGTCATGTCCATCGACACAGCCTTCTTCCGCCACCTCGAAGAGGTCTTCCCGGGCCGCGACATCCGCGCCCACAACGATGAGAAGCTGCACAACCACGGGACTTCGACAGTCACTCACGGTCGTGGGTCCGTGCTCACCATCGACCTCACCAACCGCTGCAACATGATGTGCGATCCCTGCTTCATGGACGCCAATCAGGTCGGCTTCGTCCATGAGCTGCAATGGGACGAGATCAAGACCATGCTCGACAACGCTGTGCAGATTAAGCCGCGCCGCCAGATGAGCGTTCAGTTCTCCGGCGGCGAGCCCACGCTGTCGCCTTACTTCCTCGACGCCGTCGCCTACGCCCGCAAGGTCGGTTACACCTCCGTGCAGGCCGCCACCAACGGCATCGAGTTCGCCAAAAGCAAAGAGTTCTCCCAAGCCGCCGCCGAGGCCGGTCTGCGCTACGCTTACCTTCAGTTCGATGGCATCGGCAACGCAGCCAACTCGCATCGCAAGGTCGGCAATGCCTTCGACGTAAAGCTCCAGGCCATCCACAATCTGCACGAGGCCGGCGTGGACATCGTCCCCGTCACCACCATCGTCAACGGCATCAACAACGAGCAGGTCGGCCGCATCATCGAGTTCGCGCTCGACAACCCCAAGAAGATCAACTTCCTCAGCTTCCAGCCGGTCAGCTTCACCGGCCGCGATGAAGCCGTCTCCGACGAACGCCGCCAGGCGCAGCGCTACACGCTCTCGCATCTCGCTCACGATGTGAAGAACCAGACCGGCCTCGGCGAGCCCGTCCGCGACTGGTTCCCGATCAGCTTCATGTCCACCTTCTCCGACTGGGCCGATCTGGTTCACGGGCCCGACCGCGACTGGGGCCAACTCTCCTGCGGCTGCCATCCCAACTGCGGCATCGGCATGGCGCTGATGATCGACAAGGAGACCAAGGAAGCCGTTCCTGTCACCGCCTTCCTCAATGCCGATCGTCTTGCGAAAGACATCGCGCGCGTCAATGACGCGGCGCGCGGCAAGTTCCTGACCATGATAGGCGCCGGACTTGCACTGATCCGCAACTACGAGCCCGCGAACGCACCCACCCACTTCAGCATCTTCTCGCTGCTGACCAAGTTCGATAAGTGCTTCGGCGCCTCCGGCCACAACTACGGCAAGGTCACCGCCGACCGCACCATGGACGACATCAAGAAGCGCCGCGCCGACCGCTGGAACTTCCTGTTCATCGCCGGCATGTGGTTCCAGGACCTCTTCAACTACGACTTCCGCCGCACCGAGCAGTGCATCATCCCGTACGCCACGCAGGAGGGCGAGATCAGCTTCTGCGCCTACAACACCGGCGTCGGCTGGCGCAACATCATCGAGAAGATGCACATGACCTCCTCGCTCACCAAATGGTACGAAGAGCACGGCCGTCATGAGATTTTCGCCGGCGGCAAGAAGGTCGGCCTGGAGAAGGAATCCAGCTACGACCTGGTGCTCAACCAGGCCCATGTGGACTCAGCGGCCAACGACACCTTCGACAAGTCGGGCATCGCAAAGAACGCGCGCGAAGAAAAAATCCGCGCCCGCGACGCCAAGCTGAAGCAGGACGCCGAAAACGCCCGTATGGCGAAGCTCTACCGCAAGGAAATCCTCCAGGAGCCCGACGCCCCCATGGGCTTCGTCGCTCTCGGCGAAATCGGCGGCCTTGGCTCAAGCCTGGGCGGCATCAAACCCGCAACTCCAATCGCAACCAAGGTCGAGGTCGTCAGCCAAATCGAAGAGCCCGTCGCCGGAGATTAATCGCGTGCGAGCTCTGACACAGCGGAGGCCGCCTGCAATGGCGGCTTTCGCGTCTGCCAGACTTAGATTTCTGCCTATCTTTGGTGGCTAGGATCTGCGCGCTTTCTTACTCGTTGCTACCTCAAGGAAAAATGTGGCGAGGGTAAATGCTCCATGAGAAGCGAGTCGGGCGTGCCTCGATTCAAGCCGAAAGTTGACTCGACCGTCGTGACCATGTGCTGAGCCACGCTTAGTTCTAAGGGACGCAATACCGTTAATGATCGAAGCTAAGCCGCTCAGGATTTGCTTGAGACCCTCCTCTTGCATATCTGCCGGATCAAGCTGAAGATGAGTTCGTACGACCTTCCATAAAGGGAGGATGCTTCGGTCAGCAGGAAGAACAAGGTTTTCGTCTGCTATGTAGGTCTTAAACAAGGCTTCCAGCAATGCGCAGGAAGCTGTCACGGCGGAAGCAGGATCGCTTTCTAGATTTGAGAAAATACGTTCGAATTCGGTCTGGACGCCCTTCAGATCACGGTCCTTAACAATTTGCTCGAGTGTTCGACTAGCCGTACTCGCTCCCACATGAACTATGTATCCGCCCGTCTGATAGGACAATCCAAGTGCGCTAAGTTGGGATGAAATCCGTGCACGGTGCGTCAGGATGGGGTCATTGGCGCCCCACGTCGTAGCTGGAACTACCTCCATCAGATCTTCGATCAATCTCCCAACTAGGGAAAGGGGAGAAGCAGACTGTTGATTGGCTCGTTGAAGCCAAGCGTGACATTTCTGTTGCTTGTTACTAGCCACCGGAACGTCACCAGGGAAGTTTGCGGCATAGAAACGCGAGTCTATTTGCGTACCTGTGTAGTGAATGCTGAATATCTCAGCGACAACCGAAATTAGGGGGACAGGAATCTTATTCAAGGTAACAACCTGCGTCTAGATTTAGGATATCCAAACTTCAACCGCAGAGGGTGGCCTGCATGGCGAGTGGGGTGCGAGGCGGCTAGAACTGCACCAACTCCACACCCAACCGCTCGAAATCAGTCTTATCCAGCGTCGCCATTCGTAATCCAAGCACCTTCGCCGTGGCCGCGATCAGCGCATCCGAGGACACGGCCGGGTGGCCCTCCCGGTGCTTCGCGCCGACCATCTTTCCGGCAACGTCGGCAATCTGTTCATCGACAGGCACGAAGCGCCCCGCAAACCGCGGCATGACCTCCATCGTCAGCCAGTGTTCGAGCAAAGAGCGCTTCTTGCAGGGCTTCAGCCGATCGATGCCGCACCGAATCTCAAAGACCGACACTGCGCTTATCAGCAGGTCGTCTTCATTCTGTGCAGCAATCCATTCCAGAACGCCTGGCTCAGCCGACGATTTGATGAGTTGAGAAATTACATTGGTATCCAGCAGATATCTCAGAACTCCACCTTTCGCGGCTGGAGAGGCACACGTTCGGCCTTGAAGTCGATTCCGTACGCAGGCGACCGGCGGAAGAACTCCACGAGCGATTCCTTGGGCTTGCCCAACCGGCTCTGCCTGTACTCCTCAATCCCAACGATCACGGCAACAGGCTTGCCATTCTTCGTAATCTCCTGCGGCCCTTTCTTCTGGGCCCGATCCACTACCTCACTCGCCCTCGCCTTCAAAGCCGCAATACCCCAGCTCGCCATGACTACCTCCGAAATGACTATTATAGTCACTTTTCATAGCTTGATCTCCGCGCCCTGGAGCGCGATCGCCGCAAGTCGAGACCGGAACCGGCCAGCGGCGAGCTCTCGAGAACTCGGACATGGTCCGAGCGTTCTGCGTGGGAGTGCGCATTTTCTTCTCCCAATCCTCAGGCGAAACCAGGACCCCCACGAGCCTGCCATTTTTCGTAATCTCCTGTGCGCCCTTCTCGCGCGCAGTGTCGATCAACTCGCTGAACTGCGCCTTTGCTTTCGCCACCGCCCAGGTTCCCATGGGCGCCCTCCTCAAAATGACTACTCTGGTCATTTTACTCCAGCGCACATGGATATGGGGCGCCGTCCGGAACCCGAATCCCTATAGTGCATCCTAGTAAAAGCAACCGGAGGTTTAGTGACGCAGGCTTACATCAACCGCATCGCCACCGCTGTGCCCGACGACGATGTCCACGACGCCTTTGTCGCCTTCGCCGACCAAATGCTCGGCGACGCGGCCAACGCTCCCGCCGGCGCGAATTCCGGCGCTGCTGCGAATTCTGCTTCATCCGCGAACCCAGACGCCGCGCGCGTGCAGCCGGTCTTCCGCCGCATGGCGCAGCGCTCCGGCATCACGCACCGCTACTCCGTGCTCACGCCGCAAACCAACATCGGCCCCAAGGGCGGCAGCACCGAGTTCATCGTCAACGCCCACGAGTTCTACACCCGCGGCAGCTTTCCCGACACCGCCAAGCGCATGGCCATCTTCGAGCGCTTCGCCCCGCGCCTCGCCCGCGCGACCCTCGACAAGCTCGCGCTCTCCGACCAAGAACGCAGCGGCATCACCCACGTTCTCGTCACCACCTGCACCGGTCTCTACGCTCCAGGGCTGGATTTCGACATCCTCGACCATCTCGGCCTCGACCCTGCGATCGAGCGCACGATGATTGGCTTCATGGGCTGCTACGCCGCGATTAACGGCCTCAAACAAGCGCGCCACATCGTGCGCTCGGAGCCCGATGCCAAAGTCCTGCTGGTCAATCTCGAACTCTGCACGCTGCACCTGCAGGAGACTCAGGACCTTGAACAAGTCCTCAGCTTCCTGGTCTTCGGCGACGGCTGCGCGGCCAGCCTCATCTCCGCCGAGCCGACCGGGTTTGCCATGGACAGCTTCCGCTCCGTGCTCATTCCCGAGACGCGCGAGCTCATCACCTGGCGCATTCGCGGCGTCGGCTTCGACATGCTGCTCTCCGGCAAGGTTCCCGGCGAGATCGGCAAAGCGCTCGCAATTTCCGGCGGTGAAGTGCTGGGCAAGCTTAACAAGGACGACATCTCCTTGTGGGGCGTGCATCCGGGCGGCAAGTCAGTGCTGGACGCAGTCGAGCGCGGGCTCAGCTTGCCGCAAAACGCGCTCGCCGCCTCGCGCGAGGTGCTGGAGTGCTTCGGCAACATGAGTTCGGCGACGGTGATGTTCGTGCTCGCGCGGCTGATGCAGACCGCGCAGCCCGGCGAGCTAGGCTGCGCGATGTCCTTCGGCCCCGGGCTGACGGCGGAGACGATGCTCTTCCATGCCGTCTGAGCCCTCAGCCGTAATGCAGCCAGGCTCCGCGCCCGTCGACTTCTCCCGCCGCGCCGATCCCGCCGCGCTGCCCGAGTGGATGGACGAGCCCTGCACCTACGAGGACTTCCGCGCCTGCCTGGTCGATCTCGCGCAGGTCAATCGCCTCACCTTCGCGTATCGCCCCACGCTACAGTTTCTCGATCGCTTCGCCGCGGCCACGCCACCGCAAAATCCACTGCACATCGTCGATGTCGGCTGCGGTGGTGGCGACATGCTGCGCCATGTCGAGCGCTGGGCCGCGCACCGCAAGATAGCCGTCCGACTCACCGGCATCGACCTCAACCCGTACGCCGCCCGCGCCGCCCGCGAGTTCACTTCCACTGCCAGCAACATCGAATGGATCACCGGCGATGCGTTTTCCTACGCGCCGCCGCTGGGCATCGACGTTGTCCTCAGCTCGCTCTTCACGCATCACCTCAGCGAGCCCGAGATCACCCACTTCCTCACCTGGATGGAGTCGGTCGCGCGCCGCGGTTGGTTCATCAGCGATCTGTGCCGCGAACCAGGCCCCTATTACCTCTTCCGCATTCTGGCCAAGGCCGCGCGCTGGCATCGCTTCGTGCAACACGATGGGCCAGTCTCGTTTCGCCGTGCCTTCCGCGAGCGCGACTGGGAGCGACTGCGGGCCGCCGCCGGCATCCAATCTGCAGCGGTCGAAGTCGTACGGCGATTCCCAGCCAAACTCTGCGTGAAGCGCATCAAGTGAACCCAACTTCGACCAACCAAGCAGAGCAGCATGTCTCTTGGTGCAGGGCTCCGCTTTTGCTTTTCTGGTTGTCATTCCGCAGCGGAGCGGAGGAATCTGCTGTTTGGGAGACCTATACACCATCGAGGGAATATCTCCAGTGAGCGACGTCCTGATCATCGGCGGCGGCCTCGCCGGTTCTGCGGCGGCCATCACGCTGGCCGCTGCCGGCCGCAACGTGGTTCTTCTGGAGAAAGAATCGCAGCCGCAGCACAAGGTCTGCGGCGAGTTTCTCAGCCAGGAGGCGCTCACCTATCTACGCGCGCTGGGCGTCGATGCCGCCGCTTTGGGTGCGGTCCCGATCCACTCAGTGCGGCTGGCCGGCAAGCATCGTGTCACAACCGCGCCGCTGCCCTTCGCGGCGATGTCGCTCACCCGGCGGCGTCTCGACGAAGACCTCCTGCGCCTCGCCGAAGAGGCCGGAGCCAAGGTGCTGCGCGGCTGCCACGTGCAATCGCTGGTAGCGGCCGGCACAGGCTGGCAGGCCACGGCGTGCGACACGCAGGCGCATACCGAAATCCTCGCTGCGAGTGCGGCCTTCCTCGCCACGGGCAAGCATGATCTGCGTGGCCGCCCTCGCCCCGAGGGCCGTCAGCGCGGGCTGCTGGCCTTCAAGATGTATTGGCAGCTGGCGCCTCAGCAGGTCTCCGCGCTCGCCGGCCATGTGGAACTTATGCTCTATCGCGGCGGCTACGCCGGGCTTCAGCCCGTGGAGGACGGCGCCGCCAACCTCTGCTGTCTCGTCGAACGCCGCGAGCTGCACCGGCTGGCAGCCGAGCCCGGCGACGGCGGTCACTGGGAAAATCTACTGGCTGCCATGCAGCGCGCGTGTCCGCATCTACGCCAGCGTTTGCACGGAGCGCAGCCGCTGCTCAGCCGCCCGCTGGCTGCCTCCGCGATCCCGTACGGCTATGTGCGCAGGGCCTCCGACGGCTTCTGGGCGCTGGGCGATCAGGCCGCGGTCATCCCGTCGTTCACCGGCGACGGCATGTCGATCGCGCTGCACAGCGGCTGCCTGGCCGCCGAAATGTATTTGCGCGGTACGACGGCCGCGAGTTTCCAACGCCGCCTGCACGCCGAGGTCGCGACGCAGATCTCTCTCGCCACGGTCCTTTCGCGGGGCCTGGTTGCGGCTTCTCTGCAACCTCTCTTCGCAGCCGCCGTTGCGATCTGGCCGGCCATTCTCGGCCATGTAGCCGGATACACCCGCATCCCCGCCAGCGCGATGCTGGCATCTCCGATGGTCCGGCCCTTGCACAGCCAGACCGCCCGGTAGCGCGATCCGCCTGGAAGGGCACGGGCTTCAGCCCGTCCGTAATCGGCGCGACAACGTCCGCGCCCGGGCTGGCAGCCAGCAGGGGCTCTAGCCCCGGAGGGCATTCTCAGCGGACCGCACCGACTCGCCCGCCGTCCGTGCAACGCTTTCCCACGCGCTCCCGCCCGGATAGACTTGCTGGTACATGGTTCGTGTTTCGAAGACAGATCGTTCCTCCACGTCACCCCCCGCGGGCGGCGGCGGTTCGGCCGAGAGCAAGCCCCCGCCCGGCGTTCCGCCCGGCCCCACGCCGAGCCCCAAACTAAGCTTCTCCGCGACCGGCTTCCGCAACCGGCTGCACGCCTGGTACAGCGAGCACGCGCGCGATCTGCCCTGGCGCGGCGTGCATGATCCTTATGCGACCTGGCTCTCCGAGATCATGCTGCAGCAGACCCGCGTCGCCACGGTGCAGGACCGCTACTTCGATTTCCTGGAGCGCTTTCCCACCCTGCACGCGCTTGCTGAAGCCCAGGAGGACCAGGTGCTCGCGTCCTGGAGCGGTCTGGGCTACTATCGCCGCGCCCGGCTGCTGCATCGCGGAGCGCAGTTCGTGGTCCGCGAGTTGCAGGGCAAGCTGCCGCGCACCGCCGCGCAGTTGCGCACGCTGCCCGGCGTCGGCGACTACACGGCCGCCGCCGTCGCCAGCATCGCCTTCGGCGAGAGCGTCGCCGTGGTCGACGGCAATGTCGAACGCGTCCTGCTGCGCGTGCTCGGTCTGCCCGAGGCCCGCACGGCTGCCGCGCGCACCGCGTTGGCCTCGGTCGCCCAGGCCTTGATGCCGCCCGCATCCAGGCGCCCCGCCAAACCTCGCTACGGCAAGCCGAACCCGCCCGGAGACCACAATCAGGCGATGATGGAGCTGGGCGCGACCGTATGCCTGCCCAAAGCGCCGCTCTGCCCGCAATGCCCGGTCGCCGATCTGTGCAAGACGCGCGGCGAACACCCTACCCTGCACCGCGAGCCGCAGCAGAGCCGCATCGTCGCGCATCTGCTGACGCTGCGCAAGCGCGGCGTGGCCACCGAGGTCCTGCTCGAGCGCCGCCCGCAAGCCGCTTCGCTGATGCCCGGCATGTTGGAGCTGCCGCCTCTGCCGCTTGAAAGCGTGGCCAACCGCGAGCCGGTGCTGCGCCTGCGCCACGCCATCACCAACACCAACTACTACGTGCAGATCTTCGCCGAGAGCGCCCCTGGCATCGAGCCCTCGCTGGACCTCGACCTCGATCACGATCATGACTCCGACGAGGTTGTCACTCTGCCTCCGCAGGACGTCTCGGCCCCCGCGCCCGACCGGCTGAATGCGCGCCGCGTGAGCGGCGAACCCGGGATGCCGGAGCGCGGGAAAGCAGCCCGTCCGGAGTCGATGCGGTCCGACTTCGAGCACTTGGATTGGAGTGAGCCGGACGAGTTCGATCTGGACGATGAGGCAGTCTTCGTCGCGAACCCCGAGGAGTTGGCCGCCGCGCGCGCATCGCAGGATTCTCTGCTGGATATTGTCTCTACGTCGCCGCGCGACCTGGAGTGGGTCTCGGCCACCACGCTGATGCATTGCGCGCTCACCGGGCTGGCGCGCAAGTCCCTCCAGCGCCTCGGCGTGATGTCACTGCCCAGGCTGCGCATCGGTTAGCGGTGCAAGTCTGGGTGGCCCATTCATCGCAAAGCTTCATCGCGATGAGTGGGGGATGTACCTCCGGCCCAGTCGCTATTTTGAAAGCGCGGGATTTCCCGCCGTCACTTCAATGCTTCCAAGGTCGCTTTCCAGGTTGCGGGAAAGTCTCGCTTTGTTAAGGGCACGGCTTCAGCCGTGCCGTAACTTGTTCATTTGTAACGCGGCTTTAGCCGCTGAGGTACGCTTTCCGATGCGCGGGACTTTTTTCGCGGCCTGTTCAGCCACTGCGGGAATCTTCGGGGCTTAATCAGACTCTCCTCAGCCCACACGTCTCGTCACAAGATGCGCCGTCACTGCGCTGCCGGGCGCTGCGACGGCTCCAGCACCACCGTCGCCGCTGCGCTCTCATTGCCTTTAGCATCGACCGCGGTCACAAAGTAGCGATACTCGTTCGCGGGATCGGCGCTGCTGTCGCGGAAGGCCGGCAAACCGACGAGCGCCTGACTAAGCCGCGTTCTGTTCCCCAGCCCATCTTCCCGTCCCTTCTCCAGCTTCGCGCGATAGATGTTGTACCCGCCGAACCCCGCGACCAGACCGGCCTCATCCACTGGCTGCCAGATCAGATCGACCGCATAGCCGGCGCCCGCTCCGGGTGTCTCGCCGGCTGCGGTAAAGAAACCGGCCGCGCTCAGACCGGTTGGCGCGGGCGGTGGATAGACCTCGCGCAGCGTGGGCTCCACGGCGGCGGAAGGGGTGCTGCGCAGCTCGACCGTGCGGTCGCCCAGCTTCACGCTCAAGCTGCGCCACGCCGTATACCGATAGGGCACATCGGGCTCGGCGGTAACGTCCAGGGTCTGCGCCGCGTGCTCGCCAGCGCCGCCGGCCGCCGAGTCGCCCGCCGCATTCGCCTCCAGCCACACCACATTCGCGGTTGCGCCTTTCTTCGGCGCGAGCGCGAACCGGCGGTCCGGCGGGGCTGCCGTGGCGCCTGCCTGTGCGGCTCCCGGCGCCGCCTTCGATGCCAGGTCCTCGCGCTCCAGCAACACCGCTCCCTCGCCTGCAGCAGCGGGCCGCCAGCTCAGCACCACACCCAGCCGCGAGCCCTCCGCGCGCAGGCCCTCCACCGCCGCCGGGGCCGGTCCCGTCGCGCTGTAGACCGCCTCCGACCTGCCCGCCGAGCGGCCGTTCCGGTTGAAAAACTCTACCCGATAGCTCAGCAGCCGCCTGGCCCCGGAGGTCAGTTGCGGCGGCAGCCGATCGCTCCACGTCACCACATTGCGGCCACCGCCGGAACCCGCTGTCGCGATGGCGGTCTTGCCCGTGAACCCCGCCACCGCGACGCAGCCCTGGCGTTCCAGCTCGCGGCAAACCACGCCATCCATCACGCGCGCGTGCAGCGGCAGCTTGTCGGTCGACCGCCACGGCGCCGTAAAGCGCAGCTCCACGCCATCGCCCACGCGTCGCGCCGCCAGATCGCTGACCGGCTCCGGCAGATGCAGCGACGGCGCCCGCGGCGGCCCTGGACTCGCGCAGCCTGCGGATCCCAGCGCGACCGCCAGGCCAAGAAGCAGCACCAGACCCAGCGCCAGACCCCGCACGGCCGGAGAAACACCTCCACCTCTCTCCTCGCGGCCAAACCATTTCATGCGTTTGAGCCTAGCACTTGCACGGGCGCTTCAGCCGCGCCTACTCTTCAGCCGCGCCTACTCTCCCCTTATAGCAACTTCACAAAGGGTGTAGAGTTCTCGCTCTTGCTTTTCCGGTTGTCATCCCGCAAGGGAATCTGCTTCTGTCTTTGCTGTTGCTTGTTTCACCCCTGCACACCATCAGGCAATTTGCCATAACGCCACACCCGCGCCAAGCAGGTCCCATGCCTCGAGCCTCGTCGCCGGGCGAAATCTTCGGGCATCTCCGGCCACATTGCTTTCATCACACTTCAATATATGTTTACCGGGCTGAAAGGAGCACGTTGATCCTGGAAGCGGATTCCAGGCCCGGCAATGCATTCAAGGAAGGAAATCCCATCATGGCAGCCGTTGCCGAACCAGCGATGCAGTCGATCTCCGCGCCGCCCGCGCACCGGCGTGGCAGCAAGCGCGCGCAGCCCATCCAGCGCCGCTCGGCCGCCTCCACTCCGATGCAGGCCGTTGCCGCGCCCTCGCCACCGGCTGCGCCCTCGCCGCCAGCCGCCCCCGAACCGGCGGCTGCCTCCACACCCGAGCCGGCCGATGCCGCCGAGTCCGCCTCCGTCTCGACCGAAGCCGCCGAGACCGTCATCGAGGCCAAACGCATCGGCGAGCGCATCAAGTATCTCCGCCAGCGCAAGCAGATGGGCCTGGTCGAACTGGGCCGCCACACCGGTCTTTCGGCCAGCTTCCTCTCGCAACTGGAGACTGGCCGCGTGGTCCCAACGCTGCGCAACCTGGCCCGCGTCGCCATGGTCTTCTCCAAGGACCTCAGCTACTTCTTCGAGCCCGAGCGCCCCGAGCTGTTCCGCATCCTGCGCGCCGCCGGCCGCCAGCGCCTGCCCCAGACCGGCGCCGAGGAGCCCGGCTACTTCTACGAGAGCCTCGGCCACATACCGCCCGAGCAGGCCACTGCCCAGGCGATCGCGCAGCCCATCGCGCCTTACGTAGCGGAGTTTCTGGCGGCCCCAGCTCGGCGAGTCCCAACGCCGGCCCGCCCCGCCCACTGCCACGAGGGCCGCGAGTTCCTCTACATGCTCTCGGGCCGCCTGCAACTGGCCCACGACGCCGCCACCGAAACCCTGGAGCAGGGCGACGCGGTCTACTTCGACGCTTCCGCGCCCCACAGCTATGAGCGCCTTGGCGACGACCCCTGCACGGCCATGATCCTGACCCTGCCCGAACCGCCGCGCGGAAACCACACCGGCTCGCGCATTCCGCTAATGAAATCCCAGGCGAAACCCCCGACAAAATCCCAGCCAAATCCCCAGACGAAATCAGCGGCGAAACCATCCGCGAAATCCCAGCCAAATCCCCTCGCCAAGCTCGCGGCCAGGCAGCGGTAGCCGCGGCCAATCGGCTCTGTCACACTATCGCGGAATTCTCATTGGTATTTTCATTGGTATCGAGTTCGGCGGCGGTTGACGTTTCACCGCCTTGCTTTTCTGGTTGTCATTCCGTAGGAATCTGCTTCTCGGGGTTGCGATACACCCTCGGGAACACCGCTCTACCGCCGCCAGGCAATGCCCGCTCACGCGAGAAATAACGCTTCCACGTCCAGCCACGAATCGACCCGGCGGAAGCCGGTGACCAGCGCATTGGCCGGCGAGCTGAACAGGATGCCTTCGCGGTGTCCGACGCCGCAAACTTCGCCATCTCTGCTGCTTTGAAATCGATGAAGCTGGCGCGGGTTGTCGTCGATAAGGAAGTCCGCGCGCAGAATGCTCTTGTCGCCGCAGAAGACGATGTGCGCCGTCGGGATGAAAGGGAAGTGCTCGGCCAGCCAGTAGTACTTGGCGGTGAAACTGGACGGAATTTCCATGGCGGCCGTGGCGATGAAGACATCGTAACGGGACTGCAGCCGCGCGAGCACGCGCTGGGCGTCGGGCATGACGGCCAGCGAGGAGAAGAAGTCCTCCGACAGCATGTACTGCTCGAGCGTGGCCTGGTGCGCGGTGGGCACGACGTCCCACAGCCAGCGGCCGCGCAGGTCGGCCGGGGTCAGCGTCGCGCGGAAGTCGCGGTTGTAGCGGAGCAGGTGCTCGCCCAGCGCATCGGCGATCACCTCGTCCATGTCGATACAGATCGTGCGGCGGTCGTGAGCGTGCGTTGCGGACATACGGCTCTGAATGGAACTCCCAGTAACATTGGAACCAGTAACATTGGAACCAGTGACATTGGATGCAGCCGCGCTCAGGCGCTTTCGGCGATTTTGCCAGGTGCGGGCGCAGACGCCGAGGCGGTCGGTTTGGGGCCGGCTGCAGCGGCGGTGTTCAAGCGAGCGGAATCCTGGGTCGCGGCAGCCAACCGCGAACCGGCCGCCCAGCCGCCCGGCGCATCGCGGCGCGGGTCATAAAACAGCATCCGCCCGCAGGTCTCGCAGGTGAAGATCGTATGGTCGTGCTCGCGGCCTACCAGGTCGTTCCAGCGCTGCGGCCGCACCATCATCTGGCAGGCCATGCATTTGTGCTCGACGGCCTCGGAGACGCCGGTGCCCTTGGCCTTGGCGATGCGGTCGTAGACCGCGAGCGCGGCCGCGCCGGTGTCGGTCGCGGCCAGCCCTTCGCGTACGGCCGCGCGCTCCGCTTCGACAGATGCGACCGCGGCGGCGTTACGTGTGGTCAGCGCCGCGGAATCGGCGCGGGTAGCCGCCAGCGCGGCAGTGGTTGCTCCGAGCTCCGCGGCAGCAGCAGCGCGCGCGACCTCGAGCTGGTCGCTGCGTTCCAGCGAGAAAATCTCCTCGTCCTCCAGCTTCGCAATGGCCTGCTCGGCGAAGCCGATCTCGTGCTCCAGCGCGCTGATCTGCGCGGCCGACGTGGCGGTCTCCATCTGCTTCCGCAGCCGCGCGATCTTGCCGCGGCGCTCGGCGATATCGACCTCCTGGCTGCGCCGCAGCGTCTCCTCCTTGGCCAGCGACTGCTTGGCGCTGGCCTGGGCGAACTCCGCCTGCGCGCGCACGGTCTGAGCCGCCAGAACCCGCCGCGGCGCCTCCGCCAGTTCATGGCGCAGACGCTTCAGCTCCAGGTCCTGCGCCTGCAGCACGACCAGTTGTTCGAGATCGGCGTTCATAGGTCGCTCCTTTCGATCGTGGTCGATCGTGGTCGATCGAGTCGACCGAAAGAAAAAGGCTAGCACGCCACCGCGAATCTAGCACGCCACCGCGAATACTGCTCGGCGAACCTTTGTCGCACTTAGACGAACTAGGAGCCGCGCTCTTGCCTTCTGGTTGTCATTCCGCAGCGTAGCGGGAGGAATCTGCTGTTTGGGGTGCCTCTACACCATGGCGGGGAAATGCTCTAGTCGAATCATCCCAGCCTTTCCCAAAAGCCCCGGCTTCGGCTGGGGCTTTCGTTTGCCCGCACGGGCCGAGGCGCCGCAACAGCGTTCCGCGAGCCTCGATACTTCCGCGAGCCTCTATACTTTCAGTTGACCTCATGCCGACCGAAACCCAGCCGCACCTCACCTTCGCTCCCGTCTCCGAGCAGCTCGACCTTATCACCAAGGGCGCGGCCGAGATCATCCCGCCTGTTGAAGCTTCGGCCGCCGACGCGCTCGCCGCCCGCCTCGAAGACTCCCGCCGCACCGGCGTCCCCCTCCGCATCAAAGCCGGCTTCGATCCCACCGCGCCCGACCTGCACCTTGGCCACACCGTGCTCATGCGCAAGCTCAAACACTTCCAGCAGCTCGGCCACACCGTGATCTTCCTCATCGGCGACGCCACCGCGCTCATCGGCGATCCCACCGGCAAAGACGTCACCCGCAAGCCGCTCACCCGCGAAGACATCGCCGCCAACGCCGAAACCTACCAGAAGCAGGTCTTCAAGATCCTCGACCGCGAGACAACCGAGGTGCGCTGGAACTCCGAGTGGCTCGACAAGCTCGGCTTCGAGGGCATGATTCGCCTTGCTGCCAAAGCCACCGTCTCGCAGATGCTGGAGCGCGAGCACTTCCACAAACGCTTCCAGGCCGAGCAGCCCATCAGCGTTCACGAGCTGCTCTACCCCATGGTCCAGGGCTACGACTCCGTCATGCTCCGGTGCGACGTCGAACTTGGCGGCACCGACCAGCGCTTCAACCTGATGCGCGGCCGCGACCTGCAGCGCGACGCCGGCCAGAAGCCCCAGATCGTCCTGATGACGCCGATCCTCGAAGGCCTCGACGGCGTGCAGAAGATGTCGAAATCGCTCGGCAACGCCATCGGCATCCAGGAGCCGCCCAGCGAAATGTACGGCAAGCTGATGAGCATCAACGACGATCTGATGTGGCGCTACTGGACGTTTCTCACCGACCTGCCGCAGTCGCAGATCGACGCCATGCACGCCCGCGTCGACTCCGGCGAGCTGCACCCCATGCAGGCCAAGAAAGACCTCGCCCACTCCATCACCGCGGACTTCCACACGGCGTCCGAAGCCGATGCCGCAGCGGACAACTGGGCCACGCAGTTCCAGCAGAAGGGCGTCGCGGAGGATGCTCCGGAAGTCGCGATCTCGCTCACCGCCGATGGGCTTTGTGCCCCATCAGCCGATAGCAGCGCCGCCGCATCTGAGCTGCGCATTCCGAAGCTGCTCCAGCTCGCCGGTCTCGCCGCCTCGACCGGCGAAGCCACGCGCAAGCTCGCCGAGAACGCCGTCTCGATCAACGGAGAGAAGTTCAGCGGCAAGACACTCTCACGCAACATTCTCGGCGACGAGCCGACGTTGCGCCTCGGCAAGAAGGCCGTACGAGTTCATTGGGTTCCTTGAGTTCCTGCCATGCCGCTTCGCCGCCTCACAGCGCGTGACCGCTCCACCGCCGCCAACTGGCAGCTCGCGGCGTTGCTTGCATTCACGGCGGGAGCGGTCGACGTCAGCGGCTATCTCGCCTTCCATCAGTTCACCTCGCACATGTCGGGCATCGCCTCCGACCTGGCCGCACACAGCGCGACCCCGGTCGGAAGAGTCCTCCTCAAACCGGCGATCGTGCTTGGCAGCTTCCTCGCCGGAGCTGCATTCTGTGCCGTGCTCGTCAATTGGGAGCGCCGTCGCCACCTTCACGGGGTCTTCGCCCTTCCAGTGCTGGTCGAAGCCCTCCTTCTCGCCTCACTCGCGCTTCCTCTCATCTCGCACCACATCCTGTTCACGCTCTCGTTGATGGGCTTCGCGATGGGTCTGCAGAACGCCGTCATTACCAAGATCTCGCAGGCCGAGATTCGCACCACCCACGTCACCGGCATGATCACCGACATCGGCATCGAGCTCGGCAAGGCGCTCTACTGGAACCGCACCCTCGGCCTCGCGCCAGTCACCGCCAATCGCGAGCGCCTCCTGCTCCTGACCATGCTCGTCGGCCTCTTCGTGGTCGGCGGCGCTTTGGGTTCCTTTGTATTTCCCCACATCGGCTTCCGCTTGATGCTGCCGCTCGCGCTGCTGCTCGCGCTGCCGACGATCCTCCCCCTCGCCGCCGACCTGCGCTCCCTGGCGTTCCAGGGCTGACCGAGGCCCTCCACCATCGCCAAGTCACCAGCCGGGTGCCCCATTCATGACGGTCTCATCGTCATGAGTGGGGTCGCGGACGCTCCGGATGAGTGGGGTTCGCACACCATCCGACTATTTCGCCGTAACCAGCCTTGGCGGCGGATTGTCCTTCCCATAAGGCGCGGATTTCAGCGTGACGTCCACCTCGCATTTTTCAAGGTGGTTGCTGCCCGTCTGGACGGTAAGAATCTCGATCTTGCGATCCTGCTTCTTCCACTTGCCCTGATAAAAATCCGCTCCCTCGGCGTTATGCATAAACCCGCCTTCGCAGTTGGAGTTGTAGTCGAAGCCGACCTTGACGTCGCCCAGCAGGTTGCCGGAGCCGTAGCTTTGCGTGTCGATGATGCCGCCGCGCTGATGCTCCGTGCGTGCCGAACTCAGAACGCGCACCTTCAGCGGATAGCCGGGATTGGGCGTCGTCCAGGCCACCCGCGGCGACTCGTGCTGCGCGGGAAAGCGGATGCCGGTGAACGGCGCCGCGAAGAGGGCGAGAGCAAGCAACGCAGAACGCACATCGGCTCCTTCTTAACTTGTTTATCGTGAGGCGTGGGGTTGGCCATACGGCGCCGGCTTGTAGGCGATATCGATCTGACATTTATCGAGGTGATCGCTGCCGATGCGCTGCATCAGTATTTCAATCTGCCGGTCCGGCTTCTTCCAGCGCGCCTGATAGAACTCCGCCGGGCCGTTGTTGAGGAACGGCGTGCTGCAGTCGTAGGTGAAATCGATGCCCTTCTCCGGCGGTCCGAGGACGTTGCCGCGGCCGAAGCCGTGCGACCCGTAACGGCTCACGTTGGCCTTGGTCATCAGCACCTGCACCCGTAGGGGATAGTCTGCGTGAGGAACGGTCGCCGGGCCGTCAGGCGAATCTTGTGCGATTGCGGCCGGTAGGGCCAACACCAGGAGAAAAAGAGCGGCTGCTTTCATTCACACCACGCCTGATAGATATGTCCGGTTCGAGAGAACGATAATCTATTCGCGGCAAACGTGCAATTGATTTTGACAGCCACGTATCCGCCGCTGCCCTCGCTGTCACAGGTGGCCCATTCATGACGGTCTCATCGTCATGAGTGGGGGCGGAAGCCATGTCAGGCAGGCGTAGGATCGATCCACGATGCCACTTCACACCGCCAACATCATCGGCTCCGGTCCCAACGGCCTCGCGGCTGCGATCACGCTGGCCCAGCGCGGCGTTGCGGTCACGGTGTACGAGCGCAACGCGCAGCTCGGCGGCGCCTGCTCGACTGCTGAGGTCACGCTGCCCGGCTTCCGCCACGACCTCGGCTCGTCGTGCTATCCGCTGGGCGTCGCCTCGCCGTTCTTCCGCACTTTACCCTTGGCGGCGCATGGCCTGCGCTGGATCGAGCCGCCCGCGCCGCTCGCGCATCCGCTCGACGATGGCACGGCCGTCACGCTGGAGCACCACGTCGCAACCACGGCAGCGCAGCTCGGCGCGCATGACTCGAAGGCCTGGAGCGATCTGCTCGCGTCGTCGGTCCGCGACTGGCCAAAGCTGGTCGCCGGCTTCACCCAGCCGCTGCTGCGCTGGCCCGGCAGCCCGGTCGCGATGGCCACCTTCGGTTCCGCGGCGATGCTGCCCGCGCAAACCCTCGCCCGCACCATCTTCCGCGACGAGCGCGCGCAAGCCCTCTTCGCCGGTTGCGCCGCCCACTCCGTGCTGCCGCTCACACGCGTTGCCAGCTCCGCGACCGGTCTGGTGATGGCTGCCGCCGGTCACACCACCGGCTGGCCCATCGCCGCGGGCGGAGCGCAGTCCATCACCGATGCTCTGGCCGGCTCTCTCCGCTCGCTCGGCGGAAAGATCATGCTCGGCGTCGACATTCACGACCTGCGCGATCTACCGCCCGCCGACGCGACGCTCTTCGACACCTCCGTGCATGCACTGATCCGCATCGCCGGACCCGCGCTGAGCGAGAGCTTCCGCGCCCGCCTGCGCAGCTTCCAGCGCGGCCCCGGAATCTTCAAGCTGGACTTCGCGCTGAGTGAGCCGATCCCGTGGCGCGCCGCCGCCTGCTCGCGCGCAGCCACCGTCCACCTGGGCGGAACGCTGCCCGAGATCGCCCGCTCCGAGCACGATGCCTTCCACGGCAAGCTCAACGACAATCCCTTCGTCCTGCTGGTGCAGCCGAGCCTCTTCGACCCCACGCGCGCTCCGCTGTCCGCATCCGGCCAAGTCCAGCACACCGCCTGGGCCTACTGCCACGTGCCCGCAGGCTCGAACCTCGATCGCACGAAGGTCATCGAGGACCAGATAGCCCGCTTCGCTCCGGGCTTCCGCGACTGCATCCTCGCACGCCGCGCCAGCAACGCCGAAGCCCTCGCCGAGTGGAACCCTAACCTCCGTGGCGGCGACATCTCCGGCGGCGCGATGACCCTCTCGCAACTGCTCTTCCGCCCCACCGCCCGCGAGTACCGCACCAGCAACCCGCGCCTCTTCCTGTGCAGCTCCTCGACGCCTCCCGGCGGCGGCGTGCATGGCATGTGCGGCCATCTCGCGGCGCAATCCGCGCTGAAGGCGCTCTCCAAATAAGGCTTCGTCCGCGCCCGAAAAATTTTCTCAGCGCCGGGCTCGATAGCTGCTACCGAGGACCTGCAAGACGCGTCCAACGGCCATTGACGGAGCGTATCGCGGGCCACGATCGAAACTTCCAACTTCATCGCTACAGGAAAGGGCGGTCCTTGTCCGAGATAACGTCCGATATAACGTCCGATACGACGTCCGATACGACGGCAAATTCCATCTTGACCCCCGCACTCGCACTTGACGACGTGCCCGCCGTGGAGCCGGTTCCGGCCACTGCCGCCCCGCCCGCCCGCTGGAGCTTCGCCACGCGGCTCGCCTTCCGCTTGGCCTTCTGCTACCTGATGATGTATGCGCTGTGCTGCGGCAACGCGACCCTTTGGAGCGTCATTCCGTGGCTCGGCGGCCGCATCAGTTATTGGCTGGCGTGGCCCTTCCGGCACGCCGGACAGTGGCTTGCCCAGCACCTCTTCCATCTCACCGGCGTGGGAGCGAAGCTGCACGGCGGCGGCTCCGGCGACCGCGCGATCGACTGGATCGCCATGGGCGTGATGCTCGCTGTGGCGATCGCAGCCACGCTGCTTTGGACAGCGCTCGACGAGTTTCCGCGAAACAAGCGCCGCAACGCCTACCCCAAGCTCTTTCGCTGGTTTCGCTTCACGCTGCGGCTGGCGCTGGGAGTCGCGATGCTCAACTACGGTTTCGCCAAGCTCTTTCCGCTGCAGATGGCGCCGCCTTCGTTGGCCGTGCTGAACGAGCCCCTCGGCAACACCTCGCCCATGACCATGCTGTGGACGCTCATCGGCCTCAGCCCGGTCTACGAGATGGTCTGCGGCGCGGCTGAAATCGCCGGTGGCCTGCTCGTCCTCTTCCGTCGCACGGCGTTGCTGGGCGCGCTGCTCACGGCGTTCCTCACCACCAACATCGTGCTCTACAACTTCTGCTTCGACGTGCCGGTAAAGATCTACGCGGCGCATCTGCTGCTGTGGTCGATCGCCCTGATCGTCCCCGACCTCAGCACACTCTTCGGCTTCTTCTGGCGCCACGAGCCCTCCTCGCTGCACACCCCCTGGAGCCCGTGGAGCGGCCGCCTGGGCCGGCGCATCGAGACCATCGCCATCGCGGTAGTGACGTTTCTGGTGGTGGGCTTCACCATCTCCCAGCTCGCCCCGTTCTACTCCAAACAGCTCGCCAGCCAAAGGCACCCGCCCGCGCTCACGGGCGAGTGGCACGTCGACTCCGCCACGCTCGCCGGCAAGCCCACGCCCTATCTCACCGGCGACGGCCTGCCCATGACCGCCATCTACTTCGAGCCCAGCGGGCGCGTCATGCTGCGCGCCACCGACGATGTGCTCTGGCGCGCTGGAGACAAAATCGACGATAAGAAGCACACGCTGCAACTGTTCTCCGCCGGGCACCAGGATGCGGCTGTGTATGCGATGACGAATCCCGATCCTTCGCACCTGGTGCTGACGCCGACCGGCAAGCAGGCCAGGAAAGACGGCGCGCTCACGCTGACGCGCGTTCCGCTGCCCTCGCACTACCCGCTGCTCGACCGCGGCTTCCACCTCGTCAACGAGTGGGGTCTGGAGCGGTGATGTGCTTCGAAATTCGACGGTGGTTAGATCAAAAAAGGGGAAAGATGTATTTGCTGTTTGTTCGCCATAATGCTAGCATTGATATGCACAAATATCCGTGCTAAGTGTGTATGTGATATACGCTGACAGTGTGTGGCGCGCTATAACAGACTTCCTGCTGAAAGCCCACGCATCCGGGCTTGGCCATGACGCCGTGATTGAGATCATGCTTGCAATTCTTGCAATCATGATAGGCGTTCTTACCTTGATCGCTGGATTATTTGCTGCGATGGTTGCGCTATTCGGCGTATATGGTTTTCTAACTATACGAGACGAGGCTAAGAAAAGAGCGGAGACGGTCGCAAAGAAGATTGCCGCTCAGATGGCAAAAAAGATAGCATCGCAAACGATGGACGAGATACGTGAGCGGGCGCAAGCATCCGGTCTGACCGACAGTCAAAGTATCAGTGAAATAGACGCCGTTGCGCCCAAGGGTCAGAGGGGAAGAACAAAGGCGACGACTGACAAGAGCCTAAAGGAAAGCTGAGGCGAATTATGACCGCACAAGAACAGGCCATTATTCAGACATATCAGACGGTGGCTCCAGTGGACATTACGGCACTGGTCACAGGGCTGGGTGTCGCTGTATTCGACAGTTACGATCTGCCTCGTGGCATTTCAGGAAAAATATGTCTTGATCCAAATGCAGATAGTCCGAGTGGGTACAGCATTACCGTCAATGCGAACGAGCCCTATCGGCGACGGCGATTCACGGTAGCCCATGAGTGCGCGCATTTTCTTCTACATCGCTCCAAAATCGGAGATGAGCTTACGGATGACGCGCTATACCGTAGCGACAAGCTCAATACGCAAGAAGAATTTCAAGCGAACAATCGAGCCGCTGAGTTGCTGATGCCACGCAAACTAATGAATGACTACATCCGGAGGGGGATAGTTAGCGTCTCGCAATTGGCTGATGAGTTTGAGGTTTCTGAACCTGCAATGCGAGTCAGAATGCGATATCTTTATCAATTGGAATCAGTGTAGAAGCGTACAGTTCCTCCCTCCCTCTTGTGCGTCACACGCAGCGTCTTGCGAATCCCCTGCGCGACGATTGGGAGAGCAATTTCTTGTAGCGAAGGAACAAGCACGGTTCAGGCAGCAACGTCCGCGAGAGGATGATTCTCGCGGGCGTTGCTGTGTTGAGGAGCTATGTTGAGGACGAGGTACGCTCAGGCGGAAGGCGCTTCGCTAGCCGCGGCTCGTTCCGACACCGCTGGTTCCGACACGGAGGGCGCCGGCGCCGCAGGGGCTCCCGCAGCCTTCGGCTTCGTCGCCGCGGGCGGCTGCTGGACCTCCGCCTTCTTGGTCGGCGCAAGGATGGCATGCAGCGTGGTGCCTTCCATGCGCGGCATGAACTCCACCGTGCCCGCGTCGCCGATGTCCATAATCAGCCGGTTGATGATCTTGTAGCCAAGGTCGCGATGCGCCATCTGGCGGCCCTTGAAGCGCAGGCTGGCCTTCACCTTGTCGCCGTCGCCGAGGAAGCGCACGGCCTGGTTCTTCTTGGTCTGGTAGTCGTGCTCGTCCACCGTCACCGAGAACTTGACCTCCTTGATGACGATGACCTTCTGCTTCTTGCGCGCGGCGCGGTCGCTCTTGTCTTTCTCGTACAGGTACTTGCCGTAGTCCTGGATCTTGCAGACCGGCGGGACGGCATTGGGCGAGATCTCGACCAGGTCCAGCGACCGCTCGCGGGCCATCTTTAGGGCCTCGAAGGGCGGCATCACGCCGAGCTGTTCGCCGTTTTCGTCGATCACGCGCACCTCGCGCGCGCGAATGCGTTCGTTGGTGCGGATAAAGGATTTGACGGAGCGTTTATCTAACGGTGGGATAGGTAACCTCCACGGCGCGCCGGTTGGGCCGCCATGCTTTTATGGGGATAGTTGCGATCGTATGCTATTTCACGGGCAGAGACTACTTCACTCGCGAGTATAGCAGGTGACTTCGGCCTTGGAATACCCCGACGATATCCCAAGGAAGCAGCCTCGAAGCACCCCAAAGGCACGAATTCGTCGCCCTCCGCATCGGCCCTTGCCGCGATCGCAGTGGCAGCAATGCTACAGTGATCTGGTCAGCCACTTCCAGCTTGGATGCGAAATCCCATCGCCGGGGCCACGCGGCTGAATCGGTACGGGTGGTGGCGTGGAGCTAACTCCGCAGACGCCACAGACCGGAGAGAGACAGGGTCACGGGCGGCATGAACCAGAGCGGCACGGACGACCAGAGCGGCACGGAATCGGCCCCGCCACACCAGATCGCCTCGACCCATCGCAGCCGGTCGCGGCTCCCTGCGCTGTCATGGCTCCCTGCGCTGCCGTGGCTCCCGGCGCTGCTGTGCGGCGGCATCTTTCTGCTTTGCGTTCTGCTGGTGTGGCCCTACCTCGAAAGCGGCATTATGGACGACTGGTCCATCGTCCGCACCGCCCATCTGCTCGCCGAAACCGGCCACATCCATTACAACGGCTGGGAGGCGCCCATGCTCGGCTGGCCGCTCTACGTGGCCGCCGCCTGCTTCAGGCTGTTCGGGTTTTCGTTCACGATCGCGCGCATCACCATGATCGTGGAATCGCTCCTGACGGTGTTGCTGCTGCAGCGCACTTTTGTACGCTCCGGCATCAGCGAATGGAACTCCGTTCTCGGCACTCTCACGGTGGCGTTGTCTCCCATCTTTCTCATGAGCGCCGTCGCCTTCATGACCGACATCCCGGCCCTGCTCGCCGTACTGCTTTGTTTTTTCGCCTGCCTGCGCGCGCTGCAGGCGGAGACTACCGGGCCCGCCGCTGCCTGGAGGCCCGCTGCCTGGAGGCCCGCTGCCTGGAGGCCCGCCGCCGCCTGGTTGTGCTTCGCCGCTCTCTCCAACGCCGTCCTCGGCACCACCCGCCAGATCGCCTGGCTCGGCTTGCTGGTGATCGTGCCCAGCGCATTATGGCTGCTGCGCCGCAACCGGCGAGTCGTGGCCGCAGGCGCAGCAGCGTGGCTTGCAGGCGTCGGCTTCATGATCGCCGCGCTGCTGTGGCTCAATCGTCAGCCATACATCCTGCCGGAGCACCTGCTCCTCGGCGCGTTCAGCCGCAAGGCCGTCGAAGCGGTCGGCATCATCTTCATTCGCGTCGGCTTCGATACGGTGCTGTTCTCGCTGCCGGTGGTTGTCGCGTTCGCGGCTTCCTTCCGAAGCCCGGCGCGCCATCTCTATCGCCGGCTGGCCGCATCCGCTTCCATGGTGCTGCTCGCCTTCGTGGAGCTGCACAGGTTCTACGGCGGCCCGCATTCTCTGGCTCCGTTTCTGCTCTTCGAGCCGTTGCAGCAGACCCTGGAGAACACCTTCACCAGCACTCCCATGCCCATCTGGGGCCCGATCCCCGCGCCGCTCCCGCACAGCTTTCGCCTCGGCCTCACGGTCGTGATTCTGCTCGCCAGCTTCGTGTTGCTGGCCGCGTTGCTGAACTGGCGCGCCCGCCCCGCGCAACCCGATCCGGGCGATGCGGCCGTCAGCCGGCGCGATCTGCTCGTGCTCGGCGGCCCGTTCGCGATCGCCTATTTTGCGCTCCTGTTGCCGCGCGGCATCTTCATCTTCACGGTCGACCGTTATGTGCTTCTCTTGCTTCCCTTTGTGGTCCTGTTCCTTCTGCGCTTCTATCAGAGCCGCCTCGGTTCCCGGCTTCCGGACCCGCGGCTGCCCGCCTTCTGCCTGGTTCCGCTCGCGATCATCGGGCTATACAGCGTCGCGACGCTGCACGATACCTTCGTCGTCTATCGCGCCAATCTCGCCTGCATCGACGAGCTGCGCGCCGCCGGTGTTCCACGCACCGCCATCGACGGCGGCATGGCCTTCAACCGCACCACGCAGTTGCTGGCGACCGACGTCACCTACACCCCCGGCATGCGAATGCCCGACCGCAGCATCTACCGCGGCCCGCGCCCACGCCAGGACGTCGGCCCTTGCGCCGCCTACGCTCCCGAACTGGCCCAGACGCCGGTGGTGCGGCCGCTCTATGGCGTCGCCTATCCGGGCAGTCCCTGCGTCAAAGTCGCCGCCTTCGCGCCGGTCCACTTTCGCACTTGGCTGCCGCCCTTTCACCGCGAAGCCGATGTGGTGCGCTATGTCGTCCACGGTCAGCTCGCGGGGCCGTCCTAGGCCCGGCAGCGGGCACGACCCGCGCAGCGGAATCGCGTTCGCCGACCATGGCCGCCGCTTGAATTTCCGCTGCGTCCGTTCCTTTTCCACATCGGCGCGCGACATATTCAGGCTGCGTTCACGACCTGTTCAAGGCTTATTCATGGAGCGCCGCTAACACTTCTTGGAGCACCCAAAAAATCGCCCGATGAGGCTCCAAAAAATGAAATGCACCCTCCCCGCTCTTTCTCTTGCATCGGTTACGACAGCCGCAGCCCTCACCGCAGCCCTGGCGGCAACCCTGGCCCTGACCGGCTGCAGCAACGTCACTCCCGCGCCGCCGACGGTGATCACACCCGCGACCGCGGTCGCCATCGCGCCCTCGGCGGCCATCAAGCACATCGTCGTCATCTACGGGGAGAACGTCTCCTTCGACCACTACTTCGGCACCTATCCCATGGCCGCCAATAGCGGTGGAACCACGTTCACGGCGGCCGCCGGCACGCCCACGCCCGGCAACTACATCTCCACGCCCAGCCTGCTCACCGCCAACCCCAACCAGAACTCCGCCAACCTGGTCGCCGCTTCCAACTCCTACCCCGCCAACCCCTTCCGGCTCAGCCCCACGCAGGCCGGCACCGCGGACCAGGACCACAACTACAACCCCGAGCAGCTCGCCTTCGATAACGGCAAGATGGACCTCTTCCCGCTCTCGGTCGGCACCGCCGACACCTCCGCCATGGTCACCGAGACCGCGGCCCCCTCCATCACCGGCACCACCGCCCTCACCATGGGCTACTACGACGGCAACACCGTCACCGCGCTCTGGAACTATGCCCAGCACTACGCCATCAACGACCACTCCTTCGGCACTACCTTCGGTCCCTCCACTCCGGGCGCGATCAACCTGATCTCCGGTCAGACCAACGGCGTCATCAACCCCACCAACGTCGCCTCCGCGATCGTCGCCGACGGGCAGGGCGGCTTTACCGACATCAACGACGCCGATCCCACCGGCGATCTCTGCTCCTCCACCAGCGCCAACTTCAGCATGGCCGGCAAGAACATCGGCGACCTGCTCAACGCCGCCGGCGTCACCTGGGGCTTCTTCGAGGGCGGCTTCAATCTCAGCGTCTCCAACGCCAACGGCACCACCGGATGCGCGCGCAGCACGCCCGCCGCCAACATCCCCGGCAACCCGCTCAAGGCCGACTACATCCCGCACCACCAGCCCTTCCAGTACTACCCCAGCACGGCGAACCTCAACCACAACCGGCCCTCGCCGGGCGTGGCCATCGGCGCCGCCGACGCCAGCGGCGCGAACCACCAGTACGACATGCTGGACTTCAACGCCGCGCTCGCCGCATCGACGCCCACCATGGCCGCCGTCAGCTTCCTCAAAGCGCCCGGCTATCAGGACGCCCACGCCGGCTACTCCGATCCGCTCGACGAGCAGACCTTCATCGTCAACGAGATCAACCTGATCGAGCAGTCGCCCTTCTGGCAGAGCACCGCCATCATCATCGCCTACGACGACTCCGACGGCTGGTATGACCACTTGAACGATGTCCTCTACGGCTCCAAGACCGCCTCCGACGCCGCGGTTTGCAGCAACGCCGCCGCAGCCTCACTGCCCGGCCCGAACTCCAACGGAGTCGCCGTCCTCGGCCGCTGCGGCCACGGCCCGCGCCTGCCGCTGGTCGTGATCTCGCCGTTCGCCAAGAAGAATTACGTCGACAACACCCCGACCGACCAGGCCTCCATCCCGCGCTTCATCGAGGATGTCTTCCTGAGCAGCGCCCGCATCGGCAGCGGCTCCTTCGATGCTCCCGCCGGAACGCTGATGAACATGTTCACCTTCACCACCACATCGGGCGCCGCTCCCAATCCCAACGTCGTCCTGCTCAACGCCACCACCGGCGTCGTAACTACCGGCAACTGACCGGGCCATTTACAAGACCGTCACACAAAAGCTTTACCTTCAAAGGACGCATTCCCGAACCTGGGATGCGTCCTTCTTGCATTAGCACCAATGCCCACCGGTCCGCTATAGAGCGCACTTGCCTTTGCCTTTGTGCTTGTCGCAGTTTGTTGTCATTCCCCGGAGCAACGTCGAAGGGGAATCCGCGTTTGCACTTGCCTTTCTGGTTGTCATTCCGTAGGAATCTGCTGTTGCGTCTGCACCCAAGCTCGGGTGGCCCATTCATCGCGGAACTTTATCGCGATGAGTGGGGAACATCAACCGCCCACCCGCGGCCCCTTGCCGCCAGGTCTATCGATCCTGATTCTGCTCCAGTCCACTCCACGGAGTCCGTTTGTCCCCCACCCGCCGCGCCTTTCTGCAACAACTCTCTGCCACGGGCCTGCTCTCCACGCCATCCGCCGCGCTCGCCCGGCAAATGATGCAAACGCCCAGCCGCAGCCGGCAAACCGCCGAGCCCAAACAGATGGGCCCCATCGCCGCGCCCACCCAGCCCATGCTGCACGCACTGCAGCTCACGCCGTTCGTGGACGCGCTGCCGCTGCCCGAGCTTGCCCGTCCCATCTCCGCGGCGCACCCGCACCGCCTGCGCCTCGCCATGCGCGAGATCCACGCCAAGGTGCACCGCGACGTGGCCGCCACGCGCCTCTGGTGCTACGGCCCCACCCCGCTCGCGCCGCTGATCGAGACCCGCACCCACACCCCGCTCGAAGTCGAGTGGGTCAACAACCTGCCCGCGCGGCACTTCCTTCCCATCGACCACTCGCTGCACGGCTGCGGGCCCGACATTCCGGACGTGCGCGCCTGCGTTCACCTGCACGGCGGCCGCACCCCGTCCAAAGACGACGGCCAGCCCGACGACTGGTTCATCCACGGCCACAGCCGCGTCTGTCACTACCCGCTTCAGCAGGACGCCGCCGCGCTCTGGTATCACGACCACGCAATGGGCCTCAACCGCCTGAACATCTACGCCGGCCTGTTCGGCATGGCGCTGCTGCGCGACGCGTCTGAAGATGCTCTGGACCTTCCCCGCGGCAGATATGAAGTCCCGCTCCTGCTCTACGACCGCAACTTCTTTGCCGACGGCCAGCTCTACTACCCGGTCTCGGGGGACCCCGCGCACCCCTGGGTGCCGGAGTTCGACGGCGACGCCACCCTGATCAACGGCAAGATTCGCCCCTTTCTCGAAATAGCGCCGCGGCTCTATCGATTCCGTGTTCTGAACGCCGCCAACAGCCGCTTCTTCGCGCTCTCGCTCACCGGCCGGCAGCCGTTCCACCAGATCGGCGGCGACCAGGGCCTGCTCGCCGCGCCGGTCCGGCTCTCCAGCCTGAACCTCGCGCCCGCCGAACGCGCCGACCTGCTGGTGGATTTCTCGCAGGCCGCCGGCAGCCGCGTTCACCTGCTCAACGGCGCGTTCCCGGTGCTGGAGTTCCGCGTCGCGCCCAAAGCCGCTGCATCCCGACAGAACGCCGCCATCCGCAACCCTCCGCCCGGTCGCGCGCACGCCTGAATCCTCCGCCACCACCACCCGCACCATCACGCTGAACGATTACCTCGACACCCTCGGCGACTCGCAACTCATGCTGCTCAACCACCAGCGCTGGCACGAGCCCGTGACCGAGACGCCGCGGCTCAACTCCACCGAAATCTGGGAGTTCGTCAACCTGACCGAAGACACCCACCCCATGCATCTGCATCTGGCGCGCTTCCAGGTGCTGGACCGCCGGGTCTTCGATGTCTTCGCCTACCGCAACGGCAAGGGGCTGCGCTACCTTGCGCCCGCCCTGCCGCCCCCGCCCAACGAGATGGCCTGGAAGGACACCGTCCAGTGTCCTCCCGGCATGGTGACGCGCATCATCGCGCGCTTTGACGGCTATCCCGGCCGCTACCTCTACCACTGCCACATCCTGGAGCACGAATCCAACGACATGATGCGGCCGTTTGAAGTGGTCGCGTAGGAGCTCCCTTTGGTTCAGCAGAGCTCCGAACCTGTGATCACTTGCCTCCCAGCCCATCGTTCTTGTGGTAGTTCGGGTAGGGCGGAACAACGAACTGCTGGGGCGGATTCTTCTTCAAATCCTCGACCAGCATCGCCACGGCCTTCTCGAGCTGCGGATCGTGGCCGCCGGCGACGGACTTCGGATCTTCCTCGACCTCGACGTCAGGCGAGACGCCAATGTTCTCGACGTCGAACTTGCCGGTGAGCCCATACAGCGCCGTGCGCGGCGCAGTGACGCTGCCGCCATCTAGCAGCACCGGATAGCCGCCGATGCCCACCAGCCCGCCCCAGGTGCGCGTGCCCACCAGCGGGCCAAGCTTGGCCTGCCGGAAGAGGAACGGCATCGCATCGCCACCCGAGCCCGCGTTCTGGTTGATGAGCATCGCCTTGGGCCCGAAGATCGCCCCGGTGGGCTCGGTGACATGCAGGCCCTGGCGCGACTCGTAGTTCATCAGCGGCGTGCGCTTCAGCACGTCGATGACGTAGTCGGCGATCTCGCCGCCCTGGTTATAGCGCTCGTCGACAACGACAGCTTTCTTCTGCACCTGCGCGAAGAAGTAGCGGTTGAAGCTGTCGAAGCCCGCGCCCGCCGTGTTGGGCATGTAGACATAGGCGACCTCGCCGTGGGAGAGCTCATCGGTGCGGCGGATGTTGTCTTCAATCCACTGTTGCTCGCGCATGTCGCGCTCGCTGGCGACCGGCACCACCAGCACGTCGCGCGAGCCAGTCCCATCGGGATTGGGCCCGACGGTGATGTTGGTCTGCTTGCCGGCCCTGCCCTCGAACGCGGCGTAAATATTGTCGCCGGCGTGCAGCGGTTTGCCGTTGACGGCGAGCAGGTACTCGCCCTCATGCACGTTGACGCCGGGCTGGGTGAGCGGCGAGTACAGCGTTGGGTTCCAGTTGCCGCCGCTGACAATGTGCGCGATCTTGTAGCGGTCGTGGTCAATCACGTAGTCCGCGCCCAACAAGCCATTCTTGGGCGCGTCGGAGCCCTTGTGCGGGCCGCGGATGAACATGTGGCCCACGGTGATCTCGCCCAGCATCTCGTTCTGCAGATAGGTGAGGTCGCTGCGGCTGCTCAGGCCGGCGAGATAAGGCTCATATCGAGCCTCGATCTTGCGCAGGTTGAGGCCGTGGAAACCGGGGTCGTAGAAGAACTCGCGCTCGATCCGCCACGTCTCATCGAACATCTGCCGCCACTCGGCGCGCGGGTCGATGTGGGCCTCCATCTGGTCGACGTGCAGCGACTTGCCGGGAGTGCCATCGGCAGCGGCGGGCTTCAGGTCGTCCTGGCTGGCGATGAACCAGCCCTTGCCCTTCCTGTACAGCACCTTCTCGCCGTTGAAGGAGGTCAGCAGGTCCTCGGCGTCGTGCAGCACGTCCTCGGTCTTGCGGGTCTTGAGCGTGAAGCGCCAGACGGAGCGCAGGAACGGACCGCCATTGACGGGATTGGCCGCGGCGCTGCCCTCGCCGATCAGGATCACGCCGGGTTTGCCGGCCTGCAGCAGGATGTAGTTGCGCGCGGGAATCGGCAGCGCGAGGATGCGCTGCTGAATGCCATCGAGGTCGATCTTGGTCTCGGGCAGCGCGGGTTTGGCGGCCTTGTCGTCGGGCTTCTTCTCAGGCTTGACTGCCGCGTCTTTCTTCTCGTCGGTCTTGGTGGCGTCAGCGGGAGCGGGCGTCTTGTCGGCTTCGGCCTTGGCCTTTTCGTCGTCGCTCTCGGGCGGGATGGGCGAGGGCTCGTCCTTAGACAGCACCGCAACGTAAACGCTCGCTGTAGTGGTGCGGTTCAGGCTGCCCAGACCGAAGCCGTCGATGGCCGGCCCAATGTCGGTGCTGGCGGTGAAGAAGATGTACTTGCCGCTCGCGTCGAAGACCGGGTTGGTGACGTTGCTCATGCCGTCGGTGATCTGCGTGGTCTTGCCGCTGGCGATGGAGTAGAGGAAGGCCGCGTTCTCGAAGTTGAGCAGCGCGCGCGAGTAGAGAATCCACTTGCCATCGGGCGAGAAGCTCGCGCTGAAGCCGCTGGGCGAGAAGCCCTCGCGCAGGTCGGTGTCGACGTGCACCGGCTTCGCTGGACCGAGCGAGGGATCGACATTCACGTACCAGAGGTTGAGGCGCTTGTCGCTGAAGACGATGCGCTTCGAATCCGGCGACCACGCTGGGGAGTAGTAGTAGGTCGGATCGGAACCGAGGTCGATCACCTGCGGCGCCTTCAGGCCGTCCTGATCGCGGATGGTGAGCTTGTACTCGCCACTGGCGTCGGAAAAATACGCGATGCGCTTGCCGTCGGGCGACCACGCCGGGTTGCGCTCGTCGGCGTTGGAGGTGTCGGTAAGGTTGCGCACGTCGCCCTTCTCGGCGGGCACGGTGTAGATGTCGCCGTGGGCCTCGAAGACCGCGCGCACCCCGGTAGGCGAGATGTCGCCGAACTGGATCTCGTCAGGGTTGATCTTGGCCATGTGCGGGACCAGCTTGGGCAGGTCGCCATCGAGCGTGATCTTCACCTCGTGCTCGGCGCCCGAAGCGATGTCGTAGAGGTGAATCGTGCCGAACTGCTCGTAGATCAGCGCATTGCCGCGGCCTCTGAGCGATTTGAAGTCGCGTCCGTGATTTTCGACGAGCTGCTTCACTTCTTTGGTCTTGAGGTCGTAGCGGAAGAGCGTAATCGCACCGCCGTAGGGACCTCCGCCCGCCGCGCCGCGGTCGGAGAGGAAGTAGACCGCATCGCCCAGCCACACCGGATGCGTGTCGTTGGAGTTGTCGCGCGGCACCTTCACCAGGTCGAGCGACTTCAGGTCGACGATCCAGACCGGCTGCGTCTGGCCGCCGCGATAGCGCTTCCACGAATCGCCCTCCCACTGCAGCCACGGGTTGTAGGCAAGATGGCTGCCGTCGGACGAGAGCGAGCCATCGAAGGCCGAGGGCAGCGGCAGGCGCTCGGGCAGGCCGCCGCCGTCGGCGTGAATTTTAAACATCTGGAAGTACATGCGCACCGCGTCCTGCATGGAGGTGAAGAGCAGGTCGCGGCCATCGGGCGTCCAGCCGACGCCGTAGTTGCCGCCCGGGTGGAACGTGATGCGCTTGGGAACGCCTCCGTCCGCGGCGACGGTGTAAACGTCGGTGTCGCCGCCGCTGTTGGCGTCATAGGCGATGCTGCGGCCATCGGGCGAGAAGAATGGGCCGCCGGTCACATTGCCTGTCGAGGTGAGCCGCCGCGCCGCGCCGCCGTCGCGCGCGACGGTCCAGATGTCGTCGGCGTAACGGAAGGCGATCTCCGACTCGGAGAGCGACGGATCGCGAAGCAGGTGCGGCGTCTGGGCGCCCGCTTGGATCCCCATTTGGGCCTGAGCGAAACAGACGAAGCCGAACAGAAGCGAGACGAGAGCGAACCGGCGCATGCGAGATCCTGTGAAGCGGGAATGGAAATGATTCTATAGCGGGGTCCCCATTGGTGTAGAGTCCTACCGCGTCGACTTTGCATTTGCACTTGCTTTTCTGGTTGTCATTCCGTAGGAATCTGCTTTTTGGAGTTGCTATACACCTTCGCGGATACCGCTCTATGCGGTCTCGACATAGAGGGCGAGCCAGCGATAGGATGTACGCAAAAATCTGTCATCTCGACCGGAGCGCGTTGGGGTTGAGAGCGGAGTGGGGAGATTTGCAGGGGCCGCGTGGCAGCCGCAAGCTCGGTTTCTCCAATCCGCGAGACGCAGCACGGGCAGCGCCAGCTCGGAACTTCGATATCTTCGATATCTTTGCGATATCCCCGCGATATCCCCGCGATATCCCCGCGATATCCTCGCGATATCCTCAACAGATGGGCTTTGGATCACCGATGACGACGCTGCAAATCGTCAGCACGCTCTTCGCGATCGCCGCGATCTTCGCTTGGGTGAGCACGCGCTGGCTCAGGCTGCCGATCACCATCGGCACCGTGCTGCTGTCGTTCATCCTCTCGCTGCTGCTGGAGGCCATCAGCTCGCATGCTCCCGGGCTGCACGAATGGGCGCTGCGCCTTGTGCAGCACGTCGATTTCGGGGACTTGATCCTGCACGGAATGCTCTCGCTGCTGCTGTTTGCCGGAGCGTTCCTGGTGGAGCTGGAGTACCTCGTAAAGCAAAAATTGGTCGTCTCGCTGCTGGCGGTGGTGGGTACGCTCCTCTCCACCGCTTCGGTCGGCGCGCTCATGTGGCTGGCGCTGTCGCTCATCGGTCTGCATCCAGGCTGGCTGCCGTGCCTGCTGTTCGGTGCGCTGATCTCTCCCACCGACCCGATCGCGGTGCTGGAGATGTTGCGCCGCGTCGGCGCTCCCAAACATCTTCAGGCCCAGCTCGCGGGCGAGTCGCTGTTCAACGACGGCATCGGCGCGGTAGTGTTCCTGACCCTGCTCAGCGCGATGCACGGCGCGGTCCCCACTGTGTGGCATATCGTATGGACGCTGCTGCTGCAGGTCGGCGGAGGCGTCGCCCTGGGAATCCTGGGGGCCTACGTCACATCGTGGCTCATGCGCTGGGTCGCGTCGTATCAGGTGGACATCCTTCTCACTCTCGCGCTGGCGCTGGGCGGCTACTCGCTGGCCGAGACGCTGCATCTCTCCGCGCCGCTCGAGGCCGTTGTCGCGGCCATCGCTCTGCGCCAGTTCAACACCCGGCGGCCGACCGAAAGCATCGCCCGCGAGAGCATCGACCGCTTCTGGGGCATCGTCGATGAGATTCAGAACGCTCTGCTGTTCGTGCTGCTCGGCCTGGAGCTGCTGTCGATCTACTTCAAGCAGCAGTATTTCGAATCCGGCCTGATGGCCATCGCGATCGTGCTGGCGGTACGTGTCGGCGTCGTCGCGCTGGTGCTGTTCACGGTCCGCACCTGCCGCCGCACCCATGGCAGCTCGATCCCGGCGCTGAGCTGGGGAGGCCTGCGCGGCGGCCTGGGGCTGGCACTGGCCTTCGCAGTGCCGGTGGGACCGGACACCATGTGGATTCTGCCCACCACCTACGCCGTGGTGGTGTTCTCGATCATTGTGCAGGGCTGGTCGATGGGGCTGTTTCTGCAACGCTTCCAGACAGGCAACGCGAACCAGCCCTCCACCGCGGCCACCGATCCCATGAACCTGACGCCACAGGCTTGAGCCGCGGACGGCTTGCGCCCCGCCAGCCAAACTGCGAACATGGATCGGTTACCGATGCCCCCGAGGCGCCGGCTGGGCTGTGCACTGGTGCGCAGCCAATACTTCAGGAGAGATTCCCTTGGCAAACCGCCGCGTTCTGCTGGTCGACGATGAAGTGACCGTGCTGCTCACCATGAAAGCCGTGCTCGAGATCAGCGGCTTCGACGTCGATACCGCCGCCTCCGCGCGCGAGGGCAAGTCGAAGATCAAACTGCGCGAGTACCAGATGATCATCACCGACATGCGCATGGAGTCCGACGCCGCGGGCCGCGAGGTCATCCAGGCCGCACGCACCGCGCACTACCATCCCGCCGTGGCGCTGCTGACCGCCTTTCCCGACGACGACTGGGCCGACATGGGCGCGGACAAGATGCTGGTCAAGCCCATGCAAACGGCCGTGCTGATTCACCAGATCGAGAAGCTGCTGGAGACCCACGCGGCCAAGCTGGCGAGACTGGCAAACGCAGCCGCCGCACCCAGCACGAGCGCGAAGGCCGCAGCTAAAACCGCAGCTAAAACCGCAAAAACCGCAGCCAAAACCGCAGCCAAAACCTCAACGAAGAAGCCGGGTGTAAAGCGGCTTGCGGCGAAGCGGCCGCCAGGCAAGACAACCGCTGCAAAGCGGAAGTCAGCCGCGAACAACACGGCGCGCTAGCGGGTAGCGCGCGAGCGGCTGGATTTAGCGCAGCGGCGGCTAGATTCAGCGCAGCGGCGGATAGACCACGCCGGTCAGCTCTTCCGACACCGTCCACAGCCGCTTCGCCACGGCTTCATCGAGCGCCTGCGGCCGGGGCTGCTCCACCACCGGCGAGCCCTTGATCGCCATGAAGCCGTCCGGGCCGATGTACTCGCCGCCCTTGGCTTGGGGCGAGGTCGCGGCATACAGCGTCGGCAGCGCGCCCGCCTCATCCGACTGCATCACCACCGCGCTCACCATGCCGATCACCATCGCCGTCAGGCCGGTCGGCTGCATTCCATTTGCGATGATGCGGGTGCGCGCCACGCCGGGATGCACGGGGATGCTCAGCAGCTTGCTGCCCGCGGCCCGCGCGCGGCGATCCAGCTCCAGCGCGAACATCACGTTCGCCAGCTTGGAGCGGTTGTAGGCGTCGCGCGGAGTGTACTTCCGTTCGCCCTGCAGGTTGTCGAACTCGATCTTGCCGTTGCGATGCGCGATCGAAGCGACCGTGACGACCCGCGAGGCTTGTCCCGACGCCGCCTGCGCGGCCAGCAGTTGCGGCATCAGCAGCCCGGTCAGCGCGAAGTGCCCGAGGTGGTTGGTGCCGAACTGTCGCTCAAAGCCGTCTTCGGTCAGTTCGCGCTGCGGCAGCGCCATCACGCCCGCGTTGTTGATCAGTAGATCAAGCTGCCGGCCGCTCGCGGCAAACTCCGCGGCAAAGCGCCTGATCGACGCCAGTGACGCCATATCCAGCTCGGCCACCTCCGCGCTGGCGGATGGAGCCCCCAGCGCAGAGAATTCCGCCTCGCGCCGCAGCCGCTCCAAAGCAGCCTGCCCCTTGGCCAGGTTGCGGCACCCGAGCAGCACGTGCGCTCCATGGCGCGCCAGTTGCAGCGCCGCCTGATAGCCGATGCCGCTGTTGGCGCCTGTCACCAGCGCGAGCTTGCCTGCCTGCGAGGGAATCTGCTCTGCCGTCCACTTCGATGCCGCCATGGTTTCCTCCGCGTCTCGTCTGGTCCGCATCTCGTCCACATCTGTGGGCCTTGCGCGTCGGGCCTTGCGCGTCTTGCCCGATCCGGGAACCCCTTCGGGCTGCGGTCATGCTATCAGGCCCGGGCCACCATCGCGCCATCAGCGCCGCCCGTGTGCCACCGCCCGTGCGCCTCTCCCGTGCCTCTCCCGTGTAGGATAGAAACTCTCCAGACTGGCACTTGAATGTTGGCTCTGGTAAAACGTTGCGCTGTGCCTTTACAATCGAACCTCATAGCTTGGTATGATCTGCGAACTGAGCTCTCGAGTGGGCAGGGCGATTCTGTCGAAGGGAAAGGTTCTCCAATGAAAGTTAGCGCACGAATTGCTGCAGGCGCAGCACTGCTGGTGGTGCTGGCGAGCACGGTCGGTTGCTCCAAGCTGAAGGCGCGCGACCAGTTGGTCAAAGGCGTGCAGGCTTTTAAAGAGGGCCAGTACGAGACCGCGGTGGACCACTTCCAGCAATCCATCCAACTCGATCCCAACTACGACGCGGCCCGGCTGTATCTGGCGACCGCGTACAGCTACCAGGTGGTGCCCAATCTGGATACGCCCGAGAACATGAAGATCGCGCAGAAGGCGCTGGACGGCTTCAATTACGTGCTGTCCAAGAACCCCAATGACGTGGACGCGCTTCGCCAGGTGGCCTCCATCGATCGCAATATCAAGAAGTACGACCAGGCGAAGGCCGACGAGATGCACATCCTCTCGATCGATCCAAAGGACGCCGAGGCCGACTATACGATCGGCGTCATCGACTGGACCGAGGCCTATAAGAACGCCACCACGATTCTCGGCGCGGCGGGCATGACCGACGATGGCAACGGCAATGCCAAGAAGTCGAAGCCGGTTTGCGAGAAGCTGGTCGCGGCCAACAGCGACCTGATCGGGAACGCGCTCAAGTATCTGCAGCAGGCCGTGAACACACGGACGAACTACGAGGACGCCATGCAGTACCTCAACCTCACCTATCGCCGCAAGGCCGACCTGGATTGCGGAGACGATGCTGCGCGCAAGGCCGACGTCGCGCAGGCCGATATGTGGGTCCAGAAGGCCCTCGGCGCCCGCAAAGCAAATGAGGCCGCGGCGGAGAAGCGAGTCCAGGGCGGCATCCACGAGTAGCAGACAGCAAACGGAGAGAGCAACGAAAGCGAAAGGCCTGCCGCGAATGCGTGGCAGGCCTTTCGCTTTGTTCTGCCGCTTACTCTCGGGCCATTCACTCCAGCAACGCCACGCTCGCCGCTGGCAGAGGCTCCAATCCTTCGCCGGTTACGATGGCCTGGAGCAGCTCGAGGCCGTCCACCAGCCGCGGTCCCGGGCGGGAGAAGTAGGCCGTCCCGTCGACGGCGTAGACACGACCGCTGCGCACGGCGGACACGTCCTTCCATGCGGACGGGAAGACGCTACCCTTGGCAATCAGGGCGCGATATTGCGCGATCGTCTCGGCCAGGTGAAAGCCGCAGGGCATCACCACGACGATCTCGGGATCGGCTACGATCGCCTGCTCCCACGCCAGGCGCGTGCTTTTCTCTCCGGGTCGAGCCAGCACGGCGTCGCCACCGGCGATCTCGACCATCCCAGGAATCCAGTGACCACCCTGAAAGGGAGGGTCGAGCCACTCCAGACAGAGGACACGCGGCGGCCGCGCCAGCTTCGTCCTTACGCGCACCCGCTCCACGCGCGCACGCAGGCTGGCAGTGACGCGCAGGGCTTCCGCGCGGCGTCCGATGGCTTCGCCGACCATTTCAATGTCTCCGAACACACCATCGAGGGTGTGCGCGGAGAGCGAGATCACCCGCGGCTGAGAGCCGAGGCGTCCGACATCGCGGGCCAGCGTGGGGCTGTCGATCGCGCACACGCGGCAGAGGTCCTGCAACAGAATGAGGTCCGGCCGCAGCGCCTCCAGGCGCGGCAGGTCGACAAAGTACAGGCTGCGTCCCTGCGCACCCTCGGCCGAGACGATCGCGTCAATCTCGGCCGGAGCCAGGCCGGGCGGGAGATGCGAAAACACCACGTGCGGCTTGGCGGCGGCGGCCGGAGGCCAGTCGCACTCGAACGTGACGCCGCACACTTCCTCGCCTGCGCCGAGCGCAAACAAAATCTCCGTCGCCGAGGGCAGGAACGAGCAGATTCTCATGACTTTCCTTGAGGCCGATCCCAGAGGCTGATTCACAGAGGCTGATTCACGGAGGCTGATTCACGCCCAAAGCGAACACCCCATTCCTGGCGCATGGTTCCTGCGCAGCAATGGGGTGCTGGATGCTTTGATTTCCGCTGCCGGTTCCCGAGCTTAGTGGCCGGCTTCGACCTGCGGGGTAATGATGCCGATATTGGTGACCTCGGCCTGGTGGCCGAAACTGATGACATCGGCTACGGAACCGAAGTCCAGGTCCTTGTCGCCCTTGACGAACATCACCTTCTCCTGCCGGGTTTCGAAGATCTTCTGCAGCTCGGGCTCGATGTCGCCCTTGGCGAACTGCTGGTCGTTGATCTTGTAGGTCGGCAGACCGCCCCCGCCACTCAACACCTGCACCACGATGGTGGCATCATTAGGCGGCGGCGGTGGCGCGTTGGGCTTGGGAGGCTGCGGAACCAACGCCTCCAGGCCGCGCGGCGTGGTCGGTTGAATGACCATAAAGATGATGAGCAGCACCAGCAACACATCGATCAACGGGGTCACGTTGATGTCCGACATTGCTCCGCCTGTTCCTCCTCCACCCATTCCCATACTGTTGCTCCTTTATCCTGATTCCTGACAAGCTTTGTACCGCGTGATCGATGCCGCGCGATGGGCGAGTGGCCGGATCGCGCGCCTGCCTCGATGGTTGTCTACGTGCCTTGGTTCATGTCGGTCATCAGGTTCAACTGGCTGACGCCGGCGACGCGGACTGCATCGATCGAGTCCATGACCTTGCCGTAGTTGGCGCGCGTATCGGCACGCAGATAAACCGACTTGTCGTCGCCGGGGTTGGTCTTCTTGGACTCCAGGTCGGCGACCCTGGTGCTGAGGTCGGGAAGCGAAACCTTATCTCCCCCCAGAAAGACCGAGCCGTCGCGCGTCACGGCCACGTTGATCGCATCGTCCTTGTTGGCCGCCTCCATGATCGTCGAAGCCGTCACTTGCGGCAGGTCCACGGTCACCTTCTGACTCAACATCGGCGTGATGACCATGAAGATGATCACCAGCACCAGCATCACGTCCACCATCGGCGTCACGTTGATGTTGGAGTTGACCTTCTTGCCCTCTGCCCGTACTGCCATTGCCATAAGTCTCGCTCCGTGCGGGCTATGCGGCCCCGCTTTCAAGTTTCCCCGCCAGGTCGTCCTGGTCTCTCCGAACGCCGTTCGCTTCGGCGTCCGGAGATTCCCGGGTGATTCTCGCGAGGGTCGTAGCTGCTCGTGTCGTAGCTGCTCGTCTAGCTGTGTTCTGCTGGGCGCATCGAACCGCTATCGCGGAACGAATGCGCCACAGGGTTAGCGGTGAGACTGCTTGATGAAGTAGTCCACCAGCTCCGACGAGCTGTTGTCCATCTCCACGTCGAACGCCTCCACCTTGCCGGTAAAGTAGTTGAACGTCATCACGGCGGGGATCGCGACCAGCAGACCGAACGCCGTGGTAACCAGAGCTTCCGAGATACCGCCGGCGACGACCGCAATGCCCTGGCTCTTGCTGGAGGCGATCGAACGGAAGGCGTTAAGGATACCGACGACCGTTCCGAACAGGCCGATAAACGGCGCCGTCGAACCGATGGTCGCGAGACCGCCCAGGCCCTTCTTCAGCTTGGCGTGGGTGATCGACTCGGCGCGCTCGAGGGCGCGCTTGGAGCTCTCGACCTGCTCCTCGGTGATCGCGCCGCCCGAACCGAAGCTGCGGAACTCGGTGAGACCGGCGGTCACAACTTCAGCGAGGTGCGACTTCTTGGAGCGGTCGGCGACCTTGATCGCCTCGTCCAGACGGCCTTCCTTGAGCGCGCCCGCAACCTTCGGGGCGAATTCACGCGACTGCTTGCGGGCAGCCGCGAAGTACAGGGCGCGATCGATAATGACGGCCAGCGACCAGATCGACATGATGAACAAGAGGATGACAACAGCTTTGGCCAGGCCGCCCATGTTGGCCCAGAGCTGCATCGGGCTGAAGCCTACTTCAGGTGCAGCGGGGGCAGCAGCGTCCTGAAGGAACATGGCGAGCGAAGTAACGGGTGCGTGAGCGAAGTTTGCGAGATGAGCGAGAATCACGAAGTCTTTCCTCCTGGTGTGGACGTGCGCTAAATAAAGGTGCTGATGGTGTTGGATCGGGTTCTTACTGCGTCTACGATGGCGAGCTCAATTCAAGGGAGCCGGTGCTGCGATGGGGGCTGGGTTGCTCTGCGATCAGGAAGCCGGAAAGGACTCCGCGATGCGCTCGAATTCGTTGGACGTTTGGAATTGGGCGTGAACTTTTCTTAGAGAATATCGTTTTCCCAGGCCCTGGCTTCTGCCGATCGGTGAGATTACGCAAAAACTGAATGCCAATCTGGGAATTCAGTTCGGGGAATCGCATTGACGATACCTCAGGTTAGGCCGCGGCCGCCGAATATCGGGCCCCAGATCGCCCCAGATGGCCCCAGATAAGGAAGCGGAACGCGGCGAATAAGGATCAGCCTCCATTGAGGTTGAAGTTAACGGTGATGGTCGTGTCGACTTCGGTTGGCTCACCATTGAGGAGATAAGGTTTGTACCGCCACTGGCGGACGGCGTCGAGCGCCGCGCCCTTGAGCATGTCGGGGCCGCTGATCGCCTGGAGGCTCTGGATCGCGCCGTTCTTGGAGATGATGGCGTGCAGCACCACGGTTCCACCGACGTGCGCCGCCTTGGCGATCGGCGGGTAGACCGGCTGGGTCTTCACCAGGATGTTGCCGGCGATAACGCCGCCCGAGATGCGGGCGGGCCCCTGCGGCTTGGGCTTGGCGACCACGATGGCCGGGCCGCTTCCAGCGCCGCCGGCGATGCCGCCGAAGACGCCCCCAGGCGATCCACTCATGCCGCTCATACCTGCAACCCCACCCGTGCTGGGTGGCGGAGGCGCCTCTTCCTTGATCATCTTGATGTCTTTCGGAATCTTGGTGGGCGCGTGCAGGCCCTCATCAATCTCCGAGACGCGCGGCATCGGCTTGACGGCCGCCGGTGGCGGTGGTGGCGGCGGAGGCGGTGGCGGTGGTGGCGGCGCGGTCAGTGAGGCGGTCAGCGAAGTGCGCGGCAACGCCTCTGGATCAATCAGCGGGATAAGGATGAGCAGCGCGAGAATGAGGCCGTTGAACGCGAACGTGGCGATCATCCAGTACCTCGACTTGGTCTTGATCCGGCCGCCGGATTCCATCAAAGAATCTTCAAACATGGGAAACCTCGATATGCAAGGGAGTTCTACTCGGTAGAGCCGCTCAACGGAGCTACGTAAACTTAGACACCACAGTAACTGAAATTGTTCCCTTTTGGGAATTTTGCACCCTCCTCGGGGCAACCGTGCGAAGGAGGTGAGCGATTTGGAGTTTGGAGAGTGGCGCGAATGGCTGTCGGGCAACCGCGAATGGCTGTCGGGCAACTGCGAATGTCGCTCTGAATCGTCCAGCGCGGTTGCAGCTATACTATAGACCTGCGCGTGCGGGCCGCGCCAAATCGCCCGGCTCAGGAGTCTCATCATGGCGAATTTTCTCGATCAGCTCAAGTCAATGACCACCGTCGTCGCCGACTCCGGCGACCTCAATTCCATTAAAAAGTACAAGCCGACCGACTCGACTACCAATCCGTCGCTGCTGGCGACCGCCGCCGGGATGCCGGAGTACCAGTCCATCGTGGACGACGTGCTCAAAAAGGCCCGCGAGCAGTCGCCCGAAGACGCCACCGATCAGCAGATAGCCGCGGCCGCCTTCAAGACCCTCGCCGTCGCCTTCGGACGCAAGATCCTGGATATTGTACCGGGCCGCGTGTCGACCGAAGTCGATGCGCGTCTCAGCTACGACGGCGAAAAGACCATCCAGCAGGCCCACGAGATTATCCAGCAGTATGAAGATGCCGGCATCTCGCGGGAGCGCGTGCTGATCAAGATTGCCTCCACATGGGAGGGCATTCAGGCGGCCCGGCAGCTTGAGACCGAGGGCATTCACTGCAACATGACGCTGCTGTTCGGGCTGCACCAGGCCGCCGCCGCCGCCGAGGCGAAAGTCACGCTGATCTCGCCGTTCGTTGGCCGCATTCTGGACTGGTACAAGAAGGACACCGGCAAGGACTACAAGGGCGCCGACGACCCGGGCGTGCAGTCGGTGACCGAGATCTATCACTACTACAAAAAGTTCGGCTACAAGACGGTGATCATGGGTGCGAGCTTCCGCAACATCGGCGAGATTATCGAGCTGGCCGGCTGCGATCTGTTGACCATCGCGCCCAAGCTGCTGGGCGAACTGCAGAGCACCGAGGGTAAGTTGGAGCGCAAGCTCGATCCGGAGACCTCGAAGAACGATCCGATCGAGAAGATCACGGTCGACAAGGCCACCTTCGAGAAAATGCACGCCGAGGACCGCATGGCCCACGACAAGCTGAAAGAAGGCATCGAGGGCTTTTCGGAGGCGCTCGAAGACCTGGAGAAGCTGCTCGCCAAGCGCCTGGCCGAAATGGGCAAGCCGCAGCACGCGGCTGCCGACTAGCCCATCGACCAGCGCTTCATGACGCACTCGAAAGCCAACGCTGCCCCGGTCCGCCGGGGCAGTTTCCTTGTTGCGCGGGCGACGCATGAGACCATGGAGGTCATGAGCCTGCCCTTGGGAGATTGGCGAGATTCCCGGCCGCTGCCGGTCTCCCCACGCGTGCTCACCGGCCTGCGCTGGCTGCTGGTGGCGTTCTCCGGGCTGATGGTGCTGACGTTTCTGGTCGCGGCCTTCCGGCGGCTCCATTACGCCTTCGAGTACGACTGGATCGAAGATGGCGTGCTGGCCTCGGTGCGACACATCCGCGCCGGCCTGCCGCTCTATCAGGCGCCCAGCGTGGCCTTCACGCCCTATCTCTACACACCGATTTATCTCTACGCCGCCGCCGCTCTGTCAAAGCTCACAGGCATCGGTTACACCGCGCTTCGCCTGCTCTCGATCGTCTCCACGCTGGGCTGCTTCGTCGTGCTCTACGGGCTGGTTTATGCGGAAGTCCGCCGCCACCTCGCTGCCATCGCCGCGGTCGGACTCTTCGCCGCCTGTTATCCGGCGGTCGCGGCCAGCTTCGATGTCGGCCGCGTGGACATGCTGTATCTGTTCTTCGTGCTCTGTGCGTTGTACGCAACCCGGTGGCTCAATCCCGGGGTCGCCGCGCTGCTGTGGGTTTGCGCCTTCCAGACGAAGCAGGGCGTACTCCCGATCGCGCTGCTGGCCCTGTGCTATGACTGGCAGCGGCCTCGCCGCGTGGTCCTCGGGGTCGCCAGCTTTGTCGCCGCGATGGCTGCGTCGATCTTCTGGCTGAACCACATCACCCACGGCTGGTACAACTACTACGTCTTCGGGCTGGCCGGCGGATTCGGCTACGTCGTCCAGCGGGTGCTGCGCTTCATCCCCACCGATCTGCTCGCTCCCTGCGGCATTGCGGTGGTCGTCATGGCCGCTGCGTTCTTCCTTGCACCGCCCAGGCTGCGCGGGCGCGGCCTCAGCTTCTACACGCTGAGCAGCGTGGGAATGATCGCCTTCACGGCTTACATTCGCTTTCATCGCGGCGCCAACGAGAACTCGCTGCTGCCCATGTATGCCTGGGTCGCGGTGCTCTTCGGCCTGGCGCTGGGCCGTCTTTCTACGCTGCTCGAAGCGGACGAAAACACCCAGGCGAAGGCCGCGCTGGCCGTCCTGCTGCTCGCCGCCTGCACGCAGTTGACCGCGCACATCTATTCGCCGGGCGAGTTCCAGCCGCTGCCCCGGCAGATCGTCGCGCGCAATGGCTTCGAGGGCCAGCTCCGCGCCATCTCCGGCGACGTGCTGGTGTTCAGCCATCCTGAGGATGGGTTCATGGCCGGCAAGCCACTCTACGCGGGCAGTGAATCGATCGGCGCTGTCGTCGACGCCAAGCGGCAGGGGCCGGGCGACGCGCTGATTCAGCAGTACTCCGCGCTGCTGCACAGCGGAGCGGTAAAGGCTGTCGTGCTGGACGTGCAGGCGGAGAAGTATGCCGCTCTCCCGCGCGTCTGGATGCCGCCCGACTTTCTCGCGCTCTATCCGCTGCGCGTGCCCGCCATTGGCAGCGACGACAGCCGTTTCAGCTCGGAGCCGGCCTGGATCTACCTTCCCTGCGCTTCGATGAGCGTCGCCCAACGCCTCGATGCCAGCGTCGACGTCGGCCCCTGTACGGGCGTCGCGCGCTAGCAGAATTGGCTCTAACGCGCGCAGTTGGCGGTGGCACAGTGCTCCAACAGCCAGTCCGGGCGTGTGCCCTGGCTCACCCCTGGAATCTCTTCGCTAACGCCGTAGTAGCTCTGCCAATCGCCGCCGCCCACCAGCTTGTCAAAGTCCTGGATCGATCCTGGCGCGTCGAAGATGAGGCCAGCGTAGCGATGTTGAGCCAGCGCATCCTGCAGTTCGGTCTGCAACTCGCGGCGAATGGCCGAGTTCGCAGGGCGTTCCGCATCGTGAATCGACACCATGTCCGCCTGCACGGGCCTGCCCGCCAGCCATGCATAGTACGGGTGCTGCGCGAGATCGACGTCTCCCGGAATCGCGCGCGCCTCCGCGATCACGGCGCCGATCGCGGCGCGCACTTCCTCCGACGGCCGATAGTCGCCGGGGTTGTAGACGCCCTCGGCCTCTTGAGCCAGTACAGCCAGCAGCAACAACAGGATTGCTGCCGACGCCAGATGGTTGTCCGTCTGGTTTCGCATCGGGTAGGGCCCTCCGGGCAGCCACAGCAGCAGCTTCATCAGCGCAATGCCGAACAGCACCGCGACCAGCGCGTAGATCGGCATCGGGGCGTTGGCCGTTGATCCGGCATGCGCGTCGATCCACCAGAACAGCGGCAACAGCGAACATGCCGTGAGATAGAAGCGGGTCGCTCGGCTGCGCAGGCTGGGTCGAGTAAGCACCACCGCCGCCACGATGACCAGCAGCGCCAGGCCCAGCGGGCGCAGCATCTCGTTCGGCCAGAAGACCGCCAGTGAACGCAGCTTGATGTCGGCGTTCGCCCGGGGAACTGAGAAGACGATGAAGCTGTACCAGCCGCGGCTGACGTGATTCAGCCATGCCACCGACCCGCCTACGCCAATGCCCAGCGCGATCAGGCCGCTGAGCATACGGCGCAGCTGCTGCACATTACCACGCCACTGCACAGGCCACTCGCAACACATCATCAACAGCGCCACGGGCAGAATGCTCTGCTTGGTCTGGAACGCGAGCGTCCACATCACCGCTGCGAGGATTGGGTGCGCGCGCCGCGTTGCCAGCAGCGCCAGCAAGACCAGCAGGACGAAGAACGAGTCGAGACGCCCGAGATCAAACCACTCCTGGCACACCGTGTAGCAGCCGGCGTAGAGGCCGGCAGCGGCGATCGCCGGGAGATGCCGCCGCAGAGGTGAAGCACGGCCGATGCCTTCGGACGCTCGCGGCGTTTCGCCCAGCACCAGGGAATAGATTGCCGCAAAACAGCCCAGGGTGCTTAGGATCGACGTCATGCGCATCGTGGCGATGGTCATGCCCATCACGCTGCCCAGCGCGGCGCAGGCGTAGTAATAGAGCGGCGGATACATGTAAGGGATGAAGGCGATGGAGGGGTGTGGATAGATCGGCTGCCCGTGAAACGCGCGGAGCGCCGTCAGGAAAACATAGCCCTCCAGCTCCTCGATCTCATACGGATAACGCAGCCGCCGCAGCGCCGTCACTACGAACAGCAGCATCACAAAGACGGAGACGCCGACCACGATCCATCGCAGACCTATCGCAGCCTGCGCCGCGCGGCTTCTGTTTACTCCTGTGGCCAATCGCAATCCCTCGAAGTCGATTCAGCTAGAAGTGTAGCGCCACGCACCGGCGACCCTGAGTGCGATCCGCCAAGACCCCGCTCGAAGACTCCGCTACAGGATATAGCGGCTGAGGTCCTGGTTCTTCACGATGCTTGCGACCTGGCTTTCGACATACGCGCGCTCGACCAGCAGCACACGCTCGATGGTCTTCTCGCCATTGCCCGCGTCCTTCTCCACCGAACGATCGTCAGCACGCTCGGGACTCTCGGGACTCTCGATAGCGCGCTCAATCAGCGCGGGCACCTTCGACCGATCGAATGCCGCCGCGGGACTTGCACTGGTGTCCGCGGCCTGCGCCGCCTTCACAATATCCGGCGCCGCAAAGCTGATCTCGTCCAGCACCTTTTCCATGATCGTGTGCAGCCTTCGCGCGCCGATGTTCTCGGTTGTCTCGTTCACCTGGAACGCAAACCGCGCCATCTCTTCGAGCGCGTCCGGCGCAAACTCCAGCTTCAACCCTTCGGTTTCGAGCAGCGCGATGGCCTGCTTCACCAACGACGCGCGAGGCTCGGTGAGGATGCGCAGAAAGTCCGCGATCGTGAGGGCTTTCAGCTCCACGCGAATCGGAAAGCGGCCCTGCAGCTCGGGGATCAGATCGCTGGGCTTGGACACGTGGAACGCGCCGGCGGCGATGAACAGAATGTGATCGGTCGCGACCATGCCGTACTTGGTGTTCACCGTCGTGCCTTCGACGATAGGCAGAATATCGCGCTGCACGCCCTCGCGGCTGATGTCCGGCCCATGTCCGCCCTCGCGGCCGGCGATCTTGTCGATCTCGTCCAGAAACACAATGCCCGAATCCTCGACGCGCTCGACCGCCACACGCACGACCTGGTCCATGTCCAGTAGCCGCGACTCCTCTTCCTGGGTGAGGTACTCGAAGGCATCGACGACCTTCATCGGCCGCCGCCGCGTGCGCTGTCCGAAGATTCCCGCGAGCATCTCCTTCATGCCGCTCTGATCCGTATCGCCGTCGAACGGCTGGTTGCCCGGCTGGCCACCCGGCTGGCCGCTGAAGATCTCGATCTGCGGCTGGTTGCGATCGCGCGTCTCCAACTCAACCATGCGGTCGTCCAGCTTGCCCTCGCGAAACTGCTGCAGCATCCGCTCCTTCGCTCGTGCCCGCTCGCTATCGCTCTTGGCCGGCGCGGCCGTTGTTCGTTCTTCCGGAACAACGACAATTTCGGGTGGCCCATTCATGACGGTCTTATCGTCATGAGTGGGGAGCTCTTCGCTTGCGCCATCCACAATTTCGGGTGCCCCATGTCCCGATTCGAGGACAGGGGATGCAGGAGCTTCCGGAGCACCCGCACTCTGCGCCAATAGCAACTCGATCAACCGGTCCTCGGCGGCCAGCTCCGCGCGGTCTTCCACCTCGTCGAGCTTCTCCTCGCGCACCATGTCGATGGCGATCTCCACCAGGTCGCGCACGATCGATTCGACATCGCGCCCGACGTAGCCTACTTCGGTGAACTTCGACGCCTCAACCTTGAGAAACGGCGAGTTGGTCAACTTGGCCAACCTGCGCGCTATCTCGGTCTTGCCCACGCCGGTCGACCCGATCATAAGGATATTCTTGGGCATGATCTCTTCGGCCATCTCCGGCGGAAGCTTCTGCCTGCGCGAGCGGTTGCGCAGCGCAATGGCAACGGCGCGCTTGGCGGCGTCCTGTCCGATGACATACTTGTCGAGCTCGGCCACGATCTCGCGCGGCGTCATCTCTTCAAGCGCGAGCGCCTGGTCTTCGGCCGTTCCGGGTAAATAAATTGCCATCCTAAATATCTTTCGCTTTCGTCAATTTTTCCGCGTCCGCCAAGTCCTGCAAACGTCCACTTGCGATCTTATTGGCGATGAGATCGTCCAGAGCAAGGAACGGGGCCTCCAGCTCAGTATCGACTTCGAATGTAGTTCGCCTCTCCCAGGCACCACTGAAATCCACGCCTGAGATGCTTTGAATAACGTCCACCCGTGAGGGCGGAAGACCTATCTGAAATACATCTTCGGAACGGCCACAAAAATCGCTCACAGAGATGCCCTGGAGCGGCACTCCGAATTTCTTGAGAGCGCGAAACACACGCTTGGAATTCTCCGCGTCATTTCGAATGAACACATCCAGATCCTTGGTCGCGCGCGGCTCCGCGTGCATTCCCACCGCATGTCCCCCGATGACGAGGTATTCAACACCCTCCGCGTTGAACGCGCACAACAGGTCCCTTTGGTCTTTCAGCATGGACATCGATACCTCGCATACGGTACGCGTATTCGACAAGCTCAGTTACTGCGGTCATCTTTTCCGCTGCCGGGACGCTGCGCCAATAGCGTAGCGTCTCGGCCTCCTGCTCCGCGTGGCTGCTGAACCTGCGAATCTGTCTGCTGGGATGAACCTCGGGTGTCTCCGGCATTTTTCGAACTCTCAGTCTCAGTTTATCAGTCGGATACGGAAACATTAGCCAAATCCGTCATTCGAGAAGTGCCAATCGCGACTCTCAGGGCTAATGTGCGGCATGCTTTATGAACTGCAAGTGCGCTGACTCGATCCTCCCGTGCTGCGGCTCATAACCGCTGTGTTCGAGCGTCTGCTGCTTCGTTGGATCGATAGATGGGGGATGATAGGCCGCCCAAAACGTATAGGTCCCGGCACCGTGTAATCGGTTATATATCCAGGCGCCTTCATGTCAAACCGCAGTGACTCGTTCGGTCGCAGCGTCTTCCAGCTCTTCATGCGCTCGGCGATTGATGGCCATCTCATTAAGCTGGCCCACCGCAAACCACGGTACCGGGCAGCGGGTACTTCGGATCAGCGGGCACAAAGTGAGCAACTAGAAATACCGTGCCCTCAAGCGGAGCATCTCAGTTCACCACGGGAACCGGCAGCAGCAGATCGTGGCCCCTCGTGTTGGTGAGGACGACAGTGAAATTCATCGGCAAGCCGCTATTGCCCGGCGCAGGCTCCAGCCGAATCGTAAGGTTGCTCGGCGACGGCCTGGTCGGCTGCGCGCCCAAAGCCAACGAAAGATACGCCACAGCTATCGACGCTCCGATGACACTCTGGGCCGAGGGTCTCATTGCGCTTCTCCCTTCAACTCCTCTGTGGTCACACTCTGATTCGAATAAATACAAATCTCCGCCGCGATCTTCATGCTCTTTTCGACAATCTCGCGCGCGTTCATCGGCGTGTTCTCCATGAGCGCCGTTGCAGCGGCCAACGCAAAGCTGCCGCCTGAGCCGATGGTCGCGATCAGGCCACCGTCTTCCGAGCTGCCCACTGCGTCCGGCTCGATGACGTCGCCGTCGCCCGAGAGCAGAAACATTTGCTTGGCATCGGCGACGATCAGTAGCGCCTGCAACTGGCGCAGTAATTTGTCTGTCCGCCAGTCCTTCGCCAGCTCCACCGCCGAGCGGCCGAGGTTGCCGCCATACTGCTCCAGCTTGGCCTCAAACCGCGTGAACAGCGAGAACGCGTCCGCCGTCGAGCCCGCGAAGCCGGCCAGAATTTTGTCGTTGTACAGCCGCCGTATCTTGCGCGCCGAGTGCTTCATCACGGTCGCGCCGAGCGTCACCTGGCCATCGGCGGCCATCACCATGCGGTCGCCGCGGCGCACGCAAATTACGGTTGTGGAGCGTACGCGACGGGCTACGCCATCTTCATCCGGGCCAAGGTCGAGCGGATGGCCGATGGTCGCGTTCCGCATGGGAATTTTTCCTGTACGCACACCGGAAGTATATCGCCCGCCGGGCCAATTTTCCGCAGGAGCGAACACGGGCCAGCAAGACGCCAAGACGCGCGCATCCGCTGGCGTTGCAATGCAGCGCAAACGAATCAACCGCGTTGCGCCCGGCCGGGCGCGTTGCGCCCGGCCGGCTCCTCGTTACTTTATGTTTTGTTCAAAACTATGTCCGCCCTGCGTCGACCCCTCTAGCAGCGTGCGAAGCTTCTGTATGGCCGATACCGACGTTGGTCGGCCGCCGCGGCAAAGACGGCCTCAGTCAGTGCTGCTGCGCGGGGTTACTGCGTGCCCGCGCCTGCGGTTGCGGCCGTCGGCTTACCTACCTTGCGCACCGCTGCATCCACTACGGCGTACAGCAACTGGCCGGTGTCTTCCTTGGCCTCGTCCTTTATCATCTGGCCGACGCGCTGGCCCGCGGCCTTGGTCTGCGGCAGTTCCAGGCCACGATTCTGCGCTGACATCTCAGCCAATTGCGTCACCATACTGAAGAACACTTCCTCGTTCTTGCCGCTCTTCAACCACGCCTGATGCACGGTCAACGGCAGCAACTCTTCATTGCTAAACGTCTGCCCGGTCGCCACGCTGTTAGCCGCCGAAGCCGGGGCCATCTGTGTCTCCTGCGGATTAGCGTCTTTTTGCGCCATCATAGGCACCGCAACCATCCCTGCCACTATCACTACCGCCGCCAACTTCGTCCGCATGCTCATCGCAATCTTCCTCTCTGTAAAAGCTGCCTAGTAGGGGCGTCCGTTGTAGTACTGCCGGCGATTGTTCTGATTGGCCTCGCCCGCTACCGCCCCAATGCCCGCTCCCGCCGCGCCGCCGATAATCACGCCCTTAAGGCCGCCGCCGAAGATCGCACCCAGCACCGCACCGCCCGCCGCGCCGATGGCCGCGCCTTTGCCCGGCCCAATGCCGCCGCGGTTATTGTCATAACCGCGATTGTCAGAGCTCCGATTGTCGTAGCTGCGGTTATAGCCGCGACCGCCGCCATAGTCGCCGCCGCGGCCTCCCTGGTAGGCCCCCTGGTAGAAGTTGCCGCGTTGGTCATTGTGACCGCGGTTGTCGTATCGCTGGGCTGTTACGGGGAGACACATGGCCATCATCAGTAGCAAAGTCGCCACCCAGACAGCCTTCGACCATTCACTCCTTCGTATTCGCATTCGGAACTCCCTTGGCAGGAAACCCGCCCCTGCTTGTCCGCTGCCGGAAAGCAGGCGGCACACACGACTATGAGATGCCTGTACCCGTTCGCGGGAGGTCTGTCCGGTATGCGAGTGGTTTAAAAGCGCTTTAATTTTGCAGCCCGGCACATGGCTTAAAGCTGTTTGCTGAAGATCAAGTCGCAGCACGTCTGGCCTCCGACCTGGAAGGTGCGCGTCCCGGCTTCGACGAAGCCGTTGCGGCGATAGAAGGCGATGGCGCGCAGGTTCCCGGCATGGGTCCCGAGCAGCAGGCGCGTGCGCTGGAGCGCGATGGCGTCGGCGATGGCCGCGTTCATCAGAGCCTGCGCGGGACGAAGGCCGGGGAGTGTGGGGCCGGGAAGCCTGATCCCTTCGGGCGCGAGCACAGGCGCGCTGCGGAATCGCGAGAAGAGATAGATTCGCTTGAGTTCGATGTCGGCCGGGAGGACGTTGAAGCTGGGCAGTTCGGGCGCGGTGAGCATCGCGTAGCCGACGGGCACGTCGGCTCCGGTGACGGCGAGCGTGATGCGCGTCGCCGGCTGCGCGAGGTAGTGATCGTAGGCGGCGGTGGTGTGGTGTTGGGCGCAGTGGACGACAATGTCGGCGCCGGGCAGCATCCAGGTAAAGGCTTCCAGAAAGGTCGCGGCGCCGACGAGCGCCAGAGCAGCGGCATCGGCTTCGGTGGCGCGGCGGAGGGTCACGGATTCGATTGGATCGGGAGCCGGTCGTGAGGTGCAGTCGCTCTTGGTGGTGGGTTGGGCGGCAGCCTTTTGAATAGCAGCGGTTTGCATGACAGTGGTTTGCATGACAGTGGTTTGGATGCCATCAACGGACATTATTTTCTCCAGCAGTGCAATGGTAGTCGAGGCGCGAGCGTCAGGTAGCGTGGAGGAAGAGGCTTGTGCAATGAAGATTGCGGCGACGATGGGCGCGCAGGAGAAGGACGCGATGTATGCGCGTCTCGCGGAGCAGTTTGTGGCCGATGAGGCCGTTCCGGGGGAACTGCGGGCGCTGGCCGAAGACGCGCGCGTGACCGTGCGGCGCGGTGGAGCTCCGGAGGTTCGTTCCGGCGCGCGCCAGGGCAAATGCGTTGTGTACTGGATGCAGCGGGCCGAGCGTGGCCGCGACAATCATGCGCTGGATAAGGCGATCGAGTGCGGGAATGCGCTGGGGCTGCCGGTCGTCGCGTACTTTGCGGCGATCAAGAATTTTCCGCATGCGAACCTGCGCCACTATGCGTTCTTGAATCAAGGCCTGGCGGACATCGAGGACGATTGCGGCGAGCGCGGCGTAGGGTTCGTGATGCGGCGGGCACCGAAGGAAGACCACGAGCGATTCTTCGCAGATGTGGATGCGGCGATGGTGATCGGCGATGAAAATCCGATGCGCCAGCCGGAGCGCTGGCGCGTCCGGCTGGCAGACCGGCTGCGCGTTCCGTTCTGGACGGTGGACGCGGACGTGCTCGTGCCCTCGAAGCTGCTGGAGAAGGCGCAGTTCAGCGCGGGAGTGGCGCGGCCGCGGCTGTATCGCGCGCTGACGGAGTTTCTAAAGCCGTTTGAAAATCCGAAGGCGGCGCACGAGTGGAAACAACCCGACGGCCTGCAGGCCGACGACGTTCGCGCGGACATCACCCACGGCTGGCGCGACTTCGACCGCAGTGTGCAGCCGGTGGAAGCCTGGACTGGTGGGAGCAAAGCGGCCATGCGACGGCTGCACAAATTCTGCAACGAGATGTTGGAGAGCTATGAGCGCGACCGGGCGCATCCGGAGACCGATGGGTCGAGCAAGATGAGTCCGTGGCTGCACTTCGGGCACATCGGGCCGCAGACGATCGCGCTCGCCGTGGAGGCCGCGGTCAAGAAGCACCCGAAGCTCAAAGCCGCGCGTGACAGCTACTTCAACGAACTGATTGTGTGGCGCGAGCTGGCGGTGAACTTCGTGCGGTATCAGCTGGAGTACGACTCGCCCGGGTGCGCCGACAACTGGGCGAAGCTCACGATTGCCGAACACGATCGGGATGAGCGCGAGGTGCTCTACACGCAGGCGCAACTGGAGCGCGCCGAGACGCACGATGAGCTATGGAACGCGGCGCAGACCCAGATGGTGCGCTACGGATGGATGCACAATTATCTGCGCATGTACTGGGCCAAGAAGATCATCGAGTGGACGCCCGATGTGCAGACCGCGATGAAGTGGGGGATTTACCTGAACGATCGCTACTTCCTCGACGGCCGCGATCCCAATGGCTACGCGGGTATTGCCTGGTCGATGCTGGGCAAGTTCGATCGCGCGTGGTTCGATCGGCCGGTCTTCGGCAAGCGGAGATATATGTCCGGTACGAGCACGGGGAAGAAGTTTTATTCCACGATGTACATCCAGCAGATGAAGGCGCTGCCGGAGGCGTAAGAATCTGCCCGTCATGAAAGCAGAAAACGTCCTGAATCCGAGTCGCTCCAATGAGCGTTGTCACGCTAATCTGAATGCATGCGGAAGCTGATCGGCGCGGTGGCGCTCGGGTTGATGTTGATAGGTGCGGCGCTCGCGGAGAACAAGCCCAAACCGGCGGCGCTGGCTGGCGGCCACGTGGGCGTGACTACGCGGGTGTTCCATCCGAAGGAGCTGCGCAACTGGCGCGGGGATCAGCAGCAGGAACTGCGCTGCACGGTGTGGTATCCCGCGCTCGATACGGCAATCGAGACGCAGCAGGTGATAGGAGTGGCTGACGCGGCTGCGCGACCAGATGAAGGGGCTACTACGCCCGACGCGGCGCTGTTCGATGCGGGGATGGCTTCGCCCAACGCGCAGTTCGCGCCCTCGCTGGACAAGTTTCCGCTGGTGCTGCTGTCGCACGGCTCGGGCGGCTCGGCGCTGCAGATGGCGTGGCTGGGGACGGCGCTGGCGCGTGCGGGCTATATCGCCGTGGCCGTCGATCATCCGGGCAACAACGCCAATGCGAAGCTTACCCCGGAAGGCATGGCGCTGTGGTGGGAGCGTGCGACCGATTTGAGCGATGTGCTCACCGGCATGCTGGCGGATGAGAGTTTCGCGCCGCACATCGATGCGTCGCGGCTGGCCGCGGCAGGCTTTTCGCTGGGCGGCTACACCGTGATGGAACTGGCGGGCGCGCGGACGGACATCAGCGAACTTTTCGACTTGTGCAAAGCCAAGCCGGATACCGACGTGTGCCATGTGCCCGAGATGCGCGGCATGGGCAGCGCCGAGGATGTGCTGCAGGCGGCGCGCAAGACCAGCGGATTGTCGCTGGCTGCGTCCGGCGACAGCTATCGCGAACCGCGGGTGAAAGCGGTCTTCGCGATCGCGCCGGCGCTGGGCTTCACGCTGACCGACGACAGCCTGAAGGCCATCCGGCTGCCGGTCGAGATCGTGGTCGGCAAGGACGACCGGACCGCTCCGGCCCAGGATAATGCGGATTGGATTCGACAGAATGTGCGCGGTGCGCGCGAGACGATTCTGCCCGGCGTGGGTCACTACACATTTCTCGACACCTGCACGGCGCGCGGCGCGCGGGACCTTGGCCGTTACTGCGAAGACTCGCCGGGAGTGGAGCGCGCCGCAGTGCATGCGCAGGTCGCGGCGATGGCGGTGGAGTTCTTCGATCGCGCCCTGCGATATTAGCTTGCTGCGGTATTAGCGGCAGCCTGCGGCTACCGACGTGCGATGCCAGACCTCGGTGCGGCCGAAGAGTGAGATTCCGATGTAGCCGTGCAGCTTGAGGTTGGCGCCGTCGAGTGCGATCGTGCCTTTATAGTCGCGCCCGGACTTGGGGTCGTAGAGATGGCCGTCCGAGAGATGATCGGGGTCATCCTGGTGGAAGCCGGTGCCGATGGTAAGGCCGCAGAGCGGGCGATTGCGCAGGGCTGCGTCGGGGTTCTGCTTGTCGGTCTTCTCCTGGGCTGAAGGCGAGAGCTGCACGATCTTCAGGCAGACCGGCTGACTTGCGCTCGGGCCGCACGGCGCAACGCGCACAATGGAGCCGGCGGCGGTCTTCCAATCACCGAGCACACCGGTGGCGGCGTGGCAGGCGGCAGTGAAGCCGAGAACCAGGAGAAGGGCTGAAATGCGCAAGGAAGCTACCTCAACGTGTTTGGATGCGGATGGAGGCGACCGGAATACGGAGGAAGACAGGCGGTGCATGTTTTGTCCTCAGTCGACGCGGCAGATGAGGCATTTGAGGTAGCGGGTCTCGGGCAGAGTGAGGACCTCAGGGTGGTCGGGCGCGGCGGCGCGGGTTTCGAGCAGTTGCACGCGGCGGCCCGCATCGGCTGCGGCCTCGGCGACCACCGCCGTGAAGTCGGCCAGCGAAACGTGGTGCGAGCAGGAGCAGGTGATGAGCGTTCCGCCCGGAGCGAGCAGTCGGAGAGCGCGGAGGTTGAGCTCCTTGTAGCCGCGCAGCGCACCCTCGGCGGCGCGCTTGGATTTGGCGAAGGCGGGCGGGTCGAGCACAATGGCGTCGAAGAGATGTGGGTTGGCGAGATCGGAATAAGCTGCAGCTCTTTCCGCTCCGGCTGCGCCTCCGGTCGAGATGACAGGTTTCGTGGCGTTGGGGTAGACGTGTTTCCGGGCGGCGCGGGCGGTGTCGTCGAGGTGGCGAAGATACTCGAAGGCGTCGGCTTCGATCCAATCGACTTCGCAGCGCGCGGACAGATGCGGATTGAGCAGCAGGTTGCGGTCGGCGTCTTCGAGCGCGGAACGGCTGGCGTCGACGCCGGTGACCTGCGCGCACACCTGAGCGAGATGCAGGGCAAAGCCGCCGTGGTAGGTGCAGATGTCGAGAGCCCGCAAGCCGCGTGCGCTTCCCCGCAAGCCGCGGGCGCTTGGTCTGGCTGCGCCGCTGTCCGCAAGAGGTGTGCAGGCGGCGACGGCGCGGGCTGCGGCGGCGTAGTTGAGGCGCTGGTCGAGGAACGCGCCGGTCTTCTGGCCACTGGCCGTGTCGTAGTGGAAGCGCAAGCCGTTGAGCGTGAAGATGGTGATGGTGGGCGCGGTGCTTTCATTGCCACTGTAGAGCGGGCCGACCGGCGGAGGGGCAAGCTGTTCAAGTTCGCGGATGCGCGGGTCGGGGCGCTCCCAGATGGTCAGGCTCCCGGTTTCGAGCTCGGAGCGCAGAGCATCGACGACAGCGCGGCGCACGTCATCCTGCGCGGTGCTCTGGGTGAGAAGTTGCAGGATGACGAGGTCGTTGTAGCGATCGGCGACAATGCCGGGAAGATTGTCGGCCTCGGCGAAGAGCAGCCGCTGCGCGTTGTTGTCCGGAGCGCCCGCGGTGTTGTTGGGAGAGACGATCGGCGTCAGTTCGCGCCGGAGTTCGAGCGCGGCGGCGATGCGGGCACGAACATCGGCCAGGTACTGTTCGCGGCTGAGCGCGGGCGTGCGTGAGACCATCCGCGCGGCGATCTGCGAGGCGCTGGAGTAGAGCGCCGTGCCGAGCGGCATATTGCGGGAGTCGGTCACGGTCACTAATTCTCCCGGGAGCAGGCCTGCTGGACCGGGAGCGCCGGCTTCGGCCGACGAAGCCTCGACCCCGCGGGAGTCTATGTCGGAGCGGTAGACCCAGAGGTGGCCGGCGCGAAGGCGGTCGGCGGCACGGCGCGTAATCCGAAGGCAGCGGTCGGCGGACATCGGACTCCAGTGTAGCGGGCGGCGCCGGGGCGCGCCTCGCCCCGCGACGAGGCTATGCCAGAGAGGGGGATCGGGCCTCAGTCCAGCCGGGTCTCAGTCCAGTGGCGGAGCTCCCACGCCGAGCTGCTCGGCGATGGCGGCGACGAGGAGGTTGTGGTCGTCGCGCTGAGGAAGGCCGGAGATGATGATGCTGCCGATCATGATGGCGGCGGTGGGATTGCCGGCCGCAATCCAGAGCGGGAAACCTCCGCCGTGCGCCGCGTAGTCCGCCAGGGGGAGGCCGTGGCGCGATTCCAGGGTCTGGCCGTCGAGTTCGAGCTGGCGGCCCATCGCGTACGAGCTGCGTGCGAAGCGGCGAACGGTGTTGCGCTTGCGGCGAATCCAGTCGGCCTGACCGGGCGTTGCGCCAGTCGTTGCGCAGGCAAACAGAAGCTGACCGGCAGCTTCGATCTCGACTGTGCCGCCCGCCCGCACCGCCAGCAGACGGTCGCGTATCCGGCAGCCAAGTTGCCAGGCCGTAGCGGCGTCAAAGGATGCGAAGCGCAGCAGATGCTCCTGCTGAGCCATGGTTTCGATATCGGTGCGGAGGGCGAAGTCATCGGTGGCGCGCATGCATCCATCATCGCGCATGCGCATGGAGGCCGCCCTGCTTCGCCCTGGCTCGGCGCTGATTCGAAAAAGTGTCAAGAGCGGAAATGCGCTGCGCGAACTGAATTCTGGGGGTGCGATGTCGGCCGCGCAGGTTGACGCCTGAGGCCAAGAGTTGGTATTGTAAGAGGGTTCCGCGAGTATCCGGAACGCACCGTTGGAAAACCTCGGCGCGAACAAGCGGCGGCGGGTTGGAAGACTTGGCCTGCGCTATACTGGATACAAGAGATTCACCGCAGGGCTTCCTGGACAATCAGGGGAAGCTGGCAATTCTGCGGCTTGGCCTGGAAGTTTTCAGCCTGTCTAATCGCGCCTGCGACACCCTCCTCCCCGCCGTACCACGAGCGGGACCCCATGGGGATGGGCTATGCGGGCCGGAACAGCGAAACGGAGTTGGGCAGTTGGACGGCTTTGAGAAAGAAGCTGGTCTGGCGACCTCGGCCACCGTCGACTGTTATTTGCCCTAGTGGTTGTGAGTAGCTGCAGTACACGCGGTTGAGCGCGCGGTTGAGTTTTTTTAGCCGTGCGGTTTGTAGTTAGGCGCGCGTGCAGGATTCAGGACTTCGCCGGGACGTGCTTTCACGTCTCGCCTTTTGTGCGTGTGCCAGTTACGCGAAAGCACAGCGAATGGGCGGCAGCCGGGCTTCGCAAACGCGAAAACGAGGGAGTTGCCCTGCACCGAGCCATAATTGATTTATGGCAAAGCCCGGAAGAAGGTAGCTTCGGGTAGCTTCAGAGGAGTTTCACAGTGCCTACGTTTCATCAGCTCGTCAAGCAGGGCCGGACACCGACCCGCTACAAGACTGCCTCGCCGGCGCTACAGGGCTCGCCGCAGCGGCGCGGCGTCTGCACCCGCGTCTACACCCAAACCCCCAAGAAGCCGAACTCAGCGCTGCGCAAGGTCGCGCGCGTTCGCCTGACTAACGGGATCGAGGTCACAACTTATATCCCGGGCATCGGCCACAACCTGCAGGAGCACTCGATTGTGCTGATTCGCGGCGGCCGTGTGAAGGACCTGCCCGGCGTGCGGTACCACGTGGTTCGGGGAACGCTGGATTCTGTCGGCGTGGCGAATCGTAAGCAGAGCCGCTCGAAGTATGGTGCGAAGCGACCGAAGGCTTCGACGAAGTAAAAGGGCGGTTATAAGTTGTAAGTTCTATGTTGTAACTCGCATGGCTCCGCGTTTTTACTTGGAACTGTTACAACCTGCAACTTACAACTAGAAGAGTAAGCCCAGCACGTGAGAAGTTCACCGCGCTGGGGGAAGATGAGAAGGAAGAAGAGATGCCGAGAAAAGGGTTTATTGCCAAGCGCGAAGTTGCAGCCGATCCGATCTATGGATCGACGCTGGTTACGAAGTTCGTCAACAGCATGATGTGGGGCGGCAAGAAGTCGACCGCGCAGAACATTTTCTATGAGGCGATGACCAACCTCGAGGCCAAGGGTGGCGGGGATGACGCGCTCAAGTTGTTCAAGAAGGCCGTCGAGAACGTCAAGCCAATGCTGGAAGTGAAGAGCCGCCGCGTGGGCGGAGCGAACTACCAGGTGCCGATCGAGGTCAACCCCGAGCGCCGGACTTCGCTGGCGATTCGTTGGCTGGTGACCTTCGGGCGCGCGCGTGGCGAAAAGGGAATGGTCGACAAGCTCACTGCCGAACTACTCGACGCAGCTAATGGCCGCGGCGCCGCGATGAAGAAGAAGGAAGACGTTCATCGCATGGCCGAGGCGAATAAGGCGTTCGCGCACTATCGCTGGTAGTTAGTAGTCGTTAGTTCTTGGTAAGAACATTGCGGCTAACAACGAAGAAGCAACAACTAAGAACTTGAACCAATCGCGAGCTAGCTCGCAAACAGTAAAGGATCAGCGTGGCACGCACAGTACCTCTCGCAAAATGCCGCAACATCGGCATCATGGCTCACATCGACGCCGGCAAGACGACGACGACCGAGCGCATTCTTTTCTATACGGGTGTGAACCACCGTATCGGCGAGGTGCACGAGGGCACGGCTACCATGGACTGGATGGAGCAGGAGCAGGAGCGCGGAATTACCATCACCTCCGCCGCGACGACCTGCACCTGGAACGGCATTCGCATCAACATCATCGATACGCCGGGCCACGTGGATTTCACTGCTGAAGTCGAGCGCAGCCTGCGCGTGCTCGATGGCGCGGTCGCTTGCTTCGATGCTGTCGCGGGTGTGCAGCCGCAGTCCGAGACGGTGTGGCGCCAGGCCAACAAATATAAGGTCCCGCGGATTTCCTTCATCAACAAGATGGACAAGGCGGGCGCGAACTTCGAGTACGCGACTTCGACCATCGTGAACCGCCTGGGCGCACGTGCAGTTCCGATTCAGATTCCCATCGGTGAAGAGGCGAAGTTTGCCGGCGTGGTCGATCTCGTAGAGATGCGAGCGATTCTATGGCACGACGAAACCATGGGCGCCGAGTACGAGGTGAATGAGGTCCCGGCGGCTCTTCGAGAGAATGCGGAGAAACTCCGCAACGAGTTGATCGAAGCGGTTGCCGACTCCGACGATGAGGTGATGCACAAGTACCTCGAAGGCGAAGAAATTTCGGTCGAGGAGTTGAAGCGCGCCATCCGCAAGGCGACCATTGCGATGCATGTGTTTCCGGTGCTGTGTGGCTCGTCGTTCAAGAACAAGGGTGTGCAGACGCTGCTCGATGCGGTGGTCGATTATCTGCCCAGCCCGCTCGATGTGCCGGCGATTGAAGGAACCGAGCCCGGCGAGCCTGAAGTGAAGCTGCTGCGCCACGCTGACGACAAGGAGCCGTTCGCAGCGCTTGGTTTCAAGATCATGACCGACCCGTTTGTCGGCCAGCTTATCTTTATCCGGGTCTACTCGGGGCAGCTCAAGACCGGCGACTCGGTGTTGAATCCGCGCACCGGTAAGACGGAGCGCATTGGCCGTCTGCTGAAGATGCATGCCAACAAGCGCGAAGAGATTACCGAAATTCTCGCGGGCGATATCTGCGCGGCGGTTGGGCTGAAGAACCTGAACACCGGCGACACGATCTGTTCGGACAAGGCTCCGATTTTGCTCGAGTCGATCGACTTTCCGGCGCCGGTGATCGAAGTTGCGGTCGAGCCGAAGACCAAGGTCGATCAGGAAAAGATGGGCATGGCGCTGGCTAAGCTTGCGCAGGAAGATCCGACTTTCAAGGTGCGCACGGACATTACCAATGGCCAGACGATCATCTCGGGCATGGGCGAGCTGCATCTGGAGATCATCGTCGACCGCATGATGCGCGAGTACAAGGTCGAGGCCAACGTCGGCAAGCCGCAGGTGAACTACCGCGAGACGATTCGTTCGAAGGCCGAGGCTGAGGGCAAGTATATCCGCCAGACCGGCGGCTCGGGCAACTACGGCCATGCCAAGATTCGCATCGAGCCGAACGAGCCGGGCAAGGGCTACGAGTTCTCGAACGATACCAAGGGCGGGACGATTCCGAAGGAGTACATCAAGCCGATCGACCAGGGCATTCAGGAAGCGATGCTCGGTGGCGTGCTTGCCGGCTACGAGATGGTCGACATCAAGGTGTCGCTCTATGACGGCAGCTATCACGATGTCGATTCGAACGAAATGGCCTTCAAGATCGCCGGTTCGATGGCGTTCAAAGAAGCCGCGCGCAAGGCCAAGCCGGTGCTGCTCGAGCCTGTGATGTCGGTCGAAGTGACGGTTCCCGAGGAGTACATGGGCACCATCATCGGCGACCTGAACTCGCGGCGCGGACGCATCGAAGGCATGGAGATGGTCGGCGGTGTACAGGCCATCAAAGCGACAGTCCCGCTGTCGACGATGTTCGGCTATGCGACGTCCATGCGCGGATCGACGCAGGGGCGAGCGAATTTCTCGATGGAGTTCAAGCAGTACGAAGAGGCGCCACGCTCGGTCTCGGAAGAGATCATTGCGAAGGTGCAGGGCGCGAAGGATAAGTAACGCGAAGTTGCATTAACTACCAGCCGCGCGCTGGAGCCGGTGATCCTAGCCGGCGCGCGCAAATAGCCGCAAGGCGAGATTTCTGAACTAAGGCGAGACGGAGAAGGAACATGGCGAAGGAAAAATTTGATCGCAGCAAGCCGCATGTCAACGTAGGGACGATCGGGCACATCGATCATGGCAAGACGACGCTGACGGCGGCGATCACGAAGGTGTTGAGCAAGCACAACCCGAAGAACTCGTTCCGCTCGTTCGACACCATCGACAACGCGCCGGAAGAGCGGGAGCGCGGGATTACGATCTCGACCTCGCACGTGGAGTACGAGACCAAGAACCGGCACTACGCGCATGTGGATTGCCCGGGCCACGCGGATTACATCAAGAACATGATCACCGGCGCGGCGCAGATGGACGGGGCTATTCTCGTGGTCGCGGCCACTGACGGTCCGATGCCCCAGACCAAGGAGCATGTGCTACTGGCCCGCCAGGTGGGCGTGCCGTACATCGTGGTGTTTCTGAATAAGTGCGATGCGGTCGAAGACGAAGAGCTAACCGATCTGGTCGAGATGGAAGTACGCGAGCTGCTGAGCAAGTACGACTTCCCGGGCGATGATGTGCCGGTGGTTCGCGGGTCGGCGCTGGGCGCGCTCAACGGCGAAGCTCAGTGGGAGGCCAAGATTGACGAGTTGATGGAGGCGGTGGACAAGAACATTCCGCAGCCGGACCGTCTGGTGGACCTGCCCTTCCTGATGCCGATCGAGGACATCTTCTCGATCTCGGGTCGTGGGACTGTAGTCACCGGGCGTATTGAACGCGGCAAGGTGAAGGTCGGGGAGGCGAGCGAGATCGTCGGCTTCCGCGAGACGCGGCAGACGGTGGTGACCGGCGTGGAGATGTTCAAGAAACAGCTGGACGAAGGTCTGGCGGGCGACAATGCGGGCTTGCTGCTGCGCGGCATCGCCAAGGAAGATGTGGAGCGCGGCATGGTTTTGGCCAAGCCCGGATCGATCACACCGCACACCCAGTTCAAGGGCGAGATTTATGTGTTGAGCAAGGAAGAAGGCGGCCGTCATACGCCGTTCTTCAACGGCTATCGTCCGCAGTTCTACTTCCGCACCACGGACGTGACGGGCTCGGCCAAGCTGCCCGAGGGCACCGAGATGGTGATGCCGGGCGACAACATCGCGCTCGAGATCACGCTGCATACCCCGGTCGCCATGGAAAAGGGCTTGAGGTTCGCTATCCGCGAGGGCGGCAGGACCGTCGGCGCGGGAACGATTAGCGAGATTATTAAGTAATTGATCTCGATAAGACTAACGAGGTCTGCCGGTTCGCCAAGAGGTGTGACGGCCGGCAGTCACTCCAAACGATCTTTGAACAAGAGCTCTTCGAAGGGCTTGGAAAGAAGCAGTCAGATGGCACAGCAGCGCATTCGAATCCGCCTCAAGGCGTATGACTACCGGGTCCTCGATACCTCCACGGGAGAGATTGTTGAGACGGCTAAGCGCACGGGCGCACAGGTTGCGGGGCCTATTCCGCTACCCACGATGAAGAATAAGTATTGCGTTCTGCGCTCGCCGCATGTGGACAAGAAGTCGCGCGAGGCATTTGAGATTCGTACGCACAAGCGGCTGATCGATATTCTCGAGCCGACGCAGCAGACGATCGATGCTTTGATGAAGCTGGATCTTCCTGCGGGCGTGGATGTGGAGATTAAGACGGTCACGAAGTAAGTCATTTTGTTGGAAGTTGGTTATACCTACAGTGCCCGGAAGAAGCGTGAGCATGATGAGGAAAGGGAACTATGGCAGTTACAGGAATTCTCGGCAAGAAGATTGGAATGACCCAGTTGTTCGACGATCGCGGGGACGTTCACCCGGTCACCGTGCTAAAGGTAGGGCCGTGTGTGATCACGCAGCTCAAGACGCAGGCCAAGGACGGCTACGATGCCGCGCAGATTGGGCTGGTTGAGTTTGTCAAGGCGTCGAAGATCAACAAGCCGATGACCGGCCACTTCGGCAAGTCGAACGTGCCTCCGGTCAGGATGGTCAAGGAAGTTCAGCTTGAGTCGACGACGGGCAGTGAGTCCGACCAGGTTGCCAAGGCTGGTGATCGCCTTACGGTGGAGATCTTCTCGGAGACCAAGTTTGTCGATGTCATCGGCACATCGAAGGGCCGTGGGTTCTCGGGCGTGGTTCGCCGTCACGGCTTCGGAGGCGGTCCCAAGTCGCACGGGCATATGTTCCAGGTTCAGGGTTCGATCGGTGCGTCGTCGTTTCCGTCGCGGGTCTTTCCGGGCCAGCGTATGCCGGGCCACTTTGGCACCGATCAAGTTACAGTTCGCAATCTTCGCATTCGCGGTATCGATGTCGAGGACAATCTACTGATGGTCGAGGGCGCGGTTCCCGGAGCGCGAGAGGGTTATGTCCTGGTGTCGAAGGCGAAGGCACCGCCGAGAGAGCGGCGCGGATTTGCCGGCGCCGGCACGCTCGATCCGCTGAAGGCTTCGAAGAAGGCATCGCCGAAGAAGAAGTAAGGACTACGCGTCCGGCGAGAGGCGCCTTCGGCGCAAGAGCTCGATGCGGAATGCAAGCAACGCTTCTGCTCGGAGAATAAACCGATCAAAGCAGACGAACAAAGTTCAGGCGCGCCGCATGGATGGCGCGCAAAGAGAGAAGACGATGGCAAACATCAACGTAGTGAATCTCGGTGGCGACAAGGTCGGGGAGTTCGAGTTGCTCGACGAAGTCTTCGCCGGAGAGGTCAACGAGCCCCTACTGTGGGAGGCGGTCAAGCACTATCGCGCCTCGATTCGCCAGGGTACGCATGCCACGAAGAATCGCAAGGCGGTGTCCGGCGCCGGAAGAAAACTGTGGAAGCAGAAGGGCACAGGCCGCGCTCGTGTGGGCTCGATCCGCTCGCCTCTGTGGCGTGGCGGCGGCACGGTCCACGGACCGCAGCCGCGCAGCTATGACTACCAGTTTCCACGCAAGAAGCTGATGGGCGCACTGCGCTCGGCGATGGCTGCGAAGATCAACGACGGCAAGCTGATTGTGGTCGAAAACTTCGATGTGCAGGAAGCAAAGACCAAGCATTTCCGCACGGCGCTGAACAAGTTCGAAGCGAAGAAGACGGCGTTGCTGGTGGAGAGCTCACAGCAGCTCGGCGAAAAGCTCTATCTAGGTTCACGAAATCTGCAGGGGGTCGAGCTGGTGCTGTCGTCCGAAGTTCACCCCTACGATCTGCTGAAGTACGAACACGCGATCTTTTCGAGAGCTGCAATCGAAACCCTTCAGGAGACCTTGAAGAAGTCGCTCTCCAAACGCAAGCACGCTGAAAAGGAGGCTGCATAATGCCTACCGTCTATAACGTCATCCGCCGTCCACTGATCACCGAGAAGGCATTGACCAGCCGCGAAGTCGAAGGCTCGTTGGTCTTCGAGGTTGCAGCCAATGCCAGCAAGACCGAGGTGAAGCAGGCTGTCGAGCAACTCTTCAACGTGAAGGTTGCGAGCATCCGCACCGCCAACGTCGAGGGCAAGGAGCGCAAGCGCGGCAAGTTTTCGGGGTACCTGCCGGGCTGGAAGAAGGCGTATGTTCGCCTGAAGGCTGGCGAGAAGGTGCCGGACTTCGCCGCTGAAATCTAGGCCAGTCGATCTAGTAACGACACAACCTCGCGAGAATTATCGCGACCTACAAATTCGAGCATCAATTTACTAAGTATCGCGCTGATGTAAGTAGAAATAGCGCGGCATGGCAAGGAACAAGAACAATGCCGATTAAATCATTCCGACCGATTACGCCGACCCTCCGCTTCCAGACGAAGCTGGTCAACGATGACATCACGACCGATAAGCCGTACAGGCCGCTGCTGACGGTTAAGCCGCGCACCGGCGGCCGCAACAACATGGGCCACCTGGTGATTCGTCATCAGGGCGGCGGCCACAAACAGAAGCTGCGTCTGATCGACTTCAAGCGCGAGAAGTATGGCATTCCGGGCACCGTCGCGACCATCGAGTACGATCCGAACCGCAGCTCGCGCATCGCGCTGGTTCACTACGCCGACGGCGAGAAGCGTTACATCATTCAGCCGGTCGGCCTCAAGGTCGGTCAGCACGTGATGAGCGGACCAGAGGCGGATATTCTTGTCGGCAATGCACTGCCGCTGAAGAATATCCCTGCGGGCACGACGGTGCATAACATCGAGCTGCGGCCAGGCAAGGGCGCGCAGATGGCGCGTTCGGCCGGTGCGCAGGTGCAGTTAGTCGCGAAGGAAGGCGACTACGCGCTGCTCAAACTGCCTTCGGGGGAGACTCGCAAGGTGCTGGTCGAGTGCATGGCGACGATCGGACAGGTCGGCAACACGGACCACGAGAACGTCACGATTGGCAAAGCGGGACGCAATCGCTGGAAGGGTATACGGCCGGCCAACCGCGGCGTGTCGATGAATCCCGTCGACCACCCGCATGGCGGTGGCGAGGGTAAGACCTCGGGCGGCCGTCACCCGGTTACACCCTGGGGCCAGCCGACGCGCGGTTACAAGACGCGTAACAATAAGCGCACGGATGTATTTATCGTCCAGCGCCGCAGTAAGTAAGAGAAGCTGCAATTTGTAGTTTTGAGCTGAAGGCTAGTCTGCTCATATGTAGCAGCAAAGAGGGAAGTACAAGCAACACCAAGTCTCGTACCTGAGAGATTCGTCGTATCCAGCACCGCAGCACCGGAGTTACCTATGTCACGCTCAACGAAAAAGGGCCCGTTCATCGACGCCCATTTGATGATTAAGATCGACGCGATGAACACCGCCAACGAGAAGAAGGTCATCCGCACCTGGTCGCGCCGCTCCACCATCCATCCGGACATGGTTGGCCACACAATCGCCGTGCATAATGGCCGCAAGTTTATCCCGGTTTATTGCACGGAAAATATGGTCGGGCATAAGCTCGGCGAGTTCTCCGCCACCCGAACGTTTAAGGGACATTCGGCGAAGGCCTCCGATACGGCCAAGGCCAAGTAAAGAATTAGCAAGATCAAGCAAAGACAGCAAGATATCGCGTAGCAGCATTCGACAAAGAGCTTTTAGCTTATCTGTCGCGAAGGATAGAGCAATGCACAAGGCAGTAGCACCAAAGAATCCCGAGTTTCGCGCCGAAGCCCGCTTCCAGCGCACCAGCCCGCAGAAGGCTAAGCTGGTGCTCGACCTGATCAAGGGCCAGCGCGTCGAGGCGGCCATCAACACCGTCGCATTCACCAACAAGCGTATTGCGCCGGTGGTGGAAAAGGTGCTGCGCTCGGCCGTTCAGAACGCCGTTTATCTCTCCGACGAAAAGGGGCTCGACATCGACGTCGACAACCTCTACGTCAAGACCGCGGTGGCTAACGAAGGGCCGCGGATGAAGCGCATTCGCCCCGCTCCGATGGGCCGTGCGTTCCGCTATCAGCGGCGCATCGCGCACATTATCATTACGGTGGCCGAAAAGAAGTCTGCCGCTGCGATCGAGGCTGAAACGGTGCCGATTCCAGCTAAGAAAACTTTGGGCAAGAAGACTGCCAAGAAGACCACGGCAGGAAAGACCACCGCCAAGAAGACCGCAGCCAAGAAGAAGGCTCCAGCGAAGAAAGCGGCCGCTGCGAAGTAACATCGCTCTGGCTGCCAACACGATTTGAGATAGCAAATTTGTAGTACGCAGTTTGTAACACCTATGCCACACCGGCTCAACCGGCTGTGGCGAAAGAAGAAGGAAGCTATGGGACAGAAAGTCCATCCGTACGGATTCCGCCTCGGCATCAACAAGCCCTGGAAGTCGCGCTGGTTTGTGGAGCGCGGCTATGACAAGCTGCTGGTCGAGGACGTCAAGCTGAAGGCCGAACTCCGCGAGAAGCTGAAGGCTGCGGGAGTTTCCTCCGTTGAGGTCGAGCGCCCGGGCAACAAGCTGCGCCTCATCATTCGCACCGCGCGTCCGGGCATTATCATCGGTCGCAAGGGCGCTGAGATCGACAAGCTCAAGGCCGACATCCAGAAGCGGACGTCGCGCGAAGTCTTCATCGATATTCTTGAGGTCAACAAGCCGGAGCTAGACGCTCAACTTGTCTCGGAGAGCATTGCGCTGCAACTGGAGAAGCGCGTCAGCTTCCGCCGGGCGATGCGTAAGTCGGTCGACTCAGCGCTTCGCTTCGGTTGCAAGGGCATCAAGGTCCGGGTTTCGGGCCGCCTGAACGGCAACGAGATCGCGCGTTCGGAATGGTATCTGCAGGGGCGTCTGCCGCTGCACACACTGCGCGCGGACATCGATTACGGTTTCTCCGAGGCGCACACCACCTACGGGATTATCGGGGTAAAGACCTGGGTGTATCGCGGCGATATCTACGAGCAGAAGAAGCGTCGCGACCCCGTGCCGATTACCACGGGCGCGTTCTAGTCGTCGCAGGAGCCCGCGGGGTGGAAAATCCCGCGGATTTCCTGTAAACTTGTTTAGTTTGGCCCCGAGTCTGCGCGCAAGCCATATCTGATTGCACTAAATGGGTGCGGCAACATCGCACTCTCAAGCACAGAGACCCCGGTCATTGGTTTCCCTCGAAGGAATTCATTATGCTTTTGCCCAAGAAAGTTAAGTACCGCAAGCAGCAGCGCGGCCGCATGTGCGGTAAGGCGTGGCGCGGCTCCGATATTTCGTTCGGCGATTACGGTCTCAAAGTCATGGAGTGCGGTTACATCACCGACCGCCAGATCGAAGCCTCGCGTATTGCCATGACGCGCTTCATCAAGCGTGGTGGCAAGGTGTGGCTGCGGCTGTTCCCAGACAAGCCGATCACCAAGAAGCCTGCCGAAACCCGTATGGGCAAGGGCAAGGGCGCGCCCGATCATTGGGTCGCGGTGGTCCGCCCCGGCAAGATCCTGTTTGAGATGGAAGGCGTTCCCGTCGAGTTGGCCAAAGAGGCCATGCGGCTGGCCGCGCACAAGCTTCCGCTCAAGACCACGTTTGTCGTCCGCCCTGGCATGAAAACTGAAGTGGTTGCGAAGTAGTTTCGGTTTGATTTTTATTTCGCGGCGCAGCGATGGAATTGCTGGTCGCACGGAAAGAATTTTAGAAGGAAGTAACGTATGGAACTGGATAAGATTCGCAACCTAAGCGAAGAGGAGTTGAAGAACGAAGAGGCGAAGGCCTCCGAGCAGCTCTTCCGCATCCGCTTCGCCAAGAGCCTCGGCAAGCAGGAGGGCCTGAAGAACCTGCGTTCGCTCAAGCTCGACATCGCACGCTTCAAAACCGTCGCGCGGCAACGCCAGATGGCCGCCACGGCAGGGAAGGAATAATCATGGCCGATATTGCTGTCACCACCACATCCGCAGCCGAAACAGCCGCTCCGGTTGCCGGGCAGGCCGCGCCGCGCCGCAACGAGAAGGTCGGCCAGGTCGTCTCGACCAAGATGCAAAAGACGATTGTCGTTGAGATCGAGATGCGCAAGGCGCACCCCAAGTACAAGCGCGTCTTGAAGTCGAACAAAAAGTTTTACGCGCACGACGAGCAGAACTCGGCACGCCTCGGCGACATGGTTCGGATCCGTGAGACGCGGCCGTTGTCGAAGCTGAAGCGCTGGTCCCTCGAAGAGATTATCCGCCGGTCCTCGTTGTCGGCGTTGCCGGATGAGAAGCCGGTCGCGGTTAAGTAGTTGTTGGTAGTTCGGCAATCGCCCGTTGGTAGCTCGGTAGATTTTTTGGCGTGAGGCTAAGGCCTGGACGCTCGCTGCAAGGAGATTCATCATGGCAGTACAAATGCGCACCATGCTCGCCGTCGCCGACAACTCTGGCGCGCGCAAGCTCCAGGTCATCCTGCCGCTGGGCGGCGGCCTGGGCAAGAAGGCCGGCCTTGGGGACGTTGTCACAGCGGCGGTCAAGGAAGCTTCGCCCGATGGCACTGTGAAAAAGGGTAAGGTCGTGAAGGCGGTCATTGTGCGGACACACAAGGAGTATCGCCGCCGGGATGGGACATACATTCGCTTCGACGAGAACGCGGCTGTGGTCATCAACGATGCAATGGAGCCGGTCGGCACGCGTGTCTTTGGCCCGGTGGCCCGAGAGTTGCGCGAGAAGAAATTTCTGAAGATCGTCTCGCTGGCGCCTGAAGTTATCTAGCTGTCAGTTATTGGTTTTCGCGGATTCCGGCTCCGTATCGCCGAGGAAAGAGAGTCAGAATCATGAGCAAGATCAAGCGTAACGACCAGGTCATTGTTATTGCCGGTAAGGACAAGGGCCGCAAGGGCCGCGTACTTCGGGTCATCGTCGATAAGCAGCGCGTTCTGGTCGAAGGTATCGGCATGATCAAGAAGCACATGAAGCCCAACCCGCAGAGGAACAGCGCGGGCGGCATCCTGGAGCAGGAGGCGCCCATACACATCTCGAACGTGATGCTGATGGACTCCGAGGGCCACAAGACCCGCGTCGGTTTTCAGGTTCAAGGCGAGAAGAAGACCCGCATCGCCCGCACCAACGGCGGAGCGATCGCTGAGAAGAAGAGCAAGAAGTAGCTGGAAGTTGTTAGTTTCCAGTTCTTAGCTGTTAGGGCAAAGCGAAGTTTCTACTAACAACCGACAACTAAGAACGAATCACCCGAACGGAGCACCCCACGAAACGGTACACGGCGAACAGCCACCCCGAAACCGTGGAGAAAGTGAAGCGAATGATGGCAGCACGTTTGAAAGAAAAGTATCACGGCGAGATCAAGCAGGCGCTCCAGAAGGATCTTGGCCTCGGCAACGCGATGGCGGTTCCCCGGCTGGAGAAGATCGTCATTAACATGGGGCTGGGCGAGGCCACGCAGAACGTCAAGATCATGGATCCATTGCTGGCCGACTTGGGAGCGATTGCAGGGCAGAGGCCAGTCGTTACCAAAGCCAAGAAATCGATTGCGGCTTTCAAACTGCGCGAGGGCATGCCGATTGGCGCCATGGTTACGCTGCGCGGCGACGGGATGTACGAGTTTCTAGATCGCTTAATCTCGGTCGCTCTGCCGCGGGTGCGCGACTTTCGCGGCGTCAGCTCGAAGTCATTTGATGGGCGCGGTAATTACACGCTCGGCCTGCGCGACCAGTTGATCTTTCCGGAGATCGACTACGCGAAGGTGGACAAGATCAAAGGTATGAACGTCACGATCGTAACTACCGCAAAGGACGACAACGGCGCCCGCGCGCTGCTCAAGAGCTTTGGGATGCCCTTCCGTCAGGGTGCGTAAGACGAGGCAAGGGCTCGCAGGTCAAGGCGAGCCGGGTATGTGTTAGCAGTAAGAGTAAGATAGAGAGAGTTATCTATGGCAACTACAGCAAAGCGCGTCAAAGACGCACGCAAGCCGAAGTTCAAGTCCCGTCAGCACAACCGCTGCCAGCTTTGCGGCCGTCCGCGCGCGTTTCTGCGCAAGTTCGGCGTCTGCCGCTTGTGCTTTCGCGGGCTGGCGCTGAAGGGCGAGATTCCGGGCGTCGTCAAGTCCAGCTGGTAATTTCACCAGCCTTTCCCGCGCCGCGGGCCGTGTTCCCACGGTTCCCGGCCGCGTAACCAAGATCGGCGCGCCACGTTCTTCACGAGCGAGCTGCCATAACCATCGCCGCAGGTTCTCCCCGCCCTTGGGTCTTATGGGCCGGCGTGGAGCGAACGGGGGATGAAAGGAAGACGATGAACCTCACTGATCCGGTCGCAGATTTTCTTACCCGCATCCGCAACGCTCAGCGTGCCCGCCACCAGAAGCTCGACGTGCCCGCCTCCAAGCTCAAGGCGGAGGTAGCCCGCATCCTCAAGGAGGAGGGCTACATTGCCAACTACAAGCCAGCCGAGGAAGGCGGCCAGAAGGTGCTGCGCGTGTATCTCAAGTATGGCCCGAACAACGAGGCTGTCATTCGCGACCTCAAGCGAATCTCCCGTCCCGGCTGCCGCGTGTACATCGGCAAGGACGAGATCAAGCGCGTACAGGGTGGGCTCGGCATCTCCATCATGACCACGCCAAAGGGCGTGATGACGGGGCGTCAGGCGCGCCGTGAAGGTGTCGGCGGCGAGATCCTCGCCGAAGTTTGGTAATGCTGGGATAAAAGGAGCAGGGAGTGGGGCTTAGAAAGCTCACCGCTGTTTCAAGGTTTATACAGCCGGTAGGTCGGGGTTCAGTCCGACATTGGCTGCAACTTTTCAAGAGGGCCTTTCGCTCTGATATATGTAGGCGGTCAACCGCCGGCTGCAGTGGAACGAAGAAGCTAGGCGCAAGCAGCCGAGCTTCTCTCGAGACTCGCAAGCCATCAAGGATTGAAGTTATGTCACGCATCGGCAAGAAGCCCATCACGCTACCCAAGGGCGTCAAGTATACGGTCCACACGAATATGGTCGTGGTGGAAGGACCGAAGGGTAAGACGTCCGCACTGATCCCGCCCGGCATTACGCTCTCGGAGAAGGATGGCGTGCTCACCGTTGAGCGCCCGAACGACGCACACTCCGCTGTCCACGGTCTGGCCCGCGCGCTGGTCTTCAATGCGGTTGAGGGTGTGACCAACGGATGGAAGAAAGAGCTCGACATCGTCGGCATCGGCTACCGTGTGGAGATGAAGGGCAAGGAAATGGTTGTCTTCACGCTCGGCTACTCTCATCCCATCGAGTTTCCGCTGCCTTCCGGTATTGAGGTTGCCATCGATCCCAAGCAGACCCACCTTACGGTCTCAGGGATCGACCGCCAAAAGGTAGGCCAGGTCGCGGCCGACATGCGTTCGTTGCGCAAGCCCGACCCCTATAAGAACAAAGGGGTCCGCTATTCCGATGAGAAGCTGAAGAAGAAGGTCGGAAAGACGGGCGCTAAGTAAGTTGTAAGCGTATTGTCTTGACCCGCGGTAACCGTCAAAACGGGCGCTAAGTGAGCTGTAAGCGCAAACAGCTTCTATCCGCTAGCTTCCAGCTAAAGGCTAAGAGCTAACAAAACCGGAAGCTTCACCACCGAACGTCGTCTCCACTGAGGCGCCGCCATTAGGAAGGAAGAACTACGATGATCAATCTTCGCCAACGCAACGACATTCGCCAGCGAGTGCATTTCCGCATTCGCGCCAAGATGTCCGGCACCGCCGAGCGTCCGCGCCTCAATGTCTATCGTTCGCTCAATCATATCTATACGCAGCTTGTCGACGATGCGAACGGCGTCACGATCGTCTCGGCCAGCACGATGAGCCCCAAGGGTACGGAGCGAAAGGCCGGCGGCAACGTCGAGGCGGCGAAGATGGTCGGCAGGCTTATCGCCGAGCGCGCGCAGGAGAAGGGCATCAAAAAGGTGGTCTTCGATCGCGGCGGATATCTGTATCACGGCCGCATCAAGGCTCTGGCGGACGCGGCCCGCGAAGCTGGACTGGAATTCTAAACATCGCAGACCTATTGGGATCTGCAACTCCGGACCGGTGTGCCGGTGAAAAGATAAAGAGGAAGCACAATGGCAATGAAGAAGAGACTTGACGGCAATCGGATGAACCTCAAGGATGAGGTTGTTTCGATTAACCGTGTGACCAAGGTGGTCAAGGGCGGCAAGAATATGTCGTTCGCGGCGCTGGTGATCGTTGGCGATCCGGCCGAGGGCGTGGTTGGCTACGGCTCGGGTAAGGCCAAGGAAGTGCCGCAGGCGATCCGCAAGGGCATCGAAGCGGCCAAGAAGAATCTGCTCAAGGTCAACTTGACACATTACACGATTCCGCACATCGTGCTCGGGCACTACGGAGCCGGTGAGGTACTGCTGAAGCCGGCACCCGAAGGTACGGGCGTCATTGCGGGCAAGACGGTTCGAGCGGTCATGACGGCGTGCGGCGTGCAGAATGTGTTGACCAAGAGCCTCGGCTCGGCCAACCCGCACAATGTGGTGAAGGCCACCTTCGACGCGCTGGCGCAGCTTCGCGACAAGGCGGAAGTAGCCGCGCTGCGCGGCAAGTCGGTCGACGAACTTTAGCCGATGAACTATAGAAATCCGCAACACGAATTGCAAGGAGTTCCATCATGGCTGACATCGCCAAAATCAAGCTTCAATACTTCCGCTCGAAGATCTGCACGCCGGTCAAGCACAAGCTCGTCATCAAGGGCCTGGGTTTTACGCGGCTCAATCAGATCGTGGAACGCGAAGATACACCGTCGATTCGCGGCATGGTGAATAAGGTCCCTCACCTTGTTCGTATCGTCGATTAACGAGAGCTTCTAGCTATAGTCCTAGCTTCCAGCTAAGACGATGGCGAGAACGAAGTAAGTCGCTCCACCGAGCGACGATCAATGCGAGTCGGTGAAGTTAGTCTGGACTAGCCTCTAGCGAAGAGCTGGAAGCTACAGCTAGACTTTCCGGCGTTAGCGAGGAAATCATGGCACTGAATCTCAGCAATCTGAAGGCGCCCAAGAAGGCGAACGAAAACAAGAAGCGCGTGGGCCGCGGCATGGGCTCGGGCATGGGCAAGACCTCCACGCGCGGGCATAAGGGCCAGGGATCGCGGTCGGGCTCCAGCCTGATGCGCGGCTTTGAAGGCGGCCAGATGCCGCTGCACCGCCGCCTGCCCAAGCGCGGTTTCACCAACATCTTTCGCGTCGAATATGCGGTCCTTGGCCTCGACACCATCGCCGAACTCAATGAGAGTGAGCTCACGCTCGAGACGCTACAGGCGCGCGGAATTGTGAAGAAGCGCAACGGCCTGGTCAAAGTGCTGGCCAACGGGGAATTGAAATCGGCCGTGACGGTGCATGCACACAAGTTTTCCAAGGCCGCTCAGAAGGCCATTGAAGCGGCCGGCGGCAAGGCGGTCCTCATTGAGCCAGCGACAAGCCCGTACGTGCGCGCTTAGAAACTCTCCGGCTGAGCAATGGCTTTCCAAGCACAGCGAAAGTCGTTGCGTTTTGGCCAGTCCGGTCGCAACGTTCTCGCAATCGCGTAAAATGATCGCAAGATACCCAGCAGAGTTCGGTCAACCTCCTCTGCTCTGAAGGCCTTCACCCTAATGCTTGAGAAATTCGCCAATATCTTCCGCATTCCCGACCTGCGCAAGCGGATCGGCTTCACGCTGGCGCTGCTGGCGGTCTATCGCCTGGGCGCGCACATTCCGACGCCGGGCATCGATGCCGCCAAGCTCTCGCAGTTCTTCAACCAGAACGCGGGCGGCGCGCTGGGCCTGCTGGATCTGTTCAACGGCGGCAACCTGCGGCGGCTGACGGTCTTCGCGCTGGGGATTATGCCGTACATTACGGCGTCGATCATCTTCCAACTGCTCACGGTCATCTATGAGCCGCTGGCGAAGCTCCAGAAGGAAGGCGAACTGGGCCGCCGCAAGATCACGCAGTGGACGCGCTATGTCACCATCGTTCTAGGGGTTGTGCAGAGCTTCTTCATCGGCCTCACGCTGACCAGCACCGCGACCGGCGAGTCGATGGTGACCATCAGCAAAGGAGCGTTCCTTCCGCTGTGCGTGCTGACGCTGACTGCCGGCACGGCCTTCATCATGTGGCTGGGCGAGCAGATCACCGAACGCGGCATCGGCAACGGCATGAGCCTGCTGATCTTCGCTGGCATCGTGGTCGGTCTGCCTGCGGGCATCGGGAACCTCTACCAGAAGGCGGTCACCCAGGCCTGGGGCGGTTTCACTCCCATTGCTATTGCGCTGCTGGTCGGGATGATGATCGTGGTTGTCGCCTTCATTGTGTACGTCGAGCGCTCCGAGCGGCGGATTCCAATCCAGTCTGCCAAACGAATGGTTGGCCGCAAGATGACCCAGGCATCCAGTTCGTTCCTTCCGCTCAGGGTCAACTCCGGCGGCGTCATGCCAGTGATCTTTGCCGCCTCCATTCTCTCCGCGCCGATGCTGATGCAGAACATGAGTTTGTTTGGCTCCGGTCCACTGAAAGACACGACCTTCCTCGGGCCGATCTTCCGCGCGCTCGCGCCGGCCGAGCCCTGGTACGTCGTCCTTTACATCGTCGCTATCGTCTTCTTCGCGTACTTCTACATCTCCATCATCTTCCGGCCTGACGACATCGCCGATAACATGCGCAAATACGGCAGCTTCATTCCCGGCATTCGTCCGGGCAAGCGCACCTCCGACTTCATCAACGATGTCCTCACGCGCATCACGCTGGTCGGCGCGGTTTATCTAGTCGCCATCTCGATCCTGCCGATGTTTCTGATCTCGGGCATTCACTTCAACCATCTGTGGCTGGTGGGCGGGTTCTTCGACCGGCTACCCGCGTGGACGACCAACGGCCTGGGGCTCAACTTCTACTTCGGCGGCACATCGCTGCTGATTGTGGTGGGCGTCGCGATGGACACGGTGCAGCAGGTGGAAGCGCAACTCATCATGCGTCACTACGAGGGCTTCTCGCCCAAGTCGGGACGCATCCGCGGCCGCCGCAGTTGGTAGCTTTCGGTACACGAATCGAAACCCACGTCTGCAGCATGGACGTGGGTTTTTCATGAGCTGGCTTTCACCTTCCACGAGCTGGCTTTCACCTTCTTCGATGTCCGAATCCCTTTCCAACACGAGCGATTTCATCCCTGGACCGGTGCTGCTGCTGGGTGCGCCGGGCGTGGGCAAGGGCACGCAGGCCAAGCGCCTGATGGACGAGTTCGGAATTCCGCAGATCTCCACCGGCGACCTGCTGCGCGAGCACCGCCGCAACCACACTCCGCTCGGAATGCTCGCCGACGATCTGATGACCAAGGGTCTGCTGGTGCCCGATGATCTTGTCAACCGCATGGTCGACGAGCGCCTCGGCCGTCCGGATGTCGGCCGTGGTTACATCCTCGACGGATATCCTCGAACGCTCGATCAGGCTGCGTGGCTTGACGCGTATCTCTCGGGCGCACAGGCGCTCGACCGCGGCGAACCTCATAAGCCGGCGGCGGCGCTTCCGGTGGTGGCCATCCACATCGTGGTGCCGGAGCGCGAGTTACTGGAGCGTATCACCGGCCGGCTCGTCTGCCCGGTCTGCGGAACCATCTACAATCGTTATTCGGAGCCGCCCAAGCAGCCGGGCGTCTGCGACCGCGAAGGCGCGAAGCTCATCCAGCGCGCCGACGACACAGAGCCCGTCTTTATCGAGCGGATGAAGAGCTTTGAGCAGAAGACCGCCGCGGTGATCGACTACTACCGCTCGCACGGCAATCGCTTCGCGGAGGTTGACGGCAACCTTCCGGTGGATGCGGTCACAGATTCCATTCATTCCACTCTCTTGCGTCTGCGTCGAAACCCGGAGAAGTGAAGATGAGAGATGCGAGAGAAAAGACAGGAATATCTGCGAGCCGCATCTTGCAACTCGTGTCTCGTATCTAAAAGTCATGGCTATTTTGATCAAATCCGCCGCCGAGATTGAAAGGATGCGCACCTCGGGCATCGCGCTTCGCCAGGTGCATGAGGCGGTGAAGGCTGTGGTGCGCGTTGGCGCAACGACGATGGATTTGGAGCGCGCGGCGGTGGCGAAGGTCGAGGAACTCGGCGCGAAGCCGGCGTTTCTCGGCTATCACGGCTATCCGGCGGTGCTCTGCACTTCGGTGAACAACGAGGTCATCCACGGGATTCCGAGCGACAAGCGCGTGTTACGCGAGGGCGACGTCGTCTCGGTGGATTGCGGCGTGATCGTGGACGGCTTCTACTCGGATTGCGCCGTCACCCACCCGGTCGGCAAGCTGTCGCCGGCGATCGAGCGGCTGCTGCACGTCACCGAGGCGTCGCTGTACGCCGCGATCGATCAGGCGGTGCCCGGCGGCCGGCTGTTCGACATCTCCAGCGCCGTGCAGACCATGTGCGAGGCTGCCGGCTTCGGCGTAGTGCGCGAGTTCGTCGGCCACGGCATCGGTAAGAGCATGCACGAAGATCCGCAGTTGCCCAACTATGGCAGCGCGGGTAAAGGGCCGCGGCTGAAGGCGGGTATGGTGCTGGCGATTGAGCCGATGATCAACGCCGGCTCTCCAGAGGTGAAGATTCTGGAAGACGGCTGGACCGCGATTACCATCGATGGCAGCGTGAGTGCGCACTTCGAGCACACCGTCGCGATCACCAGGAACGGCCCCGTGATCCTTACGCTCTAGGCGAAGCGCTGGGTCGAGAACCTCAGCCGCGCGTGTGTTCCTCCAGAAACTTCGCCATGATCCGGTCGGCTTCCTTCGACTCCGGCAGCGTGGGATTGTTCCAGAACGCATGCGGCAGCGCCTCGAAGACCACCAGCCGCGCATCGACTCCTGCACGCAAATACGCATGATGCAGGATGGCCGTTCCGCTCAGCAGCAGGTCGCGGCCGCTGCTGAGGAACAACGTCGGCGGAAATCCGGAGAGGTCCGAATACAGCGGCGACAGAACCGGGTCTTTCAGGTCGGTCGAGCCGGTATAAGCGGTGTCGCTGCCGGGCTGCGCGGGCGGATCGAGGTGGCCGGAGAGCCCATTCAGCGCGTACATCGCTTCGGAGTCGCCCGCGCGGCTGAAGTCGCCCATCCCAGAGAACACGCCGGTCGCGCCGGGCAGCGGCAGCTTCAACTGCTTGAGCTTTGCGGTCACTTCAGCGGTCAGGATGGCGCCCGCCGAGGTGCCATAGATGCCGATGTGCTCCGGCTTGCAGGTCTTCAGCAGCTCTTTGTAGACGGCAACCGCATCATCCAGTCCCGCCGGAAACGGATGCTCCGGCGCGAGCCGATAGAGCACCGAGATCACCTTGATGCCGCTGAGGTTTGCAATCGGAATCGACTCGGTGAGCGATCCTGAATCCGAGTTGAAGCCGCCGCCGTGCAGATTCAGCAGCACGCGATCGCGCTTGTCCGGAGAGATTGTGAGTGGGGTTACGATGCGCACCGGCACACCTGCGATTTTGCCGGCGACGACGCTGGCTGGATACAGCTTCTTCGAGACCTCGCCGGCGCCGGCCTGCCACACGTCCGTGCCGTGCCGTCGCTGCTCCAGGGTCTGGGGCGTGTCCACATCGGAGACCACGCGCGCCAGCATCTTCTGCGCCTCGGGGCTGATGGTGGTTGGCACCGGCACGACGCGCGTCACGTAGGCTGTCCCATCGGCGCCGATGTGGCTGCTGTCGGCGGTCGGTGGGGTCACAGGCGTCGTCTGCGCGAGGGCTTGCGCGGCCATGAGGGAAAACGCCAGTATGGCGCACAACAGCCAACCTCGGCTCCAGTTCATTTAAGGCCTGCCTTCCGTGGAAGCGCCAAGGATAGCAGGGAACGCGCTGCTATTCGGCCTCAATCGGTGCTAAAGCGGATCTCCGGTGTACAGGCGCTTCTAACATCGCTGTGGAATGATCGCGGTGATGGCAGGATTGTGCGGGCTCTAGGCAATCGCTACCACGTCAGCCCCGACGCCGTGGCGCTGGCCGATCAGCGTTGCTGCGGAGGGCCGTTTATGCGCGCCAGACCTCTCGCAGCCGCATCCTATCAATGAGACACTCAGCGAGACACTCCGCGCGATTTTCCGCGACCTTCATTGCAAAGGGGACCAGACTTTTCGATGCGTCCACTACATCCAGACCGAGCCAGGCCCCGGGTGATCATTATCGGCGCGGGTTTCGCGGGCATCTCCGCGGCCCAGCGGCTGGGCCGGCTGAAGGTCGATCTCACCGTCATCGACCGCACCAATCACTACACCTTCCAGCCGCTGCTCTATCAGGTGGCCCTGGCCGTGCTTTCTCCCGGCGATATCGCGCAGCCCATTCGCTCGATCCTGCGCAACAATCGCAACACCGAAGTGGTGATGGACGAGGTCGAGGGCATCGATACGGTGGGCCGCCGAGTTACGCTGAAGAGCGGCGCGGTGATGCTGTACGACTATCTCATCCTCGCGACCGGCTCGACCCACAGCTACTTCGGACGCAACGACTGGGCGAAGCTCGCTCCCGGGCTGAAGACGATCGAAGACGCGACCGACATCCGCCGCCGCGTGTTGCTGGCGTTTGAGCTGGCCGAGCGCCAGATGCTCGAGCGGGGCTCGCACCCGCCGCTGCGTTTTGTGATCATCGGCGGCGGTCCTACCGGAGTCGAGCTGGCCGGCGCGATCTCCGATATTGCGCGGCTCTACATGACGCGCGACTTCCGCCACATCGACACCAAGACTGCCGAGGTGCTCATCCTTGAAGGCTCGCCGCACATTCTCGGGATGTATCCCGATGACCTGCAGAAGAAGGCTGTCGAGCAACTCAACGCGCTGGGTGTGCAGGTGCGCACGGGCTCGCACGTCACCGACATCCAGCCCGGTTATGTCATGGTCGGCAACGAACGCATCGAGAGCGTCTGCACGCTGTGGGCGGCCGGCGTTCAAGCGTCGCCTCTGGGCAAGCTGCTGGCCCAGTCCTCAGGTAGCCAGACGCCGGGCGTCGAGCTCGACAAGCGCGGCTGCGTTGTGGTCAACGGCTATCTCAACCCGAAGAATCTTCCCGAGGTCTTCGTGTGCGGCGACCTCGCGCACTTCGAGCAGGACGGCAAGCAGGTCCCGGGCGTCGCGCAGCCGGCCATGCAGATGGGCGCCTATGCGGCCAAACGCATCGGGCTGCTCAGCGAAGACGATTCCGATGCCGCGGGAAAGCAGAAACCGTTCCGCTACTTCGACAAGGGAGACATGGCGACCATCGGGCGCAAGGCCGCGGTGGCGCGCATTGTCTGGCCCTTCCACGCGCACTGGAGCGGCTTCATGGCCTGGGTTTCGTGGCTCACCGTGCACATCTTCTTTCTCATCGGCTTCCGCAATCGGCTGGCGGTGTTTGCGCAGTGGGCCGACACCTACATCCGCTTCCAGGATGGCGTCCGCCTCATCGTCGGTTCACAGGAGCTGCCCGGTTGGGATACACTCGCGTCTAAACCTGCACCAATTACCGACGACGAGAGTTCCGCGCCGACGCCCACTCCGCGGTGACGCCCTCTCCTCGATAAGGTTGCGCCTTGGCCGATCCCAGCTTCGATCTCGAACACCTCGCCCCGGATGATATGGCCGCTATCGGGCGCACTCTCCAGTCCCTCGGGGAGCGCGCTCCGCATCGCCAGGCTGTCGCCGAGCGCATCGTCCGCTATCTGTACGCAAGCTTCCGCATACCTTCCATCGGCAAGCCGGCCTGTGTGCTGGTCCGCTGCTTTCAGACCTGCCCCTACGCCCGCCTTCCGCTGGACTATCAATACGCCGCTGAGGAACTGCTCGAAGCGATGCCATCGCGGCCCGAAATGCGCTGCCTGGCGCTGCTCGCCACCCGCGGCTCCAGGCAGATCTGGAACGACGTCGCGACCTCCATCAACCACCAATGCATTCCTCTGCCGAGTGTCGAGGTGGTCAAGCGCGCTCCCATGATCGCGCGTCTGCTGGATGAGCTGGGCGTTCCGCTGGAACGCGTCGTTGCTCCTCCGGAGTCGCCGGATTTTCTGCTCGGACGTAGCCCGGATCAGGCTACGGTTCACGCACCCGATCCGACTGCGGACAGCTTCAATGTCTTCCACGTGGAGCGCGCGCTCCACAGCCCATTCATTCCCGCGCAGGGTGACTTCGTCAAGCCGTACAGCGTTTCCAGTGTGCTCGGAATGGGTGGCTTTCTCGCCGATGGCGAACTCTTCGTCATGCTGCTTTTTTCGCGCGTTCCGATCTCCCGCGAGGTGGCGGAGCTGTTCCGCGCGCTGGCGCTCAGCATCAAGGCCGCACTGCTGCCCTTCTCCGCGGACAAAACGTTTGAAAAGCTTCACGGCTAGTGAGCAATGACTCTAAGAAGCTGTCTAGAAACTGTTATTGGAGAGGGTCGTGTTGGAAGGGCACGGCTGAAACCTCTGCACTTCCAGAACAAGTTCATAACAGCCTCTAGCTTAGTTCGTTTCTTCAAGCCAACTCGCTTCGAGCGTCAACACTCTCACTCTCAGACGCCTACCGGAGCTCGCGACCGACCGAGCCAACCGGGCAAGCTCTCAAGGAGAACACGATGGCACTGAACGACGTCCTGCTCGACGAACTCCGCGACATGTATAGCGCGGAAAACCAGCTCGTGAAAGCCCTACCCAAGCTCGCCAGGGGCGCAAAGAACAAGGACCTGAAGGAACTCTTCAAGGAGCATCTGGAGGAGACCAAGGGCCATGTCCTACGCCTGCGCGAAGCCTTTGAGCATCTCGGCAAGAAGGCCACCGGCCAGCACTGCAATGGCATGGAAGGCGTCATCAAGGAAGGCCAGGAGGCGCTCGAAAAGGATGAAGAAGGAGCGTCCTTTGATTCCGGGATTTTTGGCGCAGCGTTGCGCACCGAGCACTATGAGATCGCCGGATATCACGCGTGCATCGCGATGGCCAAGGCGCTCGGAGAACGGGAGATTGTGGCCCTGCTCAAGGAAAACCTGGACGAAGAGATCGCGGCGGCGAAGAAGATTACCGCGGCAGCCCAGCCCATCCTGAAGCAGTCCGCTCAAGAGCCCGAAGAGGCGGAAAAGAAACCCAAGACGGCGAAGGAAAAGACCTCCGCGCGTAAGAGCCAGGAGGACGAGCGAAAGGCCGCGCCCGGACTGAAGGGAATGACCCCAACCCCATCCAAGCCGGCCGCCATGAACGAAGAGACCACGGACGAAGACAGCAGCCAGTCTTAAGTTGCTGCTTGTCGTGGGAACCGTCCTGCTCGCACACAATGCGGGCAGGACCGTTTTTTCGGGAATTGAAAGGGTGTTGCGCCGCTGAAATTTAAGGCCTAAAACTTCTAAAACTTAAAGACGAACCCCGTGCTGAAGTTCAGCAACGTAGCGTTCGGGATCGGTGTCCTGCCCCCATAGATGGAGCTGCTGATCGTGGTCACGGAGCCATATCCGATCTCGATCGCGCGGAAGTCCACATGTTTGTTCAGGCTCTTGTCCACCCCCGCGAAGAGGTCGTACTCCAGCTTGCTGATGTGCACTGGATTGAGTGGCGACTTGGTGCGCCCCAGCCCGATCGACACCTGGACATAGGGCTTCAACCCATAAATGAGCGGCTTAAAAGCGAGGCGCGGTCCCACCAGAAAACTGTTCAGCGACGCATTATTGGCATGCACGATCGAGTCGCGCACGTCTGCGCTCAGATCGAAGCTCTTGCCCTGGGAGAACGTGTAGTATCCGCCGAAGTCCACCCCGCCGAAGATCCTCGACGTGTCGCCCGATCCCAGAAACGCGAACGTTCCCGTGTCGGGTGTGCTGTTGCTGATCCGGGTTACAACCGGGTTCAAGTACAGGCCGACCTGCGCATGGGCAGCCATGACCGTAGTGGCCAGGACAACGGCTAAAGCAAGAAACCGGAATTTCATCAAAGCTCGATCCTCAATCCTGAAACAAACTCCACTACGCCGCAACCGTCTCGCGTACCTTCACCGGGGTCAGCCAGTTGAAGCGGTCCTCGGCAACGCCATTGACGATGTCGAAGAAGGCCTGATGCAGCGCGCTCGTGATCGGGCCCATGGTCCCATCGCCGATGAGGATGCGGTCCACCGAGCGCAGATGCGATACCTCCGCCGCCGTTCCCGTAAAGAAAGCCTCGTCGCAGATGTACAGCAGCTCGCGCGGCAACGCCTGCTCGACCACGGGAATTCCCATCTGCCGGGCAAGCACCAGGATCGAGTCGCGCGTGATCCCGTTCAGCACCGAGTTCGCCAGCGGCGATGTGTAGATCGTGCCGCCGCGAACGATGAACAGATTCTCGCCCGAGCCCTCCGACAGATAGCCGTTGACGTCCAGCGCAATGCCCTCCACATAGCCGTTCACCTCGGCCTCCATGCGGATCAGTTGCGAGTTCATATAGTTTGCGCCGGCCTTCGCGAGCGATGGCATGGTGTTGGGCGCCAGCCGGTTCCAGCTCGAAACGCAGACGTCGGCGCCATCGTGGCCCGCGACATACTTGCCCCACGGAAAGTTCGCGATATAGATCTCCACCGGCGAACGCAGCGGATTGACGCCAATCTCGCCGTAGCCGCGAAACGCGATCGGCCGGATGTAGCAGGGCGTCACGCCATTGGCCTCCACCACCTCGACCACCGCCGCATTCAGCTGCTCCAGCGTATACGGCAGCGGCATGCGGTAGATCTTCGCCGAGTGGATCAAGCGCTGCATGTGCTCATTCAGCCGAAAGATTCCGGCGCCTGCCTCAGCATGGCCTTCGCCGTTTTGGGCATAGCAGCGAATGCCCTCAAACACCGACGAGCCGTAGTGAATCACGTGGCTCATCACATGGATCTGCGCCTTCTCCCACGGAACCAGTTGGCCATTGTGCCAGATATTTGCAGTCGCTTCGATCGGCATTGCATCTCCTTGCCCGGAAAGGAACGGGCCTGAAAGTAAAATTATACGTTGCGCCGACCCACATTCGCCGGTCTGGGCTCCGGCCTGCAATGCAGCCATGAAACCATATAGCGGAATCCGCATTGCTGTAGAGTCCTACTGCCGGCTTTGCATTTGCACTTGCTTTTCTGGTTGTCATTCCGTAGGAATCTGCTTCTCGGAGATTGCTATACGCCATCGGGGAGCCCGTGAAACACTCGCGCATGAAAGACTCAAAGAGTTATGTTCGTTCCTCACGCTCCCGCGCTCACGCACCTGGAGGGGTCTCCCTACTTCCGGTTCTCGCTGCTCGCGCTCAGCTCGATCTTTTTTCTGGTCGATCCCTTCGCCGCGCTCCCTACGTTCCTCGCAGTCACCGCCGACCAGGACAACGCCAAGCGTGTGCGCACCGCGCGCAAGGCCTCGCTGACGGCATTCGTCATCCTCACCGCGTTTGCGTTGGCTGGCACGTACATCTTCCGCACCTTCGGCATCACGCTGCCGGCCTTCGAGATCGCCGGCGGCATCATCCTGCTGCTCATCGGGCTGGACATGCTCGAAGCCAAGCGCTCGCCCACGCAGGAGTCCAGCCCCGAGACCCACGCGGCAGCGACGAAAGACGATGCGGGCATTGTGCCGATGGGCATTCCCATGCTCGCCGGCCCCGGCGCGATCACCTCGGTCATGGTGCTGGTCGGGCAGGCCCGGACGGCCTGGCAGATGGGCGCGATTCTGGGTTCGATCGCCATCACCGCGGCCATCTGTTTTCTGGTCCTGGGCAGCGCAACCCGCGTCGCCGGCGTGCTCGGCGACACCGGCATCCGGATACTGGTCCGCATCATGGGCCTGCTGCTGGTCGCGCTCGCCGTGCAGTATTTCGTCAACGGCTTGCAGGACCTCGGCGCCCTCGCAAGGCCGTTGTCGTAGCTCTCCTCGCAAATCCACGGAGACGATAAGAATATGACTACCGTCTGGCAGCGTCTGCGCTTTGCCTCCATGATTCGCATTTCCATGTATGGGCTCTTCGCGCGCGACACCCTGCTTAAGGCATTGTTCCCTCGCAGCTACACCACCCAGATCCGCCGCGCCGCAGCCGCCCATGCGATGGAATCGCGCTGCTTTGCAACCTCCATCACTGTGGATGAGCGCGTGCTCGAAGGGCGCTTTGCAACCTCAACGCAGCCGCCCGCCGCCCTGGTTTTGATCTGCCACGGCATTGGTGACCGCCTTTACTTCTGGAGCAAGGTTCAGACGCTGCTCGCCACGGCCGGTTTTGCCTCGTTAGTCTTCCACTACGCGGGCTACGGCCGCAGCCAGGGCCACGCCACGCCCGAAAACTTCGAGGCGGACACACGTGCCGCCTATGCCCATCTCGCCGCCCTCGCGCCCGGCACCCCGCTGTTCATCTTGGGGACTTCTTTAGGCTCCGCTATCGCAGTGCAAGTGGCCAGTTCCCTCGCTCCTCCGCCCGCGGGCGTCGTTCTGAGCCAGGCTTTCACGTCCTTGCGTCAGGCCGCCGGTGCGGTCATCCGGCGTCTCTATCTGCCCCTGCCATCCATTGCCCTATTCATGCCCGATATATGGCGCAGTGCTAATACATTGCCGCTGCTGGACTGTCCCATCCTGATCGTCCACAGCGCAGCCGACGAGCTCTTTCCTGCTTCCATGGGTGAGCAGCTCTACGCCGCCGCAGCCACCCGCGAGAAGGGGACCGAATCCTTCGTTTCGCCCCCCGGCTTCGCTCACGGAGACGTATGCCTCCGACCTGAGGCCGCCTACTGGGAACCGATCCTCGCCTTTCTCCGCGCCCACTCGTCTCAGCGCACCAGCAGCGCGGAGGCCGCGACGACCAGCCCAACCAGACCCAGCAGCGTGGCCGCAATGGCATAGCGATGGTGCCGCGTCAGCAGCGTGATCGACGCCAGCACCACGGCGATCTCCAGCAGCGCCTCGCCCAGATCGTAGTGCTCGGCCTTGGTCTCCGCGACCGCGACCTCGGCCTCGTCCTTCTTCGCCGTGTTCGAATCCGCGTTGAGTTCGGCCTGCCACTTGCCCATCTGCGCCTTGTAAGCGCCCAGCTTGGCCTTCACTGCCGCGTCGTTCGAACTCGGCTGGAGCGACAGCAGGTCCGATGCGATGGTCACCTGCTGCACTCGAATCTTGCGGGCCTGATACTCGTTCCACTGATCGGCGGCGCGCGCCTGCATCAGCACGGCCTCGGTATGCTCGCGATGGCCCATGACTGTCACCATCGCTACCAGCACCGCCAGCACGCTGATGATCAACGACACGCGCGTCATGCTGGACTCGCCGGCCTCCCGCATCTGCTTGGAAAATTCGCCTATCTCGTCAGCTTCCATGCACCGATTCTAGAAGCACTTCGATTGCGCGTGCGCGGGCCGGAGTTGGCAAGGTCATCTGCAGTCAGTCGCCTTCGATCCGCTCGGCGTCCAGCCCCATCCGTAGCGGATAGCGCAACAGTAGCCAGGACACCGTCAGCAGCGCGGCGCACTTGAGCAGGCCGTTCACCCGCAAGCCTCGTATCAGGATCCACACCTGGGCCGTCGCGATCAGCGCAAACGCGGCGAAGTAGGTCTTCGCTCCCGGAAACGGCCAGCCATTCCGCAGCGCATAGAAGTACGCTCCCAGCACCATTCCCATGACCAGATAGGTGTGGATGAGCGTGTAGTCGTAAGAGACCGGCGGAAGCAGAACGATGGCGATCAGGAACAGGCAAAGCTGGTTGAGCACCGGCAGCTTCCGCACCCAGGCGAAGAACAGAATCGGGGCTCCTACAATCACCGTTGCCTGATAGGCCTTGCTCAGGTTGGGCCACTGCCTGCCCAGCCCAAACATATGCAATGTGAGGATCTCCTTGACGGATCCAAGGATCGAGTGGTCCCCGTTCAGCTCTGACCGGCGCGCGTTGGCGGCATAGGTACCCAGAAAACCGAACACGCCATTCAGGCTTCCCATTGCCGCCACGCGGACGGTCGGCCCGACGTACCAGAACGAGATCAGCAGCACTCCCGCGAAGGTCAAAACTCCCACCAGCAGCGGTCGCAGCCTGGTGCGGTGCAGGAAGATCGCCAGCATGGCCAGAGGATAAATCTTCATCGCGCCCGCGCATCCCCACAGCACGGCCGCGAGCGATTGCCGTCCCGTGAGGAAAGCCCACAGGCCGCCAGCCAGAAAGACATAGACGAACAACTCGATGTTGCCGCGATCGTAAAGAGTGTGCCACGGGTAGGAGGTCAGCATCAGCAGCGCCGTGAGGCCTGCCGCATCCGCCCGGCGCATGCCAAAGCGCAACAGCACCCGATAAAAGACCAGGCCGGAGACGCAGAAGATCAGTATCAGGATCAGATCGAACACCAGGTGCGGCCGCGGCCCGGTGTGATACAGCATCGCGTAGATCAACGCGCAGGGAGCGGGATAGGCGAACCGATCGGCGCTCTGAAAGAATGCCTGCGTGTGGAAGACCCTGAACAACTTCTGGTAATGCCAGAAGTCCCCGTAATTGTCGCTCTGCGGCGTCCACAACTGAGCGTTCAACATCCTGGTCGTGAAGTGGTAATAGCCCAGCGCCAGAGCGGTCATGGCCGTGATCGCCAGAATCAGCGCGATGTAGACCTTCAAGCCCGGTGGGAAGCTTCGCCATCCGCCGGTGGGCCTCGGAGGCGATGCCGGTGTGCCACCATCACTAGCCAATGAGATCAAGCAAGCCCTCTTCTGGATGTTGTTGTCTTGCTTCTGGATGTTCTCGTCTTGCTGCTAATTTAGCATGGGATGGTTGCCGCCCGTGCCTCGGCAGGCGGCGTTGCCGGTGGCTTCAGGTGGATTGAATCACCTCGCCGCCGCGTCTCATTCGCGGCTGGCGGGGCCGCCGTTTTCCACTTCTCCACCTCCCTCCACAGGGCGCGGGTTGCATACCGCTGACCGCTTTGCTAAGCTGAGTCTCGTTGCGCAGCACTGGCGAAGGCGGAAACGCGGTCGAAAGTTGCAAGATGCTCCAGCTTGCGGTACTCTAAATAGAGCAAGGGAAGTAAGCTTCGCGCCGGAGCCCTGTCGTAAGGGGTGATGATGGCAAGTCGGAGCGCAGTCCAAGCGTTTGACCGTGGCGTCAGAGCTCATTGAGCCGGCCGCAACAAACCCAAGCAACTGCAGGGAATCACCAGAAGCTTAGGCTTCGCGACTCGGTATTGAGTCGTCACGTTGTTTTTGAGATTGCAATGCTGTCTACCATCGAAATCGAGAGAAAACTGGAAGTTGACACATGGAGACGGCCTCTGTAGTATTGGAAAGTTCGCGCAAAACACTGCAGCGAGACCGGTGAAGGAAAAGCATCCCGGCCACTCCCCAGTACAGACAGCGCAATCCATTTCGCAAGTTCGAGGACACAAACCTGTGGCTTTGCCCAGAGTTGGTCCTTGATCCAAAACTGCCCGCTTAGGCGAGAGCAGTCAGGATCTTTGACAACATAGTTGAACGTGCCAGTCGTGAGATGACGTGAAGTTTGGTTGTGTCATTCTCACAGTATTAAACCTCCGCTGCTTTTCGAGCAAGCGGAGGCGCTCGAGCCTTGGGACCCCTGTCCTACAAGGCAGAGCAAACCAAGATTAAACGAGAGTTTGATCCTGGCTCAGAATCAACGCTGGCGGCGTGCCTAACACATGCAAGTCGCACGAGAAAGGGGAGCAATCCCTGAGTACAGTGGCGCACGGGTGAGTAACACGTGAATCATCTACCTCCGAGTGGGGAATAACTGAGAGAAATCTTAGCTAATACCGCATAACACTTACGAGTCAAAGCAGCAATGCGCTTGGAGAGGAGTTCGCGGCAGATTAGTTAGTTGGCGGGGTAATGGCCCACCAAGACGATGATCTGTATCCGGCCTGAGAGGGCGCACGGACACACTGGAACTGAAACACGGTCCAGACTCCTACGGGAGGCAGCAGTGGGGAATTTTGCGCAATGGGGGAAACCCTGACGCAGCAACGCCGCGTGGAGGATGAAATCCCTTGGGATGTAAACTCCTTTCGATAGGGAAGATAATGACGGTACCTATAGAAGAAGCCCCGGCTAACTTCGTGCCAGCAGCCGCGGTAATACGAGGGGGGCAAGCGTTGTTCGGAATTATTGGGCGTAAAGGGTGCGTAGGCGGTTTGACAAGTCTTATGTGAAATCTATGGGCTCAACCCATAGTCTGCATGGGAAACTGTCGGGCTTGAGTATGGGAGAGGTGAGTGGAATTTCCGGTGTAGCGGTGAAATGCGTAGATATCGGAAGGAACACCTGTGGCGAAAGCGGCTCACTGGACCATAACTGACGCTGATGCACGAAAGCTAGGGGAGCAAACAGGATTAGATACCCTGGTAGTCCTAGCCCTAAACGATGATTGTTTGATGTGGGGGGTACCCAATCCTCCCGTGTCGAAGCTAACGCGATAAACAATCCGCCTGGGGAGTACGGTCGCAAGGCTGAAACTCAAAGGAATTGACGGGGGCCCGCACAAGCGGTGGAGCATGTGGTTTAATTCGACGCAACGCGAAGAACCTTACCTGGGCTCGAAATGTACAGGACAGCGGTAGAAATACCGTCTCCCAGCAATGGGTCTGTATATAGGTGCTGCATGGCTGTCGTCAGCTCGTGTCGTGAGATGTTGGGTTAAGTCCCGCAACGAGCGCAACCCTTATCTCTAGTTGCTACCATTTAGTTGAGCACTCTAGCGAAACCGCCTCGGATAACGGGGAGGAAGGTGGGGATGACGTCAAGTCCTCATGGCCTTTATGTCCAGGGCTACACACGTGCTACAATGGCCGGTACAAACCGCTGCAACCCCGCGAGGGTGAGCTAATCGGAAAAAGCCGGCCTCAGTTCGGATTGGAGTCTGCAACTCGACTCCATGAAGCTGGAATCGCTAGTAATCGTGGATCAGCATGCCACGGTGAATACGTTCCCGGGCCTTGTACACACCGCCCGTCACATCACGAAAGTGGGTTGCACTAGAAGTCGGTGCGCTAACTCGCAAGAGGAGCAGCCGCCCAAGGTGTAATTCATGATTGGGGTGAAGTCGTAACAAGGTAGCCGTAGGAGAACCTGCGGCTGGATCACCTCCTTTCTAAGAGAGAACGTTCTGGCAGTAACTCACGCCCTGCGATTGCAGGCAGACCGGCGCAAGCCGCTACCTGAGTGGCTTATGTGCCAGACAACTCTACTAACAAGCAAAGCCGACCTTGGTTGGTTATGTGCGATGGTAGAGAATCTGAACACAACCTTCTCTTTTTCACCGATGTCAACATCGATGGTCAGATCCGGCGTAGCCGGATCGCACGTTCAACTGTGTCCTCGAAAACCTTCGAGAGATATGCAGCCGCTAGCCTCTAGCTATTCGCTAGCGGCTGGGAGCTAAAGGCTGCCCTTTTGGGCCTGTAGCTCAGTTGGCTAGAGCGCACCCCTGATAAGGGTGAGGTCGATAGTTCGAATCTATCCAGGCCCACCACTTTCTCGCACATCGCTGTACTGGTGTGCGCGGGGGCTGTAGCTCAGTTGGGAGAGCACCTGCTTTGCAAGCAGGGGGTCAACGGTTCGATCCCGTTCAGCTCCACCATTTCCCCTTGAGGTAGTAGAACAAGTCAGCGAAACTGCTGATATTACGAGTAAACCTGCTCGAGGTTGAGTCTCCGCTGCAAAGCGGACACTGATCCTTGAGCTTGTGGCAAGTCCACAAGTTCCAAGCGCGCTTCAGAGCACGTAGCTGCAACCAAAGTGTTGCCGCGGACGATTTTTGACAACTGAATAGATTGGGTAAATAACTACAAGGCTGAGCAGCTTTGAGCTCATAGGTTGTTTCTATGGAATCAAGCTGATTACAGTGTTGAGTGTCTTTAGAATATTCTAGGTACCCCTCACCCTAATCCAGTGAGGACAAGTACCAGAAGGCGGACTAAACAACGTAGGTTGCTCCTCCGGTCAGAGGTAAGTTCTCTGATGCGTGCGAGTAAATTCTATGGTCAAGCTACTAAGGGCGCACGGTGGATGCCTTGGCAGAAACAGGCGATGAAGGACGTGGCAAGCTGCGATAAGCTTCGGGGAGCCGCACACAGGCGTAGATCCGGAGATTTCCGAATGGGGAAACCCAACATGGCAAACCCATGTTATGTCTCACTGAATACATAGGTGGGAACAAGCGAACGGAGGGAAGTGAACCATCTCAGTACCTCCAGGAGAAGAAAGAAACCTCGATTCCGATAGTAGTGGCGAGCGAACTCGGAACAGCCCAAACCCGTACTATTTCGGTAGTTCGGGGGTTGTAGGGCCTGCAACAAGTAGAGTTACCAATCTGGTCGATAGTCGAAGCCATTGGAAAGTGGCCCGATACAGCGTGACAGGCGCGTAGACGAAATTGATCCAGACTCGAAGCAGGTACCTGAGTAAGGCGGGGCACGAGAAACCCTGCTTGAATCCACGGGGACCATCCCGTAAGGCTAAATACTCGTTTCTGACCGATAGTGAACCAGTACCGTGAGGGAAAGGCGAAAAGAACCCCGAGAGGGGAGTGAAATAGTACCTGAAACCGTGTGCCTACAAGCAGTGGGAGGACTATGCCGCGTAAGCGGAATGTCTGACCGCGTGCCTATTGCATAATGAGCCGGCTAGTTATTCTTGTCAGCAAGGTTAAGCGTGAGCGAGCCGCAGCGAAAGCGAGTCTGAATAGGGCGTTCAGTTGGCAGGAATAGACGCGAAGCGGGATGATCTACCCTTGGCCAGGTTGAAGTTGGGGTAACACCTAATGGAGGACCGAACCGGTGTTTGTTGAAAAAAGCTCGGATGAGCTGAGGGTAGGGGTGAAAGGCTAATCAAATTCCGTGATAGCTCGTTCTCTCCGAAATAGCTTTAGGGCTAGCGTCGGGTGATTTGGATCGGTGGTAGAGACATGGATGGACTAGGGGGCTTTCCGGCTTACTGAATCCAACCAAACTTCGAATGCCGATTACAACCAGCCCGGCAGTCAGACTGTGGGGGCTAAGCTTCACAGTCGAGAGGAAAACAGTCCAGACCGCCTGCTAAGGTCCCAAAATTATGGTTAAGTGGGAAAGGAAGTCGGAACGCTCAGACAGCCAGGAGGTTGGCTTAGAAGCAGCCATCCTTTAAAGAAAGCGTAATAGCTCACTGGTCAAGCGGTCCGGTGCCGACAATACAACGGGGCTAAAACTATATACCGAAGCAGCGGATGCACACATTAGTGTGCGTGGTAGGAGAGCATTCTCTCGTGAATGAAGCGTAACTGGGAAGATACGTGGACATTAGAGAAGAGACCCTGCCGGCATAAGTAGCGATAAGGGAGGTGCGAACCCTCCCCGCCGAAAGTCTAAGGTTTCCTGAGGAAGGTTAATCCGCTCAGGGTTAGGCGGTCCCTAAGCTGAGGCCGAAAGGCGTAAGCGATGGACATCCGGTTAATATTCCGGACCTCCCAATACCTCGTTATTACGATGGGGTGACGCATAAGGATAAGCAGGACCTCATATGGCTATGGGGTTTGATACGCGTAAGCTGGATTCTCTAGGCAAATCCGGAGAGTCTTAACAGTGAGGCGTAAAACAGTAAGCCGTACGGCTGAAAGCTGCTGATTTCATGGTGCCAAGAAAAACCTCTAAGGAGAGAGATTGGGAACCGTACCACAAACCGACACAGGTAGACGAGGAGAATATCCAAAGGCGCTCGAGTGAAAGCTTGTTAAGGAACTCGGCAAATTAGACCCGTAACTTCGGGAGAAGGGTCGCCCCCGTGGGTGCAAGCCTAGGGGGGCCGCAGTGAAACGCGAACGGCGACTGTTTAACAAAAACACAGGTCTCTGCAAAGTCAAAAACGACGTATAGGGGCTGACTCCTGCCCGGTGCCGGAAGGTTAAAGAGAGAGGTTAGCCGCAAGGCGAAGCTTTGAACTGAAGCCCCGGTGAACGGCGGCCGTAACTATAACGGTCCTAAGGTAGCGAAATTCCTTGTCGGGTAAGTTCCGACCTGCACGAATGGAGTAACGATCGTTCGACTGTCTTAACGAGTTGCTCGGCGAACTTGTAGTACCGGTGAAGATGCCGGTTACCCGCAGCTAGACGAAAAGACCCCGTGCACCTTTACTATACTTTTACTGTGAGTTACGGCTCTTGCTGCGCAGGATAGGTGGGAGGCTTTGATACCGGACTTTTGGGTTCGGTGGAGCCAACGGTGAGATACCACCCTGCGAGTGTTGTGATTCTAACCTCCTTCCCTTATCGGGAAGAGGGACATAGTAAGACGGGTAGTTTGACTGGGGCGGTCGCCTCCTAAATTGTAACGGAGGCGCGCGAAGCTACACTCAGGTCGTTTGGAAATCGACCGTCGAGTGCAAAGGCATAAGTGTGGTTAACTGCAAGACCTACAAGTCGAGCAGATGCGAAAGCAGGCCTTAGTGATCCGGTGGTTCTGTATGGAATGGCCATCGCTCAACGGATAAAAGGTACGCCGGGGATAACAGGCTGATCGAAGCCAAGAGTTCATATCGACGCTTCGGTTTGGCACCTCGATGTCGGCTCATCACATCCTGGAGCTGTAGAAGGTTCCAAGGGTTCGGCTGTTCGCCGATTAAAGTGGTACGTGAGCTGGGTTCAGAACGTCGCGAGACAGTTCGGTCTCTATCTGCTGTGGGCGTAGGAGATTTGAAGAGGGCTGTCCTTAGTACGAGAGGACCGGGATGGACGAACCTCTTGTGTTCCAGTTGTCATGCCAATGGCACGGCTGGGTAGCGAAGTTCGGTTGTGATAACCGCTGAATGCATATAAGCGGGAAGCACGCTCTAAGATGAGATCTCCCAACCCGTAAGGGAAATGAAGGGCCCAGGAAGACCACCTGGTTGATAGGCTGGAGGTTGAAGCGCAGTAATGCGTGTAGCTTACCAGTACTAATCGCCCGTTCGGCTTGTCCATAGAATTTACTCTGCGCAATGTTTAGTTCACATTGTTCTGGAGACTTTCAACACAAGCTTTGTAGTTATAGAATGACGGCCAAAAATTGGTTTGTCGCCATAACTAATACGTTTTTGGTAATATTCTGCTCAATCTATTCAGTTGTGAACGATCGCGCCGCGGTCTTCGACAATTTGCCGGTGAGTTTACCGCGAGGGTCCCACCCGTTCCCATCCCGAACACGGAAGTTAAGCCTCGTTGGGCCGATGGTACTGCACGCGTAAGTGTGTGGGAGATTAGGTGATCGCCGGCATAATCCACGAAAAGCCCACCTGACGGTGGGCTTTTCTGCGTTCCGCTTCATGGATCAGCAATGCCTTTGTTTCTAAGGACTAAGGACAAATTAAGAAGGGTGTACACTCGGTTGGGATTTGGCTGAGGAGACTTGGTACAAGCTGGAGGAGCGAGGCCTGTGTGTGACTTGTGGTGCGGCCAACCATGGAAGCGGGGAGCAAGGCGCTTGGAGCGGTGGTTCATCGACGAGGGAAAGATTCCTGCGCACCTGGACGAGGTGGTCCGGGCGATGTGGAGGAGACGCTGAACGCGCTGCTGGAAGCCGGAGCGGACCACCTGTGCCGGGCGCGGAAGTACGAGCGCAGCGAAGACCGCAACGACACGCGGGCAGCCAGCTACGACCGGCAACTGCGTACCAATGCAGCCGACGTGACGCTACAGGTGCCGAAGCTGCGCAGCCTGCCGTTCGAGACAGCGATCATCGAGCGGCACCGCCGGCGCGAGACCTCGGTGCAAGAGGCGCTGATCGAGATGTATCTGGCCCGGGTGAGCGGGCGGCGGGTGGGAAGACATCCCGCAGGCGATGTGGGGTACGCGCGAGTCGGCCTCGACGGTGAGCGATCTGAACCAGAGGATCTACAAGCCGATCGAGGAGTGCCGGCAGCACCTGCTGGTGGACGATTTCCCCTCTGTGTTGCTGGACGGCCCTTTGGCCGAAGCGGAGCTGAGGCGGCGAGGTGAAGGTGGCCGTCGGCGTGGCGCAGAGTGGCGACCGGCAGATCCTGCGCGACGGAGTTTTTCTGGTGGGCCCACCAGGACTTGAACCTGGAACCAGCGGATTATGAGTCCGATGCTCTAACCAATTGAGCTATAGGCCCGCATCGTCGATTCTAACTGCCTCGTGCCGCAATCGTAGTCGATTCCTCACAATGCACGCGCCCGGCTCTTGAGTTCTTCTCCACGCCCGGCCATCCGCAAGGTGGTGCTCATCGCGTCCTCGGTTCGCGAGTTCATGCGAATGTGTGATGCCCAATCGGTAACGACATCTCCGGCTGCCATGCCCAGTCTTCTCCGCGACCACCGTCGCGAAGGTCCTTGCTCCCTCGCGAAAATCCGCGGCGCCCATGTGCGAAATTCTCCGCGACCTTCTACGCTCAGGGCGATCCGTCGAAAGTCAGTAGCCATCAGCGGGCCCGCCCCTCGGTGCTAAATTCCCCTGGCCACTAAGTTTCTAATCGCTACATCTGAAGCTCGGGGCTACCCCACAACCGCATTGGTTCCCGGCGTCGTTCCCGTATCTCCAGGCGACGAAGGATTCAATCGACCCTCGGCCTGCTCTGCCGGTCCGGTCTTCGTTCCGGCCTTTACCCGGGTTTCGCCCGATCCTGCCGTCGCGGGGTTGTCGCCCTTCGGCCCCGACGGCTGCGCTTTCGCGTCCCCACGGTCGCCCTGCATTGCGTCCTTCTTGTCGTTGGCCATGGCACACCTCCAGTTCCCTCTGCATACGATGCAATCGTCGCGCACTGGACCGCTCCGACGGGGTGGGTAGAGGCGCGATTACCCGCTCTTCCGCCACAGCAAATTGCCGTGGAAGCTCCTGCGCGGTCGTGGCGCTCCAACGGCTACCAGGAGTGGCGTATCCTAGTATCGTCCCAGCAGAGTATCGTCATAGCAGGGTGAGCGGCTCCCTCCGTCTTACCAAAACCTCTCCCGCGCGTTTCATTGTCACGAACACTTTCTTTGCAGGAGCTTAGTCTGGCGTCTCCTTTCGGGGCACAACCGTGTAATCCGCGGCCCCGGAAAAATCGTCTCCGATATATGTACAGCAAGCAACGCGAGCTGCAACGAAGAACTCTAAGCCGCAACCGACTTACGAGCTGGCTCCCGCCAGCCTACCCATAACCTACTCCCGAGCCCAATGACCCCTCTTGTGAAGAACTGCCTGCACCGTCCGCTTCAGTCCCCGCTCCAGACAGCGACCCGCCGTGTACGGCCCGCCCTCCATTGCCGCCAGCTTTGCCACCCGCTTCAGCCCGTCGCCTGCGCGGCCCTTGCGCTGTTGACCGCCGTTTCCGCTTTCGCCCAAACCGGTGCGGGAGTCCGGGCCTCGGCGACGCTGGTCCGGCCTCGCATTTCGTCAGCGATCGATAGCTCCAGCCGCGTTACGCTGGCGGGATCGCGTTCTCCCCGCGCAGTGCGCGCCCACGACATCGGCGCCGTGGCTTCCTCCATGAAGCTCGAAGGCATGACGCTGGTCTTCAGCCGCACGGCCGCCCAGCAGACCGCGCTCGACGCGCTGGTGGCCGCCCAGCAGGATCCCGCCTCGCCGCAGTTCCATCAATGGATCACCCCCGAGCTGTACGCCGCACAGTTCGGCGTCGCCGCCTCCGATATCTCCACCGTCGAAAGCTGGCTCCAGCAGCAGGGCTTCGCCGTCGGCGCGGTCTCGCGCAGTCGAGACCGGATCAGCTTCTCCGGCAGCGCCGCGCAGGTCGAATCGGCCTTCGGCGCGCCGCTGCATTACTTCCGGGCCCCGGCCGAGCCCGGCGATGCGACGCCGCCCGAAACTCACTTCGCCCCGGCCACCGACCTCATCCTTCCCGCCGCGTTGTCCTCCAGCGTCCTCGCCGTCGAGAACCTCTCCGACTTCCGGCCTCATTCCAACTTCAAGCCGGCCCTCCAACCGGCGCGGCCCAGCTTCACCTCCAGCCAGACCCACAGCCACTTCATCACCTCCAACGACATCCAGACCATCTACGACGTCCGCGCCGCCTATAACGCCGGTTACAACGGGACCGGCCAATCGATCGCGGTGGTAGGCCAGAGTGCGATCGTCTCCACCGACATCTCCAACTACCAGACCGCCGTCGGTTCCACGGCCAAGGTTCCCGCCCAGATTCTGGTCCCGTTGTCGGGCGCCTCTACCGTCTACAGCGGCGATGAGGTCGAGTCCGACATCGACCTCGAGTACGCCTCCACGATGGCGCCCGGCGCCGCCGTTTCCTTCGTCTACACCGGCAGCAGCACCAACTACAGTGTTTACGACTCCATCGCCTATGCCGTCGACAACAAGGTCGCGCCCATCATCAGCACCAGTTACGGCGCCTGCGAGCCGGATCTCGGCCTCACAAACTATAACAGCCTCAACTCCGTTCTGGAGCAGGCCGCGGCCCAGGGCCAGACCGTCGTCGGTCCCGCCGGCGATAACGGCTCGACGGATTGCTACGCCGACACCAAACAAACCACCGCCATCCGGCAAGCGCCCGCCGTCGACTTTCCCGCCAGCAGCCAGTACGTCACCGGCATGGGCGGCACCGAGTTCCCGGCCGCCGACGTGGTCATCGGCAACAACACCTACTTCGTCGACGCGCCCGGCTCCGACGTCGTCACCTCCGCGCTCTCCTACATCCCCGAGCAGGTCTGGAACGACGACAGCTCCGCCAACACCAGCCAGCCGCTCTCCTCCGGCGGCGGCGGCGTCAGCATCTACACCCCGCGTCCTGCCTGGCAGACCGGCGTACCCGGCATCCCCGCCGGCAGCATGCGCCTGGTGCCCGACATCTCCTTCGACGCCTCCAACGCCGACGCCCCCTTCGCCGTCTGCTCCAGCGATAAGGCCAACTGGAACACGACCGGAACCAATCCCCAGGTCAGCAGTTGCACCAGCGGCCTGCGCGATTCCACCAGCCAGGACCTCACGCTTGCCGGCGGCACCAGCTTCGACGCCCCCATCTTCGCCGCGATGGTCGCCATCATCAATCAGGCCAAGGGCTTCAGCACCGGACAGGGCGTCATCAACCCGATCCTTTATAGTCTGGCCTCCCTCCCCACCACCTACGCGACCGCCTTCCACGACATAACCAGCGGCGGCAATCAGTGCACCGCCGGCACCGCCTTCTGCTCCACCGCCGGAGCGGCCAGCTATGCCACCACAACCGGTTACGACGAAGCCACCGGCCTCGGCTCGCTGGACTTCAATGCCATTCTGAACGCGTGGCCAACGGGCACTGTCCGCGCCGCCAACACCTCCTTCGCCGTGACCGCCGCGGCCACCAGCGTCACCCCCGGAACCACCGGCAGCGCCACCGTGACCGTCACCCCGGCCAATGGCTACATGGGGACCGTCAGCTTCACCGTCACCGCTTCGCCCGCGCTGGTCTACGCCTGCTACTCGCTGCCCAACGCGACCGTCTCCGGCGCAACCCCCGTCCCCAGCACCCTCACCATCACCACCAACGCCGCAAGCTGCCCCTCCGGCACGCTGCAGATCATGGCTACGCCGGCCTCGGGCGGAGCAATCGCCGCCAACCGGCCGCCCCCGTCACCCCTTTCGACTACCGCGTCCCATCCGCCCACATCTCCCGCCTCGCCGGCCGCGCCTCTGGCCGCCGTCATGGCCGGCGTACTGCTGGCTGGCTTCACCCTCAAGCGCCGCACTCGCCTCGCGCTGGGCCGGCTCTCGCTGGCCAGCCTGATGCGCAGCGGCCGTTCGTTGGCGCTGTTCGCCGTGCTCGGCCTTGCATTCAGCGCGCTGAGCTTCGGCGTACTGGGCCTCTCCGGCTGCAGCAGCAGCGCCGCCTCCGCCGTGCGCACCGGCATCACCACTCCCACCACCCCGGTGACGCCGGGTGTCAGCGCAACTCCGGCCGGCACCTACACTCTCACGGTGACGGGCATCTCCACCACCAACTCCAACCTCGTCTCGACCACCACCTTCGTCCTGACGGTCAGCTAGGCCAGACTCCTCATAGTTGTCCAGCCTCGCCCTTGCTCTTCTGGATTGGCGGAGAGCTCCGCTCTTGCCTTTCTGGTTGTCATTCCGCAGCGTAGCGGAGGAATCTGCTTCGTGGGGCGGCCATACACCATCGGGGGAGCGGCTCTAGCGCGCCATCAGCGTCTACGCTTTGCGAGCCTCACTCACGAGGAAGGCGGCGCTTCGCCGCTTAACCCCTTGCCGCCATGCGTCCGCCGCCGAACGCCCCCACACTGCCGCCGAACCCGCCCCTATCTCCATTATTTCCTTGCATCCTGCAAAAGGCTGTGCATACTATCTGCACATCGCTCAGCACGCCGTCTCTATCGACGCATCCCCGGACGGTGCGCCCCCGGCCTGTTCGTGAAAGGCAAATCGTGCCAACCTACAAACTCACGGCGTCCATCAGCAGCCCGCCCATCGATGTCGCGCTCTCCGTCGGCGGCCACGCCCTCAAGCTGCAGCGCGACGACACGGCCTGCTGGGCCGGCGCGGCCAGCCTCGACCTCACCAGCCCTGCCGCCATCAAGTTCAGGGCCGTGGGAATCTCCTCCTCCGCCTGGACCCTGACCCTCAAGTTCACCCCCGCCGCCGGCGGCCCCGCCAAGACTTACACCCACTCCGACACCATCCCCGACAACGAGCTCTCCGACCTCACCGACCAGGTAACGCTCTCCTGAAAGGCTCTCCGCCGTCTCCTGAAAGGCACCGATGAGGACTCCCACTCCAACCTCGAAGCTCCTCCTACGCCTGGCCCTGGGCCTGCTCCCGGCTCTTGCCCTTGGCGTTGGCGCTGCCCTCGCTCTCGCAGCCGCGCCCGCCCTCTCCGCCCAGACCGCGGCCTACCAGACCGCCGACGGCACCAGCAGCATCTATCTCGCCAACGCCCGGGCCAACCTCGTCTACAACGTCAGCAGCACCACCTTCGACGTCGGCTATCTCCACGAAGAAGCCGGCCCGTCCTGGGAGTACGGCTTCAGCTTCACCGGCAAGCCATCGAGCGACGTCGTCACCCAGATCTTCCAGGCAGGCAGCTCGCCCCCGGCCATCGGCGGCGGCGGCTCCTTCGGCCATCACCACATCTTCTCGCCCTCGCTGGCCAATCTCAACCCCCGCTCCCCCTGGCGCGACGACTGGGCCATCGTCAACATCACCTACCTCGGCTCGACCTTCTACACCGTCCCGAATACCACCACCACCGCGACCACCAGGCAGCAGTTCAACGGCATCTCGGTGCTGCCCACCTACAACGCCCTGCTCAATGCACCCGGCATGAACGTCCTGCTCGGCCTGGCCGCCGGCATCAACCGCACCAGCAACGTGTCCTCGCTCAAGAGCGTCACGGTGGAAACGCCGGGCGCCCCATCCTCCGCTGGCGCGACGGTCGTCCAACAGCAGAGCGCCTATCTGGGCGCGTACTCCACCGCGATCGGCGCGCCGCTATACTCCGACTTCGTGCTCATCCCCAAGAAGCTCCCGTGGTTGGCCTTCGACGCCTTCACCCGCTCCAACCTCGCCGCCGCCAACCGCTACGGCGAAGGCGGCGTCGGCATCTTCCTGGCCCAGCCCGGCAAGCCCACCAACGTCCTCGGCGGCATCAGCCTGGGCTGGAAGAACGGCGCCCGCACCATCGCCCTGGTCGGCGGCTGGTGCTTCTAGCGATGCAATCCTATCTACCGATAGCAACGGATCGCTCGGTAAGCCGCGTGTCATTTGGGTGGTTACGATAACTTCCTACAATGCGACTTCACGGGATGAATCCGCGCCTGTGACAGCATGGCCGGTTGAGACCCGACCCTCAGGTCGACAAGAACGCTCCGAGGCAGCTATTCAAATGGCATGGATTAGCAAGAGGCCGGTGACAAGCATCACCGCGCAGGTTACTGCATGAATGGAAAACGCTGCCGATTTCGATCCGCCCGACCCCAGAACGATGGACATATCTCCAAGAGGAATGATGGCAAAGGCGAGCAGAGCTATACCTACCGACCGCCTGTCCCCGGTCAGCATCAGTGTGAGCACGACCAATCCAGACCCGACATCCCGAATGCCTTTGAGACGTAGCCAAGCACGAGTGTCAGCATCGGGCGCAGGCGGCTTGAGACCAAACGATCCTATGACTCGTTCAGGAGAGGCAAGGTAGAAACAACCGATCGCAGTGACGGCTATAGCGGTGAGAGCAGCAACCCAAAGAGAAATAGTATTCTGCATAAAGTATAGAACTCCTATCTATTCTAGCAACGCTATATGAGACGCGAGGCCGTCTCTCAAAGATTCAAGTTTAGCCAAGAAATCTAGCGGTGCTATGCTTGCTGTGTATGGTGACAAGGCTGGCGGCCAACCGAATTGCGGAACGAAAACTGCGCGACAGACAGGCCCGTCGGGCACAGATCATCAGTGCCGCCCGACGAATCGCGGAGCTTGAAGGGTGGTCCAACGTAACCGTTCGTCGGCTAGCTGACGAAATCTCCTACAGCCAACCCGTCTTGTACGCTCATTTCGAAAACCGCGAGGGAATCCTTTCTGCCATTGCTATCGAGGGTTTCCAGGAGTTGGGCATAGCTATGGAGAAGGCGCGGAGGCGAGCGAATCCGGTTGAATCGGTCGTGGCCGCATATTTGGAGTTCGCCGCTTCGTCACCCGCACTGTATGAGGTGATGTTTTCGATCAGCCTGAGCCTACCCTTTGATGACGAGGCTACTCCTTCCGAGATGCGATTTGCGTTTTCCCAACTCCTGGAGTTCTTTCAGGGGCAGGGTTCGAGGTCGGAGATTCTATCGGAACTATTTTGGGCAAGTCTCCATGGTATCGCTGAGCTCACAAGAACCAAGCGATTCCCGCGCAACCGCCGGAAAGAGCGCGTGAAGGCGCTCGTCGAACTCTTCACTTTCCCAAGATGAACGGCACAGGTGTGAAACTCGATGACTGCGATGGGCGCGCTCTCGTCTTCTCGCGAACAGCAAGATGACTCCTGATAAACGCGCATGGCGGAAGTTGGCCCCGCTCACGGGGGGCAACCGGCCAGTGGCACCGTCATTCCACAGAATGCGACTTTAAGGGACCGATTGTGGAGATTACCCTATAACTATGACGCAGCCGACAATCTTCCGTCCCTTTTCCCTTCTGCACGCTGAAGCTCTATGCTTCCTCTTTGCTTCTTGTGGCGCGTATCACCTGCTGTTTCCACACCACTGGGTGTTGTTCGCCTGTCTGTTCCTAGTTCCGGATGTGAGTTTGCTTCCATATTTCCGTGGACCGAGCGCTGCGGCCAGCGTCTTCTATAACCTGATGCACAACTATGCGCTCCCTGGTCTTTTGGTCATACTCGCTGCACTGTTCCATAGAATTCTGCTTGGGGAATTGGGTCTGATCTGGACTGCCCATATCAGCATGGACCGGATGCTTGGATATGGCCTGAAGTACCCGGCTTCCTTCAAGTTCACGCATATCCAAAGCACAGCGAACCCAGTGATTGAGCCTGTAGTCTTTGGATCTCAGGCGTAAGTAACGACAAACGCGCTTGTCGTCACTTGGCTCCCGGTTTTGACGCCAACTGGCAAGTGGGCACCCGACAAACTTCGATTCCGCGCGCACCAGAAACTCATAACAGCTCCGTACCGCCCCCGTTTCCCACCGCCCATCCCCCATTTCCACCGCCTCTTTCCTTGCGGCCGCACCCCTACGGGGCTAGTCTCAAGAAAGCTCGTTCACCGGGCGTCAACAAAACCCGGAATTGACGGCCTCTGCCGGAGCTTTCCACAGCAAAAACCCAGAAAAACCGAACTCCCAGCCCCAAACCGGCCCGATTTGGGAGCTTCTGCACCAGCACCACAATATCTAGATGTTTTATACTTGACTTGTACCACCGGCGGCGGTACTTTCATCTTCACCCGTACCTCTGGTGAAGCGCCAGAATCCTTGGCTCACACCGTCCGGTGACCCCTGCATCCGCTTACGCCCGCACCCAGGGCGAAGTGACACAACGGCAGAGCTGCTTCGCCCCTCCCACCCAGGGACAAGAACTCAGGGAACCACCAGCCGCCGCCCTACCGGAGCCTATGCTTCGGCGATCTTTTCAGCTTTCAGCTCGTTTTTTAGCTTCACGAGGTTCCAATCACCATGGCCAAAACGCTCCAGACCGCCGCCCCCATCGCCGCCGCTGCCCCCGACAACGCCGCCCGCACCCAGCGTGCCCCCGGCCTGTCCTTCACGCGCCACTTCACGCGCCCCGGCGTCAGCCCCTTCGACGAACTCGCGTGGGAGTTCCGCGACGCCATCATCCAGGACTTCAAGGGCAAGCTTATCTTCGAGCAGAAGAACGTCGAGATCCCCGCTGACTGGTCCATGACCGCGACCAACATCGTCGCCAGCAAATATCTGCATGGCGAGCTCGGCACCCCCGCGCGCGAGTCCGGCGTCCGCGCGCTCATCACCCGCGTCGCCGAGAGCATCCGCGACTGGGGCATCCGCGACGGCTACTTCGCCTCCGCAGAAAACTCGGAAATCTTCTTCGCCGAACTCACTCACCTGCTGCTCAACCAGAAGGCGGCCTTCAACTCGCCGGTCTGGTTCAACGTCGGCTGCGACCGCCTCGAGCCCAACTCCGACGCCCAGAACTGGCACTGGGACGCCGCGCTCGGTCGGGTCGCCTTCTCTCGCACCGGCTACTCGCGCCCGCAGTGCTCGGCCTGCTTCATCAACTCGGTCAACGACTCGCTCGATTCCATCCTCACCCTCGCTAAGACCGAGGGCATGCTCTTCAAGTGGGGCAGCGGTGCAGGCTCGAATCTGTCGGCCATCCGCGGCTCCATGGAGACCCTCTCCGGCGGCGGCACCGCCTCCGGCCCGCTCAGCTTCATGCGCGGCTTCGACGCCTTCGCCGGCGTCATCAAGTCCGGCGGCAAGACCCGCCGCGCCGCCAAGATGGTCGTCCTCAACATCGACCACCCCGACATCGAAGACTTCATCCAGTGCAAAGTCAAGGAAGAGCGCAAAGCCTGGACCCTCATGCAGGCTGGCTACGACGGCTCTGGCCCCGACTCCGAAGCCTTCACCAGCATCTTCTTCCAGAACGCCAACAACTCCGTCCGCGTCACCGACGAGTTCATGCACGCCGTCGCCTCCGACGGCGAGTTCACCACCAAGACCGTCAAGGATGGCGCGCCCGTCCAGACCTACAAGGCCCGCGACCTCATGCACGCCCTCGCCGAAGCCACCTGGCAGTGCGGCGACCCCGGCATGCAGTACGACACCACCATCAACCGCTGGCACACCAGCAAGAACACCGCCCGCATCAACGCCTCGAACCCCTGCAGCGAGTACATGTTCCTCGACGACTCCGCCTGCAACCTCGCCAGCTTCAACCTGATGAAGTTCCTCACCCCCGGCGGCGCCTTCGACGTCCCCGCCTATCGCCACGCCATCGCCATCGTCACCACGGCGATGGAGATCATCGTCGACGCAGCCGGCTATCCGACCGAGCAGATCGCAAAGAACTCCCACGACTACCGCCCGCTAGGCCTGGGCTACGCCAACCTCGGGGCGCTCCTGATGGACCGCGGCCTGCCCTACGATTCCGACGCTGGCCGCGCCTACGCGGCCACGCTCACCGCGATCCTCTGCGGCGACGCGTATGCCCAATCCGCGCGCCTGGCCGCTGCGGCCCCCGCGCTCGGCGCAGCCACGCCGCTCACACAGTCAGCCACCATCGAAGCCGGCGCCTGCCCCGGCTTCTACGTCAACCGCGAGCCCTTCCTCAACGTCATCCGCATGCACCGCGCGGAGGTCAACAACATCGACAAGCAGCTCAAGCCCGCGGCCTCAGGCGCTTACACCGACGCCGCCGGGTTCATTGCCCCGCAGCTTGCCGATCTCAAATCCGCCTCGCAGGATTCCTGGGACACCGCCCTCGCCCTCGGCGAGCAGCACGGCTACCGCAACTCCCAGGTCACCGTGCTCGCTCCCACCGGCACCATCGGCTTCATGATGGACTGCGACACCACCGGCATCGAGCCCGACCTCGCCCTCGTCAAGTACAAGAAACTCGTCGGCGGCGGCATGATCAAGATCGTCAACAACACCGTCCCCGGCGCGCTCTTCAAGCTCGGCTACAAGGACTCCGAAGTCGAAGCCATCGTCAACTACATCGACGCCACCGGCACCATCGAAGGCGCGCCCGCCATCAAGCCCGAGCATCTGGCCGTCTTCGACTGCTCCTTCAAGCCCGCCAAGGGCACCCGCAGCATCTCCTACATGGGCCACATCAAGATGATGGCCGCCGCGCAGCCGTTCCTCTCCGGTGCGATCTCGAAGACCGTCAACCTGCCCAACGACTGCTCGGTCGACGACATCGCCGAGGCCTACACCGAGAGCTGGCGTCAGGGCCTCAAGGCCGTAGCGATCTACCGCGACGGCAGCAAGGGCACCCAGCCCCTCAACGTCTCCGCCCAGACCGACGCCGACAAGAAGGGAACCAGCGTCGACGCCAACGCAGTCAAAGCCGACGCCTCCGCCAAAGCCGCCGCACAGGATCACGAGAGCGAAATTGTCATCCTGAGCGGAGCGAAGGACCTGCTTCACCAGCAGTTGCACGACGCTCAATCGAAGCTGTCCGCAGCGGAGATCAAGCTCACCGAGCTCACCCAATCCTCCACCCGCAACGCCGACGCGCTCGACTCCCAGGCCCCACCGCGCGCCGTCCGCCACCGTCTCCCCGCCGAGCGCGCCAGCATCACCCACAAGTTCGGCATCGCCGGCCACGAGGGCTACATCACCGTCGGCCTCTACCCCAACGGCCAGCCCGGCGAAATCTTCATCCGCATGGCCAAGGAGGGCTCGACGATCTCCGGCCTGATGGATTCGTTTGCAACCGCGATCTCCCTCTCCCTCCAGCACGGCGTGCCGCTGAAGGTGCTCTGCGAAAAGTTCGCCCACACCCGTTTCGAGCCCTCCGGCTGGACCGGCAACGAGCAGATCGGCTACGCCAAATCCATCATGGACTACCTCTTCCGCTGGATGCAGCTCCGTTTCCTCAGCGGTCAACAACTCGACCTCTTCGCCGGCCTCAAGCCCGCCACCCCCGCCGCAGCCTCTTCCGCCGCTGCCTCCGCGAGCCTTGGTCTTTCTGGCTTGTCATTCCGCAGCGCAGCGGAGGAATCTGCTTCACCGTCTTCCGGTCAGCCCTCAGGAGACAACGAAATCCCCCAGCCCCACACCTCCAATTCCCCATGGAGCGAATCGTCCGATGCGTCGGTACCCGTCCACACCATCCTCGGCGACGCCTTCGAGCACACCGACCGCACCCCACCCCAGCAAGGCATCGCCCCGGACCTGGCCGCTCGCTCCGGCACTGGCCCATCTACTGTCTACCCTCTACTGTCTACTGTCTCGTCCTTCGAAGACCGCGGCCTCTACCACGCCGCCGACGCCATGAAGAGCATGTACGACATGGGCGACGCCCCCAGCTGCAGCACCTGCGGCGCCATCATGGTCCGCAACGGCGCCTGCCACCGCTGCATGGAATGCGGCTCCACCTCCGGCTGCTCCTAAGGCCTCACTCGCCAAAGGAAGCGCTGGCGAAGAGCAGCTCCGTCCCTGTTGAAGCGAATTACCGAACAGATTAGGTGCGCCACAACCCGCGTTCCCTGATGTCTCCCGGTCTGGAAAAGAGAAGGAAACAGAAATGCGTCGGTCTAAAGGCGTCATCGCGATCCTCTTGAGCTTCATTATGATGGCTCACGCTCAGAATCCCGTGCCTGCCAATGGAATTGAGGTGAAAGGGAAATTTTACCCGGTTGAGTGGAACACCATCATGATGGAATCCACATACCGCATTGAAGCCCGCTCCACTACGCCGGGCAAGCAGACGATCGGCACAGGATTTGTATTAGGAGTGCCGATAGATGGCGGCAAGGAGCAAGGGCAGTCAAGACCGGTACTTATCACCGCTCAGCATGTACTCGCTGAGACCGTAGGCGATACGGCAATCCTCGATATGAGGATTTTTTGAAAATGGGGCTTGGTTGGAAGTGCCTGTCACCCTGAAGATTCGCAGAAACGGTATACCTTTGTGGATCCATCATCCGGTAGCGGACGTTGCGATACTTGTAATAAGCGATGGAAGGGTTCAGAGTCATCTCATATCTCCTCTAGTCCCAACGGACTGGCTTGCCACCGACGCTATGCTCTCGGACTACCAGATACATCCTGGCGACGAGGTCACGTGCCTTGGATTTCCTCTCGACCTGAGTTCGCAATACGGCTTTCCGATATTAAGAACGGCACGTATCGCTTCATTCCCCATTCTCCCGACGCTCTCGTCGCGACCCCTCATGTTGGACTTTCCCGTCTACGGCGGCAACAGTGGCGGTCCTGCGTATCTGGCGGAATCAAGTGGCCGGGGGAACACTTTGGGTCCTACGCTATCGCATATCCTTATCGTAGGACTTGTCATTCAGAAAGAATATGGGGCGCCGACGGCCCAAGTCGCGGTGACCGATGAGTCAGGCAAGACAGACCAACCGATGTTGACCGACATACACCTCGCGATTCTCGAACCCTCATCGGTCATAAGGGAAGCAATAGATATGTTGCCGGGCGTTTCGAGTGGTCACTACAAATGAAGTTCAACCCACGCTAATTCACGCGCGACAGCGTACTGTCCATCGCAGTGGAGCCACCGGCGCAACGGCCGCTCCAAGCTACCCCAACCCAACCCCCGTCCCGTTAAGGGCACGACTTCAGTCACGCCAACCTCGCCACCACATACCCGTTAAGGGCACGACTTCAGTCGTGCCAACCCCGCCAGCACCTTCCCCGCGCTTTAGCGCCTGAGGTACGCTTGGCTCATCCATGGCGATCCCCCAGCGCATCGACGCACCCGGCACCTACTTCATCACCAGCCGAACCTACAATCACCGCCGCCTCTTCCAGGTCGAAGCCGGGTGCCCCATTCATCGCCGCTCTTGGCGATGAGTGGGATTCCGCTCTGCCGAAGGCTGGAGTGCAGCGCGAAGCGCGGAACGACTGAATTGCCTTCCTCGACTAGCCACCATGCCCCCACAATAGCCACATGACGCCCGAATCCCTCCGCCAGCTACCCGCCGCCGAGACCGCCGCGCTCCCACCACTCCTCCAGGCCCTCTGGCACGACGCCCACGGCAACTGGTCCCGCGCCCACGACCTCGCGCAGGACATCGACACCCCCGACGCCGCCCGCGTCCACGCTTACCTCCACCGCAAAGAGGGCGACGACGTCAACGCCCGCTACTGGTATCGCCGCGCCGCCCAGCCACCCTTCACCGGCCCGCTCGAAGCCGAATGGCTCGCCCTCGCCGCCGCCCTGCTCGCCGCCTGATCCTTGTCAACCCCCACCGCCCCGCAAAACCGCACAAAACCCGCGCCAATCCAGCACAATCGAGCCCCAAAAACCTGGCGCAACCACCCACCCCAACTCCCTACAATAGAAACAGGACCTTTTCCCGCGAGGGCCGCGAGCGCGTAATCGCTCGCGGCCCCCGCGCATTTAAGCCCAACACACAGGAGCCCCACCGATGAAGCACCTGAATCTCCGCACCCTCACCCGCGGCCTTCCGCCGCACGAGCGTGCCGCCCGCACCGCCCGCCAGCGTCTCCCTCCCGCGACCCCCACCCAACCCGCCACGATCCCCCGGCCGCAGCCCCAATGGCGCCCCGCCTGGAGCTCCAGCCCCTGCCAGCCACTGACCTGAGACACCAGTCAGGGCAGTCAGTCGCCCACCTAACCCTCAGCGCCTCAGCCACATCCGCCGCGCAGTCAATCGACCAACCCAGGGGGGAGGGGGTAGCCCTCGACCCTAACCTCAACCTCAACCTCAACCTCAACCCAACAGGAGACCACCATCATGAACACAGTATTCTGCCGCCACGTCCGCGTCGACGGCGAGCGCTGCGCCGCCTACGCCATGCGCGGAGCCATCCACTGCTTCTTCCACTCCGAGCTCAACCGCCGCCACCAGCGCCTCACCCGCATGCAAGCCGAGCCCGCCCTCGTACCCGCTGTCGAAGCCACCATCCTCACTCCACTCAACGGCGACGGCACCCGCGAGCCCCAGCTCGTCCGGCCCACACCCAACCAGCCCGCACCCGAGCTCTCCCTCGAACTCCCGCCGCTCGAAGACGCCGCCGCCATCCAGGTCGCCCTCTCCATCGTCGTCTCCGCGCTCGGCGCCAATCGCATCGACACCCGCCGCGCCTCCGCCATCCTCTACGGCCTCCAGGTCGCCAGCTCCAACGCCGAGTACATCGCCCCCGCCGACCGCGACCGCCTCGTCGTCGACACCATTACCCTCCCCACCGGCGAGATCCTCGCCCCCGACGTAGACCCCAGCCATCTCTACACGAGCGACATCCTCAAGTTCCGCAAATATCTCGCCTCCACCGCCCGAGCTGCCCCGGCAGCGCAGGGCTCTTGAGCAAAGTGTCCATTCATCGCGCACTTTTGCGATCAGTGTGCTCCACGCTCTCGCAGGCCGGAGCGCAGGCGCAGCCGCAGCGGCTGACCTGCCTTCTCCGACCTGCCACGACCTCACTCGTCTAACGATCCGCTACCGCGCGAACCGCTACCGCGGATGTCCGCCGCCGCCATGGGATCCGCCACCGCCGCCATGGTATCCCGGCAGCGCACGCTCTCCGCCGGGCGAGTGGCTCGCCTGCCCGACGTTCCCGTGGCCATCGCGCGCCTCATTGCCCTGAAAGTGGTTGAACGGCTCCGCTCCGCGTCCCGGCAACGGGCCGCGATAGCCGTGGTGCGGGTCATACCGGTTGTCCACGTGCCCGTAGAAACCGCGCTGCCCGTGGAACCATGGCCCTGCCCCGATGAACACGCCACCGTCGTACCAATCCGGCCCATAGTAGCCATACGGCGCGCAGTCATACGGCGCATAGTCGAAGTACCCATACGGGCACACCGGCGGCCCGCCAATCCCGATGACAACCTGGGAAGGCGCCACCTGCGTCGAGGCAAGCGCGGCAACAGCAACGGCGGACAAAACAAACGGTTTCCAGAAAGACATAGCGAACGTCTCCTAACTCCCGCGGATTCGGTTGGCCGTCCAGCCCCGGTTGGCTGGCTGGTACTGCCACAGAACCCCTTCTGGGGCGCTTTCTTTATACGCTTCCTCGCAGATGACTGGCGGAGGAGCGGAGGAAGAAGAGCGTAGGAAGACACCTGGTTCCCATCCCGCGGCCAAGGCATCCAATCTCTCAGGAGGGCCAGCCACGTGCACACCACCACCCGCACTCTCTTGCTCGCGCTCATTCTTTCCGGCGCGGTAGCCTATAGCCAGAGTCAGCCCACGCCACCCCCGCCTCCGACGGGCCAAAACTCATCCCAGGCCCCTGCGCCGACACCGCCATCCGATCATCCCCAGACGCCTACCCAGACGTCTCCCCAGCCGCAGCACCGCAGCGCGGGCGGCGACGTCGGCAGCGGCGCCGGTGACCTCGGCAAAGGCGCGGGCGGCGCCGCGGGCAACACCGCCAAGGGCGCTGGGAACCTGGTCACCCTGCATCCGGTCGGCGCTGGGAAGGACCTTGGCAAAGGAGCCAAGGACGCCGGTGTCGGCGCCGCCAAGGGCACCGGCAAGATCGCCAAAGGCACTGGCCGCGGCATCGGACACCTCTTTCATCACTCCCACAAGGACAACTCAACCCCGCCCGCCGACGGCCCGGCGCCCCAGTGACACCCTCGCCGGACGCAACTTTGACTGACGCCGGCAGTTGCCCAAACTCAACTCGAATGTCATGCTCGAAAGATGAAGCAAACCAAGCTGCTCTGCCTGTTCCTGGCCTCGGCCCTTACCTTCGGCCTCATCTGCCCGGCGCTCAGCGCGGCCCAGGAAAAAGGAATGTGGCGTGCAGCCAGCAAGACCGCACGCTCCATCACCGGCGACGTCGCTTTCTCCGACATCAAGGTCGCGATCAACTTTTCCTCCTTCACCATCGCCAACATCCGCAACCTCACGCCCGCTGAAATCAGTGCCGCCTTCGACGCAGTCCCCGCGGGCGGCGCCACCGGAACCCTCTACCGGGTCGAGATCCCGGGCGCCAAAAAGTTCTTGCACGGCAACACGCTCTGCGGGGCCGAGGACACGGAGTGGATCGCCACCTACGTCACCCGCCGCGACCTGCAACTCGCCTTTTTCTCCGGCTCCAGCATGCCGGTCCTCACTCCCGAAGCCCTGTCGAACTCCACCAATCTCTGCGGCCTTTACTCCTACGTGCGTTGATTCCTACGCGTGTTGATCGGCTGCAAGCGGGGTGAGCATGAATTCTCGCAGCACGCCAACGTATGCGCGGACGCAGTGGCTGGTCCTCACCCTCATCTTCCTTGCGGGCATCGTCAACTTCATGGACCGCAGTTCGCTGGCGATCGCGAACACGTCCATCCGCACCGAGCTGCACCTCAGCGGCACTCAGGTTGGCATCCTGCTGGCAGCGTTTTCACTTGCCTATGGGCTCGCGCAGTTGCCGATCGGCCCTGTGCTGGACCGCTTCGGCGGCCTGCGCGTGCTGGGAGCGGGGCTCGGCGTCTGGTCGGTCGCGCAACTGCTCACCGGTGCGGTGGCCGGCATGGCGAGTTTTACACCGCTGCGCGTGCTGCTGGGGATCGGCGAAGCGCCGTTCTTTCCCGCGTCGATCAAGCTGGTCCGCGAGCACTTCGCGCAACGGCAGCGCGGCCGCGCGACGGCGGCGGTCAACATCTCCTCGATCATGGGTCAGGCGATCGCGCCGCCGCTGCTGACGTTGCTCATGATTCACTTCGGCTGGCGCAGCATGTTCGTCGCGCTGGGCGGCCTTGGCCTGCTGCTTGCGCTGGTCTGGTTTCGACTGCAGCCGCGTGAGCAGCGCGCCGCAGACCTCGACGGCCAGCGTTCTACGACCCAGCCGGTCGACCTGCGGCAATGGGCCGCGCTGTTTCGCTCCCGCACCGTCTGGGGTCTGATGCTCGGCTTCGGCGGCATCAATTACAGCGTGTGGTTCTACATGGGATGGCTGCCCGCGTACCTCGAACACGATCGTGCACAAAGCCTGTCGGCCAGCGGCTGGCTGGCGGCGATCCCATTTGTGGCCGGCGGTCTGGGCATGTTTCTCAGCGGCGTCCTGGCCGACCGCGCCGGCCGCCGCGGGGCCTTCATGCCGCGGGTGCATCGCCGCCAGATCGTCGTTGGAATGCTGGCCTCAGGCGTCGCAACGCTGCTGGCCGCGCAGGCTGCAACGACCCACGGAGCCGTCACGTGGATCGGCGCGGCGCTGTTCTTCATTCACTTCGCCGGCACCTCCGGCTGGGGCTACGCGCAGACGGCGAGCCCCAGGAACCTGGTCGGCACCATCTGCTCGATTCAGAACTGCGGCGGCCTGATGATCGCCTCGATAGCGCCCGCGCTCACCGGCTGGCTGCTGGACCGCACGAAGTCCTTCGCCACGGCATTCGTGCTGTGCGGTTGCGTGGCGTTCCTGGGAGCCGCCAGCTATCTGCTCTTGGTACCGTCGCGCGAAGGGGCAATTCCAGAAGCCTAAGGCACCGTCTCGCAACTCGGCATCATCCATGGACCGGACTCCGCCTCGCACTGATGGGGATCGACCAGCTTCAGCGCGGCCAGCGCCAGGATGTCGTGCCCATGCGTGGTCGGGTGCAGGTCATCCCAGAACAGGTAGGTGTCAGGGTTGACCGGCGCTCCCTGCGACATGTCCTTGACGTCGGTCAAGCCATACTTCTTCGGCGACGCAATTACTTTGTCGAGCAGCGAAAACACATCCAGCCGCTTGATATGGGAGTGCTGGTGGGACTCTAGGGACTCCACAATGTCGAGGCTGGTGGACAAGGTGTAATCGAACAGGACGCTGGCCTCGGACGCGGGGACCGAGGTGGCGGGCGAACCGTTCAGCCTGGGCACGACTCCCAGGGCAGGCAGGTTTGGCACGAGAATGTTTTTCGCGCCCGCCTGGATCAGCCGCTCCACATCGGCGGCCTCTTCCACCGCGCCAGCGACCACGTCCTGCGGCGAAGTCGCGTAGAGCACGTTGATCGCACCGCCCCAGACCACGAACAACGTCGTGTCGTCGATCTTCGGGTGGGTCGCCAGGTAGTCCGTGATCTGCAGGCCCATGTTGTTGACGACAACGTACTCGGTGCCCGAGGCGTTCAAGGTGAATACGCCGGTGCCGCCGCCCGTTGTGGCGAAGCCGTAGGCGTAGTTGGTGCCGCCGTTCAGCGAAGCCGTCACCGCCGGCCTCCCTGGCAGCATCGCGGCGAGCTGCTCGACCCACACCCCAAAGTATTTCTGCGCCGCGGGATAGGTGTCGGGGCCGTCGGTAAAGCGGCCGTAGGTGTAGTCCGCATACGGCCCCGGAACGGCCACATAATACTTGGCTAGCGTGAGGGCAGTATCGTTGCCGGTATCCGACAGCGAATCGCCGAAGACCACGATGGAGTTATACCGCTGCGCGCGCGCCTGACTCAACAGCGTCGTGCAGGCAAAAAGAATCGCCGAAAAAAGAGCAAGCGGTGCTCGGGTTCTGGTGAGCATGTGGCCGCCAGAGGGCCGCGATTGAGACGGTTGAGATTGCGATGGTTGAATGGCCGAGGCGCAAAGGCAGGGAGTGGGCTTCCAAAGTCGCATAGCGAGGCTCGCAGTGGTGTAGGATTTGCTTCCCGATGAGCCGCCACAATATCGCCCCTCCGGATATCGTGTCAATCCAATTTCTTCGCAGCCCGCGGGAAAAGTCGGGAGTAGCCGTCAAACGGGTCCCCGCCGCAGCGGGAAGGCTGCCTCGCGGCGAAGGCGGAATTTAGCAGAGGGTCACTTTGCCGCAGCCGCTTCTGGTGCTGCTTTCGGCCGCTCCGGACGCGCTTCAACTACACTTGAAACCGTGCCTCCATCCGCTCCCCCATCCCAATCTCCGGCCAGCCTCTTCCATGACGACGAACCCAGCCCGCGCTCCGGCGCGGCCGGCTGGACCACGGCCCACTGCGATGGCGGCGCGCGCGGCAATCCCGGGCCGGCTGGCTACGGGGCCGTGCTCACCGACCAGAACGGCGCGGTCCTCGCCGAGCTGTCGGAGTTCCTCGGCGTCCGCACCAATAACTACGCCGAGTACGCCGGCCTGCTCGCCTGCCTGCAATGGGCGCTCGACCACGGTCATTCCCGGCTGCGCGTCGTCTCCGATTCGCTCCTGATGGTCAACCAGATCCAGGGCAGGTACAAGATCAACTCCCCCGATCTGCGGCCGCTCTGGGAGGAGGCGCGGCGCCGCATTGCCCGGCTCGAAGCCTCGGACCCGCAAGGGCGGTTTGAGATCGCCCACGCGCTGCGCCACAAGAACAAGGACGCCGATCGCCTCGCCAATCAGGCCATGGACCGGGGGACAGCGCGGGGGACATCACCCCGCCCTCAGCCGGGTGGCCCGTCGCCCGCGCCCGGAATGGCCGCAAAGCGCTCACCCGCGTCGGCTCCGAACTCGAAGATCCCGCAGCCCCAGGGACCGCCCGCCATGCTGCGCGGCTTCACCCGCGACGGCGCGATCCACCTGCTGGGCGGCGTCAGCCTGCCCGATGGCGTCTTCGTCAAGGTGATCCCTGAATGATCGCCGCCAGCTCCCTCACCGGCTCCGCCGTCCGTATTCCATGCGTCACACAAACCCCGTAGCATCAGGAGCATCCAACCCGATCATGCGCTTCTCCCGGCGACATCCGTTCCCCATCTCGATCGCCTCGGCGGTCGTCCTTTCGTCCACCTTGGCGGTCGCTCTGCTGGCGGTCGTCCCCACGGCCATTGCGCAGGACTCGCCCTCCCGCGAATCGCAGCCCGAGGCGCTGCAGGACTTGCGCACGGCGGTCGCGTCGGAGTTCCAAGCCAACCAGACGGACAAAAGCATCTGGATGTATCGCGACACCGACAAGTCGCCCGGCAAAGACGCGGTCTATAACACCCTCGAGACCCGGCATGGCACCCTCCGCCGCATGATCGAGATTAACGGCCAGCCGGTCACCGGAAGCGCCGAACAAGCCGAGACCCAGCGCATCGAAGAGTACGTCCACGACACCGCGGCCCAGCAGAAGCAGCGCCACAACTCCAACCACGACGACGCCCAGGCCTCCGAACTGCTCAAGATGCTGCCCGACGCCTTCATCTGGACCATCGCCAGCCAGACCGCCGAGTTCGTCACTCTCGACTTCCGGCCCAACCCTCAGTTCAACCCGCCCGACATGCAATCGCGTGTGATGGGCCAGATGGGCGGCCAGATGGTCATCGCCCGCGACGGCAATCGCATTCGCACCCTGCGCGGCAAACTACTGAACGACGTGCTCATCGGCTGGGGCATCCTCGGCAAGCTCTACAAAGGGGGGACTTTCGACGTCGAGCGCCGCATGGTAGGCGACGGCCACTGGCAGATCACCGAGACCGACGTCCACATCTCCGGCCACGCGCTGATCTTCAAGTCCATCGGGCAGCAGGAGGACGAAGTCAAGACGGACTGGCGCCCTTCCAAGGCCCAAACGCTCGAACAGGCCGCCCAGATCCTCAACGCCGGCAAGTAGGCGTGTCGATTTGAAAGATTGCATCCCGTACCGGCAAGAGCGTGGCTTTTGCCTTTCTGGTGTTCTACCTCTCGACTTGTCATCCTGAGCGTAGCGAAGGACCTGCTGTTTGCCGATAGCGCCGCACCTCTCCGCCCCGCGCCGCGACGATTTCGCATCTCTAAACCCCGCACCGCAATCTAACGACAAAGTGACGAAGCCCACTCTTCATCCGAAGCTCACCTGCGCTGTCCTCATGCTGATTCTGGCGTGGGCGTCGCCGCGTTTGAGCGCCCAGCAAACGGCCCAGCCGCAATCCCAGCCACCGCTGCCCTCCGCGCCCAGCGCGACGCTGGCGGCCCTGCCCCTCAGCCAATCCCAGACCGAATCCCTCAGCCGCCCTCCCGGCTCCGGCGTCGCCTTCACCGCGCCCTCCAGCGTGCCGGGTCCCGGCGGCCTGACCGTCGAGAACCCGCAGGCCGCGCCGCTGGCCCTCTCGCTGGACGACGCCATCTCGCTCGGCCTCAAGCGCAACGTCCGGCTACGTTACGACCGCGGCAATCAGCGCGCCGTCAAGGGTTACACACTCGGCATCTTCCAGGAACTCGTCCCTAACATTCGCGTCGACGGCCAGCTCAGCGCGCAGGAGATCGACCTCGCCGCCATGGGCTTCAAGCCCGCGACTCTCGCCGGCAGCGGCCTGCTCCCTCCCGGCTACACTTTCTCCAATATCGTGAAGGTCAACACCGCCCAGGCCCAGATCAGCGCCAACCAGATCCTCTTCAATCTCACCGATCTCGAGCTCTACCGCGGCACGAAGAACGAGGTTGCGCTCATCGACCTCAACGAGCTGTCCGACGAGGGCGACGTCATCCTCGCCGTCGGCCAGGGCTACCTGCAGGTACTCGCCGACCAGTCCAATCTGCTCAACGCGCAGGCCCAGGAGCGTTCCGCGGAGGCGCTCTTCAACCAGGACGCCGCCAAGCTCAAGGCCGGTGTCGGCATCGGCCTCGACGCCCTGCGCGGCCAGGTCGAGTACCAGCAGCGCCAGCAGGACACCATCGCCGCGCAATCCCGGCTCGCCAAGGACATCATCCAGCTCGATCGCATCATGGGCCTGCCCGCCGGCCAGCAGCTTTCGCTCACCGATACCGCGCCCTTCAGCGGCCTCACCGGCATGGACCTTGCCGTGGCCAAGGTCACGGCCTACGCCCATCGCAAGGACCTGCTTGCGCTCGAACAGCAGATCCAGCTCACCGCCCGCGAGTCCCGCGCGGTCAAATACCAGCGCCTGCCCACGCTCGCCTTCAACGGCTACTACGGCGTCCTCGGCCAGATCGGCGGTCTCTACCACGGCGTCTTCAGCGCAGCGGGAACGCTCAGCATTCCCATCTTCCGCGAGGCCGCCGAACGCGGCGAGGAGCAGGTGGCCGACGCGCAACTGATGTCGCTGCGCCAGCAGGAATCGAGCCTGCGCATCACCATCGACGCGCAGATTCGCGCCTCCATGCTGGACGTTACCGCCGCCTCGCAGCTCGTCCAGGTCTCGCGCAGCAACGTCACGCTCGCCCAGCAGGAGCTCTCGGACGCCCGCGACCGCTTCGCCGCCGGCGTCGCCGACAACCTTCCCGTGGTCGACGCGGAAGCCACCCTCGCCAGCGCGCAGTCCAACCTGGTGCAATCGCTCTTCCAGTACAACGTCGCAAAGTTGCAACTCGCGCGCAACACCGGCATCGTCGAATCCCACTACCGCAGCTACCTCAAACCGTAGCGCCGTCTCAGTAGCGTAACTGGATTAGCCTTTGCCTTTCTGGTTGGCATTCCGCAGCGGAGCGGAGGAATCTGCTGTTGGAACGCGTGGAAGCTCTCAAGGTCCTTCTTGCCGACCGTTCTGTTTCACCGGCAGCAGCCCGCGTTGGTCGAGATAGGATGCAACCGCCGCCGCTTCGTTCCGGGCGTCCGCCAGCGCGACATAGCCATCGGGGCGCACCAGATACAGAGCGTTCTCCCGCAACCCTGCGTGTGCCATCTGCGAGCGCCACGGAAAGATATGCAGCGGCAAGTCCCGTCTCCTGCTCAACGCTCGCACCTCGCGCGTGGTCTCGCCGTACACATGCATCTGCCAGCCCAGCGAGGTCAGCGGCTCGAAGTTGTCTTTGCGGGCGTCAGTCGCGTCCATCTGCACCCACGGCAGACGGTCGCCGCCCCGCACATCGCCTGCGCGTCCCTGGCTAAGGTTGCTCCCTCGATAGTTCACATCGGTCTGGGAGACGGTGCGAAACAAACGCCGGCGCAGCGCCCGCGGCGAAAAGAGCAGAGGAACCACGACCGGCGCGATGCGCAAACGCAGCAGCCGCGCCAGCGCTCCGGAGCTGGTCACGGCGGTGAACGCGCGATCGGTGGTGGCCACCAGACGCCGCGCAAACGCGATGCGCTCCGGCTCATAGCTATCCAGCAGAGACGGCGTGGCGCGCTCCTGCACTACGGCAGCGAGCTTCCACCCCAGGTTGACCGCGTCGCCGATCCCTGTATTCATCCCCTGGCCTCCGACCGGGCTATGGATGTGGGCCGCATCCCCCAGCAGAAAACACCGGCCCTGGCGAAAGCGATCGGCCACGCGATGATGCACTCGATAGGTGGAGAACCAGTTCACGCTCTGCACATCGGTGCGCAACCGCTCGATGACATCCTGGCTCACATCGTCCCACGAAAGTTTGCCGTCGCCCTGCTTTTCTTCATCCCGCTGCGCGTCGCGCACCGTGCCGATGAACCGCGCGCGCCCGTCGCCCTGACCTTTTAGCGGGAAAACTACAAGGAAATCCGTCCGTTCCAAAGCGATATTGAGCTCGCCGTTCACCGTCAGTCCGCTGGCCTGCACATCGGCTACATAAAACAGGTGCTCGTAGGTTCCCCCCGGAAACCCGATGCCAAGCCGTTCGCGTGTCGTGGAGCGAGCTCCATCGCACCCGGCAAGATAGGCTGCCGTGCAGGTCTCTTCGCTTCCGTCGGGCCGCCGACTCTTGACGCGTACACCATCGGCCGCCTCTTCAAAATCCAGCATCTCCGTGTTTCGCTCCACGGTGACACCGGCCTCCGCGAGGCGCTCGACCAGCAGGCGCTCGTGCTCGTCCTGGGGATAGATCAGCAGTTGCGGATACGGACTTATCCCCGCTCCAATGTCGCGAAGGTCGATGCGGGCCGCGCGCTTTCCGCCGACCCAGAGATTCGCGCCAGTGGCCCAGCGTCCCTGCTCGATCACCTTGTCGGCAAAGCCGAGCTGAGCGTAGAACTCCAGCGTCCGTGCCTGCACCGCCAGGGCCCGCGATGTCGTTCCCGGCTCCGCGGTCTTGTCCAGAATGCGCACCCGGATCCCCAGCCTAGCCAGCCAGAGACCCAGCACCAATCCCGTCGGTCCAGCGCCCGCGATCAAGACATCTGTATCGTGCTGTGGCATTCCAGACCTCACCTTTGAGCATCTACCCGATGCGCACGCCAAAGCTTACTTCGTATCCGGCTCCTGCGGAACTGCCTCGCCATCCGAGCGCGGATCGGCCCCCGCGAAGTTCACCTTGCGCGCGCTGTCCCGCAGCACCGCCTCACCCTGCCCCACGGTGAACGAGAACGGCTCCAGCAACTGAATTTGCTGCCCGCGCCTGGTCAGCTCCGCCCGCACCGCCTCAGGAATCCCCGGCTCCATCTGCACATCGCAGCCGTCGAAGGTGCTCTTGGTGAAGCGCGGCTGCTCCATCGCCGCCTGCACATTCATCCCGTAGTCCACCACGTTGGCCACAAACTGCGCGTGCGCCTGCGCCTGGTTCCAGCCGCCCATGATGCCGAACCCGATATGGATGTCGCCCTTCTGCAGGAACGCCGGAATGATCGTATGCAGCGGCCGCTTGTGCCCCGCCAGCGAGTTCGGCAGCCCTGGCGTCATCTGGAACCCCGCGCCGCGGTCCTGGAACGAAAAGCCCAGCCCCGGCGCCACCATCCCCGTGCCATAGCCCTCATAGTTGCTCTGGATCAACGACACGATATTGCCGTCCTTATCGATCGTCGACAGATAGATCGTCGTCTTGCCATGCTTGTCGAGCGCCGTCTCGATCTCCGAAGGCACCACCTGGCAGTGCGCATGATTCAGATCGATCAGCTTCGCCCGCTGCGCCGCCAGCTCTTTGGAGATCAACTGCTTTACCGGGATCGGCGTGAACCGCGGGTCGCCCACATACTTGTACATGTCCGCATACGCCAGCTTCTTGGCCTCGATCATCACCTGCAGCGCCTCGGCCGAGTTGTGCCCATACTGCGCCATCGGAAAGTGCTCCATGATATTCAGCATCGAGAGCGCGGCAATCCCTTGTCCATTCGGCGGCAGCTCATACACCGTCCAGCCGCGGTAGGTGGTCGACACCGGCTCGACCCACTCCGGCTGAAAGTCGCGGAAGTCCTCCAGCGTGTGCATCCCACCCTGCGCGTCCAGAAACTTCACCATGGTCGCGGTCATCGGCCCGTTGTAGAACGCGTCGCGCCCATGCGCCGCAATCTCGCGCAGCGAATTCGCCAGCGCCGGGTTCCGAAACACATTGCCCACCTGCGGAACAAACCCATCGGGCAGATAGGTCTCCTTCCAACCGGGCTTGTTCATAAAGACCTTCGACGACCAATAGCGCGCATTGCGCTCCGCCAGCGGAAACCCATTCTCCGCGTAATAGATTGCCGGCGCCAGCGTTTGCGTGAAGGGCATCGTGCCGAAGCGCGTCCGCATCGCATCCCACCCGGCGACCGCGCCCGGAATGGTGATGGTTTCAACGCTAAACGGATCGAGCTTGTCCATCCCACGGGCCTTCAGCGCGTCGATGGTCTCCGCCTTTGGAGTCCAGCCGCTCGAGTTCAGCCCGTAAAGTTTGCCCGTTTTGGCCTCGTAATACACCATGAACAGGTCGCCGCCCATGCCGTTCACATACGGCTGCACGACGCCCATCACCGCGTTGGCCGCAATCGCCGCATCGATCGCATTGCCGCCCTGTTCCAGGATGTGCGCGCCCGCCTGCGCGGCCAGAAACTGCGGCGCCGCCACGATGCCCAGCTTGGTCACCACCATCGACCGCCCCTGCCCGGGCATCGAATGAAACGGCTGCCCCGCCTGCGGCTGCTGCGCGATCAGCGCCGGTGCGATGGAGAAGACGATTGCAGCCGTAACAAATCGCAGTGTCATGATTTCCTTTGCCCTTGCTTTTCTGGTTGTCATTCCGCAGGAATCTGCTGTCCGTGCTGCCTGCGCACCCCGTAACAAAAATCCAATACCTTAGAACGTACCACCGGCCCGGAATTGACACCTCGCCCTGGCGCTCCTATCGTGAAGCGAGGCCCGCACCAGAGCAATCCGCTCCGCGCACTCCCCACAACCTGACCCACGAGGCGATCCCATGAAACTTCTGCTTGCCCTGATAGCGACCGGCTCGATCGCGACCGGCTTGATCGCGACCACCCTGGCCGCCGCACCCGCACTCTCCGCCCAGGCGCCCGCCGAACCCTCTGCCGCCGCTGCCGCCAACCCCGTTGTCTCGAGCGCCAACCAGATGTACTCCCACAGCGCCAAAAATATGGTCGCCGCCGCCGAAGAGATGCCCGCAGACAAGTACACCTACAGCCCCACCCCCGGCCAGATGACCTTCGCCAAACTCGTCTCGCACGTTGCGCAGTCCAACGGCGGCCTGTGCAGCGCGCTCTCCGGCACGCCCGCGCCTGACAGCGTCAAGGTCCCTGCGACCTCCTCCAAGGACGAGCTCATCGCCGGCCTCAAAGCCTCGTTCGCCTTTTGCGACACGGCCCTGGCCAATCTCCAGGACGCGCAGCTCGGTCAGGAGATCACGCTCTTCCGCGGCCACGGCCCCCGCGCTCGCGCTCTCTTCGCCCTCACCGGCGACCTCGAAGATCACTACTCGCAGATGGCCGGCTACCTCCGCCTGAACAACCTTCTGCCGCCCTCCGCCGCGCCGAGAAAATAACCACCCAAGGTAGAGCACGCAGCAACCCGTACTCTATCTGCATGCCTCGCAAACCGATCCTCCTGAGCTGGTCCGGCGGCAAAGACAGCGCCTGGGCGCTGCATCTGCTGCGCGCGGGCAACGAGTACGAAGTGGTCGGCCTGCTCACCACCGTGAACCAGCACTTCCGCCGGGTCGCCATGCACGGCTTCCGCGAGTCGCTGCTCGACCTGCAGGCCGAGGCCGCCGGTCTCCCGCTCTGGAAGGTCCCGCTCCCCTGGCCCTGCGCCAACGACATCTACGAATCGCTCATGGCCGAGGCCTGCGCCCGCGCCGTCGCGGAAAAAATTCACGGCGTAGCCTTCGGCGATCTCTTCCTCGAAGACATCCGCGCCTACCGCATCGCCAAGCTCGCGCCCACGGGTCTCGAACCGGTCTTCCCCTGCTGGCTCATTCCGACAGACCAGCTCGCCCGCGAGATGATCGCCTCCGGAATTCGCGCGCACCTCACCTGCGTCGATCCCCGTCAGCTCGACCGCAGCTTCGCCGGCCGCGAGTTCAACGCGCAACTCCTCGCCGAGCTTCCACCTGGCGTCGACCCTTGCGGCGAGCGTGGCGAGTTCCACACCTTCGTCAGCGCCGCCCCGGTCTTCTCGCGTAGCATCGAAGTGTCGCCCGGCGAGATCGTCGAACGCGACGGCTTCATCTATGCCGACCTGCTCCCGCTCTCCAGCTAACCGACCTTCGCGACCGTTACGTTTCTCCTTCGCCGCCCTGGCGTTCGTCGTTGCTCTGGCTCTTGCCTCGCCAACTCGTGCCCAGGTGCTGGCGCGCCCCGGCTGGGCCGGCTCCGGCGTCACCGTGGAAACCTGGTGGCGCCGCGCGGTCTTTTACCGCATCGACGTCGCACGCTTTCAGGACTCGACCGGCGACGGCCGCGGCGATCTCGCCGGCGTCACCCAGCGCGTCGATTACCTGCAATCGCTGGGCGTCGATGCCCTTATCATCACTCCAATCGCCGGCGACGCCGACCAGACCGGCGGCTTGGACGACCTCACCCGGCAGGCCGCCAGCCACCACCTGCGCGTGCTGGTTGCGCTGCCCGCGCCGTCCTCCCAGCGCAGCGACGCGACTGCGGAGTACCTGGCCCGCGCCCGCGCCTGGCTCAACCAGGGCGCGGCCGGACTGTACATCCCCACCGGCCAGCTCGCCGCGCTCAATAACCCGGCTCTCGCCGTCTATCTGGTGCATGGGCTGCGCGCGCTCACCAACAGTTTTCCCGGTGAGCGCATCCTGATCGCCGACGCAACCGGCACCGCGCCCGCACCGTTGGCCAACGCGATCACCCACGACGCCCAACTCATCGCGACCCCGGCTATCGCGCTCGCCATACCGGCCGCCGCCAGCCTGCGCCGACAGATGCTGGGCGACCTCGCCTCGTCGTCCACGGCCTCCAGCCTGCTGCAGGCCAGCCGCCGTCTGCCGCCCAACTTGACGCCGCCGCAACGGATCGGCCTCGAGCGCACTCTTGCTGCTGCTCTGCTGGCCTCGCGGACCGCCGTCCTGATCGACTTCGGACAGGAACTGGGCGAGCGGGAAATCAGCCAGCCCGGACCGGCCTCCGCCAGCGCCGCGCCGCTGATGCAGTGGACGCCGACCAATCTCACGCGGGCGCCACGACCGTCCGTGCCCGAGTCCGGCGCATCGCAGCGCGGTCCAACCTACGGTGCTTTCCACCCCTACATCAAGCCGCTCCCGCGCAATCTTCTTTCGCCGCCGCCGCTGCCCGACGTCGTGCTCTCCGACACGCCGCCGGCGGTCGATCCCAACTCGCTGCCGGGCTTCACCAGCGGCGACATCGACCCCGCGCTCGCCGCTGCCACCCCGCCCAACGCCGCTACCGCCAACGTGGCTACCCCCAACGTTGCGGGGGAGGACGCCAATCCCGGGTCGCTGCTGAACCTCTACCGCCGCCTCATCCAGTTGCATCATGAGAATGCTTCGATCCGCAACGGCACCGAGGACATCCTCGACTTCGACGCCGACGATGTGCTGCTCTGGCTGCGCCGGCCGCCCGTAGGCTCGCGCACCTCAGCCACAATCATCGTCGCCTGCAATCTTTCCGCGAAGCCGTTCGCGCTCTCGCTCGACGCCATCGCGCCGCTCCACCTGCGCCGCGCCGCGCTCCGCGACCTGATTAGCCCTGGGCAATCTCCAGCCCCTGCGGCGCACGAGACGACCGGCAGCCTTACACTAGCGCCCTACGCTCTCTATCTCGGCGAGCTGCACCCCTAGCGGACGGGTACTTGTCCAAGAACTTGGAACAGGACGGGCCACGCCCGAAGATGCAGGACAGGCGCAGCCCGGGGCGGCAACAGCCGACTCGAAGGAGGTTTTTTCAACCGGTTCTCAAGCTCGCTCGAAACCTGTCAAGCCCCGCAGACCAGCCAACCGCACTCATCTCCTTGATAATGGAGAAGATTCGGCCACAAATGTTTGGCGTGTTTACCCTGCGCCGCGCCGTATCATGGAAACAGTACGAAGAACGGAAAAATCCGGCGCCCCTGGGACAGCGGCATAGGACAGCGAGACTGCAAGGGGGCAGTCAATCCCCCTTCTAAGTCCTTTGGGTGAATTGTTTTGCGAAGAAACAATCAGGTCAATGGGGGGAGGGGGGTGGGGGCCTCCACACCCCCGCCTCTCATCGGGCTGCTAGAGCAACGCCCCGATGGGGATGTATAAAGCCGCTTTGGCACTATTCTCTCGGTCCACGCGTCTTTGCGATGTCCGGCCCGAGCAGTTCCTGGGCGCTGGGCTGCGGTTCGTTGGGAATCGGCCCCTCGTTAGGCGGCCCTTCGGGCGTGAGATGGTTTTTGGTCAGGCCGTCCTTCAAAATCTCAAAGGCCTGCTGCGGCGTCTCCGCGAACTGGAACAGGTCGAGGTCCTTCATCGCGATCGCGCCCTTGGCGGCCAGCAGCTCCAGGTCGATCACCTTCTTCCAGTAGCTCGGCCCGTAGATGACGATGGTGATCGGCTTGGCCAGTTTGTGGGTCTGGTCCAGCGTCAGTAGCTCGAACATCTCATCCAGCGTGCCGAAGCCGCCGGGGAAGACTACCAAGGCCTTGGCCAGATAGGCGAACCAGTACTTGCGCATGAAAAAGTAATGGAAGTTGAAGTTCAGTGCGGGGGTGACGTAGGGGTTGGGCCGCTGCTCGAAGGGCAGCAGGATGTTCAGGCCGATGGTCTTTCCGCCGGCCTCCCAGGCGCCGCGGTTGGCCGCTTCCATGATGCCTGGACCGCCGCCTGATGTGACCACGAAGCGATGCCGCCGCCCGGGCAGCTTCATCGCCCACTCGGTCAAGCTGCGCGCCAGGGTACGCGCGTCCTCGTAGTAGCGGGCCATCTCGACCGCAGCCTCGGCGCGCTGCCGCTTCAGCTCGGTTGGATCGGCGTCTCCGGCGCGCGCGGGCTGCTCCTCAGCGGGGGCGGGGTGCACCGAGCCGGTGTTGTCGAGCAGTTCCAGTTCGTGATTCGCGACATCGAGTGCATGGAAGCGCGCCGAGCCGAAGAACACCACCGTGTCCTGAATTCGCTCACGCCGGAACCGCGCCATCGGCTCGTTGTACTCGGACATGATGCGCAGCATGCGCGCGTCGGGCGAGTTCAGGAAGTCTTCGTTTTCGTAGGCCAGGGGAGCGGATTCCAGGGGCTGCGGCGCGTCCATGGTTTCGCGATCGGAAGCATTCGGCATAGACCATCATCATCTCGCGATTCGACAATCCATGTCTGGAGCGCTTGTCCCACGGATGTGTGGCTGCCGAAAAAGCAGATTCCTGCGGAATGACAACCAGAAAGGCGAAAGCGAACCTCCCCACCAGGGGGCTTTCAGGCGGGCAGCGCATCCTCAACGGACTCCGCGATGTAGCTTTGCATGGCCTGGCTCAACTGCGAATCCACTTCGTCGGCAATCGTCATGACGCCCAGCAGAAGGACGCTGAAGTCGATCGTGCCCAGGTTTTTCTGCAGCGTCTGAAAGATGGTCACCTGGAAGATGCGGCTCTCTTCCACCATCATCGCCGCCGTATATCCCTGGCGGCGCCGGTCGATTCCGTGGTCGTAGGCCGCTTCCGACTTCAGCTCTTTCGAGCCGAGCGGCGTGAAGGCCTGCAGGCGTCTGCCCAGGTCGCGGAAGAGTTGCGGCAGATGCCGGCAGCGGGCCTCGCGGGTTAGAGGCACCTCCATCAGCATGTCATCCTGCTGAACCGCCGCGTACCAATCGTCGATGGAATCCTCGGTCGTCCGCTCGAGGATCGCGGCCAGCGATTCGACCTTGCGCTTGTACAGCGGCCCCTTGGCGAGTCTCTGCGTAATGGCGTCGATCAGATCCGGGATCCTCATCGGTTTGACCAGGATCTCATCGGTCTGCATCAGGATCGCATTGGCCGCGGCGGACATCTCGGGAAACGAGCTCAGGAGCAGGGTCACGGCGTCGGGATTGGCGTGGCGCATGGCACTGACCACGGTCAGGCCGTCTCCGGCGCCCGGCATATGCAGATCGCTCAACAACACATCGAATTTTCGATCAGTGATGTACTTGAGCGCTTCCGTGACATCAGCGGCGCAGCTAACGTCGAAAGCATGTTGTTCAAGGATCGCGCAGAGGCTAGCGCGGACATCCTCATCGTCGTCAACTACCAAAACTTTAGCAATCGCCATAGGGTACCCCTTCAGCGGTGGCAGACGAGGGTCCGAGTGTCTCCAGCTACTCTTACTATACGCTATGTCGCTCATCAGACAGACACGCCGCGGCAGGCTATGCATTGACCATCTGCTATCGTGGATGAGGCAACCTGGGTAATACAAATGGGGAAGCCGGTCGGATCCAAACGCGGCTAGCTGGCGCCGTCGCGGGCGAGGCGCAGGCCGCTGAACTGCCAGCGGGTGGCGGGCGGGAAGAAGTTGCGATAGGTGGCGCGGATGTGGGTTCGTGGAGTGACGCAGGAGCCGCCGCGCAGGACCATCTGCGAGCTCATGAACTTGCCGTTGTACTCGCCCAGCGCGCCGGGCAGCGGCCGATAGCCGGGGTAGCCGGTGTAGGGCGATTGCGTCCACTCCCACACATCGCCGAAGAGCTGCTGCGGGGTGTCGGCGGTGGCGCTGCCAGGTTGCGGATGCAGATGGGCGGATTCGAGGAGGTTGCCCTGAATAGGCTGCTGGATGAGAGCCTGCGCGGCGGCGAACTCCCACTCGAACTCGGTGGGCAGACGGTGGCCGGACCAGCGCGCGAAGGCGTCGGCCTCGAAGAAGCTGAGATGGCAGACGGGCGTCTCGGAGAGCTCATCGAGCGATTGCCAGCCGTGCAGGGTAAAGAGGCTCCAGCCGGACTTTGTCGCGGTATCGCGCTTCCAGTAGAGGGGCGCCTGCCAGCCCTCGGCGCGCATCGTTTGCCAGCCTTCGGAGAGCCAGAGCTCGGGCCGCGCGTAGCCGTCTTCGTCGAGGAAGGCGAGGTACTCGGCGCAGGCGACCGGACGCGAGGCGAGCCGGAACGGCGCGAGGTAAACGGGGTGTCGCGGCGTCTCGTTGTCGAAGGCGAAGGAGCTGATTCCCGCGAGGCTGGAATCGGCGGGATCGGGTGTGACGCCAACTTCGACGACGCCCGGCCGGCCCGGGTAGCCGGGCGAGAAGCTGACCCATTCGAGCGGCGGTGCGATGCGTTCGCGCTGCGCTGCCACAGCTTCACGCTCTGCCGGCCCGCTGGACTGCTCACTGGGCCGGGCGGCGTAGGCCGGGTGCAGCGGATTGGTGAAGAACGCGTGCTTGATGTCGGTGGCGGCGAGCTCGAGATGCTGCTGCTCGTGTTCGAGGCCCAGCGCGATGCGGCGCAGCGCCTCGTCCTCCGGGGAGTGGCTGAGCAGATGGTCGATCGCCGCGTCTACGTGGCGGCGATAGGCGAGGATGCTCTCGAGCGGCGGCCGCGAGAAGGAGGCCCGCAGCTTCTTCTCCGGCATGTCGCCGAGCGAGTTGTAGTAGCTGTTGAACAGCCAGCGGAAGTCCGGATCGAAGGGCTTGTACGCCGCAACGAAATCGGCCAGAACGAAGGTCTCGAAGAACCATGAGGTGTGGGCGAGGTGCCACTTCACGGGCGACGCGTCGGAGCAGGACTGCACCATCATGTCCTCGGGGCTGAGCGGCGCGCAGAAGTCCATGGTGGCCGCGCGCACGGCGCGAAAGCGCACCAACAGCGACGCGGCGACGGAGCGCGAAACCGGCTGGGGTTTGAGGCCGGAATCCGTCGGGATCTCCGTCTGGGAATTCGGGTGAAGATGAGCGGGAGTGGACATGACTTGGGTCCTCTGCATACAGATGCGGTACGTGGGCGAAAGTATTCAGATGCGAACGGGAGTTAGGCCGGTTGGCCGGCGGGACGGCGACCCACGTCAGCCTCTGGCTACGCGCATTGATCAGCTACGAGCATTGATCAGCCGGGCGAGCGCGAAGGCCGCGGCGGCCGCGACGCCACCGATAGCGACGGTCTGGAGCGCGCTCTTGACGATGCTGGAGCCCAGCGCGCGGCCCTTCACGCCGCCGAAGATCGCCAGAGCGATTAGCGTGATGACCACCGACCAGCGCAACGCGATGTTGACATCGCTGAAGATGAAATACGGCGCCAGCGGAATGATGCCACCGGCGATGTAGGATACCGCAATGGTCAGCGCCGAACTGCGGGCGCGGCCGGGCGCGGGCTCTTCGAGGCCAAGCTCGAAGCGCATCATGAAGTCGACATACGCTGCGGGGTTGGCCTGCAGCGAGCGCAGGACGGGCGTGGCGGCCTCGCGGGCGACGCCGTACTGCTCGAAGATCTCGAAGATCTCGGCCTCCTCGTCGGCGGGCCGCTCGACCACCTCCATCTCTTCGCGGCGGCGCTCGGAGGCGAAGTGCTCGGTGTCGCCGCGCGAAGCGAGATAGCCTCCCAGGCCCATGGCGATGGAGCCCGCCGCGATTTCGGCGAGGCCGGCCGTGACCACCAGATGCGAAGGGTTGGCGATGTTGGTGACGGCGCCCGCGATTCCGGCGGCCAGCGCGAACGGCACGGTGAGGCCGTCGGCCAGACCGATGACGATGTCGCGCACGGTCTCTGAGGAGTTGAAGTGAATCTCGTGGTGCTGCGAGGGCTGGAGCCCGCTGGTGTGCGCGTGGGTCGGCATAGAAGAGAGTGTAGAGCGCGGAGGCGAAGTCGTGCGAGGACGAAGTGGGCCGCCCATAATATTTTTCCCGGGCTGGCGAGACTTCCGCGCGGCGCGGTCGTCTCTGTCAGTAGCTTCGCGCGAAACCTGACTGGAAGGGAGAGGCCACATGCTGCGCAGGACCGTTGCGGTAACGAAGCATCTGGCACTTCGTATGGTATTTCGGCTGGGCGTTGCCGCCGCTTTCGTGTGCCTGATGCTGGGATTGTTGCCTTCGCACGCTCAGGAGCCGGGCCAGCAGGCGGCAGGCAACGGCAGTGGCCGGGGCGAATTTGCGGGCATGCAGCGCGTTGCAGGCGAGATCACTTCGGTCTCCGGCGCGACCGTGACCGTGAAGGCCGAAGACGGCGCGACCTACAAGATCGTGACCACCGACAACACGCGCATGATGCGGGGGCGCGGCGTTCCGCTGAAGCTGGCCGACCTGAAGGTGGGCGATGGCGCCTTGGCGATGGGCAATCTCGACGCGCCCAACAAGACATTGCACGCGGCGATGTTGTTTGCCACCGACGGAGCGCAGCTTCGCGAGCAGCGCGCGAATCTGGGCAAGACATTCATCGTCGGGAAAGTGACGGCGATCGATCTGGACAATGCGAAGATGACAATCGAGCGGCCGGACAATGTCGCGCAGACCATCGGGTTCGATGAATCGACTTCGTTCCGGCGCGGCGGCCGCGGCGGCATGGGCATGAACACGGGCGCAGGGTCGGCTCCCGCATCTCCAGTGGCTCCGGCGGCGGGCACGACCGACTCAGGCGAGAGCATTACGCTGGCCGACATCAAGGTGGGCGACAATGTGCGCGGAACCGGGTCAATGAAGAACGGTGTCTTCGTGCCCACGCGATTGATGGTTGCGCCTCCGGGCCGCGGCCCAGGGCAGGGCGGTGGCCCAGGGCAGGGCGGTGGACGCCGCGGCAGTGGCCAGGGTTCGCCCGCATCCGTGCCACCGGGTCCACAAGGTCCAGGAGCGAAGTAGAGCGATTTTTCAGAGCGAGGGCGGGAAGTGCGCAAGCGGCTTCCGCGCGAGGGAGATGTGTACGTGGACGGTTGGGGAAAAAGACGGGCAGGTCACGCGGATCGCCAACGAACGACGGCCGCGCTCGCGCTGCTGGTGATGATATCGGTTGCATCGGGCACCAACGCGCAGACTGGAACGGCGTCGCCACAGACGGCGCCCTCCGCTTCGGCGGCGACCCAGAGCGCGCCGGCCGCGGCCACAGCGCAGGGCGGAACGATCCGTGGCACCGTAGTTGCGGGCACGGGCGTTGCGGGCACCGCTGGCAAGCCCGGCGGAGTTCCGCTGCCTGGCGTTTCGGTTACGGCCAAGAACACGCTCACGGGGAAGCAGTACACCACATCGACCGACGTCGATGGCGGTTATGCGATGAAGATTCCGCGCAACGGGCGTTACGTGGTGCGCGCGGAGCTGGCGGGCTTTGCCGCCGCGACACAGGAGGTAGTGCTGAACGGCGTCGAGGCCGAGGCGGCAGCGCAGTCGATCACCATCGTGCAGAAGCCGACCGACTTCGGAATGGAACTGGCCAGTCGCGCGGCCGCGGCCGAGGCCAGAGAGGCGGCGGCGGCCAGCCGGGCGACCGCGCAGGCCACAGGGCTGGCTCGCGGAACGCAGGGCCTGACGCTCAATGCGGGTGATCTCGACGCCTCCGACGCGAGCGCGGCGGCCGGCAACAGCGGAGCGCTCATGCCGACGCTGGGCGGCCTGAACGACAGCTTGACCGGCGAAGCCGCATCCTCGGGCGCGGACTCCATCGCCGTCACCGGGCAGTCCGGTCAGACCAACGGTCTGGCGAACTTCAGCGAGGACGAGATCCGGCAGCGCATCGAGGATGCGCGGCAGCAGGGCAGACTCGGCGGCGGCGATGAGATGAACGCGGTCGTCGGAATGCTTGGCGGCATGATGGGCGGCGCCGGTCCTGGCGGCGGCGGCGGGGGCGGCGGCCGCCGCAGTAGCCGTGGCGGTGGAGGCGGCGGTGGCGGTGGATTCGGAAGCGGCGGGTTTCGCAACTTCAATCCAGCGCAGCCGCATGGCAGTGTGTTTTATCAGGGCGGCAACTCGGCGCTGAACTCGGCGCCGTGGTCGCCGGACTTGGAGCCGGTGGCCAATCCTTCGGCATACTCCAATCGCTTCGGCGTCACGCTGGCGGCGTCGCCGTATATCCCAGGGCTGACCAAGCCGAACACCAGGCAGTTTGCGTTCGTCAACTTTACGGGCCAGAAGAACCTGAATCCATTCCTGCAGACGGGCCGCGTGCCGACGGCGCTCGAGCGCAGCGGCAACTTTTCGCAATCGACGCTGGGCATCGGCAACCCCGCGCCACCGGTGACGCTCTACGACCCGGCCACCGGCCAGCCGATCGCCGGCAACAATCTGGCGAATGCGACGGTCCCAATCTCGACCCAGGCGCAGGCGCTGCTGGCCTACTATCCCGCGCCGAATATTCCTTCCAATGCGCAGGGCTACAACTACCAGACGATCTCGAACGCGGGCAGCAACAATGTTGCGATCAACGCGCGCTACATCCGGACGCTGGGTGGGAGCACGGCAACGCCGTTCGGCAACTTCGGCGGCCGCCGCGGCGGCAACTCCAATCTGCCGCCGTCGCTGCGGCAGAACATCAATATCGGGTATAACTACTCGCACTCGGCGGCCGACAACCGCAATATTTTTCTTCCGTTGGGCGGCACAACCGCGACCGATGGAAGCTCTCTGAGTCTGGGCTATACGATTGCCTACGGAAGGCTATCCAACAACGCGAGCGTGAGCTGGAACCGGCTGAACTCGCAGGTGCGAAACTACTTCACCGACACCGCAAACGATCCTTCCACCGCGCTGAATCTGGGGGTCCCGAATCTCACCGGCGGCTTTGCCGATCCCGCCTTCTATAACGGTTTGCCGACGCTTAGCATCAGCAACTTCGAGTCGCTTTCGAATCAGACGCCGACGCAGACCATCAACCAGACGATCAGCTTCTCCGACTTCGTGGCGTATCGCCACGCCAAGCACAACCTGCGGATCGGATTCGACATTCGGCGAGTGCATCTGGACTCGATCGGCGGCAATAACCCGCTCGGCTCCTACACGTTCACCGGCTACGCGACGGCCAGTCCGGCGGACCAGATCGGGGGAAAATCCGGAGTGACCAGCGGCGACGGGTTCGCGGACTTTCTGCTGGGCCTGCCGCAGAGCACCGCGCTGCAGGCAGGGCTGTACAAGACCTATCTGCGCGAGGACGTCTACGACGGGTACGCGATGGACGATTTTCGCGTGGCGTCGAATATCACGCTCAACGGGGGCCTGCGCTATGAATACTTCGGGCCCTACACGTCAAAGAATAACCGCCTGGTGAACCTGCAACCGAACTCCACCTTCACCGCGTTTACGCCGATCAAGCCCGGACAGGCCGGCTATCCCACCAGCCTGGTGAACCCGGACCGCCTGATGTTCGCGCCGCGGCTGGGCGTCGCCTATCGGCCGAAGAACGCTGGCTGGACCAAAGACACGGTGATTCGCGTGGGTTACGGAATTAACTACAACACCGGGCAGTATGCCATCTTCGCGCGGTCCCTCTCGCATCAGCCGCCGTTCGCGGCGACGCAGACCAACGACTTTCCGATTTACACAACCTCTACGGCGCCCACTGCTCCGCCCGCACCCACTGGCTGCGCGACCACGCAGTCTCAGTACACCTATACCGATTCCAACGGCCAGCAGGTAACCCGGCCGGCGACCCGAGCGAACCTGACTCTGGGCAACACGCAGAGCGGCGCAAGCGGCTTCGGCTGCGCGACCCAGGACTCGATCCTCAACAACTACGCTGTGGACAGGAACTATCGCCTGGGAATGGTGCAGATCTATAACCTGAACATCCAGCGGACGGTGCCGTTCGGCATCGTGCTGAACGTCGGCTACAACGGTGCGAAGGGAAGTAACCTGGACGTGGTGGGCTCGCCGAACGCGACTCCGACGGGCCCGACCACGCCGGGCGAAGAGCCGTTCGACTACGAAGAATCGGGCGCGGGGTCGCACTCCAATCAACTCGTCATCAGCGCGCAGAAGCGGCAGCAAAAGGGCATCGCGCTGGGCGCGACCTATACCTACATGCACGCGATCGACAACGCTTCGGGAGTGGGTGGCGCCGTTGGGAGGCCAATCCAGAACCTCTTCGACCTGGCCGCGGAGGAAGGCAATTCCAGCTTCGACCGGCGCCACGAAGTTACCGGCAACTGGGTGCTGGAGCTTCCCTTCGGCCCCAATCGCGCCTTCTTCAACAAGGGTGGATTTTCGTCGCACCTGCTGGATGGTTTCTCGCTGAGCGGCACGTTTACGTTCGGCACCGGAAACTATCTCACGCCGCAGTACTCGGGCAACCAGCAGGAAGCGTCCTCAGGCAATACGTATCAGCAGCGCCCCGACCGCGTCTTCTCGCAGCCGCTCAAGGGCCCCGGGACGGTGAAGGAATGGTTCAACAAAGCGGCGTTTGCGGCGCCCCTAAGTACGCTCAACGGTGTGCAGGTACCGCACTACGGGTCGGCATCGCCGGGCTCGATCGAAGGCCCGGGAATTGTCCAGACCAACGCATCGCTGTCTCGCACGGTGCAACTGGGCGAGACGCGTTCGTTCGAGGCGCGCGTGACCGCGACCAACGTCTTCAACACCGTGCAGTACAGCGGCATCAACACGACAGAAAACGCGTTGACCTTCGGCGAGGTGACCAGCGCGGCAGCCATGCGATCGCTGCTGGTGCAGGCGCGGTACAGGTTCTAAGAGCAGACAGTAGACAGTAGAGGGTGCGCAGATGAGACGTTTGGTTGCGATGATTGCGGTGGCGATGCTTGGGTTAGCCGACCCGATGTGGCTGGCTGCGCAGGCGACTGCACAGACTCCCGCGAGCGTGCAGCAAAGCGCGCCGCCCGACGCGCAGCGCGCTTACGATCGCGCGGCGGCGCAGCAGGCGGCGGCACAGCAAAACGGTCCACGGCAGGGCGGGCCACGGCAGAATGGTGAGAGCTCCTTCACGATGCAGGTGAACGCGAACATCGTGCTGAATAACGTGGTGGTGCGCGACAAGAAGACCGGCGCGATCGTCAAGGGATTGAAGGCGAGCGACTTCACCATCGTTGAGGACAAGACGCCGCAGAAGATCGTCAGCTTCGACTATCAGAATGTGGATGACGCGGCGGTACTGCAGGAGAAGACGACGGTGTCGGGCAAAGCAACGATTGCCGATATGCTGGAGCGCAACTTCGCCGCGAGTCCGGCACAGCTCAAGGACCATCGGTTGATCGTGATCTTCTTCGACCTCAGTTCCATGCAGGACGAGGACATCGACTGCGCAGTGGATGCGGCCGACAATTACGTCAACAAGCAGATGCAGCCGGCCGATCTGGTAGCCCTGGTCAGCATGTCCACCGGCCTGAGCCTGGACCAGGACTTCACCTCCGACAAAACGGCGTTGTTGCATGGACTGGCGAAGTACAACGGTGACGACGAGACGGGTCTGGCCAACGGCGGCACAGGTTCGACCGACGGCACGAGCGACGATACGACGGCGTTCGCAGCCGACGATACGGAGTACAACTCGCTCAACACGGACCGCGAGCTGCTGGCCATCGAAGCCATCTCCAAGTCGCTGGAACGCGTGGACCAGCGCAAGTCGATGCTCTACTTCTCGGGCGGCCTGACGCGCAATGGCATCGAGAACCAGGCCAGCCTGCGCGCGGCGACCAACGAAGCCGCGAAGGCCAACCTCGCCATCTACAGCGTCGATTCGCGCGGCCTGCAGGCGCTGCCGCCCGGCGGCGATGCGAGCAAGGGCAGCTTGCGCGGCAACTCGGCGTACAGCGGCTCGGCGGTGACCAAGCAGTTCAACGCGAACTTCAGTTCGCAGGAGACGCTCGCGACACTCAGCAGCGATACCGGCGGCAAGGCCTTCTTCGACTCCAACGATTTCGGGCCTGCGTTTCAGCAGGTGCAACACGACACCGAGGCGTATTACATTGTCGGCTTTCATTCGAGCAACCAGCGGCGCGACGGATCGTATCGCCACCTGACCATCAAGGTGGACCGCCCCGACGTGAAGATCGAGTACAGGCCCGGCTATTATGCGCCGGCCGACTTCCAGCACCAGAAGACCGAGGACCGCGAACTCGCGCTGACCGAGCAGATGCGCAGCGACCTCCCTGCAACCGATGTCGCGGTCTACTTGCAGGCGCTTTACTTTCGCGAGAGCGACAACTCGTTCTACATCCCCATCAGCCTGATCGTTCCTGGATCGCAGATTCCCTTCATCAAGGGCGGCGATCGCGATAAGGCCACGCTGGATATTGTGGGGCAGGTGAAGGACGCGCAGGGCATCGCGGTGGGCAATGTGCGCCAGACGGTGAAGCTTGCGCTCGACCAATCGCAGGAGGCGCAGCGCAGAAACATCCAGTACTCGACCGGCTTCCGGCTCGCGCCCGGGCTGTATCACCTGAAGTTCGTGGTGCGCGAAAACCAGACGGGCAACATGGGCAGCTTCGAGACCGACATCCATGTGCCCGACCTGAAGAAGGCGCCGCTGAAGCTGAGCTCGGTAGTGCTGGCCAGCCAGCGTGCGCCGGACGCTGCGAAGAACTCGCCTGACCCGCTGGTGCGCGATGGCCTGCAATGGGTGCCGAATGTCGCGCACGTATTTCGCCAGGACCAGCATCTGTATTTCCTTTACGAGGTCTACGATCCCAGCAAAGAAAAGGGAGCGCCCGAGCCGGCGCCGGCTCCAGGACTGGCTCGCCGGGAAGGCGGCCCGGTGCATGTGCTCACCAGCATCGAATTTCTCAAAGGCGGAACGAAGGTGTATGAGACGCCCTTGGTCACCGCCAACGCGATCAACGATCCGCAGCATGACGCGGTTGTGTTTCAGTTCGACGTGCCGCTGGCGCAGTTGAAGCCGGGCATTTATGTCTGCCAGGTCAATGTGATCGACGATGCAGGTGGCAGCTTCACGTTTCCTCGTATGGCCTTGCGGGTTGTGCCAGCAGCGGGCCCGGCTACGGCGACGCAGGCCGCAGCAGTATCGCCTCAGGGTGCGACTCCCTGAGCCGTGCACGAGATCACGAATGCGTAGCGCTCAGCCGTCCTTTACTCATTCAATTCTTCGTAGGGGCAATGACGGCACCCGGAGTTGCAGCAATATCCTCGGCGAAGGTGATATGCGGCCGTGAAGACGAGGAACCCGTCCTCCATGTAGAACTCCTCAGGACCGAGCGGCGCATGCGACTCGGCTGCTGGTTCGCCCGCGCCGTTGCGGGCCGCCGCGCCTGCGTTCTCCGCTTCGGCGCGTTGAGCCATGGAAGCCTTGTCGCTGGAAGCCTTGTCGCTGGAATCCTTGTCGCTCACGGGAACAACCCGGGCATTGCAGCCGGCCGGGCCGCACGGGGAGCGATCGCCTCCGCGCGAACAATCTCGGCAATACTTCGTGAACGAGCGGGTTTGCGTGCGGACGCCGCGCTGTCGTCCTGCTGCTGCTCGACGATGCCGCCGGTGAAGCGCACCTCGCGTCCCGGAACGGCGGCGACCCGTTCCCCCGGTACAACGATGCCAGCGAGGTTAAGCGGATCGCAAGCGGCGACAGTGATCGGAGCTTCGCGCGTAGCTGGGTTGGGCGCGTGAGCGTCGTCGCTCCGCGGCGCAACGCGATGTCGAATTCGTGCCCCACGCAAGCTCTCCACCGCCTCGGGCAGAGCATACTGCTCTCCAAACGGACCGCTGATAAAGCGTCCGCCGCGAATTTCGCCGCGCGCCTCCAGGCGTCGCAAGACGAGCACGAGGTTGCGCCACTTGGGTGCATTCGCCTCCCTCGCCAGCAGTTCGCGGAAGAGCACCCCGTACCGGCAAAGCAGAATGCGCGCATGCGCATCGAGGGCGGCTTCAGTGCGATGCGCGGCTTCGATAAGTAGCGCCCGCTGCGCGTCGCTGGCGTGGGCCAGATTTTTTGGAGCGGGAGCCGCTGTTGAGCCACTCGTGGAATCCATCCCGCAGCCTTCCGAGAATAGCGACCAGCGGCCGGCGGTGGTACGCGCGGCGGCGCGTTTGCGCAGACTGACGGCGGGAGTTTGCGCGACGGCCGCGGATTTGCGCCGCGGGTCCATCATCGCGCGTAGCTGGTCGAAGCCATCGGCCGAGGCCAGACCGGCGGTCGCAAGCTCCCACAGAGCGGTGGTGGTCTGCAGCTTGCTGAGACCGGAAAGGCGCTGGAGATCGGCGGTGAACGCAGCGCCGCGATCGTTCAGGATCGCGCGGAGCGATCGCGCTTCGGGCGAAAGCGATTGCGCGAGTACAGATTCGTCGACGCACTTGGCGGCGAGCGCATGATGCAGCCACTCGGAGGACTCGCGCAGATAAAACGTGATCGGCGCGGCACTGGTGGGGATGACGCGGCGCGGAGCATTCGCTGTTGAGTGCTCTTCCACTCCGCCGATATTTCCAAACCATGCGGGATGCGGCGAGATGCGGCCCCACGCGATCACACCCGCGAGGCAGAGATTATCCAGCCAACGCGGATCGTAGTTCGCGACGCGCGCGGGCAGCAGCGTTCGTTCCCACTCGATGGCCGGGGCTTCAAAGCCCTCCAGTTGCTCGATGGCCGCGAGCACGCCCTCTTCGCCGCAGAGTTGGGTCTGCGGCGCGACGTGCTGCCAATCGAGCAGCCAGCGCATGAAGACTGCGGGTATGACCGGCTCGACCTGCTTGCGCAGCGTGCCGAGCGTGAGGCGATGAATGCGTTGCAAGATGCGGCGTTCGCACCATTCGATCTCATGCGGGGAATCGGCGCAGGGCGCAGGGTGCTCGAAGACGCCGCGCATGGCGAGGCCCTGCATCTCCATCGCGAGCAGCGCCTGGTGCAGTGAAAACGGCTGCTGATGCGTAACAGCTGCGAGTCGTGTAGCAGTTGTAGGGCCGAGTAGTTGCAACCACCCTTGCGTGAGTTGTACGGCGGCTGCCTCACGCGTGATGGCCGCGGCGGCGGCGGGAAGTTTCGGCCAGAGCAGCGAGGCTTCGGGGAGACGTTCCGTGGCGATCCAGGCTTGCGTTGGAGCGGATTCGCCAGTGAGGTCGACGATTTGCGCGCGGCCGTTGGCTAGAAGGCGCTCGAAGAAAAGCGGCCAGCGCTGGGTTGCATGCGATCTACTCGCGGCCTGCGGCTCGATGAAGGCGACTGGCAGCGCAATCAGCGAAAGCAGCAGGTCGTGCAGTTCGTGCTCATCGCGGATGTCGGGCCAGAGCTGCTCGCGCACGGTGTCGATGGCCGCCTGATCGAGTCTGCCTGCGCGGTCGGCGACGGCGTCGGGCAGCGCGCGGCGCGTGGAGACGGCGCGGGCGCGGCGCTCCTCGGCGCCAGCTTCGTCGAGAAACGCGTAGGGCATCGCGTTGATCAGCTCGTGCGCGAACTGCGACGGGATCGGCGTGTCGACAGCCAGACAACGGATAGCACCGGAAGCAATGCCACGCAGGACATCGAGCAGGCCGTCGAGGTCCATCGCTTCGCCGAGCGTATCCTTCATCACCTCGCGAACCAGCGGATGATCGGGAATTTCGATGTCACCGCTCATCGTCTCGGGACAGGCTGAGGCGTGAGGGAAGACGCTGGCGAGGAGGTCAGCGGAACGGGTGCGCTGGATCTGCGGGGCAACGCGTTTGCCCTGCTGCATGCGCAGCAGTTGCAGGCTGCGGCCGGCGGCCCAGCGCCAGCGATTCTTGAACAGGGGCGACGGGATGGCGGCCTGTTCGAGCAACTCCTTGGCGGTGCGTTCGGTTAGAAACTGGAAGACATCAGCGAGCGGGAAGCTGTGCTGCTCGGCCAGCGAAATGTTGATACCGTTGTCGGTGGCGGCAGCCTGCAGCTCGAAGTTGAAACCACGGCAGAATCGCTTGCGCAGCGCAAGGCCCCAAGCCTTGTTGATGCGGCCGCCGAAGGGCGCATGCAGAATGAGTTGCTGGCCGCCGCCTTCGTCGAAGAAGCGCTCGGCGATGATGGTGGTCTTGGTGGGGACGGCCCCCAACGCTGCGCGGCCCGCGACGATGTAGCTGATGAGCTGCATGGATGCGGAGTCGCACAGAAAGCACTCGCGCTTGAGCCACGCGATACACGCCGCGACCTCGGGATGTGTCGCGCGGATTGCACTTGGCGCTACACTGCGTGTGCGCGCGTCGATCTCCGCGCGGAGATCGCTGACGCCATCACACACTACACTCGTCCGTTGCGGAGCTTCGCCCTCCCAGAAAGGAATGCTGGGGGGGGCGCCGTGCGCGTCTTCCACCAGCACCTTGCCCTGCGGGTCGACGCGCTGGATGCGCCAGCTTGTGTTGCCCAGCAGAACGACGTCGCCGGGAGAGCTGTCGACGGCGAAGTGCTCGTCGAGCGTGGCGATCTGCACGTTTTCGGGCTGCAGCATCACGGCGAAGAGCGATGTATCAGGGATGGCGCCGCCGTTAGAGATCGCGATCATACGCGCCCCTCGCCGTGCGTGAAGATGACCCTGCACTCGGTCGCGCAGCAGATACGCGCCGTAGCGGCCGCGCGAGTTCTCGATGCCGTTGTGCAGCAGCGCGAGCAGCTCTTCATATTGCGCGGGCGAGAGATTGCGATAGGGATAAGCGCGGCGCAGCACGTTGTAGAGCGCTGTCTCGTCCCATGACTCCGCGCCGCAGGCGGCTACGATTTGTTGCATCAACACATCGATGGGAGCCTCGGGGATTTCGAGAAGGTCCAGCTCGCCCGCGATCATCTTGCGCAGCAGCGCGGCCTGCTCCAGCAGATCATCGCGCGTGGTGGCAAAGAACCGGCCTTTGGGAACGGCCCCGCGCCAGTGACCCGCGCGGCCCACGCGCTGCATCGCGACCGCAACAGCTCGCGTTGTCGCGATCTGGCAGACCAGGTCAACGTTGCCGATGTCGATGCCAAGTTCGAGCGACGCGGTGGCAACGAGAATCTTGATTGCGCCATTCTTCAGCCGCTGCTCGGCATCCAGGCGCAGGGTTCGAGAGAGGCTGCCATGATGCGCAGCGACGGCGCCCGTGCCGAGCCGCTCGCTCAATTCGAAGCTGATCTTCTCGACGAGCTTGCGGGTGTTGACGAAGACCAGCGTGGAGCGATGCTGATGCGCGAGCGTTGCCAGTTTGTCGAAGATCTCCGTCCACATTGCGGTGCTGGTGATGGAGCCGAGTTCGGCGGAAGGCACTTCGATGGCGAGATCAAGTGTGCGCCGTTGGCCAACCTGGACAACGCTCGCGGGCTGGCGCGATGGATGTGCGCCGACGAGAAAGTTGGCCACGAGCTCGATCGGGTTCTGAGTAGCGGAGAGGCCGATGCGCTGCGGCGGCTGTGTGAGTCCGGTCAGCATGGCGCCGGATGACAACCGATTCTCGCCGCAGACGAGCGCGTCCAATCGTTCGAGCGACAACGCCAGATGCGATCCGCGTTTGTCGTCTGCAACGGCGTGAATTTCATCGACGATCACCGTGCGCACACACGTGAAGTTCTGGCGCGATTTGCCGGCGGTCAACAGGATGTAGAGCGACTCGGGCGTGGTGACGAGAATGTGCGGCGGATGCTTGAGCATGCCCGCGCGGTCTTTGGCGAGCGTGTCGCCGGTGCGTACGCCGGTGCGGATCTCGGGGCAGAGATAGCCGCGCTGCATCGCGAGCTGCTGAATCTCTGCAAGAGGTCCGTCGAGGTTCTTCTGTACGTCATTCGAGAGCGCCTTCAGCGGCGAGATGTAGACGACCTGCGTCTGCGCTGCGAGCCGGCCTTCGATGGCTGCACGTAGAAGCTTATCGATGCAGACGAGGAATGCGGCGAGCGTCTTGCCGGACCCGGTGGGCGCGGAGATCAGGGTCGGGTCGCCGCGCAGGATCGCGGGCCAGCCGGCGATCTGGGGTTCGGTGGCCGATCCGAATTTTGCGAGGAACCATTCGGCGATCACCGGATGCGCCCACGACAGAGCTTCAGCGACGACTTGCGTCTCGACTGCGATTGCTGCGGATTGTACAGAGTGCCCGCTGGGCATACGTCATTGTAGCGCGGGCTTCGTGGTTTGTTCGCCACCGCAGTGGGTCGCGAACCCCGGCGGTACGTGGCGCGCGTGAGCCACGCGAAGGGGCGGGAGCCTACATGTTGCCAACGCCGATATCGGCTTGGGCCGCTTCTGCGCTGTTTGGATCGAGATATTTTTCTATCATCCGGTCGAGTATGCCGCGCGAACTCAGGATGAAGTCGATGGCATCGCGGCCCGCACCCTGGCCGCCGCGCATCGGCGTGATGTAATGGGCTGCAGCTTTGGCCTCCGGGCGCGCATCGGCAGGAGCGATGGCCAGGCCAACGCGGCGCATCACCGGCAGATCGATGATGTCATCGCCGACGTAGGCGATCTCGTCGAGCGTGCAGTTCTCGTCGGAGAGGATTTTTTCGACGGCCTCCATCTTGTGCGACTGGCCCTGGTATACGTGATCGATCTTGAGATCGCGCGCGCGGATCGCCACAACCTTCGAACTTCGCTTGGTCACAAAACCGATCTTCAGGCCAGCGAGGCGCGCGATGCCGATGCCCATACCATCGTGCGCGGAGAAGCTTTTGACTTCAACGGCATGACCATCTTCCGTTGGAATGATGGTGATGTCGCCGTTGGTCAGAACGCCGTCGACGTCGTAAAGAAGGACCTTGATGCGTTTGGCCCTGTTCTGCGCCGAGAGTAGGGCCGAAGGTGTTGAATCATTCATATATCGATGGTACAGCGGCCGATTGAGCGACAGACAGCGAACAACGCGGTGCTGTTCGCTGTCTGCTATCGCACGCTGAACAACTAGCGACGCCAGTGGCCTTCGACCCAGACGTAGCCTCCGCCGCGATGCGCCCAGTGGCCCGGGACCCAGCGGGCGTTCTCATAGGGCGGGGCAGCATACGTTCCGGGTACCCAGACGTAGCGCGCACCATCCCAGCGATGGAAGCCGGGCTGCCACACCCAGCCCCGGTGCGGCGGAGGAGGGATGCGCTCCACCGGACGCGGTGGCGGAGGTCCGATGTGGACCACGATCTGGGCTCCGGCGGCGACACTGACGGCCAGCAGACTCGCGCAGATTGCTGCAAGCATTTGCTTCTTCATAACGTTCATCTCCTAGTCGAGGAGGTTCCTCGCTCTTATAGAGCTCAGACGCCGAGGTCAAGCAAAAGTTGTGGTGAAGGTCGTCCACTTTCCAGGGCTGGCTCATCGCGGAAAACTAGCTCCGCGTGCGACGCGTTACTCCTTTTTCTTTTTGTTGCGCGCTTTCACCTTGAACCAGATCGGGCTTCCGATGAACTTGAACGTGTCGCGGATTTCATTGGCGAGAAAACGTTCATAGCTGAAGTGCAGCTTTACGTCCCGGTCGGTGAAGAGAACGAACGTCGGGGGGGCAACGGCAGCTTGCGTCATGTAGTAGATCTTGACTCGCTTCGACATAGGAACGCTGGCGCGCTGGAAGTCGATCTTGTCGAGAAAGCGGTTCATGGCGCCGGTCGATACCCGCTTGCGCCGTTCGCGCGCAACCAACTCTACCTTCTTGAAGACCTCTTCGATGCCCTTGGCCTCAGACGCGGATACGAAGAGCAGCGGTGCGTAATCGAGATACTTGAGCGAGTCGCGGACCTGCTGCTCGTAAACCTTCTTGTCCGCCGGCGGCTTGCCGTCCAGCAGCCGCTTGCCGTCGGGGCCAACCTGCGTCATCAGGTCCCACTTGTTCACAACGATGATGACGCTGCGTCCGCTCTCATGCGCATAGCCGCCAATGTTCGCATCCGCCGCTGCAATGCCCTCTGCCGCGTCGATCACCAGCAGCGCCACGTCGGCGCCCTCAAGATGCTTGCGGCTCATGATGACGCTGAGCTTCTCGGCCATCAGTTTCGTCTTGCCCTTGCGGCGAATGCCCGCGGTATCGATGAAGCGAAAACCATGGTCACCTCTCGTGACCACTTCGTCGACGGCATCGCGTGTAGTGCCTGCGATGGGCGAAACAATCGCGCGGTCCGAGCCGGTCAGGGCGTTCAGCAGCGTACTCTTACCCACGTTTGGACGGCCGATGATGGCGATCTTCGTCTCGCGCGAGACGTGCTCGCCGTGCGAGCGCAATCTCCTGCTTGGCGCAGTCTCTTCAGGAGCATCCTGCACATCGGGAAGGGGATCGCCGCCGCCATCTTCATCCTCTTCAAACTCCTCCTCGATGCCCTCCATCTTTTCTTCGGGCTCTTCGGCGACAAACTCCGGCGGCAGTGCGGCCCAGACCTCATCGAGCAGATCGCCGATGCCGCTGCCGTGCTCGGCGGAGATGGGAATGACGTTCTTGAAGCCGAGCCGGCGAAAGTTTTCCGCCGCGGCGAACATCTCCGGTGTGTCTATCTTGTTCACCGCGAGGAACACGGGCTTACCGCTGCCGCTGCGCAGCAGCAGTTGCGCCAGTTCTACATCGGGCGAAGCGAGTTCGGTGCGTCCATCGACGACCATGATGATGGCGTCAGCCTCTTCGAGCCCAACCTTCGCCTGGCGAAAGATTTCGGACGGAATCAGGGCCTCGTCGTCGGGAACAATGCCACCGGTATCGACCAGCCGCACATCGCGGCCGGCCCATTCGACTTCACCGTAGATGCGGTCGCGCGTGATGCCCGGCTCGTCGCCGACGATGGAGCGTCGTGTCTGCGTCAGCTTGTTAAATAGCGTCGATTTGCCGACGTTCGGGCGGCCGCAGATGGCCACCAGCGGCAGCCGTGCGGGCTTACGATGGCCCTCGTTGGTAGCCAATGTGAGCCGCGAGGCGAGCGCTTCGGCCTCACGCCACTGGCGCTCGTCGGATGAATCTTCGTTCTGCACTCGCCGGGTACGGACAAGGCCCCCATCGCGTGCGCCGAGCGTGACCTTTCGCTCCCGCTCCGGGCTCCTGGTTGGCGTCCTTGCAGCCTTTGTCGCCGCGACTTTCTTTACTGCGATCTCCTTGCGTTTCTTCGGCGAGACCGCGCCGGTCACTGCGTTCGCGCGAGGTACGGTCCTGCCCATTTTTGGCCGCGTACTAGCCTGCCGATGCTTCTTACCCAATCGCTTCTTCTGTTCGCGTCTCGGTGCCATGGTCTTGATTCCTCTGTCTCTTTCATGGTCGCACGCATGAGGCCGATTTGGAGCGTCCTGCACGGCGAAGAAACGGCGGCTATCATAAGGTAGGGAATGCCTGCCGATATCCAAGTCGAAGCCGCAACTGAGCGCAAGCTCCCGTCGCTACATGACTTCTTCCACCCTGGCGGCCTGCTGGCGAAGTCGTCGCTGGCGTTCGAGCATCGCCCGGGACAGTACCTGATGGCTAAGGCCATCGAGCAGAGCTTCGCCGATCGCCGTCATCTCATTGTCGAGGCGGGCACCGGCACCGGCAAGACCCTCGCTTATCTTTTGCCCGCGCTGCGCCGCGCCCGCGAGCAGAAGCAGCGCATCATCATCTCGACCGGAACGAAAAACCTGCAAGAACAGCTCTACTTCAAGGACATTCCATTCCTCGAATCGCTGCTCGGCCCGCTGCGCGTCTGCTATATGAAGGGCCGGGCAAACTACGTTTGCAAGCAGAAGCTCTATGCGCTGCGCGACAGCCCGCTGCTCTCGGGGCTGGACGAGATATCGCACTTTCATTCGATTCTAAAGTGGGAACGCGGCACCGAAACTGGAGATCGCGCCGAGGTCGATGCGCTGCCAGAGAACTCTGCGCTGTGGCATAAGCTCGACGCGCGCAGCGAGGTCTGCCTCGGCCAGACCTGCCCCAACTGGGAACAGTGTTTCATCACCTCGATGCGGCGCAAGGCGCTTGAGAGCGAAATTATTATTGTCAATCACCATCTGTTCTTCGCCGATCTCAGCATCAAGCAACAAGCCGCTGGCGCGCTGGATGCGGGGATTCTGCCGGAGGCCACGGCGGTCATCTTCGACGAAGCGCATGAGCTGGAAGATGTTGCCAGCCAATACTTCGGCGTAGCGCTAACCAATGCGCGATTCGATGAACTCGCTCGCGACACCGAATCGATGCTGCGCGGCAAGCATGCGAGTTCGCCTGCGATCGAGAGCGCGACGCAAAGCCTGCGCGAGCGCTCCAGACTGTTCTTCAGCTCGCTGCCCGCGGGGTCTTCGGACCTTGGTCGCCTGGAGTTCATCGACCGCGCTGATTTTCTGGAAGCGCGCGGCGACGCGTATCTTGGCGCGGCCAACGCGCTGCAGCGTCTGGAAGGCGAGCTCGAGCGTCTGCGGGAAGTGGACGAGGCGGCCGGCCTGCGCAAGCGCGCCGCGGACATCCGCAACCATCTGAAGTTTCTGCTCGAATCGACTGATCCGAACACCGTGTTCTGGATCGAGCGCCGCGCGACCAACGGCCTGCGCAACACCGTCCGCAATACGGGTGAGTCTGCGCGGTCGCTGACGCCGCAGGCGTTCACAACGCATCTGCAAGCCACTCCGATCGACGTCTCTGCGCTGCTCGCCGAGACGCTCTTTGCGCAGTATCCCAGCATCATTCTCACGTCCGCGACTCTGGCTGTCGCCGCGCAGGATGGTGCGTCCGGCAGTGCCCGCGGTGCACCCAGCTTCGATCATTTGAAGAAGCGGCTTGGCATTCCGTTCCCGAAAGAGCTCGTCGTACCCAGCCACTTCGACTACTCGAAACAGGCGCTGCTCTATCTGCCACCGTCGATGCCCGCGCCGCGCCACCCGAACTTTCTACCCCAGGCCGCGGAGAAGATCCGTCGCGTGCTCGAGATCACGCGCGGCCGGGCCTTCTGCCTCTTCACCAGTTATGCGCAGATGCGCGAGCTGCACGACCGGCTGCTAGCGCAGGTCCCATTTCCGCTGTTGCTTCAGGGGAATGCCCCACGCCACGTACTGCTGCAGCAGTTTCGCGAAACGCCCAACGCCGTGCTCTTCGGCACATCGAGCTTCTGGCAGGGCGTGGATGTTCAGGGAGAGCAGCTGAGCTGTGTGATCGTCGACAAGCTGCCGTTCGCTGTGCCCTCGGACCCCATCATGCGGGCCCGCACCGACGCGATCACAGCGGCCGGCGGCAACGCCTTCAACGAGCTGCAGATTCCGCAGGCGGTGATCGCGCTCAAGCAGGGCTTTGGGCGGCTGATTCGCAGTTTGAGCGATCGCGGCGTGTTGATGCTACTCGACCCGCGCATCCGCACTACGCGCTACGGCGCGACGTTTCTCGACTCACTGCCCGCTTATCGCCGGACGGACGATATTACGGAGGTCGAGCGCTTTTTCGAAGCGGCGACCGCGCCCTCCACGCGGGCCTAGTATCCTAACGTCAGCAGCATGGGACGCAACCTCTACATCCTCGCAGCGACACTCGGTGGCCTCGCGCTGCTCTCGATCGTGCTCTCGTTCACCAACATCGCGCAGCAGCCCGGCTCGCCCGGCGACGCCTCATTGTGGCGCATGACCAGCATCGCGTTGCTTTGTATCGCGCTCATCTGCTCGTTGGCGGGGGTGCTCGGTTCTTTATTCGAACAGGCCGAACGCCGTGCCTCGGCGCATCGCCAGAGCGAACGCCGGCAGAGGCGCCGTCGAGAGGGATAGCGTGCTCACTCTACAATGAGTTCAGGCACGCACCGCAACGCCAAAGGGAGCCAAGTCCGCAATGTTTGAAGTTACGGTCCAGGCCGGATTCTCCTCAGGCCACTACTTGCGCAACTACCAGGGCAAGTGCGAGAACCCGCATGGCCACAACTATCGCGTGCTGGTAACGCTGATAGGCGAAGTGCTCGACGAGACCGGTCTGTTGCTGGATTTCAAGCTGCTCAAGCAGGTGCTTCGGCCAACCGTCCAGTACCTCGATCACAACATGATCAACGATCTCGATCCCTTCACCATGTTGAATCCGTCGGCCGAAAATCTGGCGCGCTATTTTTATGAGCAGACCGCCGGCCATCTGTGCGAGATGACCTCGGGCCGTGTCCGGATCAAGGACTGCACGGTCTACGAGACCGACACCAGCTTCGCGCGCTACTACGAATAAGCTACGTTTCCAGATGCGATTCTGGCTCCGGGACCTCTTCGCCGGTCGAGCTCGAGTAGCTGCGCGCGCGCCACGCCACCGGTCTGCGAAGAAGCTGCCGGGTCAACGCGTACCACTGCACCGCCAGCAGCAAAAAAACGCCCAGCGGATGCAGCAGCGCGGAGAGCAGCGGCTGCCGGAATCTCCGCACCGCCAGCAGCCTGGGCAGATAGCTGGCGACCAGCGCTATCGCAATCGCCGCGCTCACCGCCGCCACGAGCAGCGGCTGATCGAAGCGCGCGCCCGCGAACAGAACGTTCGCGCAGACCGCGGCCCATCCGATCGCGGCGAACAGCGGCACAATCTGCCCCAGCACCAGCAGCAAGGTGAACGGAACGATTCGCGCGGGCGAGGCCAGACCCTCGGTCGCATTCTTCGCCAGTCCCATCCACACGGCGCGCGCGGAGTCGTACATCCGCACTTCGGCAAGCGAGGTGAGGTCGACCAGATCCGTGCGATATCCGTGGCGGCGAAACAACTTCGGCAGCCGCAGTCCATCGTGTCTCGTCTCGCGAATGGCCGCATGGCCGCCGCTCGCGATGTAGGCCTCGCGTTCGACCAGAAGAAACTGGCCGCAGCCGGCTGCAAAGGTGGGATTGGTTGTGCGGCGCATCTGTCGCATCGGCAGAAAGCCAAGCAGAACGAAGTGAATCAGCGGCAGCAGCAACTGCTCCATCCAGCCGTCGGCGAGTTGCTGCGGAAAGCCGGACAGCAGCGCCGCACGGGATGCCTGCATCTGCGCAATGCACCGCGTTATAGCGTCCGGCGCGAGCCGCACATCGGCGTCGAGAAACAGCAGCAGCGGCGCGTCCGTTTCCCGCGCGAGCAGCCAGCACGCGTGTTGCTTGCCGTTCCATCCCGCGGGCAGGCAGTGGCTCCGCAACAGGCGCAGCCGCGGGTCGCGTTGTGCGATCTCCTCGACGACCGCGGCCGTATTATCCGTCGATGCGTCGTCGAGTACCAGCACTTCGATCGCGGCATCGGCGCTGACCAGAACACTCTCCAGACATGCGTGGATCGTGCGCGCTTCATCCCGCGCGGGGACCAGCACCGCGACGCGCGGCCCGGTTTGTGCGGTCTGCAGCGGTGCACGATAGCGTGGCAGATTCATGCAGAACAGCACCGCCGGCACCGCAGCGCAGAACATACTCGCGAAGATTGTCGACACCGCAAACGCCAGCAGCATGGCAGACGATTCTCCCACGGTCACGCAGGTCAAAGTTCTTCACCCGATTGAGGCTGCTCCTCGCGCGGGGTGTGATCGAGCGCCAAGGGCCTTCCGGTCAGCAGAGCACGGATGCGGCGCCCCAGCGCGTAGAACCCGCCAGTCCCGCGCCTGCCCGTCAGCAGAACGCGGAAAGCGCTGGCGTCACGGGCTATCGAAGCCTGCTTCAGCAAGAGCATCGCCGCTGCGAGCGCGCTCTCCAGTTGCTGCGTTGCGGCCTCCGTGCCGGTTCCGGCTGCAAGGCTCACAGGCTCGCCGAAGTGCAGCAGCACCTCCGGCAGCCGCTCATCCCAGAACGTGTATTCGATTGCAAGCGGCAGCAGCTTCACCTCTGGCGTACGCGCGACCAGTGCACCGAGACCGGGCTTGAACGCCAGCGGCAGATCGCGCGGATCGGAGAACCGTCCCTGCGGCGTAACCCAAAGCACGCCGCCAGCCGAGAGGATCGCCTGCGATGTGCGCAGGAACTGCGCCGCGCCGCGCGCCGATGCCATCTCGACGGGGAAGATTCCGATCCGTCGCAGGATGGGATAACGCCGCAGCGCGGCCGCGTCCATCGGCGCGTAATGGCGGCAGCCTGGCAGCAGCGTCTGCGCCAGCAGGACGCTCACCATGGGGTCCCACCATGAGGAATGGTTGGCATAGACGATCAGCGGTCCGCGAGCATGCGCCAGGCGCTCCTCATTCTGCACCATGACCGCGCGAAAGTGCCGCCGGAAGTACGCGCGAACCACTCGCTGAAACAGCCGCAATGTGACACCGGAGATCGGCGGGACAACGCGTGCGTTGCGATCTTCGGGCTGTGGCGGCATGGTCCCATTGTTGCAGAAGCGTATGTCGCCAGGCCGGTCGTGATCCATTGCAGATGTTGGACGCGTCAACATCAGACTGCCAGCAATGGCTGCTCAACTCCAGAATTCTTTGACGATCTCAGTGCGAGGAAGAACTTCCGGCGATGTGGACGATACGATCATCGGGACCGGGCCACGCGGTTGCTCCGGTGTGTTCCAGCCTGGCGTTCGCATTGGACCAATGCAGATGCGTAATCTGGCTCTTTCCGTTTTCGTAGGCATAGGTCTGCCCGTCGTCACTGTAGAGCGTGAAGTCGCCATCGGCGCCGGGATAGACGCGCACCTCCGAGATCGCCTGCTTCTCATCCGTGCTCAGGATGGGCGCGCCCAGCGGCAGGATCGAGCCCGCCCGCACAAAGATCGGCAGCGTGTCGATGGGCGCGGACACTGAGACGCGCTGTCCGCCGTGCACCCGCTCGTCGGTCCAGAAGTTGTACCAGTCCGTGCCGGCTGGCAGATAGACCTCGCGGCTGGTGCGGCCCTGCTCGGTGACGGGTGCAATCAGCAGGTCCGGTCCGAACATGAACTCGTCGCCGATGTTCGTCACGTTGGGATCGCTGCCGAAGTCCATGAATAAGCCGCGCATGAAGGGTGCGCCCGTCTGGTGCGAAAAATAACCGAGCGAATAAATATAAGGCATCAGCTGATAGCGCAGCCGCAGATATTTTTTCAGAATCGGCTCGGCCTGCTTGCCATACGACCAGACCTCATTGAAGTTGCGGCTGCCGTGCGCGCGCATGTTGGGCTGGAAGGTCGCATACTCGAACCAGCGAACGTAGAGCTCAGGATAATCATCGTAATGGCCTACGTTGGCGCGCGCGTCGCTGGGGTCAATCAGCGGTGTCCGCTCCGGCTTATGCGAGTACGGGAGATATTGCCAGCCACCGATGTCGGTGCTCCAGTACGGCATGCCGGAGGCCACGAAGTCGATGCCGGTGGGCACCTGCCGGCGCAGCGTGTCCCACGTAGGATAGATGTCCGACGACCAGAAGATGGCGCCATTGTGTTGTGCGCCAAGATAGGCATCGCGCGAGAGAATCAACGCGCGACGGTCCGGCAGATCGCGGCGAAAGCCATCGTAGAGCGCCTGGGTATGGAAGAACGGGTAGACGTTGAAGTACTCGGTGCCTGGGCCTACGTGGAGATAGCTGCCGTTGGGCGGCAGATCGGGCTCGGTCTCGTCGGCCCAGAAGGCGTCGAAGCCCTTGGTCACAAAGTTGTCGCGGACGGTGTCCCAGTACCAGCGACCCGCGGCTGGGTTGGTCGTATCGATGTCCGAACCGGCGTGGTCATAGGGAAGGCCGTCGGTCGGCGTGCCGTCGGCCAGGTGCTCGAACCAGCCGTTCTTCAGAAGCGTGTCGTAGTAGCGGTCCTCCGGTACGAATCGCGGCCACACGCTGATCATGGAATGAAATCCCAGACGGTGCAGCTCGTCATTCATCGCCTTCGGATCAGGCCAGAAACGTGGGTCCATATCCATCTGGCCCATCTTGGTGAAGTAGAACCAGTCCACCACCATCACATCTGCCGGCAGATGGCGGTCGCGATAGCCGCGCGCCACATCCAGAATCTCCTTCTGCGAGCTGTAACGCTGCTTGCACTGGATATACCCATAGGCCGACTTCGGCAGCATCGGCACGCTTCCGGTCAGCAGTCGATAGCCCTCGTAGATCTTGTCGTACGTGTCGCCCGCGACGACGAAAAAAGTCACGCGCTGGCCTACCTGCGAGGTCCATTTCGTCTGCTCGTTGAAGGCGAAATCCACGCGCGTTTTGGACGGGTTGTCCCACAGCAAACCATAGCCCTTGTTGGTGACCATAAACGGAACGCACACGCTCGGTCCGGCAGCGGCGGTATAGTCGTGCGCGCACTCCAGCGAGCGCCCGCGCAGATCGAGCGACCCCTGCTGGTTCTGCCCCAGGCCATAGTAGTGCTCGTCGGCCGGCGCTGCGAAGGTGGCGCCCACTTCGTAGAAAGGATCGTCACCGCTGCGGCGGTCGTAGAGCACATCGGCGTTGCCGTCCTTGTGATTGGGCACGGCCATCTCCCAACCTTGCATGCGCAGCAGAGGCTTGCCGTCGGCCCGGTCGATGGTGATGCCAACGCCCGGAGTCGACCCGGTGAAGTATTTCGCGATGTCCGCGCTGCTGCCCGAGGCCTTCCATTTGTAGTACGGCGCCACGCGCACGACCATTTCGCCGGAGCGATAAACGTCGCCCTCAGCGGAGCTTGTGTGCGTCCACCCGGCCTCGTCCGCGCTCGCGGAGATGCCAACCCCCGGCGGTCTCAAAGCAAAAGTCTTGTCCAGGCTAAGCGTGATCCGGACAATTCCCGGTGCGTAGCCCTCGATGACCACGGTCGCATTGTCGCGCTGCAAGATCGTTTGCTGGCCCGTCGCGGTCAAAGCGCCGGCTCCGATCAGCAGCGCAGTCATCCATCCCAATCCTCTTCGCCACCGGTCAATTGCCAACACGCGGGCTCCCCACCTTCTCGTTGCTTGCATCTTGCTTGCCTGGATCAACTGCGACCGTAGATCGAAGCCTGATGTCGTCTGAAGAAGCGCCAGCCCGGACCTCCACGCGATCGCGTTCCACCACAAACTTGTTCGCCGTCTCGTCCCAGTACGCCAATCGCGAGAGTGGAACATCGAAGGCGACTTCGCGGCTCTGGCCCATCGGCACAGCTACTCGCTGAAAGGCCATCAACTCTTCCCGCGGCCTCGATACCTTCGAGTCCAGATGGGTAGCATAAATCTGCACGACCTCATCGCCATCGCGGCGACCAGTATTGGCGACGCTCAGCTTGACGCGCAGCCCACCGTCCACCTGCGTCACAGTCATCTCGCTATAAGTGAACTTCGTATAGCTCAGGCCATAGCCGAACGCGTAGAGCGGCTTGGCAGTGGAATAAAGATACGTGCGGCCGTGGCGCAGATCGTAATCCATCATGGGCGGCAACTGATCGAGCGACGCCGGCCACGTCTGCGTCAATCTGCCCGCTGGATCGTAATCGCCAAATAACACGTCGGCCAGCGCGTCGCCCTGCTCTTCGCTGTTATGCGTCATCTCCAAAATGGCCGGCGCATGCGCTTGCGTCCAGACAGTCGTATACGGAAAGCTTGTCTGCACTACCACCACAGTGTGCGGATTGGCCCCAAGAACGGCCTGCACGAGAGCCTCGTCTTCGAGCGTCAAGCTCTTGCGGTCGATCGCCTCCTTGCCTTCGCTGGGCGACGCGCACACGTTCCAGCCTGCATTGCAGGTGGGGTGGTTGCCTACGATGACCACCGCAACCTGCGAGCGGGACGCGAGCGCGGCGGCGGCGGCGCGGTCCTTGCCGTCGCTGAACGTCACCGAAGCAGCCGATGCGCGGCGTCGAATTCCTTCCAGCGGCGTCACCGCGAATGGCGGTGTTCCGCTGTACCAGTCCAGCGCGACAATATTCGCCCATGGCCCAATGACCGCAATCGACTGTGTCTTCGCGGCATCGAGCGGCAGTGTCTCGCGCTCGTTCTTGAGCAGCACGATGGATTCGTCGGTCACCTGCCGCGCTAGTTTTCGCGGAGCCGCGCCATTCCACGGGTCGCCGGGCGCCTGGTCCGTCTGCCCAACGCCTGTCTCGCCGATGTGCGAGTACGGCGAGTCTTCAGCCGGATCCAGCAGGCCTAGTCGCAGCATCACGCGATACACGCCGCGCAGGTTACGGTCGATGTCGGCCTCCGTAATCAGCCCCTGCGCCAACGCATCGCGCACCGGTTTTTCGTAGCTGTCGAGGAATTGATTGATGCCCGCGTGGATCGCCGCCGCCGCAGCCTCCGGCAGCGTCGCGTAGGCATGGTGGTGGGTCACCATGTTGGTCAGTGCCCCAGCGTCAGTACACAGAATTCCATCGAAGCCCCAGGCCTTCATCACCACATCGCGCAGCACCGGATTGGCGGCCATGGGCACGCCGTTCCAGGCGTTGTACGCGGTCATCATCGCGTTCGCGTGGCCGTCCTCGATTGCCATGCGAAAGGGAACCGCGTAGTACTCGTGAAACAGCCGCCCGTCGAAATTGGAAGAGGAGCCGGAACGGTTGTCCTCATTGCTGTTGGCCAGGAAGTGCTTGAGCAGCGACGCGGTCATCCACACGCGAGCATCGTTACCCTGCAAGCCGCGCGTGAAGGCGGTCGCAAAGGTGCCCACGAGAAACGGGTCTTCGCCGTAGCTCTCTTCGCTGCGGCCCCAGCGCGGATCGCGGCTCAGGTCGGCGTTGGGCGCGCGCACCACCAGACCGCCGCGATGGTATTTCCCAAACGCGAAGCGCGCTTCGTAAGCTTCCTGCGCCGCAGCCCGCGCGAGGATGGCTGGGTCCCATGTCTGTCCAAGGCCGCGCGCCTGCGGAAACTGCGTGGTGGGAATCACAGCCTGGTTGCGGCCCTCCCAATGTCCTGGACCGCCGAGAGCAAGTCCATGCAGCCCCTCGACGTGACCTGTGCCCGCGACTGCCAGCCGCGGCACGGAGGGATCGGTGCTCAGCGCGTGAATCTTTTCGTCCAGCGTCATGTGCGCCAGCAGATCCGTGATGCGCCGCTCGGCTCCAGCGTGTGGGTCCGCGTATAGAGGAACCGCTGGGACTCGCCGCACAGTGGTCTGTGCCACGGCCGCGCCCATACCCATGCCCAGCCAGCAAACCGCCAGCCCCAGCCCGCAGTTGACGGTGCGCGGTGCGCGGTGATTTACTGCGGCTTCGCTCCAGGGACCGCGCAAACTTCTCCTCCACAGCTGGAGCCGATTCATCTCATGCATTCGCGGCATTGGGTCCCGTTAATTGCGATTCTAATTGCGGCCACACCGGCGCCCCCCAGGTGAGCTACTGGACTTGCAGTGCAAAGCTGAAGCTTTGCACGATGTTTGGGCCACCCGGCGCGGCTGAGCCGGTAAGCTGCACAGTGACAGTCGCGGTCCCGGCGGCCGAGGCATAGTTGGTTCCACCTGAACAGCCGCTCAGTGAGGCGCTTGCAATCGCTCCACACGCCATCAGCACGGCGGCCATCAGCAGCCTTGGCATACGCTTGCGCCGTGCAGAGAAAAGCAGCGCCCCCATGACGAACAGGCACGGGATGGCGAATAGACCTGCATTGGACGGCGCGACGCCGGTGCGTACCGTAAGCAGCACGGCTTGCGGGCCTGGCCTCACTATGAAATCGACTGCGCCCGGCGTGAAGCTGCAGATAGCATCGATAGGAAGGCCGCTGCATGAGAGGAAGACGGTCCCCGTATAACCGGAGATCGGCGTCAGCGTAAAGGAGGTCGAGGCAGCGCCGCTCGCCAGAACGGAAAGCGAGGTGGGCGCCTTCGACAGCACAAACGTCGGCGGCGACACGTAGACTGCAAATCCCGCGGACGTAGAAGTTGAGAAATCGGTGTCCCCACTATAGACCGCGGTTACGTTGTATTGGCCGTTAGCCAGCGCGGTGGTGGTGAAGGTGGCCACGCCGTTGGTCAGCGGCGCGGTGCCCAGAGCCGTCGTGTTCCCCGCCTGGAAGAAGGACACGGAACCGCTCGGATACGGCGGCGGCGTGAAGCTCGACTTCACGGTTGCCGTGAAGGTGGCGGAGGTGCCGGGCGTGACTGCTGTCGCGCCGGAGAGATTGGACGCAAGCGTCGTGACCGTCGTGGCGGCGGCGATCGTGAGGTTGAGTGCGCTGGTTGCCGCTGCGCTGGCGAAGTTGTTGTCACCGCTGTAGGTCGCGTTGATCACATGCGCGCCTCCGGCGAGATTGGTGATGGGCTCGCTCGCGGAGCCATTCGAACTTAGCGATACCGGCGTGCCATAGGCGCTGCCGTCCAGCGAGAACTGTACCGCGCCACTGGGCGTGGCTGTCGAGGTCATCACCGGAGCGATGGCTGCGGTGACCGTGACCGTCTGGCCGAAGCTGATCGAGCCCGCAGGCAAAACCGACAGCGTCACTGTGGTCGGCGCTGAGTTCGCGCCCGTGCCACTTAGCGTCGCGCCAACGACCGCAGCGTTAGACGCATTGCTTGTGAAGGCGAGCGTCGCTGTGCGCGATCCTGTCGCGGTGGGACTGAAGGTTGCCGAAACGCCGCAGGAAGCACCCGTAGCGAGCGCAGTTCCGCATCCATTGTTGCCCGACGCGGTAACGCTGAAATCGGCGCTGTTGCCGGTGGCCGCATAGATCGGCGAGCTGAGCGTAAGTCCCTGGTTGCCCGAGTTCGAGAGCGACAGCGTCTGCGCCGCGCTGCTCAAGCCGGTGTTGACTTTGCCGAAGCTCAACGCGCCCAGCGTCCGCTGAATCTTGTAGGCCGCGCCTCCCGCAGCATCGGCAACATACAGGTTCCCTGCGCTGTCCAACGCGATCCCTTGGGGCCCTGCCAGTCCCGTACCCAGCGCGGTCGTCGCATTGGTCGCGTAGGCGCCGCCCGTGAAGGCGACCCGCGTAACCGCCGCAATGCCGGTCTGGGTCAGAAAGATGTCGTCGTTGGCGTCCAACGCGAGGCCAGCCAGTTGCGCGAGGTTTGTCAGAACGTTCGACTGCGAGCCCGCCGCAGTAATCTCGACAACATCGGCGGACGTGGCATCGGCGACGAAGATGTTGTTATTGGCATCGACTGCGATGGCCGTAGGTTTCTTGAAGCCAGTTCCTACCGCGAACGCCGGCAGCAGCCCGGCAACGCCCCCCTGATTCGGCAGTTCGAGCACGTTGCCCGCGCCCGAGTTCGCGATCAGCACATTGCCATAGTTGTCCAGCGCAAGGCCCAGCGGGGCGCTCAAACCACTCGCCACCGCTGTCTGTCCCGCCGTGTTCAGAGACCCGCCAGAGATGGGCACTTGGACGATGCGATTGTTGCCCGTGTCCGCGATGAAGAGGTTACCCGCAGGACCAACGGCAAGCCCTTGCGGCGCGTTCAACCCGTTGCCCACCGTGATCGCGGCGCCGCCGCCCGCAGGAATCTCCGTCACCGAACTCTTGCCGGCGTCGGCCACGAAGATGTTTCCCGCTCCATCGACGCGCACCGCGGACGGTGTTGTAAACATTCCCAGCGACGTCTGCGTGCCGGGATCGACAGCCAGGCCCGCGCCGCTGCCGACGCCGTAGAGATAGGTCGTAGCCAACGTAGAGGAACTTGTGTTCAGCAGCACGGCGCCTGTGTTCTTGCCCGGCGTGATCGCATCGAGTGCAACGTTGAGCGTGCAGGAACTGGGCGTGGCGGAGGTGCTTGCGGGATAGGCCGTGCCGGTCGCGCAAGTGTTGGTAACGCCCGCTGCTGCCGCAACGGTAGCAAACGCCGTCGAAGCTCCGCTTCCTGAAACGTAGGTGAAGCTCGACGGCGTGACGGCCGCGTTGAAGGTGTACGTCAGCACGCCCGCCGTGCCCTGCGTTCCAACCGCGGATGATCCAAGCGGGAGACTCCCGATCACCGCGCGTTGCACGCTGCTGGCGTTGGAGTTGGAAAAATAGATGACTCCGGCTGGGCTGACAGCGACGGTGTCCGGCGGTCCGATCGGCAGCACATAAGTGAGCTTCGACGGTACGAGCGCGCCATTGAGAAACGGAATCTCATCGATAGACCCGCTGTCGGAGATAAATAGATCGCCTTGGGTATCGACCTTCAGGCCATTAACCGTAGGCAACGTCGTCACTTGTTTCGGAGACGTGCTGCCCACAGGCAGGTAATAGATGGCAGAGCCTACGGAGTAATACAGGTCACCGGCGGCGTCGGAGGCGACATGCGACGGAATGCTTGCCCCAAGCTGCGTCGGTGTAAGGATTGCCGTGCAGCCGCCCTTCTGATCCAGCTTCAGGATGTCCGCCTGATTGCCGACCGCGTAAATGTTCGAGGCCGCATCGCTGGAAAGATCGTCGACCCCGAAATAGTAGCCTAACGCGGCGGCGCAGGGGCCGGCGTTGGAGGAGTAGAACGTGAGTTGCGCGCCACCTCCGGCGGGAGCCTCATAGATGTTGCCACCGTAGCTGCTGGTGTAGACGTTGCCGGATGGGTCCGTGGTGAGGCCTTTGTTATACGACCCCGTTGGAGCAGTGATGACAGTAATGGGTTTTCCGCCGCTGGCCGGAAACTCGATGACTGTCACAGCGTTGGCGTTCGCAACGAACACATTGCCGGCGTTATCGATCGCTACACTTTGTGGCTGGTTCAATCCGGCGCCTACTGTGGTCGTTGAGCTGGCGACCACGGGAGCAGGGAATGTAGCGGATTGCGCGGTAGCCTGCCGCGTCGCGGGAAGCAGCAACGCACCAACGACAGCCAGCGGAAACGACAATACGAACAGGCGACGGGCCATGAACTTGCTCCTGATAACGAAGAATTAAAAGTTGTATTTCGCCATGAGTTCAAGAACGCGCCGGCCCGTTTCGTAAGGAGCGGAGCCGAAGCCCGCCGACGGAGTATTGACGCCCTGATTGAAGTTGGTGCCATTGGGATTGGTCAGGTTCAGCGTGTATTGATTGGTGAAATCCCCGGTGAAGCTCGCCAGCGCATGATTGATGAAGTTGAACGCCGAGAGCCGGAACTGAATGTTTTGTTCACCCTTGATCTTGAAGCTCTTCTGCGCGCTCAAGTCGGTGTCGAAGTATGCCGGCCCGCGCAGCGTTGGGTACTGGTAGGGACCGTTACGCAAAAGGTTCGGTGTGCCGAAGCAGTTGCCGTTGATGTACTGCCGATGCCCCAGACCGGAGTGAGGATCGCAGAGCAACGTGGGCTGCAGACTCACGTCCGGCGTACCCAGAAAAACCGTGTTGCTGATCGTGATGTAGGCGGGATTCGGGATCGTGTTGGTGGGTGGGTTCAGATATTGCTGGCCAATGCTGCCGTTGACCGCGAACCCCGGGCTGCTCGTTGTGGTCACGATGTCGGGGCCGCTCTGGTAGTTCGTTATCCCGGAGAGCTCCCATCCGTTCGCAAACTCGCCCACAAACTTGTTATGCACCGGCGAGCCAACTTCAAACGTGTAAGAGGCGTTGAAGATGTGCGTGCGGTCGAAGTTTTCCGGACCGTAGTCGTCGTACACGTTGAAGGGGTTGCCCGGCTCGCCGGTGCCCAGCGCGCCTTGCACGCCCAGCGCTCTGCTGAAGGTGTAGTTGATGTTGAACAGGACGCGGCCGGTCTGGCGGGTAAGCCCGAGTTGCAGGCCGTTGTAGTTGCTGAACAGGTTATGTTTCGGAACGTCGATCGCGCCATACTGCACCAGCGCCGTATTCAGCGGACGATACTGATTCATCTGCTGCGCGCCGGCGCTGGACGCAACCGAAGCGGCGCCGCCCGCGGTGTTCACGTTGACCCCGACCGGCACCAGGATCTGTCCCGTATACGGATTCGGCTTATACAGGCCGCCGATCGGGATAGCGTTCACGTTGTCCAGCGACACCGTCTGATTGCTGCCATCGTCGAGCAGGAACCGGCTGTTGTCTCCCACGTACCCGATCAGCATGTTCATCTTCCCGGGAAGCTGCTGATTGAGCGTCAAGCTGTAGGTGTCGGTCAGCGGCTGTTCGTTGTCGCCCTGCGTCAGGCCGAACACCGCGCCCGGCGCGCCATAGCTCGATGGCGAGGCCAGATTCAAACCGGAGGGATAGGTATTGGTATTTTTCTGAGCGCCCGAAGCCAACGGAATGTTGAGGCCGCTGATGGCTTTCAGCGAAGATGCCCCATAGCTCACGTTGCTGACGTTCTGCGAGACGTTGATGGCATTCGTGACGTCGTTCCAGGAGTCGTGCGAGCGGTACTCACCCCAGCCGCCTTGCAGCACGGTGGTGCCGTTGCCGTAGACATTCCAGGCAAAGCCGACGCGCGGCTCGAGAAATGCCGGCTTGGAGTTGTTGCCCGAAAGCGGCAGACTCGGATCGATGGCGTGCCACAGAAATCCGGGATACGGCGACGTGGACGCACCACTGGCAATCAGGGATGGCTCAAAGATCGCCAGGCCTTTTCCGTAGGAATCGTTCCAGAGGCCGATGTGCTCGACCCGCAGGCCGGCGTTCAAGGTCAGCCTCGGGAGCACCCGCCACGAGTCGTTGGCGAAGAAATCGTTGTTCCAGAAGTAGAGATTCGTCTGCGGCAGAATGTTCTGCTGACTGTAGCCTCCGACAAAGCCCTCATAGTAATCCGCAACCCAGTTGCCGGACATGGTCGGCATGTCGGGATGGGCCGTCGTGCTGTCCGCATCCGTGATCGTTCCGCCAGCGCCCGGAAGGTAGTAGTTGCTGATGGTGCCATTGGTATCCACGTTGGGGACGCGCTGGTTGTTGATGACGCGCTCGATGTAGACACCGAAGCTGGCCGTATGTTTGCCCCACAACTTGGTCACGGTGTCCCCGCCCTCAGGGTCGAATTTGTGCGAGAAGATCGGCCCGAGCGAGTAATCCGGATAAAGCGCGAGCGGCAACCCGCTGGTCTCCTGATCGTAGTTGCCCAGCATGGGCAGCGGATGGCGTCCGTTGGCGTAGGCGCCCTGGTAGGGGTACGCCGTCAGCGCGCTTGGATTCGGACTGACGAAGGCCGAGTCCAGATAGGCCAGCCCTCCGAAGAGCTGGTTGGTGAGCGTCGGCGTGAAGACCGTAGTGAGATTGGCGGCCGCGCTCTGCGAGTTCACCGAATCCAACCCGCCGCCCGGTGTGTTCGGGCCGCCCGGGTTGTAGTAAATCGCGGTCGGGTTTCCCGAACCGCCGCGCTCCACGGTATAGCGGCCGAACAGGTGGTTCTTCTGCGAGATCGTAAGGTCGACGCGGCCCAGTATCTGGTACAGGTCGTTGTTGACGAAATCCTGCGCCTGCCAGTTGTAAGGATTTTTCAGGGTCGCCGTCTGGTTCGGTAGAGGAAGCGCATTGAAGATCGCCTGGAACCCAGGGTCCTGGTCCGCCATCGGAATCTGTCCGTTCACAATGCTGCCCATCCCAGGCGGCGTCGCGCTCGACGGCGTGTCGGTCTTCGCGAAGGTCGGGACCATGTTGATGTTGCTCTCCATGGGGCTCGCATAGAGTTCCGGCCCCAGATAGTTCTTCAGCTCCCCCATACTGAAATCGCCTTTGCGCATATTCGCGGTAGGCACCAGCGCATGCACCAGCGCGCTGGCTGCGTTGCCGTAGGCGTAGATATTCCGTTGCGCATAATCCTCCGCGCCCGCGAAGAACGTCAGCGCCCGGCTGTGATTGAAGTTGGTGCCAGGAATCAGGATGGGACCGCCGATCGCCACGCCCGGATAGACCTCCTGGTCCGGGTCCTTGGCTGACCCCGTGGCCTTGGCCAGCGCATCCGTCGAGTCCAGTTTGGAGGTGCGGGCATAGGCATAGAGCTCGCCGTGAAACTGGTCGCCTCCCGCCTTGCTGACCACGTTCACGACCACGGGGCCGTTGGCGATGTCGGCGCCGAAGTTGGAAACCTCAACCTTTACCTCGCCCACCTGGTCGTAGTTGACGTTCTGGATCGCTGCCCCGTAGTTGCCGGGGTCGGTAATGTCGGCGCCGTCCAGCTTCAGGCTGACGCCGCCGAGCGGGTTGCCGTTGGCGGCATAGTTGCCCAGCGCGCCGTTCACGCTGACTTGCGAAGGATCGTAGGCGGCATTGCTTACGCCTTGATTGGCAATCGCGAACCCCGGCAGCGTCTTGAAGAGTTCGGTGACGTCGCGGCCTTCGACCGAGAGATGCTTGATTTCCTCCGCGGTGATAAGATCGCTGCGCTCGCCGGTATCGAGCGGCACGTTGGTCTCGGCCTCGACCGTCACCGTCTCCGACGCGGCTCCCGGCTTCAACATCAACGACGACAGTGCGCGGCTGTCACCTGGATCCAGATGGATTCCCGACTGCACCAACTGCTGAAAGCCGGCCGCGTTCACGGTCACGCTGTAGTCGCCCGAGTTGACGCCCGCGAACGTGAAGAAGCCCGCACTGTTGGACGTGATCGTCCGCTTATCGCCGCTCAACGTATTCCGCAGCAGGACGGTCGCATTGGGAATGATCGCCCCAGTCTGGTCCTTGACTGTTCCCGAGAGCGTTCCCGTAATGACCTGCGCTAAGGCCGGCGCCGTGAACACGCCGATTCCCGAGGGAACCAGCAGGCAGGCTGAAAGGATTGCGGTTCCGAAAAGCATTCTTCTCGAGACGCTGGTCTCATATACCTGGCTCATCATCGGTCTCCTGGGTCTCCTGAAAATATTGCATTTCGAGTGTTTGCTGGAGTGCTTGGGACTTGCCTGAAAAATGGCAAGCCGCGAATCCCTAACACGTGGTTCGCTTCTGGGGGATGTTGACTTCGACTTTCTTCAGCCCGGTACACAAAACATGCGCGGGTAGGCTCCGCACAAGGCTCCATACGGTTCCCTACTTAGCTAACTACTTTATTTTCTGTAGTTTGACAATGTGGCAACAGGGGGGTAACATACCGTCCTATGGCATGAAGCCGAATACGATTTGTTTATGGACACGCTGATCCGCTCGCTTCAAGGGTCGTCGCTTCAAGGGCCGCCTCAAGCGCCTGGCCAGCACATCCCGCCGACGGGAGCGGAAGATCACGCCTCCGAGCCCGCCCGCATCCAGCAGGTGCTCGAGGAGGTGCTGGCGAGCCCTCCCTTCTGCCACACCCAGCAGTGCCAGAACCTGCTTCGCTATATCGTCAAGCACACCCTGGCGCAGGAAGAGCATCTGCTGCGCGAGCGCGTCATCGGCGCGGAGGTCTTCGGGCGGCGGCCCGACTATGAGACCGGCGAAGATCCGGTCGTCCGCATTCGGGCCGCCGAGGTGCGCAAGCGGCTTGCGCAGTTTTACCAATCGGTGTCGGAGTCGGCCACTCCGCCGGAAGTCCAGATCGATATTCCATCGGGCTCCTACCGCGCCTCGTTCCGCTGGCGGGAAGGCGCCAGGGCGGCGCAGGAACTAGCGCCTGCGGCCGTTGTTTCGCCTTCGTCTCTCGAGGTCGTCGATCCGCCGGCAGCCATGGCGCCCCTCCGGGACGCACCCCTGCCGCTGCCCCGCGCCCTGCAGCCGCCCACGACTCTCCCCTGGTGGGAGATCTACAGACGCCCCTTGTCGCTCGCCGCCATCGTCGCCTTGCTGACCGCCACAGCGCTGCTCTATTGGCTGCCCGGAGCGCGGCAGATGCGCACCTTCCAACAGTTCTGGCAACCCTGGACCAACAGCTCCAAGCCGGTGATCGTCTCGATCGGCAGCAACGCCGTCTACCGGCTCTCGGAAGAGTTCTCCGACCGCTATGCCCGCGAGCACGGCCTCGAAACCGATGGCATGGAGTTCTTTGTGCCCACGGGACCGGACACGAACATCAAGGGGCCTGACCTGATTGCCGCCGTGAACAGTTTCGTGGCCCTGGGCGATGTCGCCGCGGTCTCGGCGATCGTGCAGACTGTGACCCGCCAGAATCAGGCATTTCAAGAGCGCTTTCCCAACGACATCTCGTTTGCCGAGCTGCGCAACAGCCCCACCGTGCTGGTGGGCGGCTTCAACAATCCAATGACCATCGAGCTGACCAAGGGCCTTCCCTTCGTGCTCGCCGCGCGCAACGAGATCGACGACACCCAAACCCCGGGCCGCCGCTGGATGCTGCACGCCTCGCTCGACTCCCGCGACACGTCGGACTATGCCATCGTTACGCGGCTCGCGCAAAAGAATGGCGACGCCCCGATGATGAGCGTCGCGGGCATGGGTCAATATGGCACTCTGGCGGCCGCGAACTTCATCTGTAGCCCGGCTTCGATAGCTCGGCTAGCCCGTCAACTGCCTGCGGGCTGGGCCAACCACAACTTGCAGCTCGTGCTACACATCCACGTTGTCGATTTCAAGGCGGCCTCGACCGACGTGGTTGCCCTTCGTGTGTGGTAGCTCTTCGCGCGCTGCTCGGGCTAGATACCGGTGGGTCGGGACGAGAAGAGACTGCCGTGCAACCGGTCATCGCAGCAACCGCGCAGCCGTCTCGGGATAGCCCTTCACGACCTCGACGTGCTTTCAGTCAGGTAGTACTGGACGGCCGGCGTGATGATGAGCGACAGGAACATCGACACGACGATTCCGCCGATCACCGCGATGGCCAGAGGCTGCAGCATCTGCGAGCCGGAGCCCAGCGCGAGCGCGAGCGGCAGCATCCCGGCGATGGCGGCAATGGCGGTCATCGCGATCGGACGCAGACGCTGCCGCCCAGCCTCCACCATCGCTTCCTCCGCAGATTTTCCGGCCGCGCGAAACTTGTGATCGGCATCCAGCAGCAGAATGCCGTTCTTCGAAACGATCCCCACCACCATGATGAGTCCCATGAACGACGAAATATTGAACGTCGTGCCGGTGATCATCAGCGCGCCGAAGACACCGGAGGTCGACAGAATCGCCGAAGCCAGAATGGCGCTCGGCGCCGAGAAGTTTCGGAACTCGAACAGCAGCAGCAGAAACACCAGCAGCAGACCGATCAGCAGCACCGCCATCAGACTGCGGAACGAGTTCTGCTGCGTCTGATAGGTGCCGCCGTACTCCACACGAATCGTCGGCGGAATGTGCATCCCCGCGATGGTCTTCTTGATGTTGCTGATGGCAGAGCCGAGGTTGGTTCCTTGCAGACGTGCCGTCACGGCAACGTAACGCTGCAGATTTTCCTGGAGGATCTCCGTCTGGCCCGGCTGGTTGACGATCCGGGCCAGCGATCCCAACGTCGCCGTGCTGCCCGAAGCGCTCGCCAAAAGCGTATTGTTCATCGCCTCGAACGACTGCCGGTTAGCCTCGGGAAAGCGGATGCGAATGGTATAGGCGCGGCTGTTCACCACCAGCGGCGTGCTGGCGGCCTCGCCGTCCAGCAGCGCGTTGGCATCGGTCTCGACCTCCTCCGGCGTAAAGCCGGTCTGCGAGCTGATCTCCGGATTCACTTCGTAAAGCAGGGCCGGCCCGCTGATCGTATCCTCGATGCCGTTCAGCACGTCGACCACGCCATTGACCTGCTTCACCTTCTCGCCGACCAGCGGTCCCCACTTGCGCAGCAGCGCATCGTCCTCCGAGAACAGCTTGATGTCCACCGGCTGCGGCGCGCTGGTCAGGTCGCCGATCATGTCTTGCAGGATCTGCCCAAACTCGATGTGAATGCCGGGTTCGGCAGCGGCGATCTGCGCCCGCACGTCGGCAATGATGGCGTCCGTGGTTCGGCTGCGGCTGGACTTCAGTTGCACCGAGATGTCGCCGGTGTTGGCTTCGGTCACCGCCGCCAGGCCGAGCTGCAAACCGGTGCGGCGCGCCGTCGTCTGGACCTCCGGCACCGTCTTCAGGATGGAAGTGATGTGGCTGACCACCCGGTCGGTCTCGGCCAGCGAACTGCCCGCCGGCATGATGTAGTCGATCACGAAACTGCCCTCGTTCATAGGTGGCAGCAGGTCGGAGCCCAGTTGCGTGTAGCTCCAGTACGAGACCGCGATGACCATCACGGCCAGGGCGGCAAGCACCCAGCGATGGCCCAGCGCCAGCTTCAGTACGCGCTCGTAGACGCTCAAGACCTTGCCCATGAAGCCACCCTGCTCCGCTTCTTTCTTGTCGCCGTCCTTCTCTTTCTTCTTGCTCAGAAGGTACTCGCTCAGATTCGGTGTCCAGGTAAGCGCCAACCCCAGCGACGTAATCAGCGCCGCGCCCATAGTGACCGCCAGCGCGCGAAAGAAGCTGCCCGTGACGCCGGTGATCGCCACCAAAGGGAGAAACACGCTGACCGGCGTAATGGTAGAGAAGACCAGCGGCACCATCAGTTCGTGCAGCGCATTCTGGATCGCCTCTTCCGTCTTCTCGCCCTGGTCGCGATGGCGCACGATGTTCTCGACCACCACAATGGCATCGTCGATGACCAACCCCACCGCGGCGGCCATGCCCCCCAGCGTCATCATGTTGAAGCTCTCGCCCAGCAGGTGCATGACGATGAACGTGATCGCGATGGTGACCGGAATCACCAGACCCGCAACCAGGGAACTGCCCCAGTCGCGCAGAAACAGAATCAGCACCAGCGACGCCAGCGCGATCCCGATCAGCACAGCATCGCGCACGCTGCTGATCGAAGAGTGGACCGAGCCCGACTGATCGTAGAACGTCGAGAACTGCACACCCGGCGGCAGCGTGGACTTTAGCTGGTCCAGCTCCTTCTGCACCGCCGAGGCGACCGAGATCGTGCTGGTTCCCGGCTGGCGCGTAATGTTCAATAGCACCGCCGGCTGTCCGTGCGCCGTCACCACCGTGTACACCGGCTGCACCGAGCTGTGCACTTCGGCCACATCGCCGATGTGGATCGGAACGCCCGCCGGCGTCTTCTTGACGACAATCTGTGCGAGCTCCGCGGGATCGTGTACCTGCCCATCCACCAGGTCGAGCACCAGATCGTGATGCGCCTGGATCAATCCCGGCGACGAGATCACGTTGGTCTTCTGAATCGCGGTCAGGATTTCCGGCACCGTGGTCGAGGTGCGAATCAACTCTTCCGGGTCGGGTGTGATCTGGTACTCCGGTACCTCGCCGCCCTGCACTGTCACGGTCGCAACTCCGGCCACGCGATTCAGCCGTGGTGTGAGCTGGTACGTTGCCAGCTTCCACAACTCCGTCGGCGGCATCGAGTCCGAGGTCATCGCATAGCCCATGATCGGAAAGCTCGAAAACGTCAGCCGGTGCGCGTCCATCTTCACCGTTGGTGGCAATGTCCCCTGCACCGTAGCCAGCGCCGAGTCCACGCGCTGCAGCGTCTGGAACATATCCACCTTCCAGTCGAAGAACAGGTCGATCTCCGCGGTGCCGCGACTGGTGATCGAACGAACGCTCTGCAGCCCCTGCACGCTGCTCACCGCCAGTTCCACCGGTCGAGTCACACTCACCAGCATCTGGTCGATGGGCGTCACGCCGTTGTCGAGCGCGATGATCACCCGCGGAAAGTTGGTCTGCGGAAAGACGCTCGTTGGAATCTGAAACGCGAAATAGATTCCCAACACCACCAGCGCAATCACCAGCCCGATCAGCGCCTTCGAGTAGCGGATCAACCAGAACTGCGGTTCCTGCCCGGGCTCCCCCTGCTTGCTGGATTGTCTCGTCTCCTCGTCGGTCTTGGCCATCAGGGCTGACCGCCCGCCGCAGTTGCAGCATTCGCTCCCGATGGAGACGGGGAGGCCAGCGCGGAAGAAGACGAAGCCGCGTTCGATGCAGTCGAAGGCGACGGCGAGGTCGAGAATCCTGGCGCCTCCGCCGGCGCACCCGACGGCGGCAGCTTCGGCCCCGGACTCGGCTTCACCTCGGTGTTATCCGGCAGGCCGTATGCGCCGGTCGCGACAATGAACATCCCCGGCTTCAGCCCCGCCACCACCTGCACTACGCCATTGTTCTCGATCCCGGTAGTAATCGGCTGTCGCCGCGCCGTATTGTCAGGCGCGATCGCCATCACCGACTGCGCTCCGTTCGAGTCGGTCAGCACCGCCGTCAATGGAATGACCAATGCGTTCGGCACCACGCGCGCAACCAGATCCACCTGCACCGAAGTACCCGGCTGCAAGTTGTTATTTGGGTTCGGCGCCTCCACCCACACCTCAACCGTCGTGCTGTTCGGATCGAGCGCCGGACTGATTACGGCCACCTTACACGCAACCGGAGCATCGATTCCCGGAACGTGAATCTCTCCCACATCTCCCAGCTTCAGCAGCGCCGACTGCGGATGCGGCAGGTGCAGCCGAACATACACGCGGCTCACATCCATCACAATCAGCAGCGGCGTTCCGGCCTGCGCAATGTCCCCCGGATAGACCGAGCGGTCCGCCACCACGCCCGTAATCGGGCTGCGCAGGTGCGTGTATTCCAACTGCGCCTTGGCCGAAAGATACTGCCCTCGCGCCGCCTCCACCTGACCTTGCGCCGCGTGCGTCTGCTCGGTGCTGCCGCTTGCCCGGAGATCGGCCAGCTTCTTCTTCGCCGCCTCGGCCTGGCTGCGCGCCTGCACCAGCGCCGCTTCTGCCTGGTCCACCTGCTTGCGCGCGCCCGCGTGCTGCTGATAAAGCCAAAGGTAGCTGTCGTAGAGCTTCTGCTGCGCCGCAAGGGCCGCGTCCGCGTTGGTTACGCCCAGTTGCGCGGCCTGAATCTGCTCCGGCAGACTACTGGCGACCACCTTCGTATAGTTGGCGCGCGCCTGGTCGAAGCCGCCCTCGGCTGAAACAGCCGCGCCCGCCAGGTCCTCGTTCTCCAGCACGGCCAGCAGTTGCCCGCGATGCACATGCTGGCCGCGCGAGGCGTAAAACGCCCGCACCGGCGAGCTGATCTTCGGCGCCAGCGACGCCTGCCGGAGAGGAAAGATCGTGCCTCCGCCATGCACAATCTCCGCAATCGGCTGCTGCCCTACCTGCACTGCTTCCACCCCTACCGGCGGCGGCTTCTGGTTCGGCGCGGTCGAGTTGTGACAACCCGCGGCAGCCAGGGCAAGCGCCAGCAGCAGCCCAGCCGTTCGTCGTCGCGTCAGCATTTCAAAGGCTCCCTGTCAGCGTCTGCAACTGTGCCAGCGCAACGTAGTACTTGCTCAGCCCATCTTCATAGGCATTGCGCGCCGACGCCAGCGAGCTCTCGGCTGCCGTCGCTTCGAGCGCCGTCGCCTCGCCCGCCTCATAGCGCAGCATCGTCAGGTGAAGATTCTCGGCGGCCAGAGCGCGCGACCGGGTCAGCGAACTCAACTGTTTGCGCGCAAGCTCACTCTGCGCATAGTACAAATGCAGCTGCTCCTGCACCTGACGTTCGGCGAACTTCGCCTTCCCCTCCGCCAGATGCGCGCTGTCCTCGGCCTCCCGGACCTTGCTGCGCGTCGCGCCCCAGTCCCACACCGGAATGTTCAGCGTCACATCGGCTGAATATCCGAGGTTCTGCCGGCTGCCGATGAGATTGTTCTGCTGCGTGCTCTTGGTCGCCCCATAAACGTTGCTGGCCATGGCCTGGAACTGGTTCGCATCGATGCCAGAGTAGAAGTTCACCCCCAGCGCGGGCAGATACGCATAGCGCGCAACCGAGGCCGCCGCGTGCGACTCCGCCACTCCGGCCCGTGCACTCGCGACGTCAGGATTGCCCGCCAGGCCTTTGGCTTTCATCTCATCGAAGCTGGGGGCGCCCGGCAGCGTTCCGATCGTATCCGCGACGGTGAACTGGTTGTCGAAGTTGTCGAACAGCAGCACCGCCAGCGCCAGATGCGCCTGTTCCGCGGCCAGCTCAAAGTCCTCGACCGCACGCGTCGCTTGCTCCGCCTGCATCTCCGCGTTCACCACATCGACGTGCGAGACAACCCCGGCCTGCTCCTGCTTGCGCGTCACATCCACAAAATCGTTCGCCTCCTGCAGCGACTCCTGTGCGTTGGCCATCTTTCGCTGCGCGATCAGCAAATTCAGATAACTCTGCACCACCGTCTGCACCAGACCTCGCCGCGCAATCTCCTCTTGCGCCCCCGCGATCGCCTCGGCGGCCTGCGCCTGTCGCTGCTGTCCCCCGCGCACCAGCGAGAGCAGATCTTCATGCACCACCGCCTGCTCGTTGTACACATGCACTCCATCGTTCGCGATGAAGACGCCTGACGGCGTGCCATTGCCCTGGGTATAAATGAACTGATTCAGCGCATTCACCGTCGGCAGCCGGGCATCTCTGGCCTGCAGACTCTTCTCGTGCGCGATCTTCGCCTGGACCTGCGCCATCTGGAACTGGAGGTCATGCGCCTTCGCCATCTTCAGCGCCTGCTCCAGCGTGATCACGGGGCCTTGTAATCCCGCGCCAACCTGCGGCGCCCGAATCGTCTGATCGCCCGCGGCGCCGCCAAGATTTTCTGGCGCCGATGGCAATCCCTGCGGCGCCGTTGCTCCCGGAACTGCGTTTTGCCGCGGCTCAAGCGGGCGCGCCGAAACTTGCGAAAAGCTGGTGGGAGCGGTGGGAACATCCACGATCGGCTGAACTGGTGTTGGACTCCGTCCCGAGCCAACCATCTGCGCAAGCGGGCGGTCCGGGCCAGCGCTCTGACACCTACAAACACCGCAGTTCATGATGGTGGTCACGGCGCACAAAGCCGCGGCACAACGCAGCCCGCCGTATCTGATCCCTGCCTGGTTCAATGCTTATTCGTCCTGTTCGCCAGCGTCGTGACCGCACCGCGACTCCCACGCATATGCGACTACAGAACACAACGACGCACTTCCACTTACAACGCGCTTCCAATCTTAGAGAAGTGCCCGCGAAAGGAGGTTGCCCCCAGCGATCTGGAATGGCTGCGAAGCGAGCCAATCTTCACGCGCTATCCTCAAGCGGAGCTGAACCTCGTCGCATGGAAGGCCCGCGTCGGCTCGCTGCCAAACCAGGAGATCTTTGGTAATTTGCTACCAAACGCTACCAAGCCGGAGTGTCGTAAGTTGTTGGGTTGTTTGGTGGACCTGATCGGGATCGAACCGATGACCTCTTCCATGCCATTTCTCAGACAAATTGTAATTTATTGACTTTTGAAGGCCTCCGTCGCCCCATAAGCCCCAAAAGCGCCCCTGGAACAGCTTATTGCTCCCTTATTGCTCCCAAAAACCGAGTTATTGCTCCCATGAGCTAAGTCGTTTATTTTCATTGGATCTCAACGTCCGAGATCGGGACAAGCAGAATGGTTCGGATCGTCGGGTTTGGGTCCTCCGTTTCGGGTAACAAATGGCTATAAACGGGTGAAAATGGATATTTTCCTCCTTTGAGCTCAAACGGCTAAAAATGGGTGAAAATGGCTATAACGCCCATGCACGAGATCAAGAACATCACGATCACCCCGGAGATCCTCAAGCTCATCGCCGATATCGACGAATTCAAAGGCCGCTGGAAAGTCATTGAAACTTTGGCGCCGGAAAAGCTGACCAGCCTCCGGCGTATCGCCACGATTGAGAGCGTGGGGTCGTCCACCCGCATCGAGGGTTCCAAGCTCAGTGATGCGGAGGTGGAGAAGCTGCTCTCCGGGCTGCAGACAAAAACCTTCGCCAGCCGCGATGAGCAGGAAGTGGCCGGCTATGCCGATGCGATGGACATGATTTTCGAGGGCTACGAGGCCATCACCTCAACCGAAAATCACATCAAGCAGCTACACGGTGTACTGCTCAAGTACAGCGCCAAGGACCAGGATCATCGCGGCCACTATAAAAAGCTGACGAACCATGTCGAGGCCTTCGGACCCGACGGCAAGAGTTTGGGCGTAGTCTTCGAGACGGCCACGCCGTTTGAAACGCCGGGATGGATGAAGGATCTCGTCGATTGGTTCAATCGGTCGGTGGAGGAGGAAAGCCATCACCCCCTAATATTGATCGGGATCTTCATCGTCGCATTCCTGGCCATTCACCCGTTCAAGGACGGCAATGGCCGGCTCTCACGCGTGCTAACGACATTGCTCCTGCTGCGCGCCGGGTACAGCTACGTTCCCTACAGTTCGATGGAAGGCGTGATCGAACAGAACAAGGACAGCTACTACCTCGCCCTGCGCCGCACACAGCAGACGATCCGCAAGGAAGAGCAGAACTGGGAAGCCTGGTTGGTCTTCATTCTGAAAACGATGGTGAAGCAGAAAGACAACCTTGCCGCAAAGGTGAAGGAGGAGCAGGCGCTGCGTGCGTCTTTGCCGGCGCTTTCCCGCCAGATTCTGGAGTTGGCGAAAACGCGTGACGAGATCACTGTCAAGGAAATTGAGGATGCGACGGGCGCGAACCGCAATACCATCAAGGTGCATGTGAAAAAGCTGGCGGAGCAGCACTATCTCATTCAGGTGGGCAAAGGACGTGGCGCGCGCTACACGATCAAATAAGTAGTTACTCTCCGCCACAGCTATCGTCTCTGGCTGACAACACCGGCGCGCCGGTCGGGTTCACTCATCCACCATGCCTTTAGTTGCCATCGGTATTGACTCGTTCATGTACGGACAGAGCGATGCTGATCAGTTCCTCACAGGATGAAGGCGCACAGGCAGCACTATGTCGCGAAGGGAGATTGGTGGCTGCTTGGAATGAGCAAGACACGCTCATTCCCCTTGAGTCAGCACACCGGGAAATTCGTGTGGTTGCAAGGGCCTGCAACGTCTGCAATTTACTCGTAGTCCCATTCGAAAAAGCATTGGCCGAAATCGCGGCCTGAAGACCGAGTCGAATCATTGACGCTTGCCTGGCACAAAGGAGATCACACTGCGATCCGATCGGGTCCACCAATCAATCCAACAACTTAGCGGTCGGCAACAAAAATTGCGATACGCTTTCGAGGTGTTGGTTTCATGCTCCGTCCTCCGCAGCAAGTTCTACTACATTTCTTGAGCGGTCTATAAGAACATCCACCGCAAGAACATCCACCCGGCTTTCGTCTCGTTTTTCGCGGCAAGTTGCAAGAAGCGATCCAGCAATGTGCGGCATTTCCCCCTATATCCGGGCGAATGAAGTCGGGTAGTGCCGCAGAAGAGTCACCATCGCAATCGGACTGAAGCATGGATATCTTCATCAGTCATTCCGCCAAAACTTCGCTTTCGGCGCCGCTCACCGTGCTCCAGAGAGGCGCGATTATCCTCATTACAGGGGCGAAAACATCATTACTGCCGCCGAACCTCTCGGATCAGGGATCGTAACCGGCAAAGGTCGTCATTTGCATTCTTTGGCAAAGTGAGGACGAAGAGCGGCGGAAAGGATGCGGTCGAGCACTTGGTCGGTCAGGATCGCGAGCAGCATCCGGCATCGTCCACGTGATCCTCCCGTCGGGTTGAATAGCTATCGGGACAAAGACGATTCTGAAATTTGGCGGAGACTCTTTCCTTGGGCCAGCGGCGCGGTCTGCTGGCACGCAGATCTAACGGCCAGATCCGCCACAAGGACAATCTGAAGATCTATCCGGACCGATGATTGGCATCAAGGGCATTCGCGATCCCTGTTGTAGTCTCTTGAAGGTGCAGTTTGCTGACGGCGCGTGTGGCCACAGGTATTAGAAGGCATCATTTCCTCGCCTCTTGCTCTACGCTGTTACACGGAAAAGGGGAATGCGCCATTCGAACCAGACCAGTCATACTGTGTCCCGATATTGTCCTCGAATCGCCATTGCCGAGGTGCTGTCGTATCGATCCAGTCGGGCGCGTGTCCATAAGAGAGTCCTACCAGACGAAAAGCATCCCTCAGAACAGCGAGCTGATCCGGGCCTACATCTCCCGTCCCCGCGGAAATAAATAGGGATGTGCCGCTGCGGGAGACAACATCCAGCCATTGTCGCGCGGTATGCCAGTCAATAGCTTTCGTGATCGCCACACAGTCGGGATCAGCGTGATAGAAGGTCCCGTGCTGGGGAAGGCGAAGACCCAGTGCGTTTACCCCCATCCGCCGGGTCCGCTCCCAGTCTGTACCACTCACATCGTCGCCGATCCGCTGAGATTCAAAAATTCCAGCAGAGAGGTGCCCTATGGTATTGCACCCGAGTAGCACCACATTGCTGCCCGCAGCATGGCGCAGGGAGCGGTAGAGACGAAGGAGGACTTCCGCGGTGGTCAGGGAGCGGTCGGCGAACCGCCAGCCATCGACTGCCGGCAGCGGCCCCATCGCGGAGCCCCACTGTCCGAGGAGGTCGAAGGTGGAGAAGTCGTGTTTGACGAATTCATAACCCCAGTTCACAGGGTCCTTAACGGAGTCGAGCACTCGCTCGAGTGCCTCGGGAATTGTCGGGTCCCAGGCTGGGGTGGACTTTCGCGCAGCGGCGCCAAAACGGGCGTTCGAGAGCAGGAGGGACGATGTTGCGCCGGATGGCGCGCGCAGAGGCCGGACCCAGATTCCGGGGCGAGCGTTTCGCGAATGAATGCGGCGGGCCAAGTCACGCATATCGGGAAAGCGCCGAGGATCCTGCCAGCCGTCATCGATGACTACGTAGGGGCGAGGACCACCATTGGGAGCTACTTGAGCGACCAGATCCGCGTCGCGCAGAATACCGTCCGGTGAGTTCCGGCCGTAGGCGTAATACCAGTCGTTGCTTCCATACAAGGGGCCCACCGGCAGCCGAGGCGCAGTACACATCAGCCGGCAAAAAGCCTGAGCAGCGGCGAAGGGGGTCTCCTCACGATCTCCTGTTCGGGCGACGACGGTTGCGACATCGAGGCTCCGTTGCCCGAGCAGAAGGGGCATTCCGCCGTTCCGGATGTCTATCCACAAAGAGATACCCATAGGGTCCAGTTGCCAGAAGCAGAACGCCGCAGGCTGTACCTTGACCCCAAAGCCGCACAAGTTATGGCCATCGAACGTCAGAAAATACCACGGCATGACGCGATTCGGCACAACTCCGCGCCATTCCAAATCGCCGTAGCTGCGTTCCCACGCATCGCCCAGGCAGCGAACGTCGCAGTGGATGCGAAGATTCCAGCGCAGATGCAGGTGGGTCAGCGCGGTGGTCGGACTGATGACCCGAATGGACAGTTCCTGGCCCGAGGGAGAAAGGTGGAGGCCGGCACTAACATCTGCGAGGTCCCAACTGGCCGAGTGCCGGAGCAGCTTGACCGGCTCCTGCAGGCCGCTGTAGGCGACGACGGCATCCGGCTGACGAAGGACGTCTGTGGCGGACAGCCTGTTGGGGTACACTAGGTTGCTTTTTTGCGAAGACGCCTCCAGCTTCGCCAGGGGGAAGAGACCGACGCCCGATATGGCTGCGCCGCGAAGGAAGTCTCTTCGGGTAGATTCTGGAAATTTGATGCTCAACGTATTCTGCTTTCTTGAGTCGGTCTCCATGATTGATTTAGACGCTATGACACTTTATCTGCCAAGTCGGCTACGGTGCTCCGCTACCAGCTTTTCGGTGGCTTCAATGGGATCAATGGCTTAGGCAGAGGTACAGTACCGAGCTGACAGCTTGTGCGATGAAAGGCGACAGAAGACGGCCAGATGGAAGGAAGCGCCGGGCTTGAAGGGTGTATAAAGAGGCGCGAGGTAATGGGATTGCAAACGATCAGTACGGAACCGGAGCGCGCCCTGATTGAGACGACCCTGGCAGAGATACTCAGCAGCACCCCGTTCAAGTCCAGCAGACAGTGCCAAGAGCTTCTTCGCTACATCGTGACGAACACTCTCGCTCATCATGACGAACTGCTTCGCGAGCGGGTCATCGGGATGAACGTGTTCGGCAGAACACCGGACTACGATACCGGCAACGACCCTATCGTACGCTCGCGGGCTGCCGAGGTCCGCAAGCGCCTGGCGCAGCACTACCTCCACGCGAAGCCGCCGATACCGTTCCGGATCGAGATCCCCAGCGGCTCATACAAAGCCACCTTCGACCAGACGGAAGATGCAGCGAGTGCTCCACCGAGACGATCCGACGAAGCGGACAGGCTTGATCGTGCGCCTCAACTGCAATCTTCGGAAGCAGCTCCTTACGATACCTCTGCGGTTGCGACCGCATCGCCCCGGAAGCGGTCGAGGGGATGGGCCCTTCTTATCGCGGCAGTGCTCGTATGCCTTTCGGTCTGCGGAATCTTCTTGCAACGACGACCCCGCGGCATGGACGAGCATGCGTTCAGGCAGTTTTGGTACCCGCTAACCAGCAGCACCAAGCCTGTGGTGATCTATATAGGGGCGAACGATTCGTACCGGCTCACACCGCGGTTTCTGGACAACTACCGCCGGGAAAGAGGGCTCGCCAATACGGGACCCGAGTTCTTCATCGATCTAAAGCCAGGAGTAAAGATCGACGAGAGCGACCTTATTCCTGACAACCGGCTGATCGGTTTTGGAGATGTGGCGGCGGCAGGCCGCATCATTTCGACCCTCACGAGCCTGCATAAGGCTTATGACCTCCGATACGGAGATGACATCAGCTTCAGCGATCTACATGCCTCGCCGGCCCTGCTCATAGGAGGTTTCAGCAATCCGTGGACCCTGGCAGTGACCAGAAATCTACGCTTTTCCCTGCAGGGCGGAGATCGCATTGTGGACCGCAAGGACAGCACCAGAGTGTGGCTGCGAAAGACGAGCGCGGACGGGCAAACTCAAGACGACTACGCGGTGATTTCACGTCTTCCCAAGTCGGAAACCGGCGATTTCGTGCTCGTTATCGCGGGGATCGACACGTATAGCAACCAAGGCGCAGCGGCCTTCCTGAGCAATCCAGAAGATATCGCCAGCTTGTTAAGCTCAAGAGCTATGCCGCGGGACTGGCAAAATAAAAACATTCAAGTCGTTCTCCATACAACCGCCGTCAACGGAGTACCGGCTGCGACAAACGTCGAAGCCGTGGCGGTGTGGTAGTTTCGCATTCGCATCACGATCCATGTTGCGATCGAGGCTGGCCCGAGTGCGGGGAGCTACGCTCTGAGCGCTGACGCCGGTCGGCGATGAGGCATGCGCCGCGTGCCTTGAGGCCGTAGTGCGCCTACGCCCATTGGCTTTCCAACTGACATTCTCAACTCTGCAAGCTACGGGGACATTCCCCTTGTTGGATGCGACCCGCTCTCGCGGCGCGTTGCAACACGGTACTGCACGGATGCACAGCAGGAACGGCAATAGGAAAGCAGGTGCAGCACAGCGCTTGTAAGCCATTGAATCGTATGAGCATGCGGGTCCACAGGTCGCCGGAGCACCGTAATCAACTTGTGAAGTGTTCAGGTCAGCATTTCTTATTGCTACCGATCAAAACGGGCGACTCAGGATGAAGTTCAAATTCTCACTTTTGTTACGCGTTCAGGAGGATCCAATGACAGATGCAGAGCGACTTACGGAACATCCTCTCCGGAGGTGGGGTCTTCAAGTCTTAATCGTTTTTCTAGCGGCGATCGCGTGCGCGTCCAGCGGCTTGGCGCAGAGCGGCGCAGGATCGATTCAAGGCACAGTGACGGACCCTACAGGCGCCGTCATTCCCGGAGCTTCAGTCCAGGTGGTCAATCAAGCCAACGGCGAGGTGGTGAATACCAAGAGCAACGGCGCTGGCTTCTACCAGGCGCCCGGTCTGTTTACGGGAAGTTATACGATCACGGTTACCGCGCCCAATATGAAGACCTACTCAAGAAAACTCGATCTGCAGGTCGCCCAGAATGCGGTGATCAATGCGTCGTTGACCCCAGGCGCGGTGTCGCAGAAAGTGGAGGTGAACGCGAATGCGGTGCAGTTGGTCACCACCGACAATGGGACGATCTCTTCCACTCTAGATAGCAGCCGTATCAAGCAACTCCCCATGAACATCCGCGAACTCTCGTTTCTCACTATCGAGACGACGCCTGGTTTGGAGAGCAAGGGAACTGGAAATCTCATGGTGCATGGCCTCGAAGGTGAATCGATGGAGTTCGTGGCCGACGGGGTGCCCCTCACGAATCGCCAGTTCGGCGGCATCAATCAAGTTCAAGGGACGCTCCCGGACCCCGACGCCGTATCCGAAGTGACGGTTGAAACTACAGATGTTGGGGCGCAGTACGCCACTCCGGGCGTCGCCATCATCACCACCAAATCGGGCACCAACGCGATTCACGGTTCACTCTTTGAAACAGCTCGTAACAATGCGATCGGCATTGCCAAGAATCGTAACGATAACGGCAGCTCTGGCGCACCGCATCTGGTGCGTAACGAATTTGGCGCCTCGGCGGGAGGGCCGATCGTCATACCTCATGTGTACGACGGCCACAATAAGAGCTTCTGGTTCTTCGCTTACGAGCGCTACTCATTGTCCAATGCGGCCAGTGAGCTGGTTGCCGTGCCGACCGCAGCTGAGCGCGGCGGCGACTTCAGCGGGCTCACAAACGGCTCCGGCGTTTACCAGCAGCTTTACGACCCGAACACGACGCACTACGATACCAACTGCAACGGCACCGGGCAGACGAATCCCTATTGCCGTACGCCTTTCGGCAACGGCGTTCTGGGCAGCGCGCAAAACAATCAAATCCCCTTGAGCCGGCTCTCGCCCACGTCCAAGATTCTGTACGATATAACGCCCCTTCCGGGCAACGCAAACAATCCCAACGTGACCGGCAGCAACTTATCCACGGTCAACCCGACCTATACGGTCATTCCGAATTACAGCTTGCGCCTGGATCATTACTTCAATGAGAACAATCGCGCTTATATTCGGTTTACCGGAATTGAAATAAGTTCGATTGCGCTACGCAACAATCCGTCGAGTCCGGCATCGCTGGCGGCTGACGGGCTTCCGGCGAATGCCAACGGCATTACGTCCAGCCCCACCGACACGTTTGCGGGGGCTCTCGGCTTCACGCACGTCTTCTCGCCGTCCTTCTTTTCCGAGACAATCCTCAGCCAGCAGTGGTTCACTCAGCATAACCTTGCGGGCGGCACACCTCTCGCCGATTTCGAAAAGCAACTAGGTCTGCCCAACAACTTTGGTGAACCTGGCTTTCCGGAGATCGGGGACGCTCAGATACTAGGCGGGCATGGAGGATTCGACGGCACACAGTACCAGTACGGTCTGAGTCAAATTATCCAGACCCTTGATGAGAACATGACCAAGAACCTCGGGCGGCACCAGTTGCAGTTCGGCGGTCGTTTCCGCCACGAGAGATTTGGGGATCTGCCCGACGAAATTGCTGATTCCGTCAACTTCAACGGCCAGGGCACGGGTATTTACAATCCGAGTACCGGCACGTCATATAGTGCGCTCGCAAACACAGGTAGCGACGACTCGGATTTCTTCCTTGGAAACGCTTCGTCCTATAACGTCTCTGCTTCCCCTCCCTACGAGCACGCCCATGACTACGAATTCGACGCCTACTTCCAGGACAACTTCCGCGTGAGACCGAACCTGACCCTCAATCTCGGCCTTCGCTGGGAAGATCACCCGGCGTTTTGGGTGAAGAATGGCCTCTTCAACAGCTTCGATTACAAGAACGATGCCGTTGTCCTGAGCGCACCACCGTCGACACTGATCGCCGAAGGGTATACAACCCAGGCAATCATCACCAATATGGAGAACAACGGAGCGAAATATGAGACGCCGCAGCAGGCAGGGCTTCCCTCAACGCTGGTAGAGGGTTACCCATGGAACTTTCTTCCGCGCTTTGGCGTGGCCTGGCAGCCCTTCGGCACCAGGATCGGTACTGTTCTTCGCGGTGGCTATGGCCGGTACATCTATCCAGTTCCCACCCGCAGCTATCTGAAAATTCCGATTCAGAATAATCCGCTCGTCGTCGGCTATGGCCAGAGCTTTACGAGCCAGAATCAAACGCCGGACGGACTGCCGAACGCGCAGCTTCGTTTCCCCCAGGGTAGTGGCCCATGGTCACCAACCAGTTCATTCTTGCCGATTATGGGCGTGAACACGACGAATGTTGTGAACAGTAGCACACTCAATGCGATTCTGCCTGGTGTTGGATTGACGACCGTATCGCCGGACCTGCCGCCGGATGTTGCAACGGAAACGAACGTTACGGTAGAGCAGCCTCTCAAGGGGAATTCGGCGATTCGCGTAAGCTGGATTTACACTCACGGCTCCGACCTCGATCACTATTACAATCCGAACAATGCGCCTTCCTCGTTTGTGTGGGAGATGATGACCGACACCGCGGTGAACACGGCCAACGGCTCGGAAGCCACCCGGCCCTACGATCACACGACATGGGGAGGTCTGACCGAAGTGCAGAAGAACGGCTGGTCGAACGACAATGCGCTCGAGGTGGACTATGAGCGCAGGTTTCATAACGGTGTCGCCTACCAGATCATTTACGACTGGTCCAAAGCGTTCCGTATCGGCGGGAACGCTTTCCGAGATGGTACGGTTGATCCCGCAGCCAATTATCTCGGCTTGGGCGGTATCGCACCCGGAACTTCCTATAATACGACGGGCATAACAAACTTTATTGCGGGCGGTCAGATCGTGGCGCCCGCCCTTCCTCCTCCTCCGCCAGCCGGCCATCCGCTTTGGGAGCAGTATCACGCGCTGAACCGCTTCGAAGACTATCTCGTTGACACGTCGGTGCCGCAACATCATGTGAAGTTCAACGGAATTATCGATTTGCCATTCGGTCAAAACAAACGCTTTCTGGGCAACGTCAATCGCTGGGAAAACGAGATCGTGGGCGGATGGCAGATCGCGGGGGACGGACAGGTGATCTCGCAGAACTTCGCCGTGGCCAATGGCAACTGGGGCACCACCAATCCCATCCACTACTACAAGCACGGCTTGAAGATCACGGACTGCCAGAGCACGTGCCAACCGGCAAAACTGTGGTTCAACGGCTTCATTGCTCCCACCGCAGGCGCCATGGGTAAGATCAGTGGTCTGCCTTCGGGGTACGCCGTCAATTCGTCAACCAGCCCGGCGTACTCGTCGCCCATCAATTTCACAGGCACCAATGGTGTGATCACAGGCACGAACAACAATGTTACGGTCACCGGTCCGAAGGCGACTTTCGCCAATCAAGGCTTCTCACCGGGACCCATCGGATCGAATCCTTTCTCGCACACTATCCTGAACGGCCCATTCAACTATAACGTCGATCTTTCGGTCTTCAAGGTCTTCCCGATTACTGAAACGGTCAACCTGCGCTTCAACGTAGACGCTTTCAACGCTTTCAACATTCAGGGATATAACAATCCCAACTCCACTACCGGCGAAATACTGTATGCGGCGGGGGGTATCGGCGCCAGCTCTTACTGGACACCGCGTCAGATCCAGTTGACGGGGCGCTTAACCTTCTAAACTGCAATGGCAAACCATCTACAAAATAGCACCGGCCGGTTGTCGGCCGGTGCTATTTCTGAGTGGAGATGCTGACCTCGAAGTTTCTCTTCCAGCTCAGGCAATTGGAAGACGCAAAACAAGAATTGGATTCATCATGCGAAAAATCGTAAGCATTTGTGATATTAGGTCGCTATCGAGTTACCTTGCAGGGCTCGTCTTGTTCCTCATCGTAGGCGGATTATTACAGCCGATATTTCCACAACCTTACGCAGAGCTGAGCACGGCCAAGATTCACGAGATTGCCGGAACACTGACGGAGCAACCTTCAGGCTTCGGCAGGCCGTGTTCCGATCGCGCCGCGTGGTCCGCTCGGGCGGCCGAGTTGAGCAGCCTTGCCGGGCAAGCGCAACAGGCGATGGAGACGCCTCTTCCTCCCTTCGATGAGAACGCATACCTCCAATTCAGCAGGACGGGCGATCGCCAGCCGATGGAGCGAAACTTGCACCAACGCATGGAGCAGCTTGTTCCGCTGGTGCTGGCGGAGTGCGCCGAATATCAGGGGCGCTATCTGCCGCGCCTCGCGGAGGTGATGGACAGTTTGGCGGCCATGCCGTCGTGGACTCTTTCAGCCCACGACCCGCAGTTGCTGAACCTGCATGGTGTGCGCTATTACGTGGACCTGAATGCGGCCGACATGGCTGACAACCTGGCCGAGGCGCTTTATTTGCTGGGAGATAAAATCCCGGAAACTACCCGGAAGCATGTAATGAACGAAATGGAGAAGCACGTCTTTGGACCGATGCGGCAGTCCTTTGCAACAGGAAACAGCGGCTCCGATCACAACGGCAACTGGTGGCTCTATGCCGACATGAATTGGAATGCTGTTTGCATCAAGGGCGTGACGGGAGCGGCGCTGGCTGTGCTGCCCGGCGTGGACGACCGGGCCCTGTTTGTCGCCGCTGCCGAGCATTACATTCAACATTACGAGGCCGGGTTCAATCCCGATGGATACGACCCCGAAGGTCTCGGTTATTGGAATTACGGCTTCTCGCATTTTATCGAGTTGCGCGAGAACCTGATCAGAGTAACCCACGGTAAGATCGACCTTTTGGCCAGCACCAAAATGCGGAAGGTCGCATTGTTCGGTATCGAATTTCCCATGATGCCTGGCAATGCGGCGGCGTTTGGCGATGCGGGAGTTATGCCGAAGCCGGACCCGCATCTGATTCGGATGATCGATCCCATCTTTCAGATTTCCCCGGCTACCTCCGCGACTGAGGAGCATAGTTCCGGCGTACAACACGCAGGATTGCCGTCCATTGCGCTCGATCTATTTCCGGTTCCCGGCGATGAATTGCCGACGCCTCCGGAAGTAAGCCATCACGACCTACAGACTTACTACGCCGATTCAGGAGTACTGGTCTCCCGGCCCGCGCCGGGGCAGGATTTCGCGGTAACAATCAAAGCCGGTGGGAACACCACCCATAGCCATAACGATATCGGATCGTTCGTCATCGGTCTGGACGGTGTGCAGCCTGTTGGCGATCCCGGCGGCCCCCGGTATTACACGGGAGCAACCTTTGGTCCGCATCGCCTCGACTCCAAACTGCTGAATTCGTTTGGCCATCCTGTTCCTGAGATCGATGGTCATTTGCAACTCGATGCAACCAAGGTCAAGGCAACTGTGTTGTCGCATTCGTTCTCTCCTCGGGAAGATCGAATTGTCATCGATATGACACCCGCCTACGATGTCGCAGAACTCAAACAGATGACGCGGACGCTGGTGCATAGCCGTGAGGGCAGCGGCATGGTCGAGATCACCGACGAGTTCCACCTCACGAAACCGGGTGTGGTAATTGAATCTCTGCCGACGCACGGAACCTGGCAGAAAATCGATGACCATACACTGCTGTTCACGCTGGGCGGACAGCGGCTGCGCGTGACCATCCAGACCCCGGCGCCAGTGACTTTTTCCGAAACAAAGGTGGATGATTACGGTAACGCCTTTACGCGCGTCGCGGCGCAGGTCGCGGTCGAGGGTTCGAGCAAGATTACGATGCGCTTCACACCGGAGACACCCTAGGGGATATCGATATATAGCGGCTGGAAATTTATTGCTGGGCCAGAAGAAACCGGGTTGAAAGGTTTGAATGTGGTGGCGAGGCTGACTTCTTCGGGGTCCTTCGACTCCGTTCCGCATGATGGAGGCGTGCTGCACTTCGCTCAGGATGACACGGTTTGTTTCGGTCCAATAAGTTACTTGCGATGTATATGTCGATACACCCTAGCACAGCAATGGCTGCTCGTTGGAGAAACAGGATGCTCGTGCCGGGAGCGTTGGGCACGTTCACAGCTTAAGAGGGGCATGAGGTTTCTACAATGGCACGGATGGATCGCGGATGGCGCGGCTTGATCGCCGTTTGGGGGATTGGATTCACAGGCCTGGCGGCGGCGCAGCATGGATCCGCGGTGTCTCGGCAGGCGGATGGTGTTGTCGTCGCGTCAATGGATGGGGGATCAGTCGAATTGCAGGCGGTGTTGCCGAATGTGATTCGAGTGCATATTCGTCCGGGGGCCATCCCGGCCAGTCGGAGAACGCTGGTGATGGACCCGGCGTTCCGGCCGGCGAAGCTGGGGAAGTTCACACATACAGGCGCGGGGTTTCGACTGCGAGCGCCAGGGATCACGGTGTCAGGGGAGGTCTTGCGCGATGCGGGGGCGGCATTGCGATTCGACGACGCGACGGGCCGGCAGTTGGTAACTGTACTTAGTCCTGTGAGCAATGGAGCAACGCAGACGGTGGCGATGCAGCACGCCGCGGGCGAGGACCTCTACGGCATGCGCGGGACCGATCGCAATCAAGATGAAAGCTTTCTTCGACAGAGCGGCGCGGAGATAAAAGCAGGAGTCCAGGGCAACGGCGGCGCACCGTTTTTCTTTACCACGACGTATGGAGTGCTGATCGATTCGGATGGCGGGGAGTTTGCCGCCGGCAACGATACGATCACATTCACTAAGTCGTCTCGAAAGGATGTCGAGTTGTATGTCATCGCCGGTGCGCCGATGCAAGTGATGAGCGCAGTGGCGACACTGACGGGCAAAGACCCGATGCCGCCAAAGTGGACGATGGGCTTTATGAACAGCCAGTATGGGTCCAACGAGACGGAGGTGAGGACGATCGTGGCGACCTATCGAGAGAAGCATATACCGATCGATGCATTCATCCTCGATTTCGACTGGAAGGCATGGGGACAGGACAACTACGGGGAGTGGCGGTGGAATTCAGATGTGGCGCCAGGAGCAGTCGATCCGGACAAGTTTCCGGACGGAGCTTCCGGCGAATTTGCGAAGATCATGTCAGCGCAAGGGATGAAACTGGCGGGGATTCTGAAGCCGCGCATCATTGTGCAGAGTCCGACCGACCCGAATAAAAAGATGATCGCGGCGCAGTATGCGATCGATCATGGGTACGGGTATCCGAATGAACCGCTCACTATCGACTACGTGACGCATAAGACGGCGATGAATATCGACTTCAATAATAGTGGGGCAAGGAAGTGGTACTGGGAGCATTTAGAGCCTGCCTACCACGCGGGCATGGTGGCGTGGTGGAACGACGAGGCCGACTACTCGGCCAAGATCGTCTTCAATAATTTCCAGAATCTGAATATGGGACGGATGCTGTACGAAGGCCAGCGGGCGGACAGTCCGGCCAATGCTGCGGAAAAAGCGAAGCGGGTGTGGTCGCTCAATCGCGACTACTACCTGGGTGCGTTGCGTTATGGGTACGCGCTGTGGTCGGGCGACATTGCGACCGGTTTCGAGAGCATGGCGCGACAGCGGGAACGCATGATCGCAAGCATAGATCTGGGCGAGCCGCAGTGGAGCATGGACACGGGCGGATTCAGCGGGCATCCAGACCCGGAAAACTATGCGCGATGGATGGAGTTCGCGGCCTTCGTGCCGATCTATCGCGTGCATGGCGGCCACAACCAGAAGCGGCAGCCATGGGTTTATGGGCCGGTTGCAGAGGCGGCGGCGAAGTCCGCGATGGAACTGCGCTACAGCTTGATGCCGTATCTGTATAGCGGGGCGGATGAGATGCATCGGACAGGCATAGGACTCGTGCGGCCGATGTTCTGGGAGTTTCCGGACGATAAGATGACCGCGGCGATGGATACGGAGTGGATGTTCGGAGATGCTCTGTTGGTGTCGCCGGTGGTCGCGCAGGGGGTGACGACACAAAGTGTGTATCTGCCGGCGGGGGAGTGGATGGATTATTTGAAGGGGACGAAGTACGACGGCGGCGAGACGATCGAATATCCGGTAGACGCGGCAGGGTGGAAGGACATTCCAGTGTTTGTGCGGGCCGGTTCGATTGTGGCGACGGAGACGCCGCAGCAGTATGTGGGAGAGCTGCCGGTGACCGAGATTACGCTGGATGTATTTCCGGGGACGACGGCAGCGCGCTTCGACGTGTATGACGATGATGGAACAGACTACGCCTATGAGGACGGAGCGTTCTTTCGGCAGGCGGTAACTGCGAGTATGGTGGGCGGCACCGTGAAGCTTTCGTTTGCCAGGCCGGAGGGCTCGTATGCCCCCTCGATCAAGTCGTACCGGGTGCGGGTGCATTCAGCGGCCAAAGTCGAGATCGGGAGGAAAAAGGTCTCGGGGGCTACCGGAACTGATAAATTCGGGCCGTATCGCGAGATGGTGGTGCCGGTCGAGTGCGTTAGCAGCGTGCGAATGGCAAATTGCGCTTCTGAACAGCAGTGAACTATCCGCTATATTAAGCGGTATTGGCCGACCAGTGCCGCCCATATTGCCTGGGTCAACCAATGTCGTCGATGATTCTGCGCAACATTTTCTAGGGTGGGCGAACGGAATGCAGGAGGGTCATGCAGCGAGGTAAACGGTTCATCCCATATGCTTAACATAATTTCTTATCGCAATACGGAACTTCGTCTTACTGTCTTTCCCCGGGCATGTTCGGGCCGGCGCTGCTGGTCAGTCCTGTGGAAGAAGCGCACGCAACGGAGCGCGGCGTCTACTGCCGAAAGACGCTCTATGATACGACTTCTGGACCGGGGAGACATCGAACGGCGGTCCGTGTCTCCAGGCACCCGCGCCGCTCAGTCGTATCCCGCTGTACGTGCGTGCGAGCTCCATTCTGCCGCTTGGCCCGGAGGAGCAGTATGCGGATGAAAAACGGATAGTCCCCTTCGATTTGCGTGTCTATCGCGGCGCTGATGGCGCCTTCACGCTGGACCAGGATGAAGGTGACAACTACGACTACGAAAAGAGCAACTACTCCACAGTGCAGATCAGGGGGTCCGGGGCAGACCGCACCCTTTCCCTCGGCGCACGCCACGGCACTTACCCCGGCATGCCGAAAGAGATGTCGTTTCGTATCGTGTGGGTGCGCAGCGGGCACGCCTTTGGGAGGCTCGGAGGATCAGTCTCCGGAAGAGGTGGTGATGTATACAGGTAGCTTCATGCGGATCAAGGCACGGTAGAGTATTGCTGGGGCTTCAACCAAGGGGCAGGTCGTTGCCGTAAATTGTGAGGTTGACATGGACGAAGCCGAGTCGGGAGCCGTTCCGGAGAAGGTTGTCACAGAATCCCCGGGCCGGGTTTGCAAGGGATATGCGTGAATGGCTTTGCATTCCGAATACGCATCACCGCTTCCGATTGGAGATGAGGTCTAGCCCGACGTGGTGCAGATGCTCCAACATCGCCCGTTCTGCGGCTTCGCCTTCTCCACGGAGGATCGCGTCTACGATCCGGCGGTGATGCTCGACCATCGCCTTGCGGTCGGGCGCGCTGGCACCCGTGACCTCGCGGCTCTTGCGCTGCAGACGCGCAAGGGCGTGGTTGAACTGTGTCAAGACAGGGTTGCCGGCCGCTTCGAGTATCGCGGTGTGCAAGGCGAGATCATGCTTGGCCATGCCCTCCCAGTCTGGCGCGGTTTCAATCTGAGAGCACTCGAACTCGATGCGGCGGAGGTCGCTCTCACTGGCCCGGACCGCGGCAAGGCGGGCGGCTGGCGGCTCTACCATCTTGCGCAGTTCCAATAGGTCGAGAAGGTTGAAGTCGGAGCTGCGCAGCTCGACGGTGGCGGGCCAGTCTGCGCGCAGGCCCTCCAGCGACTTGATGTACGTCCCGTCGCCGCGGCGGCTCTCGATCACATCAAGGATAGTCAAGGCCTTGATGCCTTCGCGCACGGCCGGGCGGCCCACGCCGAAGCGTTCCGCCAGCACGCGCTCCGGCGGCAGCATCATGCCGACACTGTAGCCGCCCTCTTCGATCAAAGTGCGCAACAAGGAGATAACGCTGGACGCGTCGGGGGATTGCTTTCGGCGGTCCGCCTTACCTTGGTAAGACCTGCTTTCGCGCCCTTGTGAGCGTTGCTTCTCAACCGTTGCTGGCATCTCCGTCCCCGGGCCTCTTTGTAAGCAAGCTTACGCGAACGAGCGATTTATGCAAACGGCCCTTAAGAAAATTGCGGTCTGATGAAATAAGTATTGACAGTCGATCTGCAGGAGTGGCTAAATTGGCAGGATGTTTCGTGATTGGTAAGACCTAAAGGAGTTCCCAGTGTCCCTTTGCATTTCTATTTGTAACCATCTACGCCGACTGTTCACGCGCCGGTCGGTTTTTCTCCGGGAGAATTCGCTCAAGACAGCATTCCTCCTGGCCGTCGGAGTCTGCCTTCTGCTTTCCCTTGCTCCGGCCGCAGTGGTAGCTCAGGTGGGCTACGCGCGCATCCGTGGCACGGTGATGGACCCCCAGCAGCGTGTCGTCCCAAAGCGACGGTGACGCTGAAGAGCGAGCAGACCGGCTTTGTCACAACTGTGACTTCGACAGGCCAAGGCGATTACACTCTGCCGCAGGTGGAACCGGGCAAGTACGACCTGTCGGTAACGATGCCGGGGTTTGGCGGCTTTGTCCACAAGGGCATCGTGTTGAACGCGGGCCAGAACCTTACGTTGCCAGTAACGCTGAATGTGGGCGGCACGAGCGCTGAGGTGACGGTCCAAAGTGAAGGCACGCAGGTGGACACGCAGACCGGGGTGCTGAAGGCGACAATCGATGAGAAGAGTATCGTGGACCTGCCGACAAACAACCGCCAGCCGCTGGAACTAGTCGCGCTACAGCAAGGCGTGATTGAAACGACGGCAACGTTCAACTCGGACGCGCAGAGCTCGACCGTGCCGGGGACGCCCTTCTTCGTGGTCAACGGCAGCCGCGCCGATGCAGTGAATTATCTGCTGGACGGCATCGACAACAACGATCCTTACACGAACGTCGCCAGCGCGTTCCCCGATGCGGATGCCCTCGCTGAGCTGAACGTGCAGGTGAGCAACTTCGATGCGGAGTACGGGCGCAACTCAGGCGCGATCGTAAACGGGATCACCAAGCAGGGCACCGATACCCTGCACGGAAGCCTGTACTGGTTCATCCGTGACACCACGCTCGGGCTGGACGCGAACGACTGGTTCTCGAAGTACAACCACGCCAAGCTGGGCTTTCAGATACAGAACCAGTTTGGCGGCTCTATCGGTGGGCCGGTGGTGATTCCTCATCTTTACAACGGCCACAACAAGACATTTTTCTTCGGGTCTTACCAGGAGACGATCGCGCACTCGGCGAGCAACAACACGAATATAACGGTGCCGAACGCCGCGGAACGCATGGGCAATCTCGCCGATCTGAAGACCACCGTATACAACCCCCTGACGGGTGTGCCTTTTCAGGGCGACACGATCCCCACCGGTCTCCTCGACCCTGCAGCGCAGCAGTTCCTGAACACCTACGTTCCGTTACCCAACAATCCGACGGCAGCCAATCCGGACCAATACACGTTCCGGCGCCCCAGCATCACCTCGAACGGTCAGTTGACATTGCGTGGCGACCAGATGCTGCCCAAGCAGAACCGGCTGGAGATGCGGTTCTACCGGTTCAACTACAACGACGGAGAACTGCTGCCGCAGCCGGGTAACCTGGCGTATGCAGCGGCGGGCAATCTGGGACAGGTGGACAACGCGGCTCTGATCCTGACGACGACGATAACGCCGCATCTGGTGAACCTGATCTCCTACGGGTACGCTCACACGTTCACGCATCCGGGAGCGCCGCCCGCGGGGTTTCCCACACCGGCCACTCTCGGGCTCAACGTGTTTGCCGTGGCGCCGGACTCGCTGGATTTTTCCATCAACGGCTTTACCGGCGCCAGTGGCGCGGGGTCCAACGGTCTGCCGAACAACCGCAATAACTTTCCCTTAGCCGAGACGGTGAACTATCAATTCGGCAGGCACTCGCTGGCCTTCGGCGGACAGATCACGCGCCAGCAAGTGAATTACGTCTACAACTCCACATATCCGATCTTCTCGTTCACGGGCAGCAACTCGGGTTCCGCTCTGGGCGATTTCCTGCTGGGCTACCCTACCAGTTGTCGGAGGGCAGCGTGGACACGCTCAACACCCGCTTCACGGAGTGGGCGGCTTACATCCAGGACAACTGGAAGGTTTCCGACCGGCTGACGCTGGATCTCGGCCTGCGCTGGGAGCCGTATCTGCCGCCGCATTTTGTGGGCAGCTACAACTCGATCGATGACTTCGATCCCGCGGCGGAACGGGCCGGCAAGGTATCCACGGTCTTCCCCAACGCGCCTCCGGGACTGTTCTTCGCGGGCGACAAGAGCGAGTATGTTCCAGATGGCGGGACCGCGGCAGTCTACTCAAACTTTTCTCCGCGGGTCGGCTTCTCCTACGACCTGACCGGCCGACAGAGAACGGTGCTGCGGGGCGCATTCGGGCTGTTCTATGACCAGCCGAAGGGGGACGATTACAACCATTTCACCAACGGCCAGCCGTACAGCATCTCTGAACTTCTCACCAATCCGCCGATGACCAATCCGGTCAAGCCAATGACGCCGTTCTCCTGGCGCAATCCTTATAATGGCGCACCCGATCCGATCCAGGTGTTCGAGTCGCGCGGTGGCAATCCGACCAGCAACGTTGCATTCTCCGAGCCAGTGACCGGCGAGCTGACGTATGTCAACTTTCACATGCCTATCAACCAGCAGTGGAATGTAACTTTCGAGCAGCAGCTTCCGTTCAACTCGGTGGGGCGCATCAGCTATGTCGGGGCCAAAGGAACGCACCTGCAATGGACGCGCGATGAGAACGCGCCGCAGCGCTATCCGGGCCCTTCGGCCAACTGGCCCAGCGAGCAGGCGCGCACGCCCTTCAACCCCTACTACGGCTATATCAACGGTCTGAATTGGGACGGCTATTCGACCTACGAGGCGATTCAGTTCAACTTCGACCATCGCTTCTCGCATGGGCTTTCGACTACGCTGAACTACTCGCATTCGCGCTCGTTCGACAGCAACTCGGATGGACAGGAGTTCATCGCAACCGGTATTCAGAACCCGTATAACCTGCGGCTGGAGTATGGCCCGTCGGACTTCGATGTTCCCAACAACTTCGAGGGGTCCGTGCTGTATGTTCTGCCGATCCCCTCGGTGCATAACCGCGTTGCCAACGTATTCGTGCGCGGCTGGCAGGTGAACGGGATCATCTCAGTGCATAGCGGTCAGCCGTACAGCATCTATGTGCCCTGCGATTGCGAGCTGAATGCGGAGTCGTACCAGCGCGCTCGGGTCTTCTACGATCCTCGCCTTCCGCAGAACCGGCCGGAGATACAGCGCGTGCTGAAGTACTTCGACACCAATGCGTACAACGACCCGGCGCGGCTAGCCAATCCGGCGACCGCGGGCTCGGCGTGGTTTTATACGCCGGATGACGACAACATGATTTCGGCGCGTAATAGCGGTCGCCAGCCCGGATATCGCAATGCGGACTTGAGCGCGTTCAAGAACTTCAACATCGAACGCACAGTGACGGAGTTCCGAGTGCAGGCCTTCAACGCCTTCAATAATCCGGGGCTGGGAGTGAATACGCAGGCTCAGTACCCGGGCAGCTCGGTGTTCGGCCAGCTATCCACCGACAAGGGCGGGCGGTTAGTTGAGTTCGCCATCCACATAGCGTTCTAACGATTACTCGGCCTCACCAAATCGACGAGACGGTCTCGGCGTGACCGGTGGAGGCTTGTCTCTCACTTCTCCACGGAGTCCTGGAGTCTTATGTTGAGTTCGCGGGTGAGCGTAGTCTCCGGGATGTTGTTGTCGGCCGCTCTGGGGATGATCTGGCGCGGCGCCCGGAGTTGCGAGGCACAGCGAGAGTCTTCGCTCAGCGCCGGGCAATTAGTGCCGGGTTCGAGCACCGTTACGACGATTACCGCAAACTTTTCAGCGGCCAGAGACCAACCGCTCCTGAAGGACAAGATTGGCGTGTATCAGACGCCATTCATGGGAACCCGCGGACTTCCGTCACTCCTGGCGATGCAGCCATTTCTTCACGAGGCGGGAGTTCGCGATCTGCGGTATGAGATGGGCTGGGGCAAGCCGGATACCTATGCTTATGCACAGATCGGCGGGACGGTTTCTGAGCCAAAGATCGATTTTACGAAGCTTGATCCTTTCTTGCGGATGCTCCACGCGAACGGGGTGGAGCCGTTGCTTGCGGTTGGCTATGACCCACTGCCCCTGCAAGTTTGCGGGAGCACGAACAAGAATTGCTGGAAAAACCCGCCAGCGAGCTACTCCGGATGGCAATCTATCTTGAAACAGATAGCGAGACATTACGACACAACTCTCGGAATCGGCGGCATTCAATACGAGGTGTGGAATGAGCCCGACCTTGTGAGCGGCGGTTCCAAGGCATTTTTCGACGGCGGCCCGAGCGAGTATGGCGGTATGTTTAAGTATGGCGTTGATGGCGTAAAGGGCGGGGCTTCCAACTCAGCCGGCACGGCTGATGCGCTGGGCGGAGGGCCGGCCATCGCATATAACACAACTTACATTACGCAATCCGGCATGTTACAGCAGCCTGTCGATTTCTTTTCTATTCATTCCTACGCAAACTACTCGAAACAAATTGACGCATTGAGGTCTGAGGTGGATTCAAGCAGCCCGCTTTACGTTACCGAGTACGGATCCTACAGCACCTTCGGTATCAAAGGTCCCATCAGCACGCATGCGGGCGCGATGCGGTTCCTCGCGGATGTGGCTACCATGCTGGACGATCCCGGCGTACCCAAAATCTATTGGGCGCAGTGGATCGACGACAGCCTCGGGATGATCACTTACTCGCTGCATCGGAAGGCGATCTTCAACGCCTACAAGATATATGAAACGATGCTGCCGGTGGATCGAGTGCGTACTTCCATCTCGGGTATGACGGCCGGGATTGGGAGTATGGCGGCCGTCGACCCGCATACGGCCGGCATCGTCGTTTGGAACTCAACAGCCGTCGCGCGTCCCGTGGCCGTGGAGCTTCGCCAGCTACCCTTCGCGCGAGGCAAGCTGACCCAGTGGTATATCGACCGGCAGCACGCCAGCTTTGAGGACGATGCTCCCGAAGACCTTACGAGCGGAGGCGACTCTAGCGCTGCCGTGAAGGGAAGAGCTGCGAGATGGAGTGGCACAATCCAGCCTCAATCGCTGATCTATATTCACATCACCGATGGTTCCGCGAATTTGCTAAAGAAGAATTCGATCGGCACGTATGAGGGCGACCACTATTATTTCCCGCCATCCGAGTACAGCTTACGCTGACTTCGATCCGGCGACTTCGATTGCCCGAGGGGGCATGGGGTCCGCCGCTACGGGCGCGGCACTTGTCGGGAACACTTACGATGTGGGTAGTGCGACCGACGTGCTCCAGGTGCGCGTGAGCAAGTCTGGCCCATTCTCCAGCAACTCAGTGAACAGCATCTTTGGAATTCGGATCGACTTCCAGAATAAGGCCGGCGTCTACAACGAGGCGGTGCTGTATACCGATGGCAAGCTCTACAACGCGCAGCGAACGCTCGCAATGCCGTGGGGAACGTCACGCGCAGTCCCTGACGCGGTGGAGACCTACAGCGGCAGCTCATTTCAAATCGATCTCGCGGGGAGTGCTCCAATCGATTGGAATGGCAAACGCATCGTTATTACCCCGCTGCTGGTGGACGCGGGTACCGAGCCGAGAGCTCGGATTGAATTTAAGCTCGCCGCGGTGAGCCCGATGAATCCGGGAAAGGGCGACTAACTGTAGAGTCGGACAGGAGCCGAGGTTTCGTATGAAGATCACCGCAGTCAAGACCTGGATGATCGAAGGCATCAAGTACAACTGGGTCTTCCTCAAGATATGGACGATGACGGCCTGACCGGAATCGGCGAGGGCACGAACTGGCCGGGAAGCCCGTTGATTCTCGAGGCCTGTCGCCATGCGGGCGAGACGCTGATCGGCGAGGATGCGTCGCGCATCGATTACCTCTGGACCAAGCTATATCGCGATTTCAACTGGATGGGCCAGGGCGGCCCTGTTCTGAGCGCCATCAGCGCGATCGACATTGCGCTGTGGGACCTTGCAGGCAAGCGCGCGGGAATGCCGGTGTACCAGCTTCTTGGAGGAGCTTACCGGAAGAAGATCAAGCTCTACGCAAACTACTGGTTTTTGAGGGGGACGGGCAAGCCGGAAGAGTATGCGGAGCAGGCGCGAGCAATAAAGGCGAGAGGCTTTCTCGCGTGCAAGATGGACCCTTTCGCGCACACCAACTATTGGTATGGCGAAGACCTGCAGGACAATCTCGGGCTTACCGAATCGGGGAAGCGATTGGCGATCGAGCGTCTGGTCGCAGTGCAGGATGCTGTGGGTGCCGACTTTCCCATCGCCATCGAGACCCACGCAATGCTGAATGGGCCGACGGCGGTCGAGATGGCGCACCGCATCGCGCGGGCCGGCATCAATTGCATGTGGTATGAAGAGCCAGCCGGGCCTGAGTTTCCCAAAGAGATTGCGGCGATAAGGCGGCAGATCTCGCTGCCCGTGTGCGTAGGTGAGCGTCTTCATTCGCGCTTCATGGCGAGGCCGATTCTGGAGGCTGGCGCGGCGGACATTTTGATGCCGGACATTACTCGCTGCGGTGGCATCGGGGAGATGAAACGCATCGCAACCATGGCCGAGGCGTATAACGTTCCGATTGCGCCGCATAACCCCAACGGGCCGATCTCGACTATCGCGGCGGCGCATGTGATGGCGTCTATTCCCAACTTTTACTATCAGGAGTTCATGGCCACCGATGTAGCGTGGCGTGATGTCTGCCTCAGCAGGCCGCTGCCGATACGGGATGGGTTCTACGAGTTGAGTGACGAGCCGGGACTGGGGTTCGATCTGGTGGAAGAGGAGTTGGAGCGTCATCCGGGTGTAACGGTACGACGGCCCGGCTTCTATGTTTAGTTAGTGCAATCCGCGATAAGCCGGACAGGATGGTGGACCAATGGAATGGAAAAACGACGACGAACTTTTTGGTCTCGTGCGTCAGCACCTCTTCAGCTCAGTAGTTGGAGATGTGCTCGATCTGGAGGGGCGGCGGCATCAGTTTCTCCCGGCGCAGTGCCGACCGCTTTCGCCCAATATGGTGGTTGTGGGGCGGGCAATGACGGTACTGGAAGCGGACGTATTCTATCTCCCCAATCCGCCGTTCGGCAAGATGCTGGAAGCCCTGGATTCTTTGCAACCGCACGAGGTCTACCTGGCCGCCGGGTGCGCTCCCCGCTATGCGCTTTGGGGGGAGTTGATGTCGACGGCGGCGAAGGTCCGGGGAGCTGCGGGCGCTGTGCTGGCAGGCTACGCGCGCGTTGACGATACCGCGTGCGGGCGCCGTCGCGATGTCGCCCGCTCCGGCGGCCGGTTCCTTCACGGGAATATTGCCGGCGAAGCGTTCCACCGAAGGCAAGGTCGAGTACGACTCGCAAGGCCATGTGGTGCTGGACTACGATCTCGCGACGCCTATGATGCTGGTTCATTATTATCCGGAAGGATTGCTGGGACTGGGTCTAACGGCACTGTTGGCTTCGTTCATGTCCGGCATGGCGGGAAATGTAACGGCGTTCAACACGGTTTGGACCTATGACATTTATCAGGCTTATATTCGGCCCGCGGCGCCCGACCGGCACTATGTCACGGTTGGGCGAGTGACGACGGTAGTGGGAATTGCACTCTCGGTAGGCGCGGCATACCTTGCGGCTTCGTTCAACAACATCATGGACCTTCTGCAACTGGTGTTCGCCTTTGTGAACGCACCCCTGTTCGCGACTTTTGCATTGGGCATGTTCTGGAAGCGGACCACAGGCACCGGCGCGTTCGTGGGGCTGCTCTCCGGCATGGGTGCGGCTTGCGTTCACCACGGCATCAGCTTACCCGAGGGAGCCCACGTAGGTGTGCACGGCGGATTTTTCGGGGTTCATATTCTTTATGCGAGCGATCTGGGTCAGGCGTTCTGGACGGCAATCGTGGCATTCGTTACGTGTGTGATTGTGACGGTTGTTGTAAGTGGATTTACGCAGCCGCAAGATGAAGAGTCGCTCACGGGCTTAGTCTACTCCTTGACGCCGCGCATGCAGGTGCGCAGCAAGGGTTGGTACCGGCAGCCGGAAGCGCTCGCAGTGGCTGTTTTGTTGGCGGCACTGGCGCCTAATATCTGGTTTTTCTAAATGGACACGCGAAAGAAATTGAAGGCAAGCAAACCGGGGTTACGCGTCGCCGTTGAGAGTGCATGTGCGCTTGGCGAGAATCCGTTGTGGCATGCGGGGGAGCAACGGCTCTACTGGTGCGATAGTGTGCGTGGCCGGTTGTTTCGGTTTGATCCCAAGACCGAAACAGTCGAAATGGTGCGGGATGGCAGCAGCGATGGGAGCGTGATCGGAGGTTTCACCGTGGAAGCCGATGGCGCGCTTCTACTGTTTATGAATGCTGGCCGCATCGCGAGGTGGACCAGCGGGGCAGTAGAGGCTGTTCTGGGCCGCCATTCCGAGATGGGAGAGACGCGGTTCAACGATGTGATCGCAGATCCGATGGGACGCGTCTTCTGCGGAACGATGAGCACGGCGACTACTACTGGCAAGCTGTACCGGCTGGATCGGGATGGGAACCTAAGAGTCGTAATCGCAAATGTTGGATGCTCGAACGGGTTAGCCTTTTCGCGCGATCGCCGCATCCTGTATCACACGGATTCGTTTGCACGCACGATCACGCGGTTCGACTATGACCTGGATAGCGGAGACATCGCGAATCCGAGGATATTTGCCAGGACCGAAGAATCGGAGGGGCTTCCGGATGGATTGACTGTCGATGCCGAGGATCACGTGTGGTCGGCGCGTTGGGGCGGAGGCGTTGTGGTTCGTTATGCGCCTTCTGGCGAAGAGGTCAAACGGATAGAAGTGCCTGTATCTAAGACGACGAGCCTTGCTTTCGGAGGCGACGAGCTGCAAACGATTTTTGTTACCACGGCTGGCGGAGACATTCGACAGACCGAGGGAGCACTGGCTGGAGATATGTTCGCGATAGAGTCCGGCATTCGCGGCGTGAAAGAGTTTCGGTCCTGCGTGTGTGTAGGGGACAAGAGGAGACCCTGATGTTGAGGTGGATTGAGCATAGTTGCTCTCGCTGGTTGTCCGTTATTCCACTTCTCTCGTTGTTTGTGCTGTCGCTTTCGGCGAGAGGGTGGGAAGCTGTTGGGCAGATAGAAAATGCGCCCGTTGCGGCCTTGCAGGAGTTGGGTACTGTCGCTCCGCTTCCACCGATGGGATGGGCGAGCTGGAACCACTTTTTTTGCGATTATAACGAGAACACAATTCGCGCCGAAGCCGATGCGCTGGTTTCGACTGGGATGCGCGATGCCGGCTATAAGTATGTGGTGATTCAGGAGTGCATTGCACGGGACCGCGACGCGCAGGGCAATCTGATCGTCGATAGCGCGCGGTTTCCCGATGGGATGCCCGCGCTGACGGCTTACATCCACAAACTAGGGCTCAAGGCGGGGGTTTACACCGACATCGGCAAGCATACGTGCTATCCGAATCCGCGGTACCAAGGGAGCTACGGGCACGAAGGACAGGATGCGCGGACATTCGCCGCCTGGGGCATGGACTTCGTGGAGATGGACTACTGCAACGGCGAGCAGGCGCACACCGGACGCTATGTTTACGAGAAAATGGCAGCCGCGATCCAAGCTACGGGCAGGCCGATGGTTTTTTATCTTTGCTCGTGGGGCAATGAGCAGCCTTGGGAGTGGGCGCAAGGCAAAGCGCAGATGTGGCGCACCGAGTTCGATATCTCACTTGAGAAGAACCATGTGGAGTGGGGGCGGCTGGTGGGGAACTTTGAGTCCAACACGGCGCATTCAGTGTTCTCGGCGCCTGAAGGCTGGAACGACGCAGACATGCTGGAGATCGGGAATCCAGGGCTGACCGATACCGAAGCACAGGCGCAGTTTTCGATGTGGGCCATGTCGCCTTCGCCATTGCTAGCGGGAGCGGACATCGCCTATATGAGCGCGCGCGCCAAAGAGATTTACACAAATCCGGAGGTCATCGCGATCGACCAGGACCCGCTGGGAGCAGGCGCGGAACTGGTCTGGCATGGCACACCGGGTGTGGAAATTTGGCAGCGTCCGCTGGGCTCGCGCACTGGAGGCGATGTTGCGGTGATGTTGCTGAATGCGAGTGACGCGGCGCAGACGATGCAGGTTTTCTGGCAGCAACTGAATTTGCTGCCAAGCGCCCATGTCCGTGATGTGTGGGCGCACCGCGATCTGGCAGCGTCCGATGGATACGCCGTGAGCGTAGCACCTCATAACGCCGTGTTGCTGAGGATTCATGGGATACGCTCGTGGGAGCGCGGCATACCCTTCGAGGCCGAGACTCCGAGCAACCTGCGCTATGGCGATGCACGGTTGCTTGTTTGCGGTGAGTGCTCCAGCGGATATGCGCTTACGCTCGGGGGTGGAGGCGAAACAGGAGCTGTTGAATTCACGCACATCCATGCAGATGCCGCCGGGACGTATAGGATGCGTCTGCTGTATGTGCGCAATGGTCTTGAAGACAAAATAATCGAAGTTTCGGTCAACGGCGGCCCTGCGGTAAAGGTAAAGGCCATCATGCGCTCCTGGAATATAGTGACTGTGCCTGTCTCGTTTCGTGTCGGAGAGAACAGTATTCGTGTCAGCTACACTGGCGCCCGTGCGTTCGACATCGACAAGATGGACTTGGTGCGGTGACGTTCCGTGCCGCCACAACACGACGAAGGCCTCTCATCGTCTCTCGGTGAGGCGACAAAACCCGCGGCAGAATTTCTGGAAGGCAATCGCTCAGACTCTCGGAGCTCTCGCAGGAGGCCGAGTGACAATTACAGCTAAGGCGGCCATGGAACGAAGCGTTGTTCTCGAAGCACGTAGTCTTACCGTGTTGCCATTGTTCCAAAGTAGAAGCTGAGGTGGCCATTGTAGTCGCCTTTGGCGATTGCCGGCTGTCCCGTGGGACCCATGCTTGTGGGGGGGCCGAACTTATTGCCGACAGCCGCGATGGCGTTGAGGAAGGAGATGCCGGCGGCGGGGAACGGAACCAGAGTTTGACCGGCGAGGGCCGGGGGCGGTTGCTGCGGGGTAAATATCTGCACGTAGGTTGGAGAGGCTGGATTCTGGTCGACTATCGCGGTGATGGGGCCTTGGGTGGTATTGAGCTCGACCCAGCGTATACCGGTATAGAAGCCTTTGAAGGGCGGGTAGTCGAAGTGCTGGCCACGCTTGAGATCGTCGGGGTCGCCGACAATGGTGTTGTTGTAGGGGCGGTTCCAGACATCGAGAATGCCGCCCGCGAGACGATTCTGATAGACCGGGCTGGGGCCTTCGCCGAAATATCGCATGCCTTCAACATTGGCTTCGGGATAGTCGAATCCGATGCCGAAGTATTCGTGGGGGCCGGTGACGGTGTAGACGTAGTCGATGGAGAGCCATCCGCTGGGCTTGAGGCGGTAGGTGAGCGACTTCATGGGGCCGCTAAAGGCAGCAGTGATGACCAGGTCGTTGCCGTCGATGGTATGGGTTAAGGACGTCAGTTTGGAAGCCGTCGCGAAGACGGCGGGCGCGGGTGGTGGCGGCTCGGGGTTTTGCCCGCTGCGCCATGCAGGATTGGGCCGGGGGGTCATGGACACGACGCGCGGGCCGTTGCCCAGCGAGAAAGCGTGGCCTTGCCGGGTGGCCGAGAGCAACAGGCCGGTAGTGGTGTCGATCTGCACCGAGAGGTCGCCTGCGGTCGCGGTGAGTGTGCCGTAGGATTCCGTAGCGGTGGGGGTGGCGTGGCCGGTGGACGGCTCGGACTGGTCGAACTGGTGCTGAAGGTCGCCGGTGGGCCAGACGTAGGTTCGGATGAGACGTCCGGTGTAATCCCGAATGAGCAGCCGGGTGGCGACGGCGGTCTTTTTTGCGTAGCGGCCGGTCAGCGCGGGCGGTCCCCAGTTATCCCAAGCTGCGGTGGTTTCGGGGGCGAGGAAGCGGCCGCGTTCATTCCGCGATGCCAAGATGATCGAACCGGAGGCAGAGTCGCCAGAGTGACGCAAGGCTATCAACTGCCACTCAAAGCTGCATTCGTTGGTGTTGATGAAGGAGTAGCGGTTGGTCACGGTGTAGGAGTGCGACGCGGCGTCGGGCGGTGTGACGACGATGGGCGACCAGATCTGCCGAATCGCGTAGAAGCTGCCTTCGCGTTCGCGATATGGGCCGACGATGCCATCGGGGGCCATGTTGCCCTCGGAGTCGAGAAGGCCGCCCTCGTCAGTGCGTTTAACGTCTTCATCGAGAAACGCCCAGATGAAGCCGCCGGCACCGGCCTTGCTCTTGATAATGGCGGACCAATAGTCGCTGAGACCTGCCCCCGCTCCGCCGTCGTAGTTGCCGTGCAGCATCTCGGTGGGGAAGAAGACGGGATCGGCGTCGAGCTTCTTTAGTAGGTTCGGATAGCTTGGGTAATGATTGGTGTCGGCGATGCCGGGAGGGAAGGATGCCCAGGGATGCAGGATGGTGCGGTTCTCGGGGTCATATTTGTCGAATTCGCCGTCGAGCGCGATGTTCCAACCGCCTTCGTTGCCGTTGTCCCAGAAGAGGATCGACGGGTGGTTGACGTCGTGCTCAACCATCTCCTTGACCAGCTTCTTGCCGATGTCGGTATCGTAGTGCGCATGCCAGCCGGTGAGTTCATCGAGGACATACAGGCCGATTTGGTCGCAGTCGTCGAGGAACTGAGCGTCGGGCGGATAGTGGCTGGAACGGACGGCGTTGCCGTTCATCTCTTTGATGAGGTTGATGTCTTCGAGCTGGATCTGCTGAGAGAGGGTGCGGCCTGAGTCGGGCCAGAAGGAGTGCCGGGTGACGCCCTTGAGGAAGATGCGCTGTCCATTGACGAACATGCCCTGGCCGGGGCGAAGTTCAATGGTGCGGAAGCCGAACTTCTGATACACGGTGTGAATTACAGTGGGGCCTGATTTCAGGCGCACTTCGAGCTGGTAGAGATTGGGCGTCTCGGCGGTCCAGAGTCGCGGGTTGACGAGTCTTTCGGAGAGATGGGCGGGCTCGCCGTAGGAGGCATCCTTGACGGTGACGGGAGAGCCGATCGGCTTGCCATCGAGGTCGAGAACGCGCATCTCAACGGAGGGCGCGGGACCGGTGGCGGGGGCGGTGCGGGTGTCGGAGAGCCGGACATCGACATCGAGGAAGCCGGCGGCGTTGGCGGCGATAGCCAGGTGATCGATGAAGGTCTTGGGGACGGCCTCGAGGTAGACCGGGCGGAAGATGCCGCCGTAGTTCCAGAAATCGCCGCGACGCTCGGCGTGATTGACGCTCTCGTTGGCGGACTCGTCGTCGACGTCGACCTGGATCTCATTCTTCTGGCCGGCGGGCTTGAGCAGGCTGGTGACGTCGTACTTGAAGGCGTAGTAGCCGCCCTGGTGCGTTGGGCCGGCGGATTTGCCGTTGATGGTGACCTGAGTGTCGGTCATCACGCCTTCGAAATCGATGAAGACGGACTTGTCGCGCCACTTCGCGGACGTGGTGAAAGTGCGCCGGTAGGTGCCGTGTACGTGAGGGAAACCGCCTGCCGGTTTGACGCGGCCGTAGGTGTAGATGCCGAAGCCCTGCAGCTCCCAGTTGGACGGGACACCGATCATGGACCACTTGCCGCAGTGCTGGCCGTTGTCGCACTTGAACTGCCACTGGACGGGATCGTCCTTGCCCGCACCGGACAGGTACTGAGTCTCAGTCTGGGCTGCTTTGGCTACCGAAGCAATAAGAAGGAGCAACGAAGCCACATAGTGAACGGACGAGCGCATCAGAAGCCTCCCGACAGCCGCAATCCTGAAGCAATGAACGTGATGAAATCAGACTCTGTTGAATTGCATTTCGCTCGGCTGTGGCCCACGTCAAGATTCAAGGAACTTCCCCCGCGAGACTAGAGAGGCCGCCATTCTTGGTGCTCGGCAACTGGCCTTGAGCAAGGCTCCACTGAGACCATGTTATTCGTTGTTGAACCCCGCCGCGGCAACGAGAAGAAGGCGAATACTTGCACCGCAACCACTGGGTGCCGTTGCCATAGGCTCGCGACCTGGTCACCGAATGCCTATCCGAAGCGTTTCTGCGGTGAGGATCAGCAGCGCATTCTGAGGGCGCAAGCAGGCGGTCGGCGCGGCGATGCTCCAAATGTCGCCGCATCGCGAACCCGCGTCGCAACGGCTTCGCGGACGTATGGAAACCGCGATGCCGTCTTGACCGAAACCGCCTGCCTCGCACGCGACATCGACAAGCGTTGAGGGCGCCGAAATTTCCGCGGATCATCATATAATGCTTACTTTACCTGGTGGTAATCTTCATCTCTTTTCCCTTGGTAAGGTCGTCCTGGGTAAGGTAGTAATCGCTGATAGTTCGTCCATCCACCGTCAAGTAGATAATTTTCTCACCCGAGTTATTCTTCACGATGGTGAAGAGATTATTGTTCAGGGTCAACACGACTCTGTTGAAGAGCGGCACGGTAACGATGTACTTCGGATCGGCAGGAGAGTATGGGTAGAATCCCATCGCGTTGAAGACATACCAGGCTGACATCTCTCCGGCGTCATCCATACCCGACAAGGCCAGACCATCTTTGCCCATCCCGTAAAATTTGCTCATGATCTGGTTCAGGATCGCCTGCGCCCTTTCCTGCTTACCGACGAAATAATAGAGATAGGTAAATCCATGATCCGGCTGATTTCCCTGGCAATACTGGCCAATAAATGTATTTATATTTTCAGCGATGTAGTTAGGATTCCACGGTATGGAATAGAGCAGATCCAATTGTTTCTCAAAGTCTGCGTTGCTCTTATAGAGCCCGATCAGGCCCTCTGAATCTTGCGGTGCGAAGAAGGAAGACTCCCAGCCGTTTGCCTCCCGATACATATATTCGTAATAAGGATATTGTGGATTGAAGTTCGTAACCCAGTCTCCATTTGCCAGCCGACCGCGCATCAGACCGGTGGATGGGTCGAACACATTCTTGTAGTTCTTCGACCGCTTCATCAGCATGTCGTAATTTGGTTGGTCGTTGAATGCCTTTGCGAGTAAGGCGACCGAGTAGTCGTCGTAGGCGTATTCAAGCGTCTTGGTTACGCCGGCTTTGGCTCTGGTTTCGACGACCGGGTTTGCTATATCGGGAGTGGAGATATATCCCTTGGCCATGTATTCGTCTATATAGGGGCGCGTGCCTCCTGCAACGGTGGCATTGCGCAGCAGCAGATGGTATGCGCTCTGCGCATCGAAGCCGCGCAGGCCGCGCATATATTGGCCAGCGATAAACGCTGCGGCGTGGTCGCCGTGAAAGAAAGTAGGAATAAAGCCGGTCTTTTCACCGCGATCGATTAGCGAGCGAATCACATTGCGGGTCACGTCCGGAGTGAGCAGCCCAAGAAGCTCCAGCTTGTTTCGATAGGTGTCCCAGAGCGAAGGCAGCGTGTAGTAGTTCCAGTCAACCTTGACTACATTTCCTTTAACGTCAATATATTCCCCGTTGACGTCGCTGCGTAGGGCCGGCCAGAGAAACGAACGATACAGGCAGGAGTAGAAGAGACGTTTTTCGCGCTCGGTGCCACCAGTAACCTGGATTTTCGAGAGCAGCTTCTCCCACGTGTCGGAGGCTTCGGTCTTGATCTGCCCGAAGGTCTTGGTGCCGGACTCCTTCTCCAGATTTTCCTTCGCATTTTCGGTGCTGACGAACGAAAGCCCGATGCGTATCTCCACCGGCGTGGTCCCTCCGGCGAAGTCCACCACGGGCAGAATAGTTTTGTCGCCCTTCAAGCGCTCGATGCCCGCGATCGTGTAGTTGCTGACCGCATAGAAGTAGAGCTTCTCGCTGAAGGTCTGATTTCCCTTGAAGACGTGGTCTCCATCCTGATCGATCTTCCAATACCGGATGCGCTCGTTGGATATCGCCATATCTATGACGAGCTTTTTAGGCTGGGTGTTATCGGTATAGGTATAGCGGTGAAATGCGGTGCGCAGGGTGCTGGTGAGCTCGACATTGATTTTGTACCGGTCCAGATACACTTGGTAGTAACCCGGATGCGCCGACTCATTACTATGGCTGAAGGTGGAACTGAAATCATTTGGATCGACGGTGCCGCTAACCGGGAGGATAGGAAGATTGCAGAGATTCCAATGTCCCTTGTTGGTATGGGCGAAGGCATAGATGGTGTTGCTCTCGTATTCGTAGCCAGCACCGCTGTGCCACATGGTGATGGGACTGAGCTGCACCATCGCGTTCGGTACCGACACTCCGGGGAAGACGAGGCCTGCCCAAACGCGCCAGGGCGGCCTGAAGCCGATGTCCGCAGGATTCGTCAACGGCGCGGTTCCCAGGAAGGGATTGACATAATCGGTAAGCCGCTTCTGTGCCTGAGTAAAGGAGACGAAGGCGAACAGCACAGCGACAACACACCTCTTCATGGGTCTACTCCTGCATCGATCTAGATTTCTAAGTCTGAGTTCGTATGCTAAGAACCACTCCTGAGCGGCACATTGGTCAATGTGACGATCTGACCAGGCTGCAAAAGTAGCTGACCCGAAGCGGGTGCTTTCTCTATCGTGTTGGAATGATAGAGATCCGTTACTTCCATCGTTGTAAATGAGGCTCCAAAGCCCTTCCAGACAAGCTTTTCCGGGACAGCTGATCGATTTAGCAAGATCATGGTCTGTCCCTTGCTGTCGCCTATAAACGCCGAGGCACGGACAGCCTGATTGTCACTCGAAAGATCGATACGCTTCATATTTTCCGGTAGTCTCCGTGAAAAGGCCAGGAAGGTACGAAGGATAGGACCGGACGGTTTGGCACGAAAACCGTTAGTCCGATCAAGCACAAACAGCGACCGCGTCGCTCCGAAGGTAGGCTGCTCCGGGTCAAGCAGCAGCCAACAGTATGCCAGCAGCTTTGCATTCAGGTCTGTAATTGCTTTCTGGTAAAGCTGGGCCATTGCAAACGCAGTTTGATAGTCAGGCATTGTCTGATATTTCTGACCATTGATCGTGAGCTCGGTCAGTAGAAAGGGTTTGCCCTGGACCACTTTGTTCCACTCCTCTATTGTCGCATCGTAAGCATCAGGGTTGTCGAAAGTCTTCTGAAAGTCGTAAACATGGCTCGCGCTGTAATCCAAGGTTTTCCACACATCGGGATTTGAGCGCAAAACCATCGCTGATCGAGTCCCGACCTGAAGAGTGGAGGCATCGGGCATGTGAATCTTGACCTGTGAAAACCCAGCTTTATTCAATCCAGCGCGTAACTTAAGCACCATCTGTGTCCAAGTTGCTTTGTTCTGGAGCAGCTCGTTCTGGATGCCCACGATGTCGGGAGGTCTGCCAGTCATTGCTGCGGACTGTTTACAGTAACCGACAATAGCGCGCACGTATTCATTCGCGTCAACCGAGATATCTCCCGTCGCCTTCATCCAGTCGGGCAAACCCCAGAACTCGAAGAGCACATGGCCATCCATCCCAAATATTTCTTTGTTGTAGGCGAAGTCACTAATCTCCCCTGTAGGGAAGTTGTCGCCATAATAATGTGGTACAGCATCGGCCAGCGTAGCATAATTGCTTAGATCTTGTTTCAGGTGCACACCTGCCGGGTATTCACGCTCTATCAGCAGATTGTTCTCTCTGAGCATCCGGAACCATCTGTCCTGCTCGACCTGTGGCATGGCATGAAATGCCGGGAAATCCATGATGCCCCCAAACCCCAAAATGGTTTGGTGAGTAACAGAGGGATTTGCCTCAAGATGTGTCCACTGCGCCGCTGGTTCTAGCATCTCCAGGTTTATCGTATTAATCGCCGTGGCAGGGGCATCAATCGCCAGTTGGTGATGTTCGAGATCCAGCAGAGATTCTTGGTTCAGAATCTCCTTGCCGTCGACATTTACAGTGGCGCTTAGCTCCTGCACCGTCAGCGTCACCTGATGAGGGCTTCTCTCAAGAGAAGCTGTCTTCTGCTGTACTATCTTCTCTGGATATCTTGCCTTGGGATCGGCATCTGAATGCAGCGCATAAGAATTGTAGTAGCGCTGCATGAGTGTAACCTCCTTGTTGCTGATCCGAAGGGTCAGTCCTCCCGAAGGTCCCGTAAATATCCAGCGAAAGCCAATCCCATCCGGAATAGACTCTTTGAAGGAGAGCGTCCGGGTGAAATAGGCCGGTAGCATCTCATCGAAGAAATGGTGCGGGATCGGATCTCCTCCTCCATAGATCGCTGACTTTGGAGCAGCAAGAAACACGGTCCATCGGTCTGCCGATTGCATGGAGATCGGCTGTGGGTTTGATTTTGCTACCGTTGTCGTCGACACCTGTTGTGCAGCAATTACGAATGGAAGACCTAATAGAGACAAGACGAAGAGTGAAATCGGGCGCATCACGCTGTTCCCCTTTTCGGTAAGGATTGGGACGAAAAGCAAGGGTTAGTTAAAAGACAGCCGCGAGTAGCTATCAGCGAAAGCGACAACGAGAATAACTGGCCTCCGGTTGTAGGCGGAACATATCGAGCAGGCCGGCTCCATGTGAAAATGTCTCGACCGGCCTATTAATACGAGTGCGAGTGGATGATTAAAATGTGACCTTGGCTCCTCCCCGAAAGACGCGTGCGCCAACGGAGGTGTTCGTGATACCCGCGAAGCTGGTAGCGGAACCAATAGTGGGGCCGCTGGAGTTGGAATTTGCTGACGCTGGGATGGTTGAGAACGTTGGAGGTGTCCAGGCTTGTAACCCGGCGATTCTCAAAGCTTTCCTAGAAGAACACCTTGATGGCGCCTTGGAAAACTCTGCCACCAACCGAGGTCCCTGTGATTTCGCCGAAGCTTCCTGAAAATGAAGGACCGCTACTGTTCGGGTTATTGAACGATGGGTGGTTCAGCACATTGAACGCTTCGATTCGCAGATCCAGATTATACTTTTCATGGATCGGGAAGATGCGCGAGATCTGGGCATCATCCTGAAAGTAAACTGGACCGCGGAACGAGTTTCTGCTTATGTTGCCCTGAGTGCCTGGGACGGTGTTCAAGGTGAAGGCAGCCTGATTTAGGTAGGATTGGTTTGCATAGACCGCTCCACTATGATCAGAGAGTATCTTCGTGTACTTGTAAGGATTGACACCGGGTATCAGGTTGGGGCGGTCGCCTCCGTTGCCGGTGAAGGTTTCGTCCTGATTTTCTGTGACGGTGAATGGCGTGCCGCTAACGAGGCGAACCAGGGGAGCGAACTCCCAATTGTTCACGAGATAACCAGTGATGCCGTGTATTGGAAATTGGCTCTTGAGAATTAGGTTGGTGTTGAAGTTGTTCGGAATGTTGAAGGCACAGGGACCGTAGTCTACTTGCGGATTGTTAGGATTTGAGAATTGAGTGCCGCTGACGTCTCCCTGCGGATCGGCGTCGTTCAGGCACTTGGACCACGTGTAATTGGTCTGAAGACTGAATGTTGAAGAAAAGCGGTGCTGCACTGTGACGGTTACACCATTGTAGTTGGCCATGGCCTGGTTGGTCAGGATAAGCGATGGGCTGCCGGTAGCCCCCTGAATAAGGTTTCCCTGGGCGGGGTTTGCTTCGGTGAGAGCAAGCCGCGCCTGCGTGTTAGCACTTTTAACACCGGCTGATTTGTACTGGGAGAGGTTTGCGTTGCTGATAGAACAGGGTGTTCCGACCGGTCCACCGCCAAGCGTCCCCGCCGCGACCGCAGCCGGCCCTGTGGTGACGACGGGCCCGCAACCGGTCCCACCTGGTCCCCACACCCCCGGTGTGTACACTGCTGGGTTCAGAGGAACGCTGGCGAGCTGATGCTGCGTACGGTTGCCGGTGTAGAAAATCTGGAAATTCCAGCCGTGTGGTATCTCCTGCTGAATGCTCGCTGTCCACTGCATGGTATCCGGCATCTTATACTTGGACGTCAATACGATGTACTGGGCTTGTTGCGGGAAGACGAAACTCTTCGGATTGAAGGGGAACGGATCGACGTCTGTACCGCCCGTCTGACCGCAACCCAAGGCGCCTGTGCCGCCTATGAGCCAAGGATCACTGAAGCACAGTTCTGAAGTTGTGTTCGGCGAAACATTGACCGAGAATGGTGGATTTAGTTGATTGCGCTGCTGGGTATAGAAGTTCGGCTCATCGTATGCGTACGCTGTACCTGCCCGAAATACTGTCTTGCCATTTCCGAAGAGATCGTATGCTACTCCGAAGTTCGGATTGAAGTCCAGGGGGGAATTCTGGGTAAAGTTTGGCGAAACGCCCTGATCTCCATAGTAAAAGATTCCGGCGGGAGCGTTGGGATACACGGAGCTGTGCTGATTGGCCAAGAACGCTGCCATGTTGAATGTCGCTCCGCGGTGAAAATAATCGTGCGGGAAGTAAAGCGGCTCCCAGCGAATGCCGGTCGCTATGGTAAGCCGGGGTGTAGCGTGGAAGGTGTCCTGCACGTAAAGCGTCGGAATCGATCCGCGCAGCGCATTCTGGGTCTCCAAGCTCTGGGTGAAGCTATTCATGGCGCCCTCCAGGAAATCCAGATTGGCGTCCGCAGGGGTGCCTCCACCTCCACTCCACTGGCCGTTAAAGCTGAAGTTGCCGTTGGCCTCATAGCCGTTATTGACGTTCAATTGGTTCCGGACGAACGATCCCCCGAAGGTAAACTGATGCTTGCCGCGAATCCAGGTGACGTCGTCGGCGATGTCGACGGGGGTATTGTCGTCGATCACGGCGAGTAAGTTCGAGCCGCCACCGATATTGCCGCCATGATTTTGGCCTGAGGTTCCGTAGCCTATATAGATGCCGGACGGTATAGGTTGAAAATCCTTGACCCCGAAAGCGCTTGCGTTAGGAGTCGCAGGATTGAAGCCACGGGTGAGTTGGCGCCGAATCGCCGTGATATGCACAGTATTGACGAGGTTATCGCGTATGGCATAGTTTTCACCGAGCGTGATTGTCTGCCACCTGATCTCTGGCTCTCCGGATTGGGTTGTGAGAAAGATGTTGGTTGGGGAATAGAAGGCCGGAATCTGGTTGCTATCGAGAAAATACCTGGCATAAAAGTTATTCTTTTGGTTGATGGTGTAATCGACGCGGGTATCAAACTCGTTGTCGAAGCTAATGTTGGGAATGGAATACGAGATGTGTCCACAGTTGTATGGATCCAGCGTCGGGTTGATCGCAGGAAACTGCTTTTGCAAAGCGAGTGATGATGCATTCCACTGGGGAAGAGTGGGGCCGCCGGGCTGGTTGTACTTATTGCCGGGCAGAGCGGCTCCGGTGATTGGATCGTAGAGCTGCTGGTCTGGCGCGCAGGCAGTGCTGGATTTTGGCGTGCCAGGTGGTGGGTCGGTGATGGAAAAGTCTCCCGCGAGGTTCGCCGCGGTGGGCACATATGCGTTTTGCGTCGCACTGGCCGAATCGGCATGTGTGCGCTGAAATGCTGCGAAGAAAAAGAGCTTTTTTCGGCCGTCGAAGAGCTTCGGTATACGCACAGGGCCGCCGAAGGTGCCGCCGTACTGGTTCTGGTGCAGTGTGTCCTTCGATGTGGAGAAGAAATTCTCGGCATCGAGATAGTTGTTGCGGATGAACCAAAATCCAGAACCATGATAGGTATTCGTACCTGACTTCGTAACGATGTTTACCAGGCCGCCACCTTCATTGCCGCCTTGTCCGCCCAGCGCGGCTGTCTCCACGCTAAATTGACCAATCGCATCGGGAAAAGGCAGAGGACCGTTGCCGCCTCCCATGTAGTCGATGTTGTCGCCGCCATCCAGCCGCCATGAGACCGCATTGCCCTGTGATCCGGCAATGGAAAATCCGGTGGTCTGGGTGGGAAATTTGCTTCCGCTCGCATCCGAGGGGACTTGGCTCTGTGTACCGCCCACCAGTGAAACCAAACCCGTCATATAGCGGTTGTTGAGTGGCATCTCGGTCATTTCCTTGGCGTCTACCGTCTGCTTGAACGACGCGTCCTCGGTCTGCAAGGCCATGCCCTGGGCATGGACCTCAACGGTCGTATCCGTCTTGCCGACAGACATCTTGGCATTGATAGCGATGCTGCTGCCGACTTCAAGGATGTTGCCTGTGGACGTGTACGTCTCAAACCCTGGAGCGGCTACGGTTACCGTGTATGTGCCGACGTTGATATTGGGGAAGGCGTAATCTCCACCCGAGCTGGTCTTAGTGTTAAGCGTGACGCGTGTCGCAGCCTCTGTAAGCGTGACCGATGCATTCGGAAGCAGGGCTCCCGTGGAATCGGTTACAGTACCTTGAATGCTGCCGGAACCCGCAGTCTGTGTTTTGGCCGCCCGCGTAAACAACAGTACGACAAAACACAGCAATAGCGTGTGAACAATGGTCCGCACTGCTTTCCTCACTGGCCCTGACGGAAAGACTGTAAACCGACTTCGGTGCGACGAGAGCACCTGTTTCCAACCATACCAAACCTGACTTGTGCTTTGCATTGTGAGACCTCCTGTAGAAACATCCAAATCTGCACAAACGGGTGCATTCGATTACCCGCCGACCGTTAATGCTATTGACACCGCTGTCGTTAGCATTCAGGATGACAGTCCCCTCGCTATCTGGAAACAAAACCCCGCCGGTATCGCGGTGATCTGCTGAGCATGAGCAACAAGAGCGAATACACAAAACAACTACAGAGCACAGCAGATATTTCAGTTTTCACTTGAACGTATTCTCCGCAACGTGCCGAAGACTATTCCGGCTCTGCATTATTAGTCAATCGATTTTTGATAATGAATCGGTAAAGCCGATTGATAATATTTGGGAATTGGAGGATTAGGTTAGAAGCGGTCTCATAGTTCGTACAGCAGGCGCGCCAACAACCGCAGCGCTTCGACCAGCTTATCCTCGCGAATCCACTGGTGGAAGCGGCGGTGGTACGTCTGGTACGGAGGATAGTTCTCCGGTAGCTCGCGCCACTGCGCGCCTGTCGCCCAGCACCCAGAGAACCCCGTTCAGCACCGCTCGGGTGTTGTGCCTCGGACGGCCACGCCGCGCCCCTGTCGAAGCAGGACGCAGCACCGGTTCCACCAACTCCCACTGGTTCTCGGTCAACTCCCAGCGTCCTGCCATCAAAGCCACGCGAAGACATCAGAGCAACTCCAGATGCAGCAAGTCAGGTCGCCAGAGAATTGTGAGGCTGGTTCTAGCCCTCCGAGTGACTACGACAGCCAGAAGTAATCTGAGGAAAGCTGTCTTGTTGAACGCAGATCTCTTCTGCCTGGAACAGATAGACTGGCCGGAGCAAACGTAGGCCACTTGCAGCAGACCGTTACGCACAAAGTCAGTTCCACGTGATGGACGGGGAAGAACAGCTCTGTTCCCGTGAAGTAACAGAGCTGTTGAGGCTTTTGTCTGCTCTCACAGGACAGAAGTGAACGATCACCCGTTCGCCGTTTGCTCCGCCGTCCGTCGGTTGTGGATCATTGAATATACCGTCTCCCAGTCGGATTCAGCGGAAGGAATTCCGCTTCTCCAAATATTGATAAATAAGTATTCGAGCCCTTCATCGGAGCTAGAAAGTACTGAATGTGACGTACCCCTGGGGATGAATACGACAGTGAGAGGCCTGACGAGGGACGTCTCTTCGCCCGCCGTCACTTTACCGGTACCCTTCAAAATGACGAACAACTGATCGAAGCTCGCGTGACGGTCGGAGGGTGTACCTTCGAACGGTTCCAGGCGTTCCCACACCACTTCAACGGATTCTGTAATGTTTCTGGGAAGGATCATGCCGAACTGAATTCCGGCGCAGACGAAGGATTCTGCTTCATCCAGGTTTCTTGAATACATCGGGACTCTCCTCTTTCAGTGACGGGCTGATTGCCTTATTACTGTATGAGAAGTTTGAGCTAACGACCTATTGTTTTCGGTTACGATATGTATCGAAAAAAACGATGGATGATCCATCGGACAAGTTTATTTTTGGGCTGCACCAGATAACAATGCCAGGCTAAAGAAGACCTCCACGTTCAGGCACTCGTCGCGCAGCCTGCCGTTGAAGCTCTCGATGTAGCCGTCCTCCACTGGCCTTCCTGGACGGATGAAAGTTCAGATGCACACCGTTGCGGTACGCCCAGTGGTCGAGCGCCTTCGAGGTGAACTCGGTTCCGTTGTCGTATCGACTCCGGCGCACTCCGTTGCAGCAGCGTCTTGTCCAGCGCTGTTGCGACCTTCTGGCCACTCAAGGTGTTATCGGCCAGCAGCGTCACGCACTCACGCGTGTACTGATCGACCACCGTCAGCACTCTGATCCAGCGTCCGTCCGGCAACCGCTGTGCCACGAAATCCATCGACCACTTCTGGTCCGGACGCAGCGCCGATCCCTGCGCTACGGCTGTCGCTGCGCTCGCTCCTTCCGCTTCTCCGTTCGAACGATCAGACCCTCCTCCGCATACAGCCGGTAGATGCGCTTCGCGTTGACTTCCCAGCCTTCAGGCTTCAACCACACGGTCAGCCGCCGGTAACCGTAGCGCACACGGCTGCCGGCCAACTCTCTCAGACGTATCCGCAAGGCCTCCTGCGGGTCGCGGTGGTGCTCGTAGCGCAGCGTCATCCGTTCGACCGGGATCAACTGCGCCACGCGCCGCTGACTCATCCGGTGGACCACTTGAGCCCACCCCGCCAACTCGCTGCGCGCACGAGGTCTTACAGTTTTTTTCGGACGATCTCCTGCAATACATGCCGATCCAGACTCAGATCGGCCACCAGCCGCTTCAGCTTAGCGTTTTCTTCGCGCAATTGCCGCAACTCCCGTAGCTCGTTCAACCCCAACCCGGCGTACTTCTTCTTCCAGAGATAGAACGTCTGCTGGCTGATCCCATGCTTCCGGCAGATCTCCACCACTGTGTCCCCGGACTCCGCCTCCCGCAATACCCGCAGAATCTCCTCTTCGCTGTGTCCATGCTTGCCCGTATCAGGCTCTCCTTTCGCCTTCCAGAGAACCATCACAAACGAAATTCCTCAACTTCAAAACGGTTTAGTTCTTGGGTTTTGGATCAGACAAACGGCTCCGTCGAATCGCGTCTCCATACCAGATCCCGTTCAGTATCTGGTACAGTCCCTTATTTTTTGTGATTGGAAGGCGGCAGAGCTTTGATGAGCTGAGCAGCCAGTTTGTCGATGGCAGTTGGTAGCACCTGAGTGTCCAGAGTCGCTAGAGCCAGAGTCCTTTCGAGAGGAAAGCCCTTCACCCGCATGACACGCAGCATGGAGGTCGGTGGAGACTGGCTGACGCTGCATATAGGAACGATCGATGCGCCAAGACCGGCGCTCACCAGGCTTTTGATCGCTTCGATGTTCTCCAGTTCCATCGAGATTCTGGGGGAGATATTCATTTTGGTAAAGAAGCTCTCGATGACTCTCTGCATGACAGAATGACGCTCATAGAGAATGAAGGGTAGCGTTATCAGGTCCCCTGGGTCCAAGCAATTCTTTCGAGCCAGCGGGTGTTCCGCGCTCAGGATGGTAACAAGCTCCTCTGACTGGAGCGGAGTGATCATCAGGTTAGAGGGGGTATCCGGGACCTGCATGACGATGGCAAGATCCACGATTTGCGAGGAAACCTCATGCAACAGCGATTCGGTAGTGCCTGTGATCACGATCAGCTCGATGTCGGGGTAGCGGCGCTTGTACTCTCCGAGCGCTTTGGGCAGTTGGTAGGTAAGCGTCGTGGCACCTACGCCAAGCCGTATTGTGCCTCGCTTCATGGCGCTTAATTCCCGAACAGCCATTTCCGCATTTTTGAACTCAGTGAAGATGCGGTTGGCATAGATGAGAAGTAGTTTGCCAGCTTCGCTGATGTAAATTTTTTTGCCAGAGCGCAGAAAGAGCGAGCATCCAAGTTCATCCTCGAGCTGTTTGATATGTTGGCTCACCGTAGACTGCGAGAGGCCGAGCTGCTCGCTGGCGCGGGTGAATCCGCCTAATCTGGCTGCAGAACGAAAAACCTTGAGCTGTTGGATATCCATCGGTATGACCGATTGTAATCCCCGATTAGAGTATCTTGCAAGATCTGTGTAGAAGGACTAATGTCACAAGCAATGGAATGGCAGAGCGACAAAGAACTGTTCGAATTGATTGCAACACATCTCTATACGCCGGTTATTGGGGACGTTCTTGACACGTTAGAAAGCTGGCATCAATTCCTTCCTCCGGAGATCAGGCCACTGCTTACGTCCATGAAAATTGTAGGTCGCGCGATGCCTGTACAGATCGCCGATGTATGGGGATTTAAGAAGAGGCCTTTCGGACGTTTGACCGAGGCATTGGATCAGATCGATGCGGGCGAGATCTACATCGTGACGGGAGGAAGACTGAACTGCGCCGCATGGGGGGAGATACTCACCGCCACGGCGCGTACTCGTGGAGGAGCGGGAGCCATACTCGATGGCTATCATCGGGACACACCACGGATTCTGGAACAGAACTGGCCTGTGTTCAGTCGAGGTTCCTACGCGCAGGATGCCGGTGTGCGAAGCGCTGTCGTCGACTTTCGATGTTCAATAGAGATCGCGGGGGTCCAGATCGGTCCGGGAGATCTTATCTTCGGTGATTTGGATGGGGTTGTCGTCGTTCCCCGGACCATGGAGAAAGAGGTGATTGCGCGCGCTCTGGAGAAGGCCAGAGCCGAAAAACGGGTCCGAAAGGATATCGAAGCTGGAATGTCCAGCACGAACGCCTTTGCAAAATACGGCATTCTCTGAACACAGGATATGAAAAAGTGCTTTCGCGTTCTCGAATCCGATAACGTTGCAACGCTGCTGGATGAAGGCGTAGAGGCAGCAGAAGATCTCCAGATAGTCGGTTCTATGACCGGAGGTGTGATTCGTTGTGCCGATCCGATTGCTCTGGGGCACAAAATTGCTCTTTCCGATATCACTTGTGGAGAGCCGATTGTGAAGTACGGAGTCGTGATAGGAATCGCAGAAAAGGATATCCACCGCGGCAGATGGGTTCATCTGCATAACTGCCGTAGCCGACTGGATCAACGATCCGGCACGCTGGATCTGCATACCGGGCTTTCTCAGGACGTGATTTATGAATAAAGACAACTGGTCCGGCTATCTGAGGTCCGACGGCCGTAAAGGAATTCGCGATCTGCTGCTGGTCGTCTATACGGTTGAGTGCGCCAGCCATGTAGCAAAGGCAGTGACGGCCGATGAAGAAGATACCCATGTGATCGGATTCCCCGGCTGCTACGACAATGCTTATGCAGTGAGGCTAATGCTTGCGCTTGCACGCCATCCAAATGTGGGCGCGGTGCTTACTATTGGGCTAGGCTGCGAGTACACGAGACCGGAATCGATTGCAGAGGCGGTGCGCCGGTCCGGAAGGCCTGCGGAGTGGTTTTATATCCAAGAGCACGGCGGCACGAGGTCCAGCATCGAGCATGGCAAGACCGTGCTCACAGAGCTTCGCCGAGAGATGGAATCAGGAAGGAAGTTCGTCTCCATGGGTTGGCCCGATCTGGTTGTGGGTGCCGAATGTGGTGGGTCTGACGGAACCTCAGGCCTCGCAGGCAATCCCACAGTGGGCCGCTTCTTCAATCAGTTGGTAGATGCAGGCGGGACTGCGGTCTTCGAGGAGACAGTTGAGATGATTGGCCTGCGCTCGACCCTTATCGCGCGGGCGGCTTCCGCAGTGGTAGCGGAGAAGCTTGCGCACACCTATGACAAGGCCGAGGCATACTGCAAGGCAGTTCGTCAGTACTCTGTCTCTCCTGGAAACTTTGCCGGAGGACTTACCACGATTGAGGAAAAGAGCATGGGTGCGTTCGCCAAGAGCGGAGATCGTCCGATTCAGGGGGTGATTCGAGTGTCCGAGGCTCCACAAAACCCTGGATTGTGGATGCTTGACTCAGTCCCGGACGAACATTTTATGCAGTTCGGGTATACGAATCCAAACGATACGGAGGGGATTATGGACCTTATCTCTGTCGGTGCTCAGGTGGTTCTTTTTGTAACGGGCCGAGGTAGTGTGATCGGAAGCCCGATCGCTCCTCTTATCAAAGTAACCGGCAATGGGCGCACCTTTCGCAACATGCAGGAAGACATGGACTTCGATGCCTCCGGTGTACTGAACGGAGAGTTTACGTTGGAGCAATCCGGGGAGAGGCTTGCGGAACTGGTTGGACGCGTGGCGGCTGGGGAGCCCAGTAAACCGGAGCTGCTTGGACATCGGGAGTCTTTCATTATGTACAAACATCAGGAGACGCCTTCCCTCAGTCAGGGTTGCCACGCATGACGACCTCGGTTATGACATGCAATCCTTTTTCGCTTGAAGGGCGAGTTGCTTTTATCAGCGGAGGTGGAACCGGCCTTGGATTTGCGATTGCAGCTGCCATGATCGACGCGGGGGCGCGGGTCGTCATCGCTGGCCGTAGAAGGGATGTGCTTGATCAGGCGCTGCGGCAACTGGGTCCTATGGCCCACGCGGCAACGATGGATATCACTGAACCCAACGCACCGGAACGCTGCCTGGGGGAGATCTCGAAGAGTGTGGGGTCGGTCAGCATCCTTGTAAATAATGCGGGGATCCATCTCAAGAAGTCGGCTCGGGACACATCGGTGGAAGAGTTCAACGCTGTGCTGCAAACGCATCTGCTGGGCGCGTTTGCGTTGACGCGGGCTCTGATTCCCTCGATGCAGGAACGGCAGAAGGGATCGATCCTTTTTATCGCCTCGATGACTTCGCTTATTGGAATGCCGCAGGTGGTGGCATACTCGGCTGCCAAGAGTGCTTACATCGGCATGGTGCGCTCCCTCGCGTGCGAGCTGGCGCCGGATTCTATTCGAGTCAACGCCATCGCTCCTGGATGGATCGAAACTCCGATGCTGCGCAGTGCCCTGGAAAATGATCCGCAACGTAAAAATAAAATCCTTTCGCGCACGCCTTTGGCTCGGTTTGGAGAGCCATCGGATGTAGGCCAGGCGGCGGTGTACCTCTCTTCGGCGGCAGCGAACTTCATTACAGGAATCACGCTTCCGGTAGATGGAGGAGCTAATATTGGCTTCTAGTCTGCACAGTCCGAGTTCTGTCAGCTCAGCCACACAGCTGCGGTGGGGGATCGTAGCTCTTCTGTTCGCTGCAACACTGCTTAATTATCTCGACCGGGAGGTGCTTTCTATCACCTCCCCTGTACTACGCGGTGAGTTCAGTTTATCGGCGGTGGATTACTCTCACCTTCTTACCGCCTTTCTTCTGGGGTATACCGTATTTCAGCCGATTGCAGGTAGATTCGCGGACCTTGCGGGAGCCCGCCGAGGACTTGCAATCGCGATGTTCTGGTGGTCGGGTGCTGCAATGCTTGCTGCTTTAGCTCGCTCTCGGTGGCAGCTCGGCCTGATTCTTTTTCTGATGGGAGCCGGAGAGTCGGCGAACTGGCCCGCCTCGGTAAAGACGATTCAGGAGTGGTTCGTTCCCAGCGAGCGTGGTATTGCGACGGGAATCTTCAACTGCGGCTCTTCGGCAGGAGCCGTTATGGCGCCTGCCCTCATTACCGTTCTGACAGTGCATTATTCATGGAGAACTGCCTTCCTGGTCAGTGGAGCAATTGGTCTGATCTGGATCGCACCATGGCTCTCGGTTTACCAGCGTAGGCCGCTCCCGGCAGAGCCTGTATGGCCGAGTGAAGAAAAGAGCTCGAACGGCTGGATGCAAACCCTCCGCTCGAGAAATACAGTGGCGCTGATGGGAGCTCGTTTCTTCGCCGATCCGGTATGGATCTTTTTCGTCTTCTGGTTGCCGGATTATCTCAATCGATCCAGGCATTTTTCGTTGGTACAGATAGGAGCGACCGCTTGGCTACCGTTTTTGACGGCGATGCTGGGCAATCTGACCGGAGGATATCTTTCCGGTCTCTTGGTCCGAACTGGATTCGGGCCACGCTCGGCACGTGTTCGTGTCATGAGTGTTGCCGCCGTAGCCATGTTGTCGGGCTGCACAATTTCATTCATCTCCAGCCCGATGGCAGCTCTTCTTGTGGCGAGCATCGTCACCTTTGCCTATAGCTGCTGGGCGGCGAATGTATTGACTCTGCCCTCCGATCTTTTTTCAAAGGATCAGATTGCCACTGTTGTTGGATTATCGGGTATGGCGGCCGGAGTAGGCGGGATCCTCGTGATGCTGCTGGTCGGATTCTTGGTGGATCACTTCTCCTACACGCCTGCACTGATTTTTGTCGGTTGCCTGCCACTTATCGCCTTGTCCTTTGTCCTGACTACTAATGAAAGAGGAATAGCGTGAGGCGTCCGAGATCATTCTCTATCTTGTCTTTGCTTATTCTTCCGCTTCTGACTGCGGAACAATGGGTAGAAATAGCAACGGAAGCAAATCTTCACTTACAGGCGATCTCAATGGAATCGGCGGACCGGTTGACTCTCTCATACCCTGCGCTTCGATAAACTCCTGTGCGTTGTTGAACAGGATGTTTATCCCGCTCCCTTGCTGCAGGATCGCGAGTGCGGATACACAAGGCCGCTCCCTTGAGCTTGCTGCTTGAGCCCATGCGATGAGGAGCACGCGATTGCCAGCTAATTTAACGAAGAGCGGGAAGCAGGCTGCTCCATTCCGGCGGCGGGTTGGTTACATGTCGCACCTCGGCGCCTCAGCGATCATCCTGCTTGCCATCGCAGCTTTTGCCTTCGGCACTGGCCATTTCGCAGTCGGTTTGCGGCCTCAAGCAATGGCCGCTATAGGGAATACGGCTGCGGTCGAGAATACAGGCAACGTCACATACATAAGAATTGACGAGGGTGCTACCGGCCGAGTGTTCGGCGGAGTCGGAGCGATCAGTGCCGGCGGCAATTCGCGGCTCCTGATTGACTATCCTGCAAAGCAGAGAAATCAGATCCTTGACTACCTGTTCAAGCCAGGCTATGGTGCGTCACTTCAGATACTAAAAGTCGAGATCGGAGGAGATGCCAACTCCACGGACGGCGCCGAACCCAGCATTGAACACACACGAGGGGTAGTGAACTGTAATGCTGGCTACGAATTCTGGCTGGCCCGGCAGGCCAAGCTCCGCAACCCAGCCATAAAGCTCTACGGTTTAGCATGGACTGCACCCGGATGGATCGGCGATCACCACTTCTGGTCGCACGATATGGTGAACTACTTGATGACCTGGCTGGATTGCGCGCACTCCGAAGGCCTTGCCATCGACTATCTCGGCGGCTGGAACGAGCGGGGCTACAACGCTGCCTGGTTTGAAGACCTGCATGCGGCGCTCGCCTCTAGGAACTCCGCAACACAGATCGTTGCGGACGATTCTGGTTGGAAGGTCGCCGACGCCATGGCAGCTGATCCCGCCTTTGCTAAGAGCGTCGATATCATCGGAGTGCACTACTCATGCGAGGGTGGTGACGGAGGTAGCGCAGACTCATGTCATTCGACACAGAACGCGCTCGATTTCGGCAAACCACTGTGGGACAGCGAAAGCGGCTCACAGGACGATGACACCGGCGCTGGGCCGCTCATCCGGGCCATAACTCGCGGATATATCGACGCGAAAATGACGGTGCTTCTCAATTGGCCACCTCTCGCTGCCATCACGCCGAATCTGCCCTACTCAACCACCGGCTTGATGATTGCTTCGCAACCCTGGTCGGGAAATTACAGCATCGGGCAAAGTCTCTGGACCGCGGCGCAAATTACACAGTTTACCCGGTCGAGTTGGATTTTCGTGGACGGTGCAAGTGGATACCTGGGCAACGATCGGACGCGCGGCAGCTACATCACCTTGCGATCGCCGGATGGAAACGATGAAACCACAGTAGTGGAGACAACGACGGCCGCTAAATTGTCACGGTTGAGCTTTACCATTGACAGACCTGAGGATGCAAAACAGATACAAGTGTGGACCACAGACCTGCGCACATTTACGTCCGACAGTGCATTCCACAAAGTTGCCACGCTTCGTCCTGACAGCACTGGTTCCTTCCAGTTCACAGTAAGTCCGGATTCTATCTATACGTTCAGCACGCTCGACAATGCCGGGCACCATATCGCGCAGGCACCTGCTCAAAAACCTCTGGGGCTTCCCTATAAGGAGAATTTCAATGGTTACCACAATGGACAGGAGGCACGGTATTTCTTGGACATGCAAGGAGCCTTCGAGGTGCAGCCCTGCGTCGCGGGCCGGAGTGGCAAGTGTCTCCAGCAAATGGCCCCGGTCAAGCCGATCGAATGGCAGGACGACAGCGACGTCTTCACCTTGATCGGCGACCCTACCTGGAGCAACTACGCGGTAAGTATGGATGCGGAGTTTTCAAAGCCGGGTACCATCGAACTGATTGGCAGAGCCGGAATCCAGAAGCGTCCGCAATCTCATCAGCAGGGCTACTATTTTCAAGTCAGCAATACAGGTGCATGGGTCTTGTTTAAGAGCGATACAAACGGCCGACGCGTGACCTTGGCTTACGGATCTGCAGAGAACCTGGGCACGCATCGATGGCATCGCCTTGGCGTATCGCTTGAAGGTTATACGATCTCGCCAAACATCGACGGTAAACCCGTCATCACACTCTCCGACGCCTCCTACAGTGAGGGCCAAGTCGGTTTAGGCGTTGTGGGCTATGTGACCGATCAATTCGACAATCTCTCTGTAGTCCAGGGAAACGCCCGCTCAAGCAAGCGTGGGCAGACTCGTATTCGCGCAAAAGGTTTGCGCTCTAGTTCTTCGAAATAGGAGAGGTACACGGCGGTCACCTAATCGTGTCCTGGCAGGGTGGCTTGCACGTGTTTTGTGTTTAGCTATGCGTCGGCTCAGGGTAACGATGGATGGCCAAATCGCTGTTCTCGCAGTAGCGGAAAAGGGCTCATTTGAAGCTGCCGGGAAATACCTGGGCATCGGAAAATCCGCGGTGCGCAAGCGGGTCCAAAGTGTGGAAAGAGAACTCGGAACGTCTATGTTCCGAGTAGTTGAAAAGGGGATGGTGCTGAACGAGGCCGGCGCTCTCTACATCCTGTCAGCACGCGAATCAGTGAGGCAGGCGTTGCTCGGTGTTGATCGCATGCATGCGTTTCTCCGAGTGCAAACACACGAATTGCGTCTTGGCTATTCGACTCACCTGAATATCAAGCTCCTCGATATCATCAGGCGCATTCAACCCAAAGGCTTCGACTCGATATCGGTGACCAGAGAGGGTCTGATGACCCAGCAAGCGGTGGATGGTGTTCTCCAGGGCGATCTCCATGTAGGATTCGGGATTTTACCGATCCTGGAACCCGATTTATTTGCTCGTCTGCTCATGGAGGAGCCCCTCGTAGCTTGTTTGCCGGTCGGCCATCGCCTCGCAGCGAAATCTACGATCCGGCCAGAAGAGTTAGCCGATGAGCCAATGGTGTCCGTCATGCGAAAGGCGCTTCCAGGTAGACACGGAGACATTGTTATGCACTTTGAGAGTCTCGGGGTCTCGCTCAGATTCGTGGCCGAGGCCTTTTCATTGAAGGAGGCCCTGTGGATGGTGACACAAGGCATCGGCATCTCGCTGATGACGAGATTCTCTGCTTCGTCATACCGCTACGACGTTGTGATCAGGCCGCTTTCCGACCGGCTGCTCACGGTAAAGAGCGGTGTGTTTACGCAGCGCGATCACGTACAAAAACTTGTCAGCGATTTCGTGGACTTGGCGTGGACCGAGACTGCGGCTCTGCGCGCGAATCCACAGTGGCAGCCAACTTCAAGATAGCAGCTCGACCAACCATCCGGAGAAAACTCATGCGCCGCCTCTACCTAGTCTCCATTGCAGGGTTATTTGCCCTGACCGCCTGTAATGACATCAAGCAACCGAATGATACAAACTTCAGGAATGCAATCAATCGGTATTTAGCTAAGCACGGCGAAGCCTGTACCGTGATCGGACGTCAATTTCCGATCAATGTTCCTCTATTACAGCAAAGCGAGCAATCCGGGATTGCACCGGAACTGGCGGCTCTGGAACAGGGCAGCCTCGTTCGAGGGACCAACACGACAGCGGTAGTTCACAGTATGCTCGATCCGCTGCGAGGTTCAACCGCTCCGCAGACTGTGAAGCAATATGAGCTTACAACGGATGGCAAGAAGTATTTTCAGCAAATTACCGGCACATTTGGCCAGAGCGGCGCCTTCTGCTATGGGCAGAAGAGTGTCGATGCAATCGTCAAATGGACGGAGCCTATGAAGGTGGGTCCGTATACGCAGACCGAGGTCACCTATACATATAAGATCGCGGATCTGGCACCGTGGGCGAAGCAACCCGATGTACAGCGCGAGTTTGGAGACCTGCGAACTACCGTCAACGGGATATCAAAGTCGGACGAGATTATCGACCTCCAGTTGACCAACCAGGGCTGGGAGATTCCAGCGCCATAAGCCGATTACGGTTTCCTATCGTATGTCATCGATGAATTCGTGGGATGCACGAATCTCTGTGACGTGACGCCAGCCATCCTGATTGGCCACATGCGCGATCAGGTCGATGGACCGCCTGCATTCCTCCATAACGTCCTGGAGTGGGACGCCGCTCGAACCGCGCATGGCGAGCTGGGCGAGGCGGCGCAGAGCATCTTCGGCGCCGTTGGCGTGAATGGTCGAGAGCGATCCGCGATGTCCGGTGTTGAGTGCATCGAGAAATACGCGCGCCTCCGGGCCGCGAATCTCCCCTACGATGATCCTGTCCGGCCTGTGGCGCAGTGCCGCCTTGAGCAGGTCTGCGAACCCGATCTGGCTCTTGTGGGTGTCAAGCTGGGCCTCGGCGGCGATGACGTGCCGCTTCCTTATATATAGTTCGGCCACGTCTTCGAGGATCAGAATACGGTCGCTATCAGGGATGAAACCGGCGATGACATTGGTTAATGTCGTCTTTCCGGCTCCGGTGCCACCAGAAATCAGCAGATTATCGCCACGAAGAACGGTATCGGCCAGTATTTTTGCCTGTGCATCTGTAAGCATTTCCCGCTCGATCAAGTCGTTCATTGTGAAGTCGCGCGAGGTAAACTTGCGGATGGTCACCATGGGCTGGGGATTGACGACAGGCGGAATGAGCGCGGCCATACGACTGCCGTCCGGCAGGCGCAGGTTCAGGATGGGCGAGTCCGCATCGAGCTTCTTGCCGAAGCGATTGGCGATAACTTCGAGACCCGTCAATAGAGCTCCCTCTTCAAACCGCACTTCCGATACCGGCTCGATGCGGCCCTTTTCCTCTGTCCAGACGGAGCCATCGGGGTTCACCATGATCTCGGAGACGGTGCGGCTGAGGAGCAAATGTTCGATGGGCTTCAGGAATGGCATGATGACTTCAAAGCTCACGTGGGTATCCTCCCTGGATCGAAGCCGATCCGCTCCTGCTCGAACCAGCTCATGGTGACGGGCAGGAAGTCGGGCTTGAGATAGCAATAGGTAGGAGGCAATGGGCTAATGCCATCGAAGGTGACGACCACGGCCTGTGCATTCCGGAGATCGAAGAAAGCCTTCTCTTCAAAGAGCGGTTCCATATGCTTCTGGTACTGCTTGGCGGCCGATACGGAACCTTTGCTGGATGAGGTGCGCCCGCTCAGCCAGCTCACATTGGCATTGGTCGAGGATTCAGAGACGGTGTAGCTGATACGAGTGCGGTCCGCCTTGCCGCACAATTCGGACGCGTACCTGGCCGTTTCAGGGTCGGTCGTCGTCAGAAATACCTTGTTGCGGAGTGCCTGCAGCAGCGTCTTGACACCCTCATTGGGTAGCGCGTCCTTGAGGCTGGAGATGCTCTGCGTGGCAACGATGGGAATGCACTTCGGCTGCCGCGAGATTGACAGAAAGCGTTCGTCGCCGGTGGGATTGTCACCGCCGACTGTGGCAAAGTTCTGGTACTCGTCACAGATGAAGACGGTCGGGCGGAAGTGCCGTTCGGGATGAGCATCCATCCTGGGAATGCGTAGTTGCACGGCTCGCTGATAGTCGATCTTCATCATGGTACCGATGGTCTTCGCCAGCGCCGGGTTCAAGGCCACAGGAAAGTTCAGGCCCACGACGGCGCCGGATTCAATCAACTCGTCGAAGGGTGGCAGGACGCGCCCTTGAGAATCGGAGGCGCAAGGCTTGCCGTCGTAGAGTTCCTTCGGCGGACAGAAGACGCGGCGTACATCGGGATCGGTCTCGAAGAGCGAAAGGAAGACGACGATGCCTTGGATGATCGAGGTTTTGACCTCGGAGCGGAAGAACTTCCAGTGCTCCCAATACCAATACTGGATGCTGTCGAAGCGGTCGCGCTGATCGGGTCGATAGGGCTTGCGAGTGAAGACATCGAACTCGGCGGATGTCTCCTGCGTGAGCAGGTTCTCCAGCGCCTCGGTCCCCCCGATCAGATATAGGTCCGCATCCTTGTTCCACTCGAAGCTAAGCGGAGACAGGAGAGCCTCATGTTCCCGGTACGCATCTTTATTAAGACCGATGTAGCTGGTAGTGCTGAATCGCGAGCCAACTTCGGCCAGCATGTTTTCGAGCTTGCCCGCGCTGATGACGGTGCGGAAGAGATCGACCATCGTGAGGTATCCGTCGCGGATACGGTGGAGCAGAATCACGTACCGCACAAGGTCCGTGTAGCTCTGCTGCCAGAACGGCTCCTTGCCCTTGCCCCATATCGACGTGATGATGGAAGCGATGTTGAAGGCCTGCGCGTAGGCATCGAGCGAGTTGTTCAGTGGGTTGTAGCGGATGTCGCCGTCGAGCGAAACTTCGACGTAATCCTGCTCGCGCCCGCACCATTTCAGGATGCGTTGAAGCTGGCGACAGAGGTCGCCTTTGACCTCTAAGACGATGCCAGAGAGCCGCCTCGCCGGGTCGTCGGCACGGTATGCGAACAACTGCCGCATCGCCGGCAGGATCAGCCCATAAGTCTTGCCGCTGCCAATGGAGCCAAAGGATGCGATGCCGGTGTAGAGGCCGCGCTCCGGGATCGACAGCCACTGCGGAGTGGGGCTGGGTCTCGGGACGAGCTGGCGATGGACCTCGCCAAGAACCAGGGACAGTTCCGTTCGGGTGTGTGGTTCGGGATACGGAGGCAGGGAGCCCGCCGCCAGTTCCTGCTCACTCCTATATAGATGGACATACAGGAGAGAGAAGATCATGGAGCAGGCCAAGAACGGCGTGGAGTACAGAAACAGGTCGTAGCTCCAGACGACCGCGTGAAAAACAGCAGGCCGCTCCAGCGCAATCAAACGGAGTAAGCGGTTCGCCGTGTCGATTGGAAACACGCTGTTGAGGACGATGCCGCAGGCGATGCTCAGTCCCAGAGAGAGCAGGATGCGGTACTCGACCAGCGGGCGAATGAGCCTTTGAAGATGCGGATATTGACGCATGAAGGATATGCCTCCTCTATGTGTGGGCAGGCGAAGTATCCGGCTACGATGCGGCTTCGGTTGCTGGCTTGGCCGGTGTGGCTGTTGGTTTCATGCTGCTCGCGGACCGCGCTGCGGTTGCAGAGAGACTGGCTTTGTGCTTCAGGAAGTCCTCTTCCTGAGTCAACGCAAACCGCAGCAGCTCATTGACGATGTACTTGCGATCATTGTTCGACCAGGTTGCCAGCAGGTCGATGTCCTGCGAGATGGCGTCCTCGATACTGGTCTTGAGGAGGATGAGGTTGATCTTGCTGGCTCCATGTTCGATCTTGAATTTGCTCATTGGCGGGTTCCTCTCTGGCCGCGGTTGCGGTCCGGCTTGTACTGGTTTCGGGTAACTCAGGTACTCGTTACGGTCGTTGCGAAGTGCTACTTAGGCCAGGTCAAGTACCGCTTCTGGACCGGAGGAGGTACCGAAGATGGACTCAGTTCGGTACCGGGTTCAGGTCAACGGCAGGCCGGGGGTGGGAGCGACCAGCGCGGCGTGGCCGACGCAGAAACCCCGCAGGGGTGGGTCGCTCCCACCCCCGCCACATATCTTCCCTTGACCCCATCTTGCCGCGTAACTCGTTGTATTCGCATGACTAAGCCTCCTCCAGCAATGACCGCTGGCCTGACCGCAGCCGTGACCCGTGATCCTCGCTGGTTTTTTTCTCTCGTTTCAGCGAGAAGAGTGGGTAGATGTACGGCAATGCTATGGTCGTGAACTTTGCCTGCGGCCCCTGCTGAACAAACCGCTGCCAGATTTTCTCGGCATTGGTGCTTCGCATCTTCCACGCCGCATACAACGCCTGGTGTTCCAGAGAGGTATAGATGGGTTCCCCTTCCTCCAGCACCCTGAGATCGCGCCCCGCCACCGGCCAGCTTCCTGTCTCGTGCATCTCACGAGCGCGGAGATATTGGAGAAAATGCTCAACACCAAGCGGTGTCTGTTCACCGACGCCGGCGATCTGTGTCTCGGTGAAATGAGCGGCGAAGGCGGCGCGGGCGAAGGAAAAACTCTTTTCGACGTTGGACAGATACACCAGCTCGAACGCGCGGAGCGCGGAGAAAAGCGGACGGTAATGATCGAGGTAACGCTCGAACCGGGTGAGCGTGACCGAGCCATCTTCGAAGAAGGTGAAGCGAGGCACGCCGGCCTTTGTGACGAAGGCGGGGTAACCATCCGGGAAAAGGACAGCCCGGCCAGCCCAAACGCGAGGCAGGCGTTCGGAACTAACGCCGCAGCGGGCGGTGAAGAATTCGACCTTAGCGGCCTCGTCTTCGAGGATGGTGTCGCTGAGGTTGTCGAGGACGAAGTCCAGAATCAACAGCCGCGACTGCATATAGCCGAAGCCTTTGAAGCGCCGGTGCTGGGAATCACTGCGGAGGATGGTCTGGTACATAGGGCGCGATGTCAGGTGGTACACATGACGAGCCTGGCCGCACTCGATCACCTGAAGATGGTCGAGGCGCAGAGCTTTCTGGATGAACTTGTCGGCGAGACCGCCCCGGTCGCGCTGGACAAAGCGGGAGAACTGCCGGCGCAGGAAGTACCCGGAATGGACGGCGACCAGATACAGGAAGGCCGACTCCTGCTCGGTGTACCCGGCATTCTCCAGCATCGGGATGGGATCGTAGCCGACCATCACAGCTCCAGAATGTTCTCCATGAGGTGGCTATCATCTTCGATCTTCGCGGAGAGCGAGGAGCGGTCAGCAGACGACGCGTAGTTGCGGAACCCAGCCTGCGCTTTCGATCGCAGATGCCCGGCGTGGTACGCGGCGGTCAAGACTTCGATGTCCTGATGTCCGGTGCGTGAACCCTGGTCCTGATCCAGGCTTGGGTCCTGCACGGGACCACGGAGAAGGTCGTAGTCGATGCGTGCATCGGGAATCTGAATCTTCCCATCGACGAGTGGCAGCTCGTACCGGGCAGCTACCTGCTCTTTAATCTCCGCCATGTCACGCTTGGGGTCGGCCTTCCGCCCAGCATAGATGCCTTTTTGGACATCGGCCTTGATCTCGAAGTCGAGGCGGACGCGGAGGTTCGTGCCACCGTTCTTCTCTATCCGCTCAGCCTCTTTTCGGTAGGCGCGGTAAATCTGCGAGTCATGTTCCACCTCGCGGGGCTTCACCAGCCCGGCGTAAATCTTCTGGTCTTCGGGCAGATCGCCCTGCTTGATAAGCAGGCTGCGGCCGTCTTTTGTGAGCGTGACGACTTCGACGCGCTCAATGGTCCGCCGCTTCCCATCATGGCGAAGGTTGACGCGCTGGGTCTCCACGAGACCCTTGTCGCGGAGATAATTCAGATCGTTCTCCAGCTTGCGCGACTTGCCGTCGTAGATGGTCTGGTTCAGGTCCTCGACCCGAACCACCCGGAACCGCCCCACCTCCGTGAGCAGCTTCTTTTCCTCGGTACGCAGCTCAAGACCGATAACCTCCCGAGGCACACGGCGTGGTCGGCGTGTGTCCTCTGGGGCGATTGTCCGCGTTCGCGGCTCCCGCGGAACGGAGTGCGAAGGGGCGCCACGTTTCTTGGGGGAGTGCGGATGATAAGGCTGACGATGGTCGGCGCGTTCCCGGAGGGACTTCAGCCGTTGCTGTACTAGCGTCTCAGGAGTGACAGGCGGAGTCTTCATGCCATCCGATGGAGCATGAGTCTCCGGAGCAATCTCCCGGCGCCGCGGATCTTCCTGGGGGATGTCGAGCCTCATGCGTCGTCCCCGGTGTCGGTGCGCTCCGCAGGAGTAGGCGCAAACTCGATCGAAGTCTGAGCGGGTACAGACGGTATGACGCGCTTTTTCGTGCGCTCACTGATCGGAGCCGGCGCAACGGTTTCGACCGAAACCGGCGCGGGCTTCGGCCCATGGCCGACGACACGACGCACGTCGTAGTCGGCTATGCGGGTGAAGCGGTTCATCTCTTTTTCTACAACCTCGCGCAATGTGCGGACCCTGGCGACAAGGTCTGGTGTGCGCTCCACATACTGGTCTTCGCTCTGCATGGCTACTGGTCCTCCTCGTCTCCGAACTGCGCGAGGATTTCGCTCGACAACTCACTCTGTCCGGTGTGGATCTCCTGGTCGAGATGCCGGAGCTTGCGGCCGGTATCGCGCAGGAAGAATTTGCGCTCGATCCAGACGGTGAGGCCGAGGATGTTGGTAAAGAGCAGAGCGCAGTACAGCGCGATGCTATGAAGGTTGTTATGCAGAATGAGGTTGCGCCACGGGGTGAGGAAGCGCAGCTCGTTACTTAACCAGAAGCCAAGCGCGAGGAAGATCAGTGTGGCGACAAACACGGCGTTGGCGATCATCGATGTCCTTTCCGCCGCGATCAGTGCGCGGCATTGTCAGAAGAAAAGCGGAGAGGCGTCAGCCCCTCCGCGAGAAGGCGGCGGAAAGCGTTAACCGTCCTCACCCAAGTCAACCAGTGCATCGGGCCGGTCCAGCCGCTGAATGCGTATTGCATGGACGGCGTAGCTGGATTTGCTGACCGTGCTGGATTCACCAGCAACCACGACGGCCCGGGGCTGCTCCTGATTGCGCAGTTCGCCCTCGACCTCGACGTAATCGCCGCGCCTCATGCCACGTACAAGGCCGCAGAAGAACGGTCCGGGGCAGACGATGCGATGTGCATCGATGCGTGGTTGCCACTGGTTGGCGCCGAGGTCCCAGACGCCAGAGGCAGTCGCCAGCGTCAGAACCGCGAAAGCTTGGTCGGTTATATGGTTGGATGTAGGAGCTTCAGCGTCCTGCATGAGGAAGCCACGAAGAGTAACAACGTTGGCAAAGAGATTCATCGCTACACCTCCCATAGGGAGGACAACGCGGCCTAAGCCGCGTCATCCTCCGTGATGGGCTCGGCGTCGAGGTTCTCACCTTTCGCCGGCGCGTCCAGCTTCTTCACGATGCCGGCGCGGATCTCCTTGTCGCGGAAGGTAACCTTGACCTTGTTCTTGCCCTGGCCGACCTCCTTCTCGTACTCGGTCGAGTGCAGCTCGCCTTCGACCTCCACGTAGTCGCCCTTCTTGAGGCCCTTCGCGTAGTCGGCGGCCTTGCCGAAGGCCACGATGCGGTGCCATTCGGTATGGTTCACCCACTCCTTCGACTGCTTGTCCTTGTAGCCGGACTTGGTGGCAATCGAGAGGACGACGAACGTCTTCTGGCTGCGGGTGGCGAAACTCTCGGCGTCCTTGCCCAGGAAGCCCTTGACGGTTGCGGTGTTGGTATAGAGTGCCATGATGTTTTCTCCTGTTTGGATTTGCCCTGTTCTTACTCGGGACACTCCTGCGCGAAGCGACGCGAGTACCGGGGTCCCCGAGCACGCGAACTCTGCGTGCTGGGGTGGTGAATGTGCCCCGTTCCCAAGGCCAAACGGCGCTTTTTCGGAAGGTTCGGAAAATCTTTTCGTCCGCGTTCTGTGCGGAGATTTGCCGAAAAGATTTTCTGAAAGCCGAAACCTGCAGGGCGCACGTAGTGCGAAGCAGAGCCGTGCCGTGCCGCCGGGCGCGGGATAAGCACCGAGCGAGTGACCGAGTGAGACATGGGAAAATCCGGGAGAACTGGCGCTCTACGTAAACACCCGTGTGAAGGGATTGGGAGAAGGATGCCTGTGTCCGCCTTCAGCACACGCCAGAGTCGTCTGTCCTGTCGGTTCTCACGTTCGGCGTGGACACGCGGGAGTGGGTGAACCAGACCCTGCAGTTCTCCGCATCGTGGTTTTGTTGTCAGCCATGCGAAGGGCGGTATCGGGGCGACTGTGCGGAGGTTTGGGCTGCACAGCCTCGGGAACGGATGGAGGCGGACAGGGCGAAGGTCAAGGTCGCCATTCTTCCGCAGGCAATGCGCCGGTATCGTGAAGGAGCGGCGGCTCATGACTCATGCCTCGCGGTGTGTTCACGAAGGATGGCATCGACAGCAGCGATGCGTTGTCCCAGCCAGCGCATGACGGGGACGGCCATCGAGTTGCCGAGAGCTTTGTAACGCGGTCCATCGGACGCCAGCCTCCCGCGATATTCGACCAGCGTGTAATCGTCAGGGAACCCTTGCAGGCGCTCGCACTCACGGGGTGTCAGGCGACGGACCGCCATCTGAGAGCGCAGGAGATTCGGAGGACCGTTGCTGGTGTCGGCGCTGTCGACCTGTTTGCCATAGGAGGCGGTGAGGGGTGGGGCTATGGACTGCTCCTGCAAGACAGCCGTGGTAGAGCTGTTCTCGATGCTGCCTGGCGCTCGTGTACGCAGACTTCCCGCGATCTCAGTGGACGATGCAGCGCTTGCTGTGCCATCGCTGCCATGCAAAGTGAATGCAACCGGAGTACCAGCTTCCTCTACTCGGCTCTGAACAATACCGTCGATCTGGTTGCCGCCCCCGCGGGAGCTATTCAGACTTGCATGGACTGCCCGCTCACGTACCTCCCCACGCTGATTCGTACTGAAGGCGATCGCGATCTGCCCGCCACCATTCGCGTGGCTGGAACCGTTCCCCATGCTGCGCAACGTCGGAGCTATATTGTCAGCGTCGGCTCCGTGGTCTTTCGCGGAGAACGCGATGTAGCTGTTGGTGCTGCCCCCGGCAGAAGCACGGATGCTGGCAGATTCGGATATCTCGGGCATCGCTCCGCCCTCGCGTCCGCGCAGGTTGAATGCAACAGCCTGCGTCCCGGAACCACTTTCGAGTGTGTGGGCGACATGGTCTGAGAAGCCGGAGCCATTGGACTGCGTGTGCGCAGTACAGATGGCGACCGGCACCATGGGCGTTCCGCGCCCGGTGCCATCCTCACTCGCATCGAAGCCATCGGCGGAGAGCGAGTGCGCGATCAGCGTCTCTGTTTCATGATCCTGCCTACCCATGCCACCGGCATTCAGGCAATGCGAGATATCTTCGGTTGAGGCGATCAGGCCGCCATCGAGGTCGAAGTCGGTTCCTGGGCCGCCACCGCCATGAGCGCGTGCGCTAAGGGTGGGGGCAAGGTCTTTGCGCGTTTCTCGGCGCGGCGGAGGATACCCCGACAGGCTCGCGAACTCAAGTAGTACCGCTGCGGGACCTCTCCATCCTCCAGAATGTCCGACAACGAAGACGCGGCGCCGTCTCTGGGGTACTCCGAAGTGTTGAGCGTCGAGAACTCTGTAGGCGATCCCATACCCGCACTGGACCAGCATCCCGAGGAAGGCTCCAAACGTCCGTCCTCTGTCGATGGACAGGACACCGGGGACGTTCTCCCACACCAGCCAAGTGGGCCGGAGGCGATCAGCAAGTCGAGCAAACTCGATGGTGAGGTTGCCACGCGGGTCATCCAGTCCCGCTCGCTTACCAGCAACGGAGAAAGACTGGCAAGGTGTTCCTCCGGCCAGAAGGTCGATTGTTCCCACATCGTTTTTACCTATCTTTGTGAAATCGCCCGCGTTGATCACGGCGCCATCGGTAGGCAGAGCAACCACGTTGCGAATGGCTGCCGCGCGACGCCTGGCTTCTTTCCTGTCCGGCGCGCCATGCGGGCTGGGCATGAACACGGGCCGCGATGCGCGGTAGCGCGAGCGTAGCAACCAGCAGCAGAACGGATCGATCTCAGCGAACATGGCGGGCTGCCAGCCGAGAGGTTGCCACGCAACCGAGACGGACTCGATGCCGGAGCAGACAGAGAGGTATCTCATGCCTGGTCTCCCTGCCGGAAGAGCGGAGCGTCCTCGCGGATGCGCCGCTCCGACATGGCGACATACTCGGGGTTCAGTTCGATCCCGATGTAGTTGCGGCCAAGTCGCAGCGCGACGAGGCCCGTGGTTCCTGCACCGCTAAACGGATCGAGCACTGTGCACGGAGTTATTGTCGCGTCGCATGCGCAGGTTGGCTGCCAGCCGGTGGTCACGGTCGTGACGACGGGACCGAGGCGTATGTCATAGTCGCCACTCTCGGCCTGGGCGCTGCTAGCGAATTTGCCGGAGGGCGCATGACCCGATTTGCCGCTGCCGGACTGGAAGTTGTATGTTCGTTCGGTGATACGCTTCCACGGAGCGCCGCAGCTCGCACAGCAACCGTGCTCGCTGGTGCCCGCGAGGATACAGGGATCTACCAGCTTCGTGGGGAAGGTGGCAAAGTGGGCCTCCGAGAACGCCTCCACCGCAATCGTCCAGACGGATCGCTTATTGCGCCGCGATACAGCAGTCACCTCTGCGAGTCCAGCCTTCGTCCGAATGTGAACGTCACCGTTCTCATATGCGATCTGGTCTTTGTGGGTGAGATTGCCGGGTGTGTCGCCCACCGCAATCTCGCTGATCGCTTCCGCGTCGTAGTAGTACGCACTGTTTCTGGTGAGAAGAAACAGGTACTCGTGACTCTTCGTGGGCCGGTCAGTGACGCTCTCAGGGAGAGTATTCGGCTTATGCCAGATGATGTCGGAGCGCAGCCACCATCCATCGGCGCGCAACGCGGAGGCCAGCATCCACGGAATCCCGGCAAGGTCTTTGGGTTTCAGAACTGGGTGCGATTGGGCACTTGGAGGGCGATACCTTTCCAGTCCGTCATAGGCCGGATTGGGAACAGCGCTGCCGCGGATAATATCCCGTTGGGTTCCGTGTCCACGGTTTTGGCCTCCATAATTTCCCCAACTGCCAAAGTAGGTGTCGCCGACGTTGAGCCAGAGGTTGCCATCGCAGCGCAGCACGCGGCGCACCTCGCGGAAGACGGCGACCAACTTCAGCACATATTCGTCCGGCGTCGGCTCCTGCCCGATCTGGGCTGCGACGCCGTAGTCCCGCAATCCCCAATACGGCGGTGAGGTGACCACACACTGCACGCTTTCATCGGGTAATTCACGCAAGCGCACCAGAACGTCCCCCTGAAGGAGGCGGTACACCGGGGACGACGCATGGACGTCTATTCGCATAGGCCGTACCTTGATTCGCAGGCTGGCGGCGGGAGTATGCGGAAGAGATTGTTCTGTCTGCCGCCACGGTCTGTCTTCGCCCAGGCGACAACGTTGTCGATCCAGTTGATGGCCATGCCGCACGCACGGCGCGAAGAAGGTGCGCCCGACGTGCTGCTCCCACGCGCGGACCTTGTCGATCATCGCGGGAAAGCCTGTCGACCAGTTGAGGATGTCGTCCTTGCCGGAGTTGATACACGGCGCACAGCCCACGCGGGTGAATCCGAGCGAGTAGAGCGGATTCACCCGCTCGCCGTGTGCTCGGACGTAGTCGAAGCACATCTGCTTCGACCAGTCGTAGACGGGGTTCAAGAGCTCACAGTCGTAGTAGTCGTCCCACTCCTGCCACTGGCGGTCGGAGCGTGCCAGCGATTCGTCGCGGCGCACGCCGGTGAAGCGGGCATAGTTGCCATCCGGATAGTGCTCGTCGATCCAGCGGCGGATGGGAGCAAGCTTCAATGCTTCCGTGCAGAATTGGGCGCGACGCGATGGGAAGCGGCCTTTGATACGGGCAAGCTCCGGGAAAGTGAGGTCGGCGTCGGGGTCGACGCCTTTCTGTGCGCACCAGCCGTCCGTGCGGAAGTCGCCAACCTTCGCGGTGATCCTTGCGACAGGATGCACATGCCCGGAGTACCAGTCGATGTGCTCTATGGTGAGCGGATGTTCGTTCCCGCCGGCATCGGCGTTGACAAGGACGACGCAGGCAGCGTCGTAGCGGTTCAGCATGAACCGCACGGCAGCCTGCGAGTCGATGCCGCCTGAAAAGCCGCCGATGTAGATAAGGCCGCTCACGCCACACTCCGGGGCCGCGGTCCGCGCTTCCGAGCGCAGAGTACATTGAGGGCACCGAGGATGTGGGCCATAGAGGTGTTGCGGCCATAGAGCACCATGTCCGCGTAGCGAACAGGTGCGAGGTCGCCGGCGCGGTCCACGAGCAGCAGCGGAATATGGAGATCTGCTTCGAGCAGCCGATGGATGAGTCTGCCTGCGAAGTCACCCTGCCTTGCGTGGATCAGGATGCCGCAGACCAGATCGCTTGCCATCATGATGGCGGCGGCATTGCGGCTATCATCGACGGCAGTAACTTCATAGGGTTGCAGGCGCAACGCGAACGCCGTGGCGGAGAGCAGCCCACGGTCGGCGCAGTAGAGAAGGACAGGCATCTTCCGTTGCATGACTAGCTCCCGAATGCCTGGTCTTCGTGGACGTAACTGATCACGAGGCCGAGCGGGTTGGTGAGGAGCATGGCGTTCGGGACAGCGTCACGGAAGCCATAGACGACGTTCGCGGTCCAGCGCTCGCGGCGCTGTTCGCTGCCATCGCCGGGAGAGCGGAATATCTTCTCGAATTGAATCTGCGCGCGGTAGGGCGACTGGCGCAGGTCCTCCAGGATGACGGCGTCGATCTGGATGTCCACATCCGATGCACTGGGATCGAGCAGAAAGGCCTGTAAGGTTTTCTGCTGGTTCACCAGTTGCAGTGTCGCCGTCTGCAACGGGCCGGAGAAGAAGTCGAGCGACTGCGAGAAGTCCCGCTGGAGGATAGCGTGATTGCGTCCGTAGTAAAGCTCGCACCAGCGGGCGAGATAATATTTGCTGACCCTGTCGACGGGGATCTTGGCGAAGTCGTCATAGTTCATCACCTGGCCGCGCCCAATATCCGAGATAGAGATAACGAGCGGCTTTAGCCGCGAGGCAGCGGTCTGCGTCCGGTAGAGCAGCGCAAGCGCAGCGAGCGTAACGATAGAGAGAACCAGCAGAGCGACTTTGAGATAGCTGTAAGTGACAACCGGCTCCGCATAGAGCTCAAGGAATTTATGGCCCGCTTCCGTGGTTTTCGGGGCATGTATTGTCGGCATAGCTAGTCCCCCCACACGCTGACCCAAGTGCCGGTGCGGCCACTGAGGATGGCTGAGGTCAGCTCAGGGATCTTGAAGACGCCGTAGATGCAGACCGAGAGTGTGATCAGCAACGCAGGCAGGATCGTGAGCGCGTTGTCGAGGGTGATGTTGCCGATGGTCTGGAACATGTTTGTCAGCACATGGGCAAAGACATACACGAAGGCCGAAGCCACGACCTGATAGAAGCTGAATCCGATGAAGGCCTTCAGCCATCCCCAGAAGAGCCAATCCATCTTCGGGACGATGAACCATGGAATGAAGACAGGACCAATGAGGACGCAGACGGCGGAGGCGACGTAGCCGTAGGCGATAACGGAGAAAGCCGCGGCCTCCATCGCCGCAAGGATGACGGCGATCAATAAATAGGTAAGGTCTTCGAGGATATTGAAGCTGCCCGGAGGTGTGCCAAGCTGGTTCTCGGCGGTGGTAATGGTAGTGGCGATCTGCTGTGTCTGATCCGACTCGATCTGGTTCGAGATGCTCAGGCCTTCTTTGGTGATGAGGTCGGAAAAGCTGTAGCTGGTGCCGGGAATGGGTGTTGAGTAATACGTCAGCATCCCGAGGCCGAGCGAGATCATGAGGATGAGGTCGGCGAACTTGGCAAAATGAAAGCCGCCGAGCCCCTGTGACGCGGACAGGGCTGCCTTGATGCCGAACCATGCGATGAGGATGGTGGCCAGGCCACGGAAGATGTCGAGTCCCGTGGCCTGGAGAAGATTGCCCTGGGATGAGAGCAACTGAGTGATGGCTTGACCAAGCTGTGCAATGATGTTCTGGCCCATTAGTTGCTCCCGTTGATGCTCAGCGAGATGGAGTGCATGGAATCGCTCACGCCGCTGTTCACGTTTTGCATGGCGTTGGGGAAGTTCTGCTGGAAGTAAATGGCGTTATTGATAGCGCGGTTCTGGGCATCGATCTGTTGTTTCTGCGCGACAAGCTGCTGTTGCAGCGTCGCCATCAACAACTGGTTGGTGTCCTGCTGCGAATGAATCTGAAGCAGCGTGGCGGAGTTGATTTTTCCGAGCAGGGCCGATTGCGTCTGCTGCGATGGGTCGGTCGAGAAGGTATCGGACTCGAGATTGGCCAGTTGCGTGGCGAATGACTGCGAGTCGGTGCGGATGGTGCCCAGCGCGGCAAGCGTGTTGGTGGTCGTCGTTTCCGCCAGTTCCGACGTGGCGTACTGGTTCGCAACCGTCGCCTGCGTTCTGGAATCGAGCGATGAGTAACTGCCGGACGGATAGCTCTGGGCTTGGACGTAGGCGCTGTTGTATCCCTGCTGGGCATTGACGAGCGCACCGTAGTTGAGGGCGTTCACCAGCGCGGCGGTATTACCATAAGTATTCGGCGGTGCCTGCAGGCTAGTCCACTGCGACCAGTCGGCCTTGTACCGCGCTTCGAGGTTCTGCGGCAACTGGGACATCTGGTAGGCGAGGTTGTACATAGTGACGATCTGGTTGCGGGTGGCGACAGCGGTCGTATAGAGCTGGGAACCCTGCTCGATCTGCTGGATCGCGTGAGCCGACTGCGTGGGGTCGTAGACGATGCCACTGCCGAACTGCGCGTGCGCCATCGGCGCGAGCGCGAGGGCAAGAGCGGTGATTGGAAGATGCAGTTTCATAACAAGTCCTTTCGGTTTGTGCCGGGCGTAAGCATCGGCACATGAATGGAGGAGCCGCGACGGTCAATAACTGCTGGGCATTGAATGGTTCTCATACGCAGGGAGCAGCATGTCCTGCGTGATGTAGACCTTGATCCGGTGGCCTTCGCGGATGGTGATCGTAGGCGGGATGTTGATGAACTTATCGAGTACATTGGCGCCGGACTGCGCGAGGCTGGAGGAGATGCCTTGCCTGTAGGCCTCGCTGCCGGTCTCGTTGTAGCCTTCGTTGAAGCTGGTCGCTCGGGCAGCGCCGGAGATCACGCCGAGCGCGATCGACGCGCCGAATATCTCGACATAGTGGTTATTAACCTTGTCCTTGAGTCCGGTGGCCCCAGCCTGATCGAGACCGTGGAACTGATCGAGATCGACGGAATAACCATCGGGCATCAGCATGCGATGGAAGGTGACGGCGAGGCGCTTCTGGCCAAGGCCGCCGACCTTCTGCACATCGCCCAGGATGAAGGTGCCTTCGGGGGCAAGAACGTGCTGGCGGTCCTGGCTGTAAACGGGATTAGTGACCATGACCTTGATCGGGCCCGCAAACTCACCGTCAAGGCGGTTGAGCAGCACGGTGTCGATGGTCGTGCCCTCGAAGACGACATAGGGCTGGCCATGCGCGGAGTTGAGGTTCACCTCGGTCACACGTTTATTGGCTGTGGTGCCTGCAGCAGGATTCGCTTGAGTTGGCGGCGTCGGAGGCAGAGTGGAAGCGTGCGTCGCCGCATCCGGGTTTGCGGCGAACGATTCAAGTGATGGGCGCGCAGCGGCATCATCGGCAGTGACGAGGTTGGAGGCAAAGCGGGCCTTGAAGGCCATCGCTTTCTCCGCGTCCGCGACGGGGTCGCGGGGAGGTTCCGCTGGCGCAACAACCGTCGACAACTGCGTAGCAGGGGCCATGCCGGGCTGGAGGGCGCCGGGAGAACCCATGCCGGTGACAGCCGTGGCCGGTGCAGCGGCGCCCAGCTTCTGCGCCTGGGCCTGTAGCTGGCTCTGGCGCTGGTCGGCGCTGAGGTCCTGCTCCAACTCCTGAATCTTCCGTTGGTTCATGTCCGTGGATGCGGACAATGGAGTGGCGGGAGACTCTTTGGGCGCGGGTTTGGCATGGTTCTTCGAGAACATCACGGCCGTTAGGATCAGCACAGCGAGGCCGGCCATCACATAGCCCTGCGCCTGCTTGGGAACAACACCTTCCGGCCTGGTGCGCTTGTCTTTCACGCCAGAGGTGTTGTCGGCGGATGGAGACGCAAGCTGCGGCTCCACAACGAGTATCTGTTTTTCGTCTGCCATCGGCATCACCTACTCGCCCTTCCGCTGGAAACCAAGCTTGTGGTTGCCGATCTGCAGATATCCGTGATCGACAACCGTGGGAAGCACATAGGTGCCGTCCTGCAACTGGAAGGTGATAAGGTCGGGCTTGCCGTCCTTCAGCTCATAGACCGAGAACTTTTCGGAAGCCGACGACTTGATGTAAGTGAACTTGTCGTCGTGATAGATTGCCGAGACATCGAACGGCGGCTTGTTTTTGTAGGCGTAGTCGAACTTCAGCGCCTGCGTCGGGTAGTCGGCGCGGAACTGTTCGACCGCCTGCGCCGCGTGATGTTCGGCAAGCAGGGCCTGCTGCTGGGCGGCAACGACAGCCGACGCCGAGACCCGCTTGTCCGCGCCGTTCACCGCCGCGACAGACGACGGATCGCTCGGCTCGATAACGACCTTGAGGTCCGGTTCCGCATTTTCGTCGTCGTTGAGCGTGAAGGAATATACCGTGCCTTTGTCGGTAATCAAGTTCAGGTTGGAGTGGATACCGGCCTGCGCCGGATGCAGGAAGCAATAGTTGCCGACCGGGTTGATGATCCAGAAGTCCTTGTCGCCGGTAGCGACCTCCAGGATCTTCTCGGTCGACGGCAGTTCGATGAGCGTCGTATAGTGCAACCGGGCACGGATGCTGACGATATCGTTGGCGTGATACTTCACGATGCGGGCTGACTGCTGGCCGTGGGCGACAGTGGCGACAAGGCCAAGCAGGATGGGAAAGATGGGCGAACGGGACATAGAGCTCCTTTAGCGGTTGAGTGGGTTGGGATAGTCATGAGCGAGCCGGAGCAGACCTTCTTCCGGCCCGAAGCGGGCGAAGTAATCCTGTTTGCGGAGGTTGTCGCGGGCGTTGTTCGTCGCAATCCAGTACGTCAGCGCATCGACTTCGAGGGCCAGCTTTTTCGTGCCACGTGGCTGGATGACTAGAAGCTCGCGCTTGGGCACGAGCGACTCCAGCAGCTCCAGCTGCGTGTCGTTCATCTGGAAGATCTCGGCATACATCCTGCGGTCGATGTTCGGGTTCGCGAGGAATATCTTGGTCGGGCAAGACTCGTTGACGATGTGCAGCATGTCCGACGACGCCAGCTCCACCACCGACTGCGTTGCCAGAATCATGGCTGCGTTTTTCTTGCGCCACGTCTTCTCGGCGCGCGTGATCCAGTCGCCGATAGTTCGGTTCTTTAGGAAGATCCAGCCCTCGTCCATCACGAAGATTTTGAAGGTCGCGGTATTCGCTTGCTTTTCGATCTCGGTGGTCGCCCGTTGCAGTACGTAAAACAGCACCGGCTCCAGCACATCCGGGTACTTGTCCCATCCGTCGAAGTTGAAGGTCTGGAAGCGCGAGAACGTGAGCGTGTCCTCTACGTTGTCGAAGAGGTAGCCGAACTGTCCGGCCTGGGTCCAGCGGTGCAGGCGTTCGCCGAGCGGACCTAATATAGATACGAAGTTCGTCAGCGTTCGTATCTCGGCAGGCAGCTTGTAGACGCGCTCGATCGCGGCAAAGAGCGCCTTCTCGTCCTCGGTTGTCAGCTCATAACGTCCACCGGCCTCGATCAGCACGCGCAGGAAGAGATACAGGAAGTTCTGGTTCTCGTGCGTGGGCGCCAGCGTGAATGGATTGATGGTGAAGCCGGGGTTCTTCAGACCGACGTTCAGGTAGGTGCCGCCGAAAACCCGCGTCAGCGATTCGTAGCTGCCGCCGAGGTCAAAGATGAAGGTCAGCGGATCGTATTTCTGCGCCGATTGCAGGATCGTGGACAGCGTAAAACTTTTGCCCGATCCCGTAGCGCCGAGCAGCAGCGTGTGCGCCACGTCACCGCTATGGAGGTTCAGATAGTACGGCGTCCCGTGGATCGATTCGAGGACGGCGAGATACTCGCGTTCGAGGTGCGGATTCCATGTCGCTCCCGTATCCACGTTGAATAGAAAAGACAGGTCGGCATAGTTCGAGTTGAGCGCCCATTGTTTGCGCAGATTGAACTGCTTGTTGCCGGGCACAGTGGCGAAGAATACATTGAGAAGGTTGTAGCGTTCCTCGTAGAGCAGCCCGTCATGCTGCGTAAATAACTTCTGGAACTCGGCGACGGCGTGTTCCAGCCTGGTGCGGTCCTCGTCGTAAACCACCACGGTGAGCGCGAACTCGCCGAAGTGCTTGCCTTCCATGCCGATCGCCGTGAGAGCGTTGCCAAGCTCGGCGACGGCGGCGGCTTTGGAGCCGTCGACAAGGTTGTCCTGGTTGCCGGTGTTCTGGCGGTCCTGAAGGTTCGAGACGAAGCTAGTCTTCGAGTTGTGGTGGTGCCGGCGGCGAGATGCGATCTCTTTGCGGGCTTTCGCGTTATCGACGGGATGCCATTCGGTGACGACGTGGAAGTTCGCCGGCACATCGAAGAGGCCCTGCAACAGCAGAGGCCGCGTCTCCGAAGGAAGCTCTTTCAACGTGAGCACGCGCAGATAATCGTCATCGATGCGCAGATAGCCGCGGTGCGCCTCCAACTCCGAGTCGCACACCTGCCAGTCGAGATGCCGCGCATCGCAGAGCGGAGCATCGTTGATTTTGGAGGGGCGGAGGTTCACGAGACGGCGCAGTATGCGGAACGTCTCCTCCGCCCCTGGCAGCTCGACCATCATCAGGTCGTTTAGCTGTCCACTCAAACTCTGAACTTTTTGTTGCAAGCGTATCCGGTCGCGCTCGATTTGCTCATACAGCAACGTGCGTTCTTTGCTCCCGGAGAACAGGGCGCGCAAGTCGCGTAGGGACGAGCGAGGGTTCTTCGGGAGCTGTGACAAAGCGTGCAGCAGGCTGGTCTTTTGGTAGCTGCCGTCCACCATGACAATCCAAGTGATCTCGATGGAATAGAGACGATCGGCTTTCGATTGAAGGAACGCGCTACGCTGCTCAATAGCGGCACGGACGAGCGGATTCGCATACTCAGCGTGTGGAATGTCAGGCCGATTGCGCTTGAACAGGATTTGATACAGCCTGGATCGGTCGTCGAGCGAGCGCAGGGTGGATTCGATACGCTTGACGGCATAGTCGCGGCCAGCATGGTCCAGGCTCTCGTAGTCGACGCCGCCGATTTTCAGGGCTGCACCGAGGTCGCCCGATTTCGTGAGGAAGCTGTGCTCGTCCCAGAACCCGTACAGATTGATCTGCGCCGGAAATGAGCCGGCTTCCTTCCAGTCTTTCGTGATGTCGTCAACCTTGACCATCGCGTCTCGCTATACGTATCTCTGTTTCGTCTTTTTTCATGGGGTCGTAGCGTCTGCGGAACTTGCCGGAATTGAAGAGGACCTTCAGAATCTCCACGTCATACTTCGTGGCTCGCCTGGCGATGAGGACGCCCACGATGAACAGCCCGATTCCGCCAAGCAGTGAATGAAGGAGGGAGAAGATCGCTCCTCCCGAGATCAGAGCGACGAAGAACAACCGTCGCTCCGCTCCCAGGACAGTCAGTGGACGGTTCATCGCCTTGAACACCGGGCTCACTCTGCGTTCCGCTGGCTGAGACAATGGATCACCTCCTTTCTGTTGGGCCTTAGCTCGGAAAGAGCCATGCCATGAAGTTCACGGCGCCGATGGCCATGCCGACGCCGAAGACGATGCCGGCGAGCATCTTCTTCGACTGGCCTTCGCCGTAGGCGAACATCAGACCTCCGACGACGATTGCGACCAGCGACAGCCCGGTCGCAATCGTGCCGGTGAAGGCGGTTTTGAGAACGTTGACTGCGTTGTCCCACGGATCGCTGCCGGTCGATTGCGCGTACACGGGCAGTGCCGTAAGGAAGAGCAGCGAAGGTGTGAGCCACCTCCGCCAGTGCGCGCGCAGCGCCGCAGGACGCGGACGTCTGGGTTGCTTGAGTTTCAACATAGGCTCCTTTCATTTGCGAAACGGTCGAGGGGTACTCCCCGTGCGAACGTCATGGAGCAAAGGTAGGGCGGTGACCGGGATGAAAACGTGGAAAAATTTTCCACTCGGTGTCCTGTCAGGACACCATGAACCTGTGGCACCCAGTGGCCCCGGAAGCCCTTCGTGATAAGCAGTGAAACGCCCCGCGCAAACTGCGCGGATGTGCTCATTCCCACCATGTAAGGCAAAGAATTCGCGGGCACGACGCGGGTCAAGGTGGAATCATCACGACTCAGAGTGACAGCTCGCCTTGAGGCGTGGCGGGAACGCGGGCAAACTCAGGGCAGGGTGGGAATGAGAACTTGAGAGGACCGCTTCATGGCGATCCTTTCGCGTACACGGTTGAGCCGCGACGTAGCTTGATGGCAATACTCCACATCCTGCTCGATGCCGATGTACCCGCGTCCGGTTAGGAGCGATGCCGCGCAGGAACTGCCGCTACCTGCAAATGGATCGAGCACCAACTCACCCGGCAACGTGAAGCTGCGAACCAGAGGAGCCAACGCCTCTATGGGCTTCTGGGTCGGATGCAGTTTGTTGCCGCTGTACGGCATATCCATCACGTCTGCCAGCGGCTGCTTCGGCAGCGGTGGCCGACCCTTCGCCAGCAGGTATGCCTGTTCGTGGTGATAGCTGAGGAACCTGCTCTTCGAACCATAGGTCTTGCGAAATACGATGTGTCCGACAGGCTGAAAACCCGCATCCTTCCATGCATCGAAGAACTTATCGACCTTTGTCCAACCGTAGAAGCAAACCATCACGCGATTCTGCTTCAGCACCCGATACGCCTCCCCCATCGCTGGCTTGAGCCAGTCTGCATTCGCGTCGTTCTGGATAGTGCGGCCATCGCGGTCGCGGTAGTTCACCAGATACGGCGGATCGGTGAGAATGAAATCGACGCTGTTTGCCGGCATCTGGTGCATGACCTGGATGCAATCACCCTGCGTGATGCTGTTGATGTACTGATTCTGAGCTGTAGCTTGTGCTTGCATGATCGTGATCTCCTTTGTGGTCCCGGAGTGGTCTCTCAGGACACACACCCGGAGGGCGGGAGAGATGGCCGCTCCCAAGACCCAGCGGCGCTTTTTCGGAAGGTTCGGAAAATCTTTTCCTTCGCCGCGCACTTTGCGGATTCCCGCCGAAAAGATTTTCTGAAAGCCGAAAAAGCAGAGCCGCGCCGTGTCGCCGGGCGCGGCCTGTCTTTCTCTCGCGGTGCCTGAGAGAACATGCAGGGCACGGGGAGATGTACGGGTTCGCAAGCACTGGGTAGTTCAGGTCAGGTGCTCAACATCGGCTGGGCAGTCATCTGGAACGCAGACGGGCAATACGTCATAATGGTAGCGTTATGAGTTCGGGAGTTCGGTGACCAGTTGTACGGGCGCTTACTTGCCGGCAAGTATCCGCTGTGCCCGCTCAAGAGCGGCGAGGGCGACGAAACTGCTCAGACTGCGACGTTCCAGCTTCGCAGCCTTTTCCAGCAGCCGACGTTCTTCCTGGGTGTAGTAGGAGAACACTTTCGCTCCAAGTGGGGTCTTGCCGGTGCGCCGGGAAGGAATGTGATCCCTTTTGGCCACCGGCTCTTATGGTACTACCGCACTGCACAACAGAGGTGTTATGCGACATGTTGTCTTGCGCGAATTGGTGGTTCCGACGATAGAGTCGCCTTGTAATGCGCCGACTCGTACTTGTTGGGCACGGATGCCGCGAATTTCTACCCAGGGAGTCTGTTATGGCAAAAAGCAAAGAACGGGATATTAGTTCACCTTCGCCTCAGCCGCATAGAGCGCTTCTGATTGAAATGAAAGGCGAAAGAGCTGCGCAGGACGAAGGCCCGACTACTACTTCATCCGAGATGTTCGCGGCGCTCAGCCTGGAAGAAGTGATCGCCTATGTACGCACTTGCCAGCCTGCTGTCGAGATTACCGAGTTGAAAATCCTGGGCAAGGTGCAGGTGCTGTCAAGTTCAGAGCACCTATAAAGTTCCCTCGATGGTGTCCTTTTAGGACACCGAGTGGAAAATTCTTCCACGATTAAACGATCTCTCCTTGGCTACGCTTCTCATCGGGCGCCTGTGGCGCGCGATGGTGGTCTATGGAATCTTCGGTCAAACTCTCATCTGAACCGTTCGTCAATGCGGAACGAGCGGCATCGTTTCTCGATATGCCGCGCAAAACCTTGCTGGGGCTGGCTAGGCGAGGAAAACTGCCAGCGCACGGAATACCCGGAAAAGGGCGGAAAAAGAGCTGGCGTTTCCGTATCTCTGAACTCGATCTCTGGATGCGTACAGAGGTAACATTGGTCAGCGACGGAGGCCGTTCAAAGGAAAGGAATACTTTTCGATGAAACGGTCACGATATCAACTTGGGGCTCTTTTCACGGAGCCTCGCAAGAAAGGCCCTGCTGTCTGGGTCTACCGCTGGCGCGAGACGAATTCTGACGGAAAACGCCACTCGCGCAAGGAAATCCTGGGAACGATCGTTGAGATTCGTACTCAAGCCGATGCGCAACGAGCGGCGGAGAAACTTCGCCTCAGCATCAATCGCCTCGCCGCGGAAGGTTCCGGGCCACCGGCAACCATCCGCAAGCTGGTGGATCACTATCGTCTGAAGGAGATTCCGATCGAGGAATCTCACGAAGGGAAACGGAGGTCAACGAAATTGGGCTACCTCAGCAATCTCAACTGCCATATCGTGCCGCGGTGGGGAGATTATCCTCCCAGCCGGGTTACGACAGTTGAGGTGGAGGACTGGCTGAAATCGATCCAGCTTGCTCCCGCAAGCCGGGCCAAGATCCGCAACGTATTGAGTATGATCTTCCGCCACGGCATGCGTTGGGGGTGGCTGGACAGCAATCCGGTCACGATGGTGCGGTGCAGCTCCAAACGGCTGCGGAGGCCGGACATCCTTACCGCTGAGGAGTTTCGGGCTCTGCTGGCTGCTCTGCCGGACAGAGAACGGCTCATGGGAACGATCTGCGCGACCACCGGACTTCGCATCTGCGAAGTTCTCGGCCTCAAATGGGAGGACGTCGATTTCGAGACGCGCATGGCCAGCGTTCTTCGGTCTTTTACGGACGGCAGCATCGGCCCGTGCAAGACCGAGATCTCGGAGCAGCCGGTACCCATCGATGAGATTGTTGTCGAGGAGCTCCTGGCGTGGCATCCGGTCTGTGGCTTCCCAAAGCCGGAGGATTGGGTCTTTGCCAGCTACCAGACCTTCGGCAAGATGCCGATGTGGCCGGACAGCCTGCGCCGAAAGATTCTGCAGCCGATTGCCCGCGAGGTGGGCATCCGGAAGCAGATCGGCTGGCACACCTTCCGCCGTACCTACAGCTCGTTACTGGCTGAAACCGGCAACGACGTTAAGGTGGTGCAGGAGCTGATGCGGCACGCCAAAATCAGCACAACGATGGAGGTCTATACGCAGGCGGGCATGCCGAAGAAGCGGCTTGCGCAGCGGAAGGCTGTCGATGTGCTCTTTAACCGCAGTTCAGACGCACAGCGGGAGGCTGTAGTGGGGGCTTTTTATTGCTCCCATACTGCTCCCACACAAGCCGTTGTGCTCCCGGATTGCGCTCGCTAAGTTCTTGAAATGATTTGGTGGACCTGACCGGGATCGAACCGGTGACCTCTTCCATGCCATGGAAGCGCGCTCCCAGCTGCGCCACAGGCCCACTCAGGAGGGACATGGTCATTCTCGCTGCTGTGGCCCGCCCAAGTCAAGCGGACGAAGTCGGTTGGCGATGCCCACCGAATCCTGCCACCACATCCGCCTCCATGGGCAGATGCGGCTACATCGACGCCCTCACCGGGCCCACCGTAGCCTTTCTGGCGTCGCGACCTCGTCCGCGCATGCGCGCACCATGGATGCCACATGAGCGGGGGCCGGTGCTCAGCCCAGCCACGCCTTATACTTACAACAAGGATCCCTCATGGCCGCACTCATCGAAGCAATTCACATCAAGCGCAAGACCCTCTTCGAGATGGAAAACGAACCTTACGTCTGTCTCGACTCCGACATCTCCACACCCACAGCGCGCGGCGGCCAAACTCTGGTCCGCCTGAAGATGCGCAATCTGCTCACCCAGGCCGTCTTCGATAAGACCTTCAAGGCGCAGGAGCGCTTCAAGGAGCCTGACCTCGAACTCGTTCCCGCGTCGTTTCTTTACCACGATGCCGATGGCTTCAACTTCCTCGACCAGGAGAGCTTCGAGACCCATACCCTCTCCGACTCCACCGTCGGCGACGCCGCCGACTTCCTGCTCGACGGCCTTCTGCTCCAGCTCCACAAGTACAACGGCAACCCCATCGGCCTGCAGCTCCCCATCTTCGTCGAGCTCGCCATCACCTACACCGAGCCGGCCGTGCGCGGCGACACCTCTTCCGGCGCCACCAAGACCGCGCGCCTCGAAACCGGCCTGGAAATCAAGGTTCCGCTCTTCGTCAAGGAAGGCGAAAAAATTAAAGTTTCGACCGAGACCCGCGACTTCGCCGGCCGCGCCTGAGTTTGTGCTACGACCACCAAAAGCAGGTCCGCCCCTCCGACTTCGCTCAGGGTCAGGATGACAATTTTCAGAGGGGTGCCCGAGGTCTCGATTTTGAGACCTGGGATTCCACCGAGTTACAAGTTGCGCGCCTACGCAAGGCTGGCGAGCGTCTTCTCCAAGCTAGCCGGGTCTTCAACGTTTAAGGTAATCAACGCGCGGTCGATCTGGCGGTTGAGGCCGCTGAGGACCTTGCCCGGACCGACCTCGATGGTATGCGTAGCGCCCGATTGCTGTAGGAGTTGAACGCACTCCACCCAGCGCACCGCGCCAGTGACCTGGCGGATGAGCGCGTCGCGGACCTCGGGGCCGCGCGTCATCAAGCGCGCGTCCGCGTTGGCCGCGACCGGGAAGCACGGGTCGTGGAACGCGATGGATTCGAGGGTCTTCGCGAGCTCGTCCTGCGCGGGTTGCATGAGCGCGCAGTGGAACGGCGCGCTGACCTGCAGCATGACCGTGCGCTTGGCGCCGGCGGCTTTGCAGCGTTCGGCGGCGAGCTCGACGGCGGCTTTGGAGCCGGAGATGACGATCTGGTCGGGCGAGTTCAGATTGGCGGGCGAGACCACCGCGCTCACCCGCGAGGCCGCCTCAGCGAGTGTGCTGGCCGGGTTCGCCGGATCATCGACGGCGTCGATCGAGGCGAAGGCCTGGGCATTGCTGTCGCCCGGATCGGGCGGCGGCGCGGTGAGCTCGTCGGAGACGGCGGCGCAGATGTCGTTAATGCGCGCGGCGGGCAGGCCGAGAATCGCCGCCATCGCGCCCTCCCCAGCCGGTACAGCCGTCTGCATGAACTGCCCCCGCGCCCGCACGGTGCGCACCGCGTCGGCGAAGCTGAAGGTGCCGGCCGCGACATGCGCGCTGTACTCGCCCAGCGAGTGTCCAGCGGCAAACGCAACGCCGAGCCCGCGCGACTTCAGCTCCGGCTCCAGCACCCGCAGCGCGGCAATCGAGACGGTGAGGATGGCCGGCTGGGTGTGCTCGGTGAGCCGGAGTTGGTCCTCAGGGCCGTTGAAGATGATGTCGGAGAGCGCAAATCCGAGGGCGTCGTCGGCCTCCTCGAATACGGCGCGGGCGGCGGGGAAGGTCTCCGAGAGCGTGCGGCCCATGCCTACAGTCTGCGAGCCCTGGCCGGGGAAAAGGAGAGCGATTGCCATATCGGTGGTCATGCGGAATAGTGTAGCGGCACTGCGGTCCCGCTCGGCGGCCGCCGGTGGAAACGTCCGGCGACGGAACGGCTGATGCAATCGGTTGCACTGGCCCCTCACCAGGGCTACGCTTGCAGAGAGCGCGATCGAATGGCGCGGGCGGGTTGCGCCATGCTTCTGGTGAGGTAAACATTGATCAAGAAAGTAGCAGATGTTTCGCGACGCGCATTTCTACAGGGCGCGGCGACCGTGGGTGTAGCCAGTACTTTCCGGCCCGCGGCAGCGGCGGAAGTGCAGAAAGCTGAAGCCGCGCAAGCCGCGATGCAGGTCTCGCCGGGTGAGTCGCCGAGACCCAATATCATCTACATCCACTCGCATGACTCCGGGCGCTTTCTTTCCCCTTATGGTCATCAGGCCTCGACGCCGGAGCTGATGAAGCTGGCGCAGGAAGGCGTCCTGTTTCGCCAGGCCTATTCCGGGGCGCCGACCTGCTCGCCGAGCCGCGCATGCATTGCGACAGGGCAGAGCGCGCATGAGGCAGGCATGCTCGGGCTGGTGAACATGGGTTTCAAAATGCCGCACTACTCGCATCATCTCTGTCACACGCTCCATCCTGCGGGCTATGACACCGTGCTTGCGGGGTTGCAGCATATTGCACCTAACCCCGCGATGATCGGCTTCGACCGGATGTTGCCCCATAAGACAAATCGTGCGGCGGATGTGGCTCCCGGAGCGGCGGCGTTTCTGCTTGGCAAACCGCAACAGCCGTTCTTCATGGACTGCGGTTTCTTTGAGACCCACCGCAGGTTTACGCCGGAGAGGACATTCGGCTATTGGAACGAGACGCCGCTCGATGACCCGAGATATATGAAGGTGCCCTTCAACCTGCCGGATGTGCCGGACACGCGCAAGGATATCGCGGGCTTCAACGCGGACGCGCGCGTCTTGAACTGGGGCGTCGCCACGGTGATGGATGCGCTGGCCAAGGCAGGGTTAGCCGAGAACACAATCGTGATCAGCACAACCGACCACGGAATCGCGTATCCACACATGAAATGCAACCTGAACGACAACGGCTGGGGCGTTTCGATGATCATGCGCGGGCCCAAGCCGTTTCGGGGAGGCGTTGTGTGCGACGCGTTGGTGTCGCAGCTGGATATTTACCCGACGCTATGCGATTTTCTCGGCATCGCAACGCCGGCATGGTGCAACGGGAAGTCATTTCTTCCGGTCCTGCGCGGTGAAGTGAACGAGGTGAACGACGCAGTATTCGCCGAGGTGAATTATCACGTGGCGTATGAACCGAAGCGGGCGGTGCGCACGCAGCGTTACAAATACATCAAGCGTTACGACGGACGCACCAAGGACGTGCTCAGCAACTGTGATTACGGCTTGAGCAAGAGATATTGGCTTCAGAACGGATGGAAGGACCAGAACCTGGAATCCGGGGAAGAGCTTTATGACCTGATGTTCGATCCCGCCGAGCACAACAATCTTGCCTCCGATCCGCAGCATGTGGAGGTGCTGACCGGGATGCGCCAGCGGCTGGCTGACTGGCAGCGGAAGACCAACGATCCGGTTCTGAAAGGGCCGATCCCCTTGCCAGCGGGCGCGCGCGAAGGCAGCCCCGACGATATTGGGCCCGTGAAAGGATAAGGGGATTGGCGATGGATTGGACGCGGTTTCTGTACTGCCAATCAACCGTGAACTGAGTCAGCGGCGCAGTCACTCGATGATGCCGGTGACGAAGGTCTGTTCGGCCTGGGCGGTGATGAGGCGGTACAGCGCGAACTGGCGGCTGCTCTGTGCGCGGAGCTCCATCAGCAGGCTGGCGCGGTGGCTGGCGTCGGCGTCGACGACGTCGATGGGCCGCATCCAGGGTGTGCGGTCCAGGTGGCCGGCATCGGTGATGGAACTGAGCGCGACTTGCAGTTCGCCGGCCGGAAGGCGCTGAGCTACCAGTGTGAGGTAAACCGGAGTGCCGAGCGTGGTGGGCGTCTCGACGGTGTAGATGAAGGTGGGGAGGCCGCCGTAGCTGAGCGTGTAGCCGCTGAGCTGCTCGTTGGCAACGGTGAAAGCTGGCGGTGGCAGCGTGGATATACGCCGGGCAGCCGCGCGGCGAGCGGTGCGGCCGGTTGCGGCCGAGGTGGGGTTTTGGTTCGGCGTCTTGGCGAAGGAGGGGGCGGCACTTGCGGCCGCCGCGGCCGTCAGCTTGTTGGTCAGCAGGTAATTGGCGATACGGGGCCTGGCGGCGACTTCCAGGTCGGCGAGGGTTTCCGCGCGCTCGGTTGGCGAGGCCCACTCGCGCGCGAACAGGTGCGGCTCGCGGTTGGCGGCGTCGGAGACCGCGGCGTCCTGATGCATGTCCCGCGGCAGGCCGGTGAGTTGGGAGGCCATCGCCTCCTCCGGCGGAACTCCGCGATGCAGAGTAGGGCGGTCGGGGTCGTCGTTGAGCGAGGTGTTCGGTGGCGTGACGTAGCCTTGCGGCTTGTTGTTCTTCTTGGTGCGCTTGGCGTCGTCGGTGGGGTCGCGGTGGCGCAGCGTGGGGCGGTCCGGGTCGTTGGCGTCGTCGGGCGTGGGGGTAGTCGTGGCGGTGGTCGTGGTGGTTGTGGAACCGGGGGCGCCGGTGGTCGTTGTGGTGGAGCTGGACGGCTGGCGGTAGACGAAGTGCGGCGTATCGCTGGAGTCATCGTTGCTGGCTACGATGGCGGAAGGATTGGCGCTGGGGTGCAGGTTGGATTTCGCCGTCAGCGGCGGCGGCGGAGCGAAGCGGCCATAGCCGTACCAGGCGCCGAGCGGATCGTCGTCGGTCACGGAGCGGCGGGTGACGACGTCACGGGCGAAGTCGATGTCGAGGGTGCCGAGGCTCTTGCCGCCCTGCTGGATGGAGTAGATATCGCCGGTCTCGATAGCGAACGGCACGGGCCGGGCGAGGTACACGCCGGCGTCTTCGAAGTGGCCGTCGATGAACAATGAAACCGGGATGAGCCGCGCGGCCGTCGGCTTGGCGAGCGGCCCGGTCCACTCGTACACACCGACCGCGCGGGTGACACGCTGCGGCGCGTCGACCTTGTGCATCTGGGCGCGGCACAGGGTCGCGCCTAACGAGAGCAGAGGGAACGCGGCGAGGTATCTGAGGATTCGGATGGAATATCTCCGAGGCATGGCTTGCGGGTTAGACGAGTCTGACGAGGGGCGCGTTTCGCCGGCACCGCTAAGGACAGTTTGCCACGCGAGACCGGTCGCTGGAGTTCCGTGAGGCCGATCGCGTGGCGCGCCCGGCAGGGATCGGGCAGAAGAACGCGCTCGGGGCGGTATAGTGGCGATGGGCGGTCCGCGGGAGTTTTGCCCGTGCGTCGAGGTGTGGGAGAGGCAATGAGCGACGGCGGGGTGAACACGGTGGAGCAGCCCCAGTATCTGGCCCTGTGCGTCGATCTGGATGGAACGCTGGTCAAAAGCGACACGCTGGTGGACTCGGTGCTGGCGATGGCGCGGCATCGGCCGGGCGAGTTGCTGCATATTCCCGGCTGGCTCGCCCAGGGCAAGGCGGCGTTCAAGCGGCACGTTACAGCGGCTGTTGATCTTGACGTCGCGCATCTGCCGTATAACCAGGCGCTGCTCGAGTTCCTGCGCGTGCAGCACGGGCAGGGGCGCGCGATCTACCTGGCCACGGCGGCCGATCGCAGGCTGGCCGAGCGCGTGGCTGAACATCTGGGCATCTTTGCCGGCGTGCTGGCGTCCGATGGCGCGACCAATCTGGCCGGCGGCAACAAGCTGGCCGCGTTTCGCGAGCACTTCGGCGAGCGCTTCTGCTACATCGGCAACGCGCGGCCCGATGCGGAGCTGCTGGCCGCCTGCGAGTCGCCCATGGTGGCCAATCCGGAGCGTGCGCTGCGGACGCGACTCCGGCGGTCCGGCACGGTGGCGGCCGAGACCTTCCACGACCGTGCGCCTCTGGTCAAGAGTTGGCTGCGCGCCATCCGCCTGCACCAGTGGGCCAAGAACACGCTCATCTTCGTTCCGCTGCTGCTGGCCCATGCGTGGAACCCGGGCACGTTCGCGGGCGCGGGAACGGCGTTCCTGAGCTTCGGGCTGTGCGCTTCGGGAACGTACATTATCAACGACCTGCTGGACCTGGAGGCGGATCGCAGGCATCCGCGCAAGCGGCGGCGGCCGTTCGCCTCGGGCGATCTCTCGGCCATCTCGGGCGTGGTGATGGTCGCGCTGCTGCTGATCGTCTCGGTGCTGCTGGCGTTGGCGCTGCCGCACATCGTAGCGGCGGTGCCGGGCGGCGCAGCGCTTCTCAAACCGTACAGCTTCCTGGGTTGGCTGGGTCTCTATACCGCGACCACACTGACGTATTCGCTGTTTTTGAAGCGCAAGCTGCTGCTGGATGTCTTCGTGCTCAGCGGGCTGTATACGGTGCGAATCCTGGCTGGCAGCGCGGCCACGGGAGTGCCGGTCTCGGCGTGGCTGGCGGGCTTCAGCGTGTTCTTTTTCCTGTCGCTGGCCTTCGTCAAGCGCTTCAGCGAGCTGGAAGGGCTGCGCGAGCGCGGCGGCTCGGTGACCAACGGCCGCGGTTATTTTGTCAGCGACCTGGAGCAGTTGCGCGCGCTGGGCACCGGCGCCGCCTATGCCGCGGTGGTAGTGTTGACGCTGTACATCAACAATGCCGAGACCAACCTGCTGTACCAGCACCCGGCGCGGTTGTGGATGGCGGTGATCGTGCTGCTGCTATGGCTCAGCCAGGTGTGGATGCTGGCCAGCCGCGGCCAGATGCACGACGATCCGGTGGTCTTCGCCATCACCGATAAGCGCAGCCTGCTGCTCGGCGTGCTGATGGCGGCGGTGGTGTGGTGGGCGCTGTGAGGCTGCGGGTCGTTTATTCTGAAGGTTCAACGATAGGAGTGCAGCGATTCCGGAATTGAAGCGATACGACGAGGCGGATCTAAATCGCGCCTTCAACCAGCTTGAAGAGGAGGTCGCCTCCCAAGCCCGCACGCTGAGCAGCGCTGAGGCTATGGAAGCGTTCCGCCTGCAGTGGCTGGGGCGCAAGCAGGGAAGGCTGGGGCAGTTGAGTGCTGCATGGCTTCAGTCCGCGCCGGCTGAGGCGAAGAGATCGCTGGGGGTGCGATTCAATAAGCTGAAGGCGCTGATCGAGGCAGCCCAGTCCGGCGGCATTCGTTCTTCCACCACGGAGGCCGCCCCTGGGCTTGATGTGACGCTTCCCGGCTCGACTCAGCGAATCGGCGTCGAGCACCCGTTGATCAAGACCATGGCGGAGATCGTTGCGGTCTTTCAGCACATGGGCTACTCGGTCGCGCTGGGACCGGAAGTCGAGACCGACTTCTACAACTTCGAGGCGCTGAACTTCCCGCCGAATCACCCTGCCCGCGATACGCAGGACACGCTGATAATTGCAGATCAGGAAGGCAAGCCGCTGCGCGACCGGCTGCTGATGCGCACGCACACGTCGCCGGTGCAGGTGCGGTCGATGCTGGAGCAGGCGCCGCCGCTACGGCTGGTCATCCCCGGCAAGGTGCATCGCAATGACGCCGCCGATGCGACCCATTCGCCGGTCTTCCACCAGGTCGAAGGGCTGTGCGTGGACACCAACATTACGTTCAGCGACCTCAAGGGAACGCTGGACCACGCGATGAAGGCGTTCTTCGGATCGGCCGTGAAGACGCGGTTTTTCCCATCGTTCTTTCCCTTCACCGAGCCCAGCGCGGACGTGCAGATCTCCTGCATCTTCTGTGGCGGCAAGGGCTGCCGCAAGTGCAAGCATTCGGGCTGGATCGAGCTGCTGGGCTGCGGGATGGTCGACCCCGCGGTGTTCGATGCAGTGAATCGGCGGAGCATCGAACTAGGCCGCGATCCAGTGTATGACACGCGCCGCATCAGCGGCTTCGCCTTCGGGATGGGCGTGGACCGCATCGCGATGATGAAGTACGGAATCGCCGATATCGGCCTGCTGTACTCGGGAGACATGCGGTTTCTGGAGCAGTTTGCGTAGCTTGCTGCCTCCGGCGTGCGCGCCCTCTCGCTGGAGACTTGTTATCCTCATTGGCATCTATGCAACTCTCCGCGCGAATCTTGGCAAGAATAGTGCTCGTGGTTTTAGCAACCGCTTGCGCGCACGCGCAGCAGCAGCATCCGCGGGACGCCGAGATCCATGACGCCGACACCCTGGCGTGGTGGCACACGACCGAGGCGCTCTCCAACGACAGCATGCAAGGGCGCGACACCGGCTCGGCAGCGTATCAGCGCGCGGCGGTGTATGTAGCGGCGCGATTCAAGGCCGCGGGCCTCGAACCGGCGGGTGAAGGCGGCACCTACTTCCAGACGGTGCCGATGCATGAGGTAGACGTCGTACCCGAGGGCACAAGCTTCATCGTAGAGCGGAAGAGCGGAGCGTTGCCGCTGGTTTTTCTTCAGGAGATTACGATCGGTGCATCTGCCGATATCAGCCGCGAGGCGCAAGGCGCGCTGACCTTCCGCGGCTACTGCGGCCAGGACGCGATGGCTGCTGTTGCAGGGAAGATCGTGGTGTGCTTCGGCTCGGAACGCCAGGGGCTGCCAACCGGCGGCGAGCGCGCGGCCAACGCGCGAGCGGGCCATGCGGCCGGCCTGATCAACGTGGACGACCCATACTTTTCCATCGAGCCGCCGCGCTGGCCGATTCCCTATGCGCGTGCGTTGACGCTGGTGCGTGCGGATGCGGCGGCCGCTTCAACAGCTCCATCGCTGCCAATCATGCGCATCAGCGCGGAGGCGTTTACGAAGCTGCTTGCGGGCAACGGCCAGGACGCGGCGGCGATATTGAAGGCCGGCGGCGCGAAGCAGCCGTTGACCAGCTTTGAGATTCCGGGCACCATGCGGATCAAGCTGCATGTAACGCAGCGGGAGATCAGCTCGCCGAATGTGCTGGCCTTGCTGCCCGGGTCGGACCCGAAGCTGCGTGACGAGGACGTGGTGGTGGCCGCGCATCTGGATGGCTACGGCTTCGGGACGCCGGTGAGGGGCGACAACCTGTACAACGGAGCGCTGGACGATGCGGCCTACGTGGCGCTGCTGATCCAGGTGGCCGACGACATCCAGGCGCATAAGCTCGCCGCGCCGCAGCGTAGTGTTCTGTTCTGCGCGTTCACCGGTGAAGAAAAGGGTTTACTGGGTTCGCGGTGGTTTGTCGCGCATCCCACCGTTCCGCCGGCGCAGCTTGCCGCGGACGTCAATCTCGATCAACTCCGCCCTCTGTTTCCGCTGAATATTCTCACGGCCGAGGCCCTGACTGACAGCCCGCTGGGCGAGACGGCGCGCGCTGTAGGGAAGCCCATGGGGATTGAAATTCGACCCGACCGTGAGCCGGAGCGCGGGCTGCTGCGCCGTGCCGACCAGTATCCATTCCTGCAGATCCACGTGCCCGCGATCAGCTTCATCTTCGGCTACGATCCCGGAACGGAGGCGGAGCGGCGCTATCGCCAGTGGTATGAGGTGCGCTACCATCGGCCGCAGGACGACCTCACGCAGCCCGTGGACTTCGACGCGGCGGCGAAGTTCGATACGTTCTTCTACCGGCTCGTGCAGGCGATCGCGGATGCGCCGGTGCGGCCGTCGTTTGCGGCCACGAGCCAGTTTGCGGCGAAGGTTCAGGCTCCGTAACGGACCCACATCGGCTGGTGCTGAGACAATGGAAGCGACGTGCCTGTGCGCCTGGCGCCGGGCCGAACGCTGAATCGAAGGTACTGCTTCTCGCATGGATATACTCACTCGCTGGCTGCGCTCCTATCTTCCGGCGCTCGACATTACCGATGCTCAACTGGCCGACGACCTTACGTTGCGCGGCATCGCCGTCGAAGGTGTCTTCTCCGCTGAGGGCGGGGGATCGCGCTTCGAGATGGACATCACCACCAATCGCGTGGACGCGATGAACCACTACGGCATCGCGCGCGAGGCTGCGGCGATCTATGATGTTGCGCTGCTGCCGTTGAGCGAGGGCATCGCTGCTCCGGTTGCGGAAGTTGTTCAGGGTGAAGGGTTTCCGGTGCGCATTGAGGCCCGCGATCTGTGCGGGCGGTTTACGGCGCGGGTGGTGCGCGGCGTCACCGTGGGGCCGTCTAAAGAGTTGATTGCAGAGTACTTCGCCGCGCTGGGGCAGAAGTTGATCTCCGCGCCGGTGGACATCACCAACTTTGGCTGGCTGGCGATGGGGCAGCCGACGCATGTCTTTGATTTAGATGCACTTGAGGGTGGGATTGTGGTGCGGCGCGCGCGCCAGGGCGAGAAGCTGCGGCTGCTGGATGGAACCGAGCGCATGCTGGTGGCGGACGACCTCGTGGTAGCCGATGAAAACAAAGCACTTGCGCTGGCCGGCGTGATGGGTGGATGGGACTCGCGCGTGACTGAGTCGACGAAAAATATTCTCGTCGAAGCCGCATGGTTTGCGCCGGCCACGGTGCGCGCCAGTTCCCGGCGGCATGGGCTTCACACGGATGCAAGTCATAGATTCGAAAGGGGTGCGGACTTCAACGCGGCCCCCGTGGCCAGCCATCTTGTGGTGCGAAATATTGTGGAGAGTTGCGGTGGAGTTGCGGTGTTACCGCTGGTGGATGTTGTGGTGCCGGAGATTGCGGCGAAGACGGCCGATCGGGAGCCGATCGTTCTGCGGGTGGGCGAGGTGCAGCGGCATTTGGGAACCACGCTGGAGGATGCGGAGTTCGGAGGGTTGGGGGAGCGCATCGAGCGGACCTCGGGTCTGAGCGAGATTGTGGTCGAGCAGTATCTGAGTGCGCTCGGCTGCGTGCTGAAGCCGACCGGCGGCGCGCCCGGCGAGTACGGCGTGAAGCTGCCGAGCTGGCGGCTCGATCTGGAACGCGAGATCGATCTGATCGAGGAGGTTGCGCGGGTGTACGGCTACGACCGGTTCGCGAATACGCTGCCGGCGTTCGCGGGTGTGGTCGTCGAGCAGCCGCAGGCGGTGCAGGAGCGGAGGATCCGCGAGACGCTGCGCGCGCTGGGTTACAGCGAGGCGATCTCCAGCACGTTTACGTCGGAGCAGGAAGCCGCAGTGTTTGGCGAAGCCACTCCGGTTGCGATGGGCAATCCGCTGAACGCGGAGGCCGGTGTTCTGCGGCCATCGCTTGCGGCGGGCATGGCGGCGATGCTGGCGCATAACCTGCATCGCGATGTGAGCACGGTGCGGTTGTTTGAACTGGGCACGGTATTCTCCGGCTCGACGGAGGCAGTGAAGGAGCGGACGGGGCTGGCTCTGGGCGCGACGGGCGCTGTAGAGAAGGGCGCGGCCGCCGCGGGCTCGTTGTATGTGAAAGACGATGCGTTGCGCTTGGAACTGTTCTGGGACGTGAAGGGTGCGATCGAAGCGCTGCTGGCGAAGTTTGTTGGCGCGGTGAGCTTCGACGGCGAAGCTCTGCCGGCATGGGTTGCGCCGGGACGCGGAGCGCGTGTGCGGCTCGATGGCGAGGCCATCGGTGTGTTCGGAGAGTTGAGCGCGGAGGAGATGCAGCGGCGCAAGCTGCGCCAGACCTGCGTGGTGGGGACGGTTGAAGCACAGAGGCTGCTCGACCGGCCGCTGCGTCAGCCGGTCACGCGAGACCTCTCGCGCTTTCAGGCGGTGGAGCGGGACTTCTCCTTCGTGTTTCCCGATGCGGTGCGTTGGGACAGGATCGAAGGTGCGCTGCGCGGGCTGGGGATTTTGGAGATGCAGCGGGTCGCGCCGGCGGAGATCTTCCGCGATGCCAAAGGCAAGACGGTGGCGGCGGGGAGCTATTCGCTGCTGACGCGCGTTGTGTTTCAATCCGGAGAACGCACGCTGACCGAAGAAGAGCTGACGGGCTGGAGCGAGCGGATCGTGGCTTCGTTGACGGAGTTGGGCGGGGTGCAGCGGGCGTGAGCCGATGCTGGGCCTGGAAAGCTGTTGTGCGGAGACCCGGGGATGAGGGCCGCGCTGACTAAGTCCTACAGGCCGCCCTCAGGGGCTAAAGCCCGGTTGGTTCGGACGCTTTGCGGCACGACTGAAGTCGTGCCCTTAACGAAACAAAGCTTTCCGCCGCTTGTGAAGGCGTGGCCTTCCGAAAGCATGAATCTTTCCGTAGCTGGGATGTCGTGCGGACGCTTTGCGGCACGACTGAAGTCGTGCCCTTAACGAAGCAAAGCTTTCCGCCGCTTGTGAAGGCGTGGCCTTCCGAAAGCATGAATCTCTCCGCAGCTGGGATGTCGTGCGGACGCTTTGCGGCACGACTGAAGTCGTGCCCTTAACCAAACAAAGCTTTCCGCCGCTTGTGAAGGCGTGGCCTTCCGAAAGCATGAATCTTTCCGCAGCTGGGATGTCGTGCGGTTCCGAATTCGGGGCTTGATCAGAGACTCTTTAGAGGGATTCAGGAAGATTCCCTTGCGGATTCGGTGCCCTTTATCCACGCAACGAATCGATATACTCGAAATTATCGTGGGCTGCGGATGCCTTGTGGCAGCGTGTATGGCAGCGAGATGGGCCGCAATGAGGCGGGCGAAAGGGAGCAGCAGATGGCAGCAGCAGCGACCATTAGTGTCGACGAGTTTCAGGCGCTGGAGCGGAAGGTGCTCCAGACCGTCGACCTGATCAGAAAAGAGCGTGAGTCGCGGGCAGCGGCGGAGACGGAACGCGATGCCGCGCAGGCGGAGATAGCAGCGGCGCAGGCGGAGCTGGCGGCAATCCACATGGAGATTGCAGCAGCCAAGGCGGAGTCCGCGGCGGCGCATGCGGAGATGACGGGATTGCGCGAGAGGTTGACGGTGGCGGAAGAAGCGCAGGGTGAGGTGGAAGGTTTGCAGCGCGAGCGTGAGGCGGTGCGGCAGCGCGTTGAGAAGATGCTGACGACGTTGGATGAATTGTTGTAGGAGTGGTTAGTGGCTAGTGGTTAGTGGTTAGTGGTTAGGTGAGGAGCGCGCGTTGGCGGAGATGCAGGCGAGGAGTGCGGCGGAGATGTCGCGGGCGGAGACAGCGGCGCGCGAGTCGGGCGCTGTCGTGGTGGAGATCTACGACCAGGTGTATCAGTTGCGCGGCACCGATCCGGCGTATATCGAGCGGCTGGCGGAGGCGGTGGACGCGAAGATGCGGGCGGTCTCGGCGCATGGGGCGACGGTGGATTCGCTGCGCGTGGCGGTGCTGGCGGCATTGAATATTACTGATGAGCTGCTGACGCTGCGGGCGCGGTATGAGGCGCTGATCGGCAATGCGAGCCAGTCCCAGACGACGATGCGGGCGCGGGCGGGGTCGCTGATGGGCATGCTGGATGAGGTGCTGGAAGAACGCAAGGCGGGGTAGGGCAATTCTCCCGCTGATGTCAAGACGCCCCGGGAAGCAGATTCCTGCGGAATGACAACCAGAAAAAGCAAGTGCAGAGGCAAAGGAAGAAGCGGATTCCTGCGGAATGACAAACGGAAAAGCAAGTGCAAGGCTTACAGCGATGAGCAGATTGCTAAGTCGCTGTGTCCGACAAGATGAAGCAGGTCATGGGTCCGCTGGGCCAGGCGAGTTGACAGTCGAGGTTCCGGCGTGAATTGGAGTGTCGTGTCAGGAGTTGCGCAATGGCGGGATGAACGTTAGCATCCAAGGCAGAGACCGGCCTGCAAAGCAGGTGCGGGGAATAACGCAGGTTGAACCAATACTCATTGAACAGGGTTCCAGCTCGTATATATGGCTCGGTGTGCTAGGTCCGCCAGTTCGGAAAGCCTAAAGAGCCACGGCTGGGGTCCACCGCTTAACGCGGGTTCACCTGCGCCTCGCTGCACGGCCCCGTGGGTCGGTCTTGTTTTACTTTGCGTGAGTCTTGGCGCGAGTTGTGCGGCGGTGGCCTCCGCGTATGCTCGAAGCTGGTGAGTTTTCCTCTTCACATTACGAGGTTGGCCTCGGGCGCGATCTTCGCTCCGGGCCTGCTGCGAGTCGGTCCTCTGCGCCTTTCGGTGTATGGGCTGTGCGCGGCGGCGGGGCTGATCGCGGCGTTGTGGCTGAGCCAGCGGACGGCGAAGCTGGCGGGGCTCGTGGCGGAGAAGCTGTGGGATGCGGGTGTGCTGGGCATCTGCGCGGCGTTTGTGGTGTCGCGGCTGCTGCTGATTGCGCGCGATCCGCGGGCGTTCGCGAAGTATCCGCTGCTGGTGCTGGCGCTGCCGTCGCTGACCTATGGCGGCATGGCGCTGACGGTGGTGATCGTGTGGGGATATCTGCGCTGGAAGCGGTTGGCGCTGCGCGATGCGCTGGATGCATGGGCGCCTTGCGGCGCGTTGCTGGGTGCGCTGCTAGCTGTGGGGCATGTGCTCGAAGGCACCGATGTCGGCATGCCGACACGGCTGCCGTGGGGCGTGCTGATACCGGGAGATGCGGCCTATGGTCGCGTGCAGCCGGTGCAGATTTTTGCGATGGTGGCGGGGCTGGTGCTGCTCGGCGCGCTGCTGCGGATGCTGCGGCAGCGATCGCGCAGAGGAGCGGTCGCGGGTGTGGCGCTGGTTGCGGGTGGGGCGATTTCGTTTCTGCTCGATATGCTGACGCAGCCGATGGAGAGCATGAACGGCGCGTGGATGGGGAGTCTGCTGGAGCCGGGGCAGTGGGTGGCGCTGGCGGCGATGCTGGCGGGCGTGTGGCTGTGGGTGACGGCGAAGTCTGTTCGCGGTGAGGTTGCGCGTGGCGGTGTTGTCGGCAGCCACGAGGCTGGCACCGCCGAAGAGAGGGCCGAAGAGAGGGCCGAAGAGAGGGCCGAAGAGAGGAGGGAGAGGATCTGATGCCATCGCAGAACATGCTGCCCAAGGGCAAGCGCCGGCAGTCGGTGAAGGGGGAGTATCGCGCGCAACGGGCGCAGGCGCAGGAGCGCGCTGCGGCGCTGCGGGCCGCCGGTGTGATCGAAGAGGAGAGCGAGCCTGCGACGGGGCACGACACCGACGAGGTGGTGTTGCCACCTGCGCCTGGGGCGATTATCACCACCGGAGCGACGGGCTCGAAGGTGGCGCAGGAGGTGCAGAGCGAGCGGCGGTATCCGGCGCCGAAGATGCATGTGGATGTGCCGGAGATTCAGGTGCTCGACGAGTTGGAGGCCGAGGATGGGGTGCGAACTTTTACTGCGGAGGCCGCGGCGGCGGGGATGCGTTTGGATGCGTATCTGGCGAAGGCGATTCCGGACATCAGCCGGGCGCGCGTAGTGCTGCTGATCGAGGGCGGCCAGGTGATGGTGGACGGCGAGGCTGCTAAAGGCAAGCAGAAGCTCAAGGGCGGCGAGTTGATCGAGATCGAAGGCGATCCGCGGCCTGCGCCATTGAATGCGGAGCCTGAAGACCTGCCGCTCACGATCGTCTATGAGGATGACGATCTGGCGGTGGTGGATAAGGCCGCGGGGATGATGGTGCATGCGGGTTCTGGAGCTGCCGAACACAATCGGGGCACGCTGGTGAATGCGCTGCTGTATCACTTCGGCGCGGGGCTGTCGGAGATGGGTGGGGAGCTGCGGCCGGGGATTGTGCATCGGCTGGATAAGCAGACCAGCGGGCTGATCGTTGTGGCGAAGAACGATGTGACGCATCGCAAGCTGGGGGAGATGTTCAGCGAGCGGCGGCTGCGCAAGGTGTATCTGGCGCTGGTGCACGGGTGGATTCAGCAGGATGAAGGGACGATTACGCTGCCGATCTCGCGGGATGTGGTTCGCCGCACACGCATGACGACGCGACGGGCGGGCGGGCGGAGTGCGGTTTCGCACTGGAAGGTGCTGGAGCGGATCGGGTTTCCGAACGAGGGGTTTCCGAACGAGGGGTCTCCGAACGACGGGGGAGCGTACGGGAAATTTACGCTGGTCGAGGTTCGGATCGAGACCGGGCGGACTCACCAGATCCGCGTTCATATGCAGGCGCTGGGGCATCCGGTGGTGGGAGATTTTCTGTACGGAGCGCCGCATCGGATCGTACGGATTGGGAAGCCGAACGACGAAGAAGAGGTGCTCTCGCTGGACCGGAACTTTCTGCACGCGGCGGAGCTGGAGTTTGCGCATCCGCGCACGGGTGAGCGGCTGGAGTTGCGGGCGGGGCTTCCGGCGGAGCTTGTGGAGGTGTTGGAGCGGGTGCGGCGGACTTGAGCGATCGGCAGGTAGAGTAGTTCTCCCGAGAGCGTGGGGCACCCCAAACAGCAGATTCCTTCCCCTTCGCTACGGAATGACAACCAGAAAGGCAAGAGCAACGGCAAATTTTCTACGGTTGCCAGGTTGATACGATGGTAAGCATGATGATCAGCAGTAAGGCGCGCGTGGTTGTGCTCGCACTCGCGTGCGCCATGGCCGCGTCGACCGCAATGGCCCAGCAGACGCCCCCGCCCGTTCCGGCCCCGCCAACTTCGCCCGCGCAGACAGTTCCACCAACTCAGACGACTCCGCCGCAGACTGCTCCCGCGCAGCAGAACGAGCAGCAACCGCTGCAGCCGCGCGAGGGGCCGCCGCCGTCGAGCACGCCGTTGCAGATCTATTCGCGCGAGGTCGACCTCATCTTCACCGTGACCGACAAGCACGGCAACTTCGTCACGGGCTTGCAGCAGCAGAACTTCGGGCTGCTCGACGATGGGCGGCCGCCGCAGAGCGTGATTCGCTTCCAGCAGCAGACGAACCTGCCGCTGCGCGTGGGCATTATGCTGGACACGTCGAGCTCGATCCGGCAGCGCTTCCAGTTCGAGCAGCAGGCGGCGACAGACTTTCTGCTGCAGGTGCTGCACCCGGCAGACCGCGCTTTCGTCGAGGGCTTCGATGTGCAGACCGACATTGCGCAGGACTTCACCAACCGCGTCGATCTGCTGAACACGGGCATCAACAAGCTGCGGCCGGGCGGCGGAACGGCTCTGTTCGATTCGCTGTACAAGACTTGCCGCGACCAGATGCTGACGCTGCAGCAGACTACCGATGTGCGCAGGGCGCTGGTGCTGGTCTCGGATGGCGATGACGATTACAGCCGGGCGCAGGAGTCCGATGCGATCAAGATGTGCCAGCGCGCCTCGACCATCGTGTACACCATCAGCACCAACACCGGTCCGAGCAAGGACAAGGGCGATGACGTGCTGCAGCAGATCGCCGACGCGACCGGCGGACAGGCGTTTTTCCCAACGCGGATGGAGGACGTCGCCACGGGTTTTCACAACATCGAGGTGGAGCTGCGCAGCCAGTATTCGCTGGTGTATGTGCCGGCGAACTTCAGGCAGGACGGATCGTTCCGCACGATTTATCTGCAGTGCCTCGATCCGCGATATTCGGTGCGCGCGAAGAAGGGGTACTTCGCGCCGAAGGCGCCGGAGTAAAGCCGGAGAGCGTGTCGAACGGGCTCGGTTTCAGAGGTCGGTGGCCCAGTCTACGATCGTGAGGAACGGGTTCAACTGCCGAAACGCCTGATCGTGAGAGACGAGGACGGCGCCGTCGGCGAGAGCGTGCGCGGCGATCAGCAGGTCCATCTCCGACAAGCTCCTCCCGGTCCTGCTCAGCGCGGCGCGCAATCTCGCGCAGGCCTGGGCGGCGCTGGAGTCCCATGCCCGTATCTCGACCGCCTGCAAGAGGGCATCGACGGAGGCGCGAAGCCGGGTGGCCTGCGGCCGCAGTTCCAAACCGAACAGTATCTCCGCTTCGGTAATTGCGGAAATTGTTACGGTGGCATCGGCCACAGCGCGCTTCAACATCTCGCGGGCGGCGGCCGAGCGTCCGTTGACGATGTACCCCGCGATATTGGTGTCGAGCTGATACAGCGGTGGAGCGTTGGTCACATCCACTCCCGCTCCACTGGCTGCGAGAGGTTGCGCTCCAGTTCAAAATCGACAGCGCCGGCTGCATCGAGAGCGGCGAAGATCTCATCGAGCGAGGGACGAAGGGGCTTCTCGGAGAGGGTAAGTGCACCGCTTCGGGGGTCGCGCCGGATGTAAACCTCATCCGTGGAAAAGCGATATGCGGCGGGAATGCGGACGGCCTGGCTGCGTCCGTTACGGAATACGCGTGCTTTTACGCTGGATGCGGTGATTGGCATCGGTCGGCTCCCTGATGAGTACCATGATACATCACACGCAATTGTTTGTGGCTGCGGTCGGCGATGACAGGGAATCGGTGGGGCAAGAGCTTTGCGCCCGCAACTTTCGAGAGCTCGAGGTGGTCTATTGGGCTGTGAGGCTTTCATGAAACGACGCTGGTTGTGGGTGTTGACGGCGGGGTATGTGGTGAGCGTGTCTGGTGGGTTGGCCCAACAGCCAAGCGGGCACCCGATTCAGCAGCCGCCCGGGGTCTCCCAGGATCTGCAGGACCTGACCTCCGAGCACTCGACCCACACTGCGTTCACCTTCGATCGCGACATGCTGCAGTCGTTCAACGGTGTGATCAACGGCGGGTCAGGTGCGGGTGAGCTCAGCAGCGTTACCGTCGAGAGCTATCGTTACAACGAGCCCGCGTTTTATGTTCCCGAGACCATGCATGCGCTAATTACGGCTTATAGCGCCGCGGGATGGCAGCACCTGGTGGACCCGCATGCGACTCCGCGCGATTCGGCCACGCCAGTCAAGCCGCTGACCGATCTCTGGCTGCACTTTCATGGCACCGAGATCGATGGGCTTACGGTGCTGATTCGAGCGCCGAGGGAGATGACGGTGATCGAAGTGGCCGGTCTGCTCAAGCCGCTTGACCTTCTGCATCTGAGCGGACACTTCGGGATTCCGAATATCGATCCGAATGCGGTGATGGTGCCCGCGGGGCCGGGGAAGTAGAAGCAGGTAACCTTGCTGTTCTATTTTGCTGCTTGGTGGGTGCAGATTACGGTTATGCCTATCTGATTCGAGCACGCCTTTGGGTCGCCTTTGGAAACGATCTCTAACTCGCGATCGTTCCTCCAGTGCGTCTCGGGCCAGACTACTGTGTTTGGGCCGCCCACATAGACGTATGCATAGCCGATCTTTCCGGTGAGTATTACCGCGTCCGTTCCTTGGAAGGTCCCATCCTTTGCTGTAAATAGTTCTGCGGTCTCATCACCATCGGGCGATTGCAAAGCTCCAGAGTTTGGGGGAGGCGGTTTTGTGGCACAGTCCACTCTGACAGATGCGGTGCTCGTGCAGAAATGAGTTTCTGGGGAGGCGTCGTACAAAATGCTGATGTGACGATCATCAATCCAGCGAACATCCTTTATATCTACTGTCTTCCAGTCACCGACATAGATGTAGGTTGATGAAATGCCGTGATAGGTAAGTAGCTCTACTTGCGAATTTCCGCCTAGGGCACCTTCGTCGTCGGTTGTGACACGTACAAGTTTGTCGTGCTTTGGCGAGTAGAGGGGAACGGAATAGGTCTCGCATCCTGGTGTCAAAACTTGCAGTCCGAGAAAAAGAGCTGCAACTAATGCTATCGGCGAACTCACGAGGATAACGGGGATACGAAGCAGATTGCGGCGCTTGCGCACCAGTCGGATGGCGACGCACGCCGTCGCGAGGACAATGATTGTGATCGCAAATACTTCGAATATTCGACAGCTTAAGAAGAACATCGGGGATGATCTCGCGGCATCCTAATCTTTTCTTGACGAGTTGTATCACGTGCAGCCGCATGAGTGCGGATGACGCTGTGGGTCGCGGGCGAGAAGCAGATTCCTCCGCTTCGCTACGGAATGACAACCAGAAAGGCAAGAGCAGAGGCGAAGGCTACCAGCCGTAGCGCTCGACTTCGCCGAGCAGCGCAAGTTTGCGCTCGGGTGGGAGGAAGCTGGCTTCGATGGAGTTGGCGGCGAGTTCGCGAAGCTGGTCGAGGGGGAACTCGAAGTCGCGGTGGGCGAGCATGTATTCGTCGAGCAGGTTGGCGCCGAAGAAGGGTGGATCGTCGGAGTTGAGCGTGACCATCAGGCCCTCTTCGAAATAGCGGCGGACGGGGTGCTCGAACAGGCTGGGACAGCAGCCGGTGCGGAGGTTGCTGGTGACGTTCAGCTCGAGCGGAATCTGGCGCTCGGCGAGGACTTCGATCAGCTCGGGGTCCTGCTGCGCGGTGAGCGCGTGGCCGATGCGTTCGGCGCCGATGTTCAGTGCGGCCCAGATGCTCTGCGGGCCGGTGGATTCGCCGGCGTGGCAGGTGAGATGGAGGCCATTGGCTTTGGCTTCCTGATAGAGCTCGCGGAACTCCTGCGCGGGGCCGCGGGCTTCGTCGCCGCCGATGCCGATTCCGACGACCGAGGGGTACTGGTGCTGGAGCTTCGCGGCCTTCTGGAAGACGCGGGCGCATTCGGCGAGGCCGAAGTGGCGCACGGCGTCGATGATCCAGAGGAGGGAGACGCCGAAGTCGCGCTCGCCACGCCCGCGGCCGCGCTCGATGGCGGCCATTACGGCATCGACGTCGAGGCGCGCGAAGTAGTAGAGGATGCCGACGGAGATGTAGGCCTCGGCGTGACGAATGCCCTGCGCGCCGAGGTCGCGCAGCATGTTGTAGGTGATGGTCTCGTAGTCGGCGGGGGTGTGCAGGCGCTCGGTGACGGCTTTGAAGCTGAGCAGGAAGCTGGGGAAGTCGGTGTAGGTGTAGACGCGGCGGGCGGCATCGAGGGTGAGGGGCTGCGGGTCGTTGACGCGCGAGAGCTCGACCAGCGTCTCGGGTGTGATGGAGCCTTCGAGGTGGAGATGAAGCTCGGCTTTGGGGAGACCGCGCAGCCAGGTGAGTGGGTCGGGTTGTTCGATCGGTTTGCCGCGTGGCATCGTTTCAGTGTAGATGCAGGGCGGCGGCTGCGCGGCGTTTGGAGAGCGCGTTCCGGCGGCGGGAAGACGCGCTATGGCGTGAGCGGAGTGTCGGGGGCGACGACCGAGCCGGAATCACCCTTCAGGTCATGGCACGGCGAGCCGACGGGATGCGGCTTAGCGCGCGGCAACTCGTGCGTCTTGCCCGCCAGCGGACCGGAGCTGAAGGTGCAGACGGTGCTCATGATTGACGAGCTGGAATTCGCGCCCGGAGCCGCGGCGGGAGGGACCAGCGCGGTTGCGGGAGTCGCCGTCGTGGGCGCAGCGGGTGTCGTTGTTGTGGTGGTGGCCGATGCCGGGGTCGTCGCTGGCGCGGTGGCCGCCGATGCAGGCTGTTTCGCGTAGAGCACGAAGCCCACGATCACCAGAACGGTGCCGATGCCCAGGGCGGCGATACGGCCCCACCGGCCGGGATCGATGTAGGTCTTGATGCTGCCGATGACGCCGACCGCAATGAGAATGAGGCCGGCGAGGATGAACAGGCTGTCGGGCTGCGCCTTAATGAGATCGTCCATAAACTGGGTCATAGTTTGCCTCAGCGTTTATGTAGCTGCGATTGCGATGCTGATCAGCTTAGACCCAAGCGGGCGAGACTGCAATGGCTTTGGCGGCCCAGCACTACATCCAGTCCGTGCCGTACTGGACGGGGATTTGCGTGAAGGCGATGCGCGTGGGCGCGGAGTCGCGGGCGGGTAGCATGCCGGCGAAGTGCAGCGTGGTGTGGCCGTATTTCAGATTGAGTTTGTCCATGGTGGCGGAGAGCTGGGAGCGGTTGCCGGGTTCCTCGAAGAGGGTGGTCTGCAACTCGGATTCGGGGATGAGGTTGCGCAGGGTGAGGCCGACGAAGAAGGGTTTTTGATGCAGCTCGCCGATGGGCGATTGCTTCCAGCAGCCTTGCAGGGCTTCGAGCAGAGAGAGCGTGTCCTGGCAGGGGCGGAAGCGCGCTTCCATGCCCCAGCCGGTCTGGGTGAGGCCGCTAGTGTGTTTTTTTTGCTTCATTTTGTGCGCGCTTTCGGCTGCTTCGGCGCGGTTGAGAGCGTACTTGATTGTGACCGCGAGCGAGCCGGTGTGGAAGCGCTCCATGCGCAGACGCATGGCCGCTTTGTGGAGGAGTTTATGGGCGACGGCCCAGGCGCCGGCGGGGGTGCGGTGCTCGGGCGCGAGGACGTGGGAGTGGCCGAGGGATTTCTGGATGTCGGCGGCGACGGGAGCGCCGTCATCGCCGGTGTCGCCACCGCGCAGCCAGTGGAACATGCGGTCGCCCCAGACGGAGTCGAAGAGCGCGTGCATGGCGGGGCGGTCGAGCGCGAGCAGTTCGGGCATAGTGCGGATGCCTTTGGCGTTGAGGCGGACCTCGGTGCGGGCGCCGATGCCGGGGAGGTCGCGAAGTTCGAGATGCGCGATGGCTCTGGGAAGCTGCGAGGGGAGCAGGCCAATGAGCCCGTCGGGCTTCTGCATGTCGCTGGCGATCTTGGCGAGGTAGCGGTTGGGCGCCATGCCGATGGAGCAGCGCAGGGTTTCGCCGACGTCGTCCTTGATGGCCTGCTTGACGGCGAGGGAGATCTGGCGCGCTCGCGGCGGCTCGCGTTCGCGGCCCATGAGTTGGCAGACCATCTCGTCGATGGAGGGGGTGTGGGCGACGGGGCAGACGCGCTCGACGGCCTCGGCGATCTTGTGGGAGTAGGCGGCGTATTCGGAGTGGTTGCCGTTGACCAGGATGATGCCGGGACAGATGCGTTTGGCTTCGCTGACGCGGGTGCCGGTTTTGATGCCGAGGGCCTTGGCCTCGTAGCTGGCGGCGATCAGCGAGGTGGTGTCGGCCATGGTGGGGACGACGCCGGTGGGCTTGCCGCGGAACTCGGGGTGCAGTTGCTGCTCGACCGACGCGAAGAAAGAGTTCAGGTCGATGTGGAGAAAGCCGAAGAGATCGGGTTGGGGCGGGGCAGCCACGAGGTGATTATATTCGCCAGGTTTTCGCTTGCGCGGCGGCATGTGCTCCTACGTAAGTGCAGAAGCAGATTCCTACGGAATGACAACCAGAAAGGCAAAGGCAAACCTTGTGCCAGCGGACACCCTACGGTCCCTTCGGAGCCTTACAGGTCAGTATGCTTCAGCTTCCAGGCGGCGTATGCATCGAGCGCCTGCGCGGGACCGTTGCCGTACCATGCGTAGCCGTTGCGGCGCTCCAGCGAGAGGTCCATCACGTCGTCATGGATGGTTTTGTCGCGGTCGCCGAAGATGGGTCTGCCGGTCGTCAGAGAGTAGTATCTCGCCCACAACGGTCCCGCGCCTGGCGTCGCCGTCAGCCTGCGACCGCCGGGTGTAGCGCGGCCGCCGCTCCATGTGTAGCCGATAATTTTGTGCGCCTCGAACCAGTTCGCCGCTGCATCTACAGATCGCACTATCGCCGGCGACGGCGAGGGCAGCGACATCAGATACTCCATCACGCTCGTCGACTCACCGGAGCTTAGCGCCGCCGGCTCGAAGTTTCTTCCCGCTACTGGCGCCAATGTCAGCGGATCGTTCTGCTGCGACCACACCCTCAACAGCGTGCCTCGTCCACTCGCCGCCGGAATAGATACTTGAGCTGTGAGAATGCAGTCGAGCGCCTTGGTCGCCGCGGCCTTGGCGCGCGCCCGCAGCGCTGGCGGAACGAAGCTGTAGTCTTCCAGGCCTGTGCGCTCTCCGCTGGCGCTGAGCTTCAGTACCTCGGCCGATTCTGTTATGGCGTCGTCGTTGAACGTAATCGCGTCGTGATACCCGCCTTCGAGCGGCCACACCTGCGGCCAACCGCCATTGGGAAACTGCGCGTGCAGCAAGTAGCCGATCCCACGCAGAAAGCTCGCGCGATAGGCGTCGCCGTCGGGACCCGGCCAAGCCGCCGCCATCTCGGCGAGAAAGCGCAGCTCGGTGTTGGTTGCATCGTTGTCGAGCGTGCCCACGTAGTGCCAGTGTGGATCTTGCGGCTGATCGAAGTCGCCCGGGCCGCTCGCGACCGGTGCCAGGTTCGCGGCCGCATAGCTCTGTCCGCGCAGCCGCGGCGCGCCGCCCATGTCGAGGTTCTTCGACCACCCTCCGGCCGGCGTCTGGAACGACAGGATCACAGCGGCGATGTGTCGCGCTTCGTCGCTGCGATAGAACGTTGCGTCCCGGTGCAGCGGAATGGAGCGGGCAGAGAAGCTGTCTTTCGGCAGCGGCGGAATCTCATTCACGCCGACGCGCTCGGCGGCGAGCACGGCCTTGTCCGCGCGCATCTGCGCCTGTGATTGTTTCAGATAGGCGAGCCACGGCCTGCGCCGGGCCGCCGGCAGCGTCAGCACGCGGGCGGCGGTCAGCGACTGCGCGGGCTTGCTCACGCCGATCAAAGCCGCGTGGAAAGGCAACAGGACGACCAGCGAAAGGAAAAGAGTGCGCACGGACAACATTTTACGTCTGGATCACAGCACTAACGCGGCCCTCGCGAACGCGTGGCGGCGTGTTCAACAGCAGATTCCTACGGAATGACAACCAGAAAGGCAAGTGCAACGGCAAGTGCAGAGGCAAGTGCAGAGGCAAGTGCAGGGGCAAGCGCGCGGATCGAGGTATGGGCATTCAGCATCTATACCGGCTGGCCAAAGCGCTCCGCGATCAGCCGCAACGCCTGTTCGCGAGTGGCGATTGCGCCTTCCAACTGCGCGTCTTCGGCGGCTTCAAGCATCGCGCGAAATTGCGGGCCGGGACGATAGCCCGCGGCGATCAGGTCTTCGCCGGTGAGCAGCAGCTTCGGCCGAATCTCCGCCTCACCCAGTTCGTCATAGTGTTGCTTCGCGAAATCGTACATCCCCATCGCGCCATGCGCGCTGAGCACATCGGCGCGATGCAGGGCCAGATGCTCCTCGAATCGCGGAAGCCGGAGGAAGCGCTTCAGCGTCGACTGCTTCATCTTCATTACGTCGGCGAACTGCATGTGGTGCTTCACCAGCGCAAGAATCTGATCCGCATCGTCATTGCTGAAGCGCAGCCGGTTGAGAATTGTTCGTGCCACCGCGACGCCCACATCGACGTGGCCGTTGAAGCGAATGCGGTCATCAGGTTTGGCCGGATTCGGCGGCGTAAACGTGGCCGGTTTGCCGACATCGTGCAGCAGCATTCCCCAGGCAAGAGTGGGGCTGGCGCCGCTGTGCAGATGGTCCAGCAGCATCCGCGTGTGGACCCACACATCGCCTTCCGGGTGATACTGTGGCGGCTGCTCGACGCCCTTCATGCGCGCGACCTCAGGCAGCACGTGGGCCAGCAGGCCGCTCTCATCGAGCAGCTCGAACCCGCGCCCCGCCGCACCTTCGGTGAGGATCTTCGTCAGCTCATCGCGCACGCGCTCGGCCGAGACGACCGCGATCTGCGCGGCGTGACGTTGAATCGCCTGACTGGTCCGCGGCTCGATTGCAAACCCGAGCCGCGCCGCGAAGCGTATGCAACGCAGCATGCGCAGCTTGTCCTCGGCGAAGCGCCGCGCGGGGTCGCCGATGGCCCGCACCAGCTTCAGCGCGAGATCGCCGCGGCCGCCGACGAAGTCCAGCACGCAATCTTCGATCGCAGCGCCATCCTCCATCGCCACCGCATCCAGCAACAAGCCGTTGATGGTGAAGTCGCGGCGCAGCGCATCTTCGCGCGGGTCGGTTGAGAAGCGTACTTCATCCGGTCTGCGTCCATCGCTGTACGCTCCATCGTGGCGAAAGGTCGCGACCTCGGTGGCGACGCGCGCAGGCTCGCCGGTTGCGCTGCGCTGTGTTTCGACCACCAGCACAACGCCGAAGTGCGCGCCGACAGACTCGGTGCGCGGGAAGGCGGCCTGCACCAGATCGGGCGTCGCGGAGGTCGCCACATCGAAGTCTTTGGGCGCAGTGCCGAGCAACAGATCGCGCACGCATCCGCCGGCGAAGTACGCAGCATATCCAAGCTCGCGCAGCCGCCGCACAACGTGCAAAGCCGCGAGATACTTCGGGGCCTGGTGGGGCGCGGGCGGCTGAGGATTCGGAATCGATCGGCTCACGTTCTTCATCCTAGCGGCTCTTCCAACTCCGATGCTATCCCCGGAGCCACGCTGTGGCGCGCAGAACCCATGGCGCACTTTCTGCATCTCAAACTTGCAGCACGAACGCTCGCATATCACGCGCTCTGAGCGCATTGGGGAAATCAGTATGACCAATAAGTTAGCAGTTGTAACCGGCGCCTCGAGTGGCATCGGCTTCAACCTCGCGAAGGTGTTCGCGGAAAACGGATTCGATCTGATCGTCGCTTCAGCAGGCGAGCGGCTCGATGACGCAGCTGAGGAGCTCAATCACTTCGGTGTCTCGGTCAAGCCCATTCAGGCCGACCTCGCGACGTATGATGGCGTGGAGAAGTTCTGGAAGGGCGTCGAAGCCGATGGCCGCAAGATCGACGCCGTGGCGTTGAATGCGGGCGTCGGTGTGGGTGGCCTTTTCGCGGAGACCGACCTCGACAAGGAGATCAACCTGGTTCGCCTCAACGTGGAAGGCACCGTGCATCTCGCCAAGCATGTGGTGAAGAAGCTGGTGAAGCAGGGCGAGGGGCGGATCCTGTTCACCGCGTCGATCGCCAGCGGGATGGTGGCGCCGCGCGAGGCGGTCTACTCGGCGTCGAAGGCGTTCGATCTCAGCTTCGCGCGCAGCCTTCGCTACGAGCTTGAAGACACTGGTGTGACCGTGACTGCGCTGCAGCCCGGTCCTACCGACACGGACTTCTTCCACCGCGCCGGCATGGACAACACCAAGGTCGGCAGCGAGGGCAAGAAGGAGAGCGATCCGTACGATGTAGCCAAGCAGGGTTATGAAGCGCTGATGGCCGGCAAGGACCATGTCTACTCGGCGAGCGCGAAGACCAAGCTGGAAGGCGCGATGGCGGGCTTCACGCCGGATTCGGTGAAGGCCTCGATGCACGAGAAGATGGCCAAGCCGCTGGACAAGGCCAGCTAGGGCGTACGCGCTGCGACGGCTGGCAGCGGGTCGCCGATGGCTGGGAGGTTTCCGCACGGGCTACCATAGACCTCGTGCTAACCGGCCTCATTCTCGGCATCGAGAGTTCCTGCGATGAAACCTCGGCGGCGGTCGTGCGCGGCGGCCGCGAGGTGCTCTCGAACGTCGTCGCGTCGCAGTTGATTCACAGCGAGTATGGCGGCGTGGTGCCCGAGTTGGCCTCGCGCGAACACCTCCGCGCGATTGTGCCAGTCGTGCGCGAGGCGATGCAGCGCGCGGGTATCGGGTATCACGATCTCGATGCGATCGCTGTCACTGAAGGCCCGGGGCTTGCCGGGGCGCTGCTGGTCGGCATCACCTTCGCGAAGGCGCTGGCCTTCGGGGCTGACCTTCCGCTCATCGCTGTCAACCATCTGGAAGGCCACATCCATGCGGTGCTGATGGACGCGGATCAGGCCTTCTCCGACGCGTCGCCGCTGCTGGCGCTGGTGGTCAGCGGCGGGCACACGCACCTGTATCTTGCCACGCGAACACAGCAGGACTGGGGCTATCGCAACGTCGGCAAGACGCTGGACGACGCCGCCGGCGAAGCCTTCGACAAGGTCGCCAAGCTGCTCGGGCTGCCGTACCCCGGCGGCCCGTGGATGGACGCGCTCGCCGCCCACGGCATCGCCGATCGCAGTCTCTTTCCGTTTGTGCAGATCAAGACGAAGGCCAACGGAAATACCGCGCCGAAGCTGCATCGCGAGAGGCTCGACCATGAAGACCCTACCCGCTTCGACCTTTCCTTCAGCGGGATCAAGACGTCGGTCCGCCGCTATGTCGAACTGAACTCGATGCTGCCATCGATCACCGCTCGCGTGGAGGCCCTGCGCGCTGCGGGGCTGCATCGCGCGCGGCCCGATGAGTTTGCGATCGGCAGCCTCCTCCCGCACTTCGACGCGAAGACGCTCAACTTGATCGCCAGCGTCCAGAACGCCGTGGTCAAGAACCTCGCCCGCGCAACGCTCAACGCAGCGGAACATTTCGGCGCGCGCGGCGTCCTGGTCAGCGGCGGGGTTGCGGCCAATCGCCATCTGCGCTTCATTCTGTCAGATTGTGCCGCGCACGCGAAGCTGCCTATCGCGTTTCCATCCATCGCGCTCTCCACCGACAACGCGGCCATGATCGCTGCGGCGGCGTGGCCGAAGCTGCGGGCTCGCGATTTCGCTTCCGACGGGCTGGAACCGACCCCGCAGCTGAGATTGGGCTGAGGCCCACCTCGGCTAGAATCAAATCAACGCAAATACAGCAGCTAGCTGACCGGCGACAACAGAAAGCAAACCAACCTCGCGTGCCTCTCGAACTGTTCAACACACTCTCCGGAAAAGTCGAACCGCTCTTCGCCGCCGACGGTCACGCGCTGCGCTTCTACTGCTGCGGCCCGACCGTCTACGACTACGGCCACATCGGCAACTTTCGCACCTTCCTGCATGTGGATGTGCTGCGCCGCGCGGCTGGTCTGTTCGGTCTGGGGCTGCACCACGTGATGAACGTCACCGACGTCGACGACAAGATCATCCGCAACGCGGCCGCGGCCGGAAAGCCCATCGCCGAATACAGCGCGAAGTTCGAGCGAGCCTTCTTCGAAGACATGGACGCGCTTGGCGTGGAGCGGCCGGAGGCCATCGCGCGCGCGACGGAAAACATCGACGAGATGGTGCGCTTGATCCAGCGACTGGCCGCGGAAGACATTGCCTACCAGGCCGAGGACGGGTCGTGGTACTTCCGCATCGCACGGTTTCCGGAGTACGGGAAGCTCTCGAAGAAAGACCTCGACGGCATCGAAGACGGAGCGCGCATCGACTCCGATGAATATGAAAAGGATTCTGCCCGCGACTTCGCTCTCTGGAAGGCGACCAAGCTTGCGCCCAACGGCGAACGCGAAGCCAGTTGGCAGACGCCGCTCGGCGAAGGGCGTCCGGGCTGGCACATCGAGTGCTCGGCGATGGCGATGAAGTTTCTCGGCGACAGCTTCGACCTGCATGCGGGCGGCGAAGACCTAATGTTCCCGCACCATGAGAACGAGATCGCGCAGAGCGAATCGGCAACGCACCAGACCTTCGCGCGGCACTGGTTTCATGTGCGGTTTCTGCTCGTGGAAGGCCGCAAGATGTCGAAGTCGGAGGGCAACTTTTACACTCTCCGCGATCTTCTGCTCAAGGGCTATCGGGCTTCGGCGATTCGCTTTTTGCTGCTCAGCGTTCCGTATCGGCATCAGCTCAACTTCACCTTTGACGGCCTCACCGAATCGACGAATGCGGTCGACCGGTTGCGGACTTTTCATGCGCGCGTTCGCGATGGCAAGTGGCCCGATGCCGCGCCGGCCGACGATGCGCTATCCGCTCTGATCCGCGATGGTAGCGACGCCTTTACCGCTGCGCTGGCCAACGACCTGAACACAGCCAAAGCACGAGCGGCGATCTTTGATGTTCTGCGCGCGGTCAACACCGCCGCCGATCACGCGACGCTCACCCACGCGGACGCCGAGGCCACGCTGGCGCTGCTGGCGAAATTCGACAGCATCTTCGCGGTCCTGCAACACGGCGACGAAGACCGCGACGCGGAGCAATCTCGCGCGGCGCTGGCCTGGGCCGAAGCGGAAGGCCGCATGGCCGACGTTGCCCCGGAAGTTCTCGAAAAGTTCGGTGCAAACTCGCTCTCGGATGCGGCCATCGACGGTCTGATCGCCGAACGCACGCTGGCCAAAAAGCAGCGCAACTTCGCCCGCGCCGATGCGATCCGTAACGAACTTCTGGCGAAGGGCATCCTGCTCGAAGACTCCAAGGATGGCGTTCGCTGGAGGCGCAAGTAGCCCCGCCGCACGGTCTGGCTGTATTCTGGGCCACATGAAATTTGCGGTGGTTATCTCTGTTGGCCTCAGCTCTCTCCTCTGCGCTCGGGCGCAAACCCAGGCGCCCGCCGATCACGCGGGCGCTGGATCCCAGGAAGTGGCGTCTGCGATCACTGCACCATCGATGCGGACATTCCATGATGAGGGGTTGCAGTTGAGCTTCACGTATCCCCAGCAGTTAGTGCCGCAGGACGCCGCTACATTCCGTGAGGTGATGGAGCGGGGACACCGTGAACACTACAAGACCGAGCCCGAGAGCGACCCAGAACACCTGCAGGCAGAGAAATGTATGCACGTTCTGCTGTACGCCACGACACCCGACCCCATCGACGGCGAGATCACGATCGGCGGCAAAGACAACCACTCCGCAGTAAGCGTAAATCTGCCGCCGACCGGTACGATCATGATCGCGGAGTTCGACCAAAGCTGCGTCCCGCGAGCCACGAAAGAGAATGACATTCTGGGACAGATGGCCTCTATCTCTGGTCAGCTCCCCGGCCTCAAACCCATCGATCAACAGATGTGGTACGAAGTGGACAAACACAAGATTCACTTTCTGGCCGCGCAGGGCGCGTTCAGCGACGACAAGGCCTCGACCCCCGTCGGGGTAGCAACGGCTTCAACCAACGTCCACGGCCGGTTTTTGATGTGGATGTTCATGTCGAACGACCTCCCGACGCTGAATCGCCTGATGAGCAGCACAGTGCAATTTGGCAATCATCCAGCCGCGCCTTTTGTTCCATTTACCCTTGGCACTGGCGAGCCTATGAAATTGGTACCCTGACGCACTTACTCCGCCGGGGCGTTTGCCGGGCCCGCGATCTGGCGTTTGCCCAGCACCACGCGGCTGTACACCACCATCGCCACTGCGCAGATGATGACCGCCATGCCAATGACCTCGGTCTTCACCAGATGCTCGTGCAGAATCAGCACTCCCAAGAGCACCGCGATCACCGGGTTGACGAACGCATAGGTCGCGACCTTGGTCACCGCGACGTTCTGGAGCAGATAGGTGAACGCCACCAGCCCGAACAGCGAGCCGAAGATGGAGAGATAGGTGATCGCTTCCAGGCCGGGCAGCGTCCATACGGCGCGATGAAGGCCGCCGCTGCCGACGGCAACCGTTGCGTTGAAGATGCCGGCCGCGCCGATCTCCCAGCCGGTGGCGACCAACGTGTCGGCCTGAAAGCGGAAACGGCGGCTGAGTACCGAACCGACCGCGAACGACAGAGCGGCGGCCAGCAGCACAAAGACGCCCAGCAGCGGCCGGGAGTGTGTGGCCGTCGCAGCCGCTTGGTTTACTACGGCGCGCGTCGTCGCGGCATGATTGGTCGCGGCATGATTTGTAGCCCCATGCAGGGCCGGCCACACCAGCACGCAGATGCCGAGCGTTCCCAGCAGGGTTCCGGTCCAGCCGCGCTTGTTGAGCCGCTCGCCGCCGGGCAGCGCCATGTCCAGCAGCGCGATCATGATGGGCATCGTCGAGACCACGAGCGAGGCAAAGCCCGAGGGCACGAGCTTCTCGCCCCAGGTCAGCATCATGTTGTTGCCGCTCATGAACAGGAGGCCGACGAGCACGAGCTTCCAGCCCTCGCCTTTGGGGACGCGCAGGCTCTTGCCGCGCAGCAGGCATATCAGCACGATCAGCGTGGCGGAGATCAACGACCGCGTGGCCGAGACTACCGGAACGGGCAACTGCTCGCCCGCTACGTGGATCGCCAGATAGGTCGATCCCCAGAAGATATACACGCTGGCGAAGGCCAGCAAAACGAGCGTGGATTTGGGCAGACGAGAGAACATCTGCTTTCAGGATAGCGGCTCTCGCGCATAGCATTTCGAGCGGCGCGCGAAGCCAGGGAAGGTGGGATTGATTCCGGAAGGTTCCCTCAGTGGCTAAAGCCACATTGGAACAATTGAGGTGATGGCGGGACTGAAGCCCGCCCCTTCAAAAACGCTACTTGATGAGGTTCTCTACGCCAGTTGCTTCAGCACATGGATGTGCAGATCCTCGCGCAGCAGCGCCTTGGCCTGGTTCAGCGCCGTTTTGTTGAGGTCGAGATGCCTCTGCAGCGCGGCTTCGCTCTCCCACTCCTCGCAGGTGAAGAAGCTGCCCTCGTGGTGCTTGTCTTCGAACAGGTCGTAGCGCAAACATCCGGCCTCCTTGCGCGAGGGGCCGACCAGCGAATGCAATGCCTTGCGCACTTCAGCTTCATGTCCGCTGCCGGCGCGAATCCGCGCCACCACACCGATCCTCTCGCTACCGCCGAACAATGCCATCGTCGCATCTCCTGCAGGTTAAGATGCGCGGGCCGCGGGCTGAAGCAGCCTGCGGCCCGCGCGGAGTGGAGGAGGCTGCCGGAGCGGTCTCCTCGATGGTGTACGGGCGGCCCGAGAAGCAGATTCCTCCGCTGCGCTGCGGAATGACAACCAGAAAAGCACGTACCAATGCAACGTGCATCGCAGCAACGCGCTACACCTATGGGGATTTCGCTCTAGAAGTGAAACGCGAGTTCTGCGGTCACTGTGCGCGGCGTGACGTAGTGGGTTCCCGAGAACGTCGAGAGGAAGTTGTACAGCGCATATTTATTGGTTACGTTGATGGCTGTCAGGGTCGCTCCAAACTTGTAGCGGTCATTATGGAAGTGAAAGACATCGTCGTCGCCCAGCGCCATGTCGAAGAGATTGCGCGACTGAATGCGCTGCGGATTGCGGTCGTTGTCCTGCGCGCCCGGCGCCGGAATGTTGACCAGCTTCGAGGTCAAACCGGTGGCGGCGCAGATGGCGAAGCCGTTGGCCGGGGTGGCCTTCACGCCGTCGCAGGCCAGGCCGGCCTGGAACTCCTCGTCGGGCGTGAGGCTGCTGGTGTTGATGGCCGGCTTGCCGTTGAGGGTGAGGGGCGTGCCGTTGGCCGCGAAGGAATACGGCAGGCAGGCGCTGTTGGGGTCCGTGGTCCCGTAGCAGGGCGCGGAGCCAGCCACCATGCCGCTGTCGAAGTGCCAGTTGAAGGAGTAGTAGAGCTTCTTCTGGAACGGCATCAGGTACTCGATATGGGTGGTCTGGTTGAACCGCTCGTCGTGGTCGATGCGGAAGGGATATCCGCCCGCCGCTCCGGGCGTTGCGCCGATGCCGCCTGCCTGCGGGTTGAAGAACCGCGCGGCCACCGACGATATCACCACGCGAGCGGAAAATCCCTTCACCTGCGTCAGCGTTCCGCCGATCGCCAAACCGGGGATCTTCGAGTTGTGCCACTCGATCGGGAAGGTGATCGGCGTCGCGCCCAGCACGCTGAAGTCGTAGGCGTTGTGGGTGTACTTCCAGATGTACTCCGCGTTCAGCACGAAGCGTTTGCCGATGCCCTGCTGAAAGCCGGCGTGAAACTCATTGCGAAAGCCGGGATTGAAGGACGCGGGAACACACGGCCCGATGCTGGAGAAGATCGCATTGATGACGGGATCGAGGCAGCCCTGGCTGGAGAGCACGAGGTTCTCGTTGAACGGTGTCTCCTGAGTGCGTGCATAGGAGGCGCGCAGCACGGTCTTGGTCTTGGGAATGTTGTAGGAGATTCCCACCCGCGGCTCAGCCAGGCGCTGGATGCTGAGGCCGTTGTAGAGGTCGCCGCGAATGCCGACATTGAGCAGCCAGTTGCCGGCGGTGATCTGGTCCTCGCCGTAGAGCGCGAGCTGCTTCACGTCGGTGCGGCCGTGGTAGGTATAGGCGCTGCCGCCGCGGGTCAGATCGTAGGGCGCAAGCACCGGATTGAAGTTCGGGTTCGGCGCGTTACCCGTGCAGTTGAACGCGATCGGATAGCCGCTGACCGGGTTGCCGCTGCTGTTCAGGCAGGGCGCATTGAGCGTCGGATCGACAATGCCCAACTGGAAGTTTTCGCGCAGAAACGTCTGCTGATACATGCCGCCCAGCTTCACGTTGTTGATGCCCTTGACGTAGGAGATGTCGGAGTGGGCGCCAGCGTTGGTAAGAGAGCGAAACTGCGCGATGCTCTCCTGCTGGATCGGGCCGAAGTCCGACAGCGGGTTATAGCTGGGGTTGTAGTTGTAGCCGTCGCGGCGCACGTAGGCGCCGAAGTTGAACACCGCCGAATCGCCGATGGTGCGCGTGAAGCTGGGCGCCACATCGATGGTCTCGATCTTCGAGCTCTGGTTGGTTGGCGCGGGCGTCAGGCCCTGTTGCACATAGCCGAACTGGGTGTCGAAGCTGTTGGGCGTCTGGAACCAGGAGCGGGTGTACTGCAGGTCGAGGTGCATCGAGGCCACGGGGCCCAGTTGCCGGTCGATGCGGTCGAAGAAGTTCTCCTCGTTGCCCTTGTCGTGGATTACCGCGAACTCGGGCGCATCGAGAAACCGGCCCGAGTTCATGCCGTTGGCCGCGATGAAGTTGCCCCATTTGGTCCCGCCATAGGCCACGTCGAAGGCCACGTTGCTGGAGCCGAAGCTGCCATAGGAGAGCGTCACGCTGCCGGTGGGAGTGGTGACGCCCTGACCGGAGCGCGTGGTGGCCTTGATCACCAGGCTCGTTTTATCGCCGTACTCAGCCGGCGGCGCACCCGCGATCACCTCCAGCGACTGCACCGCCGCAGCCGGCACCTGGTTGGAGAAGACCTTGCTCTGCTGGTCGGTGATGGGCTGACCGTCGATGTTGAAGGAGTTCTCGGCGTGATCGCCGAGGCCGTGCATCTGGCCGTTGGAGTCCGCCGATATGCCTGGCGAAGCCTCGGTCACAATCGAACTCAGCGCGGAGGAGGGGTCCTCCAGCGGCAGGTGGTCGATCATGGTGCGGTCGATGTCGGTGTGCGCGGTGGGATCGCTCTCCACCAGGTCGGGCGGCGCCTCCACGGTCACGCTCTGGGTCGAGGTCGCGACCTGCAGGGCCACGGGCACATTCACCGCGATCGCCGAGCTTACCTGCACGACTTTACTGAACGGCTGAAAGCCGGCGTTGGTCACCGTGAGGTTGTACGGATTGAATGGCACATTGAGGAAGTGGAACTGGCCGGCCGAATCCGCGGTTGTGGCCCGCGTGTAGCCGCTGACCGAGTTCTCGATCGTCACCGACGCGCCAGGGACGACAGCGCCGGTGGCGTCGGCCACGGTGCCGCTGACCGTCCCGGACGTGCTCTGGCCCAATGCGGCGCCGGCGGCAAACACAACGCTCAGCCCCAGAGCCAGCGTGATCAGCGCACGGAAAAATGAATGTCGTTGCATGAGACTCCTGTCTGTTCGAGGCGCGAGACACCGGATAGAACGAGCTATCCATCGGCGGAAGCGGCGGCCGGAAGCGGCGTGCTTCGGTCCGTTGGAGAAGACGGCTTCAGGTATGCATTACGGCCGGGGCCGGTGGCGATGCGGAACGGCAAGCTGCTATCGCAACCTGCTAGACGTTGCCGAGCGCGGGAGGAGGCCGGCTGAATAGCGCGAAGTGCCACTGCGCGTCGGGGGCGCGTCCTACCGCAGGCAGCGGGCGGCACTCCACCACGATCAGCCGTGCAGGTTGGATGCGATTGGAAACCGGCAGCGTCGAATGCATCGCCACGCAGAGCGGGCAGTGCTCCTCGCCGCCCGGCAACTGCGACGCATCGGCCGGCGCTCCGGCCATTGCGGCGTTGCGCGGCAGCCACTGCCCATGGATGTGGACGGTCTGGATCGAGCCCACGACCGCAACGAACAGCAAACATGCGAACGCCAGCGTCCGCACCCAGAGGGAGTGCGTGCGCTCGACAGCTCCGCGTTGGAGTCGCTTGGTCAAATCGGAAAACTACAGCGTGCTTGCAAAGTAAGACGCGGAAAGCGTCGCGAAAGACGCGGTTGCCGGCAAATTGGCGAGCCGGCGGCAGCCGGCGGCGCTCCACACGATCCGCCCAGACGGGCAATAGGCTCGGAGAGGCTATTGGGGGATTCCTGTTGACGTAGAGCTGCTCCAAAAAAGCAGATTCCTGCGGAATGACAACCAGAAAGGCAATTGCAAGGCAATAGCAGTAGCACTCTACAGCAGGAGGACTCTACACCGATGGGGATTCCGCTCTAGTAGCTGAAAAATTCATTGAGCCCGCGCCGCAGCTGAACGCCGCGGCCCAGGCAGCCCAGCGACACCAGCGCGAGAAACGCGTCCCAATAAAACATGGGGTGCGTCCAGCCGGGCGAGTATTGCAGGTCCTGGCCGCTCCACATTGTGACCAGGATCGCGATAATCCCGCACTGGAAGCCGATGACCAGCAGCAACTGTCCGCGCCGCCGCCGGCGATCCACGATTTCGACCTGCTCCGGCGTGAGATAACGCTCTTCGGCGGGGATCAGCATATTGGCCATGATATTGAACTCCTGTAACTGAAAATGCGGGTGTTCCGCACGCTTATTAAATCACAACCGGGGCTGCGGGCTAAATCACAACCGGGGCCGCGGGCTCACCGCATTCATCCCAGGGTGCGTCTGCCGAAGGCGGCCCGGATGCGTTCCGCGCGGTTCTCCGCGCTGCCCACAGCAACCTCCTGCAGGTCGGCCACGGACTGAATCCCGCAGACCTCGAAGCGCTTGCGACAGCGGATATTCTTGCAGCCTACGAGGTCATCGCGCCGCACCATGTAGCTCTGTGCTTTGGCAAAGCGGGCGCGGTCGCGCTCGTCGGCGCCGCGTGGCAACTGGGCGCGTTTGCGCCGCACCAGCCAGCTCAGCTCGTACTCCCCCGGCTGCCCACAGTGCGGACACGTCATGGTGTGGGTCTTCTGCTCTGTCCGCTCGTCGAAGAACTCGCGCTCTTCCATGCAACACCTCCGCTGCTCCAGAATACGCCTCCGGCAGAGGCCAGCGGACCCGGCGGCCCGCAGCGTGGCCGGAGTGCCCCCGCAGCGCCCCCAAAGCGCAAAGATGGCCCCGGGACTCTTACCGGACGCGGTTGTTGCGGTACGCTCAAAGCGAGAGGAAAACCGCGCCGATGGCCAAGCCTAAGAAGCAGACATTTTCCGCGACGAAAGCAGTGAAAGCGAACGCCCGCGAGCGGCTGGGCACGCCTCCGCCCTCGCACCCGCTGCCCACTACCAAAGAGAAGGCCGCCGCCAGGCCCAAGCACAAAAAGACGCTCGCCGATCTGCTCGGCGGCGATAAGGACGATCTCGCATGAAGACCCGCTGCCTGCTCAAGTTCTGCCTTCTGCTCAGCCTCCTGCTCGCCGCATTGCCGTTGCCGGCCCAGCAGATCGCCATCAGCAAGGACAATAAGACGATCGAAATCTCCACCACAGGCGAAGCCTCGGCCCTCGCCGATACTGCCGTCGTGACTATTGGCTTCATCGCATATGGCAAGGATCAGGACGCCACCTACGCCGACGCCTCCCGCACTTCCAACGCCATCATCACCGCCCTCACAACCGGCGGCGTTCCCAAGGATGCCATCCAAAGTACCCAGCAAAACCTCAGTCCGCTTGAGCCCTACACCGAACCCGACAAGGCCCGCTACGCTCAGGGCGTCCGCTTCGTCTTCAGTCAGAGCTGGCGCGTTGCTGTCCCCGCCACGCAGGCGGCCAATATCCTTCACCTCGCCATCACCAGCGGCGCCAATCAGAGCGGGAACATCGAGTGGCAACTGAGAAACGACGATGCTCTCCAGGCCGATGCCGCGCGGAAGGCCCTGCAGCACGCGCGCGAAGTCGCCCAGCGCATGGCCGAAGGTTTGGGCGCCAGGCTTGGCTCGCTCGTCTACGCCAGCAATCAGACGCCACCGCGCAACAACTTCAACGCCAGCTTCGGCGCCCAGGGCATCGGAATGGGTGAGGGCAACGGAGCCGGAATGATGACGCGCAAGAACCTCCTGCCGCTGGCCATCTCACCCGAGCGAATCACCAAGTCGGCCACGGTTTATGCGGTCTTCGCCATCGAATAGGCAACGCTCAGCGGCCGAGGCCGCCAACCGCGCCCATATAATCGAGAGAAATGCCTGTCGTTCCAATGAACTTTGCGCTGATCGTGTTTGAGCTGGTGGTGATGGTGCTGTCCATTTCGCTGCACGACTGTGCGCAGGCGTGGGCCGCCAACCGACTCGGCGACCCTACGGGCCGCATGCTCGGCCGCATGACCATGAACCCGGCGCGGCACTTCGATCTGTTCGGTATGGTGATCTCGCCGCTGCTGTGCATCTTCGTGTTTACCAACGCGCTGCTGCTGGGCTGGGGCAAGCCGGTACCCACGACCTACCGCAACTTTCCGCGCAAGAACGGCGAGATGCTGGCGGTGCTGGCCGGGCCGGCCGCGCAGGTCCTCGCGGCCATCGTCTGCCTGATCGCGATGATCGTGCTCAAGCACACCAATGCCGCGGTGCCGCAGTCGCTGGGCATTGTGGCGGCCATGGCGCGGCTGCGCCTGCCGCTGCCGACGACCGGGCTGACCCCGCTGTTTCCGCTGCTGTTGCTGCTCTACATGGGCATCCTGATGAACCTGTTCCTGGCTGTCTTCAACCTGGTGCCCATTCCGTTCCTCGATGGCGGCAGGATCCTGATCCACTTCCTGCCCTTCAACGCCGCCAAGGCCTTCGAGCGCTACAGCATGTACTTCATGATTGCGTTCTTCTTTCTCGGTTTTCCGCTGATGATGATGGTGTTCAGCCCACTGCTGGGAATCTTTAACGGCCTGCTCGCGTTGCTATAGCACCGCTGGCAGTGCTATAGCGGCGGTGCTCGCGATGTATCCTGAAAGTTCACTTCATGAGCGCTTCTACATCACGCACGTCTCCTCGTCCTCGCGTCCTGTCCGGCATGCGACCCACCGGCCGCCTGCACCTGGGCAACTACATGGGCGCGCTCTACAACTGGGTGAATCTGCAGCAGGATTACGAGTGCTACTTCTTCATCGCCGATCTGCATGCCCTTACTACCGATTACGCCGACACGTCGCTGCTGCAGCAGAACATTCTCGACGTAGCGCTGGACTTTCTCGCCGCGGGTCTCGACCCGGGCCGCTGCGTCATCTTCCGGCAGTCGGACGTGATGCACCATGCGCAGTTGTTCGCGCTCTTCAGCATGATGACGCCGATTCCCTGGCTGGAGCGCGTGCCCAGCTACAAGGATCAGCAGGCGCAGCTCACGCAGAAGGACCTGAACACCTACGGCTTTCTCGGCTACCCGCTGCTGCAGGCGGCCGACATCCTGCTGTACAAGCCGGATTTCGTGCCCGTAGGGGCCGACCAGGTGGCGCATGTCGAGCTCACCCGCGAGGTCGCTCGCCGCTTCAACCTGTTCTACGGTCCGCGCTCGGCGATGACCGAAAAACACCTGCAGGCCGCGGCCTCCGACAAGGAAAAGATGGCGGCCCTGGAGGGCGAGGCGCGCACGTTGGGCGCGATCCTTCCCGAGCCCAAAGTGCTGCTCACGCCGTCGCCCAAGGTTCCGGGTCTCGATGGCCGCAAGATGTCCAAAAGCTACGGCAATACCATCATGTTGTCCGAGCCCGAAGCCGACCTTCGCGCCAAGCTGAAGACCATGGTCACCGATCCGGCGCGGGTGCGGCGCACCGATCCCGGCAATCCCGCGGTTTGCCCGGTGGGCGACCTGCACAGGATATTTTCCAGCGACGAAACCATTGCCAAGGTCTACGATGGCTGCACCACCGCGAAGATCGGCTGCATCGAGTGCAAGAGCTGGTGCGCGGACGCGATCGTCGAGCGCATCGCGCCGATCCAGGCCCACCGGCGCGACCTGGAGACGCGGCCACAGGTGCTGCACGATGTCCTCGCCAACGGCAAGGAGCGCGCCATCCAACGCGCCCAGCAGACCCTGGACGAGGTCCAGCACGCCATGGGACTGCGCTGACCATGAGCGACGAACTCACACCCGGCGAAGGCGTGGAAGGGGCGGACGAAGGGGAGATATCTGCGGCTGGAGCTGCCCCGGAAGCGGGTGCCCCACGTCTCGCTTCTGAGACGTGGGCGGCGGCGGCAACCGAGTCTGCGCCGATACCCGAGCCCTTCACGCTCGAATCCCCGCGACCCGCTTCGCAGCCCGAGCCGAAGCGCGCACTACCGCGCGACAAGAGCAAGGATGAGGCCTCGCAATCACCCTTCTCCGTCACCGTCGGGCAGGTCTACGACGGGCCGCTGGACCTGCTGCTGGACCTGATCCGCCGCCAGAACATCGACATCTACGACATTCCCATCGGCCGCATCACCGCGCAGTTCCTGGAATACACCCATCATCTCAAGGAGACCGACGTCGATGCGGCCGGCGAGTTCATCTATGTGGCCTCGCTGCTGATCCACATCAAGTCGAAGACGCTGCTGCCGCGCGATCCGCTGGACCTCGCCGCGGGCGCGGATGAAGATCCGCGCCGCGAGCTCGTCGAGCGGCTGCTGGAACATGAGCGCTTCAAGGCCGCCGCGCAGATGCTGCAGCAGAAGCAAATCCTCGAAGACGCTACATGGACCCAGCCGGGGCTCAAGAACTTTCTGCACGACGAGGGAGCCGGCTCGGTGGACGACAGCCGCGAGATCGCAGCCGACACGGTCGATCTGGTGCGCGTGTTTCAGGACATACTGTTGCGCTTGAGAGAAAGGCCGGTTCACTCTATCGACGAGGACTCGGTCACCGTTGCGCAGATGATCGATTTCGTGAAGCGCCGTCTGCTGATGGAAGACCGCCCGGTGAGCCTGCGCAAGCTGCTGCACAACACCCGCAGCGAGCGAGCGCTCATCTGCACGTTTCTGGCGATGTTGGAGTTGGTCCGGCTGCAGGCCATCGTCCTGCGCCAGCCCGAGCAGCTCGCCGACATCCTCATCAAGAAGACAGCCCACTTCGAGCAGATCTTCGCCGATCAGGCCAGCGTCCGCGACGACTGGAGCTGAAGTCCGCGAAGACTCAAGCCGAGTCCTTTACGCAGCCTGCATCCTCGCCAACTGGCCGGTCAGCTACAGCCGCGTTCCCGGCGATTAGGCCTTTGGGGAAGGCTGCTGGATCTTCGGGTAACGGACCGGCGCGCGCGATTGATATGCTTACAGCAGATACCTATGAGCCTGAAAGCCAAGATCGAAGCCGTCATCTATGCGTCCGAAGAGCCTGTTACTCTCGCCCAGCTCACCGGCCTGCTGGGCGAAGAGGCGCAGGGCGAGCTGGATGCGATGGCCAGCCAGCAGCAGTCGCTCGCGCTTGACGACATCTCCGTTCCGGACCAGGACGCGCTCAACGCCGAGACACTCAATCGTGGCGATGACAACAACAAAGACCACGCTGCCTCCGGTGCGGAGTCAGGCGCTCCGGAATTGGGTCCGCCAGCTCTGAGTACAGAACCGGGTGCCCCAGGTCCGGGGTTCCCGGCGAGCGCACTCGCTCGCGGGGGTGGAGGTCTTGCTTCTGAGACCGGGGAAGCGGAGCCGGCCAGGGCCGCCCCCGAGGACAAGTCCTTCGCTGCTGCCGCAAGACAGAAAGACCGGCGCCTGCGCGACTACTTCCGCTCGCTGCTGGACCAGCTTATCGCCGACTATGCGAGCGAGGCGCGCGGCCTCGAAATCCGCGAGGTCGCCGGGGGCTTCCGGCTGGCCACCAAGCCCGAGTACCACGACGCCGTGCGCGGCTTCGTCAAGGGCCTGAAACCGCCGCTGAAACTCTCGCTGCAGGCGCTCGAAACACTGGCCGTGGTGGCTTACAAGCAGCCCGTCACGTCGCCCGAGGTCTCCGAAATTCGCGGGGTCGATTCGGCCGGCGTGCTGGGGTCGCTGATGGCGCGCAAACTGGTCACCACGGCCGGACGCAAGCAGGTCATCGGCCGCCCCATTCTTTACAAAACAACCAAAGATTTCCTGCTCCGCTTCGGCCTGAAAGACATCAACGAGCTGCCCAGCATCGAAGAGTTTGAGAAGATGGCCGGCGAGCTCAACGCGGCCGTGCAGGAGGAGATTGCCATGGAAGCAACGCCTGAAGAACGCGCGTCGGCCCACATTCCTGTTTTGGACGAGCGCAACTCCGCGCCCCGGCCGAGCCCGACCCACCACAGCAGCACCGACGACCTGATGAGCCACAAGTCCACCGCGCTCAAAGGCCGCAGCACCGAGCGCTTGGACACCCATCAGGTTCCACGGGGATCGCAGCCTGAGCGTGAATCGCAGCATGAGGTTGAATCCGAGCGACGCGCCGAAGATGGAGAAGATGGAGAGGACGAGCCCGAGGATGTGGGCGATGAGGCCATTGTCGACGGTCGCATCTCCGGTCCGTCGCCCAGCTATGCCGACGACAGCCCCTCCGCGCAGGAGGCGCGTGAGCAACAGGAAGATCAGGACCGGGAGTAGGCGCCGGAATCCCCCTTGTAGCCCGCACTTGGGCACGTGGGTCCGGACGGTCGCCGCGATGGGCTGCTCCTGCGCAGTCCATGACGCGGCGAGGGCAAGAGCAACGAAAGAAGCAGATCCCTTCGGGATGACAACCAAAAGGGCAAACGCTAGAGCAGCAAGAGACAACCGGAGAAGCAGAACCTTGCTTGTGATGAATGAGTGATGGCGGGGTGACCACCGCGGGAACCGTTGCCGCATCTCACAGAGCATGGCTGGCCCACCCACCGAACTATCTGATTCGCGGAATTCGTCCGACTCGCCTGAAACCGACCCGGGGGACACGCTCGCCACGCCCGAGGGTGATAACGAGTTCCGCCCCGGCCAGCCGCTTCCGCCGATCGAACCGACGCCCTTGCGTCCGCGCGGCGACCAGCCCCACAGCGACGAGCCGCTCTATCCCGCGCTCGACTGATATCCTGACGTATCTGTCGTCTTGAGATGTGCGGCCCACGCTCACCTTGGCCGCTATCCCGCGTCGCACCCATGGAACGTTTGGCCTGGAAAGGCATCCAATCAATATGGACACCCGCAACAATCCGATCATCATCGACGGCCGCAACGGATCGCGGTTCCCATCCCCAAATTCCCAAAGCTTGCCGCAAACGCGCGCCGCCTCTACGCTGCTCGGCCAGGTGCTGGTCATCGCGTCGGTGGGCTTTTTCGTCTCCGCGGTCGGCGTCTATCTGGCGCCGCCCATCTTCACCGGCGGCATGTTCTGGCTGTGTGTCATCGCGACGTTCGCCCTGATCTTTGCCGTTCGCGCGACGCGCAAGACGCCGGTGCTCTCCTTCGGTATGTTCCTGCTGCTGGCACTGGCGATGGGCTTTGAGATCAGCCCCTGGATTCACTCGCTGCTCGGCGCCGGGCACGCGAACGTCATCTTCAACGCGGCGCTGACTACCGGCGTCGGCATGGCTTGCCTGGGCATGGGCGCGCAGATCTTCACCTTCGATTACCGCCGCGTCCGCAACTATGCGTTTGCCGCGCTGCTTGGCCTGATCGTGGTGGGGGTGCTGGGCATGTTCTTCCACTTCGTCAACCCGGGCTTCTACTCCTGGGCGACGCTGGCGGTCTTCAGCGTGCTGGTGGTGGTGGACTTCATGCGCATTCGCGAGGGCGGGGCCGGCGCTACGGCGGTCGAGCTCGCCGTCAGCATTTATCTCGACGGCATCAACATCTTCCTCGCCCTGACCTCGATCTTCGGTGGCGGCGGCAGCCGGCGACGCTAAACGCGCTGCTTGCGGCGGGCTCGGCGACGAAGTCAGCGACGGACACGCGATAATGCAGACATGAAGACCGTCGCAAAATCCACCTCCCAAGCCAAAGAGTCGATCGAGCGCCCGCAGCCAGCCGGCGACCGCCTGCAGAAGATCCTCGCGCAGGCGGGGATTGCCAGCCGGCGCGCGGCGGAACAGATTATCCTCGACGGCCGCGTGCAGGTGAACGGCCAGATCGTCACCGAGCTTGGCACCCGCGCCGACGCTACCCGCGACCACATCCGCGTCGACGGCAAGCTGCTGCACGGGCCGGAGCCGCAGCGCTACTTCATGGTCAACAAGCCGCGCGGCTACGTCACCACGCTGGACGACCCTGAGCACCGCCCCACGGTGATGCAACTGCTCGGCCAGGACCAGCAGAAGAAGGCGGTCGGCGAGCACTCCAAACTGCCGAGGCTGTATCCCGTGGGCCGCCTCGACTATCTCAGCGAAGGCCTGCTGCTGATGACCAACGACGGCGAGCTGGCCAACAAGCTGTCGAAGGCTTCGACCGGCGTGCTGAAGACCTATCTGGTCAAGGTCTCGGGCGCGCCTACCGACGCTGCGATCGACCAGCTTCGCCGCGGCATCATGATCGATCGCGGCCGCCTGGCCGACACCCGCGGCAGCGGCCGGCGCGATCGTGTGCTAACCCAGCCGGCGAAGATCGAACAGGCCCGGCGCGGCGAGAACCCGTGGTTCGAGGTCACGCTCACCGAGGGCCGCAATCGCCAGCTGCGCAAGATGTTCGAGGAGATCGGCCACCACGTCGAAAAGATTCGCCGCATCGGCTACGGGGCACTGACGCTCGATGTGCCACCGGGCGGCTTTCGTGAGCTGACCACCGGCGAGGTCCAGGCGCTCAACCGCGCCGCCGCCGGCAAGAAAGTCGAGCGTAAGAAGACGCTGCCCGAGGCTGCGCAGCTCAAGAAGCCGGTGCCGCCCAGACGGAAGGCCCGGGCGGGAAGCTTTGGGCGCAAGCCCTAAATTCGCTTGAAACCCTAGATTCGCTTGAAACCCTAGATTCGCTTGAAACCCTAGATTCGCTTGAAACCCTAGATTTGCTTGAATGCCTCGGTGATGCGATCCCCCCTCAATTCGCCGGCGCCGGCACGCTGGGATTCCCCCCGAAGGCGGGAAGCTTTCGAGTGGTGGAATACCTAGACGCACAGAAAGTCATTTCCCGAAACGGGACCCCTTTAGGGCTAAATGATTGATTGGTTTTGACTTGAGTGCAACTCCTGCCTTCAACACGTGTTCCTATCATGTAATAGGAGACGTTCAATGCGCTCGATGAAATTGGTACTTCTCGCAGCTTTCACATTCGCTTTTCTGGGCTTGGCACCTACTCCCAGCACAACCGCCCATGCGCAGATTTCGATTGGCCTTAACTTCGGCGCAGAGCCGAACTGCCCCTATGGGTATTACGGGTATGCTCCCTATAACTGCGCCCCTTATGGGTATTACGGTCCGGAGTGGTACAACGGCGGCCGGTTCGTCGGCGCAGGGCACTGGTACCATGGACCGGCCAACTTCCACGGCCAGGTGAATAACAGCTACGATCCGCAGCATGGCTATCGCGGAGCGATGCCCAATCGCGGCGAGCACGCTTCACAGCAGCAGGGTCATGGACAGGGTCAGAGCTTCCACGGAAACGAGACGCACGACGGCCAGGGTCGAGTGGTGGCGCATGGAGATAACCATGGCGGCGGGAACCACGGTGGCGGGAACTAAGTAACGCCGCCTGGCATCCGCGCGATGCGGCCCCCTGAAGGGTGATTGTCAGGGGGCCTTCCACCGTTCGCATCAACGCGGGCTGACGTTTGCTTCAACGCAGCTAACCCATGCCTGCAAAATCTCTTCTTATGCAGTGGAGGTCAATTATGCGTGGAATCAGATACGCCCTTCTGGGAGTATTCGCTGTCGCTCTCTTTTGCCTGCCGGCGCCCCAGGCGCGGGCTCAGATCGGCTTTGGCATCAATATTGGAGCTGCGCCCGCCTGCCCTTATGGCTACTACGATTACTCGCCCTATCGTTGCGCGCCCTACGGCTACTATGGCCCGCAGTGGTTCAACAGCGGCGTGTTCGTTGGGGCCGGCCCATGGTTCCATGGGCGGCGCGGCTTCTACGGCCCGGTCAACCATGACTTCGACCCGCGTTATGGCTACCATGGCCGTCTTCCGGACCACGGCCACTGGCGCGAACCCGACGATCACTTCCACGGCTTTCACGGAAACGCGTGGCGCGACGGTCATGGCCATGAGCGCGGCGGAGACGACCACCACCCCCGCTAATCCGCAAGCCAGTTCCAGCCCTGTGAGGGACGGACCCCGGTTCCCGCAGGGCTTTTCTTGCGTTCGCGATCGTCATGGTTCGGCTGGATAGCCGCTCCGTTGACACGGGGTGGGCGCGGCGTATCGGGCACGACGAACCGTGCCGACCGGAATGATATAGTCGAAGCGGCAGCAGACCCTGATCGACCCGGCTCAACTTGCGTTTCATGGACGACATCGAACACCCGAAGCCGGTCCTTACAACTTCGCGGTTCCGTAGACTGCTCCGCTTTGCCGGTATCGATCGGGCGATAGGCTACACCGTTCTGGCGCGCGGCTGGGCGGGGTGCGCGGGCCTGGTGACGGTGGCGCTGATCGCGCGCATGCTGACGCCCGCCGAACAGGGCTATTACTACACGTTCGGCTCGCTGGTCGCGCTGCAGATCGTCTTCGAACTGGGCTTTTCGGTGGTGATCCTGCAGTTGGCCACGCACGAGGCCGCGCATCTCAGCATCGACGCCGAAGGGACGATCAGCGGACCGCCGGCCTCGCACTCTCGGCTGGCCTCGGTGCTGCGCAAGGCGATCAAGTGGTACACCGTTGCCGCGCTCCTGATGGCCGCGCTCCTGATTCCGATTGGATGGCGTTTCTTCGCGACCTCGCCCGGGGCGCATGCGTCTTCCATCCACTGGAGGCTGCCGTGGATCGCGGTGGTTCTGGCCTCCAGCGTGACGTTTCAGATCGATCCGATTTTTTCGTTTCTGGAAGGCTGCGGCTATGTGGCGCGGGTGGCGCGAACGCGCTTCACGCAGTCGATTACCGGCAGCGCGCTGGCCTGGACGGCACTGCTGCTGCACCACGGCCTGTTCGCTCCATCGCTGCTGATCTCGGGTCAGGCCATCGCGGGGCTGGTGTGGATCGGCCATCGCCGGGGGATGCTGCTGGGGCTGATCCGCCATCCCATCGGCGAGCACGCCATCGACTGGTGGAAGGAGGTCTGGCCATTCCAGTGGCGCATCGCCGTCAGCTACGCCTGCGGCTTCTTCATCTTTCAACTCTTCAACCCCATCCTGTTTCGCTACTGGGGGCCGGTGGAGGCGGGGCGCATGGGTATGTCGCTGAATATCTCGAATGCCATTGCGGCCATCGCGATCGCCTGGATTAACACGAAGGCCGCGCCCTTCGGCGCCATGATCGCGCGCCGCGAGTACGCCACGCTGGACCGCATCTTCTTCCGCTCGGTTGGGCAGAGTGTGTCGCTGGCCTTTCTGGGCGCGGCCACGGTCTGGACGATCGTGCTGGTGCTCGGGCATCACCACGTGGCGTTCGCCCAGCGCGTGCTGCCGCCGTTGCCGTTCGGGCTGCTGCTGATCTCGATGAACATTAATCAGGTGGTGAATTCCATGGCTCTTTATCTGCGCGCTCACAAGCAGGAGAAGTTCCTCATCTTGTCGGTGGCCGGCGCGGTCTGCCTGACCATTTCCACGTTCCTGCTGGGGCGGCCCTTCGGCGCGCTGGGGATGACCTCCGGCCAGCTCGTGATCGGCGTGGTCGTGGGGCTGAGCTGCGGGTACTACACCTTCTCGAAGTGGCGGAGGATCTGGCATGCAGCCTGATCCCGTCCCCGCCGCTGCTTCAGAGACCATCCGCCCGTTGTTGACGCTGGCGATCCCGACCTTCAACCGCGCGGCCAATCTGGAGCTGCTGCTGCGCAACGTCGCGCCGCAGATCGCGGCACTGCCTCAGGTCGAGCTGCTCATCTCGGACAACGCGTCCACCGACACCACCGAGGCCGTGGTGCAGAGGTTTATCGCGGAGGGGCTGCGTTGCCGCTATTTGCGCAACACGGCGAACCTCGACGCCGACCCGAACTTCCTGCAGTGCTATGAGCAGGCAGCGGGGAAATACGTCTGGATCTTCGGCGATGACGATGTGCTTTTTGCCGGCTCGCTGGCCTATCTTCTCGACCTGCTGGCCACGGCCGAGTACGACATCATTTATCTCGCGCCCTTTGGCTTCATCCACGAGCCTGACGAGCGTCGCCTGGCCAACCCGCGGCCCGCCGCCTACGCCTTCACTGATTCCCCCGCGTTCGTGCATGCGGTCGGTCTGCGCGGCGATCTGGTGATGATCTCGGCGGTCCTCGTGAACAAAGACACGGTCGAGAGCCAGCCGCACCCGGAGTTCCGCGAGGGCTTCGGCACGCAGCTTCTGCAGATGGGATGGACGTTCACGGCGCTCGGGCGGATGCGGCGCGGCGTGGTGATCGAGCGGGGGCTCTACGCGGTTTGTGAGCGCGATCCCAAGCGGATGTTCGACCTTGCCCGGGTCTTCGGCGTCAACTGGGCCGCGGCTGCGGACCGTTACCTGGAACCCGGTTCGCGGCTGCATGGGGAAGTGCTGCGCGACCAGCTCTACTCCTGGTTTGTTACCAATTGGTACGGAATGCGGCGGAACCCGTCGCAGACGATTCTGCGCGATCCTGCGGGGCAGATGCGGCCGATCTATGGGCGGTTTCCGTTGTTCTGGCTCTGTGTTTACCCGATCCTGACGTGGCCTATGCCGCTAGCTGGCGCATGGCTGGCGCTGTGGCGCGGCATCCGGCGGTTGGACCGCGGGCTGAATCGGTGGCGGGGCAGCCGCTTGCTGGCTCGCTGAGCCCTCTCCGTGGTTTGAGAACCTAACCAGACACCTGTGCGACCGCTGCGCATGGTATACTTACTTTGCGTAGAAGAAACTGCGCAGGGCGCCGCGGGCAGATGACTCCAGAATGGATTCGAGTCTGGCCAGAGACCGCGAGCGCCACCACCCCTTCCACCGCCCGAAGTTTGCGCGTTGGTTGCTCTGGCTAGCAGGCAAGTTCAATGGAACTCGCCTCGCCGTGCAGCAGCAGTGCTCCTTCGGAATTGCCGGAACCCTCGGAATCGTTGGAAGATGCGGAATGCCCGCAAGCAATGCTGAAACCGGAATCCATGACGCCCACCAAGCGCTCGCGCTGGTACGCGCCTCTGCATTCCTCGTCCTCTCACCCATTGCAAAGGAAAACCTTGTCCACGCTTACGCTCGATTCGATATTGAACCCTGAACCCCTCCAGATCGCCCGTCACATCACTGTCAGCGCCGATCCCGCACTCACTTTCACCGACTTCGACATCTCCGATTCGCTCAAAGCGCGCCTCACCGCCGCCGGCTTCGTTACGCCGACGCCCGTACAGGCTGGCGCCATCCCGCCCGCGCTCGAAGGCGACGACATTCTCGCCACCGCTTCCACCGGCACCGGCAAGACCCTCAGCTTCCTCATTCCCATGATCGAGCGGCTGGAAGAGATCTCCGTGCCCTCCACGCGCGGGAAGAAGACGCCGGTCCTCTCGCTCATCCTGCTGCCCACCCGCGAGCTCGCGATGCAGGTGCTGGAGGCCTTCCACAAGATCTGCCCGACGCTCAAGACCGACGCCGTGCTGGTCTGCGGCGGCCTCTCCGAGAACACGCAGATCGAGCAGATTCAGCGCGGTCCGCGGCTGATCGTCGCGACGCCCGGACGCCTCGAAGACTTCCTCCGCCGCAAGGCCGTCAACCTCCGCGACGTGGACATGCTGGTGCTCGACGAAGTGGATCGCATGCTCGACATGGGCTTCCTTCCCGCCATCAAGCGGATCGTCGCGGCGCTGCCCAAGGACCGCCAGACGATGTGCTACTCGGCCACGCTCGACGCGAATATCCGCGAGATCGTCAAGGACTACGTGCAGAACCCGGTGCGTGTCGAAATTGGCCTGACCTCGCGCCCGAACGACGCGGTCGAACTGCGCGTTTACACCGTGATGCAGGACCAAAAGCTGTCGCAGCTGGACAAGATGCTCAATGAAGAAGAGGGCACGTATCTGGTGTTCTCGCGCACCAAGCATGGCGCGGACCGCATCGGACGCAAGCTGGAGAAGCTCGGCCATGAGGTCGAGATTATCCACGGCGACCGCTCGCAGTCGCAGCGCACCGCCGCGCTGAAGAGCTTTTCGACGGGGAAGAGCAGGGTGCTGGTCGCCACCGACGTCGCTGCGCGCGGCATCGACGTCTCGCACATCGCGCACGTGGTCAACTACGATCTGCCCAACGGCTCGGACGACTTCGTGCACCGCATTGGCCGCACCGGGCGCGCGGGCGCGAAGGGCGTTGCTACCACGTTTGTGACGCCGCTCGAAAAGGGCGACGCGCGCAAGCTGGAGCGCGAACTGAAGATCAAGTTCGAGTGGCACGAGGCCGATAAGAACCTCGCCAAGGAAGAGCGCAACAAGCCGATCGATACCAGCAGGCCGGCCGGCGGAGTGGACAACCTGCTGCAGATGGAGACGCGCAGTTGGAAGAACGCCGATGGCACCGTCAGCGAGCCGGCGCCGTACTCGGCTCCGCAGCGTTCGCGCAGCGGTTCGGGTGGCGGCTTCGGTCGCGGCGGCTCGGGCGGGCGCTCGTCTTCCTCCGGCGGCCGCTCCTTCGGTAGCAATGCCGGCCGCCCCGCCGGGCGGCGCAGCGGCAGCAGCCGCGGCCGCTAACGGGCTTCCGACGGAACCCACATCTCAGAATCCAGATGTGGGGTACCCGGAGTTCTCGGCTGCGATGAGTATCGATTGGCAAGGGCGAGGATCGCATCCTCGCCCTCCTGCGTTTCTGGGGCGGCAACGTCTGTGGTGTGGGCTTTTGCCATTTTGCGGTGTCGCTATTTCGCTATGATGAGCGCATACCCGGATGGCGGTCTTCTCGCGGCCTTCCATCCTCAAGGACACATGATCCGCTTGCTGATTCTGCTTCTGTTTCTTGGCTCGGTGAGGGCCACCGCGCAGGACCCAGTCTCGATCCATGTGGACCTGGCCAAGCCGCTGGGTGTCTACCGACCGATCACGAGTTGGTTCGGGTACGACGAGCTGAACTACACCACCACGCCGCGCGGCCAGGCGCTGCTGCGCGAACTGCACGATGCAAGCCCGGTCCCGGTCTACATCCGCGCCCATCATATGCTCACCAGCGGCGATGGGGTTCCCGAGCTGAAATGGAGCTCCACCAATGTTTACAGCGTGGATGCGAATGGCAAACCGGTCTACGACTTCAAGATCATCGACCAGATCTTCGACGCCTATCGCGACGCCGGGGTGCGGCCCATGGTGGAGCTTGGCTTCATGCCCGAGGACCTCGCCAGCGGCAAGCCGCCGTACCGTGTGGCTTATCCTCATACGCTGAAGGGCAGTGTGCAAAGCCCTCCCCGGGATTACGCCGCGTGGCGCGATCTATGCCGCACTCTGACCGCGCATCTGGTGGCTCGCTACGGCCGCGCCGCGACGGCCCAATGGTACTGGGAGGTCTGGAACGAGCCCGACATCGCGTACTGGCACGGCACGCAGCCGGAGTACGACAAGCTCTACGACTATGCCGTCGCGGGTGTCCGCTCGGCGCTGCCCGAGGCGCGTGTCGGCGGGCCTGCGACCACGGGTCCCGGCAATCCACACGCCCTGGCGTTCCTCGACGCGTTTCTGAAGCACGTCGCGCACGATCGCAGCGAAGCGGACGGCAGGAAGATTCCGCTGGACTTCATCTCCTTCCACATCAAAGGATCACCACGGTTGATCCAAAGCGAAGAGGGCCAGCCAGCGCACGTCCGTATGGGCCTCGATCGTGAACTCACTTCCGCCGCCAAGGGATTCGCTCTGATCGCGCCCTATGCGCAGTTCCGCACGCTGCCCATCATCCTTAGCGAGGCCGACCCGGAGGGCTGCGCGGCCTGCTCTGCGAAGGAAAATCCCGCCAACGCGTACAGAAACGGGCCGCTCTATCCGGTCTATACCGCCGCGGTGATCAAGGCGCTCTTTGAGCTGCAGGACCGCTATCGCGTCAACCTGCTGGGCATGGTCAGTTGGTCGTTCGAGTTCGAGGACCGCCAGTATTTTGAAGGGTTCCGCACGCTCTCCACCAACGGAATCGACAAGCCGGTGCTGAACATCTTCCGCATGGCCGGCCTGATGAGTGGCCAGCGCGTCGCGACCAGCAGCACCGGGCGGATTCCGCTCGACGAAATTATGAAGTCCGGCGTGCGTGGGGGTAGCGACCGCGGGGCTTCCGACCGCGGTTCTTCCGACCGCGGGGCTTCGGACATAGACGCTCTGGCGACGCGCTCCAGCCGCGAAGCCGCGGTACTGCTGTGGAACTACCAGGACGACGATCTCCCGGTGCCGGCAGCCGGCGTAGAGGGCGACAACGTGCAAGTCCGGATCGATGGGCTTCCGCGTGGTCTGCAGCGCGTTCTGCTGGAGCAGTACCGCATCGACCGGACCCATAGCAACGCCTATACGGAGTGGCAGACGATGGGCTCGCCGCAACAGCCGACACCCAGCCAGCTTGCGCAGCTCCACAGCGCCGGCCAGCTTCAGATGCTTACGTCGCCCGTGTGGCTCGATGTCGTGGACGGTGCCGTCACGGTCCCGGTGACGTTGCCGCGACAGGCGACGTCGCTGCTGCGTCTGAGCTGGTGAAGGGCGCTGCTTGCAACGAGGTTCCCCGGTGGCGGACAATCGAGGCTATGCCTGAACCTTTGCCTCTCAAAGATCTCCAGAAGACTGCGATCTCCACCGCCGCCGCGCCTGCCGCGATCGGTCCTTACTCGCAGGCCGTGCGCGCCGGCGACACGGTGTTCACTTCCGGCCAGGTGGCGCTGGATCCGGCCACGGGCAATCTGGTCGCCGGCGGCATCGTCGAGCAGACCACGCGCGTGCTGGAGAACCTGAAGGCTGTTCTGGCGGCCGCGGGACTGGGATTTAGCCAGGTCATCAAGACGACGGTCTTCCTCAAGAGCATGGCGGATTTTGCCGCGATGAACGAGATTTACGCGCGTTATTTCGCGCCGGATGGAGTGGTTCCACCGGCGCGCTCGACCGTGCAGGTCACGGCGCTGCCGAAGGATGCGCTGGTAGAGATTGAGTGCATCGCAAGAGACGCGAACGCCTGAGCGCGCCGCGAAACCGCACCCCTCCCGCCGCACCCCTTGGCGAACGCATCTAACTGGAGGGAGGAGATCGACCATGCCTACTATCCCCGCCGGCGGCCCGCTCTCGGAAGCGGCCATTGCTGAAGACACCGGAAACAAGTCCAGCCACGCTGCGCAGCCTGGAAGAGTCGCCAGGACCGACGCCGAATGGCGCCAGCAGCTTACTCCCGAGCAGTACCACGTGCTGCGCGAGAAGGGCACCGAGCGCCCCTTTACCGGAGCGCTGGTGAACAACCATGCCGACGGCTTCTATCACTGCGCGGCGTGCGACGCTCCGCTGTTCAAGAGCGACACGAAGTTCGAATCCGGTTCGGGATGGCCGAGCTTCTTCGATCCGATCAGCCGGAACGCAGTCGAACTGCACGAGGACCGCACGCTGGGGATGAAGCGCGTCGAAGCCACGTGCGCCAACTGCGGCTCGCATCTCGGCCATGTCTTCCCGGACGGCCCCAACCCCACCGGGCAGCGCTACTGCATCAACTCGGCGTCGCTGAAGTTTGAGGGGAACTAGCTGCGGGCTGCGGCTTCCAGCGCTTGATTGCGCGGCGGTTATGTGAGGACGGAAGTTCGTCGCTCAGCAAGCACGCACGAAAAGCCCCGGCTGCCGAAGCAGTCGGGGCTTTCATCGCTTCTAACGATCGTGGCGAATGGCTAAAGCTATCTTGGCGAATGGCTAGAGCTAGCCCTTGACGATCTTTCCGCTCTTGATGCAGCTGGTGCAGACCTTCATCCGCTTCGATGCGCCGTTAGTGACGGCCTTTACCGATTGAAGATTCGGGTTCCAGCGCCGGCGCGTGACGTTGTTCGCGTGCGAGATGTTGTTGCCAAACTGCGGCCCTTTGCCGCAAAGCTCACATACCTGTGCCATGACGTAACTCCAAAAAGATTGATTCGTGAAGGCTGACATCACGCCCGTCTTATCTTCTTAGCTTGGGCAGGTCTAGCCACGGAGAGCAACAGGCGATGCTTCGAGCCCGAACAACGCAGTCCATCCGAACCAACAAATCGAATGAGAAGCGCAGCCCTCCAACGAACCTTAAGCATACCACGTGGCTCGGCTTCTGTCCCGCCATTTCGGTCGGGCGCGGGCGTTGCTGTAGGCTCGGAATGGCCTCGAGGGGCGACGATTTTGCGATGGATGTTTCTGATCTGGCAACGGTGACGATCGACTCGACGGTGCGGCAGGGGACGCGCAGCCGGGTCCGTCTGCTGGTATGCGGCGTGGTGCAGGGGGTGGGGTTCCGGCCGTATGTGTACAACCTGGCGCGGCGCCATGGACTGGCCGGGTTCGTCATGAACTCGGCCGAGGGCGCTGTGATCGAGGTCGAGGGAGACGCCAGCACGCTGGCCGAATTTCTTGTGGCGCTGGCTGCCGAAGCTCCGCCGCTGGCGCAGATCGTCAGCGTCGAGCAGACACGGACTGGGGTGCGCGGAGATTCGGATTTCCGCATCCTGCACAGCGATGTGTCCGAGACGGCGTTCACGCTGGTGCCGCCGGACATCTGCGTGTGCGAGGAGTGCCTCGCGGAGGTGCGCGATCCGGCGAACCGGCGCTACGAATATCCGTTCACCAACTGCACCAACTGCGGGCCGCGCTACAGCATCATTCTGGATATTCCATACGACCGCGACAAGACCACCATGGCGGAGTTTGCGATGTGCGCTGCCTGCCGGGCCGAGTATGAAGACCCCGCCAACCGCCGCTTTCACGCGCAGCCGAATGCATGCGCGGAGTGCGGTCCGCGCATGCGTTTGGTAGCAACGGATAACAGCGATTCAGGCTCAGACGCGCGCACGATTCTGCAAGTTGTCGGCAAAGTTCTGCGCGGCGGCGGCATCGTCGCGTGGAAGGGTCTGGGCGGCTATCAGCTGGCATGCGATGCGCGCCAACAGCATGCGGTTGAGGAGTTGCGCAGACGAAAACACCGGAGCGAAAAGCCTTTCGCGATCATGGTGGGCGAACTGGCGGCGGTTGAGAGTCTCTGCGTGGTTTCGGCGGCGGAACGCGAGGCGCTGCTCAGCCGCGAGCGGCCGATTGTGCTGCTGCAGCGCAGGCCGGACGCGAATCTTGCGGCGGCGGTTTCGCCTGGCAATCCGCTCACCGGCGTGATGCTGCCCTGCACGCCGATGCACGATCTTTTTTTTCGCATTCTGCGCGAAAGCTGGGGCTCGGACGCGGCGCTGGTGATGACCAGCGGCAACCTGAGCGAGGAGCCCATTGCGATCGACGAGGCGGAGGCGGAGACGCGGCTGAGCGGCCTCGCCGATGCGTTCGTGCATCACGACCGGCCGGTCCACACGCGGGTGGACGACTCGATTGTGCGTGTGTTCGATGAAGCGCCGATGCTGCTGCGGCGAGCGCGCGGATATGCGCCGCGGCCAGTGTGGCTGGGGTTAGGGGAGGCCGAAGTGCTGGCAACCGGCGCGCAGCAGAAGAGCACATTCTGCGTGACGAAGGCCGGTTTCGCACTGCCCAGCCAGCATCTCGGTGATCTGGAAAACTACGAGACGCTGCAATTTTACGAACAGACGTTGGAGCGGATGAAGGGGCTGTTTCACGCGAATCCGAAGATCATCGTGCACGATCTGCATCCGGGCTATCTCAGCACGCAGCTTGCATTGAAGATCCCGGCCGAGCGGCGCATTGGCGTGCAGCACCACCACGCGCACATCGCGAGCTGCATGGCCGAGCACCAGTTGCAGGGGCGTGTGCTGGGCCTGGCATGGGACGGGACGGGCTTCGGGACCGATGGGACGATCTGGGGCGGCGAGTTTTTGGTGGCCGATCTTGCGGGCTTTGAACGCTACGCGCATCTGCGGCCGGTGCTGCTGGCCGGCGGCGACGCGGCCGTGCGCGAGCCGTGGCGCGTGGCGCGGAGCTATCTGCATGATGCGTTCGGGGATACGCCGGGCGATAGGTTTGACGGCGAGAGGTTTGACAGCGCGATTCGGGAGAGCGTAAGTTGCAAGCCGGGGGCGGAAGAGCGAATCCGTCTGATCGATGCGATGCTCGAGAAGCGCATTCAGACGATGGAGACTTCTTCCTGCGGCCGGCTGTTCGACGCCGTAGCGTCGCTTATTGGTCTGCGTCATGTCGTGTCCTTCGAAGGACAAGCGGCTATGGCGTTGGAGGCGATCGCCGCGGAAGGCGCGGATGACGATGAGCGCTACGACTTCACGATAGCCGGGCAGAATCCGGCACAGGTGGATATGCGGCCGATGGTGCGACAGATCGTAACGGGCATCGAGCGAGGCACACCCGCCGGCGTGATCTCTGTGCGTTTTCACAACACGTTGGTCGCTGTCGCGGCAGATGTCTGCCGCAGGATGCGCAACGATTGCGGTCTATCGCGCGTCTGTCTGAGTGGCGGCTGCTTTCAGAACCTGCGGCTGCTGCGTGGATGTGTTGAGACCCTGCGCGCCGACAACTTCGAAGTATTTTTTCAACGGCAGGTCCCAGCCAATGATGGCGGCATCTCACTCGGGCAAGCGGCGATTGCCTGCGAACTGATTCGGCGAGAGTTGTGAAACGAGGGCTGTGAATTATGTGTCTTGCGATTCCAGGTAAAGTCGTCGAAACCTTCGCGCAGAACGGCATGCACATGGCAAGGGTGCAATTTGGCGGCGTGGTGCGCGAGGCCTGCCTGGAGTATGTGCCGGAGACGATCGTCGGCGAGTACGTTCTGGTGCATGTCGGGTTCGCGATCAGCCGCGTGGATGAAGAAGAGGCGCATCGCACCTATGCGGCGCTCGCGGAACTCGATCAGCTCACTGAGCTTGAATCTCCGGTGGTGGAAGAGATCGACAACGGACGATGGCGAGGAGGCAGTTCATGAAGTATGTGGACGAATACCGCGATGGCAATGTCGCGGCCAAGCTGGTGGACGAGATCAAGCGCGTGCAGACCAAGCCATGGGTCATCATGGAAGTCTGCGGCGGACAGACGCACTCGATCGTGAAGCATGGGCTGGACCACATGCTGCCGGAGGGTGTGGAACTGGTGCATGGGCCGGGCTGCCCGGTGTGCGTGACGCCGCTGGATATGATCGACAAGGCGCATGCGATTGCACGGCGGCCGGAGGTGATCTTCTGCTCGTTTGGCGACATGCTGCGCGTGCCCGGATCGGACGGCGATCTGTTCAGCATCAAGTCGCTGGGTGGGGATGTGCGGGTTGTGTACTCGCCGCTGGACTGCCTGAAGATTGCGCGCGCCAACCCGGACAAGCAGGTGGTGTTCTTCGCGATCGGGTTTGAGACGACGGCGCCGGCCAATGCGATGCTCGCCTGGCGCGCGAAGGAAGAGGGCATCCGCAATGTTTCGCTGCTGGTGTCGCACGTGCTGGTGCCGCCCGCGATCGAAGCGATTCTAAGCTCGCCGCAAAATCGCGTGCAGGGATTTCTCGGGCCGGGGCATGTGTGTGCGGTGGTGGGCTATCGCGAGTACGAGCCGCTGAGCGCGCGGTTTCATGTGCCGATTGTGGTCACGGGCTTTGAGCCGCTGGACATTCTGGAAGGCGTGCTGATGGTGGTGCGGCAGTTGGAGTCGGGCCGCGCTGAGGTGGAGAATCAGTATTCGCGCATCCTCGCGCGCGGCGGCAATCAGGCGGCCCAGGACCTGATCGGCAAAGTGTTTGAAGTGGGCGACCGGCGCTGGCGCGGCGTGGGCACGATTCCGCAGAGCGGCTTTCATCTGCGCGATGAGTTTCTGGAGCAGGACGCGGAGTATCGCTTCGATGTGGCGGCGATCGACACCGATGAGCCTGAGATCTGCATTGCGGGACAGATCCTGCAGGGCATCAAGAAGCCGCACGATTGCCCGGCCTTCGGAACGCAGTGCGATCCGCAGCACCCGCTGGGAGCGACGATGGTTTCGGCGGAGGGCGCGTGCGCGGCGTACTACGCTTACGGAAGGCATCTGAATCCGGCGCTGGTAACCATCGGAGGCGCAGCCTGATGTCGTCTGGCAAGCTGCAGGAACGCGAAGAAGAGGTGCCCGCGCTGGGGCCGTTCGGCGAGTGTCCGCTGCCCATCTTCGAGCATCCGCAGATCGTGCTGGGTCATGGTAGCGGCGGGAAATTGTCTGCCGAGTTGATCGAGAAGATCTTCGTCAGCCAGTTTCGCAATCCCACGCTGGAGCGTATGGACGATCAGGCGCTGCTGGAGATTGGCGGCGCGCGGCTGGCCTTTACCACCGACTCGTTTGTGGTGACGCCGATCTTTTTTCCGGGCGGTGACATCGGCACGCTGGCCGTCAACGGCACTGTGAACGATCTTGCGATGGGCGGGGCGAAGCCGCTGTATCTGGCTGCCGCGTTCATTCTCGAAGAGGGCTTGCCGACCGAGGAATTGCGGCGCGTTGTGGCGTCGATGCGCGATGCGGCGGAGCAGGCCGGCGTGCAGTTGGTCACGGGCGACACGAAGGTCGTCAACCGCGGCAAGGGAGACAAGATCTTCATCACCACGACGGGCATAGGGATCGTCGACCGCGCAACGCGACTCTCCGCGGACCGGGCGCGCCCGGGCGACAAGATTCTGCTCAGCGGATTTATCGGCGACCACGGGATTACGATCTTGTCGCAGCGCGAGAACCTGCAATTTGAGAGCGCCCTCGAAAGCGACTGCGCGCCGCTGTATGGGCTGGTGAACGAGATGTTGGACGAGGCGGAGGCGGCGGGCGATATTGAAGCGATTCGCTGCATGCGCGATCCTACCCGCGGCGGTGTTGCGACGACATTGAACGAGATTGCCGGGCGGTCGCGTATGGGCATGCTGTTGCAGGAAGATACGCTGCCGGTGCGCGACACCGTGCGCGGCGCCTGCGAGGTGCTGGGGCTCGATCCGCTGTATGTCGCGAACGAAGGCAAGCTGCTCGCGGTGGTCGCGCCGGAGATTGCCGAACGCGTGCTGGCGAGGATGCGCCGCCACCCGCTGGGCCAGGACAGCCAAATGATCGGAGAGTGCGTCCAAGAACATGCGGGCATGGTGCTGATGAAGACCTCCGTTGGCGGCACGCGGGTGGTCGATGTCCTGTTCGGCGAGCAACTGCCGCGAATTTGTTAGGTATTTTCTCAATCCGGTATGGAGCTTGTCGGGCTGGGGTTGGGCTGGACGTCGAAGAGCAGCAGAGCCGAACTTACGGAGCCGCAAGTCTTCTGGCAACTTGACAGTCGTGATGCGACAGGAACACAATCTGGGGCATGATTGAGGGCGTAGCGCAGCGTTGAGCAGAGCGACAACGAAGCGCCGGAGTGGTTGACAATGTAGGGCCGAAAGCACGAGTGAGACAGAAGGAGCTGTATGGCTTTGACGTCGAGTTCTGTAAACGAAGTGAAACCCGCGCCACCCACGGATGTGCATATTCTGTGGATCACTGCCGGGCTGGGGTGCGATGGAGATTCGGTCTCCATTACGGCTGCCGAACAGCCGAGCATCGAAGATGTTTTGCTGGGCGCCATCCCAGGTTTGCCCAAAGTACATTTGCACAATCCGGTTCTCGCCTATGAAAACGGCGAGGAGTTCATGCAGTTTTTCTACGACGGGGAATCGGGCAAGCTAGGTCCGTATGTGCTCGTGGTGGAAGGCTCCATCCCCAACGAGCAGATCAAGCGAGAAGGCTACTGGGCAGCGATGGGAACCAATCGCGAGACCGGCCAGCCCATCACCACCTGCGAGTGGATCGATCGCCTGGCGCACAAGTCGGTGGCCACCATTGCGATCGGAACCTGCGCCACCTACGGCGGTATCCACGCGATGGCGGGCAATCCTACCGGATGCATGGGCCTGGCCGATTATCTGGGCTGGAACTTTCGCTCCGCCGCTGGTTTGCCGATTGTGAATGTGCCGGGTTGCCCGGTGCAGCCGGACAACTTCATGGAGACCGTGCTGTACCTGCTGTATCAGGTCGCCGGTCTGGCTCCGATGATCCCGCTCGACGATCAGCTTCGTCCTACGTGGCTGTTCGGCAAGACGGTGCATGAAGGATGCGATCGCGCGGGCTACTATGAGCAGGGTGATTTTGCGCTGGAGTACGGTTCACCGAAGTGCCTGGTGAAGGTCGGCTGCTGGGGACCGGTGGTCAACTGCAACGTGACCAAGCGCGGCTGGATGCGCGGCATCGGAGGCTGCCCGAACGTGGGCGGCATCTGCATCGGCTGCACGATGCCGGGGTTTCCGGACAAGTTTATGCCGTTCATGGATGAGCCTCCCGGCGGAAGGGTTTCGACGGCCGCGTCGGGAGCGTATGGCAAGATCATCCGCGCGCTGCGGGCGATCACCAACAGCGCAGTCAACAAAGAGCCGAAGTGGCGCCATCCGGGGCGCGAGCTGACGACGGGCTATCAGGTAGAGCCGCATTAGTCGATCGCCGCTACGTCGATCTGACCGATCGTCTCTGGCAACAGAACCTCTCACCGCGCCCGCTGGCGCAGAAGTTTTCGAGGGTTGATCCATGGCAACGTCCGTTCTTCCGCAAACAGGAAAAGCTACCTCTGCAACCGAGACGAATCGCAAGCTGGTCGAGATGAACTTCGATCCGATTACGCGTATCGTCGGCAGCCTCGGCATCTTCACCAAGATTGACTTCGAGAACCACGAAGTGGCGGAGTGTTACAGCACCTCGTCGATCTTCCGCGGCTACTCGGTGTTCATGAAGGGTAAAGATCCGCGCGATGCGCATTTCATCACCAGCCGCATCTGCGGCATCTGCGGCGACAACCACGCGACCTGCGCCGTCTATGCGCAGAACATGGCGTTCGGTGTGCGTCCGCCCGCGCTGGGCGAGTGGATGATCAATCTCGGCGAGGCGGCCGAGTACATGTTCGACCACAACCTGTACCAGGACAACCTGGTGGGCGTGGACTTCTGCGAGAACATGGTGAAGGAGACCAACCCGGACGTGTGGACCAAGGCGCAGAGCACCGCAGCGCCGAATTCCGACAAGCATGGGTTCAAGACCATTGCCGACATCATGACCTCGCTGAATCCGTTTACCGGCGAGTTCTATCGCGAGACGCTGCAGATGAGCCGGCTGACCCGCGAGATGTTCTGCCTGATGGAGGGCCGTCACGTGCATCCTTCGACGTTGTATCCTGGCGGCATCGGGACGGCAGCCACGGTGCAGGTCTTCACCGACTTCGCAGTGCGGTTGGCGAAGTACGCGGAGTTCATGAAGCGCGTGGTGCCGCTGCATGATGATCTGTTCGACTTCTTCTACGAGGCGCTGCCTGGGTATGAGAAGGTCGGCCAGCGGCGCATCCTGCTGGGCTGCTGGGGCTCGTTCAACGATCCCGCGCACTGCGACTATAAGTATCAGAACATGGGCGATTGGGGCCGCAAGATGTTCGTCACGCCGGGCATCGTTGTCGATGGCCAACTCGTGACCAACGACCTCATCGACATCAACCTCAACATCCGGATTCTGCTGGGCAGCTCCTACTACGATTCGTGGGAGAACGCCGAGACGTTTGTGAAGCACGACCCGATCGGCAATCCGGTGCATCGCGATCACCCGTGGAACCAGACCACGATTCCGCGGCCGCAAAAGCGCGATTTTGCCGGCAACTATACTTGGGTGATGTCGCCGCGCTGGTACGACAAACGCACCGGCGACCATCTTGCGCTCGACACCGGCGGCGGTCCGATCGCGCGGCTATGGTCCACGGCGCTGTCCGGGCTGGTCGAGACCGAGTTCCTGAAGGCGACCGGAAACAGTGTGAAGATCCGGCTGCCGAAGACGGCGCTCAAGCCTGAGGTGGAGTTCGAGTGGAAGATCCCGCAGTGGTCGAATGCGATCGAACGCGATCGCGCGCGCACCTACTTCCAGGCTTACGCGTGTGCTGCGGCTTATCATTTTCTCGAGGGTGCCTTCAAGGAGCTCTACGCGGGCCGCACCAAGACCTGGTCGGACTTCACGGTGCCGGAGGAGGCCATCGGCTGCGGCTTCCACGAGGCGGTGCGCGGTGTGCTCTCGCATCACGTCGTGATTCGCGAGGGCAAGATCGCCAACTACCATCCGTATCCGCCGACGCCGTGGAACGCGAATCCGCGTGATATCTATGGAACGCCCGGACCCTACGAAGATGCGGTGCAGAATACGCCGATCTTCGAGGAGAACGGACCGGATAAATTCAAGGGCATCGACATCATGCGCGCGGTGCGCAGCTTCGATCCTTGCCTGCCGTGCGGCGTCCATATGTATCACGGGGAGACCAAGCTGCTGGAGACCCGGCACATGCCGATGTTCGGCGCGCAGGGAAGCAAGTGATGGAGGCAGTCAAGCCAGGCGCAGAGACCCGGCGTGAGTTCACTCGCCGCAGCGACCGCATCGAAGAGCTGGTGAGCCGGATGGAATCGACCGGCGATCCAGCGATGCGAGCGGTCGCGCAGGAGTTGCTGCAGGCGGTGATCGAACTGCATGGCGTGGCGCTGGAGCGGCTGCTGGATGAGGTCGCCGCTCTTCCGCACGGCGAAGAGGCCATCGAGCGCATTGCGCAGGACGACCTCGTCTCCAACGTGCTCTCGCTGCATGGCATCAATCCAGTGCCGCTGGAGAAGCGGGTTACCTCGGCGCTCGATAAGGCCAGGCCTTCGCTGAAGTCGCATGGCGGCAGTGTGGAGCTTGCTTCAATCGAAGATGGCGTGGTCCATGTGCGGTTGCAGGGCGGGAGCGGCGGCTGTCATTCGACGTCGGACACGATGAGGAGCACGGTCGAAGAGGCGATTTACAACATGGCTCCGGAGGTGGTGAACGTGATCTCGGAGAACATTCCTGCGCCGCCGCGTCTGGTGACGCTGCAAACAAACTGATACCGCAACTTAGATATCGAAAGGCAGGCAGATATGGCTCGACAGGATGTAACACCGGACAAGCCTTCGCATACGCCCGGCACGCACAGGGGCGAGGATTGGGTGAAGCACGGCGCAGAGCCCGGGCGCGAAGGCCAGTACGCTACGGCCCGCAGTTCCACGGGCATCAATGCTGCCAATGAGGATCCCATCGACCCGCGCATGCCGCATCTCCCGCCGGCTTAGGTTTGCTACGCATGACTCCTCAAGCCGATGAGATGGATGCTCGTGAGAACGCGCCGGAACAGGCCGAAGTGTTCTCCGCGCTGAAGCGCTTTGCTCGAACACGTCCGGCAGGCGAGCGCTGCGCTTTATGCAGTGCTCTCCTGGAAGACGCTCATCAGCATCTGCTCGAGCGGCGTCTGCGCCAGATCGAATGCGCGTGCGACGCGTGCGCGATCCTGTTCGATGGGCGCGACGACGGCAAGTATCTGCGCGTGCCGCGGAGAGTGCGCCAGTTGCGTGATTTCACTTTCACCGATTTGCAGTGGGAAGAGATGATGCTGCCCATCAACCTGGCGTTTCTCTTTCGCAACGCGCAGGGAAAGATGGTGGCGATGTATCCGAGTCCGGCAGGCGCGATCGAGTCGCTGCTCGGCCTCGACGCATGGGACGAGCGCGTCGCCGCCTGCGCGCCGCTGCGGGCGCTACAGCCCGAGGTGGAGGCGCTGCTGGTCAATCGAGTGGGCGACCCGGTCTACTTTATCGTACCGATCGATGAGTGTTATCGGCTGGTCGGCATTATCCGGACCCGGTGGCGCGGGCTCTCGGGTGGCACGGAGGTCTGGGGCGCGGTAGCCGAGTTCCTGCGCGAGCTTCAGCGGAAAGCCGGCGGCAGTGGGCAGGTGCACCATGCCTGAGCTCTCCTTTCGCATCGGCGAGGTTTCGGTGATGCCCTACGCGGCGATACCCACGCTGGCCGCCAAGCTGCATATTCGCAACGCCGATTCGGAGCAGGCGATCCACTCCGTCAGTCTGAATTGCCAGGTGCAGATCGAGCCGCTGGGCCGCGCCTATAGTGCGGTGGAAGAGGCGCGATTGCTGGACCTGTTCGGCGAGCGCGAACGCTGGGCGCGTACCATGAAGCCGATGCTCTGGACCAACACGGTGGTCAAAGCGCCGGGCTTCAGCGGCGAGATCGTGGTCGACCTGCCGCTGCCTTGTACCCTCGATTTCGATGTGGCCGCGACCAAATATTTTTATGGGCTGGAAGCTGGCAAGATTTCAGTCTCGGCGCTGTTCAGCGGAACGGTCTTTTATGCGGGTGCCGACGGCGGTATGCAGATCGCGCCCATTCCGTGGGACCGCGAGGCGAAGTTCTATGTGCCGGTGGAGGTATGGAAGGCGGCCATCGACGCGCATTATCCCAACTCGATCTGGATGCGGCTTCCGAAGGAGAGCTTCGACCGGCTTTACCGTTACAAAGTTGCGCGCGGCATTCCCATGTGGGACCAGCTTCTGGACCAGTTGATCGATCGCGCGGAACATGCTGAACTCGCCGAGCGCGCCGTGTTGAAGGAAGTCACGCCCGCGGTGGAAGGAGTTCGGCAATGAAATTCGGTGTGCTCGAAAAGATTGCCGACGCTGTGCTCTACGAGGGTTACATTCTGTACCCGTACCGTCCGTCGTCGATCAAGAACCAGCAGCGCTGGAACTTCGGGACGTTGTTTCCGCGCGAGTTTGCGGAGGCGCAAAAGCCGCCTGAGACCTGCTCGTTTCACGCCGAAGTTCTGATCCAGGCCGATGCCAATGCCAAGCTCGATGTGCGTCTTCGCTTCCTGCAGATTGTCCCCGCGGGAACGGAAGAAGGTTGGGACGAAGGCTTTGCGCGTGCGCGAACGTTGGAGGGCATTGCGCTCGCCGAGATGAGCGGCGGCCTGGAGCGAGTGCTCGATCTCGCGACGCCTTCAGACGAAGAGCGTGAGCGTGTCCCCGCGCATTTCCATGCGTGCGCGATGACCGGCAAGCTTACGCTGCGCACCGATGAACTGCGAGTCGGCCTTTATCGGCTGAGCGCCGCCTTCGCGAACGAAACGCCGGTTGCCGCGCCGGAGACGATGTCGCGCAGAACGGCCCAGGCCAGCGCCTTCACCTCCGCGCATCTGTTGCTGCGCATCGACGGCGGCGCCTTTGTCTCGTTGCTCGACCCGCCGCCGGAGTATCAGGCTGACGTTGCCGCGTGCAGCAATCAGGGCGTCTTTCCGGTGCTGGCCGGCGAGGAGGGAGATCGTACCCGCGTGCTCTGCTCGCCGATTATCCTCTACGATTATCCGCAGATCGCGCCGGAGAGCGCCGGCGATTTTTTTGACGGCACCGAGATGGACGAGATGCTGGCGCTGCGCGTGATGACGCTGACCGACGAGGAGAAGGCCGAGATGCGCCGCAGCGATCCGCATGCGCGCGCCATTCTCGAGCGGACCGAAACGCTGCCCGCGGACCATCTGATGAAGATTCACGGGGCTGTGCGCGAGATGCGTACGGTGCTGCCGGCACAGGCTGCCGAGCCCGCAGAGGCCGCTGAATTCGATGGCGTGATGGAGTCCTGGGATCCGTTCGCCGATCGGCCCCCTGTCGATTGCGTGCGTGTCTTCGGCGTGGACGTGCGCTGCGGCGATCGGGTGCGTCTGTGGCCGCAGAGGCGCGCCGACATCATGGATATTGCGATGGAGGGTAAGGTCGCGATTATCGAGGCCATCGAGCAGGACCTCGAAGACAATCTGCAGTTCGCCGTTGTGCTGGAGGACGATCCCGGCAGGGACATGGGCATGCTGCGTCAGGCCGGCCATCGGTTTTTCTTTACTCCGGATGAAGTCGAGCCGCTGGGGATGGAGGTGCTGTGATCGAAGCAGGCGGCGGCCAAATCGGCGAAGGAAGTGGCCAGGAAAGTGGCCAAGAGATTTTGATTGCGTGCATCGGCAACATTTTTCTCGGCGACGATGGCTTTGGCGTCGAGGCCGCTCGGGCGCTTGCCGCTGCCGGGCTTCCGCCGCAGGTGCGAGTGATCGATTTCGGAATTCGCGGCCTCGATCTGGCCTATGCACTGCTTGACCCCTGGCGGGCTGTGGTGTTGGTCGATGCGGTGCCGCGCGGAGGTACGCCAGGCACACTCTATCTCTTGCAGCCAGAGGGTTCAGGCGCGGAAGATCAGCCCGGTATCGACCCGCACTCGATGGACCCGGTACGGGTTCTGGCGACCGCGCGATCGCTGGGCGACGTAACTGCGGAGGTGTACATCGTAGGTTGTGAGCCTCTGGATTTCGGCGACGAACTGGAGGGCCGCATGGAACTTTCGCCGCAGGTCGCGGCGGCAGTTCCGGAGGCTGTCGCGATGGTGCAGGATCTAGTGGCGCGGCTGCAAGAACAGCCAACGGCGGTCTGCGTTGCGAGTTGAGCAAGGTTCGGAATGATGGGCAGCTTTACGAGTTACAAGGAGGAAGCATGAAGACGACGACAACATTGTGTGTTGTAGCGGGCATTGCAGTAGCAGCCCTTATGTATTCGCTCGCGCCGGATATTGCGCGTTATATCAAGATCAAATCCATGTAAGCGGGCGACGGCGATGCATGAACTGTCGATTGCCTTGAGCATCATCGAGCAGCTTACGGAAGAGATCGAGAAGCAGGGCGGCGGCAGCGTCGAGGTAGTCCACCTGAAGATCGGTGTGCTGGCGGGCGTAGACGGCGATGCGCTTGGTTTCGCCTACGAGTTGGCTTGCGAAGGCACCGCATTCGCGGGTTCACGGCTCGAAATTGAGCGGGTTCCTTTGCTCGTCTATTGCCCGGTGTGTGCGACCACGCATACGCCCGAGGTGCAGGAGATTCTGTGTCCGCGCTGCATCACGCCCGCGCAGGAGATCGCGCAGGAGATTCTGCGAGGGAAAGAACTGGAAGTGACAGCAATGGAGATCGTGTCATGAAGACCCAACCCCGGCTGGTCGAAGTTCGCGCGCGCATTCTGAAGGAGAACGATCTGCTGGCCCGCAATCTGCGCGAGCGGTTTCAGCAGGCCGGCGTGTGCGTTATCAGCTTCGTCTCGAGTCCAGGCTCGGGCAAGACTGCGTTCCTTGAAAAGCTCATGTCGCTCATGGCCAAGGACCACCGTATCGCAGCGCTGGTTGGTGATCTCGCGACGGAGAACGACGCGCTGCGGCTGGGCCGCGCCTGCGCTCAGGTGAAGCAGATTACGACTGGAACAATTTGCCATCTCGACGCGAACATGATTGCCGCGGCGATCGAAGAGTGGAAGCTGGACGATCTGGATTTTCTCTTTATCGAAAACGTCGGTAATCTGGTTTGCCCGTCGAGCTATGACCTTGGCGAAGAGATGCGCGTGGTACTGCTGTCCGCCACCGAAGGCGAGGATAAACCGCTGAAGTATCCGACCATCTTCAACACCGCGGATGTGGCGTTGATCACCAAGATGGACCTCGCCGAGGCGACGGAGTTCGACCTGCCCGCTGCGCTGCGCAACATCAACAGCGTTCGCCCGGGAATGCGTGTGCTGCAGATATCCTCGAAGACCGGGCAGGGAATGGAGGAGGTTGTCGGGTTGATGGAGTCCTCGATGGCGGCGCTGCAACCGGCACCTGCGTAGCGAGAAGCGCAAGCGCGATTCACCACGACCAGCCCCGCAGAATGGAACCGAGCGTCTGTAGCAATGATGGTATAGAGGCTGACAACGCAGATTTCCTACGGGAATGACAAACAAAAGCGACGGCGACTCAACACCAACTGCGGCGTCGCTCTAAAGTAGGTCTAATGCCTTTTCTGCTCCGGATATTGCTCGATGACGAAGCGGGCGAGACCCGAGCCAAGGTCATTGGCATCTATGCCATTCTGCTGGTCTTCAATGTAGCGGCGTGGTTGTGGGCTGTTATCGCGTTTCATCCTTACCCCGTGCTCCTTGGGACAGCGTTTCTCGCCTACAGCTTCGGGTTGCGCCACGCGGTCGACGCCGACCACATCGCCGCCATCGACAACGTAACCCGCAAGCTCATGCAGGAGGGCAAGCGTCCGGTCGCGGTGGGATTCATGTTCTCGCTCGGCCACTCCACCATTGTGGTGCTGGGCGCGGTCGGGATTGCGGCGACGGCTCGCGCGTTGCAGCACCGCGTCGATGCCGTTAAAGACCTCGGGAGCCTGATCGGTACGCTGGTCTCGACGCTGTTTCTTTTCGGTATTGCGCTGGTCAACCTGGTTGTGCTTCGCTCCATCTATCGTGCGTTTGCGCGGGTGCGGCGCGGCGAGCCTTATGTGGAGGAAGACTTCGACCTGCTGCTCAACAGCCGCGGTCTGCTAGCCCGTCTCTTCCGCCCCATGTTCGGGATGATTCGCCGCAGTTGGCACATGTATCCACTGGGCATTCTGTTCGGCCTGGGCTTCGATACGGCCACGGAGATTGGCGTGCTCGGCCTGTCCGCAGCCGCGGTCTCGAATCGTCTGTCGCTCTGGTCGATTCTTATCTTCCCTGCGCTGTTCGCCGCCGGCATGTCGTTGATCGACACCACCGACAATATCCTGATGCTGGGCGCTTATGGATGGGCGTTCGTCAAGCCTATCCGCAAGCTTTACTACAACCTCACCATCACTTCGGTGTCGGTGGTTGTCGCGCTGGGTGTCGGTGGAATCGAAGCACTCGGATTGCTGGCCGGACAGTTCCACCTCAAGGGCCGCTTCTGGGGACTGATCGGTCAACTCAATGGCAACTTTGGCACCCTCGGATACTGCATCGTCGGGCTGTTCGTTATGAGCTGGATTGTGTCGATCGCGATTTACAAGTGGCGTCGCTTCGACAGCTTCGAAGTAACGACCTGAACGAATCCCCCGGGAACGGCGCGGGTGCGGTTGTTTCCGCGCCGCGTGGTGACGTTACCCGCTACTTGTCGCGTGACCAGCGATAGACCAGGCCCGCAGCCAGCAGCAGATTGTTCTGGTGGTCGGTGGTGGTGTTCGCGAAGGTCGTCAGGTCGTAATCAACCTAAACGACGCGTACCGCGATGTGAGTAGTGATCGGCACATCGAGCCCTCCGCCCATGCGGGCGACGAACGCCGTCGTGTGAGTGCTTGCGCCGGCGATTCCGCCGCCGGCATGGCTGCGGGTCTTGCAGCCACGGCTGCGGAAGAACGTAGCGCGCTCCGGCCAGATAGGGGACATAGAAGGTTGCTCCGGATGCTGTGGTGGGCACGTTTTGCAGAGTGAGAGAGGAGGTGGTTGTTCCGGCGATGGTCGCGCCGGAGAGCGCGCCGCTGGAGACGACACCGTTGGCTAACGCGGCGACGGTCTTCGATCCGGGGGTGTACCAGTACCCCTGGTACTCGGGGATGCAGCCAGTGCAGGTTGCGCCGACGGTGAAGCTGGCTAGCGTGTTGGCGGCGATGTAGCCGGTATGCGGATTGGCGGTGATCTGGAGCACGATGCCCGGGCCTACAGCGAGCACAACGCGGCTGGAAACGGCCGAGCCGTAGTTGTTGGTGACGAGGACATAGTAGTTATCGCCGTCATTGCTTTGCGCTGTGTAGCTGGAGGGTGCGGTGTACGTGCTGCTGGTGGCGCCGGAGACGGAGACTCCGGCGGTCGGAGCGGAGAGCTCCGTGCTGGAGTAAGCCACGCGATACCACTGGTATTTGAGGGTTCCCGATCCCGAGGCGGTCACGGCGAACGTAGCGTTTCCGCCAACGGCGGCGGTCTGGCCGATGGGCTGGACGACGATCGTGGGCGTAGGTCTGGGCTGCGACTGCTCCGAAGCTCAGCGTGGGAACTTCCGTTGCTACGGGAATGTTTGTCGTCGTGCTGGCCGCCGCATAGTTGCCGTTGGCGATCTGATTCGCACTGAGCACGATGGTGCCTGCGCCTGTTGCGGTCACCATTGTGCCGGAGATGGTTGCGGCGTGTTCACGGTCAAGAGATAGGGTGCGCTCATCGCCGTTCCGCCCGCGCTGGTAACGGCTACGGTGCAGATGGAACCATCCTGGTTGCTCACCGTAGCGCCGGTATCGTAGGCGCTGGATGTGGCGCCCGCGATGGCTGCTCCATTCAAATACCACTGATACGCGAAGGGACCGGTGCCCGCTGCGGTCACCGTAAAGGTGCGCTTTGCCCGCTGATGACCGTCTGCGCGCGACCCTGCTGGCGAGCGATGGCGGGCTTGAGTTCACCCCAGCCTCCGCTGCAACCAGACAACGCGAACAAGCCGAACGTCGCACCAAGGGCACTGAGGACAACAACACCGAAATGCAGGGGGAAACGCACTTTCATCTCAAGAACTCCGAAGGTTTTGCAACCGCAAGATGGATACCGGAAATCGCCGGGCGCGCCAGCATCGGGTAAGTCCATCCTTTTATCGGCATGGAACGCGCGCACATTAGCTCGCCTTGGTTGCGGCCTTCCGATGCCCGGTGCGATCAGCGCGTGGAGGCGCAAAAAGCGGAAGGATCACCCTGAGTTGCGCTTTGCGAGCGAAACCCGGATGGTCCTCCAGACGATGTGCGAACGCCACCTACAGCTGGCCTGCACAAGGCGAAAGCGCCATCATGCAAAGGGGAAGCAGGTCTCACCCGCAACGGCGAATGCTCCGTTGCTGGGCTCGGAAATGCGTTGACGCCGCGGCCGGCAATATTCGATTCGTTCGCACAGGTGGAGGAGATCGCCAAGGAGCGCTTTGCAAGAACTGTTGTATCGTTCGCGTCTCGTACGCCCTTGCAGTGCCTTCGTTCTCTTCCGATTCAGGTTCGTTCGCTGAACCGTGAACCCATTGTATAGGGGGTTAGATATGGTAGGCACGTCCGGATTCGAACCGGAGACCTCTACCGTGTCAAGGTAGCGCTCTAACCAACTGAGCTACGCGCCTGCGCCGTATTTCAGTTTAGCCGCAGCGAGGCCGCGCAGGCAACTTCCCGGTCAGACGCGTTACGCATCGAGACGCGGCGCCGGCAGCGGCTCGTTGACCCTGCGGACGACGATCCAGGCATACTCCGCCGCCGAGACAGGCGCCAGCACCGCGATGGCCCAAAGCAGCACGCCCTTCAATCGCTCGAGCTGGAGCACCGGCAGCACCTGGCAGGTCATCACGGCGAGGATGCCCAGAATCTGCACGACGGTGTTGAACTTGCCTAATTTGCTGGGGTGAAAATCGCGCAAGGTGTTGGTCGCGAACAGCAGCGTTGCGATCAGCAGAATTCCGATGTCGCGGCTGAGCACCAGCACGGTGACGAAGCGCGGGATGATGCCCACATGGGTCAGCACGACGAACAGCGTGCTGAGCAATAGTTTGTCGGCGATGGGATCCAGATAGAGGCCCAGGGTGGTCCGCTGCTGAAGCACGCGGGCCAGCAGACCGTCGAGCCCGTCGCTCACGCCCGACACCCACAGCAACGCGAAGGCCACGCCCCAGCGCCTGTCGAGGATGGTGATGACGAGGAACGGCAGGATGAACAGCCGCAGCATGGTCAGGAGGTTGGGAGCAGCGCGGAATTGTCGAAGGGCAGTCACGGAAGAAAGTCGGAAATATCAGATTAGCTGATCCTGGAGTTGTCAGTTGTGGGTTCTCGGTTGTGGGTTGTCGAGGCTGGTAAAGGCCATGGAATCGAAACGGGAACCCACACCCAACAACTGCGCGTCTGTCCATGCGGAACTCCGACCACATTGGTCTTGCTTCGGAACGGCGTGCGCCGTACACTGAGAATGGCCGGATTCGCGCTGACCTGCGCGATTGCCGGCCCACACCGATAAAATGCTGCGGCTCACCAAAAAAGCGGATTACGGCCTGATGGCGCTCAAGTACCTCGCCGAGCAGGTCCAGGCTACTGGCAACGTTGCGGCTTCTGGTAACGCCGCGGCTTCCGCCAAGGCCATCGCCGAGGCTTATCACATTCCGCCGCAACTGCTGGCCAAGATCTTGCAGACGCTGGCCCGCGCGGGTCTGCTGGCTTCGCATGCGGGAACCAACGGAGGCTATGCCCTGGCGCGGTCCGCGCGCGACATCTCGGCCTTCGAAGTCATCCGCGCGATCGACGGCCCGCTGTTTATCACCAGTTGCATTACCATTCACGGGACTTGCGACCTGCACGGCACCTGCACCATCAAAGAGCCGTTGCGCAAGGTCAATGACAGCATCACCGATCTGCTCAGCGATCTGAGCATCGCCGACCTCATCGAACCCAGCGACCATCCGGCCGGCGAGCGTCCCTTCAGGGAGCATGCGCTGGCCGGCGGCCTGGTTTCGATTGCACGCTAACGGTTTTACCCGCAACAGACAACGCGCACCGCGCAACTTTTAGGAGCACACACCATGGCTGAAACACTCGGAATGAACGTCACGCAGTCCAACGAGCCGCTGCCCGTGGGCGTCAAGCTGCCCATCTACATGGACAACCACGCGACCACGCCGCTGGATCCGCGCGTACTCAATGCCATGATGCCGTATCTCACGGGCATCTTCGGCAACGCGGCAAGCAGGAACCATAGCTTCGGCTGGGAGGCAGAGCAGGGCGTCGAGAAGGCGCGCGAACAGATCGCAAAGCTTATCGGCGCAAGCACCAAGGAGATCATCTTCACCTCCGGCGCGACCGAGAGCACCAACCTCGCCATCAAGGGCGTCGCCGAGATGTACCGCGAGCGCGGCAACCACATCATCACGCAGGTGACCGAGCACAAGGCCACGCTGGACACCTGCAAGCGCCTCGAAAAGTCCGGCTGCCGCATCACATACCTGCCCGTGCAAGCGGACGGGCTGATCGATATCGAAGACCTCAAGCGCGCCATCGTGACTGAGGGACCGGATAAGACGATCCTCGTGTCCATCATGTACGCGAACAACGAAATCGGCGTGATCCAGCCCATCCAGGAGATCGGCAAACTCTGTCACGAGAAGGGCGTGATCTTTCACTCCGATGCCGTGCAGGCGGTTGGCAAGGTTCCGGTCAACGTGCAGACCGACAACATCGATCTGCTCAGCTTGAGCGGCCACAAAATCTATGGGCCGAAGGGCGTTGGCGCGCTGTATGTGCGTCGGCGCAATCCTCGCGTGCAGCTTGCCGAGCAGATCAACGGAGGCGGCCACGAGCGCGGCATGCGTTCGGGTACGCTGAACGTCCCGGGGATCGTCGGCCTGGGCGCGGCCTGCGAACTCTGCCAGAACGAGATGGCCAGCGAAGCCGCGCGCGAACTGGAATTGCGCGAATACCTGAAGGGCAAGCTGGAGAACGCGCTCGACTATGTCCACGTCAATGGCAACATGGAGCACCACCTGCCGGGCAATCTCAACATGAGCTTCGTCTACGTGGAAGGCGAGAGCCTGCTGATGGGTATCAACGATATCGCGGTCAGCTCGGGCTCCGCGTGCACCTCGGCGACGCTCGAACCCAGCTATGTGCTCAAGGCGTTGGGGCTCGGTGACGACGTTGCGCATTCTTCCATCCGCTTCGGCCTGGGCCGTTTCAACACCAAAGCTGAAGTGGATTACGTGAGCGACAAAATTATCGATGTCGTCCAGAAGCTGCGCGAACTTTCTCCTCTCTACGAGATGGTCAAAGAGGGCATTGACCTCTCGAAGATCGAGTGGGCCGCGCATTGAGTTGCAGCTTGTCGCCCCGCCTTGGGAAGGGCCCTGGCGATACGACGCGTGCTTTTGTCGAAGAGAATTGAAGACCCTTGCGACGCACTTCACCGAAGCAGGAAGGTTGTCCTGATGCTGTTGGGAACGCTGCGCGAGGAAGTGCTGGAGGCCAATCTGGAACTGGTCCGGCGCGGCCTTGTGCTCTACACCTTTGGCAATGCCTCGGGCGTGGACCGCGAGCAGGGGCTGGTGGTGATCAAGCCCTCTGGCGTCGATTACGACGAGTTGCGGCCGGAGGACATGGTCGTCACCGATCTCGACGGCAAGATCGTCGAGGGAAAGCTCAATCCATCCTCCGATCTCGACACGCACACGCTGCTGTATCGCGAGTTCCCGTCGATCGGCGCGGTGGTGCATACGCACTCCGAGTTCGCGACCAGCTTTGCGCAGGCGGGCCTGCCCATTCCGGCGTTCGGAACTACGCACGCCGACTACTTCTACGGTCCGGTGCCTGTCACCCGGCCGCTCACGGACGAAGCGATTGCAGGCCGCTATGTACATGAGACGGGCCTCGCGATTGTGGCGCGGTTCCGCGGCGACGAAGAGACTCCCGCGCTCGATCCGCTTGCCGTTCCCGCCTGTCTGGTCAACGGCCATGCGCCTTTCGTATGGGGACGGACCGCCAGCGACGCCGCGCACAATGCGGTGGTGCTTGAATCCGTGGCGCGCATGGCGTATCGGACCTTGGCGCTTCAGGCGAGTGCCGTGGAGGTCTCGCAGGCGCTGCTCGACCGGCATTACTTCCGCAAACACGGCCATGCCGCGACGTATGGGCAGGCGAAGCCGGTTGCTGAGTCGAAGAGATGACGACGCTTTAGGTAGAGTGCGAACAGGCGCGAGGAAGAGTGCGAGCATGCGAGGCGTTTGCACGGACATCGATCGCACTGCAAGAATGCAGACGGAGAATTTTCAATGATATTTCGTTCCGTGAACCTTTTCCTGAGCAGCTTGCTTCTGCTCTGCCCGTTGTTCGCACAGGCGCCGCTGCCGCCGGAACCGCACAAGGCTCCGCTGCTGTTGGGGGCGGCGTGGTATCCCGAGCAATGGCCGGAGTCGCGCTGGGACGCGGACCTCGCCCTGATGGAAGCGGCGCACATCAACTTCGTGCGCGTGGGCGAGTTCGCCTGGAGCACCATGGAGCCGAAGGAGGGCGACTACCAGCTCGACTGGCTTGCGCGCGCCGTTCGCGCGGCCGAGCGGCATCACATCGCGGTGGTGATCGGAACTCCCTCAGCTGCGCCGCCAGCGTGGCTCACGACGAAATATCCCGAGACGCTGCGCACCATGGCGGACGGACGCAAAGACCAGCACGGCAATCGCCAGCAGTTCGACTTTTCCGATCCCAAGTATCGCGAGCTGGTGCGGGGAATCGATGAGAAGATGGCGGAGCGGTTCGGACACGATCCAGATGTGATCGCATGGCAGATCGGCAATGAATACGCGGCTGACAGCTATGGCGCGAACACGCGCCAGCAGTTCGACGATTGGCTGCATGCCAAGTACAAGACGCTGGACAATCTCAATGCCCGCTGGACGACGAGCTACTGGAGCCAGACCTACGACGACTGGAACGAGATTCCGATCGAGGAGACCCGCGGCAACCCAGGGCTGCTCCTGAACTGGAAGGAGTTCGTCTCCAACACCTGGCGAAGCTACCAGAAGAACCAGCTCGACGCCCTGCGCGCGCACATCGATCCGCGCCAGAAGATCACCACCAACATGATGGGCTGGTTCAACGGCTACGACGCCTACACAGTCGTGCAGGACCTCGACTTCGCATCATGGGACGACTACGTCGGCGAAGGCCAGCTCGATCCGGTGAGCAATGGCGCGATCCACGATCTGAACCGCGGGTTCCTGCACAAGAACTTCTGGGTGATGGAGACGCAGCCGGGGTTTGTGAACTGGGCGTCGGTCAACAACATTCTGAACAAAGGCGAGATTCGCGCGATGGCGTGGAACGATGTCGCGCATGGCGCGGAAGCCGTCGAATACTGGCAGTGGCGCAGCGCGTTGAACGGGCAGGAGCAGTATCACGGCACGCTGGTAGGCGCGGATGGAACGCCCGTGCCGCTGTACGATGAAGTGAAGCAGCTTGGCGAGGAGTTTGAGAAGGCAGGCCCCGCGCTTGCGGGAACTTCAATCGACTCGCAGGTCGCGGTGCTGCAGGACTACGACAGCCGCTGGGCCATCGACTGGCAAAAACATAACAACAACTTCGATCCTATTCAGTCGCTGCTGAGCTACTATCGGCCGCTGCACGAGCTGGCGCGCAGCGTGGACGTTGTGGCGGACACGGCGCCGCTCAGCCGTTACAAGCTGGTGGTCGCGCCTGCGCTGAACGTGCTGACGCCGGCTGCCGTGAGGAACCTCGAAGCGTATGTGCGCGGCGGCGGTCATCTGGTGCTGGGCCAGCGCAGCGGCATGAAAGATGAGGACAACGGACTTTATCCGGAGCGTCAGCCTGGGCCGCTCGTCGACCTGCTCGGCGCGCGCGTGGAGCAGTTCTATGCGCTCGAGAATCCTGTTCCTGTCGAGGGGACCTGGGGTGCCGGGGAAGATGCGATCTGGGCCGAGCAGATTGGTGTGAAGTCGCCCGATACCCATGTGCTGATGCGCTACGGCAAGAGCAACGGCTGGCTCGACGGGCAACCGGCGGCGGTGACGCGGAAGGTAGGGAGCGGCAGCATCACGTACATCGGCGCGGCGCTGGATGAGGCCAGCATGAAGCAGGCTGCGGAGTGGATGATGCAGCAGAGCGGAGTCGCGGCAGTCATGCCCGATCTGCCGAAGGACGTGGAGCTTTCGATCCGCTCGGGCGCAGGGAAACGCGTGCTTATCCTTTCGAACTTCGGCGAGACTCCGCAGACGATCGCATTGCCGCAGTCAATGACAGACGTGCTTGGCGGCGGCACTACGTCGAGCGTTACACTGCCGCAGTATGGCGTTGCCGTGCTGCAATAGGGAGCTAACGGACCAGCAGCAGATAGACGCCGAGGCCGACGCCCGCGAGCGCGAGCAGCATGGCGACCGTGACGGCCGTTCCAGATGCACGCCCATCGAAAGGCTGTCCGGAATCAAGCTGTTTCACAAGCTTGAGGTGGCGCACGGTCGCGGCGATTTCGACCAGAACGCCCATGGCGACTAAGCCTGTACCGAGCCAGAGGGAGACGCCGCTGTGGGCTTGCTCGCTGAGGTGCTGATTGAGCTGAAGCTCGCGCAGAAACAGGCCGAACCGCGCCACTACGAAGCCGAAGCCCATCAGCGCGAGGCCCGTGCGCAGCCAGGCCAGATAAGTCCGCTCCGCGGCGAGCAGGGTGCGCGGGTCGATGGGTTGCGGCATGGAAATCTCCTCGCGGGTCCGAACTCCGAAGCTACTGCATCAGGAAGCCTGCCGCATCGGTAATAAAGTGCGCGAGCATATTGGAGGGCAGATCGCGTCTCCATACATAGAGCAGCGCGAAGACAGTGCCAGCCATGGCAACGGGTATCAGGTGGACCGCACCCCAGAACGCCAGGTGAGCATAGGTAAATGCGGCGATCGAGACAATCACCGCCAGCGCCCAGCTGCCTGTGAGCTGACGCACCTTTTCGATCAGGTAGCCGCGAAACAGGATCTCCTCCACCACGGCTGCCCGGAGTACCATCAGCACCCGAAACCAGTACGGCGTATTGAGAATCGTGTGCCTTTCCTCGCCTGCGCCTGCCGATGCGGCTCGAGAGCGACATCGTACCGAACACCAACGCCGCTGCCAGGCCGCATAGCGCAAGAAGCGTGGCCCGGCGCGAACGCTGAATTTTCATCGTCGACTCCATTGCCGATGTTCTCCAAAACTTTTTGCTTCCAAGAACTATACGCCAGCAGAAAGAGTGAAGTTTCTAAAACATTTGCGACGTGGCTCTGGGCAAAGTCGTCGCGGAAGGGCATAATGGCTACTCTGCTAGAGGGCCGTTCGCGAATTTTTTTGGAAGCCGGAGCACGCAAGACTCATGTTCGTTCCCACAACGTTTGCCGTCGCGCTGCTGATGACGGTGCTCAGCACGATCTGCTGGGGCTCCTTCGCGAACACCTTCAAGGGGACGCGCAACTATCGCTTCGAGCTGTACTACTGGGATTATGGGATCGGCATCTTTCTCATAGCGCTGGTGCTGGCCTTTACGATGGGCAGCTACGCGGGCGGCCCGACGGCGTTTCTCGCCAATCTTCATTCGGCCGATGGCCTGAACCTCTTCTATGCCGCGCTGGGCGGCTTCATCTTCAACATCGCCAACGTGCTGCTGATCGCGGGAATCGAGATCGTGGGGCTCTCCGTCGCGTTTCCGATTTCGATCGGCATTGCCCTGGTGGAAGGCGTTGTGCTCAGCTATGCGCTGCAGCCGCGCGGCAATCCGCTGCTGCTGGGCTGCGGCGTAGCGATGGCGCTGCTCGCGGTGGTGCTGGTCGGCAAAGCATATGGGGCGCTCCGTTCCGGCGTGTCAAAGGTCTCGCGGCGCGGTGTGATTGTATGCGTGATTTCGGGTGTGCTGATGGGCATCTTCGCTCCGTTCGTCACGCGAGCGATGACGCGCGGCCACACGCTCACGCCGTACACGACGGCCGTTCTGCTGACCTTCGGCGCGTTCGTATGCTGCTTCTTCTTCAACACGATTCTGATGCGCAAGCCGATCGTGGGCTCGCCGGTCTCGGGCCGCGACTACTTCCGCGCGCCGGGATCGTATCACGCGCTGGGGCTGCTCGGCGGCGCGATCTGGGGGCTGGGCACGGTGTTCAACTTCGTGGCCGCGAGCCTGGTCGGCGTGGCAATATCGTACGCCATCGGGCAGGCGTCGCCCATGGTCGCGTGCATCTGGGGTGTCTTTGTCTGGAAGGAGTTTCGCGGTGCAAATACGCGCGCCAAGGGCTATTTGGCCGCAATGTTCGGCGCGTACATTCTCGCGTTGGTGCTAATCGCGATGGCCTACTCGTCCGGCGCCAGCACTCACGCGGCAAGAACATCTCTCAGCCTTGTGCGCTGAGAATATTCGAAGCGGACCTCGCGCGGCAAAGGAAAATACATGAGCAAAGGTGTTCTGGTAATGGGCAGCTTCGTCGCCGATACGGCGTACCGCGCGGCGCGGCTGCCGGCGTGGGGCGAGACGTTGATGGGCAGCGGTTTCGCTCTGGGTCCGGGCGGCAAGGGCTCGAACCAAGCTGTAGCCGCGGCCCGCGCGCTCGGTCCGAAAGCTACTGTACAGCTTCTCTCCAAGCTCGGCGACGACGCCTTCGGTCAACTCGCGCGCGCGACCTGGGCAGCCGCTGGCATCGATGCGTCTCTGGTCGGGACCTGCGACGCGCCCACCGGCGCGGCGGCCATTCTTATCGACGAAGCGCGCGGCGAGAACGCGATCATCGTCGTCCCCGGCGCATGCTTCACGCTCACGCCTGCGGAGGTCGACGCGGCGGCCGCGGCGATCCGTTCGGCCAGCGTCTTCCTCACGCAGCTCGAGCTTCCGCTGAAGACAGTCGAGCGCGGAATGCAACTCGCGCGCGAGGCCGGTGTCCCTACCATCCTGAATCCCGCGCCCGCGCAGCCACTGCCCGATTCGCTGCTCGCGCTGGCCGACTTCCTGATACCCAACGAAAGCGAAGCCGCGCTGCTGACCGGAATGCCCGTCGAGAGTGTGGCTGACGCCGAGCGCGCGGCGCAGTCGCTGCTCGAACGCGGCGCACGCAACGTCATCATGACCCTCGGCGAACAAGGCGCCTTGCTGTGCTTGAGGGACGAGCCCGCGATCCTCGTGCCTGCATTTGCCGCGGGCACAGTGGTCGAGACTACCGGCGCGGGCGATGCCTTCTGCGGCGGCTTTGCGGTGGCCTTGCACGAAGGTCTGCTCGTGCTTGATGCGGTGCGTTTTGGCTGCGCCACGGCGGGAATTTCGGTGACGCGCGCCGGGACCGCGCCGTCCATGCCACGACGCGACGAGATCGACGCGCTGCTGCGGATGCGCGAACGATAGCAGCCTCGGGGCGACGCGCGAACCCAGTCCTTAGCTAATCCTTGTCGGGGTCGTCGACGACCAGCATCTCCAGGCAGAGCGGCGGCTCCAGCATGAAGTCCATCGTGGTCATCGCCGCGACGGCGCGGCCGAGAGTCCCGAAGAGACAGCGCTCAGTGGTTACGACGAATGGCAGGCGATCGTTGCCGAAGCCGCGATGCTGCAGGATGGAGTCGATGTTCACTCCGACCTCAGCGAGTGCGCCCGCGATGGCCGCGACGATGCCCGGCCGATCGGCTACAACGAAGCGCAGATAGTACGGCGAGAAGCTGTCGTGCGAGACCGCCACCCTGTGCGAGGGCAGCCGCACGGCGACGCTGCCCTGCGCCACCGCCAGCACATCGCTCATCACCGCGACCGCCGTTGGATGGCCGCCCGCTCCGTGGCCGCTGAAGACCACATCGCCGCCGAAATCTCCGCTGGTCACCACCATGTTCTGCGTGCCGTGCGACCACGCGATCGGCGAGCTCTTCGGCACCAGCATCGGGCCCACGCGCGCGCTCACGACGTTACCGCCGCTGTTACTCACGAGCTCGGCCCGCGAAACTTGGCGGATGGTGCAGCCCAGCTCCTTTGCATAGGCAAAGTCCACCGCCGACACGCGGGAGATGGTCTGCGCCGGAACATGGTCAGGGTTGATCTCCGCATGCAGCGTCAGCCGTGCCAGGATGCACAGCTTGGCGCGCGCATCGAAGCCGTCAACATCGGCCGAAGGATTGGCTTCCGCGTACCCTGCAAGCTGCGCCAGCGCGAGCACTGCGCCGTACTCCGCACCCGCTTCCATCGAGCTGAGGATGAAGTTGCATGTGCCATTCACGATGCCGCTGATGCGCGTAATGCGGTCTCCGCCAAGGCCCTGCGCGATGCCCGCGATGACCGGCACGCCGCCCGCCACCGACGCTCCGTAGAGCAGTTGTACACCGCTGCTCGCGGCCAGTTGAAACAGTTCGCGGCCGCGATACGCGATGAGTTGCTTGTTCGCGGTGACGACGTGCTTGCGCGAGGCGAGCGCTGAGCGCACCCATACTTCAGCCGGATCAAGGCCGCCCATCAACTCGACGATGACATCGACGTCAGCGGCCCCGATCACCTCTTCGACCCGCTCGGTCCACACTGCATCGGAGGGGACGAACTTCGCGCGCTCATGCGTGCGCTTGCGCTCCACGCCGCGATTGAACACATGAGTAATACGGATGGCATCATTGCCTGACGCCGCGAGGACCTCCGCAAACGAGCTGCCGACAGTGCCAAAGCCCAGCAGGCCAACGCGCAAGATTTTGTTCTCAGCCGCCATCAGTACTCCACCTTGAACGGACTATTCTGCCACGCAGCGAAGCTCTCCCACGCCTCCTCGGGCAGCAGGTTCACTATCGGAAGCGCGCGCTCCCCGAGCGGCTTTTTCATCTCGTCGTACAGGAACGCATCGTCGAAGCCTATCTTCGCCGCATCCTGCGCATTATTGCCGTAGAAGATAGTCCGGCAGTGCGACCAGTAGAGCGCAGCCACGCACATCGGGCACGGCTCGCAACTGGTGTACACATCGCAGCCGTCGAGCCGGAAGCTACCCAGCGCCTTGCACGCGTTGCGGATCGCAGTCACCTCGGCATGCGCTGTGGGGTCGTTGGTGGCCGTCACCTGATTGGCGCCCGTGGAGATCACGGCGCCATCCTTGACCACAAGCGCGCCAAACGGGCCGCCGCGGCCGCTCGTGACATTCCCGGTCGCGAGCGCGATGGCCTGCCGCATGAACTTCGCCTCACCCTGCATGAATGAATTTCCTTATCCTTGCGGCTCCAGACGTCGGTTCCAGCAAATTAGGGGATAATCAGCCCTATGGTACATGCTCTCCGTTCCCGCCGCGTGGTTACGCCGCAGGGTGAAGTCGAGGCTGCGGTTGTCATTGACGCGGAGCGTATCGTCGCGGTCAAAGCTGTGGCTGAACTCGCGGCAGATATTCTGGTGGAAGATCTCGGCGAGATCGCGCTGCTGCCGGGGTTGATCGACGTCCACACTCACGTCAACGAACCCGGGCGCACCGAGTGGGAGGGCTTTGCGGCAGCCACGCGCGCGGCCGCAGCCGGCGGCTTCACGACCATCATCGACATGCCGCTGAACTGCCTGCCGGAGACGACCGATGTGGCCGCGCTCGAACTCAAGCGCGAGGCCGCACGCGCCGGCGGCCCCGGAAGTACAGCTCAGTGCATGGTCGACTACGCGCTCTGGGGCGGCGCGGTCGACGGCAACCAGCATCAGCTCGAGCCGCTGGCGCGGGCCGGCGTGGCAGGCTTCAAGTGCTTCCTCATCTATCCGGGCTGCGACGGATTTACCGAGATCGACCGCGCCAACCTCGAGCTTGCGGTGCCGCCCATCGCGGACACGGGTCTGCCGCTGCTGGTGCATGCCGAACTCGCGCCGCCCATCGACGCCGCGGTGGCGCATCTGAACGCGAGCGGCGCGGACTGGCGAAAATATGCGACCTATCTTGCGTCGCGACCAGACCAGGCCGAACTCGACGCGATCGCAATGCTGATCGAGCTTTGCCGGAAGTACCGCTTCCGTCTGCACATCGTGCATCTTTCCACGGCGCAAGCGTTGCCGATGCTCGCGGCAGCCAAAGCCGAAGGCCTGCCGCTCACCGTCGAGACGTGTCCTCACTATCTGCATTGCGCGGCGGAGGAAATTACCGACGGCGCAACGCTGTTCAAATGCGCTCCACCGATTCGCGGCGGGGCCAATCGCGAGCTGCTCTGGCAGGCCTTGCGCGACGGCGTCATCGATCTGATCGCGACCGACCACTCGCCATGTCCGCCGGCGATGAAGCGGCTAACTGCTACGCAGCCCGGCGAAGAGAGAGGACGCTTCGACGAGGCTTGGGGCGGCATTCCATCGCTGTCGATCGCACTCCCCGTGCTCTGGACCGAGTGCCAGCGCCGCGGCTTCACGCTCGCGCAGTTGGCCGAATGGACCGCCGCCGCACCCGCTCGCCTGGCGGGTCTCAGCACACAGGTCGGCTCCATCGAGCCGGGCAAACACGCCAATCTCGTCGCCTTCGACACGGCCGCAAGCTTCGCTGTTACGCAGGACGCTCTGCACTACCGTCACAAGATTTCCCCTTACATGGGCGAGACGCTGCGCGGCGTCGTACGGTCGACCTGGTTGCGTGGCGAACGCGTCTTCACTCGCAATCCCAACCCGACCGGCCACCTGGCTACGGATTGGTTCGCCGCGAAGCCTCGCGGCCGCGAGTACCCGCTCACGTATTCGCCGAGTTCGTGACTTGCCACAAAATGTGTCATCCTGAGGCGAAGCCGAAGGACCTGATTCTTGCTGGTTTTCGCCACGCTGTTATGCCCTTGACCAACATACTTCTTGCCGATTGGAACGGCCTCGACGCGGCCGCCGCAAGCGCCGCCATCCTGCCCTGCAACGGATCGCTGGCATGGTCCGCGGGCGTGGCTGCGCTGCGTCCGTTTCAGACGCCCGAAGAGCTGTTCGCTGCTTCCGATCGCGTCTGGCGGGTGCTGCCTGAGCACGACTGGCAACAGGCGTTCGAGTCGCACCCGCGCATCGGCGAGCGCACCTCAAAGGCTGCTACCGTCACGAGTCTCGATTGGTCTGCGGCGGAGCAGAGCGCGGCGAATCCCGATGCCGCGACTCAGGCAGAACTGGCCGCCGCGAATCGCGTGTACGAAGCGAAGTTCGGGCGAATTTTTATCGTCTGCGCGACAAGCAAGAGCGCGGCCGAGATACTCGCCCTCCTTCGGCAGCGGCTCGGTAATGATCCGCGCGCGGAGTTGCTCGCAGCCGCCGAGCAGCAGCGTCAGATCACCCAGTTGCGCCTGCGAAAATGGCTTGGCCTTCCGTAGTAGTCTTGCTTTGTCCGCTACTCACCACCCGTTGCACACTCTCGTATGGGTCTTTCGACACACATTCTCGACACCGCCATTGGTCGCCCCGCCGCGAAGGTAGGCCTCGCGCTCGCGCAGTTGCAGGGAGACGTATGGTACGAGCTTGGCCGTGGCGAAACCGACGGCAACGGCCGCTGCGCGACACTGCTTGGCGAAACGCCGCTGGAAGCAGTCACGTACAAGCTTCGCTTTGCGGCCGCGGAGTACTACGCGGCGAAGGGCCTGACCGGCCTTTACCCTTACATTGAGATCGTCTTCACCGTCACCGAGCCATCGCAGCACTATCACATTCCGCTGCTGCTCACGGCTAATGGCTACACCACGTATCGGGGTAGTTGAAGCAAGCTGAAAGGAAAGCTACGCATGTCCGAAACGGAGCACCACGCCAGGCTCGCCGCCAACTGCTATGGCAAATCGGGCGTCAGGCTGATGCGTGTCACCAGGCACGAAGCTCATCATGACAGCGAACCCTATCATGACATCGACGAGTGGACTGTGCAGGTGCTGCTCCGCGGTGACTTCGAGGCCGCGCACACGCTCGGCGACAACGCGAAGATTCTTCCCACCGACACCATGAAGAACACGGTGTACTTCGTCGCGCGCCAGTCGAAGACGATGAGCATGGAGGATTACGCGAAAGAGCTCGCCGACTACATCCTCACGCGAAATCCGCAGGTCGCGTCCGCTGAGATCAGCATCGAGTCGACGCTATGGAAGCGCCTCACGGTCGACGGCAAGCCTTACCCAACAGCGTTCATGCGCGGCTCAGACGAACGCCAGACAACCACTGTATCGCGCATTCAGCAAAGAGCTTTCAGCATCACCAGCGGGCTCGACCACCTGACCCTGCTTAAAACCGCGCAGTCGGCCTTCACAAGTTACATCAAGGACCCGCTGACCACGCTGCCCGAGACAACCGACCGCCTCTTCGCAACCGCGCTCAAGGCCGAGTGGACCTACACGGCGGCGGCCATTTCGGAGGGCATCGATTTCAACAAGGTGCGCCATCATCTGCGCGAGGCGCTGATCACTACCTTCGCCACGCACGATTCGCTTTCGGTGCAGCAGACGCTCTACGCAATGGCCCAGGCCGCGCTCGCGCACACCGATATCATCGACGAGGTGTACATGCTGATGCTCAACAAACACAACCCGCTGGTCGATCTCAGCCGCTTCGCGGAGGACAATCCCAACCACATCTTCGTGCCCACCGATGAGCCGCACGGTACGATCGAAGCGACGGTGCGGCGGGCATAACCGATGACTCAGGGACTCGCCCAAAATAGTTCAAGCGCGCTTGCAGCGCAGATTATCTCGCGATGCCGCGAGCTTGCGCTTATCACCGATGTGGCCGGCGAGACGACGCGGCTCTTCCTCTCGCCGGCCACGCGCGACGCGCACACGCTACTGCTATGGTGGATGCGCCAGGCCGGCCTGGAGACGCGCACCGATGACGCCGGCAACCTGCGTGCAGTGCGTCGTAGCGCAGCCGACGCCGCGCCCACGCTGGTGCTCTTCTCGCACATCGACACCGTGCCCAATGCAGGTGCGTTCGACGGCCCCCTGGGAGTTCTGCTCGCGCTCTCAGCCCTCGAGCATCTCGGCGCAACGACGCTGCCCTTCCATATCGAACTCATCGCGTTCTCTGAAGAGGAGGGTGTGCGTTTCGGATTTCCGTTCCTGTCCTCCATGGCAGCGACGGGCCAGCTCACGCCGGAGCATCTCTCCCGCAGCGACTCGGACGGCGTTACCGTCGCAGAGGCGATTCGCGGCTTCGGAATGGGTCTCGATCCGGATCATATTTCCGCGAGCTGCCCGCTAGCGCCGAATACTTTCGCCGCCATCGAGGTCCACATCGAGCAGGGGCCGCTGCTCGAAAAAGAGCATGCCTCGCTGGGTGTCGTTGAGACGATTGTCGGGCAATCGCGCCTGGAACTCACCTTCGAGGGCCACGCAAATCACGCCGGAACCACGCCCATGGCCCTGCGCAGCGATGCGCTAGCCGCCGCCTCGCAGTGGGTCGTCGAGGTGGAGCGTTACGCCGCCAAGTACACGCAATTGGTGGCGACGGTGGGTCGAATGACTGTGCTGCCCGGCGCGGCGAATGTCGTTCCCGGCACCGTGCGCGCATCGCTCGACGTGCGTCACCCCAAGGACGAGTCGCGCCACGCGGCGGTTGCGCATCTTATGACGAAAGCCGAGGCCGCCGGCGCGCTGCGCGGGGTCCTCGTCCATGCCCTCGTGCAGTCCGAGCAGAAGGCCGTGCCTATGGACCGCGAGCTCACGTTGAAGCTTCACCAGGCGGCCGAACGCGCCGGCTTCGACGCGCATTCGATGTTCTCGGGCGCCGGCCATGACGCGATGGTTCTCGCGCCAGTCGTTCCCACGGCGATGCTCTTCGTGCGGTCGCCCGGCGGCCTCAGCCATCACCCGGATGAGACTGTACGCGAAGACGATGTCGAGGCCGCGCTCGCTACACTGCTCAATCTGCTGCTGCACCTGCACCCAAAGCACTAGCTTTCCTCCGCGTCCTTTGCGTCGTTCCTTTGCGTCCTCTGCGTTCGTTGTTGCACTAGCTGTTCGCGGTTAACTCTTCGCCGCCAACTCTGTTTAGAATCGTTGCTCATGCATTCTCTCGGTCAGACCCGCGGCGCGAATCGGCGCGACCACCTTCTGCTCACGCCGGACACCTTCGTCCGCACACCGCTGCCCGGGCTGACGGGCGGTGTCGCGATCGTGCATGTCGCGCCCGCTGTGGGAGCGGCTTTTACACAGATGACTATCGAGCTCGAACCGAGCGGCAAGCTCATTCAGGGCCCGACGCAGCGTCTGATCTATGTTCTGGAAGGCAAACTCTCGCTCGAAGAGCCCGGCAAGCCTGTGCCGCACGAACTTGCGCCGGGCAGCTACGCCTACTTTCCCACGGCTTACGAGCACACGCTCACCGCGCGCACACGATCGCGGGTCGCCGTCATCGACAAGCCCTTCCTTCCGCTCGATCCGGTCTATGCCTTCGATTTGAAGGCCAAGGCGTACCCATGGTTCGTGATTGGGCACGAGCCGGAGATCGCTGCGACCGGGCTCAATGGCGACGATGGCCTGCAGGTGCGCTCGTTGCTGCCCGGCTCCATCGCCTTCGACTTCGCGGTGAACACCATGACCTACGCGCCCGGTGCCGCGCTCTCGCAGGTGGAGGCCCACTACATGGAGCATGGTCTGCTGATGCTCGAAGGCGGCGGCATCTATCGGCTCGGCGACAGTTGGTACCCAACCGCCGCCGGCGATTTTATTTGGATGGCGCCGTTCTGCCCGCAGTGGTTCGGCGCGATCGGCAAGCAGTCGGCAAAATATTTAATCTACAAAGACTTCAATCGCCACACGCTCGCCTGAATGAGGCCGGAGATAAATTGTCATCCTGAGCGGAGCGAAGGACCCTGCTTCTAAGCCCGATCCACTGACTCTCATGAGCGAACTCACCATCAACGCCGACCGGCTCCTTCGCGAACTGCACCACCTCGCGGGCCTCACCGATTGTCCGTCAGCAGAGGACAAATCGCTGCCCGAGCCATCGCGTGCGGTCACGCGCATTGTCTTCACGCCGCGCGATCTGGAGGCCCGCGCGTGGCTCCGGAATCTCGCGGCACAGGCCGGCTTCAGCGTGTGCGAGGACGCCGTCGGCAACCTGTTCATGCGCTGGCAGGGAAGCGAGCCCACGCTTCCAGCGGTCGGGACCGGATCGCACACCGACGCCATTCCCCACGCCGGAATGTACGACGGGACGGTTGGAGTTCTGGGCGGTCTCGAAGCCATGCGTGCGTTGAAGAAATCGGGCTTTCAGCCCAAGCGATCGATCGAAGTTCTGATGTTCACCAGCGAAGAACCCACGCGCTTCGGCATTGGCTGCATCGGTTCGCGGCTGCTGGGCGGCGTGATCGATCCGGACGCTGCCGACAAGCTTCGCGACCGATTGCCCGAAACGGAGCCGAATGCGCCCGAGGGTCTCACGCTGCACGATGTGCGTACCGCGGCTGGCTTCAATGGTCCACTCGCCAGCGTGAAGCTGCCGCCGGACTATTACGCAGCCTGGGTCGAGCTGCACATCGAGCAGGGACCGCTGCTGGAACGCGATGGAGTCGAGCTTGGCATTGTGACCAACATCGCCGCGCCGGCGAGCTATCGCTACATCGTCGAAGGCTTCGGCGGCCATGCCGGAGCGCTGCTGATGCCGGATCGCCGTGACGCGCTATGCGCGGCGGCCGAGATCATCCTGGCGGTCGAGCGCCACACCCTCGCGGCCAACGGCAGCGCGAAGAATGAGGGACAAAGCGGGGTGGACTCGGTCGCCACGGTGGGCACGGTCGCTGTGCATCCGGGCGCGGTCAACTCCGTGCCCTCGCGGGTCACGCTGATGCTCGACATTCGCGACACCGATGTCGCGCGGCGCGACGGCATCATGGCCGCACTGCGCGCTGACCTAAGCGAAATCGAAGCGCGCCGCGGCGTCGCGGTCCGCGAAGAGCCGATCAACGCGGACCAGCCCGCCGTCAGCAGCCAGCACATCCTTGCCACGCTCGAAGCGGCGTGCCAAGCCGCAGGAGCGAGCTACCGCAGGATGGTGAGCCGCGCGTATCACGACTCCAGCTTCATGGCCCGCGTGGCGCCCATCGCGATGCTCTTTATCTCCTGCCGCGCGGGCGTCTCGCACCGCCCGGACGAGTATGCCACGCCCGAGTCGATCGCGCTCGGAACACGCGTGCTGGCCCTCACGCTGGCCGCGCTCGCAGCCGATTAATGCCATAACCGCTACACTAAACACCGGGCCACAAACCAAGGCTCGGCTTCCGTTCGCAAACCTGCTCCACGTTCCCAGAGCCCCGGGTCAGATCATGATTCAGTCCATCAATCCAGCCACCGGCAAATTGCTCCGCAGCTTCGACGCGCTCTCGCCCCAGACTCTCGAAGAGAAGCTGGCGCTGGCTTCTGCGACCGCGAAAGCCAATCTGCGCGAGACCCTCGATCAGCGCGTCTTCTGGATGCGCCGGCTGGCGGTGCTGCTCGAACACGACCGCGAAGAGCTGGCCGCGCTGATGACCGCCGAGATGGGCAAGACGCTGGTCTCCGCGCGGCTCGAGGTGGATAAATGCGCCGCCGCCTGCCGCTATTATGCTGACAACGCGCGCCGCATCCTGACCCCGGAGTTCATCAAATCCGCCGCTGCTGTGAGCCCTGAGCGGATGGGCAGCCCCGCGGCTTCCGTCGCCAGCCCTGAACCTCGAGAGTCCTATGTCCGCTGGGACCCGCTCGGCGTGGTGCTGGCGGTGATGCCCTGGAACTTCCCGCTGTGGCAGGTCTTCCGCTTTCTCGCGCCCGCGCTCATGGCGGGCAACGTCGGTCTGCTCAAGCACGCCTCCAACGTGCCGCAGTGCGCGTTGGCGATCGAGGCTCTGGTGCGGCGCGCCGGCTTTTCTCGCGGCAGCTTTCAGACCCTGCTGATCGAGGCGCGCCAGGTGGAGGCGGTGATCGCCGACGAGCGCATCGCCGCCATCACCGTCACGGGCTCGGAGGCCGCGGGCCGCGCGATCGCCGCGCAGGCCGGCTGGCTGATCAAGAAGACCGTGCTCGAGCTGGGCGGGAGCGATCCGTTCATCGTGCTGCCGTCAGCCAATCTTGACGCGGCCGTCGCCAATGCCATTAAGGCCCGCTGCATCAACAACGGCCAGAGCTGCATCGCCGCTAAGCGCTTTCTCATCCACGAGGACCTCTACGACGAGTTCGAGCGGCGGTTCGTCGCGGGCATGGAGGCGCTGAAGGTCGGCGATCCCATGCTGCCCGGTACCGATATCGGTCCGCTTGCGACCGCGCGGGTGCTCGATGATCTGTTAGCCCAGGTAGCCGCCGCAAGAGCCGCCGGCGGGCGCCTGCTCACCGGCGGCGCGCGAATCACCAACGTCGAGGGCAGCGACCAAGGCAATTACTTTCAGCCCGCAGTCGTCGCCGGCGTTCCGCGCTTGGCCGCCATCTGCCGCGAAGAGACCTTCGGTCCGCTGGCGCTGCTGTTCCGCGTTAGTTCGCTCGAGGACGCGATCGAGCTGGCCAACGATACGCCCTTTGGCCTCGGCGCCAGCGTCTGGACCAATGACCCGGCCGAGGCGCAGCGCATGGCCGGGGCACTGGAGTGCGGCGGCGTCTTCTTCAACACACCCGTCACCAGCGATCCGCGCCTGCCCTTTGGCGGCGTCAAGAGGAGCGGCTACGGCCGCGAACTTTCCGCGGCCGGAATGCGCGAGTTCCTCAACGCGAAGACGGTCGTGGTCGCCGGTTCCGCGTAGCTGCTGTTGGGAACTTCAAGCGGAGTGCAGCCCCGGCGGCTGCGCTCCGCTTTTCGAGACTCCGAGCTCCGGACCTGCTGCTGTAGAGGCTGCGAACGCAGGTTCCCGTTCGGCTTCGCTCAGGGGAATGACCGCCAAAGAAGCGAAGGCCCCTCTACACCAACTGCGGCCCTGCTCTAGAAGCTAAAGGTGGCCTGGAGCGAGATGCGCCGCAAGGCGCTGTTGGTGGTATAGGGTCCGCCGTGCAACTGTGTCGAGGTGCCGAACTCCTGCGAGGTCAACTGTCCCTGCGGGGTGGACAGGTCTTTATTGTTGAAGAGGTCTTGCACCTGCAGACCAAGGCCGAAGTTGTAGCGTTTGCCGGTGCTGCCACCGCCACCAAACATGCCGCCGCCGCCGCCGCCGTGGTCGTGGTGGCCGTGGTCGCCGCCTGGAGGTCCTCCGCCGGGTCCGCCGGGTCCGCCGTGGCTGGGCGGTGGAGCGGTGGAAGCGCCGAAGCCGAAGGTCTTGGTCAGGCGGAAGTTGAGCGTGAAGAGCGCCGGTCCGGTGCAATAGTTGATCGGAACGGGCGAAGGCGCGGAGACGCCGTTGACGGGTGCGGGCGGCGCGACAAAGCTGCCGCAACCTGCGATCGTATTGGTCGCCCGGGTGCCTGCCGCGAACGCATTGGGCGCTCCAAAAACGGGCCGGTCGTTGAAGAAGGTGTCGTTGTTGGTGTCGTTGCCGGTGGTGATGTTGTAAGGATTGCCACTCTGCGCGATCATGAACGGGCTGATCTGGATAAACTTCGGCAGCGAGATCGAACCGGCGAGAAAGAGACGACTTTTCACGTCAAAGGCGGTGCGGCCGTAGTCTGCCGCGATATTGCCTGGCGTGGAGATCTCGCCGCCATTGCCCGACGTGTCGCCGTGCGCGGAGTTCAGCGAGTAGTAGCCGAACAGCGAGATCCGTCTTCCCGTCTGCACGCGGCCATTGATGACCAGTTGGTTCTGTTGGAAGACGCCCTCGGTGAAGTATTGATATTGGGGTCCCACGGCGGAATTGGCCGGTCCACCGGTGGCCACGTTGTAGTTGATGTTCTGGGTGGCCAGCTCATGCGACCCCTGAGAGTGCAGATAGTTGATGGAGATGGTCCCGAAGCGCCCAACCTGCTGGTCGGCGCCGCCGGCAAACTCCACGATGTAAGGCGAACGCAGATTGCTCGCGGCTTTGTAGGTGGTCTGGGTCGTCGCCGATGCTCCGCCGAGACAGGTGTTGACCATGGCAGCTGTTAGCGGAGCGTTCAAGTTCGGGGCGCAGCCGGCACCAGGATTATTCACCGTGAACACCTTCTCGTTGACGCCGTTCTCCTGCTGCAGCGTGAGGATGTTGCCCTGCCCGAAGCGATCGTAGAAGATGCCGAAGCCACCGCGCAGCACCGTCTTGGGCGCGCCATGACCTGAGAACAAGCCGTAATTGAACGAGACGCGCGGCGCAATGTCGTGATGGTCGCCGAGATGGTTCTGCGTCTCGTAGCGGAAGCCATAGCTGACGGTCAGGTTCGGGCGGACCTTCCAGTCGGTCTCGGCGTACACGCCAAGGTCGGCAAAGGTGTCGCCGATGTCGTGGTTGAGCACCTGCGTGAAGTCGAACTGTTTGGGCGTGCCGGTCTGATAGCTGTTATCGGCGCCGGTGCCCTGGCCCGGAGTCGGCGTGCAGGTGGGGGCGGCGCCCGCAACAGCGCTATAGCACAGGCTGGAGTAGGTGAACAGCCCGTTGGTATTGGCCTCGGTGTCCTCGGCCTCGCGCTGGACCCGCAGCCTGCCGCCCAGGCGCACGAAGTTCTTCTTCAACTGGATCGAGGTGTAGTTCTGCACCTCATAGTGGTCCTGATGGTCCGAGAGGTTCTGCCCGCCGGAGCCGCCGCCGGTGAAGTTGCCCGATACGTCGATCACCGGCGCGTTACTGAGCGCGGTATTGGACGCATGATCGCGCTCGTACTCGAAGCGCGTCTCGTTGATCAGCCGCGAGCTGTAGGTCTGCGTGTCGCTCAACTGGAAGACGTTGTAGGTTTCGCTGCTGTTGTAGCCCGCGGTTGACAGCGCAAGGTTACCGACGCCGGCGTTGGTTGAATTGTTCTTCACCAGGTGGTAGCGAAGCGTAAGGACGTTCTTCTCTCCCAGGGCCAGGTCGAGTCGCGGTTCGAAGTCCGCGCGGACCTGCGGAAAATACGTGGACTGCTGGAAGGTCGTCGAAACGCATCCCGCAACATCCGGCGGGATGCAAAGCGTAGTGGGCGCAGCCGCAGTGGCCAGGATGGTCGCGTTGGTAAACTCGTCGTCCTGGATCTGGCGATACGTTCCGCCCAAGTTGTAGGAGGCGTTCTTGTTGAGCGGCCCGGTCAGGTTTCCGAACATGAACAGCGTATGGTACGGCGGCTGATACCCCTTCGTCAGCGGGTCCGCGGAGTTGAACTGCGATGGATTGCCGTTGATCTGAAAGTTGCCGTGGAGCTTGTCGGTGCCCGGCTTGGTGAAGACCTCGATGCGTCCATAACCCAGCTTGTCGTACTGCGCGGAGAACGGGTTCTGGTTGATGCGGATCTCGCGGATCGACGATTTGGGCGGAAGCTGCCCGCCGGTGAAACCGTCCACATAAATCTGGCCGCCGTTGGGTCCGGCCGAGGGCCCGGCCAGCGCCGTCAACTCGCTGGAGAGCTCGTCGGGATCATCGGACAGCGCCTCGAGGTCTTTGCCCTGCAGGATCGTCGCGCTTGAGTTGGACTCCGGATCGACGCTCAACTGGATCGCATTGGCCTCTACGTTGACCACCTGCGACTCCACGCCGACCTGCAGCTTCGCATCCAGTGTGGTGCTGGCCACCGCTGGAATCTTGACGCCCACCGCCGAATAGGAGGCAAAGCCCGGCATTGTCACGACGTAGGTGAAGGTTCCCGGGGTCACCGAGACGCTGTAGGTGCCGTCGCTGCCGGACTTGGCCACGATGCCCGAGCCCTTGGCGGGCGTCAGCGTGATGGTCGCACCCGGAATCAGCTCGCCGTCAGGGTCGGTAATGGTGCCGTGAACACGCGTGGATCCTGCGGTCTGAGTGGCGGCCTGGGGTCTTGCGGCGGTCTGGGCCAGCGCGGCTCTTGGCGGCGCCACTCCCGGCATCATCGAACCCGCCAAAACCAGCATCAGCATCTTGCGCAAAGACATTCTCTCTCCTCGAACTCTTGCCAGGCCCGCGATACAGGGGTCCCGGCTCTTTCTAATGTGCTGCTCACAAAAAGGGTGCTGCTTCTAAGAATGGGCCTGCTTACGAAAAACACGTGCGCTCCGACCGTGCGCTCCGACTCGAGCGTTGATTGCGTGCGGCGGTGGCCGCCTGGGCGTTGGCAGTCTACTGTGGTCCGCCGCCGCCGCCGCCACCAGCGTCAGAGGGTTCGCCGCCGCCCACGCTCCACGGCGTGAGCGTCATCGATTGGCCGCTGGGCGCGGTGAGAATCGCGTCGACGCCGGCCAGCACCGTCACCGCCGTGGACTTCGCCGAATCTCCCGACGGGGAGGTCGCGACGATCATCACCGCATCCCCCGGCTTCAGGTCCGCCAGCGTCTGGGTGGGCAGCCGCGACAGCATCTGCGAGAGGTCCATTCCGGCCCGCCCAGCGCGATTCGCATCGCTTCCTGCACCATCGCTTCCTGTACCGGTCTCCGCCCGATTGCCCGCCGGAGGTCCGCCGGCCCCGTGCGTTTCGGCTCCGCCCGTTTCAGACCCGCCCGCTCCGCCCCGCATCTGCATCGCAACCCGCTGCGCGATCATCGACGGCAGCCGGCGCACATCGCTGCCCGGCGTCACCGCCACGGTCACGGTCCGCTTGGTGGCGAGGTCCTTCAAGCTCAGCGTTCCCGCCGCCTGATTAATGCCCGCGATCAGCCCCGAGTAGTTGTGGAACGTGCCCGTCACCAGCTCGTCGGCGGTGATCGTGCTGCCATCGGGCGACTTGGCTCCGCGCACGCGCAACTGGTCGCCGGGCTGGATCGCCGCCATTGTGCTCATCTGCGCGTCGGCGAACCGCACCGAATCACCCGAGTAGCGCCGCACGATCGTGGACGGCGTCGTCTGCACCGTGAACGTCTTCAAGCCGTTGGCGACGACGATGCTGCCCGTCGCCGGATCCGCCGACTTCACGATCCCGCCGCCGCCCTGGGTCCACGCCGCATCCTCGGCCGCATGGGTCTGCTGGATGGCCGCGGCCTTCATCAGGACCACGCGCGCGGCGGTCAGCGGTGCGCCCGTGCCTCCGGCCCCGCCCGCGTCTCCGGCCGTGCCGGTCACCAGCGCGCGATCCCCGACGGCGATATCGCTCATCGCGCCCGGCGTCGCCGATTGCAGGGTCTTGCTGCCCGGCGGCACCACCAGGACCTTCGCCGTGGCCGGAACCGTCACGCTCACATCCTGGCCGGCGGCGGTGGTCAGGGTCAGGCCAGTGCTACTGACCGACTTCACCGTCCCCGCCTGATGCGGGGCAGCGGCGGTCTGCGCCGCCGCCAGCATTGCCGGGGCTACCGCCAGCAGCGCCGCAGCCGCCGGCAGCATTGCCGTCAGCACCGCGGCCATCGTCCAAACTCTTGAAAATCTCATGGAGGTCAACTCTGGATCGGAGTTCAACGTCTAACGCGCAAACCCGCTTCCTCTCCTGAGATACGATTCAGGCGGTCAAAAGTTTCTCCGCGATCCCTACTCATCTCGCAAATTTCGTCGCCGGACCCTATTGGCCGGTCAAGTTTCCCGGGCTGGCCGCGCATTGCCAGTTCTGGCGCGCGTGCGAGCCGTCGCAGAACGGCCGCTTTTCGCTCATTCCGCAGCGGCACAGGCTGACCGCCGGCTTGCCGGTCAGGTCCCACTCCTTGCCGTCGGCATCCTGCAGCAGAATGTGGCCTTCCACCCGCAGCGGGCCATTCGGCCGCACCGTAATCCGAACTGCTTCTTCCGCCATCTGAAAACATCCTCAACCGCCAGAATACCAGCTACGCGCGATTCAGCTAGCCAAGCTGCACCATGAGTTCGTCCACGTAACACCAGCCCCATCCTTCGCGCGGTTCGACCGACCGCATCACCGGATGCTGCGTGTCATGAAAGTGCCGGGTCGCGTGCCGGTGCGGCGACGAATCGCAGCAGCCCACATGCCCGCACTCCAGGCACTCGCGCAGATGCACCCACGTGCCGCCAATCTTGACGCAACCCTCGCAGCCCTTCGCATAGCTCGCCGCAGCGCCGGTTACCGGCTCCAGTCCTTCAAAGTGGTGACACGCCATCGACGTCCTCCAGGTCCTCGGTTTTCGGTCCTCGGTTCTGGCTGCTCCGAACCGGCATTCTTAGATGACTCGAGCCCTTAGACGACTCGAACAACGCCGCGGTTGGGTGCAAAGTCGCCTTCGCCTTTTTGGTTGTCATTCCCGAAGGGAATCTGCGTTTGCAGTTTTAAGTGACTGACAACCGACAACCCACAATCCTTCTATCCCAAACACGCCTTCTGCGCTTCCAGCAGCTCGCCAATCCCGCGTTCCGCCACATCCAGCATCTCATCCAACTGCGCGCGCGTGTACGTTCCCTTTTCCGCGGTCGCCTGCGTCTCCACCAGGCCGCCATCGGACGTCATTACCACGTTCATGTCCACCTCCGCGCGCGAGTCCTCCTCGTAAGCCAGATCCAGCAGCACCCGCCCATCGACGATGCCGACGCTGGTCGCCGCCACCATCTGCCGCAGCGGCGTCTGCTTCAGCGTTCCGGCCTCCACCAGCTTGTTCAGCGCCAGGGCCAGCGCCGTGCACGCGCCGGTGATGGCCGCCGTGCGCGTTCCGCCATCGGCCTGCAACACGTCGCAGTCCAGAATGATCGTGCGCTCACCCAGCAGCTTCATGTCCACCACGCCGCGCAGGCTGCGCCCGATCAGCCGCTGAATCTCATGCGTGCGGCCGCCGATCTTGCCCTTCTCCGCCTCGCGCGGCGAGCGCGTCAGCGTGGCCCGCGGCAGCATCCCGTACTCCGCCGTCACCCAGCCACGGCCCGAGTTGCGCATCCACCCGGGCACGCCATTCTCCACCGTCGCGTTGCACAGCACGCGCGTATGGCCGACCTCGATCAGCACCGAGCCCTCGGCCGTAGCCACGAACCCCGGCGTCAGGCGCAGCACCCGCGCCTCGCGCGCGCCCCGTCCCCCGCTTCGATACACCCGGTCTTCCATGCTTCCCCTGGCGTCAACTTCTGCATTCTTCATCCCTCCATTATAGGAACCTACTATAGGAACCTACCGATAGAGAGGAGTCCACTCCTGCGGCACTTTGCCTTGCTACAGATGTTTCTTCGGAGATCTGCCGATAGGGGATAGAGGGATGGAATCGCGCCCGTCCTGCCTGCCGGAAACCTCCTTATATTGGCAAGAAAGTCTCGTATCAAACTCGGCCCTGCGAAAAAAATTTGCCATGTTTACCAAATGGATGCTATGATTTCCACAAATTGTCCCGAATTGACACGATCAAACCCGTTATGGGAAAGGAAAAGACTGTTTGCACTTTCAGGGAGTTGTGTTATGACGCGGTGCGGGGATGTTTCATTATGGGAATTCCGACCCGCTTTATAACACCTGCGGTTCTCAGATTAGCTGAATCTTATGAAACACTTGCGCAACATCAACCACTTTGGTACGAAACGTGATTACCAATGTGGGTAGAAAAGTACCACATCCAATTCGGAGACGCACCATGCAGGCACACCAGCAGAGCAGTTCAGCCTCACGGAATTTCATGCAATCCTCTCGACTTTCTCCGCCACTACTAGTGGAGAACCAGAATCCCTCCACACCGGCAGCCGCGGTCTCGCGAGACACCGCGCGGCCGGAAGCGCTGCTCGCCACCGCCGGACGCAAACCTTCCCAGCGCGAGCTCTCCAGCTCCGTCTCGGAAGGCGCCGGTCTGGCCCACGATGCGGGCAACCTGCTGCAGGCGCTGGGCCTTTACTGCGAGCTGCTGCAGGTGCCGGGCGTGCTTCGTCCCGAGCACATGCACTACGCCAGCGAACTGCGCCAGCTCTCCGAGCGCAGTTCCGCAATGATCCGGCGGCTGCTGAAGGGTTTCGCGGTGCCCGACACGGCGCCAGACGCGGCGCAGGCGGCGGCCTCGGTCCCGGCTGAGGTCGCGCGGCCATCGCTCGCCCCGTCTGCATCCAAACCTGCGCCGCAAGCGTGGTTGAATGCCCCCAAGAACGTAGCACCGGCCTGCTTCAATCCTGCCGAGACGCTGCACCAGCAGTCGGTTCTGCTGCAGCGCATCGCCGCTCCCTGGGCGATCATCTCGGTCATGACCCAGGACGCGCTTCCCGGCCTGGAGTTCAGCGCCGAAATCCTCGAGCGGATCACCGTCAACCTGGTGCTCAACGCGGCCGAAGCCCTGCGCAACGCCGGCGACGCGCCCGATCCGCGGCGCTTGCTGCGCAGCGTTCCGCAGCCCGGCGCGGCTCAGGACCTTGAAGCCGAGCCGACAAAAGAGACCAAAGCCGGCCGCATCCGGGTGTCGCTGCGGATGGCCGCCGGCCGCCTGCGTCTTTCGGTGGAAGACAATGGTCCCGGAATGCCGCCGGGCATCGCCGCCGCGTTCCTGCGGCCGGCGCCGCTGCCGCCCGGAACCGCCCGCGGTCTGGGCCACCGCATTGTGCATGAGCTGGCAATGGCGACCGGCGGACAGCTCGCGATCCGGGTCCGGCCGGGAACCGGGACCACATTCAGCGTGGATTGGCCGGTCAAGATGGAACATCACCCCAACTGCGAAGGTCCCATGCTGCGGCTCGTTTCGTCGCACCGCGCGTTCGCGGACCTGCCCGCGCGCGCCGCCCGAAACCTGACAATCAATGGAGGTCTGGACGCGTGCTGAACCCCGTATCGAACTCCGTACCCTTACCGAACTCCGTGCTGAACCCCAGGCCGAACTCCCTGCTGAACGCCAGGCCCAACCTCCGGGCGGGCTCCCGGCCGGGCTCTGCGCCGAATCCGGCCCCCAACTCCGTGTCGCGCTCCATGTCGCCCTCCGGGAAGACCCCCGGAGCGGTGCTGGCGCGCAGCCTGCAATCTGCCGCGGGGCTGCCCCGTGCCATCGGCGGCGCAGTCCATGCGGCCGCCGGCGCCGCACTTTCCGCGCCGGTGCAGGGACCGCCGCCGTCCTCTTTCGCGGATGCCTCCAAAACCGAGCCTCGGCCGCCGCTCCATGTGCTCATCGTCGACGACGATGCACCGGTGCGCAAAGCCTGCGCCGAAATCGCCGGCAGCCTGGGCTATGCGACCCAGGTCGCCGACTGTGTTCAGGCGGCGCGCGCGGCGCTGGCCCGCGGCCCGGTGGACATGGTCCTGCTCGACCTCAAGCTGCCCGGCGGCGGGGGCATCGCCGTGCTCGAGGAGGTGCGCGCCCAGCACCCCGAGACCATCGTGGTCGTCATGACCGCCTTCGCCACGGTCAACTCGGCGGTGGAAGCCATGCGCATCGGCGCCGGCGACTACCTCACCAAGCCGTTCACCCTGGAGGAGCTTTCGACCGTCCTCGATCGCGCCGCGCATCGGCGCGTCTTCGACGTCGAATCGCGCTCCCTGCGCGATCGGCTGCGCACCGGCAAGGGCATGGGCAACATGATCGGCCGTTCTCCCGCCATGGAGAAGCTCTACCGGATCCTCTCCAAGGTCGCCTACAGCACGCACCCGGTGCTGATCCTGGGCGAGTCGGGCACCGGCAAGGAGTTGGTCGCGCGCTCCATCCACTCCAACGGACCGAACGGCGAGAAGCCCTTCATTCCGGTGGACTGCGGCTCGTTGGTGCCCACGCTGATCGAGAGCGAGCTCTTCGGCTATGTGAAGGGCGCGTTCACCGGGGCCAACCGCAACAAGACCGGTCTGCTCGCCTCCGCCGACGGCGGCACGGTGTTCCTGGACGAAATTGGCGAGCTTCCGCTGGAGCTGCAAGGCCGGCTGCTGCGCGCGCTGCAGGAAAAGGAGGTCCGTCCGGTCGGCGCGACCCACTCGGTTCCGATCTCGGCGCGGGTTCTTGCGGCCACCAATCGCGACCTCACCGCCATGGTCGAGAACGGCCGCTTCCGCAAGGACCTGTACTTCCGTCTGAACGTCGTGAACCTGCGCATCCCGCCGCTGCGCGAGCGCAAGGCCGATATTCCGCTGCTGGCGGCTAACGCGCTGGATAAGGTGCGACGCGAGAATGGCCGCTCTTATACGTTCTCCGACGATGCGCTCCGCCTGATGATGGACTACGACTGGCCAGGCAACGTCCGCGAGCTGGAGCACAGCATCGAACGCGCCTGCGCGCTTTCGGGCGGCCCCGTGCTGCACACCAACGACTTTCCCACCCAGCTCCAGGACCACCGGTTGCACACGCAGCGCCAGCAGGAGGACACCGCCAACGGGCTCAGTCTCGCCGCCGCCGGACAGGACCAGGTCCTCTCCATTGCGGAGATCGAAAAGCAGGCGATCCTGAACACGATCCAGCAGATGAAGGGCGACAAGCTGATGGCCGCCCGGCTGCTCGGCATCGGCAAGACCACGCTGTACCGCAAGCTGAAGGAGTACGGCATCGGCAACGAAGAGAGCCTCGCCTGAAGCCGCCCGGACCCAGCGCAAGCGCGGGTCCCGCGCCGCCCGGAACCCGACACCCCGCAACCCAGAACCACGAACCCAGAACCTGCTTGCCCGTCCCAAGGAGATCGCCGCCATGTTGTCACCCATTTTGCTTCTCGCCCCTCCCGCGGCGACCGATCCCACCGCCAGCGCTCTGCGCGGCGGCCTGGACATCGAGGTGGAGGCCACCACCAGCCGCCAAACCGCGCTGGCCTGCCTGCGCCACCGCGAGTACTCGCTCGTTCTGGTCGATGAGGGTATGGCCGCCGAAGACCAGCAGTCCACCGATCTGCTCTATCGCAGCGCGGGCAGCGCGCCGGTGCTGGAGATCAACTTCGCGCTCTCGGGCGCGGCGCGCATCGTTCGCCAGGTGCGTTCGGCGCTGACCCGCCGGGCCTTCGACCGCGCCCAGGCCCAGAGCGCCGCGACGCTCTCGCTGCAGAACGAACTCAACGCCACGCTCAGCGGCCTGCTGCTGGAGTCGCAACTGCTGCTGCGCGACGCCACGCCGCAACTGGAACCCAAGCTGCGCCACGTCGTCGAACTCGCCGGCGACCTGCGCGAGCGGCTGCGGGCTTGAAGGAGACAGACTAGGGCGTGTTCACACTACGGCCAATGTGTGTTAATGTCTGTGGATGGAGATCACGGAAGCGCAGTATGAACGGATCAAGGATGCGTTGCCGGTGCAGCGGGGCAACGTCCGCCTGAGCAATCTGCAGGTGCTGAATGCGGTGCTGTACGTTGCTGAACAGGGATGCAAATGGCGTGGTCTTCCGAAGCGCTTCGGTCGCTGGCACACAATCTACACGCGTATGAATCGCTGGTCGAAGAACGGCGTTCTGGACCGGGTATTCGAGAAGTTGCAGGCCGAACAGATCGTTCGCATCAAGATCGAAGCTTTCGCTCTCGATTCCACCTCCATCAAGGTGCATCCGGATGGCACCGGAGCCCTAAAAAAAACGGGCCTCAGGCCATCGGCAAGTCGCGCGGCGGATGGAACACCAAGGTTCATCTGGTTGCCGCGAATGCTCGAACGGCCATAACCTTCGCCCTGTCCCCCGGCAACGCCCACGATGCGCCCGAAGGACGCGCTCTGCTGACCGAACTTGGCCCCATGCCGGGGGGCCTGCCAATGCTGATGGATCGGGCCTACGAAGGCGACGAAACCAAACAACTGGTGCTCAGCCTCGGCATGATCCCGATTGTTCCGCCCAAGTCCAACCGCATCGAGCCTTGGGAGTACGATCGTGCGCTTTACAAAAAACGCAATGAAATCGAGCGGTTATTCCGACGCCTGAAGGGATTCCGCAGAATCTTCTCGCGATTCGAGAAACTCGATGTTCTCTTCCTCGGCTTCCTCACCTTCACCCTCATCATCGAAGCACTGCGTTAGTGTGAACACGCCCTAGATGTGAATCCTCATGGATGTAGAGTCATGTAGCTGTGTGGCTTTGCATTTGCACTTGCTTTTTTGGTTGTCATTCCGCAGCGAAGCGGAGGAATCTGCTTCTGTGCGCTGCTATACACCATCGGGGACACCGCTCGAGAGCATTGACGACGACTCGCGCATCAGCCACCTGATGCTGTCTACGCTCTCTTCTCGCCACTCTACTGTCTGCTCTCCGCGCGAACACCGCACACGCCGCGCCCGTGACCTATTCCCGGCTGTGTACAATTTCCGCTGACGGTGCCGTTGCCTGCGCGCACCATAGCGCGCGGCTTGCGCATCCTAGACGTCAGAGGGAAACGATGAAGCTCACACCAGGAAAGCTCGCCGGCCTGAAGGCCGTATCCAACGACCGAGGCGTGATTGCCGCCGCCGCCATGGACCAGCGCGGTTCGCTGCAGAAGTCGCTCGGCAAGGAGCGCGGCGCGGCCGCCGGGGCCAACGATTTGGAGGTCTTCAAGACGCTGGTCACCGAGGTCCTCACGCGTTACGCCTCCGCCATTCTGCTGGATCCGGAGTACGGCCTGCCCGCCGCCGACCACCGCAACGGCAAGGGCCTTCTGCTCGCCTATGAAAAGACCGGCTACGACGCCACCACGCCGGGCCGGATGCCAGACCTGCTCGACCACTGGAGCGTGCGCCGCCTGGTGGACGCGGGCGCGGACTGCATCAAAATTCTGCTCTACTACACCCCGTTCGAGCGGCCCGAGATCAACGACGTCAAGCACGCCTTCATCGAGCGCATCGGCGACGAGTGCCGCGCCCACGACATCCCATTCTTCCTCGAATTCGTCGGCTACGACGCCAACGGCGGCGACGAGAAGACCTGCGAGTACGCTCGCAAGAAGCCCGGCATCGTCGCCGGCGCGATGGCCGAGTTCTCCAAGCCCCGCTACGGCATCGACGTCCTCAAGGTCGAGGTGCCCATCGTGATGGAGTTCGTCGCCGGCACCAAGACCTATCGCGGCGAGAGCGCCTACACCCGCGCCGAGGCGCTCGAACACTTTCGCCGCGCCGCTGAAACCACCACGCTGCCGTTCATCTATCTCTCCGCGGGCGTATCAAACCCGGTGTTCATCGAGACGCTGGAGCTGGCGGCCGAGTCCGGCGTGGCCTTCAACGGCGTGCTCTGCGGCCGCGCCACCTGGAAGGACGGCATCCGCGTCTTCGCCATCGATGGCCCCGACGCCTTCCGCCAGTGGCTCGAAACCACCGGCACCGAAAACATCCAGAACGTCAACAAGGCGCTCGAAGCGGCCACGCCGTGGAACAAGAAGGTCGAAGCCGCGTAGCCGGATGCTCAGACCTTCCCCACGCGTATCGTCTGCGAGGCGCCATCGCCGCAAAGCCTGTCTCCGCGGTTAGCTGCTTGCAGGGCTGCTGGCTGTTGCATCTTCGGCAGAAGCGCAAGCGACCACTGTGGCTGCGACCCCGCCCATGGGGTGGAACAGTTGGGACTCCTACGGTTTGACCATCGACGAAGCGCAGTTTCGCGCCAACGTGAGCGTCCAGGCGGCCAAATTGAAGCCGTTCGGTTGGACCTATGCGGTGATCGATGAGGGCTGGTTTCTCCGCAATCCCCAGGACCGCCCGCACCCCGACCAGCTGCAGTATGAGCTCGACGCCAATGGCCGTTATGTGCCCGTTCCGGCGCGGTTTCCTTCGGCGCTCGATGCGCAAGGGCACAACGTGGGCTTTGCCGCGCTGGGGCGCTGGGTGCATGCGCAGGGCCTGGAGTTCGGCATCCACATTGTGCGCGGAATCCCGCGCGCAAGCGTGCGCCGCAACCTGGCGGTGGAAGGCTCCGCGTTCCGCGCGGCCGACGTCGCCGACCCGACCGACGCCTGCCCGTGGGACCCGACCAACTGGGGCGTCAAGGACAACGCAGCCGGACAGGCCTGGTACGACGCTCTCCTGCGCCAATATGCGGCGTGGGGCGTCGATTTTCTGAAGGTGGACTGCATCTCCGACCACCCCTACAAGCTCAGCGAGATCCGGCAGATCCATCTGGCGATTGAGCGCAGCGGCCGCCCGATGGTGCTGAGCCTGTCGCCCGGCCCGACCGCGCTGAGCCATGCGGCGGAGGTGAGCGCGCTGGCGCAGATGTGGCGCATCTCCGACGACATCTGGGACGTATGGAAGACCGATGCGCCCTTTCCCCGCACGGTCGACAGCCAGTTCGCCCCGGCCGCGGCGTGGGCGCGCTACGCAAAACCCGGCAACTGGCCCGACGCCGATATGCTGCCGCTGGACGACCTGCGCCCCAGCCCCGGCGGAGGGCCCGGTCCGCGCCGCACGCGGCTGACTCCGGAGGAGCAGCGCACGATGCTGACGCTGTGGGCAGTGGCGCGCAGTCCGCTCATCCTCGGCGCGAACCTGACCATGCTGGACGCGCCAACGCTGCGGCTGATCACGAATCGGGATGTGCTGCGCATCGATCAGACTTCTACAGCCAGTCGACAGGTGCTCGCCGAGGGCGATCTGGTGGTGTGGACCTCGGACCTTCCCGGCGGCGAATTCGCGCTGGCGGCGTTCAATCGAGGCGACGCGCCGCTGCATGTGAGCAGGGAACTGCGCGCGCTTGGGCTCGCACGGGGCGCGTGGCAAACGCACGATGTCTGGCAACCGAAGGCAGCGGCAACGGCCAGTTCTCTGGACCGGATGATTCCGCCGCATGGGTGCGTGCTTCTGCTGCTGCGTCCGATAATGGCGGCTCCCGGCTGAGGCTGCCCGGCGGCCGTTGAGCCAAGCGAAATCTTTCTAAGCTTGTTGTCTTTCGCTGGGGCGCGTCTTATACTTGGCGCATTCCCATGCGCACGTTGTTAGGTTTCCTTGCTGTTGCGGCCAGTTCCTTCTGTGTCTTCGTTTATCCGCTGCAGGCGCCAGCCCAGACCTATGCGCCCAAACAGATTCGCATCGATGCCCCGTCGGGCGCAGATACAGCGGAGTTGACCCGCATCGTGGCGCTGAAGTCCGGCGCGCCGCTTACGAAAGAACAGATTGAAGCCGCCCTGCAGCGGCTGGGCGATACCGGCATGTTCGCCGACATCAGCTACAGGGTCGACTCGGACGCCCTGGTCATCAAGCTGACCGGTTCCGCGGCGACTCAATCGTTACCGGTACGCTACGCCAACTTCGTCTGGTGGCAGCCGCCGGAGCTGGAGAAGCTGGTCGAAGCGCGCGTGCCGCTCTTCCAGGGCAAGCTCCCCTTCCGCGGCACGCTCACCGACCAGGTCGAGGCGGCGCTGAGGCAACTGCTGCATGACAAGGGAATCGACGCACAGGTCACCGCGGTGCAAGCCGGCAGTCTCGGCCAGCAGGCCAACGCCGTCGCGCTGATGATCTCCCAGCCTGAGGTCGTCGTGGGCGACTTGCAACTGCGGGACACATTGCCCGCGCTTGATCCGCAACTGGAGACCCTGAAGCATCGCCTGCACGGTGAGGACTTCAATATCGCCGAGACCTCCGACGCGATTCAGGAGAGCGTCGCGGACATCTATCGCAACGCTGGTTATCTCGACATCTCCAGCAGTGCCCCCACCTACTCCGCGCCGCGCAAGGACCTTGCGGCGTATGCCGTCGACCTCGCCTCCACCGTCAACTCAGGCTCGTTGTACCGCGTCCGCGCGCTCGCCACCCCGGCCTCGCCTCCGCTCTCGCCAGGCGAGATCCAGAAGGCCGCGGAGATCAAGGCCGGCGACCCGGCGTCCGCGCTCGCGCTCCGGGTCGCGCAGGGCGAGGTGCAAAAGGCCTACACGGACCGCGGCTATCTGGATGCGAAGACGACAATCAATGTTGCCAAGAACAGCGCGGAGCACAGCGTTGCGTACAGCGTAACAACGTCGCCCGGCGAGGTCTACCACTTCGCGAGCATCGACACCTCAGCTTTGTCCGCAGCCCAGCAGGCGACCTTCGCCCGACTCTTTCAGGGCGCTCCCGGCGCTGTCCCGGACCGCGATTTCCATGTCGCACTGTTTCGCGCGATCCTGGCGCTTCATGCGCCCAGGCAGCCGAAGTTGCAGGAGATCAAGGACCCGTCCAACCACACCCTCACCATCGCGCTCCAACCCGCGACGACTTCCACTCCCAACTAAGAAGGTCACCGGAGCCCTTTGCATGCGTCGCTTTCCCCCGGCATTCGCCGCCCTGCTCTGCCTCGGCGTTTCGTTCCTTGCGCACGCGCAATACTCCATCGCCAGGATCGTCTACCAGGGCGGGGCGCCCTACACCGACGCCGAACTGAACAGCGTCGCGGGCCTGCGTCCGGGGCAGCTTCTGGCGCACGATTCGCTTGCGCAGGCCGCGCAGCATCTGCTCGACACCGGCCTGTTCGACGACGCCGAGGTCGCGCTCAGCGGCCAGGACAAGGCCCGTACGGTGGAGTTCGTGCTGAAGCCGACGCCGCTCGCCAAGCTGCTGCCCGCCAGCTTCGAGAACTTCGTTTGGTTCACACCTGCGGAGCTCGACGCGGGCCTGCGCTCGCGGGTGCCACTCTATCGCGGAGTCGCCTCCGACGCGGGCAACTTCGCCGACAGCATCCAGGCCGCGCTGCAGCAGATGCTGGTGGGGAAAGGCGTTACCGCGGGGCTCTCGCATGCTGTAGCCGAGCCCACCACGCAGCACCCACAGCGGGTGGTCGACTTCCGCATCGAAACGCCCAGCGTGCGTGTGGCGTCGCTCGATGTCACAGTCGTCGGGCAATCTCCCGAGCCGACCGCCGCGGCCAGGGCGACGCTTCCGCGAGATCCGGGCCTGGCCTACAACGAGGGGCGGACCGGCTACACCATCACCGACTTCCTGCTCGGTCCCGCGCGCAGGGCAGGCTACATCGCCGCGAAGATCGTGAGCCTTCAGCGTGAGTTCACCGATCGCGCTCCGATGCGAGGGGTCAGCGTCACGGCGCAGATTGATCCCGGCGAGCCCTACAAGATCGCGAGCGTCAACTGGGCCGCAACACCCATCTACAGCGCTGCCGATTTTGCCCGCGACAACGCGCTGCATCCCGGCGATCCCGCCGCCGCCAACCTGCTCGCTCAAGACGAAGCGAAGGTCACCGCCGCGTATCGCGCGCAGGGCTATCTCGATGCTTACCTCGACGCGTCGCCGAGCCTCGACAGCAGCGCGCACACCGTCGCGTACTCGCTGCATGCGATTCCGGGCGAGCCGTACCACGTCCACAGCGTCACCGAGCAGGGCCTTGCGCCCGATGCTCAGCAGGACTTCGACCGCGGCTGGCGCATGAAGGCGGGCGATGTTTACAACGAGAGCTACGTCGCGAACTTCCTGCATAACAACACGGCGCTGCAGCGGCTGAATGGCTATAGCGCGGGCTTCCAGGCCTCGGCCGACCCGCAGACGCACCTGGTCGACCTGACCATTACCTTCGTCGGCGCGACGAGGGCCCGGTAGCGTTTTGAACGGTCGACTGGAGCTCGCGCAATCGCCGGACGTCTTGCCGCTCACGCGACGGAACTCTCGCCAGCATCCAACCTGGAGAATGCATCGCTACTCCCCGATTTCCTTTGCCTTGGCGACACTCTTGGTTCTTGCCGCAGGCCTCGCTTCAGGCCCGGCTATGGCCGGCGCACAGACATCCACTCCTGCCACCCCGGTGACGCCGGTCGCGATCGAGAACACCAACTCGACTTTCATCCCCACCACCACCGCTGTGCCGCAGGCCTATCCCGGGCGTCCGACGGTCAGTTCTCCGGCACTGATTCCGCCCACCGGCTATCTCCAGTTCGAGCAGGGCTTCGTGCGCGCCGACGCCAGCCCTGAAGGTGTGTCCGCGCAATCGTCCATCAGCCAGACCACGAAAATCGCGCTCACCACGCGGCTGATGGTGCAGTTCATCTCCCAGCCCTACACCTGGAACGTGATCGACAGTCCGCCGGCCGCGCCGAATGCCCCGAGCCTCGTCACCCGCACGAGCGACCCCGGCGACCTGGACCTGGGCGCGCAGTTCATCGTGCACAAAGCGGTCGGGCCGACGCCCACCATCGCCGCCGGTTACATTCGCCGGATACGCGCCGGCACCGCCGCTAACGTGGACCTTGGCGCTCTCACCCAATCGGCGCTGCTGCTGCTGAGCGGCGATCTCCGCGGCGGCTTTCACTACGACTTCAACCTGATCCTCAATCAGCAGGACAGCGCGCAGAATAGCTCCGTGCCCACCGCGCACTCGATTCGGCGCGGGCAGTTCGGCCAGGGCCTCGCGCTGTCGCACCCACTCTTCGAGAAGTCCACCGGCGGCCGGCTGGGTGGTTCCGCCGAGCTCTCGCACTTCGCACAGCCGTTTGTCACAACGACCTCAGCGGGCCTGCCCATTGGGCGCGCCAACACGCTCGGCCTGCTCTTCGCGGCCAGCTATGCGCTGCGGCCCAACCTTGTCATCGACTCCGCGTTCTCTCGCGGCCTGACCTCAACCTCGACCCAATGGCAGGGCCTGGCCGGGATCACCTATCTGCTGCCGCATCGACTGTGGCCGGACCGTCATCCGGTGCCCCTGCCGGTGGGTCGGTATCGCTATGGCGGCCCGGGCTAGGCTGGGCGTTGGTCGCCGGGTCGCGTTCGTCTTCCGGCTCGCATTCGTTGTCCGGTTACTTCAACGATCCCTTGACGCCCGCTCCGGCCATGATCGGTGCCCCGCTCTGCGCGTGGATGACCAACCCTTGCGACACCACATTCGCGTAGTCAATCTTCGCGCCCTTGACCGCGTCGATCTGCACATTCTTCAGCACCACATTCTCGATCGGCGCCTCCGGCAGGCCCTCGATGTCCATCGCGGCCTTGGCCCCGGTCACCTTCAGGTTCTCGATGGTGATGTTGTGGATATGCGGCGTCAGCCGCGTCACGGGCACCATCGAGACCGCGGCCGCGCCTGCCTTGCTCGCGCCGCCGCCGTAATAGTCCGTGATTTGGATCGCCGTCCCCACGTTCTCCATGGTGATGTCCTTGTACACGAAGTCGCCGATATCGGCTCCGCGATCGCGGCCGCTCTTGATGCGAATCCCCTGGGTGGTGCCGTTGAAGGTCACCCGTTCGGCGCGCACATGCTGGACCCCGCCCGCGACCTCGCTGCCGACGGAAAGTCCATGCCCCTTCAGGAACGTGCAATCGGTGATCGTCACATCGACGGTCGGATCGTCCGGCCCGGGCGACCCCGGCTCTCCGCTCTTGATCGCCACGTTATCGTCCCCTGTATCGATCAGTACATGATCGATCACCACATGCTTCGAGCTGAACGGATCGATCCCGTCCGTGTTGTGCCCGGCGGGTTCGGGCGCCAGCACCTTTATGTTCCGGAAGGTCACGTCCTCGGAGTAGTAGGGCACGATCTGCCACATCGGCGAATTCTGTACCGTAATGTTCTCCATCAGAATGTGTTTGCAGTGGTCGAACACAATCAGCCGCGGCCGGGTTTGGTGCGGGTTGACCCACCAGCTCTCGCCGCGACCATCGATGACGCCGCCACCGCGAATCGTGATGTCCTCCGCGTTGTGCGCGCTCAACAAGCTCTGGCGCCCCTTGTCGTGGAATTCGTCGATCTCCGGATAATCCGCGTGATTGGTGCTGCCTTCGAGCGTAGTCCCGGCGGCGATCTCGAGCGTAATGTGGCTCTTGAGCACGAGCGGTGCGCTGACGAAGGTCGCCGCTCCGGCCAACCGCACAATACCGCCGCCTTTGCTCGCGCAGTGGTCGATGGCCGCCTGGATCGCGGCCGTATCCGGGGTTTCGCCGTTGCCGGTTTCGCGCGCATACTTCTCCACCGCGCAAACGGGGAGCGCAGCCGCACTGGCGATCTTCGCCGCGGGCGCCTGAGCGAGAATCATTCCAGCCCCTCCCCGGATCCACATTCCGATCCCTGCTCCCACCAGGACTCCAATCACCGCCCAGACCGCTCGCCGCATCGCTTCCTCCACGCACATAATCCTATATTGGGAAGCGGCCATAATTTTTGCAGCCCCTCACGCAGGCTTCGGCCCCCGAGTCGGATTTACCATCAGCTATGCCGCTTGCGACCCTCACGCTGGAACTGGCCATCGAGCACGCGCAGTCGCTCAAGGACCGCCGCCAGGTCGTTCGCTCGCTCAAGGACAAGTTGCGCCATGGCTTCAACATATCGATCGCCGAGTTGGACGAGGCGCTGGTGTGGAACCGCGCCACGCTGGGGGTCGCGGCCATCTCCAGCTCGGCCGCGTACCTGGCCGGCCAGCTCCAGGAGGTCGAAGCCGCCGCCCGCCGTCTTGCCACCGGGCTCGGCTGCGAGATCCTGGACAGCTTTATCGAGAGCGACGTGGCCCTAAACGGCATCCAATAGCTCAGGAATTGTGTGACAAGCCGCAAGTTGTGGAGATGCTAAACTGTTCAGTTGACTATGCCCGAACCTCGAGCCAGAACGTATCACCGCGGCCGCGTTGCCAGCACCTTTTCCGAGGAGATCACCGCCATGCTGGAGGGCGAGCTCTCCGATCCGCGCATCGCGCCCTGCCACGTCACCGAGGTTGTCCTCGCACCGGGCGGCAAGAGTTGCCGGGTCTTTATCGCAGTCGCGGGCTCGGAAAAGGAAGAGCTCGACACCCTGGCCGGCCTGATGGCGGCTCGGGGCTTCGTTCGATCCGAGATCCGCTACCGGATGGGCGTTCGCCACGTCCCCGAGCTGACCTTCGCCATCGACCGCTCGGACAAGATCAACAGCCGCATGGACGAGCTGCTGGGCCGCATGGAGAAGCACCGCGGCAAGCTCGCCAGAAAGTCCCCGGGCCCAGAATCGAAGCTCTCAGAATCGAAGCTCTCAGAATCGAAGCTCCTAGAATCAAAGCTCCCAGAATCAAAGCCGGCCGCGTCTAACCCTTCGGCGTCTCACCGGCCGGTCCAGCATTCCGCATCTACGGAGAACGTCCATTAGCTCTTCAGCCATCCTTCCGCCGCCGAGCTCCACATGCGTAAACCCGGATACCTTGACCGATGCATCGAGCGATGCATTCACTGATGCATTGACCGACGCGTCGATCGCGGTGTCCGCCGGGTCCCCTATGTCCAACGAGCTCTCGATTGCCGCGCTTCTGAAGCTGATCCATGAGCGGCACAGTTTTGTCATCACCTCCCACGCCCGTCCGGACGGCGATGCGATCGGTTCCTCGGTGGGCCTGATGCACCTGCTGGAGGGCATGGGCAAGCAGGCCGTGGTGGCCTTCGCCGATCCCATTCCGGTCCCCTACTTTTCGCTCAAAGGGGTCGACCGCATCGTCTGTGCGCTGCCCTCGGAGCCGCCCGATGCGGCCATTCTGCTGGAGTGCGATTCGATCGAGCGCAGCAGCTATGACCGCGCTCAGTTCGAGGCCATGGCGCCGGCGATGATCATCAACATCGACCACCACCTTACCGGACGTGAGTTCGGCGCGTTCAACTGGATCGACCCCAGTGCCTCCGCCGTTGGCGCGATGATCTACGAACTCGCGCTGGCCTCCGGCATGCCGATCAGCCCCGCCATGGCCGAGTGTTTGTATACCGCCGTGCTCACCGACACCGGCTCCTTCACCTATCCCAGCACCACCGCCTCTACGTTCGCCATGGCCGCGCATCTGGTCGAGAGCGGTGCTGGTCCGAACAAGATCGCGCAGGCCATCTACTTCTCGAACCCGCCAGCCAGAATCCGGCTGCTCGCCACCGCGCTGCGCAACATCGTCATCGATCCTCGCAGCCACGGCAGGGTCGCCTGGAGCGCGGTCTCGCTGGACGAGATGGAGCAGGCCGGCGCCACCGTCGAAGACTGCGAAGGCGTGGTCAATTACCTGATCGGCATCGCCGGCGTGGAAGCGGCGATGTTCTTGCGCGAGATGCCGTCGCGCCATGAGTTCCGTCTGAGCCTGCGCGGCAAGGGCGAGATCGACGTCGCGGCGCTGGCCGATCGCTTCGGTGGCGGCGGCCATCGCAGCGCCAGCGGCTGCATCGTGGAGGGTACGCTCGGCCAGGTTACCGATCGCGTCCTGACCGAACTGCTGGACATGACCGCGCGCCCGGCGTTGCCCTCAATCGAACGCCATCGCTACGGTCGGCTGGAAGCCCCCGAACTCTGTTAGCCCCCGAACTCTGTTAGCCTAAGTCTCGCCTTGAGAATCCACGCGTACCGGAGTCCTTGCGATCGGATCGGTCCGCCGGCGGGGTCAAGCCCGGGCCCGGAGCGGCTTCGGATTTCCAACTGCTTGCGGATTTCCAACCTCTTTTGACGGACACTCCCCAATCCGTACCGGTGCTCCCGGAGGCCGCAAATCCAGAGCCCTCGGGACCTCCGCGCCCGGCTGCCGCAGCCACTGCTCCGGCCTTCGCCCCGCGACTGGTTCCCGAGCGGCTGCGGCGTTTCCTGCGCACCGAGCTCGGTTGTACCGCGGCCGAGTTCGCTGTGCTGCTGGTGTTCTCGCTCTATTTTCTGTTCTACGGCCTGACCCCCTACTTTGGCGGCGATAAGCTCGGCCTGGTCGGCGCCGACGAGCCTCGCTACGCGCAGATCGCCCGCGAGATGCTGGCCGCCCACGAGCAGATCTGCGCCCAAGCCCATGCCAGCGTAATGCCGCGCAGCCTCGCTCCGACCGCTCTGCGCGGCTCCTATCAATGTTTGCTGGGCGGCACCATCACGCCTGTTCTTTACGGCAGGCCGTGGCTGGAAAAGCCTGCGCTCTACTACTGGCGCACCATGAGCTTCTACATGGAGCTCGGCGTCTCGGACTGGTCGGCGCGGCTGCCCTCCGCCACCGGTGCGCTCGCGATGATCATTCTCGCCTTCCTGCACCTCAAGCGATTCCGGCCCGGCGGCCATCTCGACGCCGCGCTCATCATGGTCTCGACCGTGGCCGTCTTCGCCTTCGCGCGCGGGGCTTCGACAGATATGCAGCTAGCCGCGCCGTTCTCCATGGGCATGCTGGGCTGGTACGCGTGGTATGAGACCGGCAAGAAGTTCTGGCTCTTCGACCTCTACTTCTTCGGCGCCGCGGCCACGCTCGCCAAAGGTCCCGTCGCACCCTTCATGGCGCTGGCCATCATGTTCCTCTTCCTGGGCCTGCGCAGGGAGTGGAGGGCGCTCCGCCGCACCATCTGGATTCCCGGCATCCTGCTCTACCTGGTCATGGTGCTGCCCTGGTATGTTGCCGTGCAGCGCCGCAATCCGACCTTCTTCTATGAGTTCTTCCTGCAGCACAACCTGGAGCGTTACGCCACCGATCTCTACCACCATCGCCAGCCCTGGTACTACTACCTGGTCGTTCTGGTCCTCGGCCTGATGCCCTGGACAGCGCTCGCCTTCAGCGCGCTGCTCGACGGCCTGCAGATCTCGCTCGCCGAATGGAAGGCCCGCATCAAGCCGCAGCGCTACCTCGGCCACGTCCGCGCCGGCGACGCCTTCCCCGAGTTCCTCGTCCTCTGGACGCTCTTCCCCATCGTCTTCTTCTCCTTCTCCAACTCCAAGCTGCCCGGCTACATCCTGCCGTCGATCCCGCCGCTCGCGATTCTTACCGGCGATTATCTGTTCCGCATCCGCCGCCCCGGAATCTCCAAGGGGCTGCTGTACACCCACGCCGCGCTCACCGGATTTCTGACCTTCGTGCTGCTGCTCTCCCCGCAGTACATGGTCTACCATCGCATCGTGCCCGCGCCCAAGGCGCTGGTCTGGGCGGCGGTGCTGGGCGTGGCCGCGGCACTGCTGGTGATCGTCGTCGTGCGCCGCTGGGGTGTGCAGCGCGTCCGCATGATCACCATGATCCCGCTGGCCGGGCTGCTCTTTTTCCTGTTGGGCATGAACGGCCATCTGCTCGATCTGAACTACTCCGCCCGTCCGCTGGCCCGCGAGATCGCCAGGGCCGCGCCCCTCGCTCCCGCCGTGGCCGAACTCGATGTCCGCCGCGATCTCGTCTATGGCCTCGCGTTCTACCGCAACCAGCCGGTGGTGGACTACGAGACGCAGGGCGTTCCCGCCGAAGCCCACGTCCTCGTCGTCCCGACCCACGACGTGCCGCTGTTGCAGCGCTGGTTGCAAGGCCGCGTCTACCAGTCGATCGGCCTGTATCCGACGCAGGGGCTCTCGGTGTATAAGGTCTATCCGAGCAGCTAGATCAGAATGCCCATTGCGTAGGGTCTCGCTTTTGCCTTTCTGGTTGTCATTCCGCAGGAATCTGCTGGTCCGTCGCGCCGATATACCCTCCGGGGACAATGCGGGAAGACCTTGCTGTTTGCCGCAGGTTGCCGACAAGGCAACCCCCATGAAATATCTCCAGAACTTCACCCTCACGGCGCTAGTCTTATGCAATCGATACGCGCATGTCCGCCCCGCCTCAACTCGAGATTCTCGATCTCCGCCACTTCTCCGCGGCGCAACTCGCGCCCCTGCTGCGCGACCAGGCCGCACGCTGGCAGCGCCGCCTGCAATGGGACTACACGCGCGCCTCGACCCTGCTGCTGGACTACATCGACAGCCGTGTCCTGCCGGGCTTCGTCGCGCTGCACTCCGGCAGGATCGTCGGCTACGCCTTTGCGGTCTATGAGGCCGCCAAGGCGGTGGTCGGCGACGTCTACGCCTTCAACGAAACCGAATCGCTCGCCAACCCCATCTGCGAAACCCTGCTGCACCACCTGCTCGATCTCCTCCTCGCCAGCCCCGGCGTCGATCGCATCGAGTCGCAACTGCTGATGTTCCCCACCGGCGCGCTCGCGTCGCCCTTCCTCGCGCGCGGCTTCCGGCCCTGCCCCCGGCTGTTCATGATCTGCGACCTCGGCGGCAGCAACACCCTGGGTGCCCCAGGTCTGGATTTTCAGACCTGGGCCGGCACAGAATCCACGCCAAACCCGCTCCTCCAGCCCTGGCGCCCCGAGTTCTACAACCCCGCCGCCGCCCTCATCCACCACTGCTACACCGGCCACATCGACTCCACCATCAACGACCAGTACCGCAGCGTGCAGGGAGCGCAGCGTTTCCTGCACAACATCATCCGTTTCCCCGGCTGCGGCGTCTTCGACACGGAGAGCTCCTGGGTGCTGCGTAACCCGGACACCCTGGCGCTCGACGCGATCCTGCTCTGCTCGCGGGTGCGCGGCGACGTCGCCCACATCACGCAACTCTGTGTCAGCCCCGCACTGCGCGGCCACGGCCTCGGCCAGATGCTCTTGCGGCACTGCGCCGAAGACATCCGCAAACGCGGCGTCAAGACTTTGTCGCTCACCGTCACCGAGACCAACGCTGCCGCAGTCACGCTCTACGAGCGCAACGGCTTCAAAACGCTGCATCGCTTCGACGCCATGGTCTGGGATGAAGCAGACAGTTGACAGTAGTGAGTGGGATGAAGCAGACAGTAGACAGTAGTGAGTAGACAGTAGGGGGAAAGACTACTTTCGCGCTCATCTACTGTCTATCCTCTACTGTCTACTGTCTGCATTACTCCACGTGATAGTTCGGCGCCTCGCGCGTGATGACCACATCGTGCACATGGCTCTCGCGCAGACCGGCGTTGGAGATGCGAATGAACTGCGCCTTGGTCTGCAGCTCTTCGATGGTCCCGCAGCCCAGATAGCCCATGCCGGAGCGCAGGCCGCCGACCAGCTGATACACCATCGCCTCCAGCGGCCCGCGATGCGGCACACGTCCCTCGATGCCCTCGGGAACGAACTTCGCCAACCGGTTGCCGCCGTTGCCGTCGCGCGCCGTGATCGAAGTGCGCGCGCCCTCAGAGCCCATGTCGTCCCTGCCCTGGAAGTAGCGCTCGCCCGAACCCTGCGCCATCGCGCTCAGGCTGCCCATCCCGCGATACGCCTTGAAGCTGCGGCCCTGATACAGAATCGTCTCGCCCGGACTTTCGTCCACCCCGGCGAAGAGGGAACCCATCATGCAGATGCTCGCGCCCGCGGCGATGGCTTTGGTGATGTCGCCCGAGTACTTGATGCCCCCGTCCGCAATGACGCTCACACCCCGCGAAGATGCCGCGCGATAGGCCTCCGAGATGGCGGTAATCTGCGGCATGCCCGCGCCCGTGACCATGCGCGTGGTGCAGATCGATCCCGGCCCGATCCCCACCTTCACCGCATCCGCGCCTGCGTCGATCAGCGCCAGTGTGCCATCGTAGGTCGCCACGTTGCCGGCCATCAGACACACGTCCGGAAACGCCTTCTTCACCTCGCGCACCGCCTCCAGCACCCGCTCCGAGTGCCCATGCGCCGAGTCGATCGCCAGCGCATCCACGCGATACTTCACCAACTCCGCCGCGCGTTCCATGAAGTCGCCGGTAGCGCCAATCGCGCCCGCCACCCGCAGCCGTCCCTGCGAGTCCTTGCTCGCGTTCGGATACTTCAACTTCTTCTGAATGTCCTTGACCGTAATCAGGCCCTTGAGCTCATACGCGTCGTTGACCACCAGCAGCTTCTCCACGCGATGCTGGTGCAGGATGTGTTCGGCCTGTTCGAGCGTCGTGCCCACGGGAACGGTGATGAGGTTCTCCTTGGTCATCACGTCGCCGATGGGGATGTCGGTCTGCGAGACGAAGCGCAGATCGCGATTGGTCAGAATACCCACCAGCTTGCCCTGCCGGGTCACCGGCACGCCGGAGATCTTGAAGCGCCGCATCACTTCGAGCGCATCGGAGATCGGCCGCTCCGGTTCGATCGTGACCGGATCGACGATCATTCCGCTCTCCGACCGCTTGACCTTATCGATTTCGCCCGCCTGCTGCTCGATAGTGAGGTTGCGATGCACCACGCCGAGGCCGCCCTGCTGGGCCATCGCAATGGCCAGCCGCGATTCGGTCACGGTGTCCATGGCCGCCGACATTAGCGGCGTGGCGAGCGTAATGTCTTTGGTCAGCCGCGTCTGGGTGCTCACCTGCGCGGGAACCACATCGGAGTAGGCCGGCACCAGCAGCACGTCGTCGAACGTGAGCGCTTCGGGAATCTGCGTTTGAATCATGATTCTCTATTGTTGCACTGGAGAGCGACCGGGCGCAGCGGCTACGAGGATGGCAGCTCAATGCCCCGGGCCGCAATCTGCGCTGCCACGTGCTCGCGAAGGAGTCTAACCGATCGGCGCAATGGATTCAGATCGAGATGCTCCGCCTCGGGCATAGCGTAATAGGGCCAGGTGGTGGCATATCTTGTGACTTCCGTTAGGTTTATAGGCAATGCAGGAAGATCCAAACCATGCTCTTTAAGTGTCTTCGCCAGATGCTCTAGACCGTGAACTCTGGGCGGCTTGACATCGACTGCGGCAAACCGCGCCTTAATCAATTTTTCCAGCGCCTGCTGGCCATGAAAAGCCGCAATCTGCGTCGGTACGCCAGCCATATTCAGCACCGACTCATCTTCATAGGCCAACTTCAGTACAGCCCCAATCGACTCCGATTTGCTCAACAACAATTCCTCCTCAGTCGGAGTGGAATAGAATGGCGCCGGCTCGCCGCCTGCTTCGCGCCGGTACAGAACAACACCCTCATTTGCGATATCGTAAGGCACGCTTCCGATCGCGAGAGCCAGTCTCCGGTGACGGGCTTTTTTTTCGACGATCACGTCCACCGACATTGGGATAGGCTCATGTGTCCCATCTCCAAAGCGATCCGTTTTCGATTCGGCGCTATCATCCAGAATCACGGCCAAATCGAGATCGCTGTCCGGGCGGGCCTCTCCGCGCGCCCAGGAGCCAAACGCGATCACCCGCAGCGGCTGGTAAACCTCCACAAGCTCATTCACCTTGGCGCGAATCCGCTCTTCGGTGATTCCCCAGTTGAGCGGGACCGGCTTTTCGGCTAGATTTGCCTGCGGAAGTGTCGCCATGGTGTCGACCTCACCTCGTCCTATGCTATTTCAGGAAGTCCGCCTTGGACAGGGCAGGCGCTTGAAATTCGGGAGTTCTTGGCCTAAGATGATTGGAGCAGACGAATTTGTTCTGCCGCGGAAGTAGGCCGTGAAGTTCCCGGCAAGTGGCGGAAGAGAGGAGTGGGCGAGAGCCCACTTTTTGTTTGCTCTAAAGTCTTTTTGATTTCCAGGCCCTGCCTGCGCCGACGGGTGAAAATCTCCGGCAAAGGGCCCCGAACCTGTAACGCGACGTGCTTGCGCCCACAACCGGCGCACAGAACCGCCATCAAGAACCATGGCCCTGCAGATTGAGACAATTCGCGCCACAGCCGACCGCGTCGCGGCCTCGCACCACCTCGACGTGGTGGACCTGGAATTCACCGGCGGCGCCAAACACCGCGCCCTTCGCGTGTTCCTCGAGAAAGACCCCGAGGCCCGCGCCAAGCTCGCCGAGACCGCTGCGAGCGATGAAGCAGCCGGGCTCCCCGCTGGCGTTCCGGTCGAGCGACTCTCCGGCGTCACCCACGAGGACTGCGCCAGCTTCGCCCGCGACTTCGGCACTGTGCTCGACGTCGAAGACCTCATTCCGGGCGCCGAGTATACGCTCGAAGTCAGCTCCCCCGGCCTTGAGCGCAAGTTGCTCAAGCGCGAGGATTACGACCGCTTCAAGGGCTCGGTGATTAAACTTCAGACGTTTTCGCCCGTCGCCGAAAACCGCCAGTTCACGGGCCGCCTGACCGGCTTCGATGGCGCGAACCTTACACTCGACCTCAGCGCGGTCAAGCAAAAACCGAAGGCCAAAAAGACCATCGTCAGCCAGACCGTCGAGATCGCCCTGGCCAATGTAGAGAAAGCAAATTTAGTAGCAGAAATGTAGCAGCAAGTTCTCGGTTGTCGTCCTCGGCAAACAACCGCAACATTCAGCATCCATCACCGGCAACACCACAACTAAATAGCCCCCTGGAAACGAGAACACGAACATGGCAAGTGCACTTTATCAGTCGATTGAAATTCTGAGCCGCGAAAAAGGCATCGACCCCGAGATCGTAGTCGGCGCGGTGGAAGACGCCATCGCCCTCGCCACCCGCAAGTATTACAAGACCGTCGAGAACATGCGCGGCGAGATGGACAAGGAGACCGGCGAGATCCGCGCCTACGTCTTCAAGACCGTCATCGAGACGCCCGAACAGGTCGACGACCCGGACAACCAGCTCACCCTGGAGCAGGCCCGCGAACTAGCTCCCGAGGTGGAGATCGGCGGCGAGCTGCGCTTCTACAAGGATACCTCGCCGCTGGGCCGCATCGCCGCCCAGATGGCCAAGCAGGTCATCTTCCAGAAGGTCCGCGAGGCCGAGCGCGATACCGTGTTCAACGAGTACGCCCACCGCGCCGGCGAGATTCTCACCGCCAGCGTCAAGCGTCTGGAGCCGATGGACGTCATCTTCGATCTCGGCAAGGCCGAGGCCCGGATGCCCAAGCGCGAGCAGTCGCGCCTGGAGCAGTTCGCCATCGGCGAGCGCGTGCGCGTGGTTCTGCTGCGCGTCGACCGCGCTGCCAAAGGCCCGCAGGTCATCGTCTCCCGCGCGGCTCCTGCGCTGGTACAGTCGCTCTTTCAGTCCGAAGTTCCCGAGATTTACGACTCCACCGTCACCATTCGCGCCATCGCGCGCGAAGCTGGCGAGCGCACCAAGATCGCCGTTCAGTCGCGCGACAAGGACGTCGATCCGGTGGGCGCCTGCGTGGGAATGAAGGGCATGCGGGTGCAGTCCATTATCCGCGAGCTGCGCGGCGAAAAGATTGACATCATCGAGTACTCCGACGAGATCACCACGTTCGCCGAGAAGGCGCTGCAGCCGGCCAAAGTTTCGCGTGTCAGCATCACCGACCTGGCGGAGAAGCAGCTCGAGGTCATCGTCGACGACACGCAGCTTTCGCTGGCCATCGGCAAGAAGGGCCAGAACGTCCGGCTTGCGGCCAAACTGCTGCAGTGGAAGATTGACATCAAGAGCGAAGAGGAGAAGCGCCAGGAGGTCGAGCAGCAGATGCAGGCCATGGGCGGCGGTCCCTCAACGCCGATCGAGCAGGTCGTCGAACTGGGCGACGCGATCATGGAGAAGCTGATTACCGCCGGCATCACGACCGTCGAGGCGCTGGCCGACATGACCGCCGAAGAACTCGGCGAGGTCCCCGGCATCGGCGACAAGACCGTCGAGAAGATTGCGGTCGCGGTGCGCCATTACTTCGGGCAGTACGAAGAGGGCGAAGTCCGGCCTGAACCGGTTGCCTCTGCCGAGCCGGTCGAAGAAGCCCCCGCCGATCCTGTTCTAGAGCTTGGCGAAGTAGCCGTCGCGGCGGTGGCTGCATCCGATGAAGCGGGAGACGAAATTCATTCCATGAGCCATACACCCGAAGAAATCCTTGCAGCGCAGGCCTCCGACGCCGGCTCTGCCGAAGAGATCGATGAATTTTCAACCGAAGACATCGCGGCGGCCGAGGATGCGCTCTCCGCGAACGATGCCTTCAACGACAACGACGCTCGCGAAGCGGGTATTGAGCTCAACAACGACACCATGGACGAACTGGTCGATCAGGCCCAGGAAGTCTCGGATGAAGGTATTGAAAAGTGAGCGGAACTATAAGGATCGAAGCCGTACACGACCGAGGCTAGGCCGCGGCCATAACGCGCTGCATGAAAAGGCAGCAAAAATATCGAGTTTCAAGGGATAATAGCCTTGAACCTCACAACTCCTACTTCGATTGAGGCTGATATGAACAGCTAAGTGCGCAGTGGAACAAGGACCAGGCGGTTACCGCCGGCCTAAGAAGGATTGAATGACCAAAGTCCGCATCAACGATCTTGCACGAGAACTGGAAGTCAAGAGCAGGCCGATTCTGGATGCGCTCGAAGCCCTCGGCGTCACGGGAAAGACCCACTCCAGTTCCATCGACCCCGATCAGGCCGACCGGGTGCGTGCCTACTTCAGCGGCGGCAGCCGCGGCAGCAGCGCGTCCAGGCCCGCGGTCGAGGCCAAACCGAAGTTCGATCTCTCGCACGTCTCCAAGCCGGGCGACGCGCTCAAGGCTATCCTCGAGCGCAAGCAGGCCGAGGCCGCCGCCAAAGCCGCGCCTCCGCGGCCTGCGGTCGCCGTTGTAGCTCCCCATGCCGCAGCTCCTCATGCCCCGGCTCCTCATGCCCCGGCTCCGGTTTCGACATCTCCGGCGTCGACATCTGCCCCCCCGCGCCCCGCGCCCGGGACTTCTGTGACGGCCGCCGCGCCGGCCGCCGCGCCCGCACCGCGGCGGATCGTTCCGCTGCCACGCCCACCGGCGGCGGTCGTTCCGCCCCCGCCGCCGGCCATCGCTAGCCGACCTGTCGCTGGCCCGGTGGTCGCGCGCCCATCGGCTGTTCCGCCTCCGCCTCCGCCTCCGCCGGCGGTGGCTTCGGTGCCCCCAATCGCGCCCGTTGTGGTTCGCCCCCCGGCCACTCCCGCCGTGTCGGCTCCAGCGGCTGTAGCCGCAGCTCCCGCGCCACCCGTTGCGGCCGAGCCTGAGCCCCCCGCCGCGCTCGAAGCCGTCGCTGCCCAGGCCCCCGTCCCAGTTCGCCGCGTGGTGATGCCCCAGACCGGCCCGCGCCCCACGTACTCCGCGCCCACGCCGGCACCGGGCGCCAATCGCACACCTATCTTCCAGCGTCCGCGGCCCGGCTATCAAGGCGGCCAGGGCGGTCCCGGAGCACCTGGCGGCCCTGGCTCACGGCCCTCGTCCTCGATGGCCCCTGGCGCGCGCCGTCCCATGCACCCGACCCGCACTTTCCCGGGCGGTCCGGGTGGATTCAGCGGCGGGCCGGGAGGTCCTGGAGCTCCCGGCGGCCGTCCCGGCTTCCCGGCGCGTCCCGGTTTTCCTGCCCGCCCGGGCTTCGGCAATCGACCCGGCGCAGCGCCCGGCGGCCTGATGCCCGCACCCGGCGAAGCTCCCGGCCCAAGCCGCCCGGTTCGCGCCGGCCAGCGCAGCAGCGGCCGCGGTGCACCGCGCTATGAGAAGAACAAAGAGGTCGCGCTCAAGGGCTACAACGCCCCCCGCTTCGGCGGCACGCAGCTGCCGATGGGTGACGTTCCCATCACCAAGACGATCACCGTCACCGAGGGCATCTCGGTCAAGGACCTCGCCGAGAAGCTCGACGTGCGAGGCAAGGACCTGATCGCCACGCTGCTCATGCGCGGCGTCATGGTCACGGTCAATCAGTCGCTCGACGGCGAGCTGGTGAAGGACGTCGCCCGCAGCTTCGGCGCTGGCGCTACGGTCATCTCGGTCGAAGAACAGCTCGAGAACGAGGCCATTGAAGGCCTGCTCGAAGACACGTCGAACATGATCGAGGTCGTCCGCTCACCGGTTGTCACGGTGATGGGCCACGTCGATCACGGCAAGACCTCGCTGCTCGACGCGATTCGTTCCACCGACGTCGCTGGTGGCGAGGCCGGCGGTATTACCCAGCACATCGGCGCCTACAAAGTCCATGTCACCAAGCCCGATTCGCCCGCCTTCGGCCGCGAGATCGTCTTCCTCGACACCCCCGGCCACGAGGCCTTCACCCGCATGCGCGCTCGCGGCGCCAAGATCACCGACATCGTCGTGGTGGTCGTCGCCGCCGACGACGGCGTGATGCCCCAGACCCTCGAAGCCATCGACCACGCCCGCGCCGCCAAGGTGCCGATCATCGTGGCCGTCAACAAGATCGACAAGCCCGAGGCCGATCCCTCCCGCGTCATGATGCAGCTCGCCCAGCGAGGCATTCAGGCCACGTCGATGGGCGGCGACACCGAGTTCGTGGAAGTCTCCGCCAAGAAGCGCCTGCACCTCGAAGACCTGGAGGAGATGATCTGCTTCGTCGCCGACAGCAACGAGCAGAAGTCCCAGCCGGAGCGCCCCGCCATCGGCACCGTCATCGAGGCCAAACTCGATCGCGGCCGCGGCGCCGTCGCCTCGATCCTCGTGCAGAACGGAACGCTGAAGATCGGCGACAGCTATATCGTCGGCAACACCTTCGGCAAGGTCCGTGCCATGTTCAACGACCGCGGTCAGGCCATCACGGAAGCCGGTCCTTCGACGCCCGTAGAAATCCTCGGCCTCGAGTCTATTCCTGACGCCGGCGACACCTTCCTGGTGATGGCGGATCGCGACAAGGCCAAGGGCATCGCGCAGTACCGCAAGATGAAGGAGCGCGAAGCCCAGCTCGCGAAGTCCTCCCGCGTCTCGCTCGAAGGTCTGGCCGAACAGATCAAGCAGGCCGGCGTCAAAGACCTCAACCTCATCCTCAAGGGCGACGTGCAGGGCTCGGTCGAAGTTCTCGCCGACTCGCTGCAGCGCATGTCCACCGAAAAGGTGCGGGTCAAGGTGCTGCACTCCGGCGTCGGCGCGATCACCGAGTCCGACGTGCTTCTCGCGTCGGCATCAAACGCCGTCATCATCGGCTTCAATGTGCGCCCCGACCGCAAGGCTGCGGACGTCTCCGACCGCGAGAACGTCGAAATTCGTCTGCACACCATCATCTACGAGCTGCAGGACGAGATCACCAAGGCCATGTACGGCCTGCTCGAGCCGGTCTTCCGCGAAAACTATGCCGGCCGCGCCGAGGTGCTGCAGGTCTTCAAGATCACCAAGGTCGGCCAGATCGCCGGCTGCGTGGTCCGCGACGGCCTCATCAAACGCGACGCTCAGGTGCGCGTTCTGCGCGACGGCGAGGAGGTCTGGAAGGGCAAGATCGCCTCGCTCAAGCGCGTCAAAGAGGACGTCGCGGAGGTCCGTCAGGGCGTCGAGTGCGGTATCGATCTCGCCGGCTTCAAGGACGTCAAGGCAGGCGATGTGATCGAGGCCTTCACCACGGAGAAGCTGGCCGCCGAACTCGGCCAGAACTCCGCCGAAGCCAAGAAGGCCCGCGACATGGCCGAGCTGAAAGCCGCCAAGGACGCCGAAAATGAGGTTGCCAAAGCGGAGAAAGACAGCGTGGCCAGCGCCGAAGCCGAAACCGCCAACGCATAAGGCACCCCTGCCGCCCAATATCCGGGTGGCCCATCCATGACAGCTTCATCCTCATGGGTGGGGTCGAACGAAGGGCCGGGAGCAATCCCGGCCTTGCCATCTTCACTTTACTTCCAGAATCGGCCCCTCGAAGCCAAACCCTCCACCGCTGTGGTATAAAGACGCTCGCCTGGCAAAGCCGTGAACGTACACATCCAGCAGATTCACCCTCTAAAGGGTGCCAGTTCGCGGAACCTTCGATTCAAGACAACGGTGACCTTATCATGAAACTTTCTCGTCCCCTGCTTAGCCGAGTCCTCGGGTTCATCGCCATCGCCGCGCTAACCGTCGCGCTGCCGCGCACCGCCCGCACGCAGACCGTCACCCAAAACGCGCAGAACCTCAGCGTCGGTTTCAACGGTTCCGATACCTCGGGCTCGGACAACCAGCTCCCCTACAGCGACCAGTTCTACACCGCGACCAGGGCATTCTACGCAACCCTCGGCCGCCAGATGCCGGGCAACCGCCACTGCCACGCCTATGTCTCCTGGGACGTGGCGCTCGAGCCGGCCGGATCGGGAAATTCCAGTCAGCAGGGTTCGCTGGTCTGGCTGCAGACCTGGCTGGCCAACAGTCAGGGGCACTGCGACGAAGCCCTGATCAGCTTCAAGTGGTATAACGGCATCACCTGCGTTTACTACACAGGATGCGCTCTTGGAACCGCCCAGCAGCCGCCGCACCCCATCGAAGTGGGCAACGCCGTCAATGCATTCCTTCATGCGTCGTGGCCGGGATGGACTGGCAGCTTTGCCTTTACGCCGTGGAACGAGCCCAATAACGCCGGCGCATCCGGCGATGGGTTTACCAATGGCGACACCGTGGGCGCCCGGACCGCGGCCGACTATTATCTCGCCATGCGCTATTACTGCATCCCGGCCAACGGCTGCTCCATCGCGGCCGGCGACTTCGCCTCCAACGGCAATCTCTGGCAAGACTCCATCCAGAACTGCAGCGACGATGACGCCACACTGTGCGGCAACGCGACCTACATGGACACGTTCAAACACTACCTCAACAATGACGCCACGGCCTACGGCCTGCCCTCCGGTTTCCGTCCCGAAGTCTTCGCCTACCACGGGTGGTCCGATGTCAACGACTATCTCGTCGGCAACTCCAACTGCGACGCCACAACCACCAAGACCTGCGTCACGTGGTTGACCTACTACGCTTTCGCAACCGCGACCCACGCCGCCAACAGCTCCTGGACCGGAGTCAAATTCTGGGATACCGAAGTCGGCGTCGGGCAGGACCACCAGGTCGCCAGCCCGACCAACGACGAACAAGCGAAGGCGGCCGCCTTTATGATCGATCTCACCGCAACCGTCAGCAGCCGCTTCTGGCGCATCTACTACACCCGCATCTGGGAGACCGACGGCCAGTACTGGTCGATGTTCTGCAGCACCGGGACAACCAGGCCGTCCTTGACCGTCTGGGCCGACCGCGAAACGTCCTACACAAACACGGGCTCTGTCTGCCAGTAAAACTCTTCCACCGCTCGCGAAATCTTTGTGAAGGCCGTACCGCGTTGCTTATCTCTTCGGCTTGCCGACCTTGGCCGCAACCCGGCCGCCCTTGCTCTTCCCGCCAGTCGTGCTCGCCGCCGCCCGTTTAACCGCTGCAATTACTGCCGCTCCGACCGGGCTGCCGAGGCCTGAACACGCATCCCATCCCGGGCCGGCGCTGTAGCCGCCATTGTTGCCCTGGGTGATATCGCGGAACGCCTTCTTCGCGCCCGCCGCGTAGAGCGCCGGATTCACGAAACCCGCGGCCGTGCCATTCTGCTGGTTGGCGAGCGCGATCAACCCAGCCCATAGCGGCGCCACGGCACTGGTCCCGCCAATCACCATGCTCTGTCCGTCGACGCGCACTTGGTAGCCGGTGGTTGGGTCCGCGTCTCCGGTCGCATCCGGCACACCGCGGCCACCGCCACCGGCCGCCGGCTTCGGCACATTCGAGTTCGCCTGCCAGCTTGGCAGCGGAAACTGCACGCTCACGCCACCGCCGGTCGCGCCCTCACCGTTAGCCAGCTCGTTCCACACCACTTCGCTGGTAATCGCCGTTCCCGAGCCCATCAGTCTGGTCCCGCCGCAGGCCAGCACATGCGGGCTGGACGCCGGGAAATCCACATGGTTGACCGTCCCCTTCACGCCATCGGTCGAGCCATTGTCGCCGCACGCCACGGTAATCGTCACTCCCATCACCGCCGCCGCCTGGCAGGCTTCGTCCATCGCTATCATCGCCTGCGCCGTCCAGTTCGATTCCGGGCCGCCCCAACTGATCGACACCACGCTCGGCTTGTTCACCGCATCATGCACGGCGGTTGTGATCGCGTCGGTAAATCCCTGGTCGGTGTTGGGCGTGAAGTATACCACGATCTTCGCGCCCGTCGCGACCGCCGCACATACCTCGATGTCCAGCATCACTTCGCCATCGGCCCCGTTCGCAGTGCCGGGCGTGTTCTTGGCGCCGTCTACCGAAACCACTGTGATGGCGGGCGCGGGCAGCCCCAGGCCCTTGAAGTACGCCGTCAAATCCGCCGTGCGATAGCCGCCTCCAAGCTCAATGATGCCGATCGTCTGCCCACTCGCCTTCGCTCCCGCCGGGAAGCCGTAAAGCTGCCCCACCTGCACCGGCGTGAACGAGATGTTCGACGCATTCGGCTTGGCCACCCCGCGAGGACGGAAGTGCGGCTGGGCCTGCGGACGGTTGTCGAGACCCAGCACCGCCTGCACATGCTGGCTCAGCTCCTCGGGCAGGTAAATCTCGCCCTGGCGTACCCGAAACGTCCCGTGGTCGGTCTTCTGCTGCGTCAGTTCGACGGCAAAGGCCTTCTGTATGGCCGCCGCGCTGCCGCTGAGATGGATCGTCCGGCCGCCCGGATGGACATGCTCCACCGACAGCCCGAACTCCTTCGCGAACGCCTTCACCGCCTTCAGCGACGCGGGATCGGCCCCATGCGTGGCCGCGAAGGCCGCGCGACTCATCCTCTTCTCCGGCTGTCCGTTTTTTCCAAACGCCGGTGGTTGCTTGCGCTTCACGATCACCGACACCGTAACCTTGCCGGTGCTGCGCGGCCCTTTGGGCGCCGTCGCCGTGGGCGCCAACTCGCCGGCATAGGGCTTTTTCTGACTGCCCTCAAGGGCCACGCGACGTTGCGATCCGAACCGAGACTTGTCTGCCATGATTGATCCTCTCGAAGATGATCCACGTGCCAATGATCCACGCGCCAATGATCCACGCGCCAATGATCCACGCACCAATTATTCACGCACCAGGCCCGTTGCGGGGAATTGTTGCACTCCATCGTGCACAAAAAATCCCCGCGCTGGGCTGTGCGTTGTCCGATCGCCCGAACCAGTTCAGGCCCGACGGCAGTTCTGCGCCCGCATTGCCAGCTACAAACCGGCGATGGCGACCAGGTGCGAGACCCAGACGCCAATGACAACCACGCTCATCGCCGCCGCCGCCGCGCCGACGACCTTGCAGGCCGGTCCTATGCGATCGATGCGGCGGACAATATCGTCATGCTCCTGATGGATGTGGGTCGGAACAGTTTCGAGAAATATCTGGTCGGTTTCGTATTGGGTGAGGTGAGCGCGATAGGCCATGAGAGCCATGAAGGCTATGACAGTCAGGCCCCAGACCGCAATCACCACGGCGAATGTCGTCGTCATGGCGTGGCCCCCTGAGGATGATGTCCAGGTCCGGGATACCGAGCGGGTCCACGGTTGAGCGTGGGCTCGGGGCAGGCTGGGCCGGCGAGCCAAAGCATACTCCGAATACGGAGGGCTGTGAAGCCCCATTGTGCAGCGGCGAAAAGGGGTCAAATGCGCATCAGGTGGAAGAGCGCCAAGCCGCCGATGCAAAGCCCCGCCAGGACCAGCATCAGCATCACCAGGATGAACCAGGCGGCGCGGCGGCGGGTGCGGTCGTCCGGCTGCGTGATGCCGAAGGTGTTGATGAAAGCGGAGGCAAAGGCCTCGATCAGTCGCATGGGTCGATGCTACGCTTCGATGCCACGCGAGGATGACCGCGGGACGCGATGCGATTTGCCGGCGGCTGCGCATCCTCGGCCCGGGGGTGCATCCAATGGAGCGCGCTGAGTTTCCAGACACTTGCCGCGAGCCGTTCGCGAGACTAGACTGGAATATGAGCACCGAACCGGGTTCTAAGTCCGAGTTTCGTGTGGATGAAGGAGATATAAGATCATGGCCACTGCCGCCGTCAGTTCCCCCGAGGTTGTCAGCGCACCTGCTGAGGTTGTGAACGCGCCCGCACCGAGTTCTCCCGTCGTACTGACGCCCGCCGCCATCGGCAAGGTGAAGGAGATCATGGCCACCCAGGACCCGATCCCGGCCGGTCTGCGCATCGGCGTGGTGGGCGGCGGATGCTCCGGGTTCCAGTACTCGATGTCGTTTGAGAATGCGGCCGGGATGATGGACAAGGTCGTCCGCTTCGACGACCTGAAGGTGTTCGTGGACGCGACCAGCGCCATGTACCTGCAGAACTGCACGGTGGATTACGTGGAAACGCTGGAGGCGGCCGGGTTCAAGTTCGAGAATGCCGCGGTGAAGTCGACGTGCGGCTGCGGGTCGAGCTTCAGCGTGTAGTTTATTTGCAGATTCGTTACTTCGAAAAGCCCCGCCGAATCCGGTGGGGCTTTTTGCGCCGGGCCCGCCCGGTTGGCCCACGCCACGCAGCGATGTCACGCAGCGATGTCACGACGGCCGGATCGTCGCCGCACCCGTCGTTCGCGGAGCCCTGTAATTCAAACTCGCGTGCTGCGGACTCGGATTTCGCACCTTCGAGGCACGCCCTCCCTCACGCATGCGTCGGTCAGCTTCTGACCACGACGGAAGAGTGGATTCGGGCTGCTCCCAATGTGCAACAGAAGCCTCGTCACACCAATGCAGGAGATGCGGCATGGCCTTTTTGTGGGAGCCTGTGGTCATGTATTGACGCATGCTTTCTTGAGAATCCCAGGCGGTCATCGTCCAGAAGGTCCAGCTTCGGTCGGCCAGCAGTTCGCCGTGCAGAAATCCTGACGCCTTCTTGATCTGCGCCCGCGTGCGAAGGATGTGAAGAACGAAGAGCGGGACAAAGCGAATAGACCGGATTCTCAGGCGCGTCAAACTCACGAATGCCATAATGCCTCCAAGACCACAGCGACAACGTTCGAGTATAGACGCGCTGCCCTGGAAGGTGCGTCTTGGGGAGGCGAAATGGCTAGCGCAGCGTCTAAGATGATTGAGAGCCCTTCAATCCTAGAGCTGACCTGCCAGCATGAACGAATTTATCGTCAAACTCGCCGATGAACGGGGACGCATCCAGGAGCAGACGCATGCCGCCGCGACGGCCGAGGAGCTGCGCTCACGGTTTACGCAGGCCGGCTATCTGGTGTACTCGGTCAAGGCGCGCTCGGGCCTGGGCGGCTCGAGCAAGAAGAAGGTCAAGCTGGACTCGTTCCTGGTGTTCAATCAGCAGTTTCTTACGCTGATCCGTGCCGGTCTGCCCATTCTGAGCTCGCTGGACCTGCTGGCCAGGCGGCAGAAGGACGCCAGCTTTCGCGCGCAGTTGGAGGACGTTGGCAGCCGCGTGAAGACCGGCGAATCGATCTCCGCGGCGTTTGAGGCGCAGGGTACGATGCCGCTGGTATACACGACGACTCTGCTGGCTGGCGAGCGCTCGGGCAATCTTGAAGAGGTGTTGCAGCGCTATCTGGACTTTCAGCGGGTCTCGCTGACCTTCCGCAAGCGGTTGAAGGCGTCGCTGATCTACCCGGCGTTTCTGGTGGTGATGGTGATCGGCCTGTTCACTTTTCTGATCACGTTTGTGGTGCCGCGCTTTGCCCAGCTCTACGACCAGTTGGGCACCAAACTGCCGGCCATGACGATCTTTATGTTAGCCCTCGGGCAGGATACGCAACGCTATGGACTGTACGTCGCTCCGGTGATCGCACTGCTGATCTGGCTCATCATTCGCTGGGCCAGGACGGACTCGGGGTCCACGCTGATCGACCGCGTTCGCATCGCGACGCCGGTGGTTGGGACCGTCTGGCTGAAGTACCAGGTTGGGCTGTTTTCGCGCACACTCGCCACGCTGCTCACTGGCGGTCTGCCGCTGGTGCCGAGCCTGGAAACAGCCGCGCGCTCCATCGAGTCCCGGCAGATTGCGACGGCGGTCTTCGACTCTGTAGAGACCGTGCGCGAGGGCAAAGGGCTCTCGGTGAGCCTGGACAAGACCGGCGTCTTTCCGGAGCTGTCGATCGAGATGATTGAGGTGGGCGAAAGCACGGGCGCGCTGCCGCAGATGCTCAACTCCGTCGCTGAGTTCTTCGAGGAAGACGTGCAGACCTCGCTGGCCGCGATCATGAGCCTGATTGAGCCGGCCATCCTGATTGTGATGGGAGTGGTGGTGGTGATCGTGCTGATTGCGCTGTATCTGCCGATTTTGAGCTTGAATGGCGTAGCGGGGAGTTAGCGCGGCAGGTGACCATGTTAGACTGGTCATAATTCGGAGGTGGCGCGATGAGGACCATGGGTGCGGCGAAGGCGAAGGCCCAGTTTCTTGCGCTGCTGGACGAAGTGGAAGGCAAGCGGGAGCCGATTGTGGTGACAAAAAACGGCAAGCCGGTCGCGAGAATGATGCCCATGCCTAGGGCCGGGGAAGACCCGATCTTTGGGTTTTACCGCGGAAAGTTGGATATCGTCGGGGACGTCGTTTCTCCTGTCTATACGGACGAAGAATACGAAGAGTTTGTTGCGCAATCGGTGGCTCAACTGAATGGCGAACCGGGATGATCGTCCTGGATACGCACGCCGTTCTATGGCTGGCGCAGATACCTGAACTGCTTTCTGGCGCGGCGGTAGAAGCCATTGACACGGCGCGGAGAGAAGACGGCTTGGCCATCGCCGATAAGACACTGTGGGAGTTGGCGATGTTGATCTCTCGCGGTCAGGTTGGCGTACGTACTTCGATACGTGACTTTCTGAATGAAGTGGAGCATTACTTCAAGGTGATTCCGATCTCCAGCGCGATCGCGGAGCGAGCAATGCAGTTTAGCAAGCGATATCCGAAGGACCCGACTGATCGATTGATTGGGGCGACGGCGCTCGTGTCTGGATACACACTCGTGACCGCCGATGGCCCCATCCGAAGATCCGGCGAAGTTCCATGCATCTGGTAACGGCAGCGATCTGAAGGAGTCTCACGCAGTATGGCCACAACGGTTCCAGTCGCAATCCCTTACAGCAACGACGCGCTCTCGGAGACCGAACGGGCGCAGATGCTCGCGCGCCGCTATCATGCGGAGTTCGTCGACCTGAGGAACTTCAAGATTCAAGTCGAGCTCTTCAAGAGCGTCCCCGTGGACATGATGTTCCGCTACAACTTCGTTCCGCTGGAGCAGAGCGAGGGCAAGCTTGCGATCGCCGTGGCCGATCCGTCGAAGCTGATGGTGATCGACGAGATCTCCGGGCTGCTGGGCTCGCGCATCATCACCCGCGTGGCTACGCTCTCGCAGATTACCGATCTGTTGAAGAAGAACGAGCAGTCTCAACGCGTGCTCGATGAGGCCAGCGAGGGCCTCGCCTTCGATGTGCTCTCGAGCGAAGAGAACGCTGACGAGAACATCTCGATAGAAAAGCTGACGGCAGACGACGATATCTCCCCCATCATCCGATTGGTCGATACCACCATTTTTACGGCGCTGGAGCGCCGCGCTTCGGACATTCACTTGGAGACGTTTGACGATTCACTGCTGGTGAAATACCGCATCGATGGCGTGCTGCAACAGGCGATGGCGCCGATCGCGCGCGAGCATCACCAGACCATCCTGTCGCGCATCAAGGTCATGAGCGAGCTCGATATCGCCGAGCGCCGGGTGCCGCAGGATGGCCGCTTCCGCGTGCGCTACAAAGGCCGGCTGATCGATTTTCGCGTGAGCATCATGCCCACCGTGCATGGCGAAAACGCTGTGCTGCGCGTGCTCGATAAAGAGTCGATGTCGGAGAAGTTCAAGAAGCTGTCGCTCGATGTGGTGGGCTTCGCCGAGAAGGACCTGACGCGCTTCCGGCGCTATATCAAAGAGCCCTACGGCATGGTGCTGGTCACCGGGCCGACCGGCTCGGGCAAGACCACCACGCTCTATGCCGCGCTCAATGAGATCAAGAGCGAAGAAGACAAGATCATCACCATCGAAGACCCGGTCGAGTACCAGATTCGCGGCATCACGCAGATCCCGGTGAACGAGAAGAAGGGGCTGACGTTTGCCCGCGGCCTGCGCTCGATTCTGCGCCACGACCCGGACAAGATTCTGGTCGGAGAGATTCGCGACGCGGAGACGGCGCAGATCGCGATCAACTCGGCGCTGACCGGGCACTTAGTCTTCACGACTGTCCACGCGAACAATGTGGTGGATGTGCTGGGACGCTTCCTGAACATGGGCGTGGAGCCGTACAACTTCGTCTCCGCGTTGAATTGCATTCTGGCCCAGCGGCTGGTGCGCCAGGTCTGCGAATTCTGTGTTCAGGACGTGCATTACGGCGATGCTGAGCTGGAGGTGAATGGGCTCATTCCGGAGGAGTGGCGCGGCGTTGCCTTCAAGGAAGGCCCTGGCTGTATCGAGTGTGGCGGCACAGGCTATCGCGGCCGGTCGGCCATTCACGAACTGCTGGAGTTGGACGACGAAATCCGCGAGATGCTGCTCGAAAAGCGCCCCGGCTCGGAGATCCGCAAGAAAGCGCGCGATAAGGGTATGAGCTTCCTCCGGGACTCGGCGCTGGAGCGCGTGCGCAACGGCGTTACAACGCTGCGCGAGATCAACAAGGTGACCTTCATCGAGCAGGGCCGATAAGCTACCTTAGCCTAGTAGCTCCATACGGCGGGCGGTCGCGGTTAGAATCTCCAGCGAACGATCGATCATCGCGCGCGTATGCTCGCTGGTCATGATGCAGCGCACGCGTGCCTTGCCTTCGGGCACGGTGGGGAATGCGATGCCTGTCGCCATCAAGCCCTGCTCAAAGAGTGCGCGGCTGAACTCCATCGTCTTGCGGCCGTCGCCGATAACGATTGGCGTAATCGGCGTCTCGCTCTGCGGCGTGGTCTTGCCGCCGATGTCGAAGCCGGCATCTTTCAATTGACTCTGGAAATAGTACGTGTTCGACCACAGCCGCTCGATGCGCTCCGGCTCGTTCTCCAGGATGTCGAACGCCGCGATACAGCTCGCCGCGACGCTGGGCGGATGGGATGTAGAGAACAAGAACGGCCGCGCGCGATGGTAGAGAAAGTCGATCAAATCGCGGGAACCGCAAACATATCCACCCAGCGCGCCGATGGCCTTCGACAGCGTTCCTACCTGCACATCCACGCTCTGCGTGCAGTGGAAGTGATCGACCGACCCGCGCCCATTGCGCCCCAGCACGCCGGCGGCATGAGCATCGTCGACCATCATGATCGCACCATATTTCTCGCACAGTGCGGCCAATTCGCCGACCGGCCCGATGTCGCCGTCCATCGAGAAGACGCCGTCGGTGATGACCAATTTCCTTCCTGGCTCATTCTGAATCTCACGCAACAACTCTTCCGCATGCGCAACATCCTTGTGCCGAAAAACTTTAATCCTGGCTCGCGACAAGCGCGCACCATCGATGATCGACGCATGATTCAGTTCATCGCTGAGAATGAAATCCTCCTTGCCCAGAATTGCAGAGACGGTCCCAGCGTTGGCCGCGAAGCCGGACTGAAACACAACGCAAGCTTCCACGCCTTTGAAGGCAGCAATCTTCTCTTCGAGTTCCATGTGGATGCGCATCGTTCCGGCGATCGTGCGCACCGCGCCCGAGCCGACGCCGTACTTCTCGATTGCGGCAATCGCCGCCTTGCGCAGCTTCGGATGATTGCACAGCCCGAGGTAATTGTTCGAGGCGAGATTGATGACCTCGCGTCCGTCGTAGTGGCACAGCGGCCCCTGTTCATCGTCGAGCACGCGCAGCTTGAAGTGAGTTCCGCGAGCGCGCAGTTCATCCATCTGGGCTTTCAGGTAAGCCATCTGCGGCCGCTTCGTCGAAGCCGCTTCACCAGCGATCACCGCTTCACTCATCGCTCTGCTCCTCACCCTCTAATGCCTAGCCACGCTTAGCAAAATCTTGCTTGCGTCGCCCGACTCCAGCAGCTTCATAGCCTCATCGAACTGCGCCAGCGGCAGCCGATGGGTAATCACCGGCGACAGATCGACGCCGCGATCGCGAATCAGCGCCTCGGCCTGGAACCACGTCTCGTACATCTTGCGTCCGTTGATGCCGTGCACGGTCGCGCCTTTGAAGATCAGCGCATCGGCCAGATCGAGTTCTACAGCCCGCGCAGGAATTCCGAGCAGCGATGCGCGTCCTCCCATGCGCAGAAGGCGAAATCCCTGCTGGATCGCCGCCGGATATCCGCTCATCTCCAGCAGCACATCGACGCCGTTGCCACCGGTCGCGGCCTTCACTTTCAGCTGTACGTCCTCGGCAGGCTCGAGCAGCACATCCGCGCCCATCACCTTCGCCAACTCTCGGCGCTTGGCATTCGGCTCGATTGCAAAAATCTTTCCTGCGCCACATGCCTTCGCGATCGCGATCGCGAACAGCCCGATCGGGCCGCACCCCATCACCGCGACCGTTTGCCCGGCGATCGCGCCCGAGAGCACCGTATGCACCGCGTTGCCGAAGGGGTCAAACAGCGAACCGAAGTCGCGTGGAATCGTCGGATCGAGCTTCCAGATGTTGCTCGCCGGAATGCGCACGTAGTCCGCGAACGCGCCGTCTGCATCGACGCCGAGGATCTTCACGAACTGGCACACATGCGCCTGGCCGCTGCGGCACTGCAGGCAATGGCCGCAAGCCACATGCATCTCGGCCGAAACGAAATCGCCGACAGCCACGCCATGCACCAACTCACCTACAGCGGCGACAGTCCCGCAAAACTCGTGACCCGGAATATACGGCGGCTGGATGCGCGCCCGCGCCCACTCGTCCCAGTGGTAGATGTGCAGGTCGGTGCCGCATACTGACGCGGTCTCGACCGCTACCAGCACATCGGTCGCGCCGATCGCCGGGACGGGCATCTCGCGCATCTCCATCCCCGGGCCGGCCGTAAGCTTCACCAGCGCCTGCATTGTCTTTGGAATCATTCCCGGAGTAGTCCTCGTTCCCAGCTTGAAGTCGTCGCGCCAGCGATTCGGCCGCGTGAAGCAAACATCTCATGGTAGCCCCTCTTCCGATGCGTTTCCAGCAGACGCAGGTCTGTTCGGCGAACGCTGCGCCGCAGCCAGTTACACTGGAGATGCAGAATGAAGCTCCTGACCGCCATTGCGTTACTCAGCACGCCCGCCCTGCTGGCGCAGGCGCCCGCCACCCAGACACCCGCGACCCAGACGCCCGCCGAAGCCAGCACGCATGCTTCTTCGATCACAGTGCAGTCCACGCTGGTGCTGGTGCCCGCGCTGGTCAGGACCAAGTCCGGCGAACTCGTGTTTACGCTGAAGGCCAGCGACTTCACCCTGACCGACAACGGCGTCCCGCAGAAGCTGACGCTGGAGCCGGACACCGACGGCCAGCCGCTGGCGCTCGTTGTCGCGGTCGAAACCGGCAGCGACGGCGCGGCTCGCCTCGACCAGTATCGAAATCTCGGGCCGCTGCTGGACTCGCTGGTTGGTGGCGTTCCTCATCAGATCGCGGTCGTCGGTTTTGACTCCGCGCCCACGCTGTTGCATGGGTTCACCTCCAACACGGCCTTCATCGCGCACTCGCTTGACGTGCTTGACTCTGGGGACCACGGCGACGCCATCTTGGACGCGCTGGCGTTTTCGGTCGACCTGCTGCGCAAGCAGCCGCCGGTCTATCGGCGGGCCATCCTGCTGCTGGGCGAGACGATCGACCACGGCTCCCACACGACCCTTACCGAGGCGCTGCGCGACATCTCCGACACCAACACCGTCATCTATAGCGCCAGCTTCAATAGCACCCGCGCGGAGATGGGGCACGAGGCCTCCAAGTTGAGCTCCGACGAGCCCGGGCCGGAGCATGGCTGCTTCAGTCGCGCGCCCGTCGGCACCGACCAGAGCGGCAAGCCTATTCCTCCGCCCGAGAGCCGCGCCACCCAGAACTTCGACTGCTTCGCCGAGCTTGCGCCGCCGCTGCGCCTGGCGCGTATGGCGTTTCTAGCCGCCACCAACTCGCTGCGTCGCAATACGCCGGAGAGCGTGGCGAAGCTCACTGGCGGCGAGTACTACAAGTTCAGCAGCGTGAAGAACCTGCAGCGCGATCTGAGCACCATCTCCAACCACGTGCCAAACCGCTATGTGCTGAGCTTCCGGCCGCCGAACCCTGCTCCGGGATTCCACGCGGTCGTACTCACGCTCAACGATCGTCCTGGCCTGGTGGTCGAAGCGCGCAATGGCTACTGGGCCGAGGACGACACCGCCAAACCTTGATCGGTCGTCCGGGTAAACATAGAGCCCCGCCGCTCAGTTGGGAGGGGTGGCCGAAGCCGGTTCAAGCCGAGTGTCGAGTTCGAGCTGTTCGCTGGCCTGCGCGTCCTGGAAGGGGTGGAAGTGGGCGCGGCAGCGGGCTTCGTAGAGGCCGGCGGCCCCAACCACGACCAGCTCCTGCGACTGGCCCAGGCGCTGGGTGTGGATGGCCGCCGCGCCACACACCATGCAGACGGCGGAGAGTTTGGTGACTGTGTCGGCGAGCGCCATGAGGGCGGGGACAGGACCGAAGGGCTCGTTGGCGAAGGTGGTGTCGAGCCCGGCGAGCAGGACGCGCTTGCCCAGCGCGATGAGTTCGAGCGAGAGCGGGATGAGCTCGGGGGAGAAGAACTGGACCTCGTCGATGCCGATGACTTCGATCGCGTCGAGCTGCGGGTAGAGCGCGGCGCGGAGGTCTTCGACGGTGGCGACGGTGGCGGCCTCGTGGGTCTGCGAGCTGTGGCTGGCGATGGCGGTGCGGTGGTAGCGGAGGTCGATGTCGGGCTTGTAGCAGGCCACGCGCTGGCGGGCGATGCGGGCGCGCTTGAGGCGGCGGATCAGCTCTTCGGACTTGCCCGAAAACATCGGGCCGGTGATGACTTCGAGGACGCCGGGGGTGGGGGTAGATTGCATCGTTTGCTTATCTTAATTGCGCGGGGCCGGTGGATAAATGCGACGATAAAGGGGAGGAACGGAATGCCTATCAAGCGGCCGGCAACAGGATGGAAGATCGAGCGCGTTACCAGTCATCCAGGTGCGATTCTGCGGGAAGATTTTCTGACTCCCGCGGGCATGAGCGCCAATGCGCTGGCGATGCGGCTGCATGTGGCCGCGCCGCGGCTGCACGCGATCCTGCACGAAAGGCGCGCCGTGACGCCGGACACGGCGATGCGGCTGGCCCGGTGCTTCGGGAAGTCCGCGCAGTTCTGGCTGAATCTGCAGGCGATGTACGACCTGAGTAAAGCGCAGCAGACGTCAGGCGCGAGGGTCGAACGCGAGGTGGAACCGCTGACGATGATCACCGCCGCCTGAGCGATTGTGGAGTATGCTGGCGGTGCTTCTGAAAGGAGGCGGTGCGATGCGCTGGAGATGGATGGCAATTTGGAGTTTGGCGGCGAGTGTGATGGGGGTTGGAGTCTCCATGGCACACGCGCAGGCGGCGGGGCCGAAGCAGATCAAGGTCGAGATCATGAGCAGCACCGGCAAGAATGTCGGCTCGGCGACCTTCAAGACGGTGAAGCAGGGCGTTCGGCTGAAGATCAGTCTGCACGACCTGCCGTTTGGGATGCATGCGGTGCACATCCACGAGCATGCGGTGTGCGACGCACCGGATTTCAAGGGCGCGGGCGGGCACTTCAACCCGGACGGCAAGCAGCATGGGTTCGACAATCCGATGGGCCACCACAACGGCGACCTGCCGCTGGGCGTGGACGTGGGCGAAGACCATATGGGCAGCGCGACGTTCCTGCTGACGCGGATTTCGCTCGATCCGTCGGCGCCGGACTCGCTGTTCGCCAACGGCGGGACGTCCATCGTGGTGCATGAGCACGCCGACGACGGCAAGACCGATCCCAGCGGCAATGCCGGCAACCGGATTGCCTGCGGCGTGATCCAGCAGCATGAGTAGGAGCGGGGAGCGGCTGGTCAAGCGAAGGGCGCGTACCCAGGGGCCCTAAAACCGTCTGGATTGCTCGCCGGCCTTCTCGCTGGTCTTGATTCGGGTGATGTGTACTATTCGGTAATTCGCAACCAATATGGTGATAGCTGATTCATTAACCTCCTAATGTTGCCGGACCCTTTTCATCGTCCGCCGGGAACCGCGACGGCCGCGGATGCGTAAGGTAAATCATGGCAACGGCGGCAGTCGCGGCGATGTTCGGGCGAGGAAGCAGGGCGCCGTGGAAGATGGCGGCGCCGCAGCGAGCGGAATCGCTCCCCGGGCTGGGTGGACCAGCCACGCGCACGGCGGATGGCCGACTATCGGGTCCGGAACGATCCTTGAATCAGGGGGTCGAGCAGGTGGGCAAGCAGGAGGTCCGGGCTGTGACGCGGATTTCACCCGAGGGACCTGAGCCGCGGGCGCAGGCAGGGCAGGCGTCGAGCGCGCGGGCAGCGATGCCCGGGCAGACGCAGGAGGAGGCGCGGTTGGGGCTGGCGAAGGCGCAGCCCACTTCCGCAGCGACCGCCGAGCAGCAGGCTCTGGCCGAGCTGGCCGCGCGCTGTCTGGCCGGGGACGCGGCGGCCTGGGAGCAACTGGCGCGGACGCAGCATCGAAGAATTTACGGGATATGCTACCGGTTTACCGGGTCAGCCAGCGATGCCGAGGACCTGACCCAAGAGGCGTTTCTGAAGATGTACCGCAATCTGGCCAGCTTCGATCCGGCCAAAGGCGGGTTTACGACATGGTTGACGACGCTGACCCGCAACCTGCTGGTGGACAACTACCGGCGCTCGCGGATGGAGCGTGCCAGCGAGTCGCTGGACGAGAGCTATGGCGGCGACGAGGACGCGGGCGGCCCGACCAAAGCCGAGCGGCTGGCCGATGGCGGCAAGAGCCAGGAGCAGCATGTGGCCGGGCTGGAGTTGAAGGCGCAGATTCAGATGGCGCTGAAACAGGTCTCCCCAGAGCTGCGCGAGGCGGTGATCTTGCGCGACCTGGAGGATATGGACTACAAGGAGATCGCCGAGGTGCTGGGCATTCCGCAGGGCACGGTGAAGAGCCGCATCAGCCGCGGGCGCGCCGAACTGGCGAGGCTTTTGAAACGTATAGAAGGGCAGGTGATGTGAGCGTGGCCGACCGAAACCAATTCGAGGGATTTGAGAGCGAGGCGGGACTTGCGAGCGAGGCGGAGTTTGAAGCGGCGGCGCGGCCGGAGGGCTGCGCGGTGTGCGAGGCGATGCTGCCGGAGGCCGTGGATGGTGTGCTCAGCGAGGCGGAACAGCGGGCCTTCGACCAGCATGTGGCGGGCTGCGCGGAGTGCGCGCGCGAGTTGTCCGAGGCTAAGCGCGGCGCGGCGTGGCTTTCGATGCTGAAGACCGAGGCCCCGCAGCCGCCGGTGGGCATGCTGGAGCGGATTCTGGCGGGCACGACCGGGCGGGCGGAGACTGCTTTGAGCGCGGTTGCCGCCCCCGCCCATGTCTCACAAGCGGAACATGGGGCACCCCGCTTTGTGCCTGCGCGGCAGGCTGTGCCTGCCTGGGCGCTGAGCTCGGTGTGGCGTCGGGCCATGGGGGCGTTCCGCGTTGAGAACGCGCGGGCGAGCTTCCAGCCGAGGCTGGCGATGACTGCGGCGATGGCTTTCTTTTCGATCGCCCTGACGCTGAACCTGACCGGCGTGCGGCTGCGCGACCTGCGCGCGTCGGACTTTACGCCTGGCGGGATCAGCCGGACGGTGGCGGACGCGAGCGCTTCGGCGACACGGTCGTTCCAGAACCTGCGCGTGGTGTACCAGGTGGAGTCGCGGGTGAGCGAGCTGCGCAGCGACGAGGCTGCGAATGAGAATCAGGGGCCTTCCGGCGGCTCGGGGCCATCGCGGTGAAGCGGGAGCGGCGGTTGAAGGAAAGGAAGTTGCGGCGATGAGCGACGAGACGACCAGCACGGACGGCAAGCCCTCGGCGGACGCGTCCAGCACCGCGCCGGAAGCGGCTTGGCCCGGGGGCGAGGGCGCTGCGACGGGCTACAGCACGAACCAGGAAGCCGCCACGGGTCCGGAGACTGCGCCGCGCCCGGCGGGTTTCTGTCAGGATTGCGGACGTGGGCTGACGCCGGAGACCTTGCGTACGGTGGGAACCGGCGTGTTCTGTGAGCCGTGTCTTGAGGTGCGTTTAGGGGCGCGGCAGGGCCAGGCGCCGGTGGGTGCAGGAACGGGCCCGGGCGCCGCTCCGGGGTACAGCCAGGCCCAGCCGGGAGCCTACGCCGCAGTTCCGGTTGTGCCCCCGGGTGAGCCGAATCCGGTCCTCGCCGGGCTGCTGGGGCTGATTCCCGGCGTCGGCGCAATGTATAACGGCCAGTTTGCGAAAGGGGTGATCCACCTCATTATCTTCGTAATTCTGGTCTCGCTGACTGACGACGTCAATGGAATCTTCGGCCTGTTCGTGGCCGGATGGGTCATTTATCAGGCGTTCGAGGCCTACCATACGGCGAAGGCCCGGCTGGAGGGCTTGCCGCTGCCCAATTCTTTTGGATTCAACGATATCGGGGAACGGATGGGGTTTGGCAAAAGTGGGCCGGCCTCGGCTTCGGGCTGGAATGCGACGCCGCGCTCCCCCTATACGGCTCCTCCGCCGTACACTCCGCCGCCGCCGTATGCGCAGCCGTCCTCGTATCCTCCGGACAGCCCGTACGCGCCGCCACTGAGCGGTGTGCCGCCGGCGACAGGGTCGAATTGGGTAGGGTATGTTCCTCCAACGGCGTTTGCCGGCGCGCCGCCTCCGCCGTTCGGGCCTTCGTCTGCTGCCGCCGAACCGGCCGGACGGGTCCAGGCGAGCGCGCCTTTGGGCCCCGCGCCCCACGCGCCCTATCACGCCCCGTATGTTGAGACCTATACCGGCGCGCCGGTCGCCCCGGCAGCGCGGCGCTTTCCCGCCGGTGCGGTGTGGCTGATTGGGCTGGGTGTTCTGATTCTGCTGGCCAATCTGCTTCCGGATTGGCGGATCAGCGGGCGGTGGTGGCCTGCGGTGCTGTTTGCCGGGCTCGCGGTGTGGTTGTTCACGCGGCGTCTGCACAGCGGCGCCGGGATTTCCGGCCGAAGCATCGCCTGCATCATTCGCTGGCCGGCCATTCTGATGGTGCTGGCGATCCTGTTCGCTCTGCATGCGGCCTACTTCGCGGTGAGCTTCGGGATGACCTGCGCCGTGCTGCTGATCGCCTTCGGCGCCCTGCTGCTGCTGGAGCGCACGCTGGGCGCGGAACCGGCTCCCGCAGTGCCCGGCTATGCCGCGCCGGTGTCTGGCTATGCCGCGCCGGCGTCCGGCAACGCAGCATCAGCGCCTGCCTATGGCGCTCCCGCACAGTCCGCCTACGGCGCCGCTTCCGATCCGTCACGGGCTACCTTCACGACGGCCGGCTCTGCGGCAGATGAGGTCGTCTCGGACGAAGCGGCGAAGGGTGGGCAGTAGGAATGGGCTCGTATCCGCCGTATCCACCGCCGCCGCCCACCGGCGGGCCGTTCCCGCCGCCGTACGGCCGCCAGGCGCAGCGTGCCCAGCGGCGAGCGATGAAGGACCAGGCGCGGTACCAGCAGGCCCAGTTCCGCAACCAGATGCGGATGCAGCGGCGCATCGCGCGGCGCGGATCGATTGTGGGGCCGTTGATCCTGCTGGCCCTGGGCGTGACGTTTCTGCTGGTGCAGACCGGCACACTCTCCTGGTCGCAGTCGCTGCTGTGGTTTGGGCAATGGTGGCCGGCGATTTTGATCGCCGCCGGCCTCATCCTGCTGGCGGAGTGGGCGCTCGATCAGCGCCGGCCGAGTGCCGGCGGAGCGCGTACGCTGGGCGGCGGCGTTGTCCTGCTGCTGATTCTGGTGGTGCTGGCGGGGCTCTCCTCGCACGTGGTGGAGGCCGGACTCAACTGGCGCGACCGCGCCTTTGCGCCGGGGTTCGGAGGCCTCGATCAGGTCCTCGGGGACCGGCATGACGCCTATAGCGCGGTAAGCGCGACGCTGGCACCGGGCGGATCGGTCGAGATCAACGATCCGCGCGGCGATGTGACCGTGACCGGCGCGAGCACCGACGGGCAGGTGCATGTCAGCATCCATACCCAGGCCTACGCCTGGAAGGACAGCGAGGTCCGGCGCAAGACGCAACAACTGCAACCCGCCCTTTCACGCCAGGGCAACGACCTGAAGCTGGCCGTTGCCGCGGTCGACGGAGGCCAAGCCGACCTTACCGTGACGGTGCCGCCCGCTGCCGCGGTGATCGTGAACGCCGGCCGTGGCGATGTCACCATCAGCCAGTTGCAGGGGACAGTGTCGTTGTCGGCCAACCATGGTGATGTGGAGGTCACCGGGATCGGCGCGGGCGTGAAGGCTAGTATCAATGACGACGATGCGAACCTGACGCTGCACGATATCGGCGGCCCGGTCACCATTCAGGGGCACAGCGGCGATATCGACATCGCCGGCATCCATGGCGCGCTGGATATGCAGGGAGATTTTTACGGATCGACCGACCTGAAAACGGTGAACGGCCCGGTGCGCTTCGAGACCAGCCGCACCCACTTCAGCGCGGCGCGGCTGGATGGGGAGTTCTCGGTGGAGAACGACAGCCTGGATGCCAACGCGCTGCTGGGGCCGGTGGTGCTGAAGACCTCGGACAAGAATATTACGCTGGACCGGGTGCAGGGAGGCGTAGACGTGACCGACGACAATGGCACGATCGAGGTCACCAACGCGCCGCCGGCAGCCGCGATCAATATCCAGGACCGGCATGGCTCGGTGGACCTGGGGATGCCGGATGGCTCCGGGTTTGTGCTGAACGCGCAGACCCGCAACGGCGATATGGAGAACGACTTCGGCCTCACCCCGCAAAGCGGAAGCCAGAGCGGCAATCCGACCAGTACGCTGCGCGGAACGGTGGGCGCCGGCGGACCAGCCGTAACGATCGCCACCTCGGACGGAGACATTACCGTGCGCAAGGTTACGCTGGCGCCGCTGCCGCCGACCGCGCCGAGTATCGCTCCGGGTGTCGCCGAAGCGCCGTTAGCGCCCAAGCCGCCGGCGCCGCCAAGAACTCCTAAGCCGCTGCGCAGCTACTCGTTCTAGGCCTGAGATGCTGAGGCCGAGAGTCTCCCGCAGCCGATCTCTTACGCAACGACTTCGATGCCCATCGAGCGAGCGGTGCCCCGAATGCTCTTGGCCGCCGCTTCCACCGACGACGCATTCATGTCCGGCATCTTCTGGGTGGCGATCTCGATGATCTGCTTCTCGGTCACCTTGCCCAGCTTTTCCTTATTGGGCGTGCCCGAGCCCTTGGCAATCCCCGCGGCCTTCTTGAGCAGCACCGGCGCCGGCGGCGTCTTGGTGATGAACGTGAAGGTGCGGTCGGCATAGACCGTGATGACCACCGGGATGGTCAGGCCGGCCATCTGCGGGTCTTTGGTGCGCTCGTTGAACTGCTTGCAGAACTCCATGATGTTGACCTGGGCCTGACCCAGCGCGGGGCCGATCGGCGGAGCGGGCGTGGCCTTGGCGGCCATCACCTGGAGCTTGACGTATCCATTGATTTTCTTCGGTGCCATGTTCGTAATCCTTCTTCTCTAGGCGGGCCCTTGAGAATCGAAAGCCTCGCGTGATTTGGTGCTGCGCAGGAGTTAGAAGGTCCGGGGAAGCGCCCGGGCTGTGCTCCTGAAATTCATTCGAGCAAAAGTTTTTTGCGTTTTCTCTACGCTCTAAATCTCTACGCTCTAATCTCTGTCGTACTACTCCTCGGACTTTTCGACGTTGGCGAAGGCGACTTCGGTCGGCGTCGGCCGGCCGAAGATCGAGACCATGACCTTGAGCGTCTGCTTGTCCTCGTTGACGTCGTCCACCGCGCCGTTGAAGTTGGTGAACGGCCCATCGGTGATTCGGACCTGCTCGCCCTTGGTGAACTTCATCTTCATCTTGGGCTTTTCCTTGCTCACGTCGGCGCGATTGAGCATCGCGTTGACCTCGGCCTCGGAGAGCGCATTGGGCTGATCGCCGGTCTGCAGGAAGCCGGTGACGCGCGGCGTATTCTTCACCACGTGCCACAGGTCATTGTCGAGCGCCATCTCGACGAAGACATAGCCGGGCAGGAAGACGCGGTCGATGACGTACTTCTTGCCGTTGCGCATCTCGGTGGTGGGCTCGGTGGGAATTTCGATGCGGCCGACGCGGTCTTCGAGATGATAGGCGGCGACGCGCGACTGCAGCGACTCGCGCACCTTGCGCTCGAAGCCCGAGTACGCGTGGATGATGTACCACTTGAAGTTCTCGTTGACTGCGGCCGCTGTCTGACCCCCACCATCCGTTGGCGGCACATTGCCATCGCCACTTTCCGTTAGCGGGGCATCGACCGTCTCGGGAGCTGCCTCGTTCTGTTCCAACTCGTCTGCCATGGTTCTGCTTTCTTCGCGCAGCGTTTATGTGTGTGGACGATTCGCGTTATCGCGTTGCTTCTCGTCTGGTTGTCATTCCGCTGGTTGTCATTCCGCAGCCGAGCGGAGGGATCTGCTGTTTGGATTTCCTATACACCTTCGGGCGAACGGCTCTAGTGCCTGGTCAGGTGGATGAACAGCTGGTCGATCGCCTTGCCGAAGATCAGGTCCACCAGTTCGAAGTAGGCCGCGAAGAGGAAGACGGTGACGATGACCACGATGGTGGTTGCCTGAACGTCGGCGCGCGACGGTGTGACGACCTTGTGCATCTCCTGCCGGGTGTCGCGCAGGAACTGCATGAGCCGCTCCGGGCCGGACATGGCGCGCTGCAGCGCCGTGCCTTGTTCGTTGGTTTCGATGACAGCTGCTTTTGCCATGCTGCTACTCCTGATCTTGCTGCTGAACGATCTTGCTGCTGAACGGAAAACCCGGCAGCGGTATAGCGAGTGAATCGTACTGGCAGGGGCGCTCGGATTCGAACCGAGAAGTTCGGTTTTGGAGACCGACAGTTTAACCGTTGAGCTTACGCCCCTGTGGTGAAAGCTTCTAGCTCTTAGCTTCTAGCTCCGACGCTCCCGCGCGGGGTGCCTGTTGGCTAGCAGCTAGGAGCTAACGGCTAATAGCTGCCTTATTTCGTTTCCTTGTGCGGCGTGTGCTTGCGGCACGTGTTGCAGAACTTCGACATCTCCAGACGGCCGGTGGTCGTCTTCTTGTTCTTCGTCGTCGAGTAGTTCCGGTTCTTGCACTCGGGGCACTGCATGGTGATGATTTCGCGCATTTGACTTCTCTCCTAAGTTTGGCCAGCCACCTCGGCTGGCAAGCAGCTTGTCTGCCGAGACCGGGCTTGTTGACCCTGCCCAACTGACACGCCGCGACGCAGGGCTTAAGGCCCCTGCTGCCTTGAATCCTGAGATTTTTGAATCTGGAAGACGGAGCGTCAGGCCACGCTCGCCTCTTGTTATTATGCACTAACCCGAAGCTGTAAATCAAAGCGACATTACGGGCATCACGTACGACAGTTTATCGAGGACCCGGTGAACCTTACTCGGCGAAGATTCCTTCAGCAAGCGTTCGGTGTGGGGGCGATTGCGAATTGCACCGACGTGTATGCCGCTGCGAATCCGCTTCACTGCACACCTGCACCTGAATTCCCGGTTCCTTTGACTGCTGGGGTGTGGCGAAGTGCACCGTTTCCTGTGGGAAAGCACGATTACCACGTTTGGTTGGAGGTTGATCGTCGTCTTCCGCTAGAACAGTTGGACTGCAACCTCGGACCGCCCGGACCACATGAGCGATGCGATGCGCCGCCTCTTCTGGATGTCGAATGGAAGATCTGGGACGGAGACCTTCTGGTTAAGAGTTGGCCCGCAAAACCGATTCAAGCAGCTGCTTGGGCTGCAGCAGAAACGAGTTGTTTTCTGGGGAATTTCGAAGGCAAACGCAGCGGGATGTTCACGCTTGAGTGGAACGTGAAGCGGGATGCGGGCCGACTGAAGGAACTCCACCCTCAAATACAAATCGTTAAGAATCCCGGCTACTGGTGCTGGCTGTAGGACGCGAATAGCAAAAGCGGCGAGCCGAAGCTCGCCGCTTGAGATTCGCATGGAACCGGCACAATCGCGCGAAGCGCCTCTCGCTGTCCGCGCAGGACCTACTTAATGTGCGCTCGCAAAATCTCATCCACGCGCGCCTGCCAACCAGCTCCCGAACTTCGGAAAGCCTCCACCACATCCGGAGACAGCCGAATCGACACAGGCACCTTCTTTGGCGTTTTCTGCTGGCCGCGCTTGCGGCTCGCCAGTGCTTGCTGAAGCCTCTCAGGCAATTCGCTAAAAGACATAGACTTAGCAAACGAAGCGCGCGTCCACTCAGGGTTCTCTCTTGTGGGCGCCGATTTATTGGTTCTCTTCATAACGGTCTTGTTCATCTCTGGTCGCCTTTCTGAGGCTGGTTGCCCGCACGTTCGCTCCATCTTCGACAAAAATCAGAGAATAGAGCCGCGCACCCACGAAGCCAATCGCCTGCATTCGTAGCTCTCCATAGTCCTCGCGATCATCAACAATAAATGTTGCCCATTCAAAATCAAGCTCTTCAGCCCGCGCCAGCGAAATGCCGTGCTGCTTCTTATTGATCTATTGATCGCGTCCTTTTTTGAGTCGAACGTAATCACACCTAATTGTATACACAATCTACAGAGCGTGGACTAAAGCAAAAGCGGCGAGCCGAAGCTCGCCACTCTTTTCGTTGCTCGAGATCGGCTTACTTGATAATCTCGCTAATCGTTCCCGCGCCGACCGTCCTGCCGCCTTCGCGGATGGCGAACCTGAGACCCTTTTCCATGGCCACCGGCGTATGCAGCGTGATCTCCAGCGCGATGTTATCGCCCGGCATCACCATCTCGGTGCCCTCGGGCAGCTTGGCCGATCCCGTTACGTCCGTGGTGCGGAAGTAGAACTGCGGACGATAGCCGTTGAAGAACGGTGTATGTCTTCCGCCCTCTTCCTTGCTCAACACGTAGATCTCGCTCTTGAAGACCGTGTGCGGTGTGATCGATCCGGGCTTGGCCAAAACCATGCCGCGCTCCACATCTTCCTTGGCGATGCCGCGCAGCAGCAAGCCCGCATTGTCGCCCGCCAGACCCTCATCGAGCTGCTTCTTGAACATCTCCACGCCCGTCACCACCGTCTGCCGCGTCTCGCGGAAGCCGACGATCTCCGACGCTTCGCCAACCTTCACCTTGCCGCGTTCAATACGCCCGGTGACTACAGTCCCACGACCCGAGATCGAGAAGATGTCTTCGATCGGCATCAGGAACGGCAGGTCGACCAGGCGGTCCGGCTGCGGAATGTTCTTGTCCACGGCCTCCATCAACTCGTCAATCTTGGCTTCCCACTGAGCTTCGCCGTTCAGCGCGCCCAGCGCCGAGCCGCGCACCACCGGCACATCGTCGCCGGGGAAGTCGTACTTGCTCAGCAGCTCGCGAACTTCCATCTCGACCAGGTCGGTCAGCTCTTCGTCCTCGACCGCATCGCACTTGTTCAGAAACACCACGATGTAAGGCACGCCCACCTGGCGTGCCAGCAGCACGTGCTCCTTGGTCTGGGGCATCGGACCGTCGGTGGCCGCAACCACCAGGATCGCCCCGTCCATCTGCGCCGCGCCGGTAATCATATTCTTGATGTAATCCGCGTGGCCCGGACAATCCACATGCGCATAGTGCCGGTTCTTGGTCTCGTACTCCACATGCGAGGTCGAGATCGTAATGCCGCGCTCCCGCTCCTCGGGCGCGTTGTCGATCGTGTCGAACGAGCGGAACGCGTTCTTCGGGTTGTGCTTGCTCAACACCTTCGTGATCGCCGCCGTCAGCGTCGTCTTGCCATGATCGATGTGCCCGATCGTCCCTACGTTGACATGCGGCTTGCTGCGATCAAATTTTTCCTTCGCCATTGCTCTCTCCGTGTGATTTGAACTGCAAAAGGTTTGGGTAAAAGCCCGTCGTTAGTAGTACGCGTAGAGCTTGAAGTACTTGTCGCGTAGGCCAAGCTCCACCCGCTCCAGAGAGGCCAGATAGAACTCGCGGATCTGGCCCTGGTCGGCGTTGGTGAGCTTCGCATATTCGGCCCCCGTGCCGGAACCGAGCTTGCCGGCCGCGAGTACCGGCTCGAAGTCGCGCACACGCAGGCTGCTCTTCTCCAATGAGCGCAGAAAGCTCTCGACTTTGCGCGGTGCGAACGCGTCGGCGATGGCCGCCTTGACCGCGCTGAAGGTTGGCTGGTCGACGACGCCCATCGCCGGCCGCTCGTAGAGAGCGGTGGTGCGGTCCACCTGAAAGCCTGGTTGCTGCTGGGCCATGATCTCCAAAATCCTGCCTCGGCTTGTCCAGCCTCGGATCTAATCTAACAATTCAAAAATTTGGAGCGGGAGACGGGAATCGGACCCGCGACCAACAGCTTGGAAGGCTGTGACTCTACCACTGAGTTACTCCCGCATCACACGCTGCCGCGGCCCGAGCCACGCTGCCGCAAAATTCTGGAGCTGATGATGGGGCTTGAACCCATGACCTCTCCCTTACCAAGGGAGTGCTCTACCACTGAGCTACATCAGCCTTCCTGCGAGTCTTTCTGCTCCAGCCGGGCCCGCATGTTGGCCATGACCGTCCGGAAAGCAAAGAGACCCAAAAACAAGATCGGAAACCATCGAATCTCGATGTCCCGGTCCTCGAAACCAATGTACCTGGCCGAAAAGCCATGCACATGAATCACCGCGGCCGGGTCGATCGTAAACCACGACAGCAAACCTAAGACTACCAAAGCCGACAGCGCGATCAACATGCGACGCCGGTCGGCCGCCGGGTTGAGTGAACGTTGACTCTCACTCATTCCATTCACCATTCCATCACCAACTACAAAAGTGGTGCACAGGGGAGGATTCGAACCTCCGTAGCGCAAAGCGCGGCAGATTTACAGTCTGCTGCCATTAACCACTCGGCCACCTGTGCCCTGAACCGCCTGACGGCCCAGCTCCCTTGTTGTCCGTGCCAAAGTTCCGAGCGAAAACCCGGCGCGAACCATCCGTACAAATGTCCCGCGGGGGCACACTCAGATTGTGACTGGCGGACACTGCGAGGGCTGGACCAACTGGCAGCTACAACCAAACTCGAATCAAACCTTGCGTGTTGCGGGCGAAGATTCTGGAGCTGGCGAAGGGATTTGAACCCCTGACCGCCTGATTACAAATCAGGTGCTCTACCAGCTGAGCTACGCCAGCCCATACCATCCGGCGGAAGCAAATCGGCCGCCGGAGCAGGACAACACACAGCGCTCGCCAACGGCTCGAACGCAGCTTCAACTTTACCATAGGCAGGAAGGGCGGAAAACTACGTGGCCTGAGCGGGTGTTGCGCGCGGGTGCTGACCGCGGGTGTTAAGATAGCGCCATGGTTTCGCCGCATCGCGGTTCGTCCTGGAGCTGTCTGCTGCTGTCGCTCGTTTGGCTCGCGGCTGCGACATGTCCATTAGCGGCGCAGGAGTTGCCCTCGCAGGACGGTCCGCTCCAGACCAGCACCGACGTGCCACGCGCTCACTTCATCGACAACGACACTATTATCCGCATGGCCAAGGCCGGCCTCAAGGACGACGTGCTGCTGCAGACCATTCAGCTTCAGCCGGGCCACTACGACACCAGCCCGGACGATCTGATCGCCCTGCGCAATGCGGGCGTCTCCGACCGAGTGATCGCCGCGATGCAGGCCCATGCGGCGGGCCTGAACCAGCGCCCTGGCAGCGCCGTCGAGCCCTCGCCGCTGGCCCCGGGAATCGACGAGATCGGCGTCTACTACAAGCTGCCCGCAGGCAGTAAAGCCGGCGGTCCGACGGGCGAGTGGGTGCCGCTTAAGACCGAGCGCGTCACGTTTCGCTCCAGCGGCGCGGCCAAGAACATCCTCACCCACGGCATCATCAGCAAGGACATGGACGGTTACGTCGACGACGCCAAGTCGACCCTTGCGCTGCCCACCGGCGTCGAAATCCTCATCTACGCGCCCAACGGAACGGACGCCAGCGAGTACGAGTTCCTGCGCTTTGAGGAGCACGCCAAGGACCGCGAGTTTCGCGTCATGACCGGCGGTGTCTTTCACTCCCACACCGGCTCCGACCGCGACGAGATCGAGTTCCACCCGCACAAGATCGCCCCGCAGATGTATAGCTTCACCGTGCCGGTCGATATCGAAAAAGGTGAGTACGGCGTTCTGCCGCCGGCGTCTTCCAACGCGCAGGGGCTGGCCGGGACAGGTAAGATTTTCACCTTCTCGATTCGGGAATAAACAGCCCGCGAATAAACTGTTTTTCAGCACTCGGAGATTCACCTGCGCAAGCGCACCCTCATCCCGCTGACCATCGCCGTCGTCATCCTCGCCGCGCTCGGTTTTGCGCTCTATCTGCGTGCCAAGGCCCCGCCTGAGGCGGCGCTGCTGCTGCCTGAATCCGACGCCATCGTCTACGTCCGCCTCAAGGAAATTCGCGAGTTCACCCACTTCGACCGAACGCCGGTTGAGCGCGGCCCGGAGCTGCAGCAGTTCATCGCCGCCACGGGAATCGTGCCCGAGCGCGACATCGATTCAGCGGCGTTCGCGCTGCATCGCGTCCTCAGTCCGGCGTCGCCCACGCGCAGCGGTCGGGCGGCCTCGGAGCTCTTCGTCTCGGAGGTCTTCATCGGCCGCTTCGACGGGCAGCGGCTCAAGAATTACCTCCAGTCCAACGCCAGTTCCACCGAGAACTACGCCGGCCGCGAGGTCTACAGCATTCCCATGGGCAATCAAACGCTGCGCGTCGCCCAGCTCGCCTACGACACCATCGCGGCCTCCAACATGCCCACCTCCGAGCAGATCCACTCCATGCTGGAACGCTCCCGCGCCTCCGCGCTGGGGACGCCCGGGTCCTCGCTGCTGGCCGCGCGCTTCCATGACGTTCCGCTGCTCTCCGAGGCCTGGGCGATCGGCCACATCGGGCTGCCCTTCGCGCAAAATGGCTCGATCACGGTCCTGGGGCTGCAACTTCCGCTCCCCGAGGACGCCGATTTCGTCGCCAGCCTCGGCTACAGCGCAACAGTGCATCTGGGCACCGGCGGCGCCGTGCATTTGCGCATCGAGGAGTTCGCCCCGGACGAGGCCACCGCCAATAGCACGGTCGAGACCCTGACCACGCTGCTCGGCGTCTTGCGGGGCGTCGAAGCCGCCGCGCCGACGGGCAGCCCTGAGCCCACCCAAAGCCCCGCCCCGGCCGCCCTGCGCGCGGTGCTCGACTCCATCAAGCTCCAACAGCACAAGGACCGCGCCGTGCTCAACGCCACGGCCACGGTCGAGCAGTTGAAGGCCCTCACCACCGCCCACGACCCCGCCGCCACGCCGTTACAATGAGCACTGAACGCTGCCCGACCAGGAGCCATCCATGCTGAAGCCCTCTCCCCACGCCTCCCGCATCCTCGTTCTATGCGCCCTGCTGGCGGGTACCGCAGTCTCCGCGCCTGAAGCCTTCGGGCAGTCGCAAGGCCCCGTCCTCACCGGCCAGGCGGCCTTCCCCGACTGGAGTGGCGAGCACCCGGGCGTGCGCCACAAGATCACCGTCGGCGACCTTCCCCAGCCCGATCCCGCCGAGGCCGTCAACAACACTCCCCACATCATCGCCCGGCCCGCCAACGCCTGGCCCGTCGCGCCCCCCGGCTTCAAAGTCACGCTCTACGCCGGCGGCGACACCACCCCCATGCAGCGGGCGGATGCCAAGCAAGTGATGACCCGCAGCGGCGGCACCTTCACTGAGCCGCGGCTCATCATGACCGCGCCTAACGGCGATCTCTTCCTGGCCGACTCCGGCGCTGGAGAAATTATCGTCCTGCGCGGCGTCAAGCCTGATGGTAAAGCCGCTACGATCGCCACCTTCGCCTCCGGCCTCGACCATCCCTTCGGCATCGCCTTCTATCCGCTTGGCCCCGATCCGAAGTTCGTCTACGTCGGCAATGCCACCACCATCCAGCGCTTCCCGTATCACTCCGGCGACCTGCACGCCGCGGGGCCGGTCGAGACCGTCGTGCCCAACATCCCCGGCTACGCGCAGCTCACCGGCGGCGGCCACTGGACCCGCGATGTCATCTTCACCAAGGACGGTCAGCACATGCTGGTCTCGGTGGGTTCGGCCTCCAACGTCGACAACGCCGACACGCATCCGCGCGAGTTCCATCGCTCCGACATCCTGGAGTTCACCCCCGAGGGCAAGTTCCTCGAGGTCTACGCGCATGGGCTGCGCAACTGCGTGGGCGAGGCCATCAACCCCACCACGGGCTCACTGTGGTGCTCGGTCAATGAGCGCGATGAGATCGGCAACCACCTGCCGCCCGACTACGTCACCAGCGTGCCCGAGGGCGGCTTCTTCGGCTGGCCGTGGTACTACATGGGCGGCCATCAGGACCCGCGCCTGCCCCAGCCCTGCGCCGACGGCACCGGCCCTAATCCGCAGCTCTCCAAACCTCTCACCGAGGAGCAGGGAAGCAGCTGCAAGCACGTCAACATGGCCTCCAAGGTCATCACCCCGGACGTCCTTGTCCAGCCGCACATGGCCTCGCTGGAGATGACCTTCTATCCGGACCGCAGATCCAGCTTCCCCGCGGCCTACGACGGCGACGCCTTCGCCGCCGAGCACGGCTCCTGGAACCGCGCAATGCGCGCCGGATACGAGGTCATCACCATCCCCATGCACGGCGGCCACGCCACCGGCGAGTACGACGACTTCCTCACCGGCTTCGTCACGCCCAAGGGCGAGGTCTGGGGCCGGCCCGTAGGCCTCGCCATCGCCAACGACGGCAGCCTGTTCGTCACCGACGACGGCTCCCGCAGCGTCTGGCACGTCACCTACACCGGTAAGTAGATCGCTGGCTGAATCTACAGCCCGCCGCTCGCGCCGCCGCCCAACTGCGCCATGGTCGTGCGCAGGTATTTGTGCGGGTTCACGGCGATGCCGCGCACCTGGACCTCGTAGTGCAGGTGGTTGCCGGTCACGCGGCCGCTGTGGCCGACAAAGCCGATCACCTCGCCCTTCACCACCGTCTGTCCCTCGACCACGTTATAGCCCTGCAGATGGCCGTACAGCGTAACGATGCCATTGCCGTGGTCGATCTCGATGGTGCGACCGTAGCCATTCTCCATGCCTGCCTTGACCACGCGGCCGTCCGCCGGCGCATGCACCGGCGTTCCGTCCGGCGAGCCGATGTCGACGCCCTTGTGGAACTCGCCCTCGCCGTTGCCCAGGATCGGATCTTCGCGCTCGCCGAAGCCGCTGTTGATGGCCCCCAGAATCGGCCACATATCCGGCACATTCGCCCCAATGTCCGCCGTATCCAGGCTGGCAAAGTTGCTCAGCGTCGCGCGAACTCCCAGGCTCGGATTGTTGCCTGGCTGCAAATCCAGGCCCTTGCTGGCCGTGTTCTGCAGCGCCAGGAAGGTCTCCAGCGACTGGTGATAGCCGTCCTCGCTCAGCGCAGTCGGATCGTCCTTCAGCGGGGCCTTGGCCGCTGCGATCGCCGCCGCCTTGCCCTTGTTCCCGCCACGGCCCACAGGGCGACCATGGAGCAGCGTCAGGCGGCCCGCCGTCAGCCCGTAAATCGCCGACACCTCGCCCGCCAGTGAACCCAGGCTGGCCGCCTGCACGTCGGTCGCGTGCGCCTTCTTTTCCAGATGCGCATAGTCGTTGCGGGTCATCGCCAGCTCGTCGCGCATGTGGTTGATGGACTCCGCCTTGGCCAGCATCCGGGTGTACGACCCCGCCATGCCGGCAATGGTGAACATCCCGGTGATCGCCGCCGCGATAAAGATGTACGCGTAGCGCATGGGGATGGTGACACGCTCTACTGAGCCGTCCTCCGCCCGCGATACGTAGACGATCGACCGCTTGCGTGATGGATAAAACCACTTCTTCAAAATGTCGCTCTCAGACTCTCTTGGGATATCGTTCTTGGGATATCGTTCCGGATCGCTTCGAATACCAGAGTGCCGCGCCCGGCCATACTACAGCGAAACGGCATCGACAGATCAGGCTGGCTGCGCAAAACTCTTCACTGGCCGGGCCCGGCACGCGTTGCGGGTTCACTCCTATTTAGTTTAACGGACTAAGAGCGCCGCGGCAACCTCGGGCGCCCCCCACCTGGCGTATATCCTGAGCCATATGCCCTCCGCCGCGTGTTCTCGCTCGCGATCCTCCGGTTCAGCCTCAGTCGGAGAGCTTGGGTTGATCGCGCAGATCCGTTCGCGCGCTGCTGCTAACATATTGCAGCCAAAGAACTTGCGCCTGGGAATCGGCGATGACTGCGCGATCCTCCGCCCGCCGCCCGGCCAAGATCTGCTGGTCACCACCGACTTCTCACTGGAGGGCCGCCACTTCCGCCGCGACTGGCACCCGGCCGCATCGGTGGGCCACCGCACCCTGGCCCGCGGGCTCAGCGACCTCGCCGCCATGGGCGCGACACCGCTGGCGGCGTTCCTCTCGCTCGCGCTGCCCCGGTCCATCGCTCGCAATACAAAATGGCTGGATGGCTTCCTCGACGGCCTGCTGGCGCTGGCCCGCGAGCACCGCCTTCCGCTGGCCGGCGGCGACACCGCGGAGTCGCCGGGGCAGAGTGCTTCCATCGAGGCCGACATCGGCGGTCACATTCTCGCGGACATCGTGCTCCTCGGCGCTGCGCCTGCAGGCCGAGCTCTACGCCGCTCCGGCGCGCGCCCCGGCGACATCCTCTACTGCACCGGCTCGCTCGGCGGAGCGGCAGCCGAGCTCGCCGCGCTGGCTGCGTCACCGCGAAAATTCCGCAGCGTCACCGCCGATGGCGACCATCCGCATCTGTTCCCTCGGCCGCGCGTTGCCCTAGGTCAGACGCTGCTGCGCCGCCGCCTCGCAAGCGCCTGTATCGACCTCTCCGACGGCCTCTCCACCGACCTCGCCCACCTCTGCGACGAGTCGTCCTCGGCGGCCAGGTTCGCTGTCGGCGCAGAGGTCGAGTCGACCGCGCTCCCGCTGCATCCGCTGGCCCGGGCCCTCGCCGCGAATCAACCCCTCCAAGCCGCCTTCCACGGCGGCGAAGACTACGAGCTGCTCTTCACCGCGCCTGCCGCGACGAAGCTGCCGCGCTCGCTCGCGGGTGTCCGCATCACGGCGATCGGCCGCATCCTGCGTCAGCGCAAGGGCCAGCCGCAACTTACGCTAATCGACCCCGGCGGCCGCCGCTCCGCCCTCGAAGCGCGCGGCTGGGAGCATCTGCGATGAATCCGATGACGCCCCAACTCAACGCCGCTTTCTCCCAAACCTGGACCGCGCAAATCCTCTCCGCGCCGCCGCTCATCGCGCCCGCGCGGCAGTTCGTCTATCCGCTGCCCGTTCCCGGCGAAGAAGACACGCTCGCCCGCGGCGCGATGCTGCTGAACGTCAAGCCTGCGACCGGCGGCCAGTTTCTCGCCACCTGCGCGCTCGGCTTCCGCGACTCGGCACTGCCCACCGGCGTCTACGCCTGTCCGCGCGCGGACGACCTGCTCGCCATCGCCGGCGGCTACGCGTATCTCGCCGACACGCTGCAGCCCGAGCACTGCCTACACGTCCCGCTCAAGCCGGTCACGCAGGTTCTGCCCGCGCCGGACGACGCGCTCCTGCTGCTGGCCGGCTTCCATCACATCGTCGCCATCGGCGCGGGCGGCCTCGCGTGGCAGAGCGAGCGGCTCAGTTGGGAGGGCATCGCGCTGGGCAACATCGCCGGCGGCGCGATGCACGGCACCGGCTGGAACATGCAATCGGACCGCGACATCCCCTTCATCCTCGACCTCCGCACCGGCCAGCACACCGGCGGCGGCTTCCAACGTTAGCCCGCTACCAGCCGCCCCGCCACCAGCCGCCTCGCTACTCGCCGCCCCGCTACTCGCCGCTTTGCTAAGCTGATCGACACGTGAAAATCGATGAGGTGACTCCGGTGCTTGAAGTCCATTCCCCGCACGAGCCTATGCACGGCTGGCGCGACTTCCTCCCGCATCTGTTCACCATCACCATAGGGTTGCTCATCGCGCTCAGCCTCGAAGGCCTCGTCGAATGGCAACACCATCGCCACCTGGTCCGCGATGCCGAGAGCAGCCATGCGGAGGTCAAGAGCAACGCCGCGGGGATGGCCGACACGATTGCATCTCTCAAGAAAGAGCAGAAGAACCTCAAAGACGACATCGTCGTGCTCAACTACATCGTCAAGAATCACAAAGCCCCCGAGCACAGTTCCATGACCGTCGACTTTCGCATACGCACCTTCGACGACGTCGGCTGGCGCACCGCGCAGAGCACCGGCGCCCTGGCTTACATGCCCTACGACAGGGCAGAGGAGTTCTCCAGCATCTATGGCAGCCAAGACGAGCTGAAGGCAGCCGAAGAGCAGGGGGCGCGCGACGCCATCGTCAGCCTCGGCTCCCTGATGAACAGCACCGACAACGACGACCCAACCGGAGGACATGCTGCCGATATGGAGCAGAAGATTGAAGTGCTGCAGGGCCAACTGCTGCTGGTCAGTTCGTTTATGTCCGGCCTGGATGGGCAGTACAAGAAGTTCCTCGGCGAATACCCGAACTGACCTGCCCGTGCTGTCCTGTCGGCGACGCTCGGACCTTTACGCGCTACTGTAAAAGCTCAGCGCGGCGTCGCCCTGCTCCAGCACGCGGATGCGCTGGAGCGCGGTGTAGCGCGGTTCGAGCGGCTGTTTGCGGGAGTGTTCAGCGATGACCACCGCGCCATCCGCCAACAGTGCAGCGTGATTCCGCGCGAGAAACTCCAGCGTCGCGCGATACTCCTCCGCGGCCTCGTACGGCGGGTCGAGGAAGACGATCTCGGCGGCGCGTTGCTTCTCCGCGAGGGATCGCAGCAGCTTGCCCACGCCGCGATCTTCGATCGCAAATCCGCCCGCGATCTTCAGCTTCGACAAGTTCGCGCGGACCGCCGCGACTGCGGCCGGGGCGTTCTCCGCAAACCACACAAACTCAGCCCCGCGGCTGATTGCCTCGATCCCCACGGCTCCCGAACCGGCGTATAGATCGACAAACCGCGCTCCTTCCACGCCGCGCCCGAGCACACCGGCGTCCAGCACATTGAACAGGGTCTCGCGCAGACGGTCGCTGGTGGGCCGCGTCGCCATCCCGCGCGGGGCCTGCAACTGCCTGGACCGGAACTCGCCGCCGATGACGCGCATGGTTCGAGGATATCGTGGGAGCGAGTTCCGGTTGTCGGTTCCCGGTTGTCCGCTTTCGGGCGCGCTGCTCCGGCAGCCAACCACCACCAACCGACAACCCCGCCCCAACCCGCCTACAATATCCGTATGCTGCGTTCGTCTTTCCCGATCGGCAGGTTCATGGGTGTCGACCTGCGGGTCCATGTTTCTTTTCCTCTGCTTCTGTTGCTCTCGGTGATGTTCTCGGAGGCGACGACGGGCGGCGCGGCGCGCGGCGTGGGCCTATGGCTGGCGCTGTGCTTCGCGGTCATCGTGCGCGAAGCCGCCCGCGCCATCGCGGCAGCGTATTCGGGCCTGCATCTGCGCGCGCTGTTCCTGCTGCCGGTCGGCGGGGTCATGGCCTTTAGCACGCGCGACGCGGGTGGCCAGGAGCCCGACACCCGTCTCCTGGGGATGACCGGTCCAATCGCCAACTTCGTCATCGGCCTGCTCGTGCTGGGCATCAGCTACGCGCTGGAGCCGGGGGTCTCGCTGCTGGCGCAACCCTGGATCGGTCCGTCGCACATCCTGCGCAGCTTCATCTGGACGCAGATCGTGCTGGGCGCGGTGAGCCTGCTGCCGACCCCGGTCATGCCGTCGCGCCATCTGCTGAGCTTCTTCTCGCTGCGGACCGCGCGCATGAAGGGCAAGGGCGGCGTCCCGGACTCCTCCGGCGGTCGCGCAGGTTCCCGGACCGGCGCTCAGGACGGCGGGTCAACCGGAAAAGCCTCCTCGCCCGCGGGCAACACGCCGCATATTCCGGCTTTCGGCCTGGGCACCGGTCTGGCGCTGGCCATGATCGTGGCCGGCTTCGTGCTCAGCAGCCTGTGGCTGATTATTCTGGGCGCGTTCATGCTGCTGGGCGCGCAACTGGGTAGCGTCCACACCCTCAGTAGCACCGAGGCCGAATCCATCCTGGTCCGAGAAGTCATGCTGACCGAATACACCCTGCTGGGCAGCTCCGACACGCTGCAGGGCGCGCTCGACCGCACGGTCCACAGCCTGCAGGAGGTCTTCCCGGTGGTGCGCGGCGACCGACTGGTCGGCTCCATCGCCCGCCAGACCATCGCCGAGCGCCTGCTGGTGGACGGCGACAGCTACCTGCAAGGCGCCATGAATCGCACCCTGCAGCTCGCCACTCCCGGCGAAAAGCTGATCGAGGCGCTGCGCCGCTCCGCCTCGCTCGGCGCCAGCGAGTTCATCCCCGTGGTCGACGGCGCGGACATGATCGGCATCCTCACCCCGCAGAGCCTCTCCCGCGCCGTCCAGCAGGTCAAGCTCATGCGCCCCCCGCCGAAGCCGCCCCGCGAGACCGGTCGTGATTGACGCTGAGGGCCGCCCTTTCGCCGCCGCTACTCCCAAGCAGAACCCTGCTGCAACCCCCGATGAAGTTGTCATCCTGGGCTCAGCGAAGGACCTGCTTCTTGTTTCGGATGGCGATGAGATCAGCCCGAATACAAAGTCCCTCGCCCCCGGCCTCTACCTCGTCGCCACGCCCATCGGCAACCTCGAGGACATCACCCTGCGCGCGCTCCGGGTGCTGCGCTCGGTGGACCGCATCGCTTGCGAGGACACCCGCCAGACCGCCAAGCTGCTTGGCCACTTCGGCATCGGCACCCCGACCGTCAGCTATCACGCGCACAACGAGACTTCCCGCGCAGGCGAACTGATAGAAGCGCTGAAGGCCGGCGGCCGCATCGCCGTGGTCTCCGACGCCGGCATGCCCGGCATCGCCGACCCCGGCGCGACGATTGCGGCGCAAGCCATCGCCGCCGGCATCACCGTCTTCCCCATCCCCGGCGCGAATGCCGCGCTGAGTGCGCTGATCGCCAGCGGCCTCCCCGCCGAGCGCTTCACCTTCCACGGCTTCCTTCCGGCCAAAGAAGGCCAGCGCCGCACTGCGCTCGAAGCCCTCCGCGAAGCCATCAACGGGAAAGCGATAGGCTCTGAAACCTCAAACGCCAACAAGTTGAACCGGGTGGCCCAGGTTTCGCTTCTGAGACCTGGGAACAAAGCCACCACAACGCACATCTTCTACGAAGCCCCGCACCGCATCCTCGCCACGCTTGCGGAGGTCGCCGCTGTCTTCGGCCCGGCGCAGGGCATTGTGCTCGCGCGCGAACTCACCAAGCTGCACGAGGAGTTCGTGCGCGGCCCCGTCGCCGAAGTCCTCGCCACGCTCCGCGCCCGCCCCAGCCTGCGCGGCGAGATGGTGGTGCTGCTCGACGGCGCTTCCACCACCGCTGCCACCGAAGAGAATCCCACCCCCGCGATCAGCCTCGCCGCGGAAGTCTCCGCCCTCATGCAGACCGAAGGCCTCTCCGAAAAAGAAGCCCTCAAGCGCGTCGCCAAATCCCGCAACATCGGCAAGAGCGAAGCCTACCGCGAGTGGCAGCGCAGCCAGTCCCGCAAGCGCTAGACAGAGCCAGTGTATTACTCGCTGGTGGACCGGCCGAGGCCGGAAAAAGTCGCGGCCAGCGGAGGCTCCGCTGGCCGAAAACCTGTTGTTGCTAGAGCTGTCAGTTACCTTTACGAGCCTAACGACCGAAGCTAAAGAGGTCCATCAGATCGCCGATAGCCGGGCTGTTGGTGGGGACGTAGGGGTTGGAGCCGGTCTGGCGCGGGTTCGGCAGGTTGTCGCGGCTGCGCTGGGTGAGCGGGGCGAGCCCCCAGTTGGCCTCGATGAATTTCAGGATCGAGACGTGGTCGTTGTACTGGTGGGAGATGTGCCCGGCCTTGGTATAGGCTGACACGACGATCAGGGGAATGCGGGTGCCGTCGCCGAAGTAGTCGACCGGCTGAACGTAGCCGGAGTCGTAGTAGCCGCCGCCTTCATCGAAGGTGATCATGATGGCGGTGTCCTTGGCGAGGGCGGGGTTGGCCTGGACGCCGTCGACGATCTTCTTCACGAAGCCCTCGAACAGATCGAGCTTGGAGGAAGCGGGATGACCATCGACCCGGCCGGAGGGCTTGACGAAGGAGACGGCCGGCAGGTTGCCGGACTGGAGGTCCTGGTAGAGGTTCGCGGTGTCCTGCAGGTGCGCGGCGCGGACCGTAGGGTTGGTCATGATGGAGGTCGAGTACTGAAAGAAGTTGCAGATGTTGCAGTAGACGTTGGTGGGATTGGTGAAGTAGGGGTCGGCCAGGTATTTGTTGTACTGATCGCCGAAGTACGCGAAGGAGATGTTCTTATCCAGCAGAGCATCGCCGATATTGCGGACCGTTGAGGGCGGGACGGTGAAGACCGTGCTGCCCTTTGCGGTGTCGGTGAAGGCGTTCTGGCCGTTGCCGTAGTAGCCGGGGTTGTAGTTGTTGAGAATGTAGTAATGGCCGGGCTCGCACTTCGGGTTGACCGAAAAGGGCAGGCTGCCGAGGTAGGTCAGCAGCGGGCCCACGCCGGGCTGGTCGGAGTCGGAGCAGTTGCTATACGAGCCGCCGCCGGTCGCGGTGCCGGTGCCGTAGCCGTCTTCCTTGTACCAGTTATCGGTGCCGGGCTGAGGGTTGGGATTCTCGATCTCGTCGAGGGCTCCGGGTGCGCTGTTGTGGGGCGGCTTGATGGCGTTGCCGTTGCCGTCGGAGAACCAGATGGCGTCGCCGGTGCCGATGGCGATGTGGTTGGCGCCGGTGCCGCCGAGGACGGCCTGGTGGTAGTTGTCGCTCATCGCGTACTGGTTGGCGAGCGAGGTGAGGTAGGGGGCGTCTCCCTGCTGCACGTTGTAGAAGCCCATCGAGAGGCCGCCTTCACCAGTGGTCTCTGCGGTGAAGGGCTTAGGCTGCGGCTCGCCATTAGAACCGGCGCCGATAGTGACTTCCACCCACGGGAAGAGGTCGCCCTTGCAGCCGGAAGGATCACGCCGCGTAGCATAGGCGGCATTGCAGTCGAGTTGCTGGGCCATCTGGTAGAAACGGTGGACGGGGCTGCCGGCATAGCCGTCGTAGGGAATCCCCGGAGTGGTCTGGAAGGGGCCCGCGGGAAGGTTGTTGTAATTGAGAATGCGGGTGTCGGGAGTGCCTGCCTTCAGGCCGGTGCCGCCGGTAGTCAGGTACTTGTAATAGCCGGGAGCGAGGCCGTTCTCGATGGCCTCAGCCTCGGCTACGGTCGAAACGTAAGGCGTCGTCGGGCCGCCCGCCAGCGGCACCGGCAGAGTCGCGTAATAGGACTTCGCCTGCGGGCTGTTTTCGTAGCGGTCGCGGCTGGTGTCCTCGGCGGTGTACTGGACAGCGTCGGAGTAATTGACCCCCGGCGTGCCGTCCGCGTTGATGATGTGCTTGGAGAGAAGATTGTCGACCGACTCGCCTGCCTTCGGCTTGTAGGTGGCGAAGACGTGATCGAAGGTGCGGTTCTCGCCAAGGATCACGATGACGTGCTTGATCGGGGTGCGCGTCTTCGAGGACGCGTCTTTCACCGCGGCGGCGTTCTGCGCGTACACGGACCCGGGAAAGCCGGCAAAGACTTGAAGGGTTGCGAGCAGCAACGCACTGCCCCGAAAACTAAGTGGAAGCGAAACTCTGGCCTGCATAGGATCCTCCAGAATGGGTCGAAACGGTTAGGGGGAAGGGGGTCGATCAGGGACGCTGCCAGACTAGGTCCGCGGCCAACAAGCCATCGTGAATGGCTTGAGAAAGTCATATGAACGTTCGGAAAATGAGGTGGCTCAGGCGAATTCTTTCCACACCCCCTTGTGGACCCGCCGCATCGCGCCCGGCCTTGCCATCTATCGCAGCCGCCGCGCCGCACCCGATCACAATGAAGCTTGCCGTCCCCAAATTTGCCCATCAGGTCGGGTGGCCCATTCATCGCAAAGCTTCCTCGCGATGAGTGGGGACACACACCGTCCCCCGCAGGCTGTCTGTAGCCGCGTAACCTATCCTGACGGTCTTCCAGTGTGTGCTTCCAGCTACTCCCGGCCCAGCACGCGGTCGTACAGATACCGGTCGCTGGTGGTGCCCAGCGCCTCGTTGTACAGCACCAGCGCGCCAGCGGCTTCCTTCAGCTCGTCATTGAACTTGTGGAGGCAGCGCAGGTGCTCGGCGGTGGCAGGTATCTCCAGCTTGGTGGTCTTCAGGAACTTCTGATACCCGCGGTCGACCAGCCGGGCGATCTCGCCGCCCAGCACCCATCCGCCCTGCGCCAGAACCCGTGCGGCCGAATTCGCGCTCAGGCCCGGCGCGATCTCAGCCGCGCAGCCATATTTGCTCACCCGGTACGCCCCCGCCGCACGGTTTGCACCCTCTGCCGCTGCGGAGACATCGAATCTCTCGTGGCCCAGCATGGCGAGGACATCGTCGAATCCTGGTACTTTTTTCGTCTTCGCCATCACGCTCTCTTTGCCCCGGTTTTGTGAGCCCAGTTTCACCGCCCCGTCTCCCGACCGCGCACGAGTTTCCGCGCGGAAGTTCGGAGCCAACTCAACTCAACTGTCGCACATCCGGCAGCCCTGCTTCAACGCTCCATCCGGCCTAGCCGCAACTTCGAGTCTCATGCCGGGGCGAGATACACTGCAAGTCTCAGCGCAACCGTTGCAACCCAGGAACCGCGTTCCAAGACGAAATCATGATTGCCACTCCTACCAAACCGCTTGGAAGCTCGCTGCTCGGCACCACGCTTCTGGACCGCATCGGCAACACGCCGCTGGTGCGCCTGGATAAACTTTCCGCGCATCTGCCTGGCATCCAGCTCCTCGGCAAGGCCGAGTGGATGAACCCCGGCGGCAGCGTCAAGGACCGCGCCGCGGCCTCCATCGTCGCCGCCGCCAAACGCAGCGGCCAGCTCACGCCCGGCGACCCATCCGGCAAGACGCTGCTCGACGCCACCAGCGGCAACACGGGCATCGCCTACGCCATGCTGGGCGCCGCGCAAGGCTTCCAAGTCGTGCTCTGCATGCCGTCGAATGTTTCCGTGGAGCGCAAGCGCATCCTCGAAGCCTACGGAGCAACCATCCACTGGACCGACCCGGCCGACGGCTCCGACGGCGCTATCCGCATGGCCCGCAAACTGGCCGCGGAGCAGCCTGAAAAGTACTTCTACGCCGACCAGTACGGCAACGACAACAACTGGCTTGCCCACTACCATGGCACGGGCAACGAGATCTGGGACCAGACGGCCGGCCAGGTCACGCACTTCGTCGCGTCGCTCGGCACCTCTGGCACTTTCATGGGCACGACCCGAAGATTGCGTGAGCTCAACCCCGCGATCAAGTGCATCTCCATGCAGCCGGACTCGCCCTTCAACGGCCTCGAAGGCCTCAAGCACATGGCCACCGCCATCGTACCGCCCATCTACGACCCCAAGCTTGCCGATTGGAACATCGACATGGCCACCGAGCGCGCCTACCGCATGGCCAAGTGGCTGGGCAGCCACCAGGGCCTGCTCATCGGCGTGTCGGGCGCCGCAGCCGTCGCCGCCGCGCTCGAAGTCGCCGAAGGCGAAGCCCGCGCCGGTCGCGAAGCTGTCGTGGTCACCATCCTCTGCGACTCCGCCGACAAGTACCTCTCCGAGCGCTTCTGGACGGAGCCCACCCCCGAGGCCGCCGCCGCGGACGCCATCGACAGCGACACCTGGCAGGGGCAGAACGCATGAGCCTGAAGATCTCGCAGCCGCTCTACGACCAGCTCCGCGCCCACGGCGAAGAAACCTATCCGCACGAGTGCTGCGGCATCCTGCTGGGTCGCGCCTCCGAGGCCGGCATGGAAGTCGCGCAACTTCTCCGCGCCGGCAACACCCGCACCGACTCCGCCCACAACCGCTACAACATTGCGCCACAGGAGCTGATCGCCGCCCAGCGCGAAGGCCGCAAGCGAGGCCTGGACATCGTCGGCTTCTACCACTCTCACCCCGACCATCCCGCTCAGTGGTCGGCGACAGATTTCGCCGAAGCCCACTGGCTCGGCTGCGCCTACGTCATCACCGCCGTGGAGGAGGGCCACGCCGCCGCCACCAACAGCTTTCTCCTCACCGGCACCACGGAAGACGACAAGCGCTTCGAGCCCCAGGCCATCGCCATCCAGTAGTTATCAAAGGCTCCGAAATCGCAACGACCTTGCAGCCTATACAAGGTTAGCTAACGCATGCCGGCTCCCAGTTACCAATTGCATCAGCACGGTGGAACTGAGCAGTGGCGATAGTTCGAGCCATGCGATGCGATATCATGGAGCGCAAGTGGAACGTCGCTTCCGAAACTCTTGCGGTTGACCCAATAACATGGCGCTGTGATTACCTGTTGCGTCAGTCTTAAATGCTGACAGGATTGTTATGCTTGTAGGCTCATATTATTTCGCCGCACGTCATCCCTCCTCGAAATTCATCACACTTACAATCTGGGTGTGGTCAGCTCTCGCACTCGCCGGATGGGTCGGGGCGGCTTCGGCGCAGTTGAGCGAGCGGGTTGGGGATGGCGGCACAACGGACAGCGCGACCCTCACGATTCCCAATCACTATGCAGCCAGGGAAATTCCATCGCGATGCAGCAGTTCAAGCTGTAGGGAAGGGGGCGTGGAGACTGGTTCTACTGACTATGTCAATTCGCAACTGCCCTGGCATACGGCCGTTGTCGACTCTCAGGGCAACTTGATCCCCTGGTACAGACCCAACGATAATCTCGGTTTTGATAAGGTGGCTCGGTTGGCTTGGGGTTACATGGAACACCAGGCGAAGAGCGATCCGAAGACGGGTCTCAAGGTTTATCTCACCAACTCCGTATTCGATTCGACCACCGGACTCGGAGCTTACTGGCAAACTAATCCCGCGAGTACGTTCGGACAGTTCGTCGATTCTGTAGTTACCTGGTATCCCTATTCGGGCGACAAAGAAGCAATCAGCGTTGTACGCGGGATGCTGGATTATCAGTTAGCGCATGGAACAACGCCGTCCGGCTGGAATTGGGCGAACGTGCCGTTTGCTACCGGCTGCGGCGGTGATCTTGAGTATGGAAAATGCATCAAGGGGATGCCACCCGGTTTCTATGGGGGCATCGAGACCGATAAGGTAGGGGAGCTCGGTATCGGCTATGTCCTGTTTTATGAGCTGACGGGAGAAAAGAAATATCTTGACGCCGGGATTCAGTGCGCGGACGCACTGGAAATGCACGTCCGCGCGGGGGATGAGACGCATACGCCCTGGCCTTTTCGGGTCGATGCGAGGACCGGGGACGTCCTGAACAACGAGGAGTATGGCGGCATGATCGTCGCTCCCGTGCGCCTGTTTGCGGAACTGGTCCGCTTGAAGCAGGGACACACGAAGAAGTACCAGGAAGCCCAAAAGGTGGCGTGGAATTGGATTCGGAGATACCCCATGCACAACAACAAGTGGGTTGGGTATTTCGAAGATGTTTCTCGGTCTATGGACAATGCCAACCAGGCCAGCCCTATGATGACCGCTTACTACATTCTCAGTCAGCCCGACCCCGCTGCGGTGGATCCTGCATGGATTGCCGACGTGGGACACATGATCGACTGGGTGAAGAAGCGTTATGGACGGGGACCCTTCCTGGGGGCGTGGGCGATTGATGAGCAAGGTCCGCCGCCGGATTATTCAGGATGTTGTTCGCGCGCCGGCCTGGCCAGCGATACATCACGATGGGCGGCGATCAACGCCATGTACTACGAAAGGGCGAATGACGGACAAGCACGCCGGGATGCCTACCTTTCGCTAAGCTACTCAACCTATTTTGCAGGCAGCGACGGGAGGGTTGCATGCTGCGGCCTGGATTACGTTGGCTCTAAGACCAATCAGGCGATCTACTGGTTTGACGACGGCTATGGAGACTACATTCGCAGCTTTATGTGGGCTCTGGGCGCGATGCCCGGCTTTGCTCCGAAAAAGACAGACCACCTGCTGCGCTCCAGCTCCGTTGTGCAGAGCGTCCAATATGGAAAGCACACTCTTCGCTATCGGACTTTCGATCGCACAGCCTATGACGTGTTACGACTCAGCTTTCGACCTATCAAGGTTGAAGCCGGTGGGATGTCGATTCCGCGAATTGCGGAGGTCTCAAAGAACCAGGCGGGGTACAGAATCGTTCCGCTTCCTGGCGGCGACTATGTGGTTTATATACGGCATACAGGTTCAGGGGACATTCAAATTACCGGTTAGTGCAGCAATACGGAATATTTACTCGAGCGGCGCGCAAACGTACGAACAGACAACACTCCAAATCCAATCACATGATCCCGAATGGCGAGCTAATCAACAGGTAGGTTTCGGATACACGCATATCTGTTGCCATGGGACTCCAGCATGTTTCGGTGTTGATCCCGATCGGTGGCGCCGCCCTCTATGGTTTGAAGGATCGCCGGTTTGAAGAATCTCCGGTTTGAAGGAGCTCCGCATCCTCAATTCCGCCCAGCCAGCCAACACGGCCTAATGGAAGCAATGACGATCCACATCCCATCCCGCTGCGCTCCTGCAGAGACAAGCGCTCAAGCCGCAAGCCATCGCCATCTCGTAGTCAACAAGAGCTCCGGGATTCAAGTCCCGGTCCTCATCACCTAAGCAGGTTATTTATTATCTATTGCCAACCAAACATGGAATCCATTACACTCACCGTTATTGGAGATTCGCCCATGAACCGTCGTGAGTTCGTCAAGCGTAGCGCCGTGGCTTCCACCGCCGCGGCCTTGCCGCTTCCCGCTATGGCAGCCAGGAAAAAGCCCTCCGGCAAACGGCCCAACGTGCTGTACGTGTTCAGCGACCAGCATCGCGCCCTCTCGCTGCCCGGCGAGCCGTTCAACCAGGCGATGGCGCCCACGCTCAGCCGCTTCCGCCATGAAAACATCTCGATGGAAAGCTGCATTTCGAACTACCCGCTGTGTACGCCTCACCGCGGTATTCTGATCAGCGGCCTGTATCCGCACCAGTCTCAGATCACTCACAACGGGCAGACTTTGCAGCCGGTGCACCCCGGCCTGGGCGACGCCTTTCAGAGCGCCGGCTACCACACCGGCTATGTCGGCAAGTGGCACCTCTACAACGGGGAAGGCACGTTTGTCCCGCCCGGGCCCTACCGCTTCGGCTTCGAGGACTGGAACGTCTGGGCCAACACCAACCAGCACTACAACGGAATTATGTTCAACCCGGTGACCGGTCAGAAGGAGACCATACCCGGCTACCAGCCCACCCGCATGACCGATCAGGCGCTCGACTTCCTCGACAAGCAGAAGAGCGCCGAGAAGCCCTGGATGCTGGTGGTCAGTTGGAACCCGCCGCACCCGCCTTACAATCCGCCGCCGGTCGATGCCGACCTGTACGACCCGGGCACGCTGAAGTTCCGGCCTAACGTGCGCCTCTCGACCCCCGCGGACAAGATCATCAATCCCTACCCCCAGTTGCAATCCATGGAGACGCTGCGCCAGGCCGAGCAGGGCTACTACGGCGGCATCACGGCGATCGACAAGGAGTTCGCGCGGCTGCTCAAGGCGCTCGACGACAACGGCATGACCGACGACACCATCGTCGTTTACACGTCCGATCACGGCGACATGATGGGCTCGCACGGCCACGTGGCCAAGCAGATGCCGCATGAAGAGTCGTGCCGAGTGCCATTCATGGTGCGCCTGCCCGGCGTCAAGGGAGGCAGCAGCTCGGATGCGCTCTTCGCCTCGGTGGACATCTATCCCACGATGTGCGGTCTGGCCGGCATCCCGATCCCCAAGCACTGCACCGGCCGCGACTACTCCAGCCTGATGCGTGGCGAGGGCAAGTTCGGCCACGCCAAATTCGGCGAAGCAAAATTCGAGGAGCCGGAGATGGTCTTCCTGCTCAACGAAAAAGGGCCGCCGGATCGCCAGGAAGTGGACGTTCCGACCTATCGCGGCCTGCGCACCCGGACCCACACCTATGCGGTTCAGTTGGACGGGCGCTGGGTGCTTTACGACAACGTCGCCGATCCCTACCAGATGAACAACCTCGTCAAGGACCCGGCCAACAAGCCGCTGCTCGACAAGTTCGACGCGGCGCTGATCGCCTGGAGCAAGTCGACCGGCGATCCGTTCCCGTATGACAAGGTGCTCGGGTCTTACTCCACGTACCCCGGCGCGTAGGCCTGGAATTCGGCCACAGCCTGCGATGACTCTAGTCTGCCCGCTTGCTGCTGGCGCGTGGCGGCTTGGGTTGGCGCGCGGCCCTGGCTTTGAGATTGAGCGCCACCGCGGCGCGGATGAGGTCTTTCAAGGCCGTCGCATCGATCGTCTCGCCTTCGCGGATGTCGATGGCGCGCCGGACATTCCCTTCGAGGCTGGAGTTGAACAGGCCGGTTGGGTCCGGCAACGCCGCTCCCTTGGCGAAGGTCATCTTGACGACGCTCTTGTACGTCTCGCCCGTGCAGACGATCCCGCCGTGGGACCAGACGGGAGTTCCCGGCGATTTCGGCTTGGCCCATTTCCACTCTTCCACGATTTCCGGGTCTGCCGCATGGATCACTTCGCGCACCTTCGCGAGCATCGGGCCGCGCCAGTCGCTTAGCTCCTGGATTCTCGCGTCTATCACCCGAGACGCAGGTTCGACTCTCTGGGAAGCATTTTCTTTCATGATGGGCGCTCCCTTTCATCTCTAACAAGCCTGCCATTTGTCGCTGGGATGAGCAAGCCGATGGTACGGCTGGCGGGCCGAAGAGCCCACGATGCCACAGCAAGAAGAGCAAGGATGAGAGGGGCGAGGACGTGAAAGCCGTAAGCCCCGTAACCGCCGACCGCAATGATGGATGCGACCGCGCCTGTAAGGTCAAAGAAGATGCCGGCATACGCCCATTCCTTGAGCCGCGGCAGACGCGGAACGAGAATGGCAATCGCTCCAAGCACCTTCCAAAACCCTAGAATGTGAAAGAAGTACAGTGGGTAGCCAAGGAGCACCGTGCCAGGGACGTTGCCCCGCAGAAATGCCAGTTGCACGATGCCTCCGCTTCCGATAAGAAGCGCTACGAGTGCGGTCGTAATCCAATAAGCAGTGTTTCTTTTCATGGTCAGTCCACCTCCTGAAGGACACGCTCCAAGTTTCCGATGAATCTCTGCCAGCCGTAGTTTGCACCCCCATAAGCTGCCTGCTGATCGGGACGGAAGCCGGACTGCTCCATGCGAACGTGGGTGCCGCCGTCCGCTGGAGTCAACGTCCAGAGCACAACGGAGTCGAGACCTAAGGAACTCCAGCGATAGGAGAGCTGTTTCAAGGGATTGACGATCAGCACCTCGCTGTCGATAACACCATCCCAGTTTGGCATGGGTTCGGACCGGAATTGGAACGTGCGCCCGACCACCGGTTCGAAGTCATTTTTCATCAGCCATTGCGCCAGGAGCGGGCTCTCGGTGAGCGCGCGCCACAGCTTTTCTGGGGGGTGCGGGAATACCCTCTCGATCACAAGGGTACGAGTAGCGGCGGTGTCTGGCATGGTCAGTCCATCCTTTCCAGGAGCGCTTCGAGGCGGTCAAACCGGTCGCGCCAGAAGGCGCCGTAGAGATTGAGCCAGTCCACCATCGGCGCCAGCGCGTCGGACTGCACACGATAGTGGGTTTCGCGTCCCGCGCGGCGATGCCGCACCAGCTCGGCACGCTTCAGCACCGTCAGGTGCTTGGAGACAGCAGGCTGAGAGACACCCGCATAGCGTGTCAATGCGTGGACGGTCTGTTCGCCCCGCCGGGTCAACTCCTCGAAGAGGGCGCGGCGAGTCGGGTCGGCAAGAGCACGGAACACGTGATTGGCATCGGCCGGCTTCACAACCCAAACCATAACCATATGGCTATGGTTTGTCAATAGGAAAGACGCAACATTGTTTTGAGTTGCGCCCGCACGCGCTATTCACGCCTCCGGATGCCGAATGCCACCTTCGCATCTTCAGTCCCGCTCGGGCCATCCAACACGGCATAATGGAAGCAATGAAGATCCACATCCCCACCCCGCTGCGCGCCTATACCGACAAGCAGGCCACCGTCCCGGTCGACGCCGCCACCGTCGCTGAGGCGCTGGCCGCCCTTACCGCCGCCTACCCGGCGATGCAGCCGCACCTCTACACCCCCGAGGGCAAGCTGCGCTCCTTTGTCAACCTCTACCTCAACGACGACGACGTCCGCTACCTCCCCGCCAAAGAGGACACCGCCATCACAGCCGCTGACGAGCTGACCATCATCCCTTCGATCGCAGGCGGTTGTTGCGGCTAATCCGCACCCCACACAACCGAATCGCACCCACCTCCCGGAGCATCTGCTCTTCAGGAGCTTTTGCCGTCTTATTTTCAACTCCGGTTGTCATCCTGGGCGAAGGCGGGCCGCCCAGGCGAGCGCTCTTGGCTCGCAAGGGTGAAGCGAAGGACCTGCGTTCTACCCGGTGACGCCAGCCAAACCAAGAGGACACCATGCCCGCCATTCTCGAATCAACCGAAGCCACCCTCCCCACGCTCTCCAAGGAGGAGATCGCCCGCTACTCCCGCCACCTCATCCTGCCCGAGGTCGGCATGGAGGGCCAGCAGAAATTGAAGGCCGCCAAGGTCCTGTGCGTCGGCACCGGCGGGCTCGGCGCGCCGCTGGCTATGTACCTGGCCGCAGCCGGTGTGGGGACGCTCGGCCTGGTCGATTTCGACGTCGTCGATGAATCCAACCTGCAGCGCCAGATCATTCACTCGCAGTCCACCGTCGGCATGCTCAAGGTGGACTCGGCGGAGCAGATGCTGCATGGCCTCAACAAGAACACGAAGGTCGTCAAGCACAATACCATGCTGACCAGCGCCAACGCGCTCGAGATCTTCAAGGACTACGACATCATCGCCGACGGCACCGACAACTTCCAGACTCGCTATCTGGTCAACGACGCGTGCGTGCTGACCGGCAAGCCCAACGCTTACGGCAGCATCTTCCGCTTCGAAGGGCAAGCGTCGGTCTTCGCTACAGAAGAAGGCCCCTGCTATCGCTGCCTGTACCCCGAACCGCCCCCGCCGGGCCTGGTCCCAAGCTGCGCCGAGGGCGGTGTGCTCGGCATTCTTCCCGGGCTGGTCGGCATCATCCAGGCCACTGAGGTCATTAAGCTCATCCTGAACATAGGAGACCCGCTGATTGGGCGGCTCTTGCTGATCGACGCGCTGGGCATGAGCTTCCGCACACTGAAGCTGCGCAAGAATCCGGACTGCCCGATGTGCGGAACGCACGAGATCAAAGAGCTCATCGACTATGACCAGTTTTGCGGTATCGCGCCACCCGCGGCAGTCGGCCCGCTGGAGGTAAGTTCGTATGGAAACGTCGCCGATCTGCCTATCGTCGATGGCATTCCGCAGATGTCGGTCGAGCAGCTCAAGGCCGAAATCGATGCGGGCAAGAAGCCCTTCATCCTTGACGTGCGCGAGCCGCACGAGTACGCCATCGTGAACATCGGCGCACCGCAGATTCCGGTCGGCCAACTCGCCGACCGCCTCGGCGAAATTCCCGTCGCCAGGGACGCGGAAATTGTCGTGCACTGCAAGACCGGCGGCCGCTCCCAGCGCGCGTCCGAAACGCTCAAAGCCGCGGGCTTCACGAACGTGAAGAACCTCGCCGGCGGCATCACCGCCTGGGCCGACCGCGTCGACAAGTCGCTGCCCAAATACTGAACTGGATGCAGTCCTGACTTGTCGCGGCTGGTTGATTTACGCAAACAATCGCGGCTGCCGCTCGGTCCCTCGAACAGCAGCTGGTAGTTTGCGCGTCGTCGTCGGAGCGCGGTCGACCGGAAGATACACATCGCGCGTCAGCAACGCATCGCTGCTGCGCTGGCCGAGGCCGTGTTTGCGGCAGAGTTGGCGGACGATGGACTCCATGCGCTGGCAATAGGCGCGATCGGCGAAGTCCAGCGTGGCGTATCGCCGCGCATAGTCCTCGGCGAGATGAGGGAAGTGCTCGCGAACGAAACTCAGCCAGGTAGGACGCGAGCACGACTTCAAAAACAGCGGGTGCGCGCCTAAAAAGCTCGCACCCGCTGCCGCAGCGCGACTCGAGACCGCCTCGAGCGACTGCAAACCGTCATTGATTCCGGGCAGCAGTGGGCTGCACAGCACACCTGCCGTAAGGCCAGCCTCGCGCAGCTTCTTCACCGCTGCAAAACGCAGATCGGGGCGCGGGGCGCGGGGTTCGAGCTTCCGCGCCAACTCTGCATCGGCCGTCGTAATCGTCACGTGCAGCACAAGTTTGTTGCGCCCGGCGATTCGCACCAGCAGATCGATATCGCGCGTAATCAGGCTGGACTTGGTCACGATACCAACCTTGTAGCCGTCGCGCCGCGCGAAGACCTCGAGCAGGCTGCGCGTGATCCCCATCCGCCGTTCGATCGGCTGATACGGGTCGGTGGCTGTTCCAATCGCAATCTCGTCGCGCGCGTCGATCCGGCCAAGCTCCTGTTCGAGCAGCCACGCGGCGTTCTCCTTCAGATAAATCTCGCGCTCGAAGGCCAGCGCCCAGCTCTGTTGCGGGATGTCATGTGTCCCCGGCGGCACGACGGCGACGGGCTCGGGCCGCAGGAACTCGTGCGTGTAGCGGGCATAGCAGTACTTGCAGCCGAACTCGCAGCCGCGATACGGGTTGATCGAATACGCCAGCGAAAGTTTCCGCTTCGACATGGATTTATTCAGGATGGAGCGCGCGGTCATGGCTTTGAACTCAATCAGGTGGCCATCGCCGGCGTGGTTGGAGTCAGCCGCGAGCCGCGCCAGGCCGCTGGGCGGACGCGAGCCGAGGATGGGAAAGAGGGTCTCGGAAGCCGCGTTAGTTTTCGCCATATCTTCGCCTCGATGGGATTGAGCGTAACCCCTCCGGAGCTACTTGTCAACGGCTGAAAATGCGCGGAACGAAGGATGTCTGTGGCGAGCATGGTCGCGGGTTGCGCCGTTCCGGCGGTCCGGCTCCGGATCCCGGGAAGACTTGAGATGCAGGCGGTCAAGGGCCACCTCCGGGCGGCCGCAGGCAGTGGTCCGGATCAGCGGGCGCTTCGTCATCCCGCTTAAATATCTTGCCAAGAGTATGAAAGAGCGCTTACTATCCACCTCGCAACCGATAGAGCGAAAGTTTTCCAAAGGCGTCCCAGGGTTGCCGAAGGTTCGTTCTTTTGTGTTGGTTAGGGATTCACGGACTCGACCGAAGCAAGCGCATGGCGGGAAGTCATCCGGCAGCGTCGTCACACCCAGGAGCCAAGGCCATGGCATGGTATGCCTACTGCATCACCGAACGTAACGCTTTCCCGGAACTCTCCCGCCACCGCCGTCCGATGCCATTGAATGGCGTATCCGGGCTCTTCGGCAATCAAACATTCTTCTTCCCGGCCGCCGATCTGGCGGTGATCGTCTCGGAGCACCTGCCCGAGGAGTCAGCGCGTCTGGCCAGCCCCGAGGGGCAAGCCGCGGCCCGCGATCACGCCCGCGTGATCTCCAATTGCTTCGCGAAGTCCACGGTGCTGCCGTTCCGCTTCGGCACGACCTTTGAGGATGATGATGCGCTGCGCCGTTCGGTGCGGTCCAACCAGCGGCATTTTCTGGCCAATGTGGAGCGTCTGCGCGGCAAGGCGGAGATGCACCTGAAGGTAGTGGTGGACGATATCTGCCCGGAAACAAAGGGGATCGGCCACACCCAGCAGGCGGCCGGCCGGCAATATCTGTCGCACTTGAGGGAGTCGGCGATGCGGCAGCGGGAGCGCCAGTCGCGGGCCCGCGCGCTGTCGATCCAGATGCATCGGATGTTCCTTCCGCTGGCCGAGGAGATCACCTGCAAACGTATGGATTCAGGCAAGATGCTGCTCGATATCGCGCATCTGGTGGACAAGAAAACAGTGGAGCGGTATCAGAATAAGTACAGCACCGCGACGCTGGAGTTGAAGGACTGCGCCATGCAGCTTTCAGGGCCGTGGCCGCCATATCACTTCGTGCATCGGGATCAGCGGACGCACGGAGCGCACGCGTAGAATAGAACTTTTAGAATCAGTATTTTAGCTTTACGAAAAGCCCGGCGATGGCCGGGCTTTTCGCGTGCTTTATGGATGCTGCATTTCAGCGGGTTTTGTGCGGCTGAACGTGGTTCTAACGCGGTTTTACGATGGTGACGAGATGCCGGGCGCGGGAACCCGCTTCTTGCGGCTGAGGACGGAGCTCTTGCGGCGCCGCTTGCCGGAGGCGTGGTCGATCTTCTTCCAGAAGCCGACGAAATAATCGATCGCCGAGATGATCGAGACGATGGTCATCCAGTAGACCGCGGTGACCGCGATCAGATGGACGCCGAGCGGGAACCAGCCAAAGTTCCAGTAGTCCCAGCGGTGGTTCAGGATGGTGGCAACGACGGCGACGATCTGGGTGACGGTCTTGAGCTTGCCGAGTTCGCTGGCTTCGATGGTGAAGCCTTCGGAACTGGCGATGGAGCGCAGACCGCTGACCAGGAACTCGCGGCCAATGACCAGGACGGCGATCCAGGGGTGCATGACGCGGGGGTTGTAGGCCACCAGAAGGATGAACGCGGCGGTGACCATGAGCTTGTCGGCCAGCGGATCGAGCAGCATGCCGAGGGTGGTGATCTGGCCGCGGCGGCGGGCGAGGTAGCCGTCCAGGCCGTCGGTGATGGAGGCCAGGATGAAGACGGCGGAGGCGAAGATCTCCCGCTCGCCGTGGGTGCCCTGGAGGGGAAATTTGGGCGAGAGCGCCCAGATCAGCAGCGGAACGCTGGCTATCCGAGACAACGTGATGGAGTTGGGCAGGTTCACGCCGGGGGAACGCAGCTCGGCGGCGGCGATAGACGCAGCCGGGGAGTACAGTCATTCTCCCACATCTCGTATCGCCGCGGACTAAAAGCAGATTCCTCCGCTGCGCTGCGGAATGACAACCAGAAAAGCGAAGTCAAGTGACAACCAGAAAAGTAAAGGCAAGTGACAACCAGAAAAGCCGGATTCGCTCTTTACACAGTGGGCTGTGGGGCCGTACTCTCGGTGGGCAACTCTCTTCGGCTCTTGCCATGCGCTGCTGCTCTCTTTCCCGGATCGTCCGCTGGTGTGGTTCGCGCGCTGCTGGAGTTGGCAGCGCGGGCGGTCTTGTGTGCGGTTGGTGGGTTGTGGCGGCGGCCGCGCTGGGCGCGGTAGCCGGGCCGCGGGCGATGGCGCAGACGATCCCGCCGGCGTGCACGACGACGATTACGGGCACGGTCTACTCGCCCAATGGCGTGGACCCGCTGCCGAACATTCTGGTGTATGTTCCGACCACGGCGCTGCAGGCGTTTCCGGCTGGGGTGAGCAGTTGCGCGGTGGAGTCGCAGCTGGTGAGCGGCACTCCGCTGGTGAGCACGACGACGGCGTTCGACGGGACGTTTTCGCTTACCGTGGCAGGGACCGGCGCGGGGCTGGCGGGCAACCAGACGCTGGTGATTCAGGCGGGCAAGTGGCGGCGGGTGTTTCCGAACATCGCGGTGACGGCGTGCCAGACCAATGTGGCGCCGCCGCTGGCGATGCCGCAGAACCAGAGCCAGGGCGACATTCCGGCGATCGCGATTTCGACGGGTTCGGTGGACGCGCTGGAATGCGTGTTCCGCAAGATGGGCATCTCCGATTCGGAGTTCACCAATCCAGGCGGCGGCGGGCGCATCAACTTTTTCGCGGGTTCGGAATCGTCGGGAGCCACGATCAGCGCGGCAACACCGTCGGAGACGACGCTGGTGTCCAACCAGGCGACGCTGAACAGCTACGATATGGCCATGTTTGCCTGCCAGGGGACACCGGTGAACCCGGCCGCCCAGCCGGTGGCCAATCAGCAGAACCTGGTGAACTTCGCGAACGTTGGCGGGCGCGTCTTCACGACGCATTACAGCTATGTGTGGCTGAACAACAGTACGGTGTTCGCGGGGACGGCGAACTGGATTCCCGACGAGAGCATTTCGAGCTCCACCTTTGCGCCGATCGACGCGACCATCGACCAGACGTATGCCGAGGGCGACGTGCTGGCGAAGTGGCTGTACAAGATCGGAGCGACGCCCACGCTGGGGCAGCTTCCGCTCTACGAGACCAGGAAAGACCAGACCGGGGTGAACCCGCCGACGCAATCCTGGGCGAGGCTCAACGACGCGGCCTTCGGCAATCCGGTGATGCAGTTCACCTTCGATACGCCGATCAACGCGGCGACTACGCCCACGGTGACGCTGGCATTCAACAACAATCCAAGCAATTTTCTGCCGGGCGATTCGGCGGACACGATCACGGTGGACGTAACGGACAAGTCGGCGGCGGCGGATACGACGCTCAATCTGACGCTGACGCTGCCGGACGGCGTGACGGCGCAGAGTCTTGTGGGCGTGAATGGAAATACCGGCTGGGCCTGTTCGGTGGCGACCCTGACCTGCAACCGGACGGCGCCGCTGGCGGCGGGAGCGAGCGATCCGGTGGCGCTGGTGGTGAGTGTGGCGTCGACCGCGACCGCGGGGAACGCAATTTTTTCGGCCGCGATTGCCGGTGGAGGGCTTTCGGGAACGAACCAGTGCGGGCGCGTCCTGTTCAACGAGTATCACGTGGAAAATGCGTCCGACCATGGGCGGACGTTTCCCAACGAGTGCGACGCGAGCCCGATGACTCCGCAGGAGAAGTTTCTGGAGTTCAGCCTGTACAACCTGTCGAACTTTGTGGCGCCGGTGAGCTCGGACCAGGTGCTGATCGCGGGGCAGACGACGCTTACGTGGCCGCCGCCTGCGCCGGTCACCTACGGCACGCCGCTGAGCGGGACCCAGTTGGATGCGACGGCGAATGTTCCGGGCACGTTTGTCTATACGCCCGCGGCGGGCACGGTGGCGGCGGTGGGAACCAATACGCTTTCGGTGGTGTTTACACCGACGAATCCGGCTTATCCGACCGCGAACGCTTCGGTAATGCTCAACGTACTGCCGGCCACCACGACGACGACGATTTCGGATGTGGTGTCGCCGATCTACTATGGCCAGATCATCGGCGATGTGGCCAAGGTGATTGTGACCGCGCCGAATACGGGCGGCAATATCAATGTGTTCATCGATGGCCAGAATGTATGCACGCTGCCGGTGATTACCGGCGTGACGGAGACCTGCCCGGCGACGACCGGGGTGGGCTATAACGCGGGCACGCACACGATTTATGCGGCGTTCACTGGCAATCCGGACTATGGGCCGTCGACGTCGCCGACCTATTCGGTGGTGGTGCTGCCGGACCCGACGACGGCGGGAGTGGCGAGCTCGACGAACCCGGCGATCGAGGGGCAGGCGGTGAAGCTGACCGCGACCATCGGGGATCAATATGCCACGGCCGCGGGGATGGTGAACTTCTTCGACGGGGCCACACAGATTGGCAGCGGGACGTTGAACGCGGCGGGCGTGGTGGCGGTGACGACGACGGCGTTGACGGTGGGAACGCACTCGATTACGGCTTGCCTGGTGGCGTCGCTGAACTTCAATGCATCGTGCAGCGCGGCGCTGCAGCAGCAGGTGACGCTGGTGCCGTCGGGGCCGCTGGCGACGGTGACGCTGCTGGGGTCGAGCGTGAATCCGTCGGTGGTGGGGCAGAGCGTGACGTTCTCGGCGTCGGTGGCGACGACGGGCGCGTTCGTTGCGATTCCGGCGGGCACGGTGGCGTTCCGCGACGGGGCGACGACGATCGGCACGGCGACGCTGGATAGCAAGGGCAATGCGAGCTTCAGTACGGCGGCGCTGACGGCCGGGGTGCATACGATTACCGCTGCTTATAGCGGCGTGTCGGTGTCGAATGCGGTCTCCGCGGTCGCTTTTGCGGCGAGTACATCGGCAGCGCTGATGCAGCAGGTGAATGCGGGAGTGTTGTCGGCGGGCGTGGGGTTTGTGATGACGGTGACGCCGACGACGCTGTCGGCGGGGATCGGCGTGAGTTCGGCGGTGAGTGTGACGATTACGGATTTGAATGGGTTCGATCAGCCGGTGCAGTTGGCGTGCGCGGGGCTGCCGAACGAGACGACCTGCACGTTCGCGCAGAGCACGATCGGGGCGGAAGGCGGTACGACCGCGCTGATCGTGAGCCCGCAGGGGCCGCGGCCGTGTGGGGCGGTGGCGGCGAGTGGCGGCGGCCGTTCAAGCGTGCCGTGGATGATGGCGTTTGTTGTGGGGGCGTTTTTTGTGCGGCGGCGCAGGCGGTTGCTGCAGGGGCTGGTGTTGATGGCGGCGCTGTGTGCGCTGCCGATGCTGAGCGGGTGCGGGGATTGCGCGGACCTGGGGACCAAGCCGGGGAACTACAGCTTTACGATTACCGGCACGGCGATGGGTGGGAGCGCGGCGGTGAGCCATACGCAGACGATGCAGATGATTGTGCATCCGTAGAGGGCTGTTCGTCCCCGCGAGGCGTAGCGGTCATCCACCAGGTCTTCTCGCTTTTAAATACGGCAGGACCGCAGCTTTCACAACGGGGCATCAGGCAGGTTGCAAACCATGAAAATAGTCACACTAGGCACCATTCTCGCAAGTGTCTTGTTGTCCGCCGGGGCAAGCCTGTTTGTCACACATAGACAAACGGCGGACGGTACAACACTGATTAAGGTCAAGAAGATTGAGTTGGTTGACGATCACAACAACGTTCGTGCTTCTATCGGTTTGGTTGATGTTAGTGGCACGCAACAACCGCAGATTTCATTAATCAGAGAAGACGGTATTCCTTCAGTGCTACTGTCGGTCAACGAGAGAGGAGAAGGAACTGTGTACTTCAACAGTCCTGACATGGAGGGGAAAGTGGCGGTGGGATATATTTGGGGCAGTGACGTATCACCCATCAATAAGCAAGATCCCTTTGGCATGTGGGGGCTGAAAGTGTTGGGGCGGGATTCACAGTCTGAAGCCATCGGTATCGGTAATGACGGCAAGATGGTAGTGCCGATAAAGTAGTTTCCCCAGACAGCAGATTCCTCCGCTTCGCTGCGGAATGACAACTAGAAAAGCAAGTGCAAGAACAGAAGCAGATTCCACCGCTTCGCTGCGGAATTACAACTAGAAAAGCAAGACTCCCTAGGCGTAGATGCCGCGCTGGCGGGTGGTGTAGGCGACGCGGTCGATGGCGAGCATGTAGGCGGCGATGCGGTTGTTGACGCCGTGGGCGATGGAATATTGGAGGACGTCGTTGAAACTGTCGACCATGATGAGATCGAGGCGCTGGTTGACTTCGGCTTCGGTCCAGAAGTAGCCCATGCGGTCCTGCACCCACTCGAAGTAGCTGGTGGTGACGCCGCCGGCGTTGGCCAGGATGTCGGGGATGATGAAGACGCCTTTTTCGGCGAGGATGGAGTCGGCGACGGTGGTGGTGGGGCCGTTGGCGCCTTCGCAGAGGATGCGGCATTGCAGGCGATCGGCGTTGCGGCTGGTGATGACGTTTTCGGTGGCGGCGGGGATGAGGAGGCCGCACTTGAGGGTGAGGAGCTCGTCTTTGTCGAAGGCCCATGAACCGGGGGTGCTGCCGCCGGCGAAGCCGTGGATGGAGCCGGTGCGCGCTTTGTGCTCGAGCAGCTCGGAGATGTCGAGGCCGTTAGGGTTGAAGAGGGCGCCGTCGTACTCGCCGATGCCGATGACCTTGTAGCCCTTGTCCCAGAGGATTTTGGCGGCGTTGGAGCCGACGTTGCCGAAGCCCTGGATGATGACGGTGGTGGCCTCGGGCAGCATGTTGAGGTGCTTGAGGGCCTGGTCGCAGACCACGCTGATGCCGCGGCCGGTGGCTTCGCGGCGGCCGCGGGAGCCGCCGATGTTGACCGGCTTGCCGGTGACGACGCCGGTGACGGTCTGGCCCGTGTGCATCGAGTAGGTGTCCATGATCCAGGCCATGGTCTGCTCGTTGGTGTTCATGTCGGGCGCGGGAACGTCTTTTTCGGGGCCGATGAACTCGATGAGCGAGGCGGTGTAGCGGCGGGTCATGCGTTCCAATTCGCCCTGGGACATGTTCTTCGGATCACAGATGACGCCGCCCTTGGCGCCGCCGAAGGGGATGTTGACGACGGCGCACTTCCAGGTCATCCAACTGGCGAGGGCGCGGACTTCATCGAGCGAGACCTCGGGGGAGTAGCGGATGCCGCCCTTGGCGGGGCCGCGCGCGACGGAATGCTGGACGCGATAGCCGGTGAAGACTTCGATGCGGCCGTCATCCATGGTGACCGGGATGTGCACGATGATCTCGCGGGCGGGGTAGCGGAGGACCTTCCAGAGGCCGGGGTCGAGCTTGAGACGGGTGGCGGCCTCGTCGAAGCGGGCGGCCTGCGCGAGCCAGGGGTTGGTCTCCTGCTCGATGGAAATGTCTGGAACTTTGGGGCTTGGAACTTCCGGGCTTGAAACTCCCGGGCCTGCGACTTCCAAGACCGGAGCGGCTGCCACGCGCGTTTGCATCGTTGTTTCCTTGTCCCTTCGCACGGTGGGGACGGCGGTGAGGCCGGCTTCCGTGGGTATCAATCGCTCTGTGGCCATCGTGGTGCGCTCCTGGTGCGGGCCCGTGAGAGATTAGACGCTGGGCCGATGCCGAAGAGTCGCTTGACCGCAGACTTGGCCAGACCAGTTCGTGACCAAACTGCCCGAGTATAGGCCTGCCGTTCGAGCACCGGCAAGGCGCTCAGTTGACTGTATCGGCACATGGAGGCCGATCGATAGGGCTGGTGCGGATGATTTTCTTTGTCTCTGGCATTCGGGGGAGTCTTTGCGGCCACCGCGACAGTTTGCGGCATCTGAATGGTGCGGAGCTGGACTCTGAAACGAACTTGGAAGGACGGGAGAACGCGAGATGATTCGATCCAAGCTGCTCGGGACTCTTGTTTTGACGACGGCGGCGATGCTGGCGCTGGCGGGCTGCCGCACCACGGTGGTCGAGCATGAACAGCCGGTTGCCCAACCGGCGCCGCAGCCGGACCGCCATGATGCGCGGCCGGATCGTCGCGACGATAACAATGCGCAGCCGGACCGCCGCGACAACAATGCACGGCCGGACCATCAGGGCCCGGGCCATGACAACGGCGGGAACTGAGCCTTGTAGGAGCTGCGTCCCCGAAGGTGTATAGCAGACTCCGAGAAGCAGATTCCTGCGGAAGGACAACCAGAAAGCAAGTGCAAATGAAAGGTCAACTGGGTGTGGGCCGGGAGCGTCTCTTCTGGGTATCATGAGGAATGGCCGCTGCGCGGACTTTGACGACACCAGCGACAGCGACGATGCCGGTGACCGCAACGGCGCCTTCGCTGCGCGAGTTTCAGCGGCTGGCGCGGACGCACTCGCTGGTGCCGGTGACGCGGATGGTGGCGGCCGATCTGGAGACGCCGGTGTCGGCGTTTTTGCGCGTGGCGGCGGGTGAGCCGGAGGCGTTTCTGCTGGAGTCGGTGGAGGGTGGCGAGCATGTGGGGCGCTATACCTTTATCGGGGTGCGACCCTACCGGAAGATGACCGCGCGGGACGGACGGATCACGATCGTGGAGGGCCGCTCGCGGCGGACGTATGAGGGAGATATCTTCGCCGAGTTGAAGGCGGCGCTCGAAGGCGAGACTCCGGCCAAGCTGCCAGGGCTGCCGCCGTTCACGGCCGGCGCGGTGGGTTTTTTTTCGTATGACGTGGTGCGCTCGATCGAGCGGCTGCCGGCGATGGCTGCCGATGAGTTGCATGTTCCGGATGCGCACCTGATGTTCTTCGACGAGGTGCTGGCGTTCGACCATGTGAAGAAGGCGATCCATCTGATCGTCACGGTGGGCGCTCGGGGGAAGGCGGACGCTGCGGGATACAAGCAGGCGAACGCGCGTCTGGACCGGTTGGAGAAGATGCTGAGCGCGGGGATTCCGAAGGCGGGGATTCCGAAGGCGGGGATTCCGAAGGCGGGGCTGAAACGCGCGGGGAGTTTGAAGGGTTCGCTGAAGCTGAAGCCGAGGACGAGGGCTAAAGATTTCTTGAGCGCCGTCGATACAGTGAAGGAGTACATCGCCGCGGGAGACGTGTTTCAGTGCGTGCTCTCGCAGCGGTTCGATTGTGTTCCGGGAGCGGATGCGTTTGAGATTTATCGTTCGCTGCGGATTGTGAATCCGTCGCCGTATATGTATTTCCTGCGGTTTGGGCTGGAGGGTGTTCCCCACTCATCGCGAAAGTCCGCGATGAATGGGCCACCCACGAATTCCAGGGCAGCGCATATTGTGGGGTCGTCGCCGGAGATGCTGGTGCGGGTCAGCGGCGGGCGCGTGGAGTACAGGCCGATCGCGGGGACGCGGCCACGCGGTGTGGATGAGGCGGCGGATCGCGCGCTGGGTGAGAGCCTGCGCGCGGATGCCAAGGAGGTCGCCGAGCATGTGATGCTGGTTGATCTGGGGCGCAATGATGTTGGGCGGGTGTCGGAGTTTGGCAGTGTGAAGGTGAAGGACCTTATGTTTGTCGAACGGTACTCGCACGTGATGCACCTGGTGAGCGCGATTGAAGGCAGGCTGCGCGCCGGGCTGGCGCCGGTGGACGCGTTTCGTGCGTGCTTTCCGGCGGGCACGCTGTCGGGCGCGCCGAAGATTCGCGCGATGGAGATTATCGAAGAGCTGGAGCCGGCGCGGCGCGGCGTGTATGGCGGGGCGATCTTTTATGCGGACTTTAGCGGCAATCTGGATTCGTGTATCGCGATTCGCACGCTGTTTATGGATGGAGAGAAGGGGTACATTCAGGCGGGCGCGGGGATCGTGGCGGACTCGGTGCCGCAGAAGGAGCATGAGGAGTGCGCGAATAAAGCGAAGGCGGTGGTAAGGGCGATCGAGCGGGCGCGGGTGATTTAGTGTCGCGAATCGGAGAGGTAATCCTGAGCATGTATTGGCGCGTCGAACAGCAGATTCCTCCTCTTCGCTGCGGAATGACAACCAGAAAAGCAAGAGCCAAAGCAGGTCCTTCGCTGCGCGCGCTCTGGACGACAATTCTTTCTGGTATAGCCGATACGCATAGAATCGGAGAATGGTTTTTGTGCTCGACAACTACGACTCGTTCACCTACAACCTCGTGCAGTATATGGGCGAGCTTGGGGCTGATGTCGTCGTTAAGCGAAACGATGAGGTGACTCCGGAGGAGATTGTTGCGATGCGGCCGGAGCGGATTCTGCTCTCGCCGGGGCCGTGTACGCCACAGGAGGCGGGGATTTTGATTCCGCTGATTCAGCATCTGGCGACGCTGCCTGCGGGTGAGCAGATTCCCGTGCTGGGGGTGTGCCTGGGGCATCAGGCGATTGGCGCGGCGTTTGGCGGCGATGTGGTGCGCGCGCCGGAGTTGATGCATGGCAAGACGTCGGTGGTGGAGCACGATGGACGCACGATCTTTCGCGGTCTGCCGCGGCCGATGATCTGCACGCGGTATCACTCGCTGATCGTGAAGGAGAGCACGCTGCCGGGATCGCTGGAGGTGTCGGCGCGCGTGGCCGGGGACGATGAGGGGCTGATTATGGGGCTGCGGCATAAGACGCTGCCGATGGAGGGTGTGCAGTTTCATCCGGAGAGCGTGCTGACCGATCATGGCAAGCAGTTGATTGCGAATTTTTTGCAGCAGTAGGAATTGCAAGAGCAAAGGCAAAAGCAGATTCCTGCGGAATGACAACCAGAACGGCAAAGGCAAGAGCAAACGCAGATTCCCTGCGGGAATGACAATCAGAAAGACAAAAGCGAAAGCAGATTTCCTCACCGGGCTTCTATGCAACGACTCGACTTTTTCATGATCGGCGTGGTGTGGCTTGCAGGCTGCGGCATGGGCACGTGCGCGGGGGCTCAGCAGCAGGCGCCGACACCGCCGGCGGCGCAGGTGATGGGCACGGTGGCTACGCGCGATGCGCTGGTGAGCGGAGGCCTGCAGGTGCAGGGCGAGCGGGCGGAGCTGGTGTCGAACGCCAGCGTGACGGCCTATGACCATACGGCGGCGATTGCGCTGGCGCGGGGCGGCGACGTGCGGGTGTGCGCGACCAGCCAGTTCCATCTGCTGCACTCGGGCACGGATAAGTCGCTGCTGTTTGGGCTGGATCGCGGGGCGGTGGAGATCCAGGGGGTGTCGGACCCGCAGGATGTGATTCTGACACCGGACTTGTTTTTCAGGCTGGAGACTCCGGGAAAGCTGGACCTTGCGCTGCGCGTGACGCGGGATGGCGATACGTGCGTGGACAACGCGGGGAGTGCCGCGCCGGTGCTGGTGCTCAGCGATGCGTTTTCGACGGCGAGCTATCGGCTGCTGCCGGGGCAGCATGTGTTGTTTGAACATGGGGACCTGCATGAGGTGGTGGACAAGGAGACCTCTTCCTGCGGGTGCCCGGTGGTGCCGCTGGTGGAGAGTGCGGCAGCCTTGAGCGGGGCGGCTGCCTTGAGCGGGGCGGCAGCCTTGAGCGGGGCGGCTGCGGCGGCCGCCGCGCATCCGTTTCCGGCGGCGGCCAGCGAAGGTCTGGCCGCGGAACAGCCGCCGGCGAACTCCGGGCCGGCGGGCGAGAAGCATACTCAGGTGGCGGCTACGCTGGCGTATGGGCCGGGGCAAGGGCCGCCCCCGGAGACGGTGGGTGGGCCGGCTGCCAAGCCGTCGGCGAACGCGCGCGCGGCAAATGGGACTGACAGCAGCGATGCTGGCAGCGGAGGTGCGGGCGGTGCGGGCTCGGCTGGGCCGCCGCAGACTCCGCCCGGAGCGCATGACATTGCGCACGCGATTGGGCGGTTTTTTCATCGCCTGTTTCATGGTGGCGCAAAGCAGCCTACTTCGGCGAAGCCTGCTCCGGCGAGCTGACGGATGTGCCCGGCTGACGCAATGGCCTACGCTACAATCGTAGGGTTGGGCCGAAGCCATTCTGGAACTCCTTTTGCGTCTGGCGCGCCCGCAATCTTCAACGAGAATCAGGAGTTTTCTTATGGCGATTTCCGCCACGCAGATGCGCCCCGGCATGGTCATCAAGTTCAAGGACGATCTTCACCTCGTGTTCTCGGTGGAGCACCGGACGCCGGGCAACCTGCGCGCGTTTATCCAGGCCAAGTTGAAGAATGTGCGCACCGGCGCCATGTTCACCGAGCGGTTCCGGTCGCCCGATCCGATCGAGCGCGTCCACGTGGACTCCATCAAGATGGAGTACCTGTATAACGATGGCGACGACTACTACTTCATGGACCAGCAGAACTATGAGCAGACTGCGTTGAAGCGTGACACGCTGGGCGATGCGGTGGAATATTTGACCGCGAACCTGCTGATCGAGGTGAGCTTCCACGATGGAAAGGCGGTGGGGATCGAGCTGCCGACGGCGGTGGAGATGACCGTGGTGGAGACGGAGCCGGGCATTAAGAGCGCGACGGCGAGCTCGGTAACCAAGCCGGCCAAGATGGAGACGGGGCTGGTGGTGCAGGTGCCGGCGTTCATCAACGAAGGCGAGAAGATCCGCGTGGATACGGCCGAGGGCGCGTATATGAGCCGGGCATAATATATTTGGATCAATGAACCGCGCCGACCTTCAAAAACTATCGCGACTTCGACTTCAGGAGGCGCGAAGCCTCTTTGTCCTTAAACATTACAGTGGTGCATATTACCTTGCGGGTTACTCGATAGAATGTGCATTGAAGGCCTGCATAGCGAAGGAAACACAACGGTTTGAATTTCCTGATAGGACGCGAGTAAGCAGCAGTTATAGTCATAAGCTGGGCGACCTTCTCAAGGTCGCAAGCTTGACCGAAAATCTTCAGCAGGCTACGCAATCGCATCCTCATTTGGGCGCAAGCTGGAACGTTGTGAACAATTGGTCCGAGCAAAGCCGGTACCTGGTTTGGAGTCGCATAGATGCGGATGCGATGATCAAAGCTGTAGGAAGACTGCGCGATGGAGTGCTCCCATGGATAAAGCAACGCTGGTAGGTTTCGATATCGCGAGCGGATCACAGGTCATATCTGCCCTGGATCGAGCAGGACTCAAGCCTAAGCTTGCGCTTTGGCTGACCTCACCGGAATACGAGGAAGGAAGGCTTGTTTTGTCTTCTTCAGCATTCGATCAACATCAACCCCTGCGCGCGTATGAACAGGTCGCGGAGGTCCTCCACGGCAATTTTCGCTATATGCCCCCGCCTATTCTCATTCTTCCGACACGGTCGCCCTTCGTAAAGGCGTTAAGAGATCGATTTGGCAAGACGTCTTCGGTGGAAGGGATGCGTCTGGGCGGCCAGACCATCGGAGATCGATTTATCTCCGATGCCTACGTCTATCGGATTCGATAGGAATGGTGGTTCACTTTCTCATTCGCGGGCGGGTGCAGGGCGTCGGGTTTCGCTGGTTCGTGCATCGTGAGGCGGCCGAGCTTGGCTTGCGCGGATGGGTGCGCAATACGGACGCGGGTGATGTTGAGGTGGTTGCGGCTGGGGATGAGGAGTCGCTCCAGGACTTGCGCGTGGAGCTGAGCAAGGGGTCGCGCGGCAGCCGTGTGGATGACGTGATCGAACATGAACTGGCGGAGACCGAGGCGGAAGCGCTCGGGCCGTTTGCAATTGAAGGAGCCTGGTAGATATTCGATTACCGGCACGAAGGAGTTGGTCGAAAGCACATGACGATTAAGCCGATTGATTGCGAGCCGCTGAAGGACATGATCCGCGCGGTGCCCGAGTTTCCCAAGCCCGGAATTCTGTTTTACGACATTACGACCCTGCTGAAGGACAGCACCGGCTTCGCGACGATGATCGATGCGTTCGCGCAGTATTACATCGGCAAGCATGTCGATCTGGTGCTGGGGATCGAGGCGCGCGGGTTCATCTTCGGGCCGGCGCTGGCGTACCGGTTGAATGCGGGGTTTGTGCCGGTGCGCAAACCGGGCAAGCTGCCGGCCGAGACGCTGACCATCAAGTACGACCTGGAGTACGGGTCGGACTCGCTGCAGATCCACAAGGACGCGATCCAGCCGGGGCAGCGGGTGATCGTGGTGGACGACCTGCTGGCCACTGGAGGAACGATGCTGGCGACGACCGACTTAGTGAAGCGGATGGGCGGCGAGATCGTTGGCGTGACGGTGGCGATCGAGCTGGATTTTTTGAAGGGCCGCGCGAAGTTTCCGAATGTGGATGTGTTCAGCTTGATGCATTATGACGAGTAGGGGGCTACATGCGAACGAACTATCTTCGAGTTGCAGTTCTAGTGTTGCCGATCGTGATTGCTGCCGGTATGCCGCCCAGTATCGCGGCGCAGGCTACGGACTCGCGTCAAGACCTCGAACATTTGTCCATGTTAACGTCCCTCGATCGTGAAGGTCTGCCCCCCTGGCATCTTCGCATGTCGTTTCAACTTAATGATCTCCATGGCAGCAAGAAGGAGAGCGGCACGATTGAGGAGTGGTGGAGCACCCCGAAGAATTACAGGATCGCGATCGCGAGTCCTTCCTACAATGTGACAATTCCGAATACTTCCGGCCAATCGAATCCACACAGCCGCGAGGCTTATCTGGTGAACTTGCTGCTTAGGCAGGTGACACACCCGATCCCGAGCTTCGGAACTTTCGAGAACCTGACAGCATCGAAAGAGACGCGCAAGTTCGGAAAGACAACGCTGGAGTGTATGAGCGTGCAGAGATCGATCTCTGGAAATGTCCATTACGGCGCGGATTGGCCGGAGATGTGTGTTGAGCCCGGTACCGCCTCCCTGCGCATTTATTTCGATTCGGGCGGTTTCAGCGATATCCGCAACCGGCCTGGCAACTTCATGAATACCAATGTGGCGCTGGACAACACCATCAATTACGCCGGGAAAGTCGCGATCGCGGGTCACGTCGATTCGCTTGAGACTTATCATCCCGACGCATCGACAGTCGAACAGGAAGGCGCTGGGGGAACCGAGCAGAACGTGCCGGGGATTGTGCAAAGTGGAAGAATACTGACCAAGGCGCAGCCTATCTATCCTGAACTGGCGAAGAGGGAGCATCTCAGCGGCACGGTGATTTTGAGCGCGCAGATTTCGAAACAAGGTGCGATCTCGTCGGTGGACGTCGTCGCCAGCCCGGACGACAGTCTCTCTCGGGCGGCGCTGGACGCAGTTAGGCAGTGGACATATGAACCGTATCTGCTGAATGGCAAGCCGACCGAGGTGGACACCGTTCTCACCGTGAACTTCCGTCTGAGCGGCGGCTAGAGATACCTTTGCGCCATCTTCGCCCCATCCCATTGCCCAAGGAGAATCACCTATGAAATCGATTGGGTATGCGGTACAGAGCAAGACAGCGGCGCTTGCGCCGTTTCACTTCGATCGCCGCGAGCCGGGGCCGAAGGATGTTGTGGTGGCGATCGATTATTGCGGGATATGCCACTCGGATATTCACCAGGTGCGGGATGAGTGGGGCGGGTCGATCTATCCGATGGTGCCGGGGCACGAGATCGTGGGGCGCGTGACGGCTGTGGGCGGCGCGGTGACGCGGTTCAAGGCAGGTGATCTGGCGGGCGTGGGCGTGACCGTGCAGACCTGCATGAAGTGTGAGAACTGTCTGGCGAATGAGGAGCCGTATTGCACGAAGGGGATGGTTGGGACCTACAACGCGAAGGACTACGACGGCGATGTGATGTACGGCGGGTATGCGGACAACATCGTCGCGCCGGAGCACTATGTGTATTCGATCTCGGCGAAGCTGGAGTTGGCGGCGGTGGCGCCGCTGCTGTGCGCGGGGATTACGACCTACTCGCCGCTGCGGCACTGGAAGGTGGGGAAGAACAGCAAGGTCGGCGTGGTGGGGCTGGGCGGGCTGGGGCATATGGGGCTGAAGTTCGCGCATTCGTTCGGGGCGCATGTGGTGCAGTTCACGACGTCGGAGTCGAAGATCGCGGACGCGAAAAAGCTGGGCGCCGATGAGGTGGTGATCAGCAAGGATGCCGATGCGATGGCCAAGCAGGCGGGCAGCTTCGATTTCATCCTGGACTGCGTGTCGGCGCCGCACGACATCGATGCCTATCTTCGGCTGCTGCGGCTGGATGGCGCGCTGTGCCTGGTGGGACTGCCGGAGCAGCCGGTTGCGGTGTCGCCGTTTGCGCTGGTGAACAACCGGCGGTCGCTGTCAGGGTCGATGATCGGCGGGATGAAGCAGACGCAGGAGATGCTGGATTATTGCGCAGAGAAGAACATCGTTTCGGAGATCGAACTGATCGGCTATGACCGGCTGGCGGAGGCGTATGAGCGCGTGGTCAAGGGCGATGTGAAGTACCGGTTTGTGCTGGATGGGAAGACGCTGAAGGACAGTGGTTAGTGGTTAGTGATTAGTGTGTAGTGGCGCGGCGCGTTGCAGCGAGGTGATGCGGAGGGTTTCGTTTGCGGTGAGGTAGCCCTTGCGGCGGAACCAGTCCTGCATGGAGCTTTGCAGGCGGTCGAGGGGGACACGGTTGCCGATCTCGAGGACGCCGTCGGCGGTGGGGAGCGTGTCGTCGAAGATGGCGTCGTTGGTGAAGTTGCGCATGGCGAAGTTGTCGAGCCAATGGATGGGGCAGGGCTTCGCGGGAGTCTGTCCGGTTAGATATTCGATGGTGACTTTGCGCTGGAACATGGGGCTCGCCAAAAAGCAGATTCCTAACGGAATGACAACCAGAAAAGCAAAGGCAACTGCAGAAGCAGATTCCTAACGGAATGACAACTAGAAAAGCAAAGGCAATCCTTTCTACCCGGGCAGTTTGCGCTATACGAAGAGCACGAACATGGGAGTTTCGGCGGCGAAGGTTTGCGGGTGCTCGTGGATGTGGCCGGTGGCGGGGTCGTGGGCGAAGACGGTGATGGTGTTGGAAGCCTGGTTCGTGCAGAGCAGCCAGCGGCGGGAGGGATCGAAGGCGATGTAGCGGGGGATGTCACCGCCGCAGCTCAGGTGCTGTTGCGGGGTGAGCAGGCCGGTGGCGGGATCGATGCGGTGGACGGAGAGGATGTTCGAGGTGGCGCCGCGGGTGCAGGAGGTGAGAAAGCGGCCGTTGTCGCTGACGATGATCTCGCAGGCGGTGTTGCCGGGCAGGGCGACGCCGCTGGGCAGTGTGGAGATGATGCTGTCCTGGTGGAGATGCATTGGAGTTTCGCCGCCGTGCGCGGTCCAGTCGTAGAGGTCGATGGTGCAGTCGAGCTCGTGGATGCAGTAGAGCCAGCGGTGGTTGGGGTGGAAGGCGAGATGGCGCGGGCCGGAGCCGGGGCGGGCGGCGATGCGAATTGGATCGCCGAGCGGGTGCGCTGCGCCTGGATGTAGCGGGAAGAGCTCGATGGCGTCCTCGCCGAGGTTGCAGGAGAGGACAAAATTATTGTCGGGTGAGACGACGGCGCAGTGCAGGTGCGCGGCGTCCTGGCGGGCTTTGTTGGGGCCGAGCGCGCCGCAGGCGGGGTTGTTGCGGCAGTCGAAGGTGGCGGCGGTATCGTGCAGTTGGCCGGTTGCGTCGAGGCTGAAGGCGGCGAAGCTTCCGCCGGCGTAGTTGGCGGCGAAGGCGTTGCGGCCGGTGTGGTCGACCGAGACGTAGCAGGGGCCGTCGCCGTGGGAGCTTTGGCGGCTGGTCTGGGAGAGGGTTCCGCGGGTGCGATCGAGGCGGAAGCTGGTGACGCCGGCGGCGGTGCCGGTGGCCTCGTTGACGGTGTAGAGCATGGGCAGCGTGGGGTGGAGGGCGAAGAAGTTGGGGTGGTCGGAGGGGGCGGCGAGTTCGATCTTGCCAAGCTCGCCGGTGGCTGGGTTCCAGCTCCCGCGGAAGATGCCCTTGGTGGTGCCGTTGCCGATGAAGACCCAGCGGGGAGCAGGCGTTGCGGCGACGGCGCGGAACGCGAAGGGAAGAGCGGCGGAGGCGGCGACGAAGCCGCGGCGAGAGGTTGCCATCCGGGCAAGGATATCGCAGCGGCTCGCACGCGGGGGAAATTGGTTGCGAGAAGCTCCGCTCAGGATGACAAATTCCAAGCAGCGACGAAGCCGCCCGGGCGTGGTTTGCCGATGACTCTAGGGAGCCTCTGATCAAACCAGTAAACGTACCTCAGCGGCTGAAGTCGCATTGATTTTGCGGCTTTTGCGGCATGGCTGAAGGCAGGCCCTTCTGAAATGCACGACTTAATCAGAGGTCCCTAGATCGTTATCAGAATGGCGGGCAAGACCCGCACGGACCTTCTGTGTTCACCCCAAGTTGCGTACGGCTACGTGGATTCGGCTCTATTACATTGTTTCGGCGACGGTGTGGGGTTCGCCGGGGAGCTTGAAGTCGAGCTCGGCGGGGTGGGCGTCGCGGTCGATGACGGGCAGGCTGGGGAGGTTGGCGGTGTGGCCGGCCTCGCGAATGACCGCATCGACTTGTTCGAGGACCTCGGGGACGGTCATGGTGTACATCTCACGGCCGTTGTCGTAGCCGTTTTCGATGGACTGCTTGAGGAAGCGGCCGGCGCACTGGGCGGCGAGGTAGTCGGTGATGACCTTGCCGCTGCGGCGCTTCTGCGCAACCCAGGCGAGGTTGGGCATGGCGATCCAGAGGGGTTTGCCGTTGACGGCGAAGCGGATGTCGGTGGCGTCGGCGTGGCGGGTGGCGATGGCGACGAGGGTGCCCTTCCAGACGCAGTGCTGCGGCTCTCCGGTCCAGCGGTCGGTGGCGGTGAAGTCTTCGTACATGGTTTGAGGTTAGACGCTAGGACGTGGAGGGGCAAGGGGGGTACCCCCTCCTCCCCCCTCCGAAGTCAAAATATGTCAAATAAAGGAGTTAGCTGGGGTATATCGAGATAAGCTGTTTATTTTGTTTGGCTTGGATTCAAAATATGTCAAATAAAGGACTTAGGCGGCGGGTGATCGGTTATCGGTGATTTACCCCGTTGCCTCCTACGTGGGACGGCCGCCACAGGGTTCTACAATCTTTCGCACCTGTATCAAGTATAGCTAGTGTGCCAAGGGACTGCGCCAGAGGCTCGTGTTAGAAATCGCTTGTGTTGATGAGGGTTTTGAGGCTTTGGGACGGGCTGGGGGCTTGACAAGGTTTTGGGCGGGCGGTTGGGGCTGGTCGAGGAAGGCAATTTGGTCGCTTCGCTCCGGCCTTCGGCAGAGCGGAGCCCACTCATCGCCAAAAGCGGCGATGAATGGGGCACCCGGCAGGAATACTCGGTACAGGGGCGGGCGGTTGGGGCTGGTCGAGGAAGGCAATTTGGTCGCTTCGCTCCGGCCTTCGGCAGAGCGGAGCCCACTCATCGCCAAAAGCGGCGATGAATGGGGCACCCGGCCAAAAGCGGCGATGAATGGGCACCCGCCACCTGTGGGTAGCCACCCGCCTCCTGCCGCAACAGGTAGTTTATTTCTTGCTGGGCGTCGCGGTGTTGGGCATGTCTACGATCGGGATACCACGCATTGTAGTACGTCCGTGTGTGTCCGTGACAAAGTCAAAACTAGCTCTACTATTCGGTACTAAACCTGGATATGCCTTAACGTCGCGCATAAATTCAAACGTGTACTGGTGTGATCCGACACTATCTTGGTCCAAAAATAGTGTCCAAGTGGCGGTTCCTTCCTTGCTCAATGGTGGCAAGATTGGAGGCTTGATACGCACGTCTTCTGTCAGCAAGATTTGCGGGATAAGCCCCTTTGACAGGTCAGGCGTAGCGATGCCGTGGATAATGTGGATTAGGTGTACCGGCCCAGTCAGCCGTGCTAACTCTAATTGCGCGGCTACCATGTCGCGCTTGGCTGCGTCAGCATCTGTTTTCAGCCCTTGTGTATCTTTTTGGAGCTGCGCGGTTTCCTTGCGAGCATTGGCAGCATCCATTTTTGCCTGTCCAGCCTCCAACTCGGCAGCTCCGAGAAGTCTTGAATCATGTTCCCTTATGGCAGTCTCGGCATTGGACGAAAGGAACTCGAAAACTACTTCTCCTGCTACGCCCACAACCACCAACAAAAGCCCTAGATACGCAATGGGAATAACCAGGCTCTTTTCATTCTCGGGCTTTACATCCTTTCCTCTCCAGAGACGAAACCAACGCTTGAGCGCAATGGTGGCTTCTGGTGCTTCAAGGATTACTCCGACGCCAACCACAATGCTCGAAGTCACCATCCAGAAGAAGCAGCGGTCGCTTATATCCGAAAGTGCCTGTCTCACTTTGTCATTGGAGGGCTCTGTTGCCAGGAGAAGCAAAGAGGTCAAGTGAGCGCTTATCATCTTTACCTTTCTCGGGATCGTTCTGGTATGCGAGGTAGTTTACATATCTATTAGGGTCGAGGTGTAGGCTCTTAATGGCGACTGTATGCATCGATCCTCAAAACTCTCCGAAAACGAGAAGCAAAACGGCGAACGCGATTTCAGCAAGAGATCGCGCGGAGCGTGAGGAGCGAAAGCGTACCTCGGCGGCTAAAGCCGCAAAGAGATCAGCTCTTTGCGGCACGGCTGAAGCCGCGCCCTTAAGCAAGCGGCCCCTATTGTATGGCTAAAGCTGTGCCATTACGCAAATGGCACTTACGGCATGGCTGAAGCCGGTTGAAAAGGTTCGAAACGTGGTGGCGAGGCAGAGTTCTTCGGGGTCCTTCGACTGCGCCTCTCGGGACAAAACCGCGAGAGGCTCCGATGGTGCCTCACTTAGAAGCGCGGGCCTTACAAAAAGAAAAGCGGCGTAGCATAGTGCCATGAAAAAGGTAGCAGCTCTCCTCATCGTGCTTGGCAGCGGACTAGCGGCTTACGGGATTTCTGGTTTTGGGGGGGAGTTTTTCCCCGCCGGGCATCGTGCTGCCTGGCATGTCTGACGCAGTGTCTGGTTCGATCGGATGGTCTCAGGATAAACAGATCGAAATTGTTATTGGAGTGGTATCACTGGCCTTCGGCGTGGTTCTCCGTAACGATTCAGAGTGAGGCACTCCCGAGGCTCCGCTCAGGATGAGAGCTTCAGATTACGACGCTACCCGGCTGGTGATCAGGCGGCGCTATATGCGTGGAGGAAAGGTGGGGGCGTGACGGCACGACTGAACAGGTTGCGGGAAAAGAGGCTGCGGAAAAAGTCGCCGCACCGCAGAAGAGCGTACCTCAGCGGCTAAAGCCGAATTGCGGGTGGGCGATTTGCGGCACGGCTGAAGCCGTGCCCTTAACGAAATGAGTATTTCCACAAGCTCCTAGTGAGAAATCTCGACCCATGCCATGCCGTCGACGCCGGGGGTTAGGGTTAGGAGGGTTTGGGGGGTCCAGGTGGTGGGATCGCCGCTAGGGTTTAGGACCTCGACGTCGCCGTTGCCGGGGCAGGTCATGTAGATGGTGTTGCCGTGGCGGTAGAGAGCAGTCGCGAAGGAGCGCAGCGGGAGGGTGCGGACGACGGTCATGGTGTGGAGATCGACGACGTTGAGCAGGCCGGTGCCGTTGCTGAGCGGAGTGGCGTCCGGGGCATGGGTCGAGACGAGCAGGAAGCGGCCGTCGGCGGTGGGCTGGGTGGTGTAGGGGATGCCGGTGACCGGGACCCAGCGGCTGAGGGTGTCGGTGCGCGTGTCGAGGACGGCGATGCGGGGCTGGGTTTCGTCGGAGGTGAAGGCCCAGCGGCCGTCGTTGGAGAGGGCCATGCGCTGGACGGTTTTGGTGAGGGGGATGACTTTGAGGAGCTTGCGGTTGGGGATGTCGAGGACGCTGACGGAGCCGGCGCCGACGTTGGCGGTGTAGATGCGGCGGCCGTCGGGGGAGATGGCGAACATGTGCGATTGGGGCTGGCCGGTGGGGATTTCGCCGATGAGGGTTTGGGTGTGGGGGTCGATGATGTCGATGGCGTTGTGGAGCTCGGCGGAGACGTAGAGATTGCCGTCGGGGCCGAAGAGGGCGCGGTGGGGGCGGGTGGGCGAGCCGAGGTCGATGGTGTGGATGAGCTTGCGGGAGCGGACGTCGATGATGTCGATGGTCTGGCCGTTGCTGCCGGGTTTGCCGACGCCTACGTTGCTGTAGATGGGGACGTAGAGCAGGCGGTTGTCGGGCGAGGCGGCGATCTCGTGGCCGTTGATGCCAACGGGGATGGTGGCGAGGACTTTTTTGGCCGCGGGGTCGGCGAGGATGACGGTGTGCTGCTTCTGGTTGACGATGGCGAGCATCGCGGTCTGGGAGCGGGCCGCGAGGGTGGAGAGGGCGAGCGCGCAGCAGGTCAGGAGAGCACGGGTTCGGAGGGACATGGGGACTCCGGAAGATTGCCCTCAGTGGCTAAAGCCACATGGGGACGGTTGAGGTCATGGCGGGACTGAAGTTCCGCCCCTTCAAAACGGCTACTTGATCAGAGATCCTGTAGGAACGGCTAGTTGATCGGAGATCCTGCAGGAACAGCTAGTTGATCGGAGATCCTGTAGGAACAGCTATGGCAAATTGCCTGATGGTGCAGGGGTGAAAGAAGCAACAGCAAAGACAAAAGCAGATTCCTTCGGAATGACAACCAGAAAGGCAGAAGCAGGACCCTGCACCGTTAAGGGAACCGCTCTAAAGCAAGGGAACCGCTCTAAGGTAAGGGAATCGCTCTAAGGTTCGTCAGCAGGCTCAGGATGAGAAATTGATGGCGCCAGCTCCGGAGATTGAAAGAAATAGAACCAGGGAGCCAGCCTACGCCCGCGGGCTGCAGGCGTACAAGGAAACACTGTTTGCGCGACCCATTCGCATGTAACTTAACTAACAGGAGAACGAAAACCTTGCGTGTATCCATTGGCGTCCTTTCCGTTCTGTTTTTGACTGTCAACCAGTTTGCGGCGGGGCAAGCCGCGAATCCTCCGGCATTGAAGCCGCCGGTTGCGGCTCCGGCGGCTGCCAAGACCGCCAGCGCGAAGGCGGGGGCGAAGCCCGATGCCGCGAAGCCCGCGGCGCCGAAGCAGGGACCGGATGTGATCGTGTTTACCAACGGCGATCAGTTGACGGGCAAGCTGGTGAGCGCGGCGGGCGGCAATGTGGTGTTCAAGTCGGACATGGCAGGGCAGTTGACGATCTCGTTCGACAAGATCGAGCAACTGCGCTCGGGCGAGGAGTTCGCGCTGCTGCGCAAGGGAATGCCGGTGAACAAGAAGAAGACCCTGGAGCCGGTGGGCACGGTCGCGATCGCCGACAAGAATGTGACGATCACGCCGGCTACGGGACAGGCGCCGACAGTGGAAGCGGACAGCGACGTGGCGTACCTGGTGGACAAGGCGGAGTACGACAAGGAGATGAACAAGAAGGCCAAGTTCACGTCGGGTTGGAACGGGACCGTGACCGCGGGAGCGACGCTGGTGCGGGCCACGACAGCGAATACGACGCTGACGGCGGGGATTGCGCTGGTGCGGGCGATTCCGGATGTGCCGTGGCTGCCGGCGCGCAATCGCACGACGGTTGACCTGACGGAGAGCTATGGGAAATCGACCTCGCCGAGCGCGATTCCGCAGACCAATCCGCCGACGCTTCCGCTGACGGTGACGACGCTGACCAGCATCTTCCACGCCGACGCGGAGCGCGATGAGTACTTCACGGCGCGGACGTATGCGCTTGCCGATACGTCGTTCGACCACAACTTTGCGCAGGGTTTGCAGTTTCAGCAGATCTACGGCGTGGGAGCCGGTTTTACGGTGATCGACAACGCGAGCCAGGAACTCGATCTGAAGGCGGATGTGCACTATGAGAAGCAGAAGTACATCACGACGCCGGTGAATGGAGCGGTGGTGGCCACGGTGCCGGATATGAACTTGATTGGCTCCACGTTCTTCGAAACCTATCGCCGCAACCTTCCGCGCAGGATCGAGCTGACGGAGACGGGCAGCTACATTCCCGCCTGGAACGACCTGAAGGACTATGCAGGGAACCTGACGGTCGCGCTGAACCTGCCGGTGTACAAGAGGCTGGGCGCGACGATCTCCAGCACCGACAACTATTTGAACCTTCCTTCGCCGGGGTACAGGAAAAACTCGCTGCAGTTTGTTACCGGCCTGACGTATACGCTGCCGTAACGCGAGGGCGGTTCTCGCGATAGTGTATGGGCAGCCCAAACAGCAGATTCCTGCGGAATGACAACCAGAAAAGCAAAGGCGAAACTCTACGTCAGAGGCAATCTGCTCTAATGGAGAGATGCGAGCTTATGGGCCGCGAGCGTTTTCTTTGAGGGAGTTTGGATTCTGATGGGCGATGGACGGAAGACGGCAGGGCGATGGCTGGGGATGGGATTGGCGGCGGGTCTGCTGGCGGCGGGTCTGTTAACGGCGGGAATGGTTCCGGCGAACGCGCAGGGCATCGGCCGAAATGTCAACATAGGCAGAAAGCCGAAGCAGGAGACGCATGCGCGGCGGGAGACCAATGCCAGCCGCGAGGCGCGCATCCAGCGCACGATTACGGACACCTACTCGCATCGCTTTGAGGTGATTGGCGGCGGCGGCTATACGCGCTTTCGCAGCGGCGAGTACACCAAGAAGAACAACGAGATTACCTGGGCCACCGCGGTGAACTACTACCTGAATCCGAAGCTCGCCATTGTGGCCGACGCGCGCGGAATGTTCGGCAATGCGCGCGCGATCACACCCAACACCTACGGGGTTTACAACCCGCAGATCAATGAGTACACGTTCATGGGTGGGGTGAGCTACAGGTTCTATCGCCAGGAGAAGCTGGCGCTGAGCGCGCAGGCGCTGGGCGGCGAGGGCTGGGGCATCTTTTCAGGCGGCGCGAAGGGCTACCCGGGCTCGTACGTCGGGCTGTGGAACGATGGTTTCCGGCCGGCGTTTTCGCTGGGATTGAGTGCGGATTACAACTTCTATCCGAACCTGGCGTTCCGGATTACGCCGACGTATGTGGGGACGACATTTGTCGGGCCCACCGGCGGTATGGTCCAGAATAACGTTGGGCTCAACCTGGGCGTGGTGTATCGGTTCGGGCGGCAGTAGGCGGTTGCAAAGCGGCCGGGATTGGCGAGGGCCGCGGCCGCGGCGTAAGATATAGATATGTCCAAAGGCTGGGAGTCCAAGAGCGTCGAAGAGCAGCAGGCGGAACACGCCAGGCCCAAGGTCGGCAAGCCGGACAGCGTTGTTCAGGACGCGCTGGCCGATGCCGAACGCAAGCGCCGAATGCAGGGGCTGGAGATGCAGCGCGAGCGGGTACTGTCGGAGCGCACGTCGAGCCCGCATCGCCGCAGCGCGCTGGAGATGGCGCTGGCGACGATCGAACGCGAGTTGGAGCAGCTGGGGTGGTCGATCAAGGTTTAGGTATGCTGCTCCGGAGATGAAGCAAGTCCTTCTCCGGCTCTCAACTATGGAATGGCGCGGGCGCAGCCAAGGCCATTATTTGGCGCCGAGTGAACCTTCGAGATGCGAAATGCGCTGTCCAAACTCAGAGACGTTGTTCTCGAGATTCATGAGTCGCGAATCCACAGAGTTGAAGCGACCGTTGTTGATGAGGATGCCAACGAGCACCGTCACGGTCGGAAGTAGGATTGCGAAGATCATCTGAATGTTTGTCATCGTGGCTCCAACGAGTCTGGCTTCTCTATTGTAGATACTACACAACTGAGCAGGGAATTTTCATCCTGAACGTAGCTAGCTCTTGCGGGTGAGGACGAATGGATTGGCTTGCGCTACGGGCGTGAGGACGACGGTTTGAACGCTCACATGCGCGGGGCGGGTGGCGGCCCAGACGATGGCGTCGGCGATGTCTTCGGGTTGTAAGGGGTCGACGTTCTGGTAGGTTTTGGCGGCGCGGTCGGTGTCGCCGTGGAAGCGGACTTTGCTGAAGTCGGTCTGGACCATGCCGGGGTCGATCGAGGTGACGCGGATGGGCGTGCCGTTGAGGTCGATGCGCAGGCCGTCGGTGAAGATGCGCTCGGCGGCCTTGGTGGCGCAGTAGACGGCGCCGCCCGGGTAGGCCGTGTGGCCGGCGATGGAGCCGAGATTGATGACATGGCCGCGGCTGCGGTCGACCATTCCGGGGACCACGGCCCGGGTGACGTAGAGAAGGCCCTTGATGTTGGTGTCGACCATCTCCTCCCAGTCTTCGATGTCGTCCTCGTAGGCCTTTTTGAGGCCGCGGCTGAGGCCGGCGTTGTTGATGAGGATGTCGATCTCGCGCCAGGCGGCGGGGAGGGCGCTGAGCGCGGCGGGAACGGCGTCGCGATCGCGGACGTCGAGCTGGAAGTTGAAGATGTCGGGAGAGCCGGCGTCGCGCAGCTCGCCGTCCATGGCCTGCAGGCGGTCGAGGCGGCGCGCGCAGAGCAGCAGGCGCGCGCCGTGGCGGGCGAACTCGACGGCGGTGGCGGCGCCGATGCCGGAGCTGGCGCCGGTGATCAGGATGATTTTGTCGCGGAGTGAAGTGCTCACGGAACTCCTAAGTGGTTAGTGGTTAGTGGTTAGGGGTTAGGGGTCAGCGGCTGGGTTGGCGGACTCTGGGCTTCTCTCATTGTCTGCAATTGGTACAGATGCACGAAGACCGCGATAGGTATCGCGGTCTTCGTGCTGACAAGCTGAAGTGCCTGCTACTGCGGGTTTGCGGTGCCCTGGTTGTTGGGTTGCTGGTTGCTGGAGGTCGGCGCGACGGTGTGGACGCCAATCGCTTCGCCGGAGACGATCATCTCCACGCGGCGATTCTGCTGGCGGCCGGCGGCGTTGGTGTTGGGCGCCACAAAGTCCGTGGCGCCGTAGCCCTGGGCGGTGACGTTGTCCTGCGGGACGCCGTTCTGGACCAGGAAGTTTTTGACCGAATCAGCGCGGTTTTCGCTCAGCGTCTGGTTGAACGCGGGGCTGCCGGTGGAATCGGTGTAGCCCTCTACCTGCACCTTCAAGCCGGGGTAGAGCTCGAGAATCGTAGCTACCTTGGCGAGCGAGACCTGAGTGTTCGGCTTGAGGGTGTACTTGGCGGTGTCGAAGAGCACATCGCTGAGGTTGATGACCAGGCCGCGCGCGGTTTCGGTGGTCTGGAGGATCGCGTTCAACTGCTTCAGCAGGCGCTCGCGCAGGGCCTGGGCGCTGGCTTCACTGTTAGCGGCGCGGTTGTTGGCCTCGGCTGCCTCGCTGCGGGCGTTGGCGGCTTCGGCGTCGGAGCGGGCTTTGGCGGCTTCAGCCTGGGCCTGCGCGGCGGCGGCGGAATCGGCCTGGGCCTGCGACTGGGCGGCCTGCAACTGCGCCTTCTGGGCCTGGTTTTGCGCCTCTTCCTTGGCTTGCTGCTGCTGCTGCGCGTGCTGTTCGGCCTGCTTGCGCAGGGTGGTGATGCGGGCATCTTCGGAGCGCTGGACGGCCTCGCGCGCGTAGGTGAACTCCATCTTCACATCGCGGTGTTTGGAGGACTGGATGCCCTGCGCGTTCTGGATGTCGGTGTCGACTTCCTTCATGATGTCGGGCGCGTCCTGGTCGGCGCCGACGGACTGCGCGATGCGCTGGGCGTTGTAGGCCTCAAAGAGCGCCAGCGGAACGTGCTCGCGATCAGTGATGGGGTGGGGGGTGGACCGGGCGCCCTCGGTGGGCGCGTAGAGGCCCTTGGGCAACAATTGATAGTGGATGTTGACCTGCTGGAGGACGCCCTGGGTGCTGTCGTTGAAGACGTTCTGGAGAATGATCACGTCGGAGGGCTGGGAGACGGCGAAGTAGGGCTCGGCGGTGACGATCATGCCGAAGGACTGGAAGCCGGTGGTAACGTTGAGGCTGGCTTTGCCGCCGGCGAGTTCAAGCTCGCCGAGGTTCTGGGGGCGGCCGTCGGAGGAAATGGCCCAGAGGACGTAGGTGAGGTACTCGGCGCCGAAGCCGTTGGCGGGGGTGAGGCCTTCGAAGTGGACATCGATGTCGGTCTTGCCGGTGAGCGCGTTCACCTTGGCGTCGCCGCGGGCGTTGGGCATCAGATTAGTGCCGACGAAGCCGACGTGGGTCGAGCCCCGGCGGTTGAGATAGTTCACGGCGTCGAGCTGGCGCTCCACGACTTTGACGTGGTAGATGTAAATGCCGTTCGATCCCTGGGTGATGACTTCGCCCGATTTGGCTCCAGGGCCAACCGTGGTGGGATTGGGCTCCTGGGCGGCGGCGGTGAGGCAAAAAGCTGTCGCGAGCGTGGCGGCGAGGGCGACGCTGGTTTTCGTTTTCGATACTGCCATTGTTTTCAATCTCCTTGCGGTTCTGGCGCAGTCCGGCAATCGCTCGCCGAGAGGGGCGCTTCCTTACGTCGGATGCAGCGTCTTTGGCAAAGGGTAGCTCCCGTGGGGGGCTTCTGTGCAGGTGGAGTGCCATTTCGGGACGGGCCTGAGAGGTGTCGTCGAAGGTGTATAGCTAGTCCAAAAAGCAGATTCCTCCGCTTCGCTGCGGAATGACAACTAGAAAAGCAAGTGCAAGGGCAACGTCAGCTCATTCAGAGGTTCCCCTAACTGCTACTGGCCGAGGATGGCGACGCCGCCGACTTCCATGCTGTGGGCGATGCGGGCCTTCCATTCCGCCGGGCCGGTGATGTGGACGCTGGTGCCGTGGGTGTCGACCGCGACCGTGACGGGCATGTCGACGACATCGAACTCGTAGATCGCCTCCATGCCGAGGTCGCCGAAGGCCACCAGGCGGGAGTGCTTGATGGCCTTCGAGACGAGGTAGGCCGCGCCGCCGATGGCGATGAGATAGACGGCCTGGTTGTCGCGGATGGCGTCGATGGCCGCGACGCCGCGTTCGGCTTTGCCGACCATTCCTAAGAGGCCTGTCGACTCGAGCATCTGGCGGGTGAACTTGTCCATGCGGGTGGCGGTGGTGGGACCGGCGGGACCGACGGCCTCGTCGCGCACGGCCTCGACCGGGCCGACGTAGTAGATGAGGCGGTTGGTGAAGTCGACGGGGAGCTTCTCGCCGCGGGAGAGCATGTCGGTCATGCGCTTGTGCGCGGCGTCGCGGCCGGTGAGCAGCTTGCCGTTGAGCAGAAGAACGTCGCCGGGGGACCAGGTGCGGGTCTCGGCGTGGGTCAGGGTGTCGAGGTTGACGCGGCGGGCCGGCTTTTCGCCGGGCGTGGGATTGTGGAGGGGGTCGTAGGTGAGCCTGGGCCAGGCGTCGAGGTTGGGCGGATCGAGGTAGACGGGGCCGTTGCCTTCGAGGACGACCTGGGCGTGGCGGGTGGCGGCGCAGTTGGGGATGATTGCGACCGGGAGATTGGCCGCGTGGGTGGGCCAGTCGAGAATTTTGACGTCGAGCACGGTGGTGAGGCCGCCGAGACCCTGCGCGCCGATGCCGAGCGCGTTGACGCGGTCGTAGATTTCGACTCGCAGCTTCTCGATGTTGGTTTGAGGCCCGCGGGCTTTGAGCTCCTCCATGTCGATGGGGTCCATGAGGGATTGCTTGGCGAGCAGCATGGCCTTCTCCGACGTCCCGCCGATGCCGATGCCGAGCATGCCGGGAGGGCACCAGCCGGCGCCCATGGTGGGGACGGTTTTGACCACCCAATCGGCCACGGAGTCCGACGGGTTGAGCATGACGAACTTGGATTTCGCTTCGCTGCCGCCGCCCTTGGCCGCGACCGTGACGTCGAGCGTGTTGCCCGGGACCAGCGAGACTTCGACCACGCAGGGCGTGTTGTCGACGGTGTTCTTGCGGGCGAAGGCGGGGTCGGCGAGGATGCTTCCGCGGAGTTTGTTGTCGGGGTCGAGCCAGGCGCGGCGGACGCCTTCGTCGCACATCTGCTGGAGGCTGAGCGTGGGTGAGGAGCCATCAGCCGCGGTGAGGCGGACATCGAGGCCGAGCTTGAGGAAGATGGTGACGATGCCGGTGTCCTGGCAGATGGGGCGGTGGCCTTCGGCGCACATGCGGGAGTTGACCAGGATCTGCTTGATGGCGTCCTTGGCGGCGGGGGATTGCTCGAGCTCGTAGGCGCGGGCGAGGTTGGTGATGTAGTCGACCGGGTGGTAGAAGCTAATGTATTGGAGGGCGGCGCGGATGGTCTCGATGAGGTCGTCCTGGGGGATGGTGGTCATGTGGATTCGGGATTCTCAGTCGAGCTTGCTGAAGAGTTCTGTTACGTCGATCTCGGCGGGTGCGCCTGGCAGGCGGATGCGGCCTTCGCGATGCTTGGTGGTTGTGTCGCCGCGCAGGACGTGCAGGGTGCGCGTTTGCGGGTCGACGATCCAGACCTCCGGGACGCCCATGCGTAGATAATCCTGGCACTTGATTTCAGTGCGGCTGAAACGGTCTTCGGGGGAGAGGACTTCAATGCAGAGCAGGGGCGGCGTCTGGATGATGCGCTTGGGAAGCTGGTCCGCGCGAAGCAGGCAGGTATCGGGCACGCGAAAGCGCGTTGGGGATATCTGCATGCGGGTCTCCTGCACGACGAAGTAGCCGCCCGCGTTTTCGCCCTGGGCGAGAGCGAAGAGCAGAGCGCGCTGAATTCTGGCACGATCGAACTCGCCCACGTTTCTGTTCTCCAGGACGCCATCGACGAGATCCATGTCCGGTTCGTAGACGGAGTGGAGGTATTCGTCCACGGAGACGACGGGTGAGCTTGCCAAGGCTGCCATAGGATTACCTCCTGCCAGGCATAAGGGTACACCGCCGGGATTCGCGGTTCCAGCTACGCCCTGTAATCAAGCGCAAGCCGCGCCCTATAATCAAGCTGCTGAAGGTGCGGCGCGTGAGCGAGGCGATAGTTGAGATAGCAGGGCTGCGCAAGGTGTATGGCGGCAAGAATCCGGTGACCGCGGTCGATGGGATCGACCTGCGGGTGACGGCCGGCGAGATGTATGGGCTGCTGGGGCCGAATGGCGCGGGCAAGACGACGACGATTTCGATTGCCACGACGCGGGCGGTGCCGACCGCCGGCTCAGTGCGGATTGCGGGGGTGGATGTGGTCGCGCATCCGGCGCTGGCGCGAAGGGCGATCGGCGTGGTTCCGCAGTACAACACGCTGGACCGGTCTTGTACCGTCGCCGAGAATATTCACTTCCACTGCCTGTACTTTGGCATGTCGGGCGCGGATGCGGCTGCGCGCACGGCGGAGCTGCTGGAGCAGTTTAGACTCAGCGACCGGGCGGAGGCGTATCCGCAGGCGCTGAGCGGAGGGCTGGCCCAGCGGCTGCAGATCGCGCGGGCGATCGCACATCGGCCGAAGGTACTGTTTCTGGATGAGCCGAGCGCGGGGCTCGACCCGCAGAGCCGCATCGCGATGTGGGAGGCGGTGCGGGCGCTGCGCGAGCAGGGCATTACCGTGGTGCTGACCACGCACTATATGGAAGAGGCCGATGAGTTGTGCGATCGGGTGGCCATCATCGACCATGGAAAGATTCTGGTGGAAGATACGCCGGCGGCGCTGAAGGCGAGCGTCGGCGGGGACAAGATCTATGAGTTGCGGATGCGGGACGCGGGCGAGAACCCGCAGCTGGCGGCTCGGCTGCGCGAGATTGCGGGAGTGACGCGGGTGGAGGCGGGCGTCGACGGTAATGCGGGCGGGCTGCGCGTGCTGGCCAAGGCGCAGGATGGATTGCTGGCGAGGGTTGTGACGACCGCGAATGAGTTCGGCCTGCGCGATGTGACCACGACGGAGCCGAGTTTGGAGACGGTGTTCATTCGGCTGACGGGACGAGACCTGCGGGAGTGAAGGGGAGTATGGGGCTCCACGAAGGTATATGGCAGCCCAAGAAGCAGATTCCTCCGCGTCGCTGCGGAATGACAACCAGAAAAGCAAGGGCAACAGCAGATTCCTGCGGAATGACAACCAGAAAAGAGCGAGGGACCCGGGAACTCATAAGACGGGTGCTCGGCGCAGGGCGGTTGGTGTAGTCTGGGCGCAGTATGGGTTTGGGTCATTTTTTGCGGAGCGGGGCAGTCGTTTTGGGGCTGGCGGCGGGTTTGGCCGCGGGCGCGGCGGCGCAGACTTCGATCACGCTGACGGAGCCGCCGACGCCGCTGTTGCCGCAGAGCTTTGGCAGCTGGAAGATGGCGGCGGCGGGTGCGAGTGCGCCACAGGCTGCGATGTCGCTAAGCAGCGTGAATAAGGCGGCGCTCGAGGAGTGCGGGCCGCAGCGGTCGCAGGTCGCGGACTATTCGCGCGGCGGGCGGACATTGCATATCGAGGCCATCCAGTTTGGGGATAAGACCGGGGCGATCAGCGCGTTCACGTTGGTGCAGCGGCCGGGAATGGAGCCGAGCAGCGACCTGGGCGCGGCCGATCAACGACAGTACTCCGTGTTCGGCAAGCATGTGGGAATGAAGGAGGGCCGTGACCTGGGCGTGGAAGACGCCGTGGGTGATGGCGCGGTGCTGTTTACGGTGGGGGATTCGGTGGTGCTCGTTGGGGGCGCGACGGCGGACGATGTGGCTGGGTTGAAGCCGCTCGCCGCAGCGATGCCCAAGGTCTTCGGGAGCAAGGGCGTGGCGCCGCTGCTGCCGACGCTGCTGCCGGCCAAGGGGCTGGTGGATGGGTCGATGCGCTATGCGCTGGGGCCGGAGACGTATGCGGCCGAGGGCGGGGTGCTGCCGGCCAACTCGCTGGGTTGGGACAAGAGCGCGGAGGCGGCGACCGCGCAATTCTCGGACCGGCGCGGCAAGGAGACGCTGACGCTGCTGCTGTACCCGACGCCCCAGATCGCGATCGGCTTGACGAAGGCGATCCAGGGCGCGGTGGCGGGGATGGGGCCGAGTTTTGCGTCGGCGAGGGTGCGGCGCGAGGGTGCGCTGGTGATGCTGGCCAATGGCAGCTTTTCGGGCGATGAGGCGCAGAAGATGATCGAGAATACCCACCTGCGGCAGGAGGTCAGCTTCGATAAGAGCCTGGGTCTGGGGCTGCACAGCCAGGTCGGTCAGACCTACAGTCTGCTGGCTAACATTACGATCCTGTCGGTCGTGCTGATGGCAGCGGCGGTGCTGCTGGGCGTCTTTCTGGGCGGGGGCCGGGCGCTGATCCGGGTGATGCGGGGGAAACCGGCGGCGGTAGAGGCGGAGTTTTTGAGCTTGCACCTGTCGCCGCAGAACAAGGCGCCGGAGTTTGGAGCGCGGGACGGCGAGAGCTCCTGATAGATTATGGACGAAAGTTCCAGGCAGCCGGAAGAAAACCACAGAAAATCGGCAAAACCCGTAGGAATTCTCCTAAGTAGTTGATTCTTAGGGAAATGTGAATTAGCGGAAAACGTTCTTGACAGTACCGGGGGTCGAACATACTCTTGCACCAGAGAGTTCCGATGGCTTTGCCTCCGTTGGAGCTGCCTCCCATAGAAAAGGGTCGCCCTGTTGCCGGGCGGCCCTTTTGCTTTGTGGAAAAGGCAGGACGGAATTGTTGCGCGGAGGTTGAGAAGCAAAGTCTGACGCCGAGTACGCCAAGTTTGCGCGAAGTTGCGCACGGAAGGCCAGTGCTCGTGAGAGCAGCGCGGCGTGTGTGCTGGAGTGTTCCCCCCGTCATGCATAGGTAGCTCAAACAGCAGATTCCTCCGCTTCGCTGCGGAATGACAACCAGAAAGGCAAGAGCGAGATACTACGCCACCAAGAGTCTGCGCTAAGGTAGCGTTATGTTCTAACGAGGGGTTGCGATGATCTGGAAGGTTGTTGTCGTTGCAGTGTTGCTGGGATGTGGGGTGGCGTGCGCGCAGGATATGCGCGAGGTGAGCGAGCCGAAGATTCCGCCGGTGTGTATGAAGCTGGAGGCGCACATCGATGCCGCGCCGGACGCGAACGGCGGACATGTGCGTGAGCAGGACGAGCAGCGGTACGACACGGAACGGATTCAGAAGGCGCTGGATGGATGCGGGCCGGGGAAGGCTGTCGAGTTGGCGAGCGGTGGTGGAGCATTGAACGCGACGGTGTCGAATGCGTTTCTGAGCGGGCCGCTGGAGCTGCGCGACGGAGTGACGCTGCTGGTGGATCGCGGAGTGACGCTGTATGGTTCGCGCGATCCGAAGGTATATGAGATGCGGCTGCCGGGCGAGCCGGCGGATACGCCGATCAAGTGTGGGACCTCGATGCCGCGGCCGGCGGCGTTTCCGGTGCAGCTGGCGGGGAATGCGCGGGCGCGGCGCGGAGGCTGCCGGTCGCTGATCTCGATCGACAATGTGAAGAATGCGGCGATTATGGGCGAGGGGACGATCGATGGGCGCGGGTACGCGACGATCCTGGGGAAAGACTATTCGTGGTGGCAGATGGCGCGCAAGGCGCAGCCGAACGACGATCTGTACTTCAACCCGCGGCTGATTACGGCAAGCCATGCGGATGGGCTGGTGCTGTACGGCATTCACTTGAACAACTCGCCGAACTTCCATGTGGGGGTGGGGAATACGAATGGGTTTACGGCGTGGGGCGTGCATCTGGATACGCCGGTGGACAAGAAGCTTGTCGGCACGGGGAACGACGCGCGCAATACGGACGGGATCGATCCGGGAACGTCCAAGAATATTACGGTGGCGCATAGCTGGATCGACAATGGTGACGACAACATCGCGGTGAAGCAGGGCGTGACCCACATGAGTGTGCTGGACAATCATTTTTACGACGGGCACGGGATGTCGATCGGATCGGAGACGGTGCTGGGGCAGAGCTATCTGCTGGTCGATGGGCTGGTGGAGGACCACACGAGCTCGGGCATCCGCATCAAGAGCAACGTGATGCGCGGCGGCCCGGCGCATGACCTGACCTACGAGAACGTGTGTATGAAGGACGTGCCGGTGCCGATCGCGATCTCGCCGTACTATACGAACCAGACGACCGAGCCGTTCGAGAACCCGAACTACAAGGGCGACAAGATTCCGGATTACAAGTCGATCACGCTGAAGAATATTTACGCGGAGACGCCGGGGGATGTGCTGATTGCGGGACTGGACGACGCGCATCGGACCGAAGTGACATTGCAGAATGTCTATATCAAGGGATTGAAGGCCAGTCAGGTGCATCTTTTCTATGACGACTTGACGGTGGTGGCGCCAGGGACGAACATTCCGCTGGCGGGGCATGCGTCGGTGCGGCTGTCGGGAGCGGCGAGCGGGGCGGAGCATGAAGCCGATCCGTGCGCGGGCAAGTTCGTTCCGATGCGGTAGCAGCGGAGCTTCTTGCACCTGCAGGAGTTAGAAGCAGATTCCTGCGGAATGACAACCAGAAAGGCACGTGCAACCGTAAGGTCGACAGTCGCAAGACTCGACGCCAGTGGGCACACCGCTCGAAGGCGCGGGCTATGCGCTGGCGGCGATTGCCGATAGAATGGCGAAGGAGCAGGCCGACGTAGCTCAGTTGGTAGAGCAGCTGATTCGTAATCAGCAGGTCAACGGTTCAAGTCCGTTCGTCGGCTCCATCTAACCCATTACAAATCAATCATCTATCAAGAGGTGCTGCTAAAAGCCTAGCAGCCCTCTTTCTGACTGTGGGGGATTTTGTGGGGACTCGATTCTTTTTAGTCCCCACAGTCAGCCGAGAGAACACGTCGCCAATCGTCTCCTCTTCCGGGTGAACGTACTTCTGAGTGATGGTGATGCTCGAATGCCCGGCGATCTTCGCCAGTGCGAAGACATCGCCCCTAGCCGCCTTCCCTAACCGCGTGAGCGCCGTATGTCTCAGCATACGTAGGGTACGAAGGTCTGGACACCTGAATCCGTCAGGGCCGTGGCATGTTGGCGCTTGGCGGTCTGTGCCTCCAGATGCCCATGTTTCGATTGCGAGGGGAAGACCCAACCCTCAGCGAGCCATCCCTGTGCCTCACAGCGATCCTGTAGCAACTCATAGACCCTTGGCGTCATCGGGAGGACGCGCCGCGCCGCCTTGCTTTTCCCATCCACCACGCGAATCAGACCCGCGCCGTCCTCGCCTAAGAGGACGTGTTCCCAGCGGAGCACGAAAGCCTCGCCCGGTCGCATACGCTCATCCACGATGACCGTTGCTGCATCTCGCCACGGCTGAGGACAGCAAATCAGATAGCCTTCCAACTCCGACGTATTCAGTACGCGATCACGTTGGGTCTCGCCCTTTGCCAGTTCGACTTTGACGGGCCGCTCTATCACGCCCCATGCATACGCGAGGTTCAGCGCCCGGCGGAGCGCCCGAAGCCCCATATTGATGCCGGACGGGGACAGACGCCTGAACTCCGCCGCGAATCGTCCGACATGCTCACTCGTTAGCTCGTCCAAGCGCAGAGCTGCCAACTTGGACCGTTTCAGCATCCCCGAGCCTTGCCGGTAGTACCGGACGGTACGATCCTTTTCTTTGTGCGTCGTCTCCACATCTGGAATGAACCGCTCGTCTAAGAAGGTTTGCAACGTCGGCATTGCCCGAGCCTTGCCCCAAGTCCCCGCGCACTTGGAGGAGCAGAAGACGTTCCCCTCTCTCCGCAGTGCCTTGTCCGCGTTGAACAGCTTCTCACATTCGTGGCAAGAGAGGACTTCAGCACATCCAAACCGTTCCCGCGCCGCGTCCTTCGCTTTGTGATGGTCCGCAAGCCGCGAACGATGATCGGACTCCATCGTGCGGGCCTTCTTATCGTTGCCCTGGTGCGTAGACTCGCGGACCCGCTGGCCTTGGAACTCGAATTCGTACCAGTACACCCCACCGCGTTTGTATGTGCTCATTTCGTCCTCCGCTTGCTTCGGCTTCGTCCGCGTCTCACCACTAGGCGACCGCCCCTCCGGCTTGTTCCTGTCCAACGTCTTTCGATAACGACGCATGTACTGCGCTCGCTCTTCACTTGTCTTGCTCGCTTGGTGAAACGTCGCCTTGCACAGGTTGGAACAAAAGAAGTGACCCGGCCTGTTGAGCTTCATCAACCGGAACTTGCCACACCCCGGACGGTCGCACATGCCAACCGGGATCGCATCTCTCAGCGGCTCCCCCATGATGTCGTGCCTCTCAATCTGTTCCTTTATGAACCGGCACACGGGAGCGACAACCGATCCAATGGTGTCCGGCCACTCGGATATGAGCATCGAATCCTTATCCGTGGGATCGAAGCTGACATCGCTCCATGTCATCTTGATTGCATTGCCGTGATGCATCAGGAATCGACACGCGGTTTGTGCTCGCTGTCGATCTTGCGGGACAGAGAGCCACGCCAGAACCGCTCCAATGCCCTCGCGATAAGTGACAGCAAGGCTCTCCAGACTTGCCCCGCGCTGCATATCCCGGCACTCTTCCAAATCGTCAGCATCGCCGCCGATCCAATCGAGACAGGCTACCAGCAGCGTCTCGAAACGCTCGCCGGTGTTTGCGTAGTCCACAAGCGCACTCCAGATTCGGCGCTCCCACTCCCGCCGCTGCTGTGCCCGGTTTTTCTTTGTCTTTGCCATGTAATTACCGAAAGTTTATCACTTCAGTAATCCTGAGAGTGACATTACCGAAAGCTGCTCGATTCCCAGTCCCCATAGTAATTACTTACGTCAATCATAATCAGTAATAACATATAAGGATTGCCAGCAAGTGCCTACAACGGAGGCGTGAAAGTCAGGAGAGAAAGATCATGGGACAAAAGTTGTTGACGGTGGAAGAGACAGCGGAGATGTTGCGATTGAAGGCCAGCACCGTCCGTTCATGGATATTGCAGCGCCGTATCGCATACGTGAAGATGGGCCGCCGCGTCTTCATACGCGAGGCGGACGCACAGGCGATGATAGAGTCGAGCATCGTTTACCCGGAGCAACGCGCAGCATAATGCCTTCTCTGTCTTGTCCGATGCTGACGTTGTGCCGTCCAGTACGACAGGCTGCAATCCCCATGCATGAGGGACTGAGAACGTATACGATACGCCCGATTCATCCTAACGGCTGATAGTCTGGATGCATGGACACGACAGCACTCGTTGCTCAGATTGACGTAGAGATATCGAGACTTCAGCAGGCCCGCGAAGCCCTCACTTCTATCAGCACACCCGGCACTCAGGCGAAGCGCCGTGGCCGTCCTGTGAAGAACGCCGCGCCCGTACCGGCATCAGCTCCGAAGCGGCGCACGGTGTCCGCAGAGGCTCGGGCACGGATGGCCGCTGCACAGAAGAGGCGCTGGGCCACACAGAAGAGGGCCGGAAATAAAAATGCGTGAGACTGCCTGCTCGCCCGCGAAGTATGCTCATGCGTAACGGTACGCTCAGGTCTGCCGACCTCATCTTGTCCGCAGATGGTAACCTTCGTGGGGGACATTCACCATGTGGGAAGACAACTGCGTCGTCTACTGCCGTAATGGGCATCGTGTCGGATGGTTGCCAGAGTACCACTTTCAATCCATCAGCCCAAGACGCTTGCGCGATCTGATGACGGAGCAGACGGATGAAGAGGTTACCCGCATGAGGTTTTGTACCGAATGCGGAGCGGAATCCATCTCCGCCTGTGAGTCCTGCGAAGCTATTCTCGGCAACCCAAACAAACGCCCGTCCTACTGCGGCTCATGCGGCAAGCCCTTTCCTTGGACACAAACTGCTCTCACAGCCGCAAGAGAATACACCGATGAGTTGGATGAGCTGAGTCCAGAAGACAAGAGCCTCTTGAAGCTGTCACTCGTTGACCTCACCGTCGATACCGCACGGACACCTCTCGCTGCCAGCCGTTTCAAGCGGATCATCGGAAAGATTGGACCGGCTGCGGGTGATGCCCTTTTGAAGATCATTGTGTCCATTGCGACCGAGGCTGCCAAGAAAGGGATTGGGTTGTAGTGAATGGCTATCGAGACAGTGACGCACTTTACATCTGTTGAGCTGTTCAGAGACGTAGTTGCCCCATTATCAACATTGTCATTTACCGCATGGCTGGCATATTGGACTTGGAGGCGGGATCAAGAGCGGTTATCAGTTCAGAAGATCATTCCACAAATGATGGATGTTGATGGAAAGAAGGTATGGATTGATGCTGGGCATGGGGTCTTAGTTAGGAATCTGTCGCTATTCTCGGTAAGAATCAGAGCAGTCGGTTTCGTTCTACCTGACAAGTCGGTCTATCAATTGGTTGACCCCACTACAGAGCAAGCTGTTCCGGCCAAACATGCAAGCCTGTTCTCCAATCCTGGAAGGGTGCAGGTAAGCATCATCTGGCCTGTAGAGATACCTAGTCATGGACGCCAAGCGTTTTATCTCGGTGCGCAGGATGCCGGCCAAGATGCAATCTGTGACACGCGAACAATGGATGAGCCGGAAGTGTACTGCTGTCGCCGTGACTGAAACAGGAATGGGTGTCTACTCGCGCATCGGAAGGCTCAGGCGAGTCTTCGGTTATTGCAAAAGACGCCTCAAACGTTGCTAAGATTGACTCTGTGCAGAGCCTCCACGCCAAAGAACTCTTGAAAGAGTTAGCAGTTCGTTTCCGTATCCAATGTATAGAGACAGCAGCGATGGGATAGACCTGCAAGGCCCCAAGCTGTACCCGTCCATCTACCGATTCTTTCGACCCTCTCCGCTCCCAGCTCCATCCCTGAGCGATCCGTAAGTGCCCCTACTATCCGCAGACCTAAGTGCTCCGTGAGTGTAGGCTAGGCCATTACCTGCCGTCACCCGCTCACCATCACCGTAATATACAAGATAGTGTATATACACTATAAAGCATACAAACTTCCATATATTCATCAGCTTGCATGGTCACGGACAAGGAAAAGCCCCAGCTTCGAGCCGGGGCGGATGGGCGGGGGGATCGGTAGGTAGTTATGTGGCGCGGGCGAGGATGCGTTGCACCTGGACAGCGGACCACTGGCCGCCGCGTGCGGTTGTGGCACCGCGTTCATTCAACTCTTGCGCGATGCCCAAGAGCGTCGTGATACCGGATGTCTTGATGTCTTCCAGCATGGGCAGCAAGTCGGCTTTGCGCTCAGCAGCCTTGGCACGCCTGGTCTCTAAGCTGGCCTCATGGCCTTTGGCCGCGACTGTAGCAACGCGCCACTCCCCGCGCTGGCCTCCGAGCTGCTTACCATTCGCGCGTGCGACCGCTAGGGCGGCCTTAGTACGCACAGAAGCCTTGTCCGCCTCATCTTCGGCGATGATCGCTTTGATGCCCACGTTGAGCTTCGTTGTGTTTGGATCATCGACGCATACGAAAGGAACCTTGGCATCATCAAGCATCCCCATAATCTGAGCTGCATTGCGCGATAGACGATCCTGTTTCGCAACCAACAACGTTGCACGATGCACACGGCACAACCGCAGTGCTTCGGCCAACTGGGGGCGATTCCTCCACTTACCGCTCTCGACTTCTTTCAACTCGCCAACGATCTTCCAATCTCCACCATTGAGATAACCATTTACAGCTTGCTTCTGGGCTTCCAGCCCCAATCCACTCCGGCCCTGCTTCGCCGTTGAAACGCGGTAATAGATCACAAAACGCCCCGTTGCCATGTCCGAAAGCCTTTCTTTACGTTTACCTCATGGAACCTTGAAGTAAATGTAAACCATGTCTGGGGAGATTGCAAGCGGAAAATGCAGCCCACCGGAGGGATACCCTCCATTGGAAAACGCACTCACCTGAACCACGCGCCATTCCCAGCCATCCGCCTTTTAGCGCCGCGTCGCTGCACGTTGCCCGGATTGCCTGGAGCGATGCTGCGATCTTGCCAGGGGACGTAGGAGTCCCGAAGGAATCTCTTTATTGAGGGTAGGCCGGGGAGTCCGCGCCATATGGGACCAAACGCGCGGAGCGGCGCGGCCAACAGCCTCGACACGGCTTCGACACAAAGGGGACCCAGGGACTCCGGCTCCGTTTTGCCTTACATCGTCTCCAAGGGACTCCGCACCTCCCGCACTATCCATCCTCCCGTACGGATACGCCGGAGGTGGTCGTCAGTCGGTTTTCGTTGGTTCTCTTAGTATGTGGGCCACAACGCACACCGATAGGGTCCCCGTAGCTCGTACCAGATAAATGCACCCTTCTGTAACTTTCCTGTTGCCGGGAGCTACGTCGCCCTCTTAATAAGTAGGAGACAAAATAATGGCTACACGAAGATTGAACCGTCGCCGGTATCGCGAGAGCGTGAACGCGCTCAAAGAGATCATCGCCGACAAGAAAACACCACCCTTGCGGAAGCTGCGGGCCATCGACACGCTGCTGTCGATCTACGACCGACATGACCGGACGGAAACAGAGAAGGCCCGCAGACGGGCCGCAGAGACGGCCCAGGGCGACGGACAGCCCGCAACACCATCCGACGCACCGGAGACGACGGAGGAGTCCGTAGACGAGTTCCTAGCGCGTATCCGGGCGAACAGGTTGGGAGAGGAAGATAACGATGAGTAGCACTAAATTGGATCAGCTCAGGGCTGTTGTCGCGGATGAATCCCTCCCGCTCCCGGAACGCAAGATCGCGGCAGAACACTACGTTTCCGAGCTAGTGGACGCCGTGCCAGCACCCGCCGACGATGATGCAGCGGTTCTTGCGCTCCAAACCCCCTACACAAAGATTGATCCCATCTTGGGGAACATCTACATCCGAGCCTGGGAGATCGGAAACGAGATTCATGGTTGGGCAGCATCGGGGCCGACAACCATACAGGCCCGGAAGCATATACACCAAGGCCGCCAGTTCCGCGTGCTGCTGACAATCGTGGCCGATGACGCGCATTGTCATCTGGAGCGTTTGGAGGCTTGCCAGCGCATTCTAGATGAGCTACCCGCTCGCAACTTCTATCGCGTGAACAGCTATACGGCTGAGCGGTTGCTTGCGCAGGTGAAGCCTGCGAACGCGACCAAGTGGATTGCAGGAGAGCATGGCACCAGCCGCGAGGTTCCGGTCGAGCGTCCGCCGCAGACGTTTGACGATCTTTGGGAAATATGAATTGGCCGTACCGTGTACCGGTGTCGAGTAACTGACGAACGCTCTACATTTCGATTTAGCCAGTAATGACGGGCACTTTCGCTTAACCGCTTGTCAAAGATGTGGTAGTATAGAAGTATAGTAACAACTGATGCGGCTCTGAGTCTCTACGTGAGATTCGCCGCTTTTTGATTCACGGCACAAGGTGTGCCACCTGGACAACCTAAAGAGCGGGCCAAACGATTCTGTAACTCTTTTACAGTAAGTCCACCTATCCGGTTTCCGTACAGGTATAACCTATCCGCTTTTCGGACACAATACTGTCTACAGTAGGAGTCATTCTTACGGCAGGAAAGAACTGCCCAATAAGGCCGAAGGCGGTTTTGCTGGCCCAGTATATTAGGTCAGCAAATAGTGAGAGCAGGTATGTCGAAGACACCCGACATCCGTCTGACGTGAACACCGCGACTCGGAAGAATGGCGACCAAACAAGGTGAATGGCGACCGCGCGGAAGTCAGAGCGGAAGCTAACCCCCTTTGCGGCTCACCTATCCGTTTTTCGGACAGGTGACTTTTCTGTAGAAGAGTTTGCAGGAACTCGGATGCGCCCGTGCCTGCGCATCAATACGCCTCTACAGGCAGAAAGAGAAATATGAAAACTGCACCACTCCTGGACAACCATGTCACGGTTGAAGTTCTGCAACGTCTGTATTTCAGTGAGACGAAGCCTTCCCACCTTTTACCACTCGACCTCGCGATTATGACCTACTTGGTCCTGCGTCGGTGTGCCGATCACGCCATCTTCGATAGTTACCACACAATAGCCGAACGGGTCTGTGTCGAACGGAAAGCTGTGATGGAATCTCTCGACAGATTGCAGCGCGCCGGTTGGGTAACCGTTGGCGGTCGTGGCATAGGTAAAAGCAAGGCTCTTGCTATCAACTTGGACGCATTTCCCGCAGCACAGCCGATACGCGACAGGATCACAGACGGCGCGAAGGCGTTGGTAGACAAGTACGTGCAAGCACTTCAGCAGGTAGGGCGTCGGAAATTTCCGAAGGGATGGAAGACACGTCAGTTTCCAAGCGCTCAGCGGATTCTAACCAAGTGCGGCGGAGACGTGAACATGGCCTACCAGATGATGGGCTTCGCATTTCTGCATCCCGATCTTAGGAAGAGGGCGCGAATGAGCGTGTATCACATGGCCTGTATCTGGCCGAAGGTATCGCGTGACTATGAAGCCCAGATGAAACAAATCGCAGCAGCGCAGGCGGGGACGACAACGAACACGACGGAAGGACGAACGGATGAACACACCGAAGTTTAATGCAACAAAGCAGCTTGAAATCGCCAACAATCTCACAGAGCTTTGGGCGGGATTGTTACCGGACTATGACCTGCCCAACCGGGGACAGTTTCTCACCTGGGCCGCCATGACCTCTGAGGAAACGGCGGCATACGCGCTCAACCGCGCCGCAAGCAAAGTCCGTAGAACGCCGATGACCTCTGACCAACTGGGCCGGTACGTTTCTGGCATCATGCGAAACGAACGTGAGGGCCGACACGTCTTTGACGGACACACTTCACAGCGCCACACGGTAACAGCGAACAAGAGAGGAACACACAATGAAAGTTGAAGACGCACTGATAGCGATGCGCTGCATCGACGAACAGAACGATGGAAGCGAAGCCCGTGCCGCAATCGTAGCGACGCTTCATCAGAAGCTAATGGAAGACCCGGAGAACTTCTGGGACACGTTTTTCGAGACGCTAAACGCATTACAAGATGACCCGTTCCGGGAGCTTGCCGAGCAGATGCTTCGTAGCGGCGCGGTACATGGTCTAACGACAATTGCGGACGCGCGAAACATGCTCGCCGATTATTACGCACCATCAACGCTGCCGCCACAGGCACGGCAGTAGAGCACCACGACGGGGCGCGTCCACCGGCCCCAGCAAATTCAACGAAGGGAAAATGGCAGACATTGATATCGCGGCGGCAGATTCACTCGCCGCACAACGACAACAAGAAATCGAACAGTTGTACGTTCACAATTATGAGTACATCCGTGAATTGATCTACAGCGATCCGCACACGACGCTCGAAACACAGCAGCAGATTACAGAAGGAATCGCAAGGCATCTCGCCAGTTATGACGACGCACTGTCCGATGGAGCTTTTCGGACATGGGCAACTGAAATCATCGTCCCCTTGGTTGGCTTTCACGCTATCCGGCGCGTCTCGGAGCGGTTCATCCATGCAGCCATCTGGAGAACACTCAGGCATTCATCTTAGCCGAACAAATATGACGACTACGCGGAGCTTGTACGCGAGCTTGAGCAGGAAGTCCTATTGTGGGTCTACCTGCACCAACACGAACTGCGAAAGCCTGGAACCGCGAAGATCACCACGCGAGTCTATGAGCGTGCGGTCTTTATGACACGCGATTGGTTGAAGCGCCAACGCACACGCCGAGCGGCTGTCATCCGGCAAGTGTACGACCTACCCAGAAAGTCCAAAACGGAAGCAGCCGAAAGGCTGGCGGTTGAGCTGGATCGGGAAGCGCAGATGGCAGCCGAGCATGAAGTTGAATCAAAAGAAATTCAGGCCGAAATGAAAAAACTAGCGTTGATTGCCTAATCTCAGCCTCTAAATATATAACAAGAAAAATGCCGCCAGTAAGGACAACAGAGCGGGAACCGCCCGCCGTCCCGAACGCGGCTCCAATCCATCCCGACGATTTCAGCAGAGCCATTGCGCCGCGTATTGGTACGCACACGTCGCCGGGGATGGGACAGCTTCGATGCACCGCCGCACCATGAGCCGCAAGGCCGGGCAATGACCCGCGCCGTCTCGCCGTGCGGCTCTGCTGAGAGCTGTGCAACACAAATCCAAACGAGGAGTAAGTGGAATCAAAAGATAATCGTGCGCCCGTCGATTTCGAGCGGGAGCGCAATACATGGACGCCCGCCCGCGAAAGGGCTGAAGAGCAGCGTAGGCTAGTAGGGTTGGTCGCAGCAGCCTACAGGGCTGTACGGGATTTAGAGCCTGTCGTCGCGTTCAACCCAGACCCGGATGCGCAGCGGTCTAACAGGTGGACGCCTGATTCTTGCCATTACAAAGTCGATGTCGAAAACACCGTCCGTCGCGTGATCGAAGCCAAGCCGGAAGCCGAAAGGCCGGACCTATGGAACGCATGGGCGAGCCTGCTCACGGATGACTCGAAGATCGGTAAAGCTGAACAACGGCTCACTCGACTTCTAGCGCCGGTCATGTTGCACAAGGGTCTGCACCCCGCCGCCTACTTTCGACCGAATCGCTATGCACACAAAAGGGGACCGCGATGACTTCGGTATTTCGCACGAAAGACCCTCAACTTGCGATACTTTTGCGTCATGAGCTTGGACCTGAAGCCCACATCGGCACAGTCTTCGATGGCAACGGGGTTGTGTGTTTTGAGTTTGACCAGCGTTCTCGTTGCCTAGTGATCCTGAATTCGTTTTACGGACGCGATGGCTGCGACGATTTTGTGCAGAGCGGATACCCGGTCAACGATGCGCGGGCGCTCCTGCAAGAGTCAGCTAAAGTTCACAAGTCTCGAGCGAAGGCCCGCAGCGCGTGGCGCAAGATGAACGAGGGGAAATAATGAGCACCACACGAATTATGAATGGCATCGCAAGTCAGGAAGGCAATAAGGTCAACTCGTTGCGTGTCGGGGCACTCGTGTCCAGAACTCCCATCCGATACGACGTAACTTGTGAGACGTGCGGGTCGCAGACGACAGAATCTCATCAACGGCTCACATCTGGCGCTGCATCTTGCCGCGCAAGCAACTGCGGCAAGCCCGCAACGATACGCCGAGATGCGTTGGCCGATGAACGCAATCGCGTCGCCCGTGCTGCGACCGAACGTGATGAGGCGGAACGTGCAGCGTCACTCCGTCGGATGGCATCCGAAACCGAAGGGTACGAGCGGCCCACCCGTTACGCGCCGGAACCAGTGGCCGATATCGTGATGTGCGAACGTGATCGCTTGAGCTTGCGCGATTGGCGCGAGGCTGAAGAAGCGGAGGAACAGGAACGCCAGCGACCTAGCCGTGAAGCAGAACGCAAGCGAGCCGAGCGCATCGCAGAGCTTCAAGAGGAGCAGCAGAGTACGCTTCGCCAGCTTCGCGCTATCGAACGCCAGCGCATCGCAACTGGCAAGGATGAGGACGCTTTCCAGATTGACCCGGCGACGGTCGGAGAATCTGCTGCTGTACCGAAAGATAAGCTGAACTCGTGGCACGGGGCGCAGATGACGGAATTCCTTGCCAACAACCCAACTTACTTTCGCTGCAAGGAAAACGAAGATGCGATGGTTGCGTATCTTGAACGGAACGCGCCTGGATTGAAGTTAGTCTCGGCAGCCCAGCTCACAGCCGCCTATCGCAGACTTCGCGATCTTGGATTGCTTCGTGAGAAGCCTTTGCCTGTAGTGAAGCCGATGCAGCAGCCCGTAGAGCACACCGTTGCACCGAAGCAGCCATCCGAGCCCACCGGCCCACAGACATTCACCGGGCGCGATTATGAGACCGGCCTGGAGCGAGAATTCACGGCTCGGGAAGTTGATCGCATGTCGAGCGACGAATACCGCCGTGCATTTCCCGTTCTCGACAACGTGAAGGATTTGTTCGCTACTCTCAGCGACGAACGCGGGTAATACGAAGATAGCGTCTGCGCGTCGAGGCACTTCGCGCTGATGCTGCGGCTCCGGGCTTGCCTCTTGGCATCCTCTCCCCGGAGCCGCTTCAAACATTGATGTCTGCCGGTCTGGCAAAGACGGCGAAGGGGGCGGCAGATGGCCTTCGGGTCGTTCATCCCCCTTCGCACCCCTCTTGAGAAAGTTCATAAAATGATTGATCCACAGGACGGCGCTCCGACCGTCACCAATGACGCCGTATCGAATACGCCGAACACACCTCCGCCCACTGCGACCACCACCACGCCGGACGCCCAGCAGCAGCCTTCCGCTGCATCCTCCATCCCCGCTACGTCCACGCAGCCGCAGACCCTCGCCGGTCCCGGTGGGCCGCTCCAGTTGCCGCCGCCGTCTTCGCCCAACGTGACGCCCGCGCAGCCCGGCAGCGGCAGAGTGAGCAACGCGCCCGCCGCGCCTGTGCATCCTTCCGTCGCCCGAGCTGGGGTTTTGTACCAAGTGGCCCAGCAGCTCGCAGGCGGCCCGCGTTACAGCACGACCATCGACCCTTCGACCGGCGCAACGACACGCACGGCGATTCCGTTGAGTAGAGGTCAGATCGGCATGGCTCTGGCCCTCGAAGCAATTACGGGTGCTTTGAGCGGGCTCGCACAATCCGGTCCAGCGGCGGAAGGCAAAGCAGGTTTGGCCGGTCTTCAGCAGGGACAGCAGATCGCGCAGCAGCGCCAGCAGGCGCAGGCGAAGCAGGACCAACAGGCACAACAGGACGCCGAAAACCAGTACCAAGCTCTATCGCGGAAGGCCCAACTTTTCGAGATCAACAGTCGCACAATCTTGAATACGAAATCAGCCGAGCGAGCCGATCTAGAAAATCAGCAGCTCGGTATGCAGAACATGAGGGAAGGTGTCGCCGCGAACTCCGATCTCCTGTCGCAAGCACAGGAGTTGGGTGCTGTCACGGAAGACCATGTTTCGCAGGACGCTTTGCAGGCGGGAATCGCCAGTGGGAAGTACAACGCCGCCGATTCGATTGCTTTGCCAGATGGTATCGCCACAATCGGCGGCAAGCCCGAACAGACATTCTCGATCATCCCGAACACTAAACTCAAAGCCAACCTGACACAGCAGCAATACGACGCTTACGCGAATGGCAACGTCACTGGATTTTCCAAAGGGACGAAGATTCCCCCCGGTGGCTTCCCGGTGTCAATTTTCCTGCTCGCACGAGCTAACCAACAGTTGCAGTCAATCAACCTGATGAAGGGTGAGTTTTCCAGCGTTGAAAACACGCTCGCCAACTCCAGCGACAAAGGTACGCAGGCGCTCGCGCAGAGTATCCCGAACATCAACGACCTAATGGCCGACAAGACCAACGGCCCTGTCCTCGCGAATGCTCTCAGCCGCTTTCAGAAATGGACAGCGTACAGCGATGTGCATGGTCTGAACCTTGCTGAAAGCCTTCGCGCAATGAGTATGCCGACGAAGCCGGACCCGCGTAATCCGAAACAGATGATTCCGAATCCAGATGCGGGCGCGGCGAACACAATCGCGGGCGCATTCGGTGGAGGTGATCCGGCTAAAGGTTGGAAGGTGCTTCAGGCTTTCCACGACCAAGTTACCCCAGAGCCCATCAAATCGGTTACAGAGGCGCAGTCCATCGCCACGGACCCGACATCTAATCCGAGAGAAGTTGCACGTGCGAACGCGTTTCTCACGCTTGACCGTCAGCAGAAGTCGCAGACTGCCGGTGCTGAAGCTTGCGCCCGTCAGGGTGCGACAGGCACGGGCGGCGGTACGCTCAACGCCAACTCTCTCAGCCCGAAGGAGTACGGCGCGATTGTGGATGGCATCGGCACTAACACCCTGGACGCATCGCAGATGCTCCGCTACGGCAAAGCAGACCAACTGAAGATTCTCGCCGATGTCAAAGCGAAGTATCCCAGCTTCGACGCGACTCAGTATCAAGCAAATCTCGGTATGCAAAAGTGGGCCACGTCCGGTAAGGGCGGGGACCAGATACAGAGTCTCAATACCTTGCACGGCCATACTGCCGACTTCCTCGCGAACATGAACGCACTCGGCAACCTGGACTCCTCACTGCTCAACACGCCTATCAACAAACTCAAGTCGATGACGGGCGATCCGAACATTGTGTCCCTGGTAGGCAGGATGCTTGCGCCCCGCACGGAGTATATGAACTTGCTCAATGGCAACCATGCGCTTCACGATGCCGACAAAGAAGACGCGACCAAGCTGCTCAACGAAAACATGAGTCCGTCGCAGATGGCAGCCGCCATGCAGCAAATCAATACGACGGCAGATATCCGTGGGTCTGAGACGAATGCGCGGTATCGCGCAACGTTCGGTAAGGACATGCCGAACTATCATCCCACGGCGGCGGAACTACAAGCGCGGCAATCGCAACCGCGCACTGTTCCTGCGGGGGCTACACCGGGACGCGACTCGAATGGCAACATCATCGGGTACAGGTTGAACGGACAGGTCGTGCGATTCTAATGGCTACTTCACCCGTAACACCCAACCCGGCTCCATCCGATGCAGGGATGACGTTCGATGCCAACCCTGTCTCGCAAGCAACCCCCGTTACCGCACTGAATACGCCAAGTCAACCAACTTCGACGGCTTCAGCGGCCAACAGTAGCGCGGGCATGGTGTTCGACGCCGCGCCGGTGACTGCGGCTCTGTCCGTGCCTGCACAGACTCAGCAATCACAGCCGCCGTCCGGTTACCCGAACGGCAAAGTTAGCGCCGTACCCGGCTCGATGCCGAGCGATTCGCTCCCGTCCAAGATAACCCTCTGGGCACAAAATCTACGCAACGACCTGATGCACGGTACAGAGTCGACCGATATAGGCCGTCTGTATAAAAGCATCGGCGGTCAACCTCTCGCAAACGGCGAGGGCGAAGGCGTTGCCAATTTCATCGGCAGCCCGATTCTTGGACCGCTGCGTAACGTGCAGGGCCAGAGCGAACTATTGCAATCCGGCAAACGCTGGCAGGGAGTCAAAGACACCGTTGGCGGTCTGCTCGACACTGCGACCGTTCCTTCTCTCATTGTCTCGCCGGGGGTTAGCGAACTCGCGGTCGATGGGGGAGATGCCCTTCTCACGCAAGCGGGCCGCGCTGCCAAAGCCGCGCAAACTCCGTTCTCTGTGAAGGCTCTCCAGCCGAAGTTGCAGGGCGCGATCACCTCAGCAATTCAGGACGCAGCCGCAGAGCACGGCGTCGGAATCCCGGAAGGCACTTCGCTGCGCGATGTGACGCAGACGCTCAGTGATTCGCTCAGAGCCAAAGCGCACGGCATCTATCAGCAGCTCGATAACGCGCTCGGGGGCACACGCTTCCAAACGTGGGATGACCAACTCGGGAACATCCAACGTGCGATCCGCGACTCGCTCGGGATTGACCCTGAGAAGGACGCCGCCCTGTCCGAGCGTCTCGCCGATGTGACTGCCGCCCGCAACGCCGCGATGGACGACATCCGAGCGAAGGGATTGGACCCGGATGACCTTATCGGCCAAGCTGACGCAACCCACCGCAAGGCGATGGCACTTGGCGACGTATCAAAGGCCGTTCGCGCATCCACGGACGTTCACCCGTCGCAACTGGCGGATGGTGCGAGCAACGTATCGAGTACGAACGTGCGGACAAAGCCGTTGTTCAATCGGATGCAGCAACTTGCTACTCGCAACCCAAAGTACCCCGGCACACCGTCTCGGCTTGTGCAGGCGTTGAGCGAGCAGCGGGCAGCGGAACTTCTCAACGCCGTAGACACAGCCCATCTCGCCGCGCAGAAGATCGCAGCCCGGAATGCATGGATCGGTAAAGCTGCGAAGGCTGTAGGCGCGGGCGGTCTCGCATACGAGGCCGTGAGCGGGTTACATCATCTTCTAGGCGCGTCGGAGTAATGGGAGGGAACAATGCAAAATCAGTTTTCAGGAATCCATCGCCGTATCGGGCACGGCGCAGAACTTGCCGAACAATCCCGTCCTGCGATCCATCACGATCAACGCGCCGTCAACCAACAGCGCGGCGGTCGTGCTGGGCAACTCCCCGAGCGTCACGGCCTCTACCGGTTTCGCCCTGGAGAAGGGCAACAGCGTGTCTATCGAACTGCCTGGAGGCAATACGAATGCGCTCTGGGCAGTCGGCACGGCGGGAGATTCGTTCTCCGTCGTTGGCGCGTAGCGAAACATCATTGCAGAACAAGAGGTAAAGACGTGACTAAGACCGAAAGTAACGCGACCACCGCACCGCCGAAGCCGATATGGTGCAGAGTGGAAGATGGACACGGAGAGGCAGGGTTTGACTTGGACGAATTGAAGTCATACCTGACCGCGACAACAGACGAGTTCTGGACCGTGCGCGATGATGCAGGGAACTTCGTAGGTGTTTCTAGCGTCAGTCTGATGAGACGGGCGTACTTGGCCTAAGTTCTGCCATGTGCCAGTCAAAACCTGTACTTACCTCGTTACCTGTGACAGAACCGGCAACAGCTTGAGAGTGGGTGTAGTACGTTTTCCCAGCCGCAGCATCATCTATTGCAAGACCTGGCCTGCCACATTCAGGGCACGTCTTGATTTCCCCTTCATCAATGATCGTTCCAACCGGCAGTACCGTGTAATCCGTCCCAATCAGCATCTCCATAACTTATCATCCTCCCGGCTATTCCTCTTACGCCGGTCTGTCCCCAGTGCGCCCTGCTCAGCGTACTGGGGGCTTTTCTGCGTTCAGGGGTATCCAACCCTCATCACGTCCTCAGCATCGCGTTCACGGTCATCCTACGCGCGAAGAACGTCCCGTCAAATGAGAAGGGCCGCCCGTTGCCGAGTGGCCCTGTCGTTCCTTCCTACACCTGTCAGCGTTACCAGCAGGTCGCCGTCGCTGTAGTCAACTTGACATCATCGAATATCACCGTTTCCTTCTCAAATGTCTCGTAGCCTATGAGGTTGTCTCGCGTGTCGCAGATCGCTTGGCGTGAATCGGGCGGGATGGTGTGATGCCGGATTGCCTGTTGCATGAATCGCGCCTCTGCGTTCGCCATGTTTTCCTGATGCGCCTGCTCTGAGTCAACCGCGTTGCTGAAGTTACTGGCGAGCGTCATCGCTACGGCAATCACCAGCAGTGTCAGCAACGCTCCCTTCCCAACAATCTTCAATGTGTCAATCATCGCCCTGTCCCTCTCCTCATCCGTGGCGTACTTTATACGCGATAGTAAATATACAACATCGTAGATATACGTGGTTGTGTATATTTGAGACATGGACAAGGCAACCGAAAGGCTGGCCGTGGAGCTGGGCAAGCGCATCCGGCAACTCAGGACGAAGGCCGGGCACTCGCAGGTGACGTTCAGCGAGGCCACGGGCTTTACGCAGGGCTTCGTCTCCCGCTTGGAAACGGGGAGGGTGGAATTGTCCATCGGGAGTCTTCGCCGGGTAAGTGAGGCGCTGGACATCACTCTCAGCGTCCTGTTTCGGAGGCTCTAGCGAGCCCCACAACGCGCCGCTGGCCGTGCGGACGTACCGTACACCCCTGAATCGCTCCTAGAGGCGTTCTGCGCGTATCGTGTACGTCGGAATCCATCCGTTTGCTAAGCTCAAGTCACAATGGCTGACGCAACCCGCACTTTTCAGGCTGTCGATTCAATCGAGAACACAATCGACACCGCTGCATACGGATGCCGCAACGAAGACCCGCTGCGGGATATCGAAGCCCAACTGTTCGCGATCAAGTGCGACCGCTCAGACCCGTACATACTCGAAAAGGCTTCTGACATCGAAACGGACGCTGAGATTCTGTACAGCCCCCGCAAGGCAGAGAAGCACGGCGGCTCAGAGAACGTGAAATCGCGACTGTACGGCTATTGCCAGAGCATCCGCACTCGCGCTTCATCCCTTGCGGCGCAGACGATGGACAATGACGACTGAGAACTGCCAACGGGCTTTGTGATGAACGAGGACCATGATTCAGCCTGAGACCCTCCGTGCCCCCCTACCCCGCACCCTCCAAGCCCCCTCAGAAACCCGCTTTGCGTCTTCGCGCGTGATTCGCTTATTCTTCGTTTCGGACTGTGGGGACTTTTGTGGGGACTCTCATTCCCTACCAATTACGAGCAATTAGCATTACGGCTCCCGCAAGTCGCTAAGCCGTCATAACTTATAGCTCTCCATCGCAAGTGAATCCGTTTCGATAGCATTTGGTAGAAGTCCTTTATTATCAATACTTATCCTGATTCGTAATCAGCAGGTCAACGGTTCAAGTCCGTTCGTCGGCTCCATGAAATCAGAGCACCGCAAATGAGAGAACCGCGGCATCGGCACCAGCCGGCCCGCTAGGCCTTGGCTCGACGGACCATTTCGACGAGTACCGTGCGGGTGTCTGCTGGGTTGGTGACCTCGCGCGGAAAGTTGATGCGAGCGCCTTTCATTCCCTCCCTGGTCGTCAAGCGGAGAGCGAAGCCGAGCCGATCGACCGCAGTCATGCATGCATCCGTTGCTTCCAGACCGGCATGGAAGCGGGCCAGAAGGACCATGGAATCGACGTGGTCGGCGTTCATGTGAGCGAGGATCGCGGGCGCCGCGTCAGCCAGAGGATCGGGAACAGCGGTTTCGTAGTCCAGCGCGTCGACCCATCCCATCACCCCGAAACCGCCGACGTAGTAGAGATCCATGGGCTGGAGACGGAAGAAACTGAAGTCGGCGAAGTCTACCCAGTAGCGGCTGTTCTCGTGACGGGCAAGATAGGTCTCGCGAACGGAAGCGGTCTCGTGCGCGGAGACCGCTTCGGCGTGACCAACCAAGGTGGCCCGAGCAGCTCCCAGCGGATCGCCATCTGCACTCGCTTGCGCGATGAAGAGGCTGCATCGCGGATCGCTCTTCAGGTTCTGGGTATGCATGGCCATGCTGCTGATGAGAAAGATGGGCCGGCCGGCCGGGTCGAGCGCGAACGGCATCAGAGAGCCGAAGGGAAATCCCGGGTGTTTACGAGAGAGCGTGGACAGCGTGCCGGCCGCGGCCATCGAGAGGAGGGTGCGGCTTCGCTCAGCGTGGCTCGGTTCGGGCACCTGCGGCAACGCCGGGCCTGTGAAGGCATGCTGGCGCGGGGTGGCGGTTTCGCTCTGTGACATGAATCTACTCTCGTCCTGATATTCATGGTACCCGCCGCGCGATAACCCGCTGTGGTCGTCGCTTGAGGGTGATGACATATTCTGAGTTCATGAATCGCACGGCGCTGGTCACAGGAGCTTCGCGCGGGCTGGGCGCGGCGATGGCGGTGGCGCTCGCCGAGGCCGGGCATCGGGTTGCCGTCAACTACTTCAACAACGCCGCGCGCGCGGAACAGCTCTGCGCCGGGCTGCGCGCTCGCGGATTGATCGCGGAGCCCTTTCGCGCCGATGTGCGGGATCAGGGTGAGGTCGCGCGTGTGGTCGCGGAGGTCACAGCCAGGCTTGGGCCGATCGAGATCGCTGTGCTCAACGCTACCGGGCCGCAGCCCATGCTGTCGTTGGAGCAGCAGACGTGGCAGAGCTATCTCGACCAGATGGAGTTCTTCGTCAAGTCGCCGCTGCTGATCGCGCAGGCGGTTGTGCCGGGAATGCGGGAGCGCGGCTTCGGGCGGATCATTCAGATCGGTAGTGAGGTGGTCGAGCTGGGCAATCCGAGATTTGCGAATTATGTGGCCGCGAAGGCCGCGCAACTTGGGCAGACGCGGTCGTGGGCCCGCGAGCTGGGGTCGTCGGGGATCACTGTGAACCTGGTCGCGCCGGGCTGGATTCCGACCGAGCGCTCGGTCGATGCGACCGAGGCGGACAAGCTGGAGTATGTCAGTGGGGTTCCGCTGGGTCGCATGGGACGGGCGGAAGAGGTGGGGCGTGTGGTGGCGTTCCTGGCCAGCGATGCGGCGTCGTTCGTGAATGGGCAGAAGATCGCGGTCAATGGGGGCAATACGCTGGTGTAGGGGCTGTTCGCCGCGTTGCGTGGGCACGCAAACAGCAGATTCCTTCGCTGCGCTGCGGAATGACAACCAGAAAAGCAAGGGCAACGGCAGCAGCAGATTCCTGCGGAATGACAACCAAAAAAGCAAGGGCAACGGCAGCAGCAGATTCCTGCGGAATGACAACCAAAAAAGCAAGGGCAAAAATCCTGGGCGACTCGGGTTTCGGGGTCAGGGTTCGGGTGGCGCGGCCGGGGCGTCGTTGGCGCTGGCGTCGAGCGCGACCTTCCACTTGCCGTCGACCTTCTTCCAGAAGGTGATGTAGCGGCCGGAGAGCGTGGAGGGGCGGCTGTCGGCGGTGTTGGTGGCGGCGTCGTAATGTCCCCAGGTGAAGCCGGTGTCGCCGGAGGGACCCATCTGCGCGCCCTCGGCGTACCAGCTTAGCTGATAGACCTTGGGGTCCCAGTTGGCGGTGGCGGCGATGGCGGTGCGGCCGAGGATGGCGGGCTTGCCGTTGTTGAGGGTGACGCCGTCGTCGGCGAACCAGGAGGCGAAGGCCTTACCGCCGCCTTTGGTGACGGAGTCGGAGAACTCGCCCTCCAGCTTGATGAGCTCGACGACGCCGGGCGAGAGCGTTGGCAGGGTGAGCGGAGTGAGTGTGGGGCGCGGCGCTGGCGACCGCACGGGCGACTGCGCTGGCGGCTCGGCTGGCGGCTGTACTGGCGGCGCTGTGCCTGGCGAGGCCTGGGCGGCCGGGGCTTGCGGGGTCGCGTGTTGCGGACCGGTTTGAGAGCGCAGGCGCGCGGGCGCGAGCACACCTGCCGTGCAGAGGAGGACGACGATCGCGACTCGACTCATACGGCGATTGTACTGAGATGAGCGCACGCCTGGCACGGTGCCGCCGGGCGCGACTCTATGTCACGTTCGGTGCCACGTGCGTCACGCGCGGCGGAAGATCGCGCGGTGCTGGTATCCTTCGCTGACATGCTTGCCAGGACGAAAGGTCTGTCCAAAACAGAGTGGGGGTGGGTGGCGCCGGCGGTGCTTGCGCTGGCGCTGGGCATTGGGTTGCAGGCTGTGGGATCGGGGCTGCAGGCGCCGGGATCGGGGCTGCAGGCTATGGGATCGGGGCTGCAGGCGCCGCGGAGCGCCCACGCGGTCCATACGGTTGCGCTGGTTTGCCGCTGGATCGGCGTGGCGCTGCTGAGCATGTTCGCGCTGCGGCGCAGGAGCCTGACCCCGTGGATCTTCGTGGCGATGATCGCGGGCGCGGAGCTGGGCTTCGATGCGCCGGCGGTTGCCGTGCAACTGCGGGTGTTCTCGGACATCTTCCTGCGGCTGATCAAGACCATCGTCGCGCCGCTGATCCTGACTATGCTGGTGGTCGGCATCGCGGGTCATGGAGATCTGAAGAGTGTGGGCCGCATGGCGCTCAAGGCGCTGGTGTACTTCGAGGTGGTGACGACGCTGGCGCTGGCGATTGGGCTGCTGGCGATCAACATCTCGAAGGCGGGTGTGGGGTTGAGCTTTCCGGCCTCGACAGCCCAGGTCTCAGAGGCGGGACGTGCCACCGCGGTTGCGGCACCCATTGTGCAAGCACCGCCGCCGACGCACTGGGACGACTTTCTGCTGCATATGTTTCCCGAGAACATTGCCAAGAGCATCGCCGACGGACAGATCCTGCAGGTGGTGGTGTTTGCCCTGTTCTTCGGCATAGCGCTGGCCATGCTGAGCGAGGCCAAACGGGCACCCGTCATGCGGCTGTGTGAAGGCGTGAGCGAAGCGATGCTGCGGTTCACGAACATCGTGATGTATTTTGCGCCGGTGGCGGTAGGGGCGGCGATGGCGTATACCGTGGGACAACTGGGCTTGGGCGTGCTGGTCAATCTGGGCAAGCTGCTGGTGACGCTGTATGCGGCGCTGATCGCGTTTGCGGTGCTGGTGATGTGGCCCGCGGCGCTGCTGTTTCGAGTGCCGGTGCAGCGGTTCCTGCGCGCCGTGGCTGAGCCTTCCACGATTGCCTTTGCGACCGGAGCGAGCGAGGCGGCGCTGCCCAGTGCGATGGAGCAGATGGAAGCGCTGGGCGTGCCGCGGCGGGTTGTCGCCTTCATTATTCCCGCCGGGTACAGCTTCAATCTGGCGGGGTCGACGCTCTACCTGGCGGTGGCGAGCGTGTTTGTGGCGGAGGCCAGCGGAATCCACATGTCGCTGGGTCAGCAGTTGCTGATGATGGGTACGCTCATCATTACGAGCAAGGGCGTGGCGGGCGTGCCGCGGTCGGTGATGATGGTGCTGCTGGCGACGGCGTCGACATTTCACTTTCCGGAGGGGCCGATCACGGTGCTGCTGGCCTCCGATGCGCTGCTGGATATGGCCCGGACAGTGATCAACGTGTCCGGCAACTGCCTGGCCAGCGTGGTGGTGGCGCGCTGGGAGGGCGAGTTTGAGAAGGAGGAGCCGAGCGCGGCGGTGGTCGAAGGCGCGTCGATGTAACGCCGCGGAGCATGGCGCGGCTCACCCTGGTTGCTCAAAATATGTCGAACAAAAGACTTGGAGCGGCAGGCTAATGGTGTCATAGCGCCTCGACACCAGATTCCTGCGGAATGACAACCACAAAAGCAAGAGCAACGGCAGAAGCAGATTCCTGCGGAATGACAACTAGAAAAGCAAGGACATTCACTGCGGCCAGCAGTTGGGGTTGGTTTGCTGGGTGGTGTCGGGATGGTTGGATTGCCCTTGCCGTGACTGCTGCTGTTGCTGCTGCGGCGCGGTGGTGGGGCACGGTGCGCTGGGCGAGGCGATGCCCGGGGCAGCGCCGGTGGCTTCAGAACCGGTCTCTTCCGGCGGAAGGACATGGATGTCACGCAGCCAGGTGTCCGCGAGGTCGGTCCAATGCTCCTCGGGTTTGCCGACCGGGTGGACCCCGAAGCCGTGGCCTCCCGTGGCGTAGTACTGGAGCTGGGCGGGAACATTCGCGTCCATCAGGGCGCGGTAGTAGACCAAGGCATTCTTGCCGTAGCTGCGATCGTTTTCGGCCTGGATGAGGAAGGTTGCGGGGGTATAGCGGTCGGGCGTGTAGGCGGGAAAGAGCTCGGTCATGGCGGGCGGGACGGCCAGGTAGGCGGGGTAGACGACGATGGCGAAGTTGGGCCGGGCCTTAATGTTGGCGTCGACTTCGGAGGCAGCGGGGGTGCTTTCGACGTGGGTGTCGTCGGGGTGGGTGCTGAGCAGGACGGCGAGGTTGGCGCCGGCGGAGAAGCCGACCACGCCGATGCGGTTGGGGTCGATGTGCCACTCCTGCGCGTGGGCGCGGGAGAGGCGCATGGCCTGCTGGGCGTCTTCGAGGTCGTCGGGGTCGGCGGGATAGTGGCCCGCCTCGCCGGCGGGCTGGGGCACGCGATACTTGACCAGCAGACAGGTGAGGCCGATGGAGTTGAGCCACTCGCAGGTGTCGGTGCCTTCGCCGGTCCAGGCGAGGCGGCTGTAGCCTCCGCCGGGAAAGACGAGGGCGGCGGCGCCGGTGTTGGCGGCGGCGCCGGTGTTGACGGCCGCGCCCGTGTTATGGCCGCGCGGTGGATAGACGGTCAGGGTGGGTTTGGTGACGTTGGTGAGGCGCACGCTGCGATGGCCGTTGATCGACGCGTCGGTGGGTTTGGTGACGTCGGCCTCGGGTTCGGCGGTCTGGGGCGGCTCGGGCGTGCCGGTGGGCCAGAGCGGGAGGACCGTCTGCTGAGCTTGCATAGGCGGAGCGGCGCTCCAGGAAATTCCAAGACCGAGGGTGAGAACGAGACCTGCGACCGAACCGGATACGAGCCTGGATAGGAGACTGGGGACCCAACCTGAAACGAGCGAACGTGCGCGAAAGTTCATGCGCATCATAGTAACCCGCGGCAGACACGGATTGGCAATTTCGGACCGGCAACTTCGCTGATTGGTACACTGATTCGATGGGAAGGCCGTCCTATCAGTTGGATCGTTGCCGCGCTTTGCGGGGAGTCGAGTTGCTAGGTCGCGAGAATGAGTGAGTATCAGGCTGAGTATCCGGGTAAGTATCTGGGCAGGATCAAATCGCCGGCCGATGTGAAGCGGCTGGGGATGGTCGAGCTGGAGCGGCTGGCGGAGGAGATTCGCGAGCGGCTGATCCTGGGGGTGGCCAAAACGGGCGGCCATATCGGGCCGAACCTCGGCGTCGTCGAACTGACCATCGCGATGCACTACGTCTTCGAGACGCCGCGCGACAGCTTCGTGTTCGACGTGAGCCACCAGGCCTATGTGCACAAGCTGCTGACCGGGCGCGAGGCCAGGTTTCATACGATCCGGCAGCCGGGCGGGCTGAACGGCTTTATGCTGCGCACGGAAAGCGAACACGACAGCTTCGGGGCGGGGCACGCCGGGACCGCGCTGAGCGCCGCGCTGGGCATGGCCGTGGCGCGCGATATGAGCGGCGGCGACGAGCATGTGGTCGCGCTGGCCGGCGATGCGGCGTTTACCAACGGCATCAGCTATGAGGCGCTGAACAACATCTCGCAGACCAAGCGAATGATTATTGTGCTGAACGATAACGAGTGGTCGATCGACAAGAACGTCGGCGCGATTGCGGCGTATCTGCACAAGATCGCGACCAATCCGACGTATGTGACTATCCACGACCGCGCGGCGGGGCTGCTGGAGAAGGTTGGCGGCAAGGCGGCGCTGCACATTGCGCGCAAGGCCGAAGAGGCGGCCAAGGGGATCGTCGGGCGCGGGATGATCTTCGAGGAGTTCGGGCTGAACTACTACGGGCCGGTGGACGGCCACAATATTCCGGACCTGATCGAGACGTTCAAATTCCTCAAGCGGCAGAACCGGCCGGTGGTGCTGCATGCGCTGACTCAGAAGGGCCGCGGCTTTCAACCGGCGATCGAGAAGCAGAAGAAATTTCATGGGCTGGGGCCGTATGATCCCGTCACCGGAGAGACGCCCGGAGAGACCAAGACGGCTACGCAGAAGACGTACTCGGAGATCTTCGCGGAGACGTTGACCAGGCTCGCGGACGGCAACGACAAGGTCGTGGCGATTACGGCGGCGATGCCCAACGGCACGGCGCTCGATTTGTTTCGGCCGCATCATCCGACGCGGTACTTCGATGTGGGGATCGCCGAGGAGCATGCGGTGCTGTTTGCCGCGGGCATGGCGACCAAAGGCTACCGGCCGTTCTGCGCGATCTACTCGACGTTCTTGCAGCGGGCGTTCGATCAAATAGTGCATGATGTGGCGCTGCAGAATCTGCCGGTGGTGTTCTGCATGGACCGCGGCGGGCTCAGCGGCGACGATGGGCCGACGCATCATGGGCTGTTCGACATCAGCTATCTGCGCGGGGTTCCGAACTTGATCCACATGGACCCGATGGATGAGGACGAGCTGCAGGACATGATGTTTACCGCGCTGCAACATGAGGGGCCGAGCGCGATCCGCTACCCGCGCGGGACAGGGCCGGGCGCGGCGCTGAAGGCTTCGCCGGAGGCGCTGGAGATTGGCAAGGCCGAGGTGCTGCGCGATGGGTCAGATCGCGATGGCCGCGCGGATGTGATGGTGTTTGCGCTGGGTGCGATGGTGGCCGAGGCTGCGCGGCTGGCGAAGCTGCTCGAGGCCGAGGGACAGAGTGTGGTGGTGGTGAACGCGCGCTTTGCCAAGCCGGTGGATGGCGCGTGCATCGCGCGGTTTGCGCGGCGCTGCGGTGTGCTGGTCACGATGGAAGATCATGTGCTCGCGGGCGGCTTCGGGTCGGCGGTGCTGGAGAGCCTGAACGCGCAGGAGATCGACGTGCCGGTGGTGCGTGTGGGCTGGCCGGATGCGTTCATCGAGCATGGCAAGGTGGAGGCGCTGCGCGAGAAATATGGGCTGACGGCGGAGGCGGCGCTGGAGCGCGTGCGGCCGTATTTGACGAAGGATGTCGCGGTTTAGAGTAGTTGCTCGTGGGCGTATAGGTGTCTCAAACAGCAGATTCCTCCACTGCGTTGCGGAATGACAACCAGAAAGACAAGAACAAAGGGCTTCGCCGCGCTTGGGACAAACCAGAACGACAGCTCACCTGAGACCACCCTGCGCCAGCAGCTCCAGCGTGCGATGGTGGCGATCGCGGAACGTTGCGGCGAGCTGGCGCTGCACGAAGAGCGTGTCGGCGAGCGCGCTGAAGGGGCCGAGCGGAAGCGCGTAATCGACGGCGTCGCGCAGCAGTGTGCCGGGCGAGCGATTTCGTGGCGAGGGTGCGGGTTCGACGCTGTGGCAGTGCCGCCAGGAGCGGAACGGGCCGCGCAGTTGCACATCGCAAAAGCCGTGGTTCCAGCGGAAGTCTTCGATGAGCGCGTCCCATGAGAGGCGAATGGGCGAGTAGGGAAAGGGGCGGAAGGAGAGCGTTAGGCGCGTGCCCGATCCTGCGGCGGTGGGGGTCGGGGCGGGATGAGGCTCGGGCGGTGACGATGGCGCGACGATCGTCGCCGCGTCGATGCGGGCGCGCTGCCAGCGCGGCATGAGCCGGGGGAGATTGGAGGGGTCGGCGAAGAAGGCGAAGACGCGCTCGACGGGATAGGGCAGCCATTGCTCGGTTTCGAAGTGCGGAAGCATGCGAGGTTGGATGCGAGGCTGCGCTTGTCCTGTCTCCGGATGCTCCCAATATCCTTCGGAGGCGCTGGCGTTGTGCGAATGTCAAAAGAAAGCAGGTCCTTCGCTACGCTCAGGATGACAATTTCATTGCTGCGAGAAGGACAATTCATCGCTGCGGCATTAGAGAGAGGTTTCCGCAAAAAGCAGACGGCGCCGGGGACGGCGCCGTCTGCTTTGGAGCAAGATGAAGGAAAACGTTAGGGCATTAGAACGCTGTCGATGATGTGGATGACGCCATTGGATTGAAACACATTGGCCGTGGTGATCATGGCCGTGCCGCCCTTGTCGTCGGTGATCTGCATGTTATCGCCGCTCATCGTGAAGGTGAGTTCGTCGCCTTCAACAGTCTTCAGCTTGAGGGTGCCGCCGCCCTTTTTGATGCCCTGCATCAGTTTCTTGGTGCCGTACTTGCCGGGGACGACGTGGTAGGTGAGGATCTTGACCAGCGTGGCCTTGTTCTCAGGCTTGACGAGGTTGTCTACGGTACCTTCAGGCAGCTTGCCGAAGGCTTCGTCGGTGGGCGCGAAGACCGTGAACGGCCCAGGACCTTCGAGGGTGTCGACCAGGCCGGCGGCCTTGACCGCGGCGACGAGGGTCTTATTGATCGGCGAGTTGACGGCGTTTTCAACGATGTTCTTGTTGGCATACATGGGCGCGCCGCCGACATCGGGGTCCTTCATCTGGGCGCCCGCGGCGAGCGACGTGGCGGCGAGCGCGGCGCCGGCGATCAGTGTAAGCAAAGACTTCTTCATTGGTGTTCTCCCTTTCAATTTGTGGAGCGTGATGGAAGCAGGCCCGTAATTTCGTCTCTTGCTGAAATCAGAGACGCACATCCTATCTACGCGACTGCTTGCGGAGCGGATTGTCCGGGATCCAGAAAATGAATATCGCGGCGAAGCAAACGAACCACTTGGGTGTGGATCAGTTTGGCTCAACACACCCCTCAGGGGCTAAAGCACCGGTTCTTTTGAGGCGCTATGGACGAGCTGAAGCTCGTTCCCTTCAAAGCCAAAACAAACTGAACCACGACCGGAGCACTTGGTGCGTTGACAAAGACGGAGGGTGAGGGTCAACTGAGGTTCAGTATGCAGACAGTCGATCCTCGGGGTCAGAGTCAGGATCAGGGTCAGGGCTCCTCCGGCACAGAGGATGCCGGCGCGAAGCCGGTGCCCAAGCCGCCGAAGCACCGGCGGCAGCGTGGCCTGCTGCTGGTCGGGCTGTACAAGGTGACGGAGGCGCTACTTACAGGGGCGCTGGGCGTGGGAGCGCTGCGCCTGGTTCATCACGATATCGGGAGCGTTGTGCTGAGGGTGACGGATGCGCTGCGGATCGACCCGGAGAGCCGGGTGGTGGGCATGTTGCTGGACCGGGCCGACCTAATCGGCGGGCACCAACTGCGGGAGTTCAGCCTGTTTACCTTCGCCTATGCGCTGCTGCATCTGGTTGAAGGGACCGGCCTGGTGCTGGAGAAGACCTGGGCGGAGTATTTCACGGTGGTGCTGACGATGATGGGGTTGCCGTGGGAGAGCTATGAATTGCTGCGGCGGTTTACGTGGCTCAAGGTGGGGCTGCTGCTGGTCAACCTGGCGGTGTTGATTTATCTGGTGTGGGTGCTGCGGCGGAAGAAGCAGGAGAGGATGGCAAGAAGCTAGGGAAGCTTTTCCGAGAACGCGTGGGCTGTCCCAACAGCAGATTCCTGCGGAGTGACGACCAAACAAGCAAAAGCAACAGCAAATGCATCGCGCGCGGAGGGTGGGGCAGAGTGGCAGTTTCGCCTTTGCTTCGCTATCTCAATAGTGGCGCCTGTGCAAGTAAGCAAACTGCCAAGACTCAGCGTGGCAAACACAATATCTTGTGTGGGACGACCGGTGCGACCCCTTTAGACGTATTTTCCACATTTTCAGTGGAAAATAGTAGCGGCAAGTGAACTTTTCCCTTGCCATCCGACCGATTTCACGACATTCTGAGTGGGAAGAAGTGGAGAAAAATGGAGCAAACGGGTAATGTTGCTTCGAATCTCTGCCGATAGTACGACTGCGAAGCCGCAAAAGCGAGTCTTCGATTTGGTTCTCCCCCTGCCGGTCCGGTACGCCTGAGGTGCTTGAATGTTTCGCGGAAATCACCCAACACGCGTCGATGAGAAGGGCCGGCTGAAGGTCCCGGCTGACTTCAAGCGCCGTGTGGATGAGCTGTATGGACCGCAGTTCTTCATCACCAGCAGGGACGGCAAGCGGGCGGAGATCTACCCGCTGAAGGAATGGGAGATCATCGAGGCCAAGCTGGCGCAGATCCCCTCGATGAACCCGCACAAGAAAAAATTTCTGGACGTGACCAACTACTACGGCCAGATGGCCGAGATGGATGCGCAGGGCCGGTTGCTGCTGCCGCAGTTGCTGCGCGAGACGGCGAAGGTGACCGGCGAGGTTGTGGTGTTCGGGTCGCAGACGTATCTCGAGGTGGCCAACCACGAGAGCTTCAAGGCGGAGCTGGACCTGGCTCCGTTGACCGCGGAAGACCAGGCGGCTTTGGCCGAGCTTGGGTTGTAGAGCTGGGGTTGTAAGAGAGATTGAGTCCCCTAGCGGGACGCATGGGCGGAACGATGGACAAGCCGCAACATGTACCGGTTCTTTTGGAACAGAGTTTGGAACTTCTGAATGTGCGTCCGGGCGGCGTGGTGGTTGACGCGACGCTGGGACTGGGCGGCCACTCGGCGGAGATCGCGAGGCGGCTGGGGTCGAGGGGCAGGTTGATTGCCTTCGATCGCGATGAGCAGGCGATGGCGCTGGGCAGGGCGAAGCTGGCAGAGGTCGCTGAGGAACTTGGAGGCGAGATGCCGGCGGTTGAGTTTGTCTCGCGGCCTTTCTCGGAGATCGCCGAGGTGGCTGGGCCGGGAACGGAGATCGGGCCGCTGGATGGATTGCTGGCGGACTTCGGCGTGAGCAGCCTGCAGTTGAACGAGGCGCACAGAGGATTCAGTTTTCGGGCCGATGGGCCGCTGGACATGCGGATGGATCCGCGCAGCGAGCTGACGGCCGAACAAGTGGTAAATCGGGCGGACGAAGAAGACCTCGCCAACCTGATTTACGAATTCGGAGAGGAAAGGAGGTCGCGGAGAATCGCCAGAGCTATTGTGCGGGCCCGGCCGATTATGACGACAGCAGAACTTGCTCGAATCGTATCGGCCGAGGCCCCGCCAATAAACAAATCTGAGCGAGGTCAAGGAAACAGTGGCCAGATTCATCCGGCGACGCGCATCTTTCAGGCGCTTCGGATTCGCGTGAATGATGAGCTGGGAGAGATTCAATCGCTGCTGCTTGCAATCACGGGGCGCGCGGGGTCTCTGCTGAAGCCGGGCGGACGAGTGGTGCTGATCAGCTTCCACTCGCTGGAGGACCGGCTGGTGAAGGACAGCTTTCGCGAGAGCGCGAAGGCGGGCGTCCTGGAGATTTTGACGAAGAAGCCGGTTGTGGCTGATGCAGAAGAAGAGCGGAGAAATCCGCGGTCACGAAGCGCGAAGATGCGAGCGGCGCAAAAGGTTTAGATAAGCAGCAACTAGATAAGCGGCAACAAGGGATCGGGCCAGGGTTGTCCTGCCGTGCTTTCAGGCGAAAGACAACAACGGGCGAGTCGGCGAAATGACGGCTTGCCCACGCAACACAAATCCCTTCCTCTCATCAGCAACCCTGGCCCGGGTTGTCTTCGCGCAAGCGATGGTGTGCGAGGAAGGGCGAACGCAAGGGTCGGGAAGACGCGACCGGCGCGGAAAGTTCTTGGAGGTGCAACATGGCAACGATGGTGATGGCAGGGCGGGAGATGGAGCGGATGCAGGCGCGGCAGGCGCGCCCGGCGCAGCGCGGCCGCGCAGTGAGCGTAGCGGAGCGCAATCGCGAACTCTTCGAGCAGCAGCACGGCCGTCGCCGCGGGCCTACGCCGGAGATGTTCTTTACCAAGCACCTGGACAACAGCCGGATCGTGAAGGCCGATGATCCGGAGCGTCGCCGCGAGATGCGCAGCTTCACGATCGCGATGACGATGTTCTTTCTGCTGACGATGGTTTATGTGTGGCAGCACTTCTCGGCCATCGAAGTGGGCTACAAGGTGGAGGCGCAGAAGACCCAGGTGGAGCACCTGCAGGAGCAGAACCGGCAACTGAAGCTGACCGAGGCGGAGCTGAGCGATCCGACGCGCATCGACCGCATTGCGAAACAACTGGGACTCGATGAGCCGCTGCCCGGCCAGGTGGTGCGGCCGAATGGAGCGGGAATTGGATCGGGCGATGCGGGTGCGGTGCTGGCGCAGACCCATGCGCCGGTGTTCCACGCAAACTAGAGCAGTATCCTCGATGGCGTATAGGCGCCCAAAACAGCAGATTCCTCCGCTGCGCTGCGGAATGACAACCAGAAAAGCAAAAGCGAAACTCTATATCAATGGAATTCCGCTCTAGACAACACTCCCAAGGACGATAGCCGAAGGACAGGAAGCAAGAGCATGAAGCAGTCGCCACGGCAGACTTTGACCGCACCCATTCGCCGAGTGCGGTTTCTGTATGTGGCGATGTTTTTTTGCGTTTGGGTATTGGCGATCGCATTCAAGCTGGGCTGGCTGCAGATCGTGCGACACGGTGAATTTGTCGAGCGCGCGGAACGGCAGCAGCAGCGCACCTTTGAAGTAGCGCCGCGGCGCGGTGTGCTCTATGACCGCAACATGCGCGACCTGGCGATGACGGTGCTGGTGGACAGCGTGTATGCGGTGCCCGGCGAGGTGGGCGAGAACAAGGCCAGCGACGCCGCGCTGCTGGCGCAGGTGGTGCACTCCGATCCGCTGGACCACTACACGACGGCGCAACGGATCGAGGCGCGGATGAATGCGTCGCGCGACTTCGCGTGGGTGGCGCGAAAGCTCGATCCGCAGACCGCGAGCCGGGTGCGCGAGCTGAATCTGAAGGGCATTTATCTGCAGAAGGAGTTCAAGCGCTTTTATCCGGATGGCGATCTGGCGGCGCATGTGCTGGGCTACGTGGGCACCGATGACGATGGGCTCGGCGGGCTGGAGCGCGAGTTCGACGATGAGTTGCATGGAGTGCCCGGGCACATGCTGACGGCGATCGATGCGAAGCGGCACGTGATGGGGTCGGAGGAGAGCGATCCGCTGCCGGGCGAGAACCTGATGCTCTCGATCGACTCGAACATTCAGTACATGGCCGAGCGCGCGCTGGATGCGCAGATGGCGAAGGTGAAGGCGCTGCACGGAACGGTGGTGGTGCAGGACCCGCACACAGGACAGATCCTGGCGCTGGCGGTGTCGCCGCGATTCAATCCGAACGATCCGCGGCATCTGAATGCGGACTCGCTGATCGACCTCGCGGTGAGCGATGTATATGAGCCGGGATCGACGTTCAAGCTGGTGACGTACTCGGCGGCGCTGGATGCGGCGGGTGTGGAGCCGACGGACATTGTGGACTGCCAGGGCGGCTCGATGACGATGTACGGACGCACGCTGCACGATGACAAGTCGGACCACTTCGGCCGGATCACGGTTGAGAAGGCGCTCGAAGAATCGAGCGACGTAGGCGCGGCGAAGATGGCGCTGAAGCTGGGGCCGGACAAGTTCTACCACTACATGCGGGCGTATGGGTTTGGCGCGCGGACGGGCATCGAGCTGCCGAGCGAAACGCGCGGGCTGCTGCAGCCGCCGCGGAAGTGGGGTTCGACCAGCATTCTATCGATGGCCATCGGCCAGGAGGTCGCGGTGACGCCGGTGCAGCTGGTGACGATGGTGTCGACCATTGCGAATGGCGGCGTGTATATTCCGCCGCACATTCTGCTGCAGTCCAGCGACGAGGCCGGCAACTCACGGCTTACCGCCGAACCGTTTCGGCCCGAGTACCAACTGCCAGCCACGCTGCCGGACGGCGCACATCGCGTGATCACAGAGCTGACGTCGGCGAAGATGCGGGCGATGATGCAGGGCATTGTGCTGGACGGCACGGGCAAGCCGGCGCAGTTGAACGGGTACAGCTCGGCGGGCAAGACGGGCACGGCGCAGAAGATCGATCCGGCGACGCACACGTACTCGCATACCAAGCTGGTGGCGAGCTTCGCGGGGTTTGCTCCCGTGAGCGATCCGGCGATCTCGGTGGCGGTAATTATCGATACGCCGACGGTGGGCAGCCTGTATGGAACCACGGTTTCGGCGCCGGTGTTTCGCGAGGTTGCGCAGGAGGTGCTGGAGTATCTGGGCGTCCCGCACGACCAGCCGCTGAAGACCTCCCAACAGATGCTGGTGGTGCAGAACTCGGCGCTGCCGGAGGATGTGCCAGACCAGGATGTCGGCAATCTGAGTGCAATGTTCGACCAGGTGAACAGCTTGCCGGCGGACGATCCTCTGCGGCAGCCGGCAACGGCAGCGGCGATCGCGGAAAACCAGCGCGCCGATGTAGCAGCCGCCGAGAACGCCAAACAGAGGCCTCCCGAACATGGGTTGGCCGGTCTGCCGGATAAAGTCCTCGCCGCATTTCATGCGGATGGGGGCACCACCTCGGTGATGTCCGACGCGAACATCGCGGCCAACAAGAAGGTGCAGCCGCCGACCATCCGGCCGCAGGTGCAGGTTGGCGGGAACGGCGCGGTAACCATCGATCCGGGCAGGCGGGTTGCCGTGCCGCAGTTTGAGGGCGCTGCGCTGCGCAGAGTGGTCGAAGACGCGGACAAGGCAGGGCTGCGAGTGCAGACACTGGGCAGCGGCCGCGCTCGCGAACAGGCGCCCGCACCGGGCACGATGGTGCCGCTGGGCACAGAGGTCGTTGTGCGCTTTGCTCGCTAAGGGCGGCGGTTCGCGCGGCATGCGCCAGGAAGTGGTGGGAGCCTAGAATCGGTTTATGCAATGGAGTGAAGTCATCGCGGCTGTCCGCGTAATCGAGACGACGGGGCGGCGCGATATCGATGTGCGCGGGGTGCAGTACGACTCGCGGCGGGTGAGCGCGGGCGATGTGTTCGTGGCGATGCGCGGCGAGACGACCGACGGCAATCGCTATATTGACGCGGCCATTCGCCGGGGGGCGCGCGCGGTGATTACGGATTCGCTGGAGATCTTCGTCGACCTCCGCGCGCAACAGCCGGAGCTTGCGCTGGCACTGGTGGAGCATGGACGAAGAGCGCTCGCGGAGGCGAGTTCGGTTGTGTTTGGCGCCCCTGAAAATAAGCTTGCATTGAGCGCCGTGACCGGAACGAATGGCAAGACGACCACAGCGCTTTTACTGGAGCAGATGCTGCGAAGCGTGGGGAGGAAGTGCGCGCTGATCGGGACGATTGAGACGCATGTGGGAGACGATGTGCGCGCCAGCGAACACACCACGCCGGAGAGCCGCGATGTGCTGGCGTTGTTTGCCGAGGCGGTGCGCGCCGGATGCACGGAGGCGGTGATGGAGATGAGTTCGCACGCGCTCGACCAGGAGCGGGTGTGGGGACTGCCGGTGGATGTGGCGATCTTTACGAATCTGACGCAGGACCACTTGGATTATCACGGAACGATGGAGCAGTATGCGCAGGCCAAGGCGCGGTTGTTCGAGGGGGTTGGAGCGCCTGCGCCGCGCGTGGCCATCCTCAACAGCGACGATGCGGCCGCGCGGCAGATGACGGACGCCGCGGCGCAGAGCCGGGTGGAGACCTATGGAATCGCTTCCGGTGAATGGCGTGCTGTGGAGATCGACCTGCGCGCCGGTGCGACGAAATTCCGGCTGCGATCGCCTCATGGTGAGGCTGGAATGCAATGTCCGCTGACAGGACGCGTGAATGTCTACAACCTGCTGGCGGCTGCGTGTGCGGCGCATGCGCGTGGACTTTCGCTGGAGCAGATTGCAGCAGCGGCGAAGACTTTGCGGCAGGTCCCGGGAAGGTTTGAAGTGGTGACCGGTTCTGGAACAGGCGAGGGGTCCGCGGGCTTCACGGTGGTGGTGGATTACGCGCACACCGACGATGCGCTGGCGAATCTCATCGCCCTGGCGCGCGATCTGGTGGGCGAACACGGCGGCCGCGTGATTACGATGTTCGGTTGCGGCGGGGATCGCGACAAGACCAAGCGCGCGAAGATGGGACGCGTGGCAGGAGCGGAGAGCGATCTGGTGGTGGTGACCAGCGACAATCCGCGCAGCGAGGATCCAATGCAGATCATCGACGAGATTATGGTTGGGGTGCGAGCGAACGATGTGGTGTTCATCGTCGAAGAAGAGCGGCGCGCGGCGATTGAGGTGGCGATCCGCTCGGCGAAGGCGGGAGACATTGTGCTGCTCGCGGGGAAAGGCCATGAGAAGGTGCAGATCTTTGCGGACGGAGTTGTGGCGTTCGACGATGTGGAAGTGGCTGAGCGGGTGCTGCGTGAGTTGCGCAGCGAATTGCAAAGAACAAGAGCAGATTCCTACGGAATGACAACAAGAAATGCAAAGGATGCAGTTCCTTCTCCATCGAAGGGTGAGAGGGGCGCATGAGGCTGACGCTGGGGCAGATCGCGGACTGGATCCACGCAGAGGGCGAGTTCGATTCGAGCGCGGAGGCGATGGGGTATTCGATCGACTCGCGCACGATTGCGGCGGGTGAGTTGTTCTTCGCCGTGAAGGGCGAGCGCGTGGATGGGCATGATTATGTGGAGGTCGCGCTGGCGAATGGTGCGGTCGCGGTGGTGGTGAGCATGCGCTGGTTGAAGCCGGCGAGTGTGGCCGAGGCGCGGCTGCTGCGGGTTCCCGATGACGAGGCGGACTGCGTGTTGCAGTCGATGCAGCGGCTGGCGAATCGGGTGCGGCGGGCCTGGGGTGGGTGCGTGATCGGGGTGACGGGCTCGGCAGGCAAGACCACGACCAAGGAGTGCGTAGCGCAGGTGCTGGCGTCGAAGTTTCGTGTGCTGAAGAGCGAGGGGAATCTCAACAATCATTTTGGCCTGCCATTGCAGTTGCTGAAGCTGGAGCCGGAGCATGAGGTTGCGGTGATCGAGATGGGGATGAACCATGCGGGTGAGATTCGCGCGCTGGCGAAGATCGCGGAGCCGGACTGGGCGGTGGTATCGAATGTGGCGGCGGTGCATCTGGAGTTTTTTGCGGATGGAATTGAGGGGATTGCGCGCGCGAAGTATGAATTGATCGAAGCGCTGCCGGAGGATGGAGTTGCGGTACTGAATGGCGACGATGTGAGGGTCGCGGAGTTCGGCGGTGGGATGGGCGAGCGCGCGGTGCTGTATGGGACGCGCGAGAATGCCGCGGTGCGAGCGGTGAATATTGAAGAGCGCGGATTGAACGGGACGGCGTTGAATGTGGTCGCTGCGGGGGAAGTCTGGCCGATGGTTCTGCGTTTGCCGGGAAGGCACAATGTCTTGAATGCTCTGGCAGCGATCGCGGTGGGTTTGCAGAGCGGCATCGAGCTGGCGGCCTGTTGTCAAGCGCTCGAACAGATGCGTCCGACGGAGAAGCGCGGCAACGCGATGCAATGGCGCGGCGCGGAGATCGTCAACGACACGTACAACTCGAACCCGCAGGCGCTGATGTCGATGATCGAGGCGCTGAGCCGGACGCCGGCTTCGCGGCGCATCGTGGTTGCGGGCGAGATGCTGGAGCTTGGGCCGGAGGCCGTGGCACTACATGCGCGTTGCGGTGAGTTTGCGGCGGAGGCCGGCATCGACGTGGTGGTTGGCGTACGCGGGCTGGCCACGGAATTGGTGGGGGCGGCGAGGGAGCGAGGAGTCGCCGCTGAATTTGTGGAGACGCCGGAGATGGCGGGCGAATGGCTGAACGCGAACCTTCGCGCTGGAGATGTCGTGCTGTTGAAGGCGTCGCGAGGTGTGCGGTTGGAGCGGGCGCTCGACGCGCTTCAAGCAAATCCTGAAAAGGCGGCGCTGTAGGGATAGAGCGTGGTTCGCGTGCGGATTCCCACGCTGTAGCACATGGGCCAAAGAGTAAGATAGCCGTGGACTGCGCCCAATCGTGCCAGTCCCACGATGCGCGCGAGGCAGGTTCGTTGCTCTATTGGCTCCTCTACCAGAAGCTCTTTCCCTACTTCCGGTTCTTCCGGATCTTCCGCTATGTCACGTTTCGCATCGCCTTCGCGACCTTAACGGCGCTGCTGATCGGACTGCTGATCGGCCCCTTTGTGATCGACCGTCTGCGCCGTTTTCAGATCGGCCAGTACATCCGCGAGGAGGGTCCGGAGAGCCATCAGAAAAAAGGCGGAACGCCGACCATGGGCGGGGTGCTGATCTGCATTTCGATTCTGGTTCCGACACTGTTGTGGAGCGACCTGTCGAACCCGCTGGTGTGGCTAGTAATGTTCGCGACCATGGCGTTCGGGGCGATCGGCTTCGCTGACGATTACGTGAAAGTGGTGCATAAGCGCAATCTGGGACTGACATCGAGGCAGAAGCTGTTCTTTCAGTTTCTGGCCAGCGCGGCGATTGCGATTGCGCTGCTGGTGCTGCGTGGCGAAGGGGCGTACTCGACGCGGCTGATGGTGCCGTTTGCCAAAGGCTTCCGGCCGAACCTGATCATCGAGAGTCTGCTGAAATTTCCGCATCTGTGGCCGCTGGCGTTTCTGCCGTTCGTGGTGTTCGTGATGCTGGTGATTACGTTCTCCAGCAACGCGGTGAACCTGACCGATGGTCTGGATGGACTGGCGATCGGATGCACGATCATTGCGGCTGGCGCGCTGACGGTACTGACCTACGTAAGCGGGCATGTGGTGTTCGCGGATTATCTCGAGCTACAGCGTATGCCGATGGTGAGCGAGTTGACGATCTTCTGTGGGGCGATGGTCGGGGCGAGCATCGGGTTCCTCTGGTACAACGCGCATCCGGCGGAGATCTTTATGGGCGATGTGGGATCGCTGGCGCTGGGCGGCGCGATCGCGACAGTCGCGGTGATCATCAAGCAGGAGTTGCTGCTGCCATTTATTGGGGGCGTGTTTATTCTGGAGGCGGTCAGCGTGATCCTGCAGGTGGGAAGCTATAAACTGCGCAATGGGAAACGCATCTTCAAGATGGCGCCGATCCATCATCATTTCGAACTGATGGGGTGGTCGGAGTCGAAGGTGATTACGCGGTTCTGGATCATGGCGCTGGTGTTCGCGCTGTTTGCGCTGACGACGCTGAAGCTGAGGTGAAGATCAGGTCTGCCGGATCAGAGCGATCACGGCATTCCGGACTAACTCAAACATTGCCGGTTTGAGCGTTGCGGCGGCTGCTGCAATCAGGGACTCGTGTGCTGTGAAGATCTTGCCTGGACGCACGTAGCTGGTGCGCTGCAGTGTTCCAGTGGCCAACTCGGAGGGTGAAAGAAGGAGTGAATGGGGATCGCCGAAGGGATTGCTGGTGATCTGACACACGATCCAGTCTTCGCGCTCTGCGCTGGCGAGTATTACGGCGGGGCGAAGCTTGTTCCGGCTCAGGTCAGAGAACGGGAACAGCAGCATCGCTATTTGACCTGCTGCAAATGCTCCCATGCGGCATCCTCTTCGGGTCGAAGCCAATCGGCCAGTGCCTTTTCGGACATGAGAGCTGGATAGATGCGTTCGTTTTCCGGCCAGGTCAGGATCGCTCGACCCTGCGGCAGCTTGAGGTTTGGGTCCACAAGATGAATGTCACCAGCTTCGTCGATTTCGACTTCGATAGTCCGCGTCATAGCTTCAACTCCCGCTGCTACAGTTGTGATGATAGCAGGGAGGAGTGCGGGTATTCCTCGATCAGTTATTGGAGCTGAGATGTTGATGGAACTGAACAACAAGCGGGTTCTGGTGGTGGGGCTCGGCAAGAGCGGGCTGGCGGCGGCGCAGTTTTTGAAGGAGCGCGGGGCGCGGGTGACGGTCAGCGATGCGCGGCCGGCGACGCTGATCGCCGAGCTGCCGTCACTGCTGGAGCAGGGGTTTGCGGTGGAGGCGGGAAGCCATGGGCTGCTGACGTTTCGGCGGCAGGATTTGATCGTGGTGAGTCCGGGTGTGCCCGCGAATGTGCCGGAGCTGATGCAGGTGCGCGCGATGGGCATGCGCATTATCGGCGAGCTGGAGCTGGGTGCGCAGTTCCTGCAGGGCGAGATTGTGGCGATCACCGGGTCGAATGGGAAGACGACCACGACGACGCTGCTGGGAGAGATTCTGAAAGCGAGTGGCCGGCCGACGCTGGTGGGTGGGAATATTGGACGGCCGGTGACGGCGCTGGTGGCGGAGAGCGTGGAGCTGAGTCGCAGGCATGGGCGAGAAGCAGATTCCTCCGCTCTCACCCCAGCGAGCAAAGACGCCTCGCCGGGGACCCCGGCTGCGCTGCGGAATGACAACCAGAAAAGCAAGCGCCAAAGCCAAGAAGCAGGTCCTTCGGCTGCGCCTCAGGATGACAACTTCACAGGCCAGCAGGATGACAATTTCAAGGACGGAACCACCGTTTGGAGTGTGATCGAGGTTTCGAGTTTTCAACTGGAGACGGTGGAGACGTTTCGGCCGCGCATTGCGATGGTGCTGAATATTACGCCGGACCACCTGGATCGCCACGGCAGCTTTGAGGCGTATGCGGCGGCGAAGGCGCGGATCACGGAGTTTCAGACCGCCGAGGACTTTCTTGTGCTGAACGGAGAGGACGCGGAGACGCAGATGGTTGCGGCCAAAGCTGGTCCCGAAGGACGGGGGGCGCAGATCTTCTGGTTCAGCGCGCGGCGGCGGATCAAGCAGGGGGCGTTTGTGCATGGCGAGACGATCTTCTTTGCGCCGCGCGAAGGAGCGAAGCCGGAGCCGGTGATGCCGGTGGCGGAGATCCCGCTGGTGGGCGCGCACAATGTGGAGAACGTGCTGGCGGCGGTGTGCGCGGCGCGGCTGGCGGGCGTGGAGATTGAGGCGATCCGTGGCGCGGTGGCGAGCTTTCAGGCGGTGGAGCACAGGCTGGAGTTGGTGCGCGCGGTCAATGGCGTCAGGTATTACAACGACTCGAAGGCGACCAACGTGGATGCGACGATGAAGGCGATCGAGGCGTTTGCGGGCGGGGTTCATCTGATTCTGGGCGGCAAGGACAAGAACTCGGACTATACGCTGCTGGCGGCGCTGCTGCGGGAGCGGGTGAAGACGGTTATCACCATTGGTTCGGCGGCGGAAAAGATTGAGCGCCAACTCGCCGGAGTCGCGAAGATAGAGAGAGCCGAAACACTGGAGCGTGCGGTTGCGGCCGCACACGCGATTGCGGTTGCAGGCGACACGGTGCTGCTGGCGCCGGCGTGCGCGAGCTTCGACCAGTTTGAGAACTACGAGCAGCGCGGACGTGTGTTCAAGGAACTGGTGCAGGCGTTAGGGACGAGAGATTAGGGATTAGGTTCAGATGGCGAAGCGGGTTGGCGTCGATAAGTGGTTGTTCGGGACGGTGCTGCTGCTGGTGCTGTTTGGGCTGGTGTCGGTGTTCTCGGCCTCGGCGGTGCTTGCCAAGGCGACGCTGGGCTCGCCGTATGCTTACGTCATCAAGCAGGCGGTGTGGGCGCTGGCGGGCATGATTGCGCTGTTCATCCTGATGCGGGTGGACTATCGCAAGTACAACAACCCGAAGCTTATTTTTCCGGTGATGGGCATCACCGGGCTGGCGCTGCTGGCGGTGTTTGCGATGGGCGGCACGAATGGAGCGCATCGCTGGATTCGTTTTCCGGGCGGGACGCTGGAGCCGTCGGAGCTGGCCAAGCCCGTGATTGTGCTGTTTCTGGCGTGGTTCCTGCAGACGCGCATCCACACCATCGACGACATTAAGGAGACGATTCTGCCGGCGGTGATTCCGCCGCTGCTGTACATCGCCCTGATCCTGAAGGAGCCCGACCTGGGCACGGCGCTGGTGTGCGCGGCGGTGCTGATGCTGATGCTTTACCTGGCCGGCCTGCAGATGAAGTGGATTGGGCTGGCGGTTCTGGCGGCCGCGCCGATCATGTATTACATGCTGTTCCATGTGGCGTTTCGCCGGGCGCGGATGATCGTGTTCCTGAATCCGGAGGCCGATCCGAAGGGCGCGGGCTTTCATATTCTGCAGTCGCTGATCGCGGTGGGCAGCGGCGGAATTCGCGGGCGTGGGCTGATGGAAGGCGTGCAGAAGCTGTTCTATCTGCCCGAGCCGCACACGGATTTCATCTTCGCGAACATCTGCGAGGAGCTGGGTCTGATCGGCGCGCTGTGCGTGGTGGCGGCGTTCTGCATCGTGGGCTATCGCGGTCTGCGCACGGCGTTTCTTTCGACCGATCCGTTTGCGCGCTTCCTGGCCTTCGGCCTGACGACCGCGATCCTGGTGCAGGCGTTCTTCAACATGAGCGTGGTGCTGGCGCTGCTGCCGACCAAGGGGATTCCACTGCCGTTTATTTCGTCGGGTGGGACGAGCGTGTTTGTGACGCTGGCGTGCATGGGCGTGCTGCTGAATGTGACGCGAGAGATCGATTGAAGAGCAGTGAAGAGTGAGTAGTGAATAGTGAATAAGACAGACGTCGGGCTGCGGGTGCTGATCGCCGGTGGCGGGACGGGCGGCCATGTGGTTCCGGCGCTGGCGATCGGGCGGGAGCTGCGCGATCAGCATGAGGCCGCGGTGCGGTTTGTGGGCACCGCGCGCGGGCTGGAGACGCGGCTGGTTCCGGAGGCCGGGTTTGCGCTGGAGTTAGTGCGCTCCGGACAGTTGAAAAACGTCAGCCTACGCACGCGGCTGAAGACCTTTGGCGACCTTCCGCTGGGCGTGGCGCATTGCGTGCGGCTGCTGCGGGCGTTTCGTCCGCAGGTGGTGGTTGGCGTCGGTGGATACGCCAGCGGGCCGGCGATGATCGCGGCGATTCTGCTGCGAATTCCCACGCTGGCCTATGAGCCGAACGCGGTGCCGGGCATGACGAATCGCCTGCTGGGCCAGCGGGTGAGCGCCGCGGCGGTGAACTTTGCCGAGACTGCGCCGTATTTTCGCAATGCCGAGGTAACGGGCGTGCCGGTGCGGCCGGAGATCTTTGCGCTGCCGCCGAGACCAATAGGCGCGCCGCCGCGGTTGCTGGTGACGGCGGGCAGCCAGGGCGCGCAGGTCTTCAATGACACGATGCCGCGCATCGCGGCGAGGCTTCTGCGGGAGGTCGCAGGGCTTACCATCGTGCACCAGTCGGGGGCACGGCATTTGGAGACCACCCGCGCGGCGTATGCATCGCACGGAGCCGGTCTGGACGCCGATTCTGAACGCTGGACGGTGGAGGATTTTCTGAACGACATGCCCGCGCAGTATGCGGCGGCCGACGTGGTGCTGGCGCGGTCGGGGAGCACGATCGCGGAGCTGTGCGCGGCCGGGAAGCCGTCGCTGCTGGTGCCGTTTCCGCAGGCGGCGGACGATCATCAGCGCAGGAACGCGGAGGTGCTGGTGGCGGCCGGCGCGGCGGCGATGCTGCTGCAGCGGGACCTTACGGAAGAGTCGTTGCGGATGGCGCTGGTGAAGCTGTTGAGCGATGCGCCGAGGCGAGAGGCGATGGCGGAGCGGGCGCGCGCGATGGCCAGGCCGGGTGCGCTGGAGCGCATCGCGGGGATGGTGCTGCGACTGGCCCGCGGTTGATTGGCGGCCCGTACTGCGCGAGGTGTCAGACAAAGAGGAAGGGCTGAGGATTGCTCCTCAGCCCTTTGATCTCAGGCGTGGTGCTTAGCGATGACCGCCGCCGCCGTGGCTTCCGCCGCCACCGCCGCCTCCGCCGTGGACGCTACCTCCGCCGCCTCCCCCGCCGTGGAAGCTGCCGCCTCCGCCTCCGCTATAGGTGGGGTGAGCGCCGCCGCCGCCATAGCTGCCGGCGCTGCGGCCGCCATAGGACTGCCCGCCACTGTAGCCACCGCGAACTGCGGAAGACGGCCCGCTGGAGCCACTACGCCCAGCATAGGCCTGGCCGCTGCGGCCGGCGTAGGATTGGCCGCCGCTGAAACCACCGCGGGCTGCGTAGGACTGGCCACCGCTGTAACCGCCGCGGCCGGCAAAACCCTCAGAGCCGTGGCCATTGATGGAAGAGCCGCGGAAGCCCGCACTGCCGTGGTTGTTGCCGGCAAGCTGCATCGCTCCGCGGCCGGCGAAGGAGGCGCCGCCGGGACGGCCGCTGAAGCCCGCGTAGCTGCGGTTGTAGAAGCCGCCGTGGAAGCCGCCGCCGAGGTGATTGTAGGCTCGGTTGTACCAGAAATGGCCGCCGTTCCAGTAGCCGCCATAGAAGCCTCTGCCGAAGTAGCCGAAACCGTAGTTGATTCCGCCATAGAAGCCGACGTTCAGACCCCAGTAGCCGGGGTACCAGCCGTAGAAGCCGCTGCCCCAGCCCCAGTAGCCGGGCGTCCAAAGGGCGTCCTGGTAGGGGGGAAGCGCCCAGGCGCCGTCAACCCAGTTGTAGCCGCCGGGTCCCCAGGCCCAGTAGCCGGGCGTCCAGAGATAGCCGTCGCCGGGGCAGGGTGGCTGGACTTGGTCCTCTGGAATGGCCGGAGGCGCGTAGCCGGCTTGGACCTGGGGCGGGCCCTGGGCGGGGGACTGACCCTCGTACTGGCCCTGAGCCTGCGGCTGGCCCTGATACTGGCTCTCATCCTGCGGCTGGCCCTGATACTGGCTCTGATCCTGCGGCTGGCCCTGGTATTGGGGCTGACCCTGATACTGGGGCGGGCCTTGGGATTGCGGTTGGGGCTGATACTGTGGCTGCCCCTGGTATTGCGGCTGAGCCTGGTATTGATCCTGAGCCTGGCAGACAGGCGCAGCGAGGAGGAGGGCCGCGGTGAGCGCTCCGGTTGCGAGAAGGCCGCGAATTGCGCGTGTGTCGTTCATGAAGATTTCCCTTCCAGCCGGTCCGCCGCTTCCTGCTTCGCAGGGTGCGGTACGGGCGCGGCGCGGACAGAGTTCCGGCCCGGATGGACGTCGTCCTGGTCTCGCTCTGTGGAGATTAGACACCCCTGCGCGGAGATATGTTGCGGCTTCTTCGCGCTTTCTTCGCGATTCGTGGCGGATTCCCCGTTGATGTGTAGCCACTGCAAAAAGCAGATTCCTGCGGAGTGACAACCAGAAAGGCAAGTGCAAAGGCAAAGTCGATAGCAGTAGGACTCTACACCGAAGGGGATTCCGCTCTACCGGGCCGGGTCGGGCGAGTGCAGGCGCGGCCCGGTGAACAGAGCCTTGGGGCACATGACGTGGACGCCGTCATTGGTGTCGACCAGTTGGGTGATATCGACGTCGCAGGCGGTGGAGATGAGGGCGTAGGCGTCGTCGCGCGAGAGGTGGGGAAAGTCGGGATTCTGCTCGGAGAGGAACACAATCATGTTGCGGACGGCCATCTCGGTGGCGGTCTTGAGGTCGGGGCTGAAGCCCATGGCGATGTAGTCTTTGGCGGTCTCGGCGCGTGGCCAGAGGAGGTGTTCCTGACTGGCTTGGCCTTTGTGGAGGATGAACTGGAAGGTGCCGGTGAGGAAGGTTTCGAGGGCGGTGATATCGACCTCGCCGTTGCCCTGGCCGGCGTGGCCGTCGCCCGCCTCAAACAGCGCGCCGGCAGCGTTGACGGGATAGAAGATGGTCGAGCCGGCAGTGAGCTCCTTGTTGTCCATATTGCCGCCGTGCATCCAGGGCGGCGCGGAGTTCCATTTGCCGGCGGACTCCGGCGGGGCGATGCCCATGGAGCCGAAGAAGGGATGCAGGGGGATGGTGATGCCGGGGGCGAAGTCGGCGGTCATGCGAGAGCGGTCTAGGGGGATGATCCTGGTGCGGCCGTAGGGGAAGTCGTCGGGCAGGAAGCCGCGGCCGGCGCCGAAGCCGTTGCAGGCGAAGTTGGTGTCGAGATTGATTTTCAGCACGCGGACTTCGAGGACGTCGCCGGGTTGGGCCTCGGCGATGGCGATGGGGCCGGTGAGGATGTGGCCGCCGGGGCCGCGGTCGGATTGCGGGACACCTGCGTAGAGTGGGCCGAGCCAGGCGGGGATTTCATCCGGCTTGACGCCTTCGGATCCGAGGCGCTCGGGTGGGCCGCAGGTGGAGGCCGTCTGCATCACGACGGTGTCGCCGGAGTGGACGGTCAGGACCGGTTTGGCATGCGCCCAGTAATAGCCCCAGGCGACGGTGGAGGGCGTGGCGAGGAGGGTTTGGGTGGTCTGGGCGGCTGTGGATGCGGGGAGTAGCGCAGTGCCGAGGACGGATAGAATTGCGAGACGTGTGACCTTTAGGCGAGGAAGAGACATGGTCGGAGAAGGATACAGCAGTTGCGGATGTCACGAACAGGCGATAGAGGAGAGCTGAAGGGATCATTTTTATGCTCTTGACACGCTCTGGACTCCGTCTGTACCGTTAGCTCATATCCGTTACGCTCGTAGGCGAGCACATATACAGCCCCCGGAAGGGGGCTTTATTATTTGTTATGCCCGATTTCAAGGTGGCCATTCTGATCGACGGTGGTTTTCTGCGTGTTATTGCAAAGAAAGCTAAGAAGCTCTATGACCCGGACTTCATTGAGAAATTTGCTCATGCCTGTAAAGCCGCCGATGAAAGCATTTTCCGAATTCTCTATTATGAGTGTGCGTTGTATCAAGGCACCGTTAAGCAGCCCGTGTCTGGTATGGATCTCGTATTCAAAACTAGTGACGCGTGGCTGCATGCGCTGTCACACAAGGATCTATTTGCGGTTCGGAGAGGTGTCCTGAAGTTTCGAGGTTTCAAGCCAAAGAAAACTCCAGTTTCGCCTTCAAGACTCACCGACGCCGACTTCGAGCCGATTTTTGAGCAGAAAGGCGTTGATATGCGTATCGGTCTCGACATCGCAGCCTATTCCGATAATCATGCAGTGGATCGGATCGTTCTGGTGAGCGGAGATACGGACTGCGTCCCAGCCCTGAAGTATGGTCGGAGAGCAGGATTGCAAGCAGTTCTAATTGAACCGGCTGGAGAGAAGCTCGCGCCTGAGTTAATCGCACATATCGACTTCAAGAGATCGATAGCTCTTCCCTGATCCAAACTGACCGATACCGATCATTGTGATAAATGGCAGAACTGAGTGACGGGATGAATTTGCCGGAACATGCGATGTTTGCGCCGTCGCAGCGGGTGCATTTTATTGGGATTGGCGGGATTGGGATGAGTGGGATCGCGGAGATCCTGCTGACGATGGGTTATGCGGTGTCGGGGTCGGACCTGCGCGGGTCGGCGACGACGGAGCGGCTGGCGGGGCTGGGCGCGACGATCTATATCGGGCACGCGGCAGGCAATGCGGCGGCCTGCGATGTGGTGGTGACCAGCTCGGCCGTGGCGCGGGATAACCCGGAGGTGCTGGAGGCGAGGGCGCGCAAGACGCCGGTGATCCAGCGGGCGGAGATGCTGGCCGAGCTGATGCGGCTGAAGTATGGCATCGCCATCGCCGGGATGCATGGCAAGACGACGACCACGACGATGGTGGCGGCGGTGCTGGCGGGCGGCGGGCTCGATCCCACCGTCGTGGTCGGCGGGAGAGTGGATGCGCTGGGGTCGAATGCGCGGCTGGGGCGGTCGCAGTATCTGGTGGCGGAGGCTGACGAGAGCGACCGCAGCTTCCTCAAGCTGCCGCCGATTCTGGCGGTGGTGACCAACCTCGACCGCGAGCACATGGACACCTATGCGGACATGGCCGATGTCGAGGGCGCGTTCGTCAGCTTCATGGACCGGATTCCGTTCTATGGGGCGGTGACGGCGTGCGTCGACGATCCGATGCTGCGGGCGATTCTGCCGCGGGTGACGCGGCGGGTTTATACGTATGGCGAGTCGGCGGAGGCTGACTTCCAGTTGCAGATGCTGGCTTCGGGCGATGGACGTGATGACCGCTGCCATGCGACTTTTGAGGTGAATACGCGGGGGCTGGTGCTGGGGCCGTTCGAGCTGCATGTTCCGGGTCGGCACAATGTTCTGAATGCGACGGCGGCGGTGGCGATCGGGGTGCAGTTGGGAATTGCGCCGGAGAAGATAGCCGCGGGGCTGAAGAGCTTTCGCGGCGTGGATCGGCGGTTTCAGGTGCGTGGCGTGGAGCATGGGGTGACCGTGGTGGACGACTATGGGCATCATCCGACGGAGATTCGCGCGACCCTGCAGGCGGCGCGCGAGTGCGGCTACGGGCGCGTTCTGGTGCTGTTTCAGCCGCACCGGTATACGCGGACGCGGGACCTGACGGCGGACTTCGCGGGGGCGTTTGGCGATGCGGACGAGCTGCTGGTGCTGGACATCTATGCGGCCAGCGAGCAGCCGATTGTGGGCGTCAGCGGGGAGGCGCTGGCGGTGGCGATCCGGCAGCACGGCGGCAGTTCCTCCGGGGGCCGGGTGAGCTATGCGGCTTCGATGGCCGAAGGCGTCGAGCGGCTGGCGGAGGATGCGCGGCCGGGAGACATGGTGCTGACGCTGGGCGCGGGGAGCATCTCGCAGGCGGGGCCGATGCTTCTGGAGGCGCTGCGGCGGTACCCCTGAATTCAAAGGCAACAAACACATGTGCGCTAGCTAATTACAATTTGGGCTCTTCATGATCGGCGGGGCAATGGACGGGATCACCAAAAGCAAATAAGGAAGTGGACGATCTTGCTTCGTTGCGGCTCGTTTTCCACAGTGTGGAAATACTGTTGATTGTATGTTATTGAAAGCTAGGAGCTTATGCCGCTACTTCTTATCTCGATGAACCTATTGACTTAATATTTATTTTGGAGCAAGCCTTATTCTCTTGCTATACTTGTGTTGTGTAGTGTACCTAATGGGAGGACACTAGCGAACAGTCGAAACACGGTTGGAATGGATGTTATTATGAGCGCCGACAAAAATCTATCGACGAAAAAGCCGAACGCCACTGCTATCCACGTCAAGGACGGTGACTTCCATCTTGTTGGTATTGGCAACCTGAGGGTTGTTCTAGTGCAGGATGGGAATGCGTGGTTTGCTCAAGGGTTGGATATCGACTACGCGGCAGAAGGGGCGACGCTCGAGTCGGTTAAGAACGCTTTTGAGACTGGTTTTTGCTGCACAATCCATGAGCATCTCAGGGTGTATGGCAAAATCGACAAGTTTCTGAAGCCAGCACCCGTAGAGGTCTGGAAAGAGATGCTCTATGATCAACTCGCCAACCTTAGCAGGTTTTCGCAGGTTTCTGTTCATACCATCGCCGCGAACGTTGTGACCTATTTGCCGTTTAACGGGATCCAATATATCCAACGGGAGAAGATCGCCGCGTAAGGTCGGATGAATGCAAAGTTTAGATGGTACGGTCTCTAGGGAATATGCAATACGGATACTTACGGAAAACGGGGTATCCGTATTGGCGCAAAAAGGCTCACATAACGGGGAGTTGGTTCTCGCAAAGAGTGAGGTGCTGGAAGTGCGTTGCCTTCCTGATCCAGTGGCCCGTCAAACCATACACTATCTTTCACGGAAGTTCGAAGTTGCCATACATCTTTTCTATAATTAGCGGATGCCACGGGGATACTTACGGTCAGACCTGCGACGGTCGCCGAATCACTGTTGCGGGCGCTTTGGGGTTGAAGGTTTTTCCGGAGCGTTCCTGAGGCGATACCTGGTGGCGGAGATTTGCCGGGGATGGCTCGGGTGCCGGTATAGTGGGTGAGTTGGCGATTCTTCCGCGGCCTTGCTCGGGCTATGCGGAGATGAAGACAGGTTCCAAGCGCGGGTCTGGGCGGGGCTCTGAAAGGGGCTCCGGTACCGGGACGGGGGTGCTCGATGCGCCGGAGCCGGGGTATGCTTCGGAGATGGAGCGGCGGGAACGCGGGGCGGGGTCCCGGTCAGCGTCCGGGGCAGCGTCCGGATCGGCGTCCGCTGGAACGCTGCAGCGGCCGTATAGCGGCTATGCCGGCAGCGGGTATGGGACCGACGGCGGGGACTTCGAGAGCTTTGGCGATGAGGCGGACGAGGCTTCGCGGCGTGCGCGCAAAGGCGGCTTCCGGATCAGGCTGAGGCGGCTGCCGAAGAGCGTTGGCGGGCGGATTCTGCTGGGTGGAAGCGTGTTGCTGGTGCTGGGAGTCGCGGCGGTGAGCGTGGCGGAGGTGCGGTCGTATGTGCTGCACGATCCTCGGTTTGTGGTGGCGACCTCGGCGGATATTCAGATCGTGGGCAACGACCATTTGAACCGCGCGGATGTGCTGAGCGTGTTTGGCGACGACATCGAGCGGAACGTGTTTGGGATTCCGCTGGCGGAGCGGCGGGCGGACCTGGAGCGGCTGCCGTGGGTGGCGCACGCGACTGTGATGCGGCTGCTGCCGAACGAGATTCGGGTGCTGATTACGGAACGGACCCCGGTGGCGTTTGTGCGGCAGGGAACGCAGATCGGGCTGGTGGATGCCAGCGGCGTGCTGCTGGATATGCCGCCCGAGGCGGCGGGCGATCCGAATTATTCGTTCCCGGTGCTGACGGGGATTTCGGCGGCCGATCCGCTGTCGACGCGGGCGGCGAGGATGGAGATCTACCGGCGGTTTATGAGCGACCTGGATGGCGGGTCTCCGGCGGGCGGGGCGCAGAAGTTTTCGCAGACCCTGAGCGAGGTGGATGTGTCGAACCCGGAGGACGTGAAGGCGCTGGTGACGTCGGGCGGGAGCGACATTCTGGTGCACTTCGGGGAGCAGCAGTTCCTGCACCGCTATGAGGAGTTCGAGCAGCATCTGCCGGAGTGGAAGCAGCAGTATCCGAAGCTGGCGTCGGCGGATATGCGCTATGACGGGCAGATTGTGCTGGAGATGCAGAAGGGCGAAGGGGTTGCGGTGGCGGGCGCGGTTGGGAATGCGACTGCGACAGCAACAGCGACGGCAACAGCAACAGCAGATTCCTCCGCTTCGCTACGGAATGACAACCAGAAAAGCAACGGCAAAGACAACGACGGAAGCAGGTCCTTCGCTACGCTCAGGATGACAACCAAGAGAGCGGAGGAGACGCCTCCCGCGAGGACGGCGATGGCATCGACAGCAAAGGCGGGGACAGCAAAGGCGGGGGCGGCGAAGGCGGGGACGGCGAGGGCGGCCACCGCAAAGACGGCGATGGCGAGGACGGTAGCGGCGAAGAAGGCGGTGAGGGCAAAGGCGAATGCGGCTGGCGAGCCTAAGGCATTCTGGGTGAAGAAGAACGCGGCGCGGGCGGGGGGCGGGGCGACTCCATGAGGGCAAGAGGCGGTACTCGATGAACGCACGGATCGATAACCTGATTACGATCCTCGATGCGGGGAGCTCGAAGAGCTGTGTGCTGGTGGCCGAGCTGAACGACGGCGTGCTGCGCTATCGCGGGCATGGGATCGAGCCGTCGCGGGGCATGCGGCGCGGCGTGATCTCGGACCTGGGGCCGGCGGCGGAAGCCATCAATCAGGCCGCGCTGCGGGCGGAGAAGACCGCCAAGGCGCCGATCGAGACGGCGGTGGTGGGGATCGGTGGGCCGCATATTCGGGGGATGAATTCGCAGGGCGGCATCAGTATGGGCAGCCGCATGAAAGAGATTACGCGCGAGGATGTGCGCTCGGCGATCGACCGGGCGCGGTCGATTGGCTTGGCGCCGGACCGCGAGGTGCTGCACCTGCTGCCGCAGCAGTTTATTCTCGACGACCAGGCTGGGATCCATGATCCGGTGGGGATGGTGGGGAACCGGCTGGAGGTTTGTCTGCATCTGTCGACGTGCTCGGGGTCCGCCGCGCAGAGTGTGGTCACATGCGCGAACAAGGCCGGGCTGGAGGTGGTGGACACGGTGTTTGAGGGAATTGCCGCGGCGGAGGCGGTGCTGTCGGCCGATGAGCGCGAGCTGGGCGTCTGCCTGGCGGACATTGGGGCCAGTTCTACTGAGCTGGTGGTGTTCTTTGAAGGCTCGGTGGCGCATACGGCGGTGCTGCCGATCGGCGGTGACCACTTTACGAACGACCTGGCGGTGGGGCTGCACATCGGCGTGGAAGAGGCCGAGCAGTTGAAGCGGACCTACGGGCATTGCGTGGTGACCGCGGTTCCGCAGCTGAATGAGATCGAGATCGGCGGCGATCTGGCGATGGGCGGGCAGGCTGCGCGGATGGTGCGGCAGCGCTTTCTGGCGGAGATTCTGGAGCCGCGCGCGCGTGAGCTGCTGACCATGCTGCGCGACAATCTGCGTGCGGGTGGGGTGCTGGAGGCCATGGGAGCGGGCTGCGTGTTTACCGGCGGTGGAGCGCATCTGACCGGGCTGCTGGATAATGCCGAGAGCACGCTGCGGGTTCCCGCGCGGATCGGCCACCCGGTGCCGCTGAGCCGGATGCCGGCGGAGCTGGCGCGGCCGGAGTTTGCGGCGGCGATTGGGATGCTGCTGTATACGCATCGCACGCAGGTGCGCAAGGCCAGCGAAGAGCAGGGGCTGAAGCAGAAGCTGAAGTCGATCTTCGCGGGCAGCTTTTGAGGTGGTGGCGCGACCACGAAGCAGATCCCTGCGGGATGACAATCAGAAATGCAAGAGCGCAGGGATAGCCCGGAGTTCAGACCGGCGGGATTGGGCGCGCGACCGGGCGCAGACGATAGACTATTCATATGAGATTTGGCAAGTGCTTGGGTGTAGTTGTTCTTTGGGTGGGTTGCGCGATCGCGGCCCGTGCGCAGCTCGGCGTGTATGGCGTCTATCAGGGCACGAGCCTTACGGGGATTCCGTGTCTTTCGAGCAATGGTTTGTGCTCCAACGTGGGCTTTAACACTCCTGACGTTTCGGGCGGCGACAAGGTGAATGCAACGGGCGGGTTGGGCGGCGTGTACTACGACTTTCGCAGCTTCGGGCCGATGCGCTTCGGGGTGGATGTTCGCGCGGGGGAGCTGCACTCGAACAAGTCGGCGGTGGCCAGCGCGGGAGCGGGCAACATCACGTCGGAGCAGAACTATCTGGGGGGGGTGCGCGGCTCGTTTCATGCACACTATTCGTGGCTGAAGCCTTATGTGGAGGTGCTGGCGGGATACGCGCGCACCGATGCGGCGGTGCCTCCGGGCGGAGTGACGGCCAGCGGTCTTCTGCCGCCACGGACCTTCGACAGCTATGTGGAGTATGAGGGACTGGCGGGCGCGGACATACGCATTACGTCGTTCCTGGACCTGCGCGCGGTTGAACTGGGGCTGGGGGAGATGAATCAGATTGGCAATCGCAATGGAGCGAGTACGAGTTCGATCGGGGTGCGGTCGATTGGCGCGGGCGTGGTGTTTCATCTGCCGTAGCGATTGCGGTTGAAGCGTGGATGCCCACGCTGAATTCTGAAGCAACCGCACAAGCAGATCCCTACGGGATGACAACCAGAAGAGCAAACGCAAGAGCAAGAGCAGCAGCAGATCCCTGCGCGATGACAACTAGAAAAGCAAACGCAAGAGCAAGAGCGAGAGCGGGCTTGAAGCGCGAGGGGTCTCGAAGTAGGTACGGGCAAATCGTTCGCGCGAGATTTCCCTGGTTCGACAATGCAGAATGGAGATAGGCGTTGAAGCCAGCGCCTACAGGAGAAATTGCCCATGTCTTATCCGCCCGACGACTCCCTCCGGATTCACTATCACGACGAGACGCAGCGGAGCGCGCGCATTAAGGTGATCGGCGTGGGCGGGGGCGGCAATAACGCGGTCAATCGGATGATCGCGGCAAATCTGGAGGGCGTGGAGTTTATCGCGGCCAATACGGACGCGCAGGCGCTGGAGGGATCGAATGCGCCGGTGAAGCTGCAGCTCGGCGTGAAGCTGACCAGCGGGTTGGGCGCGGGCTCGAACCCGGACATCGGGCGGCGGGCGGCGCTGGAGGATTCGGACAAAATTATTGAAGCGCTCGAAGGCGCGGACATGGTGTTTGTGACGGCGGGCCTGGGTGGTGGAACGGGCACGGGCGCGGCGCCGGTGATTGCGTCGCTGGCCAGTGAGATGGGCGCGCTGACGGTGGCCGTGGTGACGCGGCCGTTCGCGTTCGAGGGCAAGCGGCGCACGCTGCAGGCCGAGCGCGGGATGCAGGAGCTGCTGGAGTCGGTCGATACGCTGATCGTGATTCCGAATGAGAAGCTGCTGGCGGTCGCGAAGGACGCGGGTTTCTTTGAGAGCTTCCGGATTGCGGATGACGTGCTGCGCCAGGGCGTGCAGGGGATCTCGGACATTATTACGATTCCCGGTGTGATCAATCGCGACTTTGCGGATGTGAAGACAACGATGGCGGGGATGGGCTACTCGGTGATGGGGACGGCCGTGCGCAGTGGGCCGGACCGCGCGAAGGACGCGGCGATGGCGGCGATGGCGAGTCCGCTGCTGGAGGCCGGCGCGATCGATGGAGCGCGCGGAATTCTGATCAACATTACGGGCTCGAGCAGCCTGAAGCTGAATGAGGTGAACGAGGCTTCGACGATCATTCAGAACGCGGCGCACGAGGATGCGAATATCATCTTCGGCGCGGTGCTGGACGAGACGATGGGCGAAGAGGTGAAGATTACGGTGATTGCGACGGGCTTCCGCGATGCGATGCCGCAGCGGCGTGAGCGCATGCTGGCCGAGGCGACACTGCCGACCACGCAGCATGAGCCGCTGCAGCCGAGGATTTCCATGCGGCCGCCGGTGGCGCGATTTGCCAGCGAGATGGAGCCGGTGGCTTCGACAAATCCGGCCGCGGTGGAGACGGAGTCGCAAGAGGACAGCTCGGGGGCGGACTACGATGTGGCGCGCCAGCAGGCGACGCGGGAGAGCGTGCTCGAGGAGGATCAGGAGCACGCTGCGGCTGGCGAGCAGCATCAGGATCTGCCGCAGCGTCAGAATTCGCCGCAGCGTCAGGATCAGCCGCAGCGCCCGGAGCGAGCGCAGGAGGCGTATACGCCGCCCGTGGGGACGAACTCGGTGGCGGACGCGGCGGAGTTGGTGGCGGTGTCGGCTTCGGTGTTTGACGATGATTTCTTCCGTCGATCGAATGAGGAGCTGAGCGCTCCGCCGGCCAGAGATTGGCGGTCGCGTGACAATGGCGCGGGCGGAAACGTCCAAGACGTGGCAGCAGAAAACATAACGCAGCAGCCGGAGGCGAAGACCCCCTCCTTCGCCGGGTACGCCGGCGACGGCGCGGTGGAGGCCGACCTGGACATTCCGGCGTTTCTGCGGCGCAGCCACTGAAGTTTTTGTGGGTCAGGCAGATGCGATTCGATCGTGCTGCCGATAGAGAACTTTAGGCAATCTGCGGGTTTAACCAATCTGCGAGTTAGCGCCAGCCGTAACGGGAGTGAAGAGAAGCAATGCGACCCAGAATTGTAGCGCTGACGATTACGATGCTTTGGTGTTCAGCCCTGATGGGACAGAGCGCCGGCCCAACCGCGGCGAGAAGGCACAAAAGGCCGATTGCGCATGCGACGACGGCGCACAGAACGAGGGCACACCGCGTAACCGAGCATGGTGCCGTTGCACACGAGGTCCGCGATACGCATGGTGCGGGCGTGCGCTCTGCGGGGATACGTCATGCGGGGATGCGTCATGCGGTGCTGCGGAGGAACGTGGCGGCCGAGGGCGGCCGCGTCGTTGTGCTGTGGGTGCATGGACGGCGGGTAGTGCGGCATTATTACGGAGAGCGATTCACGGCGAGCAGCTTCGCCACCGGTGTGACAGCCGGCGATGTGACGGCGGGCGAAGATCCGGTGGTGCGCGAGGCGGCCATCCAGGCGCTGGGCGATATGAATGGCACGGTGCTGGCGATCGATCCATCGAGCGGCCGCATCCTCGCGATGGTGAACCAACGCCTCGCGCTCAGTGCTGGAGCCGAGCCGTGTTCGACCATCAAGGTCGCGGTGGCGCTGGCTGCGTTGAAGGAGGGCCTGGTGAAGGCGGATACGCCGGTGAATCTCGGCGGCCACTACACGCTGGACCTGACCCACGCGCTGGCGAAGAGCGTGAACCTGTACTTTGAGGTGCTGGGGCGCGCGATGGGCTTTGAGCGCGTGAAGCACTATGCGAACGAGTTCGGCCTGGGCGAGCTGGCGGGCTACAACATTCCCGGTGAGCAGCTTGGGGTGTATCCGAGCACGGTGCTGCCGGAGTCCGAGGGCGGCGTGGGCAAGATGTGCTCGTTCGGCCAGAGCATCAGCATGACGCCGCTGCAACTGGGAGCGCTGGTGAGCGCGATCGCCAACGGAGGGACGCTGTACTACCTGCAGCATCCGACCACGCCGGGCGAGGCGGCGAACTTCCAGCCCAAGGTGAAGCGGCTGCTGGACATTCAGAATGTGATTCCGCAGATCCTTCCGGGGATGGAGGGAGCGGTTGACTTTTCGAATGGAACGGCGCGGTCGCTGCGCACCAACTTTGTGCAGTTTCCGGTGTTCGGCAAGACCGGTACGTGCTCGAACAACGGGACGCGGTTCGGGTGGTTTGTGTCCTATGGCGACGCGCCGACCGGACGCATCGTGACGGTGATTTTTCTGGAGGGTGGACGGCCGACGTTCGGACCCAAGGCGGCGGAGCTGACGGGCGAGTTCTATCGCGCGATGTACGACCGGAATTACTTTGCGCCCAAGGGATCGACCGCCCAGCGTGGGGCGGAGACGGCGACGCGCACGATGCTGGCTGGCGCGCAGTAGCGACCTAAGCGCGGAGTGCATCTGAATCCCCTGCGCCTGAATTGTGTGCAGGGGAGTATGGACGCGCGGCTATGAAGATTCTGACAGCAGAAGAGATGGGTGCGGCGGACCGGCGATCGGCGGATGCCGGCGTGACCGTGCAGACGCTGATGCAGAACGCGGGTGCGGCGGTGGCGCGGTTCTGCCTGCGTGAGTATGCAGGCGATGGTGTGGTCGTCGTGCTGTGCGGCAAGGGTCATAACGGCGGCGATGGGATGGTTGCGGCAGCGGTGCTGGCCGAGGCGGGGCGCAAAGTTCGCGTGGCGCTGCTCGGCGCGGAGAGTGATCTGAAGGGCGAGGCGGCGAAGGCGTGGGCTTCGTGCAAACCCACGTCTCAAAATCACGACGCGGGGCACCCGGAGGCAGTGGAGATTGCCGATGAGGAGCAACTGCGCGCTGCCCTGAAGGATGCGGCGCTGGTGATCGACGCCGTCGTGGGCACTGGGTTCAAGCCGCCGCTCCCACCCCAGCAAGCAGAGAACGCTTGCCGGGGACCCCGGCTGCGAGGGCTGGCAGTGGCGGCGCGCGATCTGCTCGCGGGGATGCGGGTTGCGGTGGTTGCGGTCGATTTGCCGAGCGGTTGGGACGCGGATTCTATGCAGCAGAACAGCGGCGAGGGCGAAGCTACGGCGTTTCGCGCCGATGCGGTGGTGACCTTTGCCGCGCCCAAACTGGCGCATGTCTTCGGGCATCTTACGACGGGAACGTTCGGGCCGGTGGTGGTCGCGCCCATTGGTACGCCCGACAATGCGATCGACTCGGGCACAAGTCTGCACTGGGCGGGCGCAGCGAAAAGGACTGCGGAAGCGCCCCGCGATGTGAATGGCAACAAGGGCAAGTTTGGGCATGTGCTGCTGGTGGGCGGCGCGTGGGGCAAGGCGGGTGCGCCGTCGATGGCCAGCCTGGCGGCGATGCGCGCGGGTGCTGGCCTGGTGACGGCGGCGGTGCCGCGCGAGATTCTGCCCATCGTTGCGGGGATCGCGCCGGAGTTGATGCTGGTGGAGTTGGAGCATGAAACAGGAAGCAGGAAGCAGGAAGTAGGGGGCGGAGGGTTGGCGGGGTTGTCGCTGGCGCAGCTTGAATCGGAACCGCTAGCGGAGCTGCTGAAGGGGATTACCGTGGTCGGCATCGGGCCGGGGCTGGGGCAGGAGGGATCGACGCCAGGATTTGTGCGGACGTTTGTGGAACGCGTGTCGCTGCCCATGGTCATCGACGCCGACGCGCTGAATGCGCTGGCGGGACGAACGGCGCTGCTGCATGAGGCGGTGGAAACGGCGAACGCTAAGGGCAAGCCGCGGACGATTGTGCTGACGCCGCATCCGGGCGAGATGGCGCGGCTCGCAGGCATGAGTGTGAAGGAAGTCGAGGCCGATCGCGTGGGGCTGGCGCGGCGATTCGCTACCGAGCACGGCGTCACGCTGGTGCTCAAGGGCTGGCGCACGCTGATTGCGCATCCTGATGGGCGCGTAGCCGTGAATACGACCGGCAACCCGTCGATGGCCAAGGGCGGCAGTGGCGATATTCTTACGGGGATTGTCGCGGCGATGCTGGCGCAGTATGGCGGGGCGGGATCTCACAAGCAAGATGACGAAATGAAGCCAGAGGATGTGGCGCAGGCGGTCGAGGCCGCGGTATTTCTGCACGGACTCGCCGGCGACTTCGCGTGTCTCGCGCAGGACGAGCACACGGTGCTCGCGACCGATACGGTTGACCATCTGTGGCAGGCCTTTCGCGCGCGGGTTCGCGATCACGATGGGTTCACTTGGATCGCGGGGTTGGCGGCTGCGGGAAGCGGGGTTCGAGGCGGTGCTCGAAGCGAGGGCGGTATGAGTGGAGTGCCTGCGAAATGAGAGATTGGACGCGGGAGAAACGGCTGAGAACGCGCAGCGAGGCCGGCACGCTGGCGCTCGGCGAGTTGCTGACGGAGCTGCTGCGGCCGCCGAAGCTGGTGGTACTGCGCGGCGATCTCGGCGCAGGCAAGACGACGCTGGTGCGGGGCATGGCCGCGGCGCTGGGCGCACCCGCCGATGAGGTCGCGAGCCCAACGTTCACGCTGGTGCATGAGTATGCGGGGCGGCCAAGAAACGGCCACAGCCCGCGGCTGTTTCACCTGGACCTGTATCGTCTGGAGACCGAGCGCGACCTGGAGGGCATCGGCCTTTGGGAGTTTGTCGATGAAGGCGATGCGCTGGTTCTGGTCGAGTGGGGCGATCGCTTCGCGAGCGTGATGGAGCGGGCGGATGCGGAGATTGCCATCGAGCAGGGCGAGAGTGAGAACGAGCGGCTGCTGCTGGTGCGGTGGAGGGATGGCGGGTAGGCACAATCCCGATACATATGGCCGGCTATAAACTGCCGCAGGTGGACGGTGTGCGTCCCCACTCATCGCGATGAAGCCTTGCGATGAATGGGCCACCCAAGCCGGGGTGCAGCAACCTTTGATTCCGATCTAACTGTGCAGGTAAGAACAGGAAGGGCCGCGACGGTTGTCGCGGCCCTTCTGTTTGTGCTCGCAAGGGACGAATCGGGTCCCGGCCGGGCTGCTCTGGTTAGCGAAGGCTGGTTAGCGCGAGCGCCAATCGGCGTTGGTGCGGTCGCGAATCCCGATGAAGCTGGGAACGAAGACGGTGGAAGCGAAGACGACTGCGATCAATGCGGTGTACATACGTGTTTCTCCTTTGGCGTCGCGACCGGTCGATGACCGGGATTGCGGCGCTCTACTACTGCTTGGGTTGTCGGTGGTGTCGATCAGTGTGGGCGGGGATGAGGTCTTGACTCAGCCGTCACATTCACTGGCATAAACTGCGGGGCCCGATGGGTGGCGGATGGATCCTGTTTCGATCTGGCCGCCTATCTTGCTGTCTTGCATTCGATCCTTGCGCTCACAACCTCATCTACGGATAAGATCGTGAAGAAGTTCCCGAGGATGCATTTTTATCGTACATCGTGAGCGTTATTCGCACACCCTCTGCACCTGTGCTGAAATCTGCCAGCAAAGTTGCATGTTGAGTTATACGCGGGGCCGGGTGATTAGTTCCGGGGGTGTTGACTTATTTCTTCCTGCTGTCACAATTCCAGCGCCTCGGCCAGTGTACTCACGTGGTTCTCCCGATGGCGCATGGGCGTCGCAACAGCAGATTCCTGCGGAATGACAACCAGAAAAGCAAAAGCGAGACTCTACGCCGACGAGCTACCTGCCCACGCGGATGAATCTAGCGCCCGCGGCCGGTAAACCTATAGATCGCACACAGCTCATCGCCGGTGGAGCCGTACTCTTTTTGTTCGGCGATGGCGGCGAGATCGGCGATGTGATCGGCGGGGGTCATGGCGACCGGGCCCATCCATAGGCGCGTGAAGGCGGGATGGCGATCAAGCAGCGAACCGTGCTCGGCGTTGGCGTAGAGCAGATCGAAGGGAGCGGGGTTTGCGGCGCGCGCGCGGGTTGTCCAGGTGCGCTCAATGTGGCGCAGGAAGCGGCGGAGGATGGGCAGCTCGAAGGGATGGAAGAGGAAGGCGACGGTGGGTTCGAGCGGCAGCGGATGCGTGGTGGCGTCGGCGTGATGCAGGAGCAGCGGGGCGAGGGCGCTGGCGAGCGGATCGCGCTGCCAGAGGGCGATGTTGCGGCGAGCGGTCTGGGCGAGCGCGGGGTTGAGCTCGACGCCTTCGACGCGCAGGAAAGGATGCTGCGAGGCGAGCAGCATGGCGCGGCCTTTGCCGGCGCCGATGTCGAGGAACACGGTGCGCTCGATGTCGCGAGGGAGTTCGCCCGCCGGCAACTCGCTGCGGTCGAGCCAGCGATCGAGCAGACCATGCAGGATGCTGGGCGCGACGCCGTAGTAGGCGGTGAGCTCCTCGACTTTGGCAGTGGTGCCGTGCGCGATGACCGAGCCTGGAATCAGGCCCGAGGTGTCGGTGCCATGCAGCGTGTCGAAGGGATGGATCGCGGGTTGGAGTTTGGCGCGGGGCACGATTTCGAGGGGCGTTTTGAGCTGGGTTTTGCGATGCAAGAGGATGGTTTGAATTCGTTTGGAAATGTTCAAGATGACATGGCGCAGGAGGACTCTTCAGAGAATGGAAAAGAGCGCTGGCCTGAGTGTAACGGTGACGCGCGAGATGGCCTCAAAGCCCAGTAGACGGTTTTCGATCTGAGCGAGGAGCTGGGCGTTGGCGGCTTCGTCGGAGCCGGGCGCGGTGAGGATGATGTGCGCGATGTAACGCGGTGGAACGCTGGGGATATTCGCGCCGGGAGCATCGTTGTCGCGGGTGAGCGTGGCCGAGCGCACGAGTCCGGCTTCGACGATGTTGCGGCGAAGGGCGGGAGCGTAGCAGTCGCGGAGAGATTGGAGGAGATCGGCGTCGGTCATGCGGTCAGGCGAGATGGGACGGGTTCATCAGCTGCTGATGTCGGCGTGGTGTTGGATGCAGCCGTCGAGGTGATGTTCGCTGCGGGCCTTCCACTGCGGGTCGCGCGCGGGGTGCAGGATGCCCTGGCGGTAGAACTCGAGCCAGGTGAGGCAGCCCTCGATGCCGGGCTGCGGCGGACCGGCGGCGATCTGCTGCTGGAGGTTGCGGTATGCGGACTGGAACTGGGCGTCGGGCGCGTCGCGCAGGGTGGCGGCGTGGTCGAAGGCGGTCCAGGCTGGGGAGCTTGGCCGGGTGGTGACGATCGCCGGCGCGGGCTGTGTGAATGTGGCGGGCGGCTGCGCGCGGCGATGGCGCACGATGTTGAAGACGAACAGGCCTATGACGACGGCGAGAAGGATGAAGTGGCGAGGGCGAAGCTGCATGGGGTTGTTCTCAGAGGGTGAGTGGCGCGGGCGAGAAGCAGATTCCTGCGGAATGACAACTAGAAAAGCAAGGGCAAGGGCAAGAGCAAGGGCAACGGCAAGAGCGGGTCCTTCGCAACGCTCAGGATGACAACCGAAGAAATAAGAGCAAAGCGAACGGCAAAAGACAGAGAATCAGTGGGTACGGTCGACGAGGTACTGGGCGAGAGATTTTAGCGGGGTGGCGGCGGGGCCGAACGGTTCGAGCGCGGCGAAGGCGTCGGCGATGAGATCGGCGGCGTCGCGGCGGGATTGTTCGATTCCGAAGACCGCAGGCCATGTGGCTTTGACGGTCGCGGTGTCCTTGCCGGCGGTCTTGCCTAGCTGTTCGGAGGATTCGGTGACGTCGAGGATGTCGTCGACGATCTGGAAGGCGAGGCCGGCCTTTTCGCCGAAGGTGCGGAGGCGACGGAGGGCGTCTGCCTGGCGCTTACCGGTGCTGATGAGTGAGTCCATGTGCGCCGCGTCTCTGATTTGAATGTGATCGAGCCTCACTCCCAGAAGACCGCCGCAGACGATGGAGGTGGTGATGAGAGCGCCGGTCTTGGCGCGGTGGATGCGGTCGACGAGTTCGGCGGTGGGGTGGTGGCCTTCGGATTCGATGTCCAGGACCTGGCCGCCGATCATGCCGGGGGGTAACGCGCCGGGGGGTAAGTCACCGGGAGGGAGTCCGTGCGACCCCACCCATGCCGACGATGAAACTGTCGTCATGGATGGGCCACCCGCGCTGTAGGGGTCGTCTGGATGTAATGCGCCGACGCCGGTTCCGATAGCGAGGGAGAACTCGCGGAGAATTTCGACGACGGTGGCGGGTGGGGCAGGGAGCTGCGCGAGGGTCTGGAAGGCGAGGGTCTGGAGTGCGTCGCCGGCGAGGATGGCGATGGCTTCGCCGAACGCGACGTGGCAGGTGGGCTGGCCGCGGCGGAGGTCGTCGTTGTCGAGCGCGGGGAGGTCGTCGTGGATGAGCGAGTAGGTGTGGACCATCTCGATGGCGGCGCCCAATTCGGCTGCCCCGGGCGGCAGTTCGGCTGCGCCGGGATGCAGCGTGCCGGCGACCATGCGCGCGGCCTCCATGCAGAGGATGGGGCGGAGGCGTTTGCCGCCGGCGAAGGTGCTGTGGCGCATGGCGCGGTGGATGGAGTGCGGTTCGGTGGTGGGGGAGGGGAGCAGGCGCTCGAGCGCGGCGTCGGTGAGGGCGGCGCCGGTGTTCAAAAGGGATTGGACGTCGTCAGTCATGCGTCAGAGATTGATTTTACGCGAGCGGGTGAGGGCCGGCGTGGGCGGGAGCAGGGAGTAGTTTCGCCAGTGCTGGAAAAAGCAGGTCCTTCGCTGCGCTCAGGATGACAATTCTTACTATCCCCGAACTTCAGCGTCGCTATTCTGACTTATTACGACGTTGCGGCGGAAGGTGAGGATGAGCGCAAGCAGAGCGCAGAGGCTGAGCGCGTCGCCGAGTTCCTGGTCAGGGGGGAGGCACCACGAGATGTCGATGGTGGAGGCGCCAGCCGGGAGTGCGATGGCGAGCAGGCCGTCGTCGCGCTGGATGCGGGCGGGTTCGCGGGTCTGGTTGGGGTGCTCAGGGCTGGTTTCGGTGATGCGCCAGTCGGGGAAGTCGCGGAGGTTGAGGATGAGGTCCTCCGGTTGCGCGAGGTTGAGCGTGAGGTGCGTGGGTGCGTGGGCGGAGACGGTCTGGTCGATAGGCGTGGGCTTGTCGTAGTCGGGATTGGTGGCAATGGGGTTGGGGAGGGTGTGGGGCGCGAAGGCCTGCGGGTCAGGGGTGAGCCAGTAGCCGGGATCGTCGCTGCGGAGGGTGTCGTTGTCGGCGTTGGTGGGGGTGTACTCGTCAGTAGGGGCGGCGCCGTGATGGGTGCGGAAGAGCGTCGCGACGGCGCTGGGGCGGTCGGGGACTGCGCAGGCCTGGCCGTAGAGGTGGAAGCAGAGGAAGGCGAGGAGGAGGGGGCAGAGTAGCGCTGCGAGCGTCGTTGCGACCCCACCCATGCCGCGATGAGGCCGCGTCATGAATGGGGCACGCGGCTGTGATGGGGCACCCAGGAGCAAGGCAATGCCGAGGCAAAGGACCGCGGCGAGGATGGTCAGCAGACGCCAGGGGAATTGCAGAAAGGCGAGCTCGGGGAGGTGCTGCCAGATGGGCGTGGAGATGGGGACTAGGAGGAACGTGAGGACCAGCGTGAGGACGGCTAGAGTCGGGGCGAGGGCGGGCGGCGGGGTAAACCCATGTCTCAGAAGCGAGACATGGGGCACCCGCGTCGTTGCAGGGACCGGCGCCCGTGTCGTTGCCGGGACCGGGGTTGGGGCGCTGTGCTGGTCGCGCAGGAGCAGCACTGCGCTGAGGATGGCGACGGTGAGCAGGAGCAGAACGACGGCGAGCGCGCTGATGGTGTGGGTGACGACGTTGTGCGGTTCGTAGGCGGTGCGGGTGAAGAGGAAGTTGTCCTGGAAGCGGAGGTTGGGGATGACGGCCATCGCGACCTGCACGTAGCGGCGCTCAAAGGCCGCGGGGATGAGATAGAAGGCCGGGAGAGCGAGGCCGAGGGCCGCGCCGAGGATGGTTGTGAGGGCGAGGCGGAATGCTGGGATTTCCCCGCTACGCATCGACGATCGTGGCGCAGAGCGGCGGAACGTGACGAAGCGGGCGATGAGGCGAAGGGCAACAATCAGCGCGAAGGTATAGCAGCCCATGACGGCGGCGGGCGCGTTGGTCAGCCAGAGTAGCGCGATCGGGAGAGCGACGCCGCGGAGGGTCGGGCGCGGGCGGAGCGCGGCGAGCAGCAGCAGCGGAATCCAGGCGGCGGCGAGGAGTTCGGCCAGGGCGGAGCGCTCGAATGCGTTGAAGAGCATGTAAGGGTTGGCGAGGTAGAGCGCGGCGGCGAGCAGGGCGGCGTTTGAGCTTACGAAGCGGCTGGCGAGGTGGTACATGGAGAGGCTGGCGGCGGTCAGCGCGAGGAAGATGTAGATCTGCGGCGCGGCGGCGGTGGGGAAGATCGTCGTAAGCAGCGCGCCCAGCAGCCAGGAGAGCGGCGGATAAAAGATGAAGCGCGGTTCGCCGGCGTTCCATGCGGGGCTGAACGCCCAGCGCGGATAGTGGCCGTGACGGAGTTGCTGCGCCGCATCGAGCCAGCTTTGCACGTGGAAGACGAGGTCGTGGCCGCAGGAGCAGCCGTGGACCAGCAGCGGAAGGATGGCGAGCAGCGCGGCGATCGGCAGCAGGAGCAGAGCACGGTGGCGATTCGCTGCGGCTTTCGCTGCGGCATTCGCTGCGGCAGGGGCTGGATCGCGCGGCATGAGCTATTGTGACATCGGTGGGTGGTGGGGTGTAGGGCGGCTCCGCGCGCACGTCTAACCGGGAACCGCGCCGCGCCGCGCCAAGAGCACACCAAGATAGAATACCCGGCTGCCAAAAGCCGCAGACAGACGGTGTGCGTCCCCACTCATCGCGATCAAGCTTTGCGATGAATGAGCCAACCAAACTTGGGTATAACAACCTTTGATTTTGATTTAGCGGCCGACGGCCGGCTGCAGTTCGAGCGCGGGCTGTGTGCCCTTGCGCGTGGTGGTGCGGATGATGAGCGCGACGAGCAGGAAGATGGGCAGAACCAGCAGGCTGCCTTCAGGGCCGTCGATGCCGCCGGAGAGCAACGGGCGGCCGGTGGGGTGGGTGACGAAGAGGCGGCCGGCGGAGAGCGCGCCGCTGTCGGGAACGCCATAGAGGAAGCTCTGCGCCCAGTCCCAGGTCATGTGGAAGCCGATCGCCCACCACAACGAACCGGTGCGCCAGAGAGCGTAGCTGAAGACTATGCCGGCGAGAAAGACGGCGATGATGCCGGGGGCGGTCTCGCCGGGGTTGCGGAGATGCAGCGCGCCGAAGGCGCAGGACATGAGGACGGCGGCGATCCAGAAGGCGATGGCGCGCGCGCGCGTGGAAGTCGGGGTCAGCCGTTCGGCGAGGCCGTAGAGGCCGCGGGTGAGGGTGAAGAGCAGATAGCCGCGGAAGAAGTACTCCTCGCCGAGGCCGACGGTGAGGAAGGTAGCGAGCCAGATCGCGCCGGAGGTGAAGATGGCCGGGCCGGTGAGGGCGTGCGCGTCGAAGGCGAGTAGATGCGCTGCGCGCAGAACGGCGATGAGCAGCGACATGCAGGCGAGGCCCCAGAAGGCGCCGGGGAGGAAGTCGCGCAGGCGGCGCGAGGCGATGCCGAAGACGCCGAGGCGGCGGTGCTCGATGCGCGAGAGCAGCCATGACGAGAGGAGGAGCGCGGCGAAGAACAGGCTACCGTCGAGCAGATAGATGGGCGCGCGGATGCCTTGACGCGCTGGTTCGGCGGCGAGGGCAGTCCCGGATTGCGTGGTCTGCGAGTGCGCTGCGAAGATCGTAAAGTGGTGTTGGATGAGGTCGGTGAGGACCGGAATGGTGGTGGAGGAGAAGAGATAGAGGAAGCAGAAGAGCAGGATGCCCCAGCCGGCGCGAAGACCGAAGCGGCCGAAGACGATGTCGTCTACTGGCTCGCGGTGTGGAGGCTCTGGCCAGGGAGAGTGCGGCAGGTTGGCGCCGCTGCGCTCTTGCGGATCGGGCATTCGGGGCTCCGAAATTCGTTGATGGCTCGGGAGTCGAGTGTTGTGCTGCCGCAAACAAAAAGCGGGTCCTTCCCTTCGGCCAGCTCAGGGTCAGGATGACAATTTCTTCTTGCTTACTTTAGAGGCGCGACCCGATCCTCGATTGAACTTGCTTAGGATACGACAGGGCAGCGCAAGCTTCGGGTGGCCGCGTGGCGTCGGATATGCTGGAAGGACGGAACGAAATTGATCTGGGTGGGTGCGTAAGCTTGAACTGCCGCGTTTTTTATCACGACAAATGCTTCGATGGCGCGTGCTCGGCGTCGCTGTTTACACGGTTTCATCGCGAGTGCGTCGGGACGGCGGATCGCTTTGAGTATCGCGGGCTGGTGCATCGCCCGGGCTCGCTGTTCGAGGAGAGCTGGTTCGAGGCAGGCGGTGAGAATGCGATTGTGGACTTCAAGTATTCGCCGTTGGAGCGGGTGGCGTGGTGGTTCGATCATCATCTGTCGGCGTTCGCATCGGCGGAGGACGAGGCGAAGTTTCGCGCGGGTCAGATGAATTCAAATGGAACGCCGGGGCCGAAGGCGATGCGGCAGTTCTTCGATCCGAGCTACATCAGTTGCACGGGATGGATCGCGCATATTGCGAGCACGAAGTTCGGGATGGATGTGGCTCCGCTGGCGGAGCTGATTCACTGGGCCGACATTGTGGATGGCGCGAAGTATGAGAGCGCGAAGGCCGCGGTGGAGATGGCTGCGCCGGCGATGAAGTTGACGATGATTATTGAAAGCGCGCCGGATGGCGAGGGTGCTTCGATGTCGCAGCGGCTGATTCCGCTGCTGACCGCGATGCCGCTCGAGCAGGTGCTGGAGCAGCCATTCGTGCAGGAGCAGTTAGGGCCGCTGATGGAACGGCACCGGGCCGGGCTGGAGCTGATTCGCGCGCGCGCGCATTGCGAGCGCGGCGTGATTACGTTTGACATCACCGACCAGCCGACGGAAGGTTACAACAAATTTATTCCGTACTATCTGCATCCGGATGGGACGTACAACGTGGGGCTGTCGAAGTCGAGCTTCCGCAATAAAGTCTCGGTGGGGACCAATCCGTGGACGGCGAAGCCGGAGGGTGAGCTGGCGAATATCGCGGCGATCTGCGAGCGGTTGGGCGGCGGTGGGCACGCGCGCGTGGGGGCGATCAGTTTTCCCGTGGACAGAGAAGACGAGGCGCGAATGGCGGCGGCGCAAATTGCGATGGAGTTGCGGGACCGGTGCTAAGTTAGCCGCGCGGTAGGCGCTTCAGTGGCTTCTGAGCGCCGTGCCGAATCATTGCAAGGTCGATGGACTCCGCCGTTCTGCGGTAGTAGATGATGTACGGTGTTTTCGGGACGATGAGTTCGTCGAGCGGCGGGATGCGGCCGCCGCGTCCGGAGTCCGGAAATTTTCTGATCTGCTCGATCGCGTTGAGAATCAAATCGCGCTGCCTATTGGCCGCTGTAATACTGGTTTCGGCGATGTAGTCGTAGATCGCGTCGAGATTGGCGGAGGCGCGCGGAGACCAGCGAATCTGGGTCATGCGGCTTGATTCGACTGCGCTCTCGCGTGGTGTCTCGCCATGACTTCCTCGTGTGTAAGGAAGTTGCCAGCGTCGATCTGAGCAAGCGAATCTTCCAGTTGTGCTTTCAAGTCCTCATAATCGGCGAGGTACATGGCGATAGCTTCGCGGAGGGCCGTGGAGCGATCTACGCCCATGTTGGCGGCGATCTCGTCGATGGTGGTGAGGGACTGCTCGTCGGCTTCGAAGGTGACGGACTTCAGGCTCATGGGAAAAGCATAGGCGCAGCGAGATACGAATTCAAGCTTGCGAAGCTTCAGTGCGTACCGAGGTGCAGCTTGGTGATGTCGTTGAAGATGACGAAGAAGAAGAAGGCAATGACGCAGATGAAGGCGACCTGGTAGATGCGGTCTTTTACCTGCTGGTTCACGTCGCGGCGCATGATGCTTTCGATGAGCAGGAAGAAGATCATCCCGCCATCGAGCGGGGGGAACGGCAGCAGGTTGAAGATGCCGAGGTTGAGCGAGATCAGGCTCATGAGGCTCAGCAGCGGCCAGATGCCCATCGCGGCGGCGACGCCGATGTCCTGTGCGATGCCGACCGGGCCGCTCATCTGGCGAACGGAGACGTGGCGTGTGAAGAGGCCCTTGAGGACACGCAGGATCAGCTTGGAGTCGTGGCGGTTCTGCTTGACCGATTGCGCAATGGCCTGGCCGAGCGGAAGCTGCTTCACGTCCACCGGCGCGGGTTGAGCGAGGAAGCCGATCTGATACTGAATGTCGCTGGGGTCGGTGTCGATGCGCTCGGGTGCGAGGGTGATTGCGAGCGGCTGGCCGTGGCGCAGGACCAGCAGCGTGGCGGGCGCGCCGGCGCGGTCTTTCAGGTAGGAGTGCAGCGCGAGCACGGAGTGCATCGGAAGCCCGTCGACGCGTTCGAGTTCGTCGCCCGCTTGCAGACCGGCGCGGCTGGCGGGTGTGCCGCCAGAGACGCTGGCGACGCCGATGGGGCCGGATTGCATGCGCGGGATCAGGCCGACGGCGGTCATGTCATCGGCGCTGAAATCGCTGCTGTTGCTGGATGCGATGTCGACGCTGCGCGAGACGATCTTGCCGTCGTGGTTGAAGGTGATCGGCAGCGGCCGGTTGAGATTGAGCACGGACTCTTCAAAGACCCGCTCCCAGGTGGGGAGGTTGATGCCGTTGAAGCTGAGGATGGTGTCGCCGGCAGAGATGCCGTCGCGGGCGGCGGGAGTGTTGAGCGGAACGTAGTCGACGACGGCGGGGCCGGTGAGATATTGGTCGGTTTCGAAGTGGTAGAGCGCGACGATGGTGACGAGGAAAAACGCCAGCAGGAAGTTGCTGACCGGGCCGGCAAGCGCGATGAGGATGCGCTGCCAGCGGGGCCGCGAGTTGAGGTCTCCGGGGGCAGGCGCGGTGCTGGCGTCGGAGCCGTATTCGCCGGCGAACTTAACGTAGCCGCCGAGCGGAATCGCGGAGATTCGGTAGTCGGTTTCACCGCGCTGGACGTGGAGGATGGTCGGCGGAAAGCCGATGGAGAAGACCTCGACGCGCACGCCGCAGAGCTTGCCCACGATGAAGTGGCCGAGCTCATGCACGAACACCATGATGCCCAGGACAACGATGAATTCAAGGATGACGAGAAGAATGTGCATGCAGGGGTTGGGAGACCTTTAGGTGCTACTGGCGAGGGGAAGGGGAAGCAGGTCCTTCGCTGCGCTCAGGATGACAATTTCTGACCGGCGCGGATGACAGATGCGGATGACAGATCTAACTGTCTGCGATCACCTCGCGGGCTTGCTCGCGGGCCTGGAGATCGGCAGTGAGGACCTCGAGGATGGACGCGGGCGAGCCGGTCGCGGTGAGCGCCAGCACACGTTCGATTGTACGTGGGATGCCGGGAAAAGACAGCTTGCCGTGGAGGAAGGCATCGACGGCGATCTCATCGGCGGCGTTGAGGGCGATGCAGTGATTCTGCGAGGCGGCGGCGGCTTCGTAGGCAAGACGCAGGCAGGGGAAGCGCTCGAAGTCGGGGGGCTGGAAGTCGAGGTGGGCGAGGGCGGCCATGTCGAAGGTGAGGGCGTCTTCGCTCTTGGAGGCGATGCGCTCCGGCCAAGAGAGCGCGTAGAGGATGGGCAGGCGCATGTCGGTGACGGAGATCTGCGCGAGGATGGAGCCGTCGATGTACTCGACCAGCGAGTGGATGGTGGACTGCGGATGCACGGTGACGCGGACGCGCGAGGGCGGCAGGTTGAAGAGGCGGCAGGCTTCGATGATCTCGAGGCCCTTGTTGAGCATGGTCGCGGAGTCGATGGTGATGCGCTGGCCCATGACCCAGGTGGGATGCTGGAGCGCCTGCGCGGGCGTGATGGCTTCGAAGTCGGTGGGCGGCGTGTTGCGGAAGGGGCCGCCGGAGGCTGTGAGCCAGATCTGCTTGACTTCGGAGGGTGCGCCGCCGCGCAGGCACTGGTGGATGGCGTTGTGCTCGGAGTCGATGGGCAGGAGATCGACGTTGTGTTCGCGGGCGGCGGCGAGGATCAGGTCTCCGGCGGCGACGAGGCATTCTTTATTGGCGAGGCCGACGGTCTTGCCACTGAGTACGGCGGCGTAGGTGGCTTCGAGGCCGGCGACACCGACGATGGCCGAGACGACGAAGTTGGCCTCCGGGAACGTGGCCACGTGGACCGTTCCCGCGGTGCCGTGGACGATTTCGATGCCGGGGATGTTTGCGGTCTTCAGCTTTGCTGCGAGCTCTGCGGCGAGGGCTTCCGTAGCCATCGAGATAATTTGCGGAAGCCAGCGCTGGCATTGGGCGAAAGCGACGTCGAGGTTCGAGCCGGCGGCGAACGCGACGGGATGGAAGCGGTCCGGGTGCGACTCGCAGAGGCTGAGGGTGCTCTGGCCGATGGAGCCGGTCGAGCCGAGCAGGGCAATCTTCTTCACTTGGCTATTTTCGCAGACTCAGGCTATAGGCTGCCGAGCGAGAAGTACTCGCGCAGGGCGAGGACGAACCACAGTAACGGCGCGGCGAGGAGCAGGGCGTCGATGCGGTCGAGGACGCCGCCGTGGCCGGGGAGGATGGAGCCCGAGTCCTTCACGCCCGCGCCGCGTTTGAGCGCCGATTCGAGCAAGTCGCCGAACTGCGCGGCGATGTTCAGCGCGGCGGCGAGGATGAGGAAGACCCACCAGGGTTCGGTGGTGTGGAGGCGGGTGAAGGTGGAGTTCTGCTGCGTGAACCAGTCGCCGAGCAGGATAAGGCCCATGCCGAAGATGCAGGATGCGATGAGCGAGGCGATAGCGCCCGCCCAGGTCTTGCCGGGCGAGAGGCGCGGCGCGAGCTTGCGGCGGCCGAAACGGCGGCCGATGTAGAGCGCGGCGACATCGCCCGACCACACGCAGACGAACAGGTAGAGCAGAAGCGCGGTGCCATCGTCCTCGTTGAGGATCTGCGGCAGCAGCGCGAGCGGATAGGCGACGTAGACCAGCATCAGGACGCCGGCCGAGGTCTGCCGCAGCACGCGGTCCATGGGGGAACGAAAGGTTGCGATGGCGAAGAGCACCAGCGTCGCGAAGGAGACGACCAGGATGGTTAATTCTCTGGGGCGAAAGAACGTCGCGAGAAAAAGGAGTGCGATGGCGCTGATGGTCCACCACAAGGGAACGGAGCCGCCGCCGGCTTCGGTGAGGGTGCGAAACTCCAGCGCGGCGAGGACCGCGATGACGGCGGCGACGAGCGTGACCAGCCCCGGGTTGTCGTAGAAGACCAGAGCGCCGACCAGAGCGATGAGGACGATTGCGGTGAGAATGCGCTTCATGCGTTCTGGTGAGGATACATGGCGGTGCGTCTTCGGTTACAGGGAACTCCAAACCGAAGCGTTCCACTGTCCAATCACTTCTCTCTGACCAGCCTGGGGAGATATGCCACCCCCCCCTCCCCCATTGACTGATTACTTTCTATGCAAAACAGTTCCTACAAAGGGCTTAGGCCGGGGATTGACTGCCCTGTTGCAGTCCCGCTGTGCTATGCCGCTGTGCTTTGCCGCTGTGCTTTGCCGCTGTTCCAGGGGTGCCGGGTTTTTTCCGTTCTTCATCCTGTATCCATGATACGGGGCGGCGCAGGGTAAACACGCCAAATATTTTTGCCTAAATGCTCTCTGTTTTCAAAGAGATGAGTACGGCGATTCGCCTGCAGGGCTTGACAGGTTTTCGAGCGAGATCAGGACCCGTTGGGAGGACGCTACTGCGAGTCCGCTGCTGCTGCCCCGAAAGCTAACGCGGGATGAGCTGCTTGGGGGTGAGTTCGGTGGCGATCTCTTCGGCGACCTGGGCGGCGGGTTCGAGGGTGTCGAGGTCCTCGTCGGTGAAGGTTTCGCCGAGACCGCCGAAGCGGCGCTCGCGCTGCTGGTAGTTCTGGATGGCTTCGAGCAGATGCGGGCCGCGGAAGTCGGGCCAGAGACGGTCGGTGATAAAGATCTCGGCGTAGGCGATCTGCCAGAGCAGAAAGTTCGAGATGCGCTGCTCGCCGGAGGTGCGGATGACCAGGTCGGGGTCGGGCATGTGCGCGGTGTAGAGGGCCGAGGAAATTTGTGGTTCATCGATGCGCGCGGCGAGTGCGTCGTCGATGCCCTCGGTGGCGAGCAGGTCTTCGAGCGAGATGCCGCGGCCGCGCGCCTCGGCGAGCATGTTGTGGACGAGGCCGCGCGCGGCGTCGACGATCTCCGAGCGCGAGCCGTAGTTGAGCGCGAGCGTGAGCGTGGTGCCGGTGTTGCGGGCGGTCTGCTCGGACGCCCACTCCATTGTTTCCTGCACTTCAGCAGGCAGCTCGTGCGTGCGCCCGATGTACGTCATGCGAACGTTGTTGTCGTTCATCCGCTTGACGTTGGATCTGAGGTAATTCTTGAGCAGCTTCATCAGGAAGCTGACTTCGTTCTTGGGGCGGCGCAGGTTGTTTTCGAGCGAGAAGGCGTAGAGCGTGAGCCAGGGAAGGTCGATGCGCGAGGCGGTCTCGACGACGAACTGGACGCTCTCGGCGCCCTGCTGGTGGCCGAGGAAGCGCTTGAGCGCGCGCTTGCCGGCCCAGCGGCCGTTGCCGTCCATGATGATGGCCACATGCTGCGGCATGCGCGCGGGGTCGAGGGAGTCGTAGAGGGCGCGTTCGGCGGGCGCGAGCTCGTGGGCACGGTTGGAGTGTTGATAGACGCGGCTGGAGGTGGGTTCGCGCACAGAGGGCTCGCTGAGATGAGGGTAGCTGAAAAAGCGGGAAGTAGGAAACGGGAAGAAGGTTCCAGTGGGGTGTCGTTGAAATTGTTGCATTGATAAAGTGGTCGAGGTTTGTGCCACGACCAAGAAAAGCAGGTCCTTCGCTACGCTCAGGATGACAATTTCCTTGCTGTGTTCCTTGCTGTGTTCCTTGCTGTGAACTTTAGAGACACCACAATCGTTTAGGTTCTAGATGCGGAGAGGCGCCGCAGCGCTCGCTCGACTTGAGCAAGCGCTGCGGCGCCAGGAGATGCGGGCTGGTTGGCGAAGTTAGGCGAGGCGGCGGATGCGGCCTTGCGAGAGCTCGCGAACGTGGTTGAGGAAGATGGACTTCTGCGTGGCATTCAGGTGCGAGGTGTACTTGGCGACCTCGGCGAGGAAGGGATCGGTGAGCAGCACCGAGCTCTCTTCGCGATGACGGTGAGGAGCGTCGCGGAGCAGGGCGGAGATATCCACCTGAAGCGCGCGGGCGAGGCGATCGAGCGAGGACAACGTAGGCATCGCTTTGCCGTTTTCGATCTTGGAGATGTAGGTGCGCGGAACGCCCATGCGGCCGGCGAGCTGGCGCTGGGAGAGGTTGCGGACGTGGCGGAGATCGCGCACAGCGGCAGCCACCTGCGGACCTTCTTCGCGGGCCTCGGCGACGGGCTCGGGGACGAGCGCAAGGACCAGTTCGGGCTTGGGTTGCTCAGGCAGCAGCGACTTCTTGCAGCGGCGGCAGGAGTCGTTGGCGGTGCGGAATTGCACCAGCTTGCAGGCTTCGCAACGCAGGACTTCACGTTGGGGAACCGCGGCGATGGACGTTGCGGCGGGGCTGTTTGAAACAGCCTGGGGCTGCACCTCCATAACGCTGACGGGCGCCATCATGGTTGCCATATTGTCTGTTGCGGACGGCTACCAGAGCAGGGCGCGCCGTACGCCAGCATCCGATAATGGAGACTGGCGATGTGCCTAGAGTGACATTGGGCTGGGCTGGAGTCAAGCGGAATGGCAGAGGTTTCAGGGGAAATTCCCGGAAAAAGCCGAAGAGAACCAAGGTGGTAAACAGTGGGTAGTGAATAGTGAGTGTGAATAGTGAGTAAAGCAGAGGCGAGGCATCGCGGAAGAGGGGGATGGTTTGAGCGAAGAGTTTACGGCGCGGCAGGCGGAAGAGTTGTTGCGGGAGTGGACGGTGAACGAGTCGCTGATGAAGCATGGGCTGGCCGTGGCCTGCTGCACGGAGAGCTATGGCGCGCGCGAGGCGGCGCGGCTGGGGTTGAGCGGCGAGGACGCGGCAGGGTTTGCGGAGATGTATCGCTGCGCGGGCTTGCTGCACGACTTCGACTACGACCGCCATCCGTCGGTCGAAGAGCATCCGTTTGTGGGGGTGAGGTTTCTTCGGGAGCAGGGCTGGCCGGAGGAGGTGCTGCATGCGATCCTGGCGCACGCGGACTACTCGGGAGTGGCTCGGGAGTCGCATCTGGATAAGGCTCTGTTTGCGTGCGATGAGCTGGCGGGATTTTTGACCGCATGCGCGCTGGTGAAGCCGTCGAAGTCGATCGCGGAGGTGGAGGTCGCGGGTGTGAAGAAGAAGATGAAGGACAAGGCGTTCGCGCGGGCGGTGAAGCGTGAGGACATTTCGCAGGGCGCGGAGCTGCTGGGGATTGCGGTGGAGGAACACATCGGGAATTGCATTGCGGCGATGCAGGAGCATGCGGCGGAGCTGGGATTAGACGGAGTTGCGGCGCAGAACTAGAGCAGTTCCTCCGAGAGTGTAGGTAGCAACCTAAGCAGCAGATTCCTCCGCTACGCTGCGGAATGACAACCAGAAAGGCAAAAGCGAGGCTCTACAGCAACGGGCACTCTGCTCTAATGACAGCCGCGCATGATCGCGAACCAGATGAGCGATAGGATGATGGAGCCGATGATGCCAACGACAAGCAGAGTGTTGCGGGCGCTGGGCGCGGTTGATACTGTGTGATCGCGCGTGTGTTCGTGGGGCGCGTTGGGATCGTAGCGGATGGGAAAGAGTGTACTCTGGGGGATGGCCTTTTCCGAGGTGAATTCGCCGGTGTGCAGTTCGCCGTCCGCGAAGTAGTTGTAGCGGATGCGGAAGTGCTTCGTGGTGGGGACGCCGAAGGCCAGCGCACGTCCGGCGCCGAAGTTATACTTGCATTCGGTGACGGTGGCGAGGGCTTCGGGCCACTGGTCAGGGTTTGCGGAGGCGGAGTTGGGTGGGTTTGGAGTCAAGATAGCAGCGCCGAGGATGAGATGCGCTGAACGCCAGCGGCGGTGAAGGCGCTGTTGGTCTCGTCCACTGTTCCCGGTAGCCCGACAGCACGAGTGAGGTCTTCGACGACCAGCGACTCGAAGCCAAGGCGGACGGCGGCGAGGGCGGAGAAGCCGACGCAGAAGTCATAGGCCACGCCGGTAAAGAACAGGCGTGTGAGGCCGCGCTCACGCAGGTAGCCCGCAAGCCCGGTGGGAGTTGTGCCGTCGTTTTCCGTGAAGGCGGAGTAGCTGTCGATGTCGCGGCGGAAGCCTTTTCTCAAGATGAGCTCGGCGTGCGGGATGTCGAGACCGGGATGGAGCTCGGCGCCGCGCGTGCCCTGGATGCAGTGGTCGGGCCAGAGGTGCTGGGTGCCGTAGGGCGCTTCGATCGCGTCGGTGAAAGGCTGCTTGCCTGGATGCGTGCTGGCGAACGAGATGTGGCCGCGCGGGTGCCAGTCCTGAGTGAGGAGGACGTGGTCGAAGCGCGCGGCAAGGGCGTTGATGCCGGGGATGATCGCGTCGCCGTCTGCGACCGCCAAGGCTCCGCCGGGCAGGAAGTCGATCTGCATGTCGATGACGAGCAGCGCGTCTTCCGGGGCTGATTGGCGAAACGTCATGCCTCTCAGCGTACTATTTCCTACGTTGGTTGGTTCGAGATGCCTGGATCGAAGAGAATGGCGGATGTGAGACGACGCAGGATTATTCAGGAATAAAGAGTGATTGATCGGGCGCAGCCGTTTGATACGTCGAGGAAGTGATATGGACGCAGTCAAGATTATCGAGTCGCCGCGGGACGCGTGGCAGAGCCTGCCGAAGGTGATGGCGCCGGAGGTGAAGGCGGAGTATCTGCGCGCGGTGATCGCGGCCGGGTTTATGCACATCGACGCGGTGAGCTTCGTGTCGCGCGAGGCGGTGCCGCAGATGGCGGACTCGGAGTTTGTGCTGGAGTATCTGGACGCGCCGCACGATGTGGAGATCATCGGCCTGGTGGTGAATGCGAAGGGCGCGGAGCGGGCGGTGGAGTCGGGGCGGGTGCAGACGCTGGCGTTTCCTTACTCGATCTCGCCGCAGTTTCTGGAGCGCAACCAGCGCCAGACGCCGGAGGAGGCGCTGGAGCAACTGGAGCAGATCGGCGAAATCGCGTACAAGGGCGGACAGGACGTGGTGGCCTATCTGGCGATGGCGTTTGGCAATCCGTTCGGCGATGCGTGGGATATTGAAGAGGTGGTGAGCGCGGTGGACCTGCTGGTGGACTCGGGCGTGGCGCAGGTGTCGCTGTCGGACACGGAGGGGCTGGCGTCGCCGGAGCTGGTGCGTGATGTGGTGGCATGCGTTCTGGGGGTGCATGAAGGGCTGGAAGTGGGAGTGCATCTGCACGCGCGGCCGCAGAACGCGGCGGCGAAGATCAAGGCCGCGTATGAGGCGGGCTGCAGGCGGTTTGGTGGGTCGATCGGCGGCCTCAGCGCGGCGCCATTCGCGCAGTATTCCACGGATGCGCTGGCCAGCAATCTGCCGACGGAGCTGCTGCTGGCGACGCTGAAACAGTTGGGCGCAGAGTTGCCGGACCTGGAGCCGCTGGACCGGCTGATTGCTTCGAGTGCGGATATTCAGCGGAGGTTCGGGCAGGCGGTGCAATAGAGGCGAGGGGGGTGCCCATCGCGGAAGAGTGCGATCAAGCCAAGGCGTCAAGCAGATTCCTGCGGAATGCCAACCAGAAAGGCAAAGGCAAAGGCAACTGCAGGCGCAGATCTGCCGATGAGTTCCGTCCAGGTTGATGAGTTTTGATGAGCTATGGTTGGGAGCTGACGTTCGAAATGGCGCTTGATCGCTAGACTGGGGACATGAGCGATGTGGAGAAGCTGATCGAGCAGGGATATGCCGAGACGCGGGTGCGAGTGCGCTATGCGGAGACGGACCAGATGGGCGTGGTGTATCACGCAAATTATTTTGTCTGGTTCGAGGTTGGGCGCGTAGAGTTTATCCGGCAGCTTGGCATGGATTACAAGAGCATGGAGCAGGACGACGGGGCGTTGATTGCGGTGGTCGAAGCGACGGCGCGCTACAAGGCGCCCGCGCGGTACGACGACGAGGTGATCGTCAGGACCAGCCTGGCGGGCGTGCGCGGCGCGATCGTGCGCTTCCGCTATGCGGTGCTGCGGGCCGCAAACGAAGCCGCGGAAGAGATGTTATTGTGCGAGGGTGAAACCGTGCACATCGTGGTTGGGCGGGACATGAAGCGGCGCGAAATGCCGGTGAAATACGCCGAGCGTTTTGCCGCGGTGTTGCATAGGATGGTGGGACCGGAAGTTAGCAAAAACGGGAGCAGGCGATGAGCGAGGAAGGCCGGGCCGGAGAGGCGAGCGGAGCTGCTTCGGGCAAAGCTGTTTCGGGCAAAGCCGCGTTGGGCAAGGTTGCATTGATTAGCGGGGCCAATAAGGGCCTCGGGCTGGAGACCGCGCGGCAACTTGGCAGGCTTGGCTACACGGTGCTGCTGGGTTCGCGTGATGGGCTGAAGGGTGAGGTGGCGGCGCGACAGTTGCGCGGCGAGAAACGGTCGCAGGATTCGGCCGGCGGCGGAAATGTCAACGGGGATGGGGATGGAACCATCGATGGAAATGGAAATATCGACGCGCGCGTGGTGAAGCTGGACGTGAATCGGCAGAGCGACATCGACGCGGCGGCCTCGACCATCGAGCGGGAGTTCGGCAAGCTGGATGTGCTGGTCAATAACGCGGGGGTGATGATCGAGAAGGGCTGGACTCGGAATACTACCAGCGAAACCACGATCGAGAATCTGCGCGCGACCTTCGAGACCAATCTGTTCGCGGCGTTCGCGCTGACCAAGGCGATGCTTCCGCTGCTGAAGAAGAGCGAGGCAGGGCGGATCGTGAATATGTCGAGCATTCTGGGCTCGGTGAGCTTGCAGGCGACGCAGGGGTCGCCGACCTACGGCACGAAGCTGTTTGCCTATAACGCGTCGAAGGCCGCGCTGAATATGCTGACGATCTCGCTGGCGCATGAGCTGCGCGGAACGAAGATCAAGGTGAACTCCGCGCATCCAGGCTGGGTGAAGACCGATCTGGGTGGAAGCGCGGCGCCGATGGACCTGACCACCGGCGCGCAGACGGGTGTGACCCTGGCGACGCTGGATGAGGAGGGGCCGGCGGGCGGCTTCTTTCATGACGGCGCGGAAATTCCCTGGTAAGACGCTATACGGTGCGTTCCAAGCAAGCAGATTCCTTCGCTTTGCTACGGAATGACAACCAGAAAAGCGGAGCCAGCTATGTGTAAGCAATCTGCTATCACAGTTCAGGCGGCCGGCTCGCGGGCCTCGTTGCGGGTCTCGTCCTTGCTCGCTTCGTCCCTGCGGGCTTCCTGGAGCCGCGTGGCGTGCGGCCGGGAGCGCGCGAGCTCCCAGGCCTTGGCGTACTTCCAGCTTGTGTACGTCGCGTGATAGAGGTGCAGCAATAGGCCTTCGCGGCCGTCCAGGAAGCCCAGTCGACCGATGTAGTTCCAGAGAAAGGTAAGCTCCGGGACGACCAGAATATGCGCGAGGAAAGTGACTATCGAGGAGCTGGTGCGGCCGTTCGCGAGCAGGATATCCGCGCCCAGTGAGCTGTAGCGGTCCATGTGCTCGATGTAGGTGGAGAGCGTCGGGTAGGCGTGATGGATGATGTCGTAGTCGAGCGTGGTGGAAGCGCCATCGAAGGCGATGACCTCATGCACCGGGCGGTCTTCGAACTTGGGTGTGAGCGCGAAGTTGGCGGTGCTGCGGCGGAAGAGACGCAGCTTGGGGTCGGGATAAAAGCCGCCGTGCTTGATCCAGCGGCCCAGGAAAAGATTGCGGCGCTTGAGATAAAAAGCGTCGGACGGGGGGCTGCACGCGATCAGCAGACGGACCTGGTGCTGCAGTTCGGGCGAGAGTTCTTCATCGGCGTCGAGGGTGAGGATCCAGGTTCCGGTACACTGCGCGATGGCAAAGTTTTTCTGTGCGGCAAAGCCCGGCCATGGGCGCTCGATGACGATGGCGCCGAAGCTGCGGGCGATGGCCACTGTGCGGTCGGTGGAGCCGGAGTCCACGACGATGATCTCTTCGGCCCACTGCACGCTGGCGAGGGTGCGCGCGAGGTTCTCTTCTTCGTTCAGCGTGACGATGGCGACGGAGAAGAGCGGCATGGCGTTCCTGCCTCTGGAATACGTTCAGGTGAGCGTGATCGATGAGTTGTCGAGCTGCTCGCGGAGCAGGCGTTCGGTCAGGGAGCGAAGGTTCTCTCCAGTTTTAGGAAGCATAAACGCATGCGCGGTTTCGTTCCAGTCGAGCTTGAAGGACGTGGACTGTGCGGAGATCCAGACCTGGCGGACAGGCGTGTTGGGCGTGAAGACGAATTTCGCCGTGCCGTCGTCAAACAGCACATTGAGGACGCCGTTCTTCTCTTCGGCCTCGAAGCCGCCGTCTTCTTCGGCGCGAAAGAGAGCTTGCTTGAGCGCTTCGAGAGCGCGGTCGGATTCGCGGCGGAATGTAACTTCGTCAATCATGTGGCCCTCGGTGCGCCTCCAGTGTAATGGCAATTTCGGGAGAGGCCTCTGCGGGCGCATCAGCGAGGATGCGTGGAATTTCGAAGCAGGGAGGGGGACGCGTCCGGTAGTGTATCGGGACGCCGCAAAGCAGATTCCTTCGCTTCGCTACGGAATGACAACCAGAAAAGCCAGCGCAAATGCAAAGTCAACAGCAGTAGGATCCTACACCAATGGCCATTTGCGCTAATGGGGCGCCGGACAAGCGGCTGCATTGGCGGTGGGTTCAAAGTGCTCGGTCGAAGTGGAATACAGGAACGGCTGGCAGGTGAAGGTGCGCAGATGAGCGATCTGAAAGACGCGCGAGCGGGCCAGCGGATCGGCCGATTCCTTTGCTGAAAGCCAGCCTGTGCCGGTGACCATGAAGAAGCGATGCGCCGGGTCGGCGGCATCGGCCTGGAGCCAGCGCTGGGTGATCTCGCATCCGGGGCGGGTGGGCGAGTCGCAGGTGCGAGCGGTGGAGGCGAAGCTGAGGGTGATGACGGCGCGGCCGTTGAGGATGCGCAGATGGGCCTCGTTCTCCACGAAATCGCCGCGCGGCCCGTTGGCGGCGGCGTGGTAGATCGCGCGATAACGGTCGGGTTGCAGCAGCGAGCGCTCGAGATGAAGGAAGGTGTACGGAGTAGTCGTGGGATCGCTGAAGGAGGTGGGATCGATGACCGTGGCGATGCGTTTCCAGTTGCCGTCCTCGGGCAGAAGAATGGCGCTGACGATGTGCTGATCGAGCTCGACGGTGAGGATGGCGTCGAGCTCGTCGCCGGAGCCCAGAGCGACGAATTCCAACTGCACCGAATGAGGCATCGGGATGTGGCCGCGGACGAGATACTCCCCCGGGGCGCCGACGGCGGAGAGGGAGGCGGCGCGGGTGCGGTCGTCGTCGTCCTGAAGTTGACGGGTGAGCGACTGCGGCGCGGGAACGCCGTAGTTCACCGAGGCGAACTGCAAAGCGCCCAGCCCGTCGCTGACCGGAACGATGGCATGGGGCGCGGCACCGGCGTTCTGCGTCGTGGGATGCGGCGCGGTGGGCGGCGAGGAGCCGTTGCCATGATGCTGCGCGACGGCTAGGGCAGGGACGCAGAGCGCTGCGGCGAGGAGCGCGAAGAGACGCATGCTAGAAGGGAATGTCTTCGTCGGTGATGCCCTGGTCGGCGTAGTCGTTGGCTGGGGTTGAGGCGCTGCTCGACGAGGAAGAGGCGCGCGAACTGCTGTAGCCGCCCGAACTGCGCTCGCCGCTGCCTTCGCCGCCGCGGCCGCCGAGCAGGGAAAGCTCGTTGACGAGAATTTCAGTCTTGTACTTTTTCTGGCCGCTCTCCTTGTCGTCCCAGGAGCGCGTCTGAATCTTGCCCTCGACAAAGATCTGCGTGCCCTTTTTGACGTAGTCGCGGACGATCTCGGCGGTGCGCTGGAAGGCGACGAGGTTATGCCACTCGGTCTTGTCAGCCCAGTTGCCCTGCTGGTCTTTGGCCCGGTCGGCTGTGGCCAGGGTAAAGCTGGCGACGGTCATGCCGCCGGCGGTGGTGCGAATCTCGGGGTCTTTGCCGACGTTGCCGAGAAGGAAGACTTTGTTGACGCCTTTTGCCATGGTTACTCTCCGTTAGAAGACGAGGATATCAGAGCCAGCCGCGAGGATTTTGCGGACAAGGCTCCCAATGATGTAGAGGCACCCCAACAGCAGATTCCTATGGAATGACAACCAGAAAAGCGAAAGCAACACTCTACGCCGATAGCATTGTGGTCTACGAGCTGCGCCGCTCGCCGATTAGTTTAGCCAAACCGAGCAGCAGCGTGAGGACGCCGGTGGGGAGGCAGCCGATGGCGACCATCAGCGCCAGCCAGCCGCTGTTGGTGTGCGGGCCCTGGTGAGTGACGCCGCCGAAGACGGTCAGCATCAACGCGGCGGCGATGGCTCCGGTGAGGAAGATTACGAGGCCGGTCGTCAGGAGCTTGCGGGTGTCGGTCTGCATGGTCAGCGGTAGGCCGCCAGCATTGCGTAGACCACCACGCCGGAGACCGAGACGTAGAGCCAGATGGGGAACGTCCAGCGGGCGAGGCAGCGGTGAGCGGGGAAGCGTCCGGTCAGCGAGAGGAAGAACGTGATCAGGATCATGGGCAGCGCGACGACGGCGAGAAAGATGTGCGGCAGCAGCAGAAGCCAGAGATAGACGAAGCGGGCGGTTGGATGCGCGGTTGGGAAGAGCATGTCGCCGTGCAGCACATGGTTCAGGACGTAGGCCACGAGGAAGGCGCTGGAGACCACGAACGCCGCGAACATGCTGTTGCGGTGCGAGGTGATCTGGCGGCGCCGGATGTATCGAAAGCCGAGCAGCAGAAAGACCGCGCAGAGAGCGTTCAGGATGGCATCGAGCGCGGGAAGGAATGCGAGATGCGTTCCGGCGGCGTCGGCGGGAGGGTGGAAGTACACCAGCCATGCGAGGAAGATCGACGCGGCGGCGCTGATGCCGATGATGGTCGCGATAACCGAGGGTGGCGTGCGGTAGGTGGGGTTTGTGGTGGCGATCATGGGTGGATTTAAAACAGCAGCCGGCCCTGGGCATTGAGCATCATGGCGAGCAGCAGCAGCGGTAGATAGATTACAGAGACTTTGAGCAAGCGGCGGGCGAGCGCACGATTTTCCGGATCGTCGGGATTGCGCGTGATGCGGCTGAAGCGGAGGGTCGCGGCGAGATAGAAGAGGCCGAGGATTGCCGCTGCGATGGCATAAGGAATTCCGGTGATGTGCAGCCAGGTGGGCCAGAGGCTGACCGGGATCATCAGCGCAGCGTAGAAGAGGGCCTGGGTCGCGGTGGCGCGGGCGGCGTGGCGGGCGGGCTGCTGGGTGGCGGTGAGGCGGATGCCGGCGCGGCTGTAGTCGCTGCGATAGAGCCAGCCGATGGCCATGAAGTGCGGGAACTGCCAGACGAACAGGATGGCGAAGAGCGCGACGGCGGGCCACTCGATGAGGCCGCGCGCGGCGGTCCAGCCGATCAGCGGCGGCAGCGCGCCCGGGAACGCGCCGATGAAGGTGTTGAGCGTGGTGATGCGCTTGAGCGGCGTATAGATCGCGACGTAGCCAACGGCGGTGAGCAGGGTCAGCAGGCCGGTGATCGGGTTGCTGACCCAGACGAGATAGAGCGAGCCTCCGCAGACCAGCAGGAAGCCGAGCGCGAGGCCGTGCGCGAGGCCGATGCGGTGCTGCGCCATGGGGCGGGCGGCGGTGCGCGGCATGCGGCGGTCGAGGCCGCGTTCGAGCGCCTGGTTGAGCGCGCCGGAGCCGGCCGTGACCATGGCGATGCCGAACAGCGCCTTCACCATCTCCCAGGTGAAGGGCGAGATTCCCGAGGCGCGCGAGGCCAGATAGTAGCCGGCGGCGGCGGTGATAACTACCATCAGCGAGACGCGCGGCTTGAACAGCGTGCCGTAGTCGGCCAGTAGGACCTGGCTGCGGGTGCGCGGGCGAACGGCCGAAGATGTGGCGGTGATGGACACGTCAGGGTTAAGGATAACGTGAGCGCGATATCCTTGCGCGTCCCGCTGCTGCGCAGGACGACTGCGGCTCGATGCCCGAGCCGCCAATGAGTGCAATAACACGTGTGCTGACGCCAATTACTTGCTGGGCATCTTGTATTCTTCGAGTTGCTTTTCTTGAGCCGCAAGTGGTGGAACACCAAGTTGTTGGCGCATTGCGTCGGAGATGAGGGCGCGGTTGTAGGGTTCCTGGGTCCATGTTGCGTCCGGGTGCCTGAGATACTGCGTGCCGTAGATTTGCGGCTGGCCAATCTTGTTCAGGTAGCGGTCGAGTGTTGCCGTTGCGATCCAGAGGGCTGAAGCGCGGCCCTTCGCGACGGCGATGATGGCCAAGGTATGGGCGAGGAGATAGTCGTCGGCGGTGTCGCCGTGCTGAAAGATAAAGGCGGCGTTTTCGAAGTCCTGCGCGGTGTGAAGCGCACCTTGGTCCACCAGAGCGCGCACGGCAATGCGGCGCGCTACGTCCTGCCGATATAGACTTACTCCCTCCGTCCTCGAGAGGGGCGGCTTCTGGCGGGCAGCCTGGTCCTCTTCGAAGAGGCGCTGCATCTCGGCCGAGGAGGAGATGGCCTCGGTTTGCGATGAATTTACGGAAGTCTGCTGACCGGGCGCAGGGAGAACTGGGACGGCTATCGCAAGCAGGAAGAAAAAGACAATACGCATGCCGCATTTTAGCGAGTAGCCGCGCGGGTTGGCGAGAATAATTGCATCGAAAGCGAGGCAAGGTTATACTGCGGGCATCGGCAGAGCTGGCGTTTTTCTTGCTTGGCCGCGGGTGAGGTACGTCTTCAGCGTAAGCGTGAAGGATGTCGAGCTCGGGAGTGGTGGTCCACCCGGAGGGTCGCGCGACCCGGTGCGGCGGGGGACGTCAGGGTGCCGCGCGGCGGTCGCAGACACCTTCGTGACCCGCGTGCTCCGAAGTTGCGGGGCGATTGGGGCCGCAGCGGTCTCCGATATTTGCAATGTAATTTTGCCGTCGGAGTGCCGAATCTGCGGCGCGCCGATGGTTTCGTTCGGCAAGATCAGGGTGTGCGCGGAATGCATCGCGCGGGTGGGACCGCAAGAAGCTGGACAAGACGCGCTATGCGCGCGCTGCGGCGATGCGATGGGGATGGAGTCGGCGCGCTTTGCCGCGGCGATGGGCGTGAGCGAATGCACCATGTGCAGGCTGGCGCCGCCGGAGTTTGAGCGGGCGGTGGCGTTTGCCACCTTTGATAACGAGATGCGCGAGATGCTGCACCTGCTGAAGTTCGAGGGGATGCGGTCGCTTGCGGAGCATGTGCTCGGCGAGCGATTGGCGGCGGCGATTCTGAAGCTGCGCGATAGCGCAGGCGACGACTTGGTCGTGGTTCCGGTTCCGCTGTTCGCGGCGCGCGAGCGCGAGCGCGGCTTCAACCAGGCGAGGCTGCTGGCCGAAGCCGCGGTCAAGCGGTTGAGGAAGATCGATCCGGCGTGGCGGCTGAACGTGAGTTGCAGCGCGTTGCAGCGCGCCAAGGACACGCGCGCAATGTATTCGCTCGATCCTTCGGAACGCCGCAAGAATCTGCGCGGAGCGTTCCGGATGACCGACGCCGAGGCGATACGCGACCGCGAAGTGCTGCTGATCGATGACATTATGACGACCGGCGCGACTGCCCGCGAGTGTGCGCGTGTGTTGCTGCGCGGCGGAGCGGCGAAGGTCTGGGTCGCCACCGTCGCCAAGGCGCAGCCGGAGGCCGTGGCGGCGACGGCTGACGCGAACGATGTAGCCATATGGAGCGTGCCGGCGCCGCAATCGCAGCGGTTGAGGGAACCCGATGCAGAGCGCAGGTTGACGTTTTAGACCAAGGGCTTGGGCGGATTGCAACTTGAAACAGGGAGAACGGGAATGCAGGCTGGGGAACGAAAGATGCGGACCAAGCGAGCAGGCAACCGGCATCACACCACTCATCCGGCCCCGGGCACGGCGCGCGCCGAGGCCATCGATATCCGCATGGGCGTGTTTCGCCAGCCGGCGATGCAAACGCCGGTGCTGGTGCTGAACGCGAGCTATGAGCCGATCAATATTTGCGGCGCGCGGCGGGCGCTGGTGCTGGTGCTCAAAGGCATCGCGCGCACCGAGGAAGAGCAGGGTGCGGTGCTGCACTCGCACCGCATGCAGATGCAGATGCCGTCGGTGATCCGGCTGCTGGAGTACCGGCGCATTCCGCATCAGACCCGCGCGCTGAGCCGCAAGAACATTCTCTTGCGCGACCGCAACACCTGCCAGTACTGCCAGAAGGTGCTGATAGCGAGCGACCTTACGCTGGACCATGTAGTGCCGCGCTGCCGCGGCGGTTTGTCCACGTGGGAGAACCTGGTGGCCTGCTGCCGCGACTGCAATCGCCGCAAAGGTTCGCAACTGCTGCACGAACTGATCGACATGCGCCTGCTGCGCGAGCCGCGGCCATTCTCGCTGCACACCAGCCGGCACATCATGCGCATGATCGGCAGCGCCGACGCGAACTGGCGCAAGTATCTGTACTTCGAGAACGAGACGGCGGCGTAGGGATTTTGGTGGAAGGCTGGGCGGACAACCGAACAGCAGATTCCTCCGCTGCGCTGCGGAATGACACCAGAAAAGCGGCGTCTACGGCTGCGGCGGCTTCGACGTGTCGGCAGGAGCGGTCGTCCCGGTCGGTGTGGTCGGCGAGTTGTCCTTCAGGTTCGTGATGTCCTGGCCGTTGTAGTGGATCGTGATCGACGTCCGATAGCGTTTGTAGTCGGTGTAGTGGATCACCGAGCGCACGTGGATATCCTCTGACAGCGCGCCGTTCTGCGGCGGAAAGTGCAGCGTGCCCTCGGCCTTGGTGTAGGCGGGGAACCAGTACTTGCCGTCGATCTGTTCGTAGTACGTGGTGAACGGCGGGGACAGGTCGGCGTGTCCGGGGCGCGTGTCCTGCGGGACGTTCAGGCCGTTGACCAGCACGATCTCGTCATCCTGCTGATCCACCCAGGCCTTGCCCTGGAAGTAGCGGTGGCCCTTCACCAGTTGCTTGGGCGCGACGTCGAAGACGTAGGTGTCGAGCTCGTCGACCTTCTGCTTGCCGAGATAGGTGATGTTGTAGTCGGGAATCTCCGGCGCGGTGAGGATGAAGGGCAGGCGCTTCTCGATGTCCTTGAAGTCGTTCTCGGTCATGATGACGCGCTCGATGGTGTTCTGCGGCGCGAAGGTAACGTGCTCTTCGCGCTTGCCATCCTTGTCGAAGCTGATGTCGGTGACCTGGTGGTACTCGCCGTCGGGGCGGCCGGTGTCGTCGGAGATGGTGTTGAACTTCACGTCCTGGCGGAACGTGTAGTCGTCGCGAGCGGCGGCGAAGGCGCTCTCGCGCTGTCCCATCTTGTCGATGATCTGCGCGACCGTGACGCCGGTGGGCGGAGTGGGGTCGAGCGGGCCGAAGCCCTGCTGGGCCACAGCCGTGGAGACGAAGGCGGGCGCGAACAGTGCAACAGTTGCGACGAGGGTGAGGAGTTTGGCCGGGATCATAGACAAGATGCGAGGATGCCCTGCTTCAGGCAACTACTTCACAAGATAGACGCGGATGCGGGGGAAAAGGTTCAGTCCGCGCCGGCCGCACGCGAGGCTCGGCGTGAACATGCGGCGCTTCAGGGCTTTAGCAGGGCGGCGTGACGCCGTGCAGGCGTTTCAACAGCAGATTCCTACGGAATGACAACCAGAAAAGCAAACGCAACGCTGCACTAGTGGGCACTCTGCTCTAGACTGGCGCCATGGCATTCGGTAAGGCCAGGACGGCGAAGCCGCCGCTCGATGAGGTGCGGCTGTTGGAGTTCGCGGTCCGGTCGCTGAGCTCGAAGATGAAGAGCGTGCGCGACCTGCGCCGCCGGATGGGCGAGCGCGCCGAGCCGGGAGATGCAGGCACGCAGGCTATCGACGCGGTGATTGCGAAGCTGAAGGACCTTGGCTATCTCAGCGACGAGCGCTTTGCCGCTGACTACACGCGCATGCGCCAGGAGAACGAGAAGTTCGGCAAGCGGCGCGTGCAGCAGGGTCTGATGCAAAAGGGAATTGCGACAGAGCTCACCAACGCGACGCTGAGCGCGGCCTACGACGAGGTGGACGAAGTTGCGCTGGCGAAGCAGTACGTCGAGCGCAAGCGCATGAAGAAGCCCGAGGGCGACAAGCAGGTCGCGCGCACCGTGCGGCGGCTGATGGCCGCGGGATTCTCTACTCGGACGATCTGGAAGGTGCTGCGCGGCTGGGGAACAGCGGTCGAAGAGGTGGATATTGCCGAGGGCGATGAGGGTTGATGAGGAGTGAGGCACACGTCGAGCGTGTCGTGGGGATCGACTGGTCGGGGCGCATCGATGTGGCCGGACAGCGCAGGCACATCTGGGCGGGTGTGTGGACGGCGGGCGCCGGCGGCAAGGCGGCGGTGAGCGGCGAGCCAAGCTTACGGCTCGAAGGCGGGCGCACGCGCGATGAGGTCGCGGAGTGGCTGATCGAGCTCGCACACGAGACGCCGCGCATGGTCGTCGGCATCGACTGCTGCTTCAGCTATCCGGCGTGGTTTCTGGCCGAGCACGGCTGCGCGACCGTGTTCGATTTCTGGCAGCATGTGGCGGCAGGGCACGGCGAGCGCTGGCTGGCACGTGAGCGCGACGACGTTCCGCGCGACGACCGCTTCTGGGGCAAGCCGCACAAACGGCCCGCGCAGTTTTCCGGCGAGGGTCTGCGGCGCATGATGCGGCTTACCGACTGGGACAACAAGATTGCGCAGAGCGATGAAGGCGGCGATCCGGATCGCGCCGCGAAGATGCGCGGCATCACGCCCAAGTCGCCGTTCCAGATTGGAGGATCGGGGAGCGTGGGCACGGGATCGCTGCGGGCGATTCCGTTTCTGCTGCGGTTGCACGATGCGGGGTTTCGCGTGTGGCCGTTTGAAAGCGCCAGCTTTGGTGCGCGTCCAAAGCCGCTGCTGGTGGAGATTTATACGAGGCTAATGACGGGGCCGGTGGCCAAGAGCAATGCCGCTGCACGCAAGGCATATCTGGGTGCGCGGAGAAAGAGCGATCCGCTGTATGCGCAGATTTCGCGCAGTGTATTGCAGAAGGCGCTGGGCTCCGAAGATGCTTTCGATGCGCTGGTGAGCACGCTGGAGATGGTTCGGCATGCGGAAGAATTCACGCAGTTACAAGCGACAGGCGATGTTGCGCTGCGGTTGGAAGGAATTACATGGCGGCCCGGGGTCGAAGCTTAGAGGGCAGTTTCCCCGATGATGTGCAGGCGCTCCAAAAAGCAGATTCCTTCGCTTCGCTGCGGAATGACAACCAGAAGAGCAAATGCAACGGCAAAGTCGACAGCAGAAAGACTCTACGCCGGTGGCACTGCGTTCTCGAGCATGGTGAGCCGCGGCAGAAGCGGCAGAGCGCCGATTTGGGCGGCGAGCGAGCGAAAGAGTTCGATGGCGCGCATGCAGTCTGGGTCGAGTGTGTAGTGGATGTTGCTGGTGAGATAGGCGAGGATTGTTTCGGGACTGATCGCGAGACTTGGCGTCCACTCGCGAACGAGGTCGTCGATGTGTGAGAGGCCAGCGTCGCGGCTGGCGTTCAGGTCGGCGATGAGTTGGTGCACGCTGAGGCCGCTGCTGGCGAGCGACTGCGGGCGCACGGCCCATACTGCCGCGACCCAGGGCAGGCCGGTGCGTTCGCGCCAGAGTTGCGCGAGATCGAGCCAGAGTAGCGGGGTCGATTGCGTCGCTTGAGTAGCGGCGTCGATTTCGCCGCGATGTTCGCGCGCCAGCAATGCGGGGTCGCCGATGAGCAGTGCGGCGTCGGCGGAGGCGAGCATGGTGAGCGCGTCGGCGGGTTGCTCAACGAACGCCGGCCGGGTGTGGTGGAAGTGCTCGAAGAGAATGCGGGCATAAGCGACGGAGCTGCGCGAGGCGGTATCGGCGGCGACGCTGGTAACGCGGCGGAGTGCTTCATTGACGGGCAGGCGGGACGGATTCTTCACCAGCAGCAGGATGCTACGGACCTCGTTCAGCGAGGCGATCGCGCAGCCCGGAACGATGGCGAGCTCCGGCGTGAGCGCGGCGATGGGGATGAGGCCAAGATCGGCGCTGCCAGCGTGGAGCTCAGCGGCGCAGGCTGCTGGCGAAGTGAAATGCACGGTGTAATGTTCGCGCAGCGCGGTTGCGACGGGCTCGTGTTCGAAGTTGTAGAGCAGAGGCGCGGGGTTCAGGAAGGAGATCGAAGCGACACGAAGGGGCACGTTGCGATTCTAGAAGATTGGTCAGCCAAAAGCGTGCGTGCGCGGAATGCGATACGATGCGATCACAACGCCGCAGAGAGGTTCCGCGTGATCATGAACGGGAATGAGAAGGAAGCGCGGCCAGAATCGCGCCCGCAATCGAACCAAGAATCGCGGCTGGCGTGGCTGGGGCTGGTGCTGACGCCTCGCATGGGCCCAACGCGCTGCATGCGTGCGATGGAGAGGCTGGGTGCAGCCGAGCACGTCTTCTCCGCTTCGCTGACGGAGCTCGAAGGTGTGGGCTTGCCGGCGGAGGCTGCGCAGTTTTGTTTCGATGGGCGCGCGCGGGCCGCAGCGGTTGAGGAGGCGGCGCGCATCGCCGAGCAGCAAGCGAGTTTCCTGACGCCCGAGGACGAGGATTATCCGGGCAGGCTGCTCGAGATCTACGATCCGCCGCCGGTGCTGTGGGTGCGCGGCAACGCGGCGCTGCTGAGTCGCGCGGGGATTGCGGTCGTGGGCACGCGGCAGCCGACGCCTTATGGTTCGGGGATGGCGGAGATGCTCAGCCGCGATCTCGCGCGGCGCGGCATGGCGATCCTGAGCGGCATGGCGCGCGGCGTTGACACTTGCGCGCACAAGGGAGCGCTCGATGCGGGCGGAGCGACGGTGGCGGTGTGGGGCACGGGTATCGACGTCATCTATCCCAAGGAGAACAAGAAGCTGGCGGAGCAGATTGTGGCGCAGGGCGGTGCGATTGTGAGCGAGTTTCCGCTCGGCACATTTCCGGCGCCGCAGAATTTTCCGATCCGCAATCGCACGTTGAGCGGCATGAGCATCGGCGTGCTGGTGGTGGAGGGCGGCGAATACTCAGGCACACGCATTACCGCGCGCTGCGCGCTCGAACAGGGGCGCGATGTCTACGCGGTGCCGGGCAACGCGACCAACAAAAATGCGTGGGGACCGAACACGCTGATCAAGCAGGGCGCGAAGCTGACGGCGACGTGGGAGGACATCTGGGAGGACCTGCCGTCGCAGGTGCGGGTGCAGTTGGAGGACGAAATGGCCTTGCAGAATGGCCCAAATGAATCCTCCGGGCCGGGCCGCGCATCCTTATTCGGTGGGGAGCAGAGCCACACCGCGATGGGCGATCACGAGCGGCTCGTGATACAAGAGTTGCGGCAGGATGAAGCGCTGCAACTGGACGAGCTGATCGAGCGGCTGGACTCGAAGCTGGTGTCGGGCGAGATATTTACCGCGCTGTTTGAGCTGGAGCTCGCAGGCCGGGTGAAGCAGATGCCGGGCAAGAATTACGTGCGCTGCTTTTGATTGGCGCGGCTTCTGCGCAGCGGCCGCGGATCGATAAGAGTCGGATGTTGTAACGACTTAGCTGATCCCGGCGCGTCGAACAGAAGGACAAAGCAGGGCCGCAATTACGGTGGGGCTCTCGCGGCTTGGGCCGGCCGGTTTGACTTGGCCTCGGCAGGCCGTGTTAGTTTGCAATGGAATTGGTAGCGAAGACCGGGCTTCTGGCCGCGGTTCTTTCGGAATTGGGAATTGGGATAGGTGTGCTGGTATGGCAAAGAATCTCGTGATCGTGGAGTCGCCTGCGAAGGCCAAGACGATCGGAAAATATCTCGGCTCGGATTATGTGGTGGAGGCCTCGATCGGCCACATCATGGATCTGCCCAAGAACGATATCGGCGTGGAGCTGAAGCGGCGCACGTTTGCGCCCACGCTGATAGTTTCGCCGGGCAAGGAGAAGGTGGTCGCGCATTTAAAGAAGCTCGCGGCCAAGAGCGACTCCGTCTTTCTGGCAGCCGATCCCGATCGCGAAGGAGAGGCGATTGCCGCGCACTTGAAGATGCAACTGCTGCCTTCGATCAAGGACAAGAGCAAGCTGCGGCGCGTGACCTTCAACGAGATCACGAAGAAGGCCGTGATTGCTGCCTTCGAACACACGCGTGATGTCGATGAAAACCTTGTAGACGCGCAGCAGACGCGGCGTGTGCTGGACCGCCTGGTGGGTTATCAGATTTCGCCGCTGCTGTGGGACAAGGTCAAACGCGGCCTCAGCGCAGGACGCGTGCAGACCGTTGCGCTGCGGCTGATTGTGGAACGCGAGCGCGAGATCAACTCTTTTCCGACAACCGAATACTGGAACATCGATGCGACGCTCGATTCGCTGGCGGGCGGCTCGCCCTTTTCCGCTCGAATGATTGGCGTGAACGGAGAGCCTCTGCGGGTTCCCGATAACGCTGTCGAAGGCAAGCACATCGCGAACGCGCTTCCCGACGAAGCTGCGGTCGATGAGGTGATGCCTCAACTGGAAGCTGCGACGTGGCGCATACGGTCGGTAGAAACCAAGGAGCGTCAGCGCAAGCCGTCGGCCCCTTATACGACCAGCAAGCTTCAGCAGGACGCGTCCTCGCGGCTTGGATTCAATGTGCGCCGCACCATGGGCGTGGCCCAGCGGCTCTATGAGGGCATTGAACTCGGCAGCGAAGGCACGGTTGGCCTGATCACCTACATGCGTACCGATTCCACGCGCATCAGTCCGGATGCGATCAAGGAAGTGCGCGACTGGGTGCAGGGCAAGCTGGGGACGAAGTATCTGCCGGAGAAGCCGAACGCCTATGCGAGCAAGAAAGATGCCCAGGAGGCGCACGAAGCCATTCGGCCGACCAGCGTCGAGCTGATGCCGGAGCGTGTGGCGAAGTTCCTGTCGGACGAGCAGTACCGTCTCTACCGGCTCATCTGGGAGCGCGCAGTCACCAGCCAGATGGTGCCCGCGATCTTCGATCAGACGACTGTCGATATCGAGGCGAAGGCAGACTCCAGCTACGACTTCCGGACGACGGGAAGTGTCTTGAAGTTCGACGGTTTCCTGCACTTCGAGGAAGTGGCTCGCAAGGCCACCGAGGCGCGTGCGGCGCAGGCAGGCGCGGACGGAAAACAGCAGCTCGTGAAGGCCGTCGATGCGGACGAGAATGAATCCGCGAAAGACGCTGCGTCGGAGGAGTCCGCCTCCAGTCGCCGTCTGCCTCCGCTGAGCGACGGGCAGTCGCTGCGCAGAATCAAACTCGACCCGCAGCAGAAGTTCACGCAGCCGCCGCCGCGCTTCAATGAGGCCTCGCTGGTGAAGACGCTCGAAGAGAAGGGCATCGGGCGGCCGTCGACGTATGCGTCCATCATCAACACCATCCAGGAGCGGGACTATGTCAAGAAACTGCAGCAGAAGCTGGTCCCGACCGAGATGGGAATGGTGGTCACGGAGCTGCTGGTGAAGAACTTTCCCTACATCTTCGAGACCGGCTATACCGCGCAGTTGGAGAGTGAACTCGACGCCGTCGAGGATGGGACGGAGCGCTGGACCGACCTGCTCAACGGCTTCTACGGGCACTTTGAAAAAGAGCTCAAAGTGGCTGAGACACACATGGAAGACGTCAAGGCGATGGAGCGGGCGACCGACGAGGAATGCGAAAAGTGCGGAGCGCCGCTGATCATGAAGTGGGGCAAGTTCGGCAGCTTCTATTCGTGCTCGAACTTCACCAAGATCAAGCCGCTGACGGTCGCGCAGGGGCCGCTGAAGAAGGACCCGAAGGCCGCGGTAGCGAAGGTGCTCGACAGGTTCCACTTCCCGCTCTACGTCAAGGCGATGAATGACGATGTAATCGAGTACAGCGCCCGCGTCGCAGACAAGTCCGAATTGCTTGCGGCGCTGCAGCGCGCCGCCGGGCAGGGCAAGAAAATTGTGGTCGAGCCCGAGAGCTGCGACTTCACCAAGGAGAACTTCGCAGCCAAGCCCGACCTAAGTGCGCCGGGCGCAGACGCGGAGCAGGAGGAAGAGGCGTGCGACAACTGCGGGCGCACCATGGTGCTGCGCAACGGGCCTTGGGGACCGTTCATGGCCTGCCCCGGCTACAACGACGATCCGCCCTGCAAGACGATCCGCAAGCTCACTCACAAGGTGCAGACCAAGCCGCCGGTGGTGCTCGAGGAGCCGTGCCCGAAGTGCGGCAAACCGCTGCTGCAGCGCGATGGCCAGTATGGCGAGTTCATCGCATGTTCGGGTTATCCGAAGTGCAAGTACGTCAAGCAGGAGCTGCTCGACGTGCCGTGTCCGAAGTGCGGTGGAGAAGTTGCCGTACGCAAGAACAAGCGCGGGGACACGTTTTATGGCTGCACCCGCTACCCGAAGTGCGACTTTACCAGCAACCAGAAGCTGGTCAACCAGACCTGCCCGAAGTGCGATTCGGCCTATCTGGTCGAGTACGCCAACAACGAGGGCACATTCCTGATCTGCCCCAACAATCGCGAGGCGCTGCCCAAGCGCCGGGCTGCCAAAGCCGGCAAATTCGCCAAGGCCGCCGTGGAGGAGCAGAGCGCAGCTCCGGAGTGCGGCTTTGAGAAAAAGATCGGTCCGCCCAAGAGCAAGGAAGAACCGGCGGAGCTGAAGCGACCCGATCCGGAGAAGACGCGTCCAATGGTTGAGGCCGTGGCCTGACACCAACCGGGAGGCGAGATGGCAACAGCGAGTGACGCCGATTTGATGCTGAAGCTGTACGACTTGCGCCGCGAGCCCGTCATGCGGACGGCGCGCGAGTGGCTGATGCATGACTTCGAGCCCCAGACCTGGGAGGAGATCCAGGTTGCCGTCGGCGGGATCGGCTCGGAGCAGGACCAGTACTGGCGGCAGGTGACCAGCTACTGGGAGATGGCCGCTTCCTTCGTGTTGCGCGGCGCGCTGGACGCCGATCTCTTTCTCGACAGCAGCGGGGAAGGCTTTTATCTCCTGGCCAAGTTCGACCGGTTTCGAGACGACTTTCAGAAGGTAACGGGTCTTGCTTTCATGCCCCGGACGGCCGAGCTGGTGGAGAAGTATCCGGCGGCGCGGGCGAGGTTCGAAAGGCTGCGCAAGCACCTGGATGACCGGCGCGCGGGGCAGTAAGCAGGTCAGGTGGGAGTAGCTGGGAGGGGAAATCTACGTTGTTTGGAAGAAATCCAGAGGCCAACTTTCCATTTACCGTAGATATGTAGTATAACCGACATAACGGGCTGTGTTGGCCCAGGAAAAGGGAAGCACCTGTCGATGCGGCTGGTGCATCTAAATGAGTGATTGGATGGTTCATATGCCCAAAGCAATGTGGAACGGACAGACCATAGCCGAGAGCGACAAGGTCGAAACAGTGGAAGGGAACATTTATTTCCCCGAAGAGACTGTAAACAGAGCCTTTCTGCGGCCCAGCTCGACCAGTTCGAGTTGCCCCTGGAAGGGGATGGCTCGTTACTATACGGTACTGGTGGACGGTCAGGAAAACCCGGACGCGGCGTGGTATTACCCTAACCCGAAGCCAGCGGCCAAGACGGTGAAGCATCATGTGGCGTTCTGGCGAGGCGTGGAGATCGTCACCACGTAAACCACGGGATATGCTGTGGAATTGCTGTCGAAAATCGCTCCCTGCCGGGAGCGATTTTCTTTGCCGCCGAATTTCAGTTCTAAGAACCTGTCCGAGAACTTCGGGCCGACCGGGCTGGGACGATGGGCCACCCCCCTCCCCCCTCCCCCATGGACTGGTTGCTTCTATGCAAAACAGTTCATTCAAAGGAGTTAGAAGGTGGATTGACTGCCCCGTTGCAGTCCATCCGTCCGCAGAAGGCTCAGATCAAGTACTCAAGCGGACCTCAGCGGCTAAAGCCGCGTTGCAAATGAACCGGTTACGGCACGGCTGAAGCCGTGCCCTTAACGAAGCAAAGAGTTTTTCCGCGGCCTGTGAAGCCGTGCCCTTAACGAAGCAGGAGTTTTATCGCAGCCTGTGAAGTCGCGAAGTTGTGCCCTTCCAGAACGAACCTTGATCGGGAGACTCCCTGAGCGGTGCCCCGGGTTTTTTCGTTCCTCGTACTGTTTCCATGATACGACGCGGCGCGGGGGAGACACGCCAAACACTGTTTGCCCAGATGTACTCTGTTTTCAATGAGATGAGTGCGGCTGGCGCGAGTGCACGGCTTGACAGCGTGGGGAGCGAGCTGGAGAAGACGGCGGGCGGAGATGGGGGGCTGCGGGGCGGCGGGGCTGCAGATCAGGGGTGGGGCAGGATGCGGAAGATGTGGGCGGTGGCTTCGGGTTTCAGGGCGACGTAGTTCCATTGGCCGTGCCAGGTGTAGCGGGCTCCGGTGAGCAGGTCTTCGAGGGCGAAACTGCTGTCCCAGGGGAGGTTAAGCCGGTCGAGGGCGAGGTTGAGCCAGCCGGCCTGCTCGTTGTGGGGATCAAGGTTAATGGTGACAAGGACGGTGTTTTGTGGTGGAGAAAAGCTGTAGCCGGTTGTGGTTTTCTGTGCGGTGGACGATGGATATTGTGTGGTCTCTTGTGTGGTCTTGGAGTAGCAGAGTATCTGCGGGTTCTCGCAGGGGTGGAAGTGCAGGTTTTCGTTGCGCTGGAGGGCGGGGTTTTCGCGGCGGATGCGGTTGAGCTGGGTGAGGAGCGGTGCGATGGAATCGGGGCTGGAACGGTTCCAGGCGCGGAGCTGGTACTTTTCGCTGTCGAGGTATTCCTCGCTGCCGGTCTTGCCGGGGGCGGGCGGCGCGGCGCGGCCTTCCAATAATTCATAGGCGGGACCGTAGAGGCCGTAGTTCGAGCTGAGCGTGGCGGCGAGGATGACGCGCTGCTGGAAGATGGCGCGGCGCGGGGCCCTGGGGTCAGAGAGCCAGGGCTGGTCGGCGACCTGGAACTGCTCGTGCAGGATGTCGGGGGTGTTGGGCCAGAGGTTGGGGCGGAAGAAGTTTGAGACCGGCGGGGTGGTGAGAGCTTCAAAGTACTCCTGAAGTTCCGGCTTGGATACACGCCAGGTGAAGTAGGTGTAGCTCTGGGTGAAGCCGGCCTTGGCGAGCGAGTACATGACGTGCGGGCGGGTGAAGGCCTCGGCGAGGAAGAGGGTGTCGGGCGCTGTTTTCTGGATTTCGGCGATGCACCACTGCCAGAAGCGCAGCGCTTTGGTGTGGGGGTTGTCGACGCGGAAGATGCGGACGCCGTGGCCGATCCAGAAGTCGAAGACACCGTGGAGGGCGTCCCAGAGACCGCGCCAGTCGGTGGATTCGAAGTTGAGGGGGTAGATGTCCTGGTATTTCTTGGGCGGGTTTTCGGCGTACTGGATGGTACCGTCCGGGCGGTGGGTGAACCAGGTGGGGTGGGCGGTGACCCAGGGGTGATCGGGGGAGCACTGGAAGGCGATGTCGAGGGCGATTTCCATGTTGTGGGATTGGGCGGCGGTGACGAGGGCGGCGAAGTCGTCGAAGGTGCCGAGCTCGGGGAGGATGGCGGTGTGGCCGCCTTCAGCCGAGCCGATGTGCGTATTCCCGATTGCCCAAGGGCTGCCGACGTCGCCGGGTTCCGCGGTGACGGCGTTGTTTTTGCCTTTGCGGAAGGCCGTGCCGATGGGGTGGATCGGCGGCATGTAGAGCACGTCGAAGCCCATGGCGGCGATCTCCGGAAGGCGGGCTTCGACGTCGCGGAAGGTGCCGTGCTGGTTTGGGACCTGGGAAGCCGAACGGGGGAAGAGCTCGTACCAGGCGGAGAAGCGGGCGCGCTCACGGTCGACCCAGAGGGGGAGATCGGTGGCGTGTTTTGTAGCGAAGGTGAGGTCGGGGTATCTGGCGACCAGGGCGATGAGGTCGGCGTCGATGGGGTCGGTGTAGAACGGCAGGTTCAGGTCGGCGAGCGTGCGCAGCTTGTGAGCGGCGGCGGCGAGAGTCCTGGCGTCGGTTCCTTTGGCGCGGGCGGCGGCGGCTTCGATGTGATTGGCGCCGATGCGGAGGGCGAGTGGGATGTCCTGGGCGGTGGTTTGCTGCTGGGTGGGCTGGTGATCGATTGGGGAGTCCAGGTCAGATTTGGCAGCTGGTTGGGCGGCGAGGCGTTTGGCGAGGTCTGCGACCCAGGTGTCGAAGTGGTCGACCCAGGCTTCGATGGTGAAACGCCAGGCACCGAGTTCGCCGGGGGTGAAAGCGGCGGTCCAGAGGTCGTTGGTGAGCGGGGTGAAGGATGCGGTCTGCCATTTGCGCTGGGAGGCGTGGCGGAAGAGCAGGCGCGCGGCGATGTGGTCGTGGCCATCGCCGAAGATTGCGGCGGTGACCTCGACGTGGTCGCCGAGGACGCGCTTGGCGGGGTAGCGGCCGCAGTCAACGGTGGGCTGGATCTCTTCGATGACGACTCGGGCGCGGCCCTCGATGGGTTTCATGCTGGGGTAGGACTCCTTCGGAGAGAATTGTTGCGAGTTTCAGCGTCCGCCGGGCAGCAAGCCCGAGCGGTGGGAAGTGCATCTCACTGTATGACTGCAAAAGTCGCTGACGCGTTTTCGCGCTACTCTGTTTCGCCATGGCGGAGATGGAGAGTGGGAGTGTTGGGCGCGAGGGACGGCGGCTTGCGGGAACAAGGGCAGACGCGGATTCCCTGCGGAAATGACAACTAGAAGTGCAAGAGCAAGAGCCGATCCCTACGGGATGACAACTAGAAGAGCAAGTGCAAGAGCAAGTGCAGAAGCAGATCCCTACGGGATGACAACCAGAAAAGCAAGAGCAAAGGCAAAAGCAAAAGCAAAAGCGAGAGTAAGAGCTAGAGCTAGAGCGAGAGCAAGTGATTGGGAGGGATTGATTGCCGGAGATGTCCGCGAAACAAAAGAGGAAGCTTGGACCGCTGCATGCGGCGCGCATTGAAGATTATGCCGTGATCGGCGACTGCGAGACCGCGGCGCTGGTCAGCCGCGAGGGGTCGATCGATTGGCTTTGCTGGCCGACGTTCTCTTCCGGCGCCTGCTTTGCGGCGCTGCTGGGGACGGCGGAGAATGGCTATTGGCGGATCAAGCCGGCGGGGAAGATTCTGTCGATCCACCGGCGCTATCAGCCAGGCACGATGATTGTCGATACGACATTTGTCACGAAGGACGGCGAGGTTTGTCTGACCGACTTCATGCCGCCGCGTGGCAAACACTCGGATGTGCTGCGGATCGTGCGCGGGGTGCGCGGCAAGGTGACGATGCGGATGGAGCTGGTGCTGCGCTTCGACTATGGGCTGACGATTCCGTGGGTGACGAGCCATGAGCAGGAGCTGCGCGCGGTGTCGGGGCCGCACATGGCCGTGCTGCGCAGCCAGTGCATGCGCGGCAAACCGGCGGAGTTTCACGGCGAAGACCTGACCACCGTCAGCGATTTTACGCTGCGCGAAGGCGACCGGACGTGCTTCGCGTTGACCTATGCGGCGTCCAACGAGGATGTGCCGGAGAGGGTGCCGCCGGAGCAGGCGCTGCAGGATACGCATGACTACTGGTGCCAGTGGACGGACCGCTCGAGCTACAAGGGCGACTATGTGGAGGCGGTACAGCGCAGCCTGATGACGCTGAAGGCGATGACCTACAGGCCGACGGGCGGCGTGGTGGCGGCGGTGACCACGTCGCTGCCGGAAGAGATAGGCGGCGAGCGCAACTGGGACTATCGATTCTGCTGGCTGCGGGACACGGCGTTTACGCTGCTGGTGCTGATGCGGGCGGGGTATACGGAGGAGGCGATCGCGTGGCGGCTGTGGCTGCTGCGGGCGATCGCGGGAGCGCCGGACCAGGTGCAGACGCTGTATGGGATCGGCGGCGAACGGACGCTGCGCGAATGGAACCTGGAGTGGCTGCGGGGGTATGAGGACTCCTGCCCGGTGCGGGTGGGGAATGCAGCTTCCGAGCAGTTTCAACTGGATGTATTCGGCGAGGTGGCGGTGGCGCTGGCGCGCACGCCGGAGGCCGAGGATGAGTTGCGGACTCCGTCGCTCGATGTGGAGGCGGCGCTGATCAATCATCTTTGCCGGATATGGCAGGAGCCGGACGATGGCATATGGGAGACGCGCGGCGGGCGGCGGCAGTTTGTGTATAGCAAGGCGATGGCGTGGGTGGCGCTGGACCGGGCGGTGAAGCAGCATGTGCGTTTCGACGGTAAAGGCGGCGCTGCAAGTAAGGCCGACGTGAAGCGCTGGCGTAAGAACCGCGACATGCTGCATAAGGAGATCTGCGCGAAGGGGTTCGATAAGAAACTGAATTCGTTTACGCAGAGCTATGGATCGAAGTCGCTGGATGCGTCGTGTCTGCGTTTGATGCTGGTGGGATTTTTGCCGCCGGACGATCCGCGCATGGTGGGGACGGTCGAGGCGATCCAGAAGCATTTGATGAAGGATGGGCTGGTGCAGCGGTATAACACGGCCAAGACGAAGGATGGATTGAAGGGCGGCGAAGGAGCGTTCCTGGCGTGCAGCTTCTGGCTGGTGGTCTGCCTGTGGCTGATCGGGCGCAAGGCTGAGGCGACGAGCATGTTCCACCGGCTGCTGGAGCTGCGCAACGATGTAGGTCTGCTGAGCGAGGAGTACGATCCGAAGGCCAAGCGGATGCTGGGGAATTTTCCGCAGGCGCTGTCGCATATCGCGCTGGCCCATGCGGCGTTTACGTTGTCGGGGCAGTGGAAGCCGGAGCCGTATCAGCCGGCGTAATGGTGCGCGTCGCTGAAGAAATGCAACCTGCGGTTTGGAGCTGGACTCTATCTGGTGTAACTGTGAAAGGGTAGCTCTGGATGATGTATGGGGGGGACGAAGAGCAGACTCCCTTCGGGAATGGCAACTAGAGAAGCAAGGGCAAAAGCAGACGCAGATTCCCTTCGGGAATGACAACTAGAAAAGCAAGGGCAAAAGCAGATTCCTTTCGGGAATGACAACTAGAAAAGCAAAAGCAAAAGCAAAAGCAAAAGCAAAGGCAAGAGCAAGAGCAAAGGCAAGAGCAAAAGCTAGAGCAAGGGCAAGTGCATTAGTGCTCAGACGCTGGGAGCGTGGCAAGGCATGGGATTGGTCCCGGGATCGACATATCGGCTGCAACTGCATAAGGACTTCACCTTCGACGATGCGTCGGCGATCGCCGAGTATCTGAAGACACTGGGGATTACGCACGTGTATTGCTCGCCGTACATGCAGGCGGGGCCGGGCAGTATGCATGGCTACGATGTGGTGGACCATCGCAAGGTGAATGAGGAGCTGGGTGGGGCGGAGGCGCATGAGCGCTTTTCGAAGCATCTGGGCGAGGTGGGGCTGGGGCAGGTGCTGGATATCGTGCCCAACCATATGAGCCTGGGCGAGCAGAACAGGTACTGGTGGGACGTGCTGGAGAATGGCACGAACAGCAGGTATGCGAGCTTCTTCGATATCGACTGGAACTCGTCGGAAGAGCGGCTGCGCGACAAGGTGCTGGTGCCGATTCTGCCCGACCAGTATGGGCGCGTGCTGAGCGCGGGCGGGATTGTGCTGGCGCGGCATGGGAGCACGTTCACGATAGAGGCCGCGGGGCAGACGTTTCCGGTGGGGCCGACGAGTCTGTCGCTGATATTGAACAAGGCGGCGGATTACGCACGCAGCGACGAGCTGAGTTTCTTGAGCGCGAGCTTTGCGCGGCTGCCATCGCCGGATTTCTGGGACCGGCGCACGATCCTGGCGCGGCATCGCGACAAGAATGTGCTGCACGGTCTGCTCGACCGGCTGTGCAGGGAAGAGGCCAGCGTGTCGGATGCGATCGACCGCGCGGTGCGCGACCTGAACGCGAACAAGGATGCGCTCGATGAATTGCTGGGTCAGCAGTACTATCGGCTGGCGTACTGGAAGACGGCGGACCAGCAGTTGGGTTATCGGCGGTTCTTCGATGTGAACACGCTGATTGGACTGCGCGTGGAGCGCGAGTTCGTGTTCGACGAGACGCACGCGCTGATTGTGAAATGGCTCAAGCAAGGCCTGCTGGATGGCGTGCGCGTGGACCATCCGGATGGGCTGCGCGATCCGCTGCAATATTTTGAGCGGCTGCGGGAGAAGGCGCCGGACGCGTGGATCGTTGGGGAAAAAATCCTGGAGCCGGGCGAATGGCTGCGCGAGGAGTGGCCGATCCAGGGCACCAGCGGTTACGACTTTCTCGAGGTGGCGATGGGCGTGCTGATTCAGCCAGCGGGGCTGCGGCGGCTGGGCGAGCACTATACGGCGTTCACCGGCGACGATACCGCGTACCCGACGGTGGCGCACGACAAGAAGCTCGCCATCACGCAGGAGACCTTGGGCAGCGATGTGAACCGGCTGACGAGTTTGTTTGTGGACATCTGCGAGTGCAACCGCGACCAGAGGGACTTCACGCGCGCGGAGATTCGGCGGGCGATCCGCGAGATTGCTTCGTGCTTTTCGGTGTATCGCACGTATGTGGTGCCGGAGCGAAGCGAGATTACGGATGAGGACCGGGGCGTGATCGAGCATGCCACGACATGCGCGAAGGACAACCGGCAGGACATCGACGGCAATCTCTTCGATTTCATGCGCGACGTGCTGGTGCTGAAGGTGACGGGCAAGATCGAGACGGAGTTTGTCGATCGCTTTCAGCAGTTCACCGGACCGGTGATGGCCAAGGGCGTGGAGGACACGACGTTCTACTGCTCGAACCGGCTGATTGCGATGAACGAGGTGGGCGGCAATCCGGATTGCGATGGATTCAGCCTGGAGTATTTTCACCAGTACAACGAAAAGATGCAGCGCACCTTTCCGGCGACGATGACGACGTTGGGTACGCACGACACCAAGCGCAGCGACGACGTGCGGGCGCGGATGGTGGTGCTGAGCGAAGTTCCAGATGCGTTCGACGAGGCGGTGCGGCGATGGAGCCGGGCGAATGCGAAGCATCGCAGCGGAAGGAAGCTGAAGGACAAGATCGATACGGGGACGGAATGGTTTCTGTACCAGACGCTGGTGGGGGCGTGGCCGATCGACGCACAGCGCATGCGCGAGTACATGCAGAAGGCCATGCGCGAGGCGAAGGTGCGGACGAGCTGGGTGGCGAACAATTCGCAGTATGAGAATGCGCTGAACACCTACATCGATTCGCTGCTGGCAGACAAGGAGTTTGTGGCGGACCTGGAATTGTTTGTGAATGACATTCTGCGCGCGGGGCAAATCAACTCCCTGGTCCAGACGCTGCTGAAGCACACGGCGCCGGGTGTTCCGGACCTTTATCAGGGCGGCGAGCTGTGGGACCTTTCGCTGGTCGATCCGGACAACCGGCGGCCGGTGGACTATGCGATTCGCAGGAAGCTGCTGGCGGAGATGGCGACGATGAATGCGGCGCAGGTGATGGAACGCAGCGAGGAGGGTCTGCCCAAGCTGTGGGTGATTCATCTTGGGCTGCGGCTGCGGAATGAACATCCGAAGTCTTTCGGGGCCGATGGGGAGTATGTGCCGGTGTATGCGGAAGGAGCGCAGCGGGAGCGGGTGATTGCGTATCTGCGCGGCGGCAATGTGCTCACCATCGCGCCGCGCTGGTCGCATGGCGCGGGATGGGATGGGACGGCGATCGAGGTGCCCGAAGGGCGCTGGATGGACCGGCTGACCGGACGGGCGGTTGCCGGAGGACGAGCGCGAGTGGGCGATCTGCTGGCTGAGTTTCCGGTGGGTTTGCTGGTGCGTGATTGAGGGCGCTTTTTCCTCTTGGCCGCAGACAGCAGATTCCTTCGGAACGACAACCGGAAAAGCAAGAGCAAGAGCAAACAGCAGATTCCTGCGGAATGACAACCAGAAAAGCAAGTGCGAGTGCGAGAGCAAGAGCAAGAGCAGCAGGATCAACGAAGAGAGCGAGAGAGGAGGATTTTGGGCATGCATGAGTTCAAGGTGTGGGGGCCGCTGGTCAAGCAGATGCGGTTGAAGTTGAAGGACCAGGTGCGGGCGATGGATGGGCCCAGCGAGCGGGGCTGGTGGACGTTGCGGGTTGACGAGGCGGGTTGCGGGACCGATTATTCCCTGCTGATCGACGATGACCCGACGCCGTATCCTGACCCGCGCAGCAAGTGGCAGCCCAACGGTGTGCATGGGCCATCGCGGCTTTACGACCACAGTCAGTTCCAGTGGAGCGATCAGCACTTTCAGTCTGCGCCGATGTTTGGCGCGATCCTGTATGAGCTGCACATCGGCACGTTCAGCGCGGAGGGAACGTTCGATGGCGCGATTGCGCATCTGGACCATCTGGTTGAGCTGGGCATTACGCACATCGAGCTGATGCCGATCGCGGAGTTCGCGGGCGGTCGCGGCTGGGGTTACGATGGCGTGGCCCTGTTCGCGGTGACGGAGCCGTATGGCGGCCCGGACGCGTTCAAGAGGTTCGTGGATGCGTGTCACGCGAAGAGCCTGGCCGTTGTGCTTGACGTGGTGTACAACCACTTCGGGCCGGTGGGGAACTATACAACCAAGTTCGGACCGTATTTGACGGACAAGTATCAGACGCCGTGGGGCGCGGCGGTGAACTTCAACGAGGGCGGCAGCGACGAGGTGCGGCGCTTCTTCTGCGACAACGCGGAGATGTGGCTGCGCGACTTCCACTGCGATGGGCTGCGGCTGGATGCGGTGCATGAGTTTATCGATCGCTCGGCGGTGAACTTCATGGAGCAGCTCTCGGCGGAGGTGGAGCAGGTGGGGACTACGCTGGGACGCGATCTGATTCTCATCGCGGAGAGCGATTTGAACGACCCGAAGATCGTGCGGCCGCGCGAGGCCGGCGGCTATGGCATGGACGCACAGTGGAGCGACGACTTTCATCATGCGCTGTTCACGCTGCTGCATGACAGCGAGCCGGGTCTTGGCTACTACGACGACTTCGGCACGATGGAGGACCTGGCCAAGGCGCTGAAACATGTGTTCGTCTTCGATGGCGTGTACTCAGGCTATCGCCAGCACTCGCATGGCAGGCCGGTGGAGGGGCTGGCGGCGCAGCACTTTGTGGTGTTCGATCAGAATCACGACCAGGTAGGCAACCGCGCCAGGGGCGAGCGGCTGGAGCAGTTGGTGGGCATGGATGCGGCCAAGCTTGCCATCGGTCTGGTGCTGACCGCGCCGTTCGTTCCGCTGCTGTTCATGGGCGAGGAGTTCGCGGCGTCGAACCCGTTTCTGTACTTCGCCGACCATGAGGATGAGGAGATGGCGAAGAAGGTCGCGGAGGGCCGCAAGGACGCGTTCGCGGCGTTCGGCTTCGAGCACGAGGAGGTGCCGAATCCGGATGACCCGAGGACGTTCGAGGACTCCAAGCTGAACTGGGCTGAGGTGCATGAGGGGCGGCATGGTGAGATGCTGGAGTGGGTGAAACAGTTGATTCACCTGCGCCGAACGACGGTCGCGTTGAACGATGGCGACGTGGGGCATCTCAAGATCGATTGCGATGTGGAGAAGCGCTGGCTGACGATGCAGCGCGGATCGGTGCGTGTGCTGGTGAACCTGGGGACGCAGGCGGAGGGGTTCAAGCTGAAGCCGGAGGAGCGGGTGCGGCTGTGCTCGAAGGAGATGCCGGAGATGGACGGTACGGTACTGTTGCCCGCGATGAGTCTGGCGGTGCTGATGCGCGGAGACTCGAACCGCGTGGAGTAGAGCGCGGGTTAGGATCGAACTAAAAATCGAGCCTGGAGGATTTTGTGTCGAGCGATCCTGAGCAGCAGCCCATTCGGACGATCAGCAGCCGTGAGGTGTACCGCAACGCGTGGACCAGCGTGCGCGAGGATGTGATCGAACGAGTGGATCCACGGACGGGCGAGAAGAAACGCGGAATCTATGGTGTGATCGACAAGGACCCGGCGTGCATTGTGATCGCGCTGGAGCAGGCTGGCCCTGCTGAGGGGAATGGCGACTTCATCTGGCTGGTGCGGCAATATCGCTACACGGTGGGCGACACATTCTTCGAGCTGCCGCAGGGCGGCTGGGAGATGGCCGAGGTGGACCCGGAGGAGATGGCCCGCGGCGAACTGGCGGAAGAGACTGGGTTGCGCGCGGAACGAATGACGCTGCTCGCGAAGTTGTGGATCGGCTACGGTGTAATGCGGCAAGTGCACCATGTGTATCTGGCCGAGGGACTGGCGCATGGCGAGGCCGCGCGCGATCCCGAGGAGCATGATATGACGGTGCATCGGGTGGCGGTGAGCGAGTTCGAGGCGATGCTGCTGGACGGACGCGTCATGGATAATTGCAGCGCGGCGGCGTGGGGCGTGTATCGGGTGTGGATGGATCGGCAGGGCGGGTGAGGTGTTTTGTAGAAGCAGATTCCCTGCGGGAATGACAACCAGAAATGCAAGGGCAAGGGCAAGGGCAGAAGCAGATTCCTGCTGAATGACAACCAGAAATGCAAGGGCAGATGCAAGTGAGGCGGGGTTAGTTGATGTGTTTGCTGCGGCGGGACATGAAGTCCATGAGGAGATAGTTGCCGAGCGTCTGCGGAGTGGTGAAGTAGGCCTTGCCGCGGCACATGGCGGACATCTTCTGCACGAACTGGACGAGCTGGAAGTCGTCGGCCAGCATGAAGGTGTTGATCATGATGCCGGCGCGCTTGCAGCGGGAGACCTCTTCGAGCGTTTCCGCGATGACCAGAGGATCGAGGCCGAAGGCGTTCTTGTAGATGCGGCCGTCTTCAAGCGTGAGGGCCGAGGGCTTGCCGTCGGTGATCATGACGATCTGTTTCATGTCCTTGCCGCTGCCCTTGAGGATGCGTTGAGCTACTCTCAAGCCCTCCCGAGTATTCGTGTAGTGCGGGCCGACTTTGACGCGCGGCAGTTGCGAGATGGGAATTTCTTCGGCGGAGTCGTGGAAGAGGACCAGGCTCAGCGAGTCGCCGGGGAATTGCGTGCGGATGAGATGCGCAAGGGCCATGGCCACGCGCTTGGCGGGGGTGAAGCGGTCTTCGCCGTAGAGAATCATGGAGTGCGAGCAGTCGAGCAGGACGACGGTCGCGCAGGAGGATTGATAGTCGGCCTGCTGGACTTGCAGGTCGGAGTACTCGAGATTGAGAACGCCGGAGCTGTTGGGCGGCCCTTCGCGTGCGAAGACGCTGTTGAGCGTGGCGGCGATGTCGATGTTGAGGGAGTCGCCGAACTCGTAGGGCTTGGAGCTGCCGTTGGTCTCGACGCCGGCGGCTTCGTGGCGCGTGTCGTGGCGGCCGAGGGAGGACTTGCCGAGCGGGCCGAGCAGGTCGCGCAGGGCTTTGTAGCCGAGGAAGTCCATGCCCTTGTCGGTGACCTCGAAGCGCGCGGACTCGCCTTCGCCGTCGCCGGCCTCGCCCTGGCCTTGTTGAGGGTCTTCGGCGTTCAGGTAGGCTTCGGCCTTCATGCGCTCGACGATCTTGTCGATGAGCTCTTCGATCTGCGGCTCTTCGAGCTGCTCGTACTGCTCCTGCGCGTCGTCGTCGAGCAGCTCGCCGGAGTCGAGCGCGTGGCGGATGGCGTCGCGGAGAGATTCCAGCGAGTCGTCATTGGACTCGAAGGGCGAGTAAGGGTCTTGAAAACCGGAGTCGAGCAGGAAATCGGAGAGCGCCTGCATGAGGTCTTCGAGATCGAAGCTCGTGGAGAGATCGCCGGTGAATTTGGTGTATCGAGTGAGTTTCATTATTGGTCTGAATCGGGGGCGCGTCGCCAACTCCAGATTAGACGCAATGGAGGATGCGAGGATTCGGTTCAGGGTTTGCGGCGAATTCGGGGGTGGAGGTGATAGACGACGCCGGCGCCGAAGGATGCGGACGCGACCTTCCCGGAGGCGTCAGAGGCAAGCTCCGGCAAACGGATATCAAAGGACGAATTGACGCGGATATCGAGGCCGACGGCGAAGGCGGCTACGGGACCGCTGATTCTCTGGACTTGCCTGGGGATGGGGTTGCCCTGAGCGTTGGAGTAGACGGGATAGGTGGTGCTGACGAAGCCGCCGCCGAGCTGGAAGTAGGGCCTGAGACGGTTCTGGCGCGGGACGAAGGCGATGCGCAGCGAGGCCGCGCCATTTTCACCGCCCCTTTCGCCGGGACTGCCTGCGGCGCGGAAGTCGAGCCCGGCTTTGAGGCGGCTCTGGCTTTCAAAGAGGTACGTGGCTCCGCCGCCAAAGCCGGCGCTGTCTTTGTAGTAGAGGAAGTCGTTGCTGTTATAGGAGTAGCCGTAGTTGGTGAGCATCACGGTGCCGTAGACGGCGAGTTGTGCTTTGGCTAGCGGTGCGGCGAAGAGAAAGAGGACGGCGGAAGCAAGCTGCAACGAGCGCAGAAATTTCATGTGGCCCCTGGGGATGAGTTGTGTACGTGCTCCGAGGATACACATGCGAAGCGAGTCGGGCGAGTTCGCGAAACCGCCTGGTTATTGGCGTTGTGGGAATGGGCGGAAGTTTACAGCTATTCTGTGGTGAGAGTTATTTCCGCATCCGGCCCGGCTGGTGTGGCGTCCAATGTGCAACAACGATTGAACTTCTGAAAGTGTATTCGGAGCAGGCATGGCTGCAGCTACGGTCGCAAGTCCTGCGAAAAAGCAGGACTACGACAGCGAGTTTCATTACGAGGCGTGGACACCGCGGTTCAATCCGTGGATCATCACGCTGACGGTGACGCTGGCCACGTTCATGGAGGCGCTGGATTCGAGCATCGCCAATGTGGCGCTGCCGCACATTGCCGGCACGTTGGGCGCGAGCTACGACGAAGCGACGTGGGTGTTGACGTCGTATCTGGTGTCGAACGCGATTGTGCTGCCGATCAGCGGTTGGATCGCCAATCGCATTGGCCGCAAGCGGTTCTATATGAGCTGCGTGGCGCTGTTCACGGTGTTTTCGTTCATGTGCGGGCTGGCGACGAGCCTGCCGATGCTGATTGTGTTTCGCGTGATCCAAGGCGCGGCGGGCGGTGGTTTGCAGCCCAGCGAGCGAGCGATTCTTGCCGATACGTTTCCGCCGGAGAAGCGAAGCCTGGCGTTCTCGCTGTATGGCATGGCCGTGGTGCTGGCGCCGGCTATCGGGCCGGTCATCGGGGGTTGGATCACCGACAACTACACGTGGCGATGGATCTTCTTTCTCAATATTCCGGTGGGCATTCTGTCGCTGGTGCTGACCCACCGGATCGTTGAAGACCCGCCGTATCTGAAGCGGGCGCGCGCGAAGCTGGGCAGCGTCGACGGCATCGGACTGGGGCTGCTGGCGCTGACGATTGGAGCGCTGCAGATCATGCTGGACAAGGGGCAGGAGGACGATTGGTTCGGCTCGCACTTCATCGTCACCTGCGCGGTGGTGATGGTGGTCGGGCTGGCGGCGTTCCTGTATCGAGAGCTGACAACGGAGCACCCGATTCTCGACCTCAGGCTGTATCGCAAACGCAACTTCGCGATGACCCAGATCGTAATGCTGATCATCGGCGCTGCGCTGTACTCGACGACGGTGATGATTCCACAGTTTCTGCAGGAGCTGATGGGGTACACGGCGGCCGAGGCCGGCATGGCGCTCGCGGCGGGCGGCCTGGTATTGATCGTGCTGTTTCCCGTCGTGGGGTTTGTGGGGCAAAAACTCGATCCGCGGTTAATGATCACGATCGGCTTCAGCCTGCTGACGCTGGGCATCTGGCGGATCGGCGGACTGAGCCTGGGGATCACGTTCGGGGACGCGGCGAGCTGGCGGGTGGTGATGGTGCTGGGCATGCCGTTCATGTTTGTGCCGATCAGCGTGATGTCGTATGTGGGGGTGCCGCAGGAGCAGAACAACGAGGTCTCGGGGATGACGGCGCTGGCGCGCAATATCGGCGGCAGCATTGGGGTTTCGTTTGTCAGCACGATGCTGCAGCGGCGCGCGCAGGTGCATGAGCAGATTCTGGGCGCGCATGTGTATCGCAGCTCGCCGAACTATCGGGCGCTGCAGCAGGGGATTGCGGGCAGCCTGCGGATGCAGGGCTTCTCGGGGAGCAATGCGGCGGCTGCTTCGGCGGCGCAGATTTACGGGATGCTGCAGCGCCAGGCGAGGGCGCTGGCATATGTGGATGTGGTCCATGTGCTGGTCATTCTGGTGGCGTGTTTGATTCCGGTCGGGTATTTGATGAAGAAGCCGCGATACAGGCCGAAGCATGTTGAGCTGGAGTGACGAGTTTGAAGCTGCGCTTGAAACTCGCGGCGATTTCAAGCGCGCGCATTGAACAGACCGCGGCCAAGCTCGGACTCGACCTTTCGGCGTGGTGGCCCAAGTGGCGCCGACGGCTCATGCCGCCCGGAGTTCGCGCGGCTGTTGACTAGTTCCGGGTGTCTGCCGGCGCTAGCGAAACAGAAGTGGATGTGGCTTGCCAGAGGGAAGACACGGAGGGTGGCAGCTTGTGCATATGACTTAGAAACGTCGTCATCTGCCAGAGTTGCCGGTCGTTGTACGTTTGCTTCCACGCAGGCATACCGCTATATCGGATGCCGTGCTGGAGGATGTAGAAGTTCTGGTTCTCTGGCATGTCGGGTGTGTCCTCGATGAACTGCGGTGGCCGCGGGTAAAGAGCGTCGGCCAGCATTCCCTGATGGTGAGAGACGTCCCCGTGACAACTGGAACAGTGCTGTTGATACATTGTCATTCCAGCAATCAGGTTCGCATCGGTTGGCTGAAGGGGGTTCCGCATCTCAGGTGCGCGGCGGTCTACCGATGCGTCCAGCGCCGGCATCGCAACACTGCGGTCGAGAGCGTTTACAGGAATGTCCGCGCGGGGATCAACCAAGCCGAACCGCACACAACAAAATACCGTCAGGAGTACGATGACGGTTGCAACGAGGCAGCCTAACCAGAACTTTCGCATAGTGAAACTCCTTACAGGGGGAATGAACTACGGACGAGCGACGTAGCGCCGCTTTTCGCTACCGTCGCGGGCTGCGAGTGAGGATCGATGGTGTGATTAATTTTCACCTCCCGGCGCTGTGGGAAGATTCATCGTCGTTGAATCCGTGCCGATGCTCATTGGTTCATCGAGTCCGTTCATCAGGGTGTAATTCTGGAGAGCGATGGCGGCGCGCCACTCTTCGTTGAGTGCCTGGACATAGGTGAGCTGCAACGTGAAGAGCATCTGCTGGGCCGTCAAGACGTGCGGATAAGCCTGTGCCATCTGCTGGTACTTCATGACCTCCAGTTGGTAGGCGCGGCGTGCTCGCGGCAGCATCTCTGTGCGATATTTCTCGGCGGTGTAGCGTGCGGTTTGATACTGCTGCGCGAGGGGTTCGGCGCGATTGCGAGTGAGTAGCTGGGTCCGCGTTACATCCTGATGGGCACGCTCCAGTTCTGCGCGCGCCGCTCCAACATTGCCCTGGTTGTGATTCCAGAGAGGCAGCTGGACGCCCGCCTCGGCGAAGCTCATCCAACCAGTCTTGATTCCGGTTTCGCCAAGCTCTTCGCCGGAGTACCACTCGCCCGCCCTGAGATTCAGGTTGGGTAACTTCTCTCGCTTGGCGTCTTTCAAGCGGGCCTCCGCCAGCGTGACGTTGGCCCGGGCCTGCTTCACCGCTGGGCTTTCCTGCGTATCGGTGACGACCGCTCCATCGGGGTCGAGCAGAGGCGGTTCGACAAGCTCCCCGGTCAACGGATGAGGGGCAAGAGAGCCCTGGCCTGCGAAGGTCGCGAGCTGTGTAAAAGCGGCAAGAAACATGCGCTGTGAATGCACGAAATCCACCTTGGCCTGCTCGGCCGCGATTTCGGCTGTCAGAACGGCAGAGGCATCTGCCTGTCCATTCCGTTCGAGCTCGTGAGCATTCGTTTCCGCGTCCAATGCGACCTTGAGCAGCCGGTCGTGAATCACGACGGATTGCTGAGCGGCCAGAGCGTCAAAGAAAGCGCGGCCTACGTCGTTGTGAATGCGGGCGCGTTGAATCTCGACGGCAAATTCGTTGGATCGACCTTCGGCTCGATACACATCGCGTCGCAGGGCGAGCTTGCGTCCCAAGACGAACTCCTGCGAGAAAAATGCACCCTCTTCTCCGCCGTGATAGCTGCCTCCGCGGATGTGATCTCCGGAGTAGCCAATGATCGGATCGGGAGGAAGACTCACCTGCCGGGCTTGTTCCTTTGAGCGATCAACATTGCGCTGGGCTTGCGCAAGCGTCGGATTTGTCTTGTCAGCCATGTCGATAAACTCCGCAAAGGTCATCGGTCGCTGACGGACAATTTCTACCAACAGCTCCGGGGCAGGAAGGTCGGAACCGGTTTGAAAACCTACCGCTTCTGGCTCCTGAAGCTCCTGGATAGGCACCTTGATGGAACTGGCGTCGCTATCCGGTGCGGGCTTTCCATCCGCTTGACCAGCCTGCTGCTGAACGGACTGTTCGATGCTGGCTGCCGCTGCCTTCGCCTTCGTATCCCGAGCGTCCTGACGCATGTTCTTCATGTCGCCGGGCATGGGATCCGGCTGCTGTCGTGTGCGGTTCGGCGTAGGAGCTTGTGTCGTCTGCTGAGGCGTCGCTTGCGACGCGCCCGTCTTCATGCCGGGCATCTCCGGCATGGATTGTTGGGCCTGCATGACGCAGGCGGCAACCGCGAATGTGAAGCCTAATGACAGGTATCGAATCTTCATGTCTTCTCCCTGTGTCTCTGTTTCGGCAGGCACATCCTTTCGGAATGCCGATTGTGGTGTGATCGATCCGCAATTAGCCGCGTGCCCCTTTGGCCTCGTCGGTATAGAGCGAGGCATAGGGATCGCCGGGCCGGTTTGCATTGCGCATGGCGGAAACAACCTGGTCGTACTGCTCGGGCGGCAGGACGCGCACAAAGGTCATCATGCCCTGCATGAACCGGCTCCAGTCGGGGCGCAGGCCAAGGTTCTCCGGCTTGTCCACCAGCTTGTCGATGTTCATCATGGGGCCTTCCATGTAAGCGTCCTGCGGGAAGTTCGGCACGTTGTTCGCGTCGGGCGAGGTCTCGCTCCTCTGCGTCTTCATGCTGTTCTGTCCGATGTCGAAGGCATCCAGATTGCGCTGCTGCAACTCGCTCAACTTGGGACCGGATCCGTTCTGTTCCTTCATCATGCCCATCATGCCGGCGTCGAGTTGAGTATTGGCGAGCGCGCCATCAGGCATCGTGGCCTGCTTTCCCGCTCCCAGCGAAGCCGATGGGATGTCTGGATCGGTAGCTGTGGTCGAAGAAGCAACGCTCCTCTCCGTGCCCTTCATACCGCCCATCGACATCTGGCTCATGTCGTCGCCATCCTGACCGCGCGGGGTCAATCGTCCGTGACTGTCATCGCCGCGCAGACCCTTGTCACCGGGGAACCCCGCCATGCGCGTCATGGGGCCCGCCTGCGAAGCCATCTGGTTCATCATGTGGTGGGGAAGGTGGCAGTGCAGCATCCAGTCGCCGGGATTGTCGGCGACGAACTCGACGTTGCGCGCCTGCGCTACGCCGACCAGCACCGTGTTTCCCGGCCACCATGCTGTCTCCGGGATGCGTCCACCTTCGGTTCCGGTGACATAGAACGTGTGTCCATGGACGTGCATCGGGTGGTGGTCCATGCCAAGGTTCACAAAGCGGATGCGGACGCGATCACCTTGCCGCACAATGAGAGGCGTGGTGGCGGGCCCCGCCTTACCGTTGAGCAGCAGCCAGTTGAACTCCATCAGCATCGTGTTCGGCGTCGTGGAGTTGGGAAGCACCGCATACTCCTGCAAGTGAATCAGGAAGTCTTTGTCGCAGTTCGGCCTATACGGAACTTTCGGATGCATGATGAAGCCACCCAGCATTCCCGCCATCTCCTGCATTGCCATGTGCGAGTGATAGAAGTAGGTGCCTTCCTGATGGATGGTGAAGTGGTAGACGAAGGTCTCGCCCGGCTTCACCGGATCCTGGCTAATGCCGGGCATCCCGTCATTGCCGATGCGATCCTCGAATCCGTGCCAATGAATCGAACTCGGTTCGGGCAGTTCATTCTTAAAGATGACGCGGACTTTATCCCCCTGTGTCACCTGAATGGTGGGACCGGGTGCAGAGCCGTTGAAGCCCCATACATCAATCGTTTTGTCAGGCGCGATCTGCCGCTTGAAGACGTGAGCGGTGAGCCGAAATACTTTGGTGTCACCGTCCATCTCGAACGGCAAATCGCCGACATCGGTGGTGACGACCGGAGCGTTCGAGGCTGGGCCGCGATACGTTTCAACCTTGGAGAGAGAGCCGCTGCTTTCGCCGAGATAACCGCCGCGGGCGGAAACCTGGTTCGTGGGGTTGGAAGCGTGGGTCGTTTCAGCGACAGCGCGGCTGGCAAACAGCCCAGCGCCGAGGCCAAGGGTACTCTGTAGAAAAGATCGGCGATTCGCCATGAGAAAAGGCTCCGGAGACACAGTAGTGGCACATGAACATGCGCCGCCGGAGTGGAGAACGAAACACTCTGCGATCTTGAGAGCTGCGATCTTGAAAGAAAGAGCGGCTCACTCCATCGGCGACACGGGAACTGTCGATGGCTGGGCTGTCTAGATGCGGAGAGTTGTTTGAAGGGCTGCAACAAGGCGTGATCGCAGAGGCGGGGTTCCAACAGCCTCAATTTGCGATTCCATCTCAGGCACCGAGATTGACTGAGTTGAAAGAGACGCAGGTTGGATTGCTACAAGGAGTTGGGCATCGCCATCATCACTGCGCAACAGCGTAGGGGCCAACTCACAAACATGGTGGGTGCAACTGCTGATCGACAGCATGACCATCGCCAGATCTGCCATGTCATCCGGGCCTGTCATCTCCCGATGCGACATCCCGGACATTGGGTGGCCCGCGCGCTCACCGCTGGCGGCTGACTGAGAATGAGAGCACCCGCCTCCGACAGCCATTGCGTCGCAGGACGCTGAACAGGCGGAGGCCGCACACGAGATTGTCAGCAACAGGACTGCAGTCAACGTCGCGAGTGCAGCTCTCAGGCGCATAGGGTGAGTGTACTCCGTTGGGTACGACGCCGTGATCTCGATGCAGGTTGACGATGACGCAGCCAATCGCCCGACACCATTTAGCTGCACCCACAAGTTTCGCCCCGAAGAGCACGGCGACCTTCTACGATCAGGAGTGGTAACGCAGCTAACGCCGCAACGGAGTCTATCCAATGGATATGCCATGCAGCGTTGATGAGAAGCCCGGCCAGGGTGATTGCCGCAAGGTAGAAGCGTGTAGCCGACTGCACCGCATCCGCCGCCAAAGCACGGTTGTTGGTACTCATTGCTGTCCTGCGCTTCACCCAGGCGAGAGCAGGCATGACGATCAGAGCTGCAGCAGTAATCGCTATACCGCTAAGACTCGTCGCCGGCTGAACGCCGTTGAAGACTTCAACCAGCGTCGTGATCAGGATTAGTCCCGCCAATAGGAAGAGCAGAAGTCCGGTGGCGCGGGTAGCATGCTCCTGGATGGCCGGGAAGGAAGAAAAAGTTGCCACCAGGACAAGAGCGGCGGAAAGCAGTTCTACGAAACTATCGGCGCCAAATACAAGCAGCACGGCACTGTGCGACGCGACAGCGCCGTAGATCGCCACGCCGCACTCGACGCTCATCCAGGCAATGGTCACGGTCTGGAGCCAAAGAATTCGAGTTGTAGCTTCAGCTCTTGCCTGCGACATATATCTCTCAGATGCACCTGTTGCTGCGAACCGTGAAATCCGTCGATCACTTAGGCAGCCCTCTGTCGTGCAACGTGCCACGGCGAAGAGCCCGCTCTTTCATCATGACAAAAAACACAGGCACCAGGATGAGAACATGGATCGTCGAAGTAATCATGCCGCCGACGATAGGTGCGGCTATCGGCTTCATCACGTCGGACCCGATGCCGGTTTCAAAGAGGATGGGGATGAGACTGGCGAGAACGGCGGCTACGGTCATGAGCTTCGGGCGGAGGCGCTGTACCGCCCCCTCGATCGCAGCCAGTTCGATATCGTGAGCATGATGAATTTCGCCTGCGAGGAGATGACGATTCAGGGCTTCGTGCAGGTAGACGAGCATCACCACACCGGTTTCCACGGCGATGCCGAAGAGCGCAATGTACCCGACCCAGACCGCCACGCTGAAGTTGTAGCCAAGCAGCCATTGCAGCAGCAGGCCTCCGGTCAACGCGTAGATGGTGGGCACAATGAGTACGACGGCTTCCGCGGCCGAGTGGAAGACCATGTAGAGCAGGACGAAGATGAGAAAGAAGACGATAGGCAGGATGAGCTTGAGACGCTGCTTTGCGCGTAGTTCAAACTGATACTCCCCCGACCACTGGTAGGTGTAGTTGGTCGGCAGGACGAGCTTGCTTTTGAGACGACGGTTGGCCGCGTCGACGAATGCGCCGTAGTTGGTGTCTTTGAGATCGAGATAGACGTAGCCGGTGAGCTGGCCGTCTTCGTCGCGGATCATGGCGGGACCATGAGTGAACGAGACCTGGGCTACCTGGCCGAGCGGAATCTGCGCGCCAGATGGAGTGCCGATCAGCACGCCGCGCATTTCCTCGACGTTGTCGCGAAACGCGCGTGCATAGCGCACGTCGATAGGGTATCGTTCGCGACCTTCGATGTTCTCGGCTATATTCTCACCGCCAATGCCAGACGCGACGGCGGTCTGGACATCGGCTACGGTGAGACCGTAACGCGCGGCCTCCAGACGATTCACCTCGACGTTGACATAGAAGCCCTGCGAGATGCGCTCGGCGAAGATGGAGCGCAGTTGCGGCATCGAACCAAGGATGCTTTGAATCTGGCCTGCGACGCGCTCGATTCCATCCACGCTCGGGCCTTGCACCTTCATTCCGAGAGGCGTCTTGATGCCGGTCAGTTCCATGTCCAGCCGGTTCTCAACGGGACTGGTCCAGGTGTTGGACAGGCCCGGAAACTGCACCTTCGCGTCCATGTCCTGAATGAGCTTGTCATAGGTCACGCCGGCGGGCCACTGTTCGCGCGGCTTGAGCATGATGGTGGTGTCGTACATGTCGAGTGGCGCGTTATCGGTAGCGCTGTCGGAGCGTCCCACTGTGCCGAAGGCGCTCTCAACTTCGGGGAAGGTGTGCAGGATGGCATCCTGTTTCTGCAGGATCGTCTTCGCCTGCTCCACCGAAATGCCCGGGAGGGCTGTGGGCATGTAGAGCGCGGAGCCTTCGAAGAGCGGCGGCATGAACTGGCTGCCGAGCTTGAACGCAACCGGCAGCGTGACCAGCAGAAACAGGAGATTGACCAGAATCGTCAACTTGCGATGACGCAGGCAGAAGCGCAGCACCGGCAGGTAGACGGCCTGCGTGAATCGCGCGATGGGGTTGGCGCGCTCGGGCTTGAGCTTTCCTCGGATGAGCAACACCATCAGCACCGGAACGAGCGTGATGGCGAGGATGGAGGAAGAGCCAACCGCCAGCGTCTTCGTCCAGGCAAGGGGACGGAACATACGTCCTTCCTGAGCTTCCAGCAGGAAGACCGGGAGAAACGAGACGACGATAATCAGCAACGAGAAGAAGAGCGCGGGGCCGACCTGCTTGGCAGCGCCGATCAGAATCTCGCGGCGTTCGGTCTCGGAGACAGGAGAGGCGTCGCGCTCCTGTCGCTCCGACAGATGACGATAGCCGTTCTCCACCATGACGATGGCCGCGTCGACGAGCACACCAATGGCTAAAGCGAGACCTCCGAGCGACATGATATTGGAGCTGATGCCGAGGTAGTAGATCGGAATGAAGGCGATGAGCACTGCGATGGGAAGCGCGAGGATCGCGATCAGCGCCGAGCGGAAGTGGAACAGAAAGATCAGAATGACGAGGCTGACGATGATGGCCTCTTCGGTCAGGGTGTGTTCGAGGGTCGCTATCGAATCGTTGATAAGACCCGAACGGTCGTAGCCTGCCATGATCTTCACGCCAGGCGGCAGGGAAGGCGCTATCTGTTTTAGCTTTGCCTTGACGCCGTTGATGACGTTCAGCGCATTCTCGCCCTGGCGCATCACGACGATGCCGCCCACCGTTCCTCCGTTGCCATTCCAGTCCGCCGCGCCCTGGCGAATGTCGGGGCCAAGAGAGACGGTGCCGAGATCGCGGATGAGGATGGGTGTGCCGTTGCTGCTGCCCACCGCGACGTTTGCGAGATCGGCTGTCGATCTCAAATAGCCAAGGCCACGAATCATGTACTGCGCGCCGCTCAGGTCGAGCACGCGGCCGCCAACTTCATTCGTGCTCGCCTTCACTGCTGCAATCACCTTGGACAGGGGAATGCCGTGAGCCAGAAGCTTGTTGGGATCGACGTTGACCTGATACTGCTTCACGAATCCGCCGATGCTCGCGACCTCGGCGACGCCAGGCACGGTTTCGAGCGCATAGCGGAGATGCCAGTCCTGCAGGCTGCGGAGGTCGGCGAGGCTTTGGTTGCCGTGGGTATCGACGATGGCGTACTCGAAGACCCAGCCTGCGCCGGTGGCATCGGGACCGATCTCGGGATGCACACCTGCGGGCAACTGTCCGCCGATCTGCTGGAGATATTCGAGCACGCGGGAACGCGCCCAGTAGAGATCGGTGCCATTCTGAAATACGACGAAGACGTAGGAGTCCCCAAACATTGTCTGCGCGCGGACGGCCTTCACGTGCGGTGCGGCCAGAAGGCTCGTGACAATGGGATACGTGACCTGATCTTCGATGAGATCGGGCGGCCGCCCATCCCAGCGTGTGTGGATGATGACCTGCACGTCTGAGATGTCGGGCAGCGCGTCCACGGGGATATGTCGCAGCGACCAGATGCCCGCGAAGGTCAACAGCGCCGTGAACGTGAAGACGAGGAAACGGTTGCGAGCGCATAGATCGATGATGCGGGAGAGCATGGCTACATGCCTCCCGTTGCGTTCAGGTGAAGTTGTTTCGTAGCGAGGACCTCGCCGTTCTTCTTCGCGACAACCGTCACCTGCCATGTACCGCCGGAGCTAAGGCTGGCGGCGCCCTCGTAGGCTCCTCCGTTCTTTTCCGCAAGACGCGCGAAGGTGCTCATTGCGGCCATGCCCATTGCGGGCATCGCCGGCATGAAGAAGGTCACCGTGAGGTCCGCTCCTGTGATGGCCGCGCCGTTGCTTCCGGTCAGCTTGACGCGGAAGACGTTCGCTCCCTTGCGCGGCGGCGTGGGATCGGTGGTGAGATCGATCTGCGCCTGTTGCGGAGACGCCGCCTGGTATGCGCCCGCTCCCGGAGGTGGAGGCGTGTACGAACCGGCGGCGGCCTGCAGTTGGCTCTCGGAGTCGATCAGGAAGTTAGCCGAGGTGACGATGGATTGTCCTGCAGTTAAACCCTTCAGCACCACGAAATCGTCGCCAATGCGCGGGCCTAGTGTTACATCGTGCGGTTCGATGCTGCCGCTGCCGTGATCGAGGAACACGACCTGGCTTACGCCGGTCTGGAATACGGCTGAGGCCGGAATCACCAGCCGTCGTCCCAATGAGGACTTGAGATCGACGTTGACGAACATCCCCGGCTTCAGCAGCAGGCCGGGATTCGCAATGGAAAGCCTGACCGCGACGGTGCGCGTCGCCATGTCCACCTGGGGAAGAATCTGCTCGACGCGGCCTCGGAACGTCTTGAGTGGGTAGGCATCGACGGTGATGGTTGCAGAGTCGCCCGGCTTGAGCTGTCCTACATCCGTTTGAAATACCTGCGCGTTGACCCACACCCGCGAGAGGTCCGCGATGGTGTACAGCCGGGTCGCGGGCGTCGTATACAAATTGGGCAGTGCATTGAATTCGGTGACGTATCCCGAGGCAGGAGCATTGATGGTGAGATCAGTCAACGCGCGGCCAGTACGTTTGAGGTCGGCGATCTGGCTGGCGGGAACTTCCCACTGCGCCAGCCGCTGTTCCGCCGCCGAAGTAAGCGAGTTCGCACCCGCTGCGACATCGCCGATGGAACTGCCGCCGAGTGTCTGCTGATTCTCTCGCGCGAGCAAGTATTCCTGCTCGGTCGCCACTAGGTCAGGGCTGTAGATGGTGAAGAGAGGCTGTCCCTTGCGAACATACTGGTATGTCGCGTTGACGAAGACCCTGCGAATGTAGCCCGAGAAACGCGTCTGCACATAAGAGACCAGGCGGTCGTCGATCGCCACGGTTCCAGTCGCGCTGAGGTCGTTGTCCAACTGCTTGTATTGCGCGATACCGGTGCTCATATCAATGCTCTGCATCTGCGCCTGCGATAACTGCACAGGCGCGAGTGGCGCTTCGACTTGCTGTGGAGCTTGCAGTGCTTGAGACCTTGTGGCGGAAGAGACGGCCGGCCCTTCCGCGAGCGGGGCCGGAGCGCTGTTGTCGGCGGGCGCGGTGCGTTGGGGCTCATGCAGGAAGAAGAGAACCGCGCCCAGGATGCAGGCCCATACGAGGGATGTAACGACGATGTATTTCTGCGTGGCGTGGCTCATCGGAGAGACGCTCCTGTCAGCGTCTCAAGACGCACGAGTGCGGTTTCGTGTTCCAGCAGGGCTTCCTGATAGTCGCTCTGCAGCGAGAGCAGATCGAGCAGAGACGAGAGCACGGGAGTGAACTGCTGCTTGTTGGCTGCGTAGGAGGATTCCTCCGAACGGAAGATGGCTTCGGATTGGGGGATCAGACCGTGGTTGTATTCGTCCAGCAGTTCAGCCGTGCTTGTGGCTGCAACGAACTGCTTTTGCACGGCTGCGAGCTGACGCTGCGCCGCGGAGTCGAGTTCGTGGCGCGCATGGTTTGCCTGCTCGGTCGCCTCGGCGACTTCCGCTCGAACGCGTCCGCGACGCGGCAGGCTCAGGTTCAGCGTCAGCATGTAGTAGTCGCGATAGGAAGGGCCGGTCAACTGATACATGTAGCCGACGTTGAAGTCCGGCTTGCCTTCTCGCTGCGCCGACCTGATCTGTGCATCTTCTTGCTGGACTGACCGTTGCTCCACCTGCAGGATCGGATTCTGCTGGCGAACTAGAGCTTGTAGCTCGCTGGCGCTGAGCCGCAGCGTTGTTTCGGCGAACGGTTCGGCGATGATGTCGGGCGAATCTTGTGTGCGATGCAGCAGCTCCTTGAGGTCGGCCTCCGCTTCGGCCATGTGTTCGCGATTGACCGTCTCGCGCCGCAGAATCTGAGTGCGCTGCAACTGCGCTTGGATGATGCCAGCCTGACTGCCTTCGCCGAGGCTGTAATGCGAGAGCGCATTCTTGACGAGCGGCCCCAGTACGGCATTCGTGTGATCGAGGATGGCGAGTGTCTGCTGGAGATAGGCAAGCCGCAGATAGAGCAGCTTGATCTGTTCCGCCACATCGGCGCTGATAGCCCCAACTTGAGCTTCGGCTGTGTCTGCCTTGCGTGACGCGACCTCGCCCTTGAGACGGAGCTTGCCCGGATAGGGCAGAGCTTGCGAAGCTCCGAAGCCGAGATAGGCGAAGTTGCTGTTACTGAAGCCGGCGCCTGGCTTCGGGCTGCCGACGCTGAACGACTGAAAGGTAAACTGCGGATCGGGCAGCGTGGAGACCTGTCGCGCCACATGGGTCGATGCCTTCCACACATCGTTTGCGGCGGCAATCTGGGGATTAGCCCCAGCAGCTTCCGCAAGAAGTGCCGCAAGCGGAGTTGCAGACGGCGGTATTTCCTGCGCGGACATGTCTTGCGCGGGCCAGCCGCTGCATACCGCAAGCAGGCCTGCGGCCAACCAGTTCATGAGCTTCAAATGGGACTCTCCTCTCAGACGTGAATACAGGTACGGCCACGCGGAAGCGCAGCCATGACGGGGTCTGAGAAGGGCTCTAGATTCTTAGAGGTGAGTTTGTAGGCTTCGATCGTAGCGGGGGAGAACGATCCGGCAGCGTGATCCAGCCGAGGGATGTGAACCCGGGCGTCAGCAGCGCGTCCAGCACGGAGCTCGTAAGAAAGACGGTGCGTACGTTATAGAAGGAAGCCGATGGCCTGAGAGCCGCCGCCTGCAAATTCGCCGGGCCCTTGCCACAGCAATCGGGCATGCCTGACATTCCGGTTTGCCCGCACTGCGAGTTCATCATGCGGCAGCAGGCACGCTCCTGCGCACTCATCTGCGCATCCGGAATCATGCAGGCCATGACCGGAGTGGCGCAGGTAAGCAGCAACGTCAACAACGCGATCATTTGGGTCAGACGCTTCACAGTTAACCAATACTGTATCAGTCCAGTGTTCTCCATAAAGCGATCTCGCCTGGGAGAGACATTTGGTGGTCCGGGGCAAAGTGAGCGCACAACCAACGTCTGTGGAGTTCCTGGTGGCCCGGGCAGGAGTCCTGCTGCAGAGCGCACAGCCAACGTCTGTGGAGTTCCTGGTGGCCCGGGCAGGAGTCCTGTTGCAGAGCGCACAACCAACGTCTGTGGAGTTCCTGGTGGCCCGGGCAGGAGTCCTGTTGCAGAGCGCACAACCAACGTCTGTGGAGTTCCTGGTGGCCCGGGCAGGAGTCCTGTTGCAGAGCGCACAACCAACGTCTGTGGAGTTCCTGGTGGCCCGGGCAGGAGTCCTGTTGCAGAGCGCACAACCAACGTCTGTGGAGTTCCTGGTGGCCCGGGCAGGAGTCCTGTTGCAGAGCGCACAACCAACGTCTGTGGAGTTCCTGGTGGCCCGGGCAGGAGTCCAACCTGCGACCTTCGCGTTAGGAGTGCGCTGCTCTATGCATCTGAGCTACCGGGCCACGGATGTTTAGTGTATCGCGGGGCGTGCGGCTTAACCCACCATGCATTGTGCTGCAAACCTTCCGGGGTAAAATCGAAATCGTGCCCAGGTACTCCATCGTCGTGCCGTTTCACAATGAGGAAGAGAACGTCACCAAGCTCTACGATCGCGTGAAGGACGTGATGGAACGTGTGGGTGCGAGCTTCGAACTGGTGTTCGTCGACGATGGATCGCGCGACCGCACGTATCGGCTGCTGGAGGAGATTGCGGCCGTCGATTCGCGGGTACTGGTGGTGAAGCTGCGGCGCAACTTCGGGCAAACGTCGGCGCTGGCGGCGGGCTTCGATCATGCGTCGGGCGACGCGATCCTGGCCATGGATGGCGACCTGCAGCACGACCCGGCGGAGATTCCGGCGTTTCTAGCCAAGCTTGAAGAGGGCTACGACGTGGTCAGCGGATGGCGGGCGCAGCGGGCCGACAACATGGTGCTGCGGCGAGTGCCGTCGGCCATTGCCAACTGGATGATGGCGCGGCTTTCCGGTGTGGGCATTCACGACTTCGGCACGACCTTCAAGGCGTATCGCCGCGAGGTGATCCAGAACATACCGCTGTATGGCGAGATGCACCGCTTCATTCCCGCGCTGGCGAGCTGGTATGGCGCGAGCATCTGCGAGGTGCCGATCAGCAATCCGGCGCGTGAGTCGGGGCAGAGCCACTATGGTTTGTCGCGCACATTTCGCGTGTTCTTCGATCTGCTGACGATCCGGTTCCTGCTGAAGTACATGACCCGGCCACTGCATTTCTTCGGCAGCATCGGGTCGATGGGGGTGCTATCGGGCGGCGGCATCGCGGTCTGGCTGCTGGTGCAGAAGCTGGTCACCGGCCGCGATATGGCAGGCGAACACGGGCCCTTGTTTGTGATCGCGGCGGTGCTGATCCTGGCGGGCATCCAGCTGATCGGCGTGGGACTGCTGGGCGAGTTGCAGGTGCGGCACTTCTTTACGCAGTCGCAGCGCTCGCCGTATACGGTGGACCGGGTGGTGCGGATGAAGCCGTCGGAAGAGAGCCTGAGCCGAGGAAGCAGAGAGTAGAAGCAGAGGATACGATGCGCGCGATTCAGGTGAACAGGACAGGTGGGCCCGAGGTGCTGGAGCTGGTGGAGCTGCCAACTCCGAAGCCGGCGCCGGGGCAGGTGCTTGTCCGGATCGAGGCTGCCGGGGTCAACTTCATCGACACGTACCTGCGCGAGGGGCGGTATCCAGCGGCGCTGCCGTTTGTGCCTGGGCAGGAGGCCGCGGGCACGGTCGTCGAAGTAGGCGACGGCGTGACGGGCTTCGCCGCCGGAGGCCGCGTGGCGTGGAATGGAACGCGCGGGACCTACGCCGAGTACGCCTGCGCGCCCGCGGACAGTCTGCTGAAAGTTCCCGATGTGCTGAGCCTGGAGACGGCGGCTGCGGTGCTGCTGCAAGGGTTGACGGCGCATTATCTGGCGCACGATACGCATGCGATTCAGCGCGGAGAGACGGTGCTGGTCCACGCAGGGGCGGGCGGCGTGGGACTGCTGCTGACCCAGATGGCGAAACGGCTGGGAGCGCGGGTGATTACGACTGTTTCGACCGAGGAGAAGGCGAAGCTTTCGCGCGAGGCCGGAGCGGACCATGTCATTGTTTACACGCAGGAGAACTTCGCGGACGCGGTGCGGCGATTCACCGGCGGCGAAGGATTGCCGGTGGTGTACGACGGCGTGGGCAAGACCACGTTTGAGGATTCGCTGCGGTGTCTGCGGCCGCGCGGTCTGCTGGCGCTCTATGGCGGGTCGAGCGGCGCGGTGCCGCCGATGGATCCGATACGGCTGATGGCGGGATCGCTCTATCTGACGCGGCCCACACTGAAGGATTATGTGCCGACCCGCGAGGAGCTGGAGCGGCGGGCGGCGGATGTGTTTCGCTGGGCGGCGAGCGGGGAGCTCAAGGTGCGGATCGGCCACAGATACAAGCTTGCCGACGCACCGCAGACGCACGTCGACCTCGAAGGCCGCAAGACGACTGGTAAGATTCTGTTGACGATAGGAGCAGAGTCGAGCGCGGAGAGCCGGTGAGGATCGCATGACGAAAACGTCATTTGCGAGTCCAACCGCGCATCGCAACTCTGTATCATATAGAACATAGCCCGGCGGCAAGCCCCGCGATCGACGATCCCGCGCCTGAGGCAGTCCGGCCCCCGATCCACATTGTGACGACGCTCAACTGAGGCCGCCCGTACGAGTACGACGAAAGGCTGCTTCGATGAGTGTGCATCTTGTAAATCCCAGCGACAATTCGTTTGGGACCGCGGTCATCACGCCGCGATGGTTGTTCGTTCTGGCGGCGGCGACGCCGGAGATCGCCGGCGATCCCATTCTTGTCGATGAGTCGCTGGAGCAGATCGTTCCGGAGAGCATCGCGCCGGGCGACATTGTCGGCATCAGCGTGCACACGGGCAACGCGCTGCGCGGATACAAGGTCGGCCGCATGGCGCGCGAGCGTGGGGCGTGGGTGGTCTATGGCGGCATTCATGCGACGCTGTTTCCCGAAGAAGCCTTCGAGCGCGGCGAGGCCCATTCTGTCGTGAAGGGGGATGGCGACATCGCCTGGGGCAAGGCGGTGGTCGATTGCCTGGCGGGCGCGCCCAAGCAGATCTATGAGGGTGGCCGCATCGAAGGCAGCCAGTTCCTGGCCGCGCGCTGGGACCTGATGCCTCCGGACAAATATATGTGGGCCTCGGTGCAGACTATTCGCGGATGCCCGAAGCACTGCTCGTTCTGCAGCGTGTGGCGCACCGATGGGCAGGCGCCCCGGCAGCGGCGTTTCCAGAGCGTGATCGACGAGATCATCAGCCTGCGGCGGATCGGTTTCCGTTTTATCGCGCTGGCCGACGACAACTTCTATCCGGTCACGCTGACCGATCTGCGCCTGGCGCGCGAGCAGGGCAATACCGCGAAGGTCGATGAGTTGATGGCCATCCGCAACGAGCGTTTTCAGTTGATGGAAGAGCTCGCCAAGCTGCCCAAGGACATGGTGTTCTTCACGCAGATCACGATGGAAGCCGGCGAAGATGCCGAGTACCTGGACGCGATGCGCAAAGCCAACATCAAGGGCGCGCTGGTGGGCGTAGAAGCCGTAACGCCCGAAGGCCTGAAGGCGGTGTTCAAAGACTGGAACTACTCCGGCGAGGCGCTCGCCAAGCAGTTGCAGACGTTCAAGAAGCATGGCGTACATGTGTTGGGGTCGTTCATCTTCGGGCTGCCCACGGATAAGCCCGCGACGTTCGACGCGACGGTCGAGATGGCGTTGAAGGCCGGCGTGACTTTTGCCCAGTTCGTCATGATGACACCGTTTCCGGGCACCATCGATTTTGCGCGCTGGGAGAAAGAGCAGTCGAAGAACCCGACGCTGGTGGGCGATGTGCCGATCACGCGCTACTGGCTGATTCCGACCGAGGTGCGGCCGAAGATGTTCACGCCGCATCCGTCGATGAGCTCGGCCGAGATCAGCGATCGCACCCAGAAAGTTTGGGACCGGTTCTACGACTGGAGCGCGGTGTGGAAGCGGTCCGCGTGTACGCCGACGCTGAAGGCGCGGCTGGCGTTTGTGCTGCTCTCGAAACTGTACCGGCAGATGTATGCGGGCACGGGCATCTCGACCGACAGCGCGCGGCGCAAGAAGGCGAAGCGGTCGGCGCGCTGGCTGGTGAAGCAGACCAGCAAAATCTTCAAGTCCAAGCCGATGCCGGAGCTGCAATCGCCGGTGTGGGCGCTGCCAACGACCGCGTCGCTGCTGCGGACGGCGCTGAATGCGGGCATGCCGGCGGAGAATAAGCCGTTCGTGGTGCTGCCGAAGAGCTGAATCGTTATCGAAAGCGCGGCAAGGTGCGGTGGATTTCCTCCGCGGCGCACCGTACACTGTCGTCACTCTGGAAGTTTCTGCGTTGCTGCCCTCCGATAGCATCGCGCTGAAGTTTCACGCTACCGCAAGGGAATGTTCGGGAAGCGCGGTGAAACTCCGCCACTGCCCCGCAACTGTGATGCGCGCACCTTTGTTTGATTGCTGCGACGAACGGCAACGCAAGGTGAAGAAGGCCTGGAAGCTCCCCACTGATCGTCTAATCTGAGATCGGGAAGGGAAGCTCTGTAGAGCAAGGGCCGGCTTTGAAATCGCGCCAGTCAGGAGACCGGTTCTCGCTGCCAGCCTGCCACGCTTCCGTCGGGGAAGCGGAGGAGAATGCCCATGTGTTTGTCTCTGCGCCGCGTTGCGGCCAGCCTGTTTTGGCGCGCGCGGTCGGCTCGGCGCTTTGCTCTTATCCTTGCCTTTGGAATCCTCTGGACGACCCTCGCGCACGCAGTGGTGATTCGCGGCCACTTAACCGACGCGCTGGGTAAGCCGGTGCCGGGTGGCCGCGTGCAGCTCATCGAGGGCGGCAAGGTCGTCGCCATCGCCTATGCAGACGCGGATGGAATGTACGAGATCCGATCGAGCGATTCGGGCCGGTTCACGCTGCTGGGCTCGGCGCCCGGATTTCTGCCGGGCATCGGGCAGGACTTCTACGCGCGCGCGTTCGACGTGCTGCAGCAGAACGTGGTGCTGGCGGCCAACACGGTGCGCCAGGACATCACGGTCAGCGCCACCGGCATTCCGACGCCGCTGCCGCAGTTGACCGCTCCGGTGAGCGTGATTCCCGGCGCGGCGTTTGCGCTGGACATCGGCGTGGCCGACGAGATTCGGCAGACTCCCGGCGCGTTCGCCGTGCAGAGCGGGCAGACCGGCGGTCTCACCAGCCTGTTCCTGCGCGGCGGCAACTCCACCGCCAACCTGGTGCTGGTCGACGGCATTCCGGCCGACGATGTGGGCGGGACGTTCGATTTCGGCACGGTGAGCTCGACCGCGGTTGGACAGATGGAGCTGGATCGCGGGCCGGACTCGGCGATGTATGGGACCGATGCCGAGGCCAGCGTTGTGACGATCGACACGCCGCGCGGCACGACGCTGCGGCCGCTGCTGACCTACTCGGGCGACGCAGGCAACCTGCATACGTGGCGCAATGAAGCGACGCTGAGCGGAACGCTGCAGCGCCTGGACTACTTCGGCGCGATCTCGCGTCTGGACACATCGAACGCGCTGCCGCTGGACCGCTATCACTCGACGACATCGGCCATCAATCTCGGCTACGACATCAACGGCAACACGCAGGTCCGGTTCACGATTCGTAATGCGGACACCGTGCAGGGGCTGCCCGGGCCGTTCGACTTCGATGGCGTTTCGGAGAGCGGCCGCCAGGCCGATCAGGACCTCTACGCCGGGATCACGCTGGAGAACCGCTACAAGGGCAACTGGCACAACCTTCTGCGCTATGGGATCGCTCGCAAGCGGGAGCAGGCGGATGAGTTCGGGAACGTGGGCAATCTGGTGACCTTCAATGCCGGGACGCCCAATGCGTACACCGGCTATGTCGGGAATGTTGTGACGATTCGCGGCGCCAACGGCTACTCGGCGACCGGCCAGGTGCTGCTGTATACCGGCAACAACTCCGACCAGGATTCGAACCGCGACCAGCTTTACTACCAGAGCGACTACACGTTTTCAAAGCACTTCATCGGGCTGTTCGGTTTTCGCTACGACAACGAGCGCGGCTCGTTCAACGACTACGACCCGGCCTATAGCTACGTCGAACATGAAAAAATTCAGCGCACCAACTTCGAGTACAACCTGCAATTCCAGGGCGAGTTCTTCAACCGGCTCTTCTACTCGGCCGGGGGAGCCGTGGAGAAGAACCATCTTTACGGCATCGCGGGGACGCCGAAGATCGGCCTGACCTATGTGCCGGTGCGGCCGACGCGCGGCTACTTCCACGGCACGCGGCTGCGCGCCAACGTGGCGACCGGCGTGCAGGAGCCGACCCTGGCGCTCGAGTTCAGCAGCCTCTACGACGAGCTTCTCGCCGACGGATACGCCTCCACGGTGGCGCAGCTTCGTGTGCCCAAGCCCTCCGCGGAACGCTCCCGCACCTATGACCTGGGAGTGGACCAGAACCTGGTTGGCGAGAAGCTGGTCCTGAAAGCGGGCTACTTCCATAACGTCTTCGATCGCCAGCTTGAGGGCGTGGGTGGGACCGGGCTGGTGCAGTACTTTCCTCAGTACGCCAGCCTTCCGCAAGCGCTGCTGACGAACCCATTTTTCACTGCCTACTTGAACTCGCTGGCATTCCGCGCACAGGGTGCGGAGGGGCAACTGGTCTGGCAGCCAAAGCCTCGGGTGTTGCTGCGCGGCGGCTATACCTATCTGGCGGCCCGCGTGCTGCAATCGTTTTCATCAGACGCCGTCGCGGCGCAACAGGGCATGGCGAATGCGAACCCGAACCTGCCCAACACCCCCATCGGAATCTTTGGTCCGCTGGTGGGCGCAAGACCGTTTCGGCGCGCCCCGAATACAGGTTTCTTCGAGGCCCAATACTCCGGGCGGAGACTCAGCCTGGTGCTGCGCGGAGCCGTGGCCAGCCGCAGTGACGACTCGACGTATCTGCAAGGCGAGGATATTAATAGCGGCAACACGCTGCTGCTTCCCAACCGCGGTCTGGACTTCGGCTACGTGAAGCTGGACCTGGGCGGGACCTATGCCTGGAAGCACGGCCTGACGTTCTTTTCGCAGATCGACAATCTGCTCAACGATCAGCACATCGGGCCGATCGGCTATCCCGGGCTGCCGCTGACCTTCCGCACAGGCCTCAAGCTGCGCCTGGGCGGAGATTAGGGCGTCCAGTGAACGGCGAGACGGTCCGCTGCCAAGCTTGCAGCGGGCCGTTTTCGGCTTTGCGCAGCGCGATGTACCACCACTGCCGCTCGGCGCCCGTCTAACCTTATGGAGGAAAAGAAGATGATAACGATGCGCCGCTCGGCGCTTGTACTTGCACCGCTTGCTCTGTTTGTCGCGGCTTCCATGCCGACGCTCGCCCAGGAGGTTCCGATCGAAGGTCCGGTTACCACGACGGCGCTGATCACTGCTCAATCGAAGGAGGGAGCTCCGCTGAATCCCGCGATGCTGAAGTTGCAGGTGAATCGCCACAATGCGCCGATCACCGCGGTCTCGGTTGTGCCGCCCGGCGGCGCCCAGGTTGCCATTCTGATCGACGACGGCCTGCGCGGATCGTTTGGCCTGCAGTTGAACGACATCAAGGACTTCATTCAGAAGCTACCGGCGGGAACCCAGCTTTTGGTCGGTTATATGGAGAACGGCACGGTGCGCTCCGAGGGCGGCTTTCAACCCGTCAACCAGGCGACGGCCTCGCAGTTGCGCGTGCCGCTGTCCTCGCCGGGGATCAGCGCCAGCCCCTACTTCTGCCTGTCGGACTTCGTGAAGCGCTGGCCGTCCAACCGGCCTGGAGCGCGCATTGTGCTCATGATCACCAACGGCGTCGATCCGTACAATGGCCGGCCGTCGATCATGAATCAGGACAGCCCGTATGTGCAATCGGCCCAGGAGGACGCGGAGCGCGCGGGCGTCGCGGTGTATTCGATCTACTTCCCTGACAGCGGCATGCGCTTTGGCAGCTTCAGCGGCCAGAGCTATCTGCAGCAGGTGGCCGAAGCCACGGGCGGCCAGTCGTTCTACCAGGGCACGATTCCGCCCGTCTCGCTGGCGCCTTATCTCGCCCAGTTTCGCAAGGACATCATGGAGAGCTACACGGTGAGCTTCATGGCCAACGCGACCAACGAGAAGAACAACACGCTGACCGACATCAAGATATCGACCAGCCAGCAGGGAATGAAGGTCTACGGACCGCAGGCTGTGCACCCGGGCGCGCAGGAGTAGGCTGCGCTCCCGCCTCAAATTTTCAAGGCACGAGAGACAAGGCTGTCGCGATGGAGACGACGAAGTGAATTCCTGGGATGCGGAGTTTCCATAGCTTGTCGTCGTTGGTGATGAACAGCTCTACTCCGTGACTGGCTGCGGAGGCGAGTTGAATGGCGTCTGGCGGTTTGACCCGGTATTCGGCACGTATGGTTGCGTACAAATCGGCGGTCTTCTCGTCGAAGGGCACGATGGTTGCGGATTGCCGGATCGCCGATTGGTACCGCAACGCCAATTCTTCCTGGCCCTCCATTCGCGGCTTGGTCATCACTTCACCAAGGGCCATTGTGGAGGTCACGAGACCGACTCCGGAGGTGAGCATCTTTTGCCGCAAGTCGCGAACCGACGGGCGGAATGGTGAATCTGCCTCCCATTGATAAATGAACAGATTGGTGTCCCAGAAGAACTGAGTCATGGGGCTTACTGCCACCCTTCGCGGATCTCGCGTACGTAGGTGTCCGCATCGCCGAATGTCCATGTTCCCGCAAGTTCCTCGAGAGGATCGATAGCTGGACTCGGTTCGCGCTTGTCTGGATGAGATCGGCTCCAGATTTCGTACCAGCTCAGCCATCCGCGCAGATGAGGCGCCAAATCCTCAGGCTTTGGCGTGAACTGCGCACCGTCACGCGACGGATGGTGATCATCCCCTTCGAGGTAAAGCCGGCGTGATCCATTGCGCAACTCTGTCAGCATCCGCCGCCGGTTTGGATTGGCAGGTTGTGTCGCGGTGACGTGCTGCATAATGTGTTGATAGATCGTCTTCGGCAACGCGCCGGTAAGGTTGTTCCGGGTCACTTCCGCTTGAATTTCGGCAGGAGTAAAACCGGTAGCTTCTGGCTGCCGATCATGCAGCATCGCGGTGGCAATCCAGACGGCGTCGGCTGCGGTCAGACCAAGGGTGGACGGTTCGATTTGTGTAGTTTGTCTTGAAACGGACATTAGAGGGCCTCCGTGGAATGGTCGCGATGGCTGTTGTTCAGGTTACGGTAGCACGCAAAACAGTGTGAGTGCTTGCGGTCCCGACGGACAATACGAGGCGCTTTCCATCTGCGATATAGGGCGGGATGGCGTCCACAGGTGGCGCATATCCCCAGAATCTTCATTTGTGCACTCCCTCCAGTTCTTACCATTTCTCTTTTTATCGAGATAGAAAGTTAGACGTGGATGTGTACGATAAAGTTGCAGATGAAAAAGGCCCCGGATTGCTCCGGGACCCTTTGTTCCTACTTCCTATTTCCTGCTTCCTGCCTTTTAGTACATGCCGTCCATGCCGCCGCCGCCGTGGCCGCCGCCGCCTGGAGCTTCCTTCTTCTCGGGGATGTCCGCGACCATGGCTTCGGTAGTGAGCATCAGGCCGGCGATCGACGCAGCATTTTGCAGTGCCGTGCGCGTGACCTTGGTGGGGTCGATGACGCCGGCCTTCACCAGGTCCTCGTAGACACCCGTTCCGGCGTTGTAGCCGAAGTTCGAGTCCTTCGATTCGTGGATTTTGCCGATGACCACCGCGCCCTCTTCGCCCGCGTTGTGGACGATCATGCGCAGCGGCTCTTCGATCGCGCGACGGATGATGTTCGCACCGATCTTTTCGTCGCCTTCGAGCGTCTTGACGAGTTTGTCGACGGCCGCAGCGCAGCGTACCAGAGCCACGCCGCCGCCCGGGACGATGCCCTCTTCGACAGCCGCGCGGGTGGCATGCATCGCATCCTCGACGCGCGCCTTCTTCTCCTTCATCTCGGTCTCGGTAGCTGCGCCGACCTTGATGACGGCGACGCCGCCGACCAGCTTGGCGAGCCGCTCCTGGAGCTTCTCACGGTCGTAGTCGGAGGTGGTCTTCTCGACCTGCGCGCGAATCTCCTTGACGCGGCCTTCGATCTTGCCGTCCTCACCGCCGCCATCGACGATGGTGGTGTTGTCCTTGTCGATGGTGATGCGCTTGGCGGTGCCGAGGTCTTCGATCTTGACGCCTTCGAGCTTGATCCCGAGGTCCTCGGTGATGGCCTTGCCGCCGGTCAGGACAGCGATGTCCTCGAGCATGGCCTTGCGGCGATCGCCGAAGCCCGGAGCCTTCACGGCTGCGACGTTCAGCGTGCCACGCAGCTTGTTCACTACCAGCGTTGCGAGCGCTTCGCCGTCCACGTCCTCTGCGATGATGAGCAGCGGCTTGGCGGTGCGGGCGATCTGCTCCAGCAGCGGGAGCAGGTCCTTCATCGTGGAGATCTTCTTCTCATAGATGAGGATGTAGGGGTTCTCGAGCGCGGCTTCCATGCGCTCGGCGTCGGTGACGAAGTAGGGCGAGAGGTAACCGCGATCGAACTGCATGCCCTCGACCACATCGAGCTGCGTCTCCATGGTGCGCGACTCTTCGACGGTGATGACGCCGTCCTTGCCGACCTTCTTCATCGCCGCGGCGATGATGGTGCCGATCTGCTCGTCGGAGTTGGCCGAGATGGTGCCGACCTGCGCGATCATGTCGCCGGTGACGGGCTTGGAAAACTCGCTGAGCGCGCCGCCCTGCGAGACGCCATTCTCATCGCGCTTGCCGATGATGGCCTCGACGGCCTTGTCGATGCCGCGCTTGAGCGCCATCGGGTTGGCGCCGGCGGCCACGGTCTTCACACCTTCGCGATAGATCGCCTGCGCCAGCACGGTCGCGGTGGTGGTGCCGTCGCCGGCCACGTCGGAGGTCTTGGAAGCGACTTCCTTCACCATCTGCGCGCCCATGTTTTCGAGGCTGTCGTTGAGCTCGATCTCCTTGGCGACGGTGACGCCGTCCTTGGTGATGGTCGGCGAACCGAACTTCTTCTCGATGACGACGTTGCGGCCCTTGGGACCGAGCGTCACTTTGACAGCATTCGCCAGCGTGTTGACGCCACGCAGAATCGCCTGCCGCGAATCTTCTCCATGCAGAATTTGCTTTGCCATTTTGTTGCTCCTATTTCAGATACGAGATGTGAGATACGAGATTTGAACCGTACCTCAGGGGCTGACGCCCCGAATCTTGCCGGGATTGTGTGTCACGGCTAAAGCCGTGACCTACCAGCCGAGACCTGCCGTGTGTGCCTGCGTTCAGCGACGTTTGCGGCAATGACGTTTGCGGCAAAGCCGCCTCCCGCCGTCCGCGCAGGACTACTTCTTGAGAATGCCGAGGACTTCTTCCTCGCGCATGATGAGGAACTCCTCGCCATCGAGCTTGATCTCGGTGCCGGAGTACTTGCCGAAGAGGATGGTGTCGCCCGCTTTGACGTCGAGCGGGAAGACCTTGCCTTCGTCGTTGGACTTGCCCTTGCCGACGGAGATGACCTCGCCCTGCTGGGGCTTTTCCTTGGCGGAATCGGGAATGATGATGCCGCCGCGAATGCTTTCGCCCTCTTCGAGCCGGCGAACCAGGATGCGATCGTGCAACGGCGTAAATGATTGAGCTGCCATGTTTCTGCTTCTCCTTAAGTGTTGTTCAGGTGTTGCTGTTGGGGGTAAATTGCTGGCAAAATGAAGTTCTCAGCCAGATTTTGAGGGCCTTTACGGCATTTCAGCGGCATGTATTCGCGACTGAAATGGCCAGTTGGCACTCTCTGCTTCCGACTGCTAATGTATGCCTCCGCGGGTACGGTCGTCAAGGCGGCAAGATGAAAATGTTAGTGAAAGGCACTAAGATGTGCGCCGGCTTGCCGTCCGCCTTCGCGTCAGCCAGACGAGCGCCAGTCGCGGTAGAATTTCACCATGAAACAGGTGTTGCGGAGCAATCGGCTAACGTCGCGGGGCAATCGGATAAGTTGGATCGCGGGTCTTGTGCTGGGCGTTTCGGCGATGGCCGTGGCCGGAGCGCAGAATGACGACCATTGGCGCAAGTACAAGGCGGAGCCCCCGACCGCGCACATCGTGGTGACGGTGCAGAAGGGCTATAACGGCAAGCCGCTGCCCAACGCGGCGGTGGTGTTTCATGCGGTACGCGATGGCAAGAACGACGGCAACCTCGAGGTGAAGACAGACCCGGACGGCAAGGCGACCATCGACGTGATCGAGATTGGCAGCCAGGTGTCGGTGCAGGTGATCGCGACGGGATTTGCTACGTCCGCGACCGCCATCGACGTCAATGGGCCAACCAAGACGCTGCTGGTGAAGCTGCAGCGGCCGCGCGCGCAGATCTCGGAGTATCAGGATACCGATGGCGACGCCGCGCAGGCGAAGCCGGGGGTGCAGGTGCATGTGGTGCCCAAGCCGGCGTCGAAGCCGCCCGCCGCGCCGCCGCCTGCGTCAACCTCGCCGCAGCCGCAGCCGGTTGCGCCGCAGTGAGCTCGGAAGCACGGTTGGAGTCGCGGGTGGCTGGCCATCCTCTGGGCGGCAAGCGCGCGCTGGTGACGGGCGCGGCCAAGCGCATTGGACGCGCGCTGGCGCTGACGCTGGCCGAAGCCGGCGCGGATGTGGCGATCACCTATCGCGGGTCGCAGGCCGAGGCTGCGGAGACCGTTGCCGCCTTGCGCGCACTGGGGTCGAAGGCGCTGGCCGTGGCCTGCGATGTGCGCGAGGAAGCTAGCGTGCAGCGTGCGGTGGCGGCCGCGGTGGAAGGGCTTGGCGGCCTGGATGTGCTAGTCAACAACGCGGGCGCGTTCGAGACGGTGGCGCTGGAAGAGATCAGCGTGGCCGAGTGGGATGCGATGTTCGCGACCAACACGCGCGGGCCGTTTCTGATGGCCAAGGCTGCGTATCCGCACCTGAAGGCAGCGCATGGACGCATCGTGAATATCGGCTCGCTGGGCGGGATTCATCCGTGGGCCACACATGCGCACTATTGCACGTCGAAGGCCGCGCTGCACATGCTGTCGCATACGATGGCGAAGGCGTGGGCGCCGGAGATCAGCGTGAACTGCGTGGCGCCGGGAATGATCGTGACAGGCGAGCTGAACCCCGCCTATGAGCACTTCGCGCACAAGACGCCGATGCAGCGCAATGGGCGGGCCGAGGATGTGGCGGCCGCAGTGCTGTTCTTCGCGACCGGGCCGCATTTTATTACGGGGCAGTTGCTGGCGGTGGATGGCGGGCTGGGGCTGTAGCGGTGAGCGCGCTTCAGTTTTCTGTGGGCGTCTTGTCGACGTGGTCGATGACGAGAAAGTCGGCGGGGACCTTCTTCGATTCAAGCTTGAGGCCGAGTTGGTCCTGCACGGCGGTAAAGACGTCTGGAAGGTCGGAGTCGGTCGCATTGCGCGGTGCATAGCTGAGCTTGAGTTTGTAGGAGCCGGGGAGGCCGGTCTTATCGACGACGGGGCGGCCGACGGGACGGGCCAGAAGCGAAGCGAGCGTGACCGTACTGACGCTGGCACACTCCAGACCGTTGCTGAGGATGTAAGCCATCGCGTCGCTTGGCTCCGCAGGCTGCAGCTTGGGTCCGCCTTTGGCGACGACGAGCTCGTAACCGGATACCTGTCGCGTTTCGCGATGCACGACCAGGTGGAAGCGCCGCCGGAGCAGGTCTTGCAGCAGGGGCTGATACTGCTTCTCCGTTAACGCGGCGTCGGCTTCGGGCTTGGCGCGGACGGTGTAGAGGGTGCCATCGAGCCAAGCGGGCTTTTCGACGATGCGGTCGTCGGACATGTCGTAGGCGATGGCGATGAGCAGCGTCAGGGAAATGTTTTCCGCGATGAACTGGGCAGCGGGGAAATTGGGGAAGACTGTCTTGTCAGTCGAATCGACCGGGCGGACGGAGGCGACCTCGAAGGAGGTGGCCGGCGCTGATGGAGGCGCGGGCGTTTGGCAGGGCGCGTTGGCAGACAGCGCGAAAATGACCACGGAGACCAGAAGCGGACTGAAGACGCGGCTGTAGAGCGATCGGACCGTCAAGGGTTATCTCCCGAAGATTCGCTTCCACCAGGATTGATCGGCGCGGTCTTCGTCGTCGTAGAGGTGCAGTGGCTCGTCCTGTTCGGGCAGGGCTCGACCTTCGAAGGCGGCCATGGGGTTGGTGGTGCAGAGGCGCTCGGCGTATTCGGGCCCGTAGCGTTTGGCCACGCGGTCGCAGGCCTCGCGCATGCGCGGCGGACGGGCGTCGAGGTTGTGCGCGTCGGTAGCGAGGAAGTGGACCCAGCGGTCGGTCAGCAGCCGCTCAGCCATGCGCTGAGCGGGCTTGCCCATCTGGCCGAGCAGGGAGCTGGTGGTGACCTGCATGAGCAGGCCGGCGCGCATCCACTCGGCCAGCGGCGCGGGGTCGCGCTGCAGCGTCGGGTTGCGCTCCGGATGGGTGAGGATGGGCGTCATGCCGCCGATGCGGAGCTGGTAAAGGGTCTCGCCGAGGTTGGGCGAGAGGCCGAAGTCGGGCAGCTCGATGAGCAGATAACCGGTGCCGTTGATGGTGTACTTCGCCGGATGGGCGAGGGCGTCCTGCACGTTGTCGTAGCTGAGGTGGAAGTCGCAGCCGGAGCCCAGCGTGAGCGGAATCGCCTCGCTGGCGAGGGCCTGGCGCAGCGTGGCGAGGCGTTCGGCGACCTGCTCCGGATCGAAGACCCAACTGGAGCTGGCGTGGGGTGTCGCGACAACATGGGTGATGCCGTCGGCGGCGGCCATGCGCGCCATGGCGATGGAGGTCTCGAGGTCGCGCGCTCCGTCGTCGAGGCCGAACAGCAGGTGATGGTGGAGGTCGACCATTCCGGTTAAGGCTATCATCGCCGGGGTTGTGGGTTGCGGTGGATGACCGGCGTCATCTACGCGAGGACCAAGCAGATCCTTCGCTACGTTCAGGATGACAAGTCTGTAAGAAACTGCGCTCCTATGACTTCCGGGATGCATCGAATCCGGCCAAGCCGCCGCAGGGATTGGTGTGGGCCCGGAGACATCGTATGATGGCAGGTGTAGACTTGCGCGTCGCCTCCTTGGTTTGTATCTGCGCTTTCGTATCGCCTCGGGGCTCGTCCGTAAATCAGTACGAAATTCAAAGATCAGAAAGAATTCAGGAACCCATTCATGGCTGAAACCAAGAGCAATCCTTCGATGAAACGCGTTCTCGTCGCCGACGATGAACAGGTGATCGCCAACACGCTGGCGATCATCCTCAACCAGAACGGCTTTGAGGCGCGCGCCGTGTACAGCGGCGAAAAGGCGATCGAGGAGCTCGACAGCTTTCAGCCCGACATGCTGATCTCGGACGTGATCATGACCGGGATGACCGGCATCGAAGCGGCGATTGAGACGCGCAAGAAGCTGCCGAAGTGCAAAATTCTGCTGTTCTCCGGACAGGCCGCAACGGCCGATCTACTGGAGCGCGCGCGGGCGCAGGGGCATGAGTTCGAGATACTCGCGAAGCCCGTGCATCCGACGGACCTGCTGGCCAAGCTGCGGGGATAGGAAGGGTTCTCGGTTCTTGGTTGTGGTGAGGTTTTCCTCAGGCGATCCGGCGCGGCTCAACAGCAGATTCCTCCGCTGCGGTGCGGAATGACAACCAGAAAAGCAAGAGCAAAAGCCGCCCCGTGAGAACTGAGAACTGAGAACCGAGAACGGGCAGCCTGCGACCTAGACTGGCTTGCCGGCGCGGCGGCGCAGGATTTCGCGCCGTTTGATCTCGATCAGATACTCGTAGAAGCTCTGCAGCGTGGCGTACATGACGCCCGCGTGACCGTCGAGCACGGCGCCGCGCACGAACATCAGATACACCCACTTGATCAGCGGACGGCCGGGAAGCTCATAGAAGATGGCCTTCTGGGCGATGCGGCGGGCATGGAAGTCATGGCCAAACAGCGCTTCCTGCAGCGAGGCGCCGCGAGTAGCGTCGCCCGAGGCCAACAGCTCGGCCTCTTTCGTCGAGTAGGCGTTGTGCTTGGCGATCCAGTGGCTGATGCCCTTGGAGAAGGCCAAGTGGTCGAAGGGCTGGGTGAGCTGGCCGGTTTCGCCCGCGATCTCGGCGATTTCGTTGACCTCGCGCGTGTAATGCACGCGCCCCACGCGCAGCAGGCGAACGTAAAAGGGTGACATCTGCGCATGCTGCAGCCATGTGCCCCAGAGGAAGTCGCGGCGGCGGATGCGGAACGCGGCGACGGTTGCAGGAGCGGCGACAACGGCGCGCTGCATCTCGGCGGAGAGCGCGGGCGTGAGGCGCTCATCGGCGTCCAGCACCAGCACCCAGGGATGGCGGAAGGGAAGCTGCATGGCGGCGTTGCGCTGCGCCGCGTAGCTGTCGAAGGCGCGGACGCGGACGCTGGCGCCGCGCTGCCGGGCGATCTCGACGGTGCGGTCGGTGCTGCCGGAGTCGAAGATGTGGATGTCGTCGCACCAGGCGACGGAGTCGAGGCAGCCGGGCAGGTCCTGCTGCTCGTTCAAGGTGAGGATCAGGACGGAGATGTTGTTCGTCTGGGGAGTCATTCGTTCGCGGCGTTGCGGTCGGTCTGTATCGGCAGCGCAAACGAAAAGCAGGTCCTTCGCTGCGCTCAGGATGACAATTCAATTGCGGTGGCATTCAGTCACTGCAACGATGGCAATTCATTGTAACTGTCACAATTCGGGCGGAAGGGTGCGGGTGCGCTCGCGGATGGCCGCTGCGGGATGGCCGCTGTAGACTGTCCAGGGCGCGAGGTCGCGGGTCGCGACCGAGCCCAGGCCAAGCACCGCTCCTTCGCCGATGTGAACGCCCGGCGCGACCGAAGCGCGCGCGCAGATCCAGGCGTAGCGCTCGATGTGCATGCGATAGGCGACGAGCGGAAAGGCGCCGTCGTTGTAGTCGTGAGTGGCGCCGCAGAGGTAGCAGTCCTGCGAGAGGATGACGTGCGAGTCGAGCTGAATAGGCGAGGGGTTGTAGATGTCGACGCCATCGCCGGCGGCTACGTGGTCCGCGCAGAACAGGTTCCAGGGTGCCCAGACTTTGGAGGCGGGATAGAAGTGGCAGTCGGGGCCAAGCTGCGCTCCAAAGAGCCGCAGCAGCATGGCGCGCCAAGCGTGGAACGGGCGCGGCGACGGGCGATAGAGCAGCAGCCAGCAGATGTTCCACAGCGCGCGACGGGCGCGGTTTCGCCGCGAGAAGGCCGGCCGCGTGTAGAGGTCGTCACCCGTGGTGATGTGGTCGGAGGCGCGATAGTCGGCGGGGCGCGGCATGGTTGCTGTCCTGTCTTCGACGCATTCTTTGAGTTGTGCCACCGCGAAAAAAAAGTAGGTCCTTCGCTGTGCTCAGGATGACAATTTCATTATTATCTCGGGCGCGGCCTGGGGAACGCGTTCGAAGACGCGAAGGATGGCTTCGGCGTTGCGGCGCATATCATAGCGCGCGGCGAAGGTGGTGAGCGCGCGGCGGCCCATCTCGTCGCGCTGCTCCTGGGTGCAACGGAGCCACCACTTGACCAGAGCGACGGCTCCTTCGTGGGTGTCCGGCTGAACCATACCGCAACCATCGGCGCGTATCTCGGGCGCAATGTTGATCTGGTCCGAAATGAGAACGGCCCGGCCCGAGGCCAGGGCTTCCACCACGGCGATGCCGAAGTTTTCCTGATGCGAGGTCAGGGCGAAGGCGTCGCAGGCCGCGAACGCGCCCCATTTGGCGTCGCCCTGCAGCATGCCGGGCCAATGGATGCGGCTGCCGAGAGTGCGCGCGCCCTCCACATCATCGGTGTGCCCATCGGCCCGCTCGGCGAGGCTGGACGGACCGAGGATCGAGGCTTCCAGTGCGGCGCGCCAGTTGTTCGGGTCGGGGCCGGCCATCACCAGATGGAGATCGGGATGCGCGACGCCGAGGAGCCCAAACGCAGAGACCAGCAGGTCGCAGCCTTTCTTGGGATCGATGCGGCCGAGGAAGAGCAGGAAGCGTTGGTCGCGGACCTCGGGGCAACGCGCATAGAAGGCTTCGCGCAAGCGTTGGGCATCAGCCGGCGGTGGTTCGGCGCCGAGGGCAACCACCATGGGCGTCCAGCGCGAGAGCCAGAAGCTCTGGCGCGCCAGATCGGCTTCGACCTGGGTGGTGAAGAGCACGCGGTCGGCGCGGCGCAGCAGCCAGTAGTCGTTGAGCAGCCAGTAGGGCCATTTTTTGGCGTGCTTGGCGGGGAAGCGGCGCTTGAAGTAGGGGTCGAGCATGCCGTGCGGGAAGACCACGTAGGGTTTGTGGCCGGCGATGGCGCGCAGCACGGCGACGCCGGTGTACTCCCACAGGCCGTGCAGCATGACGCCGTCGAAGCGGTCGCGGTTGGCGCGCAGCCAGCGCGTGAGCGCGGGGACGTACCAGCGATTCCTGCTAGAACCGAGGGCGGTGATCTTGAACGGGAAGCCGGCGAGGAATGGTTCCGCGGGATCGTTGAGGGTGACGACCTCGGAGGTGTAGCCCGGCGGCGCGTACTGAATCAGCATGCGGATGGCTTCGGTGGGACCGCCGCACGCGGGGCTGATGGAGCCGACGATATGCAGGATTCTCATGCGGGGACGGTGCTGGTCCTCTGGCTACTCCGGGCGGCGGTGCTGGAATTGGGTTTGGGCAAAAAGCAGGTCCTTCACTTCGCTCAGGATGACAATTCATTGTAGTGATTGGAACGAAGTTGAGCTTCATGCCACTTACAGCTTTATGACACTTGCTACAGGTCGATGCTCACCAGGCGCGGAGCTTGCGCGTGGTGTGGGCCAGCGCCTGGCGCAGGCCGCGGACGTCTTCCTCGAAGCTCCAGGCGGCGATGCGGCGGCGGGCGGCGTGGCCCATGGCGCGGGCGGTTCCGGGTGTGCGAAAGACGCGGCGCAGCGCGGCTGTGAGGGCCGGGACATCACCCACGGGGAAGACGCAGCCTTCCACTCCATCGGTGACCAGGTCGGCGTGGCAGCCGACGTCGCTGGAGACGATGACCGGACAGCCCGCGGCCATGGCCTCGTTCACGATCAGGCCCCACGGCTCGTGGCGCGAGGGAAGCACGAAGACGTCGGCCAGCTCGAAGAAGCGGGGCAGCTCGGACTGGTTGCGGAAGCCGGCGAAGCGCACGGCGTCCAGGCCGTGCTGGTCGAGGCCGAGCTCGTGGCAACGGGTTTCGAGGCGCATACGCTCTTCGCCGTCGCCAACGATGACGAGGTAGGGCGTGGAGGATTCGGTATCTGTGGAAGCCCAGGTCTCAGAAGCGAGACCTGGGGCACCCGAATTTTGTGCCGGTGAGCTGCCGGTGAGGAGCTGGTGATAGGCCTCGATCAGGTGGTCGGCGTGCTTGCGCGGCTGCAGCTTGGAGGCGAAGAGGATGACCGGGCGGTCTGGATCGAGGCGCAATTCCTCGCGCAAGGCCTGCTGGCGCCCCTCGGCGGCGGCGGCGAGCCGCGCGAAGTAGGCGTTGTCGACCGCGTAGGGCATCGGGAATTGCGGGACTGAGTCTGCAAGGAACCGCTCGCCGAAGTAGTGGCTCCAGTAGCGTGCGTTGGCCGAGCCGATCGGAAGCACCGCCGCGATGCCGCCGCTCAGGACGCGCAGGAAGAGCGATTTCGCGGCGAGCTTCCAGGCAGGTCGGTCGCGGTCGCCCAGCCATGACTCGGCGCGCAGCAGGACTGGAATACCGAGCGCGTTAGCCGCGAGAATGCCGTGCAGCGCGTTGACGCTGGCGTAGCCATGCACCCAGAGAGCGTCGAAGCCCGGACCCGCGCCGCTGCCCTGCCGCAAGCGGTGGTAGATGCCGCGACTGATGGGGCTGGTGGCCGAGACGGTTCCGCTGTCGAAGCTCTTGCCCGGCAGCCGCAGCGGGCGAAGGAACTCATGGCGATAGCCTTCGAGCAGCGGCGTGTCCCAGGCGACTTCGACGCCGAAGCCCTGGTCCTTGTAGCCGCGCACCGAGAAGTCCGAGCCGAACAGGACGGTGAGCTCGATGTCGGGCTCGCGGGCGATGCGGCGCAGCAGGGGCGCCTGATACTGGATCGGGTGGCTGACCAGATAGGCCAGCCGGACCGGAGGTCGATCGGGTATGGCGGCGGGCTTCATCGTCGCGGTCTCCGGGCCGGTCGTGCTGCTAGCGAGAAAAGCACAGCAGATTCCTACGGAATGACAATCAGAAAAGCAAAAGCAAAAACAAGAGCAAAAGGTCCGGACTAAGGGTGATTGACGGCGATGGAATAGAGCAGCCCGGTCAAACCGAGCAGCGTCCCCAGGGTTCCGTTGGTGATCGAACCTTTGAGCGCGCTGGCGGGCAGGAAGACGATGTCGTTGGGCTGCAGGATCGGATCGGCGGCCTTGCCGTAGAGCACGTTGTGGATGTCGAGTTTGACCAGCGTGCGCCGGTCTCCGATGGTGCGGATGATACGCAGGTCGCTTTCCTTGGCTTCGAAGGTAGGACCGCCGCTGAGCGCGGTGGCCTGCAGGAGCGTAAGCGGCTGATAGGGCGTGAGCGGAATTGTGCCCGGAGTCTTGAAGGAACCGAGCATGTAGACGATTCCAATGCGCGACACGACGATGGTATCGCCGGCGAAGACCGGGACGTCGGCCATCTGGCTGCTCATCGGATCGACGCCGAGGTCCACGATGATCGGTTCCGCGACGCCGGGGCGATGGATGGTGATGACGTGGCTGGCGCTGCCGGGCAGACCGCCGGCCGTGGAGAGCACGTCCAGCAGGCGGCGCGAGCCGGAGATGGGGACGACCGCGTGCAGTTCGCCGGTGAGGGTGACGACCGCGTTGGGGCCTTCGGTGATCTGGATGGTCACCTGCGGATCGCGATAGATGCCATTGGCGATCAGGCGTTCGGCGATGATCTCCTCCGCCTGGGTGACCGTGAGACCGCCCAGGTGGACCAGCCCGATCAGCGGCAGGATCACATCGCCATCGGTATCCAGACGCACCGAGTTGTTGTAGTCGCCCTGGCCGAAGATCCGGATGGAGAGCAAATCGCCGTTGGACAACTGAATGTTATGCTCCAGCGGATAGAGCAGAGTGCGGCTGGTGGTGACGGTGGTGGGCAGATTGTTGGCCGGGTTGCGCGAGGTGGGCGGCCCGCTGAACTGCGCCCGCAGCGGCGCGCAGAGCAGAAGCAGGAGGAGCAGACCGACGCCGGGCGGCGCAAACAGTCCGCGCGGCTGGGAAATCGAGCGGGGCTGGGAAATCGAGCGGGGCTGGGAAATCATCGATCTCCTCCATCGCGAGGCCGGTCTTTGTTGGGAGGACGGTCTTCCTCGCCGGACTTGTTCTCGGAGTGGGTCTCCCAGCCGGCGCTGTCGACTCCGGCCGAGGCATAGCCCGCATAACCGTAATAGCCGTAGTAGCTGTAATACTCGGGGGAGTTGAGGTCCACCGCGTTGAGCGCCGTGCCGGTGACCGGAGCGCCGGAGCGGACCAGCAGGTCGCGGGCGCGGCGCAGGGCATGTTTGCTGGACTTGCCGTGGCGGATGATCAGCACCACCGCGTCGGCGTCGCGCGCCAGCACCACGCTGTCGGTCACCGAGAGCAGCGGCGGCGAATCCATCACGATATGGGTGTAGATGCCCTTGCACTTCTCCAGCAACTGGACCATGGTCTGAGAGCTGAGCATCTCGGTCGGGAAGGGCGGCACGGGCCCGCTGACCAGCACATCCAGACGGGGCATCTCGGGGATGGTCTGAACGGCCTCTTCGAGCGTGGCGGCGCCGGTCAGCACCGAGGTCAAGCCGTGCTTTCCAGTCAGGCCGAAGCGATGATGCACGGTGGGCCGGCGCAGGTCGGCGTCGATCAGCAGCACCCGGACGTCGCGCTGCGCGAGCACGCAGGCCAGGTTGATGGAGACGGTGGTCTTGCCCTCGGAGGGCGTGGCGCTGGTGAGCAGGATGACCTGTGGCTCGCCGCCCGCCACCGAGAGCAGCAGCGAAGTGCGCAGGGCGCGGAAAGATTCGGCGAACTGAGATTTGGGGCTGGAGATCACGATGAGATTGCGCATCGCCGGGCTCAGGCTGGCGGTTTCGGCCGAGCTGCGGCGGATGCGCGGGATCAGCGCCAGCGACGGCAGGCCGGAGACGGCTTCGATCTCGGCGACGCTGCGCAGGCTGGTGTCCAGGCTGTCGAGCACGAAGGCCAGGATGATGCCGACCACCAGCATCATCGCAGTGTCGATGACCAGGATGGTGGAACGCGGGCGCAGGGTGGGGCCGACCGGCGGAACGGCCGCGTCCACGATATCGATCTCGGTGGACTCCAGGCCGGCTTCGACCCCGGCGGTGCGCAGGCGCTGCAGCAGGCCCTCATAGAGGGTGCGATTGGAGTCGAAGTCGCGCTGCCGCAAAGTGAACTCGATGAGATCGTTGCGCAGGCCATAGGCCTCGGCGGTCTTGGCGTCGAGCGCCGCCTGGGTCTGCTGCTCGTTGGCGCGGGCCGCGATCACGGCCTCGCGGGCCTCGGCGAGCACCCGTTGCTGCTCTTCGCCGAGCTCCCTGGAAAGCTCCGCGATCTTCTGCTCGAGTGCCGTAACCTGGGGATGGTTCGGCCCCAGATTCTTCGGTGCGGTGAGTTGCGCCAGATTGGCCCGGTCCAGCTCGAGCTGATTGCGCAGAGAGATGACTGCCGGACCGACCAGCCCCGCATTCGGCGGTTGATTGCGCGCGTTCGGGTCTTTGCCGGTGAGCACGTCAAAGTGCGTTTCAGCCTGGATGCGCGCAATCCGCGCGGTGCCCACGGCCTTGCTGAGGTCCGAGAGGTTCGAGGTGGTCTGATTGAGGGTCGGATCGAAGCCCAGCACGCCCAGCTTCTTCTGCAGGTCGATCATCTGCTCCTGCGAGGTCTGGACCTGCTGCTTGAGGTCGTCGAGCTGGTGGGAGAAGAACTCCGAGACGCGCTGGGTGGCGTCGGCGCGCGACTGGAAGCTGCGCAGAATGTACTCCCGCACGAGCTTGTTGACGATATCGGCGGAGAGCTTGGGACTGAGCGTCGAGCAACTGATGCGCACCAGATCGGTCTTGGGAACCAGCGTGACGACGACGATGGCCTGCATCTCGCCCAGAACGTTCTGCCGGATGACCGGGTCGTCGATGTTGCGGTAAGGCGCCGGGCCCTTGTCGCCCATGAAATACGAATTGTTGGCCAGATTGAGATCGCGCGCGACGGTCAGCAGCAGGGTATCGCTCTTCAGGATCGCGATCTGCGTGAGCAGGCTGGACGCCGTATCGTCGCTCGAGCCGGTGCCGATGATGCGGTACTGGTTGGACGAGCCGGTGCGGATCTCGATGGTGCCCGAAGCCTCATACAGCCGCGGCTGAACGGCGTTCTGATAAAAGCCGTAGATGATGCCTATGACACCGAGCGCAAGAATGATCCACTTCCGCTTGCGGAGCGTCAACCACGCGTCGGACAAGGTCGTGTCGGCGGCGGCCTGCCCGGAGGCAGGGCTCGCGGAGCCGTCCGCTCCTGTCGGAGTCTGCGGAGTCTCGTATTGCCCTGGAGTCATTGCTTGCATTCTACGCGAATCGGGCTTGGCGCTGCATTCCCGGTGGCGGTCCACCCGGCGCTTCCCATTTTGGGGCAGCACGCTTGCGCGGATCTGGGTGAAGCGGCCATCGCTCTGCGATAATACGGCATAGAAGTCAAAAGCCAAATCAACTTTTCTTGGAGCCGGCGATCGTGATGGAGTCTGCCAATGGAGTGCGCAAGTCTGTGAGTGAAAGCGTTCAAATAGCTGTGGTCGGATCGGGCTACGTGGGGCTGGTCGCGGCGATGTGCTTCGCGGAGATGGGCCACAGCGTCATCTGCGTGGACAACGACGAGCGCAAGGTTGCGGCCCTGCAGGCCGGCGATACGCTCATCCATGAGAACCACCTGCCCGAGCTGCTGGACCGCTATCGCAACACTCGCGTCCGGTTCATGACTGACCTGGCCGAGGCCACGCGCGAGTGCCAGGCGATTTTTATCGCCGTGGGAACCCCGCAGTCCGAGGCTGGCGACGCCGACCTGTCGTATGTGGAGGCGGTGGCCAGCGAAATCGCCCGCTCCATCGACGGCTACAAAGTCATCGTCGAGAAGAGCACCGTCCCGGTGTATACCAACGAGTGGATCCGGCGGGTGATCGAGCGCAACGGCGTGCGCCGCGACGCCTTCGATGTGGTCTCGAACCCGGAGTTTCTGCGCGAAGGCACGGCAGTGGAAGACTTTCTGCATCCCGATCGCATCGTGGTCGGCGCGGACAGCCAGCGCGCCTCGCAAGTGTTGAGCGAAATCTATGCGCCGCTGACCGAGGGCACGTATTATGCGAAGCCCGGCGCGATCAATGGCTGCTGCTCGGCCAGAACGCCGCCGCCGCTGTTGCTCACCTCGACCAAGAGCGCGGAGATCATCAAGCACGCGTCAAACGCCTTTCTGGCGCTGAAGATTTCGTTCATCAATGCGGTCTCGAATCTGTGCGAGGCGGCCAACGCCAACGTCGAGCAGGTGGCTCGCGGCATCGGTCTGGACTCCCGCATCGGGCCCAAGTTCCTCCGCCCCGGCATCGGCTACGGCGGGTCTTGTTTCCCGAAAGACGTGGCCGCATTCCGCTCCGTCGCCGAGCAGATGGGCGTGGACTTCAGCCTGCTGAACGAGGTCGAGAAGATCAACGTCAACCAGAAAAAGCGCTTTCTGGGCAAGGTCCGCTCCGCGCTGTGGACCCTGCGCGGCAAGAAGCTGGCTGTGCTCGGACTGGCCTTCAAGGGCGAGACCGACGACATTCGCGAATCGCCGGCGATCGATCTGATCGAGATGCTGCTGGCCGAGGGCTGCTCGATCGTGGCCTACGATCCGGCCGCAATGGCGCGCGCCGAGGCCGAGCTTCCGGTCTCCAAGCAGATGCGCTACGCCAGCGGGATCGACGAGGCTGCCAAAGACGCGGACGCGCTGCTGATCCTGACGGACTGGCGCGAGTTTGCCGCGATGGACCTCGCCAGGCTGCACTCCGTGATGCGCTATCCCATTGTGATCGACGGGCGCAACCTGTACGACCCCAACCACATGATGGAGCAGGGCTTCACCTACCTCAGCATCGGGCGGGCCACGGCGACGCCCACGCGGGAGCCGGCGGCGGTTGAGGTCTAGTGTCCCGAGTCTGAAGTTCGCACTATAAGTTGTCATCCTGAGGGCAGCGAAGGGTTGCAGTTTTAGAGAGGTAGAGTCATGTCCCGGAAGTCGATTCTTGTCACCGGAGCCGCGGGGTTTCTCGGCTCCCATCTGTGCGACGCGCTGCTGGCGGAAGACAATGAGGTCGTCGGCGTCGACAATCTCTGCACCGGCAACCTTGCCAACCTGTCGCACCTCAAGAACGAAGCGCGCTTTCACTTCGAGGAGTGCGACATTTGCCACGCCGACGAACTGGACCGCGCCGTTCCAAACCGCGTGGATTACGTCTTCAACTTCGCCTCGCCGGCCAGCCCCATCGACTACATGCGGCTGGGCATCGAGACGCTGCAGGTGGGCTCCGCGGGCACGCTGAACACGCTGGAAATTGCCAAGAAGTATGCCGCCGGCTATCTGCATGCCTCCACGTCGGAGTGCTACGGCGACCCGCTCGTGCACCCGCAGGTGGAGAGCTACTGGGGCAACGTGAACCCCATCGGCCCGCGCTCAGTATATGACGAGGCCAAGCGCTTCTCCGAGGCCGCGGTCTCCGCCTATCTGCGCTACCACAAGGTGAACACGCACCTGGTTCGCATCTTCAACACCTACGGTCCGCGCCTGCAGCCCAACGATGGCCGCGTGATCTCCAACCTGATGATGCAGGCGCTGCGCGGCGAGCCGCTGACGATCTACGGCGACGGCTTGCAGACTCGGAGCTTCTGCTACTGCTCCGATCTGATCGACGGCATCGTGCGGCTGTCGAAGAGCGACGAGCATCTGCCGGTCAACATCGGCAACCCCGATGAGTGGACGATCCTGGAGTGCGCGCGCGAGGTGCAGGCGCTCATTGGGTCGCAGGGGTCGCAGCGGGAAATCGTCTTCATGCCGCTCCCGCAAGACGATCCGCTGCGCCGCCGTCCGGATATCACACGCGCCAAAGAGCTGCTGGGCTGGTCGCCGAAGGTCTCGCTGCGCGAGGGACTGGCGAAGTCGCTGGACTACTTCAAGGCTTGTGTGGAAGCTGAAGGCGTGCGCGCATAACTGTTAGCGCTGGGCGTTGATCTGCACCAGCGGATCGTTCGCCTCAGCGATCTCCGCGGCAGCTTCATCCGGCCCGGCAAAGTGCCGCCGTATCTTCTCCGCCGTTCCTTTGTTCACAACGGCCGTCAGCGCATCGGGCGTTCTCTCCGCTGTCTGTTTCAGCGCGCGCACGCTGCCGAAGTGCTCCAGCAGCCGCTGCCGGGTGCGCGGCCCAACGCCGGGAATCTCATCAAGCTCGCTGATACGGTCGCGCATCTCGCGGCGCTTGCGGTGATACGTCACGGCGAAGCGATGCGACTCGTCGCGGATCTTCTGGATCGCGTGCAGCACGGGCGAGCGCCGGTCGAGCACCACCGGATCATCCTCCTGCCCATGCACGTAGATGATCTCCTCGCGCTTCGCGATGGACGCCAGCGGCTGCGTGGTCAAGCCAATCTCTTCGAGCGCCTCAGCCGCCGCGTGCAGTTGCCCCAGGCCGCCATCGATCAGGACGAGCGATGGCATCGGTCGCTTCTCTTCGTGCAGTTTCTTGTAGCGCCGATGGACGATCTCGCGCATCGACGCAAAGTCGTCCACACCGGATACGCTCTTCACCTGGAACTTGCGATAGTCGGATTTTTTCATCGCACCCTTCTCCCATACCACCATCGACGCGACGGTCTCCGCGCCCTGGATGTGCGAGATATCGAAGCACTCGATGCGCTCGGGCGGCTCGGCCAGCGTGAGCGCGTCCTGGATGGCATCCTGCATCGCCTTGATGCTGGGCTGCAGCACGCGAAAGCGCTGGTCGTAGGACTGCTTCGCGTTCTGGCAGACGAGGTCTACGAGGGAACGCTTATCCCCACGCTGCGGCGCCGCGATCTCGATCTTGAAGCCGCAACGCTCGCGCAAAGCTTCGGCCAGCAGCGCGCGATCCGGAAAGTCGACCGGCACATAGATGTGCCTTGGCACATAAGCCTGGTCCAGATAAAGCTGCTTGAGCAGCGCAGAGAAAAACGCCGCCGGAGAGAACGCCACGGCCTCCGGCGGAGCGAGCACAGAGTGCTCTTCAGCCTCTTCGCCGGCGGAGTGGATCTCCGGCGCGGGCTGATCGGGAACGGGCTCCAGTTGCGGCTCGCTCTCGATATCTTCTGCTGTCGCCGTCTCCGCGAACTCGATGTCCACAAGGTCTTCCCAGAACATATCGCGGCGGTCGACGATCTTCCCTGCGCGCATGTGAAATAGGTTGACCGCCAGCATGTCGTTCTCGTAGTGGAAGCCGAAGACATCGGCGTCCTCGTCGTCGGGCGAGGCGATGCGCTGCCGGTCCTGCGCCTGGCTCACCGTGATGAGCTGGTCGCGCAGCCGAGCCGCAAGCTCGAACTGCATGTCGGCGGCGGCTCGCTCCATGCGCGCGGTCAACCGCGCCTCCAGCTCGCTCGGACGACCTTCGAGAAACAACTGAACATCGCGAATGGCCTGCCGATAATCCTCAGTCGAGATCAGCCCCGCAACGCATGGCCCCAGGCAGCGCTTGATGTAGTACTGCAAACAGGCGCGCGGGTGATAGCGGTTCAGGTCGACCTTGCAGCTTGGGATCAGAAAGCTGCGATGGATCACATCGACCAGCCGGTGCGCGAGATTGCCCGGAAAATATGGCCCGAAGTACGCGCTGCCATCTTTGCGCAGCCGCCGCGTGACGAACACCTTCGGGTGGCGATCGGCGAGCGTCAGCTTGATGTACGGATACGTCTTGTCGTCCCGCAGCAGGATGTTAAAGCGCGGCTTGCGCTGCTTGATGAGATTGTTTTCCAGCGCCAGCGCCTCGCGCTCATTGGCGACGAGAATGTACTCGATGTCCACGGCCTCGCGCATCAACGAGCCGGTCTTGGCGTTGGCCTGCGAGGCCGCGAGAAAGTACGAGCGCACCCGCGCACGCAAATTCTTCGCCTTGCCGACGTAGATCACCTCGCCCTCGGCGTTCTTGTAGAGATAGCAGCCCGCGCCGGTGGGCAGTGTCCGAATTTTGGCGAGGAGGTCCATAGCAAATGCACGTTGCGCCGTGAGGCTCTAGTTCAAGTGTAGAGCGCCCGAAGCTGCCTGCGCCCAACCCGATTGGATTGTGCGCGACGCCGCAAAGATGCGGGTCGCGAACGTGAAGGAGCCAGCGTCCTCAAGTAAGCTGAAAGCCATGGACGACATCGCAGAAATCGATGGAGAGCCGGCGCACGCGGAGACCGCCGCGGCCTTGCAGCGCGCTGCGGCGATCATGGCCCGGCTGCGCGGGCCCGGCGGCTGTCCGTGGGACCGCGAGCAGACCTTCGACAGCATCAAGCGCTACACGCTGGAGGAGACCTACGAGGTCTTCGACGCGATCGAGCGCCGCGCGTGGCCGGAGCTCAAGGACGAACTCGGCGATCTGCTGTTGCAGGTTTTGTTCTACGCGCAGATGGCGTCTGAACTGCCAGCGGGGGTTGGACGTTTCAACTTGCGCGATGTAGCGGAAAACCTCAACGCCAAGCTTATCCGCCGCCATCCGCACGTCTTCGGCGAGGCGGTTGCGACCGACTCCAGCGCCGTGCTGCGCAACTGGGAGCAGATCAAGATCGAGGAGAAGAAGGCCGAGCCTGCAAGCGATTCACTGCTGGACGAAATTCCGCGCTCCATGCCCGCAACGCTTGAAGCCAGCAAGCTCGGCTCGAAGGCTGCGAAGGTTGGCTTCGACTGGCCGGACGCCCGCGGCCTCTTCGACAAGCTCGCCGAGGAGATTGCCGAGCTGCGCGCCGAAGTCGACAGCGGTGACACCGGCCGGATCGAAGCCGAGCTCGGCGACCTGCTCTTCACCATGATGAATCTCGCACGTCATTTGAAGATCGACACGGAGTCTGCTCTGCGCGCTACAAATGCAAAGTTCCGCACTCGCTTTGCCGCGATGGAGCGGGCGAGCGGCGGAGCAGCCGCGCTCAGGACGATGTCCCCCGACGAACTGGAGGCCCTTTGGTCGCAAGCAAAATCAGCGGAGTCAGAATCAGCGGAGCCAGGCCGATGAGTGACTTGCCACCAGAGCCAAGACACATCCGCATCGAGCCGCTCACCGAGCTCGCGCAGTTCAGCCAGTGCGTCGCTCTGGAAGAGGCCGTATGGGGCTACGATCCCGCCGACATCATTCCGCGCCGCATGTTTCTGCTGGCCTCGCGCATTGGCGGTCAGGTGTTCGGCGCCTTTGTCGAGAAGACGATGGCAGGCTTCGCGATGGCGCTGCCCGCCTATCGCAACGGCCACGCGTATCTGCACTCGCACATGGTCGGCGTATTGCCGGAACATCGCAATCGCGGCGTCGCGCGCGCGCTCAAGCTCGCCCAGCGCGACGATGCGCTGGCTCGTGGCATCGATCTGATCGAGTGGACCTTCGATCCGTTGGAGATCAAGAACGCATACATCAATATCGCGAAACTTGGAGCCATCGTTCGCCGCTACCGCCACGACTTCTACGGCCCATCGAGTTCGCCGCTGCAGGGCGGCCTTCCCACCGACCGCGTCTACGCCGAGTGGTGGCTGCGCTCCCGGCGTGTCGAGGGCACCTTGCGCGAAGAGCCACTCCAGATCGATGCCATCGAGCAGGTCGATGTGCCCGCCGAAATTTACCAGTGGAAGGCCTCGCCCGAATACAGAACAGAAGCCCGCGACCTGCAGGCGCGCAACGCGGCCGCGTTGGAATCGGCCTTCGCTCGCGGCCTCGCTGTACTTGATTACCGGCGCAACGAGCGCGGCGATGGCCGCTATCTGCTCGGCCATTGGGATGAAGACCACCGCTATCGATGCCTGACTTTGTCGAATTTAGCACTCACCGACTCATTATTTCGCCTGTACAAGAAGGACACGCCATGAAAATCGAAGCCATCCACATGCGCGAGATCAACATGCCGCTCGCGCATCCGTTCGAGACCAGTTTTGGCGTGACCACCGCCCGCCGCATTCTGCTGATCGAACTTGAATCCGAAGGTTTGAGCGCCTGGGGCGAGTGCGTTGCCGGAGAGCATCCCTACTTCAGCGACGAGACCGTTGACACCGCCTGGCACATCACCGCGACCGAACTCGCGCCGCGCCTGCTGAACGTCGATCTCACCGGCGGCCGCGATTGCCCCGCGCTCTTCGCGCAGGTGCGCGGTCATCGCATGGCCAAGGCCGCGCTCGAAAACGGCGTGTGGGAACTCGATGCGCAGCGCCAGGGCATCGCGCTCGCCAAGTTGCTCGGAGGCACGCGCGAGGCCATCATGTGCGGCGTGTCGATTGGTATCCAGGCGACTCCTGAGAAGCTGATGGATACGATCGCAAAAGAGCTCGCCGCCGGCTATCAACGCATCAAGCTGAAGTGCAAGCCGGGCTGGGATTCCAGCATCTTCGCGATGGCGCGCGACCGCTGGCCCGACATCCTCCTCAGTTGCGACGCGAACTCGGCCTACTCTCTCGACGACGCGGACCGCATCGCTGAGTGGGACCGCTTCAAGCTGCTCATGATCGAGCAGCCACTCTGGTACGACGACTTCTTCTTCCACGCCGAACTGCAACGCCGCATCCGGACCGACATCTGCCTGGACGAGTGCATTCGCAACCATCGCGATGCGCGCGCGGCGTTGGAGCTTGGCAGCGGACGCATCCTCAACATCAAGGTCGGCCGCGTCGGCGGCTTCACCGAGGCGATTGCCGTACACGATGCAGCCCAGCAGATGGGCGTCGCCGTCTGGTGCGGCGGAATGCTTGAGACCGGCATCGGCCGCTCGCACAATATCGCGCTCTCGTCGCTGCCCAACTTCTCATTGCCCGGCGACGTCTCGGCCTCCAAACGCTACTGGGCCGAGGACATCATCGCCCCCGAAGTCACAGTCAGCGCGGCGGGCGAGATCATCGTGCCGACCACTCCTGGACGCGGCTTCGAGGTCAGGCGCGAGCGGATCGCGAGCCTCACGGTGCGGCGGCAAACGCTGCGCTGAAGCGTCATGCCAATCATGCACGCGCGGCCGCGAGCCTCAACTCACCTGACCTGCACGGGCATCGCCAGCAGCATGTGAATGCCTTCGTCGAACGTGACCGGCGCGGGCAGCGGCCGAAAATCCGTGGCCGTCATCTGGTCGTTCATCGGCATCGTCTTCACCACCACACGCATGGTCAGGTGCGCGTCGACGTGCGAGTAGACCCAGCGATCGCGGCCCGGGTTGGCCTGCTCGAACTCGATCGTTCCACCGGGATAAATCCGACCCACGATACCCCAGCCGAAATTGACCGGATGCAGCACATGGGCCTCGATCCGCGTCATGCGGTGCGACCGGGAGTCGATCCACACACGGCCCGCAAAACCTGTCAGCGCATCGGCGAGCATGGTGGGCGGCCTGAACGCGGGATTGGGACGAAAGTCGAGCACTACCTGCGGTGAAGCGGCGCCGGGTGGCTGAGGTTGTCCGGCGGTGTACGTTGCGATCATGGCCTGTGGCAAGAGGCGGACCAACTCGATCAAATCCTGGCGCGACATGTTCTCGCGTTTGCGGCGTTTGAGGAAGTCCGCGGACGAGCCAAGCTCGGCGTCGAGGCGCTGGCGCTCGGCGGCGTCCTGGGCGGCCGTGAGCGGCTGGCCACCGCGCTCGACCAGCCTCGCAACCGGACCCTGGCGGGTCTCGATCACGTCGCGCGTGGTATCTCCCTTGGCGTCGATCTTGTGGACGCGATAGCGCAGCGGAAAGCTGCCATCGTCATCGATGATGCTGAGTTCGTTGTGGGCCGCGGACTCAGCCCACGATTGCGCTGGGCCGGCAGCCAGCGCGTGTTGTGGCGCGGCTGGGGGGGCCTGTTGTGGTGAGGCCGGCTGCTGTCCGCTCGCCGTCTGAGCCCGCGCGCTGGCTGCCGCCAACCCGCACAGCAGTGCAATCCAGGCGGCTCGTTTTGTCGATGTCATCTGCAATCGGAAGACGGTTCCTCAATTCTCCGCAGGGTCGAGCTCACAGGTTAGACGAACAGTGAGCCGAGATAGAGACTTGGCTGCCCGCGCCGAGGTTGGGTATAGTCGGCTCATAGCCGGGTACAAATCCGCAGAGCAATTCACGGCCTCGGAGTGGCCAATTTCTTATGATGCCAATCGAAAGTGCAACAGTCATCGGGCGTTCCACGCAGATTCGCGGAGAGGTCTCGGGAGTTCACGACCTGCTGGTTGAAGGAGACATCGAAGGCGTGGTCCGGCTCTCGGGCGCGAGGCTGACGGTTCAGCCGCAAGGCCATATTCGCGCGAAGATTCAGGCCCAGGATCTGGTAGTGTTTGGCCGTGTCGAGGGCGAAGTCCGTATTGCCGGCCAACTCGACCTGCGCCAGGGTTCGGTGGTGCTGGGCGACATCTTCGCCGCGCGCATCTCGATCGAAGATGGCGCCGTGTTGCGCGGCCGCTTCGATCCATCGCGGGCCGCCGAGCCGCTGCCCGAATCCACGCAGCCAGTCGCCAAGCAACTGGCGCTTCTCCATCAGACGCTGGACGCGTGGCTGGCTCCGGAGACCCGGCCGGCGACCTGAGGCCAGCTTGGCGATCGGTCGCGGCTGAAATTCCGCGCGGATTAGACTTGAGTTCAGATCGGACCGGAGAGAAACGCCATGCGTGGCATCTTCAACAGGGAACGCGGATCGGCAGCCCACGGGTCCGCTCGGCCACCGCGCCACTCGCGGGCCTGGAACGACATTCGCACTCACCTGCAGAACAGTGAGTCGCTGCGTGTGCTCGACTTTGGCGCCACCTCGCCCTCCAACATCAACTACCTCACGTCGCTTGGCCACAGCGTCTATATGGCGAACATCGTGCAGGACGCGACCCGCCCTGAGTGGCTGAAACCTGTGCAGCCTGATGGCAAGCCCGGAGCGGTCCCGGAGTTCGATGTGGACAGATTTATCGCCGCTAACCTCGATTTTTCCGGGCGCGACTTCGACATCGTTCTGCTGTGGGACACGGCAAACTATCTGCCCGCGCCAATGGTGCCCGCACTTTTCGCCCGGCTGCGCCAGGTGCTTCGCCCCAAGGGAAGGCTGCTGGCCTTCTTTCACGGTCGGCCTGCTGGACCGGAGACGAAGTTTTCCCGCTATCAACTGACCGAGACCGACAATCTGGTGGTGCTCGATAGCGGAAACTTTTCTATTACGCAGATCTATCAGACCCGCCAGATCGAGAAGTTTCTCGATGGATACAGCAGCGTCCGCTTCTTTCTAGGCCAGGATAATTGCCGCGAAGTTACGGCTGTGAGATAGGCTCGGGGCGATCGGCGCGCGCAACAAGAAAGGGCGCCCGCAGGCGTCCCTTTCCCGTCAAGTGATCTCGGATCAAGTGGCTGTTGTGGGGCGCGACTTCAGTCCCGCCGTAACCTCAATTGTTCCCAAGTGGCTTTCGCCACGGAGGGAATCCTCCGGGCCTAGTCAGACCTTCCTTAACCACTTGCGATCGCTGATATCTACTTCTTCGCCGCTTCCTTCTTGGGAGCTTCCTTGCGGCGCTCCGCCCACCGGCGCTTCATCGCGTCGGCAATGCGCTTGCGTCCCTCCGGGCTGAGGCTGCGCTTGCGCGCGGCCGGCTTGGCGGACTTGACCGCATTGACGCTGCCCTTGGGGCGCCCGCGGCGCGGCTTCGATCCCACAGAAGACCCTTGCAATCCGGCGAGGACCGAGCGGGCCTGTTGCAGCGACGCAATCTGCGCGTCGATCTCGGCAACAATCTTAGTTACGTTCATAAGTGAAACTCCTTTTCGTTCATTTTTGCTAACACCGATGAACGCTGTGCTGGCATCGGCAACTATCTATAGCGACTTTAAATCTATAGCTTGAAACCGGTATTTCGCAACCCGAATCGGATTATTTTAGTTGATGACAACCAACTTCTAGATGCTCCAGCTATAGCTCCGGGATGCTTTGACTTGTTCGCGATCGGACACCGTGGTTCCTAGTTCGACAATGTAAATGAGGAGTTCCTGCTTAGTCCGATCCAGGTTGGAATCCTGTTATTCGGTTCGCGGATGCTAGACTCAGACCAATGCGATCCATACCTCCGCGACTATGGTTGCTGTCTCTGCTGGCCGCGGTGCTGCAGCTCATTCCCTTTCCGGTAGCCGGTCCAGCGCCGCTCTGGCGCAGGCTATTCTGCTGGTTCTGCCTGGTCCCGCTGCTGATGGCGCTGCTTGGCCGCGACCGCTCCTCCGCTCCCTTGCGGCCGGTGCAGACCGCGCTCCTGGGATATGTCTGCGGCATCGTCTGGTACATGGGAAATTGCTATTGGATTTACCAGACCATGCATATCTATGGGGAACTTCCGGGGCCCGTTTCGCTCGGCATTCTCGTTCTATTTTCGCTCTATCTGGGTCTCTATCTCGCGCTCTTCGGTTGGCTGGTGGGTTGGCTGCGCGCAACTTACTCGGTAAGGATCGCGCTCTACGCCAGTCCTTTTCTCTGGGTGGCAGGCGAGCTGGCGCGCGCGCGCATCACCGGCTTTCCGTGGGACCTTCTCGGCTATACGCAGGTCGACAATGCCATGCTCACGCGCGTGGCTCCCATTGGCGGGGTGATGCTGCTGAGCTATGTCATCGTGGCTCTGAACGCGCTTTTTGCGGCCGCCGTTATCGCGAACTCCAAGCGTGCTCGTTGGAGCATCTTTGGCGTCGCTCTGATCATCGCCAGCGCACTGCAGGCTGGCGCCTTGTACCATCCACCGCCTGACGTGGCTGCTAACTCCGCCGTGCTTCTGCAGGAAAATCTTACCGTCAACAGCCAGGGCGCAACTCCCCCGTTGCGGGGTTCGCTCGGGCCGTTCAATAAATACCGGGAATTTATCTTTCTAAGCCGCGCGCCAATAGCAATCAGCGCCGAGGGTGGACCGCTAAGTGGCCCGTCTGCTACAAAGCACGATCTGATCGTGTGGCCCGAAGCTCCGGCCGATTTTGCCACCTCTGACCCCATCTTCCGCGCAGAACTCAGCGGCCTCGCGCGGTCGATGGAAACTCCGGTGATTGCCGGCAGCGTGGGTGTGGACGTCGATCCTGCCGCGCAGGGAGGCTATCGCGAGTACGGCTCGGCCGCTGTCTTCAACAGCGACGGAAGCTACATCGGGCGCTACGACAAAATTCACCGCGTCCCCTGGGGCGAGTACGTTCCTTACAAAGAATTGTTCTTCTTCGCTGGAAAACTGATTGCGAATGTGGGCAACATGGAAGCTGGTACGAAGCACACGATCTTCCACCTCGACGGCCACAATGTCGGAATATTCATCTGTTATGAGTCCATCTTCGGCGACGAGGTGCGGCAGTTTACTTTAAATGGCGCGCAGGTGCTGGTGAATATCTCCGATGACGGCTGGTATGGCGACAGCGGCGCTCCCTGGCAGCACCTGGATATGGCCCGCATGCGCGCCATCGAAAACCATCGCTGGCTGCTGCGCGACACCAACACTGGAGTGACGGCTTCTATCGATCCGCACGGGCGCGGTGATTTCCGCACGCCGCGTCATGTGCGCGCGGCCTTCGCCGTTCCCTTTGGCTATCTCACTGGCACAACCTTCTACACGCGCCACGGCGACTGGTTTGCGTGGCTATGCGCGATCGTGACTGTGCTACTTTGCGCGGCGGGATATGCCCGGCGCTCTGGCATTCCGGCGAAGCATGAGGCCGGCGCGCGCTCTTGAGGGCAACTCCGAAGTAAACTGGTTCTTATGTTGAACGATCTCGAATTTGCCTACTCCCCGATCCGTGACAAGGTACGCGATCTGCGGGAGTATCTTTGACGCCCCCCGCCTGAAGACCGAGTTAGCTTCGGTAGAAACCAAAATCTCCGATCCGTCCGTCTGGGCCGACGCCGCCAGGTCGCAGCCGTTGATGCGTGAACGCAAGCGCCTCGAAGGACTGCTTGCCGACGATGCAGCGATCGCCCGCCGCACCTCCGACATCGACGCATACTTTGATCTCATGCGCGAGGGCGAGACCTCCGTCGAAGCCGACCTGAAGCGCGAGATCGATTCGATCGCGCACTTTGTCGACGCGCTCGAATCGCGCACCATGCTCTCGGAGGAGAACGACGCGCTCAACGCGATCGTTACCGTGCATCCCGGCGCCGGCGGCACCGAAAGTCAAGACTGGGCCGAGATGCTGATGCGCATGTACCTGCGCTGGGCCGAGCGCCAGGGTTTCAAGACCGAGATCAACGAGTTGCAGGATGGCGACGAGGCGGGGATCAAATCCGCAACGTTTACTATCACAGGCGAGTTCGCCTTCGGGCTTATTGCTGGCGAAACCGGCGTGCATCGCCTGGTGCGCATCTCGCCGTTCGACCAGGCCAAGCGCCGCCACACCAGCTTCGCCAGTGTCTTCGTCTCGCCCGAAATCGATGACTCGATCGTCATCGACATCAAGCCCGACGACCTGCGCATCGACACCTATCGCAGCGGTGGCAAGGGCGGCCAGCACGTCAACACGACCGACTCCGCCGTGCGCATCACGCACCTCCCTACGGGCCTCGTCACTGGCTGCCAGAACGAGCGCTCGCAGCACAAGAACAAGGACCGCGCCATGAAGATGATGCGATCCAAACTATACGAATACGAGCTCGACAAGAAGAAGGCGATCAGCCGCAAGCTGGAGGACTCGAAGCTGGAGATCAACTTCGGCTCGCAGATCCGCAGCTACGTCCTGCAGCCCTATCGTATGGCGAAAGACCTGCGCACGCGCGTTGAAGTTGGCGATGTCGATCGCGTGCTCGACGGTGATCTCGATCCGTTCATCCGCGGCTATCTCAGGATGCGCAGGGAAGGCGGCGTGCCTGCTCCGGTGGCCGCCGACGACGAGTAGCGCTCAGTCCGCTTTGCCGTGCAGCCAGCGATGCAGCCAACTGACGTGCAGATCGAGCGCCAGCGCCGTGTAGCTGAGCATCTCGTGCATCACGCGCTCCGACGCATCCAGGTCGTCGATGTGGCCCAGCGGCGCGCGCGGCGACGTGTAGACCTGCAAGCCCGCGCGGTGGCACAGCAACTCGATGCGGAACAGATGCGTGCCATCGCTCACCACGACGATATGGCGGAAGTGCTGCCGCGCCGCGATGGCAGCCAATTTCTGCACCTGCTGTTCGGTGTCGATCGACTGCGTCTCGGCGATGATCCGGTCGTAGGGCACGCCGTTGGCGAGCAGATAGTCGCGTCCCACGCCACCCTCGGTCATCCCCAGGTCCTTATCCGAGCCGCCGCCCAGCGTCACGATCACTGGCGCGATGCCGCGGTCGTACAGCGCCACGGCCTTGTCCAGTCGCGCGTGCAGCACCGGCGAGGGCCGCCCCACATACTCCGCCGCGCCGAAGACCGCGATCGCGTCGGCCGGCTGCGCGTTGTCCACGTTGGCCGTCGCCTCGATCCCGCGATAGACCCAGAGGAACCAGGCCGCCGCGACGAGAAGCAGCAGCGCCGCGCACCATCGCAGCAGGCGCATCCAGGCAGACCTGCCGCCTCGCACGAGCGCGATTCTGCGCCTTGGATTGCCCTTGCGCTCCGCGTTACCCCCACCACCCGCATTGCCCACGCGCGCGCTGGTGGCTACGCGTGTAGCCCTGCCACTGCGCGCCGACCTTGCTCTGTTCCTGGCAGTGTTCATCATGAGAGTCCGGTTGAAACCAGTATGCAGCCATGCGCGGTTGCGAATCCAGCGCAGTTGCTTGCAGCCCCCGAAGCCTGCGTATCAGCGTTGTAGCGCGAGCACGATCTCATGCGTCGGGATCGCGCCCTCGCGCAGGATCATCCACGAGTTCGCGCCGCCGCTCAGGTCCACGATGGTGGTCGCGATCGAGCGCGCGGTGGGCCCGCCATCGACGATCAGCGGAATCTTCTCGCCGAACTGCTCGCGCACGCAGCCCGCATAGGTACACTCCGGCAGCCCGCGTAAATTGGCAGAGGTCGCGGTGATCGGCAGCCCAAGTTCGCTCACCACCGCGCGGCAGATCGCCGACTCCGGCACGCGCAGCGCGACGTTGCCGGTATTGGCGGTTACCCGCAGCGGCAGCTTGCTCCCGGCCTTCACCACGATGGTCAGCGGGCCGGGCCAGAAGCGCTCGGCTAGGCGATCGAAATCGCTGTCGATGCCACGCGCCAGCTCGTAGGCCTGCGCCACGTCATCGATCAGCAGCGACAGCGGCTTGTGCCGCGCGCGCGACTTCAGGTCGTAGATGTGCTCGACCGCGCGCAGGTTCACCGGATCGACCGCCAGCCCGTAGAACGTGTCGGTCGGCAGCGCGACGACCTCGCCGCGCTGCAGCGACTCGACCACCTGCGCGATCAGATGCGGCTCCGGTTCTTCCGAGTGAATGCGAAGCATCTCAGCGTTCAAAGACCGACTTCCCCCAATCCTGACTCTATCGCATCGGAATGTTCGGCGGCGACGCGGTCCGATCTCTGACCGCTTCGAAGCTGCGCGTACACTGGCATCGATGGACCTCGGCGCACCTATTACCAGCAGATCGAACGCCCGCGTGAAAGCCTTGCGCACTTCGCTTAGTGGCGAGGCGTCGCAGCCGGGCGACCTGCTTGGCATCGAGGGCGAACACCTGATCGGCGAGGCGATACGCTCGCGAATCATCTTCGAAACGATCTACGTTCGCGCGGGCAGCGAGGCCATTCTGCAAAGGCCGCCACTCGCGGGGCTGCATGCGAAACACTGGGCGCTGCTGGACCGCGAGGTCTTCGCCAGAGCGGTCGACACAGCCTCACCGCAGGGGATTGCGGCGACGATCGCAATTCCGGATTTGAGGGTCTTGGAGATGCGGGCAAATCCGGGAATGTTCGTATTTCTGGAAGATATCCAGGATCCTGGTAATCTAGGCACCCTCATCCGTTCTGCTGAGGCTTTTGGCGTCAGGTGTATGTATCTGAGTCCAGGAACAGTGAATGCTTGGAATCCAAAGGTCGTCCGCGCCTCCGCCGGTTCGATCTTTCGAATGCGAGTCTTCACCGTTACGCTTCAGGAGTTCGCATTGAACATGACTTGGAGCGGCATCAAGACTGTGGCCGCAGTCGTTCGAGGGGAGGGTGCGGTATCGTCTCTCGAAGCCGATCTACATGCACCATGCGCAGTGATGATTGGGAATGAGGGCGCAGGACTTTCGGATGAAGCACTTTCCGTCGCGAAGCAACTGATTCATATTCCTTGTGAAGTGGAGTCACTTAACGCAGCGATCGCCGGGTCGGTGCTCCTGTACGAAGCCGCGCGCCAAAATCAGCACTTATTCGTGCGGGACGCGTTATGAGCCTCTTCGCTCCCGACATGCGCAACCCGGAAGCCGCCCGTCAGCGCGCGCCGCTGGCCGAGCGCATGCGGCCGCGCTCGCTCGACGAGTTCTTCGGCCAGACCCATCTGCTCGCGCCTGGCAAGCCGCTACGCCAGCAGATTGAAAACGACGACTCGGCCTCGTTGATTTTCTGGGGTCCGCCCGGCGTCGGAAAAACCACGCTGGCGAAGATCATCGCCAACGTCACCTCGGCCACCTTCATCGAATTCTCCGCAGTGCTCTCCGGCATCAAGGAGATCAAGCAGGTGATGGTAGAGGCCGAGAAGGCCGCGCAGTTCGGCTCGCGCACCATTCTCTTCGTCGACGAGATTCATCGCTTCAATAAAGCCCAGCAGGACGCGTTTCTGCCTTACGTCGAGCGCGGCAGCATCCGCCTGATCGGCGCGACCACCGAGAACCCGTCGTTTGAAATTATTGCGGCGCTGCTCAGCCGCTGCCGCGTCTACACGCTCCGCGCTCTCAATCAGGATGAGATCGTCGCCGTGCTTCAACGCGCCCTTACCGACAGCGAACGTGGTCTTAGCTCGTTGCATCTCGAAGTCGCAGAGGGCGCGCTCGAAGCCATCGCCTCCTACTCCTCCGGCGATGCGCGCAACGCGCTGAACGCGCTCGAAGTCGCGGCGAAGCTTACTGCGGGCCGTGGCGAAACAGCGCTGACGCAAACCATCGCCGCCGAAGCCCTCCAGCAGCGCGTGCTGCTCTATGACAAGAAGGGCGAGCAGCACTACGACCTCATCTCCGCGCTGCATAAGAGCGTGCGCAACTCCGACGCCGATGCCTCGCTCTACTGGCTGGGCCGCATGCTGGCCGCCGGCGAAGACGCGATGTATGTCGCGCGTCGCATCGTTCGCATGGCCGTCGAAGACATCGGCCTCGCCGCTCCCGAAGCGCTCAATCTCTGCCTCTCCGCGCGCGACGCGATGCACTTCCTCGGCCCGCCCGAGGGCGATCTCGCACTCGCGCAGGCAGTCATCTATCTCGCGCTCGCGCCCAAGTCCAACGCCGTCTACACGGCCTACGGCGCCGTCCTCGCCGACATCGAGGCCACGCCCGCCGAGCCCGTTCCGCTGCATCTGCGCAATGCGCCAACGAAGCTCATGAAGGAGCTCGACTACGGCAAGGATTACCAGTACGCGCATGACGTCGAGGGCAAGGTCGCCGCGATGGAATGCCTGCCGCCTTCGCTCGCCAATCGCCGCTACTATCAGCCCACCAGCGAGGGCCGCGAAAAGCTCCTCGCGCAGCGCATGGATGAGATCGAAAAGCTGCGGCGACAGCGCGAGTGATCGCTCTACTGGCTCGCCCTCAACAGTTGATTGCAGGCTTTCTGCTTTTCGGGCATCTGCGAACGGAAGGTCGCGGCGCTGCTCAACAGACAGCCCTGAGCCTGCTTGCCAAACTCCAGCCTTTGCTCGCTTCCGGCAACGCGCATCTGCGGCGAATCGCGCTGCAGCGCGGCGATGTCGTCCCCTGCGATGCGCAGGACCAGGCGATAAGCGAGTTCGTCCTTTGCGGCAGCCGCGCTCGACAGGCTGTTGTAAGCCATCCACAAGTTGCGCCGATCGTTCTTCCATTGGGTCGCGGCCGTGATGTGGCGCTGTAGCCGCATCGTCACGTTGGCCAACGCATAGCCGAATACGACGATCGCGAGTATCGCGAACAGCACGGCGCCGGGGCCAGTCCAGCGCACGCGCGCATCGGGTCCTGTCACTGCGCGCCCATCGGCTTCGCGTCCTTCTCCAGCGCCTTCAGCACGACGTCCTTGGTCAGCAGCTCCGGCAGCACATCCGCGTTCGACACCTTCCCCGGCGGATAGATCACGTAGGTCGGAACGCCGCTGCGTCCCAGCGCGGCCAGGTCGCGCGTGATCGCCGGGTCATACTGCGTCCAATCGGCCTTGAGCAGTTGCACGTGGTCCGTAATCAGCGTGGACTCCACCTCGGCCGACTGCAGCACCAGGCGCTCATTCACCTGACAGCTCAAGCACCAGGCGGCGGTGAAGTCGATGAACACCGGTTGACCCGAGGCGCGCGCCGCTTCGAAGTTGGCCTGGGTATACGGCTTCCACACCAGCGTCTCGACGCTGAACTTGAGCAGCGGCAGCGCCACCGCGAACACGATCAGCACCACTGCGGCCAGCGCCGAACCCCATCGGGCGGGCCATCGTCCCAGCACCCAGCCTGCCATCGCCAAGATGAGGAAGCAGACTAGCAGCCCCACCATGCGGTTCACGCCATCGGCCGCATACAGATGCGCATACACCCATGTCAGCCAGATCGCCGTCGCGAACAGCGGCACCGCGGTCAGTTGTTTCAGCGTCTCCATCCAGGCGCCGGGCCGGGGCAGCAGCCGCGTCCACTGCGGCTGCATGCTCAGGGCTAAATAGGGAAGCGCCAGCCCCAGCGCCAGCGCGGTGAACACCACAAACGTCAGCCACGCGGGCGAGGCCAGCGCAAACCCCACCGCCGTGCCCATCAGCGGCGCCATGCAGGGCGTCGCGACCACCGTCGCCAGCACGCCCGTGAAGAAGCTTCCGGCCAGGCCCTGCTTTTGCGCCAGTTCGCCGCCCGCGCTGGTCAGCCCCAGCCCCAGCTCGAACTGCCCGGCCAGCGAGAGGCCCAGAAAGAACACGAGCGCCGCCAGCACCGCCACAAACCCCGGCGACTGCAACTGAAATCCCCACCCCAGCTCGCGTCCGCCGGCGCGCAGCACCAGCAGCACGGCCACGATCACCCAGAAGCTGGTCACGATTCCCAGCGTGTACACCAGCCCATGCGCGCGCTGCCGTCCGCGCTCCTCATTCGACGAGTTCAGCAGCGCCAGCCCTTTGAGAAACAGCACCGGAAACACACACGGCATCAGGTTCAGCAGCAGCCCGCCCAGCAGCGCCAGCAGGATCGCCGTCAACGCATTCAGCTCGGTGGTCGACGCCGCGGCCGACGTCCTCGTCGCCGCCAGCGCAGGCGCGGGCAGCGTTCCCGGCGTCACCTTCGCGGTCAGGTCATAGGCCTCGCTCGCGCTCAGCTCCACCAAGCCATGCAGCGTCTGCGGCAGCGCCGTCGCATCGGCTGCGCGTTGCAATCGAATCGCCACGCCATCGGGCAGCGACTCGATCTGCTGGTCCGCCGCGTTCGCGATCTGGTCCGCGTCGAACGGATAAAACTCCGCGTCTTCTTCCTTGCCGCCGGTCTTCACGGTCAGCAGAATCTGCTTCGCATCCCCGGTGGCCGATGCGCTCATGCGCGCCGGCAGCGGCTTGGGCAGCGATTGAATCGCCTCGCCCAGCGCCCCCACCATCGGCGGCGGTTGCAGCGGCCCCGGCACGACATCCAGGTCGATCCCCAGATGCGCCTTGCCCGGCAGACACACGCTCGAGCACACCAGCCAATCCACCTTCGCATCCAGATGCACCTTTCCTGGCTTCAGCGTGGGCGAGGCCGTCAGCAGCACCGGAAACGCAACCTGGTCTTCGTAGCCGAAGTCCATCAGCGGCCCCAGCGGCAGCCGCTGCGGCGGCGGAAACTGCATCGGCGCGGCGGTAATCCCTGGCGGCAGCGTCCAGGTAATCTTGGGTGGCTCGCCGGAGTCGCCCGCGTTGATCCAGTAGACGTGCCAATGCTCCTCGATGGTCAGCAGCAGCCCCGCTTCCACCGTCCCGCCGATGGCAACCCGCGGCGACAGCGAGGTCAACTCCGCGGTCAGGTGCTGGGCCTTCACCGGACCCGGCCCGCCGTCGCCCACCGCGACGATCTGTGCCGCCGCGCCCGTGCCAGCGATCGCTGCCGCGCCGACGATCAGCAGCGCGAACACGGCTGTCCTCAGGCCTGCGGCTACGCTGCGCCGCTTGCAGGCGCCGGATCGACGGGCTTCACTCATCTGTTCATTGTAGAAGCTATCCGCAAGTCATTAGCGGTTATCTGCGAGTCATTGCAGAAGCTGGCCCCGCATATTTGTAAAGCTATCCTCGACTTTGTCGCCGCATCAGCCGGCGATATTCGATAAGAATGCAGCGGTCCATCACCACGCGAATCCCGCCGTGTTCGGCGCGCTCCGCCGCCTCCGGGTTGCGAATCCCCAACTGCACCCACAGATCGCGCAGGCCCAGCGCGATCATCTCGTCCACAATCGCGGGAATGAACTTCGGCAGCCGAAAGACATTGACCACATCGGGCTTCTCCGGCAGCTCGCCCAGCGAAGCATAGCTGCGCTCGCCCAGAACGCTCGCAACGCCAGGATTGACCGGCAGAATACGATAGCCCTGCTCCTGCATGAAGGCCGACACCGCGTAGCTGGCTCGCGAAGGATCGTCCGAAAGCCCGATCACGGCCAACGTGCGCGGCCCGCGCTCATGTCCGCCCAGCATCTCCAGCATGACCTCCGGCTCATTCATCCCGATCTCCCGTGGAGCGTTCCGCAACCCCATGCCGTAATTCTCACAGCCTGCATTGTCACCCGCAAGTCACAGCCTTCACCGAGCCGTCATCCTGGGCGAAGTTTGGCGCGCTCTTGCGCCAAACCGCAGTCGAAGGACCCGCAAGAATCCCGGCATAGGCCGAACTGCCGCCCCTCTTCTCCCGACATTCCAAATCTTCCAGCAATAGCTCCTGCAAATCTTCCAGCAATAGCTCTTGCAGCTCTTTCAGATGCGCGATTCGTTTACAATCATCTTCTGAACCTGGTCGGGATTGGAAGAGCAAGCGGCCTCGGTCTAAGCGCACGTTTTTTGGGAGCACGTTTGCATCCAGCAGGGAAGCACCAGCCAGCCATCACACGAGTTCGCGCCCCCCGCCGGGCGGCAGCAATGTCCGTTGTGCTCGCCGCCGGGTTCGCCGCAGCGCTGCTGCTGGTCGGCTGCGGAGTCCAGTACCGGCCTGTGGTCAGCGCCATCAACCCCGTCGGTCCCGCCGGGCAGCCGCAGAAATACGCCATCGCGGTGTCCAGCCCCAGCTCCACCACGCCCGGGCTCGTCACCTACGTCGACTTCGCGGGCGATACCGTGCTCTCCACCCCCAACATCCTGGCCAACCCCAACTATTTTGTTCTCACGCAGAACGGCAGCGAAGGCTATGTGACCAATGCCGACGGTTCACTCGATAGCTTTTCCAGTTCTCCCCCTGTGATTACCAGTCAAGTTGGCCAGACCACCCTGGCCGCCGATGCGAACCCCATCAGCATCACGGCGGTGACGCCCTCCGGGTCCACCGAAACGCTGTTCATTCCGGAGTCCACTTCGTCCAAGATCGCGGTGCTGAGCGGTTCGGGCACGGCGCCGGCGCTGCTCCAGGAGCTTGCGGTCGGCTCCCATCCGGTCTACGTGGTTGGCTCCGATGGCGCGCCCCGCGTCTACGCGCTCAGCGAAGGCGCGGGCGGCGGCAACGGCACCATCGCCTCCATCGAGGCCATCTCCGGCACCTCGCTCGCGGTCTCCGCCACCATTCCGGTCGGCATCGCTCCCGTCTATGGCGTCATGACCACCGATGACCGCCGCGCCTTCATCCTGAATCAGGGCTCGGGCACCGTCTCAGTCGTCAACGTCATCAACGATGGGCTGGATACGGCCAACCCCACCATCACGCTGCCCAATATCAACGGCACCATCGCGCCGCGCCCCATCTGGGCCGATCTTTCCACGGTGAACAACGAACTGATCGTGCTCAACCAGGGCGACGGCATTCACCCGGGATCGCTGAGCATCCTCAACATCCCGCTCTGCAACCCCAACGCGCAGCCCTCGAACCCGAACTGCAACCCGGCCAATCCGGTCGACGCGACCGGCTTCGGGACCTTCGTCGCCACGGCCAACGTGGGCATCAATCCGACCATGGTTTCGGTGCTGCACGATGGCAGCGCTGCCTACGTCATCAATCGCGGAAATGGCGACTCCACCACCCCCTGTGCTGGCCAGGGCTCGGTCAGCGTCGTCAATCTGATCTCCGGCGTCGTCACCACCACCATCTGCGGCGAAGCCCCCAACACCGGCAGCACCTCCGACGCCTTGATCCACGGCCATCCCAACTCCGTCTCCGCCACCACCGGCAATCCCACCGGCAAGGTCTACGTCACCGCCTCCGATAGCACCGACCTCAGCGTGATCTACACCGACACCAACACCGTACAGACCCATGTGACGCTACAAGGTCTCGGCCTCCGCGTCCTGGTGACGTCGCCTTAGAACCTGTCCAGGAACTCGGAACAGGCAGCGTTTTTCTCAACGGATTCTCCAACTCGCTCGAAATCATGTCAAGCCTTGCGGGCGAACCAGCCGCACTCATCTCCTTGAAAACAGGGAAACATTTTGGCCAGAAATATCGGCATCAATATCGCAGACTCAGCAAGTCTGCTACGCTTGGGGTGTGCCCCGAATCGGGCGCTGGAGCCGACAGCCGGAGTGAACCCGGCCCTGAGACTGGGGGCCGGGTATGATTGACGTCACCCCTTCTTGGACGAGGTTCTACATGTCAAGCAAGTTCCGCGAGATTGAAATCAAGCCTGGATACATCGGAGATGCGCTAAAGACAAAGTTCCTGCGCGTCCCGCCACGGCAACGGGACTACTCGTGGAAGGAGAAGCATGTTCGTGAGCTATTCAACGACTTGAAAGATGCCGTTACGGCCGCAACCAAAGAATACTTCCTAGGGTCTATCGTAGTCACGAAGCAGGATGATGACGGCGGCGACATTCCATCCGTTGTCGATGGGCAACAGCGTCTCGCTACAGCCCTCATCCTAATTGCCGCAATCAGAGACTACTTGGATGCGAAGACTGACGGCGAGGCTCGGAAACTGGAGAGCATGTTTCTGCTCTCGCCTGTGCTTGGTGAAGCCGATGCCCCGCGCTTGACTCTCAACGACCACGACCGCGATTACTTCACTCAGCGAATACTGCTTCCGACTTCGGACGCTAAGCGCGCCCAAGTAGAAGCGGTAAGGCCAAAAAAGCCATCCCATATCTTGATTGATGAAGCAGGAAAAAAAGCAAAGGAACACGTCAAGATTCTAGTCAAGGGACTGTCTCACGACGTAGCGAAGACTCAACTACTAAATCAGGTCAAATTTTTGGAGAGCAAGACGGTAGTAATTTGGGTTGAAGTGCCAGACTCTCGGTACGCGTACACAATCTTTGAGACGATGAATGACAGAGGATTAGACCTGTCGGCCAGCGATCTAATCAAGAACCTCCTGTTTCATCTCGCGGACGATCAGGTAGAGCAGGCGGAACGTCAATGGGCAGCAATGGTGGGCATACTCGAAAGCGTTCAAGAACCGGAGATCGTAAAGGACTTCATTCGACATTACTGGGTTTCAAGAAACGGGCCTATCCGCACTCCAGAACTATTTGCCGATATAAAGAAATCAAAAACCAATAAGACGACTGGAATGGAGCTATTAGCAAACTTCCATGAATCTGCCGGAAAATACGTCGCCCTACTCAATCCGATGCATGGCTTTTGGGAGGGCTATACCGAGCGGTCAAGAAAGAACATTGCAACGCTGATCCAGTTGAACCTAAAGCAGGCTAGGCCACTTTTGTTGACCGTTGTAGAGAAGTTTTCGAAGCATGAGATCGAGAAAGTTCTGCGGTTAGCCGTTTCTTGGTCTGTGCGTTTTCTCGTGTCCGGGGAGCTTGGTAGCGGAGCGCTCGAAAGCGAATACGCGAAGCACGCTCAAGCGATAGTCGCAGGGACAATAACGGATGCTAGATCCCTGGCTTTTGCGATGGCGACTATGGTTCCTGCCGATGACGCATTTAAAACGGACTTTGCTAAGGTGCAGGTCGCAAAGTCATCTACCGCACGATACTATCTGCGGGGATTGGAGCGCCAAAAGTCTGGCGAATTAGAGCCTGAAAACATTCCCAACGATGACCAACTCGAAATCACCTTGGAGCACATTCTTCCAGAAGAACCAGAATTGGGAGAGTGGACTCGATTTGGAGCAGAGGATAGACAACGACTGACCACCCGCCTCGGTAATATGTGTTTACTGAAAAGGACCCCTAATTCGTTTTCGCGAAGCGCCGAGTTCCTGACAAAGAAGCCGTTCTACAAAGATTCTACGTATGCGCTAACGAATGAATTAGGGCGTGTTCACACTACGGCCAATGTGTGTTAATGTCTGTGGATGGAGATCACGGAAGCGCAGTATGAACGGATCAAGGATGCGTTGCCGGTGCAGCGGGGCAACGTCCGCCTGAGCAATCTGCAGGTGCTGAATGCGGTGCTGTACGTTGCTGAACAGGGATGCAAATGGCGTGGTCTTCCGAAGCGCTTCGGTCGCTGGCACACAATCTACACGCGTATGAATCGCTGGTCGAAGAACGGCGTTCTGGACCGGGTATTCGAGAAGTTGCGGGCCGAACAGATCGTTCGCATCAAGATCGAAGCTTTCGCTCTCGATTCCACCTCCATCAAGGTGCATCCGGATGGCACCGGAGCCCTAAAAAAAACGGGCCTCAGGCCATCGGCAAGTCGCGCGGCGGATGGAACACCAAGGTTCATCTGGTTGCCGCGAATGCTCGAACGGCCATAACCTTCGCCCTGTCCCCCGGCAACGCCCACGATGCGCCCGAAGGACGCGCTCTGCTGACCGAACTTGGCCCCATGCCGGGGGGCCTGCCAATGCTGATGGATCGGGCCTACGAAGGCGACGAAACCAAACAACTGGTGCTCAGCCTCGGCATGATCCCGATTGTTCCGCCCAAGTCCAACCGCATCGAGCCTTGGGAGTACGATCATGCGCTTTACAAAAAACGCAATGAAATCGAGCGGTTATTCCGACGCCTGAAGGGATTCCGCAGAATCTTCTCGCGATTCGAGAAACTCGATGTTCTCTTCCTCGGCTTCCTCACCTTCACCCTCATCATCGAAGCACTGCGTTAGTGTGAACACGCCCTAGATGCCTTAGCTGATTGGACGCCAACCACCTTAGTAGAGCGTCAGAAGCAACTGGCGGAGATCGCCGTAAAGGCGTGGCCCATCACATTATGAAGCATTCAACCGAATTCGACGCCTTCTCGTCGCTAGTATCCCGCGTTCTCACTGTACCGAGAGAAGAGATGCTGCGCCGCGAAGCGGAATACCGACAACAGGTAGACGCCAACCCAAACCGCAGGGGGCCTAAACGCGGCTCAAAGCGGAAGCCTAGAGCAGCTTCCGCTTTCCCCGTCCCCGCCGATACTTAGAATGCGATGGCGTCTTTTTTGCCTGTGAGTTCTTCATAGGTAAGCCGCTTGCCGACAATTTGCGACACGACCGCATTGAATCGAGCGCCATCGTTCATGCCGAGACGATTGTTGAACCGGAACATCTGCTCATCCAAGTAGCGGTCAAGATGGAATGGTTCGACTGCGACATAGGTTCCTGAGAGGTTCCGCTTCGTTAGGCTCCAGAAGTTTTCGAGGGAGTTTGTATGCACCTGACCGTTGACGTACTGGACAGCATGGTTCACGGTTTCGTGAACATATGTGTCCTTCAAGCTCGTGTATGTCACCGCTTGGTCTGTATAGACCTTGGAGCCAAATTCGATGGTTTCCATAATCTCCTTTTGCAGCGTGTCGCGGCGCACGTTCGGCACGACCTTGGCGCGAACTTGGCGGCTGTCCCGGTCAATCATTCCGAGTACGGCTGTCTTATGAGTAAAGGCGTTCTGATAGGTGCGGACGCGGGCGGGGCGAACCGTCTTGCGATGCTTCTCCCGCTTGCTCTGGTGCCAGTTCTTGGGGTTGCTGCCAACAAATGCCTCATCCACTTCAACCGCACCGCCATCGGGGCCGCCAAGCAACGCCGGAGCCTCATCCTTCATCGCCAACCGGATACGGTGCATCATGTGCCAAGCACTCTTTTGAGTGACACCGATTGCCTTGCCGATCTCATGGGAACTAACGCCGTTCTTGCAGTTCGCCAGCATCCACATCGCCATGAGCCACTTATCAAGGCCCAGAGGGGAGTCCTCAAAGATCGTCCTAACCTTGATAGAGAACTGCGACTTAGGGTGACGCACCTTGCACTGCCAGACGCGACGGGTCGGCAGGTACTTGGCACCCTCAGCGCTGCATGTCGGGCACTTCACAACTCCATCAGGCCACCGCTGCTCCACCAAGAAAGCAATGCAGTTATCCGGATTGGAGTAGTGAATGATGGCTTCTTGTAATGTCTTAGGCGTTTCCATTCCTCAACAGTACAGAAAAAGCTTTGCTGAGTCAAGTATATTCTGACCGAAATATCTGGCGTATTAACCCCTCGCCGTGCCGTACCATAGAAATAGTACGAAGAACGGAAAAATCCCGGCGCCGCTTAGGACGGATGGACTGCAACGGGGCCAGTCAATCCCCCTTCTAACTGCTTTGGATGAATTGCTTTGCGTAGAAGCAATAGGCAATGGGGGGAGGGGGGTGGGGCTGGCCTCTTCGCAGCCATGTATGGACATCGTCCTCACGAACCGGCAACGTTCCCAACAAGATCGACATCCATGACGTATAGTAAATAAGACCGACTTGGTCGGATATACGTCAATGGACCTCATGGCTCTCAGCAACGCAAAGGTAGGAACGTCAGGCGTGGTCGATTTCGTCGATCTGCCCGAAGAGGTGAGCCACTATCTGGCTCACCTGGGATTCCTGCCCGGAACCAGCGTTGAGGTGCTGCGCCGCGCGCCCGCCGGCGATCCCCGCGTCTACCGCATTGACGGCGTCGAGGTCGGGCTGCGCAACGAGACCGCGCGCCACATCTTTCTGAAGCTCCACGACGCCGTCGCCGCCGCCGCCGCCGAAGATGCCGTCGCAGCCGTCGCAGCCGTCGAAGACGCCCCCGCCGGAGAAGCCTCGTGAGCTGCCACGCGCCAGTTCAGGACCTCACCCGGGACTCAACTCCGGAGCCTGCGCTTCCCAACGGCGCCAAGCGGCTGCGCACCGTGGCCCTGATCGGCCCGCCCAACTGCGGCAAGTCCACGCTCTTCAATCGCCTCACGGGACTGCGCCAGAAGGTGGCGAACTACCCCGGCGTAACGGTGGAGCACCACTCCGGGCGGATGAAAAGCATCGGCCGCAACGACCTCACCCTGATCGATCTCCCTGGCATCTACTCGCTCGCCACCTACTCCGAGGACGCGCGCGTAGCGGTCGATGTGCTCACCGGCAAGATGCCCGGCGTCCCCGCGCCGGACTGCGTGCTTCTGGTGCTGGACGTGACCCACATGAACCGCCAGTTGATGCTGGCCGCGCCCGTCTTCTCGATCGGCCTGCCCACGCTGGTGCTGCTCAACATGAGCGACCAGCTTGCGGCGCGCGGCGGCAAGCTGGACACCCTCGCGCTGGCCAAGGAGCTCGGCCACCCTGTCGCTCTGATCAGCGCCGCGCAGGGCACCGGCCTTGAAGTCGTTCCCGAGTTTCTGCAGCGCGCCGGAAACCGCCCCGACGATGGCTCGCGGCCGGTGCAGTTGCCGGTATTGCAGAGCGCGGCGGCGTGCCGCAACTGGGCCACGCAGGTCACCTCCCGCACCAAGTACCAGTCGCCCGCCGCCTCGCGCTGGACGCAGCGCCTGGACAGCGTCCTGCTGCACCGCATCTTCGGTCCGCTGATCTTTCTGGCCGTCGTCATCGCCGTGTTTCAGGTCGTCTTCAGCATCGGCCAGCCGCTCTCGGACGGCCTGGGAACGCTCTTCACCAACGCCGGCAGCAGGGCCGCGCTGCTGCTCCCCGACCATATTTTTGGGCTCCAGGCGGGTTGGCTGCGCGCCCTGCTGCGCGACGGTCTGTGGAACGGCGTGCAGTCGGTGCTGGTCTTCCTGCCGCAGATTCTGCTGCTGTTTCTGTTCATCGGCATCCTCGAAGACTCCGGCTATCTCGCCCGAGCGGCGCTCATTGCCGACCGCGTGATGCGCGCCATCGGCCTCAACGGCAAGGCGTTTATCCCGCTGCTCTCGGCCTACGCCTGCGCGGTGCCGGCGATCATGGCCACGCGCACCATCGAAAACAAGCGCGAGCGGCTCGCCACAATTCTCGTAGCCCCGTTCATGACCTGCTCGGCGCGCCTGCCCATCTACACGCTGATCATCGCGGCCTTCATTCCGAATACGAAGTTTCTGGGTGGAGTCATCGGGCTCCGCGCGATGGTCATGCTCAGCCTCTACGTCCTCGGCTTCCTGGCCGCGCTGGCTACCGCCAAGCTGCTCAACTCCCGGGTCATGAAAGCCGCGCCGACGCCCTTCATCCTGGAGCTCCCGCAGTACCGCTGGCCCACCCTGCGCTCCCTCACGCTGCGGCTCTACGACCGCGGCGGCCTATTCGTCAAGAAGACCGGAACGATCATCCTGGGCGTAACGTTCCTCGTCTGGGTGTTCAGCGTTCTGCCGGTGCATGGCGGCCAGTTTTCCGCGCTGGGCAGCAGCGTGATCGGCCATCTCGGTCGCTGGATCGAGCCGGTCATCCGGCCCCTCGGCTTCAACTGGAAGATCGGCATCGGGCTGCTCAGCTCGATCGTGGCGCGCGAGGTGATCGTAGGCACGCTGGGCACGCTGTATGGCGTGGATCCGGCGACCCACTCGCTGGGCCTGCAGGCCGCGCTGCGCCACGACATGACCCTCGGCGGCGCCATCGCGCTGGTGGTGTTTTTCGCCTTCGCGATGCAGTGCACCTCCACGCTGGCGGTCGTCCGCCGCGAGACTAACAGTTGGAAGCTGCCCGCGATGCAATTCGCCTACATGACGGTGGTCGCCTACGTCGCCGCGCTGATCGCCAACCAGGCTATCGTGCATCTGTTCTAGCGAGCCAAGAGGGTTATGCTGTACGAAGGAGGCCCTGACGATGGCGAACCTCGATTGGTCACAATGCTCAGCGGTCGAAAGTGTGGCTGACCGGAGAAGCGGAGAATGGGTCTTCCGCGGGACGCGGATGCCGGTGGCAACGGTCTTCGAAAATCTGGAAGACCTCAGCGCTGAAGAAGTGATGAAGCAGTTCGACGTAACTCGTGAACAGATTGAGGCGGTGCTTGAGTTTGTGGCCCAGAGCCTGAAGTCTTCTATTCCGGAACAAACGCTCACCTCCGCCGATGCTCATTCTTTTTGACCACGGCGCGCCGTACGGTCTGGCGCGCCAATTACCTGAACACGTCGTCCGGACAGCCAGAGAGATGGGCTGGGACCAGTTGAGCAATGGAAATCTGTTGAGGGCGGCAGAGGATGCGGCTTTTGATTTGCTGCTGACTACCGACCGGCGGATCCAATACCAGCAGAACCTCACCGGCAGGAAAATCGCCGTTGTGGTCTTGACCGGCACAACGAAATGGTCTCGCGTCCAGCGCAACACGCAACGCATCGCGGCCACCGTGAATGCGGCCATACCCGGCAGCTACGCCGAAGTGTTCATACGCTTCGAATAGGAGCCCAGCTCCGCTACCGCTCGCCCCAGCTCAGCTTGGACCGCAGCACATTGAACAGCCCGTTCGGGTGCAGACGCAGCAGGTGCACGCCGCGCTCCGACTTCCTGCACAGAATACGGTCGCCCAGCAGCAATTCCACGGCCTCTTGTCCATCGACGGTCAGGAAGGTCTCGTGCGGCACCACATCCACCACCACGGTGATCTCCGAACTGCCCGGGAATACGATCGGCCGGATCGTCAGCAGGTGCGGGCAAATCGCGGTCAGCACCATCGCGTCCACGCTGGGCATCAGGATCGGGCCATCGGCGGCCAGCGTGTAGGCCGTCGATCCGGTAGGCGTCGCCACGATCACGCCATCGGCCCGAAACCGCGCCACGAACTGCCCGTCGAGCTCCACCGCAAACTCCCCCATCCGCGCGATCGCGCCCTTCGAAATCACCACGTCGTTGAGCGCGTCCCACTGCCGAAAGTGCCGCCCATCGCGCACCAGTTCCGCATGCATCAGGCTGCGCTTTTCGACGATGGCCGTGCCCGCCATCCACGCTTCCAGCGTGCTGTACATCTCGCCCAGCGGCACTTCGGTCAGGAATCCCAGCGAGCCCAGATTCACGCCCAGGATCGGCGTATCCGTCTGGGCAAACGCGCGCGCCGCCGACAGCAGCGTGCCATCGCCGCCCAGCGAGATCACCACCGCCGGCCCCTGCGCGGCCATCTCCGCGCGGTCCACGGCCTCATTGCCGCGGCCCAGGTAGGCCGCGCTGTCCGGATCGAGGATGCCCTCGTACCCGCGCTCCGCCAGCCAACCGGCGAGCTGTGGAAGTATGCTCGCCATCTCGGGCTTCTGGGGCTTGGAGATGATCGCGGCCTTTTGCATGTTGTGTAGTGTAACCGCGTCGCTGCAGAAAATAACCTCTTTCACAAGGTCCTGGAAAGGCTACCTTGCAAACCGCGCGCGCAGCAGAAACTCGCGGTTGCCCTCCATGCCCAGGATCGGCGAATCGATGACCGCAATCGCCTCGCCGCCGCACCCGCGCACCGCCGCCTCGACCCGCTCGACCGCCAGCAGGTGCGCGGCCGGATCGCGCACGATGCCGCCCTTGCCGACGTGCTCGCGCCCTGCCTCGAACTGCGGTTTGACCAGCACCACGGCCTCGCCCCGCCAAACTTCCCCGGCCTCCGCCAGCGCACCCAGCACCGCGGGCAACACCAGCGTCGCCGAGATGAAGCTCACATCCATCGCGAAAAACCGCACCTGCTCAGGCGCCTGCGGCAGCAGTTGTCCCGGCTGCGGCAGCAGGTGTCCCGCTTGCGGCAGCAACTGCCCGGGCGCCAGCAGCCGCGCGTTGGTGCGTTCGAGTAGTGTGACGCGCGCATCCGTCCGCAGCTTGTGTGCGATCTGCCCGTAGCCCGTATCGATGGCCAGCACACTGGCCGCGCCATGCTGCAGCAGGCAATCCGTAAACCCGCCGGTGGACGCCCCAATGTCGGCGCAGGCTAGTCCCGCAACGTCGATCGCCCAGCCCTCCAGGGCGCGCTCCAGCTTCAGTCCGCCGCGCCCGACGTAACGCATCTCTTCGCCGAGCAGCCGCACTGCCGCGTCCTCGGGGACCTGCGCGCCCGGTTTATCCACGCGCTGCTCCGCGACCAGCACGCGTCCGGCCAGCACCATCGCCTGCGCTCGCTCGCGCGAGCCCAGCAGCTTCCGTTCCACCAGCAGTTTGTCCAGACGAACTTTCATGGGTGAGGCTTCATCGCCAGAATAGCCGAGCCGCTGCAAGAATACCGGCTTGCGCTGCGCAGCCGCCATAAGCCGCCGAAATCCAAGCCTGTCCAGCAGTGCCCAGGTGCAGCGCGGTTCGTGACTCAGGCCGCCGCGCCAAACCGCGGGCCGCTTCCCGCATCCTATGGATGACGTACACTGGCGTCTCGGGAAGTTGGCTGGTGTGTGTGGTTTCCGGCAAACGGAGCAAGGCTATGCGGCGATCACGCTGGATGTTGCCTTTCTCCTACAAGTTAGCGGCAATCCGTTTGCGCGTCAGGTGCGTTTCTATGGATAGAGTAGGCAATGGGCCAATGATTGTGACGCAGCCGGCGCCGGATGACGCCGATCTGTTGTTGCGGGTCCAACACGGCGAAGAGCAGGCGATGGCCGCACTCTTTGACCGTTACTCGCGATTGGTTTACTCTGTGGCGCTTCGCGTTTTGCGCGATCCATCCGCCGCGGAAGACGTGATGCAGGAGATCTTGATGCAGATTTGGCGCAATCCCAACAGCTTTGTCGCCGCCCGTGGAAGCCTGGGCGGCTGGCTCTCTGTTGTGGCGCGCAATCGCTCCATCGACTCCCTCCGGCGCAAGCGCCCCAGCGAGCAGGTCGAGGAGATGAACCTCGCCTCGCCGTGCAATCTCGCTGACGAAGCGGAGCGCTCGCTGCTGATGGAGCGCGCCCGCAAAGCCGTCGTTCTGCTCCCCGCCGAGCAGCGCAAGACCCTCGAGATGGCCTTCTTCGATGGCCTCACCCACTCCGAAATCGCCGAGATGACCGGCGATCCGCTGGGCACCGTGAAGACCCGCATCCGTTCCGCGCTGATCACGCTCAGAAAGGCCTTCCAGCCATGAGCGATGCCCAGAACATCTTCAACCGTGACAACGGCCACGACCACATCTCCCATATCCCGGAAGACGATCTGGTCCTGTTCGCGCTGCAGTTCCTGCCCGACGAGCAGGCGGTGACTGTCGGTGAGCATCTGCGCCAGTGCGAGCCCTGCCGCATGGCGCTGGGTGAGATCCAGGGCGATCTAGCCGCCTATGCGTTGACCTCTGAAATCCACGAGGTTCCTTCCCACTCGCGCGAACAGTTTCTACGCCGCGTGGCCAACGAGAAGAAGCTGGTCTCGATCGCGTCCGGCAAAACGGAGAACTCTCGATCGCAGACAGCTGGCCACCAGGTCGAGCCCCGGCCCGAGCCGGTGCTCGCCGCGCGCGGCAGCCGGGTCGCCGATCGCGATAGCCGGATTGCCGAGATCGACGAGGCCGCGCCCCGCCGCCGCACCGCCGTCACCATGGCCTGGATCGGCTGGGCCGTTGCAGCCGCTCTGGGCGTCTTCGCATTTCTACAAGTTCAGCAGCGCCAGCTTATGCAGAGCGATCTTCTGGCCGAGACCGCAGGCCTGACCCAGGCCACGCAGCGCGCCGCCCAGCAGCAGGACCAGGCCGCGGCCGCGCAGGAGGCCCTGCAGACGCTCACCGCCGCCGGCGCTATGCAGGTCTCGCTGCACCTGCCCACCGTCAAGGCCCCGCAGCCCGAGGCCCACGCCGCCTACATCGCCAGTAAGGGCTCGCTGGTGCTGGTCGCCAGCCACCTGCACCCGCTCGCCCGCGGAAAGACCTATCAACTCTGGCTGCTGCCCGCCGCGGCCGGTCAACAACCGGTCTCCGCCGGCACCTTCAGGCCCGACGCCAAGGGCTACGCCAGCGTGGTCCTGCCGACCCTGCCAAAGGGCATTCCGGCCAAGGGTTTCGGCGTCACCGTCGAACCCGAAGGCGGCTCCCCAGCTCCCACCCCGCCGATCGTTCTCGCGGGATTCTAGCTCGCGGGATTCTAGCTCGCAGAATTCTAGAGCAATGCCCACACACGGGTGTAGAGTCGCCTTCGTTTTCTTGTTTGTCATTCCCGAAGGGAATCCGCGGTTGACGTTGCTTTTCTGGTTGTCATTCCGCAGAAATCTGCTGTTGGGCAGGCTCCGCGCGCTCAAGGGCACCTTTGTACTTCGGAATCCCCGAGCCTATCGCCCCGCCGTTCCCGTCACAACCACCGTCACCGGCTGCGACGCCGTACTCCCATACGCATTGTTGGAGCGCAGCGTGTAGGTGGTCGTCGCACCCGGCTGCACCGTCACCGGCCCGCGCACGAAACCCGCATTGTCGATGTAGCTATAGCTCGCCCCGATGGCGCGCGGAACCAGCGTCACGCTCTCCCCGGGCCTGATCCGCGTCGCCGACGCGCTCAGCGAGTTCTCCGGCGGGCGCCCCTTCGGCACATTCGCCGCATCCATCACCGGCCCCTTGGGAAACATCGGCGCCTCGCCCGGCTTGTAACTCGGGGCCAGCGGCTCATACACCACCTCGAAGTCCGACGCACGCACCGACTTCAGCGCGTTCAGGTCGCCGTTGCTCCAGCGCGGATCGGGCGTGCCTTGGAAGTACAGCGTCCCTCCGTTATCGGCCAGGATCATCCCATACTGCTTCATCGCGGTCAGGATGATTTGGTTGGTGCGCGAGAACCTCGATATGTCGAAGCCGGCCTTCAGCCGGATGCGCATTCCCATAACGTTTTCGGTGCCCCAGTTGCTGCCCGCCGCATGCGTCGCGGGAGCCACGAAGTAGCCTCCGTTGGCGTCGTTCCTGGTCATGCTGGCGGTGAAGCGGATGGCATGGTTGATGACGCCCGCCTCGATCTCGTCGTAGCGGATCAACCCCTCGAAGACCGACAGCCCGGCTGCATCCACCGACGTCCACGTCAGCGGCCGTTTTTCGGTCTCGGTGAAGTCCCAGATGCTGGTCTGGTTGCTGGTCCAGTTGGGCTGCGTGTGGGAACAGAAGTTGGCCTGCGAGATCTCATACGCCACGCACGTGTGCCGGTCGAACACGATCGCATGCGCATCGCCCAGCGAGTTGTAGTTCCGGTTGCAGTTGGGTGGCCTGCCTTCAACCAGTATGTTCGCAGGAATCGGTTCCACCGACACATCGCTCTGGCTGGCGTAATCCGATACCCCGATCCGCACCATCGGCTGCGTACTCGAATCCACCACCACATACGGAATCCCGGCCGTGTAGGGCCCAAAGTCCGGATGCAGTTTATTGCCGGTCAGCCCGTTCTTATTGATGATGGCGTCGCTCATCGGATCGATCGGCGCGCGGTCGACCTTCTGGTGCCACGCATCCATGGGCGACGGAACAAAGCCGTTGAGCGGCGCCAGATTTCCCAAACCCACGACCGAGCAATTCCGGAAGATGCCCACGGCCGCAGTCACCGCCGCGGAACTCTGGCCCTCCCGGCTCTTCACCACGAGCGAAACCTTATAGCTGCCCATCGCGCGGTAGAAGTGGATCGGACTGCTGCCCGTGCCGGTCGCCCCATCGCCGAAGTTCCACCCATAGCTCAGGCTGCCGCCTCGCGGGTCCATCGACCGCGAACCGTCGAAGCTCACCGGAGCGCCGATCACCCCGCTATACGGTCCGCCGATCTCCGCCGTGGGCGTTTGCGGCGTGGTTCCGGCCGGACTGATGAGAACGATCTCCGCCGCCGCCTGGCTCGGCTTCGCAGCGGCCAGCGCGAACGTTGCCGAAACCTGGGAATCGCCGCGCGCAGCCTGCGACTCGTACGCCGTATAAACCACCGGATGATAGCTGTTGGTCGGCGTCACGGTCGGCCGCACGAACGTCCAGCCCGGCGTCAGGACGGCCCGGCCCTGGGCGCTGGGATTGCCCGCAAATGCCGCCAGCGCGAGCGTGTCCTTGACCGTAATGTCGCCCGTCGGCGTAATCGGGCCCACCACGATGGTGGAGCCCGTCGTCGGCTTGGAGTTCGCCGCTGCGTCGATGGGGTGGTACTTGTCCGCGCCGGAGACGTCGTAAAACACCGCCCCTTCATAGTCTTCGCAGGCAATCCGGTAACGATTGGGCGCGCCCGCCTCGACCACCTGGTAGAAGGTCTGCATGTCGCCCATCTCCACCTTGGTCCATCCTGGCGGCGTGGTCATGGTGATCCCGCAGGTAGTGAACGCGACGATCAGGTCGCCCCGGGCCGGCGCTAGCGCGAACGAGGTCTCGCCGGGCTTGTAGCCGAAGACCTGCGGCGAGACCTGCACAACCCTCTGCGCGGCCATCGGAATCGCCGCAATCGCCGAACCGGCGGCCAATAGAAGTAGAACGAGACAGCGAAGCGTTGTCATGTCCCTTCTATTGTGCCAGCCCCAGACGCCTGCCTCGGACGCCAGCCCTAGAGAATCTGTCTCGGAAGGGCACGCCTTCAGCCGTGCCGAAGGCCGCCCAGGTGCCATGCGGCTTTAGCCGCCGAGGTACGCTTTTACGGTTGGCTGCGACGGCTGCATCACTCGCAGAAGGCCCGCTCCATAGACGCAGCATCGCCCCATGAGGGCTGCCCCGGGGCCCTTACTTCAATCTAGAAAAGAGAACGATGGTGCGCCCGGAAGGATTCGAACCTCCGACCTACTGGTTCGTAGCCAGGCGCTCTATCCAGCTGAGCTACGGGCGCACATTGCAGAGCTGCAACCCACCCAGAATACCCCATGAACGCAGCGTGGAGCAACCTTGCCCCCGGCGTGAGCAAAGCACGCAGCTATACTGATCTCAGCGTATGATCAAGACTTTTTACATCGAAACCTTCGGCTGCCAGATGAACGCCCACGACTCCGAGAAGGTCGTCGGAACGCTGCTCAGCGAGGGCTACAGCCAGGTCCCCGACGAAGCCGACGCCGGCCTCATCCTCTACAACACCTGCTCCATCCGCGACAAGGCCGAGCAGAAGGTCTTCCACCGGCTGAACGAGTACAAGCGCATGCAGGGCGAGGGCAAGAAGTTCGCCGTCCTCGGCTGCGTCGCCCAGCAGGAAGGCGAGAAGATCTTCGAGCGCGCGCCCTATGTCTCCATGGTCGCGGGCAGCTCCAGCTATCGCAATCTGCCGGCCATGCTCGCCCGCCTCGAAGCCGGCGAGAACCGCATCACCGGCCTCGACGACCGCCAGACCGACGAGGCCTTCGACACCGAGTTCACCGCCCGCTCCAACCCCCACCGTGGCTACATCACCATCATCGAAGGCTGCGATAAATTCTGCGCCTACTGCGTCGTTCCCTACACGCGCGGCAAGGAGCGCTCGCGCACCAGCGCCTCCGTCCTCGCCGAAGCCCAGCGCATCGCGCAACTCGGCTACACCGAGATCCAGCTCCTCGGCCAGAACGTCAACAGCTACCACGACCCAACCGGCAAACGCACCTTCGCCGAACTGCTCGCGGCGGTCGGCGAAGTGCAGGGAATCGAGCGCGTGCGCTTCACCACCTCGCATCCGCGCGACTTCACCCGCGACATCGTCGACGTGATCGATGCGACGCCAACGCTCTGCGACCACGTCCATCTGCCGGTGCAATCCGGCTCGTCCGACGTGCTCAAAGCCATGCAGCGCGAGTATACCCGTGACTGGTACCTGGAGCGTATCCAATGGATCAAGGACGCAGGACGCGACATCTCGCTGACCTCGGACATCATCGTCGGCTTCCCCGGCGAGACTGACCGCGACTTCGAGCAGACCATCACGCTGCTCGAGGAAGTCGGCTACGACGCGATCTACGGCTTCAAGTACTCGCCGCGCCCCAACACGCCCGCGATCCACATGCACGACAGCATCCCCGAGGACGTGAAGATCGCGCGTCTGGCCATCCTCAACGCCCGCCAGCGCGAGATCCAGCGCACCAACTACGCGCGCCACCTCGGCCAGACCCTGACGGTGATGGTCGAGCACGGCGCCAACAACCGCGGTCAGATCACCGGCCGCAGCACCCAGAACAAGACCGTCAACTTCACCTGCGATACAACCCCGCTGATTGGCAGCTACGTGCCACCGGTGGGAAGTTATGTGGACGTCCGCATCACCCAGGTCTTCCCCAGCTCGCTCGTGGGCGAAGCCGCCAGCGCTACCATCCGGCCTTCGGCCGCCCTGCTGGCCCAGCAGGCGCTCAACGCGCGGGTTGCCGCCGTTAGCTGACGCAGCGGGTTCAACAGGGCCTCGCACAAAGGGTTACACTGGCAGTCATGCACCTGCCCGGCTTTACTCCCGAGCCCGATACCCAGCAGACCGCGGAGCCCGAGGTAGAGGTCCGCATCCGCGGCCTGATGATGGACCCCTCCACCCACATGCCCATCGTCGTGCTCAACGATCTCGCCGGCGAGGTGGTGCTGCCCATCTGGGTCGGCCTGTTCGAGGCCAACGCGATCGCGCTCGAAATCGAAAAGGCCACAACGCCTCGGCCGATGACTCACGACCTGTTGCGCAACGTCATCGACGGCCTGAACGCGCGCGTCACGCGAGTCGTCGTCGGCGCGCTGCATGAGGACACCTTCCACGCGACGATCTGGATGGACCAGGCCGGCGAAGTCGTCGCCCTCGATGCCCGGCCCTCAGACGCCATCGCACTCGCGCTACGCTCCGACTGCCCAATCTTCGTCTCCAAAGAGGTCCTCGAACACGCTCGCAGAGCATCGAACGGATCCACCAGCCTGAGCCCCGAAGACCTCCGCCGCTGGCTGGAAAACCTCAACGATGACGAAATGGGCAGATACAAAATGTAAGCGATGGGCAGATACACGATGTGAGCTTCATGCGTTTCTGAAAGCGTATTTCCCCATTAAGTTGTCATCCTGAGCGCAGCGAAGGACCTGCTGTTCCTTCGCTGAGTCAACATCACGGTTGGGCATGCTCAGGTCCCTCCACACCTGCTGGACACCACGATCGCCTCCGCTGTCCAATCCGCTGCTCTCTTCACTCTGCTGGAGCTGGAACGCGCGCTCAAGCGACGGCAGCCTGAGCTCTCCAGCATCCGCAACTTTCTGCTGCTGCAGTATCCGCTCGCGCTGGGGACGGCGATTCATGCGACGCCTTTGATCGCCGCGCTGCACGCGGCGATTCCCGGCGCGCGCGTTGCCGTCGCGGCCAGCGGCTTCGCGCTCGATGTCCTGCGCGCGAACCCTGGGCTGGAGCGGCTGGTGCGCACGCCTAGCCCGCTTCACGAGTTCATTCCCGCGGTCCGCGGCCTGCGCAAGGCCCACCTCTTCGATCGCGAAGCCTACGCTGTTCTGCTCACCACCGGCAATGAGCGCTCGCGCATCATGCTGGCGGCGATGCTGGGCGCCAACCTGACCCGCGTCGGCTTCACGCTGATGCCGGAGCTTGCCGCCGTGCCGCTGCGCTTCGATCCGCGCATCAGCCAGATCGCCAACAACCTCCGCATCGTCGAAGCGCTGGGGCACGGTGCGGCCCTGCTCGAACAACTGCAAGCCAATCCGTCTCTGAGCGAACCGGCCGTCTACTTCTCAGCTTCGGACCTCGATGCAGCGCGCACACTGCTGCACGAGGCCAATCCACAAGCCGCTCCGGTCACAGCCTTCGTGCTGCAGGGAAGCGGCGGCCAGCGCACGGGATGGCACGACGACCGCTTCGCGCAAGTGATTCGCCACGTGGAATCTCTCGGCCATCGCACGGTCTTCCTCGGGACCGCAGCGGACAGCGCAACCATCGACCGCATCCGCTCGCTGGCCGCCTCGAGTGGCGTCTCGCTCGCTGGCCGCACGTCCGTCCCGCAGCTCACGGCTCTGCTTTGTCTCTGCGATCTGCTGGTCACACTGGACACGGGGATCATGCACGCCGGCCGCGCCGCCGGTCTGCCGATGGCCGTGCTCGGGCCCTCATGGCAGAGGCCCATCGAATGGCTTCCGCTGGGCAAGCCCAACGTCCGCATCCTGCGCGGTGAAGACCGCGACGACGTTCCGCCGGAGTATCTTCTCGACGACATATCTGCGGCCGATGTGATCGCTGCAATAGACGAGTTAAGGTACGCCTATCCACCATCGGAAGAGGAACGACAGCGGCGAGTCGCGAGACTGCTTTCGACCGCACGCGCTTAGCGAATCGCCAGCTCGTCCAGCCAGGTGAAAAACTCGGGGAACGAGATGCTGGCAGCGTCCGCGCCCTGGATCTCGGTATCGCCATCCGCGCGCAGAGCCGCGATCGCGAAGGCCATCGCGATGCGATGGTCGTGGCCTGAGTCGATCGTGCCGCCATGCAGCGTTTGTCCGCCCGGGATGTCCATTCCGTCCTCGTGCTCGGTGACCGCCGCACCCATCGCGCGCAGGTTCTTCACCACCAGAGCGATGCGATCGGACTCCTTCACGCGCAGCTCTTTCGCATCGCGGATTCGGACGCCGCCCACGGTGTACGGTGCAATCGCCGCGATCACCGGAAGCTCGTCGATCAACTGCGCGGCCAGCGCGCCGGCGATCTCGATTCCGCGCAGCCCTGCCGCTCCGCGGTTCACCTGGATTGTGCCCATCACTTCACCGTGCTGCTCGTGCACGTCGAGCACCTTGATCATGCCTCCCATCGCGCTGATCACGTCCAGCAGGGTAGCGCGCGTGGGGTTCATGCCGAGCGCGTCGAGCACCAGATTGGAGTCGTCGAAGAGCAGGGCAGCGCAGAGAAAGAACGCTGCCGACGACATATCGCCGGGCACAGCCGCATCGATCCCGCGCAGCTTCTGTCCGCCTGCGATGTGCAGCCGATCGTCCTTGCGTTCGAGCTTCGCGCCAAACGCGCGCAAGGCATGTTCGGTGTGGTCACGCGTCCGCACCTTCTCGGTGACGGAGGTTGTGCCCTTTGCCTGCAGGCCCGCGAACAGGACAGCGGTCTTCACCTGCGCGCTGGCAATCGGCGTCTCGAAATCGATAGCCGTCAGATGAGTTCCGTGCACTGTCATCGGCGCGTGCCCATCCGTCAGATCGATGCGCGCTCCCATCTGCTCCAGCGGGCCACGAATGCGTTCCATCGGCCGCGCGCTGAGCGACTCGTCGCCGGTGAAGCGATAGGTCCCATGCTGCGCCGCGACCAGCCCTGCGAGCATGCGCATGGTTGAGCCGGAATTTCCGCAATCCAGATCACCCTTAGGCTGATGGAGAACGCCGCCCGTGCCTATAATCTCGATGGCAGGCCCAACGGTCTCGACCTTCGCGCCCATCGCGCGCATGCAGGCCAGCGAACTGTGCGGATCGGCGCCAGTGGAGAAGTTGGTCAGGCTCGACGTACCCTCGGCAAAGCCCGCGAGCATGACGTAGCGGTGCGAGATCGACTTATCGCCGGGCAGCATCAGTGAACCGCGCAAGCTGCGCGCCGGCCGAATGATTTGAGTACTAGAAACGGAGGCATGTGCGGCGGAAGACATGCTTCTATCTTAGCTTCGCAAACTTACTTTGCTCCGGCTTCATCCCCGCGCTCAGCAGCAGCGCCAGTGACGGTGTCTAGCCGCGCCAACAGCAGATTCCTACGGAATGACAACCAGAAAAGCAAGAGCGCAACTCTATATCCGCCGGCAGTCCGCTCGAAGAGCGCCTTAGTGTCCCGGCGGATTCTCGGGATAGATGCGGATATCTTCAACCCCGCGATAACGCTCCGCGAAGTCCATGCCGTAGCCAATCACGAAGCGGTTGGGTATCTTGAAGCCCGCGTAATCGGCCTCGATGGGGACCAGCCGCCGCTCGGGCTTGTCCAGGCAGGTCGCGATCTTCAGCGAAGCCGGCTTGTGCTGCAGCATCAAGCCCCGCAGGTAGCTCAGCGTGAGGCCGGTGTCGAGGATGTCCTCGACCAGGATCACGTGGCGGCCCTCGATCGGATTGTCGATGTCCTTGATGAGCTTGACCGCGCCCGACGAAACGCGTGCGCGGCCGTAACTCGACACCGCGACGAAATCGAAGGTGTTGTCCACCTTGATCGAGCGAGCCAGATCGGCGAGGAAGATCGCCGCTCCCTTCAGTACGCCGATGAGCACGATCGCATGGCCTTCGTAGTCCTTTGAAATTTGCTCGCCGATGGCCTTCACTCGTTCGGCGATCTGCTCTTTAGAGAAAAGGACATCCATGGTTTCGGGAGGGACAAAGGCGGGCAGGGAAGACGGCATGGGCGTAGAGTAGCGCGAAATGGCCACCGTGGCATAGGGGACTGAGGAAAACGCGGCCGGATCATGCTCGCCGGCGGCCGCGCTCATGGCGTGCTCTCCTCGCGCGGAGGAACGTACGGCTCGCGGCTATACTGCCGCAGCTATACTGGTAGACGAATGTACCCGTACCTGAATCTCGGTTTTGCGCACATCGGCGCGTTCGGTTTGCTGCTCTGGTTGGCCGCCGTCTGCGCGACCGTCGTGCTGCACAAGAACTTCATCCGCAATGGCGTCGACGCCGACGCGCTGAACGTGGTGACGCTGGTGGTGCTGGCCGGAATCATTGGTGCGAAGCTCTGGCATGAGCTCGAAAACGTGCGCGAGCTGGAGGCCGCGTGGCGGCAGATCATGCTGCCCGGATGGTCGCATCCGGGCGAGCTGCTGATGGGCTTTCTGCACTGGTTTCAGGCCGGGTTCGCCTGGTACGGCGGCCTGCTGGCTGCCATTGCCATGCTGATGTTGCAAGGCCATCTTGCCAAGCCGAACGGCTTGACAGGCCATCGCGCCGCGCTGCGCATGCTGGATCTCGCCGCGCCGGCGGCGGCCATCGGCTATGGCGTGGGGCGCATCGGCTGCCTGCTCTCGGGCGATGGCGACTATGGCATCAACACTACGCTGCCCTGGGGCGTCCACATGGCGAAAAATGCGCTGGTGCCGCCGAATCCTCCCACGGCTCTGGTCCAGCCGACGCCGATCTACGAGCTTCTCTTCGCGGTCGCCATCGCGTGGTGGCTGTGGAAACGCGGATCGAAGCCGCTGGCGCTAGGTTTTCTTACCGCCGAGTATCTCGTGCTAAGCGGTGTCGGCCGCTTCCTCGTGGAGTTCGTCCGCATCAATCCGCGGCTGTACTTCGGGCACACCATGTCGAACGCGCAGGTCGCGGCGCTGGGCAGCATCGTCTTTGGTGTGGGGATGATGTTCCTCACGCGCAACAACCGCGCGATTGTCGCAAAGCCACTGCCGAAGACCGTGCCGGCCGCTACAGCGAACGTCTGATTCACAGCCGCTTCAGGTACTGCCGCGCCTGCTCGAGCTCCGGGAAGAGCCGCTCCTCGGCCTGGAACTCGCGCGAGTGGACGCAACGGCGGCCGGCCCGAACGCGCACCGGATGCTTCAGGTGCAGCATCTCGTGATACAGAAGATATTCGATCGCATAGCGCGGCGTTCCGGCGCGATCGAAGACGCGGCTGACGACAATGGTATTGTGCGCAGCATCGTAGTGGCCGAGCATGCGCCGGGCAACGTGCGCGCTCCAGGTCAGCGTCGGCCGCCCCAGCAGGCCGTGGAAGAAGCGGAGATTGACCGCCTCGAACACCTCCTCCAGATCGTAAATCTGCCCTTGAGCCGAGCCGATGCGCTTGCGGCCCCGCATCTGCCGGACCCGTTCCGTCTGCTTGGTCACGGCCTCCGATCGCGTGTAGCGCCGGTAGCGATCGGCGAACATCGGGGCGACCGGCTTGCGGTAGAGCTTGGCCAGAAGAATGTGCGCGATGGCCTGATGGACGCTCTCGGGTGCTTGTTCGAGCAGGTCCGAAAGTCGGACGATGAGCTTGCCCTCACGCAGGCGGATCGTCGTGTTCAAGCTCGTGAAGCGGCGAAATTTGATCTCCAGCGCGGGCATCGGCGCGCGCGGACGCAGAGCGCGGTACTCCTGCTCGAAGATCGAGAGAACCGCTGAGGAGACAAGGGGAAGGGCAGGGCGCGACACGCTGAGGTCAGCTTAACACGGGACGGCGTTAAGCATTTGGGGCGGTCCTACGCAGGTCGCAGCAACCGTTATTGCGGGCCATCGCCGTCCGTGGGAGAGTGCGGAGCAGAGGAACGCGCTTTCTCCGCCTTCAGCGCATCGGGGTGGTCCTTGAAGTAGGCCGTCAGCGTGGTCTGCATCTCCTCGGCGCTGGTGCGCATGTCCTTGAGGGCGTCGAGCGCGGTGCGTCGCACCACCGCGTAGCCATCGTCGTCGCCGGCCGCGCGCAGGGTTGTGGACCAGCGCTCGGTGTCTTCCACCAGCCTGGGCAGCGCCTTGCGCACATCGCGATGCTTTGCATCGTACTCGTCGAGGTTGTCGTTGAGTTCATCGGCGATCGACCCGAACTGGTCGATGGCGTCGTGCATATCGAACGCAAAGCCGGGCCGGCGCGGCTTTGCGAGTAGTTGCTCGATACGCCTCTCGCGGTCGTCGAGAATTTTCTCGTAGGCTTTGATCCGATCGAGCGGGACGTACGCCGCATCGCGCAGGGATTCCACCTCAGCCTGGCTCATGTCGCCGTCCGCGGCCTGGGCGCGCGCGGTCTGCGCAGCAAGGGCAAACAACCACGCCAGCGGAACCGCGCAGAGCAAGAGCCGCACGCCTCGTCTCATCGTGCAAACACCAGGGCGAGCACGCTGCTGTGGACTGCATCAAGATGGCGCAGCGTTGCCTGCATGACGGAGCGCTGCTGGTCCGAAGCCACCCGCACCATATCGGCCAGCCGGTGCGTCGTGCGATCCAGCAACTGCTCGGCGTTCTTCAAACGTCTCGCGTCGGCCACCGAAGCCTGCTGCAACTTGGCCGCCGCCGCGTCCACCTGCTGTATCGTCGAGCTGGCGGCTTCGTCCTCACCCGCGGCCATCTGCCTGCCAGCGAGTTCCGTCAGTTCATGCACGATCTGGGTATACAGGTAGCACTGGTCCCGAGGCGGCGCGTGTTCCGCGCGTTGCTGCAACTCCGCGAGGGCAGCGGCATCCAGCGATGTCTCGTCGAGCCCGGCAGCTATTGCCGGAGTCGGTGCAATTGTCCAGAAGAGTGCTGTGACGAACGCGGTAACCGCCATACGGCGGACCATGCGCCAGATGAAACGGCTGCTCATGCGGCTACGAAAGATCCAGCTACGAAACACCCATCGAGCGACCATAGCGCACCTCACGATGCAGCCGTGCCTACCTCATGTGCTCCAGAGCCACCAGGCGGTGGCGGGCCTGGAACTCCTCATCGGGAAACTTGCCGTTGGCCACCGCGAGGAACGCGCGATATGCCTGCTCAGCTCGCTTGCTCTGATGCAGGCTGTCGTACGCGGTTGCCTCCAGAAAAAGCGACGACGGCGAGTTGGGCAAGACTGTATCACGCGCCGCTATCGCTTGCAAAGTCTGCTTGGGATTGTTGTTCTTGGAGGCCGCAAATGCCAGACCCGCGGCGGCCTCGGCCCATGCTTTATCGTCGTGAAACGCCGCACGCATCGCGACGGCCTTCAGAAGGCTGCCCTCGGCCGCGGCGTACTCCCCTTGACGCACCTGCGCACTGCCCAGATCGGCCAGAAATGCCGGATTCCGCGGGTCTTGCACGACCAGAATCGCATAAAGTTTTTCCGCCTCCGCGTCGTTGCCGGAGACGGTGTCAAGCTGCGCCAGCAGCGCGGTCGTGACCGGGTCGGCAGCCAGCGCGGGTTTGGCCTTGCGTAGCTCTTCGATCAACGGAATTGCCTGCGCCGCCTTTCCCTCCGCCGCGTAAAGCGTCGCCGCCTCCGCAACCAGCCGCGGGTCGTTGGCATGCTCCTTTACCGCCGCGGACAACAGCGTATCGGCCTCCGCCGTCTTGCCCTGTTGCTGGAGAACATGCGCCAGACCAGCGGTTGCGTCCAGGTTTCCCGGCGTCAACGCCAGCGCGCGTCGATAGGCTGTCTCCGCATCCGCCGGATCGCCCGCGCTCTCGGCCAACTCCGCTCCCATCAGCACATCGTCCGGCGTCTCCGGAGTCAGCTTCAGGGCCTCCAGAAGCTCCTCACGCGCGGCGGCAGGCTGGCTGCTCTGGTCCAGATGCGCTAGCGCGCGCAGTGCCCGCGCGCGCAGATACGGGGCCGCCGTGGGCAGCTTCGCGGCTGCGAGCAGTTGATTGTGCGCGGCCTCATTTCGTCCGGCCCGCGCGTCCAGCAGCCCCAACGCAATGCGTGGCTCCGCAAACCCGGACAGCGCGGCGATCGAAGCCGCGTACGCCTGGGCTGCCGCCGCGTCCTCACCGTTGCGCTCCTCGGCGAATCCCAGGTCGTACTGCACGCGACCGGCCTGCGCGGGCGCAGGATGGCCGGCGGCGAGCGTCCTGAGCTTCGCCTCCGCGCCTTTATAGTCCTGCTGCTCCAGCGCGGCTTCGGCGTCGCGGATCTGCTGGCTGGCCGCTTGGTCGTGCGTCTGATCGTCCGCGCTCCGAGTGCCCGGGGGCAACTGCTGCGCCTGCGCTCGCGCCGCGAACACACTCAAGCCGACCGCCATAACCAGCGCTCCCAGCAAAATCTTCATCTGGCGCATCACGCCACCTCGCGTCTGGAGTAGGGCTCGCCATGCAAGACTTTCTCCAGCCAGTGGCCGGTGTGCGAGGCCTTCGCTGTGGCGATCTCCTCCGGGGTTCCCGTTGCGACCACTCGCCCGCCACCCGATCCGCCCTCCGGCCCCATGTCGATCACCCAGTCCGCGGACTTGATCACGTCCAGGTTATGCTCGATGACCAGCAGCGATCCGCCCCCGTCGATGAGCTTGTTGAACGCCGCCAGCAGCTTCGCTACATCCTCGAAGTGCAGCCCGGTCGTCGGCTCGTCCAGGATGTACAGAATGCGACTGGCCGCGCGTCTTGCGTCGGCGCGAACCCCTGTCGCGCCCGCACCCGCCCGCACCGAGGCCAGATGCTGCGCCAGCTTCACGCGTTGCGCCTCGCCGCCGGATAGTGTCGTCGCACTCTGCCCGAGCCGCACATAGCCCAGCCCAACCTCGTCCAGCACCGCCAGTTTGTCGACGATCTTCGGATGCCCCGCAAAATAGGAGAGCGCCTCGCGCACCGTCAGGCCGAGCACTTCGTGGATGTTCTTGCCCTTATACTTCACCTCGAGGATGGACGATTTGTAGCGCGTTCCGTTGCACTCTTCGCACGGCAGCTCGACATCGGCGAGGAACTGCATCTCCACCGTCACGGTTCCATCGCCCTCGCAGACATTGCAGCGTCCGCCCGGCACATTGAACGAGAACGATCCTGCCGTTAAATTCTTGCGCCGGGCATCCGGTTGCGCGGCGAAAAGTTCCCGAATCGCGTCGAAGGCTTTGATGTACGTCACGGGATTCGATCGCGGTGTGCGCCCGATCGGCGACTGGTCTACCAGTACCACATCGTTCAAATACTGCGAGCCTGAAAGTTCGCGATACAGATGCGGCAAATTCGACAGCTCGCCACCTTCTGTCTGGCCCAGCGCCTGCGTCAGTGCGCGATGCAGCACCTGATGCACCAGCGTCGATTTACCCGAGCCCGAAACGCCCGTCACACAACACAGCAGCCCCAGCGGAATTTCGACATCCACGCCGCGCAGGTTGTGCACACGCGCACCGCGCAGCACGATCTTCTCGCGTCCCGGCTCGCGGCGATGCTTCGGAACGGCAATGCTGGCGCGGCCGCTGAGATATCGGCCCGTGAGCGACGCCGGATTGTCGCGGACCTCATCGACCGTTCCCGCGGCGAGCAGATGGCCGCCGAGCTCGCCCGCTCCAGGCCCCAGGTCGAGCAGATGGTCGGCCGCGCGAATCACATCCGGATCGTGCTCCACAACGAGGATCGTGTTGCCGAGATCGCGCAGCTCTTCCATGATCGCGATGAGCTTCGCGGTATCGCGCGTATGCAGCCCGATGGACGGTTCGTCGAGCACATACAGCGCGCCCACCAGCCGCGATCCCAGGCTACTGGCCAGCTGAATGCGCTGCGACTCGCCGCCGCTCAACGTCGAGCTCAGCCGGTCCAGTGTCAGGTATTCGAGGCCAACCTGCTGCAGAAAGCGCACACGCTGGCGCACCTCTTCGAGGATCTTGCCGGCGACCTCCTGCTGGGAGGGGCTGAGGGTGAGCGCGTCAAAGAAGCTCTGCGTCTCGGTAATCGTCAGCGCGCACACATCGCAGATGTTGTTGCCTTGCAGCAGCACGGCGCGAGCCTCGGCGCGCAGCCGCTGGCCGCGGCAGTCGGGGCAGGTTGCGTAACCGCGGTACTTGGATAGAAACACACGCACATGCAGCTTGTACTTCTTGCGGTCGAGCTCTGCGAAGAAGCCGCGAACGCCGGGCCAACTTCCGCGGGCTGACCTCGAGCCTTCATAGATAAATTGCTGCTGCGCGTCCGTCAGATCGAACCAGGGCACGTCCGCCGGAATCCCTTCCGCCTTCGCCGCGCGTTTCATGTCGCCGTGCCACGCGCGATACTTCGGTTTGGTCCACGGATCGATTGCACCTTGATCCAGCGTCTTCGAGCGGTCGGGGAGGATGAGGTTGGGATCGAAGTCGATGGTGTTGCCAAAACCCTGGCAGCGCGGGCAGGCGCCATACGGATTGTTGAAGCTGAACAGCCGCGGCTCGGGTTCGCGATAGGCGCGATGGCAGGTTGAGCATTCGAACGCGGAGGAGAAGCGCAGCGTCTCTGCCGCTTCTGTTTCCTCGCGCGGTACCGTCCGCAAAACGATCTCTCCGGCCTCGCGATATCCAGTTTCAATCGCATCGACCAGCCGCGCACGGATCTCCGCGGATAGCGCCAGTCTGTCAACCAGGACATAGATCGGGCGGTGTTCGACGGCCGCAAAATCCAGCTCCAGCAGGGACTCCGGCGTCGAAAACTCGACGATCTTCCCAGCGCCGGAACCGGGCATCCCAGGTCTGGATTTTGAGACCTGGGCTTCCACCGCGTCCGCCTGCCAGAGCCGGTTATAACCTCTTCGCCGCAACTCTCCCAGCCGCTCTTTCAACGAGTCGGCCAGATCGACGACCGCGATCGCCGCACCCTTCTTGCTCAGTTTGGTTAGCGTTTTCGCGGGCCTCTTTACCGGCGGCGCAGGCTCCGCCTCAGCCTCGGTGGACGGCCCATGCATGGCCTCCAGCCTGATCTCGCGCCGCACGATAGGAAAGAGCGCATACACCCGCGTGCCCTCGGGCATAGCCAGCACGCGCGTCGCAATCTCGTCGACTGTGTCGTGGCGCACTACCCCCCCGCAGTGCAGGCAAGTCACCGTGCCGCAGCGCGCGTAGAGCAGCCGTAGGTAATCGAAGATTTCGGTCGCGGTCGCTACCGTCGACCGCGGATTGCGCGTCTGATTTTTCTGCTTGATCGCGATGGCCGGCGCGAGCCCATCCATGAAGTCCACGTCCGGTTTTTCGATGCGTTCGAGAAACTGTCGCGCATACGCCGAGAGGCTTTCCACGTAGCGCCGCTGGCCCTCGGCGTAGACCGTGTCGAAGGCGAGGGACGACTTGCCCGAACCCGAAACACCGCTGACCACCGTCAGCGCGTTATGCGGAATATCGACGTCGATGCCCTTGAGGTTGTGCGTGCGCGCACCGCGGATCGTGATCTTGTCGTTTCCTTCAGTGAAGACCATGCGGTTACGATCTCCTCTGGGACGGGTGGGGATGCTGAGGACGCAGCATCTCCAGCAGCAGCAGGCACGCGCCGATCACGATGCAGGAGTCCGCGACATTGAAGTCCGGCCAGTGGTAGTGAACGATGTGCACTTCGAGAAAATCGACGACGTGCGCGTAGCGCAGGCGATCGTATAAATTCCCAATCGCGCCGCCCAGGATCAACGCCAGGGCCACCGAGGTGGGCGTAATGGCGCGGCCCATCTTCCAGATCAGCACCAACACGACCACCACGGCAAGGATCGAAAACGCAACCAGAAGGTTGCGCACCAGCAGCGGCGATCTCGCACCTTCGAACATGCTGAAGGCCGCGCCCGTATTGAGCACATGCGTAATCCGAAAGACCTTTGGGATGACCACGATGGCATGGCCGACTCGGACGTGCGCCTCCACCCAGAGCTTGGTCGCCCGGTCCAGCGCAACAACAAGAGCGGCAAGCATGAACATCAACCAGCGCGCATCGAAGTTGCCCCCGCGACGACCAGAACGAGTGGCCATTACGCCGCCTCCCCATGCATTGCTGGGAAGCCGATGGCTTCGAGCGCCTCAGCGCAGCGCGCGCACACTTCCGGCCAGCGCTCATCCGCGCCAACGTCCGGCACCACCCGCCAGCAGCGTGCGCACTTTGTTCCGTTCGCGACCTCCGCCTCGATCATGACGGCCGAGCTTGGATGCGACGCTCCGACCGCCTGCACCGTCGCCTGCGACACATTGAAGAACTCCGCCAGAGACGCTTCGTACTTTATGAGCGCCTCGGCCTCGGGCAATCCCTCCGCCACGATCACCCTGACACTCGCATCGAGCGACTTCCCAATCGCCTTCGCGAGGCGCAGCGCTTCAAGCTCCGCCATCACAAGCTGCCGCACGCCCAGCAGCAGCTCCCAATCGGCCTCCAACCCAGCAATGCTTCCCGGAACAATGTCCAGCATCTGCGGAAACAGCGCGAGATGCACACTCGATGGGCGTCCCTCAACCTTTGGCAGATACTGCCAAACCTCTTCCGCGGTAAACGAAAGAATGGGCGCGATCAGCCGTGTCACGGCCTCGGCGATGCGCCACATCGCGGTCTGCGCGCTGCGCCGTGCCGGACTCTTCGGCGCAAACGTGTAGAGCCGGTCCTTCACCACATCGAGGTACAGCGCGCTGAGGTCGGAGTTCGTGAACTCATTGAGCGCTTGATACGCGCGATGGAACTCGAACTCGTCGTAAGCCTTGCGAATCGCCGCATCGAGCTCCGCCGTCCGCGCCAGGATGTACTGGTCGAGCGGCTGCATCGCGGCGAACTCTACAGCATCGGTCTGCGGAGAAAAGTCTGCCAGATTGCTCAGCAGAAATCGCAGAGTATTGCGCAGCTTGCGATAGTTTTCGCTCACCCGCAGCATCAAATTCTCGCTCGCCGCAACGTCCTCGCGGAAGTCCACACTCGCGACCCACAGACGTACGATCTCTGCGCCCAGACGATCTGCCACATCGACCGGATCGACGCCGTTGCCCAGCGATTTCGAGAAGGCGCGGCCTTGCTCGTCCAGAGTCCAGCCGGATGTCGCGACCATTCTGTAGGGCGCCGCATCGCGGATCGCCACCGACGTCAGCAGGGAAGAGTGAAACCAGCCGCGATGCTGATCCCCGCCTTCGGTATAGAGGTCGGCCGGCCAGTGGAGTTCGGGCTCGACTTCAAGCACCGCATGCCAACTCGCGCCGCTCTCGAACCACACGTCGAGAATGTCCATCTCCTTGCGGAAATGCATCACCGTTCCGCAAGACTTGCACCCCGTTCCCAGCGGGAGAAGCGCATTCACGCCGTACCTGTACCACGCGTCCGCGCCTTCCTTCGCAAACAGCGCGACAATGCTGCGATTGATGGCTTCGTCGTTCAGCGGCTCATGGCACTTTTCGCAAAGGAAGACCGCGATGGGAACGCCCCAGATCCGCTGCCGCGAGATGCACCAGTCGGGCCGCGTGGCGATCATGTTGGAGATGCGCTCCTCGCCCCAGGCGGGGTCCCATGCCACGCGCGCGATCTCATTCAGCGCGCGCTGGCGGAAGGTCGTGTCGGGCGCCTGCTCCTTAGGCGAGAGCACCGGCGTCTCCATCGAGATGAACCATTGCTCGGTGGCGCGGAAGATCAGCGGCTTATGGCAGCGCCAGCAGTGCGGATACTTGTGCTCAAGGTTGTGCCGTCCCATCAGCGCGCCCTTGGCCGCCAGCAGCGCTTCAATCGGACCGTTCGCCTTCTGCACGAATAAGCCGTCGTACTCCGGCAGGCCATTGCGCAGCTTGCCCTGCGCATCCACGTCGCAGGTCAGAGGCAGGTTATAGCGCTGGCCGGTTGCAAAGTCGTCCGGCCCGTGCGCCGGTGCGGTGTGCACCGCGCCTGTACCTTGCTCGGTGGTCACATAATCCGCATTGACGCCAAGCACTTCGCGTTCCAGAAACGGATGCGCAAACGTCGCGCGGTCCAGCTTTGAGCCCAGGAAGATCGCTGCGACGTGCGGTGCACCGAACTTACGCTTTACGGGAAGATTGCAACTACTGACGATTTCTGGAAATAGGTCTTCCGCGACGATGTAGTACGCATCGTCCTCACACTCAAGCACCACATACTCAACCTCGGGATTGAACGCGACAGCCATTGACGCCGGCAGCGTCCACGGCGTGGTCGTCCAGATGATCGTCCAGACATTCCTGCCGTGCAGCCGCGGATCGATCTTCTCCGGCGGGCTGGTCAGTTTGTAACGCACATACACGCTCGGTGACGTGTGCATCTCGTACTCGACCTCAGCCTCCGCGAGCGCGGTGTGGTCGTGCGAGCACCAGTACACCGGCTTCAGCCCCTTGTAGACGAAGCCCTTTTCGTAGAAGCCGTAGAACGTCTCGACGATGCTCGCCTCATAGTCGAAATTCATCGTCGCGTAGGGCTTGTCCCAGCGCCCGAAGACGCCCAGCCGCTTGAACTGCGAGCGCTGCAGGTCGATGTAGGTGGCGGCATATTGGCGGCAGGCCTGGCGCACCGCGACCGGGTCCATCTCCAGCTTCCTGCCGCCGAGTTTTTCGTCGACCTTGATCTCGATGGGCAGGCCGTGGCAGTCCCAGCCGGGCACATAGGGCGCGTCGAAGCCGGCCATGGTCTTGGTCTTGACGATGAAGTCCTTGATGCATTTATTCAGCGCGTGGCCCAGGTGGATCGCGCCGTTCGCGTACGGCGGCCCATCGTGCAGAATGTACTTCGGCGAGCCCTCGCGGGCGGCGCGAATCTGTCCGTAGACATCGCTTTCTTCCCAGGCGGCGAGACGCGCGGGCTCATTCTGGGGCAGGTTCGCCTTCATGGCGAACTCCGTCCGCGGCAGATTGAGAGTGCCCTTCAGGCCCTGCTTCTTGTCCGGTAGCCTGTCCTGTTTCCTGTCGTCCTGCGACATCCACATCTCCATCGTCCTGCCTGCGTCGGGGCACAGGCTGTTTTGCCAATCGGCCAAACCTCTATTGTAAAGCTCGGCCCTCATCTCCTGCGGCGGGTCTTGCGGCGTCTTGCGGGGCGCATGGCAGGCGCGGGCGGACCACAAATCCGCTCACCGGGGCGGAACATCTTCCCTGGGTCGTGCGTCTAACCTGAAAGCGAACCTCGGCAATAGTTTGTAGAATATTGCCTGGGGCCTGGCGACGCACCGTTCCGGCGATCTCAGCAGCGCACCCGGCCAAGTGCTCCAGTAGAGAGAAGATCGCGCGAAGGCTCCTGTTTCCTATGGCTGATATCGACATCCTCCCCCCCGAAATCGACCCGCACCATACCGCACCGGTTCTGCACCCCGGCGGCGACGACCTGCACCTCAGCGGCGAGATCAAGGAGGAGGGCGTCTTCGCGTCCCTTTTCTCCAGCTTTCGCGATGTCTTCTTTCCCGCCAAACTGCCGCCGCTGGTGCTGGAATCGACCCCCATCGCCGTGCCCGACCGCATGGCCGTCAAGCGCAGTCCGAAGTCGACGGCCATCGCCGTGGGCGCGCATGCCCTGTTGATTCTGCTGATTGCGCTGCTGATCGCGCATCACGTGCAGATTTCCGCGCCGGCCAAGGTGCTCACTGTCGCGCAGTTGACGGCGCCGCCGCCGCCGCCGGTAGCACCCAAGGCGGAAAAGATCGGCGGCGGCGGCGGTCAGCACGATCTGGCGCCGGTCACCCAGGGTCATCTGCCCAAGTTCGCCCAGACCCAGATTGTGCCGCCCAAGGCGCCGCCGACGATTCCTCCCAAGCTGGCCGTGGAGCCTACCGTTGTCGTCCAGAAGGACTTGAAAATGGCCGACAACACCATGCCCAATATCGGAATGCCCAACTCGCCGCTGCACGGCGTCTCGATGGGCAATGGCACCGGCACTGGTATTGGCTCGGGCAATGGCAACGGTATTGGGCCGGGCTCGGGCGGCAATATGGGTGGCGGGGTGTACCACATCGGCGGCTCGGTGCGCGCGCCAGTGCTGGTCTACCAGGTGGACCCGGAGTTCTCCGAAGAGGCGCGCAAGGCCAAGTTCTCAGGCAATGTGCAGGTGTACCTGATTGTGGGTGTGGACGGTACACCATCGCATGTCCGGGTGGTGCGCGGTGTTGGCATGGGGCTGGACGAGAAGGCTGTCGAGGCTGTGCGGCAGTACAAGTTCAAGCCCGCCATGCAGAACGGAAAGGCAGTGCCGGTGGACCTGTATATCGACGTCAACTTCCAGATTTTCTAGCTCGTGGCTGCTGGATTAGGCCGCTAGTTCCGTTGGAGCTTCGTTGCGAGGTCCCTGGCGATCAGGTCGCCGTGGAAGCGGCCGTTTTCGATGAAGATTTCGTTGGTGCGCTCGCCGGCGACGATGACACCCGCCAGGTAGATGCCCGGAACGTTGGACTCCAGCGTGGCGCGATTGCAGATGGGGCAGCGGGCGTTCGACGCGTCGAGATGAATGCCGAGCGACTCGATGAAGGCGAAGTCGGGGTGGTAGCCGGTGAGCGCGAAGACGAACTGGTTCGGGAGAATTTTGGGGCCGCCCAGAGTAAGCAGCGTGATCGCGTCTTCGGTGATCGCGCTGACGGTGGTCTGGAAGTGCGCGGCGATCTCGCCGTTGTTGATGCGGTTCTCGATGTCGGGCTTGATCCAGTATTTGATGTGGCGGTGGAGCTCTTTGCCGCGATGGACGAGGGTGACCTTCGCACCGTGACGCCATAGATCGAGCGCCGCGATGGCCGCGGAGTTCTTGCCGCCGATGACGAGCACCTCCTGGTCGAAGTAAGGATGCGGCTCGTGGTAGTAGTGCTTCACCTTGGGCAGGTCTTCGCCGGGGATGCTGAGGTAGTTGGGCAGGTCGTAGTAGCCGGTGGAGACGATGAGCTTGCGGGCGCGGTGCTGGAGCTTGCGGCCGAAGTGATCGGTGGTGTGGACGGTGAAGGCTTCACCGTTGCTGCTGAGGCCTCCGTCCTGTCCTGTGACACTATCCACGTTTTGATACTGGCGCACGTCGAGCTTGTAGTGCTCGGCGACCTTGCGGTAGTACTCGAGGGCTTCGGAACGGGTGGGCTTCTGGTTGGGCGAGCTAAAGGGCATGTTGCCGATCTCCAGCAGCTCCGGCGTGGTGAAGAAGGTCATGTGCGCGGGATAGTGGAAGAGCGAGTTGGTGAGGCAGCCTTTGTCGATCAGGACGACGCGGAAGCCGGCGTTCTGGGCGTCGATGGCGCAGGCCAGTCCGGTCGGCCCGGCGCCAATGACCAGCACGTCGTATAAAGGCTCGGGCGCCCGCTCGAGGAGGGAAGGTTGGCTCATGCTTTCAATTGTATGGATGCATGGGGTGACGCGAAGGGTGCGGGCGAGGATGCGAAGATCGCGGCGATGAGGGTAAATTGGAGCGCAACAGGAAGCACCAATAAAGACGCGGGTAAAACCGCGTTTCTGAGGTGTCCAGAGGTGTCAAATGTACCAAAAAGGCCAACTGTACTATGCAGACTGGCGCGACCGAAAAGGCGTGAGGCACAGAAAATCATTCGACAATCCCACTGCCGCAACAGTCTACGAAGACGCAATGAAGGAAGAGCGCCGCCCAAAAGCGCGGCGCGAGGGCCAACCGTCATGAGCGAAGCGGGACACTGTTTACGTTTTAGACCGGAGAGATGGTTTACAAGCCCCTTGCGGAGGAAGTGACTCTGGTTCAGGGGTATGGCTGGCTAGGCCCGGTCTTAATAAGATATCTCGTCGCCGTCGAAGCGTTGGGAATGTGGGAATCCCGAAGGGATTTCCAAGAGGAGTGGGAAGGGTGGAAAACCGGCTGTATGGTTTTCCATGCTTTCCACTCCTCGGCATTTCCAACGCTTGCTTTCATGGGCGAAGCCCGGGCCGAAATCGCATGTCGTCGACATTGAACTCGCCGACTTCCAAAGAGCAGAAATACACTCGGTAGAAGTTCTCCTCAACTTTTTCAAGCGCAATATCTTCACCACGGAAGACTTCGCTGATAAAGACCCTGCTCTTATGCCAACTGATGTCTCCCGCATCGTTCACGCGCCGTGTCTGGAAGTGAGCTGGGTACTGATGAGCCTTCGTGTACCGTGGCAGGAGCCGCGAGCTCGGGACGTAAATGCTGCCTGGAGTCTCGTTCCCCAAAGCTTCATGAGGACGCTCATGGTTGTAGACGCGAACGAACTCATCGAAACGCTTCTGCTGCGCATGGAGTGTTTTCGCCGACGGGTTGGTCGTATCCTGCTTGAGCGTGCGGTGCATGCGCTCATGGCGGCCGTTCTGTTGCGGCTTGCCTGGCTGAATGCGCTCATGCACAATCCCAAGTCGTACCCAGCTCAGCGACAACCGCGAAAGCCCCATCACACCAAGTCCAGAGAAGGGATTTCCGTTGTCCGTGCGAATCCGTTCGGGAACACCGTACTCGCGCATGGCGGCCTCGCAGATCGCAAGGACGTGCGAAGTATCCATGCGAGCCACTGCCTGACAACGGATCAGATAGCGACTGTAGGCATCGGTGATCGTGAAGGGATCGCATCGGTTCCCGTCGCCAGTGCGGAACCATCCCTTGAAGTCCATGCACCATAGCTGGTTCGGAGCGGTGACCTCGGCGAAGGGCTCTGAGTACGGGGTCGTTCTACGTCTCTTGCGAACAGGGTTGGTGAGTCCCGCCCGGCGCAGAATCTGACCGACGGTGCTTGCCGCCGGCCACACGACGTTCGGGTTCATCTTCTCCAGACGAGCCTTCAGCTTCCGCGCTCCCCAGGATGGAAAGCGCTTCCGCAATGCAAGGATCTCGTTCTCGACCTCCAACGACGTTGCGTGAGCACAGCCGTGGGGCTTGCGCGAAATATCCAGCAAGCCTTCCGGCCCGACTTCGTTATATCGCTTGATCCACTTATATGCGGTTGGGCGAGAGATGCCGTACTCGTGGCACAGGTCTGTAACCGACATCTCTTCCTTCTGGTAACTCGATAAGAACTGCAAGCGCTGATCCACAATACGACTCTCTTTCCAAGGCATGAACGTATCTTCTTGCGTTCGACCAATGCTTAAGAGCCCTCAGACCTCCGTATCTGTAAACGATGTCTCCGGTCTTTCGTGTAAACCATGTCCTCGGTACCTACTGTCACAGAAGCCCTCGCGCCCTACACAACCCCGGCCAAAGCCAACCGCGCAAGCTGCCTCGGAGCGAGGGTGCTCATCGCCGCAGCGGGCAGCCTCCACCCCGAACGCCTCACCATCGCCAGCATTGCGACCCTCAACCTCTGGGCGCGCTCGGGCGGGACGCCCTCGACACGATACTCCAGGGGGGCGGGGGCGAGGGAGATACTGAAGTACCTCACGATGGAGTACAAGGCGAAGAACCTGGCACGGCACATCGACCGGCTGCGCGTGGCGACGCCAAGAAACGTCACGGCAACCCAGGCGGAGCGGGACGCGCTCATCAGCAAAGCCCCGCCGCACATCCGCTGCTGGCTCCTGTTCTGCTCGGACTTGGCGATACGTTCGGGGACGGCCTCACGCATCACGCCGCAAGCGTTCGATAAAGAGGCCGGAACAATCACATTCACAACAAAGAACGGGGCGAAACAGAAAACGCAAGTGACCGCAGAACTGCGCGCGCTGATGAGCCAAGCAATCCGGCCCAACGTGCCCTATGCAAGCCAAATAGGAAGAAACAGAGAGCCGGGAACGCGCGGAGCGATCCTCAGTGCGAACACACTCAACCGCAACTTCCGGGCACTGAAAGCGAGATGCGGAATCGAGCGAGACCTACGCCCGCACGACCTGCGGCGCACAACAGCGCGCAGGGTGTACAAGCAAACCCAAGACCTGCGCCAAGTCCAAGCACTCCTAGGCCACTCAAGCCTAGGTTCGACGCTCTGGTATCTCCAGGACGCGCTCGTCCAGGTCGAGGCCAGCACCCTCGAACTCGCCAAACTCGCACCAATCACCGAAAGGACTCAATGAAGCCAACGCCCTGCCCGATCTGCCGCAACAACCAGACCGAGTACATCGGAATGATCCCGGCCAAAGACCTACTGGTCTGGCGCTGCAACCGCTGCGACAAAACGTTCCTCACCGGAAAAGAGGGCCAATGCAAAACTTCCTGGAGCGCGTAAACGCCGTCGCGGTCGGTCGAGGAATCGGCTTCGCCATCGGCATCGCCCAAACCAAAGAGACGCCGGACTCACCGGAAGCCTGGGTCGATTTCTGCCTAAGCGCGGCACGCGAGGCGCATCAGGCCGCGATGGAATCGCCGCCACGGGTGACCCTGGGGCCGGTCGCAACTCTGCTCCTCGAAATCGCCGAAGAAGAAATCGACCGAGACCCGCCCATCGACCATAAAGCCGCCGAGGCAGGAGCGCACAACGCCGCCCGAATCGCCTACCGGTGCTGCATGCCCAAGCTCACGGGGCGCCGCATGACACAAGCCTACATCGCCTGTGTCGCGGCGGGCGTGCAATACGCCTACTTCTCCGGGGCAGAGGCTACAAGCCTGCTCTACACCGCCCAACTGGCACTCGCAGCCTACCCTCACCGCCGCGCCAAACGCGGCTGAAAGGCCACACCCATGCCCAACCCCACCCCCACCCCCATGCGCAGTGATCTGGCGATGCTTTGTGCGGGCCTCAACGGCTCCCAGAGCGCGCCAGTCCGCTCCGCCATCGTCAACGCCATCCTCGCCCTCTTCGACACCGCCACGGCCTCCCCAGAACCCGTCAGCGACACCAACGGAAGCAACCCGCTGCACGTGGACCAACTCTTACTCACCGAAGAAACCGCCGCGCATATCCCCAACGGCTTCGACCCCGCGGGCCAGCAATGACGGCGCCGCACGCGCTGGCCGGACTCCGCAAGGTCACACCGCGCCCCAAACTCACCGCCGAAAACGTCGTCGAGTACATCGAATGGATCATGGCCAACAGCGAAAGCCTAGGCGCGGCGGTAACCTCGCAACACATGGCCGCCGCAGAGCTAGTCATCCGGACGCTGGCAACTGCAGCCCAAGCCAAAGCAACGCAACACACCCTAGTCGAAGACGGAACCATCGCCCCGCCGCCCGCAGCGAGTTGAGCGCGATGCTACGCTGAAGACTGTACAGACCTGGGAATGTGAGACTTGGGGCGGCGAGAAATCGCCGCCCATTTTTGCGCTTCGCGTGCTACGCTCGGCCATGCATCCAGTACAGGCGCAACCGGGCATGGGCCTCGCGACCGCGCGACGTCTCATAGCGACCAAGGGGCCGCGCCGCTATTGGTTGCCACGTTGGGCCGCCGACACTCCCCCCCCGTCGGGGGGGTGTGCCCGGCGATGTCGTACCCCGCAACGCCGTCGCAACCCCGAAGAGCAAGCCCGGCGCTAACGCGCCGTGCCCACTGCACAGGCTCGGCTTCGCCGTCGCGTTCCGCTGGCGCTCTTCCGCTGCGCTCGGCCCGTTCTCGATAAGAAACAGCCTGCCTTGCAGGCTGGGGTGCGCCCGCTGGCGCGGGCCGGGCGCACCCCCGGCTCACGCCGGTTCCCCCTTCCGCGCTCTTGCGCTCCCTCGCGCAGGGATGCGCTGCCCCGCTCTCGCTTGCCTCGAGCTCCTCAGAGCCGTCGGCCCGCGCCTTTCAACCCACCCTTCCGCGTCCGGGCGCACGCCCGGAGCGCCCTCCCAAAGGGAGGACTCGCGGCAGAGCAAAAGCAGTTCGCGAAGCTCACATGGGGCTGGCGCCCCAAACCCGCCGACAGAAACCTCGCCTACCCGAAACAGGGCCGCTTGCCCGTGAATCTCCACTATGGCATCCGGGTCAAGGCCGCTGCGCGCCGCTGCCGCGGTGGGGCTATGGAAAAACGGTGAAGCGTGTTTTCCCACAGCCCCAGCCCTGACGCCGGACGCCGCCGTTGCGATATCACGGGCAATCAGCCCACAAGGGAGTCCCACCATGACACACCACTTTTGTAGCGAGTGCGGAGAGCCGTTTTGCCTCCGCGAAGGAATCATCATCACCCCCAACCTGATGTGCGCCGAATGCGACCGCGAAGCCGAACGCGATTGGCGGGAGTCCGAATGGCAGAGGCTGCTCGAACACGCCACGCACGACCGGGAGTGATTCCGGTGGTTCGCTCCGGGTGCGAGGGCGCGCGAGCGGCGCGCTTGCCAAGCCCCACCTTTGTGGCCCACCAAGCCTCCAGTTCGCACTCCGCGCTCACCTTGGCCTCCGCACCCCTAAAGGGGATGCTGCGGCCAACCAAAAGTACACAGAGGCGTGTTTGGCTCGGGCCGTGCGGTGAAGCGCTGCACGTCCCAAGCCAAACCCGCAGCATCTCCTCAGGGGCATAAACGCCGTCGCGCCATCGGGCGCGCTCGTAGACGCGGGCGGCACGCCAGTTTTGCTGATGGAGCGCCGCAAAACAAGCCGCGCGCCGCCCGCTGCTCGCTTGCCGAATTGCGCGCCGTCATGCCCCTTCGTCGTACCCACCCACTTTTGCAGGCACTTCGCAGCCACTCTCTCCCGCAACCAAATCGGTCGCGCCTGGGGCCGGGAGTTTTGCTGATGAAGAGCCGCAAAACAAGCCCCGGCCCCAGCCGCGCCCGACAGGTGAATTTGGCTGTGCGCGTGAGACCCCCCGCGAAAGAAACGCTCTACCGCCGCCTCTCAAGGCGTCGTGACGCGTTACAAGGCACGCGGTGACCCGCGCTCCCAGCGCGCCAATCAGGAGAAAGAAAAAAGCAGCCCACGGCTTGACGGCAGCGCAACCCGCAGCGTATCAACGAAAGGTGTCCAACTGGCTATTAGCCACGGGCGCACAAGGTAACCAGCCACCGAAAAGCGACCAAAAGGTGTCCATTTTTTCCTGGACACCAGCGCGGACACCAATGATAATCAGGGTGCAAGCCCTAAAAACCCACTTAGGGTAAAAGTTAGGCCATGGATGGAGAGTCGGCCAAGGACGGGCTCGGCGAGCCGGCCTACGATCCGCTGATCGAGCGCATCGCTCGTCTCGAAGCGGAGGTCGCAGCGCTGCGTGGGGAGGTGGTCGCGCTGCGGGCGGCTACACCGCAGGCGGCTACATCGCAGGAGACGCGAGAGAACGCCGCGAATGTCGATGCGATGCGGTCCGAGGAGCCGGAGCCGATCGCTGCGGGGTTGGCGCAGAGCGCGCAAGTCGCGAGACCGCAAGCGCAGGCGAATGAGTCGCTCGAGAGCCAGCTTGGGACAAGGGTGTTGAGCAAGATTGCCGTCGTGCTGCTGCTGGTGGGCGTGGCGTGGTTTCTCAAGTGGGCGTTCGACAACCGATGGATTGGGCCGATGGGACGAGCGGCCGCGGGGCTGCTGGCGGGCGCGGGCGTGATCCTGTGGTCGGAGCGATTTCGCAGGCAACAACTGGCCGGGTTCAGCTATGCGCTGAAGGCGGTGGGCGCCGGCGTGCTGTATCTGAGCTTGTGGGCAAGCGTTCAGCTCTACCATCTTGTGCCCGCGTGGGTGGCGTTCGCGGCGATGGTCGCGGTGACGGCGTGGAATGCGGTGATGGCGTGGTCGCAGGATGCGCAACTGTTGGCGGGTTATGCGTTGCTGGGAGCGTATTTGACGCCGCTGCTGCTGAGTACGGGTGGCGACCATGAGGTGTTTCTGTTCAGCTATCTGCTGGTGGTGGCGGCGGCGCTGCTGGCGCTGCTGCGGCTGAAGCCATGGAGCGCGCTGCTGCTGCCGGCGCTGGCCGCGACCTCGGGGCTGTTCATTGAGTGGTATGCGGAGTTCTTCGATGCTTCCAAGGGTTGGCGGACGGCGGTGTTGGCGCTGCTGCTGTGGGCGGCGTTCGCTGCCGCGCCATGGCTGGCGATGGAGACCGAGAGCGTCGTGGCGACGGTGCTGGAGCCGCTGGCTGCGGGAGTGTTTGGGGCGCTGACGATCTACTCGGTGCTGGCCGATAGCGGCGGGCGGGATTGGGAGTGGATCTGCGCGGCGGCGTTCGCGGCGGTGTATTTCGCGATGGCATGGGGAGGGCTGCCGCGACGTGCTGCCCGTGCTGGGGGCGCGGCCGTGGCGCATCTCTCGCTGGGCGTGGCGTTTGTCACGGTGGCGATTACGCTGAAGGCGGCTGGGCGCGGCATCACCGTGGGCTGGCTGGTGGAGGCGGTTGTGTTGCTGCTGGCGGGCTTCTGGATGCGCGCGGCGGCGGCGCGGTGGATAGGTCTGGTGTTGTTGGGAGCGACGCTGGCCAAGACGTTTGCGTGGGACATGCGCGGCGTGGGGACGGGCTATCGCGTGCTGAGCTATCTTGGGCTCGGGGTGCTGCTGATGGCGGTCAGCTTTGCATATCAGAAGGACTGGCTGGGGCTGCGCAAGCCGGGTGCGGACGCCGCCGGGGAGCGGAATAGCGACGAGGCCCAGGCTTGAGGCTGACGATCGCAATGGCCGCGCTTGCGGTGCTGCTGCAGGCTGGAGATTTCGGGGCTGGCAGGCCGCGTCCAGAGCCGATTCCGGAGCCGATTCCAGCACCGCGGCACATGCGCTATGAGCGGGCGATTGCGCTACCGCCGGAGGCCGCGGGCGCGGCCTGCGCGGTGCTGGATGCGGCCACACTGGCGCATGCGGCGAGCCGTTCGGGCGACGACCTGAGGGTGTTCGCGGAGCGCGGCGACTTAGCGCCGGTGGAGACGCCGTTTGCCCTGACCGAGAGCGAGGCCGCGCCGGGCGAGGCGGAATCGGCGACGGTTGAGAATCTGGAACCGCGTGGTGGCGCGATTGAGTTCGATCTGGCGATGCCCTCGCGGGCATATACGACCGTCGAGCTGCAGTTGGCGGCCAAGAACTTTGTGGGGACGGCGACCGTGTGGGGTTTGCAGAAGGCGGGCGGAGCGAGGACCGGACTCAGCAGGTCTTCAGTTGCTCTGGGCAGCTCTCCGGTTGCTCTGGGCAGCTTCACGGTCTTCGATCTGAGCGGAGAGCATCTGGCGCGGTCGACGGCGCTGGCGCTGCAGGAGTCGACGTTTCCGGCGCTGCATGTGGAACTGCGGCTGCGGGCGGTTGGTTCTTCCAGCGGCAGCAGCGACGGGCCGCGATTGGTTGCGAACGTCGTGCAAGGCGCGCAGGTCCCGCCCAGCCGGGAGGCGCAGACGCTTTATACGACCGTGGCTGCGACGGAAGCGATTGAACAGCAGGGGAACTGGAGCGTGGCGACGTTTCGCATTCCGGCGCACGTACCCGTGGAGCGCGTGAGCTTTGTGCTGGACCCGAAGTTCACCGCGGATTTTCTGCGCGATGTTTCGATAGGAGCGCGGCCGAATGTGGGCGGAACTGCAGGCGCAGCCGAGATCGTGGATGGACAGATAGGACGCGTGACGCGGGCCGCTAGTGTGGATGGAGGACCGCCTATCCGGGAGGCGAAGCTGAGAGTAGATGCGGTGCTGGGTTCGAACCTTCGCGAGCCGGCGACGGTTACGGCCGGAGTGAGGAATGGTTTCGATCATGTTCTTCTGCCGCCGCTGCCGATGCGCGCGGTGAAACTGGAGATGCGGCAGCGGACAATATGCTTCGACGTGCGGCCCGGTGAGAACTATACGCTGGACTACGGGGACGCGGCGCTGGTTGCGCCATCCTATGATTTCGGGCTCCCGTTGCAGTCGGCGGCGAAGCCCATTCCGGCGCGGCTGGGACCGGAGCGGATAAATCCAAATTATGCCGCACGAGTGGATGCGAGGCCATACACGGAGCGGCATCCGGAGCTGCTGTGGATTGCGCTGCTGGTATCGACCGCGGTGCTGGGAGCGGTGGCGATCGAGAGTGTGAAACGGCACGGAAGATATCGGTAGGCGCGATCCCTTCGACCGTCGCCCAAGAGCAGATTCCTGTGGAATGACAACCAGAAAATCGAGGGCAACGGCGATATGATGCTGGCCCATGCAGTGACGTCACGCCAGTTATTTCGTGTGAAAAATATCTTGCGAGACTTTGTAATTGTTGGGGCTGCCAGTGATGGCGATCGGAATGACCGCGCCGGCGTGGGGCTTCTTGAAGAATGGGATCAGAGGCTTGAGAAGGAATGACTTGAAGCCGGTGGTGATGTGGGAGATGTTGGCTTGCATCCGCAGATCTCCGGTGAGATGAACGTCGTGGTTGCTGAGATTGTAGGAGCCGTTCAGGATGGCGGCGGCGCCCGGGACTTGAACGGTCAGGTGCGGGGTGGAGACGACGCCGTTGCGAATCTTCACCCCGCCCTCGATGGAGGACAGAACGTCCGCGGACGGACCGGCGTCGCGCGCGTCCGAGAGCGGATCGGCCGGGGAGGCGCTGTGGCTTTGGGCGCGGCGGCTGAAGGCAGAGAGGGTCTGCTCGGTGGCGCGGTTGGTGAGGCGCTCGGCGGGCACGTCGAAGCTTCCGTTCACGTCGAGGCGCTGCAGGAAGCGGGCCCCTTGGCTGGCGGGAGCGACGCGGGCGTGGCCCTTGAGCCAGACGGCGCCCACGAGCGGAGTCTCGCTGCGCAGGAAGGGGCGCAGGAGATCCTGCGCGCGGCCTCCGGCGACGGCGATGTCCAGATTCGTAACGCGTGGGGAGCCGACGCTGTCGCCGCGAGCATGGACCGTAGTCGCGCCGGTGCTAAGCGCGATGCTGTGCAGAACGAGGTCGGAGTTGAGAGCGTCGATGGCGCATTGCACCGAGCCTGCGATGCCGGTCGGCTTACCGCGGCCGATTGCGAAGTTGGGTGTGTTGGTCGTGGCGTAAGCCTCGATGGCCTGCAGGTTGCCGGAAAAGTGGCCGGCGGCCGAGAGCGTGCCGCTGATGTTCCCAATCTCGCTGAGGTTGACCGGCGCAAAGGTGAAGTTGCCCGAGACAGGCGTGGCGCCAAGGTCCTGCGGTGTAAGCGGGCCGAAGCTGCCAGCGGCCAGGATGTGGCCGCTGGGTATGGCGTTCTCCATGTCGAGCGAGTAGGAGATGGGGTGGCCCATCTGGAGGTTGCGGATCTCAAGTACGTGTATTGGGTACGAGAAGCGGCTGCCGTTCTTGCGCATCAGGTCGAGGACGGCGTTGTGGATGCGGAACTTCTCGACCATCGTGGTTGGGCCGGCGAAGTAGGAGCTGCTGCCGGGGGGGAAGTCTTCGTGATTGGCCTCGCTTCCGGCTGGAGGAATCACGATGTGCATGCCGACGACATCGACCAGGAGCACACGTTTGCGCAGCAGCAGCAGGTCCGTCCAACTGCCTTTGACGATCAACTTCCTGGCGCTGCCGAGCGGGGGAAGATTGGGTGCGGAGTTGCGGCTCAGCGTAAGCCCTTCGGCGACGAAACCGGGGTAGGGGAAGTATGTGCGATGGTAGTGAGCAATATCGACGTCGCTGGTAAGGACGCCCTCCAGCAGTGGCACGACGTTGCGATAGCGGTAGGGCCAATAAGCGTTGATGAAATAGGCGGCGACCGAAACGAAAGCAATCGCGAATACGGCAATCGCCAGGAACCAGAGAAAACGGTTGCGCCGCCGAGTGTAGGCAGGCGGCGTTGCGAGCGTCTGTGCGGAGTCGGTCATGGCGTGCGCTTTCCTGGCCCACTGGATTCAAGGTTAGAGCCGGAAACGGCGCGAGCCGGTTGCTCATGTAAAGGCTTCATTGTCGCAGACCTGAAGGTCCGGTTGGTGCGAAGCGCGGCCAATGGGTAGCATAAAGATGTGGTGGATGGATGCGAATGAAGCGGTCGCGGTGGTGGGCAATCTCGATGGTCTCGATGGTGGCTATGCTGCTGGGCGGGGTAACGCCTGGGTGGCGGGCGCAGCAGCCGGCGGCCGTCGCGGGGCCGCTGGCGTCCGGCGCAGGGCCGCTGGCGCTGGGCAAGCAGGCGCTCGCGGCCAAGCAGTTTGCGCGCGCGAAGGCGATCTTCGGGATGTACGTCGCGGCGAATCCGAGCAATGTCGAGGGCGAGCTGGGACTGGCCGACGCCGAGCTTGGGTTGCATGAGTATGAAGCGGCGGAGATCGAATACCGCAAGGTGGTGGCGGCGCAACCGGAGCTGTGGATCGCGCACAAGAACCTGGTGATCGTGGAGGCGGCGCTGGGCCGATGGGGCGAGTTCGACCGCGAGCGCGCACTGCTGCGCGGAGCACGGGAGCGCGGCGCGCCGGGCATAGCTGCGCGCGAGAGCGATGTGATCGACACGTTGGAGGTGCATGGGCAACGCTGGATCGTGCGCGCCTATGAAGAGCCGGTGGGCCGCTCGTTGACGCGCTACAATTTCGAGCGGTTTGCGCCGGATGGGCGGGTGCGGGAGTTCATCTCGCTGGAATCGGCAGAAGCGGCGCATAAAGCGCTGGCTACTGGCGGCGGCGTACGAATCGGCGACGATGCAAAGAGTGGGGCCGAAATTAGCGACTACGCGCTGAACTGGTACACCGCTAAGGCGCACGGCACCATCGCGCGCTATCCGAATGGCGAGCCGAGTTACGAGCGGGTGCGGGCGGATGTGGTCCGGTGGCTGCGAAGGCAGTAATCGCGCTGCCGCACATATATATCTGCCGAGACAGTAGGCTGTGCCCCGAATCGAACGCGATGATGTACCCGTATCATCGCTAACTACTGGGTCCAGGAAGTAGCTCCAGGTTACGGACGGAGCGCCCATCCGCATTGGGTCTCTTTATCCGAGACATAAGAGAAGCCCACTTGCATTGATTTATGCAGGATCGCTTCGCATAATGAACCTCACATAGCTTGCGACACCTTGAAATTCCAACAAACCTCGCTTCGCCGATAAGCGGGCTTTGAACCTGTACCTGCATTCGCTGTATTCGTCTATTTCGCCGCGTTACCTGTAAATCAACGCCGCCTGCGTGTGTCTATTCACGCGCCAGGGAACCCTTGCTTTCAATTCCAATTTCGCACCAATGGAGTTAGTGCCCATGTCCTGCAAGAACTTATCAGCTATCCGGAAGAGTCGACTTACCCAATATAGCGCCACGGTTCTTCTGGCCCTGTTGTTTAGCGTAGGTTCTTCCAGAGCCTTCGCGCAGACCAACACGACCTCCTTATCGGGAACGGTGATGGATACCAGCGGCGCGGTCATTCCCGGGGTGAACATCAGCATATCGAACCGGGCGTCTGGTAACGTGCTGAGCACGGATTCGAAGTCGAAGGGCGAGTTTTCCTTCGAGCAACTGCAACCTGGAATCTACAACGTGAAGGTAGTCGCGCCCGGAGGACCCCAGCTTCAAGCCCAAGGCCAAGAATGTCATCTTCCTGTTTATGAACGGAGGCATGTCGGCGATCGATACCTTCGACTACAAACCTATGCTGGCGAAGTACAACGGGCAGCCTATCCCGGGCGGTGCGCTTTCCCACGAGCGCCAGGTCGGGGGTGTCATGCAGTCGCCCTTCTCATTCAAGAAATATGAAAAGAGTGGAGCGGAGGTCAGCAAAATCTGGCCACATCTGGCGGAGTGCGTGGACGACATCTGCTTTGTTGAGTCGGTGTACACCGAAATACCGAATCATGAGCCTGCATTGCGCATGGTGAATACGGGAGCGAATATTCCGGTACGACCGTCGATGGGATCCTGGGTAACTTATGGTCTGGGCGCATCGAATAAAAGCCTGCCGGGTTTCGTTGTACTCTGCCCGGATATTCCAACAACTGTAGGACCGCCTCGATGGAGTTCCACTTTCCTTTCGCCCATGTACCAGGGTACCTATGTCTCCGACAAGGTAACCAAGCAGAAGTTCGATCCGGAAAAATTGGTTATGGATGTACACAATGATCGCTTCGATCTAAAGCAGCAGCGAAAGGAGTTGGATCTGGTCGAACAACTCGATCACATGAATATGGCGACAGATGTTTCAGCCAGCGCCGATCCTCAACTCGAGGCCACCATTGAATCGATGGAGACCGCTTACCGCATGCAGACCGAGGCGCCGGATGTCTTCGACGTGCGCAAGGAGAGCGCGGCCGTTCAAAAATTGTACGGGGAGGGAAGTACCGCGCGGGGGTGCCTGACGGCGGCGCGACTGGTTGAGCGCGGTGTGCGCATGGTGCAGGTGTACTACGCGAAGGGCGATCCGTGGGACCATCATTTCAATATCGAACTGCACCGCAAGACTGCCGGAGACTCCGACCAGCCCTACGCGGCCCTGATCAAAGACCTCAAATCACGCGGGCTCTTCGACGAGACCATCATCGTCTGCGGCTCGGAGTTTGGCCGCACACCGCTGGGGGAGACCGGCGGCGGCTTTGGCGGCGGCAGCCACAACGGCCGCGATCATAATCCGCACGGATTTACCATGTGGCTGGCTGGCGGTGGAATTAAAGGTGGAATGAGTTATGGAGCGACCGACGACTTCGGCTACAAGGCGGTCGATAAGCCGGCGCATGTCCACGATATCCATGCGACGATTTTATATCTGTTGGGAATCGACCATACCAAACTCACCTATCGCTACAGTGGTCGAGACTACCGTCTTACCGATGTCGCGGGAAATGTAATTCACGATCTGCTTGCCTAGATATCCGCTTGCATCTCTTGCGAATCATCCAGCCTCGTCTCTTGTTGGAAGATGAGGTAAGCTGAAGTTTGGAGATTGATGAACAGGAAAGCAGTATTTGCGACCATGGCTGCCGGTGTCCTTCTGCTGGCAGCAAGTTTGCCGGCCCAGGCGGCCCGCACTATCGTGATTCACGCCAAGCGTTATGCCTTCGTGCCGGACGAGATCACGCTCCAGAAAGGTGAGCCCGTCAACCTGGAGGTGATCTCCGACGATGTGGCCCACAGTTTGCGTATCGATGGCTTGAACGTGAATATCAAGGTGAAGGCGGACGAAACGGCGGATTATGAGGTCACGCCGGAAGCCACTGGAGATTTCAAAGGTAAGTGCGGCATCTTCTGCGGAAACGACCACGGAAAAATGTTGTTTACTGTGCATGTTGTTGGAGGAAACAAGTAGCAGATGGGATCCGGGCGGCTGGGAAGCGGTTGCGCCTTTCTAGTTCTTGCCGGACTATGCGCGTGCAAAGCTACGAAGCCACGCGCCGTTCAAACCCGCTCGGTCGACTGGGTGAAGCATCGCATTACTGTGGGGGTAGGAACCAGAAGAACCCGTTCCAAGCCACAGCCGGCAATATCGAGGATGGCAAAGAGGCCTTCACTCAATACTGCATGGTTTGCCATGGACTTGACGGTCAAAACACAGGTGTCCCCTTTGCCGCGACCGTCGATCCACCGGTCCCGTCGTTGGCCTCCAGGGAAGTCCAGGGCTATACCGATGGCCAATTGAAATGGATCATTCAGCACGGCATCTCACCTTCCGGCATGCCGCCAGCCGAAGGCATGTTCGGTGACGACGATATGTGGAAGATGGTCCTGTATGTCCGGCATCTGCCTAAGACGGGCAGTCTGGGTGAGCCGGCGATTTATGGCGGGTCGCCCGCGAAGTAGCGTGTGTTATTCCAAGCGAACCTCCGGCCATTCGTCGTTGCATTCAAGCGCATGCGACTGGAGATTTCTGGGCGTACGGCACCGTTGGCTCGTCTCACGAGCACCATCGTTTTTAGGCGATAATGATTAGGTGACCCAGCCGAGGCATTCGATTTCGACAAATCACGATCTCACCGAAGCGGCGGTGGCGCAGTATCGGAAGCCGCTACTCGATCTGCTCTTTGAAGCGCATTCAGTCCACCGTGAATTTCACTCCAGTGAGGAGATTCAGAGGTGCGTTCTGCTCTCGATCAAGACAGGCGGCTGTCCGGAAGACTGCGGCTACTGTTCCCAGTCGGCGCACTATAAGACCGATGTGCAACGCCAACCACTGCTCTCAGTGGAGGCCGTGCGGGCCGCCGCGACGCGGGCCAAAGAGGCGGGCGCGCAGCGATTTTGCATGGGGGCGGCCTGGCGTCAAGCGCCGGAGGGCGAGCCCTTCGACCGAGTTCTGCAGATGGTCCGGTCGGTCAAGGAGCTCGGCATGGAGGCTTGCGTTACGCTCGGCATGCTGACGCCGCACCAGGCAGAAGAGCTGAAGTCCGCGGGGCTGGACGCGTATAACCACAATCTCGATACCAGCCGCGCGCATTACCCCAGCATCATCACGACCAGGACCTACGATGACCGGCTCAATACAATTCATGCGGCCCGCGCCGCGGGGTTGACCGTTTGCAGCGGCGGCATCATCGGTCTGGGCGAGAGTGTTGAAGATCGCTGCTCTCTACTCGCGGAGCTTGCCGCGCTGGAGCCCCAGCCGGAATCGGTCCCCATCAACCTGCTGATGGCGATGCCGGGAACGCCGCTCGCAAAGCAGCCGCCCGTAGCGGTTGCGGACCTGGTCCGCACGCTAGCCGTAGCGCGCATCCTGATGCCGCGGGCGCGGGTTCGCCTGTCGGCAGGCCGCGTGCACCTTTCGCAGGAGGCGCAGATCCTTGCTCTGTTTGCCGGCGCGAATTCGCTTTTCATCGGCGATAAACTCCTCACCGCTGCCAACTCGGCGCCGTCGGGAGACGAGGCGCTCTTCGCCGCGCTCGGCGGGGTCTCCGAACATGCTCGAAATTAGCGGCCGTGTCGAAGACGTTAGCGCTGCTCTTGAAGCGCGCATCGAGACGCGGCTCGGAACGCTGGCCGCCGGCAATCTGCTGCGGACCTTGCGGGAGCCCGCGGGCATCGACCTCTGCTCGAACGACATCCTCGGTTTGGCGCATCATCCGCTGATGAAGGCGCGAATGTCGGCAGCGGTGCTCGAGATGGGCTGCGGTTCGACCGGCTCCAGGCTGCTGCGTGGCGAGCGCGCCAGCTTCTCCCGGCTGGAACAACGTTTCGCGCGCTTCAAGGGCGCGGAAGCCGCGCTCTACTTCAGCAGCGGCTACGCGGCCAACCTGGCCGTGCTGTCCACGTTTCTGGAGGACGGGGATGTCGTCTTCTCCGATCGCCTTAACCACGCGAGTCTCATCGATGGCATGCGGCTGGGCGCGGCAAAAGTGATCGTCTTCCCGCATGCTGACGTCGCCAAGCTCACAGACTACGTGGAGATGTATCGCGGTCGCGGGCAGATGTTCTTGGTTACCGAGTCGCTCTTCAGCATGGACGGAGACTACGCGCTACTCGCAGCTTACGCGGAGCTTTGCCGGAACACCGGGATGGCCCTGATCGTCGACGAGGCGCACGCCGTCGGCGCGTATGGGGAACAGGGAGCTGGCCTCATCGAGGCGCTGGGCGTCGCCGGCAGCGTCTTTCTTTCGATCAACTCGGCGGGCAAGGCGCTGGGCGTCAGCGGGGCGTTTGTCGCGGGCTCCTCGCAGGCGATCCAGTATCTCCTGCAGCGCGGGCGTAGCTTTGTCTTTTCCACCGCGCCTCCGCCTTCGGTCGCCGAGGCGATCGATGCAGCTCTCGACCTCATTGAGCGTGAGCCAGAACGGCGTACCCGCCTGCAACAGCTGGCAGTCCATCTCCGCGGCGTGTTGTCGGCTCTCGGCGTCGCGGTTGCTCCTTCGGGTTCCCATATTCTCTCCGTGATCGTTGGAGAAAGCGCCAAGGCGCTCCATGTCGCCACGCGCATTCAGCAGGCAGGCTTCGATGTGCGGGCCATCCGACCGCCAACCGTTCCCGAGGGCACATCCCGCTTGCGCGTCTCGGTCAACACAGGTGTTTCGGAAGCGGAGCTCAGCCGATTCGCCCGCTGTCTACATGACGTTCTCCTGGAAGCAGGCGCTGTATGACCGGCCTTTTCGTCACCGGCACTGACACCGGGATCGGCAAGACCGTCGTCTCTGCCGCTCTCATGCATCGCCTGCGGCGCAAAGCCGATCTTATCTATTGGAAGCCGATCCAGACGGGCTTCCCGGCGGATGACGATACCCAGACGGTGCGACTGTTGGGCGGCTGCTCCAGCGAAGAGATATACGCCGCAGGTGTCAGATTGCCCGAGCCGCTTTCGCCTCATCTGGCCGCGCGCCATGCGGGGACGCGTATCGATCTCGAAGAAGTCATGGCCGCTCCCCCGGCTCACAGCGATGACCGCTGGTGCATCGTCGAGGGCGCGGGCGGCGTGCTGGTTCCTATCGACGACCGCTGCTTCATGGTCGATCTCATGGTCCTTCTTGGGCTGCCCGTCGTCGTGGTGGCGCGCGCTCAGCTGGGCACCATCAACCACACGCTGCTTACTCTCGAAGCTCTGCGATCGCGATCGCTGCGTGTTGCGGGTGTGGTGCTGGTAGGCGAAAGCAATCCGGAAAATGCGGAATCCATCGAGATGTTCGGTGCGGTTGAGGTGCTGGGACAGTTGTCGCATCTGCGTCCGTTGACCTCGGAGTCGCTGGCCGTCTGGGCCTGCGCGCATCTCGATCCCAACAGCTCCCTGGAAAATCTTATGTGCGAGAACGCGTTATGACGGACGACATTGCAGGCACCACCGCATCTGCCGCCGAAGCGCCGGCATGGCAGCGTCAAGGCGAAGCCCACCTGTGGCATCCCTACACGCAGATGAAGACCGCGCCCGCGCCGCTGCCCATTACGCGCGCGCAAGGGGTGTATCTTTACACCGCTGACGGCAGCCGGATCCTCGACGGCATCTCCTCCTGGTGGGTCAACATTCACGGGCACAGCCACCCCTATCTCAACGCCGCGCTCGCCCGGCAGGCGGGTGAACTGGAGCATGTAATGTTCGCCGGCTTCACGCATCCGCCGGCTGCCGTTCTGGCTGCCCGGCTGGTCGAAATCCTGCCTCCGGGTCTCAACCGAATCTTCTACTCCGATAACGGTTCGACCGCAGTCGAAGTGGCGTTGAAGATGGCCCTGCAGTTCTGGAGCAATCAAGGAAACGCGCAGCGCCGGCGGTTCATCGCACTCGACCACGCCTACCACGGAGACACCGTGGGCGCGATGTCCGCCAGCGCGGCCTCGCCCTTCACTGCGCCTTTTGCGCCGTTCCTCTTTTCTGTCGCGCACGCGCACTCTCCCTATTGCTTTCGCTGCCCGCTGGGACTGGAGCGCTCCACCTGCCAGATCCACTGCCTGGACAGCATCGCGCAGCTTCTGGAGGAACACGGAGACACTGTCGCCGGTGTTTTGCTGGAACCCATGCTGCAAGCGGCTGGCGGCATGATCGTGTGGCCAGCGGAGTTCCTTCGCCGCGTCCGGCAGCTCTGCGATCGGCACGGAACGTTGCTGATCGCAGACGAGGTGCTGACCGGCTTCGGGCGGACGGGCAAGATGTTTGCCTGCGAGCATGCCGAAATCTCGCCCGACATCATCTGCCTCTCCAAAGGTCTGACCGCCGGTTACATGGCGATGGGCGTCACCGCCTGCACCGAGCGCATCTACGAGGCGTTCCTGAGCGACGACCGCCGCAAGACTTTTTTTCACGGCCACTCCTTCACCGCCAATCCACTCGCCTGCGCCGTGGCGATCGCCAGCCTCGATCTTTTCGCGACGGAGCATTCGCTCGTTCGTGTTCAAAGCATCGAAGCCATCTTTCGCAGCCAGATTCCGCGCTTTCAGAAGATCGGCAGAGTCGGCGATGTTCGCGTGCTGGGCGGCGTCTTCGTGCTTGAACTTCGCAGCCTTGAACTTCGCAATGACGACGGCTCCAATAGCTCGCACGGATATCTCGAATCGAGCGGCCCCAAACTCACGCAGGAGTTCCTCCGCCGCGGCCTGCTGCTGCGGCCGCTTGGCAACGTGCTCTATTTCATGCCGCCCTACTGCATTGCGCCGGACGAGGTGCACTGGGTTCTGGACCAGATCGAAGAGGTCCTGCTCCAATCGGGCCGGTAGCGCCGTTACGTGTTGGGTAAGCTTCCATCGCTCGAAGATGCTGCTGTGTTTCTCGTCGAGCTGGCAGCTAAATCTTGACGGCGTCTCCGGCCTCTGCGAACGTCAGGTTTTCCGCCGGGCTTCCGCTGGATTGCTTCCACTTCAGAAACAGCGTGCCGTAGCTGTCAGTCGAGCACTGCGCGGGGCGCACGCCAAGCCGCTCCAGCATGGCGTCGATCCAGGCCGGCGCGCCCTCAAGCTCAGCCCAGGTGCCGATCGGGGTCTCGTCCAGCACCAGGTGGCCATCGCCCGACGCCCATTCGGTGCGAAACTTTTCGTAGCGGAAGACCGGCGCGTAGCCAAGCTGCACGAAGATCTCCGCCAGCGCGTCACCGTCCTCGACGACGCTCTCGGTCTCGATGCGGGTCTTGTAGCGGGGATTGGATTCCGCAGCGCCGTTGCCCGCCTGGCGCTTATGCGTCACGGTCCAACGTTCGCCGTACTGGCGCAGGCGCAGGATCTGTTTGTGCGCGCGCAGTTGCCGGTCCGGCGTGTCGTAGAGTGTGTTGCTCTCGAAGGTCCGCTCGGTCAACAATGTGAATCCGAGCGCGAAGGCGGTTGCACGCAGCACGTTCGCATCCGCAACGGAAAACTTCAGTTCAATCTCCGCAGCCTGCATCTTCGCAGTATACGTTCGCGCATTGCTCCAACGAATTCGGCGTGAAGCTCGCCGCAGTATGGCCCCTCACCAATTCGATACGATGAAAGAACCCAGCGCATGATCGCAACCCTCCATCTCGACGCGAACCTCCCGGCCGACATCGTTCGCGCTGCCGATCTGCTGCGCGAGGGGAAGCTGGTCGCCTTCGCCACCGAGACGGTCTACGGGCTGGGCGCGAATGCCCTGTCGCCCGCGGCCGTGGCGGCGATCTTCGCGGCCAAGCAGCGGCCCTCGTGGGACCCGCTGATCGTGCATCTCGCATCGGCAGATCAGCTTGCGACGATTGCCGATGTTCCGCCTGAGATTGCTCAGCGGGTCGCGGCGCTCGCGGAGACTTTCTGGCCAGGGCCGCTCACGCTGCTGCTGCCGCGCAACAAATCGATTTCCGACGCGGTCACCGCTGGGCGGCCTCTGGTCGGGGTGCGGGTGCCCGCGCATCCAGCGGCGCATGCGCTCATTGAGGCCGCAGGCCTGCCGATCGCCGCGCCCAGCGCCAACCTCTTCGGCCACACCAGTCCGACCACAGCGGCGCACGTGCTGGCCGATCTCGATGGCCGCATCGACGCGGTGTTGGACGCAGGGCCGACGGCGATCGGCGTAGAGTCCACCGTGCTCGATCCCACGCAGACACCGATGATTGTGTATCGCCCCGGCGCGATCACGCTGGAGCAGATCGCCGCCGCGACGGGAGCGGCCGTTCGGTCGTTTGAGCCAAACGCATTGCCTTCAGCGCAGCCGCAATCGCTTCCATCGCCTGGCGTGGGTCTGCGCCACTACGCGCCGCGCGCGCGGCTTGTCCTCATAGAGACGTCCCTGCGGAATGATCTATCGCACACGCTGCTGGAGCAGAATCGTCTCGAACAAGTTGGAGGCCAGTGGGTCGGGCTGATGCTTCCCGATGGATGGGCGCTGCTCCCAGGCAGTTCCATGTTCTCCTGGGGGCCGTGGGCCGACCTTGATGAACTCGCACGACGGCTCTTCGCTGGACTTCGATTCCTGGACGAGGGCGGAGTCGATGTGATCCTGGCGCCCCTTCCACCGCCTGGTGGCGTCGCCGATGCCATCCGCGACCGCCTACAAAAAGCTGCTCGCCTGGAACCATAGCGTCCAACGAACCCACATCTCAGAAGCGAGATGTGGGGCACCCGATTTCGCGGCGATGCTGACCCTGGACTACTTCATCACGCTGGTGCCAGCGTGCGCGTCGCTGGTCTTGTACAGGTACTTGATTCCCGGCTTGTAGATCATGACGCGGCTGCGGCCGACCAGCAGCTTGACCACGCACTTGTCGTACCACTGGATGATGCCGCGCAGCTCTTCGCCATCCTCCAGTACCACCGTCATCTCGGTCTGCTGCTGCATCTGCTTCTGGAAGTAGAAGACCTCGGCGTGCGAGCTCTCCGGCGCGCTGTGGGCGTCGATCACGGTGGCATGAGTGAGCGGATCTTCCGCGTGCACGGGGTCGCGCCGGCGCTCGGCTGTGGGCAGGTGCGGCCGGATCAGCTTGCGGGTTCCGTTGAACGTGTTGTCGTCATTGCGAGCGGCGCTTTTACTCTCGGCCATTGCAGGCTCCAAAGAAGGGGAAATCTCCAGCTGGTTCGAACTCCGCTGGAGCCGTTAGGATGTGGGTGGCCGGAAATGACAGGGACTCACACCTGTGATTTCGTATGCTGTTCTGAACGCTGCTTTCTTGGATGCACAGACGCGGCAATCGGCTCGATGGTTTCCAGAAGCAGACTCTCACCGGCTCGCACCTTCCAGCTCGACGGTCAGCGCGTCGAGGCTGAGGGAACGCAGCAGGTTGCGGCGCATTCCGGTCTGCACGGCGTCCATGCCGCGCGCCGCGGACTCGATCCACTCGAAGCTGAAGGTGTCGGCGAAGCGCTGCAGATCGGGGCGTTGATCGATGTTGCGCACGCGCTCGGGCGCTCCGGCCTGCAGCAGCAGCGTGTCTTCGAGCAGGCTGGAGAGCGCGCGCAGCAGGGCGGCGGTCTTGGCCTGGCCCTCGGCTCCGGCGCGATAGGTTTCGGTCATGCGGAAGAGGGCGCTGTGGTCCTGCTGGCCGCCGCCGCGCTCCGCGGTGTGAAGCATGGTGAGGGCGTCGGCGCGGGCGGCGGTGTATTCGGCGAGATGGAAGCCGAGCGCGCGGCCGACGGCGCCTTCGCTCAGCCGCGCGGCCAGCTCGCGGTCGGCCTTGTTCCACTCCGGCTTGCGCGCGCCGAGTAGTGCGGCGATCTCGTCGAAGGGCAGCGCGCCCAGGTGGGCGACGGCGCAGCGGGAGCGAATGGTGGGCAGCAGCTCGCCGAGATTTTCCGCCAGCAGCATGAGGTGCACATACGGCGGCGGCTCTTCGAGCAGCTTCAGCAGCGAGTTCGCGGCCTCCTTCATGAAGGCCGCCGAGGTCAGGACGAAGACCGTCGCGGGGGCTTCGGTCGGGAGATATTGCGCACGTCCGATGAGCGTGCGGATCTGGCCGAGCTTGATCAGCAACTGCGGCGGATCGGGCGGGACGATCAGGACATTGGGGTGCGTCTGAACGAGCACGCGGGTGTCCTTCTTGTCGGTGTCGCGCATCTCCTCGCGGGCGGCGACGGCCTCTTCGACCTTGGCCTCCAACTCCGCGCTCTCGGCGATGCGGGTGCAGTTGCGGCAGACGCCGCAGAAGCCGGCCAGCTCGCGGCCTGGCGTTCCTTCGACCGCAAGCTCCCGGGGCTGGCGCTCGCATTCGAGGGCCATAGTCAGCATCAGCGCGAGGGTGTAGCGTCCGGCTCCGCGCGGCCCGAGCAGGATCAGCGAATGCGGCAAGCGGCCGGCGGCGAGGGCCGCGCGGAGGCTCTCGACGACGCTGCGATTGCCGATAAAGCCGTCGAAGTTCTGGGGAAGCGGCACACCTTCAGCTTACCTTGGACCGGCTGTCGGCTCCACGCGCATCATCATGGGGAACTTCGGCCGCAGCGTGATCTTGGCCTGGGGGATGACGGGATATGTGGGGACGAAGGTCAGGTTCCAGCGCTGCGCGAGGGTGGCGAGCGAGAGCACGCCCTCCATCCAGGCGAAGCCCTCGCCGATGCACTGGCGGCGGCCGCCGCCGAAGGGGAAGTAGACGAAGCGCGGGCGGGCGGCTTTGGCTTCGGGGGTGTGGCGCTCGGGCTGGAAGGCGAGCGGGTCGGGCCAGAACTCGGCCGAGCGATGCAGCACGTACTGGCTGAAGAAGAAGTGCGCTCCGGGCGGGATCCTGTACTCGCCGAGGGTGACCGGTTGCGTAGACCGGCGGCCCATGGCCCAGGCGGGCGGGTAGAGGCGCATGGATTCGGCGAAGACCATCTCGGTGTACTTGAGGCGAGGGTAGCTTTCGACCGTGGCGGGTGCGCCGAGGAGGACGTCGTCGATCTCGCGCTGCATGGTGGCGGCGGCGTCGGGGTTCTGGCTGAGGAGATACCAGGTCCAGGTGAGGGCGTTGGCGACGGTTTCGTAGCCGGCGAGGAAGATGGTGAGGGCCTCGTCGCGGACTTGGGTGTCGGTCATGGAGGCTTGGGATTCGGCTCCGGATTCGGCTTCGCAGTCATGCGCGGCGACGAGCATGGAGAGGAGATCGGTGCGGGCTTCGAGCTCGGCGCGCGGCTGGGCGCGGCGGGTAGCGATCATGCGGGCGACGATGGCGTCCAGGCGGCCACGCGAGCGTCGGAACTGCATAATGCCGGGGATGGGCCAGTGCAGCACGCTTTCCAGGCGCGGAAACGCGACCAGAAAATTGTAGAGCCCCATGATGGTGTTCACTTCGCCGGCGATGGAGAGGACTTCGGGCGTGACCTCGGTGTCGAAGAGCGTGCGCGCGATGATGTTCAGGCTGAGCTGCATCATGGCGGCGGCGATGTCGATGTCTTGCCCCGCTGTCCAGCCTGCGCAGGCGGTCTCGGCGCTGGCGACGATCTGGTCCGCGTAGCCGGCGATGCGCTGGCGATGAAATGCTGGCGCGGCGATGCGGCGCTGGCGCATGTGGATGGGGTCGTCGGAGGTGATGAGGCCTTCGCCGAGCAAGATCTTCAGGCGCTGCAGGGTGCGTTCCTTGATGAAGCTGGGGGCCTGATTGATGAGGATTTCGGCGATCCACTCGGGGTCGTTGACGAAGACGATGGTGGTGCCCATGAAGCGGTAGTGGGCGATGCGGCCGAAGGTCCGGTGGAGGTGCTCGAAGAGCGGGATGGGCTGGCCGAAGCTGACCCACTTGCGGCGGAAGTAGAAGGGCAGGGCGCGCTTGAGGCCGGGCGGTATCCGCCACTCGCCGTCGCTGCGGGCGGGGATGTAGTCGTCGTCAACGGGGTCCGAGTCGGTCATGCAGGGAACTGAGGCGTAGCGGAGGCGGCGAGCCGCTCGTGGACTACTTCCAGAATGCGCTCGGCGATGGCTTCGATGGGGGCATGCTCTTCGATTGCGACAACGCGTTTTGGCTCGCGGCGAGCTATCTCGCGATATTGTTCATAGACTCGAGCGTAGAAGTCGTCGTCCTCGCGCTCGAAGCGGTTTTCGTCGGTCCCGAGCTTGCGCAGATGGCTGCGATTGCGCCGCCGCGCGCGGTGCAGCGACGCGGCCAGCGGGGGCAGCAGAAGGAGGGTCAGGTCGGGCTGCACGCCGTTGCAGACGGCCTGGTGCATGGCGAGAATTCGGTCGCTGCCGAGGCCGCGGCCCGCGCCCTGATAAGCCTCGGAGGAATCGGTGTAACGGTCGCACAGCACGACGGAACCGGCCGCCAGCCCAGGCAGAATCACCTGCCGGAGCGACTGGGCGCGGTCGGCGAACATCAGCGCCATCTCGGCCTCGGGGGCGATGACGCCCAGCTCGGCCTCGCTGCGGGAGTCCAGCAGCACGGCACGGATGCGGTCGCCCAGCGCGGTGCCGCCCGGCTGCCGGAGGCTGACGACGGTGTGGCCCTCCGCCTCCAGCGAGCCGGCCAGGCGCTGCAATTGGGTCGTCTTGCCGGAGCCGTCCAGCCCTTCGAACGTGATGAATAATCCCTGGCTCACGACCCCGAGTTTACTGCACCGCATTACCTCAAGGACGGACCGCTGCGGCTTCGAGTTTGCGCATCTCACTAGGTGTACGGCGAGATGTGTGGCGAAAGCGACGGGCGATCCGCCGGAAATGGAGACTGCATGATTACATTCATCATTCTTGCGATCGTGGCAATCCTGGCGATTGCCTTTTCGCTCATGGCATGGAAGAGCGGAGCGCGCAAACGCAGCGGTCAAAGCGGGGCAGGGGCCACCGAGCGCGCCACTTCCGCCGAGCCCGAAGTGGGCCGCGCGACGGGCCCCGATTAGAACGCGCTCACTTGATTGTTAGGGTTAGCCGGCCAGGTGGGCAGTCCAAGTCGCGCCGGACGCGGAGATTGTAATGACGAGCGTACCGTGCTCGCCTTCATGCAAATCCGGTCCGGGGACGGTGTGGTCTTTATGCCGGGCGTCGGTCCAGAGGACTTTGGTGCGACCGCTGCCGATGATGGCGAATCGATAGTGATAGACGGAGTTTGGGGCTAGCGACTCGGTGCCGAAGCTGGCGCTGGGATAGTCGACCTCCAGCAGCGAGATCGGCTGGCTGGAGGCGTTGCGAATGTCAGCCTCGACGTAGGGCGAGCGACAGCCCGTGAGCGCTGGGAGGGTAGCAAGCGCCAACAGCGGCAGCAGCAGGGCGCGCAGGCCGAGGCCGCCGGGAACACTGGGCACAGCGCTCGTCCTTGATCGAAACCCCATGGATCGAAACCCCATGGTTTCTAGCCTACCAGCGGGCAAGGTTTGGGGGGTCCGGTCCAGACAGCAGATTCCTGCGGAATGACAACCAAGAAACGCAAGAGCAAAAGCAAGGGCGACCCGCTGCAACCATGGGAGGTGGGTTTACCCCTCATTGTCCGACTTGCCGTACTCGCCGGAGCGCAGCTTGCGCAACACCTCGGGGAGACGATTCATCGCAGCCACGCTGCGCAGCCAGGCACGGTTGTCCATCGCAGGGTAGCCGCTGACTACAGCGCCCGGGGCGACATCGGAGGGAATTCCGGTCTGCGCGGTGGCCACCGCCCCGTCGCCGATCTTGAGATGGCCGGCCACGCCGACCTGGCCGGCGAGAATCACGTTCTTGCCGACGCGGGTTGAGCCGGCGAGGCCGACCTGCGCGCACAGCAGCGTGTTTTCGCCCACGCAGGAACCATGCCCGACCTGCACCAGGTTGTCGATCTTCGCGCCGGCAGCGATCCGCGTCTCGCCCACCGAGGCCCGATCGATGCAGGCGTTGGCCTGCACCTCGACGGAGTCCTCCAAGACCGCCGGCCCGGACTGCATGATCTTGGACCACCGGCCGCCGGGAATCTTGGCGAACCCGAAGCCGTCGGATCCGATCACCGCGCCGTTCTGCAGCACCACATCATCGCCGAGGAGGCAGCCCTCGCGGACCACGGCGTGGGCGTGTGCCAGCAGGCGATGCCCGGCGCGAACTCCCGGATAGAGAACCACATGCGGCAGCAGCACGGCGTCGTCGCCCAGCACGCAATCGTCGCCGACCACCACATAAGCGCCCATGTGCGCGCGCGCCCCGATACGTGCCGTGGCCGCCACCATTGCCGTGGGGTGTATGCCCGGCTCATAACGCGGCGCGGGATGGAAGATTTCGATGGCCTTGGCCCAGGCGAGATAAGGGTTGGCGATGCGCAGCGTGGCGGCGCTGAGGGGCGGGAAGGCCGGTTCGACGATCAGCGCTGCCGCCTGGGTGGTGCGGGCCAGAGCCGCGTAGCGGGGATTGGCCACGAAGCTTACCGTGCCGGGGCCGGCCGCCTCGATTCCAGCTACGCCCTCGACCGCGTGCGCGATGGTCGCAGCCAGATCGCCGCCGTCGCCGGGGGTAAGCGTCGCTCCCAGCCGGATTGCCAGTTCGCCCAACGTCATGCCGAGGATTGTATGCGGAATTGGCGCGCAGCGGAATCGGCCGGTACCAGAAATCCAGCCTCGCGCTAATCGCTGAACAGGCCGGGCTGCTCCGCGGATGGGGGCGGGGCTGGCTTCTTCGCGATGGCGCGCCGCGCCGGGGCCATGATGAGCCCCAGGGCCTCCAGTGAGACGATGGCGACCCTTGGGACGAAGAGCCGCTGGGTGTTGGAGCGCGCGTCCGGCGGGGTGAGGAAGAGGCCGCGGTCCTCGATCAGGGAGTCGAGCCAGCCCAGGTCGATGCTGGAGAGGCCCTCCAGGGTGTCGCCGTCGCGAAAGGTGAGGCGCAGCCACAGGCCATCGCCGCGGGGTCGCGTCGCGAAGGCGCGGCGGCCTAGCCGCTCCGGGTCTCGGGAGTCGTTCAGATTGAAATCTTTTACATAAGCTATTGCTTTGATATCATTGAAGGGTAAGCATTTCATGCGTCCGTCCACTTGCATCAGAGGAACGCCGGAGGAATCCAGTAGATGGGTCTGCGGCAGGTAGCCCCATGCCAGGCCGCCCTCGAACTGTCGAACGATCACCTTCTTCTGAGCTGAAGCCATAGTCTGACCGTGATTTGGCTTGCCTGGTGGAACGAGTGGGGCTGCGGGGGAACCGAGTCGTTGCAGCGCCACAAAAATAGTGCAAGAAGCTAGCGGATCGACTGCTGTAATGTTACAATTCGATGCGGCGCCGTTCGGTTTTAGCGTGCTAAGCTTCTTGTTCTCAGAGAATTAACCCTGCCGCTCAGCACTCCTCCGGCGCCCCTTGGAGCGAACAAGAATTTCATGGCCGATTATATCTATCTGCTGCGCACTCGTCTGACGTCGGCCCAGCAAGCCGCTTTGGAGCATGTTCGCGAGGCCGCGCGCGCCCACGGCATGACCGTCTTTCTGACAGGCGGCGCGGTGCGCGACCTGACCAGTGGCTCGCCCATCCGCGATCTTGATGTGGCGGTTCAAGGAAACGCCCTAAAGCTAAGAAAAGAATTGGAGAAGAGCGGCGGAACGTCGATCGGAGAGAACGATCAAACCCAGTCGCTGTACTTCAATTTTCCACGCGGCGTTCGGCTGGAGGTGGGCTCGACCCTTACGGTCAACTATCCCAAGCCAGGCAAGCCGGTGTATCGGTCGGCGGGCATTCTGGACGACCTTCGCCGCCGGGACTTTACCGCCAACGCGATGGCGGTCTCGCTCAATGAAGGGTCGTTCGGGCTGTTATTGGATCCGCTGAACGGCGTGGCCGACATTGAGAACCGGGAGCTTCGCCTGGTCTCCAATTATGGCTTTATCGAAGACCCTGCGCGCATGATTCGAGCGGCGCGGCTGTCCGCGCGGTTCGGCTGGCTGATGGAGGAAAAGACCCAGCAGCGCTATGACAACGGCAAGACCGAGAAGTATATCGAGGCGATGTCCCCGGTCCAGCGTGGGTATGAGCTGGAAGAGGTGTTTCACGAGGAGGACCCGCTGCGGGTGCTGCGGCGGCTGGAGTCGGAGGGCTGGGCGAAGGCGCTGTTTCCCGCCTGGACGTCGGCCAAGGCCAACGAGTCGGAGCTGGAGCGTCTGCGCGATACGGTAGGCCAGCTTGAGGCGATGGGCATCCATCCCGACCCTTCGCCGGCGTACTTCCCGCTGCTGACCGCGAAGCTCGGCCCCAAGGAAGTGACCGCGCTCAAGAGCAGCTTCGCGCGGCCGGGCTTTGTCGACCAGATTGCCGCGCTCGACGCCGACACCAAGGCAGTGGCCGCACGGTTTTCCAGCAAGGCTGCCGCGGCGCCCTCCGATGCGTGGAAGATGCTCTTCGCCAGCGCGCCGGAGCCCGTTTTGTGGCTGGCCCACACGACCAAGAGCGCCCCGCTGCAGGCTCGTTTTAAGGCGTTCTTCAACGATTGGTCGCAGGCCCGCCAGAAGATTCCGTACCAACTGATGCAGGAGATGCGCATCACCCCGGAGCTGCCCGGCTACGACGAGTTGCTCGACCGGCTGTTTTTCGCCATCATGGACGCCAAGCTGGAGACGCCGGAGGCGGCCAAGGCGTTTCTGGAGCCGTTTTCGCCGCCCGCCCCGCCGCCTCCAGTCAACCTGCGCCGCCGCGCCGTCAAGCGCGAGACCAAGCCAGCCAAGCCGCGTAGCAAGAAGGCCGCAGCTACCGCGCCGGTCGATCTCGCGGCGGGCGATGGCGAGGTTCCGGCAGAGCCGGGCGCCGCGCCCCCGGCCAAGGGAACGCCCGCGAAGGCTGCGCCGGCGAAGGCTGCGCCCCTGCAACCTCCAGTTACGGCAGCCAAGACCGCCTCCAAGCCGCCACCGGCAACCTCCGCTTCTCCGGTGGCTGCGAAGGCGCCGGCCAAGGCTGTGGCGAAGACCGCCAGCCAAGTCTCGGCGGCGAAGCCTGCGGGACATGCCGCCAAGACCGCTGTTCCTAAGAAAGCCGCCAAGAAAGCCGCCAAGCCAGCCGCCAAGCTGGTCTCGAAGGCTGCGGCGAAACCAGCGGGGAAGAAAGCGACGGCCAAGCCTGCGAAAAAGAGTCCGGCGAAGAATGCCGCGAAGAAGACCTCCGGTGGCGCGAAGAAAGTCTCGGTGAAGACTGCTGGCTCAAAGGCCGCTGCGAAAAAGCCTGTGAAGAAGTCTTCCCAACCATCTGCGAAGGCGAAGAAGGCCGTGGCGAAATCTTCGGCAAAGCCGAAGGTCGCCAGGAAAGGCTCCGGCGGCTCGGCAGCCAGGAAGGCGGCCGTAAGGGCGAGGTCCAAGACCAAGCCTAAAGGCCGGCGCTAAAGCGGTAACAAGCTCGATCAACCGGGTGGCCAACCGCCGCGGGGACACCGCTTGCGAAGCGGCTCGTCCCACAAACCACACCCGCGACGGCGATAGGCGCCCGAGCCTCCTACTATCAAATCTATCTAGGCTGCCTGTCTAGGATTCGTGATGGCTCGCTTTTAGCTTCCGGATTATCTTAAAAACATCTTTGAAGCAGAGGGCACCAATTAGGATAACGATCGTGACAGCGAGCAAACCACCGAGCGTTATAACGTTGACATGCTGGAACTCTGCCGAAGCATGGTAACGGTGCGGCATGCCCAGGAAGCCAATAATTGCAATAAAAGACTGCTGCGGGAACGTCCAATTCCAGATTTCGCGAAGTAGAAGGAGAGCAGCCATGCAGAAGCCGAGGATGGCCTCTATAAGCAACCGGATGATGAGCGAGACTTTTTTCACCCGACCATCGTTTTAGGCATTCCAATGATCTGCAAGGTGGTCGACGACACACCTCGCGGATGCGCTGCGACTCCTCGCACGTGCTTTACTCGCGGACGCGTTTCTTGACCTCGATCGAGAGGCGTTTGATCTTCTGGTTGAGCGTGGAGAGCGGGACGCGGAAGAACTCGGCGGCCTCGGTCTGGTTCCAGTTGCAGCGCTCCAGGCGGTCGGCGATGATGCGGCGCTCGATGTCTTCCATGACGTCGAAGAGCGAGGCATCGGGGCGCTGCTCGAGCAGGCTGGTGGAGTAGCTGTTGCCGCGCAACTGCGCGGGCAGAAGGTCGGGGGTGAGCGTGGGGCCGTTGGAGAGCACAACGCCGCGCTCCATCGCATTTTCGAGCTCGCGCACGTTGCCCGGCCACTCGTAGTCCATCATCAGGCGCAGCGCCTCGGGGGCGAGCTCCGGCGGCGGAAAGTGGTTCTCCTCGGCATAGAACTTGAGGTAGTGGACGGCGAGCAGGGGAATGTCTTCCTTGCGGCTGCGCAGCGGCGGCAGATCGAGCGAGATGACGTTGAGCCGGTAGAAGAGGTCCTCGCGGAAGCGGCCTTCCTTGACAGCCTGCTGCAGGTTAACGTTGGTGGCCGCGACGATCCGGACATCGACCTGAATCTCCTGCGTTCCGCCGACGTGCATGAAGCGGCGGTCCTGCAGGACGCGCAGGATCTTGGCTTGCATGTCCATCTGCATGGTGCCGATTTCGTCGAGGAAGAGGGTGCCCCCGTCGGCGACTTCGAACAGGCCCTTCTTGGCGGCGACCGCGGAGGTGAAGGCGCCGCGCTCATGGCCGAACAGCGTGGATTCCAGCAGGTCCGAAGGCACGGCGCCGGTGTTGACGGGCATGAAGGGCTTGTCGCGCCGCGGCGAGTGGGCGTGGATGGCTTTGGCGATGAGCTCCTTGCCGGTGCCGCTCTCGCCCTGGATGAGCACGGTGGAGCGGCTGGGCGCGACCTGGGCGACCAGGTCGAAGAGCCGCAGCATGGGCTCGCTCTTGCCCACAATATTTTCAAAAGACGAGCGCTGTTTCAGGGTGCGTTTGAGAGAGACGACCTCCTGCTCGGCGCGGTTTTTGCCGATCGCGGAGCGGATATCGGCGAGAAGTTTTTCGTTGTCCCAGGGTTTCTGGACGAAGTTCGAGGCGCCCGCGCGAATGGCGTCCACCACGTTGTTTACGGTCCCGTAGGCGGTGATCATGATCACCGGCAGGTCCGGGACGAGGGACTTGAAGCGGGGCAGCAGATCGATGCCGCTCTCGCCGGGCAGCGCGAGATCCAGCAGCAGCAGGTCGTAGGGGGAGCGGGTGAGCTGATCGAGACCGGCGGGGCCGTCCGGCGCAAGATCGACGTGAAAGCCCTCGAGCGTGAGCAGGGTATCGAGTGAATCGCGGATGTCGGCTTCGTCGTCGACGATCAGAATTCGCTGCGCCGCTGCGTGGCCGAGGTGAGCCGCGCCGGCGCGCTCAGGTCGTTCGCTTCGATCATTGAGTGCCTTTTCGCGTTGTTCGCTCAAGGCTTTTTCACGTTGGTCGCTTAAGGCTTTTTCACGTTCGCGCAGGGCTGTGTTAAACATGCACGACCTTTCCCGGCTCGGCGGCGGCCGGAAGCTCGTGTGCGGTTGTCGCGGGGAGCGCTGCGGCGTTGGAGTCAGCGGGAGAATTTGGTTCCACGGCAGGGAATTCGAGGCGGAAGACCGTGCCCGCGCCGACCCGGCTGCTGACCTCGATGGTGCCGCTGTGCTCCTGCACGATGCCGTAGGTCACGGCCAGACCGAGGCCGGTGCCCTTGTGCTGGCCGTCGCCGGGGTTGCTCTTGGTGGTGAAGAAGGGGTCGTAGATCTTGCGCAGGGTCTCCTTGGACATGCCGGCGCCGTTGTCTTCGACGCGCAGCTCGACGCCCTTGAGAGTGCGGCTGGTGACGATGCGGACCTGACGGCCGGCGCGCTTGTCGTGGAGTTTGTCGTGCTGCTTGTCATGCGATTTGTCATGCAGGGCATCGCGCGAGTTGAGCGCCAGGTTGACCAGCACCTGCTGCAGCTTGCCGCGATTGCCGGCGACCGCGGGGAGCTCGGCGGCCAGGTCGGCAACCACCTGGACTCCTGACGCGCGCATCTGGTGTTCCAGCAGAAGCACCGTGTCGCGCACCATGGCGTTGAGGTCGACGCGCCCGAAGTCGACCGGCCCCATGCGCGAGAAGTTCAGCAGCCCGTTGACGATCTCGGAGGCGCGGAAGGTCTGCTGGGTGATCTTTTCGAGCACCGGCTGGAGGCGCGCGTAGCTCAGGTCGTCGCTCAGGTCGTCACCCGGCGACTGCCTGCTCGCCTGTTTGCTCAGCTGCTTGGTCAACATTTGGGCGTAGCTGGAGATGACGGCCAGCGGGGTGTTGACCTCGTGCGCCACGCCCGCGGCCAGCAGGCCGATGGACGACAGCTTCTCGGCCTGGGTCAACTGCGTCTCCATGTTGATGCGGTCGGTGATGTCGTCCACGATGACGATGCGGCCGACGGCGTGGAAGTCGCGATTGAGCAGCGGAGCGACGGTGATGTTGGCGGTGCGGGCCTCGCCGGAAGGGGTCGGTAGGCGGAACTTGTAGAGCGTGGAGACGCCGTGCTCGCCGCGCAGGCGATCGAACTCCTGCAGGAACTCGGGCGGAAAGACCTCGTCAAGGTTGCGGCGCAGAGCGTCCGAGCGCGGGGTCGCGTACATGACCTCCATCTGCGCGTTCCAGCTCTCGATGCGGTCCTCGAGATCGACGGCGAAGACTCCGATATTGATGGACTCGACGATGTTTTCGTTGAAGTCGCGGAGGCGCTCGAAGTCGGCGATCTTCTGCTCCAGGCGGCGATAGAGCTGGGCGTTCTGGATGGCGATGCCGATGTAGCCGGCGAGGGATTCGAGCAGCTCCATGTCCTCGCTGGAGAGGAAGTCGCCCGAGCCGGTGCGGCCCAGGCCAAGCACGGCGAGGGTGCTCGAGCCTGCGCCCTCGTGGCGCGCGGCGCGGCAGGGCACGTAGTAGTTCAGGTCGAGCGCGGCGGCGGTCTGGCGCTCGGGCTCGCTGAGGCGCAGGACCGACTGCGGGTTCTCAAAGAACAGGTGGCCGCTGGAGTCGCGATGGTCGAAATCCAGAAAGGCGAGGTGCAGCGAGTCGGCGCTGGCCATGACGTGCTGCGAGAGCCCATGCGAGGCGGCCAGCGAGAAGCGGCCGACATCAGGGCTGCCCGCCTGGCTGCCCGCTGGGCTGCCCTCGTCCTCCTGCGACAGGAAGACGGCGACGCGGGTGACCAGCAGCGTCTCGGGCAGCCGCTCGACAATGGAGTTGACCAGCGCACGCAGATCGGTCTGGGCGTTGAGCTCACGGCCAAACTCCACCAGCGTCTCGCGATAGTCGATGCTCTTCTGGTCGAAGACCCGGTCCACCCAGCCCTGGATCATGCGCTTGAGCGGATCGAAGCTGAGACCGGCGATGATGACCGCCGCGACCAGACCCCAGGAGCCAAGTTCCTTGAGCCGCGTATGGACGATCTCGGCGGTCAGGGCGACGACGCCGAAGTAGACGCCCACCAGCGCGGCGGTGGCGAGGGTATAAGTGACGCCGCGTTTGAAGATCAGGTCGACGTCCATCAGGCGGTAGCGCACGATGGCCCAACTGAACGTCAGCGGCAGCAGGATCAGCGACAGCACCGCGACCTTGGTCAGGGTGCTGGGAATGTGGGCGTCGAGCAGGAACGGGACCACGTAGAGCGCCGTGAAGGGCAGCACGGTCAGCAGCGTGCCGCGCGAGAGCCACTTCAGTTGCTGGCGCTGCAGCGGCCGCTGCTCTCCCACGTATTCCACCCAGAAGACCACCGCGGCGACCACATAGTAAACGGCCATTGCCCCGTAGTCGAGCTGGTCCAGACGATGCTGCAGGCGCTCGGTGGGCGCCCAGTGGAAGAGCGAAAGATAGCGCAGCACCACCAGCGACGCGCCGGGCAGATAGAGCAGCGGGTAAAGAAAGCGCCGCCGCCGCTGGGCGCCTTCAGTACCCGTGAAGCTGATGGCGAAGTGCAGAAACAGCGCCGGCTGCACGGCCATGGCGATCACGCTGGCCCAGTAGATCGAGAGGTCCAGCCCGTCCAGAACGCCGGTATAGCGGAAGGCATAGAGGATGAACGAGATCAGGCAGAACACGTAGAAGTGGGTCGATTTGGGCGCGGTCCAGCGGCGGAAGAGAATGTACAGCCCGATCGCCAGATAGACCAGGGCGATCAGCCGCATCACCTGGTTATCGGTGCGGTCGGCGGGCTCCAGAATGACGCTGATCTCCAACGCCGCGGGCTTGGTGAGATCGCTGGTCTGGTGGCTGGTTTGGCGCAGCAGCGAGTAGGTGGCGCGGGACCAGACGCCGACGCTGGCGATCTCGCGCTCCGCCGCGGCCAACTGGGGAGTAGCCACACCGTTGATGGCCATCAGCACATCGCCGGCGCGAATGCCCGCCCGGTCCGCGGGTGAATCCGGCGGCACGATGTAGGCGCGCAGACCTCCTTCGGCCTCGATCCAGTGAGCGCCGTCCGTAGCCGGGTCGTAGCTGCTCTCCTGCATCAGGTTCGCGATCGCCAACCCGAAGGCCGCGAGAGTGAACACCGCCAGGACCACAGCGAGAAGCCGAGTTTGATAACCGCTCTTCACGGGGAACTCGCAAAATAAAGCTTGCCGTTAAATCCAGTGCAAATGACCGGCCAAAGTGAGGAGTGAGTTGTTTCTCATGGAAACGGCACAAAATGTGAAGCATTCATACAGCCCAGCGGCGAAAAATGCACAATGCCATAGGCGAATACGGAATTCGGAAGGCGGCAGTTCCGCTTCGGCTCGGGTCTGCCCGGCGCAGGAGGGCGACGTTGCGCAAGGCAAACTTCTCCCATTGTGACGCATCCAGCCTGATTCCGCACTTGCCGCAACAGAGCTTGACCCGCGGCGGGGACTTCCTGTCAGATAAAAGGATATGAGTTTATTTCGGCAAGACGCCGACGCGCAGCGAATTCTCGATCGCGACGCCGACCACCTGCTCCCCGTCTACGCGCGCTATCCGGTGGTGATGGACTATGGCCAGGGGGTCTTCCTCTACGACACCTCGGGCAACCGCTATCTGGACCTGATGGCCGGCCTGGGCGTCAACGCGCTCGGCCACGCCCATCCGCGCATGGTCGCGGCGATGGCCCACCAGGCCGGCAAGCTGGTCCACCTGTCGCCGCAGTATGCCAGCAGCGCTCCGGGCGAACTGGCCGAGCGGCTGTGTGCACTCTCGGGCATGAAGGGCGTCTTCTATTCCACCGGCGGCTCGGAGGCCGTAGAGGGCGCGCTGAAGCTGGCCCGCACCCACGCGCGCCAGAACTTCGCGCACCCCAAGCACGGCATCGTCGCGCTCAAGAACTCCTACCATGGCCGCACCTATGGCTCGCTCTCGGTGACCGGGCAGGAGAAGTACCGCCTGGACTTCGGGCCGGGGCTGCCGCACGTCACCTTTGTCGACCGGGACAATATTGAGCAACTGCGCGCCGCCGTCACCGACTCCACCGCCGCCGTGCTGATGGAGCCGCTGCTGGGCGAGGGCGGCGTCCACGAGGTCAGCTCCGGCTTCCTCGCCGAGGCGCGCCGTCTGGCCGATCGCCACCACGCCCTGCTGATCTTCGACGAGATCCAGACCGGCCTCGGCCGCACCGGCAAGTGGTTCGCCTACACTCGCAGTGGCGTGCAGCCCGACGCGCTCATCCTGGGCAAGCCGCTGGGCGGCGGAATCCCGCTCAGCGCGCTGCTGGTCAACCACGCGCTGTTCAACTCCTTCGGCGTCGCCAAGCACGGCAGCACCCTGGGCGGAAGCCCGTTCGCCTGCCGGCTCGGTCTGGAGTTCCTGCAGATCGTCGAGGACGAAGCCCTGCTGGCCCGCGTGGCCGATACGGGCTCCTACCTGCTCGACAACCTGCGCCAGCTTGCCGCCGCCAGCCCCATAGCCGTCGAAGCTCGCGGCAGCGGTCTGCTGCTGGGCCTGGAGCTGCGGGAGCCTGCCCGGCCGATCGCCGAGGCCGCCCTCGCCCAGGGTCTGCTGCTTAACGTGGTGCAGGGCAATGTGCTGCGCTTCCTGCCGTCGTTCCTGCTGGAGCGCGAGCACGTGGACGTGGCGATCCATCGGCTGCATGGGTTGTTGAAGACGGGAGTGGCGGCCGGCGGCGCCATCTCCGCAACCGGCGGCAACTCCAAGCACGCGGTGGGCTCCGAGGTCCTGGTGGCTGCGACGGTATAGCCGCTTGATGCCCTTCGCCCTGAAACAGATCACCGTAGCCGGTGTTCGGCTGATGTATATGGACATCGCACCGGCTATAGCCTCCGGGAGATCTCCGCTCGCGGAGAAGCCCCCGCTGCTGTTGTTGCATGGGTTGCTCGCGACCGCCGAGACCCTGGCCGTGCTCATCGGCAACCTGCCCCAGGACCGCAGGATTGTGGCGCTGGATATTCTTTCGGCCGCGCCCGCCAAGGGGCCGCTCGACACGCGCGCGGAGGCGCTGGCGAACCTGGTGGACAGCTTCGCGAAGAGCCTCGGTTTGGAGCGCCCCATTGTCATCGGCCACTCCCACGGCGGAGCGCTGGCGCTTTGGCTTGCAGCAGCGCGGGGTACGGATATCCCGGGCCACGACATCCAGGCCCTCGCGCTGCTGTGTCCGGCGCATCCGTTTGAGGGCTACCGCTCGCACGTGGTCGCGTTCTATCTCACCCGCTGGGGACGCTTTCTTGCCCTCAGCATTCCGCTGGCGCCGCGCTGGATGATCCTGCGCGCCTACAACGACGCCGCCGGGCCGGGCAGTCCCATCACCGTGGCGCACCTGAAGCCCTACATGCGCGTGCTGCGCAGCCGCCGCACGCTGGCCCGCGTGCTGGAGATGCTGCACACCTGGGAGGCGGATATGAGCGGCCTGCGGGAGGCGATGCTCGCGCGGCCGATCACGCAGCCTGCAATGCTGATCTGGGGCGACCAGGATACGGTGGTGCCGCTGTCCACGGCCGCCGGGCTACAACAACATTTGCCGGCCAGCGAACTCACCGTGCTGCTCGGCCGCGGCCATCTTCTGGCGGAAGAAGCACCGGAGGAATGCGGCGCGCTGATACGAGCGTGGCTCGGGCGACTGGAGTCTCAAGGAAACCACTAAGAACTGTCCAAAACTCGGAACGGGGCCGACCACCCGCAGCTAGTGTCCTGTCTCTAAAGTTCGCATCATTGAATTGTCATCCTGAGCGTAGCGAAGGACCTGCTTTTTGTTGGTAGTAGCCAGCACTCGAACTCCTAAATAGTGTTAAGAACTTCGGAAACAGGACACTAGGCAGGGACAGGTCACGCCGTCCCCGGGGCCGGCAGCAGCGGACTCGAAGCAGCGTTTTCGCAAACGGGTTCTCCCGCTCGCTCGAAAAACCTGTCAAGCCCTACAGGCGAACCCGCCGCACTCATCTCCTTGAAAACAGGCGACATTCGGCCAAAAGATCTGTGGCGTGTTTCCCCCGCGCCGCGCCGTATCATGGAAACAGTACGAAGAACGGAAAATCCCCGCACCGCTTAGCAGGCTGCGGAAAAACTCATGCTTTCGGAAGGGCACAACTTCACAGGTTGCGGGAAAGCTTTTGTTTCGTTAAGGGCACGGCTTCAGCCGTGCCGTAACTCGTTCATTTGCAACGCGGCTTTAGCCGCTGAGGTCCGCTTAAAGCATTTAGTCAGAGCCTTCTGAGGACGGATTTGACTGCAACAGGGCAGTCAATCCCCGTTCTAACCCCTTTAGATGAATTGCTTTGCATAGAAGCAATCAGCCAAAGGGGGGAGGGGGGTGGGGGGTGGCGTAACCCCACTGTCTGGTCGGAGAGAAGTTGTCGGACAGGTTCTCAGACCATTGACGGCAGCTCGAATTCATCCGACACCCACGCGCGTATCGCGGCGGAGAGCACGGCCAGCTTTGACTCCGGGGATTCCGCCGTACCCGCGAAGAAGTGGTCCGCGCCTGGGACCCACACCACGCGCTTGGGCTCCGGCACCTTCACCAGCACCGACTCCAGCACTCCCTGCGGACTGAACTCATCGTGGCTGCCGCTGACGAAGAGCTTGGGGACCGCGCCGCACTCGCGCAGGAACTCATACGTATAGTCGCGCCCAGCCGCGCGCACCGGCAGCCCCAGGCCCACCACTCCGCGCACCCGCACATCGCCGCAACACGCCCGCAGCCCCACATACGACCCAAACGAAAACCCCGCGAAGATCACCGGCAGCGCATATCTCGCGACCATCCAATCCAGCGCCGCGCGCACATCGTCCCTCTCGCCGCGGCCCTCGTCGTGCGCGCCTTCGCTCAGCCCGGTGCCGCGAAAGTTGAAGCGCAGCACCGGCAGCCCGAAGCTCGAAAACGCCTTGGCCGTGTGATACACGACCTTGTTGTGCATGGTGCCGCCGGCCAGCGGATGCGGATGAGCGACCACCACCGCATATACTGCATGCTCGTGCCCGGTATTGAGCAGCGCTTCGAGCCGCCCCGCCGGCCCGCGCAGGTCGTCGATGGTCTTCACGTGCGATCGAAACGGATCGGCTTCGCTCATCGCTCCAGTCTATCGTTGCGGTCGCGTATCCTGAACCCAATGGCGATCGACCCGATCCAGCTGACCCGACAACTCGTAGATATCGAATCGACCACCTACCACGAGGCCGCGGCCGGCGAATTTCTGGCTACGTTCCTCGCCGCGCAGGGCTACGCCGTCGAATGCCAGCCCGTGCCGCAGCCGGACCTCGCGAAGACCCTCGGCGGGAGCACCGCGCCGCGCTTCAACGTCTACGCCGCCGCGCCGGACGCCACCCCTGACGTCGTGCTCTCCACCCACATGGACACCGTCCCGCCGTTTCTCGGCCCCTGCCGCGAGGACCCCGATTTTCTCTACGGCCGCGGCGCCTGCGATGCGAAGGGAATCATCGCCGCGCAGATCGCCGCTGCTGAGAAACTTCGTGCGGCAGATCTCCATGTCGGCCTGCTCTTTGTCGTCGGCGAAGAGCGCGACTCCGCCGGCGCCAAAGTGGCCAACGGAAATCCTCGCGGCTCGCGCTTTCTCATCAACGGCGAGCCCACGGACAACCGCCTCGCGCTGGCCAGCAAAGGCTGCCTGCGCGTGGAACTTTATGCGCACGGCAAGATGGCCCACTCGGCTTATCCCGAGCTGGGCGAATCCGCTATCGACAAGCTCTTGACCGCGCTGGGCAATATCCAAGCGCTGGCGCTTCCTGTCGTCGAAGGCATCGGCGACTCCACGCTCAACGTCGGCCTGATCCACGGCGGCCGCGCGCCCAACGTCATCGCCGACAAAGCCGAGGCGCATCTGCTGGTGCGCCTGGTCGGCCCCGCCGCGCCCATTCGCGAAGCCATCGAGCGCGCCTGCGCCAATCTCTGTGACGTCGACTTCCCGCTTGAGCTGCCGTTCGTGCGGATGCGCGCGCTGCCCGGTTTCGCCACCATGGTCGCCAAGTTCACTACCGATATTCCATCGCTGACAGCGTGGGGCGAGCCGTTCCTGCTCGGCCCCGGCAGCATCCACGTCGCCCACACACCCGACGAAAAAATCGCCAAGCGCGAGCTGCTGGAGTGCGTCGACCTTTACGTTCAACTGGCCAAGGCTTTGGTAGATGGTCACTAGCCGCCGCGCGGCGCGCCACGGCGTTCTTGCGGGAAGCTTGCTGGCGCTCGCGAGGCTGTACGCGATCGTCCTGCTGTGTCTGCTTGCGATCGCCATCTTCGTTGTGCTCTCCTACTACCTCGCGCCCTCCAGCAACACCGCGCTGCAGCACTTCGACGTCATCCTCGTGCTCGGCGCGCCAGCCGGCGACGATGGCGGCATTGGCATCGAGCAGCAGTGGCGCATGGACGAAGCCATCCGCGAGTTCCAACGCGGGCGCGCCGACCACATGATCGTGAGCGGCGGGGCGGTATTCAACAGCTTTGTGGAGGCCCGCGTGATGGCGCGCTACGCCGAGCAGAACGGCGTTCCGCCAGCCGCCATCCTCGAAGAGCCCGCGTCGCACAACACCTTGGAAAACATCGTCAACAGCCAGGCGATCATGAATGCGCACGGCTGGCGCAGCGTCGAGGTCGTCAGCAGCCCCGAGCACCTGGCACGCACCGCGATCCTGTTACAGCGAACTCATCTGCTGTGGCGGACCCACGCCGCGCCCACGCCCGGACGCGGCTCGTACGATATCGCGCGACATACCGTAGCCGAGGCTCTGGCCACAGCAGCGATCCGCGTCTTCGGCACGCGTATCGAGCCGCTGCTGCATCGACTAAAGATCAAGTACGGTATCTGAAGCTCTAACGATCGGGGCGTCAGCCCGGCCACACCCTGAACGGCAGCGTGCCCTCGTTGTCGGCAGGAAACGCGCACGTCCGGTCCGGGTCAGTCGGGTCGTACCGCACCGTCACCGGCGAACTCTCGGCGAGCTGCCTTTGCAATCGCCGTCCCTCGGAATCCGAGCACGGCACGCTGCGCAGGTGTCCACCAAAGAAACCTGCGTCCAGTGTGAAGTAGTAAGGGCAGTCGATCTGCTGGTCCTGCGCCGCCGAGCCTTCGGCCAGCTCATCCTTGGGGACCAGTTCGGGCTTCAACAGCTTGGCCGTCGTGGCCGGCCAGTTGGCCGCCGTCTGGAGATATTGTTCGCGCCTGCGCCGCCGCAGCGGCCGAGATAGCCGGTCCCAGAGAAGCATAGCGACCCCTCCATTATGCCCTCCCTCATCTTAGCCGAGAGCGAAAACCGTTGGCCGGGACATGAGCCGTGTGCCAAAATGAGGCGAAACCGAGGTGAAGTTCTCTTCGCCTATTGTTTGCCCAAAATGGAACTGTTTCCGAACCATTCCCGCTTTGGAATTAGCATTCTATTTCCTTTGGAATTTCTTTCGCATTTTTTTCGCTTGGGGTACATGATCGGTACACCACCGATTCAATGAGTGGAGATGAGCTGGAAAGTATTGCGGTCTTGCCCCCAGGTCTGAATCGTCTGCATTTGGAGGATTCATGCGTGTTCTTGTAGCGGAAGACGATCGTGCGCTGGGCCTGTTTCTTCAGAAGGGCTTAATGCTTGAAGGTCATGAAGTAGAGTGGGTGGGCGACGGCGACGCGGCCCTGCAATATGCCACCGTTCATCGGCCCGACCTGTTGGTGCTGGACCTCAGCCTGCCGGGGCTCGACGGGACCGAGGTGCTGGAGGCCATGCGCGGCCGCTGCGAAGACACCGCCGTGCTGGTGCTGACCGGCCGCAGTCCGGTCGAGGAGCGCGTCCGCTGCCTGAACCTGGGCGCCGACGATTGCCTGCTCAAGCCCTTCAGCTTCCATGAGCTTTCCGCCCGCTGCCGGGCGATCCTGCGCCGCAAAGAGCGCTTCTCCGACCCGGTGCTGCGCTACGGCGGCATCGAGATGAACCGGATGGAGCGGCGCGTGCGCTATAACGGCGCGATCGTGGACCTGACCGCGAAGGAGTTTCTGCTGCTGGAGTTTCTGCTCCAGCGCAAGGGCGAGTGCGCCTCCCGGACCGAGTTGATGGGCGACGTGTGGCAGAGTTCGCCGGACGCCGGCGCCAATGTGGTGGACGTCTATGTGAACTATCTGCGCAAGAAGCTGGCGGGGCCGCATCCGGAGGACCTGGCGGGCTCGGTCATCGAGACAGTGCGCGGGCGCGGTTACCGTCTGCGCGCGGCGCACAACACCGCGCCAGCCTGGCAGTCTGAGCCGGCAATGGCCACGGGAACGTAGCGCCCTGCCGAAGGCCAGGAAGATGGCCGGCTTTAGCCCTTCGCGGGACTTTCAGCAGAACTGGATCGGGAAACCCCGGAGAATACGATGCCAATCGACAGCCACCAAGCTTTCACCCAGAAGATGCGAGAGCACCTTCATGAACTCTGCCAGCCACTGACGGCGCTGCAATGCCGGCTGGAGATGGGCATGATGCACGGTGGCCAACCGGAACTTCTGCTGGAAACCCTGCACGACAGCCTGATCGAGACCAGGCGACTGTTTGCAGCCATTGCAGCCATGCGTGAGCGTCTGCTAGACGAAGACGACCAGTAACGAACGAACTAGCAATAGACGACACCAAGAAGCCAGCTATCGATGAACAAGCGATCGAGCGACGAGAGGAACAAGGCCATGCAGGGATTGGTACTAGAGCGCCACACCGATGAGATCAAGCCGCTGGGCAACGCCGGCCCCGGCGCTGGTTGGATGGAGATGGGCGCAGCGCTGGGCCTGCGCCGCACTGTGCTCCTGGTCAGCGCCGATCCGGCGCTGCGCCATCGCCTGCGAGTGAGCCTGAGCCGGATGCGCTGGCAGGTGCGCGAGGCGGAGGGCGGCGCCGAGGCCATGGCGCAACTGGAGGAGCAGGCCCCGGAGGTGTTGCTGCTCGATCATTGGCTGCCCGACCTGGAGGTAACCGAGTTCGCCGAGCATGTGCGCGGCCTCTATCCTGGCATGGATCTGCTGCGTGTCGACGGCGATCCGGTCGCCCAGGCGGAGACCAACTCCCGCCACGATGAACTGCAGCATGCGCTGCGCGAGGCTGCGGATTCGACCGGCGAAAATGTGGATGAGATGCTGCTGGGACGCAGCCAGTGGGAGTCGCCCGCCGCGGCGGGGGGAAGGCCCGATGCGAATGGCATGAGGTCCGAAGCCGTCCGGGGAAGATCCGTGGCGGAGGCCCGGATGAGGCCCGATCCGGTGCTCTTCGGCAGCTCGCATGGTCTGCGTCCGGGCGCAAGCTCGGGAGTGGCGCAGCGGCTGGCCGTGACGCTGGACGAGATGGTCGGCGACAGCGACGCCATGCTGGAGCTGGCGCGGCTGATCCGCATGGTCGCCCCCCGATCGGCGACGGTATTGATCGAGGGCGAGACCGGCACCGGCAAGGAGATCGTGGCGCGGGCGCTGCATCGCCTGAGCCCGCGTGCGGCCAAGCCGTTCGCGGTGCTGAACTGCGCGGCCATTCCGGAGGCATTGCTCGAAGCCGAGCTGTTCGGCCATACCCGCGGCGCGTTTACCGGCGCAGTGCAGTCGCGCACCGGCCGGATCGAAGCGGCCCACGGCGGAACGCTGTTCCTCGATGAGATCGGCGAAATGCCGCTGGCGCTGCAATCCAAGATGCTGCGCTTTCTGGAATGCGGCGAGCTGCAGCGCGTGGGCGAAAACGAGACCCTGCGCGTCGATGTGCGGGTGATCGCGGCGACCCACCAGCCGCTGGAGGAGCGCGCGACCGATGGCAGCTTTCGCCTGGATCTTTATCACCGTCTGGCGGTGTTTCCTATCGAGGTCCCGTCGCTGCGCCGCCGCAAGGAGGACATTGCGGCGTTGGCCGAGCATTTTCTGGCTGCCATGGGCAGGACCTCGCCGCGCAAGCGGCTTTCGGAAGCAGCGCTGGAACGGCTGCGCGATCATCACTGGCCGGGCAATGTGCGCGAACTGGCGCACGTGCTCGAACGCGCAACAATTCTGGCGGGGGACGCACAGGAGATCGGCGCGGACCACATCCGCCTGCGCCGCGCAACCCGGTCTTGAGTTAGGAAATCCTGAGCAAGTCGCTCCGCTAAGGGCCTTGCTGAAACCGCTCTCAATCTGCACATCTTCGAGTTGAACGGAAAGTTGAACGGAGCATTATGAAGGGCAAGTTTTTCACACAAGCCTTCGCTTTAGATTCGCCAGGATGAAGGCTGAAATCTGTGCTGACGCTTAGAAGAACGGGTTGAATTTGGCAACGCCCGTGCTTTTACAGTCTACACAGAACTCAGCCAGCCAGCGATCCGCGGCAACACCGCAGCCAAGCGATATCGGCAGTAGAAGGCGCGCTTCCCGGCACGGCTTACGGGGAGATTGAGTAGAGAGTTCACAGATTCGCAAACCCATCCGCACATAGGAGCTTCGACGATGATGAATCAGGGAAACGCAAACGCCAACGAAACGAACATCGATGCAACGATCGGCAACGTAACGATGAATGCATCGATTAGCGCAGCGATTGACACAGCGAACAGGGCCGATCTCGAGCAGTGCAAGCTTGCTTCGTACATGGCGGCAGGGGTAGCGGAGCCTTGCGACGCGGTCGCGCCGCTGACCGACGGAGAGCGGGAGCGGATGTTGATGGAGCATCTGCCGACGGTGCGCTACCTGGCGCGGCGAATTCATGAGCGGCTTCCGCAGCATGTGGAGCTTGACGATCTGATCTCGGCCGGGATGGTCGGGCTGATCGACGCCTTTGGCAAGTTCGACCACAGCAAGCAGGTGCAGTTCAATAGCTATGCGCAGTTCCGCATTCGCGGCGCGATCCTGGACTCGTTGCGCATGCTGGACTGGAGCCCGCGCGAACTGCGGCGCAAAGGCCGGGCGGTGGAGGAGGCGATCCAGTCGTTGACGCGACGCCAGGGGCGCACTCCCAACGATCAGGAGATTGCGGCCGAGATGGAGATCAATCTGGGCGAGTACCAGCAGTTGATGGGCAATCTCAAGGGCCTGGAGATCGGCAGCTTGAACCTGGAGCGCGGCGAAGACTCGGGCGATGAGGAGCTGGCCTATGTGGCTGGGCCGGTAGAAGCCGATCCGCTGTTTCGCTGCCTGCAAGGTGAGCAGCGCCAGCACCTTATCGACGCGATCGAAGACCTGCCCGAGAAAGAGCGTATGGTGTTGACGCTTTACTACTACGAGGAGCTGACCATGAAGGAGATCGGACTGACGCTGGGCGTGGTCGAATCGCGCATCTCGCAGATCCACTCGTCGGCGCTGCGGCGGATGCGCTCGGTGCTGGGCGGCGCGGTTAAGGTGACGAAGGCGGCGAAGGTCTCGAATACCGTGAATCTCTCGACGCGCGCCAATGTCTCCAACACCGCCCGCTTCTCGAAGACGGCGAGACAGGCTGTGAACTACTGCTGAAAATCTTTGCGAAACCCCTAAAGTTTCTCTAATGTTCGCCCGATAGAGGAATCTAAGGAGAATTCGATGACACCGATGGAGAGTGCGCAAGTCCGTTTCGGGCCGGCTGACGGCGCTGCGGGGGAGGATAGAGCGGTGTGGCCGGGAGCCGCTGGGCGGACGCGAAGAAGCGGGGCGATCGGGGCCACGGACGGTGCAATGACCGGAGTGGACAAGTCTCCCGGGCGGCCGTCTCCGGGTTGGCCGTCGTCGGGGCGTTCAGGGGCCCGAGCGGCGCCGCTCGCGCTCGATCTTTGCGACGTGCGCCTGGAGGAGGTCGTGCGGCTGCGGGTCGCTATCGCCAGCGGCCAGTATCGGGTTTCGGCGGCCGATCTGGCCGATAAGTTGATCGCAGCTTTTGCCTCGAGCGCGGAGTCGGAACGGAAGAACTGAGATTGCGTCTGTTGCATGGTCTGTTGCGTGTGTTGAACAGCCAGCGGTCCTCCGCGGTGACAGGCGGAGATTGGAACCCGCGGTAATGCAGCCTTTCGCGTGCGCTTCCCGTCTGAACCTACGGAGGCACAAACGAGTGAGTGAATCGGTAACGTTGAAGGCCAGTGATGGTCGCGAATTGTCCGCTTATCTGGCGAGGCCACAGGGGGAGGCCATTGGGGCGCTGGTCGTAGTGCAGGAGATCTTCGGCGTGAACCGGTACATCCGCAATGTGGCGGATGGGTACGCCAAGGATGGATTCGTGGTGCTGGCACCAGCGTTGTTCGATCGCATCGAGCGGGGTGTTGAGCTCGGCTATGAAGGCGACGACATGAAGCGGGCAGTCGAGTTTTACCAGAAGCTGAAGCCGGAGACGGCACTGTTGGATGTGGCCGCGGCGTTTCATCATCTGGAGAGTGAAGGCAAAGGGATTGGCGTGATTGGGTATTGCTTCGGCGGTTTCATGAGCTGGCTGAGCGCAACTCGCGGCGAAACGCTGAAGATGCAACCGGACTGCTGCGTTGGCTACTACGCTGGTGGCATCGGCAGCGCGGCGAAGGAAGAGCCGTCGTGTCCGGTGATGCTGCACTTCGGCGCGGACGACAGCCACATTGGCCAGGACCAGGTGGAGGCGGTGCGTCAGGCACATCCGGAGGTGGAGATTTTCGTGTATCCAGGTGCGGGGCACGGGTTCAGTTGCGACGCTCGATCAAGCTACAACGCGGACGCGGCGAAGCTGGCCAGGTCACGGTCGCTGGAGTTCTTGAAGAAACATATCGCATGACGGCAGCAGTGCCGTGGACTGTCGGTTTGTTGTCTTAGTGAAGGTCTAATTAAGCCCGGAAGGTTTCCCCAGTGGCAAGAGCCCCATTGGAAATTGAGCTTATGGCGGGACTGAGGTGCCCCTTCAAAACGACTACTTGATAAGAGGTTCCTGAGAACCCGTCCAGAACTGCTCTCCGACCAGCCTGTGGAGATACGCCACCCCCACCCCCCTCCCCCCATTGACTGGTTGCTTCTATGCAAAGCAATTCATACACAGGACTTAGGAAGGGGATTGACTCATGCTGTGTCCCCGATGGTGTGTGGCAACTCCGAAAAGCAGATTCCGACGGAATGACAACCAGAAAAGCAAGTGCAAGTGCAAGGACAAAAGCAAGTGCAAAAAGCAGATTCCTGCGGAGTGACAACCAGAAAAGCAAGTGCAAACGAAAGGTTAACGCAATGGACTCTACACCGCTATAGGATTGGCTGCTCCCTTCCAGTGCCGCGTCCGATGGTGATTGTTCCGTTCTTCCTACTGTCTCTATGATACGGTGCGGCGCAGGGTAAACACGCCAATTCAATCTTGGCGGAATGTCCTCTATTTTCAAGTAGATGAGTGCGGCCGGTTTGCCTGTGGGGCTTGACAGATCTTGGAGCGAGATGGAGAACCTGTGGAGAAAAACGCTACTTCGAGTCCGCTGCTGCCGCCCCAGGCCGGCGTGGCGTGTACTGCATCTTTGTACGTGGCCCGTCCTGTTCCGAGTTTTTGGGCAGGTTCTTAGACGTAAATGCGGCTTTATTTCTTCGCCCATGAACGTCATGCCGTTGGTGGCGGCCCCGAAGCACCATGTCATGTTCGTGACGACCTTATAGGCCAGGGTGCTCACCCCGAGGGGGTGGGCATGGCCGCCGCGATCATCAGGCCCATGCAGGGCTGGAATGCCGGGAGAGCCCGCGCCCATGGATTGTCCGGAAGCTGCGCCTTCCAACGCTCCGGCGGCCAGTGATAGAAATTTGCGGCGCATGACCGCCAGCGTCGGTCCATCTGCTGAGGGAAGCGCTGAACAAGTCGCAAGCGTTCCTCAGGGGCTAATGCCCGCATTGATTTAAGTCACTGTATGGCTCGACTGAAGTCGTGCCCTTAAGAAGACAGCATCTGATATCGGATCTTCTATCAGATCTTCGTTCGATGAGTTGAGCTCAGCACTTCGGACCAATTCAGCGAGTTCTGGATTGTGGAACCTATGGTGGGCGTGTTGCGCGATTAAGCCGGAACGTATGTCAACCGAATCATGTCATCGGCAATTAACTCGCTGGCCACCAGGTGCAGCGGCGGCCGGGGGCCGACGAAGAATGGCTTGCCACCACCAAGCACGACGGGGCGGAGGTAGAGTCGATACTCGTCGATAAGACCGGCCTCGGTCAGGCTTTGCGCCAGGACGGGTCCGCCAACTAGAATCTCGCCAGCGAGGTCCGCCCTCAGCCCGCGTATCACCGTCTCGAAGTCATCCGCGACAAGCGTGGCGTTGGGGCCAACCGACTTGAGGGAACGCGACACGACCCACCTCGGCAGGCTCCGCCACGCCACCGCGAAGTCGCGCTCCTCCGCGTCCCAATCAGGAAGGTCTTCGTCCCAATAACGCATGATCTCGTACATGTGGCGACCGTGGATGACGCCCGTCAGGACACGCACCAGCTCGAGGAAGTGATGGAAGGCCGCGGGCGCAGGCGGCCCAAGCTTCATGTGGTCGACGTAGCCATCCAGCGACTGACTCAATCCGTAGACAAGTTTTGCCATGCTGCAAAATCTCCTCCCACGTTCTTCAGAATAGCTTGAGCCGACGTCGCGCGGAGGTGAGGTTGAACACGATCCGCGCGCCGCGTTGCAGGTGTGACCAGTAACCCGAGGGCCGCTTCCCAATCCCGAGATTCAAACTGAGACACTACCAACTTGCGTTGACTTTGGACGGACTAATCCTTAAAGTTTTAGCATCCAGAGCTGCGCGAATCCATGCAAGGAGCCACGTTAGCTGTCTTTCGAGAGGTTTGAAGATGAAACGCAACACGGTGGCCATGATACGACCGGGATCGCTGGAACACTCAGCCGATACGCGATTCCACAGAACATTCCTACGTGTGTTGGTTTGCGTTCTCGCGTTGGTGATTGCTCCGGTCCTGCATGCTCAATCGACGGGAAGTTTCTCCGGAAATGCGCTCGATCCAACCGGAGCGGCTGTCCCTGGAGCTACCATCACCGCCACCTCCCAGGGAACCGGCCTGACGCGAGACGGGAAGACGGATACGGCCGGACACTATCTGATCTCGCTGCTGCCAGTCGGGACATACATCGTGCGCGTCGATGCGGCGGGATTTCAGGCCACTGAAGCCAAAGATCTGAGTCTCCAGACAAACGAAGCTCGGGAGCTCGATTTTTCGCTGCTGCCCGCCACCGTAGCGACGTCGGTGACAGTCTCCAGTGCCGCCCCGGCAATCCAGACGACCAATGCATCTCTTGGCCAGGTCATCAACTCGCAGCAGGTGGCGCAGCTTCCCTTGAACGGCCGCGATTTCGTTCAGCTTGCGACGCTCACCTCTGGCGCCACAGCCGAGACCAACCCCAGCTTTTTCAATGGCGCGGCGGACAGTGAGGTCGCCGCGCGCGGTCCGTTCTCGCTATCGGTGGGCGGCTCCCGTCCCAACAGTACGGACTGGCTGCTGGATGGCGTCGACAACAACGAGCTGACTTCGGGGGGCATCGGCATCTTCTCCTCGATCGACGATATTCAGGAGTTCAAGGTTTTGACCTCCACGTACACGGCCGAGTACGGTACGCGGGCGGGTCCGACGGTGCTGGTCACGACAAAATCCGGCTCCAACGACTTTCATGGGTCGCTCTTTGAATTTGTGCGCAACACCGATCTCGATGCCAAGAGCTACTTTGCGACCTCCCCGGAGAAGTTCAACCTGAACCAGTTCGGAGGCTCGGTCGGCGGACCCGTCCGCAAGGACAAGACCTTCTTCTTTGTCGATGGCGAACAAACAGATCAGCGCCACGGCATTGTGTTTACGGGGCTGCTGCCATCGCTGGCGCAGCGCGCAGGCGATTTCTCCAGCGACCCTTTTGGCAATACGGTGTCTGGTCTTGCCATCGTCAATCCAAACTTGATTGGCGCGTCTAGCAACCCGGCCGCCTATCCCAATGTTTATTTCCAGTGCGATAGTTCGGGCAAGGCTCTGCCTTCCAATCCCGATGGAAGCCAGCCCAAGGGCACGCCCTGCAACAAGATTCCGTCCGGCCTGATCAATCCCATTGGACAGGCGTTGATCAACTTGTATCCCGCGCCGAATGCCAGCAATGCGAGCGCCGGCTACAACTACGTGAATGAGCCGGTGCGCAGCCTGAACGAAACGAAGTTCGACGTCCGCCTGGACAACCACACGCTTTCCGGCAATGACAGTGTCTTCGGCCGGTTCAGCTACGACCAGGCGTTCTCCTATGTGCCGGGCGGGTCGCCGGGATTTGCCGAATCGAACGACTTCGGCAGCAATCAGCGCATCATCAACCACGCGCGCAATGCCGCCCTGGGCGAGACGCATGTGTTCTCGGCTACGATGGTCAACCAGGCCAGTTTCGGCTATAACCGCATCTTCAACTACATCGCCTCGCAGGGCACCGGGACGTGCGCCTCCGCGACCATTGTGCCGGGCGGTATTCCCAACGCGAATCTCGGCTGCGCGAACGGCACCTGCGTGTCCGGCGCGTTCAGTTGCGGTTTGGTTTCGACCGATCTGCTGGGCGGCTTCTGGGCGCTCGGCGATCGCGGCTTCGCTCCATTCCAGGGTGGGACGAACGTCTTCTCTTTCCGGGACACCCTCGATATCATTCTGCGCAAGCATGAGCTCAAGGCAGGGTTCGGCTATCGCGCCAATCAGATGAACACGGGGACCGAGGCCTTCCAGGATGGCTTCTGGATTATCGGCAGCGGGGGGAACTTCAGCGGCCTGAACAGCGCGAACATCGGCGGCAGTTCGGAGGCCGATCTACTGCTCGGCCTCACGGGCCTGGCTATTCATGACCAGACATTCAACGGCCCGGTGATCGGCCGCCGCTGGAAGATCTATCGTCCGTTCGTCGAAGACGACTGGAGGGTCACGCCTGCGCTGACGCTCAATCTTGGTCTGGCCTGGAATCTGACCACACCCATCACCGAAGCCCACGGACGTCTGGCCAACTACATTCCCGCAACGGGCCAGCTTCTGGTTGCCAATCAGAACGGGGTGGGCGCGTCGGCGGGTGTGAACATGGATTGGACGGCCCTCGAGCCGCGTATCGGCGCTGCGTGGAAGGTCTTCGGCAGCGATAAGACGGTGCTTCGCGCGGGTTACGGTTTGTACCATGACTCCAGCTACAACCAGGGCGCGCCGGGTCTATGGGAGAACCCGCCGTTCTTTGGCGAGTCGGACGCCTTCGCCTCCGCGGGCTGCGCCTTTGCGACTTCGTACTGCGCGACTGTGCTGGGACAAACGCCCTCCGGAATTAGCCTCTCCAGCGGGTTTCAGGCGATTCCTTCGGCGCCTACCGTGGATACATTCACGGGCGCCTTCAATGCCAAGCCTACGGACCTCAAACTGGGACGGGTCCAGCAATACAACGTGAACATCGAGCGCCAGTTGATCGGCAACCTCGTGCTGACGGCCGGCTATGCGGGCTCTCACGGCACGCACATCCTGGTGTCCGGCAACGACCTCAACACCGGCAGCCCGACGGCGTGCGGCACGGTCGCCGGCTACACGCTGGGCTGTCTTGCCGGCGGCGCGCCGTATGTGCCGCCCTACAAGACCTCCAACACCATTCTGCTGTTCGGCGACGTGGGCAGGACAAACTATAATTCGCTTCAGATCAAGGCGGAGACCAACACGCCGAAGCACGGTCTCTACGCGCTGTTTGCGTACACCTACTCGCGCACGTATGACAACGGGTTGTCGGACGGCCTCGGTTCGGAGCTGAGCGCACCTTACTTTCCTCTGCCCAACTGGGATCAACTGGATTGGGGCTTGTCGCAGATCAATCTCGATCACAGCTTCATCGGCAGTGTCATTTACGATCTGCCGTTCGGCCATGGAAAGCAGATCGGCAGCGGCTGGAATAGCGCGACCAACGCGATGCTGGGCAACTTCCAGGTGACGCTTATCGAGAGAGTCTCGTCGGGATTTCCCGTGCCGTTGATCTACAGCAATAACGAGTCCGGCGCCTTCTTCCAGAACGGCGGCAATAGCAACAACTTTAACCGGCCAGACCAGGTCGCCGGCTGCGACCCGTCCAAGGCGGACCACGGCAAGCTGGAGTACATCAACACAGCCTGCTTTGTTGCGCCGGCCGCCGGGCAGTTGGGGAATGCTTCGCGCGTTCCGGCCAGCGGGCCCGATTTCGTCAACACGGACTTCTCCGTCATCAAGCGGTTCGCGCTGCCTCGCGAGGGGATGGGTCTGGATTTTCGCGCGGAGTTCTTCAACCTGTTCAATCACGCGCAATTCGGGTCGCCGGTGGCCGACCTGAACGCGGTTGGATTCGGCTCGGTGAACTCGACGGTGAACAATCCTCGGCTGGTGCAACTGGCGCTTAAGCTGGCTTTCTGAACCTCGGAGAGCGCCCGGAGGGAGAGCGGGACGGGCGGAGGAACGGGCGAAAATGGCATCCCGGGGAGGCAGGGCGGGTCGAGCCCCGGGCTTTCTGCGTGGTATCTTTAAGCTGGACACTATAGACGTGGACTAGAGCATAGAGAATCAGGAGCAAGACCTGCCGTGTTGGCGACCGAAAAGAAGACAGACATCATTACCAAGTTCCGCACCCACGACTCCGATACCGGAAGTCCTGAGGTGCAGATTGCGATCCTTTCGGAGCGCATCGGAGAACTGACGGAACATTTCAAGACCCACAAGAAAGACCATGGCTCGCGCCGTGGCCTGCTGATGCTGGTGTCGAAGCGCCGCGGACTTCTGGATTATCTGAAGAAGACGGATTCGGACCGCTACCGCGACGTGATCGGCAAGCTGGGTATTCGCAAGTAGCCCTGGATGTGGCCTCGCATTCGATCGAGGCTGTATTCAACATTGTGGCTGCTTCGGCGATGCGCCCAGAGCGGCTTTCAGGAGTGTACGACGATTGAATTTGCCTAAGACCATCGACCGGATGGGAGCAGCGGTAGTTGCTCCCGTTCGCGCCGCGCGCTACGCAAGGCGGCGCGGGGGTTCGTCGCGATGGCTCGGTGCATCGTACAGTGCTGTCAGACTCACCAGATCCGCTATTGAAAACAGGGAAGCCCCGGCCGAAGTCATCTTCGACGGGGCTTTGTCGTGGAGCCGCTGACACGTTGAGTGCGGGGCACCAAGCCGCTGTCAAACGCGGCGATTCAAGCTTAGAGACAGACAGAGAGAATAAAGAGGGAAAGACCCATGAAGCAGGACGTAGTTGTTGAGCTTGCCGGTGGCAAGCAGATCAAGTTTGAGACAGGGCGCATCGCCAAGCAGGCTTCCGGCGCGGCGTTTACAACCAGCGGCGATAACGCCGTGCTGGCGACCGCGGTCGCCCACCCTGACCCTAAAGAGGGCATCGATTTCTTCCCGCTGACGGTGGAGTATCGCGAGTTTACCTACGCCGGCGGACGCATTCCGGGCGGTTTCATCAAGCGTGAAGGGCGGCCGAGCGAGAAGGAGATTCTTACCAGCCGGCAGATCGATCGGCCGATTCGGCCGCTGTTTCCCGAGGCGTTTCGCAATGAGACGCAGGTGGTTGCGTTCGTGTATTCGGCCGATAGAGAAAATGATCCCGACGTGCTGGGCATTAACGGCGCGAGCTGCGCGCTGGCGCTGAGCGATATTCCGTTTCATGGTCCGGTGGGCGCGGTGCGCGTTGGCTACATCGACGAAAATTTCGTGGTGAATCCGACGTACTCGGAGCGTCTGGTGAGCAAGCTGAACATCATGGTCGTCGGGACGAAGGACGGCATCGTGATGGTGGAGTCCGGCGCCAAGGAGATTCCCGAAGAGGTTGTCGTCGGGGCCATCGAGTTTGCGCACGAGGAGATCAAGAAGATCGTCGCGGGCATTGAGGACCTGGTTGGCCGCGCGGGCAAGACCAAGCGCACGGTGACGCCGCTCGAGAACGATGAAGCGTATGCAAGCGGGCTGCAGGCGAAGGTCGGCGACCGGCTGAAGGACGCGCTCGATACAAAGAAGCACCCCAAGTTCGACAGCTACGCCAAGGTCAAGGAGATCAAGGACGAGCTGAAGAAGGAGCTTCCGGCGGACGATCCCGGCGCGGGCAAGAAGCTGAGCAAATACTTCGAGCAGTTGCGGGAAAACATCTTCCGCGAGCAGGTGCTGAACGAGAAGATTCGGCCGGACCATCGCGCGTTCGATGAGATTCGTGCGATCTCCATCGAGACCGGTGTGCTGCCACGGGTGCATGGATCGGCGTTGTTTACGCGCGGCGAGACGCAGGCGATGGTGTCGGCGACGCTGGGAACGACCGACGACGCGCAGCGGATGGAGAGCTACGAGGGCGAGCAGAAGCGCAAGTTCATGCTGCATTACAACTTCCCGCCGTTCTCGGTGGGTGAAGTTGGTCGCATGACCGGCGTCGGCCGGCGCGAGATTGGCCATGGAGCGCTGGCATGGCGCGCGCTCGAAGCGGTGCTGCCGAACGAGGAAGAGTCGCCGTACACGCTGCGGGTGGTGTCGGACATTCTGGAGTCGAACGGATCGTCGTCGATGGCGACGGTGTGCGGAGCTTCGCTGTCGCTGATGCAGGCGGGCATTCCGATCAAGGGCTCGGTCGCGGGCGTGGCGATGGGGCTGGTGAAGGAAGGCGACAAGTACGCCATCCTGACCGACATCGCAGGCGCGGAAGACCACTACGGCGATATGGACTTCAAGGTGGCCGGAACGCGCAAGGGCATTACCGCGCTGCAGATGGACATCAAGATCATGGGCATCACGGCGCAGATCATGCGCGAGGCGCTGGAACAGGCACGTCACGGCAGGCTGTTCCTGCTGGACACGATGGACGCGGTGATCTCGAAGGCGGCGGAGGAGAAGAGCGCGTTTGCGCCTCGCATCCACACGATTCAGATTCCGACGGACAAGATTCGCGACCTGATCGGGCCGGGCGGCAAGGTGATTCGCGGGATTGTGGACGCGACTGGCGTGAAGATCGATGTGGACGATACGGGCCGGGTGAATGTGGCTTCGAGCGACGCCGATGGTCTGGCGCGCGCGATCCAAATGATCTCGGACATTACGGCTGTGCCCGAGGTGGGTAAGACGTATCTGGGCAAGGTGGTGCGGCTGGCCGAGTTTGGCGCGTTCGTGGAGATCTTCCCCGGAACCGATGGCTTGCTGCATGTGTCCGAGATCGCCGAGCATCGCGTGAAGGAAGTGAAGGACGAGCTGCGCGAGGGCGATCAGATCCTTGTGAAGGTGCTGGCGATCGAGGGCAACCGCATCAAGCTGTCGCGCAAGGCGGTACTGCGTGAGCAGCGCGAGAAGCTGGGCCTGCCGCCGGTTGCCGAGACTGGCGGCGGTGGTGAACGTTCGGAGCGCGGTGATCGCCCTGATCGCGGCGATCGCCCTGATCGCGGCGGACGAGATCGCGATCGTGGCCGTGATGGAGAGCGCGGCGAGCGTTCTGCGCGGGCGGAGCGTCCTGAGCGCGTGGAGCCGCCGAAGCCGGAGGAGACCATCACCATTGAAGGCGGCGAGGACTTCGACGAGGACGAGGAGTTCGACGGCGATGAGAATGAGGGCGGCGATGAGGCCGAGACCACGACTGACCAGCCGGTGTCGGCTGCTGTAGGGGCGGGTGGCGAGGCGCGTCCGGCAGGGCAGCGTCGCGGTCGTCGCCGTCGTGGGCGTCGGCCCGGTGGTCCGGGTGCTGCGGGTGGTTCGGGCAGCGCGGGTGCGCCGCCGCAGGGCAGCGGCAATCAGTAGATTGCAAAGGTTGTGCTTGCAGGTGTTGTGCTGTGAAGGAGACCGCGCCCATGGGCGCGGTTTCCTCGTCTAAACGCTCAAGGCAACGCGATTGGGGCGCGCGGTCTGGTGGAAGCGCGGCGCTGCAACTTCCGCGGCGCTGCAACTTCAAGGAGGATGGAGTGCCGACCGGGCGGGCGCGAGCACATTGGCGGCGCTGGTGGCCATTTGTCCTGCTGGTTCTGGCCGGGGCCAGTCGCTGGATGCTGGAGGGCGCGCGGCCCGAGGCTGGATCGACGCTCGGCTCGGATGCGCTTGGCTGTGCGTGGGCTGCGCTGGTTCTCCTGCTGTGGGCGCGTCGGTCGCGGGATGGCCCGGGGCGGGCGAGGCTGTGGAACGCTCTCGACTGGCGAGGGTTGCTGGCCGGGGCGCTGCTCTTCGGCGGTCCGGCGAGCGCGGTGCTGATCGGCGCAAAGGAGCTCGATGCGGGCGGTATGGTGATCGCCCTGGCGTTGACGCCGGTGGCGGTGGCGATCGCTGCCGCGGCGTTCGGTATCGCCAGCGCGGACGGAGTCGCCGGGCGAATCTGGCCGGGCCTTGCGGCGGTCGCGGGGCTGCTGCTGGTGCTGCCGGAGCCCAGCCTGGGAGCAGCGCGCGGCGATGTCGCCATGCTGCTGGCGCCGGCGCTTACGGGCGCGGGAGCGGCGCTGTTTTGCGCAACGCCTCTCGCCAATACGATTCAGGCTGGCGGCCTTCCCGCGCCGGCGGCCGCTTTCCCGAGGCTGACGGCTGCTTTCCCGAGGCTGACGGCTGCTTTCCCGAGGCTGACGGCGGCGCTCACTGGCGGGGCTGCGTTGTTTGGCGTTGCGGTGGCGATGCGGTGGTTGGTCGCCGGAATCAAGCCGGTGGTCGCGCTGCCGGCTGTCGCCTGCGATGGCCTTGTCGCGCTGCTGGCCGTGCTGGCGCTGTTGCGGCTGCCCGCGGCGCGCTGGTCGGCACAGTTTGTGCTGGTGCCGCTGCTGGTTCTGATCGAGGGTATTGTGCTGGCACGGCCGGGCATGACGGCGCGCTGGCTGTTCGGTCTGGGGCTGCTGGCGCTGGCGAGCGTCTATCTGCTGCTGCCGGCGGTGGATGAAACGGAAGACGCAGCGTCGTTCGTTCCTCGGTAGTTTCCGCTGGCAGGTGTGCCTCGAAGAAGCAGATTCCTGCGGAATGACAACCAGAAAGGCAAGAGCAAGGGCAAGGGCAACGGCAAGGGCAAGGGCAAGGGCAACGGCAACGGCGACGGCAAGGGCAAGGGCAAGAGCAGCGGCAACGGCAACGGCAACAGCAAGGACAACGGCAAGGGCGACGGCAAGGGCAACAGACGATCCTCGCGCTGGGTGGCGTGAATGGTCTTCAACTCTGCGTCCGGCGGCGATACACTCGAAGCGATGGCTGCATCCATGTACATCGTGGTCGAGGGCGACGACCCGGGCTACAACATCTACGTGAACGGCCGCGTTCTGGCGCGGTATGAGAGCGCGATCGAGAAGCTGGCGCTGGACCTCGGCGTGAAGCCGCTGCTGGAGTTTTTTTCGGCCGACGAAAATTCCATGGCGCTGCTGATCGAGGAGGGCGGAGGCAATCCCGATCTGCTGCATAAGCTGCCGCCGCCGCAGTGGTACAGGCCGGAGGAGGGGTTGCGCACGGTGGAGGCGCTGGCCGAGGCCGTGGAGCTGGACCCGCATCAACTAGGCAGCGAAGGCCCGCAGGTGCTGGCGGAGCTGCGCGAGTATGAGACGGTGCTGCGCCGCACCGCCGAGCGCGGGCTGCGGTGGCATCTGGCGGTGAGCTGGCGGTGAGTAGGGTTGTCGGTTGTTAGTTCTTAGCGGTTAGTGCTCAGTTGTTCGCGGCAGCGGAGGACGAAGCACGAGGAGGCTTCCTACCAACAACTAACAACGTCAGTGCACCGACAGGTCGCCATCGAAGTCCACGACCAGGGCGTCGCCGCTGACCTGCATGGAGTGGATCTTGAGGTCGTCAAGAGCGATGTTGTAGCCGGTGGTCTGGGTGGAGCTTGCGAGGAGCTGGCGGAGCAGATCGGCGACGTTGACCTTCATCTGCTGGGGCAGCTTCTTGCTCAGGAACGGGATGAGGAAGAAATCGAGCTCCCGGGACTCCGAGAGGCGATCGATGCGCGGGTCGCGGAAGCCGATGGTCTCGCCCTGGGCGTCGGGAATGACGGAGACGTCGGCCGCGGTGGCGAGGGCGACGCCGAGGCAGTCTTTGTGAATCTGCGCACCCAGCTTGGCGTGGGCCGTGACGTGGACGACGATGCGGTCGGCGACGAAGCTCACCTTCGGGTCCTGCGCGTAGGCAAAGCAGCCGGAGTCGGGTTTGCCGCTGGCGCCGCCTGGTTTGCCGCGCAGATAGTAGCGGCCGTCGGGGGCGTTGAAGAGCTGCTTGTCGAGGGTGCGCTCGAGGGCCTGCGCGGAGATCTTGATTTCGATGGCGCGGGCGGGTAGGGGGGCGAGCAGAGCGGCGAGGGCCAATGCGGCAAGAGCGATGCGTCGAGCAGGCCTCATCCCAGTAGCATACGGCAACGGCGAACGCAGATTCCCTTCGGGAATGACAACCAGAAAGGCGACGGCAATGGCGACCGTGGCTTCGCTTCAGGAATGACAACCCGGCGACGCTGCTGTATACAGAAGTAACTTGCGGTCGGAGTGGTTGTGCGCGTCAGAGGGGGATTGTGAAGGTTTTCGGATGGTGTCGAGGAGTTTTTGCGGTCCTTTGCGTGGGGGCCGGATTGCTGGATGCGCCCTGCGGCGCCCAGGCCGCGGCTAAGCCGGTGGTGATGGTGGCGGCGGGTGCGAGCGGGGCGGGGAAGTTTGCCACCGTGCAGGCGGCAGTGGATGCGGCGCCTGCGCAGGGTGAGGTGATCCGGATTGCGCCGGGCGTGTACCGGGAGAAGATTTCGGTTGCGAAGAACGGCATCGAGCTGCGCGGGATGGGAGCGAAGCCGGAGGATGTGGTGCTGAGCTGGGACGATTCGGCGGGGAGCGCGGGCGGGACAAGCAAGTCGTGGAGCGTGAGCGTGACCGGCGATGATTTTCTTGCGGAGAATTTGGCGATACAGAATCTTTGGGAGCAGACCCACGCGCGAACGCACGAGGGCGCGCAGGCTGTGGCGCTGATGATCAACGGCGATCGCGAGGTGCTGCGGCATGTGCGGCTGCTGGGGTATCAGGACACGTTGTATGCCAACAGCAAGACGTGTCATGGGGCGGGAGACCCGCAGGATCAGGCGTGCCGGGCGTCGCGGATGCTGTTTCAGGATTGCTATGTCGCGGGGCATGTGGACTTCATCTTCGGCGACGCGAAGGCGGTGTTCGACCACTGCGAGATTCATGCGATGGCGCACCCGGAGGTGACGATTACGGCGCAGAGCCGGTTGTATTCGCTGGAGAACTCGGGGTATCTGTTTCTCGATTGCACGATCACGGCGGAGAAGGGGGTTGGCGAGTTGCTGCTGGGAAGGCCGTGGCGGCCCTACTCTACAGTGTTTTTTGTGAACACGAAGGTGGTGGGGACCAAACTCGCGGCGCCGGGATGGGCGGAGTGGGCGGGGAAGCTGGCTACCAGCAAGTATGGGGAGTATGGGACGGTGGGGGATGATGGCAAGCCGGTGGATACGAGCGGGCGGATCGCGGGGACGTATCAGTTGACGGCGGATGAGGCGAAGGTGCTGACCGTGAAGTCGTGGCTGAAGGGGCCGGATGGATGGGATGCGGAGGGGGTGCGGTGAGTGTTGCCCACTCATCGCGCGAAAGGCCGCGATGAATGGGCAACCCGGGGTTGGCTATCACCCACTCATGGACGATAAAACCGTCCATGAATGGGCCACCCGTCAGCCCGGCTGAGTTTCCAAAACGAGACTGATTGGAGAAATAAGTGGGGAGCTCCCGATTTTTTTCTGGCTCTCTGCGCAGGGTGGTGATATACTGCGGCGGCGCCGCTGAATCGCTATTTTCTTCTCAGGAGATTTCCCATGCGTCTACGATATCTTGTGGCTGCCGCAGTGGTTGCGGCCAGCCTGTCCGCCCATGGCACTACACTCGCCAGCGCCTCGGGAGGTAGCGCGCTGTTGCTCGCCGACTATCAGGGACAGTCGTTTACTGTCACGGGTACCGGGCTCTTCGACGACATCACCTTCAACTTCTACTCCGCTTCCAACAGTTCCGCGCCATTCGCCGCGGGAAACGGGTATCTGTTTGCGGCGCCGTATGCGGGAACTCCCGCAGGACTTAACTCCGGCGATGCGGGCCTGCTGGGGATGGCGACGTCTTCGGGTGGGGTGTATACGTTCGATACGGGGATGACACTGACCGCCGGAGACCGATACTACTTCTATGAAGATGCTTCTATTCCAAGTGAGATCGCGGGTCTGAGCTCTTACAGCGGCGGCCGAAACTATTACGCCGAGCCCGGCACCATCTACGCTTCGGACGCATCCGCCAACTTTCTGGTGACGGGGCAGGCGGTCGTCGCTCCCAGTGCCACACCGGAGCCATCGAGCTTTGTGCTGCTGGGGACGGGGCTGATGGGGGTTGCGGGCGCGGTGCGACGGCGGGGATGGGTGGCCTGAGGGCGCCCGGAAGTGAGGTCCGACGGGCAGTATGTTGGGTCCCCAGAACAGCAGATTCCTCCGCTCCCCATCCCAGCGAGCAAAGACCGCTCTCCGGGGATCCCGGCTGCGCTGCGGAATGACAACCAGAGAGGCAAGTGCACAGGCGGATACGGTCTTCTGGGCCTTCGGTCGTGAAGGCAGTCAGACCGGCTGCTGAATCTAGATGACAAGTTGTGCTCCCAGGTGCGATTCTCTATGGGTCAGGTGTGGCCGGAGAATCGCGCCGGAGGAGAGAGATGAAGCGAGTTGCGGCAGTGGCGGTAGTGTGTGGGTTGGTGGCGGCGGGCGGAACGCGGGCGGTTTCGGCGCAAGACACGCGGACGGTGACGGAGCCGGTGGTTCCGGGGGTGTGCGCGACGCTGAAGGCCGAGCTGACGCGGGTGGGCGCGGACGGGATGGCGGCGGCGGATGAGGGCAGGCTGGATACGGCGCGGATTCAGAAGGGGATCGATGGGTGCGGCGCGGGCAAGGCGCTGGAGCTGGCGGCTGGAGATGACCGGCGGAATGCGTTTCTGAGCGGGCCGATCGAGTTGAAGCCGGGCGTGGTGCTGCTGGTGGACAAGGGCGTGACGCTGTTTGGGTCGCGCGATCCGAAGGTCTATGCGACGAGCCCGGGAAGCTGCGGCAAGGTGGATGAGGAGAGGAGCGGCTGCCGTCCGCTGATCCATGGGAAAGGCGCGGGGGGCGCGGGGATCATGGGGGATGGGACGGGCGGCGGAATCATCGATGGGCGGGGCGGGTCGAAGCTGCTGGTGGACGGCAAAGTGCAGGCAAAGACGTGGTGGGACCTGGCCAACGATGCGCGGGCGGGAGGACGGCAGCAGGTGCCGCGGCTGATCCAGATCGAGGACAGCGATGACTTTACGATCTACCGGATTACGCTAAAGAACTCGGCGAACTTCCATGTGGTCTATAGCGGCGGGGATGGTTTTACGGTGTGGGGCTTGAAGATCGATACGCCGGCGAATGCGCGCAATACGGATGGGGTGGACCCTGGGAACTCGAAGAATATTACGGTAACGCACTCGTATATCCGCGACGGGGACGACAATATCGCGATCAAGGGCGGCAATGGGCCGGTGACCAATATGAGCGTCATTCATAACCATTTTTATTATGGGCACGGGATGTCGATCGGCTCGGAGACCAATGCGGGTGTAAGTAAGCTGCGGGTCACCGATCTGTCGCTCGACGGGACGACGGCGGGGATCCGGATCAAGTCGAATGCGACGCGCGGGGGGCTGGTGCACGATGTGGTTTATGACGATGTATGCATTCGCAACTCGAAGACGCCGATCGATCTGGACACCGCGTACAGCTATGCGGGCAAGCTGCAGAACAGCTTTCCGAGCTTCGAGGACATTACTCTGCGGGATGTGCGGATCGCGGGCGGCGGGACCATCATGCTGAACGGGTACGACAAGACGCATCGCATCGGGACCCAGTTCGATGGGGTTACCGTGGATTCGCCGGCGGCATACAAGTTCAAGATCAACCACGCGGATATTGTGCTGGGGCCGGGGCCTGTGAACTTTCAGCCGCAGGGGGAGGACTCGACCGTGCGCGGTAAGGCCGGGAAGGGGGCGCTGGCCGGTTGTGAGGCGATGTTGGTGCCGTTTCCGGCGGAGTAGGCGGGCGTCGTCGCTTTACCCGAGACCTGGAGGCGCCCTGAGCGAACAGCAGGTCCTTCGCTGCGCTCAGGATGACAAGTTATCCGAGGGTGCAATAGCCGCTTGAGAGTGTGAAATAGCCGCTGAGATTCTGCGATAGCAGCAGTGGAGCTATTGCGGGCTGCTGCTGGCGTCCTGCTGGGGGCCGAGGCCGAGCTTGATGAGGGCACGGGCGTCGGGGGTGAGCCGGGTCTGCCAGCCATTGTCGGCCTGCAGCTTCTGCATGGCGGCGGCGCTCTGGGCGTCCCAGGTGCCGGTGGGCTCTCCGCTGAGATAGCCGCGCTGGATGAGGGCGGACTGGATCTCGGTGGCGCGCTCGGAGGGCATGGCCTCGATGGGCTGGTGGTGGGAGGCGGCGCGCGCATGGAGGTTGTGGCGGATGCTGGCGTGGCCGGCGAGGTGATGCGGCTTGTGCAGGGCGAAGGCGGGAAGGGTGGCGATCAGCAGAACGGCTGTGGCCAGGCGAGCAGGGGTTGCGCGCATCGTAATCGGACCCTCCTAAGGTGAGGTCGTGAGGTGAGGTTGCGCGGGCGGAGCGGGGCACCCGGGGGAAACATTGAATTTAGCGTAAATAAATTGCATCGTGCGCGCAAGGGGGTGGCGAAGGCGATACTTCTTTCTCCTTTTGTGTGTTCCGAAATGGAACAGACCTGCGAATGCGGGAGCGGGTGCGCCAGGGGCTACGGCAAATTCGCTCCCTTGGGACAAACTCAGCGTTCGGTATGAAGAGAACTGCAAGGGCTTCTGCGTTTCAGTGTCGTAAACACACAAGAAGGGCGCAGACCTAAATGGTCCGCGCCCTTGTCTGTGGTCTTGTCGTGCGTTCTATACGCAGTTGACTGGGACGGCCGAACAAACCCCGCAGTTGGGTGAATACGTTGTACCGGGGGGACACTGAGGAACAGGACCGGGGCCAGCGGGATAAAGACTTGGCGCCTTTGGGTGAAATTGGGCTGTTGCTGTGGGGTTGGCTGAGAAGGACACGCCGGCGAGCAGCACGAATGCTAGTGAGTGAGCTAATACTCTCATTGCAATTTCCCTCTTTCTGTCTGGATGCCAGACTACAAGTAGGATGCGCCTCCGGCCATTAACGGCCAAGCTTAAGGAAGCGTGCCGCCAAGATAGGAGTTGCCGTCGGCTGGGTGCTGGGGGTTACGGATGACGAAGACTACGTCGTCGCCCGATTTGAGGCCGGTGACGATGGCGCGATAGCTAGCATCGCCGTCCACGGGCTTGCGGTTGATGGCGGTGATGACGAGGCCCTGGGCCATGCCGATGTTTTCGGCGAAGGAACCGGGCGCGACTGTGGTGACGGTGACGCCGCCCTCGATGTGCAGCTTGGAGGCGGTGGCCTGACTGGTGGGCTGGACGGTGATGCCCAGCTTGCTCTGGCCTACATCGGGGGCGCCGGGTGCGTTGCTGTTTTCGGGGCCGCCACCGTTGAGGTTCGCGTAGAGCTTGGCGCGGTCCTCGATGGTGACCTCAACGGATTGCTGCTTGCCGTTGCGGAGATAGCCGAGACGAACGGTCGATCCGGGCTGTTTGGCCGAGACGATACTGACCAGCTCGTCGCCGTCCTTGATGGGGCGGCCATCGACGGAGACGATGATGTCGTTGGGCTGCAGGCCGGCCTTGGCCGACGGCCCGTTGGGAACAATGCTGCTGACCATCACGCCGCCGTTGGCGAAGCCGTAGACGCGGCCGACCGCCGAGGACTGCGCGCCCTGGAACTCGATGCCGATGGAGCCGCGGACCACCTTGTGCGCCGGGCTGATGAGCTGGTTGTAGACGCTGGCGAGGGTGTTGGAGGGCATGGCAAAGCCGATGCCTTCGGAACCTGCGGACTGGGTGTAGATCGCGGTGTTCATGCCGATGACCTCGCCGGCCATGTCGATCAGCGGACCGCCCGAGTTGCCGGGGTTGATGGCGGCGTCGGTCTGGATGAAGCGCTGGAACTGGCCCGCGCCGATGCCGTCTTCGCCGGCGTCATTGATGGAGCGGTTCTTGGCCGAAACGATGCCGGCCGAGACGGTGTTGCGCTGGCCGAAGGGCGTGCCGATGGCGAGCACCCAGTCGCCGACCTGGGCGCCGTCGGAGTTGCCGAGTTTGATGGTGGGGAGGGGTGTGTTGGTGTCGATCTTGATGACGGCGATGTCGGTGTCTTTGTCGAAGCCGACGACGGTGGCGCGGCGGCCGGGATCGAGCGAGTCTTCGGGGTCAGTGGAGAGCTTGACGAAGATGTGGTCGGCCTTGTCGATGACGTGGTCGTTGGTGATGATGTAGCCGCGCGGATCGACGATGAAGCCGGAGCCGAGGGCGCGGCGCTCGCCGCCGTCGGGCATCTGGCCCTGGTCGCCCTGGCCGCCGCCACCCCCGCCGAAGAAGCGGTTGAAGAAGTCCTGCATGTCGTTCTGGTCGCCGTTATCGCCCTGGTCGCCCTGACCCTGGTTTCCCTGGCCGCCCGGATTGCCCTGGGGGAAGTTGCGGCGGGGGTGCTGGAGCGTCTGCTTGGGCAGCGTTTCGGTGTCGATGTTGACCACGGCCGGCCCGACCTGCTTCACGATGTGGGTGAAGGCGTTCGACAGATCGACGGGATTGGGAATGACGATGGGCTGCGCGTCGCTGGAGTTGACGCTCTGCTGGCGGGCGCTGACTTTGCCGGTGAGCAGGGACCCCGCGAGGATGCCCGCGGAGAGGACGGCGAGAAGCGCAAAGGTGGAGCTGAGACGGCTGCCGCGAAGGCGGGTCCACAGGCTATGCAGCGGAGATTGACTGCTCCGCGGGGAGTGGCTGCTCCGCGGGGAGTGGCTGCTCCGCGGGGATTGACTGCCAGAACTGCTGGATGAATCCATGGAGGTATTGTTCCTTAGTCGAATTTGGTTCAAATTTGGTTCAGATTCGGTCCACACATTGAGATCGAACCGCGAGCCTTTAAGACTGGACCGCAAGTAGCTTAACTCGCGAGGAACGGCCCGTTGGGGAGTCCCCGTTCGTCGCCCGGCTCGCCGCTTTGATAGACGCGACAGCGGACGAAAAGTCTCTAGAGGAGAAACCGGGCCGGGGTATCAGACGTCTTATGCGGGACTGAGAATTAAGCGTCCGCACCCGGTAGGAGTGCGGCGCGGCGTCGCGAGGTTGGCCGGAGCTCGGAAAGAAGGATGCCGGCGAGGATGAGGGCTGCGCCGAGCAGGCCGCGGCGGCCGAGGGTCTCGCCGAAGAACAGCAGCGAGGTGAGCCATGCGAAGACCGGCTCCAGCGTGAAGATCAGCGCGGTGTGCGAGGCGGGGATTCGCTGCTGGGCCCAGCTCTGAATGGTGAAGGCGGCGGCCGTGGCCAGCAGCGCCGTGACGCCGAGCGCGATCCAGACGATTCCGGCGGAATGAAAGTGGGGCGCGCCGCCGAGGGGCAGCGTGAGCAGCATCGCGAGCACGGCGAAGCCGATCTGGAGTGTACCGAGACGGCGGGCGGCGAGCAGGGAGGCTTCGCCCCCGGCGGAGGTTGCGCGGGCGAGCGTGAGCAGATGCGCGGCGAAGGCGATCGCGCAGAGCAGGCAGAGGCCTTCGCCGAGGCCGAGGCCGGAGAGCAGTGCGTGGCTGGAACCGAAGAGGCTGGAGCCGGAAGGCGTGGTGAGCAGAACGAGGCCGGCGAAGGCCAGCAGCGCGCCGGCGTAGACGTCGAGGGTGGGCTTTTGGAAGGCGTCGGCGCTGAGGCCAGGAAGCATGCTGAGCAGGGGAACGAAGACCACGACCAGGCCGGTGAGGAAGGCGCACTTGGCGGCCGTGGTGTGGTCGAGGCCGGCGGTCTGGAATTGATATCCGAGACCAAGGAACAGGCCGGCGGCCGCGCCGAAGCGGAGGTCGCGCCGGGTGAGGCCGCGCAGGGTGCGGTGGTTCGCGGCGAGAAGGATGGCGAAGGCCAGCGCCATGCGGAGGAGGTTGAAGAGCAGCGGTGAGACGTCGGCGAGGGCGGATTTTACCAGCGAAAAGGTGGTGCCCCAGACGAGAACCACGGCGAGCAGAAGCAGATGCGCGGTGAGGGTGTGGCGGCGTTGGAGGGTCATGGCGGCGCGGAGGAGAAGCAGATTCCTGCGGAATGACAACTAGAAAAGCAAGTGCAAGTGCAAGTGCAAGAGCAAGTGCAAGAGCAAGTGCAAGTGCGAACGCAGATTCCCTGCGGGAATGACAAGCAGAAAAGCAAGTGCTGGAGTAAGGCTACCGCGAGCTATTTGGCGAGGAATACCGTCTTGCCGCCGACGATGGTTTGCAGAACTTTGGTGTGGAGGAGCTCTTGCGGAGTGGCCTTCGTGATGTCGCGGTCGAGGACGACGACGTCGGCGACGTAGCCGGGTTCGAGGCGCCCCTTGATGTGCTCGCGAAATTCGGCGAAGGCCGAGGCCTGGGTGTAGGCGTAGAGGGCCTGGTTGAGGGTGATCTTTTCCTGGGGCGCGGTTTGCGGATCGAAGGTCTGGGTGCCATCGACGTTCATGCGGGTGATGGCGGCGTAGAGGTCGCGGAAGGGGTTGATGGACTCGACGGGGTAGTCGGTGCCGAAGCAGAGCGTGACGCCGTGGTCGAGGAAAGACTTCCAGGCGTAGGCGCGGCGGCTGCGGTCGGGGCCGAGGCGGGCGGGCGCCCAGGCCATGTCGGTGAGCAGGTGCGAGGGCTGCATGGAGGCGATGATTCCGAGGGCGGCGAAGCGCGCAAATGCTCCTGAAGACACGACCTGGGCGTGCTCGATGCGGAAGCGGAAGTCGCGCGGTGTGATGGGCGGCGGGGCGGTGGTGACGATGGCTGCGTCGGGGTTGCGTGGGGCGGCATTGCATCCCACGTCTGAAAGTCCAGACGTGGGGCACCCGGGGATGTTGGCGGGACGGCCGACCTGCTCGGCGGCGGCCAGGGCGTCGAGGGCCATGTCGTTGGCGCGGTCGCCGATGGCGTGGAAGTTGAGCTGGAAGCTGTCGGCGGCGCGGTCGGCGGCCATCTGGTTGAGCTTCTGCTGGTCGTAGCGGGGGATGCCGGAGTTGCCGGGGTCGTCGGTGTACGGGTCGTTCATGGCGGCGGTGCGCGAGCCGAGCGAGCCGTCCATGAAGCCCTTGAGGCTGGTTAGGTGCAGCCGCGGATCGTTGGGGTCGTGGCTGCGGCGGCGCTGGTCGAGGTCGCCGAGGGGGAGGTTGAAGTCGATCCACTCGGCGATGCGCATGGGCAGACCGGTGCCTTCGTGCTCGAGGCCGGCTTTTTCCATAGATTCGAGCACCAGCCAGTCGTCCCAGGTGGAGTAGTCCTGGAGGGAGGTGACGCCGTGCGCGAGCGCGTCGTGGATGGAGAGCAGGAGAGCCTGGCGCCGAGTTTCGTAGCTAGGCGGCGGGATGTGCGTTTGCATCAGCGCCAGCGCCGGGGCCTCGCGCAGGATGCCGGTGGTGTTGCCGTTGTTGTCGTGGTCGATCTTGCCGCCGAAGGGGTCTGGCGTGTCGGGAGTGATGTGGGCGGCTTCGAGGGCGGCGGTGTTGGCGATGGCGATGTGGCCGTCGGTGCGTTCGAGGAAGGCGGGGTGACCGGCGGTGACTTCGTCGAGCTCCTGGCGGGTGGGCAGGCGTTTGCTGGGCCACTTGGTGTGGTCCCAGCCGCCGCCGAGGATCCAGCTTTGCGAAGGGGTTACGGCGGACAGCGTGGCGGCGTAGGCACGGATCTTCTGCTGCATCGCGGCCAGCGAGGGGACGTTGTCGAGGTCCAGCGAGAGGCGCTGCTGGCCGGCCTGGGCGATGTGGGTGTGGGCGTCGTTGAAGCCGGGCATGGCGAAGGCGTTGTGCAGGTCGACCTTGTCGGTTTGCGGACCGGCCAGCGCGAGGATTTCGTGGTCGCTGCCGGCGGCGAGGATGGTTCCGTTGCGGATGGCGAGGGCGGTGACGCGTCCGGGGATGGGGTCGGTGTCGTTCGGCCGGAGACGGGTTCCGGTGAGGATATTGCCGTGGAAGAAGATGGTGTCGGGCGCGGGGTGCTGTGCGTGGGCGATGGGGAGGGTCGGGAGCATGAGGAGGAAGGCGAGGAGCTTCACGAGGGCGAGTTTATCAAGAGTGGCTGATGGGGCGGGGGAGAAGCGGATTCCTGCGGAATGACAACTAGAAAGGCCAAGGCAAGTGCAAAGGCAGAAGCAGGTCCTTCGCGGCGCTCAGGATGACAACTTTTTGGGACGGCGATGCCAGGCACGCTCAGGATGACAGGTTTTTGCTATCGGGCGGCGAGGGTGCAGGTGTCGAGCAGAAGGAGGAGGATGCGGCGCAGGGCGAGGTCGCGGCCGGCGGGCGAGTACCACTCGGCGAGGGTGTGGATGCCGCCGCCGCTGCCGCCGGCGCCGATGGCCAGCGCCGGAATGCCGAGCGAGAGCGGGAGATTGGCGTCGGTGGAGCCGATGCGGAATTCGGTGGCGAGGTCGAGGTGGCGGTCAACCGCGCGCAGGCTGGCGGCGAGAGGGGAGTCGGGGGCGAGCGCGGCGGCGGGACGGTTCCCGATGCGGGTGACGCGGAGATGGAGCTGCGTGGTGGGGGGGTGGGGGAGATTATGCGCGTCGACGGTGGCGCTTAGGGTGTGGAGAACGGCGAGTTCGGTGCGGTCGAGTTCGAGCGGGGAGGTGGAGCGGAGGTCGAGGTCGGCGGTGGCGGATTCGGGGATGGAGTTGACCGAGGTGCCGCCGCGGATGGTTCCGCAGCTGAGCGTGGTGCGGGGGTTGGCGGGCAGCGGCAGCGCGGCGCCGGCGAGCAGCGCGGCAGAGAGCGCGAGGATGGGGTTGGGGCGGCCGGCGTCCGCCCAGGAGTGGCCGCCGGGGCCGGTGATGGCCACGCGCAGGCGGCGGCTGCCCAGGGCGCGGTCGACGACCGTCGTCGCCCCGCTGCCTTCGAGCGCGATGGCGGCGCGGATGCGGCCCGCGTAGGGAGAGGCGCCGAAGAGATGGCGCATGCCGCGCAGGTCGCCCTCGCCTTCTTCGCCGGAGTTGGCCGCGAACAGGATGGTGCAGGCGGGGAGGATCGCCGCGTGCTGGAGCGCGGCGGCGAGGGCGAGCAGAGCGGTGAGGCCGGCGCCGTTGTCGCACGCGCCGGGGCAGGCGATGCGGTCGCTGTGCGGCTGTTCGTGGGGCGTGCAGTCGGTGGCGGCGGGGAAGACCGTGTCGAGATGCGCGGAGAGCAGGATGATGGGGATGGCGGCTGGGGTCTGGGGTGGTTCGGGCGGCGTCGCCACCCCACTCATCGACGATGAAGCTGTCGATGAATGGGGCACCCGGGCTTCTTTCATGGTGTGGCTGCCCGGGCGGAGTTCGGCGAGGGCGTTGCCTTCGGCGTCGATGTGGGGGTTGTCGAGGCCGAGGTCGCGGAAGCGGTCGAGGAACCAGTGGGCGCGGTCGGATTCGGCGAAGGCGGGTGCGGGGATGGCGAGGAATTCGAGCTGCCAGCGGCGTAGCTGGGGTTCGTGGAGATGCAGCCAGCGGAAGGCCCGATGGACGCTTGGGTCGCGGGCCAGCGCGGCGATGCGGAGGTGCTCGGGCGCGCTCATGGGCGGCCTTCCGGGTTGAGTGTGGCCGCTGGCGGAGCATAGTCGACGCTGACGAGAAACAGGCCGCACGCAGGTGCCGTGGGGCCGGCGACAGTGCGGTCCTTCTTGGCGAGGATCGTTGGGATCGACTCGACGGCCAGGCTGCCGCGGCCGATCTCGACCAGCGTGCCGACGATGTTGCGGACCATGTGGTGCAGGAAGCCGCTGCCGGTCACGCGGTAGAGAAGGAGGTCGTTCTCGCGGAGAACGGTGGAGGCGGATAGGGTCTTGATGGGGTTGGGGGCGGAGGTCGTGGGGCTGGCCGCAGTCGTACCCCACTGATCGACGATGAAGCTGTCGATGAATGGGCCCCCCGGGCTGGTTGCCTCTTCGTGCGCGCGCGTGGTGAGGTCGGGATCGGCGGCGGCGAAGGAGGTGAAGTCGTGGGTTCCGAGCAGCAGGGCGGCGGCGCGCTGCATGGGTTCGAGATCAAGCGGCCAGCGGCAGTCCCAGACGAAGGGCGCGAGGAAGGGGGGACAGATGCGGTCGGGATCGGCTGGTCCGGCATCGCCGCCCGATTCATGCGACAAAGTGCGGCGCATGAATGGGCCACCCGGCTTGGGTGTGGAGGCTGCCTGGATGCGGCGGTCCAATCCCTTGCGTTCGAAGATGCGGTATTCGTAGGTCTTGCCGAGGGCGCTGTGGCGAGCGTGGAAGTTGAGGGCGGCGATCTCGGCGGAGAGGACGCGGATGCTGGGCGGGAGGCTGCGGTTAAGCGCGCGCAGGAGGTTGGCGGGAGGGATCGGCGAATCGAGCGCGAAGCTGGCCACCTGCGCCAGCGCGTGGACTCCGGCGTCGGTGCGGCCGGAGCCCTGGGGCAGCACACGCTCGCCGGTGATGCGAGCGATGACTTCCGACAGCTTTCCCTGCACGGTCGCGCGATCGGGCTGCACCTGCCATCCGTGGAACGGCGTGCCGTCATAGCTGAGCGTGAGCTTCCACTGCGTCATGTCTTAGCGACGGTAACACTTTGACGGCAGGAAACGAGAGGCAGTTGAACGCTCGGTGTCGTGCGGCGGAACACAGGCGCTGCTGCGGGCGTGCCGGATGCAGCGTGGGGTCCGGAAACATTGCCTCCTGTTGCCCCCTGTTGCCTCCTATTGCCTCCTGGGGACTCAAGCCCCGTCGCATTGGCGCATCCTGCGGCGGGGCTGGAGGGGGTGCGCGCGGCGTTCTGGAGCGATGTGGGAGCTGGGCGCTACTGGACCTGTTCCATGAGCACCTCGATGTCGATGTGGCGGGTGCTGCCGAGGATGTCCACCGAGCCCAGTATGAGGGGCTTGTTGAGGGTGAGGAACGCGATGCCCTGCAGGACGGTCTGGCGGACGACGGGTTCGTTGACGCCGCTGATGGTCTTGTCTTCGCCGAGGCTGGACTCTTCGACCTTGCTCTTCAGACGGGCGCCGTGTTCTGTCTCGTCGAGGGTGGCGTCGAAGTTCATGCCGACATCGAGATAGGTGAACTGGGTCTCGGTGCCATTTGTCGTTGCCGATCCGGGGCTGTAGGACCCGGTGGCGACGGGAATTTTGCTGCCCTGCTTGAGCGTGGTCTGCTGGCCGGTAGCCACGATCATGGAGAAGTGCTCGGTGCCGATGCGTTGTTTGCCATCGAGCTCGGTAAGGGTGTAGGTGAGGCGATAACTCTTGCTGGGGCGGTCGAGCTCGGTGATGAGCCTCTGCGCCAGGGCGAGCTGTTCGGGGGGCGCGTCGATCACAATGGCGTTCTGGTGGGACACCAGGTACATCTTGATATAGGGCGGCATGGTATTGCGCAGGGCGACGAGGATCTCGTTGGCCTCTTGCTGCTGGCTGGCGTTGGTGAGGTAGAAGGTCTGGATGCGGGCGCGGGCCATGTCGGCTTGCGCCTCGGCGGAGCGGCTGAGGGGGTTGGGTGAAGGCTCGGAGGACTTGGAGGGTGTCTCGGAGGCCTTGGAGGGCGTCTCGGTGGTTTGCGCGGAGGCGGTGAGAGACAGTGCCAGGAGGCTGGCGGCGAGGACGTAAATGAGCTTCATGGCTGGTCTCCGTTAGGTGCGGTGGGTGAGGGTTGCGACGGGGTTGCTGACTCGGGTTGGAGTTGGGGATTTGGTTGAGCGGAAGAGTCTGGTTGCGCGGAAGGGTCTGGCGGGGTTGGCGGCGCGGGCGGCGTGGGGGGATGGAAGAAGTTCTTGTAGGCGGCCCGCTCCTCAGCGATCGCGGCCTCGCGCTGGTGAGGGTCGAGCTCGGCTAGCTCGACCGGGTTGGGGTGGTGGGCGATGCGGAGCAGGAGTTTTTCCTGCGCCGTGAGCGGGAGCGGAGGCGCGGGAAGGCTGGGGGCGCTGGCTTCGGCGACGGCGGTCGGGTCGCAGTCGCAGAGCAGGGTATGGGGTCCGGGCTGGGGTTGCGTTGGGCTCTGGAGGTCGTGGTGGGAAAGAGTCTGAAGGCTGGGGCGGTGTGGAGAGCTTCGAGATTGTTCGACGGCGCTGCTCACCGCGTGGTCATCGTCGCTCCCGACAGAGTTCGAGGCGGAACGAGGGAGAGCGGTCGCGCGGGGCGCGATACCCCACGTTCCACCCCAGCGAGCAGAGAACGCTTGCTGGGGACCCCGGCTTTTCGCAAAGGCGCGAACGGATGGGCCATCCGCATGGTGGGCTGGGCGGGCCGAGTTGTGGGCCGACAGGGAGAAGATCGCGACCACCAATCCCACGCCAGAGAACGCGAGGCTTAGGGTGAGGCCGTGTCGCGCCGGGGGCAGCATGGTCCAGAAGGCCCAGCGTGGCGCAGGAACGGGGTGGGCCTCAAGCGCGGCGAGGATGCGGTGCTCGAGGTGCGCCGGCGGCTGGATGTTGCCCAGGGCAGTGAGGACGCGGTCGAGATCGTGGTCGTTCTTGATGTCGTGGCTGGAGTTGGGGTTCATGCGTGGCCTCCTTTATCGAGACGCTGGCGGAGCCGGGTGCGGGCGCGGAAGAGCAGGGCGCGGACGGCGGATTCGGTGCGGCCGGTGATGGCGGCGAGCTCGGGCGTGGTGAGCTCGTCGAGCGCGGAGAGCAGCAGGACCTGGCGCTCGGCTTTGGGCAGGCGGTCGAGCTCGTGGAGGACGGCCTGCATGCGCCGGCTCTCGTGGAGCGCGCGGTCGGCGGGGATGGTGGCGGCGATGAGGCTGGCGGCGAAGGCGTCGTCGATCTGGTCGGGGCGGATGCGGCGGCGGCGGTCGAGCGCGAGGTTCCAGGCGATGCGCACCAGCCAGACGCGCATGTCGCGGACGGCGGGCAGCGCGTGATCTTTCGTCTTGAGATGGTGCTGGAGGACGCGCAGGAAGACGTCCTGGACGACGTCTTCGGCTTCGGCGGGGCGGCGCAGGATAGCGTGGGCGACGCGGAAGAGCAGCGCGGAGTAGGTCTCGACCAGAGCCGCGAGGTCGATCTCCGAAGCTGCTTCCGAGTCTGCTTCCGAACTGGCGCTCTGCGGGGAAGCCAAGGCTACGCTGTATCCCTCGATCAAGATCATGGGTCCCTTCTAACAGGACAGACGGGTGAGGGAGGGGAACGCTCGGAGATATTTTCGCAGGGCGGAAAGGGGTGGCTGGCGTACCCCACTCATGACGATGAGACTGTCATGAATGGGCCACCCCGGCAGTTAGCCGCGGGCCGAGTGCGTGATCTGCTGGACGACCTGGAGGACCGCTTCGACCGGGGTTCCGGGGACGATGCCGTGGCCGAGGTTGAAGATGTGGCCGGGGCGATTGGCGTTTTGTTGCAGGATTTCGGCGACGCGGGCTTCGAGGACCTCGGGCGGGGCGAACAGCGTGATGGGGTCTAGGTTGCCTTGCAGAGCGATGCCTGCGCCCAAGGTGCGGCGCGCTTCATCGAGGGGGATGCGCCAGTCGAGGCCGAGGACGTCCGCGCCGGTCTCGCGAAAGGTGGGCAGCAGCGAGGCGGTGTCGACGCCGAAGTAGATGACCGGAACGCCGAGGGCACGGATTCGCTGGATGAGTTCGGTGGTGGGGTCGAGACAGTATTGGCGGTAGTCGGAGACCGAAAGCGCGCCCGCCCAGGAGTCGAAGACCTGGATGACATCGGCGCCGGCCGTGACCTGTTGTGCGGCGTAGGCGACGAGGACTTCGACCAGCTTGGCCATCAATAGCGGCCACGCCTGGCGATCGGGGCGGGGAAGCCTCAGTCCGAGAGCTTGACCCGGAGGGAAGGCAACGTCGGGCAGCATTGAGGCGTACATGAGCTTTTTCGTCTCGATGTAGTTGCGGGAGCTGCCGCCTTCGATCATGTAGCTGGCGAGCGTGAAGGGCGCGCCGCAGAAGCCGATGATGCCGAGGGTGTCGCCGTCCGGATCGTGAGGCCCTTCGGGTGCGCGCGGATTCGCGAAGTGCCGGGCGACCTTTTCGATGGCGCGGGAGACATAGAGGAGATCGTCGGTGCGGTCGGTGCGCAGGGCCTGGATCTGCTCCAGCGTGCGCACGGGCGAGTGGACGACCGGGCCTTCGCCGTTGATGAACTCGAAGTCTACGCCCATGGGGGTGAAGGGCAGCAGCAGGTCGGCGAAGATGATGGCCGCGTCGACGCCGAGGCGCTCGGCGGCGGTGATGGTGACCTCGGCGGCGATGTCCGGTGTGCGGCAGATGTCGAGCAGGCTGTGGTGCTTGCGGATAGCCATGTACTCGGGCATGTAGCGGCCGGCCTGGCGGAGGAACCAGACGGGCGTGCGGTCGATGGGCTGGCGCAGGCAGGCGCGGATAAAACGGCTGCTGCCGTGACGGTGCGGATCGGGCAAGGCGGTAAGGCTCCCGCTGTTCAGGCTAACAGCGTCGGGCGGTTCGGCTGGCGTTCCGGTTTGATCGCAGAGGCAAAACCTAACAGCAGATTCCTACCGAATGACAACCAGGAAGGCAACAGCAAGAGCAAGGGCAGAGGCAAAAGCTAGCAGCGGAATCCGGCGGAATGACAACCAGAAAGGTAACAGCAACGGCAGGCTCACGGTCAGGGGACCACGAGTCAGGGGACAACGAGTCAGGGGACAACGAGTCAGGGGACAACGAGTCAGGGGACCACGATGGTGTCTCCGGCCATGAGCGTGATCGACGCGTTGGGGTTGCCCTTGAGCGCGGCTTTGTAGTCGAAGGGAATCTTGCGCTGCTTGTCCGCAGGACCGCGCAGGATGTAGATCTTCTTCTTGTTCGCGTAGGGGGTCAGGCCGCCGGCCGCGGCGATGGCCTGGAGCGGAGACATGGTGGTCGCCATGTCCAGGGGGCCGACCTTTTGCACCTCGCCCATCAGGTAAATCCTCTGGCTGTTGGCGGCCTGCACCGTCACGGCGACGAGGGGGTCCTGGAGGAATTTCTTCAGCCGCTGGGTCAGGTCAGCGGCCAACTGCATGGGCGTGCGACCGGAGGCTGGGACATCGCCCAGCAGGACGAGCGAGATCATTCCGTCGGGCCGCACCAGGAAGGCTCCGGAGAGGGTCGGCTCCTTCCACACGGTGATCTGGAGGGCGTCGTCCGGGCCAATGCGGTAGCTGGGGGAGGTGGCGGGGGCGGCACTGCTCCGGACGGGCGTGGAGGGCGCCGGCTCACTGGGGACTACTGTGGCGCTGGGAGCTGCTGCCGTGCTGGGGGCGGAGTTCGTCTTCGGGGGAGCTGGCTTGGCTGGGGCGGTTGCCGTGGCGCGAGTGGCTGGCCTGGGTGGGGCCGCTGCCGGACCCGACGTTTCGTTCAATGCCCAGCTCTTCGCGTCGGACAGGACGATCTGCGGAATTCCCTGGGCCTGGCCGATCACGCCGCTGACGCAGATGTTGCCGGTAGAGGGCAGATCGCCGACTTGGCGCTGGTCGCTGCTCCAGACGATCACCCGGAAGGGCGGGTTGGGCGATGATGGACCCAAGTCGATCAAAGTCCCGACCCCGGCGACCGTGTGCTTGCCGGTGATAGGCCCGCAGACGGTGGCTGCCTGATTCAGATGGCTGGCCGCCTGGCTGGCCTGAACGGTTGACGGGGCGATGCTTTGCGGGGCGATGGCTGGGGAGGCGAGTTTCGCGGCGGAAGCGGAGCAGGCTGGGACCGAGAGCAGCAGCGCGAAGATCGTGAAGCGCAACATTGGAATCTCCTGCCGGGCGGGAATGAGAAAGCTCCGTGGGAGGACTGGAAGTCCTCAGCGGGAGCGAGCGGGTCAGTAGCCGGGCATTCGATTGAAGGGCCGGAAAGGGATATGGTACGTCACGCCGAACAGGAAGAGAGTGGGGGTGAGGGAATCGTTGGCGCCCAGGCTCCAGTGCTGGTACTGGAAGTCGGCCATGAGGCCGAAGTTTTCGCTGACGTCCACGTTGAGACCGCCGCCGGCGGCGTAGATCGTCGAGTTGTCGCTCTGATAGCCGTGGTTGGGAAAGTTGAAGGCGATGGTGCCGTAGCCGATAAAGGCCGCGGCGTAAGGGTGCAGTACGTGGAAGTACGTCGCGGTGCCGCGCAGGCCGGGGAGGTAGGTGTTCTCGCGCACGGCGGGCCCGTTGGTGAAGTTGAAGCGGCCTTCGAGCGAGGGCACGATAGGGAACCGGATGGGATGGGTGATGTCGACCCCGAAGGCCTCGCCGGTGTTGCGGTAGGGGCCGTAGTCGGAGTTGGAGTTGGTGTAGCCCGCGTAGACGCCGATGTCGAGCGCCTTGGTGGCGGCGGGCAGGGCCTGCGCGGCCAGCCGGGAGGGGTTGGCCAGCAACCCGGCAAGGGCGGCGAGGGCAAGAGCGAACAGGCACGGGGAAGTAGCGGCGAAGCGGCTTGGGGTCATCGGGTCGTCATCTTCCGTCTGGGGATTCCATCTGGAGGGCAAACGCCCCCGGTCGCGCCGCGAACGACGCTGCAAGTTTTGGAACTTTGGAGCTGTCTGACTGTCTGACTCTCGAACTGGCCAGCTCTCGAACTCTCGAACGATTGTTGCACAAGGAGTAAACAGCCGGGACAAGGAAATCGCTGCCAAAGGCAGTTGGATCGCGATTGGGTTTGGAACGGTTGCCGGGGCGAACTGACGCCCTCAGCGGCCAAAGCCGCACCTCAATCATTGAGGTTTACGGCGGGACTGAAGTCCCGCCCCTTCAAAACAGCTACCGCATAGGAGATTTCTTAGAACTGAGGGAATGGCTGCCGGAGACGATAGACTGTGAGGGGATTGTCGCGGGCCTGAATGTGTGAAAGTGGCAGCCCCGACCGACCCTGTAACCCTTCGAGAGAAGAGACAAAATTACGTTGTTTGAGAGAAGAGACCCAATTACGCTATGCCGAATTATCTTGAGCTTCCGATCGGCGCGAAGTCGCCCGAGCTGGTGAACGCGGTGATCGAAATCCCGCAGGACGGGATCAGCAAGTACGAATACGACAAGGAACTGCATGTCTTCAAGCTGGACCGCAACCTGTTTTCGCCGGTGCATTATCCGGGCGACTATGGGTTCATTCCCAGCACGCTGGGCGACGATGGCGATCCGCTGGATGTGCTGGTGATGGTCGATACGCCGAGCTTTCCGGGGTGTCTGCAGGAGGTGCGGCCGATCGGCGTGCTCGAGATGATCGACCAAGGCAAGATGGATGAGAAGATCCTGGCCGTGGGGGAAGGCAATCCACGCTACAAGGACGTGTGGAACTACTCGGAGATCTATCCGCATATTTTGAAGGAGATTACGCACTTCTTCTCCATCTACAAGGATCTCGAAGGCAAGCGCGTGGAGGTGCAGGGCTGGCGCGACGCGGCGTTTGCGCGGGAGACGATTGTGAAGGCGCAGCAGGCGTATGAGGAGAAAAAGGCAAAGTAGTCGACGGGTGGCTTCAGTCGCCGCTTCGGGCGAACAGCAGGTCCTTCGCTGCGCTCAGGATGACAACTCTTTCGGCGGCGGCTTTTTACTGGCAACTCCTCAAAATAAGGAAATCGGAACGACGCTATCAGGCGCGTGATCGGTTTCGGCGAGTCAGGTTTGTGATCGCGTAAACGCCCGCGCCCGCCAGCGCGATCAGCGTGCTGAAGAGCAGGGCATTGAGGCCGAGGACGCGTTCATGGCGCGCCGCGTAGATGGCGAAGGTGATCAGCGCGGTGGGGCCGACGCCGGCTGCGATGGCTCCGGCCATGCCGCCGGGAATGCGGAAGGGGCGATGCAGCGCGGGCTCGCGGCGGCGCAGCACGACCAACGCGACGAACTCCAGCACGAGCGACGCTCCATAGAGCACCAGGTCGATGGAGATGAGACGCTCGAAGGTGAAGCGCAGCGCCAGCGCCCAGATGCAGCCGCACAGCAGAACGCTCGCATAGGGAACGCCGTTGCCGGTCTGGCGCAGCAGGACGCGCGCGAGCAGCCCAGGCTGGCGGCCCAGTTCGCGGTCGTCTCTGGCCGCGTCCTGGGCCATGGCGAAGGGCACGCGGGAGTAGCTCATCATGAGCGGGTTGAACATGCCCGCGCCGTTGATCATGCCGCCGAGCACGACGGCCAGAGCGAGGATGGGGCCGGCGAGGGTGCGGGCGGCATCGGTCCAGGCGCCGGTCGAGAATCGGTTTGGGTTCAGCCCCGCCAGAGCCACCGCGAGCAGCGGAAGAATGTAAGTAACCGCGACCAGGGCGGCGGAGCCGAGCATGGCGCGGGGGTAGTTGCGCTGCGGGTCGTCTACCTCCTGCGCGACCGTGGAGGCGTTGTCCCAGCCCATGTAGTTCCACAGGGTGACGGAGATGGCGCCGGCCAGATCGGGCGCGGCGATCGGCTGGAAGATCGCGCCGCTGCCGTGGCCGTGCCACTTCCAGAGCGCGACGCCGATGAGCACGACAAACGGCACAAGCAGCACGCAGAAGAGCGCAACCGATCCGCGGCCAACGGCTTTGGCGCCCTTCAGATTCCAAAGCGCGCAGCCGGCGACGACCGCCAGGGCCCACAAAGTCCCGCGATATCCGGCGGTCCAGGCGGGAGCGACGCGGCCCAGATAGAGGACGAAGATGGTGGGATAGATAGCCATGTCGAAGACGCTGGCGGCCAGCGAGAGCCACGCCTCCTGGAATCCCCAGAAGGGGCCGAGGGCGCGGCGCACCCAGACGTAGAAGCCGCCCTCGTCGGGGATGGCGCTGGCCAGTTCGCCGACCATGAGCGCGGTGGGCAGGCTCCAGACGATGGGAATGACCGTGAGCAGGAGCAGCGCGCGGCCGTAGCCGGCCATGCCGATGATGTCTTCCAGTCCATAGGGGCCGCCGGCCACCATGAAGTAGGTCGCGCCGATCAGCGGCAGCAGGCGCAGCTTGTTTTGCCGGGCTGGAAATAGTGGAGTGCGGGGTATGGCGACGGCTCCTGTGTTGTATGCAATGTATCGCCTGCGGGCGGCCAAGAAAAAATCTGACGCAAAGGACGCGAAGTTTGCAAAGTGCGCAACGGGTGCGCGGAGAGAGTTGGAATTCGGATTCAGAGGCCGATTGTCGCGGCGTTGTGGCGAAGTCCGCGGCTCAGGCTATAATCGACTTCTACCCCGCAGGAGAGTTGGCCGAGTGGCTGAAGGCGGCGGTTTGCTAAACCGTTGTAGGACCAAAAGTTCTACCGGGGGTTCGAATCCCCCACTCTCCGCCATACCTTTTTCAAGCTCCCGTGGGCCCATACATTTGCCTGGCTCATGGAGATTCCCCGGCTCCAGCGTCGTCCTCGAAACGCTCGGAGCGTGGGCAATCAGCAGGTGCTTTGAACGGTTAACATTTATCTCCCGATTTATGAAGAACTTCTTCCGATCTGTGCCATACTTGGGCACCCCCCAAGTAAAGTTTCAAGTTTTTGAGCCCGACACCGCTCCCGGATGCCTTCATGTGAAGCGCGGCTAGTATCACTTGTGTCACTGCGCTATTTCCCCCAGTATTCGAAATCTGGGAGCTCTCTTTTCAATGGCGCCATCTTCGTTCCGCCCTTCGTGTGTCTTCCGTTCAGCTTCCAAGATCTCCCTTAGACACTTCTTCTTGGCCAATTTCCGCGCGAATTGTGCTGCTTGAGCCCGGTTTCGAGGCGCATAAGTGACGGTTCGACGCCGAAGGTCCGTTTTGGGGCGGCAAGGGGCCGCTCGGGTCGCGGCTGGGTGGGATTGGCGGCAGTGGCGGCAGTGGCGGCAGGACTGCTCTGCGGCGGCGTGGGCGCGCAGGCGCAGACGGCGCACTTCAGCGGCGCGGTGAGCGCGATCGGCGGCGGCTTCAGCGGCCCCTATGGCGTCGCGGTGGATTCCAAGGGCGATGTCTTCGTCGCGGACTCCAGCCAGAAGGTGGTGAAGGAGATCGTTGCGGTCGGGGGTGTGGTGTCCTCCAGCTCCACGGTGAATACTGTCGGCAGCGGCTTCAGCGAGCCCTTTGGCGTGGCGGTGGATAGCAGCGGGGATGTTTTTGTCGCAGACGAAATCAACAATGCGGTGAAGGAGATCGTCGCGGTGGGGGGTGTGGTGTCCTCCAGCTCGACGGTGAACACGATCGGCGGCGGCTTCCGCTACCCCAAGAGCGTGGCGTTGGATAGCAGCGGGGATGTCTTCGTTGCAGACGCCGGAAACAATGCGATGAAGGAGATCGTTTGCGGTTGGGGGTGTGGTGTCCTCCACTTCCGCGGTGAACACGATCGGCAGCGGCTTCAGCAACCCCCTTGGCGTGGCGGTGGATAACAGCGGGGATGTCTTTGTTGCAGACTTTTTGAACAATGCGGTGAAGGAGTTTGGGTTGCAGAGTGTGAACTTCGGCTCCCAGGCGGTGGCGACGGCTACGCCGCTTACGCTTTATTTCACGATCGATACGGCGGGCAAGGACTTTACTGATGCGGGCACAGGGACCTGCACGACCAATGGGACCAGCTACAGCTACGCCGCTGGAGCGAGCTGCACGGTGAATGCGACGTTCACGCCGGCATTTCCAGGACAGCGGATGGGCGCGGTGGAGTTGACGACCACGGGCGGGACGGTGATTGCGACGGAGTTTATCGCGGGCAATGGAGCCGGGCCGGAGGTGTCGTTTACGCCGGGAGCGATCTCGTCGGTGGCGGGCAATGGAGCCTCATGTGCGACCACCACGGCGGCGTGCAGGGATGGTGGACAAGCGAACGCCGCGCAGTTGCAGAGACCTCTCGGTGAGGTTGTCGACGCCGCGGGGAATCTGTACATCGCGGATTCCTACGACAATCGGGTGCGCAAGGTGACGCCGGCCGGGGTGATCACGACGGTTGCGGGCAACGGGACGGGGGATCGACCGGAGATGGCGGTCTGGCCACCAGTGCGGAGATCAACTATGTGGGCGGGATCGCGATCGATGGCGCGGGAAACCTGTATATCGCCGATGCTTTCAACAACAAGGTCCGGAAGGTGACGGCGACCACGGGAATCATCTCGACCGCGATCGGCAGCAGCATCTCTTTCCCGGAAGGGCTGGCGGCGGACGGCGCCGGGAATGTGTATGTGGCGGACCAGGGCAACCACGTGACGAAGCTGACGGTGGCCACGGGCGCTCTGACGGTGGTGGCCGGCAACGGAACGGGCGGGTATTCGGGGGACAATGGGGCCGCCACCAGCGCGGAGTTGAACGTTCCCGGCGGACTCGCACTGGATGGCGCGGGCAACCTGTACATCGTCGACGAATTCAACAATCGCATTCGTAAGGTCACGGCGGCGACGGGTGTCATCACCACCGTGGCCGGGAACGGCACGGGCGGGTTCAGTGGGGACGGTGGAGCGGCAACCGGCGCTGAGCTGTCCGACCCGTATGGCGTTGCCGTGGACAGCGCGGGCGATCTTTACATTGGCGATCAGGGCAATAGCCGGGTCCGCGAAGTGACGGCAGCCGGGACGATCGGCACCGTGGCGGGATACGGATATATCACCAACTACTCGACAGGGCAGGACGGCGGATCCGCTACCAGTGCGAAGTTCTTCGCAGCCGATCTGATCGCTCTGGACGGAGCGGGCAATCTCTACTTCGCAGACGGCGGTGACAATCGCATTCTGAAGGTGACGGCGGCGGCGGTGGCGCTGAACTTCGCCAGCACCGCAGTGGGGGCGACAAGCACGGACAGCCCGCAGACGGTGACGCTGAACAATATCGGCAACATGGCGCTGACGTTTCCGGCGCCGGGCTCGGTGGGGTCGCTGAACCCGAGCCTCTCCGCGGGCTTTGTATGCGGCGGCAGCTCCACATGCAACCAGATCGGATCGACTTCGGGCGGCTTCACGCTGGCGTCGGGGAGCACATGCACGGAGATCGTGAGCTTCGTGCCGGTGGCGGGGGGAACGGTTGCGGGTTCGGTAACGAGCGAAGACAACAGCCTGAACGCGACGTCGACGCAGGCGGTGGCACTGAACGGCACGGGCATCCAGTTGGCGCCGACAGTCACGGCAATCAGCCCGGCCGCGGGGCCGGGTGCGGGCGGCACGCTGGTCACGATCACCGGTACGAATTTTACCGGCGCGACCGGCGTCCGCTTCGGCGCGTTCGCATCCCCCAGCTTCACGGCGAACAGCAGTACGAGCATTACTGCGATCGCACCGGCCAACACGACGGGGACCGTCGATGTGATGGTGACGACGGCGGCCGGGACCAGCGCGACGTCGGCGGCGGACCAGTTCACGTACCTGGCTGCGATCGTAGCGGTGCAGAGCGAGTCCGCGATTGGCGGCAGCACGCCGACGCTGAGCGCGACCGTAACGTTTGTGGCAGGCTATGCGCCCAGCGGGGCAGTGACGTTCCAGGCGGGCTCCGGCTCGCCGGTGACGGCGACTTGCACGGCCACGACGAGCTCGACGGAAACCTGCACGGCGGCGTACCCGACAACCGGCCTGCTGAATGGCGCCAACACGATTACGGCGACCCTTGCGGCCGACAGCAACTACAACACGGCTTCGGGAACGGGGACGCTGACGACCGTGGCGGCCAGCTTTACAGCGCCGACCGAAGCGGTCGGGACGGCCTCGCCCACCCAGACGGCGACACTGGTGTTCAACACGGCGACGACGCTGAACTCCACATTGGCGACGGCCGTTCAGGTGGTAACGCAGGGTCTGACGGGCTACGACTTCAACTATGCTTCGGGCAGCACGGGCACGGCTTGTACGCCGGGGGGAAGCTATGCCGCGGGCGCGAGCTGTACGGTTACGTACAGCTTCACGCCCAAGGCCCCGGGCGTGCGGCAGGGCGCCATCCTGCTTTCCAGCAACGCATCGACTCCGGCGGTTGTGGCTGCGGCGTTTCTCTCGGGGACGGGCACGGGTCCGCTGGCGCAGGTCACTCCCGGACTGCTTTCCACCCTAGCCGGAACAGGTGCGGCCTGCACGGGCACAGCGCCTGCGGCGATGGCGGCGCGGCGGCGGCCGCGATGCTGAATGGCCCGCAGAGCGTGGTTGTGGACGCGGCTGGGAACGTTTTCTTCGCCGATTCGAACGATCAGCGGATTCGCAAGATCGCAGCGGGAACCGGCTTGATCAGCACGGTGGCGGGCAGTGGAGTGGCCTCGACCTATTGCAACACCGCGAACGGTGATGGCGGTGCGGCGACCTCCGCGACCTTCGCCTCCTCTCCTCAGTCCATCGCGCTGGACGGCGCGGGAAATCTGTACATCGCGGATACCGCGGGCCATCGGGTCCGGAAAGTGTCGGCGCAGACCGGCATCATCACAACGATCGCGGGGGCCATCTCGGGCTCCGGCAATTCCTGTGCACACGATAATGGCGATGGCGGTCTGGCTACAGCAGCCAGCGTAAACGCCCCGGATGGCGTCCTGGTGGATGGCGCTGGAAACGTGTACATCGCGGACAACGGCAACTACGTTCGCAAGATCACGGCCAGCACCGGCATTATCAACACGATCGCCGGAACCGGAACAGGTTCCTTCTCGGGCGATGGAGGTCCGGGCACCAGCGCGACGGTCAACGGTCCCGCGCAGATGGCGATGGATGCCGCCGGGGATCTGTACATCGCGGATTACCACAACCAGCGTGTCCGGATGCTCACACCTGCGGGCATGATTACGACCGTGGCCGGTAATGGCACTCGGAGCTCGACGGGCAATGGCGGTGCGGCTACCAGCGCCACGCTCGACAACCCGAACAGCGTCGCGCTGGACCCGGCCGGCAACCTGTACATCACGGAAGAAGCGAATCATATTCGCAAGGTGACTGCGGCTACGGGCGTCATCTCCACGGTGGTTGGTAACGGGACTGCGGGCGCGACGGGAGACGGCGGCGCGGCCACGGCCGGCGAGATCAATACCCCCGAGGGTGTGGGCATCGACGGCGCCGGAAATATCTATGTCGCGGATACCAACGACAACAAGATCCGCGTCATCCAGAGCAATACCGGGGCGGAGGCGTTTGCGAGCACGGCTGGCGGCGTTACCAGCAGCGATAGCCCCGCCAGCATATTGCTCGGCAACATCGGCAACTCGGCGTTCAATGTTTCTTCCTTCGCGAGTTCGTCGAACAGCTTCCCATTACGGGTGGCACATGCGCCACCGGAACAGCCGGAGCGGGTTCCTCCTGCTCGGTAGCGGTCTCGTTCAAGCCGCCAACCGCTGGCGCTCAGACGGCGACGCTGACCTTTGTCGATTCCTCCTCCACCACGTCGCAGCTCGTGAATCTGTCAGGCACAGCCGTACCGGGCACGGCGACCGTCACGGTCACGACCAACCCGGCAATCGTGTACGGCACGGCATTCGTGAGTCTGGCGGCGGCGGTAGCCTACGCCGGCGCAGCGCCTGCGGGCGGGCTGACGTTTACGGTCGGCACGGGCTCAGCCGTCGCGGCGATGTGCAGCGGCACGAGCTCTCCGCTGACTTGCACGGCGACCTACCCGACCTCGGCGCTGGCCGCGGGTGGCTACACGATCACCGCCACGCTGGCCGCGGACACAAACTACACGACGGCTTCGGGGACAGGAACCCTGACGATCGGACAGGCTACGCCGGCGGTCACGGTCCGCAGCCTATCGGCGACGCCAGGGTCCAGTCCGACGCTGACGGCAATCGTTGCTTACGCAGGCGCGCAGCCGACAGGTATATTCACATTCCAGTTGGGGGCTTCCGGGAGCAATGGTCCGACGTTGACCGCAACCTGCGTCGTGGCATCCGGTACAACCGAGACTTGCAGTGTGGCGTATCCGACCTCCACATTTGGGCCGGGCAGCTATACGGTTACGGGACAATTGGCGGCGGACAATAACTATGCGGGCGTCTCGGGCAGTGGAACGCTCACGGTGGTCCCGGCGAGCTTTACGGCCTCGACAGAACCCGTGGGCACGACCTCTCCGACGCAGACGGCGACAGTGGTATTCACCACGGCGGCCACGCTGGGCGCGATCAACGTGGTCACGCAGGGCGCGGCGGGACTGGACTACGTTATCGCCAGCGGGGGGACGTGTGCGGTGGGCATGACCGTGGTGAGCGGCGAGGCCTGCACGGTGAACTATACCTTTGCGCCGACCCGTGCTTCTACCCGGCTGGGCGGCATTGTGGTAGCCGATTCCTCGGGCAATGTGCTGGCCAATAGCTATGTTAATGGCCTTGGGACTGGACCGCAGATCGCGTTTCCGGCTGTGAACACAAACGCCGTCACTACTACCCTGGCGTCGGGCGGCAATAACGTGGAGGGTGTCGCCGTCGATGGAAGCGGCGATGTGTTCTACGCCAACGCCGGTGCCAACACAATTGTCGAACTCGTGGCAGTGAATGGGGCGGTCCCGGCAAGCCCGGCTACGGTCACCTTTACGGCGACTTCCGGGCCTGTGGCTTTGGCGGTGGATGGTTCGGGCAATCTTTATGCCGCCGGGTTCAATGGAAATTTGACCGAGTATGTGGCCGTCAACGGCTCGCTGCCGGCGAACCCGGTGATGCGCTCCTTCACCACTGGGCTACAGAATCCGCAAAGCATCGCAGTCGATCGCAACGGCAACGTCTACATCGGCGACTCCGGATCCAACCAGTTACTCGAATTCAGGCCTGTCAACGGCGTGATTCCCGCATCGGCCACGCCGGCGGTGATAGGAAGTGGATACCAGGCCGTCTTTGGCGTTGCGGTCGATACAGCAGGCGATGTCTTTGTCTCCGACACCGGCGCCAGTATGGTTTACGAACTGATGGCTGTGAGTGGATCGCTACCGGCAAACCCGACCGTGAATGGGGTGGGGAGCGGTTTCAGCATTCCCCTTGGCTTATCGGTCGATGCGCTGGGGGACGTGTACGTCTCGGACCAGGGAAGCAACAGCGTCAAGGAGGTGGTGGCGGTCAACGGTGCTGTCTCCTCGAGCTCAACCATTCTGACACTGGGCAGCGGTTTCACCACTCCCGTCAACTCCGCCATCGACGCGAACGGCAATCTCTATATCGCGGATAACGCCAATAACAACGTGCGCGAATTCAACGTCGTCAGCGCTCCGGCCCTGACTTATGCGAACGCTGCCGTCGGCTCCAGCAGCCCGGCACAAAGCGTTGCGGTCGAGAATATTGGCAACGCGGCGCTGACCATAGCTTCGGTCGCGTCGACAGCCGGTTTTCTGCTGAATGCGACCGACACGACCTGCGCGGCGGGAACGCTTGCCGTAGCGGGGAGCTGCAACGTCGCGGCGGCATTCTCGCCTGTGATCGCAGGGGCGCAGACCGGCCAAATCAACATCGCGGACAACACGCTGAACGTGGCCGGAACAATACAGCAGGTGCAACTGACCGGCACGGGCACGGCAGGAACGCCAGTGGTGACGGCGAGCGGCGCGACGATCAGTTATGGGACGGCCAGCACGACACTGACAGCGACGATTGCTTTCAGCGGGGCTGCCCCAACCGGAGCGGCGACATTCCAGGTGGACGGCGGAGCGATGGTTGCCGCAGCGTGCACCGGCGCAACATCGCCTGAGAGCTGCACGGCGGCGTATCCGGCATCCACGCTGAGCGCGGCGGCACATACGATCACTGCGACCTTGGCGGCGGATGCGAACTACAACACGGCGTCGGGAACGGCGACCCTGAACGTAACGCCAATCACACCCACGATCGGCTTCAGTGCGGCCAACCAGATTTATGGCGCGGTAGCGTTCACGGTGGCGGCGACGTCGAATTCCGGCGGAGCATTTACCTACTCTGTGGTGAGCGGCAACGCCACGATAACGAGCGCGGGATTGGTGACGCTGATGGGGACCGGGCCGGTGATGTTGCGGGCTACGGAAGCTGCTGCAGGGAACTATACGGCCGGATCGCAGACGGCCAGCTTTACGGTGAATGCGGCTGCGCCAGTGATTGCGTTCAGCGTGGGCAATCAAACTTATGGCGCGACGCCGTTCACGGTGGCCGCGACATCGAACTCGACGGGAGCCATCACCTACACGGTGGTGAGCGGCAACGCGACGGTGACGAGCGCAGGGCTGGTGACGCTGACAGGCATCGGTCCGGTGACGCTGCAGGCTACGCAGGCTGCCGCGGGCAACTATATGGCTGGATCGCAGACGGCCACCTTCACGGTGAATGCGGCTGCACCGGCGATCGGCTTCAGCGTGGCGAATGAGACTTACGGAGCGGCGCCGTTCATGGTGAGCGCAACGTCGAACTCGGCTGCAGCCATCACCTATACGGTGGTCAGCGGTAACGCCATCGTGACGAGTGCAGGGTTGGTGACGCTGACGGGAATTGGCTCAGTGACGCTACAGGCTGCGCAGGCTGCCGCAGGCGACTATACGGCTGGAACCCAGACGGTCAACTTCACGATATCCGCGGAGAAGCCGACGATTGCATTCAATGTGGCGAGCGCTGTCTATAGCGCGACGCCGTTCCCGGTGAGTGCAACGTCGAACTCGACAGGAGCGTTCACCTACACGGTGGTAAGCGGCAACGCAACGGTGACGAGCGCGGGAGTGGTGACGCTGACAGGAGTTGGCCCGGTGACGCTACAGGCCACGGAGGCTGTGGCGGGCGACTATACGGCGAGTACGGCGCAGGCGACGTTCATCGTGTCCCAGGCAGGCACGACCACGACGCTGACGGCGAGCAGTGCGTCGATTCATCCGAACCAGACGGTAACCTTGACCGCGCAGGTGACGCCGAACACCAGCGGCACGCCAATGGGTTCGGTGGCGTTCTATGTCAATGGCACGATTCTGATGTCGGTGCCAACGACGACAGGCGTGGCGCAGTTGACGACGCTGTTGCCTCCGGGCGAGACCCGCGGCGATCACAGCCATCTACTCCGGCAACGCAAACTTTACAGCGAGTACGGGCGCTGCGAGCGTTGTGGTTGGCGCGTTCGACTTCACGCTTACGGGCACGGGAACGAACGCATACACGGTGGCGCCGGGCGTGGCCGCGGTGTACGGATTCGCGCTGGCTCCCCTGTATGGAAGCTACGCCGGGCCGGTGAGCTTTACGGTCACGGGTCTGCCGGCGGGAGCGGTGGCGAGCTTCACGCCGAGCACTGTGGCGGCGTCGGGTGGAGCGACGACGGTCGAGATGACGGTGCAGACGGCTCCTCCGATAGCGCATAACAGCGGTGGTCCGCTGGGACGCGGCGTGATGCTGGCGCTGCTGCTGCTGCCCTTCGGCATGAAGCGCAGTGTTCGCAAAAAGCTGAAAGGTCCGATGCTGCCGATGTTGCTGCTGCTGGTTGGGATGACGACTGGAGTGACTGGCTGCGGCTCCACTAACGGCTTTCTGTTGCAGAGCCCACAGACCTACACGCTTACCGTCACGGCAACCAGCGGTTCGCTCGTGCATACGCAAACCGCCACGCTGATCGTGCAGTAGAGTCTCCTGGAGAGTCATGACAATGTGGAAGAAAAGCTGGAAGGTATCGGTCTGCGCGGCGCTGATGAGCTGCATCGCGTTACCAGTGGGTGTGCCGTTAAGTGCGCAGGGTCTATCGAAGGAGCTGCCCGTTGACGTGGCCGTGACCTATGCTGCACTGCGCACCAATCATGTGACGGCCGCCACTTTCTGGATGCAGGGCGGAGCGGTCGAGCTGCAGGCCCGGTTCTTTCATGGACTGGGTTTGGCGGCCCGGGTCGAAGGTGAGCATGCGGGCCCCAACACGACCACTGCTGTTCCGCTGAACCTGGTGACGGCGGTCTTCGGCCCGCGCTACACGGCGGCGACGCGCAGCGGGCGGTACTCGTTGTTTGGCGAAGCGCTGGTGGGTGAGTCCAATGGCTTCCACAGCCTATTCTCTGAGGGCTCGGGGCCGGTGGGTGCGGTGAATGCCGGCACGACTCCCAGTTCCAACGCTCTCGCTGTCGAGACCGGCGGCGGCTTCGATATACGGTTGAGCCGGCGTGTGGCCCTCCGTGCGATCCAGGCCAGCTACCTGCGCACCCAGTTTCCCAACTCTACTACCAATGTTCAGAACAACCTGAGCCTGGGGGCTGGGTTGGTGTTCCGGTTCGGAAGGTAGCCGATTCCATGCTGTCACCCACTCAAGTAAGGTCGCATCCTCTCGCCAAGGCATGGCTTCGTCCGCCAAGCGAAAGCGCATAGGCTCCTTGCTCAGACCTGTAGGGGCGTTCGGAGATGAATTGCCCCTCCTTGTCAGTATGCCGCGCGCATCTTCAAGCCCAGGTGGAGTCAATGCGGAGCATCTTCCGAATCGTCTCCCGCGATATCCCGGACTCCAGGGCCACCGGCCGCTCACTCCTGCCCGCACCGCACGCCGCACACGACCATAGAGTTCTACCTTGAACATCCCTCCGATGTTCCGTAAACGCCGCTGTTCCGCAACAGCTCATGAAACCTGAATTCGGCGGTGGTCTACTCTTGCTGCGCCCGTAGCACGCCGCTCGCGCGGCTTCCTGCGGTCGATCCAGTACGGATATCTGCGGCATAGGACCTTCTTGCAGCCGGCGCCATGGGCGTCGGGAGAGGCGCAACCAGGATGACGGCTTGCGGCGACCGGGGTGAGATTTTGGGTCAATCCAACTTCTTCTTGACTTTGGATACAATAATAAATACAAGTTTAGACACGCCGATTGGCGGCCTTCACATGGCTGAGTCCGGCGGTCGCGATACGAATGGCGTAGCGCGTTGGAAACAACAACCTGAAAAGAGGGCTTCCTATGGCTCAATATGCATTTTTCAAGCGCATCGCAACCGCAGCAACCGCAATCTTTTTGCTCGCCATGTTCGGTGTGGCCCGCATTGGCGTGGCCCAGGACCTGTCGACCGGCTCTCTCAACATAACCGTCGTCGACCCGGCCGGGGCGGTCGTCTCCGGAGCGAAGCTGGTGCTCAAGGACCTGGGAACGAATGACGTTCATACCTCGACCACCAAGAAGAGCGGAACGGCCGTCGTCCCGTTTCTCAATCCCGCGGTTTACAGCCTGACCGTCACCAAAGGAGGGTTTGCGACGAGCGAGTATGCGAAGGTGACGATCCAGACCAATCAGGTCACCAACCTGGAAATACATCTGAAGGTCGGCGCCACAAGTGAGACCGTTACTGTCACCGGCGACAGCAGCCCGATTTTGAATACCACACAGAATACGATCTCGACGACAATCGATCTGAAACAGGTCGAGGACCTGCCGACGCTGGCCCGGGATGTCTTTTCACTGGCCTTTCTCGTACCCGGTGCGGTGGACGACAACTTCAACAATCTGCCGGGTGGCGCGGTCAATACCAGCGCCAACGGTTTTTCGATCATGACCAACCGCAACAAAAGCAGCGGTTTCGACGACGACGGTCCAAGCACGACGCAGCGTCTTGAAAGCACGCAGGAGATGACGGTAGAGACGGGCGAACTGGACGCTTCCAAGGGCGGCACTTCGGCCATGGACATTGGCTTCCTGACCAAGCGCGGCACCAACAAGTACCATGGAGAGTTGTTCGAGGACTACCGCAGCGAAGTGCTGAATGCCAACGGCTGGAACAATAACAATGCAGGCCTTCCGCGCGGACTGCTGATCATCAACGACTTCGGCGGGAGCATCGGCGGCCCGATCATCAAGGACAAACTCTTCGTGTTCGCGAGCCTGGGCAACTACCGGCAGCCCCGGCAGGCCCTGGTGCAGACGCCCGTGGCCACGCCGCTTGCGCTCAGCGGCGTGTACACCTACGTGAATGCGACCACGAACGCGAAGCAAATGGTGAACGTTCTACAGGCCGGCGCGAGTGCGGGGTGCTCCACCTGTACAAGCCTGATCAACCCGATCATTGCCGCCGACCTGGCCAATATTCAAACTGCGGCGTCCTCTCCTGGGGTGACGGTTTCCCCGCTCGATCTGAACCACAACCTCATTAGCTTTCAGAACAAGGAGTCCGTGATCGAACGGTTCCCAACCCTTCGGCTGGACTACAACATGACCCGGAACTTCCGGCTGACGGGACTCGTGACGGAGTCGAATTACTACTACAACAACACGGGCGCCCCTCCCTACCCAGGCCCGCTCTTTGCCAACCAGGGCAGCAGTTCGCTGGATAGAAATTATCAGGTGGTTGCCGGTTTCGACTGGACTCTGAAGCCCAACCTGGTGAATGCATTCCGGGTCGGCTACCTCTATACAGGCTCCACCTACTCCTCGCAGGGCATCGGCACGCCCACGCCGAGTATGGTCCAGCAAGGCGACTTGACCTTCGGCTTCGGCTTGAACAGCGGAGTGAACGGGTTCCTCGACCTGAGGGGCGGATCTCTCTATCCTGTGGCCAGCATCAAGGACGACAGTATCTGGTCGCATGGGAAACACAACATATCTTTCGGCGTTGAGGCTGCTACCGAGGTCGATCACTATTACAACAATCAGTTTGTGCCTTACGTTGGCGTGAACGGGATCAGCCAGGGCGATCCGGTCCAAACCGCGTTGGACAACTCGGTGGCCGACGGTCCCACTTCCGCGGCAGGAGATGTCGAAGGACTGTATGCCACTCTCACCGGGCGGCTGACGTATTACAGCCTGGGCGAGTTCGTGAATATCCAGACCAAGCAGTTTCAGCCTGGAATATCCTTCGACCTGCATGAGCGGTTGACGCAGTCTGCCGTGTTCGTCCAAGACCAGTGGAGAGCATCTCCGACCTTGACCCTGAATCTCGGATTGCGTTGGGATTTTACGGGAGCTTCGAAGGATGAGACCGGCTTTTACACTCACCCCACCCTGGCGGATATGTGGGGACCTTCCGGGATCGGTAACCTCTTCAAGCCGGGTGTCCTGACCGGGAATATGAATCCGGTGGAGAGCCCCCAGGCCGAGTCTTACAGTGCTACGTATGTGCATCCTGAACCGACAGTCGGTTTCGCGTGGAATCCGCGCCAGCCTGCGGATAGCGCGCTGGGAAGGATCTTCGGCCAAGGCAAGAGCGTGGTTCGGGGCAGCTTCACTTTCAAGAACTATACCGAGGGTGCGCAGAATTTCTGGAGCGTTGGATCGAACGGCGGAACCAACTTCAATACTTACTACTACGCCGACCCGGTTGCTCCCCAGCCGGGATTCACACCTGGAGCGGGGTTCTATAACGCAGGCTCGGTGACCCTGGGAGGACCGCTTCCGGCGCTCCAATCCACGTCTCCCTCGCCATTTCAAGCCGTTTTGCCTGAGGCGTATCAGACTTTCAGCGGTTCCACGTTTGCCACCTTCGATCCGCATATCCGGCAGCCGTATGTCGAATCATGGCAGTTGGGCATCCAGCGCCAGCTCTCGCCGAACAATGTAGTGGAAGTGCGCTATGTGGGCAATGTCGCGAAGGACCAGTGGCTGGCCGTGAACTACAACGAGGTGAATATCTTCGAGAATGGCTTCCTCAATGATTTCAAGGCTGCGCAAGCCAACCTCATCGCGTCGGGCGGGAAGACATTCCAAGGCCCAAATCCGACGCCGATCCTGGATCAGGCGTTCCAGACATCGGGGCTGGCCGCGAACTACACCAACGGGCAGTTCATCACCTACCTGCGGCAAGGACAGGCTGGCGCGTTTGCCAACAGTCTTGCCGGCAACTCAACGTATCTCTGCTCGCTGATTGGAGCGAACTTCAGTCCGTGCTCCGCGCAGGGAATTCCGGGGACCGGCAAGTATCCCATTAATTTTTTCCAGGAGAATCCGTATGCGGCCGGCGCGGGAACCGTAGAGCTGACCAATGATGGATTTTCAAACTATAACGCGCTGCAGATCGATTTCCGGCAGAATTCAAACCATGGCATGCAGTTTGACGCGAACTACACTTTGTCCAAATCCCTGGGAACGAGTGTGCAAGGAAGCACCGCACCCGGTTACTATGGCGGCCGCAGCAATAGCGCTCCGGGCTTCTACACCCTGCGCAACCAAGGGCTGAATTACTTCCCGAGCGCGTTCGATGTCCGCAACGTGCTGCACGTGAGCGGGACGTACGATTTCCCATTTGGCCATGGCAAGAAATTCTTCAACCAAAACAAGATTGCCAATACCGCGATCGGAGGCTGGACGATCGGCACCATCATCACTTGGCAGAGTGGAGAGCCGCATCTCTTTACAGGCGGTACGAGCACCTTCAACCAGAACGACGCCGGAATCACCCTGATAGGAGTAACGCCATCGCAGTTACAACATCAGATTTACCCTCGTAGAGTTCCTGGTAAACCGTACGTTAGCTTGTTCGATCCGAAATATATCAACCAGGTCAATGGACAGGCGAATAGCGCGTATATCCAACCGGAATCGACTCCCGGACAGATTGGGCGGCTGCTTTGGTTGCACGACCCCAGCAACTTCAACACAGATCTGGCTCTCACCAAGTTGGTTCCCATTCACGAAGCTTTCAACCTCAAAGTGCAAGGAGTGTTCCTGAACGCGTTCAATCATGTGTCCTGGGCGGGGATGGATACGGGAGTTCAGGACGGTACGTTTGGGACGACCTCTGCACTCGCGTACGGGCCCAGGCAGATCGAGATTCGTGCGAATCTGCAGTTCTAGGGAGGTCTGGTTAAGATGGGAAGGTTTCGTGACTGGCGAAACAGGCTGCGAAAAACTCGGTGACGCCGGAGCGAGATTTCTCCTGGGCGACTAAAGCGGCGTACCCAATGGTGTAAACGCACCCCAGACAGCAGATTCGTCCGCTGCGCTGCGGAATGACAACCAGAAAGGCAAGTGCAAACGGAGTGTCAAGAGGAGTAAGGCGTGACTGAAGTCACGCCGCTTCAAGGCTGGCAACTTGTTCTGCGCCATTTACCGAAGTTGGCGGCGCAACTCCCGCAGATGCGTATCGGCATCGATGACGATGAGTTCGATGCCGGCGATCTCCGCGAAATCTTCGAGATGTTCTGTCGTCAAGGCCTGGCTGAAGCTGGTGTGGTGGGCCCCTCCGGCATAGATCCAGGCCGCGGCCGCCACCTTCAGACTCGGCCTGGGCAGCCACACGGCACGCGCTACGGGAAGCTTCGGTAACTCCTCGTCGGGCTGGACCACGTCGACCTCGTTGACGACCAGCCGAAAGCCATCGCTCATCTCGACGAGCGAGGCGACCACAGCGGGGCCGCTGGGAGCCGTGAAGACAAGCCTGGCCGGATCGGCTTTGCCGCCGATCCCCAGCGGATGAATTTCGAGCGACGGTTTCCCGGCGGCGATCGATGGGCAGATCTCGAGCATGTGCGAACCCAGGACCTTCGGAGTTCCGCTGAAGTCGTAGGTGTAGTCCTCCATGAAGGAGGTGCCACCGTGCATTCCGAACGCCATCACTTTCATGATGCGCACCAGTGCCGCGGTTTTCCAGTCGCCTTCGCCGGCGAAACCGTATCCTTCCGCCATGAGGCGCTGCGCTGCTATGCCGGGAAGCTGGTCCAGGCCATGGAGGTCCTGGAAGGTGTCGGTAAATGCGCCGAAGCCGCCCTCTTCGAGAAATGCCCGCAATCCGAGCTCAATTCTGGCGGCGTTGCAAAGCGAGTCGGGACGATCGTGTGTCTTCGCGATGGTGTAGGCGTCGCGATATTCGGCGACCAGCTTGTCGACATCGGAGTCGCCGAACTGATTCATGCGATCGACGAGGTCGCCCACGCCGTACCCGTTGACACTGTAGCCGAGCTGCGCCTCTGCCGAGACCTTGTTGCCCTCGGTCACGGCGACGTCACGCATATTGTCGCCGAAGCGCGCGACCTTGAGGTTCTGCGATTCGTTCCAGCCTGCCGCGGCACGAGTCCAGGCGGCGATCTCCGCAACCGTGCCGGCGTCCTGCCAGAAGCCGACGACCACTTTGCGCAGAAGCCGCAGCCGCGCCGTGATGAAACCGAACTCGCGGTCGCCGTGGGCCGACTGGTTCAAGTTCATAAAGTCCATGTCGATCGAGGACCAGGGAAGCTCGCGATTGAACTGTGTGTGCAGGTGCAGGAAAGGCTTCGCCAGGGACTTGAGACCAGCGATCCACATCTTCGCCGGCGAGAAGGTATGCATCCAGAGCACGAGGCCGATGCAGTTCCGGGCGGTGTTCGCTGCGCGGCAGAGGTCGCGCACCTGGTCGCTGGTGGTCAGCACAGGCTTGAAGATGATCCTGACCGGAATCTCGTTTTCAGCGTCCAGCGAGGCGGCAATCTTCTGAGAGTTTTCTGCAACCTTCGCGAGGGCCTCGGCTCCGTACAGGTGTTGACTGCCGGTAACGAACCATACTTCGAGGTGATCGAGCTTCATGATCGAATTTCCTTTCATTCGGTAATTCTTCAAAGAGGTTAGTCGGTGGTACTGTATCTGCATCCCGAACAAAGGCAGATCCATTCGCTACGCTCAGGATGACAATTTCGTTTTGCGACCTTAAGATTCGCTACGCATTGCTCGATCCGTCTGCGATCTGCCTCTACGCAACAGCAGATACACGGGCACTCCACTCAGAACGATGAGCAATCCCGGCCACGTCGTCGCGGTTCGATAGGCAAATAGCATTGCCAGAATGACCGAGGCGCCGGCGATATAGAAAGCGGGCAGCCAGGGATATCCCCAGCAACGATACGGTCTCGGCGCATCTGGCCGCGTGTGCCGCAAGCGGAACAAACCAGCCACCGTGAGGATGTAGAAGATCAGGGCTGCGGAGATCACGTAGTCGAGCAGGTTGCTGTAGAGATTGCCGTAAGTCTGGGTCGCGGCGTCGTAGGTGCGCGGCAGCACCAGCAGCAACGACCACAGGCACTGGAGCGCGAGCGCCCAGCCGGGGACGCGGGCCTGATTGAGGACACCGGCGCGGCGGAAGAAGAGGCCATCCTGGGCCATAGCATAGCAGGCGCGGCCGCCCGCGAGAGTGAGAGCGTTGACGGTGCCGAAGGTGGACACCATGATGAGGCAAGCCATGGCAATTTGACCGATGCCAGGAAGCACGGTATCGACGACCAGGGTGGCGACGCGGTCGCCTGGCGCAGTCTGGATGGCTGGAACCGGCAGCACAGCGAGATAGCAGAGATTGCAGAGCAGGTAGAGCGCAATGACGATGGAGGTGCCAAGGCCAAGGGCAAGGGGAAGGTTGCGCCTGGGGTTGCGGACCTCGCCGGCAACGAAGGTGATGTCGTGCCATGAATCGGCGGAGAACAGGGAACCGGTCTGCGAGACGCAGAGCGCGACCAGAAGACCGAAGCCGGTGGTTGCGTCGACGTTACGGATGAGGGAGACATGGCGGGGATGCCAGGCGACGGCGAAGTTGGCATGGAAGACGGAGGGGTTGCGGACGAAGGCGTATGCGCCGAGACCCAGAAGGACGACCACTCCGGCGAGCTTCGCCACGGTGAAGATGTTCTGGATCAGCTTGCCCCACGTGACGCCGCGGATGTTGATCAGGCAGGGAAGCAGGATGATGATGAGAGCGAGAGCCTGAACAGTCGAGAGTGAAAGAGCGTAGCCGGGAAGGATGCGAATGGGGGCGATGAGATAGTGGGTCTCGTTCACCCATGGAAAAATGACGCCGCTGAAGCGAGCGAAGGCGATGGCCACCGCAGCAATCGATCCGGTCTGGATGACAGTGAGCAGCGTCCAGCCATAGAGGAAGCCGAGCAGAGGCGAAAAAGCCTCCCGAAGATAGACGTACATGCCGCCCGCTGCGGGCATCATGGCGGCGAGCTCTCCGTAACTGAGAGCGCCGAAGACGGTGAGGACGCCGGTGATGACCCACGCGACGAGTAGCCAGCCCGCGGAACCTACCTGCCTGGAAATTTCCGCGCTGACGATGAAGATGCCCGAGCCAACCATGATGCCGGCGACGATCATGATCGAGTCGAAAAGACCAAGCGCCTTGCGGAATTCGGTTGGCGACTCACCCTCGCGCGCAGCGTCGATAAGTTGAAGGCCTGGGTCGGTCTGCATGCGCTATGCCTCGAGAACGACAAAGATGACCGAGCGGGCGAATCTGCGGCAACCGATCCAAGGAGTCAAGGCCGATGCACGAGTTCCGGCAGAGAAGTTGCAAGCGGGCCGCGGTTGAGGCCCGCTTGTTGGCCTAAAGGAAACGGATGCCTTGGGTCTACACGATCCCCAAGTTGCGGACGTACACCGAGTAGCGCTCGTCCATGATGAGGTTGAGCGGTGTGAGGGTATGGATAAGGCCGTGACCCTTGGTGCGGAACTGTAGGGGGAAGTGGCGTGTGGCTTCCATCTGTTCGAACCAGATGAGGTCCGGGGACGGCGGAGGCGGCGCAGGGGCTGCGGCCGCATCGGCCTGCCGGCGGTGGGGCGGGAAATGCATGTTGACAGTGGGCATGGGGTAGCCGTCGTCGCCACCGAACGGACCGGAGCCAGCGTAGATCATGGAGTTGGTGAGACCCTCCGTTCCCTGACGCACAGCGAGCACGAGCGGACCATACATCGCGGCCTGCACCTGTTTGTCGTCCGGCGCCTGATCGATGTGGAGTGTCAAGGGGATGTCGACGGTAACCACATCGCCGGCCTTCCAGGGGTGATTGAGTTCGATGTAGGTGGACGGAGTGGCGGTGACGGTCACCGGTTCATCGTTGATGGCGACGGTGACGCCCTTGGTGGCCCAGTAAGGTACGCGGACCTTGAGGCTCGTGGGCTTGGACGGGGCAGCGTCGACGGTCAAGGTAATGAGCGAATCGTTAGGGTACTTGGTCGTCTGGGTAAGCCGAAGGCCGCGCTCTTTCCAGTCGAGCTTGGATGGGATGAAGAGGTTCACGTAGACCGAGGAGTCATCGTGAAAGTAGATGGAGTCGTTGAGCTTGGCGTACTCTTCAGAGCCGGTGCCGGTGCAGCACCAGAAGGCGTCGAACTGGGTACCAAAGGTCTTGTACTTGCCCGGCTGCAGCGAAACATAGTACATCAGCATGCCGTTGCGGTCCTGGGTGCCGTAGCGGACGTTGAGTAGCATGCGCTCGTAGTAGTCGAAGTGGTTCGCGTCGGGGTTCTGTCCGAAGAGATGACGGGTGAGCTTCATCATGTTGTAGGAGCAGCAGCACTCTTCGGCGGCGGGCCCGAGCTGGCTCGCGATGCCGTCGGGTGCGTGCCAGCCCTCGCCGTTGCTGGTGCCGCCGGTGCAATACGTGTGATGGTCCTTGACGATGCGGTAGAAGTTCTCGGCGATGCTCCGGTAGCGGGTGTCGCCGGTGAGTTCGTAGCCGCGAATCGCGCCGATCATCTTGGGGATATTGGTATTGGCGTGATTGCCCGCGAGAATGTCCTGGTTCGCGGCCAAAGGATCGAACATCTTCTTGTGCTCAAAGCGATAACCGAGATCGCGGTACTTGGTCTTCCCGGTGATGGCATAGAGGTTGAAGGAGGCTTCATTCATTCCGCCGTGCTCGGTGAGCAGGACGCGCTGCCACTCGTCATGGGAGAAGGACCTGGCGTAGACGTCGGCCCAGTCAGCCATCTTGAGGGCCACATCGAGGGCTTGCTTGTTGCCGGTGTGCTCATACATATCGATCATGCCGGCCAAGATCTTGTGGTAGGTGTAAAACGGCGCCCAGACCTTCTGGTGCGCGCGCAGGCGATCGTAGAAAGTGGTCGGATAAGCGCCGAGGTAGCCATCCTTGGCCTGGCACTCAGCGAGAACAGCGACGAGATTGTTGGCCTTGGCGGCGATGGGTTCGTCTCCGGTGCTGGCGTGCAGCAACGCGCTGGAAGACAGATAGTGGCCGACGTAGTGGCCGCGCAGCTCGCAGTCAGGAGCCTCCCAGCCGCCGAGCGGGTCAGCGTCGGTGGGGATACCGGCGGTGACGCGGAAGTTATAGGCGAGCCGGTCGTTGGGAAGGGAGTAGAGAAAACTGCGATCGAGCTCCATCATGTCCTTCCAGAAACCGGGCATGAGACGTACCTCGGTCATGGAGAACGGCTCTGCTTTCCACTTGATCTTTGCGACCGGCGCCTGGGTCAGCGAGACGTTGGCGGTGTCCTGGCCGATTGCGGCAACGGCCTTTTTGTCCGACGCCGCGACTCTGGAAAGCGCCTCGCCCTTCGACGGCAGAAGAGTTGCGGTGCCCACTGCAGCCGCGCCGCCAAGAAAATGCCTACGTGTCAGATTCGATCCCATATTTCCTCATTCCGTGAGTCACGATGCAAACGCAACGGATACAATTTCGAGTACATCAGCAATCACTTGAATCAAGCTTGTTTGTCAAAAATTGATAGAACTACGAGAATTCACGTCTTTCCTGCGCGATAGTGAAGCCTGCGACAGTGACAGCTCTATGGCATCTTCTCATCGAACAAGTACAAATAAGTATACAAAATGACCGCTACAGATAACAAATTACGGGGGTGGCGGTGAGGCCGCAGGGCACTCCAACCGCGCGTCACTCGCCGGGGACAATTTCCGCAGCGCGGAGGGCGCGACCATCTTTGGCGCGAGAGTCTCCCATTCCTGTACGGCGACTCCAGCATACTGGTTTCCATCACCTGAGGCGTCGAATACAGCGCGGAGACAGCGCGTCCTCACCGGATCGAACGGCACATCCACAAAGGAGCCCACCGTGGTTGCGTAGCCACTTGCGTCTGCCACGGGACGCCAGGCGTCGCCGCTGCGATATTCAAGGTGCCAGGCGGCCGGCGGAGCGACGCCCACATTCGCGCCCGCGTGGTGATCGCTCCAGAACTGAATGCGCGAACCATCCAGCGTGACCGGCTTGGCCCACTCATACTGGATCCACTGGCTGGCCGGGTTATGACGCGTCCAACTGCCCCACATATCGGGCGGCAAAGGGTTCGACCGGACGATGCCATCGTTGAGCGCCTTGATCCAATACTGGACCGGGACCGGCTCGTTGGACGCCGAGGCATGGGCGGCGGGGGCAATGTTGCGGCTGGGCTGCGGCGGCGGCTGGGGCTCGTGCGTCTGCTTGACTTTGAGCATGCGCGCGGGGGAGACGCTGTCGTCCCAATGTACGGTGTCGATGGCCGCGCTACGCCTGAAGTGTCCGCCTCCCCTCGCGTCCGCGGTGTGATAGACGATGTACCACTTTCCCTTGAACTCAACCACACCCGAATGCGATGTAGTGGAGGAGACAGTGTCGAGAATGACGCCCTGGTAGGTCCACGGCCCCATCGGCGCACTGGCGGTGCCGTAGGCGATGCAGGCGTGATAAACCGCCGCTGTACAGGGCGACTGGGGACCTGTCTGGTTATCGGCATAGAGCAGGTAATACGTGTCCTGGCGCCGGAAGATCCGGGCCGCCTCGAAGAAGCCTGTCAGGTTCGTGACGCTGATTTCCTTGCCTTTGGGAGTCACCATATCCGGTTCGAGTTCGACGCCGCGCAGTCGCCCGAACGTGCCCCAGTACATGTAAACGCGCCCGTCGTTATCGACCATCACGGTCGGATCGATGTTCTGAATTTTGTTAGGCTCGGGCACGGATTGCGAGATGATGGGGCCGCTGGGATGCGCGTCCTTCCAGGGTCCCAGGATGCTGTCGGAAACGGCGACGCCAATCACGAACGGATCGGCGTGTTCGCGCTTGCCTTCCTGTACGGGAGCGTAGAAGTAGAAGCGCTTGTCGGGGCCCTGCACGATCTGTCCAGCGTAAGCATGGCCCGGTTTCGACCAGGCAAACACCGTCCCAGGGCGCATGATATCTGGGTAGTGCAGCCATCGTTTGGAGGCAACGTCCTTGGTGGCGAACAGTTGCCATTCGTTCATGATGAAGTCGTTGACATTGGATGGCGCTTCGTCGCGTCCGGCGAGGATGTAGAGAGTGTCGCCGACCACGATCGGAGCCGGATCGGCGGAGTAATAAGAGCCGTCGGAGAGGATGGGGTTGCCGGCGCTGTGGATGATCTGCGGCTGCGCTACTTGTGCCGAGCCGAGCAATGCTGCCGCGGGAAAACCCAACGCGGCGAAACAAAGAATGACAGGATGAACGGATTTCAACAGAGCCTCACGATTGCTCTCGGAACGTCAGGCGATTCCGGAAAATAATACTTTATTGTATACATTGAATTCAAGATCGTGTTTCACTTCCCTGGGGATAGCAGATGAACATGCTTCGATTTCTTCAGTTCACCGCGGTATTGGCCGTATCTGCTGCTGGATCGCGATGCCTTCGCCGCGGAGCAGACGATCTCTTACGACGACAGCTTCGCGCACCTGCGCTTCACGCTCGAAAACCACGCGAACTTCGCGCATCCCATCGCGCTCCGGCTGGAAGTTACAGATTGATCGTCGGTGGCAAACGACAAGCGGTGGAGACTGCAGTCGATGGCGCTCTCCCGCTTCAGGCGCCGATCGCCGGCGATCGGGTAGCGGTCGAACTTGTCCGCACAGGGAAGCAATCCGATTTTACTCACGCCAATGCAATACACCCTTAACCGTTTCTACAACTTTCTCGAGGTACTTCGATGCGCGTTCAACACCTATGGCGAACAGGTCTTCCGCAACTTGTATTGGCGCTGGCTTTTGCAGCTTCAGCACAAACGCCGCCGCGAGGCCCGCGCGTATTGCCTCCGGGACGGATGCTGGATGGCGGCAGGGTCACGCTGACTTCGCCCGCGCTCAGCGTTAGCCTGCTCAAGTATTCAGGCACCGTAGCGCAACTGAGCCCCGCTGCCGACGCCACGCTCGACTACACGCCGGGTGATCGCCTCAAGGAACGCTCCGCGGATACGTTTTACCATCTCGGCGATCTCGATCTGCGCATCCGGACAGTTGGTGCGAGCGACTGGACGGATGTTTCGACCGCGTTCCATCGCGCGCCTGTCACCGTAGTGGCCTCCGACGCCGCGCACTTCACCAGCGACGTGACGTCCAGTCTTCCCCAGGGAACAGGCCTCAAGGTCGCTCGCACGTGGGCCGTTGAAAATGGCGCTCTCGTCCTGCGGTTCGAGGTTACGAACACCTCCGGCAAAGCGATTGAGCTCGGTGGCGTCGGCATACCCATGGTGTTCGACAACATCATGAATGGACGCACGCTCGACCAGTCCTATCGCACGTGCTCGTTCTACGATCCTTACATTGGCGAGGACGCCGGTTATGTCCAGGTGATTCGCCTCAGCGGCGTTGGCCCTGTGTTGCTCGTCGTGCCCGATGGGCACACACCGTTTGAAGAGTGGAAGCCTATTCTCGACCGGCGTGATCGCGCGACTGGCAAAGGCCTGCTCGACAACGATCCGACTCCCCGCGGAACTACCTTCGAAGGCTCGTACGACTGGATGGTGCATTACGCAGGCTTCGCCGAGAAAGAGTGGAAGGGAGTCAACGAGTGGAATCCAGGCACCTCTGCGACGCTTGCTCCCGGCAAGAGCGTCGGGTTTGGCGTCCGCTTCATCGTTGCCCCTGATGTTCGTCACATCGAAGCCACCCTCGCGGAAAACAAGCGTCCGGTTGCCGTCGGGATTCCCGGTTATATCCTTCCGCAGGATATGGATGCTCGACTCTTCCTGCGGTATGGTTCTCCAGTCCGTTCCATCGTTAGCGAGCCCGCAGCGGCGGTTGCTATCCACGATGACGGCCGCAACGCCGCCGGTCTGCACGCTTATACCCTGCGCGGCAGGCAGTGGGGACGCTTTCGGATGGTCATCACCTACCGCGACGGCACGGTGCAGAGCATCGGCTATCGCGTCATCAAGCCGGAGAGGGAAGCTATCGCCGATATGGGTCGCTTCTTGTTCCATGAGCAGTGGTTCGATGTGCCCAACGATCCCTTTCATCGTTCGCCGTCGATCATCAGCTATGACAACGAGGCGGGGAAGCAGGTTACGCAGGACTCTCGCGTGTGGATCGCCGGCCTGAGCGACGAAGCCGGAGCCGGGTCGTGGCTCGCTGCCGCCATGAAGGAGTATCTCGAACCCAACGCCGAAGAGATTGCCAAACTCGAGAGCTATGTCGACGGCGTGCTGTGGGGCGGCCTGCAAAACAGCGACGGCGATCACAAGTACGGTGTCCACAAGAGCCTGTTCTTTTATGAGCCCGCCCTCGTCCCCGGCTTCACCTATGACCCAACGCTTAACTGGAAGAGCTGGACGAGTTGGAACAAAAAGACGGCTGACGACTTAGGCCGTTCTTACAATTACCCGCATGTTGTTGCGGCGTACTGGTCGCTCTACCATATCGCTCGCAATACCAAGGGGCTTGTCGTGAAGCACCCATGGGACTGGTATTTGAATCAGGCCTATGAAACCTCACTGGCGATGCGTACGGACGCGCCATACTACACACGCTTCGGCCAGATGGAAGGGACCGTTTTTATTCGTTTGCTCGATGACTTGAGGGCGGAGGGCTGGAGCGACAAAGCCGATAAACTCGAAGCCGTTATGCGTGCCCGCGCCGACCGCTGGAAGAGCGAGACCTATCCTTTCGGCAGCGAGATGCCGTGGGACTCTACCGGCCAGGAAGAGGTCTACGGCTGGTCGCGGTACTTCCACTATGACGACAAGGCAGCGGTGACGCTCAACGCGATCCTCGCCTACGATCCCGTCATTCCAAGCTGGGGCTACAACGGCAGCGCGCGTCGTTACTGGGACTTCATCTATGGCGGCAAACTCAAGTACGCTCGCATCGAACGTCAGCTGCATCACTATGGCTCGGGGCTTAATGCCATCCCGCTGCTGGCGGAGTACCGCGCACATCCCGACGATCTCTATCTGCTTCGCGCGGGGTATGGCGGCGTTATGGGACCGCTCTCGAACATCGACCAGAAAGGCTTCGCATCCGCGGCGTTTCACTCCTTTCCCGACATGATGATGTTGGACCCCTACACCGGCGACTACGGCCCCAACTTTTTTGGCCACGCACTCAACACCGGCACCTTTCTCGTCCATGATGATGCGATGGGCTGGATCTGCTTCGGCGGCAATGTTGAGCAGCGTCATGGCCTCGTCCACGCCACGATCCTGGATTCGTCCCGCGACCGCATTTTTATCGCGCCGCTCGGCCTTTGGATTACTCTCGATGCCGGCCAGTTCGTCTCGGTAGACTTCGACCCCGCGAAACGTATCGTGCGTCTGCATCTCGCTGCGGCGAGCGCGGCGGTGCCGACGGCGCGTCTGCGAGTCAAGCAGACAAGCGGCAAACTTGATGCGCACGTCTGGACGGTCGCAAAGAAAACAACTACCGACGCCGGCGCTGACGTCATCCCACTGGCTGATGGAGAGACGATTGTGACGTTGCAGGAGAAGACGATGTAACAGCTGATCGAGAAACAAGACGCAAAATGGCCGGCAGAAGGATCCTGCCGGCCATTTTGCCTTTCCGGAAGCGCTAACGCGGACTGATCTTCAGCAACACCACGCCGTGGCTTGGCACCATCGCTTGGAAGGAGTCTCCCTCCATAGTGACGGCTTCGTGCTTCCACAGGTCACGTACTTGGGTCCGTTTGCCCGTCAGGGTGGATGGCAAAACGCTCCGCGCAAATTGTGCCTCTGCCGGAGCATCGCTGCGATTGAAGAGGCCGACAATGACCGAACCGTCGTGCATCGGCCGCATCAGCACTTCGATCTTGCCTTCGCTCGAGACCGACGTCACCGGCTTGTAATCCGTGTCCTGGTCGATTGCGATGACCTCCGGATTCATCAGGATGCTCTTGGTCTCATCCGTCATCGTGCGCAGATCATTGCCCGCAATAAGAGGCGCCGCAAGCAGCGACCACAGGCTCATGTGCGTCCGGTATTCATCCGCCGTCATGCCGCCATTGCCGATCTCCAGCATGTCCGGATCGTTCCAGTGCCCGGGCTTGGCGTAGGCTGCGAGTTTGAGCTGGCTGAATCCGATCCTGTCCATCGATTCCCAACGGTCGGAGATGTCGCCTGTGGTGCGCCACAGGTTTCCTCCGCTCTTGGTCCCCCAGCCTGTCCACACCGAAGCGCGGCCGTACTCGCACAGGCTGTAGACGATGGGGCGATGCGTTTGCTGGAGTGCCTGCCCCATCTCCTGGTAGATCGCTTGCAGCGTTGGCGCATCGTCCTTGTAGACATCGAGGTCGCTGCAAAGGTCGTACTTCAAATAGTCGATACCCCACGCCGCATACGTCTTCGCATCCTGCTCCACATGCCCATAACTCCCCTCGTACCCTGCGCACGTCTTGGGTCCGGGGCTGGAGTAAATGCCGATCTTCAGGCCCTTCGAGTGAACATAGTCGGCAAGCGCCTTCATGTCCGGGAACTTCTTGTTCGAGGTGATATTGCCGTTCGCATCGCGGCCCAGCTCCCAGGTGTCGTCGATGTTGATGTAGACGTAGCCGGCCTTGCTCATGCCGCTCGACACCATCGCATCCGCCATCCCGCGCACAGCAGCATCGTCGACCCTGCCACCGAACTTGTTCCAACTGTTCCAACCCATCGGCGGTGTTCTGGCCAGCCCGTTATCCGGCACGTCTTGGAGAGCGGGCAAGGGCAGCGGCGCGGGAGGCATGGTCGCCTCTTTGGTCACCCTTTCCGCGACGGATTTCATCAGGCCGTTGCGTCCCTGGGTCTCCAACAGCAGCTTGCCGCCCTCGTAGGTACCGTCGAACGATATCGGCCGTTGCCGCGGCCGAGCGGAGGCGGTAGCACCTGCGGGTGGAACTGGCGGCGCGGGAGGCACTGTCACGAAATGGATCGCGCCGTCTTTGAAGGTACCCGTAATCGGAATCCCGTTCGGACGCCGGATCAGCGTACCTCCGATCGTCTCCCCACTCTGCTGAATTTCAAAGTAGACGTCGCGAAAAGTGCCGTCTCCACTGGGGTTCGGGGTGCGCATATCCCAGTAACCGGTGAGGTCGGTCTGCGCAGCGGAGGGCCGCACCATAGCGAAGGACAGGCCGCAAAACAGCAGGGCGAAAGACCTGGTTGAAACTCTCAAAAAGCGATGCATAGAAATCTCCAAGGTGTTCGGGTAAGAACTTCCGATGTAGCTCTCGTCCTGTTCTTCAGCGCGGCCCGACCAAAAGATGGGTGCCTCCAATGTAACCGATGATTGCGGCCAATGAAATCCAATTATGTACTTGTCCGTGGAGCAATCCCCGGAAAAGAATCGGCTGCAAAACATCAGATTGTCGCTCCAAGTCGAGTGGATTCCGGCAGGAGAACGCCTATAAATAGATGTAAATGGGGCGTTTACTGGCCAAGTCACGACGGACGCATACATGGAAGCGCCTTCCGCCGGAAGGGGCAAATGTAAAGAAGAGGTCTCGCCGTGATGAAAATTGTTGACAGGAACGCCCTGCTTAGCGGAATGTTTACGAGTCTTCACAAATACGATTTTGCATACATAACCCAGGGGAACCGTCATGATCAAGCAACTTCTACTGTGTGGTGCCATTTTGTTTGCGGCAAACGTTTTCTGCATTTCCCCAACCGTTTCGGCGCAGACCACAGATGGGTCGATCACCGTCGAGACGATGGATGCCACCAAAGCACTTGTGCCCGGCACGCACCTGGTATTGACCGACACCGAAACGAACGTGGTGCGCGAAGGCGCGACACTAAGATCCGGCACCTTCACCTTCGGCGCGCTTCCCCCATCCAACTACAGGCTCACCGCCGATCACATTGGATTCAGCAGCCCCGTTTACGATCACATCGTGGTTCAGGCTGGTGTCGCCACGCCGTTGAATATCACGCTTAAGGTCGGTAGCGACACACAAAAGGTCGACGTCTCCGCGCTTTCCGTGCCGGTGATTGAGACCTCTTCGAACACGCTCTCGACCTCCATCAATCTGGAGGAAGTCAACAACCTGCCCTTCGGTAACCGTAACGTTCTCGCGCTGCAGGCGCTGACTCCCGGCTATGCGTCTACCACGGGTAACGGCACCGGCACCTTCAATGGAACTCCGCAAGCGGCCTATCAGGCAAACCTGGATGGTATCAATTCGACTTCGGATCGAGGCAAAGCGGGCGGCGGTTCTGGTTCGGCGATTACTTTGCGCATCGAGAATATTCAGGAGTTTACCGTGCAGAGTGGGGAACTGAGTCCCAGCCAGGGAGGTGGACAAAGCGCCGCCCAGACGCTTTTCGTTACCAAACGCGGCACCAATAAGTTCCACGGAAGCCTCTTTGAAAACCATCAGGAAGATGCCTTCAACGCCTACCCATGGAACTATGGTTTCCAATCCCCGAGGCTCCATAAGCCTCATCTCCTGATTAACGATTTCGGCGCTTCCGTCGGTGGTCCGGTCTTCAAGGACAAACTATTCTTCTTCGTGAACGTCTCCGGACATATCCAACCCGGCGACAGTGTGAATAGCGCCGTTGTGCCCACGCTGGCCGCGGTTGCAGGAAACTACACCTACGCCGTCGCGGCAGGCGGTACTTCCACGATCAATGTTCTGCAAGGCGCAGGCGCAGTCGGCCTGGATTCGACCATCAATGGTGGCATCGCATTCCAGGAGGCCTTGAACGAAGGCGTGTACAAGTACGGTACCTTCACGCAGACGCCTACTCAATACAACACGCGCACCCTGAACTTCCTGGAGCCGACCAAGACGACGATCTTTTACCCCAGTGCACGGGTTGACTACGCTGTTACCTCGAAGCTCAACGCGAGCTTGTCCGCGCAATATATTCGACAAACAAGTAACGGTGCCTACGTGGACCCATTGCCTGGTCCCTTCCAGATCAAGACGACGGGCTACTATAGCAAAAACTACCTTACTGCTTTTAGCCTGGATTACACTGTTACGCCGACCATCGTTAACCAGTTCAAAGCCGGCTTCCTCTACACTCACACTATCAATAGCCCCCAGGCAGCCGGTTTTGACGTAGGTTCGCAGGGTGCCCTCAGCTATCCCTTCCAGAGCATTGTGAGCGGCAACTTCTCTATCACGCCTCAAGGAAACGAGTATCCTTATCTTCAAGCGAACGATGACGTAAGTTGGCAGAAAGGGTCTCATACCATTAAGCTTGGCGGTAACGTCTGGCACCAGCAGGACCACTTCTATAACCCTCCCATTGGATATGACAACATCAACGTCGGGCTCTCCACGCTCGATCCCGCTTACAACAAGATTGCAGCTCTTACTCCCGCAAACGCCGCCAATATCAGTGGAGCGCAAGGTGATGTTACGGCAATTTACGGCTGGCTCGACGGGCGGGTTACCAGCGCCTCTTCTTCCTACCCCGTCGATCTCAAAACCGGAAAGTTTGATGGTCCAGGCAGCTACTTTCTCGATGAAGCCTCGAAGGGAGGCGGCGTTTACGTGCAGGACTCGTGGCGTGCGAGACCAGGCCTGACGTTGAACTATGGCCTGCGCTGGGATTTCCTTTCCGACATCCACGACACGAGAATCGGATATACCGGACCCGATGCCACCAACTTATTCGGTTCATCGGGTTACATGAATATCTTCCAACCCGGTGCGAACTCGGGACCTGCGAATCCTACCTACACGACTGCTCAGCATAAATACAATTCCAGTCTGATCTTGCCGCAACCCCAGGTCGGTTTCGCCTGGAATCCCGGTGCAAGTGACGGTTTTCTAGGTAGGATCATGGGTGCCGGCAAGACAGTTGTTCGCGGCAGCTTTACTCTCAAGAATTACACCGAGGGTGGACAGAGCTTCTGGCAAGCTGCTTCAAACTCCGGCTATAACTTCTTCAATTCCAATAGTCTGACAGCCAGCAACACGGTAGGCCCGCAGTATTTCGCTCCCGGAACAATCAAACTCGCCACGCCATCCGCCTCCTGCACCAGCTACGTCACGAACTGCGTCAACCAGGCCACGGAGGCTTCTACGCTGCCCCCGCTCTACCAGTCGCCCTCGGTCTATCAGGCCACCATTCAGCAGTCGAGCTTATTTTTCCAGGGAGGGGGCTCGCCGGCCGCGATCGATCCGAATATCAAGCAACCGTATGTCGAGTCTTATACTCTTGGCATTCAACGGCAGATTGGGCGCTCCAGCGCGTTTGAGATCCGGTATGTAGGAAACCGATCCATTCACGATTGGATCGCATACAACTACAACGAAGTCAACGATCTTAACAATGGCTTCCTACAGGACTTCACGGCGGCACAGCAGAACCTGGCCATCAACACCGCTGCAGGTTTGACTAACGACTTCAGCAACCACGGGTCTGGCCCGGCTATGCCTATCCTGAGCGCGGCCTTTGCCGGAGCGTCGGCCAGCGGCTTCAAGAATGCCAGCTATGTCACGGACCTCAAGAATGGCGCACTTGGGACCCTGGCTCAAGCCGTTGCCGGTAATGAGACCTACTACTGCAATGTGGTCGGCAAGACGTTCGCACCATGCGCAGCCGTAGCTTCTGCCCCGGCATCGTCTACGTTCCCCAGCAACCTGTTCCAGGCCAACCCGTATCTCGAAGGGAAGCAGGCTGCGCTTACGAGCAGCAAAGGCTCGTCCAACTACAACTCAATGCAAATGGAGTTCCGTCAGAAGGTGGCCCACGGACTCGACCTGAACGTCAACTACACGCTGGGCAAGACGCTCGGCAACTCGTCGAACCAGGCTTCGGGCTCAATTGGGAATGCAGCGAGTGTCGTCACGTTGCATAACCTCCACTACAACTACCAGCCGATTTCGTACGATATCCGTAATGCTCTCAAAATCAGCGGAACGTATGCTCTTCCGTTCGGCAAGAACAAGGCTTTCCTCAGCCAGGGCAAGTTCTTGAACTATGCTGTTGGGGGATGGACAGCGGGCTTGATCACCATCTATCAAAGCGGTTCTCCGATACTCCTTTCCGGTGGTTTGTCGTCCACTATCAACCCACTTTCAGATGGTGGTGTTGCTCTCATCGGCATTACGGCTCACGACATCCAGAAAACGGTAGGGGTAAGGCGCGCAGCACCCGGCGCGTCTTATGTAAACCTCATCGATCCGAAGTTCCAGGCCACCAATGGCAACGCGAACGCGGCCTATATCAAACCCAACACGACTCCTGGGGTTGAAGGCAACCTGCCTTTCATCTACGGACCGAAGTGGATCAACGTTGATCTTGCGGCTACGAAGGACCTGCCCATCTTCGAAGCTGTCCACATCAACGTCCAGGGTATCTTCCTCAACGCTTTCAACCATCCGGAATGGAATGGTGGCACCTTCAGCACCCAGAGCACAACCTTCGGAACTACGAGTGGGCTGGCACAAGCCGCACGCCGTATTGAACTCCGGGGCAACATCACTTTCTAAACTACCCCTCGGGCAAAACAACGTGGGCTTGTGCCGCTTCAGACGGTCCAAGCCCAATTGTTCGCTGCCGTCTTGTTTAACCGCGATCCGAGGGGCCCAGGAAACCAAAAGGCAAAGGCCGTACGGTCTTCTTTGCGGCCTTTGGTCCGGCGGCTGAGGGTGGTTACGCTCCAGCGAAGTCGGCGATCGGCTTTTCGTTGCTGGCTGGGCGTTCGGCAAACGCCTTGTCGAAGATGGCAGTTGCGGTCTTCAGTTCGTCGCCATGCAACTCCAGGCGCGGAGCGCGCACGCGGGCCGAACCAACTCCGGCCTTCTCTTGCACCCATTTGATGAGCTGCACAAACTTCGGCACCGTGTCCAATCGTAGCAGTGGAAGGAACCAGCGATAGAGCTCGAATGCTTGGTCACTCTTGCCTTGTTTTGCGAGTTCGAAGAGTCGAACCGACTCGGCGGGATAGGCGTTCACGAGACCTGCGATCCAACCGACCGCACCAGTTCCGATGGCTTCCACAATAACGTCATCGACCCCTACGCAGAGACTCAGCCGGTTGGCAAGCACTTCGCGAATGGCGGCGATGCGTCGGACATCCGTGCTCGACTCCTTCACTGCGGCGAGGTTCGCGTGTTCGGCGGCAAGCTCCGCGATCTGGTTAGGCAAAAAGTCTGTCTTGTACGCTACGGGGTTGTTATAGAGCATGCATGAGAGCTTGGTGGAGTTCATCACCGTCGAGACATGCTGCTTCATCTCATACCAGTCGGAGGTGTACACATAGGGCGGCAAAATCATCAAGCCGGAACAGCCGGCATCTTCCGCTTCTTCGGCTAACCGCACCGCGCCAAGGGTTGAGAGGGAAGAGATAGAAGCCACCACCGGCGCTTTCCCCGCGACGCGAACGGCCGTCTTCAGGATCGCGATCTTCTCATCGTGCTCCAGGGTCGCGCCTTCGCCCAGAGAGCCCAGTACGACGAGTCCCGTACAGCCGTTGCCGAGCTGCCATGCTGCATGTTGCGCTAAGAATCTGTGGTCCACTTTCATGTTCGTATCGAAGGGGGTTGTCATCGCAGGCAGTACGCCAGACCAGTTCATGGTTTCTCCTCTATCAGTTCATTCAATTTGTTGATTTCGGCTTTTTCATTCTGGAAACAAAATGCCCCGAGTGGCACGGGGAAGATGGGTTGCCGCACGGAGACAGGCTTCCATCCCAGAAGATATTCCACTGCGGGGCCGCAGATGCGACCCTGGCACGGACCCATGCCGCATCGTGTTTGCAGCTTCGCGTCGGTCCAGCCTGTATAGCCGCGCAGGTTGCCGAACTGGACATCCTCACAGCGGCAGACGATCGTGTCCGGGTGCGGAAGCGAACGCAGCTCGGGACGCAAGGCGAACGCTCTTTCCATGCGCTCGGCGAAGGCGCGCTCCATGGCGGCGTGTCTTTGCAGTGACGCATGGCTGCGGGCAGCACAGGCAAGTCCGGCGATCTTGCCCTGCACCATAGCCGCTTCAAGGCCGGCGATGCCAGTCGGTTCCCCGGCGCAAAACACATTCGGCAGGGAAGTTCGCTGCGCATTGTCGACCCGCACGAAGCTGCCGCGGAACTCACATCCGAGCAGCGCTGCGATCTCCGTGTTAGGCACGAGGTGATACCCGCAGGCCAACAGATCGCAGCGCTCAGTCCAGGTCCGGGCGCCGTCGGTGATGCGGACCGCGGCCAGCTTCCGGCCGTCGTCCCCCGCAATCGCCTCGACCACCCAGCAGCCCGTCCGGTACGAGGTCTTCCAGAGCCTGGCGCGAAAGCGCGCGCCCTGAACGAGCTTCGCAGGATGCGCCCAGAGCGATGCGGCAAAGGGTGCGAGTTGAGCCAGTTTCGCCTGCTCCAGCACATTGGAAACGATGGCGCCATCTTCCACCAAATGGGCTGCAACCGCCAGCAGCAGCGGTCCTGTGCCCGCCACTACGACGCGTTGGCCGGCGACCGAATAGCCGCCCTTGACCAAAGCCTGCAAACCGCCGGCACCGAAAACTCCCGGCAACGTCCACCCTGGAAATGGCAGAAACCGTTCCCGCGCTCCGGTCGCAAGGACCAACTGCTCAAAGCGAAACTGGTCTGCAAAGCTGCCCGAAGCCTTCTCCTGCAAAGTCTGTAACGTTCCCGATGCCTCGGCACTGAACACGCAGTGGCCGCCGAGCAACTGTGCTCCGGAGCGTTGAAGCCTCGCCAGCGCTCGTCGTTTCACGGCGTCGTCCCGGGGCGCGGCGCTGGGTTCGTCAACGGTTGCGCCGCGCCAGATCTGACCTCCTGCGGTGACGTTATCGTCGAGCACGATGACTGATCGCCCGTTCTCGGCTGCGGCTGTCGCCGCCGCGATGCCGGCAGGCCCTGCACCGATTACGAGAACCTCAGTGCGCGTCATGGATTCGTTTCCACCGTCATATCCTGCTCGCACAGAATCTGGCATGTGCGGCGATGCAGTATGCCATCCACTACGGCGCGGCACTCAAAGCAGATTCCCATGCCGCACAGCGCCGTCCGTGGCTCCCCGGTTACAGAGATGCGGCTCGGCTGCCCCGTGAGCAACATGGCTGCCGCTACTGTTGTGCCGCGCGCAACCTGGTTCGCGGCACCGTTGATCGTCACTGAAAGGGTCTCAGGCATGAACCAGCCTCGCCGGTTCCAGCAGTCGGGCAGGCAGGTAAGGCGTAGCGTCGATGGCCGACGGGCGTCCTAACAGGCTCTCCACGAGCAGCCGCGCAGCGCCCGGTGCGTTCGTAATGCCAAGTCCTTCAAAGCCTGCGGCCAGCCACAACGAGCGGTCGTCGGAAAGCCCCGTGGCCGGTCCGATCAAAGGCAGTTTGTCGGCCGTCGCAGCCCGGAAACCTGTCCACACTCGCAGAACCGACAATTTTTCGAGTCTGGGCATGTACGTCGTCGCGCGGTCGATCATGCGTCTCAGCATGTCCGCTTCGGCATTGGGCTCTTCGTTGCCATATTGCCGCGAGGAGCCAAGCATCAATTGCCCGGTCTGCCGCGGCTGGATATTGAATGCAACAGAGTCCTCCGTCACTTTGTGGGCGCTCTTCAGATAGCCGAGTTCGACAAGCTGATGATGAAGAAAGCCCGGATAGCGGTCCGTAATCACGAGATGTCCTTTCCGTTTCTGGATTGGCAGAGAGGGCAGCAGATCACACTCTGTCCCAACCGCCAACACGATACGCTCCGCAACCAGGCTCACACCGTCGCTGAGTAGTACTCGTCCCTGCGATGCGGATAGCGCTCGCGCCAGGAAGACCTGCGCTCCGAGACGCCGCGCCTCTGCTAAGAAAAAGCCCGCGGCGGCTGGCGGGTAAACCACGCTATCGCCTGGTACCAGCAGGCCTCCCGTCAGACCGCGGCGCAGGTTCGGTTCCTGCTCCGCAAGTTCCGTCGCCGTCAGAACTCGCGCCTCGATGCCAGATCTTTCATAAACGCTTTGCCGAGCCTCGACCTCCGCCATCTCTTCATCATCGGCGGCCACCCATATCGTGCCGCGCCCCTCATACTCCGCGGACTTCGGCAGCTTGGCCGACTCCTGTTGCCAGAGCGAGCGAGAGAATGCGGTCAGCGCAAGTTGTGCGGGCGAATCATCCATCACGACCACGTGCCCCATGCCCGCGGCGGTCGCGCCGCCGGCGGGTATAGCGCCTTCGATCACACCTACTCGCCAGCCCATGCGCGCGCACTCCCGGGCGACGGCGCTGCCGACGATGCCGGCACCCACAATGAGGATGTCGAAAGGCTTCATTTCAGAGCTTGATCCCCTGCGAAAACGGGTCGTCGCGGGCAAATAGCAGTTTGGATTCGCCAGTCACCCACGCACGTCCCCGGATGCTGGGGTTGACCTGTCCGTCGGCGCCCTCACGGACTGACCCCCGGAATACAGTTCCGAGTATACCTTCCTGCATCCATGGGACCCCCGGAGCGAGCTTGCCATCGTCATATAAACAGGCCATTTTCGCGCTGGTTCCGGTACCGCAAGGGGATCGATCAAACGACGCGCCCGGGCAAAGTACGAAGTTGCGCGACGAATTTTCATGGTCTTCCGCCGGCGAGAAAAATTCGACGTGATCGATATAGGCTCCATCGCGGCCGGTTACGCCATTTGCGTGCAAAGCGGCGCGGATAGCGATCGCTGCGGCAAGCAGCTGACTGCGGTTGGTTACGGTCAATGCGCAGGGTGGATCTGCCACCAGGAAAAACCAGTTCCCTCCCCATGCCACATCGCCCGTATAGATCCCATATCCAGGAACTTCCACTTCCACCGCTGCGCGGTAGCGATAGCTGGGAACGTTTTCGACGGTCACGCTTTTGTCCTGATGCAGTGTCGCCTGAACGGTTCCCACGGGAGTTTCGATCTGGTGCACTCCCGGACCGATTCGGCCAAGGTGGGCAAGTGTGATTAACACACCAATTGTTCCATGGCCGCACATACCCAGATAGCCAACATCGTTAAAGAAGATGACCGCCGTGGCGGAGTCTGCCTGCACTGGATCGAGCAGGAGAGCTCCAACGACCACCTCGGAGCCACGCGGCTCGCATACGATTCCGGAGCGAAAGTGGTCAAATTGAGTGGAAAACCGCTCCAATCGTTCGGCGATCGGGCCCCGACCCAGATCGGGACCACCCGAGATTACGACTCGAGTGGGCTCGCCTTCAGTATGGGAGTCGATAATATGGATGGGGGGGCGAAGTTCCATGAGAAATAATACCGTGTTGTCGACGATTTTGAATACATTATCACGTCACAATTCACGCTGCTCAAGAATTGAAAAAGAGATACAGTAACTCTCGGAGGACAATTTCCCGTGCCAACCGCAGCCGGATCACCCATGAGAAAAAAAGCAGCCTTGAGCGCGGTCACTCCCAGGGCGAAGGCCGAGCACGGCACCAGTTTACTGACGGCATTTCGCGAGATACGCGAATTGATCGTGCACGGCAAGCTCTCGCCGGGCACCTGGATCCTCGAGGCGGAGCTCGCGGAACGCTTGAACATGAGCCGGACTCCCGTTCGTGGGGCCATCCACTGGCTGCAGCGCGAGGGCTATATCCTTGAGCATCGCAACGTCAAAAAGTCGCGCATGATTGTCGCTCCCTTGACCAAAGAGGATTCGAATGAGCTTTATCTCATTATCGGAAGGCTTGAGGGCATTGCCGGTCGCGGCATAGCGGCCCTGCCGGCTCCCCAGCGCAAGGACATTTGTTCGCAGCTTCAGAAACTCAACGACCGGCTTGACGTCATCTCCAAAGACCGCGACGGTCATCCGGGGGATATTTTTGAAAACGACCGCTCCTTCCACCGTCTCATCATCAAGTATGGCGCGGGCGCCCGGATGACCACGCTCCACAAGGCCATTGAGCCGCAGGCCGAGCGCTACTGGAGACTTTATGCCAGCTCCATCATCAAGGATTTGCACCTCTCCGTAGCGGAGCACGATGAGATTATTCGTGCGATCCAGGCCGGAGATCCTGATCGAGTCGAGAATGGACTGCAAGGCAACTGGCTCAAAGGTGCTGAGAGACTGGGCCACGTTATCGAAATCTTCGGTGAACGCGGGAGTTGGTAATTGCTCCAAGCCGGCCGTTCTTATCTTTGCGGTTCGGCGCGAAGCCCTAAGAAAGTGATCAACGCGCAATGGATGCGTGTTTCAGCTTGTCCAACTCAGGAAACTTGCTGTCCAGATACGCGTCGCCTCCGGTGAAGATTTCAGCCTGCCGGCCGGCCCGCATCCCCCCTCCAGAGTGCTCGCCGTATCCGCTATATAGCTTGTCGACGACGTCCATCCCCTCCACTACCTGACCGAACGGGGAGAATCCAGCCTCGCGGTCATTGCGGGCAGAGTTGTCGCCGGTATTGATGTATACCTGCGTCGAGCGCGTATTCGGCCCGGTGTTCGAGAAGGCTACGAAGCTCCGCGTGTTGTGGTGCGTCAACGGATCGTCCGCGATTGTAAGGGGCCGCCAACGCTGTGCTACGGCAGGATTGCCACTGATGCCGAACTGCACCCAACGGCCGGGTACGACGCGGAAGAAGCGCGAGTCGTCGTAGTATCCCGTGCGCACCAGTTCGTAGAATCTGTCGGCGCCATGTGGAGACCACGCCCGATGCGCTTCGATCGTAAAGTTGCCGGCTGTAGTTTCGAAGCGAACACGAAATGTCGCGGGCGCCCGGTCGGGATTCCAAAACGTGAGGGCCATCAACAGACAAAGCGAGTAGGCGATCTTCATGCAAATCTCCTGCCGCCCCGCTACTGCTTGCTCACGTTCACATAGTAGAGGTCGGTCGCGACTTCGAAATCGTCTTTCGCGATGGGCGTCGAAAGCTGCTTCCACTCCGTCGTCGCCGGCTGAATGATCTGCCAGTCGCTGCCGCGGCCTACTCGGATCGGCATAGCGAAGCCGGGCTCATCGGCCTCCCATCGGTACGAGACCCTATGTGCCGCATTGTCGAAGCGCAGATCCAGCGTGGGAATCGCTACGTGACGAAGATACTGGTTGAAGATCGGCGTCAGGTTCAGGCCCGTCTCCTTGTTGAAGAAAGCCTCCATGTCCGTCGTCATGATGGTCTGATACTTGAAGTGCTGATAGTAGTCGTGCAGCAGCCTGAACCAAAGAGAGTCATTGTTCACGACGCTTCGCAGGGTATTGAGAAACAGCGCGCCTTTCTTGTATTGATCCGGGGGCGGCGTCGCGTAGATGTCTTCTTCCGCGATTACAGGAACGGCATTCTTCACGCCATCTTTGCCGGTGTTGAGATACGTTAGTCCGTCCTTCTTGCCCCACATGTACTCAACAAATAAACTCTCGCAGTAGTTCGCCCAGCCTTCGTGAATCCACATATCCGAGCGGTCGCGGGCCGTGATGCTGTTGCCGAACCATTCATGCGCGCTTTCGTGAATGATAATGAAATCGAACCACGTGCCGATGCCCGTCTTGGGCCTGCCCAGGTAGCCGTTCTCAAAGTGGTTGCCGTAAGTGATCGCCGTCTGGTTCTCTACACCGGAGTACAGCGCCTCCACCAGTTTGTAACCATCTTTCGGGAAGGGATAATCGCCGAAGTAGTGCCCATACGCCTTCAGCATGTCCTTCACCTGTACGAATTGTCGTTTCGCCTTTTCGAGATCTTCCGGGAAGACGAAATAGTCGAGACTCAGGTGCTTGTAACTGTCGCTGAAGTGCGTGTAAGTTCCGATGTTGAGTGACACATCGTAGTTGTTGATGGGGTAATGCACCTTCCAGTCCCAGCGCGTGAAGCCGTCATGCAGATCGGTCTTGCCCTGGAACCGCCCGTTTGAAACTTCCACCAGATTACTGGGCGCTTCGACGCTGATGTCCATCGATTCGACCTCATCGCGCCATTGGTCCTTGTTGGGCCACCAGACACTTGCCCCTTCTTCTTCACACGCCGTGTTCACGAGCACCCTGCCCATAGGGTCCTTACGGAACACGAAGCCGCCAAAGCGTCCCATCTCGACAGGATGGCCCGAGTAGTGAAAGTCCACCGTGTAGACCTGGCCTTTACGCAGGGTGCGTGGAAAATCCACGTAAATCGATCGGCCCGCGATACGCTGATATGTCAGAGGCGTCGGGGTGCCATGATCTCTCTCGAGCGAGATTCCGTCGATTTGAAACGTCGGCACGAGATCCAGTTGAATGCGCGTTCCATCCTCCAACATGCGGAAGCGGATGGCGTTCATTCCACTCAAGAACTGCTTCGCGGGGTCGACTCGCACGTGCAGGTGGTAGTACAGCAGATCATTATTGGCGCGATACGGTCCGTAGGCGCCGAGCAGCCTGTCTCCGCCGGAGAGCGCCGGAGGAACCGCGCTGCTATTTGTGGGCAACGCTGCCTGGGCGCTCGCGGTGAGTAAAGAAAAGGTCAGCAGGAGGGCGAGACCGAACAGGCGGGTGACGAAGGGTCGCATGGCAGAGGGTCGCATGTTAGATACTCTAAATTGAAAAATACACAATCGTATACACAGGGTGAGGCTACACTGGCTGCGTGCAATCGCGACATGACAAGGCTCCGAGCACCTCTCGACGGAAACTCGGTTCGACCGGCATCGAGGTCGCCAGCCTGGGTTACGGCTGCTTCGGTCTTTCCAGCGCTTATGGCGTCGCCGATCCCGGCGAGGCGGTCGCCACGCTGCACCGCGCGTTGGATCTCGGTTGCAATTTGCTCGACACCGCCGACATCTACGGCGCAGGCCAGAATGAGGCTCTTGTAGGGAAGGTCATTCGCGAGCGCCGGAACGAGGCGGTCGTTGCCACTAAGTATGGTTTTGTCTGCGACAACGCGGGCCATGTAATAGGCCGCGATGCCTCTCCCGCGTATGTCCATCAGGCCGTCGAGCGTAGTCTGAAGCGTTTGGGCATCGACGCGATCGACCTCTATACGCTGCATCGCGTCGATCCGGCCGTTCCCATCGAAGAGACGGTTGGTGCGATGGGCGAGCTCGTCGCGGAAGGAAAGATCCGCGGTATCGGTCTCTCCGAAGTGTCTGCCAGCCAGCTTCGTCGCGCCCACGCGATTCACCCCATCGCGGCGCTGCAATCGGAATATTCGCTTTGGACTCGCGAGCCTGAACACGAGATCTTTCCGGCGTGCGAAGAGCTTGGCGTGTCGTTCATAGCGTTCGCGCCTCTGGGTCGGGGCGTGTTCTCTGGAACGCTCGCACACCAAGAGCTTTCAGAGCATGATTTTCGCCGCAACCTACCGCGATTTCAGGCCGCGAACTGGGCACGCAGTGAGAGTCTCTTACACGATTTAGAGGCACTGGCCGCGCGCAAGCAACTCACTTCGTCACAGCTTGCGCTCTCGTGGATTCTCGCGAAAGGAAACAACGTCTTTGCCATCCCGGGCACTCGCAAGCAGAAGCATCTCGAAGAAAACCTTGCCGCTATGCGCGTTCGCTGGACACCGGAGGAGATGCTGGAGTTGGACCGCATCTCCGCAGCGCATCAGGATATCGGAGCACGCTACGCCCCCGGTTCTCCGTTCGCTCCGGAATGATTGCCTTATTTGGGATCCGCTGTCATGGTGGAGCGATGGCCTGTCGTTGTGGTCCAGTAGTCCATCCACCGCTCACGGATACCGCTGACGCTGTCGATGAGTTTCTGGCTCGGTTTCTTGCCATGCTCGACGACCAGCACCATGCCTGTGTTGAAATCTTTCTGTGCTTGTTCAACCGCGGGTAAACGTGGCCCCTCCGCGGCGATCACATCCTGAATGGTGACTTTGGTCCGGTCGGCTTTGAAGACCGGGTGGCCGTTGGAATCATGGCCCACCGGGACGAGATTCCGCAGGATGAAGAAGTCGGGCACTTCGGCAGGCGAAATCATGCCCATCAGATAGAGATCGAGATAGGACCAGCCAGTGGCGGGCACATAGTAGTCATCGTCAAGCTGCGTGAAAGTACCGTCGAAGTTGTCCTGCCACACACCACCGCCCATAGCGGAGGCCTCGGTAGGCCGCTGGTAGGGAAATGCGACCCGCGCCTGCAGGCCTCTGGCCCAGTGCGTGGGGCCAAGCTGGATCGTCTCTCCGTTAACTTTGGCCGAGACGAACGCACCCCAGCGATGGCCCATCTCGTGCCCGATTTGCGACATCGCGTAATCGTACGGCGGGATTTTTCCATTACCGGTCCGCTCTGCAAGTTGATGCGTGTAGGCGGAAAGATCATGGACGTTCGTGTCGCTGAGGCCCTCCGGAGGATACTTCTGCATCTGGTTGGCGCCGACATACACGGGCTGAATGAACTGCCATTGAAACCGGCCTTGGGTGCAAAAGCTAGCGAGATTGCGCTGGTTGGCGCCGATGCCCGTCACTGCACCGCCGGCCGGGCCGCCGCCCAGAGGACCGGTGCTGGATGTGCCGGCCTCGGGGTTGTCGATACGGAAATCGGAGTAGTACGCGAGCATGTCGAACTTGTCGCCCAGCGCCTTGATGATCGAGCAGGTAAGGTCGTTCGCGCGCGGCGGCTTCATGTAGTGGAACGTCTCGAAGACAACTGGGAAAGGGCCGTCGCTTTTTTTCAGGGAAGACAGGTGGACCTCTGGGCTGGCGAGCCCTGTAAGCCTGACCGGCCGCGGCGCAACGCGATCTACGATGACCGGCGGCGTGCCGGCCGTTTGCACGGCAGCCGACAGGAATATCCGATCGCCAGATTTGTAGTCGGCGGGCAGCGTGCCTTCCATGGAGAGGCTAGTACCGTTGACCTGGACGGCGGGCAACAGACCGGGACCGAATGCGAAATAGCGAGATGCCGGCGCGCCGCGTGCGCGTCCACCACGTCCGCGGCCTCCGAAGATAGTCCACACCATACCGGCGTCCTGCGTGCAGTCTGCTATGGGCTTCTCGCGATCGAGGCACACCCGGTAGGTGAGGCCCGCGATGGCTGGTTCATCCTCCGCGAGCACCGGTCCGCGGGTTTCTATGGTTACCTTGAAAAATAGGCCATCAATTGCGGCGAGTTCAATGTTCTTGATATCGAGATGAGCAGCCACGGCGGCGTTCTCTACAGAAACAACATGGCCGATCTCCGTTTCGTTTCCCGCGCTGACCACCGGATAGAGGCCGACGATGGCGTCTTCCGCATGAACGTCGTCGTAGTTGAATTCGATGGTGCCATCTTTATGCAGGACTGCCTGAAAGCGATTCACGGTCGGGGTCCAGGTCATATCCTGTATGCCGCCGGTTGGCTCAGTGAGGTTCCAGGTGATGACTGCGCGATCGGCTGACTCCTTCAGGTAACGCTTGCCGGATAGACGCGGCTTGAAGAAGACGCTGATGGCCGGAACGGTATTGATCAACGCCGGTCCTGCCTGCTGGAGTTCGGCGAAGCGATCGACGGCAAGACCGCCGGAATGATTTGGCTCAGCGATCGAGGGTCGCCCGGCTGGAACCGGGGCTTCGCCAAACGTGATCGAGCCGGTAACGCCGACCGAGAATGAACTCCACGTCTTGCCGGAGAAAGGGAACGCGAAGTTTTTGAGGCTGGCGTCGCTGCCGGGCAGCTCAGCGCCGAACGCGCGATCCCACTGCGAGGGGACGGTCTCCACACGATAGCCCGGACCATCGGGCGTAAACCGCAGAGAGTGGTGGGCCAGGTCGAAGAGGTTTGCCTTACCCAGCACGTCCGGGTCCACCGTGAGCACGATGAGATGACCCTGCGTGGTGACGGTGCCGATGGAGTGTCCTGGCTCCTGCCGGAACTGCGCAGCCGCCGTGACAGAACTGAGGGCCAGCAGAGCCACGGTCCCCGCAAGCGTGACGTTGTGTCTCCCAATGCCGCTCATGCCATCCTCAGTTTTCTTTGGGGTCGTCTGCGGGCAGAGAGACTTTGTTCCAGTCCGGCGGCTCAACTCCGAGCAGGTTGTGCACGAAGTAGTCGTCTCGATAGTGCTCATTGCCGAGAATGCCCACTCCGTGATTCTGGCCTGGGATGTAAAGCATGTCGAAGTGCTTATGCGCTTTGACCAGTGCGTTGACCACTTGCAGAGAAGATGCAGGATCAACGTTGGTGTCCATTTCCCCAACGATGATCAGCACTTTGCCTTGCAGACGATAGGCGTTGTCCACATTCGACGACGCCGCGTACTGCGGTCCCACAGGCCAGCTCATCCACTGCTCGTTCCACCACATCTTGTCCATGCGATTGTCGTGGCAGCCGCTGTTGGTGACCGACACTTTGTAAAACTCCGGATGGAACAGAAGAGCACCGAGCGCGCTCTGACCTCCGGCCGAAGTCCCAAAGATGCCCACACGCGAGATATCGTAGTACGGATATTTTGCGGCGACAGCTTTGTGCCACAGGATGCGGTCAGGGAAGCCGGCGTCGCCGAGATTCTTGAACGCCACGTCGTGGAAAGCCTTCGAGCGGTTGCTGGTCCCCATGCCATCGATGTGGACCACGATGAAGCCGAGTTCCGCGAGTGCCTGGTCGGGTGCGATCGCGCTGAAGGTCTTGGGGACGAACGAGCCCTGCGGACCCGCGTAGATGTTCTCGAGGACTGGATATTTTTTCGACGGATCGAAGTTCAGCGGCCGTGTGATTGTGCCCCAGATGTCCGTCTTGCCATCGCGGCCTTTGGCTACGAAGACCTCTGGAAACTTGAAGCCGCCTGCGAGCAGAGCCGAGGTGTCGCCCTTGTCGAGGTCCATAACGACCTTCTGGTCCGACGTGCGGCGCAACTGCGCCACCGGAGCAAGATCCACGCGCTGCCAGGTGTCGACGTAGAACTTGTGGTCGTGCGAGAAGCTGACCGTGTGCATGCCATTGGCGTCGGTGAACTTCGTCATGCCGGTGCCGTCGAAGTTGATGCGGTAGAGTTGTGTGAAGTAAGGGTCCTGCCCGGGAACGCTGCCGCCGGTTTCAAAATAAATCTGCCGCTTGGCGTCGTCGACATAATCCACGTTGCGGACCAGCCAGTCGCCCTTCGTAATCTGGTTCTTCACTTTGCCGGTGACGCCGTCGTACAGGTACAGATGCTCCCATCCGTCCCGCTCCGACGCCCAGATAATTTCCTTGCCATCGTTGATATCATGCCGGTATCTTCTGCCCGCGGAGAGACCCGGGCCGAGGTTGCTGTAGTAGAAGAAAGTCTTGGTTGTCTCCGAGATCAAAGGACGCGTCTTGCCGGTCTGCGCGTTGACTTCGATGACCGTGTAGGCCTGATGGCCGCGCTGGTTGTACTCGAACGTGAAGCCCCGGCTGTCCTTCCACCACACCGGCTCGCTGATGTCGTATGGATTGGGAAACAGCGTGTGATCGATGTCTGTCTGCTGTTTGGTCGCTATGTCGAACAACACAGGAAAAGCAATGTCCAGCGTATCGCCGGGTTTGTTGTAGTGAATGGTGCTGTGCTTCGGTTGGATCTGGTCGGTCGGTGAAGACTCGATGTAAGTCACGAGGCGGTCGTAGCCGGGCCTGGTATGATACGCAGCTAGTTTTTTCGAGTCAGGTGACCAGGCGAAGGAGCGCAGCGAGTAGTAGTTGTCTTCCGACCCGTCGAAGCTGACGGGGTACGCCGGTTGATCGCCCTTCGGTTTGATGAAGACGTTGAAGTTCTGGACGAATGCCTCATACTTGCCGTCGAAGGACGCGCACACATCGGCCGGCTCCGCCGGAAGCTGGCCGAGAATTTGCGACCCTACTCCAGGACGAGTTTCTGCGCGAGCCTGTTGCACTTCCTGGGGTGACGGGGACGGAGCGCAAGCGCGCGGCCTGCCTTGATATTCGCCTTGATCGCCATCTTGCGAAGCGGGCGGCCGATATTCGAGTCCATCGACCGGATCGCCGCCCGGGCCTTCGGGATCGGCATCAGGATTCAGGAGCGACTCGTCTTCGGGCGCGGCCCCACGACCGCCGCGGCCGCCTCGCGGGATGGGACCAACCTTGGCGCAGGTGTAATTCGAAAGGCTGCACTTGTAGAGTGAACCGCCCGTGCCGAACTGAATCGCACTCTCATTGTCGAGAAAAGTCAGTGGAGCGGTGGTCCCGAACGTGTCTGGCGTGGGTCGCCCCCGTCCTTGCATCGGTGCGAAGGGAAGCTTGAGGCCGGTAACCGGCTTCCCGGTCGCGCTGGAGATGGCAGCGGCGAGCCTGTCCTGATCGAATGCCGGCTTCTTTGAGCCTGCCTCTGCATCCACAAGAACAAAGTCGGTGCCACCTTTAACCGACTTTGGATACCAGAAGTGATCGGTGTTGTTGATCCAGGTCATCGGACCGGGGGAGTTCACAACCAGATCGCGGGTTTTAGCGCGAAGTTCCTGCCCGCGCCGGTAGTCGGCCAGCGTTCCCTGCGCGTAGATCGGAACCATGGATAGAAGGCAGATAGCCGCCGCCGCTGCTACAGAGCAACGGGGTGATATTCGCATGCCGATGGTCATGAAGACTCCTGCTGAGCTAGGCGTTGCCAGATTTCGAAAGTATACATGGTTGTATCCGAAATGGGACATGATGTGAAACCCCGCTCCTAAAACCTGTCAAGCCCAACAGGCGAACCTGCCACATTCATCTCCTTGAAAACAGGGAACATTCGGCGGAAAGATCTTTGGCGTGTTTTCCCCGCGCCGCGCCGTATCATGGAAACAGTACGAAGAACGGAAAAATCCCGGCACGACTTCACAGGCTGCGGAAGAATTTTTATTTCGTTAACGGCACGGCTCAGCCGTGCCGTAACTGGTTCATTTGGCAACGCGGTTTTAGCCGCTGAGGTCCGCTGAAGCACTTAATCTGAGCCTTCTGGACTGCAACGGGCAGTCAATCCCCCTTCTAACTCCTTTGCATGAATTGCTTTGCATAGAAGCAATCCGTCACCGGGGGGAGGGGGGGGGTGGTGGGTGGCGTAACCCCACAGTCTGGTCGGAGAGAAGGAATTGGACTGCTTCTCGGAGGTGGGACGTCGCTCGGGTCATTGAGAAGTTGCCAGCGCTGGAGCGAAAGCGGCACGTTGCCAGCCGCCTGCGATGAGCTAAAGTCTTACAGCTTGTGCGGCGTGTCGAGGCAGGATGCGTTTCGCCTCTCCGCCTGCAAGTGAAACCATCAGTTCTTTCGCCGGCAAAAGGCCGCCGCTGCCCACGCTGTAATGCAGCGTTTGTGCTGCGTCGTCCCACCTCAGGTTGACGGTCCCGAACGCTCCCTTTTCGTAGGCAAAGCTCAGACCGTCGTCGTCGTAGAGCTGAAAGCTGCCATCGGCACCGGCGTAGACCGTCAACAGCACAGGATCTGTCGAGGGTTCCGCCACATACTGTTTCACTGGGCCGGTCGGCACAATCGAGCCGGCGCGCACCAACAGCGGCATCGTATCGAGCGATGCCGCGACGGTCACGGTCTTTCCACCGTCTATGCGCTTCGCCGTCCAGAAGTCATACCAGATCCCACCCGGGAGGTAGACTCTACGGTCTGTTGCGCCCTGCTCGAACACCGGCGCAACCAGTAGGCCTGGTCCGAAGAGATACGCATCGGCCGTCGCCCACGCCGCCGGATCTTCGGGAAACGACAGTCCCAGGCTGCGGATCAAGGGTGTCCCTGTCGTATGCGTTTCCCATGCGGCGGAGTACAAGTACGGCATCAGCTGCGAACGTGTACTCAGATACTTTCGGCAGATCGGCTCAACGGCCGCGTTGTGGAGGTCCTCGGGCTTGGGCAAAAAGGCCGCGGCGTTCGGTCCCATCTCGGATGCGTCATAGCTCCCTGTGTTCCAGCCCCATGGCCGGCGCAGTTGCCAGGTTCTTCCGTGGCAGCGAAACGATGGGCAAAACGCACCGAACTGGAACCAGCGCACGAACAGCTCAGCGGTGAACTCCTTCGTCGGCACAAAGCCGCCGATGTCTGTGCCCCAGTAAGGCACGCCGCTGAGCCCTGCATTGATGCCCATCATGATCTGCGTCTCCAACGTCTTCCAGGTCGAGAAAGTATCGCCCGACCACAGCCAGCCCCAGCGTTGAATCCCCGCATAGCAATTGCGATGCAGCGCAAACGGCCGTTTGTTTGGAGAGGTCATGCGGCCGCCTTCCCAATACATCCGGTTGCGCGCCAGGCGCGAGGCCACGGGCAATATGTCGCCCTCGTCCGGCCACCAGCCGTCCACACCCATCTTGACGAGCGGGACATGCTGTTGCCAATAGTTGGCCGCGTCGCCCGGCACCGCTGCGGCGAGACCCGCGTCGTCCACTTTGCCATGGAGATTCTCTGGCGGGTTTACCACGTGCAGCACGACGTTGAAGTGCAGATCGTGAAACTCACGAATGATTGCCCCGGGATCGGGGAAGACGGCCTGGTTGAACACGAATGACCCATGGCCCGTGTTCCAGCCCGAAGGGCAGAAGCCCGTGCCAAGGTAGATGACGGCATCGCAAGGCAGCTTCTTCTCGCGAAAAGTGTGAGCTTCGTCGATGATCTGTTCGGGGCTGTCGATGGTCCGGTGCGATTGCTGGAAGCCGAGCGTCCACTTCGCCGGCAGATGAGGGTAACCGGTAATCTCCGCGTACTGGCGAAGCAGTCCGGCAGGTGTCGGCGAGATGCACAGGTAAAGGTCCTGTCCGCGCGCCACGTCGCTGGGCTTGAATATCCCGGCGTCAGCGGTAAGATCGAACTGACCTCCGGGCTCGTGGAAGTAGAGGCCCCAGCCCTTGCCCATCAGCCATGGAATCGGGTTGCGGGCCCCGAAGATGCGCAGGTTGTCACCCGCTCCGTTGCGCATGGTGTCCTTCACGCCGCGCCGGTCCATCGGATGCGCACCCGGCCCCATGCCGTACACCGGTGCGTTGTTGTAGCTGAAACCTATCTGGTTCAAGTCCGGACGAAAGGTCAGTTCCTGCACCATGCCGTGTTGTGGATGTTCGACAGCAATGCGCAGCGGCTGGGTCGCGACGCGGACTGTGTTTTCCCCCCAGGGAATCTCCTGCCCGGCGGCGTCCGTCCGGAGCGTCAGCAGCGGCTTCGCGAAGCTGCGCGGAGCGATGCTGCCATCGTCGTAGTAGCGGTCCAGAACTTCGTCGACGGCGGCGATGGAAATCTTCAGAGTCGAGTCCGTGACCGCCGTAATCGTCACGTCCATTCCCACAGCGCCAGTGAGTGGAGCCGGTGGCGCGGACATTTCCGCATAAGTAAACCGCCGATGGAGCAGTATCCCTGCTGAAATGGCGCCTAACCCTGTCACTACCGATCTGCGTGAACAATGCGTCTTCATAAGAGCCCACCCACGTGCCTGAGACGCGGACACGAACATACGAATAGTAGTCTGGAAATCAAACAAATACCAATTTGTATACAACACGAAACTCTTCCGGTATAACCGTTTCATCAGTGCGAGGGCGCAATGGAAGCTTCCAGACGGCTTCCGCATCCTTCTGGCGCTGCCATTTTCACATTTGTGAGGCAGAACGATGCGGATTTGTCTTCAAGGGACTCGGTTGCTTTGCGTTTTGGCCGTTGTGCTCGGCGTCGTTTGCCACGCCGGCGAGGCCACGGGTGTCGCTCCCAGTTCCGCATCTCCCATTTCTGCCCCGGCGCTGATGCCGTCTGTCATTGAACAATTCACCGCCGACCGCATGTCGCTTTCACGCGCGTATCCACTCACCGTCTCACCGTCCCATGTGGCACGGTTTGAAAAATTCTACCGTGATGAACTCGCCACGCTTGGCGCGATCGACTTCAACTCTCTGTCGCACGAAGACAAGGTGGACTATCTTCTGCTGAAGAACCGCGTTACGGCCAGCCTTCATCAGATGTCCATTGAAAAGCATCAAGCGGAGGAGGCCCAGCCGCTGCTCCCATTTGCCGCAACCATTGAAGAGCTGCTGGACAAGAAGCGTCTCATGCAGCGGCCTGACGCCGAACAGGACGCGGCACTGCTCACCACGCTGGTGCAACAGATTGACGCGGCACGCAAGCGACTCGACCCCTCGCCGGGAGAGGGCCGGCAGCGCGGCGATCAAACCTCTGACGACGGCACTCGAGCCGGTGCGAAATCCAAAGTCGACCCCGTCGTTGCCAACCGCGCGGTCGCTGAGACGCACCAACTGAACGGCGAACTCAAAGGCTGGTTCAACCAATACAACGGCTATGACCCGGCGTTCACCTGGTGGGTCGGAAAGCCTTACAAAGCTGCCGACAAGGCGCTTTCAGACTACAGCGCGTTTCTGAAGGAGAAGCTCATCGGCATTAAGCCGGACGACAAGACCACGATTATCGGCGATCCTGTCGGGCGAGAGGCGCTGCTCAACGAGCTTTCCGATGACATGATCCCCTACACGCCGGAAGAGCTTATCGCGATCGCCCAGACGGAGTACGACTGGTGCATGAATGAAATGCTCAAGGCCTCGAACCAGATGGGCTATGGCAACGACTGGCATGCGGCCGTGGAGAAGGTGAAGCAGATGCGCGTCCCACCCGGTGAGCAGCCGGAGCTCATCCGCAAGCTGGTGGTGGAAGGCAGCGACTTCGTGAAGAAGAATGATCTAGTAACGGTGCCGCCGCTGGCCGATGAGAGCTGGACGATGATCATGATGACGCCCGAGCGGCAACTCGTCAACCCGTTCTTTACCGGAGGCAGTGAGATCAGCGTCTCTTACCCCACCGACACCATGACCTACGAGCAGCGCGAAATGAGTATGCGCGGCAACAACATCCCGTTCGCGCATGCCACAGCTTTTCACGAGATGATTCCCGGGCACTTCCTGCAGTTCTACATGAACGCCCGTTACCGCCCGTACCGCAGAGCATTTTCGACGCCCTTCTGGAGCGAAGGCAATGCGTTCTGGTGGGAGATGCTCTTTTACGATAAGGGCTTTGAGAGTACACCCGAAGAGCGCGTGGGCGCCCTCGTCTGGCGCATGCATCGTTCAGCCCGCGTCATCTTTACGATGAACTTCCACCTCGGCAAGTGGACCCCGCAGCAGTGCGTGGAGTTCCTCATCGAGAGCGTGGGATTCGACTCCGAAAACGATCTCGCCGAAGTCCGCCGCTCGTTCGACGGCTCGGTCGGGCCGCTCTATCAAAGTGCTTACCTTATGGGGGCATTGCAGTTCCGCGCGATGCACCACGAGCTGGTCGACTCGCACAAGATGACCGATCGCCAGTTCCACGACGCAATCCTCCACGAGGGCCCCATGCCCATCGAGATGCTGCGCGCCGATCTCGAAAATGGCAAACTCACAGCGGACTTCCAGCCCCACTGGAAGTTTTATGGCGAACACCCAACGCACCCATAAGTAGCGAAAGGATTCCGTGACTCATGGATAGACGCGATTTCATCAAGAGCATGGCCGCAAGCTCTGCGGTACTGCACACGCTCACGGCCCAGGGAACTGACTCAGCATCGACGCACTCTGCGATCGGGTCCGTGCCGGCTGCCGCTGCATCCGTAGACGGGCACACCAAGCTTGCCAGCTTCACTCGCAAAGGTGAAACCTGGACGGTCTACGAAGACCTCCGTGTGCGCGACGGGGTTATCACTTTCATCTCATCCGCCGGCGCAGCACGCATTTTGTCGAAAACCGCGGAAGCTACTTTTGCCGACGATGGCCCGCAACATCTCGGACTCGACATCAAGGACATCGGAATGGCCGGTTCCGATCTACTCGCAGACAAACTTCTTGCACAAGGCGATCCCAAAGAAGACGAGGTACGCAAGGCTGCGCCGCCCATGAACTCTGCGCATCGCCCGGGCAACAACCCAAACTATCGGCCTTTGTGGAACACCTTTGTCGGCACCCGCGAGTGCAGCGACACCATGCCGGTTTATCCCAGCGGCAATACGCGCACCTATCATCCAGTTCAATACTTCAACGAACTCACCCAGCAACGCGCCGACCAGCGTTATGAAGGTCTTGTCGGCGGCTGGATGCCGGCGGTCCGCAAAGTTCTCCCAGGCGATAACGGTTCTTATTACGAGATCGTTGTCTTCGGCGATGTCCTTGCGAAGGACCGTTTCATCGTGCAGACCTGGCACCGCACGTCGCACGTCGAAAACGGCAAAGTCACCAAAGTTGAATTCGGTTACAGTTACCCCGCCTACACTCGCCGGCGCCAGGAACCCAGGGCCGCAGAGTTTTATCGCGGCTTGCTCGAGTTCGCCGAATATTGGGAGCGGCAGACTCACGACCTGACGCCGATCACGCTTCCAGACACTAGCTGGACAGATATGGTCCGCTACGCGTTCGTCAAAGAACAGATGGTGCGTCCCGGTGGCGTCTATCCGAAGTATGGCGCGGTCGACCGCGACTACTATGGGTCGGAGTATGACGGCTTCCAGGACATCTTCACGATGGCCCTTTACGCGAATCTGGAGTGCGGCCGTTTCGACCTCGCGCATGACATCTTCGACAACTACTTCTCGGACTTCACCGATAGCAAAGGGATGATCAACATGCGCGGGCCCGAGACCGGGCAGTTCGGCCTCACTCTGTTTCTGATCTCCCGCTATTACAAGCTCACTGGCGACAAATCTCTTCTTCTCAAGCATCGTGAGAAGATCGAGGCGACTGCGACTCTACTTGCCGAGCTTCAGGACGAGTCCCTCAAGCTACCCGCCACGGACCCCGGCCACGGCCTGCTTCACGGCTGGTGCGAGTCCGATTCCTGCCTCATGCCGGACCCATCCATTTGGGACAAGCCCTACTTCTCGAACAGCGCCTTCACAGTTCGCGGCTGGCGCGACATCGCGGGCACCTGGCGAAAGCTGAAGTTCAGCGGCAGCGAGGCATTGGCGGCCGACTGGACGCGCCGCAGCGAGCAGCTTCAGGCAACGCTCGCGAAGAGTATCGAAGCCAATACCAGGCGCGACATGAAGCCGGCCTACATCGGCCCGATGCCGGGCGTGAAACTCACCTTCCGCGAAGCGATCGAGCAGGAGCACCCGAGCGAACAGGGCTGGGCGCACCGCTGCTACACCGAACTCCTCCAGCCTGACGTCTTATCCTCCGCGGAGGCGAACGATGTCATCGACTGCATGCGCGCCTACGGTGCGACCACCATCGGCGTTGTGGCCAACGTCGGCCGGCCGAACCCGTATGGCCGCGCGATTCTCGGCTTTATCTCTTATGGTTATGCGGCGGCACTGCTGCGCTTGAATCGTGTTGAGGAGTACATACTTTTTCTCTACTCGCACCGCTATCACGACCACTCCCGCGGCAGTTGGACCGCCGGTGAAGTTTCCGGGATCGGTGGCGGCGGCGCAATTTTCTGCATTCCTGCCCAGCAGACGATACCGCTGCTGGTGCGCTGGATGCTGGTCTTCGAAGACTCCGACGAGGATCGCCTCCACTTCGGTCGCGCGCTGCCTCGCGAGTGGGTGGCGACCGGAAAACCCATCAGCATCACGGGCGCGCCCACGCGCTGGGGCCGCGTCGACTACCGCCTCGAAACTCGTGGCTCCGACACACTTGCGGTCACAATCGCGTTACCTCCGAAAGGCGACTTACCCAAGGAACTTCACGTTAGCTTTCGCGCTGCGAGCGGACGCAAGCTGGCGAGCGCAACGGCCAATGGCAAGGCGGTCCAGTTCGAAGGACAGCATCATGATGCCGTCATCATCGTGCCGGGAAACGAATGCAGATTTGAAGTGATAGCGCAGCTCGCCTGACGCAGCAATGGCGGCAAGACGCAACAATGGCGGCAAGTTTCGCCGTCACTGTAGACCAATTCGCTTAGGGTAGTCAGGCTTGATCCTGGAGCCAGACCTTGGATTGAATTGTTCTGCTGCGATATCGGCGAACGTTATTCGCGACAGCAGGTGGGTTCGTGCCCGCGCTTGCCGTGGCGCCAGGGGCGTAGTTGATGGACGGGTCTCCTGCCGCGTGCTCTTTCGGAGGCTCGACGCGATTCATGCGAGCGTAGTTCGGTACCGCCAGCATGGGTGTGCCATCCTTCCACTTGCCGTTGATGGCCATCACGCCGCCGAGCAGGTCGGGACGCCACTCCATCTTCAGAGGAGCATCGCTGAGCGGCTGGTCGATGCTTTGCTGGTCCGCGGTCTCCACGTTGTAGATGAGGGGACCGTAGCGCAGCGCGACTGCGCCGGCGTCGGCCTTGATACGGCTGTCGGCCTTGACGCGTTGCGGCTCCATCGGCAACTCGAGATCGATGCGGTCGCCGGCCTTCCACTCGCGGGTGATGACGGCGTAACCCTTCTCGATCCGCGGTTTCACCGGGTGACCGTTGACGGCAAAACTCTTCATCCCGCTGATAGCCGGCGTCTCGGTATAGAGCTTGCTGGTAGAACGGTTGGGAATGCGCACATAGACCGAGAAGGTCTTCGACTCTTCCGGGTTGACGGTAATGCCTATCTTCCCGCTCCACGGGTAGTTGGTCTTCTGGACGATCTCGACGTTGGTGCCCGCTACTTTCCCGACGTTGATGCGGCTGCCTACAAACATGTTGACGTAGAGGGCGTGAGGACCCTTCACATAGCTCCATGTCGGCATCATGAGCAGTGTGCGCGGAATGTTGCCGACGCAGCAGGGGCAGACGTGCCACGGCGTGCGCAGGGTGTTGACGAGCGGGTTGGTGTACGCGAAGTTCTTGCCTTGCATATCGATCCCGCCCAGCAGGGCGTTGTAGATGGTCTGCTCGTAGAGATCGGCATACCGTGCATCGTGATAGGCAAGATTGAGCTTGTATTGGAAGAAGGTCAGCCCACAGCTGGAGCACGACTCGCAATAAGAGTCGTTGCGGAGCGAATAGTTGGGGCCGAAGCCTTCCGATGTTTCGCCGCTGCCAATACCGCCGGTCAGGTAGTACTTCTTGTTGACCATGTTGTCCCACAGCGAAACCACGGCGCTCTGGTAATCCCGGTCGCCGGTCTCGGCGGCAATGTCGGCCATGCCCGAATAGAAATAGGTCGCGCGCACGGCGTGCCCGACGGCTTCGTACTGCTGACCCGGCGGCAGGTGGCTCTGGTCATATTCCTGTCCGCCACGACGAGAGTCCAGCAGAAACTTGGCGAGCTTGATGTAATCGTCGCCGCGGCCGTTGCCTTCCATGTCGTTGACGAAGCGGCCAAAACGCACCAGCGCCTGCTCCATCTCCTGGTGTCCGTCGAACCATGGCCTCTTGCCAGGACCGAGGTTGGCGACCCAGCAGTCGGCAAGCTTCTTGCCTGCGTTGTACATGCGCAGGTCTTTGCCGTCGGTCAACGTATAGTGATTGATAGCGGACTCGATGAAGTAGCCGGAGACATATCCTTCATGGTTGCCGCGCTGCGCGGGCGACCACCGCTCGGGCCAGCGATTACGGTCCGCCAGGGTGTACGCCGTCTGCAGATACCCATCGGGCTCGCGCGCGGCGAGGATGATGGGTATCCACCGTTCCAGCGTCTCCTTCATCTTCGCCTGTGCCGCAATGATGTCAGGATCACCCTGCGGATCGACCATCTGCGCTATGCACATGGACTCCACCGTCTGGTGCACCCAGGCGTTGGAAAATACATAGCCTTTGTGACGGGCGCGGGTTCGCCGCGAAGGGCCGTGGCCGCCTCGAGGAAATTGTCGATGCCGCCTTGTCCCTGGGTGAGGTCGGTGCGCTCGCAATAATCGATGCAGTGCGGAATCCAATCGACGATGAGCACCTTGGCGCGCGCGTTCCAGAGCGGGCTGTCGATGGAGTATTTCTTGGTGTAGACCACATCGAGCCGGTGCTTCGGTGGGGGGACCTCCGCGTGGACGTTGAGGGTGGAGGCGGCCCGCTGGCTGTCTCCGGTGGCCGTCAGCTTGAGTACGTAATCTCCAGGAACAGAAAAGACCGCTGTGGTGCTGGGCACGGTGGCGTTCGCAAAGACCACGCGGCCGGGACCGGCCTCCTTGGACCAACGCATCAGGTTACCGGGTCCGGGCTTGAGCCATTCCGCTTTGCCCGCCAGGTAGGTCTGACCGCCGAGAACGACCGTGCGGTCGATGCCTGCATCGACGACCGGCGGGAAGGCGGGAATTGGACCCGTACTATAAACCTGCCACTCGAGAATGCCCGTGGAATGAGTTCCGTCGGAGACGATTTCCAGGCGCAATTTATCGGTGTGCACAGCGTCGAAGGTGGTCGTATTGAAGGCGTCGCCAGCGACCCCCATGCCCTGAGGATTTGAAACGGGGACGAAGTCGCTTCCGTTCCAGTACAGAATCCGGCAGGACGCCGGCGCGCCTACGCCGCCGCGATCGATCCACCAGTAGACGTCGACCTTGTTGGTGGCGATCGGCTGGGTCCAGTCATATTGCACCCACTGGGTGTCGGTCCTCGGCCAGTTGCCGTAGGAACCGTGCTCCTGATCGTGCGAATTGGCCGGCGTAATGCCGTCGTTCAAGGCGGATATCTTGGTGTCGCCGGAGGTGTAAAGACTGGAAGGGGTGGCAACCTTGGCGAGGTTGACGGGGCCGTCCCCGGTCGCCGCAAATGTCTTGGAAGGAGCCGCTGCCGCGAGCAACGCGGTTCCCGCCATGCCGGCGAGGAAGCTTCTTCGATTGAAAGGATTGTCACGACCCGAATCGCCGGCGGCTGTAGGTTCGGAGGCGAGATTCTTTACATCCTTGCCGGTCGCCCGACGATTCATCGCGTCCATATTGAGCTTTCTGGGCATGATCTTGTATTCCTTCCGCACAGACACAGAATAATGTTTCAACCTAACGGCAAGAGCAAGGCGCTCTTTTTTGTATGCGACAACGTATACGAAACCATTAGCAGACTATATTAGGCGCTACGGAAGTGTCCAGGTTCCGCACTGGGAGAGCGTAGTCGATCTGGCGGCTAGTCATGAAGGGGCATACCTGAATCATTGCCGGCAATATGCATTGGATAGAAAGCGTCCTGAACGCGATTTCGTGGCCCTAACCGGGCGGTTCCTCTGAATACCGTTCAAACCGTGAGATAGGATCAATGTCTGTCAAGAACGATGAAACGCCCTCAAACCGTAGTCGCAATTCCGATAAAGGATGAAGAAGAGCGGCTTAGCTCGTGCTTGGCTGCATTGTCGCGCCAGTCAGTACGCGCGGATCATGTCGTCTTATTGCTCAACAACTGTACAGACGGCTCGGCTGTCGCGGCGAGGCAAGCACCGGCTTGCTCCGGAAAGCTGCATGTGATCGAATGTTCGCTGCTGCCCGCTTTCGCCGGTGCGGGCGTTGCACGCAGCCTGGCTATGGATTACGCTGCTTCACTCCTCACGGATGCAATTCTGCTTACTACGGATGCAGACGCGATCGTCGGAGACGACTGGATTGAATCAAATCTCCGGGCAATTCACAGAGGCGCCGATGCCGTGTGCGGCATGGCGATCATCGATCCGATAGATGCTGCTGCCATCCCCGCTCATTTACACGAGGACGACGCGCGGGAGATGGACTTCGGATATCTGCTGGACGAGATTCGGTCCATTGTCCTTCCCAATTCCGCGGACAGATGGCCTCGCCACACAGAGGATTCGGGAGCCAGCATAGCCATTACAGCATCGATTTATCGTGAGATTGGAGGTGTGCCGAACCTTCTTTCAGGGGAAGATCGCGCATTGATCGAACGGCTTCGCTCGTTCGGTGCGAGAGTGCGCCACGATCCAGGCATCGCAGTCGTTGTTTCCGGCCGTACCGAGGGGCGTGCGCAGGGTGGGATGGCTGAAACGATTCGGCGACGCATCATCCAGCAAGATGAGTTTATTGATGACCGCAACGAACCCACTCGCTATGCGCTGCGGAGATTGCGACTGAGGCGCAGGTTTGACGGGCTGCGCAGCCATTCGACGAAAATTCAACGGAGCCGGCTGGCGAGAATGCTCTCTATCGACGAGAGCAGACTCTCGATCGCGCTGAACCATCCAATTGCCCATGCTGGGTGGGCTGTTGTTGAAGGTTGCAGTCCCGTGTTGCGTCGGCAGCAGGTGGCATTCACAAGACTTCCGCAGGAGATCGCAGCAGCGAGGCGCCTTCGGTCGTACCTTGCAGGCGAATGGCGGAGCCTTGAGTCTGCCGTCCCGGACCACAAATCGTCTCAAGCATTGAGATGGAATAGCGGAGACTATGTCACATCCGCCGGATAGCCGGAAGACAATCTTGTTCGAGGAGATTCGTGCTCTCACCTCCCAACTGAGGGAGGAGGCGCAACGTTGTGATGCCGCGGCCTCGTTCCCTTCAGCGGGCATGGCATCGCTCATCGATGCGGGACTTCTGATGGCGACCTTGCCTGTGGACTTGAATGGAATGGGATTGTGTGGACGAGAGGGCGCCTCCGCTCAGTTTCGCTTGCTTCATAGCCTGGGAGACGCGCATCTTGCGTTGGGAAGACTGTTTGAGGCGCATGTAAATGCCATCGAGCTATGTCGAAGATATGGGACTTTTGTGCAGCTGCAACACATAGCTGAGGCCGCGAGGGATCGCAAGCTCTTTGCGCTTTGGGTCACGGACTCGCCGAAGAATCCTCTCAGGCTATCCGAAGACATGGTTCTCAGCGGGGAAAAATGGTTCTGCTCCGGCGCGGGCTACGTTGACCGGGCACTCGTGACCGCGGAACGCGCAGAGGAAGCCCAGATGGTGTTCGTCCCTCTGAGCAGTGGTGTTCGTATCACAGATCAGGGGATTAGGCTGGCAGGAATGCGGGCCGCAAAGACGGGAAGCGTCGACTTTACCGGGTTGAAAGTTAATCAGGACATGCTGATTGGCACGCCCGGCGATTATCTGCGGGAACCTCTTTTCTCCACAGGTGCGTGGCGCAGCTCGGCTGTGGCCCTGGGCGGGTTGGCATCGCTGATCGAATCCATGAGGCTGGAGCTGATCGCCCGAGGCCGCGGCGACCAGCCATACCAGCGGATGAGATTTGGGCAATGTGTCGTTGCTCATGAAACCGGAAGACTCTGGATGGAACAAGCCTCGTTACGATCAGAATCGGCAACAGAGGCAGGTGAGGATGCTGTAGCTTATGTCAACCTCGCAAGAACTGCTGTCGAGTCCGCCTGCCTGGATGCTGTCCGGCTGGTTCATCGAAGTCTCGGACTCTCTGCCTTTATGCTGGGCGGACCGGTCGAACGTATCGCTCGTGATCTGGCCGCGTATCTCCGTCAACCCGCTCCAGACGAGGCATTGGCAGAAGCAGCAGCCTTTTATCTACGGCAGGGGTGGAACTCATGCCACAAGTAAAAGACATTCTGTCCCAGTTCCGTCATCTGCCGTTCGGAAACCTTGAGCAAATCCTTGGTAATGGGAGACCCATGATTCTGGCCCCTCACGCGGACGACGAAAGCCTTGGATGCGGCGGCCTCATCGCTGAGTGCTGCCGGACTGGTCGCACACCGATCGTCGTCATTCTTACGGACGGTGCAGCATCTCATCCTGGCTCGGAAGCGTACCCGCCCTTTCGTTTGAGTCAGGTCCGGGAGGCGGAAGCGCTTGCTGCAGTCCGGGAGTTGGGGCTCGACCCTGGACACCTGATCTTCTTGCGATATCCCGACGCGGCGCTCCCCAGCGACACCAAGATCGTTGCCAAGGTTTCGGAACTGCTGAGGGAGTTTGGATGTTCGGTGTTATTCGCGCCCTGGATATACGATCCTCACTGCGACCATGAAGCTGCGGCCATTGTGGCTCGAAGATCTGCCGAGATCAACGCCAGTCGGCTGTTTTTCTATCCCGTATGGGGATGGCTTCTGCCGAACGACAATGAACTGCCGGTCGAGAGCGCAAAGGGATGGAGGCTTGATATCGCGGACCACCTTGCCGCCAAGAGAAGGGCCATCACCTCGCACAGGTCCCAATACTCAGACCTGATCGATGATTCGCCAGAAGGTTTCAGGCTTCCGGAGAAGCTACTCACAGTCTTCGAAAAGCCCTATGAGGTTTTCCTGGAGCCATGACTATCGACAAGAAAGTTTCGCGCGATGCCAAGCATTTTGAGCGGATGTATCGGACCAGTGCGGACCCTTGGAAGTTTGTCACGAGTTCATACGAGCATCGCAAGTATGAAGCAACTATTGAGGCGCTGGGGGAACGACGCTTCACAAACGGATTCGAAGCTGGCTGCTCGATAGGGGTTCTAACGGAGAAGCTGGGGCGTTGCTGCTGCGATCGGTTGCTGGGAGTCGATTTCGTTCCGCAGGCAATCGAAGCTGCGCGCCTCCGTTGCGCAGCGTTGCCGGGAGTGACATTGGAACTGATGCAGATTCCCCAAGAATGGCCCGAGGCTCAATTTGATTTGATCGTTTTTTCTGAATTCCTTTATTTTTTCTCCGATAACGATCTTCGAGCGATTGCCTCGAAAGCCGTGAGGTCGCTTCTTCCTGGAGGTCAATTGCTGTCGGTCAATTATCTCGGCGAAACCGGCGATCCTCAAAGCGGAGACTCGGCGGCGACGTCCTTCATCGATATGACGAGAGCGTCGTTGCAACTCGTACTGCAAGATCGCCGAGAAAGCTATCGTCTGGACTGTTTCGAACGCCACCTTTGATCGCTCAGGAACTTTGTTCGTTGAGCTTCGATGTGCTCGTGATTTTATGGGAGCCAATTCGCGGTCAATCGACCGAGATGAACTTGTCGTGAGGTCACGCATTGTGATCCTCTGGACAGAGGAATGTGGGGGATAGAGAAGCTATCCGGAATCAACCCAAGCACGTAAGATTGTGAAGCGCCATGAAGAAGTCAACCGCAGAACTGGAAGGAGTCGGACTGGAGGTTGTGGACCTCTCTGACGAGACCGTCTATTCAAATAGGCGGCTGCACTCCCGCAATGGCGCTATGCAGATGGAAGGATTGCACCGGCTTGCGGTCGCTTTCGTAGAAAGCCCCGAGACCATCCTGCAGGAGCTGGTGAATGCGGCGGTTCGGCTCTGCGGGGCCGACAGCGCTGGCATCAGCATTGAGCGCGACGATAAGACGGAAGAACACTATTACCAGTGGATTGCGACTGCGGGGGAGTACAGCGGCTTCCTTCACGCATCGCTTCCGCGATACCCGAGTGCTTGCACGATTTGCCTGGAGCGCGGCAATCCGCAGCTTTTTCGCGTCAATGAGCGATTCTTCGACATACTCGGAATCAAAGCAGCGCTGGTGACAGACGGTATTCTGCTGCCCTGGCGCGTGGAAGAGATGCGAGGGACGATTTTCATCATCTCGCATAGCCGCACAGAGGCATTCGACAGCGAAGACCTTCACCTGATGCAGGTCCTGGCTAATTTTGCCGCTATGGGCATCCGGCAGCAGAGGCAGCAGGTCAAGTTGCTATCGCAAGCCCGCACGTCCGCAGCGATGGCGATGGCAAACGATCTGGCCCATCAGATCAATAATCCCCTGCAAAGCCTGACAAATCTTCTGTTTCTCGCCGGGCAAAGCAAGGGTGTCGGGAACGAGAAGTCACTGGCGGTGAAGTTGGATGATGATTTTCGACGACTTTCCGCGCTGGTCAAGAATCTGCTCGAGCTTCCGAGGCGTACAGCAGAGAACTCCATCGACCCGGTGCTCCAAAATGTGATCCCTTCCCACGCGCCCAAGAGAGCAAAATGACATTCCCGAAAGTAGCCGCCTGCCTTCTCGTCGCTTCCCTTACGGGAGCTCTCCGTGCTGACAACGCACGCTTCGACCTCGCCGGCCCCAAGATCGACGTCCGGGTCACTCGCGGAGGCTCCACGCTTCCGATCGCTGAGGTTCCGAACCTACAGCCAGGCGACAAGATCTGGGTCAAGGCCGACCTTCCGGCCAGCCAGTCCAACCATCTCCTGCTCATCGTGGCCTTCCTTCGCGGCACCACCAACGAGCCTCCTGACAACTGGTTTACCGAGATCGATACTTGGGACAAGAAAACTGTTGAAGGCACGACCATCACGGTTCCTAACGAAGCGCAGCAGGCACTGATCTTTGTCGCGCCTCAAACCGGGGGCGACTTCAAGACCCTTCGCTCCGCCGTCAAAGGCAAGCCCGGACTCTTCATTCGCGCCGATGTCGACCTCAATGAGGCTTCCTTCGAGCAGCAGCGCATCGAGCGTTACCTCGCCGCCATGAAGACTGTCCCACAGGATGACCCGAAGGCTATCCAGGACCGCTCCGCGAAGCTGGCCGCCACGCTCGCCCTCAAACCGAATGCCGCCTGCTTCAAGCAGCCCGTCGATCAGCAGGTCACCTGTCTCACCCAGACCAGCGCTCCCGTCCTTCTCAGCGATGGGCACGGCCAGAGTATTGCCGAAGCGCTCTCCACTGGCCCGTCGTCCGACTTCATCAATGCTGCTTCTTATACACAGCCCGCGGGAGGCGGACTCTATTCGGCCTATGTCGGCGCGCTCGTGGATCTGGTCCACATGGTGACCCTGCTACGTACGGCTCAATATCAGTACATCCCAGGAATCAGCTTCCCGCAGGGGCCTACGCTTGACCTGAAGCTGAACGCTCCGCCGTCCTTCCATAAACCCGAGACAGTCATCGTCATCGGCCTGCCTGCTATCCAGAAGGCCAAGCTGCCACCACTGCATCCCCACGATCCCAACCAGGTTGCCTGCCTCTTGGAGCCGAAGATGGCGCTGCAGCTCGAAGGCGCGCCGCTCGTCTTTTCGACCAGCTTCGCGCACGATCTTGTCCTGCACCTCAACCGGACCGGCGCTCCCTCTGAAATTCCGCTTACGCCGGACGCCTTCGACGGTGGCCTCGTCGTCGCGAAACAAGATAAGCGCGAGCCCCTCCATGATCTGCGACCCCAGGATGCCACCAAATCCGCCAAGCCTGGCGTGAAGATCGGAACCAGCTCCGATGTCACGGTCACCGGCACCGTCCGCGGCTATTGGGGGTTCGATTCGTTCGTTGGCCCGACCCTCACGCTCCAGCAGGTCGATGGCAAGGACTGGAAGATTGTCGGCAACACCCAGATCCTCGCCGGGCAGGACAACCACCTCACTCTCAAAGGTGACGGCGCTGCCTGCGTCCAGCACATCGCGCTTACCAACAATAAAGATAAGGACGTAGACGTCACCTTCAAACCCGCCGCCAAAGATGCCAAAGACACACTGGACCTCGACGCCCCGCTCAAAAAGGTGCAGCCCGGCGGTTACGCGCTCGCGATCCAGCAGTACGGCGACTCGAATCAGGATAAGGTTCCACTCACCGCATACAGCGGAGACATCCACCTCGAAAGCATCAAGATTCACGCCGGCGACAACACAGCCATCCTCTCCGGCCAAGGCCTCAAGGATGTTGTCTCTGTCGAGATCGCCAAGCAAACCTTCGCGCCCACCGCCAATGGCAACGACGATAAGACCATTCACCTGGAAGCCAAAACGGGCGTGTCCCCAGGCGAAGGTTCCGATGCAACGGTAAAGCTCAAAGACGGTCGCGCAATGACCATGAAGATTTCGGCCGAAGCTGCGCGACCAGGTCTGAAGCTGCTCTCCTTCAAGGCCACACCCGCGCAGCAAGGGGCTGCTATGCCGGTCGTCCTCGGCGCAAAGGATGACATCCCTCTCAATGGCAAGCTCACATTCGTGGTGCAAAGCAAGGACGTCTTTCCCCGCACCCAAAGCATTGAAGTTGCCACAGCCACAGGCTCCGTTCACACCAGCCTCTCGCTCGCAGCCAACAATCTTGTCCTGCAGGACGAGCATACCGGGATCGGCACGCTTGACCCATTGAAGGCCTTCGGTCAGTCGGCCTTCGGCAAGTTGCAGATGCGCCCGGTCGCGCAGGACGGAACGCCTGGCGACTGGACACCGCTCGGCACGCTCGTTCGGACTCCGCAGATCACCGCCATCCACTGCTCTGCTGCGAATGCTCCTACGTGCATCCTTGACGGCAGCAACCTGTTCTTCGTCCAGTCCTTCGGAGCCACCAAAGATTTCGCCAAGCCAGCCGATGTGCCCACCGGCTTCGCCGAGAACACCTTCACCGTACCGACGCCAGCCGATGGCGCAACGCTCTACCTCAAGCTCCGCGACGATCCCAATTCCATCGCATCCATCACACTGCCCGTACCGCTCCAGAAGCCTGGGCCGACGGAGGCGCCTATCGCACGAACTCCGGCACCAATAACCAATCCAGCGCCGGCTGGCCGGAACACCGCCCCAACATCCACCCCTGCTCCTGGGCCACCGAATCAGGCCGCCACACCTGGGCCATCAGCAACACAATCTCCAACTCCTTCGCAGTCTTCTACAAACGCTGCGGCGCAGCCGCAGTAAACAAGCGCGAGTCAAGCAGTGCGTTCGCGCCGGCGCGCGGACAGCTCAGAAATTGAAGAAGGCACCAACGGAGATCATGCGGTTGGCGTTGGGGCTGTTGCCGAACAGGCTGCCGAGGGAAAGCGACTGGCCAAATTGCCGCGATGTGAGGACGCCCACCGGTGCAGCGGCGTTGGTGTGGTTGAACAGGTTATCGGCTTCCACGCTGAAGCTCAGCTCGTAAGGCTTCTGAGGCGGAGGCGGAGGGGGCGGCAGTTTTCCATCGGGGCCAGGTTTGGCAGCCGGCGCGGGCGGTGCAGCGGGGAGATCTCCGAAGCGGAAGCTTTTGCGGAGTCCAAGCTCAGTGTAGACAAAGCGGGGACCGTTGCCGTAGTTGATCGGGATGATGCGTTCGCCGGGAACGGGCGTGGCGTTGAAGGTGCCGTAAGCCGTCTTGTAGACCGACGCGGCGGGGCTGGCGGGGGTCGCGAAGGAGGGCCGATCGTTGTATTGCGTATCGCCATTAAGGTCCGTGCCGGTGGTGATGTTGAAGGGCTGGCGCGAGAGAAAGGCTACGAACGGGTCAGCGGTGATGCCGTAAGGTAGTTTGATGTCGGCGCCGGTGAATAGGCGAAAGGTCGGCGCGGCGATGCGGCCATAGTCCGCGGCGACGTGGTACTGATTCGTGGGAAAACTGCCAGCGCCGCCGGAGTCGGCGTTCTTGTGACGCTCACCCATGAAGGCGAAGAGGTCGATGTGTTTGGTGGGGTGAAGCTGGGCGTTGCCGAAGAAGAGATCGGTCTGGCTGGAGGCGTTCGACGAAAACTGGTAGATATTCTGCGTACCGCCCAATGGACGAACGCCGCTGTTTGCCACGCCGTAGACGAACGTTCCGGGAAGCGGCGCATTGATGTTCAGCGAGATCCACTGGTGGTCGCCCTGGAGATGCAGGTAGTTCATGGAGATCGAGCCAATTTTGCCGAAGGTGCGCTCTACGGTGAGGCCAGTTGCAGTTTGGTACTCGGAGCGAAGATGCGGGGCGATGTTGTAAAGCGTGGGTTGCGTGGCGCTGAGACCCGCAATGGCGGCGGAGCAGGCGGAGAGGCTTGTCTCGCAGAAGAACTGGGGATTTTGAACGTAATATGAGGGCTGAATATCGCCGTTCTGCTGGCGAATGGCAGTGAGGATATTGCCCGACGCGAAGCGATCGAAGAAGAGACCGAAGCCCGTGCGCAAGACCACGATCGCAGGGCGTTTGTCGGTTTGGCCAACGGCCCATGACGCTCCAATACGCGGCGCTGGGTCGAAGTGATCGGGGATGGCGGATTGGCTTTCGGCCCGGAAGCCGAAGTTGAAGGTGAGATTCTTGCGGACTCTCCATTCATCATCGGCATAGAGACCCAGGTCACCGGTAAGGACGACCGCGGAGGATTGGCCGGTGGTGTAGTTGAATTGCGTAGCGCCGGCGCTCCCTGCGGGATTCGCGGCGGTCGGCCTTGCGGCTTCATAAGTGGCCAAGTCAGGAAAGATGAACTGGCCGTTGTAGTTTGGGGTGTCGAGGTTGGCGTCGCGGATGGAACGGTAGCGGCCTCCGAAGCGGATGAAGTGCTGGCCGTGCTCAATAGAGACGTATTCCTGGAACTCGATATGGTCGGCGTGGTCGTGCGACGACTGCGCGCTATTGCCGCCGCCGTTGAAGTCGCCTTCGACGATGACCGTGGGCGCGTTCGAAACGGCGCTCTGGTCGGAAAACGAGCGGATGTATTGGAAGCGTGTTTCGAGGATCTTATTCTTGCCGATGTTTTGCGTGTCGGAAAGCTGCAGCGTATGCGTGGTGGAGACGTTATTGAAGGCTTCGCTCTGCAGCGTCTGCGGGACGGCTTGAATGCTCGGACCGTTATTATTCGACGGTGGGGCGAGTCCGTCGGTGAGCGCGTTGTGGCTCAGTTCATAGCGTCCGGTGAAGACGTTATTCGATGTGATCTGCCGGTCGAGGCGGATGCTGAAATCGGTCGTGAGCGTGGGGCTTGCGATGGTGGCAATGTAGGGCGATTCGCTGGTTGGCGTTGCGGCGGCGTTGATGGTGGAGTTGTTCTGCTGATTGTTGTAGACGCCGTTCACGAAGAAGGACGTCTTCTTGCCTATAGGTCCACTGAGATTGCCGCGCACTACGACCATGTAATACGGCGGCTGCGCGCCCACGAAGGGGTTCTGGGTGTTGAACGCGCTGTCGTTGGAGAAGGCCATGAAACCGCCGTGGAGCTTGTCGCTGCCTGGCTTGGTGAAGATTTCGATCCTGCCAAAGCCCAGGTCCTGGAACTGCGCGGAGTAGGGGTTCTGGTTGATTCGGATCTCGCGGATGGAATCCTTGGGTGGGATTTGGCCGCCGCTGAAGCCATCGACGTAGACCGAGGCGGGCTGCGTAGGATCGCCGCCGGCGATCGCTTGGAGTTGCTGCTGGAAGGTGGCGTCATCGTCGGAGAAGGTGGACAGTGCGGCAGAGCCGAAGACGAGCGCGCTCTTGTTATCACCGGCGCTGAGGGAGCTGTCGTTGGCGGCGACGGTGACCTGCTCGGAGTTGGCAGCGATCGTGAGCGCGGCGTTCAAATGCGTGATGTTGCCGGAGTGCGGGATGGTGACTGTGACGTGAAAGGGATTGAAGCCCTGCGCGGCAACGGTAATGTCATAAATGCCGGGAGGGAGTCCGATGGAGTAGTTGCCGACAGCATCCGACGTCACGTCCGGCTGGCGAAACGTGGAGGGCGCATGGGTCTCGACGTGAATGGTTGCGCCGGGGATGACCGCGCCGGTCGGGTCCGCGACAACACCCGTAACTGTGGCGGCAATGGAACGGCTCTGCGCCTCCGAATGCGGCGAAGCGGCTACGCCAGCACAGAAAAGGAGCACGACACTAAGAATTCGTCTCAGAAGTCTCATGGGAGAACATGCATCGGACTACGTAGGTCAAGCTTGGCCGAAATTACGTGTTCGCAGTTGGACTCCGGAGGGGAGGTGAACGTTATGCCTTTTCTCGAAAAAATGTGCGAGTGGCTGGACCGCGACGATCGCTTCCGGCACCCACACATCTCCTGCGTCCCTATGACTCTGGCGCCTTGCAAACGGCCTCGAGTTCGTGGACAAAGTGCCGTTCCCGCCTTCAGTCAGATATCGGGATTTATCTGTGCGCTGATCAATGACCGTAGGCTAACGATCGTAGTTGCGCCCGCCGGCTGTTGGGAAACGGGAGACGGCGTTCAGACGGAAGCTGATGCCGGCATTGATACCGTAGGGATGGAGCCCGCCGTAGGGGAAGCCCGGCCAAGACTGGTATTCGACGTCGAGGATACGGACGGCGAAGCGATCGCCGAGCATGTACTCGACGCCAGCTCCGGGCGCATAGCTGAGGAAGCTGCCCTGCGCGTAATGAAAAGGAAGATTGATCTTTCCATCTCCGACCAGGAACTTGACGTAGGGTCTTACGGGGCCGAAGCGGAGCGCGACACGGGGACCGATGAGGTAGCTGGTCTCGGTCACCTGTTCGGAGGTGCGGAAGCGCAGGAAACGGGCCTCCGCTTCGATGCCGTAGCGCCATGTGGGGTTGAGGTCTGCGTAGGCAGTGAGGCCACCGACGTTGCGCTGACCGTAGTCGGTCTGGAAGATGGAGCCCCCGCCGCCGACGGCGATGTAGCTGCCCGGGCCGGTGGCGGTGGGCAGGGCTTGCGCGCGGAGGGAACGCGAGCTGAGGCCCGGGAGAATCAGGAGAAGCAGGTGGGCGGACGCCCATTTACGGCTGAGAGTTTTCATCGAAGGCCTCACTGGGTTACCGTCAGGTTCATCACCTGAGTTTCGGTGAAGCCGGTGTGCTCGCCCGATGCCGAGATCTTGAGAGAATAGCTTCCGGGCGGCGTGCTGCTGCCCTGCAGACCGCCGCACCCTGTAAGGCTGAAGGTTGCCGTAACGGCACAGATGAGAAACAGGAGAGGAAGAAGCGCGCGCCGCCGCCTGCTGAAGAAGAGGAGGCCGGCAAGCAGGGTTCCGGGGAGCATGCAGAGCGTGACGTTTGCCGGATGCGAGCGGCGGTTGCTGGCCTGCGAACCTTCGCCAATAGGATTGGCAGTGTCGATGGTGAGCTGAACGGTGGATGTGCCGTTGGCAGCGAGAGACATCTGCGGACTGCTGAAGGTGCAGGTCGCGGCAAAGGGAAGGCCGAGGCAGCCGAGCTGCAAGGTATCGGTAAAGCCCGAGAGCGAGGCGGCGGTCAACGTGACCACGATGTGCTGCTTGGTCTGCACGCTGGCGATAGGCGGGTCGATCGACAGGGTGAACTGTGTCGCGACACCGCCGGAGATGGTGGTCGACAGCGAGGAAGAAGCCGCGTAGGCGCCATCGCCGTTATAGGTCGCGGTGATGTTCTCGGTGGCGGACTCCAGGTCGATGGTGATGGTGGCGACGCCGGTCGCGTCTACAGGGACTGTGCCAATTGTGCCGCTGGTGCTGGAGAAGGTGATGGTTCCGGTGGGCGTGGCCGGTCCAGACCAGCGCACAGGAGCGATCAGCGTCACCTGCAGGGGATTGCTGGCGTTGGTCTGCGAGGCTGTGAGCGCGGTGGTGGTGGGGCGAAGCTGCACGCCTTCAATGAGGCTGGAGGAGACGCTGGCGAAGTTAGTCGGATCGCCGGTGTAGCTGGCGACGACGGTGTGATTGCCGGCGGTGAGTGACGGAATGGAGAGAGAGGCCTGTCCGTTGGCGTTCAGGACAGCGGCGCCAAGCTGGATGCCGCCGTCGGTGAAGGTGATGATGCCGGTGGGCTGGCCGGCGCCGCTGTTGGCGATCGTTGCGGTGAGGACGATGGTGCTCAGCGTCGGGGTGGGATCAGCGCTGGAGGCGAGAGCGATGGAGGTAAGCTGCTTGACGGTGAGCAGGAGCGGCGTTGATGCAGAGGCGCTGGCTTTGCCGTCACCCGCGTAATTGGCGACGATCGTGTGCGTGCCGGGCGCAAGCGTAGAGAGCGTGAGCGTGGCGACGCCGTTCGCGTTCAGCACGGCAGAGCCGATGGAGGCCCCGTTGTCGGTGAAGATAACTGAGCCGGTGGCTGTGCCGCCATCGCTGGTGATGGCGGCGGTGATGCTGAGGGGTGTGGCGTAGATGGCAGGGCTTGCGCTCGCGGTGAGGGCGATCTGGGTGCTGGCATTCTGTACGGTCTGGATCAGGCTTGCGGAGGCGGCGGAGTCGTGAGTGTCACCGGCGTAGCTGACAGAGATTGTGTGGGAACCGACGGCGAGAGATGTGCTCTGAAAGCTCGTTGCGCCGGTGGCGTCGAGTGCGACTGTGGCGAGTATGGTGGCGCCGTCCTTGAAGGCCACGCTGCCGGTGGGGACGATTGTGCCGACGCCAGTGATTCTTGCCGTGAAGACGACGTTGGCTCCGGAGACAGAGGGATTGTCGCTGGAGACGACCGCGGCTGTGGCGGGCTCGACGATCTGCTCTGCGATTGCAAGGGATGTCGATGCGACGTGGTCGGGATCGCTGGAGTAGACGGCAGTGAGACTGTGGCCGCCGAAGGCGAGCGAGGATGTGGTGAACGAAGCGGCGCCGTTGATGAGAGGAACCGAGCCGAGGGCCGTGGTTCCATCCTGGAAGGTGATAGAGCCGGTGATGCTAGGGCTGGGGCTGGTGACACCCGCGTTCAGGGTGAGGCTCTGGCCGAAGGTGGAGGGGTTCGCGCTTGCCGTGAGCGAAGTCGTGGTGGGCCCCTGCTGGACGGTAATGGTAATGGAGGGGGAGACCGCAGCTGCATCGTCGCTGTTGCCCGCGTAGGCCGCGGTGAGCGTGTGTGTGCCGAGCGCGAGACTGGCTGTGCTGAAGGTGACCGAGCCGCTTGTGGAAACGGTCTGGGTCGCGATAACGGCGCCTCCATCGCGCAGGGTGAGGGCTCCGGTGGGTGCCACGCCATTGGTGGTCAGGGTGGCAGCAACCGTCAGCATGGTGCCGGCGTCGACAGGAGCGGAGGGACCGGCAAGCGTGAGCGCGGTGGTGGCGAGTGAGACGGTCTCCTGCCATGAAGCGGAGATGCTGGTGAGATAGTTCGAGTCGCCCTGGTAGACCGCGGTCAAAGTGTTACTGCCGACCGGGAGGCCGGAGGTGGTGAAGGTGGTCGTGCCCTGCGCGTTCAACTGCGCCTGACCGATGTTGGCGGTTCCGTTGCGTATCGTGACCGAGCCGGTTGGGATGCCGGTCGCGCTGCCGACAGTGATGGTGAACGTGATGGGCTCGCCGGCGAGAGTCGAGGCAGACGGCGTGGAGACGATGGTTGTGGTTGCGGTGTTCTGGATCTGCTCCGAAAGCGCAGCCGAGGTGCTGACGGCGTAGTTGGTGTTGCCGCTGTAAGTGGCGACGATGGAGTGAGCGCCGGCGGAGAGTGCGTCCAGTGCGAGAGTCGCCTCGCCGGCCGCGGTGAGGGTGACGGTGCCGAGCGTGGCGGAGCCGTCGGTGAAGGTGACGGTGCCGGTGATCGCGCCGTCGGCGGTATTGCCGCCGGCCATCGCCACGGTTGTGGCGAGGTGGATGGTGGCCCCGGCACTGGCTGGATTGGTATCACTGACCACGGCTGTTGTGGTGGGTATCTGCTGGATGGTCTCGGACTGCGCAGCCGAGACGCTGATAGCGTTGTCGGCGTCGCCGCTGTAAGTTGCGAGAAGCTTGTACGTACTGGGAGGAAGTGAGGAAAGAAGGACGCTCGTGTTGCCGGTACCATCCAGGGTTCCGGTTCCGAGCACGGTGGCGCCCTCGGTGAACTGGACTGTTCCCGTGGGGACAGGGCCGTTGGCGCTGGTGACCGAGGCGGAGAGCGTGACGGAGGTGCCGACCGTGACCGTCGCGTTACTCGACGAGAGCGCGGTGAGCGTGGTGGCGAGATTCACGACTTCGCTGACGAAGGTGGATTGCGCGGAGGCGTTGGCTGGGTCACCGGAGTATTGGGCTGAAAGGTTGTGCGTCGCGGCGGTCAACTGGGTAGTCGAGAATGTAGCGACGCTGCTGGGATTGAGATTGGCGCTGCCGATGGCCGTGGTTCCGTCGTAGAAGGTGACCGTGCCGGTGGGTGTTCCGGTGGGCGCGGTCGCGGTGGCTGTGAGGGTGACGGTGTGGGTGACGACGGCCGGGTTCGGCGCTGCCGAGAGGGTGAGGCTAGCGGCCTGCTGGACGACCTGGGGCAACGCCGAGGAGACGCCGGCGGCATCGTCGGCATCGCCGGAGTAGCTTGCGGTCATGCTGTGCTGACCGAGCGCCAGCGAGGAGGTGGCGCAGGTGGCGCTGCCGTTTGCGGCCAAGGCGACACTGCAAATCTGGGTGGCCCCATCGAGGAAGACCATCTTGCCGGTCAGGTTGGTCGCGGCGCTTGAGACGGTTGCGGTGAAGGTGACAGGCGCGCCGACGAGGCTGGGGTTCGCGCTGGAGACCAACGAGATCGTCGTCGGGTTGACGCTGAGGACCTGGCCCGAGAGGCTGATGGCCGGCGGCGGGTTGCCGGCGTCGGAGTTGACGGTGAGCGTGCCCAAGACCGGATTGCCGGTAACGGTTGGGGCGAAGTCGACACCGAGCTCGCAAGAGCCGTCGACAGGAAGGAGGTCCCCTGCGTTACAGGTTGTGGTGGCGGGGTCGAGCGCGGAGTTGTTCAGTGTCGCGGCCGCGAGCGTTAGGCTTGCGTTGCCGTCGTTGGCGAGACCTTCGAGCTGTGGCGCGGAGAGTTTACCGACACGCACGGTGTCGTAGGAGAGAGCGATGGCGCTCGCGCTGATGCGCCGGACGCGATTGTGGAACATATCCGCGATAAAGAGATCTCCAGCCTGATCCAGGAAGAGCGCGTAAGGGCCGTAGAGGCTGGCGAGGTTGGCTGGGCCTGTGTCACCGGCGAACTGTTCGCTGTCGGTTCCGGTGATGGTTCGAATGGTCTGGGTGCTGGCGGAAATCTCGCGAACGCGGTTATTGCCGGAGTCGGCGATGTACATGTTGCCAGCGGGATCGAAGACGACGCTGGCGGGCGCATTCAACTGCGCGGAGGTGCCCGCCTGCCCATCGCCGGAGAAGCCAGCGGTGCCATTGCCCGCGATGGTCGAGATGATTCCGGCGCTGACCTTGCGCACAACGTTATTGGTGAGATCGGCGATGTAGAGCGAGCCGTCGTTGCCGATCGCTACGCTCCAGGGCGAGTCGAGCCGGGCTGAGGTCGCGGCGTGGCCGTCGCCGCTGTAGCCCGCAGTGCCGGTGCCGGCGACCGTGTGGATGAAACCGTTGGAGGCGCTGACGACACGGACCACATTGTTTCCGGTGTCGGCGATGTAGAGGTTCTGCGCTGCATCGAAGGCGAGGCCCTGAGGCAACGACAGGGTAGCCGCGGTTGCGGGAGTGCCTTCGCCTGAATACCCTTGCACGGCGGGTGTGCCGGCGACGGTGGTGATCACGTGGGTGGTGGCGTCGATGCGGCGAATGGCGTGATTTCCGGTATCGGCGAAGTACAGGTCGCCGGCGCCATCGATAACGATTCCGGCAGGGGTGTTGATGGCGGCCTGGGTTGCGGGGCCACCATCGCCGGAGTACCCGGGGCTTCCGGTGCCGGCGACTGTGGAGATCACTCCCTTTGCATTCACAGAACGGATGCGGTTGTTGTTGGAGTCGGAGAGGTAGAGATTGCCGGCAGCATCGGCGACCATGCCGGTGGGCAGAAAGATGGGGGTCTGCGTCGCGAGCCCACCATCGACGGTATAAATCCAGGCGCCGTTGCCCGCAACGGTGTCGATGCTGCCGGGGGCCAGCACGGAAAGCCCACCGGTCGCTGTGCCGGTGAGAAGGGTGAGGCCGAGGACGGCTCCGCCGGTGCTTCGCAGAACGGCCGCGCCCGAACGGAGCCCGGGATATTTCGGTTGGAAGACGACGTTGACGGTGCACTGCTGTCCTACGGTGTAGGAGACGCCCGGAGCGCAGGTTCCGCCCGGCGCTATCTGGAAGTCCAATCCCTCTATACCCTGCGTGACGACAAGTGGCGTCACGGAGCTACCAGCGTCGGTGATCGATAGAGTAATAGCCAATTGCGCGGTCTGTTGACCGGCCACCGTGGTTGCTGGAAAGGCCACTACTGAAATGGGCGTTGGTACTTGTCCGTCTGCGAATAAGACAGCCGGGGCGGGGGCAACATAGAGGAGCGCAAGCGTGAGCAGGCGCGCGGTGTACGCCCGGGGTTTCCGGGTGCGAGATGCCGCATGGATGCGGGTAATACCGCCCGAACCGAGCGAGCGACGGACGCATTCACGAGTGGAACACCAAAATCCAAACATGAACCGTCTTTCGGCTCAACTGCCTGAAAACTTTAGGCGCTCACGAAGGTTCGCAGAAGCGGACAGGAGTAGCGATCCACCCCTGTCGTCCTCGCCGCAGCGTCTCCGCGCAACGAATCCTCCCCGCAGCAGGACCTGAAGGCTGCTCTGACTCCATGCATCCTCTCTACACGAAGCCCAGGTTGTTGGTCGAGAAGGCCCCAATGTTTGGAAATACGGTTGCCAGTTGGCTTGCCGGCACTCCGAACCATTGCGCCAGCGTGCTGGCGTACTGCACGCTGCCAGTCGTGGGCACCCAGCGGCCGTTCGCGTCGGAGTCGTCCGGGCCGCCCAGCGCGAGGGTCGGAAATGTCCCGTACATTTGGCCGCCCTTGACAGCGCCGCCGATAACGATGTGGTGCGAGCCCCACGCATGGTCGGTGCCGGTGTTGGAGTTGGGCTGGAAGGTACGCGCGAAGTCCGACATGGTGAACGCCGTGACCTGGTTGGCGACCCCCATCTCCTGCGTCGCCTGATAGAAGGCCGCCAGAGCGGGGCTGATGCCCGAGAGCAGGCTGGCCTGCAGGATCAACTGGTCGGAGTGGGTGTCGAAGTTGCCGATGCCGCAGAAGAAGATCTGACGCTGCACGCCGAGCGCGGCGCGTACCTGGATGATCTCGGCCACCTGCTGCAGTTGCGCGGCCAGGCCGTTGTTGGCGGGGAAGACGGTCTTGAGCGGCGTCACCGATTGGGTTGCCGCCGTCAGCACCGCGGAGTACTTGTACGCGTTGGAGGTAATGGTGTTGTCCGCCGTGATCAGCGAAACGCCGGAGTTGAAGCTGAGCAGCGCCTGCGCCGCCGCCTGCCGGGCTCCGCACTCCGAGCCCTCCGAGCAGCTTGCCCCGCTTACATTGCCGGGCGACACGGACACCGGCGTGGTCGCAACGCCGTTGCAAAACAGGGTGTCGCCAGCGACCGAGGTGATCATCGGAACAGTGGCGGATGCGTTATAGTTCCCGTTCAGCACGTCGGAGATTCGTCCTGCCCAACCGGTTGGGACCGAGCCGTCGGCCGAGGCATTCTGCCACTCCTCCTGCTGGTCAGGGTGGGAGAAGAGGTTGCTGGGAACGGATGCGCCCGCGATATATTTGGCGCGGGTGGTGGGCTGGGTAAGTGTGCCGACGTTCGCCACCAGCGCCGCGGCGCCTGAGTTGAACAGCGACTGCACATCCGGCAGGCTGGGATGCAGGGCGAAGTTCGGCAGCGGCGTTAGCGGTAACAGCGTGTTTTGAGCCAGCGCCAGGTTGGCGCGGATGCTGGAGTAGTTAGCGTATCCCTTGGTATCGAACGGGACCAGCATATTGTTGGCGTCGTTGCCGCCGAAGAGAAAGACGCAGACGAGGGCCTTGTAGTCGGTGCTGCTCGATTGCGCGAGCGCATTGAGGCCGGCAAAGGGCCGGAGGCCGGCGAGATTGCCGGCAGCCGCAAGGGAAGCATATGTAATAAAACCGCGGCGATGGATACGCATGGCGAAGACCTCGTCTGTGCTGACTTAGTGGATGACCTTGTACTGTGACGATGTGACGATGAGATAGATTGCGACGCGGACCCGCTGGGCGTTGGAGGTAAGCGGCGTGATCGCGCTGATAATTTCGCTCTGCATGTTCGCCGGCATCTGCGAATGCATCAACAGGGTGTTGAGCGTGCCGACCAGAGTTGTCGCATTGGCCGCCATGGTGCCCAGCGTGCTGGTGTTCGAGAGGTCCACGCTGAAGCCGCTGATCTTGTTGTTGACGATCGAATCCGCCAGCGACATGCGCAGCGTAGCTGTTGCCGTGTTCTCGATGCCGAACTCAGGCGCATTGAGGGTCGTGGCGGGAATCACATAGTTCGGCGGAAAGAAGTTGAACACCGAGTTGGCTCGATAGGGCCGCTCGCTGAGGTTGCTGGAGTAGTTCGAAAGCGAATCGTAGCTGCCATTGGCGGCGGTGTCGGTAAAGCTTAGGCCGCGCATCATCGCGGTAATGAACAGGATTGGCTCGCGCAGATGGCCGCCGTCGAAGCTCGCGTTGGTGTCTCCTGCGCGCGCCTCCGGGTCGGTCAGAATGGCCGTGATGACGGCCTTCATATCGCCGCGGACGCCCGACCCGTTGTTGGCAAAGACCGCGGCCACACGTGAGACGTACGCTGGACTTGGCGTGCTGGTCACCAGATGCTGGATGAGCTGCGTGCACACGAATGGCCCGATGTTCGGATGATTGAAGATATTGGTCAGCGCACCGGTCAGGTCCTGCTCGGCGGTCTGTCCCGCGGACAGCACGGCGCCATTCAGCAGGATCTTGCTGCCGGCGGCATGAGCGCTCTCGACCGCTGCCATGGGGTCTGCGTAGTTGGCGGTGTTGTTGGGAAACTTGGTGGGCGAGCCACCCGCGGCGGTCGCGTAGGTCCAGCCCGTGTAGGCCAGCGCGAAGGCCTGAACCTGGGTCTGCGTGTAGGTTGGGATGGGATTGCCCGAGCCGTCCAACTGCAACGATCCGTCCGGGTTGAGCAGGTTGACGCCGAGCGTGAACAGTTGCATGTTCTCGCGCGCGAAGTTCTCGTTGGCGATCTGTCCTGGCGCCGGCGCTGCGCTATCGAGCATGTTGAGATAGAGCCCCATCGCCGGAGACAGCGCCACGTCCTTCATGATGGTGGAGAAATTGGAGAAGGCGTCGTTGGCCAGCGCGTTGTGGAACTGAGGGATGGCCTGCCCGGGTATGGATTGCGTGGAGACCACGAACATCTCCGACAGCGCGAAGGCGACGCGCTGACGAAGCTGGTCCGGCCCATTGATGACCGCGCTCCACCACTCCGACTCCGCGCAGGGATACGCGGTATTCGAGCTGAGGCAGAGCGCCGGAAGCGGATTGGTCGGGATCGCGGCGAGCGTTGTGGTGGGCTCGCCGAACTGCTCCTGCAGATAAGCGGGCAGGCCGATCTGTTGCACGTGTTGGATCGCGCTGGTCGTCGGCCCGAAAGTCGTCTGGTCGAGAATGCGAGCCGCGGCAATACCCGTAGCCGTCACATAGGAGACCGCTAACGTCAGACCCGCGGAGGTGCTGCCGCCCGGAGCGGGGTTGGTGACCGCCACGGCCAGAGTGGTCGTGCCGGATGTTACCGCGACGGTCGCCTGCAGCTCGGTGGCTGAAACATAAGTCGTGGTTTGCGCCGCGCCCGCTGCCTCTACCACCGATCCCGGCACAAAGCCCGCGCCGAGAATGTCCACGGCATAGTTCAGGCTGCTGCCGGATTGCGTGGCCGTCCCGCTGCTCACGCTGGGCAGCGGGTTCAACAGGCTCTCGCTCAGCGACGCCGAAGCGCTCGGCAAAGCCTGGCTGATCGCATCCACCGTGACGGTCGTGGATGCCGGCATCGTCGCCGGCGCGGTGTACAGACCAGCCGCCGAGATCGTGCCCGTCGCGGCACTCCCGCCGGTGACATTATTCACCTGCCAGGTAACGGCTTGGTTCGAGGCATTGACGACCGTCGCCGAGAACTGCGTGGTCGCGCCCAGCCGCACCGTACTCGCCCCGCTGATCGTGACCGAAGCGGCGGGAGTCGAGCTGCTTGCCCCGCTGCCGGTCGAACACCCGGCCAGACCCACAGCCGCAACCGACAATAAGGCTGAAACGGGCAGCAGGATCGACGGAAAAACACCGCGTGAGCGCAAAACGATCATGGGAGCCTCCACACGGGCATCGGATCTCGGACGTCGCGGTGTGCGCCTGCCCCTCGGAGGCTGACATTCTGACTAAACCACCAAATGCACAAATGTTGCGAAAATATTTGAAACTTCTCAATACAGCCGTCCCCACCGGCGTCGTCAGTTTCACAATGGACGGCATCGCGGTCGGCTCCGCCAGCCTTGGAATGGCGTTGCTTACCTCACATTTACACCTGCTTCTTCGACCCTGACCCTCGTCGGCGTTCACACTGTTGCAATGCAGTACGGCGGAGATACCAATTACAGCGCGGCAGGTTTTTCAACAACCCACACCATCATTGCGCGAACCATACCGGTCACGATTGCGCTCAGTGCGTCTCCCACATCCGCGCTGCGCAGCCAGACGATCCGGCTGACGGTAAGCACCAGCGCTCCCGACAGCACGATCACGCCCGCCATCAGCTTCTCCGATAACGGCTTAGCCTGGGCACGTCGACCATCCTCCACGGGAATAGGCCAGCTTGACACCAATCTGCTTGCAGTGGGAACGCACACCATTGCTGCGACGTATCTCGGACTCACGAATTCTTTCGCAGGAACAGCCTATCCGACGACCACTTCCCTGCCCGTGACGGTTGTCATCTCCGCGGTTCCGACGACTACCACCCTGGCGGCCAGTGCGTCGACGCTAACCAGCGGAAACCCCATCACGTTGATGGCGGCCACCACCTCGACAGCAACAACTCCGTTCGGAAGCGTGAGCTTTTATGACGGCGCCAGCCTGCTCGGCACCAGCCTTGCCATCAACGGGCAAGCGAGTTGGGCAACCAGTTTTGCCAGTACGGGCGATCACTCCCTGACCGCGGTCTTTCAGAACAATGAGACGTTCGCGGGCAGCACCTCAGCCGCGGTGGCGGTGCACTCGATGACCGCTGCCGGTGCCGCGCCTTCGTCCCTGGCGCTCACCGTGCGGGATTCCGGCCCCACGGGCAGCGTCAGTCTGGTGGCCACTCTGGCTTCCGTCGCGACCCGCTCGGAGCTCTCAAATCGACAGGTCGGCTTCTTCGCGCTTACCGTTAGTGGCGCGCCGTCAGGCGTGACGATCAATCCGGCGAGCTTCACGCTCTCTCCGGCGGGCACGCAAACGATAACAATTTTTGCAGGCCTCACGGTCGCGGCGGGCGCTTCGACTTTGTCGATCTCAGGCGCATCGGGTAGCCTGCATCATTCCGGCACCCTCGCTCTAACGCTTCAGGCCGCACCGGCCGGCTCGCTGTCGAGGCTCAAGTATGTAAGGACAGACTCTACCCTGGGCGCGGACCTGAGCTTCTTCCCACAGGCGCATATTTTCTACAGCGCTTCCAGCCGGCGCTTCTTTTTCGCGGACGCGTCGCTGAACAGAATTCATGTGTTCAATGCAGCGACTGAGCAGAAGATCGGCGAGGTCGTCGTCCCAGGCGCGTACCAACTCGAGAATTCGCGTGAGGCTGCGATGAACGCCGTCTATGGCGAGAAGTTGAGCGCCGATGGATCGCTGCTGATCTCTCCGCTGGTGGGCGGCCTGGATCTTTTCGACGCCTACTCCGGAAACTCCCTGAAACTCCCTGAAGCTCCACAGATCGCTGAGGTGACCCTTCGCCGGATTCAGATGGCACGACCCTGGGGCACAACCTTGTGCAGCGTGGTGGACAAACGCGCGGCGGACGGCGATTCTGGATCGAATGAAGTGGTGCTTCCAGGCTCTCGCGCGCAGACGTTGCTGGACGTTTGCCGCCGGTTGGCTGCTGCTCGTCGGCTGGATGGGCAGGGGTGCGGCGCAGAATCTGCGCTATCTCGGCCAGCAGGTTTGGTCCACCGAGCAGGGGCTTCCGCAAAGCAGCGTGCATAGCCTTCTGCAGACGCCCGATGGCTATCTGTGGATTGCGACCGAGGGAGGGCTGGTCCGCTTCGATGGCGTCGCGTTCCAGGTCTACGACCCGGGCGATGAGAAGGCTTTTGCCAGCGCGGATATCTGTTGCCTGGCGCACAACCGCGATGGCCTGTGGATTGGTACGGCCGCCGGGGTGGTGCGGCTGCAGGAGGGGCGTTTTCGACGCTATGGAAAGGCCGATGGGCTGGCCTCGGCCATGATCGAGGCGTTAAGACCGGACAAAGATGGCGCGCTGCTGGTGGAGACTTCCGGCGGATGGGCACGGTGGGACAAGACGAGTTTCGCAACACTGGCCGAGGTTCCGGAGGCTTTGCGTCCGGATAGCCAGGGCCTGACGGCGGTGGCTGGCAGTGCGCTTTGGAGAGCCTCGGCGACGACCGTTGCCGTGGCCGGAGATGGAGGCGGGATGCGGCGCGAGTGGAGCGTCGGCGATCCACTGCCGATGGGGCGCATTCAGGCGGTGAGCGTCGACCGCAGCGGTCTGGCCTGGGTAGGCATGAACCGCGGCCTGTTCGTCTTACGCGCGGACAAGGCCGAGGCGATTCCGATTGAGTTGCTGACCGGCAATTCGGTGCTCTCGATCTTTGAGGATGCGGAGGGCAACCACTGGATTGGGACCGAGACTTCAGGATTGCATGTGCTGCGGAGGCTGGCGTTTCGCCGCGAGCCTGCACTGGCCGACAAGGCCGTGACCAGCGTGGCTGGGTCGAGAGATGGATCGATCTGGGTGGGAACGCGCGACGACGGACTCCGCCGCATCCGCAACGGCGTGGTGGACCAGCCGGTGGCGGCCACGCAACTGACCAGCGCGGTCGTTCTTTGCCTGGCTCCGGGGTTGCATGGAGGATTGTGGGTGGGAACGCCGGATGGCCTCGACTATGTTGATGAAAACAATGCAGTTTGGCGCATCACTGCGGGGGACGGCCTACCGGACGACGATGTTCGCGCGGTGGCAGAGGACCGCGACGGATCGGTGTGGGTTGGAACCCGCCAGGGGCTGGCCCATGTGCGAAGGACCGGGACAAAATGGAGCGTCGTGACGGTGACGAGCGCGAACGGCCTGGGCGGGGATATGGTGGGATCGCTGCTGCTGACGCGCGATGCGCTGTGGGCCGGGACATCGGGCGGCCTTTCCCGGATTAGCCGGGAGGGAACGATTCGGAACTTCACCACGCAGGATGGTTTGGGCGGATTGATCACCACGGCGATGGTTCAGGACCAGGCGGGAGACCTGTGGGTGGCCAGCCAGGGCGGCAGCCTCAGCCGGTTCGACGGCCATCGATTTCTGCGGGTAGGGGGCGTGCCGCAGCCGGGCAGCCGCAGCGGAAACATCGACGGCATTACGGCGGATGGGCTGGGTTTCTTGTGGTTGCGTATGGACCGTGGAATTCGCCGTGTCTCGCTGGCGGCGTTGCATGCTTGCGCCGGAAAGCCGGCGTGCACGGCTGTGAGCGGGTCAGTGGCGAACTACGGTTTGGCGGAAGGCCTGCCGAACGACGAGGTCGTGGCCGGCGAGCCTTCGGTGGGCTGGCTGGCGGGCGATGGAGAGATGTGGTTTCCGACTCGCGGTGGGGTGGCGATTGTGGATGCGCTGCATCTGCCGATCGACACGGTGCCGCCGCCGGTGGTGCTGCAGCGGTTTGTGGTGGATGGGACCTCGGAATCGATGGGGCTCGAGGGGATTGATCTGCCGTTTGGGCACGCGCGCTTCACGATGGAGTATGCGGGGCTCAGCTTTACGGCTCCCTCGGAGGTTCGCTACCGGTTTCGCTTGAGCGGATTCGACAAGGACTGGACCGATGCGGGCAATCGCCGATCGGCGAGCTACACGAACCTGGCCCCGGGGCGGTATTTGTTTCAGGTGCAGGCGATGAACAAGGACGGCGTGTGGAATCGAGCGGGAGCCGTGCTGCGGTTCCGCATCGTTCCGCCGTATTACCGGAGATGGTGGTTTGCGTCGCTGGCGTTCCTGTTTCTGCTGGCGCTGCTGGCCGGGATGTACCTGCTGCGCCTGCGCAGGCTGCGGGGCGAGTTCGACGCGGTGCTGGCGGAGCGCAACCGCATGGCCCGGGAGATTCACGACACGCTGACGCAGGACCTGGTGGGGACCTCGCTGCAACTGGACCTGATCTCGCAGCAACTGAGCCGCGGCAAAGTGGATGTGGCGATGGAACAGGTGAAGCGGACCCGGCAACTGGTGACCGACGGCCTGGAGGAGGCGCGACGAAGCATCTGGGAGCTGCGCGTGAATCGCTCGCAGGACAGCCTGCCGACGCGGCTGACGACGCTGGCGCAGCGCGAAATGCTGGGCCCGGTGGCGCCGCGGCTGCGCCTGAGCGGCGCCTACCGGCCACTGGAGCCGCGGGTGGAGCGGGAGATTCTGCGCATCGCGCAGGAGGCGCTCTCGAATGTGCTGCGCCATGCAAACGCAACGGAGACGGCGGTGGAACTGCACTACACCAGCGACACGCTGATGCTGACCGTCGCGGACAACGGTGCGGGGTTCGCGGTGGACGAAGCGGCCCATCAGGCAGGACACTATGGATTGCTGGGAATGAACGAGCGGGCGGCGGTCATCGATGGACAGCTCGCGATTGTGAGCCGGCCGGGGCAGGGAACTCGCGTGACGCTGTGCGTGCCTTTGACTTCCGGCATGAGGTAGAGATGGCAGAGCGGATTCGCATCATGCTGGTGGAGGACCACCAGGTTGTTCGTCAAGGGCTGGTTGCGCTGCTCTCGGGCATGGACGATCTCGAGGTTGTGGGATCGGTGGGCGACGGACCGGAGGCGGTGGAGACGTTCCGGGCGACGCGTCCGGATGTGACCCTCATGGACCTGCAACTGCCCAGGCTCGGAGGCGTGGAAACCATTCGGCGCATTCGCGGTGAGTTTCCGCAGGCGCGATTCATCGTGCTGACGACCTTCGACGGCGATGAAGATATTTATCGAGCGTTGCAGGCTGGAGCGCGCGCTTACCTGTTGAAGGGAATGCCGCTGGAAGAGCTGCTGACGACCATTCACGCCGTGCATAGCGGCCGCTTGCACATTCCTCCGCCGGTGGCGGAAAAACTGGCCGAGCGGGTGGGCGGTCAGGAGCTGACGGCGCGGGAGATGAACGTTCTGGAGCGCATCGTGGCGGGGCGGGCCAATAAGGAAATCTCGGCCGACCTGTGCATCTCGGAGGCGACCGTGAAGACGCATATCAACAGCCTGCTGGGCAAGCTGGGAGTGGCGGATCGGACCCATGCGGCGACGGTCGCGATCCAGCGCGGTCTGGTGAGCCATCGATGAAGATCATGAGCAGACAAACGGTGTGGGCGGCGTTGTTGTGGATGCTGCCGGTTGCGGCCGCGGCTCAGAGCCATGGCGACGCCGGCCGGCGAGAGTGGCGGGCGGCTACCGCGGTGGAGCTGCAGGCAGCTTTGCCGGTGCGAGCTCCGGTGGTTACGGAACATATCGAAACGGAGATGCGGACAGCGACCGGGGTCATCGGACCGCATGGCAAGATGGTGGCGGCGGTGGTGCTGATTACGGCCGGCTATGCGGCCAACGGCAAGTATTCTTACTATCTGCTGGCGCAGGCGCCGCTGCGGCTGGGCAGCGATGTAGCGCTGGCTCCGGGAGCGTATGTGATCGGGTGGACGCGGGTCTCCGATGGACTGGCGGTGCATGTGTATGACGCGCAGACGGGAGCCGAGCGAGGCACCATCGTGGCGCGGCCGCCCGCCCAGCCGCTGCCCGTGGTATCGGTGAAGATCTGGCCGCCGGCAGAGCACAGCGTGTTGCAGATCGGCCGGTTCGCCCTGCCGTATTCTCTGGGGGAGTGAGTTCGCGGGCGCATATACGGATGGCTTCGGGCGAAAGAGACTTAGAGCGGTGTCTCCGAGGGCGTATAGCAATCTCCGAGAAGCAGATTCCTACGGAATGACAACCAGAAAAGCAAGGGCAAAACTCTAGCCAACAGGGAGCATCTAGCCAACAGGGAACATCTAGCGCTTGGAGCTCAGCGGAGCGGAGAGGTCGCTGAGGGCGTCCTTGGGCAGGCCGGTCGTCTGGCGAACGACGAGGCGGGTGTGAATCTGCGACTTCTTCTCCGTGGTTCGGCTGCGCACCGACTCCATATTGGCGAGCAGGCTGGCCACTGCGCCGTGAGCCAGGTCCCGGCAGGACATGTGGACGGTGGTCAGCGGCGGAATGGTGTACTCGGCGAGATGAATGTCGTCGAAGCCGATGAGGGAAAAATCCGTGGGGACTTTGAGGTTGGCTTCGAAGAGGGCATGCTGGACGCCGATGGCCGTCATGTCGTTGGAGCACATGATGGCGGTAGGCCAATGCTGGAGCTGCAGAATGCGCTGCATGGCGTCACGGCCGCCCTCGAGCGTGTGGTCGCCCTCGACGAGCCAGTCGGGCGCGGGCTTGAGGCCGGTGGAGCGAAGGCAATCGAGAAAGGCCAGCTTGCGCGCCTGGGCCGAACCGAGCTGCAACGGGCCGCTGATAAAAGCGATGCGGCGATGCCCGAGCACAGCCAGGTGCTGCACACCTTCGTAAATGCCGGCGCGATAATCCACCGTAAGATTGCTGCTGCGGGGATGGCGGGGAGTGACGTCAACGAAGACTACGGGAATGTCTTCATCGGCGAAACGGTCTAGAAGGGACTCTTCAAAGCCGAAGGTCATGATGGCGACGCCGTCGACTTTGCGCTCCAGCATGCGGCGCGCGCACATCTCCATCTTGTTGGGTTCGTAGTTGGTGGAACCGATGAGAATTTCGTAGCCAATGGCCACGGCGGCCTGTTCGAACTGCTGAATGAGCTCGGGGAAGAAGGGATTGGTGATTTCGGAGACGATCAGGCCGAGGAGCTTGCTCTTTCCCGAGACCAGTGCGCGGGCCTGGCTGTTGGGCAGGTAGTTGAGCTCGGCGACCGATTTCCAGACGCGCGCGGCGAGCCCGGGGTCCACGGTGGGTATGCGGTTGATGGTTCGAGAGACCGTAGCGATCGAAACCCGAGCGTGAGCAGCTACCTGGTGAATGCCAACCCTGGCGGGGCTATCGACTGGCGGTTTGCTTTTCATGCGAAAACCTTTTCGGCTAAGTATGACCGCACCAGGGAAGGATACACAGTGGAGGGACAAATCGTGGAGGAAATCGCAGGGGAAGTCGCGGCCAAGGGCTGGTAAACGTTTGCGGCGCCGGGTCGCGCTTCGACGTGATCTCAGCGTGGGGATGCGTGCAGCGGTATCTCCATGACCTGGATGGTGAGGGCGGGGACGGTGTATTGCCAGGCGGTCGCGGGTACGCGGACGGTCGAGTCGCGCGGCGTGATGAGGCCGGGCTCCTGCAGGGTGTCGGTAGCCTCGTACGTGGACGCGTGCAGGGAGTAGACCTTGGCGGTGGTGGCGGCGTTAAGGCCGGTGAGGTCGATCGAGAGCGGCTGCAGGGTGGTGGCGGCGTTGACGAGCTTGAGGTGCAGGATGTGCTTGTTCGTATCGACGGTGGCGGAGTAGAAGAAGCGCTTGCCTTCGCCGCTGAGCGTGCTGTGCGGCACGGCGTCGCCGAGGTGCTCGCTGAACAGGGCCTGCGCGTAGTAGCTGGGCGAGACGAAGCTCTGGAGCGCGTTGTAGCCGATCAGGTCGGGTGTCCACTGCAGCGCGCCGGGGTTGATGTTGACCAGCAGCGGAGCGTAGCTGGCCATCACGATGAGGTCGCTGTTGCGTTCGAGCGAGGTCATGAAAGCGGCATCGGCGAGGGCGGCGCCGAAGTCGGGCGTGGGTGTTCCGGACTGCGTGGCCCACTCGCCGACGAAGATCTTCGGGCCGGTGCGCGGGAGGTCGTCGTAGTGGTGGACGAGGTCCATCATGCCGTCGGGCGATTTGTAGTAGTGGTCATCGATGACGTCGGGGTGGGCGGCGGGAGCGGTCTCCTTCACCGGCGTCGTGGCGATGAGTTCGTACTGCGGACACCTGGCGCGTAACGCTTCGGCGAACTGCGCGAAACGGGCGTCGTAGCTTCCGGATTTGTCGAACCAGTCTTCGTTGCCGATCTCGATGTAGTGCAGCGGAAAGGGCGCGGGGTGGCCGTCCTTGGCGCGTTCGGCGCCCCACTTCGTGGACGTGCCGCCCGTCACGTACTCCACTTCATCGAGCGCGGACTGCACGTAGGGCTCGAGATCCTTGCCGGGCTGCACGTGCTCGCCATGCAGCGAGTAGCCCGCGTAGACGGCGAGCACGGGCTCGATGTGCAGGTCTTCGGTCCACTCGAGGAATTCGAGCAGGCCGAGGCCGTCGCTGGACCAGTAGGTCCACGGCGCCTGATGGCCGGGCCGGTCGACCAGAGGGCCGATGGTTTCCTTCCAGTTGTACCAATCCTTGAGCGTGTCGCCTTCGAGGTAGTTGCCGCCAGGCAGGCGCAGGAAGTGCGGGTGCAGGGCGGCCATGCGTTCCATCAGGTCAGGGCGCAGGCCGTTGGGACGGTTGTTGAAGGTGGGCGGCATCAGCGAGACGAGCTGCAGCCACAGCTTGCCGGGATGCGCGACGGTGAGCTCGAGGTGATTCGCCGCAGAGGGTGCGATGGATCTGGTGGTGAGGGTGAAGGCGTAGCGGGACCATGGGCCGGCGCGCAGAGGGACTTCGGCGGAAGCGAGGGTGGCGTCCGTATCGTCGCTGACGAGCGAGGCGGTGAGGGAGCCAATGGCCGCGTCGTCAATCTTCGCGTAGAAGGAGCCTTTGTAGGTGGTGCGCGGATGCAGCGCGATGCCCCAGTAGCCGGAGTTGCTGAGCCCGGCTTCGTTGCCGGCGGAGGCCGAGGTGATGGTGAGGGCGGCGCTGTGGGGCAGCGCGGTGCTGGGGCCGGTGGCGCGGTCGATGTCGAGCGTGACGGAGGCGTCGCCATGGTGCACGAGGTCCCAGTGCTCGGGGCCGCGCCAACTGGAGCGGAAGGTGTGGTTGTCGAGCATCTCGGCGTAGAGGCCGCCGTCGAAGGCGTGGTTGATTTCTTCGGTCATCATGCCGTAGAGCATCGGGCTGACGGGATGGACGATGTGCGCGGGATCAATGGTGAGCTGCGCCGGCGAAGCAGTCGTATGCTGGGCCCGGGCAGAAAGCGGGAAGCCTGCGGCGAAGACGAGGGCGCTCAGGAAAACCGCGGCGAGGGCCGATTGGATGGAATGCGAGCGCCCGTTGGCGGGTGGAAACTCGTCGCAGAAGCGGAAGGCGTTGCGGACGAGCGAACCCGGAGAGCGCAGATTTCTCAGTTGGATGGGCGTGGGAAACATGAGGTCCAATCTCCTGAAATGAAGTACGGGAAGCGCCTTGCAGGAAACGTTTACCTGCGCGAGACTGCAAGTCTGCCGATTTTACCCCAACCATCGCGCGGTCGACTCGATGGGTTCTATCTAGCTGGCCGGGAAGGGTGACCCTGTAAGTGCTCCAAATGTTCCTCAGAGGCTAAAGCCCCGCTTTGATTGCGGACGCTGTGAAGTCGTGCCCTTAACAAACCAGCACCTAGGCACTTTACGGCACGATTGAAGTCGTGCCGTAAACAAACCAGCACTTAGATCGAGACCCTCCTTAGTGCCCGGAAACCGGTCTGGCGGGTTCGTTGACGGTGAGGATCTGGTCCGCCCGGACATCGTGGAGCGTCTGCACGGCCCCGCTCGGCCAGCGAATCTCGATGGTCTTTGCGACCCTGGCGGCGCCCAGGCCGAAGTGCGCGCGCTTGTCGCTGGAAGAAAGGTAGCTGCCTGCGGTGGAGACGGTGACCCATTGCGAGCCGGACTCCGTGGTGAGCTCGATGACGGCTCCGATGCCGTCGCGGTTGCTGCGGTGGCCCACCAGCAGCAAGGAAAGCCAATGGCTGCTGGTCTTGGTCTCGTTGTGCAGGATGTAGGCGGGGCCGCCGTTGGTGGTGATGACGACGTCGACGCGGCCGTCGTTGTCGATGTCTCCGACCGCCAGCCCGCGGCCCACCCAGGCCTGGTGAAAGACGTCGCCGGACTCGGCGGAAACATCGACGAAGCCTTTGCCGGTGTTGTTGGCCAGCAGCGGAGGCTCCTTGTAGCGAAGCTGCGGATAGTTCAACTGCACGGTGTCGAGGTCGTGGCCCTGGGCTACGATGAGGTCCTTGCGGCCGTCGTTGTCGTAGTCGAAAAAGTGGATGCCCCAGCCGGAGTGCAGCAGCGTCATGCCGCCGACTCCGCTGATGTAGCTGTCGTAGGAGAAGCTTCCGTCGCCGTTGTTGCGATAGAGAGCGTATTTCTGGTTGGCGAGGTTGGTAATGATGAGGTCGGGAAGGCCATCGTTATTGAAATCCTGGAGGTCGATCCCCATGCCGGCGTAGGTGCGGCCGTCACCATCGACGGCGATTTCGGCGGGCATGCCGACTTCCTCGAAGGCGCCGTCGCCTTTGCCCTGGTAGAGATACTCGAGCATGGAGTCGTTGGCGACGGCGACGTCGACCTTGCCGTCGCCGTTGAAGTCGCCGATGGCAATGCCGAGGCCTTTGCCCGGCTTGTCCAGGCCGATCTTCGCGGAGACCTCGGTGAAGTGGCCGTTGCCGTCGTTGTGGTAGACCAGCGGCGTGATGGGCTCGAAGACGTCGGGGTGGCAGTAGGCGCGGTAGCCTTCGCGGTGTTCGCCGCACCAGATGTCGTCGAAGTCCCACTTGACGTAGCGCAGGACGACCAGATCGAGCAGGCCGTCGTTGTCGAGGTCGACCCAGGCGGCGGAGGTGGACCATCCACTGCCGCCGGTGCCGGAGCTCTGGGTGACGTCAGTGAAGGTGCCGTCGCCGTTGTTGTGGTAGAGGTGATTGCCGCCGTAGCCGGTGACGTAGAGGTCGTCGTAGCCGTCGTTGTCGTAGTCGCCGACGGCGACGCCCATGTCATATCCGGTGCCCTGCAGGCCGGCCTTCACGGTGACATCTTCGAAGGTCCCATCGGGCTTCTGGTGATAGAGGCGGTTCCAATACTTCGGGCCCGTTTTCTGCGGGATGGTTCCTTTGGGGGTTGGATCGCTGAGGGGAGCCCCGTTGACCAAGAAGAGGTCGAGGCGACCGTCGTTATCGTAGTCGAAGAGAGCGACGCCGGAGCCCATGGTTTCGATGAGATATTTTTTCGCGGTGTGCGATGCCTGGCCGAGGAAGTCGACGCCGCTGCGCCTGGTGATGTCGACGAAGTTGCCCGGGGTCGCCGCCTGCGCGGGAACGGCGGCTGGCGGCGGCGCGGGAGCCGTCGGCGCCTGTGCTGCCAAAGCGGACGCGGCGCCCAGCAGGATGCTCATCGCGGCGATTTGAAATGAAGGATGAGCGATGGAGAGCCGCATGGGTTAGTGTTCCTTCTGCTGCCGGCACGAGTTCAGATAGGCGATGAGATCATCCAGCTCCGGCTGCCGCAGGATATCGCGAAAGGCCGGCATCTCTTTGCCGCCGCGAAGAATCTGGCGGCGCATGCGGGTGCGGGATAGCCGGAGGCCGATGCTGGAGAGATCGGGGCCGGCAGTACCTCCGACATTGTCGATGCTATGACAGTGGCTGCATCCCCTGTCCGCGAAGACGGCGGCGCCGCGCTGTTGACGGCTCTGTGCGGAGGCTGCCGGCAGAAGCATCGCGAACGACAGAAGGGCGAGCGCGCACCCAGGCTTCATCTGCCGTGGTCTCCCGCGGGCCGGTCGGGAGGCGCGCCCAGATTGGTGTGGGTGTGCCAGGGGACACTCTCGGAGGCGATCTCCGGATGATCGCGAAGATACTCGAGCGCGTAGGTGCTGGCGGTGGGATCGTCCTTCTGGTCGGCGAATGCGGCGGCCTCGATGGCGGCTTTGGCCTTCATGCCGAGCCTTCGATAGAGGATGGAAAGCACGTAATGCGCGGCGAGATCGTCAGGATCGATCGATTGCAGTGTCTCGTATTCGGTGCTCGCCTCCTCATACTTGCGCTCCTGGAAGAGCGAGAAGCCGAGCTCGCGATGCGCGTCGCGGGAGCGGGGAAACTGCGCGGTGACCTCGCGGAGGTCGGCGATGGCGGCGTCGAGGTGTCCCTGGTTGCGTTCGACCAGGGCCAGATAATAGAGGGCCCGGGCGTTGTGCGGGCTGTGGTCGAGGGCCTGCTGCAACGCGTCGAAGGAGTCGCTGTAGCGCTGCCACTGAAAGTCTGCAAGCGCGATGTTGGTGTAAGCGTCGGCGTAGTCCGGCCGCAGGTGCGCGACCTGCTGGAAGGCGCGCGCGCTTTCGGCGTACTGCTGCGCGTCGAGCATCGCGATGCCATAGTTGTTCCAACGCATCCACACAGGGTTGTCCTGCGGATCGGGAGCTTCCGCCGGAGTGGTTCCGAGGGCCAGCGTGAGGGTGCGCGAAGCCATCACGACGACCGGCATCGGATAACGCTTTTTGCTCATGACGAAGTCGATGAAGTGCTGGTTGAAGCGGCGGTAGTTGACCTTCGCGGTGATGGTGATGGGGCCGACGGTGTCAGAGGGAACCTGGAACTGGTAGCGCACGATCTGCGAGCGGCCGGAGGCGATGGTGTTGTTGTAGGCGACGACGCGGTTGTCCCAGACCTGGTGCAACGCGTTGAGCGTGCCGTGAATGTTGATGAGGCGATTGGTGAAGCTGTGGGCGCGGGGGTCCAGTGAGCCATCCGGCCGCAGAGCCCCGGAATGCATGAGCTCGCGGCCCGCGGCATCGCTCGCCTCGAACTCCACCCAGCTCTCGTAGAAGTCGCGCTGCTCGGGCACGAGGCTGTGTCCGATGCCCTTGTTCTGGATGACGACGGAGACGGTGAGGACATCCGCGGGCGCAATGCTGACGGGAACGCTGCCGAGAGGGCCCACGATTGCTCCGCCATTGCGCTCGATGCCGAAGAGGTCCACGTTGAGCGCGCTGTTGCGCAGAAACGCGACGGTCTTCTGCAGTTGCGTATCGTAGCCGTAATAGGTGGACAGAAGCGTGTTGGCTCCCAGCCAGCGGTGGGAAGCGAGTTGGCCCTGCTTGGCTCCCGAGTCGCTGCCTGCGAAGGCTTCGCGCGGCATGTGGCAGGTCTGGCAGGTGGAGACGGCCGGCTTTACGTAGAAAGGAAGCGGCGACTGCTTGGCGAAGGAGGACAACTGCCACTCGTCATAGAGGAAGAAGGCGCGCTGCCACTTGTAGTTGTTCAACTCATGCGGAAGGGCCGCCTTGTGGCAAGCCGAGCAAAATTCGCTGGTGCGGTAAAAGTCTTTCATCACGGCCGCGGAGTGGCGGTCAAGATGGGCAAGGATCTCCTTGTCGGAGACCTCTCGGTCGATGGGCTTTCCGGCGGCATCGACCATCACCGCGGGTACGCCAAGCACATAGCTGCCGGTACCCCGCGTGGTGACCTGCTGGATGGAATGGCAGACCGAGCAGGTCACGCCATCCGCATCGAACTTGCGGTTGATGGTCGAGCCCGGGGTGAGCGCGCCGGACACCAGCGCGATGGGGTTGTGGCAGCCTTCGCAGTGGCGCGTGTAGGCGATGCCCTTTTCGTTGATGAGCATGTCGACGTTCTTCACGTACCACGGATTGCGGAAGGAGTTGGCGTGAGCGGTGGCGCGCCATTGCGCATGAGCTGCCTGGTGGCAGTGGCCGCAGTACTGCGCCGTCGGAAAACTTCCCGGGCTGATGAACTCGCCGTTGCCGGTGGTCGCATTGGAGGGAAGGAAGGGACTTTGTGCGCCGAAGCGATCGTCGTAATGCGCGGCTACTTTGCTGGAATATGCCGAGCGCTGCGCGGCCGCGGGGACTTCGCGGGCAAAGGCTCTGAGGCCGTGAGCAGCGGCGTAGCCAGCTACAAGCGAGGCGGCGAGCGCGACGGCGAGCAACAAGCCGGCAAGGAGACGAAATGTCCGCTGCGTAAGAAATCGGGATTGCATGGCGACGAGATTCTAGAATGTTTGAGAATGCGTTTACTTCGGGTAATAGGCTGGAGATTTTCTCCATCGAAAGTTGGAGAGGGTACCGGCTATGGTTTGCTGCCCTGGCCCTCGGTCAAGGTTACGATGCGATCGACATGGGAAACAGAGAAACGCTCCTTCGCGCCGTCCGGCCAGTGGACCTCGATGGAATCGATCGAAGTGCCGCTGCCGAGCCCGAAGTGCAGGCGCGGATCGCTGGTGGATTCATAGCTGCCTCCGGAGATGACGTCGCCGCGCTGGCGCATCTTGTCGGCCGTCAGGTATACCGTTGCGCCGACAGCGTCACGCGGGCTCCTGGGACCTCCGACCAGCTTGAGTTCGATCCAGTGGTTCTTGTCCGGCGAGACGTTGCGGAGCAGCGCCGGAACGCCGTCCAGGTTATTGATGACGACATCGAGCTTGCCATCGTTGAACAGGTCCCCGACCGCCAGTCCGCGGCCGACGTAGGTGTTGGCGAGCGCGGTCCCTTCCACTGCCGGCATCAGGTCGAAGTGGTTGCCGCCGCTGTTGTGAAACAGCAGCGGGCGCTGCGCCCAGCTGGTGCCCGCCGCCATGCGGTCGACCGCGGGATAGACGTGCCCGTTGGCGATGATGAGGTCTTTCCAGCCGTCGTTGTCGTAGTCAAAGAACGCGTCGCCCCAGCCGAGGAAGGGAACGGTGGGCTCGGCGATGCCCATCTGGTAGCTGATGTCAGTGAAGTTGGCGTCGCCGTCGTTGCGGTAGAGGGGATTGTAATCGTCGGAGAAGGTCGTGTTGTAGACGTCAATCAGGCCGTTGTTGCGGTAGTCGCCGGTGGCGATGCCCATGGAAGCAGTTTCGCGGCCATTTTCGTTCAACGCATATCCGGAGGCGTAGCTGTCGTCTTCAAAGGTGCCGTCCCCTTTGTTGATGTAGAGATAGTTCGGCGTTGAATCGTTGGCGACGAGCAGGTCCGGCCTGCCGTCGTTGTTCACGTCGATGAAGACGGAGGACATGCCGTAGTAGCGGTTCTTGTCGGCGACGCCGGCTTTTACGCTCACGTCGGTAAAAGTGCCGTCGCCGTTGTTGTGGAAGAGGTGATCGGGTTCGCCGGTCAATCCGAGCGGGCCGCACATGACGTTCATGCCACGAAACTGGCAGAAGCTGTAGCCGACCGTTTTGGAGCCGGATGCGGGAGGATTGGCCAGGTCGTAGTGGACGTAGCCGGGCACAAAAAGATCGAGCCGGCCGTCGCCGTCGTAGTCGCCCCAGGTGGCTCCGCTCGACCAGTTGCCCAGCGCGATCCCGGCCTTCTCCGCGACATCGGTAAAAGTCCCATCGTGGTTGTTGCGGTACAGGCGGTTCTTGCCGAAGTTGGAAACGTAGATGTCCGGCCAGCCGTCGTTGTCGAAATCAGCAATCGCGACGCCGGTCCCCCAGCGGTCGTTGGTCACGCCGGCCTTTTCCGCGACGTCGGTGAAGGTCCCGTCGTGGTTGTTGTGGAAGAGCGCGGCATGGGGTGGCAGCGTCTTTCCGGTCATGGCATCGTAGGTGGATCCGTTGACCAGATAGATGTCCAGCCAACCGTCGTTATCGTAGTCAAGCAGGCCGACGCCAGAGCCGTTGGTCTCGATGATGAAGTGCTTTTCCGGGGTCCCCATCACATGCTTCCAGGTGGTCAGTCCGGCCTGGCGCGCGATGTCCTGGAAGAGCACCGGACCGTTCCTGGTGAATCCTCCGGCGGTGATGGGGCGATGCTCGGCATCGAGCACCGGTGCGTGCGGGGCCCCGGTCTTAGCGCCACCCATGGCCGGCGTTTGGGCACCCTCCTCGTGGGTGTTGGATTGCGAGTCGGGCGCAGGGGAGCCGGGCGCTGTCGATTGCGCGAAGCCCTGACTCGCGCATGATGCGAGCCACAGCGGCGCGATCGCGAGCAGCGCAATCGCGGATGCGCGGCCCAGCCGAAGAGAGTTGGAAGACGCCGGTTTGCCGCGAACTGCATGGCTGGACGGCCGCGAAAAGAAAAAACTCAACACCGAACTCCTGGGATTCCGTGATGCCTGACCACGATACCGCATTGAGTAAACGATTTTCGCGGGTTTTCCGGAACGGCGTTCTGCAGTCTCTATAATCCTCCTTGATCGCGGCCGCTGCGCCGGACGATTTTGTTCCGTCTTGCGGCCAAAAACGATGCGGAGGGCCGTCGCCGTTGAAGAGAGTTGTCACCTCGAAGCGAGTTCGACGGCTGGCGAAGGCGGCTTTCCGAACGGCCGGCGCCATGGTCGTCTGGTGCTCCGCGGCGGCACAGGTCCCGCAGGCTTCCGGGCCGCATCCTGCAACGTCGGCAGCGATGCTGCAGCGGGCGCAGCACCTGATCGACGCGAGGGAATTCAAGCAGGCATCGGCGGACCTGCGAGTCCTGCTCGACGTCCAGGAGGGTTCGGCGGCGGCCCATTCGATGCTGGCCTACTGCCTGCTGCGCCTCAACGATCCGAAGGACTCCCTGGTCGAGTACACCCGGGCGGCGGCCATCGAGCGGCCCAGCGCGGTGAATCTGCAGAACGTCGCCAAGGATTATGTGCTCTTGAACGATCTTGCCGATGCCGACCATTGGATGACGCTGGCCGTGCAGATGAACGAGCATGATCCTGAGGGCTGGTACGGGTTGGGAAGAGTGCGCTTCTCCCGGCAGCGCTTTCAGGATGCGGTGGACTGCTTTCAGAAGGCGTTGGCGCTGGACCCGCGAAGCGTGAAGGCGGAGAACAACCTGGGGCTGGCCTATGAAGGGCTGAACCGCACCGAGGATGCGATCGCCGCTTACCGGCTGGCGATCGCGTGGCAGCAGCAGGAGACGCATCCCAGCGAGCAGCCGCTGCTGAATCTGGGGATTGTGCTGCTGCACCAGGGAAAGCTGCCGGAAGCTGAGAGGCTGCTGACGCAGGCCGCGGCAATCGCCCCGCGTGATCCGCACATCCGCGAACAACTGGGCCATGTGTATTTGCAGGGCAAACAGATGGAGCAATCGCAGCAGCAGTTCGAGGCGGCAGTGGCCCTTGAGCCGCAGAACCCAGCGCTGCACTACATGCTGGGAAGGGTTTACCACGCGGAGGGTCAGGAGGCGAAGGCGAAGACGGAGTTCGCCCGTTCGGCAGCGCTGACCGCCTTTCACTCGACGCCCTCGGTCGATTGACGCCCGTTGCCGATTGACGCGCCGATTGACGCCCGTGGGCCGATCGAGGACTGTCGGCTATCGGACCGTGAATCCGAGTGAGAGCGGCGGCGCGGAGAAGCAGATTCCTCCGCTGCGCTGCGGAATGACAACCAGAAACGCAAGTGCAAAGGCAACATCGGACGCAAAAGACGCAAAGACGCAAAGGACGCAAAGGAAACGCAAAGACAAACGGGGCGAGGGTTCGAACGCACGGAGGGAAGTGGCCTCCATCTTTCGATCGATTTTTAGTCTTGACAGCGTTCTTTTCGGTGCGATATGCTTCGCGACGATTTCGAGACTGATATTCGAGGAGCGTTGAGTAAACGCTTACCACATGTTTGGGTCGAGGCAGTGGTGCCAGCACTGCTCTCGCTAGCGAGATAAAAAGAAGCGGCCGGTCAATCCAGGCCGCAGGTTGTCGTTTTGTGGTTCAGGAGCATTTCCAGGAGCGCCACATGAAGAGTGTCGGAAGAATCTGTAGTTTGCTTGTCCTCGGTGTCGCCATCCTCTGCCTGTCTCAGAAGGCGTTTGCGCAAACGGCGGGTGGCGCGATTGCCGGCAATGTGACCGATTCGACCGGGGCCGCATTGCCCGGCGCCAGCATTACGGCGACCAGCCAGACGACCGGCAGCAAGAGTCTTACGAAGTCGACTTCGGCCGGGAACTACCGGTTCGCGGATGTTCCGATCGGCATTTATACGGTGACGGTGACGGCGAACGGGTTTGAGACGACCACCAATACCGGGGTTCAGGTCCAGGTCAACAGCACGTCTTCGCTGAATCTGGTGCTGAAAGTGGGTTCGGTCGCGGACATCGTGAACGTCGATGCGAGCGGCAATCGCATCGAGACCCAATCTTCCGACATCGGTGGCACGATCTCCGACAAACAGATTGAGGACCTGCCTCTGTCGCTGGCCAACGGCGTGGGCGGACTGCGCTCGCCTGAGACCTTTGTCTTCCTGCTGCCCGGCACTACCGGCCCCGGAACCGGGACCGCGGGCAATTCGGGTAACGGCGTGTTCTTCTCTCGGCTGAGCGGCGGCCAGGCATACGGCGCCGAAGTTCTGCTGGATGGCGCCAGTATTCAGCGCAGTGAGAACGGCTCGTCGTTCGATGAGACTTCGCCTTCCATCGAGGCTTTGCAGGAGTTCAAGGTGACGACATCGACTCCATCGGCGGAGTTCGGCCGCACCACGGCGGGCATCGAGAGCTTCTCGACCAAGGCGGGAACCAATGATTATCACGGAAGCGGCTACGCCATCATCAAGAACCGGGTCTTCGACGCCAACAACTGGTTCAATGACGGCTACAAGGCCATGGATTGCGTGGGCGTTTCCGAGGTGAACTGCAAATACAGCAAGGGTCAGGACAGCAAGTACGATTATGGCGGGGTCTTCAGCGGCCCGGTGCGCGTTCCCTGGGTTTACAACGGCAAAGATCGCACCTTCTTCCTGTTTGCCTGGGAAAAATACCAGCTTCACCTGGGCGGCGTGAATACGTCCACTGTGCCCACGGCGGCGGAGCGCCAAGGCAACTTTATGGACATCCTGGGCGGCCCGGTCCCGGGCGGAAGCACGGTTGCGGGCATTTCATTCCCGGTGTTGCTCAATCCCTGCACGAACCAGCCGGTGCTGTATAACCAGATCTTCGATCCGACGACGAGCGTTCAAATTACACCGGGCGTGTTTTGCCGCACACCATTCAACAACAACACGATTCCTAGTGCGAGGTTCAGCGCGGCTGCGCAGAAGCTGATTGCAGGCCTGCCGCTTCCCAACCAGGCGCCGACCTCGACGGATGTGTTTGGCTATACGAACAACTTTGTCTATGCGCAGGCCGCGCCGAACGACAACACGACCTACACGATTCGCATTGACCAGAACTTTTCCGACAAGAGCAAGATCTTCGCGTCCTACAGCACGCGGCAAAACTACAAGGAGACGGCGAGCGCCAACCTGCCGCAGCCGTTCAACAGCCTCGGATTCACGCAGGAGTTTACGACCCACTACTCCCGCGCTGGGTGGGACTACGCCCTCACACCTACGCTGCTGAACCATATCAACCTGGGGTATAACCGGACCAACAGCATCAATCTCGGCAACACGCTGAACTCCAGCCTGACGGCGGCATCGGCGGGTGTGGCCAACGATTCTTCGACCTTCTATCCGCTGCTCGTCTTCCCCAGCCCGGACCAGCCGACTTCGCTCGGTCAGCAGCAGAACGGGCAGAATATCGACAACGGCGTTCGCATCAATGACAACGTAAGCTGGCAGAAGGGCCGGAACAGCTTCATGTTCGGGGTGGACGTCCGCTTCCAGCAATACTCGATCATCAATTACAACCAGGACACGCTGAACTTCTACCGCGACCAGACGGCTGGGGTGAGCAATGCCTGCTGCGGGTCCGGCAACCCCGTTGCGAGCTTCCTGCTTGGCGAGGTCGGCAACGGCTTCCAGGCGGTGTTCAACGACCGTCCGCGCTGGAATTCGCACTACGTTGCCGCGTTTGTGGAAGACGACCTGAAGCTGAACAGCAGCCTTACCCTGAACCTTGGCTTGCGCTACAGCATCGATTCTCCCCGGCATGAGGCGCTGAACCGCACGTCGGAGTTGAGCTTGACGGCTCCCGACGCTGCCGCCGGCGGACTTCCCGGTGCGCTCGTCTTCGGCACAAACTGCCACTGCAATTCCGGCTGGGCCAACACCTGGTACAAGGACATCAGTCCGCGTCTGGGCTTTGCGTATGTGCTGCCCGGCACCGCCGGCAAAGCCGTGATCCGTGGCGGAGGCGCGATCCTGTATGGACCGCTGCAATACAACGACTTCGGCGGAGCCATGGCCATGGGCTACAACCAGAACCGCACCTTCTTCGATAACCAGACAGCGACTACGGGAGGAGCGTTCACGCCGGCATTCCGGCTCGACAGCACCTCCGCGGCCGATCCCACGAATTCTTCGGTGGGGTATCCGAGCGTCAGCTATGCTTCAAACCTCGATCCGACGCAGTTGACCGCACCGAACGGATTAGGGAGCTTTGACGCGGTGGGAGGCGAGGTGATCCAGCCCAAGGATGGCCGGCCCTCGATGACCGACAACTGGAGCCTGCAGTTGCAGGATGAACTTGCCAAGCAGGCTGCGGCACGGTGACAGCGCCATGTTCGTTCGCTCCCTTCGCCTTCGGCGACATTCCCCGTGAGACCGAGGCGATCACCGGGCCTAAGTACCTGGCGGAAGACGTCAGCTTGCTCAAGAACTTCCACCTCACCGAGAAGCTGACCTTCCAACTGAAAGGAGAAGCCTTCGATGTCTTTAACCGGCATCGCATGGGGATACCGGACCTGCAACCGAGGGACTCCTATCAGGCGATCGGATTTGGCGTTCCCGGAGCAGTTGATTACGGCCCGAGGACGATGCAAGTCACCGGAAAGGTGAGTTTCTAGGCGGATGGAGGAGCCCTTCTTTCTTGGCTCGAGCTTTCGTTTTCAGGCAGGCTTCGCTGGTTGCCGCAGCGCTGGAGAGCCGCTAGAATCAGGCTCGCAGGAACTATGCTGGGTGAACTCCTACTTGCGATGGCAGCGCTGACCGGCGGCCAGATCGTCGCGCCGCCACCGGTTCAGGAGCAGCTTGCGGACGCGAAGCGGTTCCAAGATGCAAAGGATTTTCGGCAGGAGCAGGATGTTTACGCGGCGATCCTGACGGACGACCCGGCCAACCCCGACGGCAGAGCAGGAATGTCCTATGCCAGCCAACAGTTGGCGCTGAGCGATCGCGCGTCCGGAGATTTCGACGCAGCCCTTGCCGATTTGCTGCGAGCCCAGAAGCTCGAGCCGGACGATACTCGCGTGCTCTACGATGTCGCCATTCTGGAAGACGAGATGCAGCTCTATAGGGATGCGGACAAAGTGCTCGATCGGCTGATGACGATGGAGCCGAACAATCCCAATGTGCGCTACGCGCGGGGGCGGGTGAAGCTCGATCTCGGCGAGCTGGAGGCCGCCCAGCAGGACCTACAGAGCTATCTGAAAGTTCGGCCGCTCGATGCCTCGGCTCACTATGGCCTGGGCCGCGTCTATCTGCAGGGGTTGCAGTTCGATCAGGCGCGAGCTGAGTTTCAGCAATCCATTACGATTCAACCGCAGCAGACGGCGGCTTACTACGAGTTAGGTGAGACAGATCTTGAGCAGGGCCAGTACGAGCCGTCGATTGCGCTCTTCACCAAGACGCTGGAGCGCGATCCGCGGCATGGCGGAGCGCTGACCGGCCTGGGCACGGCGTATTTCAAGATGAAGCAGTACGACAAGGCCAACCAGTGGCTGACGCGCGCTGTGCAGGCGGCGCCCAAATACCAGCCGGCCCACTACTACCTTGGGCTCACCCTGGCGCGGCTGAACAAGACCGCAGAGTCGCAGCGGGAGTTGGCGACCGCCGCTACGCTCGCCGATCAGGAGAACAAGCGCTCGGCGACGCGCCTCCAGATCACTCCGCCGGGAACGCAACCGTGAGGCTGCAATGCCGGGCTACGATGAAGCGGCAGCAACGCCGCGCCCACCGGAGCGGTGCGGCCGTCCTGCTCGCCGCGCTGGCGCTTCCGGCGTGGCCCGCGGCGGTGGCGCAGAACGCAGCTTCCGCCACGCCCTGGATGCAACAAGGCGCCAGTGCCATGCAGCGCGGCGACGCCGCCGAAGCGGAAGCGGACTTTCGTCACGCCGTCGAGGCCGCGCCGCGCTCCGCCGACGCCTCTCTGGCGCTGGGGATGGCGCAATTGCGAGAGGGAAGTCTGGACGAAGCAGAAAAGAGTCTCGCCCGGGCCAGTGAATTGAAGCCATTGATTCTCAGCGCGCACATGTTTCGAGGCATCGCGCTGTTCCAGCAGAACTCGCTGGACGCCGCGATCGCGCAGTTGAAGGATGAGCTGAAGCTGCAGCCTAAGAATCCCGAGGCGCTTACCTGGCTGGGCATCGTGGAGTTGCAGGCTGGGCGGCCGGACGATGCGGCCGCGCCTTTGGACCAGGCCGAAGCGCTGACTCCCAACGACCCCAATGTGCTCTTCTATCAGGTCCGAGCGCACACGCTGGCGGCGCAGCAGGCATTCCGCGCGCTGTATAAGCTCGATCCCGACTCGGCGTTCGTTCATCGTGCCCAGGCGGAGATCGATTCGGAGGCGGGTGAGCCGGACAAGGCGATCGCCGAGTATCAGGCCGCTATCAAGCAAGGGCCGCAGGATGCCGATCTGTACGAGGCACTGGGCGATGAGGAGCAGAAGGTCGGCCACGTGCTCGAGGCGACGGGCGCCTACCAGACGGAGCTGACGCTGCATCCTGACGATGCGATCGCGCTCTATAACCTGGGAAAGATTCAGGTGGAGACGGGCGATCCCCAGCAAGGCGTCGCCTTGCTTCGGCGTGCGGTCGCAGCCCACGCTACGCCTGCTCCGGCTTGCTTCTATCTCGGGTTGGGCCTTTCAAAACTTGGGCAGAACGAGGAGGCCGCCACTTGGCTCGAGCGGGCCCTGGCGTCGTCGCCTTCGAAGTTCATCCGGGAGAGCGATGATTACGAACTGGTGCGTGTCTACCAGAAGCTCGATCGCAAGGTAGACTCCGCCAGGGTGCTCGACCAGTTGAATAAGCTGAAGGCGGCAGATGCGCCGGCGGGCGCGCCTTAGCGATCCGGTGCAGACGAGAAAAACAGGGCGGCCGCAGATGCGTTCGGAGAGTTTCGGCCGCAAGGTCTGGAGAAATCTGCGCGGCCCCGACGGTGGCGAGGCGGGAATTTTGAGTAAGCGCTTTACCATACAAAAATGGTTGACAAGGCTGATTTTCTGGCGCTATCGTGTCTTTCAGGTAAACGTTTTCCAGCCGTTGCCCTTTGCTTCGCGAAGCCGTTGGACCGGATTTCAGCTCGTGGGTGGGTTGCCGACGTTGCCTTCGGAGAATGCCGGACACGACGTGGACGTTTGGGCTCCCAGCCTGATGGTGCAGGGTGGCGTCTACCTATCTGTACTACGCAGTTCCCTATGAGCCCAGCACAGGAGCGGAGGCCGTGATCGGGCTGGCGACCAGCTCGACTCCGTAATGGGCCGTGGACCGACAAAGGTTATGTCGTGTCGTCGTGGGCCGCTGCCAACACGGCACCGCCTGCGAGTGGCAATGGGTGGAACTTCAGCGCGTCGACCACATAGAATGCCATCGATCATGCGCCGTTTGCGGATGCGTCGGGGAACTGGTGGATGGCCTTCAGATCCTTTCAGGATGGAATTCATCTGATGCAACTGAACCCGGCGACGGGCTTGCCGCTTACACCCGGGCTGGCCACCTATCCGGTGATCGCGGCTCGCGGCGCTGGGGAAGAAGGATCGTTCCTCTATCCTTTCGTCGTGAACGGCACGCAGTACTACTACTACTTCGCATCCATCAACATCTGCTGCAGCGCGACCAGTCCTTACCGGATCATCGTGGGACGGTCGACCAATCCTCAAGGGCCGTATGTGGATCGTGGTGGCCTCAGCCTGAGCAGCGGCGGTGGAACCATTCTACTGAGCACCCATGGCAACATCGTCGGGCCCGGCGGAGAGAGCGTGTTCACGGATACGGTGGGCGGTGTCGCAACGCCAACGCTCGTCTACCACTACTATGACAACAACAATGCCGGAACGCCGACCCTGGGCATCAACCGGCTTGGGTTTACCGCTGACGGATGGCCGTACGTCGAATAGGGCAGGGAGCGAAGGCAGAAGCTGAGCGGAGTCCGTGGCTCGATCGTCGCCGCTGAAGGGCGGCTATTTCTCCAGGCCGGCGTGAGGCCAGCCGTCTGCCCAGTCGATGGTGGAGAGCTGCATCGACGGCTTGCCCGTGTGAGCGTCATAGGCGTGGAAGACGATCAGGTCGTGGCCTTTGGGGTTCATCAGGACGCTTTCGCCTCCGGGGCCGACCCAGCGTTGGTTCGACACCAGGACGGGCGTGCCTCCGCCCTGCGTGAGCGGCACACCATCTTTATCGACGTAGGGCCCGGTCACGGAATGTGAGCGGCCGACCATCGTCCTGTAATTGCTCTGGACTCCGCGGCAGCAGAGATCCCACGAGGTGAACAGGTAGTAGTAGCCTCCGTGGAAGACGATGAATGGGGCTTCGATCGCCTGCCAGTTGGGCGGGAGTCCGTGTTGGGACGGTGCGGCGTTGGGCGGCTGCACTCGGCGAGCGAGCGAGTAGAGCGTGGTGCCGGTGCGCGAAAGCATGCCGGTTGCATCGTCCAGGCGGCGCATCTTGATGCCATCCCAGAAGCTGCCGAAGACAAGCCAGTCGTGCCCCTGCCGATCGCGGACGAAGTTGGGGTCGATGGCGTTGAAGTTATCTTTGGCGGTGGATTCGAGGACCAATCCCTGGTCCACCCATTTGTAGGCGGGCGACGCGGGGTCGAGCGTTTTGTTCACCGCGAGAGCGATGCCGGAAGTGTTCTTGCCGAAGAGCGAATAGGCGTAATAGAGCCGGTACTCATGGTCTTCGTAGGAGATGTCCGGGGCCCATAAGTCTTTGGTGCCGGGGCTGCGCTTCTGTATCCAAGCTGGAATCGCGTCCAACACCTGTCCGCAGAGTTTCCAATGTTCGAGGTCGGTGGAGCAGCGGATGGCGAACTGGCCGCCGGCTGGCGTTCGGCCGGTCGCAAAAACGTACCAGGTACTCCCATCTTTGGCGATGGAAGGATCATGCGTGCCAGCCACGTCGCCCGAGAGGGCATAGATATGTTGGGCTCTGGACGGTGGGGCTGCGGCGGAGAGCAGCAGAAAGGAAATGGGGAGAGTCGCTTTCCATGATGGCAGCATGCAGAAGCTCCTTGAGGTGTGGGTTAGGACCACGAGCCGCAGGCGGTCGCGAGAAATCGGTTACCGCAGGTCTTTTGTATGGCGATCGCGCAGCGAATGTCAATTGCTGCCGCAGTTTATACCGCAGAAGAGGATTCGGCCGACATTGACACGGGAGGAGACGCATGAATCGTTTCGGGTGTTCAGGGAAACGTTTGCTGGGCATCGCCTTCCTCGCGCCAGATTGTGGACAGAGCGTTGTGCCGCAGGGGTCTGCGCCTACTGGGGTTTGCCCCGGTCTCAATTCATGCGGTTATTGAAGATGCGACTACCGTTCGTCCGCGGCACGGAACGGCACGAACTTGTCGCTACATGAGGTGCGCTCGCGCCGGCCCGGCTGCCCGATCACCTTGACATCGTCGGCCGCCGGAATCCAGTTGCTCGGTCCCGGCCCTAGCGTGATACGAGCGTGCGCGACCTGCTGCTTCATGGCCGCGATGCCGCCGATCCACACCCCGTCGAACTGGATTTCGGTAACATGCTGCGCATCGACGCCGGTCAGGCGCAGCCCTGTCCCTCCCTGGGTCTGAACGTTGTGCAGCACGATATCGGTGTACAGCGGAAACGCGGTCCCGTTAACCCATCCAGGCGCGCGGTGCGTTGGCGTCGATGTAGGTGGTTTCCACGTCGATCGGGGTCACAGTGTTGCGGATGCATACGTCGTCGTAGACCACATCCTGCACGTGCCCTCCGCGCCCCGGGTTGGACTTGATATGGATACCGGCCTTCTGGTGGTCGATGCTTACATCGGTAAAGCGCACTGCGCTGACTCCGCCTTCAGTCCCGCTGCCGATCGACATTCACCAGGCGCTCGAGAGCGGCGCGCAGGGCTACATCATCAAGGGCATGCCCCACGAGACGCTCATCAATGCACTCAAGCGAGTGCATGCAGGCGGCCGCTATCTTCCTCCGCCGGTCGCGCGCGCGCTGGAATCGCGCACATCCGACGCCAGCCTCACACCGCGCGAGCGCGAGGTGCTGCAACTGCTGGTGCAGGGCAAGAACAACAAGGAGATTGCTACGCTGCTCGGCATTGCGGAGGCCACGGTGAAGTGCCACTTCCGCATCATCTACATGCGCATGGGCGTGAGTGACCGCGCGCAGGCGGTGGTGTCCGCGCTGCATCGCGGTCTAGCGCATCTGTAGAACTTATTGCATCCGCTCCCAGAACCTAATGCCCAAGCTGCGCCGCGCCGGGCAGCACGATCGGCCCTGAGGGCACCTTCGCGTCCAGTGCTGGCGCTCCTAACTCGCGCAGCGTTGGGTTGAAGTGATACAGCAATTGCACGAACCGCTGCTTTTTCTGAGCGTCCATCGCCGCCCAGTTGGGATACGTTGCTGCCAGCAGATCGCCGACGGTCGACGCTGAAGTAAGCTTCGCGTCTGCGCCCCCTGCACCTGCGCTGACCACGTGCGCTCCCTCCAGAAGAGCTGCAAGCTGCTTTGCCTCCTGCGGTGCGTCGATGGTTTCTCCCTGCAGCAGAATTCGGTCTGCGTAATCCTTCTCCAGCAGGCTGCGGACCGCCGGCGAAAGACTGCTTCGTTCAATCGTTGCATTGAGAATTGCCACGTCTTCATACTGGTCCGCCGTGAAGTTGTACCAGTCGGCGATGAGGTTGCCATGACTGTCTGCCAGCAGATCGCTCAGTTTTTTCAGCGTGTCCTGATACGCCGCGTCATCCTTTGGGAGTTTCGGATCATGCTCGTGCAGGAACCGTTCCATCGAGGCTTTCGCCTCCACGGGTGTGCTTGCCGGCAGCTTGTAGTCCTGCACGATCCGATCGAAGACGCGCGGCGGAGTTCCCGGGTGGGTCGAAACGATCGCGGGGTCGCGCAACACAGGCATACGTCCGCGTTCGCTCAACTCGGGCTGCTCAATCCCATCGTCCGGCTGCGTCGCCGAAGTCGAATGCAGCGTGACGCTGGCCTGCTCCAGTCCCGGAGAGCTTACTGAAACATTAATTTCGCCCGCAGTCGAGGTCGTCCGCACGATGTTCGCCGTTGGCAGAACGATGTACAGGGTCCCTGACTTGGCGCCGTTCTTGTCGGTGTCGGTCGTATACTTCGCCGGCCCTATGAGACTTCCCTCGCCGGATATCCTCCAGTCGATCTCGGGATGAATATACGGCACCACCTCACCCTTGCCGTCCAGTGCGTCCACTTGCAGCAGCGCGAGCCCGCTGCGGTCAGCCACCAGATGCGAAGCCTGCACCGTCAACCGCAGCTTCAGCGGAGCGCCTGGCATCGCTATCGACTCCTCGACGGACTCGCTGCCCTTGTGCGCGACCGCGCGAATTGTCCCATGCGTGACCTCCACATTCTTGAACTCGATCACGTGATCGCCCGCCTCGTCCGGCTTCTGTATGCCGAGGCTCTTGCCGTCGACGAACAACTCGACCGAGTCCGCATTCGAGTCAATCGTGATGGGCTCTGGCTTGCCGATATATCCCGGCTGCCATGGCCATGGATGGATGAACACCATCGGCTTCTGCGTGAAGTTCGCCTGCCACAGGTAGTACACGTACTTCGGGAAGCGGAAGTCATCCACCCAGCCCTTGGGGTTCACGTTGTGCAGCGGCGCATTCTTGTAAATCCGGTCCGCGCCATGGTCGGCGTACAAGAAGACCCTGAATGTGCCCCGAGAGTTGGAGGAAGCGCTGTCCGCTGGTGCTGGTGATCTGGCCCAGGCTGGACCCGATCTTGTTCGCCGGAGTGCCCAGGTTCGGCGTGTTGAACACACCAAAGGCATCGCAGCGAAGACGGAAGTTCACGCCCTCACGCCCCGTATGGGAAACGTCTTGGCAAGCGACATGTTGTTGCTGATGCTGGCCGGCCCGATGACCGCGTTGCGGCCAAGTGTGCCGAACGTGCCGGGAGCAGGGAAGTCGTGCAAGTACGCGCTGCTTGTGCTGCAGGCGGGATTGTCGCTGCCGCATAAGGCGGTTGGGTCGAAATAGGTGCCACCGGTAAGCGCCAGTTTTTGGAGCCGATGACGGCCCGGAGGCAGTACCCAGTTATGCCAGACGAGCGGCCTCTGGTTGGGCGAGTTGGTGTCCGCGAAATCCGTCCCGGACACAATGTTGATGGGCTCGCCGCTGCGAAGGCCATATCGGCCGCTCAGGATCCAGCCGCCCACCGTCAACTGGACGAATCGGTTGAAGCGATGCATCGCCGGCACGTTCACGCTGTATCCGATGCTGGCAATGTGCGTCGCATTGAAGTCCGAGGGTCCGGTCTCGGAGCTGAGATTGAAGTTCAGCGGCGAACCGACTACCGGGACGGTGCGCGTGGCATTGCTGAAGACGTTCGGTACAGTCGCCGTGTCGGTAGTATTCGAGGAGAACTCATCGATGGAACGCGAGTAGGTGTAGGCGCCCATCGCACTCAGCCAGGAGGTCATCCGCTTCGTCAACGACACCTGCAGCGCGTTGTAGCTCGACACTCCAATCGTGGCCACGTCCGCGATATTGCCAAAGTTCGAATAGAGGCGGCGGGCCTGATAGCTGGAGGTCGATGTGCTCGCGCCCGGCGCGTACAGAGCGGGATTGCTGTTGAAGTCCAGCAATTGATGGCGTCCGAACTTGCCCACATACATGATCTGCATCGCAAGGTTGGTCGTGAGCTGCTGCTGGAGGCCGAGGTTCGCCGACTCCACATAGGGGGTGCGCAGATTGGCGTCTGGATAGGTCAACGCACGATCACAAGCGACGAGGTTATCTGGATACGGCCCTATCTGCGGCGTTTTCCCAACGATGATTGGAGCCACATTCTTGAAGCGGCGCCGCACAAGTCCTATGAGTATCTGGGTGGAATGCCGCCGATGTGAGCGGACGCTGAGTCTGGATTTGATTTGAAACGTCAGGCGAAAGAGAGCAGACATTGAGCGTGGATCGACGTAATTTTTGTATTTGGAGCGCCGCGACATCGGTGGTGGCTAGCCCGGCGCTGCGAATGCTCGAAGCGCAGTCCGGCGGCGTGAAGCTGATCGACGTGGCGGCGTTCGAACGGGGCCGTGTGCTGCGCGAGGCCGACGGTTATCTCGCGGCGGCGCCGGTTACGATTACAGCCTCGCACAGTGCGCGCAGCCCAGGCGGCCTGCACGACTTCTTTTCCGAAGGCGATTACTGGTGGCCCGATCCGAAGAATCCCAGCGGCCCTTATATTCGACGCGATGGATTTTCAAACCCCGCAAACTTCGTGGCCCATCGCGAGGCGATGCTGCGGTTGAGCTTGATCGTTCCTACGCTGACGTCCGCGTGGTTGCTGACCAAACAGGCGAAGTACGCGGAGCACGCGGCGGCGCATCTGCGGGCATGGTTCCTGACGCCCGCGACGTTGATGAATCCGAACCTGGAACATGCGCAGGCGATTACCGGGGTGAATCAAGGCCGCGGCATCGGCATCATCGATACGATCCATCTTGTCGAGCCGGCGCGGGCCGCGAGTTTTCTGCTCGGCGCGCAGGTGTTCACCCCGCAGGAGCAGAGCAAGCTGCAAGGCTGGTTTGCGGATTATGTGACGTGGCTTACGACGTCCAAGAACGGCATCGATGAACGCAACGCGAAGAACAACCACGGCAGCTGCTGGGTGATGCAGGTCGCGGAGTTCGCGCGGTTCACCGGCAATGCGTCGCTGATGGCGTTCTGCCGCGATCGCTTTCGGACGACACTGGTTCCGGCCCAGATTGCGGCCAATGGCCGCCTTCCGCTGGAGCTGGCGCGGACGAAGCCTTACAGCTATTGCTTGTTCGATCTCGATATTCTGTCGACGGTCGCGCAAATACTGACCCGGGCCGACGAGAACCTGTTTACTTTTGAGACTGCCGATGGGCGCGGGCTGCGCAAGGCAGTCGCGTTCATGGCCCTGTTCATTCGCAACAAGAAAGCATGGCCGTATCCGCACGATGTGGAGTACTTTGACGATCTGCCGGTGCGGCAGCCGAGTCTGCTGTTCGCGGGGCTGGCCTATCGCGATGCGTCGTATGTGGCGTTGTGGAAGACGTTGAATCCGGATCCCACTGTGCCGGAGATCATCCGCAATTATCCGATACGGCAGCCGGTTCTGTGGGTATGAGCACGGGGCCGCGAATGGCGAAGAGTCTCGACGCACGAGCCGTTGACAACCGTTGGGATCGGAGACTATAGGTGAGGGTGAGGTCGACTTTGTAGTATCAACGAACAATATTTCGGCGGAGATGTCGGTGCCGCGCGACAGGCCTTGCAGTATAACCTTCAGGCGATTCAATCCAATGTCCGAACTTTCACGCCGTCAGTTCCTTTCCTATACCGCGAGCACCGCGGTTGCGGCTGCGCTTCCAGTTGCACCCGCATGGCTGCGCAGTGTGGCCGAGGAGTCCTCGACGAGCAGCGTGCGTAGCCTGGCGGACGGATGGGAGTACTTCGAGGGCTCGCTCGATGGGCCGTGGGAGGTTTGGAACAGCAGCGAGATCGCGGTGTGGCAGGCGGCCACAGTGCCGCATTGCTTCAACCATTACGACGCCTGCGACCCGGACACGCCGGCGTATCGCGGGCCGGGTTGGTACCGACTGCATTTGGAAATCACCAATCCGTATCCGCAGGGACGCACGCTGCTGCACTTCGGCGGCGCGGGTCAAACGACCGATGTGTTTCTCGGCGACGAGCACCTGGCGCAGCACGTGGGCGGGTATGACGAATTCGTCGTCGATGTGACGGAGGTGGCAGCGAAGCAGATGGCCTCCGCTGCGTTAGCCGTTACAGCCGCCGCAAATGCCCCGGCGAAAAAAGCAGCCGCACCAGCGAAGCCAAACGGACTGCGGCTGGCGATTCGCTGCGACAATGGGCGCGACCTGGAGCGGATGCCATCGGACCTGAGCGACTTTACGTTATATGGCGGACTTTATCGGCCGTTGAGCCTGGTGTATCTGCCGGCGGTGTCCATCGAGGCGGTACATGTGCATGTGGCGCCGAGTAAAGACGGCGGCCCGGCGCAGGTCGCGGTCCACGGGCGGCTGTACGGCGCTGCTGGAGCGACCGAGGGCCTGGATGTCTCGGTCGAGATACTCGATCCTCACGGCAAGACGGTAGCCCATGCGAAGACTACGAGGGCCGCGGCACAGGCTCCGGAGACAGGCTTCGACGGCGAACGAATGCTGGCGAAGTTCACGCTGGAGCAACCGAAGCTGTGGTCGCCCAAGCACCCGAATCTCTATCAGTGCCGCGTGATGCTGAGCGGACCGCAGAGCCAGCATGCCGTGGTGGAGCGCTTCGGTGTGCGCACGATCGATTTTGCAGAGGGCGGCCCGTTTTATCTGAATGGCGAGCGCCTGCTGCTGCGGGGTACGCATCGCCATGAAGACCACGCGAACTATGCCGCGGCGATGCCGGCAGAGCTTACCGGCAGGAGATGCGGCTAATCAAGGCCGTCGGAGCGAACTTCATTCGACTGGCGCACTATCAGCAGCAGCGCGTGGTGCTCGATATGTGCGATGAACTTGGAATTCTTGTGTGGGAGGAGGTGCCGTGGTGCAGGTCGGGCGTGGCCGGCGAGCGCTGGCAGCAGATGGGCCGCGACAAGCTGCACAATATGGTCGACCAGCACTTCAATCATCCGGCGGTGATCTTCTGGGGACTGGGCAATGAGGACGACTGGCCGGGCGAATATCAGGAACCCGCGTCGCCGGCGCTCAACAAAGACGCCATTCGCGGCTATATGCAGGAGCTCAACGGGCTGGCGCACAAGCTCGATCCGCCGCGCTATACGTCGTATCGGCGCTGCGATTTTGCGAGCGATATTCCGGATGTGTACTCGCCTTCGATCTGGGCTGGGTGGTACAGCGGGCGGTATACGGAGTATGAGAAGTCACTGGAGACGCAGCGGACGCGTGTGAAGCGGTTCATCCACATCGAGTGGGGCGCGGACAGCCATGCGCGGCGGCACGCGGAAGACCCGGACCACGTGATGGGCGAGGTTCCGACGGGACACGGGACTGCGGAGACCGGGCTGACGTATCTGAATACGGGTGGGGCGGCGCGGGTATCACGCGATGGCGACTGGTCGGAAACGTATGCGTGCAATCTGTTCGACTGGTGCCTGAAGGTGCAGGAGACGCTGCCGTGGCTGTCGGGCGCGGCGCAGTGGATCTTCAAGGACTTTACGACTCCACTGCGGGTGGAAAACCCGGTGCCGCGTGTGAACCAGAAGGGCATGATCGAGCGCGACATGAACCCCAAGGAGGCGTACTACGTCTTCCAGTCGTATTGGAGCGATGTGCCGATGGTGCGCTTGTATGGGCACACATGGCCGGTGCGCTGGGGCAAGCCTGATGATAAGAAGATGGTGAAGCTGTACTCGAATTGCCCGCAGGCGGAGCTGTTTCTTAATGACGTTTCGGTGGGAACGAAGCATCACGATAGCCAGGACTTCCCGTGTGCGGGACTACGCTGGCTGGTGAACTTCAAGCCGGGCGAGAACCATCTCCGCGTGGTTGCGAAACCGAGGACGGGTCAGCCCATCTCCGATGAGATCGGCTTCACCTATCAGACGGAGGAGTGGTCCAAGCCGGCGCGGTTCACGCTGCAGGAGAAGTCGCGCGACGCGGGGACCGTGACGGTGCTGGCAATGTTATTCGATGAGCATGGTGTGATGTGCCTGGACGCTCGCAACGAGGTGCGTTTCACGCTGGCGGGCACGGGCAGGCTTATCGACAATCAGGGCACCTCGAATGGATCGCGCGTGGTGCAGCTCTATAACGGCCGCGCCGAGATTTCGTTGACCAGGACGGTCGGTGCGTCGACGGTCGGCGTGGAATCCCAGGGATTGGCGGGGGCATTCTGCACGGTAATTGGATAATCGGTCGACCGCGCGGGCATTTGTCGCTGGTGCGGACAAAAGGAAAGTAACCCAACGTGCATGGCGGGCGGGGTTGCAGTGATATAAAGATTTGATCGAGGAGATGAACCAGAAGGTCGATTCAAGGCAAGGCGAGGCAGCAGCACGAAAGGCCCGGCAGCAAGAGCAGTACCGACATCCCTATGCAACGGTTCAATCCCACACGCACTCAGACCGCTTCCAACAAGACGCCGCGGAAGATCAATCGCAACTTGATCTTCAACCTGATCCGCACCAGGCAGCCGATATCGAGGGCTGATCTGTCGCGTGTCTCGGGCCTGCAGCGTAGCACCATATCGCTGATCGTGGAGGACCTGATCGGCGATGGCTGGATTGTGGAAGGATCGACGGGTCAACTGCCGCGGGGACGGCGGCCGACATTTCTGGAACTCAATCACAAGCGCGCCATCATTGCGCTGGACATTCATCCGGCGCAGACGACGATCGCCGTGACCGACCTTGAAGGCAGAATCGTCGCGCAGCAGATGCTGGTGGTGCCGCAGGACGCGGGCAAGGCGCTGAACTCGATCGTGAACGCGATCCGCAAGATACTGGCGGTGCACAAGGAGCTTTCGTTCGACGGCATCGGTATCTGTCTCCCCGGACGAACGGACCTGCAGCTCAAGAAGCTGATCTTCGCGCCGAACCTGAAGTGGCCGGTGCTGAGCCTGAAGGCGAAGATGGAGAAGGCGACGGGCCTGCGCGTGACCATGGACAACGTCGCCAACGCTTGCGCGTTGTCGGAGGTGTGGTTTGGGCGCAGCGACAGTCATCACGATCTGGTGGTGGTGAATGTGTCGGAAGGAATCGGCACCGGGATATTTGCCAATGGGCAGCTGTTGCGCGGGGAGAATGGGATGGCCGGCGAATTCGGCCACATCCAGATCGCTCCCGATGGCCCGCGCTGCGCCTGTGGCAATCAAGGCTGCTGGGAGATGCTGGCGTCCAACCGCGCGGCCATCCGCTACTATGTGGAACTGACGTCAACCTCGAATCCGCCGACGTTCGAAGCGTTGCTGAAACAGAGCCAGAACGGGGATAAGGCGGCCGTGTGCGCGTTGACCAAGATGGCGGAGAACCTTGGCCTGGGGATACGAATGATCTCGGTGGCGCTGGCGCCGCGCGAGATCATCGTGGTCGGCGACATTACGACGGTGTGGCACACGTTTGGCTCGATTGTGGAAGCACAGTTGAAGAAGAATGCGTTTACGAGCGTGCCCGCGTTGCGTCCGGCCTACGACGGCAATGCGGCCAGGCTGCGCAGCGCGGTGGCGCTGGTGTTGAGCGAAGATTCCGTCTGAGAATATCTCCAAAACACTTGACAACCGTACGTTGATGCTGGGTACTCCATGCACGAATTATATTCGTTCGATGTACGAACAAAGGTCTGTTCCATAGAACGGATCGCCAACGGCGATGGAGATGGACATGAACAGCAATAGGTGTGTACGGCTTCTGCCACAACGGCAGTGGAAAGTCTGTTTTCTTCTGGCACTGAGTTTGATTGCCGCGATCGCGGGATGTAGCGGCGGAACACAGGCGGGTTCCACGGGACAGGTGGCGGCGCCAATTGTGACAGGCTTCGCGGCTTCGCCGGCCAGCATTAACGCAGGCCAAAGTTCGATGCTCACGTGGGCGGTTAGTGGAGCGACCTCGGTGACCATGAGTGGAATCACCGGACCGGCCGTCTCGCCAATCACCGTATCGCCGGCGTCCACAACTACGTACACGCTGACGGCGACGAACTCGGGCGGCACGACGACGGCTGCGGCGACGGTGACAGTACTACAGCCACCAGTCATCAGCAGCTTCACGGCGAGTCTGGCTTCGGTGCCGCTGGGAGCGAGCTCGACGTTGAGCTGGAGCATTACGGGTGCGACGACGGTGTCGCTCAGCGGCGTCGCGGGCACTGTGACGTCTCCCACCGTTGTGAAACCCACGGCGACCACCACCTACACCTTGACGGCGAGCAACGCCTCGGGCAGTGCGACCGCGACGACGACCGTTGCGGTGACGGCCGCGCCGCCCACCATCGGCAGCTTTACGGCGTCGGCGGCGAGCATCACGGCGGGTCAACCGGTGACGCTGACATGGAGCACCGCCGGAGCGACGAGCACGCAGGTCTCCGGTGTGACTGGAGCTCCAGCTTCGCCGATCGTGGTCTATCCGGATGCCACGACGACGTATGTGCTGACGGCGGGCAGTGCAGGCGGCTCGGTGACGGCATCGGTTCCCGTCACCGTGACGGCCGGCAGTGCGCTCGACAGCGGCGGAAGCGTGGCGGCCGGAACGCCCGGCCAAGCGGTGCCCCCGACGTTCATGGGGCTCTCGATTGGAAGCAATAGTTATCAGGCGATTCTAGGTATTCCGGCGACCGGCACGAATCCGATTTATCGCAAGCTGCTGGGCAACCTGACGGCGTATGGAGGGGGGCCGCTTGTGATGCGCATCGGCGGCAGCAGCACGGACTCGCAGGGCATACCGACGGTGACCGACGTCTCGTCGCTGGCGCAACTGGCGACCGATACGGGAGCGAAGTTTATGCTCGGCGTCAGTCTGGCGCCCGATGTTGTGAGCACGGCGGTGCAGCAGGCGCAGGTGTTTACGGCGAACATGCCTAGTGGATCGATCCTGGCCGCGGAGATCGGCAATGAGCCTGATCTATATGTGGAGCAGGGCCTGCGCACCAGCTACACCAACGCGCAGTATCTGGCGGACTTCGCGACCTTCCGCGCCGCGGTGCTGCCGGTGATGACGGCGGTTGGCGCGAAGGTGACAGGGCCGGCGTGGTCGAATTCGGGTTCATTGACCAATCTGCCGTCGTTTCTGGCGCAGGAGCATTCCACCCTGGCGCTCGTGACGCAACACGCTTACGGCGGAAATATCTGCAACACAAATCCCGTAGCGGGGGATTATCTGCTGCAGGAGGCGGCGCAGAGCCGGGGAACGGCGATCCTCAGCGGCCTCGCCCCGACGCATGCGGATGGGCTGGCGTATCGGCTGGCCGAGTCGAACTCCATCAACTGCAGCGGACAGGTGGGCGTGAGCAATACGTTCCAGGCGGCGCTGTGGTCGATGGACTGGATGGCGCGGCTGGCGGGCGCGGGCGTCGATGGCATCAACTTCTTTGGCAATAACAACAATGCGTACTCGCTGTTCGAGTTCAATACCGCGACCAGCGGCGGCTCCGTTACTTTCTCGATTAGCAGCATTCGGCCGGAGTACTACGGGCTGGTGATGTGGCAGCAGGCCACGCAGAACGGCGCGCGCTTTCTGCCGGTGACCTACACTGCCGCGGGGAACGAGAAGGCGTATGCGTGGCTGGACGCGAGCGGCAATATTCGCATTCTCGTGCTAAACAAAGACGAGACTTTATCGGGAACGTTCTCGGTGACGATCGCGGGCTACGGCGCCGCAACGCTGACGAGGTTGACCGCGCCGAGCTACACTTCGACCGCCGGCGTTATGCTGGGCGGGCAGACGCTCGACACCAGCGCGGATGGAACGTTCCAGGGGCCGGCATATGGAGAGGGCGTGACGCCGGCGGCCGGGGTTTACAGCTTTGCGATGCCGATGACGAGCGCGGCCCTACTGACGATTCCGCACAACTAGAACCGTGGAAGTCGGCGCACCAACCTGATGGTGTTAGGACTGCAAACGCAGATTCCCTTCGGGAATGACAAACAAAAATGCGAAGGCGGCTATACATCAATTGCGGCGTTGACCTTAGAACCTGTCCGAGAACTCTCTCCGACCAGCCTGTGGAGATTACGCCACCCCCCACCCCCCCCATTGCCTGGTTGCTTTCCATGCAAAGCAATTCATACAAAGGAATTAGGAAGTGGATTGACTCATGCTGTGTCCCCGATGATGTGTGGCAACTACGAAAAGTAGATTCCTTCGGAATGACAACCAGAAAAGCAAGTGCAAACGAAAGGTCAACGCTATGGACTCTACACTAATAGGGATTCCGCTATAGGATAGCGGATTCCGCTCTACGATTGACCGCTCCCTTGCAGTGCTGCCGTCCTATGGGTGCCGGGTTTTTCCGTTCTTCGTCCTGTATCCATGATACGGCGCGGCGCAGGGGAAACACGCCAAAGATCTTTTGGCTGAATGTTACCTGTTTTCAGGGAGATTAGTGCGGCCGGTTCGCCTGCAGGGCTTGACAGCATTTGGAGCGAGCTGGAGAACCTGCGGAGAAAAGCGCTACTTCGAGTCCGCTGCTGCCGCGCCGGGACTGCGTAGCCTGTCCCTGCCTATTTGTGCGTGGCACGTCCTGTTCCGAGTTTTTGGACAGGTTCTTCGATGGCCCGGAGGACGTTGGCAACGTCCTCCGGGCTGGAAGAACCTCCGGGTTAGAAGAAGAAGCGCGAGGACAGTTGCAGCCTCCGTGCGGGCTGGTTTCCCGTGATTTTGCCGAATCCGGATGATCCGGCAAACGAGGCAACAGTCGGTGCGGTGCTGAGTTCGGTAATCGAGAGCGATCCACTCGGCGCCGTGAAGTTGGTATGGTTGATCACATTGAAGGCGTCGACGCGGAACTGGAACTTCAAGCGCCGGAAGATCTTGAAGTCCTTCGCGATCGAAGCATCGAAGTCCAGTTCGCCCGGCTCGCGATTCGAATCGCGGCTTACGTTGCCGAAGCCCGTTGAGACGATCCGCGTTCGAACGCCACCGATCGTGTTGTACACCGGGCCAGAGGCGGTCAATGGGAAGTTTGGATCGGTTTGCGGACTGTCGTAGTACTGAAGTGTCTGGCCGTTGATGTAAGGATGCGCCAACTTGATCAGTTGCGGGTCGCCGTTGGGACGCTGCTGCGAAACATTGGAAATCTCGTTGCTCTGCGTGATATTGACCGGCAAACCGCTGTGAGCCAAGACCACAGGGGAGATGTGGAAACCGCGCAGCCACCATGGGCCTGCGGTGGTGTAGACGATCGCGATGTTCAGGGTGTGCTTGACGTCGATAGAACTGACCGTATAGTCCTTCGCTCGGTCTGCGCTGTCGGCTGTGTACTGCGCATTCGCTGTTCCATTGGGCGCCGAGAAGTTGTAGATGGTGCTGCCATCGTCTTCACTCTTGGCGTAGGTGTAGTTGGAAAGGAGGGCCAGTTGCTTGTTGAACTCGCGCCGGACCGTTACCTGCAATGCGTTGTAGCCCGAGTTCCCAACCCCGTCGACCACGGTAAAGCTGGCTAATGTTGGGAATGGCTTTGCGTCTTGCGTCGCCTTCGTGCTGTTGGCCAGCGTGACAGCGTCCACCGCAGAAAGCGGAACGATGTTCGCTGGAATGTTATCGGCGAGGTGAAGTGCATGGTTGCCCACGTAGTTCACTTCCAGGGTGAGCGCGAGAGGCAACTGGCGCTCGAAACCGAGGTTCCACTGTTGGACCAGAGCCATGGGGTTCAGGTTGTTGAAGGAGACGCCGGTCGGAGTGTAAGGGTTGGAGTCTGTGTGGCCGGCGATCGAGGCAGCGGGGTCCTGCAAATTCGCGGGAGCGATCAAAGGAATGCCCTGCGACAGAGTGAAAGGCTGCGCAATCGCCGTCCCTATGTTGCCGTAAGTAACGTTGTTGTCATATCCGGGATAGGCAAGCTGGCCGCCCAGATTCTGGAAGATGGTGCCGTAGAAGGTCCCAAAGGCCGCCCGGATGACGGTCTTCGAGTCGACGCTGTAGGCCAGGCCAATGCGCGGCGAAAAGTCTTTCGTCGGTTCGCTGACGTTGAGCGAGCGCGACACGCCGTTTACGCCTGCCTGCAGGAAGTTTCCGGTCGCCGGATCGAAGCGGCTGTAGATGTTATTCGCAATCGTAAGCGGCGATTCAAACTCATAACGAAGACCGACGTTCAAGACCAGTTTCGGCGAAACTTTCCAGTCGTCCTGAACGAAGACGCCGAGGTTGTAGTTGCGTCGGCCGGTCTCAGGCATTGGCTGCTCGTAGCTGGCGGTTTTGATCTGGCCGAGCAGGAAATCGGCGATGCCGGTGTTCGCGTTTCCGGAAGCTCCATGATTCGTGATCTCACCGTTAAATCCGATTGTGCCTTCGGGACTCGCCGCGGGGTTATAGGAGTTGAACTCGTTCTTGCGCAGGGAGGCGCCGAACAGGAAAGTGTGGGGACCGGCCGTTTTGGTGATCGTGCCAAACGGGGTATAGGTGTTGGTAATGTTGACCTGGTTCGTGTTTGTGTCGGCGCCAATGTTGCTGATGCCAGGATTTGTGAGCTCCGGCGTCTGGTCCAGCGGCAGCGAAGCGATGCCGAGAGACTGTGCCGCATTGAAGCCGACTCCCGGAGGATTGCGGAGCACGACATTGCGGAAGAAGCCCATGTTCAAATCCATGACCAGGGTTGAAGTCCATGTGCGCGTTTAGTCGACCGAGGGAAGCCATGCATTGCTGCAAGAGCAATCCCAGGTTGTGTTGAGCTGCGGGTTGAAGGTGACCGGATTTGGCGTCAGCGTTGTGTAGCGGTAGACGTTGAAGCTGACCCTGTCCTTCGGCGTCACGACTTCGTCGACGCGAGCCACGAACCGAATGTTGGTGTTCGAGTTGTTTTGTTGCGAGATATAGTTGCCGGTATAACGGGCGTTCGTTACGTCCGGAGTGCCGGGCGCATTTGGCAGTGGCAGTAGCGCAAGAATCTTCTGCGCGGCGGGATCCAATAATGCGGTAGGAATGATGCCTGTGCCATTAATGGGGTCCCCGGCGGCGCCGAATGGAGCTGTTTTCTGCCCACCAGGCATAAAGATCGGCTGCTTCTTGTGACAAGTCGTTGTGCTGCCAGTCGTCACACAGAAACTCGTGTCTTCCGCGTTGGAGAGATCGCCCATGCGCTGCGCGGCGGTGGGAACCGTTTCTGTCAAGACTGAATTGGAGGGTGAAAACGTGCGGTCGTAATTGACGAAGAAAAAGGTCTTGTCGTGTCCGTTGTAGAGATGGGGAATCCTGACCGGTCCACCAATCGATCCCCCCTCCTGGAAGAAACGATCGTTCCCGCGCCGCAAACCCTTCAGGTTGTTGAAGTAGCCATTGGCGTCGAAGGCTTCATTGCGCACAAGGAAATAAAGGCTGCCGTGATAGGTATTGGTACCGGAGATGGTATTGACGGAGATGACTGCGCCCGAAGTACGGCCATACTCGGCCGGCGCGTTGGTGGTGAGGGCGCGAAAAGAATCGACACCATCGGGCGAAGGCAGTGTCGCCGGGCTTCCAGTCGAGGCGACGATTGTTGATACACCGTTCAAAAGGACCTCTGTATTGAGCGTGCGGCTGCCGTTGATCGAGAGCTGTGAGGTCGAAGGCGAGTCCGCGGCGCCGCCGTGCGTGACGCCGGGAATGAATGCCAGCAGGTTCTCCGTAGAACGGCCTAGGATTGGCAGGTTCTGGACATCCTGTGGAGAGATCAGCGTGGAGATGTCCGACGTGCTGCGATCCAGTTCCTGACCCTTGGCCTCCACCGTGACTGTTTCCGTATTTTGGCCGATCTGCATGTTGACGTTCACCGCCGCAACCTGCGCAACGGTAGCCTGAAGGTTGTCGATGACCGCTTGCTTGAGACCCGCGACAGTGACCGTGACTTTGTAGGGTCCCGGAATCACTTGTGGGGCAACGAAGGTGCCGGCCGAATCGGTCTTGCCGTTGAAGACAACGACACCGGTCTCTTTATTGACGACCAGAACGTGAGCGTTGGGCACTAACGCTCCGCTGGGGTCCAGCACCTGGCCGCGAATGGTCGCATTCGTGTTCTGCGCGTAGGCCACGCCCGCGCCCGGGATCAGATTGGTCAGCAGGCAAAAGCCTGCCAAGGCGAAAGCCGCCGCGGCTGCGGACGTCCGGACGGGGCCGCCTGCCCGCTGCAGCATCCTTTGTATCGATTGACGAATGTTCATGATAGAGCCTCCAGAGGGGTGGAGGTGCGTCTGTAGACGCACCTTTGGGTAACGACCGTCGTGTCGCGGACATTCCAGGCCGGCGACATGCGCGATCTAAAGCTCGACAGACAAGCGTTTGTTTTGGCTTCAAATCTGCGGCGATCCCATAAGAAAGCAGGAAGACGAAGCTTGTCAACTTAAATCCGGAGTTAGGACAAAATCCTTTTTGAAGGCCTGGGAAGAGGGCCGAACATACCCACGCCATAGGTGAGCCGCTGGCCCTAGTTCGCGCACCGAAAAGAGTTGGAGTCCGATAGGGAGGCCGCAGGGTAAGGCATGCGCGGAGCGGCCGGCTGCGGCAATCGAGCCGTAAGGCAGAGACGCCGCGGCATTTCGCAGGAGGCGAAAGCCTCCAGGCCTGTTGGAAGCCGTCAAATCTTGCCGACTGCGATCGCCGTATACTACCCGGGCCTTAAGAAACAGAGAGTTGGGTACGCCTATGAAAAAAGTTCCAACGCTTTTTCGCTACGTATTGGTCCTGATGGCCGTGAACTCGTGGACCGCCGCTCAGCAGCAGAGGCCGGCGATCACCGGTATCTCGCACATGTGTGTGCTCTCACACGATTTGGCTGCGTCGGACAACTTCTATGCTCATATTCTCGGAGCAACGAAAGGTGTGGACCTTCAGGACCCGGCGGGCACTCGGTACTACTTCAGCCCCACGCAGTTTATTGAGGTGCTTCCGCTGCCGGCCGAGCCCAGCATCAGCCGGATGGCCTGTGTGGCCTACACCACCCCCGACGCAAATGCGCTAAGTCATTACCTGGACGCGCATGGTGTCCAGAATTCGTCGGAGGTCCGAACGGGCAGCGACGGAAGCCGGTGGTTCACCACGAAAGACCCCGAAGGCAACGAGGTGCAGTTTGTTCAGCCAGGCCGGGCGCCTGCGCTTCAGCGAACGGCCCAACCGATTTCGGACCACATTATCCATATGGGATATCTCGTCCACAATAGAGCCGATGAAGACCGCTTCTATCGCGAGGTGCTTGGTTTCCGGCCCTATTGGTTTGGCGCGATGCAGCCGGACCATGTGGATTGGATATCGCAACAGGTTCCGAGCGGGCACGACTGGCTCGAATACATGATGGTGGGCGACGGATCGGACACCCCGCTAGACCACGTGGACGCCAGGGAGTTGGGTGTGCTCAATCACTTTTCGCTCGGAGTAAAGAATATGGAGCAGGCTGTGACGACACTGATCCAGCAGGACCGGCTTAGTCCGCGGCATGATGGGCCGCAGATGGGCAAGGACGGCAAGTGGCAGGCAAACCTCTACGATCCGGACGGCACCCGCGTGGAGTTGATGGAGTTTCAACCGGTCGCGAAGCCATGCTGCTCCTCGTTTGCAGCGGAGAGCCCCACCGACTAACCGATGAGCTCAACGAGCAAGTCAAACGTTTGACAAAGGCTGATCGAATCGATACAAAGTTCTGGAGTCCGATGTGAAACGCTTTAGCGAAAGCTGTTGAGTCGCATCCATCTGAAGGGGAGATCGCAAGTGAATCGTCGCAAGTTTCTACAGACCACAGGATTGTCGCTGGGTGCGGGATCTCTGGCGCACCTCTTTCCAGGCGCAGCATCAGGTCAGCTGAAATCGGCCGGCGGTTCGCCGGCAAATTTTCCTGATGGATTTCTGTGGGGTTCGGCGACCGCCTCGTACCAGGTGGAGGGTGCTGTCCACGAAGGCGGCCGTGGTCCGTCCGTATGGGACACGTTCTCGCACACTCCAGGCAAGACCTTCAACGGTGACACAGGCGACGTCGCGGACGATTTTTATCATCTGTATCCGAACGACATCAAGCTGATGCAAGAGCTTGGCGTGAAGACCTTCCGTTTCTCGGTCGCGTGGACGCGCATCTTTCCGAACGGCATTGGCCAACCGAATCAGCCGGGCATCGACTTCTACAACCGGCTGGTCGACGCGCTGCTCGCCGCGGGCATTCAGCCTTACTGCACGCTGTTTCACTGGGACCTACCGCAGGCGCTCCAGGACCACGGTGGTTGGGAAAGCCGCGATACCGGCAAGGCATTCGCAGACTACACGGGGTATGTCGCCGGCGCGCTCTCCGACCGTGTGAAGCACTTCATGACGATGAACGAGATGCGGAGTTTCGTGGAACTTGGCTATGGCCAAGGCACGCATGCTCCGGGGCTCCGGCTCGATGCGCAGCGGCTGGCGCAGTTGACGCATTATGTCGTTCTGGCGCATGGAATGTCCGTGCAGGCCATCCGCGCGCATGCGAAGCCCGGAACCAAAGTTGGGATTGCGGACAATGTGCAGGCGGCAACCCCCGTCATTGAAACGCCGGAGCATATAGAAGCGGCGCGGCGAGCGATGCGTGAGCAGAACGCTATGTTCCTCACGGTTGTGGAAGAGGGCCGTTATAGCGATCTGTATCTGAAGCGGCTGGGCGCGAATGCGCCGAAGTTTACCGCGGAAGAGATGAACATTATCAAGAGTCCGATGGACTTCGTGGGCCTTAATGTTTACCAGCCAACCTATGTGCGCGCGGATGATTCCGAGCAGGGATATGCGCTCATCCATCCGCCGGCGTCCTTTCCGCATATGTACAGTCCGTGGCTGTATGTGGGGCCGGAGGCGCTTTACTGGGCGCCGAAACTTGTGGCCGAAATATGGAAGGTCAACGAGCTTTACATTACAGAAAATGGCGCGTCTTCGTCCGACCAACTCGCGCCCGATGGGCATGTGTACGACAGCGATCGCGTGATGTACCTGCGCAATTATTTGACGCAACTGCACCGTGCGGTCAGTGAAGGCGTGCCGGTAAGAGGCTATTTTCTGTGGAGCCTGCTCGACAACTTTGAATGGGCTGACGGATATTCCAAGCGCTTCGGAATCGTCTACGTCGATTTCGACACGCAGAAGCGCACGCCGAAGATGAGCGCGAACTTCTACAAGGATGTGATCCGGGAGAACCGCGTCAAATAGCGGCGCGGCACCATCAATGGAAGTCATGCGAACGCACCTCCAGCGTTCCATCGGAGAGCGGCCGCAGCCGTGTTGCCTTTACATGGATCACGCCGTCCTGATTCTGCAGTGGACCTTCCGCGAGAATGAACTTGCTGCGCGTGACAACCATCCGCTCGCGCTCATAGAGATCGGGCGTCACGATAACGTTGGCGATGCCGGTCTCATCTTCCATCGACAGAAAGATGAACCCCATGGCGGTCCCTGGCCGCTGCCGTGCAATGACGCAGCCGGCGGTTCGAACGAACTCTCCGTCCTTGCGGGCGCGCAGGTCAGCAGCGGAAAGAATTTGCTCCTGGCGCAGATGCTCACGCCGATAGGCCATCGGATGTTTGCCTACGGTTAGACCAGTGCCAGCGTAGTCCGCAATCAATCGTTCTTCGGCATTCATCTGTTGTAGCGGAAGGCTGGGTATGCCCTCGCGCAAGAACTCGCTGGTTTGGCGGAGCAGCGGGCCTTCCAATTTGCCCGCGCGTTCCACTTGCCAGAGCGCATCGCGGCGATGGGCAACTCCCTCCAGATTATTGAGGGCACCGACACGCGCCAGCAGGGTTAGCTCTTTTCGATTGAGGCAGGGCACTCTCGCGACAATATCCTCTGCTGATGCAAACGGGCCGCAAGCTTTACGAGAGCCCGCGATGGTGTCCGCCGAGCGTTTGCGCAGTCCCTTCGCGTAGCCTAGCCCGAGCCGCAGAGATAGGCCTCCATTCGCCTCATGCTCGATCGTGCACGCCCACTCCGAGACCTGCACATCCATCGGCTTCACGCGCAGGCCGTGGCGTTGGGCGTCTTTCACCAGCACGGCAGGAGAATAGAAGCCCATCGGCTGATTGTTAAGGATGGCACAGGTGAAAGCCGCGAGGTATTTCACCTTGAAGTAAGCGGAGGCATAGGCAATCAGCGCGAAGCTGGCCGCGTGCGACTCAGGAAAGCCGTACAGCGCGAACGAACTGATGTTTTGGATAATGTTCTCCTGCGTCGCGGCATCGATTCCGTTCGCCGTCATGCCCGCACGCAGCTTGCCCTCGAGATTCTTCATGCGCTCCCAAGATCGCCGCATGCCTACCGCGCGGCGCAGCTCTTCCGCTTCGGCGCCGGTGAAGTTCGCCACAGTCATCGCCATGCGCAGCAGTTGCTCCTGAAACAGCGGCACGCCGAGGGTACGCTTCAACACGGGCACGAGCGAAGGATGCGGATACGTGACTGCTTCCTTCTTCTGGCGCCGCCGCATGTAGGGGTGCATCATCTTGCCGACGATGGGACCGGGCCGGATGATGGCGACTTGCACGACGATATCGTAGAACTTCTCAGGATGATTGCGAGGCAGCGATGCCATCTGTGCGCGGCTCTCGACCTGAAACATGCCAACTGTATCGGCACGCTGCAAGGTGCGATAGACCTCATCGTCTTCGGGTAACTGCGCGAGGTCAACTCGTTCGCCGTAATGCTTCGGGATCAGCTCCAGACAGTCCTTCAGCACGGCCATCATGCCGAGGCCGAGCAGGTCCACCTTGATGATGCCGAGGTCGGCGCAGTCTTCCTTGTCCCACTGCACGACCGTTCGTCCCGGCATCGAGGCGCGTTCCAACGGCACAACCTTATTCAATTGCCCCTGGCAGATCACCATGCCACCGGAATGTTGGCCGAGATGGCGCGGCAGGTCCTGGATACGCATACATAGCTCGAGATACTTGGCTATACGTGGATGCTCGAGATCGAAGCCCGCATTCTGAAACGAGTGCGCCATCGTATCGGTGGGGCCGCGCCATTCAAAGTGGCTCACCAGGCTGGACAAGCGCTGCAGCGAATCCTGATCGAACCCGAGCGCCTTCCCGACCTCACGCGCAGCCGACTTGCCGCGATAGGTGATGACGTTGGCTGTCATCGCGGCGCCGAGCTCGCCGTAGCGTTGGTAGACATACTGGATCGCCTGCTCGCGCTTGTCTTCCGACGGAAGATCGAGATCGATGTCGGGCCATTCCCCTCGGCTTTCGCTGAGGAAGCGCTCAAACAATAACTCCATGCCGACCGGATCGATCGCCGTGATATCGAGTGCATAACAGACCGCCGAGTTAGCCGCGCTGCCGCGGCCCTGGATCAGGATGTCGTGCTTCTTACAAAACTCCACAATGTCCCAGACGATCAGGAAGTATCCTGCGAATCCCAGCCTGGCAATCAGCGCCAGTTCATGTTGGACCTGCTTTCGCGCGCGTTCCAACAAGCCTGCATTGCACTTCGCTCCATAGCGTCGAAGCACGCCCTCCTCTGTGCGCTTGCGCAGAAAACTATCCATTGTTTCGCCATCGGGGACGGGGTAATGCGGGAACTCGTAGCCCAGATCGCTTAGCTCGAATTGCAGGCGTGAGGAGAGCTCGATAGTATTTTCGGTCGCCCCACGGATATCGCGGAACAATGCCGTCATCTCGCGAGCTGGACGAAGATGACGATGGCTGTTGATCGACAGAAGGCGTCCGGCATGGTCAAGTTCCGTATGATTGCGGACTGCGGTGAAAAGGTCCAGGACCTCGCGGTCATACGCAGCCGCGTAGCGCACGCCGTTAGTTGCGACCACAGCCAACTTCAGAGATTGCGCGATGCGAAGCGCAGCCTGGTTACGCCATTCTTCTTCGCGCTGGTGGTGCCGCTGCAGTTCGACATAGACATTCTTCGTGCCGAAGATGCGCACCATCTGCTCGACCGTCTCGCGGCCGGCCTCTTCACCGCCGCGCGTCAAGGCTGCAGCGAGGGGGCCTTCATCACCGCCTGTCAAACAGACCAGGCCAGAGGCGTATTGCAGCAAATCGTCGCAGGTAGCCGAACCTTCCTGCTTTGTCGATTCGCGCATCTTGAATTGCGTGATGAGCTGGCAGAGATTCTGGTAGCCCGCACGGGACTCGCAGAGCAGCGGCAGACGGACCGGTTCAGCAAGATGCCGATGCGGCAGCCATGCAGGGGGCGTGAGGCGGGGACCGAGGCTCGATACGGCAATCTCCGCTCCAAAATGCGCACGAATATCGTTGCGCTTTGCGCTGGTATGGAATCGTGCGGAACCGTAAACGCCGTTGCGATCCAGCAGTGCGATCGCCGGCATCTCCAACACGACGGCGCGTTCTATCAGCGTCTCCGGCTGCGATGCCCCTTCCAAGAAACTGAAGGCGCTGGCGGCGTGCAACTCGACATAACGCTCAGTCATAGAGCGCCGCCATCTGCCATTGATTGCGCATGAGGTCGCGCATCACGCAGCAGCAGAGCGTTGCGCCATCCTGCGCGCGAGCGACGAGGTCCCATTGCTCAAAGCCCCACAGTGTCGGGTTCCACCAGTCGCCACCCACAAACCACGGGCCGTAAGCCTGCTCGACCGCATAGCGGCGCTCGCGATGGAAGAACATCGCCGGCGCGGAGTTGCGCAGGGTGACAGATACCATCTCGGGTGGGCGGAGCTGCCGCATGGACAAACGCGGCCGTGGTGAAGCCAGCATGTGCGCGTCGCCGGAAGGCACGCTGAAAGGTTCCACGCGAAATCCTTCCGGTGCATGGGTGTCGTGAAGCACGGCGCGGCCTACCCCTTCATCGCCCACCAGCGCGCGGATGCGGGCTAGCGTTCCATCCAGCCGCGACGCCTCGGGAAGCTGCGGAGAGAAGAGGCCAAGCTGTACCTTGCTGATGCTGCCGGGCTCGGCATTCAGGGCGATCGCGAGAATTGCGGCTTGCGGTGGATGCGCTTCGAGGTCGAGATGCAGCAGCTTGATCCAGAGCTGCTTGTCGAGGCTTGGCAGTGCGGGCCGGACGGTTCGCGTATGCGTTGCACCTGTGTCGAGCATCAAGGAAATCGTCACGGCGGCCAGCGCCAGAATGCGCGACCTGGCCCGCAAGATAAGTTGATCGAGCATGACACCGGCTGCGAAGAGCAGCGACTCCAGAAGCTCCACCGGTGCATCGAGTTCCAACGTCTCGGCAAGTGCGAAGGGTGGCTCGACGGGTTGGAAGAGATGAGGCAGTTCGCCTCGCGACAATTGGCGAAGACGTTTGCCGTCCTGGCCTATCCGGGCGATCAGATCTTGCTCCGGTAGAGCAGCCAGCATCCCCAGCGTATGAATTCCCCAGAGCGCAAACGTCTCTGCCTGTGACTCGGTCAGGTCGAGGACCGTAACTGGCAGCGCAGCGAGTGCCGTTGCCTCTTCGCCTGTAGGGACAACACGAATGACATCACGCGCAGAGGAGCCTTTCGCCACGCACACCGCCGCCTCAAAGTTGCTGCTGACGGCGATGCGCGCTGCGAAGCCGACCGCTCTCACTCGCTGCAATAAGTTCAGCGCCAGCATCTCTGGTGGACCGAACAGGCTTTGCGTGCCAGTTATATCGATCGCACACAGCAGGGATGTATCTTCGATGCGTACTTCGACACGTGGCGAGAACGCGCCCGCGCACTCCAGCAGGATGGCCTTCGCAGCTATCTCCTCCGCGCAGGAACGCGGCAGAACTACCACGTTGGGAAACGTATCAACCTCTACGCGAGTCATGCCGTGCGAGAGATGCAGCAAGCGCGCCCTTGTATTGAGCGAGCAAACCGTTTGCGACGGAGGCTCGCCCTGCATTACGACACACGGCTGGCTGCGCAGCTCAGGCCGCAGCCGCAACAGCGCCTGTGCGGGAAACTCCTTCGCGTAGAGACAGGCAAACAGTGAGGGCGGCTGGGGCATCGTTCGCCCGCTCATCGGGTGCCTGCTCATCGGGTGCCTGCCCATGTGGTGCGGCTCTGCCAGCTTGCAGCATTCGTGCGTTGCGGCGGCTTGCGTAGAGGAACAACGTTGCTGGACGCTTCCGTAAAGCGCCGCCGGACGACTTCGACACAGGGCTCGATGCCAGTGAAGATTGTGCGTTCGTCGCAGATGGAATTCGCAGTGTTGAACCGCAGCACCAGCTCCGCGCTGCTCTTGGCGCAGGAATGCTGAGTTAGAAGTAAGAGGCTCGATTGCGCTTTCTCGGCAGCCGCGCGATAGCGATACCACGTTGCAAGGGGGACGCGAGAGACAGCTTCCGGCGCGAGGCTTCCCATGTCCAGCACAATGGCGCTGAAGCCTCCTGCCTGCAAGAGCAGGTCGGTTGCGCGCAATGCCTGCTCCATGCGGGACCAGGGTTTTTTAGATTGCGGGGGTAGCGCGGCACCGGTCGGGGTCGGCCGAAGATTGGACACAAAGTCTTCGGCAATGGGCTGAACGCGAGGTTGCGGCTCGGTACAACGAGGACCCATCGCCTCTGGATGCAAGAGACCTCGTACTGCTTGGGAGAGACCTTTCGCCTCAGTGCGCGGATGCGGCCCGAATCCACCACCGTGTAAGCCTTTCTTCGCAGGTGGTGCGACGAGGTACTTCTCGGGCAGCACGAAGCTGTGGCGCGCCGGTTCCATGCTTTTGTGCAGCACACCGCAGCGCACCCAGAGCAGCCGCGCGAGATCAACTCCGGCGGCAGCGGCCGAAGCGGGATCGAGCGTGTTGGAGGCATCGATCCAGGCACACACCTTTGCTGCGCGTGTTCTCTGCGCCAGAAAAGAAAGCGCGACCGAGGTGCGCCCGGAACACTCAGGGCCGATCAGTTCGCTCACGGCGCCCACCGGCAGACCGCCGTGGAGTTTTCCATCCAGGATGGCAATGCCTGTGTTCGCAACAGGGCGAAAGACTTTCGCAGCGGGTGTGAGCGCGGAGGAAATCTTCTGTGCGAGGGCTGATTCGATCTGGAGACGGATTATGGAAGCAGTGGGCATGGCGAATTGTATTCGCCTTATCTTCGCCTACCCAAGGGAGATGCTGTCAAATTGACTTGCACGAAACGCAGTGCAGCCGTGACGCAAATTCTTGAAAACAATGACGTAGATTTTTAGTGTATTTAGCGTTTAGTTAGCCGGAATACGACCATGCGCAGGCGGACAATTCTAGCTCCAGCCGCCGCCGAGGGCACTGTAGAGCTGGACCAGAGCGAGGGCCTCGCCCTGCTGCGCGGCGACCAGGCTGAGTTGCGCCGTGTACAGGTTGGAGTCGGTGGTGAGGACCTCCAGGTAGCTTGTAGCGCCGCCCCGGTAGCGCATGCGCGCGAGACGCGTGGCATCCTGCGCGGCGGCGACGAGCTTTTCCTGCTCGATCCGATAGGCGCGCTGTTTGTTCAGTGCGATGAGACCGTTGGAGACGTCGCGGAAGGCGCCCGCGATGGTCTTCTGGTAGTTGAGCACCATCTCCTGCTTGGTGGCTTCGGAGAGGTTGAGCTGGCCGCGCAGTTTGCCGCCTTCGAAGATAGGCTGCGCCAACTGCGCGAGGCCGTAGATGGTGCGCGAGTCCGAGCTGAAGATGGTGGGAAAGCTGTTGCCGCCGAGACCCGCGGAGGCACTGATGGAGAGCTGCGGAAAGAACTGCGCGCGCGCTACGCCAATGTTGGCGTTGGCGGCCCGGAGCTGAGCTTCGGCTTGCTCGATGTCGGGCCGGCGTGTGAGCAGTTGCGAAGGCAGCCCCGTGGGCAGGTCTTGCGGCGGAGGCGTGAGCGTGTGGGCGGCCGGGCGCGCAATGGGGCCGGGGTTTTCACCCAGCAGAACATGCAGCGCGTTCTCCTGCTGTTGAATTTGTTGCTCCAACTGCGGGACCTGCGAGGTCGCGGTGTAGAGCAGTTGCTGCGCCTGCCGGACATCGGAGAGCGGCGCGCTGCCGCCCGTCTCGAGCGTTGTAGTGAGGTTGACGGATTGCTGGCGGACTGCGATGGTCTGCCGGGTGATGGCGAGTTCGTTGTCGAGCGCACGAAGCTGCAGGTAGGCGGTGGCGACTTGCTGCACGAGAGTCAAGCGGACGGCCCGCTGGGCCCAGGTCTGGGCGAGCAGTTGATCGCGCGCGGCTTCGGTTTGCTTGCGGTAGAGGCCCCAGAAGTCGGGCGTCCATGCGGCCGAGAGGCTGAAAGAGCCCTCCACGATGGGGCTGGTGAGCGAACTGGACTGACTGGTGAGCGAGGGGATGTCAGCGCCCACGCCGAGGCCGCCCGCGCTGAGGGTGGGGAACTCCTGCGAGCGTGTGATCTGCACTTGCGATTGCTGCTCGAGAATGTGTTGCGCGGCGATGCGCGCGTCGTAGTTGTTAGCCAGCGCGCGGCGGAGAAGGTCCTGAAGCTCGGGTTCCTGAAACACCTGTGCCCACTGCCGGTCGCCGAGCGAGTTCTGCGCGGCGCTGCTGACGGCCACGTCGTCTGCTCCGCGGAAGGCAGGAGGCGCGGGGTAGTTAGGTTTGGTGTACTTCGGGCCGACGTTACAGCCGGTAAGAAAGATGGCCGCAAGCGCTGCGGCGGAGACGGCATTGTGCTTGATCTTCATGCGTGGCCTCCGTCAGTTGGCGTCGCTGGTCCGCCGCCGGCGGCCTTGCCGAGTGCCACTGGATCGATGTCGTGTTTGGAGTCCATACTGGTGCCCTTGCCGCCGCGCACGAAGCGATGCGAAACGTACTCCACGAAGGAGAATGTGACCGGGATAAAGAGGATTCCGATGAAAGTGGCGAGTACCATGCCGCCGATGACGGTAGTGCCCAGGATGCGCCGCGAGGCCGCGCCCGCGCCGTGCGCCAGCCACAGCGGCAGGCAGCCGAAGATGAAGGCAAACGCGGTCATCACGATGGGACGGAAGCGGACTCGGGCGGCGTTGAGCGCGGCCTCGGAGATGCTCTGGCCGCCCTCGTAGTTCCTCTTGGCGAACTCCACGATGAGGATGGCGTTTTTCGCCGAGAGACCGATGAGCATGATGAGGCCGACGGTGGCGAAGACATCGTTCTCCAGCGCTCGGACGTTGAGCGCGAGATAGGCCCCGAGGATCGCGACCGGAGTGCTGAGCAGGACACTGAAGGGGAGGGTCCAGCTCTCGTAAAGTCCGGCAAGAATGAGGAAGACGATGAGCAGCGACAGACCGAAGACGGCCCACGACGGTATGCCCTGCGCGGCTTTGTGCTCCTGGTACGACATGCCGGCGTAGTCGAAACCCATGCCGGCGGGCATGCTCTGCTTGAAGGTCGTCTCGAGCGCGTTCATGATCTGGCCGGAGCTGTAGCCGGGAGCGCCCGCGATGGTGATCTGCGTGGCGTTGTACTCGTCAAAGCGCAAGATGAACTCGGGGCCGTTGATCTTCTTCACATCGACCAGCGACGAGAGCGGGACCTGCGACCCGTTGGCGCTGCGCACGTAGAACTGGTCGATGTTCTTGATGTTGGAGCGGGTGTTGGATTCGGCCTCGACGTAGGTCTGCCACTGGCGTCCGAAGCGGTTGAAGTAGTTGACCAAGTAGCCGCCCATGAAGGTCTGCATGGTGGTGTAGACGTCGGCGAGCGAGACCTGCTGTTCGATCACCTTTTCCTTGTCCACCGCGGCGTAGAGCTGCGGGACGGCGGGAAGATAGGCGGGGATCGCGACGGCGATCTCCGGGCGCTTCTTGAGCGCGCCAAGGAAGGCATAGAGGTTCTTGGTGAGGAAGGTTGGATCGTCGTTGCCGGAGCGGTCCTCCAGCACAAACGTGACGCCGCCCGAGGTCCCGACGCCGGGGATCGCCGGCGGCGGGAAGCTGAAGGCGATGCCGTCAGGATTGCTCGCGAGTTGGCGTGCGATGTTCTGCTGGATGGCGAGGAACTGCTCGTCCTTGGACTTGCGCACCGACCAGTCCTTGAGCGAGACGAAGAAGAAGGCGGTGTTGGTGCTCTGGGTCTGCGTGAGCAGGCTGAAGCCGTTGACCTGGATCACGCCGCCGACGCCGGGAGTCTTCATCAGCGCATCCGAGACGCGCAGCGCGGCCGCGTCGGTGCGCTGCAGTGACGCGGCGTCGGGCAGTTGCAGCGCGACGAAGGCGTAGCCCTGGTCTTCGGTGGGAATGAAGCCGGTGGGCAGGTGAGAGCCAAAGAAGAAAGCAAGGATGCCGACGCCGATGAGCAGCAGCATGGAGAACCCGGATTTGTGCAACAGGACGTTGGAGGTGGAGACGTAGCTGTTGGTCGTGCGTCCGAAGAAGTCGTTGAACCAGGCGAAGCCGCGGCCGAGCAGGCCTTTTTTCTTCTTGTCGCGAGGCTTCAGGAGCAGCGACGCAAGCGCGGGGCTGAGCGAGAGTGCGTTGAACGCGGAGATCAGAACGGAGATCGCAATGGTGATGGCGAACTGCTGATACAGGCGTCCGGTGATGCCTGGAATCGCAGCGGTGGGTATGAACACCGCAGCCAGGATCACAGCGATGGCGACGACCGGGCCGGAGACCTCTTCCATGGCCTTGTAAGTGGCGTCGACCGGGGTCATGCCTTCGTCGATGTGGTGCTCGACGGCCTCGACCACGATGATTGCGTCGTCGACCACGAGACCGATGGCAAGTACCAGGCCGAAGAGCGAAAGCGTGTTGATGGAGAAGCCCAGCGCAGGGAAGAGAATGAACGTTCCGATGAGGGACACCGGCACGGCCATCAGCGGAATCAGCGTGGCGCGCCAGCCCTGCAGGAAGACGTAGACGACGAGAATCACCAACACCAGCGCGATGATCAGCGTCGTGACAATTTCGTGGATGCCGGCGGTGACGGCTTTGGTGGTGTCGAGTGGAATGGAGTAGGTGAGCCCGGACGGGAAGCTCTTGGACAGCTCGGCCATGCGCTGGTGCACGCCCTGCGCGACCTGCACGGCGTTGGAACCGGGCAGTTGGTAAATTCCGAAGACACCGGCGGGCGCTTTGTTATAGCGGGCGTTGAGGGTGTAGAACTGCTCGCCGAGTTCGATGCGCGCGACGTCCGAGAGATGAAGCACGGAGCCGTCAGGATTGGCGCGCACGACGATCTTGCCGAATTGTTCCGGCGTGATCAGGCGCCCTTCCGTGCGGACAGTGTAGGTGAATTGCTGGCCCTGCGGCGCGGGGTCGCCGCCAATCTGGCCGGCCGGGTTCACGTTGTTCTGCGTCTGCAGCGCGGTGATGATCTCCGGCGCCGTGACGCCGAGTTGCGCGAGCTTGTTGGGATCGACCCACACGCGCAGCGCATACTGTCCGCCAAACACCTGCACCCGCGCCACGCCGGGCACGCGCGTGATCTCGTCCTGCAGCTTGATGATGGCGTAGTTGGTGAGGAAGGTGGCATCGTACCGGTTGTCCGGCGAGGAGAGCGCGACGATCATCAGCGGTGATGTGAGCGACTTCTGCACGGTGATGCCGCCGGCTGTGGCCTGCACGGGAAGCTGCGCCTGCGCCTGCGAGACGCGCAGTTGCGTGAGGATCTGATCGGTGTCCGGATTGGTCTTGACGTCGAAGTCGACGAAGATCTGCGCCTGTCCGTTGTTGCCGTTCACCGAATACATGTACAGCATGTTGTCCACGCCGGTGATCTGCTGCTCGAGCGGCGTGGAGACGGACTGCAGCAGGGTCCTGGCGTCGGCGCCGGCGTAGTTGGCCTGGATCTGTATCTCAGGGGGAGCGATGTCGGGAAACTGCGCGGTGGGCAGCGTCAGCATCGATACCACGCCGATGATGGTGGTGAGGATGGCAATGACGATGGCCACAATGGGCCGGCGAATGAAAAACTTCGACATTTAGAGTCCTCCGGCCGGGTTGTCCGTTGGCGCGGTCGGCGCCGGGCCGGCGGGGGCAGCGTGCGGAGCTACAGGAGCGCCTTCGCGCAGCTTCTGGAGGTTGTCGGTGATGACGTTCGCGCCCGCCGGAAGGCCGCTGAGAATGACGATGTTCGCGCCGGTTTGCGCGCCGACGTTGACGTTCATCACATGGACTTTGTTATCGGCGGCGACAGTGTAGACCTGCTTCTGGCCTTGCAGGTCGGTGACGGCGGACTGTGGCACCAGGATGACGTTGTGCTCGACCTCAGTGCTCGCCGAGATGCGGCCGAACTGGCCGGGACGAAGCACATTGCCCGGGTTGGGAAAGACGGCCGCGATGCGGATCGCGCCGGTCTGCTGGTTCATCTGGCGATCGACGAACGCGATCCGGCCCTTGTAAGGAAAGAGTGTGCCGTCGGCGAGATGCAGCGTGAGCGGCACCGCGTCGGCATGCTGCAACAGGTCTCCGCGACCGTGCAACATGCGCCGGGTGAGTGCGAGATATTCACTGTCCGACATGGAGAAGTAGACCTTGATGGGATTGAGCTGCGAGACCGAAGTGAGCACGGACTGCGGGCTGACCAAGTTGCCGACCTGGATAGTGGCCTGCCCGGCTATGCCGCCGATCAGCGAGCGCACATGGGTGAAGCTGAGATTCAGCTTCGCCGTGGCGAGAGTCGCTTCTGCGGACTTCACCGTGGCGCCGGCCTGGGCCATCTGCGCCTTGTCGGTGTCGAGCTGGCTCTGCGCGATCGCATGGGCAGCCGCGAGGGGCGTGTCGCGGTTGACGTTGGTCTGGGTCAAACCGTAGGCGGCCTTGGCCTGATCGACCTGCGCCTGGGTCTGATCGACGATCGCCTGGAACGGACGGGGATCGATCTCAAAGAGCACTTGCTCCTTGGCAACCGCCGATCCTTCGCGGTAGGTCTGCTGAATCAGATAACCGGAAACCTGCGGCTGGATCTGCGCGTTGACGTCTCCATCCAGTGTTCCGACCCATTGGCTTTCGACCGGGACGTCGGTCGGCTGCACGCGGACCACGTTGACCGGCAGGGGCGGCGGAGGCGGCATCGCGGCAGGCTTTTTTCCGCAACCGGCGAGCCATAGCGCCATGACCACAAGCACCGCCGCGCCATAGAGCGCGTCGCGACACTCAGCCGGCCGCGGTTCGATTGTGTTCACCGTGATCTCTTCCCCCATCGGTCCCTCGCTTGCCTTGTTCGGTTCGGTAATAAAGTTCGATATGAAGTTCAATTATAAGAAAACGGCACAGGCATCAAAAAATGTACATGCGTGTATGTTTACGAGTATAACGATGCGAGGGCGATGAAGAGCGATTCAAAGATTCCGCGAAAAATTGAGGTGGGGACGGCGGAGGCCGACAACCCGAAGCAGCAGCGCGCGTTGCGGACACGGCGGGAGCTGGTGCGATCGGCCCGTGCGGTCTTCGCTCGAGATGGCTTCCAGAACGCTCGTATCGAGGACATCGCCGCCCGGGCAGGCAAGACGCGCGGCGCCTTCTATGCGAATTTCGAGGACAAAGAGGACGTGTTCTTCGCTATCTTCGAAGAAGAGCTGGACCGCGACATGGAGAAGCTCCGTCCGCTCCTGCAGACGGTCTCGACCCTGGAAGAACGGCTGGCAGTGCTGGCTGAGTATCTATGCAGGCTGGGCAAGGACCGCCAGCGAATGCTGCTGAACCTGGAGTTCAAGCTGTATGCGATCCGCCATCCGCGCCGGCGCAAGCGGCTGGCCGACCTGCATGCGGTGATGCGGCTGCGGTGCTCGCTGCCGGAGATCGACGAGCTGCTGCCTGAGTATCGGCAAGATAAAGCTGTGCGACGGTCGGAGTCCCTGGCCGTAGGAGCTGTGATGGACGGCCTGGCTCTCAACCAGTTGTTCGATCCCGGGGGGATGGCCGACGACACGGCGGTGCGCTACCTCACGCTCTGCTTGCGGGAGAAGCTGCGTGCCGTTGTCGACGATGGGGTTTGAGAGGAAGCTTAAATTTGTTGGAGCACCGGGTGGGGATCGAACCCACGAATACTGGTTTTGCAGACCAGCGCGTTAGCCGCTTCGCCACCGGTGCTCGTTGTGCTTCCGCCAAGGGAGCGGAAGCACGATGTTGCGGGACCTCGACCGCTGAACTTCGACTACTTCGGCTGCGCGGCCGTGCGCAGATAGGGCTTCACCGTTTTGTAGCCGGGAAAGAGCTTATCGGCCTCTTCGTTCGAGACCGCGCCGGTGATGATGATGTCGTCGCCCTGCTTCCAGTTGGCCGGCGTCGCAACCTTGTGCTTCGCGGTGAGCTGCATGGAATCAAGTGCGCGCAGGATTTCGTCGAAGTTGCGGCCGGTGGTCATGGGGTATGCGAGCTGGAGCTTGATGCGCTTGTCCGGGCCGATCACAAAGACCGTGCGAACGGGCGCGTTGAGCGCAGGGGTGCGGCCTTCGCTGCTTTCGCCGGCGTCGGCGGCCAGCATGTCGTAGAGCTTGGCGACCTTCAACTCGGGGTCGCCGATCAGGGGGTAGTTGACCTTGTGTCCGCCGACGTCTTCGATGTCCTGGGACCATTTGCTGTGGCTGTCGACGGGGTCGACCGACAAGCCGATGATCTTAGCTCCGCGCTTGGCGAACTCGCCCTGCAGGCCGGCCATGGCGCCCAGTTCGGTGGTGCAGACCGGCGTGAAGTCCTTGGGGTGCGAGAAGAGAACGGCCCAGTTGTCGCCGATCCATTCGTGGAAGTGGATCGGGCCCTGGGTGGTTTCGGCGGTGAAGTCGGGGGCTACGTCATTGATGCGGAGGGACATTGTTTCTACCTTCCTTTGGTTGATTTCGTCTGCGGGAGTTGCGCTTCGGTGCGGGGGGTCGGCAGCAGAAGACCCACCCGGCTGAAGCCTTGGGTGGGTCTCGATGTTCGCTTCTCGACGCTCGATTCTTGCCGTCTCGATTGGCTCATCCTTCACCCACCCGAAGCACCCGCCCGGGCTACATGCGCAGGGCCGCAACAGCAGCGGCAACCGCAGCCATACAGGAGCATCGAGTTGGAGGCGGTCAAGGTCATCGGAGAGTCGTCTTCAATCCTTGTGGCCGCCGCCGGCGCCGAGCGCCAGCATGGAAGCAGTTTGCCCCACTGCGGTTCTCTCCAACCTACGGCGGCGGCGGCGCGATGTCAAATTCACCCACCCGCTGCGTAGACTGATTGGAATGAGAAGAGAGCTCCGTTATTCCATCCTCGATGTCTTTGCGGAGCGGCCGCTGGAAGGCAATCCGCTGGCGGTGTTCCACGATGCGCGATCGCTGTCCGATGCGGAGATGCAGGCGTTGGCGCGCGAGACGAATCTGTCGGAGACGACCTTCGTGCTGGCGGAGGAAGATGAGCGCAATGGCGTGCGCGTGAGGATCTTTACGACGCGCGAAGAGCTGCCCTTTGCCGGTCATCCGACGCTGGGTACAGCGAGCTGGCTGCACCTGCATCATCCCGTGTTGCGGGGCGCGGAGGAGATGACGCTGCGCTTGAATGCGGGACCGATCCAAGTCCGTTTCGCGCGTGAAGATGGCAACGGGGTGGTAGCCACGATGCAGCAGAACGATCCGGTATTCGGCGAACCGCATGATGCGCAGGAGATCGCGCGAGTGATCGGGATGAACGCGGCGGATTTGCTGCCCGGCGTTGTTCCGCAGACTGTGTCGGCAGGCAACCCGTTCTGCATTGTGGGGCTGCGTTCGGTGGAAGCGTTGCAGCGGCTGGCGATTCCGGAGAGAGAGTCGGCGGCGTGGTTGAAGGAGCACAACGCCCGCTGGTTTTACTGCATTGCGCCGCTGAAGGCGAACGCCGACAGCGGCGCGCCGCGCTGGCGGGCCCGCATGCAGTTCAATGGCGGCGAGGATCCGGCTACGGGCTCGGCGGCGGGCTGCTGCATCGCGTGGCTCGTGAGTGTGGGCCTGGCCGTGCCAGAGGAGCGCGTGGTGATCGAGCAGGGCATCGAGATCGGGCGACCGAGCCGGATTGTGACCGCGGCATCGTTGCGCGACAGCGGCGTTCATTCGGTCATGGTTTCCGGCCGCACCATCCCTGTGGCAGAAGGGCGCTTTTTCCTGCCCTGAACAAAGGAGTTTCCCACAGGGGTGGAACCACAAACGCCAACAGCGACGGGGTAGTACAGAAAACCGGTGGATGTACCAGACCTAAGTCGCTGCATTTTCGCTAAAAATTCACTGTTGCCAAGCGGTGTGGGGCTCCGTATGCTCAGCAAATCGTCAGCGTGGGCAATCCCACCGGGACGCATGTTTTTCGCCTGATTTACCGACAATTTGAGTGAGGTCTGAAGGGCGTTCGAGAGCGCTCGCAGCGTGTGCGGCTGGTTTTCATAGGCCGGGCGTTGCTGAGCGCGAACCGGCGCCGCAAGGGCCTCGCGACCCGCGATCCGGCCGCACAGAAAAGTATCTCTGTTCACAGCCAGGAACCAGGGAGCTGCTCCATGCCACTTGTGGAGCGGAGGGGAAGGTTTTGCGCCTTTTCCACCGCTTCCACATCTGCGCCGAGCGAGCCCTCCCTGCGCCTCCGGCAGCCGACCTCATCGCGGCAAACCGTAACGCTCTCTCGCCTGAGTGGCAACACATGGGCGCAAGACGGGTCGCGCCTTACCAAGCGCGACTGACTGGACCCGGACTAGAAGACCGCAGCTTTGAAACCTTTGGCGGACCCTGGCTTTTCATCAGCCAAAGCGGCGAGCCGGAAGTGAATAACGGAAACCGATACAACAGAGCCGGGTACACCGGCACGGAGAACGACGATGCGCCCTCGTAAGACGATTTTGTGTGTGGAAGACAATGAACAGATTTTGTCGATTCGGAAGTTTTTGCTGGAGACGCGCGGCTATCGGGTACTGGCGATGAGTTGCGCGGCGGAGGCGCTGGAGCTTCTCAGCACATCTGCGCCGGGCACGATCGACCTGTTGCTGTCGGATGTGATTATGCCGCAAATGGACGGAAATGAGCTAGTTAGACGGGCCAAGCAGATGCATCCAGGGCTGCCGGCGCTGCTGGTTTCAGGCACGGTGGCGAGCTTCGATCGCGCCGCCGCGGCCGACGCGTTTCTGCCCAAGGGCGGATGCACGCCCGCCGAGGTGCTGGACCGGATCCGCATTCTGGTGGCGCGCAAGCGCGGGCCCAAGAAACAGGCGCAGGCGGTGGTTTCGTCCGCTCAGGACGCGGGGATTGCGATCGCAAGTTGAGTGGAAGGGCCCGAATTTTTGCGTGAATTCAGCGTGCTTTCTGGATGGTTTTTCTGCGGTGAAACAGCACTTTAATGTGGTGTTTGCGTGGTGGTGTTGTTGCGGGGAGTGCATCGGCACGACAACAGCAGATTCCTACGGAATGACAACCAGAAAGGCAAGGCAAAGGCGAAGGGCTGCAGGTGCGTCAGGCTTCGACGAGGCCGTAGCGGCGCTGCCACTGCTGCTTGAGGCGGGACCAGACGGCATCGATTTCGCCGCGGGTGAGGGTGGGGTCGGGAGTGGCTGTTCCGCGAGAGGCCATTTCGACGAAGCGCGCGGCCTCAGCCTTGGCCAGTTCGAGGAGGTCGCGGTCGCGGGCAAGGTTGGCGACGCGGAACTCGGGCAGGCCGGCCTGGCGGGTCCCGAAGAACTCTCCCGGACCGCGCTGCTGAAGATCAAGCTCGGCCAGCTCGAAGCCGTTCTGGGTGCGGACCATGGCGTCGAGGCGCTGCTCGGCTTCCGGCGAAACGCTGGCGCCGGTGAGGAGGACGCAGAAGCTCTTCGCCGCGCCGCGGCCGACGCGGCCGCGAAGCTGGTGCATCTGGGCGAGGCCGAAACGCTCCGCGTGCTCGATGACCATGAGGGTGGCGTTGGGGACGTCTACGCCGACTTCGATGACCGTGGTGGAGACCAGGACGTCGATCTCGCCGCGCTTGAAGCGGGCCATGGTGACCTCTTTGTCGTCGGCGGACATGCGGCCGTGAAGCAGGCCGAGGCGCAGGCCGGCGAGCGCGCCGCGCTGTAGCTCGTCGTGCATCTCGGTGGCGGAGCGGAGCTTGGGGCGGGTGGGTTTGCGCTTCCCGGCGGAGTTTGTGGCGCTGCCAGCGGGTGAAGCAGATCTCTTCGCTTCCACCCCAGCGAGCAAAGACCGCTCGCCGGGGACCCCGGCTGCGCTGCGAGATGACAACAAGAAAGACTGCGGCGAGGAGGAGGGCGATGACGGGTTTGGCGGTCGCTTGTCGTCTGGTTGTTGCTCGTCAGCGGCGAAGTCGAGTTCGGGCTGGTCGTCTTTCTCGCCTTCGATGACGGGATAGACGAGGAAGGCCTGACGGCCGGCGGCGACCTGTTTGCGCACGAAGTCCCAAACTTCAGAAGCGCGTTCTTCGGGCATGCGGCGGGTGAGGATGGGCGAGCGGCCGGGTGGCAGCTCGTCGATGACTGAGGCTTCGAGGTCGCCGTACATGGTGAGCGCGAGCGTGCGGGGGATCGGCGTTGCGGTCATGACGAGCGTGTCGGGCTCGGTGGCTGTGGAGCGTGGCTGGGGAGTAGTGCTGGAAACCTCTGGAGAGGAGTGCGGCTGCGCACTGAGTGGCGGGTCCTTCGACTCCGCTGCGCCGCGATGAGGCCGCGGCGCAGCTTCGCTCAGGATGATGGGGTTATCCGATGGGGTGCCGGCGCTGGGTTTGCGCATGAGTTGGAAGCGCTGCTGGACGCCGAAGCGGTGCTGCTCGTCGACGATGACCAGGCCGAGGCTGGCGAAGTCGACGCTTTCTTCGACCAGGGCATGGGTGCCGATGGCAAGGTCGATCTCGCCGCGGAAGAGGCGGCCGCGGACCTCGCGTTTGGTACGGTCGTCGAGTGAGCCGGTGAGCAGCGCGATGCGGTACGGGCGGCCGGTGCGCGGCGAGAGCACGCCGCCCAGCAGCTTGCGCGCGGAGAGGAAGTGCTGCGTCGCGAGGATTTCGGTGGGCGCCATCATCGCGACCTGGCAGCCGTTTTCGATCGCGATCAGGGCTGCCTGGAAGGCGACGATGGTCTTGCCGGAGCCGACGTCGCCCTGGAGCAGACGGCGCATGGGGCGGGGTTGGCGCATGTCGGCGACGATCTCGCCGAGGACACGCTTCTGCGCCGCGGTGGGCTTGAAGGGGAGCACCTGCTTGAGCGCTTTGCGGACGCTGTCGTCGGTGCGGAAGGGGATGCCTTCACGCTCGCGCAGGCGGCGGCGCTTGAGCTCGAGGCCGAGTTCGAGATACCAGAACTCCTCGAAGATGAGGCGGCGATGCGCGAGGGTGCGGGCGCTCATGAGCTCGGTCATGGAGGCGCCGGTGGGAGGGAAGTGCAGGTCGCGGAGGGCTTCCATGCGGGTGGGGAGGTTGAGGCGCTCGCGGAGGGTGGAAGGCAGGGTTTCGGTGGGGTGAGCTTCGTGCGACCCCACCCATGGCGACGATGAAGCCGTCGCCATGAATGGGCCACCCGCGGGATGAGGCCCCGCCATGAATGAGCCACCCGATTCTGGGGATGGGGCACCCGGGTTTTTGGGGGACTCGGCGAGTTCGCGGAAGATGGTCCACATGACGCGGCGCAGCCAGCGGGAGGTGAGCTTGCCGCCCCATGGGGTCTTGCCGCCGAGCGATTCGTAGATGGGGACGATGCGGGCCATTTCGAGCATGGTGAACTCGGCGTCTTCGCCGGTCGCGTTCGAGTCTGGCAGGATCTCGAAGGTGGGCTGGACCATCTTGAACTTTGTCGATCCCGGCGGCGCGTGGAGCGAATTGCCGCTGCGCGAGCCTTCGAGTTTGCCGTAAAGGGCGATCTTCTGGCCGGGGCGGAACTTGTCCTTGAGATAGCTGCCGTGGAACCAAAGGCATTTGACGGTCTCTGGGATTTGCGAAGGCGGTGGCTTGAGGAGGCCGGAGAGAGTGTGGGTGGAGGGCGGAGTTGGGGAGTGCGAGGAGTTCGGGGCGGTGGGGGTTCCCCACTCATCGCGGTGAAGCTTTGCGATGAATGGGCCACCCGGGGCGATGGGATTTGGGCTGGGAGGGGTGACGCCGACGGTCATCTCGAAGATGGGGCCGGAGCGGGTGCGCAGCAGAACGCTGCCGCGGACTTCGCCGATCACGGAGGCCATGTCACCGGGCTGGTACTCAGCGAGAGGCTTGGGGTGGAGGCGGTCTTCGTAACGGAAGGGCAGGTGGTAGAGCAGGTCTTCGACGGTGACGACGCCGCGCTCGGCGAGGCCGGCGGCCACGCGGTCGCCGACGCGCTTGATGAATTTAACCGGCGTCGAGAGCTCCAGAGGCACTGATAGAGTGTAGAGCGTCCACGGAAATCGTTACCAAGGCAAGTACTTTTTCCATAAAACCGGCGCGGGAGCTGAGATATCTACCACCATGATCTGCAGAGGACCGCCAGTCGGCGGTACGGCAGTAGCAGCCCTTTCGGTCGTGCGCAGGGAGTTGCCGTCATCAGTCAGAAACTCCGAAGAAAACGCAATGTCGCCGTCTGTAGTTTCACTCCAGTGGCCCGACACATGATGAACTGTTCCAGCGACAGTTACTGCTTGGGAGAAGCTGCGATCAGCATTAAGTGTCAGCGTGGCAGGGATGCCTTCTTCATCACCGACATAGGTGCCTAGAAGCGGCCCACGGGTCATAACTCCCGGTCGCCCGTACCATAGCACATTGTAACGGCTGAGTGGAACATTCACGAAGAGGCCAAACAGCCGGCGAATTTCGCCGAAACGCTCCCCATCGGGCGCAGGCTCTTCGCCGTGGAGCGGAATGAAACTCGATGAAAAAGAAAGGTGCGCTTCGCCAAAGTGGAACCAGGTGCCTTGCGCTGTTTGCGTCTTGCTGTCAACGGTGACTCGTTGTTGGAAAGTGTGATCGGGGCTGAGCCGGAGTGTACCCGATTCGTTTGGTTGGGTATATGAATAAGTGCCTACCGCTGCACTCTCCGTGTAATTGAGAGCACAGACCGCCCAAACGAAAAGCGCGCATAAAATAATCAGCCCAAAGATGATTTTCAATGTGCGCGATAATGGAACCACTGGTTAACTCCAGATTTATAAAGGACAGTCAAGCGATTAAATCATAGTAGTCGCGAACGGCCGCATGGACTCGTTTCTTATCCGCTTCAAGAATCCGCTGGTGCTGATTGCGATCGTGCTGGCGCAGGTGCTTGCGCTGGCCATGCAGGTGCAACGGCCGGTGCGGGGGAGCGTCCCAGGTCCGGGTGTAAGCGGGGCGCCCGATCGCGGGCACGTGGCGCTGCTGCGGCGCTGGACGGTGGCCGTGGTGACGCCGCTGGAACGCGTGGCGCAGGGCGCAGGCGAGCATGTGGAGTCGGCGTGGTTCGACTATGTCGATCTGCGCCGCACGCGGGAGCAGGACCGGGAATTGGAGGCCACCGTGGCGCGGCTGCGCGAGGAGCAGGCCGCCGATGCCGAGGACGCGGCGCAGGGTCGGCGGCTGCAGAAGCTGCTGGCATTCAAAGAGCAGTACATCGCGTCGACCGTGGCCGCGCAGGTGATCGGGACCAGCGGAAGCGAGAGGTCGCGCGTGGTGTATCTGGACAAGGGATGGGCCGATGGGCTGCGGCCGGAGCAGGCCGTGATGACGCCGCAGGGAGTTGTCGGTAAGCTGCGCGATGTGTTTCCGCATACGGCACAGGTGCTGCTGATCGACGATCCGAGCTCGGGCGCAGGGGTGGTGCTGGTGTCGTCGCGGATACGCGGGATTCTGCGTGGGACGGCCAATGGGCAGGTGCAGATCGACAACTTGACGGCGGACTCGCGGATCAAGCCGGGTGAGCAGGTGGTGACCTCGGGCGGGGACATGGTGTTTCCGCGCGGGCTGCCGGTGGGAGTGATCCAATCGATTGCGCCGGACCCGGGGCATCAGCCGTATACGGCGATCCGGATCAAGACGGCGGCGGACCTGGATCAACTGAGCGAGGTGCTGGTGGTGACTGCGATGCAGAGCATGCTGACGCCGGCTGCGCAGGCGGATGCGGCGCAGGCGGACGCGACGGCAGAGGCGGGTCAGAAGGCCGCGGATATCGTCGCGGATAAGCTTCCGAGCTTGCGGGAAGGGGCGGGCCAGGGTGCGGGCGCGGTGAGCGGGGCTACGGGGACGAGTGGGGCTACGGGGACGAGCGGGGCTACGGGGACGAGTGGGGCTAGGGGGACGAGTGGGGCTACGGGGACGAGCGGGGCTAGGGGTGCTACGGGTGCGGGGAATCCGGCGCTGCCCAGGCCGGAGGCGGTGCTGCATCCGGACCGCTTCTCGCCGGGCAAGACGCCGCCGGCGGAGGAGTTGACGCCGGGTGGCGCGACTGGGCCGAATGGCAAAACAATGGAGCCTCCGCAGAGTGAGTTGTAGCTCCGGATACAGTCGGGTGACGCAGTGGAGAAGCAGATTCCTACGGAATGACAAACAGAAAGGCAAAGGCAAAGGCGAAAGCGAACGCAGAGGCAAAGGCAAACGCAAAGGGATTCGGGCGCTCGGGATATGCTCGAAGCTGACCCAGCGATGGCCGAACATAGTTATAGCTCGCGGCGCGAACTCGACCAGTATGGATTTCATCCGGCGGTGACGGTGCTGGCGCCGCTGGTCTGCATTCTGCTGCAGGCGATGCTTCCCCGGGCCTTTTCGCGGTTGGACATCCTCGACCTGCCATTGATAGCCGTGATTTTTTTCGCGGTGGCGCGGCGCAATCCGATCGCCGGCGCGGTCACCGGGACGCTCGTCGGGCTGTTTCAGGACGGGCTGACGGGCCAGCCGTTCGGCGTGAATGGGATCGCCAAGGGCGTGATCGGGTATATCGCGGCCAGCATCGGATTTGCGTTCGACATGGACAACGTGCTGAACCGGCTGATCTTGAACTTCGGCTTCAGCGTGATGCAGAGCGGGATGCTGTATGCGATCGGGCGCTGGCTGCTGGGCGATGCGAGCTATGCGGCGCGGCCGCTGCATGAGTTGATCCGCGCTGCGGCCAATGCAGTGGTGGCGATTCCGGTGTTTTATGCGCTGGACCGGTTCAGGGTGCGGGAGTGAGGAGTGTTGCGGCTGCGAGCCAACAGCAGATCCCTGCGGGATGACAACCAGAAAAGCAAGTGCGGCAGCAGGTAGAATCGTGAGAACGGCTCGTGGACAGCATGGAAATCGACGGCATCGATCGCAAGGAAAAACTATCGGCGGCGAAGCTGCATGCGCTGCAGTATGTGGTGGCGCTGGTGATGCTGGTGCTGGGCGCGTGGCTGTGGCGCTTGCAGATTCTGGGCGCGGCCAGCTATCGCGTGCTGGCCGAGCAGAACCGGATTCGCAAGGTTCCGGTGCTGGCGCCGCGCGGCCGATTGTTCGACCGCTATGGGCGGATCATCGTCGACAACTACCCTTCGGTGAGCTGCTATCTGCTGCGCGAACAGCAGCCGAATCTGGAGACCGATCTGCCGTTGATTGCCGCGGGGCTGCATATTCCGGTGGAGCAGATTCAAGCTACGCTGCGGCACTTTCAGTATGCGCCGAAGTATCAGCCGATCCCGCTGAAACAGGACATTACGCCGGACGAGCAGGCGTTCATCGAGGCGCATCGCAATGAACTTCCGGAGCTTGAAACACTGGAGGAGCAGCGGCGCTTGTATCCGCGCGATGGGTTTGCGGCGAACCTGATCGGCTATGTGGGCGAGGTCAGCGAGAACGACCTGAACAACTCGAAGTATGCGTGGTATTCGCCCGGCGATGTGGTGGGGAAGTCGGGCGTGGAAGAGGCGTACGACGAGGTGCTGCGCGGGGTGGATGGATCGCGCGACATGATCGTGAACTCGCACGGCAAGGAAGTGGGCGTGCTGGGCGAGGAGATGGCGACGCCGGGCAAAGACCTGCGGCTGACGATCGACTTAGACGTGCAGATGGCGGCGGAGAAGGCGCTCGAAGGCAAGAACGGCGCAGGCATCAACGGTGCAGGCATCAACGGTGCGATTGTGGCGATGGACCCGCATACGGGCGAGATCCTGGCGATGGCGTCGCGGCCGACCTTCGATCCGAACCAGTTTTCGGTGCGGCTGACCAAGGCGTACTGGCAGTCGATTGTGAACGATCCGGAGCATCCGATGCTGAACAAGGCGATCCAGGCGCAACTGGCGCCGGGGTCTACGTTCAAGATCGTCATGTCGCTCGCCGGGTTGCAGGAGAACGTCGCGCAGACCATGCGTGTGGAGTGCAATGGCGGCGCGGACTTCTACGGCCACTACTTCAAGTGCGACCAGCGGCATGGCCTGGTGAACATCAACAATGCGATACCGCTGTCGTGCGATACGTTCTATTACACGCTGGCGAACAAGCTGGGGATCGACACGATTGCGCGCTACGCGGAGAGCGTGGGCATTGGCGAGAGGACTGGCGTGGACCTGCCGGACGAGGCGGCGGGAGTGATGCCTTCGACGCTGTGGAAGCTCAGGACGCAGCACGATAAGTGGTACGCGGGCGAGACGATCTCGGTGGGGATTGGGCAGGGCGCGATCGAGGCGACGCCGCTGCAACTGGCGCGCGCGATCGGAGGGATTGCGTCGGGCGGTGTGCTGGTGCGGCCGCATGTGGTGTTCCCGAGCGAGCTTACGGCCCAGCAGCTTGCAGCCGTACACAGCGCGTATCCGGTGGGCGGAGGGGGATCGGGCTACAAGAGGATTCCGCTGACCGCGGCGAACTGGGAGACGATCACCGATGGCATGGCCGCGGTGACGACGGGCGGCGGAACAGCGGCGGCGGCGCACCTGGATGGGATCGATTTTGCGGGTAAAACGGGGACGGCGCAGGTGATGAGCGGCGACGCGGTGAAGCGCGCGGGCGGCGGGCGCAAGACGGTGCCGAATGCGTGGTTCGTGGGAATTGCGCCGCGACGTAATCCGGATATCGTGGTGGCGGTGCTGTGGGAGAACGGGAACTGGGGATGGAACTCGGGCAAGCTGGCGGCGCAGGTGATCGATGCGTATGTGAACGAGCAGCGGGCGCGGGCGGGAAATTTGATGAAGGTGGCGGGGGCGGGGACGGGGACGCAACAAACGCCGGCGGGCGCGGGTGGATCGGCGCCGCCGTCGCCAAGTGGGCAGGAGTAGCGGCTTGAGGATGCGCGTGAGGATGCGCGTGAGGGTGCGCCTGAGGATGATGCGCCTGAGGATGCAGGGGCGCTCGAACAGCAGATTCCTACGGAATGACAACCAGAAAGGCAAGGGCAAGGGCAAAGGCAAAGGCGACGGCAAAGGAAACAGCCACAGCCACAGCCGCAGTTTAGGGGTGCTCCAACTGCCGCAGGCTTCGATACAGTTCCGCCATGGCTTCGAGGGGAATGGCTTCGGAGCGGGCTTGTGTGGGGATGCTGGCGGGCCACGAGGCGGTGAGTTGCGCGGCGGTGTAGCCGGCGGCGCGCAGGTTGTTGGTCAGGGTCTTGCGCTTCTGGGCGAAGCTGGCGCGGAGAAAACGATTGAAGGTTTCGGGGTCGACGCGGAGCTCGGTAAAGCGCGGGGCGAAGTCGAGGCGGACGACGGTGGAGAAGACGTCGGGCGGCGGCGAGAAGGCGCTCGGTGGCAGGGTGAAGAGATTGGTGACGCTGGCGTGGAGCTGGGTGAAGGCGGAGAGTGGGCCGTAGTCGCTGCAGCCGGGCGTGGCGGCGATGCGCTCGGCGACCTCGCGCTGCATCATCAGGACGGCGCGCGCGACTACGCCGGCACGCGCGGCGGCGAAGAGGTGCAGCAGGATGTCCGAGGTGATGTAGTAGGGGAGGTTGCCGATGATGTCGAGCGGGGTCTGAGGTGTGGGGTGAGGGGTGCCGGTTGTGGGTTGTGGGTTGCCAGTTGCAAGTTGGCCGAGGTCGGTGGTGAGGATGTTGGCGTGGTGGACGGTGACGTGCGGGTCGTTGCGGAAGCGGAAGGCGAGCTCGCGGGCGAGGCTGGGGTCGAACTCGATGCAGTGCAGGCGGGCGCAACGTGGAGCGAGGAGAGCGGTGATGGCGCCGTGGCCGGGGCCGATCTCGGCGACAGTGCGGGCCGATACATCGCCGAGAGCAGCGGCGATGCGGAGGCAGGCGGCGTCGTCGATGAGGAAGTTCTGGCCGAGCTTGGGCTTCCTGGGCATGGTTGGATGCTAGATGGTCTCGCGCGACACCCAGCTTTCGCAAAGGAGCGGACGGATGGGCCGCGCCCCCACTCATGACGATGAGACCGTCATGAGTGGGGCCACCCGTCCCCTGTCCCCCACTCATGACGATGAGACTGTCATGAATGGGCCACCCGGTAACGGTCAGTGGGAGAGCAGGCCCGGCGCGGTGCGGAGGGCGGGATACCAGGTGAACTGGAAGGCGACGGTGGTGTCGTGGTTGGCGGCGTTGCTGGGGTTGGCGATGTAGACGGGGGCCTTCCAGCGTTCGTATTGCAGCCAGGCGTTCAGCTCGAGGTTCGGGGTGAGGCGCTTGACCACGTCGACCATGAACTGGCCCTGCGTGGTGCCGCCGGGGATGAAGTCCTTGGGTGTCTTCTTGTCGAGGTATTCGAGCTGCACCCACTCGTTGCCGGAGAGGTGATAGGTGAGCCACGCCTGGCCGCCCTTGGCTTCGCGGCCGATCCAGTCGCCCAGGATGAAGCCCTTGTTGGTGTAGCCCTGGCGCTGGATGATCTCGAAGTAGTTGAACTGGCCGCCGAGCGAGCGCAGGGTGGAGGTGTCGGTGCTGGCGGCCTCGACGCGGAAGTCGAGCTTGGGGATTCCGGGCACGTGGGAGAGGTAGATGCCGGGGCGATAGGCGGCGCGGCGCGGGGCGCTGATGGGGGTGACGTCGTCGTGGGCGATGGTGTCGGCGTAGAGCGTGACCGAGTGGGTGAGGAAGGGCAGGCGCCAGGAGAAGCTGAAGTCGCTGTAGCGGGCGCCGGGGTCGAGGGCGGAGGACTTTTCCGCGCCGTTGGTGTCGCTGAAGGAGAAGAAACTCTGGAAGAAGGTGTGGAGGGTGATGGGCTCGTGGTCCTGGCCGCCCCAGATGATGGATCGCTCAAAGGCGAACTGGAAGTTCGAGGTCGGGGCGAAGCTGAACATCTCGGAGTGGATCCAGGGGGAGTTCGGGTCGGTATGGCCCTTCAGCGAGCCGACGAAGAAGTCGTAGCGCAAGGGGCCGAGCACATCCGAAAGCAGGGGCACGTGCAGGGGCTCGACGCGGTTGATGCGGAAGGAGTAGATGTCTTCGGCGTTGTTGCTCCAGGCCATGGCGCCGCCGTAGCCGGGGCCTTCCCAGGCGTCGGACTTGCCGCCGGAGATCTCGTGGCCGAGCAGATGGAAGGAGAGCGTCGCCTCCTGGATGCGGAAGGGGTTTTGCGCGGCGATGGTTGGGCTGGGGATGGTGGCCTGGTTCAGGTTGTAGTTGTTGACGCCGGGGTAGGGAATTTCGTCGATATTGGAGAGGCCGCTGGCCAGCCCGGGAGCGTATCCGGTGCCCGAGGGCGCGTGCTGGTACTCGCCGCGGAAGTAGAGCGAGAAGCGGCCCATCTCGTTGACCGAGGAGAAGCCGGTGATGTTGTTGAAGCCGGGTTCGTAGGGGCGGCCGTAGTCGTTCGCAATGGTCTGGCCGAGGTGATAGCTGTCGCGCAGGGTCTGGCCGCTGATGCCCATCAGGCGCGTGTAGACGGTCTCGACGCCATAGACGGTGCTGCGGGAGAAGATGGCCGCGGGGTCTTCGTCGGCGAGGTACTGGTTGAGCTTGGCGAGGATCTCCTGGGCCTGCTCGTTGCCCCCGGCCATGATGTTCGGCGAGGACTTCTCCAGCATGTGCAGCAGGCTGCGGCGGGTCCAGGGGCGCATGTTGATGAAGGCGCTGTCGAGATAGCCGAGCGAGTAGAGGCGCAGGGCCTCGGGATAGACCCAGCTATCGACGGGGATGTAGGTGGAGCCGAGGTGGTCGCCCGGCGCTACGTAGGGCTCGTAGGGCGGCATCGATTCGGTGATTTTGCCGGGTGTGGGCTTTTCCATCTGGGTGGGCGGCGTGGCTGGTCCGGGCGGAACGATGACGGGCTGGTCGAGCTGTGCGGGAGACGCAGGTGGTCCGGGCGGAACGATGACTGGCTGAACGGCTGGCTGGTCCTGCTGCGCGGGAGATGTTCCCGGAGCGGGCGGGACGACGACGGGCTGCTCCAGTTGATCGGGCGTTGTCGCGGGGGGCGGCGGGGGATTCTGTTTGGGCGGCGGAGCAGGGGGAAGATTCTGCTGCTGGGTGGGCGCGGGGACGGCGGGAAACGTGTTGGCGGGGACCTGCGCCGGCGCGGGGGCCGGGCTGCCGGGAGTCTGGGCCAGCGCGGAAGGGCCTGCGGCGAAAGCGATGCACGCCGCGATGCACACCGCGATCCACACCAGGAAGCACACGGGGAAGATCGCGGACGCATGAAGATGGAAACGCGCGGCGGTTCGCCGCCTGGGCCTGAAAGAAAGCATGAGTTGAGTGTACCGGGAAGCGGCCCGGTTGGAGTGGTCGTCTTTCAGGCGCCAGGGGGCTCTGTGGTCAGAGGATTTCGCCTCAGGGCAGGGGTATCTGGTGGGCCGCCAGGTAGCTCTTGAGTCGCGCGATGGGCGGCTTGGCGCGGAGCGGGGCGGGGGTGCGTGAGCGGCCGGCCGGCCTGGGGTCCAGGCTCGGGGTCATGAAGGCCCAGAGCACCGCGGGACCACCGCCCAGGCGCGCGCGCAGGGCCGACTCCTGCATGACGCGATAGACCGCGACCGCATCCTCGCCATCGACGGGCAGCAGCGGCAGGCGAAGGCGATGGGCGAGGCGGCTCATGGAGGGCCAGTCCAGCGGCGGGGCCGCGGAGGTTGGCGGTCCGTGGGTTGGCTGTCGTTGGGCAGCGCGGCGCGCGGCTTTGGCTGGCGTGGAATCGATGCAGGCCAGAAGCAATGGAAGCTGCGCTGCTTGCGCCCACTCCAGCGCGGCGGCCCAGCCAGCGCTGCTGGCGGCGGGAGAGCTAGCGCTGGCGTAGGCCAGGACCAGGCCCTCGGCGCCCGTTGCCTGCAGTCCGCGTGCGGCGGCAGCGCAGAGCAGCAGCCGTGGAGAAGATCTGGGCGCGGCGAGGAGACTGGATGTCGCGACGGCGGCTTTGCCGGCGGGCGCGAGTTGTTCGGCAGCGCGGTCGCCAGATTCGGCGCAAAGCAGATCGCCCGGCAGAAGGTGAATGGCACTCGCGGCGAGGAGCGCCTCGCGGCCGATCGGGGACGTCTTCTGCCTGCCGCTCTTCTGTTTTGAATCGAGGGCGCGGCAGCGCTGCATCAGCGTGTAGAGCTCTTGCAGTTTGCGGTGGGGAAGCAGCGGATTTTCGGGCAAGCGGGACCTCGGGAGCGGTGGGGAGACAAGAGCGAGGGCAACAGCAGATTCCTGCGGAATGACAACCAGAAGGGCAAACGCAAAGGCAAAGGCAAGAGCAACCGCAGATTCCCTTCGGGAATGACAACCAAAGAGGCCAAGGCCAAAGGCAACAACGGCAAAGCTCAGCTACGGTAGCTACGCTTTGGCCGCGCCCGCGCCGGTGGTCGAGAGGCCAAGTTCGGCGAAGGCTTTTTCGGCGAGCTTAGGTTTGATAGCGCCTTCGCGCGCGAGCTTCGAGAGCGTGGCGGCGACGATGGATTCGGCGTCGACTTCGAAGTGGCGGCGCAGGTGCGCGCGGTTGTCGCTGCGGCCGAAGCCGTCGGTGCCGAGCGAGACGAGCCGCGCGCCGAGCCAGGGGCTGAGCGAATCGGGCAGCGACTTCATGTAATCGCTGGCCGCGACGATCGGGCCGGCGGCGCTGCCGAGCGCCTCGACAATATAGGGCGTGCGCTCCTTCTCGGATGGATGCAGCCGGTTGAAGCGCTCCGCGTCGAGGCAGTCTCGGCGCAGCTCGTTGTAGCTGGTCACGCTCCAGACATCGGCGGCGACGTTGTATTTCTCGGCGAGGATTTGCTGCGCGCGCAGGGCCTCGTTGAGGATGGTGCCGGAGCCGAAGAGTTGGGCCTGCGCCTGCGGCTTCGCGTTCGAAGACGGACCGTTCGCGGCGCCCTTGAATTTGTAGATGCCGCGCAGGATGCCTTCGCGAATCGCGTCGATATTTTCAGGCTGGTCCGAGGGAAACGCGGGCATCGCATAGTCTTCGTTGTACATGGTGATGTAGTAGAAGCAGTCCTCGGCGGCTTCGTACATGCGGCGCAGGCCGTCCTGGATGATGACGGCCATCTCGTAGACGTACGCGGGGTCGTAGGTGAGGCAGGTTGGGACGGTGCCGGACAGGATGGGGCTATGCCCGTCCTGGTGCTGCAGGCCTTCGCCCAACATCGTCGTGCGGCCGGCCGTTCCGCCCATCAGGAAGCCCTTGCCGCGCGAGTCCGCGAAGGCCCAGGCCATGTCGCCGATGCGCTGAAAGCCGAACATCGAGTAGTACATGTAGAACGGCACCATGGGGATGCGGTAGTTGGTGTAAGCCGTTCCGGCGGCGGTGAAGCTGGCCATGGAGCCGGCTTCGGTGATGCCTTCCTCAAGAATCTGGCCGCCCTTTTCTTCGCGATAGCTGAGCAGCATGTCGGAGTCGTGCGGTGTGTACTTCTGGCCCTCGGGCGCGTAGATGCCGACCTGCTTGATGGCCGATTCCAGGCCGAAGGTGCGGCCCTCGTCGGGGACGATTGGCACGATGAGTTTGCCGATGGCGGGCTCTTTGAGCAGGCCGCGCAGCATGGCGACGAAGCCCATGGTCGTCGACACGGCGCGGCCTTTTGAGCCGGCCAGCCACTCCTTGAAGAAGTCGAGCTTGGGCGCAACGAAGTCGATCTTGAAGTCCTTGTTCGGGACCTCGCGCACCGGCAGATAGCCGCCGAGCTCCTGGCGGCGCGCCTGCATGTATTCGATGGCCGGGTCGCTGGGCTCGGGCCGGTAAAAGGTCGCGTCTTTCGCGGCGCTCTCAGGCAGTGGAATGTCGAAGCGCTTGACGAACTCCGCGAGACCTTCGTCGGTCAGCTTCTTTTCGTTATGGGTTGCGTTGCGGGCCTGCGCCGAGCCGAGGCCGTAGCCCTTGACCGTCTTGGCGAGGATGACCGTCGGTCCTCCCTTGTGCTCGAGAGCGCGCTTGTAGGCGTTGTAGACCTTGGCCGGGTCGTGGCCGCCGCGGTGCAGGCGAATGAGCTGCTCGTCGGTCTTGTCGGCAACGAGCTTGAGGAGTTCCGGGTACTTGCCGAAGAAATGCTCGCGCAGGTAGGCGCCGTCCTTGGCTTTGAAGGTCTGGAAATCGCCGTCGACGCACTCTTCCATGCGCTTGAGCAGCAGGCCCTGGTGGTCGCGCTCGAAGAGCTCGTCCCAGTCCGAGCCCCAGATGACCTTGATGACGTTCCAGCCCGCGCCGCGGAAGGTGCTTTCGAGCTCGTCGATGATGCGTTTGTTGCCGCGCACCGGGCCGTCGAGCCGCTGGAGATTGCAATTGACCACGAAGATGAGGTTGTCGAGATGCTCGCGCGAGCCGAGCGAAATCGCCCCGAGGGTGTCGACCTCATCGGTCTCGCCGTCGCCGACGAAGGCCCAGACCTTGCGCTCGGTGTGCGGGATGAGGCCGCGGTTTTCGAGGTACTTCATGAAGCGGGCTTGATAGATCGCGTTGAGCGGGCCGATGCCCATGCTCACAGTCGGGAACTGCCAGAAGTCCTGCATGAGCCACGGGTGCGGATAGCTCGACAGGCCGGGCTCGCCGCGCAGCTCGTGGCGGAAGTTGCACAGGCGCGTCGCGTCGAAGCGGCCTTCGAGAAAGGCGCGCGCGTAGACGCCGGGGGAAGCATGGCCTTGGAAGTAGATGAAGTCGCCCGGCTGGTCTCCCTGAGCGCTGGGATATTTGGCGCGGAAGAAGTGGTTGAAGCCGACCTCGAGCAGCGTGGCCAGCGAGGAGTAAGTGGAGATGTGGCCGCCGATGCCGGGGTCTTTCTTGTTCTGGCGATGCACCATGGCCAGCGCGTTCCAGCGTAGGAGGGCCTCGACGCGGCGTTCGAGCGAACGGTCGCCGGGGTAAGGGACCTCGTCGTGTTTGGGGATGGTGTTGAGGTACGGCGTGGTGACGTCGCCGGTGGCCGGAACGCCGGCCTCGCGGGCACGCGTGCGCAGCGCGGAGAGCACGGCCGCGCCCTGCTCCCAGTCGTGCGCGACGACCTCGTCGAAGGCCTCGATCCACTCGGCGACTTCCGCGGTCATGTCGGTCTTTACTGCCTCGTCCACCTGTGCTGCCATGCGATCGGCTTGCGATGCCATGTGTTCCTCCAGGCCCTCCCTGCGTTTCGTTTCGCTCACCGCGAGCGCAGAGGCCCCTCCACTACGATACTTCTGATACTTCTAACGATACTTCGACAGCCGCCAATCTGCACAGCCCGGCGGCTGCGGTGAAGGGAGAGCTTCCGGGTCCGCCGGTCACTTGCTGGTTTTGCCGCCGAAAGCTAACCTCATCGGAGCAAGAGGAGTTACCATGCTGCGTCTTCGGAAGATCGTGTTGTGGCTCGGCGTCGGCTCGGCGGCCCTGGCAACGGCCCAGACTGTGACGCCGCCGGCGATGGCGCACTCGACCCCGCTGGCAGCCCCGGCGTATCCAACCCCGCCCACGCGCGATCCCCACACGCCCGGCTATGTCGCGGCCGCGGAGCTGCCCGATGGCACGCTTCCTCCGGACAATGCGGACGGCAACTTCATCCTCGGCCCCACGCATTCGCCCGCGCCGGAGATGACGGTGCATGAGGGCGCGCCGCAGGGCATGGTGTACGAGTTCACGATGAGTTCGGCCGACAGCAAGTTTTACCCTGGCATCGCACGCGAGGCGGGAACATTCGGTAAGCCCGATCCCGCCGATCCGGCGAAGCTGGTGGTGACGACCAGCCACCCCGCTCCCTACACGCGGCGAGTGGCGGTGTACGTCCCGCAGCAGTATGTTGCGGGGAGCATAGCGCCGTTTATTGTGGGCGCGGATGGACCTGATCGCGGGCTATTCACGGCGCTGGACAACCTGATTGCCGAACATCGCGTGCCGGTGATGATCGCGATCTCCATCGGCAACGGCAGCGGCGACGCGCAGGGCAGCGAGCGTGGCCTGGAGTACGACACGATGTCGGGGCGATATGCCGAGTTCGTGGAGCACGAAGTCCTGCCTCTGGTGGAGTCGCGCTATCACGTGAAGCTGACCCGCGATCCCGATGGCCGCGCGACCATGGGCGGCAGCTCGGGCGGCGCGGCGGCCTTCATCATGGCGTGGTATCACCCGGAGCTCTACCACCGGGTGCTTACGTTTTCGGGCACGTACGTGAACCAGCAGTGGCCCTACAATCCGCAGTCGCCGCACGGAGCTTGGGAGTTCCACGAGCACCTGATCGCGAACAGCCCGGTCAAGCCCCTGCGCCTGTGGATGGAGGTGGGCGACCGGGATCTGCTCAACCACAATGCGATGCGCGACAACATGCACGACTGGGTGGTGGCCAATGAGGACATGGCCCGAGTGCTCGCGGCCAAGGGCTATCACTACCAGTTTGTCTTTGCCCGCAATGCCGGACACGTCGACCACGCCATGAAGCAACAGATGTTGCCTGAGGCGCTGGAGTATTTGTGGCAGGGCTATCCCAACGGGGGCGCGAAGCATTGATGAAAACTTGGCGCCGCCGGAATCACGCTGAGCGCCTGTAGCGGTGTTCTTGGTGGTGCGTCGGGGCCACAACAGCAGATTCCTCCGCTGCGCTGCGGAATGACAACCAGAAAAGCAAAGGCGGGAGTCTGCACCCGCAGGCGATCTGCTCTACGTGGAGTAGTCGGCGTTGATGCTGACGTAGTCGTGGGTGAGGTCGCAGGTGATGAAGTGGGCGTGGGAGCCGGAGGGCGCGGCATTGTCCTGGCCCACGTGTTTATAACCTAGATCGATCTCGATGGTGTACTCGCGGGCGCTCATGGCGGCGTGGGTTGCGGCTTCGTCGAAGGCGACTGAGCGGACGCCGTGATCGAACACCGGCAGGCCGCCGATGATGATGGTGACGTGCGCGGGATCGAAGGCAACGCCCGCGCGGCCGGCTGCTGCGAGGATGCGGCCCCAGTTGGGATCGGCGCTGGACCAGGCGGTCTTGCATAGCGGCGAGGTGGCGATGGTGCGGGCGATGGCGCTGGCGTCCTGCTCGTTGCGCGCTCCCGTGACGCTGAGCCGGACAATGTGCGTGACGCCCTCGCCGTCGTCGACGATCTGGTGTGCGAGCGAGGCGCAGACGGCGGCGAGCGCGCCGGCGAAGGCGATCTGGGTTGCGCCCTGCTCCAGCTTGACGCCGCTCCTGGCGCTGGCCAGCAGGAGGACGGTGTCGTTGGTGGACATGTCGCCGTCGATGGAGATGCTGTTGAAGCTGCCTTCGACTGCGGGCTGGAGCATCGACTGTAGCTCGGTGGGTGTGGCGGCCAGGTCGGTGAAGAGATAGACGAGCATTGTCGCGTGAGGAGCCGCGTGCGAGGCCGCGTGGGTGGCGTGAGCAGGCTGCGCTACGAGCTGCGGGCCGATCATGCCCGCGCCCTTGGCGCAGCCGAAGAGGTTCACCGTGCGACCTTCTGCCTCGAAGCTGGCGTAGGCGACTTTGAGCTTGGTGTCGGTGGTGAGGATGGCGGTGGCGAAGGCCTCGGCGTGGGTTGGAGTATCGCCGAGCGCCTGCTTGGCGAGGGGAATTGCCGCGATCAGTTTGTCGACCGGCAGCGGAACTCCGATGATGCCGGTGGAGGAGGGAAAGATCTCGTCGAAGACGCAGCCGAAGGCCTCGGCAACGGCGACGCAACTGCGTCGGCAGGCGTCGATACCCGGCTCGCCGGTGGCGCAGTTGGCGTTGCCCGCGTTGACCAGCACAGCGGAGACCCGGCCGTTGCTGGCGGTGAGATGGTAGCGGCCGACGGTCACCGGCGCGGCCACGACCTGGTTGCTGGTAAACATCGCCGCGGCGGTGGCCCCGCCTTCGCAGACCGCCAGCGCGAGGTCGGGCTTGCCGCTGGCCTTGATGCCGGCGGTAACCGAGGACCAGCGGAAGCCGAGAGGAAGCGTGTTGGGCGTAATGCTCATCCGAACCAAGAGTAACAAGCTGAGGCAACGAACGGAGCTCCGAAAGTTGCGATTGCTAGACAGGTACTTGTATATTGAGTAAGTGGATAGCGCGAAGCCGCTGAAGTTTCTCGGAAGCAGTCGTGACGATCTGCGCGAACTCCCGGCGGCTATACGTCGAGCCATCGGCGAAGAGCTTCGGAATGTGCAGAAAGGCCTGATGCCGAGCGACTTCAAGCCTATGCCGAGCGTGGGTGCGGGTGTCTATGAGATTCGTGTTCGTCAGGACGGCGCGTGGCGCGTCCTTTATGTCGCGAAGTTTCAGGCCGCCGTTTATGTGCTCCACGCCTTTCAGAAGAAGACGCAGCAGACCGCCAGGGAAGACATCGATCTTGCGAAAAAGCGCTACCGAATGATTCCCGAGTAGCTGTGAACGAGTAGCTATGAAAAAGATGATTGGAGAATGAGCTGTGAAAAAGAATGATCCCCGTCAGGATGATACGAGCGTTACTCCCAGTTCGGGCAATGTGTTTCTCGACCTTGGCTTCGAAGAAGCCGAAGCGCACGTGCTGCTGATGCGGACGGACTTGATGATCGAGATGGAGAAGTTCATTGCGGCGAAGGGATGGACGCAGGCCGAGGCCGCGAAGCGCATGGGCATCACCCAGCCCCGCGTTTCCAAGCTCAAAAAGAAAGCATGGGATGAGTTCAGCCTCGATATGCTGCTGACGTTGGCAACCCGGCTCGGGATACGTACGGAGTTGAAGCTGGCGGCTTGAGCGCGGCGTATACTTTTCGATAGCGGTGGGACGCGCGCGGGGATTTTTTTGCCTCCCGCGTGGGGAGATTGGAACCATGAGCACCAATGGAAATGGTCGTGGAAACGGCAACGGGAATGGCAAGGGGCACTCTGGCGGCAACGGCTATGCCGTGCCCGCGCCGCGCAGGGATTGGATCGTGAAGCGCCGCGAAGAAGCTGCGCGGACGGGCGACTCGAACATGAGCCAGATGCACTTTGCGCGCAAGGGGCTGGTGACCGAGGAGATGGCGTTTGTCGCGCACAAGGAGAAGATTTCGCCGGAGCTGGTGCGGTCCGAGATCGCCAAGGGCACGATGATTATTCCCGCGAACATCAACCATCCGGAGCTGGAGCCGATGGCGATCGGTGTCGAATCGCTGTGCAAGATCAATGCGAACATCGGCAACTCGGCGCTGGTGTCGAACGTGGACGAGGAGCTGCGCAAGCTGCATACGGCGGTGCATTATGGCGCCGATACCGTGATGGATTTGTCGACCGGCGGCGACATTCCAATGATCCGCGAGGAGATCATTCGGCATTCGCCGGTGCCGATCGGGACCGTGCCGCTGTATGAGGCGCTCTCGCGCGTGAAGAAGGTCGAGGACCTGAACATCGACTTATACATGGAAGTGCTCGAGGAGCAGGCCGAGCAGGGTGTGGACTACTTCACCATTCATGCGGGCGTGCTGGTCCAGTATGTGCCGATGGTGTCGAAACGCATTACCGGCATCGTGAGCCGCGGCGGCGCGATCATGGCGCAGTGGATGACGGCGAACCATAAGCAGAACTTTCTGTACGAGCACTTCGACCGCATTACGAAGCTGATGGCGAGGTACGACGTGAGCTATTCGCTGGGTGATGGGTTGCGGCCGGGGTGCGTGGCGGATGCGAGCGACGAGGCGCAATTTGCGGAGCTGAAGACGCTCGGGGAGTTGGCACGGCAGGCCTGGAAGGACGATGTGCAGGTGATGATCGAAGGCCCCGGCCATGTGCCGATGGACAAGATCAAGGAGCAGGTGGATATGGAGGTGGCCCTGTGCGACGGCGCGCCGTTCTATGTGCTCGGTCCGCTGGTGACCGACATCGCTCCCGGCTACGACCACATTACGTCGGCCATTGGCGCGGCGATGATCGGCTGGCACGGCGCGGCGATGCTGTGCTACGTCACACCCAAGGAGCATCTCGGGCTGCCCAATGAGAAGGACGTGAAGGACGGCATTATCGCGTACAAGATTGCGGCGCATGCGGCGGACATTGCGCGGCACCGGCCGGGTGCTCGCGACCGCGATGACGCGATCTCGTATGCGCGCTATACGTTCGACTGGGACAAGCAGTTTGCGCTGTCGCTCGACCCCGAGACGGCGCGCGGGATGCACGATGAGACGCTGCCCGACGACTACTACAAGGAGGCCGCGTTCTGCTCGATGTGCGGACCGAAATTCTGCTCGATGAACTGGTCCAGTAAGGTGGACAAGTTCAACGAAGAGGTGCATGGGTTGAAGAAGGCTGACCTCACGCAGATTGTGACCGAGCAGATGGCGTTGCGGCAGTGATGGTGTCGAGGCACGCCAAACAGCAGATTTCTGCGGAATGATAACCAGAAAAGCAAGAGCAAGTGCAAAATCAACGGCAGCAAACTCTACACCGATCAGCACTTCGCAGCTAACGTACCGGATGGTTGTGGGTATTGTCGGGCCAGTTGGGCCGGAAGTACGAAACTGTCAGGAAGAAGTAGGCCAGCAGGCGATCGTACATCGGAGCCTCCGCGTGCGGAATTACGGCACAGTTTCGGTATCGGCGGCTGGAGCGGGATGCATGAGGCGGGGTTGGGTTTTGTTTTGAAGTGAGGCAGGGGGACGGGAATGGCTGTCCCAGAATGGGCGTTGGCGGTCGCCCAGGTGAAATTTAGCGGCGATCCAAACAGCAGATTCCTACGGAATGACAACCAGAAAAGCAGAAGCCAAAGCAAGAGCGGCGCTCACATTGATGAGCAATTGATCAGCATTGGGGGCTATTGCGCGGCATTGGGCGCTAATGCGAAGCGCTTTCGGAATTTTCCAGGATGGCGGCGGACCGATTCAGAGCGGCGGTGAGGGCGTCGAGCTGTGATTGGGTGCGGGCGTTGTCGACTGCGTCGATGCCTTCGTTGACGCCGGGAATGACTACCGCGGCGTAGCCGGTGTACTCGCCCGGGGCGTAGATGGTGTGCCTGTACCAGGGGCGTTTGGGGAGGCCCTGCTGGTTCAGGAGGGCAGTCTCGGCGTCGCGCAGAGCGGTGTTCAGGTGCGCCAGGCCGGCGCCGGTTGCGGGCGAGGCCTGCAATTTTCCGGGGTTGCTTTGCAGGTTATAGACGCTCTGGCCGGCGGCGGCGAAGCGTTGGGCGGCGGCGTTGGCGGCGGTGAAGTCCACCCGCATCTTCGCGGCCGTGGCGCGGGCCCGGGCGGCGGCGAGATAGCCGACGACCTCGCGGCCGTAGAGGCGGTAGTCGTAGGGCAGCACGTCGGCGTCGGCCATGTGCAGCAGCTCGAGGCCGAAGACGCGGGCCTGCTGCTGTTCGTAGACGAAGGTGGGGTCGGCGAATTTGACGAACCAGGTGTAGTCGTCAAAGGTGGAGTGGTAGACGCCGTAGGGGCCATCGGAGCCGATGTCCGTGGAGGGCACGCCGAGGTGCTGGATGAAGGGCGTGTAGTCGGAGCCGGAGCCTAGATCGCCGACGCGCACGCCCTCCGGCGTGAGGGTGGAGTTCGAGGGCGCGTTGAAGGGGTTGGTCGCTTTTGTAGCAGCCGAAGCGTTGCCCCGGCCGCGTGGATTCTCGGCCTGCGACTTCTGCCACTGCTCGTAGACGGTGCCGCCCTTGGGGCTCGCCACCTGTCGCGTCACGTCGCGGACGAACTCCTTCAGCGAGGGCACGGCGGAGGCGTTGAAATTGGGGCCGGAGACGCCGACGTCGGTGTTGAAGTAGGCGACCGCGTGGGCTAACTCCGCGCCATGCATCTCGGCCCACTCGGTCGAGCCGACGAGGCCTTCTTCTTCCGCATCCCAGGAGCAGATGACCATGGTGCGTTTGGGCTTCCAGCCCTGCTTGAGCAGCGCGCCCAGGCCGTGAACGGCTTCGAGCATGGCGGCGGTGCCGCTGTTGGGGTCGACCGCGCCGTAAACCCAGGCGTCACGATGGTTGCCGGCGACGACGAGGTCGGTGGTGTCGTCGCCGGGGATCTTGCCGATGACGTCCCAGATGGTGCGGATCTTGTAGTCCTGCTCGAGGTGCATGTGGACCTTGACCGCGCCCGTGCCGCCCAGATGATAGGTGAAGGGCAAGCCGCCCTGCCACTCGCGCGGCGAGTCGGGGCCGTCGAGCGCTTGCAGGATGGGCGCGGCGTCGTGGTAGGAGAGCGGGTTGGAGGGAATCTGCGGCTGGTTCATCCTGGCTGGATCGGTGACGCGCTGCGAGTCAGGCAGTTCGGGCGTGGAGGCAACGCCAGGGGTCTCGGGGTCGCCCGCGTAGAGCGGCAGAAACTGCACGCTGCCGCGCTGGACGGCGGTGGCGGGACGATAGGGCCCGCGCGGATACATGTCGCCGCGGGTGTAGCCGTCGTCGGCCGGGTCGGAGTAGATGAGCACGCCGGCCGCGCCATACTGCTGCGCGATGTAGACCTTGACGCCGCGGAAGTTTCCGCCGTAGCGCACGATCGCGATCTTGCCTTTGACGCTGATGCCGAGCGAGGCCAGCCGCTTGAAATCCTCGAGCGTGCCATAGTTGGCGTAGACCACATCGGCGGTCACGTCACCGGAAGGCGACGATCCGTTGAAGGCGGGCAGGATGCGCGGGTCGTTCTGGAAGGGATCGCCGCCGTAGGCCGTGGGGTCGACGTGCTCAGGCGTGGGGCCGGACATGAGCTGGTGGCCGGCGGCGTCCACCGCGGTGATCTCGATCTTGACGGGCTTATTCAGCCACACGCGGAAGGGTACGATCTCGGTCTGGAGGCCGGCGGCCTTGAACTTTTCGGCGACGTAGAGCGCGGTCGCGTGGTCTTCGGGGGAACTCGCCCAGTGCGGGGCCTTGGTGAGCTCTTTCAGTTCTTCGCCGGCCAACTTGGGGTCGGGGATGGCCATGAAGGCGGAGTCCCATTTGGCCTGCTGGGAGAAGTCAGTGTAGCCGAAGACGTTTTGCGCGTGCGCGGATGTGAGCGAAAGAACGGGAAGGGCGAACAGGGCAATCGCCCAGGATATCGATCGGCGCATCGGTGCAGACTCCTCAAGGTGTACAGGGAGTGTACGCGAAGATGGCATGGGAGCGCGGCCTGAACGCGCGCCTCCGATGGCGTATCCAACAGCAGATTCCTACGGAATGACAACCAGAAAAGCAGGAGCGCAACTCTACGCCGATGCGCGCGGGCCTAGACCGGCTGGGTGCAGAACTTGCAGCGGGTGGCGGCGATGGGAATGTCACCCATGCATTGCGGGCAGGCGCGGGTGGTAGGCGGCTCGGCCGCGGGTGGATTGAACCTCTTCAGCAGATACTGCGTCGGAAGCACCAGCAGGAAGTAGACGACAAACGCGAGGATCAGGAAATTGATGATGGCGGTGATGAAGTTGCCGTACATGACCTTGCCGCCGTGGACGTAGACGACGAGATAGCCAAAGTCCGGCTTGCCGATCGTGGCGCCCAGCAGCGGTTTGATGATGTTTTCCGTGAGCGCCGTGACGATGGCGGTGAAGGCCGCGCCGATAATGACGGCCACTGCCAGATCCATGACATTGCCGCGCAGGATGAAATCGCGAAACCCTTTGAACATCGACGCCCTCCAGAAGGTTAAGATCGAGTGATGTGCTTCCGTGCCAGACCCCGCGAGTATATATCGTGATCAGCTTGCGGGCACTGGCGTTTTGGGCCGTTTTTTGATGACGCCAACGTAAGATGCCACGGCGCGACTGACTCACGTATTCTCTTGAGGATGCGACCTTCCACCATGCGCGTGCATCTGGTTTCGTTCGGCCCGCTGAAGGCGATGTTCGGCGGCGGCGGCGACTGGCGCGAACTTGCCACGGGCGAGTCGGTGGGTGGGCTGCTGGCGATACTGCGGCGCGAGGGAACGCTGCCGGAGGCGGCGCTGCGCTCGGCGGCGGTTGCGGTCAACCATGAGTATGCGGCGTCAGGCCGAACGCTGGAGGACGGCGATGAAGTCGCGATTTTGCCGCCGGTAAGCGGAGGCGCGGAAGCGGTCGCGGAGGAACACGCGGCGCGCGTGGCGCTGGTGCGCGAGCCGATCGATGCGGCTGCGATCGCGCGCTCGATCAAGGCCGGCAGTGATGGCGCGGTTTGCGTCTTCGATGGCATCGTGCGCGACAATACGCGCGGCCGCGCCACGCTGCATCTGGATTACGAGGTGTACGAGGAGATGGCTCTGCGCCAGATGCATCTGCTGCGCACCGAGGCCATGGAGCACTTCGGCGTGCGCGAGGTGGCGATCGTGCATCGACTGGGACGTCTGGCGGTGGGCGAGACCAGCGTGCTGATCGCGGTGGCGTCGGCGCATCGCGGAGCGGCGTTCGAGGCGTGCCGGTGGGTAATCGATACGCTGAAGAAGACCGTCCCTATATGGAAGCGCGAGCAGTTCGCCGATGGCGCGGTGTGGGCCGATGGCGAGCCGTTCCCGGATGACCTGACAGGGACTGGACGATGAAGCTTGCGTTACTGGCCGTTGCTCCGCTGCTGCTTGCGCTCGGAGCAGGCGCCCAGCAGCAGGCGCCCGCCCAGCAGCAGGCGCCCGCCCAGCAGCAGGCGCCCGCACAGCAGCAGGCGCCCGCCCAGCAGCAGGCGCCCGCACAGCAGCAGGCGCCGATCGAGCGCAAGGCGCCGGAGATGACGACCGCGCCGACGATCCACGTGGAGAGCCGGCTGGTGAACGTGGCGCTCAATGTCGTGGATGAGCAGGGAGCGCCGGTGCCGGGCCTCGAACGCGGCGATTTCGAAGTGAGCGAGGACGGAAGGCCGCAGAAGATTGCGGTCTTCGAGCGCGAGTCCGCGACGCCGTTGGACATCGTGCTCGCCTTCGATGCCAGCGAGAGCGTCTTCGGCGATGAGCATCTGGAGCGCGACGCGGTGAAGACGTTTGTGAAGTCGCTGGTGCGCCCGCAGGACAAGGTCGACCTGATGAGTTTTGCCGACAACGTGACTGAGGTGGTCTCGTTCACCAACGAGCCGAAACGGATCGACGACGGCCTCGGGCGCATCCAGCGCGGCGACGCGACCGCGCTCTACGACGCGATCTATCTGGCCAGCGAGCGGCTGGGCGAGCAGCCCGCGGCCGGCAATGGGCCCGCGACCGGCAGTGCGCGGCGGGTGGTGGTGCTGATCACCGACGGCGAAAATACGACGCGCCACGGCAGCTACGATGCCGCCCTCGAGCAGGCCGAGCGCGCCGGAGCGATGATCTACTCGCTGATTATTGTGCCGATCGAAGCCGACGCCGGACGCAACACGGGCGGCGAACATGCGCTGATCCAGATGGCTCGCGATACCGGCGGGAAGTACTACTACGTCGAGGACAAGCACGACCTGGCGCCGGCGTTCCAGCACGTGTCGGATGACCTGCGCACGCAATACACGATCGGGTATTATGCGCCGCAGAAGGGCGTCGACGCGTCGGATCTGCGGCATATCCAGTTGCAGTTGAAGAACCCGGCGCTGCGCGCGAAGTATACGTTGCGCTATCGCACGGCGTACTACGCGAATCGCTAGCAGCGGCGCTTTCACGAGCACGCGGCGCTTGCCGTTTACAATCGAGAGCATGGCCACCAAGAAGCGGCACAAGGGAGCTCCAACGGGCGAGACCGGGCAGGAGGCGCTGTATCTGAAGTCGCTGAGCGACCGTCAGGTGCAGGTCGCCATCAAGCTGCGCGATGGCGAGGTGGTGAGCGGCTGGATCGAATACTTCGACGACATGATGCTGCGGCTGACGCGTGAGGGTAAGCCGAATTTGTTCATCTACAAGGCGCAGATTCGTACCATCACCGAGGGCGGCGCATTGGCCGCGCGGCGCGGCCGTTCTGACCGAGGCACGGGCAATCGCGAGCCGAGTGCGGCCGGCTGACGCGCAACAGCAAGAGCAACAGCAGATTCCTCCGCTTCGCTGCGGAATGACAACCAGAAAAGCAAGAACAACTGCAAGTCCCGCTGTATGACAATCAGTGAGGCAGAAGCTATGCGAATGCGGGAGACGGTTCAATGCACGAATTGTTGAGAGCGGCGGAGTCGATCGCGCGTGAGGCGGGAGCGCTGCTGCGCGAGTTCTATCATCGCGGCGTGCGCACCGAGTACAAGGGCGACGTCGACCTGGTGACCGAGGCTGACCGCGCGAGTGAAAAGCTGATTGGCGAACGGCTGCGCGCGGCGTTTCCATCGCACGGCGTCTACGGCGAAGAGGGCACGCGCTCCGGGTTGGATCGCGAGTTCCGGTGGTATGTGGACCCGCTGGATGGAACGACCAACTTCGCGCATGGGTTCCCGGTGTTCTGCGTGGTGCTGGGATGCGAGCGCCGGGCTAAAAGCCTCAAGGCGGACGAAGACGGCGAGATGGTTGCGGGCGTGATCTACGATCCGCTGCGCGATGAGATGTTCTCCGCCGCGAAGGGCGAAGGCGCGACGTTGAATGGCGAGACGGTTCGAGTTTCGCGCGCGAAGCTGCTGCAGGAGGCGCTGATCGCAACCGGCTTCCCCAGCCACAAGCGGCACGAGAGCCCGAATGCGCACTTCTACCAGGAGTTCACGCTGCGCTCGCATGGGGTGCGGCGCGCGGGGTCGGCGGCGCTCGATCTCGCGTATGTCGCGTGTGGGCGTTTAGACGGCTACTGGGAGCTCAAGCTGAATCCTTGGGACACGTCGGCGGGATACCTGCTGGTTGAAGAGGCCGGCGGCAGGATTACCCACTTCGACGGCGGGAAGTTCACGCTGGATAGTCGCGAGGTGCTGGCCACCAACGGGCTGATCCACGGCGAGATGGAGGAGCTGTTCGCTGCCATGTTCGGGGGGCGCGATCTGGAGCCGATCCCGACGCCGGCGGAGTTCGCGGCGCGGAGAGCCAGCCGGAGCGAGCGCTAATTCGCAGCTTCTGTTTGCTCTTCCGTCAGGAAAGCCAGGATTTCGTCCGGTGCCAACTTCGGCAGTGTGCCGACGCCTAATCTGCGGGCCTGCAGGCGCTGCATCGTTTGCACGAAACTAACAAGATCCTGCCAGAGGAGAGGGTCCTTCTTCTGGCGTTCGAGGATGTAGGGTTCAAGCGCCTGATAGTAGTGATTGATCCAATAGAAGAAGGTGTGCCAGACCATCTCGGGGTCCAGCGCACCTCGCTTCAGCAGAAGCGCCATCGTTTCAAAAAAATCAAGAAGGCGCTCGGCTTCGAGGGCATCGCCTTCTACGAGATCACGGCAGGCGATGGCTCGCTGGATGCGTTTGGCTGGGCCAAAGAAATCGTTTTCAAGCCGAAAGAGCAGATCGACGGATTGATTGAAACGCGCGCGATGCACCTGATAGGCAAAGGCTGACAGGGCGATGATGGTTCCGAGCGCCGACAACGCAGCGGGGAGCCATGCAGGTGTGTTCATCTAACGATAGTAATAGAGCTGGCTGAGAGCGGGCGAGACGCGCGAAGTAAGGCTTGTAATCGAGTTGCGAAGAATCGGCGGATTCTTGGTGCAGCGGTTGTCTTTGCTAGAATTTACCTGAGACCTGAAGATTGACTCAGAGCTTTACCGGATACGGAAAGAAGGAGATAGAAAGATGGCGTATGTAATCGCGGAACCCTGCATCGGCACCAAGGACCGGGCGTGTGTGGATGCCTGCCCGGTGGACTGCATTCACCCCAAGGCGGACGAACCCGGCGGCGATACCCTGGAGCAGCTCTATATCGATCCGGTCGAGTGCATCGACTGCGGCGCGTGCGTTCCGGTGTGCCCGGTGTCGGCGATCTATGCGGGCGACGACCTGCCGGAGAAGTGGGCGGAGTACCAGGAGAAGAACGCGACGCACTTCGGGCGGTAAGCTCTTTCGCTGATTTCGCAAGGCGCTCGGCTTCGGCTGGGCGTTTTCGCTTTGCGCCCGCGGTCTGCGGAGTGGTCCCGATGAGACCATAGCTGTCATGGCCGAAGGCAGACTCATTCAGCACCACGGAGAAGCGATTGTGCTGCGGACGTGGCCGTTCCACGAGGCCGATCTGCTGGTGAGTCTGTTCACTCGCGACCAGGGCAAGGTGAAGGGCGTGGCGCGGCACGCGATGAAGTCGCGCAGACGCTTCGGCGGCGCGCTGGAACCGGCCACGCATGTCCGCGCGCACTACACCGAGCGGCCGGGGCAGGAGTTGGTGCGGCTGGACCAGTTCGAGATTCTTTGGTCCCCGCTGTCGGCTCCGGTGGACTGGCTGCGCATGGCGGGGTTGCAGCTGGTGGTCGAGGTGCTCGAAGAGGCGATGCCGGAGCTGGCGGCTGATGACAATATTTACCGGTTGGCGGTAACGGTTCTTACGGCGATGAGCGCCGACGCTGTGTGGCTGCCGGTGATGTACTTTTGCCTGTGGATGAACCGGCTGATGGGCTGGATGCCGGAGCTCGGCCACTGCGCTGTTTGTGGGTTGGATTTGCGCGGCGCAGAAGTGTGGTGGTCGCCCGCGGGCGATGGCGTGACCTGCCACGACGACCGGCGTCCGGGGAGCCATCCATTGAGTGCGGAGTCGGTGCGGGAGAGCTACAGGATTGGGCGAACGCCGCTGCCGGAACTGGCTGGGGAAGCGTGGCCGGTGGAGCGCGCGAGTGATCTGCGGGCGTTCGCGGTGGGAATGCTGGAGCGGCATCTGGAGCGGCGTTTGCGCAGTGCGGCGGTGCTGCTGCCGGGCTGAGCGGTTAGAATCGAAATGACTCAACAAAGGACGTTTCACGAATGTCTAGCAAGAAATCCCTGACGTTTCAGGAGCTGCTGTTCACGTTGCAGCGCTTCTGGGCGGAGCATGGCTGCGTGTTGCAGCAGCCTTATGATCTTGAGGTTGGCGCGGGGACGATGTCGCCGGATACGTTTCTGCGTGTGCTGGGGCCGAAGCCCATCAAGATCGCGTACGCACAGCCTTCGCGCAGGCCGGCCGATGGGCGCTATGGCGAGAATCCGAATCGGCTGTTTCGGCACACGCAGTTGCAGGTGATTTTGAAGCCGCCGCCGGAGCGCGTGCAGGAGCTGTATCTGGAGTCGCTGGTGGCCATCGGGATCGACCTGCGCGAACACGATATCAAGTTTGAAGAGGACAACTGGGAGTGGCCCGTGGGCGGCGCGTGGGGCGTGGGCTGGCAGGTGATGCTCGATGGGCAGGAGATTACGCAGTTCACTTATTTCCAGCAGTGCGGCGGCATGGACCTCGATCCGATCTCGGGCGAGATTACGTATGGGCTGGAGCGGATCGCGCAGTTTCTGCAGGATGTGGATTCGATCTACGACATTGTGTGGGCGCGCGATGTTGTCACGGGTGCGGCGATTACGTATGGCGATGTGCGTTTGCACGAAGAGCAGCAGTTCTCGGCGTACTCGTTCGATTATGCGGATGTGAGCTCGCTGTGGAAGCATTTGGAGCTGTATGAGGCTGAGTGCCTGGGGCTGCTGGCGCGCGCGAAGACTGTGTTGAGCGAAGAGAACGTCGCTTTGAGCGGCGATGCTCAAGCCGCGCAGGCCGTGCAGCGTTTTCCCACGCTGGGCGCGTATGAGCTGGCGCTGAAGTGCTCGCATACGTTCAATCTGCTCGATGCACGGGGGGCGATTTCGGTGACCGAGCGCGTGGGTGTGATGGCGCGGATTCGGAACTTGATTGTGGGTGTGGCGAAGGTTTATGCGGAGCAGGGAAGGTTGACGGCGGCGTAGGTCCGTTGGCGGTCCAAGAAGCAGATTCCTACGGAATGACAACCAGAGAAGCAACAGCAGGTCCTTCGCTGCGCTCAGGATGACAAATCGAACGAGATTGCAGGACAGGTGATGGCGGATTTTTTGTTGGAGATTGGATTGGAAGAGGCGCCTGCGCGCATGATCGCGGGGGCGCAGGCGGAGTTGCTGCGGCGGACGCTGGCGCTGTTTGGCAACGCCGGGCTGCTGGCGGAGGGCTTCGATCCGCTCGCGGACGCGGCCAGTTATTCCACGCCGCGCAGGCTGGCGGTGCTGGTGAAGGGTGTGCGCGAGCGGCAGGCGGATGCGAGTGAAGAGGTAACCGGGCCGGCGGTGAAGATCGCGTTCAAGGATGGCCAGCCTACCGCGGCCGCCGAGGCGTTTGCGCGCAAGTCGGGGGTTGCAGTGGGCGAGCTGCGAACGATTTCGACGGCAAAGGGCGAGTATCTCGCAGCGATGACTGTGAAGAAGGGACGTAGCGCGGCGGAGGTGATTGCGAGCGAGCTGCCGAAGGAGATCGGCGCGCTCTATTGGGCCAAGAGCATGTACTGGCGTGCGGGCAAACCGGAGCGGTTTGTGCGGCCGGTGCTGTGGATCGAGTGTCTGCTGGGCGAGGATGTGGTGCCATTGCGTTTCGCGGGCAAGACTGCCGGGCGCGCGAGCTATGGGCATCGGGTGTTGTCGAGTGGGGATGCTCTTGCGATCGTCGCGCCGGAGAGCTATGCGGCGCAGCTTGAGGGCGAGTTTGTGCTGGTCGATGTGGAGGCGCGGCGACAGAGGATTCGCAAGGCGCTGGACTATGCTACCCGACGTGTGGAAGGCGCGCGGTGGCGCGAGGATGAGGCGCTGGTCGATGCGGTGATACACCTGACGGAGTGGCCGGATGTGCTGCTGGGCGGGTTTGAGGCGGACTATCTGGCGCTGCCGGAAGAGGTGCTGGTGACGGTGATGCGCGATCACCAGAAATATTTTGCGGTCGAAGATTCGCGAGGGAAGTTGGCCCCGCATTTTCTGGCGGTGGTGAATATCGCGCTCGATGAGGTGAACGAAACCATCATTCGGCAGGGCAATGAGCGCGTGCTGCGGGCGAGGTTCAACGATGCGCGGTTCTTCTGGGAGTTCGACCAGCGGACGCCGCTGACGGAGCGCATGAAGCTGCTGGAGCATGTGACGTTTCAGAAGGACCTCGGCAGCTATGCGGCGAAGTCGGAGCGCGTGCGGGCGTGGGCGGCGAAGCTTGCGGAGATTGCGATCTCGCGTGCGGCGAGTGTGAATGCAGCGGCTGTGGATGAAGCGGCGCGGCTGGCGAAGACCGATCTGACAACCGAGTTGGTAAAAGAGTTTACCGAACTGCAGGGCGTGATTGGCGGGCTCTACGCGCGGGCACAAGGGCTCAGCGCGACTGTGGCGGACGCGATCTACGATCAGTACCTGCCGGCGTCCGCGACCGGCGCGATTCCGCGCTCGGCGGAGGGTGCACTGCTGGGGCTGGCGGATCGCATCGATACGATCGCGGGGATGTTCGCGTTGGGCATGGAGCCGACCGGATCGAAGGACCCGTTTGCCCTGCGGCGCGCAGCGAATGCAGTGGTGCGGATTCTGGCGGAGTCGGAGTTGCCGCTGATGCTGAACGATGTTGTGTCCGCGCCTTCTCCGCAGTCGGACGTTGCCGCGAAGCTGAGTGCGTTCTTTGCCGAGCGCGTGGAGTTCTATCTGCGTGAGGTGCGCGGGCAAGCATATGACGTCGTGAAGGCCGTGATGGCGGCTGATTACGACGATCTGCGCGATGCGGTGGTGAGGGCCGAGGCCGTTACGGCGATGCGCGGCAGTGAGGATTTTCTGGCTGTGAGTGCGGCGTTCAAGCGGATGAAGAATATTCTGGCGCAGGCACCGGAGGCTGAAGAATTCACGGAGCGAATAGTAATCGGCGGTAGTGCAATCGATATGGAATTGGCTGATTTATGGGACGCCTCGATCGAAGTAAGGGGCAAAGTCGATGCCCTTGCAGCTAAGAAGGATTATGTGAAGGCGTTGGAGTCCATCGCCGATTTGCGACCGGCGATCGACGAGTTTTTTGAGCGGGTCATGATCTTGCATCCCAACCCGACGCTGCGGCGTGGCCGGGTACTGATTCTCTGGGACATCGTCCAGAATCTTCGTCCCATTGCCGATCTATCGGAGATCGTAGTCACGGGTTAATGACGGTTTAGAGCGGTATCCGCGAAGGTGTATAGCAACTCCAAAAAGCAAATTCCTACGGAATGACAACCAGAAAAGCAAGTGCAAATGCAAAGTCGACGCGGAAGGACTCTACACCAACGGGGACCCCGCTGTAGCCTCAGTAATTCCCATGTCCGAAAATCCGGACATGGGGCACCCCTTTTCTTGCCACGATAGGCGAACAGGAGATCCCTACGGGATGACAACCAGAAAAGCAGAGGCAAAGACAGAAGCCAGAGTGACCGCCAAGAGCGGAGCTGCTCTTAGTTCAGCCGCTGCAATCTTGCGATGAGTTTTTCTGCTAATGGTTCGCCGCTTTCGGTCCAGAGCAGGCGGCCGGAGATGCCGCAGTGCTTCTCTACGCTCAGCGTGAAGGCGAGCAGCTTTTCAATATTCTGCTGGATGTGTTTGGCGCTCGTATGGTCGATGGATTCGTCATCAAGCGGCTGGCTCTCGAAGGTCCAGGGTGTATCGAGACCGAAGTCCACGCGGATGTGGCCGTTCTGTTCGTAGCTGCCTTCGTCGAAGCCGGGGCCGAAGCCGGTGATGCGGACGCGCGAGGGCTCGAGGCGCCACGCCGTGTCGATCGGCGCGTCGTCGATCTCTGCGGCGTCGTCGATCTCTGCGGCGTCGTCGATCTCTGCAACGGCGTCGATCTCAGCAACGGCGCCGCTATCGGCGCTGGCGGCGGTCTCGGGCAGCCAGAGCATCCAGCGCATTTCGAACTCGTAGGCGGTGTCCTCGTGGAGCTGCTCGGTGGCCTCGGCGACGGCGTTTTCGATGATGGAGTCTTCGGTGTCGGCTGAGTCCTGGGCGCGGTCGTCGAGCGCGAAAAGGCGCTGGTAGACGGGCGATTCGGTCCAGTCGATAGGATAGGCGCTGGCGGCGGCGACGCGGCCCAGTGGGCTGGCGGGATGGCCGTCGGTGGCGATCCGAGCGAACTGGCGCAGCACCGAGACCAGCGTCGCAGGCAGCGACTGCAGGCGGAAGTTGGGGAACCACAAGCTGAGATAAAGCTGATCGGCCATGCGTTCTATTTTAGCGGTGCGGGTGCGGTGTACTTTAAATCGCCGGATCGAGTCTCCCACGATTTTCGGTTCCGGGGCTTGGGGTTCCCCACTCATGACGATGAGACTGTCATGAATGGGTCACCCGCGCCGTGGGTCCTCTATCCAGCGTAGAGCGTGGCGGCGGCGGAATGAGAAGATGGAGGCAGGACAACAATGCGGCTGTCGATACAGAGACTTCGGTGGGTGCTGGTGGCGGGCGCGCTGCTGCTGGTCGCCGTGCTGGCGGTCTATATCGGCTACGGGCATTACCGGATGATGAGCGCGTACCGGCGGATTCTGGCGCGCAGCGGAGCGACGATCTCGCGGGACAGCAAGGGAGTGACCTACTCGCAGTCGCTGGGCGGGAAGAAGATTTTTACGCTGCGGGCGGCGCGCGAGACCTCGCTGGGCGATGGCCGATGGACGCTGCACGATGCGGACCTGCTGCTGTATACGCGCGACCCCGACCGCCCCGACCACATCTACGGCAAGGACTTCGAGTACGACCAGAAGGAGGGCGTGGCGCGGGCGCTGGGCGAGGTCTTCATGGACCTGCAGGCGCCGGACGCGCTGGCCGGGACGGGCCACGCTGGAGCGCCGGCGGTGCATGGAGAGGCGGGCAGTCCGGCGACGGCGGGACCCAAGCCGGCGCAGGTCATTCATGTGCGCACCAGCGGGCTGGTCTATACACGCAAGCTGGGCGTGGCGGCGACCGATCAGGAGGTCGAGTTCGCCTATGGCGGGATGCAGTGCAGCGCGCTGGGAGCGGAGTTCAACACCGGGCAGAATGTATTGCATCTGCTGGCGCGGGTAAAGATGGACGGCATGGAGCATGGCCAGCCGGTGCATCTGACGGCGCAGAAGGCCGACATCGACCGGACGGCGAATGAGGTGAATTTGGCGCAGCCGGTGATGATGTCGGAGGACCGGAAGGCTGGCGGCGGGAAGGTGCAGGAGCGCAAGGTCAGCGCGGAGCGGGCGGTGCTGAATCTGCGCAAGGACGGGTCGATCGAGCAGGGGCAGGGGTTCGGCAATGTGGTGCTGGCTTCCGGGACCAGGCAGGTGACCGCGCAACAGATGGATGCGACGCTGAGTCCGGAGTCGGTTCCGGAGACGGCGCGGCTTTCGGGCAATGTGGCGCTGGTGGATACCGACCCGCAGCGGCCCATGCGTGGCGCGGCGCGGCAGGTGGATGCGGTGTTCGATGCGCAGGGAGCGGCGAAGAGCGTGGTGGCGACCGGAGCGGCGGGCGGGGTTGCAAGCCTGGCGATGGTGGACCATGCGGACGCGGCGGCGGGCTCGCATGGGTTGGAGCGCGAGATCGCGGGCGAGAAGATTGTGGCGCTGTTTGCGAGCGGCGGGCGCGTGGCTAGTTCGCGCACGGCGGGGTCGGGGACGGCTGGCTCGCGGACTGCTGGCTCGCGGCTGAGTGAGGTGCAGGCGACGGGAGGGGCGCAGATGCGTGGCGAGTCGCTGATAACGGTGGCGTCGGGCGCCAAGGCGCGGCTCGCTGGTCCACCGCAGCAGCTGGCCGCGCAGGGCCGAGCCCCACAGTTCAAGACGGTGCAGGTGGCGGCGGACGATCTACGGATGCTGTTCGTCGCGGCTGGCGACAAGCAGGTGCAGCCGCAGCGGCTGATGGGAACGGGGCATACGGTGCTGCAGCAGGATGCTCCGCTGGGCGAGCAGGAGATCAGCCGCGGGGCGACGCTGGAGGCGACGTTTGCGGCGTCCGACGCGCCGGGGCCGGGAGCGAACGCGGGGAAGCAGCCGTTGACGGTCGCCTCGGCGGTGCAGACGGGACAGGTGACGATCTATACCCGAGCTGCGAGCCGAGCCGCGGGGCGGCAGCCGGTTCCGGTGGGCGGCGAGCTTGCGGCGCGGAACCGGGGCGCGGGCAATTCAACGGCGAGCGGATTGGGAGTTGAGGGCGGAGTGTCGACCGGCAGCGCGCAGCGGGCGATCTATGATGGCGCGGCGCGGACGGTGACGCTCGCGGGCGATACGCGGCTGGCCAGCGGCGAGGTTTCGCTGCTTGCGCCGACGGTCGCTCTGGACGAGGTGACGGGCAATGCCGAGGCGCGGGGCGGCGTGCAGACGACGATGCTGGGTGCGGCGACCGCGCCGCCGGGGGCATCCGGCGCGGAGGTGAGGCCGGCTGCGGTAACCCATGTGCTGTCGGCGAGCGCGACGTTTGATCATGCGCGCAAGTTGTCGGAGTTTCGCGGCAGCGAGGCGGAGCCGGCCAAGATGTGGCAGGATGCGTCGCAGGTGCAGGCGGGGGTGCTGGTGCTGGATGGGCTGCGGCATACGTTCAGTGCGCGTCCGGCTGGGCCGGGAGGGCTGGTCCGCGCGGTGTTCGCCGGCGGCCCCGGGGCTGCGACGACGAAGGCAAAGGGCGTTGAGAAAGCTCACGAAGGCCGCCAACGGCCGGGACCGCCCAGCGATCGAGCCGCCGCGACGGACTATGTTCGCGTGGCCAGCCCGAAGATGGATTACAACGACCTGATGCGCGAGGCGACGTTTTCGGGCGGCGTGCAGATCGACGGAACCATCGGCGAGGTGCGCGGACAGCGGGCGGTGGTCTTCCTGACGCCAGCGGCGAAGGGAGCTCCGGCGGCACAGGCGGGCGGTTCGCCCAGGCAGCCTTTGGCGGCGGGCCAGAGCGGGCCGCTGGGTGGTTCGCTGGACCGTGTGGTGGTCTCGGGCGATGTGCGGATGGAGCAGCCGGGGCGGCAGGGGACGGGGGAGCAACTGCTCTATATAGCAGGGACGGGCACGGCGGGGACGGGCGCCGCGGGGACGGGCGCCGGAGGACCGGGAACGGCCGTAGCCGGAACTCCAGGAGCCGGTAATTATGTACTGACCGGTTCGCCAGGGCATCCGCCGCATATTGTGGATGCGCAGCAGGGCAGCATCACGGGAGAGACGCTGCTGTTCAGCGGGGCGGGTAGTACGATTGTGGTGGCGGGCGCGCCGGGAGCGCCCAAGTCGGGCCAGGGCCGCGTTCGCACCGAGACGGAAGTGAGGCAGTAGAGCTTCGATGAGGACGCTGCGAACCGAGGAGATCGCGAAGACCTACGGAGGGCGGCAGGTGGTCCGCGGGGTCAGCCTGGAGATCCGGCAGGGCGAGGTGGTGGGTCTGCTGGGGCCGAACGGCGCCGGCAAGACGACCAGCTTTTACATGATCGTCGGGCTGGTGCGGCCGGATTCGGGCCGGGTCCTGGCCGACGGCGTGGATATTACCCGGACACCGATGTATCTGCGCGCGCGGGAGCACGGGATCAGCTATCTGCCGCAGGAGCCGTCGGTTTTTCGCAAGCTTTCGGTGGAGGAGAACCTGCTGGCGGTGCTGGAAACCCAGCATATTACGTGGGAGGCGCGGCGCAAGCGGACGGAAAACCTGATCTCGCAGTTGAATCTGGGGCATGTGCGCAAGACGCGCGGCTATGCGCTCTCGGGCGGCGAGCGGCGACGCGTGGAGATCGCCCGCTGCCTGGCGATCGAGCCGGCGTTCATCCTGCTGGACGAGCCGTTTTCGGGAATCGACCCGATCGCGGTGCTGGAGCTGCAGCAGATCATCTTCGACCTGAAGGCGGGCGGGATCGGCGTGTTGATTACCGATCACAACGTTCGCGAGACGCTGAGCGTGACCGATCGGGCGTACATCATCAACAACGGCCGCATCTTCGAGAGCGGGACGCCGGGGGAGCTAGGGCGGAATGCAGAGGTGAAGCGGATCTATCTGGGCGAGGGTTTTTCGCTGGTTTAGAGCCGTATCCCCCGATGATGTGGAGGCACTCCAAAACAGCAGATTCCTCCGCTGCGCTGCGGAATGACAACCAGAAAAACAGAGCCACTCTACGCCAGTGGAAACTTTGGTGTAGTCCGGTTCCGGGGAAGGGTTCCCGATTCGGGAAATTACTCTTCATCTACGGTGTCAAAAAATCTTAATTTTCCCTGGAACTCCGCAGTAGACTGGCCCTAGACTTGCTTGCATGCCCATCCGCATCCGTAGTATCCGCGTAATTACGTTGAGTTCACGAGGTCGATTCCGTTGTTGCAGCCACGGCTGAATGTCAAGCTTTCGCAGCGCCAGGTGCTCACCCCGAGCCTGGTGCAGATGGTCGCCGTGCTTGCGCTCAACAAGCTCGAGCTGAAGGAGATGATCGACAGCGAGATGGTCGAGAATCCGGTGCTGGAGGAGATCGACGAGTCGAACGAGACGCTCGATCAGCGCTCGGCCCGGGAGGGCGAGCGGGAGCGCAGCGCCGAAGAAGTCGCCGGGGATGGGGAGCGCAAGGAGAAGGACCCCTTCGATGAGATCGACTTCGGAAGCTACTTTCAGGACTTTCTGGATCCCGGCTATCGGACGACCTCGAACTTCGAGGAGTTCGACAAGCCTTCGTTCGAGCACTTCCTGTCCCAGCCGAGTACGCTGACCGACCATCTGATGTGGCAGCTTGGGTCGATGTCGCTGAGCGACGATCTGAAGACGGCCGCGGAGCTGATCATCGGCAATCTGAACGAGGATGGCTATCTGACGGCCAGCCTGGAAGAGCTGGCGGACGCGCTGCTGGACGTCGCGCCAATGGCTGACACGCTGGCGCTGGTTCACCAGGCGCGCGAGATGGTTTCGCACTTCGATCCGCTGGGCGTGGGCGCGCGCGACCTGCGCGAGTGTCTGCAGTTGCAGATCGCCGCGCATTGCCGGGAAGCGAAGATTGCCGCTGCCCGGGCCGCGGCCGCGGCGGGACGCACCAATGGCCATGCGCGCCCCCATGGCGACTTCGGCCTGTTCGAAACCGCCGCGCTGATCGTGGAGAAGCATCTGCTGCTGCTGCAGAAGAAGGACATGCGCGAGCTGGTGCGGCTGTGCCGCTGTCCGGCAGACCATGTCAACGGGGCGGTGGAGCTGATCCGGCGGCTCGACCCAAAGCCGGGCCAGCGCTACAACCAGGTGACCACGCGGCTGATCGAACCGGATGTAGCCTTCGTGAAGCGCGGTGACGAGTATGTGGTGGTGATGAATGAAGAGGACCTGCCGGCGCTGCGGCTCAACCACAGTTATCGCAAGATGCTGCGCGAAAAGGGCATTGACCGGGATGTGCGCGAGTATGTGAAGGAACGCTACAAATCGGCGATCCAACTGCTGCGCAACATCGAGCAGCGCAAGAATACGATCGTGCGGACGTGCGAGATCATCGTGCGCCGACAGGGCGAGTTCCTGGAGCGCGGTGTAGACAGCCTGCGGCCGATGATGATCAAGGAGATCGCCGAGGAGATCGGTGTGCATCCGTCGACCGTCAGCCGCGCGGTGGCGAATAAATATGTGCACACGACGCAGGGGGTCTTCGAGCTGCGGTTCTTCTTCTCGGAAGCCGTGAATGGGCCGGAGGGCGGAGATGTTCCGCTCATGCTGCTCAAGCGGCGGGTGAAGAAGCTGATCGAAGACGAAGACCCGCGCAAGCCGTGGACCGACGACTTCCTGGCCGCGGAGTTGCAGCGGCAGGGTATCCGGGTGACGCGGAGGACCGTGGCCAAGTATCGCGAGGACATGAAGATTCCCAGCACGCATCAGCGGCGGTCGCGATAGGGCGGTCTCTGACTGGTGGATGGGGATTCCAAACAGCAGATTCCTACGGAATGACAACCGGAAAAGCAAAAGCAACGGCAAAAACAGAAGCAGGCCGCTTCCGCTTCGCCAAGCGCATCTTACCCGGCAGGGTCGGATAGGAGACGACATAGATGACGATTGAATACACGGGCCGCCATACCGCAGTCACTGCCAAGTTGAAGTCGCAAGCGGAGGCCGGGCTGGCCCGGATCGACCGAGTCACGAATCGCTGCACGAGCGCGCATATTATTTTTACCGAAGACAAGTACCGCAAGATCGCGGAGGTGACGGTGCAGTGCCGCGGCGAGAGCCTGGTGGCTACCAGCGAGTCGGCCGAAATGGAGGCCGCGCTGCACGACGCGCTGCAGAAGGTGGAACAGCAGGCGATCCGGCACAAGGAGCGCTTCGCCACCGTGCGCGATCATCCCAAGGAAAAAGAGCAGAGTGTAGAGGTCAGAGCGTAGAGATTTGGAACTAGCGTTGAGCTCGCTCCTGAAATTCTAAGGCTGCCGGATCTGCGCTGGTTTCTCTGCACGCTACTCTCTATTCGCTGCTTCCCCGGCGATGCTAGGATGCAGCCATGAGGAAGCCAGCGCCGAAGAAGGCAAGCAAGCGTGCGCCGAGGCGACTCCCGGGGCGTCCAGCGACGCATACGGAGCCGGGGCAGCCGGGACGCGAGGAGCAGGGACGCGAGTTGGTGATCCTGACAGGGATGTCGGGGTCGGGCAAGGCCTCGGCGCTGAAGGCGTTTGAAGACCTGGGCTACTATTCAGTGGACAACCTGCCGCTGGAACTGGTGCCGCGCTTCGCCGACCTGGTGCAAAAATCAGCCGAGATCACGCACGCGGCGCTGGTGGTGGACGTGCGCGAGGGTAGCCGGCTGGAGCGCTTTCCGGCGATCCTGAAAAGTGTGCGCAAGGTGCTGCCGACGCGGGTGGTGTTTCTCGAAGCCAGCGAAGACGCGATTGTGCGGCGCTTCTCGGAGACGCGCCGGCCACATCCGATGGGGCGCGACTCCAAAGGCCACGGTGAGACTGTCATGGCGTCCATCCGCGCCGAGCGCAAGCGACTGGACCCGGTGCGCAACGTCGCCGATATTCTGCTCGATACGACGCGCTTCAACGTGCATGAGCTGCGCGCGCACATCAATGCGCAGTTCGCGCGCAGCGGCCCGGCGAGCGATCGCAACCTGACGATTTCGGTGACCAGTTTCGGCTTCAAGAACGGCGTTCCCAGCGACGCGGACCTGGTCTTCGATGTGCGCTTCCTGCCCAACCCGCACTTCGTGCCGGAGTTCCGCAAACTCACCGGCAAGGATCCGAAGGTGGCGAAGTATATCCGGCAGTTTCCGCAGACGAAGGAGTTCCTCGACAAGGTGACGGAGATGCTCACGTTCCTGCTGCCGCACTATATTCATGAGGGCAAGAGTTACCTGACGATCGGCGTGGGGTGCACGGGCGGGCAGCACCGGTCGGTGATGATTGCCGAAGAGATGAAGAAGCGGCTGGGCGATGCGGGCTATCGCGCGAAGTCGGCGCATCGGGATATGCCGCGGTGAGGCGGTTTCTCCGATGCTGTATCGGCTCGCCAAACAACAAATTCCTGCGGAAAAGCAAGTACAAACGCAACCGCAGATTCCCTTCGGGAATGACAACCAGAAAAGGAAAGGCGATGCGGAGTCAGCGTTTGTGTTGCTCCTCGTTGTCTTGTTCGTCGTTGTATTGCTTTTCGTTGTATTGTTCGTCGCTGACGTGCTCCATCCAATCGACGACCTTGCCATCGAGTCGCTCCTGAATCGCGATGTGAGTCATGGCCGTGGTGGGTGTCGCGCCGTGCCAGTGTTTCTCTGCCGGCGCAAACCAGACCACATCGCCGGGGTGAACTTCTTCGGTCGCACCGCCTTCGCGCTGGACCCAGCCGCAACCTGCGGTGACGATCAATGTCTGTCCGAGCGGATGCGTATGCCAGGCGGTGCGGGCTCCGGGCTCAAATGTGACGCTGGCGCCGGCGACGCGCGCCGGGTCGGGCGCTTGAAAGAGCGGGTCGATGCGGACGCTGCCGGTGAACCAGTCTGCCGGACCTTTGCCTGAGGGCTGCGAGCCGATGCGCTTGATCTCCATGGCGACATTCTAGAGTGGTGTCCCCGATGGTGTATAGCAACTGGCGAGAGGCAGATTCCCACGGAATGACAACCAGAAAAGCAAGAGCAAGAGCAAACGCGGATTCCCTGTCGCGACGACGATTCGCGCGCGCCCCGCGTACACTAAGCGTTGATGAGAGATTGCCGGACAGAACGCTGGGGCCGCGCATGAACCGCGTCTGGCGACTGCTGGGCTACATGCGGCCGTACGCGCTGTACACCCTGACGGCAATTCTGCTGATGGTTGTCTTCGCCGCCATGGCCGCGCTGCGCGTGCTGCTCATCAAGCCGATCATCGACAACGTGCTGAGCGCCGGGTCCGCGCCCAATCAGGTTCTGGTTTACCCCATCCGCCATACCCATCACGTCCTGAACCTGCAGTTTCTGATTCCGCATCACTTCCACAACGCGTGGACCGTGGTCGCGGTCGCGCTGATCGGTTCGGCGGTGATCAAGTCCATCTGCGACTATCTCGGTACGCTGCTGGAAAACAAGGCCGGCTTCGGCATGATCACCGATCTGCGCAACGATCTGTACGACTCGACCCTGCGCCGTTCGACTGCGTTTTTTCAGCGCCACACCAGCGGCACGCTCATCTCCACCCTCATCAACGATGTAGAGCGCGTGCAGTCGGCGATGGCCACGGTGCTGATCGATTTTCTGCAGCAGTTCTTTACGCTGGTGGTCATGATCGGCGTGGTCATTCTTACCGGCGGCGCCATGGCCTGGATCCTGCTGTTGTTTATCCCGGTCATCATCCTCTCGTCGCGCAAGGTCGGCCGCGGCGTGCGCAAATCCACCCGTCATGGCCAGGACAAGCTCGCCGAAATCCAGAACATTGTGCAGGAGACGATCAGCGGCAACGGCATCGTGAAGGCCTTCGGGATGGAGCGCTGGGAGATGAACCGCTTCCGCCGCGCCGCCGACCGCCTGCTGATCGCCAACATGCGCACCATGGCCGTGCAGGCCATCTCCTCGCCGCTGATGGACGCGCTCGGGGCTGTCCTGCTGGCGGCGCTGCTGTTCCTCGGCCGCAATCGCATTCAGCACGGAGTGTCGCCGGGCACCTTCATCACCTTTCTGGGCGCGGTGATTATGCTGTACGACCCGGTGCGCCGCATGCCTGCTTACTACAACAGCTTTCAGCAGGCGGTGGGCGCGAGCCAGGAGATATTCCGCTTTATCGACGAGCAGGATGAGGTGCGCGAGCGAAAGAAGGCGATTGCGCTGAAGGGTTTCGAAGGGCGCATCGAGTTTCGCGATGTGCGCTTCGGCTATGAGCGCGACGGCGTGTGCAAGGAGGTGCTGCACGAGGTTTCGTTGACCTTGCGGCGCGGCGAAGTGGTGGCTCTGGTGGGGCCGAGCGGTGCGGGCAAATCGACGCTGGTGAACCTGCTGCCGCGCTTCTTCGATGTGACCGGTGGGGCGATTCTGCTGGACGAGCACGATGTGCGCGACCTCACTCTGGGTTCGTTGCGTAAACAGATCGGCAAGGTGACGCAGGAGACCGTGCTGTTCAACGACACAGTGCGCAACAACATTGCTTACGGCCAACCGGATGTGCCGATGGAGCGCATCGAGGCCGCAGCCAGCGCGGCACTGGCGCACGATTTTATTCTGCGTCTGCCGCAGGGGTATGACACGATCATCGGCGAACGCGGGGCGACGCTTTCGGGCGGCGAGCGGCAGCGGTTGGCCATCGCGCGCGCGCTGCTGAAGGATGCGCCGATATTAATTCTGGATGAGGCGACGTCGTCGCTCGACACTGAGAGCGAGGCCGCGGTGCAGGCCGCGCTGGCGAACCTGATGCAGGGCCGGACGGTGCTGGTGATCGCGCACCGGCTGTCCACAGTGCGGCGGGCGGATCGCATCGCTGTGATGGAACATGGTCGCATCACCGAGCTTGGATCGCATGAGCAGCTAATCGCGCAGGGCGGAATGTATCGCAGGCTTTATCAACTGCAGTTCGGCGAGGGAGACCTCGCGATGGTGGAGACCGGCGAAGCGGCAGTGGTGGGCGTCGAGGGCACGGCGTAGCGGTCGGTTACACTAAGGCAAATCGCAATGTCCCGACGATGGTGTATGGCGCCGCAAACAGCAGATTCCTCCGCTGCGCTGCGGAATGACAACCAGAAAAGCAAAGGCAAAGGCAGAAGTTAAGATAACCAGAAAAGCAAAGGCAAGGCAGAAGCTAAGAGTAATGGACATTCTGCCCATGAAGGTAAGACCGGACGAATGCATGGCGGGAATTCTGTTTATTATTTCGGCGCCGAGTGGATCGGGCAAAACGACGCTGGTGAGCGAGGTGCGGCGGCTGGTGCCGGGGCTGGACTTCTCGATCTCGTTTACGACGCGGGAGCCGCGCGGCTCGGAAGAGGATGGGCGCGAGTATCACTTCACCACGCGCGAAAATTTTGTGCGGATGGTGGAGGCGGGCGAGTTCCTGGAGTCGGCCGAGGTGTTCGGCAATTTTTATGGGACGGCTGTTGCCGCGCTGGCGCATGCGCGCGAACAAGGCAAAGACCTGCTGCTCGACATCGATGTGCAGGGCGCATTGCAGGTGATGCGCAAGATGCCAGGAGCGGTGCCGATTTTCATTCTGCCGCCGAGCCCGGAGGTGCTGGAGCATCGGCTGCGCAATCGCAGCCAGGCCGAGGGTGTGGCGAACGAGGCAGTGATCGAGACGCGGCTGGCGGAGGCGCGCACGGAGTTGCGCAAGCTGGAGCTATACAAGTATGCGCTGGTGAATGACGTGCTCGACCAGGCGGCGTCGGAGATGCGGGCGATCGTTCTGGCGGAGCGCGGTGAAGCGAGCGCTCGCGATGCCGCGTTGGCAGCACAATGTCTGACCACGGCGCACTCAGCACGGCTGGATTCCGCGCTCGGCAGCTTCGGCGTGACTGTGGCCGGCGTCTGACATTTTGGATGTGCGCTGTTCGTTCCATTGCGTGCGGCTGACAGTCGAGCTCTTGCACTTTCACATTTTCATGCCGCGCGCATGAGTTTCGGCGCTAAGATGGAAGACATTCCCCCAGGAGGTCTCATTCGATGGCAGTCAATGAACCGCTACAGAACAAATACAGCCTCGTGAAGGGCGCTGCACGGCGGGCCCGGCAATTGCAATCGGGTGCGCCGCCGCTCGGGGTATCTAAGTCGATGAAGGCCTGCCGCGTGGCGCAGGATGAGATTCGCGTCGGCAAGGTGACTTACTCCGTGATGGGCAGGCCGCTGCCTGCGCCGGGCGTCTAGCTTTACGATGGCGCGGCTGGCTTTACGATGAAACGATGAGTCTTTTGCCCGAGCAGCAGCTTCGCGCCTATGTCGACTACCTGCGCGACATGGGCATCTATGACCTGTATCGCCGCGATGAGCCGAAGACGCTGCTGCCAGAGGCGTTGCGCGCGAGGATCGCGGCCGCTGTGCCGGATCGAACGAAGCCGCCTGTTGCGCCGAACTGGACTGCTGCTGCGCCGAATCGGACTGCTGCTGCGCCCCTGGTGAGGCCGCCCGTGGCGGGTTCGGCGGCAGCGTCCAATACATCCAAAGCGCAGGTTGCAATCGAGCCTGCGAGCGCAGAGGACGGCGTCGCACTGGCGCTTCCATCGGAGCTTGTCGCACCCATGCCGAAGCCTGTTTCGTTCGATGTCCTTGCGCCGCTGCCTGCGCAAATTGTTCCGGCGGGCGAGCGCGCGGCGGCGCTCGCAGCGGTGCGCGCGGAGATCGGCGACTGCACGCGGTGTCCGCTGGCCTATGCGGGGCGGCATACGATCGTCTTCGGCGATGGCGATCCGAACGCGCGGCTGATGTTTGTGGGCGAAGGCCCGGGTGCGGACGAGGATGCGACCGGAATTCCGTTCGTCGGCAAGGCCGGGCAGTTGCTGAATAACATGATTGCGGCGATGGGGCTGAAGCGCGAAGAGGTCTACATCGCGAACATCGTGAAGTGCCGGCCGCCGGGCAATCGCACGCCGGAGTTCGTCGAAGCCACAACGTGCTCGCAGTTTCTGCTGAAGCAGATTGATATTGTGCGGCCGGAGATTATTGTTGCGCTGGGCGCTACCGCGGCGACCTATCTGCTCGGAGTGCGCCAGTCGCTGGCGTCGCTGCGCGGGCAATGGCATGCAGTGCGTGGAGCGAAGGCCGCGGTGACGTATCATCCGGCGTTTCTGCTGCGCGATCCGCGGCAGAAGGGTGAGGCTTGGAAAGACCTGCAGCGGGTGATGGCCGAGATGGGATTGCCGGCGCCGAAGCGGCCTTAATGCGGTAAAGGTTGAAGTCCGCCCACAGGCTGACAAGTCACTAAGGAATGTCTGATTGAGTCCTCAGCTTTGCCCTCAGGGGCTAAAGCCCAGTTGATCCCAGACCCTTTACGGCACGACTGAAGTCGTGCCCTCAACAAGACGAGACTTCATCAGAGTTCCTTGGGCGAACTCAAGCTTCACTATGCTCGCCGCTGGAAGATAAGCAGGCGATGACGGCCTCGGCGACGCGATCGATGGGGGATGTTGCCGATGGTTGGTCCGTGGCAAGGAGTTGGCGCCGTACCTGCGCGAGAGCTGCGATCTGGGCGTCACGTTCGGGGCTGTCGTGGAGCAGGGGAGCCAGCGCGGAGGCGACGTTCGCGGCGGTGAAGCGGGATTGCAGCAGCTCGGGCACGATTCGCCGCCCGGCGATCAGGTTGGGCATGGCGACGGGGAGGTTGCCGTTGAGGTCGAGCATGTTGGGGAACTCGGCCGGATACTCAACAAGTTTTTTTGCTAGAAAAAAGGTCAGCGGCGAGACGCGATAGACGACCACGAAGGGATTGCCCACGATGGCCGCGAGCACGGTCGCGGTGCCGCTGGCGACCACCGAGGCGCGGGCGTGTTGGAGGGCATTGCGGGCGGCGTCGGGACCCGCAACCAGCGTCAGGCGCAGGGTGGAGGCTTCGGGGCCGAAGTACTTGAGGTGCTCGCGGTTGAGCTGGCCGATGTAGCGCTGGAGTTCGGCGCGGTCGATGGTGGAGGCGACGGGCAGGAGGAACTCGTAGCGGGTGTGCGCGGCGGGGTCGCGGGGCTGGTGGACGCCGGTGGCGTCGAAGGTGGTGTAGGCGGCGGCGCTGGTGATGAGATCGCTCATCGCGAGCTCGTGGAGTGCGGGCAGGTTGGCGCGAATCTCCTTCCAGCGGCTGCCGGGGAGCAGTGCGATCCAGGTGCGTGCAGGGTCGAGGTTGTGCTCGGCGGCGTAGGCTTCGCGCGAGGTGGTGAGGCCTGACGACGTGGCCTCGGGAAAGACGAGGGGATGGCCTACAAATTCGGCGTCGACGCCGCGATCGCGGTAGAAGGTCTCCTCAAAGGGGAAGATGACCAGCATCTTGTCCACGCGCTCCTGCACCCAGCGAAGTCTGCCGCGCTTCCAGGCCCAGAGCTGCGGGCTGACGAACCAGACGATCGGAGTTCCGGCACGCCTGAGGTGTTTGGCGAGCCGGAAGTTGACGTCGGGGAAGTCGATCAGGACGGCGACGTGGGGCCTCTCGCGATGGATGCTCGCGACGAGTTTGCGGTACTGCGCGTAGATGTAGGGCGCGTGGCGCAGGACCTCGGTAATGCCCATGTGGGCGACGTCTTCGGCGCGCACGATCTGGCGTTGGCCCTGCTGAGCCATCTGCGCGCCGCCCAGGCCAGTGAAGGTCGCGTCCGGAAGATGCTGGCGCAGGGTGACGATGAGGGTCGCGCCGTAGGCGTCGCCCGAAGCTTCGCCGGCGGAGAGAAAGATACGCGGATTGGCGTCGGCGGCGATGCTTTGAGTTTATCGAGTTTATTGAGCTTAGCGCAGTTCCCCGATGGTGTATAGCCACCCCAAGAAGCAGATCCCTCCGCTACGCTGCGGAATGACAACCAGAAAAGAAAGAGCGAGGCTCTGGACCGAAAGAGCGAGGCTCTACACCAATGAGGCCTCTGCTCGATCGCCCGCGGATTAGCATGTTGGCGTGGGGGTGGCGACGGTGGCGGCGAATCGGGTGAAGAGCTTTCGAGCGGTGCTGGAGAAGCTGCAGGGGTACATGGGATGGACGGTGGTGCGGGTGCCGTTCGTGCCATCGGAGGTATGGCGGGAGATGGTGCGGCTGCGGGTGAAGGGTACGGTGAACGGGTTCGGGTTCAGGACTTCGCTGTTCGGGTTTGCCGAGGCCGGCGGGTACTTCTTTCTGGTGAACCGGGCGATGCAGCAGGGTGGAGATGTGCGGCTGGGGCAGCAGGCGGAGTTTACGTTGGAGCCGGACCTCGCGCCGCGTCCGGCGGAGCTGCCGGATGAACTGGCGGTGTTGCTCGATGAGGAAGAGGGGCTGCGGGCGTTTTATGACGGCTTGAGCGAGTCGATGCGGCGCGAGATTGGGAAGTGGATTGGCGGGCCGAAGAGCGAGGCGGCGCGACGGGGAAGGTGCGAGCAGATGGCCGAGCGTCTGCTGGCCGCGATGGAGGGAGAGCGTGAGCTGCCGCCGGCGATCGCGGCGGCGTTTCGGAGACGGCCGAAGGCGCGGCTGGGGTGGGAGAAGCTGACGCCGTACCAGCGCCGCTGCGAGCTGCTGGCCGTGTTTTATTATCGCGCCGGAGAGGCGAGAGAGCGCAGGGTAGAGAAGCTGTGCGACGCGGCGGAGAAGCGCACCGGCTGAGATGGAGACCTACGGTCTGCGTTCGCACAGCCATATCCAACCGCGCCGTTGAAGGTGCGACTCATGCAAATCACTCACTCTGCCGATGGAGCAGGAAGACTTTCAATCCTTCTCGAGGCTTCGATGGCTCCTGCTGTTTCCATGCACGTTCATTATGATGCAACGTTGATTGCGCTGTCTGTCGCGATCGCCATCCTGTCGGCTTACGCGGCACTGGACCTTGCCGCCCGGGTTACGTCCAGCCGCTCCGCTTTGGCGAGGCTGGGATGGACGGGCGGCGGCGCGGTCGCGATGGGCATCGGCATCTGGTCGATGCATTACATCGGAATGCTGGCGTGCGAGATGCCCATGCCTGTGCGCTACGACTGGCCGACGGTTCTGCTGTCGATGGCCGCGGCAGTGTTGGCCTCGGGCGTTGCGCTGTTCATCGCCACCCGCAAGACGCTGGGTTGGACGGCCACGTTGCTCGGCAGCCTGAGCATGGGCGGCGGCATCGCGGCCATGCACTACATCGGCATGGCGGCGATGCGCATGCCCGCGACGGCCATCTATTCGCGGGCGCTGGTGCTGCTGTCGGTGGGGCTGGCGGTCGGGATAGCATTTGTGGCGCTGCGGCTCACGCATGCCTTTCGCCACATCGATAAGTCGTGGAGCTGGCGCAAGGCCTCGAGCGCGCTGCTGATGGGTTGCGCAATTCCGGTGATGCATTACACCGGCATGGCGGCGGCGCAATGGATTCCCGAAACCTCGGTGGCACCGAATCTGACGCACGCGGTGAACATCTCCGACCTGGGTACGGCCAGCATCGCCCTGGTCACCGTGGTCATGCTCTGCCTGGTCTTTCTCACCACCGCGATCGACCGCCGATTCTCTACCCATGCGGTGGAGATGGAGAGCAACGAACAGCGCTATCGGCGCATCCTGGCGGCGGCGTTCGACGCCTTTATCGGTTTCACGCCAGAGGGCGCGATTATCGAATGGAATGTGGAGGCCGAGAGGACCTTCGGCTGGAGCGCGGAGGAGGCCATCGGGCGCTCGGTGGACGAGATGTTGCAGTTTCAGAAAGCCATGGGGGGCCAGCGCGGTTATCAGGACCTGCTCGGAGCGGAGGCCGCGGGGTCGCTGCAGAGCCGGACCGAGGTCGAGGCACGGCACAAGACAGGCCGCAGTTTTCCGGCGGAGATGGCGATCTCCGTGATCTCCGTAGGAGGGCAGAAGCTGTTTGCGGCGTTCGTTCACGACGTGACGGAGCGCAAGCTCGTGGAGAGCGAAATGCTGGAGGCGCGCGCCGCCGCGGAGTCCGCCAACCGGGCCAAGAGCGAGTTCCTGGCCAACATGAGCCACGAGATCCGCACCCCACTCAACGGCGTGATCGGGATGACCGATCTGGCGCTTGAGACCGAACTCACTGCCGAGCAGCGCGATTATATCGAGACGGTCAAACTATCGGCGGATTCTTTGCTCAATGTGATTAATGACATCCTCGACTTCTCGAAGATCGAGGCGGGCAAGATCGATCTGGAAGAGATTCAATTCGATCTGCCCGAATGCGTGGAAACCACACTGAAGACGCTCGCTCTGCGCGCCGATGAGAAGGGGCTGGAGTTGCTCTGCGAGATCAGCCCACAGGTGCCGGGGGCAGTCTTCGGCGATGCGGGCCGGCTGCGTCAGATCATGACCAATCTCATCGGCAACGCGATCAAGTTCACCGAAATGGGCGAGGTGTCCGTCAAGGTAGAGGTGGAGCAGAACGGCGCAGAGGACGGCTGGCTGCACTTCACCGTCTCCGACACGGGCATTGGAATTGCGGCGGAGAAGATCGAGACCATCTTCGAGTCCTTTCGACAGGCGGACACATCGACCACACGGCAATACGGCGGCACGGGTCTGGGCTTGACGATTTCCAAGCGGCTGATCGAGATCATGGGCGGCCGGATCTGGATTGAGAGCGAGCTTGGGCGCGGTTCGCGCTTTCACTTTGTCGTGCCCTTGAAGGTCGCGGAGTGCGTGGAGGAAACAACCGCGCCGGCCGCCGCACAGGAGAGACTGGCCGGAGTCAAGGTGTTGATCATCGACGACAACAAGACCAATCGCCGGATCCTGGAAGGCCTGCTGGCCCGATGGGGGATGAAGGCCACCAGCGCGGCGGACGGACCGAGCGCGCTGCGCAAGCTCGCCGATGCGCTGATGATGGGCGAACCCTATCGCCTGGTGCTCACGGACATGCACATGCCGCAGATGGACGGCTTCATGGTGGTGCAGGAACTGCAGAAGAACCCGGCGTTTTCCGCAGCTACTGTCATGATGCTTTCTTCAGGCGGTCATCGCGGCGATGCTGGCCGGTGTCAGGAGCTGGGCATAGCCGCCTATCTTCTCAAGCCCGTTCGCCAGGCCGAGTTGCAGGAAGCGATCGCACGCGCGCTTGGCGCCAAATCGACAAAGAGAGAATCTCCAATGATTACGCAGAAGCTACTCCAAGCCGAACGTTCCGCCAACCAGTTCCTCAGGGTGCTCTTAGCCGAGGACAACGAGGTCAACCAAAAGCTGGCCGTGCGCCTTCTGGAGAAACGCGGACACACGGTGACCGTAGCCGGCAATGGACGGCAGGCAGTGGACGCGCTCGCAACCGGTGCCTTCGATCTGGTGCTGATGGATGTGCAGATGCCGGAGATGGACGGCATCGAAGCGACGCTCGAGATTCGCGCGGCGGAGAAGCAGACCGGGCGGCATCAGGCGATCGTGGCGATGACGGCGCTGGTGATGAAAGGCGACCGGGAGCGCTGCCTGGAGGCCGGGATGGATGGATACCTTTCCAAGCCGATCCGGCCGCAGGAGCTCGATGAGGTTCTCGACGACTATATCGCGCGGGGCGGCTCAGCTCCGCGGAACGATGCGCCCGACCCGCAGCCACTGGCCATCATCGCTGAAGCGGCCATTGACACCGCGGACCTGATGGCCCGAGTGGATGGCGATGTGGTGTTCATCGCCGAACTCATGGAGATCCTGCGCGAGGACTGTGCGAAGAAGATGGTTGCGATGCGATGTTGCGTCGAGGCCGGCGATGCGCTGGGTGTGAAGCGTTTGGCGCACGGCCTCAAAGGAGCGCTCGCGAATCTTTCGGCAAGACGGGCCGCGTCACTGGCGGCGAAGATCGAGGAGCTTGGGAATACCGGAGCGCTGATCGGGGCAACGCCGCTGATGAACGAGTTGGAGGCGGAGCTGGCTCGAGTTCTGGACCATCTGCAGGCACTTTGCGGGGAGCGTGTCCTTTGAAAATCCTGGTAGCCGATGACGACCATGTCTCTCTCATGATGATGAAGAGAATGCTTCTGCAAACTGGATACGATGTGGCGACGGCGAGCAACGGCGCCGAAGCGGTCGACAGAGTCTTGGAAGAAAACGGGCCGCGGTTGATGATTCTCGACTGGATGATGCCCCAACTCGACGGGCCAGAGGTATGCCGGGCCATTCGCACCAGCGCGCAGCGGCCTTATGTGTTCATCGTTCTGCTGACCGCGCGCTATCTGAAGGACGATCTCGTGGCGGGGCTGAACGCGGGCGCGGACGATTACCTCACCAAGCCCTGCCACGCGGAAGAGCTGCGCGCGCGCCTCCAGACCGGAGAGCGGATTCTTCAACTGGAGGACAATCTTGTGACAGCGCGGGAAGAGATGCGGTTCCGCGCCACGCACGATGCACTCACGCTGATCCAGAATCGCGGGACGATTGTGCATGCCCTCTCGGCGGCGCTTGAAGCAAAACGTACGGGGTGCCCGAACCTCGCCGTGGTCCTGTGCGATATCGACCACTTCAAGAGCATCAACGACACCTATGGGCATCCGGTGGGCGACGAGGTGCTGCGAGAGGTCGCGCGGCGTCTGCAATGCATTATGGGCCCTGGCGATTCGGTGGGGCGCTTCGGAGGCGAGGAGTTCCTTTGCGTTCTGCGCAACTGCACCGCCGGCGGCCTCGCGTCGCGCGCCGCGGAGATATGCCGGGTCATTCGATCGCGGGCTGTGGAGACCTCCGCGGGACCGTTGTTTGTCTCCATGAGCGCGGGAGCACTCAGCGCGTCGTCCATTCGCTTGAACCTTGACGTCGAGCAGATCCTGCAACGGGCTGACGTCGCGCTGTATCGCGCCAAGAAAGAAGGCCGCGACAAGGCGGTCGTCGATGGAGGTCCAGAAGCGGAAGCCGGGGAAGTTGCTGACGAACTCCAGGGAGATCGCATGCGGTTCGGGGCTGGTCGTCCGGTGTACGCCGCGCCTCGCATCTCGCTGCCGGCTTGATTACGAATGCGGAACCAGATCGCTCGGGAGTGGCAATCAGGTCAAAGTGGAGCGCAAGAGGATGTCGCTGCTCGTGAAGCTTAGCTGAACGATGAACCGGTGGTCTATCGTCTCCACGTCCTAGTCCACGATCTTCTCCACACCGCATCTATGACTATGCCCAACTATGGCTATGCCCAACGTCGAACGCGGACCAAGCCCATCATAGCCAAAGCGCCTACGACCAGCAGCGTCACGCTCGAAGGCTCCGGGGTGGGACTCAACGTTCCACCAACGCTCAAGGTTCCGTCAGTAAAGGAGCCTGGCTGGTTCAGCGCGAAGAAGGTGCTGTATTGATCCGCACATTGATTCGCGAGGGTGCAGAGATTGCCTCCGTTGTAACCAATCAGCGAATTGACGGGGAGCAGGAGATCGACCACGGGCGCCTCATACTGGTTCGCGTTGAGGTTCCATGCCTCCTCGATGTCGAGCGGGTAGGTGTTCCCGTTCAACAAGGAGAAATCGCTCAGGAAACCGACGGCGCTTCCGCCCCCCCAATTTCCGTACGACAGGTCCACGCCCAGAAGGGCTCCGGTGACGGGATTGAAGGTCACCGTGCCGGTTGTGGTGTAGTCCTGCGAATTCCAGACGTAGGTTCCGTTAAGGTTCAGCGTCGTTGTGGGGTCGGCATAAGCGGCCATGCTGGAAAGAAACAGGACAGAAACAGCAACAGCAACAGGCAGGAAGCGTGATAAGCGCATGGGCAGGCCTCTCAGGACATCAGAGTAAGAGGCTTTGCGGGGGCGAAGTGTTGCATGCCCTTCGTAATCACTTCTTCGCCGCAATGGCTGATTGCCCTAAGCCGCTGCTAGCGACTGCCTTTGTAATCGACGTAGAGGTCGGGATAGTCCTGCTTCAGAGTGGCGATCTTGGGCCGGTCGCAGACCTCGATATAAGGGTTGTCCGGGTTCTTCAGCGCGTAGTCTTGGTGGTAGGCTTCGCCGGCGTAGAAGGCCTTGAGAGGTGCGACCTCGGTGACGATCGGCTTGCGGAAGACTTTTCCAGCGGCGAGTTGCGCGATGTAAGCATCGGCGATGCGCTTCTGCTCCGGCGTGGTGACGAAGATGGCCGAGCGGTAGGAGGTGCCGACGTCCGGGCCCTGGCGATTGAGTTCGGTGGGGTCGTGGATGGTGAAGAAGACGCGCAGAAGCTGGCCGTAGGTGAGGCGCGACGGGTCGTAGACGACCTGCACGGACTCTGCGTGGCCGGTGGTTTCGGTGGTGACCTGGTCGTAGGTGGCGGTCGATGCCGAGCCTCCGGCGTAGCCGGCGGTGGTTTTGAGAACGCCTTTGACACGCTCGAAGACGGCCTGCGTGCCCCAGAAGCAGCCGCCCGCGAAGACCGCCGTCGCTTTGCCGGACGCTGCGGCGAGCGGGACATCGGCGTTGGGCGGCGGCATGGGCCCGCGGGTGGCCTGGGAGCAGGCGATCGTGGAGCTGAGAATCAGAGTGAGTGCCGCGGGAAGAATGGAGCGGAACTGGGGTAGACGCATGGAGGAAGACCTCGGGTGTTCACTAGTAGGACGCGCGCCGAGCGGCGGTGGATGCGGAGCGATTGCCGATGGGTCCGTTCACGAGAGGTTTTCAAAGCTCGTCGTCGGTGTCGTCGGTAAGGAGATGGTGAAGCATGGTCTCGGGGGAGTTGAGGAAGCGGCGCGTGATCTGGAAGGCGGGCGTGTCTTCGTACGCGATGGGATGGATCGCGTCGCCGTCGAAGCTGAGGATCTGCGCGTTGGGAGCGCCGAGCAGGATGGGGGAGTGGCTGGAGATGAGGAACTGGGCGTCGGGGTAGTCGCGCAGGGTCTGGTGGAGCAGGATGAGGAAGGAGAGCTGGCGCTGCGGGGAGAGCGCGGCTTCAGGCTCGTCGAGCAGGAAGAGGCCGGAGCGGCGGAACTTGTGGTCGAGCACGGTCATGAACGTTTCGCCGTGGGAGCGGGTGTGGAGGCTGCGGCCGCCGAAGGAGTCGATGATGCGGCCGCCCCCGGCTGAGTCGCGGTCTCTTTCGTCGATGGTCGTGGCCAGGTTCCAGAGGGTTTCGGCGCGGAAGAAGAAGCCTTCGCCGGTGCGGACGGGGCGGAAGCTGAGGCGGAGCGCGCGGGCCAAGGGGTAGGTGTCGCCCTGGGGGAGGTCGGCGTCGAAGGCGAAGTTGCGGTTGCCGCCTTCGAGCGAGAGGCCGTAGTTGAGGGCGATGGCTTCGAGCAGCGTGGATTTGCCCGAGCCGTTTTCGCCGGTGAAAAACGTCAGACGCGAGGGTGAGAGATGGAGCGTGGTCAGGGACTGGATCGCGGGGACGGTGAAGGGGTACTCGCCGGGATGCGGGCCGGGTTGGAGGGTGACGGAGGCGAGCATGGGTACCTGGCAATCATCACAGGCGCATGAGGCGCTCATAGATGGAACTGCGATGTCCGACGGCAATTACAAGGACGATGAGGCGATCATGCTCCAACTCGCAAACTATGCGATAGTCCTGAACACGAAAGCGCCAAAGATGGGACAGACCGTGCTGGAGGGTATGTCCGAGTAGGCGCGGATCGGATGCGGCGGCGACACGGTCCTGAAGGTAGCGCCTGATGCACTTCTAATCGGTTTGTCGAGCTTCGAAAGGTCGCGTTCGGCCCTCTCGTCGAACTCAATCGTCCAAGCCAAGATTGCGGACCACTTCCTCCAGCGGGATGCGCCGGCCGGGGTTCTTCAGGCGTTCGGTGGCTATGGTGATGTCTTCCTGGTCTTCCAGGAATCTAATGATGTCCTCGCGCAGATACTTACCCTTTTCGACGCCGTTCTGCGCGGCAAGCGCTTCCAGTTCGGAGTCGAGTTCCTGCGGGATCTCCACTGTCGTGGTCATGGTAGCTCCTCGGGATCATCTTACCGCGATGAGTGCTGGAAACCCACATCTCAAAATCGAGATGTGGGGCGCCCGGCTTGCTAGTGAGGCGCTGGCGTGGCGGCGGCGCTTTGGGCGGCGAGGCGGGCCATCTTTTGGCGGTGTCTCTTGATGTAGTGGGCGGCGACGTCGGGGTAGAACTCGCGGATGGCGGAGAAGCCGACGTCGCGCATGACCGAGTAGCCGAATTTGGTGGCCAGCACGCTGAAACCTTCCGAGCTTTGTGGGTAGTAGAAGGTTGAGATGTATTGGGTGAGGACCTTGCCGCCGAGGCTCGCGAAGGCGGGAGTGTCGTGGCCTCCGTAGGTCTTCGACACGGCTTGGCGGCTGATGACGTAGAGGGCGCGGACGACGATGGGGTGACCGCTGCCGAGCGGATAGTAGCGAGTGTCTTCGTGCAGCAGGCTGGGCAGCAGCCACGCGGAGAGATAGGTGCCGTCGGTCTTGTCGAGGAAGCCGCGCCAGGTGTAGTCGTAAAAGCCTTCGACGCCTTTGCCGAGCGAAGGGTGGGAGTTCAGGCCTTCGGCGGTGAGCGAGGTGATGCCGAGAAAGATGAAGGTGGAGTAGTCGAAGGCCTGGTGGTTGGCGACGGTGAGGTTGTACTTCCAGCCGGGCGGGTGGACGGCGGCGCCGGCCGCAACAGTGCGGAAGTTGGGCATGAAACCGAGGATGCGATGCGGCTGCTGGCGTTCGAGCGGGATGGGATTGCCGTTGGCGTCGACGGGAGGCCCTTCGAGGCCGTTCTGGTGGGCCGGTTCGCCGTGGGCGGCGTCCTGCTTGGTCTGGGGCGTTGGAGCGACATGCGGAGGGTCAGCAGGGAAGATGAAGCCCGCGTTCGAGGCGACGACGGCCGAGGACGAGTATTGGGTTTCACTGGGAATGGAGGCATCTGTATCGCTGGCGACAGGCGCGCTGGCGGCGAGGATCGCGGGCTGCGGTGCATCGGGAAGCGGCAGCGACTGGGCGCGGCTGCCGGTGGTGACTAGAGACAAGAAGATCAGGGCGACGAGAAAACGCAAACACACCATCCTTGACGTGCGGAAGCTGTACTCAGGATTGAGGACCAGTGGCTCCCTTGGTTAGAAGGGGAAAGGGGTGTCTTGGGTTCAGATTCAGTGCGGAAAGTTGGCTTGTGTGTGGCGAATCGCAATGGGGGGTGAAGCCAAGTGCGAGAAGCAGATCCCTGCGGGATGACAACCAGAAGGGCAACGGCAAGTGCACCCGGCGGCCGGCCATTCTGCCCACCTCCCACCCTTTACGATGAAGCTGCAAAGGATGGGCCACCCGGTTACGTTAGCGGCCGAGTTCTTCGAGGTATTTTTCGGCTTCGAGGGCGGCCATGCAGCCGGTGCCGGCGGCCGTGATGGCCTGGCGGTAGCGGCGGTCCTGGACGTCGCCGCAGGCGTAGACGCCGTGAATGCGCTCGCTCATGATGGAGACGAAGACGTTGTCCTCGGTCTTGATGTAGCCATCGCCGTCGAGGTCGAGCTGACCCTGGAACATGCTCGCGTTGGGGATGTGGCCGATGCCCAGAAACATGAAGCTGACGGGCAGCGTCCAGCGCTCGCCGGTCTTCTTGTTGAAGAGCTTGAGGCCCTTGAGGTCCTTCTCTTCCACGCCGAGGCACTCTTCGACGAGGGTGTTGTGCAGGAACTCGATCTGCGGATGGGCGACGGCGCGCTCCAGCATGATTCTGCTCGCCCGGAAGTTTTCGGTGCGGTTGATGATCGTGACCTTGGTGGCGAAGCGGGTAAGGAACAGGGCCTCTTCCATGGCGGAGTCGCCGCCGCCGATGACGGCGATCTCTTTTCCGCTGGCGAAAAAACCATCGCAGGTCGCGCATGAGCTGACGCCGAAGCCGATCAGGGCCTGCTCGGAGGGCAGGCCGAGCCAGCGGGCGCTTGCTCCACTGGCGATGATCAACGAGCGGGTGAGGACGATGTCCTTGCCGAGCTGGAGCTCGAAGGGGGACTTGGTGAGGTCAACGCCGGTGAGATGCGCCATGCGCAGTTCGGCACCGAAGCGGATGGCCTGCTGCTTCATGTTTTCGATGAGCTCAGGCCCCTGCACGCCGTCGGGCCAGCCGGGAAAGTTTTCGACCAGCGTGGTGATGGAGAGCTGGCCGCCGGGCTCGTGGCCTTCGAGCACCAGCGGCTGCAGGTTGGAGCGCGCGGCATAAATCGCGGCGGTGAGGCCGGCGCAGCCGGAGCCGAGGATGACCGTGTCGCGTACGGAATTTGGAGCGGAGTTCGGGTCGGGCATACGAGTTTGATTGTAACGGGGTGCGGAAGGGTGCGGGGAAGCAGGGATTGGGGATTAGGGAACAGGGATTAGAAAAGCTGATTGAAGCTGGCATAGACTCGTCGAAGGAAATTTCATGAGGCAACGCATACAGTGACGGGTTCTAATCGCTGTTCCCTAATCCCTAAACCCTGGTCTCCGGCGTAGGATCAATGCTATGGCCGATCTGGTGTTGGTATATGGAATGCGGTTGCTGCCGGCGGATGAGGTGGAGTCGGTGAAGGCGGCGCCGATCGCGCTGAAGAACGGCAATGAGGCGCAGGTGACGATGCACATCCTGGAAGGCAGCCGGGAGCGGATCGAGGCGCAGTTGCGGCATAGCATCGAGGCGTTCTTTGATTTCTACCCGGAGATCTGAGCGGCCGGGAACGACTCTGCCGGCCCGGTTCCATATATGGCGACCAGACCCATTAACGGCAGGATGATTGCCGAACTTGAACACTGATCCAAGCTAAGACACACTGCGTTGTTCTGCCCTTCGAGACGAAATAGGTCTAGGAGGATGAATTATGGGCCGCGTTGCTGCATGTGTGCTGATGTTGGTGTTGATGCTGGGCGGTGTGGGGCCGTGCGCGGAATCTCAAAATGTGGTGCAGCGGGGAAGCAGGCCCGAGCTGGCGCGGGGCGCGCTACGTCCCGGCGCGGCGCGGGGTCCGGGCACGACGCAATCGGAAACAGCGCCCGCGGCGGCGGCGGCTCTTGAGACCAGCGTGGGTTCGGTGCTGCGCAATCTGGCCTCGCGGGCTGGAGTGGTCTTCGTTGGGCAGGTGGTGAAGATCGAGCCCAAGGCGGGCACGGTGGAGGTCACGTTCCAGGTCCAGCAGCCGGTGTTGGGCGCGGTGGGCGCGACCTATACGCTGCGCGAGTGGAGCGGTCTGTGGACGGGGGGGCGGCAACGCTACAGGCTGGGACAGCGGGCCATGGTGTTTTTGCACGCGACGAATGGCCCCGGCTTGAGCTCGCCGGTCGACGGGATGGAGGGCGTCGTCCCGGTGGTGGTACAGGGAGCCGACACGGGTGCGCTGCTGGATGTGCGCTGGCTGGACGCTCGGGTGCTGCGGGACCAGGGCGCGCCGCTGGCTGATGCGGAAAACGGCGCGATCACGCTGGCGGACGGGATCGCGGTTGCGGCCGGGTGGAAGAATGCTGAGCTGCCCGAACCGGTGCAACAGCCGCTGCCCCTAGGGGTTCGACCGGCCCAGACGGCCGAGCCAGTGCAGAGTGTGGGAGTAGCGGTTCCGCCGCGTCCGGAGCCGGTGGTTGCCAAGCCGTTCGGTGTGCCCCTACAGCCGGCTGCGCTGCTGAAGTCGAATAGCCCTCATGACATGGTGCTGATCGCAGCGCCGGGAGGATCCGATGCGATTCGCTAACCTGGCACGACGGCTGCGGGGGTTGCTTCTGATCTTATGTGCCATGCAGGCACTGGCAGTCATGGCACGAGCGGGCGGGCCAAGGTTTGTCGCCGGCACCACGTTTTGCTGCTATGCGACCGGATACCCAATGACCTGGTACACAACGCAGCCGCAGTATTTTACCGATCCCGGTACGTTGAGTTCGATGGTGAGCCACGAGCAGGCCGACGCGATGGTGACGGCGGCGGCCAAGGTGTGGAACGTGCCCACGTCCAGCATCGTGCTGGCGCAGGGCGGCGAGCTGAGCGAGCATGTCAGCGGCGATGGCGTCAGCCCCAACACCTACTTCGATGGAACGGAGATGGTGTTTCCGGTGGATGTGCAGCCAGCCAACAGCGCGGCCGTCCAGATCGCGGTGATCTACGACACCGACGGCAGTGTGACGGACACCATCCTGGGCGACGGCGCAAGCGACCCCAGCGGTTGCCGGCAGACCGGCGTGACCGAAAGCGTCGACGCGTTCAGCCAGTCTGGAAAGATCGACCATGCGGAGATTGTGCTGAACGGGCGCTGCGTCGCGAGCTCGCAGCCGCAGGTGCTGCAACAACAGTTGCTGCAGATGCAGTATCAGTTGACGCGCGCCTTTGGGAGGGTGCTGGGGCTGGCGTGGTCGCAGTTGAACGACAACGTATTTACAGGATCGCCGACGCCCACCGCGGTGCAGATGCAGCACTGGCCGCTGATGCATCCGATCGACATCGTCTGCTCGACGTACACGTATCAGTGTTCGGTGAACGCCTTCAAACTGACCGATGACGATCTCGCGGCGCTGGAACTCCTGTATCCGGTGGGCGGGACGGGCGGTGGAAAGATGGCCAGCCTGGCCAGCTCGATCTACATCAAAGGTTACGTCGCTTTTCCGGATGGACAAGGCATGGAGGACGTGAACGTTACGGCGACTCTAACGCCGTCCGCCTATGGTGTCTACCAGGAGTGGCAGGATGTATCGGCGCTAAGCGGGTTTGCGTACCAGCAGAACGCCGGCAATCCGGTGAGCGGAGGTGAGCCGGCGAGCGAGAATTCGGGACTGCTGAGCGACGAACTGGAGGCGCGCTATTACATGGGCAGCGTCCCGGTCTCTCCGCCGTGGACCGGGATCAAGTTTGCGTCGGAGCCGATCAACCCCCTGTATCTGGGCGAGTACGCGATCGGGCCGTATCAGAGGCCGCCGATCGCGATGTCCGGATCGGCCACGATGTACACAGAACCGTTTGCGGCTGTGGGAGTGTCACCGGGCAACCAGTACGACGAGTGGCTCGACCAGAACACCGCGCCGTCCAGCTGCGCCACGGGCAACGATGGGGCGCAACCGGCCCCGGCGCCGGCGGACCCCGGCGGATGGTGGAAAGGATTGCTGTGCCCCACCGGACATAGCTCGTGGTGGACGGCATCGGTGAAGGCCAATCGCACGTTCACGGTCGAGACGACGGCGCTGGACGAAGCGGGAAACGCGACCGTACAGAAGATGCAGCCGGTGCTGGGAATGTGGGACGTGACCGATCCGGGCAACGTGATGCTGGTAGGCAGCCAGACGGGAGCGTTGAACTCGATGGCGCTGGGCATGACGCAGTTGCAGATGGAGGCCTCGAGCACCGATGCGACGGTGGAGTTCGTGGTCGCCGACCAGTATGGCGCGGGCCGGCCGGACTTCGCGTATGCGCAGCGGTTTCTCTATGCCGATAGCGTTGCTCCGGCAGTGGCAGGCAGCGGCGGCGGCCAGATCACGATCACCGGCATGGGCTTCCGGCTGGGAAACCAGGTGACGGTGAATGGGGTTGCGGCGAAGGTGGTCAGCTCGACCTCGACGCAGATTGTGGCGGACGTGCCGCCGATGATCGCGGCCGATCGTACGGGCGCGCCCGTGGATGTCGCCGTGATCGATGCGAGGACAGGGGGGTCCACCGTGATCGAGGGCGGGCTGAGTTATGCCGCGGCGGCGAATGTGATTCAGATAGTTTCTGCGCCGGCTTCGCTGGCTACGGGAGTGACGGCGTCGATCCCGTTTGCGGTGCGGGTGCTGACCTCCGATGGCGTGGCGCCGGTGGCCGGAGCAAGCGTGCATTTCGCAGTGGTCTCGGGCGTCGCAACCATTGGCTGCGGCAGCGGTTGTTCGCTGACGACCGATGCAACGGGGTTGGCGCAGACGTCGCTGACCGGCGTTGCCGCGGGCAGCGTGACGATCAGCGCGAGCATGACCACGCCGGGAATTAGCGGCTCGCAGACGGTGCGGATCACGATCGTGGACAGCTCGCCCGTGCAGAGGGCGAGTATCGCGAGCAGCAACGACGGTGTGCAGTATCTGGCCGCTGGAGCCAGCGGGCAGTGGAGCGTGCCGCTGCTGGCCACGCTGGGAGGCGGGGCGGCGGCGGGGATTCCGGTGACGTGGACGGCATCGGGACCCGGGCTTACGTTGTCAGCCACGCAGGGCATCACCAGCGCGAGTGGAATCGCGACCGTGGAGGTGAGCGTGCAGGCGATCGCGGCGGGCTCGACGAACACGGTGACAGGTTGCGTGTGGGCCACGGTCTGCGCCACCTGGACGGTCTACGGAATCGCGCCGCCCCAGTGGGCCATCGGCGTGGCGAGCGGCGCCGGGCAGAGCGTGCGACTGAGCGCGGGCTCGGGCGCTATCGGTCAGAACGCCAGTGCGGGCGCGGGTTCGGCGTTGACGCTGACGCCGATCGCGCTGCTGGTGACCGACGGCGCGGATCATGTGTTGCCGGGAGCGATGGTGACGGTATTCCAGACGGTGTATGCGTGGGAGGGAGCGTGTCCGGCACAGGGGCCGTGCCCGGCGGCGCCGGTGTTGGAGACTTCGCAAACGACGGCGATGTCCGATACCAACGGGCTGATCCAGATGATGCCATTGCAGATGTCCGGAATCGCGCAGGTGGTCAACATTGCGGCTTCGACGGGGACCGAGGGTTTCGTGACCATGTCCTTGACCGTGACGCCGTGACCGGGCGGCCTCCCTCGTCTTTCGCCCGCGCTACGATAGAGATCGAGGAAATTATCCATGCAACAGCAAGCCGGGCAACCGCAAGTCGGCGACATCATCGAAGACTTCACCCTCCCTGACCAGGACGGCAACCAGGTCAGCCTGTCCAGTTTTGCGGGCTCGCCGGTGGTGCTCTTCTTCTATCCCCGCGCCGACACTCCCGGATGCACCATCGAAGCCTGCGGCTTTCGCGACAGCCTCGCGATGCTCCAGCAGGCCGGCGTCGCCGTGCTCGGCATCTCGCGCGACACCGTGAAGGCGCAGAAGAAGTTCGCCGACAAGTATGGCCTGCAATACCCGCTGCTGGCCGACGCCGACCAGACGATCTGCAGGCGCTTCGACGTCATCAAGCCGAAGTCCATGTATGGCAAGCTGGTCTCGGGCATCGAACGCACCACCTTCGTCATCGGTCCCGACCGCAAGCTGCTGCATGTGTTTCACAAGGTCAAGCCCGAGGGCCACGCCGACGAAGTCCTCGCGCTGCTGAAGAAGTGACCGCCGCGCCGCCGCTTCCCATCGCTCTTACTTTTGCTCCCCGTTGCGATGGCTCTTGCTACTGCGGTTGCCGTTGCTTTTCTGGTTGTCATTCTTCAGCACTCTCATGCATGCGCAGCGGAGGAATCTGCTTACTTGAACACACACGACGAACTCGCCGCCAGCGCCGCTGCCCTCCTCGCAGCAGCGACGGCCGCCACGCTCACTTACGCCGCGCTTAGCCCGGGCTCACAGATCTTCGGCCGCACCCTCATCGCGGGCTGCGATCCCGGCGAGGTCGCCCTGACCTTCGACGACGGCCCCAACGATGCCATCACCGAGGCATTGCTCGATCTGCTCGCCCGGCACAACGCGCGCGCGACGTTCTTCATGATCGGACGCTTCGTTCGTGAGCGCGGTTCGCTCGCCCGCCGCGTCCACGCCGCCGGCCATCTCATCGGCAACCACACCGAAACTCACCCATGGCTCACGATTCAGTCCCGCGCCCGCATCCAGACCGAGCTCCGCGCCTGCAACCAGGCGCTCGAAGACGCGATCGGCGCGCCCGTCCGCTACTTCCGTCCGCCGCACGGAGCGCGCCGCCCGTTCGTGCTCCGCGCCGCGCGTGAACTCGGCCTGACTACCGTCCAGTGGAACGTCATGGCGCAGGATTGGAGGCCCATCGGATCAGCGCAGATCCTCAGAAATATAGCCTGGGGCCTGGAGCGATGCCGCCGCCGCGGCGTTGGAGCCAACATTCTGCTGCACGATGGCGGCCACATCGCCATCGGCGCGGACCGAACCGACACCCTGCGCGCAACCGAGGAGCTGCTCACCCGTTTCGCGCGCGAAGGCCTTCGCGCCGTTACCGTCGATGCCTGGGGTTAAGACTATCGGTTCGATTGGAGCGCCTTCTGCTTGAATCCCGGGATCAGATCGTCCGACTGCAGAGCAGCGGCCACGGAATGGCGCCGGGAGGCTTGTGGAGGGGGAAAGGGTGGTGCGCCCGAGACGATTCGAACGTCTGACCTACAGCTTCGGAGGCTGCCGCTCTATCCAGCTGAGCTACGGGCGCGCTGATTAAGCGTAGCATGGAGGCTTGTTTCAGCAATAGTCTCACCCATAGTTCCGCCAACAATGCGTCGCAACAGGTAGGATAGTCGCAATGAAGACAATCGCCCGCTCCCGTCTCTTCGCCACCACCGCCGCCATCGCCGCAACCCTGGTTGTGCTCGCGGCTCCATCGCTCGGCCTGGCACAGGAGCCGGGCAGCCGGCCGGAGATCTCCGCCATGGGCCGGCAGGCGCCGGTCACCGATCACGGCGTCGCGGCCAACGGCAAGCCGCTCGCCTCGCCTCCCGGCGCCGCCGATGTCACGCTCGATGGCAAGTCCATCGTCGTGCATTACAACTCGCCCCGGATGCGCGGGCGCGTCATCATGGGCGGTCTGGTGCCCTATGGCAAGGTCTGGCGCACCGGCGCCAATCCCGCCACCAGCTTCGTGACCGCCGGCAATCTGAAGATCGGCGACCTCGACGTGCCCGCTGGCAAATACACCCTCTACACGCTGCCAGCCGAACCCGGCAAGCCCTGGATGATGATCGTCAACAAGCAGACCGGGCAGTGGGGCACTGTCTACAAGCAGGAGATGGACCTCGGCCGCACGCCGATGAAATCCGCCACGCTGCCCGCGCCGCAGGAAGACATGAGCATCAGTTTCGAGAAGACCACCAACAAATCCACCCAGATGCACGTCAAGTGGGACACCACCGACGAGTGGGTGAAGATCGAAGCCGCGAAGTAGCAGCGCAGTGTCGCGAATAGTAGCGCACATTAGGGTTGCTGTGCCCACGTCCGGGTGGCCCATTCATCGCAATGTTTTATCGCGAGGAATGGGGAACGCCAACCGTCCGCTTGCGGGCTGTTGGCCGGCGGCTACATCTACTCGATCGTGCTCCAAGTCTCGCTGCTTGTCAGCCCTGGACGCTCTGCACGATGCCCTTGGCGCGCAGTCCGGCCTCGGCCTGCGCGAAGTAGTCCTCCACCGCGCCCTGCGTTTTGATCCAGTCGATATAGCGTGCGATGCCTTGCTCGATGGTCACCTGGGGCTCATAGCCGATGGTGCGAATGCGGCTGATGTCGGAGATCAGCGAGCGGATCTCGCCGGGCCGAAACTCGCCGCGTGCCAGCGGCGCAATCTCGATCCCCAGTTGCGCCGCGATGATTCCCGCCAGATCGCGCACGCTGGTCGCGCGTCCACTGCCTGCATTCACCGCCAGGCCGTCGAGCTTGTCCGTCGTCGCAACCAGCAGATTTGCTCGCGCAATATCTTCGACGAAGCACAGATCGCGCGTCTGTCCGCCGTCTTCGTACATCACCGGCGGCTGATGATTCAGCAGCCGCGTGCAGAAGATCGCAATCACCCCCGTATACGGATTGAACAGCGACTGCCGCGGCCCATAGGTGCAGGAGTAGCGCAGCGCCACAGTCGGAATCCCGGTCTGCTTGCCCCACAGCAGGACGAGTTTTTCCTGGTCCACCTTGGTCAGCGCATAGACGGTTTCGCCGCCGCCCGGCGTCGATTCGGGCGTAGGAATGGAAGTCGTCGGCTTGCCGCATACGGGGCAATGCACGCTGAAGTCGCCCGCGCGCAACTGCTCGGCCGGCCGCAGCAGCGGAACGACATGCCCATGGACCGGGCACTCCGCCGCGCCCTCCGAGTACACCGCCTGCGAGCTGGCAACCACAACCTTCCTGATCGGAAGGCTATGGTCGCGAATGATCTCCAGCATCTGCGCCGTGCCGAAGCTGTTCACTAGCACATACTTGGCCATCTCCGGCATATACCCGCCATACGCGGCTTCGTGAAATACGACATCGATGTCCTCAAGCGCAGCCCGCATCGTCTCGTAGTCCTGCACGTTGCCCTGCGCGAAGTCCGCGGCCGAATTCACCCACTCCGGCTTGCCGTTCTTATGGGTCTGCGGTTCAAGGTTGTCGAGGATGCGCACCGTCCATCCCTCGCGTACCAGCAGGTCGACAATGTGCGATCCAATGAGGCCAGCGCCTCCCGTAACGAGCGCGCGTTTTTGATGAGATGACATAAGATCTACGATACCCAATCTATTGTTTTGTTTGCCCGGTAGGCGCCTTCGCCCGCTTCTCCTCAGCTTCTTCGCTCAGTTGTCCAAGCGCTGAGCCCACCAACTCCTTCGCTCCGCCAATCCCCGCGAGCACGGCCTGCAGGTCCAGCTTCGGCAGCGCCGGATTGCGCTCGCTTGCACAGTACACTCCGTGCTGCCCCACGAGGATCAGCGCGTCCGTCAGCACATCGAGCGCAACGGCCAGCCTTCCACGAACCTCGCCGCGCATGAACTCCTCGCGCTCCAGCTCCTGTGCGCGCGCGTAGAACACGTCACCGCGCTTGTAAAAGGGATTTGCCGCTTTCGCCTGGTCATCCGCCACTACCACTCCTTCGCGGCCGTGTCCGGCGTCAACTCCGTCTCGGCAACCGGCGCTTTCCAGCGCAGCACCGGCTTGCGTGCGGCGGTCGTCTCATCCAGTCGCTGCAGCCGGGTCGAGTGCGGCGCCGTCTGCACGAGCTCCGGGTTCTCTTCGGCCTCGCGCGCAATCTGCTTCAGCGCGTCGACCAGCAGATCGAGCTCCTCGCGGCTTTCGCTTTCGGTTGGCTCAATCATCATCGCGCCGTTGACCACCAGCGGAAAGCTCACCGTGTACGCATGAAAGCCATAATCGATCAGGCGCTTGCCCATGTCGCCGGTCTTCACGCCGTTCTTGGCCTGCAGTTTGTCCGAGAACACCACCTCATGCAGCGACCGGGTCTTGTACGGCAGCTCGAAGGTGCCCTCGAGCTTGGCGCGAATGTAGTTCGCATTCAGCACCGCGTCTTCGGTCGTCTGCCGCAGCCCATCCGGCCCATTCGCGAGGATGTACGCCAGCGCGCGAATGAACATCCCGAAGTTCCCGTGCCACGCCTTCACGCGGCCAACAGACTGCGGCCGGTTGTAGTCGAGGCCGAGCGAGCCATCGGCGTTGGTCTTCACCACCGGCACTGGCAGAAACGGCTCCAGAATCTTCTTGCACGCGACGGGACCACTCCCCGGCCCACCGCCGCCATGCGGCGTCGAGAACGTCTTGTGCAGGTTCAGGTGCATCACATCCACGCCGAAGTCGCCGGGTCGCGTCTTGCCCACCAGCGCGTTCATATTCGCGCCGTCCATGTAGAGCAGCGCGCCCTTCGCATGAAGAATGTCGGCGATCTTGTGTATCTCCGACTCGAACACGCCAATGGTCGAAGGGTTGGTCAGCATCAGCGCGGCGACATCTCCATCGACCATGCGCTCGAGCTCCGCCAGGTCCACCATGCCCTGCGCATTCGACTTCAAGTTCGCGACCTGATAGCCGCAGATCGCCGCCGTTGCGGGATTGGTCCCATGCGCGGAGTCGGGAATCAACACCTTCTTGCGCGGATTTCCATTCGCCTGGTGATACGCCCGCGCCAACAGAATTCCCGTGAACTCACCCTGCGCTCCCGCCGCGGGCTGCAGCGTAATCGTATCCATGCCCGTAATCTCGATCAGGCACTCCGAGAGCAGCTTCATAATGCCCAGCGCGCCCTGGCTCAGCGACTCCGGCTGATACGGATGCGCCTCGGCCAGCCCCTCGATTCGCGCGACGGCCTCATTCACGCGCGGGTTGTACTTCATCGTGCATGACCCCAGCGGATACATCCCCAGGTCGATCGCATAGTTCCACGTCGACAGCCGCGTGAAGTGCCGAATGATCTCAATCTCACTCAGCTCCGGCATCGCGCCAAGATCATCCGTCCGAGCCGCGTCGCCGAGCAGGGAAGCGGCATCCACTGCCGGCACATCCAGCTGCGCCAGCCGATACCCCTTCTTGTCCGTAGCCGACTTCTCGAAGATCAGATCTTCATTCTGATTAACGTGCGTGGTCGCCTTAATCGGCGTGCCGATGAACTTTGTCTCTGCCATCATTCCTCTTCCTGCATCACTCATAAATTGTCATCCTGAGCGCAGCGAAGGATCTGCTTGTGTGCTGCCGCTGTTACGTCACGAGGCTAAAATTCTTCTTCATCCTCACCACTGCCATCGGCCGAATAACTCCCAGCCTCCGGCCCGCTCAAATCCTCCTCACGCAAACTCAGCGCAATCACCGTACCGCTCTCGAACTCCACCGTCAGCGCTTCCGTCTCTTCAAGCGCCGCCTTCGCGACCATCTCGCCAATCTGCGCGCACAGAGCATTGCGATACTCCGGCTCACCAAACGCAATCGAGAAGTCCGCCAACAACACATGCGGCCACGCATACAGCGTCAGCATCGGCCCATCGGCTCCGGCGTCCCCAAAGCGCAGCCGCAGGTAATCCGCGACGAACTCGACTGCGGTCAGCTCCTGGCCTTCGATTGCGCTGATATCCATGTGTCTACTTCGCTCCGATCCCACTCGCCGCCGCATCCATCTGCGCCTTGGTGGTCAACTCCGTCGCACACCACAGCGCCGCGCTGTCACCCAGCTCCGGATACCACCTTGTCAGCGCCAATCCGCCGATAATATTCTTGCCCAGCAGCTTCTCATTCACTGCTGCCGCAGCGGCCGGGAGCGTTACCGCAAATTCGTTGAAGCTCGGCCCGGAAAAGATTTTCTTCGCGCCCGCTGCTTCCAACGCGCTGCGCAAGTAAGCCGCCTTCGCTAGATTCTGCTCCGCCAACTCGCGCAGCCCCTGCTTGCCATAGACCGTCATGAAGATGGTCACCATCAGCGCGACCAGCGCCTGATTGGTGCAGATGTTCGAGGTCGCCTTTTCGCGACGGATATGCTGCTCGCGTGTCGAAAGCGTCAGCACAAACCCACGCTTGCCGTTGCGGTCTTTCGTCTCACCAACCAGCCGCCCGGGCATCTGGCGCAGAAACTTCTCCTTGCAAGCAATCACGCCGCAGTACGGGCCCCCAAAGCCTACCGGCACGCCCAAGCTCTGCGCTTCCAGCGAGACAATGTCTGCTTCCGTTGGAGCCTTCACAACGCCCAGCGATACGGCCTCGGCAATCGACACGATCAGCAGCGCGCCCTTTTTATGCGCAATTTCTGCAATCGCCGCAACATCTTCGATCACCCCGAAAAAGTTCGGCGACTGCATCAGCACGCACGCTGTCTCGTCGGAGATCGTCGCGCTCAACGCAGCCAGATCAACTCTTCCCGTAGCCGCGTCAAAGCCGAACTCCGCGATCGGAATGCCTTGGTGCTGCGTCACCGTCGACAACACCTCGCGATACTCCGGATGCACCGACCGCGCCACCACTGCGCCCTGTCGCCCGGTAACGCGGCAGGCCATCAGCACCGCTTCGGCAGCACCTGTAGACCCGTCGTACATCGAGGCGTTCGCGATCTCCATCCCGGTCAGCTCGCAGATCATCGTCTGGAACTCGAACATCGCCTGCAGCGTGCCCTGCGCGATCTCCGGCTGGTAAGGCGTGTAGCTGGTGAGAAATTCGCCGCGCTGCACCAGTGAATCGATGATCACCGGGCGATAGTGCCGGTACGCGCCCGCGCCCAGAAAGCTCGCGAACAACTTGCCCGCGGGCTTGGCCGCGAACTCATCGGCATCGCCGCTTGCGATATTCGCGGCGAACGCACGAAAGCGGTCGAGCACCTCGCTCTCGCTATGCTGGCGCGGAACATCGAGGTCGCGCGTCAAGCGATACTCCGCGGGAATGGTCTCAAACAAATCCTCAATCGAGGACACGCCGATCTCAGCGAGCATAGCCTCACGGTCGGCCGGGGACTTCGGTAGATAGCGCATGACAACTTTCTCAAGGCGAGAAGCAGGTCCTTCGCTCCGCTCAGGATGACAAGAAGAAATAAGAAGGCTAGTGGCCCGTCTCTTCCGAGACAAACTTCTCATAGTCCGCGGCCGTGAGCAGGGCATTGATCTCATCTTCATTGGTCACCGTCAGCTTGATGATCCAGGTATCGTTGGCGGCGGTATTGATGGTCTCGGGCGCGTCGTTCAGCGCTTCGTTGACGGCGGTCACCTTGCCAGTCATCGGCGCATACAGATCGCTGACGGCCTTTACCGATTCCACCGAACCGAACGTCGATCCAGCCTCGATCTCCTGCCCAATCTTGGGCAGCTCGACGAACACAATATCGCCCAGCGAGTTCTGCGCGTAGTCCGTGATGCCGACGGTCGCGCTGTCGCCTTCCAGTTGCAGCCACTCGTGCGACTTTGCATAACGGTACTTCTCGGGATAGCTCATGAAGCCTCTCTTTTGCATCTGTTTTCAACTTCAATTGTAGGCAGCGCGGCGGTGGAAAGCGAACGCCCGATTTGATCCTATGCAGACCCGCCCAGACTCACGACAGCGGCGCCGTAATCGCCGGCGCGGTCGGCTTCGGCCGTTTATAGAACGGCGTCGGCACCACTACGGCTTTCACAAGCTGCCCCCTAATTTCCACGCCAACCTCAGTGCCAACTTCCGTGAAGCTCACCGGCACATATGCCAGCGCAATATTCTTTTTCAGGAACGGTGCAGGCGAGCCGCTGGTGATCTCGCCAATGCGCGTTCCGCCACGTGCGCCATCGAGCGCCAGCACGGGATAGCCATCGCGCCCGATCCCGCGTTCGACCATCTCCAGCCCAACCAGTCTCCGCGCAGGGCCACCGCCATTTTGGACTTCAAGCAGCGCCGCTCGGCCTACGAAATCCGAGCCTTTGTCGAGCTTGCAGTAGCGCCCCAGGTTCGCTTCCAATACATTGATCGTGTCCGAAATCTCATGTCCATAAAGCGCCATCGCCGCCTCCAGTCGCAGCGTATTGCGCGAGCCCAGACCGCAGGGCATAATGCCGAACTCCGCGCCCGCGGCCAACACTTCGCCCCATGCACGCGCGCTGGTCGGCTCGTCGGCGGGAACGTAAATCTCAAAGCCGTCCTCGCCGGTGTAGCCGGTGCGTGCGATCAGCACGTTGCGGCAGCCCCCCCCTTCCTTCCAATCCAGCCGGCCCCAGGTGAACCAGTAGTTCTTGATCGGCGCGAGGTCCACGCCGGTCAGCTTCTGCAGCGTGGCCTGCGCCTTCGGTCCCTGGATCGCGATCTGCGTGTAGTAGTCGCTGACGTCGGTGACATGCACGCCGCTCATGCCGCCGATCACGCTGCGCACCCAGGCCACGTCCTTGGCGCGCGTGCCCGCGTTGATGACGATCAGCCAGTCGTTCTCGCCCAGCTTGTGCAGAATGACATCGTCCACAAACGTGCCGTTCGGGTAAAGCATGGCCGAGTAGTGCGCCTGCCCGACCTGCAGCTTCGATGCGTCATTCATGAGCAGCTTCTGCACCGCGGCCAGCGAGTTGGGGCCGCGCAACTGGATATCGCCCATGTGCGAGACGTCGAAGATTCCCACCGCGGTGCGCACGCCCATGTGCTCGGCGACGAGACCTTCGTACTGCACCGGCATGTCCCACCCGCCGAAGTCCACCATGCGGGCCTTGTGAGCGCGATGCGTTGCATGCAACGGGGTGCGACGCAGCGGCGACGGGGCGAGTGTGGAAGTGATCTCGGTCATAGAATCCTTTGGATGCGTCGGACTTGTTTCTGAGCGCCAAAAACCGAAGTCTTCAGCGCGAAAACCCGACCCGCAGCGGCAACTCTTCACGATACCAAAACCATGGCGAGCCAATCTTCGCCAGAAACACAAAAGCGTTCGCTTATCGGCGCCGGTTGCAAGTCATCGCCGCTGGCGCAGATGCGCGCGCACGAAGCTGCTTACCGCGAAGTAGACGAAGATCGCAAACGCCGCTGCGTGCAGGTAAAACGTCCCCACTCCCGGCGAATGGATGGGCATGCGTATCGCGCCGCGCTCTTTCCACAACCCCTGCGACAGAAACGCCGCCAGCAGCGCGAAGAATGTGCCCGTCACCTGCAGCCACACCACGCTGGAGAACTTCGCCAGCGGCGTCCCGATGTGCTGGCGCAGATGACCCGCATGCGCTTTGCCCTGACGAACGCCCGCCTGGGCCTGGGTCAACCGCTCGCCTACGTTGTGTGTGGACCGCGCGCCCGAATGCCCCGCGGCTTGCGATCCGGCAGATGCCCCCTGTACGGGCGGTGTTCTCCGCGGCGCTGCCGAATGAGCCGCAGCCGCCGGATTGGGCGCGGTCGCCGCGTCCACCGCCTTCGCCACCGCCTTTGCCGCGTGGCGCGCTCCATAGCCGAGCGCGCGCCCGAAACGAACTCTGTCCATAGCCTCTTCAGTGTAACGTCGCGCCGCTGTCTTGCCGGCCCGCTCCGCCGGCCAAACCACCCGGTCGAGACGCGGACCGCCGCTCTCGCATCCAACAGCGGGTAATCTGCGTTAGTAAGGTCGAGACGCTGATCGAAAGGGATAACCGATGAAGAAGCTGGTGTGGGTAGTAGGTGGCTTGTGCGCCGCCGCGGCAGGATTTCTAGTGTGGGGGTCGCGACGCGCACAAGGAGTCGAGGAGTTGGCGCATCGTCTGGAAGACGCGTGGGCCGATCACCACACTGTGGTTTAGGTCTTGCACGCTCTCAGTTCAAGCCCAGGCGAGTTCCCCGTCGGGCGAATTCCATTCGCGTCCACTCGCGTTCGTTGCAGGCGACGCTTGGCGAGAGCCGCGCGCAGGGCGTAATCTTGTATCTGCACGACCCGCAGTTGCCGTTCCCGCTTTCTACCGGCTGGAATACCCAATGCGTGGCGATGGGGATTTCCAGACGGAACGCCGGACTCCAGAATGCAATCTTTTCTGGCCGGTTCCGAACACGGGGAGGTGGCGTTGAATCAGCAGGTGAAGAACCTTATCCAGAAACTGGGCGAAGCGATTCACGAGTCGGTCAGCGAGTCCGAGCAAATCTCCGGCGTCGTCCAGGAGATACGCCGCCAGGGCTTCGACGTTCTGTTGATGCTCGAGGCCACCATCGGGCTCAACGAAGTTGACGACGAGGCCGAGGACGCCGCTGAAGATGGCGGCGAGGCTGCCGATGGGCCTTTTACCCACAACGATCTCAACTTTCTTAAGTCGCTGCGCATCACCACCGAAGAACACAGCGCGGCAGCCGAAGGCTTGCCTCCGGCGTCGAAGCCTGCCCGGCAGGAAGCCAAGAACCCGGAGCCTCCCGGGGACTGACTCGTTCCCCGGCGCTTGTTGCCTGCCGCCTCCGCTAGCGAAAAATTCTTGCCGCTGCTAAACTCGGGCGTCGCGGAGTGCCGTATCCTGCATCGCAGCAGAGGACACGCGAGTTCCGAGGGTGCTGGACCATGAGAGATACGTTAGGCGTTTTGCTGGCTGGTGGCGCGGGTGAACGGCTCTTCCCGCTGACCCGCGACCGGGCCAAGCCGGCCGTTCCGTTCGCCGGGCAGTACCGCATCATCGACATCACGCTTTCGAACTGCATCAACTCCGACCTGCGCCACGTCTACATCCTCACCCAGTACAAGGCGCTCTCGCTGAACCGCCACATCCGCGAGGGCTGGGGACCGGTGGTCGCCAGCGAACTGGGCGAGTTCATCGAGATCCTGCCGCCCATGCAGCGCGTGTCGAAGAGTTGGTATCAGGGCACCGCCGACGCCGTCTTTCAGAACATCTACAGCATCGGTTCCGAAGAGCCGCAGCACGTGCTGATCCTCTCCGGCGACCACATCTACAAGATGAACTACGCGCTGATGAAGGAGCAGCACTGCGGCTCCGGTGCTGACGTGACCATCGCCACGCTGCCGGTCACGCCTGCCGAGGTCTCGCAGTTCGGCGTGGTCGAGGTCGCAGCTAACGGCGAGGTCACGGGCTTTGTCGAGAAGCCCGCCGAGACCACCATCCGCTCGCCTTTCAACCCGGAGATGGTCGACGTCTCCATGGGCATTTATCTGTTCAACACCGACGTCCTCGTGCCCGAACTCATCCGCGACTCCGAGGACCCCGACTCCAAGCACGACTTCGGCCACGACATCCTACCCAAGCTGCTCGGCCGCTACAAGGTGCGGGCCTACAACTTCGTCGACGAGAACAAGCAGCGCGCGCTCTACTGGCGCGACGTCGGCACGCTCGAGGCCTACTACGAAGCCAACATGGACATCGCCTCGGTCGCCCCGACCTTCAATCTCTACGACAAGTCCTGGCCCATGCGCACCCGCGCCTACCAGTACCCGCCGGCCAAGTTCGTCTTCGGCGAGCCGGGCCGCACCGGCATGGCCATCAACTCCATCGTCAGCGCGGGGTCCATCGTCTCCGGCTCAGTCGTGCGCAACTCCGTGCTGTCCCACGATGTGCGCGTGAACAGCTACGCCGATGTGGACTCCAGCATCATCTTTTCGCACGTCAATGTGGGCCGCCACTGCCGCATCCGCCACGCCATCATCGACCGCGACTGCCACATCCCCGACGGAACCGTGATCGGCTACGATGTCGCGGAAGACAAGCGCAATTACCTGGTCACATCTACCGGCCTCATCGTCGTCACCCGCGACTACTCGGTCTACGAGAACCCGGTCTCGCCGGACTTTTTGCAGGGGTGAATAGTAGTGATTAGTGGTTAGTGGTTAGTGGTTAGTGGTTAGTGGTTAGAATGCAGCAAAGGCCCTCCGATGATTTGGAGGGCCTTTGCTGACAGGCTCGGGTGTTTCACTAACCACTAACCACTAAGCAATAAGCACTAACCACTAAGCAATAAGCACTAACCACTAACGACTGCCTTTACGGCTTCTTCCCCAGCCTGTACACCACGCCCGCCGAGACCGAAACGAACTCCCGCGTCTCGGTGCCGAAGTGCTCGAAGACCAGGTCCGGCTGGATCCGGATGGCCAGCCGCGCGCTCTCGTTGAACTCGATGCTGCCGCCCGCCGCGCCCCACGGCGCTACATGATTGCAGTACAGCCCCAGGTTGTCCCTTTGCCCCGGCTGTTGATCGGCCGGGCAGTTTGAGACCGGGCTGCCGCCGGGGTAGTGGTTCGTCGCATAGTCGAAGATGCCGTCGGTGCCGCCGGCCAGCGCGTGGAAGTCGACCGCGGCATAGCGGTTCTTCGGCCCGCGGTATTCCACACCGCCCGAGATAATGCTCTGCATCACGACCACGCGGTTGTAGTACGGGCTGATCACCGGCGTCGTTCCGGCCCCGAAGCGATAGTCCGCCGCCAGCCCCAGGTGCCGCCGCCAGTAGCTGTCCTTCGGTCCGCCCAGCCAGTAGGTGCCCATCACCTCGATGCCGCCCATGTTGTAGCGTTTGGGCAGATTCTGTCCCGCCTGGCCGTTCATCAGGAGCAACCCGCCATAGACCTCCCAGCGATTGGCGTAGTGAGGCCCGGTGTAGGGCGCCAGCGCCGCGGCGGTGGCCTTCGGCACCGGTGCCGTGCCGGGTGCGGCGGTGCCCTGCGTCCCGGGGGTGGTCTGCGGCGTTTGGCTCTGCGAGGTCGCCGGGGTCTGTGCGGGCGTCGCGGCATCCTGTGCCATCGCCGCCGGCGCCCACGCCAGCAGGCCCAGCACCAGACCCAAGGTAAACGTGACGGCAGCGGAGTGGTTGGTCTTCTGAATCGTTTGCAGCATCGTCCTCGTGTGCGGGCTTGAAAAGTAACAGCGCGCCGTCATTCTGGGATTACGCGCCTTCGCTGGTCAAGGCAAACACTGCGCGTCCTCCAAGGATATACCGGCAGCCCCAACCCTGCCGCGGGACTCCGCCCGCCGTTCGCGGCCTGTGCGCCGTCCCGTGCATCCTCGGCCTCTTTCCTTTGCATCCTCCGCGTCTTTCCTTTGCGTCCTCGGCGTTCGTCTTGGCCTTTGTCGTTGCCTTTCTGGTTGCCATTCCGCAGGAATCTGCTTCTCGCCTTTCGCCGTCAACCTGCATCCAACCGCCTGGCGCCGCCGTACTCAACATGCAACTCGCCAGGGGCGGACTTCGCCCCGCAATCGTGCGACAATGAGAGATGGCCGCCTCGCTGAAATTCAGACGGTGGCAGGGAGACTTCTGTATGGGTGATCTATTTCAACCGACGCACCTCATTTTTATCGCGGCCATCGCGCTGCTGCTGTTCGGCGGCAAGAAACTGCCGGAGCTCGGCAAGGGTCTCGGTGAAGGACTGCGCGGCTTCAAGGACGGCATGAAGGGCATGGGCGATCCGACCTCCGAGCCCAACGCCAACACCAAGCCCGGCGAGACCGCGCACATCGTCACGCCCGTGCCCAAGGCCGCAGCCAAGATCGACGACGCGCCCAAGCCGCCCGCGACTGTCTAAGCGCGGCGGAGACTTTTTTCCGTGGCCCAAGGATAGTGCCGCGTCTAGCCCGCGTTTTCATCGCTCACAGCAGCAGCAGCCGCACAGCAGCGACGTTTGCGGTCTTCCGCGGCGTCGCTTTTCTCTTTCCCCGAGGTCACTCTCCGCATGAAGTTGAAGTCGCCCTTCCGCGTCGAGCCCCACAGCAAAGTCAAGCTGGCGCGGCTCTCCACCAGCGACCATCACGGCTATCCTGACAGCGCCGCCGCCGAAGCCGTGATGGCCACGCATCGCGCGGACCTCGACGCCCTGCAGGAAGTCTTCTACGCATCGCAATCCAGGGCGCTGCTGATCGTGCTACAGGGCATGGACACCGCCGGCAAGGACGGCGTCATCCGCCACATCTTCTCCGGCGTCAACCCGCAGGGCTGCCAGGTCGCGTCGTTCAAAGTCCCGACTCCCCTCGAAGCGCGCCACGATTTCCTCTGGCGCTGCCAGAAGCAGACGCCGCCGCGCGGCATGATCGGCATCTTCAACCGCTCGCACTATGAGGACGTGCTCTCGCCGCGCGTCCACGGCCTGATCGACAAAGCCACCGCCCAGCGCCGCATGGACGACATCAATGCCTGGGAGCAGACGCTCACCGATAACGACGTCGTCGTGCTCAAGTTCTTCCTGCACATCTCCCACCACGAGCAGACTGCGCGCCTGCAGGCCCGCATCGACACCCCCGACAAGCACTGGAAGCTCTCACCCGCCGACTTCGCCGAGCGCCAATTCTGGCCCAGATACCAGTCCGCCTACGAGCACATCCTGGAGCACACCAGCCGTAAGCATGCGCCCTGGTTCGTCATCCCGTCGGACCACAAATGGTTTCGCAACGTGGCCATCTCCGGCATTCTGGTCGAGGCGATGCAGCATCTCAAGCTGAAGTATCCCAGCCCGACCTTCGATCCCAAGGGCCTTGATCTGTCCCAGGAGACCGCCAGATCGGCGGCCAAGAAAGCGCGGGGCCGAATCAATCCCGGAGCCAAGGATGTCGATGCCGATTCCGTGCCCTCGGGCAGCCACTAATCCGTAACTGCTGCCTTCACTTGTTCATCCGGGCGGTCATTCCCGAGAAGGAACTGGCTAACTTTAGGGCCGCAGCGATAGAAGACACCAGCAAGCCAGAATTCCACTGCACCTTTCACGAGGGCAGCAATAATCCATAGTGCATATCGGCGCGTCCAGCAAAACGTTATAGACCCTCAACGCCTCGTCCCCGCCAGTGCGGTAATGCATTAGTCCTGTCGCCAGCGACGGGAGCTCTCCGACATTCAAAATGGCGTATGCCGGGAACAACATACATAGAACTCTTCCGGCCATCGTTACCGCGTTTCGAGAAGTGAGCGCACCGTCGGTCGGGGTCATCCCTCAGGTTGTAATCAACACCACAACCGCCAGCGTTTCATACGCATGCCCGTAATCTGCCACCCCGTCGACCGCTACGGCGTGGCCGGAGGCGGCCCCACACCATGCGTCGGAGGCGGTACCGGCGGGTTCGCCGTCGCGGGCGGCCGGTTGTCGCTGGCTGACGGATAATAGCCCGGCGGCGCAATCACCGTCAGCCCCGGGCGCAGCACCCGCACATCGTACGACCGGAAGCTCTCGTTGAACGGCGAGATGTGCGTGTAATAGCCAATCGTGTATTGCGTCCGCACCTCTTCGGTGATCTTCGCGAAGCTGTTCTGGATGCCGCGCGGACGGAACTCCGGATCGGTCTGTCCGCCGGTCGCGTACGTGATCCGCGGCAGCACATCCTCGCGCATGGTCAACGGCAGATGAATGCGGTCCACGAAGCCCAATCCGGGGATCGAAGAGTCGCCCACCAGCGTCGCCCACACCTCGATCTTGTTGGTCTCGAGGTATTTGATCAGGGCGCGCTCCTTGACCACGCTGCCATACTCCTTGCCGTCCGAGACCACATACACAATCCGCCGCCGGTCTCGCCCCACCTGCGTCGTCTCCTTCGCGGCGGCGAAGATCGCGTCCAGCAGCGTATGGATCTGCCGCGGAGGATTGATCTGCAGGCTGCCCTGCACCTGCCCGACGGTGTTGACCCCGTCGATGGGTGCATTGTTGATGACCGGCCCATGCGCCAGCGGCCCGGTCAGCCCCATCATCGGCTCCTCGCCTACGCTCTTGGACCGCTCCAGGATCACGCCCAGCCGCGCGCTCTGCGCCGCCGTGAACCCAGTCTGCTTCACCACGCCGTTCGCGTAGGTGAACACCGCAACCTCGTCGTACGGCGCAAACGCCCCCTGCAGCGCGCTCAACGAATCGTTGATCTTCTGCATGGTGTCGAAGGTCACGCTCTGGTCCAGCACCAGCGCCACCGACAGCGGATACGGGTCGGTAGTGAACAGCCGTATCGGCTGCCGCACGCCGTTCTCATAGATACGCACATCGCGCGCCGTCAGTCCCGGCACCAGCCGGTTCTTCGAGTCCTTCACCGTGAACGGCACCTGCACAAAATTCGTATAGATGTGGATCTCCGCGGCATGCGCCACCGGCGGCGGCCCCTGCTCCTGATCTTCCCGGGTCTGCGCGGCGGTCTGGGCAGTTGTCGGCGGCGTCGCCGGCAGCGTGCTGCCCGGCGTCGCACCATTGGAATTTGTATTGTCGGTTGACCCTGACGATCCAACCCCCAGCGGCCCATTCGGCCCCGCCGGCGTGATCGTGTTCAACTGGGGCAGGGTCTGCGGCGTGGGCGCATTAGGAACGCTCTGCGCACTCTGCTGCTGCGCCGCTGGAGTTTGTGCCGGCGTCTGCGTCGGTGTAATCCGCGCGCTGGCCTGCCCCGTCCCCGCAACCAGCAGCCCCACCGCCAGCCCGACCGCCCACGTCCCACTAACCCACGCCCTCTTGACCCACGTACTCTTGCTGCCCAACCTCATGCGTCTTCCTCTTCTCAAAACTGTCCTCCCGCGCGTCGCTCTTCCCGGCGACAGCCGCGGACTTCGCCTCATTGAGACTATCAGCCTCCACCCGCGTATCCAAACCTCCTCGCTCAGGCCGCCGGCCGGGATGCCATGGACCGCCGGCCGCGGTGCCATAGCCCCGCTGGGCGGGTCGAAACCCAGCGCTCTCGCATAGACGTTGTCATCCTGAGCGGAGCCACTCCCAGTTTCATCGCGAGAGGCGGAGTCGCAGGACCTGCTGTTCGCTCGTCGCGCCATTGATCCCGACATCGATCCTAACTGGGTCACGAAACTACGCCCACGCCTCTCTGTCAGACGCGCCTCCCCCCGGGCCCGTTGGCCTATTCCCCGCTTGCTCTCGAGGCCCTGTCGCCAAAACCCCTCTCCTGCGCGTCTAATGGGGCATATGCGCCCCGTCTCGAAGCGTCGGCTCTCCACTTTCTCTCTGGTCTTCGCTCTGGCCTGCTGCGGCGGTCTGGCGCGGCTCCACGCCCAGGAAGCGCCCACGCCCGACGCGCCGCCCCCGCACAGCAAAGCACCCGCCGCCCAGGAGCCGCTCGGCGACCCCACCCAGACCCTCAAAGTCAACGTCAACCTGGTGGACGTCTACTTCTCCGTCCGCGACAAGAACGGCTACGTCGCCGGCCTCGGCAAAGACGACTGCCAGCTCTACGAAGACAACAAGCCGCAGGTCATCAAGAACCTCACCCGGGAGAAAAACCTCCCGCTCACCATCGGCATTCTGCTCGACACCTCCGGCAGCCAGGAGTACGTCCTCCCGCTCGAAAAGGAGTCCGGCGCGCGCTTTCTCAAGACCGTCATCACCCCCAAGGACGAGGCCTTCCTGATCTCCTTCGACGTCAACGTCGATCTGCTCGCCGACTTCACCAACAGCCCCCACGAGCTCGAACGCGCCATGGACAAGGCGTCGATCAACAGCGCCAGTTCGAGCGGCGGCGTCCCCGGCATCGGAGGCGGCCCGTTTCCCACCAGCAACCCGCGCGGCACGCTGCTCTGGGACGCCGTCTACCTTGCCGCGAACGACAAGCTCTCCACCCAGACCGGACGCAAGATCCTCGTCATCCTCACCGACGGCGGCGACCAGGGCTCGCAGGAAACGCTCAAGACTGCCAGCGAAGCCGCGCAAGAAGCCAACACCATCGTTTACGTGATCCTCATCTCCGATCCGCAGTTCCAAGCCGGCTACGGCCCCTTCGGCGGCGCTTCGGCAATGTACCAGCTCGCGGATCAAACCGGCGGGCGGGTCATCAACGTCGGCCACAACGGCCAGAAGCTCGAAGACGCCTTCGACCAGATTCAGGACGAGCTCCGCACGCAGTATCTCGCCAGCTACACGCCCGCCGACAAGAACGCCGACGGCAAATTCCGCAAGATCGAGCTCGACTGTGGCAAGGGCAACAAAGTCCAGGCCCGCAAAGGCTACTACGCCATCGCCGGCGACGACACCGGCTCCGGCCAGTAGCTCTCGTATACTTCAGCGGTGCGCCTCGTCCTCGACACCTCTGTCATCGTCTCTGCGGTGCGTAGCAAGACCGGCGCCTCCAATGAGATATTGCTACTCGCGCTGGATCGAGAGTTCGCGTTGCTACTCTCGGTGCAACTCGCCTTGGAATACGAATCCGTCTTGCTCCGGTCCGGGCAACTGGCAGTGTCCATCCTATCCAGTATCCAGGTAGAATCGCTGCTTCTCTCGTTATTGGACGTCGCTGTCGAAACAGACTGAAGGCGTACGCAGGTCCATTCTCCATCGACCCCGCTGACAACCACCTGCTGAGTCTCACCGCGCAAGCCCGAGCGGACGCCATCGTAACACCCGGCGAAGCCCTACGCCTCTTGAGGAGCAAACATGGCCGCAACGATGCAAATCCAACTGGACGCTGATTCGGCGGAAGAAATTCGAGAGTTGGCTGCAGTCCTGCAAAGGACGCCGGAAGAAACGGCTGAAGAGATTGTAGCTAACGGCATTCACATGCTTCGCCGCTACGCCTCTTATGTGAAAAATGCCCACACCGTGAGCCCTGAGCAAGGTAGTGAGATACTTCGCCGCGCCGGCAATGAGCCTCCGCTCCCCGGCGACGAACTTCCTGAGGGCTATGTGCGTCGCACATAAGTGCAACTCCGCGCGCTTCTGAGCACAGAATTGCCTTACGCCTCCATCGCCCCCGAATACACCGCCATCCCCGCCACCGCATTCACCCCCATGGCATCGAGCGCCTCCACCTCCGCGCGCTCCTTGATGCCTCCCGCAACGATCAACTGCCGCCCCGTCGTAGCCCTCAGCACCGCCGCGACATCCATCGGAAACCCACGCATCGTGCCCTCCGTATCGACATGCGTGTACAAAAACGCCGAGCAGAAATCCTCCAGCCACGTCATCGCCTCTTCCGGCGTCAGGTCCACAGACTCCTTCCACCCGCGAACCGCCACACGCCCACCCTTCGTATCGACCGAAAAGCACAGCGCCTCCTCACCCAGCGCCTTCTTCAACCCCTCGGCAAACCCCAAATCGATCACCTTATGCCGCCGCGAAGCCGGAATTGTTGAAGCGGCCAACGCCGTGGGTGGCCCATTCACGACAGTCTCATCGTCGTGAGTGGGGAACACCAAACTCGACCCACGCGCCTTCGCGGGTGCCCCGTTCACAACAGCCCCATCGGCGTGAGTGGCGTGGAACAGACTCGACCCATAGATCACCCTCTTCGCCCCGGCCTCGATCAACCGCCGCCCATCCGCAGCCGTCCTCAACCCACCCCCCACCTGGCACGGCAGCCGCTTGCAGATCATCGCCACCAACTCAGCGTTAGAACCCTGCCGCATGGCCGCATCAAGATCGATCAACTGGACCAGCGGATACGCGGAAAACCGCTCAATCCAGTACTCAAAATCATCGAACGCCAGCTTGAGCTTTTCACCCTGCACCAGCTGCACAATCCGCCCACCCATCAAATCAATCGAAGGAATCAACATTTGCTTCCAGTGTATTTCGATTGCGTCTCTCGGCTGCGCGCTGTCAAGCCCCCCATCCCCCTCCAAACGCCGAAGACCCGCGTCCACCGCGGCGATCCGCACGAAAAATATCTGGCGCAATCATGAGTTCGCACTAGCTAAAATAGAACTAGAGCAATTTCCATCCTGACCCCCAAACCGTCATCCTGAGCGGAGTCTGGCGCGTTCTTTGCGCCAGACGCAGTCGAAGAGCCTGTCCTGAGCACAGCCGAAGGAACCCCGAAACAACTCGTTCTGCCTCAGAGCTTCACCCTTTTCCACCACCAGGATCCACCCCGGCCGCGTGCGAAACTGCACAGCCGCGTAAGTCCTTTGTTTGACATATCTCGAACTCAACCCGCTGAAAACACACCACTTATCTCGATATACCCAAGCTAAGCCGTTTGTTTCCCACGTTTGGGTTTAGCAGGGGGGAGGGGGTGGGGGTGGGTGGGGGCCACGGACGCGCAGGATCAGCAAGGCAGTCGCATCGCAACGCCGGCCGCCGCAACCTCAGCCTTCAACGCCCGCGAATCCGTAATCCCGAAGTGAAAGATGCTCGCCGCCAGCGCCGCATCCGCTTTGCCAGCGAGAAATACCTCCGCAAAGTGCGCCGCCGAGCCCGCGCCGCCCGACGCGATCACCGGAATCTGCACCGCTTCACTCACGCGCCGGGTCAGCTCGCAGTCGAACCCATTGCGCGTGCCATCCGCATCCATCGAGGTCAGCAGAATCTCACCCGCGCCGCGCTGCTCAGCCTCGCGGGCCCACTCCACCACGCGCAAGCCGGTGGCCTTACGCCCACCGCTCACAAACATCTCAGCCTCACCCACCGGATCGGAGGACCCAGCCGCTCGCCGCGCATCAATCGCCACAATCACCGCCTGCGCCCCAAAGCTCGCCCCAATCTCGCCAATCAACTCCGGCCGCGCAATCGCCGACGAGTTGATGCTGACCTTATCCGCGCCCGCGTCGAACACCGCCGCAGCGTCCTCCGCCGAGCGAATCCCGCCGCCCACCGTAAACGGAACAAACAGCCTCTCCGCCGCGCGCTTCACCGTATCGAGCAGCGTTCCGCGCCCCTCATGCGTCGCCGTAATATCCAGCAGCACAATCTCATCCGCCCCCGCCGCCGCATGCCGATGCGCCAGCTCCGCCGGATCGCCCGCATCGACGATATCGACAAACTGCACGCCCTTCACCACGCGCCCACCACGCACGTCCAGACACGCAATGATGCGTTTGGTCAGCATGCTACGAACTCACACTCATCCCCATCACCGGGCACTTCGCCGCCGCCGCGCTTCCCGCCTCGAGGCCGCCCACGCGTCCGAAACCCCAATCGCTGTCGCCCAGAAACGTAATCTTGTGTGCCCGCGCCATCCCGCTCAACTGCGTATGCACCATGTGCATAGCCATCTGGATCGCATGGACGGAGTCCGCGCCACCCGCCGGCGTGACGTGCACCCGCCCCATGCTTTCAAGCTTGAACACACAAGCCCAGCCTTTGCCCTCGACGAACGTCGGCTTGCCGAACGAGACCGTGAGCGGCCCCTTTTGGCCCTCGTGTTCCAGCTCCAACTCGCGCTCGGCAATGACCTCGAACGGCAGTTCCTCGAGTCCGGTCCAATTCATCGCCGCGTCCAGCTTGATCGTTTCGTTCCTCATCGTCTCGCTCATCGAATGACCTCTCTCACAACTCCAGAAAATTCCTCAGAACGCGCAGCCCAGTCTCTGCCGACTTCTCCGGATGGAACTGCACGCCCATCACATTCCCGCGCTCCACAGCCGCCGTAAACGCTCCACCATACATGGTCGTCGCCGCCGTATCCTCAGACACCGGCGCACGCCACGAGTGCGTAAAGTACACAAAGCTCCCCGGCGCAACACCCTTCAGCAGCCGCGAATCCCCCCGCACCTCCTCCAGCGAATTCCACCCCACATGCGGCGACTTCAACTCGCTCCCTTCAAACAGGGCAGGGAAGCGCTCGCACCGCCCCGCGAAGTGCCCTAAGCCAGCCGAATCCGGAGCTTCCGTCGACCCCTCATACAACCACTGCAACCCCACACAAATCCCCAGAAACGGCGCGCCCTTCGCAACCGCCTCCCGCACCGCCTGCGTCAATCCAAGCTCCTCCAGCAACCGCGTCGACTGAAAGTGCCCCACCCCAGGCAGCACAATCTTCTCCACCCGCAGCACATCGTCGGGCGCCTGCGTAACGACAACATCCTCCGCACCAAGAAACCGCAGCGCCTTCACGACGCTGGTCAGATTGCCCGCTTTGTAGTCGATGACCGCGATCACGAGAGCCTTTACCCATCCCATCCGGGAGGCTTAAGCTCGGGATGACGAGAATAGAGCGGCTCCATGAGTTTGAAGACGATCTCGGCGCAAACGGGCCCAACTGCCTGTAGGTATTCTTCTACTTCCGTTTCTGAACAATGTTCTCGTACGATCGACGCCGAGTTGTCGAGCGCATGAAAGCTTTGTTGGAACGCTTCCGCAAGTCGCTTCGCAATCTCCGAATCTTCAATCATTACTCGCCTCCAAAGCAGCCCCTTCGCACCCGGCAGCAACTTGCCTCTACTTACTACTCACTGTTTTACAGCAGCCCCTTCGTACTCGGCAGCAACTCCCGCATCCGCTCATCGCGCGAGCAAGCTCCGCGCATAGCCCTCGCGAACGCCTTGAAGATCGCCTCGATCTTGTGATGATTGCTGCGCCCATACATCGTCTTCACATGCACATTGGCCTTCGCCCCGCGCGCAAAGCCATCGAAGAAGTCCGCGACCAACTCGCTCTGTAGATCGCCAACCACCGGCACATCGACCAGCGTCTCCACCACATACGCCACGCGCCCAGAGAGATCGACCGCGCACACCGCCAGCGTCTCATCCATGGGCATTACGAAATAACCCGCGCGCAGAATGCCCTTCTTGTCCCCGAGCGCGAGCGCAAACGCCTCGCCCAGCGCAATCCCGACATCCTCCACCGTGTGGTGCTGATCGACATCCAGATCACCAACGCACTTCAGTTGCAGATCGAACCCGCCGTGCCGCGCAAACAGCTCCAGCATGTGATCGAAGAACCGAATCCCCGTCGAGACCGTGTAGCTGCCCTGGCCATCAACATTCAGCCGCAGCGAGATCTTCGTCTCCGTTGTATTGCGCTCGATGGCGCCGACACGCACCGGAGCATCCGCTGCTTCTGCATTCGTCTCAAGATCGCTCATGGCTCCTGCCTCTTCAACTTCGCAAACCCTGCAATCGCATAAACGAGAGCCACGACCATCACGGTAATCCACACCAGCAGCAGCTTCGGATGTCCCTTCAGCAGTATCGATCCACTGCTCATGCACGCCACCGCCGCGCACAGCACCACAACCTTCCTTCGCTGCGGACTCAGTTCACTCATACTCGCGCTCTCCTTCAGCCGCCGCATTCGCCTGCGCGAACACGCTCTCCGACGGCGTCCATTCAATCTCTTCCAGCGACTCGCGCAGCGCTGCGATCCCACGCGTCACATGCTCTTCTACGCCGATCGTAATCCGCACATAGCCATCGCATCCCGGATCACTCGACCGATCCCGTAGCAGTACGCCGCGCCTGCGCATCGCCGCGCACAGCTCCTTGTGCTTGGCACCGATATCCATCAGCACGAAGTTCGCCGCCGAAGGCCATGTGCGTACGCCAAGTTCATCCAGCGCGGCAAACATCCGCTCGCGCCCTTCCTGCACCTGCGCGACATACCAAGCTAGATATGCCTCGTCCGCCAGCGCCTCGGGAAGCACCGCCAGCGCCACGCCGTTCACGTTGTACGGCGAACTCACCTTGCGCACATAGCCGATCAGCCGCGCGTCTCCCGCCAGCATCCCAATGCGCAGACTCGCTAGGCCATACGCCTTCGAGAACGTGCGCGCGACGATCAGATTGGGCACGCTCCCGACATTGCCCATCGTCGTCTCGCCATGAAAGTGGAAGTAGGCTTCGTCGACCATCAGCACAGCCTGCGGCGCGGCCTTCGCAATCGCCAGCAGATGCTCGCGACTTACCGTTGCACCGGTCGGATTGTTGGGTGACGCCACGATAATCAGCTTGCTCTTCGGTGTAATGGCCGCGAGAAATCGCTCAAACGGAAACTCCAGCGAGCTGTCGGTCTGCACCCGTTTCAGCTGCGTGGTCATCATGCTGATCGAGACGTCGTACATGAAGAACGTCGGCGTACAGATCAGCGCCTCGTCGCCCTCATCGAGAAACGCGCACGCCAGCAAATGAATCGCCTCATCCACGCCATTGGTCAGCAGCACCTGGCTGCTCTCCAGCCCCAGGCGCCGCGCGACGATCCTCTCCACGGGCTCGCGCTCCGGATAGATCGTCAAGCCCTCCGCTGTGAGCTGTTGTATCTTGCGCAGCACGGCGGGTGATGGCGCGAAGGTGTTCTCGTTGAAATCGAGCCGCAGCGCATCGCGCCCGGCCAGCGGCGGATGATACTCCGGCATCGCCAGCACCGCAGTACGCGGCTGCACACCGAGGACCTGTCGCTCCCGCAGGTTCTCCGCCGCGGCAGCTTCCTGCAATTGCTGAATGAGCCTCGCGTCGTGGAGCGTTGCCTCGTGCTCGATCGCCTGTTGAGTCTCTTCTTCGGTCATTGCCATGCGAACTCCTATCTCATTCTCACGCGCACGCTCTCGGCGTGGCCCACCAGACCCTCGGCCTCAGCCAGGGCAATCGTATGTGGCCCGACCTCGCGCAGCGCGTCGAGCGTGTACTGCTGCACCGTAATCACCTTCACAAAATCCAGCACACTCAAGCCGCCGCGCACGCGGCCCACGCGGCCCGTAGGCAGCACATGGTTGGGCCCACTAATGTAGTCGCCCATCGACTGCGGCGTGTGATGCCCGATGAAGACCGAGCCCGCATTCTGCACCCAGCGCAGATCCGCGCCCGCATCCACCGTGAGGTGCTCAGGCGCAAGCCGATTGGTCAGCACGCGCGCCTCGTCTACGCTCGCCGTCACAAACGCATAGCCCTGCGCGGCCAGAGACTGCATGGCAATGTCGTTGTGCTGCGCCAGCCGCTTCACCTCCAACACAACCTCTTCGGCCAGGTCCGGCTTACTGGTGATGAGCAGCGCGAGCGCTTCCGGATCGTGCTCGGCCTGCGCGACCAGGTCCGCGGCGATGCCGCTCGGATCGCCGCTCTCGCTGGTCACGACAATCTCCGTCGGTCCCGCGGGCATGTCGATCCCAACTTCCTGCGACACCGCAATCTTCGCTGCGGTCACGTACAGATTGCCCGGCCCGACGATCTTGTCCACCGCGGCGATGGTCCCGCCATTCCCGGAGCCAGTCCCATACGCCATCGCCGCAATCGCCTGCGCCCCTCCCACGCGGTAGAACTCCGTCACGCCCGCCAGATACGCCGCGGCCATGGTCTCGCGCGCCGGCCTCGGCGAGCACACCACGATGCGCTCCACGCCCGCAACCTGCGCCGGCGTCACGGTCATCAGCAGCGTCGAAGGCAGCGGATAGCGCCCCCCCGGAACGTAACAGCCGACCGAACTCAGCGGGCGCACGATCTGCCCGACCTCCATTCCCTCCGCCGGCCGAAAGCTCCACGCGCGCGGCAACTGCTTCTCCGCAAATGCGCGAATGTTCGCCTGTGCAAGCCGCATCGCCGCCTTCAGCGCCTCGTCGATCGACTCCCACGCGGCCCGCATCTCATCGCGGCCCACGCTTAGTGGCTGCTCCGACGCGAGCCCATCGAAGCGGGTCGCATACTCGCGCACGGCCGCATCTCCGCGCTCGCGCACCGCGGCGAGAATCTCGCGCACGGTCGACTCCACCTTCGCGGTGTTCACCGCACCGCGCCGCTCGATCCGTTCGAGCACGGCCTCGGCATTCTTTGCATTTTCGCCGAATGTCTTCAGTATCTTCATCGCGTTCCCTAGAGCACAACTTTGCTTAGCGGATACTCCACAATCCCGGTCCCGCCGGCGGCCTTCAACCGCGGAATCACATCGCGCACCAAATGATTTTCGAGGATCGTATTCAGCGCCACCCACTCCGGGTCCTGCAGGTGCGACACGGTCGGCGAGTTCAGCGCGGGCAGCACGCTCAGCACCTTGTCGAGATCCGCCTTGCGCACATTCAGCATCAGCCCCACCTGCGTCTCCGCGTCCATCGCGCCGTTCAGCATCATTGCCAGCGTCTCGATCTTCGCGCGCTTCCACGGGTCGGCCCACGCGTTCTTGTTCGCAATCAACTGCGTCTCCGACTCCATTAGCGTTTCGATAATGCGCAGCCGGTTCGCTCGCAGCGAGCTTCCGGTCTCCGTCACCTCGACGATCGCATCGGCAAGAGTGGGCGGCTTGACCTCCGTCGCGCCCCAACTAAACTCCACCTTCACCGGAATCTTCTTCTCCGCGAAGTAGCGTCTGGTGTACTCGACCAGCTCCGTCGCAATCGTCTTGCCCGCCAGGTCCTCGGGCTTCTGGAACGGCGAGTCCTCCGGCACCGCCAGCACCCACTTCACGCGCGTGCGGCTCTGCTTGGAGTAGGTCAGCGACGTCACGCGCTCCACGTCGCTCTGGTTCTCGAGCACCCAATCGTTGCCGGTCAGCCCTGCGTCCAGCGCGCCATGCTCCACGTAGCGCGCCATCTCCTGCGCGCGCACCAGCATGCACTCGATCTCGCTGTCGTCGATCGTCGGAAAGTAGCTGCGTCCGCTGGCATAAATGCGCCATCCCGCGCGCTCGAATAAGGCAATCGTCGCATCCTGCAGACTGCCCTTCGGAATCCCCAGCTTAAGTTTCTCGCTCATCATGTTTCCCTTCGCGTCCTTTGCGTTGTTCCTTCGCGCCCGCTGCATTCGTCGTCGCCCTTACTTCGGCCCTTCGATGCCAAGCGGCTTGGTAAAGCAGCTCACCGTGCCCTCATGGCACACCAGCCCATCGCCCTCGACCTCAACCCGAAACAGCAGCGCATCGTTATCGCAATCGGTCGCGGCCGACACCACACGCAGCCGATTGCCGCTGGTCTCGCCCTTCATCCAGAGCTTCGAGCGGGTGCGCGACCAGAACGTAACAAAGCCCGTCTCCACGGTCCTGCGATAGCTCGTCTCATTCAAGAAGCCCAGCATCAGCACCTCGCCTGTCTGCGCATCCTGCACGATGCCCGCGACCAGGCCGCCGTCCTTGTCGAAGTCGATTGCCGTTGTCTCTGCCGTGGTTCCCATCCTGTCCTTTCTTCTGTCAGCCAGTGGCCGCGCGCGCAGCAAAAAGCCCGCTCGCGATATACGCGTCGGCGGGCCGGGAGTCGATCTCGGGTAGCGTTCTTGCTTATCTCGCCGCACCGGACACAGCCGCCAACACGCTCCGCGCATGATGAGGATGATGCCCGCAATGGTGCGGTTTAGGACCCTGGTGCAGCTTGAGACTCATTGCTCTCTAGGCTATCCGCACGTCTCTCCGATGTCAATGAACCGGTTGGCCCGGTGTGGCAGCAGCGCGGAAGCTCATGCCATCAAAAAAATCCCAGCAAAAATTTGCAGCCGGCTTGGGCGTGTGAAGGAAAGCAGACCTGTGGAATGCCGCGCCTCTCGAAATCCGCATCTTTCTATGTACTGCATCTGTGCAGAGGAGAAGACATGACCGACTATCGTGTAGCACCCGGCGAAGCCCAGGAAGATCAGATCACCGCATCCATCGAAAAATACACCTCCCAGGTTCCGTCCAGCGTCTACCTGGGTCTGGCGATCGCATCAATCGCCGCATCACTGTCCTTCAAGATCGCCAAGAAGGATCACACCGCGCTTTACGTGGGGCACTGGGTGGCGCCGTTCCTGCTGCTGGGCATCTACAACAAGCTGGTCAAGCAGCATGGCTCGGACGCTGCGGTTCAGCACTAGATTCAGCGAAGTCAGACTGGGGCTTCACCGCAAGGCCGGGCGCACTGGCCCCACCGGCGTGAAGCTCCGCTCGCCATCTTCCGCGATGCGGACCTCTCCCGTGCCGATGTTGTAGATCCAACCGGAGATTGTCAGCTCTTCCATCGCGATCGCTCGGGCGACCGACGGATGCGTCTTGACATGCTGCATCTGCAGCAGCACGTTCTGCTCGGTCAGCACGCGGAGCAGGCTGCGTTCGCCTTTTTGCTCGGCCGCCTGCGCGGCATCACGCCCTTGCAGCGTCTCCGCGACCGTCAACGCCGCATGCGCGTTCTTCAGCCAGCTCGTCACGGTGGGCATTTGGGCGACGCTCTGGGGCTCCAGCAGGCCCTTCATCGCGCCACAGTCGGTGTGTCCGCAGATCACGATATGGCGCACCCCCAGCGAGCTCACCGCAAATTCGACGACCGCGCTCACGCCGCCCAGCATCTCGCCATAGGCCGGAACCATGTTGCCGATGTTGCGCAACACGAACACCTCGCCCGGCCCGGAGCTGGTGATCGCGTTGGGGTCCACGCGCGAATCCGCGCAGGCGACGAACAGCGTTTGCGGCCGCTGCGGTTCGCTCGCCGCCTGCGCGAAAATCTCCGCCTGGCCCGGATAGACGTCGGTCTGAAATCGCCGCACGCCTTCCTTCAATTGGTCCAATATCTCGTCCATTCGCGCTACGTCTCCCTGATCGAGCTCTAAGCCCACTAATTAGCCCACCAAATTGTCATCCTGAGCGAAGCGAAGGACCTGCTTTTCACCCTTCGCGCATTTCACCCTTCGCTTTTCATCCTTCGCGCCACTTGATATTGCAGCCGATGCTGCTGCGCTGCTCGGGGTCGGGACGCTTGCCCGCGATCACCGCGTCCATGGCCGCGCGCAGGTCCTTGCCGGTCACGGGCGTATCGTTGCCGAAGTCCTTGCGCCGCGGGCGGCTGTCGTCCAGTTGCCCGCGATAGACCAGCCGCATCTCCGCGTCGAAGAGGAAAAAGTCCGGCGTACACGCAGCTCCATACGCGCGCGCTACCTCCTGCGCCTCGTCGAGCAGGTAAGGGAAGCGCCAGCCCAGCCGCGCGGCCTGCTCGCGCATCGCGTCGGGGCCGTCCTCTGGATATTGGGCAATGTCATTGGGCTGGATGGCCGCGATCGCAATCGGCCCTTCGCCGTGCTCCCCGAAGTAGTCGCGGCCGATGCGCGCCAGCTCCTCCTCGACGTGCTTCACGTAAGGGCAATGCACGCAGACGAACATCACCAGCAGCCCATGCTTCTGCGCCGGTCCGCCGCGCGTGGCAAGGTTGGCCGCATCGGAGAGCTTCTCGTCCCAGCTAAGCGCGAACACGTCGTCGCGGCCCATGGCCTTGCCGCTGACGACGTCCACCAGCTCGAACGCCGGGGCCGTCGTCCCCAGCTCCACCATCACAGATTCGGTCCTCGACATCCGTTTCGCCTCCGCTCCCTATGATAACCAGTGGCGCGTGAACCAGCAGAACCAACAGGGTTCGCCCGTTTCCGCGCCTCTTCGCTGGTGGCATCGGCTACTCTGCAAGCACGCCATGCTTCCGGCCCGCCTCCCTCCCCGCACATTAGCCGAAGCCGGCCGCCTCCGCGCGCCGAGTTCGCTCGCTGGCGCCCAGCCCGGCGCCCGGCCCGGTGCCCAGCCCCGGCCGCTCTGCCGCTGGTGCCAGTTGGAGATTCTCGCGCGCCGCCGCCGCACCTTCTGCTCCGACTACTGCGTACACCAGTGGCGGCTGCGCTCCGACCCCGGCTATCTCCGCGACCAGGTCTTCGCCCGCGATCGCGGAGTCTGCGCGCTGTGCTCCACCGATACCGCCGCCGCCTATGCCGAGCTGAAGCGCAGCCGTGGCGCGGCGCGGTCCCAGGCGCTCGCCCTGTGGGGCATGAAGACCGTCCAGGCGCGCCGCTCGTTGTGGGACGCCGACCACATCGTTCCCGTGGCCGAGGGCGGAGGCCAATGCGACCTCGACAACCTGCGCACCCTCTGTCTGCCCTGCCATCGCGAGGTCACCGCTGACCTCCGCCGGCGCCTGCGCGTCCCGCCGGGGAAGACGAATCCAAATTGACAGCCGACATTGGCTTGTTCGCAGCCGATTTCCGGTGCTAACATTAGGCCGCATTAAGAAAGCCTCAAAATCTGTCTGACAATCTCTCGAACGACAATCTCTCGAACAAGGCGGCCTCGGCTATGAAGAACGTCTCGCGCATACTTTTCCTGGGCTCCTTTTTCGGCTCGCTGTTCCTTGTTCCCGCCCTGGCGCACGCGCAGGGCGTCTGCATCGATTCGCCGGAGTGCCCGACCGCGGTCCTCGGTCTGGTGGGAATTGCGGGCGCGGCGCTGTATGCGCGTCTGCGTTCGCGCTAACGCTGCAACTGCAGGAAAGCTGGAGAAACGCCCCAGTTTGCAGAATCGCCTTCGCTTTCTTGGTTGTCATTCCCGAAGGGAATCTGCGTTTGCAGTCTCTACACCATCAGTCAAATTGCTATAAGCGGCAAATCCCGAAAGTGGCCGCCCAGTATTGCGCTAGGCCTGACTCCCCATGTTTAATCTGCCGGCTTTCGATCCGGCCACCGCCGCCACGATTGCGCGCACGAATTCCTCCCATGGCCCGCGGCGTTCCTCATCGAGTAGACTTGTGTATAAGCTATTCAGTTCAGGCGCCTCGGTCTGGAAAGACCCGGACAGGCGGACGATAGCCGACGGTGGAGGACCGGACGTCCGGCCACCAGAAACGGAAATGCTGCCGGCGTGAACCTGTTCAGAACGAAGAAGCCCGATCTCGCGCGGCCCGATCTCCCGCGGCCCCGCCGGATTCGCGCCGCCTTCGCGAAGGTCTTGCCGCTATTGCTGATCGCGGGCTTGGCCGGGGCTGCATGGTCTCCTGCATGCGGCCAGACTCCGGCCACGGCTCCCTTGGCGCCCGCGGTTCCCGCCGCGCTCGATCCCAGCGTTACCGGGCCGGCGACCGCGGCCGACGACACCGCCGTCGGGCAGAACGGACAGACCGGCGCCACCTCCGACTTCAACCGCCTCAACGACCGCCCCAGCGACCGCCAGCCCGCCCGCGAGCAGGCCCAGCGCAACTTCACGCCCGAGCCCCCCAGCGAATTTCAGCAGATGGTCGAATCCACCACCGGCCACCTTCTGCCGGTCTTCGGAGCGTCGCTGTTTACCGGCGCTCCCAGCACCTTCGCTCCTGTAACCGATGTTCCCGTCGGCCCCGGCTACGTCCTCGGCCCCGGCGACCAGATCGACCTGCAACTCTCCGGCCAGGTCAACCAGCGGTTGCGCCTGATGGTGGACCGCACCGGGGCGATTTCGGTCCCCGGGCTGGGCGCGATTCATGTCGCGGGACTGCCCTATGGCGAGCTCACCAACTTCCTCAACCAGCGGCTGGGCACGATCTACCGCAACTTCAACCTCAACGCCAATCTGGCCTCGCTGCGCACGATTCAGGTCTTCGTGGTGGGCCAGGCGCGCAGCCCCGGGGCCTACTCCATCAGCTCGCTGAGCACGCTCACCAATGCCATCTTCGCCTCCGGCGGCGCGCTCCCGCAGGGCTCGCTGCGCGACATCGAGGTGGAGCGCAACGGCGCCACCATCGACCACTTCGACCTCTACGACCTGCTGCTGCACGGCGACAAGAGCCACGATATTTCCCTGGCCAGCGGCGATGTGATCTACATCCCCTTCGCCGGCCCGCAGGTGGCCGTCTCCGGCAGCGTCCAGCACCCGGCGATCTATGAGATGAAGGGCGCGACCACGGTCGAGCAGGCCTTGCAATTTGCCGGCGGCGAGAGCGCCGTGGCCGCCAGTGCGATCGTGCATCTGCAGCGGGTCTACGAGCACCGCGAGCGCAGCCTCGCCGCCATCACCCCCGAACAGGCCGGCACCGAGTTGCTGCGCAACGGCGACATCCTCTCCGTGCTGCCGGTCAGCGACCGCTTCCGCAACGCGGTCACGCTGCGCGGCAACGTCGCCAATCCGGGCCGCTATGTCTGGCATCCGGGCATGCACATCGCCGACCTGATCCCGGATAAGGAGTCGCTGATCACGCGCAACTACTGGCGTCAGCGCGAGCGGCTCGGCCAGACGCCGATCGAGTATCTGCCGGAGCCGGACCAGTTCCAAAACCGGGCCGCCAACCTGACTCAAGGCCGGAACCTGAATCCGATGCAAGACCGCAATCAGGGCCCGTACCAGAATCAGGACCAGACCCAGAACCAGTACCAGACCCAGAGCCAGACGCCGGATCAGAGTGAGGGCGCTCTCCAGCTTCATGGCAATCAGGCCGACCAGCGCTCCCAGGCTGCAACCCAGACGGGTTCTTCCAGCGCGACCGGCGGGGGCAGCTCCGTTGGCACGGCGCTCACGGCCAACAACGGCCCGTTCACCGCCAGGAACGACGTCGTTCTCAGCGCCCCCGATATCGACTGGAGCTATGCCGTCGTCGAGCGCCTGAACGCGACCGATCTCACCACCTCGCTGATCCCCTTCAACCTCGGCAAGCTGGTGCTCGACCACGATTCGTCGCAGAACTTCGAACTTCTGCCGGGCGACGTGATCACCATCTTCTCCAAGTCCGACATTCGCGTTCCCATCACCCAGCAGACGCGTTTTGTCCGGCTCGAAGGCGAGTTCAAGTCCGCCGGCATCTACAGCGTGCAGCCGGGCGAGACCCTGCGCGGCCTGCTGCGCCGCGCCGGCGGTTTCAGCCCGGAGGCCTATCTCTACGCCTCCGAGTTCACCCGCGAGTCCACCCGCCGCGTCGAGCAGCAGCGCCTGCGCGAGTACGCCGACCAGCTCGACGCGCAGATCTCCTCGGTCACCGCCGCCAATCAGGCGCGCGCGGTCTCGGCTGGCGACCAGGCCGCGGCCGCCGCCTCTGAAACCGATGCCCGCTCGTCGGTAGCGCGGCTGCGCAGCGTCCAGCCTATCGGCCGCATCGTGCTCGACCTCAACCCCGACAGCACCGGCATCGACGCAGTCCCCGACATCGCGCTCGAGGATGGCGATCGCTTCGTCGTTCCGCACGTCCCGGCCAGCGTCACGGTGCAGGGCCAGGTCTACAACGCCAACGCCTTTCTGTTCGAGCGCAACCGCCGGGTGATCGACTATCTGCGCCAGGCCGGCGGCCCTGACCGCGATGCCGACAAGCACCGCGTCTTCCTGCTGCGCGCCGACGGCTCGGTGGTCAGCAGCCAATATGCCAACGTCCTGCATGCCCCGATCTTTCCGGGCGACACCATCGTTGTGCCGCCGATCCTCGACAAGCGCGCGTTCCTGCAGCGTATCGTGGACATCGCGACGGTCATCGGCAACCTCGGCGTCGGCATCGCCGCCATCGGCATCCTGGCGGGACGGTGATGAACGTCGACCCGCAGCAGCCCGCTCCGATCGATCCAGCTCACGGAGCTGTTGAAGAGGTCGAAATCGATCTCGTGAAGGCGCTGGCGCGGGCCGCTCGCGGCTATCGCACCATACTGGCTTTTACGCTCGGGGCTCTGGTGCTGAGTGTCGCGATCAGCCTGGCTCTGGGCAAGACCTACACCGCGCAGGCTGTGTTTCTCCCTCCCGTCACCCCGGACGCGTTGCAGGCCACGTCGCTGCTGCTGCGGCAGTCCCCCAGTGATGTCTATCTCGGCATGCTGGCCAGCCGCTCGGTCGCGGATTCGGTCATCGACCAGACCCATCTGATGTCGGTCTATCACGTCCGCCTGCACTCGCAGGCCCGCGACTTATTGGAAAAACATTCCGTGTTTTCGGTGGAAAAGAATGCCTTGGTCACGATCACCGTCACCACCAGCGACCCAAAGCTTTCCGCGGACATCGGCAATGCCTACCTGGAGGCGCTCTATAAGCTCAACGGCGCCATGAGCGCTTCCTCCTCCAGCCATCGCAGCGAGTTTTTCGAAGCGCAACTGGACCAGGAACGCAACTCGCTGGCCGAGGCCGAATACAACATGCAGCAGATGCAGGAGAAGACCGGCATGGTGCTTCCCCAGGAGGAGGCGCAGGCGGGTTTGACAGCGACCGCCCGTCTGCAGGCCAGCATCGGAGAGGCCGAAGCGCGGCTCTCCAGCCTGCTGACCGGATCGACCGAACAGAACCCGCAGGTCATTCAGCAGCGCGCGCAGATCGATGCGTTGCGCGCGGAGCTTCGTCAGCAGCAGATCAGCGAAAACTCCAGGCCCGGCACCGGCCTGCCCTCCACGGCCAAGCTGCCCGCGCTGATGCTCGATTACGTGCGCAAGAGCCGCGACCTCAAGGAGCGCGAGGCGTTATACGAAACTCTCACCAAGGATTATGAAAAGGCGCGGCTCGCCTCGCTCGATCCGGGGCCGCAGTTGGAGATCGTGGACCATGCCGTTGCGCCGGATCACAAGTCCGGTCCTCCGCGCGCTTTGATCGTCGTTCTGAGCACTTTCCTGGCGTTTGTTCTGGGGCTGCTTACGGTGCTGCTGGCCCGTCCTGTGCGGCGGCTCAAGATGCGATATCGCGAAGTTTCAGCGCGGATGTAAGTGGGGCGACGTTGATTGCTGGCGAGTATCCGAATATTAACGGAGGACGGAGCGACGGAGAACAGATTGACGCAGAGTGGCGCGGCCATTCGCTGTGGACCTGGATCTTCCTCGCGCTGACCGGAGCCCTTTGCTCCACCATCCTGCTCAAGGTCGCGGAGATCCAATACCTGGAACTGCTCTACGCTTTCCAGCTCTTTCTGCTGCTGTATGTGTTCACGCAGCGCGGGTTCAAGGCGCGGCTGCTGCGCTCCAGCGTTCAGCTCGGCGGCTTGTATCTGGTGTTCATGGCCGGCGCGTTGGTTCTATCGCTGGCGGCGCTGCGAAACCAGTTCTTCTATCCGGCGGACCTGAGTCTTCTCAAGCATCCCGTCTGGATCACCATCTCCCGGATCGTCGAGCTCCTGATCGACGCGGGCATCATGATCTATCTCGTCCAGGAGTTTTGCGGGGACCGCAGGACGCTCGCCTTCACGATGAAAATGTACTTCTGGACCGGCGTGGCCAGCGCGCTCTACTCCTTCCTCACCTACCCGCTGAACGTCCTCCACATCGCCGACCTCGGGACCTACAACGCCGACCATCGTATGCGCGGCTTCTACAACGAAGGCGGCCCGTATGGCCTTTATTTGCTTAGCGCGATCCTGGTCGGCGTAGCGCTGTACAAGCTGCAATGGGGCAAGCGGAACGGCCTGCGCGCCGGGCTGGCGTTGCTGTTGGTTGCGGCTCTGGGCAGCAAGTCGAAGGCCGCTGTCTCCGCCGCCATCGTGATGATGCTGGTGAATGTGCTCCTGGTCCAGGGCGCCAAGCGGCGCGCAGCCGTCTTTGCGGTCTTTGCCGTCGGCGCGATCGTTCTCAGCGTATCGGTAGACCTGCCCGAGCAGCTCCGGGCGTATCGGCGCAATGCGGCGCTCTACGAGCGTATATCGAATGCCAATTTCAACGATGCCAACTTGGTCTACGGCCGGATCGCCGGGGCCTTCATCGTTCCGCGGATTGTCGCGGCGCACCCCATCCTGGGTGTCGGCTGGGGCAACTATGGACTGGTCCGCAACAACCCGGAATACCGTGGAGCGTCGACCTGGGTAAGCGATGACGGCGAGGCCGCTCTCGGTCTTCTGGGGCAGACGGCGGACCTGGGCATTCCGCTGACACTTCTGCTCATGCTTTGTCTCCTGTTTCCGTACCTCTACCTGAGGCGTATCCAGGCGCCTCTCTACATTAAAAATCTGGCCCTCTTACAGCCCATTATCCATTTGTTCGGTGGCCAGCTCAACCTGACCTATCCCTGGGTCGTCACCGCGTTCGCGCTCGGCCTCGGCTATTTGGAGGGCCGTTCCGCGCTCCGGCGCGAGGCGGCCGGTGCTGCCGTTTTGGGCGGCTCGCCGGTGCTGACCTAGACTTGCTGCAAGCCGCGCGGTTGCGGAACTCGCCACATACCGCCCTGGAGGACCGTTCTATCTTGACTCCGCCCGCTTCGCCTGTCGCTCCTGCCTCACCTGTGGGTCGCGACGCACCCGCTCTCGAGTTTGACCACATCGGCCTGATCGTCGCCGACCTGGCTGCCGGCCGCGCGTTTCTCGAAGCCGCGCTCGGCATCGCCTGCTGGACTCCCGTTACCCACGATCCGGGCATTCGCGTGTCTGTGCAATTCGGCTCCGCGCAATTCGCCTCCGCACAGCTCGGCTCGGCCGCTGGCTCGGCTGTAGTGTATGAGCTGATCGCCCCTCTGGGCGAGGACAGCCCCATCGCCGGCGCGTTGCGGCAGGGCAAAAGCATCCTCAACCACGTCGCCTATCTCACCCCTGATCTGGCCGAGTCCGCCGCCCGTCTGCGCGCTCTCAGCTGCTTCGCTGCAGGCGAGCCGCAGCCGGCGGTCGCGTACCACGGCCGGCTCATCCAATTCTGGGTTTCGCCGCTGCGCTTTATCATCGAACTCATCGAAAAGCCCGGCCATCGCCACCCGTTCTCCGAGCCGGCCATCGCCCCGCCCAGCCGGTCCGGGAGCTAGCCCATGCCGCGTCTTCTGCTGGTCAAGCTCGGAGCTATCGGCGATGTCGTCATGGCGATCCCCGCGGCCCACGCCATGCATGCCGCCGGCTATGAGGTCGACTGGATCTGTAGCCGCGCCGTCGGCCCCGTGCTTGCCCTCTACGACTGGATCCATGTCATCGAAGTCGACGAGCGCGATCTGGTCCTCGGCAGCAAGACCGGACGCCTGCGGGCCGTCCTCGCGCTCTGGCGCACCCTTCAGCGGCGCGCGGCCAGCCAACCCTACGACCTCTGCGCAACCCTCTACTACGACGCGCGCTACAAGCTCTTGACGCTGCCGCTGCGCATGAGCCGCGGCAAGCCAGGCCGCCGCCGCATCGCGCTCTCCCACACCGACCGCGCCACCCGCCTCATCCCCGGCCGCCATCATACCGACGAGTACGCCCGCATCCTGCTGGCGCATGTGCCCGGCGAATCGGGCGAATCCAACAGCCTCGACCGCCGCGCAGGCCCCATCGACGGCGAACTCGCCACCCAGTACGCCCCCATCCCCGTGCCTGCCGCGCGCCTGCCGCGCGCCCTCCCATCGCCCCATCCCGCGCATCCCCGCGTGGTTCTCATCCCCGCCGGCTCGCGCAATCTGCTGCGCGACGACGCCCTCCGCCGCTGGCCCATCCAGTCCTACGTCGAACTCGCCCGGCAGCTACTCGCCCGCGGCTGCGAGGTCGTGCTGGCCGGAGGCCCCGGCGACGAATGGGCCTCAGCCCACTTCGCCGGACTGGCCGCCACCGACATGATCGCCAAACTTTCCCTGGTCGAATCTCTCGGTCTGCTCGACTCCGCCGCCGTCACCGTCACCCACGATACCGGCCCCCTGCACCTCGCGGGCCTCACCTCAACGGCGATCGTCGCCATCTTCGGTCCGACCGATCCGCGCGGACGTCTCCCCCAGCGCGCCAACTGCGTCGCCCTGTGGGGCGGCGAGGGCTTCGCCTGCCGTCCCTGCTACGACGGCCGCGACTTCGCCCCGTGCGCCCACAACGGCTGCATGCATCAGGTCACGCCCGCCATGGTGCTCGCCGAGATTGACACTTTCCTGACCGCCGTGCGCGAAGGCCGCGAGCTTCCGCCGCGCGTGGTCGTCCCGGAACACACGCCGCTCATCACCGCTGCTTCGCTGAGCCACTCCGCCCGCGTATAGCCTGAAGACCTCGGGTGGCCCATTCATGCGCGCCCTCTGCGCATGAGTGGGGAACCACCACATTTTGGAGCCAAAATCATGAAGACCCCATTCCAGCCCCGCGCCCTTTTCCTCGACCGCGACGGCGTCATCAACCAAGAGGTCGGCTATCTCCACCGCACCGCCGATGTCCGCTGGGTCGAGGGCATCTTCCCCCTCTGCCGCACTGCCATCGCGCTCGGCTACAGGCTGGTCGTCGTCACCAACCAGTCCGGGATCGCGCGCGGCCTCTACACCCAGGCCGACTTCGACGCCCTCACCGACTGGATGCGCACCGAGTTCCTCAGCCAGCAGGCCGCGCTCGACGCCGTCTACTGCTGCCCCTATCACCCCGAGCACGGCATTGGCCCCTACAAGCGCGAGCACGAAGACCGCAAGCCGGGCCCGGGAATGCTGCTCCGCGCCGCCCGCGACCTCAACCTCGACCTTGGTCAATCCGTCCTGATCGGCGACCGCTGCTCGGACATCGCCGCCGCCAACGCCGCTGGCCTCCAGCAGGCCTTCCTCCTGCGCGGAACGGAAGAAAACCCATGTCCGGGGAATGCCATCGCCGTAGACTCGCTCGCCCAGGTGGAAGCCTGGTTAACGCACTTCTCGTCCTGAGGCCCAATGCAACCAAAGAAGAGCGGCTTTGCCCTCGCTTTGCTGGTTGTCATTCCGCTTTTCTGGCTGTCATTCCGCAGCGTAGCGGAGGAATCTGCTTCTTGGGTCGCCGATAACCGTCCGGGGGTACTGTTCTCATCCTGGCTTCAGGGCAGCTCCGCCTCACTCATCCGCATCCCCAGCGCATCCTTGGCAGAGACCACAGGCTGCATGCCGCTCAGCAGCTCCAGAGGCCACGCAATCCCCAGCGCCGGGTCGTTCCACACGATGCACCGCTCGCCAGCGGGATAGTATTCGCGCGTCGTTTTATACAGCACCTCGGCGCTCTCCGAAAGCACCAGAAAACCGTGTGCGAAGCCCTCGGGAATCCACAGCATCTCCAATTCGCCCGCCTCGTCGCGCGGATGCAGATGAAATCCCGCCCATTGGCCGAAATCCGGCGAATCCCTCCGCAGGTCGACCGCAACATCCCAGATGTGGCCCGCCAGCACGCGCACCAGCTTGCCCTGCGGCTGGCCCACTTGGTAGTGCAGCCCGCGCAGCACGCCGCGCGTGGAGCTCGACTGGTTGTCCTGCACGAACTCTCCCGGCAGCCCCGCCCGCCGGAAGTCGCTGGCGTGGAAGACCTCCGCCAGCCAGCCGCGCGCGTCGCCGTGCCGGACCGGCTGCAAACGCTTCACGTCGTGCAGTGAAGTATCGAAAACTCGCATCGTCAAAGAGTATAGGGCAGCAGCGGATGGCCTTTGGCCGGGGGGCGGATTCAAGGCGATACTTGCAGTGCGATGGCCGATTCGTTACTCTCCTACCAGCAAGCAAAAGCGACAAGCTGGTGGAACGATCCGGCGGAGAACGATTCACCCCGGATTTTTGCATGGACACGCGTCTTTTCGACCCGATCCATACGATCCAGCGGCGATCGAACGGCGATCCAGGAGGGAGATTCACCTCGAAGAGAATGGCTCAAACCGCATGGTCCGCATAGGCCCGAAGGACAAATCTTCGATGCCTGCCAAAACTAACTAATGTTCGATGCGTTGGAGCCGATAAGTAATCCAGTTCCGCAGTCCACATCCCGGCCGGTGCTCTCGCGCCGTCGTCCAGGGTGTTCAGGGAGTTTTTGCTGAGTATGCCTTCTCAAGAGTCGGATATCGCCACCGTAAGTGGCAGCGGATTTTCTCTTCCAGAGTCTGCCCCATCGCTAGCCAGAGCCAGTGCCGGCAGACGCACTGAATATGCCCCGGAGCGCTACTTCCGCTACCACGTCATCAAGCGGGTGATGGACGTCTTTCTGATCTTGCTGGCCTCGCCGGTGCTGTTGCTGGTGCTGGCGCTGATCGCCGCGGCGGTCCGCCTCGGCTCGCCCGGGCCGGTCTTCTTTTCGCATCGTCGCATCCGCCGCCACGGCGCCTTCTTCACCATGTGGAAGTTCCGCACCATGTGCGTGGACTCGGCCGACGTGCTGGAGACCTACCTGGCGGCCAATCCCGAGGCGCGCGCCGAGTGGCGCAAGACCCACAAGCTCAAGCACGATCCCCGCGTCACCCCGGTCGGCGAGTTTTTGCGCCGCACCTCGCTCGACGAACTGCCGCAGCTCTGGAACGTCCTCTCCGGCTCCATGAGCCTGGTTGGTCCCCGCCCCATTGTGGCCGCCGAGGTGGAGAAATACGGTGAATTCTTCGCAGACTACTGCCTGGTCAAGCCCGGCATCACCGGCCTCTGGCAGGTCTCCGGGCGCTGCGCCTGCACCTACCCGGAGCGCGTGCAGTTGGATCGCCGCTACGCCCACCATTGGTCGCTGACCGCCGATATGGAGATCCTGGTCAAGACGCTTCCCTCCGTCATCAATCAGGACGGCGCGTATTAGGGCGACGCCACATTAAATGTGGATTTCGGTTCGCCTTTTTTTGTCATTCCCGAAGGGAATCTTCGTTTGCAGCTTCCACACCACCTTCGGAAGTTATTGAGCTCGCTTGAACGCCTCGCGCCTTCAATGCTCTAGTCTGAACTTGTGCGGATAGCCGTTGTGCATCACTGGTTCGTCACGCGCGGCGGCGGCGAGCGCGTCGCCGAATGCATCGCCGCGCTGTTCCCGGGCGCGGAGCTCTTTACCCTTGTCGCCGATCCCGCCGGCCTGCCCGAGAGCCTCGCCGGCCGCCGGATTCATACATCGTTTCTCCAACGCCTACCGCTCGCCACAACCCATCACCGCCACTTTCTGCCGCTCTTCCCCGCGGCCACCGAACGCCTCGACCTGCGCGGCTTCGACCTCGTGCTCTCTTCCGACAGCGGCCCGGTCAAGGGCGTACGCCTCGACGCGGGCGCCGTCCACATCTGCTACTGCCACTCTCCCATGCGCTATCTATGGGATGACTACGAGCCATACCGCGCCGCGATGTCCGGCCTCACCCGCGCGGCGTTCACGCTGACCGCCCCGCGCGTTCGCCGCTGGGACCTGGCCGCCGCCCAGCGCGTCACGCACTTCCTGGCCAACTCGCGATACGTTGCCGACCGCATCCGGCGCTGCTACGGCCGCCAGGCCGAGGTGATCCATCCGCCGATCGATCTCCACCGCGCCGCCAGCGTTGCCAACCTCACCCCGGGTGAGCACTATCTTTGCGCCGGCCGCCTGGTTCCCTACAAGCGCACGGACCTCCTCATCGAGGCCTGCCGCCGTCTCGCCCGCCGCCTGCGCATCGCTGGCGCCGGGCCGGAACTCGCCCGGCTCCAGCGCCTTGCCGCCGGTGACAGCCGCATTGAGTTCCTCGGCGAGCTCTCCACCCCCGATCTCTGGGCCGAATACGCCCGCTGCCGCGCCCTGCTCTTCGCCGCCGACGAGGACTTCGGCATGGTGCCGCTCGAAGCCCAGGCCTGCAGCCGTCCGGTCCTGGCCTACGGCGCAGGCGGCTCGCTCGAGACCGTCCGCGCCGCCGCCCACCAGCCGCAGCCGACCGGCGCGTTCTTCAACGAGCAAACCGCCGCCTCAGCCAGCAACGCAATCGAAGCCTGGGAGCGCAACGGCGAACCCACCTTCAACCCGCAACATGCGCGAGACTGGGCTGCAACCTTCGCCACACCCATCTTTCTCGAGCGCTATCGCAGCTTCGTCCTGAATCACGCCCCGGCTGCCACGGGCGACGCCATCTCCCCAGCCGCTGCGGCTGCTATCGTGTGTCGATGAGCCTTTCTCGCAGCGCAGCCGGGTCTCCTAGCGCACACGGGTCTCGCCGCACACCCGCGGAGCCGCGCTGATGCAACGCATGCGCGACGTCCTGCGCGGTTCGCTGGCCCGCAGCCTGCGCGAGCTGCCCGACGAAGATCGCCTCGCCGCCGCTTGGCCGGTCGCCTGCGGCCCCGCGCTCGCCGGCCACGCCGAAGTCCTGCATCTCGACGCCGAGTCCGTCCTGCATGTCCGCGTCACCGGCTCCGAGTGGATGCAGCAGTTCCTGCATATGCGTTCCGCGCTGGCCAACGACCTCGGCCGCATCGCCGGCGTGCGCCTCGCCGCGATACACTTCCAAGAGCAGAGACAAGAACGGAGTCAAGAGCGGAGACAGCAGCAGGGAAGCGTGCGCCTCCCTATTCCCGCAAAGTCTGCGAAGTCGGCTGAACCCCGTCGCTGAACCCCGTCGCTGAACCCTCGCCGTCTGCCGATCCTTAGGAGCAAGTCATGAGTACAACCGCCGAAATCTCGCCCGATGCCGCCGGCGTTTCGCTCAATCAGGTCCGTCACGTCGCCGATCTCGCCAACCTCGAACTCACAGCCGAGGAGTTGCCGCGTCTGGCCCGCGACCTCAACGCCATCCTCGGCCACATCGCGCAGTTGAACGAACTCGATACCGCCGACGTTCCGCCGATGGCCCAAATCGGCGATCTGCTCAACGATCTGCTCAGCCAGGCCCTGACGATCGCGCCCGCAACCGCGGGACAAACCCTCCGCCCTGACGAGATCAAGCCCTCCCTCGACCGGGCCGAGGTGATGGCCGCAGCCCCCGAGACCGATGGCCGCTTCTTCAAGGTCCCGAAGGTCATCGAGCGATAGCGTTGCGAAGTCGACAGAAATGGCTTCGCAGGCGTTGTCGTGTTTGCAATCGATTCAGGAATTGTCATTCGATTTAGAAATTTGTCATCCTGAGTGCAGCGAAGGACCTGCTTCTCGTCTGTCCTCCGAACGCAGCTCAACCGCAAGGAGTATCACCGCATCGCATGCCCGACGCCTCCCACGCCGCACTCGAATCGCTCACGCTCGCCGAAGCGCGCACCTCGATCGCCGCTGGCCGCACCTCCGCCGCGGCGCTGGCTGCCGCTCACTACGACCGCATCGTTGCTGTCGATCCCGCCATCCACAGCTATCTCGCACTGACCCGCGAGCGCGCCTTCGCGCAGGCCGAAAAGATCGACACCGCAGCCAAGGCAGGCGACCCGCTCGGCCCACTGGCCGGTGTGCCCATCGCCATCAAGGACGTCCTCACCATGCGCGGCGTTCCTACCACCGCCGGCTCGCGCATTCTCGAAGGCTACCGTCCACCCTACGACGCCACCGCGGTCGCCAGGCTGGAAGCCGCGGGCGCCGTGCTGCTCGGTAAGACCAACTGCGACGAGTTCGCGATGGGTTCCTCGAACGAGAACTCCGCTTACGGCCCGGTGCACAACCCGCGCGCGCTGGACCGCGTTCCGGGCGGGTCGTCAGGCGGTTCGGCGGCGGCAGTTGCGGCCGGCCTCTGCGTCGCCTCGCTGGGGACGGACACCGGCGGCTCGATTCGCCAGCCCGCGGCCTTCTGCGGCGTGGTCGGCGTGCTGCCCACCTACGGCCGCGTCTCGCGCTACGGCCTGATCGCGTTCGCCTCTTCGCTGGACCGCGTGGGCCCGTTCGCGCGCAGTGTCGAGGACGCGGCCACGCTGCTCGAAGTTCTCAGCGGGCCTGACCCGATGGATTCGACGGCCTCCAGCGAACCCGTCGCCAGCTATGCTTCTGAGCTTGCGAAGCCGGTCGCGGGCCTGCGCATCGGCGTTCCCGAGGAGTACTTCGGCGAAGGCCTCGACCCTGAGATTCGCGCCGCCATCGAGCGCTCGCTCGATGATCTGCGCGCCGCCGGTTGCAGCCTGCACAAGGTCTCGCTGCCGCACACGCGCTACGCCGTCCCGACGTACTACGTGATTGCAACGGCTGAGGCCAGCTCCAACCTCTCGCGTTTTGACGGCGTCCGTTTCGGCCTGCGCGCAGCGCCCGCGGCTGGAAATCCGGGGTCGGAGACGCTCTCCGCCATGTTCCGCAACACGCGCGACGCCGGGTTTGGCGCCGAGGTCAAGCGCCGCATCCTGCTCGGCACCTACGTCCTCTCGCACGGCTACTACGACGCCTACTATCGCAGGGCGCAGCAGGTGCGCACGCTGCTCACCCGCGACTTCCTCGCGGCCTTCGCGCAGGTTGACGCCATCGTCTGCCCGGTGACACCCACGCCTGCGTTCAAGCTCGGGGAGAAGGTAGACGACCCGCTCCAGATGTACCTCGAAGACATCTACTCGGTCGCCGCCTCGCTCGCCGGGATCTGCGGCATGAGCGTGCCGTGCGGTACAACCCCGGGCAGCACAACGCAGACTGGCCTGCCCATCGGCGTGCAGGTGCTCGGCCCGCACTTCGGCGAAGCTACGATGCTGCGCGTCGGTGCGGCCATCGAGCGTGCGCATGCGGCGCAGCCGAAGAGCTAAAGGCGCTCGCGCAGCCACCACATCGAGACGGACGTCGCAAGCCACGCCGCCACCGCCAGTGGCAGCAGCAGCGCTAATCTATGCCCAGGCAGCCCGGCCCAGAGCACCGCCGCAAACGCCGCCAGTCCCAGCGCGCCAGCCGACGCACCGGTCGCCTCCACGCTGGCCTCGCCCCGAGCTGACCGCACGCCATGCTTGCCCTGCTCCGTCTCGCGCTCAATCTTGTGCTTCTCGACCAGGCCGAGGCTGGGCGGAAATATTCCCGGGAACGCCAGAAAGATTCCACCGATCACTGCTCCCCAGCGGTTCGCGATCAGCGTCGCTGCGACCGTTACGGCGCCGCCGAACAGGAACCGCCACAGGTACTCGCGAGGCTTGGTCTCGCGCAACGATTCGAGCCGGATGCACAGCCGCACGCGTCTACCTCCGAAGCCAAACGGCCCACAGACACGCCGCCACGCCTGCCCAAACCGTCAGCAGGGTGCCCGCCGCGACGACCGCCTTCGGTCGAAAGCGCATCAGCACGAAACTCACCGCGCACGCATAGGCGAAGAAGGCCACCGCGCCCGCCACCATCGACCTGGCTTCCACCCCTACGTAGGCCGCGCCGTGCCTGTGCAGCGTCAGCACGATTGTCGCCAGCGCGATGGTCGGCGCGGCGGCGAACACACCGCCCAGACTCTCCGGCTTGATCGTGTCGCCCAGCACCGCGAACCCGCTGACCACCAGGCCGCCGATCGCGAAGCGCAGCAGCAGGTCCATCACGACGCCATTCCTTGCCGCGCCTTCTTCCGGGCTTTGGCGATCAGGTTCAGCGCCGTCTTCTCGCCCTTGATGTTCAGCAGCTTGTACTTCTTGCCCTGCAGCCGGTGGTAGTTCACGAAGAACTCCTCGATCTCGCGCAGAGCCTGCTTGGGCATGTCCTTCAGCCGCGTAAACTTCGCATACATATGCGTCGCTTCGGCCACGGCCACCAGACGATCGTTGCGCGTTGGCTTCTCGCCGGGCATCGTCTGCTCGCCTTCGATCACGCCGATCAGCCGCGCCATCAGCGCGCATCCGGCAAAGGCGGGCTCATCCATCAGGACCAGCACATCCAGCGGATCGCCGTCATCGGCCAGGGTCTGGGGCACGAACCCGAAGTCGTACGGAAACACCATTCCCGCCGGCAGCGCGGCTTTCAACACGAAGACTTTCTGCGTCTCATCGAAGCTGTACTTGTTGCGGCAGCCCTTGGGAGTCTCAATGATGACCTGCAGCAGTTTGTCACCGGCTCTTGAAGTCCCGGTGGTGCTCTCATCGGCCTTCTTGGTAAACGGCTTCAGTTCGGTGGGGTCGGCTAGTCCTTTCTTACCGTTTTGCTGCTTCTTGTTCGCCATCTTTCTCCTTTGCGTTTGCTGTCTCTGTTACAGGACTGTCAATCCTGCCAACTTGGTTGCCCGAATAAGGCCGCCATTTTGTGCAACGGGAAGTGTTCCGTGGCATTCACCGATGTGAGAGCCTTGGATCGAATGCGTTTAACTGTTCTGCTTGCGGTTCTCACGATCCCGGCGCTCCATGCGGCCGGGCAGACGACCCTCTGGCCAGCCCCAGGCGCGGGAGCTCCCGCCGCGCAATCTCCCGCAACGCAAGCCACACGCCCGCAGAATTCCTCCGGTCAAACCGTGCAGCAGTCCATCACGGTCACTGCCGATCGCGGCCTCGCCGGCATCACCGACTTCGCCGCCAGCATCGCCGTGCTCTCGCAGCAGCAACTCGAGCGTGAACCCGGCCTCACCCTCGACGACCGGCTACACCAGGTAGCCGGTTTTCAGCTCTTTCGCCGGACAAGTTCGTGGACGGCGAATCCTACTTCGCAGGGCGTTAGCCTGCGCGGTCTCGGCTCGACCGCCGCCAGCCGCACGCTGGTGGTCAGCGATCAGGTCCCGCTCAACGACCCCTTTGGCGGCTGGGTCCATTGGGACGAGATTCCCACGCTGGCCATTCAGCAGGTCGATCTGCTGCGCGGGGGCGCCGCCGACCTGTATGGCTCCAGCGCCATCGGTGGCGTCGTCGATATTGTGCCCATCGCGCCAGCCTCCGCCACTCCCACGCAGCCGCACTCCTTCGCCTTTGCCGCCGACGCCTCCGGCGCAACCGAACATTCCGCTCTCGAAGACGCCCTGCTCTCAGCCGTAATTCATCGCGTCGCGACGCTCGCCGCCTTCACCGCCCTCACTACCGGCGGTTACATCACCACCGCGTCCGCGCTGCGTGGAAGCGTCGACCGCCCGTCCAATGTCACCTCCGAGAGCGGACGTCTCGAACTGCGCACGCCAGCGTCCGTCACTCCATTCAGCGCCTTTCTGCTGGGCAATGTGCTCAACGAATCGCGCGCCAACGGAACGCCCGACCAGACCAACGCCACCCGCCTCTGGCGCTACATCGGCGGCGTTGACGACGACCTCGCGCGCACTCATCTCGTGCTGCGCGCGTATGGTTCGCGCGAGAGCTACCGCCAGAGCTTCTCGGCCATCGCCGCCAACCGCGACAGCGAAACGCTCACTCGCCTGCAGCGCGTCCCGCTCGACGAGTTCGGCTTCGTGGCGCAAGCCGCTCGCTCGCTTGCGCCCAGCATTACCGCGGCGCTGGGCGCCGACCTGCGCGACATCCGCGCCACTGACGACGAGACCGCCGTCGCCAGCGCCGTCGCCACCAGCGCCGTCACCACCAGCAGCAGCGCCCGCCAGCGCGAGATCGGCGGCTACGCCGATGCCATCTGGATGCCGAAGAGCAACCGCGGGCAGCCCGGCCCATGGTCGCTCTCCGGTTCCATCCGCGTCGATTCCTTCCGCACCTTCAACGCCCGGCAAGCCGTCTCGAACTCCACCATCCTCAAGCCGCTGCCCGAACTCTCCGAACTCTTCGCCGGCCCGCGCGTCGGTCTCGTCTTTCGGCCGCAAGCGCGCCGTCTGCACCACAGCCTCGCACTCACCGGCACCGCCTTTCGCGCCTTCCGCGGACCCACCATGAACGAACTCTACCGCACCGGCCAGGTCGGCCAGCAGACCACCCTCGCCAACGACGCGCTGCTCGCCGAGCGCGCCACCGGCTTCGAGTTCGGCGGCGAGCTCACCAACCGCGCCGGCCACATCCGTGCCACGTATTTCTGGACCGAAGTCAACCGCCCCATCTCCGCCGTGCTGCTCTCGCAGACCGCAACCACGCAGACCTTGCAACGTCAGAATCTCGGCCAGATCCGCAGCCGCGGCCTCATGCTCGAAGCCCATACCGAGCGCTGGCGCGGCCTCGACGCCAGCCTCGGCTATCAGCTCGCCATCGCCACCGTGACGGCCTTCAACTCCAGCTCGCCCGCGCAGTCCAACCTGACGGGCAACTGGATTCCCGAGGTCCCCCGCGAGTCCCTCACATCGAGCCTGAACTACAGCGCGCCTCGCATCGCCAGCTTCCACCTCCTCGCCAGCTATGAAGGCCAGGAGTTCGACGACGCCGCGAACCAATTCCTGCTCCACCCCTACGCGCGCTTCGACGTCTCCGCCGAGCGCGCCCTGCCGCACGGTTTCACGCTCTTCGCCGCCGCGCAGAACCTGCTCGATCGCAGTATCGACGCGGGCCGCACGCCCATCCTCACCCTCGCTCCCCCGCGCCTAGTGCAAGCCGGAATGCGCTACAACTTCAGCCGCTGAGCCGATCCACTCCATCGCAAACAGGCAACCCGCCTCGGCGCGGAAGTTGCGCGCAACCCCTTGCTCCGACCTGCGTTTATCTAACTGCACGGCAGCCGCAACGCAGTGCAGGAGGCAACACGATGAAGCTATCCAACCTTACCGCGAAGCTTACAGTCCTCAAGTCCAACACAGTCCGCGCCCTCGCAGTGGCGACGCTGGCTGGAGCCGCTCTCGCCGCGGCCGTTCCTGCCGCGCAGGCCCAGCGTTTTGTCGTGCGCGCGCAGATCGGAGTCCCGCGCTACTTCGCTCCAGCCCCTCCGGTGGTCGTCTACGCCCGTCCGGAGTACGTCCGTCCCGCCTACGTCGTGCCCGAGTTCGGCCGTCCCGATTTCGACCGTCGCGACGATTTCCGCCGCCCCGACGACTCACGCTTTCATCGCGATGCCGATCGCAGCTTCGACCGCCGTTAGTGGTCGCTGAGCCAGCATAGAAACTCACCCGACGTTACCCAGGGTCGCTCCCGCAAAGGAGCGGCCCTGCTGCTTCTGCCCCTGCACTTTGCGTCCGCTACAACGGTTTGTAGTAGACACTTCCAGCATCGCCGCACGCCAGGCACAACCGCTGCCCCTCGCGCTCCACGAAGCGATCGAAGTTCACGCCTTCGCCGCAGCGCGCACACGCCATACGCTCGCCCTTGTAGCCCGGAAACTCGCTCGACGGCAGCGCCACCCGCACCCACTCCTCGCCGAATAGCTCCGCATCCGCCAGCTCGCGATACGCCTTCATTTGCTGGGCATTTCTTTCAAGCTCCGGATACAGCTCCTTCGCGCGCGCCTTCGAGCTCTCCAGCGCCACCACGCGCAGCCCCTTGTACTCGTGACTCAAGCCGTCGGCGCCTTCATCCAGCTTCGCCTGGAGATCGACAAACGTCGCGGCCATCTTGCCCCAGTCGCGCAGCTTCAGCGCGCGCTTGCCCACGCGGCAGCCGGTCACCACGCCGATCGCGTCGGTGGCGCAGCGATCGATCTCCACAAACGTCACTAGCCTCTTCCTATCAGGATTCAGCTCGCCATTCGCCAGCAACCGCCCGCGCGGTTCGTCGATCCCCAGCCTGCGCAGCGCGAGCATAGCCATGCGCACGCCCAGCACCTGTCCCGCGCACAGATGCCCGTGCGCCCCCTCCGCCTCCCGCAACAACTCCTCCAACTCAGCCGCCATACCCCGATGCTACGCGCGCCACGCCATCTGCTCTGTCGTCGCATCCAACGAAATATGTCCGACAGCGAATTCCTCGCCACCCAATGGTGGCAGACCGGCGTCATCTACCAGGTCTATCCCCGCAGCTTCCAGGACACGGACGGCAACGGCGTCGGCGATCTCCCCGGCATCACCGCGCGCCTCGACTACCTCGTCTCGCTCGGCATCGACGCGCTCTGGATATCGCCCTTCTACCCCTCGCCCATGGCCGACTTCGGCTACGACGTCGCCAACTACACCGGCGTCGACCCCCTCTTCGGCACGCTCGCCGACTTCGACGCCCTGCTCGAAGCCGCGCACTCCAAAGGCCTCCGGGTCATCCTCGACTTCGTCCCCAACCATACCTCCGACCAGCACCTCTGGTTCCTCGAATCGCGCTCGTCACGCGACAACTCCAAACGCGACTGGTATCTCTGGCACGATCCCGTCCCCTATCCCGACCTGCCCCCGGGTCAGGACACGCGACCCCTCTGCGAACAGTATCCCAACAACTGGATGTCGCACTTCGGCGGCCCCGCCTGGACGTGGGACGAGACCACGCAGCAGTTCTATCTGCACTCGTTTCTCCCGCAGCAGCCCGACCTCAACTGGCGCAACCCGGAGGTCCGCGAGGCGATTTACGGGGCGATGCGCTTCTGGTTGGATCGAGGAATCGACGGCTTCCGCATGGACGTTCTCTGGCTGCTCATCAAGGACGCCGAGTTCCGCAACAATCCGCCCAACCCCGACTATCACGGCGGCCTGCACGACTTCGCCAGCACGCTCCCCGTCTACACCGCCGACCAGCCCGAGACCCACGAGATCGTCGCCCAGATGCGCGCGCTGCTCGACAGCTACGGACCGATGCTCTCCAGTAACGCAACGCTCGCGGATAACGATAAGAATTGTCATCCTGAGCGGAGCGAAGGACCTGCTTCTCGCTCGCAGCAGCGATCAAGCCAGCAGGCCGTCGCCAAACCGGGTGCCCCACGTGTCGCTTCTGAGACCTGGGTTTCCGCAGAGCCGCAACCGTCCGTCTCTCACCGCGTGCTCATCGGCGAAATCTACCTCCCCATCGCCGAGCTGGTCCGCTACTACGGCCAACCCGCGCAGCAAGGCCCCACCGTCACGCCCGCGCCGCAGACGCCGGAACTGAACGGCGCCAACCTGCCCTTCAACTTCCATCTCATCCTCACCCCGTGGAACGCGCCCGCCATCGCCAACATCATCCGCACCTACGACTCCGCGCTGCCCCCTGGAGCCTGGCCCAACTACGTCCTCGGCAACCACGACCAGCCGCGCCTGGCCTCGCGCATCGGCCCGCAGCAGGCCCGCGCCGCGGCCATGCTGCTGCTCACCCTGCGCGGAACCCCGACGCTCTACTACGGCGATGAGCTCGGCATGACCGACATCCCCATCAGCCCATCCGAAGTCCAGGACCCCGCCGAAAAGAACGAGCCCGGGAAGGGAAGAGGCCGCGACCCTGAGCGTTCGCCCATGCTCTGGGTCGACGCGCCCAACGCCGGCTTCACCACCCCTGATGCCAGGCCCTGGCTGCCGCTCCTGATGGACTGGCCGACCCTCAACGCCGCCACCCAACGCCGCGACCGGCGATCGATGCTCACGCTCTATCGCCATCTCCTTCACCTGCGCCGCCAGCACGACACGCTGCACTCCGGCGCCATCGCCGACGTCGCCGCCGAAGGCACCATCCTGCGCTATCGCCGCGTCGCCCTGCCCAATGGCGTCAGCACCGACTTCCAGATACTGCTCAACCTCGGCGATGAGCCTGCAACCACTCCCTGTGCGCCGGGCACCATCGTCCTCACCACGCTGCTCGACGGCACAGGCTCCCGCACCGGCGACCCCGACACCCGTGACCCCGCACCCATCACTCTCGAAGCCGGTGAGGGCGTTCTGATTGCGCTAGACTGATTGCCATGAACAAGATCACCCCCTTCCTCTGGTTCGATCACAACGCCGAAGACGCCGCGAACTTTTACCTTTCCCTCTTTCCGGACGCCCGCAAGCTCAGCGAGTTCCGCACCCCGGTTGACGCCGGTACGCAGGCCGCCGGAGCTCTGCTGACCATCAACCTCGAGCTCGCCGGCCAGCAGATGATCTTCCTCAACGGCGGTCCCGGTCACCCACTCACCGACGCCTTCTCCTTCTCCGTCACCTGCGATACCCAGTCCGAGATCGACCGCCACTGGGCCGCGCTCACCGCGGATGGCGGCAACGAGATGGCCTGTGGCTGGCTCAAGGATAAGTTCGGCCTCTGCTGGCAGATCATCCCCGCCAACATCATGCAGCTCGTCCGCCATCCTGCCGCCATGCGAGCCATGATGACCATGAAGAAGTTCGATATCGCAGCCCTGCAACGCGCCGCCAGCGAAGGCTGATCGGGCGACAGGAGCCTCGCGCACGCAGCAAAGCCCCGGTCGAAACCGGGGCTTTGCAATTTCGAGACGCAGTGAAGCTTAGCTGTGCGCGGCTGCCGGCTCAGGAGTCTTCGTCTCGGTGGCCGCTCCGGTGCCGCCCTTGGCCTCCGCGCCGGGCTTGCGAATGTCGATGCCGCCCTTGAAGAATGCGCCGTCCTCGATCGAAATTCTCGCCGCGACGACATCGCCGGTCAGCGAGCCTTCGGCGCGAATATCCACCCGGTCCGACGCCTGGCAGTTGCCGCGAATCTTGCCCAGAACCACGATCTCGCGGGCCACTACATTGGCCGCCACCTGGCCGTTGCGGCCCACGGTGACGCGGTTTCCGGGCAGGTTGATCGCGCCCTCCACCTTGCCGTCGATATACAGCGATTCGGAGCCCGAGACCTCGCCCTTGATCACCAGGCTCTTGCCGATGGTGGCCTGTTCGCCGGTGGCGAGCGCGCCAGCGGCTCCCGGAGCGCCAGCCGCAGCCGGTCGTGCGTCGAAGTTGGACCCGCTCGAAGGCGGCGTGGGGCGGGTGGGCTCAGGAGTTGAAGGCGTTGCGCCAGGCTGGTTGGGTTTCCACATAAATTCGATATTTCCTTTCCTCACACGAGGGGCTCTTGCCAGGTTTCTAGTGCCGGGTTTCTATTGCCAAGTTGCTGGTGCCGGGTTTCCGTTGCCAGGTTGCAGCCGTCACTCGCGCCGGGGCCAATCCCAGCCGTGTGTCCAGCTCTTCTTCCAATTCCAACGCTTCGTCCACAATACTACTTTGCGACTGCTTCGCGTCAGTCCCGCGCCTGTGGAGTTCTTCGCAAACGGGAACCTTCGCAGGAACCCCGCGCTTGAAACTCCCCGCACATCATGCTAATGCCGACGTCCTACTGCCCCACATGCTACTGCTCGCTGTTGTCGTTCTCCTCTACCAGCGAACTGGTCCCCACCACATCGAAGGTCATGGGCGGTCCTCCGGTCTGCTGGATGGTGGCCCGCATAGGCGTCCGCTGCCAACTCGCCGCCGCGCACACCGGATGCGCGGCATTGGCCTGCGGCCACGGTGCGATCACCTTCTGCACCACGGCTTTGCGCGCTCCCAACTCGGCCACGACGGCGACCAGGCCGCCCTTGACCGTGGTTGCAATCCCGCAGTACGCGGCATAATCGCGGAACCAGACCGCGTTCGACACCTGCGGATCGAAGTCCGGCAGATGCAGCGCCGTAACGTGCCCGGTGATGCGGTCGACCATCAGCCACGGCCCCGGCTGCCACGCCCAGCGCACGCTCTCCGCGGGCAGCGAGTCGTTGATGCGCAGCGCCCGCCGGATGACAAACGTGCGGTCGGTCACGTCGTGGACATCGCCCACAGTCCACTCCTTCTGCGTGCTGTCGACCATCAGCGGCCGAATGCGCAGGGTGGTGGCGTCTTCGCTCTTGTCGTCGGGATTGGCTTCGGGCGGCGTGTAGGGAACGCGCCGCGACGGCCCCAGCGTCACCGTATGGACTTTGGGCACAGCCGCCGCGCAGGCACTCGACAGCGCAAAACAGGCGCACGATAGGACAAACAGCAGCGGCACAACAGCCGAACGGGGGGTCTGCATGCGAAGCAGCTTATCAGATGAAGCGCTGCGGAGCGTTCCCCGAGCATCCCGAGGCCTCTTCCGAGGCGTTTCGATGCGCCTTCCATCGGTCGGGAATTGTCACTCTTGCCCGCGCGGCCCTTCCCAAACGCCCCGGATTTCGGGTAGACTCAAACATGGTGCGTGTTCCTTTCGCCGCCTCCGTTCGCCCAGCAGGAGAACGAAGGCCAACCGAAGCCCACGAAACAGGTAGCAAAAGCAGTAAGCATAGGAAAGCCAAAGCAGATGAAGCCCAAGGGCTTTATCGAGGAGATTGTTTGTCGAAGGAAGATGCAATTGAGGTAATGGCCGTCGTCGTCGAGACGCTGCCAAACGCGCTGTTCAAGGTCGAGCTCGAAAACAAGCACCAGGTGCTGGCGCATGTGTCGGGCCGCATGCGCAAGAACTTCATCCGCATCCTCCCCGGCGATCGCGTCGCCATCGAGCTTAGCCCCTACGACCTGAACCGCGGCCGGATCGTGTACCGCTACAAGTAGCAGAAGAAAGTTGTTAGTTGCTGGTTGTTAGTTCTTAGGAACGGCGACAGTTCCACTAACAACTAAGATAAGAACCAAAAACCAAGAACTGGAGTTTTGATGAAGGTCCGTGCATCAGTAAAGAAGATCTGCGACAAGTGCAAGGTGATCCATCGCCGCGGCGTGGTTCGCGTCATCTGCGAGAACGCCAAGCACAAGCAGCGCCAGGGATAAAGAAAATAAGCAAAGTGCTTTTGTCCAAAGTGCTTTTGTCTTTGCTTGTTGATCCATACTTTTGCGGCCCCACCGGGCGAGTTAGCCGAAGTCAAGGCTTGCGTTGAACCCGGAGGAGACAGCAGCTTGAATTCGAGCTGCACGGTCAGCCGCCCAACCCATAACCCGCTCCTCCAGCCGCGCTGGGAGCCCAACCTGAAAGGCACACCATGGCCCGTATCGCCGGCGTCGACCTGCCTCCCAATAAGCAGGTTCGCATCGCCCTCACCTATATCTTCGGCATCGGGAGCCCCCGCGCCCTCAAAATCCTTGAGAAGGCCGGCATTGACCCGCAGGTCAAGATGGCCACCCTCGACGAGGACCAGCTCAACCAGATCCGCCAGGTCATCGAGCAGGAGGGCGGCATCGAAGGCGACCTCCGCAAGGAAGTCTCGCTCAACATCAAGCGCCTGATCGAAATCCAGTCCTACCGCGGCCTGCGTCATCGCCGCTCGCTCCCCGTCCGTGGCCAGCGCACCCACACCAACGCTCGTACCCGCAAGGGCCCCCGCAAGGGCACTGTTGCCGGTAAGAAGAAAGCGACGAAGTAACCTCATGGCCAAGTCACAGAACAAGGGTACCGGCGCGAAGGTCGGCAAGAATAAGAAGTTCAAGAAGCGCGAGCGCAAGAACGTGCCATTTGGTCTGGTGTTTGTTCAGGCCACGTTCAACAACACCATCGTCACTATCACCGACCAGCAGGGCAACACGCTCAGCTGGAAGAGCTCCGGCTCGCTGGGCTTCCGCGGCTCCCGCAAGGGCACACCGTTCGCGGCCCAGCAGGCAGCGGTCAACGCGGCCAACGCCGCCCGCGACCACGGTGTGCGCGCGGTCGATGTGCGCGTGTCGGGCCCCGGTTCCGGCCGCGAGTCCGCCATCCGCGCCCTCGCTTCCGCCGGCATCGATGTGCGCTCCATCCGCGACGTTACGCCGATGCCGCACAACGGCTGCCGTCCGCCGAAGAGGCGCAGAGTGTAAGTATGAGGAGCTAGCTCTATGTCGCAAACGCAGTCTTCAGTGCTTGTTTGTAGCTGGTTCATTGCGGCAACAGCCGTAGCGGCAGCTGTAGGCCACGTTATTTTGCCTCGTGGCATGGAGCATTTCTGGCTCGACGCCGCAGTTTATTTGTTTGTCGGCTTCATTATGTTCTGCTGGTTCGGTTGCGTTACGAACTTCTGGCTAAAAAAGAAGGCAGCAAAGCTACACACAACATAGGATCGGGACGAAGCGCGCCGCGCGTAAACCGATCGACACCTGAACCAAGGAGATAGAACCAAATGGCACGTTATACAGGACCCGTCTGCCGCCTCTGCCGCCGCGACGGAACCAAACTCTTCCTCAAGGGCGCGAAGTGTTTCACCGACAAGTGCCCCGTCGAGAAGCGCAACTTCCCGCCCGGCCAGCACGGCCAGTCCAAGAAGGTCAAGAAGGTTGTCGGCTACGGCTTGCAGCTTCGCGAGAAGCAGAAGGCCAAGCGCATCTACTTCACGCTGGAGACGCAGTTCCGCGCTTACTACGAGAAGGCCGCCAACAAGACCGGCGTCACCGGCGAGTTGCTTCTGCAGCAGCTTGAGACCCGCCTCGACAACGTCTGCTATCGCCTCGGCTTCGCAATGAGCCGCCGCCAGGCCCGTCAGGTCGTTCGTCACGGACACGTCCAGGTCAACGGCCGCAAGGTCAACATCCCGAGCTTCCAGTGCAAGGTTGGCGACGAGATCGCGATCCGCGAAGGCTCCAAACAGCTTGTGCTGCTCGAAGCCGCCCGCGACTTTGTCTCCGGACAGAACCGCGTCAACTGGATCCAGCCTGCACCCGACAATCTTTCGGGCAAGGTCATCAGCCTGCCCACGCGCGCCGATGTCAACCTGCCCGTCAACGAGCAGCTCATCGTCGAGCTCTACTCGAAGTAATCGTCTTTCTGGTTGTCATTCCGCAGCGACGCAGAGGAATCTGCTTCGCTGCGGAGGCGCCACAGAATTGGGGTGCCCCATCTTCGGCGCGGCTTCATCGCGCTTAAGGTGGGTCCCCATCAACCGCACCACCATCAGCCATGCAGAATGCTTCGCCCGGCGATGAAGAAAGGAACACCATGCTTTGGAGAGGTTTTCAAAAGCCCAAGCGTCTCGCTGTCGATCAGGAGACACTCACCAACATCTACGGCAAGTTCTCCGCGCAGCCGTTTGAGCGCGGCTTCGGCACCACGGTCGGCAACGCTCTACGCCGCACGCTGCTCTCGTCGATCGAAGGCGCTGCCGTCACCGCCGTTCGCATCGAAGGCGTGCTTCACGAGTTCCAGTCCATCACCGGTGTCGTCGAAGATGCGACCGACATCATCCTGAACCTGAAGCAGATTCCGTTCAAGCTGAACGGCGAAGGCCCGAAGGCGCTCTACCTTCACGCCGAGGCGCCCGGCGTCATCACCTCGGGCATGATCGAGGCCGACTCCGACGTCGAGATCCTCGATCCCAACGTGTACATCTGTACAGTCTCCGAGGGCGGCCGTGTCGACATGGAGATGCGCCTCAAGCGCGGCCGCGGCTACGTCTCCGCGGACAAGAACTTCGATAGCGATCTGGGTATCGGCTTCATTCCGGTCGACTCCGTCCACTCGCCCGTGCGCAAGGTCAACTACCTGGTCGAGGCCGCGCGTCTCGGCCAGATCACCGACTACGAAAAGCTCACGCTGGAGATCTGGACCAACGGAACTGTTCTCCCCGCCGACGCGCTGGGGCTTTCCGCAAAGCTGCTGAAAGACCACATGACCATCTTCATCAACTTCGAAGAGGAGATGGAAGCTGGCTTTGACGGCCTGCACGACGGCCCGATGATCCGCAACGAGAACCTCAATCGCTCGGTTGAAGAGCTTGAGCTCTCGGTGCGCAGCTACAACTGCCTGAAGAACGCCAACATCGCGACCATCGGCGAGCTGATCCAGAAGACCGAAGCCGAGATGCTGAAGACCAAGAACTTCGGCCGCAAGAGCCTGAACGAGATCAAGGAAATCCTCGCGCAGATGGGCCTCTCGCTGGGCATGAAGATCGACGAGCAGGGCAATCCGGTCCCGGGCCCGACTTCCGTGCTTCCGGCCGCAACACTCGCCGCCAGCTACGGCAACTTCGACGACGAGGATGAAGACGAGGACGAAGAAGACCTCGATCTCGACCTCGCCAACGAGCCGGAGAGTTTCTAGTCTTCCGCTTGTCATCCTAAGCGCAGCGAAGGACCTGCTTCTTCCTTCGCTGCCTCACCAAACTCTGGGTGCCCCATTCGTCGCGGTCTCATCGCGACGGGTGGGGAAGCACATTAGACCGCACCACCCATGTAATTCCGAGCCGGGCCTAAGTCCGGGTCGAAGGAGATCATCATGCGCCACCGTAATGGCGGCTTCAAGCTGGGTCGCAACACCAGCCATCGCCGCGCCCTGCTTCGCAACCTCGTCACCTCCATCATCCTGAACGACCGCGTCCACACCACCATTACCAAGGCCAAGGCCTCCAAGCCCATCGTAGAGAAGATGATCACCCTCGGCAAGAACGGCAGCGTTCATGCTCGCCGCCAGGCGCTGGCCTACATGATGACCCCCGAATCCGTCGATCGCCTCTTCAACACCGTCGCCCCGCGTTATGGCTCGCGCCCCGGCGGCTACAGCCGCATCGTGCGCACCGGCCCGCGTCAGGGCGACGCCTCCGAGATGGCTTACATCGAACTCCTCGGCGCTGAGCAGGAGCTCAACGAGAAGGCCACCAAGCGCGCCGAAGCCCGCCAGAAGCGCCGCGAAGAGATGGAAAAGCAGATGACCGAAGAGAGCGCTGTCACCGAAGGCGGCGACCCCAGCGCTCAGCCGTAAACAGCGCGCGCACAGGCATTCAATCAAGGCGCGCCGCCACGGCGCGCCTTTCTTCTTGCGAAACCTTGCTAAGACGAAATCTTGCTAAGATAAGCGCAGCCTAATGCCCATCGTTCAACTCAATAACATTCGCAAGGTCTACGACACCAAGGTCGCGGTCGAGGGCCTGTCCCTGACCATCGAACCCGGCACAATGTTCGGTCTGCTCGGCCCCAACGGCTCCGGCAAGACCAGCTCCATCCGCATGATGATCGGCATGACCGTGCCCGACTCCGGAACGGTGAGCCTCTTCGATAAGCCGTTCAGCCGCGCCTCATTGTGCCGCGTCGGCTATCTGCCCGAAGAGCGCGGCCTCTACAAGAAGATGAAGGTACTCGACCAACTCATCTTTCTCGGTCAGCTTCATGGACTGAGCGAGTCGACCGCTCGCGCTCGATCCCTTGCCTGGTGCGAGCGCCTCCAGATCACCGAGGCCATCGAAAAGAAGACAGAGGAATTATCCAAGGGCATGCAGCAGAAGATCCAGTTCATCGCTGCTCTGCTGCACGATCCCGAGCTCATCATTATGGATGAGCCCTTCAGCGGACTTGACCCCGTCAACGCCGCGCTGCTCATGGACACGCTCGTAGACCTTCGCCGCGACGGCAAGGCCGTGCTCTTCTCGACGCACCGCATGGACCAGATCGAGAAGCTCTGCGATGCGATCGCCTTGATCTCGCGCGGCAAGCTCGTGCTCTCCGGCTCCATGCGCGAAGTCAAATCACGTTATACCCGCAACCGCTTGCAGGTGGTGTTCACCGGAGACGACAGCTTCCTGCGCAACCCCGGAGTGGTCGAAGCGAAGAACTACTCCGGCATCGCCGAGATCAAGCTGCGCGACGAGGCCGCCGCCCAGCAGGTGCTCGCCGACGCCAGCGCGCGCGGCACTTGCATCCTGCGCTTCGAGGTCATGGAGCCGACTCTCGAAGACATCTTCATCGAGTGTGTGCGCGCCAGCTTCGGCGACGCGGAAGCCGGAGGCATCGTCGATGCATAATGTATGGCTCATCGCCAAGCGCGAGTACACCGAGCGCGTTCGCACCAAGGGCTTCATCATCGCAACGATTCTCATTCCACTGCTCATGGGCGCGCTGGTGTTCGGCAGCGCCTATCTGGGGTCCCGGTCCAAGACGACCGCGCACATCGCCGTCGTCACGAGCGACGCCGGGTTGGGCTCCGACCTCAAACAGCAACTCGAGTCCGGCAAAGACAGCAGCATGAAGGTCGACCTTCTCGCGCCGTCTCCACAAACCCGGACATCGCTGGACAACCGTCTGCACGACAAGTCCTCCACGCTGGCTGGATATCTCTGGGTGACGCCGCCGGCACATCCTGACGCACGCCCAACGTTCAGCTACACCGCGCGCTCGGCGGGAGACATCGCGACCGAGGGCGCAATCGAATCCGCGCTCGACTCCGTACTGATGCGCGAGCGGCTCGCGGCCCGCGGTCTGCCCGTCTCCGAGATCGACGCGCTGACGACGCCGGTGAAGATCGACACCAGCGCCAGCGGCAACACGCGGACCGCGTTCTTCGCGGCGTACACGCTCTTTTTCCTGATGTATATGGTCATCATGCTCTACGGCATGAACACCGCGCGCTCCATCATCGAAGAAAAAACCTCGCGCGTCTTCGAGGTGCTGCTCGCGACCATCAAGCCTGAAGAACTTCTGGCTGGCAAGATTCTCGGCGTTGGCGCGGTCGGGCTGACGCAAATCGGTCTCTGGATGCTGGCGGCGGTCGCGCTCTCCGCCAGCAGCCTGGCCTCAAGCGTTGTCGGCACGGGACACGTGCTGCTGACCGGCGCGCAGATCGGTTTCTTTATCCTGTACTTCGTCTTCGGCTTCCTGCTTTACTCCAGCATTGCGGCCGCGCTGGGCGCGATGACCAACTCCGAGCAGGAGCTGCAGCAGCTCAACATGTTCCTTGTGCTGCCGCTGGCGTTCTGTTTCGTGATGCTGTTCTCGATCATCCGCGCGCCGAACTCTCCGCTGGCCCGCATCATCTCACTGATCCCGTTCTGCAGCCCGCTGCTGATGAACTTCCGCATCTCGCTCACCGAGGTTCCGTCGTGGGAGATATGGCTGTCGATCGTTCTGATGTCGCTGACCATTCTGGCCATCCTCTGGGTCTCCTCGCGCATCTACCGCGTCGGAATTCTGATGTACGGCAAGAAGCCGAATCTGCCCGAGATCCTGCGCTGGTTGAAGTACAGCTAACATTCCCGCGCCGTTCGGTCCTTGCAAATAAAATTGTCATCCTGAGCACAGCGAAGGACCTGCTTTCGCATGGTCTCTCAAGCGAGCCTGCATGGAGATCGACCTTAATCTGCACCCAGCTCGCGCGGCAGCGTTTCGCACCCGGGTCTGCATCATCGGTGCGGGAATCGCGGGGCTTACGCTCGCGCACCGTCTGAGCCAGCAGGGAATCGACGTTGCGCTGCTGGAGGCCGGCGGACGCGCGCTCGACGCTACAGACCGCGACCTCCTCGCGCAGGCGCAACTCTTCGGCGAGCCGCACCTGGGCACGCGCGAGGGCCGCTCGCGCGTCTTCGGCGGCACTTCCCTGCGCTGGGGAGGCCAGCTCCTGCCGCTGCCCGAAACGCTCGACCCCGCGTGGCCCATCGCACCCGAAGAACTTGCCTCACACTACCGCGCAGCCGAGCAACTCCTCGGCGTCGACGATCTCCCCTACACCTTCCCCGCATTTTTCGAGCACGTCCACACCACCCAGCCCGAGCTCCTCGCACAGATACCCGAACTCACCGTAGCCCTCTCCAAGTGGACGCCCTTCAGCCGCCGCAATCTCGCCGCCACCCTCGGTCGCGACATCCTCGCCAGTCCGCGCGCCCGCATCTATCTGCACGCCCAGGTCGCCGAACTGCTCCTCGCCCCTGCGCGCACTCATTTGGACGCTGTTCTGGTCCACACGCTCTCCGGCGCAACCGTCCGCTTCGAGGCCGACCATTACATCCTTGCGGCCGGAACCGTCGAGACCTCACGTCTCCTGCTTGCCTCACGCAGCGTCGTGCCCGAGGGTGTCGGCAACGCGTACGACCAAGTCGGCCGCAACTTCCACGATCACCTCACCTTGCCCGCGGCTACACTCACCGGCGCGGCGCGCGCCACGCTCCTGCACGAACTTCGCCCCTGGATATTCCCCCGCGGCTGGAACATCGGAAGCGGCGCAACGCTGCACAGCGCAAAGCTGGAGGCTTCCACTGAACTGCGCCAGCGTCTCGATCTCAACGACGTTCTCGCGCACCTGACCATCGCAGAGCCCGCAGGCTCCGGCCTCGCCGCCATGCGCGAGCTCCTGCTGGCACTTCAACGCGGCCATCTCCGCTCCGGCCTCGTCATCCACGCCGCGCGCATTCCGAGCGCAACGTTCGAAGCGGTCCGCCTCGCATGGGCCGCCAAGCTACAACACCGCCGCTTCGTCTCCGCGCGCGCCGCCGTCACGCTGCGCCTCAATGCCGCGCAGGATACGCCTTCGCTCTCGCGCATTACGCTCAGCGACAGGCTCGACCCTTTCGGCCTTCCGCAGCCTATCGTCGACTGGCGGATCACGCTTCGCGAGGCGGCAACGCTGCGCAACTTCGCCGCGCACCTGTGCGCTCGCTTTGCCGCGCTGCCTCTCGACGGCTTTCAGTGGCTGCCCGAGCTCTTCGCGTCCGACGAAAATCACGATCTGCCGCTGCTCCATCTCGAAGACGCGCGCCACGCGATGGGCGGCGCCTGCATGGGCCACGATCCACGCTCGAGCGTTGTCAACGCTGACCTCACCGTGCATGGAGTGGCAAACCTCTCCGTCGCCTCTGCCGCGACCTTTCCCACGGGCAGCCCGCCGCTGCCCACGCTGCCGCTGATGGCCCTGTCCGTGCGCCTCGCCAACCGCCTCGCCGCGCAGCTAGTCAAGTAGCCGATGCGCGGTAACCCATTGCTCGATCATCGCAACATCGTCCGCGGAGAACCTGTCGCTGGCAATCGCCGCAACATTCGCACGCAGATGTTCGATCTTCAACATTGATGTGACAATCACATGCGGCCTCGACCCCTGCATTCGCCGACCCGACCCTCGCATCGCTCTCGCGAACCAGAACTCCGCCAGTCGCTCCTCCGCCTCGCCGCGCAGTTTCTCTCGAAGCGCAGAGTCGAGTCGTGCATCCTTCGCCATGGCCGCCAGCAACTTCGCTACTCGCTTGGCCTGCACCACACCACCGAACGGATGGTTCGCCATTCGCATCTTTTCCGGCGCGAGATTCTCGGGCCAATCGTTGATCCCCATGGCCGGGTACTGCAACACCGAGAGCAGACTCGACCCGCTCATCGCAACCTTCGCCACCTCAATACCCGCCGATGCCACCCCTACGCGCCGCGCTTTGCCTTCGTTGACGACCTTCCCCAACTCAGCCAATAAATCTTCCTGCTGCATCGCACTGGCCGGAGCCTCATGCGCCAGCAGCACATCCACATACTCCGTCCGCAACTCCCGCAGACTTGTCTCCAGCGATGCCCGCAGCGTCTCCACATCGAAGTGCCCCGGCGACATCTCCCCAACGATTCCTTGCCGCACCAGATCACGCATCTGCGGTGCAACCCGCAGCGCCCCGCGTATCAGCGGCTTGGCCCAGCGCTTCCACGCACGCTGCCGCCCCGGCAGAATCCCAAATTTGGTTATCACCGTCGCCCGCTCGCGCCGGCTTTGCAGGAACTCGCCCAGCAGCCCCTCGGCCTCGCCATAGCCGTAGCTGCGCGCTGTATCGAACAGCGTGATCCCCGCGTCCCACGCGGCTTCCATCGCGCGCAGCGACTCGCGTCGCCCCACCCGTCCCATTACGCTGCCGCATCCAAAGCCCAGCGCCGAGCACTGAATCTCGTCGCACTCCACATAACGCATGCAGCAATCGTAACGCCCGCGATCATCTCGTTGCCGCCACTCTCTTGCTTCTGTCTTTGCTTTTCTTGTCATTCCCGGAGCGAATCTGCTTCTCGCCTTTCGCTTCCCGCTAAACTCAGATCGTGCACATCTTCTCACGCAAGCAGCGGTTTCTGTTCGCCGTCGTTCCGCCGCTGGTCGCGCTGCTGATCCGCGCTCTCGGCGCGACCTGGCGCTACCGCGACGTCAACGCCCCTTCGTCGCTCGGAGGCAAGGCCACGCCGGTCGGCATCGATGTCCCAGGCCCGACCATCTTCGCCTTCTGGCACTGCTCCATGCTGGCCTGCGCGCATCGCTTCCGCAACCACGACATCGCCATTCTCATCTCGCGCTCGTTCGACGGAGAGCTGATTGCGCGCACGGTCGAGTGCCTCGGCTTTCGCGCCATCCGCGGCTCAAGCACTCGCGGCGGCGCCTCCGCGATTCGCGGCATGGCTCACACCTACGCCGCGGGCCACCGCTGCGCCTTCACCGCCGATGGCCCCAAAGGCCCAGCGCGCATCGCCAAACCCGGACCCGTTCAGCTCGCAAATCTCGTGGGCGCGACATGGCTCGGCGCTTACCACGCGCAGCCCGACCGCGCCTGGCTCCTCCGCACCTGGGACAGCTTCATGATCCCCAAGCCCTTCGCCACCATCACCTTCGCGTGGCCTGCACACGTCGCACCCGATCTCCCCGCGCTCCAGCAATCTCTCGACACCGCCGTCGCCATGTCGACGACCCCTCTAATCCCTACGCTCTAATCTCTACACTCTGCCTTGATGCTCGTCTCCGACTTCCACTACGATCTCCCCGAAAAACTCATCGCGCAGCATCCGCCAGAGGTTCGCGGCTCCAGCCGCATGCTGACGTTCGACCGCCGCACGGGCGCCCTTGCTGACCACATCTTCGCCGATCTGCCTCTGGTGCTGCAGCCCGGTGATCTGCTGGTGCTCAACGACTCGCGCGTGATCCCCGCGCGCCTCTTCGCCACCCGCGGCGGCCTGGCCACGCAGCGCAACTCACCCGCGCCCAGCGGCCTCATCGAAGTTCTACTCACCGAACATCTCGCATTGGAGGGCCACAACGACTGGGCTGCCCTCGTCCGACCAGCGAAAAAAATCCAATCTGGCGAGACGCTGCTCTTCCACGCAGCCGACTCCACGCAGCCGCTCCTGCGAGCGACCGTCCTCGCCGTCGGAGACTTCGGTGAGCGGACTCTACGCTTCGAACCCGTTCCAGACTTCTACGCAGTGCTTGACAGCATCGGCCGCCTTCCGCTGCCGCCCTACATCCATCGTGACCAGTCCGCTCACACGTCCGCCGAAGATCGCGACCGTTACCAGACGGTCTTTGCGCGCGAGCGAGGCTCGGCCGCCGCGCCCACCGCCGGCCTGCACTTCACACCCGAAATTCTCGCGCAACTTCAGCAGCGCGGCGTCGAGATCGCGCGCATCACGCTGCACGTCGGGCTCGGCACCTTCCAGCCCGTGCGCGCCGAACGCACCGAAGACATTCACCTGCATGCCGAGCCCTACACTCTCACAGCGGAAACCGCCGCCGCTCTGAATCACGCGAAAAAAGACAGCCGCCGCATCATCGCCGTCGGCACCACCACCACGCGCACCTTGGAGCACATCGCCCGCGAATCTGAACGCAGCGGCCAGCTCCTCACCGCGCACTCGGGCAGCACCAGTCTGTTCCTCTCACCTGGCCTCGACGACGACTTCAAGCTCGTCTCCGGTCTGCTAACCAACTTTCATCTGCCTCAGTCCACTTTGCTGATGCTGGTCTCGGCCTTCGCCGGAGCGCTCACACAACATTCGGATGCCGGCAGGAAAGCCGTTCTGGCCGCTTACGCCCACGCGATCGCCGAGCGTTACCGCTTCTTCTCCTACGGCGACTGTATGCTCATCACGTAAAGCGATACCCTTTAGAAATTGTCATCCTGAGCGTCGCGAAAGACACGCTTCTCGCCCGCCTCACCGCAGCATCCAAATCATCGAGATTACTATGCCCCCGAAACACGACAAGCCGCCCATCTACCTGCTCGACTCGATGGCCTTCATCTTCCGCGCCTACCACGCCATGCAGCGCTCGCGGCCGATGACCACGCGCACCGGCATTCCCACCGCCGCCACCTACGTCTTCGTCAACATGATCAACAAGCTGCGCAAGGATTTCGCGCCCGAGTACCTTGCTGCGGTCTACGATGTCGGCGCGCCCGTCCACCGCAACGAGATGGCCGCGCAGATGAAGGACGTGCAGAAGTTCAACATCAAGACGCAGCAGTTTGAGGCCATCGAATACGGGGGCTACAAAGCCAACCGCGTCGAAACGCCGCCCGACCTCATTCAGCAGCAGCCCTACATCCGCCGCGCGCTGGAGGCCTTCCGCATCCCCATCCTCTACTACGAGGGCTTTGAGGCCGACGACGTCATCGGCACCCTGAGCTGCCGGCTCGCCGCGCTCGGCCACCACGTCTTCGTCGTCTCCTCCGACAAAGACATGATGCAGCTCGTGAATGATAAGGTCTCAATTCTCAATCCAACAAAAGAGAACCTCATCCTCGACGCAGCCGGCGTCGAGAACGTCCTCGGCGTGCCGCCGCAAAAGGTCATTGACGTCATGGCCCTGCGCGGCGATGCGATCGACAACATCCCCGGCGCGCCCGGCATCGGCGACAAAGGTTCCGTCGAACTCATCCAGACGTTCGGCAGCGTGGAGGGCGCCTTATCCGCTGCGCGCCAGCAGCCGGATTCGGTCAAGAAGAAGACCTACCGCGAGTCGCTACAGAACAACCGCGACAACATTCTGCTCTCCAAGGAACTCGTCACCATCCACACGTCCGTCCCCATCGAGTTCTCGCTCGAAGCCATGCGCACCCAGCCGGTCGACAACGCCGCCTGCCGCGCGCTCTTCACTGAGCTCGAGTTCACCACGCTGCTCAAAGACCTCGCCCCCGACATCGCGGCCATCGCCACCACCTACAACACCAATGCCACCGCCGCCGATCTCACCGAACTTCTGACCGAGGCCCGCCCCGCCGTCGACGAACCGGGTGCCCCACGTCTCGCTTCTGAGACGTGGGTTTCCGCCAAATCCCGAGGCCTGGCCCTCGCCCTTGCCGCCAACCCCCAAGCCATCTCCGAAGAACTAGCCGCCGAGCCCGCCGACCCCAACGCCAACCCCGACATCGAGCCCGAGAACGAACCCGCGCCACCGCAAACCATGTCCCTCTTCGGCCCCTCCGACACAGCCGAGAACCCGGGTGCCCCATCTTCGCCGACAGCTTTATCGTCGGCTAAGGTGGGCTCCACAGAACCCGACCCCGCCTGCCGCCTCGGCCTGGCCGTCGCCCCCGCTCACGCCATCGAAGTCGCGCTCGACACGCCCGGCCTGCGCGAAGCCCTCGAAGACCCCACCCTCCCCAAGCAGGTCCACGATCTGAAGGCGGTCCTCCGCGCCCTCCAGCCGCACAACGTCACGCTCGCCGGTCCCATCACCGACGTCATGCTGCAAAGCTATCTGCTCAACCCCACGCACAGCTCCCACACGCTGGTCGACATTGCCGCGCGCAGCACCTCGCTTGCTCTCACCCATCAACCCAGCAAAGCCAACCCTGCCGATCCGAAGCGTCTCGCCGAAGCCGCGGCCGCCATCGCCCGCCTCGCCGCGACATTCACCGCGCAGCTCGCCGAAACCGCCCCCCCCGCCCACAACATCCCGAAAGATGAACCCAGCCTCGGCGGTGCCATCACCCCCGAAATGCTCTTCGCCGATCAGGCGGCCACACAGCCCTCTCTGGACCAGAAGGCCGTGGCGCTGCAGGCTTTGAAGGGGACGGGCTCCAGCCCGTCCATTGACCGCGCGGAAAGGGAAGGGACTTTAGCCCCTGAGGGAATGCTCAACCCCACCTCCGCCCTCACCGATGTCTACACTCACCTCGACCTCCCGCTCGTCCCCGTGCTCCTGCGCATGGAGCAGACCGGCGTCCGCATTGATCCAGACCTGCTCCGCGAAATGAGCTGCCGCCTCGCCGTCACCATCGACGACCTCGCCGAGCGCGTCTATAGCTCCTCCGGTCAACGCTTCAACATCAACTCCCCCAAGCAGCTCGGCGACGTTCTGTTCAACAAGATGGACCTGCCCAAGCCGCAGAAGTACGGCAAGGGCAAAGTCATCTCCACGGCGGTGGACATCCTCGAAGACCTAGCCCAGCACCACGAAGTCCCCGCGCTGGTCCTCGAATACCGCCAGCTCCAGAAACTCAAGGGCACCTACCTCGACGCGCTCCCTGTCCTGGCCGACGCGGCCGGCCGCATCCACACCACCTTCAACCAGGTGGGCACGGCTACAGGCCGCCTCAGCTCCACCAACCCCAACCTGCAGAACATCCCCATCCGCACCGCCGTCGGTCGCGAGATACGCGCAGCGTTCATCGCGGCGGAGGGCAACCTCCTCATGTCCGCCGACTATTCGCAGATCGAGCTCCGCCTGATGGCGCACTTCAGCCAGGACCCACTGCTGCTCGACGCCTACCGCACCGGCAAAGACATCCACACCCTCACCGCCAGTGAAGTTTTTGAAGTCGACCCTGCCACCATGTCCAAAGAGACCCGCGCCCGCGCCAAAGCCGTCAACTTCGGCATCGTTTATGGAATTTCGCCGTTTGGTCTGGCGGCGCAGCTCAACATCGATCAGAAGACCGCCAAGGCCTACATCGAGCGCTATTACGACCGCTACAAAGGCATCGCAACCTTCATCGAGCGCACGCTCGAAACCGTCCGCCGCGACCAATCCGTCCGCACCGCCTTCGGTCGCATCCGCCCCATCCCCGACATCCAATCGCGCAATCCCAACCAGCGCGGCTTCGCCGAGCGCACCGCCGTCAACACCCCGCTGCAAGGCACCGCCGCCGACCTCATCAAGCTCGCCATGCTACGCATCGACGCCGAAATCCACCGCCGCAACCTGCGCTCCGTCATGACCCTGCAGGTCCACGACGAGCTCCTCTTCGACGTAGTCCCCGAAGAAGCCGAAGAGATGCAGCACCTGGTCAAAACCGAAATGGAATCCGCCGCGCACTTCTCCATCCCCATCGTCGCCGACGTCGGCCTCGGCCACAACTGGCGCGATATCAAGTGATCTTGCCGAGCACTTGTGCAAGCACTTTTCAGAACAGTGCTTGCGTGCTCGGCGAGGGTCCTTATCTGTTCGCAGCCGCCGTGGTCAACACCTCAATCTGCTGTCGCATCAACTCGTTCTCTTGCTTTTCAACGGTGTGTTCCACTATGAAATGGGGAGCAACCATCGCCTGTGTCAAGGCAGTTTGGCGGCGGCGGCGATGGGGTCCCAATGATCCGTCCCGCGCAGGAAGGTCCGGGGCGCGAAGGCCTTCGATTCGGCAGCGGTAAGCTGGTGCGACCACGGAGCGAGCTGCGCCGGACGCCAGCCCGGACCGCTGTCGTTGTAGGTGGCGTAGAAGGCCTTAGGCGGAAACGCATACGACTTGTTCCAGACCGCCCAGCCTTGAGGGTTAAGCTCGGCGGGAAGCTCGGTGTTCATCACGACCACGCGCGAGTACAGACGCCACGGCCGGCCCAGTGAGGTGAAGCCATGCGTTGCCGCGGTCGAAGCCGCTCCGGGCGCGCCGGGCGGCGGCGGAGCCGTAGCGTCCAGCGCAGTGGTCACACGCGAGTTGTCGATCACGTACCCCGTCGTCTGGTCGAGCGCGGTGCGCGACTGCGCCGTCAGGTAGCCCGGGCCATTGGCGTGGATCTCGGAGCGGTCGAAGACGGCGGTCGCATTGCCGAAGATGAAGTCGGTGCCGCCTTCGATGTAGCTGTCGACGTAGTACTGGCGGCCGTAGTCGGCGAAGAGCGTGTCCTGGTGGCCGAGGAAGCGGCAGTGCTTGAAGACGGCGCGATCGGAGCGCACAGCGGCGGCGACCGCCTGGCCCGTGTTACCGGCGTCGTTGGCGAACGTAACGTTATCCGCCTCGAAGTTGTCGCCGTCGATCTCGGCGGTCTCGGTGAAGAAGGTGCCTCCCGCTTCCTTCGCGTTCTGGCTGGCGACGATGACCACGTCATCCGCCGATTTCCCCAGGCCGAGAAGCGTCACACGCGGGCGGTTCTGGGTAACGTTGATGCGCTCGTGGTACGTGCCCGGGACGATGGAGATCATGATCCGGCCGTGAGGCGCTTCGGGCGCATGGTCGAGCGCCTGCTGGATGGTCGTGTAGTCGGTGGCGCTCGCGGTCGAACCGGGGCCGTGGGGATCGACGCGCACATGAACGTCCTGAGCTTGCACAGCGAGTACACAGAGGAGAAGCAAAGCAAGGAGATGCAGTCGCATATTTAGAAGGGTACGCTGGCGGCTGCAAACGCGGAATAGCACAGCAGCTATTCTGGAGTACATGTTCCAAAGCATTACTGCAGAGTATGAACGGCGGCGGACGGGCGCGAATGGCGAGTATGCGCGTGCACAGGTCAGCGGTGACCGTTATAGGATAGCGGCGATTATTGCGGCTGTGTTGACCGCGCGGGCGCTGTGGGACGTTGTCGAGCACACCCGGGGCCTTTGGTCGTTGGCTGCGATGGCCGCAATCACGATTGGAGTCATGCTGCTTCTGTTTCGATCGCGCGGTAAGGCGAAGAAAGCGTGGCGTCTGGCCGCCCTGTATGGGCGTGGGCTGCAGCGAGTGCTGGGTGAAGATGCGCTGTCGGGCTCTACCGGCGAAAGCTTTTCGAAGCCTGGGCATCTCTACGCGCGTGACTTGGATGTCGTGGGCAGGAATTCGATATTTGATCACCTGGCGACGACGCGAACGAAAGTGGGACAGCGCGGCCTCGCTCGTCTGCTGCTGCTACCGGTAAGTTCGGTGGAGGCGCGGCAACGGCAAGGGGCTGTGCGGGAGCTGTCGCAGTCGCTCGATCTGCGGGAGCGCGTGGCGTTGCTGGGACAGTACGTGTTCCAGGATGTGCCGGCGGAGAGCTTCGATCTGTGGCTGGATGCAGAGCGGAGCGGGTTTGCGCCGTGGATTCGCTGGACGTTGGCGCTGCTGACGGCGGCATGGATCTGCGTGGGCGCGGGTGGATTGCTGGCGCACGGCGACAGGCACGCGCTGTTGCTGGAGCTTGCGGCACCGATAGCGTTGCAGGGGGTGATCTGCCTGTGGCTACAACAGCGGGTTCGCGGCGTGCTGGAGGCGGCGCAGCGGCTGACAGGACAGACGTCGATACTGCGGGCGGGACTGAAGGTGATGCGAGAGCATACGTTCACGGCCGAGCGACTGGTGGAGCTGCAGCGTCAGGCCGAAGGAGAAGACCGCGCTCTGGGACTACTGGAACGGTATCTGATGGTGTTGGAGCAACGGCCTAAAGAGTGGTTTTATCCTCTTTCGGTGATGCTCTGCCTGGGCACTCATGCGGCGATCTCGCTCGATGAATGGAGACGGCAGTTCGATAGACCGATGCGCCGATGGCTCGATGCGTGGGCAGAGTTCGATGCGCTGCTGGCGCTGGCGACGTATGCCGCGGAGCACGGGGAGGATGTCTATCCGGAGATTGTGGATGGCATAGAAGCCGAGGCGGCGCTGTTCGAGGCCGAGGGCCTGGTACATCCGCTGCTGCGGCGTGGGACTGCGGTCGCGAATGACGTTTCGCTGGGGCGGGAGGTGCAGTTTCTGCTCGTGTCGGGCTCGAACATGGCAGGCAAGTCGACGCTGCTACGGGCCATCGGCGCCAACGCGGTGCTGGCGCTGGCCGGTGCCCCGGTGGCGGCGCGCAGGTTGAGAATGAGTGCGCTGCGGATTGGGGCTTCGCTGGCCATCAACGACTCGCTGGCGGAGGGCAAGTCGAAGTTTCTCGCGGAGGTGGAGCGGCTGCGGGATGTATTGGCGCTGGCCAGAGAACATCCCGGCGGAAGCTTGTTTCTGATCGACGAGATCTTCGGCGGGACCAACTCGTCCGACAGGCAGGCGGCGACGGAGGCGGTGCTGCGCGGTCTGGTGGCCGCGGGCGCGATCGGGGCGCTATCGACGCATGATCTGGCGCTGACGAAGCTGGCAGAGATTGAGGAGATGCATGGGGAGAATGTACATATGGCGAGTCCCGATGAGAAGAACCCGCTTGGCTTCGACTATCTGCTGAAGCCGGGAGTCAATCGCACCGCCAACGCTTTGGCGATCGTGCGCATGATGGGGCTGGCTGGTTAGAACTCCCAGCGCAGCAGCGTTGCGCCGATGGTGAAACCGGCGCCCACCGAGGCCAGCAGCACCAGATCGCCCTTCTTCAGGCGGCCTTCTTCGAGCGCCGTGTTCATGGCCAGCGGAATGGTCGCCGCAGTGGTGTTGCCGTAGCGGTCGATGTTGATGATCACGCGCGCCACATCCATGCCGAGACGCTCCGCCGTAGACAAGATGATGCGCTTGTTGGCCTGGTGAGGGATGAAGCAGCCGAGGTCCGCGCCCGTGACGCCGTTGCGGCTGAGCAGCGCTTCGGCGACTTCGGACATCTTGCGCACGGCAAACTTGTAGACCGTCTGGCCGTCCTGGTGGACGAAGTGTTGCTTGGCGTCGACGGTGGCATGGCTGGGCGGAAGCAGGCTTCCCCCGGCGGGCATGTTGAGCGCGGGAGCGCCGGAGCCATCGACTTCGTGGAAGAAATCGATGAGGCCGATCTCGGCTGGATTGCCGTCGGCATCGCTGGGCCGAGGGTTGCCGGGTGCTGGATCGCAAGGCTCGAGCAGCACCGCGCCGGCGCCGTCGCCGAACAGAATGCAGGTGTTGCGGTCGGTGTAGTCGATGATGGAACTCATCACGTCCGCGCCGATGACGAGGACTTTCTTGTGCGCGCCGGACTCGACCAGCTTGGCGCCCACCTGAAGCGCGTAGGGGAAGCCGGAACAGGCGGCCGAGAGGTCGAAGCCCCAGGCGTGCTTCGCGCCGATCTTGTGCTGCACCAGGCAGGCGGTGGCAGGGAAGAGCATGTCCGGCGTGACCGTGGCGATGATGATGGCTTCGACTTCGGAGGGATCGACGCCCCGTTTGGCGAGGCAGATGCGCGCAGCCTCGGCGGCCAGATCGCTCGTGGCGGTGCCCTTGTCGACGATGTGGCGCTCGCGGATGCCGGTGCGCTCGGTGATCCACTGGTCGTTGGTGGCGACCATCCGTTCGAGGTCGGCGTTGGTGAGCAGGCGAGGCGGAACGTAGGCTCCTACCGATGAGATTTTGGCGCGAACACTGTTCCGGGGCTTCAACGACAAACTCAAACTTCAACCTCCAAGGCAGAAAGTGCAGCAGAGAGCATCTTAGCGCGGTCTGCCGGAATGACGAACGCTTCCGAACGCGACGGGGCGGTGCAACGACCGCAGCCTCGAAGGTTTCAGGGGAGGGAAGTGTACCGGGCGCCCCTACTGCGCCCGTATTGGCCCGTTACCGTTGCTTCCTTCCGGACCTGGCGGGGTTGGCGGGAATGCGTCGCGTAGGACCCGGCACAGAGGTAGTTTATCACTGGGCTACGCGGCGGTGCGGTCGCGAGGCGATTTGGACGCGGCCAACTTGCGCAGATGCGTCACGGCCGGCAGATCCAGCTCGTGGGAGGCGCGGTAGAGCTTCCAGATGCCGATGGCAGTGAAGGCCAGGATGATGGTCCAGAGCGCAATCAGGACTGGTACGGCCCATTTGGCGGAGAACTTCGCCCACAGGCCGAGGACGTCGTGGCCGTAACGCACGCCCAGCCAGACGGCAATGCAGTGGCGAGCCAGGCGGCTGAGGGTGAAGGAGGTCATGAACTTCTTGCGCGACATATCGACCGCGCCCGCGACCAGGACGAAGGGGCTGAGCGGCATCGGCGGCGGCAGGATCGCGGGCAGAGCAACCGAGAGGATGGCATGCGACTCCATCCAGGCGGTGACGCGGGAGAGCATGGCGGCGGGTACGTGCTTCTCGAGGAACTTCATGCCGCCGGCCTGTCCCGCGGCGTGCGAGAGAAAGCCTCCGATGGCTGAGCCGAGGGTGGCGATAGCGACCAGCAGGATAACGTTCATGTGGCCGGCGGCGTAGAGGATCAGCATGATGTCGGTGACGCCTGGGATGGGCAGCGGGACAAAGGAGCTGTCGACGATAGACACCAGAAAGAGACCGACAAGGCCGAGGTGAAAGAAGAAATGGAGGACCGCGTGGTGAGGGTGCTGCGGGCTCGCGGCGAGTGCGAGAGAGGCCGCAAGGGTGAGGAGGCGTGGGCTCATGCTAATGATTTGACGTTATCTGGAATCGCCTGGCCGCAGGGAATTGTTTTCACGCTGATAAACTTGAGGGTCTATGCGTAGCTTGAGCGGCAATCAGATTCGGGAAGAGTTCCTGCGGTTTTTCGAGGGCAAAATGAACCCGGTGACGGGCCACGGGCACCGGCGCGTGCACTCATCCTCGCTGGTGCCGGCGAACGACCCGACTCTGCTGTTTACCAACGCGGGGATGAACCAGTTCAAGGATGTGTTCCTGGGGGCGGAGACGAGAAACTACACGCGGGCGGTGAGCTCGCAGAAGTGCGTGCGCGCGGGCGGCAAGCACAATGACCTGGAGAACGTCGGGTTCACGCGGCGGCACCACACGTTCTTCGAGATGCTGGGGAACTTCTCGTTTGGAGACTACTTCAAGCGCGAGGCGATTGCCTATGCGTGGGAGCTGCTGACGAGCGAGGCTTGGTTTGGAATTGATGCGAGCAAGCTGTATGTGACGATCTTCGAGGGCGACGCCGCGGTTCCTCGCGACGATGAGGCTTTCGAGTATTGGCTGGAGGTAGGCGTTCCGGCAGAACGTATCTTCGCGCTGGGCGCGAAGGACAACTTCTGGCAGATGGGCGACACGGGGCCTTGCGGGCCTTGTTCCGAAATCTTCTACGACCTCGGAGTTGCCGCAAGCGAGACCGGCGAAGATAAGCCTTTTCCGCATGATGACCAGCGCTATGTGGAAGTCTGGAACCTGGTATTCATGCAGTTCGATCGAAGCTCCGATGGTGTGTTAACCCCGCTGCCGAAGCCTTCGATCGACACGGGCATGGGTTTGGAGCGAATCGCGTGCGTGCTGCAGGGGAAGCTCTCGAATTATGAGAGTGATTTGTTTACGCCGTTGCTAGCAAAGGCTATCGAGTTCACCGGCCATTACGCACTATCTGGTCAATACATACTGTCGGTTGAGATGGCATCGATCAGCAGCGCAAAGGAAGCCGCGAGTTTACGAATCATCGCAGACCATGCGCGCGCTTCTACGTTTTTGATTGCTGATGGAGTTTTGCCATCGAACGAAGGCAGAGGATATGTTTTGCGCAAAATTTTGCGCCGCGGAATACGCCACGGACGGCTGCTGGGTCAGGAGAAGCCGTTTATGCATGAGATGGTGTTTGCGGTAAGGGATGAGATGCAGGCGGCGTATCCGGAGCTGAAGGAGACGGCGGATAGAGTGGCGAAGGTGGTGCTGTCGGAGGAGTTGCAGTTTGTGCGAGTGATGGCGGAAGGCATGGCAAAGTTTGATGAACTGATCGCTCGAGCGAAGGATCTCGAACATCAGCGTGCGAATCGGGAACCTCAGATTGCCGAGATGTCCACGAGTCTCGGATTTAGTCGTTCCGACGCCGAGGCGCTTTTCGAGCATCTGTCTGATCCCTACGTATCTGGAAAGCTGGCCTTTCATCTTTACGAAACCTTCGGTCTTCCGTTGGACTTCATGGTCGATGCTGCAAGAGACGCAAAGGTTCGGTTTGATATGGAAGGTTTCAATGCCTCGATGGAAGAGGAGCAGGCGAGGGCGCGGGCTAGTTGGAAGGGTGGGTCGCAGAAGTCGGCGGCGCCGGTTTATCGGGAGTTGGCGAAGACGGAGTTTGAGGGGTATTCGGCGCTGCGCCTGGATGGCGCGAAGGTGCTGGCGCTGGTGAAGGATGGCGTTGGCGTGCAGGAGTTGCGCGCGGGGGAGATGGGTGAGGTGGTGCTCGATGCGACCAGTTTCTATGCTGACTCGGGTGGGCAGGTGGGCGATGTGGGGTGGCTGTATTCCGCTGACCACAATACGGTTGTGGCCGAGGTGACGGGCTGTAAGAAGCCGGTGCAGGGGGTGTTTGCGCATTCGGTGGTGGCGAAGCAGACGATTGCAGTCGGCGATACCGTGGACACGGTGGTGAATGGCGAGGTCCGGGCCGCGACGATGCGCAATCATACCGGGACGCATCTGCTGCATGCGGCGCTGCGCGAGGTGCTGGGGACGCATGTGAAGCAGGCTGGGTCGCTGGTGGATCGGGCAAGGCTGCGGTTTGATTTTTCGCACTTCGCTGGAGTCGCTGACGAAGAATTGGCTGAAGTCGAGAGCATCGTGAATGCGCAGGTGCTGGCCAATACTCCGGTGGTGACGATGGTGGATGTGCCCATTGACGTGGCGGTGCATGAGCTGGGGGCGATGGCGCTGTTCGGCGAGAAATATGGCGAGCGCGTGAGAGTGGTGAAGATTGGGGATTTTTCGACTGAGCTATGCGGTGGGACGCATACGGGCGCGACGGGGGAGATTGGTCTGATCAAAATTACGGCTGAGAGCGCTGTCGCCAGTGGGACGCGGCGCGTGGAGGCGGTGACCGGGACCGGATCGCTGGGCCTGTTCCGGCACGATGCGGATGTGGCGCGGGTGGCCTCTTCGTTTGTGGGGACGGGGGAGGTGACGGGCGACGCGCTGCGGGCGAGGGTCGTGGCTCAGGATGAGGAGATGCGGAAGCTGCGGCGGGAGGTGGAGTCGCTGCGGATGAAGTCGGCCAGCGCGGCGACGGCCGGTGCGGCTGGGAACGCGGTAGAGGTGAAGGGCGTGAAGGTGCTGGCGCAGAGGGTCGATGCGCTGGATAAAGCACAGATGCGGAATCTTGTGGACGAGCTGCGCGGCAAGTTGGGGAGTGGGGTCGTGGTGCTGGGCGCGGCGACGGCGGAGGGCAAGGTGTCGTTGATTGTGGGCGTCACGAAGGACCTGACCGGCCGCGTGCAGGCGGGGAAGATTGTGGCGGCGCTGGCGGCGCAGGTGGGTGGCAAGGGCGGTGGACGAGCCGATCTGGCAGAGGCCGGCGGAAGCGATATTCTGGCGCTGAATCGCACGCTCGCGGGCGCGAAGGACGTTGTGGCGGAGCTGTTGGGTTAGGTCGCTAACAAGCGGCATCCGCACCCCACTCATCGCGATGAGACCGCGATGAATGGGCCACCCAGCTTAGTGGGCAATGGGGAGAGGTGCTGAGGGTATTCGACTGAGTACCCGAGATGCATTCACTGCCGGAAGGGCGGCGGCGGGAACCTACACTGGGTCTAGTATGGGCTCTCTTTGCCAATGGCGAAAGGTATGTGGCCGCGTGGTCTGCGCGGTGGTGATGACAGGATTCGCCGCCATGGCAGCGAGTGCGGCGATGGCGCGGGGCGCAGAGGGGCAGGCGGAGGCCCGGTGGGTCGGGAACGGGCATGCGAGCGCGGAACGGCCCGGCACCGAGAGCGCTGCGGAAGGTCCCTGGGAGTCGGCGTTGCGGGCGCGCTCGGACTTTGAGGCGGAGCCGCAAGGGACCCACACGAAGGTTGAATATGCACGGGTGATGGACGGGTTTCGTGTGATCTATCATGGCGACCCCAGCGATGCTCATGCGGCCCGCGCGGTGATGCAGGTGGCGGAGCTGCTGGCCGAACAAGGACGCGAGCTGAACGATCGTAAGAGCCTGCGCGCCGCGGCAGGGCAGTATGAGTTTCTGGCGAAAGCTTATCCCGGCGGGAACCTGGCCCCGGTCGCGCTGGGGCAAGCGCTCGATCTGCTGGGGCCGCGGGCGGCGGACGATTCGGCTGAGGCAGCCAAGGTGCGGGTGGAGATCGAGGAGGACTATCCCCGAAGCGCGGCGGCGAAAGCGGCGCGGGCAGGCGGGGCGGCTACGGTGGATGCTTCGGCGGATCGACCTGCGGCCGGGAGCCGCGACTCGCCCCTAAGTCGGGGGCAGGGGAAGCCGTCGAGCGGGAGCGTGGGTTCGCAGGGCGAGCCAGCTCCGGCCGTCGGGACAGAAGCTGTGGCTGCGGCGGGGCAGAGTGCGGTGGACGCCACGCCCCCATCTCAAAATCGAGATAGGGGACACCCGGCGCCCACATCTGAGGATCGCGATGTGGCGCACCTGGCGAATGCGGCCGACGAGAAGCCCATGACCGGGCCGCTGGCGGTGGTGACGGGCATTCGGCACTGGTCGACGGCCAGCTATACTCGCGTGGCCATCGATCTGTCGGTGAACTCCGAGGACGGAGTAAAGTATCAAGCCGCGCGGGTTGAGAATCCGGATCGAATTTATTTTGATCTGCATCATGCGAAGCTGGTGCCGCAGTTGGTGGGCAAGAGCTTTACGGTGACCGACGACGGTTTTCTGACGAAGATTCGGGCGGCGCAGTTCACGGACGAAGTGACACGAGTGGTGCTGGATGTGCACGCGGTGGCGGAGTACTCGGCGTTTCTGCTGCCCAATCCGTATCGGCTGATTATCGATATTCATGGTCGGGCGGCAAACGCCAAGCAGGAGGCAGAAAACAGCCAGCAGCCGGCAAATAGCGTGGCTCCTAAGTTGGCTCCAAGGCCCGATGTCGCTGAAGAGGCCCCGCCCATGAGCCGGGATGGCGGCATGGATCCAGCAGCGCCCAGGCCGATGACGAGCGGGGCGGCTGCGAGCGGAGCGGCTGCGAATGGGGCGGTACAGAGTTCGAGTCTGCCGCCGATGCCGGTGACGGATGGGAGCGCGGCGTTCGGTCTGACGCCGCGGTCCAGTGCGGCGATGCCTATGCCAGCGGGACAGGGGCAGCCGGTGGCAAGGCCGCGGGTGGTGGTGTCGTCGAAACCGACGGCCGCGAAGCCGGTGCCGAATACGGTGACGTCGCGGTCGACGGAAACAGGCGCACAGTTTGGGACTGAGGTGGCGGCGGTGAGCGAACAGCCGGGGCGCGTGGAGGCGACCCGCCGTCCGACTTCGCAGCCCATCGTCTCCAGAAGCGGCGAGACGGACGCAGCCAACAGGGAGCAGGAACCCGCGGACGGTGGACCGCCGAGTGGAGCGGAGACCCACTATGTGCCTCGGTCGACACGTGCCGGCACGGCGCGCACGATGACCGAGACCGCTGGGGTTGTCCAGCCGACGTTGCCGCCTCGGGACGCCGGGCCTGCGGCAGATGGCAAGTCGGGCTCTCGAAGGCGGAGCACGGGGCATTCGGCTTCGGCGGCCGCTCGCGCGGATTCGGCGCCGGCGTTGGCTGCGCCGCCGACCGCCGATGGCGAGACCTCGATGATGCGGGCCTTGGGGTTGAAGATCGGCCGGATCGTGATCGACGCGGGGCACGGCGGACATGATTCCGGGACGCTGGGCGCAGATGGCATCGAGGAAAAAGACGTGGTGCTGGATGTGGCGCTGCGGCTGGGCAAGTTGCTGCACGACCGCTTGGGAGCGGAGATTGTCTACACGCGCGCGGACGATACGTTCATTCCGCTCGAGACGCGGACGGCGATCGCGAACAAGGCGCAGGCGGACTTGTTCATTTCGGTGCATGCGAACAGCTCGTCAGACGAGAGCGCGCGCGGGGTGGAGGTCTATTACCTGAACTTCACCAGCGATCCGGATGCGATGCGGGTGGCGGCGCGGGAGAATGCGGTGTCGACGCAGAGTGTGCATGAGCTGAGCGATCTGGTGAAGAAGATTGCCTTGAAGGACAAGATCGAGGAGTCGCGCGAGCTGGCCAGCGATGTGGATGCGTCGCTGTTTGCGGGGCTGACGAAGGGCAATTCAGGATTGAAGAATCGGGGAGCGAAGAAGGCGCCGTTTGTGGTGCTGATTGGCGCAAATATGCCGTCGATTCTGGCGGAGATCAGCTTTGTGACCAATCCTCAAGACGCCGATGAACTGGAACGGCCGGCCTATCGGGAGCGCGTGGCGGAGAGCCTGTATGGGGGCGTCGCACGATACGCGGCAGGAATCAACGGCAGTCGTCCGAGGGTGCGGACGACCGAGCAGGCGGCGCGTTAAGTTAGTGTAGTGATGATGAACAAAACGGTGGGTGCGAGCGATCAGAAGCGGGCAGTGTATACGCGGGCGTTCCTCGGGTTGATGCTGCGCGATCTGCGTGTGCTGCGGCGTGAGCTGGGGCCGTTTCTGGTGCGCGTGGCGATGCAGCCTCTGCTGTTCCTGTTTGTTTTCACGTACGTGATGCCGCACATGAGCAGCGTCCACGGGCTTAGCGGAAGCCAGATGAATCCCATGGCCGCGATGGCCGGCGGCGCGGGCGGCTTCGGTACGATTCTGCTGCCCGGTTTGATGGCCGTGGCAATCATGTTCTCGGGCATCGCGGCGGTGGCGCTGCCGCTGGCGCAGGAGTTCGGCATCACGCGCGAGATCGACGACCGCGTGATGTGCCCGCTGCCGATCGCGGCGGTGGCGTGGGAGAAGATCGTATTCTCGGCGCTGCAGAGCTTAGTCGCGGCGGCACTGGTGTTTCCGCTGGCGTACTACATTCCGAGCACGCCGGTGCTGGCGCATGTGACGAGCTGGTGGTTCCTGATCGTCGTGCTGGTGCTGGCGAGCCTGCTCGCCGGCGCGCTGGGGTTGACCATTGGAACATCGGTGCAGCCGAAGCAGATTGGACTGATCTTCGGCGTGGTGCTGATTCCGATTACGTTTCTGGGCTGCGTTTACTATCCGTGGGCGGCGCTGGGGCACATTCGCTGGCTGCAGATCGGGGTGCTGGTGAACCCGATCGTGTACATGAGCGAGGGCCTGCGCGCGGCGCTGACGCCTTCGACGGGACATATGCCGGAGGCGCTGGTTTTGGCGATGCTGGTGTTCTTTCTGGTGCTGCTGACGTGGGCAGGGATGAAGGGGTTCCGGCGGCGGGTGGTGAGCTAGAAGGCATGGTGGGAGGTGGAATCCCCCCTCCCCCCCTTGCAACTCAACCTGCTGATTCTATTCGAGTTAGGTTGGTATATCGGGTAGTGTCCTAATTTGATTTGCTCCCTCACTGCGCGGCCTCCAGCAACGTTTTTCGCACCCATTCCGAAACACTCACTCCCGCAGCCGTCGCCGCAGCCTCTACGCGCTTGCGGTCGTCAAGATTGAACCGCACGGGCAGGATGCTCGACTTGGCGCGGGCCTTGTGGAGTTTCGGGCGTCCTACGGGGCGCGGCTTAGGCTTGGAGGTTGGCATTGGCTTTGTACTCCTGCATGATGGCGGCACGGACTGCCAGCAGCGGTGAGAGTGCCGGTGGTACGTGAAGCACGGTTACATGCCGCTTGGGGTGCTTTGGATCCTCGGTGGCGTGCGACCAAGCATAGGCCGTGTGAGTGTCAGGATGGCCGTGCAGATCGAATACCTCCACTACCCCATCCCATATTGTCTGCCCCTGCCAAGTCTCGGTTACAGACACAGATTCACGGTGCGTAGCTTTCGCACCATGCAGTTCGTGAATCACGCCTTGCAATTCTTCTATGTTCGTCATTGCTTATCTCCGCTGATTTCCAGTTTGAGTGCGCAGCCGAACGTCTTTTCCATCGTTCGCAACTCGCGAAGATTGCGGAAGAATTGCTTGATGTATGAGTCGCCGCCAGAATAGTGATCATTCTCCGTCCACTTGTTCTGACAAGTGGGGCAGCGCGTTAGCGTTGCGGCGGTGTTGAGCAGTTGATCCACGACGGCATCATTTTCGCTATTGCCAAGAGATAGGGAGCATCCGCACTTTTTGCACTCCAGCCGCAAGCCGATGATGTCTGCCAATTCCATGAAACGCTTTATCTGTACTGTCATGCAGTAGCCTTCAGAAGCTCGCCAACACTCCATTGCTTGTTTGAGACGCCAGCAGCCTGTGCAGGAGTGCAGCGCAGGGTTCGGTATTGAGCACGTTTGCCATGTAATTACTGTATTACAACAATACCGCTGGCGTCAAGAGTTTTTGTGATACATTTTCTCCATTATGAAGAGAACGACCATAGGGGCATGGGCCGGAGTGTTGGCTGTTGTCGTCCTGATAGTAGTGATCGCGCATAAACAGCAGACAGCCGCCGCAAATTACGAGCGCGACCGCCGTGTATGGTGCGATAGCAACGCTCCTACACCAGCGCAGAAGGCATCCTGCCCAGATGAAGGCCCCCAGCGCGAGACCTACCTGCCATGGTGGTATGTACTCGGCGCATGGCCTGAGGGAATAGCTGCGTGGGGATTGCTGCTGACGCTCGGTGCCATCGCTTGGCAATCTTGGGAAACCCGCAAGGCGGCGGAGGCCAGTGTTAGACAGTTCGGAATTCAGCGGGAGAGTTTGCGTCCTAGACTGAGCATCAGCGATTTTGTAAACAACGTGTTCAATGAGGCCATCGCCGGGGGCTGGGTTGACATCCAGATGAAAATTGAGAACAGCGGAGGATTGCCCGCTTACGGCGTGATCGTGGATACGTGGATGGAGTTTATCCACGGGGCTCCACCTTATGAGTTTTCTTCTGACGCTCGATACCGCAAAGCTGCTCCAATTAACGTTCACACTGGTGAGCCGCAAGGATTCTCCATACCTTTTCACCGCAAACTCACCCCCTCCGAGATTGCCGAAATGAGGGGAGCTGAGGGAGCTATCTGCTTTCGAGTAAAGATGAACTACCTGGCGTTTACAGAGGAAGTCCATACCGACCAGGCCTACATCGTGCGCCCCGATTTCATGGACTCCATAGCCGAGTACACCGATGCAACATAGCGCCAGAATCCAAATTAGGACACTACCCAAACGAAGGACTTAGCGGCGCTTCGGGGGCACGCGATGTTCTTTGTGATCTAAGCGGGTCTGCGCCGCGCTTCTGCCTAGATGACAGTGGGTGGTTCGATTGCTGCGCCAATCGGCTATTCGGCTATTGCTCGTCGTTATATCGATCACAATACTTCCAAATCTGTATCCCACCGTCCTGCGGAGGTACCAGAACCTCGCAAAAATGCTGAACATGGCGACCAAAATCGTCTTCGAAATATATATTGCCAACCACAGTGGCTACTCTTCTCCCGGAAGTGAGATTGGTTACATCTTCTGGCGATAACAATGGTCCATATGCAGTGATATAGGCGGGCGTGCCGCCCTCACTCATGTTCGCACCGATCCCGCTCTTATATGGCGGCAGTTCCTTCAGGTGTTTCTCAAAGTCTGAAACTGCATTCTCTTCACCTAGATCGGATATGTCCTCCTGAATCGAAGAGCGTGCGAATCCGCCGACGTTGCGAGCTGATCCGTTTCCTTTGATTGAGTAGATCAAGTTGAACGCCAGTGGCTTATTTATCGGAAGTACAAACTTGGGCCCCGTCGGAGTGCTGACGGTATAAGTATTTCCAATTTGAGTTGAGACGTGCAATCGCTCTTGCCGATTTGCCCTATACGAAATTAGGCCTAATAAGGCAACGCCTATTAGCCCGACAGTAACGAAAGCAATCTCATATATCTTCGCCGCCCGTGGAGTTAGCTTCTTTCCAGTGACTCTGTATCCGAGCCATCCGTTGATAAGTTGAGTGAGGGCGGCGAGACAGCCAGAACGATGTTCCAAACCATGTCAAGACAATATCAGAGACGTTGCCCCTTCGCTGTGAGCGAGTTAGCGGACTTCACGGGGAGGCCATTGGCGATCAGGTCGCCATGAAAGTGGCCGTTTAGATGAAGCTTTCGTTGGAGCCGGCCCCGCAACTAACACGCCAGCCAGCCCGGGGTGCGATTGCAGATGGGCCAGCGCGTGTTCACGTTGTCAAGGTGAATGCCGAGCGATTCGATGTAGGCGAAGTCAGGGGGAGACTGGCTTGTTGGAAGGAATGGTGGGCACAGCAGGATTCGAACCTACGACTTCCACCGTGTGAAGGTGGCACTCTACCGCTGAGTTATGCGCCCGTCGCCCGTCGATGATATCACCAGTCGGCGGCCCCGGCCAAAGCCGAGCCAGCGTCGCGGAAGGCTCCCCTGCCCTGCGGCCACCGCCCATCGCGTTGAGCCAGTCCGCACTCGCGGGATGCGCTCGCGAAGGTACAATTACCGCCTGATGACCCTTCCGCGCATTCCCGGCCCATCCGATCCGCCTGGCGCGGAAAGTTGCGGCGATGACGACGAATCCGCGCAACCGCGGGACGAAGCCCGGGTTACTAAAGATATGGGAACGCTGGCGCTGCCTACGGGACTTCTCGAGAGCGGATCCGCGACGGGGTCGAAGCCCCGCTTTGCGGAGCCGGTTCTCGGTAAAGACTTGACTCCAGAGCAGGCGGCGGCGCGGCGCCTGGCCTTGGCTCGCGGCGATTTTTCAGAGCTTACCGATGCCGAGGTCATGCTGGAGTTGCGGGCCGGCAATATGGCGGCCTTCGATGTGCTGCTGGTGAAGTATCGCAAGCCCATCGTACACTTTATGTACCGCATGGTTCATAATCAAGCGGTGGCCGAGGAGCTGGCGCAGGAGGTATTTCTGCGGATCTACCGGTCGCGCGAGACGTATCGCGCCGAGGCCCGGTTCAGCACCTGGCTTTACCGGATCGCCACCAATCTGGGCGTCAACCATGCCCGCGATACCCGGCATGAGCGTTCCGCGTCGACGGTATATCTGGACGAGCCGGACCAGGAGACCGGGACCAAGCCGGATGTGGCGGATTCGACCCCGTCGGCCGAGGCGGACCTGCTTCGCAAGGAGCGCATGAAAGCCATCCGGAAGCACGTGATGGCGCTCCCGGATCGGCAGAAGACCGCCGTTCTGATGCATAAGTACGAGGGCATGGATTACAAGCAGATCGGCGAGGTGCTGAAGCTCTCCGAATCCGCGACCAAGTCGCTGCTGTTCCGCGCGTACCAGACGTTGCGCGAGAAGCTGAAGGATTTTGTTTGAGCCGCTGCGGTGGAGTTTGCTGTGGTGGAGTTTCCAGACGGGCGGTTTGGAGGAGAGAGACGGAAAGCAGCCGGGGCGCAGCGCCTCGATGCGACCAACAGAACACCACCCGGAGAGGGGGAGATGATGAAGACGAAGACGATTGACGATTGCAAGACCTGCCACGCGGCGCTTCCTGATCTGCTGCTGGACCCGGCCTATGCCGCGGAGCATCCGGAGGCCGCGCAGCACATGAGCGGCTGCGCTGCGTGCCGGACAGAGTTTGCCGAGCTGCACGCGACCTTCGAGCTGCTGGATAGCTGGGCCGCGCCCCAGCCCTCGCCGTACTTCGACGCCAAGCTGCATGTGCGTCTGCGCGAAGCGGCCGCGGCGGAGCCGGAGCCGCTGTGGGAACGGATGCGCGCGTACTTTCAGTTCAGCACCAAGTTCCAGATGCGGTCCGCGCTGGCCGGAGCATTGGGCTTCGCTTTGCTGGTGGGCGGCGGCGCCGTGGCCGGAATCCATGAGCACCAGGCCGCGATGGTCAGCCACGCTGCGTCGCCGGCGGTGAACGATCTGAAGATCATGGACAACAACGCGCAGGCGCTCCAGCAGATGGATCAACTGCTGGATGATTCGGGCCCGAATTCGGACGACAGCAGCGCGCCGCCCGTCACGTAGAGCAGATCGACCGGACCGGGGCACGGAAGAGGACCGGGGCGGCTCATCCTCCGCCGCGGAATTGTTGTATCCGGGTTTGTTGCATCCGGAATCGTTGTACAGGGCCCGCTGGACTTCTTCGCACCTTCGGTATGATAGGGGGCGGCCACGCCGCGAGCTTCCAGCCTCAAGAACGCCGGCAGAATCTTCTGCCGGCGTTTGCCGGTTGAATGACGCGGCTTTCACGGTATCTTTCATGCGCATGTTCAAGACATCTCGCTGCACGGTCCTGCTGGCGATGCTGGTGTGGGGATGCGCCGGGGCGCAGCAGCGGCGCGCCCCGAGGCCCGTGTTTGCCATGCCTGCTGCCATGCACAGGGCCATACGGGAACCGGCGCCGTCGCTCCAGCAGCGGGGACCGGCGCCGGTGGTGCGTCTGCCGCCGCCCCAGCTTCATTCTCAGCGGGCCGCCCCTGTCGAGCGCCGCCCGCCGCCGGGTCAGCAGATGCAAGCCCGGACCGGCGTCAAGCCGGGCGCCAATCCACCGCGTAACGGTGAACATCTGGCGCAGTGGATGGCCCAGCACCGCAACCTGACGCCCGCCCAGCAGCAGCAGGCGCTCGAGAACGAGCCCGGCTTTCACCGGCTTCCGCCCCAGACCCAGCAGCGCGTACGCGAGCGGCTCGCGCAACTGAACGCCATGTCGCCGCAGCAGCGGGAGCGCTGGGAACGGCATACCGAAGCGATGGAGCGTCTGTCGCTGCCGGAGCGCGCGCAGGTGCGCAGCGTGATGCAGCAGCTTGGATCGCTGCCCCAGCCGCAGCGGCAGTTCGTGGCGCGCAGCTTCCGCCAGCTACGCCAGCTTCCGCCCGATCAGCGGAACGCGCTGATGAACTCATACCAGTTTCAATCGCAGATGGACGCCGCGCAGAGGGCCACGCTCAACAACCTCATGCGCATCGAGCCGATGATCCCGCCGGACTAGATCCCGCCGGACTAGAAGCGCAACATCGGGCGCCGTCCTGCTGCGGGGCTAGCTCCGAAAGAAATTCCTCGCCAGGAAGAGCACGTTGGCCGGCCGCTCGGCCAGCCGCCGCATGAAGTACGGATACCACTCCGTGCCGAAGGGCACATACACGCGCACGCCGAAGCCCTCGGCCACCAGCTTGCGCTGCAAGTCGCGGCGAATTCCGTAAAGCATCTGGAACTCGAAGGCCTGTTTGTCGATCTTGTGTTCCGCGACAAAACGCCGCAACGAGTTGATGATCACCTCGTCATGGGTGGCGATGCCGCAGAACACGCCGCTGATGACCAGTCGCTTCATCAGCGCGCAGAAGTTCGCATCGACATCGCTCTTGGCCGCGTAGGCGATGGCAGGCGGCTCCTTATACGCGCCCTTGCACAGGCGAATGCGGATGCCATGCTCGAGCAGCCGGTGGACGTCCTGCTCGGTGCGAAACAGATACGCTTGGAGCACCGTCCCGACAGCGCCGGGCCACGCCTGGTGCAGGCGCTCGGTCATGGCGACCGTGGCCTCGGTGTACTCCGAGCCCTCCATGTCGATGCGGACGAAGCTGCCGATGTGCGCGGCGTGCCGCACCATCTCGCCGACGATGCGCTCGGCCAGCGCGGGCCCGCTGTTCGCAAGGCCGCTCCCTGCCGAGCCGGCAGCTCCCGCGCCGATATCCATGCCCATCTGGCTGAGCTTGACGCTGACGTTCGCGCGCAATCCGCGCACCTCGATGGCGTCGAGCAACTGGTGGTAGATGGCCGCGCTATGCTCGGCCTGCGCGACATCGGTAACGCTCTCGCCGAGCGAATCCAGCGAGACATCGATGCCCTCCGCGTTGAGTTGCATCGCGACGGCAACAGCCTCCTCGACCGTCATTCCAGCGACGAAGCGTCGCGAGACACGGCGGCCCAGGGCGGAGCGTTCTGAAAAAGCGCGAAAAGATTGGTTGGACGAAAGGCCGATGAAAAAGGAGCGAAGCATACCCCTCTAGCTTATGCGATGCGTACAGGTGTCGTCGCTGGGCGCGATGCGAAACCACCCGCTGCCACGGAAATCATGGCCGGGCGCGCAGCAGGCCGCGCAATGTAAAAAATATTTGACATAACGCGAGAAGTGTCCTACAGTTTGTCGTGTCAAACATTTTTTACATAGGGAGGAACGATGCCTAACCTTTCGTATCAGGAGCGATCGCTCTACGGCGCCCTTCTGGCCGATCTAGCGGTCTTTGTCCCATACTTCGTCTACATCCATATTCATCACCCCACGATCAACTTCATCGCCGGTGCGATCACCATCCTGATCGTGGTGCAGATCGTTCTCCAGACCATCATCGCCATGATCTCGCGCAACCGGCTGAAGGACGAGCGCGACCGGCTCATCCTGCTCCGCGGCTATCGTGCGGGATACGTCACGGTGCTCGCGGTGATGCTGTTCCTCATGGCGGCGCTCTGGCTGCACACTACGCTCGGCCAGATCAACCCGAACCATATGGCGCTGCACTTCCTGAGCGTGTTCTTCGCTACCCTGATGCTCGCCGAGCTGGTGAAGACGATCACCCAGCTGATCGCGTACCGGAGGCCGGTCTAATGCCCGGGCTGACGAATACGGTGCGCGAGCTGCGCGCGGGGCGGTCGATGACGCAACAGGAGTTGGCGGACGCGATCGGCGTCACGCGCCAGACGGTGATTGCCATTGAGTTCGACAGATACTCACCGTCGCTGGAGGTGGCCTTTCGGATTGCGCGGGTGTTTGGAGTTCCGCTGGAACAGGTGTTCCAGTATGAGCCGCCGAAGGGCAAGCGCCGGTGAGAGTTACTGTGCATGCTCGCGGTCCCACTCGACATAGCTGCTCTTGGGATCGGGCTAGCGGGCCTTCGCGTGGCCGGCGCGCGTGTGGCCGGGGCGGGCATGGCCGGGGTGATCAATGGGCGCAGTGCGTTCCACCTGCGGCGTGACCATGCTGCTGGTGTCCTTCATCGCGGCGATGGCCTGGTCATAGCGGCCGCGCAGCGAGTTGGAGCGGATCTGGGCCATCTCCTCGAGCATCTTCATGCCATCGCGCAGATAGCTGATGCGGCTGCGCTCGTCGTGGCCCCAGGTGACCGGCACCTCGACGATCTTGTAGCCCAGCTTGCGCGCGATAAACAAAATCTCCGGGTCGAAGCCCCAGCGTTCGATGCTTTGCAACCGGAAGATCGTCTGGGCAGCGTCGCGGCGGAAGGCCTTGAAGCCGCACTGGGTATCTTTGAACGGCAGACCGATTACCCTGCGTGTGACCCAGTTAAAGCAGCGTCCGAAGAAGCGGCGATACAGCGGCTGATGCACGGTCTGTTTCTGCTTGTCCAGCCAGCGCGAGCCGATAGCCACGTCCGCGCCCGCGTCAATGGCCGCGAACAGCAGGTCGGCCTCTTCGATCGGAGCCGACAGGTCGGCGTCGGTAAACATAACGATCTCGCCAGCGGCCTGCAGCAGTCCATTGCGGACCGAGTAGCCCTTGCCGCGATTGCCCTCGTTCTTCACCAGGTGAAGGCGCTCGTGTTGCTCCATCCACTGCTGCACGATGGCCACCGTCCGGTCGCTGGAGCCGTCGTCGACCACCAGCACCTCGGCGTCCCACTCGCCGCTCTCGACGCAATGCAGCACACGTTGCAGGGTGTCGCCGATCCGGGCACTCTCGTTGTAAGCCGGGATGACGATGCTCAATCGTGGGTGGGCCATAGTGTCGAACTCGTTCTCCTCACCCGTCAGAATTCATTCGTTCGCCATTCAGAGACCTTATAAATGGAGGCTGCGAGCGAAGGCGTAGCGCAATACCATCTTAAATCATACGCTTATCCCTTGCGAGCAGCGATCACGCCACAACCCACGACGCGCAGAGGAACGCCGATCGCCTGTGACAACCGAACGGCGGAGCTATAGACTTGGCAGCATGCCAGAGCCACCGCCACCACCGCCGCCGTTCACGCCGCCGCCGTTCGTTCCACCGGCGGGGCCCCCGCCGGGGCCGTGGCAGCGGCAGCCCTTCGCGACCGGCTATGGATCTCCGCCGCGGCAGTCCGGCTGGGTCTGGGCGGCGATCATCGTTGCGATCTGCGGCGTGGTCATTCTGGGCGTCGCCTTTGCCTTTAGCTCCGCCGTCAGGAGCATCGCCGCCGGTGCGGAGGGCGGCAGCGCCAACCTGGGCGGGGGAGGGAACTCGATCGCCGTCATCGAAATCTCCGGCGTCATCCTCGATGCCGACAAAGTCGACAAACAGTTGCAGAAGTACGGTGACGACCGCCGCGTCAAGGCCATCCTCCTGCACATCGACTCGCCCGGCGGCGGTGCCGCGGCCTCGCAGGAGATCTACCATGAGGTGCTCCGGGTCCGCCAGCAGAAGCACAAGAAGATCGTCGCCTCGGTCGAGTCGATGGGCGCGTCCGGCGCATACTATATTGCCTCTGCGTGCGACCGCATCTACGCCAATCCGGCGTCCGTCGTGGGCTCCATCGGCGTCATCATGGAGTGGACCAACTACGGCGATCTGCTGCGCTGGGCCAAGCTGAAGAACGTCACCATCAGCCGCGGCGACCTCAAGGACGCCGGCGATCCCACCCGCGATCTTACGCCGAAAGAACAAGCCTACTTCCAGTCGCTGGTCGACAACATGTACGGGCAGTTCGTGCGCGATGTGGCCTTCGGCCGGCACACCAGCGTAGACACCATCGCTCCCCTCGCGACCGGCCAGGTGTGGACCGGGGAGCAGGCCCAGCCGCTCGGCCTGATCGACGAACAGGGCGGCTTCCGCCTGGCGCTCATCGAGACCGCGCGCTCGGTCGGCATCAACGGGGAGCCGCACATCATCACGCCGCCGAGTGCAAAGCACGGGCTGTTCGGGCTGCTGAGCGACGACGCCGACGACCTTTTCCCCAACCCTTCCCAACTGCTCAACCGCGCGCCCGGCTTCTACTTCCTCTGGAAATAAGTGGGGACCTGCAAGGTTGTCATTCGATCTGCTGTCGTCTCGTACCGCCGACGGATTCGCCTGTTTCTCAGCATTTTACCAGCCAACCGGAAGATTTCTTCTCCGCGTGGCTCGCCACGGGCATCTGAGTCCTAAGATTCGGCTGGTTGGTTCGTGTCGCGAGATAGCTGCGCTGCGGAGGTACACTGGATCGGTCGGGTTGTGGCGCCCAAAGCGCTTCAAATGCTTCAAGTTGGAGGAGGTTTTCATGACCAAAGCCGATCTTGTCGACCAGATCGTTACCCTGGGTGACCTGACGCGCCGCGACGGCGAAGTGATCGTGGAGACGCTGTTTGACTCCATCGTCGAGGCCCTGAAGTCCAGCGATAAGGTAGAGGTGCGCGGTTTCGGCAGTTTTCGCACACGCCAGCGCCAGCCCCGCACTGGCCGCAACCCCAAGACCGGCGACGCCGTGGCGGTCCCAGCCAAACGCGTTCCGTTCTTCAAGCCCAGTAAAGAGCTGCGCGATCTGGTCAACCCGGGTGAGGCCAAGGGCCAGCGTCGCACCGCGGCTGCGGAGCGGAAGTCGAACTCCTCCGATGTCGTCGACGTGCATCACCCCCCGGCCATGTAGGGCTTCGTCGTCCCGGGCCGGTTCGAGGTGCCCTGCCGGCACCGCTTCTGGAATCGGTATGACAGGCCGGACGTCCGCAAAAGTTCAAAGCACAGGCAAAAAGTTCGCAGTTCGGACATTAGAATCTCCTGATGCAACGTGGCGAAAAAAAGTCTATCGTCCCATCTATCGACTCCTGTATGCTGGCGGGCGGAGGCTCTTGTCGATGAGATTGGGTTGGGTGGTCTTACTGGTACTCGCCGGGGTCATAGCGCCTCGGACGGCCCGGGCGCAGGCGGCGATCTATGGAGAGTTCAGCGTCAGCGATCTCCACAACCTGGTCAGCACCGATCTCTTATATGGCGCCACGACCGGCGTCCTCGTCGATGGACCCACGCTCTTTCACCGGGTCGTGCTGGCCGGCGACCTGCAGGGACGCTTCGTGCACAAATCCGGCGAGGACCTCGACGGCGTGACCCTGGGTCCGCGCTTCGAGTTCCCCCTCAAGAAGCACGCCATCACTCCATATGCCGAGTTCATGGTCGGCTTCGCACGCTACAGCAACGCCAAAAACGGCGGCGCCACCTCCGACTCGACCATCCAGGTCAACATGGGCGTGCAGAAGCAGTTGTCGCCGCGCTGGGACGCGGTCGCGGAGTACAGCTATTCGCAGTATTACGCGCTGGGCGGCCAATACAACCCCAAAACCTACAGTATCGGCGGCGTCTTCCACTTCATCAAGCGGTAAAGCGGTCCGGGGTCAGGGCGCTTGCTTTCCGGTTGTCATCCCTTGCCTTCCCGTTGTCATCCCTTGCTTTTCTGGGTGTCATCCCGCAGGGATCTGCTTTTGCTTTTCACCACTCCCGCCCGAACCCATTTTGGGTCCAGCCTGTGCTATTTCCCGCCGAACTCCACTTCCAGAAGCTTCACGCGCCGTTTACAATAAGCAATATGAGCGAAACCGCGACGGCGATCGAATCGGCCCCTGCAGCAGGACACGCGAGCAAGTACACCCGCAACCAGCCCTACCTCTCCAACGTGCTGGTGAACCGCCGGCTTACCGGTCCGGATTCGGGTAAAGAGACGATTCACGTCGAGCTTGAGATCGAAGACGGCATGTTCTACACGCCCGGCGACGCGGTCGGGATTATTCCCACCAATCGCGAGGCGCAGGTCGAGGAGGTGCTACAGACCCTCGGCTTCGACGGCACCGAGCGCGTGCTCGACCACTACAAAGTAGAGATTTCGCTGCACGAGGCCCTCACCACGCGCCTGCAGATCGGCAAACTGGCGCGCGGCAGCGTGAACCAGTTCGCCAAACTGTGCGCCGACAATACTCCCCCGGCCCTCAAGGCGCTGCTCGGTCCGGAGAACAAGGCCGTCGCCGAGGAGTACGTCTGGGGCCGCGAGTTCATCGATCTGGCCAGGGAATTCCCCGGCATTCTCACCCAGCCGCAGCAGCTCTTCAACGTCCTCCAGCGCCTCACGCCGCGCATGTATTCGATCGCCTCCAGCCTGGCCGCGCATCCCAACCAGGTGCACACCACCGTGCGCGTGGTGCGCTACAACACGCATGGCCTCGAGCGCCAGGGCGTGTGCTCCGGGCACATGGGCGAGCGCGCCCCCGAGGGCGGAACGCTGCCGGTCTTCCTGCATGAAAACAACGCCTTCCGGCTGCCCGAAGACTCCTCCGCGCCGGTCATCATGATCGGCCCCGGCACCGGCATCGCGCCGTTCCGCGCGTTTCTTGAACATCGCCAGACGCTCGGTCAACCCGGCGACAACTGGCTGTTCTTCGGCGAGCAGCGGTCGGCCTCCGATTATTTGTATAAGGACGAGTTCCTCGCGATGGAAAAACAACGCCTGCTGACCCGACTGCACACCGCCTTTTCGCGCGATCTGGGCAAGAAAGTCTATGTGCAGGACCGCATGCAGGAGAACGCCTCCGAACTCTACGACTGGCTGGAGCGCGGCGCTTATTTCTATGTCTGCGGCGACGCCAGCCGCATGGCGAAGGACGTGGAGCTGGCGCTGCTCGATGTGATCGCGAAGGGCTCGGACGGAACACTGGAGCATGCAGCCGAATACCTCGCCGCCATGAAGAAGCAGAAGCGCTACCAGCGCGACGTGTACTAAGAAACCGCTGATTACCTGCTTGGCTACAGCGGAATCCGCATTGGTGTGGATTCCTACTGCTGTTGACTTTGTATTTGCACTTGCTTTTCTGGTTGTCATTCCGTAGGAATCTGCTTCTCGGAGTTGCTATACATCATCGGGGACACCGCTCTAGGGGCATGACCTCAGCGCTCCCGAAGTAGCTTTGGTCTCCGCAGGCCCTCCAGCCCGCTCGAAAACCTGTCAAGCCCTTCAAGTCAGCCAGCCGCACTCATCTCCATGAAAACAGGGAACCTTTGGCCAACAATATTTGGCGTGTTTACCCTGCTCCGCGCCGTATCATGGAAACAGTACGAAGAACGGAAAAATCCCGGCACCGGTTTGGGAGCCTCTGATCAAGGTTCGGTCTGGAAGGGCACGACTTCAGTCGTGCCGCCAATGCGCGAAATGAATGCGGCTTTGGCCGCTGAGGCCCGCTTGAAGCACTTCGTCCGAGCCTTCTCAGGACGGACTGACAGGGCAGTCAATCCCCCTTCTAACTGCTTTGGATGAATTGCTTTACGTAGAAGCAACCAGTCCACGGGGGGAGGGGGGGCGTATCTCCACAGCCCGACCGAGAGAAGTTGCCGGGCATGCTCTAAGGAACCTCTGATGTAAGTCCCGTTTTGTTAGGGGCACGACTTCAGTCGTGCCCTTAAAGCATCTGAGATCAAGTGGGCTTTAGCCCCTGAGGGCGGTTGCTCTGCTGTCCTTCCCTTTGCGGATTGCAGGTGGAGGCAGTCGCGGAGCAGGATAGGATAATGGAGCAGATTCTCGCTCCCATGACCGCCCAACCTGCTCCCGACCCAACTCGCTCCACGCCCGCTCCGTGGACCGCTCGCCAGACCCGCGCGCAGTTCGCCGCGATTGCGTGGCTACGCTGGCGCATCACCCTCAACGGAATGCGCCGCAAAGGCGCCACCGGCGAGATGGTCGCCCGCATCCTGATCTATCCGGTGCTCGCCGCGATGGCGTTCGGCCCGACGATCCTCGCCGGCGTGGGAGCGTTCTACTTCGCTTCCAGCGGCCATCTCGACCGCATCTCGTGGCTGTTGTGGGGCACCTTCGCGCTGTGCCAACTGCTGAACATTCAGGTCGGTCAGCCCGGGACCACCTTCGACCCGACGCAGCTCATTCGATTTCCAGTCGGGCTGGGCAGCTATACGGCGATCCGCCTGTTCTTCGGTCTGCTGACGCCCGCCAATGTCATCGGCACGCTGATCGCATTCGCGATTGCCGTGGGCGCCGTGATTGCGCTGCCCGGGCTGTGGTTTTACGCACTGCTGGGGCTTGCGGTCTTCGCTTCGGCCAACGTGCTGTTCTCGCGCATGGTGTTTGCGTGGGTCGACCGCTGGCTCGCCACGCGGCGCGCGCGGGAGATCTTCACCGCTCTGATCTTCGCCGGCTCGCTGGGCATTCAGTGGCTGAACTTCACCTACAACCCCGCGTACAACCATCACCACGGCCGTTACGGCGAGTTCGGCCAGACGTTCCCGGCGCAACGCATCACCTCGATTGGACATATCTATCAGCGCGCGCTGCCGTTCCTGCATGTGCTGCCGCCGGAACTCACCGCGTCTTCGCTGGTGGCGGCGCAAAGCGGACACGTAGCGGGCTTCTTCGGGCTTACGCTGGCCTGCGCACTGTTCAGCGTGGCGTTTCTGGCGGTGTTCATGCTGCGGATGCGGAAGGAATTTCGCGGCGAGAATCTCTCGGACGCAGCCAACGCCGTGGGCCGCAAGGCGAAGACGGCTGCGAACCTGAAGCCGAGCCCGAAAGGCCCGGCGGGTGCGCACGGCCTGGCGCCGGCGAGAGTCGAAGCAGCGCCTGTGGCTTTGGAGACAACGCCTGTGGCTGTGGAATCGCCCGCGCAGCCGACTTCGACTCACGGCATCTTTCAGATTTCTCCCATTGTGGCGGCGATGCTGGCCAAGGAGTTCCTCTATGTCCGGCGCAACACTGGCGTTTTCTACAGCCTGATCGCGCCTGTCGTGTTCGTGTTTCTGTTTGCCGGCCGGCTGGCCACGCGCACCGGAGGAGAGTGGATATTCCCCGCCGCGCTGGCCTACACCATGCTGGGCATCACGCCGCTGAGCTACAACTCCTTTGGCCTCGAGGGCACCGGCTCACAATTTTATTTTCTGGCGCCGGTCCGTCTGCGCGACGTCTTTCTGGCTAAGAACCTGATGAACTTTTCGCTGGCCTTCCTCGAAGCCGCAGCGGTGTTCTGCATCATCGCCTATGTGGCGGCTGTGCCTTCGCTGCAGACGACGGCGATCGCGGTCCTTTGGGCCGCGGCCACGCTGCTGTTCAGCACGGCGCTGGGCAATCGCCGCTCGATCTCAGCGCCGAAGCAGATCAAGACGGCGCGCGCGGCGGGCAAGCAGGCCTCGCCCCTCAGCGCGCTGATCGGCATGGCAGTTCTGCTGGGGTCGGCGGCGCTGGCGAGCATCGTGCTGGGGCTGGCGATTTACTTCCAGACGCAGTGGGTGCTGGTGCCCATCTTTGCAGCGTTCTTCGCGGCCGGCCTTTGGGTCTATCTGGGCAGTCTGGGCTCGCTGGAACGCTATGCACTCGACCATCGCGAAGAGCTGTTTGCGGAGCTGTGCAAGAAAGCTTAGGCAGCAGGAAGTAGGAAGTAGGAAGCAAGTGCGCACGGCGCCCCAGCGAGCCCAGCCTGCGAAGATTATGTGGCTATTTCCTATTTCCTACTTCCTTCGCCACTCCGATCACGCTGAGCATTCTGCCTGTGTAGCCGCGCTCGGCGCGATGGCTGAAGTATTTGCGGCGGCCGTTCCGCAGGCGCGCGCAGGCGGTGCACTCGCCGGCGAGAGTGACGGCGGCGGGTCGCAGGCCAGCATCAAGAAGCTGGCGGCGGTTCGCCTCTCGCAGGTCAAGGTGGATCTGCGGGCCGAGGTTGGAGTGTCCCGGCGCACGCGCGGTGAGGAACAGCATGGGGTACTTCTGGCGCACGGGATCCGAGTCGTAGACCTCGGAGAAGAGCGCGTCCGCGTAGCCAAACTGGCTCTCGAACTCGAACCGCACCTCCTCGCCGACGGCGAAGCAGCAGGCGCCGATGGCCGGTCCGATGGCGGCTACGAGGTCCTGCGGCCGCGAGCCGAACTCCAGCCGCATTGTGCCCACGCCGCGCTCAACGACCCTCGCCAACGTACCGCGCCAGCCCGCATGAAAGGCCGCGACCGCGCGGGTTCGCGTGTCGGCGATCAGGACTGGAACGCAGTCCGCGGTCTGGATGCCAAGCAGGAGGCCGGGCTGGCGCGTCAGCAGCCCGTCGCCGCGCAGAACCGGGGTCCCCGGGGAGCCGCTTTTGCTCCTTGGGGTGGCGACCGCCTTGCCGTCCGGCGTGGCAAGCGGCGCTTCGGCTTGCGCCGCAATGCGCACCAGGCCGCTGTGAAACTGCCGGATGGTAACGAGCTGCATCGGGCGGCTGCCGGAGACTGCGCGGACGAAGCGGCGGCGATTCTCGGCGACGATCGCGGCCGGTTCTTCCGCGGTCCAGCCGAGATTCTGTTCCCCTTGAATCTGCTCGCCCGGGGCGACGACTTCGGCGTCGTCCATGCCGGCATCGCGATAAGCAATCGAGCCTCCACCCTGGCGCGTACTAAAGCCCGCGCGCAGCCACGGAAAGCGTTCCCAGTCCGCGACCCTCACAACGCCGGGCCGGCCTTTCACGGCTCTTGCTGGCGCGTCCTCGATCGTTCCCGGTGTCCGCAAGCGCCCCGCGCCGGCTGGCAGCCGGGTTGCGCGCCGTCCGTGCCGCAAGCCGCCCTGCGCCAGGATGGCGTCCACCGCCCCGATCGCTTGCGCATCTTCCATTGAAGCTCTCATCACAACGATTCTACAAACCCGCCGAGAGCGACGTGCGCACGGGCAAGTCAAGCGGCTGCGGCCGCCTTCCATGCGCTAGGGGCAACCCCCATTTGCCGCGTTAAATATTCTGGGCCCGCTTTCCAGCGGGCCCGGGAGAGGCTTGTGGGGAGGGATTTGACTGAGGATTCTTAGTGGGTCACCCAAAAATGGGCAAAAGGGGGGATTCTATACAGGTGGGACAAATGTGGAAAAGCCTCTCAGTTACATATTTAGACGCCCGCGCTTGAGAATGGTTGCTCCCGTGTGGAATTCGGCAACGATATCCTTTCGCGCCTGCCAGTTACAGCGTTGACAGGAATCGCCGGCGTCGCCACAACCTTCCTGTACCGATTGCGTCCAATCGTGGAGCAGCGGGAAACGCATTGCTGCGAGCGGATTCTCTGACCAACCCGGGTCCGCTGCCGGGACCTCGAGAGAGCTGAGCAAAATACCTTGCAAACCATAGACTTAAGCGTTACGATACCCCGATTGCCCGCATGACGACACCTACCCAGATCGCCTCCCATCTTCTACGCTCCCGCATCGGGAAAATTTGCGTTGCCATTACGGGCGCCACACCCGAGGAGATGCTCGAGACGGCCGCCGACGCCGTCAAAGAGACTACTTTCATTGAATTCCGGCTGGATTACCTGGCCAAACCCGCCGCTATGCTGGCGGAGTTTGGTCGCTTCATCGCGGCCAACGGCGCTGTGACCGTGATTGCTACCTGCCGCTGCACCGACAATGGCGGCCGCTTCGAAGGCTCCAACGCGGCTGCATTGGACATTCTGCTGAAGGCCGCCGCCGCCGGGTTTCAACTGGTCGACGTCGAGCTGGAGTCGATCGAGAAGCTGCCCAAGGGCACGATGGACCGGTTGCGCGCGGCCGGCGCGGCCGTCATCATCAGCTACCACGACTTTCAGGCGACCAAAGATCTCGACGGGATTTACCAGCGCATCGAGCCCTTCAAGTCGGACTTCATCAAGATCGTTCCTACCGCCCGCTCGCTTTCCGACAATCTGGTGCTGATGCGTTTTCTGGAGCGCATGGAGGATCGGGCCAACTCCAGCATCGTGGGCATCTGTATGGGTGAAGCCGGGATCATCTCGCGCGTGCTGGGTCTGCGCGCGGGCTCTGCGTTCACGTTCGCGGCCGCCAATGTGGGCGAGGAGACCGCGCCCGGCCAGATTGCGGCGCGCACGCTCATCGAGACCTACCGGATCGACCAGGTCGACGCGGCCACCAAGGTCTACGGCGTGGCGGGCAATCCGATCCGCTCCTCGCTGTCGCCGCTGATGATGAATACCGCGTTCCGCCGGGAGACCGTCAACGCCGTCTATCTAGCGCTTCAGACCTCCAAGGCCGACGACCTGTTCAAGCTGGCGCGCGAGATTCCGATTCAGGGCCTGAGCATCACCATGCCGCTCAAAGAGAGCGTGATGCCGCTGCTGGAGCGCAGCGATCCGCTTTCGGCCAAGATCGGCGCGGTCAATACCATCTCGCGCATGCCGGACGGCAAGTTTTACGGCTTCAATACCGATGTCGCGGGGATCGTCGGCCCGCTGGAGCGGCGGCTGGCGCTCAAAGGAGCGAAGGTGCTGGTGTTGGGTGCGGGCGGCGCGGCGCGGGCGGCGGTCTTCGGCTGCCGCGACAAGGGCGCCGAGGTGTGGATACTGAACCGCACACCGGAGACCGCGCAGAAACTGGCGCGGCAGGCCGGCGCGAAGTCCATCAAGCGCGAGGCCGTTGCCAAGATGGGCTTTGATGTCGTCATCAACGCCACGCCGGTCGGCATGACTGGCGATAAGACTCCGCCGCTGCTGCAACCCGAGGACCTGAACGCCCGCATCGTCTTCGACCTGGTGTACAACCCGCTGGAGACGCCGCTGCTGCGCCAGGCGCGGCAGAAAGGCCTCACTGTGATCTCTGGCGTGGAGATGTTCGTCCAGCAGGGCGCACGGCAGTTTGAGATCTGGACCGGCAAACCCGCGCCCGAGGAGGAGATGCTGCGTGTCGTGCTGCATTCGCTGCGCCAGACCGCCGAGGCTGCGGGCGAGTCGCCAGCGCCAGTCACAACAGCGGCAACAGCTATCAACGCTGGGCCAAGGCGGCCGGTGTCGCACGCTGACCCGGAGTCGGCGGTGACGGCCTCGCCGAAGCTCTCCGCCGTGGGCACGGCTGCGGCCACCGAGAACCACCTCAGGCCGGTGACGAAGTCTGCGGCCAGCACGTCTTCGCGGCCGGTCGCGCCGCCGCCTAGGTCCGCGCCAACTTCCGCGAAATCCGCGCCGGCGAAGAAGACTGCCTCGACAACGAAGGCGGCAACGCCCCGAACCGCCGCGCCCTCCAAACATGCTGTGTCCGCGAAGAAGCAGCCCGCTCCCGCCAGAAAACCCGCAGCCAAGGCCGCCAGCCCGGCAGCGCGGGATGCCGCTCGGCCGAAGGCCAAGGCGCGCTGAACGCGGCGGCGTCTGCAAGCGTGTTTGTGTCTGCAAGCGCGGTTATGCCTCGGCGAACTCGCGGCCGATCCAGCCGCGCAGCGCCTGCATACTGACCTCGCGTCCCAGGAACGCCTTTACCAAATCGCGCGCGGGCTTTGACCCGCCCGGCTCCAGCACCTCGCGGCGGTAGCGCATGGCAGTCGCGCCATCCAGCAGATCGGTGCTGTCAAACTCCGCGAAGAACTCCAGCGCCATCACCTTGTCGTAGAGATACGTGTAGTAGTTGGATGTATAGCCGACGAGGTGCGTGAACGCCGCGTACATGCGATTGCCATCGACGAACTCGTAGCGCGAGAAGCGGTCGTAGCCCGCGCGCAGCAACGTATCGAGGTCCAACTCCGCAGCGCGACGATCATGCGTTTCCATCGAATAGGTCGCGTACATCACCTGCGTGAGCGTGCTCAGCGCGCGGCCATGCGCGCTAGCGCGAGTCATGCGCGCGACGGTCTCGTGCGGGATCGGCTCGCCGGTCTGATAGTGCTTCGCGAAAGTCCGCAACAGCTCCGCATCTTCGAAGAACTCCTCCAGCATCTGCGATGGGACCTCGACAAAATCGCCTTCGGTCGCAATGCCCGACTGGCCTGCCCAGCGCTGCCGCCCGCCCAGCACCTCGTGCATCAGGTGGCCGAACTCGTGGAAGTACGTCACAACATCGGAGTACTGCATCAGCCCCGCGTCGTCTTTTTCCGGCTCTTCGCTGTCTTTTTTTGGCTGCGGAAAATTGCACACCAGCGCCGCCTCCGGCATCTGCTCACCGATCACGCCGCCGACCAGCGAACACTCGCTGAACCATTTGCTCTTGCCCTCGCGCGGATGCATGTCGAGATAGATCCTCCCGACGACCGGTCCCGAACCGGAAACACATCCAGGTGGCCCATTCATGACTGTCTTATCATCATGAGTGGGGTCCGAATGATGGTGATCGCCACGAGCGTCCACGACGTCGAACGCCTTCACTCCGTCAGCCCAGACCACAGCATCCTTCGCCCGCACAAAGCGCACGCCGAACAATCTCCCCGCCGTCGCGAGGATCCCCGCCTCGACCTGCTCGTAAGGGAAGTACGGGCGCACGCTCTGCGAATCGAAGTCGTAGCGAGAGCGCCGGTATTGCTCCTCCCAGAAGCGCGCGTCGCTCAGAGACAGGGGCAGGGCCTCGGGGTTGCGTTCGCGCACGAAGGCTTCGAGCTCGACAAACTCGCGCTGGGCCGTCGCGCGCGCGGCCTCTTCGACCTCGCTTAGAAACGCGCGCATGTTGGCCGCCGAGCCCATCATCTGGTCGACGGTAGCGAGGTCCGCCCAACTGCGAAAACCCAGCAGCCCAGCCATCTCCTCGCGGCCGGTTAGCAGATCGAGCAGCACCTGCTTATTGGCCGGATAACCGCGGTCGTTGTAGGCGAGATACATGCGCTGCCGCAGATCGGGGCTGGCCGCGTAACTCATCACGGGACTCATCTCGGGTGGGTCGGTGGTCAGCTCGATCGGGCCATCCGCAACCAGGCGCGCGGGAGTTTCGGGTGGACCGGTGATCACGCTGGGTGGCCCATTCATGACAGTTTCATCGTCATGAGTGAGGTCCACGGAGTCCGCAGAATCCAACGCCTCGCGCACGCCATGACGCGCCAGATAATCCGCCGGCAGCCCGGCCAGATCATTCGGGTCTTCGACAACGATCTTGCGCACATCGTCCTGCACGGTGCGGCTGAAGCTCATGCTGAGTTCGGTCATGCGATCGGCGAGGGCGCGAATCCGCTCGCGCGTAGCGTCGTCCTTATCCACGCCGGAGAGCCGATAGCCGAGCAGCGTGCGCTCCAGATAATACTTCGTCGCTGCATCTTCTTCGCTGGCCGCAATCACTGGCTCCAGCGCCTCCAGCGCCTTGTACACCTCGCGGTTCAGGTTCAACGCGACCGACTCCGCACTGATGACCTGCTGCAACTGCTGCGCCGCATCGCGCACACCGGCCAGCGGATGCACCATGAACATCGCCCCACTCTGGCTGCCGGCCATGCGCAGATGCCAGCACGCGCGATCGAACGGTGTCAGCGTGTTCTCGACCGTGCGCGGCGCGGCAACCGCGAGCAGCTCCGCGATCTTCGCGCGCGACGCTGCCAGATGCGACTCCACCCACACCTTCGCATTCTCGCCGCTCTTCAGCGCGGACCAGATATGCAGCTCGTCGTTTATGCCAACCGCACCAACCGGTTCCATCCTCTGCATCGCAACCGTCTCCTGGTTCTCAATCTCTACTGCCTATTGTCTACGCTCTGCTGTCTCAGCTCTCATACAATGAAGCTCTATGCGCTTTCTGATCGTCCTTCTCGCCCTCGCCGGTATCGTCGACTCCGCGCTTGCCCTGCACATTCATTATCAGAGCCCGGATGCGGCGCCGCCCTGCGCGGTGAGCGCGCACTGGGACTGCGGCAGCGTCAACCACTCGCGCTACGCGGTGTTTCCGCCCATCTCCTTCGATGAGGCTCCGGGCGCGAAGAACTTCCACATTCCCGTGGCCACGCTGGGGATCATTGGCTATGCGCTCATCGCGGTCGCGGCGCTCGCCGACAAGCTGTGGATTACCCTCCAGCTTGCCGAGATCGGCTTCTTTTGCGCGGGCCTGCTCACGTACATGGAGGCTTATGTCCTCGAAAAATGGTGCATCTACTGCGTGTGGTCGCAGGGCCTGATTACGGCGATCCTGGTCGGCACCGTCGTCGCGCTGCTGCTGCGCAGGCGGCGTGTCCCACGCCCGGCGGTTACAGCAACAAGTTAGCCGTACAATCGCAGCATGTGGCCCAAAGCGTTAGCGCAACTGCTCGAACTCGCACCGCACGTCGGCCGGTTGGTGCCCGCCGCCAACCGTCTTCTGAATCCCGGGGCCGCCGCTGACGAGGCCTCGCGCAACTCGATGCAGCAGGTGGCCGAAGGTCTGCGCGGCGACATCGGCCAGGTAACCGCCTCGCACGACAGCCTCTCGCGGCAGCTCACGGAGCACAGCGCGAAGCTGGCCGAAGTCGCCTCCGACCTGCGCGCCGTTACAGCCACCGTGCAATCCGTGGAAGCCCGGATGGCCGCCATCGAGGGCTCGCTTTCGACCAACCGCAAGCTGCTCTTGCTTGTGCTCCTGTTCATCGTCGTTACGCTGGTTATCGCCATCGTGCACCGCTAAGCGCGTGCAGAGATTGCCGGTCGCATGAGTAAGTCCGCCGCCTCCCGCCCCTCCGGTACCGCCCGCCTCGCCGCGAAACTTCGCCGCCGCCGCGAAGAGATCGCCGGGCGTCCGCGCCTCTATGCCGCGATCGCACTCCTCGTGCTGGCGCTGCTGGCGGGACTCGCGTGGCCGTTCCTGCGCGCGCAGATGCAGGCCATCGCCGTGCTGGATCTGGTCGCGGACAAGTCGGTCCCGGAGCTTCTCCGTCCGGTGGTTACAGGCCCCATCGCCACGCGCGAGCTTATTCTTCCGCTCGCCGGCGGAGCGGTGCGCGCGCGGCTGTATCTCCCGCGCAACCATCCCGACGCGCCCGTGCTGCTGGTGCTGCACGGCGTGCATCACCTGGGCATCGACGAGCCGCGGCTGGTCGCCTTCGCCTCCGCGATGGCCGCCTGCGGGCTGCGCGTCCTCACACCCGAGCTGCCCGACATCAAGGACTACCACGTCGGCCCGAACTCCATCGCCACGATCGGCGAGTCGGCCGTATGGCTGGCGGAGCGCAATGACAACCGTGCAGTGGGAGTGCTGGGCCTCAGCTTTTCGGGCAGCCTCGCGTTGCTCGCCGCCGCCAATCCGGAGTTCAGCCCCAGCATGAAGTTCGTCGTCGCGGTCGGCTCGGAAGACGAGATGGCACGCGTCGCCGACTATTACCGCACCGGCGTCGAACGCCGCCCCGACGGCATCATCGAACAACTGCCGCCGCATGAGTACGGCACCCTGGTGATGGAGTACGAAAACCTGCAGGACTTCGTCCCCGATCCCGCCGATCGCGAACCGCTGCGTGCGGTGTTGCGCGCGCATCTTTATGAGGACGTCACCGCCGAGGACGCCGCACTTGCACGACTCACTCCTGCGCAGCGCGACGAGGCCAACCATCTCATGGACACTACATCGTCCAACACCCATCGTTCGCTGGCGGAGTCCAACGCGCGACATCTGCAGGCCATGTCCGCGATCAGCCCGCACGGCCGCCTCGCGCAGCTCCCCGTGCCCGTTTACCTGCTTGCCGGCGAGGGCGACAACATCATCCCTTCCGCCGAGACGCAATGGCTGGAGACGGAGCTGCCGCGCAAGACTCTGAAGGCGTCGCTGATCTCGCCGGTGATCTCGCACCTCGATCTCGACGGCGCAGGCCCGACGTTCCTCGATCAACCGCGGCTCATCCATTTCTTCGCGCTCATCCTGCACGCGGCAGAGACGCACTGAGGCACCTCCACGGATCCGAGTGGTCCATCCTCGGCAGTCTCATCGCGAAGGGTGCGGCGCCTTCGTTTTTGATCTTGCCTTTCTGGTTGTCATTCCGCAAGGAATCTGCTGCTGGGCCGCCGCGCCACTACAATCAGAATCGAGAATCAGAATCGAGCCATGTCCCTCATCACCCTCGCCGACATCCACGCTGCCCGCGCCCGCATTGCAGGCGTCGCAGTCCGCACCCCGCTGGTGCGGCTTGATCGCGAGCGCCTGCGCCGCGCGGGCTTTCCCGATCTGGCCGGCAGCATGCCCGACATCTACCTGAAGGACGAGTCGGCGCAGCCCATCGGCAGCTTCAAGCTGCGCGGCGCGTACAACAAGATCGCGCAGCTCTTGCCAGGGGAGCTGCAGCGCGGCGTCATCACCTACTCCTCGGGCAACCACGCGCAGGGCGTGGCGTACGCGGCCCGCGCGCTGGGCGGCAAAGCCGTCATCGTGATGCCGGAGAACGCGCCGGAGGTCAAGCGCGAGGCAACCATCGCTCTGGGGGCGGAGATCGTCACCGTCGGCCCCGCCAGCAGCGAGCGCAAACTCAAGGCCGAAGAGCTCGCCGCCGCCCACGGCTACACCGTCATCCCGCCCTACGACGATCCTGCGATCATCGCCGGACAGGCCACCTGCGGCCTCGAAATTCTCGAACAGCTCCCCGATGTCGACCTCGTGCTCTCGCCCGTCTCTGGCGGCGGTCTGCTCTCGGGCGTCGCCACCGGAATCAAGCTCGCTTCAGCGGAACAAAGCCGGGTGCCCCATTCATCGCAGCCTCACCGCGATGGGTGGGGTTCGCAGAACGCAGGCGCAACCCCGCAAGTCTGGGGCTGCGAACCCGCCCTCGCCGCCGACGCTGCCGAGAGCTTCCGCACGGGCAGGCTGGTCGAGTGGCCAGCCGCACTCACCACTCGCACGCTCTGCGACGGCCTGCGCACCCAATCGCTCGGACCGCTCAACTTCGACCACATCCTCGATTTCGTCGACGGCATCCTCACCGTCACCGAGGCCGAAATCCGCCTCGCCACACGCATCTATCTCGCGCTCGCGTCCACCGGCATCGTCGCCGAGCCGTCGGGCGCCGTCACGCTGGCCGCCGCGCTCTTCCATGCCCACGAACTGCCACCAGGGAAAAAAGTCGTCGCCATCGTATCTGGCGGCAACCTCGACCCCGCGCTGCGCGCCGAACTCGAATCCGAAACCGCCGCGACCACCGTCTAACTCGTGAGCGCACTTTTCGCGCGCCTCACGTAAACTTCGCGAGCGTTGCGTCAGACTTTGCGGTTGCTTTTCTGGTTGTCATTCCCGCAGGGAATCTGCTTCACCCGAAATGCCGATCATGCCCCGTTCCTTCCTCATCGCCGCCATGCTCCTTCTGCTTCCCGCCGCGCTGCACGCCCAGAAACATCCGAAGCAGCAGAGCTCCGACAACGCCAGCGGCTACGATCGCTCCGCCAAGGCCACCGTGCTGCACACAGCCAATGTGTACGTCAGCGCCGACAGCAGCGCACCGCCCATCGTCACCGTCACCGCCGGCCACGAGATCGTCATCACGGCCCGCAACGGCCCGTGGGTGAACGTCTTCGCCAACACCGACGCCAAGGAAGATGCGGACCCCGACTCCGAACCCGAGTTCAAGGACCCCGCCGACAATCCTGATCCCAGCTCCGGCTGGATACGCGACAAGGGCATCGTCGGCCCCACCACACCCAATGGCGACGCGATCCTGTATGGCGCGGCCGCCGACCTCGAAGCGCAGGCCGCGCAGCCGCATCCTCCGGCCGGCGCAGCCGAGGCCGCGCATCTGCTCTACGAACGCGCCGCAACGTATTTCCCCAACTCGCCGCTTGCGCCGGATGCCGCCTTCCGCGCCGCCGACATCCGCTGGCAGCTCGACAAGCTCGACATCTCCACGCTGCCCAGCGCGCGCGAGCAGCAGGCCTTCCTGCGGCCCGAGATGTATGAGGGCGCGCTCAAGCGCGTGATGAAGCTCTACCCCAATTCCGACGTTGCCGCGCGCGCTGCGTTCGATCTATTGGATGACAAACTATGCGGCGACTGGCAGGGCCTGCCCAAGTGTCCCGAACAGGAGACCAACCTCTACATGAACTACGCCAGCCACTACCCCGGCGGCCCGAAGACCGCCGAGGCGCTGTACGACGCGGCTTATCGCCAGGGCGCGCTGGTCACGATGTATCAGGTGGACGAGAACGACAACCGCTCCAAAGCAGCCGCGAAAAACTGCCAGTCCATCGCCGATGAACTGCGCAAAGACTACACAAAATCCGACTACGCCGATCGCGCCGAAAGCATCGCCTTCCGCGTGGCGCAGGGAATACCCGTCTACGGCAACGACCGCGACTGAGCTGATTTTAGTGAATTTCAGCCCGGACACCCTGGAGGGCGTCCGGGCTCTTGGCTAAATCACTTTAAGCAAGAGCAGAACCAGCACGATCAGAAGGATGAGGCTGAGGCCGCCTCCACCGTAGTACCCGATCCCCGGTCCCATGCGATAGCCGCCAAAGCCGAATACCAAAATCAGGATGATAAGAACAATGAGCATCTGTATCTCCAGTGTGAGTCTTTTGAACGTCTGTGCGATGTGATGCAAGCCGTGCTGGTTATGATGGCCCTCTCCACCTTTATTGTCAAAGGTTTGCCTCAACCGACGCCGCTGCTCCGGTCTTCCTCGGGCCAGCCAACTCTTGCTGACGCTGACGCAGCCTTCGCACGGGTCCGCTCCGCGCCCGATCCGATCTCGCCCCGTCCCAGTTAGAATCTCCCCATGCCTCTGCTTAAAATCCTGATCCTGGCGATCGTCCAGGGCCTCGCCGAACTTCTGCCCGTTTCGAGCTCCGCGCACGTCGTGGTCGCCGAGAAGCTCATGCACCTCGACCCCACATCGCCAGAGATGACGCTGGTGCTGGTGATGCTGCATACCGGAACCATGTTCGCGGTGATCGTTTATTTCTGGTCGCAGTGGAAGCGCGCTTATTTCGCCAGTTCCGACGCGTTCCAACGATTCGCTATTCGTGCCATCTGGGCGACGTTCCTGACCGCTCTCATCGGCTATCCGATCGTCGAGATCATCGAGAAGACGGCCTTCAAGGGGCAATCGAAGGCCGACATCGAACTGCTCTTCGGGCGGCTCGATCTGGTCGCGTATGCGCTGTTCGCCGTGGGGCTGCTGATTCTCTACGCCGGCCTGAGAGCGCGCGGCGCGCACGCCAATCTCGATGCCCGCGCCGCCACACCGGAGTATGCGCGCTCCAAGTCCCGGTCGGGTGACAATGTCACGTTTTCGCAGGCCGGCTGGATGGGCGCCGCACAGGGGCTGAGCCTGCCGTTCCGCGGCTTCTCGCGCTCCGGCTCGACCATCTCCACGGGCCTGCTTACGGGCGCCAGCCGCCTGCGCGCCGAGCGCTTTTCGTTCGCCCTGGCAGTCATCCTCACCCCGGCCGTCATCGCCCGCGAGGTGCTGCGTCTGCTGCAGGCCAAACACGCCGCCGTCGCATCCGGCGTCGTAGTCGATCTGCATGCCAGCGCCATCGCGGCCCTGCTCGGGATGGTCTTCAGCTTCCTCGCCGGCCTTGCTGCGCTACGCTGGCTGAGTTCGTGGCTGGAGCACGGCCGCTGGTACCTGTTCGGCATCTACTGCATCGCCGCCAGCATTGCGGTCTTCTACCTGCACCACATCGGCTACTGAGCCGAATCCCTCAACCCTCCCAGGGATTCAGCACCGCCACCCCCATCGGCGCAAAATGTTTGAGGTTCCGTGTGACCACCGTCATGGAGCGCACCAAGGCAGTAGCTGCAATCAAGGAATCTTTATAGGACCTGCTACTTGGAAGGTGGAGAGAGGCGCATCGCAGGGCAATGGGCGCATCCACCGGTATGATCCGCGCGGCGAACGCTGGCAACATCTGCTGATGTAACCAGCTTTCCAAAACCCGGCCCTGCGCAAGGTCTTTCCGCATCATCTGCAAACATCCCATCTCGAGTTCAAGAATGGTGACGGCCGACAGGTGAAAGTCAGTGGGTGCAATACTGTTACCCCAGCGTTGGACCCGCGGATCGGCTCTTCCTGTTTCGAACTTGCGCATCTCTGAGATGACATTCGCATCGAGCAGATACATCAGTCAAACTCAGCCGGCTTGAAATCAAATTCAATCGGCTCGAACTCAAAGTCGATCTCCGCGGCTGCGGGACATGAAAGCAGTTCGCCGATGCTCGGGCCCGTCCCGTTGAGTTTGCGGTAATCGTCGATGTTCAACAGCACATGGGTCCTTTGCCCGCGGTCCGTGATAAAGACCGGTCCCTGAAGCGCAGACTTCTTTGCGCGCCCAACCTCCTGGTTGAACTTGCGGCTGGAAAGAGTGGTGATCGCCATCTCGTCACCTCGAATGTACATATGTTACTACATATCTGGCCGCGTATAGCGCCAGGCCCACCAGATCAGCGGCACCTGCAGCGGCAGCCGCAGCCACAGCGCCCACACCGGCACGCCTGGAAACCGCTCCGGATGCTGCGCCATCCAAAGGTTCGCCGGCCACACCGCAGCCAGCAGAAGCACGAGACCCCAGGCCGCCGCGCGACGAGTTTGCGGGACGAGTACGCCGAGGCCGCCGGCGATCTCCGCCGCTCCGCTGACCAACACCAGCTCATGGTGCGCGGGCAGGTAGTTAGGCATGGCCTGCGCATAGGCCCGGGTCGCAACGAAATGGCCGAGACCCGCCGCCATGTACATCGCGCCCATCAAATATCGTCCAAAGGAACGTCCTAGGCGCATTGCGTGAACCTCACGTGTCCAAGGTAGCGAATATGGCTCAGAAACCGTGATTGAAACGCACGAAAGCGGCGCGAATCGAATCCGATTCGGCCGCTCTTGTACAGCGTAAATTTTGGCAAATTCCGTTCAGCTCGCCAGCGCGTCGCGATGCCGCTTCACGTAATCGTGGGACGTGAGCACATGCGCCTGCTGGGTCGCGAGCAGCTCGCGAATGGGCAGCGGAAGGTCCTGCTCGAGCGCGTCCTGGTAGGCTTTCTTGGCCTGGTCCTCGCCCTGTTCCGCGGTCTCCAGCAGCGTGTGGTCGCCGCCGCCGAGCTTGGCTTTCAGGTCGCCCCACGCGCGATGCATCGCGCCCGAGGTTGTGCCGGATTCCTTCACATCGGCTACGCCCGCGCGATGGAGTTCGTTCTCCAACTCGGCGCGGAAGCTGGCTCGCTTCAGGCTTTCGGCCAGGAAGTAGCGTTTGAGCTGGTCGTCCTTGAGGTGTTCGCCGATGTCAGCGAAACCCTTCTGGCCGTCATGCAAGGAATTGATCACGTCCAGAAGAACGCGCTCCGTCTCTTTGTTTTTGGTTGATCCGTCGAGTTCGTTCGCCATAAAAACGTTCCATCCCTTTTAGTTGCCATAGTATTGGGCTGCGCTTGCAGCGATCTGAAATGCGGGCGAGGTCTACCGGCTGACCGCGATTCTCCTCTGCCGGTGAGCAAGCGGAAGAAATCGCGAAAATCCCGCGCCCCCGCACCGCGTTCGCCGGTTTTGCAAGCTGCAAGACCGGCGATCTTCTCCACTAGATGCACAACCGCACCTCCGCGTTGACCGCGAGCCAAAAGCGATTAGTATTGCTGTTCGCGAGGTCGAAGTTTCAGCCCCGTCACCACTCTGGTTCTGGCTGCGCGAGCGGCGGCACGGGCGCATTAGGCTATGGAACAATGAAGTTGCTCTGGCAGTTCCGGTCTCGATTCCGCTCGTTTCCGCGCCCGATGCGCGGTTGAGCTACCGGACTGCGCGGCCGGACCCGAGGAAGCCCCAGAGACTATGAAAGCCCAGAGACTCGTGTACTCCCCAACCCGCAGCCGCCGTGTCAACGAGATGCTGGGGCTCGTGGTGCTGGTCGCCGCCGGGCTGCTGCTGCTTTCGCTGGTGAGCTACACGCCGTCGGACCCATCGTTCAACACGGTGGGTGGTGGCGCGAGCCTTCATCCTGCGCACAACTGGGCGGGATTGGTAGGAGCGTATCTCTCCGATCTTCTGCTCCAGGCGTTCGGCGTCGCGGTGCTGTTTGTGCCGCTGGTGCTGGTGCGGTTGGGCATCTCGTGGATGTGGTCGCGCGCGGTCGGCTCGGGCGCGGCGAAGACCGCGGGGCTGGCGTTGTGGCTGGTCTTTGCGCCCGCGGCGATCGCGCTTCTGCCCGCGCGGTGGATGTGGCATCACACGCTGCCGATCTGCGGCGTGGCGGGCCGCGTGCTGGCCGACACGCTCCTCCACTTCGTCAATCTTCCCGGTGCGATCATCCTATGCAGCCTGATGGTTGCGCTGTCGATCTATCTGACGACCACCTTCACTCTGACCACGGCGAGCGAGTGGTTCACCAGTCACTTCGGGTTTATCGCGAAGATCGCCAATCGCTACGCAGCCTGGCGCAGCCGTCGCCGGGGCGGCGTGGTCGATGGCGAGGGTGTGACGTTCGGAGAGGGCTACGAGTCCAAGCGCGAACGGGAGGTGGCCAAGGCCCGCGCCCGCGCCGCTGCCCGGGAGCGCGCCGAGGCGGGAACGAACGCCGCGGCTGAAAGGAAGGAAGCAGCCAGCTCGTCGCTGCTCGCAGGCCTGTTCGGATGGTTTGGCCGGCGCAAGCGACAGGAGCTCGACAGCTCCGATGCCGCCACGATGGATGGCTGCGAGATCGCTCCGGAATCCGCGTCGGTGTGGCAGACGATGCCGCGTATGCAGGTGGATGCTGCCCCGTTGTCGGGACTTCATGCAGCCACGGCTGCGGCCGCGCCGTTTGCCGCGCAACTGGCTGCCGCGGCCGCTCCGCTGCGCGAAGCTCGCGCGGGGTTCAGCAGCGATGATCTGCCGTTTGCCGAGGCAGCGCCGCCCGTCCTCGAGGCGCTGGACGACAACTGGCTGGATGCGCCGGAGCGCCGCGCCCCGGCGCCGCTGCTGGGCTCGCGGCTGCGCGAGAGCGCTTCGCAGGCCCGCGAGATCGCCGCGCAATCGCGTGAAGGCGCTCCGTCACTTCGTGAAATCGATCTTCCCCAGCCGCCGCGCGCGCGCGTGGCGGCGCTCGCTCCGCCGCTTCCGCCGATGCCTTCGCCCATGGCCGATATCGCCGCCCAGAACATCGCCTTCGGCAAGCGTGCCGACGCCGACCTGCGCACGGTGGCGATCGCTCCCAAGTCCATTCGCGGTTACAAACTTCCGCCCAGTTCACTGCTCTTTCGGTCGGAGGAACACGCGCAGGTTCGCGAGGACGAGCTTCGCGAAGAGGCGCGCGTTCTGGTCGAGAAGTGCGCGGAGTTCGGCGTCGACGGCAAGGTCGAGCAGATCAACCCGGGCCCGGTCGTGACGACCTTCGAGTTCCGCCCCGATGCGGGCGTGAAATATTCGCGCGTCACGGGGCTGGCCGACGACCTCTGCCTCGCGATGGCCGCGGAGTCGATTCTGATCGAGCGCATGCCGGGCAAATCCACCGTGGGAATTCAAGTACCGAACCACGAGCGCGAGACTATCTGGCTGCGCGACGTCGTCGAGTGCGAGAGCTTCGCGCAGAGCAAGAGCCGGCTGGCGATCGCGCTGGGCAAGGACATCAGCGGCCGCATCGTTACCGGCGATCTGGCGTCGATGCCGCATGTGCTCATCGCGGGCTCGACCGGCTCCGGAAAATCGGTGGCGATCAACGCGATGATCATGTCGGTGCTGTTCAAGTCCACGCCCGAGCAGGTGCGCATGATCCTGGTCGATCCGAAGCGCGTCGAGCTGGGGATGTATGAGGGCATCCCTCATTTGTTCACGCCGATCATCACCGAGGCCAAGCTGGCCGCCAATGCGCTGCGAAATGCAGTGAGAGAAATGGAGCGGCGGCTGAAGCTGCTGGCGGCCAATCATGTGCGCAACATCGACCAGTTCAACAAGCTGTTCGAGAACGGCAGCGAGTATCTGTTTGAGGACGTGAACCAGGAGCCGCTGCCCTACATCATGATCATCATCGACGAGCTGGCCGACCTGATGATGCTGGATCGGGCTAATGTCGAAGAGGCGATCACGCGGCTGGCGCAGATGGCGCGCGCGGTCGGAATTCACCTGGTGCTGGCGACGCAGCGGCCCTCGGTCGATGTCATTACGGGTCTCATCAAGGCCAATGTTCCTACGCGCATGAGCTTTCGTCTGGCGACCAAGGTGGACTCTCGCACCATCATCGACAGCAATGGCGCGGAGAGCCTTTTGGGTCGCGGCGACATGCTCTTCCTGCCGCCGGGAACATCGCGTTTGCAGCGCGTGCATGCGCCGTTTGTTACCGAGAAGGAGATCGCCGCGGTCACTGAGTTCTGGCGCGCGCAGGGTGAGGCCGAGTATGCGCACGGCTTCCTCGAAGGCCCGAAAGACGAGAAGAGCGGCGAACCCGGCAGCGCCAACGACGGCGAAGAGAATGACGCGATGTTCGACGATGCGGTGCGGCTGGTGTTCGAGTTCGGCAAGGCCTCGACGTCGCTGCTGCAGCGCCGCCTCCGCATCGGCTATGGCCGGGCCGCACATCTGATCGACATGATGGAGCGCGATGGCCTGGTGGGACCGGCCGATGGATCGAAGCCGCGCGAGATTCTGAAGCAGCCCGGCTACTTTGCCGAAGTCGACGCGGCCATGCGCTGAGCCTTTGGGTTTAACTCTTTAGATCAGCGCGCTTGTGCTGGAAGTGGCAGGTCAGGCGGTGATGGCTTGCCGGGTTGTGCCGAGTTCCTGGTCCTTGTACTGGAGCTGGTAGAGCTTATAGTAAAGGCCGCGCTGCGCGAGCAGCTCCTGGTGCGTGCCTTGTTCGCGGAGCTTGCCTTTGTGCATGACCAGGATGCTGTCGGCGCGCTGGATGGTGCTGAGGCGATGCGCGATGAGGACGCTGGTGCGGCCGGTAATCATGCGAGCCAGAGCGGACTCGACGCGGCGCTCGGTTTCGGTGTCGACCGAACTGGTAGCTTCGTCAAGGATGAGAATTCCCGGGCGATGCGCCAGCGCGCGCGCAAAACTGATGAGTTGCTTTTGACCGGTGGAGAGAGTTGATCCGCGTTCGAGGACGGGTTCGGCGAAGCCCAGCGGCAGCGTGCGGATAAAGTCGGCTACGTTCACTTCTTCGGAGGCGTTGGCGACCTCGTCGTCGGTGATCCAGGAGCTGCCCAGCCGGATGTTCTGGGCGATTGTCCCGGAGAAGAGGAAGGGGTCCTGTAGCACGACGCCGAAGCGGCGGCGAAGCTGGTTGAGGTCCTGATCGCGGACATCGACGCCGTCGATGAACACTGCGCCGCGCTGGACGTCGTAGAAGCGCATCATGAGCGCGGTGAGGGTGGTCTTGCCGGCGCCGGTGTGGCCGACGATGGCGGCGGTGGTGTCGGGTTCGATGGTGAAGCTGACGCCGCGCAGGATCCAGTCGATGGAGGCGAGGATTCCCTCCGGGACTAAAGCCCCATTCGTGGGCTGGCCGGAATGGCGGGGCTGAAGCCGCACCCCTTCCAAGCTGGTTCCATCCAGGCTGGCGAGGGCGGCGAGTTGTTCGGGGGTGAGGCGTTGGTAGGTGAACCAGACGTCGCGGAACTCGATGATGCCGCTGCGGTCTCCGGGAACAGGAAGGGCGGCAGTGGGAAGCTCGGGTTGGGTGTCGAGCAGCTTGAAGACGCGCTCGGCCGCGGCCATGGCGGCTTGCAGGATGTTGTATTTGTCACTGAGGTCCTGGATGGGACGGAAGAAACGCTGTGCGTATTGGATGAAGGCGATCAGGATGCCCAGGGTGACGACGGGGTGCAGGAAGCTGGTGGTTGCGGCTGCACCGTTCGCCACCCCACTCATCGCGCGAGAAGCGTGCGCGATGAATGGGCCGCCCGAACTTGTTGCCAGACCGTGCAGTACAGCGAGGCCGCCGCGCCAGATGACCAGCGCGATGGCGATGGAGCTGAGGAACTCGACTACCGGGTAGTAGAGGGCGTAGGCGAAGATGGCGTCGGTCCAGGCGCGCTTGTTTTCGTGGTTGACGGCGGAGAAGTCGTGGAAGGCGCGGCGCTCGCGGTTGAAGAGTTGCACGACACTCATTCCTGATACGTACTCCTGAGTGAATGCGTTGATTTTGGCGGTGGCTGCGCGCTGGCGGCGATAGCTGTCGCGCACGTGATTGCGGAACAGATGCGTGGCGTACAGGATTGCGGGAATGACCGACAGAGTTAGAAGGGCGAGCAGCCAACTCATCTTGACCATGATTGCGACGATGAAGGTGAGGATGAAGATGTCTTCAAAGATGGCGAGGACGCCGGAGGTGAACATGTCGTTGAGCGCTTCAACGTCGGAGGTCAGGCGAGTGACCAGGCGGCCAACGGGGTTGCGGTCGAAGAAGGCGACATGCATGCGCTGGATGTGGCGGAAGATCTGGCTGCGCAGATCGAACATGATCTTCTGGCCGGTCCACTGCATGAGGTAGGTCTGGACGAACTCGAGGCCGAAGATGAGCAGCAGGGAAGCAAGATAAAGCAGCGCGATTTCAGTGACGCCGGTGGTGGGGTCGGGGCTCAGTCTGGAGGCAAGCCAGGAATGTTTGCCGCCGCTTGGAGCGAAGTAGTTGTCGACCGCGACTTTGACGAAGTAAGGGCCGAGCACATCCGCGCCGGCCTTGAGGATAATGGCGACGCCGGAGATGGCGACCTGCAGCTTGTAGGGCGAGAGATAGCGGACCAGCCGACGCATGATGCGCGCGTCGTACGCCTTGCCGACGACGTCGTCGTCGGGGCCGGAGGCGGCGGGGTGATTGGCCTCTTCGGGCTTGGCGGGATTGGGGTCCGGCTGCTTGTCGGCCATTGTGAACTATTTTACGTTGTGGGCGGGCAAATGTTGGCGCCCCGGCGACGAGCGGACCAGCAACCGGTTTCCAGTTGGACGGTTGCGAGTTTCCAATCTCGCAAGCGGGTGCTTGCAGAGGCGATGGCGACTCGCAGTTTGGGTTCGCGTGAAAGAATCGGAGAGTGATTGTGCAGCCAAGGCAGGATGCGGCGTTGGGCGTTTATGTGTCGGTGCCGTTCTGCCGCGCCAAGTGCAGTTTTTGCAATTTTGCTTCGGGTGTGGGGACGGCGGCTGCGATCGACAACTATATCGAGAAGTTGTGCGCGGAGATAGACGCGGCGGCGCAGACTGCGGAGCGGCTGGGTGCGGTGATGCCGCGCGTGGTGGACACGATTTATTTCGGCGGAGGGACGCCGAGTTTGCTGCAGCGGGTGCAGTTGCAGCGAATTTTCGCGGCGCTGCGGAGAGGGTTCGATGTAGCGGCGGATGCGGAGATTACGCTGGAGGCCGCGCCGGGTCAGATCGCGGAGGCGGTGCTTGAAGAGGCGATTCGGCTGGGCGTGAATCGCGTGAGCTTGGGGGTACAGAGCTTTGTCGATCGTGAGTGCGCGGCGGTGGGAAGGTTGCATACCGAGCGCGAGTGTGTGCAGGAGATCCGGCGGATGCGTGCCGCGGGTGTGGCGGAGGTCGGCGCGGATTTGATTGCAGGGCTGCCATACCAGACAGCGGAGAGCTGGCAGCACTCGCTGGAGGTGGCGGCGGGTTTAGGCGGCGAAGGTGCGCTGACGCATTTGAGCGTGTACATGCTGGAGGTGGATGAGGACTCGCGGCTGGGGCGCGAGGTGATGGCGGGCGGGTTGCGACTGCATGCGGCGCGTGTGCCGGCGGAGGATGCGAGCGCGGAACTGTATGAAATGGCGTGCGAGCGGCTGGTTTGTGAAGGACTTGCGCAATATGAGATTTCGAACTTTGCGGCGGTGTCTCACCGATCGAAACACAATGTGAAGTATTGGCAGCGGGAGCCGTATGTGGGGTTTGGGCTGGATGCGCATTCAATGCTGCGCTGCGCTTCGAGCGCGGACGCGGTGCGGTTTGCGAATGCGGATGAGCTTGCGAAGTATACAGGTGTGGGTGCCCCTGAAGTTGTGCGCGTGGGCGAACGCGAGACGTTCGAGGAGACCGTGTTTCTGGGGCTGCGGATGAACGAAGGAGTATCGCTGGAGTGGCTGCGGCGGGAGTTTGCGAGGGAGTTCGTCGTGCCGTGCGAGGATGCGGCGGTCGAGTCGATCGCGGGTGGATTGATGATGGAGGTGGATGGATTCTGGCGGCTGACGCTGCGGGGAAGAATGGTGTCCAACGAAGTGTTTGGAGCGTTGTTGATGGGCGTGACGGCGTAGAGGCAAGAGCAAGAGCAGAAGCGGATTCCCTGCGGGAATGATAACCAGAAAAGCAAAAGCAAAAGCAAAAGCAAGAGCAAGATCAACGGCAAGAGCAACGGCGAGAGCGAAGGAGTGGGAGGGACGATGGGGGAGCGAGTGATCGATCTGCGCAGCGATACGGTAACGCGGCCGTCGCCGGCGATGCGCGCGGCCATGGCTTCGGCCGAGGTTGGCGACGATGTGTATGGCGACGACCCGACAGTGAATCGGCTGGAGGCGCGGGCGGCGGAAGTATTTGGGCGCGAGGCCTCGATCTTTGTGCCCACCGGGACTATGGGCAACCAGATTGCCATACGGCTGCATACGCAGCATGGGCAGGAGGTGATCTGCGAGGCGCGCTCACATGTGCTCGACTGGGAGATGGCCATGATGGCCGCGTTCTCAGGGTGCGTGGCGAGGACGGTGGCGAGCCAGCGCGGGGTGATGCGCTGGGAGCAGATTGCGAAGGCGATTGCGCCGGAGATTTACTATCGCGCGGCGACCGGATTGATTTGCGTCGAGAACACGCACAATATGGCGGGTGGGACGGTGACGCCGCTGCCTGTGCTCGAGGAGATCTGGGCGGGAGCCAAAGACGCGGGGCTGCCGGTGCATCTGGATGGAGCGCGCGTGTTCAACGCGGCCGTAGCGCTGGAGGTCGATGTAGCGACGCTGACGCGTGGGTTCGATACGGTGATGTTTTGCCTGTCGAAGGGGCTGGGCGCGCCGGTGGGATCGATGCTGGTGGGCAGCGCGGCGACGATTGCGCGGGCGCGCGTCTATCGCAAGGCGCTGGGCGGCGGAATGCGGCAGGCGGGAGTGATCGCGGCGGCGGGTTTGATCGCGCTCGAAGAGATGCCGTCGCGGCTGCATGAGGACCATGCGAACGCTCGTTTGCTGGCCGAGGCGGTTGCACAATGCGATGCGGTCGAGATCGATCTGGCGGCGGTGCAGACCAACATTGTGATCTTCAGCTTGCGCGGCGCGAACGGAAAGAGCCGGGACGGAAGCGGCGGCGATGCACCCAGGCTGGTGGCGGAGCTGAAAGCCAAAGGCGTGCTGGCAAGCGCGATCGGGCCGCATCAGGTGCGGCTGGTGACACATTGCGACGTCAGCCGCGAGGACTGCCAGGCCTGCGCGGCGATGTTGAGGGAGATGCTGGGATAGAGCAGTTTGCCTGCGGGCGTAGAGGCGCCCGAACAGCAGATTCCTCCGCTGCGCTGCGGAATGACGACCAGAAACGCAAACGCAAAACCACAGTGGCGCAGCTGTGTCAGTAGGAGCGGCGATGGTTGCGGTGGTTGAGGCGTTCGCGCAGCCGCATCGCCATGGAGATGAGCGTGAGCGCGAGGGTGAGGGTCACCAGGCCCCAGAAAATGGCTCGGGGCACCTGCTGGATGCCGCCCATGATGAACTGCGCCCATATCGGATAACCGGCGCCGATGACCACGCCCAGGACGAAGTAGGCGACCATGCGGGTCCTCATCCATGTGCGCTGTGTCATCCCGCTATATTCGCAGGCCATGGAAAAGCTTGGCAAGAGAAAACTGTTGCGAAGGCTACGTCGCAGTCAAGGGCCGCGTTTCTTCACGGGGCAGAAAGACGGTCATGGTGGTGCCGTGCGCGGCCGGTCCGGGGTCCGTTGCCGTGCGGGTTTCGACGCCGATGCTGCCGCCGTGCTTGGCGACGATGCCGTGGGTAATCCACAGCCCGAGGCCGGCGCCATGCTCACCCTTGGTGGTGAAGAAGGGTTGAAACAGGCGCTGCTTTTCGTCGGGCGCGATGCCGCAGCCGTGGTCGGTGATGGTGGCGCTGATGCCGGAGCCGGCGTGGCGCGAAATGTCGACCTCAATGCGGCCGCCGGCAGTCGAGGCCTCGATTGCGTTGGTGATCAGATTGACGAAGACCTGGCGCATTTCGGCGGGGTAGCCGGTAGCGATGGCGCCGGGCGCGAACTGGACATCGACGCTGAGGCCGGCCTGCGCGATCTGGCGCTCCAGCAGGAGAAGCACACCCTTGACCAGTTCGGCGACATCGACGGCGACCGGGGTGCGGGATTCGCGATACATGCCGAGCATGGCGCGGCTGATCTGGGTGACGCGGCCGAGTTCGGCCTGGGCCATATCCACAAACTCATCGCGCTCGGACGGCGTGGCGCCGTGCTTCATGAGGTAGAGCAGGTTGACGACAGCGTCGAGCGGGTTATGGATCTCGTGCGCGATGCTGGCGGCCAGCCTCCCCGTGACCGCCAGTTTTTCGCTGGCGAGCAGGGCAGCCTGGGTGCGGCGCTGCTCCTCGATCGTGGCCTGGAAGGCTTCCGAGACCAAATGCAGCCGGCTGCGGGCGAAGAAGCCGATCAGCAGGCCGGCGCCGAGGGCCAGAACGATGGTGGCTTCCAGCGTATGGTCGACCTCCTGCCGCCAGTGCTCGGCCAGCGAGGTGCGCTGCGCATTCTGGGCCCTGAGGATGGCGGCTTCGAAGGAGCGAATGTTGTCCATGGAAGCTTTGCCGCGCAGATTGACGGCGTCGTCGCGGGTGTTGCCGCCGGATTTGACGGCGGCGATCATGGGGACCGCGAAGCCGTCGATCCAGCGCCGATGCGCCTGCTCGAGCGCGTCGACGGCGCGGAGATCGCCGTGCTGCTGGGTGGCGACGCCGGCCCGCAGTGTTTGCAGGTCCTGCCGGAGCTGCGCGCCGGCCAGCGTGTAGGGCTGCAGAAAGCTCTCGTCGGCGGTGGTCTGGTAGCCGCGCACACCGGACTCCTGGTCCATGATGAGCGCGGAGATGAGACTGGCGTCGGCGATGTTCTGGCCGGCGATCTGCAGCCGCGCTACGGTGCGCTCGGCACGCAGGATCTGCCATACGAGCACACCGGAGACGCAGAGCAGCGCGATCACTGGAAGCAGCAGCGTCTCAAGAAGAATGCGATTGAACCGGTTCAGCTTCACCGTAAGTTTTGATGCTCGAATGGGTGAGACGTTCGATCGTCGATTTTCACACAAATGTTTGCCCCGGAAGGCAACTCCTGGAGAGTCTGAGTGAAATTCTCATGAGCCGCTCTGCTGAGGATGTAGAGGCGCTCCAACAGAAAATTCCTACGGAATGACAACCAGAAAGGCAAAGGCAAATAAGGCAACGGCAAAGGCTTACCAGAGGGCGTTCTGCTCTAATCCGGAAGCAGGCTCTGCAGTTTGTCGAGCAGCGCGGGCGCGCCCTCGCCCTTGGTCATATACACGTCCACCAGATCGACGATTCCGCTGGGAAGGTCGACGAAGGCGGAGAGCAGAAGGATGGGGACATTGGGCTTGCGGCGCCGCATATGGGCAGCCACATCGCCGCCATGCATGCCGGGCATGGAGTAATCGAGTACGACCGCTTCAACGGGATTGGCGTCGAAGAGTTCAAGCCCGGCGCGGCCATTGGGAGCGGTCAGGACCCGGTAGCCGGAGCGTTCGAGCAGAATTCGGCGGACATTGAGTCCGATCTTTTCGTCGTCCACGCAGAGCACGAGATGTCCGGTCGGCAACATCCGTTTCGTGCCCTCCTGCCAGGCCCGTTGCAAATCTTCCAGCCCAAGGATAGCATTGCGGCGAGCGGAAAAGGTTGCCTGGAGGATTCGAAAAATTACTCCACAGTCGAGCCGAAGGGCCAGTGCAGCAGCCGGGGAATGAGCGGATAGAACAGTCCGAGCCGGATGGGAAGTCGACCGCCCGGCAGCGAGCGGCGGAGCTGGGCGTAGGCCTCGAGCTGCGCGGCGTACTTGGCGATCTCGGCGGCGGCGAAGCTGTCGGGCGCGCGCGAGCCCGGGTCGGTGGTCTTGAAGTCGATGATCCAGATGCAAGCGGCTTCGGTTGCGGGCGACAGGGGCGCCGGGCCGGCGAGGAAGGTGCGGTCGATGCGCACGGAACGGGTGGCGCTGCTGGGGCCTGCGGCGCTGCGGGGGCCTGCGGCGCTGCGGGTGCCGAAGCTCGCCATCGTCAAGGCACGTTCGCTGGCGGCCTCGGCGTGAGGCGCGAGAATCCAGCGGCCCGTGGGGTCGGTAAGGGTGAGGGTGAGGGCGCGCAGGGCGCGGGCGGCTTCGCGGCTGGCGGCAGCGGGCGGCAGGCCTTCGCCGCGCAGGCTGGCGTGCAGGCGGGCCTCCCAGGCAGGAAGTTCGGCGAGCAGGGCTTCGGGTGTGACCGATGTGCCGGCGGCGAGGCGGGCGGCCAGGGTCTGGAGATAGCGGTGAACCACGTTGCCGAAGGCGCGCACGGCGAAGCTGCCCTCGGGGCGCGCGAAGGGTCGCGTGGAGTCCAGGGCCGCGGCGGGGGTGTAGGGCAGGCGGCGGGCGGCGGCGAGAGCGAAGCGGACGCCGGGATCGAAGTCGAGCGGGAGGCGCTGGAGCGTGGGTGGTTTGGCGCTTTGGGGTGGAGATGGGGGGCCGTTGGCCGAGGCTGAGGCGGCGATGTCGAGATCGAAAGACCGGGGGGGAAGGATGCTGGGCTCGTCGTCAACCCCACTCATCGCACGGTGAAACTGTGCGATGAATGGGCCACCTGGGAATTCGACCGCGGAATGTTCGGCGGACACAGGTTGAGCGCGGGTGGCGAGCGCGGCGAAGTGGGATTCCGCGGCGGGCCAGCAGGCCTTCAGCAGAGTTCCGCTGGCGGGCAGCGCGAGCGAGTCGTCGGCCTTGCGGGTGAGGGCGGCGAAGAGGTGGAGCTGCTCGCGGGCGCGGGTCGAGGCGACGTAGAAGAGTCGCTTTTCTTCGGCGCGCTCGCGGCGGCCACGGGCGGCTTTGAGCCAGCCGTTGAGCTTGTCGGAGTCGCTGCCCTTGCCCCAGATGGGAGCCAGCAGGAGGGAGGCTTCCGCGTGGTCGTGATCGGGGTCGTGGTTGTGTGCGGCGTCGGTGGAGGCCCCGTCGAGTTCGAGCCAGTTGAGCAGGACGGCGCTGCTGCCGCGCGGTCTCCGGTGCAGGCCGGGGATCAGGACGAGGTCCCATTCCAGCCCCTTGGCTTTGTGGATCGTCATGAGATCGACCTGGATGGCGGGGCCGGCGAGGGGTTCGGCGTAGAGGTCGTTCAGGCGGGCGGTCAGGACGGCGATATCGATGGGGCCGCCTTCGGCTTCGAGTTCGCGGAGGACCTGGAGGAAGCGGAGGACGTTGCCGCGCTGCTCTTGGGAGAGTGGGGCGTCGCCGCCCAGCGATCGCCAGGTGCGCTCGACGTGGACCGAGAGCGGGGTGCGGCCCAGCGTGGCGACCGCAGTTTCGAGGACCGGCCAGGCGCGGTGCAGCAGGCGCCGGCCGTCGCTGCTGAGGTGCTGGCGGCGGGTACGGACCAGCGTTGCGACGGTGGTGTAGGGATCGGCAGAGCCGGTAGGGGAGTGGTCAAGACCTCCTTCGCCGGTGAGGGCGAGCAGATCGGCCAGCCCGAGGCCCCACCACGGGGCGTGCAGCACGGCCAGCCATGCGATGCGGTCGGCGGGATGCAGCAGCGCGCGGGTGAGGGCGAGCGCGTCGAGCACCTCGGGCAGTTCGTCGAGCGGGTCGAGATCGACCGCGCGGAACGGAATGGCGGCCTTGCCGTCGTGGGCTTTGAGCTCCTGGACGATCGCGGCGAGATGATTGCGGGCGCGGGCCAGCACGGCGATTCGCCAGGGTTTCTGGTTGAGCGGATCGTTGCGGCTTTCGGGCAGCGGCAGGGCGAGCCGCTGCTCGATCAGGCGGCGGATCGCGATGGCCTCCTGCACGTTGTGATCGGCGGTGGCGACTCCGGTGAGCTTGAGCGCGGGGTCATAGGCCTCTTCACCGAGCACTGCGGTGTGCCACAGGATCGCGTCGGGGACGGTCTGAGAGCGGACGGGGGTGGCGGCGACGAAGGGGACGTCAACCTGGGTGGGGCCGTCGATGTCACCGTCGCCGGGCGGCGGAAAGATGGGGCCTGTCGTCGCGGAGCCGCCGAAGGTGTCGTTGAAGGCGTGGACCAGCGCGGCCTGCGAGCGGAAGTTAGCGGTGAGTTGCAGCGGTGTCAGCGGGATGTCGCCGAGGCGCTGCTCATGCAATGTGCGCAGGAAGCGCTCGACGCGGGCCTGGCGGAAGAGATAGATGGACTGCTTGGGGTCGCCGACCAGAAAAACGGTCTGCGAGTGGCCGTCCCAGGAGCTGGTGAGGAGTTGAATGAGCTCGTATTGGGCGGTGGAGGTATCTTGCATCTCGTCCACCAGCAGATGGCGGAGATGACCTCCGGCGGAGAGGGCGATATCCGCTGGGCTGGTTGCAGCGTCTGCGGGGCTGTCAGTGGCGGTTGGGGTTTCGCTCAGGGCTGTAACGGGTTCGCTCAGGGCTGTAACGGGTTCGCTCAGGGCTGTAACAGGCTCGCTCAGGGCTGCGCGGGCGGCCAGGGCGAGCTCGGCGTAGTCGCACTGGCCGCGCTCGGCAAAGAGGAGTTTGAGCTCGACCAGGGCGCGGCGCAGGATGTGGAAGAGGGCGCGGGCGACGGCCCACTGCTCGTCGGGGTAGCGAGCAGGCGGCAGCGGGAGCACGGCGCAGAGGGCCTCGCGAAGTGCCTCGCCGCGCGGTTCGTTTTGGAGCTCGGCCATGAGGTTCTTGAGGCGATCGAGCTCAGGCTTGAGCGGTTTGAAGCCGATGAGATTATGCGCGAAGCTCTTGCGCCAGCCGCCATCGCTGGGTTTCACCAGCAGACGGATGAGCGCGACCCAGTGCTCGAGATCGGCGGCGGCCGCTTGGGGCGGCTCGTGCTTGCCGGCGCAGAGCGAGATGGGCGAATCGGCCTCGTTGTAGCCGGGCAAATGGGAGTGGAGGGCGGCGAAGGCGGTGAGCTCATGCAGCAGCGGCGGCGGCATGGCATTGAGCGCACGCGACAGCCCGGCGCAGACGATGGCTTCGAGCGCGCGCTCGAGCTTAGGACGGACCTGGCGGTCGAGCGTGGCATCGTCGAGCGCGTCGGGACCGAGCGGAACCAGATCGCCCCATTGATCGCGGTCGGCGAGCATGGCGGCGATGAGGCTTTCGCAGTCGGCAAGCGAGCCATCGCGATGCAGGAGGACGGTGCGCAGCGCGTGGTGCAAGGTGGGGGCTTCAGGGTTGCCGAGCTGCAGCAGGGTGCGGCGGGCGGCCAGCCGATACAGCGGGCGCGCCTCGTCGAGGGGCTCGCGCTGGCCCCCGCTGCCGGAGAGCAGCGGAAGCGAATTGGCGATCTCCAGGCAGACGGAGAGAATGCTGCGGATGTTAAGGCGCTGCGGCTGCGCGAGCAGATTCCAGCCGAGTTGCGCATCGCGCGCGAGGACGGCCTCGGCAAGGGCGCGGGTTTCGCGGTCGAAGGGGCTTGCGTCCGGTTGCAGGGGAGTGCGGTCGTGGGCGGACTGGAGCTGTTCGAGCACGCGCTGCTGCATCTCGGCGGTGGCCTTGCGGGTGAAGGTCATGGCAAGAACTTCTTCGGGCTGGGCGAGTTCCTCGTCCGCGAGGAGCTTGAGAAAGCGCTGGACGAGGAGGCCAGTCTTGCCGGAGCCGGCCGGGGCTTCGACGATGAAGGAGCGGCGGGTGTCCAGGGCGGAGGCGCGGGCGGCTTCGTCGGAGTGGCCGGATGGTTCGCACGGCGCGGGTTCGGCCGGGACTTCGAGGGTGGGGAAGCGGAGGAGGGTGGCCATCAGATGGCCTCCGCCGCGGCGCTGCCCTCCGCGGCTTCGTCAGGGTGCGCGTGGAGCAGCCCCGCAGGATCGAGGCGGCAGAGCAGGCGTTGCGCGCAGTGGGTGCAGGTCTGCGGGTAGTTCTTGGGGTTCACGTCGGCGCGGCCGGCCGCGAAGTCGTGCGCCAGCTCGTCGAGGTTAGCGCGCCAGCCGGCGAGCAGCCCAGGCAGATCGACGACGCTGCCGCGGGAGGCGGGGAGGACGCCAGGTTCGGACTGCACGCCGAGCCAGCGCATGTCATTGCCGGCGCGAATTTTGGCGAAGGCGAGGCCTTTGAGCTCGCCCGGCTCGGGCAGCAGCGCGTAGAGCGGGAGCTGCGGGTCGTCGGGACGGGGACCCTCCCACTGGCTGGGATTGGCGACGTAGCCGGTCTTGTAATCGACGAAGAAGACGCCCCCTGCGTGGTCTTCGCCGTCAGTTTGGTCTGCGCCGCTTTGGTCTCCGCCGGGCTGGCCGCCGCCGACCTGATCGATGCGGTCCATGCGAACCGCGAGGGTGAGTGGGCCGACGGTGATGTGCTGCTCCTCTTCGAGCGCGAGCACGGTGAAGGGGCCGCGCTTGAGTTCTTCGTCCAGCCACTGCTGGAGGAGGGAGAGTTGGCGGTCTCTCTGTACCGTCAGGTAGGCGGTATCCCACGGGTTCGTGGCGCGTAGGTTGCGGAGGGCTTCGTCGATGCAGGCGCCCAGCAGTTCGGTGCGCTCGGACTGCGGCATGGCGCGGAGGGCGGACTGGGTTCGGACGTGGCTCCAGAAGATCTGCAAGACCTTGTGCAGGAGGGTTCCGCTCTCGCCGGCGTCGAGGCCTATTTCGGCGCGCTCCGGCTCGGTGGCGCGGAGGCGCAGCTCGGCGAAGGCGAGGAAGCCGCAGGCAGCCTGTAGCTTCAGGACGCGCGCACCGCCGTAGACTTCGCTGGAGGGCGGAGCGGGGAGCGGCGTGTCGTCGACGAAGGTTTCGAGGTCGATCCGCGCGGACGCTGGAGATAGGGGAACGATCTCGGCGGGAAGCAGGTTGGGAAGGGCAAACTCGCTCAGCAGTGGGGAAGGACGGAAGTGGCCGTCAGGGTCTTCGGCGGCGGAGGTGAACAGGACCGCGCTGGAGCGGGCGAGGAGATCGGCGGTGAAGCTGCGGGCGCGCTCAGCGGTGAGGGACGGATCGGTTCCGGGCATGTGGAGGGCGCGCTGCAGCGGCCAGGGCAGAAGCGGATGAGCGCGCTCCGGAGGCGGCCAGTTGGCGTCGGTGGCGCGCAGGAAGACGGTGGCGTCGAAGATGGAGCCGGCGGAGTCGGCGATGGTCATCACCTGAACCGGAGCATGCGCAGCCGGTGGGCTGAAGAGGGTGGTCTGAGTCTGGCGTTCCAAGGCTTCCAGGGCAGCGGCGAACGAGACCCGGCGGCCGGTGAAGTCCAGTGTGGCGAGCAGGTCGAGCGTGCTGTCCCAGGCTTCGGCGGCACCGAGTTCGGTGGTGGTGAGAGCGCGGGCGGCGGGCTCGGTCACCAGGTCGGCGCTGGCGTCCGGGCTGGGCCAGTTGGCGGTGCGCAGAAGCTCGCGCAGGAACTCGGTCCAGTCGGCGAAACTGCGCGGGCGGGTGAGATCGCCGCTGCGCTCCAGGAAGGTCTGCAAGTTGCGCGGCCAGAGCAGCGGTGGCTGCTGGCCGGGAGACAGCGCGCGGGCCTTGGGGCTGTTGAGCAACGCGATCAGGGAGGGAACGGCGATCTCGGGGCGGAGCAGACGGGCGCGGCGCAGGATGCGGGCGTCGAATTGGGCAATGATTTCGCGTGGTGCGGTTGCGGTGGTTTGTGGTGGATTTGCGGTGGTGGTTGCGGCGGTGATTGCGGCGGCGGCGTCGCCCAGATAAGGCGAGAGGAGGAGCGAGCTGACGCGTTCGAGGGGCAGTGGCCCGGCGGCCCAGCGGGCCAGATCGAGTGCGGCGGCGATCATGGTCACGGAGGACAGCGGAACGCCGCCGCCGATCTCCCACGGGGTCGAGGAGAGATCGGCGGCGACGGATTGCAGCTCGGGAGCGAGGGTTTCGCGGAAGACCGCTTCGAGCTCGGCACGGTCTTCGGCGAGGTTGGGCAGGAGGACCGCGATCTTACAGGGACGGCCATGGGCGGTGCGCTCTTCGATCAGCCCGCGAATCCATTGGGCGCTCAGGACGAGCTCGTCGCGTTCGGTGGGAGCGATGGTGGAAGCGCGGAGAGCGGCTTCGTCGGGGGAAGCGATGAGGCGGTGGTGGATGAGCTCGGTTCCGCGGTCGCGGAGAGACGTAAGGAGCAGTTCCTGCGCGGGAGTGAGGTCGGCGAAGCCGGCGAGATGGAGAGCGTTGGGCGCGGCCAGAGTTCGGGATTCGAGGTGCTGGCGCAGGGCGTTGTCGAGCAGGGCGGCGGACAGATAGCCGTGCGCGGCGCAGAGGCGGGTGAAGGTGGTGGCCCAGCCGGCGAAGGTGCGGCTGTCGGGACCAGCGGAGGCGCTGGCTGCGGCGCGGAGGCGGCTGGTTGCGTTGTAGGAGGCCGCGAGCTGCCAGGCCGAGCGGGCGAGGTCGGCGAGCGAGTCGGGCGAGGCTAAGAGGTTGGTGGTGGGGTCGGCGGCGACGATCTCGTGCCACAGGCTGTGCTCCTGGGCGGGGTTGAGCAGGAGGCGCGACTCGGCGCCGGAGACGATGAGTTCGGACCAGAGGCCGTTCGTCCATTGCTGCCAGGAGAGGGCTGGCGCGGGTTCCCAGGCGGCGCGGCCGAGCGATTGCTGGCGCGCGTCGAAGGCGGAACGGAGGTCGCGCGCGGCGCGGGCGTTGGGGAGCAGGACGAGCGGGGCTTCTGCGGCCGCGGTGGCGTTCGCGAGGCTTGAAGGGTCGAGCAGATCGAGCAGGTCGTCGAGGCTGGAGGTGCGGGAGTTCGTCATCGGTTCTGCTGGACTCGCGATTTGCGAATTTCACCAGCTCATTCTGTTATACCCAATCTTCACCGAAGTTTCGCCTGTGGATTTGCGGACGCCAATGTGGTTCTTAGAACCTATCCAACCACTTCTCTCCGGCCAGATTGTGGGGTTATGCCACCCCACCCCCCCTCCCCCCAGGGGCGCCCCGGTTTGTTCAGGTGATTCAGGCTTGTTCGACCCGCGCAGAACGGAGGCTCAGCAGCAGCAGGGCCAGCGCGAGAGCGAAGGGCACGGCCATGGCGATGCGCAGCGATCCGCTGTGGGTCGAGACGAAGCCCATCAGCCAGGGGAACAGCGCCGCGCCCAGGCCGGAGACGGCGAGGACGAAGCCGGCCTCGCGCGCGGTGGGGCGGCGCATCATCAGGATGGCGAAGGTGGTGGGGAAGAACGGGGCCAGCGAGAGGCCGAGCAGGACGGAGTACAGCGACAGCAACGGGCCATGATGCGTGGTGGTGAGCGCGGCGATGAAGATCGCGGAGAGCGCGAGACCGATGCGCTGGGTGGCGCGCTCGCTGGCGATGCGGAGCGCGGCGGCGGACAGGGCTCGGCCGAAGGTGAGGGCGGACCAGAGCAGGACGAGCGCGGATTGGCCTCCGAGGAGGCGGATGTCCGAGAAGCGCAGGGTGTAGGTGGTGAGCCAGCCGGTCATGCAGGTCTCGAGGCCGCCGTAGAGGAAGAGCAGCAGGCAGAAGTGGAGCAGGGCAGGGCGGGGCAGAGCGAAGGCTTCCGGGTGTGCGGTTGCAGAGGGGTCTGGTGCTGCGCGTACGGAGCTGACCAGGCCCCCGAGGCCGGTCGCGAGGAACAGCGCGGCAAAGGTGAGCAGCGGACCGCGGAGGTGGAAGCGCGGCAGCACGGCGGCGGCGATGAGGCCGCAGGCGACCGCTCCGAGCGACCAGAAGAAGTTCAGCGAGGCGAGCGCGGAGCCGGTGTGGACGGTGTAGCGGCGGCCGGCGAGGATGTTGGTGGCGGCGATGATCTGGCCGAGACCGAAGCCGCTGACGAAGAGGCAGGCGCAGCCGGTGAGGAGGTTGATGCTGAGGGCGAAGGCCCCGAAACCGAGGCAGGAGAAGAGCATTCCGCCGAGAATTCCGAAGCGCAGACGACGCGGGACGGAGACGCCGCCGAGGAACGCGCCGGTGAACTTGGCGGCGAGCAGAAGGCCGGATTGGGAGTCGGTGAGCCGCCAGTTATGCGCCAGCGTGGGGAGGATGGGGCCGAGCAGAACCGTCCCCAGACCGGCCAGCAGGAAGCCGAGGGCGAGCCAGAGCGCGGACGGTCCGGCGGCGCTGTCGATGGAGGAATTCGCCGTTGGGTTCGGGGTGGTCCGCAAGGCTGCCGATCAGAATCAGGATTTCGAGGCTGATGCTATCACGCGGGCTTTGCGGGCTGCGCTGGCGGCGAGCGCTGTAGAACAGTCGGCGGCTATCATGGAGAATGTGGCGTGAGTTGCCGCGAGGAAAGGTGTTTGAGTTGAATCGAGCTGTTGGTTGGGTGATGTTGGCTGCGCTCGCGATGGGCGGAACGGCGACCGGCTGTAAGATCTCCTCGCGCGAGCCAGCGTCGGACGGCGCGGGAGCGACCGCGGGCCAGGTGACCTTCCCGGTGCGCGGTGTGGTGGTCAGCAGCGACCCGGCGGCAGGTGAGCTGGAGTTGAAGCACGGCGCGGTGCAGGGGCTGATGCCCGCGATGACGATGTCGTACCGGCTGGAGGACCCGTCGGCGCTGACGGAGCTGCATCCGGGGGATGTGATTACGGCGACGATTGTGGGCGATCGTGCGGTGAATGGGGCAGCTGATGGCCCGACGAACCTGCGGTTGAAGGACGTCGATATTATCGCGCAGGCGCGGCCGGACTATAAGCCGTCTGTCCAGTATCACGTGCCTGCGCCGGGCGACAGTGTTCCGGATTTCAAGCTGCTCAACCAGTCGGACCGGGTCATCGATTTGAAGCAGTTTCGCGGCAAGGTGCTGGTGCTGACGTTCATCTATACGCGCTGCCCGCTGGCGGATTACTGCGTGCGGATGAGCCACAACTTTGCGAAGATCAATCAGGCGCTGGAGGCTAGTCCGAAGCTGGATGCGGAGACGCATCTTCTAAGTGTGAGTTTCGATCCGGCGTACGATACGCCCAAGGTGCTGAAGAGCTACGGCGGCGCGTACACCGGCCGCTATGTGAAGGAGACGTTCCAGCACTGGGACTTTGCCGCGCCGCCGGTTGCGGAGCTGCCGACGATGGAGCAGTACTTCGATGTGGGCGTGACGCCGGCGAAAAACGGAGCCAGTGGGACTTTGCAGCACTCGCTGTCGACGGTGGTGATCGGCAAGGATGGAAAGATCGTGGCGTTCTGGCCGACCAACGACTGGAGTGTCGCGGATGTGATGGCGAAGATTCGGAGCGCGGAAGGTTGAGTTGTTCGAGATGGTGGAAGGACAAAGTCTGACGCAAAGTTCGCGAAGTTTGCGCCAAGGGCCGCGAAGGAAAACCTAGAAGGACAAGAGGAGAGACGACGTGGCGAGAATGACGCTGTGGTTTGGAGTGGTGCTGATTGTGGTCGGGATTGCCGGGTTCGTCGCGACGGGGAGCACGCATCCGACGTCGCTGATTCCGTGCTGGTTTGGGCTGGTGCTGGCCATCTGCGGGGCGCTGGCAAGGACCGAAGACACCAAGAAACGGATGATCGCGATGCATATCGCGGTGACGCTCGGGCTGCTGGGATTTGTGTTTCCGGCCGTGATGGCGATCAAGGACGTGGTGCAGGCGCATGGGGCTCCGCTGGCGCATCCGGCGGCGGTGGAAGAGCAGGCGGTGATGGCGGTGATCTGCCTGATCTTCGTGGTGCTGTGCGTGCGCAGCTTCATTGCAGCGCGGCGCGGGCGGTCGGTTTAGGGAGCCTCTGATGCAAGTCCTTCAGGCGTTCCTCAGGGGCTAAAGCTCACTTGATTCCAGACACCTTACGGCACGACTGAAGTCGTGCCCTTACCAAAACAACACTTGATCAGAGCTTCCTTCGAGCAGAATCCGGATCGTGATACCCGGCTATAGGCAGACGGCCGGCGGGCGGATGTTTTGCGCCACCACCCCGGAATTGAGTACAGCGACCTCCGCCGGGGTGAGCTTTCTTGCATTTTCCACAGGATCAATGTACAAAGGTGGGAACTAAAGTTCTCATTAATGACCGCGTGGCGCCGTCTTGAGGCCTGCGGCAATGTGTCATCGCTGAGCTCCAGAACGTTGCTGTCTGTGCTGAAGGCGGGGGGATTTGAGAAGCGGGCTCCGAAGATGGAGCGGGCTGCGCCGGCTGGCGTGTGTGACATTGCTGGCGGTGGCGGCGGTGTGCGTGGGGCTGAAGGCGCTGGCTCAGCAGGCGACTCTGGTGGGCGATGCGCATGTATCGAGCGCGCAGCCGACGGTGAATGCGGGTAGCCTGAGCAATCTGAATGTGGGTGGCGGGTATACGGCGCTGGTGCAGTTCAACCTGGGCGTGCTGCCGGTGGGAACGACGGCCGCGCAGATCGCGCGCGCGACGCTGCGGGTGTACTGCAACCGCGCGGATACGCCGGGAGCGGTCGCTGTGCAGAGCGTCGGTGGGAGCTGGACCGAGTCGAGCGTGACGTATGCGACCGAGCCGGCGCTGGGCGCGACGGTGCAGACGGCGCAGGTGGGGACGGTGGGCGCGTTTGTGACGTTTGATGTGACCTCGACGGTGCAGGGCTGGGTGAGCTCGCCGGGAAGCAACAACGGGCTGGCGCTGACGGCGGCGGCGGCGGTGGTGCAGTTCGACAGCAAGGAGAACGATGAGACGTCGCATGCTCCGCAGTTGGAGATTGCGCTGGCGGCGGGATCGGGAACGGGCGGGACGGCTGGGGCGACGGGCGCGACGGGCGCGATAGGACCGGCGGGGGCTACCGGGGCTCAGGGGATTCAGGGGCCGATGGGGCCGATCGGGTTGACTGGAGCGGCCGGGGCGACAGGAGCGACGGGCGCGGAGGGGCCGGCGGGCGTCTCGGGATCGTTTGCGTATCAGGGGACGTATAGCTCGACGGCGAACTATGCCGCGGGCGAGGTGGTGGGATGGCAGGGGTCGAGCTATGTGTCGCTGGCGGCTGCCAATCATGGAAATACGCCGGGGGTTTCGCCGGGAGAGTGGGGGTTGCTGTCGGCGGCTGGAGCGACGGGCGCGACCGGCGCGGCGGGCGCTGTGGGATCGACGGGGCCGCAGGGGCCGGTGGGGTTTGGGTTGACGGGGGCGACCGGCGCGGCAGGGCCGGCGGGCGCGACGGGAGCGACGGGTGCTCCGGGGCTGGTGTATCAGGGGGCGTATAGCTCGACGACGAATTATGCGCTGGGCGATGTCGTGGTGTGGGGCGGGTCGAGCTATGCGTCGCTGGTGGCCAGCAATCATGGGCAGACTCCGGGGCTGAGTCCGGGGTCGTGGGGGATTTTGACTGGGCAGGGGCCGGTGGGTGCGACCGGCGCGGCGGGACCTATGGGAGCGGCCGGAGCAACCGGTGCGCTGGGGCCGGTTGGGCCTCCCGGACAGCAGGGAAATGCGGGCGCGCAGGGCGTGGCGGGGCAGGCCGGAGCGCAGGGGATCCCGGGGGCTACGGGAGCGACCGGGTTGCAGGGGCCGGCCGGACCGCAGGGAGTTGCAGGGCCGGTGGGGTTGAGCTTCATCGGGGCTTATAGCTCGACGGTGAATTATGGGCTGGGCAATGGGGTGATGTGGCAGGGCGCGGGCTATGTGTCGCTGATCGCCAGCAACCAGGGAAATACGCCGAGCCTCAGTCCGAGTGCGTGGGCGATGTTTGCGGCCAGCGGGGCAGCGGGGGCGGTCGGTCCGGCCGGCGCTCAGGGGGCGAATGGGGCTGCGGGTGCGACGGGCGCTACCGGGGCGGCGGGTGCTCCGGGAGCGGCGGGCGCTACCGGAGCCACGGGGACGGCTGGCCTGGTGTGGCAGGGGACGTACAGCTCGGGGACCAACTACGCGCTGGGGGCGGTGGTTGGGTGGAATGGAGCGAGCTATGTTTCGCTGGTGAGTGGAAATGCGGGGCAGGTTCCGGGGTCGTCGCTGGGGTATTGGGCGATGCTGGCGGCGGCCGGCGTGAATGGCGTGAACGGGGCTGCTGGAGTTGCGGGTGCGACCGGCGCGCAAGGTGCTGCGGGGGCAGCGGGTGCGACCGGCGCGACTGGGGCGAGGGGGATCGCGGGCGCGGCGGGGATGAACTTTCGCGGGGCGTGGACTTCGGGAACGAACTATGCGGTGAATGATGCGGTGACGTTCGCGGGATCGACCTATCTGGCGCAGACGGCGGGATCGAACGCCGAGCCGGACATAAGCCCGCAGGCGTGGGCGGTGCTGGCGCAGGCGGGTGGAGCAGGGCCGACCGGCGCGCAGGGTGATGCGGCGACGGTCGCGGTAGGGACGGTAAGCACGCTGGCCGCGGGCGCGCAGGCCACCGTGACCAACAGCGGGACGGCGGGGGCGGCGGTGCTGAACTTCGGGATTCCGCAGGGCGCGGCGGGAACGGGGGGATCGGGCGGCGGAAGCGGTGGTGGCGGGCTAGCAAATTTGGCGGGGATGTATCACACGGTGAGCTTCAACACGCTGTACTACGCGGTGAACTCGCCGAACGCGAGCGCGAGTGAGACGGCGTCGGTGCTGGCGTGGGTTCCGGCCGGATGCACGGCGACGCAGCTGAGCGTGTACTCGCAGCAGTCGGCGACGATCAAGGTGACGCTGCGGTCGGGGACGCCGACGGCGATGGGGGCTACGGCGCTGTCGTGTTCCGTGGCCACCAACGGAAGCTGCACATCGACGGGGTCGGTGGCGATTGCGGCGGGGGACTTTATGGATATTACGATTACGTCGGCGTCGGGAACGGCGGCGGGGGTTTGGACTGCGGTGGCGTGCCAGTAGAGCGGCGGGAGTTGAAAGCGGCAAGAGCAAGAGCAACGGCCCGAGCAACAGCAGATCCCTACGGGATGACAACCAGAGAGGCAAAGACAAGAGCAAGATATGAGCAGGATGCGCGGTGCTCCGGGCATGGGGGTTCGGGTATTCTGTCTGGGTCGAGGTGCAGTGGATGTTGTGGGCGGCGAAGAGGTTCTGGAGTGCTGGGATTCTGCTGGCGGTGATGGGCGGTGTGGGTCTCGGGCAGGCGGGGCCGTCGAACGCTCCGGCGCCTGGACAGGCCGGTGCGCGGACGGCAGAGCCCCAGAGTGAAGCGGCCGGCGATCCGGTGCTGGAGCGTGCGCTGCAGGAGTGGCCGGAGGGGCGCATCTCGACCGTGAAAAATCCCGGCGAGTGGAGCTACGAGGAAGGCGTGCTGCTGGATGGCATGGTCGCCGAGTGGCGCGTGACCGGCGATGGACGGCTGTTCAGCTATGTGAAGGCCGCGGTGGATCGCTCGGTCGATAAAGATGGCGCGATTCACATGGACAATGGCGCGGCGTTTCCGGTGGAGGCGCATTCGTTGGACAACATTGAGATGGGGCGCAGCGTGCTGACGGTGTATCGCGTGCTGCAGCAGGAGCGGTACTACAAGGCGGCGAAGTTTCTCGACGATCAGATGCAGCAGCAGCCGAAGAATGCGAGCGGCGGCTACTGGCACAAGCAGATCTATCCCAACCAGATGTGGCTGGATGGGGCCTATATGGCCGAGCCGTTTCTGGCCAGCTATGCGAGGACGTTCGGGGCCAGGACGTTCGGGGCGAGGACGTTCGGGGCGCAGACGTTCGGCCGGCCGGCCGAGATGGATGGCGTTGCCGCGCAGTTGCTGTTGATGGACGCGAAGATGCGCGACCGGCCGACGGGCCTGCTGCGCCATGGTTGGGACGAATCGAAGCAGATGGAGTGGGCCAACAAGAAGACGGGCCTGAGTCCGGAGGTGTGGGCGCGCGCGATGGGCTGGTACGCGATGGCGCTTGTGGATGTGCTGGAGCGTATGCCGGTGAGCGATCCGCAGCGTGCGGCCCTCGATGAGCTGGCCCGCAGGACGTTGACCGCGGTCGCGCGCTATCAGGACCCGGAGAGCGGGTTGTGGTGGCAGGTGATGGACAAGGGCGGCCAGAAGGGAAATTATCTGGAGGCGTCGGCGAGCTGCATGTTCGTGTATGCGCTGGCCAAGGGGATTCGCGAGGGTGTGCTGCCGATTTCGATGGAACCGAATGTGACCCGCGGCTGGGACGGAATTCAGAAGCGCTTTGTGAAGCCGGATGGGACGCTGTCAGGGACGGTGAAGGTCGCGGGGCTGGGTGGAACACCGTATCGCAGCGGGAGCTATGCGTACTATGCGGGCGAGGCGGTGGGGGACAACGACGCGAAGGGCGTGGGCGCGTATCTGCTGGCGCTGAGCGAGATCACCCAGCGCCAGCGGGCCGGTGAGTTGCTGCGTCGCGCGCGCGGCAAAACGGTGCTGATGGATGCCTGGTTCAATTCGCAGAAGCGCACCACACCGGCCGGCAATGTGCAGTTGTTCCACTACAAGTGGAGCGACGATGCGAACAGCGGCTACTCGATGTGGGCGCGGATGTTCCGGCAGTACGGGACGCGCACCGAGATGTTGGACCATGCGCCGCGCGCGGAGGATTTGAAGGGTGCGGCGATTTATGTGATCGCGTCGCCGGACATTCCTGCGCTGAATCCGAAGACGCACTTCATGGACGAGGAGAGCGCGAAGGCGATCGAGGCGTGGGTGAAGGCGGGCGGCGTGCTGGTGATGATGGAGAACGATGTCGATCACGCCGACCAGGTGCATCTTGATCTGTTGAGCGACAGGTTTGGGATTCACTTCAACCCGGTGATCCGCAATCAGGAGGTCGACAACAGCTACGCGAACACGATCGTGAATATACCGGCGGGGACCGGCGGGATTTTTCACACAGCGCATAAGGCGGTGATGAAGGAGACCTGCACGATCACGGTGTCCGCTCCGGCGAAGACGATCCTGACCGGCGATACTCCAACGACGGGGGGCGATATGACCGAGCGCGGCGATACGTTCATGGCCGTCGCGCATGTGGGGCGCGGTCTGGTGTATGCGAACGTCGATCCGTGGATCTATAACGAGTACACGGATGGGCGCAAGGACCCGCTGGGGAACGACAACTTCGCGGGTGGGCAGGAGTTGACGCGCTGGCTGGTGGGTGAGGCCTTGGCGAGATAAGCGGGGGGTTGCTGTGAGTGTGGACAGCATCGCTACCCATGTCCCAGAAGCGGGACATGGGCCACCCGACTTTTGCGAGTGCTGGAGAGTGGTGTTTGTTAGTCTAGTATCTCAATCAGAGGCCACCGACCTCATAGGAGCAGTAACAGGGGCGACATGACGAATACTCAGTTCTTCGTGCTCCTCGGAACCGTTCTCGCGGGCGTGATCTGGCAGCGGGTAGATACGCATCAGCTCTCTGGAAGAATTGACCGTATCAGCGACGATCTGAAGCACTTTTACCGGGACTTGGGTCGCCACGAAAAAGCGATTGACTATCTCGAGCACAAGTAATCAGTCTCCGCCGCGCCGATCCTACGGTGAGCGATGCGTCTAGCGTGGTAGCTGGGGGACTACGTAACGTCCCGATACGATGCCCATGAGCCAAGACCGCGACATCATCCGCGATAGGGTAAGGTCGGCTCCGCACTGAGGGCGACGACGGCCGCCTGGGCCTCCACGGCGGCGACTTTGCGCTGGGTGATCGCTTCCGGTGAAAAGACGATTGGGCCTGGCGCGAAGCGGATGGTCGCATGCAAGCCATGCAGGCCGGCGAAGTTCCACATGTGGTTGAAGAGCGTTTGCGGGCCCCAGGCGACGTCGTTGCGGACGGACTTGCCGCGGGCCAGATCGCGAGCGCTCAGATCGTAGTGGATGAAGCAGGGCACGACGGGCGCTTCGGCCTCGATGGACTGCGCCAGCAGACCGCTGCGGAAAGGCATGGCGGGCACGTCGGTGACGCCGGTGGTGCCTTCGGGGAAGAAGACGACGGGCAGGCCGTCGCGGAAGCCCTTGGCCATGCCCTCGGCGGCCTTGGCGGCGCTGCCACCGCCGCCGCGCACAACGTAGACCGTGCCGGCCATCATGCTGATCCAGCCGAAGACCGGCGTCTTGCGCAGCTCGGCCTTGGAGACGAAGACGCAGGGCCGCATCGCGCCGTGGATCAGGATGTCGATGTAGGAGATGTGATTGGAGATGACCGCGCCGTCCATGGGAACCGGGCCGACCGTGGTGAAGGTGATGTCCTGGGTGCGCAGCAGGCGGTTGCCGATCCGGCACAGCCAGGCGGCGCGCTGGGCGCGCGTGCGGGGACGCTTGATGAGGACTTCGACGATGGAGTAGGCGAAGACGAACGCGACGGCGAGGAGGCGGTAAATCCGGCGAAAGAAAGACAAGCGGTTCGTTCCTCGTGCGACAGGTTGGATGCCCCGCTTGGGGCGCATGTTGGCGGAGATGAATCCTGCGTTGGCGTACCGGTCTGGATGCGGGCCCGATGCGGCGAGAGATTGTTGTCTGCTGAGTGTACCGGTATGCTGAAGGAAGTGGGAAATCTCTGGCAACGATGGGTCATCCGGCCGGTGAAGGGGCTCCTGCGCGCCGGCCTGACGCCGGAGAAGCTGGCGTGGTCGCTGGCCGCGGGCGTGGTGGTTGGGGTGAACCCGCTGCTGGGTTCGACGACGCTGGTGGCGATCGCCGTGGCGGGAATTTTTCGTTTGAACGTTGTGGCGTCGCAGGTGAGCAATCATGCGATGTATCCGCTGGAACTGGCGCTGTTTCCGGTATTTGTGAAGCTGGGATCGGTGCTGTTCGCGACCGAACGGCTGCCGATGGACGGCAAGCAGTTGTGGTGGGCGGTCCGGCATCATCCGTGGGACACGACGCGCGTGCTGTGGCTGTGGGAGTGGCACGCGCTGGTGGTGTGGGCGGGATTCGCGGTCATCGCCTTGCCGCTGCTGGCGCTGGCCTTTACGCCCGCGTTGGTGAAGATGCGCAGGCATTTGAATCGGCCTGTCGCGGCGTAGGACGACGATCTTTAAACCGACTCTCCCTATGGGTACAGCCGCTCCCAAAAGCAGATTCCTACGGAATGACAACCCAGAAAAGCAAGTCCAAATGCAAAATTAAAGCGGGCGACTCGGCGATGGGATTCTGCTCCGCTCAGGCGTGATAACCCATGCCGTCCAGCACGCCGCGCTCATAGGCGATGCTTTCGATTGCGCCCGGCATCGGATCGTCCGCGTGGATCTCATATTCGAGATCGACGTGGCCATCGTAGTGCATGTCGATGAGGGTCTGAAAGATCTGGCGCACCGGCATGATGCCCGCGCCGACCGCGACCTGGCTCTCCTTGACGTTGGGCTGGGCGAGGTCCTTCATGTGCATGTCGAAGAGCCGCGGGCCGACCTTGCGGATGGCCTCGACGACGTCGGTGCCGGCGCGCATGGTGTGGCCGACGTCGATGCAGCAGCCCATGCGCGGGTCCATGTCCTTGACCGCGGCGAGCACGGTCAGGGGCGACGGCCACTGCTTGTCCTCGGGGCCGTGGTTGTGGATGGCGAAGCGGATGTCGTACTCTTTCACGAACTTTTCGATGCGCGGCAGCGTGGCGGGCGCGGGATCGCCGGCGACGATCACCTTGACGCCGGCCAGCTTGGCATAGTCGAACTTCTTGCGGATGTCGTCGTCGTTGTCTTCACGGAAATAGACAGCGCCTATGGCGGTGAGCGTGATGCCGTTGGCGGCGTAGTCGGCGATGGCTTCGCGCTCGGCCTCGGGCGAGGTGGAGGGCAGATGGTCCTTCACGTCCTTGGCGTTGAGCGTGGTCAGGCGCAGATCTTTCATCGCGGCGATCAACTGCGCGCGCGTCATGGTGCGGAAGGTGTAGCTGCACATGCCGAGATGGACCGGCGAAGGGCGGTCGACGCGAGCGCTTGGCTGGGCGTGTGCGGCGGGTGTGAGCCGCGGCAGAAAAGAGGCAGCGGCGAGGGCGGATGTGCTGGAGAGAAAGCGGCGGCGGCTGAGATTGTTCACGGTGCGAATCATACCCGAGAGAAGCGATGGGCGTCCATCGGGTCCCCATAAGATTTCCTCAGGGGCTAAAGCCGCGTTGATGGGAGATGTTGCGGCGGGACGAAAGTCCTGCCCCTTCCAAGCGAGACATGATCGGACCTTCCTGGCATATTTACTGCGGGCCGTGGAACTCTTCGACCGGGTCGGCGGAGTGCACCCAGGCCGAGTCGATCATGTTGCGCAGCTGGATGGCGCCGGCCGCGAGGCGTTGGTCGGTGAAGACTTTGGCCTGCGGGGTGCCCGTGCCGTCGAAGCCGTGCGACTTGTCGATCTGATAGACCTCGTCCACCAGCGTGTGGGTACGGTTCAGGTAATCGAGGTACTGCGTCCATTCGTCGGCGATGACCGTGGGCTTGCTGGCGGCGACGAGCGGGGCTAAATCCGAGGGCTTGATGTTGGCGCTGACGAAGGCGGTCTCAAAGAGCGAGTGGATGTGGTGTTCTGTGGTGTAGCCGTTGGGGTTGGGGCCGGTCCAGCCGTTGTACTGGATGGTGGTGTGGAGAGGCTGCGAGCCGTCGGCGACATAATGACCCAGCCAGCCGCAGTCGTAGAGGATCGCATCCTCGACGCCGGCGGTGTCCTGGTGGGCGGCGACGAGCGCGCGGTAGTCGCGGAAGTCCACCTTCAGGCGCTGCCAGACCTCTTCGACCTGCCAGGGCTGCAGGCCGACCTTCTCGGGGGTGAGCCGGATGCTGGGATGCTCGGGCTGCGCGGCGCCCAGCGCGCGGATGAAGTCGTAGCGCTTGCGCGGCAGCATCTTGCCGTCGACGCAGTCGCCGGGCGGTGTTGTGGCGCCGGCGCTGCAAGGGACCTCGCCGAGCTCGGCGTATTCCATGTCGATGAAGTGATCGGCGGCCTGGGTCTGCGAGAGCTCGTCCTCGGCTTTGTTACGCCAGCGATCGGGCTCAGGGCCGAGGTACTCGACGATGTTCAGGGCTTTGGAGTGGCGCAGGAAGTGGGGGACGTCCGACGGCAGATAGCGGACGGCGAGGCGGTTGATCAGGCTGTGGCCGACCGCTCCCCAGCCCCAGGCAGCCTGGGTCGTGACGAGGCCAATGAGGGTGACGACAACGGCGACGCGAACGAAGGCGGAGAAGCGCATAGTGAAGTATATCGGCGCCCCGACAGCGGAGTTGAGCTTTCCGACTGTGGCAAGCCCGGTTTAAGAGCCGTGCTGCAACACGAACAATCCGGGAATTCTATTGAAGTGTCTGAGATTGCCAGTCAGAACGCTGAATCCGAGTTCGAGCGCGGTTACGCCGATGAGAAGATCGGGAAAGGCAGTCCTTCCTTCGCGAGCCCACCATCGAGACGTCCAGCGCGCCGAGCAATTTGCGCGGTGACCGGGTGAATCTCTATGGCAGCCATGATTTCGGAGAGAAATTCGCTGCGGTAGGTCGCCCGAACCGGACTATCGGCGCGCGCTTCGCCGTGGGCAACTTCCATCACAGAAATGACCGATAGCCCGATCTCTTCTGATGGAAGCAACCGATCGACCTCCAAAAGTGCTTTGGCGGCCGAGAGACCTCTCCGTTCCGCAGGATCAGGAAACTGGAATCCAGCAGAGCGCCCACGCCTAATCCCAGAGTGTAGCGTCGAGCGGTTCGCGGTGACTGTCGATGCCTGCGTGCACGTCCCGCGCAAAATCGTGATCCATTCTGGCTTGAGAATCGGCGGGAAGCATGGCAATCCGTTCGCGTAGTGACAGCTTACGCGGCGGCGCGGCTTGTAATAGAGCGCCGGGCAGCGGCCCATTTTCAATGATGAAGCTGGTGTTCTCATCGAGGCGCTCGAGCAGACCGGAGAAATCGCGTTCTGCTTCTGCTTGCGAGATGTGGATCGTCGCCATAGCACTATTCTAGCGCTATACCAGCACGGGCTCTTCGGCCAGCACGGGCGAGCCGAAGACGCGGCGGTAGCGGTCGATGAGGTCGGCGGGCCCGGTGGCTTTGCGGGGGTTGTCGGAGAGCTTGACCGTGGGGACGCCGTCGGCGCTGGTGAGCTTGCAGACGATGCTGATGGGGTCGAAGGTGTCCTGTCCCTCGGTGGGGCCGCGCGGGTGGCAATCGCGGAAGTCGTTGGTGAGCAGCGTGCCCCAGCCGGCGGCGAAGCGGATGCGGCCGTTGAAGTACTCGTGCAGGTGAACGATGCGGTCGGCGTCGAGGCCGTCGCTCGCAATGAGCCGTTTGGCGCGCGGGTTCTGGCCGCGCCGCAGCAGCCAGGCGATGTACTCGTCGCCGGCGGCAAAGGGGTCCTTGGAGTCGGCGCGCTCGCCGGTCCAGCGAGCGACCCAGTCGGGCGCGCCTTCGAGGAACTGCGTGGTGCCGAAGGTGTCGGGCAGGGTGATGAGCAGCTCGCCGCCGTAGCTCTGCTGCCACAGCGCGAGCACGTCGTACTGCGAGCGGCGCAGGTCGGCGTCGGAGCCGCGCGAGGCGATTGCGGCCATCGCCATGGGTAGCTCGTGGGCGTTGGTGCCGATGGCTTCGAGGTTGTGCTTGTAGGCGAGCGCGGTGTTGGAGGTGCCGGTAAATCGCTCGGTGCCGTTGCTATTGAGCGCAGTCTGCAGGGCTTCGACGCAGTACTCCTGCCAGAGGAAGCTGTGGCGGCGGCGGGTTCCGAAGTCCGAGAGACGCAGGCCTTCGATGGGGCGGAGCAGCTCGATCTTGTCCCACAGGCGCGTTTTGGCGCGGGCGTAGAGGACGTCGAGCTCGAGCTCGTTCAGTTCGGCGAGGGCGGCGCGGGTCTTCATCTCGCTGACGATGGCGAGGGCGTAGACCTCCCACATGGTGACCTCGGTCCAGAGGCCGGAGAAGCGGATGATGAGCTGGCCGGCTTGATCGCCGTCCTGGGGCTCGACGATCTCGTAGTCGGAGAGGCGATGCTGGTGCTCCAGCCAGTCGAGGAACTCGGGCGAGAAGATCTGGCGGACGCCGTAGAAGGTGTTGCCGGCCAGCCAGACGAGCTCGGACTTCAGGTAGCGCAGGCCGCGGACGTGGTCGAGCTGTTCTCGCAGCGCGGCGGCGGAGATGCGCTCGGCCAGCCGCACGCGCGTGGTGCGGTTGTGGACCTCGCTGGTGACACGTGTGGCGGGGAAGTTCTTCCAGATGAACTGCAGCATCAGGAGTTTATAGAAGTCGGTATCGAGCAGCGAGCGCACGATGGGGTCGAGCTTCCAGTTGTGATTGTGCGCGCGCTCGGCGAAGTTGACGTTCATGGGGCCTCGGACTTTTAGCGTATCAAGGTTGCCGTTTCGAGGCGGTTTTCACGTGGTGGCGGCGTGGTTTTCTCGTGGTGGGTGGTGGAGTTGAAATTATGGCCGAATTTAAGTAAAGAACGCTTGACATGACAAGGGCGCTTGTCGTAAAGTCTGCTTGTCATTGAGATTTGATTCTGTGACCCAGGAGGCGATTATGGAGACTGTGGTTTCGCGCAATTTCAGGAAGGCCGGTTTGATGGTAACGGCCAGCTACTTTGTGATTTTCTTTGCCAGCTTCTATGCGGATTTGAGACTGCATCCGACCGGCGCGGCGCTGTGGGCGATAGCATTGCTGCCGGTGCTGCCAATCGTGGGCGTGATTGTGCTGTTCGGGCGGTATCTGCGCGACGAGCCGGACGAGTACAAGCGCGAGCTGACGATGCGCTTCCTGCTGTGGGGAACGGCGGGGTGCGTGGCGATGAATATGTTCGCGGGCTTTTTGACCATCTATGGCTGGAAGGGACAGATGCCGCCGTTCAGCGGGTTCTGGGCGTTCTTCGTGTTCATGCTGGCGGCGAAGCTGACTTACCGCGTGAAGAACCGCGTGCCCGTCGATGAATAACGGGCTGCGGGCATTGCGGGCGGAGAAAGGATGGTCGCAGGCGGAACTGGCCGACCGGCTGGAGGTGTCGCGGCAGAGCGTAAACGCCATTGAGACGGGAAGGTACGACCCGTCGCTGCCGCTGGCGTTTCGGATTGCGCGGACGTTCGGGAGAAGGATCGAAGAAATATTTGAAGAAGATTAGCCGGCAGTGACTCAAAATCTACACATCGCCGCGTTGCTGCTGCTTCGAAGCACGATAAACTAGTAGCGATATGACTACGAAAAAAGAGCTCCTTCACACACAGATTCAGCACATCGATATCAGCCAGCATAATGTGGTGCCGCTGGTCGATGCCATGGCGTCCATGGCTTACAGCTCGCGCGATCTGGCGCGGGCGGCGAGCATCTTCGAGATGATGCTGCGCGATTCCGAGTGCGGCTCGATTCTGTGCCTGGCGGGATCGCTGATCTCGGCCGGATTGCAGAAGGTCATCGTCGACCTGGTGCGCAACAATATGGTCGATGCGATTGTCTCGACCGGCGCCAATATCGTCGATCAGGACTTCTTCGAGGCGCTGGGGTATAGACACTACATCGCACCCGATGAGTACAAGTACGGCGCGTTCGATGCCCAGTTGCATGACCTCATGATCGATCGTATTTACGACACGTTCATCGACGAGGAAGAGCTGCGGATCTGCGACGACACGATGGAGAAGATTGCGAATTCGCTGCCGACGCGGCCGCACAGCTCGCGCGAGTTCATCGCGGCGATGGGCGAGTATCTGCAGAAGAACGGGCGCACGCCGGAGGAGGGCAACAACGATTCGATCGTGCTGGCGTGTTATGAGAAGGACGTGCCGATCTTTGTGCCGGCGTTCTCGGACTGCTCGGCGGGCTTTGGGCTGGTGGCGCACCAGCATGCAAGGCAGGGCAAACCGATGCTGTCGATCGATTCGGCCAAGGACTTTTATGAGCTGACGCAGTTGAAGATCGCCAACCCGTCGACGGGCCTGCTGATGATCGGCGGCGGCGTGCCGAAGAACTTTGCGCAGGACGTGGTGGTGGCCGCGGATGTGCTGGGCGTCGAGGTGCCCATGCACAAGTATGCGATCCAGGTGACGGTGGCCGATGTGCGAGATGGCGCGCTGTCCGGGTCGACGCTGAAGGAAGCGTCGAGCTGGGGCAAGGTCGCGCTGACCTATGAGCAGATGGTGTATGCGGAGGCGACGATTGCATTCCCGCTGATCGCCGGATATGCGCTGCATAAGCAGGCCGCGGCGGAGCGCAAGGGTAAGCGGTTCGCGCAGATGCTGGAGCCGGTGAACGCTTGAGTGGTTAGTGGTTAGTGGTTAGTGGTTAGTGGTTAGTGGTTGGTGGTTGGTGGTTAGTGGTTAGTGGTTGGTGGTTGGTGGACGGCGGGGCTTCAAGGGCTCCGCCGTTGTCTTGCTGCTGGGGCGGACGGTCTTCGGTTCTGCCGTGCGGGGGAGCTTCGCTTCGAGGTGGTTGCCTGGGAGAAGCAGATTCCTCCGCTTCGCTGCGGAATGACAGCCAGAAAAGCAAGAGCGGAAGCAACCGCATCGGCGGATTCGCCCAGTCTGGCTTCGCTCAGCGTGTGGAATGGGGTAGTTTAGGGGGAGCGATGAGCGAGCGAGCGACTATTTCGACCAGTGTGTCCGCGATGCTGGGGATGAGTGTGGTCGATGGCGCGGGGACCGTGCTGGGGCGGGTGCGGGAGCTGGCAGTGGATGTGGCGAAGGACGGGACCCACGTGATGGGCCTGATGCTGTGCAAGCCGGGCGGCGGCAAGCGCAGAGGTCTGCTGCTGGCGGTGGAAGAAGTGGCATGGCCAAAGCCGAATGAGACGGTGCTGCACGCTACAGGCGAGCCGGCGCACATGAACAAGCAGAACGATTATCTGCTGCTGGACTACGACGTGCTGGACCAGCAGATCATCGATGTGAATGGACGCAAGGTGGTGCGGGTAAATGACGTGAACCTGGCGTGGGAGCCTGGGGCGCGCGAAGGTGAGACCGCTGGGCTGGCGATTCAGGAGGTCGAGGTCGGCAATCGTGGCGCGGTGCGGCGGTTGCTGAAAGGGCTGCCGGCGGGAATGGTCGCGGAGGTTGCGGGACGGTTGAAGCCGCGGGCGATTCCGTGGGAGATGGTGGACCTGATCGAGCGCGATCCGGCGCGGCGGGTGCGGCTGAAGATCGGGCAGGACCGGCTGGCGAAGCTGCATCCGTCGGACATTGCGGATATTCTGGAGGACCTGGCGCCGGCCGAGCGCGATGCGGTGTTCTCAAGCCTGTCGGAGGAGACCGCGGCCGAGACACTGGAGGAGGTCGATCCGAAGCTGCAGAAGGCGCTGCTGCAGGGCATGGACTCCGAGCGCGCGGCCGACATTCTGGAAGAGATGGATCCGGGCGCGGCGGCAGATGTGCTGGGCGAGCTTTCGGAGGAGGAGTCGGAGGCGATCCTGCATGAGATGGAGCCGGAGGAGCGGCAGGACGTAGAGGAGCTGCTGGAGTTTTCGGCGAACTCGGCGGCGGGCCGGATGACGACGGATTTTGTGAGCGCCGCGGTGAGCGCGACGGTGGCCGATGCGGTCGAGGCGCTGCGTGCGTTCGAGGGCGATCCGGACACAATTACGGAGATTTATCTGGTGAATGAAGATGAAAAACTGGCGGGCGTGGTGATGCTGCCGCGGCTGCTGCTGGCGACACCGGAGACCAAGCTGGCGACGCTGTCGGAGGGACATAACGTCAGTTGCAAGATGGAGGCGAACGACAAGCATGTGGCGGAGTTGTTCGATAAGTACAACCTGCGCTCGCTGCCGGTGGTGGATAGCCATGGGCGCATCGCGGGCGCGATCCACGCGGAGCAGGTGATCGGGCAGTTGCTGGAGGGGTAGGCGGGCTCCTCCGATGGGGTCCATGCGCCCTAACAGCAGATTCCTCCGCTGCGCTGCGGAATGACAACCAGAAAAGCAAAAGCAGGGACGAGGCAGAGTTCTCGGGGCAGTCTGCTTAGGGGAGCGAGCGCGTGAAGATTTTGTATGCGGCGCAATTGTCGCTGAACGACTCGGCGCTGTACAGGCTGTGGGCGCTGGAGCGGCTGGGGCATACGGTTTTGCCGGTGAATACCTACGAGTACAGGCCAAAGAATGAGCTGCTGAGCAAGGTGGTGCATCGGGCGCAGACAGGGCCGTGGGTGTGGCGGCTGAATCGCGATGTTGTGGCGCTGGCCGAGCGCGAACGGCCGGAAGTTTTCTGGGCCGATAAGCTGCTGGGGTTGCAGCCGCAGACGCTGGAACGACTACGGAGGATGGGCGTCGCGACGGTGAGCTACATGATCGACAATGCGTTCGGCCCGCGGCGCGATCCGGGGTGGCGGCTGTACATGAAGGATATTCCCTACTTCGATCTGCATGTGGTGCAACGGGACAAGAACATTGCGGACTACAGGGAACGCGGTGCGCGGGATGTGATCAAGATACAGACGGCGTATGAGCCGACGATCCACTTCCCTCCGCCGCCGGGGTGGGGCGATGAGCGGCGCGATCGAGGCGTGTCGTTTGTGGGGACCTCGTATGACGATCGGCCGGAGTTTCTGACGCGGCTGTGGAGAGAATGTGGGTTTCCTGTGGTGATCTCCGGGGATCGCATGTGGAATTCGCGGCTGGCTGCGGACGCGGCGAAGGCGCTATACACCGGCGGCGAGCTTTATGGTGCGGATTACCGCGAGGCGATCTGGCGGTCGAAGATCAACCTGAGTTTTATTACGCACTCGAACCAGGATGAGTTCGTGCACAAGAGCTTTGAGATCGCGGCGTGCGGTGGATTTCTGCTGGCGGAGCGGTCGGCGGGACACATGGCGAAGTTCCGTGAGGACGAGGAGGCGGCATTTTTTTCGGACTTCGCGGACTGCGCAGCGAAGATCGCGCGGTATCTGCCGGATGAGGCGGCGCGCGCGCGGATCGCGGCGGCCGGGCGCGAGAGGGCGGTGCGGGATGGGTATGGGAACGATGCGCAGGTGGGAAGGATCGTGGAGCGGTTGGGGCCGCTGGTGGATGCGCGGCAGGGATGAACAAGCAAGGACAGAAGCAGATCCCTGCGGGATGACAACCAGAAAGGCAAGAGCAACTGCAGGTCTCTCCACTTCGGTCGAGATGGCATTAGGGTGGTGGCGTAAAAGCACTTGGGGCAGCGGGTCCGCGGAGGGTTCTCGGGGTACTCTAGAGGCGGGGCAAATTCGAAGAGTGAGGGCGCGACAATGCAGACACAATTTGTGAGCGATGTCTCTTTGTGCGCTCGGGCGGCGGCGGTGTGGGTGTGAGTTTCCTGAAGCGGTACAGGACCAGCCTGTTCCTGTTCTTCGCTGTGCTCGGGCCGGGATTTATTACGGCCAACGTGGACAACGATGCGGGCGGGATCCTGACCTACTCGCAGGCCGGAGCGCAGTACGGCTATAAGCTGCTGTGGACCATGATCCCGATCACGATCGCGCTGATCGTGGTGCAGGAGATGTGCGCGCGCATGGGCGTGGTGACCGGCAAGGGCCTGAGCGATTTGATCCGCGAAGAGTTCGGGCTGCGCATGACGTTTGTGCTGATGCTGCTGCTGGTGGTGGTGAACTTCGGCAATGTGGTGGCGGAGTTTTCGGGCATTGCGGGGTCGCTGCAACTGTTCCATGTAGGCAAGCTGGCGAGCGTTCCACTGTGCGCGCTGGCGGTGTGGGCGCTGGTGGTCAAGGGCGACTACAAGAGCGTGGAGAAGATCTTTCTTGTGGCGAGCGCTTTTTATTTCTGCTACATCATTGCGGGTGTGCTGGCGCAGCCGGACTGGCATACGGCGCTGGTGGAGACGGTGAAGCTGCCGGGCCGTTCGATGTGGAGCGATCACAACTACATCTACATGGTCGTGGGCGTGATTGGAACGACAATTTCGCCGTGGATGCAGTTCTACATGCAGGCATCGATTGTGGAGAAGGGCGTTTCGATCCGGCAATATGCGGCGTCGAGGCTGGATGTGATCGTCGGGTCTTTCTTCACCGACATTGTGGGATGGTTCATCGTGGTGGCGTGCGCGGCGACGCTGTGGACGCATGGGATGCGGAACATCAGCGTGCCTTCCGATGCGGCGCAGGCGATGAAGCCGCTGGCGGGGGATTTCGCGTATATCCTGTTCGCCGCGGGGCTGTTCAACGCGTCATTCTTCGCGGCGTCGGTGCTGCCGATCTCGACGGCGTACAGCGTGTGTGAAGGACTCGGTTTTGAGAGCGGCGTGGATAAGAGTTTCAGGCAGGCGCCGTTCTTCTACTGGCTGTACACGCTGTTGATCGCGGCGGGAGCGGCGATCGTGCTGATCCCGAATTTTCCGCTGGTCAAGATGACGATCCTGTCGCAGGTGCTCAATGGCGTGCTGCTGCCGTTCGTCTTGTACTTCATGCTGCGGCTGATCAACAAGAAAGAGCTGATGGGCAAGCATGTCAATACGCACTGGTTCAACGTGCTGGCGTGGGGAACGACGGTGATTGTGGTGGGGCTGTCGCTGGTCTTGATGTGGCAGCAAATCGCGGCGGCAGTTGAGGCCTGGACAAAGGCTCACGGCTAGAGTGGTGTCCGCGATGGTGTATAGCCGGCCCAAGAGCAGATTCCTCCGCTGCGCTACGGAATGACAACCAGAAAAGCAAGTGCCGATGCAAAGTGCATAGCAGCAATGCTCTACACCTATTGGGATTTCGCTCGAGATCCGGGGGCCGTTAGAGCAGCTTGCCGTCGGCGAGGTCGCGGATGAGGGTGAGGTCGGCGGCCAGGAAGTCGTAGTCGGGGAGGCGCTGGACGGGGCTCCAGAGCATCTGGTGGAAGATGCGGTTGTCGAGGTCGCCTTCGAACTCGCTGACGGTGAAGAACTCGATCTCGATCGCGCCGCCGTTGCGATAGTTGTGGCGGATGGTGGTGACGTGCGGGCCGATGGTGGCGACGATGCCGAGCTCTTCGGAGAGCTCGCGGGCCAGGGCTTCGACGGAGGTCTCGCCGGGTTCGACCTTGCCGCCGGGGAACTCCCATTTGAGAGCCATTGGCTGGTCGGGGCGGCGCTGACAGATGAAGACCTCGCGAGTCCGGTCGGCATGGTTGGGGCTGCCGTTCTCCAGACCGATGGGGTGCGGGCCGATGGGGTGCGAGGCTTCGTATATTGCGCTGCCGTTGGTCGGGCTTGGTAAATGCGCGCCGCCGCCGCGTACGATCAACGCGGCCACGACGTGCCGCAAAGGTCTTGGGGCATGGGTGGCGCGGCGATCATTCAGTTTGCGGATCGGCTGTTTCACGTTCCCTGCTCAGTGTAGACGTTGACAAGCCCTCTATAGGACTACGCGCGACAGGGTTCAATGGATGGTTACGGGGCGCCCGCGGCCGGGAACCCGCCCGTAGCCGGGGACGCGGCCGGGAAGTAAACCGGCCAGCCGTGCAAGGCGCTGAGATGCAGGAGTTCAGGCGAGGGGTTGACCGGGAAGGCGGTGCGGGCGACCTGCAGCATGGCGGCGTCGTGGATGGAGTTGCCGAAGACGGCGTCGGGAGCGGTAATTCCGGCGCGACGCAGGGACGCAACCTTACCCTCGCCGGTGGGGACGTCGCGGAGCCGGTCGGTGGCAAGGCCTGTGCTGTCGCACTCGACGCAGGCGGCGAGGACGCGGTTGGCGGGAATGTGGAAGCGCTGCACACCCTCCTCGATGACCCAGTCGCAGGTGGAGCTGACCGCCCAGATGTCGCAGCCGTTGTGCTGGAGAGCGGCGACGAGCTCGGCCATCTCGGGGAAGATGTGGGGTTCGATGTGCTGGCGGAAGAAGTCGGCGGCGGCGCGGCGGAGCTGGTCGGCGGGAAGGCCGCGGTAGACCTGGACCATCTCGCCACAGATGGCGATCTCGGAGACCTCGCCGCGCTTGTAGGCTTCATAGCGGGCGTTGAGCCAGGTGGTCGCTGCAGGGGAGAGCAGTCCGGTTTGGATCGACCATCGCATGAAACTGGAGCCCGCGTCGCCGGACCAGAGCGTGCCGTCGCAATCGAAGACCGCGACTGTGGGTGCGAGGGCGTGGACGCGGGCGAGGAAGCTGGCGGTGGAAAGCGGCTGCTGGGTCAGAGCGCCGGCGGTGGGGTTGGTCAAGATTTCGACTCCTCGATACGGGTGCGACTGGCAAGAGATTGCGGGGCGACGGTCAACGGCCGCACCGAGTTAAGCTAAGTCAGTCTATCGGACGGGGCTTCAGTCCTTGCGATTTCCGGCCGCGGCTATAGGGCGATTCCCCCGCTGGTGTATCGGCGCCCCCGAGAAGCAGATTCCTCCGCTACGCTGCGGAATGACAACCAGAAAGGCGAGAGCAACGCTCCATACCAATCAAGGCAAGAGCAACACGCTATACCAATGAGCACTCTGCTCCGGGGGTTCGGCCTGCGCTGTTATAGAGCGGCAACGGCCTTTGGCGTGTCTGGCGGAGTAACGGCTTGTCATGGCGCGTCGAGTACCGATAGGACGGTGTTACAACTAAATCGATAGTTTGGTAGGCTTCAAGATGCGCAACGCGAACCCGCGAGCGAATCGTTATCGCGACAAAATGAGGGGAAGCACAATGCTGGATAAGAACAGGCTGTTTCCGGCAGAGAGCGCATCGCGCGCGATCGCCGCCAAGTTGTACGAAACCGTGCGCGATCTGCCGATCATCAGCCCGCATGGGCATTGCGATCCGCAGTGGTTTGCGGACAACAAGCCGTTTCCGAATCCGGCGGCGCTGTTCATTCAGCCGGACCATTACATCTTCCGGATGCTGTACTCGCAGGGGATTTCGCTGGAGTCGCTGGGGGTGCCGCAGAACGGCAGCAAGGCTGCGGCCGCGAACGACGCAGCGCCCGAGGCGGACCCGCGCGAGGCGTGGCGGATCTTCGCGCGGAACTATTATCTGTTTCGCGGGACCCCGACGCGGCTGTGGCTGGACTATGCGTTCGCCGAGCTGTTCGGGCTGACCGAGCGGCTGAGCGCGGAGAACGCCGACGAGTATTACGAGATCATCGACCGGAAGTTGCAGACGGCGGAGTTTCTGCCGCGCGCGCTGTACGACAGCTTCAACATCGAGGTGCTGTCGACCACCGATACGGCGTTCGATTCGCTGGAGCAGCACCGCAGGATCAGAGCTTCCGGCTGGAAGGGGCGGGTGCTGCCGACGTTCCGTCCGGATGCGGTGGTGGATGCCGAGTATGCGGGGTTTCAGGCGAACCTGCACAAGCTCGGCGAGGTCAGCGGCGAGGATGTTTCGAGCTACAAGGGCTATCTGAATGCCCTGCGCAAACGGCGCGCCTTCTTCAAGGAGAACGGTGCGACCGCGACCGACCACGGACACCTGACGGCGATGACCGCGGACCTGCCCTGGACTGAGGCAGTGGCGCTGTACGAACGAATTTATACGGGCAAGACGCGGGGCGGCGACGTGGAGCTGTTTCAGGCACAGATGCTGACGGAAATGGCTGGAATGAGCGTCGAGGATGGGCTGACGATGCAGCTGCATCCGGGCGCGATCCGCAACCACAACCAGAAGGTGTACGAGCGGTTCGGGCGCGATAAGGGCGCGGACATTCCGTCACCGACGGAGTATGTGCGCAGTCTGCAGCCGCTGCTGTCGAAGTATGGCAATGAGCCGGGCTTCATCTTCATTCTGTTCACGCTGGATGAATCGACCTATAGCAGGGAGCTGGCGCCGCTGGCCGGGCATTATCCGTGTCTGCGGCTGGGGCCGCCGTGGTGGTTCCAGGACTCGCCCGATGGCATGATGCGGTTTCGCGAGCAGGCGACCGAGACCGCCGGGTTCTACAACACGGTTGGGTTCAACGACGATACGCGCGCGTTTCTGTCGATTCCGGCGCGGCATGATGTGGCGCGGCGGATCGATTGCGCGTTCCTGGGAAGGCTGGTGGCGGAGCATCGGCTGGATGAGGATGAGGCCTTCGACCTGGCCCAGGAGTTGACGGTGCGGCTGGTGCGGAAGGCGTACAAGCTGTAGGGCGAGCGGATGTGTCCAGGCGGCGATAGGAAGCAGATTCCTGCGGAATGACAACCAGAAAAGCAACGGCAACAGCAGCAACAGCCGATTTCCAGCGGCTCGCCGCTCATCTGGTGGGCCTTCGCGACAGGAAATATGCCAGGAGAATGGTCGCGCCGATCGCGCCCGCTACGGCTTCGGTACCGGGCAGACCGCGCGCGCCCCACTTGCTTCCGCCCCAGCCGTCCAGCATCGTCATGTAGACGACGGGCACATTGCCCATGGAATTGATGATCGAGTAGCGGCCGCTGCCGCTCTTGCCGGAGTGGCCGAGAAACTCCAGCACGACTGCGGTAAACATCGCGTAGGCGGTGCCGACCGTGAACAGATACAGTGTCACGCCCAGGTAATAGGTCGTTGGCCGCTGCGGCCCGAGCCACAGGATTGCCAGCGTTCCTGCGTTCACCAGCGCGACGGTCAGATAGGCCACCGAGGCTCGTATTCGCGCGGGGATCAGGGTCGCGGCGAGCGAACCGGCGGTCATCAGCAGCGCGCCGGCGAGACCGTTCATCCAGGCCACATGCTGCCCGTTCACGCCGTAATCCTGCGCCACGCCGGGCAGTAGGCCCACCGCCGATCCGCTGGCCAGGGGGAAGAGCATCAGCAGGGTGTAGGGCACCGCGCGCCAGCGCAGGAAGGTCGCCTTGAACTCGCTCCATATGCGGCGCATCGTGCGGCCGAAGCCGTCTTCGACGACGACATCCTGCTTCGGTGCGGCCAGCGCGAACAACGCTGGGCCGACCACCAGCGCGGCGGCGATGACCGCCAGCCAGCCATGGGTCATCCGCGCATAGACCAGCACAAGGACGAAGACGGAGGCGGCTCCAAAGCCCATCGAGCCGCCCTGGTAGAAACCGCTCGCAATCCGTTTTGTCCGCTCCAACCGCATCGCGCCCATCATGCCGCCGCAACTGGACACCACCAGTTGGCTGCAGCACGCGCTGAGAAACATCAGCACCACTGCGGTCCGCGAGGCCAGGCTGCGCTCGCGCAAGGCGATGGCCATCAGGACACCGGCGGCCACGCCTCCTATCAGCAGCCAGGTGCGCCGCCGCACCAGGAAGTCGGTGACGGGGCTCCACAGAAAATAGATCATCGTGGGCAGCGCGAGCAGCGAGATGATCTGCGCCGCACGCAAGCCTGAGATGCCCTGCTGGCGCATGATGTAGGCCAGCACGCCGCCCTGGATCACGCCGTTGGCGACCACCGCCGAGGGAGCAATCAGCAGGCCGAAGAGCCATGGCCGCTGGTCGCGCTCCGTGGCTGCCGGTTGGATGTCGCCGGGGCCGTGCGGCCCTGCGCTCGCGGCGATCTCAGCGCCCACGGCTTCGATCTCATTCATCCAATGAACGTACCACGTGACGTGTCACGCGAGCCCGCGCGGCGGCCGCGCTGCGGCGAGCCGGGACAGGCGGTTGACTCCGGCGGCGACACTCTCTAGGCTTGGCCGCAGTGACGCTTCGAAGAAACACCGCCGCTTCGCCCTCAAGCGCCCGTCCCGATGGCGAGGCCGCACGCCGCAGCGGCGCTGCCGGCCGCAGCACCGACGGGCTGGCCCGAGCCGACGGCGAGTCGGTTGGCGCCCATCGCCAGCCCGCTCCGCAGCCGCCTTCCAAGCCGCGCGATGCTGCGCTGGATGGCCTGCGCGGCGTCGCCGTGCTGATGGTCTTCGTCTTCCATTACGGGGGCGGCCTGCAGTCGCGGAACCCGCTTGTCCATGGCCTCGGCATCGCGACCGAGGCCGGATGGACCGGCGTCGTTCTGTTCTTCGCGCTGTCCGGCTTCCTCATCACCGGCTCGCTGTGGGACTCGTTCAGCGAGCCGCGCTGGCTGCGCAACTTCTACGCCCGGCGCGCGCTGCGCATCCTTCCGCTGTACTACTTTGTCATTCTTGCGTGCGCCTTTCTAGCGGTAGCGCACGGCTCCAGCTTCATCGATATCAAGCCGTTCTGGATCTTCGCTTTTTTCCTGCAGGACCTGCCGTTTCTCGCTACGCAGGCGATCCAGACCTATTCGCCGCTGCCGCTCTATCATCTGTGGAGCCTCGCGGTCGAAGAGCAGTTCTATCTGCTGTGGCCCGCGCTTCTGCTGACCGTGCGCGGCAACCGGCGCAGCGCGCTTCGGCTCAGCCTGTGGGTGTTCGCGGTCTGCGCGGGGTTTCGTCTGGCGATCTACGGCCTTCGCGGGCTGGCTTTCGCTCGCCAGGGGCACCTATTCGACAGCTTTCTGCTGACCCATGCCGGTGCGCTGGCGATGGGCGCGGCGATCGCGCTGGCCATGCGCAGCAGCAAGCACGGTCAGACCTCCGGTTCGACGAGGTTCGTGCACCGCCACGCCACCGCCCTGTTTCTTTTCGGGCTAGGGCTCTTCTTGGTCTCCAGCCTTCTCTGCAAGTCGTTCTACCTCACGTTGCCGCTGCAGTTCATGCTCGGCCTTCCCGGAGTGAGTCTGGCCTGCGCCGCGCTGATTCCGATCGTTCTGCGCCCGGGATTGGGCCGCCACATCGTTTCGTTCGCTCCGCTGGGTTGGCTGGGGCGCATCAGCTATGGCTTTTATATCTTCCACATCCTGCTGCAGCCCATCTTCGATTATTTCGCCGCGCGCCTCACTCACTCCACGGCGGGCAGCTACTATCAAACCGTTCGGCTGCTGGTGGCGTTTCCCATCACGCTGATCGTTGCGTGGCTTTCGTTTCATCTGCTGGAATTTCCGTTCCTGCTGCGGAAGCGGCGCTATCCCATGCATCAGCCGCTGCCGTAGGGCTGTTTCTCCAGTCGCTTCTATGCGCCGCAAACGGCAGATTCCTCCGCTTCGCTGCGGAATGACAACCAGAAAGGCAGAAGCGAACTCTGCATCGAGGCGCATTCTGCTCCAAGCCGCGCCTTTCCGGGGCGTGGATCTCCGCATCTTCGCCGCCGGATTCGCATCCAAATCTGCAAGCAACAGGGGTCTGCAAGCAAGCTGGGTTCGTCCCATCGCACATCTTTCCGAGGAGAACTACGTTCGCGTATGGCCACCGCCACCGCACCGCCCGACGCCTCGCAGCAAGCCGCGCAGGGTGTCAACCCGTGGCTGATCGCCGCCGCCGTGATGCTGGCCACGTTCATGGAGGTGCTCGACACGTCGATCGCCTCGGTCGCGCTGCCGTACATCGCCGGCTCGCTCTCGGCCTCCAACGACGAAGCCACCTGGGTGCTGACCAGCTATCTGGTTTCGAACGCCATCATTCTGCCGGCCTCCAACTGGTTCTCGCTCAAGTTTGGCCGCAAGCGCTTTCTGATGTTCTGCGTCGCGCTGTTCACGGTCGCCAGCTTCGCTTGCGGCGCCGCGCCTTCGCTGGCCCTGCTGCTGCTCTTCCGCGTCATCCAGGGCGCCGGCGGAGGCGCGCTGCAACCGCTCTCGCAGGCCATCCTGCTGGAGAGCTTTCCGCCGGTCAAGCGCGGGGCCGCGATGGCTGTCTTCGCCTTCGGCGTGGTCGTCGCCCCGGTGCTCGGACCCACCCTGGGCGGCTATCTTACCGACACTTACTCCTGGCGCTACGCCTTCTACATCAATATCCCTATCGGCATTCTTGCGCTTTTCATGATCAATACTTTCGTGCACGACCCCTCCTACATCAAGAACGCCAAGGTCGCCCGCTTCGACAACCTCGGCTTCGGCGCGCTCTGCGTCTGGACGGGCTGCCTGCAGGTGATCCTGGACAAGGGCCAGGAGGTTGACTGGTTCGGCGCGGTCTGGATCCGCTGGGCCGCCGCGGCGTGCCTGGTCGCGTTTGTCGTCTTTATCTACCAGTCGTTCTGGGGGAAAGACCCGCTGGTCAACCTGCGCATCTTGAAGGACCGCAACTTCGCTACCGGATGTCTGCTCATCTTCCTGTTCGGCATTGGAATTTACTCCACCGTCACCGTGCTTCCGCTGTTCTATCAGGAGTTGCTCGGCTACACCGCGTTTGGGGCGGGGCTGGTGGTGGCGCCGCGTGGCGTGGGCGCCATCTGCGGCATGCCCATCATTGGCTACCTGTCGAATAAAGTGGACCCGCGCTACCTGCTGACCTTCGGCTTTGCCATCTTCGGCCTGACGACGATGTACTTCGGTTCGGTCACGCTCGGCATCTCGCCGACGACGCTGTTCTGGCCGATCCTCATCACCGGCTTCGGCCTCAGCTTCGTCTTCGTGCCCATCAATACCGCCGCTTACGGCACGCTGCGCAACGAGCAGATCGGCAACGCCAGCGGTCTGTTCAACCTGATGCGCAACGTCGGCGGCAGCATCGGAATTTCGATTGCGACGACGCTGCTCGCGCGCCGCTCCGACGCCCACCAGAGCGACATCACCAACTACGCGCCGCAATCCGGCCTGGGCTATCAGAACGCGCTGCACAGCAGCGAGCAGTTCCTCACCCGCTACTTCGGCAAGGCCAACGCGCTGCCCGCCGCCCGCGCCACGCTCTACCGCGAACTGCAGCGCCAGGCGCTGCACTGGGCCTTCATCGACGTCTTTCGCTGGCTTTCGCTGATGTGCTTCGCCTGCATCGGCGCGGTGTGGTTCTTCAAGAAGGTCAAGCCGGGCAAAGGGCCGGCCGGCGCGCATTAGTCTAAAGCAGAATTCGTGATGGTGTAGAGTTTGTGCTCTTGCTTTTTTGGTTATCATTCCGCAGCGTAGCGGAGGAATCGACACCGATGGGGATTCTGTTCAAGGGCCGCTTTCGCCGCGGCATCGCGCTTTTCCCTACGCTACGTTTCCCGTGTCGAACTGCGCGTAGCTGCCGAGGTGGTCCTTGATCACGTGATAGCACTCGCAGGCTGCCGCCTCGAGCCGCTTCGGATCGGGGATGTGGATGGTGCCGCGCGTGTATTCGATCAGCCCCTTCGCCCGAAGGTTGCCGGCCGCCACGGTGACCGTGGGGCGCGAACTGCCGAGCATGTCGGCGAGATACTCCTGCGACATCTTGAAGGTGTTGCTGTGGGCGCGGTCGGCGCACAGCAGCAGCCAGCGGGCGAGGCGCTGGTCCACTTCGTGCTTGGCGTTGCAGCCGGCCGATTGCATGGCCTGGACCAGTTGCGCCTGCACGTAGCGCAGAGCCAGCTCCTGAAACAACCCGCACATCTGAAATTCGCGGTTCGCGGCTTCGGTGGTGCAGGAGTAGCCGTAGCCGCCGATCTGCGTGTAGATCCGGTTGAGGCTGCGCTTGGTCCCCATCAGGGCGGAGACGCCAATCACCGATTCGTAGCCGAACATTCCTACCTCGACCTGGGAGCCGTCCTGGAAGGTGGTGGTGAGGGAGGCCATGCCCTCTTCGACGAAGAAGAGATGGTCGATCGGGCGGCCGGGATACTCGATCTCGTGGCCCACTTCGAACTTCACGGGGTGGAGATTCAGGCGCGTGACGGTGTCGTGGCTCAGCCGCTGCAGAAGCAGGTTTTTGTACGTCGCTCTGCCTGGAAAATTCTTTATTGGGGGAGCGTCGGTGCCGATGGGAGCCCCGTTCGAACTCATTCGTGGTTCCATTTCGGGAAGCCCTCTTGCACCATCTCTGCTGGATTTCGTTGACAACTATTCATGCAGATGGTACGCCACCGTACAGACATCGTAAACGGCGAAAAACTACAGTAACTCAATGGTACACGCTGGGTCCAACTGCGTCACTGATTTATTGGACGTAGGGCTCCGAGGTAACCTGGCGCAGTTGCCCAATGCGGAGCTGCCCTCCATCCTGATCTTCGGCCACGACCCGACCCTGCTGGAGACCCGGAGCTGGGTCCTGTCCCAGCATGGCTACGCGACCGAGACCGCAACCGAACTTGCGGAAGTGGAGTGGAAACTCGCAGAGAACCCAATCCGGCTTCTGATCCTCTGCTACACGCTGGGCGAACAGCAATGCGACCGGGCTCTTGCGCTCAGCCGTTTTTGCCCGGGCATGAAAAGCCTCCTCTTAGCTCACGGCAACTGTACCGAGGACGGCGCCAGCGAAGTGTTGAATATCTTCGACGGACCGGCCAAGCTGCTCTCCACGGTAGACAAACTGCTGAATTGCTCGATTTGACTGCAAATCTCACGACACCCAGGCCCGGATCGAACATTGTCCGCAATCTAGTTCACTACTTCACCCGCAGGAGGCACCTAATGGCACAGTACGAAGGCACAGTTAAATGGTTCAACAACGCAAAGGGCTTCGGCTTTCTCGGGCGCGATGACGGCAACGACGTGTTCGTGCACTACAGCTCGATCCAGCTCGACGGCTACAAGAGCCTGAAGGAGGGTGATGCGGTCAGCTTCGATGTTGTTCAGGGGCCGAAGGGGCCGCAGGCTGATCAGGTGGTTGTGCAACAGAAGCATGCGAAAGCCGCCTGACGCCAGGTCGGTAGCTTGAGCAGAGCCTGCTCTTGTCTTTTCTGGCTGTCAGTGCGAACAAGAATTGAATTGTCATCCTGAGCGTAGTGAAGGACCTGCTGCTCGCGCCGTTAAAGCGGTAGGTCCTATGGTGTATAGGCGGTCCAATACAGCAGATTCCTCCGCTTCGCTATGGAATGACAACCAGAAAGACAGAGAACTCTACGCACGATCCGCTACACTTGGTCCGCTGCGCCCGATCCGCAAAACCGCCGGCGGCGACGGGGGTACGCTGATTCCGTCTCGCGCTGCGCTCTCTCTATTCCCCAGACGAGGATTCGCATATGTCATCTGCCTTCGTACACATGGAACTGACGACCCCCGATCTCTCCCAAGCCAAGCAGTTCTATGGCGAACTCTGCGGCTGGAGCTTCAGCGACATGGACATGGGCGCGGCCGGCACGTATTCGGTGTTCCGGCCGGCGACCGGCCCCGGCGGCGGCATGTTCACCATGCCCGGCGCCCCTACCGCGTGGCTGCCCTATCTCAGCGTCGATGACATCCACACCGGCACGCAGAAAGCTGTCTCGCTCGGTGCGACGCTGGTGCGCGGCCCGCAGGAGGTTCCCGAGCATGGCTGGTTCAGCATTCTCAGCGACCCCACCGGCGCGATGATTGCGCTGTGGCAGGGCAAGCCCGGCGCACCGGCGTAGAGACAGGCGGGGCCGGCTTCAACGCTGTTGGAAGGTCGCGGTCAGCGGCAGTTCGGCTGAATCGGACGACCCGCCGGCCATCACGCGATAGGTGCCGGCGGGAGCCGACCACTTGTGCGCCGCTGCATCCCAGACCTCGAGGGCGAGCGGCTGCGCCTGCACCGTCACAGTGCGGCTGGCGCCCGGATCAAGCTCGACCTTCTGCCAGCCCACCAGACGCTTCCACGGCTCGCCCGCGCTGTCTGGAAGTTTGGCGTAGACCTCCGCGATGTCCGCGCCCTTGCGCCGGCCGGTGTTGGTCACCGTGAAGGTGGACTGCGAACCGTCCGGCGAGACGGTCAATCCAGAGTAGCGGAAGGTCGTGTACGACAGCCCGAACCCGAACGGAAACAGCACCGGCAGCTTCTTCTCCTCGTACCACTTATAGCCGACGGCGGCGCCTTCGATGTTGTAGTCCACGCTGAAGCTCAGCACGCCGTTGGTCACCGGCGGCGGAGGCTGCGCGACGGTCTTGCGAGGCAACTCGTTCTCGCTCACGGGGAAGGTGATGGGCAGCTTGCCGCTGGGGTTTACGTCGCCGAAGAGCAGGTTTGCGATCGCATCTGCGCCCTTGACGCCGCCGTACCACGCCTCCAGAACAGCGCCGGTGTGCTTCAGCCACGGCATGGTCACGGCCGATCCGGTCTCCAGTACGACCACGGTGCGCGGGTTGGCTGCGGCGACTGCGGCAATCAGCTTGTCCTGATTGCCGGGCAGCGACAGGTTCGGCAGGTCGCCGCCCTCCGACTCCCACTGCCACGCGAAGACCACTGCAACCTCGGCGGCTTTGGCCTGCGTCACGGCCTCGGCGATGTCCTCACCCGAGCTGAAGCTTACCTTGGCATCCGGCGCCTTCTTGCGAATGGCATCGAGCGGCGAGGTGGGAAACCACACCTTGGTCCGCCACGGCTCATTCGACAACTCGCCCGGCGCATCCACTTGCGCCGATCCGCCGCCCGAGATCATTCCGGTATCGGCATTGAGCCCGATGACTGCGATGGAGCGCACGCTTGCGCTCAAGGGCAGCAGGGCGCTGCCGTTCCTGGAAGCAACAGTCTTCGTAGCAACATTGCGCAGCAGCACGGCGGATTGCTCCTCGATGGTGCGCGCCACGTCGAAGCCCTTCTGCGGGTCGATTACGCTGGTCCGTCGCGGGTTGTCGACGATGCCGCTGGCGAACTCGGCATACAGCACGCGCCGTACATGCTCGTCGAGCTGCGCCGTCGGCACTTTTCCGGCCTGCACCGCATCCTTCAAGGCCGGTCCGTAGAACTCATCGAGCGGCTGCTCCTGGTCCAGCCCCGCCGCCGAGGCCTGCACCGTCGAATGCGTTCCGCCCCAATCCGACACCACAAATCCCTTGAAGCCCCAATCGCCTTTCAACACATCGGTCAGCAGATATTTGTTCTGGCAGGCGTAGTCGCCGTTCACGCCGTTGTAGCTGCACATCACTGCGTTGGGTTGGCCGGTCTGGACGCCAATCTGAAACGCCAGCAGATCGCTCTCCCGCATGGCGCGCTCGCTGATCTTGGCATCGACCTCCTGGCGCCCACTCTCCTGGTCGTTGAGCGCGTAGTGCTTGATGTCGGAGATGACGTGCTGCTGACCCTCGCAGCGAATCCTCTGGCCCACCATCGTTCCGGCCAGCACCGGGTCTTCGCCCATGTACTCGAAGGTGCGGCCATTGCGCGGCTCGCGGGTAAGGTTCACGCCTCCGCCGAGCGTCATGTTGTAGCCCTGCGCGCGCAGCTCGCTGCCGATCAGCGCGCCGTAGCGGCAGGCGGCTTCGGTGTCCCAGCTTGCGGCCGAGGCGAGGTTCGAGGGCAGCGCCGTCGAATATCTGCCATTGGCCGCGCTGGATCGAACGCCATAGGCCGCGTCGCTCATCTGGATGCTGGGAATGCCCAGCCGCTTGACGCCCAGCACAAACCCCGCGCCGCCGTTGCTCTGGTCCTGGATCGCGACCATGCCCGCCGCCATCTTCTGGTCCCAGTGCGCCATGCCCTCGCCGTGCAGCAGGTCGATCTTCTCGTCCAGCGTCATCTGCTGGAGCACCATATCGGCGCGCTGAGCGGCGGGCAGAGAGGCGTTCATCCAGATTCCGACAGGACCTGCCGGCGCTGCGGGCGGATGCTGACGCCGCTGCGCCACGCCCGCGGCCGCGCATACCGCCATTGCGACTGCGATCGATATCATAGCGACCGGCATCCTGCCGAACCGGACACCCACTCTGCTGTTTTCAAACCGCTCGTTCATGCGATGCTCCAGAAGCCGTCAGTGTAGCACTTGAAGCCAAACGTTTGTCTAGAGCTGTGAGCCCGATGGTTTAGGGGCACTCCAAGAAGCAGATTCCTCCGCTTGGCTGCGGAATGACAACCAGAAAAGCAAGTGCGAAGGCTCTTTACCGGCGGCGCTTCAACGCGCTATTGGTTGACGCCGCTGGCCAGGAACCCGCCATCGACCACCAGAATCTCGCCGCTGGTAAATGCGCTCGCATCCGACGCCAGATAGATCGCCGCGCCCACCAGTTCTTCGGTCTGGCCAAAGCGGTTCATCGGCGTGCGCAGGCGCAGCTCTTTGCCGCGCTCGCTGCCGTCCAGGAATGCCTGATTCAGCGCGGTGCGAAACACCCCCGGCGCGATTGCGTTGACGGTCACGCCCTGCGCGCTCCACTCCACGGCCAGAGACTTCGTCAGCGCGCCGACCGCCGCCTTCGAACACGCATACGCGGTCACCTCTTTCAAGCTGACAAACGTGTTCAGCGAAGCGATATTGATGATGCGTCCGTAGCCGCGCTCCAGCATGCGGCGACCGAAGATCTGGCAAGCCCGCAGCGTGCCGGTCACGTTGGTGTCCATGATCGAGTCCCACTCGTCCTCGGGAAAATCGACGGTTGGCGCACGTTTGATCTTGCCGGCGCAGTTGATCAAAATGTCGACCTTGCCGAACGCCTCGATGGTGCCCGCGCACAGCGCCTCCAGGCTCTTGCGATCGGCAACATCGGAGGTGAGCCGCAGTGATTTCACACCCGCAGCCTCGATCTTCGCCGCAGCCTCGTCTACCTGCTCGGCGCGCCGCGAACTCGCCACAACATCCGCGCCCGCCTCGGCCAGACCGATGGCCATCGCCAGACCGATGCCCGAGGTTCCGCCCACCACTACCGCTGTCTTTCCAGTCAAATCGAACAACTTCGATGCCATCGCTTTTCCGCCTTTGTCTTTGCTTTTCTGGTTGTCATTCCGTAGGAATCTGCTTCACTCCGGCGGCGTCACGCACTCAAGAATCTCTTCCGCAACCTGATCCGGCGGCCGGTCGTTTACCACCCGCAGCGCATCCATGGGCGGCTCCAGCGCGGCCAACTGGCTGTCCAACAGGTTCGGGTTCATATACTCATGGTGCCGCTCCGCGAGCCGCTCGGCGATCAATTCCTTGGGCCCGTCCAACAGAACAAACTTCACCGTGCGTCCGGGCATTCCGCAAGTCAGGGTCGTCCTGTAAGCCTCCTTCAGCGCGGAGCAGGCCAGCACGCCGCCGTTGCCTCTCTCATGCCAGCGCCGCAGCAATCCATTCAACGTCTCCAGCCACGGCTCACGGTCTGCGTCGTTCAGCGGATGCCCGGCCGCCATCTTCTCCTTGTTCGCGAGCGGATGGTAGTCGTCGGCATCGGCGAAGATCGTTCCCATTCGCTCGGCCAGCAGCGTTCCGATGGTGGTCTTGCCCGATCCGGTCACGCCCATCAATACGACGATCATTCCTTCTCCAAGTGCGAACTCCGAACGAAATCGACCTCACCACAGTATCAGCACCGGGTATGCGCTAACCATCAGCGCCGGGAATGCGCTAACCCAGGAAGATCGGCTTGATGTGCCGGTCGAACAAATTCGCCGTCACATTTTTCGCGACGATCTGCTCATTTTCCTCCAGCGCCTTCAGATATCTGTCTCCCATCTTCGCCGCGACCTTGAACCCGACGTGGAGCAACTGGCGGAAGCTTGGGTTGTATGCTGGGTTGCTTTGGTCGTGGCGCAGCGCCGACGTGAATTGCTCGCTGGTCCAGCCATCAACTTCATCGGGTTTGGGCAGCTTCGCCGTGTCGATATCGATGACCGTCGCATACGGCTTGCACAACTCGTCCGCGTGCGCGTACGCCTCGCGATAAACCTCCTTCGCAATCTCCAATCCTGCCCCGCCAGCCTCCGCAAGCCCGATCAGCTCTTCCAGCCAGGTCGTCCCCGCGGTCTTCACATGCACACCCGCATCGAACTTCAGAACTGACTCGTGGATCGCGCGATAGATCGAAAATTTGTCCGACCCCGAATGCACGCTGAGCTTCAGGTTGTCCGGCAGCCCGTAACGCCGGACGGCGAAATCGATCGTCGCCAAGTCTTCCTGGAACTCCTTGGTGAACTGCGCGACATCGCCCACGTAATCGACGCCCTTGTTGAAGCGGCCGGTAAACTTCGGCGCAATGGTCTGGATGGGAATCTTTTCGTCGGCGATGGCCGCGAGAATCATCAACAGTTCGACAGGCGTCTGTGGGGCGTCGGTTTCATCCATGGAAATCTCGGCAATGAATTTGCCCTCGCCTTTGACGTCCACCAGATGGCGGTAGATTTTGCCCGCATCCTGCACGGCCGCAAGAAACTTGTTCGCCACGCTTTTCAGGAACGCGGCATCCGTCTTGAAAGGCTCGGCCACGCGCGGGATACGCACCTCGCCGACCAGCTCCGAATGACGTGCCACAAAGGCTTCCACATCGGCGGCCGCGGCCGGCTTGCCAATCTCTTCGGCCACATCCAGCGTGAAGAAATCGCACGGCGCCACAAACCTGTCGACGGTCTTCAGCGTGATGTGGTCGGCGTCCAGGTAGTACGGCTTCTTCCAACCCAGCGCCTTCACGGCAGCATCGGCCGCTGCGCGCGTCTGGCTAGGCTCGGTGCCGATGATGGTGTGCTCGCGATTGCTCTTGTTCCACACCGGAACCACATCCACGCCCGCGTCGGCGGCCTTGATGCAAGCCGCCAACTGCGCCTTCGCCTGATGCGCAAACCTGTCCCCAACGCCCACCGAAAACCTCGGCAGCTTCAATTCTTCCGCCATTGCTGATCTCCACTCAATTTCGCGAACGCCTCGGCGCCCGCCACGTCCACAGCATACCCATTGGCGGTAAGACCGCGCAACTCGTGCGTCAGACAGCCAGCGCTCCAGCGTAACGAAGACAGTATGCGCTCTGCTTTCGGTTTCGCTTCAACGGGTTCTCCCGCTCGCTCGAAAAACCTGTCAAGCCCCCCAGGCGAACCAGCCGCACTCATCTCCCTGAAAACAGGTGACATTTGGCCAAAAGATCTTTGGCGTGTTTCCCCCCCGCCGCGCCGTATCATGGAAACAGTAGGAAGAACGCAAAAATCCCGGCACCGCGTAGGGAGCCTCGCCTACATTTCGGAAGGGCATGGCTTCAGCCATGCCGCAAACGCCGCAAAATCAATGCGGCTTCAGCCGCTGAGGTCCGTTTGCTGGCTTGATCGGAGTTTCCTTAGGACGGATTGACTGCAACGGGCAGTCAATCCCCCTTCTAACTCCTTTGGATGAATTGCTTTGCATAGAAGCAATCAGTCGAGGGGGGAGGGGGGGTGGGGGGGGTATCCCCACAGTCTGGCCGGAAAGAAGTTATCGGACAGGTTTTAAGAGATAAACCTTCCCTCATACGCCCACAGTCCCAGGCCGGGATTGGAGATATAAAAGATCTCCTCGCCGTCCACTACGTTCCATCCGTCCACCAGCTTCGCCGGGTCATACTTCGCGGTGTACTCCGCCAGGTCGCCATACTTGAAGTGCACGCCCTCGATCTCCTCGCGCGTCAGGTGCCCGGGGCAGTAGCGGATGGTGAAACGTCCTTCGCTCGAGCCATGAATCAGATGCGCCGCCGCGCTCAGATTTCCCGCAAGGTCGGCGTCGTTCTTTACGGCCGCGAGCGTCGCTGGCGTCCCGCAGTAGCCATATTTCCGGATCAGCGTATCGATCTGCTTGTCCTCGCCGAACTCGCGCACGCCCGGCGCCAGCACAATCAACTCCGCGCCATCGGCGAGAGCCATGCGCGTCCGATACACGCTCTTGTTGCCCAGCCAGGTTGAGTGGAACTCGTGCGGATCGAGGTGGACCACGGCCTTCTTGATCTCGCGCTGCATGAGGATGAAGTTGCACTTCAGGCTCAGTTCGGCCGCGCGCTCGAAGCACTCATTATCGTCGCCGATGAACATGCCGCGCATCACCAGCTCGCCCGCGGCGTTCTTGTTCACTACCGTCTGCACGTAAACGATCTGGGGCAGGAGCTTGCCGAAGTGCTCGCTGGCATAGTTCAGCACGCGCCGCACCGGAGTGTCCGCACGGCCCATCATGCGTTCCATGCCATACACCGCGCCGAGGAAGTGAGAGCGATGAATCCCCATCACACCGCCGGTGCCGATAAAGATATTCTTGCTCCCGTTGGCCATGCCGACGACCTCGTGCGGCACCACCTGGCCGATGGACAGAATCAGATCGAAGCCGCCCGCGTCTCCCGGAGACCCGAGCAGCAGCTTATTCACCTGCGCCGGCCAGGTGTAATCGAGCTTGCCCTCGCTGACATCGAGCATGAACTCGCCCGGGACCTCGCCCAGAGTCACAATGTCGTTGCGCCAATCGTGGACGCGAAACAGGCCGCGCGGCGTCTGGCCGAACATCGTCGCGATCTGCTCGTCGGACATCGGCGAATGCGTTCCGAGCGCGGGCAGCACATCGGTGAGGCGGTCGCCGTAGAACTCCCACGCCAGCTCGGTGAGCTTGCCGGCCCTGGAGTGAAAGCGCGTAAAGTCCGGCGGCACGGCGAGCACTTTCTGGCGCTCGCCCAGCTTGCCCAGCGCCTCGAATAGACCTGCCCGAACCTCCGCCGCCGACATCTCCATCTCCGGCGATCCAGCCGCAAAAAATAAGCTCATGCAGTCCATCTTATTACGCTATAAATATTGTCATGGTGAAGCTCAACCCACAGCGCCGCCGCGCCGCCACCAACGCCGGGGGAGCCGCAGCCGCCCTCCTTATGGTTGATAGCCAATCGGTGCCGTTGCATTTTTTCTGCGGCATCCTCATCGGCGTCTCGCTCGCCGTCAACCTCGGGCCGCTGATCCGCAGCCGCCTCTCATGAGGCTATGAGCACGAAGCGCCAGTGCCATGGGTCCGCCGCATCCGGCCCATCGGCCAACCAGATGGCCATGCTGTGCGGCCTCGGCGGTCTGATCGTGGCCGCCGGTCCTCTGCTTGCCACCGTGTATTACGCGCGATTCGTGGCCAGCGGCTGGTTTTCTCGATCGCTCTTTCTGCTGCCTCTTATGCTCATTGGTGCGGCGCTGCATTTCTCGGCACAGAAGCGCCTGAAGCGCGGCATCAAAGATGGTCGCTGGCCTTCAGCCGCAATCGAAACTCTCCGGACCAACCTGGAGTCGAGCCTCTGGCGGGCTGCCTCTTGGGCCTGCCTTATCCTCTTCTGTGTCGGAATCGTCGAAGGGGGAAGATGCAACTCGCTTGGAATGGCGATTTTCGTGCTGTGGCAAACCATCAACACGCTCCAGAAAGCGGTAAGACGACCAAACGTCTCCGAACCGCGCCTCGGGCTGGACTGGCGCCGCCGTCCGCCCCTCCGCTCCGAGCACTGGGGCGAGCGCTGAGCTGGATTTCCCCCCGCTTAAGCTCCGCTGCTGCTAGAATCCTGGCCATGGCGAACTCCAGGCTCTCCCGCATCGTCAATCTGCTCGGCCCGACGGACGACCTGACGAGCCCGCTTTGGACGCTGCGTCTCAGTCCGCTGCTCGCGCTGATCGGGGTGCTGCTCGCCGAGCTGGTCTGGAAGTCCGGTCACCTGCACCTCTTTTGCCTCGACCTCGCCATCGGTCAGATCGGCGTTCTCTCGATCTCCTCCTTCAATATCACCGCTGTCAAGACGCGCAAATCCACGGACGACTCCGGCATCCAGCAGCTTCATCTCTCCCGCTAACGTTAGTTCACATCCATACTTGCGACTTCGCCCGGGTTCCCGGTGGCCGCTGGATAATCTGCCGCTGTTCTCGACGCAGGCGATGACCGGTATTGGATGATCTGGGACCCCCAGGCTTCCGCGACCACCACGCTTTCGGTCTTCCGAGCTAAAGTCTTCCGGGCAACCTGCCGATGATTCCCTTACAGCCCGTCCGCACCCAGCCGAGGCGCGCTCGCGAGCGAGAGGAATCCTTCATGAACCTTCCATCTACCCTAAGAAACCGTGCCGCGCTTGCCGCTGCGGCGGTCGTCCTCATCTGCCTCTCCAGCCGCTGCCTAGCGGACCCGATTGTGCTCTCTTCTGCGGCGGTGACGTCGACGCTTCTCGGGCCGTCCAGCGACTCCATCTCGCTCAACGATGGCACCGTCACCTCCGACGACTCAATCCTCGGTCTCACAACGTTCCAGACCGGAGATTTTGTCATCGGCAACTCGTCGGTCCCCGACCAGATCATTCCGTTTTCCCTTCAGGACACACTGACCCTGAACGGGATTACCGAGATCCTGAACATCGCCGGTGAGGACGACTTGACTACCACCGCTGACACGCTCAGCATCTACGCCGGTGCGCCGGTGGTCTTTGGCAACGAAATCTTCACCCTCCAGGCGTTCAGTGAAACCGGCACCGCGATCGGCGACATGCCCATCGAGCTTCAGGCTTCCATAGCCCCGACTCCCGAGCCCAGCAGCCTCGTGCTGCTTGGCACAGGCCTTCTCGCCGCGACTCTCCTGGCGACGCTTTCGCGCCGCTCCCTGGTTGAATCCATTCCCGTCACGGCCAGTCCGATCCCGTTTCCCAAAACACCCGGGCCGGGCAGGTCCTGGGTCCGCCGCGGTACCACTCTTCATCCGTCAGCCGCAAACGGAGCGCGCCCTTCACTCGACTCGCCGCCGGCTGCGAAATCGGCTGGCCGAAGCCCCGCCCGGAATTTCCGGATCGATTAAGTTAGCACTTCCCAAATGTGGCCACAGCATAGAAGATGGGAGCATGAATCCCCAGAAGGCAGAGGTGGGCTGGCCCGCAGTCGTGGTCGCGAGCGTTTTTCAGACTGGCTTGAACCTGATGCGCGATCTGCTGCGGCATGGTCTCCAGGTTGTCGGAGTGGATTGCGAAGCGGGAAATGCGGGCTTTCACTCGGATTACGGCAAATCCTATCTCTGCCCGAACCCCGACGATCAGCCGGCGGCCTGGGTCGCCTACATGCAGGACCTGGCGCGGCAGCTTGGGGGAAAGCCGGTCATCATTCCGGCAGCGGATATCTTCGTGTCCGCGTTGGGTAGACATGCGGATGTCTTGAAAGAGTACTTCACGTTTTCGCTGCAATCGGTGGCGGTGCAGGCAGCGCTGGCGACCAAGGAGCAGCAGTACGAACTGGCTGCCGAACACGGCCTGCCGATTCCGCGGACGACTTACATCCGGTCGCGCGGAGAGTTGGAGGAGTTCGTTTCGGTCGCGAATTTTCCTTGCCTATTAAAGCCGCGCCATCAGCGCGAATGGGAGGCGCTGCCGGAGGGGAACCCGGTTCGCGGTCTAAAGCTGGCAACCGCCGACAGCGGTCCCGCTTTGCTGGCACTTTACGACCATGTGGAAGTCTACAGGCCGGAGGTGATGGCGCAGGAGATCATCCCCGGCCGCGACGACGATAAGTTTTGCTATCTGTCAGTCTACGGGCAGGGCAGCCGGAGACTCGGGTACGGCGTGGTGCGGGAGTTACGGGCCTTTCCCCTGATGTTCGGGAGTGCCTCGGTGGCGCAACCGGTCGTGGACGCGGAGATTACGGACGTTTGTGACCGATTCTTGCGCGCCGTCCACTATGTGGGTATCTGCGAGATCGAAGTAAAACGCGACGATCGCAACGGTCGGGTGTTCCTGATTGAAGCCAACCCGCGCTTTAGCGTTACAGGGGATGTAGCGATTTATATGGGAGTGGATCTGGGCTGGCTCCACTACCTGGATCTGATCGGAGAGCCGGTTGAACCCGTTGCGCCGAATCGCTATGGGTTTCGCCACATTGTGGTTGGGCGTGACTTGCCGGCCATGCCGATGTATGTGGCCGGAAATATTCATACGTGGGCTGAGATTGTCCGGTCCTATCGCGGGCCACTGGAATTTTTCGACTTCGATTGGCACGACCGCGGACCTACATGGCGCACACTGAAGATTTCTGTAAGGCAATTCGCCGGCGGCATACTGCGCAATCTCGGGCTACGAAAGCGGCTGCGCGGGCTGAGAGTGTAGGTGCAACGGTATGCGTGGCCAGCCGGGCGATGGAATCCAGGCTTAGAAATCGCGACCTGTGGCGCAGCGCAATGCGTTGCGAAGGCGAAACAACGGGCGAGTTTCGCTGTCAACCCCGACGCGAAGCACATCGAAGGGCTGAATTCTGCCGGCGTAGTTGATTCCCGAGTAGAACGAGAACGCAGTCCGGTACTGCGCTCGCTGCAGCGCACGCACAGTTTCGGAATTGAAGTCCGCGCGGCTGCCCACCGGGTAGGCGAGCGTGTTGATGGTCGTGTCGAGCTCCCGTTCGAGGATGTCGCGGGAGGTGCGCAGCTGAGCAAGCTGCTGCTCGAACGGCAACTTGCCGAGCATCTCGTGGGTATGCGTATGGGATCCGAAATACATGCCGCCCTTCTGCATCGCGCGGGCCTCATCCCAATTAAGGAAGCAGCGCTCGGCCGCGACCGACGGTCTCGGGGAGTCGCAGGCGGCTTCTAATTCTGCGATAAAACGTTCGGTGTCGCGGGTTTCCGGTCGCCTGAATGCTTGCAGGATGCGCATGATCGAGTCCCGCGATCCGCCGGGCGGAAGATCGAACTGCTGCTGGCTTGGATAGGTCAGGCCGATCCGCTGGTTCCGGGAGTTTTTCACCACGTAAGCTATCTGATCCCACCATGGCAGTTGTCCCGTGCCGATAAAAGCCGTTGGAAGAAAAAAAGTGGCCGATACTTGGTGCTTGCAGAGCACCGGATAGGCGAGGTCGTGGTTGTCACGGTAGCCGTCGTCGAACGTGAGGAGGATGGCGGTGCGCGCCGGCTTGACTCCGTTGTGAACGATCTCGAGGGCTTCTCGCAGGTTGACGATGGGGAACCGGGCCTTGAGGTAGCCCACTTGCCAGTCGAATTCAGAGACCGTACATGAAAACAGGCCGGGATCGTAGGGCGTTTCACTAGCGTCCCCGATGCGATGGTAGTTGAGAATCAGCAACGACGGGCGGTGCGGCAGCATCTCCACGAGGCGAGTAAAGCCGGAGGCGGCTGACCAAGTGGCGACGAGTTCGCGCTTGCTGGATATGACATCTCTCCGATGCGACTTAATTTTGGTTCAGGCAGGATCCCAAGCTGGACAGAGGGCTATTCCACCACATTTACGAACCGCAAGCAACGTGCACGGGAAGCGGAGTCTGCGAAAGCACAGATGGGAGGTATGGAACGCCACGAGAAGAGCGATCGGACGCAAATGTACCTTTTGGCGATAGTCTGCATCATATTAGTTGACAATAAGTCACTCAAATGTAAAGCTGGGTGAGGTCAGGCAGTGGGCTGCGGCCCGAAAATTTGAAGTTTGAGAGTTCGGGCTGGTCAGCCCGCAGGAGAAGCGATTATGGCGAAGATTATCGGTATCGATCTGGGAACGACGAATAGCTGCGTTGCGGTGATGGAGGGCGGCGAGCCGAAGGTGATTCCCAATGAAGAGGGCGGCCGGACGACGCCTTCGATCGTTGCGTTTACTAAGAGCGGCGAGCGGCTGGTGGGGCAGGTGGCCAAGCGGCAGGCGATTACCAACCCGGAAAACACGATCTATTCGATCAAGCGGTTCATGGGGCGGCGGCTGAATGAGGTCGGCGACGAGATGAAGATGGTGCCCTATAAGGTGGTGGCCAAGGGCGACAATGTCGGGGTTATGGCGCAGGGCAAGGAGTATTCGGCGCCGGAGATCTCGGCGATGATTTTGCAGAAGCTGAAGAAGGCTGCCGAGGATTACCTGGGCACTTCGGTGACCGAAGCTGTCATTACGGTGCCCGCGTACTTCAACGATGCGCAGCGGCAGGCGACCAAGGATGCCGGCAAGATCGCCGGGCTGGACGTCAAGCGCATTGTGAATGAGCCGACGGCGGCGGCGCTGGCCTATGGGCTGGACAAGAAGAAGGACGAGACCATCGCGGTGTATGACTTCGGCGGCGGAACGTTCGATGTGTCGATCCTGGAGGTTGGCGATGGCGTGATCGAGGTGAAGTCGACCAACGGCGATACGCATCTGGGCGGCGACAATCTCGACCAGCGGATCGTGGATTGGCTGATTACGGAGTTCAAGAACGAGAGCGGCCTGGATCTGAAGTCGAAGGGGAACGAGATGGCGCTGCAGCGGCTGAAGGATGCTGCCGAGCGCGCGAAGATCGAGCTTTCGACGGCGCAGGAGACGGAGATTAACCTGCCGTTTATTACGGCGGATGCGAGCGGGCCGAAGCACCTGGTGCGCACGCTTTCACGCGCCAAGCTGGAGAGCCTGGTAGACGACCTGCTGCAGAAGTCGGTTGGACCGTGCAAGCAGGCACTGAAGGATGCGGGGATCGACGCGAGCAAGATCGATGAGGTCGTGCTGGTTGGCGGACAGACGCGCATGCCGAAGATCCAGCAACTGGTGAAAGACCTGTTCGGCAAGGAGCCGCATAAGGGCGTGAACCCGGATGAGGTGGTCGCGATCGGCGCGGCGGTGCAGGCGGGCGTGCTGGCGGGCGAGGTGAAGGACCTGCTGCTGCTGGACGTGACGCCTTTGACTCTCAGCATCGAGACGATGGGTGGAGTGGCCACGGGAATGATTCCGCGCAACACGACCATACCGACCAAGAAGACGGAGACGTTTTCGACGGCGGCGGACTCGCAGACCGAGGTTGAGGTGCATGTGCTGCAGGGGGAGCGTCCGATGGCCAGCCAGAACCGGACCCTGGGCAAGTTCAAGCTGAGCGGTATTCCGATGGCGCCGCGCGGCGTTCCGCAGATCGAGGTCACGTTCGACATTGACGCGAACGGCATTCTGAATGTGACGGCCAAGGACAACGCGACCGGTAAGGACCAGAAGATCACCATCACGAGTTCTTCGGGGCTGAGCAAGGATGAGGTCGAGCGCATGGCGAAAGATGCCGAGGCGCATGCGGCCGAGGACAAGGAAGCCAAGGAGAAGATCGAGGCGCGCAATCAGCTCGACTCCATGGTGTACAACGTCGAGAAGATGCTGAAGGACGGCGGCGATAAGGTTGACGCGGCGGACAAGAGCGAAGTGGAGACGGCGCTGGCCGATGCGAAAACGACGCTAAGCGGCGATCCCGGCGTGACCGAGATGAGCGCGGCGCGCGAGCGGCTGACCACGGCGAGCCACAAGCTGGCCGAGGCGTTGTACAAGGCGAATGCGACTGCTCCGGGCGGCGGTGCTCCGACTGACGGGGATGCAGCGGCGGCGGGAACCGCGGATGCGCCCAAGCAGGATGAGGGTGTGATCGACGCGGAGTATGTCGACGCGGAGAAGTAAAGCTGCCGCAGTTGGCCGCATGAGGAGGGGCTTCGGCTCCTCCTCATTATTGCAGGGCCGCAAGTGGTGGCGGGAAGATTGGCAGGACGATGTTGTGCGTCGAGTGCGGCAGGGATGGGTTTGGGTAAGAAGATCACACGCTCGACCAGGTGAAGTCTGTTGCAGTCGAAGAGTGGCTGGACGGTAGCAAGCGTGGCCCGTTCGATCTGGCACCAGGTGGTGGGTGATTGCAAAACCGAGGCATCCGCCAAGCCGGTTCCGCTCGATGGCTGCATGGCGGAAGACCATGACGATTATGTTCGCCAGCGAGACCATGAGGGGAAAACAGCCGCATTGGCCGGACAACCTCATGAAGCGACATACCCGGCCAGTTGCGAAAGGAATTGGCAATTCACAAACGAATAGGCTGTCCTGCCTTAAATTCCAGGTGACGTCATTCGTCTCCCGCGAAAGAATCAGGATTGGCAGTCTTGACGACTGAAAAGCAGAGGCCTCTTTCGCTGAGATGTCGAAGTTGCCTACTTCCCCTTCGAACGTTGCGAGGTGCTCTCGGCAGATACCTTCAAGTGTTGGGGCGGCCAAGTGGAATCGCTCACCGGGAATACTTCCAGGGTATGCTCCCAGGAGACGGTTGAGTCTCATCGCAAATAAGGCTACTTTGACTTGGTTCCACGCTAATGGACTAGGTTTTGGTTCAACTTGCCGCGATGGACGTAGATCAGGCGGAACCGAAGCATCGACGAATACCATACCCTGCACCTCTTCGGGATAATGTACCGAGTAGTCGCGGATATACAGACCCGATATGGAATGGCCCGCTAGAATGATCGGCCCGCGAATGCCAGCGGCTATCAACAGGTCGTGCAGCTCGACAGACAGATGGCTCGCATCGCGTCGCGTGGCAACTGGACTACTCCAGCCGGAACCCGCGCGGTCGAATGAGCAAGTACGCGTGCTCCTTGCAAGAACAGGTTGTACTCCGCTCCATATCAATCCGTCGTTCCGAGACCGGCGTTAAGAACTAGGGTTGGCTCACCCAGACCCTGGCAAGCGATCCGCATGCGACGACCATGAACGACAAACGTTACGCCCGGTGGCGATTCATCGCGGAAAGCATTCCTGTCGGCAGCACTGAAAGCAACGATCCCCAATGCGATGATGATCAACAGGATTAATGGCACGCCTTCGACCAAACGCCGCGTGCGCGACGAGGGCCGCCGACATAGCGCTATCAACCGGATGAGACAGATAGCGAACACACCGAAGCCGAAACACGCGAATACAAAAGGCGCGAAGACCGTGTTCATCCATGATCCATCTTATTCTCTGGTAACGACAAGTCGGCTCCTCGAAAGCCTTCCAGCACAGAGACACCTGACATCGCAGAGATGCCGCGCCGCAGCCCCGGATTGTCTATCGCAGGCTCAGCTGCAGCTGGCGATTCATGATGGTTGCAGCCGTCCAGTCAGGCCATATGGTCGCATCGAGATAGAACAGCCATGGCTCGCCGGAACTGGTCGTCGGATCGTTGCCTTCTCCGACCAGCGTCGGATAGAGAAGCGCATTGGCGCCGTCCGTAACGATTCCCATCGAGATCGGCCCGGACCATGACAACAGGCTCGAACCGTGTTGCATCGTGATCGAGGTATGATTTGCCGCCGCATAGGCAATCAGATATTGCTGCGTCGTGCTGTCGTAGATAACGCTCGGAAATGCGCCGGTAGCCGCGATCACGGGAGTGTAGTGTCCCGCGTTCGCGGCGGCATTTGGATCTCCGCTCGTAGCCGGTTGTGTCCAACCGTTGTTGTAATACTTCGTGAACAACGCCGGGAAAGCGGCTGTGTTGCCCGCAAACGCTGCGCCAAGTACAGCGGAAAGCTGCGCCCGGGCCACTGCCAAGCATTGCCCTGTGTTGCACGGCGATGCCGCAGAAGGATCCGCGTCGTAGTAAAAAACGTAGAGATACACCGAGGAAAGATCGGCCGCCGCCAGGTTCACGATGTGATTTCCGTTTGCATCCGCCAGAATGAGTGTACCGCCGCCTATCTGGGTATTCGTACTCGCGTTGATCTGGGTGCTACGAATTGCATAGGGCTGCACGATCTCGCCCAACTTCTGAAAGGTCGCTCCACCGTCTTTTGAAAGAGCCATTCCGAGCGAAGCGTAGGTACAAGTCCCCGTCCCGCACACACCACCGTGGAACTCTCCATGGTAGATATGCAGCACGCCAGCCTGCCCTGAAGAACTGGTTACGGGAAGCACAGGCCCCCCGCCGGCGTAGTTGATGTCGAAGGTGTACCCGTTGGGGTCGCCACCAGGCTGAATCAGCGCAATGCATCCGTAAGGAGCCGTAATGGCCGTCAAACTTCCTCCCAGCCGGTAGGTTCCTTGCACGCCCTTCGTGCCCGAGCAATTCGAACCGCTGAGGGCCGCTCCATAGAAGCTGTATGTCCCGTTATTCAGCAAGACACCGAGCGCGCCATCCGGGGGGCCATTCACAAAACCCAATGCTGTTCGTCGCGCCACGGTCAGCACCGGACTCGCTGGTTGCAGTTGCAAGGTGAAGGTACCGGGTGCAGCCGGTGTAGTTGAAACCGTTCCATCACCGCTGCAGGCTACAAAGAAGATAGGTAGCAGCCCGACGAAAAAACCTGCCGCCAGGCGTCTTGCCGATAGGGTAGAAATGAATTTATGAGTCGATCTGCGCACTCTCCTTTCGATGCGTTTTGAGCGATGGGAAACTGTTGGCAGCATGTATCGGCCCTCAGCGTGGATTTTAGACCTCACGTCATGAAATCCCGATAAGTCGGCTTAACATGAGTAGCGGTCATTCATGGGAACCGCGTTTATGGGTACATATCCGGTCACCGGTTTGAGTTCATCACTGCGTCGTCGATAACTTTAGCAGTAGCCGGCGTGAAGCGGTGAGGGTAGACCAAGACATACCACAGCAGAAAGCCGGGCCGCTCCAAGAGCGACCGTGGCAGCGAACGGGTAGCGACGTCTCTAGCCCGTGTTATCAATGCCTCCCAGCTCTGCGGCTCATCTACCAAATGGCTGTTGAGAACGCCCTCCTTCGACTTCCAGCGAAACCACTCCGCGGCGTTTGCCGGAGCGTAGTCGGCAAGGCCCAGTCGAGTGACCCTGTACCAAAGAGACGCAAGAGCCCGTCTGCGCAGACGTCGCACCAAAAAATGCACCAAGCCCAAAACCGAGTAGCTGAATCCTACGAACTGCTCGTCGTTCAGACGATCATACCCGTGCGCGATCCGGAGCGCGCCCTCCGCCGAGTAGTATGGGTTGGGACAGCCACACCCTTCGGCAGAGTCCCCGTTGGCTTCGCAAATGTCCTTAGCCAGACGGAGGGCCAATCCTTCGGCCACCCCGGAATTGCAATGCTGTTCGGCAACGAGCATGCACATCCAATAGAAGGGCGTCGCCGACTCAACCCAGAAAATCGTCTCCTTTAGACGATCCATCATCAGCCTTTGGATAAGCGGCGAATACTCCGTGGCCCGACCACGGACTCGGAACGAAAGATCGAGAGCGCACAGGAGCCCGAGCAGGATGGTCATCCTGGCCCGATATGTTAAGCCTTTGGGCGGAGTTTGATCTGTAACGCTAATGTATGGTCCGCCGCGTGATTTAGTGGACGGCGGGGCGGGAGCGCAGCAGGGTCCGGTGTTTTCGCAGCAGCACGATGAGAGCCCGGCGCAGAAAGATGGCCAGCAGGGGCATCGCGATGGCGGCGACTACGGCCCACACGATGAGGGCGTGCCACTCCCATTGGCAGATGGCGCGAACTAGATGCAAGGGATGATGGCTGAGGTGCTCGGGCTGGTGGCGGTCCATGGGCAGCTTGCCGGTGTGAAACAGGTGCACGCCGAACTCGAGGAAGGAAAGGAGCAGGGGCGTGGCGTGACGGCGTTGGTGCCGACTGAGATGTGGGGCACCGCCGGGTTTAGGGAAGAGGATGTGGTTTGAGGTACAGTCATCCGTGAATCAATTCAACCTACGCTGCACAGAGGCACCATGCGCAAGCTCTGCCGAGTGACAACCTTCACGGCCGGGTCGCTTCTCGTTCTGACTGCCTCTGCTACATCCATCGCGGTTTGCGCGCAGACGGCGACTCCGCTCGCAGCTCAACAGGGTATGCCTTCCGCGCCGTCGCAGGGCTCCATCACCGGCCATGTCTTCCTCGCCGACACCAATGGTCCCGCCCGATTCGCCCACGTCCTTCTCAAAGGCGTTCCTGACGGCGCTGCCAAGCCTGTCGACCCTGAGAGCGCCGCGGTGTCACTCGCTGGCGCCCTGCTGGGCGTAGATGACGATGACGATACCGCGAAGAAGCCGGCTAAACCCGCCAAGAAACAGGACGCCGACGACAAGGCAGAGTCCGGCGTCTTCGCCCAGATCATGGCGAATGCCGGCGACATGATGACCTCCGCCACGGTCGATGACTCAGGCGCCTATACCCTCACCGGCCTCAAGCCCGGCAGGTACTTCGTGCACGCCCTTCTGCCCGGGTACATCGATCCTCTCCCTTAGCCACAACGAGGTCGTAGATGGAGCTATTGCGAGTTTCAAGGTGCGTCTTCAGGCCGAGTCGCTCGGCCAGCAGCACGCGAATCGCGTTTCGCTTTTCCAGCCGGGCCTCGTTATCGGTGAGCTGGGCGAGCCTGGCATCGGTGGCTTCGTCGGAGCGAGCGTTGATGTCGTAGAAGGTCTTCGCGACCCAGTCCGGTGCGCCCACAACCGGGGCGTCGAAGCCGTAAGCGATCTGGATGAGGGCCTTGATGGGAAAGTTCGTCGCTTCGAAACGGCTGGAGTGTGGCGGGCTGGAGACGGATACGTGGAAATTGGCGTTCGGCGGTGGTGCAAGGCGAACGACAGCGACGTCAAAGGTGAGGGTGGGCTTGTAGTTCGGTTCTTCCAGGATGGGGCTCTGAGCGCGCGCGCAGAGGCCAGTCACCAGGACGAGAAGAACCGCGAGCACACCGGGATATCTCTGAACGATGCGAAGCATGGGCGTGGGACTCCTTAAGGGCATAATACGGCTGATCGAACTGCCCGGTCCGGAGTTTCGATGGAGAGCGGCAAATATCCGCTCATCTGCTCGCGCCTAGCGGCTCTTATTGCTTTTTGGTTTTGCTGCCCGCTCTGGAAGTTTCAGGCCTTTACTCGACTCCTCCCACTCCTTCACGTCGACACCTGCTTCTCCAGTTTCGCCTTGTTGGCTTCGAAATAACGGCACTGCGCCTCGCTTTTGAATGGCATAGAAAAACCTCCCTATATCTTCGACGCATTTCTTGCCAGGGTCTGTACGGATATTTGGTCCACTTTAGGGTGGCGATTACGGTGCTTCGCGCGTCAGCAAAGCGATTGCCGGCATCTGGACCGCTGGCGAGAATGGCGTTTCTCATTACCAACTCTAGCGACGTGAAACAATGTGGTCGCTGAATAGCTTGCAACTAATCAATCGCTCAAAAACGTAGGAGGGTGCGTGTCGTTGGGATCACCTTACTCAAAACTCGCAGTCATGCACACGAAAAGAATGATGATGGTCGCGTTCGTCGCCATCGTTGCAGGCACCGCGGCGATGGAGACCCTTCTTTGTGCGCAGTCTCCCAGCACGTGGATGGCACCGAGGGTGTCCATACCTGTCGAATCGGTTGGAATTGATGGGGTCGTCCGGACCTTGATCTCTGCGCTCGATCAGGCAGACGTTGTTGCGTTAGGTGAAGCGCACGGCCGCTTTCGACAGGAAGGCGATTTGCGAGTTGCCCTAGTCCGAAATCCCGACTTTGCGAAGAAAGTACATTCCATCGTGTTGGAGTTCGCGAGTAGCACCGAGCAGGCGACGTTAGACCGTTACATTCGTGGGGAGAGCGTACCCCCGGCTGAACTGGCGCAAGTTTGGAAGACCACGATCCAGGCGGCCAACGGAAATGACATCTGGGACTATCACATTTACCCAGAATTTTTCGCCGCTGTCCGCGAGGTCAATCAGAAGCTTCCTCGTGACCAACAAATTCGTGTCCTGGGAGCTGACCCCGAACAGAGGAGCACCCTTAGCCGTGATGCTGCTGCCGTATCCGTTATCGAAGAGGTACTCAAGAAGCATGAAAAAGTTCTGGTGATCTTTGGCGCAGCGCACTTCTATCGAACCATGGATAAGAACTACGTTGCCAGCACGGGCGAAAACAACGACATCGTGAAGACGTTGGAGAACGATTATCCCGAGCGGACTTTTGTAGTGATTCCAATCGGGCGGCTGGATAAGCCACGTCCGGTTGCCGTTGATATGGCTCCCGACTATAAGAAGTTCGATCGTGCCCTGAAAACCCAAGTGCGTCCAGTGTTGGTGCCAGCCCAGGGTTTGCCCTTTCGGGATTTCAGCGTGGAGGAGTTCCTTGGCCGCTCGGTGACGACCTGCCGCGGGCCCAATGGCTGCGTCAGCGCCTTCAAGGGGAGCACGTTGACCCTTGGCCAGATGGCCGATGCTCTCGTTTATTTTGGAGGGAATGATGATGCTGTAGGGCGACGCTGAAGCGTAAGCGAAACGCGCCCGATAGTGGCTACCACTGGCGATCAACGCGAGTGGTGCTGCCCATCATTCGTGGTTTACGCTGAATGGTCAATGCGCTCACCAATTCCAGATTGATACCGATATGTCGGCTTGTGTTTACCTATCCCGATTTCAATTGGCTTGAACAGGCCAATGCGCGTTTCCAAGAACGGGCTCTTCTCGAATCATGCATGGCGATTTGGCGCCAATTCAGAGCGGGTCTTTCCCAGAAATGCGTCTATAAGGACTATCGCGAGTGTCGAGACGGCGCTGCCTGGGGCTCGGTCTTATCGCACTTCAGACTGGATCTGGGGCACAAATGCAGCGATGGCCGATGAGGCCGTGAGCGCACTACAGTAGAGGCAACATCATGAATAGCGTCTCCGGTCTTTCCAGCGGTCCCCAGTCGAAAAAGCATTACGAGGTCCTGGATGGCTTGCGCGGCGTTGCAGCACTCCTGGTCGTCGCCTTCCACATCCTGGAACCGAACGACTACGGCATCCGGTTCAACCAGATCATCAACCATGGTTATCTGGCCGTCGACTTCTTTTTCCTACTCTCCGGCTTTGTAGTGGCTTACACCTACGACGACCGCTGGCCCCGCATGAGCCGATGGAACTTCTACAAGCGTCGCCTTATCCGTCTCCAGCCCATGATCGTTATGGGTAGCCTAATCGGCGCCGCGTTTTTCTACTTCCAGCGAGGCTCTGCCTTTCCGCTCATTGCCACAACTCCATCGTGGAAGCTGTTCGCCGTCATGCTTTTCGGCTGCACGCTTCTTCCGCTGCCGACCCAATTCGATATCCGCGGCTGGAATGAAATGCATCCGCTCAATGGCCCCGCCTGGTCTCTCTTCTTCGAGTACATCGCCAACATCCTTTATGCTTTCTGGCTGCGCAAACTCTCGACTCGTTGGTTAAGCCTGCTCACCGGACTTTCTGCCATTCTCCTCATTCACATGCTGGTCACCGGGGAGGGCGACGCCATCGGAGGTTGGTTGCTCAACGGAGCGCAGCTTCATATCGGCTTTGCGCGCCTGCTCTTTCCCTTTCTCGCGGGCATGCTGCTCATGCGCTCGGGTAAGCGCATCCACGTACGCCATGGTTTTTATCTGTGCAGCCTGCTTTTGGTTATTTGTTTCGCGCTGCCACGCTTCGGTGGTCCCAACCATCTCTGGATGAACGGCCTCTACGAAGCAATCTGCATCATTGCCGTCTTTCCGGTTATCGTCGCCATTGGGGCCGGAAATGTCAAGGCCACCACTGCTTCCAATCGGCTCTGCCGCACTCTGGGGGACATCTCCTACCCGCTTTACCTAACGCACTATCCCCTGGTCTATGTCTACACAGCCTGGATTGCGCAAGGCCCGCATAGCCCGGGTCAGCGCGCTGGATGGGGCATTCTTGTCTGGTTTACAGCCGTGGCGATTGGGTACGCCTGCCTCAAACTCTATGATGAACCCGTCCGCGCGTGGTTGAGCCGCCGTTTTCTGCGAAGTGATAGCCCTGGTGCAGCAGCCCACATACCAGGTACCGACCCAGCATTCCCAGTTGATCCAGCGCGCTCCTGAGCTTGGATGTCCGAGACTGTCGAAGCTGTTCTTACGTCCTCAAGCTGATGGCCCTTGACGAGTGCATAGGCGATTTCGCGTCAATCGAGGTACGTCCAAAGCGGATTCGTGACGGGATCCCGACTTGCTCAAGTGCTAGTTTTCACCCGGCGTTTCGACTGAGTCGACGACGATGATGTCGATCGGCTGCTTCTCCGGCGTGAGGTTTAGGCCGAGTTGCTCGTCTACGGCCGTGAAGAGTGAGGGCCACTGCGCATCGGCGTCGGCTGGAGCGGCTACAGAGGCGGCATCGTCGGGGCTCCAGCGCAGTGTGAAATCATATCCGCCGGTAATGCCGGTCTTGTCGACCACCGGGCGGCCAGCGATCTCGGGTTCGGACGCAAGCGACCTGACGAGGTTGCTCATCAGTGCGGAGTGCCCTTCCATATGACCACGACCTAAGAAATTGATCCGAATCGGTGGGATGCCCGCATGCAAATCTTGCTCCGGGTGCGGAGGCTGCAGCTTCGAGCCGCTCTTCGCCGCGCGCAGCACCAAGGCCGACATCTCGCGCGTCTCATGATGAAACTTCAAGTGGAAGCGATCGGCAAGAAGCGACCGTGTCATGCTGCGGCGCTCTTCGTCGACCTCGGGCTGCGTCATCTTGCTCCAACGCGCGGCGGTATCGGCATCAACCTTTGCGTTTATGTCGAATGCCCGCGAACCCATCCAACTTGGGCCACCCTCGATCTGACCCCTAACGATGCGGCTTACACCGTAGGCGTTGGCGATCATCCCACTCAGGGTCACGCCGTCCCACTTTAGCCCGTCGGGCTGCCGCCAGTACATCGCTTCGTGTTCTTTCGCAGGGTCGCTCAGCTTCACGGTGACAACATCGAAGCGTAGCGCGGCCTGCGGAGCGTGTGCAACCTCAAAGGACGCCGACGGCGGCGCGGCATGCAGAATCTGCGAGTGCATGGGAGCGGCGATGGACAGGATGACCGCGGCTACGAGGATGCTGCGGAGAACGCGACGATTCCGGAAACAGCTGCGGAGTGTGAGGTACAGGCAGAGGAATACTGCGCAAGTAACTGCAGGAGATAGATCATATTCGTAGGTCGTTTCTTCGTCAGGTTTGGCCCGTGTGGACTTGGTGGCGGCTCCGAAGGTGGCAATGACAGAGCCCAAGGCACTGGCATGACGGATTTGGCGGGCTGAGTGCTGGACGGCAAAATTAGCGCTCGGGGTCGAAGTAGAGTGGGCATAGGGGTTGGCGATTTGTCCGACACCTAAGCGTGGCGTGGTCGCGAAGCCGATTAAGGTGAAGAGAAGTGTTGCAATGCAGGACGCCCGGAGGAGTTCAAAGAGGCTGGGATTGGGTTGCGAAAGGGAAACATACTCGCCGGAGAGCAGCGAGGCTTGTGCAGGTAGAAGCTCAAGTGCCGGAGGGAAGAGATGCGACGCCCACTGACGCAAAATGGATAGAAATGCGTCGAGATAGAGGTTTGCGGTAAGGTGCGTGGCGCTTGCGTCTTCGAAGTCAAGTAGCATCTCGCGGCCGAAGCGGTTGCGAAAGTCTGCGGGATGCAGACGGATGATGGCTGCGTAGAGACTTCGTTGCGTGGATTTCATGATTGCTTTTCCTCGCGAAGGCGCAGGGCACGGCGGGCCTCCCTCAAGACGGATGACAGTCGTTCGGTTTCGGCGGACAGCACAGCGTTACCGAGGTCTGTCAGGTGGTAGCGGCGGCGTTCGCCGGAAACTCCAAGGCACTCTTCGACAACACCTAGCTTCAACAGCTTCTTCAGGTTGTCGTAGAGAGTACCGGGGCCGATCTTGTAGCCGCCTCCAGATTGGCGCGCAACCTCGAGCATGATGCCGTAACCGTGCAGGTCTTCGCCGGTGAGCGCAAGGATGACGTGCAGGGTAGCTGGCGAAAGTGGGAGCAGATTTTCGGGAACCGGCCTCATATTTGGAAGACGATATATCGGTTTCCGAATACGTGTCAAGAGCTGTGAATGTCAACTGGCGACTTCAGGCCTTTGCACGTTTCCAGCCCTCGATTCACGCAATGGCGATTTCGCACCAACTGAGAGGACTGAACGTCTCCCCCGACGAGATGCGGGTCAATTGTTGATAGGTACTGTTGAAATCCGAGCGTGATGCGGTCGGCTGTTCTACCCGTTCCATTTCGTCTTGAACGGTAACTTAATGGGATCGACGCTGTGGAGGTCGTGCTGGACAATCTGCCAGCTATCGCTATGCAGTGCGAGAAGATAGGTCGAGATCAGGTCGACCCACGGGGTGTTCTGACTCCCGTGCGCAAGCTGATCGCAGCTCCGGGGCAACCGGTTGAGTTGAAGGTCGATCATGCGAACGCCGTTCGCTGGGAGGCTGTCGAGGCGATTCCTGGCCAGGTAGCTATCACTCCAAGCCAGCTTTTAGCCGCCGCTCTGCGCCATCGCCCGGACCGGATCATCATGGGTGAGATCCGCGATGAGTGCGGCTACGACTTGCTCCAGGCAATGAACACGGGGCACGGCGGGACACTCTCGACCATCCACGCAAAGTCCGCATGGGACGCCCTGAATCGTCTGTCGGATTTGGCCCTGAGTGTCAGGGCCAATCTCAATCACGCATTCATCCGCTCGGAGACAGCAGAGGCTATCGACTTCATCTTGTACTGCGAGCGCGATCATGCGGGCCGTCGCCGGGTGCGCGAGCTGATTTCCGTGACCGGATACACCCACGCGGACCAGAGCTTCCAGACGGAGGACATCTATCGTGCTTCCGCCGCCTGAGTGCCAGGCATCCAGCTAGAGAAACCAACCCGAATCTGAGGCACTTCGATGTTCCATCATGCTGCCAATCCGGCTGCACAGCCCAACTCGTCTCTGAAAGCGCCCAGCGTGGCGTCACCGAGCTCTGAAGAGCGCAACAGCGAGTGCGCGAGTCCGACCTTCTGTGGAGCCTTTGCCGCTCGGAAGAGGGCTGCGGTCTGGGCGAACCTCTATCGCCGAGATCGAGAGAATGACTTCGGTGCATCGGGGAGTCTTCCGCCTCGTATCCCGTCCTCTGCTCGGGGTCACGCTTCGGGGCCAAACCGGCGCCCTGCGGCTCGGCGTCGTTCTGCTTCGCTTACAGCGCCCCATCGGGGTCTCGGTTCCTCCCAAAAGAAATTTGAGAGCCGCGGCAAAGAACACCGCGCAAACTTCTTTCGGGCCCCGCCAAGAAAGCACTCCTTGGCACTTGGGAGCCGGGCCCACTCGCTTGTGTGACCCGAACAGGATACGGGAAATTCAACGAAACGGAGATCACCACCATAGTACTCAAACAAAGTCACCCTCATCGGCTTCCTCGGCAACGACGCAGAGGTTCGCACCAACAACGACCGCAGCCTGACCACTCTCTCGCTGGCAACCAAGTCTTCCTACAAGAAGGACGGCAAGTACATCGAGCACACCGAATGGCACCGTTGCGTCGCCTTCGGCAAGCTCGGAGAATTCGCCGCCACGCTCAAGAAGGGCGCTCATATCCACATCGAGGGTGAGTTGCGCAGCCGTAGTATCAGCCAGCCAAGGTCGGCAAGAAGCAGCCGGATGAGAAGACCATCTGGGAGATTCGGGTGAGCTCGATTCTCAAGTTGGATCGTGCCGCCAAAGCGGCGGCGGGAGACGACGAAGAAGTCACCGGGGAAGAGGCCGCATAGGCCCCTTCCGTGACAGGAGAAGCCCGGCAACCACCGGGCTTCTTACTCTGCTAACGCCCCTCCAATCGTGTTCTTCCATCGCCTGGGAATGAGGTGCCGCATGAACGGAATCGCTACAAACTTTCTCACCCGCTGCTTCGCTCCGGGTGACACGATTGCTCTCCTGCTTCGCAACGAGAGCACGGCGACAACGCAACAGCGCATCGTGTCTTTAGAGCGTGCGCTCGCGCCCCGTTACCGGGGCTGGCTCGCTCATGAAAACCACAACAGAACGAATATCTACGTCGCGGCCAATCCGCTCCTCGCTGGTAGTCGTCGGCGCACCAAAGATTGCATCGCCTCCGTTCGCCATCTGTGTATAGATATCGACGTAAACGGAGAGGCCCGGCTCGCTGCGCTACGGGGCTCAGACCTTGTACCGGAGCCGAACGTGATCGTCTCCACATCGGGCGGCAAATACCAGGTGCTGTGGCGCGTAGAGGACCTCGACTTCTATACGCAGGAGATGACGCTCAAGCTCCTCGCGATGGCCTTCCATGCCGACATCTCCTGCACCGACTGCAACCGGGTTCTCCGCATCCCGGGATTCAAGAACTTCAAGTACGATCCCGCGCAGCTCGTCACCGTCAAATACCTGTCGGATGCAACCTACCCGGCGGACGACTTTCGTCTGTACGTTCTACGGGAAGCCTGCATGATTCCGCCTAACCCTCGGCAACCGGTACGCCGGGATATGCAGACCAATTCCGAACATGATTGGGGTTGGGTCTCGCATGAACTTTCCCACTGCAAAGATGCCTTGAAGCTCACACTGGAGCTGGCTTCACGGCGCTCTGATAAACCCAACCCGACGTATTATGCCCAGCGGACCGTGGACATGGCCTCCGCCCGTCTCTGGCTGTTGGAAGGCACAAGCATCGCCGACGTGATCGCGACGCTTGAGGCCCGCAGACAAGCTGAGCTTCCCGCGACACTTTGCTCGGCCCGTGCGCGGGAGATCACGGCTACGGCACAGCGCATGATTGCCCGCAACAGGATTGCCTGAATTCACACCCAAAGGAGAACTGCAATGCCCCTACTCGAAGTCATCCAAACCCGTCAGGTCAGCGCCTCTATCAAGCTGCCTGATTCAACCGCTACGCTGGTCGATCAGTACGCCGCTTTCATCCACGCATCCGCAGATGATGTGGTGGAACAGGCGCTCGCGTATGTCTTCTCGAAAGATCGCGACTTCCAAGACTTTCTGAAGACTTCGCAAGCGAAGCAGGTTTCGTCGACACTTCGCATTCGTAGAGCGCCTGCTACCGATGCAGCGGAGCCGTCTATAAAGAAGCCGGTAGGCGATCATCGCCAGCACAAACAGCAGCATTCGTAGCGGGACCGAAAGCATGATCCCGCTTCTACACCGGTGGCAGAGCCACAAAGGTGCTGCGCACCTGAAGAAGATTGACACTCCATCCCTCGCAGGGTGGTGTTTTGAAGGACTCAAGTTCCTACCTGCGAACCCGTTGGAAAACAGTCGGTTACAGGTCTTCGGTTCCCAACTAGGAACTCATGGTTCCTAGCTGAGAACCGACAGACTTCTACGAAGGAGTATCCAATGCAAGCCCAACAGAGCATCATCACGCAACGCATGGGACGAGGCAAGATTCGTGATCGCCGGTCGCGCAGTCTCGGCACTAAACTCACGATCCAAGAAGAACGGGAGCTTGCTCGCGCAGCCGAAGCAGATGGAAAGTCTGCCAGTGAGTGGGCGCGAGATGTGCTCTTGCGTGAAGCACGACGTTCTGAGGACGACCCTCTCTTCACAGAACTAGTAGCCACCCGGATGCTACTTGTGAATCTCATCAAGCCGCTCATTCTGGGAGAGAAGGTATCGCCGAATTGGATCACCGAGGCGATGACGATGGTGCGCAAAGAGAAGCACAAAGCGGCTCAGGATGTGATGCAGCAGTACGCGCACAACGTGGGAAAGGAGTAACAACAATGACTACACAATGGGGTAGAAAAGAGACAATCATCTGGCCGCCACACGCGCCGGTCATGAGTTACACCGCCATAGCAACGGCACTCCTTTGCACGGCGCTATTCGTGCGGCAACGGCTTCATTTCTCCTTGCCGCCATTGCAGCAGTCCTATGTCATGGAGTACGTCCGCTCGGAGGTAGGAGCTGCTGTCCACACCCACGGCACCTATCGGCTCCTGTATCTCGGCGGCGGAAAGGCTAAACCCCGTCTCGCCCTACCGGTGGACTTCGCGGCAGGCATCCGCTCGAAGAGGCGCAGGGCTTCCGTGCGCTTCTCAACTTGGAGGAGCCGAAGTACAGCATTGATCAGCTTTCCGCCAAGACGGGCAAGAGTCCGGTGTATGGGGCGACTCGCCTCAAGTTGACCGAGCTAACGCAGAGCGTCGTGGACGCCTTCTACCGTGGGGAGATTGGCGTCGGCCACGCGCTCTTGCTGGCGAAGCTTCAGTCCAGCCAGCAGGAACAGGCGCTTACCGCTTGCTTCAAAGAGGATTGGAGCGCGGGCGGTCAGAAGCCGAAACGGATTCTGCTTCCTGTCCGCAGTCTGCAATTCTGGATTGAGTCGAACATTCTTCTCGTCTTCAAACTCGCTCCGTTCGACAAGCGGGACGCGCAGCTTGTGTTAGCAGCCGGGAGTTGCGTGGAGTGTCCCATGCGGACAGGGCATAATAAACTCCTGTTTTCAGACCTTGGCAAACTGGACGCTTGCACTTCGCCTAGTTGCTATCAGGCCAAGGTAGATGCACACATCGCCAAGACCGTCGCGGCCAAACCAAGCTCGTGCAAATCAGCACCGCCTATGGGCAGCAGAAGGAGGGCAGCGTCACCTTGCCGCGCAACCGGTACGTTGAAATCCGGCCTGAGAAGCCCACGACCAAACAAGAGGCCGCGCGACCGGAGTTCAAAACCTGCAAATTCACCACCGAGGCCATCGTCTCGGAAGGGATCGACAAGGGCGAACTGCGCAAGGTATGCACGGAGCCAACCTGCCCGGTGCATCATCCCACGCCGCATCCGCAGAAGGTCGCGGATGATTCCAAGTGGAAGGCTGAGCAGGAGAAGCACCGCCGGGAACAGGCTATCGCTAACACCACCGGGCTCCGCGTTCTCGCCGCAGTGAGTGCCGCCGTTCCCGTTCGCCTGCTGAAGCGTGACCTGCTTTTCATCCTTGAGAGGCTGGTGAGCGTATCGGACGAGAACCGCCTTGAGATGCTGGCGCGGCAGCATGGCATCCGGCAGAAGCGGGATGATGGCGGTATCGGGAAGACCCTTGCCGCCTACTTCCGACGTGCCGATGAGGGTACGCTTTCGCGGCTGCTGGTCGAGACAACGATCCTTCTCGCGGCATCGCGCACGAATGCGGCCACGGTGCTCCGCGATGCCGCCACCGCATACAAGGTGGACACGGACGCGATCACCCTCAAGGTGAAGCAGGAGTTCGCTGCAAAGGCCAAAGCCAAAAAGGACGCCAAGCCCGTTCCCAAAGCACGAAAGGCGGCTTAGTCCATCTCTCCCGAAGGGGCGGCGAACCTGCCGCCTCTCGTTTCTTGCTGAGCAGAAAATCGCGCAGAGAGAACCCGCTATGGTTTCTCCCTGCACCCACTTCCCGCTGTCGGCCCCCGCTCGCCGGCGCGCGGCAGGAGTCAAGTTCCTCCTCCTGCACCTTTCCCTGTCAACTGGTTACTCTGGAAGAAGCCCACAGGGAAAAGGCCCAACTCAATAGGAACAGACTCTTACTTCGAGCGGTGTTCATCGCCTTCAGCGGGAGTCGCTCGGCTAGTCGCGTAAAGTCGCCCCCACTGTGCAAGATGGTCCAGAAGCGAGCAAACTCCCTCTTTGGCTTCATGGTTGAAATCATATTCGACATGGAGAACCAGCTCGCTCATGTCGCGTCTAACAACTAACCCATCCGTTTCCAGCCGCCTCAGATTCTGAGCGAGCATCTTCTTCGACACTCCGGGGATCAGTCGCGACAATTGCCCCAAGCGGACGGGGCCGGAACGCATAGCGCAGAGAATTTCAACTCTCCATTTCCCTTGAAAGAGAACAGCGGCTGTACTGCTTGCACTATGAGCATACCGTGTATCTATGCTGCTCATGCCGAGCGTTCTGTTGTTGGTCTTCCTCATGACAGTGCTCTTCATCGGTAGGTCAAGAACAGAACATAGCTTGGACGTAGATGCTGCGGTTTCCAGGAGTGCAAGTAGCGAACGGTCCCCCAGCGAGAGCTTGTGAGCTTCCCGACGCGCATTGACCACGCCAGGCGCGCGCGATAATTCGAGAAGGCCCTTTGAGTTGAATGCGCAATTGGACTATCGAGAGCATCGGCATCTTAAGCTTGTGAAGGTGCAGTCGAAGCGTTCCCATTGCTTTATAGCGTTCCCCGGTGGCAGGGTCATTTGACGATCACAGTCGCGGTGACGGCTTGGGTCGCGCCTCCTGAGAGTGTGAATGTGACGGGGATGGAGTAAGTTCCAGGGGCTGCCTTGGCGTTGGGCGAACTGGAGCCGCAACCGATGAGGGTAAGGGTTCCTGCGAGGGAGAGGGTGAGCAGGCAAAGGGCCAGCAGCTTTGGGAGAGGCGCTGCTTTGCGGCGTAGGCCGAAGAGAGCCAGCATGGAGGCCGGAAGCCAGAGGGTGAGAGCGGCGAAGACGCTTCCGCCATTTGTGCTAGCTGGCATCTCCAGCGCTGCCGAAGTTATGGCGGCGGTGTTGATGGTGAGGGTGTCAGTTACGGAATTTGCGCCTGGAGCGATGGTGAGGGAGGGCGGAGCAAAGGTGCAGGAGATGTGCGGCGGAAGCTGGCCGCACGAGAAGGTGACGACGCCGGTGTAGCCGCCGGTCGGCGTGAGGGTCAGAGTGAGGGTGCCGGACTGACCACTGGTCAAGGTGAGGGTGCTGGGAGCCAGACTCGCGGAGACGGTTGGAGTAACGACCGTTTCGACAAGAGGAGTAGAAACACTGCCAGCCGATGCGCCATCACCGCTATAGGCCGCGGTCAAGCTGAAGGTTCCCGGGGTGCTGAAGCTCGTCTGTAGGGACGCCGATCCAGTTGCATCGAGGGTTGCTGTTCCCAAGGCGGCTGTGCCGCTGTAGAAGACGACCACCCCCGTCGGCACCGCACCCGTCTTACTCACCTTGGCTGTCAGGGTGACTGTCATGCCGGTGCCGGCTGCGTTGTTGGAAGAACTCAGAACAGTCGCGGTGGGCAAGGCTGGTTCAACCACTACCAGGATCACATCGCCCGTGTTGCTTGCCGACGCCGGATTCTTCTCAGAGTCCGTGACCGTGTAGACAAAATAGAAGTTGCCCGGCGTCAAGGGACCAAGCGACATAAGAGCACCGGTCTTGGGGTCTGCGGAGTACTCGGGGATGATCGCTGGATTGAATGGTCGTATAAACCATGTGTAGGGAGGGAGACCGCCGGTCGCGACGGGCGGCGGGGCAGCGTAGGCCATGCCGACAGTCGCCTGGGGCAGAACGACCGAGACGACCTGCAAGCCGGACGCGATGGAGAGCTGGTTGGTGCCCGAGTTCATGACCGGGGGATTCTCGGAATCGGTGACCTGAACCTCGAGCTCTTCGGGGAGTCCGTTGTCCATCTGCAGGGGCTTGCCCGTGAAGCCACCATTCGGATCCAGCGTAAGACCCGCGGGGAACTTCGTTCCGGGCGCGATGGCCCATGTATACGGCGGAACGCCACCGGTCGCCGTGAACTGGCCCTCGCAGAGCACCTCCACGGTGCAGCTCGGAAAGGCTCCGTACACGACGGTGAGTGGCGGAATGACGGTGGACACGTTGAAGACCTGGGTCACCTCGTCCATGGGGTTCTCCCCATCGGTCAACGTGATCGTAAAGGTGTATTTGCCGGCGGCCGTCGCCGTTCCGGAGAGAACACCGGTGGTGGTGTTCAACGTCAGCCCGGCGGGCAGCTTGCCGGCGGTCAGCACGAACTTGTAGCCGCCGTACCCTCCGGTGGCCGGCAGACTCGCGCTGTACGGAGCGTTGAGCGTTGGGTTGCTCAACGTGCTGCTCAGCGCCAGGGTGCTGTCGACAGTGAGCGTGAACGTTGCTGTGTTGTCAAGGGGAGGATTGGCAGAGTCCTGCACGTAAACCCCGAATTTATAGTCCCCGAACTGCTTCGGCGTGCCGCTGAGCACACCCAGATTTCCGTCAATGGTGAGACCCGGAGGGACGTCCCCTAAAGTGGAATAATGGTAAGGCTGGGTCCCCCCGACGGTCTGGATCAGGGAACGGTAGGTCTTGCCCACCGCGGCATTGGGAAGAGAAGGGGTGACGATGGTGGGGCCATTTCCAACAATGAGCGTGACGCTTCCCGTTTCGACACCACCACAATTCAGCGCGTAGGTGTAAGTCCCGGCCGCCGTAGGCGTGATGGTGGCGTTTCCGGTATAGACCGCTCCCATCATCGTTCCTGTCTGCGGACCCGCCCACATGCCGGCGCCGGCGCCGGCGCCCCGCGCGGTGTTCTGGATGGAAGCGTGGCACTGCTGCATCGTTGCCGAAAAGGCATTCAGGACCTTCCAGGTCAGCACAAGCGGCTGCTGCGGTGACGTCGTGTTGTTCGAGAAGGAAAGTTGCACGGGTGCGGGCAGCGCGGGGGGAAAACTGAGATCGAAAGCGATGCCTGCGGTCGGTCCGCTGGCAGCGTCTGCCCCATTATCTACACCGACAAAGCTGCCATCGGCGACTTGAACGATCGGTCCCTCGGGACCTCCGCCATCCGGGCCGCTGAACGTGTGAAGCGTAGTGAGGGTTCCTCCCGGTTGAAGCTGGAAGAGCGTTCCACACCCGCTGGATTGAGGGCATGCGACTAAATCGCCCCCTTCTTTGCTGGAGCCATAGAAGTTTCCGTCGCTTCCGAGGGTCAAACGGGGGTCAAGGCTTGAGCCTGTAGCGGCGTCAAATGTGGAGAGGGTCTGGAAATTTCCCGAGGACGTGAATCTGAAGGCGCTTGCGTTCGCACTGCCATAGATGGGAGCCGATGCCAGCGAGATCCCGTAAAAGGCGCCATCCGGGCCAACCGTGAATGGTCCGGGAACACGGTGGCTGTAGGGGAAACTTGCACCTGCCTGCTGTGGAAGCTGGGACACAACCGTGACGTTACCCGCAGGGGAAATGGAGTAGATCACGTCGGTAGTAGCGGAGCAGCTTGAATCGGTACAGCCCTGGCCTCCGCCATAGAAGTTGCCATCGATACCTTGAACGAGGGCGAAATCATGTGAACCAAAAATGTACGGTGAGGCGCCATCCGCCTGCGTAAAGCTATGAATCTTCGTGAAACCGCCCTCTGGGGACAAACGGAAGAACGTGGCGCTTCCATCAGCAACAACGCCGTCACCGCCGTACTCGGTGACTCCGTAGAAATATCCGTCGCTACCTAATGTCAGAGGCCCCGGACGCGCACCCTCGACATCATATCCAGCGGCGTTCGGGGCGAAGGTGTGGAGCACCGTCAAAACACCAGCCGGCGTGATCATAAAGAAGGTTCCGATACCCGAAGCTCCGCCGATGGTGCAGGTCCCGTAGAGGTTTCCATCCGGTGCTTCGATGAGCGGCGTCGGGCTGCCTCCCTCGATATTGGTCGAGCCGCCAACGACAAACGTGTGGAAGATGCTGGCCGTGCCGCTCGGAGTAATCTTGTAGATGTAACTGCAGTCATTTGCAGTGCCATCGTTGCACGGCACACTGATGCTCTCTTCGGGCGGTGTCGTGGAGTAGAAGGTCCCATCGCTCGCCTGCATGGCGCCATAATTTGGCTCGGGGACGCTATTCGCAAGGGTCGTCAACGTCGCCGTCTGGCCTTGCGCTGCAATACTGACCAAACAGAGCGCGATCACAGTGAACGGGAGGAGCACGCTGCTGCCGAAGCTGCGCGGCTTCATTTGCAGTTTAGTATTGCGCGCCGCTACAACTGCCATCATTCGGAACCAGCCACGCGGCGTCAATGCGGTGAGCGGGTACAACGCACCAGCGTCGGCGTTCCGGGTAGAGCTGTGAAGCAGGTGAACGACAGTTTTCTGAATCATGGCAGGAGACTCCTGCTATGGAAGGCGTCAACCGTGGACAGAATGTGTCAGGACTCCGGCTGATTTGCTTAACAAACCTCAGCGTAAGATCTTTAATGCTCTATCTGCATCTGGGTCCAGCCGGCGCTGCCGGCGTGGCCATTGGGATCGTACGAGGCAGAGTCAGTCATAATGTAGTCGCTGGTATTGCCGGTCGTCGAAGCCCAAACGTGGTCGTAGCCGCTGGACATCTGCACCCGTTGGCCAGTGGCAGGGTCCTTGTAGATCGCCTGGTCGCCCATGTAAAGAGCGAACTGCTGGGAGCTGTGGTCAAGTGCGGCCGAGCGGTTGCGGGCCACGCTGGACATGACGTTGCTGCGGTAGTTTGCGGTGTCGCTGCGAACGGCTGCCTGTTGTGCGGCTGCATTGGCATTGTCCTGGGCCATCTGCTGATGGATGCGGTTGACCTGAGCGTAGGCACCATCGATTTTCTCGTATAACGCTGCGACGAAATATTGTGCGTTGCGGGTCCACTCGGGATCGATCTGCACGGAAGACAACAGGGTCATCAGGAGTTTGTCGTTTTGTTCGAGCTGGCCGGGCGGCGCATAGATCACCGCGGCGAGCGGCAGATCGTTGTAGGTCACGGTGCCTCCGCCGGGCGCCGGTTCGGTTCGGTGCGTGGCGAGCGCGATCAGCCACATGTCCGCCTGCTTGCCTTGAAAGGAGCCGGTCAGGCGCAGCCGTCCGGCTTCGGCGGTGATGTGAGAGTTTCCGCGCTGGTTGGCGCCGGCAACCATCTGAGGGATCTCGTCGCTGAGCCCCGGGACGGATTCGACCTGGCCGACGACTTGCGCCCCGGGGACGATCTTCTCGGCGCCTTCCGGCAAAGCCACGGCAAGCGGCTTCGGCTGCTCGATGGTGCAGTTGAAGGCGCCTTTGAAGTTGCGCATGATGCCTGCCTTCTGCTGCAGGAACGCCTGGCTGTTCGAGGACATGCTCGCGTTCGCGGGAATGACGAAGATGCCGGTGCCTTTGTCCGGACTGGTAGCAGAGATCATGATGCGGCCCGACGTGTCCGCGCAGTCGATGGTGGCGAAGTTCGGGCCGGGACGGACATCAAGTTGCCAGCCCACGGGCAGCAGCATACTCATCATCTTGAAGTTGCGCGACTGATGCGTCTGCCAGTCTGTCAGCGGAGCGGAGCGCTCTTCGCGCGTCAGGTGCCACGTCTGACCGGCGCTGCCCGAGGTGGAACTCGCGGCAGTAGCGGCTGTTGGCCGTCTCTGCGCAACGCAGGGCATGATGCAGCAGACGGCAAATAGAAACAGGAGTGGCGATGGAATCTTGCGATGACGAATTGGCATGATAGACCTCATGGATGAAGGACAGAGCTATGGATCCCGAGCGCTTCCACTGGAATGCAGCAGCAGTCGGAGCGGATAGTCCGATCTCAGACACGGTGACATCCTGCCTCATCTCGCCGTGAGGTCGTCGTAGTTGAGGACGAACCCATTCTCCGCAAACGCCGTCTCGCAGCTCCGACCATCGTCAGCAACCCCGTCCCCAGCAGACAGATCGAGGCCGGCTCCGGCACAGGCGGTACCGTCTCAACCCCATCCAGGTTATAGACCTGCGAGGTTAGCGTCGTGTCCGTCGTGGTCGTTACCTGGTTGACGTCAAATACTTCGTCGCCGTTGATGGTGATATCCGTCTGGCCGGCAAAGACAACGAACGGGAGTCCCTGCCCACCGCATCCAACAGGCACGATACCGCCGTCATTGCCTGATATTAATCCCTGGCATAAGCCAAGGTTGCCCTGCAGGATGGTCGCTGGCCCGAAGGTGGTGGTGCCGCCAAGGAAACCGTTTCCACTGTCCACAGGCGCGGAGGTCACGGTGCTGACAGAGCTACTCAAGCTCTGTGTGCTCGATACCAGCGTCGGCCCGCTATAGCTCGCCGCTCCGGCCGAGAACAGATCGTCCTCCGCCTCAAGCACCGCTGCCTGGACAACCGCGTCCGAGTAAGGCAGGTTGAACGACGCATCGAAGAGAAACGGACCGCTACCCAGCTCTGCTGTGATCGTGGTCTGATAGGCGCTGACGGAATTCGTCACGGTAGTCATCTGCAACACCTGCGTCTGCGAGCACGATTGCGTAACGACCGCATTACCGCCAGGATTGGTTAGATCGGCAGGTACGCAAACCCCCGGGTAATTGATGGGGTCCGCCATTAACCTGCCCGGAGCAAGCACGCCAGCGCCAAGCACCACGACTACCGCTAGTACCAACCGATTCGAATTTCGCATAACCATCTCCTGGGCAAAGCAAATGGGACTCCAGCTCACAAAACGCAGCGGAATGCGGCGTTCAGGATCATGGCAGAGGAGCTCCTGCTATGGATCGCGCCATCTGGCGTGAAAGTGTGTCAGGGGAATCGATTTTTTTGAGGTGGAAGCAGGGCGCCGATGTCAGATCGAAAGGTCACCACCTGAATCGAGGTGATGGCCCTGATTACGCGAGAAGTTGAACCGGAAGCGCGGTCCACCTCAACAGCTTTCTCGTTCTGCCTCACTTCGGCGTTTCAGCCAGTTCCGATTGAATCCCCTGCAAGGTGAGCTTTCTTTTTCAGCGTTGGCCTTCTCACCCGGATCTGAGGTCTCTGGAAAGGCGTCACACCCCCTGCATGCTCCTGGGCTAACGAACGCACGAGAGCTTTTTGACAGCAGACGCACGCTTGCAAACAACGACGTCAGCAACCTTACCGGCAGCCCGGCATGGGATCGCTGACGCCCCTTCTGAATCGAGAACCCGATGTTAGCGAAGTGCGAAGCGACGGCGAATGGTACCGGCCACACCGAGAAGGCCGGTTCCAAAGAGGACCACGCTGGAAGGCTCGGGCACGGGGGGTGGGTTGACGGGGACGCCGGAGCCCGCCTCGTCGTAGTTGACCGTGAAGGAGCCAGCGTTGTCACCCAGGCAACCGGGACCGCCGTTGTATCCGCAGGCATCGGCGAGACCGAGGTAGAGTTCGGTCGCGCCGGTGGGGACATAGAAGGTCTGGGTTGTACCGGTGGCGTCTCCGGTCAGGCCATCACCAACGTAGAAGACCTGGTCGATGGCGGCTGAGAGTGAGTTGAAGCTGGTGCCGCCCGTGCCGTCGAAGTTCAGCGCGGTGGGTGCGGTTCCGGCTGGTCCACCGGCTGCGAGAAAGACACCCGCAATATAACCAGCGGTGGGCGAGGAGATGCCGGAGAGGCTGTTGAAGCCGAAGTTGGTCTCGCCCTGTGCGGAGCCGATGCCATCGGCGTCGTTGTAGTTGCCGCCGCCATTGACGGTGACAGTAGCTCCGGTGGAGGAGGAGAAGGTAATGGAGGTAACGCCGGGTGCGATGGCGATCCCGACCGGAGCGGTTCCACCGAAGGATGGCGCGTCGACGGCATAGGCGCCAGCCGCGTAGACCGAGTCGGTGGCGTGGACAGTGGTCATTCCAAGGGTGTCCGCGTGGGCGATGGGAGCCAGACACGCGATCAGACCGAGCAGGGATAGGTTCAGGCATACTTTCGAGTTCATGGAATAAGCTCTCCAATTCAGTTGATTTGGACTTCAAATTGAACTCCAACCCCATAAACGCGAACGCGGCGGAATGCGGCGTTCAGGATCATGGCAGAGGAGCTCCTGCTATGGATCGCGCCATCTGGGAAGAAAGTGTGTCGGGTTTTATAGGAATTATTTTCGAGGGACGGACGCGCGGTGCTTTCCTATCGCCTACCTGGAGAGCTTCGACTGAAGATCCAGCAGCAGCGCATGGTTTCTGGCGGCGTTATTCTGTGTTCCAGGCGATTTCGAGTTTTCCTTGTTGAAGGCGGCCTCTGCCAGCGCGGCGTGAGCGAGGGCGTCACTATAGCGCTGTTGACCGGCGAGAGCCCTCGCCCAGGCGAGTTGACAGACCCCCATCTGCGCGCTGAGGGGGTTGATCCGATCCTTTTCAACGCGCACCAGGGTCGCTGCGGTCGCTTCAGCCTTAACAAAATCCTCGTCCTGGAGATAGGCGTTGGTGAGAAACAGTAACGGAGTGGCCAACGCGTCGCTATCCGGCCCCACAATCTTGATCCATTTGGGGAGCGAGGTTTCCAGCATAGGGATGACTTGCTTGTATTGACCCACTCTAAGCATTGCGGCCGCTAGATAACCCTGGACTTCCAAAGCGTTGCGGCTGTCTTCTCCGGTGCAGGTCTTGTAGCCCTCATACGCACGCCGGACCAGGACGAGACTTCCCTGAAAATCCTTCATCTGATTGTGGACAAGAGCGAGGTGCTCGTTGGCGTTCGCCTGGTCGCAGATGGCGTAGGGTTCGCGATTGTAGATATCGAGCGCCTCCCGTGTGAGTTTGTCCTCCTCTTGCAACCGGCCCCGGGGACCAAGGACTTCGGCAAGGTTCAGGGTGGCGTCGGCTAACTCGTTTTCTGAGACGTTCTGGCTATGGGCCTCTTTTACGGCGGCCTCCAATAAATTCACATTTTCATCCGTTCGAAAGCCCTCGTCTTCCTGATTTGCGGCGTAAAAGACCTCGATCTGTATGCGTGCGGAAGGCGTAACTCCCGGCCGATGAGAGAGCGACAAGGCGTGAGAGGCGAGTTCCTTGCCCCTGTCGGTGTCACCGAGGTTATAGGCAATCCTGCCGGCGAATCCCTCGGCTTCGGCCTCGGTGGCGTCATCGTGCGCGGCTTTGGCATCGACGATGAGTCGCGCGAAGACTGGTTGCGCGTCCGCATAATCCGAATCCTGGAACATCGATTTTGCAAGGCTAAGCTGGGCCGCGCGCTGATCGGCTGGATTCTTGATCAAGTCCGGCAGAACTTTCACTCCGAGTTGGAGAAACTCCGGCACCGTTGCGGCGGGCTTTCCCATGTAGCTGGTGTTGGCGAGTTTGAAGAGCTCGGACATGAAGGTCTGCATCTGGAGGGCGCGACGGCCCTCGCGCAAGGCCTGCTCCTGACCCCACAGAGCGTAGCCGGTAGTAGCGGCCAAGGCTAAAATTGCGAGCGTTGCGGCCAGGACCGATTTGCGATTGCGGCGCACGAATTTGCCAATGCGATAGGTCGTGGTCTGCGGCCGGGCAAGGATAGGCCGGCCCGAGAGGTAACGTTGCAGGTCCACGGTGAGCGCGTCCACCGAGGTGTAGCGGTCCTTGGGCCGCGGCGTGAGACACTTGGCGACGATCGTCGCCAGATCGCCACTCAACTCGTGACGGAGACGAGCCTGGGTGAGACCGCGATGCTCCGCCGCCGCCGCCGTGACTGCTTCAATCAGCGATTCGGGCGGAAGCTCCTTCATCGACCGCTCGATCATGATGGCGACGGAGCTGTCCTGGTTCGGCCGCCGACCTGCGAGCAGTTCGAATAGGATTGCGCCCAATGCATAGATATCGCAGGAAGTGGTGACCGCCTCATTACGCAACTGCTCGGGACTCGCATAGGCAGGCGTCGCCATGACTGTGGTGGTCAGCAGGCTATCGGGCTGGATGAGTTTCGAAGTACCGAAGTCAAGCAGCTTGATGTTGCCTTCCGCTTCCGTCACCAGGATGTTGGACGGCTTCAGATCGAGGTGCACCACGAGATTGCGGTGCGCATAGGCCACGGCATCGCAGACGCCAAGAAAAAGTTGAAGACGTTCAGGGATGCCAAGCGACCGGTCATCGCAGTAGGTGTCCAGGTGGACCCCGTCGACGTATTCCATTACCAGATAAGGCTGGCCAGCCTCGCTGATGCCGGCGTCCAGCATCCGGGTGATGTGAGGGTGGTCGAGGGAGGCAAGGATGTGCTGCTCGCGCGCAAAACGGTCGATAAAGAAAGGACCCGTGGCGTGCAGCGAGAGTATCTTTAGCGCGGAGCGCTGTACGACCCCGCCGACGATTCGCTCGACCAGGTATACCGCTCCGATGCCTCCTGAGCCGAGGTGACGAAGAATGGTGTAAGGTCCCATCCTGCCGGTCTGCGCAGGCGCAACGGAGAGAGCGGACTCTAATCGGCCCTTTCTTTCCGCCACAATCAAGGTCTTGGCTCGACTCCGAAGTCCCGGTTCAAGGCAGGCGCTTAACAGCAACGGGTCCAGCGCGTCGTCCGGCACGTCTTCGGCCAAGTGGAACAGAGCCTGTAACTGCTCCCAGTTCTCGGAATCGGATGTCATGCAGATTCTCACTTCCTTGTACGCGCCAGATCGATGAACAGTGTGTCAGGCCAGGATCGTGCCGCAACCGGAGTGACGGGCTAAATGTCACAGATCAAGGCAGATGCAGACGGTCGTACATCCATCCGCGAACAAACCTTAAGTCGCGGTCCACGCTGGCTTTGGAGGTATGGAGCAGTTCTGCTGTCTCTTCTGCCGTAAACCCAAGGAAAAATCGCAGTTCGACCATGCGGCACTTGCGCGGATCGATCAGTTCAAGCTCTTCGAGAGCGCAATCCAGATCGATGGTGCCGGCGGGATCTATATCGACCCACAGGAGATCCTCGCGTAAAGGTATGGAAATGCCTCGGTCCCGCTTCTGCCTTCCTTCCGACCGTGCGTGATCGACCAACACACGGCGCATGAGCCTGGCGGAGAGGCTATAGAAGTGTTCCCGGTCTTCAAAGCGAAGGCTTCGCTGCCGGACGAGTTTAAGGAACAACTCGTTGACCACGCTAGTCGGCTGGAGAATGTTTTCTGGACGCTCGCCGCGGAAGAGGGCCCCGGCAATCTGGCGCAGGTGCGGATAGACCAGATCGAACAGGGCCTCGTTGACAGCCGTCGCTCCGTCGCTCCATTGGTGGAGTAAGAGCGTGATGTCACCGGGGTCGGGCAAAACTTGATCCTTATCTGGGTCTGAATACGACGAAACAGTAGTTATGAGAGCAACCAAATCATAGTTCATGAAGGTCAACCAACAATCCAACAATTCTATAAACATTCTCGGAGAGCTCCGAACCTGACACACTTTGCCTGTAGTTGACGCGTTCTCAGTAGGAGCATCCTGCCATGATCCAGTCCAAAATACATTCTCTCCATTCCGAAGCTTCTTGTTTTTCATGCGGGAAAACCTTGTCGCGCACTCGTGCGCTGGTATTGTCATCTCTTCTGGTCGCCGCTAATTGCTTACCCGCCTTCAGTCAGTTCAAAACCGAATTAGTCAACGACGAGGGTGCGACGGCACCTTGCGTGGGCATTGGGCCGATCGGTGGGCCGGCGGCAAAGAAGTGCGCCGAACTCTTCGAGCAGGCAGGATTTTTGAGGTCAGACGATGTCGGCGTTAGCGGACTGGCCATTGGTACGTCGGAGAAAGACGACGGCGTAATCACCCGCGTCGACCCCGGATCACCGGCGGCGAAGGCGGGGCTGGCCGTGGGTGACGTGGTCCTCGCGATCGACGGCAAGCCGGTGAAGCCCACGCCCGGAGCAGTCGCCACCCAGCGCATGTTCGGGCAAAAGGGCGAAGAGCTGCATCTGACAATTCGGCGCAGCGGATCTGAAAGAGACGTGAGCCTGGTGCGCGTTGCGCAGGCGGCTCCGCCGAATGCTCCCAAATCGCCGAGCTTCTTTATGTCCGTCAAGCCGCTGATCGATTGGCGTGGGCAATTTGTGCCATGCCTCGGTGTAGGTCCTGCTGGCATGGCCGCGATTGCGTATTGCGACAGCCACTTCAAACCTTTCGGCTTCATCAAGGTAGGAGAACGTGGCTTTACCGGAATCGAACTCGACCACGAGCGGGCGGTGGTCGCGGCGATCGAACCCGGCTCTCCCGCGGCCAAGGCCGACCTTCAACCGGGCGACGCAATCGTCGCGGTAGAAGGCAAGCCTCTGGGGGGAAGCGCAGGCGAAGCAGCCACCCGGCATCTCTTTGGCAAGGTGGCTGAACAGTTGCACATCACCGTCCGAAGCGGCGATGCTGAGAAGACAGTAATTCTCACTTTGGCTGCAAAGCCCAAATAACAACTTGCAGCACTGTAATTCACAAATTATGGCATCTGAGACGAACTCTCTTGAAAATGGTCCCAGTTGATGCAAAATCGCCTATGTGCGTTTCCAACGGTTGCACTGCTGAACGAGTGCATTGGCCTGTTCGCAACAACCCGAGTTGAAGATCACGAACTGCTAGCCGACCCCAAGGAAAATAATCGCTTTAGCTCCTTCACCAACCGAAACGACTCCTTCAGATCAACGGCACTTGAGGTCTACGATTTAGCATTCCGTGGTGAACGATCGAGATAAAATTCTGTCCATATTGAGGTCTCCCATGATGAGAGGAAACTGGCTGGCTGTCGGAGCAAGCTCCATCTTCGTATTACTCGGAGCGAGCCATGCAGTTAACACTCCGGCGGCCGGAGGGTCTGGCGGAATGCAGTACAGCACAGTGCCCTTTGACTCTAAATCCATCCCTCCGGCTCGCCTGCCAATCATCATCGCAGTCGGGGAAGCGGCCCATGGCGGGGAGCCGATGCTTTTTGCGCGCAACCACCTCATCCGCGAACTCGCCGAAGAAGGCCGCATCTCCTGGGTTGCATTGGAGACAGGTTATGCCGAAGCGCTGCTCCTTGATCGTTTTGTGCGAGGCGGCCCTGGTACGCCCTCGGAGGTGGCAGCAAAGGGATTTACACATGGCTTCGGAAACTTCGCGGGGAATGTCGCTCTGCTTGAGGATCTCCGAGCCATCAATCTGCACAAACCGGTCGACAAGCGAATCGGCATCGTGGGCGTCGACCTTAGTCTCGGCGGTCCATGGGGCAGTGCTCCATCGATGGCGCCAGTTGAGTGCGCACTGACTGGAGTACGTAACCCCGCGTTACGGCAGAGCCTGCATGAGAGTTTCGCGAAAGCAGTAATCCCGGGGCTAGCGAAGACAGCCGTCACCGAGCAAGAAAAAACGGCGTTCCATGCATTGAGCGAGCAACTAGCATCGTCCATTGCCCCCGACGCGTCCCAATCCGCACGCCGGTGCACTTCCATCGTGAGACAAAGCGCGGCCGCTCTTGATGCGCTACCGATGCATGCGGCACAGGGCTCGGTCCCATCCGATGCGTGGCGCATGGTCAACGTACGAGATGAGGCAATGGCGAAGAACGCCTTAGCCGCGCTGGCAGACGCTAACGGTGGGAGCATCCTACTCTTCGCTCATACCGGCCACATTTTGAACGCACCCATGCTCGGTGGCCGATTTAGTGGTCAAAGCCAGCCTCCGCATAGTATGGGGGACGCCCTTCACCGCTCGTTAGGGAGTCGCTATCTCGCAATCGTGCAAATCCAAGCCGTCACACCACCTCCTTCAGATGGAGCTCCAGACCTCCTTCAACTACTCCATCCAACCTGTGAGGAGCCGTGCATGATGAGCTCAAAGGAAATTCAACTGCATCAGGTTCGCATTGGTAATAACGGTAACGATCAGCAACTCATCGATCCAACTACAGCAGCAAGCTACCATCTGGTTATCCCCAAGCGCTTCAATCCGCGCTGATGGACCTAAACCCCGGCAGAACCATCGTTAATGACAACCGGGTTTAACTACGCAACAGGGAGTATTTCGCATGCCACTCTTCAACGAGTACATAATCGCCAAGGCACTCACCGAGCGCGGGGCAACCGTCTCTCCGGGCCCTTACGTCAGCTTTTTTCGGCAGCTGCGAGGCGGAACATTCACTGTACCGTCGTCGCAATCACCTGCAGAGAGTCGGAGCTATAGTTCGTCAGGTACAGCGTTTTTCCATCTGGTCCCAGCGACACTTCGCGCGGAAACAGCCCTGTCGTCACCGTCTGCACCACACTCGCCGACAACGGCGTACCCACTGAGAGCACTGTCGCATTCGCCGTCGGCCCCGCCCCAAACCGGTTCGAGTTCGCCACCGCCAGCAGTTTGTCGCTATCGAACAGCGCAATCCCCACCGGAGCCGTGCCGCCGGTGGACGTATAGCCAACCAGCGCGTCGCCCGTGCTCAGTTCGAGCATGCCCGTGCTGAACGCCAGCACACGATTGTCACCACGCACCGCCACCCACAGGGTTGATTGATCCGCCGTCTCGGCCATCCGAACCGGACTGCATCCTGCATCTACTGTCGCTACTATCGAAGCCGAGTTCGGCGTCGCCTCCGCATTCGCTACATTGATCACCGTCAGAATCCCGTTGATCTGCGGCGTCCCACCTACCTGCTGCACACATCCTGTCCGCGCCAGCACTGAATTGCTGCTTCCCTGCCCTTGCGCGGCCGATCCCGCAATCTCGCTCGTCACGTAGAGCCGCGTCCCATCCGGCGACAGCAGCATCCCCGCAATCGCCTGTCCTCCCGTCGAAATCTGCCCCGTCAGCGTTCCGCCCGACACGTTCCCGCTGCCGTCATACGCCAGCTGCACAACGCCAATATTCCCTTCCGTTGACGCCCCGCTCGCCACGCCGTACTCGTTAGACACGAAGGCGTACTTTCCATCCGGAGTCACCGTCACTGCCTGCGTTCCTTGGTCCGACGCGATCGTCCCTTGGCTCACCACCGTTCCGGTCGCCGTACACCCCGCCAACGCCGCCTCGTTATAGAAGATCGCTCCCGGCGACGAGATTCCTGCCGCCAGGTTCGTCCCGCCGGGCAGAAGACTCAGCTCACTCACGGCTCCGCCTTCACCTGTCAGCGTGCTCCCCAACGAATTCACGCAACTCACCGTCAAGCCTCCGCCGCTCGCCGCCGTAAACACCTGGATCCCGCTCGGCACGCCCACGAAGACTGTTCCGTAAGCGACACTACTGCTTGGAACGGAGCTCCCATCGTCGGATAAGTCATCGAGTTCGTCGTCACACTGGAGCCGTCGCCACCGCCGGGCCAGTGACGGTCATCGTCCCTGTCGCACTCGTATAGTTCGACGAACCGGAGTAGGTCGCCGTCAGCGTATTCGACCCCGTCGCCATCAGTGCCGTCGGCACATTCACCGGCGTACTCCCGCCGCTCAGCGTCAGCGCAAACGACGCATAGTTCCCGCTCGACACAACGACTGTTCCAGTAGGCGTCGCATCACCGCTTGGTCCACTCACACTCACAACAAGCGACAGCTCACCTGCCTGCACCACATTCGTCGGACTCGGCGCGATAGTCACCGCAGGCGTGATTGCCGTCGGAGTCGGCGACGGAGAGCTCGTGCCGCCTCCGCCGCCGCACCCCTGCAAGAGCACCAATCCGATCACGGCCGCTCCGGCTACGCCTAGCGTCGCAAGCTTGAACCGCATACGCCAGCCTCCAAAAAGAGCATTTCATCCCGAGGGAACAATATGAGCACAGAATACAACCCGAAGATTGCCGGACCCGGATCAAAAACTCTGGGACCAAAATCGTCTGCGCTATGGGTGGAACTCAACGAACGCGGCAAGACCACCTTCACGCTCCAGGATGCCGAGGAGATAACCGGACTGCGCGGTTCATCGGCGCGGACCCTGATCCACAAGGCGGAGCGGCGGGGACTCGTCACGCGGCTTTGCTCCGGCCTCTATACGCTCGTCCCCTTTGAGCTGGGCCGGGCAACGGAGTATGTGGGCGATCCCTATGTCATCGCCCGCGAGATGTGCGAGGGACGCCCCTACTTCCTCTCGCACGCCTCAGCGATGGAGCTGCACCGCATGGTCACACAACCGCAGTTCACAATCTATGTCAGCTCGACGATGCGGACGCCGCCGCGCTCCGTACATGGACACGAGTATCGTTTCGTCACGGTCAAGCCGGAGGATTTCTTCGGACTGACGCAAGTGTGGATTACGAAGCAGCAGTCCGTCATGGTCAGCGACAAGGAGCGGACCATCCTCGACGCCCTGCGCCAGCCTCAATACGCGGACGGCATCCCGGAGGTGGCGAAGGCTCTCTGGATTAGTCGAGAAGCCATCAAGATTCCGCAGCTTCTCGACTACGTGCAGCACTTTTCGAGCGGCGCTCTGCGGCGGCGGCTCGGCTTCCTGTTGGAACTCTACGCAATGGTCTCGCCGGAGCAGCTCGAACCGCTACGCTCGAAGCTGACCTCCACTTATGACCGCCTCGATCCAACTCTGCCGAAGTCGGGTTCCTTTCAGGCACGCTGGCGTCTGCAACTCAATATCGGTATCGACGAACTGGAGGCAATTCCGCACACATGATTCCGCAGCGCAATCTTTCCCTTTCTCGCAAACCGGCTGTACAGGGAACATGGTGGCCGTCGTATTCCCGAGGCCGTGCTGGAACGCGACTACTGCCTAGCCTGGTTTCTCGTGGGCTTGAGCCAAAGCCAGCTCCGCGACCTGCTCATCTTCAAAGGCGGCACTGCGCTCAAACGCTGTCACTTCGGAGACTATCGCTTTTCCGAAGACCTGGACTTCACGCTTGCAAGAAAAGCGGAGTTCGCAGAAATCCGTGAGGGGCTGGAAGAGGTCTATGAGCTGGTGGCCCAAGCCTCCGGCATACGCTTCTCTTTCGAGGCCGAGGACCGTCAGACGCACGTCAACAGCTACACCTTCTATCTCCGGTATCAAGGGCCGTTGCCAACATCGAACACGGTCAAGGTGGACATCACGGTTTCGGAGATTCTGTTTTTTCGAGTGGAGCAGCTTCCGATTTTACGCACTTACCCGGAATTTGAAGACGTACCGGAAGATCGCCCCATCTCCGTGTACAGCTTGAACGAAATCGCCACCGAAAAGATCGTGGCTCTCCAGGACCGGGCTCGCAACGAGCCGCGTGACCTCTACGATCTGTGGTTCCTAACTTCTCATGCGGGTGTCGACATCGACCATCTCATCGGAGCCATTACGGAAAAACTACGCTTTCGGGAGAAAGACATTGCTGGCGTCGAAGACCGCATCCTCGCAAAAGAAGCTCGACTGATGGCACTGTGGAACGGGCGTCTCGGGCATCAGATGGAAGCATTGCCTCAGTATGATGAGGTCTTCCGCACCGTGCGCCGCGAGCTTCGTCAGGCAGGCTTTCCCAAGTAGAACAGCTATTAGTGGAGTTGAGATAAGTATGAATTCTGCAGGCGTATCGGGCAGGCGAGCGAAACCCAACTGATGCCTGGACATGAAAAGGCAGGCTGTCATTTGACAGCCCGCTCCCGAATCCGGGTCTTGAGGCTGCCCCGCTTCACGCTCAAGCCTATCGCAGCTCTGACTCCACTCATTCGCAGCTTTACTTTGCCGGGCGAGCTTGTACTTGACCCGTTCGCGGGCAGCGGCAGCACCTGTGCCACGGTGTCGCTTTGCAATCGTCAGTACCTCGGGATCGAACTTGACCCTGCGTACTTTGAGCAGGCAGTAAATCGCATGGCTCGGATTGCAGGTTGACGTGGCTCCAAAGTTTCTAATTGACGAAGAATCAGGAAGCGGGTATGAAATCGTGCAGTATGCACTACCACGATGAGATGAAGGGCACATCTTTCACTTTTCCTCCAACATCTTTGCCGTGGCAGAAGTAACGGGAGTACGGTTCTCGTGCTGGATTTGTCATTTGGGCTTTGCAGCCAAAATCACAACCACCGTCTTGTCGGCGTCGCCGCTATGAACGGTGATGTGCAACTGGTCGCCCGCGTGGCCGAAGAGATGCCGGGTGGCTGCTTCGCCTGCGCTTCCCCCCAGAGGCTTGCCTTCTACCGCGACGATTGCGTCGCCCGGTTGGAGATCGGCCTTGGCCCCGGGAGAGCCGGGTTCGATCGCCGCGACCACCGCCCGCTCGTGGTCGAGTTCGATTCCGGTAGAACCACGGTCTCCTACCTTGATGAAGCCGAAAGGCTTGAAGTGGCTGTCGCAATACGCAATCGCCGCCATGCCAGCAGGACCTACACCGAGGCATGGCACAAATGCCCACGCCAATCGATCAGTGGCTTGACGACATAAAGAAGCTCGGCGATTTGGGAGCATTCGGCCGAGCCGTCTGCGCAGCGCGCACCAGGCTCACGTCTCTTTCAGACCCGCTGCGCCGAATTGTCAGATGCAGTTCTTCGCCCTTGTGCCCGAACATGCGCTGAGTAGCGACTGTTCCGGGCGTGGGCTTCACCGGCTTGCCGTCGATCGCGAGGATTACATCCCCCACTGCCAAGCCTGCTTGCGATGCCGGGGATCCGGGTTCAACGTGCGTGATTACACCATCGTCTTTCTCGGATGTGCCAACGACCAGCCCGCTGACGCCAACATCGCCGGACTTCAGAAATCCTGCCTGCTCGAAGAGTTCAGCGCATTTCTTTGCGGCCGGGCCACCGATCGGGCCGATTCCGATGCAAGGCGCGGTTGCGCCCTCATCGTTCACCAATTCGGTCCTGAATTGGGCGGCAGCAGGTAAGCAGCTGGCCGCGACGAGAAGACACGGGAGTGCCAGGGGTCCGGGGTGCGAGAAGATTTTGGATGAAGCGAAATGGGAAATCTCGGAAGCAAATCGATATATCGCGAACTTCATGGCGTAAGGCTCCTGCATAGAACGCGCCAACCGCAGGCAAACTGTGTCAGAAGCGATTTCACGTGCAAGACCTGAGTCCCGTTCGCAGCAACGGCCGTAGGCAGAGGAGAGATACGGCGGGATTGAGGGGCGTTTGGAGAAGTTACAGTTTGTTCGCTGAGCCTGACGATCTATTATTGGCGTGCTCTTATACGTCCTGTTCAGTTGTTCCAGACCCAGAAAAGGACCACCTTTGCCCGAGCCCGGTGACATTACGCTCTTGCTCCACCAATGGAGCGAAGGAGGGACGGCAGTCAACGAGGCTCTGTTCGAGCTGGTCTATCCGCATCTCCGTCAGATTGCGGGAGCTATTTTCCGCGGCGAGCGCCCGGAAAACATTCTGCAGCCGACGAGCGTGGTCAACGAGTTGTTCCTCAAGCTTGTCCGGCAGCGAAGCCTTCGCTTTGAAGACCGGGAACACTTCTATAGCCTCTCCGCCAGGCTCATGCGCCGTGTGTTGGTCGATCACGCACGGTCGGAAGGCAGGCAGAAGCGCGATGGCGGCACTTCAATTCCTCTGCGCGACGACCTCCTTTGGATCGACGTAAATCCGGCCGATACTATCGATCTCGATCGCGCTCTCGAAGAGCTTGAACTGATCGATCCGCGCAAGTGCCGGATGGTCGAACTGCGATTTTTCCTGGGGTTTACGGCGGAAGAGACAGCCGAACTGCTCCACACCTCCAAAGCCAGCGTGGATCGCGATTTGAGGTTTGTTTGCGGATGGATGTACGACCGTTTGCACCTGCCTTGATCTGTGACTTTAGCTCGCCGCTTCGGTTGCAGCATGATCCTGGCCTGACACACTGTTCATCGATCTGGCGCGTACAGGGAAGTGAGAATCTGCATGACATCCGATTCCGAGAACTGGGAGCAGTTACAGGCTCTGTTCCACTTGGCCGAAGACGTGCCGGACGACGCGCTGGACCCGTTGCTGTTAAGCGCCTGCCTTGAACCGGGACTTCGGAGTCGAGCCAAGACCTTGATTGTGGCGGAAAGAAAGGGCCGATTAGAGTCCGCTCTCTCCGTTGCGCCTGCGCAGACCGGCAGGATGGGACCTTACACCATTCTTCGTCACCTCGGCTCAGGAGGCATCGGAGCGGTATACCTGGTCGAGCGAATCGTCGGCGGGGTCGTACAGCGCTCCGCGCTAAAGATACTCTCGCTGCACGCCACGGGTCCTTTCTTTATCGACCGTTTTGCGCGCGAGCAGCACATCCTTGCCTCCCTCGACCACCCTCACATCACCCGGATGCTGGACGCCGGCATCAGCGAGGCTGGCCAGCCTTATCTGGTAATGGAATACGTCGACGGGGTCCACCTGGACACCTACTGCGATGACCGGTCGCTTGGCATCCCTGAACGTCTTCAACTTTTTCTTGGCGTCTGCGATGCCGTGGCCTATGCGCACCGCAATCTCGTGGTGCACCTCGATCTGAAGCCGTCCAACATCCTGGTGACGGAAGCGGAAGGCAACATCAAGCTGCTTGACTTCGGTACTTCGAAACTCATCCAGCCCGATAGCCTGCTGACCACCACAGTCATGGCGACGCCTGCCTATGCGAGTCCCGAGCAGTTGCGTAATGAGGCGGTCACCACTTCCTGCGATATCTATGCATTGGGCGCAATCCTATTCGAACTGCTCGCAGGTCGGCGGCCGAACCAGGACAGCTCCGTCGCCATCATGATCGAGCGGTCGATGAAGGAGCTTCCGCCCGAATCGCTGATTGAAGCAGTCACGGCGGCGGCGGCGGAGCATCGCGGTCTCACCCAGGCTCGTCTACGCAACGAACTCAGTGGCGATCTGGCGACGATCGTCGCCAAGTGTCTCACGCCGCGGCCCAAGGACCGCTACACCTCGGTGGACGCGCTCACCGTGGACCTGCAACGTTACCTCTCGGGCCGGCCTATCCTTGCCCGGCCGCAGACCACGACCTATCGCGTCGGCAAATTCGTGCGCCGCAACCGCAAGTCGGTCTTGGCCGCCACGCTGGCAATTCTCGCTTTGGGCGCCACCATGGGCTATGCCGTCTGGCGGCAGCAGCAGGCCGTAATTGCCGGACGCCGCGCCTTGCAGATGCAGACTTTCATGTCGCAGCTCTTCAAACTCGCCAACACCAGCTACATGGGAAAGCCCGCCGCAACCGTACCGGAGTTTCTCCAACTCGGAGTGAAAGTTCTGCCGGACTTGATCAAGAATCCAGCCGATCAGCGCGCGGCCCAGCTTAGCCTTGCAAAATCGATGTTCCAGGATTCGGATTATGCGGACGCGCAACCAGTTTTTGCGCAGCTCATCGCCGATTCCAAATCCGCGCACGATTACGCGACCGAAGCTGAAGCCGAGGGATTCGCCGGGAGGATCGCCTACAACCTAGGTGACACCGACAGAGGGAAGGAACTTGCCTCTCACGCCTTGTCGCTCAGTCATCGACCGGGAGTTACGCCTTCTGCACGCATACTGATCGAAGTCTTTTACGCTGCAAACCAGGAAGAGGAGGGCTTTCGAACCGACCAAAATGTGAATCTGTTGGAAGCGGCCGTTAAGGAAGCCCATAACGGGGATGTTTCAGAAAATGAGCTTGCCGACGCCACCCTGAACCTCGCCGAAGCCCTTGGTCCACGGGGCCGGCTGGAAGAAGAGGACAAACTCACACGGGAGTCGCTCGATATCTACAATCGCGAACCCTACGCCATCTGCGATCAAGCGAATGCCAACGAGCACCTCGCTCTTGTCCACAATCAAATGAAAGATTTCCAGGGCAGTCTCGCCTTGGTCCGCCGGGCGTATGAAGGCTATAAAACATGCGCGGGGGAAGACAGCCGGAATGCTTTGGAGGTCCAAGGTTATCTGGCTGCGGCGATGCTCCGGGTCGGCCAGTACAAAGAGGTGATCCCCATGCTTGAGGCTTCCATACGAAATGGATAAAGATTGTGGGGCCGGATAGCGACGCATTGGCCACTCCGCTACTGTTTCTTACCAACGCCTACCTCGACGACGGACAGTTTGCCAAGGCTGAAACGGCCGCAACGACCCTAGTGCGCGTCGAGAAGGATCGGATCAACCCCCTCAGTGCGCAGATGGGAGTCTGTCAACTTGCCTGGGCCAGGACGCTCGCCGGTCAACAACGCTACCGTGACGCCCTCGTTCACGCCGAACTCGCGGATCGTGCATTTACCAGGGAAAACTCCAAGTCGCGAGGCACACAGAACAACGCGGCCAAGGCGCATGCCTTGCTGCTGGACCTCCAGTCGAAGCTCTCCAGGTAGATCACAGGAAAGCATCGCCCGGCCCGGCGCTCAAAAATAATTTTCTAAACACCTGACACACTTTCTTCCTAGATGGCGCGATCCATAGCAGGAGTTCCTCTGCCATGATCCTGAACGCCGCATTCCGCCGCGTTTACGATCTGGAGCTCAATTTGCTTTGCCCAGGAGACGGTTATGCGCAAATCGAATCGGTTGATATTAGCGGTAGTCGTGGTGCTTGGCGCTGGCGTGCTTGCTCCGGGCAGGTTGATGGCGGACCCCATCAATTATCCGGGGCTTTGCACATCCGACAACGTACCCAATCCCGGCGGTTCTTTCGTCGTCACCAATTCGTGCTCGCGGACGCAAGTGCTACAGGCGACGACAGCAACGAACTCAGTCAATGCCTATCAAACCACGGTCACAGCAGAGCTGGGTAGCGGTCCTTTCCTCTTCGATGCATCGTTCAATCTGCCGTACTCGAACGCGGTTGTCCAGGCAGCGGTGCTCCAGGCGGAGAACGATCTGTTCTCGGCCGGAGCTGCGAGCTATAGCGGGCCGACGCTGGTATCGAACTCCCAGACCCTGAGTAGCTCAGTCAGCACCACGACCTCCGCGCCTGTGGATAGTGGAAACGGCTTTCTTGGTTCCACAATTACCTTCGGCCCCGCAACCATCCTGGTGGACAACCTCGGGTTGTGCCAGGGGTTGGTTGCGCAGGGGTCGGGTTTTTTCTCACCTACGGGATGCAGCGGCCAGGGAACCCCGTTCGTTGTGTTTGCCGGCCAGACGGATCAGAACATCAATGGTGACGAAGTGTTTGACGTGGACCAGGTGACGACCACGACGAATACGACGTTGACCTCGCAAGCCTACAACCTGAATGGGGTTGGGAACCTGGCGACGACGCCCGAGCCGGGGTCGATCTATCTACTCGGAACGGGGTTGCTGGGATTGGTGGGAGTTGCGAGACGCCGTTTACTGCAAACACGTTCTTTCTTCAATGCGATGACATCACGGTGACAGGAGCGGAAGGGTGATCTGTCTGAATACGGCAAACCGTTCGCCTCCTCCCGCATTCCACTGGAAGCGCAACATTCTATAGATCTCTGTCATTCCCCAACGAGGTTCGTCATGAAATTTCATTGTCGCAAGGCTACAGCGCCGTTCCGGATCTTTGTCTCCTCTGTTGCATCTCCCCCTGCATAGGGCAGAACCCGCATCGCAGCGCGGGTGGGGTGAATTCAGCACCAGCCGCTGACGCTCATACGTGGCACCTCAAACGGGAGGAGCGCTCCGCTCCGCTCACCGACTGGCAGACGCATCAAACGCGCGACTTCAAGATGATGAGCATGCTGCTGCCTGTTGGATGGCAGCTCGACGTTCGCCCGGGACCCAACTTCGCCACCATCGATTGCGCTGACACGTCGGGCCGCATCATGATCTCCGCCACCAGCCCGGACAAAGCCACAGGGATCTTCGTCATCCCGGCGAATGCGACCATGTCCTCGAACAGCCCGGCCTTTCTCCAGCAGAAGGCAGGCATCATGCGCAACTTCAAAGGTGCCTTCAACTGCACCACTACCGAACAGCCGGAAACGCTTGCCGCATCTTTGCAGCAAGGTGCGTCGATGATCGCACCCGACGCGCACGCTGTAGGGCAGGTTCAACCGGTTCCAGGGCTCAGCGATGCGATCCCGCAGATTGTTGCCGGCGCAAACCAGGGTGGCAACTCTCACCTCACCGCCGAAGCCGGACGGCTGCGCCTAACCGGCTCCTTTCAAGGCAAGCAGGCGGACATGTGGCTGATTGCGCTCGCCACGCACCGTACCGAACCCGCGCCCGGCGGCGGCACCGTGACCTACAACGATCTGCCGCTCGCCGCGGTGATCTATGCGCCGCCCGGCCAGCTCGAAGATAACGACAAGCTCCTGATGACCCTGTTGAGTTCTGTGCAGATCGATCCGGAGTGGACGCGCAATGCACAGTATTTCGTCGCGGCGTTGTATGAGAAGATCAACGGGGCCTACGCGCAGGTCAACCGCATTCATCAGCAGATGGCGCAGGACAATGCGAATGCTGTCGCGCAACAGGCTGCCATTCGCAGCAACACCGCGAACTACCGGAGCAGCGTCATGTCGAGCGTGGCCCGCAACCGGTCCGCGGCGCTCGACCACAGCTCGCAGCAGTTCGCTCTGTACATGGGCGATCAGGCGATCTACAAGGATCCCTCCACCGGGCAACGAGTGCAGATGTCCAGCGGCTACGACCACGTTTGGGCCTCCACGACGGGAACACCAACGATTACGTGATGACGGATTCCGCCTCGTTCGACCCGAACGGTCGCGTGGGCAGCTCCAGCTGGACTCAGATGCAGATGGAGCATTAGGGGCCGGGTCTTGACACAGTTTGCGTTTGTTTGACGCCTTCCTGAGTGGGAGCCCTCCGGCCATGAGCTTACAAGCTGTTCTTCGTTTTCCGAACGCCATCGCCCGCAAGCGTATCGCTGGTGCCGCACACATAACTGTACCCACGCGGCGGCCTGGCCGATCCGTGACGTGCGCGGCTGCGGTGTGGTGTCTCCTGCTCGCGGCAGGTGCGACCTGGCTACCTGCCCAGACCGTGAGCCTGAAGACATTCGCTTCCGATCCCTACGACTCGTTTACGAACATGATCCAGGCAAGCGACGGCAACTTCTATGCGGTGAGTGACAGCTTTGGCCTCGGTGCCGCTGCCATCGCCACCGGCTGCCCCGATGGTTCCGCCAACGATTGCGACTTCATCACGAAGATCACTCCCGATGGAACCGTCACGATTCTGCATACCTTCGAGCAAGACCCCAAGACGGACGCATCCGACGGTTTCGGACCGAGCTCGCTCATCGAGGCGCCGGACGGCATGCTCTACGGCACCACTGTCGCAGGTGGTCCTGCAGGGTACGGAACAATCTTCCGGGTAAGTACCTCCGGGGTCTTCACAACGCTCTATGCGTTTCCCGCGGACGGCACCGGAAATGATCCTCAAGCTCCTTCACCGGGCGCGCCGAATGGCGTAACGCCCGGGCCGCTGGTGTTGGGAAACGACGGAAACTTCTATGGGACATCCCAGGGCACCCTCGGGGGAGTGGGCTTCTTCCAGCTTTCGCCCAGTGGGGTCTTCACCATGCTGCACGCTCCCGACCAGAAGGAGGTCCAATACCACGACATCCAACCCCTGGTACAAGCAGATGATGGAAACTTCTACGCCGCGACAGGTTCCTACATCGTGCGGATCACCCCCCAGGGAGCGGTTAGTACCATCTACACCGCTCCTGCGGATGGCAGCGGAGGCGGAAACGGTGTCCTGGTGGAAGGGGCGGACCAGAATCTTTACGGAACCGTATACTCCGGTTACGACGCGAGCGGCATGGATAACGGCCAGGGGTTCGTATACAAGGTATCCACCGCGGGCGCTTATCGCCAGCTCTACAAATTCACGGGTGGCGTCGACGGCTACAATGTCAATTCCGAGTTGACGGTCGGCAGTGACGGTAGCTTGTACGGCACCACGTACTACGGCGGAAATACCCTGGAGTGCAACGATTCAGGACCCGGCTGCGGCACTATTTTCACGATCAGTCCCACCACCGGCTTCACCTCACTGTACAAGTTCAGCTACGACCCCAACGACGGTCAGCGGCCCTACGGGCGCATGCTTCAAGGCGCTGACGGAAACTTCATCGGCTCCTTCAACTCCGATGCGCCCACCAACAATAGCGCTTTCAAACTGTCCGTCCAACCTGCGCTGCAGGCACCCGTTCAAATCACCTTTGATCCCAAGACGGTGAATCCGAAAGAGACAACCACGCTTACCTGGAGTGTGCTCAACGCATTTTCCGCAACCATGCAGCAGTGCCACGCTTCAATCCTCAACGCCTCCACCGGCGCGAGCGCGGGTGCCGGTGTCTGGAACGGACCCCAGCCCGGCACGCTCAAGAGCGGCGTCTACACCGGAAACACCACCATCACCCCCACCGCCAGCGGCACCTACACCTATGTTCTCAACTGCGGTGGCATCGAAACGGGCATGGGCACGCTGATCGTGGGCAATGGCCCCACCATCACGACAGCTTCACTTCCCAATGCATCGGTCTCGAAGACCTTCGCCACCCTCGTGCAGGCCATCGGCGGAACCTCGCCCTACCACTGGGGCACGCTTGGGCCGTTGCCTCCCGGCGTGAGCATCGATGCAATCTCCGGAACGCTCGGAGGGTCGCCCACGCAGTTTGGCACCTATCAGGTCGGGGTCAACGTGCAGGATTCGGCCACACCGCCGCAGTCCAACTCGGCGGTTCTGCAGCTCACCATTGACAGCAGTCTCATCCTCAGCAGTGCGCTCAAGAGCGCAAACGTGGGCCAGCCATACAGCCAGGCACTACCGGCCAACGGAGGATATGGCGCCTACAAGTTCACGATCATATCCGGCAAGCTGCCGGACGGCCTCGCGCTCAACGCCTCCTCCGGCGTCATCTCCGGAACCCCGACAACGGGTGGGGACTCTCTGTTCTCCGTCACCCTTACGGACGGCGAAAACCCCGCCGCCAAAGTGACGCAGGCTTTCAAACTCTCCACCATTGTCCCACCCTTGTCGGTGACCTACGGCCAATTTCCAGACTGCACTGTGATGGTCCTCTGCGAAGGTCAGCTCGCTGCCACCGGTGGTGTGCCTCCGTATACCTGGACCATCGCGCCCGGAGCGACGTTTCCCGCTGGCCTCACGCTCGACCCGGACGGCGGCTTTACCGGCAAGCCCCTGCAGTCCCGCGAATCCTATCGCTACGACCTTGAAGTCCAGGTCACCGACTCGGCCAATCCTCCTGTCATAGACACTGGTGTAGACCTGTTGAAGATCGTTTCCGGGTTGAAGATCGTCTCGATCACTCTGCCCGTAGCGACGGTCGGTATGCCCTATGCTGCGCCCGCTCCCGTGGCCACTGGGGGATTGCCACCTTACAAGTGGGGTATCGGTGTTCTCGGCGATCCTACTGTCGTTGTCACCGAATTCGGCAACAAAGGGGATGGGGCGCTCTACTCTCCGGGACCGGTGACGCCAGGAACGCACACTCTTATTTACTATCTGACGGATTCTGAAGGGACACCTGAAACCGAGACGCAGCAAGCAACCCTCAGCGTCGTCCTACCCACATTGCCGACCTCCACTTCACTTTCTACGTCCAACAGCCTGGCCGGGACGGGGATGAGCGTCACCCTCACGGCTAAGGTGAGCAAGGGAGGCTCTGCCCCAACCGGTATTGTCGTCTTCTCCAACGGCCCCACGGTTCTCGGCACAGTGACCCTAGATACCACCGGCACGGCAACGCTCAGCACCAGCTTTAGCTCTGCGGGAACTTACAATCTCACCGCAACTTACAGCGGGGACGCGTCATCGACAGGCAGTGTCTCCGCGCCGCTTGTCGAAACGGTTGTAACTCCCAGCATCTCCGCAGCGGTATCTCCAGGAACCCTCACCCTGACCAGCGGCCAGCCGGGTACGATCCTCATCACCCTCACACCCACCGGCGGCTACACCGGCCCCGTAACCTTCTCATGCGGCCAGCTTCCGCCGCATATCTCCTGCACCTTTGCTCCGCCTTCACTGACAATCACCGCTGTCGCCACATCCGTCAGCGACACCCTTACCATCAACACCGCCGCACCAACCCTTGCAGCGCTGGAGATGCCGGCTAGCACAAATGGCGGAAGCGTCTTGGCCGCTCTCACCCTCTGGCTTCCCGCCTCCATACTGGTACTCTTCGGCCTGCGCCGCAAAGCAGCGCCTTTCCCAAGGCTGCTCGTCCTTTGCGTGCTCACCCTCTCCCTGGCAGGAGTTGTAACCGTCTCGGGTTGCGGCTCCTCCTCACCCAACATCGACGCCTCTCCCGGAACCTACAACATCCCTGTCAACCTCACCATCGCCGGAGGAATGACACAAGCCGTCACCGCCACCGTAATCGTTAAATGACCGGGCGGCCCGTTAATAGCACCGCACTTAATAGCGGCCGCAGTCTGACACACCTTGTCTTTGTTTGACGCCTTCTAAGGTAGGAAAGCTTCTGGACACTTACGTTACAAGCTGTTGTATGTGTTCTGAATGCTCCTCCCGATTCGTCGGCACCTCTATTTCGCACGACCCCAGGAGATCTTCTTATGATGCACTTGGTTTCTTCATTTGCTTCTACAGCAATTTTGCCGAAGTTTCCTTCCGGACGCTTTCTCGTCCTCGCGCTGCTATCTCTCGGTGTTCTGTCAGCACCGGGGCGGCTGCTTGCCGATCCAATCGTGGAATTTGTGGGTCAGGGCCAGTCGCTCCACCCGCTGACAATGGCGACGTCACCACATGCAGCTACTCGCAGACCCAGATAATTTCTTCGGCAAGTGCTGCTCAGACTATGAATGCCTTCATGACGACCATCACAGCCCAACTCGCAGGGTCTCCGCACCATCCAAGTGCTGCTCGGACACGCCAAGCTGGCCTACACGACGGTCTATCTGCACCTGTCGCGTCGGCATCTGCGGTCTGTTCCCAGCCCGATTGAGTCGCTCACGGTCTCGACTTCAGCCGAGACCAGGCTTTCAAGGAGGCGTGCGAAGTGATGAGCCGGCCCACCATTGAGGTGGCCGACATCCTCCGTGTAGCAGGCAGCAGCTTCGTCATACGGCATGGATCGCATCTCGCCCCGCAGCACCGCAAGGTGATCGACGGTATCGTCCGTTGCCGCACGGCAGCGCTCGGCGGTCATCGCGACCGATGCTCCGGCTGCGGACATCAGGCCATCTCCTATAACTCCTGCCGCAACCGGCACTGTCCCAAGTGCCAAGGCAACGCTCGCGCCCTATGGCTGGCTGCGCACTCAGCCGAGCTGTTGCCCGTGCCCTACTTCCATATCGTCTTCACCCTGCCGCATGAGCTGTCCGCGCTTGTGCTGCAGAACAAGAGGCTGCTCTACGATCTGCTCTTCCGTGCCAGTGCTGCCACGTTGCTCGAAGTCGCTCGCAACCCGAAGCGTCTGGGTGCCGACATCGGTCTGCTCAGCGTGCTCCATACCTGGGGACAGAACCTCCAGCACCATCCGCACGTCCACTGCGTCGTGCCTGGCGGTGGCCTCGCCCTCGACGGCTCCCGATGGGTCGCAGCCTCCTCACGCTTCTTCCTGCCTGTCCGGGTTCTCAGCCGCGTCTTCCGCGGCAAGTTCACCGCCGAACTCAAGCAGCTTCTGCTCCAGGGCAAGCTCCAGTTCCACGGCTCGCTCCAGGAACTCGCCGCACCGGAACGCTTCCAGCATTTCCTCAGGCGGCTCTTTACCAAGGACTGGGTCGTCTACGCCAAGCCGCCCTTCGGTGGTGCCGAACACGTTCTCCACTATCTCGCCCGCTACACCCACCGTGTCGCGATCTCGAACCATCGCCTCGTCAGCTTCAAGGACGATCAAGTCTCCTTCCGTTGGAAGGACTACGCAGCCGGCAGCAAGCAGAAGGTCATGACGGTCTCAGCCGACCAGTTCCTGCGGCGCTTCCTCATCACGTTCTGCCGAAAGGCCTGGTCCGCCTCCACCACTTCGGGCTCTTCGCCAACCGCAAGCGGTCCGCTTCGCTGCTGCGTTGCCGCGTGCTGCTCAACGCCGCCGCTCCACCACCACAGCCCGCGCCCACAGCTCAGATCAAGTGCCCGCTCTGTTCTGAGCTCATGCTTGTGATCGAACGCTTCACCAGTCTCCAGCTTCTGTCTGCGCCGCCCAGTACAGCACCGATCAAGCCCCGGCTCGATAGTTCCTGAACCATCATGACCAGCCCGCTCTCAACCCGGTCTGCCCAAGCTGTGCTCACGCACGCCACGCATCCTCGCGCTCACTCATATCGAAACAGCCTCAGAACCGGCCCGCTTCAGCTTCCCAACGGATCCTTGCTGTGGTCACGTCGCAACTTCCCATGCCTTCGAGACTTCACAAAGCTCAGGAAAAGACACCGTCACGGCCGGGATCGCTCATTCAAATCCCATAGCCACTCCCCGCATCCGCCACGCCACCGGCTTCCTTCAAACGACCCTATCAAAACTGCCCCGACAGTCTGCTCAGCAGGTCCAGTTTCGTGCGCGGGGGCAGTCCTGATAGGGTACTAACGTTTCCCGTTACTAACTGTGCCGTTCCCGAAGCCTACTCCCCTGGTCCCCACGATGCAGCAAGGGGGGCGCGAAAACATTGCGGGTGATAGTGGCAAGAGCAGCATGTCCGCGGAAGATCACGGAACAATATAGTGGCCGCTATTCCCGACGGTCGTTACCGTCGCGTTAGCAGGCGACGCAGGTTGCGACGCGTACGTCGTCTGGGTGACGGATGCACCCCAAAGGACAGAACTGCCGGAGGCCGGAGGAGAGTAAAAGCCCGTCACACTCGAAAGGTCGGGCCAGGTGATCGACGTCCCGCCGCCGAGGTAGTTTCCCGTGGCATGGATCACGGTGACGTGTTGCTCACCCAAGCCTGCTGGCGACCAGACCCCTGACACCGCGTAGCTAATGCCGTTGGTGCCGGAAAATCCCGCATAAGCAAGATCGAAGATCGCCATGCTGGCGGGAGTTGGCCCCGCATAGGACCAACCGGCGGGAAAGGTGAAGGCGACTGGAACTGCGGTGGGTGACGTCCTGCTGATGGACGTCACTCCGGTGCCGTTTGTGGCACTGGCATTGACGCTGTAGTACTCCACGCTTTCCATCGCGCCCGCAGGCAGGGCCGGATAGTGCCCAGTGGCTGGAGCGGCGAGAATGATGTTTCCACTAGAGGTCACAAGGTTCGCGGTTGTGCCTTCCAATGTGAAACCCGCCGGGAGGCTGCCCAGGGTGATGGGAACCGGCGTCGTCTCGTCTGACGGCGCGAGGACAACTGGGTTGCCGCCGTTCACTGCCCCAGGAACGGCCTGATTCTCAAAACTTCTTGCCGCAACTACGGTGGTGCTTCCGGCAAGCGCTGGCGGACTGTAGACATCGTTGTAGGCCAGCACCAGTACTCTGTCCGACCCTGTCGGTGCCGCGAAGCCAAAACCGGAAGCATTGCTAGATGGCGAACCGAACGCCGAGTCAAAGCCGTCACCCATAGCGTAGACGTCCAGTGAGGAAGCCCCGGGAATGGCACTGGCATCCACCGACCCCGTCAACGTTCCCGTCGCGGGCGGGGAAGCAGGTACAACTGCTCCGAGGCAAGACCCGGTGAACGCGCTGCCATCGAGCGTCGTTGCCTCATAGACGTCCTGTTCCACCACTACTGACGGTCCGTTCCCGCTCGGTGGAAATGACGTGGAACAGGTATAGGCGACCGCGAAGTTGTTCACACCGCTGGGCACGTTAATGGTCACCGTGCCTGAAGTGAGGGGAACCGCGATGAATGGACCGGAGCCGGTCTTGGTAGCAACAACGGTCGGTGTAACCCCTGTGAAGGTGAAAGTAACAACCGTTGGGGAACCGCCGCTATTGCTGCCCGAGGAACCGCCATTGCTGCCCGGCGAGACTCCGCAGCCAACTATCAGCGCGAGAGCCCAACAGAGAACCGAAAAACGAAGAATTTGAAAATTCATGAACTTGCCCGAGCGATTGTAGCACTGAAATCAGTGGTCTTTGCATGCCGGCTCCCTATCAGAAGAACAAGATGGAATTGAACCTTCACAGAAAGACTTGGCGAAGTCAATCCGGGAATCTGAGATATAGGCAACTTGTCAGTCCTGATAAATCGGCTTGTGTTTACCGATCACGATCTCAACTTGCGATAACAGGCCGATGCACGTTTGCAGAGCTGCCAGCGTCGAATTGTGCATCGGCGATTTGGCATCAGACGAGAATCCCTCATCAACACGGGGTTTCCGAATAAGTTAACAAGACACCGGATCGTACCTAGTCTTCGGGGATGTCGACGCCGCCGTACAATCGCAGGACGTTCCTGAAGAGTTCCGCTGCTGCTACGGTCACAACAGCTATGGTGAATGCGAATGCGGTGCCGAGCGGGGCTGAACCCGCGTTGCGACGGCCGAACATCATCTTGTATCTTGCGGACCAGTTTCGCTGGGACTCTGTGGGGGCGAATGGACGCAACGGGTCTTCACCGACTCCGCATATCGACGCACTGGCCGAGCGAGGAAAGAACTTCACCCATGCTGTGACCAACCAGCCGGTGTGCGCGCCTCCCGCTCCGTGCTGTTTACGAGCCGTTACGCGACGGAGACGGGTGTATGGCGGAACGGCCTGGGGCTCGATAAATCGCTGCCCCACGCTGGCCGGCGAACTGCGGAAGGCGGGCTACTCGTCTAACCTTATCGGTAAATGGCACCTGCCGGTGGAAGACCCGGCGAAAGGTGGAAGCCCAGGGCCGGTGCAGGCGCAGGACCGTGGCGGGTTTCTTGACCTGTGGGAGGGTGCGAACGCGATTGAACATACATCGCATCCGTATGAGGGCACCATCTGGGACCGGGACAACAAGGAGATCACCTATAAAGACGAGTACCGGGTGGACTTCCTGACCGACCGGGCCGAGCGCTTCCTGCGGCAGAAGCAGGAGAAACCGTTCTTCCTGTTCCTCAGCTGGAGCCTCATCAGCAGAACGATATGCACCAACCCATTGCACCGCATGGAGCGGCAGCCCGCTTTGTGAACTGCACGGTGCCGGAAGATCTGCGAGCGCTGCCGGGAACCTGGCAGGCGCAGCTTCCGGACTACTATGGGTGTATTGAATCGATCGACGCTTCGGTGGGACGAGTGCGTCGCGTGCTCGAAGAGCAACAACTGGCCGAAAATACCATCTTCGTGTTTTTGAGTGACCACGGGTGTCACTTCATGACGCGCAACCAGGAGTACAAGCGAAGCACCCACAACAGCTCCATCCGCGTGCCACTGATCGTCGATGGACCGGGATTCCGCGGATCGCAACAGGTAAATGAACTGGTGGGACTGATCGATGTGGCGCCCACGTTGCTCGAAGCAGCGGGCGTGGCCGTGCCCGCCTCGTGGAAGGGCAAGAGCTTGCTTCCGCTGGTGAATGAGGCGACTGCAAGGGAGCGCTGGGGCACGGCGAACCAAAGCATCGCAACAACGCAAACGGCGCCTTCGATCAGTGCCACGGCAAACAATCTCAACAAGCCCTGGTCTTCATAAACCGTCTGGCGAAGCCAAAGGTTTAGCGACCCGTCGGCCAGCTTTTGTTCCGGCCCTCGATAAAACACCGATAGCCTTGAAGAGAGGCGAGCTCTGAGAGGGTTACGGGTACAGTCTTACCGTTCGGAAGCGCCGTTTGGCCGGGAACAAAATCAACGGGAAATGCCAGACGCGGCTTGCCTTTGCCGCCTCCGAGATAGAGCAGCCGATAGCCTTCATGGGCATTGAAAGTGCCGCCTATCTGAGAGCGGACGTACTCCGTCATGTAGCTCCTTTGGAGCGGCGTCAGTGAAAAAGTAAACCTTTGCCAGACGAAGAGGCAGGTGCATAGGAGGGCCGTGGCTACGGCGGTATAGCTCAGCATCGGCACATGCGGAGGCCAGATGATCGTCTCTTTTCTTCCCCATTGGGTCGCCATGATTACAAGTCCTTCGGTGATGCGGTGATGTACTGCTGTTGAATCTCTTGGGCGACCTTGCGCTTGTCTGAACGCACGGTCGCGCTGATGCGTGTGAAGTCCTCGGGCGTGACAACATGACCCATTGCCAGCGGCTTTAGCAGGTTCAGCAAGATTATGCGCGTGGCTATGAGTTCAGTGAACAGAGGGTCTTCGGAGCGACGGGCCTCGCGCAACAGAGCCTCGCGAGCCCACTCACGGACCTTCAATCCGTCCTTCGCAGCAGCCCGCGAAAGGACAGTCAATTCATCTCTTGTGAATCGCGTGGCGAAACTTTCGCTTCTGGAATCGCGACCTTGGCGGGGGCCAACGGTAGTTGAAAGATCGTGAGTCAGCTTCATTGAAATCACCCGTGGCCGGTGGGTTCCGAATGCAACCGTCATGGTTGCATCTGGAACCGGTGCCCCTGCTAAGTTATTGACGTGCCGTATGTTCCCCGTTGGAACCATTTCGCTGCTTTGCACCACCCTCCAAGGGATGGAGTGTCAACATTCTTCCGGTGCGCAGCACCGTGGTGGCTTTGCCCCGGAATGAAATGGAGGATCATGCGCTTTTTGCCGGCGATGTCGGAGCGCCAGGGGATGCGGGAAGAGGCTTCTGAGCAACCGGCTCAGATGCCTCGGCAGCCGGGGCTTTCCGAATCCGCAAAGTAGAAGCGACCTTCCGGGCTTCCGGGGTTTTCAGGAAATCCTGGAAGTCGCGGTCTTTGCTGAAGACATAGGCGAGAGCTTGTTCGACAACATCGTCGGCACAAGCCCGAATGAAGGCGGCGTACTGATCGACCTGGGTGGCTGTTGTATCAGTGAGTCGAATCGACGCGCTGATCTGACGGGTTTGGACGACTTCAAGCAGTGGCATTGTGGTTCTCCTTTGGGTGGTGGATTGAAGCAACCTCCATTGTGTGCAATCATCCGCTGCGCTGTGGTCGCAATCTCCCGCGCTCTGGAGGCGCAAAGTGAAACCGGCAACTCGGCGGAACGGCGATCTTCCAGCATGGCGATTACGTGTTCGATTGGCGCGCCTCCGATCAACGAATGCCGAGCGGATGCGATGTCGATAGTGCGCTGGGCGTAGTAGAGAGGATTGGGTTTATTTGGACGCCGGGAAGCGAGCATGACCGTTAGCTTCCCGGCATCCTCACCGAGCGAAAGCTGATGAACTGCCCATGCCCAATCCTGCTCGGAGTGGGTGTTCTTCCCTATCGGGGACATCCGCTCGGAACCGCAAAGTCGGCGCCCGGAATCCAGCAACTTATCGCTCAGTCTGAAGTCTTCGGGACGGCAGATGGAGTCACTGGGATAATCGGCAGTGACAAGGTGAGCGGGTTCGTACTTACGATTCGGGAATCCCGGCACACGGAGAACGCGGTTACGGTCGGTGCGAGCGGAGTCACCGCCATAGGCGATGACAAGCTGCTTCAGGGTAGTCTCCTGCCGGTCGAAGTCGAAGCCTTCTATCCTCCACAGCACTTGGTACTTGTCCGGCGATGTCGAGAGGATGACGGTCGGCACCGGCACGGCCTCCGACTCCGTGAGTGCAGTGACTCTGGCGTCGCCGTCCAGGTCGATGTCGAGGGACAGATGGCGAACTCCTCCGATGCAACCTTATGAGCGCTCTCTTCCATCACGCGATGCGGTACGAGTGGATTGAACGAAATCCGATCAAGCTCGTGCGCCAAAGCGCGAAGCGAGAGAAAGTTCCTGACGTTCTGGAATTGCACGAATTCCAACTCCTCCTCAGCAAGCTGTCCGTCCGAGAGCGCACATTAGCTTTACTCGACGCGGCAACCGGACTGCGGGTCAGCGAACTCCTGGCGCTTCGTTGGGATGATGTTGACTTCAAGGGATTGGAGATTCGTGTCACCGAATCGATCTGGCATCAGGTCGTGGGCGTCTGCAAGACGGAAGCATCAGCCAAGCCTGTCCCGATGGACGAGTACATGGCTGAAGATCTTCTGCGCTGGAGGCGCACAAGTCCGTACCCGATGGATGGTGGCTGGGTCTTTGCCAGTCCGCGCATGAAGGGCAAACAACGCTACTGGCCGGACAATCTCATGAAGCGGTATATCAGGCCGGTGGCACGAAAAGCCGGCATCACTAAGAACATCGGCTGGCACACTTTCCGCCACTCCTTCGGCACGTTGCTGAAGGCGAATGGGGAAGACGTGAAGATCGTACAGGAGCTCTTGAGGCACGCGAACAGCAGGATCACACTTGACGTGTATACGCAGGCCGTGAACTCGCATAAACGAGCGGCACAGAGCAAGGTTGTAAGGATGATGGTGCCCGGCGTGGGTCAGAGAGAAGTTGAAACCGACTCGCTTTTGGTACCCCGGCGAGCGTAATTGACCCCTAATCGGACCCGGATTTCATTGTCACTTGAGGTCCCATACGAAGCTAAGTGCTTTGCTTTGTGTGGCGGGGACGACGGGGCTCGAACCCGCGACCTCTGCCGTGACAGTTATGCTAAGTTGTTGTAAATAAATGATTTCATGGGCGTTGATGGCTAACTACAGCACCCTTGAGCACTCAAAAACACTGGGAAAAACGCGAATTTCGATTTTCAGCACCCTCGCCAGCACCCTCGAAAATACGCCCAATTCGAGCCGTAGGGCGTTTAGACCTCTGCCTATGCTGGGCACAAGTCCGTTGAAATGACTTCTCAATAAATCGAGTTGCTTTCCCTTGTCCGATCGATGAGGACTTGGCGATTTTGCGCCAACTGAAGATCGTAGCTGACGCTATCGGCGTTTATCGGGATCGATCGCGCCTCAATATTAGGCCAGCGATCCGCTCGGTACCTAGGGGGTTCGCCGTGCTGGTCTTCAGACTTCAGTCGACTCCTGGATTTCCCCGTCAACGATCAATCTCTGACAATATTTGGTGCAAACACCTACCCATGTGCAGGCTCGGGAAGCGTGGTAGTAACGCTCAAAGGACGGCTTGCTAGATCGTTTCGTATTAACGTGGATACATCAGTCAATGCTTCGAAAGAGCTTATGTCCAAATCGCTCGGAACAATCTGGAATTTAGATTCTCATACGGCTAAGAAGCATGAGATCCTGCGTCGGTACTTCGAGGCATGGCTGCCCATCATGGCGAGATGGAACGGTAGGGTCGTTTATATCGACGGCTTCGCCGGCCCCGGCCGCTATAGCGCTGGTGAGGATGGCTCTCCCGTCGTCGTTCTCAAGGCAGCTCGAGATCATGCCTACCCGATCCGCGTAGAGCTGGTTTGTATCTTCGTTGAGGATGATCTTGAACGTTGCAAACACTTGAAGGGCGTCTTGGACGAGCTTTCGGCAACTCTACCCGCACATGTGAAGTGGTCCGTTGTGCACGGCAAGTTTGATGAGCACCTGACGAAGACGTTTAAGCTCATTGAAACCCAGAAGGAGAACATCGCTCCAACGCTGGTGTTCATCGACCCCTTTGGATTCTCCCATACGCCATTTCAAACGATTCGCACCGTGCTGAAAAATGACAGGTGCGAGGTCCTCGTCAACTTCATGTACGAGGAAGTGAACCGCTTTCTCTCGCTCGAAAAACATGCGGAAGATTATGACGAGCTTTTCGGCACGACAGAGTGGCGTGCCGTTCTCGGCTTGTCCGAAGCCGCTGAACGACGCAAGGCGATTCACGACATTTATCTGAAACAGTTGAAAACGACCGCGAAATACGTCCATTCCTTTGAAATGTTGAACAAAGGAAATAGCACGGATTACTTTCTCTACTTCGCCACAAATAGCCTCAAGGGATTAGAAAAGATGAAAGAAGCGATGTGGAAGGTAGATGACACTGGATCATTTCAGTTCTCTGACCACTGTGATGCGCGTGGTCTCTTATCGCTGTTCAGTGCACACCCAAATCTCGCTCCGCTGAGAGACGCCATCCTGAAGAGTTTCCAAGGAAAAGATGTTGCGATCGAAGACTTGCGTGATTGGGTGATCGCCGAGACGGAATTCCTGCCCAAGCACTTGAAGGTTCCTATCCTAGGGCCAATGGAACTCGCGGGAGAAGTGTCGGTACTAAACGCTTCTCCGAAACGGCGGAAGGGCACGTTCTCAGATGGCACTCTGCTGCGTTTCTTGTGAAACGGGATGGATCGAGTAGAGCGAAGGCATCTCGTCATGCGTTCTGCCTTGGAGTAGCCTGCCGGCCTTTGATTTCTGACGGCCCCCCCATTGTTTAAAAAAGAACGGCACCTTTGCTTTGGCGCATTGGATCTTTATTGCCGTCACCCACTCTTCGTTCATTGGACGTGCGCCATGGCCGCTCTCCCCACCGACGATCACCCAATGCATCCCTTTCAAATTGAGCGTTCCCAAGCATTCCAGAAGAGGCTCAACAGAAAGAAACCTGACTTTCGCCTTCGCGTTTCGGAGATGGGAGATACGAGGTACACCGTGCTTCTTGTTTTCAACACTGACGCCCCACCAGATATGAGAAGCGGAAGCCGCGAATGCCAAAGAACTGTTCAATAGCTTCGACATTCGGTCGGCACGCTTCGTGAGCACCTGAAAGGTGTGCCACGGAGCGTGCATCATGATTTCCGCTACCTGGATGATGTACTCCTCCGGGACCTCCGGATGGAATAGGTCGCTCATGGAATTGACGAAGATGCGTTTCGGTGTTTTCCATCGTAGTGGCTCAGCAAGCTTTTCCGGCACCAATCGCAGATCAAATCCCTGTCCATAAGGGTGGTTCGGGACGCCTCGAAAACGTTCCGCAAACACTTGGGCATAGCAGTGTTTGCAACCAGGACTGATCTTGGTGCAGCCGCGCACAGGATTCCACGTGGCGTCCGTCCACTCAATCGAAGATTTCTCTGCCATTGTTTTCGCCCTTTCTTCGCTCTTCAAGCTTACCCCCGATATGAGGGAGCCGCAAGGTGTACTGACACCTAAACGTTACCTGACCAACGCCGCTCAGAGCCAATGTTCCTCCGAAGGCGGTGCTCGAATGGTTAGCCCGGAATCTGGTCGAGTGAGTCAGTGAAGATCTCTAGCGCCTTGACCTTGATCATGCCGGGCCGGTCTCCTTCGTCGACAAGGACGAGAAGGCGTTTCAAGGGCATGTGTCTACGACCCATCCAGTCCAAAATGGTCAGCCCCTTGGCAGAGACGTGATCCCGAAGAGGCACTTTCATTGTAGTGCGCGTCAGACTTGCGAAGTGCAGCGGGATTTCGCAAGCCGCGCCAGCAATCAGATCTGGGATGGCGGTAAGATCCTCTATCTGGAGGTCACCCGCGTCACACTTCATTGTGCCGAAGCGAAAATGACCAAGTGCGTGTCCAACATAACCACCGATAATTCCTCCAAAGAGGGGCGTGAGATCGATGACACGTTGGTCGTTGGCCACAAAATCGTCGTTATCTGTCAACCAAAGCACGTCCTGTCCAGTCGAAGATAATCCTGCAATCAACAGCGCGCCCAGGTGCGCAACGAACGTCAGTTTTTGCAGAACTTGATTGGGCCATCCAGCGATGGAGGAAGGAAGTTGCTCTCTGTCTTCTACCGTTACGTTGAGCGTGCGGCTAACGCGTTTATTGACCAGAGCCGTCGTCAGGAGACCGGGAATACGATCGGCCGCAGAGAGGAAAGGTAAAAGCGCGAGTCGGCGTTGCCGATCGTTGAGAGCCTTATAGGACATTCTTCGATTGGCAGTAAGAAACCTGTCGCGAACAAGCTGACGTTCTTCGTTCCATTGAGCACAACTCTCCAGGCCTGCCACCAGGAACGAGAAGGTCTCGTGTGTAGCTGTCTTGTGCTGGCCACCGTAGTCGCTGGTCAGAATCAAGGATCGATGCGAGCTCAGGTCTGGCAACAGGTCGACGTCGGCGATCTCCAGCTGACGGATGACCTTGTCTAAGCTGGAAGTGACACTCCAGGATGGGCTCATATTCTTATTCCACTTACCCGAACTAAACGGTGTGAAGAGCATTTGCTCAAATCATACGGTTCCAAGACGCGCGAATTTAAGATCACTTGGCACGCTCTGCACATTAATACGAGCCATGCTCAGGGTGCCCTCTGCTGTCGTGCGAGGAAAATCCCGGCCCTCCAGCCATCGGTAACGAGAATGTATGGTCCGCCGCAGGACTGCAAGGGCAAGTGTGGTCGAGAAGACAAGTCTGCGCAAATGTATTCGGCCTTTAGGTGGAGATGGTCTCCTGGCCATGATGAGTTGCGCGCGTGTCTGTCCTTCTAAGTCGGTCGGTTGCTCTTTCGAGACCATTCTCGGTACCAGGCTGCGGACACGCCGTTGTGACTGTTCTTTCGTCCTTGCTGCTCCTGTGCAGACTTCGGTGGGAAAACTTTAGGCCGTGGTCGTGGTGCGGTAAAGTGGGAGCGCGTCAGCGCTTCCAAGCCGCAGGCGTCTTTTCCGCGCCGCTATGCGGCGACAGGTCTGTACTCGTTGCCACTGGAAAGCACGGCCCATGCGATGCGCGCCAGCTTGTTGGCCATGGCGACTACAACGACGTTTTTAGGCGCTCTGGCATCGAGTGCATCGAGCCAGGCTCCGATCGGTGCTCGGTCGCGCTTGATCCGCAGCACCGCAGCTCTCGCACCATGGATCAGGATCTTGCGCAGGTAGACGTTGCCACGCTTGCTGATGCCGAACAGCTTCGCCTTGCCTCCGGTCGAATACTGGCGTGGCACGATGCCAAGCCATGCTGCGAACTCTCGACCCTTGCGAAAGGCGGCGCCGTTCCCGATGGCAGCGACGATGGCTGTCGCGACGATCGGCCCGATCCCAGGAATCTTGCGGATGCGAGTACACCCTGCGTCGCTGACAGAGATGCGCTCCAGCTCATCGTTCAGTTCTTCGATCTGCTGCTCAACGAGCTTCCACTCACTCCACAGCGTGTCGATCAGGTTGCGCATCAGTGGTGTCAGGTCGGCTTCGGCGTTCTCCAGGATGTCTGCCATGGCGGCCTTGAGCTTCGCCGGCTTCTGCGCGAACACCATGCCTCGTTCCAGCAGAAACGCCCGCAGTTGGTTAATCACGGCCGTTCGACGTGAGACCAACCGATCACGAACTCGATGGATGGCCTGAAGGTCCAGCTGGTCGTCCGTCTTGATCGGAACAAAGCGCATGTTCTTGCGCTCGACAGCCTCAGCGATCGCCTCCGCATCAACGAAGTCGTTCTTGTTGGACTTCACGAAGGGCTTCACAAACTGAGCGGCAATCAACCGGACGTCGTGGCCTTGCTTGCGTAGCGCCCGGCCGAGGAAGTGGGCGCCTGAGCAAGCTTCCAGCCCGATCAGCGATGTCTGCATGTTCGCGGTGTAAGCGAGAAGCTGCCGCTGTGTGAACTTCTTCTTCACAAGCACCTTGCCGGCGGCTCCGAGCGCCACAAGGTGAAAGGTAGTCTTGCCCAGGTCGATGCCAACTGAATGTATCTGCATAGCGATGATCCTCCTTGTTGGAAGCTGCCACCACCATCCTCCTGGCAAAGCTGAGGAATCAAGCGGCGGACCATCTCATTAGTCGGCTTGTCATCAGCGATTTCCAGCTGATGAACAGCGTTTCACGGCTCGAATGTACCGAGGTCGGCTCAAATCCTTGCTCGATGAGTGACTCGGCCCGTTGGCATCAGTCGAGACTCCACCGCTCTGGCAGTGAGCAATACAATGCAACCTATAGGCACCGGAATTGTGTCTGCGTCTGCGCGGCGGCCGGAACTATTGAGCGATTGTGATTAGCACAGCCTGAGATCTCACGAAGTCTCTGGGGGCTCTTCAATATGACGGAATGAACCAACTGAATCCCTGACCAAGCGATGGAGTTCCCGGGCGATGTCGCTAAATGAGTGATCACGAAGCTGGAACGAATCAGTGTTGGGGTATTTCCATCTGAGCAACCGTAGGGAGTGAAGCTTGACGCAACGTACCTATCTGAAATGCGACGTTTGTAACGCAGTTACCCTTACTCGTCTTCAGGCCGGTTGGCTTGATTGGCACCCCATTATTGTGCCCTGCGGCAAGTGTGGCATCTTGATTTCAGGTAAAGCGACATTTGCCCCCCCGCACATAGAACTCGATCTGCACAATGCTTCCCAGGTCCAAGAGGTGCAGGCAGAGTTTTACCTTGAGATCTCAGGTGAGCTGCCCGCTAAGCTGCTCCATCGAATGAGCGATGAGGTCTATGTCTGGTCTCCGCCGCCGTTCTTTCAGGCTCTCGACGGCATGGGGGGTCACGAGAACTTCGAGTCCTTCAAATCACGAACTATGGGTTTCCTTCGTTTGGTGGAGAAAGACTGGCCGCGAGTACGCCGGATTCACGAGCTTTGGAACACAGGCGAGAGAGCTTACCTCCCCAAAGAGGTACATGAACTCCTACCGCGCAAACAATGGCCCATGACCAATGAAGCGGAAATGCTTCGCGGTGTTCACATGGTCATGCTTCGCTTCTTCGATCCCATTCTTCCGAAGAGCTACTACCAACCGTTCGCGAAAGAATTGATGTCGAAGATCCTCCAAGTCGGCGGTGGAAACCCTTCTGGCTTCTTAGACCTTCTAGATTACTTCTCGCCTGATGACCTCCTCGGTCACTACGAGCGGTCATGCTTCGCTCGATTACAGGCTTTTGTAAAACTGTTTCGGCCCCTCATCCCTGCCTTCGCGGCGTCTTTTTACACGAAGCCCATTCCGCACGATGTGGGTATCACCACGGTCGACTTCGACACGCTCAAGCACTTCTACGCGGACAGCTACGAGACTTTGAGCGAAATTCTGCCGCTTGCCATTGCATACAACAATCTCAGCGAAAGAGGCGACTTCCAGGCCATGAAAGCAGTACGCAAGGATGTCACAACGTTAAATCAGCTGTTGGAGAAATCGAAGGGGGAAAGGCTCAGGTTTGTTGACGGGACAGAGCCGTTCGATGGCCCATTCACGTCCGCCCTTAACAACAAACTACGTAATGCTATCGCCCACAACTCGTATTCCTACGAGCGAGGAACACAGCAGATCAGCTACTATCCCTCGGGAAAAGCTGGCCAGGGGGAGGTGTGCGTCACTACATTAATTGATTTCGCTCGCGCATGCTGGGAACTCCATAACAGGACCATGGAAATGGCCGAACTGCTCTATCAAACTCGCAAGAGCGGTTTCGTTTTCTTGCATGGCCATCAGATCGTAAGTTCGGACGTCTTCAGGCCGCGTAAGCCCGCAAAAGCTATACGCCCACGACGTCGGCCGCACAACAAACGCAAATGATCTTAAAGATTGTCAGCGGTTTCTAGGGTGTTACATCAGCGCAAGATCGAAGTCTTGTGGGGCGAGGGCGTGGTGCCGCAACTGGCTCAATGCTCCGCCCAGACGCAGCCGGGGCAACGCGGTGGACGCGCCTCCAGTCAGAATGCTTCTCGATTGATGCCAAATCGCCAATGCAGTGCGCCGGGATAAACCGGCATGAAAGCAGGGAATGAAAGAGTCCTACGAGAAAGGAGTAGCGAACCGCTCGGCCCCGAGTTTTGCGTTGCACACCGCGAGGTGTTCGACGAAGCGTAAACAGGGGTACAGGTGGGCTGGGTATTGAGCTCCGAAAAGATGCAATCAGGACGCTGACGCTTTTGCATTGGCGGAAGGCAATATGGGCGGGAGCGATATCGCGAGTTCCTGCCCGGTCCTGCGTAGTCGTAGACCCCAGACACGCCTGGAAGCTTCATGCACGAGAACCGGGAGACCTCGGAGACGCCTGCTGCCAACCAGTAGCAGGACGGCGGGTGAAGGCTTAGGCCGCAAGGCCCGCATGAACGTCCCCGAGGAGTCGGACAGCGGCGTATTACCGATGAATCATTCAAACAAAGTCGAGCAGTCGATGGCGGAGAGTGAGGAGGGAAGGCCGCTGATCAAGGAGAACATCCATCAGTCCAGCACGCGCCCGACACAGAGCGGGGCACGCGTGTCACAGGGGCTGGCGGGTGTGCGGAAAGTTGCAAGGGATCACAAGGAGATGAAGTTCACCGCCCTGGTCCACCATGTCACGGTCGATCTGCTAAGGGACAGCTTCAGTTCTCTGAAACGCAAGGCTGCACCCGGCGTGGATGGGATGACATGGCAGGAGTATGAAGCCGGGCTGGAGGGTCGGCTTGCCGATCTGCACAGTCGGTTGCATCGCGGTGCGTATCGGGCGCTTCCATCGAGAAGGGTCTACATCGAGAAAGGCGACGGACGGAAACGTCCGCTCGGGATCGCCGCACTGGAAGACAAGATCGTCCAGTACGCAGTGGTCACCATCCTCAACCATATCTATGAGGAGGACTTCCTCGGCTTCTCGTATGGATTTCGTCCGAGACGCAGCCAGCATCAGGCGCTGGATGCGCTGTCCTATGCGCTCGTGAAAAGGAAGGTGAACTATGTGCTTGATGCCGACATCCAGGGCTTCTTCGATAATCTCGACAAAGCATGGATGATCAAGTTCGTTGAGCACCGCGTCGCCGACCGCCGCATCCTGCGTCTGATCCAGAAATGGCTCAAGGCTGGGGTGATGGAGGAAGGGAAATGGTCGGACACGGAGACGGGTACTCCGCAGGGGTCGGTGATCTCGCCGCTCCTTGCCAATATCTATCTCCACTATGTGTTCGATCTCTGGGTGGACGTCTGGCGCAAGAAGTGTGCGCGAGGCGAGGTGATCGTCCTCCGCTATGCGGATGACATCATGCTGGGCTTCCAGTGGGGTACGGACGCAGACCGTTTTCGCAAGAGTTTTGGAGAGCGGCTGGGGAAGTTCGGACTGGAACTGCACCCGGATAAGACGCGCCGGATCGAGTTCGGGCGGTATGCTGAACAGAACCGGAAACGAAGAGGGGAAGGCAAGCCGGAGACCTTCGACTTCCTTGGCTTCACGCATATCAGCGGGAAGAATGGGAACGGGTCTTATGCTGTGCGGCGTATGACGATCCGCAAGCGCATGCGAAAGAAGCTGCAGGAGATCAAGCAGCAACTACGGATGCGCATGCATGATCCCGTGCCTCAGACAGGCGCGTGGCTGAGGTCAGTCGTACAAGGGTACTTCAACTACTATGCTGTGCCGGGAAACCTCGACAGTATGGGGCTATTCCGGGAGCGCGTGCTTCGCTACTGGGGACAAGCGCTCAAGCGACGTAGTCAAAGACACCGGTATGCCTGGGTTCGTCGTCTCAAGCTGGCCGCACAATGGCTTCCTCAACCTCATGTGCTCCATCCCTGGCCCCTTGACCGCTTCGCCGCCACTCATCCGAGATAAGAGCCGCATGCGCTAATGAGCGCTCGTGCGGATCTGTGCGGGGGGCGATCAGCGATGATCGTCCCTACCGCGACCTCATCGACCCAGATTAGTACCGATATGCCGGCTTGTCATCACAAATACCCCCGGTTTGCGTCCGCCCCCTGTGAGTGGCTCCGCACCCTTCCGCACCCTTACTGTCAATTCGAGCGGAGCCAGAGCCATTCGAATAAAGGGGTTGCCCGTGATATATAACGCGGACCTCTGCCGAACCCCGGCACAGGTCTGCACGAAAGTTGCTTCTCGTGCGTAACGACATTGCGAGCCGCTGATACATTGAACGTGATGAAGAAGAACTCCAAGACACTGGCAAAGAGCGCTAAGGCCACACCGCCAAGGCCCAAGGTGGTCGACTTCGATGAAGTCACGTTCGCTGAGATTTCCAAGCTGATCTCTGCCTCCCGCGAACGTGCTCTCCTTTCGGTGAATACGGTTCTGATTGACCTCTACTGGAAAGTCGGCGAACACATCAGCCGCAAGATCGCTGCCGCGGAGTGGGGCGATGGCGTCGTATCGCAACTCGCACAATATATCGCTCGGACACAGCCAGGCTTGCGGGGGTTTACGCGCGATAACCTTTTCAGAATGAAGCAGTTTTACGAGACATATTGTGATGAGGCAATAGTCGGGGCGCTGGCCCGACAATTGCCGTGGACTCACAATTTGATCATCCTCGGGCGGAGCAAGCGGCCCGAGGAACGCGAGCTCTATCTTCGGATGGCAGTACAAGAACGATGGTCGAGCCGTCAGTTGGAACGGCAATTCAACACAGCTTTCTTCGAACGAGCGGTGCTCTCGCCTGTAAAGGTCTCGCCCTCTGTCACAGAAACGCACCCGGAAGCGCAGGACGTTTTCAAGGATGCCTATGTTGTCGAGTTCCTTGGCTTGCCACATGAACATACTGAGAACGAACTCCACCGTGGCTTACTTGTCCGGATGAAAGAATTTTTGTTGGAGCTTGGCCGTGACTTTTGCTTTATCGGTTCCGAGTTTCCGGTACAGGTCGGTACGCGCGACTTTGCATTGGACCTGCTTTTCTTTCATCGCGGTCTCAATTGCTTGGTAGCCTTTGAACTCAAGGTGACTGAGTTTGAGCCGGAATACCTCGGCAAGCTGAGCTTCTACCTGGAAGCGCTGGACCGCGATATACGCAAAGAGCACGAGCGTCCTTCCATCGGCGTCCTGCTCTGCGCCAGTAAGAATGATGAAGTCGTCGAATATGCGCTCAGTCGCACCCTCTCCCCAGCCCTGATCGCCGAGTACCAGACACAGCTTCCTGATAAGAACCTGCTGCAGAGAAAACTACATGAGTTTTATATGGAGAATACCCACAAGGAAGCGCAGGTGGACGAATGGCTACGAGAAACGGTAGCTCCTGCCTACGACGCAAGCTTCAGAGACCCATCTCGCAATGTGTCTGTAGGCAAGGTGCGCTCTTCCCTCTCCAAGGCAAATAAAAAAGCGGTCACAAAGAAGCGCTAACGTTCCGCGCGTCACCTTCGCGCACGCGCCGATGAGTAGCTCCTAAGAGGGTTAGAGCACTAGGCGTCGTGTCGGGAGGCTCCTGCTCCCCGCCTCGTCATTCCATTTTGGAATGACGGCCGCTCAAAAAGTCATTGGACGTTCGCGCGAACTGCCCTTAGTTTTGCGCCTAGCTGACAACACCAGGTCAGCGGAGGTGCAAAGATGCTCAGAATACGCCGTGCATTCCGATTGGAAAAGCCTCTCAATCGGTCGTCCAATTTCCCTGCCCAATGGTGGGCAGAACACTTCTCCAAACAAAAACTTCGCAGCGCAATTCATGTCATGGGGCCAACTCTGACAGCCCTGCTCTTTGCAGGCGTTGGAAGCGGGGTTGCCCATGCCCAGGGAACGATGGATTTCTCTGGGGCGCAAACGCTGATGTCAACTTTCAAAACCTTCGCCATGTACGCTGGGGCCGTCATCTGCCTTGGCGGGCTCATTTTCGCGGGAATCCGCATGATGAGCGGGCGATTTCAAGACGCAATCCCAGGGCTTTTCGGCGCTCTTTTTGGCGCTGGAGTGCTCGGTTGGGGAGCCGGATGGATAGGCAGCCTGACCGGGCAGTCGATGTAGGAGGTGCATCGACATGGCCAAGCGGGGCGAGCCGTTACCGATCAATCAGGCGCTTAATAGGCCACGAGCCAAGCTCGGATTGGACCTCAGCGCATGGATGGCGATTGTCTTCGTCTGCGTAACGGTTTTCCTCGTTGGGTTTCGCCTGCTGGCGATGGTGGCCTTCCCCACGCTTGCCGTGAGTGCATGGCTCATCGTTCGCAAACACCCGAAGATGTTTCAACTGTGGGGCCTAAGCCTCAACCAGAAGTCCTATTATGAGCCGCGCAAATACTGAGCAAGCCAAATTCGTTCCGTGGTTCGCCAAGGCCGGAGCCGCGTGCAGCATCGTTCCAATTGCACGCTTCATCGGCCCCAGCATCTTCGCCTTGAAAGGCGGCGGCTACGGATGCCTGTTTGCTCTCACCGGAATTGATGAAGAAGGTTTGACCGACCAGGAACTTGAATCACGGATGCGCTCGATTGAAGGAGCATTGCGCGGACTACCGGAAGGCTCCTGTCTCTACCAGTACACCCGCATCATGTCCGGCTATGAGCTGCCGCGCCAACGGAACTATAACAATGCCGTGACACAGGTTTTCGTGGATGACCGTCTCGGCTTCCTTGAAAAGACCGCAGCCTTTCGCCGCATTGACCTTCACTGGTGCCTCACATTGGAGCTGCCCAAGCTGAAAGCGTTTGAGCGCAAGCCGCAGGAGAACTCCGCCGACACATCGCGGATGCTGGTGGAACTTCAGAAGGCGGCAACGATTCTGGAAGGACATCTCGGCGGTATGTTGGGGCTGCGACCGCTGGGTAAAAACAGCACATTCCAATTCTTCTCGTATCTCTTCAACCTTGAAGAGTGGGCTTCGCAGGCGCAGCTCCGTGACGATACCGGCGTAGACCGCCAGATTGTCAGCAATCCGGTTGCATGGCACAGCGATCACTTGCGCGTCGGCAAGCGATATGTGCAGATGTACTCATTGAAGACGACGCCGGAAGCGTCGAGGCCGTGTCTCTTCTCCAGCCTGCTATCACTGGACTGCGATAGCGTGCTGTGTTCGACATGGCGGCCTAAGTCCACCACCGCGGCCCGCAGCGAGATCGACGCACAGGAAAAGTTCATCAGCTTTTTCAAAGTCGGTGTACTGACCCGAGTGATGAGCGGGCGTGACACCGCCTCGCTCGAAACAGGCGCAGGCGCGAAAGCCGCCAACAGCAGCGTCGATGACTTGAGCCTTGTCATCCGCGAACTGGACAAGAAGGCGCAGGGCGAATACTCACTCCGCTTGTTGCTTGCCGCCAACACTGCGGAGCAGCTACGCGATGCTGCGCCTGCCGTGCATCGGATCTTCGTCGATGCGCGGGCGCAGGTGATCGAGGAGACGCTTGGCAACCTCTGTGCCTTCTATGCGATGTTCCCCGGCAATGGGAAGTTCAACGTGTTCCCAATGTGGCTTAGTGAAGAACATCATGCGCGGTTGTCTTCTGTATTCGCGCCGCACATCGGCCATCCTCATTCCGAAGACCTAGATTCCGAGTACCTGAATGTCTTCGAGACACGCACGCGGACGCCATTCTTTCAGGATGCGTATGTGGACGGTGTGCGTGTCATGCTCATCATCGGGCCTACAGGTTCGGGCAAAAGCGTGATCGGCAACGCCACCGTTGCGCTTGAGCAGAAGTATGGCGGCTTCACCTACATCTTCGACATCGGCGGCAGCTATGAGAGCGTGGTCGAGCTGTATGGCGGACGGGTTGATCGTATCGGAAAAGATGGCCCGCGTATCGCTTTGTTCTCTCTTGAACCCACGGAGAGCAATATCAAGTTCCTATACAGCTTCATTAAGCTACTGCTCACCAATGGCGGCGCAGAGTTGGAACCGGAAGACGACGATGTGATCCACAAGGCCGTGCAGGACATCTATCTGCTTGATCCTGAGAACCGGCGACTCTCGAATCTCTTCCTGCCCAAGAAGCTCGACCGCTATCTGAGCAAATGGGTCGGGAGAGGTGTCTATAGCGCCATCTTCGACAACGTGGAAGACAGTCTCTCACTGTCTCGCGTGCAGTGCTTCGATTTCCAGGGCGTCAATAACCAGCAATACGCCGACCTCATAGAGCCGCTGATGGTATGGCTGCTCCGGCGTATCAACGATGTGCTCTATGACCCCGCCAATCTAGGCGTTCCCAAGCACATCCTGATCGAAGAAATCTTCAGTTCGATGAAGAATCGCCAGTTGCTAGAAGGTGCGCTCGCGTCCATCAAGACTGTCCGCAAAAATCTCGGCGGCGTCACCATGATTGGGCAATCGGCAGAAGACCTTGGCGAGAATGCCGATTCCATCGTGAACTCCTGCACGTCGTTCTTGTTTTTGAAGGATGCGACCTTCAACCGGAAGAGGTATGCGGAGCTGTTCAAGATGACGGAACAGCAACTCGCACTGTTTGAGAGCTTGCAGGGCCGCGAGGCGCTATACATGCGCCGCGATGGACTCACCAAGGTTGTTCGCCTAAATCTCGACAGCCGTAGCTATGCGACGTTCTCCACCAAACCCAAGGACCGGGTGCGCCGGTCGAAGCTGATTGCCAAGTACGGACTCACCGAGGGCATTACACGGTTCGCCCAAGGTGAGTCTGCATAACCGAAAGGACCAGAGACATGAAACCACCCATCCTTATCTTCGTCGCCTGTGGACTCGCCTTCGCCGCAACCGCTGCCTCTGCCTCCGGCCCCGGTAGTCCCGATCAGAAGCACCTTCAACCGAACGCGCCCCGCACCATCACTGTGTCCGAGACGGACACGCCGCCTGTGGTCCGCGCGGGGCTTTTGCAATCGACCCTGATTCTGCTTCCCGATCAGGAGAAGGTTGCGAACGTCTTTGCCGGAGACACGGTGGATTGGGTGTTTGACGGCGGCCACGTTGCCAGCCGCTTTATCAGCATCAAGCCCAAATTAGCGAACAGCACGACAGATGTACATATCGTTTCCGATCACGGCAACGAATACACACTCCAGTTGCGTGAAGTCTCCGGCGACGATGATCCCCACTTCGATTCCAAAATCTTCATTGCCCCCGGCGACAAGGCCGCGAAAGACCGACTAGCCGAGCTGCCTGTCTTCGTTCCTGCCGCCGAGTTGGACAAGGTGAAGCAGGAAGCGGCAGTAGCGCAGGCGGCCCAGGCCGCGACACTGAAAGCCGAGAAATCGCAGGAAGAGGCATACCGCAGCCAGTATCCCGGCTCGCTCCACTTTGATTACACCTGGGACAAGTCGAAGGGTAAAGAGCTTGGCTTGCAGGCAATCTGGCGTGATGACAAGTTCACGTATCTGCGGGGGCAATTTCAGGAAACTCCGGCCTTATATGAGGTTAAGGACAAAAAGCCGTCCCTCATCAACTTTGATTTCGCGAACGGCCTCTATACCGTCCCGAAGGAGCTGGATAACGGCTACCTCGCCATCGGCAAGCAAAAAGTAGAGTTTCACCGCACCCAGGAAGCGAGGTAGCCATGCCGGAACCAAACGAAAAAACGCCTGCGACCGTACCGGAGCAACCGGAGGCCAAGCCCCCGCTGCGGAAGAGTATGCCGGTCGTCATCGCCCTAGTGGTCATTATCGGGCTTATCGGCATCGCCAATCTCTCCAGCTTGTTGAACGGCAATAGGAAGAGCGCTCCGGCCAGTGCCATGCCCATGCGTCCGGCAGCGCCGAACGCCCAGCAGGTAAACAGCTTCGAGTCGCAGCAGCAGTTGCAGGCGCAGCGTGACGCCGAGGCGCGGCAGCATCAGCAGAATCTTGCCGCCGCGCTCCAGCAGCTTCAGCAAACCGAAGGTGCGCCCGGCCCGGAGGCCGCAGGCGCACCTCCGATGACGGCCGCGCAGCGTTCAGCGATCTACGGCGACAATCCGAACGCACCCGCGCATACGTCCGAGATATCGCAAACCCAGGCCGAGGCCAAGCAGAAGCAACTTGCGAAAGAAAAGCAGCAGCAGGACGCCATCGACAGCGACACCGTAGCGATTGATTTTGAGCGCACCAGTCCGGCAGTCATGCCAGAGGCCGCGCAAGGGACGGCTGCTACCGCAGCCGGCGGCGCGGCTTCGTCCAAACCAGTCACTACGGCGGCAAAGGCTGATGCTCAAAAGAACCCGATGGCCGGATACGACTTCGATACCTACGATGGCCGTCTCTATCGCGTCTTCGAGGGAACGGTACTGGAAGGTGTCGTGACCAACCATATCGACGGCGGATTTAGCGGCCCGATCATGGTTTCGCTGACGACCGATCTATACTCCCACGACCATCAGCAGCTTCTCTTGCCCCAGGGCACGCGGCTGTTAGGCGACGTGCAGAGCGTCGGCAATGCACAACAGCGCAAGATGTTCGTTACGTTCCATCGCGCCATCTGCCCGGACGGATTTTCGCTGGAGTTTGCGAAGTACATAGGCCTTGACCAGATCGGCACCACCGGCCTTGCCACCAAAGTAGACCACGGATATTTGCAGGCGTTCGCCGCCGCCGCCGCTATCGGCGGCCTTGGCGGTCTTGCCCAGATCGGAAATGGCGGCAGTGTTCTTGATCCTTCCGTGCAGATTCGCAACGGGATCTCCGAACAGTCCGCAGTCGAGGGTGAGCAGGTGTTGAATCACTTCCTCAACCGGCTGCCCACCATCACGCTCAAGGAAGGTTTCCGCGCCCGCGTGTACGTCGGCACCGACCTTTTAATTCCGGCTTATGCGGAGCATCGCGTCGATCCCACCTTATAGGAAAAGGAGCATTTGCGATGAATGACCGTTACGAACATCTGCTCCGCAAGTCGCGTGACGCCGAGCGTGGAGGGCATGACGCATGGACCGTGCAGTCCACCGGCGAGAAAGTTGCCGTGGCGCTTGTCCTCAATCGTGCCGATTGGCTGGCCGAGATTGACTACACAATTCCCGAGGCTATCGACCGCAGCGGCGCGGAGTGGGTAGCGGTGATTCCGCAGGTTGCCCGCCAGCTTGCAGAGGAGGAATGACAGCCATGCAGACAATTCCGCTCCATCGCTTCTATCACGTTTCAGCAATCATCGCCGCCGTTCTGCTCGCTCTCCTGTTCGTTGGGACAGCGACCGGCAGAAGCACGCTTGCGTGGATTTACCTCCAGTCCGCCGAGACCATGACAAACGCAACACATATTCACACGTTTTCCCTGGACAGATTGGACCCAACCTGCCCGCAGTGCATGTAGTTCAACCCAACCGCAGGAGGCTTTATGAAAGTCACACTGACCAACCGGCGCAAGTGGCTCATCGGGGCAGGCGCGGCCTTGTTGCTCACCGCAACACCGAGCTTTGCTCTGTTCGGCATCGGGGATATTGTCTTCGACCCTACCAGCTACGCCAGTCTTGTATCGCAGCTCACCACACTTCAGACGCAATACAACATGCTGAAAAACAACATCACGCATTTCTCGGCGAAACAGCAGTGGCAAACTACCCTTCATGCCCTGGAGAACGTGAACGTCGCCAATATGTTCGGGGAGACGGCGGGCATGAGCATTGCCCTTAATACCAACTCGCCTTCTGCGTCTTCCACTGCGTGGAAGGCCGCCACCGTCACTATGAACGGCAGCGCCCCGACCTACCTGGCCAGCCAGTCCCTCGGCAGCGCACGCACCTCGCAGCTTGCCTTGATTGAAACGTCCGATGCCGTATCGCCCGATTGCCTTACCGCTGTAGGCCAGTACCGGAGCGATCGGAGCACCAACGCGACGGCCAACAGCTCGCTTCTGTCTTCGCAGTTCGATGTCTCCGACTCCACCAATAGCGAAGTTCAGCAGCTTAATCTTCTCAACGCAGCAGAGGCGCAGAAGACCGCAGAGATGCAGTCGCAAGGAACTTTGCAGGCGTGTCTCGCTTCACAGATGACACTTGCGAACATGGAGCGCCGCAACGCACACGTCGAAGACCTCAACACCGCCGTCTTCGTCCAGCAGCAGCGTTCGGCCAACGATACCAGCGCTGCGAACGAGGGTAGCACCTGGGACACCTATCTGCCCTGAGAGGACACCAATGCTGAAAATCATCAATACGAAAATCTTACTCGCCATCCTAGCGGCTCTCACCGCGATTGGTGGCGCGCTCACCTACCAGCGGCATGAGGCGGCGAAAGCCGCCGCTGCCGCCGCCAAAGCTGCGGCCATCCTTCAGCAACAGCAGAAGGAGACCGAGGAACGAAAGGCCGAGGATGAAGCGTTCAGTCAACGCGTGGAGGCGGACAAAAAGAAGCATAATTCCGCCGCTGCCCATGAAGGTAAGACCTGGCAGAAGTACATCCCCTAAATGTGACCGAGGGAGAGTAACGATATGGTTTCTGTAGCGTTGTTAGCACAAGCATTGCCGAGCGCAAGTTCGGGCGTCGATTGGTTGTACCAGTTCACCAATAACCTCACCAACTTGACCACGCAGAACGGCGGGGCATTGACGCAGCTTGGACTCACGGAGCTGGCTTGCATCTCTCTCTTTACTCTTATCAGCCTGGTCATCAACTGGAATACCACCAGCATGACGTTTCGTTTTCACGCCCAGCCTGTCCACGCGGGCGATTTGGTCAATTTTCTATTGCGGCTCATCATCTGCTGCCTGCTTGAAAACTATTGGGTGAATCCATTCCCCAGCGCGAGCTTCGGTATCAATCATTTCTTTTCCTACATCGCACAAGCGATGGTCGCGGCCTTCGACCAAAACTCGCTCGATAACTTGCTTCAGCTTCTCAAGACCGCTGGCGACAGTACCGCGATGCCGTCACTCATGGCTCCCGTTCAGATCCTTTGCTACTTCGTTGTGCAGGCGCTTCTTGGCATCTCATCCGCGATCCTCTTCGTGATTAATTGCAGCGCCTTCATTCTCTATGGTGTAACCGCATTGTTCGGTCCTGTCTTCATTCCGCTGCTGATGACGAAGACCTTTCGCGCAAAGTTCTTTCACTTCCTTGACGTTCTTATCAGCTTCGCCATGATTCGTGCGGTGGCCGCAGCATTCATCTTCGTTTGGGGCGGCTTTATGAATGCCTTTATTCAGCAAACCTTCAACGGAAATTACTCGATGGAAATGTGGCTTGCGAACCTGATTCCGTGCATCATGGTATTCGTCGCATTCATTGTGAACATGCTCTTTATTCCGAGCATGACACAGGCGATCTTCGGCGGGGCTGCCGGGCTTACTGGAGCGCCCGCGCAACTCGCTGGCGGTGCGGTTGCCCTGGCGATCAAATCGGGAGGATGAGCATGTGGAATTTCTTATTAGGGTTTCTATTCGCGCGAGCTAGCGGAGCATCAAGAATCATTCGGCCATTGTTGTTGCTTCTCCTACTCGGGTCGATCATCGCCGGATTGATCTATGCTTTCGCAGTCTTTCATGCGGTCAACGAAAGGAGTCGCCCTCCCCATGTCCATGCACCCAGTAGTCCATGAGCAGCACATAACGCCAGAGCAAACATTGCTCACAGACCAGATTGGCAACGAAGTTTATGCCTCTCACTATGCCGAACGAAAAGCCTACCGCCTCATCCTCGCCTGTGGAACAGTCCTGCTTTGCGGCTCCATGTGGCTCAATTTCTCTCTTGCCCGCCGCCCGCTCGTAAATCGCTACATTCGTATTGATGAGATGGGCCGCGCTCAGGCCATCCAATACAGCGACTTGAACTACAGTCCGCGTGAGGGTGAGATTCGTACCTATCTCACCGATTGGGCAAACTACCGCTATACCATCAGCCGCGACACCATCGCCAAGAAATACCCCCTCAACTACTACTTCCTGTCCGGCAATCTGGCTTCGCAGTTGATGACGGATGACAACCAGAATCACCTGGTATCTCAAGTGGTCGGCGGGCAGATCGAGCAGAGCGATGTGGACGTAAAGGATGTCACCATCACCGCCATGTCTCAGGAGACGGTACAGGGCGCAGTCATGGCCCGTGGCACGGCGCTCCTTGCCCTGGACAAGCTCTACTCCCCAAGCCATTCGCGAGAGCCGAGGACTGAGCATTGGATGCTCAGTATTACCTATTACCTCAATCCCAAACAAGTCAGCGATCAAGCCAAAATTTATCCGCAATACGAGTTCATCAACCCACTCGGTTTGACTATCACCGAGTTCCATGAAAACCGCGTGTCCGTCGATCCCATCGCGCCCGGCGCCCCGGGTCCGACTGCAAACGGAAGCACGGTGCCAACGGCAGGAGCACTACGGTGAGCTTCGAGCTGATACTGCCGTTCTTTCCCGAAGAGTTGCGGGCGCTACTACTTGACCCGTCCATCTCAGATTTGATGATTAACGGCACCAGCGGCGTCTACGCCGACCGTGGCGGCGTTGTCGAGCATATTGCGCTCTCCACGCCGTACAGCAACGACCGCTTGCAGGCCGCGATAGAGCGCGTCGCACGCCTGCTTGGACAAGACCTCACCAGCCAGAATCCCATCCTGAATACACGACTGCCGGACGGCTCCCGTGTCGCCGTCGTCGGCTCGCCATCCTCAATCAATGGCCCGACGTTCACCGTGCGGAAATTCAATCGCTGGTTCACGTCCGAGGAGCTGATTGCGTCGGGAAGCCTACCGGAGCAGATTCGGGATGCGGTTGTGGGCTTTATCGCAGAGAGGAAGAACGGCATTATCAGCGGCGGAACGGGTAGCGGGAAGACGACTCTGATGAAAGCCTTGCTGGACCATGTGCCGCTCAATGAGCGGCTCATCGTGATCGAGCAGCCCGCCGAGCTAAAGATAACCCATCCCAATGCCGTTCGGTGGGAGGCCGTCGAGGCCATCCCCGGCCAGGTTGCCGTGACGCCGAGCCAGCTTGTGGCCGCCGCACTGCGCCATCGTCCCGACCGCATCATCATGGGCGAGATACGCGACCAGTGCGGCTATGACCTGTTGCAGGCGATGAATACCGGCCATGGTGGAACCCTCTCCACCATCCACGCAAAGAGCGCGTGGGACGCTCTCAATCGGCTATCGGATCTCGCCCTGAGTGCGAGGCCCAATCTCAATCACTCTTTTATCCGTTCGGAGACGGCTGAGGCCATCGATTTTGTTCTGTATTGCGAACGCGATCATGCGGGCCGACGCAGAGTACGCGAGCTTATTGCCGTGAAGGGCTACAGCCATGCAGACCAGTCCTTCGAGACCGAGGACATCTACCGTGCTTCCTCAGCGGCAGCGGCAGCATGAGACTCGGATGGAACCGGAATCGTTATGGTGCTTCTCACCCACAACACGGAACAGAATCTTTCGACCGGAAGGTGCGCGCCTGAGCATGGCGCAGGCCGCCTGAAGACATTCGGTTTCGGAGCGGACTTGCGGCTCTTTGTGGAGTCCTCGGTGGGGACGAGTGAACCCAGTTCGCCGGTGCATGGCATCGTCAGGAAGCGGATGAAGAGGATTGTTCAGGCGGGTGTCTCCCATATGTATCCCGCTTTCTGCACGGTCACTGCTTCGGGGTCAAACCGACGCCCGGCGGCAGGCTCGTTCTTCTGCTTCGGCTTACGCCGCCTTCGGTTACGGTTTCCATCGAAATCTTGTTCGGAAAGAACGCCGAAAAGATTATCGACGGACCCTCCGTAAATGCAGAACTTCGGCCTTGGGAGTCGGACCCACTCGCTAGGCTTCGCCATGTGTGACCCGAGCAGATCGGGAATTTCAAAACGGAGACACAATCATGTACCTGAACAAAGCAATCCTCATGGGCTCCTCGGCGGCGATGCAGTTGTTCGCACCGGCAAAAACAACAAGCCGTTCACCACGCTCTCCCTTGCAACCAAGGAGTCCTATAAGAACAAAGAGACCGGCAAGTACAACGAGCGTACCGAATGGCACAACCTCATCGTCTTCGGCAAGCTGGCCGAGTTCGCAGGCAAGCTCAAGAAGGGCGCTCACATCCAGATCGAGGGCAAGATTCAGCACTCCGAATACAAGGGTGTGAAGACCGACACGATCCGGGTGACTTCCGTCCTCAAGCTCGACCGCGCAGAGCGGGTTGCCGCCGAAGAAGAGTTCGATGAGACCTTCGACGAGGACGTGGCCGCATAGGCCAGCTCCTCACCATGGAAGCCCGGTGAAAGCCGGGCTTCTCTTCTGCTAATGGCCCACATGATCGCACCCGCAAGAGGTACCTCTATGAGTCAAATTGCCGCCAGCTTTCTCAGACGTTGTTTCGCCTCGGAAGAGACCATTGCGATCCTGCTTCGCGGACAGGATGCCGCAGCTCCCAGACAACGGGTCGTGCGATTGGATCAAGTTCTGGAGACGCAGTATATGGCGTGGCTCTCCTATGAGAATCAACACGGTCGCAACAATATCTATGTCGCAGCCAATCCGCTTCGCCCCGGCAGCCGCCAACGAACGAAAGATAGCATCGCATCCGTTCGCCATCTATATATAGACATCGACACGGATGGAGATGGCCGTCTCGCTGCGCTGAGGGCATCGGATAAGGTGCCGCCGCCGACTTCCATCTTGTCCACCTCTCCCGGCAAATATCAGGTGCTTTGGCGTGTCGAAGAGTTTGACTTTGTACGGCAGGAAGAGACGCTCAAGTTGCTCGCCATTGCCTTCGGCGGCGATTCCGCTTGTACGGATTGCAACCGTGTTCTCCGCGTCCCCGGTTTTCTGAATCGCAAGTACGATCCAGCCCACCGTGTCACCGTCGAATATCCCGATGATTCCATCTGGGCTCCTGATGACTTCCGGCTGGACGTAGGCGCGGTCGATGCGATGCTTTTCGGCAACGCTATTACATCCCGAAAGCCACCATCGAAGCACAGTAATTCGGAGAGCGATTGGGCATGGGTTTCGCATGAACTTGCTCATGGGAAAGACGCCGTAAAGCTGACGCGGGAGCTGGCGTCGCGACGCGCCGACAAGCCCAATCCTCTGTACTACGCGCGACGCACCGTCGATGTTGCTTCGGCTCGCCTTTGGCTCATCGAAGGCGTCGGCATCGACGACGTGATTATGATGCTCGAATCCCATCGCCGTTTCGAGTTTCCCGCCGCACTTTGCTCCGCTCGTGCGCGTGAGATTGCAGCTACCGCACAACGCATGATTGCTCGCAGAAAGACCGCCTGATTTCAACCCTCAAAGGAGAACGCAATGCCACTGATCGAAGTCACCCAAGTCCGCCGCGTAACCGCCCACGTCCGCTTCAACGAACCTGTCGTTACGCAGATCAATCAGTATGCGGCTTTCATCGGCGCGACGCCCGATGAAGTCATCAATAAGGGACTCGAATATCTCTTCGACAAAGACCGTGATTTCGCAGCCTTTCGAGCCTCCGATAGATGCAAGGATGTGCCGGTGCTTCTGAAGCCCCGTCGCGCTAATGGAACGAAGGCTCCTCGCAGCAGCGCGAAGAAGCCTTCAGCCGGGGTGGAGCCAGCAGATTCCGTGGCGGTTCGGAGAGCATGATGCGCCCCCCTACATCCGTGCCTGTACAGAAGCGGTGCTGCGCACCGGATGTATTTCGACACTCCACCCCTCACAGGGTCGTGCAGGTATACCAACGTAAACCCGCACAAACAGAGGGAAATACGCTAAGGCCGGTATACCTGCGTATACCCGCCCGGAGCTATCAAAATGTCGCTCCTCACTCCAGCAAACGGCACAAAAAAACCGACCAATAAAACTGTGTTTCGCAACACCACGCGCTGCCTGAAGTTGACGGAGGACGAAGCGCGGTTGGTCGATGAAGTCGCCACCACAAAGGGCGTTCCACGTAGCGAGTGGATGCGCGACGTGATCCTACGCGAGCTGCGAAGTGAGCCTGCGTCCGATCCTTCCTTGGCTGAAATTCTTGGGGTCCGCCTGCTTTTGGTCAACGTCCTGCGACCGCTCGCCGCAGGCCAGAGCATGTCACTTGAAGTCTTTGACAAGCTGCTTGACCAGATCAGCAATTTGAAACACGAGATGGCCGGAAAGCTTCTGGCCGAAGGAAGGAGATAAGGCGATGGCAAAGACAACGTGGGGTCGCAAAGAGACGATCATCTGGCCGCAGAACCGGCCTTTCTATACCTACGGCGCGATCTTCGCCGCCATCGTTCTGACGGCCTTATTTCTCTATGGTCGTCTTCGATTCATCGGGACGCCATTGCAGCGGTTCTACACGCCGGTCTATGCGCGTACTTCCGTCTTCGGGTCGTTCAGCCGGACACATCGCAGCCGGTACCGGATGCTCTTTCTGACCAGACGCGGCATGAAACCGAGTCCCGCCATGAATGACGATGTAGTGCATGGAAAGACCGTGGAGCCGGGCAGCAGAATCATCCCTCTGACACTCTCTCCCGCTGCGCTTCAGCGTGGCGATGACCTGCTGTTTCGCGGTCCGGTGCGGAGCTACGTGGACGCCCGGTTGTGCGACTACCTCAAGGTAGCTGTCTACAACGGCAATGATCTGTCCGCCATCCTGAAAATCCCGCTGCTCTGTGGTGCCGGAGTGTTTCTGGTGCTGCTGCCGTTCGCCGTCACCAAAGACGTGAAACGGCAGAAATCTTTGAAGTATGGACGGCGGCTGAAAGGCCCCGAACGGCTCACGCCGCAGGAGTTCAACGAGACTGTGAAGGGCGATGGAATCGGCTTCAAAACCGACGACATGAAGGAGATGATTCGCATACCGGCGCGGGCCGAGGCCCAGCACATGCAGATCATTGGCGATACAGGCGCGGGCAAGTCCGCGTTAATGTTCCAGGTGCTCCGGCAGGTTCGCGGCCGGGGTGATTCGGCCATCGTTTATGACCCGGCCCGCGAATTCGTGAAGCGATTCTACGACCCGACACGCGGCGATGTCATTCTCAATCCTCTGGACAAACGCTGCCCCTATTGGGGACCAGCCGAGGAGTTGCGTAGCCGCTCTGAAGCAAAGGCGCTCGCCGTATCTCTCTTCCAGCCGCCGCAGGACCGTAAGGGCGAGTTTTTCATCGAGTCGCCACAGAAAATCTTTGCCTTCCTGATGGCCTATGGCCCTACGCCGAACGAGCTGGTGCAGTGGATGTCTAACCCCGATGAGATCGACCGCAGGCTCAAAGGGACAGAGCACGCGCACCTGATCGACCCGAAGGCACACCAGCAGCGTGCCGGTGTTCTCGGTTCTCTCGGATTGGTCGCGGACAGCCTCCGGTTGTTGCCGAAAAAGGGTGAAGGCAACGGAGAATGGACGGCTACCGAGTGGGCGGAGAAGCGGCAGGGATGGATCTTCCTTACCTCCCGCGCCGCCGAGCGTGAAGCGCTACGACCTTTACAAAGTTTGTGGATTGATTGGCTGGTTTTGCGTCTGCTCAATGAGCCAACGAAGGGTCAAAAACGTGTCTGGTTTCTGATCGACGAGTTGGCGAGTTTACAGAAGTTGCCGCAGCTTCATACGGCGATCACCGAAGGACGAAAGGGCCAGAATCCGGTCGTGCTTGGCTTCCAGGGCAAGGCACAGGTTGAATACCTGTACGGGCATCTGGCCGAGGTGATGCTGTCGCAGCCAGCAACGAGTGTATGGCTCACCACCAAAGAACCAAACGCCGGAGAGTGGGTGAGCAAGTTCATCGGCAAGGTGGAGATCGAACGGTTGCGCGAGACCCACTTCGACGGGACGAGGGCAGGTCGGAATTTCACCATCGACAGGCAGGTTGAGCCTTTGGTTCTGGAGTCCGAGATCTCCGGTCTCGCGGACCTTCACGCCTTTATGAAGTACCAGAACTATGTCACGTACTTTTCGTTTCCATACTTCGACATGCCCGAGATTGCCAAGCCGTTTGAGCTGCGGGAACGTGCCGATGACAAGCTGCCTTACGATCCCAAAAATATACGCAGCGGTAGGCCGGAGGCGTCCCGTGCGGAGCTGGCGCAGAAGCCGGAAGTCCCCTCGCCGCCGTCCGAACCCAATGAGCCTGCACCATCAGCAGCGGTACAGCCGGAGCTTTCCTTGACCGCTGATGTCCATGAAGAACAGAACGTGATTACGCACGGTTAAGGAGTTGCCATGCTCAACATCTCGAAACCGCTCTCCGCAAGCCACGCACAGACCTATCACGAGAAGGAGTTCACTGCCGCCGAGCAGAACTATTGGAAGCAAGGCGACACCATTCAGGGCGAGTGGCACGGCAGGCTGGCAGTTCAATTTGGGCTGTCAGGGGCCGTAGGCGCTGAGGAGTTCGCCCGCCTCTCCGAAGGCCGGCACCCGGAGACCAGCAAACAACTGGTATCACATCGCGCCGTCCATGAATATCGGAACGCAGAGGGAAAGATGGTCTCGCCGGTGGAACATCGTGCCGGGTGGGATGCGACGTTTTCTGCACCGAAGTCGATCTCTCTGACGGCGCTTGTCGGCGGCGATGACCGTGTGCGTGAAGCGCACCGAGAGGCCGTCAATGTTGCCTTGAAGGAGTTGGAGAAATATACGCAGGCCCGCATCGGCGGCAATCATCCCGCCGAGACGACCGGGCAGTTTGTCGCGGCAAAGTTTGAGCATGACACAGCCCGTCCCGTAGACGGATACGCCGCGCCGCAGCTCCACACTCATGCGGTTATTTTCAATATGACCGAGCGCGAAAATGGAAAGATGCGGGCTTTGCAGCCACAGTCTCTCTTTGAGAGCCAGCAGTTTGCCACCGCTGTTTATCAGTCCCATTTGACCTACAAACTGCGCTCTCTCGGTTACGAGATCGAAGCTGGAAAGAGCGGAGCGCCGGACATCAAAGGCTACACACAGGAGTATCTTGATGCCTCCAGCCCGCGCCGTCAACAGATCGAAGAGGCTCTGTCACGAAGTGGCTTTACCGGGCCGGAGGCCGCGCAGATTGCCGCGCACAATACCCGCGATAAGAAAGTCACCCTCTCCCCGGATCAAATCTTGGCCGCGCACAGACAGATTGCCGATGAGTTCGGCAATCAGGCCGACAGAGTTGTGGCCGAGGCGCGGGAGCGCAGAAGAGAACGGGCACAGGAGCGACCGGAACAGGAGCGCCGCCAGCAGGTACGGGAGGCCGTCACCTTCGCCCGCGATAAAAGCTTCGAGCGTGAGGCCGTGGTGGATGAACGTGCCCTTTACGTGGATGCGTTGCGTCGGGGAATGGGAGAGATGACCTACCCGGAGGTCCGCGCCAGCTTCGAGACGCGTATCTCTTCCGGCGAGTTCAAGGAGATTACCGATGATAGCCACAAGCCGGGCCGCAAGTTCACGACCGCCGCGACGATCAACGCTGAAAATGAGATTGTCCAGAAGGTGCGGGAGGGACAGAACCGCGCACCGCAGATCATGTCGATTGAATCGGCAGTGCGGCTTACGGAGACGCGGCCTCATTTCAACGCAGCGCAGAAACGAGTGGTTGAGGAAGTTCTGACCTCACGCGATCGGGTGCAGGGATTGCAGGGACGGGCAGGCAGTGGCAAGACTTCTGTGCTTGAATCCATACGTCAGGGAGCCGAACAGACCGGCTATGCCGTGGAGGGTTTTGCGCCGACATCCCGTGCGGCGAAGCAACTCCGCGACGCTGGAATTAAGGCTGACACGTTGCAACGCTTTCTCGCAGGCGGAGGCCTGCAGGCCGCCGGCGATCCCGCGAGCAAGCATTTCTATATGGTCGATGAATCCTCGCTGGCATCGACGCAGCAGATGCGCGACTTCCTCAACAAGATTGTTCCGCAGGACAGGGTGTTGTTGATTGGCGACACCCGACAGCATCAGGGCGTCGGTGCCGGAAAGCCCTTCGAGCAGCTGCAGGAAGCTGGCATGAGGACCGCGCAGCTTGACCAGATCATGCGTCAGAAAGATCCTGAACTATTGAAGGCCGTCGAGCATCTGTCCAACAATGAAACTGCTATTGGCGTGCAGATGCTTGAGCAACAGGGACGGATTACGGAGATTGTTGACCCGCAGGAACGCATCGCAGCAATCGCAAAAAGCTATGCCGCACATCCTGAAAACACGCTCATTGTGTCTCCTGATAACGCCTCGCGCCGCGCCATCAATCAGGCCGTCCGCCAGGAGTTGCAGGCGCTTGGCGTCGTAGACAAAACCGATCATTCCATGCGCGTGCTGACGCCGCGCAACGATATGACCGGCGCGGATCGGGAGTGGGCCAGTCGCTATGAGGCCGGAGACGTTTTGCATTACACCCGTGGGAGCAAGGAGCATGGCATCGAGCCGAGAAGCTATGCCCAGGTCGTTGCTATGAACCCGAAGGAGAATCTTCTCACCGTCCAAAAATGGGACGGCCAGCAAGTCACATATGACCCGTCGCGGCTGCGCGGCATCGCCGCGTACCGCGAGATCGAGCGTGAATTTGCTATCGGGGACAAAATACAATTCACAGCTCCGCAAAGGGACTTACAGGTTGCCAACCGCGACCTCGGCACCCTCCAGCACATCGGGGATGATGGGAAGATCAGCGTCCGCTTGGATGGCGCAAAAGACCGAATGGTGCGCTTCGATGCGAATGAAATGCGGCACTTCGATCATGGGTACGCCGTGACCTCGCACAGCTCGCAAGGTCTCACATCCGAGCGCGTGCTCGTGAACATGGATATGGAAGTTCACCCTGAGCTTATCAATAGCAGATTAGCCTACGTGTCTATCTCGCGCGCGTCGCACGACGCGCAGATATATACCAATGATGCCACTTCCCTCACCGCGAGTCTCAGTCACGACGTGAGCAAGGCATCTGCTCTCAGCTTTGGCAACAGGCAGAGCCAAGCGGTACAGCAAGGATTGGCGCTCGCTTTACGCTGATATGCTCACAATTCCTGCGGAACGGATCACCGGATTATGAGCAACCCCCTGGCGACTCCCCACCCGTGGATATATTGACGAATTTCTTCTACTCTCGCCTGCAACCTCGCCTCGCTGTCTCGTCCATCCCGAATCGAAACAACGCCGCCGTGGGCCAGAAGTCGATCGACCAATCCCAACCGATCCCACGTTTCCGCCCCTTGGTGCCCGGGATTGAGCCATTGCGCGTAGATCGAGAATCCTTCAGAAAAGACATAGTCCCAAGTTCTCTCGAATGCCTCTTCTGCGTACTGGACCGAACACAAGACAATTCGGCAGTCTACGTTGTCGAGGACTTTTTGTGCATAGCGCTCTTTCTCCTCGTTGGAGCCACTGATGACGAAAACATCTAGTTCAGACGGCGAAAGCACATCAGCGAGATCCCGATTATTTTCTTCGTTTGACCCGTTAATGAGGCGAACATCGACAGATTCTGCGGAATAGACGCTAAGACGGCGCGGCTTCTTTCCCGTATTGACCTTGCGGCCGAAAAGAGTATTCCACGTCGTCGACTTACCCGCGTTTCTTTCTCCTATTACGGCTACAAACAAACGGTCTGCCATATTCTTACCAACCTCATAATGTTATGGTTTCTTCCGATGATTGTATGTGGGCGGTAGTGCTCCGGCTCCGGAAACCGGAAGTTATCATCGGGACCGCTGCTCCCCTAGTCCCAATTTCGCTTACGATCCGATCTCCACGAACCACTCTCTTCCTCGAAATTTTCCTGGTCAATCAACTGACTCTCGTCCTCCCACCAGATCAGCGAAAGAACGCTCTGGTTAGACCATAGTCTGGAATCTTCTTTGAGCCAATATTGATCAGCACGGAAGTTCTTGATCCACTGGTCCGCCCGTCTGTCTTGTGGTCCCAGTGTTGCAACACGTCCCTGCAAAAGAGCTGTCGCTTGTGTCGATTGGCCCGGACGATCTAACGGCCAGAGCTTCCCATTGACCGTCGAGTTTGCCACATACCATTGGCGTCCGGCAGCACTATTGCAGATAAGGATTGCGGGATAGGAGCCATACTCAACGAGCCGGATTGCTGTCGCAGAGAGGCTCATCTTGAATATGGCGGCGAGCTTCTCCACGGACGCAAATGTTATGGGCAAATCTTTAGATAGAGGGCGAAACATCTTAGCCGGGAGCAAAAGATCAGCGGCAAATCGATTCGCGCGCTTTTCCGGATTGTCTTCGGACCACTCCCGAACGAACATCTGCTCATTGCATTGGAATGTTGCGGTTCCTCTATCTCGCATCCAATGGCCGAGCTCATGGCCGCCTGAGAAGCGCTTTCGCTCGGGGGAAGAGTTGGCGTTGATTGTGATAATTGCGGAGTCGTCCAGACCCATGATCCGCGCCTCGCAACCAGATAGTGGCTTGTATTGAATCAGAGCCCCACAATGCAAGGCGATGGCTTCGATATCCAGGTCCTTCGGCTCTCGAATTCCCAGATCAGACAGAATTTCGGTCGGAGCCTGTCCCAAGCTATTCGTTGCCGTCATGATTTTGCTCCCCGATGTCATCGAACGCACCTAACTCCATCAGGTCTTCGAGGGCCGATTGGACATCCTCGTCGGATAGTTCCTTGAGATCTCGATATTTTGCAGTGACCCGAGCGACACGTTTGTCTTTTGTTGCAGCATCCGTAAGCATCCTGAGTCTCTCAGCAGGAGTTGCAGGCATAGCAAAGCGTCGCGTGTGACGTGCTGTCGACCTTGTTCGGTATGCAGAGCGAGCAGCGTGGAGCTTTCTCTGCTCAAAGCCACGAACAGCTTCAAGCAACGTGTTCTTAACCGCGGCGGCGATTCGCTCGGTGTCCTGCCCTGCGGCCTTAGCCTCCGCGAGGAGGTCTTCGGGAGAAGCTTGCTCTAGGGCTTCGGCAAGATCACCGAACAGTGCGCTAAGGTCCATTTTGCTGGGATTCGTGTCAGCGGACATGGGGCATTCCTTCCGGCCAGTTCTTCTGGATCGCACGATCCATTCTCCTAACGGCCGTGTCGTATTCTGTGCGAGTAAGATCCAGGGCCTTCATGATCTCAGGTCCCTTGGTCCCGCGTCGCCGTTCGCTAAAAATCAGAGATGCAAGTGAATCCTCGCTAAGGAGCGCTTCGATCTGCTGGAAGAGCTCTTCCTGGGTGAGCTTTTCACTCTCAATGAGCTGTTGCTCTGGGTTCGGCCTTTGGTTGACAGCGAGCTGAATGGCGTTCGGCATCTCGTCGCCATCGGCATTCGATGCGGGCAGATCGGTTTCAAGAACCGGCAGATCTCCCCGCTTGCCCTGCTTCCGCCAGTCGAACTCGATACTTGAAACGACGCCGGCAAGGAAGCCGACAAAATCGACCTTTTGGGGTTTCCAGTGCCGCTTGTTCTCAAGAACCCTATGGATAGCCACTTGCAAGATGTCGTCGCCGTTGGTTCCCCAGACGTGTCTGCGAAGGCGATAGGCAGCTCCTTCCGCCAACCGCTTCAGTTTCACTGACTCGGCCTCGGTCAGCGAAGCAATCGCTTCTCCCACTTCATCCGGGCCGGCAACCATCTCAACGCCGCCCAGAGGTCTTGCCTTTTCTTTCATTTGGCCTTCCAAGGAGACCTTCTAATTCATAATGCTCCGGAACGGAGTCATTTGGACAAGAATGCCGGAAACCGCGCCGAGAAAATAAACTTTCTGGCTGCTGTCCAAATGTGCCGGGGCGGGAGCATTCCGTATTGAGGGTTCCGATGACGGAGCCTTCCGGAGAACTTATATGCCCCATACCGAAGAAGTACCGGCTCACGCCGAGGAACACCACCGCCACCACACGGTCAAGATATACGTCGATCGTGTCGAAAAAACCTCCCCAACCCCAACAACCGGCTCTGCCCTTTATACGCTTGGCTCTGTGCCGGACGGCTATGTCCTCTTCCGCGAAGTCCAGGGACATCGTGATGATGAACTCGTCCCCAAGACCGAAGCTCATATTCACCTGACTGAGTGGGAACATTTCTACAGCGCCCAAGGGAAGCTCAACCCAGGGAGCGTTGCCTAAATGAGTGCCCCGGCGATCCCGGCAGTCCTCCCGCAAGCCGACCTGGACTTCCTGAACGAAAAGGGTTGGCAATACGAGATCGCACCTCATCCGGGTGAGGTGCGTATCTACATCCGTAACTTCCTATTGCCAGGGGCGTATTCTCCGCGAGCTACGGATCTTCTCATCCGCCTCCCGTTTGGGTACCCGCAGTCGAACCCAGACATGTTCTGGACGAAGCCCGAGGTGCGGCTGGTGAACGGCTCCTTCCCGACCCGCGCGGACTACTTGGACCCATCCGCAAACAACTGGCAGCGGTGGTCGCGGCACGGTGGCTGGCGGCCGGCGACCGATAACCTCCGCAGCAAGATGGCCTCCGTGAAGAGAGAGCTGGAGGCGGGAATCTAATGCGCTACTCGATCACGTTTGCTGAAGGTGAATACCAGTCGCTAGCCGAAATCCTGCACCAACCCGGCTTCATCGAGCAGGGAGCTTACCTCCTCTGCAGTCTTTCAGTCACCGAGTCCGAATCGCGCTTGCTTGTCCGGGAGGTGATCCCTGTCAGGCCGGAGGAGGTCGTCAGCGCCTCCAGCAGCCACATGGAGATCGCTCCACAGTCTTTCATGCGAGCGATGAAGCGTGCCGACACCAGACATCTTTCCTTTGTCTTTGTTCATTCCCACCCATACGGCCCCGCAGGCCATTCCCTGCAGGACGATATCACCGAGCCGAGCCTCTTTCGGACGGCCTACACCCGCATAAGCGGGCAGGCTATTCACGCGAGCATCGTGTCATCGGGAATCAATCAGCCCCAGGCGCGAGTCTGGCACCCGGACGGGTTAACCTCCCCCGTCGATGTTGTCCGTGTCATTGGAAACCGCTTTCGATACTTTCGGCCCATATCTACGAAGAACGCGAGCTTGGAGATTTTCGACCGACAGGTGCGAGCCTTCGGCGCGGAGATCCAGCAGTTACTTTCGACATTGCATATTGGGATTGTTGGCAACGGGGGCACCGGCTCGGCCGTGGCAGAACAACTGATCCGATTAGGGGTCGGTCGGCTCTCCCTGTTTGAAGGGCAGACGCTCGACGCTTCGAATGTGACCCGCGTATACGGCTCACGGTTGACCGACGTTGACCGGCCCAAGGTCGAAATCATCAAACGACTTGCGAGGGAGATCGGTTTCGGAACCGAAGTGACCCTCTTCCCGAAACATATCACCAACTCGGAGACTGCAAAGGCACTGCGGGATTGCGATGTGATCTTCGGTTGCACTGATGATGAGTGGGGACGGTCGATTCTTTCAAAACTGACCATCGACTACTACATTCCCGTCTTCGACATGGGGGTCAAGATCGATTCCAAGGACGGTTCGATTGTCTCGGTGCAGGGCCGCGTCACCAGTCTTCTTCCCGGGGCGGCATGCCTCTTTTGTCGTGGCAGGATCACTGCCGAAGGCGTCCGGGCTCAGGTCATCGAAAGCTGCAACCCGGAGCAAGCGGAAGAACTCCGCCGCCAGCAGTATGCTCCCGAGTTAGCGGGCAATGCGCCCGCTGTCATCGCCTTTACCTCTGCCGTGGCTTCCACCGCGATTTCAGAACTCCTGCACCGGCTGACCGGCTTCATGGGTCCCGAGCGAGTCAGTAGCGAAGTCATTCACTTTTTCGACCAGACCAGAATACGAACCAATCACCTCGCACCAAGCTCCGACTGTTACTGTGGCGACCGGCAACGCTGGGGACTGGGCGACCAGCAGCCGTTCTTGGGGATGCTATGGCAAGGGTAAGAATTTCGAACGTTCTCCGGCGCTTGTGGTCCAGCATCGCACAGCGTTCCGACCAACTCCATGTCCAACTGATCTCTTCCATGGGGGAACTCCCAGACGTTATCGGCAGTCGGGTATTTGTGGTAGGCAAGCCTGGCAAATACAAATGGGCGATACTTTCCTGTCCTTGCGGTTGTGGTGAGCGAATTGATGTGTGTCTCATGCCATCGGCAAGACCTCGATGGGAACTGACGTTGCGGGATGGACGAGCGTCTTTATCTCCCTCAGTTTGGGTGCCGGCGGAGAGATGCGGTAGTCATTTCTGGATTCGTCGGAACCAAATCGTTTGGTGTAAGAGCGATTCTCGGCCCTGAGAGATAATATCCGTAATCCACATTCCATCCGGGGGAGTCCAGTGCGCCTTCGCCTACCCACTCAATTCGCAATTGAGATGAGAACACCTCAGAGCGACTTGATACAGCAAATTGAAGTACCAGCTGTCGATGTCGAAGGTAACCTGGCTCGGTACGAGACGCGAGGCCTCAAGGGCTGGCTTTTTCAGCCCGTCGTTGGAGACGAAGTTCTTCTGGTGCCGGGGAAGACAAAAGCCTTCCCTGAGACCTTTCAGAAAATTATCACATTCGATATAGAGGAGGCCTCCGCCTTTGTTGACGCCTCCGCAGGTTTTTGGCTCAAGACTTCCGTCCCTACAATTCGTGGGTATGCTGCAGATCTGGAAAAACCAATTGATAAGGTGCTCGCCAGTTGGGAGAATGCCTTCAGTTATCTCCAAGAGAACCGAGAGCTTCATCGCAACGGTCTCCGGAAACCCCAGATAGGAGCACTACATGCAGTGAGCGCACATTGGACAGTAAGCGACAGTACTGCAACTGTCGTCATGCCCACTGGAACGGGCAAAACCGAAACGATGTTGTCAATCCTGGTGTCACAGCAATGCCGCAAGGTGATGGTAGTCGTTCCGACTGATGCGCTTCGCACTCAGCTTTTTCTCAAGTTCCTAACGCTGGGAATCCTAAAAGATGCCGCAGTGGGAGTTGTGTCTGGACAAGCTTCTTATCCGATCGTGTGTAACTTGCAGCATATTCCGTCCTCGGCGCAGGAAGTAGATATGCTCATGGGCAACACACAAATCTGCATCAGTACGAGCGCAATTCTCGGTCGCAGTTCACAAGTGGTTCAGGAACGCTTTGCCCATCACTGCTCTTATCTTTTCATTGATGAAGCTCATCACGTCGAGGCACCCACGTGGAGCCGTTTCAAGAAGTGTTTTCACAAAAGTAGAATCGTCCAGTTCACGGCTACGCCTTTCCGAGAGGATGGTAAACAGCTCGAAGGCAAGATCGTATTCCAATACCCGCTGCACAAGGCTCAAGAAGAGGACTACTTTCGGCCTATCAAGTTCGAAACCGTCCATATCTACGATAAAGCGGACGCCGATCAGGCGATCGCCGAGAAGGCGGTCGCCTGCTTACGTGCCAACTGGAACTCAGGCCAAGTGCTGATGGCCAGAGTTTCAACCGTCAAAAGAGCTAAGCAGGTGTTTCCCCTTTATAGCCGTCACGACGATCTTAACGCTATAGAGATGCACACCGGCCTCACGGTCCGAGCCCGTGAAGCCGCTACGAAGAAGTTGCTCTCCGGTGAAGCTCGGGTGGTTGTCTGCGTGGACATGTTGGGGGAGGGGTTCGACATGCCCGAACTCAAGATCGCTGCGTTCCACGACATTAGAAAGTCGCTCGCAGTCACTCTACAGCTCGCTGGGCGGTTCATCAGAGTGAAGGAAGGCCTCGGAGATGCCACCTTCATCGCGAACGTCGCGGATATTGATGTTCAACAAGAATTGAAGAAGCTTTATACCCAAGATCCTGATTGGAACAAACTGCTCCCCGAACTCTCGGAGCAGCTAATCGGTTTGGAGATTGCATCCCAAGAATTCATTGCTAATTTTGACGATTTTCCTACGGACATCCCGCTCCATGCAGTCAAGCCAGCCACAAGCGCCGTAATCTACAAGACCCGGTGCACAAAATGGAGCCCAGAAAACTTCCGCGCAGGAATTCCTCAGCTCGAGGACTGTTTGCAGGTTCAACACACCCTCAACGCTCAGGCGAACGTCCTGATCATAGTGACGACCAGACGGGTCCCTCTGCCATGGACTGACGCCCAAAACCTCCATTCGGTCGAGTGGGAACTGTACGTTGCATACTGGAGTGAACCTGCGAACCTTCTATTTATTAACAACTCTGGGAACAACGGCGAGTTCGGCCAACTAGCGAAGGCCATTGCCGGAGAGGACGCCTCTTTGATCATCGGCGACCCGTTGTTCCGAGCATTTGCTGGCCTATCGCTGGTGAAGTTCCAGAATGTGGGCTTGACGGAGATGCTAGGGCGAAACATCAGATACACAGGCCGCATGGGTGGCGATGTTGAGCCGAGTATTACCCAATTACAACGAGGCTCGGCGCAAAAGGCTGTACTTGCCGGGACTGGTTTCACGAAGGGAGAACTCGAGACCATAGGTGTTTCAAAGAAAGGTCGAATCTGGTCACACCGACGAGAACGGCTCGATAGGTTTCCATCATGGTGCGACCAAGTGGGCCAAAAGGTGACTGATGCATCCATCGATCCCGATGAGATTTTTCGGCACTGCTTACTTTCACGGATACTTGAACGGCGCCCGGATAAAATGCCCATTGGAATTGATTGGCCATCTGAGATCTATTTGGAGCCAGAACGCCGCTGGGAATTTGTTTTGAATGAGGATGTATCCCCGATTACAGTTACAGCGATCGAGTTGGTTTCGCCTACCCTTAACGCACCCCTGAGATTCAGAGTTTACACAGAATCACAGTCTAAAGAGTTTGAACTTGATTTCGTCGTCGATGGCGAAAGGAAGGATTTCGCCCTCACGTTACGCGGTGAAGGTCAAGCATCCATCAAGCACGGAACGAATGCTCGGGAGGTCGCGCTTAGCGCCTTCTTCTACAAGTATCCTCCCGTCATCTGGTTTGCAGATGGATCATCCTTGGCCGGCAACGAGTACACGGAACTAAGGATCCCCCAACCGGCATTTGCTGCCGACGAGATAGAGGCATGGGATTGGACGGGCACAGAAATCAAGAAGGAATCCCAGGGACGTGATAAGGATGTAAAGTCCATCCAGTGGAAAGTTATCGACCACCTCAAACAAGACGAAGCAGTCGATCTGGTATTCGACGATGACAACCCTGGAGAAGCAGCGGACGTCATCTCAATCAGGGTTGTGGGTGGGTTAAAGACTCCCGACCGCGTGGAAATCGAATTACTACACTGTAAGTTCTCGGTTGAAGAAAAAGCTGGAGGAAGGGTAAAGGACTTGTATGACGTATGTGGGCAAGCACAGACGAGCATTTGGTGGGCAGCAGCAATCCTCAAAAAGCAGGACTTGCTTGCCCACATGCTTAAGCGTGAAGAGCAGCGTAAGCGAAAGCATGAGACGTCAAGGATTGAAAAGGGATCGGTAGAGATCATACGGACGATCCAGAATATTGCAACACTTGTGCCAATCTCCCTTTCAATCGCCATAGTGCAACCTGGATTATCCAAAGCAGCGGTATCCGAAGACCAACTGCAGCTTCTTGGTGTTACGAAGAACTTTATAAAGAGCCACTTCGAATTGCCGTTCCGCGTAATTGCCAGTTGATATAACCCCGCTCCTAGTTCGGCACCTCTCGATTGCGTCGCCGCTATCACGGGACCATCTTGACAGCCGCCAAATGTTATCGCCCCGTGTAAGACGGTGACATACGGACGGTCCAGTCCTGCGTATTGCTGACGAAAAGTCGACTTGGCCGGACCAATTGCGATTTAATTGAGGAGAGCTGCTACATTCTCAACTTCCGCAGAATACTCTTTCGCACTCAGAACAGTGTCATAAAGACCAACATCCTCGCCTTCGTGCTTGTCTATACCGACATAGACTAGACTGGCGTCTTCATACCGTTTGAATTTGTAGACAGCATCATTCATCAGTGCGCTGTTGAACACGCCGAGGCTTACTAGCAATTCGAAATCTTTCACGCCCAAACCGGTCACCTTTTTGAATAGTCCAGGTTCAAGTTGAGTAATCACATCTTTCAAGCTCCGCTCCCGATAATCGGTTAAATACATGAACACCGGTATGCGCGTCGCAAATTTGATGAGCTTTTCCTGAATCTGTTTTCGCAGACTCTTGTATTCTTTCTCTTCTTTCGTGAGTTCTTCCTTCGTCTTCGCGGACAGTTCCTTGTCGTTGGCATCCTTCTTAGCTTTTTTCACCGCCTCGGACTTATTGATAATGGTCTCAATCTCCTGATTGAGGTTGCGGAATCCTTCAATACTCATAAGCGCAGCTAAGGCTTCCTTGTTGTTCATCAGGCGCTGCAACGTACCATTGTCCACATTCACCAGCAAAGCACTTTCCCAGCGCCGCGCCAGCAGTGTTGCGGTCGTTCCGCTCATGGCCATATCGAGAATGCCAGCGGCATCGATCTGCTTCATTGAGCTGCCGTCATAGGCAAGTACGGGCAGGAAACTGATGAACTCCTCAACCTTTTTTTCCGGGTTTGACTCGTTGACGTTCAGGCGGCAACTGTAATCCGCGATCTGCCGCAAGGCCCGGTCCGGCGCAAAGTCAAAGACGTAACATTCCTCTTTGATGATCTGCTCCTTGTTCGGTGTCTTACTGTCTGGATTATTGATTGTCCAAGGCGATTGGACGCGGAATGCAGCCTGGAAATAGGTTTCGGGAGTGGACGAATTGCGAAGCATGAGAATGCCGGTCCACGGTTTGACCGTGACGCCCGTAGTCAGTTTCCCGCAGGAAAGGGTGATCGTCTTCGTTTTTAGGGGGTCATCCATTGCCTCTTTTACGGGTGGCAACGCTGCCGCACCGATCCCGGCCCCATTACCTGCTGCAACAATCACTTTGTAATCGTGGTAAAACTTGTTCTGTTTCTGCCTCAAAAGCGCGTGCATCGCATGGCACGAAGCGACGCTCGGAAGGAACCAAAAGGTATGCGACAGGAGATTCAGCAGGCGTGTGTCTGAGTAAGGCATCGGCGGCTTTTTAGGGCAATTACATACTTGACACACAAGGAAATTTGGCCTAGCATTGAGCTATGGAACTGCCTCACACACTGCAAAACGCCATCGTTTACTTCAGCGACCCTAACCGTGCTTTCCAGTACGCTCTGAATCTGCGGTTTCCGAACGGTGTTGTGGCTTGCCCGCGCTGCGGCTCTGAGAGGCACTCGTTCGTGAAGACGCGGCGGCTCTGGCACTGCAAGGGCTGCAAAAAGCAGTTCACCCTGAAGGTTGGCACGATCTTCGAAGATTCCCCGCTTGGACTCGACAAGTGGATGTGCGCTTATTGGATTCTGACTAACAGCAAGAACGGTGTTAGCTCCTGTGAGCTTGCCCGAACGCTCGGCATAACTCAGAAGTCGGCATGGTTTATGCTTCACCGTATCCGCCTCACCCTGAAAGACGATTCCACCCTCAAGTTCTCTGGCGAGTGTGAAGCGGACGAAACCTTTATCGGCGGCAAGGCTCGGAACATGCACGTCGGCAAGCGTATGCGCCGCATCACTGGTACCGGCACGAAAGACAAGGTTGCCGTTATGGGCGTCCTGCAACGTGGCGGCAAGGTGATCACAACGGTTGTGCCGACACGCCGCAAGCCTGTGTTGCAAGCGGTTGTGCGCAAGCATGTGGAAGCGGGTTCGGCCCTGTACACGGACTTCCTGCTCTCTTACGAGGGGTTGGCTGCGGACTACGCGCATCAGGTTGTCGATCATGCCGTCGAATACGTGAACGGGCGCATCCACACGAACGGGCTCGAAAACTTCTGGTCGCTTCTGAAGCGCGGTATTCACGGTACCTATGTGAGTATCGAACCGTTTCATCTCTTCCGTTACCTCGATGAGCAGACTTTCAGGTACAACAACCGCAAAAACATAGACGATCAAGCACGGTTCGAACTGGCGATGAGCAACGTCGCTGGCAAGCGGTTGACGTACAGCGAACTCACCGGAGCGACACTGGCACACTAAGAAACGGCAAGGGCGCGGCAAGCGCAAACACTAGCCCTTGCTGGTTTTCGGTTGTTTCGCGGGCGGCTTGAAGGGGCTCTTTGCGGGCTTCGGAGCTTGGAAGAGTTTCTTCATGCCGTCCTCAAATCGTTTGAGTGCTTCCGGACCTTCATGATATTCGACCTTCATTTCACAACTCCACTGGATGCAGCAAAATACCCTCGCTAACATGCGCCATGCACGTGATGCGGCATCGTATCTCCATTATCCTCTTGCTGGGATTAGTCCGCTGATCTAACAACGCGCCAAAAACATTGTCCTTTACGCCTTGAGCGCCGAATCTTAAGGCTAAAGTCTCTATCTGCTTTGCCCAAATCAGTTGAAAAGAGGCGTTGAATTTATCTGCCCAGTCGCCGTGTGCTCCTCCGCTGAAAATAAAGTTCATGTATTCCTCAGCGGACGTTGGATGTCCTGCGTAAATTGGTTCAGGGTCGAAGTCGGCGTACCACTTCCCCAAATCATGTGAAAGCTTAAAAGCCTCAAGTTGAAGTGGTGTGAAAAGCTCCAAAGCCTGAATTCCTGTCTTTACATAGACATCGTGGTTATGCCCAGTGGCAAAGGCTTTAGCGGCCTCGCGAATCGAGGGGAGGGTGGGGCTATGATCACCCTCTTTCCTGCGACTTTTCCAAGTGTTAATCATCCGAATAATCCCCGGGACTATTACAGACAGGACAAATACAACTATTCCAACCCACAACCAGAAAGGCATCGAATAGCTGGGAATCATCGCCACACCAACTTGTGTCGGATGGGCAGTAGCGATGCCTTCGGCCGTCGGGATCGAACGAGGATGAAATCGATCCCATGTCGCAAATACCGCACAATAAAGCCCCGAGAGACCCTGAATGATGCCCCAATGGTGCTTACGCCAATAACTCTCGTTTTCCGCCATATGACATCATCGACCCATCCTGGCTTGTGTGTCAAGTATGTAATTGCCCTTTTTAGCGCCGAGTTTCAGATTGTCGATGGTCGTTTCCAGGAATCCGCCCCGGATCAACTCCAGCCACTTCTGCACTTGATCCTGATAAGTGAACTTTGCCTTACCCTTTGCCCCCGAAGCGGAAAAGAAGACATTCAGATCGAACTCGTTGAACTCGCCCTGCATGGCGATTTCCCGAATAGAATCCGGCATTTGATAAGTCAGCATCACCATGCGGGGTAATGATGCGTAGGGCTTGTCCTCGCCCTTCCATGCCTGTTTAGCCCGTTGTTCATCCGAATAGGTCCAGTTGAAAATCTGGTCTTCAATAAACTCGCCAGACGCGATGGCCCTGAACGGTGTGCCAGAGAGATACAAATAGCCGCCCGTCGTGATCGGCATAATCTCTTCGTCAAAATCCTGAATGCCTGCTCCTTCTCCGAACTCGATTTCCTTCTTCTCTTCCGCCTCGAAAAGCTCCTTTGCGTTTTCGCGCCAGGCTCCGTAGTGGTATTCGTCGAGGATCACGCAATCCCAATTGGTCGCATGAACCCACTCGTTCTTGGTCTTAATCCCACCCGTACTTTTGTTTTTTCCCAAGTAGTCCTGAAACGAACCAAAACAGACAGACGGTTTCTTCTTGTCCGCATCCTCGTACGCCAAGCCCCCAGGTGAAATAAACTGCCAGCCCTTGAAATCAACATGGCACTTCAAATCCTCCTCCCAGGCGTTCTGCACCGCCGGCTTGAAGGTCAGCACCAGCACTTTGCGCCAACCCATTTTCTTGGCAAGTTGATAGGCGGCGAATGTCTTGCCGAATCGCATTTTCGCGTTCCAAAGGAAATGAGGAGGCTTCCCGTGGTTCTCCTTCCGGAAACTCTGGAAATAGTCAGCCGTTTTGTCCACCGCCGCCTTCTGTTCCGGGCGAATCTTGAAATCAAGCGAACGACTCTCCTCATTCACCTCTCCAGTCTTTAGAGCGATGATGGCCGCCTTGACATCTTTAACGGAACACTTAAACCATTCGCCTTCAGGATTAGTAATCCCGACGATTCTCAAATGGCGATGAACGTCGTGATCCGTGAAGGTTGTACCGTCATTTCGCATCGCGGATTCTTCCAGCACGATCCGGTATGGCGGCTTGCCGGGGCGCAACGTCGGATACTGCTGGGCCACGCGTGCTTGCACGTCCACTGTCGTGTAGCCCACCTTGAGCAGGCCCGCATACTGCGGGTTTGTGTCCTCGTAAGCGTAGAGAGTCGGTCGGGATGCCGGGCGCGGCGGGAAGAACTCACTACTCATGGCTGACATCCATCGGCTTTACCGTCGATTCGATGAATGCGATCTCCTCCGGCGTAAGACCGTAGCGCTCATAGAGCTTCTCGTCGGTCCAGGTGCGGTTGAGCGGGATGTCTGGGACGAACGCGTAGATATCCTTCGCAGCATCCTGCGTTGGCTTACGCAGCGACACCAGGAACCGAACGAAACGGGTTCGCAGATACTGCGCGTATGACCTTGCGGTCTTCTCATTCGCAAACCGTCCAGCGACGACATACGACTCCGTGCATGCCTCACCGGGCCCCGCGATGATGGGTCTGCTCAAGAACATGGTCTCGACTGCTGCGCTCGTGCCCTGTACGCGAGTCATCAACACTTTCCATTCATCTATCCACGCCGCGTTCCTGTCGATCGTTGCCCGCTCCACCCACGAGATGCGCTGTGAGCCATAGAGCTTGATGGGGTGCTTGAGACCCTTGCTCGATGCTGCCCCATGGACGAAGGTCCGCAGCCCGAACGGTTTCTGGCTGGACACACGCGCATCGAGTCTTGCCTCGGCCTTCCCGCTGGCGCGGAAAGCGCGGACTTTGTCGAGAATTGAAACAGCCTCGTTTCGACGGACCAGAACGTCGTAGGCGTCCAAAGGTCGCTGCATCGGCGGACCGAGGGGTTCACCGTCCCACATCGTCTGCACGGAGCAGGGACCTCTGTAGTCGCGATCCCAAAGGAAGTACGAGACACCACCTCTTATCTTCACGCCGGGGAATCCGTCATAGAGTTTCGGATAGTCAACGAGGTGGGAAATGCGGTGGTCGTGGAGCATGGCACCGCGAAACCCGTCTAATCCCTTTCCGCCTGCGAACCAGCGGGAAGGAGTAATCATCGTCAGGTAGCGGGGGTTTAGTTTCTTCGCCTGCTCGACGAATAGATGATAAATCGGTCGCGCGCTTTCTCCGAACCCACCATCACTCAGCTGATAAGGCGGATTGCCGACAATGACATCGAATTTCATGTTCAAAATCTCCTCGGGCTGGTTGGTGTGGATGAACTCATAGGCGTGGGTTTCCAGTTCGCCACCCCGGTCAAACTCTTTTTGGCTTACTCCGCAAAAAGTGCATCTTCCATTTTTCCAAGCGTGCTTAACCCGATCAAAGCGAATATTGCCCTGCCCATCGTTGAATGCGCCGCAGACCGAATATTTCCCGTTGGCAGTCTTGGAGCAGTACACCGACCGGCGCGAAAGCAAGGATGTCAGCTCCGTGATAGCAATACCAAAAAGCTGGTTTGTGAAAATGTGGTTTGCTCTCTTCTGCTCGTTGGGTATCTGCTCTTCCAACCCAGCCATCAGCCGCTTTGCTATCTCCCGCAGGAACACACCGGACTTGCAGACCGGATCGAGGAATCGGGTAGTCTGATCGCTCCAGATTGTCGCGGGCAGTAAATCCAGTATCTGATTGCACAGTTGCGGAGGTGTAAAAACTTCATCATTGCTCAGATTAGCCAGGCAGCTCAGGACATCCGGGTTGTAGTTAATGGCAGTCAACATCGGCAACCTTCAGGAAGTGAGTCAAGGGATATTCTTTTACGGGGGTCGGGATGAAAACATCCTCGCCAAGATCCGAAAACAGCGGCAGTTCTAGCATCGCCCCATGGTCGAGCAATGCATGAAAAGTAAAATCTCTTCGCTTTAACATGCTGCCGTTAACTGGCGACCATTCGGAAAACACAATCGGCTGGGGTTTGGCGCTTGCCGTCTGCAACGTGAGGGCATCGCCCCAGATGATGTTTCGCTCCAGAAGAAATTTAACGGCGATTCGACATTCGTCCGTAGCTGCCACTCTAAAAAGCGAGGTGTACTGCCGCTCGAAAACATCAAAAAGCCGCTGGCGGCATGCCACGACATTATCTTCTAGAATGTCTATTCCATAGAGCGAGGACAGGGCCAGGATGGCATTCCGCTCGTAATCCAACTGACTGTTGCCGTAACGCGATTCAACAACGCGCAACTTACGCTCAAGAATCGCCGCCAGAAAATTACCGTTGCCGCAGGCAGGTTCCAAGAACCGGGACTCGATTCTCGTTGTCTCCTGCTTCACCAGATCAAGCATGGCAGTTACTTCCCGGTCGGCAGTGTAAACCTCGCCATGGTCGGCGACTCTCTTTCGGGAGACAACTTGCCTATCTCGCTTTGCTAAAGCCGCCACTCCAGCGACGAGTTCGGTCCCTGCGGAGCTGCTTCGTCGCGGCATTTATCCCTTACCTGGCCGAGGCACTTCGGAGCTTCTCTCTGCGACGTATCTTTCCGAAGCATCGCGGACTACCCACGCCAACGAAACTTTCTTCTCCTGCGCGATTTCTTCGAGAGTTGAGTAGAGAGCGGGCGGAAACGTGATCGACGCACGGACTGCCGCTTTCTTCTGAGCCTTCTGGCCGCCCCCCTGTGACAGTTTGTCTTTCATTGGAGTCATCTCTAAGTGTCCTCACCACTTTACACCACATCGGTGATCTATGGGCGCTTGCCTGCATTGCGGCTCAGATCGCTTCCCCGCTCGGCCCCAAGCGCTGCTGGTATTACGCCTGACCTGACCGAAGATGAGTGATTAGGCGTTTCGCGCCAACCCAGAATATTGCACGAGCAGATCGGCGAACGCTGGCCGACTTGTGAGGAGCAATCGGCATCCGCGACCGTTTTGACGATTTGGCGCGCCAGATGAACGCATATCAATGAAAATCATGCGATTGCACGTTAATCTCGCTAAGGCCTAGCACGCGAACGGCCGACGCCTTCACAGAGGCCACGCCGTCCTGATTCTGGAGCGTGCCTTCGACGCAAAGGATCTTCCCACGTGTTACCGCCACTCTGTTCCGCTCGTACAGATGGGGATTAATGATCGCATTCGAGATGCCTGTCTCATCTTCCAGGCTGAGGAAGATAAAGCCACTGGCCGTACCGGGGCGTTGGCGGGCAATCACGACTCCAGCGATGCGTGTGTAGATGCCGTCCGGCAATGCTCTTAGATCGCTAGCTGCAATGACGCCAGCTCGGTTCATGTCCACACGGTGATAGGCCATGAGGTGTGGCCCCGTCGTTAGCCCTGTTCCACCGAAGTCAGCGACCAACCGTTCTTCTATCGTCATGGGCAACAACGGCGTTGAGGTCTCCAGCTCATGAATATCTGGAATATTTGCAAAGAGCGGACCAACACTCTGTCCGGCGCGTTCGGCACGCCAGAGCGCGGTGCGGCGATGATGTTTCTCTCCTATCCAATTGAACGCGCCCACTTTCGCAAGCAACGTTAGCTCAGTTCTCCGTATTGAAGGCACGCGGCGCTGAAGGTCGTACTCCGAGAGGAATGGTCCATCGACCTCACTGGATTCTGCAATTGCGCCCCCTATTTCCCGTCGCAATCCGCGTACATATTTGAAGCCTACTCTTACGGCAAAAGGGCCTGTGTATCTGTCGTGGTCTGTTTCTTTCAGTTCTTCGAGCGTGCAGAACCATTCCGAATGCTGCACATCGATCGGCAGACCTTTCAGGCCGTGGCGTTTAGCGTCATTGAGTATCGTCGCCGGAGAATAGAAGCCCATCGGTTGATTGTTCAACAAGGCACAGGTATAAGCCGCGAGGTAGTGAAATCTCGTATAGGCACTCGAATACGCAATCGAAGCAAAGCTGTGGGCGTGCGATTCCGGGAACATGAACTCTTTCACTGTCGAGAGCACCCGCATAATCTCCGTCTGCACCTCCGGCGTGATTCCGTTTCCTGTCATACCTTCGTGAAGCCGTGCTGTCATTCCCGCGATGATTGCTTGGGATCGCTTGCCACCCATCGCTTTGCGCAGCTCTTCCGCTTCGCCGCCTGTGAGGTTTGCAGCAACCATTCCTATCTTCATCACCTGCTCTTGAAAAAGAGGCACACCGAGCGTTCTACGAAGAAATGGCTCGAACGATGGGTGCAGGTAAGTGACTGGCTCTCTACCGAGCCTGCGTGCGATGTAGGGGTTTACGAACTTGCCCGTTACCGGCCCAGGACGAATGATTGCCACCTGCATCGACAGATCGGCAAAACACTTCGGCTTAGTTCGCGGGAGCGCGGACATCTGAGCGCGGCTCTCGATTTGAAACAGCCCAACGGTATCTGCTTTCTGGATGCCCTCGTACACTTCGGCATCCTGCGGCAGTTGGGCATAATCGAGCACCTTTCCGTAATGCTTCGGCACCAGCTCCCGGCAATCTGCGAGCACGGCCAACATGCCGAGGCCGAGCAGATCGACCTTGATGATCTTCATGTCCGAGCAATCATCTTTGTCCCACTGAACGACCGTGCGCCCGGCCATTGACGCCCTTTCAATCGGCACAACAGAATCAAGGTGTCCCTGGCAGATCACCATCCCGCCAGAGTGCTGGCTGAGGTTGCGGGGAAGGTTCTGTAGCCGTTCACATAGCTCCAGGTATTTCGCTATACGTGCGTTCCGCATATCGAAGCCAGCAGTCTTAAAGCCGTTCTCCAGCGTGTCACTTGGCCCCTTCCACTCCCACGCGCCCACCAATCCAGAGAGTCGTCCAGCCGTCTCTTTATCGAAGCCAAGCGTCTTGCCCGCTTCGCGGGACGCGGAGCGGCTGCGGTATGTCGTCACATTGGCAGTCATGGCCGCTCCCAATTCGCCGTATCGCTGATAGACGTATTGGATGGCTCGCTCGCGGTCTGTCACGCTTGGCAAATCAAGATCAATGTCCGGCCACTCTCCCCGCTCCTCCGATAAGAACCTCTCAAAGAGCAGGTCCAGACCAACCGAATCGACGATGGTAATTTCGAGCGCATAGCAGACGACGCTATTTGCGGCGGAACCGCGGCCCTGAATGAGAATGCCATTGTCCTTGCAGTAACGAACGATGTCCCAAACGATGAGGAAGTACCCCGCCAGCCCCAACGTCTCAATCAACTTTAATTCGCGCTCTGCCTGCTTACCGGCTTTGGCATAGAGCGCAGCGTCATTCTTCGGCAGATAGCGGTTGCGGATGCCTGCCTCTACTCGCTTGCGAAGAAACGAGTCCATCGTGTGCCCATCCGGTACGGGATACGCCGGGAACTCATAGCCGAGGCCGGTCAACTCGAATTGCAGACGCGTGGACAGCTCTCGCGTATTCGAGATGGCCTCGGGATAGTCATAGAAGAGTTTCTGCATCTCGCGTGCGGAACGGAGATGCCGCTCCGCATTCGTCGTCAACAATCGGCCTGCGGTATCAAGTGTCGTTCCATGACGGATGCAAGTGAAGAGATCGAGAATTTCACGTTCATACTCGGTCGCGTAGTTCACTCCACCCGTAGCAAGCAGCGGCAGGTTCAACGAGCGTGCAATGCGAATCGCCGCCCGGTTGCGGTGTTCTTCCTCGCGGTCGAAGTGCCGCTGTATCTCGACATAGACATTTTTCTGGCCGAAGAGACGCACCAACCGCTCGACGCTCTTTTGCGCGGCGTCATACCCGCCGCTTGCTAACGCAGCGGCCAGCGGCCCCTCACTACCGCCTGTGAGACACACTAAGCCTTCGCCAAACTCCTCAAAGTCGCTGGTAAGCGCAGCGCCTTCGGCCTTCGTTTCCTCGCGCAGTTTGAAACGGGTGATGAGCCGGCAGAGATTTTTGTAGCCGGTGCGTGACTCGGCCAGGAGCGGCAGCCGTACAGGTTCAATGGGATGCGGATGCGGTAAGTACGATGCAGGCCGCAATCGCTGTCCCATATCGCTCACACTAATCTCTGCGCCGATATGCGCCCGCACACCTTGCCTCTGGCCTTCCATGTGAAAACGCGGCGCACCATAGACACCGTTGCGATCCAACAGCGCCATCGCGGGCATCTCCATCGCGGCGGCCTGTTGTATCAGGAACTCCGGCATCGACGCGCCTTCGAGAAAGCTGAACGCAGAGCGTGCGTGCAGTTCGATGTACTCAGTCATACGTCCCCTGCACATACCAACAGCGTGAGCGAGGATCGAAGGCGATGCGGCATACCCGTTCTGCGGTCTCAGCCGTCAGCCGAACGTCCCACTCTTCGCGGCACCAGTTGGCTTCCGACCACCACTGCCCGCTAACCTGCCACGGCCCCGCGATCTCACGGACGGCGTATCTCTGCCCGTCCCAAAAGACTCGCGTGGGCCTGTTGTCTGTGAGAACGACGCTGACCGCCTGCGGAGGACGGGAGACACGCAGAGCCGTAGCCACGGACAGGGATTGCTTTTCGCTCTTTACTGGTGGGGGAGGCGCGAATGGAACCATGCGGAAGGCATTGGGTCTGTGATCGTCTTTCAGTTCCACCGAACCGACACGCTCATCGCCCAGAAGTTTTTTCAACTGCGTCAACGTGACCTCCAATCTTCCCGGCTCCGGCGCTTGCGGCAGAAACAAGCCATGCTGTGCGCGATACGGCGATGCGGACTGCGCGTGCAGTTCCAGGCCGACAATCGCGGCATCGGGCGGATGGGTTTCGAGATCGAGTTGCAGCAGCTTGAGCAATGTCGGTTTGTCCTGAAGTGGCAACACGGGCCGGACGATACGCTCATGCTGTTTGCAGCCGTCGAGATGAAGCACGACGCGCAACGAAGTAATCGCAAGCGCCTTTTCCTTCACGCGATCCAACAATGCGTCTGTCATACGAGAGAGCAGAAAGAGCAGCGGCTCCAGCACTTCTACCGGATGGTCCAGTTCCATGCGTTCGATCAGCCCATCCTCGAAACTCGGCTCTATCGGGAACATCAGATGAGGCCATTCGCCACGAGCAAGCGCATGGATTTTCTTGCCCGCCTGACCGATACGTGCAATCAGGTCGGTTTCAAGAAGCGCAGCCAGCTCCCCGCAGGTACGGACGCCCCACGAATGCAATGTCTCTTCTTGCTCCGGCTCCAGAGGCAGCACGCGGACGGGAAGATCCCGCAATGCCTCTCTCTCGCAGCCGGACGCCGCAATCGAGACGCCAGTTCTGCCCAATGCAAGACAGATCGCCGCATGGAAGTTCTCTGCAACGGCTACGTTGGCAAGGAAGCCAGCAGCCATCGTGTGCTGCCTGAGCCTGGCCGCGAGTTGTGTCGCGTCGCCGAATAGACGATTCATGCCCTCGATGTCGAGCGCATAGGTGCCGGGGGATATTTCGACGTGCTCGATGCGTGGAGAAAAGAGGCACACGACGTTGTGAAGGATCGTGTGCGCCGAGGCTTCGTCCGCTGGCGTCCGCGAGAGCGCCGCGACTTCAGGGAACGATTCTGCTTGCAGCCGCGTCATGCCTGCCTCGACTCCTAAAGTGCGTGCCGCCTTGTTCGCAGCGATCACGAACTCTGCCGGTGGCTCACCGTCAAGCAGTGCAAACGGGCGTTTCCGCAACTCCGGGCGCGGATGCGCCGCCGCCTGTGCGTAGAAGTTCGGAGGATGGAGTACGGCATACATCACCGCACCCGCGACCACAGCGTTTCGGCGTGCCATGCCGCACGCAGGGATGGTTTCTTCTGAAGGAAGACCGAGCTTTCGTTGCGGTTTCTCTCCCGTATCAGGGTGTATTGCTGATGCTCAAAGAGTGCCGTCTCACCATTGCCGCTGAATGGACGAACGCTGGCCGGTTCGCAACGTAAAGCGAGAGCGGCACAACTATGAGCGCAGGGTGCTTGCGAAAGAAAGATGAGCGCAGTGCGGGCCTGTTCTGCCGCGAGACGAAAGCGATACCACGTCGCCAGAGGAATACGCATGGTGTGTTGTGGAAGCACATCGCTCATATCGAGGACGATGGCTCCGAAGCCTCCGGCCTGAAGGAGTAAATCGGTCGCCTTCAATGCCTGTTCGAGACGCGGCCACGGCTTGTTTGTGACTTTCTGTTTACGTTCTGCCGAGGTGCGGAGCCATAGCAAACGCTTCAGCTCCACACCCGCCGCCGCCGCCGACTCCGGCGAGAGCGTATCGCTGACATCGACCCAGGCGCAGGCCGCGCCGGTCTGTGTGATGGCGGCGATGGCCGATAGACCAAACGAGGTTTTTCCCGTCGATGCCGCTCCCGCAACCTCGATGATGCAGCCGCGTGGGATGCCGCCGTCCAGAACCGTATCGACCTCCGCAATGCCGGTTACAAACAGTTCCGGGGCCTGCTTCATCTTGAGCGTCAGGGGGGCAGGCACCCGGTTTGCCAGTGTCGTTTCGATCTGAAGACGGATTGCGGCGGACGAGGGCATAGAAATGTATTCGCCTTATGTTCGCCTATGCATACCGGGGTCTGTCAACCGGCACTTGACCTGTTACTTGTGCAGAATACTTCTAAGCTATTGCAGCGATGCGGGTTAGTTTTATCAAGACTCTTGCCCGGAATACACTAGGCTCATGTGTGGCCGCTACCGGCGCAAATCCGATAAGCAACGCATCGCGGATGCCTTCGATGTCAGCGCCGGTCTCGAAGAACTCGACCTTGCGCCGGAGGACGACATTGCGCCCGGCTCCGTGCAGCCGGTCGTCTCCATCAGTCCCGAAGGCGAACGCCGGATCGAACTCATGCGATGGGGGTTCAAGCTGCCCGACCGTCTTCTCTTCAACGCCCGCTCCGAGGGCATCGAGACCTCGAAGTTTTGGAGAGATGCCTTTCTCACAGGCCGCATCATCGTTCCGGCGGATGGGATCTTCGAGTGGAAAGTGATGCCGAAGGGGCAAAAGAAGCCCAAATACGAATTCACGCTGCCAGGCCAGGAACCTTTCGGCATGGCTGGCGTTTGGAAGCTCTGGAAAAACCCGAAGACAGATCGGTGGGAGCGCACCTTCGCCATCCTCACCGGCGAGCCGAACGAACTCATGGCTCCCATTCATGACCGCATGACAACATTCCTAGAACCACGCGACTATGCGGAGTATCTGGAACCCACGGAGCGGCCGCCCGTACATCTCCTCCGCGTTTTTGACGCCGACGCCATGCGTTCCATACTCATCGAAAAGTCGCCCATCACCAATCGGCAAGTAAGCCTCTTCGACAGCCATTGAACCTGGACCTTATATAGGTCACTCGTACAGCCATCCTTGCTTTTTGTGCCCTGTTCCGAAATCATGGATGCGGGACGGGTACGCACTGTCCTGGGGTGTGGAAACCCCTTCAAACCGACGTGTGCTTTACAGCGCACGAAGATTCCCTACGCCTTTGCGGTCGGGGAGCCTGCGACGTATGTCCAGGCCCCTAAAGCTAAAGGTCACAGGAACCGCGCGGTTTGACGGTTTTCCAACTCCCCGATCACGGGTTTGCTAGGGCTGTTTGCGGGGGCGCACCGCAAATGTTTCTTCCCTGAATCCGGTCGAGGAGATAGATATGGCTCCGCTGCCATTTCCAGCGTCATTCCTACTTAGTATGGGCAACCGGACTTGCCGCTATTCTCAGGGCGGTCTTCTCCGCTATGATTGCCCGGGCCTCGTCAGCATAGGTTTCACCTCATATTCCAAGTTGCGCGCTTCACGGCGGCGCATCGCCCGTTCCTTTTATCGAACCCTCATATCCGCGTGTGTACGAGGAAAGGATCTTGCATGGTTGAATGTCAGGAATTTGTTGGAAAGGTCGTCAGCAGCTTCAAACTCTACGAAGACTCTACAGAAGGCCCGGAAATCTGCATTGAGTTTACCGACGGCACCGTCTTCTCTTCTTGCTTAAAGACAACGAGTGCTCTTGAAGCCAAGATGATGCGCAACGAAGGTGGGCATCCGCGACTTCTCAAGGATTACTCCACGCCACCTGTAGCTCGCTAAGACATCAGCCTGAGTAGCGGGAGGGGTCTCCTCCCGCGCTGCGACTGCGGCGCATTCTCCGCTTCCCACCTCAGCGGCCTGTTCCTGCCGCAACACGACCCTGAATATTCATGCGTGCTGACGCACGCGAATAAGGAAGAGAAGCCTCGCTAAGTCTGTATGTCTCTGCTCGAGTCGAGGCCCGACTTCGGTTCTCCTGTAGAGAGGAGGACTTGAGACATGCAGACAGTCAGATCATTCGTTGGGATGGACGTCCACAAGGAGACCATCTCGATCAGCGTAGCCGAAGACGGGCGGAACGGCCCAGTTAGGTTTATTGGCGTCATCCCGAACCGTCCGGACGATATAGCGAAGATGGCCAAGCGGCTTGCGAAGCATGGCGAGCTCGACTTTTGTTACGAGGCCGGTGGTTGCGGCTACAACATCTATCGCCAGTTGATTGCGCTGGGCCACAGCTGCACAGTTGCGGCGACCTCGATGATTCCCCGGAAGCCCGGGGAGCGGATCAAGACCGACCGGCGGGACTCGCAGAAGTTGGCGATCCTCCACCGATCCGGTGACCTAACGCAGGTGTGGGTGCCGGACGCGACGCATGAAGCGTTGCGCGATCTGGTCCGTGCGCGTGTGGATGCGTCCATGCACCTTATGCGCTGCCGTCAGCAGTTGCTCGCGTTCCTGCTCCGCCACGGCCGTTCGTATCCGACCGGCAAGCACTGGACGCAACGCCATCGGTCCTGGCTCGCTGGACAGACCTTTCAGCTGGAAGTTCATCGCATCGTCTTCCAGGATTATGTCGAAGCTGTCTGGACGGCACAGGAGAGACGAGATGCACTGATCGAACGCATCGGTGCGATGACGGCAAGCTGGTCGCTTGGTCCGTTGGTCGAAGCGTTGCGCGGTCTGCGTGGGATCGACCTGCTCTCATCGGCCACGTTCCTTGCAACAACCGGCGATTTGAGCCGCTTTGAGTCGCCCCGCATGTTGATGGGCTACCTCGGTCTCGTTCCATCTGAACACTCCAGCGGTGGCAGTATCCGTCGCGGCAGTATCACGAAGACTGGCAACCGCGAAGCACGAAGGATGCTGATCGAGGCGGCATGGAGCTATCGCTATCCCGCCCGTGTCGCTAAGGAGAAGGCAGAGATCCTCGTCCGCTTGCCGAAGAGCGTTCGGGATATCGCATGGAAGGCACAGACCAGGCTCTGCGCTCGCTATCGAACGATGATTGCACGCGGCAAGAAGCCCACGGTCGTTGTCGCGGCACTTGCGCGTGAACTTGCCGGCTTTATCTGGGCTATCGGTCAGGAGGTGCGATTGTCAGGAGCATAAGTTCCAGAAGCTACCGTGCATGCCGGCAAGCTGGAACAACTTGCTCCTTCCACTCCTTCGCATCTTTCACTGGGTTGTCGCCGCTTATCGGAGCGACCCACTCGGCGAACGATGAAGGGCGGCGAGCAACGCCAACCCTATACACGGTGTGTCCCGGTGTGCTGCTTGCGTCTATGAAGACGACCAGGGAGTATCTAGGCCAGCCCTTGTCAGAGTAAACAGGCCGCCGGGGTCCACCGTCCGGGAACTGTGAGGTGCCTAAGGCAACTAACTTCAACTGCTCCGTTTGACTCGCTAGATCGCTTGTCACGTAAGTGCGGAGATTGCCAAGCTCCGGATCGTGAACCTCCCGACCCGTTTGCGCTGCCGTACAGGTCAGCTCCACTTCTGATTCGGACGCTGGGACTCGTTTGAGGTGAGGTAGACCACTCGACTGCCGGATGGCTTGCAGATTTCGCTCGACTTCGCCTTCCGCAGCGTGCTGACGCACAACTGCCGTGCCGATGGTCCCTTGAGGAGCGGCAGTTTGTGCTAGAAGAGGCTGCTCAACAGCCAGACTGGAGATAACCAACGCAAGTAGAAGCTTGAGCATGACAACACGATAGCAAACGCTCACGCCGCGTAGATTCAGACCTATGGCGTGGGGAACCGGGCAGCCGGTCATGGTGATCCTCGTGAGCCCCTTGGGCCGGAGTATCTTCCGACGCCCGCGCTAAGTCCGAGGCAAGCCTGCGACGACACACGTTCGTGCGGTATCCAACCCGCGTATGGAAGTTTGAGCGACTGTCGCTGAACGCTGCCCGGTTCCCGACCCCATAGGAACTCGCAGATTTAAAAAACAACTGCTGCCTTAATAAGGCAAAAACGCAGTGCATATATTCCTGCGCTTGACACCGAAGAAAAGACATGGAAGGGGCGCTGCCCCGATCGCGCGGCGCAAGGGGCTTCCCCAATCTTCCGCGCTGCGCTTGTGCAGACCTCCGCTGCGCTCCGTCCTTTCCGCTCCATTTCATTTCGCTCCAAGGATGGGGAGACCCCTCCCCTTGCGCCTTGCTACCCCCGCCTTCGCCAGGAGGCGTTCGGCATGTACATGCCGCGTTTCAACGCGGACGTGCAAAAGCAAATGCCGACCGGCAAAGGAGCAGACACCATGAGCAGCGCAGACACCACGAGCAACAACAACCAGCCCAAGACGGCGAAAGAAGTAATCGCCGCCAACGTCCAAAGCCTCATCGAGCAGCTAGAGGCGGGACACTCCGACGCACTTACCGCCTACCTCAATGCGATGAGCCGTTTTCATCGGTACTCTCTGGGGAACGTTCTGGAAATTGCGAGACAGCGCCCCGCTGCAACCAACGTTGCGGGGTTCTGGAAATGGAAAGAGCTTGGCCGCTCTGTGAAGAAGGGCGAGAAAGGCATCCGCATCCTTGCCCCCATCATCGGCGTTCGCCGTAAGAAAGACGAGGAAGCCAACAAGGACATTACCAAACAGAACACGGCGGTATTGGTTGGGTTCCGTTCGGCCTATGTCTTCGATGTCTTGCAGACTGAAGGCGCGGAGCTACCCGAGTTGCGCGGGATCAGCGGCGACGTGGGCGAGAACCGGGACAAGCTGATTGCCTTTATCGAGCGTCAGGGCATCGAGCTTGTCTTTACCGAGCGCATCGCGCCCGCCCTTGGCGTGAGCTACGGCGGACGTATCGCCATCCTGCCGGGTCAGTCGAAGGCCGAGGAGTTCAGCACCTTAGTACATGAGTTGGCGCACGAGATGTTGCACAAGGCCGAGCGGCGCACGGCCACCACCAAGACGGTACGCGAGACGGAGGCCGAAGCCATCGCGTTTGTCATCGGGAAAGCCGTGGGACTGGAGACGGGAACCGCGTCCGCCGACTACATCCAGCTTTATCACGGCAACGCATCCTTGCTGGCCGAATCGCTCGAAGTCATCCAGCAGGCTTCCGCTGTCATCCTTGCCGCCTTGGAATCGTCCGCAGCCGAGGCGATGGCCGATGCAGAACTGGCGAAGGTGGCGTGATGCAGACCATCCTTCAAATCATCCAGAAGGCCGGGGGATGGCACCCCGGCCTCTACCTCAAGATCGACAATCCGCCCTACATGGAGCTTGTCATCGAAGCGATGGACGAGTCCGGCCCGATGGGATTGCCTACTATCTCAGTTTGTCACTATGGCGAACAGAACGGCGATGCCATGCGCGACCCGGAGATGTGCTTCGAGCTTGGCCTTGCCGGGGGAGCGCATCTATCGGCTTTCTATTACCGCAACGATTATCTCGGCGTAGAGCAGTGGAGCCGGAATATCGTGCGCGGCAACTATGTCCACCTGATTGCTTTGCATGAGCAACACCAGCGTTTCGCTAAGACATGGGACAGCAACCTGCGATTTCAGGGTTTCGCAGAGGCATTCACGGACAAGTGCATTCGCGGCTAGTCCGCTCCACCTTGGAGCGGTATGGCCGACGTGTGCCGCTCCGTGACCTTCACCCTCAACCGCTCGAAAGGAGCACACCATCATGGAAACCCAAATCATCAACGCCACCGAATACCGCAACGTCTCCCTCGCTCTGTTGAACGAGTCGAAGACCAACCCCCGCCGCACCTTTGAGGAAACCGCTTTGAAGGAATTGGCGGAATCCATCCGTGCCCAGGGCGTTCTCTCTCCGCTGCTTGTCCGGCCTCTCACCGAGAACGGTTTCGAGATTGTCGCCGGAGCACGGCGTTATCGCGCCGCGCGGATGGCCGAAATTCCGACCGTTCCCGTCCGCATCGTCAACCTCTCCGATGCTCAGGCCGTCGAAATGTCCATCGTCGAAAACCTGCAACGCAAGGATGTTCACCCGCTGGAAGAGGCGCAGGGCTTCCGCGCCTTGCTGGACTTGGACGAGCCGAAGTACAGCATCGAGCAGATCGCCGCGAAGGTGGGCAAGACCCCCGTTTTCGTGGCTTCGAGATTGAAATTGATTGACCTTGTTCCCGCAGCCGTCGATGCGTTTTGTGCCGACGAGATCGGCGTTGGCCATGCGCTGCTATTGGCGAAGCTGCCCGCCGACCAGCAGGGACAAGCCCTGTCCGCTTGCTTCAAAGAGGTCTACAACAATGGAGCCAAGCCAGCACGAATTCTACTACCTGTCCGCAACCTGCAATTCTGGATCGACAGCAACATCCTGTTAGTTCTCAAGGATGCACCGTTCAATAAGCGGGACGCGCAGCTTGTTCCCATCGCTGGCAGTTGTGCCGATTGCCCCAAGCGGACAGGTCACAACAAACTGCTGTTTGGCGATGACCTCGGGAGGCAGGGCGACCGATGCACCGACCCGAGCTGTTATCAAGCAAAAGTCTCGGCTCACGTCGGCCAGACGATTGCCGCCAAGCCGGAGATGGTGCAGATCAGCACCGCCTATGGCGGCCAAAAGGAAGGTAGCTCGGTACTCCCGCGCAACAAGTACACTGCCATTCGGGACGACAAGCCAAAATCGACGGACGAGGCAAAGCGGCCCGAGTACAAGGTGTGCAAGTTCACCACGGACGCCATCATCGCGGAAGGCAGCGACGTTGGCTCCATCCATAAGGTGTGCGCGAATCCGTCCTGTCCGATACATCATCCGAAGCAGCCAACCAGCCGCAACGATGAGAAGAGGAAGGCCGAGCAGGAGAAGCAGCGCAAGGAACAGGCCATCGCCAACGCAACCGGCCTTCGTGTCCTCGCCGCTGTGAGCGCAGCAATTCCGGTCCGTCTGATGAAGCGTGACCTGCTGTTCATCCTTGAGAAGCTGGTAGCTCTGATGGATGAGCAGCGCATCGAGACGGTGGCGCGGCAGCATGGCATTCGGCAGAAGCGCGATGAGGGAGGCTTGGCAAAGACATTCGCCGCCTTCCTTCGTCGTGCCGATGAAGGTACGCTCTCGCGTCTGATGGTGGAGGTAACGATTCTGTTAGCGGCTTCGCGCACGAACCCTGCTACCGTGCTCCGCGATGCTGCCACTGCGTACAAGGTGAACACCGATGCTATCGCCCTCAAGGTGAAGCAGGAGTTTGCCGCGAAGCAGTCCAAGAAGACGGCGCAACCCGTCAACAAGCCATCCAAGAAAGCGGCATAAACCAGCAATCAACAATCCGTGAGGGGCGGCAATGCCGCCCCTCATTTATGATCCCGCAAAAATCGGCAGGGGGAACACGCGCCGTTTTCCCCCTTGCATCCCCTATTCGCTTGACTCCAGCCTCCGCTCGCCGGGCCCCGCGCCAAGGAGTCAAGTTCCTCCTCCTTGGAACCTGTCCCTGCACTACTCATCACTAATAGTGGTCTCTTATTCTCGCTGAGTTGGTTGGCGGGGTTGGCCGATAGGACTCTCAAGTCTTGCTCGGCGGCTTTAAATTGCACCAACCAATCGCCTTCGATAGGTGCCACAGGAGAAGCGACAATCTCGGCACTGACCGCAAAGTGTTTCGCAATCTGAGTACCGAGTGAGATCGCACGCTTCATCGCTCGGTCGTTTCGATCACCGGCATTACCACCGTAAATCGTGACGCCCATACGCCTACTTTTTCCTAGATTGGGCCCCACATTGCGAATCGTTAAAGAATTCCAACCCAAAAGGACCAAAGGCCAGACGGTCAGAGATCGTGGTAAAGCCAGCGGAGCAGGATGCGAGGTCTCGCCAGGAGTACGATCACGATCAGGAAGACGATAGTCCGCAGGATGCGCCAGGCGACCCGCTTGATGCGCCGCGTGGTTCTGCATTACATTGAACAAGACTCGAATTGATAGCCAGCAAGGTCTAATCTACAAAGGAAATCAGAAGAGATAGGGGATCAGCGCGGCAGTCTGTCGTGCATAGGTGACATATTCCTGCCCGAAGTGGGAACTCATCCACTTTTCCTCAATGCGCAGCTTCGTCAAGAATGCGATGAATATGAGTACGAAAGCGACAGCCCCGCGAACCTCCGACAGCGCAATCGCGGTGCCGACGAATCCTGTCAGAATGCCGGTGTAGATAGGATGACGGACCAAGACATAAGGTCCAGTGGTAATCAGCTCGTGGCCTTGCTTGATGGTTACAGAACTGCTCCAGTTCCTGCCAAGATGCACACGGGCCCAGACAGCGAAGAGCAGGCCGCCGATGGTAATGACAGCTCCAATCCAAAAGGCCCAAAGGCCAACGGGCCATAGCGGGCGATAGAGCCAGGCGAACGGGAGGCGAGTTGTTGAAAGAATAATGATTGCGACGAGGAAGGCGAGCACCCGGAAAATGCGCGAGGCAACCGGCTCAATCTGCTGGGTAGTCTTCGTGCCGGCGGCTTTGGCCCAGATGATCTGCCAGGAGTTTAGAAACGCGATCCAGACGACAGGGAAAAAAGATTTATAGAACCAGAGCATACAGTCTCCATTGCCCCTTTCGAGAGACTTCATTTACTACCTAACGGCCCTCATGCGTTGCCCTGAAGAGAACGCCCCTGTTCACGATAGACCGCCCCGCCCTGCGACTCTATTCAAGCAGTCGGCGATTTTAGAGAGAAGTTCCTATTCCCGGTTCTTCTCGGTTCACGTTCACGGCTTCTGCCTGTGGTCTGCATAGATTTGGGCATCACCCGATCCCTTGAACCGTATCCTTCAAGGAAGGCGCGGACAGCTGCCGTAGCAAGCCGTTCAAGTTCGTCAGGGCTGGAGCGGTGATCTCCAGTAAACATCGCCTTATTGATCGGTATCCAGAGCAGCAAGCCCACGAAATGATTGGCGGCCAGAAGCGGATCGCCGACGCGCAAAAGCTTGCGGTCGGCAAGGCCCTGAAAACTCGTTGCTAGTGTCGCGAGCGCACGCTCAAAGCCTTGCTTGTACCAACTACGGCCCACGTCGGGAAAACGGTCCGCATTGGCCATTACCAACCGGCGTAATCGCAATATCCGCGGCTGCATCAGTGCAGTAAGAAAGCGGCGGGCAAGCAAAATAAGGCCCGACTCTACGTTTGGTTGCCCACCCATAGTTTCGCTAACCAGATTCACGAGGTCATTCATGTCGCTGGTTGTGGCACGCACGATCTCGGCGAAGAGCCGTTCTTTATCAGAGAAGTATTTGTAGACGGTTGGCTTGGAAACAGCGGCTTTCGCCGCAACGTCGTCCATGCTCGTGCCGTCGTAGCCCTTGTCCAGAAAAATTTCTGTTGCTGCCAGCAACAGCACTTTGCGTTTGCGGTCTGAGCGACTTTCCGAATTTGTTTCCATGAAATTTCCTCTTGACAGTGCGCCTTTGAGTTTTTTACTATACCGTTTAGTAACACTACACCGTTCAGTGTTAGGCTAGCACGCCGACATTCAACGGGGAAATACAAAAGGAGCTTTCTATGTGCGCTACAGAAGCGGGTGAAGACTCCAGGAAAATGATATGGGCGGGACGAATTCTTACGGTCTTAGCCGCTCTGTTCATGCTGCTGGATGGCGTCATGAAGATTGTTAAGCCACCACAAGTGCTAGAGGCAAATGTTCGATTGGCGTACCCGTTATCCACGCTCAGTGGCATCGGCATAGCGCTGATTGCCTGCACTTTGATTTATCTCATTCCCCGGACTTCGATCCTGGGAGCCATTTTGCTAACAGGGTACTTGGGCGGTGCCGTCGCGAGCAACGTCCGCGCGGGCTCCGGGTGGTTTGAGACGATATTCCCCATGCTCTTCGCTGTCATGGTTTGGGGTGGTCTATGCCTGCGAGATCGTCGGCTGCGGAGCCTGTTGATCGACAAAGAGACCGCTCTCATTACATCCCACTAAGTGTTCCAAACCAGACAAGGAGAACCGGACCAATGCAATTGATTACTCATTTGAACTTCAATGGAAACTGCAAAGCAGCGTTCGATTTCTACGCGAAAACGCTCGGCGGAAAGATCACGTTCATGATGACGCAGGGAGAATCTCCGCTGGGGGAGAAGGTGCCAGCGGAGATGAGAGACAAGATCATGCACGCGACGCTCGAGGTGCCAGATGGGGGTGTCCTGATGGGAGGGGACCATCCGCAGGGAAAGAAGGTACAGCCTGTCGGCTTCTGCGTGTCAGTACAGGTAAAGGATACGGCGGAAGCGGAGCGAATTTTCAAAGGATTGTCCGAAGGTGGGCAGGTGCAGATGCAATTCCAAAAGACGTTCTGGTCGCCGGGTTTCGGGATGTGCATCGATAAGTTTGAAGTTCCATGGATGGTTAACTGCGCCCCAGCCGCATGAGAGGAGAATCATGTCATTCCAGGCATACATCGACAACATCAAGACAAAAACCGGCAAAACGCCGGAAGACTTCCGGAAGATCGCCGAGAAGAAAGGCTTGCTCAAACCGGGAGTGAAGGCAGGTGAAATTGTCGCGTGGCTTAAGAACGATTTCGGTTTAGGGCATGGCCATGCTATGGCGATTTACGCCACCTTCAAAGGAGTGAAGGAATGGAAGTAAACGCGGTGCGCTTCACTCACCATTCGTTGTCCACCGACTCAAGGTAAAGACGGTTCGACTAAAGAGGAAAAGGAATGGAGCCTCGATCTTTGCAGTTGCGCGGCAGAGGTGCCTACAAGTGACATCTCCCCCAGAAGTAGGAGATAACCTCTCCGGCTTATGGCCGATGCCTTTCTTTCGACTCTTGGCTAGAGTCGGGCCACAGGGTAGACGAGAGAAGCTCAACAGATTGAGGGGAGAACTGATGCTATGCCGGCTACCGTGCCCAATGAGATGAGTCATCCTCTGCTGCACTTCCATGTGTGCGTCCACTGTGGGGGTTCCTTCCGCAGAGAAGAGGTCGAAGGGCGAGTGCATACGACGGGGCTTTTTCTCTGTCCCAAATGCGGTAGAGAAGGACCATTGAATATCGAGATTCGTGAATTAGAGAGTGATGAATCTCAGACGCTCAAAACCGAATAAATTACATGGCGAGCGGAAGTGTTCTCTGAGCGGTTTGGCCCAAATTGCCGAACTTTCTTCCGGCGGCTTTGACAAATTCATTCACGAGTCGAGATTTGCTGTCTGCCCGCATCGCAAGACTTGTTACAAGACGAAGCCGGGGTTCAGCCAAGGGCCGCATCGTGATACCGTCGCGAGCAATTCTCCATGCCGCCGAGCGTGGCAAGAACGCAAGTCCATGATGCTCACGTATCAGTTCAGAGGCTTCCTCGGGGCTGGTGAAGTGGTAGATGTCCGATGGATAGGCACCTCGGTCGGCGCCGACCGAATGAATGGTGTCGTATAGATAGGCGTTTGCGTGCTTCCCAAGCAGCATCCAGTTTCGTTTGTGCATCTGCTCCAGGCGAACCTCCCGATACGCTGTGAGTTCGTCGCCCAGCGGCAGCGCAATGTAAAAGGGACTGTCCGCGATGTTAAGGACGCTGAGCTGCGGCTTTGGCGGGACGCCGGTGATTACGGCAAGGTCGAGCGTACCTACGCTGACCTGACGGGCGAGTTCATTGGAAAAGTTGCTCCAGAGCTTAATCCTCATCTCCGGGAAAAGTGAGAGTTGGATGGAAAGAAGGGTTGAGACGAGAATCGGTTCAGTATAGGACGACTTGCCGATATTGAGTATTTCATTCGGCCCATCGAGAACTGCCCGGGCCGACAAGACCGCCCGTTCTGCATGGGAAACAACCTCACGCGCCTCGACGATGAAGACCCGTCCTGCCTCTGTGAGTTCGGCAACTTGATGGCTGTGTTTGAAGATCTGAAAGCCGAGCCCACGCTCCAGCTTGAATATCTGCTTACTGAGTGTGGATTGGCTCATGTTCAGCCTTTCGGCTGCTCTTGAGAAATGAAGTTCTTCGGCAAGCACAATGGCTGCTTGCAGCAATCGGATCTCGGGTAAGACCATTTCTATCCTCCAGTCTGCGGATTCTGGGAAGGACAGCAAATACTTCAAGAGGGGCGGAATCACCCGCCTGATACGAATAATTGTAATCCTGATTCGCGTCCATTTGCATCGGCATGAGTTGCTGCATGAGGTGTCGTCATTCCAAAAAGGAATGACGCTCGCCCAAATTTTCATTGGACGCGAGGCGTAAAGCCAAACATGATGACTCTGAGTTGCAACGCTAAACAAGCGACCAGGATGGGAGTTGTGATTCAACCCCAAACCGGCGTGAGGGAAGCAAAGTTGCGGCTTCGGAGTCGAACCTATGGAACATCATCTTCTGGATGCTCAAGAGGCCGCTCAGATTCTTCGGATGGACAAGCGGACGCTGGTTCGTTGGGCGCGTATCGGCTACGTTCCCGCGCACCCGCTAGGCGAAGGAAAACGGAAGCTGTGGCGGTTTCGTGAGCACGAACTATTAGCGTGGGTCGAGGCAAGAGAAACAGAGAAAAAGCGGCCACCGGCGAGTACCATAAATATAGCCATCAGCGCTCATGCAAGGAGAACAGCATGAGCCGTTTCCAACAAGGAAGTCTTTTGAAACAGAAGCGCAAGAGCGGGCCGGACGTATGGGTGTTTCGCTGGTATGACGACACCAACGGTACACGCAAGTACAAAAAACGCGTTCTCGGCAAAGTGACAGATATGCCACTACGACGGGATGCGGAAAAGGCCGTGGCCGACTTTCGCGCCAACATCAACGTCGAGGTAAGGGTCCCACAAACGGTCTCCGAACTCGCAGCCCACTATCGGAAACACGAACTGACAGCCGACAAAAAAGCCTTCGCAACGATTGAGTCAACGTCGATCTACCTATCGAATCACGTTGTTCCCAAATGGGGTAATGCTTCGTTATCGGATGTTCGTACCGTGGAAGTCGAGCAGTGGTTACACTCTCTGCCTTACGCTCCAGCAACACGAAGCAAGATCCGCAACATTATGTCGGCGTTGTTCAATCATGGCATCCGACATGAATGGATACATCGGAATCCCATCACCAAAGTCCGGGCCTCTGCCAAACGGCTACGGGAACCGGACGTGCTCTCGCCCGCTGAGTTGTCGGCGTTGATTGCGGAGCTGCCGCTCCGTGAAAAGGCGATGGTGATGGTGGCGGGCAGCACAGGACTACGGCGCTCCGAACTCATCGCGCTTACATGGAGAGATATCGACCCGCTGTTGATTCAGGTCAATGTCCTTCGCTCCTGTGTTCGCAATCACTTCGGAGACACGAAAACCGAAGCCAGCCGAAGGCCCGTCCCGTTGCATTCATCCGTGGTCGAATGTCTGAATGAGTGGCGAAAGGAGTCCAAGCATAACGGCGATGACGACTTTCTCTTTCCGTCGAATCGGAAAGAGGGGAAGCAGCCGATTACGCCCGACATGGTGCTCAAGAAGGTCATCCGCCCGGCTCTACTGCGGGCGAAGATCATCGGCAAGGTGATCGGATGGCACAGCTTCCGTCACTCTCTGGCAACCAACCTGAGAGCGTCCGGTGCGGACCTTAAGACAGCCCAGGAACTCCTGCGTCACGCAAACTCTCGGATCACGCTCGACATCTACACGCGAGCGATCTCCGAGACGAAGCGGGATGCCAACAACAAAGTGATGGAGATGGTTCTGGAAGCCGGAAAGCCAAAAATTTCAGCACCCTCGCCAGCACCCTCGCAACGGGAGCCATTGCTGCTTGAGGGCAGCAAAAAAGGCGCTGAAAACTTTCAGCACCCTTCAGCACCCTCGCGGGCTGAAACCTTGATTGTCACTGTGCCATAAACCTTTTATTTTCTTGAGTTTATGGCGGGGACGACGGGGCTCGAACCCGCGACCTCTGCCGTGACAGGGCAGCGCTCTAACCAACTGAGCTACGTCCCCAGACGTATTTCTGCAACTTCAATCCAATTTTACCTCGAAGGAAGCACACCGCAGCTTTCGCCGTATTCAGCCTTGTTACTTTTTCAGATCCGTTTTCGGGTCTGTGAGAGACCGCGACGCAAGCTCAAGAGCCGCCGTCGCTACGACAGATTCAAGTCTATCAGAGGCGCCGCAATTTTGGCGGGGGCGTCGAGCGTGCGGCAACGCTGCGGCGCTTTCGTCGGCTACTGCGTCAGGACGACGTTGAGACTGAGGGTGTGGTTGGGATCGCCTGTGTGCGCGGCATCGATTGCGGACTGAATGGTGGTGTAAGTCTGCCGGAGCCCACATTGGGTGTAGTTGCGAGTAAGCCGCCGCGGCGAAGGGGATGATAGCGCCGACGAGAGTAGAGCGGAGCTCCGAGAGCATGATGTGCCTTGGCGAAGGAAATAGTTGCCGCGCAGTACAGGGCATCCCCCTACCATCTTGAGGTCGAAGGTGAAACGGACCTCGCCGTCGCCGTTGAGATCGCCGACGAGGACGGAGGCTGGATCGACGGTCGTGGCGACGAAGTTGCTTCGAGACTCCTCTCTTGAAACAACCCGGTATGGCAAGCAACTCGCCGGGTCTGGCCGGCATCTTGCGTTCGTAGCCGAAAACTCAACGAAAGCTCACTTGCCGGTAGCGGCCTCTTCATGCATCCCAGAGCATCTGTCCTGATCGTCGATGACGACCCTGTCCACCTGAAGATTTACGGCTGGATCGTTGAGGCCGCGGGCTATCGCGCGCTGCCTGCGCAGGTTCGATTCTCGGGGGTCGATCTTCCCGAAGAGACTGCGGATGTAGTTCTTCTCGACTACAACTTCGCTGGGGAGACCACTGCCGTCGACATTGCGAGGCTGTTCCAGTCCCGCCGGCCCAGGGTCCCGATCATCGTGCTCTCGGAGGCGTTGGTTTTACCTGACGACATCGCGCCACTGGTCCAGGGATTTGTGCGTAAGGGCGATCCCGCAAAACTTGTAGACACCCTCCACAATCTTCTGCGGCCGTCGCCATGAGGGCCGCTTGCTGAGTTCAATCCGAGAACGTCGCGTATCGTAATGTTTTTGTTTTCGTGACCCGCACGAACTTGACTTGCACCCGACATGGCCCATCTCTTGACGACAATCCGTGCCTCTTTGCTGAGCCTGGCGGCCGTCGCGACGATGTCTCTGCCGCCGGCGGGCAGATGCATGCAACCGGTGCCACCCCCCGTCTCGAAGCAGTTGAAGTCGCTCTCGCTCGAGCAGCTTGGCGATGTTGAAATCACCACCGTCTCCAAGCAGCCGGAAGAGGTCTGGCAGACTCCAGCCGCGGTCTTTGTCGTCATCGCCGACGATATCCGCCGCTCCGGGGCCACCACGATTCCCGAGCTTCTGCGCCTGGTCCCGGGAGTGGAGGTCGCGCGCAGCCAGAGCGGCGGCTGGGCCGTCGGTATTCGTGGATTCAACAGCGGCTTCTCCAAGGACATTCTCGTGCTCATCGACGGGCGCAGCGTCTACACGCCACTGTTTGAAGGGGTCTACTGGGATGTTCAGGATCTTGTGCTCGACGATATCGACCGCATCGAAGTGATTCGCGGGCCGGGCGGCACGATCTGGGGAGCCAACGCCGTCAACGGCGTGATCAACATCATCACCAAGAAGGCCAGTGAAACCAAGGGGGTCTACGCGCACGTCTCGGCGGGTGGCCTGATCAATCGCTTCGTTGGCGAGGTGCGCCTGGGACTTGCGCCGCTGCCCGGCCTCCAGTTCCGGCTGTTCGCGAAGGGCTTCGACCGCGGACCTGAAGCGAACCCGGGCGGCGATCCTTACGACCATTGGCATCAGGCGCGCGGCGGCTTCCGTCTCGACTGGCAGCCTGGGTCGCACGATAGCTTCACCGCCTCCGCCACGGCCTATACCGGCAAGACCGGCGACCAGAACACCATTGGCGAGTTCTTTCCGCCGTCGCAACGTGTCACCGACACGCCGGATACCGTCTCCGGCGGCGATCTCGTCGTGCGTTGGGACCACCAGCTCGCCCACGATTCCGGCTTCTACCTCGAAGGTTATTTCAACCGAACCAACCGCGCCACGTCGCAGTTTACCGAGACCCGCGACACCTTCGATCTCGATTTCATCAATCACATCGCCAATCTGCGACGGCAGGACATCATCCTCGGAGCGGGTCTGCGCGAAAGTCCGAGTCTTGTCGAGCAGACCGAGGCGACGGTGAACTTTGCTCCCAACAAAGTCAACAACTACGTCTACAGCCTGTTCGCGCAGGACACGTTTCAACTGCTGCCAGAGCGGCTTTCGCTTACGCTGGGCTCCAAGTTCGCCGACGACATGTATAGCGGCTGGGGCGTGGAACCCTCGGCCCAGGTGCTCTGGCATCCGCGCAGCACGACGAGTCTGTGGGCTTCGGTGGCGCGCGCGCTGCGCACTCCAGGCCGCGTCGACCGCAACCTCAGCCTGCTCGGCGATGTCACTCCGGGCGGCCCGGGCGTGTTGCCGATCTTCCTTCAGGTCAAGGGCAATCCGAAGTTTACTCCCGAGGTGCTCATCGGCTGGAGCGCCGGCGCTCGCCAGCTTCTCTGGCGCAGGCTGTACCTGGATGTGGCCGCCTTCCACAACCAGTACGACGACATCGAAAGCTACGGCAGCCCTGTATTCACCGTTACCTTTCCGACGACTCCTTACCCTTATGAATCGCTCAACGTGCAGTTCGCCAATGGTTTGCGCGGCGTCTCCGACGGCATCGAGATCGCGCCCGACTGGAAGGCCACATCGTGGTTCGAGCTGCGTGGCAGCTTCTCGCACGTGCATGTCACGCTGCACTCCAAGTCCGGCTTCAGCCAGGCTTCCTACGCGACCGGCATCGAAGGCTCCAGTCCGCATCGCGAGGCCTCCGCCCAAGGCATCTTTACCTTCGCGCACGGTTGGGAGGTCGTCCCCGACTACCGTTTCGTCAGTGCGCTGCCCGCCGATAATGTGCGCAGCTATCAAACCGCCGACGCCCGCATCGCGTACAAGATCGAGCACCATGTGGAGCTTTCTGCAACCGGCCGGAATCTTCTGCAGCCGCGCCACCAGGAGTTCACGGGCGACAACGGCAACGCGGTCGGCATCAAGCGCGAGGTCTTCGGCGACCTCATGTGGTCCTGGTGAATCGCGTGGCGAGCCCTTCACGCAATCTCGTTTACGCCTTCCGTGCTCGCGCGGAGAGGTGCGCGCCGCTGTCATTTTTACGGCGGGCCGTGCGTCTGTTTTCTCCGCTTCTGGCCGGCCTGTTCGCTGCGACGGCCATCGTAGGGCTCCCTCCGCTGGCCTCCGCGCAGTCGCCCAAACCCTCGCAGTATGACGTCCAGGCCGTCTACCTTTACGACTTCGCGAAGTTTGTCCGCTGGCCGGCAGGAGGCGCGGCCGCGACGCTCGACATATGCGTGGCCGCACAAAGCACCTACGCCGACACGCTGACCAAAATCGTCGCCGGCGAGCAGATCGGCGGCCGGCCTCTCGCTGTCCGTGCGGTGGAACGTCCGGAGCAGGAGGCGGGCTGCGCGGTGCTGTTTATCGGCTCGGCGATGAAGGACAGCTTCGATGCTCTTCTGTCCGCCGCCACCGGCAAACCAATGCTTACCGTAAGCGATCTACCTGGGTTTCTCGACCGGGGCGGCATGATCCAATTTGTGGTCGTCAACAACCGGGTGCGTTTCGCAGTGGACCTTCACCCGGTCGATCGCAGCGGCATCGCACTCAGCGCCGAGCTCCTCAAGGTCGCCGTCGCGGTGAACGGCAAATCCACCGGCGGAGGCGCGCCATGAGGATTCTTCCGCGCCGCCGTATCTCCAGGTCGAACTCGCTCTCCACGCGTCTTACGCGCATGAACCTCCTGGTCAGCGGCACGGTGCTGCTGATGGCGGCGCTCGCTTTTTTCTCTTACGACCTGCTCTCATTTCGGCAGGACCTGATGCGCAATCTCGACGCCGAAGCCCAGATCATCGGCGACAACAGCGTCTCTGCCCTGACCTTCAACGATCAGCAGAGCGCCTCGGCTACTTTGGCCAGTTTGAGGCGCTCGCCCGACGTTCTCGCTGCCGTTCTCACCACTAACGATGGCGCGGTCTTTGCGCGTTACGAAGCGCCCGCTCAAAAATCAGTTGCGCCGCAGCCGTTGCCGGCGCTTCAGAATGAGCGGGCCTTGACGTCGGGAACTCACGTGCTGGTGGCACGCCGAATTCTGTTCCAAGGACAAGCGGTAGGCATCGTCACCATCTCCGCGACGCTCAACGAAATTGGCCACCGCGCGTTCCAGTATCTTCTGATCGCGTGCATCATTCTGATCTTCTGCATGGTCGCGGCCTTGCTCATCAGCTCGGTTTCGCGACGCTTGATCGCCCAGCCGATCATCGCGCTCGCCGACACGGCACTGGTTGTGTCGCGGGGCCAGGACTACACCGTTCGCGCCGATATCCAGGCCGACAGCAGCGAGATCGCGGTCCTGGTGGATGCCTTTAACACCATGCTTACGGAGATCGGCGAGCGTGATGCGGCGTTAAATCGCGCCCGCAATGAGCTCGAGGCCCGCGTGGACGAGCGCACCGCCGAGCTGCAAGCGGCCAACCGCGAGCTGGAGGCATTCTCCTATACCGTCGCGCACGATCTGCGCGGCCCGCTCGACGCCGTCAGCGGTATTGCATTCCTGCTCACGCAGATCTACGGCAGTGACAACGATGAGAGCGTTGTGCCCATGCTCTCGCAGCTCACAGCGTCCACTACCAACATGGGCGCGCTGATCGACGATCTGCTGAACTTCGCGCGCGCCTCGACGACGCAGATCAAGGCCACGCCGGTGCACCTCAGCGCGATCGCCCGCGAGATCGCGGCCGAGCTCACCACCTCCGATCCCGCGCGCGATCTTCAGTTCCAGATCGACGAGCTGCCCGAAGTGATCGCCGACGCTGGCCTTATGCGCATCGTGCTTGGCAACCTTCTGCGCAATGCCTGGAAGTACACCTCGCGCCACCCGCATGGCTGCATCGAATTCGGCGCGAGGCAGACGCTGGCCACGAAGACGGCACCTTCCCGGATGGCTTACTTCGTCCGGGACGATGGCGCGGGCTTCGACCCGGGCCGCGCGAACCAGCTCTTTCAGCCGTTTCAGCGTCTGCACGGCAAGAATGAATTCCCCGGGACCGGCATCGGCCTGGCTACGGTGCAGCGTATCCTTGCGCGGCAGGGAGGCTCGATCTGGGCCACGGGCGCGGTCGAGAAGGGCGCGACCTTCTACTTCACGCTCGACGCAAGACCTGCTCCGGACGGATCTCGAATTTGAATCTTCGCCGAAATAGAAAGCCCGCTCCATGGAGCGGGCCTTCGGTCGCACCTTCGCGCCTGCGTTACGAGCGGTCGATCGTCACCGATTCGAGCACGACAGGCTTCTTCGGACGGTCCTGGCCGTCGCGCGGCACGTTGCTGATCTTCTCGACGACATCGTAGCCCTCAGTGACTTCGCCGAAGATGGTGTGTTTGCCGGTGAGCCAACTGGTGTCGGTCGTGGTGATGAAGAACTGGCTGCCGTTGGTGTTAGGGCCGGAGTTGGCCATGGCCAGCTTGCCGGGCTGCTTGAAGTGGTGCGGCGAGCCTTTGGTTTCGTCGGCGAACTTGTAGCCGGGGCCGCCCATGCCGGTGCCCTCGGGGTCGCCGCCCTGGATCATGAAGTTGGGGATGACGCGGTGAAAGATGGAGCCGTCGTAGAGCTTGGGGCCTTTCTTGCTGCGCGAGTTCCAGTCTTTGGTGCCCTCGGCGAGCGCGATGAAGTTGGCGACAGTGTCGGGCGCTTCAGTCTCGAAAAGCTTGCAGACAATGGTGCCTTCGGAAGTCTTAAAAGTTGCGGTGGTGGGCATTGGATCTCCTTCGGGTTCGTTTCGTAATCGGTTGGATGCTTTGCAATCGGCCGCGATGCTCTGCGTCGCGCCTGCTTACTGGGATGGAGGGCTACCCGTTCCGGGCGGTGGGGTTTGCGGCGTGGCTCCGGGCGGGATGATGTTTTGCGGCCCGGGCGGAACGACGCCGGGCAGAGGCGGCACCGCTTGACCGTCAGGGATGATGGTGACCTTGTTGATGACGACCGGCGTAAGGGGCTTGTCGTCGGCGTTTCGCTCGACACGTGCGATGGAGCTGACCAGAAGCACCGAGTGGGGATCGCATTGGCCGAAGATGGTGTGCTTGCCGTTGAGGTCCGGGACCGGGTCTTCGGTGATGAAGAACTGGCTGCCGTTGGTGTCCGGCCCCGCGTTGGCCATGGCGAGCCGGCCGGGCACGTCGAAGCGCAGGCTGGGCGAGAATTCGTCCGCGAAGTAGTAGCCTGCGTCGCCCGCGCCGGTGCCGAGGCGATCGCCGCCCTGGATCATGAAGTTGGGGATGACGCGGTGGAACGTGGTGCCGTCATAGAACGGTTGGCCAGTGATCTTCTTCTGCGTGACAGGATCGGTCCAGGTTTTGGTGCCGGTGGCGAGACCGATGAAGTTGGCGACGGTGTTAGGCGCTTCCTTGCTGAAGAGCTTGCAGGTGAGCCGGCCCATGGAGGTGTCGAAGACGACGGTCGGGCCGGCGGGAACGGCGGGCGGCTCATCGTGCGCGATGGTCGAGGGAGCGTCGGGCAGGGCTGGCGGGGTTGTCGCTTGAGCGAAGCCCGCTGCAGGCAAAACAAACAGTGCAGCGGGGAAAGCAAGGGTGCGGAGCAGGGCAGAGAGCGTGAGGTTCGCGGTCTTCATTCTCATCTGCAAGGCTACTCCGAAAGGGCGGGGAACGGGGAACGGGAAACGCGCGATAGCTCGAGGCACTGCGGCGAGAGCAAACGGCGGACGCCGGTGAAAACCCGGGGGACCGCTCCGCGCGTGCTGCCAGTCCGGCATCTTAACCCTGCAGGAGGAAAGACAACGATGGCGAAGCAGGCGATCTGGGTGATGTTGAAGGCCAAACCGGGCAAGGAAAATGATGTCGAGGCATTCCTGAAGCAGGGTGCGTCGATGGCTAACGGCGAGCCGCAGACGGTGACATGGTACGGCGTGAAGATGGGGCCCGGAATGTACGGGGTCTTCGACACGTTCGAGGATGAGGCAGGCCGCGATGCGCACATGAATGGCGACATCGCGAAGGCGTTGATGGCCAAGGCATCCGAGCTGTTCTCGAACGAATTGAAGATCGAGAAGATGGAGATTCTGGCGGCGAAGTAAAACGCTGGAGGCGAACTTACCGCTGATGCCGGACGAAGGCGAAGAGGACCTCAAGACGGAGTTCCTCTTCGCTTTACATCATCGGAACGAAATCAGTGGAACGAACTTCGGGGGAACGAAATTCAAGCTCTTCCGCCGCGTCGCCACCGGGCAACGTGGGTATGGGGAAGTGTGTCTTATAAGGCAGAGGTGGACCATGGCAAGCGGATTCGATTCGACCAAGACGGGAGCAAGGCCCTCACACGAGGCCCTCGAAGAGACGGGCGGCGAGGCAACGCAGGTGGGAGAAACTCCCATGGAGCGCGTGGATCATGCGGCGATGGAGAGTGCCAAACGTGCTCAAAACCGTATTCACGATAACGAGCAGAAACTTCCAGAAGATACCATCTTTACAAAATAGCCTGCGCGGAGTTACAGTTTTGCGCATAGCAGAAGTGGCCCCGCTTGGCGCGGGGCTCTTCTGTTTTAGGAACTCTCTTCCCGGCGAGCTACTTCGAGCTCGCCAGCCACAGTCAGACAACGCTGCGTTTACCTGAACTTCGCGTCGCTACCTGAATTTATAGAGCCTTCGCGCCGGCTTCGGCGACAGCCTGGTCCTGATCGCCCGTGCCGCCGCTTACCCCAATCGCGCCCACCACTTTGCCATCCTGCAGGATCGGCATGCCGCCGGCGAAGATCATCACTTTGCCATCGTTGGAGGCGTGAATGCCGAAGAACTGGTCGCCGGACTGCGAAAACGTGCCGAGTGTTTTCGTTTCGATGTCGAAGGCGCGCGACGTCCAGGCCTTCTTGATAGCGATGTCGATGGAGCCGAGCCACGCGTTCTCCATGCGCTCGAAAGCCAGCAGATGGCCACCCGCGCAGACCACCGCGACGTTCATGGGCTGGCCGATCTCTTCGGCCTTCTTCGTGGCGGCGGCGATAAGCTGGCGCGCCTCGGCAATCTGAATCGTTCTGGTGCTCGTGCTCATGGGTGTCGCTCCTTTGGCGAAATGCGCGTACTTCGACTTGGATGCGGAGTGGGCGCTGCGAATCCAACTATCTCGTAAAGAGGTCCTTCACCTGCTGCACGAACACGTCGCGGCCCATGTCGCTGATGGCCTCGGTGAGCGGCAGTTGCTTGGGGCAAGCCTGCACGCAGTTCTGCGCGAAGCCGCACTCCTGGATGCCGCCGTGGCCGGCCAGCGCGCGCAGGCGGTCGGCTTTCAGCACGGAACCAGCCGGGTCCATGTTGAAGAGCTTGGCCTGCGCGATGGTTGCCGCGCCGACGAAGCCGGTCGCATCGTTGAACTGCGGGCAGACCTCCATGCAGATCGTGCAAGAGATGCAGTTCGACAGCGGATAGCGCTGCTCTTGAATTTGCGGCTGCTGGCGCGGGCCGGCGCCGAGGTCGTACGTGCCATCGATGGGCACCCACGCCTTGACGGCTTTGAGGTTCTCGAAGAGGACGCTACGATCAACAGCGAGGTCGCGCACGACAGGGAACTTCGACAGCGGCGCTAAGGTGATTGCCTTAGCATGATCTGAACCGAGGAGTTTGTCGACCAGCGCGGAACACGCCATCATCGCTTTGCCGTTGATGAGCATCGCGCAGCTGCCGCAGATCTCTTCGAGACAATTCGAGTCGTAGGTGACGGGCGTGGTCTCTTTGCCGGCGACATCAACCGGGTTGAGCGCGATCTCGCCCAGCAGCGAGGTGATGTTCATTCCCGGACGATACGGGATCTCGAAGTTCTCTATGATCGCTTTTGCGTTAGGCGAGGACTGGCGCTTGATCTCAACCTTGATGTTGCGTGGCATAGCTCTTGTCCCTCTTCGCTCTCGTGCGATTCATTCTTCCCGCGCAAAGCGTTCGTCCTATGCTCTCAGGATTTGTCCTTCAGCTTCTTCTCTTCGGCGGCGATTGCGATGTTTTCGTGCGTCGTGACCCGCGCTCTTCCGAGCTCGTGCTGCCTATCCCTGGGAGTTTTGTGGCGCCGGTTGTAAACGACCATGTAGGCGATGACGGCTGCGAATACGAGGCCCAGCGCGATGTAGAAAAGGTCGATCATAGTTGCCCTCAATGTTGCCCTCAATGGCTGGAGCGCCGAAGGGAGATGCCCGTCATCCCAGCAAAACCATGACTTACGCGGCCGCGGTGTAGGTGCGCGGACGAGGTTGAATTAAGCTGATGTCAACTTCTTCGTACTCGATCTTCGGAGCGCAGTCGACGAAGCTGGCCTTGGTGGTCTTGAGGAACTGTTCGTCGTTGCGGTCGGGGAAATCGGGCTTGTAGTGCGCACCGCGGCTCTCGTCGCGAAGCGCCGCACCCTGCACCACCACGCGCGACAGATGCAGCATGTTGATGAGCTGCCGGGCAAACGCGAAGGACGTGTTGGCCCACTGGCTCTTGTCCGCGAGGTTGATGTTGCGCGAGCGATCGAGCAGTTCGACGATCTTGGCGTCAGCTTCCGCCAAGCCCGCGTTGTAGCGGATGATCGTCGCGTGGCGCGTCATCGTGTCACCCAGTTCGCGCCAGATGCGGAACGGGTTCTCGCTGCCACTGTTGGTCAGCAGCGCCTGGTTGAGATGTTTCTGCCGCGCAAGCTCGGCCGAGTGGCCGCCATCGCCGGACTGCGCGGGGAGAATCTTCGCATAGCGCATTGCCGTCGGCCCCGCGACGAAGCCGCCATAGATGCAGCTCAGCAGGGAGTTCGCGCCCAGGCGATTGGCTCCGTGGATGGAGTAGTCGGCCTCACCCGCGGCGAAGACGCCGGGAATGTTGGTCTGCTGGTCGAAGTCCACCCACAGGCCGCCCATCGTGTAGTGCATGCCGGGGAAGATCTTCATGGGCACCTCGCGCGGATCGTCGCCGACAAACTTCTCGTAAATTTCAAGGATGCCTTCGAGCTTGCGGTTGAGCGTCTCGCGGTCGATGTGCGTGAGGTCGAGATAGACCATCGGCTGGCCATCGATGCCCATGCCCAGTTCGTACACCACACGATGGATCGCACGCGTGGCGATATCGCGCGGCACCAGGTTGCCGTACTTCGGATACCACTCTTCGAGAAAGTAGAAGCGGTCCTGCTCGGGGATCGTCTTCGCCTCGCGCTTGTCGAGCTTGTCGCGCGGCACCCAGACGCGGCCGCCCTCGCCGCGCGCGGATTCCGACATCAGCCTCAGCTTGTCCTCGCCGGGGATGGCCGTCGGATGCACCTGGATGAACTCGCCGTTGGCGTAGAACGCGCCCTGCTGATACAGCGCGGACTGCGCGCTGCCGGTGCAGACGACGGAGTTGGTACTCTTGCCGAAGATCGCGCCGATGCCGCCAGTGCAGACGATGATCGCGTCGGCAGGGAAGGTGCGGGCTTCCATCGAGCGAAGGTCCATCGCACAGATGCCCCGGCACACGCCGTTATCATCGAGCACCGCGGAGAGGAACTCCCAGCCCTCGTACTTGGTGACCTTGCCTTCAGCTTCGTAGCGCCGAACCTGTTCGTCGAGCGCGTAGAGGAGTTGCTGGCCCGTGGTTGCGCCTGCAAATGCCGTGCGGTGAAATAACGTTCCACCAAAGCGGCGAAAATCCAGCAGGCCCTCAGGGGTGCGATTGAACGGCACGCCCATGCGATCAAGCAGATCGATGATCGCCGGCCCCTGCTCGCACATCTGCTTGACCGGCGTCTGGTTGGCGAGGAAGTCGCCGCCGTAGACGGTGTCGTCGAAGTGCGCCCAGGTGCTGTCGCCCTCGCCCTTGAGGTTTTTGGCGGAGTTGATGCCGCCCTGCGCGCAGACGGAATGCGAGCGCTTCACCGGCACGATGGAAAACAGGTCGACAGTGCCGCCGGCTTCGGCGATCTTGATGACGGCCGAGAGACCGGCGAGGCCTCCTCCGACGACGATGATGCGTGGTGTTGCCGCTGCCATGAAGTACCTTCGGTTACGTCACTATGAATGCGAAAAATGTTCAGCGATGCTCCCGCTGATTACGCTTGCTACGCCAAATGCGAAAACAAACCAACAGACCTGCAACAAACGATAAAGTGCATCTCGTCCGCTTCGTCCCCGATAGCGTTGAATGGGATGATAGAGATAAGCAGTGCGGGTCAGCATCGACCAGAGCGGGATGTATCCCTCGGGACCGGGATTCAGGTTGATGATGCGAATCATTCGAAGCACTATGACATACATCGTTATCGTGCTGAAGACCGTCAATGCTAAACCAACGAGTGAGATGTAAGCCAACATATGCATCACCGCACTTCTCCTGGCTGCGCAGGATTCATTGTGCCCGGCAGTGCTGTTGTTGGAGCCGGCTCGGTAATCCCTGCTGGTTGCGGGGCCATCTGCGGGATGGGCGCATTGGGATATTTCCAGACCACCGAATAGATCGCGATGAGGCCGAGGACGCAGAGCGCGGAGCCTGCTGCGGCGCAGACGTAGCCGAAGCGTTTGCGGGCGCGGTTGCCGGGCGTGATGCCCCATTTGGCTGCGAAGAGCCAGATTCCGTACGCGAAATGCCAGCACGTCGCGACCATCGCGATGACGTAGGCGGCGAGTATCCATGGATTCTGGAGTTCGACCTGGACTTTGTGGAAGGCGTAGGCAGGATTTTCGGGGAGGCTGACGCCGTGGAAGCGCTGGCTCCAGACGTGGTAGCCGATGTACAGCAGCGCGATGAGGCCGGTGATGCGCTGGGCGTAGTAGCCCCAGTTGCCGGCCCACGGATAGACGTTGACGTTGGTGCGGCCGCGCAGCCAGATGAAGACGCCGTAGCCCGCGTGGTAGGCAAGCGGAATGAAGATGAAGACCCATTCCAGAAGGCATACTAAAGGCAGTGAATTGAGGAACTTGACCTGCTGGGCGTAGGCCAGCGGGCCGTTCCAGGTCTCGAAGTTGGAGACGATGTGCTCGACCAGGAAGGCGCCGATGGGCACGATTCCGGTGAGCGAGTGCAGGCGGCGCCAGAAGAAACTGTGGCCTTCGCCGGCGCGCAGCGGCTGAACTGATTTCGGGCCGCGGGCGCCGCGTGCTCCGGAGCTACGAGCGCCGGGGCTGGGGCTGGCTGGATTTGCGGGTGGAGCGGGAGGTGCGGCTGCGGCCATGCGGTGCTCCTGCGGTGGCTTATGGTGTATTTTTCACGCGGCGAATTGGGGTTTCAGTGTGGTTTTCTTGCGGTGCGTTATGGTTCTTCAATGTCACGTCGATTATTCCGCCCGGAATGACGCGGGTCAAGGGAGGGCCGCGAGATGAGGGCGGTTACCGGACTGTTTGTTCGACACTGCGCTGCCATCCACTTGCGGGAGGCGTCGCTTCGATGTCGCCAAGGCGGCCCAGCAGGTCGCGGAAGGCTTTGCCGCGGTGGCTGATCTCCCACTTCTGGTCGTGCGACAGCTCGCCCAGGCTGAGGCCGAGCGATGGGACCAGAAAGATTGGGTCGTAGCCGAATCCGTTCAGCCCGCGTGGCGTGTCCAGGATCTGGCCTTCGAGATCGCCTTCGGCGCGGAGGAGGACTTCGCCGTCGCGGGCCAGCGCGAGTGCGCAGACGAAGCGGGCGCGGCGGCTGGGGTTGGGAAGCTCGTCGAGCAGCGAGAGCAGGCAGAGGTTGTTGCGGGTGTCCTTGCAGCCGGCGTCGGGCTTGCAGTGGAGGTCGTCGGAGAGGCGGGCGGAGCGGACGCCGGGCTTGCAGTCGAGGGCGTCGACTTCGAGGCCGGAGTCGTCGGCGAAGACCAGCGCGCCGGGCACCAGCCGGGAGTAGGCGATGGCCTTGATCTCGGCGTTGCCCATAAACGTAGCCGCGTCCTCGACGGGCTCGGGCATGTCGTCGATGCCCGGCAACTTGACGACGTCGATGCCTTCGGCGCTCGCGCTCCTGGCGAACTCGTCGAACTTGCCGAGGTTGGTAGTGGCGGGGTGCAGGGTCATAGGGGCCGAGTGGTTAGTGGTTAGTGATTAGTGGTTAGTGGGCATTCGCAGGATGTCGCCGATGGGCATCGCCGCCCCGAAAGCAGATTCCTCCGCTGCGCTGCGGAATGACAAGCAGAAAAGGAAGTGCAAAGGCAAAGCCAAATCGCTACAGGACTTTACACCAATGAGGTTTCGCATTAGTGGGATGCAGAACGGAGCGCGGAGGGTTCCAGCAGGCCGATGCGGCCGTGGGGGCCGACGACGAAGGGGAGGGAGAGCGCGTTCCAGTTGCGGTCGGCGTCGGGGGCGTCGTGGAGCGCGGGGTTGGGTTTGAGGGTGCGCCAGTTGCGGCCATCGTCGGTGGAGATGTCCGTGCCGTTGGGGCCGACGGTGATCCAGGTTTTGGTTTTCTCTTCGTAGGCGACCGCGCTGCGGTAGCCGTGGGGCGGGGTGGTGGACCTTCTCACGATTTGGAGAAATGGCAATTTATGAGGAGGGCTCGGCGGCACGAATGCCGCAGTGTCCGCTGTTGCGTCCGGCTGTCTGTAGTCTCCGCCCACCACCATCATGTGCATAACCGCACGCCCTTTCACCGTCTTGGCTGCTGTTGCGAAGGCGCCGGCCGAAGCAGAACCACCGAGAGGTAGCTTGATGAACTTGGCCGAGTCGGAACAAATGAGACCATCGAGTTCGGAATAATGATAGAGATAGGCAAAGCGAGACTTCGCGCCACCGGTCACGAAGAAAAACCAAGTAAAATCGTCATCAAATGCCAAAGATTCATTACTCGCCGCAAAGACACTCTCACCAGGCAACGCAGCAAACTTGCCGAAGGCGCAAGCATGCGTACGGTCGTGTTTATGCGCGCTAAGCCTCGTCCACGTATTTCCGCCGTCGATCGTTCGAAAAAGAACGAATTCGCCATCGACTGGATCGCCCAGCAGGATGCCGGAGCCGATTTTCACGGGCAAATAGGCCGGATCGCGCGCGATTGTCTGAAATCTCACCGCATCCCAAAACCCGTCTTTGTCGGGGTTGGTGAAGACGAGCTTCCAGGTTTGGCAGCCGTCGGTGGTTTTGTAGAGGCGGGAGAGCGGGCCTTTGCCCGAGGACATGACGATGGCGGTGTTGTTGTCGAAGGCCTGGATGCCGCGGAAGTCAAGGTGCCCGGCGTTGGGTGGGATGGCGCAGTGCTGCCACATGTAGCCGGCGTCTTCGCTGCGCAGGACGGTGCCGTTCGAGCCTGAGGCCCACACGACGCCCTTGCCGACGTTGTCGATGCCGCGCAGGTCGGCGGTGCTGTTGCTGTCGAGGAGCTGCCACTGAGCGTGCGCGGGTAGAGTCAACAGCAGCAGCGGGAGCAGAAGGGCGGCGCGCATGGCGTGAGTGTAACGTGAGGCCGCTCTTGTGGGGTGATTTTTGGGCGCTGATGGCGAGAGGAATTCGGCCGGATGGACGGAGAGAGCAGAAGCAGATTCCTGCGGAATGACAACTAGAAAGGCAAGGGCAGAAGCAGAAGCAGATTCCCTTCGGGAATGAAAACCAAAAGGGGCAACGGCAGCGGCAAGCGCAGCGGAAGGAGCGAACGCGGATTCCCCTTCGACTTCGTTCAGGGGAATGACGGCCTGGAGGGGCGGCTGCGAAAGGCGAGAGGAGCGGAGATCAGGCTGGGACCAGACGGCGGCGCGAGAGCACTATGATGCCGAGCAGACCGGTTGCCAAGAGAACGATGGTCGAGGGTTCAGGGGTGGGCGCGGGGCTGGCGGTGAAGGTCACCGGCACTGTGCTGAAGGCCCCATCGCCATCGCGGACATAAGCGAAGTAGCCGTTCGAGTTCTCGTAGACATCGGCGGTGTAAACGCCGCTGAAGTTCTGATCCGTGAAGGCGAAACCGGAGGGATCAAGGAAGTCCGCGGCCGAGGGATAGACGAGATTGTCGTTGTTGTCGAAGGTGCCGGGTGCGAGGAAGCTGGTGACGTTGGTTCCGGTGAGGCTGATGATCTGGAAGGCGCCTGCGGAGCCGTAGGGTTGCGCGGAAAACATGCCGGAGCCGCTGAAGGCGCCGCCGCCGCCGGTAAGGGTGAAATTGAAGGTCGACGAGGCATGGGCGGTCGCGCTGAGCGCAAGCCCTCCGAGGATAGTGAGCGTTGCGATGAGACGATGCATGGAGGGGACCCTCAGCTGTGTTGGTGTGGTCGACGGTTGTAGATTGCGGATTGCCCGTCGAGTTGAAGATTGAGATGATGCTCGAGCGATGGGATGTTGCCTGGTGCCAGCGTCCTGCGCAGGGCGATGCCGGTGCGTTGCAGACTGAGATGAAACGCAGTGAGGCCGGCCTATTACAGCCGGGCTCACTGCGTGGATGGAGGAGATGTTACGCGAGCAGCAGACGACGGCGCAGGACTCCCACGGCGCCGAGCAGGCCGGTTCCCAGCAGGATGATGCTGGAGGGCTCAGGCGTGGCCGCCAGGGTTGGGACCAGAGTGACGCCCAAGGGATTGGTTCCGGTCAAACCATTGGCGTCGGTGTAGTAGGCGAAAAAGCCGTTGGCATTCTCGTAGACATCGACGTTCAGCAGCGTCCCCAAATCGTTGTAGTAAAACCCGATGCCATGGGTATCGACGAGGTCGGTGGGGTTTGGAAAGATGATGTTGTCGTTGCCGTTGATGCCGTTGACCCCGATGATGGGACCGATGTCCGGCCCGGTAATGTTGTACGCCAGGAAGGAGTTTCCGCCGTTTGGGGTGGCCAGGATGATGGCCGTGCCTGCGATGGAGCCGCCGTTGGCGCTGAAGTTGACGGTGAATGAATCAGCATGGGCGGCCGCGGTAAAAGCGAGCCCTGCGAAGAGAGTGAAGGGGAGAGTGAGTGCAGTGATCAGGCGATGCATGGATGGGGCCCTCGGCTTGCGGGGAAATCGTCTACGGTGGAGCTCGGCAGGAATCCCGTTGGCGTCGAGTAGTTCAGATGTAGGCTGGCGGCGACGGCGTTGCCCTGGACGCGGGAATAGGCAGGCGTGTCGTGTGCCGATGTGTCAGGAAGAGACATAGAGGGAAGGAGCGCGCGGTCGCTCAAGGAGGTGAAACCGGGAAGATTCCCTCAGTGGCTAAAGCCACCGTGGAACTATTCAGGTGATGGCGGGACTGAAGTCCCGCTCCTTCAAAACGGCTGCCTGATGAATGACTGCTTGATCAGAGTTGTTAAGATGGTGCCATGAAGGTCCATACCGAATACCTCACGTTCCATACCGAAGCGCAGTATGAGATGGTGCACATCACGCCGGAGGTGGAGGCGATTGTGCGGCGCAGCGGCGTCGACGATGGCCTGTGCTTCGTGTCGCCGATGCACATTACAGCGGCGATCTATGTCAACGATAACGAGGACGGCTTGATCGAAGACATCGGGGTGTGGCTGGAGAAGCTGGCGCCGCGCTGGCCGGGATACAAGCACCACCAGACCGGCGAGGACAATGCCGATGCGCATTTGAAGGCGCTGCTGCTGCATCATGAGACGACGCTGCCGGTGACGCGCGGGAGGCTCGACCTGGGGACGTGGCAGCGCGTGTTCTATGCGGAGTTCGACGGGCAGAGAAGCAAGCGGGTGATTGTGAAGGTGATGGGAGCGCGGGCTGGGGAGAGGGAGTGAGAGGCAGAGCCAGCGGCGGTGAGTCGTTCGTTCGCAGCATAAGTAGCGCGCGATCTGTATTGCCCCGTAACAAAAAGCAGGTCCTTCGCTCCGCTCAGGATGACAATTTTATTTCAACGAACTTGAAGGTTCACCACACTAGCGGGCTGCGACGGCGTCGCGCAGATAGTGCTGCATGACACGTTCGGGCACGACGCCGGTGGCGGTGTGGATGACCTTGCCGGAGGCGCTGATGTAGAGCGTGGTGGGCAGGCCGGCGACCTGGCCGAACTTGGCGCGGAGGGTCGGGCTGGGAAGGACCAGCGTGTAGGCGATGGGCGATTGCTGGACCAGCTCGATGGCCTGCTGGACGGCGCTGCTGTCGTCTTCGAGGCCGATGACGGCGACGTTGGGATTCTGCTGTTGAAGGTGCTCCAGCCAGGGGATCTCCTCGCGGCAGGGCGGGCACCAGGGCGCCCAGAAGTTGAGCACGATGGGCTTGCCTCGAAAGACCGAGGGGGAGATGGGAGCGCCGTCGAGCGAGTGCAGATCGAGGCTGGCGAGATCGACGCTGGCGGGGGCGAAGTAGACGTAGCTGCGCAGGAATAAGTAGGAGGCGATGCCGAGGAACAAGATGGCGGGGAGATGCTTTCGCCAGCGGTGGTGGAGGATTTGTTGGAGCATGAGGGTTCAGGGGCCTGGTGAGGTTTCGAGTGGTGTTTCGAGTGGTGTCGAGGCGCCACAACAGCAGATTCCTCCGCTACGCTGCGGAATGACAATCAGAAAAGCAAGAGGGAGGGCAGAAGCGGATCCCTGCGGAGTAACAACCAGAAAAGCAAGAGCAAGGGACGGCTCTAGGCGTTGACGATCTCTTCTTCGAGAGATTGCTTCTCGAAGAGCTCGGCGTAGTAGCCGCCGCGAGCGAGCAGGGCGTCGTGCGTGCCGAGCTCGGCGATGCGGCCGGCTACCAGGACGGCGATGCGATCGGCGTTGCGGGCGGTGGAGACGCGGTGGGCGATGAGGATGGTGGTGCGGCCTTGCATGGCGTCGCGGAGGCCGTTGAGGATCTGCTCTTCGGTGTAGGTGTCGACGCTGGCGAGGGCGTCGTCGAGGATGAGGATGCGGGGGTCGCGGAGGATGGCGCGGGCGATGGCGGTGCGCTGCTTCTGGCCGCCGGAGAGGGTCATGCCGCGCTCGCCGACGATGGTGGCGAAGCTGCGGGGGAACTCGAGGATTTCGGTGGCGATGTGGGCGGTGCGGGCGGCGGCTTCGATGGCGAGCTCGTCGGCTGAGGGCGCGCCGAAGGCGATGTTGTCGGCGATGGTGGTGGAGAAGAGGAAGGTCTCCTGAGGGACGAAGCCGATGGCGCTGCGAAGGGTGGCGAGCGGGTAGTCGCGGAGGGGGCGGTGGTCGAGCAAGACGCTGCCGGGGGTCGCGTCCTGCAGGCGCGGGATGAGCGAGACGAGGGTGGATTTGCCGGAGCCGGTGGGGCCGACGATGGCCAGCGAGCTGCCGGCGGGGATGTCGAGCGAGATGTCGTGGAGGACCTCGGGATTGGGCGCGCCGCTGGGGCCGGTGGGGTAGGCGAAGTGGAGGTTGCGGAAGGTGATGTGGCCGGTGATGGGATTGGGCGGCAGAACTGCGGGTCTCTCCACTGCGTCTTCAGGGTAAGGCTGCGAAGACTTCGGTCGAGAGGACAGTTCCGTGGTGGTGCGAGAAGCAGATTCCTCGCTTCGCTCGGAATGACAACCCGAAAAGCAAGGGCTCGAAGGGTTGGGGGTGGTCGAAGCGTTGGGGTTGATCGAGGGGCTGGTGCTGGCAAGACTTAGCGCGGGGTCGGCGGCGGAGTCGTCGATCTCGGGCTGCTCGGTCATGAGAGCGTCGATGCGGGTTACCGAGGCGGCGCCGCGCTGAACCAGGTTGACCACCCAGCCGATGGCGATCATGGGCCAGGTGAGCTGCACCATGAAGACGTTGTAGGTGGTGAACTGGCCGACTGTGATGTGGTGCAGCACTACCTCGTGGCCGCCGACCAGGAGGGTGACGACGAGCGAGACGCCGAGGACAAACTCCAGCGTGGGCCAGAGCATAGCCATCAGGCGCGCGAGCAGCAGGGAGCGGCGGATGTACTCCTGGTTGGAGGTCTCGAAGGCGGCTATCTGGGCGTCCTCCTGGGCGAAGGCGCGGATGAGGCGGGCGCCGGAGAAGTTCTCCTCGGCCTGGGCGGAGATGTCGGAGAACATGGCCTGGATGCGTTCGAAGCGGGTGTGGATGCGGGCGCCGAAGTACTGGACTAAGACCGAAGCGAAGGGCAGCGGCAGGAAAGCGAACATCGTGAGCCGCGGAGAGATGCGCAGCATGAAGGGGAGCGCGGCCGCGGTGAAGACGAGGGTGTTGGCCGAGTACATGATGGCCGGACCGAGGAGCTGGCGGACGGCGTTGAGGTCGTTGGTGCTGCGCGCCATGATGTCGCCGGTGCGGTGGCGCTGGAAGAAGCTGGGGGGCTGCGATTCGAGGTGCTGGAAGAGGTCGTTGCGGAGGTCGAACTCGATCTCGCGGGAGGCGCCGATGATGATCTGGCGGGTGAGATAGAGACAGACCGCGGCGACGGCGGCGACGGCGAGCAGGCGGAGCGCGTGGTGCTCGACCTTGGCGGCGGAGAGGCTGTGCTGCATGTCGGTGACGGCGGCGCCGATGAGCAGCGGGATCATCGCCTTGGTGCAGTTGTAGATGATCAGCGCGAGGCCGCCCCAGGCGAAGCTGCGCCAGTAACGGCGCAGATAAGGGAAGAGCGGGCTGAGGCGGGAGAACATAAGGCAGACAGTAGACAGTAGAGAGTAAACAGTAGAGTGCAGGCGGCCGCGGACCCATCCGTTCGCGGCCGCCGTTGGCGGGCTATGGTTTGGGGGCGGGTGGGGCCGCGTTGGGGGTGGTGGTGTTGATGGGGGTGTTGGGCTTGGCGGCGGGTGGGGTTGCGGGCTGGGCGGCGGGTGAGCTTGCCGGGGGTGGGGTGGTGCTCCTTGCGCCTGAGGGCGATGGGGCGCTGCCGCTGCCAGCGGCCGGCGGACGCGGGGCTGACACGGGCGGCGCGGGCCTGGGCGCACGGGGTGCGGGCTTGGGCTCCTGGTCGCTCTGGCCGACGAGCTCGACGTCGAAGATGAGCTCGGACTTGGCGGGGATGACGGGCGGGCGGCCGGCGTCGCCGTAGGCGAGCTGGTAGGGGACATAGAGACGGCGCCTGCCGCCGACGTGCATGCCCTCGAAGCCGGTGTCCCAGCCTTCGATGACCTTGTGCTGGCCGTAGGGGAAGCTGATGGGCTCGCCGCGATCGAGCGAGGAGTCGAACTTGGCGCCGTCGGGCAGATAGCCGGTGTAGTGGACGGTGTACCACTTGTGCGGCTCGGCGATCGCGCCGGTGCCGATGACGGTGTCGACGTAGTCGAGCGAGAAGGTGGTGGGGGCATTGCTCAGGAGCTCGCGGACATCGGGGCCGACCAGCGGCGAGATGTAGTCGAGCTTGAGGTCGGGGGTGCGGGTGAGGGTGTAAAGTGCTTTGGCGCAGGGCAGGCCGGCGGGCAGCGCGGGGATCTTGGATGAGAATTCGGGGAGTCTGGCGCAGCCGCCTTCGGCGCGGTGCGCGGAGGTCGCGGTGTGGTGGACCGCGGGATGCGTGGTCTGGGCGGCGAGAGGAAGAGCCGCGGCGAGCAGACCGAAGGTGAGGCGGGGAAGGTGGGTTGTCATGTCTTGATTAGTTTATGCGATGCGGGGCGGGGGCGGGGGCCAGGGAACGAGGGGCGGTCGCGCGGCGAGAAGCGGATTCCTGCGGAATGACAACTAGAAAGGCAACGGCAAGGGCAACGCAAGGGCAAGGGCAAGAAGCGGATTCCTGCGGAATGACAACCAGAAAAGCAAGAGCAACGGCAACGACAGAAGCAGAACGGATCAGGTTGGTGTGCGTAGCAGGAGATAGGCGCCGGCGATGGCGAAGAGCAGATCGGGCGACCAGGCGGCCATTACGGCGGGCAGGGTGTTGACGTTGCCGAGGTTCTCGAAGATGGCCGCGACCACCGAATAGGCGATGGCTACGCCGATGGCCGCGCCGATTCCGGCAATGCTGCCGCGCTTTCCGGCGGAGAGCGAAAAGGGAATCGCGAGAATGGCCATGACCAGGGTGAGGAGCGGATAGGCGAGCTTGCGGTTGAGCTGCACGCGCAGGCGAGTGGTGTCGAAGCCGCTCTGGCGCAGGTCGCGGATGTAGCTGGCGAGCTCGGTGTAGGACATCTCCTGGGAGGGGATGTCTTCTTTCTTGAAGTAGGTGGGCTGCTCGTGGATCTCGGGAAAGCTGGCGAGGGTAAAGGGCTGATAGGTGGCGACGGCTCCGTCGGAAAAGGTGCGCTGCCAGCCGTTCTTGAAGACCCAGACGTGCAGGTCTTCGTCCCAGTGCGCGCTGGAGGCGAAGATGCGGCGGGTGAGGGTGAAGGAGCCGGGCTTGAACTCGAAGACGGTGAGATTGGCGAAGATGTTGCGGTCGGCGTCGAAGGCCTGGTAGTAGAAGATGCGGGTGGGGGCGACGGCGCTGGCGGCAGGGGTGTTGATCTGACCCAAACTCGATCGCCCCATTTGGCCTGAGATCGAATTTCCGGTCTGGCCCGAGATCCATTTTCGGTCGGGGCGGAGGAAGGTCTGGGCGGGCTTGCCTTTGATGGAGGAGAGCAGCGATTCCTGGCGGCGATTGGCCGCGGGCAGATAGGCCTCATCGAAGACGAACAGCGAGACGGAGAGGATGGCCGCGATCAGCAGCGCGGGCGTGACCACGCGATAGAGGCTGATGCCGGTGGCCTTCATGGCGGTGAGCTCGCTGCTGCGATTGAGCGCGCCGAAGCTGATGAGAACGGCCATCAGGGCGCATAAGGGCGTGACGTTGTAGAGGATGAAGGGGATGAGATTGAGCAGGTATTCGCCGACGGTGACCAGCGGGGTGCGGTAGCGGATGATGTCGCCGATGAGCTCGAAGAAGGTGAAGATGAGGAAGAGCGCGACCATGCTGGCGAGCACCAGCGCGAAGTTGCGCAGGAAGCCGCCCATGACGTACTCGTCGAGGATGAGGGGGAAGCGGATACGCAAGGCGCGGCGGAGGCGCTGCATGATGGCGCCGTCGCCCATGGTCTGGGCTGCGGACGGATGCTCGCTGCCCAGGCGGTCGGCCCAGGCGGTGAGCCGCTGGCCGGCGCGGGCGAAGAAGTTGAGCGCGAAGCCGCCGCGCGTCATCTGCTGGATGAGAAAGATTCCGGCGACCGCGAAGAGGATGTTGGCGCCCCAAACGCCGAGCGCGGCGGGGACTTTATCCTGCCGGGCGAGCGCTGTTCCGATGATGGAGAGGAAGTAGTAGAGGAAGACCAGCAGCAGCGTGACCACAAAGCCCGCGCCTTTGCCGCCGCGCTTGGAGGAGAGGCCGAGCGGGACGCCGACCAGCATTAGCACGAGGCAGGCCGCGGGAAACGAGAAGCGGCGATGCAGCTCGATCAGGTAGGGCTGGGCGGCGGCGCGATTCGGGTTGTGGGCGCGCTGCCAGAGGTCGCGCATTCCGATGGCTTCCATGGGCGTGCTGCGGCGGCTGAGGTGCGAGTCCTCCTCCTGCTGGCTGGTCTGCAAGGGGACTTCGGTGGTCTGGAAGGTAGAGATGTCGTACTGGTTGGGATCGGAGGTGGAGATGTCGTGGCGGGTGCCGTCGGAGAGCTGCATGCGCAGGGTTTGCGGGCCGCCGCTGAGCACGGTGGCCTCGTTGGCGGTGATGATGTAAGGGCTGGCGCGATTGGTGAGATCGGCGAGGAAGACGTGCTTCCAGATGGCGGTGCCGTTGGCGCCGGGAAGAACGTCCTGGACATACAGCACGTAGTTCTTGAAGTCTTCGTAGAAGACGCGCGGCTGCACTTCGACGGTGGCCTGGCTGGTCTTGTTGGAGTCTTCGTAGTGCAGGAGCGCCTGCGCGGCGCGCGGCGCGAGCAAGAGCGAGTTGGCGAGGCCCGCGACCCAGGCGAGCATCGCGAAGAGACCGACGATGCGGATGAACGACATGACGCCCAGGCCGCTGGCGCGCATGGCGGTGACCTCGCTGTCGGCGGCGAGACGGCTGAGGCCGAGCAGAATGCCGATCAGCACCGCCATGGGGATGGTGACGGTGAGGAAGCTGGGCAGCAGATAGGCGATCAGGCGCGCGAGGTCGGCGGGGGAGGCGACGCCGCGCACCGCCAGCTCCATCAGCGGGAGCAGATAGCGCATGAAGAGAATGAACGTGAAAAGCACGCCGCCGAGCAGCGCGTAGCCGGTGATTTCGCCGAGGATGTAGCGGGTGAAGATGCGCACGATGGAGCCTGCGAGAGGCGGTGATTCGAGTGTAGCGGATCGGATGCGGAGGGGTGTGATGTGCGGCGCTTGCCAGCATGACGCGTTCAGGGCCCGGGGACAAAGCGGTAGCCGACGCCGCGGACAGTAAGGAGATGGGCGGGACGTGTGGGGTCGGGTTCGAGGTAGCGCCGCAGGCGAACGATGAAGTTGTCGATGGCGCGGGTGTCGGTGTCTTCGTGGACGCGCCAGACGTTTTCGAGGAGATCTTTGCGGGAGATAATTTTGCCGGGCCGATCCAGGAGGTAGTGGAGGAGGTCGGCCTCCATCAGGGTGAGGTGGATGGTTTTTGCGGGCTCGTCCGCGGCGGCCGGTCTGCGGATTTCGAGCGCATCGAAGTCGATGATGCGGCTGCCGAGGATGTAGTGCTGATCGGGACGTTGGAGTTCCCCACTCACGGGCCAAGTGCTGCCCGTGAATGGGCCACCCGGAGATGATGGGCTGCCTGGAGTGAATGGGCCGCTGCGGGTCTCGGCGGAAGAGTTCTGCCATTGCATGCGGCGCAGCAGGCCGGAGAGACGGGCGAGCAGAATGTTGAGGTCGAAGGGCTTGGGAAGGTAATCGTCGGCGCCGGCGGCGAAGCCCTGGAGGATGTCCTCGTTGCGGCCGCGCGCGGTGAGCAGAAGAACGGGAGTGTAGCGGCCGGCCGCGCGCATGGTCTCGAGGATCGAGAAACCGTCGCGGCCAGGAAGCATGACGTCGAGCAGGACCGCGGCCGGCTGCGGCTCGGCGGTGAGGAGCCAGGCGAGCGCGCTGTCGCCATCGGCCTCATGGTGGGTGGTGTAGCCCTCGGCTTCGAGGTTGAAGATCAGCCCCTGCGCGAGATGCTCTTCGTCTTCGACGATGGCGATGAGGGGATGGGTCATGGTGCGCTTCCTGAGAGATTAGACATCGTTGCCGATCGAGAGCGGAAGCCGGAGCAGCATGGTGGAGCCTTTGCCTGCACCTTCGCTGGTGGCGCGGATGTCGCCGCCGTGCTGGCGGGCGATGGTGCGGACCAGGAAGAGACCGAGGCCGGTGCCCTTGATCTTCACCTGGTCGTTGGAGGCGGCGCGGTAGAAGCGTTTGAAGATGCGCTTCAGTTCGCGCGGCGGAAGGCCGAGGCCGGTGTCGGCGATCGAGAGCACGACCCAGGTGTAGCGTTCCATGTACAGGCGACAGTGGACCTGGACGCCGTTCGGCGAATACTTCACGGCGTTGTCGAGCAGGTTGAGGATGGCGGTGCGGAGGTCTTCGAGATGGGCCATGGCGAAGAGGCGAACACCGCCGGCGACCTCTTCGAGAACGATGGCTTCAGGCTGCAGATGATAGCGGTTGAGTACGGTGGTGATGCAGTCGGCGACGAGCGGATGCAGCTCCACGCGGGTGCGCTGCTGCAGCCGGGCGCGCTGGCCGAGTTCGCCGGCTTTGAGGACGGTTTCGACGGTGCCGAGCAGGCGGTCGGTGTCGGCGCGCATGATGGTGTAGAAGCGCTCGCGCTGGGCCTCGTCGCCGGGATGGCGCTGTAGCGTGTCGAGATACAGGCGGATGCTGGCGATGGGTGTTTTGAGCTCGTGGGTGACGGCGTTGAGGAAGGAGTCCTGGCGCTCGTTGCGGCGGACTTCGCGCAGCAGGAAGACGGTGTTCAGCACGACCCCGGCGATGAGAATGCCGAAGAGGATGATGCTGAGCAGGACGATGCCGAGGCGGCGGCCGTTGTTGTGGATCCAGGTGATGTTGAGCACGACCGCCAGCACCGTCAGGCACACGCCCAGCGTAATGAAGAACGCTTTGGCTCCGCGGCGACGGTTGAAGTTCATGGGTTGGCTCGGGGACTAATATCTTCACGAGTATAGCGGCGCGGCGCAGGTGTTTCGCGCCGCGGGACGCTGTAACGGTGTCCTCGATGGTGTATAGCGAGTCCAAAAAAGCAGATTCCTCCGCTTCGCTGCGGAATGACAAGCCAGAAAAGCAACTGCAAATTCAAAAGCAGAGACAGCAAGACTCCATATCGATGACAACGCTCTAGAATGCGCACATGGGCCGAAGCTGCCGAAGAGCATGGCGTCAACTGCGATGGTCGTTGGCGCAACGCGGCGGTTGGGGAACACTGCGTGTTGCGCTGTCGCGCGTGGCGCGGCGGCGTGAAGTGGCAGCTTTGCGGCATCCGTTCGATGCGCAGTATGGGGTCGACACGAGCGGCTTCATCGGCGGCGGCGAGCTATCGAGCGGACGCGACAACGACCGCTTCACGACGGGCTATCACGCGGTCGCACCGTCGCGGCTCGGCGAGGTATTGGCGCGATGGCGGTCGATGCCGCGAACGCGCGCGATCGAGGAGTATGCGTTTGTGGACGTCGGCTGCGGCAAAGGGCGAGCGATGATGCTGGCGTCGGAGATGAACTTCCGCGAGGTGGCAGGGGTAGAACTGAATCCGCAACTGGCGGCGATTGCGAAGAAGAATTTGGAGCGCTGGCGGGAGATTGGGCGGCCGCGGTCTTCGCTGCGACTGGTGCAGGGCGATGCGACGGAAGTTGAATTGCCTGCGCCTCCGCTGTTGGTGTTTCTGTACAACCCGTTTGGAGCGCCGGTGCTGCGCCTGCTGCTGCAGCGGCTGGAGGAGGCAGCGGGTGATGCTTTGGGAATTATTGACGTGATCTATGTGGTGCCCAGCCAGGCGGCGGTGTTCGAGGAGTTTCCGCGGTTTCAGCAGATGTGGAGCGGGTCGATGGGCGCGGCGGAGGACGATGGCGTGACCTCGGCTGAGGACCGGTGCAGTGTGTATCGGAGGTAGATTCCCCTGGGACAGAGGAGCCATCGCGGAGCAGCCCCAGATTGATAGCAACGGTGTCCTGTCTTTGCGTTTCAGGTGGCAGATGGCAGTGGCCAGTTTTTAGAGCACTATCAAGATAGATGTACCTGGCCACCAGCAAATCGCAGTTGGGCAGTTGGTGTTCCCCACTCATCGCGATAAAGCATTGCGATGAATGGGCCACCCGGAATTGGTCCGGAATTGGGTACAGCGACCTTGGTTCTGCTCTAGTGATCGGGGGGTGTGTGAAAGATTTGTGGCGCGGCCGGCCGAACAGCAGATCCCTGGGGGATGACAACCGGAAAGGCAAGTGCAAAGGCAAAGGCCGGCTCTGAGGGAGCACGGCCTTTGTGGATGTTTGCGGGTGCGGTTTGCGGCGCTACAAGGGCTAAGCGCCGGCCGGCTTGGGGTCGTGGGGATCGAACTTGGCGATCTGGACTTTCTTGGCGAGGCCGAGTTTTTCCATGACCCAGATGCCGTAGTAGTTGATGTCGAACTCGTACCACGCGAGGCCGTGGCGCGCGCTGACCGGGTGGGCGTGGTGGTTGTTGTGCCAGCCTTCGCCGCCGGTGAGGATGGCCACCCACCAGTTGTTGCGTGAATCGTCCTTGGTCTCGAAGCGGCGCTTGCCCCAGAGATGCGTGGCGGAGTTGACCAGCCAGGTGGCGTGCAGCCCGATGGTGACGCGCAGGAAGGTTCCCCAGAGCAGCATGCCGACGGCGCCGATGAGGCGATGATCGGGACTGAGGGCCGCGCCGATGGCGAGTTGCAGGATGCCGGAGACGGTCAGCGGGACCCAGTGATATTTCGAGAGCCAGACATGGACGCGGTCGCGGGTGAGGTCGGGGGCGTAGCGGCCCAGCAGCGCGGTCTCGGAGTGCAGCGCGCGACCGGAGAGGATCCAGCCGGCGTGGGCCCACCAGGCGCCGTCATGCGGGGTGTGCGGATCGCCTTCGTCGTCGGAGTTCTGATGATGAACGCGGTGCGTGGCAACCCAGAAGATCGGTCCGCCTTCAAGCGCGAGGCAGCCGCAGGCGGTGAGGAAGTACTCGAGCCATTTCGGTGTGCGATAGCCGCGGTGCGTGAGCAGGCGGTGATAGGCCATGCCGATGCCGACGTTGATCGCGAAGAAGTACATGATCGCGAAGGCGGCGAGATTTTTCCACGAGAAGAAGAACAGCGCGGCGATGGCGCCGACGTGGAATAGGCCCATGAAGATGGTGGTGATCCAGTTGATGCGGCCCTGCTGGTGCTCGCGGCCCATGCGCAGGTCCTGCTTGATCTTTTGCGTGTTCTGCTTGACGGCGAGTAATGTGCTGGAGTGGGCTAGGTCCGTGTTCGGGCCGATGGTTTCGAACTGGGTTTCGAACTGGGTTTCGGTCTGGGTTTCTGCTTGCGGTAACACTGTATTCATCGTGATCTCGATCCTTGATGGTACTTCTATTACCAACGATACTCGGAGCGTGACTCGACGTGTGTAAGACTTTTGTAATGGCGTTGCAGGGGAAGGTGAGTGCGTTGAAAGCGGCTCTGGGCGCGGCGTTTCGCGCTTTTGCGATTTCTTGCGCGGTGCTGCTGATGGCGGCGTCCTGGGGTTTGTTGGCGCGCGATATGGGTGCCCAGCAAAGTGCGGCGGCGAGGAGCGACTCGCCGCCGAGCAGGATCGATCTGCCGAGCAGCAAGCAGTTGCTGGGGCGTGTGCCGGGTGATCCGCGAAGGCTGAATAGTTTGCCGATGACGCTGGCCGTTTCACCCGATGGACGATGGGTGGTGAGCCTGAATGCGGGCTATGGGACGTTTGAATCGGGCTATGCGCAGTCGCTGGCGGTGATGAATACGGGCAGCGGCGAGGTGCGCGATTTTCCCGATGCGCGTGTGGGGCTGCATGCGGCGCAGACGTTTTTTTCGGGACTGGCGTTCAGCGCCGATGGAACGAAGGTGTATGCGAGTCTGGCGTCGTCGAGCGATCCGACAGGCGGGGAGGAAGGCAAGACGGGGAACGGAATTGTGGTCTATGGCTTTGCGGATGGCGTGCTGACGCCGCAGAATTTTCTGAAGCTGCCATTGGTGAAGCTGGCGGCGGGAAGGCATACGGATTATCTGCCGAAGGGCGATGGCACGATGGGGATTTCGTATCCGGCGGCGATTGCGGTTGTGCCTGGGGCGGGACACGAGCGGCTGCTGGTGGCGGAAAATCTTTCGGATGCAGTCGCCCTGCTGGATGCGACGACGGGCGCGATGGAGCACAGCTTCGATGTAAGCGAGAGCGATGCTGTGCCATCGACTTATCCGATTGCGCTGGCAGTGACGAGGGATGGCAGGCGCGCGTTTGTCGCGCTGTGGAATGCGAGTGAGGTGGTGGAGCTGGACCTTGCGAGCGGCCAAGTCGTGCGGCGCGTGGCGCTGCTGAAGCCGAAGCCGGACATTGCGCCGGGGACGCATCCGTGCACGCTGCTGCTGGATGAGCGCGCGGGTCTGTTGTATGTGGCGCTGTCGAACCGCGACGCTGTGGCGGCGGTGGAGATTGGCAAGGCTGGTGCTCCGAAGCTGACTGTGCGCGGGTACTTCGATACGTGGTTGCCGGGGCAGAGCTACTTTGGCGCGGAGCCGATCGGGCTGGCGATGAATGCGGACGGTGCTAACGGACCACGCTTGTACGCGGCGAACATGGGATCGGATGCGGTGGCGGTGCTCGATCCGCGCAGGCTGCGCAGTATGGAGAAGGCGAAGGGAATGGTCGAGCCGATGGGCTTTGTGCCGACGGAGTGGATGCCGATGGCGTTGGTTTCAAGTGGCGGCAAGTTGTATGTTTCGACCGACAAGGGCAACGGAACGGGGCCAAATAATTTTACGCAGCGGGTGGCGCAGGGGACGAAGGGCGGCAGGAGCGGGAGCTCGACGTATATCGGGACGCTGCTGTATGGATCGCTGGCGGCCATCGACGAGGCGGGGATGGAACGGGATTTGAGGGCGTCGACCGAGGCGGTGCTCGAGTCGAATCGGATGAAGTCGGCGGCGGAGACGATCCAGTTTGCGGCGGCGGTTCGAGAAGCAGGTCCTTCGGCTACGCCTCAGGATGACAAAGGTAAATGGGCCGGCGACAAAGATAAATGGGCAGGCCCGATCAAGCATGTGATCTATATCATCAAGGAGAACCGCACGTACGATCAGGTGTTGGGCGACCTGGCCAAGGACGGAAAGCCGGTGGGCAATGGCGATCCGTCGCTGACGATGTTCGGCGCGGCGGTGACGCCGAACCAGCACAAGCTGGCGCTGCAGTTCGGTGTGCTGGATAATTTTTACGATTCGGCTGAAGTGTCCGGCGACGGGCATGTGTGGTCGAACGCGGCCATCGGCACCGACTATCTTGAGGACACGTGGCAGCAGAACTATCGCGGGCGGCAGCGGACGTACGACTATGAGGGCATGGTCGCGAATGGATATCCGCTGCTGCAGCATATTCCGGATGTGAACGAGCCGCGGAGCGGGTATCTGTGGACCAACTTTGCGGCGCATGGGAGGTCGATCTATCACTTCGCGGAGTACATCTCGTCGACGTTCTGCGATGAGAAAGGTGCGATGATCGGGCCCAATGGATTCAAGGGGCCGCAAGACCCGCGGCAGGGTGCGATGTCGGGCGGAGAGACGCCGTGCGCGCATCCGTTCATTGCGCCGGGCGGGGCGCTTCCCGCGGAGTGGGGCGGCGGCACGAACCTGTGGCCGTGGCCGATTCCGCGGCTGGCGTACAACGTCGCGACCAAGCCGGAGCTGGTGGGGCATTTCGCGGCGGAGTCGCCGGACTTCAACCTGCGCGTGCCGGACCAGATCCGCGTCAACATTTTTTTGCGGCATCTTGCGCAGTGGAAGAAGGACCGCGCGGCCGGCCGCGATACGATGCCGGACTTCATTGAGTTGCGGCTGCCCAATGACCATACGGCCGGGACGACGCCGGGCGGACCGACGCCGAAGTCGTCGGTGGCGGACAACGATCTCGCGATCGGGCGCGCGGTGGAGGCGATTTCGCACTCGGCGTATTGGGAAGATACGGCGTTTTTCATTCTGGAGGACGACGCGCAGGCGGGCGCCGATCATGTGGACGCGCATCGGTCGCTGGGGATTGTAGTGAGCAAGTATGCGCCACATGCGAAGCCAGGGCAGGGCGCGTTTGTGGACAGCCGGTTCTACTCGACCGTGAGCGTGGTGCGGACGATGGAGACGCTGCTGGGGGTTCCGCCGATGAACAACAACGATGCATTCGCGTCGCTGATCTCGACGCTGTTTACGGGGCCGGGCGATCAGGCAGCGTTCACGGCGGATGTGTCGAACCGCGAGAACGGTCTGATCTATACGGCGAACAAGGCGAATGCGCCGGGAGCGGCGGCGTCGCTGAAGATGGACTTCAGCCACGCGGACCGCGCGCCGACCGATAAGTTGAATTTGATTCTGTGGCGCGACACGATGGGGTCACAGCCGCCGCCGGCGATGCTGCTGGTGAAGCATGCCGTAACGAAGGATGATGACGACTGAGGGGGTGGCTGGGGCCTGGTTCAGGTACTCCAGGGAATGCAGAAAAATAGAACCAATCAGAGCGCAAGTGGTAAATTAATGCGACTTGGGGTGGGAACGGCCGCGATGCATTTAAGGTCTTTCGCGTGGAATATGGCGGAAAGGCGGCGTAATGGGCCGCGCGGGCGCGATTGGCCTCTGAATTGCAAGCTGTGCCAGAGCACCTTGCTCAAAACCTAATTGAGTACGGCTCTCGTACGGGACGATTAGGGGGACGATGAAGTTCCGTTGTGGGCTGCGACCGGATGCGGCGAGACCTTCGTTCCGCATTCGGCTCAGCTTCAGAACGCGGTTCGTTCCCATCTGATTCAAGAAGGACTGCCAATGTATCGCAAACTGGTTTATGCACTGTCGTTTTGTGTGCTGCTGGGCTTCACGGCCGCCGCTCATGCCACCTCTCCCCCGATCACGGCGGGGATGTACACCCTCACGGGTGTAACCATATCCGCCGGCGTCAACACGTACACGTTTACGGGCATCGTGACGGTGGGCGGCAATGGCCTGTTGACCGCGGCGGATATCACGTTGAACGACGGCAGCCTGAGCAGTCCGAATCCGGTGTTCAATACGATCACCAGCACGGGAGGCCCCGCGGGGTATAACCCGCTCGCCGATTTCGCCTACATCGCGACGAGTGCCGGGAGCGGAGGCCAAATTTACTTGTCCTATCTAACGACGCTGGATGCGTCGGGCAATATCGATCTGTGCATTCTGAGTGCCGGCAACTGCAACTCCTATCAGGCCTCGTATAGTCATCTCAACTTCGCGTCGGCCTTCGGGTACAACAACGTCGACCTGAATGCCGGAACGATGGACCCGAGTGTATCGGCTACGCCGGAGCCATCGTCTCTGGTGCTGATCGGTACCGGCCTTGCCGGCTTGGCGGGCGTGGTTCGCAGGCGCGTCGCGAGAGCCTGAAGGGCAAGCTGCGCCGGAATGCAGAGCGGGACCCCGGCATGGGGTCCCGTTGCTATGCGTGGGCATGATCGCCAATCGCCGCGCTCGCGAAAGACGATTAGCACAAGCTAGGGGCAACAGCAGATTCCTACGGAATGACAACTAGAAAAGCAAAGGCAAAGGTCAGACCAAAGCCAATGCTGGAGCCAGAGAAACAGGCAACCCTTCGAACTCGCTCTAAAACTGGAAGTAGAGGAATGGGGCGGGCGAGCCGATGTTCGCGAGGACCGCGAAGAACAGGACCGCCATTACGATGCCCCAACCCAGCGTGGGCGACCAGCGGAGGCGCGGGAGAATGGCAGAAGGCGCGGCGGCGCCGAGGGGCTCTTCGCCGAGGATCTGCTGGGTGTTGGGCATGAACCAGACGACCGGGAAGAGTGCGAAGCCGAAGGCAGCGTCGAGCAGATTGCCGATGTGGCCCGCGCCGTTGTGGCCGATCAAATCGTGCAGCATGGCGAAGGCGGAGTGCAGCGAGTTGGCGCGGAAGAAGATCAGCGCGAGCGAAACCTGGAGATAGACGCCGATCCGCATGGCCAGGGTCATCAGACTGGTGGGAGGGGCTGGCGCGCTGCGTGGAGCGACACTTGGAGCGGCGCCTGCAGCGGCGCCCTTGCGGCGCTGGCGGAAGTGCCGCCACGCCTGGTTGGCGGTGAGATAGATTCCGTGCAGCAGGCCGAAGATGAGAAACTGCAGACCCGCGCCATGCCACAGGCCGGTCAGCAGCATGGTGATCATGGTGGGGAAGGCAACCATGGCGACGAAGCCGCTGAGGGTGGCGAGGGCCTTGCGCGAGACCTTCTTGCCGGCGGCCACGCGGCGGCGCTGCACGCTGAGCAGGATGGGATTGTAGAGATAGAGGGTGATGTAGCGGGTGAGGGTCATGTGCCAGCGCTGCCAGTACTCGGTGACGCTGGTGGCTTTGTAGGGCGAGTCGAAGTTGAACGGGAAGCGGATGGAGAAGATGCGGGCGAGGCCGAGCGCCATGTCGGTGTAGCCGGAGAAGTCGAAGTAGAGCTGCATGGTGTACAGCACCAGACCGGCCCAGGCGGCGGAGGCGGATTGTGTTCCAGCTTGGGCGAAGGCGGCGTTGGCGCCGGGCGCGAGGCGATCGGCGATGAGGACTTTCTTGCCGAGGCCGAGGATGAACCAGGTGAGGCCGAGGGAGACGTCGGCGGGGACGAGACGGAAGCGGCGGCCGGCGGCGAACTGCGGCATCATCTCCTTGTGGTGCAGGATAGGGCCGGCGATCAGGTGCGGGAAGAACGTGACGAACAGCACGTAGCTGAGCAGGTCTTGGCGCTCGGCCTGCCCTTGAGCGAGATCGACGAGATAGGAGATTTGCGTGAAGGTGAAGAACGAGATGCCCAGCGGAAGCAGGATGGAATGGGCGGGCAGCGCAGACAGATGAAGGCTGTGCAGCGTGAGCAGAAGCTTGTAGAGATATTTGAAGTAGAACAGCGCGAGCAGGTTGAGCGTGACGCCGAGGGCGAGCAGTTGACGGCGGCGCGAGCTGCCCTCTCCGGCCGAGGAGATGGCGAGCGCGACGAGATAGTTGACGACGATCGAGCCGAGCAGAAAGAAGACGAAGGCCGGCTTCCAGAAGGCGTAGAAGACCAGCGAACAGAAGGCCAGCCACGCGATCACCGGACGGCGGCCGCTGCTGCCCAGCAGATGAAAGCCCAGCATGGCGATCGGCAGAAAGCCGAAGATGAATTTCAGCGAGTTGAAGAGCATCGTGAGGGTCTGCGCGGCAGAGGGCGCGGAAGGAGTTTCAAGGCAAGCGTATCAAAGCTCGATGGCAGAGAGATGGCGGCCAATGGAGGATAGCGCCGCGGGCGAGAAGCAGATTCCTCCGCTACGCTGCGGAATGACAACCAGAAAGGCAAAGGCAAGAGGCAACAGGCAAAGGCAAGAAGATGACAATCCTGTAAGAAATTGTCGAACGATGCGGGAGTCTCAGCGCTGCGTCGAGATATCGTGCAATGAGGCCATGTTATTGGATGGAAGGACACGGTCGTCGAGGCCGGGGTTTTCCTCCGCGATCCGGTTCACCTGGCGGGCGATGAGCGTGCTGACCACGCGCGAGCCGAACGCGGTGTAGTGGCGGCCATCGTTGAACAGGCTGATGGGCAGGGGCTGGAGCGTGTTGCTGGTGACGCCCTTGAGTTCGGTGGAGTAGGCGGCGAGATTTTCGTCGCAGGAGGGGATGGGAGCGACGTCGACCAGAACGACCGCGCTGCGGCTTTGATACTGGTCGAGATAATTGGTCGCGAGGGTGCGGGCGGTGCCGGCGCTGTCCTGCTTCGTCAGCTTGGCGGAGGCGTCGCAGTAGGTGCGGGGCGGCGCGGGAGGCGTGAAGAAGCCGTTGCGGACCTGCACTTCGTCCTGCTCGGAACGCAGATGCGTGGTGCGGAACCAGAGGTCTTTGATGGCGTAGTAGGCGGTGAAGCCCGCGGCGTAACCGGCGAAGGCGATGGCTTCATGGGGATGGGTGAGCAGCAGACGGCGGCCCTCCTCGGGTGAGCCGTGACGCAGCAGCTCGAGCAGGCCCTCGGCGTAGATGGTGTGGTTCCAGGCCAGGTTTTCGGGCTGAAACTCGTCCGGCGAGAGCTGCACGATGAGCACCTTGGGGCGCGCATTCTGCTGCAGAAAATGGTCCAGAGTGAGATTGCCGGTGACCGCGAGCACGGCGTTGGTGACGGCGATATTGCAGGTCCGGAATCCGGTGTCGCGCTCGACGACGGCGGGATCGATGCCGGTCATGGCGGTGGAGTCGCCGAAGACCAGGACGTCGCAGTTGCGGTCCTGCATGTTGAAGACGGCGTCGTTGGATTGGACCCAGACGCTGGCGCCATGGTGCAGGAAGAAGTCGGACTTGCCGAGGGCGACGAAGAGCGGAACGGCAACCAGCGGCAGGAGAACGATGAACAGGCAATAGAATACGACGGGGTCCAATGCGGGACGCTGCGTCTGGGCCGCGGTGCTCGCGCTGGGCAGATGCGTTGCGGCTTCGTGAACTTCGAGGACAAGGCTCATGCGTTCGAGGATCGTTGATTCCTATTCTAAATCGAACCCGGCTCCGTACCAAATTCGTATAAGGCAATGGCTCCTGGCCGATTACGAGATAAGCGCCACGCAGGAACGGCGTTCGATCGAGAATCCGTCTTCACGGCAGAGTTCAAACAGGTTAGACGAGGGTGGATGGGGAAGGATTACCCGGCAGGTCGCCCACTCATGACGGTGAAGCTGTCATGAATGGGCCACCAAGGTTTGGGGACGATGTTGATTCTGATAGAACATAACAGTTTCCAAGGGAGTTACTTCGCGCGGAAGGACTTCACCACAAGATCGTTGGGCTGGCTGCCGGCCGGCAGCAGCGTGAACAGCGTGGGACCGCTCTGGCTCTGGGTGCGGATGACGGCGGCATCGGCGGAGCCCGCGTCGGCGGTGAGCAGGAGGTGCTCGTCGCGCGAGAACGCGATGGCGTCGGGGCGCGAGCCGGTGTGGACGCTGGCTTCGACGCGGCCGTCGTCGATCGAATACATGGCGGCGGAATCGGCGCCGAAGGTGGTGACCCAGAGGCTGGAGTCGTCGGCGCTGATGACCGCGCGCACGGGCTTGGAGCCGATGGTGTAGGTGCCCAGCACCTGGTTGTTCCAGGTGTCGATCTCGGAGATGCTGTCGGAGTCGAAGTTGGTGGAAAAGACCTCGCCGCCGTCGGGCTTGAGCGCGAGGTGGGTGGGTGTCTTGCCGACATCGAGCAGGCAGAGCATCTGGTCGTGCTGGAGCGAAGCGTCCTGCTTGCCGCGCCAGGAGTCGGGCGCCGCGGCCAGCCAGACGGCCATGACCAGATGCGAGCCGGAGCAGGCGACGAAGGCCTTGATGGAGTCGGGCAGGATGGCGATGTCGGTCGCGCCCGGGCAGCCGCTGAAGGCGTCGCGAAACTGCAGCGGGTGATGGCTGGAGGGCAGGATGGAGTAGAGGGAGAGGCTGCCGGCGACGCGATTGCTGACCGCCAGGGTGCGGCCGTCGGGTGAGACGCGGGCCACGCCCGGGCCGACGCCGGTAGGAGCGGTTGCGATCTCGCGGCGGCGATCGAGGTCCAGTACGCTGACGGTGTTGGACTCGGAGTTGGGCACGTAGGCGCGCTTGCCATCGGGCGCGACGGCGATGAAATAGGGGGTGCGATGCACGCCGATGGTGGCGTCGACGCGGTTGGTCGTGGTGTTGATGACAGAGACGGAGTTGCTGCCGGAGTTGACTGCGTAGACCTCGTCGCGCAGCGGGTTGACGGCCAGGCCGGTGGGCTCGCGGCCGACCTGCAGGACGTGGTCCTGGCGGAGATAGACGAGATCGAGCACGGTGACGGTGCCCGCGGCGCCGTTGGAGATGTAGGCGAACTCGCGGTAGTTGGCCGCGTAGGTGGGAAAGCCGTAGTGACTGCAGCCGGTGAGCGCGAGGGTGAGCAACGGCAATTGCAACATCTGACGCCAAGGCCGCAAAGTTCGCGCGAAGTTCCGCAAAGGGAGAACGCGGCGGATGGGGATAGGAGCGAACCCGCGGCTGTCTGCAAGAGAAGACCGGTGCGGCAAATCTGGCGGCGATTCCATACGATGCGGCACTGTTCTGGAGTGTAGGTGCGGAGTGCGGGCCGATGCAACGCGGAAAACTTTCGCGGCGACCGCAACCCGGGTTGCGATTGCGGGTATTAGAGAGGGACGCGGCCGCCAGAGAAGCAGCCGGTTATGCATGACTCCTTCGGAACAACGGAGCTGGCCGGGATTCGCCGCTCCGTTGTTTTTTTGCGTTGGGCGGAGCGCAGGATTCAAGGCTTATGGCTGCGCGGGCGGCTGCGGCGCCACTGCACGGCGAGCCAGCCTCCGTAGCCGAACTGGAGCAGCCAGACGGCGCAGTAGGCGAAGACCAGATGGCGCTGCGAGAGGGTGTGGAAGGGAATCATCGGGGTTATCGGACCTCCAGGGCGTCGCGGCCTGCGACAGCGTCGGGGTTTACGACCGACATCAAGTCCAGCGCGTCCGCCGCGGCCTGGCGCTGACGGCGGCGTTCGATGGCGTAACGCAGGCCAAGCACGAAGGCCCCCCACATCGCCCAGCCGATGACGTTCCAGAGCACGGCGGGGAGCATGCTGGGATCGATGCCGGAGTCGGCTCCGCCGCCGAAGACGGGCGCTGGATGCTGGGTGCGCCACCAGCGGATCGACATGAAGCAGATGGGGATGTCGATCGCCGCGAAGATTGCCAGCACAGCAGAGACGACGGCGGTCTGGCCGGTGGCCGAGAGGCGGCGCACCAGCAGATAGCTGACGTAGAGCAGCCAGAGCAGAAGGTAGGTGGTGAGGCGCGCGTCCCATGTCCACCAGATGCCCCAGGCGGCGCGGCCCCACAGCATTCCCGTGGCGAGGCCGATGCTGGAGTAGAGCACGGTGACCTCGGCCGAGGCGAGCGCGAAGGCGTCGGCCTGGAGCGCTTTCCCGGGGCTGCGGCTGCGCCAGAAGAGATAGGCGAACGAGGCGATGCAGTTGAGATACGGGAAGATGAAACTCAGGATCGCGTGGGGGAAGTGGTAGAAGAAGACGCGATACAGATTGCCCATGGTGGCTTCGGTGGGCGCGGTCATGGCCTTGTAGAAGGCGAAGACGAGCACCAGCAGCGTGAGCGCGAGCAGGGCCGCGGCCCACTTGGGGAAGGCCTGCGGGCGAGCGTCTACAGGATGTTCAATGTGTGTCACCACTTCCAATTTTACAGTGCGCCGGCCGTGTTGAGGGAAGGCGCGTGGAAGGCCTTCGACGTTCCCTCAGTGGCTAAAGCCACCCTGTGTGGTTGCATCAACGGCGGGACTAAAGTCCCGCCCCTTCCAACAGTGCTCATCTTCAAACCGTGTTCATCTTCAAACCGTGCTCAAGGTTTCCTGGTTCATTCGAGCGGTGTCCCCGAAGGTGTATAGCAACTTCAAAAGCAGATTCCTACGGAATGACAACTAGAAAAACAAGCGCAGATGCAAAGGCAACAACAGCAGGGCTCTCCACCCATGGGCAGTCCGCTATAGCCGACAGTTCCGCTCGCTAATCGGCGCTCAAAACGGTCTGGAACAAGAGGACGCAGGCGATGGTGAAGATCACGACGTAGGCGACCAGCACCTTGAGCCAGAGCGTGGGCTCGAATTCGCCGGTGAGCACGTCGGTGGTGGCCTGGATCATGGCCAGCAGCGCGGGCATGGAGATGGGCAGCAGCACCAGCGGCAGCAGGGTCTCGCGGTTGCGGGTGCGCAGGCTGAGTGCGGCGAAGAACGTTCCGTTGACGACTAAAGCCCATGTTCCCAGCGGAAGAATGAGCAGCAGCTTCCAGGTTTCGCCGAGCGGATGCAGGTTGTAGAAGATGACGAAGACCGGCGCGAGCACCAACTCGACGGCGGTGACGAAGACGAAGTTCGCCAGCGCCTTGCCGACGAAGAGCGCGGAGGCGGGCGCGGGGGAGAGGCGATGCGCGTCGAGGACATTGTTGTGCATCTCGCGGGACCAGGACTGGTTGAGCGCGGTCATCGCGGCGAAGAGCACGGCCACGCAGAGCAGGCCGCCGCTGATCTGGCGGGCGATGGTCGGGTAGGAGGTGGGATCGAAGGCCATCGCGAAGACCACCACCACCAGCAGCGAGAAAAACAGCATGCCGTTGAGCGAATCTTTGGTGCGCCATTCGAGGCGCAGGTCCTTGCGGAGGTGCGCGAGGACGTGGCGGGTGTAGCTCACGAGCGGCCTCCGGCGGACGGGGCTTGCGCGAGCTTGGCGACTTTGGTTAGATCGGCGAGGATTGCTTGTGTGGCGCGGAGATAGTCGGCGGGTGCGAGTACGAGTTGCAGGCCTCGCTGGCCGGCGGAGACCGAGATCGTGTCGAACAGCTCGATGGTCTCGTCGGCGAAGGCTGGGAAGGCTTTTTTGGCGGCGAGCACCGTGACGCCGCCGCGGATGTAGCCGGTGAGCGGCTCGACATCTTTGAGCGCGGCGAGCTCGATCTTGCGCGCACCGGAGACGGCGGCGAGTTTCTTGAGGTCGAGCTCGGCGTCGCCGGGGATCACGGCGAAGAGGGCTTCCGGTTGGCTACCCCACTCATGCGCGGTGAAGCGTGCGCATGAATGGACCACCCCGACGGCGCGCGTGAGCAGTGTCTTGAAGACCTGGTCGGCGGGCAGGCCGATCTTGCGCGCCACCGAGATGGCGGTGAGGTCGTCGAGGTCGACGTCGTAGGCGCGTAGTTCGTAGTGAATGCCGAGGGAGTCGAGCAGGCGCGCGGCGTTGGTCTTGCTGGTGTGGCTCGCGTGGCTCATCGAGGGTGCGCCTCGACGTGCGCTAGAAGCGAGGCTTCGATGACCGAGACGACGCGGCCCTCGCGCAGCGTGATGGTGGTCTTGGCGAGCGGCCGCGCCAGTTCGGCCTGATGGGTTGTCAGGAGCAGCGTGCGCGCGGTGATTGGATCGGCGAGCCAGGCCAGCAGACGGGCGATCATGCTTTGCGCGGAGGCGGCGTCGAGGTTGGAGAACGGCTCGTCGAGCAGCAGCAGGTCGGGCTGCGACTGGAGCACGCGAGCCAGCGCGGCACGCTGGCGCATGCCCTGCGAGTATTCGCCGACGCGGCGCGGGTTGGCGGGATCGAGGCCGACTTCGCGCAGAGCTGCGGCGGCCGAGCGTTCGAGTTCACGAGTTGAGCCGCTGGCGTGCAGGCCGGCGAAGTAGGTCAGGTTTTCGAGGCCGGTGAGTTCGTCGTAGAGCATGGTCGCGTGGCTCATGTAGGCGATGCGTCCGCGCTGGGCTTGCGGGCGCTCGCCGAAGGCCGTCACGCGACCGAAGCTGGGCGAGGTGAGGCCGGCGACGAGCCTCAGCAGGGTCGATTTGCCGGCGCCGTTTTCGCCGAGCAGGACGGTGCTGGAGCCCGCGGGCAGCGCCAGCGAGACCTCGCGCAGCGCGACGAAGCTGCCATAGAGACGCGAGACGCGGTCCAGAGCCACTGCCGCGGTGGGGGTCGCGGACGGGTTGTGGGGGGCGATGGCGTTCATGGTTGCGGGTTATCTTGCGAGTATAGAAGCGAGGTGGGTCGAGGTGCGGGAGGAAAGGGCGACGGCAAAGGAGGAAGCAGATTCCCTTCGGGAATGACAACCAGAAGGGCAACGGCAACGGCAGGGGCAAAGAGGGCGATCCACAGGTAAATTGTGGATTGATTTGCGGTGGGACTTGTGTCGTGATACAAACAACTTATTCCACCTGCATTCGTGCGGGCGTGAATTTCATGCAGAGTGGTTGAGGGACGAGCCCTGTGACGCCACGACAACCGGACAAAACACAGTACCGGTGTCAACTCTCTCCTGGGAAGGCGCAAGCCACAGGGAACATGAGATTCGGTGGAAGCAGCTTCGTATCTTAAATCTGCTACCCGCTATTCTCCTTAACTTTCCCAGAAAATCAGAGAGCGGCGTTCACACGCGCAGGACCCCTCGGCCAATGGAGCCGATGATGGTGGTGTCTTCGCTGGTGTCTTCCTGTACGGCCTCAACCGGTGTCGCAACGACGGTGTATGAGCTGCGCTGCAATGAGTGCGGCAAGAGCTATGGCAATCAGCCGCTGTCCGCCTGCGCGGACTGTCTGGCGCCGCTTGAGGTGCAGTACGATCTGGAGTCGGTGCGCGGGCGGTTTACGCGCGAGAGCATCGCGGCCGGGCCGGCGAACATCTGGCGCTACAAAGAACTGCTGCCGATTCCAGAGGGCTTTCAGCCCGATCTGCCGGTAGGCTTTACGCCGCTGGTGCGCGCGAAGGGTCTGGGCGGGAGAATCGGCGCGGACCATCTTTATGTGAAGAACGACGCCGTGTGCTTTCCGACGCTGAGCTTCAAGGACCGCGTGGTTGCTGTCGCGCTGGCGAATGCGCAGGCGTTCGGGTTTACGACGGTGGGTTGTTCGTCGACGGGCAATCTGGCGAATGCGGTGGCCGCGCAGGCGGCGCGACTGGGGCTGAAGGCATGCATTCTGGTGCCGGCCGATCTGGAGGCCGCGAAGATCCTGAATACGCGCGTGTATGGCGCGCGGCTGGTGCGCGTGGATGGCAACTACGACCATGTGAACCGGCTGTGCACGATGATCGCGGATGAGTACAACTGGGGCTTCGTGAATGTGAATTTGAGGCCCTATTACGCGGAGGGATCGAAGACGGTGGGGTACGAGATCGCGGAGCAACTGGGATGGAAGCTGCCCGACAATGTGGTCTGTCCGATGGCCGGCGGATCGCTGATCCGGAAGATCAAGAAGGCGTTTGGCGAGCTGGTTGCGCTGGGGCTGGTTGCGCCGAAGAAGGTGCGGTTTTTTGGAGCGCAGGCGACGGGGTGCTCGCCGATCTCGCAGGCGGTGAGGAACGGGTGGGACTACATTGAGCCGCAGCGGCCGAATACGATTGCGCGGTCGCTGGCGATCGGCAACCCGGCGGATGGACCGGCGGCCGCGAAGATGATTCGCGAGACCGGCGGCTGGGCCGAGGACGTTTCGGATGTCGAGATCGTTGCGGGGATACAGGAACTGGCCGAGAGCGAGGGCATCTTTACCGAGACTGCGGGCGGGGTAACGACGGCGGTGGCCGCGCGGCTATATGCGCATGGCCGCATCGGGCGCGACGAGACGACGGTGGTGTGCATTACCGGCAATGGATTGAAGACGACCGACGCGCTCGATGGCCGGTTCGAGGCCGAGCGCTCGGTGAAGCCGAGGCTGGCCGCGTTCGACGAGTACATTCGCGAGGTGGATGCGGAGCTGCTGAGCGAGGAAGAAACGCCGGTGCTGGCGGGAGGTGCGCGGTGAGCGTAAAGATTGTGCTGCCGACGGCGCTGGCGAGACATACGGATGGGCAGCGGACGTTCGAATCCGAGGCCGGCGACCTGCCGGGGCTGCTGGCGGAGTTCGATCGGAAGTTTCCGGCGCTGGCGCAGAACGTGAAGGACGAGCAGGGCAAGCTGCGGCGCTTCATCAACGTCTATGTGAACGATGAGGACATCCGCTTTCTGGGCGGCGATGCGCATCAGTTTGCGGATGGCGATGAGGTGATGCTGATTCCGTCGATCGCGGGCGGGTCCTGCGCGGACGGCGAGTAGCGCTTCGCGCAAGAGCCAATCGAGATGGCTGTGCCTTGCGGTGCATCTTGCTATGATACGGCGCATGAGAAGGATCTTGCTGGCACTCGCTGGGTGCTCAGTGTTTCTCGCGGGCTGCGGTGCTGGTGGAATGCCAGGCTGCGTCGGGACGGACTCCATTTCCGTGTCGCCAGCCACGACTACGGCGGATCACGCTGCGGCCCCGCCGGGCAACGAGCAGCAGTTTACTGTAGTTGAAGGCGAGAGCTTTTCCAATGCTTCGGGCATCTGCGCCGTCCCTGCCGTAGTGAGGCTCGTGTATCCAGTGTGGACGAATCCCGACCCGCTCAACATCAGCATCAGTAGCGCCAATGATGCCACCAATGGGTTGGCTGTCTGCAAGAATGCGACCGCGGGCCCGGTCACGCTGATGGCCGCTGTCGGGACGGGTGCCACCGCCTTGACGGCCAGCGTTCAACTCACCTGCAAGTAGGTCGCACGCAAAATCCATTGAGGATAGATCTAGCTGGCGGCAAAGAAACCGCAGGTGGATGGTTTACGTTCCCCACTCATCGCGAAAAAACTTTGCGATGAATGGGCCACCCGAGATTGGGTACAGCAACTTTGATGTGCTCTAATGCGATGGCGCTCGATAGGCGTCCAGCCGGCGGCAGGCTTCGGTGAGTTCGGCGGACTTCTTGGCGAAGCAGAAACGCAGCAGGTGGTCGCCGCGATTGACGCCGTTCGCATCGGTCGAGAAGAAGGCGGAGCCGGCGACGGCGGCGAGGCCGGTGTCGGCGAGCAGGCGGCGGGCCTTCTGTTTGGCGTCGGCGCCGGGGATGCGCGTGGCGTCGGCGAGGATGTAGTAAGCGCCGGCGGGGATAGATGGGGACAGCCCGGCGCGGGTGAGCGAGGCGCAGAGTTCGTCGCGCTTGGCCTGGTACTCGATGGCCATGTCGTCGTAGAAAGCCGGGGGCAGAGCGAGCAGACCGGCGGCGGCGCCGTGCTGCAAGGGGCTGGGCGCGCAGACGTAGAGCAGGTCGTGGAAGTAGCCGATCGCGGGCAGCCAGCGCGCGTCGGCGGCGAGATAGCCGAGCCGCCAGCCGGTGACGGAGAAAGTCTTCGAGAAGCCGGAGATGGTGATGGTGCGCTCGGCCATTCCGGGCAGCGTGGCGATGCTTTGGTGGCGGGAGTTGTCGTAGACGAAGTACTCGTACATCTCGTCGGTGAAGACGAAGAGGTCGTGTTCGATGGCGAAGGCGGCGAGGGCTCGGAGCTCGGGTCCGGTGAAGACTTTACCGGAGGGGTTGGCGGGCGAGTTGAGAATGATGGCGCGGGTGCGGGGTGTGACGGCGGCGCGGAGGAGATCGAAATCGAGCATCCAATCGGGCTCGGCCGATTCCGAGGAGGCTGCGCCCAGCGGCACGATGACTGGAACGACTCGCTGTGCGACCAGCGTGCTGAGGTGATACCCGTAGAAGGGCTCAAGCAGCAGACACTCGTCTCCGGGATTGAGCAGGGCAAGCAGCGCGGCGTGGAGCGCGCCGGTGGCGCCGCTGGTGACCAGGACCTCGCGGTTGGGGTCGACGGTGAGACCGTTGAAGGAAGCGAACTTGGCGGCGATGCCCTCGCGCAAGGGGGCGATACCGTCGTGGCGAGTGTAGATGTTGTGGCCGGAACGGATGGCGTGGATGGCCGCCTCGACGACGGGAGGGGGAGGGTCGGTGTCACACACGCCCTGGGCGAGGTTGATGCCGTCGACGGCGGCGCAGGCCACCGTCATAGCGCGGATCTCCGATTGCGTGGCGCCAGAGGCGAGTTCGCTCAAGCGGAGGGTGGAGGCGGTGAGAGTGGTTGCTGGCATAAGGAAAGGCGCGGGCGCTTCGTGGTTCGGGGAGCGCACCTTCTCATCTTCTCATCTTGGAACTCATCTTGTAGCGAGGTTTGTAGCGAGGCGCCCGATGGCGTATAGGCGCCCGAACAGCAGATTCCTGCGGAATGACAACCAGAAAAACAAGAGCGCTCAATGCGCAAGATCGTAGCCGCCGGTTGCGCGAGCAAGGAACAGGCGGGGAGATTTTTGGGTGCAAGCAACGCGGATTCAACTATTTCGCTCTCATGTGAGCGTAGGCAAGCGCCGCGGCGCTCATCTCTTGACAAGCGAAAGTAGGCAAGCCAATGTTTATCGTTCTAGCGGTCATCCTGTTGCTGATCTGGCTTGGTTGTTTTTTTCTGGCGCACATCACCTTCGGCCTGATTCATCTTCTGCTGGTGTTTGCGGTGATCGCGTTCATCCTGCATTTTGTGATGGGCGGCCGCAGAGCTATCTAAGTTCGAACGGGCGACGGATTTGCGGGGTCGTTGGTGGTCTCATTGAAAGAAGGCCGAGCCTGCTTGGCTCGGCCTCTCTTTCTCAATCGAACTTTCTCAATCGAGCGCAAGTTGCATGCGGCTACTGGTGCGCGGCGATCGATGCGGGGTCCTGCACGGTGAGGGGCAGCGGGGTCTTGGCGGCCAGGGCTTCGGGAGTCTCCTCGGCCAGGCGCGGCAGCTTGGTGGTCAAGGCGATCTCCAGCACCTCGTCCATCTGCTCGACCCAGTGGAGCTTCATCGAGTTCTTGATCAACTCGGGGAAGTCGGCCAGGTCCTTGCGGTTGTCAGCGGGAAGAATTGCCTCATAAATACCAGCCCGGTGGGCGGCGAGCAGCTTTTCCTTGAGGCCGCCAATGGCCAGCACCTTGCCGCGCAGGGTGATCTCGCCGGTCATGGCGATGTCGCGGCGGACTTCAATCTTGGTGAGGGCGCTGGCCAGGGCGGTGGCGAGGGTGATGCCTGCCGAGGGGCCGTCCTTGGGGATCGCGCCTTCGGGTACGTGGACGTGGATGTCAATGGACCGGTAGAAGTCGCGCGGCAGCCCGAGGTGGTGGGAGCGCGAGCGAATGTAGGTGAGCGCGGCCTGCGCGGACTCCTGCATGACGTCGCCGAGTTGGCCGGTGGCGGTCATCTTGCCCTTGCCGTCGAGCACCTGGACTTCGGTCTGCAGGATGCTGCCGCCCATCTCGGTCCAAGCCAGGCCGGTGACCAGGCCAATCTCGGATTTTTCCTGCACCTGCGAGTCGCGGAATTTCGCGATGCCGAGCAGATCGCTGAGCGATTCCTTAGTGACGGCCTCGGCGTGCTGGTCGTTGCGGACCACGCGACGCGCGACCTTGCGGCAGATGTTGCCGATCTCGCGCTCCAGGTTGCGGACGCCGGCCTCGCGGGTGTAGGCGCGGATGATCTCGCGCAGGGCGTCGTCGGTGAGCGTGAGCTGCGTGCCGCTGAGACCGGTGGCTTCGAGCTGCTTCTTGACCAGGTACTGCTTGGCGATTTCGAGTTTTTCGAGCTCGGTGTAGCCGGTGAGGCGGAGGATCTCCATGCGGTCCTGCAAGGGGCCGGGGATAGTGTGAAGGACGTTCGCGGTGGCGACGAAGAGGACCTGCGAGAGGTCGTACTCCACGTCGAGATAGTGGTCCTGAAAGGTGTTGTTCTGCTCGGGGTCGAGAACCTCGAGCAGGGCGCTGGCGGGGTCGCCGCGGAAGTCGGAGGCGAGCTTGTCGATCTCGTCGAGCATGATGACCGGGTTCTTGGTGCCGGCCTTCTTCATGGACTGGATGATCTGGCCGGGGAGCGCGCCGATGTAGGTGCGGCGATGGCCGCGGATCTCGGCTTCGTCGCGAACGCCGCCCAGCGACATGCGGACGAACTTGCGGCCGGTGGCCTTCGCGATGGACATGCCGAGCGAGGTCTTTCCCACGCCCGGAGGCCCGACGAAACAGAGGATCGAGCCCTTGGGGTTCTTGACGAGCTGGCGCACGGCGAGGAATTCGAGGATGCGCTCCTTGATTTTTTCGAGGCCGTAGTGATCCTGGTTGAGCACAGTCTCGGCGTTATCGATGGAGCGGATTTCCTTGCTGCGCTTCTTCCACGGAACGGCGAGCAGCCAGTCGAGGTAGTTGCGGCTGACGGTGGACTCGGCCGACATGGGCGGCATGGCCTCAAGCTTCTTGAGCTCCTGCATGGCCTTTTCTTTCACTTCGGCGGTCATTCCGGCTTCTTCGATTTTTTTCTTCAGCTCATCGAACTCGGACTTTTCGCCGCGGCCAAGCTCCTTCTGGATGGCCTTGATCTTCTCGTTAAGGTAGTACTCTTTCTGCGCGCGCTCCATCTGGCGCTTGACGCGGGATTGGATGGTGCGGTCCATGTTGAGTTTTTCGATGGCGATGTCGAGCGTGTCGGCGATGCGCGAGAGGCGGACCTCGGGGTCGAAGACTTCGAGGATCTGCTGCTTCTCTTCGATGGCCAGCGGGAGGTTCGCGGCGATCACGTCGGCGAGCTTGGCGGGCTCATCGGTGCGCAGCGCGGAGGCGGCCTCCTGGTTGAGCGACTGCTGGAGCTTGGAGTACTGCTCGAAGAGCTGATGGACGCGGGAGACGAGCTGCTCGGTCTGGGGCGTGGCATGGAGCTCGACGCGCGAGGTTTTGACGGTGGCGACGAAGAAGCCATCGTCGTCGTTGACCTCGGAGGCGCGGGCGCGCTCGACGCCTTCGACCAGCACCTTGATGTTGCCGTCGGGCATGCGCACCGACTGCACGATGTTGCCGATGACGCCGACGGTGTAGATGTCGTCGGCGCTGGGCTCGTCGACGGACGCATCGTGCTGGGTGGCGAGGAAGATGCGGCGGTCGCCGTTGAGGGCTTCCTCGAGGGCGCGAACGCTGGACTCACGGCCGACGACGAAGGGCGCCATCATGTGCGGGAAGATGACCATCTCGCGGATGGGCATCATGGGGAGCTTGCGCTGCGCGCCGTTCAGGAGATCGCGTTGATCGTTCGTCATGGGCCTCACGGATTAGACGTGCTTCGCGCGGGAACGATGCGCTGGCGCGGCTTGGGGAAATTGTACGCGCATCGCAGGAGAGCGTTGGCCGCGAAGGTGTTCCGCGCTAGAAGGTGCGGCGGAAAAACGCAAGGTGGAGGAGGCGGTGCCAGCCCAACCGAACAGCAGATTCCTCCGCTGCGCTGCGGAAGGACAACCAGAAAGGCAAAGGCAGAAGCAGGTCCTTCGCTTGCGCTCAAGATGACAAGCAGACCAGCTCAGGATGACAACCAGAAAAGCCAAAGCAAGAGCCGCGCCGAGAGGCCGCGATCAGCCGGCCTTTTCGAGGATGATGGGGAGGGTGATGTCGCGGGTGCGCACCATCTCTTCGGTGATGATGAGTTCCTTGATCTTCTTGTTGCCGGGGACGTGGTACATCAGGTCGAGCATGAGCTCTTCGAGGATCATGCGCAGGCCGCGCGCGCCGACCTTGCGCTGCAGTGCTTCGCGGGCGATCTCGCGGGCGGCTTCGTCGGTCCAGGTGACCTTGACGCCCTCGTAATCGAACAGCCGCGCGTACTGCTTGAGGATGGCGTTGCGCGGACGGGTGAGGATGTCGATGAGCGCGGCCTCGTCGAGCTCGTCGAGGATTCCCAGGACAGGAAGACGGCCGACAAATTCCGGGATGAGGCCGTACTTGAGCAGGTCCTGAGGCTCGGCTTGGCGGAGCAACTCAGAGTCGCGCTGGGCGCGGATGGGCGTGACGACATCGTCCATCACGACCTCGCCGATGGCCTTGAAGCCGAGGGCTTTTTTGCCGACGCGGCGGCCGATGACCTTTTCGAGACCGACGAAGGCGCCGCCGCAGATGAACAGGATGTTCGTCGTGTCGACGATGGTGAACTCCTGGTGCGGGTGCTTGCGGCCGCCCTGCGGAGGGACGTTGGCGATGGTGCCTTCGAGGAGTTTCAGGAGGGCTTGTTGGACGCCCTCGCCGGAGACGTCGCGGGTGATGGAGGGGTTCTCGTCCTTGCGGCCGATCTTGTCGATCTCGTCGATGTAGATGATGCCGGCCTGGGCGCGGGCAACGTCGCCGTCGGCGGCCTGGAGCAGCTTGAGGATGATGTTTTCGACGTCTTCGCCGACGTAGCCGGCTTCAGTGAGCGTGGTCGCGTCGACGATCGCGAAGGGCACGTCGAGCATCTTGGCGAGGGTCTGGGCGAGCAGCGTCTTACCCGAGCCGGTGGGGCCGACCAGAAGGATGTTCGACTTCTGCATCTCGACGTCGTTGCCCCGGACCTTGTTCATCTGGATGCGCTTGTAGTGGTTGTAGACCGCGACGGCGAGCTTCTTCTTGGTCTGGTCCTGGCCGATGACGTACTCATCCAAAAACGCTTTGACTTCCGCGGGCTTGGGAAGATGGGCGGGCGCGGCGCCGGGCTGCGCTTCACCCTTGTCGTCGTCGAGGATGGAGTTGCACACCGCAACGCATTCATCGCAGATGTAGGCGCGCGGATAGTCGGACGGGGAAGAGATGAGCTTGGCCACCGCGTCCTGTGACTTATGGCAGAACGAGCAGCGAAGGGATTCTTCCGGGCCCCGGGAGGTCTTCATAGACAGGGTGCACTCCTTGGTATGCCGCCGCGTTGCCGAAGCCTACAGACGCCGTGGAGCATCCTGCAAGTTTACACCCGCGACTGAAAATCAGGGCCGTTCGGCAAGGCTTTCGGGATGTGCTTGTGGATACCTTGTACCAAAATGGGTTCGGGGTGAGGAACAAGGCTGCAAGTTGTTTCTACCGATCGCGCATGGGCGTCCGAACAGCAGATTCCTCCGCTGCGCTGCGGAATGACAACCAGAAAAGCAAGAGCAACGGCGGCGGCGGAGAAAAGGAGGCCCTCTGTCAATGGCCTTCTGCGCTAGGTAGTGCGCGGACGGTCGATGATGTCGTCGATGATGCCGTACTCCTTGGCCTGCGGGGAGTTCATGATGAAGTCGCGCTCGACGTCGCGCTCGATGCGGTCGAGGGGCTGGCCGGTGCTCGCGCTCATGAGCTTGTTGGTGATCTCGCGAATGCGCAGAATCTCGCGCGCGTGAATGTCGATGTCGGTGGCCTGGCCGCTGAGACCGCCCATCGAGGGCTGGTGGATCAGGATGCGCGAGTTGGGCAGGGCGAAGCGCTTGCCCTTCTTCCCAGCCATCAGGAGGAAGGCGCCCATGGACGCGGCCTGGCCGATGCAGAACGTGACCACATCGTTTTTGATGTACTGCATGGTGTCGTAGATGGCGAGGCCCGCGGTGATGGAGCCGCCGGGGGAGTTGATGTAGAGCTGGATGTCCTTCTCGGGGTCTTCGCCGGAGAGGAAGAGCATCTGCGCGATGATGAGGTTGGCGACGTTGTCGTCGATGGGCGTGCCGAGGAAGATGATGTTGTCGCGCAGCAGACGGCTGTAGATGTCGTAGGAGCGTTCGCCCCGGCTCGTCTGCTCGAGCACCATCGGTATAAGTCCCATAAGCTCTCTCTTTCTTTACGTTCTGCTTCAGGATACAAGCGGTTGGGTTCTTGAGAGTCTGTGGAAGAGTTGGCGGTCGGGGTTCCCCACTCATCCGCGATGAGACTGCGGATGAATGGGCCACCCGGCATTGTTAGGACGCGAGGCGTTCGAACAACGCGGTGCCGGTTTTTTCGCGGCGCATCTGCTCACGGATGCGGTCGAGCGAGCCATCGTCGGCTAGGCGCTTGCGCAGCGTTTCGAGCGGTTCGCGGGCCTGGATGGAGAGCATGAGCAGCTCGCGCTCGAACTCGTCGTCGCTGACGGCGATGTCCTCGCGCTCGGCGATGCGGTCGAGCACCAGCGAGAGCTTGACCTCGTTGACAGCCTGGTCGCGCTGCGCCTCGCGCAGGCGGCCGAAGTCGAGCTGGCGCATGGCGTCCGAGCTCATGCCCTGCTGGGCGAGCGCGCGCAGGCCGCGTTCGAGGCGGGCGTCCACCTGCTGCTGGACGAAGGTCTCGGGCACGGGGAAGTTGTAGCGGCCGATGATCTCGTCGAGCATGTGGTCGCGGGCCTGCGATTCGAGCGCGTCCTTCTTGCGCTGGGCGAGGCGCTCGCGCAGTTTGGCCTCGAAGTTGTCCCAGTTTTCGTAGGGGCCGAGCTGCTTGGCGAACTCTTCGTCGCGCTCGGGGAAGAGCTTGCGCTTGATGGCCTTGACGGTGACGTCGTAGGCGACGGTCTTGCCGGCGAGCCGGGCGTCGCCGAACTCGGAGGGGTAGGTCGCCTCGAAGGTGAGCTCCTGGCCGGGTTTCGCCCCGCGCAGGGCCTCGTTGAAGGCAGGCAGCGTGTTCTTGCCGCCGATCTCGATGAGCACGTCTTCACCGGTGATGGGCTGCGGTTCTGTTTTGCTTTCGAAGCCGTCTGCGCCGACGGGCTCTTCGCCGCCAACGACGTGGGCGAGTTCCTGGACCTGGCCCTTGAAGCCGATCTCGGCCCAGTCGCCGTCGGTGAGCGGGCGGTCTTCTTCGACCGGCTCGACCGTAGCGTGGTGTTCGAGCACGTTGTCCAATTCAGCTTGGGACTCGTCCTCGCTGACAGAGGTGTCGGGGCGCTGGACGTGGACCGTGTCGTAGCCCTCGATGTCGAACTCGGGCAGCACCTCGAAGGTGGCCTGGAAGCGCAGCGGCTGGCCGTCGACGAGTTGAAGCTGGCTGATCTGCGGCTGCGAGATTGGCCGCAGGTGCTGCGCTTCCAGTTCCTTGCGAAACCTATCGGAGACCAGCGAATCGAGGACCTCCTGGCGAATCTCCTTCGCGAAGCGTGAGCGGATGAGCGAGGGCGGCACTTTGCCGGCGCGAAAGCCGGGGATGCGCGCCAAGCCGCTGAAGCGTTTGGTGACTTTGCGGAAGGCCTTTTCGACGTCCTCGGCGGGTGCTTCGACCGCGAGGGTGCGGGTGAGCTCGGGGTTCAGCGTGGGCGCGTGGTCGTGGCTGGAGTGATCGTGCTGGTGATCGTGTGGGGCCAGTCGAACGGTGGCGAGATTCTCATCGAAGTTCGTATCGGGGGTTTCCGGAGCCGTTTCGAGGGTCGTTTCTGGGAGCGTTTCTGTCTCTGGGGTGGTCAAGTCGCGTTGCCTTCCGAAGATGTATTTCGAGCTGGTTGGAGATCATGCATTCCCGAACGGGTTCAGACACTAGCCGATGGAATCCGACAGGCCGGGTCTTCAGATAGTGCTGGAAACGCTGCCGCCCCGGAAAAGCGTACCTCAACGGCTAAAGCCGCAAGACAATTGGTCCATTTGTGGCACGGCTGAATCCGTGCCCTTCCATGGCCAGACTCCAGAATACGAGGCGCGAGGGCGAGGGTCAAACCGCGCGCTCGGACGAGTTTGGTGGAACTTAGGTGAGTTGGCGGAGCCGGGTCTCAGAAGCGAGCCCCGGGGTACCATACCTCGGCGAACCCCACTCATGACGGTGAAGCTGTCATGAATGGGCCACCCGTGGGTTCTGGGGGCACCCGCATCCTGCAACCCCCACTCATGACGGTGAAGCTGTCATGAATGGGCCACCCGTGGGTTCTGGGGCAGGCGGAGTTACAGCGGGGCTTGGGCGGGCGCGAGCGGGGCGATCTCCAGGCGCACCTTCCACACCATGCTGGCGCCCGGCGCGAGGGCGACGATGCCGCTGTTGCGCGGGTCGGCCCACTCCGGGCCCAGCGGATCGTCGAGGTTGGTGTCGGGCCCGATCGAGATCCACGGCTTGTTGGCCGGCGCCACCACATGCATGCTGGTGACGTTGGAGCTGGTCGGGATCACCCGCAGGGTGACGTTGTCTACCGTGTCGTGGATCTCCGCGGTGGGTCCGTCGGCGAGCAGAGTGGATTGGAGATTGGTGTAGGTCTGGTCGAGGGACGCGCCTAGTCTGGTGCCACGGATATGACTGAAATCGAGCGGTGTGCCATCGATCTGCAGGGTGCGGCCGGTGGGCAGGCCGGTGCGGCTGCTGGTCTCGGCCACAGCGGCGGAGGGAACCACGAGCAGGGCATTGGCGCGATTGGCGCTGGGAATGGCGAAGAACGGCTTCCAGCCGATCCCGAACGGCACCGGTTCTTTGCCGGTGTTGCTGGCCGAAACGGTGAGATCGAGCGTGTGGGCGGAGAGTTCGACCAGGACGGTGACATCGACCGTGGAGGGCAGCGCGCCGGAGAACGAACCCGCATGGAAGGTGGCCTGGGCAGACTGGCCGTCGGGCAGCACCGCGGTGGTGACCGCGCTGGAAGGGAGGTTGAGCAGCAGGCCATCGGTCGAAAGCGTGCTGCCGGGTGCGGAGGCGGGAAAGGTCAGCGGCTCACCGCTCCAGGTGGTGTGGAGCAGGCTGGAGGTAGAGGCTGGAGTGCTGGCGGTTGTGCCGGAGAGCCGCCGCGCCCAGGGCAGCAGAAACGCTCCGCCGACGGTGGTGCTGGCCTGGCCGTTGGCGTCGTCGCCTTCGCCGGTGAATATGGAGGTGGCGTCGGCCAGCGGCGGGGAGTAGAGCAGCGAGACCTCGCCGTGGCCGGGGATGAGCGCGGTGATCTGATAGACGTTCATGCCGCGGCCGGGCAGCAAGGTGGCGGAGATGAACTCGGGGTCGCGGCCGATCTCGGTGGCGCTGCGGGAGAGCAGAATCGGGTCCTGTCCGCCGGGGCGAAACGTAAACGCCTGCGGGACGAGATTCTGGGGGCTGACCACGGCGGTGATCTTGTGAAGATGGCCGTGCCCGCGTTCCCAGGCAGCGATCAGCAGGGCCACGCAGATGATCGCGACGAGAGTCGGAGTGAGCCACCCGGAAGTGGAGAAGCGCCCGCGGCCTGGCGTGGGGCGGGACCGGCCGTGCGGCGGTGCTGCGAGGTTCATCGTGGCCTACTCTTTCCTCTTGTGTTTACCGCAGACGAGCACTTTGCGCAAATGGAGAACGCTGAGCCGGGCGTTGTGGAGGACGCCGCGGCAGCGAGGCGGGTCAGCAGATAACAGTATCATCGGAGGGGAGAGAATTTTGGCGAAACGAACAGGCGGCCGCGCGATAGCCGGTTCCGCGCAACTTGCGACATCGGGTTCGACAGAACTGCCGCCGGTGATGGAGCAGGTGCGCGAGACGATCGCGGGCTGCGAGCGGTGTCCGCGGCTGCGCGAATATTGCCGGGGGATCGGCGAGACGCGGCGCAAGGCCTACATCGACCAGGCGTACTGGGCCAGGCCGGTGGCGGGTTTCGGGGACGTGAAAGCGCGGATTCTGGTGCTGGGGCTGGCGCCGGGAGCGCATGGCGCCAATCGCACCGGGCGGCCATTCACCGGCGACGGAGCGGGCTACTTTATGTATCCGGTGCTGCATGAACTGGGGCTCGCCAGCCGGCCGCTGGCGGTGAGCCGCGACGACGGGCTGAAGCTGCGCGGCGTTTGGATTGGGTCGGTGGTGCGCTGCGCTCCGCCGGGAGATAAGCCGACGCCGCAGGAGGTGCGCAACTGCGGGCCGCATCTGGCGGCGGAGATCGCGGCGCTGAAGCGGGTTCGGGTGGTGGTGTGCCTGGGCAAGATCGCGTGGGACGGCTATCTGGCTCATCTGCTGGAGCAGGGAGTGATTGCGCGCCGCTCGGCGTTCGTCTTCGGCCACGAGGCGGAGTACGCGATGCCCAATGGCATCGTGCTGCTGGGCAGCTATCATCCGTCGCTGCGCAATACGAATACGGGGCGGCTGAATCGCCCGATGTTCGCGCGGATCTTTGTGCGGGCGAGGGAGCTGGCGGGGATCGGCTGATGGGGGTGTTCTGCCGCGGGCTGCCAACCCCTCGCCGGCGCGGCGAATCAAACGTCTGTGAAGCTATGGAGGTGAAGATGCGCAATCGACATTTTTGGATCGCTCTGGGATTTGGCGCGTTGGCCGGCGGAATTGCAGCACTGCTGTACGCTCCGCAGACCGGTACCGCGACCCGCAGGAAGTTACGGCGAGGACTGGAAGATCTGGGCGAGAGCCTGGAGGACGCCAGCGACTATCTAAAGGAGCAAGCCGAGAGCCTTGGGAAAGAAGCTCAGCGGCTGATCGAAGTCAGCAAGAACCAATTTGGTGGAGCGGTGGATGCGGCGAGCGGCGTGCTGAAGACGGCGAACAAGGCGTCAAAAGCCGTCAGCAAGCTGGTTTAGCGAATGTTTGAGGTTGCTTTTCCCGGGCCCGCGGCGAAGCTGCCGCGGGCTTTTTCATGTCCGCTCACGTGGTCTGCTCCGGCGGCCCTACGGTAACGACGAAGTAGGTGCATTGGGTGTCGCCGGCGTTGCGGATGTAGTGCAAATCGCCGGCGCAGCAGAGGCCGACGTCGCCGACGGTCATGCGGCGGGTGACGCCGTTGGTGGTCAGCTCGCAGATGCCTTCGCGGACCAGCCAAATCTCGCTGTGCAGATGCTTGCCGACAGGTTCGTGCAGCGCTCCCGCGTGCTGAATCGTCTCGTGCATCTCCAGTTGAATATTGCCGGCCTTCAGGATTCCGGCGAGGTACTGATGTGAGACGCGCTGGGCCGGTGAACCGTGGCCGGGACCGGGCGTGTAGACGCCGGAGGTCAGGTCAGGAAGCGGGCCTTTGACGCCGCCCGCGGGTCCGGTGGTGGGCTCGCCCATGACCGGGTGGTCCATGGTTCCGGCCTGCTGGGCTGAGGCCGCCTCGGGCAGCAGCGCAGTGGCGGCGAAGAGCGCGGGCAACATAGCGGCAAACTTGCGACGATCGAGGTCGCGGCGAGTGGGTTCTTGCGGCTCCATGGAGAAAAGATCCTCCTGCAAGACGATACGCCCCGGCTGGCCGGGGCGTATCGTTGCGTGGTTTCTGCGTGGTTTCTGCGTGGTTTTTGCGTGGTTTCTGCGTGGTTTTTGTGCGGTTTTTGTGCGGCTAGACGGTGGATAGGGCCAGGCCGGCGGACTTCTCTTCGCCCTCCGACGCGACCGGGCGATAGAAGAGCTGGTTGATGTCGAGGTAGACCTCGAGGAACGCGGGACGCTCGGCGATCAGGCCGCCGATCAGCGCCTCCGAGAGCGGGTCTTCGATGTACTTCTGCAGCGCGCGGCGCAGAGGGCGCGCGCCGTAGCTGCGATCGACGAGCGTCTTCTCGAGGATCCAGCGCTTGGCGTCGTCCTGGACCGAGATGGTGATGGCCTTGTGGACGAGATTGGCGTTGAGGCTCTGGACGAGCAGCTCGAGGATCTGCATCAGGTCCGCGTCGGACAGGGAGGTGAAGACGATGACCTCGTCGATGCGGTTGAGGAACTCGGGGTTGAAGGTGCGCTTTACCTCGCTCATCACCATCTCCTGCATCTTTTCGAGCACGACTTCGTCCTTGCTCGATTGGAAGCCGAGGCCCTCGCGCTTCATCAGGTGCTTGGCCCCGATGTTGGAGGTCATGATGATGATGGTGTTCTTGAAGTCGACGGTGTTGCCGAGGCCGTCGGTGAGCTGGCCGTCTTCAAAGACCTGCAGCAGCAGGTTGAAGACGTCGGGGTGGGCCTTCTCGATCTCGTCGAGCAGGACGACGGAGTACGGGCTGCGCTTGACGCGCTCGGTGAGCTGGCCGCCCTCTTCGTAGCCGACATAGCCCGGAGGCGAGCCGATGAGCTTGGAGACCGAGTGCTTCTCCATGAACTCCGACATGTCGAAGCGGATGAGGGATTTTTCGCTGCCGAAGAGGAACTGCGCGAGGGTGCGGGCCATCTCGGTCTTGCCGACACCGGTGGGGCCGAGGAAGAGGAAGCTGCCGATGGGGCGGCCGGGGTTCTTGAGGCCGGCGCGCGAGCGGCGAATGGCGCGCGCGAGGGCGGAGATCGCCTTGTCCTGCGCGATGACGCGCTTGTGCAGCTCTTCTTCGACGCGGAGGAGTTTTTGGGTTTCTTCTTCCTTGATGGAGGTGATGGGAACGCCGGTCCAGCGCGAGACGACATCTTCAATGTCTTCGCGGGTGACGATGCCCGAGGAGCTCTCGTCGAGGTGATATTTGTCGCGCAGCGCGCGCAGGTTCTCGCGCTCTTTGCGCTCCTCATCGGAGTAGAAGCGGGCCTTCTCGAACTCGTGGTTCGCGATGGCGTTCTCCATGCGGTGGACGATGAACTTGATGCGCTTCTGGACCTCGGTGAGCTCCTCGGGGAGGGTGGTCTGGCGGAGCTTGACGCGCGCGCCGGCCTCGTCGATGAGGTCGATGGCCTTGTCGGGGAGGAAGCGGTCGGGGATGTAGCGGCTGGAGTGCGAGACCGAGAAGTTGATGGCGTCGTCGGTGTAGCTGACGGCGTGGAACTTCTCGTATTTTTCGCGGATGCCCATGATGATCTTGACCGCGTCTTCTTCGTTGGGCGGCGGCACTTTGACGGCCTGGAAGCGGCGCTCGAGGGAGCGGTCTTTTTCGATGGACTTGCGATACTCGGAGGGCGTGGTGGCGCCGATGCATTGGATCTCGCCGCGGCTGAGCGCGGGCTTGAGGATGTTGGCGGCGTCGAGTGAGCCCTCGGCCGAGCCGGCGCCGACCAGCGTATGCAGCTCGTCGATGAAGACGATGCAGTTCTGGTTTTCGATGAGCTCCTTCATGATGGTCTTGAGGCGCTCTTCAAATTGGCCGCGGTACTTGGTGCCGGCGACGATCAGCGAAAGATCGAGCGAGAGGACGCGCTTTTCGGCGAGGAAGCTGGGGACTTCGCCGTCGGCGATTTTCTGTGCGAGGCCTTCGACGATGGCGGTCTTGCCGACGCCGGGTTCGCCGATCAGGACAGGATTGTTTTTGGTGCGGCGGCAGAGGATCTGAATGACGCGCTCGACCTCGAAGTCGCGGCCGACGAGCGGATCGAGCTGCTGGTCGGAGGCCGCCTGGGTGAGGTCGCGGGAGAACTCGGCCAGCATGGACTGCTCGGGCTGGTTGCCGCGCTGCTTGGCGGCGGCGGCCTGGGCGGGCTTCTCCTGGGTGGTGCGCTGGAGCTCTTCGCGGATCGCGGTCAGGCGCAGGCCGCGCTCGGTGAGGATTTCCGCGGCGAAGCATTTTTCTTCGCGCAGCAGACCGAGCAGCAGATGTTCGGTGCCGATGTGTTTGTGGGAGAGCCGCTCGGCTTCTTCGGCGGCGTAGGCGAGCACGCGCTTGCACTCGTTGGAGAGCGGAAGATCGACCGAGGTCGAGACCTTTTCGCGCACGGTGGTGTGCTGTTCGATTTGTTTGCGGATAGATTCGACCGAGGCGTGGGAGCGCAGAAAACGATTGGTGAGGGCTTTGTCTTCGCGCAGCAGGCCCAGCAGGAGGTGCTCGGTTTCGATGTACGGCGAGCCGAACTGGCTCGCCTCATAGCGCGCAAAGAAGATTACGCGCCGCGCCTTCTCCGTGTAGCGTTCGAACATGTTTCCCCTTCGAACGACCGCCGCCCCCGCGCGTGCTGATGAGGGCGCGGTCTGCGAATACTGCCTGCTTGGCCGACGCCGCGGTGGTTTGCGGCGGAGAATCTGACTGCGATGGTGTACAGCCAGTGAGTTGGCTCCAGTGTATCCGCCGGAGGGCATCTTGCGAAGCTCGGAGCGAAATTCTGGAACAGTAATTTGACGCGGCTGTGGGAAATCGGTCGCAAATGGAGGTGGCGGGATGGGTCCCGTGGTGAGGTGAAGAACCCCATGTCTCAGAGGCGAGACATGGGGCACCCTGATTTGTGGCTGCGCGGGCAAAAGCAGATTCCTACGGAACGACAATCAGAAAAGCAAGTGCAAAAGCAAAGACAGTCGCCGAAGGAGAGTAGCAAACCCTAGACGGCGGCGCCGACGCGGCGGAGCTTCTTCATTACGGGGATTTCTTCCTCGTAGACGCGCTTGACGCCGTCACCCATGGACTGCTCGACGAGGCGGATGTCGCGGACCAGACGCGAGATGCCGTTCGGCTCCAGGCTGGCGGCCTGATCCGAGCCCCACATGGCGCGGTCCATGGTGATGTGGCGCTCGACGCAGCAGGCGCCGAGGACGGCCGCGGCGACGGAGGTGGGAATGCCGGTCTCGTGGCCGGAGTAGCCGATGGGGATGCCGTAGCGGTCGGCCATGGCGGGGATGGCGCGCAGGTTGAGCTGCTCGTACTTGGCCGGGTAGGTGGAGGTGGTGTGCATCAGGATGAGGTTGTCTTTGCCCAGCACCTCGACGGCGTGGTCGATCTCGGCGTAGGTGCTCATGCCGGTGGAGGCGATGACGGGCTTGCCGGTCTTGCGGATGTGGCGAAGCAGGTGGTCGTCGGTGAGCGAGGCGGAGGCGACCTTGTAGACGGGCGGGTTGAAGGGCTGCATGAAGTCGACGGATTTTTCGTCCCAGGGCGAGACGAACCAGTCGATCTTGACCTGCTTGCAGAAGCTGGAGATCTCGGCGAAGTCTTCTTCACCGAACTCGAGGCCGCGCTTGAGGTCGCCATTGGTCTCGCCGAAGGGGTTGGCGCGGGGAGTGGCGAGCTCTTTTTCGGTGTAGACGATCTCGACGGTGCGCTTCTGGAACTTGACGGCGTCGCAGCCGGCGGCGACGGCCACGGAGATGAGGCGCTTGGCCAGGTCGATGTCGCCGTTGTGGTTGATGCCGACTTCGGCAATGACGTAGCAGGGCTGGCCTTGGCCAAGCTGCTTGCTTCCAATTTTGACGGTGCTCATGAATGCTCCGGGGGGCCTGCGCGAGGGCAGGGCGGGTTGAGGAACGAGGGCGGTGCTAAAGAATTGTTACAGGAACGGATGGGCGTCGTCTAGGTTGCGGGCTACATGACATCAGGGAAGTTCGCTCGAGCCTGGAAGATTCCCTCAGTGGCTAAAGCCACATTGGAATAATTGAGGTGACGGCGGGACTGAAGTCCCGCCCCTTCAAAACAGTTCGTTGATCAAGTCCTGGCCCCTTCAAAACAGCTACATGATCGACAGCTACTTGATGGAGGTTTCCTAAGTTTCCTAACGCAGATAGCTGTCGTCGCCGCTGATCCAGTCCTGGCGGGGAGGCGAGAAGATGTCGAAGTTGAGGGTGTTTTCGAGGGCTTCGGCGGAGTGCGGAAGGTTGGCGGGAATGACCAGGAGTTCGCCGGCGCGGACGATTTTTTCTTCAGCCGCGCCTTCTTTGCCGAGCGAGAAACGCAGCACGCCCTCGAGGATGAAGGCGATCTGCTCGTTGTGGTGCGCGTGGCGGGGAACGAAGCAGCCCTTCTTCATCACGATGCGGGCGATCATGGCCTGCGAACCGGTGACGAACTGGCGGGTGAGCAGAGGGTTCATGGCTTCGGGCGGAATATCGGACCAGCGGGCGAGGGTAGCTTCGGCGGACATGAGACAAGACTACAAGAATGCGGGACAAGAGTGCTTGTGGAGCGCGGGCGTTGATGTAGAGTATTCACAAAGGTTTACAAGCTGGGCGTTTCGAGGGGCTCCGCCGGGCTGCTCACGATGCAAATTGCGAAGACTGCGAAGGCTGGCAGCCGGGGCCGACGCTTACCTGTTTCTTCAATCGTTGGTTTCGTTGTTCTTACTCGCGAAGGGGTGACCGCACATGGGCTGGATGGCGAAACTGAGGATCAAGAGGGCCGCGAAGCTGGGGTTGAAGAGGGTGGACGCCGCGCGGCGTCTGGAAACGCGGATTCCCTTTCCACCCCAGCGAGCAAGTGCGCTCGCCGGGGCCCCCGGCTTTGGGAGTGACAAACAAAAGCCGGTGGGTGCGAGCGCGCGCTGGCTGCTGGTGCTGGCGCTGTGCCTGGGAATCTTTGCGGGCGTGGGCCGGGCCCAGACCGACGCGACCCGGACCGACGCGACCGCCTCGACCGACCGGATTGCGGCGCTGGAGAAGGCGAATACGGCCAATGCGACGGCGATCGCGAGCGCGCAGAGCGCGGGCGATAACGCGTGGATGCTGACCTCGGCGGCGCTGGTGCTGATGATGAGCGGCCCGGGGCTGGCGCTGTTTTACGGCGGCCTGGTGCGCAAGAAGAACATCCTCGGGACGATGATGCAGACCTTCGCGATGATGGCGGTGATTACGGTGCTGTGGGCGCTGGTGAGCTACTCGCTGGCGTTTGGCGCGGGCAATGCTTTTATCGGCGGCCTGCACAATGTGTTTCTGCGCGGGGTGGGGCTGGCGCCCGATCCGGCGTATGCGGCGACGATTCCACTGCAGACTTACATGGTGTACCAGCTGATGTTCGCGATCATTACGCCGGCGCTGATCTGCGGGGCCTTTGCGGAGCGGATGAAGTTTTCGGCCATGCTGGTGTTCATGGTACTGTGGGCGCTGATCGTGTATAGCCCGATGGCGCACATGGTGTGGGGCGTGGGTGGGTTGCTGAACGCGGCTGCGGTGGGGACGGGCGGGCTGGCGGGGCGTTTCCCGTGTCTGGACTTCGCGGGTGGGACGGTGGTGCATGTGACCTCGGGGGTGAGCGCGCTGATGACGGCGCTGTATCTGGGCAGGCGGCTGGGGTTCCCGCAGAAGGCGTTTCCGCCGCATTCGGTGGTGCTGAGTTTTATCGGCGCGTGTCTGCTGTGGGTGGGGTGGTTCGGGTTCAATGCGGGATCGGCGCTGGCGGCTTCGGGCCTGGCGACTTCGGCGTTTGTGGCGACGCACTTTGGCGCGGCGGCGGCGGCGATTGGATGGGCAGGAGCGGAGTGGATCCGCAATGGCAAGCCCTCGGCGCTGGGAGCGATCTCGGGCGCGGTGGCGGGGCTGGTGGCGATTACGCCGGCGTCAGGGTTTGTGACGCCGATGAGCGCGCTGATCATCGGGCTGCTGGCGGGCGTGTTCTGCTTCTGGATGGTGGTGTTTGTGAAGAACATGTTCGGCTACGACGACTCGCTGGACGCGTTTGGCGTGCATGGCGCGGGCGGCACGCTGGGCGCGATCCTGACCGGGCTGTTCGCGAATTCGGTCATTAACCCAATCTTCGGTAAAGGCAAAGCGACCGGATTTTTCGAGGGCAATCATCACCAGGTGTTGAACCAGTTGGTGGGCGTGGCGATCGCCTGGACATTATCGATTGTCGGGACGCTGATTATTCTGTTTGTAGTCGATAAGCTGATTGGGCTGCGCGTGAGTGAAGAGGACGAGCGCGAGGGCCTGGATCTGTCGCAACACGGCGAAGAGGGCTATGACTGGGAAGCGGCGTAGAAGCAGTGATTAGTGAATAGTGATCAGTGAATAGTGAGTAGTGAGTAAAAAGCGAGGCGGAGATGCAGAAGATTGAAGCGGTGATACAGCCGTCGAAGCTGGATGCGGTGAAGGATGCGCTGACCGAGGTGGGAATTTCGGGGATGACGATCTTCGAGGCGCGCGGGCATGGGCGTCAGAAGGGGCACACGGAGTTCTATCGCGGTCGCGAGTATGCGGTGGATCTGCTGCCCAAGGTGAAGCTGGAGTTGGTGGTGTCGGACGAGATGGCCGAACGGGCGATCCAGACCATCATTACGGCGGCGAGGACGGGCAGGATTGGCGATGGCAAGATCTTCGTGTCGAAGATCGATGAGGCGATCCGGATTCGCAACGACGAGCGCGGAGAGATCGCGCTGTAAGGGGTGACGGCTGACGAGCGACGAGACCAGCAGCGGCGGTGGCCAGACCTCAGGCGCCCAGGCTTCAGGAGAACAGACTTCGGGCGCACACATGCGCGGGGAGTATGAGCGGCGGCGGGCGGAGATACGGCGCGGCTTCGAGCTCAACGGCGATGGTTTGCGAGCGGCGGCGGCGCGGTCGGGGCTGGTGGACGATTTCGTGCGGCGGCTGTGGTCGGGCGAGGTGGACAAAGACCCGAAGCTGGCCAAGGGAGTGACGATCGCCGCGGTGGGTGGGTATGGGCGCGGACAGCTCTTTCCGTGGTCCGATGTGGACCTGTTGTTCGGCGTGGAGAAGGGCATGGCGGCGCAGGCCAAGCCGGCGATCCGCAGCCTGTCGCAGTCGTTGTGGGATTGCGGGATGCAGGTTTCTCCGGCCACGCGGACGGCGGCCGAGTGCGAGCGCTTCGACCCGGCCAATCCGGAGTTTGGGCTGGCGCTGCTGGACCTGCGCGGCCTGGGCGGCGATGCGGCGGTGTTCGCGAAGCTGCGCGAGAAAGCGGTCGCAAAGATGCGGGCGCGGGATGTGAAGAGCATCGGCCTGGAGCTGGCCCGGCTGACGCGCGAACGCCACGCGAAGTACGGCGGGACGCTGTTTCACCTGGAGCCGAATATCAAGGACTGTCCGGGCGGTTTGCGCGATGCGAATGTGTGTGGGTGGTTGTCGGGGCTGCGGGGAGTTGTCGCAAGCCCAGGTCTCAGAAGCGAGACCTGGGGCACCCGGATTCTCGGCGAGGCGATAAGGGGAGAGACCGAGTTTGATGAGGCGCTGGCGTTTCTGGCCTCGGTGCGATGTTTCCTCCACTACCGCCATGAGCGCGACGACAATGTGCTGGACTGGCAGGCGCAGGATGCGGCGGCGGAGCAGAGGATCGGGCTGAGTGCAGCTCTGGGCCGGCAGCGCGGCGAGCGGGCCGGCGCGGCTGTAGCGGACGCGGCGTATTGGATGCGCGCGTACTTTCGTCATGCTCGGGTGGTGCAGCGGAGATTGTTGCGGGAGTTCGAGCAGGCAGGGCTGAGGCTGGAGCCCGATGGAGCGCCGCGCCGGGTGAAGCTGGCGGCGGAGGCGGGGTTGCGCTGGATCCGGTCGGGGCCGCGCGAGGGGCGACTGGAGCTGGGCGATGCGGGGAGCAATGCGGCCGGCGGCGGGATGGATCCGGCGCAGGAACCGGAGGTCGTGCTGGCGGCGTTTGCGGCGATGGCGAGAACGGGAGCGCGGCTGTCGCGCGAGAGCGAGGAGCGGATCGCGGCCGCCATTCCGCTGTTGTCGGCCAATCTGGAGGAGGGCCCGGCGCTGTGGCGCTCGCTCTCCGCGGTGCTGACGGGCGAGCGCGCAGGCACGGCGCTGCGCACGATGCATACGCTGGGTGTGCTGGAGTTGATCCTGCCGGAGTTTCACGGCATCGACGCGCTCGTCATTCGCGACGCGTATCACCGCTACACGGTGGACGAGCATACGTTTGTGCTGATCGATACGCTGCACGGCCTCGCGGCCGATCCGGGAAAGAATGCACCGGAGTGGAGGGTGAAGTTCGGTGCGATGGTTCGCGAACTGCACCATCCGGCGCTGCTGTATCTGGCGGCGGTATTGCATGACACGGGCAAGGGACGCGCGAGCGGCAATCATGCGGTGGAGAGCGCGAACATGGCGCGTGGTGTGCTGAACCGGCTGGAGATGGATGGCTACGATGCGGGCCAGGTGCTGAGGCTGATCGAGATCCATCTGGAGATGTCGGCGGCGCTGCGCCGGGACATCTTCGACGCGGAGACGGTGCATACGTTCGCCAGCAAGGTGCAGACCCATGAGCTGCTGCGGATGCTGACGCTGTTTACCTATGCGGACATCGCGGCGGTGCATCCGGATGCGCTGACGCCGTGGAAGGCGGAGAACCTGTGGCGGCTGTCGATGGCGGCGGCCAATCAACTGGACCGTAATGTGGATGAGGAGCGGGTGCATGCGCTGGGCTCGGCGGAGGGGCTTGGCGAACGGCCGCGCGGGCACGGCGCGGGGGCGCGGGAGGGCGGCGAGCTGGGACGGCTCGGGCAGAAGGGGCAGAAGATCGCGCGGGTGCTGTCGATGGCGCGGGGCCGTGAGGCGGAGGCGGAGCGGTTTCTGGAAGGATTTCCGGAGCGCTATGTCAATACGCGATCGCCCGAGACGATGCGGCGGCACTTCGAGATGACGCTGAATTTCGCCGAGGAGCCGTTTCAGATCGCGTTCCAGCATGGGAGCGGGCCGGTGGCAGCTTCGGGATCGGGCTCGGCGGGATCGGGCTCGGCGGGATCGGGCCTCGCGGGATCGGGCTTTGCGGTGAGCGAGATCACGCTGGTCACCCAGGACAGGCCGCGGCTGTTCGCGGGCATGGCCGCGGCGCTGGCTGCCTGGGGCATGAACGTGGTGACCGCCGATGCCTTCGCCAACGCCGAAGGAGTGGTGGTGGACAGCTTCCGGTTCACCGACACCTTTCGCACGCTGGAGTTGAATGAGAGCGAGCGGGAGCGGTTCGTGGCCAGCGTGCGGGACCTGGTGGCCGACCGAGCGCCACTGGAGAAGCTGCTCAGTGGACGCCGCCGGGCGCGGCGGCCGGCACCGCGGGTGGCGGTGACGACGAAGATCGAGTTCGACGATATGGCCTCGGCGCACAGCACGCTGCTGCAGGTGGTCGCGCAGGATGTTCCGGGACTGCTGCGGACGATCAGCCAGACGCTGAGCGGGCTGGGCTACAGCGTGGAGGTCGCGCTGGTGGACACCGAGGGCGAGATGGCCATCGACGTTTTCTACCTGACCAGCGAACGCGCGCGGCTGACGCGGGAGCAGGAGAGCGCTCTGGGCGAGGCGCTGATGGCGGCGATTGCCGAAAACGCGAGCTAGACGCGAGGGAAGCTTGTCGCGAAATCGCACACGAACGACGATCGGGAACGGACGCAAGCAGATTTTTTTTGGCGCTACGAAACCCGCGCACAACAACCAAAATTTCGCTATGCGCATCCGTAGTTTCACGGCTTTTGCGGGAATGGTTTTGCGGGGAACCGTTTCAGGACGAAGTTTCTCCAACACCACGGGATCGGCGGTTGAAGCGACCGTATACTTAGTGACATGAGCGATGAAGCTATCGGGATGCGCAAGGAATCCGGGATGCGCAAGGAATCCGGGATGCGCAAGGAATCCGGGCAAACTTTGAGCGGCGACCGGGCCATCAAGGGGACGCGGCGCAACGATCGCTACCTTTTCGGCACCCTGGACAGCTTTGGCAAAAACCGGGAAAAGCTGGACGAAGTGAACTGGGGAAGCGACCAGAGCGAGGGCGTGGTGCTGGCGTCGCTGGATGCGGCGCTGAACTGGGTAAGGAAAAATTCAATTTGGCCGATGACGTTTGGGTTGGCATGCTGTGCCATCGAGATGATGTCGCTGGGCGGATCGCGCTACGACATCGCACGTTTTGGAGCGGAGGTGTTTCGGCCTTCCCCGCGGCAGAGCGATTTGATGATCGTGGCGGGGCGAGTTTCGCAGAAGATGGCCCCGGTGATCCGCCGGTTGTATGAGCAGATGCCGGAGCCGAAGTGGGTGATTTCGATGGGCGCGTGCGCGACCTCGGGAGGAGTATTCAACAACTACGCCCTGCTGCAGGGCGTCAACCAGGTGATTCCGGTGGACGTGTATGTGCCGGGATGCCCGCCGCGGCCGGAGCAGTTGCTCTATGCGATCACGCTGTTGCAGGAAAAGATTCAGGCCAGCCGCGGCACGGTAAGGCAGACGCTGAATCTGGCGTGAGACCTGAAACGGTGAGTATATTCGGCTTCTTCCGGCCCATTCTCCGGCGGAAAGGGTGGAGGCTTAAGTGAGGATTAACCAGATAGGTTCCGGGTAGTTATCGAATCCGGTTGCGCAGGTCATGACTGGATGTAGCATGAGCATTTGAAGAGACAATGAATTTAGTTCTGGACACATGAAACATCTGCGGTACACTTTTGAGGAATTTGTTACGTTATAGCGGGACAACCGCATATATCGGACCGGCAACAGATTGTAGTAACCGAGTTTTGATTTTTGGAGGATTGTCGAATGTCTTATCGCCCGTTTCGCAATATCGGCCGTTACTTGCTGGCTGCATGCGCGGTCAGCTTTGTAACAGCAAGCTTGAGCGCCCAAACCGCGCCCAGCGCACCCACACCGAACGGACCGAATCCTTCGCGCGTTGACGTGTTCATGGGTTTCTCCTATTTCGGCGCCCATGGCGAGGTCAAGCCCGCGGACATCGGCTACTCGTCGGTGGACGAGGGGGCGATCGGCAGCGGCGCATATTATTTCAATAAGTATGTTGGCGGCGAGATCAACTTCATCGCCAACCCGGATGGGCAGAATGACGGCCTTTACGGCGCGTATGCCGGTCCGATCTTCCGCGCGCCGATGCAGAACTTCACGCTTTTTGCGCATGGAATGGCAGGCGGAGTGAAGATCGGCGGCCCCAACAACGAGTCCCCGGCCAATTTAGAGCACGAGCCCTATCAATGGGGCCCGAGCCTGCTGGTGGGCGGTGGCATGGACTACGATCTTCCGTTCCATAACCACATGTTCGGCATTCGCTTGTTCGAGGCCGACTATCGCTACATCCACGCCGATTTCGGTCCTTCCACCACGGTCCCGACGGGCGGTGTCCTGGGTGGACGCGCCAACCTGGGCGCGGCTGAACTCAGCACCGGCATCCTGCTGCATTTCGGCCACATCATCCCGCCGCCGCCTGTCACGTACTCTTGCGCGGCGACACCGGCAGGCACGATCTACCCGGGCGACCCGGTTACCGTGACCGGCACGGCGTTGAACCTGAACCCCAAGCGGACCCCGGTCTACACCTGGTCCTCGGATAGCGGACCGGTGTCGGGCACGTCGAATGTGGCAAATATCGACACGCACACCCTGAACGCCGGGACCTACAACGTGAAGGGCCACGTCATGGAGGGCAAGAAGCCGGGCGAGATGGCGGACTGCACGGCGTCGTTCACGATCACGGCCTTCCAGCCCCCGACGATCAGTTGCTCGGCCACTCCGAGCACGGTAAACCCGGGTGAGCCTTCGACGGTCACGGCGCAAGGCGTAAGCCCGCAGAACCGCCCGCTGACCTATAGCTACAGCGCGACCGCGGGAACGATCAATGGCAACACCGCAACGGCAACGCTGGCAACCGATGGAGCCGCGCCGGGCACGATTACGGTCACTTGCAACGTCGTCGATGACAAGGGCCAGACTGCCTCGTCAACCACGTCTGTGTCGGTGAACGCACCTGCACCGCCGCCGGCGCCGACCACCAGCAGCCTTTGCTCGATCAACTTCGATCGTGACCATGCTCGTCCGACTCGCGTGGACAATGAAGCCAAGGCCTGCCTTGACCAGATTGCCCTGAGTGCGCAGAGCGACGCGAACGCCAAGCTGGCGATCGTGGGTGACTCTGCCCCGGTCGAGGCTCACGGCCGGCATGCCGAGCGGCGTGAAGAGCGCGCGACAGACGACGCCAACCACAGAGCCGCGGAACGTGCGGTCAATGAGAAGGCCTACCTCGTGGATGAAAAGGGTATCGATGCCAGCCGCATCTCGGTGTACACCGGCACTGCCGGAACCGATACGGCATCGACCACGCTCATCCCGGCCGGCGCGACGATGGACATGACGGGCGTTACTCCTGTCGATGAGTCCACCATCAAAGCCGTACCGCGCAATGCTCCTGCCCGCCGGCATCGCCGGGAGCGTCACCACGTCAACGACCAGCAGCCTCAGTAAGAGCCGCAAGGGAAGACAAAGGCCGGTTTGGGAGAGATCCCAACCGGCCTTTGCCGTCACTGATGATGCGTGTTGTTGGCCGGGTCGCCAAATTGCCACAGCACTGTCCTCGATAGTGTATAGGCAGCCGAAGAAGCAGATTCCTCCGCTGCGCTGCGGAATGACAGCCAGAAGAGCGAGGCTCATCACCGGTAGGAACTCAGCTCCAGGTCTATATGGATTTCTCTCGACCCTGTGGACTCCTCTCGAGAGGTCAAGAAAAGATTCAGGCGACGTCGTGAAGCGAGGTATTCGCGGGCATTCGGGGAAGCTCGATTCGCGGTCTAACCGCGGGGCTTTAGGTTAGCCTGTAATCAGGAGTATGAGTTTGAATAGGATGATGGGTCGGATGTTGCGTAAATTTGCGGGTCTGTTGTTCTGTGTAGGAGTGTCGGTTCTTCCTTTGCGCGCGGCGAGCTGGTTTCCGCTCGGACCCTACGGCGGAGATGCACGTTCGCTTACGGCGGACCCTCACGATTCGCATCATCTCTATCTGGGAACGGCGACGGGATGGGTGTATGAATCGCATGACGGTGGGCAGTCATGGAGCCGGTTGGCGCATATCGACGGACGCAACGACCTGGTGATCGACCACATCCTTACGGACCCGGGCAAGGCTCGCCGGCTGATGGTGGGGGCGTGGTTTCCGGACCATACCGGCGGCGGTGTTTTTGTCAGTGAGGATGGAGGGAAGAACTGGTATCCGCAGGCGCAGATGCACGGACAATCGGTATTCTCGCTGGCACGATCGGCGTCCGATCCCAACGAACTCGTGGCGGGAACGCTACGTGGCGTGTTTCGCAGCGAAGACGACGGCACTCACTGGCAGCAGATCAGCCCTCCGGAGAACGCCGAGATCCATGAGGTGGAGTCAGTGGCGATCGATCCTGTCGATCCGCAGGTGATCTACGTGGGCACCTGGCATCTGCCATGGAAGACCAGCGATGGCGGAGCGCACTGGAGCAGCATCAAGGAAGGACTGATCGAAGACTCGGATGTGTTTTCGATCATCATCGACCCGGCCCAACCCAATATCGTCTATGCCAGCGCCTGTTCGGGAATTTACAAGAGCGTGGATGCTGGGGCCGAGTTCAAGGGCGGGGTACGGCTGAATAGAACGCAGGGGCTTCCCTCCACCGCGCGCAGGACTCGCAAGCTGGCGCAAGACCCGCAGCATCCGGAGACGGTGTACGCGGGCACGACCGAGGGGCTGTACCGGTCGCTCGATGGCGGCGAGCACTGGGACCGCATGACGGCGCCGGATGTGATCGTGAACGATGTGTGGGTGGACCCGGCGAACGACAGTCACATTCTGCTGGCGACCGACCGCTATGGCGTGCTGAGCAGCGACGATATGGCGGCCACGTTTCAGCCGTCGAACATTGGGTTTTCTTCGCGGCTGGTGGACTCTTACGCGGCCGATCCCAGCAACCAGGCAGTGGTGTATGTCGGCGTGGTGAACGACAAGCAGGCCGGAGGCGTCTTCCAGAGCCGCGATGGCGGCGTGAAGTGGCAGCAGATCAGCACCGGTCTGGGCGGCCGCGACGCCTTCAGCCTGGGCGTGACGGCGTACGGGACATTGATCGCGGGAACAGCGCATGGGATCTTCCGATGGAGCGATGGAGCGTGGTCGGACTCAAGCGCGTTGGTGCCGGCTGAGGCGAAGGTTGCGCCCGCTGTCAGGCGATCCTCTGCCGAATCCAAGTCGCACGGACGGCCCGCAGTGAAGCTGCGCGTTGCCGCCGCCGCTCCGCGAGAGACGGCCGGGCGGTTGGATGCGGCGGTGTATGCGCTCGCTCCGGAGAGCACAGCGGTGTTTGCGGCGACGTCGCAGGGCTTGCTGCGCGGCGACGCAGATGGAAAAGCGTGGCGGCCAGTCTCGTCGCTGACGACGGCCGATACGCGTTATCTGGCGGGGCGGGAATCCGTGCTGCTGGTGGCCGGCCTGCGGCAGATGGCCTTGTCGTCGAACGGCGGGGAGACCTGGAAAGCGCTCACGTTGCCGACGGGGCTTACTCAGATTGCGGCGGTCGCGGTCGATCGCGAGGACCACCTGTGGGTTGGCGGGCTGGAGGGTCTATTCACCTCGGACGATGGTGGGGCAACCTGGATGCGTGCTCCGAACCTCTCCGTGACTGGGGTGGATAGCCTCTACTTCGATGCCGCGGGAGATCGCATCCTGCTGACCAGCTCGGACTCGGTCTTCGTGTACGCGGTGCATCTGCCGGATGGCAAGGTGAACTACTGGAACACGGGATGGAAGCTGCGCTTCGCGCGGCCGGTGGGAGACCACTTGATCGCGGCGTCGCTGTTCGACGGGGTTGTGGTGCAGCCGCGGATGGTGGACTCAACTGTGGAGGATGTGAAGCTCAGGATGGTGAAGCCCTAAGAACTTGTCCAATACCATCTCTCCGACCAGCCTGTGGAGATACGCCCCCACCCCCCTCCCCCCATTGACTGGTTGTTTCTACGCAAACCAGTTCATACAAAGGAGTTAGAGAGTAGATTGACTGCCTCATTGCAGTCCCGCCGTGCCATGCCCGGTGCCATGCCGCCGTCCTAGGAGTTTGTTGAAAAGATCGGAGACGGAGCGAAAGCGTACTTCGGCGGCTAAAGCCGCGTTGCAACAGCGCCACTTACGGCGCGGCTGAAGCCGTGCCCTTAACGAAAGCAGAGTTCTTCCACAGGTTCCCAGGGGCGCCGGGATTTTCCGTTCTTCGTACTGTTTCTATGATACGGGGCGGCGCAGGGGTAACACGCCAAATATTTTTGGCCAAATACTCTCTCCTTTCAAGGAGATGAGTGCGATTGGCTCGCGAGCGGGCTTGACAGGTTTTCGAGCGAGATCAGAACCTGTTGAGAAAACGCTACTTCGAGTCCGCTGCTGCCGTGCCGGGACTGCGTGGCTTTTCCGTGCCTATTTGTGCGTGGCCCGTCCTGTTGCGAGTTTTGGACAGGTTCTGAGAGCCGCTGAGGTGAAGCTCTCAGTTTCCGGCCCGGCCCATTGCATGGGATTGCGCCTGAGTCAAGCTGGTGCGTATTTACAGCACCAACTCAGGTGGAATGCGCCGAGTTTGGGGGGTGGATAAATGATTTGGCCTGTTGGCGATAGGTGTGATCGTGCTAAAGCATTGATTAGTAAACAGAACCCGACTTATGATGACTGATCCGTCGATCGCTGAGTGCATTGGGGATTTCGCACCAACCGAAACGACGGCTGGAATCTTTACGATGACCGACGGCCGCTCTTTGGATATGAACCCGATAGGAGCTGTTAAGCTGTAATAGTCCTTTGCGTCGGGAGATTGAAAAGTGGGCTGTCTGCGCCTTACCGCATCGTTGTTGGTTACGATTTCCGTTGCAGTTTCAGCACAAACTCACAACCTGGAAGCACAAGCGCAGCATGTCCCTTCATCAGGGCGGGTTTCCGAACAGTCGTTCGTTCAAATCGGCGGCATCCCACAATGGATCACAATTAAAAGCGAGAATCGCAGCAACCCGGTTGTGCTCTTTCTACATGGCGGACCGGGCGATGTGTTGAGTCCGTACTCCGATTCCATGTTCGCTGGATGGGACAAATACTTCACGCTTGTGCAATGGGATCAGCGTGGCGCAGGCAGGACCTTCACAAAGAACGGCTCTTCAATTGAGCCGACGATGACTGTCGAGCGGATGGCGCAGGATGGGGTCGAGGTTGCCGAATACCTGGTCGGCCACCTTCACAAGAAAAAGATAGTTATTTTAGGGAGCTCTTGGGGTTCCATTCTCGGCGTTTACATGGCCCATGCAAGGCCGGACCTTTTCTATGCTTATGTCGGCATCGCCCAAATCGTGAATGTGCAGAAGGATTTGTCTGCCGGCTACGCGCGGGTGCTGGAAATGGCTCGTACAGATGACAATCAACAGGCAATCACTGCATTGATGGGGATAGGTTCGCCGCCCTGGCATTCACTTTCCAAGTGGCCTGTGTATCGCAAGTGGGAAAGAATCTACCAAGCCAAACTGGTGACCGCGTCGCCGGCTCCCGCGACGATTGATCCGGAATACGCCTCGCCGCAAGAGCAGGCTGAGTACGGCGCAGCAGACGATTTCTCCTTCATGCACTTCTGGGGGCCGACACTCTCCGGGCCGCTCATGGAGGTCGATCTTCCGGCGCTCGGGACGACCTTTGCGATTCCAGTGTTCATCATCCAAGGCCAGGAAGACCTGACCGCCGCTCCAGAATTGGCCAAAGCCTATTTCGACAGCATTAAGGCCCCGCGCAAGCAGTTCTATCTGGTTCCGGGTACGGGTCATGAAGACTCTGCGACTTTACTGGCTTTGACCCTGAGGGTGCTCCTCCAACAGGTACGGCCTCTCATCTTGACCCCACCTGATCAAACGCTCAACTGACGACAACAGATCAAATGATTCTTCAAGTCTGACGTTAGCAGACAAGAGCGGGATACGTTGCGGGAAACGCGCTTCTCGTCAGTAACGATTCTGGAAAGATGACAAATCGCCAATGCACTCAATAGAACCCCCAGATCGGCGTGGCTTGCGGCGGGATAGAATGGAAGGATATGGATTCCACGGCGGTCAACTCGCGGGCGCGGCACTCGTTTCAGACCGATGATCGGGCGCTTGAGCCGATTGCGCAGAAGGTCGAACGGGGCGAGCGGCTGAGCTTCGAGGATGGGTTGGCGCTGTATCGCAGCGCCGATATTCTTGCTGTCGGCTGGATGGCCAACCTGGTGCGCGAGCGGATGCATGGCGACGTCGCGTACTTCAACGTGAACCGGCACATCAATCCGACCAACGTGTGCGTGGCCTCGTGCCGGCTGTGTGCGTTCGGGCGCAAGAAGGGCGCGGCCGATACGTATACGATGGCGCTCGAAGAGGCGTGGGAGACCGCAGGTCAGGGGCTCACGGAAGCCGTGACCGAGTTCCACATCGTCGGCGGGCTGCATCCGGACCTGCCGTTCGAGTACTTCATGGACCTGGTGAGCGGGTTGAAAGAACGCTATCCGAAGGTGCACATCAAGGCCTTCACGATGGTCGAGGTGGCGTTCCTGGCCAAGCGCGGCAAGATGTCGATTCAGACGGCGCTGGAGCGCATGAAGGCGGCGGGTGTGGACTCGTGCCCGGGCGGGGGAGCGGAGATCTTCGCGGACCGGGTGAGGCATATCATCTGCGACCACAAGATCGATGGCGGCGAGTGGCTGGAGACGGCGCGGCTGGCGCACAAGGCCGGGCTGCGGTCGAATGCGACGATGCTGTATGGACACATCGAGAACGATGAGGACCGCGTCGATCACCTGCTCAAATTGCGGGCATTGCAGGATGAGACGGGCGGCTTCCAGACGTTCATCCCGCTGAGCTTTCATCCGGATAATACGGCGATGAGCCATCTGCCAAAATCGACAGGCATGACCGACATCCGGCAGATTGCGGTGGGGCGGCTGCTGCTGGATAACTTCGCGCACATCAAGAGCTACTGGCAGATGGTGACGCCGAAGATGGCGCAGATTTCGCTGCGGTTTGGGGCGGACGATATCGATGGAACGGTGGTCGAAGAGAAGATCTATCACGATGCCGGAGCGAAGACCCCGCAGGGGCTGCGGCGGCAGGATCTGGTGCGGCTGATTACGGAGGCTGGACGGGTGCCGTTCGAGCGCGACACGCTGTATCGTGCGGTGACACGCAGTGAGGACAGCTTTACTGTTGCGGTGTAGGGCGCTGTCCCGATGGTGTATGGCAGATCCAAGAAGCAGATTCCTACGGAATGACAACCAGAAAAGCAAGTAAAAATGCAGATCAAGATGGCGGCGGTTTCGTGCCGAGCGGTGGAACTGGTTGCGGCGTTGCGGGTTGGGGTGGGGCGGCCGGCTTGCCGGTCCCGAAGAGCTTCTGAAAGAAGCTGCGATGCTGGGCCGGCTCGGTGGAGCTGTCCGGCGAGGGCGCGTTGGGGTTCGGGTTGCCGGGCGTTTCGGAGAGCCCGAAGAGGCGATTGCCTAGGGTCTGCGAGTCTTCGCCCATGTGGGAGCAGGTGCTGTTGGGTGCGGTGCCGATGAGAAACGCGGTGGAGATGCCGTCGCTGGGGCAGGTGTCGTCGGCGACGAGACTGGTGGCGCGGTCGATGCGCAGGACCTCGACGCCGTCGGGCGCGGGACCGAGCGGGCGCATGTCGGAGTATTGGGGGATGCGGATGGCGCGGTTCATGAACTCGGCCCAGATGGGCGCGGCGGCGTCGGCGCCTTGGAGTTTGATGTCGGTGTAATCGTCGTTGCCGATCCAGATGATGCAGAGCAGGTTGGAGGTGTAGCCGGCGAACCAGGCGTCGTGCTCGGTGCCGGTCTTGCCGGCGGCCGGAGCGGTGAAACCAAGCTTGCGGACGGCGCCGCCGGTGCCGTAGATCATGACGTTTTCGAGCATGGACTGAGTGAGGAAGGCGACGCGGGGATCGAGGACCTGTTTGGCTTCGGGGGCGAAGTCGGCGACGATGTCTCCCTGGGGGTTGCGGACGCTGGCCAGCACCCAGGGCTTGAGATGGACGCCGTTGTTGGCGAAGGTGGTATAGGCGCCGGCCATGTCGAGGGGCGTCGCCTGGTAGGTGCCGATGGCCACTGAAGCAGTGCCGCGGGCGTTGAGGATGCCGGCGGAGCGGGCGACGGCGGCGACATTCTCATAGCCGACCAACTGGGCCAGAGCGATGGTGGCGATGTTGAGCGAATGGTCGAGGGCGTCGGTGGCGGTGACCATGCCGGGGTATTCGCCTTTGACGAAGTTGCCGGGGGTGTAGGACTGGCCGTTGACGCCGAAGTCCTGGGGGTCGTCGTTGAGCTTGGTGAGGGCGGTGAAGACGCTGCCGTCGAGGCTGGTGCCGTTGAGCGACGCGTTGAAGGCGGTGGCGTAGACGAAGGGCTTGAAGATGGAGCCGGTGGGGCGCGGGGCGAGGGCGTGGTCGAGCTGGGAGACGCCGTAGTTGCGGCCGCCGACCAGGGCGAGGACCTGGCCGGTGTGCGGGTTGAGGGCGACGAGCGCGACCTGGGGATAGGTGTCGGGTCCAATGAAGCCTCGCTTGCGGCGGCTGGCGTAGAGTTTGCGGACCAGCTCGTCCACATGCTTCATGCCCTGCTCGACGGCGTCGGCGGCGGCGCGCTGGAGCTCCGGGTCGAGCGAGGTGTAGATGCGCAGCGCGGAGTGCGCGGTGTCGGAGTCGCCGAGCCGCTGCACGAGCTGGTCGTGGACGAGGTCGACGAAGTAGGGAGCTTCGCTGGCGTCGATGTTGGGCGGGGCGAGGTTGAGGGGCTCGGCCTTGGCGCGCTCGGCCTGCGAGGCGGTGATGGCGCCGGTCTCGACCATGGAGTCGAGCACGACGTTGCGGCGCTCCATGGCGCGCTCGGGGTGGCGATAGGGATTGCGGCGGTTGGGGCTCTGGATGAGGCCGGCGAGCAGGGCGCACTGGGCGAGATCGAGCTGGCGCAGGTCCTTGCCGAAGTAGGCCTGGGCGGCTTCGCCGAAGCCGTTAATGCCATACGATCCGCGCTGGCCGAGGTTGATCTCGTTGGCGTACATCTCGAAGATCTGCGGCTTGGTGAAGCGCGCTTCGAGCTGGAACGTGATCATGATTTCGGCGATCTTGCGCGAGATGGTCTTGTCGGGCGTGAGGAAGAAGCCGCGCGCGAGTTGCTGGGTGATGGTGGAGCCGCCGCAGTCCATGCGATGGGCGAGCACATCCTGCACGGCGCACTTGAGGGTGCGGCCGTAGTTGATGCCGCCGTGCTCGAAGAAGCGGCGGTCTTCGATGGCCATGACCGCCTGCACCATGCGCGGGGGAATCTGGTCGTAGGTGACCAGGCGGCGCTTGGTGCGGTTGCTGTCCTCGGAGAGCGCGGTGATGAGCTGCGGCTCGAGTTTGTAGCCGGCGAGAGCGGCGCCGTCTTCGGCGGTAATGGACTTGACGATGGGTTCGCCGCCGGGGCCGGCGGCGGTGGTGATGGTGGCGCCGTCGGTGGCGAGATAGCTTTGCGGGCCGGGCTTGATGAGGATGGAATCGCCGCGCAGCTGGAAGCTGCCGAGGGGGTTGTCGTGCTGCGGGTCGGCGTTGTAGCCGGCGCGGCGCAGCGAGGCCGCGAGGCTCGCGGCGGAGAGCTGTTGACCGGGCCGGACCTCCTGCGGGGCGGCGTAGATCTGCGCGACCGGAGCGAAGAGCGGGCCCTCGCGCAGACGCGCGTCAACGTCGCCTTTGTACTGGTGATAAAAGTAGGCGAGAACGCCCACCCCGAGCACACCGCACACGACGACTACGAGAAGAACGAAGCGCAGCAGCTTCCAGAGGAAGGAGTGATTGCCGTTGCTGAGCTTGAGTCTTACAGCCATAGGTTAGTGGTAGTGGTTAGTGGGTAGTGGTTAGTGATTCGTGGTTCGTGATTAGTTGTTCGTGACTACTAATTCGAGAACGGTTAGGCGGGCGCTACTTCTTGGACGTTGCGAGCAGCGATTGGAGGTGCGGCGCGATGGCGTCGAGGGGCAGATCGAGGGTGGTCTGGTTGAGGCGGTCGACGAGTTCGACGTTGCCTTCGGCGAGCTTCTTGCCGATGTTGATACGGAAGGGGACGCCGATTAGTTCGGCGTCCTTGAACTTGACGCCCGCGCGCTCGTCGCGGTCGTCGAGGAGGACGTCGATGCCGGCGGCGTCGAGCTCGGCGGCGATGCGCTCGCCGGCGGCGAGGAGATCGGGCTCACGCACGTTGGTGATGGTGACGATGACCTCGAAGGGCGCGATGGAGGGCGGCAGGGCGTACTGCTCGGAGGTCGTGGCGGTAGCACCTGCAGGTCTCTCCACTGCGCTGCGCTCCGGTCGAGATGACAAAGTAGCGGTGGGGTGCGACTCCGGTCGAGATGACAGGTCTTTGGAGGCAAGAGAGGCGAACTTCGCGGCGCTGGATTCGATGGCGGCGGTGAGGATGCGCTCCAGGCCGATGCCGTAGCAGCCCATGATGGGCATGACCTCTTTGCCGTCGGCGTTGAGGACCCGCGCGCCCATGCTCTCGGAGTATTTGGTGCCGAGCTTGAAGATGTGGCCGACCTCGACGGCCTTGCCGAGCCGCAGCGGTTGGCCGGCGATGGGGTCGGGCTCGCCTTCCTTCGCCAAACGGAAGTTGCCCCATTGCTCGGGCGGAACCCTAAAGTCTCGATCCGGCGTTACGTTGCGCAGGTGGTAGTCGCTCTTGTTCGCACCAGTTACGAGATACGTTCTCCCACGAAGAGCTTCGTCAACGAAGACGTGATTGCCTGCAAATCCACCTTGTCCGAAAGGCAAATTGACGGGTCCGAGCGAGCCTCCGGTCGCGCCAAACCACTTCGTGATTTCCTCTTCATTCATTGGGCGATACTCATCAGCAGGTGCAACCCGCGACAAGACGACCTCGTTAAGTTCATGGTCGCCACGCAAGAAGAAGATCAGAGGAAATTCGGCGCCGGTTTGTCCGGGGCGGCCGTGAGCGAGCCTCATGAGCGCAATTGACTTGATCTGATGAACCGGATCGAGACCCAGGAAATCACGTATCTCGCGGATCGTCTTTTGCCCTGGCGTGTGTACAAGTACTGGTAATCCATCGCCTGTCGGCGCGAGGTCTTCAACCGGCGCGAGTTTGCTGGTGGCCTTTTCGAGGTTGGCGGCGTAAACGACGTTGCCAGCGGCGTCTCGCGAACTGGCGATGAGGTCTTCGCCGGCTTCGGTGTAGACCATGAATTCTTGTGATCCGGACCCGCCCATCGCGCCGGAGTCGGCTTCGACGGCGACGAACTCCAGGCCGCAGCGGGTGAAGATGGCGCGGTAGGCGGCGTCGTGCTTGTTGTAGCTCTCGGCTAATCCTTCTTCATTGATGTCGAAGGAGTAGCTGTCCTTCATGAGGAACTGGCGGACGCGCAGCAGGCCGGATTTGGGGCGCGGCTCGTCGCGGAACTTGGTCTGGATCTGGTACCAGATCTGCGGGAGCTGCTTGTAGCTGCGCAGCTCGTTGCGCGCGATGGAGGTCATGACCTCCTCGTGCGTCATGGCGAGGACAAGCTCGGCGCCTTTGCGGTCTTTGAGGTGGAAGAGGTGCTGGCCCATGATGGCTTCGCGGCCGGACTCCTGCCAGAGCTCGGCGGGGTTGAGCGCGGGCAGGAGAAACTCCTGGCCGATCTTGTCCATTTCATCGCGCACGATGGCGGTGATCTTGTTGAGCGAGCGCTGGCCGAGCGGCAGATAGCTGTAAATGCCCGCGCCAAGCTGACGGATGTAGCCCGCGCGGAGGAGGAGTTTGTGGCTGGCAACCTCGGCGTCGGCAGGGGCCTCGCGGAGGGTCGGGATGAAGAGCTTGGACCAACGATGCATTCTTACGATTGTAGCGGAGGGGGGAGGCGAGTGATGAGTGGTTAGTGGCTAGTGGTTAGTGGCTAGCAGTTAGTGGTTAGCGGTTAGTGGGTTAGGACAAGATGTCGTGGAGGTGGAGGACGCCGACGACCGGCGAGGTGGGGGTGCCGTTGGCGGTGACGATGAGGGTGGTGATCTTGTGGCGCTCCATCAGGGTGAGGGCTTCGCTGGCGAACGGTGTGGGCGCGATGGTGCGGGGGGAGGTGTTCATGATTTCGGAGGCGGTCTGGTGGAAGGCGTCGGGGCCGGCTTGTTCGAAGAGGCGGCGGAGGTCGCCGTCGGAAAGGATTCCGAGCAGCGTTGCATGTTTGCCGGCCGTCTGGATGGTGGTCAGGCCGAGGCGCTTGGCGGACATCTCGTGGATGATCTCGGGCATGGTGGCGGTGGGTGGGACGGTGGGTATGGCGCCGCCGGTGTGCATGAGCTGCTGCACCGTCGCGAGGCGGCGGGCGAGCTGGCGGCCGAGTTCGCCGCCAGGGTGGAGCTCGGCGAAGTGCTGGGGCTGGAAGTCGAGGCGGCGGCTGACGTCGATGGCGAGCGCGTCGCCGAGGGCGAGCATGGTAGTGGTGGAGGCGGTCGGCGCGAGCTGGTGGTTGCAGGCTTCGCGATCGACAGACACGTCGAGCACATGGGCGCTGGCGGCGGCGAGCGTGGAGCTGGCGCAGCCGGTGAAGCTGATGAGCGTGACGCCGAGCCGCGGCAGAACGGGCAGCAGGCGCAGCAGCTCTTCGCTCTCGCCGGAGTAGGAGAGGGCGAGCAGGACGTCTCCCGCGGCCAGGATTCCGAGGTCGCCGTGCAGCGCTTCGCTGGGATGCAGGAAGTGCGCGGGCGTTCCGGTAGACAGCAGCGTGGCGGCGATCTTGCGGGCGATGAGCCCGCTCTTGCCGATGCCGGTGAGGACGGCGCGGTTGCCGTTGCGGGCGGTCTCGGCGAGCAGCGAGGCGACGCGGTCGAAGGCGTGGCGCTGCGGGCCTTCGAGGCGTTGGGCGAGCTGCTGGAGCGCGGCGGCCTCGATGCGGACTATTTCGCCAGGGCTCAGGGCTGTCCGCCCGGGGCTCAGGGCTGTGTCAGCCGGTGATGCGCTGCGGGTTTGGGGGTCTTCCTGCATGGGTTTCCGGACAGAGTGAATGCTAGCAGAGCGGTAGACTGGAAGGGAGCGCGGCTGAGCGTTGGGCGGCGCGGAGGGATGTTGGGTTTGGTGCGTCGAGTGGTTGTGGCGGGGTTGATGGTGGTGGGCGTGGTGCTGCTGTTCTGGGCGGGCGTGCATAACCTGCGGGCGCGGCGGGCGGCGATCGAGAAAGCCCGGCAGAATCAGGTGACGCTGACTCCGGCGCAGCCGGGCGGCGATGACGGCGCGCCCGACGCCGAGGGAGCGTCGCTGAAGGGCAACGCCGCGCCCAACTTTACGCTCGTCGATCTGGCAGGGAAGAAGGTGTCGCTGGCGGATTTCAAGGGCCATCCGGTGATCGTGAACTTCTGGGCGACGTGGTGCGGGCCGTGCAAGCTGGAGATGCCGTGGTTCGAGCAGATGTATGGCAAGTACAAGCCGCAGGGGCTGGTGATTCTGGGGCTGTCGCAGGACCAGGGAACGGCCAAGGGCGACATCGCTTCGGCGGCGAAGAAGATCGGGGTAAGCTATCCGATCCTGCTGCCGGACGACAGCGTGGCCAAGGCGTATGGCGGCGTGGATTACCTGCCCGAGACGTTCTATGTGGACGCGAAAGGCAAGGTTGTGGAAGAGGTTGCGGGCGCGCCATCGCTCGATGAGATCGACGCGGACATACGCAAGACGATCGCGGCGGGGAAGTAAATGCAGAGAGTAGAACCTGGATCGGCGCCCCGGATGCTGTCTAGCCGCACCAACAGCAGATTCCTGCGGAATGACAACCAGAAAGGCAAGAGCAAAGCTTCACATCCAAGCGAAGCTTCATCCCAAGGGGCGTTTTGCTCGACGGAACAGTGGCCAGGATGGCGTTGGTGGTGCGTGGTGGTGGTGGCGCTGCTGTGCTCGGCGGGGTGGGCGCAGACGATTCAGCTTGGCGGGTTTGGGCAGGCGAATGCGGCCAAGAAGGACCACGTCAGTCTGGTGTCGGATGCGGTGCAGGTTGAGGCGGGAAAGCCGCAGGTGGTGGAGCTGGAGTTTCGCGTCGATCCGGGGTTCCATATCAACTCGCATACGCCCAAGGATGGATTGCTGATTCCGACGGTGTTACGGACCGATGGCGGCGGCGTGAAGGTGTTGGAGGAGACGTATCCGGCGGGATCGTCGTTCCGGCTGAGCTTGCCGGGCGATGGCGGCGCGGGCGAGACGCTGGATGTGTATCAGGGTGAGTTCCGCGTGGGACTGCGGGTGGTGGCGCCGAAGGGAGCGTCGACGCTGACGGGCTCGCTGCGCTATCAGGCCTGCGACAACGCGGCGTGTTTTCCGGCGCGGACGCTGGCGGTGAAGGTGGCGCTGACCGGCAGATAGCGTTGGCACGGCCACTCGGTTGGCCGCGAATGCATCGTAGGAAGAAGGACTGCCGTTGTGTTTCTCACTCCGACGGCTGAATGTCCTGTTCGCGACAAAATTTCAGATTGCTGGAGAGAGCGATGAATCGCCGTGTGTCGATGGTCGTTACAACCGCATTTTTGATGCTGAGCAGTCCTGCGCCACTTGCGCTGGCGCAGGGAGCGCAGCCGGCGCAGCAGCAGGGTCAACAGTGGAGCCGGAGTGACGCTGTCCGGATCGTGCAGGAGGTGCAGAAGAGGATTGGCAGTCTGCCTGACTACGCCGTCTTCGATTGGATTACGTTCGGCATTCGCGGCCGGACGCTGGTGCTGAAGGGCTATGCTTCGCGGCCGATCGTGAAAGAAGATGCGGGCAATGCGGTGAAGGGAATTCCGGGTATCGAGTCGGTGGATAACCAGATTCAGGTGTTGCCGCTTTCGCCGCTGGACGACCGTGTCCGCGCGGAGGTGTACAACCGGATCTATACGCAGCCGGGGTTGGACATCTACAACGCGGGGCAGGGGCGGCTGCACGGCGGGTTTGGCCGCTATGTGGCGGGCGGAATTACCAATGACCCGCCGCTGGGATTTCATGCGATCCACATCGTCGTGGACAACGGGCACGTGACGCTGTATGGCGTGGTCAACAGCTCGATGGATTCGACGCTGGCGAACATGGCGGCCAATGAAGCGGGGGGCGTGTTCAGCGTGGATAATGATTTGATCGTGCAGGGCCAGAAGGGCAAGGAGTGAGGGTGCTTGCGGATGGAGTTGAAGGAATGCTCAAACAGGTCTGGCTAGGCACGGGAGATTCCCCCAGTGGCTAAAGCCAGGCTGGAACGGTTGAGGTTACGGCTGGACTGAAGTCCCGCCCCTTTGAACAGTTTTGTGATCAAAATGGCAATCAAAATAGCGACGTAATCCGGGTCACTAAAGCCGTTCCCCCGATGGCGCATAGCCAGCCCAAGAAGCAGATTCCTCCGCTACGCTGCTGAATGACAACCAGAAAAGAGCGAGGCTCTACACCAATAAGGACTCTGCACTAAGTGCGCAAGGATATGACAGGCGCTAACGCTGGTCGATCAGGCGGACGAGGTCGAGGAAGAGGTCGGCGGAGACTTGCAGGCTCTGGGCGCTGAGCTTGTCGATGGTGTCGAGCGCGGTGTGGTGATAGGCGTAGTCGCCGCGGGTGCTGTCGTAGGGGCCGTATTCGTAGTCGATCACGTCGAGGACGGGGACGCCGCGGAGCTTGAAGGGGATGTGGTCGTCTTCGATTTCCATGGCGTTGCGGAAGAGATAGCTGGAGTGGCCGGTGTCCTTGCCGGCCTGGGCGAGGTCGTCGAGCAGCCAGGGGGTGGAGTTGGTCTCGCGGTCGATGTTCATGTTCTTCCAGCCGATCATGTCGGCGACGATGAAGGCCTTGATGTGGGAGAGGACGCCGTCGCCGGACCACTTGGCGGCGAGGTGGCGGACGCCGTAGAGCTGATCGGAGCCGGTCATGCCGTTGGCGCCGATGGCCTCTTCGCCGTCGTCAAAGAGCAGCCAGACGGCGTAGCCCTGGGGCGGATGGGTGCGGTAATACTGGCCGAGGGCGATGAGCAGGGCGGTGGTGCAGGCGCCGTCGTTGGCGCCGACGTAGTTGATGTCCTTGAGCGGATAGTTGGTCTCGTAGTGGGAGGCGAGGACGATGATGCCGTCTTTTTTGGCTGGATCGGTGCTTGGAAATTTGACGATGTAGTTGGTCATGCTGACGGCGCCGATGGGGGTGGTCGCGATGAAGGTGTCGGCGGTGAAGTCGCCCTTGGCGGCCTCGGGGCGGAAGTGGTCTTTGATGAAGTTCTCGGCGGCGGCGTGGCCGGGGGAGCCGATGGTGCGCTTGGGCGCGGCGGCGAGGTACTGCTGGGTGAGGCGGAGGACGGCCGCGCCGGTGATGGGGTGGGGCTGGGCGGTTACGGCGAGAGGGAGTGTGGCGAGGAGGAGTGCGGCGGCGGCGCGGAGTCTTGTTGCGGGATGGAACAGCATCGCGGTGATCCCTTGAGAGCGGCGGCGCGGAGAAGCAGATTCCTCCGCTGCGCTGTGGAATGACAACCAGAAAAGCAAGTGCAAATGCAACAGCAACGACAGAAGCAGATTCCTCCGCTGCGCTGCGGAATGACAACCAGAAAAGCAGGTGCGAATGCAACATTTGACGCGAAGGACACAAAAGAAAGGCAAAATGAACGCAATGGAAACCCGACCGCAAAGTAACACGAAGTTCCGCGAAGGTCAGGGCGTGGCGGTCTTCTTATTGCGGCGGCTGGGGTGGACGAAATAGGCGATGCCCACGCCTACGAAGTAGAGCGCGAGCATGGGCGAGGCGAAGAGGCACATGCCGATGGGGCTGGGGTCGGGGCAGATGATGGCGGCCAGAAGAAAGAGCGCGAGCACCGCGTAGCGCGAGTGTTTGAGCAGGAACTTGGCGTCGACGATGCCGAACAGCGCGAGGAAAAAGATCAGGATGGGCAGCTCGAAGGTCACGCCCAGGCCGAGGATCACGGCGAGGAAGAAGCCCGTGTAGTCGTCGATGGTGATCATGTGGCTGAAGTTCTTGCCGAAGTTCTGGATGAGCACGACCATCGCGCCGGGCAGGACATAGCGATAGCCAAACCAGGCGCCGGCCAGAAAGAGGCCGACGGTCGCGGACATGAAGGGCCAGACGTAGCGCTTCTCGTTGGCGTACATGCCGGGCGAGATGAACAGCCAGACCTGATACAGGATGAACGGCGAAGCGAGGATGGCGCCGCAGACGACACACGTTTTGATGATGAAGTTGATGGCGTCGGTGGGGTGGGTCATGGTCATCTTGAGGCCGATGTCGAGCAGCGGCTTCTGGATGAAGGTGGTCAGGCGGGCGTGGAAGACGTAGGCGATGGCGCAGCCGACGACCAGGAAGTAGAGCGAATGGAGGATGCGTTTGCGCAGCTCATCGAGGTGCTCCATGAGGCTCATGCCGGGGAGTTCGGCACGGTCCTGCATGGCGGCGCGCGCGCGGTCGGCGAGATCAGTGGCCATGCGCGGCGGTCTCCGGTTCGGTTTGGGAAAGGCTGGGGAAGTCGGTTTCGGGCAGGTTGAGGGGTTCGGGGATGGAGCTTGTCTGGGTACGGCTTTCGGGACGGCTTTCGGGAATCGAATCGAGCAGGCCGCCGAGCGGGTCTCCGGTGGAGCGCGGCGCGGGCTGGCGGGGCGTGGGCAGGCCGGTGGAAGGAGGCATCATGCGCAGATCGCCGGAGGTGGCGATGGGGAGAACGGGAACGCCGTCGATGGTCTCGGCGGCGGCGCGGGGAGAGGCGGGTGTATCGGCGGTGCCGGCGGGAAGCAGGTCCTTCGGCTGCGCCTCAGGATGACAATTTTGTGAGCGGGCAAGATTCTGTGAGAGGTCAAGATTCTGTGAGGGGTCGAGATTCTGTGAGGGGTCGAGATTCTGTGAGGGGTCGAGATCTCGATCTTCAGAAGGATCGGAGGTTGAATCTTCCGCTGTGGCCGCGGGGAGGTGCGGGTGTTCGGGTTGATCGAGGGACGGGGGAATAGGGGCGGCGGCCTCAATGGCGGCGATCTGCTTCTGGCGGTCGGCCTGCTCGGAGAGGCGGAGCTCTTCTTCCATCTGCATCTTGAATTCGTTGGAGGCGCGGCGGAACTCGCCGACCCATTTGCCGATCTCGCGGGCCAGCACGGGCAGGCGCTTGGGGCCGAAGAGCAGCAGCGCCAGAACGAAGAGAAAGATGCTGTCGGAAAAACTCGGCATACTTGAATAGATGATACGGGATGGGAGGGGTCGCGGATGCAGGATGCGAGCCAATGTGAGGGTGGGGCGAAACGGTTGTGGCTGTGGTGCGTCCTATGCTTCGAGTGCCGTGCATGGCGAGGGCAAGTGCAAAAGCAGATTCCTGCGGAATGACAACCAGAAATGCAAGGGCAACGGCCAGAGCAAGAGCAAACGCGGATTTCGCTCGGGAATGGACGACCAAGGGCAAGGACAATAGCAACGACAGCAACGGCAACCGCGACAGCACCGGCACACCTGCGACAATGGAAGCGATACGGAGATTGGAGCGGATGGAGTTTGGGCACAGCGGCACTTTGGAGAGATCAGTGTTGAAGCGCAGGGATGGGGCTGGACGGGCGTTGCTGGGCGCGGTGGGCTTGTGCGCGAGCGTGGCGCTGACCGGCTGTGGGAACTTTTTTGTGTATCCAGGGAGCACGTCTACCGGGACAGGCACCGGCACCGGAACGGGCAACAGCAGCACCGATTTCGCGTATGTGTCGAACAGCGCTTCGGGGTCGACCTACGTCAACGGCTATGCAGTGTCGAGCGGGGCGCTGACGGCGACGACGGGCTCGCCCTACAACCTGGCGTATGTTCCGGCCGCGATGGCGATTACGCCCAGCGATACGTATCTGTACATCGCGACGGATTCCGGCCTTTCGGCGGGCTATCTGTACGGCTACTCGATCGGCACGGGAGGGAGTTTGAGCATACTGGACGGAGGCACGGCGCTGGAAAGCGAGAACGTGGCGTCGATCGCGATCTCGCCCGATGGGCAGTGGCTGTTTGCGCTGGACGCGGGTGGGATCACGCTGGAGGAGTATTTGATCAATAGCTCGACCGGGGCGCTGACGTTTCAGAACACGGTGGGCATCACGGGCGCGGCCGCGGGGATTGTGACGCCGGTGTCGGTGAAGGTGGCGCCGAGCGGAGACTTTATTGTGTGCGCGCTGGGGACGGGGGGCGTGGTCAGTTTTTCGTTCGACACCGCGACCGGCGAGGCGGGGGTAGCGGGCAGCAGCTTGATCTCGCCGGCGTTGGCCAGCGAGGGATATTATGCGATCGCGGTGGATAAGAACAACTATGTCTATGCGGCGGGAACGGTGGGGCTGCAGGTGTTTTCGAGCACCACGGCGGGCGCGCTGACGCTGATCTCCAGCACGCCCTATGCGACGGGAGCGGGGCCGCGTTCGATGGTGATTGATACGAGTAACACGTACGTATACACCGGCAACCAGACGGATGGGACGATCACCGAAGACGCGATCGGCACCAATGCCGCGCTGACGGCGATCAGCGGGTCGCCGGTTACCGGGCCGGCAGGGGTGAGCGCGCTGGGCCGCGACAATAGCGGCAAGTACGTTCTCGCGGCAGGGTATAACGGGACGTCGGGGATCCAGTTGTTCACGATCGGATCGACGGGCGCGCTGACGCAGAGCGGGAGCGCGCCTAGCGGGACGGACCTGGCTGTTCCGACGGTCGTCGCGATGGCGCATTAGGGCAGGTCGACATTTGGAACCGACCGGGCTGCGCGGAACTGGCGGCAAGAGGAGGTTGTCGCAACAGCAACAGCAGATCCCTACGGGATGACAACTAGAAAGGCAAAGGCAAAGGCAAAGGCAAAAGGCGAGGGCAAGGACGAGGGCAACGGCAAGAGGAAAGCAAGTGCAATGCGTGCTGGGGGTGCTGGAATTGGATGGGAGTGCTGGATTGGCTTCCTGTCGCAAGCGCGACCGCAACGGCTCGGGCAAAAGGGGCATCTTCGTAGGTATGAGGTATAAGTTGGCGAGGTTTTTGCAGCGGCGGCGGGCACGGCCGGGCGCTGCGCTGGCGCCGCTGCTGGGGATTGCGGCCGGACTGGCGATGGTTTTCGGATGCGGTGGATGCTCCCGCTTTCGCGCGCATGAGGCGGCGCGCTATGTGTATGTGACGGCCAAGCAGACGGGGCTGCGCGACCGGGTGGCGGCAGTGTCGAACCGCACGGGCATGGCGTATAACGGCGAAAAGCTGGTGGTGCTGGAGCGCGACCGGCGGTTTCTGGAGGTGCGGACGCCGCGCGGCGAGGTGGGGTGGATCGAAGAGAAGATGACCGCGGGGCAGGATGTCGCGGACCTGTTCGCGGCGCTGAGCCAGGAGAACGCCAAGGACCCGGTAGTGGCCACGGCGTCGGCGCGCGACGATGTGTATCTGCATGTGGCTCCGGGACTGACGACGGCGCGGTTCTACCGGCTGTCGGAGGGCGACGGCATGAGCCTGCTGAAGCGGGCGACGGTGGCCAAGGCGGCGGTGGCTGGTGCGGCAACTGCCGGCGCGCCCGCGGTGAAGACGGTGGCCGCCGAAAAGGCGAGTGGGAAGCCCGGCGAGGCGCACGCGACCGACGCTGGTATCGACCTCGCGCCGCCCGCTCCCGTGATGGAGGACTGGTGGCTGGTGCGCGATGCCAAGGGGCAGACCGGCTGGATCTATGGGCACCTGATCGATGTAAATGAGCCGGATACGCTGGCGCGCTACTCGGAGGGGCAGCGGATTGTGGGGGCGTACCTGCTGGGGTATGCGGACGATCCGGATTCGGGCGTGCTGAACAACGGGCAGACGGTGGAGAAGATTCCGGAGTATGTAACCGTGCTGAGCCCGTTCAAGGCGGGGCTGCCGTACGACTTCAACCAGGTGCGGGTGTTTACGTGGAACGTGAAGAAGCATCGCTATGAGACGGCGTTTCGCGAGAAGGACATTGCGGGCTATCTGCCGGTGACGATCGGGATGGCGAAGGACCCGTGGGGGCATGCGGAGGACTCGGGGGCGGCGCTGCCGAGCTTTACGTATCGGGTGCTGTCGGCGGATGCGCCGATGCCTGTGCCTGATCCGACGACTGGCCTGGTGAAGCCGGGGAGGACGATTGCGAAGACGTATCGGCTGGTGGGGAATATTACGCAGCGGGTGATTCAGCCGGGGGCGCCGCCGCCGGTGGAGGCGCATCCGGAGCCTGAGGTGAAGAAGGTGAAGGGGAAGCGGCGGCGGTAGTTCGAGAAGCGGATTCCCTCCCACCCCAGCGAGCAAATGCGCTCGCCGGGGACCCCGGCTGCGGGAATGACAACTAGAAAAGCAAGTGCAACGGCAAGGAAAAACGCAACTGCGACCGCGACGCGCTAACGGGCCTGTTTGGCTTCGACGACGGCGACGCGCTCGTGCCGGGCGGTCATGTTGCGCATGATCTCCAAGGCGTCCCTGTGCTGGGAAGAGATGACATCGTCAAAACGCCTGTCCTGTGCTGCGAAGCGAGAGTTGATCTCGTCAAAACGGTTGTCGTGCGCGGCGAAGCGGGCGTCGTTCGACAACCAGGTGAGGACCACGAGGATGCTCCGGATGCCGATGGTCAGCAGCAGTTGCAGGTTGGTCACGAACGCCTCCTCGCCTCAATGTTGCTTCAGGATGATGACCCCAGGGAAAGGCTCAGGCGTAGAAGCGGCGGATGGCTTCGACGACGGTTGCGGCTTCGTCGTCGCGGAGGTCGGGGAAGATGGGGAGGGCGAGGACTTCGGCGGCGGCGCGCTCGCTGTGGGGGAAGTCTCCGGGTTTGTAACCGAGGAACTGCAGGCTGGTTTGCAGGTGGAGTGGAAGCGGGTAGTAGATTTCGCTTCCGATGCGGAGCGCGGTGAGGTGCTCGCGCAAGGCATCGCGGCGCGGGGCGCGGATGACGTACTGGTGGAAGACGTGGGTGGCGCGGGGGTCGGTGAAGGGAAGGATGAGGCCGGCGTCTGAATTGTCGTGCGAGGTTGCGGGGGCGGCGAGGTTCGCGGCGCGAAAGAGCGAGTCGTAGAGCGCGGCGATCTGGCGGCGGCGGGCGTTGCCGGCTTCGACGTGGCGGAGTTTGACTTCGAGGACCGCGGCCTGGAGGGTGTCGAGGCGGGAGTTCCAGCCGACCTCGTCGTGGAAGTAGCGCTGGCGCATGCCGTGGGCGCGGAGCATGGCGGCGCGCTCGGCGGTGACGGCATCACGGGTGGTGACCATGCCGGCGTCGCCGAACGCGGCGAGATTTTTGGTGGGGTAGAAGCTGAAGGCGGCTGCGTCGCCGAGGGCGCCGGCGGGAGTTGGTGGGGCGTCGGGGCCGTGCTGGTCTTCGACGATCCAGGTCGCGCCGAAGGCCTGGGCGGCGTCTTCGACGAGCTTGAGGTTGTGTTGGGTGGCGATGGCGGCGAAGGCGGTCATGTCGGCGCACTGGCCGTAGAGATGCACGGGCATGATGGCGGCGATGCGGGAGTTAGGGGAGTGCTTGCTGTGGGTTGAGATGGCTTCGCTGACGGAGTCGGGCGAGAGGTTGAAGGTGCGAGGGTCGATGTCGGCGAGGATGGGCGCGGCGCCGGCGCGCAGGATGGAGCTGACGGTGGCGAAGAAGCTGAAGGGCGTGGTGAGGACGGCATCGGGTGGGTTGGAAGGGCTGGGGCGCTCGCTCGAACCGATGCCGAGGGCGGCGAGGGCGAGCCAGAGGGCGTCGGTTCCGCTGGCGCAGCCGATGGCGTGGGGGACGCCGCAGGCGCGGGCGGCGGCAGCTTCGAAGCGGGCGACCTCGGGGCCGAGGATGAAGCGCTGCGAGTCGCAGACGGCCTCGATGGCGGCCATGACCTCGGCGCGGATGAGGCGGTATTCGCGCTGGAAGTCCAGCATGGGGACGGGGAGCAGAGGAGAGGATGGATGGGCCTGGATCATCTCAACGATCCTATCGCGCCGTTCGCGTGGATTCTTGGCTGACTAACTTTGCGCGTGACTGAAACAAAGACGACGTTTGCCTTGTCTAACAGCATGGAACGGGATAGGGTAAACGTGTAAGGCTGTAGTATCTCTGCAATCTTTCGAGCTGCAGTGCTGTTGCAGAGAGATATTTCAGACGTTTGTACTTGAACCGAACGCAAAATAGGAGATCGGCCATGGATGCCAAGCCGGCGCAAAACATTCAGGATACGTTTCTGAATACGGTCCGTAAGGACAAAAGCCCAATAACCATTTACCTGGTCAGCGGTGTGAAGCTGACGGGGAAGATACGCTCGTTCGACAAGTATTCGGTGCTGCTGGAGAACAACGCGCAGGAGCAGTTGATCTTCAAGCACGCAATTTCGACGGTGGTCAGCGGACGCCCGATGGGCTATGGCGACGCGCCTTCGCGGTCTGCGGGGGATGCGCGCGGGGAGCGGATGGAGCGGCCTGCGATGACTTCGGCGCCTGCGATGAGTTCGCCGCTTCCGATGAGCGCGGCCCCGGATAATCCGGCGCCGGCGGCTGGGACCAGCGCCCGATAGCCCGATAGCCAGCCCGATAGCCCCATCATCCGATAGCCCGATAGACTAACGAACGCAACCAGGGTAGGGCACGCGAGCCAGCACCGAGCGCGTGCCCCGCAGGGGAGTGGACGCAATCGGCATGCAAGGCGGGTGAACGGGCAAGCCAACCGGGCGAGCGAAAACGCAGCGCGAGCGAGCATATCAGGGTGTCGATACAACCAGGACGGAAGTCGCGAAGCCATCGCGAGATTGCGGCGCAGGAGCAGTCGCTGCTGCGGTCGCGGCAGAGCACGTCCCGGGAGCGCGCGGTGCTGGTGGCGGTGGAGTTTACGGCGGAGCGCTTTCGGCCGTCGAATGTGGCGCAGCAGGCGCGCAAGGCGGCGGCGATTACGGCCCAGAGCGCGGCCAGAAGCGTGGCGCGAGATGGGGTCTGGGACGCGGCTGAGGGTCGGGCGAGCGAGAGTGAGGCGCGGGCGCCTGCGGAGATCGCGGCCGCGGATGCGGGAGAAGCCTTCGGCGGCTCGGGAAATCCGGATGCAGGACACGCCGCGGCCGGGCGTGTGCCCGATGTGGACTTCGATGCGTCGCTGGCCGAGTTTCAAGAGCTGGCACGGTCGGCCGGAGCGACCATCGCCGCGGTCGTGTTGCAGCGCCGGGCGCAGCCGGATCCTGCGACATTGGTGGGCGGAGGCAAGCTGGATGAGATCGTGGCGACGGTGGCCTCGACCGGCGCGAGCCTGGTGCTGTTCGACCACGACCTGACGCCGTCGCAGGCGCGCAATGTGGAGGCGCGGCTGCCGTGTACGGTGATTGATCGGACGCAGCTGATCCTGGATATTTTTGCGCGGCATGCGAGGACCCGCGAGGGCATGCTGCAGGTGGAGCTGGCGCAGTTGGACTATCAACTGCCGCGGCTGGCGGGGCGCGGCAAGAGCATGTCGCAGCTAGGCGGCGGCATCGGAACGCGTGGGCCCGGCGAGACGCAGCTCGAGACCGACCGGCGCAGGATCAATACGCGGATCGATCGCATCAAGCAGCAACTGGAAGCCGTGCGGCGGATTCGGCGGCAGCAGCGCGGGCGGCGCGAGGCCGTGCCGGTGCCGACCGTGGCGCTGGTGGGATATACGAACGCCGGCAAGTCGACGCTGTTCAATGCGCTGACCGGGGCGGAGGTGCTGGCTAGCGAGCGGATGTTTGCGACGCTCGATCCGAAGCTGCGGCAGTTGACGCTGCCGTCGCGACGCAAGGTGCTGCTGAGCGATACGGTGGGGTTTCTGCGCAATCTGCCGCATGCGCTGGTGACCAGCTTTCGCGCGACGCTGGAAGAGGTGGAGCGGGCGGAGCTGCTGCTGCATGTGCGCGACGCGGCGAGTCCGACGCTCGACGAGCAGCGCGCGCAGGTGGAGGCGGTGCTGTCGGAGCTGGAGGTGGCCGAGAAGCCGACGCTGCAGGTGTTGAACAAGATCGATCTGCTGCCCGAAGGAACGGCGTTCGAGGCGCGCGCGATTCCGGTGTCGGGGCTGACGGGCGCGGGGCTGGAGGAGCTGTTGCAGGCGATCGACGCGGCCTTGACGGCGGACCCGCTGGAGACGGCGGAGTTTCGGATTCCGCAGGCGGAGGGCAGGGTGATCGCGGCGCTGGAGCGCGGCGCGACGATAACGGGGCAGCGGTTCGAGGGCAATCTGGTGTTTTTGAGGGCGGTGGGGCCGGCATCGCTGCTGGCAAGATACAGGCGATTTCAGCAGCGGCATGGGATGGAGAACGCGGTCGGGGAACGGGGCGCTTAGGAAAGGTCTGATGAAGTCCTGGAAGATTTCCTCGGTGGCTAAAGCCACATTCGAATGGTTGAGGTGATGGCGGGACTGAAGTCCCGCCCCTTCAAAACAGGTTGATCAGAGGTTTTTTAGGACGGTTCTGCTGATGGACTATGGCGCGCGCAACAGCAGATTCCTTCGCTACGCTGCGGAATGACGAGCAGAAAAGAAGCGGGGATCCAGAACAACTGAGAAGGTCTCCCAGAAACAGTACAGGCCGCCTGATCGGGGAGCGGAGGTGGTGTCCCGTTTCACGCGGCCTGTATGACCCGGAACGGGTCTCAGGTAGTGAAACTAGTGTACTCCTGGCGGACGGCAATGGCGCAGGAAAATCCTGATAATTAGGCCGGAATTTTGATTCGCGGAGGGGTTTGCGATAATCGCTCGCATGACTCGGTTACCGGGCGGCAACTTTTGACTTTCCACTCCCGGGTTTGCTACAACTGAGGGGAACGAAACCCTCTCTAACCACTGCTTGACCGCGAGTTTGGCGGCAGCGAGGAGGGTGCTGGACGCAGGCGAATCCCGCTGCCTTCCTGATCTACCCGACAACCTCATGGAAATTTTGAACCAACTTGGCGGTTTGATGCTCGGCTCTGTGCCGACGATCATTCTCTTCCTAATTCTGATCGCGGTGTACGGCGCGCTGGTGCAGCGGCCGCTGGAGCGCACACTGGCGGAACGGCGAGCGCGCACGACCGGCGCGGTGGAGCAGGCGCGCGGCGCGATCGCCGCGGCCGAGGCCGAGACGACGGCGTATGAAGAGAAGCTGCGCACGGCGCGGTCGGAGATCATGGCGGCGCGGGAGCGGCATTCGCAGAAGGTGCAGGCGGAGCGGGATGCAGTGCTCGGCAGTGCGCGGACAGCGGCGCAGGAGCATGTGCGGGAGGCGCGCGGTCAGATCGAGGAAGCCGCGGCCGGGGCGCGCCGGCAGATTGAAGAGGGGTCGGCACAGTTGAGCGAACAGATTATGCGGGCGGTGCTTCCGCGCGGGAAAGACGTTGCGGAGGCGCGGACATAATGGGGTCTTTTTCTTTGGCTGATTGGTCTGAGTCTGCTTCCGCCGATCAGCTTCGCGGTTCGGCGAAGGTTGCGTTTTGCCGGCTGAGCTGGGGTGGGGCCGGAATGGTTGTTGGGCTGATGCTTCTGGTGTCCGGGGGCGCCCCGCTGCGGGCGCAGGTTGCGGCGCCGGCTCAGCAAGCTCAGCAGCAGCAAACTCAGCAGCAGCAAGGCGCGGCGAGCGCGGGGGAGAAGTCGACGCCGATCGCGAATGCGCCGGAGAAGAAGCAAGAGGAGACCAGCGAGGAGTATGAATTCACCCATTCGGCGGCGGTCGGGCAGGTGGGGGCCAAGCTGGGGATGAATCCGGATGAATCGGCGACGGCGTTCGAGATCTTCAATTTCGTGCTGCTGGTGGTGGCGCTGGGGTTCGTGGTGCTGAAGACGGTGCCAAAGGCGTTCCGCAGTCGCAATACGAAGATCCAGAAGAACCTGGTGGACGCGCGCACGGCGACCGAAGAGGCGACGGCGCGGCTGAATTCGGTGGAGGCGCGGCTGGCGAAGCTGGATGAGCAGATTGCGGCGATGCGCACCCAGGCGGAGACCGACAGCGCGCGCGAAGAGCAGCGGCTGAAGGCGAACGCCGAAGACGAAAAGGCGAAGATACTGGCCGCGGCGGAGGCGGAGATCCAAAACGCGACCACGCTGGCGCGGAGAGAGATTCATCGCTATGCGGCGGAGTTGGCGATCGAGCAGGCGGCGAACAAGCTGGTGGTATCGGCGGAGACCGACCGGCTGCTGGTGGAGAGTTTCGCGCATCGGCTGAGTGGTTTTGACGGCGGCTTCGATGGAGACAAGGGGAGCGAGAACTGATGGCTGCCGTGGATTTGAGATATGCGCGGGCGCTGGCTGCGGTGATCGCGGACCAGAAGCTGGATGCGATTGCGGCGCAGGGTCAGTTGAACGATTTTGTGAGCATGCTCGAGGCCAGCTCGGAGTTGCGCGAGGTGCTCGGAGACCCGTCGATTCCAGAGCCGCAGAAGCTGAAGGTGTTGGACGCGATCGCGGCCAAGGCGGGGATGAGCGGGACGGTGCGGAACTTTATTGCGCTGATCGCGCATCATCAGCGGCTGCATGAGATGCGCGAGATGGTGGCGGCGTATGCAAGGATTGAGGATGAAGAGACGCGCGTGGCGGAGGCGGAGATTGTGAGCGCGCATCCGCTGGATGAAAACAATCGGAAGTTGTTGGAAGAGCAGATATCGAAGCTGACCGGCGGCCAGCAGGTGCGCGCGAGCTACAGCGAGGACCCTACGCTGCTGGGCGGGGCCGTGGTCAAGGTTGGATCGACTGTTTATGACGGATCCATTCGAGCGCAGCTTCAGCAGTTGAAGCGACGGCTGATTGCGGCTGGAGCGAACTGAGGCCGGAGCGGACGGCCCGGACGAGAAACGCCGGGGCGAACAGCACGCCGGCAAACGGACGGAAGAGTCAAACAAGAGTCAAAGCTGGATACGAGAGAAAAGAAGGAAGAGCATGGCACAGATTGAGGCAAATGAGATCACCGAACTGCTTCGCCAGCAGATAGAGAACTACGAGCAGCGCATCCAGGTGGATGAGGTGGGAACCATTGTGACGCTGGGCGACGGCATCGCGCGCGTGCATGGGCTGGACAAGGTGATGGCCGGCGAGCTGGTGGAGTTTTCGCATGGCATCTCGGGGCTGGCGATGAACCTGGATGAAGACCAGGTGGGAGTGGTGGTGCTGGGCGATTACAGCTTGCTGAAAGAGGGCGAGCAGGTCAAGCGCACGGGCAAGATCATGTCGGTGCCGGTGGGCGAGGCGCTGATTGGCCGCGTGGTGAATGCGCTGGGTCAGCCGATCGATGACAAGGGGCCGGTGGAGACGGAGACGTATCTTCCGGTGGAGCGGATTGCGCCGGGCGTGATCGCGCGGCAGTCGGTGGTCGAGCCGATGTACACGGGTTTGAAGGCGATCGACGCGATGATTCCGATCGGACGCGGACAGCGCGAGTTGTTGATCGGCGACCGGCAGACGGGCAAGACCGCGGTGGCGCTGGATACGATCATCAACTCGGCGAAGAACGATCTGATTTGTATCTACTGTGCGGTCGGTCAAAAGAGATCTTCGGTTGCTGGAGTGGTGCAGACGCTGGAGAAGTACGGCGCGATGGCCTACACGATCGTGGTGGCGGCGACCGCGTCGGAGCCGGCGCCGATGCAGTATCTGGCACCGTTCGCGGCGACGGCGATGGGCGAATATTTCCGCGACAGCGGCAAGCATGCGCTGATCATTTACGACGATCTATCGAAGCATGCGGCGAGCTATCGCGAGATTTCGCTGCTGCTGCGCAGGCCGCCAGGGCGCGAAGCGTATCCGGGCGATGTGTTCTATCTGCACTCGCGGCTGCTGGAGCGCTCGGCGAAGATGTCGAAGGAGTTTGGCGGCGGCAGCTTGACCGCGCTGCCGATCATCGAGACGCAGGCGGGCGATGTGTCGGCGTACATTCCGACCAACGTGATTTCGATTACAGATGGGCAGATCTTCTTCGAGACGGATCTGTTCAACTCGGGCGTGCGGCCGGCGGTGAACGTGGGGTTGTCGGTTTCGCGCGTGGGGTTTGCGGCAGCGATCAAGGCGACGAAACAAGTGGGTTCGACGCTGAAGCTGGACCTCGCGCAGTATCGCGAGCTGGCGGCGTTTGCGCAGTTCGGGTCGGATCTGGATAAGGTTACGCAAAACCAGTTGAACCGGGGCGCGCGTTTGACGGAGCTGTTGAAGCAGCCACAGTTTTCGCCGCTGACCGCAGCGCAGCAGGTGGCGATTCTGTTCGCGGGAACGCAGGGCCTGCTGGATAACGTCGAGGTCAAGGACCTGCGCGCGTTTGAGGATGGATACTATCCGTTCCTGGACTCCGCGCATCCGGATATTTTGGCCGACATTATGAAGAAGAAGGCGCTCGATGACGACATCCGGAAGCGCCTGACGGATGCGATCAACGAGTACAAGCAGGACTTTCTCGCCAGCTTGAAGGACAAGGCCGAGCACGGGGAGGCGAAGAGCGACAACGGTCAGGGAAGCAATGGCGTCGCGGGGCAAAATACGACTCCGCAAGCGAAGGCATCGGAACCGGCCGGCGCGATGGCGATGGCGGGCGGCAAGTAAGGACCCATGGCAAACGTACTCGATCTACGGCGGCGCATCCGCAGTGTGAAGAACACGCGGCAGATTACTCGCGCCATGAAGATGGTGTCCGCGGCGAAGCTGCGGCGCGCGCAGGAGCGTGCGTTGCAGGCGCGGCCCTATGCGCAGATGCTGGCCAATATACTGGAGTCGCTGGTGCGGCGGACCGATATTTACAACGAGGAGACCGGCGAGGTGATGCATCCGCTGCTGGTGGAGCGCGAGGAGAAGAACGTGCTCGTGCTGGTGGTGGCGGGCGACAAGGGATTTGCGGGCGGATTCAACTCGAACATCGGGAAGGCCGCGCAGAGGTTCATCGATGAACGCCGCGGGATGGGGCAGAACATCGACGTTGAGCCGATTGGGAAGAAGGCGATCGGGTTTTACAAGAAGCGGTTTCCGGCGGCGCAGTACGAGCACAAGGAAGAGCACTACGACAACGATCTTGCAAAACACATCGAGGACATCCGGCATCGCGAGGCGCCGATCGAGGTAGCGGCCGAGCACCCGGCGCTGCTGGTGAAGGCGAGCTTCGACGAGGTGTCGGAGCTGACGCATTCGATTGTGAAACGCTACGAGCGGGCCGAGATCGACTCGGTGTATATCGTGTTCAACGAGTTCAAGTCGGTGATCTCGCAGCGGGTGGTGGTGGAAAAGCTGCTGCCGATCCGTAAGCTGGGGTCGCATGAGGTGACTGCGCTCGAAGAGATGACCGAGGAGCAGCGAGAGGCGGCGGCGAAGGCCGCGCAGGGTGCCGGGGTTTCCATCAACGAACCGGAAGAATCCGTTGCCGAGCAGGAGGCGAAGAAGTTTGGCACGGCGGATGTGGACTACATCTACGATCAGGAGCCGAGCCAACTGTTTCGGCATCTGATGCCGCGGTATGTGACGACCCAGATCTTCCATGCGCTGCTGGAGTCGGTCGCGGCCGAGCACGCGGCGCGCATGACGGCGACCGACGCGGCGACCAAGAATGCGGGCGAGTTGATCGATAAGTTGAGCTTGACCATGAACCGCGCGCGGCAGGCCGCGATTACGAAAGAGATTATTGAGATTGTGAGCGGAGCGGCGGCGTTGTAGAGAGCAAGACGCAGATTCCCTGCGGGAATGACAGAAAGAAAAGCGGGGCAAGAGCGAAGGCAGACGCAGATCCCGACGGGATGACAACCAGAAAAGCAAAGGCAAGAGCAGAAGCAGGTCCTCCGCTACGCTCATGATGACAAGGCTTTGGGGCGACAAGTTTGGGTTGAAAGAGAGTTATGGCAGAGACAGAGAATATCGGCAAGGTTGTGAGCATCAGCGGCCCGGCTGTGGATGTTCAGTTTGAAGAGGCGAACATGCCTCCCATCTTTCAGGCGCTGCGCATTGTGAGCGAAGGCTTCGATGTGCCGACGCCGATGGACGTGATCGTTGAGGTGCAGCAGCACCTGGGCGAGGGGCGCGTGCGCTGCATCGCGATGGTTGCGACCGAGGGCATGGTGCGGGGCATGAAGGCCATCGATACCGGCGCGGGCATTACCGTGCCAGTGGGGCGCGAGACGCTTGGGCGAGTCCTGAATGTGCTCGGCGAACCTGTGGACGAATTGGGGCCGGTAAATGCGAAGGTGCATATGCCGATCCATCGCCAGGCGCCGGCGTTCGACGAGCAGTCGACGTCGGAGGAGATGTTCGAGACCGGCGTGAAGGTCATCGACCTGATCCTGCCGTTTTTGAAGGGCGGAAAGATTGGCCTGTTCGGCGGCGCGGGCGTGGGCAAGACGGTGGTGATCCAGGAGCTGATCAACAACGTGGCGACCTCGCACGGTGGCTTCTCGGTGTTTGCGGGCGTAGGCGAGCGCACGCGCGAGGGCAACGACCTGTGGCATGAGTTCCAGGAGTCGGGCGTGATCGATCTGAAGGACCTGCCGAAGTCGAAGGCCGCGCTGATCTATGGCCAGATGACCGAGCCGCCGGGGGCGCGTCTGCGGGTGGCGCTGACCGCGCTGACCGTGGCGGAGTTCTTCCGCGATGAAGAGGGCGCGGATACGCTGCTGTTCATCGACAACATCTTCCGGTTTACGCAGGCGGGGTCGGAGGTTTCGACGCTGCTGGGGCGCATGCCTTCCGCCGTGGGCTATCAGCCCAACCTGGCGACCGAGATGGGCGAGTTGCAGGAGCGAATTACGTCGACCAAGAAGGGCTCGGTGACGTCGGTGCAGGCGGTGTATGTGCCGGCCGACGACTTTACCGATCCCGCGCCGGCGACGACATTCGCTCATCTAGATGCGACGATGCTGCTTTCGCGTCCGCTGTCGGAGTTGGGCATTTATCCGGCGGTGGATCCGCTTACGTCGACGTCACGCATTCTGTCGGCGCGCATCGTTGGGCAGGAGCACTACGATGTGGCGCAGGGTGTGAAGCGGATTCTGCAGCGCTACAAGGACCTTCAGGACATTATCGCTATTCTGGGCATCGACGAGCTCTCGGAAGAGGACAAGCTGACCGTGTCGCGCGCGCGCAAGGTGCAGCGGTTCCTGTCGCAGCCGTTCCATGTGGCTGAGATTTTCACGGGCATTCCGGGCGCGTACGTCAAGATCGAGGACACGGTGCGCAGCTTCAAGGAGATCATCGAGGGCAAGCATGATGATATTCCGGAGCAGGCGTTTTATCTGAAGGGCGGCATCGAGGATGTGCTGGCCGCGGCTGAGAAGATGAAGCAGACGGCGTAAAGGCAGGAAGCAGGAAGCAGGAAGTAGGAAATAGGAAGTAGGAAATAGCAAGAATGGCTGAGGGCGGAAACAACTCGGGGCTGCTGCAGGTTCGGCTGGTGACGCCGGACCGCGTGCTGCTGGATGCGACGGCGGTGTCGGTCGAACTGCCGGCGATGACGGGGTACATGGAGGCGCTGTATGGCGCGGCGCCGCTGCTGGCGGAGCTGGGCGCGGGCGAGGTGCGGCTGCATGGCGGCTCGGCCGGCGAACAGGTTTTCTTTGTGGCGTGGGGCTTCGTCGAGGTGCTGCCGGAGCGCGTGACGATGCTGGCCGAGACGGCGCTGCATCCGAATGAGATCAATGTGGCCGAGGCGCAGGCGCAGCTACAGCACTCGCAGGAGCTGTGGAACGAGGCGGGCGACGACCAGGACAAGTACGACGAGGCTAACGCCGTAGCGAGAGTGGCGGAAGAGAAGATCGCCAGCGCGCAAGGGAAGCATTGATCGCTGATTGAGTGGCAGGTCGGTTTTGAAGGCAAAGCCCCGCGCGAGTGGGGCTTCTGCTTTCTTGTGCGGAAAATGCAAGTGCTGCTCGCTTGAGCCGCACCCGGAGCACAATCAAGATCGATGTGACCGGCAACAAACGGCACGCAGGTGAACGGTGTAGGTCCCCGCGTTATTCGGGCCTCTGATTTTCCCCACTCATGCGCAAAAGCGCGGATGAATGGGCCACCCAAAGTTGGGTACCGCCGCCTTGATTCCGATCGATCTGTTCACGCGACAGGATCAGCCCAAGGTGGGCATGGAGGTGTCGACGCCGGTGCGGATGCCGGTGGGCCAGCGGGTGGTGACCGTTTTGAGGCGGGTGTAGAAGCGGACGCCCTCGGCGCCGTGGACGGCGTGGTCGCCGAAGAGGGAGCGCTTCCAGCCGCCGAAGCTGTGGAAGGCCATCGGGACCGGGATGGGGATGTTGACCCCGACCATGCCCGCCTGGACGCGGGTGGTGAAGTCGCGGGCGGTGTCGCCGTCGCGGGTGAAGATGCTGGTGCCGTTGCCGAACTCGTGCTCGTTGATGAGCTGGAGAGCGGTCTCGAAGTTGCTGGCGCGGACGACGCCGAGGACGGGCCCGAAGATCTCTTCCTTGTAGATGCGCATGGTGGGCTTGACGTGGTCGAACAGGCAGGCGCCGAGGAAGAAACCGGCTGATTCTCCGCTGCCGAGGGCTCCATGCTCGCCCTTGGGCAGTGCCGATTTGCGGCCGTCGACGACGAGCTCCGCGCCTTCTTCGGTGCCGAGCTGGACGTAGCTGGTGACCTTGTCGAGATGGGTTTTTGTGACCAGCGGGCCGAGGTCGGCTTCGGGTGCATCAGGCGCGCCGCTGCCGATGCGGAGTTTGTCGATGCGGGATTTGAGTTTTTCGACGAGGTCGTCGGCGGTGGTGTGGCCGACCGCGACGGCAATGCTGATGGCCATGCAGCGCTCACCGGCGGACCCGAAGGCGGCACCGACGAGGGCGTCGGCCGCCTGGTCGAGGTCTGCGTCGGGCATGATGAGCATGTGGTTCTTGGCGCCGCCGAGCGCCTGGACGCGCTTGCCGTGCGCGGTGCCGGTACGGTAGACGTACTCGGCGATGGGCGTGGAGCCGACGAAGCTGACCGCCTGGATGGTGGGGTGGGCGAGGATGGCGTCGACGGCGGTCTTGTCGCCGTGGATGACGTTGAAGACGCCGTCGGGCAGGCCCGCCTCTTGGAGCATTTCAGCCATGAGGTTGGCGGCGCTGGGGTCGCGCTCGGAGGGCTTGAGCATGAAGGTGTTGCCGCAGGCCAGCGCGATCGGGTACATCCACATGGGAACCATGGCGGGGAAGTTGAACGGGGTGATGCCGGCGACGACGCCGAGGGGCTGGCGCATGGAGAAGCTGTCCACGCCGGTGCCGACCTGCTCGGTGAATTCGCCTTTGAGAAGCTGTGGAATTCCTGTGGCGAACTCGACGACTTCGAGGCCGCGGGTGGCTTCGCCGCGAGCGTCGGAGAAGACCTTGCCGTGCTCGCGGTTGAGGAGAGCGGCGACTTCGTCGAGGCGGCGCTCGAAGATCTCGCGGAAGCGGAAGAGCACGCGGGCGCGGCGAAGAGGCGGCTGTGCGGACCAGGTGGGGAAGGCCGCCGCGGCGGCGGCGGCGGCGCGGTTGACTTCCTCTTCTGTCGCGAGCGGGACGCGGGTTTGCACGCGGCCGGTGGCGGGGTGGAAGACGTCGCCGAAACGGCCGGAGGTTCCGGCGACAGGTACGCCGCCGATCCAATGCTTCAACTCGGGAAGAGTATTGGGCTGAGTGCCGGTTGCGGCTGCGCCGGTGGCGGCAGGTGCGGCGGGAACGGGTGCGGCGATAGCGGACATGGGAGAGCTCCTGCTGAGATCGGACTTCATGGTAGAACAAACGACGGCGCGGGGACGGGGCCGCAGGTGATGATGCTGGAGCAAGGGGGTCGCCGATGGTGCTTAGCCGCCGCCAAAAACAGATTCCTCCGCTTCGCTGCGGAATGACAATTAGAAAAGCAAAACCGACGCAAAGCCGACGCAAGCCGACAGACGCTGCACCAATGGGGGATTTCACTATGACGAGGCAAAACGGAGCAGTGGAATCCGTGCTCATCGCCGGAGCTGGTTGAGCAGTACGGGCACGATTTGATTCACATCGCCGACGAGGCCGTAGTCCGCGACCTGGAAGATGGGCGCGTCGGGGTCTTTGTTGATGGCGATGACGAGCTTGCTCTTGTTCATGCCGGAGAGATGCTGGGTGGCGCCGGAGATGCCGATGGCGATGTAGACGTTGGGCTGGACCGTTTTTCCGGTCTGGCCGACCTGCTCGGTGTAGGGACGCCAGCCTGCGTCGATGACGGCGCGGGTGGCGCCGATGGCTGCTCCGAGCGATTCGGCGAGCGGGACGATGAGGCTCTCGAAGCCTTCTGCGCTGCCGACGCCGCGGCCACCGGCGACGACGATGTCGGCGTCGGCGAGGGAGACGCGGGTGGACTCCTCGGAGCGCTGGTCGAAGGTGCTGACGCGAGGTGGCGCAGGCGTGAGGTCGACTTCGAATTGCTCGGCCTGAGTCGAGGACGGAACGGCGGGCGGAAAGATGCCGGGCTTGATGGTGGCTACGGCGACGTGGGATTCGGTGAGGATGGTTTCGGTGGCGCGGGCGAGGAAGCTGTAGCGTTGCGCGCGGAAGCCGCCGTCGGCACGCGAGAGGGCGATCACATCTTCGAGCAGCGGCGCGTTGAGGCGCACGGCCACGCGCGGGCTGTAGGCGCGGCCGCTGCGGCTGGCGGCGATCAGGATGAGGCTGGCGTCGCCTTCGGAGGCGATGGAGGCAACCGCGGCGCTCCATACTTCAGGGTCGAAGGCGGCAAAGCTAGGGTGGTCGGCGACCAGCACCTGATCGGCGATGCGCGCGGCTTCGTTGGCGAGTGCATCGACACCGCTGCCGAGGACAAGGATGGCCAACGGGTCATCGGCGGCGAACTGCCGCGCCGCGGAGACGAGTTCGTAGGTTGACTTGCTGAGATGTCCCTTTGCGGATGACGCGACGATTAGGATCATGCGAGCACCTTCGCTTCTTTGCGCAGGACGTCGGCGAGCGTGGCCACTGCGGCTGCTGGGTCGTCGCCGGCGCGCGCGATGTTGTGGAGGCGCGCGCGGGCCTGCAGCTCGGTCTTCTCGATGTGGGTCATGCGCACGGTTGGATAGCTGTCGAGCGGCTCCGTGCGCAGCTCTTTTTTTCTGGCCTTCATGATGTTGGGGAGCGTGGGGTAGCGGGGCTCGTTGAGGCCTTGCTGGGTCGTGACGACGGCGGGCAGCGGAACAGAGAAGGCTTCGCTGCCGTCGTCGGTGTCGTGGCGGCCGGAAAGTGTGTCGCCGGCTAACTCAAGTTGAGTGGTCCACGTCAACTGCGGCCAGTTGAGGCGTTCGGCGACCGCGCCGCCGAGAGCTTCGCTGTCCCAATCCGCCTGGCGGCCTCCGCAGAAGATCAGATCGATGTTCTCCGCTGTTGCGACTTGGGCGACGACGTTGCTGAGAGCGATGGGATCGAGTGAAAGCTGCGTCTCTATGTGGATGGCGCGGTCTGCGCCGAGGGCCAGCGCGCTGCGCAGTGCTTTCTCGTTGCTGGGCGGCCCGATTGCAAGCGCGATCACTTCGGCGACCGTTGCGGCTCCGGTGGCGGCGCCGGCTTCGCGGAGGCGCAGTGCTTGTTCAACGCCGTACTCGTCCATGGTGTCCATCACCAGCTCGGTCTGGCTGAGATCGATGGAGTTGTTGGCGGTGCGCAGAGTGCTCTCTGCGTCCGGGACTTGTCGAATCAAAGTTAGAACCTTCATGCGTTGCCCTTCGTCGCTCATCAACATGTCGCAATTGCCATTCTATTCGCTCGCTATGGCGAGGGGTACCCTGGACACGATAGGCTGAAGAGTGGAAGACTGCTGCGCGAACGAAACAATCGTCGGAGCGGCGATCCTCTGGAGATACACGATGAGAGATGTAGCGATTGTGAGCGCGGTGCGTACGCCGGTGGGCAAATTTCAGGGTGCGCTGAGCGAGTTGAGCGCGGTGGAACTGGGCGCGATGGTGGTGCGTGAAGCGGTGCGGCGCGCTGGTGTCGCCGCAGAAGATGTAGACGAATGTGTGATGGGCTGCGTGCTGCCCGCGGGGCTGGGGCAGAATCCCGCGCGACAGGCGGCGTTGCGTGGAGGGCTCGCGGACACGGTGAGCGCGATGACGATCAACATGGTGTGCGGCAGTGGTCTGAAGGCTGTGGCGCTGGTCGCGCAGGCCATCATGCTGGGGACCGCGGAGGTTGCGGTTGCGGGTGGGATGGAGTCGATGAGCAATGCGCCCTATCTGCTGCCGCAGGCGCGCAAGGGGCTGCGCATGGGCGATGGCGCGGTGGTGGATTCCATGGTGAAGGACGGGCTGTGGTGCGCGTGCGACGACCAGCACATGGGCATGACCGGCGAACTGGTGGCGGAGAAGCATTCCATCACGCGCGAGCAGCAGGATGCGTATGCGCTGGAGAGTCATCGGCGGGCGGCGGCGGCTTGGAGCGAAGGGCGTTTTGACACGGAGGTGATGGCGGTGCCGTTGCCGGCGAAGAACAAGGGTGGAGCGCCAGTGGATTTCAGGATGGATGAGAGCGTGCGTCCGGATACTTCGCTGGAGGCGCTGGCGAAGCTGCGGCCGGCGTTCAAGCAGGCCGGAACGGTGACGGCGGGAAATGCTCCGGGCGTGAACGATGCAGCGGCCGCGGTGGTGTTGATGACGGTAGAGCGCGCGAAGAAGCTCGGGCTGAAGCCGATGGCGACGATCCGGGCCCAGGCGACCAGCGGCGTTGCGCCGAAGTGGGTGATGCTGGCGCCGGTGACGGGCGTGCAGAAGGTTCTACAGCGTGCGGGATGGCGGATCGAGGATGTCGATCTGTTCGAGCTGAACGAGGCGTTCGCGGTGCAGGCGCTGGGCGTCACGAAGGAGCTGGGGATCGGATTGGAGAACGTGAATGTAAATGGCGGCGCGGTGGCGATCGGGCATCCGATTGGCGCGAGCGGTGCGCGAGTGCTGGTGACGCTGTTGCATGAGATGGTGCGGCGCGATGCGAAGAAGGGCGTGGCCGCGCTGTGTCTGGGCGGAGGGAACTCGGTGGCGATGGCGCTGGAGCGGGAGTGAGGCTGGTGTCGCCGATCATGGGGAGCTGGCCTATGCGCTATCTACTGCACTAGTGGTCAGAGTGCGGAGTGGCAAACGGAGCAAGAGCAGAAGCAGATCCCTGCGGGATGACAACCAGAAAAGCAAGAGCAAAAGCAAAGGCGGATTTCTCCGCTGCACTGGGAGCTAGTTGCCACGCCGTGGGAGCTAGTTGCCATGCCATGTTGGGGAGCGCTTTTCGAGGAAGGCGGTAAGTCCTTCGTGTTTGTCGGCGGTGGCGCAGAGGCGGCCGAAGACTTCGGCTTCCGCGCGCTGGCCTTCTTCAAGGCCGAGGCCGTCGCCCCGCGCGACTGCTTCAAGAACTCCTTCTACTGCCAGCGGCGCCATCGTGCAGATCGTCTCCGCGATGGTGTGGGCGCGCTGCATCAGATCGGCTGCGGGAACGACCTCTTCGACCAGGCCAAGCCGCAGGGCCTCGGCCGCGTCGACGATCTGCGCGGTCAGCATCAGGCGCAGCGCGGCGCCTCGACCGATGAGCCGCGGCAGGCGCTGCGTTCCGCCATAGCCAGGGATCAGACCGAGCTTGAGTTCGGGGAGGCCGAGCTTGGCTTTGTCGCTGGCGAGGCGGAGCGTGCAGGCCAGCGCAAGCTCGCAGCCGCCGCCCAGCGCGACGCCGTTGATGCAGGCGATCACCGGCTTGGCGCAGCGCTCGATCTGCGCGAAGACTTGCTGGCCGCGCTCTGATACGGACTTGCCGGAGACCGCGTCTAACGGGACTAGCCCGCGAATGTCGGCGCCTGCCGCGAAGGCTCGCTCGCCCGAGCCAGTCAACAGGATGGCGCGTACTGCGGGGTCGCTTGCGAGGGCGGCAAATACTTGCTCGAGGTCGTCGAACATTGCCGCGTTCAGGGCATTCAACGCGTCGGGCCGATGGAGCGTAACGGTGGTAATTGCGCCGTTGCGATTGCAGAATAGGGTTTGAAACTCTCTGGGTTCAGCCATTGGCTTCCGACCTGTGTGTCAACGCCGTTGCAAGCACTCCCAAGCATAGCGCGCAGAGGGACAAACGAGGCGCCAAGATCACGGCTGCTTCGAACCGGTGGAGATCATCACTCCGACAAATTGGATGAGCTTCGCAGATTATTGTCGACCAGAAGCGGCGGCAACGCGATCGTGTGCCGCTCCGCGATGCGATGGAAGGTGGCCAGCGCCTGGGCGACTACCTGGTCCATGTTCAGGTAGCGATAGTTGGCCAGGCGGCCGCAGAAGTGAACATTGCCGGAGGCGTCGGCGAGCGCCCTGTAGCGTGCATAAAGCGCGGCGTTTTCGGGGCGCGGGATGGGGTAGTAGGGATCGCCTTCGGAGCATGGGTACTCGTAGACGATGCTCGTCTTCGAGTGCTTCTGGCCGGTGAGGTACTTGAATTCGGTGATGCGGGTGTAGGCGTGTTCGTTGGGATAGTTGACCACGGCGGCGGGCTGCCAGGTTTCGCAGTCGTGGGTCTCGTGTTTGAACTCGAGGCAGCGGTAGGGAAGTGGACCGAAGCGAAAGTCGAAGAACTCGTCGATGGGGCCGGTGTAGACGATCTTCGCGCCGGGATAGGTGCGAGCGACCTCCTTGTAATCGACGCCGGTGCGGATGGTGATGCGAGGGTGGTCGAGCATGTGCTCGAACATTCGGGTGTAGCCGTGGAGCGGCATTACCTGGAAGATATCGGTGAAGTAGCGATCGTCGCGATCGAAGCGCACGGGAATGCGCGCGGCGACACTGGCGTCGAGCTGCGAAGGATCGAGGCCCCACTGTTTGCGCGTGTAGTTACGAAAGAATTTTTCGTAGAGCTCACGGCCAACGCGGCCGACAACACTGTCTTCGGAGGTGCGGATAGCAGGTAGATGTTCGACGCGCGCGGCGAGAAAAGCCTTCATGCCATCGGCATCGAGTTCGAGATCGAAGAGACGATTGATGGTATCGAGATTGATAGGGACAGGCAGGAGTTGGCCGTCGACGCTCGAGAGTACGCGATGCTCGTATGGGCGCCACTGGGTGAAGTGCGAAAGGTAGGCGAGCACCTTTTCACTGTTGGTATGAAAGATGTGCGGGCCGTATTTGTGAACGAGAATCCCGTCCGGATTGTAGAAGTCATAGGCGTTGCCCGCGATGTGGTCTCGCTTTTCGACGATCAAGACGCGCTGGCCTAACTGGCTGGCGAGACGCTCGGCGAGAACGCTGCCGGCGAAGCCCGCGCCGACGACGACGTAGTCGAATCGTTCCGGGTCGAGGCGAGAAAGTGTGCGCGGCGAAACCATGAGACCGCGTAGCGGAGGCGCCAGGGGAGACGTCGAGACACGCAGGCCAGCAGGGGACGAGGCGATCTTGTGTGAGGCGGAAAGCGTGCGCCCAGGGGTCGGGGAAGGTGTTGATTTGGAGCTGCGTACGGTGCACACTTTATAGATCTCGCGCTCCATCGCGGCCCAGGTGGAGTCCCACGAACTCTCGGCGAGTTTGGCGGAGACAGCCGCGCGCCAGGCCGCTGCTTGCGGCTGCAGCGCGGAATCGATGGCAGCGGCAAAGGCCTGCGGCGTGGCCGCGATAGCTACCAGGCCTTGACCGGGATTGCCTTGATTGCCATTGCTCTGATGGCCATAGCTGCGCGCGACGTCGCGGATCGGAGTGGAAACAACGGGCTTTCCGGCGGCGAGATACTCGGGTGTTTTGGTGGGCGAGATGAAACGCGTAGCGTCGTTCAGCGCGAAGGGCAATAGCGCAACGTCCCAGCCGGCGAGATACGCGGGGAGCTCGTCGTAACTCTTGCCGGCGAGGTAATGTATGTTCGCGGCGCGTGGAAGAGTGGAGGGGTCGATCTTGACGACCGGGCCGAGAATGATGAAGTGAACCGCAGGACGTAGCCGCGCAACTTCACGTAGCAGCGCGACGTCGAAGCGCTCGTCGACGACGCCGTAGAAGCCGGCTCGCGGGTGCGGGATGGCGGCTTGATCGGCGGGTTCCCTCGCACTTTGGTCTGCTGATGGACGTGCGAAATGCGCGACGTCGATGGAACTCGGAAAGGCGTGAACGTTAGCGTGCTGCAGTCGCTTGGCCTCATAGAGACTGAAGCCTCCGGTAAAGATCACATTCGCGGCTTGAAAGAGCTGCTGCTCGCGTTCGATGAGTTGCGGGGGAGCGTCGAGGAAGGCGCTGAGCTCGTCCATACAATCGTAGATGGTCGCCTCAGGCGTGAGATGGGTGGTGAAGCCGAGCGCGATGGGCGTGTAATACCAGAGCAGATAACGGTGAATGTTGGTGGAACGCATGAACTCGGCTAAGAGCACGCGCTGACCTGCATCGGAGTCGATGCCCCAGGTGAGGTGCGGCTGAATCACCCAGAGCGAAGGCGCCTGGGCGAGCACTTCGATATGCATGCCGAGCCCGTCGTCCGCGCGCGGGGGCAGTTCGCCAGCAGCATGCCAGATGGGCTCTTCCCAGTAGAAGACGCGCCGGCCACTTTCCGGACCGGCACCGCGCGCGGCGCGCGTGAGCAGATGCTGAGGGCGCTGCGTGACGAACTGCCAGCGCAGATGGCTAAAGCAGAGGATGTCGGGCTGTAAGCTGCCGGGGACGCAACCGAAGGACGCGCCAATAGATGCAGGGGTAGCGGATGAGCTCTCCAAGGGAAACCTCTTCGTTGTGCGGGATTAGGCGTGGGGTACGCTGTCTTGGCCGGCTGTCGAGCGTTCATCGGCGAGCTGTGTACTGTATAAGACGGCATTCAGCCGCGCGGAGTTGGATTGCCGCACGGGGGGCGGCGCGTCTGACCTGCGATTTGGTCGAGATGCATCTAATAACGGCGAGTGCGGATTGCGCGTAACGGCGAGTGCGGATTGCGCGCATTGCGAAGTGGGAGACGGAAGTGACGATTGTTGTGTTGTCTCCGCATCGTGACGATGCCGCGTTCTCTGTGGGGCTCGCCGTCAGCTCGTGGCTGAAGTCGGGCAATGCGGTTGAGGTGCTGAACTGTTTTTCGCGAAGCGAGTATGCGCCTTATTCCGACGTCCATTCAGTCCACGCCAATGATCGCATGTCCTTCGCGACGGCGCTGCGAAGCCGCGAGGACGAGTGCTGGCGCAAGCTTTGCGGCAACAAACTCACGATCTCGGACCTGCGTTTGAAGGATGCTCCGATACGGTTCCACTGCTCGCTGGAAGAGATTGGCGGGCTGGGAATTCGTTCTGAGGAGAAGGCGTTTTTGAAGATCAGGTCGGCGATTGCGGAGCGTCGAGGACCGCTGGTTCTGCCGTTGGGCATAGGCGCTCATGTCGATCATGTGACGGCGCGTGAGGCCGCGCTGGCTGCGGTGGATGATGCTAAGCCCATCGCGTTTTATGAAGACCTGCCCTACGCGGTGTGGGCCGATGCGGCTGTGGCGGAGGACATCGCCGAAGAGCTCTCGCTGCGGCTGAAGTGCGATCTGCTGCCGGTCTTCGCTGGCGAAGAAGCGGATGCGGAGATTGCCGTGGCGGGCAAGCGAAGATTCGCGCTGTGTTACGACTCGCAGATCGATGATGGTGAGGTGACGCAGATCGCAGAGTTTTCCAGACGCTATGGCGGGCGCGAGCGGCTATGGGCGAATGCAGCGTGGCGGGCAAACGAAGAGTGGAGGGCAAATCGCGCCTGATCCTGCTGCGATGCCGGCGGCCTTCTCGATTGGCTATGTTCCTCCCTCCGATTTGCGCGTGCTTTCCTTCTGTCGCATCTAACGGGGAAGAGGGAACATATGAGCAAAGAGGCAAACATCGCAGCAACAAAAAAACTGGGCGAAGCCGTCAACAGCGGCCACCTGGAAGAATTTCACAATCTCTTCGCGGCCGACGTGAAGGACCATGACCCCGCGCCCGACCAGGGTTCCGGCCCTGAAGGCTTCATCAACTTCTTCACGCAGTTCCGCAAAGCATTTCCCAATCTGAAGATCGCTGTCGAGCATATGACCGCCGACGAAGACAGCGTTGCGATTGCGTACACCATCACTGGCACGCAGGACGGCCCCTTTCAAGGCATTCCCGCGACTGGCAAGAAGATCAAGGCACGCGGCGTTCAGATCGCCCGTTACAACTCCGACGCCAAGATCGTCGAGCGGTGGGGCAGCTCCGATGAGGCTGGCATTCTGCAGCAGCTCGGCGTCGCAAAACCGACAGCGCATATGGACACGCCTCCCACTATCACCGCTCCGGCCTCCGCTGGCAGGATTTGACTGCGTGGGGATGGTCTGAAGCTCGGCCGCGCTCCTTGCCGCGCAATACGGCTGGGAGCGCGTTTCGCTTCCGCTTCGAAATCGTGGAACAATAGCCTCAATGCCAGTTTCCGTGCCCGTCGCTGAGAACGCGACCCTTACTACGCCTCACCTTCGCGACATTCGCTCGACCACTCTGCCCAACGGTCTGCTGGTTCTCACCGAGCGCATGCCGCACCTGCGCTCCGTTGCGATGGGGGCGTGGATCGACTGCGGGTCACGCGACGAGACCCCCGCGGTCAACGGCATCTCGCACTTCATCGAGCACATGCTGTTCAAGGGGACGACGACGCGCTCGGCCAGCCAACTTGCGCGCGAGGTCGACGCTATCGGCGGCAATCTGGACGCGTTCACCGGCAAAGAGACGATCTGCTTCAACGTCAAGGTGCTCGACGATAATGTGCCGGCCGCGCTCGATCTGCTCACGGACCTTGTGCTCCACCCGACGTTCGCGACCGAAGATATCGCCAAAGAGCAAGGCGTGATCCTCGAAGAGATCAAGATGGATGAGGACAATCCGGACTACCTGGTGCATGAACTTTTTACGCAGAACTTCTGGCCGAAGGATGCGCTGGGCAGACCGATCCTGGGCACCGCGAAGACGGTCTCGTCGTTCACGCAGCAGATTGTCTTCGACGAGTATCTGCGCCGCTTTACGCCGGCGAACATGGTCTTCACCGCAGCCGGAAATCTCGACCACGACAGCTTCGTGGCGCAGGTGGCGCGAGCGTTCCAATCACTCCCGGCCTGCTCCGGCGAGAAGCTGGCGCGTGCTGCATCGCCGCAGGCTTCGCCGCACATCACGCTGAAGAACAAGAAGTCGCTAGAGCAGGTGCAGTTCTGCCTGGCGGTGCCGTCTCTGCCGGTGGCCGACCCCGATCGCTATGGAGTGTTTCTGCTCAACTCGATCCTGGGTGGCGGCATGAGTTCGCGGCTGTTCCAGTCGATTCGCGAGGAGCGCGGCCTGGCGTACTCGATCTACTCCGAGATGAACCCGTTCCGCGATACGGGTTCGCTCGCGGTGTATGCCGGTTGCTCGGCCGATAAGGCCCGCGAGGTGCTGGCGCTTACGCTCGCCGAGTGCGCGCGCATCAAGCAGGAGCCGGTCACGCCGGATGAACTCGACCGCGCCAAGAATCAGATCAAGGGCAACATGGTGCTGGGGCTCGAATCGTCGTCCAGCCGCATGTCGTCGCTGGCGCGGCAGCAGATGTATTGGGGCCGCTTCTTCTCGCTGGACGAGATCACGGCGGAGATCGACCGCGTCAGCGCTGGCGATCTGCAGCGGCTGGCCAACGATCTGCTTCGGCCGGAGGCGCTGGCGCTTACGCTGCTGGGTAACCTGGGGACGCTGAAGCTGACGCGGAAGGATCTGGCCTGCTGATACTGCTTTCGCAAGGATGTAAAGGCGCTCCGAGAAGCAGATTCCTCCGCTGCGCTGCGGAATGACAACCAGAAAAGCAAGTGCAGACGCTGCGGAATGACAACCAGAAAAGCAAGTGCAGACGCAAAGTCGACGGCGGCAAGACTATAGTCCGACAGCAGTAAGACTCTATTCTAACGGCACTACGCGCTAGTGTGGCTTTGTCGCGTTGGAGATGGAGAGGACCTGCTTGGCCTCAGAGTCCGAGGGCGAGGTCCGGTCCTTTCCCCAGGTCCAGTAGCCGGCGAGATAGGTGTAGGTCTCGGGGTTGTAGGCGATGCTGTGGCCGGCGGCGAACAGGATTTGAAAATGTTGGGTGAAGTTGTAGAAGCCGCCGAAGTTGGCGAGGATGGAGCGCGGGATTCCGGCGGGGCCGGCGAGTTCTTCTCCGTGGTCGAAGAGTTCGCCGCCGAGGGTGAGCTTGTCGCTGAGTTTGCGCTGCAGCAGGCCGCTGACGAAGCCGTAGTTCTCGTAGCCGTAGCCGCCCGCCAGCACCGCGCCTCCGCCGCCGTAGACGTTCCAGTTGCCGAAGCCCTTCTTCAGCCAGACCGGGATGCGATACCAGGTGGAGCCGCCGCCGAGGCCGCGCGAGGCGTCGCCTGCGGGCAGCTCGATGAAGGGGAAGACGCCTATCTCGGGGCGGTGCGGGGTCTCGTCGAAGAGTTTGTATTTGGCGCCGAGCTCGATGTCGCCGAAGCCGTGCTGCACGGTCTGGCCGGCGACGAAGCTGTTGACGAAGGGGATGACGAGGTGCAGTTGCAGGTTGGGAGCGGCGCCCCAGTTCATCTCGAAGCTGGGGCTGGCGAGGGCTGTGCCGGAGGTCGGAGTGCCGTCGGAGAGCTCGAAGGCATAGGCCTCGAAGTGGTGCAGCGGGACGGGGTCGGGGTCGTCGGTGAGGTAGGGCGGGCCGGCCTGTGCGTGGCATGCACTGGCACACAAGAGCGCAACGGCCATGAAGACCAGACGCAGCCAGACTGTTCTCTGTGCGGGCATAGGGGTGGGCATAGCGAAGATCGATCGATGCGGCACCGAGCGGGCAGCCGTGCCATCAGGCCTGGTCCCCCAAAACTATACACATGTTATTTGCCCTGCCGACTAATTCGCGATTGCGTGGAGGAGAGCGCGGCGGACTAGGCGGCAAGCTGGAACGGGTTGAAGCTGATGGGAGCGGCGACGGTGTGAACTGCTCGGCGAGGTGCAGCGCGATGGTCAAGAGGGAATCAGCGGAGACGATTTAGATCGCGAATCTGGGGTCGGGAATCGGCGGGGCACTTCAATTGCCCGGGGGCGCGCGGGGTGTCTCAGATGATTGCAGCGAGGCAGCGGGTGGTTCCGGATCGAGAAGGCAAATGTCTCGAGGGATATTCTTGGGGCAGGTTGCTGCCGAGTCAAACTTCAGAAGTTGATCGGCCTGATCCACATAAGAGTCCGTGTGCGGTGCAATTCCCGGGAAGTGTGACTGTCCCTGCGTTTCTTGTTCGCGTGCCGTATCATTTCCCCCAAACCTCATATACTCTTCAGGAACGAATCCTCGATGGGAGCGCCTAGACTTGCAAGCTTACGACTCGCTTCAACCTGCTTCTTGCCCTTGCCCTAATTGCGGTTCTCGGCGCGTCAATCGTCCGTTCCGAAAGGACCTCGGTCGAAGCTGGTACCTCGCCCGGTGCTCCGATTGCACTCAGCACTTTACAGATCCGATCCCCGATCTCGATGACATCAAGAGCTTCTATTCCAACAATTATCATCAGGAACTTCTGTCGGTTGAAGGAACGATCAAAGCTTTCGGACCCAAATTCGAGTCCTACATCGACTGGATTATTCCCTATGTCCAAGGCGGCCGCTCGCTCGATATAGGGTGTAGCACAGGTCTGTTTCCCTATCTATTGAAACGCCGAGGGTTTTTGGCGGAGGGCCTGGAATTGAATTCCGCAACGGCTGAATTTGGGAGAAAAGAGTTCGAAATTCAAATTTGCACCCAGCCGTTTGAGACGTCGGATTATGCTCCGGGCACTTTCAACCTGGTATCCATGACCGACGTCTTGGAGCACTCTCAAAGCCCGATTGCGACAATGCAGAGGGTTCACTCCATTCTCAAGGACGGAGGCTTTTCGCTGATCACTTTCCCGGACATCGATTCGCTGGAGTCTCGCTATTTCTTTGCCCTCGCCAAAATGACCCATCGCGCGTGGCTCTGGCAAAACTGCCATATACCTGGCCATACGTGGGAGTTTACCCGGCCAACGGCGGAAGCTCTGTTCCAGCGTACCGGATTTAGGCTCGTGGCCTTCCGGCGAACCCACCTTATTTTGTCCGAGAAGCGCGGATTTCTCCATTCCTTGCTGCATATGCCTTCCCGGCTTCTCAACACTCGCCTTTTAGCAAGACGGTTCGGAACTCAAATGGAGTTCTTGATTCAAAAGGGCGGCGGCTGAGGCTACCGCGCTCGTGCGTCACGGTGTCTCGCCCGCTCTTTCAACGTTCCGGTTTGCAGAGGTTCCTCTGCGCTGGCGAACCAGAAGGGACTGAAGTGGGTGTGGGCATCGAAGGCGTCGGAGTGCTCGGCGCGCTTGAGGAAGTTCACGACGAGGTAGGTCAAGGGCGTGGCGAGGACCTCGTAGGCGACCTTGAGCAGGTACCCCTGCCAGATGATCTGGAAGAGCTTGTGCGGTGTGAAGGTCCCGATGAAGGTGATCAGGATGACCAGGGTGGTGTCGACCGCCTGGCCGACGACGGTGGAGCCGACGGTTCGGGTCCAGAGCCAGCGGCCGCGGGTGAGCAGCTTGAGCCGGGCCATGGTGTAGGAGTTGGCGAATTCTCCGGCCCAGAAGGCGGCGAGGCTGGCGATGAGAATGCGGGGAAGGATGCCGAAGACCGTGACGAAGGCCTGCTGGTTGTGGAACTCGGGGTCGGAGGGCAGGACGATGACCAGCGCGGAGACGGCGTAGAGCAGCGCCGTGCCGAAGAAGCCGAGCCAGATGGCGCGGCGGGAGGCGGCGTAACCGTAGACTTCGGTGAAGATGTCGCCGAAGATGTAGGTGATGGGGAAGAGCAGCATGGCGCTGGAGGTGGAGATGGGGCCGATGCGGACGATCTTTTGCGCGACCAGGTTCGAGACCAGAAGGATGACGACGAAGGCGGTGGTGAGGGCGTCGAGGTACCGGAAACGGCGCATGGCCCAGCGTATCCCAGATGTGTGCCTACCAGTTGTGGGGGTCCAGTTCTGCACAACTGTTTTCGCTTTTGTTTTGCTTTTCTACGCAATGGGGTGCTAGACTCGATCTTTAGTTCAACAGCTACCATCCACCGAGGAGATTCAAATCGTGGCAGACGACCGCAGCAAGGCGATAGAGAGCGCACTTTCGCAGCTTGAAAAGCAGTTCGGCAAAGGGTCGGTGATGCGGCTCGGAGCGAAGGAGGCGATCGGGCCGATTTCTGTGATTTCGACGGGGTCGATCTCGTTCGATGCGGCGCTGGGCGTGGGCGGCGTGCCGCGCGGGCGGGTCATCGAGATCTTCGGTCCGGAGAGCTCGGGCAAGACGACGATTACGCTGCAGATTATTGCGGAGGCGCAGAAGAATGGCGGGCTGGCTGCGTTTGTCGACGCCGAGCATGCGCTCGATCCGGCCTACGCCAAGAAGCTGGGAGTAGACACGGACAACCTGCTGGTGAGCCAGCCGGATTATGGCGAGCAGGCGCTGGAGATCGTGGAGGCGCTGGTGCGGTCGGGCGCGATCGATGTGCTGGTGGTGGACTCGGTTGCGGCGCTGGTCCCGAAGGCGGAGCTGGATGGCGAGATGGGCGATTCGCACATGGGGCTACAAGCGCGCCTCATGTCGCAGGCTCTTCGGAAGCTTACGGGAACGGTTTCGAAGTCGAGAACGTGTCTGATTTTTATTAATCAAATACGCGAGAAGATCGGGGTGATGTTCGGCAACCCGGAGACGACGACCGGAGGCAAGGCGCTGAAGTTTTACTCGTCGGTGCGCATCGACATTCGCCGCATTGGAGCTGTGAAAGAAGGCGATGTGGTTGTGGGCTCGCGCACGAAGGTTAAGATCGTGAAGAACAAGGTGGCGGCGCCGTTCCGCGATGCCGAGTTCGACATTCTGTACGGCGAGGGCATCTCGCGCGAGGGCGATACGCTGGATTTGGCGGTGCTGAACAATATCGTCGACAAGTCGGGCGCGTGGTACAGCTATCAGGGCGAGCGTTTGGGCCAGGGCCGCGAGAGTGTCCGTGGCATGCTGAAGGAAAACAAGGAAGTCTTCGGGCGCATCGATGCGGAACTGCGCAAGAAGCTGGGCATCAAGGCGCTGACGGAGGCCGAGGTTCCCCAGGTGCCGGAGGATGGCCCGGTGAAGGCGGTAGAAGCGGTGAAGACGCGGCGCGGATAGGCTGCCTGTTCGCCGCCGGGCCGGCGTACTGGTTGGAGTTTGCCGCGCCATTGCGGACGTTCTTCCACTTACTCTACACTTCAGTTGCGGCGCGAACAGTGGGGCGGTTAGCTCAGTTGGTTAGAGCGCCTCGCTTACACCGAGGATGTCGGGGGTTCGAGTCCCTCACCGCCCACCAACTCGATGGCGCAACGCCGCGCTCCAATCGACGCGCGGCTGCGGCTCTGCCCGGCGAATCTCGAAGACCGAAGCTGCCCTGCAAAGCCTTTGCGCCTAGATGCCCCTTCATCCGTCGTCGTTGCGCTATTCTGGGCGTGTCCGCAGGTCAGGGATCGTCTTCGGAATATCTCCTCGGGAGAGCGCATGTCCTCGGCCGCCAATTCTGTTTCAGCCTCCGCTGTCGGCCCCGGTACGGGTGCCGCTCAGGATGGCGCGCGGCGGCCTGTGGTGCTCTGGTACATCTGGATCGGCGTTCTCGCGGTGACTTCGTCCTCGATCGGCGGCGCGTGGGACGTCTCGTGGCATCGCTCGATCGGTCGCGACACCTTCTGGACGCCCGCTCACATGCTGATCTACGCGTGTGGCGTGCTGGCCGGCATCGTCGGTTTGTGGCTTGTGGTGAACGCCTCCACGGGACGCGATCCGCAGCTTCGCAGCCAGTCCGTCCAGGTGCTGGGGCTCCACGCGCCGCTGGGTGTATTCCTGGCCGGCTGGGGCGGGGTGGCTATGCTCACCTCGGCGCCTTTCGACAACTGGTGGCACAACGCCTATGGCCTCGATGTAAAGATCGTTAGCCCGCCGCACGCTCTGTTGATCCTGGGCATACGCGCGGTTTCAGTCGGCATGATGTTCCTGATTCTTGCCGGGATGAACCGTGCCATTGACGCCGGCACGACCGACTTCGTCCCCCTGCAACGGCTGTTTCTCTATCTCGGCGGCCTCGCCATCAGCGGACAAATGTTCTTCCTGCAGGAGTACACGTGGGACGTCGCGTTGCATCAGGTTGCGGCCTACATCGCGCTCGGTATCGGCGTGCCCGTGCTTTTTGCCGCTATTTCGGAGGCTTCGCGATTTCGCTGGGCGGCGACGGTGACTGCGGCCATCTACATGCTCTTCGTGATCGCGGAAATCCTCATCCTGCCGCTTTTTCCCGCGCAGCCCAAGCTCGGCCCGGTGTTCAATCCGGTCACGCATCTGGTGCCGGCAAAGTTTCCGGTGCTGCTCATCGTGCCCGCGCTCGCGCTGGACATCTTCTGGCATCGCGTTCGCGCGTGGAGGCCGTGGAAGATCGCGCTCGTCTCGGGTGTGCTCTTCGTGGCGATCGTATTTGCGGTCGAATGGCCCTTCGCGAAGTTCCTGCTGTCGAAGGCGAGCGAGAATCGTTTTTTTGGCACCATCTACTTCGACTACAACTCCCGGGCGACCGGCTATGATCGTGCGCGGCGTTTCTTCCATCCCGATCATGGCGCAGCGCTCGCCATCGGGTTGCTGATCGCGACGGTATGCGCGATGGTCTCCACCTGGATCGGGCTGATCTTTGGACGATGGATGCGCGGTGTGCGGCGATGAAGCGATTTGCCAGGCCAAGATTCCGGGTGCGCCATGTCTCGCTTAGGAGACATGGGTGTACGAGCGACGTGCAGGGACCGCGAGGCTATGACCTTCTGACCACGCTTGTTATGCTGCTCGCGGCACTCTTGCTCGCCGCGCCGGCGCATGCCCACGTGGGCAACAAGGACGTCTTCGAACAGATCGTCTCCGGCCCCTACAAGCTCTTTGTGACGATCCGCACACCGACCGTTATTCCCGGCGTTGCCACCATCGAAGTGCGGTCCTCGGGCGCGCCGGTCGACTCGCTCAGCATCACGCCGCTGCTGCTTACCGGCGAGGCCTCCAGGCATCCGCCCACGCCCGATGCGATGAAGCGCTCGGCCGTCGATCCGGCCTTCTTTACCGGCTCGCTGTGGCTGATGGGCTCGGGTTCCTGGCAGGTGCGTTTCGCGATAAAGGGATCGGCGGGCGTTGCTGCCGCGAGTGTGCCCGTGGCCGCCGCGCCGACCGCCCTGCTGCGCATGGACCGTCCGCTGGGCATTGTGCTGGGGGTGCTGGGGCTCGTCCTGGTCTTCGGCATGGTGGGCATTGTGGTCGCTGCTGTGCGTGAAGCGCGCCTCACTCCCGGTGTTGCGCCGGACGTGTCGCGCCGCCGATCTGGTTCCATCGCGGGAGGGATCGCGCTGGTCGTCGCCATTGCGGCGGTCGTGGGCGGAGGCTGGTGGTGGCACGTCGAAGCCGCCGATTACGCGGCCGGCCTGTATCGTGCCTCCGACCTGCGCGCTACGCTCAGCGGCGACACGCTGGACCTGGTCATCGGCGACGCCGACCCCGAGACCCCCGGCGGTTGGAAGCCGCTCAAGAACAAAGACCTGCTGCTCGACCACGGCCACCTGATGCACCTCTACGCGATTCGCATGCCGCAGATGGATGTCGCGTTTCATCTGCACCCTGTGCCAGTCGGCAAGGCCGGCCTGCGCCTGACGCTGTCGGCGATGCCGCCGGGGACCTACAAGCTTTTCGCGGACATTGTCTACTTCAACGGCTTCCCCGAAACCGAGACCGCGACGGTTGCCGTCCCGCCCAATCTGTCCACGGCTCCGCTCGCCTCGGAAGACGCCTCTGCAGCGCCTCCGCCGATCTCGCAAGGCGACCTCGGCGTCTCGTACAAGCTTCCTGATGGATACACCATGGTGTGGGACAGGCCGGCCACTCTCAGGGCCAGCAGCGCTTATTCCTTTCGTTTCACGCTACTCGATCGCGCGGGCAAAGCGGCCGCTGACATGCAGCCGTATCTGGGTATGGCTGGTCATGCGGCCTTCGTGAAAGACGACTTCAGCACCTTCGCCCACACGCATCCTGACGGCTCCGCCGCGATGCCGGCTGTGATGCTGGCCGACGCGAGCACCGATGCCAGCAATCACGCCGGCACGGGCACGTCGAACATGGACATGAGCGCCGAGCCCATCACTTCCACCGTCGAGTTCCCCTATGGTTTCCCGACCGCTGGCCGTTATCGAATTTTCATCCAGATGAAGCACGCCAACACCGTGGAGACCGGTGTCTTCGATGCCGAGGTGCACTAGCGAGCCTGTAGGCTGGAAGCTGTATGCCCGCGCGCCTCATTCTCAACGCCGACGATTTCGGTCTCACTCGCGGCATCAACCGCGCCATCGCTGAGCTGCATGTGGCAGCGGCGCTCACGTCCGCTACGCTCATGGCCGATGGTCCGGCGTTTGAGGATGCCGTTGCGGTTGCCCGCGCGCAGCCTGGGCTCGGGGTCGGCTGCCACATCGTTCTCACCGATGGCGTCCCGCTCTCGCCTCCGCAGGAAATCCCAACGCTGCTTGGCAGCGACGGCCGCAGCTTCCGCCCGTCGCTGGTGAGTTTTCTTCTGGCTGTGCTGAGCGGCAGGGTCCGCAGCGAGGAGATCGTGCGCGAAGCTGTCGCGCAGATCGAACGCCTGCAACACGCCGGCATCGACGTTACGCATATCGATACGCACAAGCACACGCATGTTCTGCCGCGCGTCGCCCGCCCGCTGCTCGAAGCCGCCGAGCACTGCGGAATCTGCGCCATTCGCAATCCGTTCGAGCCTGCCTGGAGCCGGAGCTTGCCTCACCACCCGCGCCCGTCGCCGCTGCCGCGGCGTCTGCAGGTCGGGCTGATCCACTCTCTCCGACCGCGCTTCCTCGCGATCCCGCAGATCCGCAGCGGCCGTGTCCGAACCACGGATGGAACACTCGGCGTCTCCGCTACAGGGAACCTCAACGCAGGTGCGCTGCGACTTATCCTCGACGCGATGCCCGACGGTACATGGGAGCTGGTCTGCCATCCCGGCTACAACGATCCGGACCTGGACGCGATCGCGACCCGGCTTCGCGAGACACGCGAGATCGAGCGCGAGGCGCTGCTCGCGGCGTTCGGGGATGCTTCCTGCGGCAGCTCGAGCGAGAACGATTCAAGCAACGACGGTAACGATTCAAGCAAGAACGTGCATCCGTCGCGAATCCAACTCATCCACTACAGAGACCTCGACGCTGAGAGTTCTAACAAATAACAAGTAACAATCGAGAACCAGATGAAGATCGGCATCACCTGCTATCCCACCTACGGAGGCTCCGGCGTGGTCGCCACCGAGCTCGGCATCGAACTCGCCGCGCGCGGGCATGAGGTCCACTTCATCACCTATTCGCAGCCCTTCCGGCTTACCGGCCGCGAGGCGAATATCCGTTACCACGAGGTGCCGGTCTCGAACTATCCGCTGTTCGAGTACCCGCCCTACGACCTTGCGCTGGCCACGCGCATGGCGGAGGTCGCGGAGTTTTACGCGCTCGACCTGCTGCACGTCCACTATGCGATTCCGCACTCGGTCAGCGCACTGCTGGCTCGTCAGATGCTGGCCGCTCGCGGGCGTCATTTGCCTTTTATTACGACGCTGCACGGCACTGACATCACGCTGGTCGGGCTGGACCGGTCGTATCTGCCGATCACCAAGTTCGGCATCGAAGAGTCCGATGGCGTTACCGCCATCTCCAGCTACCTGCGCGACCGCACCAACGAGGCGTTCGGCATCACACGCGAGATCGAAGTGATCCGCAACTTCGTCAACTGCGATTTTTACGATCGAGATCCCGAGCTGGTGGCCGCGCAACGCCCACGTTTCGCGCGGCCCGATGAGCACCTGCTGGTGCATCTGTCCAACTTCCGGCCGGTCAAGCGCGTGCTCGATGTAGTCGAGATCTTCGCCCGGGTGGCGCGCTCGCTGCCGGCGCGGCTGCTGCTGATCGGCGACGGGCCGGACCGCTCTGCCGCGGAGTTCCTGGCGATGCGCCTGGGCGTAGCCGACCGCGTCGAGTTCGTCGGCAAACAGGAGAACGTCAACGAACTGCTGTCGCTGGCCGACCTGATGCTCATGCCCAGCGAGATGGAGAGCTTCGGGCTGGCGGCGCTCGAAGCGATGGCCTGTTGCGTGCCGGCGATCGCGACTCGCGTGGGCGGCGTTCCCGAACTGATCCGGGATAGTAACAAGGGGGATAGTAACAACGGGGATAGTAAGAACGGGGATAATAAGAACGGGGGCGCGCCCAATGGTCTGCTGTTCGAGGTCGGGGATATCGAGGCGATGGCCGCCGCCGCCATCGCTCTGCTCAGCGAACCCGAGCGGCTGGCGGCGATGTCCGAGGCCGCCCGCAAGACCGCGCAGGACCACTTCTGCGCCTCGCGCATCATCCCGCAGTACGAGCGCTATTACGAGCGCGTTATCGCCGCACCGGCGCGGCTGTGAGTTCTACCCGAGTGCGGTGGCGTCTCTAGATTTTCTTGACATATTTCCAGCTGTGAGTTGGATTGCCAACCGGAACAAACAGCAGGTCCTTCGCTACGCTCAAGATGACAATCCTTATGCTGTGAACATCCGGGATTCTTATGCTATGAAACTTTTGGGACACGGCCGTAACCCTTGCTTGCGTTAACTTCGGCGACACCCCCTGCAACGATCTCCTGCGCACGGCGATCTCCGCTTTATGCTCAAGGGTGAGTCGTTTGCGCCTCTTTGCGCCTCAACGGGAGATCACCGCCCATGTCCATGCTCATTAACACGAAGGTCAATCTTGCCCGACTCGCCGCCGCGCTCTTTCTGCTTAGCGGGGTGCAGGGCTGCCTGGTCACGCCAGGTTTCGCCCAGAGCACCAGTGTGCAGGCCGACCAGACCACCGGGGTCTCGCACCCGGAGGAGCTGCCCAACGACGTGAACTCGCCGCCACCTGCGCCCGCGGCGAGTGAGCACTACGTCAAGCCCTCGGCTGCGATCCCGTACAACAGCGAACACTACGTCAAGCCGTCGGCTGGCATCGCTCGCGATAGCACGGCCAACAGCGCGTCGGACGTCTACAAGCCTTACAATCCAGCGCCCGCTCTGGCGAGACGCGACGGCCTCGATACCATGGCGACAGCGGATGCCGAGCCCGCGTTTGCCGTCACCGACGACATCAATAGCGGCGTCGTCACCGAAGTTCCGGTGGGCCCCAATGAGCTTCCGATCGGAACTGTGCTGCGGGCGGAGTTGCACGACCCGATCTCGACCAGCGAGACACGCGAGGGAACACATTTCGCCGCGACACTCACGACGGAGGTCAGCCGCCATCATGTGGTCCTGCTGCCGGTCGGCGCAATCATCGCGGGGCGCATCACGCGGGTGCGCGGCGGCCACGCGATCGGCGGCCCGGCGGCGATCCGCCTACAGCCCGACACGGTCTCGCTGCCGGATGGAACCACCTACCGGCTCGATGCGGAGGTGATCGACCTGGACCACGCCGCTGACTCGCACGTCAACTCCGAGGGCACCATCGTCGACAACTCCCACAACAAGGTAACGCTTGCTGTTCTTGGCGGCGCAACCGGCGTCGCCGCAGTCAGCGGCGCGGCCGTCGGTGGCCCCGTAGGCGCGGCCGTCGGGGCTGGCATCGGCGCGGGGATCGGCACGGTCTGGTGGCTCAAACGCGACCGCCAGGAGACGCTGCCGCAGGGCACGTCCATCGTCTTCAGCCTGGACAACTCACTGCAACTCACGCCCGCGAAGGACTGAACGGGCGGCTAGCGTCAGAGTTACCGACCGCGCGGACGGAGCTGCGCCTTCGTTCGCTCAGAAGCAGGCCCTCTCTGCGTGGGGCGAGCCCTCGCGGCGCGGGTCATTCGTTGGATAATCTCAATAGAGAAGAGTGGCGCCCCGTACGGCAGTTTCCCGCTGGCCAAGAGCGGGAACGCAGAGGACGCGAAGGAAAAACGCGTAGGACGCAGAAGGTTCGCGCTGCCGCGGAGGATATTCACTGAAGACCCCGAAAACACAGACGCCAACGGTGACGCGGCCTCGCCGTCCTGCGCGGCCCAGAGGATCTTTTCGCGAGAGTCCAGTGTGGGTGCCGGGAGACCCGGAGGCGGTGCGCCCGGTGGTGCGCGGCGAGACCTATCCGCTGTTCGTTGCTGGCGTGCTGCTGGCCTTCGTGGCGCTGGCGGTGTGCTACCAAAAGGGCTATCTGCTGCTGTATGGCGATGCGGTTGCGCATCTCGCGATTGCCCGGCGAATCCTGGACGCAAAGTGGCCCGGGCTGTCGCAGTTGGGCGGCGTGTGGCTGCCGCTGCCGCATGTGCTGATGCTGCCGTTCATCATGAACATGCGGATGTGGCAGACGGGGCTGCCGGCGGCGCCGATGTCCATGCTGAGCTATGCGGTGAGCGTGGCGGGCGTGTGGCGGCTGGCGCGGCGGTTGATGCGGCTGCGCTGGGCGCTGGTGGCGACGGCGTTCTATGCGTTCAATCCGAACCTGCTGTTTCTGGCGACCACGGCGATGACGGAGGCGCTGTTTCTGGCGCTGCTGGTGTGGTCGGTGGTGGCGACCATGGAGGGCGTCAGCGCGATTCGGGCTGGCGACCTGCGCACCGCCAGCTTTCGCATGCTGCTGGCCGGACTGCTGGTGCTGGGGCAGGTGTTCACGCGCTACGACGGCTGGGTGATCGGGGCGATGGTCTGGTGCTGTTTTGCGTGGGCGCTGTGGCGGACGGGCCGGTCGGCGGAGGGCAGGGCGTTGGCGGAGGCGACAGCGTTGCGGCGGCGACTGCGGCCGGCATTTGTGGTGTTTACGGTGATGTGCGCGGCCGGGCCGCTGCTATGGTTCTGGTACAACGCGCATTTTGAGCACGACTGGCTGGATTTCATACGCGGGCCGTACTCGGCCAAGGTGATCGAGCGCAAGACCGCGCCGCCGGGGCAGCACTATCGCGGCTGGCACAATATGGGCTGGTCGGCGCTGTTCTTCACGCGCACCGCGCAGGTGGACGCGGCGGCGTGGGAGACCGGCTTTGGGTTGATGGCGGCCGCGTTGTATGGGTTGTGGGTGCAGCTTCGGAGCCCCACGTCTCAGAATCGAGACGTGGGGCACTCGGATTCGTCGTCAAGGTTGGCGTCGTTGCTGTGGGTTCCGCTGCCGTTTTATATCTACGCGGTGGCGTACAGTTCGGTGCCGATCTTCATCCCGCAACTGTGGCCGCACGCCTACTACAACGCGCGCTATGGCATGGAGATGCTGCCGGCGTTGTGCGTGTACGGCGCGCTGGCCGGCGAGCGGCTGGACGTGTGGCTGCGCGCGAAGACGGAGGGCTGGGCGAGGGTGTGCTCGAGGTTCTGGCAGCCGCTGGCGATGATGCTGTGCGTGGCCAACTCGATCGCGATGATGTACATGATTCCGCTGGTGCTGAAAGAAGGGATCGTGAATGCGAAGACGCGTGTGGCGCTGGAGCACCAGATCGCCACGGTGCTCGAGGAGTTGCCAACGAATGTACCGGTGATGATGTCGCTCTCGGCGCATGTGGGAGCGGTGCAGACCGCGGGGCGGACGCTCAAGGGCATGGTGAGCGAGAACGACAGCGACTCCTGGAAGCTGGCGCTGGCCGAGCCGGCGCGGCATGCGGCGTACGTGATTGCGATCGGAGGCGATGCGGTCGGGAAGGCCGTCGCCGAACATCCGCAAGGGCTTACGGAACTCGAAGTTGTATGCACGACGGGGCAGCCGTGCGCGAAGGTGTATCAATCGCAGGAGTGGAGCGGAAAGCCCGCCGCAAAGCCCGCTGGATAGGCCGCAGGCGGAGGGCAGATATCGAGCCACGCGCTGCTGGAATCCGGCATCTGAACGAATGGATGTAATCGGGTTCCGACGAAGAACGGTTGCCGGGCAAAAACAACTCAAATAACAGCGGACACACGCGGGCAGAAGCTCGATCGGATGTGCGCCGCAGAATTTACAAGGAGTATGCGGCTATGGGACTTTTCACACCGGATTTCAATACTTTGCGCGATCTGTATGTAGGTGAGTTGAAGCGGGCTCTAAACATGGAGAAACAACTCGTTGAAAAGGGCCTGCCGGCAATGATCGAGAAGTCGAGCAATCAGCAACTGGCCCAGGCGTTTCGGCAGCACCTGGAGGAGACCAAGACGCATGTGTCGCGGCTGGAACGAATTCTGGACCAGCGAGCGGGTGACACGGCCGACTCGAAGTGCAAGGTGATGTCGTCGCTCGTCGACTCGGCGAGCAGCGATATTGGCAGCGCGAAAAACGAAGGCATTCGCGATGTGGTGCTTATCGCCGCCGGCAATCAGGTGGAGCATCATGAGATTGCCGTCTACGGGACGCTGCGCACCTGGGCGCAGGTCCTGGGTGAAAACGAGGATGCGGCGTCGTTGGAGAAAACGCTGAAGGAAGAAGAGGCCGCGGACAAGACGCTGACCAAGCTGTCGCAGCAGATCAATGTCTCTGCCCCAGTTTCTTAAACGTGGCGAAAAAAATTGCATTGGATAAGAAGACTGCGGGCCAAGCCCGCGGTTTTCTTTTTAGAACAGTCTCCCCGATGCTGTGCAGGCGTTCCAAGAAGCAGATTCCGCTTCGCTGCGGAATGACAATCAGAAAAGTAAGTGCAACCGTCAAGTCGATAGTGGCAAGAGTCTACGCCGTTGGGCCGTCCGCCTTAAGGCTGGATACCCTCACTGCCTTAGAGCTTGATGATCGCAACGAGGCACATCTGAGGCGGTTCCTGCGCGGATGCGGGCGCTGTCAAAACTAGTTGTGGCCAGGGCACGAAGTAGTATTCTGGCTCGATGGTGCAGCCTGGCCACATTCAGTTTTCTTCGATGGAACAGATGGTGCTGTCGGGGCCGTCGACCAAGCGTCTGCTGATGTCCTGCGCGCTGGGCGGAGCGATCGGACTGGAGCGCGAGTGGCGGCACAAGGACTCGGGGCTGCGGACCAACATGTTGATCTGCATGGGCGCGGCGCTGTTCACGATCATGAGCGTGGTGCTGGCGGGGGACTCGACGCCGAACAAAGGGCAGGTTGCGGCAAACATCGTGCAAGGCGTGGGATTTTTGGGCGCGGGTCTGATTCTGCATACCAAGAACCGCGTGCGGGGACTGACGACGGCGGCGACGGCTTTTGTTGTGGCGGCGATTGGAATGACCTGCGGAGCGGGGTTGTATCTGGTGGCGTTCCTGGCGACGGCGCTGCTGCTGTTGGCGCTGCAGGTGGTGGGCGCGGGCGAGAACAAGCTTGGATGGAAGCGTTATCCGATGATCTATGAGGTCCGGGCGGATGTGGGAGCGATGCTGCCGAAGGATGTCGTCGGCGAGGGCCGCGCGGAGACCGCGGCACAGGACGTGACTGCGGCGCAGCACCGCATGCAGCGCGCGATCCTGCATGTGCTGGATAGCGCGGGACAGCGGTTGACGGTGCTGGATCGGGACAATGTCGCGGGGATGGAGAGGGTGTCGTTCGCTGTGACGGCGACGCGCAAGATCCATGCTCGATTGTTGGGTGAACTGCGGGCCAGCGACGCCACCGACCAGGTGGTTGCGTTTGATGACCGGGAGGATGAGTGAGCGGGATCGCATTTGTGAAGGCGCATGCCTGCGGCAACGACTTCCTGATCATCGAGGAGAGCGCGGCTCATGGCTCGGCCGCGGCGCTCAACAACCATGCGGCAATGGCACGCAGGCTGTGCGCGCGGAACACGGGTATCGGCGCGGATGGGGTTGAGTTTCTCGATCGTCGTGCGGACGGTTCACTGTTTTTGAGATTGTTCAATGCGGACGGCAGCGAGGCGGAGTTGAGCGGCAACGGAACACGCTGCGTTGCGGCCTGGCTGGCGCAGAGTGAGGGGCGCGAGCATGTTGCGCTGGGTACGCATGGCGGCGTGAGAACGTGTCGTGTGGTGCGGGGCGAAGGTTCGGCTGAAGGCTCTATATCGGCTGAAGGCTCCGGGTCCACGTGGTGGATCGAGAGCGGGATGGGTGTGCCGCGCGTGATGCGGCGGGTGATCGAGATCGCGGGGGTCGAAGGAGTGATTGAAGGCGCGATGGTGAATGTCGGGAATCCGCACTTTGTGATCTTCACGGAGCGCGAGGACTTTGGCTGGCAGGGAACTGACGGTGTGATGAGCTGGCAGGAACTGGGCGCGAAGATCAGCGTCGATCCGCTGTTTCGCTTCGGCACGAATGTGGAGTTTGTGCGCGTGCTGGCACAGGACAGGATTGCGTTTCGAATCTATGAGCGCGGGTGCGGGCCGACACTGTCGAGCGGCACGGGGACGTGCGCGTCCAGTGCGGCGGCGATGATGCTGCGCGGCGTGGCGCGGGGATTGACCGCAGTTTCGGAAGGCGGATCGCAGCAGGTGTTGTGGCCGCAGGCTGCGGAGGGAAAGGATGCGAGCGAGATGATGCTGACCGGACCGGCGGAGATCATCTGCACGGGTGAGGCGGAGGTCGCTTGGTGAGGGAGATTCTTGTGGGTTCAGGTGTGAGCTGCCAGTCTCCAATAGCCGGACTAATCTGTGAGGCGACGCCATGCGGTTGAGGCGCGGCAGTCGCGTGGCGGTGGTGTCGCCCGCGAGCGCGGCCCGGGCGGAGTTGGTGGAGCGGGGCTGCGCGCGGCTGCGGGCGTTCGGCTATGAACCCGTGGTGATGCCGCATGCGCTGGGGCGCGGGCCCTTGTATTACGCAGGGACGGCGGGGGAACGGGTTGCGGATCTACATGCGGCGTTCGCGGATGCAACGATCGATGGGGTGATCTGCACGCGCGGCGGCTGGGGATCGGCGGAGCTGCTACCGCTGCTCGATGCGGGACTGATACGCGCGAACCCGAAGGTGTTTGTGGGCTACAGCGATCACACGTCGCTGCAGGCGTGCATGTGGAACGAGTGCGGGCTACGCACGTTCCATGGGCCGATGGTGGCGGCGGACTGGTCGCGAGAGGACGGCGTCGATGAGTCGACGTGGCGCGCTGCGGTTGAGGGCGATGGCCTGTGGCACGTAAGCGCAGAGGAGGGGCTGCGCGTACTGCGCGAGGGCGAGGCCGAGGGCCGGCTGCTGGGTGGGTGTCTGGCGATCGTCGCGGAGGGCCTGGGAACGCCGTGGGCGCTTCGCGTGCAGGAGCCGTGTGTGCTGTTCCTGGAGGACATCGGCGTGAAGCCTTTTCAATGGGACCGGATGCTGCAGCATCTGCGCTTTGCAGGGTTGATGAAGAACGTGCGTGGTGTGGTGCTGGGCGATATGAGCGCGTGCGTTGCGGAAGGTGAGATGGGTCTGATGGAGGCGGCATGTTTGCACGCGCTGCGCGACTTCATGGGGCCGGTGGCGATTGGATTGCGGAGCGGGCATGTGCAGGGGGCGAATCGCACGTTGCCGATGGGCGCGTGGGTGCGGATGAGGGGCGCGGAGATTGTGGAATCGCGCTAGAGAAGAGCGACAACGAACGCAGCGGGCGCGAAGGAAAGATGCAACGGGCGCGGAGGACGAAGCAGAGCGATGGCGAAGCATGTGCATCTGATTGGGGTTTGTGGAACGGCGATGGCGTCGCTGGCGGGAATGCTGCGCGCGCGCGGGCATCGCGTGACGGGGTCGGATGCGGCGGCCTATCCGCCGATGAGCGACCAGTTGCGGGCGATGGGAATCGCGATCATGGAACCGTACGCAGCGCGGAATCTGGATGCTGGAGGGACGGACCCGAGGCCGGACCTGGTGGTGGTGGGCAATGCGATCTCGCGCGGCAATCCGGAGCTGGAGCGGGTGCTCGATGAGCGCATTCCGATGACCTCGATGGCGGCGCTGATTCACGATGAGTTTCTGGCTGGGCGCGAGCGGCTGGTGGTATGCGGAACGCATGGAAAGACCACCACGACAAGCATCCTGGCGTGGATCTATGAGGTTGCAGGAGATAGGAAGCAGGAAGCAGGAAGTAGCCGAGAACATGAAGTTCACGACTGGAAACCATCATTCTTGATAGGTGGCGTGGCGGAGAACTTTGGAACGAGCTTTCGCGTGAAGGAGGGGACCGGGCCCTTCATCCTGGAGGGCGACGAATACGATACGGCGTTTTTCGATAAGGGGCCGAAGTTTCTGCACTACTTTCCGGATTCGGCGATCCTGACGCACGTTGAGTTCGATCACGCGGACATCTATGCGGACCTCGATGCGGTGAAGACAGCGTTCAAGCGGATGGTGAATCTGATTCCGCGCCGCGGCCGGTTGGTCGCGTTCGATGGCAGCGAGAATGTGACGGAGTGTTGTGCGCGCGGGTTCTGTAGTGTTGAACGATACGGGTTTGCGGAGGACTCGATGTGGCGAGCTGTGGACATGTGCCAGCAGGGGCTGGCGACGAGTTGGACGCTGCTGCGCGATGGCGTGGAGTTTGCGCGGCTGACGCTGCCCATGGCCGGCGAACACAATGCGCTGAACGCGACTGCGGCGGCGGCGCTGGCTGCGGGGCAGGGCGTTCCGGCGGAGGCGATCATGGCGGGGCTGGCGAGCTTCAAGAGCGTCAAGCGGCGGCTGGAGGTTCGGGCCGAGGTTGCGGGAGTGACCGTGATCGAGGACTTCGCGCATCATCCGACGGCGATCCGCGAGACGTTGCGGGCGCTGCGCGCGGCTTATCCGAAACGCAGATTGTGGGCGGTGCTGGAGCCGCGCTCGAATACGCTGCGCCGGAATGTGTTCGAGCGCGAGCTGGTGGATTCGCTGGCGCTGGCCGACGAGGTGGTGCTGGCCAGCGTGTTCAAGAGCGAAGCAATTCCTGAGGCAGAGCGGCTGGAGCCGGAGCAAGTGATCGCGGCGTTGCGGGCGCGCGGCGTGGCTGCGGTGATGTGCACGGACGCGGATGCGATCGTTGCTGAAGTTGCGCCGCGCATGAGAACGGGCGATGTGGTGGCGATCCTGTCGAACGGCGGTTTCGGAGATATATACACGAAGCTGCCGCAGGCGCTGGCGAATTGTCCTCAGGAGTGAGTCGGGATCGCAGGAGTTGGCGCGGTATGCTGGGCTAGTATGTTTTCTGCGTTGCGAATGGTGTTGGTGTTTGTGGTGTTGGGTGCTCCGGCGGCGCTGGTGGGCATTCCGTTGTCGGCGCTGCGCGGGAACTTTCGCACCATGTACCGGTGGGGAATGGCCGTGATCCGGCTGGGCGTGAAGGCGGCCGGGATTCGCGTTCGCGTTGAGGGAATGGAGAACGTGCCCGCGGGCGAGTCGTGCATTTTTTTGAGCAACCATGTGTCGAACCTCGATCCGCCGGTGCTGCTGCCGGTGATTCCGGGGATGACCAGCGTGTTTTTGAAGAAGTCGCTGATGAAGATTCCGCTGCTGGGAACGGCGATGCGCATGGGCAAGTTCGTTCCGGTGGCGCGCGGCGGGTCGCGCGAAGAGGCAGCCCAGAGCGTGGCGGCGGCGGCGGATGCGCTCAAGAGCGGTTTGCACATCACGGTATTTCCCGAGGGCACGCGATCGCCCGATGGCAAGCTGCTGCCGTTCAAGAAAGGAGCGTTCTTTCTGGCCGCGGAGACGGGCGCGCCGCTGGTGCCGATCGTCATTCGCGGGACGGCGGGGATGATGCGCAAGGGGAGTTTGAAGCTCTATCCGGGAGACGCGGTGGTCAGGTTTCTTCCGGCGGTGCGGACGGAGAACTTCGCCTCCAAAGAAGACTTGATGGCGGCGGTGCGGGTGGAGATGGAGGCGGCGCTCGCGGAGGGTTGAGCGGATGGCCCGTAGGTCTATACGCTGCCACTAACAGCAGATTCCTCCGTTGCGCTGCGGAATGACAACCAGAAAAGCAAAGGCAACGGCCCGATAGGGATCGGCGATCGGCTCTACTTCACTTCACTACTTGACAATGGCGTTGTAGCCGTCGGTGAGCAGGCGCTGGCGCATGGCGTCGGCATCTTTGCGATTGGCGAAGGGGCCGACCTGGATATGGATGAGCTTGTCGGGCTGAGCGTGTTCCGTTGCGGTGTAACCCTTGGAGCGCAGTGCGCCGACGAGCAGATTGGCGTCTTCCTGGAGCGTCACGGCCGCGACCTGGACGACGAAGTCGCCGCTGGAGGCGGGAGCAGGGTTGCGTTCGGCTGGGGTGGAACGAACGTTGGCGACTGGGGCCGCGACGGCTGCGTCCGAAGATTCGTCCGCCGTGTCGGAGCGTGGACGAGCGGTGACAACGTTGGCGGATTTATTCGACTCAGAAGCTGCCGCCGGGGAGCCAGCCGCGGGTTTGAAGGCGTTGAAGTCCGCCGTGGGCGCGGCGGCCGGGGCGGCGGTGCTCCTGGAAGCCTCGGCGTCCGCGGGCGGAGCGGATTTGCGGCTGCCCATCTTGTAGCCGAAGCCGAAGAAGAGGCCGCAGAGCAGCACGAGTCCGAGAAAAATCCCGAGGATCGCCCCCGTGCTTAGGGTCAGTTCGCGGTCGCCGCGGGCAAACTCGTCGTCGTTGTCCAGTAGTGAGTTCATGGCGTTCCCGGTGCACGAATCAAGAGGCGCCGCTCAGTAGCGGAAGTAGAAGCCGGCCATCGGCTGGTAGGTGGAGGCGCGTTTGACGATGGTGAGATAGTTCTCTTCGAAGTCGGGATCGAGGAAGAAGGTCTGTCGGAAGCCGGCGCGCAGACCGAAGTGGCCTTCCGCAAAATCCTGCTGGAGCCCGACGGAATAGTAGTAGAGCATGCGCGCCTGGGTGGGCGCGCCCTGGCCGCCAAAGGGTGTCGGCGTGAACTCGAGCGTACCGGCGCCACCGGAGGCGAAGGGCTGCAGGCCGAAGATCGTGTGCGGCGGTGTGACCACATAGCCGACGCTGTATTCGTTGACCTTGGTCTGGATCTGGTAGGGGTTCACGTTGAAGTTTTCGGTGTAGCGCGCGTAGCCGTAGTTGAACTCCACACCCACGTAGGGTTTGGCGATGTAGCGCAGATCGACGAGGGCGCCGAAGGTATTGGAACCGAACTGGGTGACGCTCTGGCCGTGGTCGAAGGCCACGCTGGTGGAAGGGATCGTGCCCTGGACCGTGGTGTTGTACTCACCCACGCCGATGATGCCGAGATCAAGCTTATCGAGCTGCTTGTCGAGAGGCGTTTCGTTGGGTGTGTTTTGCAGTTGCGCGGAAGCATTGCCAAAGGTGAAGGCAAGAACGAGGGCGGCGATCGAAAGTATGGCTCTGGGTGTGGCTTTGCGTTTCAAGTCGTGAAGGCGGATCAAGTCGTGAAGGCTCCGGGCGCAGGATTGCACTCAACTATTAGTCTAACGCTTTGTTGGCGCGGGCGCGGCGGGTGACGCGAGTGAGGACCGAGGAAGCGGTCCCGAGAATGATTCCGCACGCGGCTGCGGTGACGGTGTGGATGATCTCGTCGCCCTGACCGGCGACGAGATGCCCGAAGCCGAAGCCGAGGCAGAGCGCCAGCGTGGCGGCGACGGCCACGGCAACCGGGGTGGGCCGAAAGAGATCGAGCAGCAGAAGCGCGGCCGCGGTCGAGAGGAGGACGAGGCCGGATGCGTTGAGATCGAGCCGGAGCAGAGCGGCGGTCGAGAGCAGAGCGAGCAGGAGGCCGAGGGCTCCGGGCAGGATCGAGCCGGGGCGGTTGAGTTCGAGGAAGATCAGAAGCAGCCCGAGCGTGAATAGGACGAGGGCGGCGTCGGGGCCGAGGTGGAGCGCGGGGTTGTGGGCGAGATGACGCGCCGCGCCGGGGGTGAGGTGGCGCGCGAGGCCGGCCCAGCTCACGGGGCCGCCGGGTTTCCGCCGGGAGCGGCGGTGGTCTGCCCACGCTGCTGGAGGGCCGTGCGCAGGGCCAGAGCGGCGGAATTGGTGGGCTCGAGATGCAGGGCGTGCGCCACGTCGTCGGCGCTGGCGGCGAGCTGCTTAGCGGCCAGGTCGAGCCGAGCGAGCACGAGATAGGCGGCGGCATTGGGCTTGAGGATCAGCGAGGTCTTGGCCTCGCTGCGGGCTTCGGCCGCGCTGCCGCTGTCTGCGCGGACCTGGGCCAGACCTGCGTGGGCCGCGGCGGAGTTGGGATCGGCCGTGAGCGCGGACTGGAATTGGACCTCGGCCTCGGGCAGCAGGCCCTGAGCCAGGTAACCGGTGCCGAGCTGCGTGTACTCGGCCGCGCGCTGTGGCGCCGGGAGCGACGCCATGCGCAGCGCGCGCATCTGGTCGAGCTGGAAGGCCGCCTGGCGGAAGCCGGCCTCGGAGTAGTTGCGGCGAATGCGTTCGACGGGGCTGAAGCCGTTGGCGGCATTGGCGTCGAGGCGTGTGCCGGGCGCGGCAAGGCTCAGCTGGGCGCGAAGTTCGCCGGCCTCGTTGTCCTGGGGCTTGAGCTTGAGCGCGGCGTCGGCCTGCTGGAGCGCGGCGGTGGTGTCGCCGCGCCGGAAGAGGGCGATGGCGAGGTTGTAGCGGTAGTCCTCGTCGGAGGGGTCGGCGGCGGAGGCGCGCTGGAAGAAGGCGACGGCGTCCTTGCCTTGACGGCTGAGGGCGACGGCCTCGTTGTTGACCACCTCCGGCAGCGGCAGGCGTGTGGCGACGAAGGCGAAGGCCTGCTCGGCCGCAGCGTAGTTGCCGGAGTTGAAGCGCGCGAGGCCGAGATAGAAGTTGGCCTCAAGGGCGAGCCGGTCGGCCTTCGGGACTTTGGCGAGGGTGGTGGCGGCGGCGTCGAAGTCGCGGGTGGCGAACTGTTGCTTGCCGAGGGCGAGCAGCGCGGCGGAGTAGCCGGGAGCGAGAGTCGCGGCCTGCTGCAGGCGCTTGATGCTCTCGTCGATGGTCGCGGCATTGGCGCCGCGGATGTAGTCCTCGAAGGCCGGCAGCGGGACGGCGCCGGGAGCGGCGAGAAAGGTCTGCTCGGCCACGCTGAAGTGCGGATCGAGGACGCGCGCGACCTTCCAGGCGATGGCGTTTTCGGCGTCGAAGAGGTGCGCCAACTCGGCGGCGTCCTGCACCGCCGGCGAGAGATGCAGTTGGTCGATGGAGAGCACCTTGGCATCGATGGAGATGCGGTCGCCGCCGGCGCTTTTCCCGGGGCTCTTCTGGATGGTATAGCTGCCGATGATGACGAAGTTCGCGTCGAGCTGCTGGGCGATGCGAATGGTGGTGGCGCGCGAGGGGCGGAAATCGGCGGGAAGGCCGAGGTGATCGTAGGCGAAGGCGCGGTCGTCGCGCGAGATGGTGAGGAAGCCGGCGGAGTTGAGACGCTTGTTGAGGGTATCGGGGAAGGAGTCGCCGATCCAGTTCAGCGAGGCGTCGCCGGAGACGTTGGCGAAGGGCAGAACCAGGACGACGCGGCCGCCGGGCTGGGTCTGGATTGCGCCCTGGGCTGCGGTCTGGGCCTCGATGCGGGGAAGCAGGAGGATCGCCGCGAGGGTGACGAGGAGGGCGAATGGCTTCGACAAAGACCGCATTGAGTCGATTATAGGCGGTGGGGGAGGGGGGTGCTCCCCCCGGGTACTTTCTGGCCTATAGTCCGGAGGGGAAACGGGTTAGGGATGGACTTGTGCAGGTCTACGATTGCGCCTTTCCGGATTAAATGCGAAAGCCCGGCGGTGCCGGGCGGTTGGTGTTGTTCGGTCTACTTCTATTTTACGGGGCCGGCGGTGGTGAATGCGCCAGGTTTTCTTTGGCGCGAATTGGTTGGTTGGCTGGGGTTCAAGCGGATTCGGCAGGTTGGTGAGGGTTGACAGCATTTGGGTAGAGCCGCATCGCCAGTGTTGTCGTACATTTGACATGACCGCCCCATGAGCCTCTTTCCGCTGAAGCCCGCGCACGCCCCCGTCAAGAAGTACTACGCCGCCCTCGCACAATTCCAAAAGCACGGCCACACCACCGAAGGCAACACCCGCTCCGCCTTCGCCGACCTCCTCAAGCGCTGCTGCTCTCACTACGGCTGGCATCTCGTCGAGGAATACCAGTTCAAAGGCACCGGGAAGCAATCCCTCCGCGCCGACGGCGCCCTCGTCGACGACCTCACCGTCCAGCACGGCATCTGGGAAGCCAAGGACTCCGACGACGACCTCCAGAAAGAGATCAAAGCCAAGATCGCCAAAGGCTACCGTCTCGACAACATCCTCTTCCAGTCCCCCACCCACGCCGTCCTCTATCAAGACAACCGCATCGCCTTCAACGACTCCATCGAGTCCGCCGACAAGCTCGTCGAAGTCCTTGAGTGCTTCTTCAACCACAAGCTCGCCGACATCCCCGATTGGGAAGAGGCCGTCACCAAGTTCGCCGAAAAAATCCCCGACCTCGCGCGCGGCGTCACCGCGATCCTCGAAGCCGAAGACAAGAAGAACCTCGCCTTCCGCGAAAACTTCCAGTTTTTTGCCGAACTCTGCCGCCAGTCCATCAACCCCGAGCTCACGGACGATGCGATTCGCAAGATGCTCGTCCAGCATCTCCTCACCGAACGCATCTTCCGCAAGGTCTTCAACAACCAGGAATTCCTCTCCCGTAACGTCATCGCCGCCGAGATAGAAAAGGTTATCCGCTCCATCACCGATAAGCATTTCTCACGAGATACGTTTCTCAAACCTTTAGACCGCTTCTACACCGCCATCGAAAAGGCTGCCGAATCACAACAGGGCTACACCGAAAAGCAGCACTTCCTTAACGCTGTCTACGAGAAGTTCTTCCAGCGCTTCGACACCAAACAGGCCGACACCCACGGCATCGTCTACACTCCCCAGCCCATCGTCGATTTCATGGTCCGTTCCGTAGACGAAATCCTCCAGCAGGAGTTCGGCAAGACCCTCTCCGACCCCGGCGTCCACATCCTCGACCCCTTCACCGGCACCGGCAACTTCATCACCCGCATCATGCAGCAGATCAAACGCTCCGCCCTGCCACAAAAGTACGCCGAAGAACTCCACTGCAACGAGATCATGCTGCTCCCCTACTACATCGCCAGCATGAACATCGAACACGCGTACATGGAGCGTCTTCGAAAGGGAAATGAATTAGGCGAGTACAAGTCTTTCGAAGGCATCTGCCTTGTTGACACTTTTGACTTAGCAGAATCGAAGCAGCACTCACTCTTTACGGCTGAGAACACAGAGCGAGTGGAGCGTCAGAAGGTCGCTCCGATCTTTGTTGTAATCGCCAATCCTCCTTACAGGATGCAGCAGCCAGACGAGAACGAGAACAACAAGAATAGAGACTACCCGGCAATCGACAAGCGGGTTTCAGAAACTTACACAACGTCCTCAACAGCACAACTCCGAAGCAAACTACACGACCCTTATGTGCGTGCAATCCGGTGGGCGTCGGATCGGATCGGCGAACACGGAATCGTTTGCTTCGTCACAAACAATGGCTTCATCGATCAACGCGCCTTCGACGGGATGAGGAAGCATCTTCAGCTCGATTTTGACACCATAATGCATCTTGACCTCAAAGGAAACGCGAGAACCTCCGGAGAACGGCGACGTAGAGAGGGAGGAAATGTATTCGACAATCAGATTCGCGTCGGCGTGGGCATATCCCTATTCGTCCGAAATCGAGGAACAAAAAATACCGGAATATCTATGCATCGAGTCGGTGACTACATTCGATCTAGCGCTAAGAAAACCATCCTCGAAACTTACGGCTCAATGGCTAATACACCCAAAACAAGAATAAATCCCAATTCCAAGAACAACTGGCTAACAGAAGGCGAAGAAGAAGACTTTGAAGACCTGCTCGCAGTGGGTCGCAAAGGCTCTAACAAGGACGAGCCCGGCGCGCCCCTCTTCCGGGCGTTTGGCCTCGGAGTGAACACCGCTCGCGACACCACTGCTTACTCTGAATCAATCGAAGCCGCCACGGCAAAGGCCAACGAATTCGCTGAAGGGTATGCTTTAGAACTCGAGCGCTTTCGAGAAGCGAAGGGTCTTCACACGGACTACGTTTTCCAGACATTGAATTGGAGCCGGAATCTTAAGAGCCATCTGCTAGCGAGCGACGCATTTGAAATGGACAACTCATCGATTATCCAAGCCATGTATCGGCCGTATCGAGTTCGAACGCTCATTCTTCAAGATGTCATCATCGATGAACCAGGTGTCGGCTGGGACGGATTTCACCCCGGGCGAGAGAACAGTGCAATTTGCTGGAACATCAGTTCGACGGGAGCAAAATACTGCCTCGCGACCAACCTTGTGCCCGACTATCACTTCGTAGGCGATACCGGATGCTTCGTCTTTTTCAACTACAGCAAATCAGGCGCTCGGTCGGAAAACATAACGGAAAGCGCACTCGCCGAATTCCGCACCTACTATGCCGACAACAAGATCACCAAGTGGGACATCTTCCACGCGACCTACGCCATCCTCCACCACCCCGAGTACCGCACCCGCTACGCCGCCAACCTCAAGCGCGAACTCCCCCGCATCCCATTCCCGCCCGACTTCCACGCCTTCGCCGCCGCCGGCAAGCGCCTCATGGAACTCCACATCGACTACGAGAAGCAACCCGAATACAAACTCGAACAGATCGAAGACCCCAAAGCTGAAGTCACCTTCCGCGTCGAGCGCATGAGGCTCTCCAAAGACAAATCCGAACTTCGCTACAACGACTTCCTGCTCCTGCGCGGCATCCCCGCCGCCGCGTTCGACTACCGCCTCGGCAACCGCTCTGCCCTCGAATGGGTCATCGACCAATACCGCGTTTCGACCGATAACCGCTCCGGCATCGTCAATGACCCCAATCGCGCGGACGATCCGGGTTACATCCGTCGTCTCATTGGGCAGGTGATCACTGTTTCGGTGGAGACGCAGAGGGTTATTGCGGGTTTGCCGTCGCTAAATCTGGGGGAGTAAGTGTTGCCAGCGACCTCTATCGCTTGCCGAGGGCCTCTAGCGTTTGCCGAAGACTTCGCCCATGCGGCGGATCTGGGCGCCCACGCCGCGTAGTTTTTCTTCGAGGCGCTCGTAGCCGCGGTCCATGTGGTAGACGCGGTCGAGGATCGATTCGCCGTCGGCTACCAGAGCGGCGAGAACGAGAGCGGCCGAGGCGCGGAGGTCGGAGCACATGACTGCGGCGGATTGCAGTTTGGCGCCGCCGCGCACGGTGGCCGAGCGGCCCTGCACGCTGATGTTGGCGCCCATGCGGTTGAGCTCTCCGACGTGCATGAAGCGGTTCTCGAAGATGTTTTCAGTCACCATCGAGGTGCCTTCGGCCTGGGTGACGAGGGCCATGAACTGGGCCTGCATGTCGGTGGGAAAGCCGGGGTACTCCTCGGTGGTGATGTCGGCGGCGGTGAGCTTGCCGCCGGAGTGGACGCGGACGTTTTCCTTGCCGATGTCGAGCTTGACGCCGCACTGCTCTAGCTTGCCGAGCAGAGCGCCGAGATGCACGGGGTTGCAGCAATCCACGTTGAGGTCGCCGCCGGTGATGGCGCCGGCGATGAGAAAGGTCCCGGCCTCGATGCGGTCGGGGTTGATGCGATGGCGCGCGCCGTGGAGCTTCGAAACTCCTTTGACACGGATGGTCGAGGTTCCGGCGCCTTCGATCTTCGCGCCCATGGCGTTCAGCAGCGCGGCGAGGTCGATCACTTCGGGCTCGCGCGCGCAGTTCTCGAAGAGCGTCTCGCCTTCGGCCAGGACGGCGGCCATCAGCAGGTCCTCGGTACCGGTAACGGTGATCTTGTCGAAGACGATGTGCGCGGCTCGGAGACCATTGTTGGGGCTGCGCGCTTCGAGGTAGCCGTGGGCTTGTGTGATGGTCGCGCCCATAGCTTCGAGGCCCTTGATGTGCAGGTCGATCGGCCGGCCACCGATGGCGCAACCACCGGGCATAGCTACGCGCGCGATGCCGGTGCGCGCGATCAGCGGGCCGAGCACCAGAGAGCTGGCGCGCATGGTCTTGACGATCTCGTACTTGGCGACGGGGTCGGAGAGGACGGCGCACTTGATCGAGGTGCGGTGCTGGGCGCGGCCGTAACCGAGCTCGACTTCGGCGCCCATGGAGACCAGCAGCTTGCGCTCGGTCTCGATGTCGCGGACCTGTGGAATGTTTTCGAGGATGACCTCGCCGGCGGTGAGGATGGCGGCGGCCATGCAGGGGAGCGCGGAGTTCTTGGCGCCGGAAACTTTGATGGTGCCGAGCAGCGGGTTGCCGCCGCGGATTACGAACTTGTCCATCAGGCCAGTTTACGGAAGCGGTGTGCGGAAAGGAGTGCAGACGTAGATGCTGAGAGGAAAATCGTGTTCGCGGCATGACTTGAGCGTGAGTGCAGCCGACACGAGAAGGCCTTCGCGGATGCTTTGCGAAGGCCTGTGGGGGTGGGGAATCAAGCGCCGGCGGAGGGAGCGTTCGACGGCTGCGTCTGGTTGGGCGCGGCGTCGGGGTTGCCGCGATGGCCGTGGTGCATGGAGCGCATCTGCTGGAGTTGATCGGGGGTGAGAACGGACTCAAGCTGCTGGCGGGTGCTGTGCTCGATGGAGCGCATCTGCTGGTGCTTGTCCTGCGGGGCGAGGGCCTGGTTGGACCGGAGGGCGGTCATCTTCTGGTCGCGGTCGGCGAGGATGGGCTGGAGTTTGGTGGCCTGCTCGGGGCTGAGGTTGAGCTTTTTGGTGAGGCGGGCGGTCTCGCGCTCGGGGTTGGGCACGTGGTTGCGATGGTGCTGCGGGGGTTGCTGGGAATCGGGGGTTGTCTGCTGTTGCGGTTGGGGCTGCTGCGGCTGCTGCGCCTGTTGCGGTTGCTGCGCAAGGGCGAGGCCGTCGGAGAATGCAAGAGAGAGAGTAAGTGCTGCAGAAAGGACGGTGCAGCTCATCGGGTGACTCCTGAATCGTTTCTAGGCCGCGGCTGATGAGGTGAGGCCGCGTGCTGTTGGAGTAAACACGGCGCGGCAGGAATGTTGCGGGGGTGCGGGCGGGCCGTTAGGAAAGCCCTGACCGACGCCGGGACTTGATCAGAGGATGAGCGGTGCGAGCCCCCGAACAGCAGATTCCTGCGGAATGACAACTAGAAATGCAAGAGCAAGAGCAAACGCAGATTCCCTTCGGGAATGACAAACAAAGGGCGAAGGCGGCTCGACACTGACTGCGTCATTGCTCCGAGGGCAAAGGCGGCTCGACACTGGCTGCGGCTCGCTCCAAGTGTGAGGTTGGGGCCGCAGTCTGCTCAAGATCGCAAACACAGGCTACAATTCTCCGACGGAATGATGCAGGTCAATTGTGGAGGCGGCGATGAGAGTTGGGGCGGGGCAAGTCGATATTGTACGGGACAACAAGAAAATCATTGGGTCCGGAGCCGCAATGGGGCTCGTTATCGCGCTGCTGGGAGGCTGGATGGCCTGCACAGCGCGGGCGCAACGGGCCGTGGACAAGGGTGCGGGGCAGATTGTGGTGGGCCCGAATGTGAGACTCGAACTGGCGCCGGGCGAGGCCGGCCCGGTGCGGTTGGCGGCGGAGGATGTGGCGGAAGATTTCGAGAAGGTGATGGGGACACGGCCGAAGATCGTCGAAAGACAGGCTGAGCGGCCGGAGAGCGCGGGGACGGTGACCATGCTGGTGGGCGAACGGGCGAAGTTGCCGCAGGCGATGCGGCCGGGGGAGTCAGGCAGGGGAGATTCAGGCACGGGGGAGTCAGGCGCGGCCGAGTCGTTTTCGATTGCGGTGAAGAAGGATGGGCAAGGCTCGGCTGTGGTGTTGGCCGGCGCGGACATGCGCGGGACCATTTATGCGCTGTACCAGTTCTCGCAGGAGTTCCTGGGCGTGGACCCGATGTACTACTGGACCGACCATGAACCTGCCCGGCGGGCGAGCATTGAGATTCCGGCGGGGCTGGACGAGGTGTTTCCGGCGCCGGTGTTCAAGTATCGCGGATTCTTTCTAAACGACGAGGACCTGCTGACGGGATGGGCTCCGGGCGAGACGACGGACAAGACGGGGATCTCGCTGGCGGTGTGGAGCAAGGTCTATGAGACGATCCTGCGGCTGAAGGGGAATATGGTGGTGCCCGGAACGTGGATATTTCCCGACGATCCGCAGGTGAAGCTGGCGGCGACGCGGGGGCTGATTTTGAACCAGCACCATGCGATTCCGCTGGGGGTGAATGTGGCGCGCTGGCCGAAGGATGTGCCGTACAACTACACCACGCATCCGGAGATTTTGGAGCGGGCGTGGAAGGATGCGGTGGCAGAGTATGAGCCGGGGCAGGAGATTCTGTGGTCGGTGGGTCTGCGGGGGTTGTCGGATGTGTCGTATGCGTCGATGGACCCGAGTGTGGCGGGCAACGATCCGGCGCTGGGAAGGCTGATCTCGAAGGCGATCGCGGACCAGATGGCGATTGTGCGGGCGGCGCATCCGGAGGCGAAGTTCGTGACGGATTTCTGGCAGGAGGGCGCGCGGCTGGTGCGGGAGGGGTATTTGAAGATTCCGCCGGAGGTGACGCCGGTGTGGGCCGATACGGGCTATGGGTATCTGCAGGACGATGGCAAGGTGGGCCCGGGGCAGGGTATGTACTACCACGTGGCCATGATGAACAACCGATCGAACCAACTGACCGAGATGGTCCCGGTGGGCCGGATTACGGAGGAGTTCGGGCGCTACATTAAGGCCGGAGCGACGGAGTACATGCTGGTCAACACCAGCGACATTCGTCCGGTGACGATGACGACCGAGGCGGTGATGGACTTTGCCTGGAAAGGGCTGCCGAAGGGAGAAGCGACCGGTCAGAACGCCGCGGGCGCAGGCGGGGACGCGGCGGAGTCGCAGGCCGAGGCGTATAGGCGGGAGTGGTCGGCGAAGGAGTTTGGGGCGAAGGCGGCGCCGGCGATTGCGGCGATATATAAGGCGTACTTTGCGGCTCCGGCGCACTTTGGTCAGCCGGCGCTGGAGTATGGCGACCAGCTGTATCACACCGAGTCGCGGCAGATGATGCTGACGTATATGACGGACTCGCCGCTGTACTCGCTGCCGAGCCAGGCGCCGAAGTGGGAGGAGGCGCACATTATGGGATCGCGGCCGGGGCGGCCGGCGGGTAAGGACTGGCTGAAGGAGACGGCGGCGCGGGAGATCCAGCAATGCGGCGATGCGCAGCCGCGCTGGGATGCGGTGTGGCAGCAGGCGAAGGCGGCTGAGGCGCTGGTGCCGGCGGACCGGAGGCCGTTTTATCAGGCTTCGGTGCTGACCATGATTACGATCAACCGGGAGAGCAACCGGGAGCTGTATTTGATTTCAAAAGCGGTGCTGGACGCGGACGGCGGGAACGTCGACGCGGCGCGGAAGGAGGTCGCGGAGGCCAAGGCGGCGCTGGACCAGGTGGCCCAGGCGCAGCAGGCGGCGGAGTATGGCAAGTGGAAGGATTGGTATCGCGGGGACTGGCTGACCGGGGTGTATCGGACACGGGCGATGGTCGACGTGTTTGCGAAGTTCCTGGATGATCCGCTTACGCATCTTTCGCCGCCCATTCTCTGGAATGGGTGGGAGGCGTACTACCACATCATGCATTATGAGGGGGATCGATCGGTGGACGTGCAGTAGGTTGTGGTGACCGATTGGATCAGTTGTTCCTGGGCGTTTGGGCGCGCCGAACAGCAGATTTCTACGGAATGACAACCAGAAGGGCAAGAGCAACAGCTCGACGGCTATTCAGGCTCTGCGACAGCAACGGGGGCTCTGCGCTAGAGCTCGAGGCGGGAGTCGTCGATGGCGAGGCGGACGTTGCCGTCGGATTTTTGCAGGCGGCGGACGGCTTCCATCTTGTCGACGTTGGCCTTCAGCATCACGACGGCGATGGGGATGGATTTGCCCGCGGATTTGATGGTGCGGATCGCGGTGTCGCGGTCGATTCCGCAGACCTTCATCAGCACGCGAATGCCGCGCTCGACCAGCTTGGCGTTCTTCATGTGCACGTTGACCATGAGGTTGTCGTAGACGTAGCCCAGGCGGGTCATGGCGCCGGTGGTGATCATGTTGAGGATCATCTTCTGGGCGGTGGAGGACTTCATGCGGGTGGAGCCGGAGAGGATCTCGGGGCCAACCTCGGCGCAAATGGTGATGTCGGCGACCTGGGAGAGGTCGGAGTTGGGATTGCAGGTGATGGCGGCGGTTTTGGCGCCGCGGGCGCGGGCGTATTCGGTGGCGCCGACGACGTAGGGCGTGCGCCCCGAGGCGGAGATGCCGATGACGATGTCTTTGCGCGTGGGGCGGCGGCGGGCGATGTCGCGCTGGCCGATCTCGGGGGAATCTTCGTTGACGTCGGAAGCGCTCGCTAGAGCTTTAGGGCCGCCCGCCATGATGTATTGGACCTGCTGCGGGGCGGTGGAGAAGGTGGGAGGGCACTCGGAGGCGTCGAGCGCGGCGATGCGGCCGGAGGAGCCGGCGCCGACGTAGATGAGGCGGCCGCCGTCGCGCAGCGAGCGGGCCACGATGTCGATCACCATGGCGATCTCGGGGAGGGTCTTCTTGACCGCAGCGGCGACCTTGGAGTCTTCGTGGTTGATGATGCGCGCGATTTCGATGGCGGACTTGGTGTCCAGGCCCTCGGACGCTTCGTTGAGCCGCTCGGTGGGCAGGCTCTGGAGGTCGGAGGACGTTCGCTCCACGGGATGTTCGATCGGTGAAGGGGACGACATAGTCAAGGTGGACATGGGGGTGGCCTGATCTATTCTACTGCATCGTATGTACGTTGGAGTTATAGGGCTTTGGTTACGGGCGGGTTGTGGGGCTAGACCGCGGCTGAACGGGATGGCCGGGAGCGGCGGTATCCTTGGCTTATGGAGAACATGGCGTATGGAGAACTATGGCTTATGGAGAACATGGCTTATGGAGAACATGGAGACGCGCGCGTTATTTGGTATGGACCTGGCCGGGCTGACCGTCGTGATGGCGGACCTGGGACAGAAGCCCTATCGTGCGCGGCAGGTGTTGGAGGCGCTGTATAAGCAGCGGGTGGGGTCGGTCGAGGAGATGACCACGCTGCCAGGGTCGTTGCGGGCTGCGCTGGTGGAGGCGGGGTGGGACGTGGGGCTGCCGGAGATCGCGCAGACGGCGGTGTCGGTGGATGGGACGGAGCGGTATCTGGTGCGGATGGGCGACGACGAGACTGTCGAGACGGTGTGGATGCCCGATGGCGATGGCGGCGAACGCGGCGATGGCAGCGAGGCCGCGAGCGAAGAGGAGGTGGGGGAGATTGTGGGAGCGGAGGAGGCTGTTGCGACCCCACTCCTGAGCGATGAAGCTGCTCATGAATGGGCCACCCGGGGAGTTGCCGCTGCGGGGGAGAAGCAGATTCCCTTCGGGAATGACAACCAGAAAGGCAAGAGCAACGACAGAGGCGAGAGCAACGCCAAAGACGAGAAGCAGGTCCTTCCCCTTCGGCGTGTCCAGGGTCAGGATGACAATTCAGGGGATGGTGGCTATTGGTCGCGTCGCGGAGAGGGGCGCGCGCGGTCGAACTTTGGGGTGCTGGCGGAGCGCGGGTTTCGGCGGGCGACGATTTGTATTTCGAGCCAGGTGGGGTGCGCGGTGAACTGCCAGTTCTGCCTGACGGCGAAGCTGGGGATTCGCAGGAATTTGACCGCCGGGGAGATCTCCGGACAGGTGGCGGCGGTGCTGAACCGGCATGGGATTCAGGTTGGGAAGGACCGGATCAACCTGGTGTTCATGGGCATGGGCGAACCGTTTCTGAACTACGACGAGTTCATGCGCAGCGTGCGGTTGCTGGTGGAGGAGATTGGCATTCCGGAGTCGCGGATGACCGTTTCGACCAGCGGGATTCTGCCGGGGATTGAGGCGTTTGCGCGCGAGGCGATAAGGCCGAAGCTGGCGCTGTCGCTGAACGCGAGTAACGATGCGGTGAGGGAACGGATCATGCCGATTACGCGCAAGTGGAACATCGCGGCCCTGCTTGAAGCCGTGCAGAAGATTCCGCTGCGGACGCGGGAGTGGGTGACGTTCGAGTATGTGCTGCTGGGAGGGGTGAACGACCAGCCGGAGCACGCTCGGGAGGTGCTCGCGCTGCTGGCTGGGATGCGCGCGAAGGTGAATCTGATGGTGTGGAATCCGGGGCCGGGGATCGAGTTTCACCAGCCGCGGCCGGAGGATGTGGCGCGGTTTCAGAAGATGCTGATTGAGGGTGGGATTGCAACTTACATTCGCCGGCCGCGGGGCAGGGACATCTATGCGGCTTGCGGGCAGTTGAAGCGGACGATATCCGACGAGCGCGGTTCTCAGGAGCTGGTGGCGATCGCAACGATTTGAGCTGAAGCGGCGCGGTGTTCCCCACTCATGACGATGAAACCGTCATGAATGGGCCACCCAGAGTTATGCGAACCCGTACCCTCCAGCCGGTGCCGGGCTGTTTTTTGTTTGGGCTTCCAGTTCTCAGTTTTCCAGTTGCCAGTCAGTTGCGGTTGAGCGCGAGGTGCAGCACGGTTTCGGCGAGGTGATCGTAGCTGTGGCGGAGGACTTCGCCTTCCTGGACGAAGTTGCCGGTGATGGGCTCGACGCCGAGGGCGCGGATGCGGTCGAGGTCAGGCTCGATGGGGGTCTGGCCTTCGAGCGCGTACTGGTCGAGCGTGGCGGGCAGGATAGGCGCGGTGTTGATGAGGGCGTAGTCGAAGATCTTCTGGCCGGCGTGGGCCTGCGTGTGGTCGAGGATCTTTTCGATGTGCTGCGAGGCGGTGAGGCCGAGGGACTCGTTGGCCTGAGTCATGAGGTTGCCGATGTAGACGCGGGTGGCGCGGGAGGCGGCGATGGCTTCGGGGATGCCGCGGACCAAGAGATTGGTGATCAGCGACGTGTACAGCGAGCCGGGGCCGAGGGTGATGAGGTCGGCCTGGGCGATGGCTTCGAGGGTTTCGGGCAGCGGGAGGGCGTCGGCGGGGGAGAGCATGAGCTCGACGATGGTGTGTTTCGAGGCGGTGATGCTGGTCTCGCCGTGGACCAGGGAGCCGTCGTGCATGCGCGCGGAGAGGGTGGCGTTGGCGGTGGTGGAGGGGTAGATCCGGCCGCGGGTGGCGAGGATCTGGGAGCTGGTCTGGACGGCGGCGGCGAAGTCTCCGGTGATGCCGGTGAGCGCGGCGAGGAAGAGATTGCCGAAGTTGTGGCCCTGGAGGTCGCCGTTGGTGAAGCGGTACTGGAAGAGCTGGGAGAGGAGGTGCTCGTCCTCGGAGAGGGCGACGAGGCAGTTGCGGAGGTCGCCGGGCGGGAGCATGTTGAGGCCCTCGCGGAGGCGGCCCGACGACCCGCCGTCATCGGTGACGGTGACGATGGCGGAGAGCTCGCGGATGAGGCAGGGGAGGCGGCTGGCGGCGGAGTCCGCGGGCGCGGTCTGCGGAGTTGGGTGGGGCGTCGCGACGAAACGCTTGAGGCCGCGCAGCAGCGTGGAGAGGCCGGTGCCGCCGCCGATGGCGACGACGCGGAGCTGCCTGGGCCTGGGAGTTGGGGAAGACATGGGTGATGCCAGTTTACAGGGGGCTCGAGGGAGGCGCATTCGGGAGTGAAAGAGGTGCTGGCCTGGAGGGTCTCGAGCGTGAGTGCGCTGGGGTTGAGTGCACTGCTCAGGTTGAGAGATTGGAACCCATGTCTCAGAAGCGAGACATGCGGCACCCGGCTTCCGGTGCACGGCGCCGGGTAGAAGCAGATTCCCTTCGGGAATGACACCCAGAAAGGCCAGGGCAAAGGCAAACGCCAAGGCGGGGGCTCAGGCTTCGGGGTAGAGGAGGTCGGTGAAGCGGGGGTCGTCGGCGACGGACTCGAAGTCGGAGTCGTTGCGGGCCTGGAGGCGGTTCTGGTTGTTGAGGCGGATGGCCTGGGTGAGGTGGTCGAGGCAGGCGTCGGCGTCGCCGGTCATGCTGGCCATCAGGGCGAGGCCATAGAAGGCGTAGTCGGCGGCGCCATCTTCGAGCAGGATGGCCTGGAAGTGCTCGCGCGCGTCTTCGTAGTGACCGTGGTTGAGCAACGAAATGGCGTAGTCGTAGCGCTCTTCGTGGCTCTGGAAGGTGGTGGTGCCTTTGTGGATCTGGGCGACGCAGGCGGAGATGTACATGCGGATGCGGTCGGCGAGATCGACCGGCGCGGCGGCGAGCATTTTGGTGAAGGCCTCGTGGGCCTTCTCGTACTTGCCCGATTGCATGAGCTTGATGGCGCTCTCGTAGAGGGCGAGGGTGGACTTGCGGGCGGCGTCGTTGGCGGGCTGGGCGTTGCCGGCGAGGGTGCGCGCGGGCTTGCGGCCGTTGCTGGCGGGAGCGCTGGAGGCGGAGTTGACTGCTGCGGACTTAATGACCATGAGGTTCTCTTGTTGGACCCGACTGCTCGAACGGTGGAATTGGGATTTGGGATTGGGAACGCCGCGCTGTAGTAAAGGGAGGGCTTGAAGCTTTATACGGGGTGGGAGTGATGGCGGTCAAATGTGGGGGTTGTCAGGGCGGTGGAGGCCCAGGTCTCAGAAGCGAGACCTGGGGCACCCCGGGGGATTGGAGGTGGAGTCAGGGGGAGGGTTTGCCGTACAGGACTGGGTTCAGAGAGGGATCATTATACATCTTAAGTTGCCGGTAGAGCTTGAAGCGGCGGCGGCTGGCGAGGACATCGGCCCAGAGTTGGTTGAGGCAGGCGGCGAGGTCGTCGCGCTGTTCGGTCAGCACGGCGAAGCGGGCGAGGTTGCGGTCGCGGTGGGCGGCCGTGGCGGAGGGGCGGTGGATTTCTTCGGCGGTGTGGAAGATTTTGAGCGCGAGGATGGAGAGGCGGTCGATGATGAGGCCGGGGGTCTCGGAGTGGAGGGGAGCGGTGGGGTCGGGCTCGCAGGAGGCCAGGAGAGCGATGTCGATCTGCTCGACGAGATCGTTGCGGCGCTGGTTGAGGCGATCGATTTCGTGCTTGGTGTGGACGATGGCGTGGTCGGAGGCGAGGGGGTCGCGGGCTTCGTCTTCGCGGTGCCAGAGGTCGAAGTTGGCGCGGTGCTGGTCGAGAAGGAGAGCGTCGAATGGAGTGGCGGGGGGAATGGCGGGTTCGAGCGCGGCGTCGGGGCGATGCCAGTGGACGGTGGCAAGGTCGTGAAGCGCGGTGAGATGGGCGGCGTCGAGCATGAGCGTGCGTGCTGGTGCGTGCGTGCTGGCTAAGGATAGCGGAGGTGGGGCGCGGAGGATAGTGGCGAGGCGGGAGAGAAGCAGATTCCTTCGCTCCGCTGCGGAATGACAACCAGAAGGGCAAAGGCAAAGGCCAGGGCAAAGGCAAAGGCCAGGGCAAGGTCAACGTAACGGGCAAGGGCAACGGGCAAGCCGCGCGGCTTGCGCGGCGAAGGGCCGGCGGCGACACTGGAGAGCATGGGCAAGAGGAAGGCGCGGCGGGTGCTGATCTATCGGCTGGGCAGCCTGGGCGACATGCTGGTCGCGCTGCCCGCGCTGCATCTGGTGGCCCGCGCATTTCCAAAGGCCGAGCGGCGGCTGCTGACCAACGTTCCGGTGAATGCGAAGGCGGCGGCCGCGGCGGCGGTGCTGGGGGAGTGCGATAGCGAGGGATCGGGCGGGCCGGGCTCCGGCTCCGGCGAGGCTCGGTTGGTGCATGGGTATATGCGCTATGCGGTGGGGACGCGGAGTTTGCGCGAACTGGCGGCGTTGTGGTGGACGATTGCGCGCTGGCGGCCGGAGGTGCTGGTGTATCTGGCGGGTGCACGCGGCGTGGAGGTGGCGCGACGCGATGCGGCGTTCTTTCGGCTGTGCGGCGTGCGGCGGCTGGTTGGGGTTCCGGTGACCGAGGGGATGCAACGGAATTTTTATGGCGCGGCGACTGGCGGGAAGGACCATGCGATGGGCGATGGCCATCTCGAGCCCGAGGCGGCGCGGCTGGCAAGGTGCATCGGGGAGCTGGGGGAGCCGCACGATATTGCCGATCCGGGGAGGTTGAGCGATGCGCGGAGCTGGGATTTGCATTTGACGGTGGCGGAGGTTGAGGCGGCGGCGAAGGCGGTGGAGGCGGGATTGGAGACCTACGTCTCAGAATCGAGACGTGGGGCACCCGCGGCGGTGGAGACACATGTCTCAGAATCGAGACATGCCACCCCAGCGAGCAAAGGCGGCTCGCCGGGGACCCCGGATGGGTCATCCGGTTTGGGGGCGTGTGGGGAGGCGATTGCCGTGAGCGTGGGGACCAAGGTGCAGGCCAAGGATTGGGGGAGGGAAAACTGGCGGGCGCTGCTGGGACGCATCGCGGAGAGGTTTCCGAAACGCGTGCTGCTGCTGGTGGGAGCGGCCGAGGAGAGCGAGGCGAGTGAGTTTGCGGCAAAGGGCTGGTGTGAGTGCGGCGGTGGGCCGGTGGTGAATCTGTGCGGGAAGCTGACGCCGCGGGAGAGTGCGGCGGCGTTGGCGCGGGCGCGGCTGTTTGTCGGGCACGATAGCGGGCCGATGCATCTGGCGGCCGCGGTCGGGACGCCGGTCGTGGCGATCTTTGCGGCGCGGAATATTCCGCGGCAGTGGTTTCCGTTCGGAGAGCAGCATCGGGTGGTGTATCACCGGGTGGAGTGCTGGGGGTGCGGGCTGGAGACGTGCATCGAGCAGCAGAAGAAGTGTTTGTTGTCGATTACGGTGGCTGAGGTGATGGAGGTTGTCGGGGAGCGGTTGTAGGGGGGCGACGGCGGGTGGGGATGTGACGGCTCGATGATGTATGGGCGGCTCAACCGCAGATTTCTGCGGAATGACAACCAGAAAGGCAAAGGCAAAGGCAAAAGCAAAGGCAAAAGCAAAAGCAGAAGCAGAAGCAGAAGCAGAAGCAAAAGCAAAAGCAAAAGCAAAGGCAAAGACAAAGGCGAAGGCAGACGCAGATTCCCTGCGGGAATGACAACCAGAAAAGCAAAGGCAACCAGCTTGGGGATGCGATGATGGATCGGGAGATATGAGACAAAGATGCTGCATGAGACACACGCGGTTCTGGGATTGCTGGAGGGTGGGTTCGGCCAGTTGAAGGTGCTGGTGGTGGGCGATCTGATGCTGGACCGCTACATTCTGGGGGAGGTGGATCGGATTTCGCCGGAGGCTCCCGTGCCCGTGCTGCGCCATGCGCAGCGCTATGAACGCGCCGGTGGAGCGGCCAATGTGGCGATGAATCTGGCCGGGCTGGGATGTCAGGCGATGCTGGCCGGGTTCTGGGGTGAGGATGCCGAGCGGCGCGAGTTGGCGGCATTTCTGGAAGAAGCGAAGGTCGACACGCTGGGCGTGGTGACGACGTCGCTGCCGACGATCTCGAAGACGAGGATTGTGGGCCGCAATCAGCAGTTGCTGCGGCTGGATATCGAGAGCCGGGAACGGCCGGGTGCGGCGGACCGGCAACGGCTGCTGGAGCGCGTGGAGCAGCTGGTGACCAAGGTGCACGCGGTGGTGCTGTCGGACTATGCGAAGGGCGTGCTGAATGCGGAGCTTTGCGAGACGGCGATCCGCGCGGCGCGCAGGGCCTCGGTGCCGGTGCTGGTCGATCCGAAGACGCCGGATTTCAGCAAGTACTCGGGCGCGACGATGGTGTGCCCGAATCTGCAGGAGCTGGAGGCAGCGACCGGCGTGGAGGCGACGGGCGTGGCCGCTAACGATCTGGAGACGCTGCTGGCGGCGGGTGAGGTGCATCGGGTGGAGCATGACCTGAAGTATCTGTGCGTGACGATGAGCGAGAAGGGGATTCGGGTGCTGTCGGACGCGGGGACGTATCATTCGCCGGCGCGGGCGCGGGAGGTGTTCGACGTGTCGGGCGCCGGGGATACGGTGATCGCCACGCTGGCGGCGGCGCTGGCGGGAGGGCTGAAAGTCGAGACCGCGGTGGAGTTGGCGAACCTGGCGGCGGGGATCGTGGTGGGCAAGGTGGGGACGGTGCCGATCGCGCAGCATGAGTTGATTGCCGCGCTGACGCCGTCGAGCGGCATCCGGAGCGGAGAGAAGGTGCTGGACAGCGAACGGCTGGCCAAGCGCGTGCAGGAGTGGCGCGCGGCGGGCGAGACGATTGTGTTTACGAATGGGTGCTTCGACCTGCTGCATGTGGGGCATGTGACGCTGCTGGAGGAGTGCCACAGGTTTGGATCGAAGCTGGTGCTGGGGCTGAACTCGGATGCGAGCGTTTGCCGGTTGAAGGGACCGGCAAGGCCGGTGGTGGGCGAGCGCGAGCGGGCGCGGGTGATGGCGGCGCTGGCGGCCGTGGATGCGGTAGTGCTGTTCGAGGAAGACACGCCGCTGGAGTTGATCCGCGCGGTGCGGCCGGATGTGCTGGTGAAGGGTGGGGACTATTCTGTCGAGACCGTGGTGGGGCATGAAGATGTGATCGCGGCAGGCGGGCGCGTGGAGATTGTGCCCACGGTGGAGGGATTTTCGACGAGCAGTCTGGTGGAGAAGGTCCAGCGCGGAGAATAGAGATTGTGGATTGAAGCGATAACCGAGAAGAGTGGTGGCGTGGCTGTTCGCTAGTCAGGAAACGTGGAGATGTTTTGCAACACGTCGCGGAACTGGAACGTGTCTCCGACGGACTGCTGCCAGGCCATGATGTGCGCGTCGAGCTTGTCCATCAAAGGCTTCTGGGCGGGGTCGGCGACGAGGTTCTTCTGCTGGTAAGGGTCGGCGAGGTTGTCGTAGAGGATCCAGCGACCCTCTTCGGCGACGCAGTAGGTGTGTGTCTGGGTACGGATGCCGCGGTAGAAGGGGGTGGGGTCGGAGAACCAAAATCCACCCCCGCGATTGGCCATCAGAATGACGCCAGCGGTCGAGGTTGCGGGGGGAGTTGCGTGTGGGGTTGCGTGGCCGCCTTTCATCACGGCCGAGATGTCGCGGCCTGAACAGGACTGGGGCACCGGGATGCCCGCGAGACCGCACAGAGTAGGGAAGATGTCGATGGCTCCCAACAATTCTTTGGCCGAACCGCCGGCTTTGGTGACACCCGGAATGCGGATGAAGAAAGGGACGTGGCAGGACTCTTCAAAGGGCATTTCTTTATTTCCGAGACCATGAGAGCCCATCATTTCGCCATGGTCGGAGGTGTAGATGACGATCGTATTATCAGCTTGGCCGGTCACTTCGAGAGTGGCAAGAATGCGGGCAACTTCTTTGTCGATCCCGGAGATGCCACCGTAGTAGCCTTGTTCGGCAGCGCGCAAGGCGGGCTCGTCTTTGATCCAGGGACTGAAGATCGCAGCTCCGGGGGCCGGCGGCTTGAGGTTCGGGCGAAATTCCTGTTTCGCCGGCGGATAGAGCGCGGCGTCGACCGGAGGCGGATTGAAGGGAGGGTGCGGCGGGTTCCAGGAGACGGCCAGAAACCACGGCTTATCGGGAGTCTGGCGGCGCAGAAAGGACAATGCGTCGTCGGTCATCAGCGTCGCATTCCAACCTTGAGGCTGAATCTTTTCGCCGGTGTCGGGATTGAAGGTCCAGGCTCCGTAGTGCCGCCCGCTGGCGGCCCACATGTGCCAGTCTTCGAAGCCCTGACGGCGTGGTCCCGGGGGCACGAAGACCTCTTCGTGAAAGTCCTCGAGATGCCACTTGCCGACGTAGCCGGTGTGATAGCCCGCATTCCTGAAGGTGTGTCCGAGAGCGTTGGGATCGGGAGCAAGCGTGCAGCCGTTGCCCATGACGCCGGTCTGCTGCGGATAGCGTCCGGTCATCAGGATGGCGCGGTAGGGCGTGCAGAGCGGGTAGTTGGAGATGCAGTTCTCCATGGTGAAATTTTCGCGGCGGAATTTGTCGAGCATGGGCGCTTCCAGCGGGCAATAGGGCTTGCCCGGCAGCGACGCCTCGCGGTGCTGATCGCTGAAGAGGTACAAGACGTTCATCTTTTTTTCGCGCGCGGAATTTCGGGGCGAGGGTGATTTCGCCCGGGCGTTGACTTGAGCGGCAACCGTGGCGGCGAGGGTGGAACGAACGAAGTCTCTGCGATTCATTCTTACTCCTGCGCTAGAAGGAAATCTTCAGGGCGAACTGGATTTCACGCTCGGGCGGTGAGGTAATCACGCTGCTGATTGCGCCGAAGGCAGCGTTCTGGTTGGCCATATTCGGCATGGCGAAGTGGGGTGTGTTGGTGACGTTGAAGAACTCGGCGCGAAACTCCGCATCGACCCTCTCGAAGCGGGTGTCCTTGATGAGGGAAGTATCGAGGTTCTGAATGCCGGGGCCGCGCACCTGCGTGAAGGTCCGAGGCACATTGCCGAAGGTGTAAGCGGGCGGAATAGCGAAGGCGGCGGTGTTGAACCACTCGGCCACACGTTGTGCGTTGCTGCGTTTGCCGTGGATCACGGGATCGACTCCGGTCAAATTCGGACGCCCGTTCGCGATGCCAGTGATCGCGGCAGTGAGTGTGAGAGGCAGGCCACTCTGCTCGCTCCAGATACCGTTCAGCTTCCAGCCGCCGATGAACTTATCGGTGAACGCCCCGTCGGCTCCGCCGAATATTTTGCCACGCCCGAACGGCAGATCATACGTGGTATTCATGATGAACGATTGCGGAAAATCCAGCTCCGAGACCGAACGCTCCGCGCGCAGATCGTAGAAATTCTGCGGCGCGGTGTTGTCGCTGGTGCCGATGGGCGCGTCGGCGGCGTCGGCGTTGGAGATGAGCTTGCTCCAGGTGTAGGAGGCCAGCATGGTCAGGCCGTGGGCGTGGCGCTTGACCACCTTCACCTGCAGCGAGTGGTAGGTGGAAGAACCATAGGGATCGTTCTCTTCCGTGATGCCCAGGAACTGAGGGTAGGGGAGAAGCAGTTGCTGCTGCGCGACCGTAGGATTGGAAAGCGCGCCGATCGAAACATAGGGCTGGAATGGGTTGGGAACCTGCTTGGTCAAGGCCGTGCCCAGGCTGAGGTACTTTGGATCGAGGGTGTTTCGATTGAAGTCGCCGGTCAGGTACAGGCCGCGCGAGCCGACGTAGCCGACATCAAAGAGGATGTCCGCCGGCATCTGCTGCTGCACGTCCAGGTTCCACTGATACGAGGCCGGCGTTTGCGGGTGATTGTTCCAGACCGTGAGCGCCTGGCCTAACTGGGTCGCGGCGCCGAGACTGTTGCCGGCCGGCTGGATCAAGCCCTGAGGAAACGGGTTGCGCAGCAGGTTGGCCGGCGTATAGCCGCCGTCGTTGGAGGTATTCCAGGCGGTGGCCGAAGCATAGCCGAGGCTGGGGCTGAATCCAACGGCGTTGTCCGAGATCTCCAGCGGCGCATAGGAGATGCCAAAGCCGCTGCGAACCACCGTGGTCAAATTGGGGCTGAAGGCGAAGCCGACACGCGGAGCAACGTTGGCGTGCTGGCGCGTGTAGACCGAGCGCGGATGTCCGTTCACTCCCGCAAACTGAAGACCGCCGGTGAGGTTCGGAAAGGCCGAGTTGGCCGCCGGGCTGGCGACGTTGGGATCGAAGTAGGTCAGTTCGTTGCGGCGGTCCGTGTAGGGTGACTCGCCGTCGTAGCGGACGCCGAGGTTGAGGGTCAGCCGCTCGGTCACTCGCCAGTTGTCCTCGACATAGACTGCTCCGTAGAAGTTCTGCATCTCGACGCCAGAGCCCAGCGGAATCGTGCCCGAGCTGCCCGCGCCAAGAAGGAAGCTGGCGTAGCCGTTGCCTCCCGTGGCCACCGCGGCATTGGGGCCCTGGGTCTGCGCGATGGCGAAGTTGTAGGTGCCGGTGCTGGCGAGGACGTTGAAGAAATTGATGCGGTGCATGCGGCCGTCCACACCGGCGACGATCGTATGCTTGCCTGCGACTTTGGTGAGGGATGCGAGAAGCGCGTGGGAGTCATTGCCATTGCTGAGGAAGCTCTGGTTGTTGGTGCCCACATATCCGCCGCCGATGATCACGGTGGGAAACATCTTGATGGATACCGCGTTGGCCAGCGACGCGGGAAAGCCGAGCGAGCCGATGTCGAAGCCGTAGCTCAAGGTCTGGCGAATCTGATACCAGCGCGCGAAGCCGTAGTCCACCGAAAGCAACAGGCTGGGGGACAGGCTGTAGATGTTGTCGAAGGCGAAGGACCGGTTGCGCAGGGTGGTGGTCCCGACCGCGCCTTCGGAGTCGGCGACGTTGCCGAAGGCGTTGGGCTGCGTGAGCGGCGTGTTGCTGTAAGCGTAGCGGCCAAAGAGATGATATTTCTGCGTGACATTCTGGTCGATACGGATGCTGTAGAGGTCCTGGCTGAGGCGCACCGGCATGGAGCTGATGAAGTTCTTGCCGGTGACGCCGGTGAGGTTGGGTTCGGGAAAGTACTTCTGGATCTGCGCGGCGACGGGATCGATCAGGGCAGGATCGATGGTGTTGAGGACGCCCTGATAGCTGAACTGCTGGCGCGTCTTGACGCCTGCAACCGTCGTGGTCGTGAAGGGGTTGTAGATGTTGACGCTGCCGAAGACGCCGGCCTTTTGCGCGTCGGTAGGGACAAGCGCCGTATACGGATTTCCTTTGATCCGGCGGGTACCCTGATAGTCGACAAAAAAGAAGGTGCGATCGTGGCCGTTGTAGAGCTTGGGCAGGACGATGGGGCCGCCGAGCGTGCCTCCGAACTGGTTCATCTTGAAGGGCGGAATCGGATTGCCCGCGTGTTTGGTGAACCAGTCGTTGGCGTCGAAGGCGGAGTTGCGCAGGAACTCGAAGACGCTGCCGTGCAGGGCATTGGTGCCGGACTTGGTGCTGACGTTCACGGCGCCGCCGGAGTAGCGGCCATACTGCGCGGAAAGATTGTTGCTTTCGACCTTGAACTCCTGGGTGTCGTCGACGGTGGGGATGGTGGTGATCTGGTCGAAGAAGCCGGCGGAGCTGGGCACACCGTCGATCAAGATCTCGTTGGACTGGGCGCGGCCGCCGTTGATCGAGAAGTTGGTATCGAAGGTGGAGTTGACCGCCACGTCGCCGAACTGGCCGTAGGCGGAGCGGTTGAAGGTGACCCCGGGCGTGAGCGCGATCAGGCGGAAGGTGCTGCGGCCGTTGAGCGGAAGGTCCTCGATGGTCTGGCCGGTGATGACCTGGCCTATGGACGAGGTTTGTGTGTCCAGCAGCGGTGGCGTACCCGAAACGGTGACGCTTTGGGAGACCTCGCCGACCTGGAGGGTGAGGTCGAGCCGGGCGGTCTGCGCGACCTGGAGGCTGAGGTCGTTGCGGACGGTCTCCTGGAAGCCGGTGCGGACGACGCGCACCTGGTAATGGTCGCTGGGCTGCAAGAGCGGGACGACGTAATCTCCGTTGGGGTTCGAAGTTACGGACACGCTGAAGCCGCGCGCGGGGTCGCTCACCGTGACCGTCGCGCCGGGAACGGCGGCTCCTTGGGCGTCGAGGATTCGGCCGTTAAGTTGGGCGGTCAACTGCTGCGCGAGAATGGAACGCACCGGCGTGAAGGCCAGCACGAGCAGGAGAAAAAGGAAACTGGCTGGGCATGTCGCATTCAAAGTTCGCATTTTCGCCTCGCGGAAGGTGACGGTCCGAAAATCCTGCTTTTTATAGACTCTCTATAATAGAAAAGTCAATGGTTTGGGGTCAGGGTTGTTGCCTTGAGGCGGAGAAGCGGATCGCATTGGGGTGGGGAATTGTGTGGGTAGTGGGTTGTTTCGAGCGGGCGTACCGCCGGGGCTCAAGCCGCTCAACATTTTGAAGCCGTTACGGCACGGCTGAAGGGGTGCCCTTAACGAAACCAACCGGAGCGACTTCCTTGATTGGCTTTTGCGAATTCCAGAGCGTGCGCAGCTTATCGCAATTCACCTGATGTAGAGGCGGCGAACGCAGATTCCCTTCCCACCCCAGCGGAGCAAGTACGCTCGCTGGGGACCCCGGCTTCGGGAATGACAAACAAAGACGCCAAGGCTCTTCTACACCAACTGCGGGGTTGCTCTGGCTCGATGGGTTCTGGGAGTGGGTGGCTTTCGCGGCTGGATGATTGCAGTCATCCGACATCGCGCGCAGCCATCAGCGGACGGGGCGGCGTCGAAGCGGGATTCGAGGGTTGGTGAGGCGCGTTTCAGGCGATTAGTGGGGTTCGCTGCCAAAAAACCGACGGATTGCTATTTCCAATTCACAGAGTTTGTTAGTAAATTTACTGCATTCACTCAATACGTTGATGCGCTCGTCATGAGCGGTCAATTGAAGAAACGTTGCCCTCTGTGTAGCAGTGCATCTGCTCTGCTCTACATTTCGCTTTCCAAGCGTGCAGTTCCTGATGCGCCGGCCTCGTTATTTTTTGTCTCGCATTGATGTGCGAGCCGTTCCGTTTTTGTATCGCGCCGTAGAAAGGATTCAGATGGGCTTGTTCAAGCGCATGTCGCCGTGGTGTATCTGTTCGCTGGTGATAGGGATGGCGGCTCCGTTCTACGCTCAGACGCCGACGCCGGCCTCGGTGCTGGGGCATACGCCAGGCGACGATTTCTACCTGGCGAACTATGAAGACGCGGTGAAGTATTTTCATGCTCTGGCTGCCAGCACGGACCGGATGAAGATGTTCACGGTGGGCAAGAGCAGCGAGGGCAAGGACATTGAGGTCGCGGTGATCTCGTCGCCGGAGAACCTGGCGCGGCTGGATCAGTATAAGAAAAACGCGCGGCGGCTGGCGACGGCGGATGGGCTGGACGATGCGTCGGCGCTGGCGCTGGCGCGGGAGTCGAAGGTGATTGTGCATATCGACGGCGGGCTGCACTCGTCGGAGGTCGCGGGTGGGCAGCACTCGATTGCGCTGGCGTACAAGCTGGTGTCGGCGAAGAGCGATCCGGAGATCGACGCGATCCTGAACAACGTGATTCTGGTGCTGTGGCCGACGCTGAATCCGGATGGTCAGGACATGATCGTCGACTGGTATCGGAAGAACCTCGGGACGAAGTACGAAGTGGCTCCGCTCCCGTGGCTTTACCAGGACTATGTGGGGCACGATAACAACCGCGACGGCTTCATGCTGAACATGAAGGAAGAGCAGGTGGTGGCGCGGACGGAGATCGAATACAGCCCGGACATTTTTTACTGCCAGCATCAGACGGCGCCGTTTCCGGCGCGCATCTGGATACCGCCGTTCGCCGATCCGATCTCGAGCAATGTGAGCCCGTATGTGCGCAGCTGGCTGAATGTGATCGGCACGAATATGGCGGCGTATCTGGACCAGCACAATATGCCGGGGGCGATCTCGGAGACGCGCTTCGACAACTGGTATGCGGGGTTCACGGACTGGGCGGGGGTGTATCGCGGCGAGATCTCGTTCTTCACGGAGACGGCGCTGTATCGCTATGCGACGCCGCGGTTTTATACGGTGGATGAGTTTCCCAAGGAGTATGCGGACCTGCGCCCGCTGACGATGTACACGACGCCGTGGGAGGGCGGTTGGTGGCGGTTGAAGGATGCGGTGGATTACATGGTCGGGGGCTCGATGTCGGTGCTGGACGTGGCCGCGAAGAACCACGAGATGCTGCAGTACAACCGCTATCAGACGGCGCGCGACAACATTCATCGCACTGAGCCGCCGTTTGCGTATGTGATCAGCGACAAGCAGGCGGACACGCCGGAGGCTGGTCTGCTGGCGGAAAAGATGATCGAGAACGGGCTGGATGTTTACCAGACGCAGGCGGGATTTCACGCGAACGGGATTGCGTATCCGGCGGGGTCCTGGGTGATTCCGATGGACCAGGCGTTCTCGCCGATGGCGAAGGAGTTGATGGAGCGGCAGGTGTATCCGGCGGCCGCGACGGACCAGACGGCGGCGGGCGCGCATCTGCCCTACGACATTACGGGATGGACGCTGCCGCTGCAGATGGGAGTGACCGTGGATGTGGTTTCGGACCCGCTGGGGCCGGACCAGACGGGCCATATGGCGAAGCTGGAGAAGGTGACGCTGCCGGAGGCCGCGGTCGATGGCGCGGGGGCGGAGTTTGTGATCAGCCATAAGCCGAACAACTCGTTCCAGATTGTGAACGCTGTGCTGGCGCAGGGCGGAAGCGTTGCACTGGCCACCGATCCGGTGAAGACGAACGAGGGCATGGAACGGGGAGCGTTCGTCGTTAGCGGATTGAACCATTCGGCGATGAACGATCTGGCGGCGAAGTTCGCCGTGGACGCGACGGCGGTTTCGAAGGCGCCGGAGCAGACGATTGCATTGAAGAAGGCGAGGATCGGGCTGTACCGGCCGTGGAGCCCATCGATCGATGAGGGATGGACGCGCTGGATTCTGGAGAACTACAACTACGGGGCCAAGAGCCTGTACAACGCGGACATCCGGTCGGCAAATTTGCGCAGCCGGTATGACGTGATTATTTTGCCGGACATGAGCAGTCGCCAACTGATGAACGGTTTCCAGGCAGGCGCGGTGCCGGGGCAGTATGCGGGCGGGATCGAAGAAGCGGGGCTGGATAATCTGCGCGATTTCGTGCGCGCGGGCGGGACGCTGGTGGCGTTCAATCAGTCGGCGGCAGCTCTGATACCGATGCTGTCACTGCCGGTGCGCAATGTGCTGGAGGGGCTGAAGACGGACCAGTTCTACTGCGCGGGGTCGCTGCTGCGGGTGGAGATGGAACACCCGGAGCTGCCGATCAACTATAGCGTGCCGGCGTATCCGGTGGTGATGTTCGAGCGCGGGCCGGCGTTCGAGATATTGCCGGGGTTCAAGGGTGCGGTGCTGGCCAGGTACGCCAAAGATGGCGATGCGCTGGAGAGCGGGATGATCATCCACTCGGACGTGTTGCGGGGCAAGATCGCGGCGCTCGAGGTGAGCTATGGGCGGGGGCGGATCTTCCTTTATGGGTTCAAGCCGCAGCAGCGCGGGCAGGCGCACGGGACGTACCGGTACATGTTCAATGCGCTGTATCAATTTGAGGACCCGGCGATGCCGATCGAGACGCCGGTGGCGCCGGTAAAGGTTGCGGCGGAGGGAGGCGGCGCAGGGGAGACGGCCGGGGTTGGCGGCAATGCGGCGGTTGGGGCGGGAGCAGGACGATCGCGCAGAGGAGGCGCAGGCGCACAGCCCTGAACCTGAAGGGCCGATCAAGGTCCTGACATTCCCTCAGCGGCTAAAGCCGCGCTGCAATTGTTTCACTTACGGCGGGACTGAAGTCCCGCCCCTTCAAAACGGGAGCGCCCCTCAAAAGGGGAGTGAAGCGGAGGTTCCCTAAGCAAAGAGACCAAGGCTAATAGACCAGGAGACGGAAGCGCGACAAAACGAGAACAGGGAACCCGAGCACTCAGCCCTGAAGACCGACGAATAGAACCACCTCCGGAGGACCACGATGCGCAGACTTCTCGCCGTATACCTAACGTTTCTTCTTGCCGCCGCCGCGGCGCTGGGCCAGAATGCGACAACGTCGGTGCGGGGCGTGGTGACCGACGCGACCGGGGCGCTGGTGCCGACCGCGACGGTGACGCTGTCCAACCGGGAGAGCCGGCAGGCCATGACCAAGAAGGTCAATGCGAACGGGGAGTACAGCTTCACGCAGTTGGAGCCAGCGGCCTACATCATCACGGCGACCGCGCCGGGCTTTGGGTTGCTGACGCGGCAGGCGGAGCTGCTGGTGAGCCAGCCGGCGACGATCAACCTGGCGCTGCCGATCGGGGGATCGAGTGAGACGATCAATGTCACGGCGACCTCCACGCTGAACTTCAGCGACGCGTCGATCGGAAACGCGATCGGCAACGCAGAGATCCAGGCGACGCCGACGGATTCGCGCAACGTGCCGGACCTGCTGAGTCTGCAGCCGGGCGTGCTGTTCTTCGAGACCAGCCCGAACGCATCGTCGAGCAATCCGGATGCAACAACGGACAGCCGGCTGGGTGCGGTGGCCGGCGCGCGCTCAGACCAAGGCAACATTACGCTGGATGGTCTGGACGACAATGACCAGACCAACAATTATGCGTTCACGGGAGTGCTGCGATCGACGATGGATTCGACGGAGGAGTTTCGGGTGACGACGGCGAATGCCAACTCGGACGCGGGGCATTCGTCGGGCGCGCAGGTCACGCTGGTGACGAAGTCCGGCACCAACCATATGCACGGCAGCTTGTATGAGTACTATCGCAACCGCTTCTTCGCGGCGAACGACTGGTTCAACAAGAAGGCGGAGATCGGCAGCGGCCAGCCTAACAAGCCGCCGCAACTGACGCGCAATACGTTCGGTGGAACGATCGGCGGGCCGATCAAGAAGGACAAGCTGTTCTACTTTTTCAATTACGAAGGCGCGCGCACGCGGGAGAGCACGACCGTGACACAGGAGGTGCCGACGGCGCTGTACGCGGCGGGGACGCTGCAGTACAAGGACGCAACCGGGGCGGTGCATGCGATCAGTCCGGCGCAGGTGGCGCAGCTTGACGCGCCCTGCGCGACCAATGGCGTCTGCCCTGCCGGACCCGGGCCCGACGCGGCGATCCTGGCTTACTTTGCGCAGCTTCCCGCGGCCAACGGATTTACGCTGGGAGATGGATTGAATGAGGGATCGTATACGTTCTCGTCGGGGACGCCTTACTCGCACAACACCAGCATCTTCAAGATGGACTGGACGCCGGGCACGTCGCACCGAATCTTTGTGCGCGGCAACTTGCAGAAGGATGTGATTGCGGCGGCCGCGCAGTTCCCGGGCCTGCCGCCTTCGACCACCATTGAAGACAACAGCAAGGGGATCGCGGCGGGCGATACGTGGACCATCCGGCCGAACCTGGTCAACGATCTTCGCTACGGGTATATCCGGCAGGGGACGGGAACGTCGGGCGTCGGCCACGGTTCGTACACCGATGTGCGCTTCATTGCGTCGCCGACGGCGGAGACGCGCAACACCATCCGCACCGTGCCGGTGAATGAGATTGTGGAGACGCTGAGCTGGACCAAGGGGCGGCACAACCTGCAGTTCGGGGGCACATGGGCGCTGATCCACAACAACAGCAGCACGGATGCGAACTCCTGGGACGCCGGAACGACGAACCCGCAGGGACTCTCGAACAACGGGCTGCCCAGCCCGGCGCAACTGGGAGGGAGCTACGCGGCGGTGGCGAGCAGCTTTGCGTCGAACTACCTGAACGCGTATGGGAACCTGATCGGGGCGGAATCGTCGCTGACGAGGAACATCAACTATAGGGTGAACCCGGGGGGCAACACGGGGAGTCTGATCCCGCAGGGCGGCTCGGTCGTCAGGCACTTTACCTCGACTGAACTGGAGTACTACGCGCAGGATTCGTGGAGACCGACGGAGAAGCTGACGCTGACGTTTGGCATTCACCATACATTGCTGCAGGTGCCTTACGACACGACCGGGCAGTCGGCCGCGCCGACCATCGACACGGATTACTTTTTCAAGCAACGGGAGATCGCGGCATCGCAGGGCGTGGTGTATGAGCCGACGCTTTCCTTTGCGCCCAATGGGCCCGTCTATGGGCGTCCAGGCTACTGGTCCAAGCAAAAGGGGAATGTGGCGCCGCGCTTTGCGATCGCCTATGCGATCAACAGCAAGACCTCGCTGCGCGCGGGGTGGGGTCTGTACTACGACCACTTTGGGCAGGGCATTATCAATGCGTTCAACCAGTCCGGCTCGTTCGGTCTGGCCTCGAAGATCACCAGCCCGCTGGGAGCTCTGGGGCCGGAACAGGCGCCGCGCTTCGTGAGCCGGACGGCGCTGCCGAACCTTTCGGTGGCTGCCGGCGCGCAGACGCAGACGTTTCCTTACGCTCCGCCGACGGACAACTTCTCTATCAGTTGGGGCGTGGACAACAAGCTGAAGACGCCCTATGCGGAGGTCTTCAACGTGTCGGTGCAGCGTTCGCTGCCGGGCGGTTTCACGCTGGAGGCGGACTACGTCGGACGGCTCGGACGGAAGCTATTGCAGCAGTCCGATCTGGCGACGCCGGTGAACTTCTACGACACCAAGTCCAGCACGTCGTACTTCCAGGCGGGCGCGCAACTGGCGGCCGTGGTGGATGCCAACAACCCCAACAAATATGCCACTGTTTCGCCGATTCCTTTTTTTGAAGATGTGTTTCCTTACATGGGCCAGTTGACGACGAAGATCAAGGACTCGAAGGGCAACGTGCTCTACGACGCGACCGGCAAATCGGCGACCCAGAACATTTATACATTTGAGTACACCACTTATCGCAGCGTGTTGGGCGAAACGACGGCCCTGGCGGACATCGATTTCTATTGCTCTGGAACCGGAAGTTATGGATGTCAGGCGTCGAACTCGCGGTTCTGGCAGAACCAGTTTTCGAGCCTGTATGCGTGGGCTTCAAATGGATCGTCGAGCTACAACGCGGGCCAGTTCATCCTGCGCCATCCGGAGAGCCATGGTTTTCAGATGGACCTGAGTTATACGCTGAGCAACTCGATCGACGAAGGATCGGATGCGGAGCGCGCCAACGAGACGCTGAGTCCGGGCGCTTCGGGCAGCTATCTGACGAACTCGTTTATCCCTTCGCAGTCGCGGGCGGTTTCGGACTTCGACACGCGCCACCTGATCACGTTCAACAGCTCCTATGCGCTGCCGTTCGGGCGCGGTCAGAGCTTCGCGGGGCACGATGGGCGGCTGATGGACCTGGCGATCGGGGGCTGGCGGCTGGCGTCGGTGGCGCGCTGGACCAGCGGCTTCCCGTTTTCGATCGGCGAAGGCGGCTACACCACGGACTGGGAGTTCGGCAGCTATTCGGTCAAGGTGGGCAACCTGAAATCCAGTACGATCTCCGGCGCGAATGGTGTGCCGAATGCCTTCGCGAACGCCTCGGCCGTCAATAAATCGACGACCACCGGCGGCCCGTTCATCCGTCTGCCTTATCCGGGCGAGGCGGGTCAGCGCAACGCCTACCGCGGCGACGGCTACTTCGATGACGATGCCAGTCTGTCCAAGCCCTTCGCGATCACTGAGCGGCAGACCCTGCGGTTTACGTGGGAGGTCTTTAACATCAGCAACTCGGTCCGGTTCAATACACGCAACCTGACGACCAACCCGACCAGCGGAACCTTCGGCAACTACAGCGCGATGCTGAACACACCGCGCCGGCAGGAGTTTTCGCTGCGGTACAGCTTTTAGGCGGGGAGGCGGGATGCTCCTGCCTCGAGGGAGAGATTCGCCGAGGCAGGGTTGTTCCCAGGTGTTTGCGCGGTGAATCTATGGCAATTTGCTTGATGGGGTTAGAGGCTGGAAACGCAGATTCGCTGCGGGAATGACAACAAAAAAACGGCAGCGGCTATAGACCAGTTGCGGCGTTGCTCGAAACGCGCCGGATAGCAACAGCGAAAGGACACACTCATGAAGGTCAGCGCGGCAGGGTTGGTTTGTGTGCTTGCGATGCTCGTTGCGCCGTTGGCCGCACAGCAGCATTTTCCCACCAATGACGAGCTGCGCAACATTCGGGTCATCTCGAACCCGGAGATTTCGCCGGACCTGAAGCATGTGATCGCGCTGGTGCAGGACAGTACGGCGCAGGGCGGCAAGACGCACCTCTGGATGCTCAACGTGGATGGTTCAGCGCCGCGGCAGATTTTTCGTTTTCCGCCGGCGAAAGTACGCCGACCGCGGATGCTAGTGCTGGGGAAGCCCGGCGCGGCGGCGGTGCTGGAGAGCGCTCGGCGGAGTATCTGCCCGATGGCAGTGCGGTGCTTTTTATTGCGCACCGCGGCGAGAAGTCGCAGTTGTTTCGTTTGCCGCTGGATGGAGGCGAGGCCGCGCCGATCAAGCTGGAGCACCCGCCTGAGAGCGGCGGCGCGGCAGCTGTGGTGGATGTAGGGTCCTATACGATTTCACCCGATGGTAAGACCATCGCCGTGATCGCGACCGATCCGCAATCGGCGGCGCACACCCGCGATGTGCGCGAGCAGAAGGACGCGGTGTGGGTGGAGCATGATGAGCCGAAGCATCGGCTGTATTTGCTGGACACGGCGACCTGGCAGGGGCGTGTGGTGCCGACGCTGACGGATATGGATGGCGTGTCGTGGAGGGAGGACTCGGCGCGGCTGCTGGTGTTGACGCATGCGCGGCAGCGCGACCTGGGGCCGAGCGCGGTGGGCACGATTGTGACGGCGGCGACTCCGGCGGAACAGACGCGCGTGGCGGGTCTGCCGGAGTCGGCGCGGCGCGTGGCGTGGATGCACAATGGGCAGCAGCTGGTGCTGTTCGCCAAGTGCGAGCAGGACGCACCGGAGGGTTGCGCGGACCTGTTTACCTTCGATATGGCTTCGGGCAAGCTCCGCAACCTGACGCATGGCCTGAAGGACAGCACGCTTTCTCCGCAGACGCTGGAGATTGCGGCCGATGACAAGAGCGCGCTGGTGAGCCTGAGCCACGGGATGCGCGAGACCGTGGCGAAGGTCGACCTGACCAGCGGGGCGGCCACGCTTTACGACCTGGGAATGCCGGTGATCAGCAACTTTCGGCCTGACGCGAAGCAGCAGGCGTGGGTGTATATCGCCAGTTCCAGCACGGTTGCTCCTTCGGTGTACATGACGACTGCGCCGGATCAGGCGGGCAAGGCGCTGGTGCAGCCGGAACTGGTGCCGGCGAACTGGATGGCTGTGCGATCGAAGCCGGTGTCGTGGAAGCGGGGCGGGTTCACGGTGGAGGGGCTGCTGTATCTGCCGCCGCAGGCTACCGCGGGCAAGGTGCCGCTGGTGGTCAATGTGCATGGCGCCCCGCGCGGGCAGTTCACCGACGCGTATTCGCCGCTGACGAATCTGCTGCTGGGGCAGGGATGGGCGGTGCTGGTCACCAACCCGCGCGGGAGCACGGGCTATGGCGTCGGCTTCGAGGCCGCGAACAAGGACGACATGGGCAATGGCGACTTTGAGGACATCATGATGGGTGTGGATGAGGCGATCAAGACGGAGCCCGTGGACGCGGACAAGATGGCGCTGATCGGTTACAGCTATGGCGGAGAGATGGCGGGCTTCGTCGAGGGAAAGACCGCGCGGTTCAAGGCGATCGTGTGCGGCGCGCCGGTGATCGACCAGTTCAGCGAGTATGGCACGGAGTCCGGGTCGTACGGCGACCGCTGGTATACCGGGCAGCCGTGGCTGCACTTCGAGAGCGCGTGGCGGCAGAGCCCGCTGGCATATGCGGGGCATGCGAAGACGCCGTTTCTGCTGCTGCAGGGTGAGGCCGATACGACCGATCCAGAAGGGCAATCGAAGGAGATGTATCGGGCGCTGCGGCAGGAGGGCGTGACGGTTCAGATGGTTCTGTTTCCGCGTGAAGATCATGGGGCTTTGGGCGGAAACTTTGCCGGTCGGCCCAGCACGGAGCCGTGGCACGGAGTGATCGCGCGCGATCATATGCTGAAGTTTATTGGGGATGGGTTCGCGGGAAAGATACCGTCGAATCAGCCGTAGGCGCGGGCACTTTGTTATCCGCAGAGACGCGCGTTAGAGCGGCGCCCTCGATGGTGTACAGCAAGTCCAAGCAGCAGATTTCTACGGAATGACAGCCAGAAAAGCAAAAGCAATGCAGATGCAAAGACAACAGCAGTAGGACTGCACACCAACGGGCATTCCGTGCTAGCCGCAGAGATGCATGACGGCTGCGACCAGCAGGCGAACGCAAGCGTCGAGCTCGTGTGTGGGGACGCACTCGCGGGGGCTGTGGGCGGTGAGCATCGAGCCGGGGCCTATCACAACGGCCTCGGCGCCCATGCGGGTGAGCCACGGGGCTTCCGTGCCGAAGGCGACGGATAGGACGGGCGTGTCGGGCTGGCGCAGAACGGAGCGGATGACGGGGCTGTCGAGCGGGGTCTCGAAGCCGCAGTCGGATCGGGTGACGTTGACTTCGACGCGGATTCCGTTGGTCGAGAAGTCGTCCGCCAGCTTGCGCAGTTGCTGGCTGACTAGATCGGTGGGCGGCGATGGAATGGGCCGCCATTCGACAAGGAAAGAGCACGCAGCGGGAACGATGTTCTTGGCTGTGCCTCCGCTGATCTCGCCGACGTTCAGCGTCGTCCAGGGCGGTGAGAAGGCTTCGTTGCGGTCGGATTGCAGACGCTCGGCGAGCGCTTCGATCTCGCGCAGCAGACGCGCGGCGGCGAAGATGGCGGAGCGTCCGGCGTCAGGATAAGCGCTGTGCGATGCGCGGCCATGCACATGGATTTCAGCGAGGCCGTAGCCTTTGCCGGCATGCGCGGGTTGCAACGATGTGGGTTCGCCGACGATGGCGTAGCGCGCGCGCAGAGCGTTCTGGTCGAGGAGAAAGCGCGCGCCTTTGCAGCCGATCTCCTCGTCCGACGTGAAGACCATGCAGAACGGACGGACGAGCTGCGCGGGCGCGAGGAGCGACGCGGCTGCGAGCATGCAGGACAGAAAACCCTTCACGTCGCAGGCCCCGCAACCGTGTAGGTTGCCGTCCAGTTCGCGCAGGTCGGTGGCGTCGGAGGAGCTGAACGGGACGGTGTCGGTGTGGCAGACGATGGCGAGTTCGGCTGCGATCGTACTGGGATTGAGCGGCTGGGGCGATACGATCAGGTTCAGCTTTTCTATGTCGAGGTTGTCGCGATAGGAGAGCACGCGTTGATGCCAGCCGAGGTTCTCGAAGAAGCGTTGCAGATGCTCCACGATGGGCCGATTTGTTTGACTGGAGACCGAGGGGATGGCGACAAGCTTGCGCAGATGCTCGGCGGGGCTGGTCATAGCTCGGCACCGAGACGCTGTTGTACGCGCTGGAATGCGCTGACGATCTCTTCCTGTTGAACGTGGCGGCGTTGGTGAATGACCTGCTGCCCGGCGACGACGACATCCTGGATGGCTCGCGGGGACATGCTGAAGACGATGTTGGTCAGCAGCTCTTCAGGCAGGGTGCCCGCGATGGAGGCGTCGGCGAGATCGATGGTGAAGAAGTCAGCGGGGGTTGCGGGCTGGAGATCGCCGGTGTTGAGATGCAGCGAGCGCGCGCCGGCGCGAGTGGCGAAGTCGAAGAGCAGCGCGGGCAGCGAGGCGCCGCGACGGCCGTCGAGTACGGCGCGCTGGAGCTGCTGCAGGCGCAGGTTGGATTCGAGTTCGCGGGCGTTTTCGAGGGCGTCGGTCTGGGTGTGGCTGTCGGTGCCGAAGGCGATGGAGACACCGGCGTCGATGAGTTGGTCGGCGCAGAGGATGCCGTCGCCGAGGTTGCGCTCGGTGGTGGGGCAGGCGCCGACCGTGATTCGACCAGCGGCCATGCGCTCGACTTCGCCCGGCTGCAGATGGATGGCGTGGATGGCGGTGAAGTTTGGGGCGAGAAGACCGAGGTCGTCGAGGAACGCGAAGGGAGTTGCGTTGTATTCGGCGAGGCAGGCTTCGATTTCGGCGGGCTGCTCGGCGACGTGCATGTGCAGGGGGAGCTTGCGGGCGCGGGCCCAGGCGGCGATTTCGCTAAGATAGGCGCGGGGCACGGCGCGGATGCTGTGCGGCGCGAGACCGAAGGAGATGGTCGGCGGCATAGCGGCGATCTCATCGTGAAGCGACTGTGAGTCGCGGAGAAAGGTGTCGGCGCTGGGCTCGAGAAAGCGGACCTGGCCGGGATCGGGCGGGAGGTTGAAGCCGGAGCGGACGTAGGCGCAGTTGAGCATAACGATGCGGATGCCCACGTCCTGTGCGGCGCGAATGACTTGTTTTGCCAGTAAATTGGGGTCGTCGTAGGGTGTCCCGTCTGCGGTGCGATGGAGGTAGTGAAACTCGCCGACGGTGGTGATGCCGGCCAGCGCCATCTCGAGAAAGGCCATGCGGGCGACGTCATAGATTTCTTCCGGCGTGAGGGCCAGCGAGCAGCGGTACATGATGTTGCGCCATGACCAGAAGTCGGGGCCGCTGCGGCGGCGGGACTCGGCTTTGCCGCGGAGCGCGCGCTGGAAGGCGTGGGAGTGGACATCGATCATGCCGGGCAGGAGAGCGCGGCCGGGGAGGGGATGGACTTCGGTGTCGGGGGTGGCTTGCGCGATTGGTGAGATGGAGAGGATGGCGCCATCGGCGGTTACGTCGAGCGCGTAGCCACTGCGAAAGCTGCCATCGATCCAGAGCAGATCGGGGCGGTAAGAGTGCGTCATGCGGGCTGCCTTTCTCGGGTAGGCAGGTCTGCGACCCCACTCATCGCGATGGAGCGTTGCGATGAATGGGCCACCCGGGCTCCGGCGATATAGACCTCGCGCACGATGGAGGCGCCGAGCGTGTAGGCGAGGTCGCGCCAGTCGTCGCTTTCGAGTACGAGTAGGTCCGCCGGGAGGCCGGCGTCGAGCCAACCGGCGTTGGTAAGGCCGAGGGCAGCGGCCGCATTGAGCGTGGTGGCCGTCAGCGCTTCGGCGGCGGAGAGACCGTTGAGGCGCGTGCCCAGAGCCATTGCGGCGGCGGTCGAAAACAGGGGACTGGAGCCGGGATTGAGGTCGGTGCCGATGGCCACCGCGGCGCCGGCGTCGATGAGCGCGCGGCCGGGCGCGGCGGGGAGGCCGAGGTGGAGCGTGACGCCGGGGAGGATGGTGGCGATGGTGTGGGACGCGGCGATAGCGGCGTACTGCGCGGGCGAGCAGGCTTCGAGGTGGTCGACACTGAAGGCGCCGAGTTCGAGGCCGAGTTCGAGGCCGCCGATGCGGTGGAACTGCTCGGTGTGCAGCTTGACGGGCAGACCGTGCCAGCGAGCGCAGCTGAGGAGGATGCGAGCGTCGTCGGCGCTCCATGCATGCTGTTCGACGAAGATGTCGACTGCGGACGCGAGGTGTTGCTGGGCTGCTTGCGGGATCAACTCGCGGCAGATGGAGTCGCGATAGAAGGCTCGCTCGGCGGTATCGTCGGGGCAGATGTGGAGGAGCAGCGTGGGCACGAGGCGAGCGGGCGTGAGGTGCTGGAGTTGTTGAATTGCGGCGAGCATGCGAAGTTCGGCCTCGGGCGTGTAGCCGTAACCGGACTTGACTTCGATAGTGGTTGCGCCGGAGTGCAGCAGCGCCTGGATTCGGGGCAGCGCGAGGTCCGCGAGCTGCGCGCAGGTCTTGCCGGCGGTCTCGCGGATGGTGTGGCGGATGCCTCCGCCGGCGGAGAGAATCTGCTCGTAGGTTGCGCCGGCGCAGCGGGCTTCGAAGTCGCGCAGGCGGTCGCCGCCCCAGATCGCGTGCGTGTGCGGATCGATGAGGCCGGGTACGACGGCGCGGTTGCCGAGGTCGATGGTTTCGTCTGCGTCGCCGGTCCAATCGGCTGCGGGCCCGAGCCAGGAGATGCGACCGGCTTCGATGGCGATGGCGGCGTGCGGCACGATGCGAAGCTCGCTCATCGCGGCGCCGCGTCGCGGGCCGGGGCCGGGTGGAGTGACGAGCTGGGAGATGCCGGTGAGCAGCGTGGTCATCGGCTTTCCTTGCCGCGCGGATCATCATGAGCGAGGTCGAGGCTGGGCATGTCGAGGCCGCGCTCGGCGGCGATGCGCTGGGCCTTCTCATAGCCGGCGTCGGCGTGGCGCACGACGCCGAGCGCGGGGTCGTTGAGGAGGCAGAGGCGCAGGCGCTGGTCGGCTTCGTCGCTGCCGTCGGCGACCGCCACCAGGCCGGCGTGCTGGCTGTAGCCCATGCCCACGCCGCCGCCGTGGTGGAAGCTCATCCACGCGGCGCCGCTGGCGATGCCGGTGGCGAAGTTGAGCAGCGCCCAGTCGGAGACGGCGTCGGAGCCGTCAAGCATGGCTTCGGTCTCGCGGTAGGGGCTGGCGACGGAGCCTGCGTCGAGATGATCGCGGCCGATGACGATGGGAGCTTTGAGGCGGCCGTCGCGCACCATTTGGTTGAAGAGCAGGCCGGCCTGATCGCGCTCGCGGTAGCCGAGCCAGCAGATGCGCGCGGGCAGGCCCTGAAAGGCGACGTGCTCGCCGGCCCAGGGAAGCCATTGGTTGAGGCGGGCGTCGTCGGGAAAGAGCTTGAGCAGCGCGGCGTCGGTGGCGGCGATGTCGGCGGGGTCGCCGGAGAGCGCGACCCAGCGGAAGGGGCCGCGGCCTTCGCAGAAGGAGTCGCGGATGAAGGCGGGAACGAAGCCGGGGTAGTCGAAGGCGTTGGCGACGCCGGCGATCTTCGCCTGCGCGCGGAGGTTGTTGCCGTAGTCAAAACACACGGCCCCGCGACGCTGTAGCTCGAGGATGGCTTCGACGTGCTGCGCGATGTTGGAGCGGACGCGGGCAAGATAGGAATCAGGGTCGCGCTGGCGTTCGGTGGCGAGGTCTTCGTCGGCGCGGGCGATGGGCCAGTAGCCGTAGAGGGGATCGTGTGCGCTGGTCTGGTCGGTGACGATGTCCGGTGTGAAGCCGATGCGGACGATCTCGGGCAGAATCTTCGCAGCGTTGCCGATCAGGCCGATGGAGAGGGCGCGGCCTTCTGTCTTGGCGCGCTGGGCGCGGGCGAGTGCGTCTTCGAGGGAGGTGGCGGCCTCGTCGAGGTAGCGGGTTTCGATGCGGCGCTCAATGCGGGCCGGGTCGACCTCGATGCAGATGCTGACGCCGCCGGCGAGCTTGACGGCGAGGGGCTGCGCTCCGCCCATTCCGCCCAAGCCGGCGGTGAGGGTGATGGTACCGCGCAGGGAGCCGTTGAAGTGCTTCTGCGCGGCGCCGAGGAAGGTCTCGTAGGTGCCCTGGAGTATGCCCTGGGTTCCGATGTAGATCCAGGAGCCGGCGGTCATCTGACCGTACATCATGAGGCCGGCGCGGTCGAGGCGATCGAACTCGTCCCAGTTGGCCCAGTGGGGGACGAGGTTGGAGTTGGCGATGAGCACGCGCGGCGCGAGCGGCTGGGTCTGGAGCACGGCGACGGCTTTGCCGGATTGGACGAGCAGGGTTTCATCGTTGCGCAGACGGTCGAGGGTGCGGAGGATGGTGTGGTAGGCGTACCAGTTGCGGGCGGCCTTGCCGCGGCCACCGTAGACGATGAGCTCCTCGGGCTTCTCGGCGACCTCGGCGTCGAGGTTGTTCATCAGCATGCGCTTGGCGGCTTCCTGGATCCAGCCCTGAGCGGTGCGGACGTTGCCGCGGGGAGCGCGAATGGGAGTGTAGGGACTCACGCGGGGAGGGCCTCCTCGGCTCGCAGCAGCGAAGACCAGTTTACGGTGGAGAGAAATTTATCGGCGTCGGCCATGGGGCCGGAGAGAGTGCGGTCGCCGTGCCAACCGGGGCAGTCGGCGCGAAAGGCGGCGCGGGCGGCGTCGAGCAGCGGAGAGATGCTGCCGTCGGCGCGGATGTCGAGGGCGCGCAGAGCGGTCAGCCATTCGATGGCCAGGACCATGCGACAGAGGGCGACGGATTGCATGAGCTTGAGCGCGGCGGTCATGCCCATGCTGACGAAGTCTTCCTGATTGCCGCTGGTGGGGATGGAGCAGGCCGAGGCGGGGGTGGCGAGGACGCGCATCTCGGCGACCAGAGCGGCGGCGGTGACCTGCGCCATCATCAGGCCGGACTCAATGCCGGGGTTGGCGGCGAGGAAGGCGGGGAGACCTTCGTTGAGGCTGGGGTTCATGAGCCGCTCGATGCGGCGCTCGGAGATGCCGGCGAGTTGGCAGAGAGCGATGGCAAGGCCGTCGAGCGTGAGGGCCAGTGGCGCGCCGTGGAAGTTGCCGCCGGAGACGAAGTCGTCGTCGAAGAGCAGGGGATTGTCGGTGGCGCTGTTGAGCTCGATGGAGAAGACGCGCTCGGCTTCGCGGAGGCAGTCCCATACCGCGCCATGCACCTGCGGGACGCAGCGCAGGCAGTAGGCGTCCTGCACTTTGGGGCTCGCGTTATACCGGACCGAGCCGACCAGCAGCTCGCGCAAGCCGGCGGCGGAGTGCATCTGGCCCGGGTGCGGGCGCATGGCGTGCAGGCGCTCGTCGTAAGCGGCGGGTGTGCCACGCAGTGCCTGCAGCGTGAGGGCGGCGGCGATCTGCGCGGACTGGAAGAGCGAGTCGAGATCGTGCAGCATGAGGCAGCCGATGGCGAGCATCGCCTGGGTGCCGTTGAGCAGCGAGATGCCCTCCTTGGCGTGCAGCTTGAGGGGATCGAGGCCGACGCGTTGCAGGCAAGCGGCGGCCGGCATGCGTTGCTGCTGCCACAGGACATCGCCTTCACCGATGAGGGCGAGCGCCATGTGGGCGAGGGGCGCGAGGTCGCCGCTGGCACCCACGCTGCCGCGCATGGGCACGATGGGAGTGATGCCGAGATTGAGGAACTCGCAGAGGCGATTGGCGATCACGGGGCGGATTCCGGAGAGGCCCATGGCGAGGATGTTGGCGCGGATGAGCATCATGGCGCGAACGACGTCGGTGGGGAGGGGATCGCCGACGCCGCAGCAGTGGGAGCGGACGAGATTGAGCTGCATCTGGTCGATGTCGGCGATATCGAGCCGGACGCTGGCGAGCAGGCCGACGCCGGTGTTGAGGGCGTAGATGACGGCGTCGCCGAGCAGGGCCTCTTCCACTTTGCTGCGCGAGAGGACCATTCGGGTCAACGCGGCTTCGGTGATTTTTACGTGCTCGATGCTTTGCTCGGCACTGCGCGCAACTCGAACTACTTCGTCGAGGGTCAGCATGTTTCCCTGGAGTGCGGTCATAGCTCTAAAGCATAGTGGGGCACCACGACCGCAAGCCAGAGGCACCCACGGCAAAACATGCCGCATTGGCGTTGAAACAGCGGAGGGGGAGCGAGAATTCAGCGTAATCAGGTTTGATTGCCCCAGATTTTCCGGGGATCGCGGTCATAAGACAGCTTGTCATGCGTTATTGTTGTAAGCGTCAGCGCTCATTCCCATGAAAAAGAGGATCCACGCCATGGCGCGAGGCCGTGAACTCGATCCCATCGATCGCAATCTAGTGTGCCTGCTGGCCGCCGACGCACGGCTTTCGTATGCGGAGCTGGGACGGAAGGTGGGGCTTTCGCCATCGGCGGCGGCGGAGAGAGTGCATCAGCTGGAGAGCGAAAAAATTATCCTGGGATATCGCGCGCAACTGGATGAGAAGGCCTTCGGATATTCCGTGGTGGCGTTCATCCGGCTGACCTGCGACAACAATCACTACCGCCCGTTTTTGAAGTTTCTGCCGTCCATCGATGCGGTTCAGGAGTGCCATCACATTACCGGCGGCGACGCGTTTCTGATTAAAGTGACACTGCCTTCGATCGATCTGCTGGAGTCGCTGATCGAGCGGCTGCTTCCGTATGGCATGCCGACCACCAGCATGGTGCTTTCGACGCCGGTGTATCGGCAGCAGGAGACGTGGCTGCTGAAGCATGCGGGCTTCGCGCGGCCTCAGCAGAAGTAATCGGTTCTCTGCCTTTCGCGGGCAGGTATTGTTAGTTCGCTTCGGTAGCCTTCCTCATTTCAGAAAGGGATCTAGATGACTTTCACACTCCTTCGCTTCAGGAGACTGGCTCCAATGCTGGTGCTCTTCGTTGGCTTTCATGCGGTCGCGCAAACGGCCCTGGACTCGAACTTTGCCCGCGATCCGAAGCAGCCGATCGACCAGGATTACACGAAGAAGATTCGGCAGTACACGACCGACCCGCAGTACACGTCGCCGCTGGTGGATTATCTGCCGGCATCGAAGACGGTGCCGACGCCGGAGAAGGTGCTGAGCGATGTTTCAGGCGCGCCGAACATGCTGCCGTATGCGGAGGATGTGTACAAGTACTTCCGGCTGCTGGCGGCCAGCACGCCTCGCGTGAAGGTGATTACGATCGGTCACAGCGAAGAGGGGCGCGAGATGATCGCGGTGGCAATTGCCGACGAGAGCCTGCTGAAGGGGCAGAAGGAGAACGACGAGCGCCTGGCTAAGCTGGCCGACCCGCGCACGATCGGCATGGACGATGCCACGGCCCGCGGGCTGATCGAAAAGTCGTATCCGGTGTATTACATTACGGGCACGATCCACTCCACGGAGACGGGCGCGCCGACCGCGCTGATGGAGATGGCGTACCGGCTGGCGGTGGACGACTCGCCGTATATCCAGTACATCCGGTCGCACATGATCGTGCTGATTACGCCGGTGGTGGAGGTGGATGGACGGGACCGGATGGTCGACATCTACAAATGGCACAGGGCGCACCCGACCGAACAGTGGCCGCACCTGATTTACTGGGGGCACTACGTGGCGCATGACAACAACCGCGACGCGATGGGCATGACGCTCGACCTGACCCGGAACGTGCTCGACACGTATCTGGGCTGGCATGCGCAGGTGCTGCACGATCTGCATGAGTCGGTGCCGCTGCTGTACGACAACACGGTGGGCGATGGACCTTTCAATGCGTGGATCGATCCGATCCTGGCCGACGAGTGGGCCGAGCTGGGCTGGAACAACACCGGGCAGATGCAGAGCCTGGGCATGCCGGGGGTGTTTACGCATGGTGACTTCGACACGTGGAGCCCGGGGTATCTGATGTTTCTTGCGGGCATGCACAACGGCATCAGCCGGCTGTATGAGACGTTTGGCAACGGCGGGGCGGACACGGAGAAACGCATCCTGACGCCGGAAGAGTATTCGCGCACCTGGTTCCGGCAGAACCCGCCGCCGCCGACGCTGATGTGGTCGCAGCGCGATAACAACAACTACGAAGAGAGCGCGCTGCTGACTACTTTGTCCTACTTCTCCAAGCACACGGAGCACTTCCTGGACAACTACTACAGGAAGAGTAAACGCAGCGTTGAGAAGCCGAGCGAGGAGGGGCCCTCGGCCTATGTTTTGCCGGCGGACGAGGCGGAAGGGAATCGTCAGATTCAGTTGCTGAAGGTGCTGAAGCTGCAACATGTGGAGCTCAGTCAGCTCAACGAAGAGGAGAAGACCACGCTGCCCGCGACCAAGCGGGGCGACAAGCCGGCGCAGGTCACGCTGCCCGCGGGCAGCTACGTGATTCGCATGGACCAGCCTTACTCACGCGTTGCGGATGCACTTCTGGACCGTCAATACTGGGCGCCGGATGATCCGCAGAAGCATCCTTACGATGACACGGGGTGGTGCTTTTCGGAGCTGTTCAATGTGAAGGTGGTGCGGGTGACCGATCCAGCTTTTCTGACCGCGAAGATGACGCCTGTGGAGGACCCTGCGGCGTTGGGCGGCAGGCTGGCGGGAACAGGCAGCATCTTCGCGATCGCGAATACGAGCCAGCCTACGTTGCTGGGCCTGGTCTATAAGCTGCAAGCGAAGCACGTCAGCGTTGCGGAGAAACCGTTCGAAGTGGACGGGAAGAAGTTTGCGGCCGGCACGCTGTTGGTCAGCGACACCCCGGACTCCGCAGTGACGGATGCGTTGAAGAACACGTCGCTCGATGCGATACGGCTGGGGGCGATGCCATCGGTTGCGATGCACCCGGCGGTGACGCCGCGGGTCGCGTTCATGCACTCGTGGCAGGCGACCCAGACCGAAGGGTGGTGGCGCTATGCGTTCGACCACACCGGCGTTCCGTACAAGTACATCAGCACGCAGACGGTGGCCCAAGAGAGCGATCTGCGCGGCAAGTACGACGTGATCATCTTTGCGCCGGTAGGGCGCGCGACGTCGGACCAGATACTGAACGGCACACCGATGTACGGCAACGCGCTGCCATGGCAGAAGACGGCGCTGACACCGAACCTTGGACGTCTCGACTCGACGGCGGACATACGTCCGGGTCTGGGCTATGAGGGGCTCGAGCATCTGCGCGAGTTTGTGAAGAAGGGCGGTCTGTTGATCACCTGCGAAGACACAGCGCAGTTCGCGATCGATTCGGGCCTGGCGCCCGGTGTGAACGTGGCGCCACATGGCGACGCACGCGTGGTCGGAACGGTGCTCAACACCGTGTTCGTGACGCCGCAGAATCCGGTTGCCTGGGGCTACGGGACAAGCCTGCCGGTGATGAGCGCCGATGGCATGGTCTTCGGCGTGAGCGACACGATAGGCCGCGCGGGCGGTGGACGCATGCTGGTGGATCCGTTTCAGCAGCGGCCAACCGGGCGAGGAAGCGTGGGCGATAACGATGTTCCGCAGGGCCGCAAGAACGTCGCGCCGATCATGCCTCCACAGACCAAGCCGTGGGAGGCTAAGCCGCTGAATGAGGACCAGAGTCGGAACAATCCGAATGTGATCCCGGCGCAGGACAGGCCAGAGGTGATCCTGCGTTTCACGGAGGCGAAGGACCTGCTGGGCTCGGGGCTGCTCGACAAGGGAACGTCGATCGCGGAGCGGCCGATTGTGGTCGATGCGCACCTCGGCGAGGGCAACGTGCTGTTGTTCGCCAACAACCCTGTGTATCGCGGGGAGACGGTGGGAAGTTATGCGCTGGTGTTCAACGCGATCCTGAACTATGACCATCTGCAGCGTCAGCCCGAGAGCGCGTCGAAGAAGGACGGAACGGCCGGGCCAACGTCCACGGGACAGTGAACAGAGGGCAGGCGAACGAACTGGAATCAGATGCCTGAGAACGTTCTGGTTGCGGTCTTGAGTACCTGCACCTCGCGTTCGATCGCGGCCGCCGTTCGCGCGATCTGGCCATCGACGAGCGACCAGTCGATGAAGGCGTGCCCTTAACAAAACCAATCGACTTATGGCACGACCCATGTGCGACCAAAAAGAACGTCGGAATTTTCCTGAGACTTGGCAAGCCGTAGAATCGTCTACGATCACGTCACCAAAAATTGATTCTGGGAGCGTCACTTGAACGTCAACAGAAGACTTCGTTCGATCTCCATGATCCTCTCGCTCGTGTTGCTCGCGGGCGCCGTCGCCACCGCGCAGGAAGCCCCGGCCCGCCCGCGCCGCGCTACGGAGCCCCACCGTTCGGAGCCTGGAGGTATGAATCAAGAGCCTTCTCAGGCGGACGAGCCGGAACAGAACAGCCAGGAGAAAAAGGAGGCCACGCTCCCGATCCCGGCCGAGACCAAGGTGGAGACTAGGCACGAGTGGACCGCAGGCGCGCGTCCCATCCACTACACCGCTACCGCTGGGACGCTGCTGATCCGCGATCCGGACAACAAGCCCTATGGCAGCATGTTCTATGTGGCTTACACGGAGGATGGCGCGGCGGCCAACGGGCGCCCGGTCACTTTCTTCTACAACGGCGGCCCGGGCTCGGCGACGATCTGGCTGCACATGGGCTCGCTCGGTCCGGTGCGCGTGGCCACCGCCAGTCCGGACGCTACTGGGCCGGCTCCCTTCCAACTCGTGCCGAACCAGTACAGCCTGCTGGACAAGTCTGACCTGGTTTTCATCGACGCTCCGCTGACGGGCTTCTCGCGCGCCGTGGGCAAGGGCACGGCGAAAGACCTTACCGGCGTTGACCCGGATATCAAAGCGTTTGAGAAATTTATCGTTCGCTATATCACGCTCAACCAGCGCTGGAACTCGCCCAAGTTCCTCTTCGGAGAGAGCTATGGCACCACCCGCTCGGCCGGCCTGGTGGCCGCGCTCAATAACGACGGCGTGGAGTTCAACGGCGTGACACTGCTGTCTTCCATCCTGAACTATGGCGTGGAGATTCCCGGCTACGATACGCAGGACTGGGGCTATCTGCCGAGCTACGCGGCCATCGCCTGGTACCACAAGAAGGTGCCGCAGACGGTACCGCTGGCCGAGTGGGTTGAGCAGGCGCGGCAGTTCGCGGGAGGCGCTTATGCGGACGCGCTGCTGCAGGGCGACCGGCTCTCCAAGGCGGACTTCGACGCGACGGCCCAGAAGGTCGCGTACTTTACGGGGCTTCCCTTGGAGTACGTCAAGAATGCGAACCTTCGCATCAACGCGTCGCGCTTCCGCAAGGAACTGCTGCGTGGCGACGATGAGATTGTGGGCCGCTACGATGCGCGCTTCGAGGGCTTCGACCTGGATGCCGCGGGTGAGAACGCGGGCTACGATCCCTCCGATACCGGCATTAGCGGAGCCTTCGTGGGCGCCTTCCACGAGTATCTGGCCAGCGAGCTGAAGTACAACACCAACGAGAACTATGACCTGCATAGTCCGCGTACGCCGGGTGCTCCGGGCGGCGGCTGGGACGAGCACCATCAGGCCTCGGGCGCGGGCTTTGGAGGCGGTCGCGGTGGTCAGACGATGCCTGACGTTGCCGTCGATCTCGCCGACGCCATCCGCAAGAACCCGCATCTCCAAGTGTTTTCCGCGAACGGCTACTTCGATCTCGCCACGCCGTTCTTCATTACCGAGTTCGACCTCGCCCACATGGAGCTGGCTCCGTCGCTGCGCGGCAACGTGCACTTCGGCTACTATCCCGCCGGCCACATGGTGTACCTCAACGTGGAGGCGCTGAAGCTGCTGCATGCCGACATGGACCACTTCTACGACGGAGCCACGGGCCACTAGGGAAGGCACCAAACTGCAACTTCGGCGCTCAAAGGGGATGGCGGCCATCGAGCCGCCAAAGCTGGGCGTGCGTGGTCAGCGTGCGGTGTCCAAGGGACGCGGTCTGCTTTACTCCATCCGCTCAAGGGGTCTAGCCTTCTTGTTGCCAATGCACAGCAGCTCCGGAGAGCGGTTCATGTTCAAGCGTAAGAAGACCTGTCTTTTTTTCGTCCTGCTAGGAATGGGTGGAGTGGTCATAGCGCCAACGATTCGGGCGCAGCAGGCGATGGATCCTGTCTTTGCGCAGCACGAAAAACAGTGGACCACCAAGCCGGAGTTCAGCAGTCCGCTGGTGGACCATCTTCCCACTGCGACCACGGTCCCTTCGCCGCGCGATGTGCTGGGACACGATATTGGCGCTCCCAAGGTGCTCGATTATTATGCCGACCTGCTGAAGTATTATCGAGCGCTGGCTGCAAAGTCGCGGCGAGTGAAGATCGTAGAAACCGGCAAGACGGAAGAGGGACGCGAGACGGTGATTGTCCTGATCTCGTCCGCGGAGAACATCCGCAACCTGGACAGCGAGCGACAGAACCTGGCCAAACTGGCCGATCCACGCGGGCTCAGCGAGGTGCAGGCGGATAAGATCATCGCCGAAAGCAAGCCGATGTATGTTGCGCTGGGCGGCCTGCACAGCTCGGAGACGGGGCCCCCGGAGATGCTGATGGAGCTGGCCTATCGGCTGGCGGTGGAAGATAGTCCGATCGTCGACAGGATCCGCGACAATGTGATTGTGGGGATCAATCCGGCCACCGATCCCGACGGCCGCGATCGTTATGCCGACTGGTACTACTGCAATAAAATCGATGACACTAATGATGTTGACCCGGTTCCGGGCGCTCCGTATTGGGGCAAGTACATCTACCACGATGACAATCGCGACATCAACTACAGCGGAGCGAGCGCGAGCAACCTGCTGAAGTTTTATCTGGATTGGCATCCGCAGGTGGTGCATGACCTGCATGAGTCGGAGCCGTTCCTCTACACGTTCAGCGGACAGGCGCCGCAGGAGCCGGGACTCGATCCGATTCTGTACGGCGAGATGCCGTGGTTTGCCAACTTCGAGATGTCGCAACTGACCAAGTACGGGATGCCGGGCGTGTGGACGCATGCCTTCGTCGACATGTGGTCGCCGGGCTACGTCGCGTTCATGTCGTCCAATCACAACGGTCTAGTGCGCATGTACGAGACGTTCGGCAACGGCGGCGCGACGACCGAGTTGCGCCACGTGAAGCCGGTTGGTGGCCCGGGCGAGGACTTTCACATGGGCGACGATACGGCGCGGGAATGGTACCGCCCCGATCCGCCGTACAAAGTAGTGGAATGGTCTATGCGCGACAACACGAATTACATGGAGACGGCGCTGCTGACAGGCCTGGAGCAGACAGCGATGTTCCCGCAGGCGGTCCTGGAGAACTTCCACAAGAAGAGTCTCGACTCCATCGTGACCGGCCAGACGGAAGCGCCGTATGCCTATGTCATCCCGGGCGATCAGCCGGACATGACGCGCGCGGCGATCATGGTCAACATCCTGCGCAAGCAGGGTATCGAGGTGGGGCGCGCCACGGCGGCGGTCCAGCTCAAGGAGGGAAAATTCCCGGCCGGATCGTTCGTCATCAAGCTCGATCAACCTTATGGTCGGCTGGCGAGAATACTGCTCGAAAAGCAGGTCTTCCCCGACACCAAGCTGAAGACCTATGACGACGCGGCGTGGACGATGGGGATGATGGCGCATGTGAAGGTGGTCGAAAGCGCGGATGTGAAGGCGCTGGATGTCGCGGTGCGGCCGGTCGATCACGACGATCCGCAGGGTTCGATCGGCGCGGCCGGTGCTCCGGTTTATGCGGTGTTGGATTATGGCTCGATCAACATGGCCCCGCTGCGATATCGGCTCGGGGCGGTCCCGATCCGGGTGGCTGAGCAATCGTTCAGCGCGAACGGAAAGACGATTCCAGCTGGGTCGTTCCTGGTCGACGGCGCGGATTACTCGAAGCTGAAGGACGCGGTCGTTCCGCTCGGGCTGACTGCCGTCGCGCTGAGCGGCAAGCCGACGGTTGCGATGCATGAGGCCGCGCTGCCGCGGGTGGCGCTCTACAGCACGTGGGGCAGCACGCAGAACGTCGGCTGGGTACGCTATGCGTTCGACCAGTATGGGACGCCCTACGATGTGATCTTCAAGGACGATCTCAAGAAGGGCAACCTGCATGCACGATACGACGTGATCGTTGTCCCGAGCCAGGGGCGTTCGGCGAAGAACCTCGTCTATGACATACCCATGCAGGGCAAGCCGCTGCCCTATACCAAGACGGCGCAGTACAAGTATCTGGGCGACTACGGCTCATCGTCCGATATCCGCGGCGGTATGGGGCTTGATGGCCTGAACGAGCTGCAAAAGTTTGTCGAGGCCGGAGGTACGCTGATCACGCTGGGCGACGCCAGCGCGGTGCCGGCAGAGTTCGGGCTCACGGAGGATGTCAACGTCACGCGGCCCGCGCCGGGCTTCTATGCGCCGGGCCCGATTGTCGCCGCGCAGGTGCTCAAGGCCGCCAATCCTATCTTTTACGGCTACGCTGAGAAGACCATACCGGTGCGGTGGGCAAGCACGGCGTTGCTGTCGTTGCCCGCGCGCGACAAGGACGATGTGTTGATGGAGTTTCCCGGCGGCGAGAAGAGCGTGCTAAGCGGCTTTATGAACGGGGCGGATCAGATCAAGAGCCGTCCGGCGATCGTCGACATGCCGGTGGGTTCGGGACAGGTGCTGATGTTCATGACGAACCCTATCTATCGTTGGCAGAACTTCGGGGAGTATCGAATGCTGTACAACGCCATCATCAACTACAAGAGCCTGAGGTTGGGCACGAATGCGGCTTCTCCAGCAGAAACGCCGGCTGCATTGGAGATTCCCGCCAACTAGTGTTGAAGTCTATGGTCGAATGTGCGCGAACATAGGATGTTGGTGAGCGGACTGGACTACAAGGCGCAGACGCTGCCCGAAGCCTTGCCGTATCTCTGGGCGAACATCGCTCGGAGGGTCCAAGCAATTAGTATTTAGCCGAGGTGGCCATGTTGAATCGCCGCAAATTTCTCGCCCTGATGTCGAGCTCCGCCGCCGCAGCTACGCAAGCGACGGCCGCGCCGTTGCGCTCCCTGCGTGCAACCGGGGAAGCCGGCATCGCACCGCGCACCTCCACGCGCCCGCTGAATGTCGTGCTGATGATCTGCGACGACCTGGGCTATGGTGACCTCGGGAGCTACGGCTCGAAGCTGCCGACGCCGAACCTGGACCGCATGGCGCGCCAAGGCATGCGCTTCACGCGTTACAACGGCGGTCATCCGCTGTGCTCGGCGTCACGCGCGGCATTGATGACCGGCCGCTATGGCACGCGCATGGGCGTGACGGGCGCTTTTGGGCCGCATGCAAAAAGCGGCTGCGCGCTGGATGAAACGCTGCTGCCGCAGCTCTTTAAAACGAAGGGTTATCGCACCGCCGCGGTGGGCAAATGGCATCTCGGCGACGACCTGCCGTACCTGCCGACCAACCGCGGCTTCGACTCCTACTTTGGCCTCAACTGGAGCGTCGACATGTCGCCGAAGCCGTTGAGGCGCGACACCACGGTGATCGAAGAAAACACCGACTGCTCCATGCTCGTCCCGCGCTACACGAAGGAGGCGGTAAGCTTCCTCGAAAAGGACAGCACCCAGCCGTTCTTTCTCTACTACGGGTTTCCCTACCCGCATGATCCGCCCGACGCGTCGCCGCGCTTCCTCAACAAGAGCGGCTTTGGCAAGCAGGGCGATGCGATTGCGGAGATCGATTGGTCGGTTGGCGAGATCATGAAGACGCTCGAGGCGAAAGGCCTCGCCGAAGATACGCTGGTCCTGTTTACCAGCGATCATGGACCGTGGTTCCAGGGCTGCCCCGGCAACCTGCGCGGCCGCAAGGCCTCTACGTGGGAGGGGGGTTTCCGCGTGCCTCTGATCGCCAAGCTGCCCGGCAGCGTCGCCGCAGGGGCGGTCTGCGATACACCGGCGTCCCACCTCGACGTTTTGCCGACTCTTTCGGCTCTCTGCAACCTTGCGCTTCCACTCAAACCGCTTGACGGTGTGGACGTCTCCGCGCTTCTGCTCGGTACAGGCAAGCCCTTGGCCGAGCACACGCAAATTTACTTCAGCCCGATGAGCAAAGGTGGCCTGCAGCCGCACTGCATTCGCAAGGGCGACTGGAAGGTCCGCGTCGCGCAGGCCTATCACGGCGAGGTCTACATGATCGAGTCCGGCATGGCGCACCAAACAGCCATGCTCGCTGTGCCTGAGCTTTACAACCTGGCGCTCGATCCGGGCGAAAGCTATTGCGTGGCCAACCTCCATCCGGACATCGTGGCCGCGCTCAGCCATGAGCTCGACACCCAACTCGCAACCTTCCCCCAGAATGTGCAGGATGATTACGGGCTGCTCAAGCAAACGGTGGGTGGCCCCAAGACGCCGGTGGGCGCCATCCCGCGCATGCCCGAAGAGCACAAATCGTAGACGGACCTCAGCGCCTAAAGCAGATTGCCTGATGGTGTAGAGGCGGCAAACGCAGATTTCCTTCGGGAATGACAAACAAAAGGGCGAAGGCGACTCTACACCACCTGCGGCGTTGCTCTGAAGTCGCGGTGATTTTTGCGGCGTCGACGGCACGACTGAAGTCGTGCCATAAACGAAAATGGGGTCTAATCAGAGGTTGCTTAGAAGATCAATCGGGCGCCGAACTGGAACTTACGCATGTCCTGTGCGCTCTGCAACTGGGCGAACGATGCCACGGCGGCGGCAGCGCTCTTCAGGGTGGTGAGGTCAGTGCGCGGATTGGTCAGGTTCACGTTGTTGAGGGCATTGAAGGCCTCAGCTCGGAGCTGCAGGCGGGTGTGATGCGGCAGGGCGAACTCCTTGAAGAGCGAAAGGTTGGTGCTCGTGGTGTAGGGCAGGCGCAGGGAGTTGCGCTGTTCGGTGCCATTGAACGCGGCCAGCGACGGTGCAAGTGCTGCGGCCTGCTGTAAGGAAATCGACTGGAAGGACGCCGGGTTGAGGTATTGGTGGATTTGTTGTGCGCGCGTGGTGTTGCCCGTGTTGTATGGGTTACCGGTGATATTGGGGCGGTCATTGGAACTGCCGTCGAAATTTTCGTCCGTGTCGCTGGTGACGTTGAAAGGCGTTCCGGACTGGATGTAGGTGATGGCGTTCAGGCGCCAGCCGTCGAGCACCTGTTGTCCGAACCAGCCGAAGCGCGTGGTCTGCGGCAGCGCGAACAGGCCGGACAGAACGAAGCGGTTGCGGATATCGACGTTGGACGGCCCGTAGCTGGAGCGCGGGGCCAGCGCGTAGGAGGGGGAGGCGTTGTCCAGCGCTTTGGCCCAGACGTAGCTGCTGTTCAGGTTGATCTGGCGGCCGAGATGACCACGCAGCGTCACCTGCAGGCTGTTGTAATTCGAGTTGAGGCGGTTCTGGAGCTCCTGAATGCCCTGGAAGAAGAACCCTTGCTTGTTGAAAGAGTTGTAGGGGTACCCTGCACCGCTGGTGGTATAGGGCTGATACGGCCGGCGGTTAAGGGCAACGGGAATGTAGGAAGTGCTGTTGTGCAGCGCCGCGGCGATGACGTCGGCTGTCGCCGGCAGCGTGGGCGTATTGACGTCAACGTTCTGGAGCTGCTTGATAAACCCGCTGCCGACATAGCTCACCGTCAGAGCGTAGGTTTTGGTGAGTTGCTGTTGGAGGGACAGGTTGTACTCTTCCGCGTAGGGCGACGAGCCACCGTTGCTGGGCGTGGCGTACACGGTCGCTCCCGAGATAAAAATCGGGTTGGTGGTGTTCACCTTGTACGGAAACGGTGATGGCCCGTTGAACGGGTTCTCAAAGTTCTGGATGCCCAGGCCGCCGGGATTGAGCGTGATACTCGCGCCGTACGGCATCTGGTAGCGGTTTTCGTCGTTGACGACCTGCTGGTAGAAGAAGATGCCGTATCCGCCGCGAAGGCTGGTGCGGCCGTCGCCGTAAACGTCCCAGGCAAAGCCGAGGCGTGGCGCGAAATCCGTGTAGGGCGCGTTGGCAATGCCCGGGGCGACGCCGCGATCGCCTTCATAGAGAAGGCCGACAGGCGCGGTGGGAAATTTGACTGACTGTACGCCGGCGCGGAAGGTTCCGCTGGTCCCGTCGCCATAAAACGGCGAAAACACCTCCCAGCGCAGGCCGAGGTTCAGCGACAAGCGCGACAGGATGTGCCAGTTGTCCTGGACGAACAGCGCGGGATCGTAGTTGTGCCGATGGATGTTGGCCGGGGTGGACTGCTCGTAGGTGTCGGAATGGCCGAGGAGGAAATCCGCGTAGCGATCACCCACTCCCAGGACGTCGGTGTTGATGTTGAAGTAGCCGCCGGAATAGCCGGTGCCGAGCTCGGCGTACTTGTCCCAGATGTAGGAACCGCCCACCTTGATGGAATGCTTGCCGTAGACGAGCGTTGCGGCGTCGACCAGGCCGAACGCCTGTTGGTTGACGTCGCTGGGACCGTAGTTCGAGGGGCCGATCTGGATGTTGCCGTTGCCGAGGTCCCAGCGTGGCGGCGCGGAAAGGTATGCGGGGCCGGCTTCCGGAATCGATGCGCCGACATCTGCAAGCAGATGGTTGGGGTACTGGTTGCTGATGACCGAACGGTTGCCCGAGTAGAAGGCGCGAATCGAGTTCACCGCATTGTTCGAGAGAATCCAGTTGTCCGCGAGGATGCCGTTGACGGTGTTGTTGTTGGTGTACACGCCTTCATAAGCGAAGACCTGATTGGTGCCGCCGGCGGTAGGATCGAGGCCGGAGCCGCGTGAGTCGAAGAGCGTCCCTTCGATGGAATGGTGCTGGATGCCGTTATAGTCGATGCGGATCAGGCCCTGGTTGACCAGGTTGTCGGCCGGCGCCTGCTCGGTGATGGAGGCCCCGGTGAGCGGGTCAGCCTTGGGGACGAAGGCGATCACCTTCACGGCGACGGGATCGAGATTGGTTGGGCAGATGACCAGGGTGGCGCCATTGCAGCTAAAAGCCATGATAGCGGCGGTCGCCGTTTTGTTTGTCGTCACCAGGGGATCGCTCGAAAAGTCGCCGCTCGCCTCCGCTGGTGTTGGGAGGGTCCATTCCGAAGGGTAAATGTAGTCGTCGGTGTGAAGCTGCACGTGGGCGTAGTCGACGAAGAAGAAGGTCTGGTGGAGCTTCGGGATGGGACCGCCAACGGTGCCGCCGAACTGGTGCTGCTTCAGGTTGTTGATCAGCTCGGGCGTGGCGAAGTAGGGCCTTGCGTTGAACAGGTTGTTTTGCAGGAACTCGTAGAGGTCGCCGTGATAGGCGGTCGTGCCGGACTTGGTGATGAGGTTGACCACGGCGCCGGGCGAGCGGCCGAACTCGGCGTCGAAGTTCGAGGTAAGGATGCGGAACTCCTGCAGCGCATCGATATCGGGGGACTTGTTGCCGCCGCCGGCGCGCAGGATGTTGTTTTGCGCGCCGTCGAGGTAGAAGCTCGAGGTCGACGTCGGGAACCCATTCACCGAGAAGTTCGCGCCCTGGCGGCTGCCGATCAGCGTGTCGGGGGTGAAGCTGCTCACGCCTGTGACGGTCTGAAGTAACTGATAGGGATCGCGGTTGAGCGTCGGCAGTTCTTCGATGCGCGCCTGGTCGATGGTTTCGCCGATCTGCGCTTCGCGAGTGTCGACCATGGTGGTGCCGGCCGAAACCTCGACCTGCTCGCTCGCGCCGCCGGGGTTCAGGGTGAAGCTGACGTTCACGTTGTCGTTTGCGTCTACCGTCACGCCGGTCTGGGTTTCGGTCTTGAAGCCTGGCGCAGTGACCGTGACGATGTAGTCGCTCGGATTGACGGCGACGAACTGGTAATCTCCGTGGCCGTTGGTCTTGTTGCTCTGCTTGACCTGGGTCTTCACGTCGGTAATGACGACGGCGGCGCCGGTGACTTTGGCGCCGCCGGGGTCGGCGACGCTCCCGTAGATGGTGCCGACGGTTGACTGGGCGTGCGCCGCGGTAACCAGCAAGGCAGCAAATGCCGAACGGGCGAGCAACTTGAGGACCTTCATAGTATCTCCTTCAAAACAGCCAGCAGAGGTACGACCGCGAGCGCCCGGCAGCGACGGGCAGCCGGGACCGCACCCAAAATACGGACGGAGGGCCATGCCTGCGGCATAAGATCAATGACAATCGATTGCGACAACCCTTATAAATGCTGGAGGCAAGCTTAATCAATAGGCAGTGGATAAAATTTAGGATTTCGAGGTCATTTCGGGCCTGATCGATTGGCATCGATGATCGGGTGACCCAAAGCATATTTTCACTTGACAATCCTAGGCCCGGTTGAGTATTCATGGCTGCGCCGTCAATTAACAAAACCGAGTGGTCTGAAGAACGACTCGCGAGCCCCGCCGGTTTACCGGCGCCGCCGTGACGCCGGATAACTCTTCAGGCCGGGATAGGCGAACACCCATATTATGAAGCCACGCATCGCGCGCCAATCGATTGAAATCTTTCGCGGCATTGCCCTCCTGGGCGCCGTTTCAGCGACCGTTGTCGCGGCCCAGGCGCCAAGCTTTCTGCCAACGGTGACTACCATTGCGGGCAGCGGCGTCTCCGGGTATGGCGGCGATGGCGGCCCGGCCACGGCCGCCACATTCAACACTCTTTCCGGAGGGACGGTGGACCCGGCCGGGAACATCTACATCGCCGACACCAACAACAACGTGATTCGGAAAGTAGATGCACACACCGGCATCGTCACAACGTTTGCGGGCGTGATGAACCAGTTTGGCTATAACAGTGACGGAATCCAGGCCAACACCGCCTATCTGAACCACCCGCAGGCGGTCCGATACTACCAGGGCGCCCTTTGGATCGCCGACTCGACCAACAACCGCATCCGCCGTATCGACCTGACTACGGGCATCACCACCACGGTCGTGGGCGGCGGCACGAATGCGCTCAACAACGCGAACGATCACTTGAACTACCAAGCGTCGACCATCTCAGTCCCGACCCCGCAGGACATCGCCTTCGACTCACTCGGCAATATGTACTGGTCGCAGGGCGGCGGCACGAGCCGCGTGGATGTGGTCAACCTTGCCACCGGCGTCGCCCACCTGTTTGCCGGAGCCGGCGGCACGACTGGAGCCACCGGCACCAACATCGGCAAGGCAACCGCCAGTCTCACTCAGCCCGAGAACACCTATCTGAATGGAACGTACGGCGTCGCGGTGGACGCGCAGAACAACGTCTACGTCGATGAGACTGCCACCCATGTCATCCGGAAGATTACGGTTGGGGCAGTCAATACCATCTCGACCTACGCAGGCATTGGCATCGGCACGGGCGCGGCGATCTGCGGGGCCGCGGCGAATTCGGTCGGCGACGGCTGCCCGGCCACCGGCGCCAGCTTCGGCACCGTGTCGCACATGTCCATTGACGGTAACGGAACGATCTATCTCGCCGACAGCACCAACAACCGCGTGCGTATAATCCCGGCCAGCTCCAATCCCGCTGTGGGCGGCATTGTGACGACGATCGCGGGCACGGGGGCGTCGACCAGCTCGCCAGACGGCGGATATCCGCAGAACAGCGGTATTGGCAATCCCTGGGACGCGCAGATCCTCCCGAACGGCGATCTGCTCATCGCCGAGCGCGGTATCTCCAGTGTCCGTCTGATGCACCTTCCGGGTGCTTTTCTGTCGACGGCGCTCGGCGCAAGCTCAGCCGCGCAGACGGTGAACTTACTGACCCAGGCGGCCACGGGTAGCTTCACGCTTCCCAATGCCACGGACTTCACGGTCGCCGGAACGCCGGTCTGCGCCGCAGGTGTCAACGTGTCGGGCACGGTCTGCACAACGACCGTGAGCTTCCTGCCGACGCGTGCCGGGCTGCGTACGAACGGTCTTCAGTTCACCGACAGCAACGGGAGCGTCGTGGCGGGGCTTTCGGGCATCGGGCTGGCTCCGGCCGCGTCGCTGCTTCCGGGCCTCACCTCGACGATCGCTGGCACGGGAACCGCAGGCGCAACCGGGGATGCGGGTGCGGCTACGAGTGCCGAGCTGAACACGCCGGGCGCCACTGCTGTCGACAGCCACGGGAATGTCTACATCGCGGACACGGCCAACAACGAGGTGCGGAAGGTCGCGCCCGGCGGCACGATCACGCGCATCGCCGGCACGGGTGCGGTGGGAAGTTCCGGCGACGGCGCGGCGGCGATCTCGGCGACGCTGAACGCGCCGGGAGGCGTTGCGCTGGATGCCGCGGGCAATCTCTATATCGCCGATACGGGCAACAACAAGATTCGCATGGTCGACGCGGCGAGCGGCAACATCAGCACGGTCGCGGGTATCGGCACGGCAGGCTACACCGGCGATCAGAGTACGCCGGCCGCCGCCACGCTGAATGGGCCGACGCAGCTCGCGTGGGCGCAGACCGGCGTTCTTTACGTCGCCGACACGGGCAACAGCGCGATCCGCGCCATCGCGCTGAAGGAGTCGCTGATCACGACGGTCGCCGGCTCTGCCAATGCGGGGTTCGACGGCGACGGGGGTCCAGGACAGGCGGCGCAGTTGCAGAAGCCGGAGGGCGTAGCCGTGGACAATTCCGGGAATGTCTATATCGCCGATGCGGGCAACAATCGGGTGCGCATGCTGAGTGAAGGGATCATCACTACCCTGGCCGGACAGCAGGGCGGAGGCTACATCGGGGACGGTTCCGCCGCGGCGACGGAGTTGAATGCACCGGCCGGACTCGCCGTCGACGCGGGTGGCGATCTGTATATCGCCGACACGCAGAATCAGCGCATCCGAATGATTTCCGGGGGGCAGATCTCGACCGTAGCCGGCACGGGAACGGCCGGCGCTACTGGTGACCACGGGACCTCCGCCGCGGCGACGTTGAGCTCCCCGACGGGGATCGCGCTGGACAGCGCTGGCAATCTCTATATCGCCGATACGGGCAACAACAAGGTGCGCGGCATCAACGTGGGCACAAACTCGCTGGTCTTCAACACCCTGAACCCCGGCGAAAGCTCGCCGGTGCAGACAGTGAGTCTTTTTGACAGCGGCAACCAGCCCCTGTCGCTGAACAGCGTGAGCGTGCCGCCGGGATACGTCGAGCAGCCGAGCGCGAGGAGCACAGATTGCACGTCGACCCCGCCGGCTCCACTGACCTTGGCGGCGGGCGGCAGTTGCAGTCTGAACACGGTGTTCAGCCCGCAGGCAGCCGGGACCTATAACGGCGCGATCACGCTGAGCGACAATGCGCAGGGCTCGGGGACCGCGGCGCAAAGCATCGCCGTGCAGGGCATCAGCGCGATTGTGTATACCGCGTCCCTGACGCTGCCGAACACGTCCACCGCGGGCACGTCCATCTCGGGCGTGCTCACGGTCAAGAACCCGTCGGCGACCTATACGAGGACGGTGAACTTCACCAGCACGGACCCGCAGGCGACACTTCCGGCGAACTACACGTTCGCAGCCTCGGATGCGGGGTCGCACACGATTGCCGTGACGTTGAAGACGGCCGGTCCGCAGTGCGTGACCGCGACCGACACCAGCGATCGGACGGTGACGGCGACGGCCTGCACGAACGTATCGGCCTCGACGGCCGCCAAGATCGCGGTGTCCAGCGGCAACAACCAAACCGCAAACATCAGTACAGCCTTCACGCAGCATCTGATCGCGCTGGTAACGGACGCATACGGAAACCCGATACAGAAGGCGTCAGTCGTGTTCACCATCGCGACCGGCGGCACGGCGACCGGCACCTTCGCGAATGGAACGGCGACGGACACGGAACTGACGGACCTTTCCGGATATGCGAGCGCGACGACGATTACGACCGGAGCGACGATCGGTTCGCTCACGGTGACGGCGGCACTTGGCGGCACCAGTTCGACGGTAAACTTCACCCTTTCCGTGGCGGTCCTGGGCAGCTTCACCATCGTGCCGGACAGCTCGCAGGTTGGTCCGGTGAAGCCGCCGATCAGCAACTCGGTATCGATGACGATTGCGGGCACTGGTGGCTTCAACGCGCCGGTGGCGCTCACGTGCTCGGCACCCTCCGGGACTACATGCTCGGTAAGTCCGACGACGGTCCAGTTCAATAACGGGACCGAGCTGGCACGCCCGGCCCTGACGTTCCAGAGCGAGGGTGGACTGAACAGTGCCGGGGTGGCCAGCGGCTGGTGGCTGGCGCTGGTGACGCTGCTGAGTACGCTAGTATTCGGGCGGCGGCGGCGGCGCCTGGGCTCGCTCCTGGTGGCCGTGGTGGCGCTGCTGGCGATCGGTTCGGCGAGCGGCTGCACCGGCACCGAGTATGCGCCCACCACGCCAAACGGAAGCTATACCGTGACCGTCACCGGCACGTCGCAGAACGTGAGCGCGAGCACAAAGGTGACCTTTACGGTCCAGAATTAGAGGAAGGGCGTGGACTAAGACACGCCCGGGCAAGCGCGGCTGGAGAGTCTTCGCGCACGGGCTGGCGGAGCAAGCTTCCAACTGGCCATGGCTGCACGCCAGTCTTTGCAGCCAGTCATCAGATATCGCGGACATCGAGTTGACTGTGACGCGCTCGGATTGGGGCTCTTAGCAAGGCTCCGTTGCGCGTCCGACTCAGGCCGGCTCTCATTGAAGTGAGGCCAACCGTCATCCTGGCAACGCGAATCGTCCTCGAACAAGTGGCTTTGAGTTACTCAGGCAGCATCAATTCGCCTGTGATCTGGAAGTTGCTGCCTACCGTCGGCGCGTTGGTGCCAGGCTGGCCACCGCCCACACTCAAGCGATACTCCGCGGGCGCGATCATGCGGTCACCCTGCGGATTAACGATGCTCAAGTCCCGTGGCGTCAAGGTAAAGCTCACCTGCGTGCTGGCGCCGGCTGCCAGGTGGACGCGCGTAAATCCTCTCAGTGCTCGTAGTGGCGCTCCAGTCAGTTGTGGATAGGTCACGTATAACTCCGCAACCTCGTCTCCGTCGCGAGCGCTGGTATTTTTCAATTCGGCTTCGACAGTAAGTGGCTGGCCTGCGTGCAGTGTCGGATGATCGAGCTTCAATCCGCTATAAGCGAACGTTGAGTAACTCCCTCCATAACCGAAGGGATAGAGCGGTGTGCCGCTGAAGTAGCGATAGGTGCGGTCCTTCATCGAGTAGTCCTCGAAAGGCGGCAACTGATCTACTCCTTTATAGAAGGTAATGGGGAGGCGGCCCGCAGGATTATTCGTTCCACTCAGGCTCTCCGCGATGGCAACGCCACCATCTTCACCGGGATACCAGGCGTCAAGAATCGCATTCGCATTTTGCTGAGCCCAGTTCACCGCCAGGGCGCTGCCGTTGATCAAGACCACCACCAGCGGTTTGCCGGTCGCCTTCAGGCCCTTCAGCAGGGATTCTTCCTGCGCAGGCAGATCGAGGCTGGTGCGATCTCCACCCTTGAAGCCAGGCTGGTCAACGCGCATCTCCTCCCCTTCCAATTTTGAGGTGATGCCCACCACGGCGATGATGACATCGGCGTTTTTGGCCTGCTCCAAAGCAGGGCTGAGAGGGTCACTGTCCGCCGGCGTCCAAACAAGCCTGGCTTCGGCTCCGTTGTTCTTCTGAAAGTACTCGATCTTGATCGAGTAGGGGTGACCCTTTTCAAGCTTGATCTGCGCGGTCTTGGTGGTGGGTGGGTGGACTCTCCAGTCTTCGACCACCTGCTTCCCATCGATCCACATCCGATAGCCGTCGTCGCCGGTAAAGCCCAACTCGTAGGTCCCGGAGTCAGCGGGAGTCAGCGAACCTGTCCAGCGCACCGAGAAGTCCGTGGGGCCAAGACCGGGCGTGGGAGAACCGCCCGCAAAGTCGAAGTCCACTTGTGGATCGACACGCGTCACGACCGGTTTGCCCTTGAGGTCGGTGCCCTTGAAGTAGGAGCCGCTCAACCCGGGCTGGCCGTCCGGGGTCCTCAGCACACTCGCCGGAACGGGCACCTGGTCGCGAAGGAAGTTTGTCCCCGGTGAAAACGTGACCGTGGCATCTTTAAACTCCTGTCGGATGCCTGCCAGCGGGGTTGTGGATTGCGAGGGCCTTCCGTGATAGTTGCCGAACATCGCGAGGGCGTTGTCGGCCAGCGGACCTACAACGGCGATGGTACGAACTCCAGATTTCAACGGCAGGGTGCCATCGTTCTTGAGCAACACCATGGCTTCCTTCGAGGCCTTGAGGGCAAGCGCGCGATGCTGTGGGCTTTCGATCTCGCTGGAAGGAATGGAATCGTATTTCACCATGGAAGGGGGATCGAACATGCCTAGCTCGAAGCGAGCCCTCATCAGCCGCTTGACGGAAGTGTCCAGGTCTTGCTCAGGAAGCAGGCCCTGCTTCACCGCGGCGAGATAGTGTGAGAAATCGTTCCCCGGGGTATTGCAATCCAGATCGGTGCCCACTTTCATTGAGACCGCGGCTGCCTGCTCGGCCGTCTGGGTAAACTGATGTCCGTGCCAGATGTCCCTCACCGCATCGCAGTCCGACACCACATACCCTTGAAACTTCCAATGGTCCCGGAGTTGGTCCTGAAGCAGAAACTGGTTGGCGCACGCGGGCTGGCCGTTGACGCTGTTATAGGCGCACATGACCGATCCGGCGTGGCCCTCGGTGACGGCCGCGCGGAATGCAACCAGATAGGTGTCCTCTTCGTCATGCTTGGAGACGCGCACATCGGCGACGTGCCGGGTAGGCTCGGGGCCGCTGTGCACCGCATAGTGCTTGGGGGTCGCGATCACTCGCAGATACCGGGGATCGTCGCCCTGCATACCGGTCACGAAAGCGACTCCCATGCGTGAGGTGAGATAGGGGTCTTCTCCATAGGTCTCCTGGCCACGGCCCCAGCGAGGATCGCGAAAGATATTGATATTGGGCGCCCAGAAATCCAATCCGATTCCGTCGAAGTTGCCGGCAGCCACGTCCTGCTCATGCTTGGCGCGCGCTTCGTAGGAGATGGCAATACCCATCTCATGGATCAGCGGCGAATCGAAAGTGGCGCCCAGACCGATTGGCTCTGGAAACACGGTCGCATGGTGCGCGAGGACACCGTGGAGCGCTTCGTGCCACCAGTTGTAGGCGGGCACCCCAAGGCGCGGAATCGCGGCCGCCCGGTGCACGACCTGCGAGGCTTTCTCTTCGAGGGTCATTCGGCCCACCAAGTCGTCGACCCGCTGGTTGAGCGGAAGCGCAGGGTTGAGATAGGGAAGCTGCTTTGGAGGGGAGGAAGTCTGCGCACTCGCAAAACCGATTGCAAAAAAAGCGCAGACGGCCAAATCGGTTACAATCGATAATGCTTTTAGGGTGCGGTTTTCAGATGTCATCCCAACTCCGTGGCTGTCAGATTGATCGGCGTTGGCCCTCCACGCGCCAATAGGTCGTGAGGGTCTTCTCCGAAGACGAATACAGAATACATGCTTTTAGGTGTCTGGTTGGTATGGTTTCACCAGGTCTTTCGTCAGAACGATCCCGTTACTGGCTGTATGAAATCGATGAGATCAGAAGTCTCGCGGCGGAAGATGTAACTCTGGATAACTCGTACAAGTAGTTTCGGAATTCGGAAATTGATCGCTGTCGCTGCATACCGAAGAAAGACGCCATACCATGAAGAAAATCTCATATAGGTTGCTCGGCTGCTCCAGCGCATTTCTCGTCTTCTTATTGCTCACGGCTTTGCTTCCGCCCAGCGCTAACGGCCAGACTATTACCCGGAATGCTCAGAGTCTGAACATCGGCTTTAACGGTCCAGACCGTCAGTTGCCCTATATGACGACGTTCTACGTCGCAACAAACGCCTACTACTACACGATCGGACGCGCTTCGATGCCCGGCAATCGCCACTGCCACGCCTATCTGTCGTGGGACATTGCGGAACAGTCTGTGGGCTCCGGAAATATCAAGAAAGAAGGCACGCGCGCATGGTTGGAAGATTGGTTGAAGCACGCTCAGGGACAGTGCGACGAGGCCCTGCTCACTTTCAAATACATCAACGGCGTCAGTAAAGGCGAAGGATTTCCAACCGCCGCAGACTTTGAAGCTGCCTTCACGATGTTCCAGAACATATCGTGGGCGTACACGGGCTGGACCGGAACATTCGCGTTTACAGCATGGAATGAGCCGAACAATGGGGCGCCGTCCGGCGATGGGCTGTCGATGCTGGTAGACGCCAAACTTGCAGCCGATTACTACCTCGCCATCCGAAAGCACTGCACCCCGCCGAGTTGCTCGGTGGCCGCCGGCGACTTCGCATCGAATGGCCACCTCGGAAATGGGTTTGTCCAGAACTGTGCCCGCGATGCCACGGTGCTGTGCCGCAACGCGAGCTATATGGATCAATATAAGTACTACCTCGCGAACGACGCCGCGACCTACGGCCTGGGAAGTGGAACTTCATTCCGCCCCGAAACATTTGCCTACCACGCCTGGGACGATATTAATGACTACATTAAGCAAAATCCCAACTGCGACAGCGTGAAGGACCATAACTGCACCACCTGGGTGCTGCTCAACAGTTTGTCGAAGGATGGGTGGGCCGACACCACGATCTGGGATACGGAGGTTGGCGCGGGACAGAACCCGCAAACCAACCCGGATGCGATCACCCAGGCGTGCGCCGCGTCCTTCCTGCTCAGGCTGACCGCGACGGCCAGCAGCAGAATCTCGCGTATCTATTACACGCGGCCCTATGAAAATGATGGCGAGCATTGGTCCCTCTTCACCGCGTCAGGAGAGCCGAAGCCTGCCTTTACCGTGCTTGCCGAACGTGATACGTCCTACACGCCCCCCGGTCACAAGAAGTGTCCGTGACCTTGGGCGCTCTCGTCTTCTATAGCAATTTGCCTGATGGTGTCGAGACTGCAAACGCGGATTCCCTTCGGGAATGACAAAACAAGAAAGCGTAAGCACAAGGTTTGTGATATGTTCTCGTACCCGCGATGGAGACACAGTATGCGCCGATGGACTTTCGATAGTTTCTTCCGCTTTGGGGTCGTATCTCGAAAAGATGTTGCAGGAGGGAAGTGGATGTCGGAGGGAAAGAACCGCCGGCGAACGGGCTGGGCAGCGGCATGGGTGGTGCTCCTTTGCGGCAGCTTCGTGGGTAACTCGATGTTGGGGGGAGCGCGGATGAGGGCGCAGGCGCCGGATGGATCTCCCGCGTCCACGCTGACGGTGACAAGCCGCCTGGTCGTGCTGGACGTGGTGGTGATGGACAGCAAGGGGAACGTCGTCACCGGGCTCGATCAGTCGCAGTTCACCGTGTATGAGGACAAGGTCGAGCAGCGCGTCCGGAACTTCGAAGGGCCGGAGGACCATGCGATGCCGAACGCCGGCCAGGACCTGGTGCACAACACGGCGGACCTGGCAAAAATTGGGAATGCGCCCGTCAACGTGATCGTGATCGACGAGCTAAACACACCGTTTACCGATACGGCGCGCGCGCAGCAGGCGATCCGGCACTTTCTCGAAAAGCAGCCGGAGGTGCTTGCTGTGCCAACGTTGTTTCTGGCTTCCGGCGCATCGCGTGTGACCGTCCTGCATGACTTCACGCAGAGCCGTGCGGACCTGCTGGAAAGCATGAAGAAGCATGTGACGGACGTGGATTTCCGCGCGCTGGCCAACCAGCTCAATGGTGGCACCATGTCGGCCCCGGACGGGTTTGCGAAGACCATGGGCGCGCTTTCGGAGGTGGCCAGCAGCCTGCGCGGCATTCCCGGGCACAAGAACGTGATCTGGGTGGGGACGGGCTTCGACAATGCCTACGACCTGACGTCGGCCAGTGACAGCGATGCCAAGACGATCGCGGACGCGCTCGAACTTGTGACGCGCCGCATGCTGGAGGCGCGCATGTCGGTGTCGACGCTGGATCCGGCGGGCGTGGACGCGTCGGCGCCGGTCGAAGACTATGCCGACGAGGCGGTCTCGGGCGGCGGCCCAAGCTCCATCTCGGACTTCGTGCAGGACGCCTCCTTTGACGGGCTGGCGCGATCCACGGGCGGCACAGTGGTGCATGGCCTCAATGACCTCGACCATCTGATCGCGACCGATGCCAGTCGCGCGGATGACTTCTACACATTGACGTATACGCCTGCCGGCGGCAGCAACGCGGCCCAGCCGTACCGCAACATCCGGGTGGTGATGAAGGACCCGAACCTCCATGCGGTGACCCGCACGGGCTACTACGCAGGCACGGAAACGGAAGCGCCGGTGACGCCCTCGAACGCAAAGACGCAGAGCCGGGAGTTCAAGTTCGACCTGCTGAGCGCGGGCGGATCGCACCTGGTGTACACGGGGCTGCATGTAACGGCGGCGAGGGAAGCCAATGGCTACCGCGTGTTCGTGGAGGCGGGAGACTTGCGGTGGACGCCGCAGCAGGACGGCACGCAGCTTGCAGAAGTGTCGATCGTGGGTGCGGCCTTCAACGCCAAGGACAAGGCGCTTCGACAGGATGCGGAGGAGTTCAAAGAACGCATTCAAGGCACCGAACAGCCGAATGGAAAGCAGGTGAACTTCCACTTCGCGATGCCGGTGCCTGCAGGGGTTTCGCGTGTCCGATTTGTGGTCCGGGATGCGGTGACGGGCAAGATCGGCTCGGTCGATCTGAAGCCCTAAGATCGACGCAGACTCCCTATCCATCGGCGGGCTGCTGTTGCCGGATGTTTTCTTTCTTTGACGGCATGAGCCTGTCAAAAAGAAGGCTCTTGTCAATGATTGATATCAGTAATTGTGGTGAGCGGGCTGGGGCTCGAACCCAGGACCAACGCCTTAAAAGGGCGATGCTCTACCAACTGAGCTACCCGCTCGCTCCTGGTTAAGGTAGCACGTCGAGGTTGTTTCTTTCTGGGAATGGCTGGAGACAAAAACGGCGGCGAGACGCGGATTTCGCTTGCGGAAGTTGCGCGCCCGAAGTATAAATCATCCACGAACCTAAAAATCTGTTTTGACGGCTGCGACGGCTCTGGGAAGCGCGCAGAGCTGGGAGTCCAAGGGAGGAAGACCGCCATGCGTTTCGGGCCCGGTGGAAGTTGCGCGTGGCTGCGTCGCGGGTGGCCGGGCGCGACGATGCTTCTTCTGGTGGCGCTCGGCGTTGGAGGGCGTACGGCGCGGGCGAGCGCGGACAAAGTGCCGGACTGGGTGAAGGCCGCGGCGGCGCAGCCACTGCCGAGGTTTCCGGGCAACCCGAAAGCCGCCGTGCTGCTGGACGAGACGACCTACACGGTCGACGCCAAAGGGCAGGCGGTGGAGCATGAGCGCTATGTGGTGAAGATACTGCGGCCGCAGGGGCGCGACTATGGGTATCCGGCGGTGTCGTTCGACAAGGACTCGAAGGTGCTGTCGATGCATGTGTGGAGCATCGATTCGGCGGGGCACGAGTATGCGGTGAGGCAAGACGAGATGATGGAGGTGAGTCCGCCGGGCGAGGGCGGCGAGCTTTATGGCGACGAGAAGTGGCGGGTGGCCGATCCGCCGGGGCGTGATCCGGGCGGGGTGGTGGCGTATGAGTATGAGAAGCGCGAGCGGCCCTATCTGGCTGAGACCAACTGGGGTTTTCAGGACGGGCTGCCGCGGCTGAGCCAGAGCTTTACGCTGGTGCTGCCGCCGGGCTACAGCTATACGACGACGTGGGCGCACCATGCGCAGGTGGAGGGCGCGGACCTCGAAAACCACAGCTACCGGTGGGAGATGAATAATGAGGCGGCGATCGATCTGGACTCGGTGCCGCTGTCGCCGGGGGCGGGATCGCTGGCGGCGCGGATGACCGTGCATTACGCCGGGCCGGGGCTGGCCGAGCCGCAGGACGGCACGTGGAAGGGCGTCGGCGAATGGTATGAGGGGCTGGCGAAAGACCGGCTGGCGGCGACGCCGGAGATCGCCGCGAAGGCGGCGGAGCTGACCGCGGGGAAGACGGATTTTTACGACAAGGCCGAGGCGATCGGCGAGTTTGTGCAGAAGGACATCCGGTATGTCGCGATCGAGATCGGCATTGGAGGCCAGCAGCCGCATCCGGCGGGGGACATCTTTCGCGGGCGGTATGGCGATTGCAAGGACAAGGCGACACTGCTGTCGGCGATGCTGTCGAGCGTGGGGATTCATAGCGATCTGGTGATGGTGGATACGGCGCGCGGCGTGGTCGACCCGGAAGATCCGTCGATTGTGGGCAATCATGTGATTGGGGCGATCGAACTTCCGGCGGGGTACGAATCGGCGAAACTGCACAGCGTGGTGACGGCCAAGACGGGCAAGCGGTATCTGATCTTCGATCCGACGTGGGAGATGATGCCGTTCGGTCAACTGGAGGACAACCTGCAGGGCAGCTATGGGGTGCTGATGGAGGGCGCGGAGAGCCAGGTGATCCAGCTTCCGGTGATGCCGCCGGACCTGAATACGATACGGCGGACGGGGAGCTTTCAGTTGAGCGCGGACGGGTCGTTGAAGGGCACGGTGGTGGACAAACGGTTCGGCGACCTGGCGGAGCGGAGGCGTTACATCTTCGGGCACGACGACGCGACCAAGCAGCAGCAGTACATGGACCGCACGATGGCGGGCGACCTGACGGCGGCGACGCTGACCGAGTTGAAGGTGCAGAATATCGACGCGTTGAATAAGGACCTGACGACGGACTTCGACCTGCAGGCAGCCCACTTCGCGAGCGCGACGGGGCCGCTGCTGATGGTGCGGCCGCGGGTGTTCGGCAGCTATGCGATGAATGTGGACCGCAAGCCGCGCAGGGTCGCGATCGACCTGGAGGAGACGATGCAGGGCAACGACGAGTTCGACATCGCGCTGCCCGAGGGCTATGTGGTGGACGAACTGCCGGACCCGGTGAAGGTGGACTTCGGGTTCGCGAGCTATGAAAGCTCGACCGTGCTGCGGGGGCGCACGCTGCACTATAGCCGGACCTATACGTTGCGCGCGGTGACGCTGCCGCCCGACAAGTATGTGGAGGTGCAGAAGCTGGCGAGCGTGATCGCCGCGGATGAGGACGGACGCGCGGTGTTGAAGCGCGCGGCGGTGACCCAGTAGGGGAGGTCTGGATTGCAGCGTTGGCCTTCGAGGCGGCCCACATCTCAGAATCGAGACGTGGGGCACCCGGGAGGAGGAACATCAGATTCCTGCGGAATGACAACAAGAAAGGCAAGGGCAGAGAAATGGCGATGAGAGGACTGAGACGGTGCGGGCGGTGGCGTATCGCGCTGCTGGCCGCGGTAATGGGCACAGCGATGGCGGCGACCGCGACGGCGCGGGCCGCGGACCTGTTTGTGAAGCCGACGGCCGAGGAGTTGGCAATGACGTCGCTGTCCGGGTATCCGGGAGCGGCGGCGGTGGTGTTGTTTCGCGAGGAGATCACCAACGACGATCTGCACGTGGTGCAGCGCTATGAGCGGATCAAGATATTGACCGAGGACGGCAAGAAGTACGCCAACGTTCAACTGAACTACGTCAGGACCGGCGACTCGGCGTTTGAGTTTGGCGACGACAAGACGGTGGGTGAGATCGTTGGCAGGACGATCCATGCCGATGGGACGATCGTGCCGTTCGTGGGCAAGCCGTACAAGAAGGTGATGGAGAAGGTGGAGGGCGCGAAGTTCGAGGCGATGGTGTTCACGCTGCCCGACGTGCAGGTGGGGAGCATTATCGAGTACCGTTATGCGACGCGCATCAACGACAACATGTTCGAGGCGCCGGACTGGTATATCCAGGGGGATTTGTATGTGAAGTCGGCGCACTACGTCTGGCATCCGACGACCAAGGAGCTGGTGGATTCCAAGGAGAGGATGATCAATTCCATCTCGTGGTTTCCGATTCTGCCGGCGGGGGTGCAGATCGATCATAAGATCCTGCCGCCTACCCAGTCGTACATGCCCGCGGGGCAGAGCTACGAGTTGGTGGTGAAGGACGTGCCTCCGACGGTGAAAGAAGAGTATATGCCGCCGATCTCGAGCTACAGCTATCGGGTGCTGTTCAACTTCACCTCGTTCCGGACGGCTGACGAGTTCTGGAAGTCGGAGGGGCATGACTGGTCCAAACGCATCGATTCGTTCGCCGATCCGAACTCGGAGTTGAGGGCGGCGACCGATGCCATCGTGGCGGGAGCGACGACGCAGGACCAGAAGCTGCGCAAGATCTATGCGGCGGTGATGCAGATGGAGAACACGCGCTTTACGCGCGAGCACGCGCAGAAGGAGGATAAAGCCGAGGGCGAGGGGAAGATCAAGACCGCGGCCGATGTGCTGGCCCGCAAGCGCGGGACCGCGACGCAGTTGACGGAGTTGTTTGTGGGCATGGCGCGGGCGGCGGGGATGAAGGCTTACCTGATGCAGGTGCCGGACCGCAGCCAGCAGTTGTTCGTGCCGGGCTGGCTGACCTTCCAGCAGTTCGACGAGCTGGTTGCGATCGTGAACGTGGATGGCAAAGAGGTGTTCTTCGATCCGGGGTCGCGGTATTGCGCCTATGGGCATCTGGCGTGGGAGCACACGTTTGTGCGCGGGCTGCGGCAGACCTCGGGAGGAACTGATTTCGGGCTGACCAGCGGCGATGGCTACATGGTGAACCGGACGATGCGCGTGGCCAACCTGAAGATGGATGAGCAGGGCAAGATTACCGGAACGATCGATCTGACATTCGAAGGCGCGGACGCGCTGCGCTGGCGGCAGGCAGGCCTGCGTGGCGACGACCAGAGCCTGAAGCACGGGCTGCGCGCCCACCTGGAGGCGGAGGTGCCGAAGTCGCTGGAGGTGAAGGTCGCGGAGGTCGCGAACCTCGACGACTATGAGCAGCCGCTGAAGGTGACGTACGACGTGAAGGGGACGCTGGGGACGCCCACGGGCAAGCGCCTGGTGCTGCCGTCGGACCTGTTCGAGGCCGGGGCGGCGGCGAGCTTTCCGCATGAAAAGCGGCAGAATGCGGTGTACTTTCGCTATCCGCGGCTGATGCAGGACGCGCTGCGGATTCATGTTCCGGAGGACTTCGCGGTGGAGGCAGTGCCGGCCGAGGCGAAGTTCTCGATACCCGGGCGGGCTACGTACAACATGAGCGTGAGCTCGGCGCCGGGGAGCTTCACCACGCGGCGGAACTATGGGCAGGGCGGCGTCATCTATCTTCCGGCGGATTACGCGACGCTGCGCACGTTCTACTCGCAGTTGGAGAGCAAGGACCAGGAGAGTGTGGTGCTGAAGCCGGCGGCGGCCCCGCAGACAGCGGGGATGGGTGCGGCGGCGAACCAGTAGATGGAGAGTGCCCGTTGGACGGTTGAGGCGGCCCACGCCTTAGACCTGTCCGCGAACTTCTCTCCGATCAGCCTGTGGGGATACGCCACCCCCACCCCCCTCCCCCCGATTGATTGACTGCTTCTATGCAAAGCAATTCATACAAAGGACTTAGGAAGGGGATTGACTCATGCTGTGTTCCCGATGGTGTATAGCAACTCCGAAAAGCGGATTCCTGCGGAATGACAACCAGAAAAGCAAGTGCAAGTGCAGGGACAAAAGCAAGTGCGAAAAGCAGATTTCTACGGAATGACAACTAGAAAAGCAAGTGCAAACGAAAGGTCAACGCAATGGACTCTACATAGATAGGGATTCCGCTATAGGATGGATTGCTCCCTTGCAGTGCCGTCGTCCTTTGGGTGCCGGGCTTTTCCGTTTTTCGTACTGTTTCTATGATACGGCGCGGCGCAGGGTAAACACGCCAAGGGAATCTTGGTAGAATGTCCTCTATTTTCAAGTAGATGAGTGCGGCCGGTTCGCCTGCGGGGCTTGACAGGTTTTCGCGAGTTCAGAACCCTGTTGAGAAAAACGCTGCTTCGAGTCCGCTGCTGCCGCCCCGGGGACTGCGTGGCCTTTACCTGCCTCTTTGTGCGTGGGCCGTCCTGTTCCGAGTTTTTAGACAGGTTCTGAGAGGCCGCAACGCAGATTTCCTTCGGGAATGACAAACAAAGTGCGAGGGCAAGGGCAGTTCTCTTCGAAGAGCCAGGCATTTTTCTTATTGACGTAGTAGCGGCACAACCGCAGATTCCTCCGCTACGCTGCGGAATGACAACCAGAAAAGCAAGAGCACGAACTCTACACCGTCACTATCACCATCACCGTCACCGTCACCATTACCATTACCATTACCATTACCGTTACCATGACGAATTCTGCTTTAGAAGCGAGACGTGGGCACACCACTGCTGATGGTCATCGGGTGAGGCGGCAGATTTTGACGACGCTGTTGTTATAGGGACAAGGATGCTGCGTGGGCGCGGTGGAGTGGAGCACCATCCAGGTGACACCGAGCGGGCGAAGACGGGCGTCGCGGAGGCTGTCGGGTTCGGTGGAGAGATTGGCTTGAGCGGCGGCGCCCTGCTGCCAGAGTGCGGCGAGCGAGGGCGTGATAGCAGCCTCGCCGCCGTCTTTGGAGAAGTCGGGCAGGGCGGAGCGGAGGGCGGTGGCGCGGAAGGTCTGGGCGTCTTCGCCGTGCTGGTTGACGTAGCGGGCGTCGAGCGCGAAGAGAGCGTCGCGAGGGGTGTTGGCGCGGGCCCAGAGAAAGGCCTCGGTCCATGGGTTCATGTTGGTTCGCCAGGGTAGCTCGATGTGGGCGGAGGCTGGGAAGGTCTCGCGCTGGACCACGAACATGATGGCGGCGAGCGCGATGAGAACGAGAATGGGGAGAGCGAGGAGGTCGGTGCGGGCGAGGCGTGAAGGCGCGCGCTGGCGGGCGTGGATGAGGGCTTGCGCCACGCTTGCGCCGAGCAGCAGCACCATGATCGCGTAGATCGGAAGGAAGACGCGCAGGGGCTGCAGGCGCGCGACGAGATGGGTGTGCTGGCTCTCGCGGGCGAAGAGCAGCGCGACGGCAATGACGGTGAGGCCGAGAGCGAGAGAGGCTCGGCAGAGGGTCGCGGCGGGAGAGGCGAATTCGCTTGCGTGTTTGCGAGTTGAACGAAGCAGAAGGGTGAGAATGATGAGTGGGCCGGCGAGGCCGAGCAGCTCGAACCAGCGCCACTGCGAGAGGAACCAGTAGTAGCGGCTGTAGCTGGCCGCGATGACCGCGGGGGACTCGGGTGGCGCGTGCGCGTGGATGATGGCGGCGAGAACGAGGGCGAGAAGGGCGAGCGCGGTGAAGGCGAGCGTGCGATGGCGGAGACGCGCCGCGCGCAGGAAGATGACCAGAGCGAGCGCGTAGGCAGCCATCAAGGGATGGAAGAGCGCGGCAAGGATGAGCGAGAGAACGCAACCGAAAAGGGAACGGCGGGGAGAGATGCCAAGGCTGCGGTCTCTCGACTGTGGCGATTTGCGATCAGGCCGCAAATCGTCTTCGCTCGAGAAGACAGCTTGGCTCGGAGGGAGGGGGGAAGGCTCGCCGCTCCACGCATCGAGCGCGAAGGCGATGGCCAGCAGCGAGAGCGGGGTGGAGAGGCTGCGCGCGGTGAGGTAGGGGTCGATAAGCAGCAGGGAAGTGCCGGCTACGGGCAGCGTCGCCCAGACCGCTAACAGAGCGAGGCCGGCGAGCTGCGCGGTGTCGTTGGGAAAGCAGCGCTGAAGAACTTTGCGGGCAGCGTAGAAGAGCAGCCAGAGGCTGAAGAGCTCGACCGCGGAGAGCGCCCAGGCAAGCGGAAGATGGGTGAGGCGGACCAGAGCGGCGAGCACGGGCGCGAAGATGGAGAAGCGGAGGTGCTCGCGGACGAAGGCGGTGTAGTGCGGGAAGAGCGAGGGGTCGAGCGTGTACTCGACGCCGGCGACGTAGAGGCCGCCGTCTTCGGCGAGCGGGTGATAGCCGTGAATGAGCAGCGTGAGCAGAGCGAGGGTGGGGAGTAGAAGCTGCCAGGCGGAGGCGAGCCAGGGCTGCGCTTGGGTTGGGTTGGCGCGGGTTGCGGTCGGCGGCATCGTTCACTAGCTTAGCGAAGATGGGTAGCCAGCGTACCGAACGGCGTTGGGATGCATGCGCCCGGTACAATGAGAAGACGAACCGATGGGCGGGGTTGAATCGAATCGGGGGACATTCGTCTCGCGAGCCATGAGGAATGCCAGTGACACGTGAACATCGGATCGGCCTGCTGAAGACCCTGCCGGGGTTGGCGATCAGCGCGTTTTTTCTGTGGTGGACGTTCAGGGGCTTCAAGGCCGAGGACTTTGAGAACATTCGCCTGGTCGCGCCGATGTGGATCGTGGGCGTGGTGCTGTTTTCCGTGGCCGGGTACACGACGCGCTGCTATCGCTGGTGGCGGATGCTGCGCAGCGTCGGGTCGCGGTTCAGCGTGTGCGCAAGGGTGTTCCTGACGTCGCTGGCAGCGAACAATATTCTGCCGCTGCGGATCGGCGATGTGATGCGCATCTTCACCTACGCGGGCGAGTTGAATGCGACGCCGTCGATCGTGCTGAGCACGGTCATTCTGGAAAAACTGCTGGACATCTTCACGCTGGCGATCTTGTTTGTGGTGACGATGCACGCGGGCAAGGGCGTGTCGCCGCATCTGCGGCTGGCGGCTGAGGTGGGGATCGCCGTGTCGACGGCGGGGCTGCTGATGCTGGTGTTTGGCGCACGCACGCTGGAAGGGCCGGTGCGGCGGCTGTTTGCGCGGACGAAGAACGAGAAGCTGGCCAAGGTGGAGCATTGGATCCTGCTGGCGATCGATTGCATACGGCAGATCGGCGTTGTGGGCACGCTGCTGCTGGTGGTGTACAGCTTTGTGGCGTGGGGTTTTGAGGGACTGCTGTATGTTTCGGCGGCGAATCTCGTGGGGTTGAAGACCGATTGGGCGGGGCCATGGGCGGCGGTTTCGCAGGCGAATCTCTCGTTTCTGATCCCGAGCTCGCCGGGAGGGATTGGGCCGTTCGAGTGGGCATGCAAGGACGCGCTGACGCGGCAGGGAGCCAGCGCCGCGGCGGCGGGAATTTTCGCGCTGCTGATTCATGCGTGGCTGCTGGTGACCCTGACTGGCGTTGGTGGGGCGATGTTCCTGGCGCATCGTTTGCATCGGACCCGCCGCGCGCCGTTGTTCGAGGAGATCGAGTCGCTGCCGGCGGAGCTGCCGTAAGGCAGAGAGTAGAGAGTAGAGCGATTTTGCCTTTAGACGTATAGGCGCCCCGAAAGCAGATTCCTCCGCTACGCTGCGGAATGGCAACCAGAAAAGCAAGGACGTGTCGATGTATCGGATTTTGCAGCAGCGGTTGCAGACGCGAATTGGAGCGCTCCTGATGGAGCGATACGGGGTTGCGCTGACGAACCTCGCGGTGGAACTGCCGCCGAAGATCGAGTTCGGAGAGATGGCGCTGCCGGTGGCGTTCGAGCTGGCCAAGCGGCTGAAGAAGGCGCCGCGCGCGATCGCGCAGGAGCTGCAGGCGGAGTTGGCGCAGGTTGAAGACGTAGCGGCGGTGGACGTTGCGGGAGCGGGCTATCTGAATGTGAAGCTGGACCGCGCGAAGATGGTGCGGCGCATGGCTGCGGATCAGCACGCGGTGGTAGGAGGCCCGGGATTTCGGCTGGTGGAGCATACGAGTATCAATCCGAATAAGGCCGCGCATGTGGGGCATCTGCGCAATGCGATTCTCGGCGATACGTTTGCGCGCATGCTGAAGCCCGATGAGTTCAAGCCGGGCTATGCGACGGGGGTGCAGAACTACATCGACAACACGGGCGTGCAGGTTGCCGACATTGTGGTCGCGGTGACGGCGATGAAGGGCATGTCGCTCGATGGCGTGCGCGAGTGGCTGACGGAGTTATTCGAAAGCAATACGCGGCTGGATTATGCGTGCTGGGACCTGTATGCGGCGATTTCGCAGTGGTATGAGGCGGACCCCGCGCAGGCGGCGGCGCGCAAGCAGTTGCGGCTGGACACGCTGCATGCGATCGAGGCTGGCGGCAATGATACTGCGGAGGGCGTCGTCAACGAAACTGCCGCTATTGCCGAGTTGATTGCGACGGGCGTGCTGGGACGCCACCTGGACACCATGGAGCGGCTGGGCATCGAGTACGACTTTCTGCCGCGCGAGAGCGAGATTCTGCACCTGCACTTTTGGGAGGCGGCGCGGAATTTGATGGTCGATCGCGGCGTGCTGTATCTCGAAACCGAGGGCAAGAATCAAGGGTGCTGGGTGATGCGGCGGGCGGTGACGATTTCTGGCGGGGCGGTGGAAGGTCCGGGGCCGGATGCTGCCGGGAGCGGGCCGGATCCAGACGCGAAGATCATTGTGCGGTCGAATGGGACTGTGACGTATGTCGGCAAGGACATTGCGTATCACCTGTGGAAGTTCGGTCTGCTGGGGAAGGACTTCGGGTATGCGGCGTTTCGTGAGTATGCGACGCATACGTGCTGGATTTCGACGGTGAATGTTGATGGTGCGAGGCCGGATTTCGGTAGGGGCTTCGGCCACGCGGATGCGATCTACAACGTGATCGATTCGCGGCAGGACGATCCCCAGACGCAGGTGAAAGAAGCGCTGCGGGCGCTGGGATTTGTGGCGGCGTCCTCCACTTTCACGCATCTGAACTATGCGTTCGTGGGGCTGACGGCGCGCACGGCCGAGGAGCTTGGCTATGTGCTGAGCGAGGAAGACAAGGCCAGGAATTTCATCGAGGTGAGCGGCCGCAAAGGCTTTGGCGTGAAGGCCGACGATCTGATTGATCGCATGATCGCGGCGGCGCGGAGCGAGGTGGACGCGCGCCATCCGGAGCTTGAGGAGCGGGAGCGGGCGGAGATTGCGGAGGCGATCGGCGTGGGCGCGCTACGGTTTTTTCTGCTGCGGTTTACGCGCAACACGGTGATCGCATTTGACTATCGCGAAGCGCTGGCGTTCGACGGCGAGACCGGGCCGTATGTGCAGTATGCGGCGGTGCGTGCGGCCAATATCTTTCGCAAGGCGGCCGTGAGCGAAGAAGCGGCGCTGGCGGCTGTGGCTTCACTCGATTTAGGCATAATGCTCGAAGGCGAAGAGGGCACGAGCATGTGGGAGGTGTGGCTGACGGCGTCTCGGTTGTCGCTGGTGTTGGAGCAGGCGATTGCCGCGGCCGAGCCGGCGATGCTGGCGCGATATGCTTTCGCGCTGGCGCAGCAGTTCAATAACTTCTATCACCGCCACCATATTCTGACTGAGGCGGATGAGGCGCGGAAGATGCTGCTGCTGGCGACTGCGGCAGTGGCGCGGCGGGAGTTGGTGCGGGTGCTGGGGTGGCTGGGGATTCGGGTGCCGAGCGCGATGTAGGGGTTACGTCGGGGAAGAGGTGGTGGCAGGTGGCGCTGTTGTTTGGCTGTGGGTGGGCCTCCCCCCGGGTACTTTTGGAAGTAAAGTCTTGAGGAGAAAGGAGATGAGGGCGGAATTGTGACAGTCTGACGATGTCGATTCCGTGGCGAGTGGCTAGTGGTGAGTGGTTAGTGGTTAAAAGGGAAGGCCAGGCGGGTGCGGGGCTGTGGCTGTCTTGGGTCTACTTCTAGTTTAGCGGGTTGGGTGAGGTATGTATGCCAAGTTTCTAGAAACTTGATCGGCAGTGTTTATGCGGGTCTTGGTGGTTTTGGGCGCGCGAGGGCTTGACAAGGTTTTGAACGACGCGCGTTTGGTGGCTCGATTGACGAGGGCAATTCAGTCGTTGCGCCTGCGGCTGCACTCCGGCCTGCGGCAGAGCGGAACCCACTCATCGCGCAAGAAGCCGCGCGATGAATGGGGCACCCGGCATCCCACCCCATGACGATGAGACCGTCATGAATGGGGCACCCGCCACCCGGGGAGTTGGTGCGGCTGATGGGAGTGGCCGGAGATTGAGGTGCCGAGTCTGATGTACTCTCTGGATCATTAGAGCATTTTCTGTTTTAGTGTAGTCCGGCTAGTGTGACTCTGAACCATGCCTTTGCATTGTCTGGCGTGATGCATGGGAGGGCCTCGGCGATGGCTTGTTCAAGTGCATCTTTGCTTCGTGCCTTGGCGGCGCGGAGCAGTTGTTTGAGCTTTGCCCATGCCTTCTCGATGGGATTGAGATCGGGTGAATAGGGCGGCAGATAGAGGAGCTCCGCGCCGGCCGTTTCGATCCATTCGCGCACCGCCGGAACTTTGTGCGCACTCAAGTTGTCCATCACGACTACGTCGCCCGGCTTCAGTGCCGGGCACAGCACATGCTCGACATAGGCCAGGAAGATGTCGGCGTCGGTAGGCTCTTCGATGGTCATGGTGGCGATCATGCCGCGAAGGCTCATGGCGCCTAAAATCGTCATGATCTTCCAGTGCCCGCCCGGCGTCGCCTCATGGATGCGTTTGCCTCCGGGGCCGCGCGCATAGAGCCGCGTCATCGAGGTGGTTACACCGCTTTCGTCCAGAAAGATCAGGCGTTCCGGCGAGATCGACTGGAGGCGTGCCGCGAACTCTTCACGCCGCTGGCGGTTGGCCTCCGTGTCGCGCTCAACGGCGTGGAGCGACTTTTTTTCAGCCGCAGACCCAGCTTCTTCAGCAGATGCCAGATCCGCCCCAGACTGAGCGAGACACCGGCATCGCTGCGCAGCTTCGCCTGCAGTTGCGCCAGCGTCAAATCCGGCTTCGATTCCAGCCAGCCCACCACCTGCCTCTGCACCTCGACGCCAGCGCGACACTTGCGCCCGGGCTGGTGTCGCACGCGCTCGGCCTGCCCCGTGCGATTCCGTTGCGCGGAAATCTTCTTTGCCCAGCCGACGCTCACCAGGAAGCGATCCGCAAGCTCCTCCAGCGTGTCCTCGCCCTGATCGTAGGCCAATAGAAACTTACGGCGCAGGTCATCCCCATACGCTTTCGCCATCGATTCACTCGCCGCAGAGTCTCGCCAGAAATCAGTCTACACCATTAAAGAAAATGCTCTAAGACGAATCACTTCACTGGAGGAAAGTATGTCTTGGCTCCGACGCCGATTATCATCTACCAAGCCAACACAGACTAATGGCCATTGGCCCGAGCCAGGCCCGCGAGCTATGCCCACCGTCAAGCTTGATCCTTCAACAGTGAGCGAGAGTGTCAAAGCAGGTCTTCGAAGAAACATCCAGTTGCTCGACGTTCTTAAGAAGAAACATGTTCAACAGATTTATGAGGCTGCGTTACATTCCGTATCGGCAGGCAGAGATTTGCATGCGTTGTGTGGGGCGCTAGACTAATGAAGATCGAGGGAATGACCCAAGGGAGGGCGGCGGAAATTGCACGGTCCTTGAATAATGAAGCGACGGCAATCATTAATAGAGAGCGCCGAGCCTCTCTTGGAATCGTTCATGCAATATGGATGTATCCGAACGCTCCGTGCATGAAAGATCCAAAGCATCCAACAGCCGCAGACGTTCAACAGGATTCTGCTCATCGTTCAGCCAACGGAAAGAAATATGAAATCAGCAAGGGGTTATTTGTAGATGGCAAGTGGACGCGGCCCGGGGTTGAGGAAGGGTGTAAATGTTCGTCGAGATCAGTTTTGCCCGTGTTCGAACAGTAAGAGCCCAAAAGGAAAAAGAACTTTTCATAGTCCCTTTTTATCTGGTTTTGCTATCTCTCACACCTTGGCAACCAGAATCTCCGTCGGTTCTGTTCGTAGCTGCCATTTAGCCGCGACTCATTTCGCGAAGGTGCGGACCCACTCGGTGATGCTGCGGGCGGCGATTCCGGTGGGGCCTTTGGATTGCCAGGGTTTGGGGTCGTCGGTCCAGGCGGTGGCGGCGATGTCGAGGTGGAGCCAGGGCGTGTCGCCGACGAATTCCTGGAGGAAGCAGGCGGCGGTGCAGGCGCCGCCGTAGCGGGTGCCGCCGGTGTTCATGATGTCGGCGATGGAGGACTTGATCTGCTCGCGGTATTCCGGGGTGCAGGGCAGGCGCCAGAAGTTTTCGCCGCTGATGGCGAGAGTGTCGAGAAAACGCTGGGCGGCCTCGTCGTTGTTGGAAAAGAGGCCGGCGTTGTGGTGGCCGAGCGCGGTCCCGATGGCGCCGGTGAGGGTGGCGGCGTCGATGAGATGCGTGGCGCCGAGAGTCTGCGCATAGTGCAGGCCGTCAGCGAGGACCAGGCGGCCTTCGGCGTCGGTGTTGATGATCTCGATGGTTTTGCCGGACATGGCGGTGAGGACGTCGCCGGGTTTGAAGGCTTTGCCGCCGGGCATGTTTTCGCAGGAGCAGATGACGCAGAGGACGCGGACCGTGGGCTTGAGTTGGGCGATGGCGCGCATGGCGCCGAGCATGGCTGCGGCGCCGGCCATGTCGTCCTTCATCTTGTCCATGTTGTCGGCGGACTTGATGGAGATGCCGCCGGTGTCGAAGGTGATGCCCTTGCCGACCAGGCCGAGGACGGGTGCGTCAGGTGCCGGCGGATTTGAGGGTGCTTTGGACGCGACAGGGTCGTAGCGGATGACGATGAGCGCGGGGGGTTCGGCGGAGCCCTGGGTGACGGCCGCGAAGGCGCCCATCTTCAGTTCGAGGATCTTGTCGATGGAGTGGACTTCGCAGGCGAGGCCGTACTGGTTGCACATCTCGGCGGCGCGCTTGCCGAGTTCAGTGGGAGTAAGGATGTTGCCGGGCTCGTTGACCAGCGAGCGGGAGAAGTTCTGGGCCTCGGCGACGATGACGCCCTCGTCGAAGCCCTGCTGCATCTCGGTCTGCGACTTCTTGTCGGGCTCGGTGTGGAGGACGGTCATCGATCCGATGGACTGGTCTTTCTGATTCGCGCGATCGCTGCGATAGGTGTCGATATCGAAGTCGGCGAGGATGGCGCCTTCAGCGAGGGCGCGGGCGGTGAGTTCGCAGGGGAGGGAATCGAGGTGCTCGTCGGCCAGGGCCTTGTCTTCGGGGAAGGCGATGGCGAGGTCGCGGATGGCGCGCGGCTTGGCGAATCGGACGGCAACGCCGGCGGCCTTGCGGACCTCGTGGACGGTGAGGGTCTGCGATTTGCCGAGGCCGACCAGCAGCAGGCGCTCGGCTTTCACGCTGGCCGGGGAATGCAGAAGCAGCGTTTCGCCGAGCGCGGCCTTGAATTCGCCGGCTGCGATCCAGGGAGCGGCGGCGTTGGCGATGTCATCGGAGGTGGAGAGCAGCGCCGGGGACGGGATGGCGTCGTCGCCCGTGGCGATGTCCACCGCGAAGACCGCGAGCAGCGGCGTGCCAAAGTCGGCGGGGTCGTGAGACTGGAGTTTGGAGGTCACAGGATTCATGGTAACGCGGGGAACGATACGACGATAGGCGGCTCTTGCGGCGATGATGGTGCGCCGTGACGAAGAAATCCCTCAGGGGCTAAAGCCCGTCGCAAGGTTGGCCAGTGTACGGACGGGCTGAAGCCCGTCCCCTTCCAAGCGAAGTGGCCGGAAGAGGAAGGGATATTGAGGGCCGCCGTCGTATTCTGGAACGAGCCATGAAAGACTTCTACATCGCCGATGCGGCGCGCTTTGAAAATAAGCCCGTCACCAGCTTCTTCTGCATGGCATCGATCAGCGTGCGCGACACCAAGAGCGGCGGGCAGTATCTCGCGCTGACGCTCTCCGACAAGACGGGCCAGTTCGAAGCGCGCATGTGGGACGAGTTCGCGGAAGCGATCCAGACCTGCACGAACGGCTGCTATGTGAAGGTGCAGGGGCAGATTTCGAAGTACCAGGGGAAGTTCCAGATCACCGTGACCAAGATGCGCTCGGTTGCGGAATCGGAGATCGATACCGCGGACTTTATTCCTACGACAAAATTCGACATCGCCGCCATGAACAGCGAGCTGCGCGGCTACGTGGAGGCGTTCCGCAATCGGCATCTGCGGGCGCTGGTCTTCAGCTTTCTGGACGATCCTGCCATCGGGCCGGCGTTCCTCCAGGCGCCGGCGGCCAAACGGCTGCACCATGCGTGGATTGGCGGCCTGCTGGAGCACGTGCTGGCGCTGGTGCGGGTCTGTTTGGCGACGGCGCCGTTTTATCCCGAGGTCGATCCGGATCTGCTGGTGACCGGCGCGATTTTGCACGATGTGGGCAAGGTGCGCGAGCTTTCGTGGCGCTCCAGCTTCGATTACACGCTGGAAGGGCAGCTCATCGGGCACATCTCGATTGCGCAGGGCATGCTGCATGAGAAGATCGCCGCACTCGATGCACAGGCTGTGGCTGCCGCGGCGACGGCTGCCGCGGCAACCGTCGCCACAGCGGGGGAAGCTCAAGCCGCGCCGGAGCTTTTTCCGCAGCCGCTGCGGCTGCTGGTGGAGCACATGATCCTGGCCCACCATGGCAAGCTGGAGTTCGGCTCGCCCAAGCTGCCGATGACCCCGGAAGCGATGCTGCTCAGCGCGCTGGACGATCTGGAGGCGAAGTTCCAGACGCTGCGCAACGAGTTCGCGGCGGCTGCCGCCGCTGGACGGCCCGCCGGGGACCTGACCGAGTGGGTGCGCTCCATGGAGCGGCCGCTGTTCAACTCGCAGGCCTTCCTGGGCTCGCGCGCGGAACGCGCAGAAGATGCGAAGGAAGAGTAAGCCGTGAAGATCTGCATTCTGCTTCTCGCTTTCATGATCGCGGCCCCACTGGCGCGCGCGCAGGCCATCTTCGATATCACCCGATACGGTGCGGCGCCCAATTCCAGCTTGCCCGCGACGGCGGCGTTCGCTCGAGCCATCGCCGCCGTGAAGGCCGCGGGTGGGGGCACGGTCTACGTTCCGGCGGGGCACTACATCTCCGGGCCGATTGAATTGGTGTCGCACCTGCGGCTGGAGTTCGGACCCGGCTCGGTGGTGGAATTTCCGGCGCAGAAGCTGCCCTTCACGCCGGGGCGGCAGCAGGGCATCGAGACCCTGACGCCGGTGCCATTGATCGGCGGCCACGCTGCACGCGCGGCGCCTGGCGGGTGGCGGCGATCTGGGGTCGGCCAATGGCCCGCACTGGGAGCAACTGCTCAACGACCTGCAGGCGCATCGGCCGATTGCGCAGGCAGAATATGAGGCGGCAGCGGGCGAACTGCGGCCCTCCTTCGTGCGGTTCATGAATTGCAAGCGAGTCACCATCGAGGGTCTGCATTTCGTGGGTTCACCGATGTGGACGGTGCATCTGCTCTACACCGAGTTCGCGACGGTGCGGAACCTCGTGATCGAGACCTACCCGGGGGTGCATACGGATGGCATCGTGATCGATTCGTCGCGCTTCGTGCACCTCACCGACGACTATATCGACACCGGGGACGATGGGATTGTGATCAAGTCGGGCAAGGACGCCGATGGTCTGCGCGTCGATCGGCCCAGCGAAGACATCACCATCACCGGCTGCACCGTGCACCATGCCCATGGGGCGGTCACCATTGGATCGGAGACGTCGGGTTCGGTGCGGAACGTCGTCGCCGCCAACATTACGGCCGTGGATACCGAGGCGGGCATTCGCATCAAGAGCCGCCGCGGACGGGGCGGTGTGGTGTCGGGAGTGCGGTTCAGCAACTGGACCATGCGCAACGTCGGACACGCGATCGAGGTCACGAACTTCTACCGGATGGAAGGCGAGACGCCCAATGTCGACCAGGCGCAGCCGGTCTCGGGGACGACTCCCAGCTTTCGCGATATCGCCATCGATGGCGTGACGATTGATGGAGCGAAGGAGCTGATCGCCATCGACGGGCTGCCGGAGAGCCCGATCGATGGATTGCGCATCACCGACGTGATCGGTCACGGGGCCCGCGGTCTGGTCGCTTCCTATGCGACCAATCTCGACCTTGAGAATATCGAGCTTTCGGTCGATGCTGGTTCGCCGTTCCGCTTCAGGCACTGTCCCAATGCCGCGCTCGACCGGCTAACCTCACGGCGGCATCCAGCCGGTACGCAGGTCGTTGCCATCGAGGCCATCGAGTAGCCCCGACTTCCTCTGCACGCTTCGCCCTTATAATGGAAAATTCATGCTTCGTTTCTCCACAGCCGGCGAAAGCCACGGCGAATCTCTGGTAGCGCTGATCAGCGGGATGCCTGCGGGCGTGCCTGTGGATCAGGCGTTTCTCGACCACGAACTGTGGCGGCGGCAGCAGGGCTACGGGCGCGGTGGTCGCATGCGCATCGAGCAGGATACGGCGCATATTCTATCGGGGGTGCGGCACGGGAAGACGATTGGATCGCCGATTGCGATGACGCTGGCCAACCGCGACTGGAAGAACTGGGAAGAGATTCTGCCGGTGGGGGAGGGCGATGCGGAGAAGCACAAAGCGGTTGCGAGCCCGCGGCCGGGACATGCGGATCTGGCTGGAGCACTAAAGTACGACTTCAAAGATGCACGCTATGTTCTTGAAAGGGCATCTGCTCGGGAATCTGCCGCGCGTGTGGCGTGTGGCGCGGTTGCCAAGATGCTGTTGCGGGAGCTGGGTGTCGAAGTTGCCAGCCATGTGGTTCGGGTGGGCTCGGCTGAGCTCGCGCGCGAGGCTGATTTTGCCGAGATTGCAGCCCTTGCCGGACGCGAGGATGTGCTTTTGGCTTGCGTCGATGCGGAGTCGGAGGCGCGCATGAAAGCGGAGGTCGATAGGGTGCTGCGAACTGGAGATACCATCGGCGGCGTCTTCGAGGTGGTGGTGCATGGACTGCCGCCGGGAGTCGGGACGCACACCAACTGGGACGAGCGGCTGGATGGCCTGCTCGCGCAGGCCGTGATGAGCCTGCAGGCCGTGAAGGCGGTGGAGCTTGGCCGGGGAGTGACAGCGGCACAGTCGCCGGGTTCGCTGGTCCACGATGCGATCGGATATGAGCGCGATCCACAGGGCGGTGGCGAGATTTCCACAGGGGAGCGCTTCACCCGGTTTACGCGGGAGCACAATAACGCCGGCGGCATCGAGGGCGGCATCTCCAACGGTGAGGACCTCGTGGTGCGGGGATATTTGAAGCCAATCTCGACGCTGCGCCGGCCGCTGGCGTCGGTGGCGTTCGAGACTCGCGAGGCCACGAAAGCATCCTACGAGCGCTCCGATGTGTGTGTTGTGCCGGCGGCCGGAGTAGCGGGTGAGGCGATGGTGGCTCTGGCCGTCGCGCGTCTGGCCGTGGAAAAGTTTGGCGGGGATAGCCTGAGAGAGTTAAAGCGTAACTTCAACAGTTATTGCGAACAAATACGAGCTTACTGAGATGAGTGCGAAGGAAGCGAAGACGGATAGCAAGACAGAGAGTCAGGCGAAGCGGCAGGCGACCAGCGACGCCGTGCGGCGGACCGCCAGCAAAATCCATGAGGTTGTGAAGTACCCCGATCCGATTCTGGCGAAGAAGGGCGCCCCGGTCACGGAGTTCACGCCGGAACTTGCGCAGCTGGTGGAGGAGATGTTCGACAGCATGTATGCGGCTCAGGGGATCGGGCTGGCGGCGCCGCAGATCGGGATTTCCCGGCAGATTACGGTTGTGGATGTGTCGTTCAAGGAGAGGCCCGAAGACAAGCTGGTGCTGATCAACCCGGAGATCCTCGACCAGGAGGGGAAACAGGTGGAGGAGGAAGGGTGCCTAAGTTTGCCGGAGATTCGCGAAAAAGTTCAGCGCAACGCTTGGGTTAAAGTGCGTGCTCAGAACGAGAAGGGGGAATTCTTTGAGGTGGAAGGCGAAGAGTTGCTGGCGCGCGCTCTACAGCATGAGATCGACCACCTCAACGGGATCCTGTTCATCGACCGGCTGAGCCGGTTGAAGCGCGACCTGGTGCAGCGCCGCATCCGCAAGCTACAGAAGAACGGCGAATGGTAGCCGCTGGCGCGGTAGGTACGGGCGCGAGGGTGCGGAGATGAAGCTGGTCTTTTGTGGGACACCGGAGTTCGCTGTTGCGAGCCTTCAGGCTGTCGTTGACGCCGGCCATGAAGTGGCGCTGGTGCTCACCCAGCCGGACCGTCCGGCGGGGCGAAAGTTCGAAATGCAGGTACCGCCGGTCAAGCGGCTGGCGCTGGAGCTGGGTCTGGAAATCATGCAGCCGGAGCGAATCAAGTCGAATAATCTGTTGAAGATGAACCTGGAAGCGAATGTTCCAGATGCAATTGTGGTCGTAGCGTATGGCCGGATAATTCCAGGTTGGATGCTGGATCTGCCGCGACTGAGATGCATCAACCTGCATGGGTCACTGCTGCCGAAGTATCGCGGGGCGGCGCCGATCCAGTGGGCGCTGGCCAACGGCGAGACCGAGACCGGCGTGACGACGATGCGCCTGGATGCGGGGTTAGACACAGGCGATACACTGCTGATGCACAGGATGTCCGTAGGGCTGGACACAACCTCTTCACAGCTTTATCCACAGCTTTCGCAGATTGGCGCTCAATTGCTGGTCGAGACGCTGGACGGGCTGGAACAAGGGACGGTGGTGGCGCGCAAGCAGGACGATTCGCAAGCGACGCCGGCGCCGATTCTGACCCGCGAGGATGGGCGGCTGGACCTGGTCAACCGGACGGCGCGGGTGACCTACAACCGGTGGCGGGGCTTTTCGCCCTGGCCGGGGGCGTATGGGGAGTTTCGGGGGAAGCGGTTTTTAGTGCATCGGATGCGGCCGGCAGCGGAGAATGCTGCGGCGGAGATTGCGGCGCAAGATCCTGCGGCGGGGTTGAGGCTCGGTCCGGGGGAGCTAGGCGGGTCGACGGGCGAACTGTTGGTGGGAGCGGCGGGTGGGACGCTGCTGGTGCTCGACGAGGTGCAGATGGAGGGCAAGCCGCGGCTGGCGGGTGGGATTTTTGCGCGGGAGTTCCAGGTGCGGAGGGGGGAGCGGCTTGGCTGAGGGATTGCGACCGGCGGCGGGGTTGGCGAAGAGCGGGGCGGCGTCGGCGAAGAGCGCGCACGCCAGTCCGGCGCGGGAGGCGGCGTTCGCGATCCTGCTGCGGGTGGCGGAGAGCTCGGCGCACTCCGACGACCTGCTGCATGGGCCGGGGATGTCGGGGCTGTCGCAGGCCGACCGGAACCTGGCGACGGCGCTGGTGCTGGGGGTGCTGCGCTGGCAGATCGCGCTGGACGCGAGGCTGCGACCGCTGTTGCAGCGGCCGGATGTGGAGCTGGCGGCTCCGGTCGCGATTGCGCTGCGGCTGGGGGCGTTTCAACTGCTGCATCTGGACCGGATTCCGGCACATGCGGCGCTGAGCGAGAGTGTGGAACTGGCGCGGAGCGCGGGCCACGGTCACGCGGCGGGAATGGTGAACGCGGTGCTGCGCAAGCTGACGCGTCAGGCGCCGGGCGTGCGGCCATTGCGGCCGAAGCTGTACGAGCCGGTTGCGGCGATGGCGGAGCGGCTGGGGCATCCTGGCTGGCTGGTGGAGCGATGGGCGCGGGAGTATGGCCGCGCGGCGGCGGTGGCGGTCTGCGAGTACGACCAGAGAGAGCCGGTGCAGGGTGGGTTGTTCGTCGAAGTGGACGGCGTGGCGACGGTGGACGCGGAGACGCCGGATGGGGCTGGGGATTGGGCAGGCGCGGGGTATGCGCTGCCGCGGATGGATGATGGATCGCGGCTGGTGGCGGAGGTGGCGGCGGCCGCCCGGCCGGGAGCACGGCGGATCTGGGACTGCTGCGCGGCGCCAGGAGGCAAGACGATGGTGTTGGTTCGGCGGCATCCTGAGGCCGAGCTGCTGGCGACGGATGTGAATCCGCGGCGGACGCGGGCGCTGGCGGAGCGGCTGCGGCGGGGCGCGGAGGGCGGCGATTCGGGGCCGCTGGTGCGCGTGCTGGAGGCGGACGCGACGAAACTTCCCGCGGCCGAGGGCGAGTTCGACCTGGTGCTGTGCGATGTGCCGTGCAGCGGGACCGGGACGCTGGCGCGGAATCCGGAGATCAAGCAGCGGTTGCGGGCGGCGGAGCTGGCGCGGCAGGCGCAGCGGCAGCGGGAGATTCTGGCCGCGGCGCTGGGGCGGCTCGCGGCGGGTGGGCGGCTGGTCTACTCGACCTGTTCGCTGGAGCCGGAGGAGAATGAGCGCGTGGTGGAGGCGGTGCTGGGGAATTTGGCGGTCCGGCTGGTTCCGATGGATGGGGTGCTGGAGGAACTGCGGGAGCGTGGCCTGTTGAATGCGGAGGTGAGTCTCGAGAGGTGTGTCCGGGACGGGTTCCTGCGCACGTTGCCGGGCACGGGATTCCAGGGGGATGGATTCTTCGCGGCGATACTGGCGCGGGACTAGTTGTGGTGTGCCCGATGGTGTTTAGCGACTCCGAGAAGCAGATTCCTACGGAATGACAACCAGAAAGGCAAGTGCCGCAGCGGGTTCTTCGCTGCGCTCCAGGATGACAATTCTTGAGGGTTGCGGATCGGAAAAGCCTTCGATTCGGGCTTGGGTGTGCGAACGCCGAAAGGAGGGCGCAGCGGATCCCGGCATTTGCGGGCACAGTTCAATCGGTGCCCGCGGCTGATCGGAGTTTCGCGAGAAGCGCTTATGCTGGGCGGCGGTTCGGGGCGACGCGCTCGAAGACGATGAAGCGATGCTTGCAATCGAGGCAGCGGAGGGGTTTCAGAACCATGAGAAGGCGTTCCAGGTGGGTGCGATGAGACCGCATGGTCTCACGGCAGCCACAGCGCGGGCACTTGTTGATGGGGAGCATACAGGCACCTCGGATGCAGACAAACAGATTCACAGAGGAACGTTTAGGGGTGGCGCGATGAGCTATTTCTTCAGTTGCGCCAAGTGCCGAAAGCCAGCGGTACTGATACCGATGACCATAAAGATAGTCAAGTTATATGTCAAATGCATTAATGTCGAACAAGATACGGAGTGGAAACGGATGCGGACCAGGCTGAGCACCAGGCTTACGCCATAGAGTACACTGACCACCCCCCAGGCGTGCGAGAGCTGGCCGGCGTGGAGCAGCGCAAAGGGCACGCTGGAGAAGATGGCGGCGAAGACCAGGGCTGACGGGGAGTGCAGGGAGCTGCTCTGCCAGCGGGCGAGGCCGGCGGGGCTGCGCTCCAAGGCGAGCCAGTCGTACGCGGTGGCGAAGGCGGGCAGAAGGAAGCCGCGGAAGGCGATCTCTTCGGTGATGGGCGCGAGCAGTACCCCGAAGGCCGCGGTGAGCCACGCGCCGTGGGTGGTGGTCATGAGGTCCTGGAGTGGGTCATGGGCGGGGGTGGGGATGAAGCGCAGCGCGGCCTGGGTGACGGCGCTGAGCAGGACGCCGCCGACGACGATCCAGTACCAGTAGCGGCGCAGGGCGACGGTGTTCCACTGGAGGCCGCGCAGAAAGCTCTGCTGCCAGAGGCGCGGAAAGAGCCACGCGGCAATAAGCAGGGTGAGCAGGTAGCCGAGCGCCTGGGCGGCGAGGGCGAGGCCGGGGTGGGCGAGCGCCTGCTCGTCGGTGTGGATGTGGGCGAGGGAGAAAAAGAGCGTGAGGCAGAGGGCCAGCGCGAGCGCCGCCAGCGAGAAGAACAGGACGGCGTGGCCGAGATGCGGGATGCGTTTGGCGGGGCCGTGGTCCTGGGCTGGGTCAGGGTCGTGCTGGATGTCCAGCACGTCGGGCTTGGCGGCTTCGGTCATGGGAATGTCGGTCATTGGAGGGAGTAGACAGTAAACAGTAGAGGCGATGGGTGAGCTTCGTTTCCCTTACTTTAGCTTTGGTTTCGGGGGTTTGGCCGGCGATTTTTTTTGGCGGGACTTTTGTTGTTCTGTTTCGGGTTTTTCCTTGGAAGCCTTCGGAACGCCGGTCTTCTTCTCCGGCTTGATGAACTTGGGCTTGGGCGGCTTCTTTTCGAGGTCCGGCAGGTCGATCGGCGGCAGATGCGCGGCGGCCGTGAGAGAGCCTGCGTCTTCGTAGTAGCGGGCGAGGAATTGGCCGGTGTGCGAGGCAGGGTTGTGCGCGACCAACTCAGGCGGGCCCTGGGCGACGATGCGGCCGCCGCCTTCGCCGCCCTCGGGGCCCATGTCGATGAGGTAGTCGGCGTTGCGGATGATGTCGAGGTTGTGCTCGATGATGATGACGCTGTTGCCGAGGTCGGTGAGGCGGTGGAGGACTTCGAGGAGCTTGCGCACGTCGTCGAAATGCAGCCCGGTGGTGGGCTCGTCGAGCAGGTAGAGGGTGCGGCCGGTCTGGCGCTTGGAGAGCTCGCGGGCGAGCTTCATGCGCTGGGCTTCGCCGCCCGAGAGCGTGGTCGCGGACTGGCCGAGATGGATGTAGCCGAGGCCGACATCGACCAGCGTTTGCAGCTTCTGATTGACTGCGGGGATGTCCTTCAAGACGGGGACGGCGTCTTCGATGGGGAGATCTAAAATGTCCGCGATGCTGTGGCCGTTGAACTTTACCGCGAGGGTTTCCTGGTTGTAGCGGCGGCCGTTGCAGACCTCGCAGAGAACGTATACATCGGGCAGGAAGTTCATCTCGATGCGGCGCTGGCCTTCGCCCTGGCAGGCTTCGCAGCGGCCGCCCTGCACGTTGAAGCTGAAGCGGCCGGGCTTATAACCGCGCTCGCGCGACTCGGGCAGCATGGCGAAGAGGTCTCGGATGGCGGTGAAGACGCCGGTGTAGGTGGCGGGGTTGGAGCGTGGGGTGCGGCCGATCGGCGCTTGGTCGATCTGGATGACTTTGTCGAGCTGGTCGGCCCCGTGGATGGCCTTGTGGGCGCCGGGATCTTCGCGCGAGCCGTAGAGTTCCTTGGCGAGGGAGCGGTAGAGGATGTCATTGACCAGCGTGCTCTTGCCGGAGCCGCTGACGCCGGAGACGACGGTCATGATGCCGAGCGGAAAGTGGGCGGTGACGTTCTGCAGGTTGTGTGAGGTGGCGTCCTGCACGGAGAGCCAGTTGCCGGTGAGCGGGCGCGGGGCATTTTCAGGTGTGGGTCGGGTGACGATGTCGATGGCCCCACTGAGGTACTGGCCGGTGATCGAGGCGGGGTTGGCCATGATCTCGGCGGGGGTGCCGGCGGCGATGAGGAAGCCGCCGTTCTTGCCTGCGCCGGGGCCGAGGTCGAGCACGTAGTCGGCTTTGCGGATGGTGTCTTCGTCGTGCTCGACGACCAGGACGGTGTTGCCGAGGTCGCGGAGGTCGGTGAGCGCGGCGATGAGGCGCTGGTTGTCGCGCTGGTGCAGGCCGATGGAGGGCTCGTCGAGCACGTAGAGTACGCCGCGTAATCGAGAACCTATTTGGGTGGCTAAACGAATGCGTTGGCCTTCGCCGCCCGAGAGGGTCGCGGCGCTGCGGTCGAGGGAAAGATAGCCGAGGCCGACGGCGTTGAGGAATTCGAGGCGCTCGATGATCTCGCGCTGCAGGCGGTCGGCGATGAGGCGCTCGCGGCCGGTGAACTGCATGCTGCGCGCGCCGAGCAGGGCGCGTTCGAGCGAGAGCGCGGTGAAGTCGGCGATGGAGGCGTCGCGGCGGGCGTTCGAGGCCTCGATGGGCTCGATGTCGGAGTCGTCCTTGTTGACCGGCGGATGCGCTGCGGCATCGGCCAGTGGGATGGTGACGGCGAGCGACTCGGGGCGGAGGCGGCGGCCGTGGCAGCGCGGGCACTCGGTGGCCGACATGAACTGCATCATGTACTCGCGGTAGCCCTCGGACTTGGTGTCTTCGAGGGTGTCGCGCAGCCAGCTTACGATGCCGTGAAAGCCGGTGCGGCCGATCTCGTTGCGCGGCGGGCCGTAGAGCAGGAGGTCCTGGTGGGGCTTGGGGAGGTCGGTGAAGGGTAGCTTGAGGTTGATCTTGTACTTGTCCGCGGCGAGCTTGATGAGGCGCTGGAGGTATTGCGAGGACGCGCCCGGGCCCATCGCGCCGTCGAGCAGCGGCTTGGACCAGTCGGCGATGATCTTGGACGGGTCGAAGTCGTAGATGGAGCCGAGGCCGTGGCACTCCGGGCAGGCGCCGTAGCTGGAGTTGAAGCTGAAGCTGCGCGGCTCCAGCTTGGGCACGTTGATGCCGCAGTCGGGGCAGGCCATCGAGGAGCTGTAGAGGGTTTCGGCGTAGCCGCTGCCGGGGAGTTGCAGGCCGATGAGGACGAGGCCGTTGGCGAGCTGGAGGGCGGTGGCGATGGCGGCGGCGAGGCGGCGGGTGTCGTACTCCTGCGCGGAGGGCGACTCCTGCGCGGAGGGCGAGAGTTTCTTGAGTTCCGTGGTGGTTTCAGCAGCGGGCTTGAGGATGATGCGGTCGACGATGGCTTCGAGGGTGTGGTTCTTGCGCTTTTCGAGGCGCATGCCCTCTTCGACTTCGGTGATCTCGCCGTCGATGCGGACGCGGTAGCCCTTCTTGTCGAGGGCTTCGAGCTCTTCGCGGAACTCGCCCTTGCGGCCGCGCACGACCGGCGCAAGCACGGTGATGCGCTCTTGTGGATTCGATTGATTCGCTTGCGAGTCCTGACCGGTGGCCCGGGCGACGATCTGGGCCACAATCTGGTCGGCGGACTGGCGCGAGATGGGGCGATGGCAGTTGGGGCAGTGGGGCTGGCCGACCGAGGCGTAGAGCAGGCGCAGGTAATCGTAGATCTCGGTGATGGTGCCGACGGTGGAGCGCGGGCTGCGCGAGGTGGTCTTTTGCTCGATCGAGATGGCCGGGGAGAGGCCGTCGATGGAGTCCACGTCGGGGCGCTCCATCTGGTCGAGGAACTGGCGCGCGTAGGCGGAGAGCGTTTCGACGTAGCGGCGCTGGCCCTCGGCGTAGATGGTGTCGAAGGCCAGCGAGCTCTTGCCGGAGCCGGAGAGGCCGGTGACAACGGTGAAGCTGTTGCGCGGGATTGACACTGAGATGTCGCGCAGGTTGTGCTGGCGCGCGCCGCGCACGTGGATGTGCGTGAGGGCGCGGCGCTGGATTCCAGGCGGGGTCGAAGGCGAGGTTGGAGCGGATGTAGCCAAGACTTTAGGATACAAGGGGAACCGGGTTAGGCAACAGCCAGCCGGGATTTACGACTTGCAACCGCCGCTGGATCGGCCAAGAATGACTTTGGGCCTAAGGCGGGCGGCTGGTCGGCGCTGCGCACGGAAGGGTCTGAGGAGAAGACCGTGATTGTTTCATTGATGTTGATCGCCGCGGTGCTGGCATCGCTGGCCCTGGGTGTGCTGGTGGCGTATGGAGTTTGCCAGGCGATGTTCCGGATCTTCCGGGTGCATTCGATGTCGATCGCGAAGGAGCGGACGGGAGCTGCGGTAGCGCGCGCGGTGGCGAAGGGCTGACGGCTCGGGCGCTGCTGGCTTGATCGGCCGCTATTCGAGGGGTGCGCTCGAGGTGGATAGCTGGTCCGAGAAGCAGATTCCTACGGAATGACAACCAGAAAAGCGAGTGCAAGATCAACGGCAGCAGACTCTGCACCGATGAGCACTTCGATGAGCACTTCGCGTTACTGCGGCGGCGGCGTAGCGCCTGGAGCGGCGGGCTGGGGCTTCTGCTGGTTCTGTTGCATCTGCAAAAGCTGCTGATAGATCTGCTCGGGCGTCTTGACGCCGTTGGGCGAGGTCGCCGTGGTGCTGCCGGGCGGCGGCGGATTGGGTGAGTCGACGATGCCCGAAGACGATGGCGTGGTGGATGGCGTGGGAATCGAGTCGATGGGAACGGACTGGGTGGTGGGCAGGGTGGAGGCCGACGGCGAGGTGTTGGCCGGGCTGCCGTTCACGTTGTTGAGCGGCTGCGGAATGCTGGGCGGCGTGGTGATCTGATTTTGCGCGCCGGAGGTGGTGGCGGGCGGGTTGGCGCCTGCGGATGGCGCTGAGGGATTGTTACGCGGCGCGGCGGCCGGCTGGCTTTGCTGAGATTGCGCGGCGGGCGGGGCGGGTGGCTGATCGGGTGGGGCGGGCAACTCATCGGCGTCGGAGCCGATGGGCGAGGAGTCGACCTGGGCGCGCCCGCCGCCGGTCTGCGGGGTCAGGACGAGTGCCATGGGGTGGGTGGCGTCGCCGCCGCGGAACAGCATGTTGACGCCAGTGCCGTCGATCAGGGTGGCGAGCACGGAGGACGGCTCGGCGGGACCGTAGTTGCCGAAGACGCGGTCGTCGGCGATGCCGCCGGTGATGGTCATGCCGGTGCGGCGGGAGATGGCGCGCAGGATCTGGTGGAGGCTGGAGTTGTTGGCGCGGATGCCTAGCAGGCCGTCGCTGTAGGTGACCTCGGCGCGGTGCAGGGGCGTGGTGGCGGCGACGGGCGTGGCGGCGATGGGCGCGGGCAGCGCGTTCGGCGCGGGCTGGGAGGTTGGCGGCGTGGCCGGGAGGGTCGCAGCGCCCGAAGCCGTTCCGGGCGCCGCTGGCGCCGCTGTTCCGGGCGCCGGCTTGGTGCGCTCCCAGGGGCGAAGGCCCTGCTGGTTCTGGGCTCGCAGGGAGGCGGGGCGCAAGGCGAGGACACAGAGCAGCGCGGGCCAGCCGATCAGGCGGCAGGAGACACGAGCTCGCGCAGGCAGCTTCATCTGGAGGATGGGACGTACGGCGGCGCGGGAAGGTAGCCTCACGGGTAAAGGATACAGCGAAGAGGACAGCTTGGCTGCGATTCGAAGCTAGAAGCGGATTCCTAACGGAATGACAACCAGAAAAACAAAAGCAAAAGCAAAAGCAAGAGCAACGGCGAAGCAACCGCACAGCAAGGGCAAAGGCAGAGGGGCTGGCGTATGCTGAGGTTGCGGCTGGCAGGTTCCGAGCATGGCCGCGTGGGAGCAAAAAGTGAGCCGCAACCGAGACATTGGCCGGGCGGGACTGGCCATGAGTACGCGTGGAGCGAGGTGGATAGGAACCGGTCTGCTCAGCCTGAACGCGGTGGTGGGGATGGCCGCGCTTTCACTCACGGGTCTGCCGCTGATGGCGCAGAGCTGCACCACGCAGGCGAAGATGACGCCCGAGGTTCGCAATGGGCTGGCCGATGCGGCGCTGGCCCTGGCCACCGCCGTGGTGGGCAATGACGCGGCGAAGGTGCAGGCGATGACCATCCCGGAGTTTGCCACGAACTTCGCGCCGACCGCGGACCTGGTGCGCACCACGTCAGGGCGCCTGGCGGCCGATAGGGTGCGGGCGACGCAGGTGTATGAACTCGACGCGACCGGCCGCAAGGCGGGAGACACCAGCGATGCCGAGTTTACTTGCCCGCTCAACGGAACGACCTCGGAGACGGATTTTGCGATTCCCGGGCTGCCGCCCGGGACGTACGGGTTTGCAATGGTGGAGGCCAATGGGCCGAGCCCGTGGCTGCTGGCGTTCCTGCTGCAGCAGCAGGGCGGCGCCTGGAAGATGGCGGGTTTTTATCCGCGCGCGCGCACCGCCAACGGGCACGATGGCCTGTGGTACTGGCGCACGGCGCGCGAGGACGTGAAGGCCAAGGACCTGTGGCTGGCGTGGCTGCTGTATGGCGAGGCCGACCAGTTGCTGCGGCCGGCAAACTTTGTGACCAGCACCAATCTCGACCTACTGCAGACCGAGCGCAGGACGGCGGTGCCGGCGGAGCTGTCGGAGGGGATTGGGCCGGAGACGCCGTTGGTGGTAAAGGCGGCTGGCGCAAATTCATCCGCAAGCATAGGTTCGGCCGCGGGCGCTGCCGAGTATCGTTTCACCGGGGTTTCGGCGGAGGGCAGCGAGGATGGCAAGGGGCTCAACCTGATGCTGCATATGCGGCTGGAGGCGAATGCGGACCCGGGGGCGCCCAGTCCGGCGGCGGCCAAGGCGCGCAACACGGCGGCGGCGAAGGCGCTGCTGGACGCGCATAAGCAGCTTCGGCAGGCGTTTGAGAATGTATGGGTGTTCGCCGAGTCGCCCGGTCACGACACGTTCGCGACGGAAACAAAAATGGACGAAATTCCATGATGTTGAAATTCCATGATGTTGAAGATGGACGAGATTCCATGATGGCGTGAAGTATTCGCAAAAGTTTGCGGGGTGGCGAGGCGATAGGAACGCCCCGTCATCTTATTCTGGAGTGAGGCAGGAAGAGGGGCGAATCGGATGGCAGGGACGCGAAAGTCACTGGAAGAGGCAATACGGCAGCGGCGGGCAACACCAAGTTTCACTGGCGAGCCGATCGCCGGAGAGGACCTGCGGCAGATCATCGACGCGGGTCTGCATGCGCCCAGCGGGTACAACATGCAGCCGTGGCGGTTTGTGGTGGTGCAGCAGCCGGAGCAGCGCAAGCGGCTGCGGGCGGCCAGCTACAACCAGGCGAAGGTGGAGGAGGCGTCGGCGGTGATCGTGGCGTGTGGCGACCGCGATGGCTGGCGCAGGGACCTGGATGAGATGCTGCGGCTAGGACGCGCGGGCGGGATGCCGGAGAGCTATGCCGAGCAGGCGCGGACGTCGGTTCCGAACTATCTGTCCAGCTTCAGCGACGACCAGATGAAGGGTTGGCTGAACAAGATGGTGATGCTGGCTTTCACGTCGATGATGCTGATGGCCGAGGTGATGGGGTACGATACCGCGCCGATGGAGGGCTTCGAGCAGGACAAGGTGTGCGAGACGCTGCGGCTGCCGATGAGCTATTGGGTGGTGGCGCTGCTGGGGATCGGGCATTTGAAGGGGCCGGATAAGTTCGATGGCGGGCGGTTCGACTTCTCGCATACGGTGTTTGGCGAAGAGTTCGGCAAGCCGCTGAAGCTGAAGTAGCGGCGGATGGGGCGGCCGGAGGCGCAGCGCGTATGCGGATCGTGTATCGGCGCTGCAGAGAAGCAGATTCCTGCGGAATGACAACCAGAAAGACAAAGACAACAGCAAGTGCGAGAGTGAAGTCGATGGCAGCGAGGGGGCCGCGGCGGCGGGAGTATCCGGAAGGGCCGATCGCCGGGGTGGGAGCGGTCGTGCTGCGCGGCGTTGCTGAGGCCGCAGTTGCTCAGGGCGCGGATGCGCCGGTGGAAGTGCTGCTGGTCAGGCGTGGGCGCGAGCCGATGGCCGGCTCGTGGTCGCTGCCGGGCGGCGCGATCGAGCTGGGCGAGACGGCGGCCGAGGCGTGTGCTCGCGAGGTGCGGGAGGAGACCGGGCTCAAGGTCGAGGTGATTGCGCCGATAGAGACGGTAGACATCATTCTGCGCGACGAGGCGGGCAGGGTGCGGTTTCATTACCTGATCGTGGATATGCTGTGCCGGGCTACAGGCGAAGAGGCAGCTGGAGGCGAGCTGCGTGCGGGAGAAGATGCGAGCGATGCTGTGTGGGCCGCGGTCGATAGCGCGCTGGAGAGTGAGGTGTTCGCGTTGACGCCGCGCGCCTGTACAGTGATACGGAAGGCGTTGACGATGATTGGGGATGGACGATGAGGGCTTTGGGGCGGCTGCTGCTGGTGGTGATGCTGTTGGTCTTGATCGGCGGAGTTGTTTTCTACGAGCGGCCGTTGTGGGTGGACATGCAGGTGACGCACTTCGGGCTGTTTCTGGCGCGGGTGCAGAGCAACTACGTGATGACTCCCGAGGGGCGCGTCCATTACTACGAGGCTGAGTCGCGGATTCCCGGTGGAGGCGTTCCGCTGGTGCTGGTGCATGGGCTGGGCGACCGCGCGGAGAGCTGGGCGCCAATGCTGAAGCGTTTGAAGCGCGCCGGATTTCATGTGTACGCGCCGGACCTGCTGGGCTATGGGCGGTCGCCGAAACCGGCGAACTCGGACTACTCGATTGCCACGCAGGAGAAGTTTGTGGCCGATTTCGTTCAGGCGCTGGGGTTGCAGAAGCCGGACGTCGGCGGCTGGTCGATGGGCGGTTGGATCGCGCTGAAGCTGGCGCTGGACCAGCCGCAGATGGTGGACCGCGTGGTGGTCTACGACAGCGCAGGACTGCGGGTGCAGCTCCCGGGCGGAGCCGACCTGTTTCATCCCACCAATGAGACGGAGATGCAACATCTGGCGGAACTGCTGGAGCCGCACGCCAAGCCGCTGCCGGGGTTCGTGCTCAAGGACGCGCTGCGGGTGTTCGGGGAGAAGCAGTGGGTGGTGGACCGCGGTGTGCAGTCGATGGAGAGTGGCAATGATTTTGTCGCGGACCGGCTGGGTGCGTTGACGGAACCGCTGCTGATCGTGTGGGGCAGCGATGACGAACTGCTGCCGCTGGCGACGTATGGGCGGGAGATGCATACGCTCGATCCGCGCTCGGAGCTGGACATCGTGGAGGGCTGCGGGCATCTGGCGCCGAAGACTTGCGCGTCGCGGGTGGCGGCGGCTACAGCGGATTTTTTGAAGTCGAGTCCGGCGCCGATGGGCGGGGTGAGGACGCTGGCTGCGATGCACTAGGGACGGCCGAGGGAAGACTGAGATCGTACCGCCCATGTCTCAGAAGCGAGACATGGGGCAACCGGGTTGTTACGTGCCGGGCGCAACTTTGGCGCGGGCGGCCTTGCGGGCGCGGCGCTTGAGCTCCCAGTCGGAGAACATGGTTCCGCGGCAATGGGGGGCGCCGCAATAGCAGTCGCAGTTTTCGTCGTCGGAGTCGTAGAGGTTGTACTCGTAGAGCAGCTCTTCGTTGGCCGCGATGGCGCGGATGGCGCGGATGTAGACGTGGCCGTTGGACTCTTCGGTCTCGCAGTTGGGCGCGCAGGAGTGGTTGATGAACATGGCCGTGCCGAAGCCGTCGATGACGTCGCCCTTGTCGCCGAGGCCGAAGAGATAGGTGACGGGGCGGCCGGCGTAGCGCTCGTCGGCGAGTTCCTTGGAGATGCGCGGGCCGTCGTACTCGGCGACGCGTCGGCCGCGGGGAACGGCGTCGAGTGTGTAGCAGCCGGCGGCGTGGATCGAGGACGAGCGGATGAGCAGGCGGGGCGAGGTAGAGGGGCGCGGCATTGGGTTGGAGTATAGCAAGAGCAGTGGTTAGTGATTAGTGGTTAGTGTTTAGTGGTTAGGCTGGCGATTAGGGTGTAGCGCCGGGGGGTGGGTTGTCGTCTAATGGGAGAGATGCGAACGGCGATGAGAGCGAAGGATCGGGCGGTGGGGGTAACGGGCTGTGCCGCTGCGCTTGGCGCGCTGCTGTTGGCGGGCGCGGCTCTCGCGCAGGCGACGCAGGGAAGCTGCACCTTCACCGATGAGAACGGCAAGGTGCAGACGCTGCCGAACTGCGGGATTCCCGCGGGTACGCCGCCGCCGGTTTCGCCTGCGGCTCCGGGTGCGGCCAAGAGCTTTCCGTTTCCGGGGGACAGCTCCTCGGGTGGTTCGAAGTCCGGTAGCAGCGGGTTGCCCGGGGCTGCGAACAGTCCGGCTACGGGAAATCGCGGGAACCCGGCGGCTCCGGCGAGTCCAGGCGGGAACGCCAACGCTCCGGCGGGGAAGCGGTTTCCGTTTCCCGGGGACAGTGGTTCGAGTTCCGGTGCGGGCGGGGCAAATTCGGGTGCGCCGGCCAATCCTGCGGCGGGAAATCCTGCGGCGGGAAATCCAGGCGGATTGCAGGACGCGGGAAGTTCAGGCAGTGCGAGCGATTCGGGCGGCTCCAGCAGTTCGAGCGACAGCTCCAACTCAGACGCTGATGGCGTCACCCCGATGGCTGGGGACAACGACGCGGCGGCGGCGGCGGCGGCGCGCAGGCATCTTGAAAGGCAGCCGGCGGCGGCCCCGGCCGAGACCGATGCTGCCCGCGAGGCGGAAGATGTGAAGGTTGCAGGGTTTTATCAAAGCGATGGGGACTATCGCGGGGCGTACTTGCGGGCCAAGGATGCGGTGTCGCTGGCGGGCGACGACGCGGAGGCGCATTTGGCGCTGGCCGAGGCCTCGCGCAAGCTGGGCAAGCTGGATGAGGCCGAGAACAACTACAAGAAATGCCTGACGCTGGACCCGGTGCCGAAGGTGAAGAAGGCCGCGGAGAAGGCGCTCAAGGAGATGCAGGGCGGGGGGTAGCGGCTGCGTGCTTGCGGGGAAAACAGCAGGTCCTGGTTGTGGCGCCGAATGTCCAATGTCCCATGTCCCCTGCTCATCGCGATCGAGCTTTGCGATGAATGGGCCACCCACGGAGATTGACGGGCGCGGTGAGCGAAAGCAGATCCCTACGGGATGACAACCAGAACGGCAAGAGCAACAGCGGCAGCAAGAGGCCCAGCGGCAGCAAAGGCGATAACCGCGGCTACGCTAACTGCACAGCGGCTGCGGTTACGGATAAGGGCGGCGCAGAAACGAGGGCGGCTCGGAGGGGAGCGGACGGGGAAAGAGCTTGGGTGGGACGGACTTGCCTGGGGCGGCGGTCAGCTTTTTTGGGCGACCGCGCTTGGGTGGGACGATGGCGGAGGATGGCTTGGAGCGGGCGGGCTCGGAGCGGGCCGGCTCGGGCTCGGGCGCAGGCTCTTCGTCGAGCTCTTCTTCCACATGCAGATATTTGCGCAGGTAGCGGAGCGGGTCGTCGGCGAGCGCCATCTCGCGCAGGTGGTAGCGCCAGGCGTCGCGGCGGGCGGAGCGGCGGGTGAAGGACTTGCGGCTGATGGTACGGATGGAGCCGTCGGCCATACTCCGGTCGAAGGTCTGGCTGGGAACGGCAAAGGTGATGTCTTCGCCAGCCTTCCAGAAGGCACAGGCGAAGTCGTGGGAGAAGAGCAGGGAATAGTAGCGGCGCTGCTGGTCGAGCAGGGTGAGGGCGGCCTCGGTGCTGATCCAGGGGAGGCCGAGCCGCGTGGTGTACCAGCGGCGGAACTCGAAGCCGTTGGTGCGGGCGCGGCCAGTGACGATAGTTAGAAGTTCGAGCCGGGTCATGGGCAATCCCGTGAAGAAGTGTAGCAGGGGCGAATTGGTGGTGCTCTGCTGGAATTCGACCATAACCCGAAACGCTCGACAAAGGAACGTTGCGGGGCCCAAAACGGATTTCTCGATCGGGGAAGGCGGCCTACTGGTAGTCAGTCTCGCGGCGGATGCGGCTGCGCAGGGCATCGGCTTCGGGGGAAGGCGGCAGCGGTGGGACGGGGGCGAGTCTGGCCTGGCGGCGGCGCCAGATGCGGAGTGTGAGGATGACCGCGAGGATGCCCAGGGCGAGGGCCGCGAAGGGGACGATCCAGGCGACCGTGTCGAAGCCGCCGCGGTTGGGCGAGGCGAGGACGATGGAGCCGTACTTCGCCGCGAACCAGTTGAAGATCCCGGCGGCGGGAAGACCGCTGGCGATCTGGCGGTGGAGCTCGTCGATCATGACCGGCGAGACGGGGCAGCCGACGTGGTTGCACTCGAGCAGGATCTGGGTGCAGCTGCACTGGCAGACGAGCTGGTGACCGATTTCGTCGAAGCGCGTGGAGGGGTTGCCCGCGCCCAGCATGGTGAACGCGGCGACGATCAGGAGCGCGAGTTGGAGGGCGCGCTTAGGCATGGGGAGGCTCGGGGAGTGGCGCGGCGCTTCCACCCACCTTAGGCGACGATAAGACCGCCGCCGAAGAGGGGGCCCCCGGGTTGGTGGCGATCCAGGCGGGAGAAATGTTTGCGGGGGCTTCGACGCGGCGGGTGGCGGGTTTGAGCGGTGGAACGAGCGCGATGAAGGTCCCGAAGATCACGATGCCGACGCCGATCCAGATCCAGTTGACCAGCGGGTTGAGGAAGACCTTGAGGATGGGGCGGTCGGTGTCGGGGTTGCGGCCCTCGAAGACGACGTAGAGGTCGCTGGCCAGGGTGGAATGGATGGCGACGACGGTGGAGACCTGGGCGTGGTCGGTGGCGGCGAAGTAGACGCGGCGCTCGGGGGCGAGCTGAGTGAGCTTCCTGCCGTTGTGGAAGACGTCGAGCAGGGCGAAGTCGGTGTCGTACTCGGGGGTGGAGTCCTGCGAGTAGCTCTGGCAGACGAGCTTGTAGCCGTTGAGCTGGATGGAGTCGCCGAAGCTCATCTCGACTTCCCTGGACTGATTAAAGGCTGAGCCGGCCAGGCCGATAAAGAGAACGACGATGCCGAAGTGGATGAGATAGCCGCCGTAGCGGCGGGTGTTGCGGCGGGTGAGGAGGAAGGCGGAGGAGGCGAGATTTTTCCCGGTTTGCGCGCGGACGACGCCGGCACCGCGCAGGAACTCGGCGGCGATGGCGGTAATGACGCCTGCGCCCAGCGAGAAACAGACCAGCGCGTAGATGCTGCCGACGGGGTCGGTGTCCTGCCAGGGGTGGACGCCGGCCAGCATGACCACGGCGGCGGTGACCAGGATGGCGATGCAGGGAAGGACGAAGTTGCGGCGGATGGCGCGGAGGGAAGTTGACCGCCAGGCCAGCAGCGGGCCGACGCCGGTGAGAAAGATCAGGAAGAGGCCGATGGGGACGGCCACGCGGTTGTAGAACGGCGGCCCGACGGTGACCTTCGAGCCCTGGACGTACTCGGATAGGACGGGGAAGAGCGTTCCCCACAGGATGGTGAAGCAGGCGGCGAGCAGGACGAGGTTGTTGAACAGAAAGCTGGACTCGCGGGAGACGAGGGATTCGAGGCGGTTCTCGGCGCGGAGATGATCGCGCTGGCGGAAGAAGGTGAACAGGCAGACAGCGAAGACGATGACCAGGAAGGTGGTGAACCAGTTGCCGATATCGCTTTCGGCGAAGGCGTGAACGCTCGCGACCAGACCGGAGCGGGTGAGGAGCGTGCCCAGAATCGACAGCATGAAGGTGATGAAGATCAGCCAGACGTTCCAGCCCTTCATCATGCCGCGTTTTTCCTGCATCATGACCGAGTGCAGGAAGGCGGTGCCGGCCAGCCAGGGCATCAGCGAGGCGTTCTCGACCGGGTCCCAGCCCCAGTAGCCGCCCCAGCCGAGCACCGCATAGGCCCAGTGCATGCCCAGGCAGATTCCGCAGGTCAGGAAGAGCCACGTGACCATCGTCCAGCGGCGGGTGATGTGGATCCATTTTTCGCCGGGGTAGCGCATCATCAGGGCGCCCAGCGCGAAGGCGAACGGGACCGAAAACCCAACATAGCCGAGGTAGAGCATCGGCGGATGGATGACCATCTCGGGGTATTGCAGCAGGGGATTGAGGCCGAAGCCGTCCAGCGGAGCAACGCCGCCAGGCACGATCGCAAAGGGGTTGGCGGCGAAGACCAGCAGCGACAGGAAGAAGATCTGGATGGCCGCGAGGATCGTCGACGCGTAGGCGGTGAGGGTGATGTCGACCTTCTGGCGCAGGCGCAGAACGAAGCCGTAGGCCGCGAGCAGCCAGGCCCAGAGCAGCAGCGAGCCCTCCTGCCCGGACCAGAGCGCGGAGAACTTGTAGTACCAGGGGAGGGCGCGGTTGGTGTGGTGCAGGATGTAATCGACGGAGTAGTCGTTGGTGAAGGCGGCGTAGATCAGGGCGAAGGCGGCGAGGGAGACGCAGATGAAGCTGGCCAGACCGGCGCGGCGGCTGGTCTCGCGGAGCTTCTCAGGGGAGATCGCCAGCGGACGATGGTGGGCGATGGCCCACAGCGCGAGCGCGCCCGCGAACAGCGCATAGACGCACAGCGTGAGCGCGAGGTACAGCGACAGTTCGCCGAAGGACGGCATGGGGTGGGACATTTGTGGGCACGACCTACGCTCTCCATTCTCTCAAAAATTGGAGGATGGCGGAGCGTGCGGGGCGGGGAAGGTGTGCGGTGTTCGGCGTGGTTATGCGGCGGATAAGGCGCGGAGATACGCGCAAGGCGGGGGTGCTTCGGTGTCGCAGCGGGCTAACAGCAGATTCCAACCGAATGACAACCAGAAAGGCAAGAGCAACGGCAACAGCAATGGCAGCCACAGACGCCCCGTGCCGGCAAATTGCCGAATTCGCTCAGGCGCGCACCTTGCAGTCGACCAGGCGATGGACGCTGGCGAGGAGGTTGTCGGGCAGCAGAGGCTTGAGCCGGAAGTCGACGCCCAGGCCTCGATACTCGTCCTCGGCTTCAGCCATGCCGCTGATGACCAGAACGGGTATGTCGGGTGCAAAGTCGCGCAGGCAGCGGACGAACTCGGAGCCGTTCATTCCAGGCATCACGTGGTCGGTGAGGATGAGGTCGATGGGTTCGGAGTAATCGTCGTTGCGGAGCTGATCGAGGGCGCGCTGCGGGCTGAGAACCGCGATCACGAAGTAGCCGGCACGGCGCAGGATGGCTTGGCGCGTGGCGGCCTGGACGGCGTTGTCGTCAATGAGAAGAAGCGTAGCTGACATCTTGAAGCTGTTCCTTGGGGCCGGGTCTGGGCTGCGGAATGGCGATCGGCCGAATGTTTACCCCACCGGGAATTTGTCTTAGGCCACGTTGAGATGCTGTCCGGATGTCAAAAGGCTGCCTGACAGGTGAACTCCGAACAAAGAATCTCAACACGGGGATGATCTTCTCCCCGGATTCTGCGCGGCTCCCGGATTTTCTTCCACATACGGGCCGCCAATCCCGTGAATCATAGCTGAGATAATGGCGCTATGGCACGGAGGGTGATCAAGCAGTATGAGTTCCTGCGCAAGATAGGTTCGGGCGGGAGCGGCGTGGTGTTTCTGGCCAACGACACGCTGCTGCAGCGGCCGGTGGTGCTGAAGCTGCTCAAGCGCGGCTCGCAGACGCCCGAGCAGGTGCGCACGACCCAGTTGCGCGAGGCGCGGCTAGCCTCCGCCATCGACCACCCGAACGTCTGCGCGATCTATGAGGTAGGTGAGACCGAGCTGGAGTCGGGCGAGTGGGAAGCCTACATCGTGATGCAGTACATTCCGGGCAAGAGCCTGGACAAGGTGATCGCCGAAGGGCCGGCCAATGCGCAACTGGTGCTTTCGAGCGGCATGCAGATCGCCGACGGTCTGGCGGCGGCGCACAATATGGGCATCTTTCATCGCGACCTGAAGCCGGCCAATGTCATGCTGACCGACGGCGGCCTGATCAAGATTCTGGACTTCGGCCTGGCGCGGCAGTTGAAGCGCGAGGATATCGACTTCGACCCGTCGCAGACCGGCCAGCCGGTGACCCCGGCGTTCGCAGGCGCGACCTACACGGCGCGCGGCGGAACGATCGCCTACATGGCCCCGGAGCAGTTCGTTACGGGACAGAGCAGCGTGCAGAGCGACATCTTCGCGGTGGGCCTGATCCTGTACGAGATGGTCAGCGGGCGGCATCCGTTCCATCGCCCGGACGCGCAGGAGTTGCAGAGTATCCGAGCGATCCAGTTCGCCTCGCCGCCGCCGCTGCGGGAGATCGTTCCGGAGATTCCGGTGGAGCTGGAGAGCGTGATTCTGCGCTGCCTGGAGAAGCAGCCGTCGGAGCGCTATGCGTCGGCCGCGGAGCTGCGTGAGGGGCTGAAGACGATTGTGAAATCGCTGCAACTGGACGAGATGATGATGCCTGGCGAGGGCGCGATCAACATGCCCGCGCAGCAGCGGCTGGACATGGCCACGCCCGAGGAAGAGAAGCGGACGACCGGGATCCTGTCGATGCTGGCGGAGCGCTTTCGCGATAGCACGGCGACGAACTCGACCAAGCGGCCGAACATTGTGGTGCTGCCGTTTGTGAACCTGGGTGCCGGTTCCGGCTTGGCGGGGTCGAGCGGTACGACGCACTTCTATGGCTTCGCGCTGGCCGATGCGCTGGCCGCGCGGTTGGCGAAGGTCCCGTCGCTGGTGGTGAGGCCCTCGAGCTCGTTGATGAATGTCGCGACCAACCAACTCGATCCGCTGAGCGTGGGGCGCAAGCTGATGGTGGATTTCGTGCTGGCGGGAAGCTTTCTGCGCTCGGAGAAGGGCTTCGACCTGAACTGGCAACTGCTGGATATCGGCGGCCAAAGCGTGCGCACGGGCGGATCGATCAGCGTGGCGAGCTTCGATCTGATTGCGGTGCAGACGGAGATCTGCGACGAAGTGTTTGGCGAGCTGCATGGGTTTGGAGGCGGTCTGCAAGGAGGACTGCCCGGACCGGCCAGCGTGGATTCGCTGGGCGACCGGGTGTCGGAGGAGTATCTGCAGGCGCGGGCGCTGCTGTCGTCGTTCATGGCGCGCACCGGAAGCCGCGATGAACTGGACCGCGCGCGGGAGATGTTCGATGCAGTCGTGAAGCGCGACCCGGCGTTCGCGGCGGGGTGGTCGGGGCTGGGAATTACGCATCTGCAATACGCGCGGCATGGGCTGGGCGGGCAGATGCACGTGCTCGAAGCGCGGCGCGCGTTCGACAAGGCGCTGGAGCGCGATCCTTCATCGGTGGAGGCGAATCTGTATCGCGTGTACATGCTGCTGTCACGCGGTGAAAAAGAAAGCGCGCGGCACGGCATCGAGCATTTGCTGCAACAGGCGGCGAACGACTGGAACGTGCATCTAGTCGCGGGGCTTACGCTGCGCATCGACGGACTCTATGAAGAGGCGCTGGATCAGTTCAACACATCGCTGCGGTTGAATCCGTCGAATGCGGCGGTGATCTACAACCATCGCGCGCGGGTATATCAGTATCAGAACCAGTTGGAGTTGGCTAGCGATGAGATCGAAAAGGGCCTGACGCTGGAACCTCGTCAGCCGCTGCTGCGGATATCCAAGGGCTATCAGCAGATGCGCGAAGGCCAGTTGACCTGGGCCATCCATACGCTGGAGCAGGTGACGCAGGATGACGCGTCGCTGCGCATCGTGTTTCCGACGATTGCGATGTGCTATGTGCAGTTGGGCGACCGCAAGCGCGCGGCGGAGTTCATCACCGAGGAGACCCTCGCCGCGGCCGAGGCCGACAGCGAGATGGCCTACCGGCTGGCAACCTACTTCGCGGTCGAGGGCGACGAGTCCGAAGCCCTGCACTGGCTGCGCCGCGCGATCTATCTAGGCAATGAGAACTATCCGTGGTTCAGCAAGAATCCGGCATGGCGCGGCTTGAGCGAGAATCCGGATTTTCAGCGCATACTGGAGGACCTGAAGAAGAGCTACCGGCGCAATCAGAAGAACTGGAAGCGGCTGCTGTCGCAGGTGATGAGCTAGAGTGACGGCGCTTCAGGCGAGGTGCGACATCTCCTTCAGATGGGCGAACCGCTCATCGATCTCGGCGCGCGTGGTTCGCTCCAGCCGCGCTGTGCCAAACTCTTCTACCGTCAGCGATCCCAGCACGCAGCCATAGAACATCGCCGTTCGAAACACCTCCGGGGTCAGCCTCCCCTGCGAAGCGATATACCCATAGAACCCCCCTGCAAAGGAGTCGCCCGCGCCCGTCGGATCCACAACTTCTTCCTGGGGCGTTGCCGGCGCGCGAAACAGCTTGCGCGTCTCGCCATCGCCAAAACTCTGCGCGGAAAAGTATGCCGCGGATCCGTGCTCGCCATACTTCACCACCAGCGACCTCGGGCCCAATTCCAGCACCTTCCTGGCTCCGCGCAAAGCATTGGCCTCGCCGCTCAGCATCCGTACCTCTTTATCGTTAATGACCAGCACATCCAACTCGCGGAGCACCTTCAAGAGATTCTCCCGATGCGCGCTGATCCAATAATTCATCGTGTCTCCAGCCACCAGTTTCACGTTCGGCATCTGCGCTCGAACCCGCGCCTGCAGCACCGGATCAATGTTGGCCAGGAATAGAAACTCCGAGTCCTGATAGCTCGCTGGAATCTTCGGCTCAAACTCGGCGAACACATTCAGATATGTCGCCAGCGTATCGGCCTCATTGAGGTCGTTCATATAGCTGCCGGTCCAATGAAAGCTCTTGCCGGGCGCGCGCTCGATGCCCTTGGTGTCGATACCCTTCGCGGTAAGCACGGCCTCATGCATGGGCAGAAAATCGTCGCCCACCACGCCCACCACACGCACATCCGTGAAGAAACTCGCGGCCAGAGCGAAGTACGTCGCCGCCCCACCCAGTACGCGCTCGCGCCTGCCACTTGGCGTCTCGAGCGAATCGAACGCCACCGAACCTACAACTAAAATTGCCATGTATCTCCTGTCACCTTTACGATCGTCATCCTGCGCGCCGTGAAGGACCTGCTTCTCGCCTGTCACGCCGTCGAAGCTAAGGTCTCACCAATACTTCCCAAACAGCACTTCCAGCTTCTTTTTTGTCTCCGCCGGAATTGCCGCGCGGTCGGTCATGATCGCGAACTTCGCGGCTGTCTGCGCGGGCGAGTCGCTCAGGTCGCGAGGCATCAGCCGCACCGCAGCCTTCACTACACGCTGCGCGTTACCGGAGTTTTGATGCATCACTGCGATCACCTGCTCGACCGTCACATCGTCGTGGCCTTCGCGCCAGCAGTCGTAGTCGGTCACCATGGCCAGCGTGGCATAGCTGAGTTCGGCTTCGCGGGCGAGTTTGGCCTCCTGCAGGTTGGTCATGCCAATCACATCCGCGCCCCAACTGCGATACAGGTTCGACTCCGCGCGGGTCGAAAACTGCGGCCCTTCCATGCAGACATACGTGCCGCCGCGCTTGCCGACCACACCCACCTCTTCGCACGCCTTCGCAAACACTTCGCTGACCACCGGGCACACCGGATCGCCGAATGCCACGTGGCCAACGACGCCATCGCCGAAGAAGGTCGCATGGCGGTCGAAGGTGCGATCGATGAACTGATCGGGGATCACAAAATCGGTCGGCTTGTGTTCTTCCTTCAGACTGCCCACTGCGCTCACGCTCAGAATGCTGGTGACGCCCAGCTTCTTCATCGCATAGATATTCGCCTTGAAGTTCAGCTCGCTGGGCAGAACGCGATGCCCCTTGCCGTGCCGCGCCAGAAACGCAACATTGCGGCCCTCAAGCCGGCCCAGCATGAAAATCTCGCTGGGCGAGCCGAACGGCGTTTCCACTGCCTCTTCGCGCACATCGGTCAGACCGTCCATGTTGTACAGACCGCTGCCGCCGATAATTCCAATCTCCGCCTTCGCCAAACGTGGTCTCCATCGATAGAATTACGCCCAGGGCGCGAAGATCAGTATAGCCCGCGTTCGCCGGCCGCTCTGACCACAGCCGCGACTTCATTTGCTTCGGCGAGGAGTTCCTAAACATGCGACAGAGATTGGCCGTTGGAAAGCTTTCCCTATTTCTTCTTTGCGTTGTGGCGTTCTCTTCTCCTGCCGGGTGCGGCGCCGGCTCTATAAGCTTGTCCTCCGGCAACGCACCTGTAAGTCAACCGAGCTATGCGCAACAAGCGATGGTTGGCATTCAGGCTCTGCAGCAGTGGTACTCGCAAAGCTCCGGTATCTATGCATCTCCCTCCGGCTGGTGGAACGCAGCTAACTCAATTACGGTGCTGGCGAACTACGAAAAAGTCACCGGGGATAATTCCTATTATTCGGTGCTCGCCAATACCTTCACCCAGGCGCAGCTTGGCTCGTCCGGCCACAGTAACTTCCTCAACAACTACTACGATGATCAAGGTTGGTGGGCTCTGGCCTGGATTGATGCGTACGATCTGACCGGAAATTCGCAGTACCTATCCATGGCAGAAACTATCTTCGCCAACATGACCAACGGGTGGGACACGACTACCTGCGGCGGCGGCATATGGTGGAACACATCCAAGACCTATAAGAATGCCATTGCCAACGAATTATTTCTGGACGTCGCTGCGAAACTAGCCAACAGGACGACTGCCGGCGCATCGGCGACTTACCTCAACTGGGCCCAGAACGAGTGGGCATGGTTCAAAGCCTCGGGAATGATCAACTCAAGTAATTTGATCAATGACGGCTTGACCTCGACCAACCCAACCGCCTGCATCAATAACCAGAAAACCGAATGGAGCTACAACCAGGGCGTCATCCTGGGCGGCCTCGTGGAACTCAACCAAGCCAATCCTGATCCCACTTTGTTGCCGCAGGCGCAGGCAATTGCCGGCGCAGCGATCACTTCGCCCTCCGGACTGGTGAGTTCCAACGGAGTTCTGATGGACCACGGCGTGTCCGGCGGCGATGCGCCGCAATTCAAAGGCATCTTTCTGCGCAATCTGATGGCGCTCTACAGTGCGGCCCCGAACGCACAGTACAAGACCTTTGCCGATACGAATGCTGGCAGCATCTGGACGAGCGACCAGAACGCCAATCACCAGTTCGGAGCCCTCTGGCAAGGCCCGTTCGATTCCGCCGATGCGACCCGGCAGACCTCTGCGCTGGATGCGCTGATCGCCGCAGCGGCCATGCAGTAAGCAGACGGCGGGGCAGCGAGCCCGGCTCCGACGCAGTCATCCCAATCCCAGGGCCTTACAGATGTTGTCCACCTTCGCCCTTACCTCGTTCGGCATCGTCAGCATGCGCGGCCAGTCGCGAGTAAAGCCCTCCGCGGCCCACTTGCGTGTTGCGTCGATGCCCATCTTGCTTCCGTAGTTGGGCAGCCGCGATGCATGGTCCAGCGAATCGACCGGGCCGAGCGTGAACTGAATATCGCGCTCGGGGTCGATGTTGTTGGCCACGCGCAACGTTACTTCAGCGACGTCCTGCACATCGCAGTCCTCGTCCACGATGATGACGCATTTGGTGAACATCGCCTGGCCCATCGCCCAGATGCCGTTCATCACCTTGCGCGCGTGGCCGGCGTAGCTCTTGCGGATGCTTACGATCATGAGGTTGTGAAACACACCCTCCGGCGGCAGATTCACATCGACAATCTCGGGCATAGTTAGGCGCATCAGCGGCAGAAAAATTCGCTCTACCGCTTTGCCCATCCACGCGTCTTCCATCGGAGGCTTGCCTACGATCGTGGCCGCGTAGATGGGGTCTTTGCGATGCGTGATGCAGGTGATGTGAAAGACCGGATACTCCTCCCGCATCGTGTAGAAGCCGGTGTGGTCGCCGAAGGGGCCTTCGGTGCGCAGTTCGCCCAGCTCCACATAGCCTTCGAGCACAATCTCCGCGTGCGCCGGAACCTCCAGGTCGACCGTCTCGCAGCACACCAGTTCGACTGCTTTCTGGCGCAGGAAGCCGGCGATCAGATACTCCTCGACCTCGGGCGGCGCAGGAACAATGGCCGAGAAAGTGGTTGCCGGATCGGTCCCGATGGCTACCGCGACTTCCATGCGCTCGCCGCGAATCTTTGTGAGTACGGTTTGCGGAACACTCGCCGTGTCCAGCGCGGCGACTGTTCCGCCGGCGGTCAGCGCCATCATCTCCACCGCGCCCGACGCGTCCATTGTCGCGGCCCGCATGCGATCGCGGAAGTGCTCCGCCGCAACCTTCTGGCGCTGCCAGTGCATGCCGGTCGTCCGGCCGTCGTACACCTGCATACGGTACATCCCGACATTGCGTTTGCCGCTGCGAGGATCGCGCGTGACCACGCAGGGCAGCGTAATAAAGCGGCCGCCATCCTCGGGCCAGGTCTGCAGCACCGGGAACTTCAGCACATCGACATCCGCACCGCGCAGCACGACCTGCTTGCACGGAGCGTTCTTCGCTGCGCTGCCTTCCAGCCGCTTCGGGAAAAATCCGCCGATCTCGGCCAGCATGGGCAGCATCTTCAGCTTGTCGATCAAGCCCACGGGTGCGACCGGATGCAGCAGCGTTTCTATTCTTTTCGCCACATCATCCAGAGACTCCACATCGAGCGCCAGGCGCATTCTTTGTTCGCTCCCAAATTGATTCATCAGGACGCACGCGCCCTTGTACCCCTTCACATTTTCGAACAGCAGCGCCGGCCCACCCGCTTTCGCCGTGCCACGGCCGGACTTCGCCGCCCGGTCGGCAATCTCCGCCATCTCCAGCAGCGGCGACACCTCTGCAGTTACGCGCTTCAGTTCGCCCGCTTTTTCCAGCGCATTCATCCAGTCCCGCAAGCTCTCGTATCCCAAACCGCGCCTCACCTTTCTCCGGGCTGTGCGTGTTTCTCTACCGCAGCCTTTGCGTTCGCGATGCCTCGTGGCCACTGGCCCGCGAGGCTGTGCGCGCACCTGTTCATCATCTCCCGAAGCGCCTCTTCGCGCCACGTCCTACCGCATTGCGATTGCATCCCGTCATCCTCACCCTTTGTTTCCGGAACACTGCACCATACTTTGGTGTCTAAGTCCACAAACGCATTCCTCGACTGAGTGCGCACCGCGTTTCCGCATACAAGCCCCAGACGGCTGCAGCGGAGCGCATCGAGGTGCCGCCGTGTTCGAGGACTCTCTCGTCGAATCCAGTTCGCTTCTCCGCACCCGGAACCGCTGGCCGGCGCTGCTGTCGTTTGCCGCGCAGGCCGCCATCGCCGCGGGAATCATCGCCCTGCCGCTGCTCCATCCTGAGTTGCTGCCGCTCCGCGTTCCGGCATTTTCGCTGCTGGCGTCGCCGCCTCGGCCGCCGCAGCCACCACCACCTCCCGCGCGTCCCATTCGGGTGGAATCCACGACTGCTTCGGCTCCAGCCGCACCCACTCAGCCAGCTCGAATCCAGGACACTTTCACCAGCACCAGCTCTCCCGTCGATGCGCCGCCGCTTGCCGTTGCTCTCAATCTTGGCCCCGCACGCCCTGACCTGCCCAGCGCTCTGCTCAACGCTAACCCGGGCGGTCCTCACGTCGTCGCCACTCCATCCAGCGGCCGCGCGGGGACGACAGCCCTGAAGATCTCTACCGGCGTCTCCGCGGGGCTGCTGCTTGCGCCCATCCGCCCGGACTACCCACAGATCGCCGTCCTCAGCCGCACACAGGGCAGCGTCGTCGTGCAGGCCGTCATCTCCAGGTACGGCCGCGTGGAGAGCGCCCACGTGCTCAGCGGCCCCGTCATGCTGCAAGCCGCCGCGCTGGAGGCCGTACGCGGCGCCCGCTACCGCCCTTATCTGCTCAACAATCAGCCCACGGAAGTCGAGACCACGTTCAACATCGTGTTCCGTCTCGACAATTAACTTGGGGAAGCGCGATGTAACTCCTCAGCATTCCCTCAGCGGCTAAAGCCGCATTGCCATCGTGCCGCATGCGGCGGAACTGAAGTCCCGCCCCTTCAAAATGAAGACATGAAGTCCCACCCTCTATAGCAATTTTCCTGATGGTGGAGAGACTACAAACGCAGATTCCTGCGGGAGTGACATTAAGAAAGCGAAGGCGGCGCTGCACCAATTGCGGCGTTGCTCTTAGAAATGAAGTCCTGATCAGAGGTTCCTTACACCACCTGGATCGCCTCCAGCGGATAGCCGGCGTCCTTCCAGCCCTGCAGGCCGCCGCGCAGCGGTCTGACGCGCCGGATGCCCAACCGGCGCAGCTCGAGCGCGACCTTGGCGCTGGTCTCTTCGCTGGGGCAGGTGCAGTACAGCACGATGTCGCGATCGATGGGGATCATGGCGCGGCGCTGCTTCAGGTCGTCCGGTCCGATGCGCAGGGCACCGGGCAGTGCCAGCGGCTCGCTCAGCACATCCAGCGGATGGCGCAGGTCGACGATGAACGGCCGCTCCAGGCCCTCGCGCTCGGCATCGTCGATCATCGCCCGCAGTTGCGCAGGCTCCAGCCGTAGACCGCGCAGCTCGAGCTCGAACTGCCGCCGCTTCACCACCCGATACACAAGCACGGCCAGCACCATCAGCAGCACCAGCAAGACCGCGAAGTGCCCGAGGATGCCAAAGAAGTGCTGGCTGCGCCGGGCGACGTCGCCGAAGAACCTGCCCGCGAACAGCCATGCTCCGGACCAGATCAGCGTGCCCGCCATGTCGTAGACCACAAACTTCGCGTAGGAGATTCCGGCCTGTCCTGCGATCGGCGCGGCCATCGTGCTGAGACCGGGAACGAACTTTGCGAACAGCAGCGTCACTGCGCCGCGCCGGGTCATCTGGCCTTCGGTGCGGCTCACGCAGGTCGCGGCCTCAAGCGAAAACCGGCACAGCAGGTCCAGGACCCGGCTGCCATACTTCCTGCCCAGCAGGTACCACGCCGAGTCCGCCAGAACGCAGGCCAGCAGTACCAGCGGCAACGCGTAGGCCAGGTGCAACTTATGCGCGGCGCTCATCGTTCCCGCAGCCAGCATTACCGGCACGCTGGGAACGGGCAGGCCGCCTTGTTCCACCAGCACCCACCCAAACAGCACGGCGTAGGTGTGGTGCGTCAGCAGAACCCATAGCGACGACATTTCCCCCTCCATCCGAGTCCATCCAACGGGGCCCGCTGCCCGGCAACTTCGCAACCTGGCCGATGCATGAGTAGATGTTTGCTCCGGCATTGCGTCGCACAAAGCTTACTCCAGTCCGTAAGGAAGCGGGCCGACCGCAAGCGCCCAACCGCAAACCAGGATCGCTGCTCATCTGGCTGCGGTCGATAAGACGCAGGGCGACAACCGGGTCCAATCGAATCGTCATCCAAACATGGGCGGCACGGACGTTGGCCGGGACAAAATTTAATCAGGAGCAATGCAAATGGCTGCAACCCACAAATCGCACGATTCCGCGCACGCGCTTTCCACCGAAGGCCGGAAGAAGATCGATGACGCCAAGTTCGCGTTTCCCGACGAGCGCAAGGAGCCGCTGGAAGATGCCTCGCACGTGCGCAACGCCATCGCGCGGTTCGACCAGGTGAAGGGCGTGTCGGATGAAGAACGGGAGAAAGCATTCCACAGGATCAAAGCGGCGGCGAAGAAGTTCGACGTCGAGATGCCCGAGACCGATTGGAGACAGCTCGGCAAAAAGCCGCACACCGCGAACTCGGCGAAGAAGTGAAGCGGCGGACTAATTGAAACAAGAGGGAGGCGGATGCGGGTCTCCCTCTGTCCTCATCGCTTCGCCGCGGGTTATTTTCCTGATGATGCATAGGCGTCCAAACAGCAGATTCCTACGGAATGACAACCAGAAAAACAACAGCGCAACTCAACGCCAATGCGCACTCCGCTTTAGCCGGCTACTTGACTCGCACGTCGGGCTCCACCGACATGCCGATGCGTAGCGCATCGTCCTTGTTTTCCTGCTGCAGGTTCGTGAAATTGATGCGAACCGGAATCCTCTGCACCACCTTCACGTAGTTACCAGTGGCATTCTCGGGCGGAAACAGGCTCAGCGATGATCCGGTCGCTCCGCCAATCTGGTCCATCTTGCCCGTGAACTTCCGGCCACCCAGCGCATCGACCTTGATGTCCACCTCCTGGCCGACCTTCATCGCTTTCAACTGGGTCTCCTTGAAGTTCGCGGTCACCCACAGGTCCTGCAGGGGAACGATGGTCATCAGCGACTGGCCCACGCTCAGATTCTCGCCCACAGCCACGCTCTTGCGGCTTACGATTCCGGTGATCGGGGAGACGACTTTGGTGTAGCTCAGGTTCAGTTTCGCTTCGTCCACCCGGGCCTGCGCCTGCTTGATCTGGGCCGCCGATGCGGCGGCGCGGGCCTGCTGCACCGCCTCCTGCTTGGGGCCGTTCTTCTGGCTCTGCTGCTGCTGGAAGCGCGCCTGGGCCAGCCGCTCGCGCATCATCTGCACCGCCTCCTGCTGGGATTTCACATTGCGCTCGGCCTCTTCCAATCCAGCCTGGTCTGCGGTGGCGGTCGCTACCGCGCCGTCGTACTGCTGCTTGGAGATCACGTCCTTGGCTACGAGCGGCGTGTACCGATCGACGTCGATCTGGGCCTTCAGCGCGTTCGCCTTGGCCTGCTGCACGCGCGACTGCGCCGCCAGCGTCTGCGATTCGGCCTGCTGCACCGAAGCCTCGCTGCTGGCTACATCCGAGCCCGACGTGGAGATATTCGTCCGCACCGTCACGCTCGTGATCGGGACGTTGGCCGTGGCCTGTTCGTACTCCGCCTGCGCGTTGGCGAGGTCGGCCTGGGCCTGCTCCAGTTGCACCTGATAATCGCTGGGGTCGATCTCCGCGATGGGGTCGCCCTGATGCACAAACTGCTCCTCCGACACATTCACGTTGACCACCTGCCCGGCCACGCGCGAGCTCACCTGATAGAGGTTGCCGTCGACCTGCGCGTCGTCAGTGCTTTCGGTGAAAGTCGAGTGCCAGTACCATAGCCCCGCGGCGATCACCAGAAGCACCACGACGCCGATGATGATCCACTTGCGGTTGGACTTCTTCTTCGGAGGGGCTTCGTCCTGCTTCTTCTCGTCGGGCTTGCTCTCGCCTTGCTGAGCACCGCCATGCGAGTCGCCGGACTGGGCGCCGCCCTGGGGCTTGATCTGCACCGTTCCGCTGATCTGGGCGGTCTGCGTGCCCTGTTCCTGACTGTCTTGTTCCTTCTGATCGGCCACGCTTACTTTCCTCCCGTAGTTCCGTTACCGGTAGTTCCGCTGCCCATAGTTCCGCTACCCGCAGCTCCGCTACCCGCAGCTCCGCTACCCGCAGCTCCGCTACCCGCAGTTCCGCTGCCCGCAGTTCCGCTACCCAGATACTGCTTATAGTTCGTCGACGCCACGCCCAGCGCCCGGGCCAGCGACAGCTTGGCCACATTGTGCTGGTACAGCGCGCTGATGTACCGGTCTTCGGCTTGGCGGTCGGTCGCCAGGGCCTGCGAGACCGGCAGATCGTCGGCCACACCGGCCTTGAATCTCTGCTGCGCCTCGCTCAGCGCCTCGCGCGCCAGGTCCACATTGCTGCGGGTCGCGTCGACCAGCTGGGCTGCGGTCTGGATGTCCAGAATCGAATCGCGCACGTCCGCGTTCACCTGCTGAACCTGGTCGGAGAGCTTGGCCGTCGCTTGGTCCAGTTGCGCGGCCGCGACCTCTTCGTCGCCGTGGGTCCGGGCGATCTGCAGGATCGGCGCGCTGACCTCGCCGGTCGCCGTGTAGGTGCCGTGCGAGTGCCCGACGGTGGTCCCGAGGTCGCCGAAGTTGCCGCTCACCTTGGCCTCCGGAAGCTGCTCGTCGAAGGCCGCCTTCTTGCCGGCGGCCGCCGCTTTGCGCTGCTCCACGGCCGCGGCCAGGTCCTTGCGCTGCGTCAGCGCCTGCGCAAACGCTGCCTGCGGGTCGGGCGCGTTCAACGCCTGAAACGGGGCAGCATCCGTTAGCTCGAATTGCTGATCCAGCGGCAGCCCGATGGCCCGCGCCAGCGCGATCTTGTCCTTGGCGAACTCGTTGGTGGCCGCGATCAGGGTCTGCTCTTCGCTCTGGTAGTCCACCTGCGCGCGCAGCACATCGAGGCGTGGACTGGTGCCCGCCTCATGCGCCGCCGTGGCCTGATCGAACGACAGCTTGGAGCTGTCCAGCTCCGCCTGCACCGCCGCAATCCTCGCCTTGTCCGCGACGCACAGCAGGTAGGCGTTGCCGACCGTCAGCACCACTAGATCGCGCGCGTCCTGGGCGGTCAACTTTGCCGCCTGGAAGTCGTGCTTGGCCGCCAGGTAGTTCTGAAAAGCCTGGAGATCGACCAGATTCTGCGTCAGATACGCGCGAAAATCCTCTACCTGAAACGGGCCAACGATCGGGTTCAGCCCCGGAAACTTCAGCCCAAAGGCTGCCAGGTTGACCTGCTCCACGGTGATGGAAGCGTCGGCGGTGACGGTCGGCAGCAACTGCTGCAACTGCAACAACCGCTGCCCGTTGGCCGAGCGCTCATTCGAGCTCTGCAGCACCAGCCCGAGGTTGGCCCGCAGTCCGCGCTGCATCGCGTCGTCGATGCTCAGCGGAAGTACGCCGGGGGTGGCCTTGCCGGTCACAATACTGCCCCGATAGCTGGGGTCGATGCCCCCCTGCGAGGGGCTGCCGCTCTGCGAGGAGCCGCCAGCGGAACTCACGGCCGGTCCCGGCGCGGCCAACTGCTGCTGCGCCTGCAGGGCCGTTCCCAGCTCCGACGACACGCCGCCTGTGGCCGCCGCCCCGCCCGCGCTGGAAGCCGGCGAGCGGGAAGTTTGCGAGCCCGTAGTCTGCGGTCCCGTGGTCTGCGAGCCGGTTGTTTGCGCCTGCAGAGCCGTACCCGCGGCCATTGCAGCGCACGCGGTCGTCGCAGCGCACGCGGTCATCGCAGCAGACGCCACAAACATCGCCACGGCGCTCGCGTTCCAGGACGCGCGTCTCTTAGTTTCAGCCATAACTTCCATGCTATATCGGTCGCAGGACACGGATACGCCCTGGTCCTGGGTCTCTCTGTGTGGTTACAGATGCGCTTTCGTTCTTACAGATGCGCTTTGCCGGCCGATGTATGCAAAAATCGCATCCGCGCGGAGGAACACACCAGACCGGGTATCCGCATCGGCAATCTCAGTGCGAGCTCCACGTCTTATCGGCCGAGTTGCACAGTTTCTCGAGCGAGCAATCGACGCAGCGCGGCTTGCGGGCGAGGCACACCTGCCGCCCATGATGAATCAGCTCATGCGAGAACTGAATCCAGCGGTCCTGCGGGATCACCCGCTGCAGGTCCTGCTCGACCTTCACCGGCTCGGTTTCTTTGGTCAGCTCCAGCCGCCGCGACAGGCGCAGGACGTGCGTGTCCACCACCACGCCGGAAGCAATTCCGAACCAGCTCCCCAGCACCACGTTGGCGGTCTTGCGCGCCACGCCGGGCAGCTCAACCATCTCCTCGACCGTCTGCGGGACGTTGCCCCCGAAGCGCTCGACCAGCACCCGCGCGGCGCCCTGGATGTTCCGGGCTTTGACGCGATAAAACCCCGTTGTACGGATCAGGCCCTCGATCTCCGGCAAGGAAGCCGCGCCCAGCGCCCTGGGTGTCGGAAACGCTTTGAACAGCGCGGGCGTTGCTTTGTTGACGCCCACATCGGTGGTCTGGGCGGAGAGGATGGTCGCGACGGTCAGCTCGAAGGCGTTGCGATGGTTCAGCGCGCAGACCACGTTCGGATAGGTCTCGCGCAGTGCGTCGAGGATCGCCTTCACGCGCTCCGGCGCCAGGGGTCTGGACGTCTTTCCGCGCCTGGCCTTCGGCGCCACGGGCTCTTTGGTTGCAATCGCGCGCGCCTTCGCCGCCGGAACGCCCTCAATCGCAGCCTTTCGCGCCGCGGGCGCCAGCCGCTGCGGCGGAGTCAACGACCTGGACTTCTTTGCGACCTTCTTCGCCGCCTTCTTCGCAGCCGCCATTCTGTAATTCCCCCTACCGCAGCTTGGCCGGCTTCGGCATCGGCGCAGCATCTTCACTATTTGCTGGAGGTCTCTCGTCTGGCATCTTGGCTCCTTGTCGACGACCCAAGTCCCAACGAGCTATGTGCGGCTAAACTTACCACGAATCCACGCTGGTCGTCCGGTAGGGACACCTCGTGGAGTGGTTTGGCGCCCAACACAGTCCAGGATCCTGCTGTTGGCTCTCGAGCAGTTCCCGAATTGGCGTAGAGACTCGCGCTTGCTTTTCTGGTTGTCATTCCGCACCCTGAGCTTCCCGAAGGGGGAGGAATCTGCTTCTTGGGGTGGCTATCCACCCTTGGGCAAACTGCTCTAGCAAAAACTTCACCAGTTTCTCGCACATTCTGTCATCCGCGCACACTCGAACGCACGCACCGAATCCCACCCTCAAGACCCTGTCAAGGCCTCCAACCCTCCCGGAACCACTAAAACCCGTATGAACACAGGCGATTTCTTTCAGGAGAATCTGGCATAGTGACTCCTCCGCGCCAGCTATACTTGTATTACGGATGCCAAAAATCGCCGGGCCCCGATCGGGCAAACGCCCAGGCGAACGCCAAGCCAAACGCCGCTTGCGGCCCTCCGATTGAAGGAACCTCCCACTCCAGTTTCTACCGGCCACTGAAGGTTCGAGCGCCCAAAACGGTGCCCGACCGATCGTCCAGTACGAAGAACGGAAAAATCCCGGCGCGCATAGGACGGCGGGACTGCAATGGGGCAGTCAATCCCCTTTCTAAGTCCTTTGCATGAACTGTTTTACATCGAGGCCATTAGTCAATGGGGGGGGTGGGGGGTGGCGCATCTCCACAGCCTGGTCGGACAGAAGTTCTTGGACAGGTTTTAAGACGTGCCCGCATGGTCCTCCAGCGCCGGCTCCTGCGGAGTTGGAATGATGCCCATTTCGCGATAGATCGGCCGCATCACATCGCGCATCGACCGCAGTTGCGTCGTAAACCACACCGCGCCCACCACGCACATCGATCCCGTAATCATCACCGTATGCGGCGCGCCGATCCGATGCGCCATCGCCCCGGCCAGCAGGCTGCCAAACGGTGCCATCCCCACAAACGCCATCATGTAATAGCTCATCACCCGCCCCCGCTTGTCCTCCGGCACCAGCGTCTGGATCACAGTATTGCTGGCCGCCAGCCCCTGCATCATCCCGAACCCAACGACCAGCATCAGCAGCAGACTCAGCCACAACACATGACTCAGCCCAAATAAGATCAACCCCACTCCAAACATCGCCGCCGCCACCTGGATCATGGTCGTCAGCCCCCGCACGGACTTCCGCACCGCCAGCGAAACCGCGCTTGCCAGCGCGCCAATGCCGCTCGCCCCGGTCAGTAATCCCAGGGTATTCGGGCCGCCATGCAGCACCTTGCCCGCAAAGATCGGCAGCAGCACCATGAACGGCATGCCCATCAGGCTAATCACCGCGAACAGCAGCAGAATCGTACGGATCGGCCGGAACGTGCTCACATAGGCCCACCCCTCCTTCATCTGCGCCAGCATCGACACGGCCACTCGCCGCGCCTCCAGCGGCTGCACCCTCATCATCAGCAGCGACGCCACCACCGCCGCATAGCTCACGCCGTCGATCAGGAAGCAGTAGCCCTCGCCGATCCACGCAATCACCAGTCCCGCCAGCGCCGGCCCGATCAGCCGCGCCAAATTCACCATCGACGAGTTCAGCGCGATCGCGTTCCCCAGGTCCTCTTTGCCTTCCACCATCTGGATCAGAAAGGCCTGCCGCGCCGGCATATCGAACGCGTTGATCAGCCCCTGCAGCACACTCAGCCCGATGATTTCGCGAACGGTGACGACTCCGCCCAGCGTCAGCCCGGCCAGCGCCAGCGACTGCACCCCCGCCAGCACCTGCGTCCACACCAGCAGCCTGCGCCGGTCCAGCCGCTCCACCCAGACACCCGCAAACGGCGCCAGCAGAAACGTCATGATCTGCCCCGAGAACCCCACCACCCCGAGCAACAGCGCCGATCCCGTCAGCCGGTACACCAGCCAACTCGTGGCCAGCCGCGTCATCCAGGTGCCAATCAGCGAGATGCTTTGTCCTGAAACAAACAGCCTGAAGTTGCGATGCCGCAGCGCTCGCCAGGCATGAGAAAAGCGGCCGCCGCGCCTTGGTGCAACAGTAACTTCCACGCTTCCGCCCCTCCCCGCGCCGGGATCTCCGTCCCATGGCTCAAGGCCTTATAAGATGCAAAAGGCTTCCGGTTCTACCCTTTTTCAGGTTCCTTCCCTTTTCGGACCAATGTTACTCAAGATGCCCACAAAAGTTCTCTAAGAGCACTTTTTTACCACTTGATATAAAGAAAACTAGGTCCGGACCTCGCGTGTTCCTATTGATTTGCCCATAAAGACGACATTTGAGAAAAAGTTGCTCTCTTTCGACAGAGTGGCGAAACACGTGCAACTAATGAATGCAGAAACTGGTTCTCTTGCGATCCTCTGCCTTGCACCAAGTTTCCAGCATTTCAAGAAAAAGAAGCCACCGGGCCCCTCTGCACAACTTTCCCCAGGAGAACTGTTCCGAATGAAGCACATCATTTACTTGATTCCCGCGGTCTGTCTAGTTTCACTCGCTCTCTCTTCGCCCTCTGCGCACGCCACCAGCTTGAGTCTGGCGCCGTACGTCGGGCAAACCATCTCGATGACCGTGGAACCCTATGCTTCGGGAGAAAACAATGGGTCCTATTATGTCGGTCTCACCCAGATCAATCTGGCCACAACGCAAGGCGCGGCCATTGGTTCCTTTGAAGCCTTTTGTGACGATTTCAATCACGATATTCCTGTTCCGGACACCTACAACGTCATCGTTACCGCCATTAACAGCGCCGAACCGGCCCTGGAACAGGCGGCTTACTACGGCACGATGTTCGGCAACACTCCGTCCGGCAACTCCGCCATGGATACCGATATCCAGGAGTTGATCTGGAATTTGACTGCTCCCTCTGACAAGCAGTTTGGGCTCAACTCGGAGATGACGACGCTCCAAAGCCAGATGTTGGCCAACTATGGAAGCGCGAACTACTCCAACGCATTTTATTTGGATGCAACGGCCGCGGGAGATTCAGGACAGTCCTTCATGATTGCCCCTACACCCGAGCCGCCTACATTGCTTACCTTGGCAACTGGACTGATCGGATTGGCTTTCTTCGCTCGCCGGCGCTTGTCGCAATCCTAGCTTGCGCTTTGGCTCTTCATCAGGTGGGGTAGGCCGTGCCGCTACGGCTCACCCCATCGGCACTGCGACGGGAGATTCAGGTCCCACTTGGGCCCCATTCGTCCTCCATCGATTTCAATTCAGAACAGGAGATCAGTCATGTTAGTAACCACCATCATCGCCGCTCCTTCCGTGCTGGCCCTTACCGCTCTTTTCGTTATTCAGAACTGGTCCGAGATGCGCGGCGGCACCAAGTCGAACCTCTAACCACGACACCAACTCCCTCCGCGGTGCGAGCGGCTTGGACCCCCGGCTATCATGGTGAGGTCATGTCGAAGCCGCTCCCCCGCGAGGACCTTGCCCACATCCTCCAACACGCCCACACTCCTTTCACCGCACTTGCCGGCGCGCGGATCTTTATCACCGGCGGCACCGGCTTCTTCGGCCACTGGCTGCTCGAATCCCTGCTCCACGCCAACCGCGAACTCTCGCTCGGCGCTCAGGCCACCGTCCTTACGCGCAGCGCCGCGGCCTTCCGGGCGAAGTCCCCGCACATCGCAAGCGACCCGGCGATCACGCTGCTCGAAGGCGACATCCGCAGCTTCGCCTTCCCCACCCAAAGCCACACCCACATCCTGCACGCGGCGACCGACTCCGGCGGCCAGCAGTCGGCACGCCCCGCCTATGAACTTGCCGAGTCCATCCTCGAAGGCACCCGCCGCGTTCTCCAGTTTGCGTGCGCAACGGAAGCCAGGCGTCTTCTCTACACCTCCACCGGCGCGGTCTACGGCCGCTCCACCACTCTGCTGAACACACCGGAGACCTACACCGGCGCGCCGGACCCGCTGCTGCTCGAGAGCTCGTACGACGAAGCCAAACGCATGTCAGAGCACCTCTGCGTCGCCTACGCCCACAGCACGCAGCTTGAACCGGTCATCGCCCGCTGCTTCGCCTTCGTCGGTCCGCATCTGCCGCTCGACCAGCACTTTGCCATTGGGAATTTCATCGGCGCGGCCATCGCCGGTCAACCGATCCACATCAAGGGCGACGGAACGCCGCGCCGCTCCTGGCTCTACATGGCCGACCTCAGCATCTGGCTCTGGACGATGCTGGCCCGCGGCCAAGCCAATCGCGCCTACAACGTCGGCTCCGACGAGGCTTACACCATAGCCGAAGCCGCGCGGCTGGTTCAGGAAGTGGTCGTTCCCTCTGGAATTTGTCATCCTGAGGCGCACGAGGCCCCCGGCCAGCTTGCTGGCTGGGGTGAGCAGCCGAACGACCTGCTTCCCGCTCGCCGCAGTATCAAGATCGACGGCACCCCGAACCCTGCCGCGCCCCTCAACAGCTACGTTCCCGCAATCGACCGCGCCCGCAATGAGCTCGGCCTGCGCGTCACAATTCCTCTCGCCGAAGCTCTCCGCCGCACCGCAGCCTGGCATGCCTAAGGCCTACCAGTTTCCTCATTGGGGATAGAGCTGGGCTCTTGTTTTTCTGGTTGTCATTCCGCAGGAATCTGCTGTTCGGGTGCCTCTGCGCCCTCAACGGCGCCGCGTCTAAACCAGCACCAGCCCGGCCTTCGCCTGACCAACGAATTCAGTTGCGGTCTTCACGATGAAGTCCAGCATCTCCCTCGTCAGCCCGGGATAAACGCCGATCCAGAAGACATTGTTCATCACGTGATCGGTGTTGGTCATCTCGCCCACCACACGATATTCCAGGCCCTCGTACGCAGGCTGGCGCAGCAGGTTACCCGCAAATAGCAGCCGTGTTCCGATCTTGTTGGCCTCGAGCGCACGGGTGAGTTGATCGCGGGTAAACGGAGCGTCTTTCTTGACGCCGATCGGGAACCCGAACCAGCTTGGATCGCTGTCCGGCGTCGCCTCCGGCAAAACCAGATGCTCCGCGAGCGGCTTCAGCGCGGCCTTCAAATACGCAAAGTTCTCCTTGCGCCGCGCAATAAACTCCGGCAGCTTCGCAATCTGGCTGACGCCCAGCGCGGCCTGCATGTCGGTCGCTTTCAGGTTGTAGCCGACGTGCGAGTAGGTATACTTGTGATCGTAGCCGCATGGCAGCGATCCAAGCTGCCAGTCGAAGCGTTTGCCGCAGGTGTTGTCCATGCCCGGCTCACACCAGCAGTCGCGGCCCCAGTCGCGGAAGCTGTCGATCAGCACCTGCAGCGCGGGCTTGTCGGTCATCACCGCGCCGCCCTCGCCCATGGTGATGTGGTGCGCCGGATAGAAGCTTACGGTGGCAATATCGCCAAACGTTCCGACCTTCTGTCCCTTGTAGGTCGAGCCCAGCGCGTCGCAGCAGTCTTCAATCAGCCACAAGTTGTACTTCTTGCAGAAGGCCGTCACGGCATCGAGATTGAAGACATTCCCCAGCGTATGCGCGATCATCACCGCGCGCGTCTTTTCACTGCGCGCGGCTTCGAGCTTCGTCACATCGATCTCATAGGTGGGCAGCGTGACGTCGACAAACACCGGCACCAGACGGTTCTGGAAAATCGGGTTGACCGTCGTCGGAAATCCCGCCGCAACCGTGATGACCTCGTGCCCCGGCTTGAGCTGCCGGTCGCCCAGCTTGGGCGAGGTCAGCGCGCTCAGTGCCACTAGATTGGCCGACGACCCCGAGTTCACCAGCGACGCCGAACGCACGCCGACAAACCTCGCCAGCTTGCGCTCGAACTCCTTGGCCCAGCGTCCGGTCGTGAACCAGCCGTCGAGCGCGGAATCCACCACCACGCTGATGTCGGCCGCGTCGATCACCTTGCCCGAAACCGGAACTGTTGAGCTTCCCGGCACGAACTCACGCTGGGCAAACGCCTCGGCGTGGAACTCTGCGGTTAGCTGAAGGATCTGTTGACGAAGTTGTTCGGAGCGCTCACTCATAGATATTCCAAGAATACCAAAAGGCGTGCCCGGACCCGGGCAGGTATGATGCTCGTAAGCCTTAAAGAACCGCTATGCCGCTCGATCCGCAGGCCTGGATCTGGCGCTGCGGGCCGGCGTAAGCACTCGAAAAGGACTCCAATACATGAAAGCGGTCATCCTCGCCGGCGGTCTCGGCACACGCATCTCGGAAGAGACCTCGCTCCGGCCCAAGCCGATGGTTGAGATCGGCGGCAGGCCGATCCTCTGGCACATCCTCAAAATCTACTCGCAGTTCGGCATCAACGACTTCATCATCTGCTGCGGATACAAGGGCTACGTTATCAAGGAGTTCTTCGCGAACTACTTTCTGCACACCTCCGATGTCACCTTCGACATGCACGAGAACAAGATGATCGTGCACAACTCGGTCGCCGAACCCTGGCGCGTGACGCTGGTCGATACGGGGGACAGCAGCGGCACCGGCGGCCGGCTTCGCCGCGTTGCAAAATACCTGGAAGGCGAAGAAACCTTCTGCATGACCTACGGCGATGGCGTGGCCAACGTGGACATCGCCGCCTCCATCGAGTTCCACAAGAAGCACGGCAAGCTGGTCACGCTCACCAGCGTGCAGCCGGTCGCGCGTTTCGGCGCGCTGGGCCTCAAGGACACGCAGATCTATTCGTTCCAGGAAAAGCCCAGCGACGAAGGCGGCTGGATCAACGGAGGCTTCTTCGTGCTCTCTCCCAAGGCGATCGAAGCTGTCACCGACGACGGCCAGATGTTCGAGCGCGAGCCCATCGAGACGCTGGTAGCCGAAGGCCAGGTGCATGCGTTCTTCCACCACGGCTTTTGGCAGGCCATGGACACGTTGCGCGACAAGCAGCACCTCGAAGAGCTGTGGAGCAGCGGAAAGGCGCCATGGAAGACCTGGTAGCGGCCCTGTTCAATTCGCGGTAGGCCGCTCAGCATTATCCACCACCATCGCCGACACCATCCCGCGTGTGGCAATCAGCTTCAAACCCAGCTGCTCCTGCACCGCCGTAAACAGCGGTGGGCTGGGCGAATCCTCAGGCGCCTTCGGCACCTCGCCGCCATACTGCGTCTCGTCCGGCGCCCACTCCAGATTGAAATCATATTTCTCCGTCAGGCCCGTCTTATTTACCGTGGGCCGATCCAGCGTCGCGCGCTGCAACATCGCCACAAAGTCGTCCATCGTTACACTCTTCGCGGGAACCTCAATCCTGCCCGGATATACCACTCCAATGATGTCTGCCGGATCATCTGGGTGCGCCGCCGCCGTCAGCTTCGGTCCACCCTTCGCCACGCTCAGCTCATAAATCGAAAACTCTTTCTCGTGGCGATGAAACTTCAATTGAAACCGCTCCACCAGCAGCGCACGCAGCATCCGCATCTGTTCCAGCCGCGTGGGCCGAACATCTCCCGGCGTAATCGCCTCAATGTCGAAGTGCTGCGAATTCATCCATCCTGGCCCCGCGGAGATCGTTCGCGGATTCATGTCATATGCCAGCGCAATCAAATTCGTAAGTGTGAAGTTCGTAGCCATCCACCGGTGAGGTCCCTCCATTTTGAAGAATCGTCCGGCCCGTTGCCCGGGATCGACCAGCTTCACCGTAGCCACCTCGAACGCATCAAACTTTGGCCTTGTTCCCGCAGCCGTTTGCGGAGCCTGACCCGCCGCTCTCCCTGCCATCGCCACAACAGCAATCATCGCCAGCCATCGCAACACCGCACTCACCTCCAACACCATCGTCGCATACGATGCCCCACTCACTCTTGCGAAGCAAGTATCCTGTCTCTATGCCTGAAGACTCCACATTCTCCTGGCGCGGCAAGCGCGTCTTTCTCACCGGCCACACCGGCTTCAAAGGCGGCTGGCTCGCGCTTTGGCTGGCGTCGCGCGGAGCTACTGTCCGCGGCTACTCCCTCGACCCGTGCACCAACCCCAACCTCTTCACTGAGGCCAAAGTCGGCAGCCTCGTCGAAGACATTCGCGGCGACATCCGCGACGCTTCGAAAGTCAATGCGGCGATCCATGACTTCGCTCCCGAAGTCGTCTTCCACCTGGCGGCGCAGCCGCTGGTCCGCTACTCCTACGAGGATCCGGTCGGGACCTTCGAGACCAACGTGATCGGCACCGCGCGCGTGCTCGACGCGGTGCGCCGCACGCCCAGTGTGCGCGCCGTCGTCAGCGTCACCACCGACAAGTGCTACGAAAACAAAGAGTGGCTGTGGGGTTATCGCGAGACCGATCCGCTGGGCGGCTACGACCCCTACTCCAGCTCGAAGGCCTGCGCGGAGATCGTCTCCGCAGCCTATCGCCAGAGCTACTTCCCTGTGGGGCAGATTGCCAAACATAAGTGCGGCATCGCCACCGCGCGCGCCGGCAATGTCATCGGCGGCGGCGATTGGTCGAGCGATCGCCTCATCCCCGATCTGGTTCGCGGATTTCTAGCGGGCGACGCCGTGCGCATACGCCGTCCCCAGGCGATCCGCCCCTGGCAGCACGTCCTGGAGCCGCTGCTGGGCTACATCCTGCTCGCGGAACATCTGCTCGCGGACGATGTCACGCAAGCCGCGCACTATGCGACCGCCTTCAACTTCGGGCCATCGGAAGACGACGCGCAGCCGGTCGGCTGGATCGTCGAGCGCATGACGAAGTTCTGGGGCGGCGAAGCAAGCTGGGTGCTCGATGAAGACCCCAGCGTGCACGAGGCGGGTTATCTGAAGCTGGACGCCAGCCGCGCTCGAGCGGAACTGGCGTGGCATCCGCGGCTGCATCTCGAGGATGCGCTGCATTGGCTCGTCGATTGGTACCGGGCATGGCAGCGCGGCGCGGAGATGCAGCGCTTCACGCTGGACCAGGTCGCGGCCTACGAGAAGCTGCCACCCGCGCGATGACCGCGCGCAGGGTTCCCGCCGCGAGCTACAACGTTCTCGCCAGCTTCTGCTTGACGGGCGCCTTCGCCACCTCTTCGATGCCGTCGCTGTAGACCCTCACCGCGCGTCCGCCGACGATTACTTTGTCCTGCACATTGGTCTCGCAGAACGGGTCTTTGATGCTCTCGGTGTCCAGCACCTGCCTCCACGGCGTCTTGTTGGGCGGCTCCGGCAAAACATACTCAACCCCCTGCTCGGCAGCATTGACAAGGATGAGAAAGCTGTCGTCCACAACCTGCTGGCCCTCTTCGTCCATCACGCCGAGCGTCTTTCCATTCAGCATCACGCCGATGGACTTGTTCCATGCCTCGCCCCACGCCTCGTCGGAAATTTCATTGCCGTCCGTCCCAAACCATGCGACATCGCGCACGATCGAGCCGCGAATCTTGCGGTCCTGAAAGAACCGCCGGCGATGCAGGTTGGGATGGTCGCGGCGCAGTTGAATCAGCCGCGAGGTAAACTCCAGCAGCCGCTTGCGCGGCTCGTCCAGATTCCAGTCATACCACGTGAGCTTGTTGTCCTGGCAGTAGCAGTTGTTGTTGCCGCTCTGCGAGCGCGCGACTTCATCACCACCCGCGAGCATGGGAACGCCCTGGCTCAACATCAGCGTCGTAAGAAAATTGCGCGTCTGGCGCTCGCGCAGGTTGTTGATGTTCGGGTCGTCGGTCGGGCCTTCGGCGCCCATGTTCCAACTCTCATTGTCGTTTGCCCCGTCGCTGTTGTTGTCGCCATTGGCTTCGTTGTGTTTCTCGTTGTAACTCACCAGATCGCAGAGCGTAAAACCATCGTGCGCGGTGATGAAGTTGATCGATGCGGATGGCTTGCGGCCGTCGTTCTGATAGAGATCGCTCGATCCCGTCAGCCTGTACGCGAAGTCTGAAAGCTGGCCGCTGTCGCCCTTCCAGAACTTACGCACGGTGTCGCGATATTTGCCATTCCACTCCGCCCACAGCACCGGAAAGTTACCCACCTGATACCCGCCATCGCCGACGTCCCACGGCTCTGCGATGAGCTTGACGTCGGCCAGCGTGGGGTCCTGGTGAATCGTATCGAAGAATGCGCCGAGCTTATTGACATCGTGCAGTTCGCGGGCCAGCGTCGACGCCAGATCGAAGCGGAAGCCGTCGACGTGCATCTCGATGACCCAGTAACGCAGGCTGTCCATGATGAGTTTCAGTACCTGCGGATTGTAGACATTCAACGTGTTGCCGGTACCGGTGTAATCCATGTAGTAGCGTGGATTGTCCGCGAGGGTGCGATAGAAGGTCGTGTTATCGACGCCCTTCAGCGAAAGCATCGGACCCTTCTCGTTGCCCTCGCAGGTGTGGTTGTACACCACGTCGAGGATGACCTCGATTCCCTCCGCGTGCAGCCGCTTGACCATCTCCTTGAACTCGACGACCTGCTGGCCGTCGTCGCCGCTCGAGCTGTAACGCGACATCGGCGCGAAGTAGCCCAGCGTGTTGTAGCCCCAGTAATCGCGAAGGTCGCGGTCCAGCAGATGTCCCTCGTCGATGAAGTGATGCACCGGAAGCAGCTCGACGGCCGTAATGCCAAGCTTCTTCAGATAGCCGATGCTCGCATCGTGCGCCAGACCGGCATAGGTCCCGCGCAACTTTTCGGGAACCTCCGGATTGCGCATGGAGAACCCGCGAACATGCACCTCGTAGATCACCGAATCCGCGATTGGAGTTTCGGGAGAGCAGTCGTCTCCCCACTCGAATTCGTCGTCGACCACCACACTCTTCGGGACGAAGTCCGCGTCATCTGTGTCGCACTTCTTCATGTCGTCGCCGGAGGGCGCGTCGTACGGATAGATGGGCCCTTGGTGATCCGGTTCGCCGGCGATCGCTTTCGCGTAAGGATCGACCAACAGCTTCGCCGGGTTGAAGCGCATCCCCTTCTCCGGGTCCCACGGTCCATCTACGCGATAGCCGTACCGCTGGCCCGGTTTGATATTGCGCAGCAGCCCATGCCAGACAAAAGCGGTCGTCTCTTTCAAATCCACGCAGTCGATCTGCTTGCCGTCGTCATCGAAGAGGCACACCTTCACGCCCGTTGCATTCTCCGAGTAGAGCGCGAAGTTCGTTCCCAGCGAGCTTGGCGTGGCTCCAAGCGGGTATGGTTTTCCAGGCAGCAGTGTGCGTTCCATAGACTCTTTTCATCTTGTTTGAGATTGAAGCAAGTAACGCCAGGCAGACCGGCGTAACCTCCCACATCACAATAGATGCAGAAGGGACGTGCAAACGCTGCACGGTCTTCCAGCGCTTCGGTCGCGAACTAAATTTGCAGATATTTCTCTACCAGCTACTGCACCACCAGCGTGGCCGGCAGAGAGTGCGCGACGACCGCTCCCGCGAGATTGGTCGAGGTGCCGGTCACGGTGAAGTTGTAGGTCTTGGAATTCACAGCGGTGCTGGTTGCGTTGCGGGCTCCGCAGCCGGCGGCAGCCAACAGCAGCAGGCCACAGACCATCACCCGCATTTGTTTGCGGCGGCGCAGCAACAGCCACGGCAGTGTCACGGCCCAAAGCGCGATCGTTCCGCCGCGTCCCCAGCTTCCATCGCCGCGCCAGAACGGCGTCGCACGCGCCATGGTAGCGCTGGTCTGCACGCTCAGCGTTACAGCCACCGCGCCGGTGCCTGGGACCACCTGCGGCGGCGAGAAGCTGGCCGTCGCGCCCGTCGGCAATCCATTCGTGCTCATCGATACCGCACCGGTAAACGGGCCTGTCTGCGACGCGACGGTAAGGGTATACGTCGCGATCAAACTGGCCGCGACCGTCTGGGTCGAGCTGCCCGCGAAGCTCACCGTGTAATCGGGCATGCTGCCAACCACGGTGGTAACAGCCGCCGAGGTACTCGCACTGAAGTCGCTGTCGCCGGAGTATGCCGCCACGATCGAGTGGCTTCCGCTGCTGGGCGCAAGGTACGTTGCCGACGCGATGCCGCGCGCGAGTTGCGCTGTCGCCACGGTCGTCGAGCCGTCGAGGAAGTTGACCGCGCCGGTTGGCGTTCCTTGCGTCGTCGACGCCACATGCGCCGCCAGCAACAGCGGCAGGCCCGCATAGGAGCTCTGCGCCAGCGGCTGCTCGACCACGCTGGCCGCCGCGGGCACGATCTGCAGCGCACCCGAGCCCGGCGTCATGACCACGTTGTAGCCGCCGCTGTCCGGCCCCGTCAGTGTTGCGACGATGGGATAAATTCCGGGCGGCGAGAGCACGGCGGCGATCGTGCTGAAGACCGCCGCGACCTTGCCGCTGTCCTGCGCGAGCACGCCGCTCAATGAGCCGGTCAGGGCTGGGATCGGTTGACCGTACTCGATGCTCTGCGGGTTGGCCGTCGCGGTGACGGTGGCCATGCCCAGGCTGACCGTTGCGATTGCGCTGGTCGCGGCGGGGTTCACGCCATCGCCCATATAGCTGGCGGTCAGCGTATGTGCTCCCGGCGCCAACGCCGCCAGTGAGAATGTCGCCGAGCCCGCGGTGAGCGCGGTCTGCGCGACCACCGCGCCGCTGTCAAGCAGTTGCACGACGCCCTGCGGTGTACCCGCGCTGCCGTTGACGCTGACCGCCGCGCTGGAACCGTGGGTGGCGTTGCCCGGCAGGGTGAGCGCAACCGACGACGAGCGCGGCGGAGTCGCCAGCGCGGCCGGCAAGTAGAGGTTCCCATTGGGCGCAAGCTCGCGGACGGCGGCCGACGGAGACTGGCTGAGCGACTCCGCGAAGGCGGGTGAGCCGAAGCTCGAGACCGCCACACCGCGTGGTGTATTGAGCATGGCCACAGTGGCCGCGCTGCCATCCCTAGCTGCGCCCTGCACCCCGCTCCCCGCGATGGTCGAGATCGTTCCCTGTGCATTCACCATGCGGATGCGCTGATTGTTCGAGTCGGCGAAGACAACAGCGCCCGCGGATGTAACGCTGATGCCGCGCGGCAGCGACAGCTCCGCCGCCGTCGCCGCGCCGCCGTCGCCACTGTAGCCGCGCTGGCCGGTTCCGGCGAACGTGGTGATGCTACCGTCCGTCGCGATGACGCGAAGCCGCGCGTTGTGCGAATCGGCGACAAAGATGCGGCCATCGGAAGCGACGGCGACGCCCGCGGGTGTGTCGAGCTCGGCTGAGAGCGCCGCCGCGCCGTCGCCGCCGAAGCCCTGCACTCCGTTGCCGGCAATCGTCGTCGTAAGGCCTGAGCGGATGCGACGGATGCGCTGGTTGCCGGTGTCGCAGACCAGCAGAGCTCCGCCGGCTTCGATGGCCAGAGCGGTCGGCGTATTGAAGGCGGCTGCCGTGGCTGGGCCGCCATCGCCGCCAAAACCCGCGCTGCCGGTTCCCGCGAAGGTAGCGATCTGTCCCGCGGCAACGGACCGGATACGCTGGTTGCCGGTGTCGGCAATGTACAGCGTTCCATCGGAGCCAATCGCGATCCCCTGCGGCCGGTTGAGTTCCGCGCCGATGGCCGCGGCGCCATCGCCTGAATAGCCCTGCACGCCGCTGCCGGCGACGACCAGCAGCGCGCCCGCGAGCGTGGATTCGAAGACCTGGTTGCGGTGCGTGTCGGCGAAGTAGAGATTCCCGGCCGCGTCGTAGGCGATGCCGCTGGGCAGCAGCGGCATCGGCGCAGTCTGCGCCAGGACGCGCGCCGGCACCAGCGCGACAGCCACAACCGCGAACATCGTCGGTAGAACTCCGATACGACCGCCGCTGCGATTTCTCGACGCGGGATCGTTCAACGTCCGAATTTTGAATATGCAAAGCCCGCGCAAGAATCCACCTCAGCGATGCGCCTTAAGACTTCGGAGCAATTAACAGATTCGCCTTCATCGTATCCCAAACGTGAATCCGCCGGTGCGCACAGGGACCTCAGGCGATAAGCTGGAGCGATGCGGTTTACGACGAACTTTCTGCTCTCGGCCACCAGCCCCGACCATTTTCCCGGCAGCGCCCGCACCCACGACGCGCCCGAGGTTGCCTTCCTCGGCCGCTCCAACGTGGGCAAGTCGTCGTTAATCAACACGCTGCTGGGCTCCAAAGAAGCAAAGGTTTCCTCTACGCCCGGGCGCACCCGCGCGATCAACTTCTTCGCGCTGCATGAGGGCACCGACCAGAAGCACTCGATGAAGCCGTCCCTCATCTTCGCCGACCTGCCCGGCTACGGCTACGCAAAAATCTCCCGGTCGATCTCAGCCGAGTGGCCGAAGTTTATCGAGCCCTATCTCGCCGAGCGGGAGCAACTGGCGCTGTGCATCTGTCTGGTCGACACCGACATTCCGCCGCAGGAGAGCGACACGCTGCTCATCACGGCGCTGCGCCAGATGCAGCGGCCGCACCTGGTGGTGGGCACGAAATCCGACAAGCTGGGCGGCAATCAACTGGCAAAGTCGCTGGCCGCGCTCCGCAAAGCTCACGGCGAAGAGCGCATCCTGCCCGTGTCGTCGAAGACCGAAGGCGGCGTGAAGGCGCTGTGGCCGGAGATCATGGCCGTGATTCAGGACTGATCGGCAGCGAGTCGCGCAGCGCCTCGAATTCTTCTTCCGCGAGCCAAACCCAGCGGCCACCCTCGACCGAATCACGAACATACTTCGAGAGCCGCTGCAGCCAACGCCGTCGCGGGATATCTCCTTCAGCAAGCATTGCGAGCAACCGCGCATCGATCTCGCGTAGTCCAGGCAGGCTTTCCGCATCAACGAAATAAGCGTAGTAACGCTTGCGACCAAGAATCATCATCGCTCGCTGCCATCGCTCGCCGTCCTTCCCTTGAGAGGGCCCGTCGCGAATGTCCATTCCGGAAGCCCGCAGCGAGTCGAGGCTGGCGCGCGATTGGCCTGCGTCCAGCACCGCGGCCCCGCCGAACATCCTGTCGGGCAGCACCCCGCGCTCCACCATCTCCGCCAGCACAGCAGCCACTTCTCCCGTCAGCGCGACGCCCAACGGCCTTCCCTGGCGGATCTGGTTCTTGAGCGTGCGCAACGCTTCGTCGAGCGAGTTGACGACGAAGTCCACCGCGCCTCGACGCATCGCCACCTTTGCATCTGCGGCAGCGTCGGTCAGCCAAAGCGTGGTTCCATTCGCGATGCTGACTGCCGTCGGCACAATCTCCGCATAGGGGCCACAAGCCAGCACCAGCGCGCCGCTCCAATCTTCCCGATCGGACACGAGATCGCCATAGAGCCGAAGAACATCGAATTGGCGCTGGCTTGCGCTCTGCTCCATGTTCCGCTCCAGGAAGTCCGCTCCAAGAAAGAAGCCCCGCGATCGTCGACCGCGAGGCCTCGTCGTGATTCGTGTTTCCTCACTCGCCGTAGTAGTCCAGACCTAAATGCGTGATGAGGCCCTCGCCCATGATGTGGCGCAGCGTGTTCTTCAGCTTCATCGACTGGATGAAGAGATCGTGCTCGGGATAAACGCCGGGCGCGCTGTCGGGGTCCTTGAAGTAAAAGCTGAGCCACTCCTGAATGCCGAGCCCGCGCAGCGCCGGTGTGCGCGCGGCGAGGTCCATGAACAGGCAAAGATCGAGTGCCAGCGGAGCGGCGAGAATCGAGTCGCGGCAAAGGAAGTCGACCTTGATCTGCATCGGGTAGCCGAGCCAGCCGAAGATATCGATGTTGTCCCAGCCCTCTTTGTTGTCGCCGCGCGGCGGGTAATAGTTGATTCGAACTTTGTGGTAAAGATCGCCATAGAGGTCGGGGTTCTTTTCGGTCTGGAAGATGTGCTCCAGCACGCCCAGCTTCGAGACTTCCTTGGTCTTGAAGTTATCCGGATCGTCCAGCACTTCACCGTCGCGATTACCCAGAATGTTGGTCGAGTACCATCCGCTGACGCCCAGCTGGCGGGCCTTGAAGCCGGGCGCGAGCACGGTCTTGATGAAGGTCTGGCCGGTCTTGAAATCCTTGCCGCAGATCGGCGCATTCATCTTGCGAGAGAGCTCATTCAGCGCCGGAATATCGACGCAGAGGTTCGGCGCGCCGTTGGCAAACGGGATGCCCTCCTTGAGGCAGGCCCAGGCGTAGAGCATCGATGGAGCGATGTCGGGGTCGTCAGCGACAAGGCCTTTCTCGAAGGCTTCAAGGGTCTGGTGGACGGCCTTCGGCTCGTGGTAAATCTCCGTGGACCCGCACCAGATCATCACCTGGCGATCGGTCTTCGACTTGAACTCGGCGATGTCGTTGCGAATCTGATTCGCCAGGTCGCACTTGTTCTTGCCGAGCTTTTTATTCTTCGCGGTAAGGCGTTTGACGTAGCGCTCCTCGAAGGCCGCCGGCATCGGTTCGATGGACTCCAGAAACGGCCGCATGCTGTCGAGCTGGTCGCGGTCCAGCACGGAGGCGGTCTTGGCGGCGTCGTAAAGATTGCCGCCGAAGATGTCCCAGCCGGTAAAGACCAGGTCGTCGAGCGGCGCGATGGGCGCGAAGTCCTTGATGAGCGGCGTACGGTCGTCGGTGCGCTTGCCGAGGCGGATAGTGCCCATCTGGGTCATCGAGCCGATGGGCTTGGCAAAGCCCCGGCGGACAGCTTCGACGCCGGCAATCAGCGTGGTCGCGACGGCGCCCATGCCCGGGATCATGATGCCAAGTTTTCCGGTTGCAGGCTGGATGCTCGCCGCGCCTTCAGTGGCGGCTGCGGGTGTAGACATTCTGGACAGACCCTTCTAAAGAAACGATTTCTCCGTGGTGCGGACACTTCAGTATCGCTCACAGGAAAGCTCGGTGCAACCGGCTGCGGCGCTGGCCGATCTCAGGCCGTCGCGGTCCCCTTGCGGTTCTTCCAGTGGGTCCAGACAAACCAGATGATGGCTGCCAGCAGCACCAGCTCCACGCCCAGATGGAAGCGATGGAAGACCGCCTTGAAGCGCGGATCGGTCTGCCAGCCATTGCCCAGCTTCATCCCCACATAGGCCAGCACAAAGCACCACGGCCAGGAGCCGACGAACGTATAGATGTGGAAGCGCACCTGGTTCATCTTCGCGACTCCCGCGGGCAGCGCGATGAACGTCCGCACCACCGGAAGCAGCCGCCCCACCAGCACCGTGAGCGCACCAAAGCGGTGGAAGTAATACTCGGTTCGTTCGAGGTCGTGGTGGCTCAGCAGCACAAAGCGCCCGAAGCGATCGATGGCCGGCTTGCCTCCCCAGCGGCCGATCCAGTACGAAACCACCGAGCCCAGATTGCAGCCGATCGCGCCCGCCGTGGCCACCCAGAACAGGTTGAACTGGCCCTTGAAGACCAGATAGCCGGCGAAGGGCATGATCACCTCCGACGGCAGAGGAATGCAGGCCGATTCGATGGCCATCAGTAGGACAACGCCCGCGTAACCGCCCGCGGAGATCACCGCAATGATGAAGTTGGCGATTGCGCCCAGGATGTGTTCGAACATAGCCGAAGTATAGCTTGTGAGGATGATCGGCGAGGGCGAGCCGCGCGACGCTTTGCCATGAGCGCGCAGCGCTTTGCTACGATGAGGCTATGTCCGAAACCCTGTCTGCACCGACCGCATCCGCTCCCGCAGCAACCGAAGCTCCCGCAACCGGGAGGCCGCTTCCGTCCGGCTATGGCGCGCCCGCCGCGCATGGCGGAGTGCCGGTCAAGCGGCAGATCGTGTGCTTCAGCTTCTACAAGCTCATGCCCGAGTGGCGCCGGCTTCCGGCTGACGAAAAGGCCGCGCACAAGCAGGCCTTCGCCGACGTTCTGACGCGCTGGAACAAGCCCGGCGAGTTCCTCTCGATCACCTATTCCACAATTGGCACACGTGGAGATGTCGACATGTGCGTGTGGTCGATCGGCTATCAGATCGACGAGCTGAATCGCATGAGGAGCGAGCTGATGGCCACCCCGCTGGGCGGCTATCTGACCACGCCCCACAGCTTCCTCGCCATGACCAAGCGCTCGCAGTACCAGATCGATCGCACGGACGGCAGTACAGACGAAAGCGAGGGCGAAGGCCGCGGCGCGATCCGCCCCGGCGGCCAGAAGTACATCTTCATCTACCCGTTCTGGAAGACGCGGCCGTGGTATCTGCTGTCGCTCGCCGAGCGCAAGCGGCTGATGGATGAGCACATCAAGGTCGGCCTGTCCTATCCCCGCGTGAAGCTCAACACCACCTATTCTTTCGGCCTCGACGACCAGGAGTTCGTGGTGGCCTTCGAGACCAACTTCCCCGAGGACTTTCTCGACCTGGTCCAGCAACTTCGCGAGACCGAGATCTCGCTCTACACCCTGAAGGATTATCCGATCTTCAGTTGCGTCCGGCTGAAGCCGATGGAGATGCTGGACCGGCTGGGGTGAAGCAGCATCGGTTCTGCGAACAAGAAGCAGATCCTTCGCTCCGCTCAGGATGACAATCTCGGCGGGGACGCTATACTCCGCGGCGAACCTGGCCGTGACCGCGGAGGAGACCAAAGCCGCGCAGTGGCGACAGGCGCTGCAGACGGTGAACTTTAATGAGTCCGGGCTGATCCCGACGGCGTTCCTGATGCAGAGCTTCGAGGACGATTCGCGCTACGGGAACTCGGCGCGGCAGATCGAGCAGACGGTGCTGGAGCAGACCAACCAGCCGCAGACCTTCGACCTGGTGTTTGGCAACATGCTGGCGAACATGCAGACAGCGGAGCAGGTCCACGCGGTCATCGATGTAGGGCACCAGATCGACAGCCGCCTGTACAGCCTGTGGTGGGAGGCGTCGCAGCAAAGCCGAAGGGCAGCGAGCCGGTCACATTCGAGTACTTCCTGCAGAAGCCGGATCGGTTTTACGCGGCCGACACGCAGCAGACGCAACTGAACCACACCCTGGTGCTGATGTGGCAACTGGACACGCTCAGCGCGGGGCTGGCGTGTGTGTGGGGAGCGGGGTCAGGGTGTCCGCATCCGCCGCTGAGCAAGTTGAACCTGGATCATCTGTTGGTGGTGAACTATGGTCTGCCGAAGGGAGAGAGCGTTCCGGCGACGCTGAAGCGTCTGGCGACATGCGCGGTGGAGCTGTCGGAGAGCCAGGCTGGATATCACTGCAAGGAAGCTGGCAGCGGCACGGATTAGAAACGTGGCGGAGAGGGTGATAGCCGCTCAGCAAAGCAGATTCCTCCGCTTTGCTGCGGAAGAGGTGAGTCGGGGAACATTCGGGTGAAGCGCGGGAGGGGTTGGGGCGGGCCTGCACGGGATTGAGGAGGTCGTGCAGGCCGCGCCGCGAAGAGTTAGGGCATTTCCCTTAGGACTAGTGGCAGCCCAAACAGCAGATTCCTCCGCTGGGCTGCGGAATGACAACCAGAAAAGCAACAGCGGGAACCCTATACAAATTCGGGATACGCTCTAGAGGTCGGAGCTTACGCCGCGCATCTCGGCCCAGTTCTGAAGGAAGAAAACGATGCCGACGGCGAGAACGGAAGGGGCAACAATGATGGTGAGTAACATGGCAGTTCTCCTGTTTTTTAATTTCCTGGGTATGGCCAGAGACCGCAAACGGGAACAGAAGAAAACCTTGTAAAGACCACGGTGTGCTTAATTGCAAATCACTCGCATTTCGAATATGCCATCGAAGCGGCGGGGGTGGATCAAAGCCATGGATTTGCAGGAACCAAGCTTGGTTCGGGGCAGTTTCATTGTGGAAAAGGGGGCATTCCACGCTGAGGCTGGAAGAGCGCCACGGCGTTCGCGCAGCGGGAATTATTCTGCCAGATGCTGGGGCTTCTGGCCGAAGTCGGGGCCGAAGTAGCAGCGCTCGACGACCATGCAGAAGATGTGCTCGAGGGCGAGGTGGGACTCCTGGATGTTCATCGTGACGCCGGAAGGGATGATGACGTTGATGTCCGCGAGCGCAGCCATGGCGCCGCCGTTGTTGCCGGTGTAGGCGATGGTGTGGATACCCATTTTTTTGGCGAGATGAAGGGCTTTGACGCAGTTTTTCGAGTTGCCGCTGGTGGAGATGGCGAGGAGAACGTCGCCGGAGTTGCCGAGGGCTTCGACCTGGCGCTCGAAGACGTTGTCGTAGCTGTAGTCGTTGCCGATGGCGGTGAGGATGCTGGTGTCGGTGGTGAGCGCCACTGCTCGCAAAGCCGGGCGGTCGACGGTGAGGCGGGAGACGAACTCGGCGACGAGATGCTGGGCGTCGGCGGCGGAGCCTCCGTTGCCGCAGACCATGAGCTTGCGGCCCTGCTGCATGGCGTCGGCGGTGAGGCGGCCGGCGGCGAAGACGGCGCCGTGGATGGCCTCGTCGTGGAGGACCTTGGTCATGGTTTCGATGGACTGGGCGAGTTGTTTTTTGATGAGGTCGGTCATGTGGCTCCGTGGAGTTTGTGGCCCCCACCCATGCCGCGATGAGACCGCGTCATGAATGGGGCACCCGGCTTTGTGCTGCTGCGGGCGAGAAGCAGATTCCTGCGGAATGACAACTAAAGAGGCAAGTGCAAGGCAAAGGCAGAAGCAGGTCCTTCGCTGCGCTCAGGATGACAAGACTTTATTCAGGGTGCGATGGGGACGGTTGTGGTGGCGACGGTGAGACTGCCGGCTGCGAGCGGGTTGCCGGCGGTGATGCCGTTCAGGGCGACGGGGCTGGGGCGGGCTTGGCCGAAGGTGTGGTCGAAGTTGAGGCGCTCGAGCTCGACGGCGTAGGGGCGGTGTTGGAGCTGGGTGTAGATGGCCCCGACGTACTCGCCCATAATGCCCAGGCAGACCAGCACGATGGAGAGCACAAAGAAGACGCCGATGAGCAGGGGAGCGACGCCGACGGTGAAGGTAGACCAGAAGGCGAGCTTGGCGATGAGGTAGCCGAGCGCGATGAGGAAGCTGAGCGCGGCGCCGATAAAGCCGGCGAAGGTGGCCAGGCGGAGCGGGACTTTGCTGTGGTTGATGATGCCGAGCATGCCGATGTCGTAGAGGGTGTACCAGTTGTTCTTAGTCACGCCGAACTTGCGGCTGGGCTGGTCGTAGAGCAGTTTGACGGTGGGCAGACCGATTTCGGCAATCATGCCGCGGAAGTACGGGTAGGGGTCGTCGAAGGAGCGGACGAGGTCGACGACTTTGCGGTCGTAGAGGCCGAAGCCGGTGTAGTTCTGGATGGTCTCGATCGAGGAGAGGCGCTCGGCGAGGCGGTAGTACTGCTTGCGCGCCCAGAACATGACGGAGTGCTCTTCGGAGGTGCGCTTGATGCCGAGGACGCAGTAGGCGCCGCGCTCCCACTCGCGGATGAGATCGACGATCATCGGCGGCGGGTCCTGCAGGTCGGCGACGATGCCGATCATGGCGTCGCCGCGGGCTTGGAAGAGGCCGTGAATGGGCGAGCGGATGTGGCCGAAGTTGCGCGCGTTGACGATGACCTTCACATTGGGGTCTTCGGCCGCGATCATCTTGAGGATGGGGACGGTGTTGTCGCGGGAGGCGTTGTCGATGAAGATGTGCTCGTAGGGGTAGGGGAGCGCGGCCATGACCTCGCGGACCTGGTTGTAGAGGTTCAGGACGTTGGCTTCCTCGTTGTAGCAGGGCGTGATGATGGAGATGGTCTTCTGGCTCACTGCGGGGATGCTCCTGGATCAGTTTAGCTGAAGGGCGAAGGAGGCTCTGACGAAGCGCTCCAAGCGGACCTCAGCGGCTCAAGCCGGGTTGATCTTGGGACATTTGCGGCGCGACTGAAGTCGTGCCCTTCCAATTCGAGGCTTAGTCAGAGGCTCCCTATCACGTCAGGCGGCGGGCTTCTCGCGGAAGGTGACGTTCTTGTGGCCGATGAAGCTGTAGATGACGCCGAAGCCCAGAAGGATGGCGTTGGCGACGTAGGGCGCGAGGTCGCGCGTGACGAGGTGGCGATGGAAGGCGAAGATATGCGGCGGGAGCAGCCAGTTGAGCAGCCGGACCAGCGCGGGCAGCAGCAGCAGCGCGGGAAGGAAGCCGCTCCAGTAAACGGCCATGGCCTTGAGCCATTCGCGGAGATAGTTGCCGCGGGTGCGGAAGACGAAGAACTTGTAGCCGAGATAGGCGACCGTAATGTTGATGAAGTTGGAGATGGCCGAGGCGAAGATGTAAGAGACCGGAACGTTGCGGCGATGCAGCAGGAAGTTGATGATGGCGAACGTGGTGTAGCCGAAGAGGGTGTTAAAGACGCCGACGCAGAGGTAGCGGACGAACTGGCCGCGCGGGATGTGCGAGAGCAGGCGGCGATGCCAGACGAGCGTGGCCGCGTCGACGGCGGAGTCGCGCAGCGCGGCGGCGGTGACTTCGGCGGGGCTGGTCAGGTCAGGCGTGTTCAGGTCGGGCGGCGGCGGTGGGGTTTCGTGCAAGAGACCTCAGGGGTGTGGTGTGGTGTGGATGGTTGAGGTGATGTTACTAGGATAGATGCGTCGAGCGAGCGGAAGAAAAGCTACGGCAGTTTGTCTAACGGTATACAGACTACCCAACAGCAGATTCCTCCGCTACGCTGCGGAATGACAACCAGAAATGCAAGAGCGCGACTCTCCGCTATTGGGATCCATCTTAATTGGGACCCATCGTAATTGGACCAATCCTAGCGGAAGAGCTTGGCCCCGTCGCGCAGGAAGCGGCGGAAGCAGTAGGGGGTGAAGAGATAGCTGCGGGAGTGCCAGAGCTCGGGGAGGCTGCGGCCGATCCAGCCGGGGGTACCCATGCCGCGCATGAGGACGTCGACGGTGAGGTTGGCGAGGAGCGGTTTGCGAAGGCGTGCGAGGGCGCGGACATTCTGTTCACTGCCGCGGACGCCGTTCTGGTCGCCGCGGGCGCGGAGGACGTCGGTGAGGGCGGTGTGGAGGGTAATGCCCCAGCGCTGCCAGTCGCGGCAGACGGCGCTGCCGGTGCCGCTGGAGGGGTGGACGCGGTACTGCACGAGGGGGATGGGGACGCAGGCGACGTTGGGGTAGTGCAGGGCGACCTGGCCCCAGTTGCCGGTGTCGCAGAGCATGCCGAAGCGGGCCTGGTCGTAGCCTCCCACGCTGCGGGCGTCGGCGGTGCGCTCGAGGACGCTGGCCAGGCGCGGGCCGCGATGGCCCAGCCAGAGGTTTTCGATGAGGGAGACGGAGGTCTCGTGCGGCGGGCCTCCGGCGGTGTCCCACAGGGCCTTGCCGGCGGCGTCGATGATGGTGCAGGGGCACCAGACGACGCCGAGCGAGGCTGCGGGCGCGGCACCATTGTCGGCGAGGAAGGGCGCGGCGAGTTCTGCGATGGCGGTGGGGGCGAGCAGGTCGTCGTCGGAGAGCAGGAGGAAGTACTCGCCGGTGGCGGCGCTGAGTGCGGCGTTGAAGTTGCCGGTCATGCCGAGGTTGGTGGTCTGGTGCAGAAGGACGAGGCGGCCTTCGGGTATTTCAGAGGCGAGCGCGGAGAGGTGCTGCCAGGTGTCGTCGGTGGAGGCGTTGTCGGAGACGATGACTTCGAGGTTGGGGTAGGTCTGGTCGAGCGCGGAATGGATCGCTTCGAGGACGTAGTCGCGGCGATTGAAGGTGGGAATGCCGATGGAGATTTTGGGGAGATGAGTTTGGACGGTGGTCATGCGGAGACCTCGCTGGCCCAGTCGGCGATGGCCTGGGCGTTGGAGCGCATGATGGACGGGCCGAGCGCGGCGCGGAGCTTGTCGGTGAGCAGGCCGGCGCGCAAGGGACGCGGGGCGCGCTGGTTCAGTTCGGCGGTGGTGACGGGGCGCAGGAGACTGCTGTCGAGGCCGAGGATGGAGGCGGCGAGCAGAGCGAAGTCGTAGCGCGAGAGGACTTCAGGGCCGCAGATGTTGAATATGCCGGAGGTGTTCGATTGCATCAATGCGATGGTTGCGTGAGCCAGGTCGGCGTTGTAGGTGGGGGTGGAGATCTGGTCGGAGGGGACGCGCATGGTCTGGCCGGAGCTGAGCAGCCGGCGCAGCGTGTAGAGGAAGTTTTTTTGCTGACAATCAGGGCCGTAGACGACGGTGGTGCGGACGATGAGGGGGTTCGGGTGCGCGTCGCGAATGCGCTGCTCGCCTTCGAGCTTGGAGCGGCCGTAGACGGAGAGAGCGTGGGTGGGGTCGGTCTCGGTGTAGGGGCCGGCGGGGTGGCCGGGGGCTTCGCGGCCGTCGAAGACGTATTCGGTGGAGAAGTAGACGAAGCGTAGATGCTTGGCGGCGGCGGCGAGGGCGGCGGGGCCGTGGCAGTTGGTGTCCATCGCCCAGGCGACGTCGGACTCGCAGCGCTCGACGTCGGTGGCGCCGCCGACGCAGTAGACTGCGCTGAGGTTGAGCGGGGCGAGGAGTTCGGCGGCCAGCGCGGGGTTGTGAGCAACGGCCACGAGGTCGACGAAGGGTGAACCGTCGGCGGTGGGCGTGCGGCCGGTGGGCAGCGCGGAGTCGCCGAGCACGGAGGCGATGGCGGAGCCGACCTGGCCGGCGGCGCCGACGACCAGAGATTTGGCTTGGGCCGGGGACGCGAAGCTCAAACCAGGACCTCGGTGGGAGCGAAGCGGAACGGGCTGTCGAAGGCGGCGAGGGTGGGGAAGTTGCGATCGCGGTCGGAGAGCAGCGGGGTTTCGCCCGGCCCGGCGATGGGCCAGTCGAGACCGAAGGAGTTCCAGACGATTCCGGCGTCGAGCGCGGGGTCGTACTCGGAGGAGACGCTGTAACAGAGCGTGGCGGGGCCGACGGTGGCGAGGAAACCATGCGCGACGCCGCGCGGAATGTAGGCGGCGGTGGGGCGCTCGGAGGTGAGCTTGAAAGTGGCGAAGCGGCCGAAGGCGGGAGAGCCGACGCGGAGGTCGAGCGCGACGTCGAGGACTTCGCCCTGGAGGCAGTTGACGAGTTTGGCGCCGTCGGCGGGGGGAAGCTGGAAGTGCATTCCGCGGAGGACGTTTTGCTGCGAGACGGAGAAGAAGCTCTCGGTGAAGCTGGACTCCAGGCCGAGCTCGCGGAAGGCCGTGGACTGGAAGGTCTTGACGAAACTGCCGCGAGTATCCAGGCGCGCGATGTACTCCACTTCAAAGCAGCCCGGAATGGTCGTGGGATGAAGTCTCATGCGGCCAGCTACTCCTCAAGGGGCTCGACGATCGTGTCGGGGTGGCGGGGTTTGGGTTGGGGGTGAAAGCGGAGAAAGACCTTACCATCATACAGCCTTGAGCGGGGCCGCGAGGAGGCACGTCGGTATCAGGAAGCAGGCCGGTATGATGCCTGAGGGGCAATGAATAGCGAGGAGAAGGATGGCTTTGGATATCAGAAAGGCGTTGAAGGGTATGGTTTCCTTGAGCGCGGCGAGTGTAATTCGGGCGATGCGCCTGGGACCGGGAGCAGGGAAGAAGAGCCTGGAGGACACGTACCACGCAGTCGATCCGTTTTCCTGGCTGGAGCGCATGCCCGAACGCACCATGCTGCGGCGCATTCCTGAAGCCAGGCTGGGCGACATCGTGGCGTGGCCGGAGAAGATCGTGCTGGATCCACGGTACATCGACGTGAGCGGGTCGACGCCGTTGGACGACATCGTGGCGATCCTGGCGCTGGCTATCGCGCAACGGCCCAGGGCGGTGCTGGAATTTGGGACGTTCTGGGGTTCGGCGACGTTCAATCTAGCGCAAAACCTGCCGGAGGCTACCATCCACACCATCGATCTGCCGCCGGAGAACAGCGCGGCCCAAGCGCTGATCGAGGGCCGGCCGGTAGACGATCTGCACCTGATCGCATCGCGGGAGCTGGGCAAGGCATTTCGGGGCACGCCCGAAGGACAGCGGGTTGTGCAGCACTTTGGGGATACCGCGGCCTACGATTACAGCGTGATTCCGGATGAGCTGTCGTTTTTTCTGGTGGATGGATCGCACACGTACGAGTATGCCAAGAGCGATACCCTGCGGGCGTTTGCCTTGGCCCGCGGCCATGCGACGATTGCGTGGCACGACTGCGATGCGAGCCATCCGGGCGTCACGCGCTGGCTGGGAGAGTTGCTCGATGCAGGACTGCCGGTGCAGCGCGTTGCGGGCACCGTGGTGGCTTGCCTTAAGTTCAGCGGCGAAGATGAGCGGTTGAAACGCTGGGTCGATTCGTCCGGGTAGTGGGTTGACACGTTATTCCGGCAGCGGCTTCACGATCATGTTTTCGAGGAACTCTTCGCGGGAGAGGAAGGGGAACATGTCTTCGAGGGGCTTGGATACGAAGCTGCCGTCTTCTTTCTGGTAGCTCTGCAGGCGCGGGGCGCGGACTTCGTCGGGGATGACGCGGACGTCGACGACAACGGGGCCGGGCATGGCGAGAACCTTGCGGACTTCTTCGCGAAGGTTGGTCTGGTCGTGGATGATGACGGCGGGGATGCCGTAGGAGTTGGCGACCTTGGTGAGGTCGGGAATGGTGAGGCCGGTGGCGGCGTCGGCGCCGATCTGTTCCGTGCCGAAGTAGGCCTTTTGCGAGGCGCGGATGCTGGCGTAGCCGTCGTTGTTGAGCACGAAGAATTTTACCGGCAGGTTGAGGCGGCGCGCGGTTTCGAGCTCCTGGATGTTGAACTGGAACCCGCCGTCTCCATCGACCAGAATTGTTTGTTGCATGCCTGCACCGATGCAGACGGCCAGCGACATGGGCAGGCCATAGCCCATCGAGCCGAGGCCGGCGGTGTGGAAGATGCGCTGGCCGGCGCGGGTGGGACAGGCGAGCAGGAAGATCTCGATGCCGGAGCCGGAGGAGCCGGAGACGAGCTTGTCTTCCTGCTTGGATTCGGTGCCGATGACCTCGGCGAGGTTGAAGATGGAGACCAGGCCCTCGGGCTTGCGGTGCTCGTCGGTGACGACGCCGTAGCGAACCTTCCAGTCGGCGGCGCGCTTGTTCCAGTCGGCCCATTTGGTGTGGTCGAGTTGGACCGCTTTGAGCTGCGTGAGGAGCTCGTCGAGGAAGGCGCGGCAGTCGGCGACGATGGGCTGCTGCAGGTGCGGGTAGAGCTTCTGGAGCTCGGCGGGGTCGATGTCGACGGCGACCTTGTGGGCTTCGCGGGCGAGGTTCTGCGGGGCGTAGCCGGTGAGGGCCATGTCGAGACGTGAGCCGAGGACGAGCAGGAAGTCGCAGTTCTGGAGCGCGAAGTTGGCGCCGCGCGCGGCCACGTTGCCGGGGCGACCGACGAAGGTGGGGACGTCGGAAGGGACGAGGTCGGCGGCGCACCAGGTGGCGACGGTGGGGATGTCGAGCAGCTCGCGCAGCTCGGTGAACTGCGGGACGGCGCGGGCCAGGCGGGTTCCGTTGCCGGCGAAGAGCAGCGGGCGGGTGGACTTCTGGAGCTCACCGACGACGCGGGCGACCTCGTCCCTGAGGTTGGGGTTGACCAGCGAGGCCTCGTGCTGGGAGGCGTCGAAGCTGCGTAGGGTGGTGGGGTCGGGGATGGGCGCGGCCTGCACGTCGAGCGGGATGTCGATCCAGACCGGGCCGGGACGGCCGTTGAGGGCCAGCCAGTAAGCCTTTTCGAGCTCGTAGCGGATGTCGAGCGGGTCGAGCACGACGACGGCGTACTTGGTGATCGGCGCGACGATCGCGGTGATGTCGACCTCCTGCACACCCAGTTGGCGCATGCCGAGCGGCTTGTTGGTGACCGCATCGAACATGCGGTCGGGGCGCTTGACCTGGCCGGAGAGGAAGAGCGTGGGCGTGGAGTCCAGCCATGCGCCGGCGACGCCGGTGATGGCATTCGTGCCGCCGGGGCCGGTGGTGACCAGCGCGACGCCGAGACCGTTGACGGCCTTGGCGTAGCTCTCGGCGCACATGGCGGTGGCCTGCTCGTGCGAGTTGCAGATGGGGGTGATGCGCTTTTCCTGCGCGAGCGAGGCGTTGAGGTGCATGGCGCCGCCGCCAGTGACGAGGAACACATGCTTGACGCCCTTGTCGGCGACGAATTGGAAGACGTAATCGGAAAGCTTCATTGGCTCCAATGGTAAATGTTTGCGAGCTGAATTACTCGGGAGGAACAGAAAGGAGGATGGCGGCGGCTGCGCGCGATGTCGTCGATGCGGGACAGTGTGATTGAATTCAATTGTCGGCCGATATGGAGTTTGTCTCCAGGAGACGGGAAATCATCGCCTCCTCTTCGATGGGAGGCGCAGGCGGACAGCGCGGGCAGAGGACAGGGAAGATATGGGGACCGGCAACACGTTCGACCGTTGTAGAAACTGCGGCGAGACGGGGTGTCTCGATGAGTTGGGTTTTGTAGGCCAGGTGGCACCGTTTTTTCTGAAGCGCGTCTTCGGCGTGCGGTTGGGTGTGGTGCGCTCGGCCAGCCGGTGGAAGCGGATGGTACGGCGCGTCGTGCGAATTCCGCAGGCAATGCTGGAGCGAGTGAACCGGCCGACGGCGCTGGTTGAGATTCAGCTATGTGAGCGATGCTCGTTTGTGCAGACGAAGCTGCCGTTCCATGAGGACGCGATCAATCGGCTGTACGCCGACTACCGCGAGGAGTCTTACAATCGCGAGCGGATCGAAGCTGAGCCCTGGTACGGGGAGATCGCAGCCGATGTCGGGCAGGGAGCCGTGGAGCTGGAGTCGCGGTTGACGGCCTCGGCGAATTTTCTGAAGGACCGCGTGCCGGTGGGCGACGACTTTACGATCCTCGACTTCGGCGGCTCCGACGGTAAGTTCATGCCGCGCCTGGCAGGCAAGAAGTTTGTCTTCGAGATATCCGCGGTGGAGCCGGTGGCGGGCGTGAAGCGGATACACTCCGCGGCGGAGCTGGGGACCTATTCGCTGGTGCAATTGGCGCATGTGGTGGAGCACGTGGTCGAGCCGCTGGAGCTGGTTAAGTATGCGACGACATTGGTCGCGGAGGGCGGCTTCCTTTACGTGGAGACACCGCAAGAGATCACCGATGCGGAGCGCGTGCGGCTGAAGCGGGGAGGGCGCATGGTGGGAATCCACGAGCACATCAACTCCTTCTGCGTTCAATCCGTCAGCAGGCTGATGGAGAGTGCGGGGCTGCGGTTGGTGGCCATCGAAGCGACGCCGGTGGATGTTGGATGGGGCAACGCCGTGCATATTCGCGCGGTGGGGCAGAAGATGCTGGGAACAGAGGAAGGCCACATTGGCTAACGCACAACTTCGAGCGAATATCCGGACGAAACTGCTGGACGCAGCGGGGGGCAGTTGGCTCGCGGCGGCCTGGGCGAATAGCAAGTGCAGCGCTTCCGGGGTGCGGGTGCGGCGAATTGGCGGCAGGCTAGAGCTGCGAAAGCAGAATCGCACCATTCTGCTGGCTGCCAAGCATGCCTTCTTCGCGCCTGAGGTGGCCCTTTCCTTCGACGCGTATGCTCACGCGCTGCCGGCTAAGGAACATAATGCCATCGCCACGGTCGATTTTGCAACCGCTCCGGACACGTTCAACTTCTGCCGGAGGACGCTGCGCCAGGGTGTTGGGATGGAGGCGAAAGACGGCGGAATCTGGCTGCGGAAGGACGGGCGCGCCATGATTTTGGCAGAGCGTCATCTGGTCTATGCGGCGGATATCGCGGCGGATTTCGAGAAGTATTTTTCGCCTCTTGTCCCGGAGATTCGGGACGGCGTTGAGGTCCTTGATTATTCGCAGCCCGGGAAGTTGCAGACCTATCGGGCATCGGGGCTTCAGTTCGAGATGGCGTCCTTTCCTGAGGAAGAAGAGGAGCTCGAGCAGGCGTTTCGCTGGTATCGGCCCAAGGCCGGAGACCTGGTGTTCGATATGGGCGCGCACTGCGGCGTATCGACGTACCACCTTTCGAAGCTTGTCGGGCCGGAGGGCAAAGTAATTGCGTTTGAGCCCGATCCGTTGAATTTCGAGATCCTCAAGCGAAACGTCGAGCGACATGGACTTGCGAATGTGATCCTGCAGAACACGGCAATCGCGGGGACCGCCGGTGAGCTGGCGTTCAGTTCGGAAGGAACGGTGGGGTCGATGCTGATGTCGGTGCTGCCGCGCGAGTCCGCGGGTGCGGTCGTTACGGTGGAAGCGATGACGCTGGCCGATGCGTTTGCGCGCTGGGGCGTGCCGGAGTTCTGCAAGATCGACATCGAGGGGGCGGAGATCGATGTGATCGCGAAGTCGGGGGAGCTGCTGCGCTCGCATAAGACGAACTTCTCGCTGGATACGTGTCATCTGAAGCCGGACGGCCAGTCGACCCACAGCGATATCGAAGCGTTGTTCCGCAGCTATGGGTACGAAGTGGCATCGGAGGCGAACCCGATGATGGAGACCTGGGCGCGGCCAAAGTGAAGCGCGACGCAGTATTGGATGAGAGCGCGGCTACTCCGGTGGGCGCAACAGAAAGACATCGCGGCCGCGCAGGCTGCGGGCGGCGAAGATCGCGTCAGCGAAGCTGCGGACCGCGCCGTGGCCGCCGGGCTGCGGTGAGATGAAGCCGTGGCCTTGGTGCTCGCGATCAGCGACGTAGCTGAGGACCTCGGCGGCGGCGTTGGCGGGACAGGCGCAGAGACCGGCGATCTCCATGGCGAAGAGGTCGTTGACGTCGTCGCCGAAGAAGCAGGTGTGGGCGAGCGGAAGGTTGAATTCCGTGGTGAACTCGCGCAGGGCGGCGGCTTTGTCGCGCGTGCCCTTGACGACGAAGGGGAGGTGCATCTTCTGCGCGTAGAGGTCAACCAGCGGCGAGGGCTCGCCGGAGATGAGCGCGAGCTTGAGGCCGAGGCGCCGCAGCAGCGAGACTCCCATGATGTCGGTGAAGGAGAAGCTCTTGGATTCGTCGCCGATGGGCGACCAGGTAAGAACGCCGTCGGTGAGAACGCCGTCGACATCGAAGGCGATGGCCTGGAGGTTTATGAGAGCGGTGGGGTCGAGGGGCATGGGTGAGTTCAGTGTAACGGTTGCTGCACGGTTGAGCGATGCCGGCGCAGAGGACGAACCCATGTCTCAGAAGCTAGACATGGGGCACCTGGCATGGGCACCCGGAGCTTGCGGCGACGGAGTTAGTGCGCGACCAGAGGGCTGGCCAGCTTGCTCCGCAGAACGGCGGTGCGCAGCACGAGGAACGGGTGCTCGATCAGCAGGAAGGTACAGGTGGACACGGCCATGGAGCAGGCAGCAAGCACGAGGAAGGATGCCGCGGAGGCCAGCGCCGGATGCGGACCGAACAACGGCCAGTGCGCGGTGTGAGAGACCACCCACTGCTCCATGTATTCGTGATTGAGGTACATGCCGAAGGAGAGCCGGGAGACGAGATAGAAGATATGCGCGTCGAAAAATTTAGCCGTGATGGTGCGTCCCCACCACACCAGCGAACCGAACAGCAGAGCGAGCCCGAGGAAGCTCAGGGTCTCGGCTTGGATGCGGCCCAGCACGACGAAGACCACCAGCGCCAACAGGGACAACAGGGCAGGGTGAGTCCAAAGGCCGCGCAGGCGATCGCGCTCGAGCGCCAGATTAGCGAGGAAGAGGCCGGCGATCAAGCCATCGCAATGGGTGTGAAAAGGATAGTAGAGCTTGCTGAACGCCTCGGGGTCGCGGACAAAGAAGTGTCCGGCCAGCGAGATGTACGTGGCGATCCGGACCGCGACGACGACCGCGAGCAGCGCCCCCAGCCCCCAGCGATAGGACCGCAGGGAGCGCGGGCCGATGAGCAGCAGAACGAGCGGCGTGAGCAGATAGAACTGCTCTTCCGTGCAAAGAGACCAACTGCCGTCCACGATGCCATGGTTGGTGTAGTTGGTGAGGAAGACCAGGTCGGTCCAGCCATGCTGTCTCGCGGGCGCGCCGTGGGTCGCGACGAACACGACGAGGAAGATGAAGAAGTACAGCGGCCAGATTCTGAGTCCGCGGCGGATCATGAACTTCTTCAGCGACACGGTGTCCGATCGCTTGAGTTCCTTCCAGAGCTGGCCGCCGATAAAGTATCCGCTCAGAACAAAGAACAGATCGACGCCGATCCAGCCGTTACGCGCAGGCCAGAAGTGAGTATAAGCATTGGCTGCGATCTGCCTGGTGAAGGTCAAGGTGACGTGCTGGTTGACCACCAGCAGAATGGCGGCGGCGCGCAAGAAATCGAGGAACGGAACGCGATGCTCGGTGGGCGTAACCAGCTCACGCAAGCCACCCAGGAAGAGATGCCGGACGCGCGTGAGCGAGCGAATTTCTTCGCCAGGATGCTCCGGTTCGATCGGCAGGGATTGTTCGCTGGCCTGAGACATCGGGGAATCGAACGCTTTCCGGCAGAGGCGCGCCTTCTTCGCTACGGTCGAACATCATTCGCTTGAGCGGCAAGTTTAACATGAGGAGCAATATACGGAGCGAGGCGGCCATTCTGGAGCAGCAGAACTCGATCGCAGCGGGCGGCGAAGTCGAGGTTGTGGGTGACGAGCACGCTGGCGAGTGCATGCTCCCCGTGCGGGTGCCTGCACAGACGCTGGAGCAGCGTGAAGACGCGCTCGGCGGTGAGGTTGTCGAGGTCTCCGGTGGGCTCATCGGCGAGCAGTAATTTCGGCTGCGTGATGAGCGCGCGGGCGATGGAGAGACGCTGCTGCTCGCCGCCGGAGAGCTCGCCGGCGCGGTGCTGGCCGCGGTCGCCAAGCTCGACGCGATCCAGCCAGAGCGCGGCTTCGGCGAGCGCGGCCTTATGCGAGTCGCCGCGGGCGCTACGGCTGGCTCCGCGCGCGAGCAGTGGCATCGCGACGTTTTCAAGCGCGGTGAACTCCGGCAGCAGATGGTGGAACTGCCAGACGTAGCCGATCTCGCGGTTGCGATACTCACCGGCCTGACGCGGGTTGAGGCGGGTGACGTCGATCGCGCCGCACCAGACCTCGCCGGCGGTGGGGCGATCGAGCGCGGCCAGCAGATGCAGCAGCGAGCTCTTGCCGGCGCCGCTCTCGCCGACGATGGCGACCATCTCGCCGGCGGCGACTTCGAGTGAGAGGTCGCGGAAGAGCTGCAGCCCGGGCGCTCCGCTGCTGAGGGGGGGATAAGTCTTTTCAAGGGCGAGCGTACGCAGGACGGGAGCGGTCATCAGTCTTCGGCGACCTTGCCGCCGTCATCGCCAACGGCGTCGCGGGTTTCGTCGCTGTGAGCAGGTTCGCTTTTCGCGTGCTTGGGCGGATTCCACTCCGTAGCGAAGGCGACGCCCAGGCGGTTCCAGGCGTTGATGCTCGCGATGGCGAAGGTGAGATCGACAACGTCTTTGTCGGAGAAGAATTTGTGAATGCTGTCGAAGGACTCGTCTGGGATCTCATGGCTATCGAGGCGCGTGACCGCGTCGGTCCAGGCGAGCGCGGCGCGCTCATGCGGAGTGAACGCGTCGGAGTTCTGCCAATCGGCGACAGCGTCGATGCGGCTCTGCGGCTCATGATGATGGAGCAGCTCCGCGGTGTGCATGCCGATGCAGAAGCCGCAGCCGTTCAGCGTGGACGCGCGCAGGTACACGAGGCCGAGCAGCACTGGCTCGAGCGCGGTCGCTGTGCTGAGGTAATGACCGAGCGCGGTGAGCCGGGAATAAGCTTCGGGGGCGAGTTTGGTGTAGGGAAGGCGGGGCATGGATACTCCGGCATCTACTGATGAGGCGTATCTCTGGATTCTAATCGCGCGAGGCGATCGCGCACCTCGGTGTAGTCCACCAGCCGGCCAACAGCCAGCATCACCAGCTCGTGCCGCTGCTCCGCTCGCCGATCTAAGTCGATAAGACCCTTTTCCAACTTTTGTTCCACTTTATCGGTCCGCTGGTCCGCTTTGTCGAACATAGTGTCCATCCGGTCAAATCTGTGATCCACTCCGTCGAACCGTTTTTCGAGGGCATCCAGCCGTGCAGCGATCGCGCGGAGTTCGGGCGCGAGGAAATCCTGCAAAACTTTGCGTGTATCGCCGATCGCTCCCATGATGGCTCCCTCTCCTCATGCTAGATGGAGATTCTTGAAGCTGCAAACAAATACGAAGCATTATTCATAGCGCAGGGCCTCGGCGGGTAGGACGTTCGCGGCTGAGGATGATGGATATAACGTCGCGAGCAGGCTCATGCCGAGCGAGACTGCGGCGACGATGAGCGCGTCGGTGAATCGCGGCGCGAAGGGCAGGTAATCGATGGAGTAGACGCTGGCGTCGAGGTGGATGAAGCGGTAGTGCGATCCGGCGAGCGAGGCGGCGTAGCCGATGACTAGGCCAAGCACGGTGCCGATCAGCGAGATCAGCAGGCCCTGGCAGAGGAAGATGCGGCGTACCTGGTCGGCCGTGACGCCGAAGCTCATCATCACCGCGATGTCGCGGGTCTTCTCCATCACCATCATGGTGAGGGCGATGAGGATGTTCAATGCGGCGACGACCACGATCAGCGCCAGTACGACGAAGGTGACGACCTGTTCCAGCTTGAGCGCGCGGAAGAGCTCGCGGTTCTGCTCCATCCAGTTGGTGGCTTCGAAGCCGGGGCCGGCTGCGCGTTCGAGTGCGCGGCCGACCTGCGGGGCCTGGTAGAGGTCGTCGATGCGGAAGCTGAACACGCTGATCAGGTCGGGCTCGGAGAAGAGGCGTTGCGCGTCGCTGAGGCGCATGAAGGCGTAGCTGACGTCGTACTGGTAGAAGCCGGAGTTGAAGATGCCGGCGACGCGGAAGCGCTGGTAGCGCGGGACCAGACCGAGAGGAGTGAGCTCGCCTTGCGGACTGGTGACGAGGAGCGAGTCGCCAACAGAGGCGCCGAGGGTGAGGGCGAGTTCGCTGCCGATGACGAGGGGCGGGATGAGTTCGGGAAGCGAGGGTTGGACAGGCGGTCCTTCCGAGGCTGAAGCCTCTTCTCTTGTAGAGCTTTGATGGACGGGCTGAAGCCCGTCCCCTTCAAAGCCCGGGGCTAGCTCGGCATAGGAGCCTTGTCTGGTGGCCTGGAGCAGGTTGCCGACGCGCAACTCGTCGGCGGGGATGACGCCTTTGATGAGCGCGCCGCCGCTGCGGGCACCGCTCGAGATCAGCACCTGGCCGTAAAGGCCGGGGGCGACAGCGTCGACGTGCGGGACGTGCGCGAGGCGAGCCATCAGCGGACGCCAGTCGCGGATGCCGTCGCCGGCGATGCGCATCAGCTCGACGTGGGCGGTGGCGCCGACCAGGCGCTCCTGGAGGTCGCGGCGCATGCCGTTGGTGATGGCCAGGGCGAGGACCAGCGACGCCACACCCGCGGCTACGCCCGCGACCGAAATGATCGTGATGAGGCCGACGATCGCATGGCCGCGGGCGCCTGCCTGGCGGCGGCGGGCGCGGAGATAACGGGCGGCGATGAAGAGCTCGAAGCGCACTGGCGCTATCGTACCGGATGCGGTCTCGCGCACCGCCCGGCTGGCGGGCACAGTGCGGTGGTGCAATTTTTTGCAGGGAAATTTTTGGCAGTGGCTGGTTCCGCGCCGGATGCTTCATGCGATACTAGTAGGGCGCCTCTGGTCGGGACGACCCCCCACCGGTCGCATCCCTTGATAGGAGGCGCGATCTGAAAACAATGGGTCCGCTGGCACCCCCCAGCGGCCCATTGTGCTTAAGGCGGGGCTGAGGTGAGCGCTTTGGCGAGGCGGCCTGGTTGGCGGGCGATCAGGGAGGGCGACGCCTTGGGCGGTAGAGGCGGCCGAACAGCAGATTCCTACGGAATGACAACCAAAAAGCGAGAATCCGACTCCAGGTCTGGAAGAGGCCTCTGCTCAGCTTTCGGGGTTGCACCTAGGGTTGCGCCCGCAGTGCCCTCAACTCCGTCTAATCTGATAACGCAGAGAATTTCCGGGGAGCAGTCTGGCTATGAAGCAGAGATTCGGTTTGGGTCTGGTGGTGGTCGCGTTGGGGTTGGGATTGGCAGCGCCGGCGATGCAGGCGCAGCAAAAGCACCCGCCGGCGCCGCAGCAGAATCCTGCGCCGCAGCAGAATCCGGCAGCGCCTCCCAGCACGGATGCGGGGCCGGATGTCGACAACGGCGCCATCGTGCTTCCCAAGAAGAACGAAGAGACGCCGCCGCCGCCCGCGCCCGCCGAAGAGAAGCCGAAGAACCCCAACGGCACCATCTACTCGATGCGGGTGGATGTGCCTATCGTTAGCTTGAATGTGAGCGTCCTGCTAGACAAGACGCATCAGTTTGTTCCCGGGCTGAAGGAGGGGAATTTTCTGGTGGAAGAGGATGGCGTGGAGCAGCAGGTGCAGTCGCTGCACACGGTGAAGACGCCGATCACGGCGGTGTTGCTGCTGGAGTTCGCGTCGACGAACTACTGGTTCATTCAGGACATGCAGAACGCCTCGGCGAGTTTCTTCCGCAGCCTGCAGCCGGACGACTACGTGGCCGTGGTGACCTATGACATGCGCACGCATATCCTGACCGACTTCACCAATAACAAGGACACCATCGCGCAGGCGCTCAACAGCCTGATCATTCCGGGATTCAGCGAGACCAACGAGTTCGACGCGCTGTATGAGACGCTGGACCGGCTGACGCGCGTGGACGGGCGCAAGTACATCATCCTGATCTCGAGCGGACGCGACACGATGTCGCGCCTGACCCTGGACCAGATGATGGCCAAGATCAAGGCGACGCCGAATGTGACGATCTTCACCATCAGCACCGGCGGCCTGGTGCGCGAGATGTCGCGCAGCGGTGGCGGGATCGGGCTGCTGCAGGCCGACAACGAGATGAACACCTTCGCGCAGATGACCGGCGGGATGCACTTCGCGCCGGTGTTTGAGGGTGAGCTGCCGGATATCTTCGGGCAGATCAACGAGTCGATCCGCAACCAGTATGTGCTGACCTATCGGCCGACCAACGCGAAGAACGACGGCAGCTATCGCAAGGTGAAGGTGTACCTGGTGGACAACGAGGGCAAGCCGCTGAAGATGCAGGACGAGAAGGGCAAGCAGTTGAAGTACTCGATTGTCGCGCGGGATGGATATCGGGCGAAGCTGCCGGTGGAGTAGAGGCAGCGTGGGAAGGGCAACAGCAGATCCTTCGCTCTGCTCGGGATGACAATTCTCGGGGCTGGCGACGCGGCTGATGCATCAGGCGAAGCGGTCGAAGTAGTCGCGGCCGTAGATGGCGCCCATGGCCAGCAGCAGCAGACCTTCGATGAGAACGGTGCCCTCCAGCTTGACCGAGAGGCCGTGCAGGTGGTCGAAGTCCTGGCGGGCGGGAGCGTTGGGCGGGGCCGTGGCAACGTCGCCGCCCAGGGCGAGGCGGTCGTGCTCCATCTTCGGCAGCACGGAGAACTGCGAGTACACGGTGAGTCCGAGCATGGCGATGACCAGGGCGAGTTCGGCGGCGCGGAGCGGGTGGGTATCGCCCTGGGTGCCCAGCAGCGCCAGGGTGCAGAGCAGATAAACCAGACCGGCGGCCATGCCGAGATGATGCAACGCGATCAGCGAGCCGCGCACCACGAGGCCGGCCTGATGCGCGTCGGGCAGTGCGGTGAACGCGACCTGCGCGACGAAGCCAAAGAAGACCAGGCTGCCCACCCAGGAGGCCAGCGCGATCAGGCGGAGGATGCGGAAGAGGGTGGTCATGCGATCTCCGCCGGGGCGACGGTTGTTGGCGGGTCAACTGCCCGTCCCAGAGCGCGGCGCAGGATAAGCTCGAGCGCGGCCTTCTGGGCGACGTAATCGGGCTCGGCGATGTGGTTCTGCAGGCGTTCGGTTTCGAGCGCGAACATCTCTTCCTTGAGGGTTTGCAGCAGTTGCTGGTGCTGGGTGCCGGGCGATGCGGGAACGACGGGCGCAGGCGGGTATGGTCCGGTTGGCGCGGAGGTTGAGGCGTCGGGGGATAGGGACGGTTTGCGCAGCAGGATGCCGGCGGCGACGGCCAGCAGCAGCGCCAGCCCACTCAGGATCCACCACTTGTACTTGCCCCAGGGATCGCGATTGCCGTTGGGATCGAGCGGGTTGTCGAGGCCTTTGCCGGGAGCGGTATTTTCGGTGGCGGGAACGGTTTGGTCGGTGCCTCCGGGCTGACCTGAGCTGGCGCCAGACTGGCTCTCGTTGGGGTTTTGGGAGTCGCGCGGCAGCTCGCCTTTGCCGGAAAGCTGGAAGCCCATGGGCTGCTGCGGGGTGATGTTGCGCGCGACGTAGGTCTGGGCGTTGACCTCGTCGTTGACCGGGCTGTAGGGCGTGCCCGCGGCGGGAGTGAAGGCCATGCGCTTGGGCAGCATGATCGCGACCGTATCGGTGGCGGAGGTGACCTTGGGGTCAAGCCCGAGGCTGCCGCTATAGGGCACGTGATAGCTGATCTGGAAGCGCGTCTCGCCGGGGCGGATGGGGAAGAGGAAGGTGAAGTGGCCCTTTTCGGGTAGCGGGATGGGTGTAGCCTGGACGGGCATTCCGCCGGGTGAAAGCGCGGCCGCGCCTTCCACCACAGCGCCTTCGGGAAGATAGAAGTCGAAGGGCTGGTTGGAGAACTGCGTCATGGGCGGCGTGGAGTCGTTCTTGACGAAGAAGTTCTCGACGACGCGCAGGTTGTTGCCGCCGGGGTCGGTCTGGAGGCGCAGCACGACGGCCTCGGTGGCGACGCCTTCGACGTGCGCGGCGGCGTTGTAGACGTCCAGGTTGATGCTCTGGGTGCCGGCGGGCGCGGGCTGGAAGTAGTTGGCCTTGTCGTGGGTGACGCGGACGAGGTGCAGGCCGTCGTCGGGGACCTGGAGGGTGTAGTGGCCGCGGGCGTCGGTGGTGGTGCGGGTCGACTCCTGCATGCCCTGGGCGAGACGGATGAGCACGACGGTGTCGCCGGCGGCGGGCTTGTTGGTGGTCTTGTTGGTGACGACGCCGGTGATGGGCGCGGCGGGCTGTGCGGCGGCTAGGGCGGCGAGCGGGAACAGGAGCGTGCAGAGTGTGATGCGACGAAGAAGTTTTTGCAGAGTGAGCACAGCTCAAGGATACTTCAGGGATACGTCAGCGTGCGACGGAATGCAGGCTAGCGCCCTAGCCGCCGAGCGAGTCCATCTCGGCTAGCACGGTGGCGGCTTCGGTTTCGAGCGACTCGCGCTGGCGGGCGTAGTCGTTGGCGGGATACTTGCCGGAGCGGAATTCGAAGTTGAGGTCGCGGAGGTTGTCGTAGATGACGTCCTTGCGTTCGCGCAGGTAGTCGAGGCGCGTCTTCTCGACGGGCGCGGCGAGCCGGGGCTGCGGCCAGAAGATGTAGGCGAAGCAGCCGATGAGGAGAAGCAGCGGTGGAAGTACGATTCGGAGGTCCATAGTGATCCAGTGCGGCGATGTCCTCGCGGGAAGGGAAATAACTGGCGTAACGAGCAAACAGCAGGTCCTTCGCTTGCACCCCAACGGGCAAAGAACGCTCGCTGGGGACCCCGCCTGCGCTCAGGATCACAAATCTTCTGTGCCAGTGAGCTTGATCCATTGTAACGATGCAGAGCGCTCGGGCACCTCCGGTTGCGTCAAAGGTATAGTGTAGCTGCGGTCGCAGGGTTTCGCTTGCGAGCATCGGTGCAGGAGGTCAGGCGTTTGAGGCGAGGTCTGTGCACGCGGCTGCTGGCGCTGGGGATCGGGCTCGCAACCCTAACCGCCCGGGCGCAGACGGCGGCTGCGTCGCACACCGACCCGCTCAACCTGACCCCCGAGGTGCAGGACGGGTATCAGCACTTTTATAATCTCGACTACGACGGTGCGCTGAAGATTTTCAACCATGTGGCGGCCGAGAATCTGCGGAATCCGATGGCCTGGGATTATGTACTGACGGTCACGATCTTTCGCGAGCTGTACCACCAGGACCTGCTGGATACGACCTACTACGCGCACAACAGTTTTTTGACCACCAAGCGAGAGGTGGATGTTTCGCCGGCGATTCGCAGCGAAGTCGAAGGACTGACGAACAAGGTGATCGTGATGGCGGACGCGGAGATCAAGGCCGATCCGAACGCCAAGAATGCGTACTTCGCGCGGGGGTATGCGCGCGGAATGCACGCGGTGTTCCTTACGCTGGTGGACCACTCGTTCGCGGCGGCGGCGCGGCAGGGATATGAGTCGCGTAATGACAGCGAGCAGGCGCTGAAGCTCGATCCGAAGTATGTGGACGCGGACATGGCGATCGGCATCCAGCTATTTGCGGTGGCGAGTTTGCCGCGTTGGGTGCGGCTGGTGGTGGGGTTCATGGGCGTGGGCGGAAATAAAGAAAAAGGGGTCGCGATGCTCCGCGAATCCGCCGCGCACGGGACCGCGACCAATGTGGAATCGAAGACGGTGCTGTCGCTGTTTCTGCGCCACGATGGACGCTATGCCGAGGCGCTGCAGGTGGAGCGCGGACTGGCATCGGAGTATCCGCACAACTTCGTGTTTCAGTTGGAGGTCGCCAACCTGCTGAAGGACGAAGGGCATGGGGTGGAGGCCATTGCGGCCTACAAGAATTTGCTGGAGGACGCGCGGAAGCCGGGGTATTTCATCGATCCGCGGCTGCAGATGGCGTGGTTTGGCATGGCCGATACGGAACGCGGTTACAACCTGGTGAAGGACGCGGCGGCGGACTACCAGAAGGCGGCGATGCAGCTCGGCTGCTCCGATTGGCTGCGCAAGCGGGCGTTGCTGGATGCGGGCGAGATGCTCGACCTGCTGCACGAGCGCGCGGAGGCAATGCGAATGTACCAGATGGTTTTGGGGCCCGGAAACGACCGTTCTCAGGATGATGCGGCGCGGAGATATCGGAGCACGCCGTTTGCTGGGAAGTAGGCGGCGACAGTTGGGCCGGTGGGGAACATTCAGGGCTTATCCGGCGTATGACAGAATGAGAATGTCAATTCTCGGACATTCATAAGAGAGGTTTTCCGATGGTCTGTTCAGCATGTGGCAATGAAATCAATTCGGGCGCGAGGTATTGCAGCGCGTGCGGACGAGCGGTGATGGGCGCGGGCTACGCGCAGGCGCAGACGGGCGTTCCGGTCCAGACGCGCCTGGTGCGGCCGAGGCAGGGACGAGTGTTCGGCGGCGTGTGCGCCAGCTTCGCGCTGGCTTATGGCTGGGATGTGGTGGTGGTGCGGCTGGTGTGGTGTCTGTTGGCACTGTGTTGCGCGGGAATGCCGTTCATCGTTTACCTGATTGCGTGGCTGATCATTCCCAATGAGACCTACGCGATTCCACAGGCGGGGGCGTGGACGGCGGCGCCACCGAATTCCCCTTCGGGTGCGACGGTCTCGTGAGTTCGTCGCATCCCTCTCCACGGCCATTTGTGTATGAAAGCGCGCGGCTGACGTGCGACGGCATCGATTTGACCGAGGTTGCGGCGCGCTTCGGGACGCCGCTCTATGTTTATTCGGCGGATGCGATTCGCGAGCGCGTGGCGATGCTGGAGAACTCGTTCGCGGGAGTGGAGCATACCCTCTGCTATGCGGTGAAGGCGAACTCGTCGCTGGCGATTCTGCGGCTGCTGGCGGAGATGGGCTGCGGGTTCGATATTGTGTCGGGCGGCGAGCTGGAGCGGGTGCGGCGGGCTTGTTCCGGTATGGAGCCGGATGCTCTGGGGCGCGTTGTTTTTTCGGGTGTGGGTAAGCAGGCGTGGGAGATCGACGCAGCGCTACAGGCGGAGATTCTGCTGTTCAACGTGGAGAGCGAGGCGGAGCTTGAGGTGCTCGCGGCCCGGGCGGCGGCTGTGGGCAAGACTGCGAGGATTGCGCTGCGCGTGAACCCGGATGTCTTCGCGGAGACGCATCCGTATATCTCGACGGGCATGCGCGAGCACAAGTTCGGCGTCGCGATTGACCAGGCGCGTGAGGTGTACCGGCGTGCGGCCAGGATGCAGGGAGTCGAGGCCACCGGCGTGAGCGTGCATATCGGCTCGCAGATACGCGCGGTGGAGCCATTCGCGCAGGCTCTGGAGAGGGTTGCCGCGCTGGTGAGGGAACTGCGCGGCGATGGAATGGATATTCGTTACGTGGATGCGGGCGGAGGCTTTGGGATCGAGTACGGCAACGCGGATTTCGATCCTGCAGCCAGCGTGGCGGAGTATGCGGTGGCGATTGGAAGCGCGATGCGGGTACTCCATGCGCATCTGCTGCTGGAGCCGGGAAGATTTATCGTCGCGCAGGCGGGAGCGCTGCTGACGCGTGTGCTGTATACGAAGCAGAACGGCACGAAGAAGTTCGTGATTGCGGACGCCGGGATGAACGATCTGATTCGGCCCGCGCTGTACCAGGCGCACCATGAGATTGTGCCGGTAGTCCGCGAGGAGCGGGCGATGGAGGTGGCGGACATCGTGGGGCCGGTGTGCGAGAGCGGCGATTTTTTTGCGCGCGATCGCGAGCTGCCGGAGGTGCGCGCGGGGGAGTTGATCGCGCTGCTGGATGCGGGGGCGTATGGGATGTCGCTGGCGTCGCACTACAACTCGCGGGCGCGCGCGGCGGAGGTGCTGGTGGAGGATGGGGAGGCGCGGCTGGTCCGGCGGCGCGAGACGCTAGAGGAGTTGATGGCGGCGGAGGTGGTGTAGCACTGGGCGGTTATATCAGCGCTTATAGCTGCAGGCTTGAATGCGGCGTGACTTCCGATATATAACCTCTGCATGAAGATCTACGCCGCGATTGCCATCCTGATTTCATCAGCGATTCCTCTGACCCCCCAAATCGCGATGCCCCCCACGGACGCGACCCCGTTTCGAGATACGTCGATTCTCAAGCCTCCGGCTGGCGCAAAGATTGCAATCGTGGAGTTTGACGACCTGGAATGTCCTTATTGTGCGTATGCCGCGCCCGTTGTGAGCGCGGCGATGAAGCAGTATAGGATTCCGCTGGTTCATCACGACTCCCTGATTCTGAGCCATGATTGGTCCCGGGCTGCAGCGATCAACGCCCGATATCTCGAGGACAAAGTATCTGCCAAGATGGCGGAGGCTTTCCGGAGAGATGTCTTCGCGAATCAAGCGAGGATTGCCAATCGGGATGACTTGCAGAGCTTTACTCGCCAGTGGTTCCAATCTCACGGCCAGCCGATGCCATTTCTCATTGATCCTTCCGGTCGCTGCGCTGCACAAGTTCAGGCCGACTGCGATCTCGCTCTCCGGCTGGGCGTTCGCCATACGCCAACCATCCTCGTGGTTACGGCGAAGGAATGGATTGAGGTGACGCGGCCTACTGAACTGTACGCTGCCATCGACCGGGCTGAGGCAGACGCCAATTTGTCAACTCCAACTCGATAATTAGTTGGCAGCTACACGTCTGCGATCAAGTTGATACGTGTTCTGCTCGTTTTCAGTACTGATTGAGACTGTGCACACTTTCAGGCGTGCGCCCGGGATGAAGGTTGCAACTCATCCCGGCATGGACCCCATCTATGTCCAAGAGATGAAGGTTCTAGATATGAAGCTTTCCGCGCAACGCCTCCTTCGCTGGTCATTGATACCCGTGCTGGTCTGCGAGTGGCTGCCAAGTGCCCAAGCGGATCCGATGCCTGTCCGCTATGTGCAAGGGACCTTCCACGGCTTTCTGGAGCTGCGTTCGGGAGGCGGCGTGGTGGTGGCTTCCGGGGACAGCCTTCAGGTCGTCCATGGCGACCGGATCACGACAGAGACGCTCTTCAAATTCAAAGATGGCTCCGTTGACGATGAGACGACAGTCTACTCGCAACACCGCACCTTCCAGCTCATCAGCGACCGCCATATTCAGAAAGGGCCTTCGTTTCCTCATCCAATGGATGTTTCCATCGACGCCCGCAGCGGCCAGGTCACGGTCCGTTCAACGGGAAAAGATGGCAAGGAGGAGGTCAAGACCGACCATGTCAGTTTGCCGCCGGACCTGGCGAACGGATTGGTCCCCATCGTAATAGAAAACCTGCGGCCTGATGCGAAGGAGGCAACAGTGTCTATGCTGGTGCTCACACCCAAACCGCGGCTGGTGAAACTTGCCATCTCCAACCTTGGCGAAGATAACTGTTCGGTTGTCGGCGCTGTTCGCAAGGCGGTCCATTATGAGATCAAGGTCGAACTCGGTGGCGTCGTTGGCGTAGTGGCGCCGCTCATCGGGAAGGCCCCGCCGAATATTCAGCTTTGGATCATTCGCGGGCAAGCTCCGACCTTCGCCAGAGAACAAGGCCCCCTTTATCCGGAGGGACCGATGATGAATATTCAATTGGCCAGCCCCGTTTGGCCGGACTCGCCAAAGTCCGGCCATTAGAGCGAGGATGGCCCGCAAACGGCCCGCTGCCGCAGGCCACGAAGGGGCGAAAGAGATGGGCCTGGCGTGCTAGAATTGCCAGCGACGAAGATGTGCAGCGGGCCGCTTCTGCAGCTTGATTTGAGGCCTGTTTCGCGCGTGGACGATTTCACAGCAGCAGAGGTTTGAAACATGTCCGGCCACTCCAAATGGGCGACAATTAAGCACAAGAAGGGCGCGCTGGATGCCAAGCGCGGCAAGATATTCACGCGGCTGATCAAGGAGATCACCATCGCGGCCAAGGGCGGCGGCGGCGATCCGGATGGCAACCCGCGGCTGCGCGGAGCGATCGTCGCGGCCAAGGCCGAGAATATGCCGGCCGACAATATCAAGCGCGCGATCCAGAAGGGCACCGGCGAGCTCGAAGGCACGACCTACGAGGAGATCACGTTCGAGGGCTATGGGCCGGGCGGCGTGGCGGTGATCGTCGAGACCATGACCGACAATCGCAATCGCGCGGTGAGCGAGATTCGGCATGCGTTTGCGAAGAATGGCGGCAACCTCGGCGAGACTGGCTCGGTGGGTTATATGTTTTCAAAGAAGGGGCTGATTGTGGTCGCGAAGCCGGCGGCCGATGAGGACAAGCTGACCGAGATTGCGCTGGATGCGGGCGCGGAAGACCTGAACGACGAGGGCGACAACTGGGAGATTACGACCTCGCCGAAGGACTTCGAGGCGGTGCTAAATGCGATCAAGGCGGCGAAGATTCCTACCGAGATGGCGCAGGTGACGATGCTGGCATCTACCTATACGAAGCTCGAAGGCGCGCCGGCCAACGCGATGATGCGGCTGCTGGAGGTCCTCGAAGATTTGGACGATACGCAGAATGTGTACTCCAACTTCGATATGGATGAAGAGTCGGTTCCGGCGTAGGCGATAGATTCGAGAGACGAGATGCGAGAGCCGCCATCTGATGGCGGCTTTCGATTGTGAGGAGAACTGAATGATCAAAAGCCCGATCCTGAGGGTTGCGAGTTGCGCGCTGCTGGGTTTTGCCACATACTGCCTGGCGCAGACTGGCGTGCAACGCGTCGGGAGGCTGCGCGGTCAGGTGTTGAGTTTGTCCGGCTCCGCTATCAGGTCTGCGGAGGTCATTGTGGTAAGCGGTACTCGCGAGGTTGCACACGTCCAAACGGACAATCGTGGGTACTTTTCTTTCGACGCGGTACCTGCGACGTATCAGATCCATGTCAGCCATTCGGGATTTAGCGCGCAGACGGTTGAATCAGACTTCAACACCGACTCGGATATTGCAGTCTTCCAATTGCAACCGGAAGATGCGACTCGACCCGGAGATTGGGTGGGTGCGCTGGCGAACAGAACTCCATGGGAGTATGGCGTGCTGGTACAGGGCGGCAATGGCCTCACCGAAGATCGCGACAGCTTTCACTTTCTGATGGCGGGCGTGCATCTGGGCCGGGTGCTGACGCCGGAGCTTGGGCACGGTCTGCTCAAGGGCGACTTCGAGTATGCGGTGGAGGTGTTTCCGTTCTGGCAGTCGTATACGCCGAAGTTTCAGCGGGCCGATTGCGTGCAGATCTTTCCGGGCGGGGTTGCGCCTCCACCCGGCATCTACGTCTCATGTTCGGCGGAGCGTACCGTGGGCGGGACCTTCACGGGCGTCAGCATTGTGCCGATTATTCTGCGCTGGAACCTGACTCATGGGCGGCGGCTCATGCCGTGGGTGCAGGGAGCGGGCGGCGTGGTCTGGACCAACCACAAATACCCGGCGTTCGGTGAGCCGCTGCCGTCGCCGGGGCCATCGACCTTCGGTCCGCCGGCGGGCGCGGGGTTGCTGGCCGAGGATGGCCCAAACACCGATGCGAGTGTGTGGAATTTTACGCCGCAGTTCGGGGTGGGGGCGCACTATTTTGTGAAGCCGCGGAGATCGGTGGACTTCAGCGCGAATGCGGTGCATATCTCCAGCTCCAGCCTGGGGGATAAGAACCCGGGTGTTAATGCGAGTGTGCAATTCTCTTTGGGGTATACGTGGTGGAAGTAGGTCCTATGGCACAGCGGGCGAAGCAGATTCCTGCGGAATGACAACTAGAAAAGCGAGTACAAGAGCAAATTTCCTGCGGAATGACAACCGGAAAGCAAGTGCAAGAGCAAAGCAGATTCCTGCGGAATGACAGCCAGAAAAGCAAAAGCAAAAGCAAGAGCGAGAGCAAGAACAAGAGCAAGAGGTGAGTTGAACTGATGTCGGAAGCGGCGATTGTCGAGTGCGTTCCGAACTTCTCCGAGGGCGGCGACCGAGAGAAGGTTGCGGCCATCGTGCGCGCGATGCGGGTGGCGGGGGTGCATCTGCTGGATTGGTCGCTGGACGCGGATCATAATCGGTCGGTGGTGACGATCGCGGGTGCGCCGGAGGCGGTGGTGGAGGCGGCGGTGCGCGGCGCGGGCAAGGCGGCGGAGCTGATCGATCTTACCCGGCAGAGTGGAGCGCATCCGCGGATTGGCGCGGCGGATGTGATTCCGTTTGTGCCGGTCAGCGGAATCTCGTTGGGCCAATGCGCGTTGCTGGCGCGGCAGACGGGGCTGGCGATCTGGCGGCGGTTTGGGGTTCCGGTGTACTTTTACGAGGCGGCAGCGGCGCGGCCGGACCGGGTGAACCTGGAGGATGTGCGGCGCGGCCAGTTCGAGGGCCTGTTGCGGGACACGATGCACGATACCCGGAGGCAGCCGGATGTGGGCGGCCCGGCGCTGCACGAGACCGCGGGGGCGAGCGCGGTGGGGGCGCGCAAGTTTCTGATTGCGTACAACATTTATCTGGCGCCGAGCAATGTCGCGCGGGCCATGGGCGGAAGCGCGGCGGACGTCAGCGTGGCGCGCTCCATCGCCAAGGAGATTCGGGCGTCGGGCGGTGGCTTGTTTGGCGTGAAGGCGATGGGGGTGTTGGCCAACGGCCGGGCGCAGGTCAGCATGAACATTACGGATTTCGACCGGACGCCCATGGCGCGGCTGCACGCGGCGGTGTACGAGATCGCCGCCCGGCATGGAGCGCAGATCGCCGAGGGAGAGGTAATCGGGCTGATTCCGGAGCAGGCGTATGAGCCGAATGCGGATTGGGTTCGTCAAACGTTGCAGTTCGATCCGGAGGAGAAGGTGCTGGAGCGAAAGCTGCGGCATCCGCTGGATTGGCCGTGAGAAATCGGAAGAATGGCTTGAGGCCCTCATCAGGGCACTTGCGGTATACGGCGTTTCAGGAAAGAATCGAAGTAAGTTCAAAGAATCAGGTTCAAGTAATTCCAGGTTGCGTCGATAATGTATTGTCGACAACGCATTCTTGAGGAGCAGAGACGGTGACAATGTTGAAGAGCTGGCACTATAAAGCGGTTTTGGCGGTATTGGCGGCGGCGGCAGTGGCCCCGATGGCGGCGCGGGCGGCGCAGTTGAGCGGCGACGCGCGGTCGTCGATCCCGAAGGATGTGCAGCAGATCATCGTGGTCGACTATAAGGCGATGCAGAACTCGCCGGCGGCGATGCAGTTGAAGGACCGGGTTTTGCCGCCGGAGCTGAAGCGGCTGGAGACGGCGCTGAAGACCTCGGGCCTGAGGGTCGACCAGGACGCGGACACTCTGGCGTTTGCCGCGTTCAAAGCTCCGGGCGCGACGGGAACGCGCATCCTGGGCGTGGCGCAGGGTCAGTTCGAGACCCAAGCGGTCATGGCCAAGTTCGCCAAGGAGAAGGTTAAGCCGCTGATGATCCGGCAGACGCCGGTGTATCCGATGGGTTCGGCGGGCATGAGCGTGGCGTTTCTCAACCAGACGACGATGGTCTTCGGGGATAAAGATGCGGTCAAGGCGGCGCTCGATGCGCGCGATGGCCTGCAGCCGAATTTTCTGCAGAATGGCGAGATGATGAGCGCGATGAACCAGGTGGACACTCGCCCGGTGTGGAGTCTGCTGGACCAGGCGGGCACCCAGACGATGATGAAGAGTGTGCTGGGCCAAGCCGCCGCGCTGGCCGACTATGATACGGTGAAAGCCCGCATGAAGAGCGCCAGCTACACCATGGATTTCAGCAACGGTGTGCGGTTCAATATGGCGGTTGTGACCTCCGACACGATGACCGCGGCCACCGCCGCCACGCTGATGAAGGGCGTCGCGCTGATGCGGAAGGCGTCGGGGTCGCCGCTGGAGAAGACGGCGGTGGATGACACGACAATCGACTCGAACTCGGGTACGCTGACGGTGGAATACTCGTCCACCGACAGCCAGTTTGCCGGGCTGCTCACGTCGCCGCTGTTTCAGCAGGTGGTCGTGAAGTAGGGAATGCGGCGGTCGTTCGAGGGGAAGACCTGATCGGCGATGGACTGCCGCAGCGCGCGGGCTGCCTGCTTGCTGCGTCTCTGCTGAGTTTCGCTGGCTGCTGAAGCCGCGCCGGGCTTGCAGTTTCGTTTTCGCTCACGCCGACGTTCTTACGCGGGGCGCAACATGTGATGCGATTGTGCTAGACTTTCGCGCATGTTGATAATCCTTCTCATCGTTCTTCTGCTGGTCTTCGGCGGCGGCGGCTATTACATGGGCCCTGGCCTGGGCTACTACGGCGGCGGCGGCCTCGCGCTGGTTGTGCTGCTGATCATTCTCTATATGGTGTTCGCAGGCAGAGGTCGAGGACGGCTGTAGAGAAGCACCAGAGTGGTGAGGTTGGCGGCCGGGTGATGCATGTTGTCGCTCCCGGATCGAAGTTGCGCCTATTTGGCGGTATCACCTTTTCCGCTGAAGAACGGCTGGGTGCGCCCGGCTGCTGGTTGCGTCCGCCGATGCTTAAGAACCTGTCCAATCACTTCTCTCCGACCAGACAGTGGGGATACGCCACCCCCCCTCCCCCCATTTACTGATTGGTTCCATGCAAAGCAATTCATCCAAAGGAGTTGGAAGGGGAATTGACTGGCCCGTTGCAGTCCATCCGTCCTCAGAAAACTCCGATCAAGCCAGCAAACGTACCTCAGCGGCTAAAGCCGCATTGATTTTGCGGCGTATGCGGCATGGCTGAAGCCATGCCCTTCCGAAATGCAGGCTTAATCAGAGGATCCTAAGCGGTGCCGGGATTTTTGCGTTCTTCGTACTGTTTCCATGATACGGCGCGGCGGGGGGGAAACACGCCAAAGATCTCTTGGCCGAATGTCGCCTGTTTTCAAAGAGATGAGGGTGGTTGGTTCGCCCGCGGGGCTTGACAAGGTTTTCGAGCGAGTGGGAGAACCCGTTTGAGAAAAACGCTACTTCGAGTCCGCTGCTGCCGGCCCCCCGGGACCCGCGGCCTGTACCTGCCAAGTGTCTTGTCTCCGGAGTTCCTTACATTATCTAGGAGCCCGGGTGCTGGGCTACTACCAACAAAAAACAGGTCCTTCGCTACGCTCAGGATGACAATTCAATGATGCGAACTTTAGAGACAGGACACTAGGTGCGGGTGGCCGGTCCCGTTCCGAGTTTTGGACAGATTCTGAGAGGGGCGCGGGGAGAACTATCCCGTGGTTCGAGGCGGCGCAGCCATTGCCTGAGGGCGTAGAGACGGCAAACGCAGATCCCTGCGGGAAGGACAACAAGAAGAGCGAAGGCAGCGATTCGGCCTACGCTACCCACACCGGGCGCTTCGCTTCCAGGGCATTTCCGTTACTTAATAGCGTAGTGGTCCCAAACAGCAGATACCTTCGCTGCGCTGCGGAATGACAACCAAAAAGGCAACAGCGGAACACTTATCCATTCGGGACATGCTCTAGCCTTACACTTTGCTCTAAGGAGCCTCTGATCAAGCCGGCAAACGTACCTCAGCGGCTAAAGCCGCATTGCAAATGAAGCACTTACGGCACGGCTGAAGGCGTGCCCTTAACGAAACAAGACCTTTTCCGCAGCCTGTGAAGCCGTGCCCTCAACAAAACGAGATTTTTTCGCAGCCTGTGAAGCGATGCCCTTCCGAAATGCAGTACTTAATCAGAGGCTCCCTATAGCCCTGCCCTGCACCTGGCCCTACTCCGGGCCCTACTCCTGGCCGGTGATGCCTGGGGCCGCGACCGTGAAGTCGACGACCGTGCTCTGGGTGATACCGGCGCCTTTGACGGTGATGGTAATGGGGTAGGTCCCGGCGGGCGTGAGGTTGGGTTTGTAAGCGCCCGGGCCACCGGAGCAGCCGCTGAGCGTGAGGGCGCTTCCGGCCATCAGCATCACCAGAGCCATGAGGGTGAGGGCGCGGACGTGGCCGGACCGGCGGCGGAAGCGCAGCAGGCCGGCGAAGCCCAGCAGGGTGAAGGGCCAGCCGAGCAGGAACGCGAGCTGGGTCGAATTTCCGCGCTGGCCAAAAGAGGGAGAGGCGGGTGGAGCGACGTTCCTCGAGGTTGTCGTCGGAACGGTTCCGGGCTGAAGGTCGGTCCACAGGGTGACGTCGGTGAAGAGCGGGGCAACCGCGCCCGTGGAGGGCACGGCGGTGACCGAGGTCGGCGAGAAGGTGCAGGTGGAAGCGGCGGGCAGACCGGAGCAGGAGAAGGTCAGCGTTCCGGCAACCGTGTTGGTGAGATTGATAAAGATGGTGGCGTCGGTGGTGGAGCCCTGAGCGGTGGCCACGACTGGCGCAGGCCCGTTGAAGAGCTCGACGCCGGTGGCGCAGCCGACGCCCTCGCCGGTGATGGTGGTGCCGGATTCCTGGAGGGAGACGGCGCCGCAACCACGCGGCTTGAGGGAGAAGGTGGCGGGCGAGGCGGCCACGTTGAACTTGAAGGCCGCGCAGTTGGACGGCGCGAAGTTAGTGGCTCCGCTATAGGCGCAGGTCAGGGAATAGGCGCCGGCGGGGAGCGTGTTGTCTACGATGACGCTCTGGTTGGTGTCGTAGATGGTGCTGAGCGTCAGGCTGGCGGCACCGGTGGTGCTGTTCAGGGGAATGGTTCCGATGGCGGTGCCGTTGGCGTAGAAGGTGACGGTGCCAGTGGGAGACCCGCTGGTGTTGGAGACCACGGTGGCCGTGAGGGTGGTGGCATTGCACTGGGTATCGTTGTTGTAGGGGCTACTGCGGTTCATGATGACCGCGCAGTTGCTGGTGGGGAATTGCGGCTGGGTGACGGGGGCGGCGGTGTCGGTGGAAGTGGTTGCGGCCTGGCCGACCGAGACCGAAACGTTACCGCAACTGCTGGCGGCGTAGAAGCTGTCGCCGCTGTAGTTGCAGGAGATGGTGTGCGGGCCGACGGCGAGGCCGGAGATGGTCTGGGAGCCGGTTGCCGACGTTCCCGAACCTGTCAGAGTTTCGGGAGCTCCGGCGGTGCCATCGACCACGATGCGGACCGTGCCGGTGGGGAAGCAGGCCGGGGCCGTGGTGTTGCAGGACGCGGCGGCGACGGTGGCGGTGAGGGTGAGGGAGCCGCCGTACTGGGCGCTGCCGGTGGGCGCGGTCTGGGCGACGGTGCTGGTGGTTGCGGTGAGCACCGCGCCGACACCGGTCAAAGCGATGCTGGGCGCGGCGCCGATCGAGACCGCTCCGGTTTCGGTGTAGGTGGCGCTGAAGCTGCCGCCGGTGACGTCGTTGAACTGGCCCTGCACGACGCAGGAGGCGCCGGGCGCAAGCGGGGTTGGCCCGCCGCTAGAGGTGGCGCAGCCGGTGCTGCCGGAGACCGGCGCAAGGGTGAAGACGGAGGTGTCGCCGGTGGCAGCGAAGAGGGGGCTGGCAGGGAGTTGGGCGGCCACGGTGCCGATGCTGGTTTCAGTGAAGTTCTGCACCGGGCTGGAGACCCCGACGTTGACGCGGCCGAAGTCCTTGGCGGCCTTGGAGCGGTTGTCGACCAGCACGCGGCCGTTGCCGCTGTCGAGCACGTAGAGCAGGCCGGTGGTGGAGACGGCCACGCCCTGGGGATTGGTGAGCTGGGCGTCGGTGGCCGCGCCGGGGAGAGTGCCGGCGCCGGCGGAGCTGTTGATGCCGACGACGGTGGAGATCTGGCCGGTGGAGGCGTTGACCAGGCGGACCGCGTCGTTCTGGGTGTCGGCGATGTAGACGTTCTCGGCGGCGTCCACGGCGACGGCGGAGGGGAAGTTCAACTGCGAGAGGATGGCGGAGCCCCCGGCGTCGACCGAGGAGCCGGCCTGCCCGTTGCCGGCGACGAGCGTGACGCCGTTGACCAGGATATTCGCGGCGAGCGCGCTGGCGCCGGAGCCGGCAATGGAGAAGGTGTTCGGCAAGGAGATCCTGCGGACCACATTGTCTGCGGAGTCGGCGACCAGGATGGCGCTGCCGGCGTTGTCGTAGGCCAGACCGGCGGGCGATTTGAAGATGGCCTGGCCGCCCGAACAACCGTCGCCGAAGGTGTCGGTGGCGCTAGCACAGGCGCTGCTGGCGCCACCGGCAAGGGTGGTGACGTCGCCCCAGACGTCGATCTGGCGGATCACGTTGTTGCCGCTGTCGGAGATGTAGAGGACGCCGTTCTTGTCGGCGGTGAGGCCGGAGGGATGGGAGAAGGTGGCCTGGGTGGCGGGGCAGCCGTCGCCGAGCGGGTCGATGCTTTGCGCGCAGACGGTGGTTGCGCCGCCCCCGTAGGTCGAGATGTTCCCGGCTGCGTTGACCGTGCGGATGACATTGTTGCCGGAGTCGGCGATGTAGAGATTGCCGTCGGTGTCGAGCGCGACGGCTTTGGGTGCGCTGAGGCTGGCGGCGGAGGCGGCGCCATTGTCGCCGGTATAGCCAGCGGAGCCGGTGCCGGCGAAGACGGTGGTGGTTCCGGAGGCGGCGGTGTAGAGCAGGATGCGGTTGTTGGCGGTGTCCGCGATGTAGGCGTTGCCGGCGCCATCGAGCACCATGCCTTGCGCGGTGCTGGAGAGCGTGGGCGTGGCGAGGATGGTGGTCGCGCCGGGATCGATGACCAGGGCGGCGGCGGTGCCGGTACCGGTCAGGAGGTAGGAGTTGGCGCTGCCCTTGGCCGACGCGATTGTCAGAGTGGCGGTGTCGTAGCCGGGCTTGGTGGGGGTGAAGGTGACGGGGACGAGGCAGTCGTCGGTGGTGTCGGCGGCGACGGTGCAGGCGGCCGCGCCGACGACGAAGTCGGTGCTGGAGGAGACGAAGGGATTGCTGGAGGCGGGTGTGTCGCCGGGAGCGAAGTGGATGGCGACGGTCTGGCTGACGGAAGCAGCGGCGGCGACGGCGGGGAAGTTGAGGCCGGAGAGCAGCTTGCGCAGGCGCGAGGTGGTGGTGCCGCTCTCGGCGTCGGTGATGTAGAGATTGCCCTGGTTGTCGGGGGCGTTGGCTCCGTCCTGGCCGGTGTTCATGTTGATGGCGGAGTCGGGGCCGGGGCAGCCGTCGCCGAGAGCATCAGTGGAGGCGGCGCAGCCAATGGGGGTGGGAGCGGGCAGGGTGCCGCTCGCGATGGGCTGGAAGCGGCCGGCCAGAAGACGAATGTAGCCGGTGGCGTGATCGACGAACCAGACGACGTTGTTGCCGCTGTCGGGAATGTAGATGTTGCCGAGAGAGTCAAGGCCGATCTTGCGGACGCTGATGCTGACCGTGAGCGCGGGAACCGCGGGCGTGCTGCCGTCGCTGGGATAGGTGGTGTTGAGCACGCCGGCGGTGGGGGCGATGGGGTTTCCGGCGACCACGTAGATATTTCCCGCAACGGGGTTGGCGATGCCGGGGAGCGTTCCTTTGCCGTTATAGATGGCGCGGATGACGCCGTTGCCGCCGTCGGCGATGTAGATATTGCCGTTGGTATCCACCTGCGCGTCTTCAGGCGCACAGAGCTGGGCGCTGCTGGCGGGGCCGTTGGGGACGGGACTGCCTACGGGGGGCTTCACGCAGCCGCCGGAGCCGGTGCCGGCGGTGCCGCTCTGCGCGGTGACGGAGCTGACCATGCCGTTGAGGACCTCGCGCAGGATGTTGTTGTTGGTGTCGGCGATGTAGACCGCGCCGGTGTTGGAATCGACGCCGATGCCGCGGCTGCCGTTGACCTGGCTGGTGCCCGCCGGACCGTCGGTCAGGCCGGTGGTGCCGGTGCCGGCGATGCGGGTCATCAGGCCAGTGGAGGCCGAGATCAGGTGGTCGCCCTCGCCGCCGTAATCGGCGAAGAAGACATCGCCATTGGCGGCGACGGCGAGGCCGCGGGATTTGGGGAGGCTGCCGGTGTAAAAAGTGGCCTTGCCGCTGTTGGCCGCGCCATCGTTGGCGATGCAGCCGTCGCCGTACTTGTCGCCATTGCCGGTGGCGCAGACCTTGGACTGAACGGCGCTGCCGGCGTAGACGGTCTCGAGGCCGTTGGAGGCGGCGATCTTGTGGATGACTTCCTTGGAGCCGTTGTCGAACCAGTAGACGTTGCCCTTGGCGTCGACGCGAATGTCGTGGGGGTCGGGGCCGACGCTGACGTAAGGGGCCTGGCAGCCATCGCCGACGGGGTCGAGCGAGACGAAGGCGCCGCAGGTCTGGCCGATGGAGAGCCCGGCGCTGGGGCCGGCGAAGGTGCTCATGGTGTAGGGCAGAACGTAGGGCGCGGTCGTCGGGACGGGCGCGCTCTGGGCGAGCGCTGGCGTGGTCGAGCCGGCGATTAGCAGCAGAGCAGGCGCCAACACAAGCGACGGCAGGCAGATCGCCCGCAGCTTGATCGAGAAGTTACAGATCGAGGCGTTACGGGTCGAGACGTTGTGGCCTATGAAACGCATACGTTACCCCAGAAATTGCGCGAGCTATCGAGTTGAATCTCGATGCGGAATTGTAAGCCAGCCCTGGCTCATCTCCGCTTCGCGAGGACGGTCGGAAGGCGCATGGAACCTTCCTCGTTGACCGGGCGCGCGAGGCGCAATGACAAAGTAGGGTGACCGCCCGAACTTTACAAGCGCGGCGATGCCCCTGTCAAACGGATCGCGTGGAAGTGTAATACCGATCCAGTGCCAATTCGGGACAGATCGGCGGTCCCGGTACAGCCTGGGCAACCCACGCGATTGCAGGGTTGACAATGCATATTGCGACTGAGCATACTGTCCGCCTGAAATCTTTCCAACAATTTGCGTAGCACCGGTATTCAGGAGCGGGGTCTGGGATGAAGGGGATCGTTATGGGAGCGTCATGTCTAACAGCCATGGGCGGAGGTCGAACAGCCATGGGCGGGGTGGGGTTGCGCGCGTTGACGAGGGTGGCGGCGGTGCTGTTGACTGTGGTGCTGCTGCTGGCGGGTGGGCCGAGCGCGCTGGGGCAGGCGGCGAATACGGGCAGCATCTACGGCTCGGTGACCGATCCCAGCGGAGCGGTGATCGCCAACGCGACGGTGACGGCGGCGGAGCCGGACAAGGGTGTCAACCGCACGGTGAAGAGCTCGAAGACCGGCGAGTATGTGCTGCCCAGCCTGCCGGTGGGGACCTACATCCTGACCGTGACCGCACCGGGGTTTGAGACGTTTGTGACCAGCGACCTGACGCTGGACGCCGATAAGGCGGTGAAGATCGTCGCCAAGCTGCCCGTGGGCAGCGTGAACGATACGGTGCAGGTGCAGGGCGAAGGCACGGCGCTCGATACGCGATCGGCGACCATCGGGACGCTGATCGACAACACGCTGGTGGAGGACCTGCCGATCGATGGCCGCAACGTGGTGGCGCTGGCGGGGCTGCTGCCGGGCGTCACGGACCTGAACGCGCCGCCGACCAACACCAGCGATCGCGGCGGACCGACGTTCTCGGTTTCGGGATCAAGGAACACGCAGAACCTGATGCTGTTCGATGGTTTGATGTGGAACAACCTGTTCTACAACACGGGGATCAACTACCCGCCGCCCAACGCGCTGCAGGAGATCAGCGTGCTGCTGAATAACTTCAAGGCGCAGTACGGGCGCAACGCGGGCTCGGTGTTCAATGTGGTGACCAAGAGCGGCACCAACCAGATCCATGGGGCGGCGTGGGAGTATTTCCAGAACCAGTTGTTCAACGCGTCGGATTACATCAGCGGGCGGAATCCGAAGGACGACAGCAACCAGTTCGGGTTCACGGTGGGCGGACCGATGATCAAGGACAAGGCGTTCTACTTTGTGGCGTTCCAGGACCTGATTCAGCATTTGCAGGTGGTGGGCAAGACGCCGATCCAGGGCGCGGCGGAGAGGGGCTTTCTGCCCGACGGGGTGACGCCGCGGCCGTGTACTCCGGGACCGTATCCGGCGGGTACGACCTGCGCGAGTTACGTGAGCGAGGTGATCTCGGACCAGACGGCGGGCGCTCCGGCCGGGTCGCTGACGTACACCAAGCTGCTGAACCCGGAGACGCTCACGGGCGGCTCGGGTTTGAATGCGCAGCCCAGCAACGCGGAGGCGAACTTCAATGCGGCGTGGGCGCAGGCGGGGCATACGGGGACCAACCCGTGCATCGGCCTGCTGAACCAGGCGGCGGTGTATGCGGCGTCGACGCCTTACTTTCCGGGCTCGTACAACACCAAGGCGCAGGCGACCTATCTGCCCTATGCGGAGGTGCCGACGGCGTGCCTGAATCCGGTGATCGCGAATGTGTTGAACTATTACGTGCCGCTGCCGAATACCACGGTGGCGAGCTCGACCTACTCCAAGGGAGCGCCGGGGCTGATCGATGCCGCGCCGCAACCTCGTCATGACATCAACGTTCTGGGGCGGGTGGACTACCGGCTGAATTCGCGGCACACGATCGACGCACGCTATAACCTGATCGACGCCAACGATGCGACGGCGCCAGGGGTGAACTCGTCGTCGGTGGGTATCGCGACGTACCAGCTGGACGCGAACGCGTCGGTGAGCAACTTCGGCAATATCGGTGACACGTGGGTGGTGACGCCGAACATCGTGAACGTGCTGCGCGCGGGATATAAGCGCTATACGTATTCGACGCCGCCGCTGGACAACCACACGCTGAATAGCTTTGGCGGAAATTTTCAAGAGGTTGGGCCGCCGGTGATGCCGGTGATCAACGCCTCGGGCCAGTACTCGCTGGGCTCGACCTCGCAAGCGAGCGCGAATACGGTGAACGAGAACATCGAAATCCTCGACCAGTTGAGCTGGACCAGGGGCAATCACAACTTCCAGTTCGGCGCGAACTTCCTGCGCCTGCAATTCCTGAATAACGCATACTACCCGGGGGAACTAGCGTTCAGTTCCACCTACACCGGCGTTTCGTTCGCCGATGAAGCGCTGGGGCTGCTGAACTCCGTACAGGCCAACAGCCTGCTCACGCAAGGCGGCATCAACCACACGATCTTCAGCTACGCTCAGGACGACTGGCGGATCACGCCGAAGATGACGCTCAATCTGGGCGTGCGCTATGAGCTGCCGTTCCAGTGGTATCAACCGAACGGGTATGCCTCGACGTTTATCCCAGGGCATCAATCGACGGTGTTTCCGGGCGCGATCGGAGGATTGGCGTATCCCGGCGATCCGGGCGTGCTGAAGTCGCTGGTGCCGACCGACTTCAACGGGCTGGTGCCGCGGCTGGGATTCGCCTATGACACCTTCGGCGACGGGAAGATGGTGATTCGCGGCGGCTTTGGCATGTTCTTCGACGCCATTAATGCGAACGTGATCGGCGTGGGCGAGCCGTTCTATTTTCAGTACTACCAGACACTGCCGGCGGGCGGCGCTTCGGTGCCGTTGCAGCAGAACCCGGGCGGACCGATCTACCAGATTCCGGGAGCGTATCAGAAGGGCAACCCGCAGTTCCGGGCGCCCTACTCGCTGTTCTATCCGGACCGCAACTTCCGTACACCCTATTACGAGGCGATGAACTTCGGGTTCGAGTTGAGGGTGGGCCGCGGCGGCGTTCTGGACACGAACTACGTCGGCAAACTCGGGCGCAAGCTGACGATTCCGTTCGACCAGAACCCGGCCATCGAAGAGTGCAGCGGCGGATACTATCAATCGAATCCCGCGCTCTATGCGTCGCCCTTCTGTTCGCAACTGGTTCCGGGCGCGACCAATGGGTCGGCGTCGTCGCAGACCTCGTCCACACAGGCGCGGCTGCGCTATACGCCGTTCAACTATGGCGGCGGCGGACTGGTGGACTTCGCGAGCATCGGAACGTCGAATTACAACGGGCTGCAGGTGCAGTTTACGCAGCGCGGGGGAAGGCTGCTGACGGTTCTGGCGTCGTACACGTACTCGAAGGCGATCGATCTGCAGACGGCGTCGGAGACGACGTCGAACTCGATTCCGAATGTGTTCGACATCAGTTCGCAGCGTGGACTTTCGGACTACGATGCCCGCCACATCTTCAATGCCGGCTGGGTCTTGACGGTGCCGAGGGTGAACACGGAATCGTCTTTTGCGAATGCGGTGCTGAACGATTGGATCTATGGCGGGATATTTCAGGCGCACACGGGAAAACCCTACAGCGTGACGATCAACAATGATTCGGCGCTGGACGGTGAGCCCAACCAGCGGGCGGCGCTGTTGCCGGGGATGAGTCCGAACCTTCCGAAAAACCGGCACAGGAGTGCGAAGGTGAACGAGTGGTTCAACGTCAATGCGTTTACGTATCCGACGGTAGGGACCTTCAGCCCGGTTCCGCGAAACGCGTTTATCGGGCCGGGCTACCTGCTGACGGACATGAATGCGGGGCGCTACTTCCAGTTGAGCCGTATTCGCGAGGGCATGCGGCTGCTGTTCCGGGCGGACGCGTTCAATGTGTTCAACACGCCCAATCTGGCTAATCCAAAGACGGGCTTTTCCTGCTCGACCACGTCGATCCAGCAGCCTGGAAACGCGAATTACGGGATGCAGTGCAACTCGTCTGCGGTGGGCGGAACGACGAGCTCGACCTTTGGAACGATTCAGTCCACGCTGGGCAACAATGGGAACACCTCGACCAACGGAAGGAAGATGCAGTTCTCGCTGACGGTGTATTACTGAGGCGGAGGCCCCACTCATCGCAAAGGGCCCGCGATGAATGGGGCACCCGGCGAAGAAGCGGATTCCTCCGCTGCGCTGCGGAATGACAACCAGAAAGGCAAGAGCGCCGGCAGCCGAGCAGGTGAAGCAGATTCGCTTCGCCGCTGGAAGAGCAAGAGCGTCGGTGAGACGGATCGCCCCGGTGCGAGGGCTAGGGGCCGACGCTGGCGGCCAGCGGGGTGGTTACCGGGGCGGCGAGACCGATGAACTTCGAGACGGTGTTGCTGCCTGAGTTGGTGGTCCATATGGAGCCGGAGGGGTCGATGGCGACGCCGATGGGGGTGTTCAGCGAGCCGAAGCCGGCGGGGGGCGAAACTGGCGATGCGGCCCCATAGGTGAGCTGCCCGAGGCTGCCGGTGGAGGTGCTGTTGGCGACCCAGAAGGAAACGCCGTCGGAGGCGATGCCGGAGGGATTTGCGCCTGCCACAGCCAATGGATTGGCGAGCGCGGGGGCGCCGGAGGAGTTGAATTCGCTGACCGCGCCGGAAATGGAGGCGCCGGTGGTGAAGCCGGTGAGGACGACGTCGTTGGCGTGGTCGAGCGCGATGCCGACCGGGCCCTGGAGGGCGTTGTCGGTGTAGGTCGCGGCGTAGACGCCGTTGTTGCTGAGCTTGACTGCGTAGCCGAGGCCGCTGGTGACGTAGACATTGCCGGCGGTGTCGAGGGCGATGCCGGAGGGACTGGTGATGTCGTTGGCGGAGCCGGTGAAGGGCGAGCTGTTGAGGGCCGCGCCGTTGTGGCTCAGCTCGGTGACGGAGTTACCGTTGAAGTTGGCGGCGAAGATGTTGCTCTGGGAGTCGATGGCGATGGCGGAGGGCGCGTCGACGCCGCCGGCGGTGAAGTTGCCGCCGACGCTCACCGTGCCGGTGACGCCGGGGACGAAGCCGGAGGTCGGGGTGAGTTCGACGACGGAGTTGCCGGCGGTGTTGGCGACCCAGACGTTGCCCAGCTTGTCGATGGCGTCGGCGCGCGCGCCGAAGAGCCCGGCGGCGGTGGCGGTGGCGGCGCTCCCGGAGGGCGAGAAGGCCGCGACGGTGGTACCGGACTCGTTGGCGACCCAAGCGTCGCCGGAGGCGTCGATGGCGACGCCGTAGGGGGTGGCGAGGGTTCCGGAGGCTCCGGCCATGGTGACGGCGACGGTGAAGTCGTTGGGCGCGGAGCTGAGGGCCAGTGAGGGCTGGAAGGGCGCTTGTGGGTTGGATTGGGTGTAGAGGGCGGTGATGGCGGGCGCGCCGGGGTTGCGGGCGATGGCGATGGCGGCGTCGAAGGTGTCGGATGCCCCGGTGGCGGTGGAGAGTGCGCTGCAGCCGCCGCTGCTCGGGCCGTTGGTGTTGATGCAGGAGGCGAGGATGTTGCCGAGGGTGTTGAGCTCGGCGGTGGGGACGGCGACGCCGGTGGCGAGGTTGGCGCCGCCGGCGGTGCCGGTGGTGGTGTTGGCCAGCAGCGCGGCGTTGGCGAAGGCCACGGAGATGCCGGCGGGGAGCGAACCGGAGGCTCCGATGTGGGCGTAGTCGGCGGCGAAGGGTGCGAGCGCGTAGGCGGCGGCGACGGTGGTGACCTCGTTGACCTGGATGAAGGTAGTGGCGGCGTTGGCCTGCAGGGTCGCGCAGGGGCCGAGCGCGGCGACCAGCGAGATGGCGCTGTTGGCGCTGCCGGCGCCGGGGTTGCCGCCGGTCGCGACCAGGTAGACGTCGGTGGCGTTGGTGCAGCTATACAGGCCGGTGAGGCTGAAGGTGCCGTCGGCGCCGGAGGCGAGGGGCGCGGTGAGCAAGCCGGTGGAGGCCGACTTGAGGCCGGTCGTGCCGACGGTGTAGAGCTGGATGGCGGCCCCACTGACCGGCTGCTGGCCGCCGTAGACCTTGCCGGAGATCTTCGCGGTTGCGCCGACCGGGTTGAGGGGGTTGCCTACGCCGAAGTTGCCGGGCAGGCTGCCGGCGCAGCCGCTGAGCAAACCAGCGAGACCCAGCGCGGCGAGGGCGGTGGCGGTGAGCGGAAGCGACCATATCCGCGAGAGCGACGGGGTCCGCGAGAGCGAGAGGAAACGGCGGGTGAGGGGCGATCGCGGCTGCTGGCTCATGGTGCGGGTCTCCGATGCGGGCTGGGCTGCTGGTTCGTGTGTGGCGGGCTGAGGTCTGGTTGCGGGTCGATTGCCGGTACGATGGCGAAGAGCGGGGGCTTCGAGGAGCAGTTGAGGGTTGGTCATTGGGCCGTGAAACTCCTCGTGACGGGGGTTGCCAGAGCGTAGTCGCCGGTGGGGTCGGTCGCGGTCGCGGCCTGGATGGTGACGGGGCCGGCGGCGTTGACCGTGAGGGTGGTTCCGCTGACCGAAGCGCTCCCACTCGTAACACTATAGGTGATGGGCAGGCCGGATGTGGTCTGGTCGGTGAGCTGGTAGCTGGCGCCGTGGGTGAAGTTGGGCAATGGAGAGAAGGTGATGGTCTGGGGCGCGCCGCCGGTGATGGTGAAGCTGCCGTTGACCGCAGCGACGGCGTAGTTGGCGCTGCCGAAGGCGGTCAGGGTGAAGGCGGGAGTGGTCGCGTAGGTGTTGGCTTGCGAGACGCGCGTCGCAGTGGTTATGGCGGTCGGGGTGGTGGCGAAGATGGTTGCGGCGCTGTCGGCGTATTGGTAGCTGCCGGTGATGGCCGCGCTGCAGACGTTGATCTGGTCGAAGAGGCGATTGGCGCAGGTGGCGGTGACGGTGAGGGGAGCGGGATTGACGGTCAGGGCGAAGTTGGAGGCGGTTGCGGAGGCGGCGAAGTTGCCGCCACCGGCATAGCTGGCGGAGAAGCTGTGGCTGCCGCCAGTGAGCCCGGTAGTGGCGAAGCTGGCCGCGCCATTGGAGAGGGTCGCTGTCTGTGTGGTTGCGCCGTCGATGGTCAGGGTGACGGAGCCTGTCGGGGTTCCGGAGGCGCTGGCGACGGTTGCGGTGAGGCTGGCGCTCTGGCCGTAGGTGATGGGGTTGGTGGTGGCGCTGAGGGTGGTGGTGGTCGTGGTAGCGGTTCCCGTGACGGTGAGGACGTAGGGGGTGGCCGTGGTTGAACCGGTGAAGTTCGCGTCGCCGGTGTATGTCCAGGTGAGGGAGTGGGCGCCGGCGGCGAGCGCGCTGGAGGTGTAGAACGCGGAACCCGAGGCGTCCAGCGTTCCGGAGGCGAGGGTGGTGGTGTTGCCATTGATGGTGTCGTGGAGGGTGTAGCCGCCGGTGGGGATGGTGTAGACGCCGTTGGTGATCGCGCCGACGCCGGGGGTCTGCGGGCGTATCAGAATTGTCACGCTGGAGCCACCTGCGACCGTGGCGGATGTGCCCGCCGGGACGAAGGCGTTGGCTCCGGCGGCGATGGCGGCGGTCGGGTTCCAGTTGGTGACGGTGTTGTAGGGCGAGGTGGGAACGGTCGTGCTGAGGAAGGCGATGGGGTAGTACTGCTGGGCCTCGGCCTGCGAGAGGGTGGTGTTGGCCAGGCTGGGGTAGGCGATCTGGAAGCCGCTGCTGGAGGCGACTTCAGGCGTGCCCGGGTTGGTGGAGGTGGTTTCGCGGGTGCCGGTGACGCCGGAGCCGGTGTTGCCGCCCGCGCCGAGATAGGGCACGCCGTTGATGTCGGGCGAGCCGGTGGCGGGATCGGTGTAGGCGGAGTTGTTGTACTCGGCGTAGGTGGAGGTGGGGAGGTTGGTGTCGCCCTGGAACTCGATGTAGCCGACGGGCGCGACCTGGTCGATGTGGGAGTTGAGCATGATCCAGGTGGAGTAGTGGCCGTAGGGGCGGCCGAAGTAGAGGTTGGTCATGCCCGGGCTCTGCGAGGTGAAGACGTCGCTGTTCATGATGTAGCCGCTGAGGTAGCTGGGCGAGGCGCCGGTCTGGTCGGCTTTGTTCTGGGCTTCGATGGTTTCGGTGCCGGTGGCGGAGGCGCCGTGGTAGGTGGTGTAGATGGAGGTGTGGTCGAAGACGGCGGCGGCGTCGCCGAAGATGTAGTCGACGTCGCCGGTGACCTTGCCGCGGAACCAGTACTGGCGGGCGGCGTAGGCGCTGGAGCCGCTGATGCTGCCGGCGTAGATGGTGTCCTGCTGGCTGGTGGTGTTGATGTTGTTGAGCACGGCCTGGTCGCCGGTGATCCAGAAGGCGAGGGCCTGGGAGTTGCACAGGGTTCCGGAGTTGTAGAGGGCGGCGAAGGTTTGCGCGGGCTGGTTGGCGGTGCAGGTGCCCCCGACCGAGGCGTTGGTGGTGGTGTTGACGGCGTCGGTGTCGTAGGTGTTCTGGAGGGTGAAGTTTTCGGCGTAGAAGTTGCTGGGCGTTCCGGTGAAGCCGTTGACGGTGCCGCGGGCTACCACCATCGTCGCCGAGCCCTGGTCGCCGGAGCTGCCGTTGTTGCCGACGCCCTGGCCGGGCAGGAAGGGCGCGGAGAAGGCCCCGTCCTGATTGGTGAGGATGACGTTGGCGGGGTTGCCGCCGAGGCCGTACATCGAGACGTTGGGGGTGACGACAGTGACGAAGCCGGTGTAGGTTCCGGGCTTGATGTAGAGACTGCCGCCGGTGGTGGGAAGCGCGTTGATGGCCGTCTGCACGGAGGTGTAGTTGCCCGTGCCGTCGGCGGCGACCAGCATCTGGGTGGCGCCGACCGAGGCGGTCGTGGAGGCCTGAGTAATGGCGAAGCTCTGGCTGCCGGCGGTGCTGGAGCTGTAGTCGGCGGCGTCGGTGGGGATGAAGGTGACGGCAAGGGTGTAGGAGCCGATGGGGAGGTAGGTTGCGGCGTTGATCTCGGCGCCGTTGGCGGTGTAGACGAAGACGCCGGGGACGGGGGAGCCGCTGTAGGTTGCGGTGGCGTTGAGGGCGGATGTGCCGACCGGCGAACCGAACTGGACGGTGGTGGCGGCCGGTGTCCAGGCGACGGTGGTGGTGTCCTGCGCGATGCTGAAGCTGAGCGGCGGGCCGGAGTTGGAGGCGCTGAAGCTGCCGCTGGTGGCGTAGGCCGCGGAGATGGTGTGGGTGCCGGCGGTGAGGCCGGAGAGGGTGACGGTGGCGACGCCGTTGGTGAGCGAGGGGTTGGTGGTGGTGGAATCGACCGTGACGGTGACCGTGCCGCCGGGGGTGCCGGAGCTTGCCGCGACCGTGACGGTGAAGGTGACCTCGGTGCCGCCGCCAGGGACGTAGACCGGGTTGACGGGGGTCTGGTTGGTGATGGTGGTGGTGGTGGCGACGGCGGTTCCGGAAAGAGTGCCGGTGAGGGTGAGGCTGCCGAGGGTGGAGGCTGCGGGGAGATAGCTGAGGACGTCGCTGACCGTGCCGCTGCCGCTGCCGACGAAGGCGGCGGAGAGGGTGCAGGCGTTGCCGGCGGCCTGAGCGTTGAGCACGCTGGAGGTGAGGGAACAGCCGTTGCTGGTGCCGCCGGTGACGGCGAAGTTGGTGGTGTTGGTGACGGGGTTGGAGCCGGTGATGGGCTGGTTGCCGACGTCGGTGAGGGTCCCGGCGAAGGTGGTCGTCTGGTTGGTGCCGAAGTTGTAGGCGACGGCGTTGCGGACGATCTGGGCGATGCTGGTGCTGGCAGCGTCGGCGCTGTAGACGTTGCCCTTGCCGTCGATGGCGAGGCCGGTGGGAGTGGTGAGGCCGGTGGCGACGGTAGTGACGGGGCCGGTGATGGGGACTTCGAGGATCGAGAGCGAAGCGGCGTCCTGTACGTAGAGATCCCCCGCGGCGTCAGTCGCGACCGCAGCGGGAATCACATTGGAGAGCCCGCTGACGGTGGTCTGGATGTAGCCGGGAACGCCGTTGACCAGGCCGGGAGTGAGCTTGTAGACCGCCGGTGCGCCTTTGTCTGCGACGTAGACGTTGCCGGAGGGATCGACGGCGAGCGAGACGGGATTGGTGAAGCCGGTGGCGACGGTGGCCTGGGGCGCGGCGGCGTTGGGCGTGCGCGAGAGCCGGTAGATGGCCGTGTTGGTGGAGGTGGATTGCTTGTCGGCGACGAAGAGATTTCCGGTGCTGTCGACGGCGACGGCTTGCGGAGCGGCCGTACCGGCGAGCGGTGCGTATGCGACCGAGGTTGCCGTAAAGCTGGCGGGTGCGCCCGCGGACGTTGGAGCGCCGGTGACGGCTAGCTCGGTGATGCTGGAGGTCCCGCTGCCGACGGCGAAGACGTCGCCCAGCGGATCGACGGCGAGCTGGGCGGGATTGGTGGGCAGGGTGCCGGGGAGTGTGATCACGCCGGCGCCCTGGATAGACTCGAGGAAGTGTCCGCCGGTGAGGTCCATGGTGTAGAGATTGCCTGCGCCGTCGAGCGCCACGCCTGCGGGCGAGATGCCGCTGAAGACGGTCGAGGTGGTGGGAGCGAGCGGCGTGGTGGTGGAGTTGGCCGTCGTGCTGGCGTTGTCGATGGCCAAGGCCGAACCGGTGGCGATGGCAGCCAGCGAAAGGTCGGCGACTCCGGTGGTGGCGCTCCCGCCGGAGGCCGTGAAGGGCGCGCTGAGGCTGAGTGTGGCCGAACGCAGACCGGAGGCGGAGGGTGTGGTGGTGACCGGTGCGGTGCAGTCGAAGGAGTTGTCGGCGTACTGCGCGCTGCAGGTGACGGCGCCGGCAGTCATGTCGGGCGTGGCGGTGAGGGTCGCTGTGGGCGCGGAGATAGAACCGGCGGCGGATTCGGGGAAGTGAACGTCGAAGTTCTGGGTCTGCGGGGCGCCGACGGTCTGGGCGGCGAAGCCCTGGGCGAGGATCTTGCGGACGAGCATTTTGGTGGTGCTGGAGGCGTCGAAGGCGTAGAGGTTGTTCTGGCCATCGACTGCGATGCCGAGGCCGCTGCTGTTGGAGAAGATGGACTGGCTGGCGGCGCAGCCGTCGCTGTAGGGGCTGAGCGACTTCTGGCCGGAGGTGCCGTTGCAGAAGTTGCCGGTGGTGACATTGGAGGAGCTGGCGTAGAGCTCACGGATGTAGCCGGTGCCGATATCGAAGGAGAGGATTTTGCTGGTGTCGCCGATGTAGATATTGCCCTGCGGGCTGACGGTGACCTTGACGGTGGTGGTGTCGGTGGCGGCGGTGCCGGTGCCGAGCGTCGGAGTGAGGCCGAGAGCGGTGGCGCCGCCGCCCCACAGGAGGTAGATGAAGCCGGGCTGGGGCGTGACGCCGGGATTGTTGGTGACGATCGCATTGGTCATCAGCGTGCCGGCTGTGCCGGAGCCGCTGACGTAGAGCACGCGCAGGCCGTGGCTGGGATCGGTGAAGACCATGTTGCCGGAGGCGTCGACGGCCACGCCGCTGGTGTAGCCGGAGCTGGCGGCGACGGAGCTGAAGTTGAAGGGGCAGCCGTCGCCGTAGGTGTCGAGCGCGGCGCCGGTGGTTGTGATGCTGTTGACGGTGTTGGCGCAGGCCTGGCCGAGCGTGGTGGCGGCGCCGCCGGTGGTGGTGCCGGTCCCGGCGATATTCACGACGGTGTACGCGTAGCCCTGCGTGACCGAGGCGTAGTTGACGCCCAGCACGGCGTAGAGCGGGTTGTTGCCGGTGAAGAAGCTGGAGGTGAGCGGACCGACGACGACGCGGGTGCGGGAGTCGCTGGTGTCGGCAAAGTAGACGTTGCCGTAGATGTCGGCCGAGACGCCGCGCGGGCCGTCGACTTCGCCCTTGGCGGTGGAGCAGGTCCCGACGGCAAGCTGGGCCGCCTGCACATTGTCAAGGCCGACGCCGCCGCTGGCTCCGCTGGTGCCTGCGATACAGCCGGCGACGATCTGCATGGTGCCGATCTGCGCGGCGGTGCAGCGGGGCGAGGCGGCGCGGCAGACCATGTGGACGATGTTGTCGCCGTAGCCGGCGAGATAGACGTTGCCGTAGGGATCGATGCCGATGCCGCGCTGGCTGGAGGTTTTCGTTTGAGTGGCGGCGATGCAGCCGTCACCGGCGGAGTCCACGGCTCCCGCGGCGGTGGTGCAGGCAGTCGAGCCGCCGGCCAGCACGGTCATGATGCCGGTGGTGGGGTTGATGACGTGGACGATGGAGTTGACGTCGTCGTCGACGAAGACGTTGCCGAAGGCGTCGACCTGGAGGCCGCCGCGCGCAGCCGCGCCGAAGATGGCGTTGACGGCGAGGCAGCCGTCTCCGAAGGCGTCGGTGGAGACGACGCCGGTGGGCAGGTTGGGGCACTGGGTGCCGGCGGCCGAGGCCATGGGCGACGTCCCGGCGAGGGTGGTCATGGTGTATGGCAGCGGAACCGGCGACTGCGCGGGGGCGGACGCGGTGACCAGCAGGGCGGCGGCAGCCAGCAGCAGGGCGGCCTTGGTCAGGTTTCGCGGGCTGCTGGAGTCTGGCGAGCCGCTGGACCTGCGGGATACGGTGGCTGCGGCGAACGCGCGAAGGGGATGGATCCGAAGGGCATGGATCCGAAAGATATGGATCCGAACGACATGGATCAGGGAGAGAGGTCCAAAGCTGGGAGCCATGATGCGGGGCTACTTTCCGAAGCAAAGGTATTCGACGCCGGAAGGCGGTGGAGCGGCGAAGCAGGCCGAAGAGACGGGCAAAACCGGATGTGAGATTGCTGGATGAATATAGACACTAACGGCATCACCTGTAAAGCAGGTTTTTGGTGAATCAGGCAGGTCGGTGAAAGGCGCCGGCCCGGGCGGTAACGGAACCAGACGGCCTGGGCGCGACCGGGGAGAGGCCCGGAGCGGTTTCTGCGTCTAAACTGGCTGCATAACTGTAAGACAACATTGGGCAGACGAAAGGCGCGATGGGGTATCGAGTAGCGGTAGCTGGGCCACAGGCCAACGGAACCAAACGAACGTATGCGGTGCTCGATCCATCGCGGCGGAATGCGGAGCTTGAGGGGAGATGCGCGCTGGCGGTGATGGCCAAAGCGCCGCGGCCGGGCAAGGTGAAGACAAGGCTGTCGCCGCCGCTGAGCCCGGAGCAGGCCGCCGCTCTGAACATCTGCTTTCTGCGCGACACCACGCGGAATATCGCGGACGTGGTGTCGCGGTGCGAGGCCGCTGGTCTCGGCGCGGCGGGGATGGTGTGCTATACGCCGGTGGGCGATGAGGCGGCGTTCGATGGCATTCTGCCGCAGGATTTTGTGATGATTGCGCAGAGGGGCGACCGGTTCGGCGAGCGGTTGCTGGCCGCTGCGGAGGACATTCTGGCGTGCGGCTTTGGGGCGGTATGCCTGATCGATTCGGATTCGCCCACGTTGCCGGCCGCGGCGCTGCAGCAGGCGGTTGCGGAGTTGGCGCGGCCGGGAGATCGCGTGGTGCTGGGCGGATCGGACGACGGCGGCTATTACCTGATCGGGATGAAGCGTGCGCATGCGGAACCGTTTGAACGCATCACGTGGAGCACGGCGAGCGTCTACGCCGAGACGGTGGAGCGCGTTCGTGAGGCTGGGATCGAGCTGGTGGAGCTGCCGGTCTGGTATGACGTAGACGACGCGGCGACGCTGCGCGTGCTGGAGCGAGAGTTGCTGGAATGGCAGCGCCCGGGGTTTGCGGCGGTGGATGGATATGCGGCGCCGTCGACGCGCGCGTATCTGGTCGAGATGAGGGACGCGGCGGGGTCTGGTGTTGCGGCTTCGACCGAAGAGCCTGCGCGGGGTGAGGGATGATGCCGCCGCAGACCCATGTCTTAGAAGCGAGACGTGGGGTACCCGATGTTTGGCGTGTGGGGGTGTTGCGCAACGAGCGGCTGATGTCGCTGCGCGATGGCAGGCCGTGGATGACCAACGCGGCGCTGTGTCTGCTGGGGTTCGGCTTGCTGCTGCTGACCAAACAATTCACCACGCAGCTTGACCACTACACGATCGGATTCTCGGGCTGCTCGGCATGGTCGCTGTGGTTGTATGCGGCGGCAATCGTGATCGTGTGGACGCAGCCGGTGAATCGCGCGACCTTTGGCATCGTGATTGGGTTCGCGGTGGCCTTTCGCGCGATGACTGTGTTCGCCGATCCGTTTCTTTCGTCGGATATCTACCGCTATGTGTGGGACGGGATTGTGCAGCACGCGCACATCAGCCCGTATCGCTATGTGCCGGGTGACCCGGCGCTGACGTTCCTGCGCGCGCCCAATCAAGACATCTTCGATAACATCAACCGGCGCGACTATGCGCACACCATCTATCCGCCGGTCGCGCAGATGATTTACTGGCTGGTGACGTTCTTCTCGCCCACCGTGGTCGCGATGAAGGCGGCGATGTTGGGGTTCGAGTGCGTGACCGCAGGTGCGCTGCTGGCACTACTGCGCGGGTTGGGAAGGCCGCGCGAACAGGTGCTGCTGTATGCGTGGTTTCCGCTGCTGGTGTGGGAGATTGGCGGCTCGGGCCATGTGGATGCGGCGGTCTACGCGTTCGTGGCGCTGGCGCTGCTGTTCCGGTATCGCGGACAGCCGGCGCTGACGGGGTTGTTTCTGGGCCTCGCGGTGATGACGAAGTTTTATCCGCTGGTGCTGCTGCCGGCACTCTACCAGCGGCGCGATTGGAAGATGCCGGCGATGGTGGCGGCGGTGGTCGCGGTCGGTTATGCGGCTTATTCATCGGTGGGTAGGCTGGTGTTCGGATTCTTGTTTGGATACACGAAGGAAGAGGGCATCGACAGCGGGGCGAGATTCTTTCTGCTGGACCTGACGCATTCGTTCCGCGGGCTGGAGAATTTGCCGCTATGGGCGTACATGGTGTTTTGCGCAGCGGTCCTGGGTGCGATCTGCTGGCGGGCGTGGCGCTATGCGACGGTAGAAGTTTTCGCGCTCCACTCAGGGGCGATGAAGCCGCCCATGAATGGGCCACCGAGCGTAAGGAGTGGGGTGCCCGTAATGCTTGCGCCGCCGGCGTTTCTGCGCGCGGCGATGATGCTGGCGTTTGCGATGATGCTGCTGTTTTCGCCGCATTACCCGTGGTACATCGCGTGGCTGGTTCCGTTCTTCGTGCTGGTCCCGAATCTGCCGCTGTTGACGTATTTGATTGCATTTTTTTATCTGTTCACAACAGCGCTTGCGACTCCAGGGCCGAAGATGTTTTTGTTGAACAAGATTTTGTATGGAGCGGTAGCAGTCGCTTTTCTTGTGGGACTTCTGCTGCGGCGCTGGCTGCTGCGAGCGAGGATTCCATCGCTGGCCGAAGACACGGAGCGGATAGACTAGACCAATGCCCGCAACTGTTTCCGTGATTATTCCTGCGCTCAATGAGGCTGAGTCCATCGCCCGGGTGGTCGGTTCGATGCCGTGGCGCAGGATCGCGGAGTGCATTGTGGTGGACAACGGAAGCACCGACAGCACAGGCGCGATTGCCGCCGCGGCCGGTGCGAGAGTGGTCCAATCGCCGCGTGGATACGGGGCTGCGATGCAGGCGGGAACACAGGCCGCGCTGGCGGCGAGCACCATCCTAGTGTGCATGGACGGCGATGGGTCCGACGACGTTGCGGCGATCGAGGAGTTGATTGGGCCGATCGAGCGGGATGAGGCGGACTTCGTGATCGGCTCGCGCATTCGCGGACATCGCGCGGCGGGAGCGATGGGCGCGAGCCAGATATTCGCCGCACATCTGATCAGCCTTCTGGTGCGATTGCTGTATGGGTTTCGCTATACGGATATGGGACCGTTTCGCGCGATTCGTCGAAGTGCGCTGGAGCAAATGCAGATGAGCGAGATGACGTTCGGGTGGAATCTGGAGATGCAGATCAGGGCGGTACAGCTTGGCCTGCGGGTGCGGGAAATCCCGGTGAATTATGCGTGCAGGATTGGCGGCGAATCGAAGGTGTCGGGAAACCTAGGCGCAAGTGTGAAGGCGGCGTGGCGCATCTTTGGGGTGTTTGTGCGGGTGCGCAGACGTTAGCTTGGCCGTTGGTTGCGGGTGGATAGGGGAGGCGAGCTTTGGAGCCGATCGTTGATTTGCAGCATGTGCATGTGGCGCGCGGCAGCCGCGTGGTGCTGCATGATGTAAGTCTGCGGATTGAGGCCGGCGAGCATGTCGCGATCCTGGGGCCGAATGGCTGCGGGAAGTCGACGCTGCTGAAGACGATGACATGCGAGCTGTATCCGCTGGTGCGACCGGAGACTCGCGTGCGAATCATGGGGCGCGACCGTTGGGACCTCACCCAGTTGAAGCGCAGGATGGGTGTGGTGCAGGCGGAGCTGCCGGGACGACAGACCCTGACAACCACAGGCTTCGATGCGATCTTGACGGGATTCTTTTCGAGCTCGACGCTGTGGCCGAATTTGACGGTCATGCCGATGATGCGCGAGCGCGCGGAAGAGATTCTGGTGCTGGTAAGCGCGGAAGAGCTGCGCGAGAAGCTGGTGGGCGAGATGAGCGCGGGACAGCAGCGGCGAGTGATGATCGGCCGTGCGATAGCGGGCACTTCGCTGCACAGCGACCGCGGCGAGGTGCAGATGCTGCTGCTCGATGAGCCGTCCAACGCGCTCGATCTGGGCGCGCAGCACGACCTGCGTGAGATGCTGCGCGGCCTGGCGCGCAAGGGCACGGCGATTGTGCTGATCACGCACCATATCGCCGACATTCTGCCGGAGATGGAACGGATCGTCATGATGCGCGAGGGGCGCATTGTGGGGGATGGAGCGAAGAGCCAGTTGCTGACCGAAGCACGGTTGCGTGAGTTGTTCGGGCGCGAGATTGTGCTGACCGAGCGGGGCGGATATTGGAATGCATGGTGATGAGTGAAGATCGGGCGCTCAGTGCGCGAGAGAAAAGCAGATTCCGCCGCTGCGCTGCGGAATGACAACCAGAAGAGCAAGAGCAACGACGAACACCACGGTCGTGGAGGGACGCGTCGGAGGGTTAACGGCCCGTGCCAGTGGGAGTGAGCTGGAGTTGGACCAGCGGGTCTCCGACCAACTCCGGACGCTGGAGCTTGCTGGGGCCGAGCACGGCAACGCGCGGCAGCGGGCCGCGCACCATGGCGACCTCGTCGCAGGCGTAGAGGCGTGGGCAGGTCTGGCAGTCCTTGTAGATTTTGTCGGGCATGGCGTCGCGCTCGGCGACACGAAAGCCGTAGTGCTCGAAGAAGTCGGGGATGCGGGTGAAGAGGCAGACGCTCATGACCTGGTGCTGTTCGGCCTCGTCGACGAGGGCGTGAAGGAGCGCGCCGCCGGCGCCCATGCCTTTGGCTTCAAGGCGGACGACGATGGAGCGGACTTCGGCGAGGTGCGGGCCGTAAAGATGCAGGGCGCCGCAGCCGAGGAACTCGGGTTCGATGTCGGTATCGGTGGGGTCTGGAATGCTGCTTGGGAGACGTTCGGCGACGGTAAAGTCGCGAATGTTTTCGCAGATCTCGGCGTAGCTGCGGCGCAGGAGCGTGCCGTCGCCGGAGAGGGAGTTGACGAGGTCGAAGATGTTGCGCGCGTCCTGCAGATGCGCTTTGTGGACGTGGATTTCGTTAGGCATGGGCGTCCTCCTCTCCGTTCGCTTCAGTCACCCAACTCATCGCGGTGAAGCTGCGATGAACGGACCACCCGGATGCTTGTTCGATGGCGGCGATGTGTGACTTGGCTTGGGTGAGGGCTTGGGCGACACGCGTGGTTGCCGTACCGCCGAGCACGTCGTGGCAGTCGAGCGTGGCGCGCAGAGTGATCGCGGCGAAGAAGTCTTCGCTGAATTCAGGGCTGAGGGTTTGCAAGTCCGCAAGCTGCAGATGATTGAGTTCGAGGCCGCGTTCAAGCCCGAGACGGACGGCGTTGCCGACGATCTCGTGGGCCTTGCGGAAGGGGATGCCTTTGTTGCTGAGATAGGTCGCGGCGGCCATCGCGTTGAGGTAGCCGGTTTCGGCGGCTTGCTGCATTTTCTTTAGGCGGAAGTTGAGGGCGCGGGTGAAGTTGGGCAGGACGCTGAGCAGGCCGGCGAGGGTGTCGGCGATGTCGAAGATTTGCTCCTGGCCCTCCTGGAGGTCTTTGTTGTAGGCGAGTGGGAGGCCTTTGATGAGCGTGGCGAGCGCGGTGGATGCGCCGAGGAGGCGGGCGGACTTGCCGCGGGCGAGTTCGGTGAGGTCAGGGTTTTTCTTCTGCGGCATCGCGGAGGAGCCGGTGCTGAAGGCTTCGGGGAGGTCGACGAAACCGAATTCGGCGGTGGCGTAGAGGGTGATCTCTTCGGCGAAGCGCGAGATGTGGAGGCCGAGGGTGGAGGCGGCTTGGGCGAAGTCGAGCATGAAGTCGCGGTCGGAGGTTGCGTCCATGCTGTTCGCGGTGGGGGCTTCGAAGGCGAGAGCTTTGGCCGCTATGGTACGGTCGAGTGCGAGCGTTGCACCGGCGACGGCTCCGGAGCCGAGCGGGCAGAAGTTCATGCGGGTGCGCGCGTCGGTGAAACGGCTGTAGTCGCGTTCGATCATGCTGACGTAGGCAAGCAGCCAGTGGGCGATGAGGACGGGCTCGGCGCGCTGGAGGTGGGTGTAGCTGGGCATGATGTGGTCGCCGGTGGCTTCGGCGAGTGTGAGGAGGGCTTGTGCCCAGGCGATGAGGCCGCGCGCGGTGGTGTCGATGGCGTCGCGGACGAAGAGGCGCATGTCGGTGGCGATCTGTTCGTTGCGGCTGCGGCCGGTGTGGAGCTTGAGGGCGAGCGCGCCGATCTCTTTGACGAGTTCGAGCTCGACGTAGTGATGGATATCTTCGGCCTGCGGTGCGGAGGCGACGATGGCCGCGCCGATTTGCTGGTCGGAGGTTTCGTAGTCGATTTGGCCGGAGGTCGCGGAGATGCGGTGAGACCAGTTGATGGCGCGTTCGCCTACGCGGGCGAGGCCGGCGAGGGTCTTGTCGAGCTCTTCTGGCGTGAGAATGCCGGCGGCGGCGATGGTGTGGGCGTGGGCCTGCGAGGCCGCGACTTCTTGCGGGAGGAGGCGCCAGTCGAAGGGGAAGCTGCGCTGCCACTGCTCGAAGGTTCGGTCGAGAGGCTCGCGGAAGCGGCCGGACCACATTTTTGCGGGTTGTTGCGGGTTAGACATTTTCTTTGTGTTCCTTCTTCTCCGCGTTCGTCGCCCATTGGCGGAAAACGTCGATCATGTCGTTGAGGTTTTTTGCGCCGCCGTAGGCTTTGAAAACATTCTCATCGACTTTGCAGACAAACCAATCCTCTTCGTCCTCTCGTTCCAGTGGGCTAAATGCGACATCAGCGAGGCGTGTTTCCGCTAAGTTGATCTCCAATTCCCACCCGGGATTGTCCAAAGTGCCGATTCGGACCCCCCAGCCGTGTTCCCACTTCCCATCGCACTGGTCTGCATACCAACTTTGCAGCCATGCCAGGTTGTTCTCTTCGGGTGTTCCGGCGGGTTGTGGCTGGTTGGACATTCGCTTTGCGTACCTCAGGGGCTAAAGCCCGGAAACGTTGGTGGCTGTTGCGGCACGGCTGAAGCCGTGCCCTTAACGAGGCGTGGTTACTCCTTCTCGTTAGTGGTGGTGAGTTGGGGCATTTCGCTGCCTTTGTTGAGGGTGAGGAGGCCGGTTTGGGCGTAGGTTAGGAGCTTGGCGCGGGTGTCGGTGATGTCGAGGTTGCGCATGGTGAGCTGGCCGATGCGGTCGCGGGGGGAGAAGGTGGATTCGGTCTTCTCCATTGAGAGGCGCTCGGGGCGGAAGGTCAGGTTGGGGCTGTCGGTGTTGAGGATGGAGTAGTCGTTGCCGCGGCGGAGTTCGAGTGTGACGGAGCCGGTGATGGGCTTCGCAACCCAGCGCTGGGCGGCTTCGCGCAGCATGATGGCCTGAGGGTCGAACCAGCGGCCCTGGTAGAGGAGGCGGCCGAGTTTGCGGCCGTTGTCGCGGTACTGCTCGATGGTGTCTTCGTTGTGGATGCCAGTGAGGAGGCGCTCGTAGGCGATGAAGAGCAGAGCGAGGCCGGGGGCCTCGTAGATGCCGCGGGACTTGGCTTCGATGATGCGGTTTTCGATCTGGTCGCTCATGCCGAGGCCGTGGCGGCCGCCGATGGCATTGGCTTCGAGCATGAGTTGGACGAGGTCGTTGAAGGTCTGGCCGTTGAGAGCGACGGGCATTCCTTCTTCGAAGCGGATGGTGATCTCTTCGGGCTTTACTTGGATCTCGCCGCGCCAAAACGCGACGCCCATGATTGGCTCGACGATCTTCATGGAGGTGGAAAGATGCTCGAGGTCTTTCGCTTCGTGTGTCGCTCCGAGGATGTTGGAGTCGGTGGAGTAGCACTTCTCCGCCGACATCTTGTAGGCGAAGCCGGACTTCTGCATGAAGGCGGACATCTCGGCGCGGCCTCCCAGCTCGTCGATGAAGGCGGCGTCGAGCCAGGGTTTGTAGACGTGCAGGTCGGGGTTGACGAGCAGGCCGTAGCGATAGAAGCGTTCGATGTCATTGCCTTTGAAGGTCGAGCCGTCGCCCCAGATGTTGACGTCGTCTTCCTTCATCGCGGTGACGAGCATGGTGCCGGTGACGGCGCGGCCGATCGGTGTGGTGTTGAAGTAAGTGACGCCGGCGGTGGTGATGTGGAAGGCGCCGGACTGGAGAGCGGCGATGCCTTCGCGGACGAGCTGCGCGCGGCAGTCGATGAGGCGGGCTTTTTCGGCGCCGTACTCGAGGGCCTTGCGGGGGATCTCGTCGTAGTCGGCTTCGTCAGGCTGGCCGAGGTTGGCGGTGTAGGCGTAGGGAATCGCGCCCTTCTGCTTCATCCAGTGCAGCGCGGCGCTGGTGTCGAGGCCGCCGGAGAAGGCAATGCCGACGCGCTGGCCGACGGGAAGGGATTCGAGGATTACGGACATTTCGTACCTCAGGGGCTAAAGCCCCAAATCTTTGTGCGTTCAGCGGCACGGCTGAAGCCGTGCCCTTAACGATCCGCGGTGTTCCTTGAGCTTAGTGGCGCTACGAGCCAGCAGCAGGTTCTTCGCTTCGCTCAGAATGACAACCAGAAGAGCAAGTGCGAATGACGACAGAAAAGCAGGTGAACGCTCAACGCTTAGAGCGGGGCTGCAGGCCGCCGCGGTTGCGGTTGCTGGGGATGCGGCGTGCGCCGCCGAGCAGCATGAGGGTGATGGCTTTCTGGGCGTGCATGCGGTTTTCTGCCTGATCGAAGACGACGGATTGTGGGCCGTCGAGGACGCTGTCGGTCACCTCGGCGTTGCGGTGCGCGGGCAGGCAGTGCATGAAGACAGAGGAGGGTTGCGCGCGGGCCATGAGATCTTCGTTGACCTGGAAGGGCTTGAAGATGGGCGCGCGGCGGGCGGCTTCGTGCTCCTGGCCCATGCTGGTGCAGACATCGGTGTAGATGGCGTCGGCGTCGGCGGCGGCCTTGGCGGGGTCGTGGGTGAGGGTGAGCGAACCGCCGGTGTGTTCGGCGATCTCGATGGCTTTGTGGACGATTTCAAGTTTGGGTCCGAAACCTTTAGGAGTAGCGACGGTGCAGTGCGCGCCGAGCAGGGCGGAGGTGAGCATGAGCGAGTGGCAGACGTTGTTGCCGTCGCCGACGTAGGTGAAGCGCAGGCCGTTGACCGAGCCGAAGCGCTCTTCCAGGGTCATGAAGTCGGCGATGGCCTGGCAGGGATGCTCGAGGTCGGAGAGCGCGTTGATGACGGGGACGCGGGCGTTGGCGGCCATCTCGAGGATGGTCTCGTGCGAGTAGGTGCGGAGGACGATGATGTGCATCCAGCGCTCGAGGTTGCGGGCGACGTCGGGGATGGACTCGCGCTCGCCGAGCGGGTCCTTGGTCTGGTCGACGAACATGGCGTCGCCGCCGGTGGTGTTCATGGCGGTCTCGAAGGTGAGGCGGGTGCGGAGGGAGGCCTTCTCGAAGAAGAGGACCATCTGTTTGGCGTCGAGGGCGTGGCGGAAGTCTTCGGGCGCGGCTTTGACGGCGTGGGCGAGTTCCATGACGGCGGCCATCTCCTGCACGGAGAGGTCGGCGATGGAGACGAGGTCGCGGCCGGCGAGGCCTTTGGCCGTCGCGGCGAAGGCGGTGTCGGACTGAATGCCGAGAGGAGCTTTGGCGGGTGCGGGCTTGACGGCGGAGTGCACTCCGGCCTGTGGCGTGTGCATCACGATGGTCTTGTTGCTATCCATGAACGGTCTCGTTTTCGGTTGTTGATTGTCAGTTTGTTGCTGCGGCAGAGCTGACGTGCTCCGCGGTCGATGATGCATCGCTTTTGACGAACTCGGTGAGAAGGTCGTTGAGCGCGGAGATGGCGAGGTCGATGTGCTCGCGCGTGAGGAGGTACGGCGGCAGGAAGCGCAGCACGGTTTCATGGGTGCGGTTGAGGATGATTCGGCGGGCGAACATGCCGGCGAGCAGTTGTTTGGCGAGGGCTTCGAAGTGCAGCTCGAGCCCGATCATCAAGCCGCGGCCACGCACGGCTGCGATGGTTGGATGGCGCGATTGCAGCTCGCGAAGTTGTGCGAGGAAGTAGTCGCCAGTGGCGTGGATGTGATCGAGAAGATGGTCTTGCTTGATGGTGTCGATGACGGCGATGGCGGCTGCACATGCAAGTGGGTTACCGCCGAAGGTCGTGCCGTGCATGCCAGGGGTGATGGCGCGCGCGGCCTCTTCGGTGCACAGCATCGCGCCGATGGGGATGCCGCCGGCAAGCGGCTTGGCGAGCGTGGCCACGTCGGGCTGGATGCCATAGTGCTGGTAGGCGCACCACCGACCGGTGCGGCCCATGCCGGATTGAATTTCGTCGCAGAGCAGCAGCGCGCCGGTTTCGTCGCACAGTTCGCGGGCGATGTTTAGAAACTCGTGGGAGATCACGTTGATGCCGCCTTCGCCCTGGAGACACTCGACCGCGACGGCGCAGACGTCGTTTGAAAAAGCCGCGCGCAGGGCGGCCACATCGTTGAACGGCACGAACTCGACATCGGGCATTACGGGCGCGAAGGGCTCGCGATACTTGGCCTTGTGAGTTGTGGCGACCGAGCCCATGGTGCGGCCGTGGAAGCTGTGTTCGAGGGCGAGGAATCCGGTGCCAATCGGCTTGCCTTCGCTGCGGAGCAGGGCGGCGTGGGCGCGGGCGAGCTTGAGCGCGGCCTCCCAGGCTTCGGTGCCGGAGTTGCAGAGGAAGACGCGGTCGAGGCCGGTGATCTCGGTGAGCCGGAGAGCGAGCTCGGTGGTGCCGCGATGGTAGAAGAGGTTGCTGGTGTGGATGAGTTGCTGCGATTGCGCGGCGATGGCGCTGGTGATCGCGGGGTGATCGTAGCCGAGCGCGCAGACGCCGATGCCCGAGAGCAGATCGAGGTAGTCGTTGCCGTGCTCGTCGCGCAGGTGGACGCCGTTGCCCGAAACGAAGAGGAGGGGGTAGCGCTCGTAGGTTTGGAGCAGCAGCTTGGATTCGGCGGCTTGAAGTTCGGCGAGAGTGGCCATGGAGCTGGTGGGCCGGCCCACGTTAGCCGACGATGAGACTGTCGGCGAAGATGGGGCACCCGGGTTCGTGGCTAGCTTGGTGTTCATGCGACCATGACCTCCGTTCCGTCGTTGACACGCGAGTTGAGCAGATCGGGCAGGGAGGCGGCCGATTCCGCGGGAAGAATTCGGACTCGTTTGACACCGTGCAGAAGTGCTTGCTTGCAGGCGTTGAGTTTGGGCAGCATGCCACCGGAGACGATGGCCTGCTGTTCGAGGGAGGGGATTTGTTTGAGCGAAAGCCAGCGCATCACGTTGCCGTCTGCGCCTTTGACGCCGGGGACGTCGGTGAGGAAGACGAGCGCGTCGGCGAGCGTGGCAATAGCTGCGGCGGCGGCCATCTCGTCGGCGTTGATGTTGTAGTACTCGCCGTCGAAGCCGAGAGCGATGCTGCTGATGACCGGGACCGCGCCCATGGTCCAGATGGCGTCGAGCCACTTGGGGTCGGTGGCGGCGATCTCGCCGACGAAGCCCAAATCTCCGACGCTGGGGTTGGTCTTCTTCTTGCGCGCGCGGAAGACGTGGCCGTCGCCGCCGGTGAGGCCCATCGCGGATTGGCCGCACTGTGTGAGCGCGGCGACCAGCGACTTGTTGACGCGGCCGCCGAGGACCATCAGAGCGGCGTCGCGGGTCTCGGCGTCGGTGATGCGGAGGCCGGCGACAAACTCGGATTTCTTGCCTAACTGCGCGAGCAGGCGGGTGAGTTGGACGCCGCCACCGTGGACCAGCGCGACCTTGTGGCCGTCCTCGGCAAGCGTCGTGACGGCGCGGGCGCAGCGCTGCAGCAGCGCGGGATCCTCCAACGCGGCACCACCGACTTTGACAACGAATTTCATGGTTTTTCCTTCGGGAGTGCGAGGCGAGGGAAGCGTACCTCAGCGGCTAAAGCCGCGTGGACGTCCACGCACTCACGGCACGGCTGAAGCCGTGCCGCTAACGAGAGCACGGCGAAGTTTAGCGGAGATTTTGGCGCGATGTGGTTCTTCATAGCAGGCCCTCAGTCTCATGCCAGCCGGCCATGAGGTTCATATTCTGCACGGCTTGCGAGGCCGCGCCTTTCAGCAAATTGTCGAGACAGGAGATGACGACGAGACGCTGGGCCTTCCCATCTGTCGCAGTGCGTGGCTCAAGTTGGAAGCCGAGGTCGCAGAAGCTGGTGCGGACGACGTGCTGTATCTGCGGAAGTGTGGGGGAGCGGCGCACGCGGACAAGAGGGCTGCTGGTGTAGAACTCGTCGAAACAGGCCTGAACAGATTGGATGCTGCCGGGCTGATTGAGGCGCACATAGATGGTGGAGAGAATGCCGCGCGGGATGGGCAGAAGATGCGGGGTGAACTGGATCTGGGTTTCGGTGAGGTTGAGCTGCTCCAGCAACTCTCCGGTGTGGCGATGGCCGAAGACCGCGTAGGCTGAAAGGTTGTCGGCGGCATGCATGAAGTGGGTGGTGGATGTGGGTGCTTTGCCGGCGCCGCTGACGCCGGATTTGGTGTCGGCGATGATGCCGTGGTCAAGATCGACCCAGTTGGCGCGAAGCAGCGGCGCGAGCGCGAGGATGATGGAGGTGGCGTAGCAGCCCGGGTTGGCGACCAGGCGGGCGTTGGCGATCGCGGGGCCATGCAGTTCGGGGGAGCCATAGACGGCTTCGGCTTGCAGCGCGGCTGCTGCGGCTGGATCGGAGTCTTCAAGCTTGTAGACAGCGCGGTTGCGGTCGTGTTGCAGCCGCCAGGCGCCGCTCAGATCGATGACGCGCATGCCGTGAGCCAGAGCTTGGGGGACCCAGGCGCGCGACTGCTCGTGCGGCGTGGCGAGGAAGAGGATGTCAATGCTTTCGCGTTGAAGCTGCGACCAGTCGAAGGCGGAGACGGTGAGCGAGTCGGCGTGCGGCAGGCCGGAAAGCTCGGGGTGGAGCGAGGTGAGCGCGAGGGCTTCGTCGTTGGGACGGCCGAGCAGGATGGGCGGCGTGCCGGCGAGGCGCGGATGGCGCAAGAGCAGACGCGCCAGCTCGCCGCCAGCGTAGCCGCTGACCCCGGCGATGGCCGTGTGCAGGGGGTTTTGGCCTCCTGACGTTGTGCGATCCCACATCTCAGACGCGAGATGCGGGGCACCCGGATTGGTGGGCGACGCGCCCGGATTTGTGCTCGGCTTAGACAAGGTGCGCCTCGATCCGGGCCTTCAGTATGGAAGCCTGGCGAGCGTTCGGGCAGACGATCAGCACGGTGTTGTCGCCTGCCACCGTGCCGACGACCTCGTCCCACTCCTCGTAGTCGAGCGAAGCGGCGACGGGCTGAGCTCCGCCCATGGTGGTGAGCAGGACGAGCAGGTTCTGCGCCTGGCGAACTTCGAGGGCGAAGTCGGCGAGAACGCCGGCGATCTTGGGGAGGTCGTCCTCGGCCTGATCGAAGTCCGAGGGCAGGGCGTAGCCGGAGGGGCCCTTCATAAGCTTGAGTTCGCGGATATCGCGCGAGAGCGTGGCCTGGGTGACGTGAATGCCGCGGGCGGCAAGTTTGCGGCGCAGAGCCTCCTGACTGCTGATGGCTCCCTGACTGCCGATGGCTCCCTGCTTGCCGATGGCTCCCTGCTTGCCGATGGCTCCCGGATGGCTGATCCCGCCGCGTCCGTTGGTGGGTCCTTGATGATTGGCGGAGGTCTTCACCAGCAGGTCCCGGATCGCATTGTGACGTTGAATTTTCATGCGCGTTCAATAGAAATGCCAGGACGAAAATCTGTCGGTGTCGGGCAACAAAAAGCGTGACGCCGGGAGAGTTACGCTTCATGCATAAACATCCACTTATAATGTATAAATATCCACTAAGGCGTTGTCAAGGTCGCGGACGCACGGTTGAGGATTTTGTGTGGAGAAGAGGCTGCGAGCTGGCGGGAGAGAAAAGTTTCGGTCTACCAGCGTAACGAACGGAATGTATAGTTGAGTATGGCCCGGTATCAAGTACAGCAACAGGCGGTCGCCGATGGGACCGGCGGTCTGGCAGAGCAGTCTCAGACGAGCGGAACGAGTGCGTCCGCGGCTGTAACGGCGTCTTCGCAGCCCGCTTTTGCGCCTTCGTTGGTCGCCACGCCTTCGTTGATCGCCGCGCCTTCGTTGATCGACTCGCGCTTCGATCATGACTCCTGTGGGGTGGGGTTTGTGGCGTCGGTGCAGGGCCGCGCGGATCATAAGATTTTGCAGGATACGCTAACGGCGCTGGCGCGACTGGCGCATCGCGGAGCGATTGCGGCCGACGGCGCCTCGAGCGATGGCATTGGGCTGATGGCGGCTGTTCCGCGGGCGCTACTGTTGCGCTCTACCGGCGTGCAGCTCGCGGACAACGAGCCGCTGGGCGTGGGCATGGTTTTTTTGCCGCCGGCCGAGACGCGCGCCGAGCCGGTGATCGAGAGATGCCTGAGATCGCAGCAACTGCGTGTGCTGGCGTGGCGCGATGTGCCGGTGAGGCCGGAGATTCTCGGCGAGATCGCGCTCAGCACGCTGCCACGGATACGCCAGGTGCTGGTGGGTGATGCGGTGGATCCCATGTCTCAGAATCGAGACATGGGGCGCCCGGCGGGCGAGGAGAGCGCGGACCCGATGGAGCGGCGGCTGTATCTGGCGCGCAAACAGTTCGAGCGCGCGGTGGAGTTGGGCGATGCGACGGGCTATGTGTGCTCGCTGTCGTCGCTCACCATCGTTTATAAGGCGATGTGTCTGGGACGGCTGCTGCCGGAGTTCTATCCGGACCTGGCGAGCCCGGAGTTCGTCACACATTTTGCGGTGTTCCATCAGAGGTACGCGACGAACACGCTGCCGGCGTGGCATCGCGCGCAGCCCGGACGCAAGCTGGGGCATAACGGCGAGATCAATACGGTGTGGGGCAACCGCTCGCGAATGGCGGCGCGGGACTCGACGCTGCCGGTCGAGTGCAAGCCGGTGTTCACCAAGGACGGAACGGACTCGACGAGTCTGGATGAAGCGATTGAGCTGATTTCGCAGAATGGACGGACGATCTCGGAGGCGGTGAGGATGCTGCTGCCGCCGGCCATCGTCAATCGCGAGAGCCCTTTTCTGCAGTATCACGCTGGATGTACGGAGCCTTGGGATGGGCCGGCGGCGATTGCATACACCGACGGCATTGCAATCGGCGCGGCGCTGGACCGGAACGGTTTGCGGCCTTGCCGGTATGCGATTACCAGCGACGGGCTGGTGGTTGCGGGTAGCGAGGCTGGGCTGGTGGACCTCGATCCGGAGACCGTGATCGAGAGCGGACGACTGGGGCCGGGGCAGATGATCGCGGTCGACATGGTGGAGCACCGGATCTACCACAACGAGGAGATGCTGGATGCGTTCGACGCGAAGGCGACGTATGCAACGCTGGTGGAGAACCAGCCGCTGGAGGCGGTTGCGGTAACGGAACCGGTTGCGGGACCGTCGGATTTGGCAGCCCAGCAGCGCGGGTTCGGCTATACGAAAGAAGACGTGAAGATGGTGCTGCAGCCGATGGCGGCGAGCGGCAAGGATGCTGTCTGGTCGATGGGCGACGATACGCCGCTGGCCTTTCTGGCGCGCGCGCCGCGTCCGCTGTACTCGTTCTTCCGGCAGCGGTTTGCGCAGGTGACCAATCCGGCGATCGACCCGCTGCGCGAGGCGATTGTGGTGAGCCTGAATACGCGGTTTGGACCCTGGGCGCACATGCTGGACAAGAATGCGCCGCTGCCCGGAATTGCGCTGAGTTCGCCATTTCTGTCGCTGGGACAGATGGCCGCGCTGCGGGCGGGGAGGTATCCGCACCAGGAGCAGCTACGGCTGGAGATGCTGCCGTGTCTGTTTGCGCCGGCGCAGACACTGGAAGAGGCGATCGAGGATCTGTGCGTGCGGGCGGTGGACCTGGTGCGCGAGGGCGCGCGGCTGCTGGTACTCACGGATCGGGATTCGAACGGCAGGGGGGCCGGTGCGAATGCTCTGCCGATTCCGATGGCCATGGCTACGGGAGCGGTGCATCAGGGGCTGGTCGAAGCGGGAATGCGGACGCTGTGCGGGATTGCGGTGGAGGCTGGGGATTGCCGCGATATTCATCATGCGGCGGTGCTGATTGGCTATGGCGCGGGTGCGGTTTGCCCGTGGCTGGCGCTGGAGACGGCTGCATCGTTTCTCGGCGAGAAGGGGTATCCGGAAGACGTCGACGGCGAAAAGATGATGCTGAAGGCGCTCGACGCGGGGCTGGCCAAGGTGATGTCGAAGATGGGCATCTCGGTGGTGGACAGCTATCGCGGAGCGCATCTGTTCGACATCCTGGGGCTGCATGCGAGCGTGGTGGAGCGGTGTTTCCCGAATACGCCGGCGCCGCTTTCGGGGATCGGGTTTGCGGAGTTGGACCGGCGGTTGCGGCTGACGTGGGGGAACCCCGCTCATGAGCACCCCACTCATGACGATGAAACCGTCATGAATGGGCCACCCAAGCCGGCGGAGCTTCCGGATTTTGGCTGGGTGAAGTTTCGCAAGGCCGAGATGGCCGAACCGCATATGTGGCAGCCGCCGACCGTGAAGGCGTTGCAGGCGGTGGTGGGAAGCGCGCGCGGCGCCGCATCCGGCGTGGCGGCGAGCGCCAAGCCACTCGATGCGTCGGCCGCGTTTGCGATCTTCAGCAGGAACGTCGATGCGGGGGAGCCTGTGACGCTGCGCGATCTGCTGGAGGTGAGGCCGGCGGGGCCGGAGCTGGGAATCGAGGAGGTAGAAGCGCCGGAGAGTCTGTGCGGGCGATTTGTGTCGAGCGCGATGAGTCTGGGTTCGTTGAGCCCGGAGGCGCACCAGACGATTACGCAGGCGATGAACTCGATGGGCGCGCGCTCGAACACGGGCGAGGGCGGAGAAGATCCGGAGGTGTATCGGCCGGTGGGTGCGGATTCGCCGGGTGCACTGGGCGCGGCTTCTCTGGAAACCCAGGTCCGAAATTTCGGGCCTGGGGCACCCGGTTCTGGAGGTGGTGCGGCAGTCGCGGTGGCTGAGATGGTTGCGGCCCCGGCGGTGCACAATTCGTTCAACAACAAGATCAAGCAGATTGCTTCCGGAAGGTTTGGCGTTACAGCGGAGTATCTTGCGCACGCGGAGGAGATCGAGATCAAGGTCGCGCAGGGAGCCAAGCCGGGCGAGGGCGGACAGCTTCCGGGGCACAAGGTTTCGGGGCTGATCGCGCGGCTGCGGCATGCGCAGCCAGGGGTGAGTTTGATCTCGCCGCCGCCGCATCATGACATTTACTCGATCGAGGATTTAGCCCAGTTGATCTACGACCTGAAGCGCGTGAATCCGCGCGCGGCGGTAGGCGTGAAGCTGGTGTCGGGCTGCGGCGTGGGCACGGTGGCGGCGGGCGTGGCGAAGGCTTATGCGGACTTCATCGTGATTGCGGGGAACACCGGCGGGACGGGAGCGGCGGCCCTCTCGAGCATCAAGTATGCCGGCAACCCGTGGGAGCTTGGACTGAGCGAAGCGCAGCAGCAGTTGCGCTCCAACGGCATGCGCGACCGCGTGCGGCTGCGCACCGACGGCGGCATTTCCACCGCGCGCGACGTGCTGGTGGCCGCGTTGCTGGGTGCGGATGAGTATGCGTTTGGGACCGCGGTGCTGGTGTCGCTGGGCTGCGATATGGCGCGGCAGTGTCATCTCAACACCTGCCCGACCGGAATTGCGACGCAACGGCCGGAGCTGCGCGCGAAGTTCCGCGGCAAGCCCGAGCATGTGGTGGCGTATTTCCGTCAGCTTTCGACGGATCTCCAGAGGCTGCTCGCGAAGTTTGGGCTGCCCACGCTGGAGGCAGCGATCGGGCGCGTGGACCTGCTGGAGCAGGTGCGGTTCGATGGCAATCTCGACCTCACGCCCATGCTCGCTGGCGGCTGGAACAGCGGCGCCGGGGAAGGGCCGACGCATTGGATGGGCGTCCGCAACGACCGGCCGCATGCGACCGACGGCGACGACGAGCCGCTGGATGATGCGTGGACAGTGGCGGCGCTGGCGGCGGCGCGCAGGGGCGAGGCCTACATGGTGCGGTCGGCGATTACGAATTCGCATCGCGCGGTGGGGGCGAAACTGTCGGGCGAGATGGCGGTGCTGCGGGCCAAAGGCGAGCTGGGCGATGTCGACGTGACCTTTGAAGTCGAGGGAACGGCGGGGCAGTCGTTTGGCGCATTCGCGGGCACGGGCATGAAGCTGGTGCTGACCGGGCAGGCGAACGACTTTGTGGGCAAAGGACTATCGGGCGCGGACCTGGTGCTGCGCGCCGTGGGACGCGCGGCGGAGTGCAGCGCGGAGCATGTGCTGCTGGGCAATGTGGCGCTCTATGGCGCGACCGCCGGAAGACTCTTCGCGGCGGGTCGCGCGGGCGAGCGGTTCGCGGTGCGCAACTCGGGGGTGACCGCGGTGGTGGAGGGCGTCGGGGACCACGCGTGCGAGTACATGACTGGAGGCATGGTCGTGATCCTGGGTGAGATTGGGATCAACTTCGGCGCGGGCATGACGGGCGGTCTGGCGTGGGCGCTCGATGAAGAGCAGACCATGAGGAGCGAGACGCGCTACCACGACGATTTCCTGGAAGCGATTCCGTTTGGTGACGCGTCTGCCGAGCAGCAGGGTGCGCTGAGGGGATTGATTGCGGAGCATGTGGCGCTGGCGCACAGTGCGCTGGGGGCGCTGGTGCTGTCCAATTGGGCGGAGGCGTCGGCGAACTTTGTGATGTTTACGCCTAAGCCTCAGGCGTAAGAAGAAATTCGCGGCTCCCATGTCTCAAAAGCGAGACATGGGCACCCATCTTTGCGTGGGGTGGAGCGGGCGGCTATGCGCAGCTGATGGCAAATTGCCTGATGGTGTGCAGGGGTGAAACAAGCAACAGCAAAGACAGAAGCAGATTCCCTTGCGGGAATGACAACCAGAAAAGCAAGAGCAAAAACTCTACACCCTTTGTGAAGTTGCTATAGAGCCGTTCCCCCGATGGTGTATAGCCACCCCAAGAAGCAGATTCCTCCGCTACGCTGCGGAATGACAACCAGAAAAGCAAGAGCGAGGCTCTACATCAATGAGGACTCTGCTCTAGGTCCTGGGGGCCAGGGAGGCGAGGTTGCCGGTGGGCGCGGTGCCGGGTTTGGCGGGGGCGTATTTGCTGGCGCACTTGGCCTGGAGTTGCGTGGCGTGGAAGGTGCCGTCGCGGCCGAAGGTTCCGATGGCCAGGGCTTGCGCGTCGTCCTTGAAGGTGTCGGGCGGGGGCTCGGCGCCGATGTAGTCGACGCGCAGGGTTTTGCCCTGTTCGATGAGGGTGAAGTCGGCGTTGGGACCGGAGCGGGCGATGCTGCCCGGGAGCACATTGCCGGCCACACGCAGGTTGCGCGTGTAGGCGTTGCCGCCCATCGCCTGGAGCTCGGAGATGGTGACGTAATAGCTCTTGGTGTCGCGCGCGCCGGAGATGGCGAGCCACGCGATGGTCGCGACGATGATGGCGCCGGCGATGAAGAATTTGGCGGGCGAGTTGGGGCGGGAGTTCGACATGCTGGAGATAGTTTACCCCGGTTGGGGAACAGATGTGATTGGGCGCGCGAGAAGCAGATTCCTACGGAAGGACAACCAGAAGAGCAAGTGCACGAGCACCGGCAAGAGCGAAGGCGGCTCTACACCAACCGGGGGTTGCTCTAGCTGAAGTCGACAGCCAGGGCGCGCTGCTCGCGGCTGGACTGGATGGCGAGTTCGAGCAGGCGGATGGTGCGGTAGCCGTCTTCGGCGGGGATGGCCAGCGGCGCGGCGCTGAGGATGGCGTCGCGAACGTTGGCGTAGAACAGGCGGTAGTCGCCGGTGACGCTGGGATAGGGGGAGCGTTCGAGCTGGACGGGCTCGGTGCGCTGAGTGGCGAGAGTGAGCGTGCCCCAGGCGGATTCGGGCTCGGGCAGCCAGGGGGTTTGCGCCTCGGAGGGAGAACCGAGACGGGGTGGTTTGGCGCCGCCGAGGAGTGCGGCTTCCTGGGGATCGAGGCCCTGCTTAGTGTAGCTGCCGAGCGTGCCGTGGACGCGGAAGCGCGGCGCGGGATCGGCGGCGAGCATGGTGGCGTGGCACTCATAGCGCAGGTGGTGGGTGGTGGAAGTTTCGTATTCAAACACGATATCGAATGCGTCGTCGATCTCGGTCTTGTCGCGGTCGGCGCGGACGCTGGCGGTCAGGCGGACGGGCGCGCCGAACAGCGCGAGCGCTTGATCGACGAGGTGCGGCCCGAGGTCGAAGAGCAGGCCATTGCCGTAGCCGCCGGTTTCCTTCCACGAGTTGGGGCGCTGCAGCGGGCGAAAGCGATCGTAGTTGGCGATGACCTGAACGATGCGGCCGAGAGTTCCTTCCGCGACCAGCTTCTTGATGGTGAGAAAGTCGCAGTCGTAGCGGCGATTGTGGAAGGGCGCGAGAATCTTGTTCTGCTGCGCGGCCAGCGTGATGAGCGCGCGGGCGTCGGCGGAGGCGGGGGCGAGCGGCTTGTCGATGACGACGTGTTTGCCAGCACTGAGCGCGGCCGTGGTCAGCGCCACGTGCGAGTCGTTGGGCGTGGCGACGACGATCAGATCGATGCTGGCGTCGCTGTAGACCTCTTCCGGCGTTGCGACGATGCGGGTCTGCGGGTAGGCCGCGGCAGCCGCGGCCGAGCGCTCGGGAGAGCGCACCGCGATGGCGGTGAGTTCGAGCCCCAGGACGGCGGAGACGAAGGGGCAATGGAAGACGCGGCCGGCGAGGCCGTAGCCGATGACGGCGGTGCGGATGGGAGTCGAAGTCATGAGGTTATGGTACGTGAGGGCAGGCGGGGCGCACGGCGGTGCAATCTGGGTCGCCGCAAGGGGGCGCCGGAGTTGGTCTGTTCGCGCCTGGACCGGGCAATATGACGGTCGACAACTCCGTGGTCCGCAACCGGCTGATCGACAATTCGCAGCCGGGTGTGTCGATCCATAACCACGTGTACCTGACGTTCCCCAATCATCCGCCGAATCCGAATGTCAACGATAACGCGATCGTCGGGAACTGGATCTCCGGCAATGGGCCTGATGCGGACCTGCCCACATCGGTGGCTACTGGAATCTCCGTGCTGGGCACGACGCCGATCACCGGCCTGGTCATCTCCGGCAACGTGATTCTGGATGAAAGCATCGATGTAGCGGTGAACAGCGCGTCGGCGTTGAACATTCACCTCAACGATTTCTACGGCACGGAAACCGGCATCGACAATTTGAACTCGAGCGGCACGGTCAATGCGACGGAGAACTGGTGGGGATGCGCGGGCGGCCCCGGAGCGGAGGGGTGTTCGACGGTCGTGGGCGGAGCGTCGGTAGTTGCTACGCCATGGCTGACGAAGCAAACTGCGGATCGGTGGTGAGGCTTCGTATCGCGAGAGGCAGCCAGCCGGGAGTCCACAGTCCGGCCCCGCCGGTCAGTGCGGGGTCGCGGCCGGCTCAGCCTTGGGCGTAGGGAGCGGAATTTCCAGCGAGCCCAGCCGACCGCTGGCCGTGTCCCATACGATCAGCGAAAGGAAGTCGCCGCCTTTCTCGCGGTGAAGATCGATCTGCTGCTCGACGTTCAGTCGCTTCGGCGGGCTGTCCGGTTGGAGCGGAAAGCGGACGCGGTCGAAGCTCTGCGCCACTTTGTCGCCGTTGCTGTCGAATGCGATGACGGCGAACGCGACGGTGGCGCGGGGCGCGCCATCGACCGGCGCCGAGGTCAGCGCCGAGGTGGAGAGCGAGTAGTCCACGGCGAAGGCGGTGGTCCCTTTTGCAGCCGGAGTTGGCGGCCGAAGCGGGATGAAGCTGCTTGCGGCGGCGGTCTCGGCGCCCGGGCGCGCGGTGGCCTGGCGTGCGGTTGCTTTGCGTACTGTCGCTTTGAAGATGAGCGGCGCGCTGCGCACATCCGGGGCAGCGGTTGGCGTGGTGTCGCCGGCGAGAATCAGCGGGTGCGGATTGGCGGTGCCCGGGACGATGGTATGAGGCGCGTCGGCGAAGTACCCGCGGCGATAGCTGAGGGTGTAGGGGCCGCCCGCAACCGTGACATTGACCGTGTGCCACTTGTTGTCGTAATGGAAGTCGCGCGGCGAGTAAGAGATGGTATACGCACTGCTGTCGGTGGCGACGATGCGATCGGCAACCCGCGCCAGGCTGTTGATGTTGAAGAAGGCCTGCCCGCCGGTGGCCTGGGCTATGTCGTTCAGCTGCGTCTGCTGCGGCCCCATGGCGACATCCTCCGCCGCGGTGAGGCCGCGGGCGTCGATGGGGTAGATGGCGATGCGGGCGGCTTCGAGCTCGTCGTAGACCTGGCGCAGCGCGCCGATGTCCTCTCCCGCGGAGTTAGTGGAGGGATTCTCGGCGATCCCGTCAGCGGATGGGGCAGCGTTCTTGCCCAGAGCGGCCAGTCCGTCGAGCAGAAAGAAGGTGGAGCCGCCGGAGAACCAGAGCACATTCTTGCGGCCGGGCACCTGGCTGAGATAGCTGCCGATCTGGTGGAGGGTGTCGGTGTCGGAGCGGTATTCGCGGCCGGTGAGGACGATCCTGGGCAGCGCCCGGCGGATGGCGGCCAGCAGCAGTGCGTGGTCGGCGGTGAAGTTCTGCAGCAGGACGGCGTTGTCGCCGTGGCGCTCGAAGACGGCGATGGGCTGGCCGGCGGGCAGGGCGTTGACGAACTTCGCGAGCTGAAAGCTGAGATACATCTGGTCGGGGAGCTCGAGGTTGGTGGTGTCGAGCACAACGACGTTCAGCACGGGCGGCAGGTGCTGAACGGTTTCATTGCTGAAGACGCCGGGAGTGGCGACAGGCGCGGCGATCGGGGTCGTCGTAACGCCCGTGTGCTCGTCGAAGGAGGCGATCTGCTGAGGATGATTGTCGTCGAAGATGTGGAATGCCGACGCGGGAAGGCCGCGGACCGGATGGCCGTCGCGGTCCGTGACGATGACGTCGGTCAGCACGATGCGGGTGCCCGTGTGCAGCGTGGACGTAGCTGGGGACTGCGCGCTGGAAGGCAGAGGGAGCAGAAGCCGCAACGTGCCGGCGATGCAAAAGGCGAGAAGCGCCGAAAGCGTTCGTTTGGGCATCCTGTGTCGTTCCCGTCCGTGTGAAGTGGTGCTGAAGGTTGGACGGGGAGAGTCGGCCTAAGTTGCAGGGATCGGCTGTTGTAGAAAAAGAGACGGCAGGCCCGGGAGTGGCGCTCGGGGCCTGCCGTGAAGTGAGTGGTGTGAGTACAGCGGTTGCAAACGCTGAAGCGGTGTAGCAATTTTGGCTGATGGGCGGAGATACCCCAAGAAGCAGATTCCTCCGCTGCGCTGCGGAATGACAACCAGAAAAACAGAGCCATCCTACAGCAATGGAACTCAGCTCTAGTAGGACGTGACGGGCGTTCCGGGCGTGAAGGAAACTCCGCGCAGCACCTCGCCGCCGGCGGCGTCGCGGAGATCGGTGAAGGTCTCCTTCGCGGCGACTGCCGGCGAGGTGTTGGTCAGGCTGTCGGTGATGAGGTACATCTTATTGGGATCGCCGCCCTGATCGCCGTTGCCGCTGACGGTGGAGGAGATGGCCCAGATGACCGCGTGGTAGCCCTGGAAGCGGTTGCCCTCGACGGTGCCGATGATGTTGCGCAGGCCGTCGGTGGCGGGCGCCCAGGGCAGGCCGCTGCCGTCGCCGGGGGTGTCGCTGCCGTTGTTGAGCCCGGCGGGAAGGCCGGCCACGGTGTAGGGGATGCCCAGGTTCAGACCGGTGGTGAGGGTGTAGACGAGCTGCCAGGTGTGAGTGCCGGCGTTGAAGGTCCACTTCTGCAGGCCGCCGGAGTTGGCCAAGCTGGCGGCGCCGGTGTAGGTGTTGCTGGTGGAGTCGTAGGTGTTGGCGCCGTCGCCCTCATCGGCCACGTAGAGCGTGGTCGCGTTGGCAAACCAGAGGCCGAAGGGATAGGCGACCGGCGGCGTGATCTTGTTGACCTCGGTGGGGAAGCCGGCGAGGATGCACATATTGTTGGCCAGGCCGGTGGTGGAGTTGTACGTGGCGGCGATGCTGGTGGTGGGCAGCGGCGCGCCGGGCACGGGCAGGCCGACGCCGGGGGTGGCGCTGGTCGAGGGGCAGGCGGTGCCGGTGGTGTCCACGAAGTACACGGTGTTGACGCCGTTGCCGCCGCTGCCCTTGGTGACATAGAGCACGTTGTTATAGAGGGTCATGCCGCGGAAGTTATCGTCCTTGCCGACCTTGTCGGTGGTGGCCGGAACGCCGGGCAGTTGGCTGACGTTGAAGCTGGCCACCGGCGTGGGATAGGTGGGGGTCTGCGAGGCTTCCGGCGCGTTCACCGCCTGGATGATCTGCACGCCGGCGCCCTCGACTACCTGCTGGGGCTCGGGGTTGCCGCCGTTGCCGGCATTGCCGGTGGTGTAGAAGAAGTTGTTGCCGTTGGTGTTGACGTAGAGCGCGGCGCGGCCGTTGTTGCCGCTGTAGGCGTTGGTCTCGGTGAAGGTGAACTGGCCTGCCGCGTTGACGGTGGCGGCGGCGCGGTAGTTGGAGTTGGAAACTGGCACAGGGTTGGTCGGGTCGGGAGCCAGCGGTGTGTCGGAGTTGGAGACATCGAGCGTGTTGATCGGAGCCACGTAGTCGATGAAGGCCAGGTACTTGCCGTCGGTGGAGAGGTGCAAGGCCTCCTCGGACTTGGAGCTGAAGCTGGTGACGAGCTGGTCGGCCGAGGTGACGGTGCTGTAGTTGGGCACCTGAATCGTGTTCAGTATCGTACCCGTTGGGGTCATCTGGTCGAGATAGATCGGCGAGGTGATGCCGAAGCTGGGGTCCGCAGTGATGACGTTGTTGAAGACGTAGGGAAAGGTTCCGTCTTCGACCGCAGCGCCGCAGGTGACCTTGTTGGCTTTGCTCGGGACGCAACCCGGCGGCAGCGTTTCGCCCAGTACGACGGAGCTGGGAAGGCTGGTGTAGATGGACCGGCTGACCACCAGATTGCCGGGCGTGAAGGTCTGGGCGGACAGGGTGAGGCCCGCAGCGAGCACGAACAGAGCCAGCGCGCGGCCGGCGAGAGGCCAGGCGATGCGATACGAGCGATGTGCGACAGAACGATTCATGGAGAAACTCCTTGTGTGACGATGTGGGGACTGCGGGGCATCAGGGCTGCGGACGGTTTAATGTGGCCGAGCTTGCACTGCAACGACGCGACAGACGCGGGGGATTCGGGATGAAGCTAACGCCGGGCCGGAGCCGTGCTCAGTTGGCCGCGGAGGATAGCCCGAAGCGCTTCTTTCCGAGCATGAGGGCCACGCTGGCGATGCCGGTGAGCATCAGCACGATCGATCCAGGCTCGGGTGTCGCTGCGACATTGACATCGTCAAGCATCACGGAGCCGGACTGGGAAGGGTCCCCGATGGCAGGATTCGAGGTGCCGGTAAAGGTCAGATCGGTGGTCGTCGAGGTGGCCCGGAACTGGCCGGTGTATTGGGTGAAAAGGCCGCTGTTGCCGTTGAGGTGAATCTGGTCGGGGAAGCCGTTGCTGGCGATGCTGGTGGGCGTGCCGGAGACGACGAGGCCGTCTTCGGTGAGCGAGAAGAGATTGGAAGAATCCGAGTTGGCGTAGAAGCTCACGTTGTAGGTCTGGCCTACGATGGTGGCCAGCGTCTGCGAGATCGAATCGGCAGTGTAGGGGTTGATGCCGGTGAGGTTCAGCGAGTTATTGCCGGCAAAGACGAACGGGTCTTGCGTGTCGACGTAGACGGCTGAGTTCGCGCCAACCGTCCAGGCGCCTCCATCGATGCTCTGTCCGGCGAAGTAGCGGTTACCGCCGCCGGCGGATTCAAAGCCGCCATCAACCACGATGCTGCTGGCGCGTGCGGAAGCGCTGAGGCTGAAGACCGCGGCAACCGCGGCCAGCAGCAGGGGGAACGAGGGTCTTTGCAGACCGGACTTGGGAAGGGTGGACTCCACAATCATTGTCTTGGCTCCGTGTTCAACGATGGTTTCTGGTGCCATCGAAGAAGATCATGGGAGCTAAGAGTGAAGTTTGAATACGGTGTCAATCATCTGGTAATTTCTTGGACTTTGGTGCCTGCAGCTTCGTGCGGCGAGCGGACGTGACCCCGTCTAGATTTGTTGGAGCGCCGGGTAGAGGCGGCGATAGTGGCCATAGGCTTCCGCCATGGCGGCGGCGTGCTGGGGCTGGATGGTCTGGGCCGGGCGGATCGTGGCTTCGCAGGCGGCTTCGACCGAAGGCCATGCACCGACGCCGGTGCCGGCGAGCAGGGCTGAGCCGAACGCTCCGCCTTCTTCGGCTTCCAGGATTTCGACGGGATGGTTGTAGACGTCGGCCTGGATCTGCCGCCAGAGCGGGCTGCGCGCGCCGCCGCCGCCGAGGCGGATCGTTTCGACGGGTATGCGGAGATCGCGGAAGAGGGTGAAGGTGTCGTTGAGCGAGAAGGCGACGCCCTCCAGCACTGCCCGGATGAAGTGCGCGCGCGTGGTGGAAGCGGTGATGCCGACAAATGCGGCGCGGGCGGCAGGATCGAGGTGCGGGGTGCGCTCTCCGAAGAGGTACGGCGCCCAGAGCAGGCCATCGCTCGCGGGTGGCGCGGTGGCGGCCAGCGTGGTGAGTGCTTCGTAGGATTCGGTGGCGAAGAAGGTGTCCTTGAGGTAGCGCAGGCTCAGGCCCGCGCCGTTGGTCACGCCCATCACGTGCCAGACGCCCGGGGCCGCGTGGCAGAAGGTGTGCAGGCGGCCGCGCGGGTCGAGCGTGGGCTGGGCGGTGGCGGCGAAGACCACGCCGGAGGTGCCGATGGTGGCCGAGACCGAGCCCGGCGCGAGGATGCCCATGCCTACCGCGCCGGCACCCTGGTCGCCGGCCCCGGCAGCGACAGGAGTTCCGGCTGCTAAACCGGTGGCGACCGCGCCTTCCGCTGAGATGCGCGCGCAGATTTCGGGGCCCTCGAAGAGCGGCGGGAGCCAGGACATCGGGATTTCGGCAGCGTCGGCCACTTCGCGGCTCCAGCGGCGATGGACCACGTCGAGCAGCAGGGTTCCCGAGGCCTCCTGCATGTCCATCGCGTAGACGCCGGTGAGGCGCAGGCGGACGTAGTCCTTGGGGCAGAGCACATGGGCGATGCGGGCGAAGATTTCGGGCTGATGCTGGCGCACCCAGAGGAGTTTGGTGAGGGTGAAGTTGGGCAGCGCCGGGTTGGCGGTGAGCTCGATCAGCTTCTCGTAGCCGATGGTCCGGGTGAGCCAGTCGGCCTGCGGCTGGGTACGCTGGTCGCACCAGATGAGCGCGGGCCGGAGGACTTGGCCTTCTGCGTCGAGCATGACGCAGCCGTGCATCTGGCCGGTGAGGGCGATTGCTTCGATAGTGCGGGCTTCGATCTGCGGATCGTGACTGGCTGCGGCCTTGAGGCAGCCGAGGACCGCCGACTGCGCGGCGCGCCACCAGTCTTCGGGGTCCTGCTCGGCCCAGCCGATGTGCTCGGAGTGGATAGGCGCGTGGTCGCTGGAGTGCGAGGCGAGGACTTTGCCCGCGCGGTCGATCAGGATGGCGCGGGTGCCGCCGGTGCCGACGTCGATGCCGAGAAACATGGGTGCTCCTGTGCGCTGAACCTGTGTGCTGAACCTGTGTGCTGAATTTTAGTGTAGTGGGTCGATGCAGAGATGCGCGGGGGAACCGAGATGAATAGACTGAGGGAATGATCGAGATGCAGTACAACTTTCCTCTGCTGGCGGGGCAGGCGGAGCAGTGGCAGCAGCGGCTGCGGGCCGCTGTCGACGGACTGCACGCCGGGGATGCCAATGAGCTGAGACCGACGTTTCGCATGGACGCGGCGAATTTGATCGCGCGGCGGGAGATCGCAGCGCGCTGGCTGGGTTCGCCGCTCGAGCGGACGTGGATCACCTGCGGAGGCCATCATGGGACGCTGGTGGCGCTGTTGGCCGCAGGGCTGGCGGGCAGCACGATTGCTGTGGAGGAGGTGACCTACACGGGGATCTTGGAGCAGGCGAGGATGCTCGGATCGCGGCTGGTGGGGGTGGCCTTCGATGGTGAAGGCATGCGCGCGGATGCGTTGCGCGAGGTGTGCGCGCGAGAGGCTGCTGATGGTGGGCGTGTTGCCGCGGGCTGTGGAGTCAAAGCGCTTTACACCATGCCGACTGTGCATAATCCGCTAGGCTGCGTGACCGGGCTGGAGCGGCGGCGTGCGATCGTCGAGGTGGCGCGGGAGTTTGATCTGGTGATCGTCGAAGATGATGCTTATGGCTATATGGAAGCAGCCGCGCCGCCGAGTTATGCGGAGATGGCAGCGGAGCGTACGTTCTATGTGCGCGGGTTGAGCAAGAGTTATGCGGCGGCGACGCGGACCGGGTTTCTGGTTGCGCCGGAGCGATTTGGAGCGGCGGTCGAAGGCGCGCTGAAGAACACCGCGACCGGCACTTCGCTGGTGCATAACGTCGCGGCGTTGTCGCTGATTGCGGACGGGACGGTGGACAGCATGATGGCGGAGAAGCGCGCCGAGGGTGCGCGGCGGAATGTGGCCGCTCGGGCGTTGCTGGGCGAGGCAGCCGCGCCTGGGGCACGCTGTGCGTGGCATCTGTGGGTGACGCTGCCGGAGGGTATGTCGGCAGCGGCGGCGCAAGCGGTGTGTGCGGCGCGCGGTGTGCTGGTCAGCGGGGCGCAGGGGTTTGTTGTGCCGGGTGCGGTTGTGCCGGGTGCCTTGCGGATTGCGTTGGGCGGTGAGGTGGATTTCGAGCGGATGCTGGAGGGAGTGGGGGTCGTCGCGGAGGTTGTGCGACCCCACTCATCGCGATAAGGCTGCGATGAATGGGCCACCCGGTTATGTGCCGGGTTCGGCTTCCTCTGGTGCGGCCGGTTTGTGGGGGCGCATGAGGGGGAAGAGGATGACGTCGCGGATGCTGCGCGAACCGGTGAGGATCATGGTCAGGCGGTCGATACCGATGCCTTCCCCTGCGGTCGGGGGAAGGCCGTAGCCGAGGGCGCGGACGTAGTCTTCGTCCATGGCGTGGGCTTCGTCGTCGCCGCGTTCTTTTTCGAGGAGCTGGGCTGCAAAGCGGGCGCGCTGGTCGTCGGGGTCGTTGAGCTCGGAGAAGGCGTTGCCTACTTCGAAGCCGCCGATGTAGAACTCGAAGCGCTCGACCCAGTCGGGCTCGTCGGGCTTGACTTTGGAGAGTGGGGATACGGCCAGGGGGAAGTCGTAGATGATCGTGGGCTGGATGAGCTCGGGTTCGGCGACGCCTTCGAAGAGAGAAGCGATTGCAGAGCCTAGAGACAGGAAGCCTGAATCAATACCTTGTACAAGGACAGTGAGAAAGGTTCGAGCGGCTTCATTGGCTTTGCGTCGCATTTTTCTCGACAATTCTGACGCCGATTCATAACGTGCTACAGCAAGCTCAATCTCTGGAGTCATTTCTAATCCCTGAGGTAGGGCGACTTTGGCCGCGTCTGGCGCAGTAAATAGCTTCGTGTAAAACTGTGCTTGCTTCAGCAAGACGCGAAACAAAGACAAGTCATCAAAGGTGCGCATGGTTGGTTTGGGCCCAAACTCGTCCTTTGGCCAGAACTTGACAATGGCTTCGCGCATGGAGAGCTTTGTCCATTTGCCTAGGTCGATTTCTACGCCGTTGAAGTGGGTGATGGTGGTGCCGTTTACTTCTTGCGCGACTTGCGTGATGAGTTCTTGCGTGAGGTCCATCAGGTCGTGGTAGTTGGCGTAGGCCTGGTAGAACTCGAGCATGGTGAACTCGGGGTTGTGCTGGGTGCTGACGCCTTCGTTGCGGAAGTTGCGGTTGATCTCGTAGACGCGGTCGAGGCCGCCGACCACCAGGCGCTTGAGGAAGAGCTCGGGGGCGATGCGCAGCGAGAGTGGGATGTCGAGCGCGTTGTGGTGGGTCTTAAAGGGGCGCGCGGCTGCTCCTCCGGCGATGGTGTGGAGCATCGGGGTTTCCACTTCGAGGTAGCCGCGGGTGTCGAAGAAGCGGCGGATCGAGCGGAGGATTGCGGCGCGTTTGACGAAGACTTCGCGGACGTTGGGGGTCTCGGGCGGGATTCCCTCCGGGGCTAAAGCCCCTTCTTCCGCGGGAGGCTGAATGGACGGGCTGAAGCCCGTCCCCTTCAAAGCGGTCTTGCCATCCGAGGACGATTGCGGCGGTTCCGCCCACGTCTCAGAATCGAGACGTGGGGCACCCGGAGTTGCGGCGGGTTCGGCGCGGGCGCCGGAGTTGACGATGAGGTCGAGGTAGCGCTGGCGGTAGCGGAGCTCGGTGTCTTCGAGGCCGCTGTACTTGTCGGGCAGCGCGAGCATGGCCTTGGCGAGGAAGGCGAGGGCGGGCTGGCCTTCGTGGCCGGGAAGGTGGATGGGTGAGGCTTTGAGGGTGAGCTCGCCGGTGCGGGTGCGCATGAGGTAGCCGCGGACGCCGATGTGGTCGCCGAGGTCGAGGAGTTTGTAGAGGGCGAATAAGTCCTCGCCTACGTCATCCTTGCGGACGTAAATCTGCAGGCGCTGGCCGTCCTGCTGGAGCGTGGCGAAGCCGGCTTTGCCCTGGACGCGGATGGCCATGATGCGGCCAGCGATAGCGGCTTCGGTGGGCGCGGCTTCGAGGGCTTCGGCCGAGAGCGGGGCCTGGTTGTTATCGAGGCCGAGGGTGCGGAGCTGGGGGAGGGTGTGGGTGAAGGCAAAGCTGTTGGGGTAGATGCTCTCGGCGTGGCTGAGGCCGAGGCGCTGGCCGATGGCGGCTATCTGGGCTAGCTTGTCGCGGCGCTCGTTGTAGAGCTTCTCTTCGAAGGGGCTTTGGTACTGGGACACGTTGCAGGCTCGCTTTGCGCGTGAGGTTGGGTTCAGTATAGCGAGGGTGGCGGGGGAAATTCTTGCCGCTGCGGGCGAGAAGCAGATTCCTCCGCTGCGCTGCGGAATGACAACCAGAAAGGCAAGTGCAACGACAGGAGCAACAGCAGATTCCCTTCGGGAATGACAACCAGAAAAGCAAGAGCAACGGCAACAGCACGAGTGACGGCAACGGCAACAGCAGGGGCAACAGCGCGGGTAACGGCAACGGCTTTGACGCGAAGGTCCCAGAAGGAGCGAAGTTTCGCAAAGGAACGCGGAGAGTGGTAAGGTTTGGTCGATGGCGGATGAGGGCGACAACTCGAAGAAGCAGGGCGGCTCGCTGGGCGATCTCGTGAAGGCCGAGTCGATGATTCAGCTGGCGCTGATGCTGCCGGCCGGGTGCCTGATCGGCTGGCTGGTGGGCGAGGCGCTGGATAAGCACTTTCATACTGGCTGGATCGGCGTCGTCGGCATTGTGCTGGGCGCGGCCGCGGGGTTCATCCAGATGTTCCGGACGGCGGCGCGTTTCCTCAAACGGAGCGGAGACTGATGCTGCCGTTGGAGAACTTCAGCGACGAGGATGCCCGGCGGACGATCCTGCGCGCGCTGCGGCTGCTGGCCGTGGTGACGGTGGTGGCGGCCTTGGTCGTCTGGTGGAAGATGGGCTGGCAGAGCGCGGCGCTGCTGGTGGCGGGGGCCGCGGTCTCGGGCGCGGGGCTGTGGAAGTGGCTGTGGCTGATGAGCGCCGTGATGGCCAAAATGGATGATCCTGATCCGGAGAGGCGGGGCGATGGAATTGCCCGGCCGAAGGGGCGGGTGCTGGGCGGTTTCTTCCTCACGCTGGGGCTGATGATCGTGGTGCTCTATGTTAGTCTTAAGTTTCTGGACGGTTCCGTTTATGCTCTTGCCGCGGGGCTGGCCATGGGCGTCTTTGCGCTCACGTTCGAGGCCCTCAGGCTGGTGAAGGCGTGGACGGTTTAGCGGCTTGACGCCCCTGAATCCAGAATCGTTTGGCCTCATTTTCAAGTTCTGTTTGTTTCTCAATATGCCGACACAGTTGCTGTTTACAAGACTCTTGAACCACTCCTTCGCTGGCCCGGCGGATTCTCTGCTGCGCGTGCTGCATATCGCGCCGGCGTATCCGCAGGCACCGATCACTAACACCGTCGCGATGGAGTTGCTGGTCTTCGCCGTTCTGATCGCCTATTTTTTGCTGGTGCGAATGACGCTGAGCGTGGAGAGTCCGGGCGGAGTCCAGCATCTGGCCGAGATTACCCACGAGTTCGTCACGTCGCAGAGCGAGCAGATCATCGGCGAAGGATATGAGCGGTTTACGGGCTTTCTGGCGACGCTTGGCCTGTTCATCCTCATTTGCAATCTGATCGGGCTGATTCCGGGACTCGATTCGCCGACGGCCAATGTGGTGGTCCCGCTGGGATTGGCGCTGGTGGTCTTCGTCTACTACCATTACAACGGGATCCGGTCGAACGGTTTTGGATATATCAAGCAGTTTCTGGGGCCGGTGTGGTGGATTGCGCCGCTGCTGTTTCCGATCGAGATCATCTCGCACTGCGCGCGCGTGCTTTCGCTGACGGTGCGACTTTACGCCAACATCTTCGCCGGTGACCTGCTCATTCTGGCGTTCTTTTCGCTGATTCCGGTAGGAATTCCGTTGATCTTCATCGGCCTTCACTTTGGCGTGGATATTATTCAGGCGTATGTGTTTTTTCTGCTGGCCGCGATCTATCTTTCGATGGCCGTGGCGCACGAACATTAGAACGCTGATCGCGTTCTGTCAGGGCTGAAGCCCTGACCTACCAAGTTTGCCAGGGAGGTATCCCAGGCATACAGATTCCTGCGGAGGGGTGCCCCCTCTCGGCCGGTCGTTTCAAAATGCCGTACAGCGTGAAGGTGTTTCATCGCAGCTGCCTCCGCTGGCGGACATCCTGACGGGGGCAAGGAGCAATACAATGCGTAGTAACCTTCGAATGATTTTCATGGTGTTGGCCGCGATGTTTATCGCGATGCCGGCGTTTGCGCAGGCGGCTGGCGGTTACAGTCCGGCTTCGCAGTGGGTCCCGATTGCCGCCGGTATCGGCATGGGTATCGCCGCGGGCCTTTGCGGAATTGGTCAGGGCAATGCGACCGCCTCGGCCACACTGGCGCTGGCGCGTAACCCGGGAGCGCGGCCAGGAATCTTTATCTTCCTGATCCTCGGGCTCGCGTTTATCGAGTCGCTGGCGCTGTTCACGTTCGTCATCATCTTCCTCAAGGTCAAGCCGTAGAGGAGAGACAGTAGACAGTAGAGAGTAGGCAGTAAATAGAAAGGGCCTCCGCTGCGGCGGAGGCCTTTCCTGTTTGCGCTATCGCAATTTGCCTGATGGTGTAGAAGCAGCGAACGCAGATTCCCTTCGGGAATGACAAACAAGAGAGCGAAGGCGACTCTACACCAACTGCGGCGTTGATCTAATGGACGCGGTCAGCGGTTGGGAACTTCGGCAGCGCTGTAGGGCGGAAGAGTGGAAGGCGTGGGGGCGGCGGTGAGGGTGGGGAGCGTCTCGGGTGTGGCGCGCTGGACCATGTGCAGCAGGCGGCCGGGGATGATGCCCAGCGCCAGCGTGGCGAAGGCGGCCGCGGCGAGGGCGATGGCGGCGGGTGCGGTGGTGCGGCGGGGGGTCCAGGCGGGTGCGGCGGCGTTGGGGAGTGGGCGGGAAGCATCCGCGATAGGGCGGGAGGCGTCTGCGACAGGCCGGGTATAGAGCGCGGCGAGTAGGCGCAGGTAGTAGAAGCAGGCGACGCCGGAGTTGATGAGGCCGACGACGGCCAGCCACACGTGGCCGCTCGAGATGGCGATGGAAAAGGCGTAGAACTTGCCGAAGAAGCCGCCGGTGAAGGGGATTCCGATCAGCGAGAGCAGGAAGAAGCCGAGCAGCGCGGAGAGCCAGGGGCGCTGGAGGGCGAGGCCGGTGAAGTCGTCGATGGAGCGCAGTTTTTCGTCGTAGCCGGAGAGCTGGGTGAGGACCAGGAAGGCGCCGACGTTCATGGCGGCGTAGGCGGCGATGTAGAAGCCGGCTCCAGCGATGGCGTTGGGCTCGGTGCCGGTGAAGGCGACCAGGAGATAGCCGGCGTGGGCGATGGAGGAGTAGGCGAGCAGGCGCTTGACGTCGCGCTGCAGCAGGGCGCCGAGGTTGCCGATGCACATGGAAAGGACGGCGAGGATCTCGATGAGCAGGATCCAGTGCGGGCGCAGAAGAGGGGTTCCGTTGAACAGGAAGCGCAGCAGCACGGCGAAGGCGGCGGCCTTGGGCGCGGTGGACATCAGCGCAACGACGGGGGCGGGCGCGCCCTGGTAGACGTCCGGGGTCCAGACGTGAAAGGGGGCGAGCGAGACCTTGAAGCCGAGACCGATGAGCACCATGGCGACCGCGAGGAAGGCCATGATTGGGGTCTTCGTGACGGCGAGACCGGCGGCGATGGCGGCGATGCTGGTGGAGCCGGTGGCACCGAAGCTGAGGGCTATTCCATAGAGGAAGAAGGCCGTGGCGAAGCTGCCGAGCAGGAAGTACTTGAGCGAGGACTCGGAGGCCGTGGCCTGGCCCTTGCGGAAGCCGGCGAGGATGTAGGTGGAGATGGAGGAGATTTCGAGGCCGATGAAGACCATGAGGAGCTCGATCGAGCAGGTCATGAACATCATGCCGGTGGCGCCGAACAGGACCAGGGCGAAGTATTCGCCGGCGTGAGCCACCCCAGCGGGGGAACCCGCTGGGGACCCCGGGGTGGCGTGCGGTGTGGCGTCGTTGCGGGCTTCGAAGTAGTCGAGCGAGCCGAGCAGGGTGACCAGGACGATGCTGGCGATCAGCAGATGGAAGAAGATGGAGAATTCGTCGATTTGGACGGTGCCGTAGAAGGCGAGGATGGCGCCGTGGGCGTTGAACGCCGCGTGCTGATAGAGAGCGGCGGCTCCGGAGGCGAGGGTGCCGAGGATGGCGAGCCAGCCGAGCGGTTTGCGGGGTTTGCTCGGGGCCATCACGGCCTCGATCAGCATGACGAGGACGCCGGTGAGGGTGAGGATTGTTTCGGGGAGGATGGCGAGGAGGTTGGCGGACATCTAGCGGACCTCCTTCGTAACCCCACCCATCGCGCGATGAGACTGCGCGTTGAATGGGCCACCCGGTGGGTTGGTGGCGCGGCGGGCGTCCTGCAGAGGGAATGCTGCGATCTCTCCGCTGCGGCTCACGATGAAGCTGTGAGCCTCCGGTCGAGATGACGGCTTATGGGGGTGAACGAGAGTGGCTGTAGGGCCGTAGGTTTCGGATTCGATGTGTTTGATGCGGCCGGGCTCGAAGTAGAGGGACTTGTCGGCGGCGAGGGTTCCGTAGGTGTCGATGGCGCGCATCCAGAGGGGCGACGCGACGCCCATGATGAGGAAGAGCGCGGCGAGGGGCCAGAGCTCGATGTGCTCGCGGGCGGTGAGGTCCCAGCCGCGGACTTCGTCGGGGCGCAGGCCGAGGCTGCCGTAGAACACGCGCTGGATCATCCAGAGCATGTAGCCCGCGCCGAAGATGACGCCGGTGGTGGCGATGACGGTCCACAGGGTGTGGTGCATACCGATGGCCTGCATGGAGCCCGCGAGGATGAGGAACTCGCCGACGAAGCCGTTGAGCATGGGCAGGCCAACGGCGGCGAGGGTGGTGACGACGAACATCGTGACCATCCACGGGTGGCGGGTGGCGAGGCCGCCGTAGTCACGCATGTCGTAGGTGCCGTAGCGCTCGTAGAGCAGGCCGAGGAGGATGAAGAGTGCGGTGCCGATGAGGGATTCGTTGAGGATCTGGAAGACGCCGCCGTCCATGCCCATGACGGTGAAGGTAAAGATGCCGAGCACGACGAAGCTGACGTGCGAGAGCGTGGAGAAGGCAGCGAGGCGCTTGAGGTCGGTCTGGACGAGGGCGAGGAGCGCGCCGTAGACGATGCCGATGGCGCCGAGGGCGATGAGCCAGGGGGCGAGCTGGCGGGACTGCTCGGGGAAGATGCCGAAGCTGAAGCGCAGGATGGAGTAGAGGCCGAGTTTGCCGGCGAGCACCATCACGGCGGCGGTGGGGGCTTCGGCGATGGCGTCGCGCAGCCAGCCGTGCAGCGGGAAAATGGGGACTTTGACGGCGAAGGCGACAAGGAAGGCGAGGGCGCAGAGTAGCAGCGCGGTGGTGTTGCCGGAGATCGCGTGAGTGGCGGCGAGGGCTTGCAGCGTGGGCAGGTCGAAAGTGCCGGCGCGGGTGAAGAGCCAGAGGATGGCAACCAGCAGAATGGCCGAGGGGATGAAGGCGTAGAGGAAGAATTTAATCGCAGCCCGGCGGCGGTTTTCGGTGCGGCCGAAGGTGGCGATCAGCAGCGCCATCGGGACCAGCGAGAGTTCCCAGAAGCCGTAGTAGAGGAAGAGGTCGAGCGACGCGAAGATGCCCAGCATCGCGACCTGCTGGAGCAGGACAAGGGTGTAGAAGAGCTTGCGGCGGCTGGCGATGGCGTTCCAGGAGGCGAGCACGCCGAGCGGGGCGAGCAGGCCGGTGAGAACGATCAGCCAGAGCGACAGGCCGTCGACGCCGAGGTGGTAGCGAATGCCCGCGCCGGATTGAGAAAGGGCGATCCACGGGGAGTTCTGCTCGAACTGGAAGCTGCCTGCCGGGGCGCCGTAGTTGAAGTGCGCAGGTAGATGGAGTGTGAAGGCGAAGGTGATCAGCGTGACGATGAGCGCGAGGGTGGCGTGGAGTTTGCTGCCTTCGCGCTCGGGGATGAGGGCGAGCAGCACCGCGCCGAGGAGTGGGACGGCGATGATGAGCGTCAGGATGGTGTGGTTAAGGTTCATTGGGTTCTGTGGTGGTTCGGTGACGCGAATTCCCTTCGGGAATGACAACCAGAAAGGCAGGTGCAAGAGCAAGTGCAGAAGCAGATCCCTACGGGATGACAACTAGAAAAGCAAAAGCAAAAACAAGAGCAAAAAAAGCGGTTCGGTTACCTGACGAACAGAACGATGGCGATGACGGCGGCGGCGCCTATGGCGAGCCAGCCGGCGTAGGAGCGGATGTTGCCCGACTGAATGCGGCGGGTGAGGAAGCTGAGGCCGCGGGTACCGGCGGCGAGGCCGGTGCCCGTGCCCTGGACGACTCCGCCTTCGATCAAGCCGCCGAGGAAGAGGCGCGAGACGGCGAGCAGTGGAGCGATGAGGAAGATTCCGTACATCTCGTCGACCCAGTACTTGTGGTCGAGCAGGCGGTAGAGACCGTGGGCGGGTTTGCCGGGAGCGACCAGCTCGGCGGCCGTGCCGGGCTTGCGGTAGTAGAGGACGAAGGCGAAGTAGAAGCCGATGGCGACGGTGAGGAGCGAAACGGCGGCGAGGATGAGTTCGAGCGCGTGGGATGCAGAGGCGGGCTGGCCGATTGTGGTGGCAGGGACGGTTCCGATGACATGAGCGGACGTGGCGAAGACGGGGTCGAGGAAGTGCTCGAAGTGGTTGTTGCCGCCGAGTGCGGCGGGGACGCCGACCCAGCCGCCGATGAGCGAGAGGATGGCAAGGAGGATGAGCGGGATGGTCATGACCAGCGGAGACTCGTGGACGCCGTGCGGGTGGGCCGCCTGGCCAGAGTCGTGCTCGGGCTCGGCTTCCATGACGGCGGTGGTATCAGAGCGCGAGTGGACGGCGGCGCCATGCTCATGGAGGTCCGGTTGCGCGCCGTGGCCGTGGGCGAGGGCGGCTTCGTCGAAGCGCGGCTCACCGAAGAAGGTCTTGAACCAGAGACGGAACATGTAAAAGCTGGTGAGGCCGGCGGTGATGAGGCCGATGGCCCAGACGAGTTTGCCGATGGGGCTGGGCGAGATGAAGGCCTGGTAGAGGATCTCGTCTTTGGAGAAGAAGCCGGAGAACGGCCACACGCCGCAGATGGCGAAGACTGCGGCGGTCATGGTCCAGAAGGTGATGGGGATGCGCTTGCGCAGGCCGCCCATGTTGCGCATGTCTTGCTCACCGCTAAGCGCGTGGATGACGGAGCCGGCGGCGAGGAAGAGCAGCGCCTTGAAGAAGGCGTGGGTCATCAGGTGGAAGATGCCCGCCGCGTAGGCTCCGACGCCGCAGGCCAGGAACATGTAGCCGAGCTGCGAGACGGTGGAGTAAGCGAGGACGCGCTTGATGTCGTGCTGGACGATACCCAGCGCTGCCGCCATCAAGGCGGTCAACGCACCTATGACGGCTACGACGATCAGCGCGGTGGGCGAGCGGTCGAAGAGCACATGGCAGCGCGCGATCATGTAGACGCCGGCGGTGACCATGGTGGCCGCGTGGATGAGCGCGGAGACTGGTGTGGGGCCTTCCATCGCGTCGGGCAGCCAGATGTAGAGCGGGATTTGCGCGGATTTGCCGGCGGCTCCGAGGAGGAGCAGAAGACAGATGGCGGTGAGGAAGCCGCCGCTATACGGGACAATACCCATGCCCCCGCAAAGGGTCGAAGGGGGGCAGTGAAACATCTGCCCATTGGCGGTGAGCAAAGGAACCTTAGCGAACACGTCGGCGAAGCTGAGCGAGCCGAAGTGCGCGAGGAGGAGAAACATCGCGAGCAGAAAACCGAAGTCGCCGATGCGGTTGACGATGAAGGCTTTTTTGCCGGCGTTTGCGGCGGAGTCTTTGGTGAAGTAGAAACCGATCAACAGGTAGGAGGCGAGGCCGACGCCCTCCCAGCCGACGAACAGCAGAAGGAAGCTGCTGGCCAGCACGAGCACCAGCATGAAGAACATGAAGAGGTTGAGATAGGCGAAGAAGCGCCAGTAACCGTCTTCGAGGGCCATGTAGCCGACCGAATAAACATGGATGAGGAAGCCGACGCCGGTGACGATGCCCAGCATGACGAGCGTGAGGTGGTCGACGGTGAAGGCGAAGTTCACCTGGAAGCCGGTGACCGCGATCCAGGGACGGCTGGTGATGGAGAGGGTCTGTTGTCCACTGGACAGCATGGAATGCCACAGCACGGTGACGATCGCGGCGGGAAGGGCGGTGAAGAGCAGGGCGATGGCCGCGACGAGCGCGCGCGGCAGCTTACGGCCGAGGGTTCCGTTGAGCAGGAAGCCGGCGAAGGGAAGGAGCGGGATGAGCCAGAGCAGTGACGGGTTCATTGGGTCGTGGTGTTCAGCGGTGGCGCGGGTGACGCAGATTCCCTTCGGGAATGACGACCCAAAAAGGCAAGAGCGAAGACGAAGGCGAGAGCAAGTGCGGGTCAGTTCTTCATGAGGTTGACCTGGTCGACGTTGAGGGTTTGGCGTGTGCGGAAGAGCGCGATGATGATGGCGAGTCCGACGGCGGCTTCGGCGGCCGCGACCACCACGACGAAAAAGACGAAGATTTGGCCCGAAATCTGATGCCACATGTGGGCGAAGGCGACGAAGGTGAGGTTGACGGCGTTCAGCATGAGCTCGATCGACATGAAGATGGTGATGACGTTGCGCTTGATGAGGAACGCGGCGACGCCGATGGAGAACAGGATCGCGGCGAGGACGAGGTAGAAGGCGATAGGGACCATTGCTATACGCGCCTCCTTGCGATCTTTCGAAGGAAAAACACGGAGGGCAAGATTAGTACTAACCCTATAAACTTCAGGTCGCTCGAACTCGAATAAGGGCGGTTCATTACCGCGCTTGATAATTGATAAAGGAAATACAGGATCGATCCGACTGCGCCGGTAGCGATCCATCCCCATTCCCGCCATGATCTGCTGCGTGGTACTGCGCGGAACATAAGCGTCAACAATCTCAGATAGAAGATCAAGGCGAAAGAGGCAATGATCAAGCCGACGGCGTTCCAAAAGATGTTCATCGTTAGAGCTCCTTCCGGGCGAGGACGACCGCGCCGAGGATGGCGACGAGGATGAGGATGGAGGTGACCTCGAAGGGCAGCAGGAGTGAGGTGAAGAGGGTGTGGGAGATTTCGGTGATGTTGGAGATACCGTTGGTGAGATAGCCGCCGAGCTGGGTGTATCCGAGCTGGCGGCGCTCGGAGAGGAAGACGAAACTGAGCAGACAGAAAATCGCAGCCGCGCCGGGAATTCCTGCGATGTACGCGATGCGCGAGTGGCCTCCGCTGCGGTCTTCTTCGCCTGCGTTAAGCAGCATGATGACGAAAACGAAGAGCACCATGATGGCGCCGGAGTAGACGATAACCTGGGCGGCGGCGAGGAACTCCGCGCCGAGCGACCAGTAGAGCACCGCCAGCGACATCATCACGACGATGAGCGAGAGCGCGGAGTTGATCGGGTGGCGCTGCAGCAGGAGATTGAGGGCTCCCCCGACCGCCAGCAGACCGAAGATGATGAAGAGGGCGATTTGCATCGTAGGGGATTTTTGTCGCGTTCGTTCTCGATTGTAAATGCGGAGGTGGTCTGAGAAGCAGATTCCTCCGCTGCGCTGCGGAATGACAACCAAAAAGGCCAGACTTCGCTCAAGGTTGAAGAGACAATGAGAGTACGATTCGCGACCCGTAGACGTTTAGCCGTAGTAGGCGAGGGCGAGAGCGGTGGCGAGGATGTTGACCATGGCCACAGGCAGGAGGAACTTCCAGCCGAAGCCCATGAGCTGGTCGTAGCGAAAGCGGGGCAGCGTACCACGCACCCAGATGTAGAGCAGAAGGAACGCAAAGACTTTGGCGACGAACCAGAGGACGGAGATGAAGGCCGAGAGGAAAATTCCGCTGGCGAAATGGTCGAAGATGTGGCCGAAGGGCGAGCTGGCGCCGCCGAAGAAGAGCAGCGTGGCGACGCAGGCGACGGTGATCATGTTGGCGTACTCGGCCATGAAGAACATGGCGAACTTCATGGAGCTGTACTCGGTGTGGTAGCCGGCGACGAGCTCGGATTCGGCTTCGGGGAGATCGAAGGGCGCGCGGTTGGTTTCGGCGTAGGCGGCCATGAGATAGATGAAGAACGCGACGAATTGGAAGCCGCCGAAGATGTTCCAGGAGCGAGCGCCGTGCGCGGACTGCGAGTTGACGATGTCTTGCAGCGAGAGCGACTGCGCGCGCAGAACGACGCCGACGACCGAGAGGCCGAGGGCGAGTTCGTAGCTGACGAGCTGGGCGCTGGCGCGCAAGCTGCCGAAGAGCGAGTACTTGTTGTTGGAACTCCAGCCGGAGAGCGCGATGCCGTAGACGCCGATGGAGGTGATGCCGAGGATGACGAGCAGGCCGATGTTGACGTTGGCGATCTGGAAGAGATTGACGCCGTGAAAGTAGGTGGGCGCGCCGAAGGGGACCACGGAGATCGAGATGAGCGCGCAGGTGAGGGCGATGATGGGCGCGAGGATGAACAGCGGGCGCTCGACGGCGAGTGGCATGAGGTCTTCCTTGAAGAAGAGCTTGATGCCGTCGGCGAGCGGCTGCAGCAGGCCGAAGGGGCCGGTGCGCGAAGGGCCCCAGCGGTTCTGCAGACGGCCGAGGACCTTTCGCTCGAGCAGCACGGTGTAGGCGACCGCGGTGAGCGTGATGAGCAGCACCACGACGATCTTGAGGATCGTTAGGAGGAGGAAGATTTCGAAATTTGTTAGATGGCTCAAAGGTCTAAGGTCTCGATCTCTATTTCTTTACGTGGATGTTTGCGGGCCTGCTTAATGAGGCCGACTACAAGGATTAGGGTTGATAAGGCCATAAGCCAGGCCCAGGGTTTGTGCTCGCCTACAGCCACGAAAGCGAATAGGAGCGTCAATGTCACCGCGGTGGAGATGAGGAGCAGCGAGGGTCCGGCAGGTGGTGCTGGATTCAGAATTGGCATTTCTTCTGTCCCTTTCTTGTGAGCTAGTCCGCAGATGCGAGGTGATCGGCGACTTCGGTAGATTGGTGGCGCTGGACGTCCTGTAGCTGGGCCGAGTAGCGGGTGAGCGAGCCGGAGGTGAAGAGTGTGTCGGAGGATGGGAGAACGAGGTCTTTGCGTGTGGGGCTGATTTGCACGAGGCCGGTGGACGCGGGCGATATGTGCTGGTCGTTGCCGCTGAGGAGCTGCAGGCGGAGTAGCTTGTCGTACCCGGGAACGACGCGCTGGATCTCGTCGAGGATGGCGAAGGGGTCGAAGGGGCTGAGTTTGGGTTCGAGGTTGTTGGCGGAGAGCCAGACGGCATGGCGGTCGGCCTCGCCGGATTGCGCGCCGCGGGTCTGGCCCATGTCTGCGCGGACTCCTTTGCCGAAGGGGACGAGGGTCTTGATGTCGTGGCCGAACTTGTCGGCGAGACGGACGATGAGCTCGAAGTCGGAGCGGGTGCCGGCGCGGTCGGCGGCTTTCGAGACCAGTTGGAGGTCGCCGTAGCTGTTGGTGACCGAGCCGGATTTTTCGTAGAGATTGGTGGCCGGGAGGACAACGTCGGCGAGCGCGGCGGTCTCGGTGAGGAACAGGTCCTGCACGATGAGGAAGGTGTTGGCGAGGGAGGCGGGGTCGATGTTGTAACGGCGGATTGGATTGGAGCCCACGACGTAAAGGGCTGCGAGATTGCCCGCGGACGCGGCGTCGAACATGGCGAGCAGGTCGAGGCCTGGTGCATCTGCACCGCCGTATTCGCTGGCTAAGGTCGAGGCGGCGAGGGATTGGTAGCCGGGGAGAACGTCGGGGAGCAGGCCCATGTCGGAGGCGCCGCGGGAGTTGGCGTAGTCGGCGAGGAGCGCGAATTTGGCGTTGGGCAGAGCGCGAATGAGCGATGCGAGCTCGCCGCCGCGAAGCTCATTGCCGACGACGACGACGAGGGGGTCTTCGGCTTTTATGGCTTGGCGGAAAGCGGAGATTTCGTCAGCCTGGGCGTTGGTGGAGGTTGTGTTGGCTGCGCTGTCGTCGCCGGCGAGGTAGGCGGCGAGCGAGCCGTAGCCGAACTGTTGGACCTGAATAAAGGCTTTGGCCTGGCGGCGGAGCTTGATCTCTTCGTGGTTGGCGACGTAGAGGCGGGCGTTGTTCAGGCGGACGTTGGTGCGGGCGTTCCAGGCTGTGAGTGGGGCCTGGTTGGTGGGGTCGCCGCCGATGAAGAGCAGCGCGGGTGCGGTCTCGACGCAGTGCTGGCTCGCGTAACGCGTCTTGCCGTTGGGGCGTGTGGTGCTGCCAATGGAGGTAGCCAGCGTGACGTAATCCGCTGTGCGGTGGTGGTCAATGTTGTTGGTGCCGAGGACGGTGCGCGCGAACTTTTGCAGCAGGTAATTTTCTTCGTTGGTGGTGCGGTTGGAGCCGATCACGCCGATGCTGTTGGGGCCACGAGTATCGCGGAGTTCGCGGAGCTTTGTGCCCGCGAAAGTGAGGGCTTCTTCCCAGGAGACGGGAGTGAGTTTGCCGCCGCGTTCCTTGCGGATGAGGGGCTGCGTCAGGCGCTCGATGTTGTTGGCGAAGTCGAAGGCGTAGCGGCCCTTGTTGCAGAGGAAATCGCCGTTCATGCCGGACTTGTCGCGGTTGTCACCGCGCACGATTTCGCTGCCGTCGGAGACGGAGCGGACGCCGAGGGTGGTCTTGCAGCCGTCACCACAGTGGGTGCAGATGGTGGCGACGTGGTTCATCTCCCAGGGGCGCGTTTTGTAGCGATAGGCGCCGGAGGTGAGCGCGCCGACCGGGCAGGCGTCGATGCACATGCCGCACTGCTCGCAATCGAGCTGCGGTATGTCGGCGGGCGAGAGTTGCGCGGGCACGTTGGGGGCGATGACGGACGAGCTGCCGCGGTTCTGGATGCCCAGCGCGAAGACGTCCATGCCTTCGCCGCACATGCGGACGCAGCGGTAGCAGAGGATGCAGCGGGGGCGGTCGAAGTAGACGACGGGCGACCACTTCTGCTCGTCGCGGTGGTTCTTGGGCTCGGTGTAGAAGCTGTCGGCGGCACCGTATTTGAAGGTCATGTCCTGCAGCTCGCACTCGCCGCCAGCGTCGCAGACCGGGCAGTCGAGCGGGTGGTTGCCGAGCAGCATCTGCAGCGTGGCTTTGCGGGCCTGGGCGATCTCCGGGGTTTCGGTCTGGACGATCATGCCCTCGGCGACTGGGGTGGTGCAGGCGGTCTGGAGCTTGGGCATCTTCTCGATGCGCACGACGCACATGCGGCAAGCGGCCTGCAGCGAGAGGCCGGGGTAGTAGCAGAAGGCGGGGATCTCGATGCCCGCGGACTTGCAGGCTCCGATGAGCAGCGTGCCGGCGGGGGCGGTGATCTTTTGGCCGTCTACGGTGAAGGTTACGACTGGCATTAATAGTCCTCAATATTTGTGTTGCATTGTTTTGCCAAAGTAATGCCATTTAGCCATGCAGCCAGCGAAAATCCTACGGCAGCGACGAGCGATGGATAGAAGGCCCCCGGATCGGCTGATGGTCCATGTCCATGTCGTACCTTAATAATGCACACGCCAATCCATGCGCACGCAGCAACGAGATAAAGGGTGAAAGCGACCTCCAGTTGACGTTTTATTGTCTTGGGCGACTTGTCGCTTTGAAACATCTAGTGAGCTCCTCCGAGTTCGAGTTCGCCGAAATGCTAAGTATCCTTAAGCTGCTGTGAGGGTACGAGAGGTCTCAATCGGCATCGGGATAGGGAGCCACTCCACGACGTAGTGACCTACCTCACCCTCCTCTTCGCGGGCAAAGTCGTAGCCCGTTGTAACGGGTTCGGGAATAAGGTCGTGGTCGGCGGCCATCCAGTCGAGATGAGCCTTGGCGGCCTCCAGGAATCGCTGCCGGGTAATCTCGACGGTATCTCCCAGCGCGTAACAGCCGGGAATGTCAGGCGCGAAGGCGCTATAGTTTTTAGGTCCAGCTTCGAACACGACTAGAAAATCTTTTGTCATTTGATCCCCGCCTGCTTTTTCATCTTTCTGTAAGTGCCTTTGGGAATGTCCTCGTTCTCATGGCCCGCAACAGTTACTTTGCCTGGTTTGGTGGGGTGAACCCACTGCTCATGACTGCCTTCTTGTGATTTTATCGCCCAACCTTCGTCTTTCAACTGTCTTCTGAACTCACGATACTTTGGGGGCATAGCTGGCTAATGTGCCCCTGCGAGTTCGGGTTCGCCGACGGGTTGGATCTGGATGAGCGGGTGGGCGACGCGGGCGCCGGCTAGGTAGTCTTCGAACTCGCTGCGGAATTTCTTGATGAAGCCGAGGGTGGGCATGGCGGCGGCGTCCCCGAGCGGGCAGAAGGTGCGGCCCATCATGTTTTCGGCCAGGTACTGGATGTTGTCGATGTCCTTCCTGTTGCCGCCGCCGGCGTGGAAGCGGGTGAGGGTCTTTTTGAGCCAGTCGGTGCCCTCCCGGCAGGGGATGCACCAGCCGCATGATTCGTGCTGGTAGAAGCGGATGGTGCGGAGCGCGAACTCGACGATGGAGACGGTCTCGTCGAGCACGACGATGCCTCCAGACCCGAGCATGGTGCCAGCTTTAGCCATCTGGTCGAAGTCCAGGCCGACGTCGATCTCGTCGGCTTTGAGGACCGGGCAGGAGCTGCCGCCGGGGACGACAGCTTTGAGCTTCTTGCCGCCGGGGATGCCGCCGGCGACGTCGTAGATGGCCTTGCGCAGCGAGTAGCCCATGGGAAGTTCGTAGACCCCGGGGCGCTCGACATGGCCGGAGATTCCGAATAGCCGCGTGCCGCCGTTGCGTTCGGTGCCGAGCTTGGCGTAGGCCTCGCCGCCCATCAGCAGGATGTGCGGGGCGTTGGCGATGGTCTCGGCGTTGTTGATGACCGTCGGGCCGCCGTAGAGCCCGACGACGGCGGGGAACGGCGGCTTGATGCGCGGGACGCCGCGCTTGCCTTCGAGCGATTCCATCAGCGCGGACTCTTCGCCGACCTCGTAGGCGCCCGCGCCGGTCTGGGTGATGATGTCGAAGTCGACGCCGTCGCGGCCGAAGATGTTTTTGCCGAGGAAGCCTTTGGCGTAGGCGTCGGCGACTGCCTTTTCGGTGATTTCGAGCAGGTAACGATACTCTCCGCGCAGGTAGATAAAGCCCATCTTGGCGCCGATGGCGAGGCCGGCGATGATGGTGCCCTCGATGACGGCGTGGGGGTCGTGCAGGAAGACGAGGTGGTCCTTGCAGGTGCCGGGCTCGGACTCGTCGCCGTTGACCAGGACGTACTTGGGTTTTTCGGACTGCTTAGGGACGAAGCTCCACTTCATGCCGGTGGGGAAGCCGGCGCCGCCGCGGCCGCGCAGGCCGCTGGCTTTCATGGTGTCGATAATCCAAGCAGGGCCCTGCTCGATGGCGAGCTGCGTGGCCTGGTAGCCGTCGAGCTCGATGTACTTGTCGATGTTGGCCGCGCCCTGGCCGAAGCGGCGGGAGAGGACGCGGACTTCATCGGAATGGGAGACGAGTTGCGGCATGGTTAGAGGGCCTCCGTGCCTGTGTCGCCGGTGGGATCTGAGTCCGCGTCGGCGGGGATGTTGTGGCCGCGGCCTTCGCGATAGTTTTGGAGGACGGCGTCCATCTTGGCGGGGGTGAGGTTGTCGTGGAAGTCGTAGTTGACCTGCGCGGCGGGCGCCCAGCAGCAGGCGCCGATGCACTCGACTTCTTCCAAAGAGAAGAGGCCGTCTTTTGTGGTCTCTTTATGCCCGATGCCGAGGGTGTGCTTGCAGTGGTCGAGCAGCTCGAAGCCGCCGCGCAGCATGCAGGAGATGTTGGTGCAGACCTGCACGTTGTACTTGCCGGCGGGGCGGGTGCGAAGCATGGAGTAGTAGCTGAGGACGTTGCGGACGTCGAGCTCGAGTAGGTCGAGGCGCTGGGCGATTTCCGCGACGACTTCATCGGAGACGTAGCCGACCTCGTCCTGGGCGTAGAGCAGCATGGGGACCAGGGCCGAGCGCTTGAGCGGGTAGATCGTGGCCAGCTTGTCGAAGCGGGCGGCGAGGGCGGGGGAGAAGATCGTGTTGGCGATGGCGGACATGGGCTGATCCTGATTTTACTGTGCTGACAGGCGAGAGCGGAGAGCGGGGATTCGATGATCGGTGAGGCTGAACCCCCCACCCCCTCCCCCCGGTGACTTTTCGGCTCAAAGTCCTGATCGCTGGACGGTTAGTGGCGGACTTGTGGAGGTATATAGCTCATAGGGGTCACTCTTAAAGAGGTCTGATCAAGGTTCAGACATTCCCTCAGCGGCTAAAGCCGCACTGCAATGTCTGTTCTTACGGCGGGACTGAAGTCCCGCCCCTTCAAAACAGCTACTCGCCCACGCCCAGAGGTTCCTTAAATCGTTGGGTAGAGCATCTCGCGGGCAAGGTGTTCGGCGGCGATATCCATTTCTTCTTCAGGGGCAACGTTGAGGGTGACGGTGCCGTTTTCGTTGAGGGTGAAGGGTTGTGGGGCGTCGTTGCTGTGCTGCATGGTGGTTGGCGTGAAGCGGAGCCAGCGGTCGCTTACGCGGAGGGTGATTTCGTTGGCGCTGACTTCGACGACGGCGTGCTGTGTGCTGCTGAGGCCGTGGGCGGCTGCGTAGCTGCGGAGCAGGGATGCCCAGGAGGTCCAGAGTTCGGTGTGGAGGCTATTCTGCAAGCTGAGGCGCCGTAGGTGTGGCTGGAAGAGCGCGGCGGCCGAGATAGAAGATCGCCACCAGGAGGAGAAGCATGGCTATGATCCCTTGAACGGCAGCCAGGGAAGAGAAGAACGTGCCTGCCGAAATTCGGCCTTGCTGCACGAGGTTTGCCGGATACCAGTTCATAGGCTGGTGAGCCGCGAAGTGCTGAAGGACGCTATGGATAACGAAGCTGCCGATCCTGGGCCAAACAAAGATGGCGGCGATCAGCCAGAGGAAACCGACGTTGCGCGTGCGAATAAACTGAACAATCAGAGCGACGACCGCCAATATGGTGATGAGAATCGAAACATCGATCAGAATCTGTGCGATCAGTCGGTATTGCACTGGGTACTCCTCTCCTTGTAGTGATGGATCTCTCCTGACACAATATCAATTTTACCGATGACGACGGCAATAGCGTGGTGGGTGCTTTTGAGTCCGTGGGCGGCTGCGGAGCAGGGATGCCCAGGAGGTCCAGAGTTCGGTATGGAGGAAGCTATCCAGAAATCCTCGCTGTCCTGACTACTTCAATACTGCCGCGATCCCCGCAATGAAGAGGAGATAGGCAACCACTATGAGGGAGCCAATTTGGCATGATGGATCGGTTTGAAGCGATCCCGAGATTGCAGAATCACCGACGAGGCCAAACTCCTTAGCCATACCCCGCCCCATGATCCAGGGACACGGGGCAAGGAGGGGAAGAAAAAAAGCCAGGGAGGCAAATGCATTGGACCTGGACCCCAGCCGTTCTTAACGGATTCGACGGCGGCAAGAACCGCGAAGCACTCTGCTATAACGAATAGCGCTGTCGCCGAGCGCCACGCAACTTTTCTCTGCCACTCTAATTTCGCGTTCATGTAACCTCCTCGCAAGACTATGTCGCTACGTCAATTTCCCTGATGGAGTATAGGGTGCAAACGCAGATTCCCTTCGGGAATGACAACCAGAAAGGCGAGTGCAACGACAAGAGCAAGTGCGAGAAGCAGATTCCTGCGGAATGACAACTAGAAAGGCAAGTGCAACCAGAAAGGCAAGTGCAACCACAAAGGCAAGTGCGAGAAGCAGGTCCTTCGCTGCGCTCAGGATGACAATTCTGTGGGTGAGAGCGTCTGGGGTGCTAGCGGTCAATTTCTCCGAGAACAATATCGATGCTGCCGATGACGGCGACGACGTCGGCGATGAGCTTGCCTTTGCACATGGTTTCGAGTGCTTGCAGGGTGGCGTAGCTGGGGTTGCGCATGTGGACGCGGTAGGGCTTGGCCGTGCCGTCCGAGACGACGTAGTAGCCCATCTCGCCGCGCGGGCTTTCGACGGCCTGGTAGACCTCGCCGGCGGGGACCGCGAAGCCTTCGGTGACGATCTTGAAGTGATGGATGAGGGCTTCCATCTCCGTCTTCATCTTTTCGCGCTGCGGGAGGACGATCTTGGGCGCGTCGGCCGTGATGGGCGCGTCCGGCGAAAGCGTGGCGAGGATGTCGAGCGTCTGCTGGACGATCTTCAGCGACTCGCGCATCTCCTGGATGCGGACGACGTAGCGGGCCCAGACGTCGCAGTCGTTGGAGACGGGGACGGCGAACTTGTAGCGCTCGTAGCCGGAGTAGGGCATGTCGCGGCGCAGGTCCCAATCGACGCCGCTGGCGCGCAGAGGCGGGCCGGTGACGCCGAGCGCGATGGCGTCTTCGGGCGAGAGATAGCCGACGTTTTTGAGACGGCCGATCCAGATGGGATTGCCGGTGAGCAGGCCCTCGTACTCGTCTATTCTCGCGGGCATTTCTTTCAGAAATGCCCGTACATCCGTGAGCAGGTCGAGGGGCGGTTCGAGCGCGAGGCCGCCGACGCGGAAGTAGCTGGTCATCATGCGCTGGCCGGAGACTTTTTCGAAGATGCGCATGAGGTCTTCGCGCTCGCGCCAGCAGTAGAGGAAGATGGTCAGCGCGCCGATGTCCATGGCGTGGGTGCCGAGCCAGACGAGGTGCGACTGGATGCGGGTCAGCTCGTTGAACATGACGCGCAGGACCTGGGCGCGCTCGGGGATTTCGAGCTGCAGGAGCTTTTCGACCGCGAGGCAGTAGGCCAGGTTGTTGGTCATGGGGCAGAGGTAGTCGATGCGGTCGGTGAGGGGGACGACCTGCTGGTAGAACTTGGCCTCGCAGGTTTTTTCGATGCCGGTGTGAAGATAGCCGATGTCGGGTGCGCAGGAGACGACGGTCTCGCCGTCGACCTCGAGGACGAGGCGCAGGACGCCGTGCGTGGACGGATGCTGCGGGCCCATGTTGAGGACCATGGTGCGGTCGGCGAGGGGATCGGTTTCGGCGGGGTGGTGGCCGGAGAGCGACTCGGCCACGACGTCCTCGACGCCGGGGATGAGCATGTCTTCGGCTGGAGTGGGGCCGGCGGGAGGCAGGAGGTCAGCGGCGGGGCGGAAGCCGGCGAGGGTGGCGCCGGTGCGGTCGCGCCCGCGGGGCTTGTCGGTCGAAGGCTCTTTGATGAAGCTGGTGGGCATTAGGGCATTGCTCCTGTTACTACGAGCCGGATCGTTCTTGCGAGTGCCATTTTTCTCGATGAAAAATGGCGTTGAGACTTTGGGTTTGGGAACATCGCTACAGGAGAATGTTCTGGGGAAAGTCCGATGAAGTTTTCCAGCCGTCCCTCAGGGGCTAAAGCCCGCTTGATTCCGGTTTACGGCACGACTGAAGTCGTGCCCTTAACAACACAACAGTCAATCAGGGTCACTAGCGGTATCCCTCGACCGGGTAGTCCTTGCGGAGCGGATGGCCGTTCCAGTTGTCGGGCATCATGATGCGGGTGAGGCGCGGATGGCCGGCGAAGGTGACGCCGAAGAGGTCGAAGACCTCGCGCTCGTAGAAGTTCGCCGAGGGCCAGACGGAGGTGATGGAGTCGATGCTCTGGCCTTCGGGGAGACGCGCGATGAGGCGGAGGCGCTGCTTCAGGCCCATGCTGAGGATGTGGTAGGTGACCTGAAAGCGCGGTTCGGTGGGATACCAGTCGACGCAGGTGACGTCTTCGAGGAAGTTGTAGCCGGACGATTTTGCAGCTTGGCAGGCGGAGATGACGGTCTCGGGCGCGACGGTGAGGGTGAGCTCGCTGCGGTCCCATTTGGCGTCGGTGATGAAGGCCTGGAGGCCTTGGATTGCGGCGTGGTCAGCCAGCGCGGCGGTGACGGCTTCCTTGCCGAAGATGGCCTGCGGGGTCGCGGGATTGGAGATTGGGTCAGACATTCGCTTTGGAACTCCTGATGATCCATAGTTCGGGACGCAGCTTCGACCAGACAAGAAACGCCAAGATGCCCAAGATTAGGACCGCGCTGGAGGCAAAGATCGCTGAATAACGAGTCGGCGATGCGCGCCAAAGTGCAGCAAGAACGTCTCGATCCTCCCACATCAAACTGCTAAAAAACACGACGAAACCCAGAACGCAAAAGGATAGTGACAGTCTGAGCATCAGCGTGTCGTATTTGTAATTCGAAAATTTAACGTTGAGAGCAGCCATGACATACACCACAATCGGAAGTATGAACGAGACACGGATGTCTTCAAGAAGCCCGGGCACGCCTTCGATTGTCACCTGACTCCTCCATCTCATACCGTTTAGAGATCAGCCTTGTCGTTGGACCAGTTGAGGATGCCCTTTTTCCAGACGTAGAAGAGGCCGACGGCGACGAAGCCGAGGTAGACCAGCATCTCCCAGAAGCCGAAGAGGCGGGAGCCGGTGATAGCCGGCAGGCGGCGGTAGATGACCGCCCAGGGCAGCATGAAGACGGCCTCGACGTCGAAGAGGATGAAGAGCATGGCGACCATGTAGAAGCGCACGGAGAAGCGGCCGCGGGCGTCGCCGACGGGGTCCATGCCGCACTCGTAGGCGCCGAGTTTGTTGCGCGAGCGCTTGTGCTTGCCGAGGAAGTAGGAGGCGCTCACCATGAAGCCGGCGAGGCCCAGCGCGGCGAGGATCTGCAGCGCCAGAGGGAGGTATTGCCAGATGTAAGGGTACGTCTGCATGGCCAGTCTTGAGTGTAGGAGCGGGGACAGTCAAGGGTCAAGCCGATGGTCGACATGGGCGTTGGTGCTGTGGCAAAAGAGAAGCAGGACCTTCGCTCCGCTCAGGAGGACAATTTAATTTTGGATGGCATTTCGACTAGGAGAGGACTGTCCACGGCTTGTGATGGCTCGTGTCGCTGCTCCTACTCGCTGCTTCAGAGCAGAGACTTGTACCAGGTGAGGAGCGATTCTCCGACGAGGGCGGTGAGCAGGCCGCCGAGGCAAAGGAAGGTGCCCAGCGGGAGGCGCGTGAGGGCGGTGGCGCGGCGGCGGACGAGCAGGATAAGAGCGTAGGCGGAGCAGAGGATCACGCCGAGGAAGAGCGCCAGCATGGCGGGCCAGAAGCCGAGGAAGGCGGCCAGCATGGCGAGCAGCTTGGCGTCGCCGAGGCCGAGGCCTTCGCGGTGGCGGAGGGCCTGGTAGGCGGCGCGAATGACCAGGATGAGGCATGCGGCAAGCACGATGGCGAGCAGCCGGCCGAGCACCAGATGCTCGGGGCCGGTGAGGACGACGTTGCCCTTGTCGACGGCGCTGCCGGGGCTGGAGAGCGGGTCTCGGCCGTGGAGAATGACCTCCAACTGGTGCGGCGCGAGGAAGGCCGCGCGGATGCAGATGAGAACGAAGCCGAGAAAGATTCCGGTCAGGGTGAAGGCGTCGGGGAGGGTGTGGGTCTGCCAGTCCATGACCAGCAGGCCGAGGAGAAGGAAGCCGAGGATGGCGAAGGCGATGGCGTCGAGGGAGAGATTGACATAGTTGTTGGTTGTCAGTTGTTGGTACAGGCCTGCGAGCGACGAGCGAAGGAAGAGGAAGCCGGCGAGTCCGAACCAGAGGCCCATGGCGAGCTCAACCGCCGGATAGCGCCAGGAGATCGGCTGCTGGCAGTGGCGGCAACGGGCGCGCAGCAGCAGCCAGCTCAGCAGCGGGAGGTTGTCTCGCCAGCCGATAGGAGTGCGGCAGTTGGGGCAGTGGGAACGCGGAAGGCTGACGCTGCCGTGCTCGGGCAGGCGCGAGATGCAGACGTTCAGGAAACTGCCGAAGAGCAGGCCGAGCAGGAAGGCGGGGAGCTCAAAGAGGAGAGGCGAGAGCATCTGATGTGAGTATAAGGCGGGTGGGGTTCCCCACTCATGACGGTGGAGCTGTCATGAACGGGCCACCCGGCATGCACGATGATGCTGTGCATGAATGGGCGACTTGGATCTTGTGGGACCCAGGTCTCAAAATCGAGGCCTGGGGTACTCGGGTTGAAAGATGGCTTCCGCGGAGGGCGCGAGAACAATTAGCAACTTTCGCGGCGTCGATGGGTTCTTATGGACTGGGAACGGCCGCAGGGAAGCGACCGAGGCCCACCGCCTGCAGGATCGGCTGGATAGGAGTTAGGCCATGAAGTTTCTAAAATATATCGCGTTACTTGGAGTGCTCGGGATTCTGTTGGCGCCGTCGAATGCAGCGCACGCGCAGGTCTCGTTTGGAATCGGCATCGGGGGCTATGCGCCTGGGTATGCCTACGCTCCCCCTGCATGCGAGTACGGCTACTACGGCTATGCGCCTTATGCGTGCGCGCCCTACGGCTACTATGGGCCGCAGTGGTTCAACAGCGGCCTGTTTATCGGAGCCGGGCCGTGGTATGGCCGAGGCTGGGGCGGCGGCTACGGCTATCGTGGCGGCTACGGCGGATATGGCTACCGCGGCGGGTATGGCTATCGCGGTGGCTATGGCGATCGTGACGGCTATCGCGGCGGCTACGGTGATCGTGGTGGCTATCGCGGCGGCTACGGCGGTGGCTTCCGGGGTAACGTAGCAAGTGGTTTTCACGGTAACGTAGGCGGTGGTTTTCGCGGTAACTCAGGCGGCGGCTTCCACGGTGGTGGCGGTGATGGCTTCCACGGCGGCGGCGGTGGCGGTGGCTTCCACGGTGGCGGTGGCGGTGGCGCTCGGGGCGGTGGCGGCGGTCATGGTGGCGGCCACCGGTAACATTCCTGGCAAGACGGTTATGCAGAAACGGCTGCCCTTTGTGGCAGCCGTTTTCTTGCGAACGGGCGTTGCTGCGGGCCGGCGTTGCTGCGGGCCGGCGTTGCTGCGGGCGTCATTGCTGCGGGCCATCATGGCTGCAGATCAGCGCGCAGCGAGCAGGATCTCGTTGCCGTCGGGGTCGTGGAGGATGAAATTGCGATCGATGGAGAGGAAGGGGATTCCGCGTGCGCGCAAGGCCGGGGCGCCCATTCCAAGCGCCCATTCGAGGGAGAACCGCGCCTTGAAGCCGAGTGAATCCGCGGGAACGATCTCGATGGACTGGTCCGGCGCCCCGGGTAGCTGAAAGATGGTGGCGGGATTGGAGCCGACTGCTTCGGGGATGAAGCCGATCTTGGCGTAAAGGGCGGCGGCTGCGGGCGGGTCGTCGGCTGCAAGGGTGACCGCGACCAGTTTGATGGCGATACGATCCGGCCCGAGGTGCTGGCCGAAGTCCCTGGAGTGCAGCGAGCCGGGCATGTACTGGGTGTACTCCATGTTTTGCGGGCCGGTGGGAGTCTGGGGTCCGGGCATGGTGAAGAGCAGGTTGCCCGCGCCGGCGGTGCGGACCGGGGTGGGCGCGAGACCCTGGGCGACGTAGAAGTCGTGGACCGATTGCAGGTTGGCGCCCGCAAAGCAGAGGTGGAGGAAGCCGGTCTGGAGGCTGGTTTGGGAGGCCTGCGGCGTAGCCGGGTAAAGCTCCAGGAACTGGCGGTCGTTGAGCTTGAGGAAGGCCTCGTAGACTTTGCCCTCGCGGGAGAGCGCGAAGGCGCGGACGAAGCCGAGCCTCTGGTAGAAGGCGATCGAAGCGTTGAGGTCGTTCACCCGGAGCGCGATATGGGCGATCCCGGCCAGGTTGGGCGAGGCAGCGGCCAGAGACGGTTGGGAGGGTGAGGCCGTTTGCGGCGCCGCTTGCGCCCGGCCGGCGAGCGGCGCGGCTGTCAGGGCGAAGCAGGCCATCCAGACAAAAGCGGATGCGGCCCAGACAGAAGCGGAGGCGGCCCAGAGAGAGGGGGAGGCGGCGAAGAGGGAAGTAGAGGCGCGGCGGGTCGGCATCGATAGGCTCCGGGAAGCTGGCGTCGATCTTTCCGCTGGGCCCGGGGCGCTTGTGCCCAGCGGTCCTTCGGGCCGGTGCGGCCTGCGGCTTACTGGAACCGCAGAAGCAGAAGAGGAAGGGCGATTCCGGCCAGCAGGAGGCCCGTCACGAGGGGTTTGCTGCGATTGTACCGGTAGGCCATATAGACGCCGCTGAGCGTCGAGGTGAAAAGACCAATCGCGACCAGCAGGAAGAATATCTGCATGGGCAGATGGCTTGCAGCCGCGGCTGGCGCGGCAAGCGATGGATCGGCAGCAGGCTTGCGGCCCGGTGCGGGAGACGCGTCCGCTCTTCGGGCCGACTTGCCGGCCGCCGCACTCCCAGGGCCGGAAACCGCCTTGGGCGGTGGACCGACCGCCATCTGGTGCTTGTGAATGGCGGCCAGCGTGAGCACCCAGGCCGGCGGCCGGTAACTGCTGCCCGGCGTGATCTCGTGCAGCCGGAAGGTCTGGAGCGCTCCGCTCAACGCGAAGAAGAGCAGCGCCGGCGAGATGAAGATGCCGATGTAAAGGTGCGTCTGGCGGATGAGCTTCAACGTGTTTGCGGGCATGGGCTTTCGGAATGGGCTGCGGATGGGTTGCACCATTGTAGCGGTTCGTGCGAGGCGGCCTGGGATGACGTGGCGTCGTCGCTGTCCGCGTAAAGTGGAGGCATGCGGTGGGGGCAACCGTGGAAGCGGGCGTATGGGCGAATCAAGCTGGCGTATGGGCGAATCGCTGCGGGCGCGGGAAGAACCCTGCCGTGGGCGGGTGGGCTGCTGCTGGCGCTGGCTGCAGGCGTTGCGGCGCACACCTGGTGGGTATCGCGGCCGCTGATTCGGGCCCGCGCGACGGTGACGGAGAATGTCGCCGCGTTCGCGCCCGGCGGCGGCGTCCTGTACTATCCGCGGCTGCGGTTTCGCGCCGCCGGGGGAGAGATTGTGCTGGTGCTGTCGCGGCGGGGCGACGATGAGATTGCCTTTGCGGCAGGGAAGGTGGTGCCGGTGAGGTATCCGGTGGGGGAGCCGCAGGACGCGGCGATCGCGACGCTGTGGAGGGTCTATTTTGTCGCGTGGTGGCTGGGGATCGCGGGCGCGACGCTGTTCGATGTGGGGTTGGTGCTGAGGCGGTTGGAGACGCAGAAGGTGGGAGATCGTATCGGCGGGAAGTGAGCCTACGTCTCAAAAGCGAGACCCATTCGATTTCGCTCAGGGCAGGCTGCCACACCGGATTTGGAGAGGATTGGCTGGCTGGAGCGGGGCCATGATGGTGTAGAGGGTGCCCGGACAGCAGATTCCTACGGAATGACAACCAGAGAAGCAAGGGCAACGGCAGAAGCAGATTCCTGCGGAATGACAACTAGAAAGTAAGGGCAACAGCGCAACTCTACACCCATGGGCGCTCTGCTCTAGTTGGTGAGCACGACTGTGACTTCGGACTGGGGCGGCAGGCTGATGCCTTGGGAGGTGTAGGCCCCGAGGTTGTTCCAGCGTTCGGCGCTCGCGCTGGTGATCGCGGTGGCGAACGAGCTGCGATAGACGGTGGAGTTGGTATGCGTGATCGTGGACAGATCGAGGCCGATCGTGTCGGTTGCGGTGGTGGAGGTGTTCAGGATCACCATCACGGTGGTCTTGGCGTCGGGGCTGCGATAGACGGAGATGTCTTCGTCCGCATTGCTTGAGGTCGCATCGTAGCGGATGTAGCCGGGACGGATGAAGAAGCTGTAGCCCTTCAGGGCGTAGTAGGCGTCGTTGTAGGTCCAGCCGCTGGGGTAGGCCCAGGTGGACTGCGCGAAGGGGTTGTCGATGTAGAGGAGACCCTGCTGGTCGGTGGCGACTCCGTTGGCGAGCGTGCTGGGCCAGGCGAGCGCCCAGTAGAGGTAGACGTTGTCGTTGGCGACGGTGAGCGCGTTGTGAATGTCGATGGCGTTGTAGAAGCCGGGGGTCTGGAAGTACTCTGTCGCGAATTTGAGCGACGTGGGATATTCCGCTTCGAGTGCTGTCATGGGAGTGAGTTGGCCTTGCGGGTTGCCGCTGTACGAGCTGACGTTGTACAGATGGTGCGCCACGACGGCGAGCTCGTTGGCGGGCACTTGCGTGAGCAGGGCCTGCGCGTTGTAGAGGGAGAAGGATTCGGGCCCGATCATCTGGGGCACGGAGGTCAGAGCGCCGCTGGCGTTGATGGCCTTGTAGGTTGCGTCGAAGGCCAGACCGTAGCTGGCGTAGCTTTGCGCGGTGCTGCCGTAGAGCTTGGCCGGGGCCTCGGTCGGGTTGAACAGGCAGGCGACGTAGGTGGCGGGGAAGTCGGGTTCGTTCTGGATGGAGATGTAGTTGGGCGTGACGCCGAGTGCGGCGTAGGCCTTGAGGGAACTAAGCCAGAACTGCCCGAAGCCGCTGTAGTTGTAGGCGCCGCCGGTCTGCGCGAGCGTGCCGAAGCCGCTGGTGCAGTTGCCGCTGGTGACGCCGGTGCAGCCGTTGATGGAGTTGTTGCTCTTGAGGCTGGCGGGAGGCGTCCAGGAGCTCATCAACACGGTGGGAGCGGAGCCGAGGGCGGATGTGGAAGCGGTGACAATCTTCGTGTCGTCGCTATCGAAGGTGGACGCGTTGCTGCCGTTGTAAAGGTAGTAATTGTTCTGGAGGCGAAGGAAGGTGATGCCCAGTCCTTTGCCGGGGTCGAAGAGAGCGGCCATGATCTGCGACTCGTTGGGATGGCTGTCGAGATAACTGGCGTAGAACGCTTCGGCCCCGCCGAAGCCGGCGATCGTCTGGTGGGGCGTGGCGAAGTTGAACGTCGCGTTGGCCGTGAAAGAGGAGTTGACGGCCAGGGCCACCGCGGCCGAGGTGCTAGCGGCGAAGCTGGTGTTGGCCACGAGGCCGGCGGTGAGACTGTGGGTTCCGGCGGCGAGAGTGCTGGTGGCGGTGACGGCGGTTGCCGTGGCTCCTGAGCCTGAGCCGAGCGCGACGGTGGCGAGCAGGGTTGTGCCGTCGTAGAAGCTGACGGAGCCGGTGGGTGTGTTGGCGGGGTTGACGGAGGTCACAGTTGCGGTCAGGGTGACCGTAGCCGTTACGGCGGCGGGGTTAGGCGTGGCGGTGAGCGCGGTGGTGGTGGTGGTGGGGACCGCTGCGTTGACGACCAGGGAGACGGCCGCGGAGGTGCTGGGAGCGAAGCTGGTCGTGCCGCCGTAGGTTGCGGTGAGTTTGTGGGTAGCGCCCGCGGAAAGCGTGCTGGTGGAGAGGGTGGCGACGCCGCTGGCGTTGATTGTGCCGGTGCCGAGATTCGTGCTGCCGTCGAAGAAAGCGATGCTGCCGGTGGGGATTGCGGCGGTCGAGGTGATGGTGGCGGTGAGGGTGATGGCTGCTGCTGCCGGGGCGGGGTTGGGGGTGGCGGCAAGCGTGGTGGTGGTGGCGGCGGGAGCGGGCGCATTGACCACCAGGGCGACGGCGGTGGAGGTACTGGCTCCAACGCCGGAGCTGCCTGAGTAGCTAGCGGTGAGGCTGTGGGTCCCAACGGCAAGCGTGCCGGTGGTGATGCTGGCGGTACCCATGCCGAGTGTGGCTGTGCCGATGGTGGTTGTGCCGTCGAGGAAGGTGACCGTGCCCCCCGGCGTATTGGGAACGGTTGTTGTGTAGAAGACACTTGCCGTGAGGGTGACGGTCGCGCCCGCAGTGGCTGGGTTGGGCGTCGCGTTCAGAGTGGTCGTAGTTGGCGCGTTGCCCGGCGGGGTCGTTGTGGGCGAGCCTGCGCCTCCGCAGCCGATGAGAGACAGTAAGCTGAGGAGAGCAACGAGCGAGAGCGCAGCGCGCATGAAAGGGGTCCCTAGGAAAAATTGATTATTTGTCCCCTCGAACAATAGGGGTTTCGGAGGGCGATAGTCAAACGGGCTAACGGGCGGATGGACGCGCGCCGGGCGAAGATCTTGCTGGAGGGCCTGGTAGAGCCAATCCCCGCTGCTGTATAGGCGCCCCGAGAAGCAGATTCCTCCGCTGCGCTGCGGAATGACAACCAGAAAGGCAAGAGCAACAGCAACCGCAGATTCCCTGTGGGAATGACAACCAGAAAGGCAAGAGCAAGACGCTACCCAATGCGCATTCTGCCTTACGGAAGCTCCGATTAAGTCCTCCAATCGTCCCTCAGGGGCTAAAGCCCGCTTGATTCCAGGCGTTTTACGGCACGACTGAAGTCGTGCCCTTAACGCGACTGGACCTTGATCAGAGGCTCCCTAGAAGTCGACGTGGGTGCGGATGGTGAAGACCTCGACCGGGCCGCGGGCCTGGTTGTAGCCGGGGTGGCCGATGAGCTGGAGGTCGAAGCTGGAGAAGAGGCCGCGCCAGTTGTGGGCCGTGTAGTAGGTCTCGAGGATGTCTTCGCGCGCGTAGCTCAAGCGCCCGTCGCCGAGCAGGAAGCCGAGGCCGCCCAACGCGAGGTAGGTCTGGTGATCGCGCTTGATGGCGTTGCTGACGAGGACAAGCCCCAACTTGTCGTTGGGACGAGGCTTGCCCCAGAGACGGAGGCGGTTGGCGGCGAGGTCGGCGCCGAGCTCGAAGGTCTGGTCGACCTCGGTGTAGACGTAGCTTTCGGTGCGGCCGTCGTTCCAGCCGAAGCGGCCGAAGAGGCGGAGATCGGCGGGGAGCTGCTGCTCGAAGTTGAGGCCGAAGCCGTACTTGACGGTGGTCTGGAGCGGGTGATCGGTGATGACCGGAGTGGCGGTGGGGTCGGGCGGAGTCGTGGAGTTGCCGGCGCGGGCGTTGAGGGCGGCCTGGTTCTGGAGGCGGTAGACGCCCATGTTGGCGTGGTTGACGTAGCTGAGGAGGCGGACGACGCCCTTATATCTGGGGTTGAGAAGGCGTTCGGGCAGAAGAGTGAACGGGGTCCGGCCGTACTCGAACTCGAAGTTTTCGGCGCGGGCGCGGCGAAAATTCCATTGAAAGTCGATGCCGTTGGCCATGGTCGGCATCGCGGCGAGCGCGTAGCGGAAGGCCCAGGCGGGATGAGCGGTTGGCTGGTCGTCGTATTCGGCGATGATCGCGTAGGTGTAGCCGCGCGTATCGGCCGCGTAGTCCCAGGCGCCGTTGTTGTCGACGGTCCAGTTGAGGAACTGGAGGTGGGAGTCCGAGCCGGGGCCGCTGAGGTCGAGCGCGTCGGGCAGGCTGAGTTTACCGGCGCGCAGATCGAAGCGCCGGGCGGGAACCTGGGTGGCGAGCGAAAACGGAGTGCGTTGGCTAGCCACGAGCCGCGAGGTGAGGCCGAGGGTCTGGTGGAGCTCGATGCGCGCGACGTAGGGAATGGGGCCGAGATTGGGGTTGCGAACGACGTCGAGGTTGGTGAAACCGGCCAGCCCGAGCGCTTGGGAGAGACCGCGGCCGCCGGCGCTCTCGAGGTTGAAGATGAGGTCGGTGTCGAAGCGCGGATGGGGGTTGAGCTCGAAGCCGGTGAAGAGCGTGCCGACCAGCGAGGTCTTGTACTCGCCGCGCGCGACGAAGGAGTTGGCGCCCTCGTAGGGAGAGTGGAAGCCGGGGTGGGCCTGGAAGACGATGTTGGCCTGGCCGGCGAGGAGATAACGGGTGGTGTCGGGATGAGGGAAGACGGTAAGCAGGGGCGCGGGCGCGGCGGGTGTTGCGTCTGGAGCGTCTGGCAAGGTAGCCTGCGCGCGCAGGCATTGGCCCGCAAGACACACTGCGAGCAGCGTGAGGACCGCCGTGAGAGACTTTTTCACCAGATGTCCATCGTAGCTTGGCGGTGTGTTGATTTTGTGAATGGCGGGCCGAAATCGTAGCGGGTTGCGCCTGTCGAGCGGGAGACGGTCCGGCCTCGGCGGCGGTTGAGTTGAAACCCGGGTCCGTTTGATTTACAAGAGGACGTTCTCTATTTCATTCATTCACCGATTGCGAGGCAAATATGACGACGAATGGTTCCGCTCCGGTTACGCCCGAGCGCATTCTGCAGCTTGCGTGGGGCTATGTTCCGCCACTGGTTCTGGAAGCGGCGATCAAGCATCGCGTGTTCGATGTGCTGGACAGCGGGCCGAAGACCGTCGCCGAAATGAAGCAGCAGACGGGCGCTTCCGAACGCGGGCTGCGCGCGATTATGAACGCACTGGCAGGGCTGAATTTTCTGGCCAAGGATGCGAACGAATGTTACTCGCTGACGCCGGAGAGCGCGGCGTTTCTGGTCAGCACCAAGCCGAGTTTTATGGGTGGGATGATTCGGCACGGCAGCGAAGATCTGATCCCCAAGTGGCTGAAGCTGAATGAGGTGGTGGCGACGGGCAAACCGGCCGCGGCGGTGAATGAAGAGGGTGCGGGCAGCGAGTTCTTCGCGAAGTTTGTCAACGACATCTTTCCCACCAGCTATCCTTCGGCGAGGGCGCTGGCGCAGCACCTGAATTTGCAGGGCGAGGCCGGTGTGCTCGATCTGGCGGCAGGATCGGGCGTGTGGGGCATTGCGCTGGCGCAGAGTTCGCCGCAGGTGCGCGTGACGGCGGTGGATTGGCCGGAGGTGATGCCGGTGACGCGCAAGACGGTCGCAAAGTTTGGCCTGGTGGAGCGGTTTTCGTTTGTGGAAGGCGATCTGCTGGAGGCGGATTTTGGCAGTGGCCATACGGTCGCGACGCTCGGGCACATCCTGCACAGCGAGGGCGAAGGACGCAGCCGCAAACTACTGGCCAAGGTGTTTGACGCACTGGCTCCGGGCGGGACGATCGCGATCGCGGAGTTCCTGGTGAATCCGGAAAGAACGGCGCCGCTAGGGAGCTTGTTCTTCGCCGTGAACATGCTGGTGAACACCGAAAATGGCGATACGTACTCGTTTGAAGAGATTCGGGCGTGGCTGGAGGCGGCGGGGTTCAAGGATGCGCGCCTGGTGGAAGCACCGGGGCCGTCGCCGCTGGTGCTGGCGACCAGGCCGTAGAGTTTTTCGCTGGTTCGGACGGTCAGGTCAAGCGGGCGCTTGTTTGACAGCGATTGGAGGAGCGATTTATTTTGGAGATACACGGGAAAGGAGGATGGTCCAAGCCTATGAATATTGATTGTTCCAGTAGTAAGACAACACGTGAGGTGACTGAGGCTTAGAGCATTCGCGCTCTAGTCCTGGCAGAGCAACAAGTCAGCAAGACGAAAGACTTCTTGCTTATGTTTCTATATGCCGAGGCCCATCCAGAGACGGATGCCTCAGGTCAAACCACGCAGATCACCGCAGAACGGCTCGCTCCTTCGGGGGCGGGCCGTTTGTGTTTGCGGCTTCGGAAGCGAAGACGAAGGCGGCGGACGCAGAGGCAAGCGCGGCGGTAGGATTGTTGTATGGATGAGCTGGTGATTGCGGGGCGACGGTTCACGTCGCGGTTGATTGTGGGGACGGGGAAGTACAAGGATGGCGCGCAGACCAGGGCCGCCATCGAGGCCTCGGGTGCGGAACTGGTGACGGTCGCGGTGCGGCGCGTGGAGCTGGATCGGAGCAAGGAATCGCTGCTGGATTTTATCGATCCGAAGCGATATTTTATGCTGCCGAATACGGCGGGTTGCTATACGGCGGAGGAGGCCATTCGCGCGGCGCGACTGGGGCGCGAGGTGGGGCTGTCGGACTGGGTGAAGATCGAGGTGATCGGCGACATGGCGACGCTGTATCCGGATGTTCAAGCCACGGTTGAAGCCACGCGCGTGCTGGTGAAGGAGGGCTTCACGGTGCTGCCCTACACGACGGATGACATTGTGTTTGCGAAGCGGCTGATCGACGTGGGTGCGGCCGCGGTGATGCCGCTGGGAGCGCCGATCGGGACGGGTTTGGGGATTGCGAACAGCTATACGCTGCGCATGATGCGCGAGCTGGTGACGGAGGTCCCGCTGATCGTGGACGCGGGGCTGGGCACGGCGAGCGATGCGGCGCTGGCGATGGAGATGGGGTTCGATGGCGTGCTGTTGAATACGGCGATGGCGGCTTCTCGGCAGCCGGTGCTGATGGCTTCGGCGATGAAGAAGGGCGTGGAGGCCGGGCGCGAGGCGTTTCTCGCTGGTAGGATGGGGAAGAAGCTGTATGCTACGGCGAGCTCGCCGCTGGAGGGGATTTTGCGGTGAACGTGATGTCATTCTCGTCTCTAGGAGATGCGTGCGCGACGACTTGTAAGTCAGGATCGGTTTTGCAGGCTGCCTCTTGAGCTTCTACAAACCGTACGGGAAGAGCGTCGCTCTTTAATAGATCCAAAATCCGTTGACGTGTTTCAAAATCAATACTTTCGACCGTGTTATGCAATTCGGGCCGGTAAATGTTATCTCGTATCTCAGCGCGACCGAGCGAATACCCTAGTATTTTACTGATCTCAAAAAGCAACGTTGCAAACAATTCCTCTCGCTGCTGCAAGATTTGTTCATCATTATGGCCGGGATGTTTGTCTCGATAATGTGCAAATAAATCCAGCCAAGCGTCCCTGACGGGTTTATTTCTATAAAACTCGACGTCGATCATATTGAGCGCATCAACGCGGGCGATGTAAAAAGGTCGCCGACGATTGATCCATAGCGTTTTGAAGATGTCTTGTTTGCGGCCTTGCGCCGCTTTAGACCTGTCTCCCTTACGTTGAGCCCAAAGCGCAATGGCAGGCGCAATAAGGACCGCCAGCGCATTGATGCCGGCAGTCCACCAGATTGCATTCGTTGACTCGGAAGCCATCAGTCAAGTCTATCCCCTGCGGACAGAACAGAAGGTGACCCGTGACTAATCGAGCGTGTACATGGCGAGGCCGCTGAGGAGTTTGGGGTAGAAGTCGGTGGATTTTTGAGGCATCACTTCGAGGTTGAGGGAGATGTCGCGCATCTGGTCGAGGGTGACGGGCTTGATGAGGAAGGCGACGTCGGCGTTGCCGCAGCCGAGCTGCTCGAGGGCGTCGGTGGCCTCGCGCAGGTAGCGGACGTGGGAGCCGGCGCGGACGGTTTCTTCGTTGAGGCCGAGCAGCTTTTCGAGAACGACTTTGTGGAGCTGCGTGACGTCGAGCGCCGCCTGGCGCGGGCTGAGGCCGGCGAGTAAAGGCGCGATGGCTTCGGGCTTCGGGATGAGCAGGAAATCTCCGTCGCGTGTCGCCGCGATGAAGGCGACGCCGGGGGTTTCGTCGAGGCGCTTGAGGAGGTTCGCGGCGCCAGGGAAGTGGCCGTCGGGTGTGGAGGGAATCTCTTCGATGGTGAAAAACTGCTCGGCGCGCTCGGCGAACTTGCGGCCGTTGAAGCCGATCAGGCCGAAGGCGACGCGGTGCGTGGGGAGAATGGTGATGCCGGGCGCGTCCATGTTGACGAAGGTCATCATCATGGCGGCCTCGGGGAAGGTTGGTGCGGGGAGTTGTGCGGCTGCAGGTGAAGCAGGTCCTTGCCCTTCGAGGTGCTCAGGGTCAGGTTGACAACCTTTGGAAAGAGTTTCGGCGGAATCGTCGAGGCCTAACTCGGCGGCGCGCTCATGCATGTAGGCGACGGAGGTCTCGTAGCGGTGGTGGCCGTCGGCGATGATGAGCTTCTTGTCGGCCATGGCGTCGAGAACGCGGCAGATGAGCGCGGGGTCGGTCAGTTTCCAGAGGCGGTGGAGGACGCTGTATTCGTCGGTGATCTGGAGATCGGGAGCTGCGCCTGCGTCGAAGATGATGTGCTCGGCGGTGAAGGTGGGGTCGGAGTAGAGCATGTAGATCTGCTCGCAGTAAGCACGGGTGGCTTTGAAGAGCGCGAGGCGGTCGGACTTGTGCTTGGGGAAGGTCTGCTCGTGGCGATAGACGATGTGGTCGGCGTAGTCGTAGAGCTGGCCGAGGGCGATGAAGCCGCGGCGCTCACGGGTTTCGGGCTGACCGGCGTCAGCGCTGCCGGGGACTTCGTAGGTCTGGGAGTAGCCGTAGAGTGCGGGCTCGGACTCTGGCTTCAGGATGCCCGCGGCGCGCCAGTCTTGAAGAGTCGCGGCGGCGCGCGTGTAGACGTTGTCGGCGTCGCTGTCGCGGGGCTGTACCTTGCCGAGGATTATGCGGATGAGGTTGTAGGGGCTGGCCTCGTAGTAGCGCTCCTGCATGGCGGGGGAGATCTTGTCGTAGGGCTGGGTGACGACGTCGGTCATGTCGACGCGAGATGGGTCGTAGCGAAGGGCGCGGAAGGGGTAGAGACGTGCCATGGTTTTATTGTACGGAGGGGCATGGCAAGAGTGCTATAAGAGCTGGTGGGCTACTCGAGGCGTGAGAGCATGGTTGGCATGACGAAGTGGCCTAAGTCGCATGGCTGGTGGAATTCATTTCATTTATGGAAAAAGGTAAGTTGGCCCATCGGACTGCTGGTGCTCGCTTGCTTGGTGATCGTTCTAGTCACACTTTTTCAGTAGGAATTTCTATCTTGATCACTACCAGTCAACCGCCGGCGATGGCGCCGAGGATGAGCAGGGGCTCGCGGCCTGAGATGATGGCGTCGGGGAGTGGAGTGTCGGGTGAGCGGTGGGACCAGTCTTCTTCGCAGACGAAGAAACGCAGGAAGGGGCGGCGTTCGAGTGTGGTGTGGTCGCGGATGGTTCCGCGCAGTTGCGGGTAGCGGGCTTCGAGGGCGTCGAGGACGCTGCGGAGGGTGATGGGTGGCGTGACTTCGAGGCGGAGCTCGTGGCCGGGGATGTTCGCGAGTTGGCGGAGATGGAGCGGGAGTTCGATGCGGAGGATGGGCATGGGGACACGATCAACGACCGATGTGAAGGCGGTTGTGTCAGGCGAGGGTTTGAGCTTCCACGGACAGGACCGGCGGCAGGTCGTGGGTGATGGCCGTCCAGGTGTTGCCGGCGTTGGGCGAGCAGTAGACCTGGCCACCGGTGGTGCCGAAGTAGATGCCGCAGTCGTCCAGCGTGTCCACGCTCATGGCGTCGCGCAGGATGTTGACGTAGCAGTCCTGCTGCGGCAGGCCGTGGGTGAGCGGCTCCCATTCGTTGCCTCCGGTGCGGCTGCGGAAGACCTGCAGCTTGCCGTCGAGGGGGAAGTGCTCGGAGTCGCTTTTGATCGGGACGACGTAGACGGTCTCGGGCTGGTGGGCGTGGATGTCGATGGCGAAGCCGAAGTCGGTGGGGAGGTTGCCGCTGATTTTGGTCCAGTTGTCGCCGGCGTCGTCGGAGCGCATGACGTCCCAATGCTTTTGCATGAAGAGCGTATTGGGGGTTGCGGGGTTCATGGCGATGTGGTGGACGCAGTGGCCGACCTCGGCGTTGGGGTCGGGGATGTATTTGCTGTAGAGGCCTTTGTTGATGGGCTTCCAGGTGGCGCCGGCGTCATCGGTGCGGAAGGCGCCGGCAGCGGAGATGGCGATGACGATGCGGTCGGGGTTGGTGGGGTCGAGCAGAATGGTGTGGAGGCAGAGGCCGCCGGCGCCGGGCTGCCAGTGCGGGCCCGTCTCGTTGAGGCGGAGGCCGGAGAGTTCGTGCCAGGATTGGCCGCCGTCGGTGGACTTGAAGAGGCCGGCGTCTTCGGCTCCGGCGTAGACGGTGTCGGGGTCGGTGAGCGAGGGCTCGAGGTGCCAGACGCGCTTGAACTCCCAGGGGTGGGGCGTGCCGTCGTACCACTGGTGGGTGCCGGGGACGCCGTCGTAGGTGAACTTGTTGTTGACGGGAGACCAGGTGAGGCCGCCGTCTTCGGAGCGCTGGATCTGCTGGCCGAACCAGCCCGAAGACTGCGAGGCGTAGAGGCGGTCGGGGTCGGCGGGCGAGCCTTTGAGGTGGTAGAGCTCCCATCCGGCGAAGTGAGGGCCGGCGATTTGCCAGTTCTTGCGGGTGCCGTCGGAGGTGAGGACGAAGGCGCCTTTGCGGGTGCCGACGAGGAGGCGGATGGAGGACATGGGAGGCTCCTGGAAGCAGGAATGCGTGGCGTGGCCAGTGTAGCGGGAATTTTTGAACCAATCCAGGGCGCGGCTCCGCCCAGTGGATTCCTTCCTTCGATGCCATCAATTCTCGTCAGGGTGTTCAACGTGGTCCAGCGCCAGGAACTCGACCGGGGCCCGTTCTGGTTCGAGTTTCAGGCCAAGCTGCTGCTTCAATGCCTCCTGAAAGCCGGGTCCGCCTGAATCGATCGTCGCGTATGACGGTCGTGGATCGGGTGTGTAGTCCATAACGAAGTCATAGGTCCCCGAAAGGCCGGTCCGATCGACCACGGGGCGGCCGAGATTTCCCCAACTGGAGAGGGAGCTTGCAATCAGGCTCATCGATATGTTGGCGCCACCGAAACTATAGCGATCCTGAGCGCTGGCTGGCAGCCCGAGGATGCCGTTGCAGACGGCAGGGAAGCCACCCTTCACAGCTTGCAGCGGCTCGACAGCGGGCTTGATGTCTGGCTCTTTGGGTTTTGGAAAAGGGTTCGAGCAGGTTGTACTTGCTGGGTGCGGCTGCAGCTTCGGCCCGGTTTTTCCGGGTTGGACCGGGACTAACGCAAAGACACGGACTTGCCGCATCTCGTAGTGTGCCGCGAGCTTGAACCGCTGCTGGAGGAGAGAGCGCATCATGAGCCGGAGCTGGTCTTTGGCCACGGAGCGGTCGTCGGTGCGAGCTTCAATACTGAACTTATCTGTTGTGACCCAGTCCGGTGCGGTCGACTCGATTGCATCCTTCTGGTAGTCAGTCAACTTGTAAGCAAACTCGAGGTAAGTGAGCAAGGTAAAGTTTCTGGCGCTCAAGATGCCGTTGCTTGCGCTATAGACGTTTCCCGGGCCGAGTGGAACATTGGAACCCGGGTTGCCGCCTTTGCTGGGACGAACGGAAGCGACGTCAAATTCAAGTTTTTGGGTTGCTGATGGCTGGGTTGAAGGCGATTGCGCGAGGCTTTCGGGTACTGCAAAGGCCGTGGCTGCCAAAGCTGCTGTGACCACCAGCAGGAGGCCGGCGGACGACTCAATTAGGCGTTGGCGCGACGACGCGAGCAGCGACCCTCTCCACAATCTCACTCGCATCTACGATCACCCTCCATGCAACAGGATACAAGTCCACACTCAAGTGAAAGCCGCCTCGCAATGAGGCGGCCTTTGCTTGAGCTCGATGGGCTTAGAGGAAGAGTGGAGCGAGGACGAGGGTGATGGTCGCGAGGAGTTTGATGAGGACGTGGAGGGAGGGGCCGGCGGTGTCCTTGAAGGGGTCGCCGACAGTGTCCCCGACGACGGCGGCTTTGTGGGCGTCGGATTTTTTGCCGCCGTACTGACCGGTCTCGATCCACTTCTTGGCGTTGTCCCAGGCGCCGCCGCCGTTGTTCATCAGCATGGCGAGCAGGATGCCGGAGATGGTGCCGACCATGAGCAGGCCGGCGACCGCGGTGGCTCCGCCGAGGTTGACCGGGATGCCGTTGATGGTGGGGACGGTGGCGAGGCCGTGGAGGTTGAGGCCCTCGGAGCCCGCGCCGTAGGAAGAACTAAAGTTGCGGAAGATGAGGCCGACCGCGACAGGTAAACCAACTGCGAGGCAGCCGGGGAGGACCATCTCTTTGAGCGCGGCGCCGGTGACGATGTGGACGCAGCGTGCGTAGTCGGGCTTGGACGTGCCGGCCATGATGCCCGGGTCTTCGCGGAACTGGTCGCGGACATCCTTGACGATCATCTGAGCGGTCCGGCCTACCGCTTTAATCGCGAGAGACGAGAAGAGGTAGGTGAGCATTGCGCCCAGTAGCGCGCCGACGAAGACCGGGATCTCGGCGAGGTTGATGTTGGTGAAGGACCAGTGCGGCGGCATGTAACCGGCGGCGCCGGCGGCGGCGACCTTGGCGGTGACGATTGTCTTGATCTCTTCAAGGTAAGCGGAGAAGAGCAGGAAGGCGGCCAGCGCGGCCGAGCCGATGGCGTAGCCCTTGGTGAGGGCCTTGGTGGTGTTGCCGGCGGAGTCGAGCTTGTCGGTCTTGTCGCGGACGGAGTCGGGCTGGTTGGACATCTCGATGATGCCGCCGGCGTTGTCGGTGATGGGGCCGAAGGTGTCCATGGCGAGGATGTAGGCCGCGCAGGAGAGCATGCCCATGGTCGCTATCGCGGTGCCGTAGATGCCCTTGGCGTAGTCGGAGATGTTGGGGAAGCCGGCCAGGCCGCGCACGCCGCAGTAGTAGCTGAGCAGCAGCGCGGCGGAGATGACGAGGACCGGCATGGCAGGGGTTTCCATGCCCACGGCGAGGCCGGAGATGATGTTGGTGGCGGGGCCGGTGAGCGACGCCTCGGCGATGGAGCGGACGGGGCGGTACTGACTTTCGGTGTAGTACTGGGTGATCCAGACGAAGAGGAAGGCCGTGACGAGGCCGATGACGCCGCACAGGAACAGCCATGTCCAGATGACGCCGGGGCCGTTGAGCATGGTGTAGACGATGCCGCCGAAGCCGGCGAGGGCGAGGATGGCGGTAACGTAGAAGCCGCGGTTGAGCGCGCGCATGGGGTCTTCGGTGTCGGTGGTTTTGACTACAGCCACGCCGATGATGGAGGCGACGAGATTGATGGCGTGGACCATCAGCGGGAAGAGGATGCCCTTGATGCCGAAGACGGGGTAGAGAGCCGCCCCGAGGATCATGGCACCGACGTTTTCGGCAGCGGTGGACTCGAAGATGTCAGCCCCGCGGCCGGCGCAGTCGCCCACGTTGTCGCCGACCAGATCGGCGATGACGGCGGGGTTGCGGGGATCGTCTTCGGGGATGCCGGCTTCGACTTTGCCGACGAGGTCGGCGCCGACGTCGGCGGCCTTGGTGTAGATGCCGCCGCCGAGCTGGGCGAAGAGCGCGACCAGCGAAGCTCCGAAGCCGAAGCCGACGAGCTGGTAGACGACGTGGGTGGGATCGTTGAGGCCGCCGAAGAAGAGGAAGAGGCTGCCGACGCCGAGCAGCGAGAGTGCAACGACGACCAGGCCGGTAACGGCGCCTCCGCGGAGCGCGGCTTGCAGCGCGCCGTTGAGGGAGCTGCGGGCGGCGGAGGCGGTGCGGATGTTGGCGCGGATCGACACGTACATACCGGTGAAGCCGGCGAGGCCCGAGCAGACGGCTCCGACCAGGAAGGCGATCACGGTCTTGAGCGCGATGTCGTGGGTCCGCGGGTAGAAAAAGTAGCCGAGGAAGATGGCGACGGCGAGGATGACGGCGAGCATGCCGATGGTGCGGTACTGGCGGGAGAGAAAGGCTTCGGCGCCCTCGCGGATGGCGTTGGAGATGACCTGCATCTCGACGGTGCCGGTGTCCGCGGCGAGCACGATGCGGGTGAGGATCAGGGCGGCCACCAGGGCGAGGACGCCTACGCCGAGGGCGATCCAGAGCCAGATGGCATCGCTGGGATTGACGGTGCCGGTGGAGGCCGGCTGCAGGTTCTGGAGAGCAAGGAACATTGCTGCGGGTGCGCCGAAATGCATGAAGAGGTTTCCTCCTGAAGGCCCATGGGCGGACAGTTAAGATCGCAGAGATTGGGGTCATGGCCTGAGCGAGGGACAGGAAAAATATCCATCGTGACAGACGAGGCAGATTAGAGCATCCCGCTATGGGCCGGGTCAATCGGTTCAGCGAGAAGTAGGCGCTTTGGCCCGATGCTACTGTGTGAGCGGCGGAAGGGCAAGCGGGCGGAGGGTGTAGGCGTCGAAGGCTCCGCGCGAGCCGGCGTAGGCGTAGTGGATCCAGAGGGCGGCGAAGGCGGGGTCGCGGAGGAACCAGGCGAGGAGATTCTCTGGCTGTCCTTGAAGGCGGCGGTCTTCGAGCTCCTGGCAATGGACCTGGGGGTCCTCGCAGCGGGCTACGAGGATGAGTTGCGGGCGCCAGCGGGTGAGGTCTTCGACCATCCAGCGGTGCTGCAGGGCGTCGAGCGCGGCGACGCGTGCGGGCGGGATTTTGTGGAGGGCAGCTTGGCTGGGAGTGGGGTTTTCGCTGCGCAGGATCGCGGGGAGGAGCCAGAGGTTGTCGGTGCGCTGCGCCCAGGTGAGGTGGAAGCGCTGGACGGGCATCATGGCGGCTTCAACCGAGGTGGTGAGGATCGCGACGGGAGTGTGGGGTGCGAGCGAGGTGAAGAAGGCTGCGGCGGGGACGGCGGGGTCGGCGAAGACCGGGGCGTAGGCGCGGGCGCGGGTGAAGGGTGCGCCGGTGAAGTAGGTGGTGAGGGCGATAGCGACGATGCAGAGCGCGCCGGTTGCGGGCGTGGCCCAGGTAGGAAGTTCGAGCGGGCGGCGATCGGCGGGGGCTTGGAGGATGTCGAGCAGTTCGAGCGCGAGGGCGGACCCGAAGAGCGCGATGGCCGGGAGTTGCTGATAGTACCAGCCGGTGCCCTGGATGAAGTAGACGACAGTCGCGGCGGAGGCGGCGACGAGCAGAAGGAGGGTGGTGTGCGAGCGCGGTTTGCGGAGGAGAAAGAGGGTGAAGGCGATCGCGGCGAGGATGCAGAGCTCGAGGGCCTGGAACGCGAGGGCCGCGAGTGAGAGATGGCCGATGGCCCAGTAGGTGTCGCGCAGGATGGGCAGGGCGACGGTGAAGTAGAACGGCGTGAAGTGGTGGATCGCGGCGAGGTAGGCGAGACCGATCAGGAGGATGAGGACGGGCTCGGGGCGCAGCAGGCGGCGGAGCCGGGGAACAGATCGGGTTTGTTGAGGGCTGTAGTTGGAGGCCGAAACGGGAGCGGGTGGTTCGGGTGCTTCCGGTCTTCCAGTTTCCAGTTTTCGGTTGGTCAGTAGCAGGAGCGCCAGTTCGACGGCGACCGGAATCAGCGCGTAGTGGGGTTTGAGGCAGATGCCGGCAGCGGCGAGGATGCCAGCGGCCGAGCGGGCGAGGGTGAGCCGGTGCTGGTGCGGCACTGGTTTCAGAGTTGCGGCGGCCGCGAGCACGTAAGGCAGGATGAGGAAGGAGAGCATCTGGTCGCGCTGGCCGAAGTCGCGGGCCGGGACGATGCAGAAGAGAACGATAGCGGCGAACAGCAGAGCGGGGAGTTCGTAGGAGCGCCGCGATGGCTGCGAAAGCGTTGCGAGATGTCCGCGGCGCAGGAAGCTGAGGCTGAGCAGGCAGGCGGCGGCTTCGGCGAGCAGCACGAGCGACTTGGCGACGAACGTTGCGGGCAGATTCAGCGCCCGGCTGAGGAGGGCGGGGAGGGCTGAGAGCCAGACGATGGCGGCCGGGTTGGAATCGAAGATTTGGGGCCCGTAGAGTTGGGCGCCCCCGAGCCAGCGACGCGCCATCCGAAGGAACCAGAGCTGATCGTGTCCGGCAGGTGGAAGCAGGGCGAGCAGGGCGGCCATGGCGGCGGCGGCGATCGCGAGAAGAACGAAGATGCGGCGCGGGCCGCGCTTGGCGGACCTGAGGAATCGGGTACGCGAACCGCGGGCGGAGCCGTTTTGCATGTCGACGTTGGAGCCGATCATGTCGACATGGGAGCCGACCTTTGAATCGTGTTGAAGATCGTTCCTGGACCATTTCCGCGCGCTGGTCGGGTTCGGCATAGGCAGAGTTTTCGTAGCGGAGGTTGCAAGCGAGACCGCGCCGGTGTAGGCTGCTGGCATCGCGGAAAGGTACAGGGTACCTTATGCGGCTTGGATGGATGCGGCGGGGATGGCGCGGGATGCGGGTCGGGCTCTTACTGGCGGCGGCGGCGATGTGCCTAAGTGCGGGGACTTGCTGCGTGGCGCAGGAGAATCCGCTGGGCGATGCACATACGGTGGCGCCTCCGGCAGCTGTCCCCAAGGACACGCGGCCAGTGCTTTCGGGCAGCGATGTGGCGCTGAAGGCGACCAGCTCGCCGGGTTCGGCGATCAAGGTGAACGTGAATCTGGTGCTGGTGCCGGTCAGCGTAACCGACCCCATGAACCGGCTGGTGACCGGGCTGGAGCGGGAGAACTTTCAGATCTTCGACAACAATATGGGGCAGACGATCAAGAGCTTCGCGACCGAGGACGCGCCGCTGTCGATCGGGATTGTGTTCGACCTGAGCGGGAGCATGGAGTCGAAGTTTGTGAGGGCGCGCAAGGCGCTGACGGAGTTTCTGACCACCTGCAATCCGCAGGACGAGTTCTTCGTGGTGGGCTTTAACGACCGGCCGGCGGTGCTAGTGGACTACACCTCGGACGTGGAGGATGTAGAGGCGCGCATGCTCATGCTGCGGCCAGAGAACCGCACGGCGCTGGTCGACGCGATGTATCTGGCGGTGAACAAGCTGAAGCAGGCCAAGTACGACCGCAAGGCGCTGCTGGTGATCTCGGACGGCGGCGACAACCGCAGCCGCTACACCCAGGGCGAGCTGACGCGGGCGGTGCGGGAGAGCGAGGTGCAGATTTTTTCGATCGGCATCTTCGACCAGTATGCGCCGACCCAAGAGGAGCAGAACGGTCCGCAGTTGCTCAGCGATGTCTCCGAATCCACCGGCGGAAGGCTGTTCAAGGTGATGGATGTGCAGGACCTGAGCGATATTGCGGAGCGGATCAGCGAGGAGTTGCGCGACGAGTATGTGATCGGCTACACGCCGACGGATCGCAAGAGAGACGGCTCGTGGCGTAAATTGAAGGTGCGACTCGCGCCACCGCCGGGACTCCCGATGCTGACCGCGCATAGTCGCGAGGGGTACTATGCACCGTCGCAGTAGAAGCTGGGTGTGGGCAGCAGGATTTGTGATCGTTGCGGGGTTGTGGCCGATGGGGCAGCGCGCTCTCGGGCAGGCTTCGGCTGCGCCGGCGCAGGCGGGGCAGACGCAGGCAGTCCAGGCGCGACCGGCGCCGCCGCTTACGGTGGACTCGGACCCGGTGCCGTCGCCCGATGCGGCGAACCCGGCTGTGGCATCGCCGGTGGCGGTGCCTGCGCAGACCGGTGTGGTGACCAGGGAGAATGGCCACTACACCCTGCGCACCGATGCGTATGAGGTGCGGCTGAATGCGTCGGTGATCGACAGCACGGGCAAGGCGGTGGACTCGCTGCCGGAGAGCGCGTTTCAGGTGTATGAGGACGGCGTTCCGCAGAAGATCCTCGGCTTCCGGCATGAGGATCTGCCGGTATCGCTGGGGATTCTGATCGACAGCTCGGGGTCGATGTACGACAAGCGCGCGTCGGTGGATGCGGCGTCGCTGGACCTGGTGAAGCTGTCCAATCCGCAGGACGAGGCGTTCCTGGTGGACTTCAGCTCGGAGGCGTATATCGACCAGGACTTCACGAATAATATCGCCAAGCTGCAGCAGGGGCTGAGCTATATCAAGTCGAGCGGCGGAACGGCGCTGTACGACGCGGTGCTCGCGTCGGCGGACTATCTGGCCAAGAATGCGAAGCACCCCAAGCAGGTGTTGCTCATCATCACCGATGGCGACGACAATGCGTCGGCCGCGACGCTGGAGTCGACGATCCGGCGGGTGCAGGACCTGGACGGCCCGGCGATCTACTGCATCGGCCTGCTGTTTGGGGAGGACGTAAGCCACTCGGAGGGCCGGCACTCGCGCGAGGTGCTGAGTGAGCTGGCCGAGCAGACCGGAGGCGAGGCGTATTTTCCCAAGGCGCTGAAGGACGTCGACGAGATCGCGCAGGAGGTCGCGCAGGACATCCGCACGCAGTACACCATCGAGTATCGGTCGACCAAACCGCCGTCGCAGGGCGGCTATCGGGAGATCCACGTTGAGGCGCGAGAGAAGGGGTTCCGCAAGCTGCAGGTGCGAACGCGCACGGGCTATTTCCCGCGACCGGTCGGGGCCGGCGCGGAAGGCACGGCGGGGGGCAACTAGCGGTTTCCTCGATGGAGTAGGGGGCCCAAGAAGCAGATTCCTCCGCTACGCTGCGGAATGACAACTAGAAGGGCAAGAGCGAGGCTCTACACCAACCAGGACTTTGCTCAGGCGGCTGAGGACTTTGCTCCAGGCGGCGAGTAGCATGGAGCAGCGGTTGCCCGCGCAAGCGCATCGCGAAGAGAGGTTTTTGAATGCTGGAACTTCAGACGGTCAACGATGTGTTCGACAAGATGGCCCACCGCGGCGATGCGACCGTGGCGATGTGCCGGAGCGGCAATAACGAGTGGAAGCCGATTTCGTCGCAGCAGATGTATGGCCGCGTGCGCGCGGTGGCCGAGCTGTTGCGAAGCTGGGGAATCCAGCGCGGCGACCGCGTTGCGCTGGTCAGCGAGAACCGCTGGGAGTGGCCGGTGGTGGACTTCGCGGCGTTGGCCGTCGGGGCCGTGGACGTGCCGCTCTATCAGACCCTGACGCCGGAGCAGATGGGCTACATTCTGCGCGACTGCGGCGCCAAGGCGATCTTCGTTTCGAGCAAGCAGCAGTACAAGAAGCTGGTGGAAGCGGGCGAGATTCCGACACTCGAACACGTGGCGGTGTTCGATGCGGGCGAGTTCGGCAATACGACCAGTTTCGCGGAGGTGATGAAGCGGGCCGGTGAACTGGAGCGGACGGATTCCGGCTTCGACGCGCTGTTGCATGAGACGAAACCGGAGGAGCTGGCGACCATCGTCTACACGTCGGGAACGACCGGGGATCCGAAGGGCGTGATGCTGACGCACAGGAACCTCGGCGACAATTTGCGTTATTCGACGGACGGCCTGCGGATCGTCGAGGGCGATTCGTCGATCTCGTTTCTGCCGCTGAGCCATGCGCTGGCGCGGCATCTGGATTATGCGATCTACGCCAACGGCGGCATTATCGCGTATCTGCCCAAGTTCGACGACCTGGTGGGCGCGATGAAGGCGGTCCGGCCGACGATCTTTCTGGCCGTGCCGCGGGTCTACGAGAAGGTCCGGCAGGGGACGGAGCACAAGGCTACGGGCTTCAAGAAGAGGATCATGGCGTGGGCGCTGGCGAAGGGCGCCAAGCACCGCAACGAGGTGATGGCGGGCAAACGGCCGGGGTCGCTGAGCTGGAAGCTGGCCAATAAGCTGGTGTACTCCAAGCTGTGTGAGGCGTTCGGCGGAAGGGTGAAGGTCTGGATCTCGGGCGGCGCGCCGCTGGGGATGGATTCGGCGAACTGGTTTCTGGACATGGGGATTCGCATCTTCGAGGGCTACGGGCTGACCGAGACCTCGCCGGTGGTCGCGCGCAATACGTTCGACGGCTATCGCATCGGCACGGTGGGTAAGGTGGTCCCGAACCTGGAGACACGGATGGCGGGGGACGGCGAGCTGGAAGTGCGCGGGACTGCGGTTTTTGCGGGCTACTGGGGCAAGGAAGAGGAGACCAAGAAGGAGTTTACCGGGGACGGCTGGTTCAAGACTGGCGACATCGGCAAGATGGAGGATGGGTTTCTGACCATCACCGACCGCAAGAAGGAGCTGATCAAGACCAGCGGCGGCAAGTACATTGCGCCGCAGCCGATCGAGGGCAAGCTGAAGGTGGATGCGCTGGTCGGCAACGCGGCGCTGGTCGGCGACACACGCAAGTTTGCCAGCGTGCTGATCTCGCCGGACTTTGCCGCGCTGGAGCGGTGGGGCGCGCAGAACGGCGTCACCACCAAGGACCATACGGCGCTGGTGAAAGACCCGAAGGTGCAGAAGCAGTACGAGAGCATCGTGAAGAAGGTGAATGCGGGCCTGGAACACCACGAGACCATCAAGAAGGTCGGCGTGGTTGCCGACGAGTGGAACGTCGAGTCCGGCGAGCTGACGCCCAGCATGAAGCTGAAGCGGCGCGTGATCCTGGAGAAGTACAAGGCGAAGATCGGCGAGATGTACCGCGAGTAGGGGCGCGCGCGAACCGGCGAATACAGAAGCAGATTCCTGCCGAATGACAACCAGAAAAGCAAAGACAACGTCCGAAGCGGCACGGTGCGCATCCAATCGATCGATGAGCTACTTGAAGCGAGCGGAGAAGAGTGGTCGCAAATTTCTGAATCCCGTGCCGACGGGCGTGGGCGGCCTGAGCACCATGTTCAAGGTGCTTCCGCTTTATCTCAAGAACCGTGAGGAGACCGAGCCGAAGCGGCAGTTGGGGCCGTTTCGAACCGATGCCAGTGTGTACGGCGCGGCGCCGGCGAGCGGGCTGCGCGTGACCTGGTTCGGGCACTCGTCGTCGCTGCTCGAGATCGACGGCCTGCGCGTGCTGATCGACCCGGTGTGGGAGCAGCGGGCCAGTCCGTTTCAATGGATGGGGCCGAAGCGGTTCTTCCAGCCGACGATTGCGCTGGAGGAGTTGCCGAAGATCGACGTGGTGCTGATCTCGCACGACCATTATGACCATCTTGGCGAGCGCACGGTGCGGCGGCTGGCGCGGCTAGAGGCGGCGGCGGATGCGCATTGGGTGACTTCGCTGGGTGTGGGCGAGCGGCTGCGGGAGTTTGGCGTTCCGGGAGCGAAGATCAGCGAGCTGGACTGGACCGAGAGCGTCGAGGTGCGGGCGCAGGAGGCCTTCACCAGACAGGCTGGTGCGGAAGAAAGCGCGGCGATGGTCCGGCTGACGGCGTGGCCGGCGCGGCACTTCTCGGGGCGGGGCATGCGGGACAGGTTTACGACGCTGTGGAGCTCGTTTGTGATCGAGGGGCCGCGGCATAGGGTGTTCTTTGGGGCGGACTCGGGCTGGTGGGAGGGGTTTGCCGAGATCGCCGCGCAATACCAGGGCTTCGATCTGACGATGCTGGAGATCGGCGCGTTCAACGAGCTTTGGGCGGACATTCACCTGGGGCCGGATGGAGCGGCGCGGGCGTTCGAGGCCATGGGCGGAAACGAGGGCGCGGGGCTGTTTCTGCCCATCCACTGGGGTCTGTTCAACCTGGCGGTGCATGCGTGGCGGCAGCCTATCGAACGGCTGCTGGAGATTGCGCCGGTGAAGGGCTTGGATCTGCTGCTGCCTAAACCGGGTGAGCCGACGGAGGTGGCGCCACAACAGGCGAGGCTCTCCGGATGGTGGACGGAGCCCTCGGAAGCCGTGCATAAAGAGCGGGTTGTGGTGCTTGACTGAAGTAGGGGTTGAGGTGTGGGTTGGGTTGAGGCTGGGGTCGAGTCTCGGTTGAGCCCAGGAAAACACTTGTGAGCCTGTGGAAGAAGGGGTACAAGAGGAACTGCGCCGGAGAATTCCCGGACAAACGCCCACAATTGGAGACAGCCATGTCGACCGCAACACAGTCCGTGCTTCGCGAGGTGATGGACATTCGCCAGGCGGCGGATTATCTGGGGATCAGCGGCGATACGCTGTATCGCTACGCTTCGGAGGGGTTTATTCCGGCGTTCAAGCTGGGCAATCGGTGGCGGTTTCGCAAGAGCCTGTTGGATGCGTGGATGGATGAAAAGAGCGGGGTGAAGCCGGTGGTGGATGTCGATGCGGCGAAGAAGAAGCCGGCGGGCCGGGCTCGCTAGGGTTGTTTGCGTCCCGGAACCCACGACGATGGAACTGTCATGATTGGGCCACCCGCCGGCGGCCCGGGTGCGCCAGGGTTGGTGGCGGCGAACCCCACTCATGACGATGAAGCCGTCATGAATGGGGCACCCGGTGTTCGTTGTGGCGTCGCCATGGCTCAGGAGCAGGAGCATCCTTTCTCCTCTGCTTCGCGCCTTCGGAGGGCGGCTCCTTGAGGATCGGCGAGGATATCGATCCACTTCGGGTCAGCCGCGCTCCGGGCGTTGTATTCGTCGTGCCAGTTCCACCATTCGTAGGGCTTGGTTTGGGGGTAGCCCGGGGGTGAGTCCTCCCAGTTCTCCTGGCGGCCGAGCGCGGTCATGTCGAGGTAGTTCCAGACGGTGCCCATGGCTTCGTCGCCGCGGCTGTTGATGAAGTAAGTGCGGAACACATTGTCGCCGTCACGGAGGAAGGCGTTGGTGCCGTGCCATTGGTCCACGCCGAAGTCGGTGTCGAAGCTGTCGGTGAGGGTGTACCAGGGCATCTTCCAGTCCATGCGCGCCTTCAGGCGCTGGATGTCTGGCTGGGGAGCGCGCGAGGCGTAGGCAAGAGTGGTATCGCGGGCGTTCAGATGGGCGAGGTTGGAGACCTGGTCAGCGCCCAGGGAGCAGCCGCGGCAGGCATGGTCGGGCCAGCCGAAGACGCCGGGTTCGAAGAAGGCGCGGTAGAGGATCAGTTGACGGCGGCCCTCGAACAGATCGAGCAGGCTGGCTTTGCCCCTGGGTCCATCGAACTGGTACGGCTTCTCGACGGCCAGCCAGGGCATTCGCCGGCGCTCGGCGGCCAAAGCGTCGCGCTCGCGCGTGAGCTGTTTCTCCCGGGCCAGCAGGTGGGTGCGAGCCGCAAGCCATTCCTCTCGCGACACTATTTGTGGTTTCTCTATCGTGCTTGTAGGCATGGTGATTGCTCCTTTAGTGTGAGTTTTAGGGAAGGTCTGATTAAGCCCGGAAGACTCCCTCAGTGGCTAAAGCCACATTGGAACGATGGAGGTTACGGCGGGACTGAAGTCCCGCCCCTTCAAAACAGATGCTTGATCCGAGGTTCCTCAGGCGATTTCTCCTGTTCCGCTCTCTTTTCGGCACAGCTCGGACGGTGCGGCGGCGGGATGATTGTCGACGGCATTCTTCATGCCGAATTTCTGGATTGCGATGGCAGACAGTCCGCCGGTAACGGTAACGCTGCCGGCGATCAGCAATGCGGTGGCTAGGCACACTGGACACATGGGTTCTCCTCCCTGGCTGCTCGTTGATCTGCGAAGGGGTCGTTATCGGGCAGCCTCGGCTTGCTTGCGCACGCGTTCGTGCATCGAGGCCCAGCCTTTGTTCATCGCTGCCTTTTGCTCGTCGGGAACGAAGCCGAGCGCGGTGTGCCGGAAGGCGATCAGCGTTCCGCCATTGACTTCACTCAGCCGATATTGCACGTTGGAGACGAACGGGAACGAGGCGAACAATGGACCGGCGAATTCCAGCAGCGTCGGCCGCACGATGGCCTTGACGTTGGCCCAGAAATGCCCATTGCCGTCGCCCAGGTCGCGGTACCACCTGCCACCGGGCCAGGCTTCGATCTTCATGTTGAGAGGCTTGCCGTCCGGTGTCTCGTTGCCGGGTCCGAGTTGCTCGAGCAGCGCGGCAAAGGTTGTGTCCAGAGGGGCCTGGACGTGGATCTCCTGGTTGATCGTCAGGGTCAGGTTTTCGAGGGTTGGGTCGGTGGCAATCATTGTTTCTCCTTTGCGTTACGGTCCGGATTCGGCTTGGGCGGGTTCGGATCGGGTGGGCCCTGGCGTACCGCCGCTTCGGCGCGTTCCTTCACCCGATTCAACTGATGCTGCCAGTAGCGCTCGAAGGTCCCGGCCCATTCGTGAAGCGGGCGGATCGCTTCGGCGTCGGTCCGGTACAGCTTCTGGCGGCCATGGCAGCGCATTCGGACCAGCCCTACGTCGCGCAGCACGCGCAGGTGCTTGGAGACGGAAGGCTGTTCCAGGCCGAGGGCGGCCACAATCTCTCCAACGGGCCGCTCGGCCTGGGCGAGATAGCTCAGGATCTCCCGCCGGCGGGGCTCTGCGACCGCGTTGAAGGCATCCGAAGTGGTGCTTGCTCTGGCCATGTCCAGAACATTACATGCCGATATGGGAATATGTCAAGCGGAAATTTGATCTGTGCGGCGAGAATGCTTTTTCTAGACCGTGTCCCTGATGGTGTATGGGCGCCCCGAACAGCAGATTCCTACGGAATGACAACCAGAAAGGCAAGAGCGCTACCCCAATGGACACTTTGCTTTAGGGCACTCGGCTTTAGGCCACTCTGCTTTATCAGGAGGGCTGGCTGCTCAGGCACGGGCGAGGGTGATGTGGGTGAGTTCGGCGGGGCAGTTGAGGCGGAAGGGGAGGCCGACAGTCCCGATGCCGCGGTTGACGAAGAGCTGCATGTGGTCGAGGTGAAAGAGGCCTTCAACGTAGCGCACTCCCATGGGCGGCAGGATCAGCGGGCCGATGAGCGGCAGACGGACCTGGCCGCCGTGGGTGTGGCCGGAGAGCATCAGGTCGATCAGCGGGAAGCGCGGGTGCTTGACGACGTGGTCGGCGTAGTCGGGCTCGTGGCACATCAGGATGACGGGCGCTTTGGCGCGGGCGGGGACGGTGGCGAAGAGGTCGGGGTGGCGGGTGCCGGCGTCGTCGGTGCCGCAGAGCCAGAGGCGGTCTTCCTTGCCGTAGGGGCCGCGGGCGAGTTCGACGTAGCTGTCGACGAGAACGGGGATGTGGTTGGCTTCGAGGGGGCGAATGACGCGCTCGGCGCCGACGGCCACGTCGTGGTTGCCGAGGATGGCGTAACGCTGCGGTGCTTTGAGGGTAGAGAGGACCTCGGCGCAGAGGCCGGCGGCGCGCCAGGCGACGCTCTCGGGCAGGGGGCCGCGGCTGACGAAGTCGCCGGTGAGCAGGACGATATCCGGGTTGAGGGCGTTGACCTGGGCGACCATCTTTTCGAGGAACCAGGCTTCGGTGTACTCCTCGAGGTGGATGTCGGACATCTGCACGATTTTGAGGCCGACGAAGGCGTCGGGCAGGTTACGCAGGGCGAAGGTGCGGTGGGTGACCTCGAACTCGTGGCGCGCGTGGGCGCCGGCGTAGGCGGCCACACCCAGACCGGCGACGGCGCCTCCGGTGAGGAAGCTGCGGCGAGTGATGGAGTGCGGCTTGGAGTCGTTGCTGGGGTGGGAGTTGCGATGCACAGTTCATTATATCGAGCGGGGACATGGGTTGTGGTTGTTCGTGGCCGGTTGGGTCACGGGATGGGATGGGATGGGACGGTTAGAATCAAGAGATGCATGAAGCAGCAAGACGGCGGAGGGCGATGGAAGCTGCGCGGGCGGAGGGAGCGGATGCTCTGCTGGTGTCGCATGCGCCGGATGTGCGCTATCTCTCCGGGTTTACAGGGTCGAGCGGGGCGGTCGCGATCCACGGCAAAAGCGCCGCACTATTTACCGATGGGCGCTACGCGGCGCAGGCCCGGGAGGAGGCGCGCGGGCTGCGGGTGGTGGTCCAGAAGAAGCCGCCCACGCTTCTGGCGATGGAGTGGGTGGTGAAAGCCGGGGCAACGCGCTGCGCGTTCGACGCGGGCCAGACGACGGTGACGGCGCTGGCAGGGATGCGGCAGACGCTGCCTCTGGGGCCTGTACCGGGGAGGCGGCGCGGGTTCTTTCTGGCTACGGATGGTGTGGTTGCGAAGCTGCGGCAGGTGAAGGACGAGGACGAGATCGCGCGGATGCGGCGCGCGGCGGCGTTGGGGTGCAGGCTGTTCGAGGGCGTGCTGGAGCATATTGTTATCGGGAAGACGGAGGCCGGGGCGACGGAGATGGAGGTTGCGGCGCGGCTGGAGTTCGCGGCGCGCATGGCCGGGGCGGAGGCGATGAGCTTCGAGACGATCGTGGCGAGCGGGGTGCGGTCGGCGCTGCCGCATGGCCGCGCGTCGGGCGCGAAGCTGCCGCGGCGGGGCTTTGTCACGCTGGATTTTGGGGTGGTGCTGGAGGGGTACTGCTCGGACATGACGCGCACGGTTCACCTGGGGAGGGCGAGCGGGCGTGAGCGGGACGTGTATCATTCGGTGCTGGAAGCGCAGCAGGCGGCAGTGGCGGCGGTTGCGCCGGGAGTGAGCTGCGCCGAGGTCGATGAGGCCGCGCGGTCGGTGCTGCGGAAGGCCAGACTGGACAAGGCGTTTTCGCACTCGACGGGACATGGCGTCGGGTTGGAGATTCACGAGGGGCCGAGGATTGCGGCCGGGCAGAAGCAGGTGCTGGAGCCGGGGATGGTGATTACGATTGAGCCCGGAGTTTATCTTTCTGGCCGGGATGCCGCGGGCGATGGCGAGTTTGGCGTGCGCATCGAAGATATGGTGCTGGTGACCGCGAGGGGCGGCGAGGTGCTGACGGCGGCGAGCTCGAAGGCGTGGATGGAGATTTAGAAGCAAGAAGCAGGAAATAGGAAGTAGGAAGTAGAAAGACGAAGCTGAGGAGCCTGGACGAATGGATGGCAAGGATTTCGAGGAGTTGCGCGAACTGGTGGAGTTTTTGAAGGCCAGCGGGATCGCAGAGTTCGAGATGGAGCGGCCGGAGATGAAGGTTGGGCTGAAGTTTGCCAGCCGCGCACCGGCGGCCGCGTCGCCCGCGGGCATCGACATGGCGCAACTGGCGAGGCTGCTGGGGGCGCAGGGCGGCGGCGAGAATATTCCTTCGCTGGCGGCTTCGCACACAAGCGCGGCGCCGGTGGGTGAGACGGCGGAGAGTGCGGCCGAGCCGCAGGCGGAGACCGACGCGAACGGCGGTGGGCATGTGGTGAAGTCGCCCATCGTGGGCACGTTTTACGATGCGCCCTCGCCGGATGCGGAGCCGTTTGTGAAGGTCGGCGACCGGGTTTCGAGCGGGCAGGTGCTGTGCATCGTGGAGGCCATGAAGCTGATGAATGAGATCGAGAGCGACGCGGAGGGCGAGGTCGTGAAGGTCTACGTGAAGCCCGGGCAGCCGGTGGAGTATGGGCAGGCGCTGTTCGCGCTGAAGGCGTAGCGGAGGACTTGCGGGGCTAGAGACGAAAAGCAGATTCCCTGCGGGAATGACAACCAGAAAAGCAACTGCAAGAGCAATTGCAAAGGCACTGTAAAGGCGTTGAATGTTTCGTAAGGTATTGATCGCGAATCGGGGAGAGATTGCACTGCGGGTGATCAGCGCGTGCAAGGAGATGGGGATACGCACGGTTGCGGTGTACTCGGAGGCCGACCGCAACAGTTTGCCTGTGAAGTTCGCCGATGAGGCGATCTGTATCGGTCCGCCAAGATCGGCGGACTCTTACCTCAATGTGCCGGCGGTGATCTCAGCGGCGGAGATCGCGGGTGCGGATGCGATCCATCCGGGTTATGGGCTGCTGAGCGAGAATGCGAACTTCGCGGAGGTGTGCCGCGCGTCGAATATTAAATTTATTGGGCCGCCGCCGGAGGTGACGCGCATGATGGGCGAGAAGTCCACCGCGCGGCAGACCATGAAGAAGGCCAAGGTCCCGATCCTGCCCGGCTCGGATGGCGTGATCGCGGATGAGGGCGAGGCGCTGGAGTGGGCGCAGACCGTGAAGTATCCGGTGATCCTGAAGGCGGTCGCGGGCGGCGGCGGGCGAGGCATGCGCATCTGCCGGACGAAGGAAGAGCTGCCGGCGCTGTTCCAGCAGGCATCGACCGAGGCGCTGAATGCGTTCGGCAATGGCGAGCTGTACATGGAGAAGTTTATCGAGCGGCCGCGGCATATCGAGTTCCAGGTGCTGGCCGATGAGCATGGCAATGTGATGTCGCTCGGCGAGCGCGAGTGCTCGATCCAGCGACGGCATCAGAAGCTGATCGAAGAGGCGCCAAGCCTGCAGATTACGCCCAAGCAGCGCGAGAAGATGGGCGATGTGATCAAGAAGTCGCTGAAGGACATCGGTTATTGGAACGCCGGGACGATCGAGTTCCTGATGGATGAAGATGGGTCGATCTACTTCATCGAGATGAACACGCGCATCCAGGTCGAGCACTGCGTGACCGAGATGGTGACGGGCGTGGACTTGGTGAAGGCGCAGTTGCGAATTGCGGCGGGGGAGCGGTTGCATGACATTGTGCCGAAGCAGCCGGAGATTATCGGGCACGCGATCGAGTGCCGGATCAACGCGGAGCATCCGGAGAAGTTCACGCCCAGCCCGGGCCGGATTACGGTGTACAACGTGCCCGGCGGGAATGGGGTGCGCGTGGATACGGCGCAGTATGCCGAGGGTGTCGTGCCGCAGTATTACGACTCGCTGATTGCGAAGCTGATCTGCCACGGCAAGGACCGTGAAGAGGCGATGAACAAGATGCAGCGGGCGTTATCGCAGTTTGTGGTGGAGGGGATTCATACGACGATTCCGCTGCACGAAAAGATCTTTGCGGATGAGGAGTTCCGGCGCGGCGACTTCGATACGAAGTTCATGGAGCGGTTCCTTGAGCGGCAGAAAGCGAAGGCGTAAGCGAAGTAGGTGGCGAAGTGCTGACGCTTCCGCAGCTTTATCCGATCATCGACAGAGCGATGCTGGGTGCGCATGGAGTGAGTGTGCGCGCCTTTGCCGAGGGGCTGCGCGAGGCGGGTGTGACGCTGCTTCAGTATCGCGATAAGGCTGCTTCGCCGCAGGAGGTTCTGTGCGCGGTTGCGGAGATTTCCGAGGTGTTTTCGGGATTGAACGCGATGCTGATCTTGAATGATCGAGCGGACCTTGCGGTGCTGGCGGGATGGAATGGGGTGCATGTGGGGCAGGAGGATTTGCCGGTGAGCGATGCGAAAGCGGTCGTGCGGGGCACCCGGGCGGTGGGGGTAGTTGGGGTGTCGACGCACACGGAGGAGCAGGTGATTGTGGCGGATGCGAGCGAAGCGAACTACATCGCGATAGGGCCGGTGTTCGCGACGGCGACGAAGGCCGATGCGGAGGAGGTGGTTGGGCTGGAAGGCGTACGTCGGATACGGACGCTAACGAAGAAGCCGCTGGTGGCCATCGGGGGGATTACGCGCGAGAATGCGCGCAGCGTGATCGCGGCGGGAGCGGATTCGGTGGCGGTGATCTCAGCTTTGATGGGGGATGGGCGCAGCGTTGCCGAGGTGGCGGCGGAGATGATGGCATCGCTGGATTGAATCTTGGGCAGCAGGGACGCAGAACTGCTTTGCTATACTTCTCGGCAAACAGCGTGATTGAAAAATCCGATCGAACCTGGCCTCGGCGGCCGTTGGAGAGATGCATGGAGCCGATGAACGACGGGTCTGAGTTGACGATGACCGAGAGGTTCGCGCCGGTGGCGGTCGTTATTCCCGTGTACAACGGGGAGGCTTTCATTCGGCGCGCGTTGGACAGCGTGCTGCGGCAGACTTTGCGGCCAGCGGAGATCGTGGTGGTCGACGATGGATCGCGGGATGGGACGCGGGACATCGTCGCTGCGGAGTATGGCACGGCGGTGAAGCTGATACAGCAAGAGAATGGCGGGCCGGCCAAGGCCCGCAATGTTGCCGTTCGAGCTACGGCCGCGGAGTTTGTGGCGTTTCTGGACGCGGACGACTGGTGGGAGCCCGCGAAGCTGGAGAAGCAGTTGCAGGCCTTCGCGCGCGATGCGGACGCGGTGTTGAACTACACGGCGCTGCGCGTCGTCTTCGAGGCCACCGGTGAGCACAGAGACTTTCCGCCGCCGTCGCTGGAGTTGCTGGCGCGGCGATTGCGGTGGACCAACGGCGATATGCCTCCCTCTTGCGTGATGGTGCGGAGAGCGGCCCTGGAGCGGGTCGGAGGCTTCAATGAGCGGCAGGTCGGCAGCGAAGACTGGTGTCTATGGTTTCAACTTCGGGCCAACGGCCGCTTTTGCGTGTGTCACGAGCCGTTGACGGACTACCGGGCGAGCGCAGGCGGGTTGAGCGGCGATGCCACCCATATGTTCAACGACTTTATGAAGATGCTCGACGATGTGCTGCTCAAGGACCTCTCGGGTTGGAGGCGGATGATCTGGCGGAGGAGGATCGTGAGCTTCCAGGCCTTCCGGGCGGCGATGACCGCGCGCGCAAGTGGAAAGAGAGCGGACGAGGTGAGATTCGCAAAGCAATCGCTGGCTACGTGGCCGTCGCCGTTCTGGGCCCGGGAGCGGTTTCGAGCCTTCGCGGTGACGTTCCTGCGTTCCAACGATACGGTCCGCGAGTCGCGGAAGGTGCAGGACGTATGAACGGGTGGGACGGACAACTGTGAACGATTCTAACGGTCTTAACGATCCTGACGGTCTTAACGGTCTAAATGATCCTCGCGATCCGACGAGGAGTTCCGAGACGAGCGCGCCGCACTTTGTGCAGGGGATGGGGCTGTTTTCGGCGACGGCGATTGTGATGGGCTCGATGATCGGGTCGGGCATTTTTATTGTGCCGGCGGATATGAGCCGCGTGCTCGGGTCGCCGGCGCTGCTGATCGCAGCGTGGCTGGTGACGGCCCTGATGACGGTGATCGGTGCGCTGAGCTATGGCGAGCTGGCGGCGATGATGCCCAGGGCGGGAGGGCAGTATGTGTATCTGCGGGAATCGCTGGGGCCGGTCTGGGGATTTCTCTACGGCTGGACGCTGTTTCTCGTGATCCAGACGGGAACGATCGCGGCGGTGGGCGTGGCGTTCGGGAAGTTTCTCGGTGTGTTCCTTCCCAGCGTGAGCGCCGAGCATTGGTTGTGGCACATTGGGCATGTGGCGGTGTGGCAGGTGGGGCCAATGGTGCTGGGCAACATGGACATCGGGCTGAACACAGCGAACCTGGCGGCGATTGCGGTGATTACGCTGCTGACGATGACCAATACGCGCGGCGTGAGGCTGGGCGCGGCGGTGCAGAACGTGTTTACGAGCGCGAAGGTGCTGGCGCTGCTGGGTATCGTCGCGGTGGGCCTGGTGGCGAAGAATGCGGCGGCGATTGCGGCGAATTTTACCGGAGCCGCTGGCGCTGGCGCGGGCTGGCACGCGTTCTGGGCGAATGCGGGGTGGCATACGCAGCATGCGGTGCAGGTAGGGGTCGGTGGGCCGGTGGTGTATGTGGGGATCTTCACGGTGATCGCGGTGGTGCAGGTGGGGTCGCTGTTTTCTAGCGATGCGTGGAACAACGTGACCTTTACGGCGGGGGAGATTCGCAATCCGCGGCGTAATCTTCCGCTGAGTCTGGCGATCGGCACGGGGACGGTGCTGCTGCTATATATCGCGTGCAACTTTGTGTACCTGAGCGTGCTGCCGATGATGGGGTCGGCGGGTGCGACGACGCTGGCGGGTAAGGGAATTCAGTTTGCATCGGGAGATCGGGTGGCGACGGCGGTAATGCAGTCAGCGTTTGGGGGTGTGGGCGCGAAGCTGATGGCGGCGGCGATCCTGGTGTCGACGTTCGGGTGCGTGAACGGCATGCTGCTGGCGGGCGCGCGGGTGTACTACGCGATGAGCCGCGATGGATTGTTTTTCAAGGCTGCCGGGAAACTGCACCCGACGACAAATACGCCGACCACATCGTTATGGCTGCAGTGGGCGTGGACCTGTCTGCTGTGTTTGAGCGGGAGCTACGGGCAGTTGCTGGATTATGTGATCTTCGCGGTGCTGGTGTTTTATGTGCTGACGATCTTGGGGCTGTTCGTGTTGCGCAGGACGCAGCCCGATGCGCCGCGGCCCTATCGGGCGTTCGGGTATCCGGTGCTGCCGGCGCTGTACATCGCCATGGCAGTGTGGATTTGTGGTGTACTGTTGCGATACAAGCCGCAGTACACATGGCCCGGATTGATTCTGGTGTTGATTGGTGTGCCGGTGTATTGGATGTGGCGAAAGCGAGTGGTTAGTGATTAGTGGATAGTGGATAGTGGTTAGGGAGAGTAGGAACGAATGGCGAAGTTGTTTGCAGTGAAGCCTATGAAGGCGCTGTTGCACGAGGCTGAAGATAAGGGATCGGGCGGGCTGAAGCGGGCGCTGGGGCCGGTCAACCTGATCACGCTGGGGATTGGCGCGATCATCGGCGCGGGCATCTTCGTGCTGACAGGAACGGCCGCCGCGCAGTTTGCCGGACCGGCGATTGTGCTCTCGTTCGTGGTGGCGGGCATAGGCTGCGTCTTTGCCGGGCTCTGCTACGCGGAGTTCGCCTCGGTGATCCCGATTGCCGGGTCGGCCTACACCTACGGCTATGCGACGCTGGGCGAGCTGGTGGCGTGGATCATCGGTTGGGCACTGTGCCTCGAATATGCCTTCGGCGCGGCGACGGTGGCGGTCGGCTGGAGCGGCTATGTGACCAGCCTGCTGGGGTATTTCGGCATTCGTATGCCGTTCAACCCGACGCCTTCGATCGGCCTGACAATGTTCGGGCATCCGATGGCAGCCAGGGTGGACATCTTCGCGCTGTGCGCGATCATCGTGGTCACGGTGGTGCTGGTTGTGGGCGTGAAAGAATCGGCGAACTTCAATAGCGCCGCGGTGATGATCAAGGTGTCCGTGGTGCTGTTCTTCATCGGCATCGCGACGATCTTTGCCTTCGGGCATCCGGCGCACATGACGGCGAACTGGCATCCCTTTATTCCGAAAAACCTCGGGCACTTCGGGCAATACGGTTGGTCGGGCATTATGCGAGGGGCGAGCGTGGTGTTCTTTGCGTATATCGGGTTCGACGCCGTTTCGACGGCGGCCCAGGAGGCGAAGAATCCGCAGAAGGACATGCCCTTCGGCATCCTCGGCTCGCTGATCATCTGCACTATTTTGTACATCATCGTGGCCGCGCTGCTGACCGGCCTGAAGCCCTACGCGACGCTGAACACGCCGGCCCCGGTGGCCGACGGAGCGGCGGCGATTGGAGCTACGTGGGGCGTGTGCCTTATCGATCTGGGCGCGATTGCCGGCCTCGCTTCGGTGATGCTGGTCATGATGCTCGGCCAGACTCGCGTGCTCTACACGATGTCGCGCGACGGTCTACTGCCGAAATGGGTCGGCGAGATCCATCCGCGCTTCCGCACTCCTTGGCTGGTGACGATCGCGGTCGGGGTGATGGTCGCGTTTCTGGCGGCGTTCTTCAACATCTCTTTTCTGGGCGAGTTGGTGAGCCTGGGTACGCTGCTGGCCTTCACCATCGTTTGTGTGGGGGTGTGGGTGCTGCGCAAGCGGCAGCCCGACCTGGCGCGGCCGTTCCGCACGCCGTGGGTGCCGTTCGTGCCCATCATGGGCATACTCATCTCGCTGTCTCTGATGGTTTCATCGGACACGCCGGCAAAGATCGGTTTTGTCAGCTGGCTCGTCATCGGTCTGGTGATTTACTTCGGGTACTCGATGCGGCACAGCAAGGTGCAGCGCGCGCAGCGGGAGCCGGCGGCGGATTAAAGCAGTTTGCCTGAGGGTGTAAAGACGCCGCAAAAGCAGATTCCTATGGAATGACAACCAGAAAGGCGAGAGCAACGGCTCTACACCCCACGACATTCTGCTCTAGGATCTCGATGGCGGAGTTGTGGTGGCGGGAGGGTTCGGGGTGGGGGCGGGGTTCGCCTGTTTTGCAGGCGCGGGGCTGTTCTGCTTTGCAGGTGCGGAGTGCTGCTGGTCCTGCTGCGCGGGAGCAGGCAGATCAGGCTGCTTTGCGGCGGCCGGAGTTTCGAGCGTGGGCGTAGCTTCGGGCGTTGGCGCGGGTGTCTCGTCGGTGGATGGCTTATGGCGTCTGGCGACGTGGTGGACGGGCGGCGGCGCGGGCATGGGCACGATGGCCGAGTCGATGGAGGTGGAGTCGTCGCGAAGCTTGAGGAAGAGCGTCGCGGCGGACGGGTGGGGGACGCTAAGGGCGTCGCCGGTGTAGCCGTCCGGGACGGCGACCGGGTTGCTGAAGTCGGGGCTGGTGGAGATGGCCTGCAGCAGGAAGAGATCGCTGCCGTTGACGGTGCAGGGCAGCGCGGCGTCGGCGGGGCACTGGAGAAGCGTGAGATTGGGAAGGCGGACGAGGGTCACCAGCGGAAGCCAGTTGCTGACGCTGCCGCCGGGTGCGGCATTGACCGAGGCGGCGGAATCGGGGCCGGTGAGGGTGTCGGCGGCGGGCTTGGCTGAGTTGGGCGCGTCGACGGGATTGGCCCCAGGGTCTTCGGCGTGGCCGGTGAAGCGGTTGGAGGCCTGGCGGCCGAAGGCGTCTCTGGAACGTGACGAGGTGGCAGCCGGATAGGCCGCGCGCAGATGCAGCGCGCCGAAGGCGCTGGGGCCGAAGGAGCGCAGCGGGTCGAGCGTGGCGACGATGGTGTGGGGGTCCTGCAGGACCAGGCCGCCGGAGGGCGCGAGCGTGAGCACGGTGCGCAGCGCTCCGTCCAGCGTTTCGATCTCGATTTCGCCATCGCGCGGGAAGGGCGTGGGCGTTTTGAGCGTGAAGGTGAGGCGCGAGGACAGCGGCAGGTCGTCGGGATTGGAGAGCGCGATGGCGGAGCCGCCACCCCTGCCAGCAAGCTGGCTGGGATCCCCGGATCCGGGCGCAGGCTCGACGGTCTTCTGCAGCAGGGTGAGGACGGGCCGGGGCGCGGAGACCACCACCGGCACGGACAGCGAACGACCGTCGTGCAGGGCGATGGTCGCGGTGAGGTGTTCGCCGACCTGGGTGGAGGGCGTGGCGACGCGCGGGGCGAGCGTGAGTTCCAGCGAGTTGGGGCCGGTCAAGTCGTCGGGCGGGGCCGCGGCGGAGGCGGGCTCGGCGGCGGGAGAGTAGGGAAGGTCGCCCAGGGTGAGGCCGGCGATCTCGTTGAGGCGCGTGCCCTCGAGCAGCAGCGTGCGGTCGCCGGCGTGGAACTCGACCGAGGCGACGTGGGCGGGCTCGGAGAAGGTGCGAGCGGAGAGCTTGTCGGGCGCGGGCTGGTCGTACTGCTGGATGGCCAGGTGGAGGTCTCCGGGAGTGATGTCGTGCGCGACGGGCAGCGCGACGGCCACGAGATCGGGCTGGCCGGGCCTGGGGGCGGGCTTGAAGGTGAGCTGGATCGGCGCGCTCTGGCCGGCGGGCTGCGCGGTGACGGTGTGGACGCAGGCCGAGCCGGTCGAGGTCAGCAGAAGCTGCGCGGTGTGGCCGGCGATGAGGTCGAGGCCGGGGGCGTTGGCTACGCCAGCTTCCGCGGCTGAATCAGCTCCAGGGGCCGAGACCAGGGTCCAGTCGCGACCGGGGAGCTGCTGCAGAGGAACTGTGGGCCCGGTGTAGTCGTCGAAGCCCCAGCGGCCGGAGATGGTGCCGGTGAGCTGGACAGGGCGGGGCTCGGGTTTGGCGGTCGGAGCCGGGTGGGCCGCGGCATGGCTGTCCGCGGCGCTGGGGAGGGCCGGTGCGGGGCTGGCGGTGGCATCGTCGGTGAGCAGCGCGGGATCGTGCAGCGGAACGTGATGCTGCGGCGTCTGCTGGAGGACCAGGCCGCCGGAGTAGGCGTCCGGCGTGAGCGGGATGTCGGGTTCGGAGGGCGCGCCGGGCGGCGTGTTGAGGTGCAGGACGAGATCGTGCGCGAAGTCGGTGGAGAAGACCAGCGGCGCGCCTTCGATTGGCAGCGTAACCGAGGGCTTGATGAGGCAGGCGACGTAGCTGGTATCGGCCGGGCGCAGGGGCGGCGGGACCGCGGCCTGCACCGAGGGCAGCGCGATGACCAGGACCGACTTTGGGTTGTGGAAGGAAGGCGGCGTGTTGAGCCGCAGGTTCATGGCCTCGGCCTGCGGGAAGGAGATGGCGGGGATGTACTGGTACCGGGCGGTGTGGAGGTTGGCCATGATCCGGACCACATCTACGATCGCGCCGACGTAAGCCGAATAGAGCCCGGCGCCGAAGGCCTGGGTGTAGCTGGCCTGTGTGATGAGGTCGGAGCCGGGGCCGTTGGAGAGCGCGGTGACGATGGACTGGCCGTGGCCGTCGTCGAGCACGATCTGCGATCCGGTCTGGGTGAGGCAGGTGAACTGGGTGTCGACCGGCTGCTTGAAGCAGGCGCTGTTGGGCTTGAGGTCGAGGGTGCGGGCGAGCAGGTCGGAGTGCTTCTGGAGGGCGGCCGGGTCGGAGGGCGGGACGCGGCGGATGGAGGCGACGTACTTCTCGATACGGGCCTGCTCGAAGCCGGCTTCGGTGAGGTCCTGGGAGGCGCGCACAAAGGCGCCGGGTTGGCCCTGGACGGCGGACTTGAGGGTGCTGAAGTCGCCGCCGGTCTCGGGAGCGAGGAAGAGCAGGGCTTGCTGGGCCTCGGCGGGCACGGTGACGAAGGCGCCCTCCTCGCGCACCTTGCGGTCCCAGGTGTCGATGCGGGTGAACCAGCTCTCCGGGGGCGGGTTGGTGGTGCCGCGCAGAAAGACGCAGATGAGCAGATACTTGACCGACTGGGACGCGGGCAGATCGGGGTGAATCCAGAGCCGGTCGCCGGCTTGCAGGTTGGGTACGGCGGCGATGGGCAGCGTCTGGCCGTTGCGGGTGACGCGCACGTCGATGCGCGGGCCGACCAGATCGAAACGGGCGTCGATGGCGGCGCTGGGCCGGGCGACGCAGAGCAGCAGGAACGCCAGGAGGAGCCAACGGGCGTGCTTGTCCTTACTGCCGGACGTCGTGCTGCCTGACGTCATGCTGCCGGACTTCATGCTGCCGGACTTCTTGCTGCAAAGCGCCATGCTTTCAGTTTAGATGCTCGGCGAGTTTCGCGGTAAGCGCGGGAGGATGGCTCGATCCGGCCGAACCACGCGACGCCGCGGATGCCCGACAATGCGAGAATAGAAGGATGGACGTTCCCGCGGAAAAGCGCCACGCGGCCGAGAAGGCGGTGCGGTCGCCATTGTTTGGACGCTGGGCATGGAGCGCGTTGCTGGTGCTGGTCGCGTTACTGGTGCTGGGTTCCGTGATGGTCTGGCGAACCGGCGATGCGATGGCCAATCTTCCTTTTCTGCATCGCCAGGGAGCGGCGGAAACATCGGCGCCGGGGCAGCAAACTCTGGTGGACCAAACACCGTGGCAGACCGCGGAGGCACTCACGGCCCTGGCCGTGTCGCAGGAGGAGCGTGTCTACGCGCACGAAGCCGAGCGTCTGGCCGATCACGAGGTCGATCAGGCGTTTGCAGCGGCGTTGCGGGAAGCGAGTCTGCGCCAGCGCGCGCTGACTGGCGACGCCCTGGCATTGCAGCAAAAAGTCACGATGCTGGAGGCGCTGGTGGCTTCCGATCAGGCTGCGCTGAAAGATGTGACGCCGAAGGACGGCGACGACGCAGAAGTCGCACAGGCGCAGTTGGGTTTGGACCAGGACCAGTTGAGCGATGCGCGGGCGGAGCTGGCGCGTGCTTCGGGCGATCAACGCGCGCAGATACAGCAGGAGTTGAGCGCTCGCGAAGCGGAGATGAAGAGGTTCGACACCACCGGCGCGACGGGCGAACCGGCGGTCCTCTCAGCCAGCCGGTATCGGACACTGGCGGGGCTGATTGGCGCATGGGAACGGCAGCGGGCGCGATACTCGCTGATCCTGGAGGCCAAGGCGGCCACTGAACATGGGGCGGAAACGCTGACCGCGGAGCGCAACCGGCTGGGGGCGAAGACGAACGGGCAGACGCAGGGCGCGGGATCGGCGGTGATGGCGGCGGACCGGCTGGCGGGGTTGAAGCGGCTGGGCCTGCAACGGCAACTGATGAGCATCTATGACGACCGGATTGCGACCGGAGAGCAACTGGCCGCGGTCTACGGAAAGTGGGCCGCGCAAGTGACGCTGCAGCATCGGATTCTGCGCCACTTGATTCTGGTGCAGACGGTGTGGATCCTGGTGATTCTCATCCTCTCGATTTTGCTCAACGCCGCTGTGAAGCGCTTGACCGAGCGCGAGTCCCTGGACCGGCGCAGGACGCGCACGCTGAGCCGGATCGCGCGGCTGGTCATCCAGGTAATCACGTTCCTGGCGGTGCTGCTGGTGATCTTCGGGCCACCCGACCACATATCGACGGTCATCGGCCTGGCGACGGCTGGCCTGACGGTGGCGCTGCAGGATTTCATCCTCGCTTTCGTGGGCTGGTTTGTTTTGATGGGACGGAGCGGGATCGGCGTTGGCGACGTGGTGGAGATCAACGCGGTGACCGGGGAAGTGATCGATATCGGGGTCTTCCGGACGACGCTGCTCGAGACCGGCAACTGGACGGCGAAGGGGCATCCGACGGGGCGGCGGGTAGCGTTCAACAACAAGTTTGCCATCAGCGGCCAGTTCTTCAACTTCTCTACCGCCGGACAGTGGATGTGGGACGAACTGACGGTGACCGTGCCCGCAGGCGACGACATGCAAGCGACCATCGATCGGGTGAACAAGGTTGTGGCCGAGGAAACGGAAGCGGATGCGCGGCTCGCGGAAGCGGAATGGCGGCTGGTCTCGAACCAGCGCGGGTTGAGCCAGTTTACGGCGGACCCGGCGGTCAATCTGCGGCCATCGGCGTCGGGTGTGGACCTGGTGGTTCGTTACGTCACACGCGCGTCCGAGCGGTTCGAGCGGCGCAACAAGCTATACCAATCGGTGCTCGAAGCTATGCGCCGGCCTGCCGAGCCAGCTCGTTCCTAGGGCGTTCCTCACCCCGGCGCAGTGCAGGCTGGTGGTAGTACAGGCTTCTGCCCGTACGGGCTTCTGGTGTTCCCCACTCATGCGCAAAGGCGCGCATGAATGGGCCACCCGGATTGTGGGGTACCCGGATGTGGTGACCATCGCGCTTACGCGTGGCGCTTGCGGGCGCTGGGGCCGTCGGATTCGACGGAGCCGTCGCGGATGCTGATGACGCGGTGGGCGAATTCGGCGATGTCGGGTTCGTGCGTGACCAGGACGATGGTGTTGCCCTGCTCGTGGAGCTTGTCCAGCAGGCCCATGATCTCGACCGAGGTCTTGGAGTCGAGGTTGCCGGTGGGCTCGTCGGCGAGGATGATGCTGGGGTTGTTCACCAGGGCTCTAGCTATCGCCACGCGCTGACGCTGGCCGCCGGAGAGCTCGTTGGGCTTGTGCATCATGCGCTCGCCGAGATTGACCGAGGTGAGGACCTCTTTGGCGCGGGCGATGCGCGCGGCCTGCGGGGTTCCGTTGTAGATCAGCGGCAGCTCGACGTTGTGCAGCGCGGTGGCACGGGCGAGCAGATTGAAGGTCTGGAAGACGAAGCCGATCTCCTTGTTGCGGATGCGGGCGAGCTCGTCGTCGTTGAGCGAAGAGACGTCGTGGCCGTTGAGCCAGTACTGGCCCTGCGAGGGCGAGTCGAGGCAGCCGATGAGGTTCATCAGCGTGGATTTGCCGGAGCCGGAGGGGCCCATGATGGCGACGTACTCGTTGTGGCGGATGCGGATGTCGATGCCGCGCAGGGCGTGGACGAGCTGGTCGCCCATCTCGTAGGTCTTCCAGAGATTGTCGGTGACGATGACGTCGCCGGGGTGTGGGCCGTCGGCGTTGGCTCCGATGCGGTCCTGTATGGGCGGGTCGAGGATGGGGGTGTCGAGGGCCATGCGGGTCTCCGTTATCTTCGGGGAAGAAGCAGAATCTGTGGCTGTGCTGCGTTCCCCACTCATGACGACGAAGCCGTCATGAATGGGCCACCCGGGCGCTGGGTGTGCGATGCACCCCACTCATGACGATGAAGCTGTCATGAATGGGCCACCCGGCTGGTCGCTCTAACTGGAGGTGTCGTCGGATGGGGGTGGGGCGGCGATGGAGTTGTCGCGTTTGACGGCCTCACCGCTCTTGAGGATGCGCAAAATTTTGTAGTGGCCGGTGACGATCTCGTCGCCGGGTTTGAGGCCGCTGAGGACTTCGATGTCGGTGGTGCCGGTGATGCCGGTGGCGACCGGAACGAATCGGGCGCGGAGGCGGCCCGAGTCCTGGGCCAGCAGATAGACGCCCTGGGTGACCTTGGCCGCTTTGTCGGTCTGGGCTGCGGAGACTTGCGCCGCGGAAACTGTGGTCGAGGAGGCTTTGCCGTGGTTTTTGAACAGCGCGGCCTCTTCGACCGGATCGCGCTCGACCAGCGCCTGGATGGGAATGGTGAGGGTGTCGGGCTTGTGCGCGGTGGTGATCTTGGCGGTGCAGGAGAGGCCCGGGCGGAGGTCGGCCACATCGCCGCCGGCGCTGCTGGGATCGAGCGTGACCACGACCTTGAAGTCCTTGGCCTCCTCGGTGCCGGTAGTGGACTGCGAGGTGGCGACGCCGGTGGTGCGGAGCAGCGCCTGGTCGCCGACCTCGGTGACGCGGCCGGTGAAGACCTTACCAGGGAAGGCGTCGACGGTGACGTCGGCGGTCTGGCCGAGCGCGACGTTGACGATGTCGGTCTCGTCGACCTTGACCTCGGCGGTGATGACGCTCATGTCGGCGAGGGTCATGAGCGTGGAACCTTCGGCGTTCTGGATGCCGACGACGACAGTCTCGCCCTCGCGCACGGGGACGTTGGTGACCAGGCCGTCGAAGGGCGCGATGCTGCGGGTGAGGCCGAGCGCGTAGTCGTTGCCCTGCAGCATGGCCTGACCCTGCTTGACCTGGCTGCGGGCGGAGGCGGTCTGGGCCTGGGCCTGGAGGACCGCGGCCTTGCGCTGGGCGAGGGTCGCGACGTCGACATCGTAGAGGGCCTTCTTGGCGTCGAAGTCCTGCTTGGCGATGAGCTTGTCGTTGTAGAGGGCCTGGGCGCGCTGGTAGTCGAAATGCTTCTGCTCGAGGTCGGCCTGGGCCTCGGCGACGTTGGCCTCAGCGGTCTTTTCCGCGGCGGTGTAGGAGTCGACGGTGGTGCGCGAGGAGGCGATGGTGGCCTGCTGGGCGGCGACGGCGCTGGCGGGCTGCGCGCTTTCGACCGTGGCGAGCAACTGGCCGGCCTTCACGTGGTCGCCCTCTTTCACGTAGAGGTGGGTGATGCGGCCGAAGGAGGTGGCGCCGACGTTGACGTAAGTCTTGGGCTTGATCTGGCCGGTGCCGCTGATGGTGGCGACCAGGTCCTGACGGGCCGCGCGCGCGGTGGTGACCGCGGGAACGCTCGACCGGCTGTGCAGGATGGTGCCGGCTACCATGCCCGCCACGACGAGCACACCGAGGACGATGAGCAGGATTTTTTTACCGTTCATTGCCGCTTTCTCTTGCCGGACGCGGTTGGATAGGCGCGTCGAGTGCAGTTCATTTCGGGTGGATACGCGGGCCACTGGCCGGCGGTTCCAATCGGTCGCTTGCGTGAGAGCGAATTGCTTCGCCAACGTGATGATAGCAGTGGCGCAGTGATGGTGCAGCTTCGAACTGACGCACCTCAGGGGCTAAAGCCTCATAACATTTGGAAGCTCCTATGGCACGGCTGAAGCTGTGCCCTTCACGAAACCAAATGAGACTAATCAAACGGGCCTTGTGCCCACCGCTCAAAGCCTTGTGCGCAGCCGTTCGGGAGGGCTAGAATGTGAGGGACTCGCAACAGGAGCCCGGTGCCCGCATGAACTTCCGTCTTCGCCTTCCCGAATCAGTTGTGCTGGTGCTGCTCTGCGCGGCGCCTGCCCTAGTTGCACAGACGGCGCCGAGCAGCGATCCGGCCACCCGGACTCCGGCGAGCCAGACTTCAGCGAGCCAGAGCCCAGCCAGCCAGACGTTGCAGGACAATGGAAGCGTGGTGAAGACGCCGCCGGTGGCCGAGAAGCCCGACCCGCTGAAGCGGCGGTTGAGCGCCGGCGAGGAACGCGATCGCATCAAGAACACCCGGGCCGAGTTGAAGGGCACCTACAAGAAGTGGCTGGATGAGGACGTTCGCTGGATCATCACCGACGAAGAGGCCAAGGCCTTCAAGACGCTGTCCAACGACGAGGAGCGCGACCAGTTCATCGAGCAGTTCTGGCAGCGGCGCAATCCCGATCCGGACTCGAACGACAACGCATTCAAAGATGAGCACTACGCGCGCATCGAGTATGCCAATGAGCACTTCGCCGCGGGCAAGCCGGGCTGGATGACCGACCGCGGGCACATCTATATCGCCTACGGCAAGCCGGACAGCATCGATTCGCATCCGTCGGGCGGAAGCTACGACCGGCCGATGGAAGAGGGCGGCGGCAATACGTCGACGTTCCCGTTCGAGGTCTGGCACTATCGCTATCTGGCAGGCGTGGGCGACAACATCGACGTCGAGTTCGTGGACACCTGCATGTGCGGGGACTATCACGCGACCATCGACCGCTCGGAGAAGGACGCGCTCAAGACGGTTCCGGGCGCGGGCCTGACGATGGACGAACAGATGGGCCGCTCGACCAAGGCGGACCGGTTCAAGGGCGGCGGTCTGGAGCAGCTCGGCGCGGGACCGATGTCGTCGATGAATGAGAGCAAGGAGTTCGATCGGCTGGACACTTTTGCCAAGCTGTTCGCGCCGCCGCCGGTGAAGTTCGCCGATCTGGACCAGTTCCTTTCCTCGGCGAAGGTGCTGACCGGGCCGCCGTTTCTGTTCGATGTGCGCACCGATTATGTGAAGCTGACCAACGATACGGTGATGGTGCCGCTGACGCTGCAAATCCGCAATGGCGACATTACCTACAACAGCAAAGACGGCGACTCGGCCGGGACGGTGAACATCCTGGGCCGCGTGAGCAACATCAACCACCGCGTCATTCAGACGTTCGAGGACACGGTGAAGGTGGAGACGCCGACCGATCTGCTGGCGCGCACGAAGAACAACATGTCGGTTTACTGGAAGGCGCTGCCGCTGCCGCCGGGCCGCTACAAGGTGGAGATCGCGATCAAGGACGTGAACAACCCCGACCACGTTGGCATCTGGAGACGGAGCGTGGATGTGCCGCGGTATGACGACGACCGGCTGGCTTCGTCGTCGCTGATTCTGGCCGGCGAGATGGAGCGGGTTCCGTCGAAGGATGTGGGCACGGGCAACTTCGTGATCGGCAATACGAAGGTGGTGCCGCGGGTGCCGGCGACGATCTCGACACCGGTCACTTTTCACCGGGCGCAGAACCTGAACTTCTGGATGCAGGTTTACAACCTGGGGATCGGCGACAACAAGAAGAACGATGCGACGATCCAGTATCAGGTGCTGGATCTGGCGACCAACAAGCAGATTCTGGATTCCGAAGAGTCGGCCGGCAAGCTCAATCCGAACGCCGACCAATTGACGCTGGAGAAGACGATGCCGCTGGCGAGCCTGGAGCCGGGACGGTACCAGGTGACGATCAAGGTGAACGATGGGGTGTCCAAGCAGCAGATTGCGCAGAGCGCGCCGTTCATCGTGGAACAGTAGATGTGGAACAGCAGTTGTGGAAAACTGCCGCGTGGCCGAAGTTGAATCTGTGGAGGTATAGTTGCGGGGGATGGACAGCTTAGAGAATTTCCCTTAAGACGTGGTGGCGATCCAAACAGCAGATTCCTCCGCTTCGCTGCGGAATGACAACTAGAAAAGCAGCAGCGGGAACGCTACACCAGTTCGGGATATGGCTACACCAGTTTGGGATGTGCTCTACCAGGAGACGTTGAGATCGACCTGAATTGATCTTGAGCAGAACGGGAACGACACCACGCAGGACAGCAACGCGATGGCCGCTTTCCTTAGCACGATCGCCGTCCGGTTCGCTGGTCCGAACGGATTTTTCGGAGAGCCGTAGGCGCGCACACGAGGATTTGAGCGCGGTGAATCGTTTCGTACCAGGTCTGATGGGGATGATGGTTATGCTCGGGGCGGCAGCGAGCAGCTTCGCGGCGAATGGCTCCGCGGCGAACAGCTCGGCTGCCGGCAGCTTTGCCACGCCCGCTGTCGCGACGATCTCCGGCACTGTGCGGGACATCCACGGCGCGCCCCAGATGGGAGCGATGGTCGAGCTGCTGAGCAGCGATGCGAGCAGCGTGGCCACGGCCTTCAGCGATGCGCGTGGGCGCTACATTCTGCCGGCGGTGCTGCCGGGCCGCTATGAACTGCGCGCGACCGCCGCGTTCTTTGTGCCGCTGTTGCGCAGCAATCTTCGCCTGCAGGCGGGCGCGCAGGCGATCGTCAACCTGACCATGAGCACGATGTTCGAGGCGGAGAATTGGCTGCCGGCGGAGCGTCGCCGGGCCGACGAGCCGGTGGACGACTGGAAGTGGACGCTGCGCTCGACCGCCAGCCGGCCGTTGCTGCGGCTGGTCGATGAAGACGGACTTCCGGTGTCTTCGAGCGCAGAGCGGACGCATCGGCTGGTATCGCAGGGACGCATCACGGTCACCAGCGGCGATGGTGGTTTCGGCGACGGCGGCATGCACCAGGCGGTGGTGCTGAACCGCTCCATGGAGGATGGCGACGGGGCAGTCCTGCGCGCCGATGTTGGCGACGCGCCGAATGCGTATGCGCCGTCGCCGTCGATCGCGCTGAGCGCGGGATATGAGCGGCGCTCGCCACTGGGCGGCAGCACGCGGCTGCTGTCGAGCTTCCAGTCGCATCCGGAACTGACCGATGGTCACGTCGCCGGGGTAGAGGTGCTGCAGTTGGCCAGCACCCAGCAGATCGTTCTGGGCGATGCGGTGCGGATCGACGTGGGGACGCTGGTGGCGGCGGAGCGGCTGGAGGCGACGCGGCTGGAGAGTGAGCCCTATCTCAAGGTAATCGTGCGGCCGGGAACGGACGTGGTCGTCGAATACCGATACGCTTCCGGGCGCGAGGTGCAGAGTGCGGACGACCTGGACCGCCTGAAGCCGATGCTGACGGCGTTGTCGGACGCGAATGGACGGCCGGTGAGCGACCGCGGCAGCCACAATGAGATCTCCGTCAGCCGCAAGCTGGGCGACAGCACGGTGGTCAGCTTTGCGGGGTTCGCGGACAGTTTTTCGCATGGGGCGATCGCCGGCGGCGGGGAGATTGGCCGGGCAATACCCCAGCCAGAGCTGCAGCAGATGGCGGTGATCGCGGACCCGACCACGGGAACGTTTGAGCTGGCGACGGCGGGCTACTCCGGCCGCGGGCTGAGCGCGGAGGTGATGCAGCCGCTGACGCCGGCGCTCTCAGCGTGGGTGGAGTACGACCTGGGGACGGCGTTGCGCGGCGCCGGGGGAGTTGCTTCCGTCGGCAATCTGGCGGCGGAGGTGAAACCGCAGACCGCCCAGGCCGTCAGCGCGGCGATCCGGGGGAAGATACTGCGGACCGGGACAGCGCTGAAGGCGGAGTATCGCTGGCAGCCGGCGCGGACGCTGACGCAGGTGAATGCGTATAACGTGTCGCCGGATGAGGCGTATTTGAGTTTCTACGTTCGCCAGCGGCTGTGGTGCGGGCGGCTGCTGCCGCAGGGCATGGATGCGGTGGTGGAGGCGACGAACCTGCTCGAGCAGGGCTATCAGCCGGTGCTGGCGGCGGATGGAACGACGCTGTTTCTGGCGCAGGTGCCGCGCGCGATTCAGGGTGGGTTGGCGTTTAACTTCTGATGAACCTGTCCAATAACTTCTCTCCGACCAGACTGTGGGGAGACGCCCACCCCCCTCCCCCCATGACTGATGGCTTCTATGCAAAGCAATTCATCCAAAGGAGTTAGAAAGGGGATTGACTGCCTCGTTGCAGTCAATCCGTCCTAAGCGGTGCGGGGATTTTCCGTTTCGTACTGTTTCCATGATACGGCGCGGCGCGGGGGAAACACGCCAAAGATCTTTCGGCCAAATGTCGCTTGTTTTCAAGGAGATGAGTGCGGCTGGTTCGCCTGCAGGGCTTGACAGGTTTTCGAGCGAGTGGGAGAACCCATTGAGAAAAACGCTGCTTCGAGTACGCTGGCTGCCGGCCCCCGGGACGGCGTGGCCTTAGCTGCCTATCCTGTCCATGCCTATCTGTGCGTGTTCCGGGGCTGGCCGATCCTGTTCCGAGTTTTTGTACAGGTTCTGAGGCGGTGCCCCTGACGGTGTATAGGCGTCCGAACAGCAGATTCCTGCGGAATGACGACCAGGAAGGCAACGGCAAGAGCAAGGACTCAGGAGCAAGGAAAAGACCCCAGCCGAAGCCGGGGTCTTTGTATTGTTACAGCAGATCACACGCTACGCCGCATTGAATTTCCGGCGTGCCGCCCCTGCCACGCCCAGAAGCCCTGTGCCCAGCAGTACGAAGCTCGAAGGCTCGGGAGTCGGGGCGACCGAGCCGACCGAGGCGATCTCGACTTCACCCGACTGCGGGTCCGTATAGGTCCCTGAACCTGGACTGAAGCCGGCGAAAAAAGCACCCTCATAGGCTTGGCCGTTGAAGGTGAAGCAGCCGCTGGACTGATAGCACAAGTCGGCGGTAAAGAGCGGCCCAAAGAAACCGAGGTAGTCGTAGGTTGAGCTAGATTCGCCGGAAACGTAATCGTAGAAAAGGCCCGACGAGGTTGCGCTGACGCCTGAGCCGCCGATGGAAAATGAGGAGTTAGCAAAAGTCAGCGTGTCAGTTGCAACACCATTTGTCACGTTGAGGTTGAAGTTCGTGATGTCGGCGGTAGCCAGGGTGCCCAGAGTGCCGTCCGTCGTGATGGAGCCGGTAACGCTGAAGTTGGAAAAGACGTTATTAACGTTGTAGGTGATGGGAGCGGCGAAGGCGATACCTGAAATGGCGAGCATAGGGAGTGCGGCGAGTGCGGCGATCAGTTTCAAGCGCATGAAATCTCCTAGGGAAATGGGAATCGAGCGAAGGATTCTCAGCGGCCTGGTATGGTGAATGACGAGCAATTCGGGGGCCATAGCCGACCAGACAACGAAAATTGCGATTCGCGCGTCGAAGTCTCGCCCGATACGCGGAACCGTGAGGCGGAGCATTGCATCTATTTGCCTTGACAGGGAACACCAGTTCCCTTCGGAACGGCCTTTTCTTGTGCAATTCGGGATTAGCGCAACAGCAGCATGGCGGCGGAGCCGAAGGCGGCGAGGCCTACGGTGAGCCAGAGAACGTAGTCTCCGGGATGGCCGCTCTGCATGGCGCGGAGTGGGTTGATGCCGTGCTCCAGCGCGGCGCCGATGCGGAACGGGCGACGCAGTTTGGTGCGGAAGACGGAGCTGGCGGCTAGCAGGATGGCTAAGACGAGTGCGATGGCCCCGTGCAGGGCGGCGGAGGGAAAGGCGGCGGGCTGGAGTGGGGTTTGGGAGGGCTGCGTAAGGTGGAGGGTCTGGGCGGTGTAGACCGTGTGCACGTAGGCGGACTGGCTGGCGAGGTCCGCGGCGCCGTTGCGGAGGATGGTGAGCCAGCCGGGGAGGAAGGTGAGGGCGATGGCGCCGAGGATGCAGAGGGCGGGCGGAGAGAAGTGGTACCAGAAGATTTTTTTGTCGTCGGCGTGGGTCTCGGGGAGCTCGCCGATCTGGGCGGCTTCGTCGGTGATGGGGATGTCGCCCCAACCGAGAAAGGTGTGGGCTCCGACGCGCAGGACGGCCGCGGCGGTGATGGCTCCGCCGAAGATGAAGAGGGCGGAGATGCCGTGCAGGCCGGCGAGGTCGGCGGCGTGGTCGGCGCCGGCCTCGCCGAGCATGAGGGCGAACGGTGGGGCGGCCGCGAGACCGGCGGCTCCGAGGAACCACAGCGCGGCGGTCCAGTGCAGTGGGCGGCCGCGCTTGAACAGGACCTTCTCGCTGATGGAACGGAGGCGATGCAGCATGATTCCGCTGACGAAGAAGAGGCCGGATTTGATGAGCGCGTGGGCGAGCAGATAGGTGAGCATCGCGGCGATGGCGAGTGGACCGCCGATGGCGAAGGCGAGGAACATCAGCCCTGCGTGGCAGATGGTGGAGAAGGCGAGCATCCGCTTGAGGTGGTGCTCGGAGTAGCACATGAGGCCGGCGAGGAGGATGCTGGCGGCGGCGAAGGCGAGGAAGATTCCGCGCAGGTGGGTGGTTTCGGTCGCGAAGGACTGCGCGAAGATGACCGAGTGCAGACGGACGATGGCGTAGAGGCCGAGCTCGACCATGAGGCCGGAGAAGAGGACGCAGACGGGGGTGGGCGCGACGGCGTGGGCGTCGGGCAGCCAGAGGTGGAAGGGCACGATCGCGCCTTTGATCATGAAGCCGCAGGTGACCAGGGTGAAGGCGAAGATGACGAGAGGGTCGTGGCGGCCGGCGAGGGAGAGGCCGATCTGGGCCATGTTGAGCGCGCCGGTCATGGCGTAGAGCAGGCCGATGCCGGTGAGGACGAGGAAGGCCGCGATGGTGTTGGTGACGGCGAAGTTGAAGCCGCCCTGCAGCGGTGCGGGCTCGGCGGTCTTAAGGCCGCAGAGGGCGAAGGCGGCGGTGCTCATGAGCTCGAAGAAGACGAAGAGGTTGAAGAGGTCTCCGGTGAGGGAGAAGCCGCACATGGCGGCGAGGAATATTAGCATGAGGGGCTGGAAGTGGTTGTCGGCGGACTCGACGAAGCGCCAGGAGAAGAGCAGGGCAAGGAAGGTGAGCAGGGCGGCGAGGGCGGCGAGGCCGGCGCCGGCGATGTCGACCACGAAGGTGATGCCGATGACCATCGAGCCGCGCGGATGCCAGTTGCCGAACCAGTAGATGGTGGTGGCGTGGGTGGCGTGGACGAGCAGCAGCGAGGTGAGAATGAGCGTGGCGAGGGCGATGAGGATGCCGATGCTGTCGGCGAGGGCGCGGGGCAGCCACTTGCGGAGGGCCGCGAGGATGGCGGCGCCGAGCATGGGGAGGACGACGGGTAAGGGCGTTATTGCGGTGGGGAAGGGCATGGGGATTGTTACGGTGGTGCTCCCAGGGATTTGTAGGCGATCCCAAAACAGCAGATTCCTACGGAATGACAACTAGAAAATCAAGGGCAAGAGCGAAGCGGGAGCGGATGGCGTTCAGCCTCGCATGGTGCGGAGGTCGGAGGGTGAGACGCAGCCGGATTTTTCGAAGGCCTTGACGACCATGGCGAGCAGCAGCGCGATGCCGACAGCCTCGACGACGATGTCGGTGAGCATGAGGGCCTGGACGATGGGATCGACGACGAGCTTGCTGGTGGAGATGTCGGCGAAGACCGGCGCGGCGCCACCGATGCGATAGCCGATGCCCAGCAGCAAAACGTAGGTGGAGGTCTGCAGGATCGCAAGGCAAACGACCGAATGCACCAGGTGGCGGCTGGTGACCAGACCGTAGAGGCCGCAGAAGAATAGCCACGCGGAGACGAAAAAGGGAAGCGAGTTCAGGATGTGTGGCATGGGCTTACGCCTCCGGTTATTTTCCGATTAGTCTTCCGGGACTTCGCCGGTAACGATCTCTTCGAGATAGGTGTAGGCGACGATGAGGAAGGCGGCGGTGACCTCGACGCCGACGCAGGCGCTGATAAGCGCGATGGTGCCGGAGGACCAGACGTCGCCGGTCTGGCCGAGGGGAAGAATGTTCGTGAGCAGGGGAAGACCGAAGAACAATGCCAGTAGGCCGATGAGAGCGTAGGATCCGGCGCCGATGGCTTCGATGACTTCCACGGTCACATGGGATGTTGTGCGGCGGAAGGCGCGGGTGTCCTCGCAGATGTAGATGAGGATGGGCGCGCCGGCGAGGATGACACCGGCCTGGAAGCCGCCGCCGGGAGTGAGTTGACCGTGCAGGCCGATGTAGAAGCCGAAGATGACGGTGACCAGCAACGCGGGCATGCAGAGGGCGCGGACGGCGGTGCTGAGCTTGGTCTCGTCGTCGACCTTGCCGGCGGAGCGGGTCTTGACGCCCTCTTCGCGGCGCAGCAGCATCATGACGCCGACGGCGGCGGTGAAGAGGATGAACTCTTCGCCGAGGGTGTCGAAGCCGCGGTAGTCGTAGTTGATGGCGTTGACGACGTCGGTGGCGTGGCGCTGGTAGACGACGACGCGGGCGATGGCGTCACCGTAGGGGCCGCGGTAGTCGCCCCAGGCGGGCATGTTGAGCGCGGCGAAGCAGTAGAGGGCGAGGAAGATGGGGCCGGCGATGAGGAAGATGCGCTTGCGTATGCGGTCAGTCATGCTGGTCTCCTTTTCCCGACTGTGCGCCCGACCTGGCGCCGGGGCCGGACTTGCCGTGGACGCTGCGGAACTTCATGCGGGAGATGGCCAGCATGACCATGAGCGGAAGCGCGACCGCGCCGACGGTGATCTGCGAGAGCGCGACGTCGGGTGCCTGGAAGTAGAAGAAGACCAGCGCCATGAGCAGGCCGTAGAAGCCGAGCGAGATGACCTGCGCGGTGACGTCGCGGGTGAGCACGACGCCGAGGCCGGAGATAGCGACGACGATCATAAGCGCGGCGCCGAACCAGGTCATGGTGCCTCCGGTGTCATCGGGACTCCGTTTTTCGGGGAGAAGCATCGCGGACGAATTCGATGGGATCGCCGTCGAGCGGCTCCCAGTGGCCGAGGTCGCGGGCGCGGAAGGCGCGGGCCGTGGCATGGGTGACGACGGAGTTGATGGCGAGCAGGATGCAGGCGATGACGAGGGTCTTCCAGAAGGCCTGGGTGGGGCCGTCGGCGAGCCCGACGGCGACGACCAGCGCAATCGCACCGACGGTGGAAGGCAGTGACAGGTAGTGCAATGCCTGGGTGGGCTCGCGCATGCGCCACATGCCGATGACGCCGAGCCAGCAGCAGACGACGACGAAGGCCAGGAGCGCGGCTTGCGCGATGGTGGGCGCGATGGAGTGAGCGGTCACAGATGTTTCCCCAGGAAGCGGGCGAAGATGAGACCGCCGCCGAAGGACATGATCGCGAGCGCGAGCGGAAGATCGATGAAGGGCGTGCGTCCGAAGCCGACGGTGAACATGACCATGGCAATGGTCACGAGGGTGCTGGTCATCTGGAGGCCGACGAGGCGGCGCTCGGGGGAGCCGCGAAGGCACATGTCGGCGCAGGGCAGCAGCGCCGCGCTGACGGCAACGCCGGCGATCAGCCATAGGTTCACGGCTGGGCTCCGAGGCTCATGACTGGGCTCCGAGGTTCATGACTGGGCTCCGAGGTTCATGACTGTTTTCCGACGTTCATGACTGCGCTCCGAGCTTCTTTGTCATGGCCGAAACCTCGCTGCGTTCGATCTGATGAAACAGCATACGGCTTTGCGTGTAGTCGATGCCAATGACGATGAAATTCGGCGCGGCGGTGGAGTACAGCGTGGCCAGAACGCGGCGCGCGACCAGCACCGGCGCGTCCTTGCTGGTCCTGAAGCCGACGACGCGAAACAGCGACTGCGCGGGTTGAATGCCCAGCAGGTCCTTGATGAGGACGACGGTGATCTGCCAGTTGCGCTGCAGAAGTTGCATGGGGATGGTCCAGCCGGTGGCGAGGTCGGCGAGACGAAAGCGCAGCTTGAGGGGATTGGTCTGGTGGACGGCAAAGAGGAAGACGCAGGTCAAGCCTATGCAGGCGACGCCGACGATCATCTCGTGGAGTTTCGTGCCGGCAACCAGTATGATCCACAGGGCCGCCATGCCGGCGAAGGCGAGAGTGGCGACGATCATTACCCACGGCGTGACGACGGATTTCTTGATCTTCCGCATGCGAGCAAGAGACGCCGGATGAGGGGGAAAAGATGTCCGCAGGAGGAGTTGCGCGCGAGGTTCGGGGGGGGGCGGATGCGGGGGGGAGTTTGTCCCGTTGAGATGAGGGGCGGGAACAGGAAAAGCAGATCCCTACGGGATGACAACTAGACAGGCAAGAGCAAGAGCAAAGGCAACGGCAAGAGCAACGGCAGGAGCAAGGGCAACGGCAGGAGCAAGGGCAGGAGCGACAGCTTGGGATGGGATGGCATCGTCCGGCGCCGACCGCGTTGGGTGGCGCCCGGAAAGCGATGATGGGACAATGACAGCATGATTGCGCCTGCCGAGTTGCAACAGTTTCCGATCTTCGCCTGCCTGACCGACGCCCAGCGGCAGAGGCTTGCCGAACACGCGGCCGACGTGCGGTTGACCAGCGACGAATGGCTGATCCGTGAGGGCGAGCTGCCGTATTTCTTCGTCCTGCTGGAGGGCCGGCTGGAGCTTACCAAGGAGATCGCGGGCAAAGCGCGGCAACTGCATGAGTACAGGAACCCCGGAGAGTTTTTCGGTGAAGTTCCGATTCTTCTGGGTGCGCCCGCGTTTGCGGCAATCAAGGCGCTGACGGCGGCGCGGCTGGCGCGCTTCGATGCGCAGCAACTGTTCGAGCTGATTCAGACTTCGGCGGCGTGCAGCGCGCTCATCCTGCAGACGATGACCGACCGGCTGATGAGTGTGCAGCAGTTTGCGCGAGAGGTGCCCAGTGCGCGAGTCTTGCTGGTAGGCACGCAGTACGACGTGGAGTGCAGCGATATCCGGCGCTTTCTTTCCGCCAATCGCATTCCGTACGAATGGGTGGACCGGGAGCGCGAGCCGGGGCGGGTCCCGGTGTGCATCGGTCCGGAGAAGACCGAGCCGACGGTGGCGATCGACCGCGATTATTGTCTGACTTCGCCGACGGTGCGCGACGTGGCGCAGGCGTTGGGGATCAGGACGACGCCGCGCGACCAGAGCTACGATGTGGTGATCGCGGGGGCGGGGCCGGCGGGTCTGGCGGCGGGCGTGTATGGCGCTTCCGAGGGGCTGAAGGTGCTGATGGTGGAGCGCACTGCGGCGGGTGGACAGGCGGGGACTTCGTCGCGGATCGAGAACTACCTGGGCTTCCCGGGCGGTATCTCGGGCGATGACCTGAGCGAGCGGGCGCTCAAGCAGGCGGCGCGCTTTGGGGCGGAGATCGCGATGACTCGCAGCATCGAGGCGCTGGAGCCGCTGGACGGCGGGTACTGCGTGCAGATGGATGGCGGGCTGCGGGTTTCAGCCAAGGTGGTGGTGCTGGCGACCGGCGTGGAGTGGCGCATGCTGGAGGCCGAGGGCGTAGACCGGCTGCAGGGGCGTGGTGTGCTGTATGGGGCGTCGCGGAACGAGTCCAGCAATGTGATCGGCAAGAATATTTTCATCGTCGGCGGCGGCAATTCGGCGGGGCAGGCGGCGGTGTTCTTTGCCAACTACGCGGCCGAGGTGACGGTGCTGGTGCGCGGCAAAGGCTTGGAGCTGACGATGTCGCAGTATCTGATCGAGCAGATCGCGGGCAAGGGCAATATCCAGATCGAGCCGTTTACGGAGGTGATCGCGGCCGAGGGCGAGGACCACCTGGAGCGGATTGTGATGCGCACGCGGCCGCCAGGCGGGGAAGAGACGGTGCGGACGCGCGCGGCCGATGCGCTGTTTGTGATGATCGGCGCGGTGGCCTGCACGGGCTGGCTGCTGCCGCAGTTGGAGCGCGACGCGAAGGGCTACATCTGCACCGGACGCGTGCTGACGAAGTGGCCGCTGGAGCGCGAGCCGTTCGCCTTTGAGACCAGCATGCCAGGGGTGTTCTGCGCGGGCGATGTGCGGCACAACTCGATCAAGCGGGTGTCGAGCGGGGTTGGCGAAGGCAGCATGGTGATCGCGTTCGTGCATCAGTATCTGGCGCTGGCGGATTTCTAGAGCGCGATCAAAGTAGATATTCCTGGCTAGGAAGTGCCCGCAGGCGGACGGTGTGCGTCCCCACTCATCGCGATCAAGCTTTGCGATGAATGGGCCACCCAAATTTGGGTATAGCAACTTGAGTCTGATCTGGCCCTTCGGTCCTACCGGCTCGGGCCTTTGGCACTTTCACGGGTTGAGCAGGTTGACGAAGAGGCGGTAGGCGCCGGGTACGGCCTCGGGGAGCTGGCGATAGAGGGCGAAGGCGCAGTAGGTCCAGCGGCCCTGGTGGTTGGGATTGCTGCCGAGCTGGGTGGTGATGAGGCCGCCGAGCTGCGGGGTCTGCGGCGCGGTCTCGGGGCCTCCGGGGTCATGGGTTTCGGTGAGTGCGGTGTAGCGGGGGTCCCAGGTGCGGAGGAAGCCGTGGCCACGCTCTTCGATCCAGTTGTTGAAGTCGGCGGGGGTGATGCGGTTGGGGGTGGTGAGGAGCGGATAGCTCGGGTCAATGAGCTTGACGGGGGCGGTCTCGTCGACGACCTTTTCGGCGTTGCCGAGGGTGAGGGGGAAGGGCGCGTCGGCGGCGGTGAACTCGTAGGTCTGGTACTGGACTACAACGTTGCCACCGCTTTTCGCGTAGTCGAGGAGGGCTTGCGTGGGAGCGCCGTGGAGGTCGGGGTGGGCGTTGTAGGTGCGGACGCCGAGGATGACGGTGTCGTAGGGTTTCAGCTTGCCGGGGGTGAGGTCGGCGACGGTGAGGATGGTTGGGGCGAGGCCGATCGAGGCGAGGGCCTCGGGGACGGCGTCGCCGGTGCCGGGGAGGTAGGCGATGCGGCGGTGGTTTGCTGGCGGAAGCTTGAGGTCGACGGGGACGATGCGGTCGGTGGCGGGGGTGTAGAAGTTGGTGGAGATGAGGCCGGGGTAGCCGACGGGGCGGAAGCCTTCACGCACTTCCGGGCCGCCGCGTGGCATTGCAATTGCAGTGATCGAGACTGGTTGAGAAGGTGGTTTTGAAGGTTCAAGACGAAGCTGCTTGAATCCCGGCGCTGAGTGCTGCGGTTCGATGTCGGGTGCGACCTTCCATCCTTCCGGCAGGTCGGCTTCGACGCGAACACCGGCAGGTTGCACGGTCAGGCTCGCCAGTAGTGATGACTGATCGTGCGGAAGAATCTGAGCGGGTGAGACCCAGGAGACGGAGGCCGGCGGAATGATCTGAACTGGCTGCGGGCCCGAACGGACGATGCGGCTGATTGTGAAATCGGTACCTTGGTAATTAAGACTGCATGATGCCGTAAGAGCTGGCGGCGAAGTTGCGGCGTTGCGAAGGTCCGCATCGCGCAACATGTAAACCGGCTGTTCTATATCTGATCGGGAGAAGTACGGACGCGTGACAAATCCGTTCAGCGCTGTTTCGCCTTGAATCAATCGGTGCAGGACGTGGCCCGCTGCAAGAGCGTTGCTGTCTTCATGGGTGATAGCAGGAGCATCGACGGTTGCGAATCGGGAGTTTCGAAGGCCGCATTTGATATCGCCGAGGAATAGTTTTGATTGCTCCCTGACAGTTTCAGTTATGGAAGCGTTCGAATTGGAGATGATGTCGACTTGACCGGATAATGCATCCAAGCTGAGGCCCAGTGACAGGTCAAGAGCGTCGTTGAGCTGGGCGCGCTTTACACCCAGTTCATGAAAGACATTCTGTTTCTGATCGACTGGCAGCACCTCGGGCTTTACCTCATCGAGGTCTTTGATCAGCATGTCTACGAGTTTGAGCGCTGTAGCCAGCTCGTTCGTGGCGTAATCGAGATGGCCTGCGGATGCCGATTGTTGTGCGCTTTTGATCTTTTGAGCAATTCCTTTAAGGTTCGTCTTCAGAAGGAGCGGGACCGCTTCTTGGGCGTCGGGGGCGAGGGTGGCGATGCCTTCGATGCTGGTGTCGATGCCATCGAAGAAGCTGGGTTGGGTGGCGAGGGCGGAGCTATCGGGCGGGCCTCCAGCCCTTGGGGATTCGTTCTGCCCTGAACCCAGGGCGTCGCCCTGGGCTGGTATGAAGCGCGCCGTTGGCGCTGGGGAGGCGGTCGGGGTTGAAGGATTGGAAGGGAGTGCGGCTGCCGGGGAAATACAGGGGTCCTTCACTTCGCTCAGGATGACCGCTTTGTTGGGGGCGGGGGTCATCAGGGCGTCGTTATGGGAGTTGGGTGAGTCAGGAAGGCGGGCGTCGGCGGGGGCGTTGCAGAGGCGGGAGCCGTAGAGGTGGTAGGCGATGTCGAAGGCGCCGGGGGATGGGAGGCGCATGCCGGGGCCGATCTGCGAGCGCTGCAGGCCGAGGCCGATGCGGGCGAATTGGACGTAGGACAATGGCGAGAGAGAACGGGCATTGGTCGCGGAGTGATTGCTGGTGGATTCGTCGCGCAGGGCGGAGTTGCTGCGGAGATCAGCGGGGTTGGCGGCGGCGGGGGTGAGGAGGGGGTCGGTGGCGCCTTCGTGGATGACGACGTCGGCGGAGGGGAGGGTGGTGGTGACCTCGCCGGTGACGTAGTTGGTGAAGCGGGCGGGGGTGTACTGGCTGGTGGCGTAGTCGAAGAGGCCCTGCGCGGTGACGGCCTGGCGGGGGACGCGGGCGTACATCTTGAGGGGCGCCCAGGGAAGGATGCCTTCGGCGGTGAGCTCGGGGAAGACGTTGGGGTCGGCGGCGGCGACGAAGGCCTCTTGGGCGATCTCGCCGGCGACCTGGTGCTGGCCGTGGCCGTCGGTTACTCCGCCGATGAAGACGCTGGCGATGACGAGCGGGCGGTAGAGGCGGATGGCGCGGACGACGTCGTAGAGGACGCGCTGGTGGGTCCATTTGCTGAAGGCTTCTTCTTTGGTCTTGGAGAAGCCGAAGTCGACCTCGGTGCCGAAGAATTGAGTAGCGTTGAAGTAGCGGTCGGCGGAGAGGAGTTCCTGCGTGCGGATGAGGCCGAGGGCGTCTTCGAAGTCACCGGTCATGGCGTTCTGGCCGCCTTCGCCGCGGTTGAGGGAGAGGTCGGCGACGCGCGCGCCGAGGCCGCGGGAGTAGAGGGTGAGCATGCCGCCGTCTTCGTCGTCGGGGTGGGCGACGATGAGCATGAGCGACGCGCGGGTGTTGAGCTTGCGGAGGAGCTGCTGGAGGCCGCTTGTGCCGCTGTCGATGGGGAGCTCGTGGCCGTCGAGCGGAGTGACGCGCTCGCCGCGCAGGTTGGCGGGGTCGGTGAAGGCGGTCTGGGCGGCGAGGCTTGTGGTGAGGCAGAGCGCGAGAGCGAGCGGCGCGTAGAGCTTCATCTGTCTAGCGTCTCATGGCGGGATGGAGATGGGTGGGGCGGTTCGCGCGTACGCGCGCAAATACCCACCTTAGGCGCGGTGAAGCTGCGCCGAAGATGGGGCACCCGGAGTTGTGGGGTCTGGTGAATGGCAACGGTCAGGCGCGACGGGTGGTGAGCTCGCGCCAGTTGAAGGCGAAGGTGGGGAGGAAGACGGCGGCGGAGCTGACGATGATGTCGACCAGCGTGAAGTTTGCGTTGCTGATGTTGAAGTAGGCAGGCCAGAAGTTGGGGACGCGGAGCAGGATGAAGGTGAAGGTCATCGCGTAGGAGCGGATCATCCACTGGCGGTGCTGGACGAGCTGGCGGTTGCGCGCGGTGAGCAGCGCCGCCAGCGTGCAGAAGAACCACAGGCTGGCCTGGAAGACGGTGGCGACGAAGAGTCCCCGGTAGGAGGCGATGGCGATGGCGCAGGGCACGGCGATGAATACGGCGGTGACTTAAACGCGGCCAAGGATGCGGTGGAATTGAAGATGCTTGCGGCGGAAGCGGGTGGAGAATTGCAGCGGTCCGGCGAGCAGGGCGATGGTGCCTCCGAGGGCGTGAGGCAGGAGCAGGTAGCGGTCGGCGAGGAGCTGGAGGCGATAGGTGTGGTTGAGGCCGGGGACGTCGCGGAGGATGGGGAACTCGGTGAAGTAGATTACGGAGATGGCGGCCAGGGCCATGAGGATCCAGAGGATGGGCTTGGCGTAGGAACGCGACGGGGCGCGGGAAGACGTGGAGAGAGGTTGTGCGGAGGTGGCCACATTGACTCCTGGAAGAGAAGATGGGCCCGGTGAAATGAGATTATTTGGCGAGACGCAATTTTGTCTATGGAAAAGTTTGAGGGCGTCGGTTGGCTTTTCGTTCGCGGTTACCAGTTGTGAGTTGTCCGTTGCGGGCTGGCGATCGATTGTGAATCGAATCCGGTAGACTCGGCTGGATGGAGACGGCGCCGCAACTGGAACGATCGCTGACGCTGCGTGGCGCGGTGACGCTGAATCTGCTGGACATGATCGGCGTGGGTCCGTTCATTACGCTGCCGCTGCTGATCGGCGCGATGGGCGGACCGCAGGCCATGCTGGGGTGGGTGCTGGGCGCGGGGCTCGCGGCGTGCGATGGGCTGGTGTGGGCGGAGCTGGGCGCGGCGATGCCCGAGGCCGGCGGGACCTATGCGTATCTGGGGAAGATGTTTCCGGGGAGGCTGGGGCGGTGGCTGAGCTTTCTGTTTGTGTTTCAACTGATGTTCTCGGCTCCGCTGAGTGTGGCGAGCGGATGCATCGGGCTGGCGCAGTATGCGGGGTTTCTGGTGCCAGGGTTGAATGCGACAAGCGTGGTGCATGCGCTACACGTCGGGCCGTATCGCTTTGGCGTCACGATAGGGTGGACGACGTGGGTGGCGATCGCGGCGGTGGTGCTGGCGGTTGTGCTGTTGTATCGCAGGCTGGCGAAGTTGCAGTGGCTGGCGATGGGAATGCTGGCGGTGGTGCTGGCGACGATCGCATGGGCGATGGTGACCGGGCTGCTGCATGGGGAGTGGTCGCGAGTCGTTGCGTTTCCTCCGGGCGCGTGGCATTTGGATGGAAGGTTCTTCAGCGGGCTGGGCGCGGCGATGCTCATCGCGACTTATGACTATTGGGGCTATTACAACGTGACGTTCCTGGGCGGCGAGGCGAAGGACCCGGGAAGGACGATTCCGCGCGCGGTGCTGCTGTCGATTGCGATTGTGGCGGTGCTGTATCTGGGGTTGAATGCGAGCGTGCTGTCGGTGGTGGGGGCTCCGGCTATGCTGGCGGTTGGCAGGAATGCCGCGGCCGCAGGCGCTGTGGAGGCGCGGCGGGCGCTGCTGTCGGAGATGATGCGGGTGGCGTATGTGCCGTCGCTGGGGATGCACGCGGCGATGTGGCTGGGCAGGCTGGCCGCGGTGATGGTGATGGTGACGGCGTTTGCGAGCGTGTTTTCGCTGCTGCTGGGGTACTCGCGGATTCCGTTCGCGGCGGCGCGCGATGGGAACTTTCCGGCGGTGTTTGGAAGGCTGCATGGGACGCGCGGGTTTCCGGTGGTGAGCCTGCTGGTGCTGGCCGGGGCGGCCTGCGTGTTCTGTTTCTTCTCGCTGGCGGATGTGATTGCGGCGCTGGTGGTGCTGCGGATCGTGTTGCAATTCGGGTTGCAACATATCGGCGTGATGGTGCTGCGGGTGCGGCAGCCGGAGATGCCGAGGCCGTTTCGGATGTGGCTGTATCCGCTGCCGCCGCTGCTGGCGCTGCTGGGGTTTGGGTACATTGTGTTTTCGCGCCCGAACTTTTTGAGGGAGCTGGTGCTGGCGGCGGTGGTGGCCGTGGTGGGGACGGTGGTGTTTGTGGGGCGGAGGGTTCTGTTCCCCACTCACCCCCGATAAGGCCCGCGTAGAAATGGATCACCCGCGTTCCCCTCGGGCTACAGCCCTCCCACGTCCCAGGATCGAGACGTGGGGCACCCCTTCGGTGATCACATCCGGCAGGCGGCGGGGTGCGTCAATCAGGTGAAGGCTTCCGTCCGATGCGGGCCGCGTCTAAGTAAGTGGGTTGAGTTGGAGAAAGAGTAAAGCCATGTTGTTGCGCAGCCGGTTGTCGAATGAGATTGCATCGTCGGAGATTACGCCCAAGGAGACTTACAGGGCGTTTCAGATGGACCGCCGCAAGCTGCTGGCGGGGATGGGCGCGGCCGCGGCGCTGGCGGCGTTTCCGCGCATGGCGAACGCGCTGACCAAGCTGAATGCGGTGGCGACGAATTACAAGGTGGATGAGGCGATTACACCGGAAGAGAAGGCGCAGAGTTATAACAACTTTTATGAGTTCGGCGTACAGAAGGACGACCCCAAGAGGAACGCCGGGAAGATGAAGATCAGTCCGTGGAGCGTGAAGGTTGAGGGTCTGGTGAAGAAGCCGCAGACCATCGACATCGATACGATCTTTGGGTATCGGCCGATCCAGCAGCGGGTGTACAGGTTCCGCTGCGTGGAGGCGTGGGCGATGGTGATTCCGTGGGACGGGTACCCGCTCTCGGAGTTCATCAGCGCGATGGAGCCGCTGCCCAGCGCGAAGTATGTACAGTTCACCTCGCGCGAAGACCGCCAGTCGATGGAGTTGCCGGATGGGATCGAGTTCCCTTACTCCGAGGGCCTGCGTATGGACGAAGCGATGAATCCGCTGACGCTGCTGACCTTCGGCTCCTACGGCGAGACGCTGGCGAATCAGCAGGGCGCGCCGATTCGTGTGATTGTGCCGTGGAAGTACGGGTATAAATCGCCGAAGTCGATTGTGAAAATTAAGTTCACCGACAAGGAGCCGCATACGACCTGGAACGATATGCAGCCCGATAATTATGGGTTTTATTCCAACGTGAATCCGAACGTCGATACGGTGGCGTGGTCGCAGGCGCATGAGCGGCTGCTGAATACCAACACCATCTTCCCGAAGTATGTGCCGACGCAGATGTTCAATGGCTATGGTGACCAAGTGGCGAGCATGTATGCGGGGATGGATTTGAAGAAGTATTACTGAGGTGTTGCGGCGCACGGGAATGGCTGCAGAGCAGAAGCAGATTCCTCCGCTACGCTGCGGAATGACAACCAGAAAAGCAAGAGTAACGGAAGAGCAGCCGCAGTCTTACCCCGAGTTATGCCCAGTCGCGCCATTCCGTATGTGAAGATTGCCGTTCACGTGGCTTGTCTGCTGCCATTTCTGTTCTTGTTGAATATGTATCGCAACGGGTCGCTGGCGATGCAAGCCGATCCGGTGAATTACATTACCCACTTCACTGGAAACTGGGCATTGTGGATATTGCTGGCAGATTTGGCAATTACCCCGGTGCGGCGACTGCATGTTTCACTGGCGTGGCTGGTGCGACTGCGGCGGATGGTGGGGCTGTACGCGTTCTTCTACGCGACGCTGCATCTGCTGACGTATATTTTTCTGTTCTCCGGCTATGATGTGCCGGCGGCGCTGGCGGGGCTGCGGGCTGGGAGCGTGTTCGCCCCGTGGCAGCAATTCAAGATCATCTGGCCATCGATCCTGAATGATGTGGAGAAGCGTCCGTTTATTCAACTGGGCTTTGGGGCGTGGGTGATGCTGCTGGCGCTGGCAGTGACCAGTCCTCAGCGCGTGCTGCGCGCCATGGGCGGCAAGAACTGGGCGCGGCTGCATTGGCTGATCTACATCGCGGCTATTGCCGCCGTGACGCACTATTGGTGGCTGGTGAAGGCGGGTGTGCGGACGCCGTGGAAGGACACCGCGGTGCTGGTTGTGCTGCTGCTGGCGCGGATCGGGTATTGGCTGTGGAAGCGCGCGCACAGGCCGAGGGCCGTGGTTGCAGTGGAGGCGTGAGCCGGGGGCGGAGCTCGTCGCTCCCACCCATCGCGATAAAGCCGCGTAGGAATGGGGTACCCGAGGGTGAGGAGTTTGTCGGACCCCACTCATCCGCGATAAAGCAGCGTATGAATGGGCCACCCAGGTTAAGATTTGTGGTGGGGAGCTACTCGGCCACGCCTTCGAACATGTCGGCGGATTGGCGGGCGGGCTGGGGGACGGTGGCGGCGGCGAGGGCGTAGACCTCCTGAGGGCCGTGCTTTTCGATGATCGGCAACGCCATCTCCATCAGGGGCTTCTGCGTGACGTGGGCGCGGAAGGCGTCGCGCTTGCGATCGAAGACGGGGGCGATGTCGAGGGTCAGGGTCCAGGGCGCGGGCAGCGGGGGCTGGCGGTCAGGCAGAAAAAAGCTGGTTGAGAGGTAGTAGAGGCGCTGTGGCGCATACGGATCGCCGTGGCCGATGGAGCGCTTGGGCGAGCCGGCCCAGTGGAAGGCGGCGGTGGTGGCGAAGGAGACGATGGCGTGGTCGGGGTGGATGTTGAGCGCGCCGTCGCCGCCGAAGGTGAGCACGACCTGGGGGCGGAGGCGGCGGATTCGCTCGACTAGCTCGCCGGCGAGTTTGGAGAAGTCTGCGAACTCCAGCTTGCCGTCCTGGTAGTCGAGCAACTCGTGGTGCTGGACGCCGAGGACGTTACAGGAGGCCTCGAACTCGGCGCGGCGGAGCTGGCCGAGCTCCTTGTTGCTCGCGGCGGCGCCGCGGTGGCTGGCGGCCTGGCCGTCGGTGAGGCAGAGGACGGTGACCTCGACGCCGCGATCGGCGGCGAGGGCGAGCGCGCCACCGAAGGCGAAGCATTCGTCGTCGGGATGGGCGGTGACGCAGAGGAGGCGAAGGCTCATGGGATGATTTGTGACTCCGTTTCCCATGTCTGAGAAGCGAGAGATGGGGCACTCGAGTTGTGAGAGGGAAGCGCGTCGAACGGGGCATCGTCGAAGATGTCGTCGTCGAGGAAGAGATCGCCGGATTGGAGCTGCAGGTCGAGCGCGGCGTCCGGGTCGGCGGCGGCGACCGGCGCGAAGCTGCGGCGGTGCAGCGCGCAGGGCCCGTGCTCGGCGAGCGCCTTGCGATGCTCCGGCGTGGCGTAGCCCTTGTGCGCGGCGAGGCCGTACTGGGGGTGCAGCGTGTCAAGCTCGCGCATCAGCGCGTCGCGGTGGACCTTGGCGATGACCGAAGCCGCGGCGATGGAGAGGCAAAGCGCGTCGCCGTAGAAGAGGCGGGTTTGTGCGCAGGGATGGGTGAGCTGCGAGAGATCGATCCGCATCGCGTCGATGAGCAGGTGGTCGGGCTGGACGGGGGGCTGCCGGCTGTAGGGCTGCTGCACGGCGAGCTGCTGGACAGCGAGTAACATGGCGAGGCGCGAGGCCTGGTAGATGTTGATGCGGTCGATGGTGGCGGCGTCGACCTCGGCGACGGCGAAGGCGACAGCGACGCGGCGGATCTTGCGGTCGAGCCGTTCACGCTGCTCGCGGGTGAGCTGCTTGGAGTCCTTGAGGCCCAGGCGGGCGAGGGTAGAGGGCCTTTGCTTGAGGATGACCGCCGCGGCGACGACTGGGCCGAAGAGCGCGCCGCGGCCGACCTCGTCGACCCCGGCGATCATGCGGAAGCCGTGGTAACGCAGGGCCTGCTCGGGCGCGTCGGTGCAGATGAGCTGTTTGAGCATCTGCTGCTTGGCGGTGGCTTTAGTGCGGCCTGCAAGCGCGGGAATGCGGAATAGAGTCGCCATTGGCGTTACGGGTTGATTGTAGCCGAAGTAATCTGCGGCCTAGCCGCGGATAAGTGATGGGGGGTAGGCCACCAATGCCCGGTTAACCTACCTATGCTAGCGATTCGCAAATGTGTCCTTAGGTAAATTGGAGCACTTATAAGAAAATATTTACCACTAATGTGGTCAAGAGAGAAAGGCAGGCTATCTTCGCATCAAATTTTTTTCTGAAAAGAATTTTATTTCGGACTTTGTTTCAATATGAGGCAATCCATTGGTTGTTATGTTCGTTATACGACAACCGAACCGAAGTAAAAAGATGTAGTAATTTACCCTCTCGGCGGCAAATTTTGAGGAGTGTTCGAACCGTTTGGTCCTGCGTTTGCCAGTAGGTGGGATAAAGGAGATACACCCATGAAACTGCTCGGCTCGTTACTTGTCTTCGTCTCTCTCGGTCTGTTCGTCCCTTACCTTCATGCTGATCCGACTCTCGCAGTCAATGCCGGCGTAGCCGGTGGCGTCTTCGTCGAAACTCCAGTTCTGGGAGGCGAGACGTGGGTCTACACCGACACCGCAGTCAATGTTTTCAGTGTTATTCCTCCGGTTGGCACGATCGACAACAACGTCTTCACGGCGACTTTTACCGACATCGCGGGCCAGGCACTTCTCAACGTCACCGATCTCTGCGCCAACGTAGGGATTCTCACTGCCGCCAATCCTTGCAGCCTGGGTTTCACCTTCACGGACGCCAGCCTTGGAACTCCATTTCTGAAGTCCAATCTTGCGGTACTGGGGATTTTGGGCGTGGACATCAATGCCAATGCCCTGGGTCTCGAGGTTGGGGGCGCCAGCATCGGTGGCGGGCAAGCGCAGTTTGGCTTCGGCGATCCTTCGCCCAGCCCAACCCCTGAGCCGAACACTCTGACGCTGCTCGGAACGGGCCTGCTTGGAATGGCGGGTATGGTACGGAAGAAACTCTCCGCGTAATAGGTTGCACACGGGCCAGGTACAGCAAGAGCCGCCAGATGATTGGCGGCTCTTGGCTTTCTATTCTGAGTTCCGGTCGACTATGCGGTGCGCTCGACCTCGCGCAGGCGGGCGGCTTTGCCGCGCAGACCGCGCAGGTAAAAGAGCTTGGAGCGGCGGACCTGGTAGGAGCGAATCTTTTCGACCTTGTCGACGACCTTGGAGTTGTAGGGGAAGATGCGCTCGACGCCTTGGCCGAAGCTCATCTTGCGAACGGTGAAGGTGCCCTGCGGGCCCTTGCGGCAGGCGATGACCATGCCCTCGAACGCCTGCAGGCGTTCCTTGTCGCCCTCTTTGATCTTTACCTGCACACGGACGGTGTCGCCGGGGGCGAAGTCAGGAAGGTCGGTGCGCTGGAGCTTGTCGGCCAGCTTCTGCATGATGGGATGGATAGACATGATGAAATTCCTTGCGTGAATTCGAATCTTTAGTTTACACGAGATGGAGCGGTTTAGGGCGCGGCGGTGTGAGGAAGTCGAAAGGCGACGCCTGCAGTCTCGTTGGCGCGTTCGGTCGCGGCGAGATCGAGATCGGAGACCGGAATGTCGCGGCGATGTCCGTCGCGGATGACGTAGAGCGTGGTCCGGGTGAGGGCGTAGTTGCGAATCTGTTCGGGCGGGCGGCCGTCTTTGAAGACGAGGGTGATGGCGTCCTCGGCAGCGGCTGGCGCGGGCTGGGCTGCGGCGGACTGGACTGCCGTGGACTGGGCGGCCGGGGCGTAGGGTTGGGAAGAGGATGGGGCGTAGGGCTGTGGCTGCCCGGCGTAGGGAGCGATGTCATCGGGCGGCGCTGCGGCGGGGCCGCCGTAGCCCTGGGATTGCTCTCCCTCGTAGCCCTGGGCGTCGCCGTAGCTGGGCGCTCCGTCATCGTAGCCGGGCGCTCCATAGCCATAACCGGGCGCTCCGTAATCACCCAGACCAGCATTGCAGTCATCGAAGTCAGGGTCGCAGTAGCCGAGGTAATCGGGCGCGATCCAGCCCGCATATCCGTAGCCGTATCCGAGATTGAAGCCAAGGCCGCGGTTGCGGTCTTCGTGGCGGTCTCCGTCGCGGTCTTCATGGTGTCGCCAGGGATTGCGACCGTCGATGGGACGGCCGGGACGCCACGGCGCGCTGGGACGGCGACTGTAAAAGCTGGGCCGCGCGAGCGGGAGCGTCGAGGGCGCGCGGAAACCCCGGTTGGCGAACGAATGGCCGTTGGCATCGTCGTAACGGCGGGCCGAGGAGAAGCCGCGGAATCCGGCCGGGCTGGAGCGCAAGCCTGCTGGGATACGACCGGAGAAAGCGGCGGGGTTGTGGGCGGAGAAGGGGGCTGCGCCCGCGTGCGAGAAGTTTGCGCTGCCGTGGGGGGACAATCCACCGTGGGTCGCGCCGCGCTGGGCACCGGCCGCCAGCGCGGTTCCCGCGAGCAGCAGCGCAACTGCGAGATAGCGCCTCATGGCCATAAGTTTACGCCTTGCCCCGCGCTGATAGCGCCTCGGTTGGACGGGAACGAAGGCTGAAGAATGTTCATCCCTCGGTCCCCAATCAACCCGGCCCAACGCGCACTCAACGATGGTTAGACGCTGTTGGACGGCAGATAGCCTAGTCTTGCCAGAAACTCGCGGTCGTCGTCGCTGAGCGGCGCGGCGACCAGCAGGTCGGGGCGGTTGGCCAGGGTCTTGGCGAGCGCAGCGCGGCGGCGCCAGCGGCGAATGGCGAGGTGATCGCCGCTGAGCAGAGCGGCGGGGATGGGAACGCCGTGGAACTCGGCGGGGCGCGTGTAGTGGGGGTAATCGAGCAGGCCGCCGGCGGCGTGGGTGGAGCGCGGGAGGCTCTTCGTGGAAGGACTGTTGCTGCTCCCCAAAGCAGGTCCTTCGCTCCGCTCAGGATGACAATCCTCAAGCACCGGCCCGGGGTGAGAGGCGTCAGGGTTTGGCTCAGGCCGAGAAGTAACGCTGGTGGAGAGCGGGTCGGGTTCGCCGAAGCTCTCGTAGTGCGAGGAGTCGGCGTGGCCGAGAACTCCGGGCAACAGGCGGACGACGGCATCGACGACGACCGCGGCGGCCAGCTCGCCGCCGGAGAGGACGTAGTCGCCGATGGAGAGCTCCTGGTCGCAGAGGAGCTGGGAGACGCGCTCGTCGACTCCTTCGTAGCGGCCGCAGATCAGCACGACGCGTCGCGCGCGAGAGAGCCGGCGGGCGATCGGCTGGGTCAAGCGCCGGCCTTGCGCGGAGAGCAGAATCACCCTGTCGTCCGATGGAGAGCCTGCTGCGCGGGCGGCGTCGCGGACAGGTTTGGGCGAGAGGCCGAGCGGGTCCTGGGCGAGAGATTCGAGGCACTCGAAGATGGGCTGCGGCTTGAGCACCATGCCCTCGCCACCGCCGAAAGGGCGGTCGTCGACGGTGCGGTGGCGGTCGTGGGTGAAGGCGCGGAGATCGTGGATGCGGGCTTCGGCGAGGCCGGTGGACAGCGCGCGGGCGACCACGCCGTAGTCGAACGGCCCGCGAAAGAAGTCCGGGAAGAGGGTGATGATGTCGAAGCGCATAAGCATTCAGGTGAAGCGTGGTTCAGAAGGGTGTTTTGGCTGGCCCTCCCTCACCGGCTTATAGCACTTTTCCTGGTGGCGTAGAGACTGCAAACGCAGATTCCCTTCGGGAATCACAAAAAAAAGGTCTTCCGGCTGCTTAATCCTTGCCGTCTCCGAGCAGGCCCGGGGGGAGCGTCATGACGATGCGGCGGGCGGGGAGGTCGACCGATTCGAGCCAGGCGCGGACGAAGGGGACCAGAACGGGTTCGGGTGAGGGGCCTTCGGGGGTTGGGGAGGGGTGGGGAAGCTGGATGGCCAGCAGCGGCGCGGCGTCTTCCAGGCGGGTGCGGCCGTCGGGCGAGGTGGGGAACTGGACGTCGACGATGGTTCCGGCAAGGACCGGGCCGTCGTAGAGCTCACAGCCGAGCAGCTCGGCGACGAAGAAGGCTCCGGGTTCGAGAGGGGGGAGGTCGGCGGCCGGGGTGAGGAGGTCGCGGCCGGCCAGGGCCTCGGCCTGGGTGATGCTGTCGCAGCCGGAGAGCTTGAGGACGATGCGGCCGGCGTTCTTGCCGGTGGGGGGCCAGGACTGCTCGACGCGCAGGGCAGGTTGGTCGGGCAGGGGCGAGGCGACGCCGGCAAAGGCGAGCGCGACTTTGCGGCCCGGCGTGAAGACTTCGGGGAGATCGGTGAGGGGATCGGCAAGGAGCTCGCCGCGGCGGCCCTGCGGGCGCAGCAGACGTGCGATGGCGGTCCACCGGGATGCAGACGCAGCTAGAGTCATGCTGCGGTGCTCGCAACAGGATGGCCGCCGCTGCACGGGAGTTGGCGGAGGCGGCGCTGACCCACTGGATAGCGATTTGCCTGATGGTGTAGAGACTGCAAACGCAGATTCCCTCCGGGAAGGACAAACAAAGGGCGGAGGCCTCTCTACACCAGCTGCGGTGTTGGCTAGAAATGGGGGCTAAGCTGCGGTGGAACCCCGTTCTGGCGCAGGGCGGCATCTCGGCCGGCCTCGACGATGTCGAGCGAGAAGCGGCGGTGCAGCTTCATGCTGGCCGCGCCCAGGATGGTCCGCAAGGAGCGTGCGGTGCGGCCCTGTTTTCCGATGACCTTGCCGATGTCGGAGGCGGCCACGTGCAGCCGCAGAACGGTCGCCTCATGGTCGCTCAGCACTTCGACGTGAACGGCGTCGGTCTCGTCGACCAGGGCGCGGGCTATTTCGCTGACCAGTAATTCCATTTCGGATACAGCCGTAGGACTGTCCGTTAGAGCAAGAGATTGAGCCACTCGTACACCTCTGGGAGTAACACGAAATACACTGCGGGCCGCCGCGAGCCGGCTTCTCTAAACGGAAGGGGTCTCCACGGGAACCGGTGGTTTGATTCATCGCAAACCGCTGGCAGAAAGCGATCGCATTCGGGGCCTGTAAAACTTAGGTCTACAGTAGAACACTGCGTTCTATAAACGGGAGTGTACTAGACGTAAGCTATTCTGCAAGAACTCTTTAGTTCGAGTGGCGATCTGAAGTTTTCTTCCCCTTGGTTACTTTAGGCGGTAGCGGCCTCGGCTTCAGGCGCCGGGGCGGGCGGAACGGATTTGGCCAGCAACTTGCCTACTCTCTCCGATAGCTGTGCGCCCTTGGCGGTCCAGTAGTCGATCCGGTCGCGCTTGAGGTCGACGCTGGCGGGCTCGGTGCGGGGGTTGTAAGTTCCGACGACCTCGACGGAACGGCCGTTGCGGGCGCGGTCCTTCTCAATGACAACGACGCGGTAGTGGGGCTGCTTGCGGGCGCCAACGCGCGCCAGGCGAATCATCAACACAGGGGTATTCCTCTCTTTGGGACAACGTGAAATGTGTTCGGCTGATCCGCGTTGGGCCACGGATCGCGGTGCGAATGCCCGATCGACACGACCGGCGGACGAGATTGTCCGAACACCTAAGTATGGCGGATTTTGGGGGAATCCGCAATGGCGAACGTCCGGGGCTATGGTGCAAACTGGCCGATAGCGTCCTCCGAACCTGTCCCAGAACTTCTCTCCGACCAGCGTGTGGAGAGGAGCCACCCCCACCCCCCTCCCCCCATCGACTGATCGCTTTATGCAAAGCAATTCATACAAAGGACTTAGGAAGGGGATTGAATGCCCCGTTGCAGTCCGTTCATCCTAACCGGTGTCCCCGATAGTGTATAGCAACTCCGAGAAGCAGATTCCTACGGAATGACAACCAAAAAAGCAAGTGTAAATGCAAGGTCTACAGCAGCAGGACTCTACACCGATACGGAAACCCTCTCATGGGTGCGGGGATTTTCTGTTCTTCGTACTGTTTCCATGATACGGCGCGGCGCCGGGGAAACACGCCAAAGATCTCTTAGCCGAATGTCGCCTGTTTTCAAGGAGATGAGTGCGCCGGTTCGCCTGCGGGGCTTGACAGGTTTTGGCGCGAGCTGGAGAACCCTGTTGAGAAAAACGCTACTTCGATCGTGAGCCTTCAGTCGACAAAGTCCACGGTGGCTTTGCGGGGGATGATGCCGCGCTCGTGGCCCATGTCGAGCAGTTTGCGGATGGCCTCGCGGCCGTCGTCGCCGTAGTTCAGGGTGCGCTCGTTGACGTACATGCCGACGAAGCGGTTGGCCAGGGCGGGGTCGAGGTCGCGGGCGAACTGCATGGCGTATTCGAGGGCGGCGTCGCGGTGCTCGAGCGCGTGCTGGATGCTGTCGCGCAGGGCCTGGGTGACGGTGTGCTGGACTTCAGGACCTAACGCCCGGCGGATGGCGTTGCCGCCCAGCGGCAGGGGAAGCCCGGTCTGCTCCTTCCACCAGACGCCGAGGTCGATGATCTTCTTGAGGCCGTCGCGGCCGTAGGTGAGCTGGCCTTCGTGGATGATCAAGCCGGCGTCGAACTGGCCGGTGAGGACGGCGGGGATGATCTTGTCGAAGGCGACGGTGACGGTTTCGATGTCGGGGGCGAAGAGCTTCAGCGTGAGATAGGCCGTGGTGAGGGTGCCGGGAACGGCGATGCGCAGCTTCTTGACTTCGTCGAGCGAGTATTGCTTCGGCGCGACGATCATGGGGCCGTAGTTTTCGCCGACCGAGCCGCCGCAGGCCATCAGGGTGTAGTTGTCCTGGATGTAGGGATAGGCGTGGAAGCTGATGGCGGTGACGTCGTAGAACTGGTCGGTCATGGCGCGGTGGTTGAGGGCCTCGATGTCGGTGAGGGTGTGGGTGAACTTGTAGCCGGGGACGCGGACCTTGTTGGTGGCGAGGCCGTAGAACATGAAGGCGTCGTCGGAGTCGGGGCTGTGGGCGATCTTGATCTCGCGGACATCGTTTGCGGCGGGGCTCATTGGTTCCTTGCTGGGGTCGATTTGCTGGTGTGCGATCACGCTGGGAGGATGAAGCGATGGACGTTAGGCGATGGACGGCGACGGGCAGGCGGGACGAGATGTCGGGAAGCGCGCGGTGATCGGAAGGTCAGAAGTGCGAGCGGTGGGGCGATGTCTTTGGGGAACTGGCGGAGTTTGAAGAATCGGTGCGAAGGGTTGTGACCGGAGCGCGGCGGGCGCGGCGTACGTGCCGCACGATCGCGATCGACGCCCATAGCAGAGCGGCGAAGGCCAGGATCGAGATGGCGAAGAGGACGCGCATGCCGCTGGCTAAGGATAACAAATGCGGGGGAACAAATTCGAGAGTCGAGACCGGGGATGGCGCGGCTCGATTCTCAATTCGGAAAGAAAGTGTTCCGAGCTTGGTTCCTCCGGCCAACGAGGCTCGCACGGCGGAGCCGGGGATAGGTGATACTGGACCCGATGCGCAATGCGTGACGCGCATGCATGAGGGTGTCGGGAGTTGAATCACAAGCAGAAGATTTCGAAGAAGGTGTTGCGTCTGCCGGCGATCGCGGAAGAGGCGCGGGGTCGCGCGTATCTGTGGCGCAGGCGCGCGGCGACCGTGGCGGTGGCCGCGCTGGCGGTGGGCGTGGGCTATGGCGTGATGTTCGGCCACAATGGGGTGACGGTCTTTGTGCACAAACGCGAAGAGGCCCGGGCGCTGCAACAGCAGATGCAGCAGTTGCAGACGGAGAATGACCGGCTGCAAGGCCATGTGGACCGGCTGCAGAACGATCCCAGCGCGATCGAGCACGAGGCCCGCGAAGAGCTGCACTACACGCGCTCGGGCGAGGTGATCTATACGCTGCCCGCGGCGCCGGCCGGTGGCGACGGCGCGCAGAGTGCAGCCAAACCCTGACAGGAAGACCTGATAAGCGAAGCCACGTCTCAGAAGCGTGACGTGGGGCAATCGCGTGGATTGCCCGCGGAGGGGGCAGGCGCGTGGGACAGCCGCGGCGCCGGGACCCGCGGGATAGGATGGGGTGGGGGGCTGTTTGCAAGTCGCGCCGATTGAATCTCTGATAGCCGTTCTGGGGGTGCAGGCGCTGGCGGCGGTCGCGGTGCTGTCGCTGCATCGGTCGGAGACGTGGCTGCGGCGTGCGTTGCCGTACATCATCGGCGTGGCGGTGGGCGTGCTGCTGGCGACGGGCGCGGCGCATCTGCTGCCCGAGGCGGTTGCGGCGTTAGGCAACCGCAGCGCCGTGTGGGTCGTGCTGGTGGCGACGATGCTGGCGCTGTATGCGTTCGAGCGGATCTTTCAGGTCTTCTCCGGAGTGCGCGCGGAGCCGCTGAACGAGTCGGGTTTTGAGCAGGCGGCGAGTCACGAGCCGGAGTCGGACCACGATCTTTCCGGCCATCATCATCATCATGGAGCGACCAAGCCGGCGACGCTGCTGCTGGGGTCGCTGACGCATAGCCTGGTCGATGGCACCAGCGTGGCCGCGGCGTTTTCGATCGACGCGCGCGTGGGCTGGGTGACGGCCCTGGCGGTGGGGCTGCATGAGTTGCCGCACCGGCTGGGCGACTTCGCGCTGCTGGTGCATATGGGGATCAAACGCGGACCGGCGGCGCTGCTGGCCATTGGGGCGGGCGGCCTGAGCCTGCTGGGATGGGCGATTGTGACGGCGCTGGGCGAGCATGGATCGCACCGCGTTGCGTGGCTGCTGCCGGTCAGCGCGGGAAGTTTTCTGTACATCTCGCTGGTCGACCTGCTGCCGGAGTTGCAGAACGAGCGGCGGCCGGCGGCGGTTCTGTGGCAAATCGTTTGTTTAGCCGCCGGCGTCGCGCTTGCGTTAGGCTTGACCCACATGAGAGGGGCGTAGAGCGAGGCATGCGGATCGGCGTGGATGTAGGCGGGACGAAGATCGAAGCGATTGCGTTGAATGCCGCGGGCAAGAGCCTGGGGCGGATTCGCGTCGCGACGCCGAAGGGCGATTATGCGGGGACGGTTGCGGCCATCGCTGGACTGGTGCGCGAGCTTGAGATGAAGACGCATCGAGTGGGTAGTGTGGGGGTGGGGATTCCGGGGACGATCGTCGCGGCGACCGGGCTGGTGAAGAACGCGAACTCGACGTGGCTGAATGGAAGGCCGCTGGAACGCGATCTCAGCGTGGCGCTGGAGCGCGAAGTCCGCTGCGCCAACGATGCGAACTGCTTCGCGATCAGCGAGGCCACCGACGGCGCGGCGCGCGGCTATGGCGTGGTGTTCGGGGTGATCTTCGGAACCGGGTGCGGGGGCGGGATTGCGATCAACGGCAGAGTTCACGCGGGACCGAACGGCAACGCCGGTGAGTGGGGACATACAACGCTGCCGTGGCCGAGCGCCGAGGAGCAGCCCGGCCCGCTGTGCTACTGCGGCCAGCGCGGGTGCCTGGAGATGTGGATTTCTGGGACCGGCTTCGAGTGGGACTTCGCGCGCACGTCGAGCCGGAATCTGCGCGGCGCGGAGATCGTGGCGGCAGCGGAGGCGGGCGACTGCGAGGCTGCGGCGGCGCTGGACCGGCTGATCGATCGCATGGCGCGCGGGCTGTCGACGATTGTGAACGTGCTCGATCCGGATGCGATCGTGCTGGGCGGTGGGCTGTCGAATCTGGACCGGCTGTATGACGGCAGCCTGGCGCGGCGGCTGCGCGATTATCCCTTCGGTGGCGGAGTGGAAACGCCGATTCTGCGCAACATGCATGGGGATTCGAGTGGGGTGCGCGGCGCGGCGTGGCTGTGGCCCTCGCCCAGCGCTGGAGTGGTGCGATAGCGTCGAGCAGTCGCTGCGGGTCCGGTGTGCATCGAATTGCGTATGGACAAGAACCACGAATCGTCGGACCAAGGCGGCGCAGCGATCGGCAACGGGCTGCGGAAGGAACTGAAGAAACTGTTGGACGGCGGACAGGCGCATGCGAGCTTTGAGGATGCTGTGAAAGATATGCCGGCGAAGCTGCGCGGTGTCGTGCCCGAGGGGCTGCCGTATTCGGCGTGGCAGATCGTGGAGCACATACGGCTCGCGCAGCACGACATCCTAGACTTCAGCGACAACGCGAATGGAAGTCATAAGGCTGCGAAGTGGCCGGATGATTACTGGCCAAAGAATCCGGAGCCGGCCGACGAAGCCGCGTGGGAGAAGTCGATCGGGCAGGTGCGAGCGGATCGCAAGGCCTTCGAGGCGCTGCTGCACAAGGCGTCGGATGCCGCGCTGGCGGAGCCGTTTGCGTGGGGCGACGGGCAGACGCTGCTGCACGAGGCGCTGCTGATCGCCGACCACACGGCGTATCACACGGGCGAGCTGATTGTGCTGCGGCGTCTGGTCGGTGCGTGGAAGAAGTGAGCGGCTCTGCTGAGGGTGTATCGACATCCCGAACAGCAGATTCCTACGGAATGACAACCAGCAAGCCAAGAACGACTCCAGGCTTACGACAGCGTTGCTCTACAGGCCCAGCGCGACGGGCCACTCGCTGGCGTGAGAGACGGTGGCGTCGGGTTTCGCGGCCGCGAGCGATGCCGGCGCGAGACCGAAGCCGCAGCCCAGCGAGCGCGCTCCGCAACGGCGCGCGGTGAGTACGTCCGCGTCGGAGTCGCCGATCATTACGACCTCGTGCGGGGAGATTGCGGGCGAGATGGAGGGGGCGGTAAGTTCGCGCGAGGCGGGTTCGCGAGAGGCGAGAATCGCGCTGGCTTCGGCAATCAGCGCGAGCAGACCGGTGGGATCGGGCTTCTTGGTCGCGAACGAGTTGCCGCCGTAGTTCTGAAAGAAAAACGGAGCGACGTCGAGCGCGGCGCAGATCTCGCGCGAGGGGTTCACTGGCTTGTTGGTCAGCACCGCCATCGGCAGATGCGGATGGCGCGAGCGGATGTGTCGCAGGGCGTCGAGCACACCATCGTAGAGCGTTGTGTTGTCGAGCTTGTGCGCGCGGTAGTAGGTGAGGAAGAAGTCGAAGGCGCGATGAAAGAGCTCGTCGCCGGCTGTCTCCGAAGGGGGGCCTGCGGATGGAAATTCGCTCGCGGGCGGTCCGCTGTCGAGATCGCCGGGGTCACCCAGCGCGCGGCGTACCAGCATCGCCGCGCCGTCGCCGATGTAGCTGGCGATGAGCGCGTTCGGCAGCCCGGGTTTGCCGACGTGCGCCATGGCGGCGTTGACCGAGTTGCAAAGGTCGAGCGAGGAGTCGATGAGTGTGCCGTCGAGGTCGAAGACCAGTAAGCGCGGTGCGGGCATGCAGATAGTTTAGAGCGGGGTCCCGAGCGTGTATCGCAGCCCCGAGAAGCAGATTCCTACGGAATGACAACCAGAAAAACAGACAACCAGAAACGCAGACAACCAGAAACGCAGACAACCAGAAACGCAAAACCAGAGAAGCAAGTGCAAGGAAAGATCAATCGCAGCAGGACTCTATACCAGTGAAAACTCCGCTATAGCGGGCATCGCAGCTAGTTGGGCGCGCACTGCGGAGAGTGCGGCGCGGCGACGCAATCGATGGCGCCGGGAACCCGCAACTGATTGCGATCGACCGAGGAGCGCGAGGAGTTGCCGCCGTCGATCTCGATGTCGCCGGAGCCGGTGCGGACCTCGAGCGGCGCGCCGCCACCGTCAACGGGCCCGGTGAGGTGGTGGCGGGAGCTGTCGCTCTGCTGGGGCGCGCCGGGAAAGTTGACGTGGATGTCGCCTGAACCGGTGGAGGCTTCGAGGTTGAAGTGCGCGTCCGGATTGAGATGCAGGCGGATCGAACCGGAGCCGCTGTTCAACGTTGCGGGGCCGGCCAGATGACCGTCGGCGGCGATGTCGCCGGAGCCGGTGCGGGCGTTGAAGCTGCCGTTCAGGCCGTGAATGCGGATGCTGCCCGAGCCGGACCGGGCCTTCACGTCGCCGGCGGCTTCCTCCTGAAGATCGATATCGCCGGAACCGGTCTGGAGTTCGGCGGGGCCGTGAATGCCATGGCCCTGGATGTGGCCGGAGCCGGTGGTGGCGGAAAGATAACGGCCAACGCCGTCGACATCGAGGTCGCCGGAACCGCTGTGCAGGTTCAACGCAACGCCGGCCGGCGCGGTGATGTCGTAGTCGATGCTGAGGTTGTTGAAGAGATCGTGGTCGTTCGAGATGCTGCCCGACGCACCCACACGGACGGTGTTGCCATCCTGCACGATGGGAGGGTTGTCGACGATGCGCTGAATGCGCGCATTGACGTCGCCAAAGACCATCCAGCCGGCGTGAATGTGCCCGACGATGTGGATCTGGTTGCCGCTGCCAGGGTGGATGTGGATCTCGCCCGAGCCGGTGGAGACATAGAGGTCGGGCTGCGCGGAGACGTTCAGCGTGCGCTCGAACTGGCTTTCGGCCAGGGCAGCGGCGGAGAGGCTGAGCAGAGCGGCTGCGGCGATGAGTTGAAGCTTCATGGTGGGCCTTCTTTCAGTGCGCGTGTCGGGATGGTGTGGCGGCGCTAGCAGGGGGTCTTCGGATTTTCGAGTCCGAACTGCGCCTGGATAGCTTTACGCGGGAAGACGGTGGTTGGTTCCGTGGTGAGGATCGATGCCAAAGATCGGAGGGGCGCGCATGCGGGTCTACGTCCGCACTCATTGCGATAAGGCTTTGCGATGAGTGCGGCCAAACAGCAGATTGCTACGGAATGACAACCAGAAAAGCAAGAGCAAAACTCTACGGCAATGGGTAGTTTGCTCTAGAAGCCTGCGGGGCGCTCGGTGGCGACTCCGAAGGCCTGCTCCAGGGCGATGCCGGCTTCGGCGACGGTTCCTTCCTCAAACAGCCTGCCGACCAGCGTGACCCCATGCGGCACGCGGCGCGGCGGGGAGAACTTCGGCAGTGGGTGCGCGGGGTCGGGCGCCCAGTCGCTGCGGGCCTCCGACACCTCCACGAAACCGGCGCGGAGGGTGAGCGAGGGCTGGCCGGTGAAGTTGGTGATGACCAGAAACTCGTCGCGCAGCGAGGGGGCCAGCAGCAGGTCAACTTCGGTGAAGATGCGATGCATCTCCAGCGCTACCATGCGGCGCAGGCGGTCGGCCTGCACGAAGTCGACGGCCGAGAGGAAGCGCGCCTGGCGGAAGGTGTTGGGCCATGCGTCGGGGACCTGCGCGCGGAGGTCGTCGACCTGATGCGAGAGCGTGAGTTTTTCGAACGCGGCGGCGGCCTCGGCGAAGAGGATGATGTTGAGGCAGTCGTAGGGCCAGTCGGGCAGCGAGACCGGGACTGTACTCAGGCCAAGCTTCTTCACCGTCTCCAGTGCGGCGCGATCGACATCGGTCGCCGGGGCTGTCTGCATCCAGGCCGGAAAATAGCCCACGCGCAGATGGGCAATGCTGGCGTTGCGATCGAAGTCGAGCTTGCTGGGGACGCTCGCGACGTCACCGGGGTCGGGGCCGCTGATCGCATCGAGTACCAGCATGGTGTCTTCGACCGAGCGCGCCATTGCGCCGAGTTTGTCGCAGGTCCAGCTCAGCGTCATCGCGCCGGTGCGCGGCACGCGGCCGTAAGTGGGGCGCAGGCCGGTGACGCCGCAGCGCATCGACGGGCTGACGATCGAGCCCTGCGTCTCGCTTCCAATCGCGAATCCAACCAGCCCGGCAGCGACGGCCGCAGCGGGACCGGCGCTGGAGCCCGAAGCGCCCTCTTCAAGCAGCCATGGATTCATGGTCTGGCCGCCGAACCAGATGTCGTTGAGCGCCAGCGCGCCGAGCGAGAGCTTGGCGACCAGCACCGCGCCGGCGGCGTTGAGGCGCGCGGTAACGGCGGCGTCCTTCGCAGGAACGCGGTTGCGATACGGCTCGGCGCCATAGGTCGTGGGAATGCCGGCGGTGTCGAGCAGGTCTTTGGCGCCCCATGGAATGCCATGCAGCGGCCCACGGTATTTGCCGGCCGCGATCTCGCGGTCGGCGGCGCGGGCCTGCTGGAGGGCGTGCTCGCGGGTCAGCGTGATGACGCAGTTGAGCTGCTTGTTGTACTTCTCCAGGCGCGCCAGATAGATATTGGTGAGCCGTTCGGAGGTGATCTGGCGCGACTTGATCCACGCGGAGAGCGAAGTGACGGGCGCGAAGGCAATGTCTTCGTCGTTCGCTGGAAGTGTCGGCACGGGCGGCGACCCCAGCTCGAAGGAGTTGCGCGCGGGGCCGCTGGTGGTGCCGGGCAGCGTGGGGTTCCACACCGTCGCGGGCGCGATGTTCTCCGGGATCGCGAGCTTGCGCGGACCGGTTCGCCGCTCGTAGACGGGCGCCATCGCCTGCTGCCAGTTGCCTGCGGCCTGCGCGAGGTCGTGCGGCGTCATCTCGACCTGGACGAGCTTCTCGGCCTCGGTGAAGGTCTCGACGGAGACGGCTGGGCCGACCGGCGCGGCGGTGCCGAAGGCGGGCGGCGCGCCAGGCGTCGTGGGTGTCTGGTTTGCGCCTGCTGTCTTGGCTGCCATGGCCGCTCCCATCAACCCCAATGAACTTTTTTGCAGAAACTCCCGGCGTGATCTCGACATGATGCTCCTTGAAAGGTGTGCGTGACGGAACGCGACATTGCCAGATATACCACTCGGACGGCGCGACGAACTAGCGCAGCTGGGCCGTGCGCAGAAAATCGAAGCTGCCGCCTGCGTTCAGCGTCACGCCCGTCAACCGCGTCGAGTGCACCACCACGTTGTCCGGGTACCACAGCGGAATTCCGGGCAGGTCGACGGCCAGAATCTGCTGCACCTCAATGTACTCGCGCCGCCGCACTGCCTGGTCGGTTTCGATGCTCGCGGCCTGGAGCAGCGCGTCAACCTTCGGGTTGGAGTAGCGGCCGCGGTTGGCGCCTTTGGGCGGAAAACTCTCCGTCGCATCGGTGTAGCGAAAAATATACGGGTCTTCATTCGAGCCAATCCAGCGCAGCATGTACATCTGGAACGCGCCCCGGGTGATGTCGGAGTAGAAGGTCCCAAACTCCGCCGAGCGCAGCGTCAGGTCGATCCCGGCCTGACGCAACTCGGCCTGGATCGCTTGCGCTTCCAGCCGCGTGTTTTCATCGGTCGAGGTCTTCAGCGTGAACCGCAGCCGCACACCATTCTTGTCCGGCTTGAGGCCGGCCGCGTCTAACAGCCGCACCGCGCGTGCCACATCGTGCGGATACTGCGCGAGCTCGCTGTCGCTGGCCGCAGCCCAATGTCCGGGCGGCAGCAGCGTCTCCGCCGGCCGCGCCAGACCGCGCCGCAACGCCCCGATCAGCGCGTCCTTGTCGATCGCGCATGCGATGGCCTGGCGCACCCTGCGATCGCTGAGCGAGGGGTCAGTCACGTTGAAGTTTGCGTAATCGACGCGGGCTCCCGGTCCTGTCTCGGTGCGCAGGTTCGCTTGGCCACGCAAGGCATGCACCATGTCACTGGTGAGCAGATTGCTCTCTACATCGCCCGAGCCCTTCTTCATCTCGAGCGCGGCGGTGATCGTGTCGGGCACCACGTCAAATCGCACGCGCTCAATCGTCGGACTTGGCGCGCCGGCCCAATAGGCCGCGTTGCGCTCGACTACGACCTGCTTGTCCTGCACCTGAGCGACAAACTTGAATGGCCCTGTACCCACCGGATGCAGTCCTTCATCGCGGCCCGCGCCGTTCTCGACGACACCGAACAATCCGTCGCTGAGATTGAACAGCAGACTCGGATCGGGCCTGCTGGTCTTTACGATCAGCGACAGCGGATCGCGCACGGCGATGTTCACGACGTCCGCAAATGCGCCGCCCTTGGCCGTGATCAGCGCGCCGTTGCTCATGCTGCGGATCGACCAGGCGACATCGTCGGCGGTGAGCGGCTTGCCATCCTGAAAGCGCACGCCCGCGCGCAGATGAAAGACCCATGTGAGCGGATCGGGTTGCTCCCAGTTAGTCGCGAGCCAGGGCTGCAGATTGAAGTGCGCGTCCTTGCGCACCAGCGGGTCGTAGATCAGCTCACCGATGCGCTCGGATTGTGCGTCGGTTCCCTGGCGCAGATCGAGATTGTTCGGCGAGCTTTCGATGAGGAAGTTCAGTGTGTGCGAATCTGTCACCGGCGCCCTGCAAGCAGCCAACGGCAACAGCATCGGCAAGAGCAGCACACCTGAAACGATGCGGGTCACGCGAGCGACACCTTGCCGAGGACTACGGCTCGCGTAGCACCCGTCGCGCTTGGAACATTGCCTGGAAGACCGTGCCACGTGAGCCAGCCGAGCAGCGCAAACGCCGCGGCCTCCTTCGCCTCCACCGCCAACCCCACAGCCTGCGTCGTCTTCACGCTAACGCCCAGCGGCGCGAATCCATCGCTCAACATCCGCATCAGCGTGGCGTTCTTCGCTCCGCCACCGGCAACGAGCATCTCGGTCGATTTCGCCAGCGTAGCGCGCAGCCCCAGATGCGGCCAGCAGAATCGCCGATATGCGTCGAGCACGCTTTCTACGGTCAGGGCTGTGGCGGTTGCGACTACATCCTGCCTGCGGGCGCCTTCACACATTGTCAGCAATCTTGCAACGAAGGCCGCCCCGAATTCTTCGCGCCCACACGACTTCGAGGGCAGGACAGAGAAGTACGTGGTCTCCATCAGCCGCTTAATGACATCCGCAAGCGCGCGTCCTCGCGCTGCAATCTCACCATCTTTGTCGAAGCCGCCACCATACAGCTTCTGTATGACTGCATCTATCACCATGTTGGCGGGCCCCGTATCGAACGCGAGCGCCTCGTCCACGCCGCAGCCCGCGGGCAGCGCGGTCACGTTCGCGATGCCGCCAAGATTCAACAGAGCGCGATTTTTCGTTGCGTGGCGGAACATGCAGAAGTCGAGCATCGGAACCAGCGGCGCGCCCTGGCCACCCGCCGCCATGTCCGCCGGTCGAAAGTCGCTCACCACGGGAACTTGCAGACGCTCAGCAATCACCGCAGGCTCACCGATCTGCCACGTACAACGCAGCGGCGAACCCAGAAACTTCTGCGCGACAGCCTGATGCACGATCGTCTGCCCATGACACGCGACCAACTGGACGGGAAACTTTAACTCGCGCGCAGTAGTCTCCACGCACTCCGCATACACTTCGCCGAGCCGCCACGACAGACGCGCAAAATCCGCCGCGCTCATGGTGTCTCCACTGGCCGCACCCAATACCGCGGCGCGCAGTTTCTTGTCGTACGCAAACGCACGGTGCCCGAGCACCTTCACGCTCGGTACGCCATCGCTGCCAGGCGCGACGCGACACAATGCCACATCAACACCATCCGCCGACGTCCCGCTCATCACGCCAGCCACAATCATTGCTCTCGCTTTGACTGTTGACCCTGCATTTCTTGTTGCCATTCGCGCAGGCAATCTGCTTTTGTTTGGACTCACTCCGTGCCACCCTTCAGCTCGCGCTGCAACTCCGCGAGCAGATGGAGCGCCTCGCGCGGCGTCAGGCCGTCCACATCGACAGCCTCGATACGATCGACGATCTTCTGCGACAGCGGCGTGAACATGGTCATCTGCACCTTCGCCTCGCGAGTTGCAGAAGGCGCAGCCTCGCGCACCTGCTGCGACTCCGCGCGTTCATGCACTCGCAGCACCTCGCGAGCACGCTCAATCACCACGCCCGGCAAACCTGCGAGCCGAGCCACTTCGATGCCGTAGCTCTTGCTCGCCGCGCCCGGCTCGACCGTGTGCAGAAAGACGATCCCGTCTGCGTTTTCGCGCACCGTTACGCGGACGTTCTTCAACCGCGCCAGCCGCTCGGCAAGCAACGTTAGCTCGTGATAGTGAGTCGCAAACAACGTGCGCGCGCCCAGCGCATCGTGCAGATGCTCGACCGTCGCCCAAGCCAGCGAGAGGCCGTCGTAGGTCGCGGTGCCGCGTCCCATCTCGTCGAGCAACACCAGCGAGCGCGCGGTCGCGGTGTTCAAGATCGCCGCGGTTTCAGTCATCTCGACCATGAAGGTCGAACGGCCGCGGGCCACGTTATCGCTGGCCCCGATGCGGGTGTACACGCGGTCCACCAGCCCCAGCCGCATCCGCTCCGCCGGCACGAAGCAACCGCACTGGGCCATGATGACGAGCAGTGCGGCCTGGCGCAGATAGGTGCTCTTGCCGCCCATGTTGGGGCCGGTGATGAGCAGCAGCGACGGTCCATTCGATTCACCGGCGCCCGCGCACAGATGCAGCGAGTTGGGCACGAACCTGCCGGCGCCCTGCTCTTCCAGCCGCCGCTCCACGACCGGATGCCGCGCGTTCGCAAACTCCAAGACGCCACTCGTGTCGACCTGCGGCCGGGTCCAGCCGCGCAGCGCGGCCATATGCGCGAAGCAACTCAGGAGATCCATCTCGGCGATCTGCCGGGACGCCTCGCGTACGCGCGCCGCGTTGGTCAGCAATTGCCGTCGCAGCTCGGCAAAGATCTTCCGTTCGATCTCGCCCGAACGCTCCTGCGCGGTGAGAATCTTGGTCTCCAGGTCCTTCAGCTCCGGCGTCGTAAAGCGCTCGGCGTTGACCAGCGTCTGCTTGCGCTCGTAGTCCGCCGGGACAGCCTTCGCGTTGGCCTTGGTCACCTCCAGGTAATAGCCAAACACCGAGTTGAACCGTACCTTCAGGGACCCAATCCCGGTGCGCTCACGCTCACGTTCTTCGATGGCGGCAACACGCTGCCGGTCGCTTGAGGATAGCCCGCGCAACTCGTCCAACTCGGCATCGACGCCTTCGCGAATTGCGCCGCCATCGCTCAGCGCTACAGGCGGCTCCTCGACCAGCGTGCGCGCGATCATCTCGTGCAGATCGTCGAGGGGGTCGAAGCTCCGGTGCAGATCCGTCCAGCGGCTGTTCGTAAATTCGGCCGTCGCGGCGCGCAACCCGGGCAGCCGTGCGATGGTGTTGGACAGCGCAACCACCTCGCGCGGTCCCGCTGTCTCCATCGCTATGCGGCCGAGCAATCTCTCCAGGTCGAGCACCCCGTCCATCGCGCGGCGAAGGCCCTCGCGTTTGCGAATGTCGGCCGCGGCCTCGCCGACTGCATCCAGCCGCACGTTGATGGCATCGAGGGCCTGCATCGGCCGCAGCAGTTGCGCGCGCAGCAGGCGCTTGCCCATCGGAGTGCAGCATGCATCGAGCGTCCAGAAGAGAGTTGTGTGCGGGCCTTCGCTCGAAAACAGCGGGTCCACCAGTTCGAGATTGCGCACGCTCACTGCATCGAGCTCAAGGCAATCGCGCCGCTCGTAGTAGCGCAGCGTGTCGATATGTTCCAGCGCGCCCTGCTTGGTCGCGCGCAGATAATGCACAATTGCGCCCGCCGCGACCGCGGCCGCCGCGTGGCCGCCCAACCCCATGCCATCGAGCGAGTGCACCTTCAGTTGCTGGCGCAGCAGCGGAATCGCGTAATCCTCGGTGAACGCCCACTCGTCTACTTCGGTCCTGGCCCCAGCGATCTCCGTCCGGGCTCCGGCTACGTCCAGCGTCTCGCCCGTTGCCTCCGCGCCGGGTGGCCCATCCTTTCGCGCTTCATGCGAAAGGGCGGAGTGCTTTTCTTCGGCAGCGACAGGAAGGCTTGTCTGCCGCACGCTCTGCGATGTCGAGCCGAAGCCCGTCCCGCGAGCAAAGATAACTTCCGCCGAGCGCATCCTCGCCAGCTCGTCCAACGCAAGCGCCCAGCCGTGAGGGCCACCAAACTCGGTTGCGCGAAATTCGCCGGTGGAAAGATCGATTGAGGCCACGCCGACCGAGGCCGCCGTATTGGCGCTGATATTTTGACTCAAGCCGGTCACGCACGCCAGCCACTGGCTCTCGCTGGACTCGAGCGCGGCATCCACCGCGGTGCCCGGCGTAAGCACGCGAGTGACCTCTCTTCGCACAATCGTCTTGGCGGTCTTGGGATCTTCCATCTGCTCGCAGAGCGCCACGCGGTAGCCGCGGCGGAGCAACCGCTGCAGATACGCTCCCGCCGCGTGGTACGGAACGCCGCACATGGGCACGGACTTCGTTTTATCGCGCGAGGTCAGGGTGAGTTGCAGCTCGCGCGCCGCGATCACCGCATCGTCGTAGAAGAGCTCATAAAAATCGCCCAGCCGAAAGAAGAGCAGGGCGTCGGGGTGCGCCTCTTTCGCCGTGCGATACTGCCGCATCACCGGCGTCAGCCCGCTCTCTTCCGTTCTGTGGGTCGCAATCGCCATCCGCTGGTTCTGGGAAAAGCCCAGAATACCGCACCGCCATCAGGAAGAGTTTTCATTCTGACTCTGAACTTGCGGAAGAGGAAGGACCTGCTTCTCTTCTGCCGCGGTCAGCGCAGCTTAACGCCATACACTAGGTGAATGATCGAGATTCCGATGTCCGACGGGCAGTTCGCCGCCGCCGCCCAGCGCCTCCGCACCAATGGCATCGAGCTCACCGGCCCCACCGGAACTCTGACCAAGGACGGGGTCACCGCCAAGTACACCCACGCCGACGGGACGCTTACGGTTGAGATCGTAGACCGCCCGTTTCTGCTGCCGCTCTCGTTGATCGAAGCCAAGCTCAAGGTGTATCTCGAACAGAGCGTCGCCTACGACGCCGAGCGGTCTGCTCTGTAGTACGCCGCGTCGAACGATATACTGATTCTTCGCGGCTTTTTCGCGCGAATCCACTCCCATGTCTCTTCTCTGGCTCCGAGTCGCGGTCATGCTGTACGGCATCGCCGCGCTCGCGGTGTTGCCGGCTGCGCTCTACAACCGACCGCGCTGGCGCCACATCGCCCATCCGGCCGCACTGGCTGGGGCGTTCTTTCACTTCGTATCCATCGTAGAGACCCTGGTCGCCGCGCATCGTGCGCTGCCGGTCGATACCCACGAGACGCTCTCCTGGCTGGGCCTGCTGCTGGTGCTCGCGTTCCTGATCCTGGCCGCGCGCTACCGCACCGTCAGCTTCGGAATCTTTCTGCTGCCGGTCGCGGTGTTGCTGACTATTGTTCCAGCGTTTCATCCGGGGCACGAGACGATGGCCTATCCCTTCATCCGCACCGGCTGGCTGTTTCTGCATGTCGCGCTGCTGCTCACGGCGTACGCGGCGCTTTTTTTATCGCTCATTGCGAGCCTGCTCTATCTTGTGCAGGAGCGCCGCCTCAAGCAGAAGCGCGTGCCGCGGCCGGGCGCCAGAAGTGCGTGGCTGCCGCCGCTCGAAACGCTCGACCAGATCGCCTTTGGCGCGCTGCGCTTCGGGCTGCCGTGCATGACGGCGGGCCTGCTGATCGGCTCGGTGATCGCGCTGCAAACCATCGGGCCGTCGTTCTTCGCCGACCCCAAGGTACTGCTCTCGCTGGCCATGTGGATCGCGTACATCCTGATGATCTTCATCCGCCGCCACAGTGGCCTGCGCGGCCGCCGGGCGGTCTATTTGTCGAGCTTCGTCTTCGTGGTCGTGCTGGCGGTGTGGGCGGCCAACTCGCTCTCGGTCGTGCATAGGTTCAGGGCGCCATGACCGGCAACAGGCCAAACCGAACGGGACCGGCGCTGCTGCTGCTGGGCGTCAACCACACCACCGCGCCCATCGAAGTCCGCGAGCGGCTGGCCATCCCGGCCGCGCGCCTGGCGGACGCGACCCGCACGCTCGCGCACCAGCCCGGCGTGCGCGAAGCCCTTATCCTTTCCACCTGCAACCGAGTCGAGTTGCTCACCGTGCAGGACGCGGACGGCGGCTCATCGCCAGCCTCCGGCTCTGGCACTGTCGCCGGTCCCAGCATGCTGGCTTTCCTGCAGGATTACCTCAACGTTCGCGTGGACGACATCCAGCCGCACGTCTATGAGTTTCGCGAGCGCGAGGCAGTTCGTCATCTGTTTCGCGTGGCCAGTTCGCTGGACTCCATGGTCGTTGGCGAAGCTCAGATCCTTGGCCAGGTGAAGCAGTCCTGGACGGTGGCGCGTGAGGTTGGCGCGGCCAACTCAACTCTGGATCCGCTGCTGCAGCGAGCGTTTTTCGTGGCCAAACGGGTGCGAACCGAAACGCAGATCGGCAACTCGACGGTCTCGATTGCTTCGGTTGCGGCGGAGCTGGCGCGCAAGATCTTCGGCTCGCTGGCTGGCAAGACCGTGCTGCTGGTGGGCGCGGGAAAGATGTCGGACCTGGCCGCGCGCCACCTGATCCAGCAGGGCGCGACCACGCTGCTGGTCGCCAATCGCACCGAGGCCCGCGCGCAGGCCATCGCCGACGCGCTGCGCACGCCCGCGATCACGACCGGCGTCATTCCGCTCGACCAGCTTCACCTGCAGTCGCATCGCGCCGACATTATCATCACCAGCACAGGTTCCGCAGCCGATGGCGGCCACATCTTCACTCCCGACGCTGCGCGCGCGCTGCTGCATCGGCGCCGCAATCGGCCCGTCTTCTTCATCGACATTGCGGTCCCGCGCGACGTGGCGCCGGGGGTCAACGACATCGAAGGCTGCTTCGTCTACGACATCGACGATCTGCAGCAGGTGGCCGTGCAGAACCAGGCCAGCCGCGGGCGCGAGGCCGAGGCCGCCGAGTCGATCGTCGCCGGCGAAGTTGCCCGCTATGGCGAGCGTCTCGCGCAGGCGCCTGTTACCGACGCCATCAAGCATCTGCTGCTCGACGCCGAGGCGTTGCGTCAGGCCGAGCTTGGACGTCTCACGCAGCGCCTCGCCGCGCAGCCGCTCACACCCGAGCAGCAGGCGGCGCTGGACGCGCTCACCAGGTCCCTCACCGCCAAGCTCCTGCACGCGCAGCTCGCGGTTCTGCGCGGCGTCCAGCGAGAGAGCGACCAGGGAATCAACGAGGATGATAATTCCTGATCTTCGCGCTACGATGTTGGGGAGGGTCATGCCATGCCTGCCAGCGAGCCGATCACCATCACGTTGACCGCCGAACTCAGCGAGCGAGTTCGCGCCCAGATTGCTGATCACGGGTATTCGAGCCCGCTGGCTGTCATTGCGGAGGGGCTCGACATGCTCGATTTGCCCGAAGGGGAGTTGCGGGGGGACGAATTGCCGGAGTGGATGGCGAACGAGATTGTCGAGGCTTGTGAGGAATACGACCGGGATCCCTCGCAGGTCAGGACCATGGAGCAGGTAAAGGAAACGCTGGCGGCCGAGTATAGGCGGGCCATGAAGTCCGCCTGATTCGCAGGCCCGTTGTTTTATCGGCGAGAGCAGAGAAGAACCTCGTGTCCATCTTCCGCTACATCGCCAAGGAGCCGTCGCCGCGCATCGCAACCTCCTATACCGAATCGATCCGCGAAGTTTGTGAGGACCTGAAGTCATTTCCTTTACGCGGTACGGCCCGGACTCACTCCGCATCCGGCGGGCGCACAATGGGCTTCGATCACAGCGTCACCATCGCCTTTCGTGTCCTGGAAGCAAGAGTCGTCATCGTGGGCATCTTCTACCGCGGCCGCGACGTTCACAACCGGCTTTGAGGACTTGCGGATCCTTATGCCGTGGCGCCCTTGGGTTTGCGCGTCAGCAGATATACCATGCCGATCACGATCAGCAGCGTCACCATGCCGGCCAGGCCGAGGATTCGCATGATCGAGACGGAGTAGCGGCCCACGGACGGGCTATAGCTGCAGCAGTAGAGGATCAGCAGGTCGACCGGGTTGCTGATCTTCTTCTGCGAAGCGTCGAGCAGCGCCAGGCGCAGATCGCGCGCGGGATAATCGATGCCGGAGAGATACTTCGACATGCTGCCTTCGGGCGTCGCGAACATGATGACGCTGGAGTGCGCGAACTGGTCGAGCCTGCCGTCCGGGCCGGGCACGCGTACATAGTGATAGCCGGTCGCGCTCGAGATCGCCGCAATCGACGCTGTATCGCCGGTGAGGAAATGCACCGCGCCCGCGGCCTGTCTATCGCTCGCAGCCTGCGGATTGCCGGTCCATCCAGCCTCACCCAGGAACTGCTGCTTCTGGCCAACCGCGTCGGCGGGTTTGTCGGTGGGGTCGATGCTGAGCACCAGCACGTTGTAGTCCTTGCCCGGCTTCAGCGTGAGCTGCGCGAGCCCGGTAGCGAGCCCGTGCAGCACTTGCGGACAAAGCATGCCGCACTTGTAGTACACCTCGGCGATCACCGCCGGCTTGCCGTCGAACCAGCTCGAGAGCGGGCCTGCGCGCCCGGTCTCATCGGTGAAGGCCGTGGTCATGGGTAGCGGCTGGCCGAGGCGCTGTTCGATTCCAGCGTGCGCGAGGTACGCTGGCCGGCTCTGGGCGGTCGCGCCGATCGGCTGGTCCGCCGAGTAGCCCTGCGCGCAGAGCGACACCCCGGCGGTCGCCAGACCCATCAAGATTGCCAACCCAACGACGCGGACCCACAGACGCATACCCACTCCCTTGCAACGATGGCTACGGCATCACGCTCTGGGGCTACGGCATCACCCTCTGGCGCAATCGTTCCTCTTCCATCGTAGTCTCTTCCCGCTGCATCCCAGCTAACGCATGGCGTCAACACAGGGCAACGCGCGACGCCCGCAAGGGGCAGCCGGTCCGCGGCGCAGGCGCCCGAGACCACGTAACCCGCTGCGGTTCAAACGCATCACACCACCATGGCAGGTCCGTACCTCCAGGTCGCCGGTCCCAACCACGTTGTTCAGTTGGACGGCATCAAGTTGCTCGGCATCAACGCCATCAGTGCGCGCAAGCTGCTGTTCACCGTCATTCTCTTCGCTTTCCTGTATATGCTCAGCAAGGTCTTGCGCTGGATCGCGCAGAAGACCGGTGGCAAGCTCGAAAAGACCACCTTCTGGACCCGGCAGGGCGTCAGCATCGTCATCTTCCTGCTGGCCATTATTGGCTTTTTCTCGATCTGGTTTGTCCGAACGCAAGCGCGGTATCCTAGACCTCTGTGAGCACACTCACCATTCGCATCGGCTCGCGCGGTTCGCAACTCGCACTCTGGCAGGCTAACTACGTTGCCGCGCAGCTCCGCGTGCACGGGCATAGCGTCGAGATCGAGGTCATCCGCACCGCGGGCGATCGCATGGGCGAGGCCGCCGCCTCGCACGACGGCGCATCGTCGGACGATGCGAAGGCAGAGAGCCGCGCGCCTGCACAGAGTCTTGCGCCCAACGGCACCGGCATCTTCATCAAGGAGATCGAAGACGCGCTTGCCGCCGGGCGTATTGACCTGGCTGTGCATTCGCTGAAGGACCTGCCCACGGAGATCGATCCGCGCTTCACGCTTGCCGCTATTCCGGCGCGTGCCGATGCCCGCGACGCCTTCGTGTGCGAAGACCACTGGGGTCTGCACATGCTGCCCTCGGGCGCGCGCGTGGGGACCACCAGCCCGCGGCGGCAGGCCATGATTCTGGCGCTGCGGCCGGATCTTTCGTTTGTCGAAATGCGCGGTAACATCGACACCCGTCTGCGCAAATGGAGCGAAGGTCAGGCCGACGCGCTGGTGCTCGCCTGTGCGGGTCTGGACCGGCTCGGCCGCACTGAAAATGTGCATCAGCGGTTCTCAGTGGACGAGCTCTGCCCCGCGCCTGGTCAGGGTGCGCTGGCGCTCGAAACCCGCAGCCCGCACCATGCGCTCGACAGCGACGACGCCGCCCGCGACCCTGCAATTCACGAGGCCATTCGGATACTGAACGATCCCGCGGCCGAGTACGCGACGCAGGCCGAGCGCGCGGTGCTGGCTGCGCTCGGCGGAGGCTGCCAGCTCCCGCTCGGCGCATATTGCCACTCCGTCGAGGACCTGTGGCACCTGCATGCGATGGTGGTCTCGCCTGACGGCGAACAGATCGCGCATGTCCTGCACCGGGTGCGGCTGGGGACCCCGGCGGCAGAGTTAGGCGCCGCCGCCGCCGCTGCGCTCGCCGATCGCGGGGCGCTCGAATTGCTCGGTCAGATCGCCGCCGCGTGATTTTTTTGTAAAGTCTGTGCGCCGCATCGCAAAGGGATGTCGCTGGTCGGCATCCTCCCCTTGAATCCACAGGCGCGAAGGTCTAGCTTAAGAGACGGAGAGACACATCATGGCAGACACCAATGGCAACAAGAGCGCATCCAGCATGAACCTCGGCGATGCCGACAAGATTGGCTCGAAGTCGCCCCTCGGCGACGGCAGCAAGGGCCCGGGCGCGACCGATGCCGGCGCGACCCACATCAACCCCAGGCTGACGACCAACCAGGGCCGTCCCGTGGGCGACAACCAGAATTCCGTTACCGCCGGCCGCCGCGGCCCTATTACGCTTGACGATTTCCAACTCTTCGAGAAGATGGCCCAGTTCAATCGCGAACGCATTCCCGAGCGCGTGGTCCACGCCAAAGGCACCGGTGTCCATGGCCATTTTGTCGTGACGCATGACATCACGAAGTACACGTCGGCGAAGCTGTTCGCGAAGATCGGCAACACCTGCGAGACGTTCGCGCGGTTCTCCACGGTCGGCGGGGAGAAAGGTTCCGCGGACACGGTGCGCGACCCGCGCGGCTTCGCCGTGAAGTTCTATACCGAGGAAGGGAACTGGGACATGGTCGGCAACAATACGCCGGTCTTCTTCGTGCGTGACCCGCTCAAGTTCGGGGACTTCATCCACACCCAGAAGCGCGAGCCGGGATCGAACCTGAAGTCCGCGACGATGATGTGGGATTTCTGGTCGCTCTCGCCGGAGTCGCTGCATCAGGTCACGATTCTGTTCTCCGACCGCGGCATTCCGGATGGCCATCGCCATATGAACGGCTACTCCTCGCACACCTTCTCGCTCATCAATAGTGCGGGAGAGCTCTTCTACTGCAAGTGGCACTTCAAGACCAATCAGGGGATCAAGAACATCGTCGTCGAAGAGGCCGACAAGCTGGCCGGCTCCGACCCTGACTACTCGCAGCGCGACATGCACCATGCCATCGACCGCGGCGAATTCCCGTCGTGGCGCTGCCAGATCCAGATCATGCCCGAAGGTGAGATCGACAAGTTCAAGTACAACCCGTTCGACCTCACCAAGGTGTGGCCGCATGGCGACTATCCGATGATCGATGTCGGTGCGCTTACGCTCGATCGCATGCCTTCGAACTACTTTGCTGAGACGGAGCAATCTGCTTTCAATCCGTCGAACATCGTCCCTGGCATGGGCTACTCGCCGGACAAGATGCTGCAAGGGCGGCTGCTCAGCTACCCTGACGCGCATCGCTATCGCGTCGGTACCAACTACGATCTGCTGCCCATCAACGCGCGCAAGACCAACGGCGCGAACTACAACCGCGACGGCGCGATGCGCTTTGACGGCAACTATGGCGACTTGCCCAACTATGAACCCAACAGTTTTGGCGGCCCCAAGGAAGACCCGAAATACAAGGAGCGCGGCTATAAGACCACCGCGACGTCCGAGCTCATCGCCCGCTACGATCACCGCGAGAACAACGACGACTACACCCAGCCCGGGGACCTGTGGCGGCTCTTCGATGAAGGCCAGAAGCAGCGCATGGCGCAGAACATCGCCAACTCGCTGGGGCAGACGCCGCTGCGCATCCAGAAGCTGCAGCTCTCGCACTTCAAGAAGGCAGACCCTGAGTACGCGTCGAAGGTCGCGAGCATTCTCGGCAAGGACCAGCACCCCGAGTACCTCCACGGTCCCGACGCGGCCGAGCTCGCCGGCGCCGCTCGATTGCCGGAGAAATAAACCGCGGCGAAATCGTGCCGCCGCAAAGCATCTCCCTTAATGACGTAGTGGCAGCCCAAACAGCAGATTCCTCCGCTTCGCTGCGGAATGACTCCCAGAAAAGCAACAGCGGGAACACTATACAAATTCGGGATGCGCTCTAAGAAGGACGTGAATGAATTCATGAACAAAGGCGTCCTTCCTTTCCTCCTTCTCTGCGGGCTCTATGGCGCCGTGCTGTTTCTCGAGGGATGCGGCGCCGCCGTCAGCAGGCCGGTGGGATCGGCCTGCACCGTCGCCACCGTTCCCGCGATCTCCACCTCACCGGAGGTCGCGACCACGGCCAACTCGCAGGTCGCGAACTACACCTACAAAGTCCCCAGCGCCGGTTTCGTGACAGTCAATTTCGGAACCACCACCAGCTATGGACGCAGCACCGCGCCCGTCCGCAGCGCGGGCGCGGGTCCCGCCAGCGTGCTGGTTGCGGGGATGCTCGCCAACACCGTCTACCATATGCAGGCGGTGTTCACCAGCGCGGGCACCGGCGTCTCCACCGCGGATTCGGACCAGACCTTCACGACGGGCGGACTGCCGTGCAAGTTCACCTCGGCGATCACGGCCACCACCACGGCCGGCCAGACGCCGCAGCCGGGCATCGAGATGCTCGACGGCGTCAACTTTGGCGGGCTGCCCGCGCCCGCCGCCACGGATCTGAACGGAAACATCATCTGGACATATCCGTTCCCCGACCAGACTTCCGGAATCTCCGCCTTCCCCATCCGCCTGCTCAGCAACGGGGACATGATCATGATCGTGGCGCACAACTCCAGCGCGCTGCTCACGAATAAGACCGGAACCGACAGCGCATCGGAGATCCGCGAGATCGACCTGGCCGGCGATACGATCCGCAGCCTAACGATTGCCCAACTGAACGCCAGCCTCGCGTCGCACGGTTTTCCGCTTTCCGTGGGAGGCTACTCGCACGATATCGTGCAGCTCGCGAACGGGCACCTGCTGGTCATCGCTACGCTCGAAAAATCCGTCACGCTTAACGGCGCGATCAGGCCCACGACGGTGCTGGGCGACGCGCTGGTCGACCTCGATCCCAACTTTGTGCCGGTGTGGACCTGGAACGCGTTCGACCACCTCGACGTGAACCGCCATCCTTACCTGTTCCCGGACTGGACCCACGCCAACGCCGTCACTTACGATCCGGCGGACGGGTCGCTGCTGTTCTCGCTGCGCCATCAGAACTGGATACTGAAGATTGATTATGCGAACGGCGCGGGAGACGGCGCGATCGACTGGCGGCTCGGTCCCGGCGGAGATTTTATGCTGCTCGACGCGTCCGGCAAACCCGACACCGCTCCCCAGGACTGGTTCTATTCGCAGCATTACATCGACTACATCGGCACGGATACAACCGGCATTCTCACGCTTGCCACGTTCGACAACGGCGACGACCGGCAGTTCGCCGATGGAACAAGTTGTCCCGCCCAGAAAGGTTCGGACTGCTATAGTACCGTTCCTATTCTGCAGATCGATCCGGCTGCGATGACGGCGAAGTACGCGTTCCAGCAGATTTTGCCGCCCAGCCTGTACTCCTACTTCGGCGGCAATACGGACCTGCAGCCCAACGGCGATGTGCAGTACGATCTCGCCTCGCTGACCCCACCCAGCGCTGCCGCCTATGAAGTGACGAACGGACCTTCGCCGAAGACGGTCTGGTCGCTCCAGATCGCCAACGCCTACGTCTACCGCGCGTCGCGCTGGCCGAGCTTGTATCCCGGGGTGCAGTGGTAGTTCGTCGCGAAGATGCAGGAGCTTCTCGCCGCCTGAACGCTCGTTCACTTCGGTCTGCGTCTAAACTCATATCAGTGCAGCTTCGATATCCGCATCTCGCGTTCCTCCTCATGTCGGCTGCCGCCGCTCCGCTTTCCGCGCAGCAGGCCAGCGCGTCCGCGGCGACCGAACCCATCACCATTCCCGCGGGCGTGCCGCTGCACATTCGCGCGACGCACACAGCGCACCTGCACACCGGCACGCCGGTGCTCGGCGTGCTCACCCAGCCGATTTATGTTCGCGACCGGCTGGTCCTGCCGATCGGCTCGCCGGTGCAGGGGACCGTCACCGCCTATGCGCCGGTCGAGCGCCTGGTGCGCGAGCAGGCGCTGCTCAATGGCGACGTTACGCCGCTGCATGACCCGGTGGTCGACTTCACAACCGTTCACCTTGATGGCGCTACCACCGATGATTCGGCGCAGGACATCCCGCTCGACAGCCGCGCGCTGGTGCGCGACACCCAAATCGTCCGCTTCAGCGCCGCCAAGAAGCCGTCGCTGATCCATCAGGCCATCGACATCGGCAAGCAGCGGGTCCGCGAGGCCTACGACGCCGTCTTCGCCCCGGGTAAGAAAGACCGTGCGCTGCAACTGCTCTACGGTCAACTCCCATATCACCCGCAGCGCATCTGGGCGGGCACGCAGTTCGTCGCGGAACTCATCGCGCCCGCTACGGTGATGCTTTCCGCCGAACCGCCCACGCCCGAAGCTACCGATGACAGCCTCAACGGCATTACGGTCGACGCGCGCCTGGCCGACCCGCTCGACTCCAGCACGGCCAAGAAGGGCGATCCGGTCACGGCGATCATCACTGCGCCGGTGTTCGATGCGAATGGCAATCTCATCCTGCCGGAAGGCGCCCAGCTCGATGGGCTGGTCTCGGCCACCAAGCCCGCGCGCAGCTTCGGCCGCAATGGCCAGCTTCGCTTCGCGATCCGCGGCGTAAGGAGCTTCGGGCTGCCCGCGAATTCGACGACGGCGGCCGCTTCTACGCCGCCCGCTGATTCCACCGCGGCCACAACTCCGGAGCAGGCAGCCGGCGCGAGTCACTCGGCCGGGTCGCCCGCGCCTCCCGTTGAGACTCTGAATCGGCCCGCGGGGAGCTCTGCCCATGCCCCGCAGGACCTCACTCGTCCGGCGCAGGAGTTGCACCATCCTGAAGAGAGGGAGGTGTACGGCACCGTGACCGGAGCCGAAGGCAACGCCGGCGAGAGCCTCAGCGTGGACTCCGAAGGCAACGTCAAAGCCAACCCCGACCAGAACCGCTTCGTCGCTCCGCTGCTGCTCGCGGTCACGGCCATTGCCGGTCAGGATCAGGACCATGACCATGGCGGAGACGGCGGAGGTGGGGGCAGCAGTATTGGCAATACGACCGTGGCGTCCAATGGCTTCGGCCTGGTTGCGCGCGTGATCGGCCTGGTCGTCGCGAACCCCAACGTGGCCACCGGCTTTGGCGCTTATGGCTTCGCGAAGTCCATCTACTTCCGCTTCCTGATCCGCGGCCACGAGGTCAGCTTCCCGCGTGACACGCAGGTCGAGGTGACGCTCTCCAGCCGCTGACCGAGCAGTTTTCGGTGCTCGTGTTGCTGCACCTGCTCCTGGGCTGATGGCCAGCCGCGGCGATGGGGATTCCGCAGCCTGAAGACCGCGCACGACTGTCAAATTGGGCCTGGCATTCGATGGTTTCGCGTTGAGTTCGTTCCAACAATCGAACCGAAACGACTCATGCCGCGCGCCTCCGATGCCAATAGACACATCTGGAGACCCTGACCCTTGGCCGCCACCGTTTCACCCACGGATACTCTGCTTAGCGCGCACCGAGCGATCGGCGACGCGGCGACATGGCCCCTTCCGCGAGCGGCCGCGTATCCTTTTCCGAGATCATCCCGGCGTTATCGTTCGCGCAAAACTGGATGGCTCGGGCTATCCGTTCCAACTCACCGGCCGCGAGCTCTCGCTCGACGCCCGCATCCTGACCGTCGCCGATATGTATGGGCCCTGAACGAGGACCGCCCGTATCGCGCCGGTCTGGGCCGCGAAAGAATCCACGCCATGATGTCCAGCGAAGTTCCGCACAAGCTGGAGGCCGACTGCTTCGAAGCGCTCATGCGCTCAGTCGATCGCGATTCGACGGAGACCACGATCCAAGCTGAAACGGCTCATGCCTAACTCGCTTCGCTTGAGAACCTTGCGCCACTAGGCGGGGGTAGGGGTGTGCGTCGTAGCGGCCGTTGCCGCATCGGTCGCCGCGGGCGCGAGATGCTCGGCCAGCTCCGCCTCCGCGCCCGGCTCGATCACCAGCAGCAGCCTGTCGCCAGGTTGCAGCACCGTATCCGGGCGCGCCAGTAGCACCGATTTGCCGCGCAGCACGGCCACGATCTTGGAGTCCGAAATCGCCTTGTTCGGAGAGCGAGATTGTATCTGCTTGCCCACCCACGGACTCTGCGGCCGCAGGACACCGGCAGTAAGTCGAGAACCGTCCGGCAGCTCCAACGCCACGCCTGACTGTAGCAACGTCGCCAGATGCAGGTGGTTCATCTCCGCCGACAGCGGAAGATTGCCCTGATGCCGGAATCCGCAGCACGAGGAACGCATCGCGCATGCGATAGAACACCTCCGGCAGCAGCGTGGCGACGATGCCGCTGGCCACCCCCAGCGCGCTATACCATCCGTAGTTGACCAGCCGCATGGGCGCCATCTGCGGCGGCACCTGGAACAGCGGCTGCCAGCCCACGAACGCGCCGTTCACCGCATAGGCGACGATGGCCGCCAGCATGCAGTAGAGCAGCGCTTCGGCCTCGAACTCCATGCCACTGTACAGCACCTCGACCGCGAAGATGGCCGTGCCGATGGGCGAACGAAAGATGGCCGACAGACCGGCGGCCATGCCCATCAGCACCATCAATCGCCGCTCGCGTTCGGGCCGCTTCAGCAGCGTCCCATAGATCGAACCGAAGGCCGCCGCAATCAGCGCTGTGGGGCCTTCGCGCCCGGCCGAGCCGCCCGAGCCGATCGTGATCGCCGACGCGATCATCTTCACCGGAGCCACGCGCGCCCGGATGGTTCCGCCGATCCAGTGCAAGGCTTTGACCACCGTGTCGGTGCCGTGGCCCTCGGTCTCGGGCGCGAGGTTATAGACGATCGCGCCGGAGATCAAGCCGCCCAGCGTCGTCGCCACTGGAATCAGCCACAGCCCATGCGGGCCGATCGCCTGGCGCAGCACGCCGCCGTCCTGCGGCAGATCGGGCGGCGTATACCCCGCCAGCCGGACCAGAAACAGCTTCGCGGAAAGGCGCAGCAGCCACGTGAACAACTGCGCGCTCAACCCGCCGATGACTCCGAGGACTAACGAATCCAGCAGCAGCCGCGGCTTGTCTCCAGTCTGCACGATATCTCACTACGATGCGCCGCGGCGGCCAACCGTGCGCCCGCCAGAACCCACTACAATCACATTCTCCGCGTCTTTCGTGCTCCAGAATCTTTCGCACTTGGAAAGGAAACCCGCATGACCCGCCGCCAGTTCGTTGCCGCCAGTGCCGCCAGCTCTGCGCTGGCCGCCACTCGCCAGTCCGCCGCTTCCACGCCCGCCGCCGCAACGTCACGCGAACACTATTTGCTTCGCCGTTACACCATGCGCACCGGCCCGCAGACCGCGCTGACCGAGCACTTTTTCACGGACGCGCTAATTCCCGCGCTGAATCGCCTCGGCCACACGCCGGTCGGCGCGCTCAAGCTGGATATCGGCCCGGAGACGCCAACGTTTTACCTGCTCGTGCCGGGCGCCTCCGTCGAAGCGCTCGCCGCGCTCGATCTTCGTCTCGCCGGGGACGCCGCCTTTCTTGCCGCTGCCGAAAATTTCTGGTCAGCGCCGGCTACCGCCCCCGCGTTCCTGCGTGTGGAGAGCTCGCTCCACGCTGCATTCGCAGGCTGGCCGCGACTTACACCGCCCGCATCCGCCGCGTCCCGCGCCACGCGCCTCTTCCAGCTCCGCACCTACGAGAGCCCCAGCTTCCACGACCACGCGCTCAAGGTGGCGATGTTCCACTCCGGCGAGTTCGAGCTGTTCACGGGCGCGGGCTTTCACCCCATCTTCTTCGGCGACACGCTCATAGGTCCGGTGCAGCCCAGCCTCACCTACATGCTCAGCTTCGCCGACCTCAACGAGCTCACGACGCAATGGAAGGCCTTCAGCGGCAATCCGGAATGGAAGAAGCTCTCCACTTCGCCGCGCTTTGGCTTCGAGGCCATCGTCAGCAACATCACGAATCTGATCCTGAGTCCGCTTGCCTGCTCGCAGATTTAGTAGCTGACAGTGGGGAATTACTCACCATACGGCACCCAGATATTTTTCACCTGCGTCGCATGACGCAGGAACCAACGCCCCTCGCCCTGCGCCGGGTCGAACCAGTCCACCGCGCGGCCGTCGTTGCTGAAAACCTGCTTTAAGTTTCCGATCGAAGCCAGCTTCACCATCGCGCTCGCGGCTTCGTCGCGGAAGCTCCAAATTGCGTCGATGTCATCGTGCTCGGCCAGCGTCTTGCCCAGCTCTAAAGGTTTTCCCGCGACGAGGCTGGCCACGCCCCCGGGAAGATCGCTGGTGTCGAAGACCTGATACAACTCGCCCATCAACGTGGCGGCGCGCTCGCTGGGCACCGCGACGACCGCGTTGCCCATCGCGATGGCGGGTAGCAACAGGCTCAGCAGCGAAAGCAGCGGAGCCTCGTCCGGCGCCAGAATCGCGATGGTCCCGATGGCCTCCTTCATGGCCAACACCACCATGCGCATGGGCGGGTTATGCACTGAGCCCTCGAACTTATCGCACCACGCAGCATAGCTGAAGGTGCGCTCGACGCTGTAGTCCACCTCGATGGCCGCCTGCTCGGGACCAACGAACTCGGCGAGCTTGGCGATGATCTCGGCGCGCCGCTGAATCAAATTTTCGGCGATGAAGTAGAGCACCTGCGCGCGCCCGTGCGCCGCGGTCTTGGCCCACTTCGCGGCCACTCCACGTGCCGCTTCCACCGCATTGCGGATGTCCTTGCGATTGCCCAGCGGCGCGTCGCCCACCCGCTTGCCGCTCAGCCCATACACCGGATAGCTATAGCCCGAATCAGGCCGCGCCTGTTTGCCTCCGATGTACTGCTTCACCGTCCGGTCGATACCAAAGCTCGCGCCAGCTTTGGGTGGCCCATTCATGACGGTTCCATCGTCATGAGTGGGGTTCGCGAACTCCGATCCCGCCTCAGGCTCCGGCAACACCGTCACCGGAGCAGCCTTCATCTCCTCCCGCAGCCACGCCGGCTCCAGATACTCGAACATCCCTTCGACACCGCCCTCGCGCCCATAGCCGGATTCGCGATAGCCACCGAAGCCGCACGCCGCGTCAAACAGGTTCGTCGCATTCACCCACACCACGCCGGCCTTCACCTGCGCGGCCACATCGAGCGCCACATTGATGCTCTCGCTCCAAACGCAAGCGGCCAGCCCATAGGTCGTATTGTTCGCCAGTTCGACGGCCTCGGCGGGTGTGCGGAAGGTCATCGCGGCAAGCACGGGGCCGAAGATCTCTTCCTGGGCGACAGTTGAGCTCGGGTGGACGTTGGTCAGCAACGTTGGCTTGAAGAACAACCCGCGCTCCGGCATTGTCACATCCGGCTGCCAGCAGGTCGCGCCCTCGGCCACGCCCTTCGCAACCAGCGACGCGATGCGGTCGTACTGCACCTGATCCACAATCGCGCCGACGTCGATGGCCTTATCGAGCGGGGATCCCACCCGCAGCGTCTCCATGCGCGCGCGAATCTTCTCGTAGATCCGCTCGGCCACGCGCTCCTGCACCAGCAGCCGCGAGCCCGCGCAGCACACCTGCCCCTGGTTGAACCAGATGCCATCGACGAGACCTTCCACGGCGGAGTCGAGGTCCGCATCGTCGAAGACGATGAACGGGCTCTTGCCGCCCAGCTCCAGCGAAAGCTTCTTGCTCGTGTTTGCCGTGGTTTTGCGGATGATGCGCCCCACTTCCGTCGATCCGGTAAACGCAATCTTGTCGATATCCGGATGCTCGACGATCGCCGCGCCGGTCCTTCCATCGCCGTTCACCAAATTCAGCACGCCCTTGGGCAAGCCAATCTCGTCGGCGATCTCCGCCAGGGCGATGGCCGACAAGGGAGTAAACTCCGCCGGCTTGATCACCACCGTATTGCCCGCAGCCAGCGCGGGTGCGACCTTCCACGCGAACATCAGCAGCGGAAAGTTCCACGGAATAATCTGCCCCACCACGCCCACCGGTGCATAGCCGCGAAAGCCCGAGTCCTCGCTATCGAAGCCTTCATCGCCAAGATGACCTAAAAGCTGCGCCCACCCGGCATGGAAATAAAAGTGCCGCGCGACTAAGGGAATGTCGATGTCCCGCGACTCGCGAATCGACTTGCCATTATCCATCGACTCCAGCACCGCCAGCCTGCGCGAGTGCTTCTGCACCTGCCGCGCCAGCGCATACAGATACCTCGCCCGCTGATGCCCGCTGAGCGCCTGCCAACCCGGCAGGGCAGAGCGCGCGACTTTCACCGCACGGTCAACATCGGCCACGTCGGCCTGTGCCACCTTCGCGATCACTTCACCCGTCGCCGGGTTCTTCGTCTCAAAGGCATTCTTACCCACGCTCGTCCAGGCACCATCGATGTAATGCCCAAAGCTGCGCTTGTGCCCGTCGAGCCACTTCACCACTTCGCTCGAATCCTCCGGCGCCGGTCCATACTCCATGCTGTAAAACTTCTCCACAATGCTGCTTGCCATCTCTAAACTCCCTCAGCGGAATTGGTGCTAGCCATCTTTAGAACCTCTACGTGTCGACTCTCAGTCAGTCGACGATTGAGCCCCGCAACCTCTGCCAAAGTGACAAGCGCTTCAAAAAGAAGACCATTTCGCCCGGTTGAGGCCGAACGGAGATTTTATGATTGCAATCGTTTGGCGCAACGAGACCACTCGCGAGTATCACAGATACTGAGTAAATCGGGTTCAGATTTGCTCCGCTTGCGCACAGACGATACTGGTTCCAAGCGCTCTCGCTTTTCGACACGAGACCTAAACCGACCGATGTTTCGCCATGCAATTGAATGGTGTATTCGTCGCCCATCGCTGCGGCGGTTATCTTCCCACCTTCGAAGTTGCGTGAGGTTGTGATGGTTAGCAGCCGCGCTCCTATGATGGCTTTGCCGGTATCTCCGCTAAGCAGACGAATTCGTATCGTCTGTTGGGCAGGCATCTGAATCGCGCCAAACAACAGACCGATTTGCGCTAGCAGTACAGCTCTCATAAGAACTCCTCTAAGCAGATTAGCTCTGTAGAGCAGTCGCGATGCCTACTCTTACAAAAACCCAAGCCTCATACCAACGGGTGCCTATAAGTCGCCGAATATCTACCCGTCACAAAGTGCTCCAACTGCCGCTCGATATCCCCGAGCATCGAGCTAGCGCCAATGCGAAACAGCGTCGGCTCCAGCCACGGCCGGCCGAGCTCATCCTTCATGGTGGACATCCAGTCGAGCGCCTGCTTGGCCGTCTTGATGCCGCCCGCAGGCTTGAACCCCACGGCCATCCCGGTGCGCTCGGCGTAATCGCGGATCGCCCGCACCATTACCAGCGAAACCGGCAGCGTAGCGTTCACGGCTTCCTTGCCGGTCGAAGTCTTGATGAAGTCCGAGCCGGCCATCATCGCCACCCAGCTCGCCCGTGCGACGTTGCGCAAGGTCAACAAATCCCCTGTACCCAGGATCGCCTTCATGTGCGCATCGCCGCACGCTTCTTTGAACGCCGAGACCTCGTCATACAGCGCGCCCCACTCGCCGTTGAAGACATGCGCGCGCGTAATCACGATGTCGATCTCGCTCGCGCCCGCCTCCACGCTGCGCCGAATCTCCTGCACGCGCTCGGCCAGCGGCGAGAGCCCGGCAGGGAAGCCCGTCGACACCGCGGCCACCGAAATCCCCGAACCTTCCAGCGCCTTCACCGCCGTCTCTACAAACGCGTGGTACACGCAGACCGCGCCAACGGTGAGGTGAAGCTCGTCAATCCCCAGTGCCTTCACAATCTTGTCTTCCACCGGCCGCCGAGCCTTCGCGCACAACCGCTTCACCCGCTCGGCCGAATCGTCGCCCGACAGCGTGGTCAAATCCATGCACGCGATCGCGCGCAGCAGCCACGCCGCCTGCCAGTCCTTCTTCACGCTGCGCCGCGCGGGGATGGTCGACGCCCGCCGCTCCACTGCAGACGTATTGACGCGTACTTCCTCCACCCATTCCAGGTTCAAAGGAATACGCCGGTTCGGCCCCAACTCTCGCCCGTACAGCGTCACGACCGTTGGGGCTGCGGGTTGAAGGGCCAGCGCAGATGTCGGACTCAAATCAGTGTTTCGGGTCGCCCCAACCTGCTTCACAACATGGTTCACGGCCATCGCACTCACCACCGTTCGAAAGACGGAACGCGCCAGGACAGCCCGTCTCAAGGAGCGGGCGGCCGCACAGTTTCGTCAGAGATCGAGTGTATACCTGTTGCCTGCGCCGTTCTCTACGGGCACCGGCCCGGTAGCAGGTCAGTCTAGAACTGACGCACCTCCGGGGCTAAAGCCCCTCAACATTGAAGCTTTTACGGCACGGCTGAAGCCGTGCCCTTAACAAAACCAATCAAACTAACCCACTGCCAGCGGCCCTCGCCGCTATTGGTAGAGCGCCGCCACGGCTTCTTTGATCACACGATAGCAGTCGCAGGCGACTGCCTCCAGGCCTGGGCGGTCCTGGATGGTCACCTTGCCGCGCCGGTAGTCGATCAGGCCGCGCCGCTGCAAACTTCCCGCCACCAGGGTCACGGTGGTGCGCCGCGTGCCCAGCATGTCGGCGATAAACTCCTGGGTCGTGGTCATGATGTTCTGATCGGCGCGGTCGCGGCACATCAGCAGCCAGCGCGCCAAGCGGGCTTCGGCCTCGTGCAGCTTGTTGCAGGCGGCGATCTGCTCCAGGGTCACGGTCTGTTGCTGGATAAACTCCAGCAGCCGCCGCCGCAAATCGTCCTCCTTGAGAAACATCGAGCGCAGGTCGTCCAGTCGGATGCGCAGCGCGGTGGCCGCCATCTGGATGAAGCACTGTGCCGGCATCGGGGTCGGCCCTAGAATATGCGCCGCACCGACCAGACCTTCGCGCCCGATCAACCCCACCTCCGCGCTTCCGCCCTCGGGCATGGTCACGACGACCGACGCGATGCCCGAAACAATGAAGTACGCATAGACAGGCATTTCGCTCTGCTCATGCAGCATAGACCGCAGCGGCAGGTCTACGGGCTTGCATAACGCCACCAGCGCCTGCCGGACCTCCGGCGACACCGCGTCGAGCAGCAGATTCCCGGTCGCCGCCGATACGCCAGCCGTTATCGTTCCATTGTTAGGTACGCGATGGTTCGGTGCGCCATCGTTAAGTGCGCCAGTGCTCAGTGCGGGCACATCAGTCCCTTCCTTCTCTTCGCCAGGGACCGGCGAGCGGAGCGAATCGTTCGCCTTCGCGCTTACGTTCTTCCTGATGGGCAGACTATAAGCCACTCCCCGGCCTTCCATCTGTTCGGTGGGAGCATTTACTCGAAGCCGTTGGCTGTGGAGGGAAGGCGCTTTACCTTCTAGTCTTTAGGCCGAAGCTTCGACCGGCAGCGTGGGTGGATGATTCTTCGTCACGAGACTCGGCTCTCTACTATGATCGAGCGTGCGGCTATCCGCGTCTGTAGGCCACGGGACATAGCCAGCTAAGAACTTGGAACCAAACTTGGAACCATTGACTCCTCCGCTCCCACACGCCGACCGCCGCGCTCTCGGCATTCGAGCGCGCAAACAGCTCGCCCGCAGCGGCCACGCGAGCTTCTCGCCGGCAGCCTGCCCGCACCCCGTGCTCGATCTGATTCGCCGGGCGGAGCGGGACCGCATCCCGCATCTGCTCACGATCAAGCACCAGCGCATGGCCGCGAGCCCGTTCGGGTTCTTTCGCGGGGCGGTTCCGGTGATGGCCGCCGACCTGAGCTGCCATCCCAACAGCGGCCTCGTCACGCAGATCTGCGGCGACGCCCACGCGGCTAATCTCGGCACGTACCGGGGGGCGTACGGAGGCCCGTGCGGCGGGCGCAAAGATGCAGGCCTGGTATTCGACATCAACGACTTCGATGAGACCTGCCGCGGCCCGTTCGAGTACGACCTCAAACGCCTGGCCACGTCGCTCATCCTGGCCGGCCGCGACGCCGGTGTGCGCCGCTCCGGCCGCCGCGACGCCGTGCTGCACTTCGCCCAGCAGTATCGCCGCCTGATGCATGAGTTCGCCACGATGCCGGTGCTCGAACTCGCCCGCTACCAGATTCGTCGCGTTGCCGATATCGATCCGATGCCCGCGATTCTTCGCCAGGCGGAGCGCGCTACGCCGCAGAAGTCGCTCAAGAGCCTCACCGAACCCGCCGATGCAAAGGAAGGGTCTGACTTGGGCCGCATCTTCCGCCGCGAGCCGCCACTGCTGACCCGGGTTACGGCCGCCGAAGCCGACATCGTGCTCGCGTCGCTGCCGCTTTACACCCGTACCCTGCAGCCCGAACGCCGCCACTTCTTCCGCCAGTACACGGCGCGGGACGTGGCCTTCAAGGTCGTCGGCACTGGTTCGATCGGCCTGCGCGACTACTGCGTCTATCTCGAGGGCCCCAGCGGCTTTGAGGGCCCCAGCAGTTTCGAGGGCTCCGGCGGCTCCGAGGGCTCCGGCGGCTCCGAGGGCCCCGGTGGCTTCGGAGGCTCCAATCTGAGGGGCTCGCTCAACCACGATCCGCTGTTCCTCCAGATCAAGGAGGAACCGGCCTCGGCCTATGCGCCCTATCTGCCCGGCGGCGATACCCACACGCATCAGGGCCATCGCGTGGTCGACGGGCAGCGCGCCATGCAGCTTACCTCCGACCCGTTTCTGGGCTACACCACGATCCCCGACGAACTCGGGCAGCCGCGCGACTACCTCGTCCGCCAGTTGAACGACCATAAGGCCACGCTGGATCTCAAGGCGCTGACGGCCGGCTCGCTGCTGGGCTACGCAGACCTCTGCGGTGAACTCTTCGCACGTGGCCATGCGCGCGCCGGCGACCCGGTCGCAATCGCCGCGTACCTGGGCAACAGCGAGCGCTTCGACCACGCGCTGCTGAGCTTCGCCCGCGCCTACGCCGATAAGACCGAAAAGGATTGGTCCGTGTTTACGAAGTCTCTGAAGAAGTCGCCCAAGAGGCCGCTCAAAGCAAAATGAAGCGCGTCCTCATTACCCGCTCCGTCGCCCAGGGCTCAGAACTCGCCGGCCGGCTCCGTGCGCTTCACATCGAGCCCATTGTGATCCCCACGATCGAGCTCGCCGATCCGACGACCTTCGCTCCGCTGGACGTGGCGCTTGCGCACTTAGTCGATCCGGTCGAACCCGTCAGGGAGGCAGCCTTCCATTGGCTCCTCTTCACCAGCGCCAACGCCGTCGCGGCCTTCCATCGCCGCCTCTCTGTTTTGAAGGGTGCGCGCTTCAGCCCTTCCATCTCCGGGTCTCCGGGAGAAGGGGATTCAGCACCTGAGGGAAATCTTCGCGCAGGCCTCAAGATCGCGGCCATAGGTCCGGCTACGGCCCGGGCTCTCGAAGCCATCGGCCTTCAGCCCGACCTCCTTCCACCGCAAGCGGTCGCCGAGGCGCTCGCCGCAGCGCTTTTTCCCCACGCGCGACAACCGGACGGAAGCCCAACGCGCTTTCTGCTCATCCGCGCCCAAGTCGCCCGCGACCATCTTCCCGACACGCTCCGCGCGGCTGGAGCCGAGGTGACCGTCGCCCCGGCCTATCGCACGCTCGCTCCCGCCGACTCCATCGCACAGATCGCGGAGCTCTTCCGCGCTCCAGAGAGATGGCCCGACGCTATCACCTTTACCAGCTCGTCTACAGCGACCAATCTTCAAGCTTTTCTTGAAGCTGCGGGTGTCTCGTTGCCGGCCGGTATCCAGCGCATTTCTATCGGCCCAATTACCTCGCAAACGCTGCGTGAGCTGGGTTTGCCGCCTCATGCCGAAGCCGCGGAGCCCACACTCGAGTGCCTGGCGACAACGATTGCGGCGAGTTTGTTAGGGTGACGGTGCGCGACCGTTTCGCGAACAATTGGGCTATTTAACAGGCGAGGGGCCGCGCCACTGCTCCGGTTGATTGGACGCCGGTCTGTTGGCCACCGAGATCGGCGTCGATGCTACCGATTCATACTCTGGAATCAAGGTCGCGCGGAGCAGTTGAGCGGTCCGCGGCGCAGTGCTGAGTTCTCGCCGCGCTTGCTGGTCGAGGTAGATGGGAGAGATTCTGGGCATCGATAAAATCTGTAGCGTCAGCGGTGCGCCCGGAGCTGGAGATCGCTTGAGGCCGACCTGCCAGGAAAGGCCGTGAAAGAAGTTGTCGTCGAGCGGACCGGCGGCGGAGCGCAGTCGGCCGATGTCGCCGGTGTAATCGATCTGCAACAGCATGTCGCTGAGCCCAGACATGTCGGGATTGTTCCACTGAAGCTGCCAGGTCGCGGCGGAGAGGAAGGCTGAATCGGGCGGCACAACAGGCACGCGGGTTTTTCGCCAGGCGAGGTACGGGCCCATGTGCATCTCGTTGCGCGGCGCCGCGATCCGGGTCTGGGTGAGGGCCAGTTCAGGGTGCTTCTCGGGCTGGGTAAAGGTGTAGCGGGTCCAGAGGCCATCGCTTTGCTTTGCTCCATCGGGCAGGCTCAGATCGCCGAAGACCTCCAGGGTCTGGGTCGGTGAAGTAGTCGAGCGAAGGTGGATGGCGCGGCCGTCGAACAGCAGAGTGGAGCTGCTGAGGACGAGGCGGCCTGCGCCGCCGATGTGGAACAGAGCGGCGTCTTCCGCCTGCTGCCGGGTGAGGACCAGGATCGTTATCGGGCTCCCCGCTGGATCGTTCAGCTTGATGGTGGTGTTCGTTCCGGCGGTCTGCTGCGCTTCGATGGCTCGCGGTTTGTCACGTTCGACCGCGGCAACACGCCGGCGTTCCAGGAGAACAGCGTCTTCAGCCTGCACACCGCGCGGGATGGAACGCTCTGGATCGGGACCGAGGGCGGCGGCCTGGTTCGACTGCGGGAGGGATCGTTTCGGCGATTCGGCGCGGCCGATGGTCTACTCGACGGGTTCGTCCGGACGGTGCTGGAAGACCCCGGAGGGAGGATCTGGATCGGCACGGACAACGGGCTGTATCGGCTGGCGGACGGGCACGCGCAGCGCATCGTGAGGGTGGACAACACGGCCGTGGTCGCGGCGATGGCGGTGCATGCCCTCGCGCTGACCAGCGACGGAACCGTGTGGTCGGGCGGCTCCCGGCTGGTGGCGATTCGCGACGGGGTGGCCATGAATTATCCGCTGGTCGGGGAATACAGCGAGACGCGCGTGAAGTCGATCCTGCAGACGGGCGACGGCACGGTCTGGGTGGGCACGGTGTCGGGCTTGCAGCGGCTGCCGGCCGGCGCGAAACGCTTTGCCCGGTTTCCGGGAGTTCAAGGCACCGTGCGCACGCTTCGCGAGACCAGCGACGGCACGGTGTGGATCGGCACCATCGGACAGGGTGCGTATACGCTGCGCGGCGGGCGACTGGAGGCCATCGGCTCCGGCCAGACGGCGGGGCTGAAGCTGCCCAGCAAGACTGTGCTCAGTCTCTTCGAGGACGCGGAGCGGAATGTGTGGATGGGGACGCAGGCGGGTGGGCTGCGGTTCAGCCGCTCGGTCGTGCAACTGGTGCCGTTGCCGGGTGCATCGGACTCCGACTTCGAGACCATCTCGCGCGACCGGGACGGCACGTTGTGGGTCGCGGGAACCAATCTTTCGCATTTGGTGAACGGTGTGCCGGTCCCGGCGGTCTTCCCGGAGCTGCACGGCGCGCGTGTGCGCAATGTGTTTCGCGGCAGCGACGGAACGCTTTGGATCGGCACCGACGGACGCGGTCTGTTCCGGCTGCGCAAAGGCGAGCCGACGCAACACTACACGACGGCGAATGGACTGGTGAACAACTTTGTGCGCGGCATGATCGAGGACCGCAACGGCGACCTTTGGGTAGCAACCGACGAGGGCGTAAGCCGGCTCTCGGCCGGCAAGTTGCGCAACTTCACCGTGCTGGATGGCCTGGCATACTTCAGCGTGCGCGCGATGCTGCAGGACCGCGCGGGCGGTCTGTGGATTGGGACCGACCGCGGCCTCAGCCATCTGGCGGCTGGCGAATTTGTGCAGGACGCGGCCACCCGCGCGCTCGGCGGCGAAAAGGTGTGGGCGCTGCACCAGAGCCCAAGCGGCGCGCTGTGGTTCGGGACCCGCGACAACGGCCTGACCCGTTATGTGCCCGGCGCTGCCACGACCACGCATTACTCCACCGAACAAGGGCTCGCCAGCAACAGCGTCTATGCGGTCCTTGAAGACGGCAACGGCCGGTTTCTGATCAGCGGTGAAAATGGCGTTGAAGCGATCTCGATCGCCGATCTGGAGAAGCAGGCAGCGGATCCTCATGCGTATCTCGCGCAGCGTTTTTTCGCGGTCTCGCAGGGCGGCGAGCTGTCGCCGTTGTACGGCGGAACGATGCCTGCGGGGACCATGACTGCCGACGGCGATGCGTGGTTTCCTACGAGCAAAGGGCCGGTACACTTCCTCGCCCGGGAGCCGGATTCTTCCACGGTGCCGAAGGTGTTCCTCGACCAAGTGGCGGCGGATGGCCGCGTGGTGCCGCTGCGAAGCGGGTTGGTGAAGCTGGGAGCCAACAATCGCAACCTAGAGATTTCGTATGGCTCTATCCTGCTAGGTCCGCAGGACGGGGTGCAGTTTCAGTACAAGCTGGACGGCTTCGATGGCGCTTGGCGTTACGGTTCCAATCGCCGCGTGGCCGACTACACGAACCTTCCCGCCGGACGCTATACGTTCCGCGTTCGAGCGTTTCAAGGCGGCTCGGGGCGGATGACGGAGCGAACGCTTGCGGTCGTCAAGCAGCAGTATTTTTTCCTGACGTGGTGGTTTCTGAGCGGCTGCGTTGCGGCGTTGCTGGCCATTATCTGGTGGGTGCATCGGCAGAAGCTGCGGCGAGTGGAGACCGCGTACAAGGCGGTGATCGAGGAGCGAGCGCGTCTGGCTCGGGAGATGCACGACACGCTGATTCAGGGATGCGCGGGCGTATCTCTGCTGCTCGAAGCGGCGACGGCGGAGGCTGGCGGCGATGAGGTGCAGACAGAGCTGCTCGAGTTGCTGGGATATGCGCGGACGCAGTTGTCGAGTTCGATCGACGAGGCGCGGCAGGCGGTGTGGAACCTGCGCGGACGGGAGTCGGCCCACTTCGGCGAGACGCTGCGCGATCTGACCGAACGCCTTGGGCAAACTTCCGACGTCGAGTTTGCGTGCCAGGTGAAGGGCGACGCTTACGACTTTCACGCGACCGCGATGCACGAGATCGCCATGGCCAGCCGCGAGGCCATCTACAACGCGCTGTTGCATGCCAACCCAACGCGGATCGAGGTGCGGGCTGTCTTCGGCCACGACGACTTCGAACTCGCCGTGGAAGATAATGGCTCGGGTTTTGAATCTACTGGCCATGCGCCTCAGGGACACTTTGGGCTGATCGGAATTCAGGAGCGAATGCGCAGGCTGTGCGGCAGCGTGTGCGTTGCGAGCGTTGTCGCGAGGGGAACCTGCGTGTCGATTCAAGTGCCGCGGGAAGCGGTCTGCTTCTCGCGCAAAAAGAATCAATCGCCGGCAGAGGAGAGTGTTCGATGACCAAGGTTGCCGCGCCGCTCATTCGTATCATGCTGGTGGATGATCATCCGATTGTGCGCATCGGCCTGGCCGCGCTGATCGGCACGCTGCCAGGAATGGAGACCGTCGCGCAGGCAGGTAGCGGACGCGAGGCCATCGCGCTGCATCGGCAGCATAGGCCCGACATTACCCTGATGGACCTGCGCCTGCCCGACCTGGGCGGCGTCGACGTGATTCGCGCGGTGCGCGCGCAGTCGCCGGAGGCCCGGTTCATCGGCCTGACCACCTATGAAGGCGACGAAGACATTCATCAGGCATTGCAGGCCGGAGCGCGAGGATACATCATCAAGGGCCTGCCGCACGATCTGCTCGCGGACGCGATCAAGCGCGTGCATGCGGGCGGCCGCTATCTGCCGCAGGCTGTGAAGCAGGCGCTGGCCAATCGTATGCCCGGCAGCGATCTGACCGCCCGCGAGCGTGAGGTGCTGGTGCGGATCGCGCAGGGAAAATCCAATCGCGAGATCGCGACCGAGTTGGACTTGGCGGAGATCACGGTCAAGTGCAGGGTCTCGGCGATCCTGGAACGCCTGGACGTGAACGACCGCACCGAGGCCGTGGTTAGCGCTTTGCAGCGTGGGCTGCTGCATCTTTAAATTTCAAAGGGACCAATGATGAGACTGTTGCCTTCGATGCTCTGCATGCCGCTGCTGTCCGCGGCGTTCGCTTATTGCCAGCAATCGTCTCCGATGGCTCTCCCGCAGACTGCTGCGCCTGCGAGCCCTTACTTTATCGCGGGAGCGGATGTCTCTTTCCTGCGCGATCAGGAATCGAAGGGCGTGCGGTACAAGGACCAGGGGCAGGTCGAACCCGGACTCGAGATACTGCACCGCCACGGATACAACTGGGTCCGGCTGCGGATCATGAATGAGCCGACGCCGCTGCCCAACACGCTTGCCTACACGCTGGCCGAGGCGAAGGCCGCGAAGGCCATGGGCTTCCGGCTGCTGCTGGACTTTCATTACTCCGACAACTGGGCCGATCCGTCGCACCAGAAGACGCCCGCTGCCTGGGCGCATCTCTCGCACGAACAGTTGGTGAAGGCAGTCTTCGATTATTCGCACAACGTCATCACCGCGTTTCGGGAGCAGGGCACGATGCCCGACATGGTGCAGATCGGAAACGAGATTACGGATGGAATGCTGTGGCCCGATGGACAGCTTCCGGACCGCTGGCCGCAGTTCGCGGAGCTGGTCACGGCGGGCGTTCGCGGCGTGGAATCCGCCAGGGGCGACCTTCCACGGCCCGCCATCATGATCCACATCGACCAGGGCGGAAATGAAGAGACGACCAAGTGGTTCTTCGACAACCTCATCCTGAACTACGTGCCGTTCGATGTGATCGGCCAGTCCTATTATCCGTGGTGGCAGGGCAGCCTGAAGGACTTGAAGAACAACCTGGCGTTCATGGCCAAGCGTTACAAGAAGCCGATCCTCGTGGTGGAGACAGCCTACGATTGGCGCGAGGGGGAAGTTTACAAGGTCGGCAAGCCGCCGTTCCCAGAGACACCAGAAGGGCAGGCGGAGTTTCTGGCGGCAGTCGTGAAGGTGGTGAAAGAGACCCCGGATGGATTAGGCAAGGGCGTCTTCTGGTGGGAACCGATGGCCGGCGGCACGATTGAGAAACGGGCCATGTTCGATGCGCAAGGAGAGGCGCTGCCGGCGATCCATGTGTTCGATACAGCCGCTGGAAGCGCGGCGGGAGCTGGCGAAACCAAATGAGGCTCGCGCTTCAGCGAACTTCCGCGGAGATCTGACCGCGACCGGGTTTGGTCTGGATCGCACTGCAAATCCGGGCCCGATGGACGAGCGCATCGTATGCTGTTTGACAAGCTGCGGTAGGATAGCTATCGGTGGGCCGTAGCCCTCCGAGGGTAAGCGAAAAGCATGAGTTTTTTTGACGTTCTGTTCGGACGGCCGTTAGCAAGCAGTGAAGCGCAATCCGAGCGGATCGGCGTGGCGGCTGGAATCCCGATCTTCGGCCTGGACGGTCTGACCAGCGCGGCGTATGGCCCGGAAGCGGCCATGGCGTTGATGATCCCGCTGGGTATCTGGGGGGTGGACCATTACCTGCTTCCTATCTTTGGCGCCATTCTGACGCTGCTGGTGATTCTCTATTTCAGCTATCGACAGACGATTGTGGCTTATCCCAATGGGGGAGGGTCCTTCACTGTCGCCAGCGAGAATCTGGGCGACGGCGCGGGCCTGCTGGCTGCCGCGGCGCTGATGATCGATTACATTCTGACCGCAGCGGTAGGAATATCGGCCGGTGTTTCGGCGCTGGTGGACGAAGTTCCGGCACTGCATGAGCATCAATTGTTGCTCTGTCTGGTCATCCTGGCCGTGATTGCGATCGTGAATATGCGCGGCGTCAAGGAGTCCGGCCTGGCGTTTATGCTGCCGACAGTAGTCTTTGTCGGGACCCTGCTGACGACCATCGCGGTGGGCGTATACCACTCGCTGATGGCTGGCGGCCACCCGATACCGGTGGCCGTTCCGCCGCCGCAGGTGTCTGCGCCGCTGCAGTTGATGACCGTGTGGCTGTTGCTGAAGACGTTTTCCAACGGTTGCGCGGCGATGACCGGGGTGGAGGCCGTGTCGAACGGCGTCACCGCGTTCAGGGAGCCGCGGGCACAGAACGGGAATCGCACGCTGACAGTCATCATCGCCATGCTGGTCGTCCTGCTCTTCGGCCTGTCGTATGTGGCGAAGGCGTATGGCGTGACGGCCATGGACACGGACGCGTTACGTTACCAGACAGTGCTGTCGATCGAGGTTGCGGCGGTGTTCGGGCGAGGCTGGTTTTACTTTGTGACTATGACGGGCGTGCTGGCTGCCCTGTCGTTCAGCGCGAATACGGCATTCACTGGATTTCCGCATCTTGCCCGCGCCATCGCGGTGAAAGACTATCTGCCCCACGTCTTCATCCTCAAGGGTCGCCGCCTGCTGTTTTCGCATGGCATCTACGCGCTGACGGGATTCACCGCGCTGATCCTGATCATCTTCGACGGCGTGACGCTGAAGTTGATCCCGTTGTACGCCATCGGCGCGTTTATGGCGTTCACGCTGAGCCAGGCGGGGATGGTGAAGCATTGGCTTCATTTGAAGGACGAGAAACACCGCAACGTTAAGATTTTCTTGAATGGGCTCGGCGCGGTGGCGACCGGCATTACGTTATGTGTCATTCTGGCGACGAAGTTTATGTCGGGCGCCTGGGTGACGGCGATTCTGGTGCCGGTGCTGATCGCCATCATGCTGATGGTGAAGCGGCACTATACCCGCGTGAGCTTGGAAACCGCCGACCCGACGCCACTGCGGCTGACCGGTCTCGAAGCGCCGATCGTGGTGATTCCGATGGCGCGCTGGGACAAGATTACCGAGAAGGCGATGCGCTTCGGGATGCTGATGAGCCCGGTGGTGAAGGTGGTGCATGTCGATTCCGACGATTCCGACGCGCTGGGCGCGGTGTGGGAAGACATGGTGATGAAGCCAGTCCGCGAGCACAATATGGCCGAACCGGAGCTGGTCACGGTGAAGAGTACCTACCGGACCATCCTGTCGCCGCTGATGGATTACGTGCTGCAACTGGAGGAAGACAACCCGGGGCGTAAGATCGCGGTCCTGTTGCCGGAACTGGTGGTGAAGCACTGGTGGGAGAACCTGCTGCACAATCAGCGCGTGCAGTTGCTCAAGCTGATGCTGCTGCTGCGCGGCAACCAGCGGATCGTGGTGGTGAATATTCCGTGGTATCTGTGAGGCGCGGTCTGTAAGGGTTCAGCGAAGCGAGCGCAGGCGGGCGACGGCCGGGGGGATGATTTCGAGGGCGCGGTCGATCTCGTCCCGGGTGGTGAGGCGCGAGAGGGACAGGCGCAGGCTGGAGCGCGCTTCGGCAGGTGTGAGGCCCATCGCCAGCAGAACATGTGAGGGCTCGGTGGCGCCCGACTGGCAGGCGGCGCCGAAGCTGGCTGCGATGCCCTGGATGTCGAGCGCGATGAGCAGCGCCTCGGCGTCGACGGCTGGAACGCCGCCCGGCTGCGGCCCGAAGCGGACGTTGGTTGTGTTGGCCACGCGTTGCGTGGTCGAGCCGTTGACCTGCGCGCCGGGGATGGCGGCAATCAGGCCAGCTTCGAGGCGGTCGCGCAGAGATGCGAGATGCGTACTGTGCGCTGCTGCGGGCGAGAGCCAATCGGTGGCCAATTCAGCGGCACGGCCGAGGGCGACGATTCCGGGAACGTTTTCGGTGCCCGCGCGGCGCTGGCGCTCGTGTGGACCGCCGTGGAACAGCGGAGCGAGCTGCACGCCGCTGCGCACGAACAAGACCCCGGTGCCTTGCGGAGCGTACATCTTGTGGCCGGAGATTGAGAGCAGGTCAATGTTCTTGAACTCGCCGGATAGATCAATGGCAAGCTTGGCGGCGGCCTGCACGGCGTCGATGTGGACGAGGATGCGGGTGTCGCGGCGCTCGGCGTAAGCTTTGGCGATGCGGGCGAGTTTGCCGAGGGGCTGGATCGCGCCGGTCTCATTGTTGGCCAGCATGACAGAGGCCAGGCGGGTGTGCGGGCGCAGGGCAGCTTCGAAGGAGGCGGGGTCGATGAGGCCGGCGCGGTCGGGTGCGAGATAGGTTACTTCGAGGCCGCGCCGCTCGAGGTTTTCCGCAGCATAGAGCACGGCGTGATGCTCGATCTGCGTGGTGAGCAGATGGGCGGGCTCGCGCGCGGCGTCGATCTCATTGGGCGTGATTTCCAGATATGGCTGGAGGACGCCGGAGAGCGCGAGGTTGTCGCTCTCGGTGCCACCCGAGGTGAAGACGATCTCCTTGGGCGAGCAGCGCAGGAGCGCGGCCACGGCGGAGCGGGCGCGTTCGACGGCGGAGCGGGTGCGCTGGCCGGCGTGGTGCGCGGAGCTGGGATTGCCGAAGGTTTCGGACCAGAAGGGACGCATGGCTTCGATGACCTCGGGAAGCACCGGGGTGGTAGCGTTGGCGTCGAGGTAGATGCGCTGCGGCATGCTTCGATTTTATGTTCGATCTAGGGGATTGCGATGCGGGCGTTGGTGCGGCGGTCGATCTCTCTGCTAGGCTGGAGGCGATTTGGGTGCAACTTTATCGAGGTGATGCGATGCGTTTGCGGATAGCGATAGCGGGTTTGATGATGGGCGCCTGTGCGTTGACAGCGGGTGCGCAGATGGGCGCGTCGCGGAATGACGGCGTGGCTCAAAAGAATGGCGCGGGCGTAGAAGCGGTGGCGTCGCCGGCCAAGGCGTTGGATGATCTGCTGAGCCTGTTCGAGCATGAGGCGATGGGTGTGGCGATGGCCATGCCTGCGGACAAATACAACTTCGCGCCGAACGCGGGAATGTTTGCGGAAGGCCAAACAGTGAAGTTTGACGGGGTCCGCACTTTTGCGCAGGAAGTGACCCATGTGGCGGAGGCGAACTATTACTTTTACAGCGCCGTAAGCGGCCTGAAGCCGGATGTGGATACGACGAAAATCGAGACGCTGACCTCGAAACAAGACGCGCTGGCGGCGCTGCCTGGATCGCTGGCGTTTGCGCATAAGGCGATCGCCACGATCACTGCTGCGAATGCTTTTGAGAGCATTAAGGGCGCGGACGGAATACACACGCGGTCGACGCTGGCGGCCTTTGGGGTGGCACATGGATACGACCATTATGGGCAGATGGTCGAGTATCTGCGGATGAATGGGATTGTGCCGCCCGGCAGCAAGTAACGGCGGAGAACAGAAAGCGCAGGGAGGGCTGCCTCGATTGGAGGCGGCTCTTTGTTCGTGGCTGGCTCTCTTGTTTGTCGCTGGCTCTTTTTGTAGCTGGCTCTTTTTTGTAGCTATGGGGGGTGCTAAGGTCGTCTCCTGAGGTGAGAGCATGGTTGATCCGAAGAGAGTGTTGCGACATCTGGAGGAGCTTCATGCGCTGACGGGCGATGAGCAGGGAGCGCAGCGAGTGGCCTGGACGCCCATGTGGCTGAAGGCGCGCGCGTGGTTTGAAGAAAAGCTGAAGGCGTTGCCTGTGGAGCACCATCACGATGCGGCGGCCAATCATTGGGTGACCCTGAAGGGTGTGTCCGAGAAGGCGTTGGTGCTCGGCAGTCATCTGGATTCGGTGCCCAATGGCGGCCGGCTCGATGGCTGCCTTGGCGTGCTCACCGGGTTGGAAATCTTGACCAGTCTGGCCGAGGAGTACAACGGGAATCCGCCGGTGACGGTGCGGCTCGTCGATTGGGCCGATGAAGAAGGCGCGCGCTTCGGGCGTAGCTTGTTTGGGTCGTCGGCCTTCGCCGGCAACCATACGATTGCGGCGGATCGCGCGCGCACGGACCGCGAGGGCGTGACGCTGGAGGCGGCGCTGCGCGAGTGCGGTGTGGAGGTCGAGCGTGTAGGCGAGGCCGCGATCGAGCAAAGAAATCTTGCGGCGTATCTCGAGCTGCACATCGAGCAGGGCCCGATCCTGGAGCGACGGGGTAAGCCGCTGGGTGTGGTGCAGGGGACCAAGGGCGTGGAGCGCTGGGCGATTACGTTTCGCGGGCAGGAGGCGCACTCCGGATCTACGCCAATGGAGGCGCGCCACGATGCGCTGGCAGCGGCGGCGAAGCTGGCTCTGGAGAGTCGTCCGATCGCGCGCAAGCATCCACAAGCAGTAGCGACCATGGGCAGCGTGAAGACGTTTCCGGGGATTGTGACTGCGGTGGTGGGCCGCTGCGAGGTGACGCTCGACATGCGCGATCTGGATGCGGAAGTGCTGGCCGGAATGCTGTGTGAGGCGCGCGAAGCCAGCGAGCGATTCGCGCACGAAGAAGGCTGCACGGTGGAGTGGTCGAAGATTTGGTCCATCGAGCCGATCCCGTTTGATGCGAGGCTGATTGCGCTTTGCGAGGAGGCGATCCTTGAAACTGTGGGCGAGACGAGGGGGAGGCCGGAGCGGCTGCCGTCAGGCCCACTGCACGATGCGGCGGAGGTCGCGCGCATCGGAATTCCAACGGTAATGATGTTCGTGCAGTCGTTGAACGGGTTGAGCCACAATCGGGCCGAGGATACGGCCCGCGAGCACTTGGAGCAGGCGGTGGAGGCGTTTGGCAAGCTGGCGGGGAAGACCGTCGCGTGGCTGAATAGAGGATGAAGCTCTGACGGTTGGGCGGCGAATGGTGGATAATCGTTGTTTCTACTCGCCAGCGGCAAAGTAAGGATAGACGCATTCGATGAGTGAATCGGCCAATTTCTTTTCTCAGGCGCCACGGAATGTGGAGGTCGCGGCACGCTTCGCCGACCTGCATCCTCCGTTTGCCGAGACCGCGGCTGTCGTGGAAGTGAACCGCTGTCTTTACTGCTTCGATGCGCCGTGCATGGCGGCTTGCCCGACGCACATCGATGTACCGAAGTTCATCAAGAAGATCGCCAGCGGCAATCTGGAAGGCTCTGCGAAGACGATTCTCGAGGCAAATATTCTGGGCGCGAGTTGCTCTCGCGCGTGTCCGGTGGATGTGCTGTGCGAAGGTGCGTGCGTGCTGCATCGCTTTAACAAGCAGCCGATCGAAATTGGGCGGCTGCAACGGTTCGCAATGGACGCGCTGCATGCGAGCGGAGCGCCGCTACCGTTCGTGGCGGGTGAGGACACCGGTAAGCGGGTGGCGCTGATCGGCGGTGGGCCGGCTTCGCTGGCGTGCGCGGCGGAGCTGCGCAGGCGCGGTGTGCGCGCGGCGATCTTCGATGCGCGGCCACTGCCGGGTGGACTGAATACGTATGGCGTCGCGGAGTACAAGCTCCCGCTAGTCGAAAGCCTGCGCGAGATCGATATGCTGGCCCAGTTGGGCGTGGAGTTTCACTTCGAGACGATGGTCGATGCGCCGATGTTGTCAATGCTTGAGCGGGAGTATGACGCGGTGTTTCTCGGCATGGGCCTGGGCGCGATTCATCGGCTGGGCATTGAGGGAGAAGCGCTGGAGGGTGTGACGAACGCGCTGGATTTTATTGCGGGATATAAGAGCGGCGCGATTACGACTGTGCCAGCGAAGGTTGCGGTAATTGGCGCGGGGAACACGGCCATCGACGCGGCCAATGCCGCGGTGCGGCTGGGCGCGAGCGAGGTGCATATGGTGTACCGGCGCGGTCCTGAGCAGATGTCGGCGTTCGCGTTTGAGTATGAGCACGCCAGGCAGGAGGGCGTGAAGTTCCTGTGGCACGTGGCTCCGGTGGGGTTGGTTGGTGAGTCGAAGATTGAGGCGCTGCGGCTTGCGGAACTAGAGGCGCGGGAGGATGGTTCGCTGGTGCCGAAGGCGGATGAAAGTCTTGCGATGGATGTGGACCTGGTGGTGCTGGCGATTGGGCAGGCGACACATACGGAGTTCCTGCGCGATGCGGGCGCGGTGGCCGGATCGCGCGCCGCGGCAAAATCCACGGTGAAGTTGGGGCGCGGAGGGGTTGTGATCGATCGCGCCACCGGGCAGACGACGAATCTAAAATATTTTGCGGGTGGCGATTGCACCAACGGAGGTCGCGAGGTAGTAGATGCGGTCGCGGATGGCAAGCGTGCTGGGATTGGGATTGCGGCATGGCTGGAAGCCGTAGCACGGGAGGCCCAGCATGCCGACGCTTGAGACGACGTTCGCGGGAATCAAATGCGTGAATCCGTTTTGGCTGGCGAGCGCGCCGCCGACCAACAGTGGCGAGCAGATCATGCGCGCGTTCGATGCGGGTTGGGGCGGCGCGGTGTGGAAGACGATCGGCGCGGCGGTGACGAATGTGAGCTCGCGTTACTCCTCCATCGACTGGCAGGGTCAGCGGATGATGGGCTTCAATAATATCGAGCTGATCTCGGACCGGCCGCCGGAGGTGAACCTCAGGGAGATCGCGGAGGTCAAGCGCAAGTATCCGAAGCATGTAGTGATCGCGTCGCTGATGGTGGAGTCCACGCGCGAGGCGTGGCACGAGATCGTCGCGCGCGCGGAGGACGCCGGCGCGGATGGTTTGGAGTTGAACTTTGGCTGCCCGCATGGGATGAGTGAGCGCGGCATGGGCTCGGCCGTCGGCCAGGTGCCGGAGTATTGCGAGCGGATCACGAGCTGGGTGAAGGAGAAGGCGCGCACGCCGGTCATCGTGAAGCTGACGCCGAATATTTCGGACATACGGATTCCGGCGCGTGCGGCGAAGCGTGCTGGCGCGGATGCGCTGTCGGCGATCAATACCATCAATTCGATTACGAGCATCGATCTTGACACGCTGGAGCTGCGGCCGAATGTGGATGGCAAGAGCTCGCATGGTGGCTACTGCGGACCGGCCGTGAAGCCTATTGCGCTAAACATGGTGCAGCAAGTCATGAGCGACCCCGAGGCCGCGCTGCCGATGTCGGGCATCGGCGGAATTGGGGGATGGCAGGACGCGGCGGAGTTCATCCTGCTGGGCTCGGGCACCGTGCAGGTGTGTACGGCGGCGATGCACTATGGCTATCGCATCGTGGAGGACATGGGCGATGGGCTGCTGGTCTGGATGCGGCGGAAGGGCTACGAGATGATCGACGACTTTCGCGGGCTGAGTTTGCCGAATGTGCGCGAGTGGAAGAATTTGAACTTGAACTTTCGCGTGGTCGCGGAGATTCATGCGGACAAGTGCATCGGCTGCGAGCTCTGCTACACGGCGTGCTGGGACGGCGCGCACCAGTGCATTCATCTGGACCGCGCTGAAGGCGGCATGGAGTCGGTGGTGATGGGTACCGATCCGCGCTATGCGATGCATGAGCCGAACCAGCACGGCAAGCCCACGCCGGCGACGGTCGTAGCACAGTCGGCACGAGTCATATCGACGACGCCGATTCCCAAGTTGGACCTAAGCGGTCCTGGCGTGAACAGTGCGGTGACACCACTTTCGCGCATTCCGCGAGTGGACGTGGATGAGTGCGTAGGTTGCAATCTGTGCTCGCTGGTGTGCCCAGTTCCCGGTTGCATCACCATGGAGCGCGTTGAGAATGGGCTGCTGCCGCAGACCTGGGAAGAGCGCCTTGCTGCGGGAACTGTGCCGGACGGAGCGGCGGTTGCGGGGAATCCAAATTTGTAGGGGCGAAGCATATGGGAATCCTGATCAAGAATGGAACGGTGGTAAGTGCGACGGAGTCGAAGCGGCTCGATGTGCTGATCGAGGGCGAGACGATTGCGCGCGTGGGTGTCGGAATCGATGCGGCCGGGCATGAGATTGTGGATGCAGCCGGGCTGCTAGCGATGCCTGGCGGCATCGATGTGCATACGCATCTCGACATGCCGTTTGGCGGCACAACCTCAGCCGACGATTACACCAGTGGAACGCAGGCCGCGGCGGTTGGGGGCACAACCACCGTCATCGACTTCGCCTTGCAGAACCAGAGGAGCACGCTGCGCGACGCGCTGGACACTTGGCTCAAGAAATCCGAGGGCAAAGCCTGCGTCGACTTCTCGCTGCACATGGCGGTCACCAACCTGCATGGGCCGGAGGGCAGGGAGACGCTCGATGAGATGGAGGAGATGACGAACTTCGGCATCTCCAGCTTCAAGCTGTTTATGGCTTATCCGAATGTGCTGATGATCAACGATGAGCTGATGTTCCGCGTGATGCAGAAGGCAGCCGAGTTGAACGCGCTGTGCTGCGTCCACGCCGAGAACGGCAGCGCCATCGACGTCGTCGTCGCGCAGATGATCGCCGAGGGTAAAACTGCGCCGCACTATCACGCGCTGTCACGCTCGCCCAAAGCCGAGGCCGAAGCGACGCATCGGGCTATAGCTCTAGCTGATATGTGTGGCGCGGCGGTATACATTGTGCATCTGTCGAATGAGGATTCGCTCGCTGCGCTGAAGTTTATGAAAGGACGCGGTGCGAAGGCGCTGGCCGAGACATGCACGCAGTACCTGGTGCTGTCGATCGACGACCAGATGCCCGGCAAGAGTTGGGACGAGGCCAAGTTTGTATTCACGCCGCCGCTGCGCGAGAAGTGGAATCAGGAGCCGCTGTGGGGTGCGCTCGCCGATGGGACACTGGCTGTGGTTTCCACAGACCATTGCCCATTTCGTTTTGCCGACCAGAAAGAGCTTGGTCGCGGCGACTTCCGCAAGATTCCGAACGGCGGCCCGGGCGTGGAGAACCGGCTGCAGATCCTGTGGCACTTCGGCGTGAACGCTGGGCGCATCACGCCGGAGAAGTTTGTGGAGTTGAGTGCGACGAACCCGGCAAAGATCTTCGGCATGGAGAAGCAGAAGGGCGCGATCGCCGAAGGTCTGGACGCGGACATCCTGCTGTGGGACCCGAAGGTCAGGTACATCATCTCGGCGGCCACGCAGTGCATGGCGACCGATTACTCGATGTTCGAGGGCTGGACCGTTGAGGGTAACGCAGCAAAAGTGTTCTCACGCGGCGAGTTGGTGGTAGACAATGTCGCACATCCGGGCAGGTTTCTTGGCGCGACAGGCCGCGGCAGGTTCGTGCGGCGCGAAGCGAATGCGGGAGGGTTTGCTTGATCGCACCCGTTCGCAGTATCGCGTTGGACAGCGATCAGTTTGGTGCGGAGTATGCTCCGGACCCGCGACTTTACAACGCGGACCTCGCGCCGACCGAGCTTTCGCAGCGCACGTGGAGCACGTACAACTACATCGCGCTGTGGTTCTCCATGTCGATGGAGGTGACTACCTATATGCTGGCGGCGAGCCTGATCGCCGGCGGCATGAACTGGAAGCAGGCGGTGGGGACGATCCTGCTCGGCAACCTGATTGTGCTGATTCCGATGCTGCTGAACGCTCATGCGGGCGCGAAGTATGGGATCCCGTTTCCAGTGTTTGTGCGCGCGAGCTTTGGTCCGGTGGGCGCGAATATTCCGGCGATGCTGCGCGCGATTGTGGCATGCGGCTGGTTCGGCATACAGACTTGGATCGGAGGACAGGCGATCGCCGCGATGGTGGTGGTGTTGTGGCCGGCGGCGGCACATGTACCTTCTGTGACATGGGTGTGCTTTCTCGGCTTCTGGTTCTTGAATATGATGGTGGTGTGGCGCGGAGTCGAATCGATCCGATTTCTGCAGAGTTTCTCCGCGCCGCTAATGTTTGTTCTCGGCCTTTCGCTGTTGTTCTTCATGGTGCATAAGGCAGGCGGTTTTGGACCGATGCTTGCGACACCGAGCAGGTTCACGACGCATCGCAGCTTCTGGCATTTCTTCTTTCCGTCGCTCACCGCGATGGTTGGATACTGGGCGACCCTGAGCTTGAATATTCCCGACTTCACACGCTATTCGAAGAGCCAAGAGTCGCAGATCGTGGGCCAGGCGTTCGGGCTGCCGGTGGCGATGACGCTGTACTCGTTCATCGGGATCGCGGTGACGTCGGCCTCCACCGTGGTGTTCGGGGAAGCGATATGGAATCCGGTGACGCTGCTGGGAAAATTTCATCAGCCGTGGATCGCATTTCTGGGGTTGGTTGGATTGTTGATTGCGACGCTGAATGTGAATATCGCGGCGAATGTAGTCTCGCCTTCCAATGATTTCTCGAATCTTGCACCGCGTCTGATCAGTTTTCGCATGGGTGGATTAATTACAGGGTTTCTCGGCCTCGCCATGATGCCGTGGAAGCTGATGGCCACCTTTGGCAGCTATGTGTTCGGTTGGCTGGTGGGCTACTCCGGGCTGCTGGGGCCGGTGGCCGGCATTATGGTGACCGATTATTTTCTATTGCGGGGAACGAAGCTCGATAGTTACTCGCTGTATCGGCGCGGTGGTGTGTATGAATACAGGAATGGTTTCCATCCCGCGGCGATTATGGCGCTGGTGATTGGAGTATTCGCGGCAATGGTCGGACGCTTCGTGCCGCGTGTTGCTTTTCTCTACGACTATGCCTGGTTTGTAGGATTTTTCCTCTCGGGCGCAATCTACTACTTGATGATGCTGAAGACCCAGGTCTCAGAATCGAGACGTGCCACCCCAGCGAGCAAAGACCGTTCGCCGGGGACCCCGGCTGGGGCACCCGGAGTTGCGGAAGGATGAAGACGATGAGCCCTGCGGAATTGATGGAGAAGAATGCGGCGATGACCTCGGATGAGGTAGTGCAGATCACACGCGAGACGAACTATGGCACGTGGCGGTTCCAGAAGGGCTGGAATCCGATGCATATCGTCGATGCCGAGGGCTGCTACATTACCGATGCCGCAGGCAAGAAGTATCTGGACTTCTCGTCGCAGCTGATGTGCATGAACCTGGGGCATAAGAATCAGGCGGTGATCGACGCCATTAAACAGCAGGCGCAGGACCTTGCGTATGCCATGCCGGGGTATGCGACGACGGCGCGAGCTGAGCTTTCCAAGCTGCTGCTCGAAGTGCTGCCCAAGGGCTTGAACAAGTTCTTCTTTACGACGTCCGGTACAGACGCAAACGAGGCGGCGTTCAAGATCGCGCGCATGTACACCGGCAAGACGAAGATCATTGCGCGCTACCGGAGCTATCACGGGTCTACTGCGGGAAGTATTGCGGCGACGGGCGATCCACGGCGCTGGGCGATGGAGCCGCGCGGCAAAGGTCCGGGCATCATCTTTGGGCCCGAGGTGCACTGCTACAAGTGTCCGATCAAGCATACGTATCCCGAGTGCGGGATCGCGTGCGCGGATTACCTGGAGCACATGATCCGCAACGAAAGCGATGTGGCGGCGGTGCTGGTGGAGCCCATCGTCGGCACCAATGGCGTGATCGTGCCGCCGGTCGAGTACATGCCGAAGCTACGGAAGATTTGCGATGACACCGGCGTGCTGCTGATCGCCGACGAGGTGATGAGCGGCTGGGGACGCGCGGGTGAGTGGTTCGCGATGAACCTTTGGGGAGTGACGCCTGACATCCTTACGACGGCGAAGGGGATTACGTCGGCCTATGTTCCGCTTGGGCTGTGCGCGACTTCGGAGAAGATCGGTGATTTCTTCCAGGACCACTACTTCGCGCATGGGCACACGTATGAGGCGCACCCGATGACGCTGGGCCCGGCGGTCGCGACCATCAGGGAGATGCAGCGGTTGAAGCTGGTGGAGCGGGCCAAGGAACTGGAGCCGTTTGTGGGGGATTTGTTGCAGAAGCTGAAGGCCAAACATAAGAGCGTCGGCGATGTGCGCGGGAAGGGCTTGTTCTGGGCCGTCGATCTGGTGAAGAACAGGGAGACAAAGGAGCCGTTCAATACTTATACGGATAAGATATCGGGCAAGCCTCTGCTGGTGGATCAGATCGCCGGAAAAACGCTGGGGGATGGCGTGATTATTCAAGCATGGGTGAGCCATTTTGTAATTGCGCCGCCGCTGATTATCGAAGAGGAAGAGATCGAGCGGGGGGTTGGGGTACTGGATAAGTGGCTGCATCTGGCCGATGAAGCGGCGGATTAGATTGCGATGGCGGCACTGTTTGGCTGGCGGTCTTGAAGTGCCGCTCGCGAGTAGCTGTTTGAATGTCACGCGCCTCGTTGCGGGCCGCGTCCCTTGTGTCGCTGAACTATGCAAGGTCGGGAATATCCCGGAACGCCGCGATATACCGAATGACACTAATCCGCATATACTTTGATTGTTCGGGCTGCATCCGCACTTTAGGGCGGAGTGGCACTGGAGAAGAAGATGAGTCTGACTGGACCTCGCGACGCGGGTCGTCGCACGGACGTGGCCAAGGTCACGCAGCAAAGTTTGCTGGAGCGGAAACAGAACGGCGCCGCGATCACCGCCATCACAGCGTATGACTATCCCACGGCTCGTCTGGTCGACGAAGCTGGTATCGATGTCGTGCTGGTGGGCGATTCGCTGGGAATGGCCGTCCTGGGGTATGAGGACACGCTCAGCGTCACCATGGACGATATGCTGCATCATGCGCGCGCAGTCCGGCGGGCAGTGCAGCGGGCGATGCTCGTGGTGGACATGCCCTATGGCAGCTATCAGGTTTCGCTGGACGATACGCTGCGCAATGCGCTGCGACTGGTGAAGGAGTCGGGCAGCGAGGCGGTGAAGCTGGAGGGGGGGGCGCCCTATGCTGAGCGTGTGCGTGCGCTCACTGAGGCTGAGATTCCGGTAGTCGGCCACATCGGGCTTACACCGCAGTCGCTGCACCGCATGGGAGGTTACCGCGTGCAGGGACGCACGGAAGCCGCTGCTGCCCAGCTATGCAACGATGCCCGGGCACTGGAGCAGGCGGGTGCGATGGCGATCGTGTTGGAGGGGATTCCTCGCGAGCTCGCGGCAACCATCACGACACGGCTGACGATTCCTACCATCGGGATCGGAGCGGGGCCGGATTGCGACGGTCAGATCCTGGTGTTTCACGACCTATTCTCGCTCTCGTTCCGCCAACCGCCGAAGTTTGTGCGGGGTTTCGGCAATGCGGCGGAGCTAATCGCGAAGGGGCTTGAGGAATTTCGTACCGCTGTGGAGGCAAGGGATTTCCCGAACGACCGGGAGAGTTATCACATGCCCGCTGATGTTTCGTTGGAGCGTGGCGATGTACTTCTGACACATGGTGGCGGGTGCTGACCCATGCAGATTGTGAGATCGATCGACGAGATGCGTCGCGTGTGCAAGGTTGTCCGGTGCGGGGCGACAGCGCGAACGCTGGGGCTGGTCCCGACGATGGGCGCGCTTCATGAAGGACACCTGTCGTTGATTCGCGCAGCCAGAAAGAGCTGCGATCGTGTGGCGGCAACGATCTTCGTGAATCCTCTGCAGTTCGGTGCGAATGAAGATTTTGCTGAATATCCGCGCACCTTTGACGATGATTGCGACCTGCTACGCGGTGCGGGAGTGAAGCTACTTTTTGCTCCAACACCTGAGGAGATGTATCCGCCGGGGTCGGAGACCTGGGTGGATGTGCCACGGACCGGCGCGAGACTCGATGGCGGCTCACGCCCAGGTCACTTCCAAGGCGTAGCAACGGTCGTTTCGAAGCTCTTCCACATCGTGCAGCCGGAGCGGGCCTTTTTCGGCCAGAAGGACGCGGCGCAGATTGCGGTCCTTCGGGCGATGGTGCGGGATTTGAACTTCGATGTGGAGATCGTGGTTTGCCCTACCGTCCGGGAGGAGGACGGGCTCGCGCTGAGCTCTCGCAACCGAAACCTGAGCGTCACAGAGCGTGCGCAGGCGCTTGAGCTTTCGCGATCGCTGAGCCGCGTGGAGCGAACGATTTCGGCGGGGTATCGTGATGTAGCTATTCTGCGAACTACATTGCTGCAGGAGTTGCAGGGAGCAGAGGGCATTCGGGTGGACTACGCGGAGATCGTCGATCCGCAAACTCTGGAGCCGGTCGGCGATCTTCGCGCGGGTGCGCTGGTCGCGGTCGCCGCGTGGGTAGGTTGCACGCGATTGATCGACAACATTGTGATCACTCCAATCGGAATGGAGACTGCGCTATGAAGGTGCTGGTCGGAGTTTGCGGAGGAGTCGCTGCCTACAAGGCCGCGGAGTTGGTACGCGAGTTGCAGCGGCGCGGCGCGCAGGTGCAGGTCGTGATGACGGCCGGCGCCGAGCGCTTTGTCACGCCGCTCACCTTTGCGGCCCTCAGCGGAAGACAGGTGCTGACGTCGCTCTGGGAGCCGGTCACGGGTGAGCTGGCCGGGCGTGTTTGCGCGGAGTTCGACATCGAACATATTCGCGTGGCACAGGAGATCGACGTTATGGTCGTTGCCCCGGCTACGGCCAATGTCATCGCGAAGCTGGCGCATGGCATGGCGGACGATCTGCTCTCGACGATCTATCTTGCAACGACCGCGCGAGTGGTGCTGGCGCCCGCGATGAACGTGAATATGTGGTGGAATCCGGTGACGCAGAAGAACATCGAAACTCTGCGTCAACGCGGCGTTCGCATCGTCGCTCCGGCTGCCGGAGAACTTGCCTGCGGTATGGTCGGCGAAGGGCGGCTGGCCGATTCGGTTGCGATTGCCGAGGCGGTGATGGAGACAGCAGGTGCGGTACGGGAACGGGCCCACGACCTGGCCGGGGAGACGATCCTGATCACAGCGGGCGGAACGCGGGAACCGATCGATGCAGTGCGCTTTATTGGCAATCGATCGAGCGGGAAGATGGGGCTGGCTCTGGCGCAGGCGTCGCTGGCGCGTGGGGCAGAGGTCATCCTGGTCGCGGCGGCTGTTTCAGGAGCAGCCTGCTTGGCGTGTGAGCAGATTCAGGTAAGCACGGCCGCCGAGATGCAGGCGGCCGTTATGGCGCAGCTTCCGCGCGTGTCGACGGTTCTGATGGCGGCGGCGGTTTCGGATTATCGGGTTCTGCAGCCAGCTTCGGAGAAGTTGAAGAAGAGAGACAATCTGACGCTGGAGTTGGAGCGGAACGATGACATCCTGCGGCAGATCGTGCGGCGGCGCCGGCCGGAAACGGTGGTGATCGGCTTCGCGGCGGAGACCGAGCGCGTGCTCGAAGAAGGCAGGCGCAAGTTGCGCGAGAAAGGAATTGATGCGATTCTCGCCAACGATGTTTCGGGCCGCGACAGCGGCTTCGATGTGGACCGAAATGCTGGCGTACTTCTGATGCGCGATGAGGAAGTTGATTTCCCCTTGTCCTTCAAGCGAGAGATGGCCGACCGGATTCTGGATCGCCTGAGAGGGCTTCGGGTCGCGCGGGTCGGCGAACTGTCACGACAACGTCCGCAACAAGCTTCCGCCAGGGCCGGAATCGAATGAGAGCCTAAGGATCTGTCCAAGAGCTTCTCTCCGACCAGCCTGTGGAGATACGCCACCCCCACCCCCCCTCCCCCCATTGACTAGTTGCTTTCCATGCAAAGCAATTCATACAAAGGGCTTAGGAAGGGGATTGACTGCCCTGTTGCAGTCAATCCGTCTTATAGGTGCCGGGATTTTTCCGTTCTTCGTACTGTTTCTATGATACGGCGCGGCGCAGGGTAAACACGCCAAATATCTTTGGTCCAAATGCTCTCTATTTTCAATGAGATGAGTGCGGCCGGTTTGCCTGCGGGGCTTGACAGCTTTGGGAGCTGGAGAACCTGTTGACAAAAATGCTACTTCGAGCCGGCTGCTGCTGGCGTGGCCCGTACCTGCATCTTTGTGCGTGGCCCGTCCTGTTCCGAGTTTTTGGACAGGTTCTATGGCGGTGTCCTCGATGGTGTATCGCACCGCAAACAGCAGATTCCTCCGCTGCGCTGCGGAATGACAACCAGAAAGGCAAAAGCGAACTTTATACCAAGGGGGATTCCGCTCTAAGACTCAACGGATGCGATGGTGCTCGTGGAGGAAGGCCGAAGGAGACACCGGCGTGCGTGGCGGCCTTGCCGCAATACCGGAAACGTCTTGAGTGTGTGTAGAATTGTGCGATATCTGAGAAACCGTTCGAGGAAAGCGTTCGAGACAGCGGAGCTATGGCGAGACGAAGCACCGAAAAGGGAGTAGCGAAGACTGCCACCAAGACAAATTATGCGACGCCGGCGCTGGAAAAAGGCCTCGACATCCTGGAGCTTCTGTCGCACCAGTCCGAAGGGCTGACGAAGAGCCAGCTGGCGCGGAGTCTGCAGCGTAGTGTGTCCGAGATCTTCCGGATGCTGCTTTGCCTGGAGCGGCGCGGATATATTGCGCAGGTGAGCGAGGAGCGCTACGCGCTGACGCTGAAGCTGTTTCAACTGGTGCAGGAGCATCCTCCCACGGAGCGACTCATAGCCGATGCGCTGCCGGTGATGAAGCGACTGGCGTTTGAGACTGGGCAGTCCTGCCATATGGGCGTGCTGGACGGCGACAAGATTGTGATTCTGGCGCAGGTGAACTCGCCGACCAGTATCGGGTTTTACGTGAAGCTGGGAGCGACGGTGGACGTGATGGAGGCGGCCAGCGGATACGTGATTCTGGCCCATCAGAGCGATGAAGAGCGCAGCCGTACCCTGACGGAGTGGAAGCGGCGGACGGGCAAGAGAGTGCCCGCCAACCTGGAGGGACATCTGGATCGGATTCGCAAGACCGGCTATGAAAATCGGGCGAGCTACCAGGTGAAGGGCGTGAAGAACATCAGCTTTCCGGTATGCGATGAACATGGTTCGGCGCTGGGCGCGCTGACGATCCCGTATATGGAGTACAGCACTGCGTCGATGGCGCAGAAGGAAGTGGTTGTCGCGCTGGGAAAAGCGGCGCGTGAGATCGATACGGCGATCGGCGGGAAGAACTCGCGGGGATAAGGCGTTGGCTCGTCCAGCGATGCGGTGGATTGCGCACAATGCCCAGCGCAGACAGCCCTCAGGCGGACGGTGTAGGTCCCCACTCATCGCGATAAAGCTTTGCGATGAATGGGCCACCCGGACGTGGGTAAAGCAACCTTGATACTGGTCTAGACGGTGCGTGTGCGGTTGCGCAGCGTGCCGATGTGTTCGATCTCGATGACCATGTCTTCGGCGTCGCGGAGCCAGCGCTGCGGGTTGCGTCCGAGGCCGACGCCGGAGGGTGTGCCGGTCGAGATGATGTCGCCGGGCTGGAGCGGGACGATGCTGGAGATGTACGCAATGAGCGCGGGGATGCGGAAGATCAGGTCGCACGTGTTGGCGTGCTGCATGACTTCGCCGGACAGGGTGAGCTTAATGTCGAGCGCGTGGGGGTCGGGTACTTCGTCGGCGGTGACGATGTGAGGGCCCATGGGGCTGAAGGTGGGGAAGCTCTTGCCGAGCGTCCACTGCGAGGTGGCGAGCTGCACGCCACGCGCTGAAACGTCGTTGATGATGGTGTAGCCGAAGACGTGCTGCTGCCATTGGTCAGGCTGAATGTTGTGGCCGCCTTTGCCGATGACGACGGCGAGCTCGGCTTCGTAGTCGGGCTGGGTGGCGTTCGCAGGCAGCAGGACGTTGGCGTCGGGGCCGCAGATGGAGCTGGCTAGCTTGAGGAAGACCGTGGGGACCTCCTGAACTTTCATCTGGGATTCGGCGGCGTGCTCCTGGTAGTTGAGTCCGATGGCGAAGATGCGCGGCGGGTTGAGCAGAGGTGCGAGGAGCTGAACGGAGGCGGCAGCGAGGGTTTCGCCGCTGAGGGCGGGCTGGGCGCTGCCGGAGGCGATGTGCGCGAGGAGGTCGTGCCGGAGCGGGCGGATGGATTCGCCATCGAGGACGCCGCTGCGCGCGACATCGTTGCAGGCGACACCGTCCTTATGCTGGAACGAGACAAACTTCATCGGCCTTTCCTTTCCATGTTTCGCCTTCCGGGAAGGAGAAGCGGTCGAGAGATGCCGGCAGGATTTCCGCGCTGTAGCCGGGCTGGCGTGGGAGCATGTAGTGGCCGCGGCGGATGTTGACGGGGTCGCGGAAGTGCTCGTGGAGGTGGTCGACGTATTCGACGACGCGATCTTCGAGTGTGCAGGAGATGGCGAGAAAGTCGAAGATGGCGAGGTGTTGCACGTACTCGCAGAGGCCGACGCCGCCGGCGTGCGGGCAGACCGGAACGCCGAACTTGGCGGCCATGAGGAGGATGGCGAGGTTCTCGTTGATGCCGGCGACGCGACAGGAATCGATCTGGCAGACGTCGATGGCGCCGGCCTGGAAGAGCTGCTTGAACATGACCGCGTTGTGGCAGTGTTCGCCGGTGGCAATGCGGGTGGGCGCAGCTTCGCGGCGGATGCGCGCGTGGCCGAGGATGTCATCCGGACTGGTGGGCTCTTCCATCCACCAGGGCTGGAGCTCCTGCAGGGCGCGGGTGCGGGCGATGGCCTGCTCGACTCCCCACTTCTGGTTGGCGTCCACCATAAGGCAGTTGGTCCAGCCGATTTCTTCGCGCATGATGTGGCCGCGGCGGAGGTCGTCGTCGGCTTCGCCGCCAACCTTAAGCTTGAAGTGACGCCAGCCGTCGGCGATGCCTTCGCGACAGAGCCGGCGGATCTCGGCGTCCGAGAAGCCGAACCAGCCGGCGGAGGTGGTGTAGGCGGGATAGCCTTCGCGCTCGAGATGGGCGAGGCGTTCGGCCTGGCCGTGCTTGCCGCGGCGTAGAATTTCGAGGGCCTCTGCGGGGGAGAGTGCGTCGGCGATGTAGCGGAAGTCGATGGCCGAGACGATTGTTTCGGGCGTCATGTCGGCGAGCAGACGCCAGACGGGCTTGCCTTCGGACTTCGCGTAGAGGTCCCAGACCGCGTTGAGAAGCGCGCCGACCGCGAGGTGGATGACACCTTTTTCCGGTCCCAGCCAGCGGAACTGGGTGTCGCCGGTGAACTGGAGGAAGAGGCCGTTGAAGTCGGTGGTGAGGGAGTCGAGCGTGCGGCCGAGGAGGATCGTCTTGAGGAAGTGGAGAGCGCCGACGACAAGCTCAGTGCCGCGGCCGAGAGTGAAGGTGAGGCCGTGGCCCTCCAGGCCGGAGTTGGTTTCGAGGATGCAGTAGGCGGCGGAGTAGTCGGGGTCCTTGTTCACGGCGTCCGAGCCGATGTGGTCCCTTGAGGTGGGGAAGCGGATGTCGATCAGCCGGACATTGGTGATGGAAATGGGAGTCACGAATTCCTCTGCCTCACAGCGGGTGGGAGATCACATACAACATAGCGTTACATGGAGCAGACACCCGAAGTCTATTCAGGTCAAAAAATTTTCGTCAATAAAAAATGTCTTGCGCCAGAGAGTCATCGATCAGATCAGATTCTATCAGCGCAAATGGCTTTCGGATTGCAGATTCCAGCGGAGAATAAGGCGGTCGATGTAACTGACGGGATCTCGCGCGTCACAGTTTCAGGTCTTGAGTCAGGGGCGGACGTCCGTGGCTTCGATGGTGAGGGCCTTTCCTTCGCCGGCGGCGTTGACGGCGGCGACGGTGAAGCGGGGCTGCTCGCCGGGGTGAAGTGCGAGCGTGTTGAAGGTGGCGTGTGCGCCTTCAAGGGAGATGACGTTACGCCCGGTGAACATCACCTTGCGGCCGCTGGAGAGGATGGTGATGGCATAGGCGAGAACCGGCGCTTCTTCAGCGTGCGGAGTCGCGGGTTTTGGGAGCGAGAAGTGGATGCTGACGACGTTTCCGTCTCGGAAGGCCGAGGCGGAAGCGGGCGCGTCGGGCGCATGGATGGCGATGGGTTGTGGAGTGACTTCAGGCGAGGGGAGTGAGGCGACGCTGCTGCCATTCGGGTTGGTGGCTGTGACGGTGAACGTATAACGCTGTCCGTTGTGGAGGTTGTGGACTTCGGCGTAGGCTCTCTCGGCGAAGTCGGCCGCGGAGATATGCGCGGTTGTACCGTCGCTGGCCGTGATGGTGTAGGAGGTGATGGGAGCTCCACCGTCGAAGATCGAAGGGCTCCAGGTGACGTAGGCGCTGCGTCCTTGCCGAACGAGGCGACGCGGCTTGGCGGCTCGGGAGCAGTCCGGGTCGCAAGCCGATCCGTGGCGAGTGCGCTGAAGGAGGGCTGCAGGCCGGCGTTGTTGAGAAGGTCGGCGGGTGCTTCGTTCAGCGCGTTGATGAGGCGGTTGCCGGCGTAGCGGACTTGTTGCTTGTCGCTGTCGCGGTCGCCCTGCTGGTACCAGTTGTCGCTGATGTCGAGCGGGTCGAAGTCGGTGCCTGTGGCGCCGTCGTAGTAGTCGTGGTGTTTGGAGTTGATGTCGTCGTGGTTGTCGTGGAAGAGGACGTTGTGGTCGACGGTGATCATGGCGGAGCCGTTGTCGGTGTAGATGCCGTGGCCGGAGCTGAACTGGTCGGTGATGACGTTGCCGGTGACGCGCTCGCCCTCGCTGAGGTCCCTGCCGGTGCGGCCCTGGGTGTAGATGCCGCCGCCGTCGGAGAGCACGAGCATGAAGTCGTGGATGTGGTTATTGGAGAGCACATTGTGGGCGGAGTTGTTGGCCTGGCCGGCGAGCTTGATCTTGTCGCGCCAGCCACCCCAGCCGATGGAGATTGCGGCGTACGGAAGATGGTCGAGCTCGTTGTGCGCCACGATGGTGTTGCGGGCGTAGCCGATGACGATGCCGATGCCTCCGCGGTACTCGGCGCCAACGTTGCGGAAGAGATTGTTGTCGATGCGGTTGTCGGCGGTGAAGTCGGCGACGGGAGCGAGCGGGTGATCGACGTTGCCGAGCTCGAGGCCGTTGCCGGAGATGTCGGTGAAGATGCAGCCTTCGACGATCGCGTTTTGAGTGCCTTCGCCGAGCGCGACGCCGGCGGCGCTGAGGTGGGTGAAGGTGTCGCGGAGGAAGGTAATGTTATGGCCGGTGGCAACGCTGACGTTGCCCGGGGCCTGTGTCCATGCGCCGAAGGGGCAGGCGCCGTTGGGGACGAGGTCGCAGAGGCCCTGCCGGTCGTAACCGTGCGCGCCGGTGACCATGTAGTTGGCCTGGATCTCGGAGAAGCCTTCGGGCGAGCTGGGGAAGAGCCAGGTGGCGTCGGCGAAGGTGAGGCCGGCGAATTTAATGTTGGTGGTGGGCTGCGCGGGTGTGCCCTGGATGTCGACGAGCTTCTCAATCGCGGGGGCTTCGACGTCGGCCGACGAGAGGCCCTCGCCGGGGCGGGGCGTGTAGTAGAACGTGTGCGTGGAGCGGTCGAAGTAGAACTCGCCGGGTGTGCCCAGGAGCTCGAAGGCGTTTTCGATGTAGGCGGGCTGCTTGCCGACAGATTTGGGGCCGACGAGGTTGGCGGTGCGGGCGCCGGAGGGAAGCATGACGCGCTGGGTGGAGTTGGTCCAGCAGGGCTCGGCCATGGTGATGGTGTCGGCGGTGATGGAGGCGACGGGGCAGCGGGGCTCGTCCCAGGAGCCGAGGCCCTGGCTGCGGATGTTCCAGATGCTGTTGCCGCCGGTGTAGACGAACTCGATGGCGGAGGGGTTGCGCCAGTGCGCGAGGGTGTCGGCGGAGGTGGTGTAGCCGGTGGAGGTCATGGTGAGCGCGACCGGCAGGGGGCCGCGGGTGCGGTGGGAGCGGACGCCGTTGACATAGAGCTGGCGGGTGTTGGTGAGCGCTGCGGGCGCCGGTGCGCGCCACAGGTTGCGGGATTTGTCGACGAGGGTCCAGCCCGTGACTTGTACGCCGCCGCTGACGATGGGGTGAGCGTTGGGAGCGGCAACGATGCTGAGGCCGGAGTCGGCAGGAGTGAGCACGAGCGGCTGGGTGAGGCGGTAGAGGCCGTCGACGAGGATGATTTGTTTGTTGCCCGCGCGGGCGAGATCGCGGGCGTGCGCGAGGGTGTGCACTGGGCTCCGGCGCGTGCCCGCGGCGGAGTCGCTGCCGTGCGGGGCAACGTAGATTTGTGCGCCAGCGGAGGCGGCCAAGGTGATGAACGCGCAAAGGAGAGACAGGTGGCGGCTGATGTGAGAGCGCCTGCCTATAGACGTGGACAAAGGGAGCATCGTTCGTGTACCTCAGGGGCTACAGCCCGCGATTCTATTGCCTATCCAACGGCACGGCTAAAGGCGTGCCCCTTCAAAACCGATTTATGAAACAGGCTGTAGTGGCCTGTCTCCGAAGTTCGAAACATTTTCCAGGAGACCGAGCATCGTGCCAACGCAAACAAAAGCAGGTCCTTCGCTGCGCTCAGGATGACAATTTCAATGTCGCGAATTTTAGAGATACACCCTAGTGTTTGCTGTTTTTCAGAGCTGCTTGTTGCCAGTGGAGGCTAGGTCGGTATCGGGAATGTTGCGGCTGCGGAAGACGCGGAAGTCCGAAGTGTTTCGGAGATCGAAGCTGTGGCCCGGGGCGGAGGAGGTCTTGAGGCGGAAGAAGTCTGCGCCCTCGACGTCGCTGACCCAGAAGGCGGCGCGCGGGTCGGGGTTGGTGGTGCGGACTTCGACGTTGGACATTTCGAGGTTCTTGATGTGGCGGGCCATGAAGCCATAGGCGGGAAGGTTGCCGAACATGTTGGGCTCCGGATATTTTTCTGGTACCTCGGGCGGATCGATCGCAGCCATGGCGGCGTCGGCTCCGCCAATCTGGTGGAGGAAGACGTCGGAGATTTTCACGTCTTCGATCTCGTAGCCGGGGATTCCGCTGAGGATGGCGGGCTGAAGGGAGCCGGCGTTGTAGCTGACGACGTTGGCGATGAGGATGCGGCGGAGGGTGCCGATCTTGCGGTCGGCTGGGCCGCGCATGCGGGAGCCGAGGCGGAGGAAGAGCGGCGCTCCGGTCATTTCGCGCATGGTGATGTTGGTGATGGCGACGTCTTCGAGCATCGCCCCGTCGACGGTTTCGAGCGCGATGCCGCGCGCTCCTTCGAGGACGCAGTTGGAGATGGCGATGTTGCGGAAGCCGCCGTTGGACTCGGTGCCGCACTTGATGCGGCCGGTGCGAAGGACGCGGGTGTTGGCCGGCCATTCTTTGAAGGTGCCGTCGAGCAGCGTGCCAAGATGCCACTTGGCGGTGCAGTAGCAGTTGGTGATGGTGACGTTGTCGGGGGAGCGGGCGTAGCCGAGCGCGTAGCTGGATTTGGGGCAGATGCCATCGTCCCAGGGGGAGTTGACGGCGCAGTTGGAGACGCGCACGTTGCGGCAGCAGTCGATGTCCATGCCGTCGCGGTCGGTGTCGATCTTGAGGTTGTCGATGGTCAGGTTGTCGACGCCGGTGGCGAGGATGCCGAACCAGCCGCCCTTGAGGATGGAGAAGTCGCGAAGGACGACGTTGCGGCAGTTCTTGAGTGCGATGGATTTGTTGCCGACGCCGGGGAGATGGGTGTCGGGCAGTCGCGTTTTGTCGGAGCCGACGCCGCGCGCAAGGCCTTTGCCCCAGATCAGGCCCGGGCCGAGGATGGAGATGTCGTGCAGGTCTTCGCCCCAGAGGAGCGAGTTGTGCCAGTGGTTGTGGCCGTAGTCCTGGAAGTGGTCCCAGGCGGTCTTGGGCTCGGCTGCGTCGTAGCCGTTGCCGGAGTCGGCGGGGAAGCCTTCGAGCGGGACGTCGGCGGCGAGGAGGGTGGCTCCCTGGTCGAGATAGAGGGCGACGTTCGATTTGAGGCGGAGGGAGTAGCAGGCGTAGACGCCGGCGGGGAAGAGGACGGTGCCTCCGCCTTGTTTGGCGGCGGCCTCGATGGCGCGGTTGATGGCCGGCGAGTCGATGGTACTGCCGTCGCCGGTGGCGCCAAAGTGGCGGACATTGAGCGGGGAGGGCTGGCCGGGGGCGGGCTGTTGCGCGTGGGCGACGGCCGCGGGAAGTGTGGAAGCGGCCGTGGCGGCAAAGCCGGCGCCGGCCATGCGAAGAAAAGATCTGCGTCCGCTGAGGTCCATCGAGTGAATGTCTCCGGGAGGTTGGAGTGAAAGGCCCTTCGGAAGAGAAGTTAGGCGAATGGTTGCATGTTTGTCAATGAAACGTGTATTTTACTTGGGAAATCATGGAGGCAGACTTGGACAGCGTGAACGGAACGGCGAAGTGGACGCGGCGGCAATGGATGGGACGCGGAGTGTTGACGGGCGCGGCGGCGGTGCTCGCGGGTCCAGGCGCGCGGGCGCAGGCGCCCGGCACGATCAGCGGCGAAGACGCGGGGGCGCGGGTGTACAACGTGCGTGCGTTCGGAGCCAAGGGCGATGGAACGACGCTGGATACGGCGGCGGTGCAGGCGGCGATCGATCGTTGCACGGCCGAAGGCGGAGGGACGGTGCTGGTGCCTAAAGGCCGATTTCTGGTTGGCACGGTGGAACTGAAGAGCAACGTGACGCTGCACCTGGCGGCGGCGGGCGTGCTGCTGGGCAGCGCGGACGGCAAGCACTATCACGCGGTCGACGCGATTCCGTTGAAGGGCGACTCGACGCTGAGTGACGGGAACTGGGCGCTGCTGTTCGCCGTGAACGCGCATAACGTCACGATTGAGGGCAATGGAACGATCAATGGCCAGGGTGCGCAGTTTCACTCGCCGGTGAAGGGGCAGTTGGCGCCCAGCGGGCTGCATAGTTCGCAGCGGCCGTACCACTTGCTGGCGTATCGCTGCGAGCGGCTTGCGGTGCGCGGCATTGCGCTGGTGGATGGGGCGTACCACAGCATTCGTGTGATCCAGAGCAAGCTGGTGGAGATGGATGGGCTGTATATCCACAACCGCGTGAACGGAAACAACGATGGGTTCCACTTCATCAGCGCGGAGCATGTGACCGTGTCCAACTGCACGGTGATGTCGCAGGATGACGCGTGTGCGCTGTTCGGAAGCTGCAAGGATGTGCGCGTGACGAACTGCTATTTCTCAACGCGCTGGTCGGTGTTCCGGTTTGGCGGCGGAGTGGCGGAGGACATCAGCGTGTCGAACTGCGTGATTCAGCATGTATTCGGGTGTCCGTTCAAGTTTCACGGAACGCCGGGGTCGAGGTTCGAGCGAATGACGTTCTCCGACATTGTGCTGGACGATGTGACGGGGCCGATCCATGCGAGCCTGGGGCCACCGACGCCACGCAATGGAGGCGAGTCGGAAGAGATGGCGGCAGCCGCGGCGAAACCTCCGGCGGTGATGCGCGATGTGAGCTTTGCAAATATTCGCGGCACGGTGACGACAAGTCCGGGGCAGTTGCCGGAGTCGAATGTGCAAGGCAGCTCGAACCCGGGGGAGAAGTGGTCGGCGATCGCGCTGAATGCGGTCGGCGGCGCGGTGATTGAGCGCGTGAGCTTCAGCGGGGTGCACCTGGTATTCGGCGGCGGCGGCTCGGCGGCAGATGGCGCGCGGCGCACGCTGCCGGAGATTGCGGGTGAGTACTTCATGCTGGGGCCGCTGCCGGCGTATGGCTTCTACGCTCGTGGCGCACGCGGGATTTCGCTGACCGATGTGCGGCTGGAGGTGGCTGCGCCGGAACTGCGACCGGCCATCGTGATGGACGGCGTGAAGGATGTGAGTCTGCTGGGCGTGGCGGTCGAGGGCAATGCGGGCGCGGAGTCGGTGATGCGTTTGCAGAATGCGCGTGATGTGCTGATGACGGCGACCCGGGTGTTGAACACGGGAGCTACGGCGCTGCTGGTAGAAGGCGCGGCCAGCACGAATGTGCGCGTGGAAGGCGGAGACTGGTCCAAGGCGGCCAAGGCGGTGAGCTTCGGGGCGGAGGTGAGCAGGGGCGCTGTGACGGTGCGATGATTTGCGGGCGTTGGATGGAGTCAACGGCCGTGCTGTGGCTCCATCCTGTTGTAATTTGCCTGATGGCTTCGAGACTGCAAACCCAGATTCCCTTCGGGAATGGCAAGCAGAAGTGCGAGGGCTAGGACAGTTCTCTTGGAGGGCTAGGCATTTGTCTTACGGAGGTAGTGCAACCCAACAGCAGATTCCTTCGCTTCGCTGCGGAATGACAACCAGAAAAGCAACGACTGCCCCTGCATGGCTCCTCGTCACCCATGGAACCCTCACACTTCAAAACGCGTCCTCCCACGCTTCACGAGGTTGCCGTCGCAGTGGGCGTTACGAACGCCACCGCCGAAGATGGGTAGGATCCGAAGACAACGAAGAACATCGTCGTCGAAGGCTGCACCTTCTGGATCGATTTTCGCAAACGGCTTCCGCGTTGGCGCCGAGAGCCGTGCTCATGCGTGCCGCAACTTCGCCGCTCGCAACATCGACTTCATTGATTTCCCAAACCGGCCGCAGGTTGACGTGGCCTACGTGCATTCCATGGACAACATGCCGATGGAGAAACCTGGCGTTGAAGACGTTCGCATCAAAGGTGACTTTGGGCTCACGACACCAGATGCAGAAGCTAGAAGATGAGCTTCAGCTCGACCTGAACCTGGCGCGGCAGGTTGGCTTGCGAGGTAATCTTGCCGAAGCCGGAGCTGGTGGCGCTGGAGGTCGCGGGCGCGGCGAACTGCGGGCGGTTGAGGAAGTTGAAGAAGTCGCCGCGCAACTGCATGTGCAGCTTCTCGGTGATGGGAGTTATTTTGGCGATCGAGAGGTCCAGGCTGTCGATGCCATCGCCGCGAGCGTGGGTCACCTGCGTGGGCAGCGTGCGAATGTGATCGGCGGTGACGGGCTGGTCGGCTGAGGTGCGGTCGAATAAGGCGGTATTGAAAGCGCCGTTGGGGTTGTGGGGGTTCACCTTGAGGCTGTTCAAGCTGCCGCCGAGGTAGATGAGATCGCCCCAAACCAGCGGCGCCCCGTCGGGCTGAAAGGTGTAGATGGGCGTCAGGTTCCAGCCTCCGATCAGGTAATTCACTGCGTGGATACTCGAGTTGAATTGGCGATTCTCGCCGAAGGGCAGCTCCCAGGTGGCGCTTGCCACCAGGTGCTGCGGGCGGTCGTCGGGGCTGATGCGTTTTTCGAGGGTGGTGTCCTCGGGATTCAGATAGTCGAGGCGGTCGAGATTCTTGGACCAGGCATAGTTGACCAGAAAGCGGACGCCGTGCGACATGCGCTTCTCCAGCCGGGCCTCCAGCATGTTGAACAGCGAGCTTCCCACCGGATCGTTGGTCAGGGTGACGCCGGTGTACTGCGGATACGGCAGCAGAAGCTGCGAGAGCGCGACTTTGGAGCCGTTGATCGTGGTACCGGGCAGTTGGCCGGCGAAGGGGTTGGTGACGGACTGGCTGAGACGGTTGACGACCGCGGCGTTGCGCACCTGACCGACATTGAGATATTGGGCGGGGATACCGTCCAGGCTCCGGCTGACGGGGAGATGGACCAGATGCGAACCGATGTAGCCGATTTCGAAGAGCGTATTACCGGGGAACTGCTGCTGGACGTTGAAGATATAGCGGATCGCGTAGTCGTTGAGGAGCTTGGCCGGGTAGAAACTGACGGCCTGGCCGAGATAGGTGGCAAGTCCCAGCGAGTTGCCGGGCGGCGGTAGCAATCCGTTGGGGAAGGGGTTGGAAAGAGTGGTCGCGGGGCTGAGGTAGTTGTTGGTCGTGGGCACCATCTGCGTGGTCTGGTTGTAACCGGGCGAGATGGCGTTCTGACGCCCGAGGCTGTCGTTGAAGATGCCGAAGCCGGCATGCACGACCGTGTTGTCGAGCGGAGTCCAGGCGAGGCCGACGCGCGGGCTGAAGTCGTCGGCGCGAGTCTGATACAAGCTGCGGTTGCTGGGTGTCGCGAAGACCAGGCCGCCCATCAGCGCGGGGAGGGCAACACCGGGGGTGGGGTTGGCGGCATAGTTGGCCTGGACCTGTGCATTGATGGGGCTGACAGTAGAGGTGGCGAATCCGTTGACCGCGCGGTTGTCGCTCTCGACCGTGGGCAGGTCGTGCTCGTAGCGCAGGCCGAGGTTGAGCTCAAGCCGGGGCAGCATGCGAAAGTTGTCCTGGACGAAGAGGGCGAAGTACTCCGCACTAGTCGTCTGATTGGTGTTGACGTCGATGCTCCCGCTCACCGGAAGGCCGAGCTCGAGAGCGGCAAGCTCCTGGCCGACGGGCGCCGAGCCTGAGGTGCTGGTGGGCCCATTGGTCCAACCGCCGTTGAAGCTGTAGGAGCCGGCCGAGTTGCCGTAGGAGAACGAGCTCTCCTTATAGAGCCGCAGATCGGCGCCGAACTCCAGGCTGTGCTTGCCGGCGGCGTGGCTGACCATGGAGAAGATTTGATAGCTGTCGAATGGCAGATACTGGCCCTTGCTGTATCCGAACCCCACAAAGGGCGAGATGCTGGTGACCGGAAAGGCGGGCTTGGTGATGGCCGACTGGAGCGATGCGGGGAACCCGAGCGACGTGAGCGGAACGCTCGAAGCCAGAGGACGCGAGGTGATGTTGCGTGTCCAGTTCAGGCGATTTTCCCAGACCGTCCTCGCCGTGAAGACATGGACGTCGTCCAGGGTGGAGCCCCAGTTCGGACTGACCAGGATGCTGCCGGTGGCCTGATTGCCGAAGATGTTGCCGGAGGTGTGGTAGCGGTTGTTGTGGCGGAAGTCGAAGAACATTTTGTTTCTGCTGGTGATGTTGACGTCGATGCGGCCGATCTCGCTGTCGAAACTGTCGGTGCTGTTGCCGGGGTTGTAGAAGTTGTTCTCGCCGTTGGGCAGGCCGGGATAGTTGGGCGCGGGATAGTAATTTGCCAGCGCCAGGCCGACCGGATTGAGTTCGGAGGGCGGAATCACGTTCGCCACCCCGTTGTAGGAGATGCCCTGGCGAGTGATGGTGCTGCCGGTCTGCACGGCGCTGTATGGGTCGTAGATTGTGTAGGCGGAGCCCAGAGGCAGAAGGGCGGAGAAGTCGCCTTTGCGCTCGGCGAGGGTAGGAACGCTAACGATGCTCGGGGTCGGGGAGTTGTCGTAGATGCCCTCATAGGCCAGGAAGTAGAAGACGCGATCATGGCCGTTATACAGCTTGGGGACCACGAGGGGACCGCCGAACGTGGCGCCGAACTGGTTGTAGCGCGAGACCGGCTTCTTCTGGCCTCCGGCCTTGGTGAACCAGTTGGTGTCGTCCAGCGCGGAGTACTGACCGTACTCGTAGACGGTGCCGTGATAGCGGTCGGTCCCGGATTTGAGCACCTGGTTGACGGTTCCGCCGGCGGTGTGGCCGTAGGCGGCGTCGGGTTCGAAGGCTTCCACCTTGACCTCTTCGGCGGCATCCATGGGAGGGTTGTAGGCGATCGTGCTGTCACCTTGACTGTCGGGAGCGCCGTCCAGCAGGAGTTCGTTCTTCTCAGCCGGCGCGCCGCCCATCGAGAAGCCTGAGGGGCCGCTGTTGTCGTAAGGATGAAAGAACTGCGGGTTGCCGGTGGGGAGCACGCCGACGGCAAGCTGCGCGACCACCAGGGGCGTGTTGCCGTCGACCGGTAGATTGGCGAGGTCTTCGCTGTTGAGCTCCTGAGCGACTGAGCCGGTGACGGTCTCGAGCAGGGAACCGCCGGCCTCGACCGTGACGGTTTCGGTATGCTGCCCAAGCTGGAGATGGAAGTCTTCGCCGAGCTGCTGGTTGGCGCCCACTTGGATTCCGCGCCGCACGATGGTGTCGAAGCCCGTGACGGTGACCGTGATGCTGTAGCTTCCTGGAGCTAGAAATGGCGCGGTGTACTCGCCCGCGGCGTTGGTGACGACCGCCGACCTGGAGCCGGTAGCGGTCTGCAGGACAATCACGGAGGCATCGGGCACTACCGCCCCGGAGGGGTCGATGACCCGCCCGGTGATGGTGCCGCGCGAGACCTGAGAGAGCACCGGAGCCGCGAATCCGCATATCGCCAACAGCGCCGCCGCGATTTCTTTCCTGACCCTGCTCATTGTCATTTCGATCTCCTTGCCGGGGAACCGACGGGTCCTCCGCTTCTCCCATACGCTTCGCTGCATCGACGGATCGTCGCAGCCACCTGAAACCTGCGGCCGTTTGGCGGCGACGACCAACATAAGGATCGAAACGAAGTGTTGTCAACTATTCTTATTTGCACGCAATAACTTTCGTTATTGTTTGCGGGAGACGTGATGAAGCGTCACCGTCAAATCGAGGCGAATCTCGGAGAGGTTTTCGGAAGGGAACGTCTTAGCCGGATGCCCGCAGACCAAAATCAGGATGGCTGCGGAGTTGCGGGGCTGTCTCTGTTCGTCTATGAAGCGGCAGGTTGAGATCGCTCGGTTGCGCCCATGGCAGACCGGCTACAGCAGGGAACCGATCCTGGCCGCTGCGGAGAGAACGGCCGCCTTGATCTCCTGCTCCCGCTCCGGGGTCATCCGCATCGTCGGGGTGGAGACGCTAATGGCCGCCACCACGGGCTTGCCTTCGGTCCGCAAAGGAGCGCCGAAGCAGATTCCGCCCAGGATCGACTCCTCGCGGTCGCAGCCGATCCCGCTGCGCCGGATATCCTCAAATTCCTGAAACAGCCGGTGCCGATCCACGATCGTGCGCTCGGTCCGGGGCGTCAGGCCGTACACTTCGAGGATCCGGTCGGCCAGCCCGCGGTCCTGGAACGCCGTAATCGCCTTGCCCATCGCGCTGCAATGGGGGGGAAGCACCCGGCCGACCTTGTTGGCGATCCGGATATCGTGAAACGTCTCCATGCAGTCCAGGACGTGAATGCGGTCCTCATGCAGGTATGCGAGGCTCACCGTCTCGTTGAACTGACTCGCCAGGTGCTGAATCTCCGGCCGCGCGAGGTCGCGCACCCGGTTGGCCGCCTGCGCCAGCCAGCCAAACACCAGTTTCGGGGCCAGTTGATAGGTCCCGTCCCGCGACTGCTGCAGGTAGTCATGCTTCTCCAGCGTGAGCAGCACCCGGAAGAGGGTGGACTCGGGCAGTTGGGTGCGCATGCCGATCTCTTTGAGGGACAGGGGGGTCTGGCCATCGAAGCAGTTCAACACCTCCAGCGCGCGCCCGATCGAACGCAGGTAATACTGCTCGTCGGACGACGCATCGCCGGTTTCGCCGGACTGCAACGCCCATTTCGGGACGCGCCTCCGTACGATCTTTTCCGCCTTGACGCCAGCCGTCTTTACATTGCTCCGCGCCATGGCCATGTCCCCGCGTGCCTGTTGGTCCAGACCCATAGTATCGCAGCGAGCCGACAATTTGTTTTCATTTTTGCGTCATTATTGCCCAAAAGTAAATTCATAATGAGCTGTTTATTTTCATTTGAAGACACTAGACTCATTGCGCGAGAGGCGTGAGGTGCGTAAAGTGTCTAGGGTGTATTGACATATCAGGATGCGCACGCCGGTCGTCCCATCCGCGTCCGATCCCGAGCGAAGATTCCATGCAGAGCGGTGGGCCGATTTTGGAGCGGATCGGCGCCGAAACGCAATACGGGCGCGCACCCCACGGCAGGCAAGACTCGTCTCGAAGGCAGAACGGAGCAGCACAGTGAGTCCATCCCCTCGTCAACCCAACATCGCAGTAACCCTCGGCGATCCTGCCGGAGTGGGCGTCGAAGTTACCTTGAAGGCGCTGGCCGATCCTGCCATCCGCGGGACCGCCCACTGGATACTTCTGGGCGACCGGATGGCCGTTGCCGCCGGCGAGAAAACCACCGGCGTGCGTCTGTCGGAGCTGGGCGCCGAGGTCGAGTTTCGCGATCTGGGCCTGTTGCCGGAGAGCGTTCCGATCGAGCCAGGCGCGCTGAAGGCCGAGTACGGCAGAGCGGCCGCCGCCTACGTGCGCGACGCAACCCTGATGTGCCTGGACGGTTCCGCCGATGCGATGGTGACGGCGCCGCTGAACAAGGAGGCCGTGACCATGAGCGGCATGAAGTTCTCGGGCCACACCGAGTACATCGCGGAACTGTGCGGCGTGAGCGACTCGCGCATGCTGCTGGCGGGGGTCAAGCTGAGCGTGGTGCACGTCTCCACCCACACGAGCCTGCGCAATGCGTGCAATCTGAACACGGACCGGATTATCCGCACCATCGTGCTGGGTGATGAAGCGATGAAGCTGCTGGGACATGCCGCGCCGCGCATCGCCGTCTGCGGGTTGAACCCGCACGCCGGGGAACATGGGCTGTTCGGCAGCGAAGACGAGGAGTTCATCCAGCCGGCAGTCGCGGTCTGCCGCGCGCAGGGGATCGATTGCGTAGGCCCGGAGCCTCCCGACACCGTCTTCTTCCGCGCCATCCGCGGAGCGTTCGACCTGATTGTGGCGATGTACCACGATCAGGGACACATCCCCATGAAGCTGCTCGACTTCGATTCCACCGTCAACACTTCGCTGGGCATTCCCATCCTTCGCACCTCGGTCGATCACGGCACGGCCTTCGACATCGCCGGTAAGAACATCGCGGGGGAAGGCAACATGAAAGCGGCCATGAAGATGGCGGTCACGATGGCCCGCCACCGGCTTGCCGGGACGGCAGTTTAGGAGCAACGGTGCGCGCCCTCGATATCGTCGTCATCGCGATCTACATGGCTGTCCTGGCCGGCATTGGCGTGTATTTTTCCAAACGCCAGACGACCACCGAGGAATATTTTGTCGCCGGCCGCTCTGTTCCCGGCTGGGCGATGGGGCTTTCGCTGCTGGCGACGATCATCACCAGCGTGACCTTCATCGCGTACCCGGGCTCGGCCTTCGCGGGCAACTGGTCGCTGCTGGTGCCCGGCTTCATGTTCGTGGCGACGCTCAGCATCGTGGGCTTCGTGGTTGTTCCATTCTTTCGCCACGTCGTGCACATGAGCGCGTACGAGTACTTCGGACGCCGCTTCGGACCGGCCGTCCGCCTGTATGCGTCGGCCACCTTCGCCGTCGGACACTTCGCCAAGATGGGGTTCGTCTTCTATCTTTTGTCTCTCACGCTGAGCAGCATGACGGGCTGGGGAGTGGAGCGCATCGTCGTGCTTACCGCGGTCGTGACCATCTTCTACACTCTGCTGGGAGGCGTGGAGGCGGTGGTCTGGAGCGATGTCATCCAGGGGTTCGTGCTTTGGCTGGGCATCCTGATCTCGATCGGTTTTCTGCTCTTCCTCCCGCGCCAGGGACCGCACGCGGTGCTCGCGTACGCCTGGCACGCGCACAAGATGAGCCTGGGCAGCACGGCGCTGCGCTTCGATAAACCCACCATCGTGGTGCTGGCCATCTACGGCTTCTTCTTCTACCTGCAAAAATATACCGCCGACCAGACCGTGGTTCAGCGCTACCTGATCGCAAGGTCCGACCGCAGCGCATTGCGCGGCATCACTCTGGGAGCGGCGCTTTGCATCCCGGTGTGGGCGGCGTTCATGCTCATCGGGAGCCTGCTGTGGAGCTTCTACCGGCTCAGCGGGGAGGCGCTGCCGAAGACCCTGACCAAGGCCGATGAGATCTTTCCGCATTTTCTGGTGACGCACATCCCGCCGGGGCTCGCGGGCCTGTTTATCGCGGCGCTGCTGGGCTCGGCCATGTCGATGTTGGCCTCGGACATGAACTGCCTGGCGGTGGTGGGCGTGGAGGACTTCTACCTGCCGGCCTTCCCGCGCAGCACGGACCGCCAACGGCTGCGCGTAGGCCGCGTTCTGGTCGCGCTCAGCGGGCTCGCCGCGGCCGGCGTTGCGGTGCAGCTTGCGCATAGCCATGGCAGCGCGCTGGCGCTCTACTATGGCATTACGGCGATCGTTGCCGGCGGCCTGGCCGGGCTCTTTCTGCTTGCCTTTCTGATCCCCTGCGCCACGCGCAACGGCGCGATCGGCGGCATCGCGGCCAATCTCGTGTTCACGCTGTGGGCGTCGCTGACCGAAGGCGGCGGCAAGACCATCGACATGGGACGCTGGAACTTTCCCTGGCACGACTACATGATCGGCGCGATCGGCCATCTTATTCTGGTGGTGGTGGGCGTCTCGATCAGCTATCTCGCTCCCGGCGCGCCGCTGGCGCCGGACCTCACCATCTTCGGCTGGCGGCGAACTCTCGTTCCCGCCAACCGGCCCGCGGCGGCTGCCAAACTTTCGCTTCAACACCGGTCACGTCTACCACAGGAGTCCTCTCGATGAACCGCCTTCACCGCCTCATGGAACTTTCGCCGGGCAAACCGTTGCTGGGCGCGGCGCTCTACTTCTACGATCCCATCTTTCTCGAGATCGCCTCCTACATGGGCTTGAAGGTGATCTGGATCGAGATGGAACATGCGGCGATCAGCTTCGCGGAGGCCGCGGACTTGTGCCGCATGGCCGCAGGGCGCGACATGCTCACCATGATCCGCATCCCCGATGCGCGGCGCGAGAGCGTGCTCAAAGCCGCCGAGTGTGGCCCTGACATCATCGACATACCGATGGCCGACTCGCCCGAGCTGGTCGCGGAGTTGGTGCGTTACGCGAAGTTCGCTCCTGAAGGTGCGCGCGGCTACTATAGCGTCTCGCGCGCGTTGCGCTACGGCATGGTGGACAGCGTGCCGGACGAGCAGCAGAGAGTGAACGGTGACCTTTGTCTGCTGGCTCAGATCGAGAGCAGGGAAGCCCTCGCGCGCATCGAGGAGATCGCCAGCATTCCCAACGTCGACATCTTCATCGGACCGGCCGATCTCGCCGCGTCGCTCGGACTGCCCGGCCAGACCGGACACGCGCGCATGCTCGAGGTCTACGAGAGCATCGTTCGGGTCGCGCGCAAGCATGGCAAGAAGGTGGTCACCGCATGCGGGGCGGCCGACTTCATCCATTGGACGCGTCTGGGCATCGACCTCCTCTTCTGCACCAACGACATCGTCTGCCTGAGGGCCGGGGCGGCCATGGCTCTGAACGCGGCCGAGAGCGCGATCCAACAGGCGGCCCACGAAAAAATAGCCGAGAAGATCGAACTTAGCGAGCCCACCGCCCAATGAGAAACATCACCTTCCTGCAACCGAGGATGCTGACCTTCGGCCGCGATTGGCTCGCGCACGGCATCGGGTATCTGGCGCCGCATGGGATGCACGAGTTGCCATCGCAGGCGCTGAGGTCCTTCGAAGACTGCCTGCCGACTGCGGGGTGACGCCGATCTCTCCGCTTATGGCGTCGATCGCACAGCCTACGATCGCATGGCCACCGCCGCTCTCACCGTGACGCGTCTTCTTCGCAACAATTCCCGCGAGCTCACCCACGCAGACGCGGTCCGGATTTATGAAGAGTCACTCGGCTAAAGGGATAGAGCCGAGGACCTGTTGGCGGTGCGTGCTTCTGCCGGTGCTTTTCTGGTTGTCGTTCCATTGGAACGTGCTTCTTGGGGTGCCCATATGCCATCAGGAGACCGTTCGGGAAAAAGGAGAAATGACGGTGAAATGTTTTCTTGTGGCGCTCTTCTTGCTAACCGCGTGCCTGCACGCGCAGGTGGCCAGCAATCGGCAGGTGAAACGGTGGCGCAAGCAGATGCGCCAGGCGTTGTTCATCCCCGATCCCCTGCCGAATCCGTCGCCTGACACCTACGGCAGTTTCGTCCCGGCTCCAGGCGTCGTTGCCGAACGCGTCTCTTACGCAACAGAGTTCGGCCTGCGCGTTGCCGCCATCGTCTACCGTCCAGCGGTCGCACCCAAAGGCAGGATGCCGGGCATGGTCCTGGTCAACGGTCACGGGGGTGATAAGTCGAGTTGGTATGCCTACTACACGGGCATCCTCTATGCGCGCGCCGGGGCCGTCGTCGTTACGTACGATCCCATTGGGGCAGGGGAGTCCAGCGACCGGCGCAAAGCGGGCGATGACGAGCACGATCGCCCCATTCTCATCCCCACCACCATGCCCGCGCGCATGGGCGGGCGTATGGTCACCGACATCATGGAGGGGGTCTCGTATCTCTCGCAACGCCCGGACGTCGACCGCAAGCGGATTGCCGTGCTTGGCTTTTCGATGGGGTCGTTCACGACAGTGCTTGCCGGCGCGGCCGACGCACGCATTCACGCGGTTTACGTCACGGGCGGGGGCGATCTCGACGGCCCGGGAGGATACTGGGATTCAAGCCGGATGATCATGTGCCAGTCCGGCCCGTACAAGGCGCTGGCCTTCATGGGCGACCGGGCCGCCGTGCTCTACACGCTCAACGCGCGCCGCGGCGTCACCTTCATCCTCAACGGCACCGCCGACACCGTCGTCGATATCCCCCACCACGAGCAGGATTTTTTCGACGCCCTCCGGCAGCGCGTCGTGGCGCTGAACGGCAGCACAAAGGGCGTCTTTGAGACTGCCTTCGATCCCGGAGCAAGCCATCGCCCGAATTGGGTGACGCGGGTTCCGGCGGACTGGCTGGACCACAACCTGCACTTTGCGAAGTGGCCGCAAGCCCCCGTCGATACAGTCGCTTCGCTCCCGGTCGAATCCATGCGTGCATGGGCGGAAAGTGTTGGCTATCCGCTCGGTAAAAGCAGCGGCAGGGCGGACCGCGACGCGGGACTGCTGGTCATCCGCGCCGATGCCCCGCTGCTGACCCAGGACCAGCTCAGCATCTTCACCCCGGCGGAATGGGCCAAGCACAACACCGATTTCCTCTACTCGGCCTGGGTGACCCGTGCGCTGGCGGTCGCGCGGAGCAACCGCTAATGTTTTCACATTTCTGCTTTTACTTTCAAAATGGTTGATTATGACGCCCTAGGAACGATATAGTGAACAGTCACTGGAACGGGTGCTATGAGATCGGTCTTTCAAACCCTTGTAATCGCGCTGCTAGCGCCGGTTGCCGCATACGCGGGTGCAGCGGCAGTCCCTGCCCAGGCGCAGGCAAGCCCAACCACCCGTTCAGACACTGCCGTGCTCCATCCATCGAGCTACGAGCACTATGTCGAACTGTTCCGCAATCAGGAACGGGACGCCACCGGCACGGTCTACAACGGCGTCGGTGACGAAGATGCATGGACCTGGATGCAGCAAGAAATCCCCTGGTTCGATTCGTCCGACAAGCAGTTCGAGGAGATGTACTACTTCCGCTGGTATGCCTGGAAGAAGCATGTCGTCTCCACGCCGCACGGTTATGTGATCACCGAGTGGCTCCCCAAGCTGAACTTCCCCAGGGCCGGCGAGGAGGACGGCAGCTACGGCGCGTTGCCTGATGCCGCCCCATTCCACATCGCGGAGGCCCGCTGGCTGCGCGACCCGAAGATCGCAGACGACGACGCGCGCTTCTGGTTTTCCCCCGGCGTCAACAGCCACGAGTACAGCGACGATATGGCCGCAACGGTGCGCGGCCTCATCCTCGCCAACGGCGACAAGGCCCTCGGCACCGCGCTGCTTCCCGCCATGGTCGCGAACTACCACGCATGGGAGGCCACCCAACAGGATTCGAACGGCCTCTTCTGGTCCATCGATACGCGTGACGCGATGGAGAAGTCCATCAGTGGCGACGGCTATCGCCCCACGCTGAACAGCTACATGTTCGCCGATGCCGAGGCGATCGCGGACCTCAGCACCGATGCCGCGCAGAAGGCCGAATTTACCCGGAAAGCCGACAAGCTCCACGAGCTGATCGAGACCCAACTCTGGGACCCGCAGCAGCAGTTCTACGAGGTCGTATCTCCCGCCGAGGACTCCGGCATCCGCAAGCAGAAGAAGTTCATCGATCCGAGAACGACGCTGAAGTTCGCCGGCGTTCGCGAGCAGATCGGCTATATCCCGTGGGAGTTCGATATTCCGGCGGCAAGCCATGGCGTCGCGTGGAAGCAGCTCTTCGACCCGAAAGGCTTCGACGGCAAGTTTGGCGCGACGACCGCGGAGCGCCGCAGCCCCCGCTTCCGCTTCGTCAGCTCCGACCAATGCACCTGGAACGGCCCGGAATGGCCCTTCGCGATGACGCAGACGCTGCTCGCCCTGGCCGCTTACGAAAACCACGCAGGCCCGCTGACCATGACTCCGGCCGATTACTACAAGCTGTTCGCGCGGTACGTGCTCTCGCAGCACCAGACCCTGAAGGACGGCCACAGGATCGACTGGATCGACGAAGACCTCGACGCCGACACCGACGAGTGGATCGCCAAGGACATGCTCATCGCCAAGGACAAACAGGTGGGCCGCGGCAATTACTACAATCACTCGGGCTTCTCCGACCCGCTGATTACCGGCCTCATCGGCCTGCGTCCGCGGGCGGACAACCTCATCGTGCTGCATCCACTGCTGCCGCCAGGGGAGTGGAGCTACTTCGCGATCGACGCGCTGCCGTATCACGGCCACCTGCTCACCATCCTGTGGGACGCGACCGGTAAGCGTTACAACAAAGGCCGCGGCTTTACGTTGATGGTCGACGGCAAACGCATCGCGTCGCGCAGCAGCCTTGGGCCACTCCAAGCCGAGATGAAGTAGATAGGGAGAGCACATGCGTCCGCCAGAGACAGTACGAGCCATCGGTTTCGTCACGGGAGCTAGTTTCTTGCTGGTGGTCGCGATGATGGCCCAAAAGGACGGCGCTCCTACAGCGGCAACCAACGAGCGGCCGCCGGTGATGGCGAAGAACGGCGTCCCCGCGACGGTGCGCGTTCCTGCAGGCAGCTTCATCATGGGCGCCGATGCCAGCGTCCTTCCGGCGGCGATCACGCAGGGCTTCGGCGTCATGTCGGTACGTCCCGATTACGGCGATTTCGACGAGATTCCCGCGCATCCCGTCCGCATCTCAAAGGCGTTCTCGATCGGCCTGACCGAAGTGAGCCCCGAGGAGTTTCGCCAGTTCGATCGCAACTACGTCGCTCCGTCCACGACTCCGGCCTACGCCGCGGGCGTCAGTTGGCAGCAGGCGATGGCATACTGCGCGTGGCTCACCAGCAAGACCGGGCAGCCATGGCGGCTGCCCACCGAAGCCGAATGGGAGTATGTTGCCCGCGCCGGCGGCAAGGAGATCTTCGGCAGCAGCGACAGCATGCCGAAGGTCGACGCGCTCAATGCTTTCGGCGTCGAAAATATGGGCGTAGGGCGTCCCGAGTGGGTGCTGGACTGGTACGGTCCCTACCAGCCCGGTCAGCAGGTCGACCCCACAGGCGCTATCGGCGGGTACACCAAAGTCGTGCGCGGCGGCGGTCTCGACTTCCGCAAGAGTGCCACCAAGACCCGTCCCGATCTTGATGTCCCGGCGAAAGCGCCCTTCTTCGCGCGGCCGGCCAATCGCGCCAGCATGGCTCCCGCGTATGCTTCGGTCAAGGGCAACATCGGCTTCCGCGTGGTGCAGGCGGGGCCTCCGGCAGCCCAACTCGGCGCCGCGGACACCTTCTTCTTTGAGACCGCGGCCAAGCAGACCCCCGCTCCCATCTCCCCGCCCGATCCATCCAGGCCCTGGTACCACACGCACGAGTTGTTCCCGGATTTGCAAGGCAAGAGCATGCCCGGCGTTGGCTGGAAGCTCGGGCTTGCGCCGGGACTCGGCGTCAATTATCACAACTCCGCGATCCAGGTGCTGCCCAATGGCGACTTGCTTGCTGCCTACTACAACGCGCCCATACGCGAAGACGATCCCGACCAGACAATCCTGACGATGCGCCGGCGCGCAGGCTCGGAAGCTTGGGACATGCCCGACGTCTATCCCCAGTTTGCCGATGCCGCGCTCGCGGGTCCGGTCATCTGGGACGACCCGGCCGTCAAAGGCAAGATCTGGATGTTCTGGGGCTTTTCGCGGCTCATCGGCGCGCCGCCCTTCTGCTACCGCACCTCCATGGACAACGGCGTTACATGGTCGCCGGTGGTCTTTCCATACTTTCCGAAGCCGATCGGCCGCTACGTGTCACAGCCCATCAACAGCGTCGTTCGCGCACCCGATGGTACTATCTACATTCCCACCGACTCTACCGGCCGCGACGATGACGGTAACGGCTCCATCAGCGCCGTCTGGGCCACCAAAGACAACGGCAAGACGTGGTACGACACTGGTGGTCGCACCGCCGGTCGCCACACCACCATCGTGATCGCGAAGAACGGCGACCTGCTCGGCTTTGGAGGCAAGAATTCCGAGATCGACGGCAAGATGCCTCTTGCGACTTCGTCCGACGGCGGCAAGACGTGGACCAAATCCAAGACGCCCTTCGACGAACTTCTCAGCGGCGAGCGCCCCAGCGTCATTCGCCTTGCCGACGGCCGTCTTTTCTTTGTCGCGGACTTCAATCCCACCCATCAAAAGCACATCCACAAGGACGGCGCTTACGTGGCTCTCAGCAACGACGACGGCGCCGACTGGACCATGAAGCCGCTGCCCAAAGACATCCTCACCGTGGGGTATACGACCGCGACGCAAGGGCCCGACGGCGTGATCCACGTGGTCACCTCGAAGAACAAGCCCAACCGCGAGATTGAGCTCAACGAGGCCTGGATATTGGACAAATCCGCGGGCGAGGAACCGGCGACCACCCCCCAAATGAGCCGGGTGAAGTCCTTCACGGAGCGATATCCCAACGGCAAGCTCAAAGCCACATGGAGTGAAGGCCATGCCTCGGACGGACGCGTCCTGCTCGACGGTCCGGAGCTCTTTTATTATCCGGATGGCAAGTTATTATGGTCGGTCCACTTCCACGCTGGCCGGAAGACGGGCGAAGAGCGCTATCTGCGCGCCGATGGCCGACCCTTCTGGATCAAGAAGTACGCCGCCGACGGAACCTGGACCTGGGACAACTTCGACCTAGCGGGCAAGCGCGTAGCCGAATCGAAATGGAGTAACAAAACACTGCTCAGCAGCGACGTCCCCGACGCCACGGTGAAACCGAAGGACAACACATTGCCGGAGCCCGATGGAGATTGACACATCTCCTTCCGGCGCCCCATGCAAAGCTGAGCGCAATCTTCTATCGAGAGCGGTGCCCTCGATGGTGAATGGCCAGTCCAAAAAGCAGATTCTTACGGAATGACAACCAAAAGAGCAAGTGCAGATGCAAAGACAATTGCAGTAGGACTCTACACCAACGGGGATCCACATCTAGACGGAGATCGACGATGAAGCAGGATGTGAGGTTCCCGCATGCCGTTTCGCGGCGCGCGTTCCTCTCTGGACTGGCCTTGAGCGCGGGAGCGGCGCTGGCGCCGGAAGTTCGCGGCCAGTCCTCGCCGGCGCCGGCGCGGTCGCAGGGATTCTCCATCGCCGGCGCGGCGGTCGAGGTCTGGCTCACCGCCGTCAGCGAGGCGACCCTCCGGATCAGCATTCTCGCCACGGGTTCTGGCCTGAAGCCGCCGGCTTCGTTTCCCGGATTCGGCCTGGAGGATCGTAGCTGGCCGCCGGTGCTGGCGCGTCTGGGCGATGCCTCACGCTCCGCAACCATCAACTGGGGGACGCGCAAAATCGTCGTTCAGGCGGATCCGCTCACTCTTACGGTGCTCGACGAACAGCAGCGGGAGATCCAGCGGCTGGCCTTCGATACCGCTACCGGGAAGGTGACCTTCGATCTTCAAGACTTGCCCGTCTTCGGCCTGGGCGAGGGCGGCCACCAGTTCGATCGGCGCGGCGTCGTGGACCCGATGCGCAACGGCCAATTCAAGCCGGACCAGTTCCTCAACGGGGGGCGCTGTCCGATCCCGTGGCTGCTCAGCCCCGCAGGCTGGGCGCTCTTCTTCCATCACCCCATGGGGACCTTCGATCTCACCGGGAAGCAGGGGATGTTCCGCGCATCGGAACCGCCGCAGCCGCAGGACATCTTTCTCATTGCGGACCAGAACCCCTCCGTCTTGCTGCGCGAGTATGCGGGACTGACTGGGCTTCCGCACCTGCCGCCCCTCTGGGCTCTGGGCTACCAGCAGTCGCACCGCACGTTGGGAAGCCGCGAAGAGGTGCTCGATGAGCTGAAGACCTTCCGCGACAAGAAACTGCCCTGCGATGTCATGATCTACCTGGGCACCGGCTTCGCGCCCTCCGGCTGGAACACCGGCCACGGCTCCTTCGCCTTCAACCCGCAGATCTTTCCCGACCCCGAGGTCATGTTTCGCCAGATGCACGAGGAAGGCTTCCGTGTCGTGCTGCACGTCCTGGGTGTTCCGCACGATTTGCATGGATCGGTGGCGGACCGCTCCCCCGATCCCGACGACGCCGCGAGCTACTGGCGCGATCACCTCCAGGTCTTTCGCACCGGAATCGATGGCTGGTGGGTAGACGATGGCGATGCGCTCTTCCCTGAGGCGCGGCTGGATCGTAACCGCATGTACTGGGAGGGCCCTCTGCAGCAGCGGCCGGGCGTTCGTCCCTTTTCCATCCAGCGCAACGGATACGCCGGCCTGCAACGCTACGGCTTTCTCTGGTCCGGAGACGTCAACTCCAGTTGGGCGACGCTCCGCGTGCAGATCGCCGACGGCCTGAATACCGGCCTCAGCGGCCTGCCCTACTGGGGCACCGACACCGGCGGTTTCTTCTCCACGACGGAGCTGACCGCCGAGCTTTACCTTCGCTGGTTTCAATTCAGCGCCTTCTGCCCGCTGTTTCGCTCGCATGGCCGAACTTGGAAGCTGCGCCTGCCCTGGGGCTGGGACGAGGGCAATGTGGGGCCGGTCGAAGACAATCCCAAAGTTCTCCCGCCACCGGATCAGCTTCACAATCCGCAAGTCGAGATCGTCTGCCGCAAGTACCTCAATCTCCGCTACCGGCTGCTTCCGTACCTCTACTCTGCCGTCTACCAGACTCACTGCACCGGGGTTCCGCTCATGCGTGCTCTGTGGCTCGCCTACCCCGGCGATCCCCGCGCCCGGGTTGTTGACGACGCCTATCTCTGGGGAGACGACATGCTCGTCGCGCCGGTCACCGCGCCTGAAGCAACGCATCGTTCTGTATATCTTCCCGAGGGCGTCTGGTACGACTTCTGGAACCAGGCCAGACTTCAGGGTGGCGCCGAACACATCGCCTCCGCCGATCTCGCCACGCTTCCCCTGTTCGTGCGCGCGGGCGCCATCCTGCCGATGGGGCCGGTCAAGCAATACGCGACCGAGCCGTCCCCCGCGCCGCTCGAACTCGTTGTGTACGGCGGCAGCGATGGCCACCTTTCACTCTATGAGGATGACGGCCTCTCCATGGACCACGCGCGCGGCGTCTTCTCGGTGCTCCAGATCGACTGGGACGATGCCTCGCGCCGTCTCTCGATCAAGCTCGGGGCGCCCTCGCGCTTGCACCCGTTCACCTCGCGCCGATTCGTCGCCAACGTGGTCGGCGAGGCGGCCCGCAAGCATATTGTCTTCGACGGGAGGCCCGCTAGCTATACGCTCTGACCATCCAGACGAGGGCGCCGCCCGATCGCTGAGCCTGGCGGCGTCCGCATATGGCCTTATACGCTCTCAGGTAGTTAGAACTCGAACCGGGCTCCCAACTGCAGGAACCGCGGGTTGTATTGGCTGGTCACCTTGCCAAACGTCGAACTGTTGAGGGTCGAAGTGATGCCGCCCAGGCTGGCGCGGTTGAACAGGTTGTACACCTCCAGCCGGAGCTGGAGGTTCGCCCGCTCGAAGATATGCGTGTTCTTGAGCAACGAGAAATCGGTGTTCGCGTAGCCGGGGTTGCGATAGCCGTTGATGATCTCGTTGCCCTCGCCCGGCAGCGTCGACGGAGCCTTAAAGTCGGTGGTCGAGTTGAAGACGCCAGCGGCTCCCGTTGGGGAAGTGCTGAGGATCGGCGCCAGGGCCGCCGTCCGGGCCAGCTCCGCATTCCTGCTCGTCGGAATGTTATATCCGTAGGCCGGAATATTCGGGAGGTCGCTGTTGGTGCCGTCCGCGTTGTAATCGCCTCCGCTCGAAGTCGTAATCGGCGAACCGGGGAGCGTAGCCGCGTTGTACGCCACGGTTTCGAGCACCGTGAATGGGTTGCCGCTCTGCAGGATCGTGATCGCGTTCGGCTTCCAACCATCGGCCAGCACACGAAGATAGTTCGGTCCGCTGTCCAGATGAGGAAGCTCGTAGGAAACCAGCAGCGATAGCCGGTTCGGCACGTCGAAGTTCGAATGCGACCAGTACTGGCTGTAATCCAGCGAGTTCGACTGCACAGTCGGATAGCTTCCCGCATCGTCGTAGGAGCTCGAATGCGTGTACGACGTGTCGATCGTGCCATGGCCCAGGAATCGCCCCTTCAGCTCCGTGATCCATGCGTTGTACGTCGAAGTGGGGCCGTTCACCGTGTAGCGGATCGTTCCGAAATTCGGATTGAGCCGCACAAACTTGCCGCCATTCGCAATCAGGCTGCCCGGGAAGTTGTTGATGTCCACCCCGTAGTAGGCGTTGGTAGTGTGGCCTGCAAAGTCGGTGAACAGATTGTTGGAGTGCGATCCGGAGTAGCCGGTCGCAATCGAGAAGTTGCGCCCCAGCGCTCGCTCCAGCGTCACCGTATAGTTCAGCGTATTGGAGGCGTGCAGGTTCGGATCATTGCCGGCAATATTGGACGAAATACCGCTGATGCCGCCGGCGCTGTTCAGCCCCGTGGCCGGTAATACCGGATACGTGAAGCCATATGGATAGGTATCACTGGTGCCCACGCTCAAAATTGGCGCCGGCCCGCTGGCATTCGTTTGAAAGGTCACGGTGGTCGGCGCGGGAGGATTGCCGAACTCGTTCTGCACGTTGCCCAGCGTGATCCAGTCGTGGTACAGCCCGAATCCGCCGCGCACCAGCCACTTGCCCTGGCCGGTCAGGTCGTAAGCCGCCCCGGCCCGCGGGCTCCATGCCTCGATGGCATGATTGAACGCGTGCGACACCTGCTTGACTGTGCCATTCGCGACCTCCTGCGGAATCGTCGTTCCGGGCCCATAGAAGAAGTTCGACTCCACAAAGCCGTTCTCCGGTGATGGATTGCCGAAGTCGTCATAGCGGATTCCGTACGTCAGCGTGAGCCTCTTGTTGGCCTTCCAGTCGTCCTGCGCGTAGAGCCCCGTTGTATTTCCGGCAAACTGGTAGCTGCCGCCCGCCAGGCCGGCCGGCTGCCCGGTTAGCAGGTTATAGGAGATGCCCGTCTCCGTGTAGACCTGGTTCTGCAGCAACGCGCTGACGGTCTGGAAGCTGAACGCAGGCTGCGAATACCAGGGCCCGAAGAACGTTAGGTTGTCACCATGAAAGCCCTCATAGCCCAGCGAGATGCTGTGCGCTCGATACACGTGCGTGAAAGCCTCGTGCCACACGTAGTGGTGCTGCACGTAGTCCTCGTCCGCCTTGCTCACGCCCAGTTGCGTGCCCCAGCCGGACGTGAGGGTGATGATTGGAATATGGAATGGGCCGGTTGCATTCAGGAGACCCTCCATCCGCAGGAAACCGAACGCCGCCTCATTGATCGTGTTGCTGTTGAAGGTGTGCGTCTCATTGGCCTGGATGGAGCGCACGATGTAATGCTGCGGCGTGCCATGATCGACCCGGATCGAGGGGCCGCCGATATCCAGGCCGGTCCGGTAGTAGTTTCCGTACAGGCGGTCCTTGCTGAAGTACTTATCCACGCGGAAGTTGTACTGAAGCCCATTGCGGTAGTTGGTCGCGTTGAAGACACCGCTGTCCACCACGGCCAGGCTGCAGGGAATATTCGCGGCAGCCGCCGTGCCGCAGGTGGTGGGATACAGATCGCTGCCATGCTTCGCCACGCTGGTGGTGGAGACGTTCACAGCCGGGTACTTGGCGAGCAGTTGCACGCCGACCGAGTTCGGCCAAGTCTGCGCCGCCCATGCCGTGAACGCCGGATCTTCGTAGGTCACAGTCGAGGTGCTCTGCGTAAGCGCAAGCAACGGCTCGAATCCCGTGAAGAAATACATCTGGTGGATCTTCGGCACCGGGCCGCTCAGCGTGGTCGAAATATTGTTGGTGTGGAACGGTGTAATGTGCGTCGTCTGATACGGCTGGAACTCGGTCCGCGCGGTCAGCCAGTTGGCCGTATAGTATTCGCTGGCCAGAAAGTGATACTGGTCCGTGCCGGACCTGGTGGTCATCACTTCCGTGATCGAGCTGTTGCGCCCATAGTCCACGTTGAAGGTGTTGACCTGGACCGTCGCCTCCTGGATGGTGTCGGGATTGGGCACCAGATTCAGCACGCCCGGCGTGATGTTGCTGGTGATGTCCAGCCCATCCACCACAAACGAGTTCCCGACGCTGCTGCGTCCATTCGCGCTGGCCGTCACCTGCGTCTCGGCCGCGTAGTTGTCGTTGCTCTGGCCGTTTCCCCCCGAGCCCTCGACTCCCAGGCCTGTGACGCCGGGCGCCAGGCTGGTCAACGCCAGAAGATCGTGGCCGGGTAGCGGCAGCGAGTCCAGGGCCTGGGTGCCGATCGTCAACTGCGTGCGTGTCTCCGCCGTGTCCAGCACCGGGCCTTGCACCGACACTTCAACGGTCTGCGATGTGCTGGATAGCCCCAGCTTCACCGGCACATTCATCGTCTGGTCCGTCTGCAGCGTCACAGCGATCTTTTCCGTGGCAAACCCGGTCGAGCTTGCGACCACCACGTAAGGTCCCGGAGCCACGCTCAGAAACCGGAAAACCCCACTCGCACTCGATGTTGTCTTCCCGGAGACCTTGGTCGCGGTGTTCGTCAGCACCACCGTGGCGCCGGGCACGAGCGCTCCGGTCTGGTCCACCACTGTGCCCTGCACACTGCTGGAAAACTGCGCGTGGACCAGCGTGGCAAATATGACAAACAGCGTCAGCAGGCTGGCTGAACGGAACTTTTTCACGGTCATACTCGCTTCTCCTGAGAATTACGTCAATCGTGCGATCGGCAGGGTCCACATACAGACACACTTCGGCCACTGCGAACTTCAACGGCGAAGATAAGGAATGACATCGGCGATTGTCAACAGTATTTTTCGATTTAGCGCAATAAGTTTCGCATGCTCGCATCTGGCAGCAGATTGGGCTACGGCCGTTCCAAACTAGCCGAACTCCGCCAATCCGGTCTGATATTCTGCGTCCCCCCTGACCGCCCCGCGGAACGGCGATGGAGCGCATAGGCTCAATCCTCAAAGAGCCAATCCAGATTGGGCGGCTGCCCGTTCTCACCGGTTGCCGAGAAATCGATGTGCGGCGTCACGTGCAGGTCGGCGGGGATGAAGCCCAGCACAACGTAGGCCCCCTCGCCGAGATCGAGATCGTTGCGTCCGGCCGGAAGCGGCTTGGCCCATACGCTGATCGGCAACGAATGACCGTGAAAGCCGCTCGGCACCACTGCATTCGGCAGCAAAATATTCCATTGCTCGGTGGCTGGAGAGACGTCGATCGAGTGCTTCGCGTGCGACTTGAAGAAGCCAACGAGGACCTGCGCGGGCTGTGCGAGCGTGAAGTGCAGTGGCTCCGTCTGCCGCGTCGAAACCCGAATGCCGGTCAAGCCCTCAAGCTCCGGGGACGCGCTGGAGATAGTGACCGCCGCATCGTCGCTGTAGAGCGCCGCACCAGCCGCTACGGTGAATGTCTGGCCAGCGCCGGGCTGAAGCTTAAAGGCGACCTGAGGCAGCGGGCCGCGAGCGGTCTGCTCTGGCGACGCCGGCGCGGGATTGCCGCTGCCCGCGGCTAGAAGTGCCTTCAGGCGATTGCGGAAGATCGCGAGCTCCTGTTCATACACCGGCAGAAGGTCGGACCAATGGTTCGTGTCGGGGGCGCCGCGCACGGGAATCTGCCGCTGCGATGTCTCCATGCCGGCGACGTTGCGATAGGCTGGACCGGCGAGTTCGGTCAGCTTCAGGAAGTCGTCCACGGAACTCGTCAGTAGCGTTTCGGCCTGGTGCAGATGATCGAAGTCGTGGTCATAGCCGAACAGCAGCACCTGCTCGGCGGCCTTCGTTTTGGCTTGGTAGAAGAGCATGAGCTCGTGGATGGACCGCATATCGTTGACGGTGCGCTTGTACTCGGCCTCATCCTGGGTGACGCCGGGCGCGGCGGCCTCGGCCTGGGTGACGGCTTGGGCAGAAGAATCGACAACCTGATCAACGACACCGAGCGGAGTCTGCCCGTGCTGCGGAATGCCGTGGACTTCGTTGGCGACGTACTCGTCGAGGCGTTGGCCGGCGGGCGCATCGCCGGTCCAAAGGGTCTGCGCCGGGCCGAAGCGCTGCGGGTCGATGAGCTGTGGCATGGTCATGCCGAGCGAGAGCACCTGCCGGTTGCCCTCGGTGATCCCGACGCGCGGCAACAGCGTCGGTGCGCAGATGCCTGCCAGCTCGTATGCATCGAGCAGATGCTCGCCGGCTTCGGTTGTGCCGAAGCGTTTGGCGAATTGCGCGACCCAATAGGCGTGCTCGTGCGCGGGATCGCGGTCGGGGTTCCAGGCGTAGCGTCCCCAGGAGTCGAACCAGATCCAATCGCGGTCAGTTTGCTGAAGCAGCGGTGTCGTGTTGTCGGCGGAGACCGGCCAGTCCCAGTAGCGAAGTGGATACACATGCACGCCGCCGATGCCGATGCGCACGAAGTTCAAGACCGTCTGGCGAACGAAGTCGGGGTCGCCCCATCGAAACGGCTCGAGGTTGGAGAGCAGGTGGATGTTGGCGATGGTGACGTTGGAGATGTCGACGAGGCGCTCGAACTCGGCACGCACCGGGCCGCGGACGTTGGTCCAGGTGAGCGACTCCCCGTTCCACTTGAACATCGTGTCGATGTTGGAGTAGAGCGGTCGTACCGTAGCCATCACCTTGTCGATGTCGGTGGCGTGCGCGCGAACGACGATGGGCGGCTGCTCGACGGGATGACTGGCCTGCTTGGCTAACGCGGCGAGGCCATCCTGCACGCCGGGGAGAATGGCTTCGGTCATCCATTGCGGGCCGTAGTGCGGGCCCATGGCTTCGCCGAGCGTCATGAAGATGCCGACGTTGGGATAGGTGCGGATGAACTCCGAGATGCAATAGCGCGTGTACTCGGCGGAGAGCGGAGTGGGTGCGGAGAGATGATACGGCAGACTGTGCGCACGGGCGAAGGCGTGCGAAAGATGGATGTTGTAGAAGCCCTGCAATACCCAGATGCCGCGGCGATCGGCCTGGGCGGTGATCCAGCGAAACATGGCGATGTTCTGTTCAAGCTGGGTAGATGGCAGTTCTTGTGCCTCGGGATACTTCGGCAGGCGCAGAAGCGAGGTGAAGGGATGACCGTTCCAGAGAAACAATGCATTGTATCGCTGGTTCACGAGCATATCGAGATAGTTTGTCCACCATGCCTTGTCGTAGAAGAAGGGGAAGTTGGCGGGCGTGTAACGATAGTCGTACTCGGCGCCTTCGTAGGTGATCTCGGGCTTCTGCATGCCGATGGCGGTGCCGCGCAACTTGAGCTGCGGATGATCTTCATAATCGAGCGTCGAGGGAAGAGCGTGGGCCGCGGTGATGCGGTCCGCCAGGTCGAGCGCGCCATAGAGCGTTCCGGAGGCGTCGAAGCCTGCGACGACGACGGTGTTGCCGAGGCGGCGCAGAAGAAAAGCTTCTTTGGCGTCGGGCCAGAATTGATTTAGCTGCTTGTCGTAGTGTCGCAACAGGGGATTGTTACGTTGGGCCAGCAGAATGGTCTCGGAGCCAGGCAGGCCGGCGACGGCGGAGCGAAGCCGCTCGGCCGCATACTGCTCGCGTGGTGTAGCGTGCGCGCAGGTGATTACGCGCGGTTGCGCAAAGGCCGGAAGAGTGATGCAGAGTGCCAGCGCGCCTATCCAGAAGCTAATCATCAAGCTCATGTCCTTTTTCATGCCACGGACTGCATGTTTAGAGCTGTCCTCCCGGTGAGGGATAGGCGCGCCCAAAAACAGATTCCTACGGAATGACAACCAGAAAAGCAAGGGCAAAATACTCGGCCCTGACAGAACGGCGCCCCGAAGGACGCCGTTCCGATGTCGTAGGTATTGCGGTCCCGAGAGCGAAACCAACCGTTAGAAGAGGAAGTGGATTCCACCCTGAAGTTGACGCGAGCTATTCAATTGTCCGTTGACGACGCCGAAGGCAGAGGAAGTCGGGGTTGTATTGGCTGCGGAAAATTGTGGGTGGTTCAACGCGTTGAAGGCGTCCACCCGCGGTTGGATGATAACGTGATCTCCGATCGTGAAGTCCTTCATGACGGAGAAGTCGAAGTTGTTGTTGGGATCGGAGCGGAGGAGATTGGCTGGAAAAGTCCTGAAGTTATAGGAGTTCGGCGCATTGGCGGCCGCATTCTTCGGGTCGTTGGTGATGGTATCGAATCCTGCCGTATTGAAGGAGGGCTGGCCGTTTACTTGATGGGGATGATTTTGAAAGTTGCTGAAATTGCCGGTGTAATAAACGTTGCTCCAACCGAGCGGCGTTCCGGAGAGATATTGATAGATTCCGGTGACCTGGTAACCACCAACAACCTCGTCCACCAGACGAGAGGTGTTCAAGAACTTGCGGCCGCGCCCGAAGGGCAGTTGGTAGATAGCCGTGATCGCGACGTGATCGGGGAAGTCGGACGAGGTCTCTTCATAGGAGAGCGGACCGCCCGGATTGAGTTGATATTGTGCGCCGAGATTGCGGGAGTGCTCGTAGTTGAGATTGAACTGCAATCCGTTGGACATGCGCTTGGACAGCCGGAGCAGGAGAGCGTTGAAGTTGGCGTTCTGCCCGGGAACAAGCTGCTCCGTCACCGAGCTGTATTCAGGGTAGGCCTGAAGCAGTTGGGCGACGCTGATCGTGGAATTGGTGTTGAGCCCGGTGGTGGTGGTGCCGGCCGGGAGGAGACCATAGAAAGGATTCGAGATCTTCGCGCTCAGCTCTTTGGTGACGGCGTCATCCTCCTTCTGCATATGGCTGAGGTAAGGCAACAGAGGGGTGGAACTGATGTCGTTGCTGTAGGAGAGATGCACCGAGTGGGTGGTGATATAGCTGACCTCAACAAGCCAGTTCTTTCTGAACTCTTTCTGGATGTCGAGACTGGCTTTCTCGGTATAGGGAACTTTGAGGGGCGCGAAGAAGATCGCTCCGCTTCCGAGATTGGTGTTGACGCCGAGCGAAGAGCCGAGGGGCTGCACGATCTGGTTGACGGCGGGATTGAAAGGGTCCGAGAGCGTGCTGGTGGGCACTTGATTGGCGAGCGTCGATGGCGTAAACGTGCTGGTCGCCGAATACCCGTAGGCCTGACCGCTGTTGTAGTCGTTGAACGGGTTGTCATAGATTCCAAAGCCGCCGCGAATGGCCAGCGTGCCATGCGACGAAGCGGGTGAGTAGGCGAAACCGATACGCGGACTGACATAGGCCGGCGCGGTCGAGTACGCATTGCGCTGCGCGGGCGTGGCGTAGTACAAACCACCCACCGGCTGAAAGGAACCGGCCGGGAGGAGAGCATTGGGAGCCTTGGCGTAGGCGGCCTCGGCCGACGCGGTGACGGCATTGGTTGCACTCGGATTGAAGCCGACGATCGTGCGATTGTTGCTCTCGAGCACCGGAGTTTCATGTTCGACACGAACGCCCATGCTGATGGTGAAGTTGGGCAGGACCTTCCAGTCGTCCTGGATGAAGGTGCCGATGTACCAGTTGTCGTACTGGAACGGCGTGGCAATGGCTTCAGAGCCGCTGGTGGGCAGGCCGAGGTCGAACATGGCAAACGCGCCGCCAAATGCCTGCGACGCTGCGCCCGAACCCGCAGTCACAATATCTCCCGTAGCCGATTTGAAGGCAAAGCCGCCGTTGGCCGCAGCGGGGTTGAGAGTGGAATCCTTGTTCGCCCGGATGTCCGGCCCGATCTTGATCGTGTGGTGTCCCCACGTCTTATTCAGGCTGGCAAAGAACTGAATGGTGTCGAAGTAAGCGGACTTGCCAGGGTTGGCGCTCAAGCTGGGAATGGAAGAACTGTCCCCGAAGGTGAGGCCGGGTACTGCGAACGCCGTCGAGTTCGAGGCGAGGTAGCCGGGAAAGCCGAAACTGGTGGGGTTGGTCCCGATGCTGGACGGGTTGGAGGTGTTTTCGGACCGGCTGAACCCGAGCCTTGCATCAAGATTGAGCGTTGGATTGAAGTTATGAACGTCCTCCACGAAGCCGCCCCACAGGACAACTTTCGACGCCGTGCCGCTGAGCAGGTTATTGAAGATGTTCGACTGGCCGTTGACGTAGTTGCTCTGGTGCGCTTCGAAGGAGAGACGGTTCGCATGGGTAACGTTCAGGTCGATGCGGCCCTCGTTCGACTTGTAGTTGTTCGTCGTCGGATCGCTGGCGAAGAAGTTGTTCTCGCCGTCGGGTTTGGCGGAGGAACCGGTGTAGTTAGGCAGCGGAATGAGCGCCAGGTAGGCCTTGGTCACCGGATCAATGGTGAGGGGTGCGCCGCTCGCGTTTGTTGCCGTGGAGGTGCAGGTGCTGCTGGTGACCAGACAGTTGTTCGCGATCGGCGTCCGGGTCACCTTGGTGCCGCTCAACACGCCGCTATAGGGGTTGTAGAGCTGGTTGGAAGCGTTGTAGGCAAGCAGCGCGGAGAAATCTCCGGTACGTTCAGCCGCAGTCGGAACGCTGGTGATGGTGGTTGCGGGCGCGTTGCCCACATATCCTTCATAGGCGTAGAAGAAAAACAAACGATCCTTGCCGCTGAAGAGATGAGGGACACTGATGGGGCCGCCGATGGTGCCACCGTACTGATTGAAGTGCGTCGAAGGCGCGGTCGCTCCGGCCGCCGTAAAATATGGCTTTGATGTCAACGGACGCGATCCCGCGTAGTACTCCGACAAGCTCCCGTGATACTGGTTGGTGCCGGACTTGGTCGTGATGTTGACGGTGCCGCCGGAGGTATCGCCGAGCGCGGCGTTGGCCGCGAACTCATCGACATGCACGGCGTTGACCGAATCGAGTTCCGGGCTGAAGCCGGCCGTACGGCTGGAGTCCTGCATGTTCGGCACGCCGTTCAACAACAGCTCGTTCGACGCCGAGGCGCCCCCACCAAGCGAAAAGTCATCGGCGGTCTGGTTGCCGAAGGGAGTCGTCTGCGATACGGCGTGTTTGCCCTTGGCTACGGCGCCGAACTCCAGATGCGCGAAGCCCAGCGGGGAGCGGCCGTTGCTGGGCAAGTCCTCGACCTCCTCCGCAGTCAGCGTTTGGCCGGTGGATGCGGTTGCGGTATCGACCAGCGGGGTCTCGGCATTGACGGTGACCTGCTCACTGGTCGGCCCGACTGCAAGCTTGACGTTTTCGGTCACCGTCTGCTCGGTCTGCAGCGTGATGCCGGTATGGACATACTTCCGAAAACCGGCAGCGGTCACTGCGATCTGATACGGGCCGGCTGCCAGGAAGGGAATATTGTAGTCGCCGGCGCTGTTGGAGGTTATGTGGGTCTGCGTACCGGTATCGGTCTCGGTGACCGTGATCTGCGCGCCGGGAATGATGGCCCCGGTGGGGTCGGTGACATGGCCGGTCAGGGTCGCGCGGGTCTCCTGGGCGCGGCCCACGCCGGCGGCAGCGATTAGACAGAACAGTACGACAGGGATAAGAGAACGCTTCATGCTGTATGACTCCCAAATAGGCGTGCCAATCACTTATAGAGAGGGGAGGATACTGCTGTCAACATAGAAAATCATCGATGCATAAATGTGCAATGGATGGGTATTCGCCCGGCCTGGCGCGCTAGCGATCGCGCCGGGGAATTAGCTGCTTCCAGGCATTAGCGCTCGGATCGCCGCAGACTGCCGAGCGACGTTAGCGGGCGAAAATCGTGTAGTGGCCGGGGCGGGCGAGTTCGAGCAGGGCACGCGTGCCGTTTTCGGATGGAGTGCAGGCGCGGCGCTGCCCGTTGACGCTTACCGCAGCCCCGCGCCGTGGCAGTGCAACGGAGATGTTGGCACGCACTCCCGAGGGAAGGTCGACCACGATCGGTGCGCTGTCATCCTTTGCGAGGGCGACGCGCAGCAGGCCGTGGGGCGTGGGTTCGGCACCGCGCGCCCAGGCGAGGTCGAGTAGGTCGGGGCGGATATTGACCGTGCTGAAGCCGGGGCCGGTGGACTGGCTGCCGAGGACCTGTTCCATGAGCCAGGGTGTCGGTCCGCTGGACCAGCCGTGGGCGAGGCTCACGAAGTAACCGGAACGATTGTCGGCCTGGAGCGAGGAATGGAAGTCCTCCTTGAACCAGTCCGGATCGTAGGCCTCCCAGAAGCTGGTAGCGCCTTCGTCGAGCATGCCGCCCCAGTATTGGCGCATCCATTGGAGGGCGGCTTCGCGGTGGTCCATCTTCGCCATCGCGCTGAGAATGTAATAGCCGTAGTAAGGCGTGACGACGAAACGGTTGTAGCGCACGTCGCCGACGTTGGATAGGGTGTTGGTCCAGATAGCGTTGTACTGGCCGGGATCGGCGACGCCAGAGAGGACCGCGGCGGCGTTGGTCTGCCAGCGCGGACCGAAGGCCCCGGTCGCCGGGTCGAGCAGATGTTTCTGCGCGGCGGCCTTGATCTCGGCGGCACGCTGATCGTGGTGGTCGGCGTTGCGGGTGTCGCCGAGGTAGCGCAGCAGCCAGGCGGCGTCGGTATAGGCGTTGTAGAACTCCAGCGTGGTGGCGCGGCGCGACTCGTGCGTGTCGCCGTTCAACTCCGCAGACCAGTCGACAAAGAGCCACACCTTCGATTTATTCGCGTAGAGATTGTCGCTGTCGAACTGCCGGTCGACGTACGCGAGGAGTTGCAGCATGCGCGAATGCGTGCTTTCGAGGAAGGCCTTATCACCGGTCTGGCGAATGTACTGCGCGACTCCCGTGAACCAGAAGGCGGAGCAGCCAGGGATGCCATTCACGTCCTGCTGAACAGGAGCGGGGCCGAGCAGACGATCGAGGGTGTCTTCCAACAGGAAGCGGTCGTCGAAGACGTCTTCGATGGTGCGGCCCATCACGTCGGTGTCGCCCATCCAGCGGCCGCGGTCACGCTTGGGCGAGTCCCACACATCGTCCTGCATGCAGAGATGCGCGGTGTAGGCTCGTAGGATTCGCCGTATTGCACGGTCACTTGAGCGGGAGTGGGAGAGTCGGAGACGAGTTCCAGGCGGCCGGTAAGCTCTTTACCAAAATCGAGGATCATACTGGGCGCGTCGCCGCCATGCAGTGACTTGGACGAAAGATCAGCGTGAAGGCCGAGGAGGGCTGCGGGTGAGTGAGCTAGTCGAGGTCCTCCATGCGGAGGTGCGCCTGGGAGCTGGAAAGGATGGTTTGCGCAACGATGCGGCGATGCGCGAGGAACGGCGAAATGCCGTCGTATCCAGGCCAGTCGTATAGCCCGGCATCGGCGTTCCACTGAAAGAGGTCCAGCGTGCTCTCGATGCCGCCGAGTGCCTGCACGGGTTGCCAGTCGCTGTCGTCGAAACCGGGCTGCTCCCAGCCGGGCGCAGATGTGAGGGCGCTCTTCCAGTTGGGGCTGCTCATCATCAGCGCTGGAGCGACGATGCCGGCGGCCCGCGGAACGATCTTCGCCACTAGGACTTCGCCGAAGGTTTGCTGCATCACCAGCGCGCTGCTGGTAAAGCCGGTGACGCCGCGCCCGCGAACGACCTCGAGCGCGAGTGTGTTTTGGCCGGACTTCAGAAAGTCTTCGACCGGAATTGCGAACACGTGCATTCCTAGCGCCAGCGTGATATCGCTCTCGACGGATTCAACGTGGCGGCCATTGAGATAGACGGTAGCCGAGCGCGGGCCTGCGAGATATAGGGTTGCCTGGGGCGGCACTTGCTGCAGAGCGAAGCTGGTGCGGAAGAAGTGCGGCTCGGTTTTTCACTTGGCCCGGGGAACACGTATGCGATGCGATCGCTCGTGGTGGCCGCCTTTTTAGGAGCGGACCAGATGTACTGCTCCGGAAGCGGCTGGTGGAGATCACGTTCGAGAGGCGCACCCGCTGCATCGCGGACGGGGTCGAGAGGCTGCTGCGCGTGGCTCGCGGGAGCGAGCAGACAGGCGCTCAAAACCGCAACTGGCAATACGTATTCACGTCGAAGGATGGAAGAGCGATTCAGCACGGCACCATGTCCCATCGGTAAACGGTTTCCAATGGATCAGGACAGGTCATTCCTCTCCTGAAACCATTTCGGTTATACGCGGTTACAATCGGAGCTAGCAAATTTATCGCTTTGCGCATTTGCATGCACAGACTGTTCTCCTCGTTGGTAATTTTCATCGTGGTCGCACTCGCCCAGAGCCAGGCTCTGCCGCGAGGCTATAACTATGACGAATCGATGGCCGCATCGGCACCCATGCTCGATCCGATGCGGACCGACGCCGGGAAGGTCATAGCGACGCGCAAGGCGTGGCTGCATCACCGGAGGGAAATTCTCGCGCAGTTCAGAGACGATGTGTACGGCCACACGCCCACGGCAGCACGTGATCTTCCTTTGCACTTCCGCATACTTGAGCCGGACACACCCGCGCTGCGTGGGCTAGCGACCCGACGCCAGGTGCTGATTCCGCTGACGCCTGCAGGCGAACGTGGGCCGGTCATGCATCTTCTGCTGTATCTTCCGGCGCGGCGATCCGGGCCGGTCCCCGTAATTTTGGGCTTGAATTTCGATGGGAACGCCGCGATTACCGACGATCCCGGCATCGATGCAACGGATGTGTGGCAGGCTGCGAAAGTGCGCGGTGCGCCACCGCAAAGGGTCGAATTTTCCGCGGCACAGCGCGGTACGCGTTCCAGCGAGTGGCAGGCGGAGATGATCCTCAAGCACGGATACGGCCTGGCGACGGTGTACTACGGCGATATCCAGCCGGACTTCAAGAACGCATCGCAGCTCGGCATACGAGGGTGGTACGCGAAGGCGGATTGGGGCGCCATCGACGCCTGGTCGTGGGGACTAAGCCAGGCGCTGGATTATCTATTGACCGACCGCGAGATCGACAGAGATCGCATTGCCGTAACCGGGCACTCGCGGCTGGGCAAGGCAGCGGATTGGGCAGCGGCGCAGGATACACGCTTCGCCGCTCTGCTTTCGACCGAGAGCGGCAAAGGCGGCCAATCGCTCTATCATCGCGACTTCGGCGAGACCATCGCGCATCTGGAGCACTCGTTTCCATACTGGTTCTGTCCGGAGTTCGCCAAGTGGGTTGGACACGACAGCGAGATCCCGGTGGACGGCAATCTGCTGCTTGCGCTGATCGCTCCGCGCCCACTCTATGTGGCGAGCGCGCAGGACGATCTTTTCTCCGATCCGAAGGGCGAGTTTCTCTCCGCGGAGAGCGTCGGGCCGGTGTATGGGCTGTTTGGCAAACGCGGCCTCGGCGTGACGCAAGTGCCGCCGGTGAACGATCCCGTTATGAACGACGTGGCGTACGACGTGCGCTCCGGCGGTCACGATGTGACGGCGTACGACTGGGAACAGTACCTGCGCTTCCTAGATGCGGAGTTTGGATCGCCACGGCAGCCGGCTAAAGCAGAGCAGTAGCAGGCAGCACGATGTTCGGCGCTATTAGAGGAGATGATGAGACGAATTTCGTTAGTGCTCGTACTAAGTGTTTGGCTGACCTGCATCACGGTGCAGGCGCAAGCCCAGTACCTCTTCGCGTACTTCAAAGAGCCGGGCCACCAGGGCATCTATCTGGCGTTGAGCCGCGATGGCTATCACTATGCACCGCTCAACGACGGTCAGCCATGGGTCAAACCTGAACATCCCGGAGAGCTGATGCGGGACGTGTTCTTGACCCGTGGACCGGATGGCCACTTTCAGATGGTGTGGACGTGGAACTGGCGCGGGACGAGTCTCGGGCATGCGGAATCCGATGACCTGATGCACTGGGGCGCGCAGACTGAGGTCCCCATCATGGCGACGGTCCCCGGCACGCGCAACGTGTGGGCTCCTGAGACGGACTGGGATGCGAAGCAGAAGAAGTGGGTGCTCTTCTGGTCAAGTTCGCCGTCGGATGAACCTGAAGGCAACCGCATCTGGGCGGCCACAACCAGCGACTTCAGCCACTTCAGTCCGCCGAAGATCTTTTTCGATCCCGGCTACGAAGTCATCGACGCCACTATGTTTCACGGCAAGCACAAGGAGTATCTGGTGTACAAGGACCAGACCCGCGACCCGCTGCGCTACCAGGTCCGCTACGCCACCGGGCCAACGGTGGAAGGCCCATGGACACCGGTCGGCGGCCCGATCACGGGGTCATGGTCGGAAGGTCCGTCGGTGTTGCGCGTGGGCGATGAGTATGTCGTCTTTTACGACCACTATCGCGCTCCGCGGGCGCGCTACGAAGGCGTGCAGAGCCGCGACTGGATTCACTGGGAGAGCGTCGACGACCGCATCAGCTTCCCGGACCACTGCAAACACGGAAGCTTTATGAAGATTAGCGCCGCGGAAGCCACTCGGCTCGAAGGCCGGCACGATCCACCGGAGGCAGTAGCGCAGTCAGCGGCGAAGCCGTGATCGCGACGTCGCTCCGGCAGGAGCATGCGCGTCCATTACACCTTCTGGAACAGCGCTGCCATGTATGGTTTGCCGCTGAGCTTCAGATGGCTTGAACTCGGCGCCGCGTTGGGCTCTTCCACTTCGTTCACCAGCTTTTCACGACGCCGGACGACACCCGGCAGTTCCTGCGTGGTCATCGCCCAGGGGTCGATGAGGGTTGCTTTGAAGTCGATGCCAGGCGGCAGCGGAAAGTCGTACTCGCCGATGGCATGTGTGTCGAAGTAGAAGAGGTATAGTTCGTTCGGCTGACCGCCAGACAAGTAGTACGAGCCGTCATACTCGTTGATGCCGGTGTGGGTAATCTTCTCGATCAGCGAACGGAGAAACGCGATGCGCGCTGGACTGGTGCCCATAAGCCGGCCGCCATCGGACCAGACCGGCGCGCCGGGAGGTGTGATGTAGGTTTCACCGTGGGTGGCGTAGGTGCCCGAGACGACCGCGAGCCAGAAGCGCCGCGTCATCTCCTCCGGTGAAAGATTTCCCCAGCGACGCGCGATGTTGCCTTCGTACTGGATCTCGTCCCAGATGATCGGCTTGCCCCAAGCCGCGCGATACTCCGCCGCTTTGTTGAAGTCGAACTCCTGCAGGCTGGCGTGAGTGACCCACGGCTTGCTGTTGTCGTACTGCACCTTGCTGTGGTGGATGGAGCGGAGATGGCTGTGCGGGTCGCACTCCTGGATCACGTGGAAGTAGTGGTCCCAGTCTTTGGTCGTTTTGGTCTTGATCAGGTCGTACTCATTGGCGACCGACCACCACACGTTGCGATAGGCCGCCAAGCGCGCCACGGCGTAGCGCAGATAAAGATCGTTGGCCTCGGGGGGCATCGACTTGTAACCCCATGCGTCGTAGGGGTGAAAGAGGATCACGTCGGCCTCAATGCCCATGCCCTTCAGGTCGCCGATGCGCTTCTCGACGTGCTGAAAATAGATGGGATTGAGGCGCGTGAGATCGTTGCTTCCGTCGGCATTTTTCATGAACGGCAGCGCGAACAATGGATGGCCCAGCGGCTTGGGCAACAAGCAAAGACGCACCTTGTTGAAGCCGGTGGAGCGGAGCGTGGTCAATGTCTCCTCCTCCCAGGGCTCACCCATGAAGGCGCAGGCGTAGCAGGTAGTCCCGAACGGAAAGAACGGCGTGCCGTCGGCGTGCTGAAAGTGGAACTGGTGCGCTGTGGTCACCGGGCCGTGATTGGCTCCGGTGACGGGCGTGCAGAGCAACGATCCGGAGTGGCCATGGAGCGCGGCTTTGCTGCTTTGGCTCTGCCACGTCCAGTGGCCCGGCGAATCGGGCATGAAGCGGATGCGATAGGTCCCATCGCCGTCGTAAAAGCCGGCGACATCGAAAGACCGGTGCCCCAGCGAGAACGTCGCGCTGATGGTTGTGTCGGTGAATGGGTTGCCGGAGGAGGGACCCTGCAGAGCGATCTCGTAGAGTTCCCACTGGGCGACGTTGCCGGCCGGACGGACGGCTGGGGCGGCGGCGCCCGAGGCGAGTGGAGCGGCGGCAGCGCCGAGGGCGGCAGCGCTGAGCTTCAACATCTGCCGCCGGTCGAGTGTTGAAGAGGCTGAGGGCGTTGAGGGGGTTGAGGGGTTCACCGGTCTCCTTCCGCGCATGCAGTACAGGCGCCTTCGCAAAAGCCATCCTATCGTTTGACGTGTGAATATTAATGCCGCCGGGCTGCGCAAAGGAACGCAAACTGCGGTATGCTGATCAACGCGAGTCAAATAAATACTATACTGCATAAACATGATTGGCCTGGAGCAACTCATGACTTCGCCGACCGGCAGAGCAGAGCAGGGTACATCCCGAACGGCCGTGCCTGTCGACCCTCCCGGGGAGCTAAGGCGGCTGGCCAACCAGATTCGTCTGAGTGCGATGACGATGACGCACCATGCGCAGCTTGGGCACACCGGCGGCGATCTGTCCGCTGCCGATATTCTTGCGGTGCTCTATGGCGGGCGGGTGCTGAGGATCGACGCGAACCAACCGCGATGGCCGCAGCGCGACCGCTTTATCTTGTCCAAGGGCCACTGCGCGGCCGCGTTGTACTCGGTGCTGGCGTTGCACGGCTTCTTTCCGATTGAGGAGTTGCGTACATTCATGGACCCGCTGTGCAGCTTGAATGGGCACCCTGATCGCAATAAGGTGCCCGGCGTGGAGGCTAACACGGGGCCGCTGGGACATGGTCTGCCCATCGCCGTGGGTTGCGCTCTGGCTGCTCGCATGCGAGGCGAGCACTGGAAGACGATCGTGCTCACGGGCGATGGTGAACTGCAGGAGGGTTCGAACTGGGAAGCGGCGATGAGCGCGCAGCACTATGGCCTCGAAGACTTGACGGTCATCGTCGATCGGAACCGATTGCAGCAGGGAGATTTCACCGAGAACACGATCCGTCTGGACCCTCTTGCGCCGAAGTGGGAGGCGTTCGGCTTCGCAGTCGAGCAGGTCGATGGGCACGATACCGCCGCTCTGCTCGAGGTGTTCGGCAGGTTGCCGCTTGTACCCGGCAAACCTAGCTGCGTGATCGCCCACACCATAAAGGGCAAGGGCATCAGCTTTGCGGAGAACCAGCCGGCATGGCATCATGGCGTGCCGACCGCGGAACAGTTGCGACAGGCGTCGATTGAACTTGGGGTGGATGCGCCATGGTGAGTGCTGATGCAATTGGGCGCGAAAAACTGGAGCAGGAAAAAACCGGAAGGACGCTTTCCGATTGCCGCAATGCATTCTCAAAGACCTTGCTCGATCTGGCGGCTGCCAACCCGAGGGTATGCGCCGTCGTGAACGATTCCGTCTCGTCGACGAAGTTGAGTGAGTTCAAGGAGAAGTTTCCGGAGCGCTTTGTCAACGTCGGCATTGCCGAGCAGAACATGCTGGGACTGAGCGCGGGCCTCGCGAGCGCGGGGATGATTCCGTTCGTATGTGGAGCTTCGTGCTTTCTGACCGCGCGTGCGATGGAACAGCTCAAGGTGGACCTCGCGTACTCGCGTTCGAATGTCAAACTCTGCGGCATGTCCTCGGGCATGGCGTACGGCGCGCTGGGGCCGACCCATCACTCCATCGAAGACATCGCCTGGACGCGCATTCTTCCCAATCTGCATGTCATTGTGCCCGCCGATTCGAATGAGACCTCCGCGGCGATCCGTTTCGCGGTCGCGCATGATGGTCCCGTGTTCGTGCGGATCAGCCGTATCCCGGTGCCCGACGTGACGGCGAAGAAGGAGGCTTTTGTACCGGGCCGGGCACAGGTCCTTCGCCGGGGCGGAGATGTCGCGTTGCTCGCCAATGGAGTGATGGTAGGTCGGGCGCTGGCGGCGGCCGATGCGCTGGCTGCGCGAGGGATTGAAGCGCGCGTGCTGAACCTCAGCTCGGTGAAACCTCTCGATCAGGAGGCGATCCTTGCCGCGGCGCGCGAGACACGCGGCATCGTCACCGCGGAAGAAGGCTTGCGTGCGGGTGGGCTAGGTGGTGCGGTTGCCGAGCTGCTTTCCACCCGCCATCCCGCGCCGATGCGTATTCTGGGAGTGCCTGACACGTTTGCTCCCACGGGCAGCGCGGAGTTTTTGCTCCAGCACTTCGGGTTGACTGCGCATGGCATTGAAGAGGCGGCTCTGGATATTGTCGGCGGTGACCGCAACGTGGCTTGAAGGATCTCGCATTGAACGGCGACGCAATTCTTTCTATCGATCAAGGCACGACGAACACCAAAGGTGTCTGCGTTGGACGCTCGGGTGCGCCTTTGTTCGCTGCCTCCGCGCCAGTACCCATGCTGCACGCGCGTAGGGATTGGATGGAGCAATCCCCCGCCGCGATCTTTGAATCGGTGCAAAAGGTTGCGGATGAGTGCGTCGCATTCTGCGTTGGAGCCGGCCTGGAAATCCGCGGTCTGGCGATCGCCAATCAGCGCGAGACAGCAGTAGCGTGGGACAGAGCAACCGGCGAAGCGCTCGGGAATGCCATCAGCTGGCAGTGTCGCCGATCCGCGGAGATTTGCCGCGTATTGGCGACGAGCGCGGAGATCATTCGCCAGAGAGCCGGGCTACCGCTCGACCCTCTGCTGACAGCGACAAAGTGGCGCTGGATGCTGGAAGAAAGCGAAGCCGCGGCAGAGCTGCGATCGCTGCTGCAGAGCGGCCGGCTCTGCTTCGGGACCGTCGATTCGTGGTTGCTGCATTGCTTAACGCGCGGCGGCGCTCATGCGACCGACCACACCAACGCATCGCGCACAGGCCTGCTGAACCTTCATAGCCTGGAGTGGGACGCAGACTTGCTGCAGGTCTTCGGTGTGCCCTTGACGGCGCTTCCAGCGCTGGTTCCGTCGATGGGCGCTGGAGGTTTCCGCGCTTCAATTTCCCAGCTTGAAGATGTTCCTATTCTCGCGGTCCTTGGCGACTCCCACGCGGCGCTCGCCGGGCAGGGAATCACTGGCCCGGGGACCGTGAAGGCCACCTACGGTACGGGTTCATCGCTGATGACGCTGGTCGAGACATTGCCTCCCGACGGGGCGAGTCTCGCGCGTGCGATCGCCTGGACGACTGCACGGGAAGTTCATTACGCGCTTGAAGGGAATATCGCGATGACGGGCTCGGTCGTCCGTTGGCTGGGCGAGTTCCTTGGCCTGGCTCGTCCGGTGGAGGACGTGATCGCGCTGGCCGAGAGCATCGAGGACGCCGCGGGAGTAGAGTTCGTTCCGGCCATGGCGGGGCTGGGCGCGCCCTACTGGGACTTCGCCGCGCGCGGCGCCATTCTGAACCTCGGCACCGGCCATCGAATGGCGCATCTCGCGCGTGCCGCGCTTAACGCCATCGCGCACCAGGTGGCCGACGTCTTCGAAGCGCTGGAGCAGGCGGCAGATGTGCATTTTACCGAGCTCCGGGCCGACGGCGGGGCAACGCGCAACTCGGGCCTTATGCAGCTTCAGGCAGACATTCTCGGCCGCGACGTGCTGCGCTCGGCCGCGGAAGAGCTGTCCGCGCTCGGTGCCGCGTGGCTTGCCGGTGTAGAGCTTCGGTGGTGGACCTCTGTTGCGGAGCCTTATGCCGCCGTCCACGCGCCGCAACGATTCGCGGCCCATATCGACCCCATTACACGCGCGTCGCTTCGCAAGCAGTGGAAGACCGCCGTCCGCAGAACATTGACCGGGGAGAGCGCATGAACTCTTCCTCTCCAGAGGTATTGCTTGAAGCGCGTCACATTGTGAAGCGCTATCGCGGCAACGTGGCCCTGGATGATGTGACATTCCGCGTCTATCGAGGATGTGTCAATGTGTTGATCGGCGAGAACGGCGCGGGCAAGTCGACGCTGATGCGCATTCTGTCGGGCGGCGAAACCCCTGATAGCGGCGAGATCCTTATGCACGGCGAGCCAATTCGTCTCGAGTCGCCGCGCGACGCAATGGCGCATGGCATCGCGATCGTGCATCAGGAGCTTGCGGTGCTGCCCAATCTCAGCGTTAGTGACAACATCTTCGCCGGGCGCGAGGTCACGCGCTTTGGAGGATGGATCGACCGGAAGCGAGAGGACCGGCAGGCGGTCTCGGCGCTGGCACGATTGCGGCATCCACTCGGCCTGACCACGCCAGCCGCGCACCTTTCGCTCGGCCATCGCCAGATACTCGAAATAGCGCGCGCGCTTGCCCACCGCTCGGAGTTGGTGCTTTTGGACGAGCCCTCGTCGGCGCTCTCGTCGGCCGAGACCGAGACGCTGTTCGCCACGATCGACGATCTGCTCGCGAGCGGCGTTACCCTGGTATACATCTCACACCGGCTGGACGAACTCTTGCATCTCGGGCATCACTTCACCGTGCTGCGCTCCGGCCGCGTAGCCGGGGAGGCCGTCCGCGGTGAAGCCACGCGCGAATGGTTCATCCAGGCAATGTCCGGCCGCGCCTTGCGTCCAGCGATGGCGCGGCCGGCGCAACCGAGTGCACGCACGGTCTTGCAGGTGAGCAGGCTCTCGCTGCCAGGAATCACCGATGGCGACGTCATTCAGCAGCGCTTGCACGAGGTCTCGTTCGCGCTCGGCAAGGGCGAAATTCTGGGTGTCTACGGTCTTCTGGGCTCCGGAAAGACGGAGCTGCTTGAAGCTCTCGCGGGCGCACGCGCTGGGGTTGCGGGAAGCGTGCACTTGAATGATGCGGCACTGGCGCTCCCGTCGGTTCCGCGGGTGGCTGCGGCGGGGATGGTGCTCGTTCCTGAAGATCGTCAGCGAGACGGCCTGGTGCCCGAGTTGAGCGTCCGCGAAAACGTCGCCCTGGCCGCGGTTGGGACGCCGTGGCTATCGCGCACACAGGAGGCAGCCCGAGTGCGCGAGCTGATGCGCAAGCTGCACATCAAAGTACACGACATCGAGCTTCCAGTTACAGTACTGTCCGGAGGAAACCAGCAGAAGGTCTTATTGGCGCGCTGTCTTCTGCGTTCGCCCGCGGTCCTGCTGCTGGACGAACCCACGCGTGGCGTCGACGCCAACGCAAAGGCTGAAATCTACACGTTGTTGCAAAAGCTCGCCGACGAAGGTTTGAGCATCGTGTTCACCTCCACCGAGTTCGAGGAGACCAGGACGCTGGCCGATCGAGCGCTTGTGCTGTGTCAGGGGCGCGTCGCCGCGGAGCTTGCGGGCGCCGCCATTCAGGAACACGCGTTGTTCGCGGCGGCCAGTCCGGGCATTGCGACAATAGCGGACGGACCGCTGGCGGTTGCCGCGCCATGAACGCCAGCGGAAAATTTCTATCGCGGCAAGACCGTGTCGCCAACTCCTCGGTGCGATTGGCGATGATCGCCCTGCGCGCTCGCTCGCTGCTCGTGCTGCTGGCGCTTGTAGCGGTCTTCGCCATTCTGTCTCCAGACTTCCTCACCGTCGACAATCTGTCGATCCTGGCCCAGCAAATTGCCGTGTTTGCAATTCTGGCGATCGGCATGACGTTTGTCGTGCTTACCGGAGGCATCGATCTTTCCGTCGGCTCGGTCGCGGGATTGAGTGGTATGGCTGCCGGCTACGTGTTGACTCAAAAGTATGCGCAGACAGGTGGAGTGCGCGGGATCGATATAGCCGAAGCGGTGCTACTGGCGCTGCTCGTAAGTCTGGCCGTCGGTGCGGTCAATGGGTGGCTGGTGAGCAAGGCCGGTGTTGCGCCGTTCATCGCAACGCTAGGAACGCTGTATATGGGGCGCGGCGCTGCGCTGCTTTGTTCCAATGGAAGAACGTTTCCAAATCTCGTCGGAAAAATGTCGAGCGGAAGCTCTGGATTTGGGCTGCTTGGCCAGGGGAAGTGGCTGCATGTGCCGGTTTCCGTGATGCTGATGCTTCTGCTTTTCGGTATCGCGGCGGTCATTGCTGCGAAGACGCCGTTTGGGAGACATGTTTATGCAGTCGGTGGAAATGAGCGGGCCGCGCGGCTGGCCGGTATCCGGGTTCCGCGTGTGAAGTTCGCGACCTATTTGTTTTCGGCCGTGTGCGCGGGCCTGGTGGGGCTCATCATCGCCTCGGAGCTCGAAGCGGCGCATCCGGCAACCGGCGAGAGCTTTGAGCTGACCGCAATCGCAGCGATCGTGCTGGGCGGAACATCGTTGATGGGAGGCCGCGGATCGGTGAGCGGTTCATTGCTCGGCGCATGTGTTATTGGCGTACTCGCCGATGGCCTTGTAATGCTGGGTGTGTCGGAGTTCTGGCAGATCGTAATTAAGGGAGCGGTGATTGTTCTGGCGGTCGCGTTCGACCAACTGCAATCGCGGTTGCAGGCCCGGCTTCTACCGTTCCTGTTGCGGTCGCGCGCGGAGGCGGCATGAGGTTTCGGGACCGTGCGCTGATCTGCGTGGCAGTAGCCGCGGCTGCGTTGCTCTTAACGTCAGGATGCAACCGTGCCCATCGCCGTCCCTTGATTGCCATTATTATTCCTTCGCAGGATAATCCTTTTTTCAAAGCTGAAGCCGATGCCGCGGCAGCGCGGGCGGAGACGCTTGGCTATCGCGTTCGCGTCGACTCGCACGACGACGACGCGTACCTGCAGGACAACCTGGTGGACGCGGCGATTGCCTCGGGCGCTGCCGCGATCGTGCTCGACAATGCCGGGCGCGACGCGTCGATCTCTGCCGTGCGCCGCGCCACTCGGGCGGGCGTTCCATGCTTTCTGGTCGACCGCGATATTGAAGTCTCCGGTGTCGCGAAGGCGCAGATCATCGCGGACAACGACCAGGGCGCACACCTGGTTGCCGCGGAGTTTGCCCGCGATGTCGGCCCTGGCGGCGGAGACTACGCCGAGCTGCTGGGCATCGAGTCCGACACCAACGCGCAGGTGCGTACGCGCGGATTTCACGCGGTGCTCGATCACATCCCCGCGCTACATCTTGTGGCGGCGCAGTCGGCGAACTGGTCGCAGTCTGAAGCGTTCTCGAAGACGGAGATCGTCCTGCAGTCCAACGCGGCACTGAGGGGCATCATCGCCGGCAACGATACGATGGCGTTGGGAGCGGCGGCGGCGGTGCGATCGTCGGGCCGCGGGCATATCGTCATTACGGGATTCGATGGATCGCCCGACGCGCTCTCCGCGATTGGCGCGGGCGAAATGAGCGCCACCGCGCTGCAACCGGCGCTCCTGATTGCGCGCCGGGCAGTCGATGAAGTCGACCGGTTCCTCAAGACCGGCAGCACCGGCGAGCCGGAGCGCCAGATCATCCCGTGCGATCTGGTGACACGGACGAACGTCGATGACTTCGCCAATTTTGCAAAGGTCAGGTAACGTGCAATGTCGATTACGCTCGGTGTCATCCTTGGTAACCGCAATTTTTTTCCAGACGCGCTAGTCGCGGAAGCGCGCCGCGACCTTATCAAGCTCTTTGCCGAGCTTGCCATCGAGCCTATCTGGCTTGACGAATCGCAGGCTAAGCTGGGTGCTGTCGAGACCTGGGCTGACGCGACCAAATGCGGAGAGTTATTTGCGCGGCATCGGACGCGGATCGCGGGTGTGCTGGTGTGTCTGCCCAACTTCGGCGATGAGAAAGGCATTGCTGACGCGCTTAGAATCTCCGAGCTGCGCGTTCCGGTTCTGGTGCAGGCGTCGCCCGACGACCTCGATGCGTTCGGCCTCCAGCGCCGGCGCGATGCGTTCTGCGGCAAAATCTCGGCGTGCAACAATCTGCGCCAGTATGGCCTCGAATATTCGCTTACGACGGAGCACACGTGCGCCATTCTTTCGCCTCAGTTCCGCGAAGACCTGCTGTGTTTTCTGGGCACGTGCCGTGTGGTCCGCGGAATGCGCCGCGTGCGGCTGGGAGCGATCGGCGCCCGGCCCAACGCGTTCAACACCACGCGCTTCAGCGAGAAGCTGCTCGAGGCCGCGGGTATTTCGGTGAATACGATCGACCTCTCGGAGGTCTTCGGCGCGGCGGGACGCATTGCTGATGACGATGCCCGGGTCGGGCAGCAGATCGATCGCATCCGGGGCTACGCGGACGCTTCGGCCGCACCGCTGGATGCGCTGCGGCGCATGGCGAAGTTTGCCATCGTGGTGGATCGATGGATGTCCGATCTCGGTCTCACCGCGACGGCCATTCAGTGCTGGAGTTCGCTGCAGCAGAACTATGGCGTAAACGTCTGCACCATCATGAGCATGATGTCGGAGCAGATGCTGCCGTCGGCGTGCGAGGTCGATGTCGCGGGCGTCGTCTCGATGTATGCTTTACAACTGGCGTCGGAGCGGCCGAGCGCGCTGGTGGATTGGAACAACAACTATGGCGCCGATCCGGACAAGTGCGTGTTTTTTCACTGCGGCAACTGGGCCAAGGATTTTCTTCCGGACATCCGGATCGGCACTGCGCCCATTCTTGGTACGGTGCTGGGCGAGGAAAATACCGTGGGCGCGCTCTCCGGCCGAACCCCGGCCGGTCCGGTGACATTCGGCCGCGTGAGCACCGACGACAAGCGCGGAACGATCCGCGCTTATGTGGGCGAAGGCAACTTCACAGACGATCCTCTGGACACCTTCGGGACGCGCGCGGTGGTGTATATCCCGCGGTTGCAATCGCTGATGCATATGATCTGCCGCCGCGGCTTCGAGCACCATGCAGCCATGACCGGAGCGCATGTGGGCTACTCGGTGGCCGAGGCCCTGCGGACGTATCTGGGATGGCAGGTCTATCACCATGATGGGCACCACGATGGCGAGGAAAGTTAAGGGTCTCCAAGCTGTGACAAAATCGTGTGTATGCCTCATCTGGATGAAGTCCGTCTTATGGCTAAGGTGGCCCGCATGTACTATGACCAGGGCATGCGGCAGAAGGAGATCACCGAGCGCCTGAACATTCATCAGTCGACCGTGTCGCGCCTGCTGCAGCGCGCGCGCGAAGCGAATATGGTCCGCATCAGCGTGACTACGCCGCCGGGCATCTTCTCCGATGTTGAGGATGGACTGACGCAGCGTTTCGGATTGAAGGAGGCCATTGTCGTCGAGACGCGCACCGATGAAGACCACTTGGTCCGCGATCTCGGCTCGGCGGCCTCGTTCTTTCTTCAGACCACCGTAAAGCCGGACACCATCATCGGCATCTCGTCCTGGAGCCGCGCCTTGTTCGCCATGGTGGAGACGTTGCACAGCTCCGACTGCGGGCGAGGCGGAAAGGTTGTGCAGATTCTCGGCGGCTTCGGTCTGGCGGGAACGCAGTATCAGGCTACCCATCTGGCGCAGCGGCTCGCCGCGCTGGTGGGCGCAGAGCCGATGCTGTTGCAGGCACCGGCGCTAGTAGGGGCAGCCGAGGCGCGCCGCGTGCTCATGCGCGACGCTTCCGTGCGGCAGACCGCCGATCAGTTCGCGAAGATCAACCTGGCACTGGTCGGCATCGGCTCCATGGAGCCGTCGAAGATTCTCGTGAGCAGCGGCAATTTTTTCTCGGCGGAAGAGCGCGAGGAACTGCGCCGTCAGGGTGCCGTGGGCGATATTTGTTTCCGTTTCTTCGACAGGACTGGCAAGCCGGTGCGATCGCCGCTGAACAATCGGGTGATGGGCATTGAGTTGGAAGCACTGCGCCACGCCGATCGCGTGGTGGGAATCGCGGGCGGCCCCGGCAAAGTAGATGCAATTCTGGCCGCGCTGCTGGGCCGCCACATCAATGTTCTGATCACCGACGCAAGCACGGCGAAGAAGCTTCTGGAGAAGAGTGAGGCTTGAGCGCAACCGGGCGAGCGCTCAGGCGAAGAGCAACGAATAACTTTCGCCGCGGCGTACCCGCAGCCGATAAACCCCCTCGGCCTGATCGTTAGAAGGAGCCACTGGGCGCCCCTTCGCCATGACGGACGCGATGCGCTGCCCGCGCGGAGTGGCGAGGACTTGCACGCCATCCAATGCGGCATGAAGCGTAGCGCTCCGGACCTTTCCCTCTCGCCAGACGAGGTCGATCGTCAGGCCGCCGCGGGCGCGCAGGCCGAGGAAGCGGCCGTCCGGCCAGGCCGATGGCAGCGCCGGCAGCAAACGAACAACGCCGGCGTGGCTTTGCAGAAGCATCTCCACCATGCCCGCCGCCCCGCCGAGGTTACCGTCGATCTGAAAGTACGAGCTCGGCTTGATGCCGCAGACGTCGAAGAGATTCTCGCGCGTGGAGTGCCGCAGCAGTTCAAGAAGCTGTTGATGGCAGCGATTGCCGTCCTCCAGCCGCGCGAAACAGTTGAGAAACCAGGCGCGACTCCAGCCTGTGCTTCCGCTGCCATACTGGAGTCTGCGGTTCAGCGTCACGCGGCAGGCCTCGGCTAGCTTCGGTGTACCGCGCACCGTGATGGCGTCGTGGGGATAGAGCGCCCACATGTGCGAGATGTGGCGATGTCCGGGCTCGGTCTCTGCGTAGTCCACCTGCCACTCCTGTAGATTGCCGAAGCGCCCGATCTTGTAGGAAGGCAGCCGTCGAGCTGCATCCTTGATGCGCGCGATCAGCTCGCCGTCCAGGCCCAGCAATTGGGCGGCCTCAGTCGCCTGCCTGAAGATCGCGCGCGTGATCTCGATGTCCATGGTCGGTCCCATGCACAAGTTGGCCTTCGTTCCATCCGGCAACCGATAGGCATTCTCCGGCGAGCACGATGGTCCCGTGACCAACTCACCGTTTGGCGAAGGCGTGAGGTAGTCGAGCAAGAATACGGCCGCCTCGCGAAGCCGTGGATAGGCCCGCGCGCGCAGAAACGCCACGTCGCCCGAATACTGAAAGCTGTCCCACAGCTGCGTGGTCATCCACGCAGCGCCCATCGGCCAGATGCCGCCGCCCAGGCCGTCGATGGGTCCCGCGTCGCCCCAAAGATCGGTGTTGTGGTGCACGACGGAACCACCAGAGTGATAGTACGTCCGTGCCACGCGAGCTCCCGCCGAACGTGTCGTATCAAGCAGATCGAACAAGGACGTGTGCAGATCGGCGAGGTTGGCGCGCTCGGTAATCCAGTAGTTCATCTCGGTGTTGATGTTCACCGTGTACTTCGAGCCCCAGGGCGGATCGAGCGAATCGTTCCAGATTCCCTGGAGGTTTGCGGCGAGCGTTCCGGGCCGGGAGCTGGATATCAACATGTAGCGGCCGAAGTGAAAGTAGAGCTGTTGCAGGCCGAGGTCTTCGCCGCCATCCTTGACCGCCTGCAGGCGAAGGTCGGTCGCGATATTCCCTTTGGGATCGACTGCGTCCGGTACGCCAAGCTCAATGGCCGATCGCCGGAAGAACGTGCGATGGTCGGCGATGTGGCGCTCGCGAAGATCGGTGTAGCTGCGAAGTGCGGCCGCATGCAGATGCTTCTCGACCGCAGCGGTCATGGCCTCATCGCCGGCTGGATAACGGTAGCTTGTGGCGCAGTCGATCAGCAGTGTAACGGCGTCGGCTCCGGTTACCAGCAGGCTCGCAGGCGTCCCGCTGGCGGCAGGAGTGGGGGTTACGGTTCCGCCCTCCGCGAGTGCCTGCAGATGCGCCAGGAAGCGTACTCCCACCTGCCGCTCTTTTACCGGCTGGCCAGGATTGTCGTTCACGGGAAGAGCTTCAGCGCTGAGCGCCAGCGAGTCGTGGCTCAGCACGCGAGCAACCTGGCCACTGGGCCGATCGAGAGTAGCCGAGAAGGACAGCTTGCCGGGTCGCGATACGGACAAGCGCACGACGATGACCTGATCGGGTGCCGAGACGAAGACCTCCCGCACGTGATGTACGCCGTCCTGAACGAAGGTCGTAGTGACGATGGCCCGGTCGAGGTCGAGCGTGAGGCGGTAGTTGTCCGGCCAACTGGAGGCGCCGGCCTTTGCCTGCACCAGACCGGAAGCTGAAAAGTCCAGATGCAGGTCGCCCAGCGTTTGATAGCAGGGCATGCGGCGCGGAATGCTCAGCATATCGTTGACCGCCATCGCTTCCGCTTCATGCACCTTGCCTGCAAAGAGCAGGCGGCGAATTTCCGGCACCGCCGCGCCGGCGCGCGGGTTGTCGCGGTCACGCACCTCGCCGTCCCAGATTGACTCCTCGTTGAGTTGAATGCGCTCGAGCGCCGGCCGCCCAAACACCATTGCGCCGAGCCTGCCGTTGCCTACAGGAAGAGCGTCAGGCCATGTTGCCGCTGGACGCTCGTAGAAGAACCGGCACTTGGTCCAGTCCGGCGCAACGATTTCATTCGCTTCCGCCACCGCTTGCTGCGCACTTTGCGTTAGCGCAAACGCGCTCCCATGTGAAAGCACCGCTCCGCTCAGAGCTGCACTGCGAAGAAACCGGCGGCGGGTGATATCGGACATGTAGACCTTTTCCTTTAGACTTTCTACTGGTAGCGAACAGCGGCCCCATTCTCAATCGCTGAGCAGGACCGCGCTATACGGCGCGATGGTGAGCAATTGTCGCGCACCGAACGGCGCCTGCGCTTCGGCGATCGTGACGCCATCTCTTGCCTCGATCGACGGAGCGGTGAGCCGATGCGCCGTCCAATTTTGCCGCGCCGCGCCATCCCACTGTAGATTGACGCGGTTAAGGGTCTTGTTGATGATGGCGATCTTGTTCACTGACTGCGCGTCTGGATGCGCGCAACCGGCGTAGGCCGTCACGCGATCGCTCGCACACTGTAGCCGCGTCTGCACCATTGTCGCTCCAGCGAAGCGGCCGGCGAACTCGATGCCGAAGTACTCCGGCTGCCGCGTGAAGCCAGCCGATGGGCTGCCCACGATCGGCGAATAAATGCCGTTGCCGCCACCGTGGAGATTGATGCCGCAGAAGCCGAGGCTGGCGAAGCGTAACATCGCATCGGCGCACCACAGCGCGGAGGCGAAGACATCCGACACGCCCGGTTGGCCGCCGTTCCAGCAGGAGTTCGCCTCCGAAAGCCGGAAGGGAAGACCCGACGAGCGCATCGCCTGCTGAACGACTGGGATCTTCGACCACTTCAGCGTCGCCGATTTCGGGTCCTCGCTCAGCAGGTTGTCCAGCGTGGCTGCGGGACTGCCCGCTGGTCCCATCGCATAGTAGTGTCCGGTGAGCAAAATGACGTCCGGATGGTGCCGCGCCTCCTCAGCGAACGCGGTCAGGAAGTCGAGCTTGTTCGAGATGTCGGGGCCCGCGAACTTAGCGTTGGGCACACGCTGCACAATCGCTGCGCGAAACTCCAGCCACTCGCGAAGGAAATCCTGCGGCCCATAGGCTGCTGGGCGATAGCGGTTGCGGAATGAATCCGGCTCATTGCCGATCTGTAGCGCGAGCAATCGCGGACCCAGGATGCGATGCGCGGCGTCCGCCTCCGCAGCGGAATTCTCCTTCGTCCCGCGAGCGAGGTTCAGGCCATATAGGCAGCTCCAGCCGGCGGCATCGAGAAATGCCCGCAGGTTCTGTAGGGCGAGCGCAGTCGTTATGGTCCCGGTCTTCTCGGTCTTGCTGGTGTCCGGACCGAAGACTTCGAACGGGGGCGCCCCTGACGGAGGCGTAGCGGAGAAGGTTGTGAACGCGGAGGTGCCTCCGCCAATTCGCAGCACGCCCTGTGCGCTCAGTCCGCGTATGAGCTCGATGAGGTCCTGATTGCTTGCGGAGAAAAACTGCGGGTTCGCGAGTTGCGCCGACTCATAACTCAATCCGACATAAGACGGTGGCAGCGTCGCGAGGACTGCGTTGCTCTCGACGGAAAGGATCGCGGCCAGCGTCGTGGAAGCAGCGGAGGTCGCGCTTTGCGCGAGTGTCCGGGAGGCCATCATCGACGCCATAGCCGCCGCTGAGCCAAGTTCCAGAAACTCGCGCCGGTTCGGCTTCGCTCGAAGGAACGGCATCGTGCGCAAATCACTCACGGAGTCACCTCTCCGTCAGCGGTCCCTTCCGTGCTGAGCGTCACGATTTCTCCCGGCGCGATCGCCCACGCAGCACCGGGCATCGCTTCTGCATCGCTGTTCTGGAGATAAGTGCTGGTGCGCTCGATCTGCTTCCACACGGGGGCGCCGGGCCAGATGAGCGTAACCTGCCGCGCCTGCGTGGACCGGTTCATCACAACCAGCGTGGCGTGCTGTTGCTTCACAAATGCCGTGGCCAGCAGGTCCGCATCGCTCGAGTGGACCGCAACGCGCGTCATGCCGCGTGTAATGTGGCGGCTCCACGCTCCAAGCACACGAAGTTGAAAGCTCGAAGGCACGGGCCGATTGCCGTCGGTGCGGTCGGGAACCAGAAGGGCGCGTGACCCACCGAACGTCGGCTGCTCCACATCCAATAACAACCAGCAGTACATCAGGGCCTCGGCATCCATCACGGTAAGGTCTTTGTGATAGAGCTGGCCGACCTGAAATGCCAATCGATACGATGGCTCCTGCACATTCGGGTCGTTCAGGCAAATCTCCGTGGCGAGAAAAGGCTTGCCGTCGCTGACCTGATGCAGCTCACCCAACCGGTTGTCATACAGGTCGGGGTTGGCGAGAAACTGCTGGTAGTCGTACTGATGAGCGGAGACATAGTCGGTCGCGCTCCATGCGGCTGGGTCGGTCTTGAGGGCCTTCACCCGCTCGACAGTCATATACACAAAGGGCGCATCGGCCATGTGGATGCGTGTCGAGCGAAAGCCTGCGCGGTCGAGCTCGCGGCGCAGCACCGTCGTCATGAGATCGAAGACTGCCGGCGGCTGCTCCACTTCGTTTTCGATGCCCACGATCAGCGGCGGCTCTCCCGCGCGCTGCTGCAACTTGCGGCAGTAGCCTACGACGATCCGCGCGTACGCCTCCGGATCGGCCGCGATGCGGACGGGCCGGTTCCACGCGTCCAGCAGCGGCGGAGCCCCGGGCGCCTGGTGCCACGGAACCGTAGCCCACGCGGGTAGCGCCCACATCTCGTAGATCACACTGCCGCCGAGGTCGAGCGTGTGCCGGCTGTAGTCGAAATCGGAGACCTCACCGTTGGGAAAGTTGTCGCCGTAATAATGCGGCGTAGCATCGCTGAGGCGGTCCATGTTCGAGAGGTCGGGCTTCAACTGCGTGCCCATTGGATATTCGCGGTCCAGCAGCAGGTTGTAGTCCTTCAGCGTCTCCCAGTATTGGCGTTTGCCTGCCGCGTTTAGCGACCGGTATGCAGGAATGCTGGGGCTGCCCCCGAAGCCGAGCATGGTCTGATGCCGCTCGGCAGGGTTGACGGTGAGCGTCGCAGGCAAAGCCGCTTCGAGCAGTAGCCGGCCACTCACGACGATGTGTCGCGTGCGCGGAGCTTGTAGCCGAAGCTGATGCCTGGTGACATCGAAGAGACATTGCTGGGTGAGCACGGGCTTGCCGTTCAAGAGTATGTGCAAGGCCAGATGCGAGTCGAGAACCACGGTCAATGTGCGCGCCTCGCCGATGTAGGCGCGCGTGTCGTCACGGGTGATCTGGCTGGGATACGCCCCAGCATCGTCGGAAAGACCGGCCGAATCGTAGTAGCGCTGCACAACGCGAATGCTGGTAGGCGAGAGCATCACGGTAAAACCCGCGTGTGGGCCGGTGAAGATCCAGTCGAGGCTGGCCAGTCTCGGAAGCGGAGCTGTCAGCTCGACGCTGCGCTCGAAAAACGCAGGAAGCGGCTCGTTGAAATAAGCTCTCGCAATCTCATCGGGACGCGACCAGCCCGGTCCGCGCGGGCCGTCTGCCACGAACGAAAAGTTCGCGGCAGTCAACTTCGTGGATGGCTGAAATGCCGATAACACGATCGCCTGCTGCGCATAGGCCGGAGAACTCGGGCAAAATGCAAGCGTCGCGAACACCAGCAGCGACAGACGCGCCAGCAGGATCGATGGCAGCACAACCTCCCCCGGAGTCACACACGCAATTGGAGTTGCGCGGCCCCCCACGATATGAGCGTACATGATTTGGCGACTGTGCATTATTATGATGGCTTGACGAATTGCGCGGATTTTCCATGCCGCGAACGGCGTTCGGAATTGAGGGTGCAATGAAGGCTTTGATCGTGGAAGGAAACGGCCGGGCGCGTGTCACGGAAGTTCCGGAGCCCACGGTCGGTCCTGGCGAATCGCTGCTGCAGGTGCGCATGGTGGGTCTCTGCGGGACCGATCTGAATACGTTTCGTGGGCGGAATGCGATGGTGACTTACCCGCGCGTGCTCGGCCATGAGATCGCGGCCACGGTGATGACGCCGGGCACAGCTTCCGGCCTGCCGGCAGGCGCCGCTGTTACGTTGTCGCCCTACACCGCCTGTGGAGATTGTCCAAGCTGCCGCCAAGGTAGGCCCAACGCGTGCCAGACGAATCAGACCCTCGGTGTGCAGCGCGATGGCGGCGTTGCGGAGTTCCTTTCGATCGCTCCGGACAAGCTCTATACCGGCGCGCTTTCGTTGCGGGAGTTGTGCCTTGTAGAACCGCTCACCGTCGGTTTTCATGCCGTGGCGCGCGGACGCGTGACAGCGCAGGACACGGTCGCCGTGTTCGGTTGCGGGGGCGTCGGTCTGGGCGCGATCTCGGCCGCCGCTTACCGCGGAGCGCGCACGATTGCCATCGACATGGACGATGCCAAGCTGGAGATCGCGCGCAAGGCCGGGGCATCCGTACTGATTCATGCCAACCGCGCCGACCTACACGCGCGACTCGCCGAGATCACCGGCGGCGAAGGCCCGGACTGCATGATCGAGGCCATTGGCCTGCCCACCACATTTCGCGCTGCCGTCGAGGAGGTCGCTTTCACCGGCAGGGTCGTGTACATTGGCTACGCCAAGGAGCCGGTGAGTTACGAGACGCGGTTGTTTGTGCAGAAGGAGCTGGATATCCTCGGCTCGCGCAACGCGCTGCCAGAGGACTTCCGTGCTGCGATCGATATGCTCGAGCACAAGCGGTTTCCCGTGGATGACGCGATTAGTGTGGTTGCGCCGATAGAAGAAGCGCCGGACCTACTGCGTCAATGGAGCGAAGATCCGGCGAGATTTACGAAGATTTTGATCGAGGTCTCGCGATAGGCATTCGGAGCGTTTTTGCATGAAGCCCGTATTGCGTCACATCGCCAACCTCTGGACGCTGATGCGGCATCCATCGGCCGAGTGCGAGTGGACGCTGGAGCGGAAACTCGAGGCGATCGCCGAGGCGGGTTTCGACGGCGTCTGCTGGGCCCCAAGTGCGGAGTTGCACGATGGGGCGCAGCGTCATGGACTGCTCTTTCTAGGAGGAATGGCGTCTGGGGACGAGGTGGCCTTCCCACATCTACTTCGCGATCTCTGGCAGTACGGCGCGCAGCATGTCAACGTGCAGCTTGGCAGCGACGATCTCCTGACGCCGGAGGCTCTTCATCTTGCCTCCACACTGCTGGAACAAGGGGAGAAACTCGGACTGGAACTTGCGATCGAGACCCATCGCGGCACGTGCACGGAGACACCGGAGAAATACTACGCGCTTGCGAATGAGTATCAACGTGTCGCAGGCAGGTTGCTGCCGACCTCATGGGATTTTTCTCACTTCGCAATCCTCAAGCACCTGGTTCCAGAAAACTTTGTGGAACGGCTCTTAGTGCGGCCCGATCTCATCCAGGCATCGCAGCAGTTCCATCTCCGGCCATTCAATGGACACCATGCGCAGGTTCCGATCACAGGCCCACGCGGTGGCCTGACGCAGGAAACCATTGACTGGCTGCCGTTTGCCGAGGCAGTTCTGCGCTGCTGGCACGAAGGCAATCGTGACAGCGGACGCGAGATACTCGTGTGTCCGGAGCTTGGACCAGTAGAAGGCGGCTATGCGCTCTCCACGTTTCCTAAGAGTTGGGAGGACGCTAAGGTGCTGCATGCGGAGATTCAGCGGCTCTGGTCGAAACTGGTTTAGTCGTCGAATCAGGAGCTTTGGCGACTGCGATACTCCCTAGGCGACTGGCCATTCATCCGTCGAAAGATACGATGGAATTGAGCGTAGCTGCCAAACCCGGCATCGAGCGCGGCACTTAGCATCGTCTGCCGCTGTCCGCTGCCGTAGATCTCCAGAAACCGTTCCATGCGGTTGCGATTGCGAAAGTCGGTCAAGGCAAAGCCGGTCTGCTCTTTGAAGAGACGGCTCAGGCGCGAGCTGCTCAGGCCGGCGCGGTGGGCAAGCTCGTCCAGCGGCAGCGCCTCGGCCTCGTTGCGGATGATCCGAGCGGCTCGCTCCACGGCGGGATGCACGTCCCGCATAGGGATGCCGGCGGCCCTGTCGAAGCTCCTCCACGCTTGCAGCAAAGCATAGCCAAGCCCTGCATTCAGCAAGTCTGGAGGTGCATCGCCATCGACAAGTTCCGCGAACAAATCTTCCAGCCGCCGCAGGTCGTCATGCCTCAAGCGGCGGCAGGCTTCGCGCTCCCACGCCTTCTGGAGCAGCGCGAGCGAGGAGGTGTCCGTGGCGGTGTGCTTGACTGCATTTCTGCGAAATACAGCGATCCACATATTGAAGTCGGCCGACTGCTCGATAAGCACATGCTCTTGTCCGGGCAGTAGCCAAAGGAGGTCGCCGCGACGTATCCGATAGCGTCGGTTGCCCAGCAGGTAGGTGCCGATGCCTCCCGAAACTACGTTCAACTCCAACTCGGCATGGTTGTGGCGACGATTGGAAGACGCGGCATTCCCATAGCGCCACACCAGACCATCCAGCTTCGCGGGGAGATGCAGGCGCTGACGCATATCGACAAATAATGATAACAAGTAACAGCGGAAATGAGATGCCTGCCGTCAGGTACGCTAACTAGACTTTGTTCATGACGATCACCGTTCAACAGCGCGAACTTTACAAGAGCGAAGGCTATATGGTCCTCCCCGGGGTCGTCCCGCCGGACATGCTGAACATGCTTCGCGAGGAGTGCTCCTACTATCTTGGCTACTACGACTCCCTCATGGACGCCAAGGGTGTGCAGACCGAGAACCTCAGCCACCGCGGCAAGCGCTATTTCATCAACAACCGGTATCGGCTCAGCAATCGCCTCTGGCAGTTCATCTTCAGCGGGCTGATGGCCGAAGTGGTGCGTGCGACGGTGGGAGATGAAGCTTACCTGTTTCATGAACAGTGGGTGGTCAAGGGCGCCGAGCAGGGCATGAAGTTCGCCTGGCACCAGGACAGCGGTTACGTGAAGTGGTACAACCCCACCACGCAGCACAAGCCGTATGTCACGTGCTGGTGCACGCTCGACGATGTGAGCGAAGAGAACGGCACGATCTACCTTCTGCCGCACTCCCGCGCCAACACCAAACAGCGAATTGCCGAGCACACTAAGGAGGCCGGAACGAACGATCTGATCGGCTATACAGGCGACGATCCTGGTGATCCGGTGATCGTGCCCGCGGGCAGCATTGTTGCGTTCGACAGTTTCGTCTTCCATCGCAGCGGCCCGAACAAGACCGAGCACATGCGCCGCATCTATCTGCCGCAATACAGCGCCGCGCCCATCGACCGCCCCGACGGCAAGCCCTGGGCCATGGCGACGCCCTTCCTCAAAGCGGGCCGTAACATCTACAATCACGCCGAAGACACGCCGGAGCGCTACGGCCCGTTTCCCGATAAGGTGAAGGAAGCCGCCTGAGTCGCCTCGCGTCACAATCCTGCGCGAGGGCAGGGAAGTAGGGCAACCGTTGCTTCAGGGCCGTCCATGAAACAGAGTACGACCACGATACGGCTCAGCTACGCCTCCACCGAGGTGGCTGGTCAGCTCATCTTCTGCGTCATCTCGTTTTACCTGCTCAAGTTTTATACCGATGTATTCGGGATCACCGCGGCCGCGGCGGGCTTCATCCTTCTGATTGCGCGTTGCTTCGACGCGGTGGACGCACCGGTGTGGGGCATAGTCTTCGACAAAACGATCAGCCGCTTCGGCAAGAGCCGTCCCTGGTTCCTCTGGCTATGTATCCCCTTTGCGCTGGCCGGCGTGCTGACGTTTTGCACGCCACACTTCAGCGAACGGGGAAAGATACTCTATGCGTTCTGCACGTATGTGGCTTGCAGCGTTCTGTACACGGGCATCAATACGCCGGTCACGTCAATCCTCTCCGGACTCACGCCCGATTCTCGCGAGCGCGTCACCTTGACCACCTTTCGCATGTTCGGCTCCAAGGGCGGCGTTCTGTTTGTGAATCTCACCCTGCTCACGCTCGTTGCACACTTCGGTCATGGCAACAGCCAGCGCGGTTTCATGGTTGTCATGTCTATTTATGCGTGCGGAACGATTGCGCTCTTTCTGCTTGCCTTCCGCAATCTTCACGAACATCCTGCGATCCAAAGAAAGCCTCTCGCGATTCGACAGAGCTTCGCCGCACTGCGGGGCAATGCGCCCTGGCTGATCATCTTTCTCAGCAGTTTGTTTTTCTGGATTGCCTTCATTGCGCGGATCACCTCGGCGCCATACTTCTTCGAGTATGTGCTGCACCGTCCGGACCTCACGTCGATCGCGAACAGCTTCGACGCCGCGTCCCTGATCAGCATCTTTCTTTTGCCCTATCTCTGCCGCCGATTCTCGAAGAGAACGTTGTGGGCCGTGAGCCTGGCCGGCTCCTCGCTCGCGCAGGTGTGGGTCCACTTCGGCGTAGCCGACCGCTCCGTAAGCATTGTGCTGTCCGCGTGGCTGTTCGGGTTTGTCATCAGCGGCATCGCGTTGGCGATTCCGTTCTCCGTGCTCTCCGACAGCGTCGATTTCGGTGAGTGGAAGAGCGGCGTGCGTGCCGCCGGTATGCTCACGGCTATCGGAGCGGCGTTCTGCCTCAAAGCGGGCAGCGGTTTGGGCGGCGCTATACCCGCGTGGCTGCTCGCGAGATACGACTACGTACCCAATGTCCAGCAGAGCCCGCGTTCGCTCGCCGGCATCCAGATCAGTTTCATCTGGTTGCCAGCAATATTTTATGCGTTGGCCCTGATCCCTGTGCTCTTTTACCACCGCTACGAGCAGATGGAAGGACAGATCCGTGAAGATCTCGCAGCTCGCCGTCTGATCGCGGCCGGGGTCAGCAGCAGCGTATGAGCGGCCTTCCCGTCTTCCATTTCGAATCCAATTCGGGAGCCGCGGTCCTCCGTTCGGCGAAGATGCTTCTGCGCGTCGGCTTCGTCGCGCCGGGGATTGTCCGCGTCACGTGTACCGATGGCCGCCCGTTCCAGCAGAAGCGTAGCAGAATCGTGAGCGGAGATCCATCATGGATCAACTTCGAACTGGAGCATGGGCCCGATTCGTTTGTGCTGAAGACATCCGCGCTCACGATCCGCATCGATCGTCGTGGCGGGGCGCTCAGCTACTTCAGCGCCGATGGCCGGCCGCTGCTTCGAGAGCCGTGTCGCGGCGGAAAGTGGCTGACGGAGAAAGAGGTTTATCGCAACACTTTCCGAACAGACGCGACGGTCGATTACGCGCAAAGCATCGATGGCGCGCGGGTCCGTCCCGCCGAGCACGAAGTGCTCTTCGATCGAACTGCGTTTGAAGCCAAGCTGGAGTTTGAGTTCGGCGAAGATGAAGCGCTGTTCGGCTTCGGCTCACATGAGGAAGGTTCCGGCAATCTCCGTGGCCACTCCCGCGAGCTATACCAGCAGAACATGAAGGCCGTAGTGCCGTACTTCGTCTCCACGCGCGGATATGGCGTGCTGTTCGACTGCGGTTCGCTGATGACCTTTCACGACGACGCACTCGGTAGCTACTGGTGGGCCGACGTGGTCGATGAACTCGATTATTATCTGATCGCAGGCGATACGTACGACGATGTCACTCGTGGCTACTATCGGCTCACCGGTGCGCCGCCGATGCTGCCCAAATGGGCGTTCGGCTATGTGCAGTCCAAGGAGCGTTACGTCGATGGAGGTGAACTGCTCGACGTTGTGAGCGAGTATCGTCGCCGCCAAATCCCGCTTGATGCAATCGTGCTCGACTGGAAGTCATGGCCGAACGGTGGAGGCTGGGGACAGAAATCGTTCGATCCGTTGCGCTTCCCAGACCCGGAGGAGTTAACAAAAGAGTTGCACGCGCTTGGTGTCCATCTGATGGTCTCTATCTGGCCCATCATGACGGGCGGCTGCCCCGACCAGCGAGATTTGTTGCGGCGCGGCCTGATGCTTGGCAATCAGTCCACCTATGACGCGTTCTCGCCCGAAGCGCGCGAATGCTACTGGCACCAGGCTCGGCGTGGCCTCTTCGACAGGGGCGTCGATGCCTGGTGGTGCGACTGCACGGAACCTTTCGAGGCCGATTGGATCGGCGCTGTAAAACCTGAGCCGCACGAGCGGCTCAGGTTGAATATCGCAGAGTCGAAGCTTTACATCGATCCCGCGGACATCAATACGTATTCACTAGTCCACTCGCAGGGAATTTATGAGGGCCAGCGCCGCGCTACGGATGCCAAGCGCGTTCTCAATCTCACGCGATCCTCGTATGCCGGACAGCACCGCTATGCCACGGTCACGTGGAACGGCGACACGTGCGCGACATGGGAGAACCTCCGCCGCGCGATCCCCGAGGGCCTCAACTTCTGCGCGACTGGCGAGCCGTATTGGACGGTCGACGCTGGAGGTTTTTTCATCGCGAACGATCCCGAGCTATGGTTCTGGCGCGGCGATTATTCCGAGGGCTGCCGTGGACTCACCGCAATGGATGCCGTGCAGCCAGACCCGAATGACACAGGCTGTCGCGATCTCGGCTTCTGGGAACTTTACACGCGCTGGATACAATATGCCGCGTTCCTACCAATGTTTCGATCGCATGGCACGGACGCGGCGCGCGAGATCTGGCGCTTCGGTGATGAAGGGACGATGTTCTATAGTGCGATCGCACATTGCATTCGTCTCCGCTATCGATTGATGCCATACATCTACTCGCTCGCGGCAGCGGTCACCTTTCGCGGCAGCGCAATGATGCGCGCTCTGGCGCTCGAGTTTCCACACGACCGAGCAACCTTCAACCTCGCCGATCAGTATCTCTTTGGGCCGGCAATTATGGTTTGTCCCGTTGCCGGGCCGATGTACTACACAGAAGGTTCCCAACCCATCGGCGATGTACCAAAGTCGCGCCAGGTCTACCTGCCTGCGGGGGCGCGTTGGTACGACTTCTGGGCCGCGACTTTGCATGAGGGCGCACAGACCCTGACCGTCGACGCTCCGCTCGATCGTATGCCGCTGTTCGTCCGCGCCGGCTCCATTTTGCCGATGGCTCCAGTGATGCAGTTCGTCGACGAACTTCCGAAGGCACCATTGGAACTCCGTGTCTACACTGGTGCTGACGCGCGCTTCGCGCTCTACGAGGACTCCGGCGACGGATACGCTTACGAGCGCGCTGAGCATGCTTTCGTCGAGACGGAATGGAACGAGCAAGCCGGCGAACTCATCCTGCACCCGCGTCAGGGCAGCTTTCCTGAGATGATCGGCGAATGGGAATTCGACATTGTATTTTTCTCGGCTTCTGGAACGGTGGAGCAGCGTGTGTCCTATACTGGCGCCGAAATCCGAATTCTGGCGCTAAAGGGAGAAGTGGAATGATGCAGCGCATGCGCTCCTTTCTTGCCAGAACCGCGCTGCTTGGCGCGGCCATCGGAACATCGCTGCCGCTGCTCTCTTCGACGCCTCCTCGCACGGCGAGCGAAGTCGTCGCGGTCTCTCCCGGCGGCGATGACAATGCCGCAGGTACGCCGGACCACCCGTTTCGCACCCTCGAACGGGCGCAACAGGCCGTGCGTCTGCTGAACACCGAGCATGATGTCACCGTGCAATTGGACAACGGCATCTATCGTCTGCGGCAGCCACTCCTGTTCAGCGCGGCGGACGGTGGGCGCGACGGGCATCGCGTCATGTGGATGGCTGCAACTGGCGCGCATCCTGTGGTGTCCGGCGGCATCGCGATTACCGGCTGGAAGCTGTGGGACCGAGATCGTCAGGTGTACGTTGCGGACACTCCCCCCGGACTGGACGCGCGTCAACTATGGGTGAACGATCATCTCGCCGGGATGGCCTCCATCGAAATTCCGCGCAAGGATGTTAGCTTCACGCGGCACGGAATCGTGCTTCGCGATGCCGCTTCCGATTTCCTTGCGAACCTGCAACAGGCGAGCCGCCTTGAGGTGCGCGCAACCGGCTTCTTCACGGAGCGCGTCTCACCTGTTGCGCATGTTTCCGGCCGCGCGCTGCTGATGCGTCAGCCCGCTTGGGACAACAATCTTTGGGGCTATGACACCATCGAAAAGCCGTATCACCCCGAGCTCGCGCACCTCTATCTCACCAACGCGCTCCCTCTGCTCCAACAACCCGGCCAGTGGTATCTCGACCCCGCGAAGGGCAAGCTGTATCTGCGTCCTCCGGCGAACACCGACATTACACAGCTCGACGTAGAGTTGCCGCGCCTTGCTGTACTGGTGGCGGTCAGTGGCACACTGGACGAGCCGGTACACGACCTCGCGTTTCTCGGGATTCGCTTCTCCTACACATCGTGGCTTGGTCCGTCTGGCCCGCAAGGCTATGCCAGTCAGCAGAGTGGCTCTTTTCTCACCGGAGAGAGTGCAGCCTATCCCCCGGACCCCATCGCGACATGCGCGCAGGGCTGTCCGGCGTTCGAGAGCGTCCGCAGCGAATGGAGCCAGATGCCCGCGGCGGTTCAGGTTTCCGCCGCAAATCTCATTACGTTCCGCGACGACATATTTGCGCACCTCGGACAGTACGCGCTGGGCATTGGCAATGACGCGGACGCAAACCTCAGCGGAGTAGGTCTCGCCGCTGGCGATGTCGATGTTACTGCGAACGTCTTCACCGATGACGCCGGGGGCGCCGTTCTCGCTGGCGGCGTGCGCCGCGACGCACACCATCCAGGCGATCCGCGCCAGATCAACCGCGCGCTCATCCTGCGCAGCAACCGTATTCGGTCCGTCAGCGAAGACTACGCGGACAACAGCGCCATTCTCAGCACCTACATTGTGGGCGCGGTCATTCTGCACAACGATATCTCCGCCGTTCCCTACGATGCGATCGACATCGGCTACGGCTGGGGCATCAACGATCCGGGCGGCAATCCCAACTACCGCTTTCGCATGCATGGTTACCAGTGGCCGCAGAATCCGGTGTACAGCACGCCCACGCCGCATCGCGATGTTGTGGTTGCCAGCAATCGCGTCCATGACGCCAAGCGTCTCTTCCACGACGGTGGCGCAATTTACAACCTTTCCGCGAGCCCAGGATCGCTCATTACGGAGAACTACATCTTCGACAACCATGGGCGGATCGCGCTGTACCTGGACGAAGGCTCGCGTTATCTGACCGTGCGCAGGAATGTCGTGAACGATGCGGCAAGCGAGTGGCTCAACGTCAACACCGTGCATAGCGCGTATCCGCTGCGAATCTCCCCCGACAACACCGCGATCGACAACTGGCATGACAGCGGCAAGGTGGGCGGGCTATGGACGAACTACCAGAACGATCTCATTCTGGACGACCATCTTGTCATTGCAGGAGCGTGGCCAGCACAGGCGCAGCAGGTCATGAAGGATTCTGGAGTCGAACCGGGCCTCGGGCCGGTTGCGTATGGCGAAGCGCAACCCGATGCTGGAGGGGCCGCAGCAGGCCAAGGGTTGAAGCAGGCCGAGAGGCCATAGGTTCGGGTGCAAGCGATGCGAATGGACCCGACGCAGCAGCACCGCTAGCCAACGGACTAAGATCGTCCGCGAGCGAACTGTTCCACGATATGGCTGATCGTCGCGTCATGCCCGAACCCGCCCGATTTGAGTATGGCCGTGCGACCGGCGAAGCGCCCCCCGGCAGCCACCCCCTGCGGAAGACCGGGCTCAAACTCGAGTTGAAGATCGACGGCCTCGATGCCCAGAGAATGACAGACTAACGCTGCTGTATCCCCGCCCGTCATAAAGAGACAAGACACGTCGTCAGGCTCAATGGCCTGGGCAAGCTCAGCAATGTCCTGCTCCAGGGTGCGGCCGCATGCGACAGGAATAACGATAGTGCCAGCTTGCGCGAAGCCTCTTGGAGAGGAGGAACCTGGAGGCCAACAAACGACGTCCTTGCGCGACGCAAGATGATCGATTTGCCGGCTGGTTACGGGATGATCGCTGCCCGCGAAGATTAGGACCAGGCCTGTTGGAGTGCTCAATTTCTTCGCGGCTGGCTGCGGGTGCGCTGCGGCCAGAGCATGCGCTAGGCCTCCGGAGCCGATCCAAAGAACATGGAAGCGCAGACGATCGGCCGCGGCCACGGCCGTCTCCAGATGCGCCTGTTGCACCGCATCGCAGTAGAGCACTCCGCCGCGCTTCCGCCGGGAGGCGGCGAGCATCTTCGCCGCAATGTATTCCACGCCCACGCCCGCCGCAATGCGCAGGGGGTTAAGTCCCGCCGAGCGCAGCGCGTTAAGTGCTTCGATCTGGTGCTCTCTATGCAGGTCGCGGACATGCACGACACCCTCTTCGGAGCTTCGGCCAAGCGCCGGGTAGGAGGGCGCGATCACAGCGATGTCCGCGCCGAACAAGCGTATTGCAGCGTTGACCTCATGCACTGTGTTGCCGCGGAATACCGAGTCGATCTTCTTGAATACACATTGGAAGCCAGCGACCGGTGGGTCGGAGGCGATGGCCAGGAGCCGCCGGTCAGCTTCATGGGGCGCGATATCGCGGCTTCCGGTGGAAATCGCACAGACCTCTGTGTCGATTGCGGAGCTTAGCGTGCCTCCCAACAGGACGCGCGTAGACCTTCCGCGTTGGGCGAAGGCGACTCCGGCATCGCAGGCGCCGGTAAGGTCGTCCGCCACGATGAGTGTTCTGCCGCGGGGATTGAGGGTTGGAACTGGCACGGTCCGATTTATTGTATTGAACCCTTATACTCGCCGACCGTACCGCCGCGCCGGATCCAATCCTCGCGGAACGAGACGACTTTGATGGTTTGGCGGCGGTAGGTGAAGGCCACGTAGATTCGGCCGTCGCGGCTCTGCATGATGCTCGGATACGAGTATTCCTCACGCCCCGGCGTCTTGGGCTTCTGTTCCTGAATGCCGTAGACGGGACGGCCGGTTTCAATGTCGCGAACGTAGGGCCAGGTCTTGCCATCGTCGAGAGAGAGTGCGACAGACAGCGGCTTGCGCAGGCCATCAGAGGCGGTCGCGCCGTGGTGGGTCACGCTGGAGTTGTTGAAGGCGAGCACCACATGGCCATCGTTCAAGCGGAACAGTTGGACCGACGCATTGTTATTGGGCAGCACGGTGGCAGCCGCTGGCGTCCAGATACAACCGTCTGTCGATGTGCTGCGATAGATGAAGTCGCTGGCGCGGCTGCGCAGGAACGCGAGCAGACGGCCGTCGCCCAGAAGCACCACACTGGGTTGCACTTTGCCCATGCTTCCGGCCATCACGCATTCCTTCCACGTCCTGCCGCGGTCCGAGCTGAGCTCCGTGACGGAGTAGTTGGTTGCAGAGCCTTCGCCGATGCCTCTGCTAGTCATGATATCGATCGGAAGAATCCAATCCCGATTCGGAAGCACAACAACGGGATGGCGGGTAAACGAGCCGGGCTTGTCAAATAGAATGCTGGGTTGCGTCCAGGTCAAGCCGTTATCTTGCGACGTCAGGTGAAGAATATTCGAATTCGCCTCTCCAGCATCTGCGACCTGCTCGGTGTGATACAGGTCGAGCATTCCGTCAGGCTGTTGAAACAGCACGGGGTTCTGATAGGAGTAACCGTCTCTGCGATCGATGAGCCTGGTCTCGGTCCAACGATGCGAGCCATTCGGCAGACGCGACATGACAATGCCCACGCCGGAACTGCCCTCCCACGTGCCCGAAAACCAGACGCAGAGAATGTCGCCGTTCCGCAGTTGGTAGAGATTGGCCGCGTGCGAACTGGGGTACAGGATCGGGAGATAGGCTTCCTCCACGCCGAGCCGGCTGTCTCTGCGCTCCTGACCATCGGCCAACACGGCGACGCGCGAATCGATGAGTGGCTTCGGCGAAGCTTGTGACATCGCCTGCAGCGAGATCACAAACAAGGCGGCCGCCACCAAGCTCCGACAAGGAAAGTGGTTCACGGTGGTTCTCCAGCAGACATTTGCGATGCCCGGCAATGCCCGATCGCAAGTCGGTTCGCGGAAGCAAGAGCCGTGACTTCATGATATTCCGCTTGCGGATTTCAAAAGATAATCTTGATGGCAGCCTGGTTTTCCCGGTTCGGCTCATGCGAGTTGGTTGCGGAGATGGTGGTAAAGGCAGTACCGGCTACGACGGAAGCATTCGGACCGGCAAATTCCGGGTGATTGAGCGCGTTGAACGACTCGAAACGAAGCTGGATGGTGAAGCGCTCGACCGTGGTGTTCTTGAAGATCGAGGCGTCCAGGTTTGCCAAGCCGGGCCCACGCAGAAGATTGCGCGAGGAGTCGCCTAAGTATCCTGGCGCCGGATTCGTAAACGCAGCCGCGGAGAACCAATGGGTAATGGATTTCTTGAAACCGGCCGGGTAGGGATCACCAACAATATCGGCGCGCTCGGCAAAGGCCCCGTTGATACCGTTATAGTCCGCGCCTGTAACAGTAAACGGGAAGCCGCCCTGCACGGTGCCGATGCCATTGAACTGCCAGCCGCCGATGAATTTTCGTACAACGGGATTCGCGCCGCCGCCGAAGCGCTGGCCCTCGCCGAAGGGAAGGTTGTAGAGAATGGCGGCGACGAAGCGGTTGCCGACGTCATAGCTGGAACGCGCGTAGTCGCAGGGCAGGCAGTGCGAGTTCTGCGGCCCAAAGGCGCCCATCGCATCGCCGGTGACCGCCGCCGCGGCGGACTTGATGTCCAGTCCCTTGGACCAGGAGTAGGCCGCCAGCAGCGTAACGTCCTTGGCGCGGCGCTGTAGCTTGATGTCCAGAGCGTTGTAGTTGGAATAGCCGTTCCACCCCTCATAAACGAGCTGCCCGAAGTTCTGGTAAGGACGCCGTGCGAGCCGGCCCACGGTGGAGTAGTTTGCAGGCGTCAAGGGATTGCAGTTTGTGGTGGCATTGCATGGCGTTGGCTGATTGGGATCGGTGCGGATGTTGAGGTGTGTGGTTTTATTGGCGACGTAATCCACATTGAGGATGGTGTTCGCGTCGATCTGGCGCTCAATGCCGAAGTTCCAGTCCTGCGCGTAAGGATCCAGCTTCCTGTTGGCGGCGATCTGCAACAGACCTCCCGTGAAGTTGGCCGCCGTCACGGCGCCGGTGGCGTAAGCGGGGAAAAGGTTGTTCGTATACAGGACCGGGTTGCCGGCGGTGTTGGTGTAGGAGCCGGTGGGAGCGAAGGGATAGACCGCGGTGGAGGAGACGAACTCGTTGGTCTCGAAGGAGTCGTAGAAGATGCCGTAGCCGCCGCGGACAACGGTTTTGTTGTCGCCAAAAGGACGGAAAGAAAAGCCCAGGCGCGGAGCCAGGGTGTCCTTTTGCGCCGGACCAGGACCGCGCGTGCCGTTGTAGAGGTAGATGTTGCCACCGTAGGTCTGCACGATCGACTGATTGGCGACGTAGAGCGCGCCGCCCGGGGCATTCGGATCGAACCAGGCGAAGTGATTCTGTTCTTCATAGGGAATGGCGGAGAAGTCGTAACGAATGCCCATGTTGATGGTCAGGTTGGGCGTGGCCTTCCAGTCATCGTTGATGTAGGGAGCCCATGCCCTGAAGTGCAGATGGGTGTTGTTGCCGACGTTGATATCGGAGACCGGGCCGGGCTGGGCGACTTGGTTGGTTTCGGCGGCGCCGATGAGCATGTCCGCGATCTGGTTGTGGGTCAGCGTGCCGTTGAAGGTGAAGTTGCCCTCCGGATTGACGGTGCTCTGCCGATCCAGTTGAAGCGCGTGCCATTGAAAGCCGAAGTTGACAGTATGGCGGCCATGGTTCCAGGAGACGGCGTCGGAGACATCGTAGGCCGGCTGCAGGCTGCCCGTAGGGACGTTGGCATAGCCGCCAGTCGAGGTAAGCGCCTGTGTTGCGCTGCCAGCGCCGCTAAAGCCCGCACCCAGGCCGATCACCGGGTAATTTGCCTTGGGGAGCTGGAAGATGTTGGCGAAGGCAAGGCTGGCTGCATCCGCACTCGAGATAATTGGGCCGAGGCGGTAGACCTGCGCCTCCAGATAACCGAGGCGGAACTGGTTGACCACGTTATCGGTGAAGATGTGCGTCTCGGTCACCTGATAGTTGCGGGTGGTCTGCTGTATTTCCAGGTCGGTGTAGGTTGTGAGACCGTGGGGGCTGAGGTTGTCGACATTGGAAAGCGTGGCGCGGACGAACGCCGAGTCCGCCTTCCCGAAGACCTGGTCCACACGGTAGGTCTGCTGGTCGGTGGTGGTATTCGAAGGCAGATTCGCCTGATAGTTCCCGCCGGGCAATTTGGCATTGGGCGGAGCGAAGAAGAGCTTGGCCGCGAGCTGGCCGAGCCGTGAAAAACTGGACGATGGAATTGTGTAGGTTCCGGTCGCGGCGTTGTAGGGGTACGGCGCGCCAGTGCTCGGATTGACGATGGTGGCCGCGGGATTGGCGGAGAACGACGACACCTGGAAGACGCCGGTGAGCTCGGCGGGTTGGGGCATGTAGCCGGTCACGGTGGTCTGTGAGCGAATACGCAGCCCTTCGTAGTTGGCGAAGAAGAAGGTCTTCTTGTGCCCGTTGTAGAGCCCGGGGATGAGAACCGGCGCGCCCAGGGCGAAGCCGAACTGGTTCTGTTTCAGCGGCGCGACCGGGTTGGGGGTGAAGTTGAAATAGTCGCGGGCGTCCACGGCGGTGTTGCGGATGAACTCGTAGACAGCGCCGTGGAACTGGTTCGTGCCCGACTTGGAGCTGATGTTGATCTGGTTGATGCCGAAGCCATATTCGGCGGAGTAGGTCTTGGTCTGGATCTTGAACTCCTGGATGGCGTCGGGCGAAAGGTTGAACGAGGGCGTGGAGTAGCCTGTGTCCGTAATCATGGTGCCGTCCACGGTGTACTCGTTGGAGGAGCTGATGCCGCCGCCGATGCCGATCGCGTCGCCCTCGCCGTAGCGGTTGGAGGACTGCTCGCCACCGGTCTGAACCGCACTGGGGTCAAGAAAGACGAGCGAGATGAAGTTGCGGCCGTTGAGCGGAAGCTCGGCGATCTGTTTGGAGTCGATGATCTGTGAGACGGAGGCGCTGTCGGTATCGAGCGTGAGAGCGTTCGCAGTGATCTCAACGTTCTCCTGGACGTCGCCGGGCGTCAGCGTTAGGTCCGCGCGCACGGTCTGGTTGATCTCAAGGTTGATCCCGGTCTGCACCACGTTCTTGAAGCCCGCGTGTCCCGCAGTGACGCTGTAGCGGCCGGGAAGCAGCAGGGTCGCGGTGAAGTTTCCGCTGTCGTCCGTGGTGACGGAGCGGGCCTCGCCGGTGCCGAGATTGGTCACGGCGATATGCGCGTCCGGGATAACGGCGCCGCTGGGGTCTGTGATGCGGCCGGTGATGTTGCCGCTGGTGTTCTGGGCCCGCACCGCGATCGGCAACAGCATGGAGAGGATGGCGATCAGCCTGCGAAGATAGTTGAGTTTGCCCGTCATGTAATTCCTTCCGAAGGATCCGTTCGCCATACTGGCTAAGCCTTGCAGTTCAGGCCGCGTCCCGAGTGGCACGCGCGCCACAGCGCGAACGAATCCATTGCGGGGGCGACACTACGGAGCCAACCCAGCGATGTCAACGGCAAAAAGCATATCGAAGAGCAACGCGCCGACAAGCGGGCGGCAAAGCTGCAACTGGAGCCGATGCTGTTCCGCGCAGTGGAATCCGGGAAAGCGCGAGACCAAGCCTCAGCCGTGAGGAATCACAGGACAGGAGGTGTGCAGCCGTCCCGGGCAGGTCTCCAGCAATCTCGTGTCGCTGCTCACGCCTTATAACGGAGTCAACGGCAACATCATCACCAACGCCATAACAGCGAGCACGCTGAATCCTCCAGCATGCACGTTCACGTTTCTCGCACCTTCTTTGACCGGCCCTGCGGGCGTGAGCCAGACTGTGGCGAACGGCCAGTATCCGACCGCGGTCGTCATTCTGCAGCCTGCGTTTGCGTCGATCTCGTATCCGTATCTCACCGGGACGGTGACGGTCACCGACGAGGCCTCGCACACGTTCACCGCCACGCTGTCCGGCACGGGCGACACAACCTTCGTCCCCATCACGAATGCGCCGACGGGCACCCACATCTACACAGCCAACTACAGTGGAGATGGCGTATATCCTGCGATCAGCTCGTTCGGCAACTACGCCGGCTACCGTTACGGGGGGAAGCCTGCCGAGCACAAGCATCGGGCTGAGCGGCGTTCCCGCCTCGGCGGTTTACGGCACGCCGTTCACGGCCACTGCTACATTGTCAGGCAGCAAGCCCACCGGCTCGATCAACTTCCTCGTCAACGGAGCTATCTACGCTACGGTGCCGCTCAGTTCGGGATCCGCGAGCTATGCCTTCGCTCCGCTGCCTGGAAGCTACAGTATCGCGGCGCTCTACGCAGGAGACAGCGCCAACGGAGGCTCCAGTTCCGCTTCGTCCGGCGTCGCGGTCAGCGCGGCGCCAACCTCTACATCCCCTGCAGAGTTCCTCGCCTACCGGAGTTGTGGGTACGCCTGTAACGCTCACCGCGACCGTGACCTCCGCTGCGGGAACGCCGACGGGGACGGTTATCTTCAGCTATACTTCGGGGACCAGCACCACGGCCACCACGCTTGGCACGGGGACGCTTACCAATGGAGTGGCGAGCTTCGCTGCCTCTCTTCCGCAGGGCACGGATAACGTGATCGCGACATATAACGGAAGCGTGAATTTCAGCGGCTCTGCTCCTCGCCCGCGCTGCCCATCGCCTTTACCGCAGCACCGCCCGTGCCCGCTTCCGCAGCACCGATACCGTTGCCGTACACCATGAGCACGCTTGTTGGCGGCGGCGTCTCAGATACCACGTGCGCGGGGGATGTAGACAAGTTCGGCGACGGCTGCCAGGGCACGGCGGTCGTGCTGCCCAGCGGCACGGATCTTCGCGGAGTCACGGCCGATCCATTCGGGAACGTATACTTCACGGATTCGAACGCCCAGATGATCCGGAAGGTCTCGCCCGCAGGCAAGGTGACGCAATTCGCCGGATACCTCAGCGGCTCGGCCTGCGTCGCCACCGCGACCGTCGGCTGCGTGCCTACGCTGGTCAAGCTCAACGGCAAGCCGCGCGGGGTGCACAGCGATCCCCTGGGGAACATCTTCATCGCGGGCTACGGCGACGACAAGGTGCAGTATGTCCGGATAGCGGACGGCCTGGATTACTTGATCGCCGGCACGGGCAGCGCTCCCAGCAACACGACCGATCCCGCTGGCGATGGCGGTCCCGTAACCAGTGCCATGCTCAAAGGACCCAGAGGCGTAGCTACTGATACCGCCGGCAATGTATTCATCGCGGATTCCGGCGATAACCGCATCCGCGAGGTGCTTGCGCCGGCGGGCGGCTTCCCTGGAGTTGGAACCATCCAAACCGTCGCTGGAACGGGGGTCTTCTCGTACAGCGGCGATGGAGGACTGGCCACCGCTGCTACCATCAGCAATCCGCAAGGTGTCGTAGTCGATCCCAACGGGAACATTTACATCGCTGAAGGAAGTCACGTACGTGTGGTGTGCGTGAACTGCGCCGCTGGAACGGGACTGTATACCCTGTTGAACAAGCTGGGTGTCCCCAGCCCTGTGGACGGGGATATTTACAGCATCGCGGGCACAACGAGCAGCTCCAACAGTGGACTCAAGCCTGGGCTTGGCACCAGCGTCAGCATGGCTCCGCAGAAGATCTCGCTCGACGCGGACGGCAATATCTACATCGCGGATCCGCGAACGATGTGATCTGGTTCGAGGATGGCCGCACCGGCTATACCCGTGGGATAGCCGGGGGCGGAAACGCCACAAGTTGTCCCGGGTCCGCGATCGGCGACGGCTGCCCGGCGACCCAGGCTGTTATCGGGTCGAACGGGGGCAACGGCATAGGGGTCGCGCTCGACGCGCAGGGCAACATGTACATCGCGGATTCCACCAACCTGCGTATTCGCGAGGTGTCGGCCAACCTCCGGTTCCCCGCAGTCGCAGTGGGCAGCTCCCTGTCGCAGACCGTGAAGTTCCACTCGCAGCCCGGGGATACCTTCACCGCGACAGCTCTGTCTTCGCCGGACTTCACCTTCAGCGCGGGTGCATGTTCCGCTCTCGGGGATACCACGCAGAACTGCACATATACCGCGGTCTTCAAACCTGTCGTTGCCGGACTGCGCGACGCGGCGCTGACCGTCAACACCGCCAACAGCAATCCTGGAGTGTTCAGGCTTGCGGGCACCGGAACGGGCGCGGGCGCCACGCTGGATCCGGCTGCCCAGATCCTCTTCGGCAAGGACATTTGGCCGTCTTAGATAGCCATCGATCCCAGCGGAAACGTGCTGGTCGCAGATTCCATCAGCAATACGGTACTTCGGTTCGCGCAGGGCACGGCGTCGGCGCCGGCGCCTCCGCAACCAGCACAACGTTGGGGAGCTTCATGAATCCAACCGCGGTGGCAGCCGATGCGCTCGGGAATGTGTACGTGGCTGACGCTGCAACCGGCTTGATCTCGAAGATCTCTTCGAGTGGAATGACGACGGCTCTGGCGCAGAAATTCGCCGCGCCGAAGGCTCTGGCGACGGACTCGCTGGACAACCTTTATGTGCTCGACAGCTCTGCCAAAACGGTCACGGAGATCGCTTCGAACGGCCTCGCGACCCGCCTGATCGGCTCCGGCTTCGTGGAGCCAACCCCGCTCGCGGTAGATGGCGCAGGGGACGTGTTTGTCGGCGACTCCGGCGCGATCTACCGGTTCGATAGCCAGACCCTGGCTCGCACGACGGTTTCGTCGACATCCGACTCGCCTGCGGCGATTGCTGTCGACCCTGCGGGCAACCTGCTCGTTGCGGACAATAGGACCACCTACCCCGACGCCCTCGCGCACGAAGACAGGTTTCGAGCTGGTAGGGCTGAGCGCCCAGACATTCGCGTTGATCTTCGGGTTCTGATAGTAGGCAAAAATTGAGCCATGCAGGCCGTTGGTGCCGGCCTTCGTCTGCACGTTGACAAAGCCGCCGGAGGAGTGGCCCTGGGAGGCATCGTAAGAAGCGGTGTCGACGCGGTATTCCGATACGAACCCCGTTGAGGGCGTATAGGCGGAAAACCGGACGCGGTTGTCCGGAGCACCATCCAGCTTGTAGTCGAGCGAGTTGAGGCTGGAGCCGTTCACCGAGACGGTCGCCGTGCCACTGTCATAGACATGAAGGTTAGGGTTGACACCGGACAGGGTGACACCGGGAGTGAGAAACTCCAGTGCGAAGGGGTTGCCATAGATAAGTGGCAGGTTAGTAATCGATTTCTCTTCAATGGTCATGCCAAGACTGGCTGAGTCATACGACAGTTGCTGTGCATTGCTCGAAACTGTAACAGTATCGCTTGACTTGCCGACAGTCAGAGCAAAGTCCACAGTGACGTGGCTGTCGACGTCTACCTGCACATGCGTCCGGGTCGCGGTTGCGAATCCGGGGTCAGTCACGGTGATCTGGTATTTCCCTGCGATGAGAGAACTGTAGGTGTACTCTCCGGAACTGTTGGTTCTAAGCGGAACCGAGACGTTGGTGGCTTCGTTCGTAACCGTCACCTGCGCATTCGTCGCGATGGCACCGCTGGGGTCGGTAACACGGCCGGAGACTGCTCCTTGCGTGCCTTGCCCAGACGCCCCAACCGCCAGGGGAAAGTGTTAGAAACACTAGGATTGCAAGTTGCGAATATTTGGATATGGCGGTCATGTTGGGCTCCCTCGAGGTTCGGCAACGTTGCCAATTCTGCTCATTGCAACTGCAAATTCTAGTTCGAAATCATGGTCTCAGCGGAGCACAAATTAGTACACTGGGCAACTTACGACTGTCAAGAGCGGCTGAGCCGGATACTGATGGGTACACCCTGCCTGCGGGTTGCACGGACAGACTCTGCGCATCGTTCATCGCCACTCACCGCCAAGAGTCGTGCTGCGACCTGAGTGGTGGCGAGGCTACGTTGTCATGGTAATCCAGCCCGCACGCTTCGGAATTTGTTCTAACGCGCGCTTCCGTCAGAGACCAGATCTGCGCTGCCCAGCTTGCCGGAGCTCTGATCTCTGACGACCAGCCGCACCTTCTCGAGCCTCCGATCACCGGGCAGACTGATCTTGAGTGTCGTAAAGGGAACAGTGTCGAGCGAATTTTCGGGGCCGAGCGTGGCCGTGAATCTCCTTGGCTGCCTCTTATACCGGCTTTCGCTTTCCATCGAGGGCGATCGCGACCAGGGTCAGTTTGGCGGTGGTGCTGCCATTCGTCTGGGCCTGCCATGCAATGTCCCTGGTATTGACCTGAATGATGTAGCTGCCAACATTCGCTTGCGAACTGACCGCGAAGATGCCGAGGCCGGTGAAGGTCATGTCGCTTGTGATGGCTGCGCCCAGGTCAAAACCCTCGGCTTTGCGGGCCTGCTGCTCGGACCGGGCAACTGGAGGGTTAGACTCGGAGCCAAAATAGCCCTGCCGCGTTACCACGGTCAGTCCCGGCCGGTCCACTCGGATGCGAATCTGCCGGTAGGGATTGGCAGCGTTCACATCTGCGGTCGGCACGTACGAGATCGTGTAGAACTCGTTGCCCTCGGTGACGCTGGTTGAAATCTCCCGATCGATGTCGTTGGTGAGCGCGACCGCCCGGCCGCCGGTTTCGGGAGCGATTGTATTGAAGCTGATGGTGCCGTCGAACGGGTTTTTGGCATCGTGCGTTTCAGCCGCGAAAGCGGCGGGATCGGTCTGGGTCTGGTCCACGTTCAGCGCGGTGGCGAACTTTGTCGACAGCGTTGGATCAATCGTGAAGACGGTGATGTGCGCCTGCTGGAGCAGGTTGACCGTCCGCTCGGCGGCGCCTTCAACCAGTTGCGCCTGTGCAGCTGGCTCGTTGCGCAGGTCAAGCGCGGGGAAGCCACGGCCAATCCAGATGATATTTTTGCGTCCGGTGTGCCCGATCGTCGCCTGTGCCACCTGCTGCAGAGAGGCAAGGGTCTGGGCAAAGCGGATCGCAATTCCCTCACGTGACCCTGCCGTGCGCATCATTCCAAAGGGGTACGAAGCCGGGATCTGCACAAGCGCGCCCAACAGCTGGTCTCTGTCCTGGGTGAAATCCTGCTGCTGATGAAAGCCATCGTCATCGGCGATCAGCAGGCTTGTAGGCTGGCTGAGCACGGCCGACTGCGCCTGTAGGTACTTGCGGATGGAGGTGCGCGCAAAGGCGGTGTCGGCAAACTCCGTGTTAAGTTCGTCGAGCACCAGGATCGTAACCGGAGCGTTCGGCGCAAGACGTTGCAACTCGCCTGTATTGTGGATGATCTGGCTCGCGGGCAAAGCGAGCGTGTGAGGGCTGAACGACTCGAACGTGTGAATCGTCTGCAATTCGCCGCCGTCGGCTATGGTGAAGTCGGAGCGGCTTAAATGATCGACCGGCTTACCGTTCTTGTCGAGCACCGTTACATCCAGCTGGACGAGCCGAGCGGTCATCCGCAACAAGCTGCCTGCTCCTTGCTGGGCATGAGCGCGTCCCGAACAACGTTCAACAGGATGATGAGGCTGGCCACGCGGACATATCTGCGGGAACAGTGCCGTTGTCGTACTGTGGGTCGCACGGGTTTCTTTCGATTCATCTGCGTTCATCCTAACGTTGCTTGACCGGTATCATCACGGGAGAATATAGTTGGCAACGTTGCCAGTAAGCACTCTGCTCTAACTTCGAATAGTACAGCCGAGACCATCCCAAGAGGGGCTTCTACTTATGTTTTGCGGCCTGAAACAGATCGGCATCTTGGGCGTCGCGTTCCTCGTCTGCTCTGTACTCTACTGGCCGAAGGTCTGTGATGCGAGGGAATACGGGGCAAACGGAAACAATTTTAGCGACGACACCGCAGCGCTGCAGAGTGCGATTGAAGCCGCGCAAGAGGAGGCGGCGGCACAGTCCGCCTCCGGGGCGGCACCTTCGTCAGCGGTCCACTTAGCTTGGAGAGCAACATTACGCTCGAGATCGGTCAAGATGCTGTGCTCGCGGCCAGCAGCAACCACGATGAATTTCCGGTGATCATAAAGTTTCACGATGCGGGCCGGCGTCCGCTGCTCAGCACCGATCACGCAGAGAACGTCGTCATGCCAGCAAGGGCGCACAGACAAGCTACCACGGCCGGAACTTCAGGGTCGAGGCCGCACAAGGGCCACTGATGATCGTTGGTCCCGGCGTGAATGGCGATCTGCACTGAATCCTGTGCCGTGTTTTCGTTGGACCGGATTTTGTTGTCCCGACAAAGAAAGCCGCTGGAGGATGCAAATGATTCAATTGCGATGGACTCACGTTGCTCTGCTTTTTGCTGTTATTGTGGCCTGCATGAACTCGCGTGCAGCATACACGCAGCAAACACCTGCCGCGACGAGCCCAGCCGAAGAACTGGTGGAGCGGACGCCGCAGGATCCGGGCCTGCCGACCATCTTCATTGTCGGTGACTCGACAGCCGATTATCACCTTGATCCTCTGCACGAAGGGATTGCAGCCTCGCAAGGATGGGGCATCTTTCTCGGCAACTTTATCGATCCACGGTTGGCGAATGTCGTGAACGCAGCCCAGTCCGGGCGCTCCAGCAGGACCTATATTAAGGGCGGTTCCTGGGAGCAGACTCTTGCGATGTTGAAGTCGAAGGACATCGTCCTGATCCAGCTCGGACAGAATGACATCTTTCCGATCAATGACGCGACCCGGGCCCGCGGCACGCTGCCAGGCGTGGGTCCGGAAACGCAGCAGATTCTTAACGGCGTGACACACAAGCCTGAAATCGTTCACACTTACGGCTGGTATCTCCGGCAGATCGTCCAACAAGCCAGGGCCAAGGGCGCGCAACCCATTCTTCTCTCGCTCACATCGCGCAATGTGTGGAAGGATGGTCACGTCGAAGTTGGAGTCGGCGAATATCGCGCCTGGATACAAGAGGTCGCGCAGCAAGAGCAGGTCGATTTTCTGGATGTGAGCGCGATCATGGCGGTCCAATACCAGAAGCTCGGGCAGGATAAAGTGGTTGGACTCTACCACGCCAAGGAGACGGTGCATATGACCACGCCCGGGGCGTATGTCGCCGCGCAGCTGATCGTCTCCGGATTGAAATCGCTGCCGGGTTCGCCAATTACGCGTTATCTGTCGCGTGCCGGACGCATGGTCACGCCCGCCGACGCGGACTGAGGTGCTTCGCTTCCAAGGAAGCGACTCAGCCAATGCTCTTTGGGGTTACGCCACAGACGAAGGAAGACCGCTCGGACTTCCGGGTAAACTACATCTCAGAAAACAATGAAGAAAAGCCCCACCGTCGTCGATGTAGCCAGACTCGCCGGCGTCGGGCCGTCGACCGTTTCCCGCTTTTTGCGCGGAGCCAGCATCAGCAAGCAGACCGCCGGAAAGGTTGAAAGTGCAATCAAGGAGACGGGCTATCAGCCCGATGAAGCCGCACGGGCTCTGCGCGTCGGCCGTTCCAGCACTCTGGGCGTCATCATCCCAAAAATTTCCAACGCATTTTTCAGTCAATGCGTGCAGCTGCTTGAAGAGCGGGCCCGCGATGTCGGCTATTCCGTGATGCTGCTGACTCATCTGGACCGGCTGGACGAGCAGGCCAGACAGCTGCGTACTCTGCGCCGCTGCCGTGTGGATGGCGTCCTGCTGACAGCCGCCCCGGGCACCTCTCGCCACGACGTCCGCGAAGTTCTTGGAGATACGCCCGTCGTCGCCTTCGATGCCTTCATTTCACGCGAGGTGGATACTGTCGTCCTGCAGAACCGAGTGGCCGCACGCCTTGCTACCGAGCATCTGCTTACGCATGGGTACAAGCGGATTGCCGCGGTCAGCGCCAGGCCGGAGATCTACAGCTTCCGCGAGCGGACCGCGGGCTTTGCAGAGCAGATGCAAGCTCACTCACTCACGCCGGAACTTCTCGTCGGGAGCGACTACGACGAGCTGCGGTACCTGCTGCGCAGCGCGCTGACTGGCCCACGCCCACCAGAGGCTCTTCTCTCTTTGAGTGACTTCGCGACCCTGAACGTGATCCGCATCTATGACGAACTACGCCTGAAGCCGGCGGAGTGGATCCCGCTGCTCGGGTTCGATGACTTCGTATACGCTCCGTTACTCGGTGTTCCGATCACGGTGATACGACAACCCATCGATGAGCTGGTACGCACCGCGCTGAACCTGCTTCTACGTCTTGTTCGACCTGCGCAGCAGAATCAGGATCCACGTGTCATCCAGATTCCCGGAGAGTTAGTTCGCCGGCGGTCCTGCGGCTGCACTTAGCGGCGCCGAATCGCCCATATTCATCCATTTGTGGCCGCAGGTTGGCGCAACACCAGCCGATACACGCTTGCAGCCGCCAGGGAGCATATCGCCATGGTGAGCGTGGTGGCGAGGACTGCCTAGTGAAAGTGGCTGGCGCAGTAACTCGCCAGAAGCGCGCTTACACCTGAGCCGAAAATCATCAGGATCAAGCGCAGCGCGCCCGACCCGGACCCCGCCAGTTGCGGTACGTCCGACAGAGCTTCCACCGTGATCGATGGGGAGATGAGGCCGACGCCAAGCAGGGCCACAAAGACTTCAGGCAGCAGTGAGAAAGGACGCGAGCCATAGCCTGCCCACTGCAACGCACAGGCGATCAGCGAAGAGGTTCCCGTAAGCACGAGCCCGGAAGAGATCACGCAATGGAGGGCCACCCGGCGTCGGTTGAGCCAGAAGCTCAGAGTCGCTCCCACCACCGTTCCCGCGGCGATCATCGCGAACATAAGCGAGTAGGCGGACCGCTCAATGCCCATGCGCTCGATCAGGATGAGCGGAGATAGAGAGATAAAAGAAAAGACACATGCAAAGTTGAGGCCGTTGATCAGCGCAAACCCGACGAAACTCCTGTTGCTGACTAGAAGACCGTAGGTGCGCAGCAAAGCGGAAGGACGTAGGCCGATTCGGCGATCCAGAGGAAGCGTCTCACTGAAACAGGCCAGAACCATTGTGATGATGGCAGCGGCAAATGCACCTTGCAGGATAAACAGAGTCCGCCAGTTGACCAACGCAAGCAGCCATACCCGCGTATAGCACTCCAAAATCGGCCGGAGAGCAGCTGCCACCGCCCTTTCGTCGGCCCCCTGAGTGTCACTTTCAGAATTATTTGGCGTGGTATTTTAGCGACATTTGGGCGGAGTGTCCAGGCATGCAGGAGCTGAGCGGAGTGTCCGAATCGGCTCGGGAGCTTGCGATGTCGCGCTTTCGCCTGATCCAGCCGTACTCCCGATTAGATTCAGTGCGTATCTGCCTTGTCTTTCGATCCCCTGATCGTAACGCGCCGAGTTCCGAACTCTACCGCTAGCTCTGCAACTCACGCCGAGAAAGCCGCCATTGAACAGGGAGGCTCCCTTTCGGTTTGCCTTTCTGTCTACGTTCAGCGTGCCGAGCTCAAAACACTCCCGCCCTTCGGACGCCCGCTCTCCTTCCCAGAATCCGCTACGCGCCTCTTTGACGTGCGGACTCCTGTCCCCAGGCAAGCTGTGGTCCCCTTCCGCAGATTCCGTCCAGTCGCCTCGGGAGGGAGTCGCGCCAGCACACCCTTCGGGGAAGCATGTACCGCAGACAGATGGGATGAGAAGGCTCAGAGTTCTGATAAAACCCGGTCCAGGAGGATTTTCTATGGCGAAAGGTATGTTGGCGAATAGCGAAGAGTTGAGATGCAACTTCCCGGCAGCCGCTCACACGGCCACTATCGGCATTGATCTAGGCGATCGATATAGCCACTGTTGTTTCCTGGGATCGGACGGTTCCGTACTTTCCGAAGGGCGCGTTCGAACTACGCCTGTAGCGATGGCAAATCACTTCAAGGATCTACCGTGCACGCGGATCGCCATCGAAGTAGGTGCGCACTCGCGGTGGGTCAGCCAGCTGCTACAGGATTGGGGTCATGAGGTAATCGTGGCAAATCCACGAAACCTTCCGATGATCACCAGTAGCGTTCGCAAGTCCGACACAGTGGACGCTCATATGCTTGCTCGTCTCGTGCGTGTTGACCCGAAACTACTCTCACCCGTGGTCCATTGCGGCAGAGAGCATTATCCCGCCATCGCTCAGCTTCGTACTCGCGAGCTGCTGGTGCGCGCGAGAACGAGACTGATTAATGCGGTACGAGGAATATCGAAGACAGTTGGCGTTCGCATTCCGCCTTGACCGTGTTCACGGTACTGCGCTTTGTCCGCAGGCGTTTTACGCCGACATACAGATTGCAGCGCCGACCTGTTCCGAGAACCCCAACGTGCACCGACCCTATTTGAGAGGGTCTCCAGAGTGCGGATGGAAGCGTGGCGGATCAGAAACGAGCACTAAGAACGCCGGGAAAGTCAAAGCGGGCCGTTCTCTTCCTATGCTGTTTAGTTTAGCCAAAGTAACAGGAGCCGGTGATGGATCTGAGGCCCTTCGCATCGTTGCGCCTGCAGACAGACTGCCAACCTCGCGTGGGCGAGAAAGGGGCTTGACCTTGGGGGCCTTCTCATGGAAGCGGACAAACCAGAAAGAAACGGAGCCAAATACCATGTTCAACAAAGTCATCCTCATCGGCCGCCTCGGACAGAACGCAGAAGCCAAAACCGCGCAGAACAATCGCGAGTACGTCGTCCTCAACATCGCAACCCAGGAGAGTTGGAAAAACGACAAGGGCAAGTACGAAACCCGCACCGAATGGCACCTCGTCTTCGCCTGGAGCAATCTCTCGAAGTTCGCCGAGACGCTTCAGAAGGGGCAGCTCATCATCCTCGAAGGAACCCTCAAATATCGCGATGTCATCGAAGATGTCGAGGGCAACAGCTCCAAGCACCGCCTCGCCGAGATCCATGCCACCAGCATGAAGCGGCTCTCGAAGATCGAAGCGACTGACGATCCTTCAGACGGGGCCGCCGACGAGTAGCCGGCCCGACTGCTCAACGGCTGGGGAGAAGTCCTCAAGACTCATGGAGCTGGTCAAATTCCAGCGGGCCACGCTCTACCGCAGGTTGAGTGAAACGGAATTCCGACATTGTCTGTTCGTGGCCTTGGGGTGCCGCTCACGCCACAATTGCAGGGTCACCTCACTACGGCAGGATCATGGCGGATACATCCTCAGATCATTGAACCTTCTGAAATGCGTCCGCTTAACAAGACTGCCATTTACCCCGTGCTGACTCCGAAATCCCTTTAAGTTGAACAACAAAATTGGCTACACTCAATTGTTGCTGCTACGGCGCATGTCGTCGGTCAGGAGAATTGCCTCCGCGACCTCGCGCATGGCCTTGCGGCGTTGCCGGCTCTCGCGCTGCATGCGGCGATAGGCCTCTTCCTCGGTGAGTTGGAAGTCTCGCTGCAACACACTCTTGGCTCGGTCTAGAAGTTTGCGGGTCTCCAGCCGATCAGAAAGTTGCAGGTTTTCCGTTTCGAGGCGCGCGCGTTCGAGCTCGGCGCCAACCAGAAAGCCAATGGTCGAGAGCAATCGCACCTCGACCGCTGTGTGCTGGTAAGGCAGGCGGTGCTGCATCGTGATGACGCCAACGACACGTCCGGCGCACAGGATGGGCGTGCACAGGATCGCTTCAAAGCGATCTTCAGGCAGGCTGATGAAGGCGCTGAAGCGTGGATCGTCGGAGGCCTTTGAGCCGATGGCGACAGGCTCGCGATGTTGCGCTACCCACCCAGTGATGCCCTGACCAAGCTTCAGCCCGAGGTGGTCCACAAGATCTTCATGTGGATTCTTGGAAGCGCGCAACACCAGCTTCTCGTCCTCCAGCACGTACACAAAGCACGAGTCGCATGGAATCATCATCGTCACAAAATCGAGTACGCGCTTTAGGACCTCGTGGAGCGGGTCAGCTTTGGCGATACGGCTGCTGATGTCGTGAAGAAATTCCATGGGCAGTAGGCCGTCGCGAAACCCGGCCATGGTGGAGGTGGACTCTGCAATACGACGTACGCCGGGCTTGGGCACAGCGTTGTCGGCTGCTGCGGTTGGCTGCGTTGGAATGAGGCCAGATACGGCGTGGTCCCGCTTGCTCTTCAAAAGCTTTCCGGCGTACTGTGCAGCTTCGTTAACCAGGAAGCCCATCTTTGACCGCGACGGCTCGAAGTCCGGAATCACCCCATAGTGGGTCAGTTCCTCGGTCGTCGTTGGCCCAATCGAGAGCACCACCATCGAAGCCAGCCCCAAGCGCAAATGCTCCACCATCCCAATCTGCTCCGCCACCTGAAACAGGTGAATCACCTGCACGGCGGTCATGAATAACACAACGTCCACAAACCCTGTCGTAATGCCGAGCACGCACTCCCGCAGCGGCTGCAGATCTTCCGGCAGAGCCCACTGATACACCGGCACCTTGGTGACCGAGAGACAACGCTCACTAAGCGCAGAGATTAACTCTGGATTCGAAGCGCCGTATTCCTGTAGCGCAACCCGCATATCTGCCAACGAGGGCCCGAAGGCCTCATCCAGCAGCGCGAGCACTTCGCGCCATGTATTGGGATCGTTGCTTGTCGCCAGCACCGGAATCTTCAACTCGCGCAGCATCTGCTCCGGCTTCGGTCCGCGCGCGGCGATGCGCACCTTACGCAGCGCGTCGACCACGAGCGCGGGATCGTACCTGGTCTTTGCGATGTCCATCAACGCGCGCACGCCGACGCCGGTCATGAAGATCACTAGGTCGAACTTATCCTGTAGCAGGTCTCTCACAAAATCGAGCGCCGCCGTCTGCGTCTCGAGGGGGACCTCGCGCATCGAGGGCACGACGAAAGGTTCGCCCCGGTAGGTGCGGATCAGCTTCTCAACTTCCTTCGCGCGACGGCTCTCTAGAGCGAGCACCCTGAGACCGTCAAAGCTGGCATGGGCCATGAGTCCTCGGGTCCTACAAAATGGGGATGTCGCAGTTGGAGGACTGCGATGAGTTGTACTCGGATCTCCTGCCAGCGGCAGGCTCAGAGATCGGATCCTGAAGCAAACGTGATAAGGGCAAGAATACACGCTGGCGCGCTGGCCTCAAAGCAATGGAGCGCGCGGCCATTGCGATCGTCTGCGCATGGGCCGCTGTCCAAACTACTTCGGCGGCCGCTCCGGCTCGCCCCATCTGTACGTCATCTCGATATATCCGTACTGCGCCGTGCGCCCGACCGGGTAGATCGCCGCGATTACGCTCTTGCCCCACGCATGCGCGTAGTAAGCCGTGAGACTGACGTTCTTCGAAACCTCATAGTCCGCCGACAAATCAAACACCGAAGCGAAGCTGGAGTGCAGGTTCGCCGGCCGCCCCACAAATCCGAAGACCTTGTTGTCATACGCGCCGCCGCCCTGGTACCAGAGGTCTTTATCCGACGTCAGTTGCAGGAAGTGCAGGTCCGACCGCATGGCCAGATGCTTCGCAGGCTTATCCATGAGTTGGACGAACTGGTCCTTGCTGTTCATCATGTTGTAGAACGGAAAGCGCGCATACACCCGCGGCGTCGGCAGCACCTGGAAGAACGTATTGTGCTGGTCATCGGTGGCATCGTTGTCGCCGGTGCTGCGGAGGAACCCGGCGCGCAACCACGGCGCGGTCCGAAGCTGCGTCGCATGGTAGCCAACCTCCACGGCAATCGCCCCAGCACGATGATTCAGTGAACCCCAATTGCCGTTTTGCAGCACCCCCCAGCTCAGCAGATCGAACTTGGCCGCCCATGCTGGAATCGAGGTGAGGAAGTCCGCGCCATAGCTGCCCAGTCGAATGTTCTTATGGTCCGCCTGCCGCACCGCAAGCGCGCGGTTGTCCGTCTTGGTCAGCCCGGTGCGCCCGTCGTGATACCCGATGGCGAATACGCGCCACAGAAAGTGATTGCTGAAGTCGTACTTGCTGTACGCCAGATATTGCAGATCGACATTCAGCTCGGGGTTCGCATTCATGTTGAAGACGCCCTGGTCTGCCCGAGCCGCCATGGCGGTCAGGTCCCACGTTTTGCCGTTGTAGTGGCCGTCCACGCCGTCAAAACTCCGCTGACCATCGGAGAAGCCAAAGTTGCCCACCAGCCTCTGCGCGATTCGGCTCGTCTGCAAAAATTGCAGATCCGGATTTCTGGGCGTCGTCTCCTGACCGTCAAAAAATTCAAAGCGTCCCACAAGTAGCGAGCGCCCTGGCGTGCTCCCGTGGAAGCGAATGAATCCCTGCTTCAACGCGACAGCCGCATCTTCCGTCTGATTGTTGTTCGAGGCGTAGTATGTCCCGCCCAGTCCCAGTTGCCCTTGCGCCGAAACCGAAGAGACAGCGTCGCTCGGAAGAAACAGCTCCGACGGCTGGGTGAGTTCGAGCTCCCAGTCATATGCCTTGCGCTTCTGCGCGACGCCGACCCTCAGTAACGATTCGAGATATCCGTAGGTTTCTGCATTCGGGGTCGCCGTGAACCACTGGAAGACATCCACGCGCGTGCGGTCATATACGTTGATGCTTACAGGCGATTTCGAGGCAGCCGCGCGTGTGGGCGTTTGCCCGATGCAGGAAAAGGAAACAAGAGACGCGGCGCACAGCAGTACGAATCGGTTCAAGAGAGCCACCTCGTAACGGCAGGATGCTCGCACAAGGTTCGCGAGAGATGTTGGGGGCGCAGACGGTCAGGCTTTGCACCGTTCACTGGAGATTGTGTTCAGCTTGGGGCCGGCTATTGCATCCGGACTGCATCAGGGCAGTCGTCCTGCTCAACGGCGCAAACCGTGATCTGTTGAGCCGTCTGGTTCACGTGCCTCTTGGGAGAGGACCAGCCGAAAATTCCATCATGCGCGAGTCACGTCAGGGTGTCGCGCGGCGTTGCAGAGGGATTACGTGAGGTATAGCATGGCATTCCTCGTAGTGCAAATTTCAGGATCGCGACGCAATCGTTTTCGCTGCTGCGCGGCGCCGAACAAAATCTCCTCTTGCAGTTCTACCCATCCTGCATTATTATTTTTCTAACCGCTGGCGTGCTTTCGTTCCTGGAAGCGCCGCCGCAGCCGGACCAGCCCCATGTCGCGCTCGTCCTGTAAGAACGTACCCTCAACAACTTCAGCCTCCGTGATGAGCTGTGCATTCACCGCACTCTGTGCCGTTCGAGTCCAGATTCTCATTGCCTGAAGATCCTTCCTTTCTTGAAGTGAGTCTCCTGAAACTCCATACGGTTCAGCCGTGGTCTCTTTCGACTCAGCTTTGCCGGAGTTCCGCCGCATGCCTGCTGCCTCGCTCGAAAACCCGACCTTCACCGAAGAGCAGAAGCATTACCTGCAAGGCTTCTTCGCAGGCCTGCAGCACCGAGGCGCTGTTCCCTTCGCAGGCTACCTCGCCGACGGCCGCATCACCAACGACCCCTCCACCGGCACGCAAAATCTCGCGGCTGAGCAGCCTGAGCCGCTCTATTTCGGCACCCCCGTCAGTGAACTCTGCCGCGAAGAACTTTGGAAGTACGAACAGAATCCCTTCGACATCTGGGAGAAGTTCCTGGCCCATGCCGGTGAAGATCGCGCCCCTGAGGCTGCCGACATCTTCCGCTTCAAATTCCACGGCCTCTTCTACGTCGCTCCTGCGCAGGACTCCTTCATGCTGCGTCTGCGTGCGCCCAGCGGAGTTCTGACCGCTGCGCAGATGCGCGGCCTCGCCGACATGGCTGAAGAGTGGGGCGCAGGCCGCTGTGACCTCACCACCCGCGCCAGCGTTCAGATCCGCGAGTTCCAACCCCGCGATATCGTCCGCGTGCTGCACAAGGTTGAGTCGCTCGGTATGACCTCGCGCGGCTCCGGCGCGGACAACATCCGCAACATCACCGCTTCGCCGCTCTCCGGTCTCGACCCCACCGAGTTGCTCGACGTCCAACCGCTGGCCTCGGCCCTGCAGCACTACATCTCCAACTCGCGCGACCTCTTCGGCCTGCCCCGCAAGTTCAACGTAGCGTTCGACAACGGCGGAGCCATCTCCGTCGTCGCCGACACGAACGACATCGGCTTCGTCGCCGTCAAAGTAACCGAAGGCAACGATGTTCCCGACGGTGTTTACTTCCGCGTCCTCCTCTGCGGCATCACCGGCCACCGCCAGTTCGCCACCGACTGCGGCCTGCTCCTCCGTCCCGACCAGGCCGTTGCCGTCGCCGTCGCGATGATCCGCGTCTTCAACGTCAACGGCGACCGCACTGACCGCAAAAAAGCGCGCCTGAAATATCTGATCGACAAGTGGGGCGTTGCGAAGTTTCTCGAAGAGACAGAAAAGCTTCTCGCATTTCCCCTCATGTACTTTCCCGCGGACCGGTGCCAGCCCCGCCGCGCCATCGACCGCACCGGCCACATCGGCATTCATCCGCAGTCCCAACCCGGACTCGTCTCTATCGGCGTGGTCATTCCTGTCGGCCGTCTTCCCGTGCCGCAGATGCGCGCGCTGGCCCGCATCGCCGACGAATACGGCAGCGGCGAGCTGCGCCTCACCGTCTGGCAGAGCCTCATGCTTCCGAACATCGCAATCGACAAGCTCGAAGCCGCGAAACAAGCGCTGCGTGAGGCGGGCCTCGACTTTACCGCCGGCCGCGTGCTCAGCGGCACCGTCGCCTGCACTGGTAACCAGGGCTGCCGCTACGCTGCCTCCGACACCAAGACTCACGCCTTAGCCGTCGCCCACTCGCTCGATGAAAAATTCAACATCGTGCAGCCCATCAACCTGCACGTCACCGGCTGCCATCACTCCTGCGCCCAGCACTACATCGGAGACATCGGCCTGATGGGCATCAAGGTCGCAGGCGAGGAAGGCTATCAAGTCCTTCTCGGCGGTGGCGCTGACGCTGACCAGGGCCTCGCGCGCGAACTCATTCCAGCCATCAACTTCTCCGAGCTCACCCCGGTCCTCCACCGCCTCTTCGAGGCCTACACGGACCAGCGCGCCGAGCACGAATCCTTCCTCCAGTTCACGCGCCGCCACAGCATCGAGCAACTCCGCACGCTCTGCGGCCTGGAGTCCACGCGATGAATCCAACCATTCCCTTCATCCCTGACAACGCGCCGTTCACGCTTGAGCAACGCGCCTGGCTCAACGGCTTTCTCGCCGGCGTCTACTCCACTACCGAGGCTCCGCCCGCGAAAACCCCGGCCCCGGCCCTGAACATCGCCGTGCTCTTCGCTACCCAGAGTGGCACCAGCGAGCGGCTCGCCAAAAAGCTCGTCAAGGAGCTCAAGCAGCACGGCCACACGCTGCAACTTGCCTCGCTCGACACCTACACCACCGCCTCCCTCGCCGAGCAGACCCACGCGCTCGTGCTCGCGAGCACCTACGGCGAAGGCGATCCGCCCGATGGCGCGCAAGCCTTCGCCGAGTCTCTCCACCTTCTCTCCGCCCCGCGCCTCGACAACCTGCGCTACGCCGTCTTCGCCCTCGGCGACATCAGCTACGAGCACTTCTGCAAGTTCGGCGCAGACCTCGACGCTCGCTTCTACGTTCTCGGCGGCACGCGCCTTTGCGATCGCGTCGATTCCAGTGTCGATGTGGATGCGCCGTTCGAGCAATGGAAGTGCACGGTCCTCGCAAACCTCTCCGCGACCCCCACAGCCTCTCCATCCGCACGCATCGCGCCCGCCGCAGGCCCCATCGGCAAGCCCCACACCCACAAGCGCGACAACCCCTTCCTCGCCGAAGTCATCGACAAGCGTCCGCTCACGCACGAAGTCTCGAGCAAGCTCACCGTGCATGTGGGCATCTCGCTGGCCGGCTCCGAGGTTCACTATGAAGCAGGAGATGCCTGCGGCGTCATCGCGCAAAACGATCCCGCCGTCATCGACGAAATTCTCACCCGCACCAACTTCCTACCCAACGACATTGTCACGCTGCCCAAGCTCGGCTCGACCACTCTGCTTGACGCCCTCACCCACTATCTCCAGCCTTCGCACCTCAACCGCAAGACCATCCAGGCCTATGCCGCGCTCGGCGACTGCTGCAAGCTCGAGCATCTCCTCTCCGCCGAAGCCCACAAAGAGCTCGACGCCTACATGTACGGTCGCGGCCTCATCGATCTCATCGAGGAATGCCCCGGCCTGCTGACCTCGCCTGCGCAACTGATCGATGTGTTGCCGAAGCTATCGACGCGGCTGTACTCCATCTCTTCCAGCCCCGCGTTTCACAGCGGCGAGCTCCACGCTACCATCGCTGTGGTCCGCTACCACGCACACAATCGCAATCGCGGCGGCGTGTGTTCCACCATGCTCAGCGACCGCACGCCACTCGGCGCGCGCGTGCCAATCTACATTCAGCCCAACAAGAAGTTCCGTCTGCCCGCCGATCCCGCCGCGCCGATCATCATGATCGGCCCCGGCACCGGCATCGCTCCCTTTCGATCCTTCCTGCATGAGCGCCTCGCACTGGGCGCCACCGGCCGCAACTGGCTCTTCTTCGGCGAGCGCAGCGCCCGCACCGACTTCCTCTACCGCGACGAGCTCGAAGCCATGCGCCATGACGGCCATCTCACGCGCCTCGACACTGCCTTCTCCCGCGACCAGGAGCACAAGGTCTACGTTCAGGACCGCATGATCGAGTTCGGCGCCGAATTCTGGAAGTGGCTCAATGACGGAGCCTCCCTCTACGTCTGCGGCGACGCCTCGCGCATGGGCAAAGATGTCGACGCCGCTCTTCATCGCGTCATCGAAGAGCATGGCCAGCGGGACGCCGCCGCCGCCCAGGAGTTCGTGCAGCAGATGCAGGAACAGAACCGCTATCACCGCGACGTCTACTAGAAATCGCCGAACGTTTAAGCCGCACGTTGAAAGGGACACGACTTGCCTCTTCCGCTCCATGATCGCGCTTCCGACGGGAACAGTTTCGATCTCGTGCGTATGTCGCTGCTCGAGTCCGGAGCGCCCGCGCGCGTCGTCGATGCCCTCATCTTTGAGCGCGCGTTGGAGCCCGGCGAGCAGTACCGTTTTCACTTCGACATGACCAAGTGCATCGGCTGCCGCTCCTGCGAAGTCGCCTGCAACGAACAGAACGGCAACCCTTACGACATCAACTGGCGTCGCGTCGGCGAACTGGAAGGCGGCGCCTATCCCGACACGCTTCGCCACTATCTCTCCATGGGCTGCAATCACTGCCTGGACGCTGACTGTGTCAAAGGCTGCCCCGTCGACGCCTACACCAAGGACCCCATCACCGGCATCGTCCTTCACTCCGCCGACGCCTGCATCGGATGTCAGTATTGCGTCTGGAACTGCCCCTACTCGGTGCCGCAGTTCAATGCGGAGCGCGGCGTCGTCGGCAAGTGCGACATGTGCCAGGGGCGCCTCGCTGAAGGCCTGGAGCCCGCCTGCGTCAACGCCTGCCCTGAGCATGCCATCGAAATCGAGATCGTCAACAAGGCCGAGTGGAAGGCCGACTTCACCGCTGCCGACTCACCCGGCATGCCCGCCGCACGCCACACCCTTTCGACTACACGCATCACGCTTCCGCCATCAGTCGCCGGTGGCGAACTCGAGCGCGTCGACAGCGGCCAGATCCGCGCTGAGCATCCCCACTGGCCGCTCGTCTTCATGACCACAATGGTGCAGGCCGTCGTGGGCGCGCTGGTCGTCATGCTGCTCGCCCACGCCACCGACACCGTAAGCCTCACGCTCCTCGCGCTGGTCACGGCGGTCGCCCTGAACATCTCCGTCTTCCACCTCGGCCGTCCTGCCTACGCGTGGCGCGCGCTCAAAATGTGGCGTCGCTCCTGGCTCAGCCGCGAGGTCCTGCTCTTCGCTCTCTTCTTCCTCAGCATCGGCGCCTGCACGGCCCTGTCCTGGATCCAGACCCTTGGCCTCCTCCACCTCGCCAGTGCCGTTCCACTCCTCGGCTGGACGGCATGCCTCTTCGGAGTCCTCGGCACCATCGCCAGCGCGTATATCTATCTGGTGCCTGCCCGCCCCTCGTGGAACATGATCCACACGCCACTCGATTTCCTGCTCTCCGCATCCCTCATGGGTGTCATCCTCGCACCCGTTCTGGAGAAAGCCGCGGCACTGCTCGGTCGCTTCGCACCGCACTACTTCGCGCACACACCCGTTCAGTACGCCGCGCAGCCGGTAGTTCTCACCACGCTCCTGTGGATCGCCAACCATGTCGTCCGTCTGCTCCGTCTGCGCCGCTCTTCTCTTTTTGAAGGCCGCGCGTCCTTCGGCCTCATGCGCGGCGCTCTCCTGCGACCGAAGGTCGTCTCCTCGTTCGCACTGGCACTCCTCGCCGCGGGCGTCGTCCTCAGCGGCGTCTGGATCCTCGGTCTCTTCTGCGCAATAGTCGCAGTCCTGCTTGCGCGCTATCTCTTCTTCGTCTCGGTCGTCCCGCTCAGCATGGGCCTCAGCTTCCTTCGTGAGAGGCGTGCATGAATCTGGCCGCCACAACCCGCCGCTTCGTCGCCCGCGCCAAATGTCTTCTTGGCATCGACATCCTGCGTGCCAAGTACGCTTACGCCAACGATCCCCGCTTCGGCCACATCTCCGAGTCGCGCGTAGCCGACTCCTGGGTCAAGACCACCTGTGGCTACTGCTCCGTCGGCTGCGGCATGCTCATCGGTGTCAAGGACGGCAACGCCGTCGCCGCGCGCGGCAATCCCGATCATCCCGTCAACCGCGGCAAGCTCTGCCCCAAAGGCCTCAGCGAACACCACATGCTCACCGCTCCCGGCCGCGCCACTACGCCCCTGCTGCGCAAAGACGGCGTACTCACTCCCGTCTCGTGGGACGAAGCCATCAGCACCATGGTCACGCGCATCGGCTCCATCCAGGCGCGTCACGGCCGCGGCGCTCTCGGCGTCGTCGGCACCGGCCAGCTTCTCACCGAAGAGACCTATACCCTCGGCAAGCTCGTGCAGCTTGGCTTTGGGACCTCCAACAACGACGGCAACACGACCCTCTGCATGGCCAGCGCCGTCTCCGGTTACAAGCTCTCCTTTGGCAGCGATGGCCCTCCCGGTTCCTACGAGGATCTCGAAACTGCCGACGTCATCCTGCTCATCGGCGCCAACATCGCCGACAATCATCCCATTCTCTGCGAGCGCCTGCAGCGTAACTGGCACCGCACCCTCATCGTCGCCGATCCGCGCGTCACCAAGACCGCCATGATGGCTGACATTCATCTCCCGGTAAAGCCGCGCTCCGACATCGCTCTGCTCAACGGCATCGCCCACATCCTCATCCGCGACGGCCTCATCGATGGCGCCTATATTGACGCGCACACCGAAGGCTTCACTGAGTTCGCCGCCTTCGTCGCCAGCTTTACGCCCGAGCATACGTCGCGCCTCACCGGCCTTGGCGTCGATCTCATCGAGCGGGTCGCGCATCTCTACGGCAATGCAAGGGCCGCGTTCATCGGCTGGACTATGGGTGTCAATCACTCCACTCAAGGGGCCGTCACCGTCACCGCCATCAACAACCTCGCGCTCATCACCGGCAACATCGGACGCACCGGCGCCTCGCCGTTTTCCATCACCGGCCAGTGCAACGCGATGGGCACGCGAGAGACCGGCTTCACCGCCTCGCTCCCCGGCTACCGCAAGTTTGACAACGCGGACGATCGTCAAGCGCTCGCCGACCTATGGAACATCGAAGTCGGCCGCATTCCCACGCAGCGCGGCAAGGCCTATCCCGACATCATCGAAGCCGCCGTCACCGGCAGCATCAAGGCGCTCTGGTTCGTCGCCACCAATCCCGCCGTCTCCTTTCCCAACTACGACCTGCTCGAGTTCGCGTTCAAGAACATCGAGTTCCTCGTGGTGCAGGACGGCTTTCACCCCACGCCGACCACAGCTCTCGCTGACCTCGTCCTCCCCGCCGCCATCTGGGGCGAAAAGGAAGGCACCTACACCAACTCCGAGCGCCGCATCAGCAAAGTGAACAAGGTCGTCGCTCCTCCCGGCGGAGCCCGCGCCGACTTCGACATCTTCCTCGCCATCGCGGAAAAGCTCGGCCTCCGCGAAGAGCTCTACCCCGGCTGGACCACCACCCGCGACGCCTACGAGGAGTGGCAGCGTGTCTCCGCCGGTCGCGCGTGCGACTACAGCGCCATCTCCTGGGAGCAGATCGAGCGCGAAGGCGGCGTCCAGTGGGGCGGCGAACGCCTCTACACCGACGGCCGCTTCGCCTTCGACAGCGGCCGCGCGCGCCTCCACACCGTACCCTGCGAACCCTTCGCCGAGCAGCCCGACAAGGAGTACAACTTCATCCTCAACACCGGCCGCACCGTCGAGCACTGGCACACCCGCACCAAGACTGGCGCTATCCCCATGCTCAACGGCATGGTTCCCAACGCGTGGCTGGAGATGAATCCGCTCGACGCCGCGCAACTCAAGCTCCTCTCCCACGACCGCGTCACCGTCATCTCGCGCCGCAACCGCGTCGCCCAGGTCGAGCTGCGCATCACCGGCATCGTCGCTCCCGGCCAGGTCTTCATGCCCTTCCACTTTCCCGAGGCCAACTCCAACCTCGTCACCCTCGGCGCGTTCGACCCCATCTCGCGCGAGCCCAACTTCAAACAGTGCGCCGTCCGTGTAGAGAAATCCGTTTCACCCTGAACCAGAAAGCTTCCCCGGCATCGCAGCCGGGCCCCTGAAATCTCCCCGGCAACCACGACGTTGCTGTCCACGCCGAAGTGTCTGCTCCACCACTCCGGTGCCCACTCCATCCTCGATCGCACCACGCCTCGCGCGTGGAAGGGAAACGACTATGAAGACGCATAAAGTGGAACAGCTCATCATGGCAACTGTCGGATTTTTCTGGTGCTTCCTCATGTGGTTCTCCACCGCCGCATTCAGCCCCAGCATCGCCGCCCACTATCACCTCAGCCTCAAGGCGCTTGGCCTGCTCGCCAGCTCCGCCATCTGGATGGCCCCTGTTGGCCGCATCGTCGCAGGATGGGCGGCAGACCGCTTCGGAGCGCCCCGCACCTTCGCTCTCATCCTCAGCGTCTGCGGCGCGGTCTCCATCGCCTCGGCCTACACCACCAGCTACAAGCTGCTCTTCGCCGAGCGCGTCGTCGTCGCCATCGCCGGCGTCTCCTTCGTCGTCGGCATCCAGCACGTAGCCCAGTGGTTCGAAGCCCACGAGATCGGCACCGCCGAGGGTCTATTCGCGGGCACCGGCAACGTCGGCGCCGGAGCCGGTGCCCTCGTGCTCCCGCGCCTCTTCGGCACCAACTACCACGGCGCCTTTCTCTGGCTCGGCGTCGTCGCTCTCGTAATCGCCGCCTGGTATCTCGTCCGCGGCCAGGCCGCCAGCAGCACTGCGCAGCGCGACCTCGTCCGCAAACAAAGCAATCTTCGCGGCACCCTCTTCGTCTGGAGCCGCTACATCGCCATCGCGCTGATGCTCGCCTACGCCATGTCCTTCGGCCTCGAAATCGCGATGAACGCCTGGCTCCCCGGCTACTTCACCCGCGGCTTCCACGCTGAAATCCTGGCCCTCGGCTTCACGGGAGTAGCCGGCCTGCAGATCGCAGCCGGGACCTTCGCCGCCGTGCAATCCTTCACCGCCTCGCTCTTCCGGCCATTCTCCGGATTCATGTCGGACCTCTTCCAGCGCAAAGGTTGGACGCCGCTTCCCCTCATCGCGAAGACCCTCCCTTACGCGCCGCGCCTCCATTGGCTTGGCCTCTCGCTCATCCTCATCACCCTCACCATGGGAAGCCTCACGGTCGCCGGCCTCATGGGCTCGCTGCATCTCTCCGTGCTGGTCCTGGTCGCCATGGGTGTCGCCATCTCCTTCGCCACCGGCGGCACATTTGCCCTCGTTCCGCTGCTGTTCCACGACCGTCCCGGCGCAGCCGCGGGCTTCATCGGCGGCGTATCCACCGCGGCGGGAATCGTCTATCCGCTCATCTTCGCCAGCGGCCACAACATCCACGTCGGTTACGCCTACGTTGCCCTCTACATGTTCGTCCCCATCACGCTCTTCTACTTCTGGGCTGCCCGTTATGAGCGCGCTCCGCAGGAGCACGGCCTCATCGAGCACCGCGAGCTAGTAGCCGAAGCCGCCTGATCCCAACCCCACAACCCGAACCTGCGAGGACTTCATGCACACCGACACCACCGAAACAACCGCCGCCCACTCCATCCCCCGCGAGCCCTGGTACAAGTACGGGGTCACCGTCCTCCTCCTCGAAATGTTCATCGCCGTAGCCGTCTGCGCTTACTCCCTCTATATGACCTTCCATGGGCTCGGAGAGTTCCCCGGAAAACATTGAAGCGACGTTGAGTCAACATAGAGCGACGCTGCTCATGCGGTCCATCCATCACTATCTAGACGGCGAGACAATCGCTAATTCGGCTGTTTCACTTCGACTCTCGAGTGGCTTTTTGGGGTCCGGAAGTGGCGCAGCCTGGGCAGGGCGGTTCAGATACAGAGACTTGAAGGAAGCCGCTTTCTCAGCGGCCGCTGTTCCATGGGAGTTGTATGGGTTTAGTGGTTCTGCTGGCTTGTAGTATCCGTGTGCGATATGCTCCAACATCTTCTCTCGAAGGCCGCCGAAATGTTCGTCATCCTGTCGCTTCAGCGGGTAGCAGGTCCCACAGCGTCCACGAGCGATCAGAGGACTTCTACCGCATGGGCAGTGCATCGCGCGTTGCGCTGGCCGCTTCCGTCGCTTCATCATCTCGCCCCCGCTCCCTGTTGTAGAAAAAGCTTCGGTAGAGCTGAACATCGGGTACGGGCTGGGCTCATAAGCTCCTAAGCGGCTAATTCGGAAAGCTCTAATTTCACTGCCCCATCGCACAGGGAAACGGAAGATGTAAGCCGTGTCCTGGAGAAGCTGAGTTGCGTCTCATAGGAATCGATGAATGGCTTCATCGGCGTGTTTCTGAAAGGCCGGGTTTGCTAGATCGGGGAAGATTTCGCTCTGGTCCGTGGTTGGCCCGGTCAGCGTCTTCGGGCCGCTTGCATAGAAGCTTCCGCTTTGGAGTGCCGGATCGTACAACGCATCGACGATGCGCTTCGCTCCAGTTTCGAGCGAGTGCGCCATCCCGAGCAGCGGAGCGATAAATGGCATCACCACATATCTCATGAGAAGCCGCACGGGCGCCGGAACGGGCACCGATGCGGTGATTCGGTGCCCTGCGGAGCGGTAAGGAGTCCATGGGAGTTGCGAATGTGGCGAGCGCAAAGATGGGACGGCCGCGCGGTTTCGACACGGATACCGCCCTCGATGCCGCGCTAAGGGTTTTCTGGGCCAAGGGCTACGAGGGGACCACGGTTTCGGACTTGACCAGGGCGATGGGCCAACCGCTTAAACTTCGCGTTCTCCTGCTCCAGCTAGCCTTAAGACGGGGCAGGAGTTCGAAACCGAGCAGTTTGCAGAAGGCGAAGGCTACCTCGCTCTGCCCGCGGCTGTCGGCGTACTGACGTTCGACGGTCATGTCGGTGCAGTGACGGTGTACGCCCTCAACCATGGCCGCGACCTCGGACGAAGAGCAGCGCTTGAGCTGCGAGTAGATGCAGGTCGATTTGCGGTCCACCTGCCGATAGATCATGACGCCGCGTCCGCCATAGCGGGCGTGCCACTCAGTCATCAGGTTCTGATCCCAGGCTCCGAACTTCTTCGAGTCGGAAGCACAGGCCGTGATACCTTCGCCCCAGATCGCCGGGGAACGCTCCGTCAGCGTGGCATTGACAACCTCCCGGATCGCGGCGCGAAGCTGGTCCTTGGTGACATAGCGGCGCCGAACGTAGAGCAGGTCTTTGTAGTTGGTCGGGCTTGTCCGGCGCTCATGCGCTTAATGCCTGCGTTCGAGCCTAAGCCATAAAGCGTAAGCAGAAGCCGCTCCTGAATGACGTTTAGGTCGAGGCTCTCCCAGGCAGTTGCGCTGCGAAACACGTCTGTGAAACCGATGCGAAGATCGGCTTCCTTGAACACGTCGAGTAGGCTGGTCATCGGCCAGCGTTCGAGCATCCGGGCTTTGAGTGCGGCCAGATTCGCCGGTTCCGGCTGCACCGGCAACGGCGACAATGAGATCCAGCCTCCCTCCTTATTTAGGAGGCGCACACTCTCGCTGGTCGCCGAGCCGTCGTGGAAAGCGGCCAATGCCTCGTGCATTTCAAGTTGAATGCCAGCAAGGAAGCTGTCCGCTGAGGAGGGCAGCTTGAGTGCGGCGTAGTAGGTGAAGCGTTCGCGCTCGAAGTCGCCCGGCAGGTCTTGGTCCGGGTTGCGGTAGCGGTCGGCTCCTTCGACTCAGACCTCCTTCGATCGCAAGCGTTCGCGAAGGGCAAGCAGAACGCACACCTCATACGCGAGCCGGTTTACACGTTCTGTACCATCGCTGTCTCGCTCGATGACGGTTTCTTGCCACGGTCCACGAACAATGCCCGCAGTGGGAACGAACTCGTCCTGGGGGTACATCTGAAGTCGGCTGCCGGCAAACTTCTTGACGATCGCGAGCGCATCGAGGACCGGACGATGCAGCTCATTGCATGACCGGAACTCCAGAGTGCCAAGAAGCCGGATCAGCATGGCCCTATAGTGCGACCGGTATGCGCTCCGCATCACCGTGTGAAGCTGCTGGCGGTAGGCCGGTCCGGTGGCCTTGAACTCCCTTACCAGGTCCCGCAGCGTGGCTTCACTCGCTATGGGGTAGACAACATCTTTGACCGCGCTGTCAGGGTGGTCGAGGGAGGCTTCGGCGATCTGAAACAGCAAACTGTTTTTGCCCGGATACCCGTTTGAAGTCGGCTATCAGCTCTCGTTCTACCCTCACCTCCGCCCTGTGCGCGACCCGATGCACCATGTCGATGAGCAGATCGGAGAGCGTGTCGATCAGCTCTCGGGCTCGCAGATGGCAGAAGGCTGCAAGCAACGTGAGGCGGAGCGGCTCGGGATGCCGCTTCAGCTCGAAGACCTCTTCGACCGCCACGCGCCTGCGATAGCTTTCGACGATCCGAGGAGCAAGCCCGTCGAAGAGACCCGGTGGCAAGTGGAGATCTCCGAGCAAGAGAGCTTCGCCAATTCTTCTTCCAACGTCTCAATGCTCGCGGGACCGGGATCGGCTCGAAGTTCGTGCAGCGGAACGCGAACCGACTCCTGCGAAGGGAGTTCCAACAGGGCATCCAGACGCTCCTTCGTATCCGAAGAGAGCTGGGCGGATAAGCTCCTGCTGAAGTCGTCCTCAAAGCTGCGGAGTGCCGAACGGATGAGCCGTTCCATACGATCTGCTGTAGGCGGTTCGATTCACAGATCCCGCAGCCTTAGGAGCGCAGCTTCTTGACTCCGTTCCGGACGGCGTTCCTGCGAGAGCACATGCTGACGCAACCAGACCATCAAGTCTTCGCCGTCCTCAGCCGTGGCTTCGCGAAAACCCCAGAACGCCCGAATCTCGGCGCGGTGATACTTAATAGCGCGGCCATGCCAGTCGTACTCGGCCCAGGACGACGCGGCGGCCTTCGTTTGGACGGCAAAATACTCAACGGCCGCGACGGGCACGTCGTCTTTCGTTGAAGGAAAGCGAGCCTCGGTCTGGAAGAACTTCAACAGCGCCGCGAACCCCAGCCGGCCGGGACCGCTCTTGTTCATGAGCAGAACGAGTTCGTTCGGTGCGAGCGTCCAATGCTCGATCAGCTCGTCCTAGGTCCAATCCCGCTTCATCGGTCCGTCGCAAAACTCCTAAGTTCCGCGAGAATCGGCAACCCGTACCCGGCCATAATCCGCGTCCACGTCGTAGATGTTCTGCACAAAACCGGTGTAATCAGCCGGCGAGTTGGTGAGATCCCGCGACCAGGTGAAATTGGCATCGAGGTACGTCTTACCGCTGAAGTGCTTGGTGATTTTGGTCTGCAGCCCGTTGCAGTTAGAACTGAAAATTGTCCGCATGGCATCAATTGCGAAATAGCCGAGGTAGCTTGATCTGGTTCAACACGATGTCGCACGCGGAAGTGATGTACGCCGGAGTGGCTGCCGTTCCGATATATCAGCACGAATTCGCCGTCTCCGGGTTCACGACGCCGCGCCAGGCGCCGGGGACCGGCTGGTTGATCTCTTCGGCGCCGGCCAGATGGCAGCGGTAGCGCATTCGGCTCTCCTGGCTCCCTTGACAGGCTGTTAACGTGGGACTAGTGTAACGAGAATCCTTGCGATTTCTTATCTTGTGGCGCAAACGATCCGTTTGCTGTCATACCTGAAACTGGAATTCCCTCAATTGCGCTGGTCTAGGCGTGGTTCAGGTGAGATTTCTCTGGATCATGATTTGTGTGGGATCAGCAAGCGAAGCCGGCAGAGTAGCTTATGTACCTATTCCAGGAGGGATTTATGTCGATGCGATTCAAATGCTGCAGTGCGTGGGTTGTGATGCTGTTGGTATTTGCCGGAATTGGTGGCATGGCAGCCTGGGCGCAGACGGTTACCGGTTCCATTCGCGGAACGGTAGTTGATCCGAGCGGGGCCGCGGTTCCTGCCGCACAGGTTTCTGCGCGCAACGTGAATACAGGCGTGATCACAACCACAAAAACCGACCGCAGCGGAAGCTACAACTTCGAATCGCTGACCATTGGGACCTATGTGGTTGCGGCCAAGAAGGTGGGCTTCAACATGACCAACAACAGCCCCTTCTCGCTGGAAATCGACCAGATTGCGAAAATCGATATGAAGCTGGCGGTGGGCGATGTGTCCATGACGGTTGAGGTTACGTCCGACAGCGGCGCGATCCTGCAGACCGAAGACGCGAGCCTCGGCACCACGATCACCGCCAACACACTCGAGAGCATGCCGCTGCCGGGTCAGAACTTCGCGACAGCGACCGTGTTTGTTCCGGGCGCAGTCCTTCCGACGTACAGCTCGCTGGGAACCACACAGGGCACGGAGCGCGATACGTCGTTTACTTTGTCGACGCAGCCATCGTTCAATGGCAACCGCATGCAGACCAACAACTACATCTTCGACGGTACGGACATCAATGAGCCGCTGCAGAACACAATTGCCTACAACCCGGCTCCCGAAGCCATTGGCCAGATGCGCATTATCACCGGCAACGCCGACGCCGAATACGGCAACGTGAACGGCGGTGAAATCCTCATCGTTACCAAGGCCGGAACCAACAAGTTCCACGGCAGCCTTTACGAGTACTATGAGAACCAGAATTGGCAAGCCAACTCCTGGGCCAACAACTACAACAAAACTCTCAAGAACAACTTCCACCAGAGCCAGTTCGGCGCCACGTTTGGCGGGCCCGTTTTCCGGAACAAACTGTTCTTCTTCATGGACTATGAAGGCTTTCGCAATACTACGGCTGGATCGGCCACTCCAATCTCAGTGCCTTCACGCAGAATGCGCACGGGCGACTTCTCTGAGTTCCTCGGAGCGCCGAACGAGTACGGTCAGACTATTCCTGTGACGCAATACATTCAGTTCTTCAACACCACTGCCGGCAACGGGACTGTCGTGCCGTATGTGAACGATCAGCTTCCAGTCAACAACCCTGTTGCAGCGTACGTGTTCGCTCATCCCGAGTTTTATCCGCTGCCGAACCGCCCCAGCACAAACGTTAACTCGCCGGACACCAACAACTACCTTGGGTACAGCAAAAACGCCTATGTGAATAACCAGGGCGACATTCGAGTCGACTATGCGGTTTCCTCGAAGGACGCTCTTTGGACTCGCTTCACTCATGGCGGTTCCTACGATCAGCCGATCGTTTCTTACCTTTCGTTCCAGTTTCCGGGGGGTGATGATTATCCGTTCTACAACGGCGTCATCAACGAGGTCCACACCTTCAGCCCGAACCTGCAAAACGAGTTCCGCGGTGGCTACTCGCGTATCGCTAATCTTTCCGGTGTTCCGTTCGATAGTACCGGCGAATTCCCGACAGGCAGCGATTCGAAGGTTGGCTATCCTTATCCCAGCCCCTACCCCGGCATCACGGAAACAAACATCTCCAGCGCTGAAAAGAACATAGGCACTCTGGGTGTCGTGCAGAATACGATCGACAACATCTTCGACTATGGCGACACGGCCACCTGGCTGCACGGCAAGCACATCTTGAAGGGTGGCGCACAGATCCTGCGCTACCAGGAGAATTACTACTACGCCAGCAACAACGGCAATATGGGGCAGTTCGCGTACAACGGCGAATTCACGAGGAATTTGAATGCGCCCAAGCCCGCGGGTACCGGTACCACCTACAACAACGGCTACGGCTTTGCGGACTTCGTCATCGATGCTTCCGAGCTCCAGGCTGTTTCCGGTACGGCAGGACGCGTTGGTCAACGCCAGTATCGTATGGCGTTCTTCGCCGAAGACGAGTGGAAGTTGACGCCCGCCCTCACCCTGAACATCGGTCTGCGCTATGGCTATGACCAGCCGATGTATGAAGTGAACGGCAAGGAAGTGAACGTTGACGTCAAGAACCCGCAGAATTGCCCCGCCTGCTTGCTTGTTGCCGGCAAGAACGGTGCGAGCAATGCGCTGTACAACTCCTTCCACAAGCAGTTTATGCCGCGCGTTTCGTTCGCTTACCAGCTGAATCCGAAGCAGGTCATCCGCGGCGGCTACGGTGTTACGGATGACTTCGAAGGCATGGGCGCTGCGCAGCGTCTCACGCAGAACCCTCCATTCATCCCTCAGTATTCGTACTCCAGCATTGCGCCTTCGGCGACGAGCGGTGGAACACCCATCCATGTTAGCCAGGGCTTCAACGTTGGCGGGCTCACTCCTGGCGCTTCGAATAAGTACGAGGCCTGGGACCCGAACCTCAAGCCCGAGCTGATTCAGCAGTACAACCTGACCCTCCAGACACTCATGGGATCTCACTTCACATGGCAGATTGGGTACGTCGGGAATGTCGCACAGCATCTTGTCGTTCCCGAACCGTTCAACCAGCAAACGATTCCGGGCGCGACCAATACGGCGACTCAGCCGTTCAAGAACCTCGTCGGCGTTGGCGGCCAGGTCTACCTGACATTGGCTGAAGGCTACTCGAACTACAACGCCATGCAGATCCAACTGCGCCAGCGTCAGTTCCACGGCCTGGAGTACAGCTTCAACTACACCTGGTCGAAAAACATGACCAATAATCCGGGCTACTTCGGTACCGGTGGCGTCGACGGTCCAGGCACCTACCCGCAGAACATCTACGATCCGCATGGCGATTACGGCGTGGCAGCGTTCGATACCCGCAACGCAGTCAACTTCGTCAGCACATATGCGATCCCGTTCGGGCGCGGTCGTGACTTCGGCAGCCAGATTAACCGGTATGTCGATTGGGCCGCGGGTGGCTGGAAGGTTTCAGCGAATGCGGTTCTGTACTCCGGGTTCCCGATTACCATCGGCAGCACCAACACCTCGGCCTCGAACAACGGTGGTGGAGCACGCGCCAACCAGTACCAGCCACTGATCGTCAAGAATCGCTCGCTGGCACACTGGTTCGGTACAGATCCAACTGCAACTCCCTGCAGCTTGCTCCCCACATCCCCCAACAACAATCCCCAGTGCGCCTACGGTAATGAAATCGGCCCCACCTACGGCCAACAGTATGCTTTTGGCACAGCGCACGTCGGCACCGAGCGGGCCCCAGGGTATCGCATCGTCGATGTCTCGGCGTCCAAACAGTTCCGCACGTATAAGGAGCAGTACATCCAGTTCCGCGCGGATGCGTTCAACGTTGGCAACATTGTTTCCTACTCGGCTCCGGGGTCGACAGTTTCGACGCTCTCCACGTTCGGTCAGATCACATCAAGCCTTTCGCCAGCTCGTCAGATCCAAATGTCGCTGAAGTACGACTTCTAACGCGCGCACCGATTGGATGAACTTGTCGGCTGCAAATCGTTCGGTCCAGGCGATTCCAGTGGGTAAGTCACATTGCGCGTCAGCCCGAGGCGACGAGCACGGAGCAGGAGGGCTTTCATGTGGAATGCCACGTTGCGCTGGACGGGTGCGCCGTTGCTATGTGTTTTGCTTTTTGGTCCCGTCGTGCACCGGTCGCGGAGCCAGGCTACGGCGCAGGCTCCCGTCTCAACCGCGCTCAGAGAGCAACTCCTGCAGATCGTCTCGCAACACCACGGAAAGGTCGCGCTTTTTGCCGAGAACCTCCGGACCGGCGAAACGGTCGGGATCGATGCGGACAAGCCCGTGCAGACCGCCTCGGTGATCAAGCTCACAATCCTGTTCGACGCTATGGAGCAGGTGCGGGCCGGAACAGTGCGGCTGGAAGACCCCATCGTTCTGCACAAGCAGGACCAGGTTGGAGGATCGGGCGTGCTCCAGTTCTTCAATACGCCGCTTACACTCACACTGCATGACGTGCTAATGCTGATGATCACGCAAAGCGACAATACCGCAACCAATCTCGCCATCGACAAGCTCGGACGGGATAACATCAACGCAGAGACGCAGAAGATCGGACTCAAAGGCACCTGGCTTTATAAGAAGATATCGAAACCGGCGACCGAGCCAATGCCGGCAGACCAGAAGATCTATGGCCTGGGAAAAACCACGCCGCGCGAGATGGCGTCTCTCATCTCTCGCATCTATCGATGCCAATTTACCGATGCAACACAACGGCCTGCGGTAGCGGACGATGCGCTCTGTACCGACATGCTGACGCTCCTGCGCGAGCAGTTCTCGCGTGAGGGCCTGCCCAGGTATCTCGAGGCCAGGGATTCCGCATACGCGGACGCGTCAATGGGAAATAAAACGGGATCTCTGGAGGCGGTAAGGAACGATGTCGGATTGGTCGCGACCAAAGCCGGCCTAATCGTTCTATCGATCTTTACCTATGACAATGTCGATCACGGCTGGTCCGTTGACAACGAGGGTGAACTCACCATCGCCAGGCTGTCGAAGGCGGTCATCGATGCATGGTCGCCAGAAGGTCTCGACCCCGCCGGTTACAGGCCAACGCCGAAAAGTGTAAGCGCGCCCCGGAATTGATTGGGTTGCGAGTCCGAAACGAACATCGTTCGCAGAGCAAAAGGGGCGCAGCACTTGAACATGCAGCAAGAAGCGATAACCGCAAAGCCGGTTCTCAATATTTACCTGACTCCTTCTCAGGACAGCGAAGTGGGCTCTCAGAGTATCTTCGGATGGAGCGTGCTTACACTGGACGCAAAAGATGGCTGGGTGCAGGTGCGCACCGCCGACGGCTACGAGGGCTGGGTGATGGAAACCGGCCTCAGCACGCCTGCAGGTCTGCGCTATGCGGCCACTTCTGCGGTCTGGGTCTGCCAATTGAGCGCAAATCTCTATCGCGAACCCGATGTCACCAGGCACGCGCCTCTCCTGAACGTTCCCTGTGAGGCGCGGCTTGAGGTGGGGGAGGAAGATGCGGATGAGCAGAGCAGATGGTTACAAGTTCGCCTGGTCGATGGGCGACTGGCGTACGTGCAGAAAGGCGACGTAAGCTCCGAAGCTGCGCCGCTTGACATCGAAGCTACGCTGCAGCTTGCCTATAAGTTCATGGGAGTCACCTATACATGGGGAGGGACTTCGAGCTATGGATTCGACTGCTCCGGTTACACGCAGATGCTGCTTCGACAGCGCGGAATCGTGCTGCCCAGGGACGCCGATGTCCAGGCTGCCTGGAGCGGATTTGTTGCTGTGGACCTGGATCGGCTCCGGCCCGGCGATCTCCTGTTCTTCGGAGATCAGGGTTCCCGAATCACGCATACCGGGATGTACGCGGGCGATGGAGCTTTCCTTCATTCGACATCGATCGGTCACCCGGGCGTGCAGGTCAGCAGGCTGGACGAGACGCCTTGGAAGGATCTCCTGATCTGCCAGCGGAGGCTGAAATGACCGCTCTGCCCGAACGGTTGGAGTACATCTCTTCTGCTTCGAGCGCAGCCAACGGCACTCGCGTCAGCGTTGAGTTGAAAAGCCTCACCCTTCGGCATACATGGACGACCACCATGTCTTCGAGCGCTACGCGTGAGACAGTCCATGTGGAGTACTGTCGCGAAGGAATCGTCGGCCACGGCGAAGGGGCCCCAATCATTCGCTACGCCGAAACTCCGCGCGAAGCGTTGCAAGTGATTTCCAGGATTCTGCCGCTGATTGCGGAGAGCGATCCATGGAAGTTCACGCCCCTGCTCGCCGCCGTGAGGCAGGCACTCGGCGCCCATCAGCGCGCAGCCTCTGCTGCCGTCGAGATCGCTATCTGCGACTGGCTGGGAAAGAAGCTCGGCGTTCCTCTCTATCGCTACTTCGGCCTCGATCCAGAGGGCGCACCCGCCACCAACTTCTCCATCGGCATTGATACTCCCGCGGTGACGCGGCAAAAGACCGAAGAGGCCGACATGTACCCGATCCTGAAGGTGAAGGTTGGTCTTGCGACGGATGAAGAGACGATTCAGGCGGTTCGCAGTGTCACCAACAAGCCGCTTCGTGTGGATGCGAATGAGGGTTGGACCGACAAAGAGGAAGCCATCCGCAAGATCAACTGGATGGAAGCCCAAGGAGTGGAACTCATCGAGCAGCCCATGCCCGCGCATATGCTAGACGAGACCAGATACGTGCGCGGCAAAGTCCATATCCCAATCATTGCCGACGAGGCCTGTACAGACCACGCCGCGATCCCACGATTGCAGAATTCCTACGACGGCATCAATGTAAAGCTCGATAAGTCGGGTGGAATCATGGAGGCCTATCGCTGGGTTGCGACCGCTCGTGCGCTGGATATGAAAGTCATGCTGGGATGCATGATCTCCAGCTCTTGCTCCTGCACCGCGGCGGCTCAACTGTCACCGTTGGCCGATTACTGTGACCTGGATGGCAGCTTGCTCATCTCGAACGACCCGTATCACGGGCTGGAGATGGAAGACGGTAAGCTGATTTTGCCCCATGGTGCTGGACTGGGACTGGAACGAAGAGATCGCCGGTAAGTAAAGGAGAAACTTTGAGCCTCCGCTGTAGCTTGGCATTGCGGAGCTGCGGTCGGCGCCCATAATATTTCTTGCGTGCGCCCGCGTGCTTTTGGCGCACCTCCGCAGATTTGACTTGCAAGTAAAGTGCGCCCTTACGAGATTTTAAAGTAGTTCGACATGTTTCCTGCGGAGTCCTGATCCAGAAAGAGCGTTGCGTTTGGGTGAAGGCGCAGGATCGTAGCAGGGCAGTCGATAGATATGGGTTCCTCCATCAAACGCTTCACAACTGCTGCCTTTCGCAGTCCCGGAGCCGAAATTACCAGTTTGGGCACACGAACCACGGCCGGAATTGTCACGGTGATCGCCATCCGTGGCACCTGCTCCAGTGACTCGAACCAGCCCTCCGACGCTTGCTGCTGCCGGGACACAGTATCGAGATACACGGTCTTCACGTCCAGCGGATCATCGAAGTCAGCCTCTGCCGGGTCATTAGAGCAGAATCCCTGATGGTGTAGAGTTCGCGCTCTTGCTTTTCTGGTTGTCATTCCGCAGCGTAGCGGAGGAATCTGCTTTTTTGGAGCCTGTACACCATCAGGAACACCGCTATAGAGGCGAGATGGCCGTCATCGCCTATTCCGAGAAAGCATAGCTGTGGATCGATCCTTCGCAACCTCGTTGAATACTGCCGGCAAACCTCTCCGATATCGGCCGCCGTGCCATCGATTTCGTAGAAATCCTTCAACTCCCGATGCCACTACGGTCGCTGACTGCAGAAGCCTCCTGCGCCTTAGATACAGTCCGCCGGCAACTGCCGACGGAAATAACAACAGCAGGAAGGTGATGCCCCACAGACCAGTGATAGAAGCGACTTGCAGGATGGGCAGAAAGCGCTCTTGTGTATAGGCCCAGCTGCGGGCTGTGCCGTTCGCCGGCGCAAAGCTGGCCAGATATTCGACGACTGTCCAGAACGCGGGCAGCGCGATTACAGCGCTGAAGACTGCCCCACGACGGAGGAGACCATGGAACAAATAGGATACCCACGGCGAAGAGCAGCGAGGCGATCGAAAACGGAATCAGCCATGCAGTCACAGGGGCGTGGAGCACGAAATGCAGGTAGTACAGCATGGTGAGACTGCCCAGAAGCATGGAGAATGCCGCGGCTCCGGCAATGCACCCGCCCTTCGGGGTGATGTGTGTTGCTCGATGCAGGCGTCAACGCGCCGCAGTAAACGTGGCAACTCTTGGCGCAACTCGCTCAGCGTTCCTCCAACCGTGGGCGTGTAGAAGACTGCCAAAGGATTCCGTTGGCTACTCTGCCTCTCACGGTCAACTTTCCGGGGTCGGTAACGAGAAGTCGGCTTGTCGCAAGGTTCGGGAGGAGTGACAGTGCACTGGGCGGATCACGAGTAAACCGGAGAGCGCCGGGATAAACCGGCATGGTGTAGGGGATGCAAGAGCCCTACAGGAAAGGAAGTAGCGAATCCATCCTGACCTCGAGTCTTGCAGGGGACATCGTGAGGTGTTTCTTGAAGCGTAGACAGAGGCACCGGTGGGCGGGGCAATTGAGCTGCGAAAAGCCCGTAGATCAGGATGCCGACTCCGTTCCGAGTGGAGGAAGGCAACCCGACAGAGTGTTCTGGTGCGCCGCAGTCAGCTCGCAGGTGGGTTGGGAAGACCTGACCCCAGTCTTGAACCGGTGGATTCCTCCACCCCGCGTGCTGCATCCCTATCCTGATGCTCGCTTCTACGCCACTCATCCTTCGTAAGAGCGTATGCGTAAACGCGCTCGTACGGATTTGTGCGGGGGGCGATCAGCGATGATCGTCCCTACCGCGACAGTGATCCACGCGGCAGGTGATCAGTAACGATAAGCGCTTCTCGACAGTGCGTCGTTTCGAGAGCACGACCTCTACCGCTTCACAACGAAGGTCGGCAGGGAATTTGGTACCAGACCTCTGCCGCGCGAGGGTGCTGAGAGGATTTCTACCAGTGATTTCCACAACGTTGAGTGCGATTCTTGACCATCGGCATTCATGAAATCCTTCAGTAGCGTTCGCCGAGCTTCGCCGAATTGCTATTGGAAATTTGATGTTACGTCCTTGTTGTCCCATGGTTTCGACCGACGCGTTCCAGTCATCCAGAACGGCAGCCGTCCGCGAGTTCACGGCCTGCTGCACGCTGCATTGATAGCCTGCATAAATGTCGCCAGTGGTGCGGATGCTGGCGTGCCTAAGAATGTCTTGTGTAGGAAAACGGTCACTGATTGCGGACGATCTGCATCTCTCTGCGTATCGTAAGCAGAGAGGAGCAGAGCCCCTATGCATGGATTTTCCGAGCACCAGCTTCTAGGCGCCTTTCTGGCCATCGCCGTTATGCTTCTAGTCACAAGAGGCATGGCGGAGTTAAGCCGTCGACTCGGTCAGCCAGAGGTCCTTGGAGAATTGCTTGGCGGCTTTTTCATCGGGCCATCAGTTCTTGGTGCGCTCGTTCCAGGGGTATATACCAATCTCTTTCTGAATCCAGCGGTCTCGCTCTCACTTTCGCTTCTTTCCTGGCTTGGTGCAATCCTGCTGCTTATGATCGCCGGCATGGAGGCAGATCTTGCGATCCTGCGGCAAAAGGCGCTCCCTGGTTCACTTGCTGCGGTTGGAGCTATCGGGGCTTCGCTAGTGGTTGGAACTCTTGTCGGCGTGAAGGTATTCGGTCAGGATCGGACAAGCGCGATCTTCCTTGGGTTAGTTCTCTCTGTAACTGCCGTGAGCGTGGTGGCAAAGTTACTGATTGAACGTGAAGCACTCCGCCGGGATTATGCGCAGGTCATGCTGGCGGCCGGTATCGCAGGTGAGGTGGTAGTGTGGCCGCTAATTTCGGTCTTATCGTCAGTTCAGCACCGAGCCAATCCGTTCACCGCCGGACTTTGGGCAGCCGCCCTCGCAATTGGGTTCTTTGCCTTCATGTTGACACTGGGCCGTCGCTTTACTTTCTGGACGATGAGACTTGTTGCGGACGTGACAACCGTTCCCAACGGGGAACTCTCTCTTGTTCTGATACTGCTCTGCGTCGCCGCTGCTGCAACCACGCTCATGGGTCTGCACCCACTACTTGGTGCGTTTGTATTCGGTGTGTTGTTGAGCAAGGCCCCACGGGCGACGATCGCCTTAAAGGAACGGATCCAAACGGTGACGATAGCGCTGTTCGCGCCCATCTTCTTTGGGCTTGCGGGGATGCGCGTCAATCTCTTCAACCTGCGAGGCATGGATTCGCTGAAGGGGATCGTGATTCTGCTTGTGCTCGCCGGCGTGGCCAAGATCACATTCGGTTTCCTGGGGGCGTTGGCGGGACGGTTGCCGTTCTGGGAGGCAGCGACGGTTGGCGTCGGTTTGAACCTCAAAGGGGGCACCGATGTCGTCGTCGCTATCGTGGGCACCGAACTGCTTCTGCTTCCTTCGGATCTCTACACCACCTACGCTGTCGTGGCCATGCTGACCGTTTTGGTCTCACCTCCGCTTATGCGATGGCTCGCCGCCAAAACACATCCGGGGGAATTGGAACTCAAACGCCTGAACAGGGAAGAGGCGAGGAAGCTCGCTTATCTTGCAGACCGGGAGCGTGTTCTGCTTCCCCTGGTCCCTGAGTTGTTACCTGCGGGTTCCGCTCGCATTATCGCAGCCATCGCAGCTGCGAAGCATATGGAGAGTGAACTCATCGACATCACCGAACTTTCGTTTGGTGACGATACATCTTTGACGCGTGCCACCTCGGCGGACACGGTAATTCACGCCTCCAGCTCTCTCGCCCATGCAGCGGAGGACGAGCATGTGCACCTGAGGCGGGTCTTATCCGCGGGTGACGATCTGTTCTCATCACTTCAGACTAACGCCGAAGGTCAACACCTTCTGGCTATGGGCGCCCCTGGAGTCTCCGGCGAAATTGCCGTGAGCTTTGGTGATCTGCAGGATCGTATTCTGCGCGAAACTACAACCGACGTGCTTCTCACCATCGCTCCGGACGGAGATTTGCCACAGATCCGCAGAATATTGGTACCGATCAATGGATTGGCGCACTCCTTGGCAGCGGCAGATGTTGCTGCTTACGTTGCAAAGGGCACTGGAGCTGAAGTAATGCTCCTTACGGTTATGGCGCCCCGTCTCGGACCCCTCTTCTGGCGTGATCGGAAGCATCGCGATCTTCTCCAGGCTGGATATACGATTACTCGCGAAGCGCAGGCAAGGATTGCGAGGCTTGATATTCGCCAATCGGAGCAGGTGGTTCTGTCCGACGATCCTGCTGAGGCTGCCATCAAGGAGATGAGCAGGCAGGCTTATGACTTGCTGGTCCTGGGTAGCGTCATGCGAACGAGCAACCAAGGCATCTCGCTGGGCCGGACGGTTGAGCGGCTTCTGCACGTTGCGGAGATTCCACGGCTGTTGCTTATTTCGCGCAACGTAGAGACGATGAATGTCTGAACGATAGGTTCGAAGCCGGAAGGCACACTCTTTCGATGCACGAAAGTTGAGAGGAGCGCCCAGCCGATCCATGCCGTTCGGCCAGTAATAGGCAGGCCCAGACATAGGGCCTTCACTCCTATTGAGCATTCTGTCTAAACGTTAGATAAACGAAATAATCTATAAAAATGAATTCGGCAGTTATGGCCGTATATTTGAGTTTTCGAATAACTACTTATGCACCTGGTGCTGTTACTTCGGGAGAAAAGCGTTCCATTTTGGGAATAAATGATTAAGAAATATCACAGCCATGCGCTGCCCTAAAGCTCTGGGCGGGCGAAGAATGGGAAAGTATCGAGGTGATTCAGGAACTCAGTTCTGAAACGGGCCCCCAATGGAAACATTCGTTCTAGCGAAGCCGTTTATCCGTTGCCAAATTGCGGTGTGGACTGAAACACAGTCGTCGCCACAGCAGTTTCCATCCTTCCATCGGGGTACCGAGCCCCGCCGGCGTTATGATGCGCCCCAAGTCCCTTCCGAGCGCCAAACTCCTTTCCTAGATAGATCAGCGCCGCAGACTTCGCTATGCACTTCACACGCAGCCGATGATCAGGGTGAGTTGTATCTCGCTGAATTAATTCACAACAAGAACGTGAGTCGCAGGAGACCCGTATGAAGACGATATCGATATATGCGCTTGGAAGCAGCAACCACTATCGTCTCGCAGGCGAGCCGGCGTCAGATCGGTCTGCTGCATCGTGGAGCAGCCGGACAAGGAAAGCGCTGCGAAGCTTGGCCGCTGACCGCAGTGTTCTCCGTCCATTGTCGACGTTCTCTTTAATCGCGTGCCTTACGCTTGCCGGCTGCGGGGCCGGTGGCTATATCGGCGGTGGCATCCAGAGTTTATCTAGTCAGGCGCTCACGATCGATGCAGGTCAGTCAGTGCCCATCAGTGCGAATGTGACTGCAGGCTTGCCGGTGTCGTGGACCTTGCAGGGATCGACCTGCGCCAACAACGGTTGCGGATCGGTTTCGAGTGCAACCGGAACGTCGGTGACCTACACTGCACCGGCCGGTCTGACTTCGCCGATTCAAGTGGTGTTGGTCGCCACTGTCCCGGGCACGTCGAGCACCAGCACCACCAAGATCACGGTGAATCCTGACCCAGCGATCTCGGGAACGCCGCCGACGGGGACTGTGGGTGTGAGCTACTCGGCGACATTGACTACGAGTGGAGGAACTGCTCCTCTGACGCTGAGCATGAGCGGGGGATCGCTCCCGAACGGTTTGACATTCAATGCTGCGACCGGGGTCATCTCTGGCACGCCGACGACGGTGGGTACTTCGACAGCTATCTTTCAAGTCACGGATGCGAGCAGCGTCCCGGACACAGTCACCGCACAAAAGTCGATCACAATTTCCGTACCTGTAATCCCGATCAGTGTTACGGGAACGACGCCCGCGGGCACGGTTGGCACTCCCTACGCCACAACACTGCAGGCAAGCGGCGGAACCGCCCCGTACACCTGGAGCGTGACATCGGGTGCGCTTCCGCTCGGGCTGACACTTTCTCCCACCACCGGCGTCATCTCCGGGACGCCGACCGCGCAAGGAACCTCGGCTTTCACGGCGCAGGCAATGGACACCATCGGCGCAAAGGGCGTGGGTAGCTTCAGCATTACGATCGCGGCCGCCCCGCTGGGGGTTTCCTCGCCGCCGGGCGCAACCGCAGGCACGCCGTACACCGGAACGATTCCAGTCACAGGTGGAACCGGGCCATACTCCTGCACGATCACCGGGGGTACTTTGCCCGCAGGCCTGACCCTTGGCGCCAACTGCATGATTACAGGCACACCGACGACGCCGGGCTCTTCGCCTGTCACTGTGATGGCCACCGGTTCCGGGAATCCTCCGGGTTCGGGCTCGGGACCGGTGACGATCACGGTAGGCTCGGCCGCAATCACGGTTACCGGCGCCACGCCGGGAGGAACGGTAGGCACCGCCTATTCCGCGACGCTGACCGCCAACGGTGGAACAGCGCCTTACACCTACACCGTGCTAAGCGGAAGCCTGCCCGCCGGTCTATCGTTGTCGTCGACGACTGGCGTCATCTCGGGGACACCAACGGCGCAGGGAACCTCGCCCTTCAGTGTCCAGGCGCAAGACTCAACCGGGTCGAAAGGCAGTGGCAGCTTCAGTATCACCATCGCCGCGGCCGGGCCGACGTTGGTGATTTCATCGCCACCGGGCGCAACCGCGGGAACACCGTACATGGGGACGATCCCCGTGACAGGCGGAACCGGGCCGTACTCCTGCACGATCACCTCGGGGACTTTGCCCGCGGGGTTGACGCTCGGCGCCAACTGCTCGATTACGGGGACACCCACGACGCCGGGATCTACCCCGGTGAATGTGACCGCCACCGGTTCCGGCACTCCTCCGGGATCTGGCTCGGGTCCGGTGACCATCACTGTCGCCCCGGGGAGCTTGACTCTCAGCATGTCTCCTCTGCCGAAGGGCACGGTGGGTGTACCGTACTCCACTACGATCGGCGTAACCGGCGGAACATCACCCTATGCCTGCACGATTACCTCCGGCGCATTGCCTGCGGGTCTGATGCTGGGCACCAACTGCGTTGTGAGCGGAACACCGACCACGGCAGGCGTGCAGACAGTCCAGGTGAAGGCAACGGACTCCAGCAGTCCGCAGCAGAACGCGACGGGGCCGCAAACGATCACCATCTCGGCCCCAGGCCTGACTCTCAACATGTCGACGCTGCCCAACGGCACGGTCGGCACACCATATAACGCGACGATCGGCGTAACTGGCGGAACGTCGCCTTATGCCTGCACGATCATCTCGGGAGCGCTGCCGCCCGGCCTGAACCTGGGCACGGCGTGCGCGGTAAGTGGCACGCCGACTACCCAAGGCACAAACACTGTCATGGTGAAGGCGACAGACGGGAGCAATCCGCAACAGAGCACCAGCGGACCCGAGACGATCACCATCTCTGCCGCGGGTGCAACGCTCACCATCAGTTCGCCTCCCGGCGCAACTGTGGGGACGCCCTATACGGGCACCATCCCCGTAACCGGCGGTACCGGACCTTATAGCTGTACGCTGGTGTCCGGCAATCTACCCAACGGCCTGATGCTGGGCAGCGGTTGCGCGATCACGGGAACGCCGACGACTACAGGCAACCCAACTGTGATGGTGAAAGCGACGGATTCCAGCCAGCCGATGAATAACACCACCGGTCCGGTCACTGTCACGGTCACTGGGGCAACATCGACGTTGACCTTGAGTTCGCCTCCACCCGCAACCGTCGGCACGCCTTATACGGGAACCATTCCTGTGAGCGGCGGAACGGGACCGTACTCCTGCATGATCAACTCGGGAACACTGCCGACGGGCCTGGCGCCGGGAGCGAACTGCGCGATCAGTGGAACGCCCACTACAGCAGGATCAAGCACGGTCAATGTCACTGCGACGGATTCCAGCAATCCGAAGGGTACGACAACGGGCCCGGTGGTTGTTACCGTCAATCCGATTTCGCTACTGACGCTGAATGGATCGTTGCCGAATGGAATGGTCGGGGTGCCTTACACCCAGACACTGCATGCGGCGGGCGGTGTCGGACCGTACACCTATGCGATAACAGCTGGAGCTCTCCCGCTTGGCCTCAACCTCTCAACCGGAGGTGTCGTCAGCGGTACGCCCACCACGGCGGGCGCCAGCAGCCTCACCGTAACCGCGACGGACAGTGAATCGACGCCGCAAACCGCCAGCCTTCCGCTCGTCCTGCTCATAACTTACGCAACGACGTCGAATGATGCGGAACTCACGGGCCCTTATGCCTTCCTGTTCCAGGGCTATGACGACGCCTTGGCTGGGGTGCTCGCATATCAGACAGCAACCGCCGGCAGTTTCACGGCTGACGGTACGGGCGTGCTGAGCAGCGGGGAGCTGGACTCGAATCACCAGGCCTTCCCGGCTACCGGAAACACGATCGCCAGCAACAACTTTGTCGGAACTTACGAGATCAACTCAGACAATCGCGGCATGGTGACGATCTCAGTCCTGAACGCGGACGGCACGGTCGGCGCAACGGACACTTACGCCGTCTCGGTGAAGGCGCCGGTGGCGCCCGCAACAGTGGCGACGCAAGGCAGCCTGATTGAGTACGACAGCAACCAGCTCCGCGGCACGCGCGGCTCGGGAACCTTCCTGCAGCAGACGGCGAGCACGTTTGCGGCAGGGCTCAAGGGCAGCTACGCCTTCGGACTCTCGGGCGACACACCCTGTCTGCCAGCCTGCACCATTGGCATCTCGGCCGGACCGGTGGCGAGCGTGGGTCAGTTCACCACCGATGCGGCTGGCTCCATTACCGACGGAAACGGCGATGCGAACATCGCATCCGCCAACCTCGCCAACTCGGCGCTGAGCGGCACGTACGCCAGCGCGGACGGCAACGGACGCCTGCAACTCAGCTTGGCCACATCGGAAACTCCGGCGGGTGTCTACCCGACGGACTACGCGGTGTACGTGGTGAACGCGAACCAGGCGTTCATCGTCTCCACGGACAAGCATTCGGCTTACATCCTGCTAGCCGGATCGGCGAGTCTGCAGCCCTCGACCAGCTTCAGCAACGCTTCGCTGAGCGGCGGGTATGTGGGCTATGAGAACTCACCCACCAACCCCGGGCTGGTCGGAGCAACTCTCCAGAACGTGCTGAACCTCTCGACCGCGACCATCTTCCGTGGCACGGCGAACGGTACAGGTACCTGCGACACGACGAACGTGGATGTCGGCGGGGCAACAGGTCTGGTCAACGGACTCACAGGACTTGGCAGCGGCGCCCCGATTGTGAACGCTCTGCTGGGCACCTATGAGTCCACGGGCAACAGCGGATGCACGGTGGCGAGCAGCGGCCGGGCAGTGCTGAACTACCCTGCGCCGGCCGGGCTGCTGCCGGCTACCCTCACTCTGCTCGGGCTGGGTGATACGCCTCCGCCACCTCGCGTGGTCTACCTGTACGGTCCGAATCAGGGCTACTTCCTGGAAACGGGCTATGCCGGATTGGGCCGCCTGGAGCAGCAGGCCGGGTCTCCGTTCACGACGGCAACGCTCAACGGCACGTTCGTATACGGGACGACCCCGGCGAACTCACTGGCCAGCACCAACGCCTCGGGTGTCTTCACGGCCGACGGCGCGGGACACGCGACCAGCACGCTGGATGAGAACGTCGGCGTTGGCACCTTGAACGTGCTACAACTCGGCACGGCAGGCACCTTCAACTACACCCTGACGGACGTAACGGCGGGCCGTTTCCTCCTCGGCACATCCACGGTCATCTATGCGATTTCGCCCGGCCGGTTTGTCCTGCTGGATAGGAACGCAACAACGACGTCGCCGACAGTCGCGTTGATTTACTAAGCCAAGACTGGAACGCGGGTTGAAAACCCGGGAGGTATGGAAATGCGTCACACCGTTGTCGGACTTGCACTCATCACGTTGGGGGTCTCTGCGGCAGCACAGCAGAGACCGGCCCAGCCGGCCTTTGCAACACCGCGCTTCGATCTTTCGGTGGGCTATAACAATATCAGGGCGAATGCGCCTCCAGCCATTTGTAACTGCTTCGGGTTGAACGGAGGTTATGTCTCGGGCAGTTACTTCTTCAAAGACTGGCTCGGCGCAGAGGCTGAGGTTAGCGGATCGCATGCCAATAACATCAGCGGTCTGGGACAGGATCTCACGTTGTTCAGCTTCATGGCAGGCCCCCGGGTCACGCTGCCCCATCACCGCCTGGTCCCCTTCGGCGAGGTGCTGGTTGGCGGAGCGCACGGCGGAGATTCCTACTTCCCCACCGGGAACTCGTACACCACATCAGCCACAAGCTTCGCTGTCTCGGCGGGCGGCGGCCTGGATATCCATCTGACACAGCGATTGGCCGTGCAGGCTTTCGATGTGCAGTACCTTCACACGAGCTTACCGAACGGAACGAGCAATGAGCAGAACCAGCTGATGATCGGCGCCGGTCTGGTGTTGCGCTTCGGCACGAGGTCGGTGCCACCTCCGCCACCTCCGCCAGCTCCGACAGAACCGAATGAATTCGGCTTCACGTGCAGCACCGATACCAGTAGCGTCCCCGCAGGTCAGACTGTTGCGATCGTGGGTAACACCAAAACGGAGCCGGATAAGTTGGATGTTACATACTCCTGGACATCGAGCGGCGGACACATCTTGGGCTCAGGGCGAGAGGTGACGGTCGATACAACCTCCTTACCTGCAGGAGAGTATTCGGTCATCGGCAAGGCACGCTTGGTGCAAGACCCCAGAGTCTCCGAAGAGTGCAGCGTGAAGTTCAGCGTGAACACACCTCCGGCTCCCCCCAACATCGTTCCATCAGCGCCCGCAACCAGCACTGCCGAAGCAACACCACCCCCGCCTGCGTCACCTGTTATTCCGGTCATTACCGACAAGGATGAGCAGTTCCGAAATTATGTGCATGACGTATTCTTCGACGTGAGGAGATCGGCGCTGAAGTCAGATCAACTTCAGGTGATCGCGCAGAATGCCGCCTATTTGATGGCGCATCCAGAGCTTCGGGTGCTAGTGAGCGGATTTGCCGATGAGCGTGGTGGCGTTCGGTACAATCTCGCTCTTGCGGATCGACGAGCGAATGCCGCTCGGCAAGCTTTGATCAATGCCGGCGTCTCTGGCGACCGTATCCAGGTTGTTAGCTTCGGCAAAAATGCACAGATCTGTACTGCAAGCGGCAACAACTGCTGGCGCCAGAATAGGAGAGCAGCGTTTCTCCTGCATCCGTAAAAGCCATGAGGTGTAGTGATCCCGTGAAGAATTATGGAAAGTAGTTGCTCGCCATAGGCGTTCGGCCATTGGTTTGTTCTTGAAGATAAAATCACAGAGTAGGGAAGTTAAGGCAACGTGCGTGATCGCGCATGAATGAGGAGGATGACCGAGTCTGTCGGAGTGCAGTAAAGAGGTGCTGGTGTGGCAAGAACGAAATTGAAGCAAGGCGAGTCTGTTGAGGTGGTGACGGCGTTGTTGCGTCAGATTGTCGAGGCACTCGACGATCCCGTCTCTATCCAGATGACCTCAGAGGAATTGAAGGACGCGACGCGCTTCAGCCTCTGGGTAGCGCCGTCCGATCTGGGGAAACTTATCGGAAGACAGGGCCGCACGGCCCGCTCGCTTCGTATTATTTTAAGGGCGATGAGTGTGAAATTTGGTCACGAGTTCAGGCTCGATATCGTACAAGACGAAGGAAGCTGCGTCCGGAGATTGGACACTGTCGATATCGCAAAAGAGCCGGTGTGCTAACGGCTGTTTGGCTCAAGAGTTTCTTCGTAAAGCGTGAGAACCCGATTGGCCCGTGCTCGGTGGTCCACGACCGTTTGTGAAGAGAAGCCAACATCTTTAGGAACTTGTTGAAATAGGTACTGGTTTTTGGCTGATTTTAGGTTCTGGTTCGTCTATTGAGTATGCGTGGAGACGAGCGGGTTCAGGCGAGTATGTTCAGCTATTTGACGTTGGAGCAGCGTGTTCCTGAGGATCACACTTTGCGCGAGATTCGCGTCCTGACGGATGGCGTGCTCGGGTCGTTGGATGCGGAGTTCGACAAGCTGTACGCGGCCACGGGGCGTGCCTCGATCGCGCCGGAGTATATGCTGCGTGCACTTCTGTTGCAGGCGTTTTACTCGATTCGTTCGGAGCGCCAGTTGGTCGAGCAACTCGACTGCAACCTGCTGTTCCGCTGGTTCGTGGGCCTGGGCATGGACGACGCAGTGTGGAACCATGCGGTGTTCTCGAAGAACCGCGACCGGCTACTCAACAGCGAGGTGGCGCAGCAGTTTTCGCGGCCGTGAATCGGCAGGCGAAGCGCTTCATGAGTGACGATCATTTCACCGTAGACGGCACCTTGATCCAGGCCTGGGCGTCGCAGAAGAGCTTTCGCGCCAGGTATGAATCGGACGACGATCGCGGCGACGGCGCGAACTTCCACGGCCAGAAGCGCTCCAACGACACGCATGAGTCGACCACCGATCCGGCTGCGCGGCTGTACAAGAAGAGCTACGGCGAGGAGTCGCATCTGGCCTATCTGGGACACACGCTGGTGGAGAACCGCAACGGTCTGATCGCCGCTGCCATGGTGACTCAGGCCGACGGCTACGCCGAACGCGAAGCGGCGCTGCTGATGCTCGAGGACAAGCAAAAAAGCCGCAAGCGGCGCATCACGGTAGGCGCGGACAAGGCCTTCGATGCGAAAGACTTCATCGCGGCCACACGCGCCTTGAACGTCACCGCGCATGTCACAAAGAACGCGAAGGGACGCCGCTCCAACCGCGACCGCAGAACCACGCGGCATCCCGGCTACGCCATGAGCCTGAGCCGGCGATGGCTGGTCGAAAAGGGATTTGGATGGCTCAAGCAGACCGGTCCGATACGCCAGGTGAAACTGCGCGGACTGCACAAGGCCGATTGGCTGTTCGTCTTCAGTTGCGCAGCCCACAACCTGATACGGCTGCCCAGGCTGATCGCCCAAAGAACGGAGCAAGGCCTCCGGCAGCAGTGCGCCTGAAAGCCGTCGGAGAGTCGGAAACCGCCCTCCAAAATGTCTCACAAGCCGCGTAAAGACTCGCAAAATCGACCATTCCAACCAATTTCAGCAAAGCCGAGTCAATCATCCCCAACAAAGAACCGCCGCCGCGCCGAAGTTCAACAAGTTCTTAGATCATGCTTCTGCGCGGCTCATGAGGAGTTTGATAGCCATTTCCCTCGGTTTTTTTGCCCCGTCTTCCACTTCTCAATGGGCGTACCGGTTGGCTGACCTGGTGGCTTTCGCAAACTAGTTTGATCGGTTCAAGCTCGATGGTATCGAGTACTGTGAGGCAGGAATCTTCAAACCTGCGCATTGTCTCCTTATCGAGGGTGCCTGCCCGGTACAGGCCAGCGGCCGCGCTGTGGATCGCTTCGTAGACATCACTCTTGTACTTGCGATTGGTTGTCATTGGCATACCTCCACCAATTCATTTAAGTGGTACTTCTTTGCAAGGTCCTCAAACATTTAAAAGCGTACCTCTCATTTGATGCCTCTGGGGCGCATCATAGTCGAGACTAACCAAATAGGTTATAACAAGCGTATGCAAAAGCGTACGCCTCACTGTCAGCTTTCCATGGTTCGGGAGCTGATTGAGCAAGGAAGGATACCCTCTACGTTCTCCGCGCTGACGGGTGCTGCGGCACTGGGATTGGATTTCGACGGCATGATGGCTGTGGTTGTGGCTCTGACGCTGAAAGACTTTTACAAGTCCATGACGACCCATGCCGATCACAGGGTCTGGCAGGATGTCCATCGCCCCACAACTGAAGCCGGCGAGGTTTATCTGAAGCTGACAGTGATAGAGGACGTGCTGATCGTGTCCTTCAAGGAGCTATAACAATGAGATGTCCGATATGTGCAGATGCCGAACTGGTAAAGAACACGCGCGACCTCCCTTATACCTACAAGGGCGAGAGCACCATGATTCCTGCGGTGACGGGAGAGTTCTGTCCGGCTTGTGGAGAGGTCGTCCTCAACGCGAAAGAGTCGGCCCGTAGCAGCGCGATGATGCTGGAGTTCAACCAACAGGTGAACGCGGCTATTGTCGATCCTGAGTTTATCGTCAGCGTTCGTAAGAAACTTGCACTCGACCAGAGAGAAGCTGCAGAGATATTCGGGGGCGGCGTCAACGCCTTTTCCCGGTACGTTTCTGATATGTTCGTTTTATGATCGTTGGCTACGCGCGTGTCTCAACAGACGAACAGACCACCGAAGGCCAACTCCCCGCGCTCCACGCCGCGAAGTGCAAGCGCATCTACCAGGAACACGGCAGCGGCAAGAACATGGACCGCCCGAAACTCGAAAAGTGTCTCGACAGATTAGAGGAAGGGGACACGCTTGTCGTGTGGCGGCTGGATCGCCTCGGACGTCCATCCGCGACCTCTTGGACCTCACTTCGCAGCTTGAGAAGAAAGGCGTCCACTTCCGCTCGCTCAAAGAGAACTTCGACACCACGACCGCCAGCGGCCATCTCATGTTCCACTTCTTTGCGGCACTCACGGAGTTCGAGCGCGGCCTGATAACGGAGCGCACTCACGCCGGCCTCAAAGCAGCTCGCGCTCGCGGCCGGCTCGGAGGCCGTCGCCGCGTTCTCTCCGCTCAGCAGGCGAGCCAGGTCCGCATCCTTTGGGACAGCCAGAAACAAACCGAGAGGGAGATCGCCCAACAGTACGGCGTCTCCATTGCAACCATTGACCGGATCTGCGGCCAAAGCCCCTGCATTCCAAATGAGCCGCCCGAAGGCGCACCTCCGCGATTCTCCTTACTTCCTCATCCTACGGTTTTCTTGGCTCAGGTGTTCCTGTGGTTAGTCGTCCACTTCCAGGACGTGAGCTGGCACGAGGACCAGGAACCGCCCCTCACCGTTACTTCGGAGTGACGCCCAACCGGGTGTATTCTTCCGAGATCGAGGCCGCGATCCGCGCCCTCTCCCAATCTGACCCAGGCAAAGTTGAGTTCCTTCGAGCGCGAGGCATCCCCATCCATGTGCTCACGCCGCGACAGATGGCGCTCTCCGGTTGTCCGCCGCACTCGCTCGGATGCACACGGCGTTCCAACTCCACCATCAATATCCTCGCGACTGCCGCAGCATCGGCCAAGGCGGCAGCGGCCGTGCTTTCGCACGAACTGACCCACGCCGCGATCCACGATGCACGCTCGCCCCGGCCCGAACGGAGCTTCCTTTACCGGCTGCTGTGGCGTACCGAAGAGAGCGAGGCCCATGTAGCCGGCCTCCGCACAGCCCTTCGCCTGCATGTTCCGGTTTGGAGCGGACCGCTCACTTTATGGCCTACTGAATACCTCGTGTGGTATTGGCCCCTTGGCAGCTTTCTTCTTACAGCGGGGTTTTCTATCCTTGGCCTCTCGCGCATTGTGCTGCACTCTGCAGGTGTCGCCAGCACGAGGCGGCAGCGGCAGAGTGCCTCGCAGACGGTCTAGGAAGCACCATCGCAGCAGTAGGGTTCACCACTAGGCCCAAACCCAGGTCACGGGCCGCAACGTAGGCCACCTGAGGAGAGAACTGATGGAGAGCAAAGACTTAAATCCGAGTTGGCTGGATCACAGCCTTTTTCCATTCACGAGCCGGCTTCTCGAGATCGAAGGCAATCAAATCCATTACATCGACGAAGGCAGCGGGCCGACGCTTCTGCTGCTTCATGGCAACCCGACGTGGTCCTTTCTTTATCGGCACATCGTTGCCCGGCTGCACCTCATTTTCGATGCATCGCTTTGGATTACCGCGGGTTCGGACTCAGTACAGCGAAGCCTGGCTACCGCTTTCTGCCGCGGGAGCACTCCGATATCGTCGAGAAGCTCGTTGACTCTCTCGAGTTAAAGGATCTCCGCATCATGGTGCAGGACTGGGGTGGACCAATTGGGCTCGGTTTCGCCGGTCGCCGGCCAGAACTGGTCCATTCGGTCATCCTCGGCAACACCTTTGCGTGGCCTGCGCAGAGATCGAAAGGCTTACCTATCTTTTCGAAGATAGTTGGTGGCGGTGTTAGCCGGTTTTTGATTACTCGCTATAACGCTCTTGCTAAATAGCTAATTCCAGCAGGGATCAATCGTAAACGCCTTGGGAGATTTTGCGAATCTCAACGATGCCGCAGGCAAGCCCCTGCCTCAGCTCGCTTCCGTTGCGCAGCAAGCCGGTCGGCATTGCCCAGATAACATTGCCGCCGCAGCCGCAGGTAAGGACCAGAAACCCTTTCTATATCTGGACAAGGGCATTATGGCGATGGTCGGCAGAAACGCTGCCGTTGCCGAGATTGGCTCCAATCACCATCCGATAACGGGTGTGTTCGCCTTCGCTGCGTGGCTGGGAGTTCATGCGGTCTTGCTGACCACGGTGCGCGCGCAGATGTCAACATTCTTCGAATGGGCTTGGGATTATTTCGGAAGGGTTTACGTCAGTCCGATCCTGGACCGGCCAACAGCCGACTGGGCTCCCGAAAAGCCACGCGATTCATGAAACACATACCGGATACAACCAGGAGGCACTCCTCCTGTTATGCCGACCTCCTTGGAAGAATTTGCGAGTGTGGCCATCTCGTTGTGCGAACGAGTAGTACTGGGCCCAGGACAGCTCTTCCGTCTGGTGGGTGTCGGCCTGAGCAATTTCAAGTGGAGACGGAATCGAACTCGCCGCTCTTTCAAGAGAGCGCAACAGTAGAGGATGGAGTACTTTCGGCATCCAACTAACGAGCCTATGACAACAAAGAAAATTGCTTCCACCGATCTCAAGAAACGACCGTCCGCAGTTCGGCAGCCGTCTGCTTACCATCGACTTGAAGCTCTGCTGCACACGATGCGATGTATCGCGCAATATGAGGATGCGTTGTGCGAATTCTCCCACGAGTTGAGGAATGCAGGTGCTCTCTCCCCAGCGGCAACGGAGGAACTGCGCGAGATCCTTGAGAGTATCCCGTCTCATGACTACCTTGTGGATCTGGATTCGGTAAGAGCCATCATTGCCGAGCAACGGCCGTCAAAGAGTTCAAGCTTAAAGAAATTAGCCAATCGATAACAGTTCGAAAGAACCTCCCTGCTGCGGCCAAGAAGAAGTTCGGGAGGAAGTCATCGAGATAGCAAGCTGGAATGTGAACTCAATTCGCGCTCGTGCCGAACACGTCAAAGGCTGGCTGGAGGCAAAGAAGCCGGACGTGCTCCTGCTGCAAGAGCTGAAAGGGACGGCGTTCCCGTCGGCTCTGTTCAAAGAGATGGGCTACGATTCCGCTCCCTGCATCCCGGCGTTGGCGGTTAGTTCACATTCTAGAACTACTTTCGCTTGGCATTCGAACATAACCGCGGCGTCCGGATTGACCACTTCCTGCTCACACCGGATCTCGCGAAGCGGCTGCAAAGTTGCGAGATCGACAAAGGGCCGCGCGCTTTGGAGAAGCCGTCGGACCATACGCCAATCGTTTTGCGCCTGACGTAGCTGTTTGATCTGCGGTTCGAGTGAACTGCCGAAGACATTTAAAGAATGAGCGTCCTTAAAGCTTCCAAGAGCGGCAGTTGTTCTGCCCGGATGTACGCCCGAGCGCGTTCGAGCGAAAACCAGTCGCCTCGATCCATCTCAGGGGTCTTAATACGTCTTCCTGATCGGGGTGGCCATTCAATCTCGCAGGTGTTGCTTGTCACCTGTTCGGGTCACAGCCGCCTTCGACAGCTCACGCGACGACAGTCTTTCCGCTCTTCTGTCGAATGGAACCGAGTTCAACCGTTGGTGCGATCTTCAGGAAAACGTTCGTGTTCTATCGTGACTGGTGCGCGCGATGCCTGGGAGGGTCCGGGCAGCGAGGAGCGAACTTCCCGGATATCGTGTTTTGGACAACACGAATCGTTGTAACCCTTCACCGCCTCTTATACAGTTCGCCAATGCGCGTTTCGGCAGCTCGACTCTGGAACGCGCATCGGCCTGCGATCGCCATTTGAGCTTTCGCTGCCCAGATGTTAGCGAGCCGAGCGTGTTGTTCATATCGACCACCTGTTTGCGCGCATGCAGCGTCTCAATACATACGAAGCGAAGACGAACGCCATGACGAGAATCGGATCAAATTTATCCCAGGTACTGCCACCGCTATTCAGTTGTGAATAGAACGCTAGTAAAAGAGTGAACGCGAAACCAGCATAAATCCACTCAGTCAATCGAGGCACACTGGGAATCAGAAGGCCCACGCCACCGAGCATGTGGGTTACGCCAATCAAAGGGATGATATAGAGCGGGTATCCGAGCTGCTGATTGGCGATCCTCCATTCGCTCGGATCGTGAATGAGATATAACCTTCCGAAGTACAGCCACATAAAAGCGACAACACCGGTTATTACCGTCGCGGCTATTTGAGTTGCTCGATCTGCCTGCACGGATTTATCTATTGTTTGTTCAGTTTTCATCGTAAAAGGATCCTCTTCTTGCGGGTACGATGGGGTGGCCCTTCGCCTGCGCGAAACCGGACGATCAGCCGTCCGGTTCCACCCGTTGCACCCAAACAAGAACTTTTATGTTTTGAGCTCTAGCTTTTGTGACGTTAGCGCCACCGTTGCAGGGAACGGGGCTGCTTACGCCTTGACGGCGTCCTGTGCAGCCGCAAATACACCGCGTGCGGAAATCGTACCCGCTACGTGCTCCGTACCTGTGACTCCGAGGTCCATCCATCCCGCGTTAACGCTCTCGTACATTTCTTCGGCAGGCCCAGTGTGGCCCTTCGGGATGCCGAACTGCTCGAACGCTTCCGCCCACCCTGCACGAGGGATTGCAAAGGCTTTTACGTCGAGTGTCAGGACGTCACCCAATTGTGCGGCCACTTCATCCGCGCTTACCATCGAACCCAGCTCGATGACGCGAAGCCCTGACCATGCCGGACCAGCCAGAAGTGTTGCCACCTCTGCACCGATGTCGTCTGTCGCGACCATCGTCGATTTACGGTTCGTAGGATTGTAGAAGACCGGAAGGGTTCCGCCCTGGGCGACATGTAAGCCGAAAAGAAAGTTTTCGAAGAAGCCGCCTGCTCGCACAAATGCGACCGGACAGGGCAAGCTGCGAAGACCTTGCTCCAAAAGAGATAACGCCGTGATCATCCCCAGCCCGCTTGTTCTATTCGCGCCCATCGACGAGAGTGCTACCACCCGCGAGGGTGCCACCTTGGTCAGCGCCTCGAGATAGTTCGCAATTACGCCCTTTGCTTCTTTGTAATCAGGCGAGGGTGCCCATACAGCCGGCAACATCACAAACGCGCCCTCAACACCTTTGAGCGCCGCCTCTATGGCCGTCGAACTGTTCCAGTCTCCCTCGACCAACTCGACGCCTTGGTCTGCCCACTTCGCCGCCTTCTCGCGATCACGCGCAAGTGCCCGCACCTGTTTGCCTTGCTTCAGCAGATGCCGTGCAGTGGCGCCCCCAACTTTTCCCGTAATGCCCATGACTAAATACATGCTCGTTTTCTCCTTGTTAGAACGAAGGTGGTGCTCTGATGCAACCGCCAGAGCTGGTGAGTTGCGCAGCTAGCACTCCGCTAGTCCCGTGGGTTCCCACAGTTATCTGTCGCATGAATCATTGGCTGATCCTCGCGGAGGCCTTGCTATGTGGTTGTCACTGTCACGGCCTGACGCACATACCGGCTGCTTTCCAGTTCCTTCACCATGAATGCCGCAAGATCGGCGCGCGCGATCTTGTGCGCCTTCTCGCCGCCCTCCGTGCTCAGCACTCTGGCAATGCCGGTCTTCTCGTGGTCGGTCAACATCGGCGGCCTCACCAGCGTCCAGTCCAGGTTGCTGCCTTCGATCTCAGCCTCCATGCCCGCCTTGTCTACCAGCAGACCCCGCAGAAACGTCCGCATGAGTACGTGCTCGTTAAAGAAGCCCGCGTTCCTGATGCTCTCGCCCGCGCCCACTACCGAAATCTTCAGCAATCGCCGTACGCCATTGCTCCGCATCGCGTCGACAATATTGTGTGCCGCGCACGTCTCCATCGTCGTCACTTTCCACGGCGTCTTGCCGCCAAGCGCGTCGATGACCGCATCCTGCCCGGCGACCGCAACCTCGACCGCAGCCGCGTCCAGCACGTCTCCTGCAACCACTCTGACATTCGCCTTCTTGTATTGTGCGGCACCGCGCACGAAAGCCGTCACCTTATGTCCGGCCGCCAACGCCTCGTTTACCAGAGCCTCTCCGCTCTTGCCCGCTGCTCCAATCACCAGAACTTTCATCGCATCCTCCTTTTGCCTCGTATAGGGCCGCCATCCAAAGATGTGACCTGACGATTAGAGATGCATGCTAACCATTGGTTGCAAAATAATCAAAGGTTTATTTACCAATGGTTGCAAATCAACATTTGGTCGCAAAAAGCACCAAGACGGACTAAGCTATGGAAGTGACATCCACATCACCAAGTCGGCGGGTAGAGCGTAAGGAGAGGTTGCGGGGCGAAATCCTTGCGGCTGCAAGCAAGATGTTTGCCGATCGCGGCTACGAAGCCGTGACGCTTCGCGAGATCGCTAAAGAGATCGGCTATACGCACGCCGTGATCTATCAGCATTTCCCCGACAAATGGCACATTCTTGTTGAGTTGAGCCGCGAGACGATCGGGCTGATGGTTCAGGATTTCGACGTGATTGCCGCGAAACCTCTTTCACCGAAAGAGCGTCTTTTCGCGACTTCACGCGGCTTGATTCAATTCTGCATTGCCCATCCGCAACAGTTCCGAAACGTCTTCTTCGGGCCTGAGAACCGCAACGGCGTCCGCGCGGGACAATACATCAACGATCTTGGTGCGCCGTTGTTCGACCGCTTCGTGCAGCTCTTTTTCGATGTTGCCAAGGATGAAGAATTGCCAAGCAAGAATGACATTGTGGTAGCCCACAGCTGGTGGTTTACGATCTTTGGCCTCGCTACACTCATGGTCATCCAGGGGGTTGTACCTGACTTGCCTGATCAGACTCTCGTGGTCGAGCAAACGATCGCAACGCTTTGGGCGGGCGTTCAGGCTGTTCCGCGATTGCCGAAGAGTGCAATCTCTAAGCGATCCAGCCGATCCAATGCCTCAAAGCAATAACAACTTCTATCGAAATGCGCACATCGCCGGGAGAGTTCTCGTTTTGGGCCAAATCGGCAACTCAGGTCTCCAGATGCGACCCTTTTGGAAACGCGCATCGCCCTGAAGTCGCCAGTTGACATTCACAGCTCTTGACACGTATTCGGAAACCGATATATCGTATTCCAAATATGAGGCCGGTTCCTGAAAATCTGCTCCCACTTTCGCCAGCTACCCTGCACGTCATCCTTGCGCTCACCGGCGAAGACCTGCACGGTTACGGCATCATGCTCGAGGTTGCGCGCCAATCTGGAGGCGGCTACAAGATCGGCCCCGGAAGCCACGCGGGGCCGCCTACGATCTGTTCCTGATGAATCGCATAGGCGAAAGTCAAAAGACTGTCGACACTCTGGTTTCCTACATAGATGCGATGGCTTCCGATAATGAAGTTCCCTTTCAAGTGGCTTGGATCCGCCGGCTTGATAGTAGCGACTTCAAACGACGGGTGGGCGTCTGCCGCCGCCGGCGGCGCGGGGACAATGGATTGTTGCGCCCCCCTGTTCACATTCTGCTGGGCAGTGGCGTTCCGCGCGGCAGGGACCAGCAAAGCAATCGCGAGGAGGATTGCCCCTTTAAGGCCGACTGGGGCAACGCTAGTCGTCATTGGATTCAGCCATCATTCCGACCCCGTTATCCCATTTCGGATACAGGTATTTCCAAGATCATGGAACGGATCGGCCATTTTGAATCTGTTCTGGCGGTCGGTGTGCTCGGCGTCCCCCGGTCCTTTGCGCACATCCTGGTTCTGCAGCGTGCACGCGATTTTCACGGCAACGCAGCAGTTTTCCTGGCGTTCCTGCGCGGGTTGAAGGAGCGCGGCCTGAAGGGCGCCGAATTGTTCGTCTCCGACAAGTGCCTCGGACTGGTGGAGAACCTGGCGGATTTCTACCCCGAGGCGAAGTGGCAGCGTTGCGTGGTGCATTTCTATCGCAACGTGTGGACGGCGGTCCCCACAGGCAAGGTGAAGGAGTGGCGGCGGGCGTTGCCGGACGGCAACTCAGCGCTCTGTTATCGGTACTTTAAAAATCCTCAGAATCGGCGCTTGAAAAATACCCAGTTGGGGCCGAGCGGTGGCATTCTGACCCGAGGAGGGTCGGATGCTGCGACTGGAGGATTTCATGGAGATACAGAAGCTGCATCACGTCGGTTTGAGCGTGAGCGAGATCGCGCGGCAACTGGATGTGGACCGGAAGACGGTGCGGAAGTACTTGAAGCAGGCTCTCGCGAGTACGAGCGCAAGCCGAAGAGCTGGAAGATCGATCCCTGGCGATCGTATCTGCGGGAGCGCTGGGAGCAGGGCGTGCGTAACGCCAACCGGCTGTTTCTGCAGCTGCAACGCATGTAAGGTCGTTTATGTCAGGCTGCAATGAAGCACAAAACGGCCTGCTCTCTTCTTAATCTTCATCCCAGCTTTGAAAGCCATCCCCTTTGGAGATTTATCCTATACGCTTTTCCGTGTATGCCCTCTTACTCTCAGCCGCTCTTGCCCCGTTCAGTCCGCTGGCCTATGCCGATACCGTTTCGGGTGGTGGTGGCGGCGGCGGCAACGTGGGGTACGGTGAGTTCTCGGTGTATGGCACCTTTGACGATGGCCTTGAACTCACCGGCATGTTGACGTTTAACGACTTCACAAACGTGATCTCGGCCTCTACGCTCACCGCCGGGGGAATCTTCGCTTTTGACACAGTGGGAGCTGGAACTTGCCAATTCGAGGAGGCTGTTTCTGGCAGCATTTGTGAAACCGCCCTGGAGAGCTCAGGATCCGGGCCGAAATTAAATCTCTACTATCCCTTGGCATCGGACCCGAGCGACCTGGCATTTGGCAGCACCTCCAATAACGGCGACGGCGCTGGCGGAACGTTCGAAAGTAACATCGTTGTGGCTGCCGGCGACACCTCTCTGCTGGAGCAAGGCGGCACCCTCATGCCGGGGCAACAGCCTCCCGTGAGCAGCACCGTGTCCCCTACACCAGAGCCCTTCACTCTGGTCTTGTTCGGCACGGGTATGCTCGGAGTCTTCAGGAGCGCCCGGCGTAGACTGCAGCACTGATTGAGTTTCGCCGTATGTGAGGTGGCTTTCTTCGCTTTGGTGAGGCGGCGGTTGAGACTTGGAGTGCCGAGAAATATTTGTTGGCGCCCTCGTACGGAGTCGTTCGGCGGCTGCTGAGCAGACTGAGACTTCCACGAACGCGATCTCCATTGGAGCTGCGAAATCGGCACGATCCTGGCATGACAGAATCCTTGTAGGGCATCAGTCAACGAGCCGCCTCACGATCGTGAGCGCCGCCGCGCTGCGATAGGTTTTTGGCGGTACACCACAATCGCGTGTATGCATCCCGACCCTAGACTGTCGAAGGTTGGTGCCAGGCAAATAATTGTCGCTTGAGACGGTCTACCGTCTGCCGGTAGCCGGGGTGATTCGCAAGGTTGTGCATCTCTTCAGGGTCCTTGCTCAAGTCATAGAGTTCAGCCTGGTCATGAACCCAGAAGGTGTATTTCAAATCTCCATCGCGGATCATGTACTTTTCGCCCTTCTTGCCCAGGTCGAATTCTGCGAAGACAGGACCGTAATCCCGCCGAGCAACGGGATTGAAGACCAAGTCAGCAAAGCTGTGGCCGTCGCTTGGGCCGGGCAGCGGGACCGAACAGAGTTCGGACAAGGTCGCGGCCAGCGAGATGAGGCTGAGCGGTTTGTCACACACTGCGGCTTTAGCGTCTGGCAGGCGGATGAGGAGGGGAACACCGCAGGAACCCTCGTAAAACTGAAACTTATTCCACAGACCGAGATCGCCGAGCATTTCACCATGGTCCGAGGTGTAGATGACGATCGTGTTGCGGTCCAGGTCGAGACGCGTGAGCGCACGCAAGACCTCGCCGATGCAGTCGTCAGTTTGTGCAAGACTTCCATAATACGAGGCGACCCGCTGACGCGCCTGTTCTGCGTGGAGCAGCTCGGGCGTTACGGAACTGGTTCGGATCGCGTCCTGGACCTGTTCGGGCAGGCTCGCCAGGTTCGCTTTGCCCCAGGTAGGCGAGAGCTTCATATCCTGCTGCGCGAACATGTCGGCGAATCGCGTTGCCGGCATGAACGGGTCATGCGGCTTGAGAAAGGACGTGACCAGAAAGAACGGTTCATCGGTTTTGCCATAGTTCTCGAGAAAGCGGACAGATTCGCGGGCGACGAAGCTCTCAAAGTGATCCGCTTCGGCCATCTTCGAGGCCCGGCCTACAGCGACGGCGCCGAGCCTGTTGTCGAATTCCCGATCATCCTTCCAGGGATCTGCTTCTGACTGCCACAAACTTTCGATCTGGGGGAGACCGGCTCCCGAGTTTGGAATGTATGTTTCGTCAGCATAAAGTTTCGCCCTGGGCCCAAGAGTCTGGAACCAGTCATTGAACTCGAGCTCATATTGAAAGCCGTGTACCTGTGCATCGACGAAGTGCATTTTGCCGACCAATGCAGTCAGGTAGCCGGCGCGGCCGAAGTGCTCCACCACGGTCTTATATCTCGGCGAGTAAGGCTGGCCGTTGCCGCTGGTGTGAAGGCTGTGGGAGTAGAGTCCTGTCAGCAGGGAGGCTCGCGACGGAGCGCAAACGGGGTTGGTGCAGTAGACGTTCGTAAATCGCACGCTCTGTTTAGCCAGCCGATCGAGATTCGGCGTCTTAGCCACAGAATCACCCGCCACACCCATGCAACTGCGCCGGTGCTGATCCGACATGATCAGCAAGACGTTCGGCGCCCCCTTCAAAGGAGAGCTGTCGCTGGGATGTTCCGGGTCTGCTGGCTCGATGTTCTTTTGAGCGTGTGCATCGAGCCCAAAACCGAAAGCACCCAGGATATTCGCCGTGCCGGACAGAAATCGTCTTCTATTCATGTTCCTTCTCTCGCCTTCGTTATACGCAGAGTTTTTTGACGGGCACAGAAGTTGTGCGCTTTAGAACTCGTATTTCGCCGCCAGCTGAATGACTCTGGCCGAAGTACCGCCCGGCCAAACGCTCGCAAGATTCTACCTGCTTCCATAGTGGGTGCTTGCGATGAAGCATCGGAGCTTGGCGTCTCAAGGTGTGTTTAAGACGTACGGTAGGAAATCTCATCGAAAGCAATTTCTGGATGTGGTGAAGGCGGTGATTCTGTGGTCTGCTATGACCTTGACAATTATTTGAACACGGCCAGGTCGATACTATCGGCCATGGCTTTGGCCCCCGCGTCGTTTGGATGAAGATGATCTTTATTGTTAAAATCGGATCTATACCTGTCTGGGTGGGCTGGATCCTGTGTGGCTTTCTCGAAGTCAATCACCCCATCGAATTTACCGCCGTGCCGAATGAATTCATTGACCGCGTTGTGAGTTTCTTCACCATCGGGACGCTCGTACTTAGCGCCTCCATACGGTGTCAGGGTTGCGCCAATCACCTTCACGCCTTTGGCATGTGCCTCGTCGATAAGTTGCGTCATGGCATGAATCAGGTCAGCAGCGGTGACAGGCGTTTCCGGGGACTTTTCCTGTCGCATCTTTGCGCCGCCTTCTCTGATCAGAGACGAGTGTCCGATATCATTTACGCCCTCGAGCAGGATGATGTATTTCACGCCCGAGCGATCCAGGGCGTCATAAGACCAACGAGTCATGGCACTTGGATGTTGGCCAGCTCGGGCATCCGGCTCCCCTCCAGCATGCAAAATACGGTTACCGCCGATACCTTCATCTACGACGGCGAAGCGTGCATATTGGGGATCTGCCTGAAGGCGGGTGGCGAGTTGGTCGGGCCAACGAAGGTTGACGCCATTCGTACTACCCTGCCCGTCCGTTATGCTGTCGCCGAAGGCGACGATGGCGGCATCCCGCGAGGGAGCCATGACATCGATGGCGACCAGGATGCGCCACGGTTGCAGGTTGGTAACTCCGGTCATCGACGCGGCACGGATTTGATTCTCGACGGCTCGATAGTTCGTTGTATGACTCAGCGGATGATCGGTGAAGAACGTAATCTTCTCGGCAGGCAAGAAGATGCTCACGGCGACGTCGCTCAGAGGAGCAACGTCGATGGCAACTGGATCGCTAATAACAGTCTTGCCCGGATTGATGACCGTTCCGGGTTTGCCGCTGAAGGTAACGTCCCGAAGCGAGTCGGCGTTCACGGTGCCATTGCTGGTGCTGCGAGCCACGCCAACGCCGCCTATCGTAAGAGGCTCGGTTCCGAATCGGTTGGAAAGCGTGAGGCGTACCTGCTTGCCTCCGAGCGAGATGTGGACGACATTGCGGTAGGTTACGCCGCCTGCCGGAACAACTTCTCCCGTGCTTTTGACTGCTGCCGCGCCCCAGCTCGCGACCCAATGGTCTTGCGCAACGGCGGGAGAGACAAAGATAAGAAACGAAAGCGCGATAGCAAGACGTTGGACGACGTTCATAACCCAATTCTCCTTAGGCGTGCAGACGGCGCCATGACCGTGGCTAAGAGAAGCTGAAGATATTGTTCTTTGCCGCAGCATAAGGAAACGAATCTTTGACGGAGTGCAACCAAGCCTCAATCTCTTTATCCAGTTTATCCATCAGCATCTGCTGGCTCTTATCGCCGACAAGATTGTTCATCTGGTAAGGATCGGCGATGTTGTCGTACAGCAGCCAACGACCGGTGTCTGCGACGACATAGGTGTGGGTCTTCGTTCGAACGCCCCGATAAGGCGGGCATGCCGACTCGTTGCCTCCTCCCTTTTTCGAAGCGCCCGCTCCTTCCTCTGCCCCCGGACCACGCACGGTCTTGACTTCGGGTTGACTCAGCAAAAACACGTGCTCTGGCTCCTTGAACTTGCTCCCCCGCATTACATTGGAGAGGTCACGTCCAGAGCAATGCGCGGGAACAGGCACCCCAGCCATGCCACACAGGGTCGGATAGATGTCCACCGAAGCCAAGAGGACGTTGGACTTGTGGCGGTCTAATGTAACGCCTGGATAGCGGATGACAAACGGCACCCGGCAGCTCTCCTCATAGGGAACTCGCTTGCCCATCAGGCCTTGTGATCCCATCATTTCGCCGTGGTCCGAGGTATACACAACGATGGTATTGTCCCCTTGACCGGTCTCCTCCAGCGCCCGAAGCACCCGTGCGAATTCCTTGTCGACGCCGGTAATCCCTCCCATATAGCCCTGAGCGGATTTGCGCAGCGAGGCTTCATTCCGCACACCTTTGTGCATCTTTTCACCCTCCGGCAACAAGTGCACGTTCGGGCGAAACTTGATCTGGTCCAACGGATAGGGGGCCTTATCCTCGTCAGGAGGATTAAAGGGAGGATGGGGAGGATTCCAGGAGAGTACCAAAAACCACGGCTTATCTTCTGGCTGCGCCTTAAGAAAGGTGATCGCCTGGTCTGTCATCGGGATGGGTTGCCAGCCCTCAGGAGAGATTTTTTCGCCCGTGTCCGGGTCAAAAGTAAAGGAGTGATAGTGATCGTCCGTATCGGCCCAGACATGCCAATCTTCAAAGCCCATGCGATAATCGCTGCCTTTGGGGATAAACTCCTCGTCCGCCCGACTTATCGATTCCTGCCCGCGGATGTGCCACTTACCAACATAACCCGTGTGGTAACCGGCAGTGCGAAAGGTTTCCCCTAGCGGTCCTACGTCCGGGTGCAAGATGTCCATGTTGCCCATCACTCCGCTTTGCTGCGGGTAAAGTCCGCTCATGAAGATGGCGCGGTGAGGAGAACAAAGGGGATAGTTCGAGATGCAATGCTCCATCGAGCAATTCTGCTCCCGGAAGGCCTCAATATTGGGGGCCAGGGCTTGATTAAATGGCTCGCCTGGAAGCGAAAAAGCGCGATGTTGATCGCTGAAGACGTAAAGAACATTCGGTCTTCTGCTCTTAGCCTTGGTCTTTGCCGTGGCCCGCCGCCTCGCTGTCGTAGCCACTGCGGCCGCTGTTCCCGTCTTCAAAAAGTCCCTGCGATTCATTCCTCTGTCTCTCCCGATTCAGGCAGTCATACTGGCGGCCTGATGTTTGCGTCAATGACGGATCACCTATCGATCTTCATGTCTGCGTTCTGCTGAACCCAGAACATACTCCTCCTGCGTTTCTGTTGCTCGCAAGGTGGTTTCACCGTGGACGGCCGTATTGATTATGTAAGTTATTCATTTCTATTCGCTTGGATGAATCACGGGACAGGCGTTTCAACCGTGTAAAGCGATCTGAATTGCGCCTTCCGAAATCGCGCGCTCCGCTGTGTGAGCATGAAGACACAGTACAGCCTTGCAGATAATGTGAATGCTTTCTTCACGATGCTCCGTTATCGCGCAGAAGGCACTGTGTTACTTCACCCGGGCGGCATCCAGCCTCGGGTCGTCTACGTTCAGCTTGTACATCAGGTTGTTGTAGTTGTAATCCGGCACCTCCACTTTCGCGGCGCTGAGCTTGGCTGTAAACGTGCCTTCAAAGTAGATGACGCGTCCACCGTCCGAGGCGAAGAATGGGTGTTCGACCACGTTATAGAGTCTGTATGGTCCCTGCGTAAGGACCGCCTTGGCTTTCAACCACGGCCCCGTCGGCTGGTCTGCCTCCGAATAATAGACCATACCTCCAGTCTTGGAGAGCAGGACCCACTTCTTTCGATACGAGCTCCAGAACACGCAGTCGGGACGGGCGTCGGTCGGTTTGCCGGTGTCGACGTCGACCAGCGGAAAGTTCGCGTGAGCCTTGTCGATAAGCCCTCGGTTCACCAACTCCCTTTCTCGATCGGAATCGATCCATTCGGTATTGTGCTCCCATCCGCACACAAGCTGGTCAGAAGCATCCCGCTCCAGTTGCGGGCTCGACATATCGAGCTTCGCGCCGGGCCTCAGGCAGGTGTACGACTCATAGCTGCCGGCGTCCAGGATGGATTTCCAAGCATTCAGCACGCGCTGGACCGGATACAGATAAAGATAGTCCTTACCATTCACGTTGACATGGAACGGATGCGACGAGGTGTGGTGGAGAGGAACCGGCAAGTGGGCGATCACGCGTAACTCACCTGTAGCGTCGTCGAATTCAACGATGCCGCACTCGGCTACCTGATGCGCATTTCCAGGCTCCTGACGTGTGTAGGTGGCTAGCAACCGCGCGTGTCCCTGCTTGTCCTTTGCTGTGAACAGGCCCTCTATCCACACCAGTCCGCGTGCTTCGATAGGAACCATCCCCCGAACGAATCCATTCGAGTTGGTGAAGTAATTCAGATTCACCCCGACCGACGGATCGAGGCCGCCCTTGCTCGGCAGCTCCGAAGTTGCGCAGGTTGTCTTGCCATTGAATTGCTTCTTGCCGTCGGGGAGCGGCTCACCGTCCGTGTCGCCCCAACACCAGAAGATCTTGCCGTTATAGACTGTCGCGATGTTCGTATCCTGGCCGCTCACACCAGCGTCGACTAGTGGGTGCGTGATGGGCGGCTTGAGCCCAGCCAGTACTGTATCGCGATAGATGTTGGCACCGGTGACGCGATACAGGCGTTCGGCGATATTCAGATTTTTGATCTTCAGTTCGCCATGGGTTCCAGCCTGGACATGCAGAGTCGCGCCTGGCTCGCCATTCACTTTTTGCTCGAACATATAGCCATCGCTGTGGATGTTGAACGCTACCTCCCGGCCTTGCAAAGCACTATCCTCGATAACCGCGACTCCATTACTATCCGTCCAGTAATACTTGGAGTCCGATGTACTGAGTTGGACTAGCGGAACGCCGCGATTGGTATCTGCGTCGATGATACGAACCCAGTATGGCGTCGCCGCGGTAACGATGCGCGCCGTGAAAAGGAGCAAGAGAAACGGGACGTATCGCAGACCAGATTTGAGGGCCATGGCCACCTATCTTTTGGACGAAACTTAGTCGTCTTGGAAATCGTCAAGCCTGAGCCGGCTCAGCTACGTTTAGGGCTGATGCCGTCAGTTCTACGGTCACACCAATCAAGGAGAATGTCAGTTCGTCGACGCCGGAGCCGTGGGCGGTCCCCATTCCTTGTCCAGAAAGAGATAGCGCGCCCGCTGGATGTCTGGTTTAGCCGCGGAGGTCGCGTTCAAGTGCATGACCTGCCAGTTGTCGGCGGAATTGTACGTGGGCCAGTTGGGCAGTCTGTCGCCGTTCGGGTTTCCCGTGCGCGCAAAGTTGGTCCAGTACTCGACCATCTCATCGGAGAGCTTGCGGTCTTCCGGCCGCCATTTTGCCCCCTCACGTGAGTCGAGCGTACCAAAAACATAATCGATGTCGTCCGAGTGAAAGGCCCCAACCACGGCCAGGTGATGCTTGTCTCCTGGCGAACCTAGGTCGAAGCGATAGCGATACACCGGCGCTTGACCGGTCTCGACCTGCGCTTCCAGCCAGCGCCAGGTAGAGTAGCTGATAAAGCGGTCGTCAGCCAGATCGCCGGCAGAGCGCAGGGCTTCCGCGTCCGTGCTGGCCGGGTAAAGCCTCAGAAATTCCGCCGCGTCCGGTCCGAACTCCGCCTGAGCCTTCACCTTAAAGCTTTCCGCCGTCGGCTGAGGCTTCGCCAGGATCACAGAACCCCTCTGCTCATCGGCAGTCCAGCCGGCCAACAGCGGAACATGGGCCTGCTTTCCCTCCGCATAAATTTGCGGCACCGGCTCGGGCAGGAACCAGCCGTCCACGTCCGGCCAAAAGGAAATGAGAACGTGAATTTCCTTCATGTGAGCCAAGGTTTTCTTCAGCAGCTCTTCCGCAGGAATCTTCCGCAGATCGGCCAGCTTGGATGTCCCGAAGGCCCCCTGGGCGAACCTGACGTCCGCCTGCTCCAGCGGTTCGAGCCGCCTGGTCTCGAATGTGCCGAACTCTGCGCCGCTCTCGCCTATGGCCTTCTCAAAGTGGCCCTGGGAGAGCGGCGAGGCCATTAGCGCGCTCACGGACAAGGATCCCGCCGACTGGCCGAAGATCGTCACGTTTTGCGGGTCTCCGCCAAAGTTCGCAATGTTCTTCTGCACCCAATTCAGCGTGGCGCTCTGGTCAAGCAGCCCATAGTTGCCCGACGCCTGGTGCGGCGACTCCGCCGCAAGTTCCGGATGGACAAAGAACCCAAAGATCCCGAGCCGATAATTCATGGAGACGATTACGATGTTGCGGTGCGCCAGGAATTGGCCGTCCTGCCGCGGTTCCGACGAACCGCCCGCCCGAAAGCCCCCGCCGTAAATCCACACCATCACGGGCAGGCTGCCATTCTGCGCATGCGCCGGAGTCCACACGTTGAGTGTCAGGCAGTCTTCGCTCGCCCCGGGATCGCGGAACACATGGGACTCCGCGCCGCCGGATTGCAGGCAGCGATCGCCAAACTGTGTGGCATCACGGACGCCCTTCCAGCTCTCAGCCGGTTGCGGCGGCTGCCAGCGCAGGTCGCCCACCGGCGGCGCGGCGAACGGAATCCCCTTGAAAGCGCGAACCTGCCCGTCCGTCGTGAAGGCTCCGCGGACCTTCCCTTTATCGGTTTTCACAACAAGGGGGTTGGAAGCATAAGCGGCGAGGGGAGCGACCGTGAACAATGCGAGAGCGAACCGGAGCGTGCGCGTCATGTTGATCTCCCTCTCATCGAAACATGTATTTACAATTTGGTACCGCGACGACCTACTGCGAAAATCAGTCACGCCTCTGTCGAGGAGGTGTGGTTTTCGAGCGATTCTGTTCCAACGGCTTCCATCCGATTGCGGCAAGACTGGAAACTCGTCGGAAACCTTTGTTCTCTCGTGCGACGCCTCAGAAGAGAATTTTCGCGGCAAACTGAACGACTCTGGCGGGGCCCGCGCCGGTGATCTGCGGCAGGCCTGGAGTTTGAATGCTGGTGAGGTCGGCGCGGGGATTGTTGAGGTTAACATTGCCGAAGGCGTTGAAAGCCTCTGCGCGGAGTTGAAAGCGAACCTGCTCGACAAGGGGGAATTCCTTGTAGAGAGACAGGTTCGTGTTGATATTGGCGGGGCCGTAGAACTGGTTATTCTGTTCGTTGCCGTAGGGATTGTCGGTGGGAAGCATGTATCCGGGCACGGAGAAGGCGGCGGGGTTGAGAGTGCCCTGCTGGATCTTTTGTGCCCGGGAAAGATGGCCAAGATTGGGGTTGCCGATGACGTTGACACGGTCGTTGGTGGTTCCGTCGCGGTTGGTATCAACGCCGGATGTGACGGTAAAGGGACTGCCGGATTGAATGGAGGTGATGCCGTTGATGTGCCAGCCATTGAGTGCCTCACGACCAAAGAGGCCGAAATGGCTTATTGTGGGCAGCTCGTAAAGGTAGGAGACGACGAAGCGGTGGCGCAGATCGGTATTGGCGGGACCGTAGTTCATGCCGATATCGTAGTTGTCGACTGCGGGACCTGCGTAGTTGAGTGACTTGGACCAGACGTAGCTGGCGAACATGCTGAACTTCCTGTTGAAGCGCCCGCGCATGGTGGCCTGGAGGCTGTTGTAGTTGCCGTTTTCCGCCGGTTCGTTGAGTTGAATAGCACCGAAACGGAAAGTGGACGGGGATGGCTCGTAGGGACGCCGTGCAAGGATGCCGGCGGCGTTTATGGCTGCGTTGGGCGCGTAGACGGGAGCGTTTTCGTCGATAATGATGTAGTTCTTGCGCAGCGCGTTGCCGACATAAGCGACGTGCATTGCGAACCTGGGCGTCAGTTGTTGTTCGACGGTGAGGTTGTATTCATACACGTACGGAGTTGCGCCGCCGTTGGCGGGGACGGCGTAGATGGTGGATCCGGCGGCGGGGTTCTGAAAAATGGGATGAGCGGGATCATACGGATAAGGGTCACCATACCCTGCGCCGATCGGTGTTCCTGCGGGACATGCACCGAGAGTTGAACCAGTTGACAAACCATAAGGGCAGACGAGGTTTGGGGTTTGGTTGCTGACGATGTTCAGGTTGTAAGGAGCCTGGACCTGGCCGGCGTCGTTGGCGGAGTTCTGCTCGAAGAAGAAGACACCGAAGCCGCCGCGGAGGCTGGTTTTGCCGTTGCCGAATGCATCGAGCGCGAAGCCCACGCGCGGCGCGAAGTCGCGGTAGGAGGTGTTGAAGATACCGGGCGGGACGTTCTTGTCGCCCTCGTAGAGCAGGCCAATGGGAGCGGAGGGAATCACGGTGGATTGAACGCCGGGCCGGAAGGTGCCAAGACTGTTGTCGCCGAGGAACGGGGCGAAGACCTCCCAGCGAAGGCCGAGATTGAGGTTGAGCCGGTGCGTAACCTGCCAGTCATCCTGGACATAGAGGGCAGGGTCGTAGGAGTAGTTGCTGTGTACGACCACGTTGGCCTGGGTCAAGGAATTCGCATGACCGAGCAGGAAGTCGGCGAAGGTGTTGTTGGTCGTGCTACCGGTAAAGGCGAAGTTGCCGCCCGAAGACTTGCCGAGGTTGTTGTAGAACTTGTCATAGACGTACGAACCACCGAGCTTAATGGAGTGCGTGCCGCGGGTGAGATTGATGGTGTCGATGCCGCCGTATGCCACCTGGTCGACATTGGCGGGACCGTGGGCGCCGCCGCCGATGTCGATGTAGTTCGTGAGTTTGAATTCGGACGGTGCGTAGATGCTGCCGGCCGGCACAAGCTGACTGCCCAAGCTTTGGGCGGATTGGTTGAACTCGTTGAAGATGGTGTAGTGATTGCGCGAGATGAAGGCGCGGAAGGAGTTTACAGTCCGGTCGGAGAGCGTCCAGATGTCGGCAGCTACGACGTTGAATTGCTGTGCGACGTCAGTCGATCCACCATAGCCGAGGAGTTGATTGCTGCCGGCGGTTGGATTGGTGTCGTTACCCTTGGTGTAGAAGAGCATCGCTTCGATTGAATGCCCCTTGAATCGATTGAAGTCGAATCGGGCGGTACCCTCATTGCTGATGGAGTCGGCCTTGGCGATCTGCTGGCCGATGGTGTGAACGCCCAGAGGCGAACCGACCGGAGCGCCCACCGAAACCAGCTTCAGCACTGCCTGGGCGACCGGATCGAGCGCCGCGGGGCAGATTATCGGTGCTGCTGCCATTTGTGCTGCTGTTCCTTTGGCGCAGTTGGTGCCGGCCGGGAGCTTGGGTGCCTGAAAATTTCCCGTCTTGCCGAAGATCGAGGTGTCGGCGCTGAAGTCGCCATTGCGCTCGGCGGCGGTAAGGGCCAGGACCTTACCTGCGTTGATGACTTGCTGCTGGCGGATGACAGTACCCTGATAATCGAGAAAGAAGAAGGTCTGGGGCAACAGCTTGACCGGGCCGCCGATCCTTGCGCCGAATTGGTTTTGCTGGAATTGGACAGCAGGGTTGGTCGGGCTGGTTGGCTGCACGAAGTAGTTGCGGGCATTCAGGATGTTGTTGCGGATGTAATCGTAGGCTGCGCCGTGGAAGCGGTCCGTGCCGGAGCGGGTGATGGCATTGATCACGGCTGCGGGGGAGCGGCCAAACTCGGCATCGAAGTTCGAGGTAAGGACGCGGAACTCGGAGAGGGCGTCGGGGTTGGGGATCTTGTTGCCGCCGCTGCTCGAGGCGGTGATTGTATCGTAGGAGCCATCAAGGTAATAGGAGACCTGGTCGGTAGAAAGCCCGTTAACGCTAAAGGTGACGCCGGCGCGGGTGCCGATACTGGAATCAGCGCTGTAACTGGTAACCCCCGGCGTCGTCGTGACGAGGGAGTAGACGTCGCGGTCCTGGGTGGGAAGGTTTTCGATCTTGTTCTGGTCGATGGTTTCGCCGATCTGGGCTTCGCGGGTGTCCACGAGGGTGACGCCGGCCTCCACCTCGACGGCTTCGGTGACGCTTCCGGGAACGAGCGTAAAAGGAACGCGGATGTTCTGGTCGGCAGCCAAAGCGATGCCGGTCTGGGTTGTGGTTTTGAATCCGGAGACGGAGGCGGTGACAGTGTAATCACCGGGATTGAGGATGGCGTAAGTGTATTCGCCCTTGCCATCGGAGATAGTGTTCTGTTTTGCCCCGGTGTGGACTTCGGTAACGGTGATGGTGGCGCCAGGGATGGCAGCGCCGGTGGCGTCCGTAACAACGCCGAAGATGGTGCCCGTGGTGGACTGGGCGAAGAGGCTGGGCGTAGTGCAAAGCATCGTGGCGACTGCGAGGGTAAGGAAGGTGAGGCGGATAAGGACTTTCACGGGATCTCCTCGGAATATGTGGCGAATGGATTACCGAAGCAGGAAAGTCCCTGCCGTTCATTTATCTATCTCCAAATTCGGGCGGAAGGGTCGCGCTATTGACGCGGTGCATCCCCGGCGAGATTGAGAATCCCGTTCACCAAACCAGAGTGACACTCCTCTTTCGAACACACGCTGTGCAAGGTGATATCACCGTGGAATATTAAGGGGAATGCGATAAACCATTCATTATCTTGAGTTTGAGGAGAGCATCCAACGTAATTTTCAACTGTGTAACGCGGTCCTGGATACCAGTCGAAGCGGCAACGCAGAAGCCAGCGACTGCCTCATCGATCGGATGGTGTGGGCCTCTCCTGCCTAAGCCACATAGAACGGTTCAAGGATCCAGTTCGATGACCACGACGGCCGCAATACGCGGTGCCACCGGACTACCAGCGACGGCAGCCGATCAGGCAGCAAAGTGTGCGCTCTGCGGAGTTGCGCAGCCGGGAGATGGTCGTGCCGCTGACGCCTACGCCGGGTGAGGCCACGCGGACTCGGACACAGGCCACCCCACCCCCCCTCCCCCCAATGCCTGATTGCTTCTATGCAAAACAGTTCATACAAAGGACTTAGAATGGGGATTGACTGGCCCTTGCAGGTCGCCGTGCTATGCTGCCGTCCTAGGGGCGCCGGAATTTTTCCGTTTTTCGTACTGTTTCCATGATACGGCGCGGCGCAGGGTAAACACGCCAAATATCTTTGGCTAAATGCTCTCTGTTTTCAAAGAGATGAGTACGGTTGGTTGGCCTGCGGGGCTTGACAGGTTTTCGAGCGAGCTGGAGAACCCGTTGAGAAACGCCACTTCGAGTCCGCCGCTGCCGCCCCCCGGGACTGCATGGCCTGTACCTGCATATTTGTGCGTAGGCCGTCCTGTTGCGAGTTCTTGGACAGGTTCTTAGAAGGAAATCTTGAGCGCCACCTGGCCAACGCGCGGTCCCCCTGAGCCGCTGAACTCGGTGCTGATAATGCCCGCCTGCGTGTTGCCGAAGGTTGTATTGGGGTCACCGAAGTTAGGCCGGTTGAAGGCGTTGAAGAATTCGCCACGCAGGTCGATGTCGAAGCGATCCCGCACGATGAGATGGCGTTCGAGTGTCAGGTCGGCATTGAAATATCCGGGTCCTGTGATGATGCCGTTTCCGGAGTTCCCGTACGTATACGCTGTTGGCTGCGTGAAGGCCGTGAGGTCGAACCAGTGGTTCAAGGTGCGCTGGCTGGCGGGCAGGTTGCCGTTTCCGATCCGGTTCGGCCGCTGCGCGCCGCCGCCGCTGGAATTGGAAACGTTGGTGGCATCGGTGACCGTGGAGCGGTCGCCGGAATGAATCGTCCAGATGCCGGCGAAGTCCCACGGACCGACGAGATACGAGACCCAGCCATGGCTCAGGAAATGCCGCCCGCGCCCGAACGGAAGCTCCAGCGTGTGATTGAACACCAGCGTGTGGCGCAAATCGCCGGCCGCCGCGCCGTAGTTGCACGACAGGCAGAACGAGTTCTGCGGAAGCGGGTTGGAGCCGACCCCGTTGGGATCGCCTACGTCGGTGAGGAACTGGGCGAGGGTGTACGACGCACCGAAGCTGAGGCCGCCACGCATCCGGCGCTCCAGCCTGACCTGCATGCTGTCGTAATGGGAGTCGCCGGTGCTCGTGAAGTACGTGATCGCGGTGAGGTTGGGATTGATGGTGTAGTACGGGTAACGCGGACCAACGGCTCCCGCGCCAGGCGCCGCCTGATTAGGATTTTGCTTGTTCAGCAGGTGCTCGTCGCGGGTGCCGACATACGCAATCTCGCCGAGGATGTTTCCTGCGAAATTATGTTGCACGCCCAGGCTGTACTGGATCGAGCGCGCTTCCTTGTTGTTCATGTTCCATGCAGTCGGGCTGCCCGTCGAGATCGCTATGGCGTTGGTCGGGTCCGGCGCCACAGGAGTAGAAAAGCCCTGCGAGAATGTTGAGGGCGGCGCGGCCGTGGCGGTGGTGATCACGTTTTGCGCGAAGAAGTAGGGCAGGTTCTTGTAGAGCTGCGTACCGCCGACCAGCTCATTGACATACGAAATGCCAAAGCCGGAACGAAGAACCGTGCTCCGGGAGGAACCGATCGTGTAGGCCAGTCCCAGACGAGGCTGAAAGGTGTTGTAGTCGGTGTTGCGCAGCGTGCGGCTCGCGCCGTTGATGGCCGCCACTTCGAGCAGGCCGGTCTGTATGTTCAGATTCGCCCAGTGGTTGTGAACCTCGTACGGCGGCTTGTCGTCGTCATAGCGTGCGCCATATTCCAGGGTCAGCCGGTCGGTCGCGCGCCAGCTGTCTTCCGCATAGAAGCCAAGCTGGTAGTAACGCATGCCGAACTCGGCCTGGAGGATGTTGCGCGAGGCGGAGGATTCGGCACCGATCGCATAATCCGCGAGCGCGGCATAGGCCGTACTGGTGCTTGCGATCTGAGTGGTGAACTGGCCGTTGAAGGCGAACGTTCCGCGCGCCGGAGATTCAGAAAAGCCGTTGAATCGATGGCGCAGGAACTGGACACCGGCCTTGATGGTGTGATCGCCACGGGTCTTGATCACATCCGCGTCGTACTGGAAGGTCGTGATGCGGCTGTCTTCGGGATAGGTTGAATTGTCGCCCAGGGCAGCGAAGCTGGTGATCGTGACGGCAGGGAGACCGCCTGCCAACGCGTCGTAATTGATGCCTGAAATGCCGACCGAGGTGGAAGATGCGTAGTTCTGGTCCAGCGGGGTGGTGTTGGCATACCAGCGCAGGATGCCAGCATGGGCTTCCAGCAGAAGCGTTGGGCTGAAGATATGGCTGTAGCCCAAGGTGCCGGACTGAGTGGTGACAGTCGTGAGGTACCCATTCGTTCCATAACCGATATACGGCCCGACCTGGAAGGGCGCATTGGCCGCCGTGTAGATCGAGCCGGGAAACGTCTGTAGTGGATGATCGAAGCTGTACTTGGCGTACAACCGGTCCGCTGCACCCACGTTCTCATCCAGGCGCGCGTCGAACTGGTCGTCATTCAACGTGGAAGACGGCGAGATAAAGTAGTTGGGGGCGCCCGCGGAAGCAGGAACTTCGTTTGGCGCAGGAAGAAGTTTGAAGAGATTTTTTGCCGCCGGATCCAGAAGCGCGGAAAGGTTGTTGTTCGCGAACGCCAGCCGTGCCTTGGCGGTTCCCGTGTAGGGGTTATACAACTGGTCGGGATCGGCTTTGCCGGTGCTGTTGCAGGTCGCTATCCCCGTGGTTGCATTGACCGTGTACGCACCGTTGCAGCCGGTCGTCAGGAGCGAGGAAAAGTCTCCGGTTTCGACCTGCGCAACCTGCGCCGCGGTGGGAATCACAACGTTCGATGGCTGGGGCTGCGCCTGTCGGATGCCCTGGTAATCGGCGAAGAAGAAGAGCTTGTCGTGCAGAATCGGGCCGCCGATCGTTCCACCGAAGGTGTTGCGCTTGTAGGGCTGCCGTGGAGTTCCCGCCTGGTTTGCAAAGAAGTTGTTCGCGTTCAAGAGCTGATTGCGAAGGAAAAACCAGGCATCGCCGTGGAACTGGTTGGTGCCGTTCTTGGTCGTAACCGTGGTGACGGCGCCGGCCGCCTCGCCGAACTCCGCCGGGAAGTTGCTGGTGAGAACACGGTATTCCTTGATGGAATCAACGATCGGCACCATGACCTGGGTGTTGAGCCACTGATTGCGGTTGTACAGCCCGTCAACGAGATAGGAATTTCCTGCTGACGGAGAACCGTTGATGCTGAAATCGGTGCCGCCGCGGATCGAGTAGGTACCGGCGTCCTCGGCAAGGTTGGAGGCGTTGCCGACGTGTGCGCCCGGGGTGAGCAGAACGAGGTCGGCGAAATTCCTTGTCGCCAGCGGCAGATCCACCATCTGCTGGCTGTCCACGAGGTTGCTCACCGCCCCGCTCTGTGCCTGCAGCAGCGGAAGCTGCGAAGTTACCTCGACCGTTTGCGCCTCGCTCCCGATGGCGAGCTGTAGCTCCACCGTGACCGTGGTCGCCCCTGTCAAGATAATCCCGGTGCGGTCGAGCTTTTCAAAACCCGCCTTGTCGACCCTGATGGAGTAGGTACCGGTCGGCATCGATGGCGCCGTATATTCTCCACTGTCATTAGTCTTGACGACGCGCTGAAACTGCGTTTCTGTGTTGGTGATTCTTACGCTTGCGTCGGGCACAACCGCACCACTCGGGTCATGGACCGTACCTACGATGCCACCGGTTTGCTGGGCGCGAGCCACCATGGCCAGCACGGCGAATCCGAGCAGCACAAGGGTCCTTTTCATTAACGTTTGGCCTCGAAAAAGCATCGCTAAATCCTATTTGGATCTGTTTTTTGAATCGCCACGAGGATAATCCCAAACACCACATAGCCGGCTAGGTGGAATCACGGTGTGAAGCAGGTGGGAATCTCACGAGAACTCGTAAACTGCGGATATGCGGAAGATATCGGGCTCGCACCCCTCGGCAGATGCCCCACCTTTACCACGGTGTAAGGGCCGGGATCTATGCCGGGTCTCCTCGCCTTGGCGCAACCCCCTGTTCAGGCGGCCGGGCGATGATCTGACGGTTCGGAGTGACCAATAAGCCAGTGGTGGCGTTAGTCCGGCAGTCTTGCCTTGGCCGAACTCAGCTTCGCTCTAAACGCCACGCCGATATCGATAGGCTCCCTACAGACCTACCCGGCCAGCGACCACCTGCATTTCGGAGGAGATGTGTGGCAGCGCTTCCGGGCATCACCTAAGGTTCATCAGATCGTATCGTTCGACCACGATGCGAGCCTTAGCTGCGTCGGGACCAACGGCCCGCGTTTCCAGGATCACTTCGAATGGACCGATGCTTCCATCGCTCTTTCTGGCCCTGTTGAGCACCGGCGATAAAGCACTCTGATCCGTGACGAAATTCCCGGCGGCGCTTGTACCCGAGAGGCTCTGGCCTCGCAGGAGGAGCACCCATCCCTCGTCGTCAATGCCCGGCAGGAACGAGACAATCGTGTACGTGGTAAAGGGAGAAGCGTTTGAGGAGTTCACATACTCCTGCTGTTCACCCGGTTTCGGTCGCTTGTTCCAAATAGACTGAGTCGCATGGTCCGGGCTGCCTACCGGATAGAATTTCATGTCGAAGTTTGTCCGCGGCTCGAATAACTGGGTCCAGGGATTGGCTCTCGGGCCGCCGATAAAGATGCAGTTCGAATCCTTTACTTCGTCCATTTGCATCTCGCGGGCATTGCGGAACTTCGGAGTAGTGTGCAGTGACATCGCCAGACGGTCTAGCGCGATCGCGATGTTGAGATCAGTGGTGCTTGTGTAATGCGGAAGCATCCCGGCATCGAAATATGTTTTCGCGAGTGGCGAAGCATCAGAAAGCTTTTGCAAATCTGAGGACAGCGTTCCGTTCACATACTTGTTCAACGGGATGTCTTGCCCCGTCATGCGCTCGAGCTGTACCAAGCCACTATCGCCCGTCACTACGAAGCAATCACGGTGGGCATTGAACATCTGGGTCCAGAACCTGTGGAAGAGACGGCTGGGCAAGGACTCTTCTGTCTTATCGAAACCAAACCAGCCGAGAGACGCCAGCGCAGCCGCCATCGAACCCGAGATCAGGAGCGTGCGCCGGTTGAGTCTGTGGGGAGCCAATGGCTCAACTTCCACGGCCCGGGGCGCCGGAATTTCTTTTGGAGCGAACTCAGGCACCGGCTTCTGGCTCGGCGCAGGTTCCTCGATCTCCTGGACAAGCTCGAAGGTGGGCACATACTGGCCGCGCGGAATGACGATTCGCATCGGCTCGCGCTTGCCCTCATTGTCGAAGAACTCCTCAAGCCGCTTTCGCAGCATGCGCGCGTAGTTTCGGACGATGTTGTCCTCGCCCGGATGGTAATTCGCCGGGCGACCCAGCGCGTGAACGCCTATCTGGTGCTCAGTGACTTCGTCCTCGCGTCCCAGCAGTTTCCGGTTACAGACGTAGAGGAGGAAGTTGGTAAGCAGCGTGGATCGGGTAAAGGCAGGACTCGCCACGATCCGTTGGACTAACTGCCATTCGGGTGAATCGGAAGTGGGTTCTGAAGCTTTGGCCGGACCCGTTGCAGTTTGCGGTGTGTTCTGTGCTACGGCCATCCCTGCTTCGACCCTTCAGCGATGCACCGATCTTACCATGCTGCAAGCGTACCAATCGACTCGCCGCCGGCGCTTCGGAATCCACGGTGTATGCGCCTCCGGTAAGAGCGCGCTCAACCGTGTTTCCCCCTTGCGAGCAGCCATCGCAGCGAACTATGCTTTCTCCTGTGCATGAATTGCGAGACTCCGTGCAGTGGACGGGCCGTAGCGCGGGAAGAAATCGGGATCCATCGCAGGGTGTTTCCGTGATGCGTTCCGGGCGACTGCTTCCTCCTCGGGCGGCCCCTCGTATACAGCTAATGAAGCCGAGCAGGATGATCTTTCCGTCAAACCGCATTGAATTCCCGGGCAGGCCGAGCTGAATCTGCGCAGTCACCTCAAGCCACACAGCAGTCCCAATCTTCACCGGAGGAGCCAATGGCCGAAACGCGCGAGAAAAGCAACGATCCAGTCACCATGTCTGCCTGGACACGTAGAGAGTTCCTCCAGGATGCCCTCGCGTTTGCAGGAGCAGCCGCCACGTCCTCCGTTGCAGGAACCGCAGCAGCGCAGACCTCCGGCACGAAGCGGCCGAACATTATCTTCTTCCTGGGAGAAGGTCAGCGTGCCGATGCACTCTCGTTGATGAACAACCCAATCCTCAAAACGCCCCATCACGATCGCATTGGCACCGAAGGGGTGCGTTTCGACAACGCGTTCTGCACCAACGCCCTGTGCGCCCCCGCCCGAGCGACGCTCCTGACGGGTCTTTACTCGCGCACCAGCGGGGCGCTTTCCAACAAGCTGACGAATGTTCCGTTGAGCCCGGACATCCCGCTGTTTACCGATCTTCTGCATCAGGCCGGCTACGATGTTGCGATTGTCGGGAAGACCCATATCCGCGACGGGGCCGAAGACCGCTACTGGGATTACTACTTCGGGCATAACGCGGCCGCGAACGATTATGTCAACCCGTTATTCAAAGAAGGCCGGAAAGGCAACATCGGACCGGAGACGAGGTATGCCAACGTTTGGCCTGACGATCTGGCCACGGACCGCGCGCTGGCGTGGCTGGAGGAAGATCGCGGCGATCGTCCTTTCTGCCTGCTGGTCTGGTGGGTCTCGCCGCATGAGCCTTTTTTCCGACCGCGGCGCAAGTTTGACCGCTTCGACGATGGAACGCGCATCCCGAAACCCTCCACCTTCGACGACGACCTGAAGGGCTGGCCAGGCAAACCGAAGGTGTTCGTGGACGCCGAAAACAAGGTCGGTACCACGATGAAACATCTGGCGACCGGCTCTCTCGAGGGTATGGCAAAGGACTACTACGCGGGTCTGGAGGGATTGGACGATAACGTGGGCCGCTTCTTCCGCTATCTCGAATCGAAGAATATTCTGGACGACACGGCGATCCTCCACACCTCCGACCACGGTTATTTCCTCGGCGAGTGGCGGCTATTCGACAAGCGACTGATGCATGAGCCGAGCATTCGCGTTCCCTTGCTGATTCGCTATCCGAAGCGGATTCATGCCGGCTCCGTGCGCAACGAGATGACCATCGATGTCGACATTGCACCGACGTTGCTGGACTTGGCGGGAGTCCGTCCTCCCGAAGCCATGCAGGGCAAGAGCGTGCTTCCGCTCTTAGCCGATCGCGCGGCGCGCGGTCGCGAGGAGTGGTTCTACGAATATTTCGAATGGCCGAATCCTGAGGGGGTGGCGCCAAGCCAGGGCATTCGGACCGAAACGCACAAGTTGATCGCGTATACCGATGGAAGTAACGAACACGAACTCTACGACCTGAAGAACGACCCGAAGGAGACACAGAATCTCTGGGGCCACCCGGAGCACGCGGCTGTGCAGCGGGACCTGCTGGCGCGCATGGCGGAGCTATCCAGTAAGATCCCCACGCGTTCAGGGCCGGGCGTGGGATAACGCCGCCAGGTCAGGATGGTATTGCCGGAGCCGGAGCGTCGAACCATACATCCGCTTAAGTAGGATTCCTGCGTTTCACACCGGGTAAAGCTACACAGGAAGGCGGAATTGCACGATCCAAACCGCCAAAAACGAAGAACATACGCCACGTTCGTTGAGGTGTAGACGAACTTTACACCGTCTTTCCTCCTTTTCGCCTTTTCAGCGGAAGACTATCCCTTACCAAGTCGGGTTGCAACAGGTTTCATGTGTGCTCGAAAGCAGGAACGATCGCCGCCTGAGAGGCGATGAAAGCGGGGGAACAGGTGTTCAGCAGATGGATGAGGAAGCTATCGAAGTGGGCTCTGATCGCCGGACCATGGGCGCTTATGGGTGCGGCGGCCGGTTCATCGCAAACGATGAAGGCGCCGGACATCACCAAGACCCCGACTCTGTATGTGGTTCCGTATGCGCATCTGGATACGCAGTGGCGATGGGAGATGCCGCAAAGTATCAGCGAGTATCTGCTGAAGACGATGCGGGTCAACTTCGACTACGTCGATCGCTACCCGCACTACGTCTTCAACTGGACAGGAAGCAACCGCTACCGCCTGATGAAGGAGTACTTCCCGTCCGACTACGCCAGGATGGCCGGGTACATCCGGCAGGGGCGGTGGTTTCCGGCCGGGTCCTCGGTAGAGGAGGGTGATGTCAACCTCCCCAGCGCTGAAGGCCTCTTCCGGCAGATCCTGTACGGAAACACTTACTTTCGGCATGAGTTCGGCAAGGCCAGCAACGAATACATGCTGCCGGACTGTTTCGGTTTCCCGGCTTCGCTGCCTTCCATTCTCGCGGAGGCAGGGATCAAGGGATTTTCGACGCAAAAGCTGAACGCTCAGTGGCAGCCGGCCCCACGCATTGGTGGCCCGAACTCGCCGGAGAAGACGCCCGAGGGGATCCCCTTCAATGTGGGCTTGTGGATTGGCCCCGATGGCAAGCATGTGATCGCTGCGCTGAACCCTGGGGCGTACAACGGCAATACCTACGTCGATCTTTCGCAGCCGAACCCGTGGTCGGCGGTCCCTCCTTTGGCCGAAAAAGAACTGGAGAGTAAGGCGGATGCTTTCGGGCCCCTGAAGCGCTTCTTCAGAACACCGGAGCAGGATTGGGCCAGCCGCATCGCCCTCGACGGCAAGGTGACTGGAGTCTTTGCCGACTACCATTACGTTGGCACGGGAGATATTGGCGGCGCTACGGAGGAGTCGACGGTTAAGCTCCTGGAAGCGATCGTCACGAAGCAGCGCACCGTCCTCCCCTTTCCGGCGGCTGTCCGAAAGTTGATGCCGGACAGCGGCCCCGTCCAGGTCGGCGAAGGTCCTGTCCATGTCATCGAGTCGACGGCGGCTCAGATGTTCAACGACATATCGCCCGATATGACAACACGGATGCCCACCTATACCGGGGATTTGGAGCTCATCGGACATTCGGCCGGCTCGCTCACATCGGAGGCGTACTACAAGCAGTGGGTCATCATGAACGAAGCGTTGGCCGACGACGCAGAGAAGAGTTCGTTCGGGGCGGCGTGGCTGGGCGGTCCCGCCTATCCTCAGAAGCGGCTGAATGACGCCTGGACGCTGGCTCTCGCCGGGCACTTCCATGACGTGGCTGCCGGCACCGCGACCCCGCGCGCTTACCAGTACGCCTGGAACGATGACATCATTGCGGGCAATCAGTTCGCGGGAGTGTTCACGAATTCAACGGAAGCTGTGGCTTCGGCGATGGATACTTCGGGAAAGGGAACGCCGGTCGTGGTGTTCAACGCTCTGAACGTTCCACGCGAGGGAGTCGTCGAAGTTCAATCCATTCTGAAGGAGCCATTGATGGCCGTCGGCAACGGTGAGAAGACGCCCGTGCAGCATGCCGGCGACAAGCTCCTTTTTGCAGTAAAGGCCCCGTCAGTAGGCTATACGGTGTATCACCTGGTAGCGGGAAAAGCGCCTCATCATGAGGAGGCGCACGCATCCGGGTTGACGCTCGAAAACGAGCACTACAAGGTTGAGCTAAACGCCGGCGGCGACGTCTCGAGCATCTACAGCAAGGACCTGAAGAAGGAAATGCTGGCTGCACCAGTGCGCCTGGCGCTCTCGAACGACACTCCACGGCAGTGGCCGGCGTGGAACATGGACTTCGATCAGGAGCAGGCTGCACCCCTGCGCTACGTTACAGGGCCGGCCAAGATCGAGGTTATCGAAAGCGGACCTGTACGCGCGAGCATCGAGGTTTCGCGCCAGGATGGCGACTCCTCCTTCAAGCAGATCATCAGTCTTGCGGGCGGAGATGCAGGCAAAATAGTTGAATTTGGGAATGTCATTGACTGGCGTGAAAAGGCAGTCAATCTCAAGGCCACGTTCCAACTCACGGCCTCCAATCCGGAAGCGACCTACAACGAGGATGTCGGTGCCATCCAGCGGCCGAATGCCTTCGATCGTCAGTTCGAAGTCATGACGCACCGCTGGATCGATCTGACCGACACATCAAAGAGCTTTGGTGCGACCATTCTCACCGGCCCGAAGAATGGCTCCGATAAACCGAATGACAACACAATACGAGTGACGTTGATCCGCACTCCCGGCATCGGCAACGGAGGCCGCGGAGACCAGTTCACCGACCAGGCAAACCAGGACTGGGGGCACCATGAGTTCAAGTATGGCTTTGCCGCTCACGCTCAGGGATGGCGCGAAGCCCAGACCGACTGGCTCGGGCAGGGCCTGAACGAGCCGTTGCGCCCATTTGTCACCGACGCCCACGGCGGTCCGAAGGGCAAGACGTTGTCGCTGCTCACTGTCAGTAATCCGCGCGTTCGCCTTCTCGCGATGAAGAAAGCTGAGGACTCTGACGATCTCATCGTTCGGTTGGTGGAACTCGATGGCAGGTCCCAGGCGAACGTGAAATTTAAGTTCCCGGCACCGGTCGTCTCGGCAAGGGAAGTTGACGCACAGGAGCGCAACGTCGCAGCCGCGCAAGTCTCACAAGGCATGCTGGTCGCAAGCTTTGGGGCATATGAGCCGAAGACGTTCGCCGTGAAGCTGGCGGGGCCTTTGGCCCAGATTGTCAAGCCGGTGTACGTCAGTCTTCCGCTCCATTTCGATACCGTGGCCTCGACCAAAGATGGAGCAAAGCCCACAGGCGGCGGATTCGACGGCAACGGTAATACCTATCCCGCTGAAATGTTCGCTGCTTCCCTCAGCTTCGCCGGCGTCTCTTTCAATCTCAAGCCAGCTGAGGACGGGGTCGCCAGCGGAATGAGTTCGGATGGCCAGGTGATCCCGCTCCCCTCGGGTGACTACAACAGGCTCTACATCCTCGCCTCCAGCCGCAACGGAGACCGCACTGTCGATTTCGACGTCGATGGCCGCAAGATCCCGGTGAATGTGGAGGCCTGGAACGGCTTCATAGGCCAATGGGATACACGCTTGTGGAAGCACGAAGATGACCGCGATTGGTCCATCTCGGCGAACCCTGGCCCCTATCCGCCGGCTGACGTGAAGGAAAGAGAAGCGTGGCCCAAGACGCCCTCGTATCCTGCGGACTACCTGGGATTGCGCGCAGGCTACATCAAGCCCGCGAGCCTTGCATGGTACGCCTCGCATCATCACACCGCGGCAGGGCTCAACTCACCCTACCAGTACTCGTACATCTTCGCGTATCAACTCGACATCCCCCACGGTGCCCGTGAGCTGCGACTGCCAAAGGACAAAGGTGTGGTCATCTTCGGGATCGACGCTTACCGGGGCTATCCCAGGACGACTCCTTCGGTTCCTCTCTTTGGCATGCTCGCGCGAAATACCGATGCCTTAAGCAAAAAAGGGCCGGAGCGCTGATTTCGCGTTTTTCGCAGCGATGATGGTTGTGCAGTTTTTCGTGGTGTTGTGGATCTATCCCGAAACCAAAGGGCGCTCGTTAGAGGCGATCCAAAGAGAGTTGAGGACGCGCAGTTGAGGACGCATTGCGGATCGGTGGCCTATTGGGAACCGGCCCTTAAGGTGTCAGCCGCCGCCGGCGCACCTCGAACACTGCCAGGCTGCCCATCAACCCCGTCGCCAGCAGCACCAGGCTCGGCGGCTCGGGCGTGACATCGACGTTGAAGTTTGCCGTCCCTAGTATGTCGCTGGCTGCAGTGCCGGAGCCGTCCGTGATCTCGAACGATCCGGAGTAAAGGCCAACCGGTGTGCCGGTAGGTATGTCCATGGCGAAGAGTTCGCCCGTGAAGCTGTCTCCCGCTCCCAGGGAAAGAGGAAAATTGCTGAAATAGGGCGAGTCGTCCACGGTCAGCGGTGAATCTACATTGAAACTATCGCTGTTCAGATACACAGTCTGGCTGGTTTCGTTGGTTACGGTTGCATCGAACGCGACCACGCTGGACGCAGAGCCGTATTGATACGGTGAGGTCAGGGTGATATTAAGCGGATCTGCCTTTGCCGCCGTGCCAGCCAGCAGGAAACCCACAGACATAAGGGACACTACCAAACGCTTCATCGTTCCTCCTATTGTTCTTCGAACTTCAATTCTTTTCGGTCTACGGCAGCGTCATTGGCGCACGCTGCCGTAGATGAACTTCCGTGTATGCTCCCGTGCATCTCACAGGTCACGCGGAACCTGGCCCGCGCTCGAGGGGACATGACCGTGAACACAGCCAAAGCCGCCGGTTGAGGGGTTTCATCAACAGCTTTACCGATTGCTGGGAAGCATGACTCGGAAGCTGCTGCCAAAGCTGCCGCCGCTGTAGGTCCCTGTGTAGCGCGCAATCGCCGCCGACCCAGGCGAACCGGCTGATGCAGGGAAGGCAATGACCTCGATGACCGAAGCCCCGGGCTGAATGTCTCCAATTGCACCGGAAAGCATGGAGCCGGTTGTGCCGCCCAAGGTCGCTCCGCTGAGTGTGACATTCTGTGCTGTTCCCGCCCCGCGGTTGTTGATGGTTAAAATGGCCTGGTAGCTACCGTCGCCCATCAGAACGAGACTCGCCGAACTGACAAGCTGTACCGCGCCTTGTACGGGCGATGGACTCCCCGCGACGCTCTCGAGCTCAGGCACCATAAAGTACTGCCAGATATTCGTCCCCTGTCCCGGCTGCTGAAGCGGGTCATAGCTTCCCGTAAAAGGCGGCGCCCAATGCAGATGGTCCGAGGACGGGTAACTGTTAATGGAGTTTAGCGTCGTGTTGAAGGTGTTTATCTGTTGCGCGAAGGTCATCTTGGCGATCTTCCCCTGCGGACCTGGACTCTCATAGTTGATAAGGATCTGCGGGGTAGAAGGCTGATTCGCGGTTTGCGTCAGAATATTCTGGATGTCAGCATCGACGACGGTGTAGTCCTGGTAACTTGCGTTTTGGAAACACGAATCAATGTTGGCCAGCAGGTTCGCCTCAGTGATTGGCATGTACTGATTCCCGTTCGGATTATAGGGCCAGGGATTCAGCATGATGTTCTCGAAGCCATAACCGATCGCTTGCGTGAGAAAGCTCTTGATGTCGTCCTCACCGCCGGGGTGCTGGTAGTACCCGCTCAAATTGTCGACCCGGAGATACGGTTGAAAACCGGCCGCGTCATACGCTTGGAGCACCGGCATGTTGACGCCGTTATTTCCGTCACAGAGTATATTGCCGGCGGCAGGGTATCCGACACCCACACCGAACCTAATACCGTTCGTGGTGACAATGCCCGTAGAAGCGTTTACCTCGTTAACGCCTATTCAGGCAGCGGCGATCCGAATCATGTGTCCGAAATCTTCGGCTATGACGCGCTCAACCGACAAGTATCCACTAAACATCCTGACGGTCAGTCCCAGCAAGCAGCTTTTGGTTCAAATGTCGTGAGTTTAGAGGGGTTGACTTCCCAACAAGGGGCCGCATCGGCCTATGGATACGGATACCCGCAGATCTCAGAAGATGAATCGGGGAACGAGCGTCAACAATGGACGGACGGCTTTGGCCGGATTATCGAAGTCGACAAGCCAAGCTCATCGGGAGGCTTGACGTCATCCCCTTCGTGACAAATTACTTTTACGACGCTGGCGCCGTCTCACACGGGTCGTCCAGGGGGGGCAAACCCGTACCTTCACCTATGACGGTATCGGCCGCAAGATCTCCGAAAATACGCCGGAAGGTGGAAACGTCACGGACGCTTACAGCACCAGCAGTGGCACGCTATGCAGCGGCGACCCTTCGAATGTCTGCACGCGAACGGACGCCCGCGGCGTCGTAAGCACGTACACCTACGACCGTGGCAATCGGCTTGCGGGCGTCGCCTATACGATCCCAAGCGGCCAGAACATTGCGTCCATGCCCAACGTCTGCACCACGCCGAACGGAACTGCCGCGAATGTTTGTTATACCTACGACCATGGAGGTGCGGCGGCGCACGCCATCGGGAAGCTCACGACGATGGTCGATCCGACTGGAACGGCCTGCGGGTGGTCAAATCGTCGAGCGGGACGGCCACGGTGAGTATCTTCTCCGGATCTTCGGTGATTGCGGAGTACGACAATGGCGCAGCGCCCGGCTCTCCCTCGCGGGAGTATATTTACAACCCGGCAGGGGAAGTGACGACCGGCCTGCTGGCCATGTTCTCGGGCGGCGCTACGACGTACTATCATTAGGATCATCTCTCGGTGCGGCTGACGACGGACACGAACGGAAATGTCGTAGCTCAGGAAGGGCATTTTCCGTTCGGGGAGCCGCGGTACCAATCGGGTGCGGGGAACAAGTGGTTCTTCACCAGCTACAACCGGGATCCCGAGAGCGGACTGGACTACGCCATGGCGCGGTATTACAACAGCGGTAACGGGGCATTCAGCTTGGCCGACCCGCTGGCTGGCAAACCAGGCGACCCGCAGTCGTGGAACCGGTATGCTTACGGTAGGAACGATCCGATTGATATCACTGATCCCAGTGGCAAGAGCTGGCTCGGTTTCTTTACAGACCTGATTAGCATATCCATCGCGGCCTCGGGCGATCCAGTGGCTGCTTTGATGTGGGGTCTCGATCAAACTATGGCGAGCGTTGCGAATGGCAGTAAGTCACCGACGATCAGTGCTGGCAGCATGGCGCTTGGCGCAGGGTTCAATGGAGGCTCATACGGCAATACAGGCGACTTGGGCACCAACATCCAAAAAGCACTTGGTCTTCCTACCATGGACGATATAAACCCGATCATTTCTGATGCGACAAATAATGACTCAAGTAATAACAACGGCCCGCCAGTCCCGCCGCATCCCTCAGGTGTTTCCGTAAACTTAAATATTGTTACTACAATTTTGCCCACAACAATTTCGACTCCAGGCGCCTGGTCAATCTGGGCTACGACAAGCACCTCCGCGTCGAACATCGAGAGAATATCTTCGTCCAGCAACTCAACCACATCAACGGCATCGAGAGCTTCTGGAGCCTGGCCAAACGCCGCCTAACAAGGTTCTGCGGCGTGCCCAAACATACCTTCTACCTCCGCCTTAAAGAGACCGAATTCCGCTTCAACCACCGCCACAACGACCTCTACAAGACACTGCTAAACTTCCTCAGAAAGGAGCCGCTCTAATGTCCTTTGCTTCCTAAGCCCCTCTTTTTATTCCCGCACCCACAGTACAGCGTTTTCTGTAGGCTTCCTCACCGCAGTTCTACTCCGCGCACGCCGAGGTTAACATCCGTCTCGATCCAACCCTCTTTCCAAGGATCGGTTCGCTCTTCGTCGAAGGGGATGCCATTGACCCGCGCATCTCCATCGGCGTCGAATAGCAGCCACCAGGCCTCCGGGAAATCATCTTCCTTGCCCTCTGCAATGGCGCGTTTGTGTTGAGCCGATTCCAACAGTTTGGTATCGCCATCTTCCCAGCCACAACGGTAGCTGTGGGTTGCATCATCAGGCATCGGAATCTCCGCAAACCGTGCCCGCAGACCTTCCGCGTATTCAACACTGCTCCACGTCGCAAGCCCCGGATGAATGGGTATCGCCGGCATCATTTCCTCCGATTAGGTCCCGCAAAACTCAGTTTCCCTACAAGAATAGACCTTTTCTACTTCCGGCCAAATCAACTTCCAGCCACAGTGGAGAAGCAGCACAACAATCTTTTGCACACGACAACTCTTTTCCCCAACGTCTGCAACAGCACCGAATAAACGAAATATTTGTGATGAGGGAGGAAGTCTCCTGCCCTCTCTTCGGCCCGCTGCGCGTCCTGCACGACCCATCTCGGCGGTCTGTTCCTGCCGCAACGCGACCCTAAGAACAAAAGCGAAAGCAATTCCCTGCGCTCCGCGCAGAACTAAGGAAACCAGACCTTGGCGAGGAGCTCTGCTCCTGGCGCGCGCAAGCTGATGGAAAAAGCTCCGTGCAGCTCCAGGTATTCGCTTCCTCCGGCCTTCGGCTGGCCTGCGGCCACTTTTCCCACACCATTGCACTTGCCGCCCTCGCTGGCGTGAGCCAGGGCCAAGGCGTGTTTGTAAGCAAACACAGCACGACCATTTCAAAAGCGAGGAACCTCACCATGAGCAGCAACGCCACCACCAGCACCCGCCAGAACACCAACAGCAACCAGCCCAAAACCGCAAAAGAAGTCATCGCCGCCAACGTGCAAAGCCTCATCGAGCAGCTAGAGGCCGGACACTCTGACGCCCTCACTGCCTAGCTCAATGCCATGAGCCGTTTCCATCATTTATTCCTTCGGGAACGTCCTCGAAATAGCCAGACAAAAGCCTGCTACTCGCGTGGCGGGCATGTACGCATGGAATCAGCTAGGCCGCCGCGTCAAAAAAGGCGAGAAAGGCATCCGCATTCTCGCTCCCGTCATCGGCCTTCGCCGCAAGAAGGACGGCGAAGCCGCCATCAGCAAAGACCCCGCCGCAATCAATAAACCCATGCGGCGGGCGCACAACGCACAATCCAAGTGCTGCCGATATCCTCACACATCGTTCAGGAGCAGGGCGCGCTGTTCATCGACCCTGGGTTTACAGTTCGAGATAAGCGAGCGGCTGTTCAGAGCCTGCAGGAGACCTTGATCCCACCATCGATCCATAGCGGCGGGGGAGGAGATACCGCTTCACGAGTCACGTTTGCAATGAAGGTCATATGAAATCGAATAGAACTCTCTTCTATGATAATTACTTGCTCTTGGTAGCTGGATTCGGCGGACTTCTTTATGGCGTCGACGTCGGCATCCTCTCTGCTACTTTGTTGTTTATCGGAAAGACTATCTCGCTGACGTTGGCACAAACATCCATCATTGTCTCTGCTGTTCTCGGTAAAAGCATGGTGTCTTCACTGGATGCGGGATTCCTCGATGATTGGCTGGTTCGCAAAAAGGACCCCGGATTAGTCGGCTTCCATGCCCATAACACGAAATTCATCACTGCTTAGGAGCAAACAGAATGTCCCCTTTACCTTCATCTGCGAAGTTTCCTCATGCGATGATCCGCGAGATCTATGAACAACCCGAGGCGTTAGCGGAGACGTTGCGCCAATACGTGGTGAATGACTATTTTCGCTCGGATAGGTGTGATCCCATTCGAAAGTGGCTTTCCGGCACGACGGCAATTCTGATTGCGGCGAGCGGTTCAAGCCGGCACGCCGGACTTATTGCCGAAATACTTATTGAAGACCTGAGCGGAATTGCTGTGGATGTCGAATACGCGAGCGAGTATGCATACCGCCCTGACACGGAGGCAAACGATACTTCCGTGATGGTCATTTCACAGTCCGGGGAGACCTCCGATACGCTGGCAGCCCTGCGTAAGGCGAGCAGATTGGGCCGACGGACTCTGGCGATTACCAACGTACCATCTTCGTCGTTGTCACTCGAGGCATCCGTGTCCTTTCCAACGATCGCAGGAAAGGAACTGGCGGTGCCAGCGACGAAGTCCTTTACGACACAGTTGCTGAACATTTACCTATCGGCCTTATTGGCCGCTGAGTCCAAGGGAACCTTGGAGCGGGCCCAAATTGGGGCCCGACTCTCGGCATTATCTGTGGTCCCATCTCTGATCGCCGCTCAACTAGATCGCTGGTATGAGAAAGTTCACGCAATTGCCAAACAGTTTGGCGATTGCAGAAGCCTGTTATTCCTTGGACGGGGCCCGCACTACCCAATTGCCCGAGAAGGAGCTCTCAAGCTTAAGGAGTCCGCATACATTCATGCTGAAGGCTACCCTTCTGGCGAATTGAAGCACGGGCCAAACGCACTCGTGGGCGAGGATACAGCATTGGTGTTGCTCGCAACGGTTGATCACAGCAATGCAGACTCGGTGCAACGGTACACCAGAGTGCTTCAACTGCTGGAAGATATGGTGAAGCAAGAGGCCAGAATCATTGCTATCGCGAACACTGGCGATCAGACGGTCGAAAGGCTGACGCCCTATACGGTGTCGATAGATGAAGCTGATGAGCCACAGTTGTTGCTGTGCGAAGTGATTCCCTTACAGTTGCTCTCTTACGTCATGGCCGTTGACCGAGGCATCGATGTCGATCGACCACGCAATCTGTCAAAAGCTGTTCTGGTTGACTAGCGCAGTTGAAGGGATATCGGTTCGGTTCTCTCCAATCATGGATTGGGTCGCGAGCCTCTCGAAATCTCTAAACGCTCCCTCGCAGCGGAGCGCCTCGTGCGTTGGAGATGAAGGCGTGGCGCCATTTGTTGGATGCGGCGCAATCCAGCTACATCGTCCGCTGCTCTACGATCAATTTACCCGGAAGTTCGCGCAAGCAGGGATTCGTCTGCGTCCGAAAGACTTCATTTCAGCCCCAGGCGAAGCGCAATTTCTCGTCAAGCCCCGAAGCTATCGATCGCCGGCTCGAAGAACTTCCGACCGCAACGACGGCCAACGACGGCCGAAGATGAAAGCGGCAGCGAGGGCGAGCCCTGTTGTGAGCAGGACCAAGGTGCCGGGTTCCGGAACCGGGCTGTCGATCTCGAAGTCGGCCGTAGCCAGGTTGCCCAACAAGGAGGGATCGGAGCCTCCGGTGATCTCAAAGTAGCCATCGTAGAGGCCGGGAGTGAGGTTCGAGGGCAGAGCGACGGTGAACAGCGTACCGGTAAAGCTGTCGCCGGGGTCCAGGCTCAACGGAAAGTTGAGAAGGAAGCCGGAGTCGTCGATCGCGCCCGGGCCCAGAGTGCCGACGTCAAAGGAGTCGCTGTTCAGGAATTCCGTCGCTCCGTTGGTCAGCGGCGCGGATACGGTAGCGTTGAACGTCACCGTGGCGCCTGGGGCGCCGGTCTGGACCGGATCGGTCAGCGTCAGGTTAACCGTGTCCGCGGAAGCGGGCGCGACCAAAAGTAATCCTGCGAAACCAAGCATGCAAAGGGATAGGGCCATCTTCTTGATCATCGTTGTTCCTCACATTTCGAATTGTCTGGGTACTGGAGCGCAAGTGTCTTATGGATTGGTTGGCAGAGCCGCGCGAATGCTTCCGCCGAAGCTGCCTCCGGTATAAGTTCCGGTGTAATGCTCCACCACTGCGGCTCCCGGAGCACCGGCCGAAGAAGGGAAGAGAATGGTCGCGATGGCCGAGTCTCCTGCCTGAATCGCGCCCAGCGAATCTGGCACCGGCGATCCTTTCGCCCTGCCCAGCGTCGCTCCCGTCAGTTGCACGGACTGGGCCGTTCCGCTGCCGGTGTTGGCCACGGTTACGGTCGCTTGATAGCTGCCATCTCCAAGCTTGACCAGGCTCGCAGAGGTTGCTAGCTGCACTGTGCCCTGGGTGCCCGGGCAGGTGTAGCCGGGCGGCGGCGTGTACAGAGTATTGCGATCGGCGAGCACGGCGAAGGCTGGTTTCTCGGCTCCGGTGCTGTCGAAGAGTGACCAATGTTGGCCGTCGGTCTCGTCGGGTTTGGTGTAGTAGATACGCTCGATCCGGCTGCCGGCGATTGCCGTGATGCGCAACAGGAACGAGGCAGCGCAGGCCTGGTTCACAGGCGTGGGATTGGTCTGGGGGTTCTGTCCCGCACCGACCTCATCGTCCCAAATTTTCACGTTGGCCCAAGTATCGTCGGAGAGGCTATTGAGAAGCACAAATGTCGTGCAGACTTGGTCCGTCACACTGTTGCATTTCGGGTTCTGGTTGAGGTAGTCGTTGATGTCATCCCAGCCGTGATAGGCAAAGATCTCCGGGCGAAACGTACTTGATAAGCCGTAGGCCGGGGCATCGGCCACAAGGTAGTGCTTGTAGGTATCCATGTAAGTCGGGTTGCTGCACAGGGGCGCAACGTCGTCTGCGCAATTCTGGACATAGCCGTCTCCCAAGAGGCCATTCGACCCAAAGTCGCCAGCGGCAACCGTGCAGTTCGACGGGTCGCAGTGCTTGCGGATGGCGAGGTAATAGTCGGCCGCGGTGTGCGCGTTCAGAACTATCTTCAGACCATCGCCGGTGGGGCTTCCGTTGTCCGGCTCGTTCCACGGCGTAAATGCAAACGTGCCGGTCCAGCCCGTATAGGCCCAGGATGTTGCCTGGAAGGTCGTGAAGGCAGTTTCGAAATCTGAAGGAGCAGGAAATCCTGTTCCGCCCGTGACGCCGGCGACATATTTGAAGGTGATGAGCGCTTCATCGCAACTGCTTTGCGCGTGACTCAACCAGTCCTCAAACCAGGAGCGGGAACCCTCCGTGCCTATCGGGCCCGATGCAACGGCCTGTTCCGCGATGTCCCAGGACAGATACGCGTGGCAATGGCGATTGCCAGGCATCTGGCGCCCGAGGGTCTGGTAGTAGGCCTCAGTCGCGGCGTAGAACGTATCCATATAAGGAAACTGTTCGTCTGGCCCGTTGAAACCGATGTTGAGGTTCTGAGCGTTTTGGGTGATGGTCTGGCCGTGAACGGTGATGGGGAGCAAGGCGGTGAGCGCGAGCAGGACGAGATATACGCTGCTGCGGCGGAATAAAGGGCACAAGCTTGTCTTCATAACATGCCAACCTTTCCTGCGATAAGTTAACTACCGTTCCGGTTATGCAAAACGCCTCGTTGCTCCTAAGTTATGGCGTCGCAAAGTCGGCCCATTTCATCGAAAACGAATTTCTCTTTCCAGTAATCTTGTTAGACAGCTAAAGTAAGTCAACGGACGACCGAAGTATTGATGCTTACAATTCTGCGCCCCCTCATTGTCTAACTATTTCTCTCGCGTCACAATCTTCGTCTGGACGAGCACCGCCACGCCATAGACCGGCAGTTGGACAGAATGGACCGTTCGATCGGTCAGCACGTCGTTCATCGCGGCGGGGAGAGAGATCGTCTGGGCCTGGGTCGAACTATTATCGACGATAAATACGTCATGGTCCCTGCCAACGCGGCGATAGACTTCGACGTCCTGGGGCACGGGGAATACGTCGGGTTTCAGGCTGCTTTCGTTCAGCATCCACTGCACGGAGCGTTTGGCGCCCGCGTCGTCGAGCCATGCGCCGATGTAGGTGAAGGAGCCGCTGCCGATCGTGCGGGTGACCGCCGCCGGCTGGCCGTCCAGCCAGGAATGGGGCGCGTGATAGCGCATCAGGACTTTTACATCGGGGGATTGCGGGGTGAGTTGCTCGGCGAAGAGTTCGCTTTTGGTGTCGCCCCATACTCCGGAGACATTCACAGGGTTATCGAGGGCGGTGTACTGTTCTACGCGGGCGCCGAGCAGCGAAGTGAGCGGGCCGGGCTGGCGCTGTGGCCAGCGGGAGTTGCTTTCGTCCTTCATCGCGGAGCGCTGTCCGAGAACCAGATGACCGCCTCCTTTGACGTAGCGTGTAAGGTTGTCGGCTTCCGGCTGAGTGAGCTCTTCCAGACCCGGCGCGATGACGAGTTTGTACTTCGAGAGATCGCGGCCGGGAGGAACGACGTCAATGGTGTAGCCGAGATCGTGCAGCGGGGTGTAGTAGCTCATCAACTCCTCGATGGCATCGTAGGCGGGATTCATCTTCTGCCAGTCGACGTCCCAGGTGCTGGGATAGGAGTGCAGAATGGCAACGCTCGCTTCGGGGGAGGTGCCCTGGATGACGGGGCCGACTTTTTCGAACTCGCTGCCTATCTGGGCGTACTCGGCGTAGATTGGGTCGGGGTCGCCATCGACATCGACGAGGGCTCCATGATTGGCTTCGCCGCCATTGAGGGCGTCGCGCCACTGCCAGTAGCTGACCAGGTCTGCGCCGTGGCCGATGTCGTGCCATATCGATGCCCGCAAGGCGCCTTTGTCGAGCTGGACACTGGCGTTGCCGCCGCCGCGCGGGCCGGCCGTGGTTTCCATCTCCCACCAGTTCTCGCCCTTGATGCCGCGTATGAGATCTTGCGGGCCGCCCATCTCGATAGGCTTCAATTCACCCTGCACCTGCGGATTGTCCAGGCTGATGATGTCGAGGTCCTGGCCGACTGTGTAGTTGTCGTAGAGGTCGTACCAGCGCATCATGTTGGTCGTGATCTTCTGGCGCGGGTCTGCGTTCCTGCGGATGGCGTCGATCTGGACTTTCTGGTAGGCGCGGAGCGAGTCCGAGATGAAGCGTTTGGAATCCAGCCAGAGGCCGGGGTTATTGTCGGTGGTCCCGCTGACCAGGGGCACCTCGTTGAACGCAGAGTAGGTTTGATTGTCGTACCCCGTCGTCCAGGCGCGATTCAGCTTGTCAATGGTGCCGTAACGATGCGCAAGCCAGGCGTGGAACTGCGCTTGGGTATTGGCATCGTACGATTGGCTGGAATACTCGTTGTCGATCTGCCAGCCAATTACGTAGGGGTTGCGGCCGAAACGCTGCGAGAGACGCTCATCGATCTCGCGGACCAAGCGCTTGTAGCGGTCGCTGTTCCAGTTACCGTGGTTGCGGGTCGCGCCGGTGAATTGCTTGCCGCTGGATTCGGTGATGAGGATGTCGGGGTACTTGGTGGCCATCCAGACGGGAGGGCCGGCGCTGGGCGTGCCCAGGACGACGTAGATGCCGTGCTGGCCGGCCAGATTGATCGCACGCTCGAGCCAGTCGAGGTCGTATTTGCCTTCCTGCGGCTCCATTTCGGTCCAGGCAAATTCACCCACGCGCACCACGTGGATGTGGGCCTTCTGCATCAGATCCAGGTCTGCGTTCCAGCGCGACTCCGGCCATTGCTCCGGATACCAGGCCGCACCCAAAAGCAGAGGAGGCGGTTCGGTTACGGGCTTCCGTGTTACAGGCTTCTGCGCGGCTGCGGCGCTCGAAGCGAGGCCTAAATTCATCCCAATGAAGATCGCCAACAGGGAGGCAAACAGTGGTGACTTGATGGAACGGGTCTTGGCGGGCATTGGGAACATCACCTCGGGAGGAAGCATTGAGCGACTCCAATCTATTACAATCGCTTGCGATCTGGCAAGCAGTGAACGATGGGCTGAGAGGAAGCTTGTAAACCCCTTCCAATCAAAGGCTTGGGAAGGAAAATCGAGGTCGGCTCCCTGCCGCAAGCAAGAAATCTTGCGGAGCGATCAGGGGCCGGCGATCAAGGCTGTTGGAAGACGAAGCCGGCAGCTTGAAAATCTCCACGCATCGATACGTCGACGCCATGATGCATCCAGAAGTCGCCGCTTGCGCTCTCGGGAGTGTCAGGCGTAAGCGTGCCATAGATGCTGCGTACTTTGTAGGTTGCCTTTGGATCCAGACCTTGCAGGAAGAGACGCGGATATGGGTAGCCGTCCTGGCTGGAGTGAAGATAGGCGAACAACACCGCCTGTTTGCCGTCGGTCGAGACGCTCTCTTCCGCTGAGTACGGAGTGTTGTTGAGGCTCGATGCAAGGTGGTAAAGCGAGCCATGTTGCACCGTCTCGCGAATTCCCTTGTAGGCCGCGATCATGGCTTTGTCAGTGGCGAAGTCCTGCGGAGTCGCCTTGTTGAGGTTCGTTCCGATGCCGAGGCCGCCCTGCATGGCGACCAGGAAACGGTAGGGCAGCGAGACGGTCCGGTTGTCGAGGCCGCTGGGAACGTCGGTGACCCACGCCATCATGATGGCCGGCGTGTAGGCGTCGGAGAAGCCCTCCTGGATGGCGAGGCGATCGAAGGCGTCGGTGTTGTCGGAGGGCCAGACCTCATCGGCGTAGCGCAGAATGCCGAGGTCGACGCGGCCGCCACCGCTGGAGCAGGATTCGATCTCCACCTTGGGATGCTTGGCGCGCAACTCGGCGAGGATGGAGTAGAGGTTGTCGATGGCGGCGACGTAGACCTTCTTCTGCTGCCCGGGCGCGACTTGCGGCCAGCCGGGCTCGGTCCAGGGACGGTTGTAGTCCCACTTGAGGAACGCGATGTCGTTGTCTGTGAGCAACTGATCGAGGAAGTGAAAGACGTAAGCCCGCACCTCCGGCAGGGCAAGATTCAACACCAGTTGATGGCGGCCTTCGGTACGGGGCCGGCCGTTGAAGTGCAACACCCAGTCGGGGTGCGCGCGATAGAGATCGCTGTCGGGGTTGACCATCTCGGGCTCGACCCACAGGCCGAAGTCCATGCCGAGCGAGTGCACTTTCTCGATCAGCGGCTTGAGGCCGTGGGGGAACTTCTGCTTGTTGACGTACCAGTCGCCGAGACCGGCGCGGTCGTTGTTGCGCTGGCCGAACCAGCCATCGTCCATCACGAAACGATCGACGCCGATCGAAGCGGCCTTCTCGGCGAGCGCGATCTGGCCGGCCTCCGAGACGTTGAACTCGGTGGCCTCCCAGGAGTTGTAGAGCACGGGACGGACGCGAGAATGTGGCGCGCCAGGAAGGATTCGCGTGAGCTGAAAGCGGTGCAGCAGACGAGCCGCCGCGCCATACCCGCCGCTGGTGTGCCCCGCGTAAAAAATGGGCGTGCTCAGCGACTGGCCCGGTGCGAGCGAGTATCCGAAGTCGAACGGGTTGTAGCCGCCGGTGATGCGCACCTGCTGCATGGTGTCCTGCTCGACGGTGATGCGCCACGATCCGCTCCAGCCGAGCTCGCCAAACCACACATCTCCCGTGGTCTCGTTCACCGCGCTATTGCGGCCCACGGTAAACCAGGGATTCTCCGAGTCGGAGGTGGAGCCGATGCGGCTCTCCAACACGGTTGCGCCCTGCGTCACGGGGCGCGTCTGCAGTTGCCACTCCGCGGCCCAGCGGCCAGTGAGATAGTGCAGCACATAGCCATTGCCGGGTGGCAGGTTCCAGGTGGCGGCAGCGGCTTGTTCAATCGACAAATTTTCTCCCGTGCCGTTGACGATCACAGCCGAGCGGGCGACGATGCCGGTGTCCGCATCGATGCTGTAATGCAGCGTCACGCGCACATCGCGCGAGATGTCCCGCAGCATGACATCCACGCCATCGGGGCTCAGCCGGTGCGAGACATAGTGCAGCCCGAGGTCACGATTTCCGTCCGGGAAGGTAATTTTCAGCGCCGGCTCCCATTGCAGGCCTTGACCCCAACCGGCGAACTCCTGCTGCGTCTCGCTCTGGCTCAGCTCAAAGGAGGAGCGCCCGGGATTAGGCTTGACCTGCGCGAACGAGTCGCCGGGCTGCAGGCGAGTGCCCCAGTAGACCGATTGAAGTTCGTCGCGCGCGTTCACGCCGAAGATGTAGGAAACGTCTCCACCGTCGAGCCGGAATGTCTTCGTCGCGGAGTCGAAACTCGAAGTAGCAGGCGCCCCCGCCAGCGCCGGAAGCGCAAACAGCAGCATCAGGGAAAGCAACGAAGCGCGTATATACTCCGACCTGTAGACAGACATTGACGATATCTCCGCGCCTAAGCGTATTGCGTTCTGCGGGCGTTCACCACCATCAGGATGCGCAGGACGATTGTTCCACCAAACGGCCTTGACAGTAACGAACAGCCGACTCTACAGTTCCTTTGTCGGTAACGTACACGAATTTATCACGAAACTCACCGGCGAGTTCGCGCTGTGACGGATGTGCGGGACAGCTCGGGGGATGAGGGAAGCATGGTTCAGGGCCAGGCCGATGAAATGAAAACAGCCGGAATGAAATCAGCTGTGGACACCCCTCCGGCTTCCAAGCTGGAACTACCCCCGGCGCCGGCATCCGAGCAAGGAGCGGTGAAGGCCTGGAGCCAGCCGGTGACCATGCTCACCTACATGCCCGCTGCGCCTGATCCGAATCCGCTTTTCCTGGAAAAGCGTGTGTATCAGGGAAGCAGTGGCCGGGTGTATCCGTTGCCTGTGATCGATTTCGTGGAGACCCGGCCGAGTCGGCGCGAGTGGCAGGCGGTGCATCTGGAGAATGAGTTTCTTCGTCTCATGGTGCTTCCGGAGATCGGCGGACGCATCCATGTTGGCCTCGATAAGCGGACGGGCTACGATTTCTTCTATCGCCAGAATGTGATCAAGCCGGCGCTGGTCGGTTTGGCGGGGCCGTGGGTTTCGGGCGGTGTGGAGTTCAACTGGCCACAGCACCATCGGCCCGCAACGTTCATGCCGGTGGAGGTCGCCATCGAGCGCGACCCGGACGGTTCGGTCACCGTGTGGTGCAGCGACCACGATCCCATGACACGCATGAAGGGAATGCACGGCCTTTGCCTGCATCCGGGCAAGGCCTACCTCGAGGTGAAGGTGCGGCTTTACAACCGCACGCAGGACACGCAGACCTTTCTGTGGTGGGCCAACGTCGCCACCCGCGTGCATGAGGAGTACCAATCCTTCTTCCCGCATGACGTGCGCTTTGCCGCCGACCACGCGAAACGAGCGATCACCGAATATCCGCTCAGTCAAAGCCGATACTATGGGATCGACTATGGTGAACGCGGCCGGCATGGTGTTCCGGAGCAGGAACAACCCAGCAATTTTGTCCCGGATGGTTCGTATCCCGAGAACGATCTGGGTTGGTATGCGAATATTCCCGTGCCGACCAGTTACATGATCGTGGGCTCACGTGGCGATTTCTTTGGCGGATACGATCACGGTCGCGACGCCGGTACCGTAGCCTATGCCAACCATTCCATCGCGCCGGGCAAGAAGCAGTGGACCTGGGGCAATCATGAGTTCGGCTATTCGTGGGACCGCAGCCTCACCGACTCCGATGGCCCGTACGTTGAGCTGATGTCGGGCGCTTACACCGACAACCAGCCGGACTTTTCCTTTCTCGCGCCGGGCGAGACAAAGACGTTCAGTCAGTTCTGGTATCCGATCAGCGAGATCGGCGTGCCGGATCTCGCCAACCTCGATGCGGCGTTGCGGGTGGAGACCAACGATGCGACTGTGGGAGTTCACCTGCAAGTCACCAGCACGCGGCCAGCAAGCACCGTGCGCGTTCGTTTGGATGGCAAGGAGATCGGCCGGTGGCAAGGCGATCTCCAGGCCGAAAAACCTTTGCACTGTAAGTTTTCGAAAGACAAATCTTCGGCTAACGGTGCTTCGGGAGCGCTGGAGGTTACGTTCGAGCAGAGCGATTGTCTCTTGCTCCGTTACGCTCCGGCTGAGATCGTTCCGGTGCCAACGCCCACCGTCGCCACCGAGCCACTCGCGCCGGAAGAGGTGGCCGGTAACGATGAACTTTTCTTGAACGGTGTTCATCTCGAGCAGTATCGCCATCCGACCCGAGCACCGGAAGTCTATTGGCGCGAAGCGCTGCGACGCGATGCCGGGGACAGCCGCTGCAATCATGCGCTCGGTCGCTGGCATATGCGGCGGGGCGAGTTTGGCGAGGCCGAGCGTTATCTGCGCGCTTCGATCGCACGGCTTACGCTGCGAAATCCAAATCCGCCGGATGGAGAGCCGTTCTACAACCTTGGCCTTACGCTGGTTTACCAGGAACAATTCTCCGATGCCTACGAGGCATTTTACAAGAGCACATGGAACGCTGCGTGGCGGGGCCCGGGTTACCAGCGCCTCGCGGAGATCGATTGCAGCCGGGGCGAGTGGGCGAAGGCTTGGGACCACCTCGACCGCTGCTTGCGTGCGGAGACCGACAATCTCAATGCGCGCAATCTCATGACGATGGTGTTACAGAAGCTGGGCCGTCGCACGGAAGCCGCTATCGTGCTCGAACAGACGAGAGCCTTGGATCCGCTGGACATCTTCAGCAGCTGGCTGGCCACGGATGCGCCGCCTCAAGATGGTCAGCAGCGGCTCGACCTTGGCTTCGATCTCATGCGCGCAGGACTGCTGGAGGAAGCGTTATCCATTGTCTCGGCGCCGCACTCAGACGCACATGATGGCACAGCGGCATTGCTGCTGTACGCGAAGGCCGATGTGCTGCACAGACTCGGCCGCAGGTCGGAGAGCGTTGAGGTGTATGCGCGGGCTGCGAAGGCAGATTCAACGTATGTCTTTCCAAGCCGGCTGGAAGAGATGCTGCTGTTGCAGAAGGCGACCGGCGCCAATCCGCAGGATGCTCGCGCGCCGTACTATCTCGGCAATCTGCTCTACGATCGCCGCCGCCACAGGGAAGCCATCGCCCTATGGGAACGCGCGACCGAGCTGGATCCGGGCTTCCCTACGGCTTGGCGCAATCTCGGGTTGGGATATTACAACGTCCTGCATGACGAGGCACGTGCGTTGAAGGCCTTTGAGCAGGCGCGAGCGATGGCGCCGAAGGACGCGCGAATCCTCTACGAGCAGGACCAGTTGCTGAAGCGCACCGGCAGGCCTCTCGATCAGCGCCTGGTTATGTTGGAGGCGCAGAGCGCGCTGGTGGAACGGCGCGATGATCTTTCGGTCGAGCTGGCTTCGCTGTATAACAGCACCGGCCATCCGGAAAAAGCGCTGAAGATCCTGTTGGGGCGACAGTTCCAGCCATGGGAGGGCGGGGAAGGGCTCGTGCTGGCGCAGTATGTTCGCGCCAACATTCTGCTTGGAACCCGGTTCCTGCAGGAGGGCGATCCTCGCGGGGCTCTGACGTGCCTTGAGGCAGCATGGAATCCGCCGCGCAATTTAAGCGAGGCCAAACACCTGCTGATGAATCCCAGCATGATCGACTACTGGCTTGGAGTTGCCTTTTCCGAAAGCGGCAATGCCGAGGGCGCCTCCGCGCATTGGGAACGCGCCGCCAGGCAAGAAGGGGACTTTCAGCAGATGCAGTTCCAGGCCGTTTCGGAGTCGACCTACTGGAGCGCGATGGCGTTGCGCCGTCTTGGCCGCGAACAACAAGCGCAGGCTATGTTCCGGACCATTCTCGACTACGCGCGGTCGCTCGAGCGGCAGATGCCCAGGATCGATTACTTTGCGACTTCGTTGCCGGCGATGCTGCTGTTCGAGGAGGACCTGCAGAAGCGCCAGACGATTGCTGCCCGCTTCCTCGAGGCGCAGGCGCGGCTCGGCCTGGGAGAAGAGCGCGAGGGCCTGAGCATGCTGGAGCAGGTGCGCGAGATGGACAGCAGTCACACGGGCGCAATCGATCTACTGAAGACCTACGGAAGGTGAAGCATGCACGGACCCACGATTCCAGAGGCTTCTTCATCGACGTCGATCCGGGCAGAACGCAGCGGCTACGTGTGGGGCATCGCGATCGTCGCCGCGCTGGGCGGCCTGCTCTTCGGTTATGACTGGGTCGTGATCGGCGGAGCGCGGCAGTTCTACGAAATTTATTTCCATCTGACGTCGGCCGCGCTGGTCGGCTGGGCGAATAGCTGCGCGCTGGTGGGTTGCCTGATCGGTTCGCTCGCTGCCGGCACGCTGGCGGACAAATACGGGCGCCGCCGCATGCTGCTGATGGCTGCGGTCTTGTTCGCCGTGTCCTCGGTCTTCACCGGCTGGGCGCACTCCTTCACGGCTTTCATCGTGTGGCGCATTCTCGGCGGCACAGCCATTGGGCTGAGCTCCAACGTCTCCCCGCTGTACATCGCGGAGATCAGCCCGGCTGCCATACGCGGCCGCCTGGTGAGCCTCAACCAATTCGCGATCGTGGTCGGCATTCTGCTCGCGCAGGTGGTCAACTGGCTTCTCGCAAGGCCGGTGCCCGGCGGTCTTGGGGCGACCATGCTCCTGCATACGTGGAACGTTCAGTACGGCTGGCGTTGGATGTTCACCGCAGTCGCGCTGCCTGCGGTCATCTTCACGGTCGCCTCTCTGTTTATCCCGGAGAGCCCGCGCTGGCTGCTGAACCGAGGACAGGAGCTGGAGGCGAAGGAGGTTCTCGATCGTATCGGCGGAGAGACGTATGGGCGCGCGGAGATCGCGAGCATTGAATCGAACGCACTGCTTGAAACCAGGGCGGAGCCATCCTCCTGGCGGGAGCTGCTGCGACCAGCGGTGCGGCGCATCGTGCTGATCGGGATCGCGCTGGCCGTGCTGCAACAGTGGACGGGCATCAACATACTTTTCAATTACGCAGCCGAAGTCTACCGCAGCGCCGGCTATGGGACCAATCAAATCTTTCTCAATATCGTCGTGACCGGCGCCATCAATCTGATCTTCACGGTTGTGGCGATGCTGCTGGTGGATCGCGTGGGGCGGCGCGCGATGATGCTGTTTGGCTGCGTTGGCATCGGCGTCTCGCATCTGCTCTGCGCGCTGGCCTATCGGGCCCACTGGCGCGGCAGCGCGATCCTCGTCCTGACGTTAAGCGCGATCGCCTGCTATGCGATGACGCTGGCTCCGGTCACCTGGGTGCTGATTGCTGAGATCTTCCCCAACCGCGTTCGCGCACACGGAATTTCGGCCGCGGTCAGTGCGCTCTGGATCGCTTCCTTCGTGCTCACCTACAGCTTTCCCATCCTGGACAAGAGTATCGGAACGGCCGGGATCTTCTTCGGCTACGGGGTTATCTGCCTGCTCGGCTGTGTGCTGGTTGCGGTCTTTGTTCCTGAGACGAAAGGACGCACGCTGGAGCAGATTGAGGCGGGCGTCCTGAGCGCATAAGCACTGTAGGGGGTTGATGCCGCGTGGGAAGATGAGCAAGCTGCGCCGCACGTACACATTATCTGGAAAAGTTGAATCGAATGGAGGCGTTTGGCGGAATTGGTTTGACAAACCGTGTTCGTACACGTTCTTATGTTGACGGGCAGCGCGGCGGCAACGCGATCGGTCCTGAGAGGCTACACCCATGAGACGAGTTTCCTTCTCCGCGGCGGCTCTAGTTGCAACTTTGTTGGCTGTATTCTCAGCCGCGGCTCAGACCAACGGCGTCGGGGAACGACCCTATCTCGGGTGGAGCAGCTTCAGCGAGCAGACCATCAGCAGCGGTTTTCTGACGCAAGCCAATATCGAGGTCCAGTCGGACGCGTTGAGGGCCTCGGGCCTGCAGCAGCACGGATTCCAATACATCAACGTCGATTCGGGCTGGCAGGGCGGCTTCGACGCGAACGGACGTCCCATCCCCAACACGACCAAGTTCCCGGACATTGCGGCCATGGTGGCGCACATCCACGCCAACGGACAGAAGGCCGGGATCTACTGGATCCCCGGCATTGAGCAGCCGGCGGTCACGGGCAACTATCCTATCCTCGGCACGCCCTATCACACGCAGAATATTGTCGTGATGCCGCTGGCCAAGGGCAATGCCTTTGCGGGAGCACTGCCCAGTCCGTATCACGACAAGATCGACTTCACGAAGCCCGGAGCGCAGGAGTACATCAACTCCGTCGTCGCGCTGTTCGCCTCCTGGGGCTTCGATTACATTAAGCTCGATGGCACCACGCCCGGCTCCGATGTCGACAATCTCTCGATCGACAACCGCCCCGATGTGCAGGCCTGGTCGCAGGCCATTGCGCTGAGCGGGAGACGCATGTGGTTCACCATTTCCTGGGACCTTGACGAGGACTATCTGAGCACGTGGCAGCAGTTTGCGAATGCGCGGCGTATCGACCAGGACGTTGAATGCGAAGGACGCTGCGCCGGGCTGACCGACTGGCCGCGCATCGTGCTGCGCGAGTATGACGATGTGAACTGGGAGAACGCCGCCAGCCCGATCTTAGGCTGGAACGACCTGGACACGCTGGACGTTGGCATGGGGACCAAGGACGGGCTGAGCGATACCGAAAAGCAGACCGCGATCACCATCTGGGCGATGGCGAACTCACCGCTGTATCTCGGAGGCGATCTCACTCAACTCGATAGCCTCGCCAAGTCCGCATTCAGCAACGATGAACTTCTGGCCGTCGACCAGTCGGGACATCCGGGCGTGCAGATGACCGGCGGCTACCATCCGGTGTGGATGGCCGATACCGGCGATCGCTACGTCTATATCGCCTTGTACAACCTCAACGCCTTTGCGGACAGGGTGGACGTCCGCTGGAGCGATCTCGGTTTCCAGAACGCAAGCGCGGTGCGCGATATCTGGAGCCAGACCGACCTAGGGGCCTTCCCGGGCGGCTTCAGCACCATGGTCCAGGGCCACGGCGCGCGCCTACTGAAGGTGAGGCCGCACGGGCCGATCGTGCCGCTGCCCACGGGCCAGATCTATGAGGCTGAATCGGCCAAGCTGACCGGCTCCGCGGCCGTTGTCTCGTGCAGCGCATGTTCGGGTGGAAAGACGGTGAACAATATTGGCAAAGCCAATACCGTCGTCTTCAACAATGTGAATGTAAAGACTGCCGGGACGTACCGCATGGAGGTCGACTCGGGGACCCAAGGGCCGCGTTCGCTGGAATACTCCGTCAATGGCGCTCCCGCAGCCACACTGAACCTGAGCGGCGGCAGCTATGTGCTGCCCCAGAGTTCGACTGTTCCGGTGACGCTGAGTGCCGGTAACAACACGATCATCTTCGGCAATCCGTCGGGCTATGGCGCCTACCTGGACCGCATCGTCGTCTCCGGCGATGGCACCGAGCCGCCGCCGACCTTCCAGACCTATGAGGCCGAAGCCGCGCAACTCGCGGGAACCGCCAAGGTCGCTTACAGCACCTACTGCTCGGGAGGCGCTTACGTCGGCAGCTACGGCGCCGGCGCCGCGAACACCATCACCTTCCCCAACGTGACGGTGCCGTCGACGGGCACCTACCAGCTTGAGGTCGATACCACCAGCAGCGGTCCACGCACCGTCTTCGTATCCGTCAACGGCGGCGCGCCGCAGGAACTGGACGTGAACGGGAGCACCTTCAGCGATCCGGTTCCGTACCTGATGACGGTGCCATTGAACGGCGGCAGCGCGAATACCATCGTCTTCTCCAATCCGAATGCCGCCAGCTATGCGCCGGGTCTGGACAACATCACGGTGTCGTTGGGCGCCAACACGTCGCCGGCGATCTCCCCCGCGCCGGGGACCTTCAAGTCGGGCCAAGTGGTCACCATCACCGATACCACCCCGGGAGCGACGATCTACTACACCACCGACGGAACAACTCCCACGGCGAGTTCCAAAGCGTACAGCGGACCGATCCTCGTTTTCGCCAGCGAGACAATCCAGGCCATCGCTGTCGCGCCGGGATATCCCAGCAGCTTGATCGCTTCGGCCGCCTATGTCATCGACCACCCCCTCAAATGGTGATGTTGGCTGCCACGTCGGGTTCCGTGCAGCCCTCGGTTGAGCCCACCGCTCACCGTCCGGTAGTGCAATCGATGCAGGAACATGGAGGCCTCTCCGCGGAGGGGCCTCCATCTTGTTCGGGCGCAAGAAATCCGGCCGGCCATCCCATGCCTGCTAAGCTGCAAAAGACCCATTCGTCATCATCGATAGGTGGGCCCGCTACGGAGCGCAGGGATGAGACCTTTGAAGAGAAAAATTCCTAACCCACATCACACCGGTCATAGCATGCACGACGGAGCCGGCAACGCCGGTATCAAGGACATCGCGAGGGCGCTGAAGGTCTCTATCGGCACCGTGGATCGTGCTTTGCATGAGCGTGCCGGAGTCAGCGAAAAGACCAGATCGCGTGTCCTCCAGATGGCGGATCAGCTTGGGTATAAGCCCAACCTGGCGGCCCAGGCCCTGAAGCTCAATCGGCGGCTTTCGATCGGTGTTGTGCTGCCCAAACACATCTCGCACTTTTTCGATCCCTTGCGAGCGGGCATCCGTGCGGCAGCCGCGGCGATGGTAGGGTTGCAGATCAACCTGGAGTTTCACGAGTACCCGCGGTTGGGGGTGGGAGATGTCGAAGCCATCGAGAACGCGATGCAGCGGCATTATCATGGCGTCATCTTCCTTCCCGGCGACAGCCGTAAATTCGATCCGCTGATCCGTAAGCTCTCGCGCAGCGGGACCGCGATGATGTGCGTTGGCAGCGATGCGCCGAACACCGAGCGGGTCGGCTCGGTGGCCGCGCACGCTTATATCAGCGGAGCGATCGCCGCTGAGCTGCTCTCCCATAAACTTACCCGCAAGGCGAACGTAGCGATCTTCAGTGGCGAACTGTTTACGCTGGACCACGCCGAGAAGCTGCGCGGCTTTGCTGCCACGCTGGCCTTCCAGTCTCCCCACCTCACGCTGCTGCCCGCTCTCGAAAGCCATGAACGTCCGAGAGACGCCTACCGGCAGGCGATGACGTTGATGCAGAGCAAGGACCGGCCGGACGGGCTTTATCTCAGCACGGCCAACAGCCTGCCAGTGCTGAAGGCGCTCGATGAACTCAAGCTGTTGGGCAAGACGCAGATCGTGACAACGGACCTCTTTCAAGAGCTGGTTCCATTGATCGAATTCGGAAAAGTGCTGGCCACCATGTACCAGAGACCCTATACGCAAGGCAAAATCGCTTTTGAGAGTCTGGTCGCGTATCTGACCAAGGAAGACAGACCGCAACCGGTAGTTCGGCTGGCGCCTCATGTGATCTTTCGCAGCAATCTTTCCCTTTTTTCCAACTACATCATCGATACCGACGAAGAACTTGAAGCGGAGCTGATGCCGGCTGGAATCATTCCGAGGAAGCTGCATCGCGAGGGGATTTCCCGGTAGATTCTGCGCCACTCTTTCCTATAGCAATTTGCTGTGGCGTTCCTCTAAAAACAAACCAGCATTCAGTTACCAGTATTCAGTTGTAGGACCAGCGGTCAAAAAATAATCTTAAGAGACGTTAGGATGACGCGCGGAGAGTCGTTCTGGGAGGTAGGCAGCGTTCCCAGGCCCGTGTAGCTGGTTCCGGGGGTATAACTAGGCGCGAGGGAAACATTGGTGCTCGGCGATCCGAACGTCGGGTGATTGGCTCCGTTATAGGCCTCCACGCGGAAGCGCACCGCCATCTCCCGGTACGGCAGCTTGAACTGTTTGTAAAAAGCCGGATTCCACAGGACAAGGCGAGGATCGCGGATGAAGCCTACCGAGTGGGACGTGGTTTGGCGTTCCCAGGTGCCCAGCGGATGCCAGCAGCTTTCGTCGTTGTTGAACCAGTGCGCGCGCGTCTGTCCGCCCGCCGGGTACAGGCTCCCACAGCTGAAGTCGGCCGTCGGCAGATTCAGCGGATTTCCGGTGGATACGATGATGGCGGAATCCACGAGCCAGCCGTTGGCCAGAGCACCGACAATGCCGTTCTTTCTGGTGCTCGGGAGCGGATACACGACGTTGAGGGCCGTGTAGTTTCGCACGTCGCCGTCATCGAGCGTCGTGTTCAGTTGGGAGTCCTGGAACCGGCCGCTGTTGAGGTAGGTATCGCGGTCGATCCAGTTGGACCACGCATAGTTGAGGACAAAATTCAGACTCTTCACTCTGCGCTCCAGGCGGACATCGAGAGCGTTGTAGTGCGAACTGCCGATAGGCAGGCGCTGTTCCGATAGGCCGTTGAAGAGCGGGTAGGCGCGCAGCAGCTCCCATCTCGGGATGGTCGGCGAGGCGCCAAGCCCGGTGTTGGAGGCCAGCACTCCGTAGAACGGATTCGGCACATTGGTGTTGCACAGCGAGAGGTCCACGTTGCAGGCCGCCTGCTGCGCGTTGGAAATAACCCCGAGGTTCGAGGTTACGGGGAGGTGCTGGTCGTTGCTGCCGACGTACTCCAGATCGAAGATTATCGCTCCGGGAAGCCGCTGCTGGATACCGATGGACCAGTGCTGCACCACCCGCAGGCGCCGTTGGGTGTCGTTGTAGCTCACGGCGTTTCCGGCATTAGTCGTGAGGCCGGCGGAGGCGCCGGTGGGAGCCAGGGCGCCGCTGGGATAAGGCGTGCCGGAGTTGAGGTAGTTGTCTGGAGTCAGGTTGCCGTCGAGCGAGGCGGTGAAGTTGGTCGTCTGGCTGAACCCGATGTTGTCGGTGCTGATAGTCCCCCAGGGATAATAAATGCCGTAGCCGCCCCGAATCACCGTATCGGGCGCCACTGCCCAACTGAATCCGACGCGCGGCTGGTAATCGTTCCACTGCACCTTGTAGGGGGAGCTGGGAGCGCCGTTGACGCCGGCGAACTGCAGACCTCCAAGCAGAGGCGATTGCAGGTCAGGGGCGCTCGCAAAGTTCACCTGGCTGCTGATGGGATTGGTGCAGGTGAGACAAAACCCATCATTGATGCGATTGTGGCGGTCGCGGGGTGACGTATTGACATCCCAGCGCAGGCCGAGGTTCAGGGAAAGATTGCGCAGGACCTGAAAGTCGTCCTGCAGGAAAGCGCCGTAATAGTGCTGAGTGATGAAAGTCGGCGTTTGCCAAACGACACTGCCGGAAGTTGGGTAGCCGAGAAGAACATCTGCAATGGAGTTGCCCTGGCCGGTGACGGCCGTCAGAGGATTACCCTGGGTGAAGTTGGCGCCGAAGCTAAACGATCCATTGGGCGTGCCGAGAACGCCGGTCGGCGCCTGCTGGATGTCCAGGAACTCGCCGCCGTAATGAAGATTGTGGCGGCCCACGAGCTGCGTAGCGCTGACCTGAAAGTCGGCGTTGATGTCTTCCGAGCCGTTGCCCCTGTTGTCGAATAAACCGGTCTCATTGCCGATGGAGAGCGACGGCACGATGTTCTGGTGCGGCGTAGTGGGGACAGCGGGCTGGTTGAACCCGAGCTTGCTGGCCGTGAAGTTATCCTGCACGGCAGTGCCATAGGTGGAAAAGCCGTTGTTGTATCCGTAATAGGCCTTGGCGTCGAGCACGATCTTCGATGAGAAGACGTGGGTCAGGTCGATAATGCCGTTGTAGTCGTCGTTGGTCTGGAGGAAATCCGTATTGGCGTCTCCGGGAAAGCCGTTGCCCGATGTGCTGTAGTGATTGTTCTGATAGGTGAACAGAACATAGAGTTTGGTGTTTTCAGTGAAGTTCTGGTCGATGCGCCCGATGTACTGGGTATACGCCACATGCAGCGGTCCGGCGGCGTAGAAGTTGTTGGTCAGGCCGCTGGTGGTAGGGGCCGGGTACGCGGCGAGAATGGCCTGGCCGATGGGACTGATACGATTCATCGGAATCATGTCGTTGAGGAACGGTGTCCGAGCATAGGTGGTGCAGCCGCCGGAGGTATTCTTCTTGGCGCAGTAAGTGGAGAGCGGGTCGTAGATGGTATATCCCGTGCCTTGGAAGTTTCCGGCTATCTCCGCCGCGGTCGGAACGGTTTGGGTGGTGGGCAGCGGCTGGTCCTGGCGAAAGGCCTCGAAGCTGCCAAAGAAGAAGGTCTTGTTCCGAATGATGGGGCCGCCCACCTCGGCTCCGAACGTATCGCGAATGTTGACCGTCTTCGGGTTGTGATTCAGGTCCGAGATCCAGGTATTCGCGTTCAGGGCCTCATTGCCGTAGAAGTCGTAGACCGAGCCGTGCAGCGCATTCGTGCCGTTCTTTACAATCGCCGTGAAAGCGCCGCCCTGGGTGCGTCCATACTGTGCGTCATAGGGCTGGGCCAGCGCCACCACCTGCGCCACCGCCTGCTGGCTGGGGACAAAATGCCAGCCGCCTTGATCGCTGACGGGCGCGCCATTTAGATAGAACGCATTGGCGTTGGTTTGCGCACCGCCTACCGTATAGCCAACGGTGTTGTTGCGCGGCGTCGTGTTGAAACCGTTGCCTTCGAGCCGGACGCCGTCGGCAAACGCCACATCGTCGTAGACTTCTTGGCCGGCGCTGGGCATATTTTCAACTCGTGTCTGGTCGATGACTCCGCCCTGGGTCGCCGATACCGTGTCGAGCGCCACGTCGTTGGCCGAGACGACAACTTGCTCGCTGACATTGCCTAGCGGGAGGGTTACGTTGAGTCCGAGCTTCTGCTCAGAGTCCAGGACCTGGTTCTTGTAAACCTTGGTCTGAAAATGCGGTGAGGTAACGGTGACCGTATAAGTTCCGGCCAGCAGATAAGGAAAGGAGTAAACGCCATGACCATCGGACTTCGCGGTAGCCTTCACATTGGTCTTGTCGTTGACGGCCGTGATGACGGCGCCCGGAATGACCGCTCCCGAAGGGTCCGCCACCTGTCCCGAGATAGAGGCGCGGAACTCCTGGCCAGAGGCTGGAATTAGCAAAGTCAAGATAGCCACGCAGAATATGGCCAGGAGTCCACAGCAACGTCTTCTTGCCCTGCACAATGGCTGGGTCTGGAGCGTTCTGCACAACGCGATAGGCTGCATTCTTATTTCCTCTCTGTTGCCGTGGTTCCGGCTTATGGGTGATGTCGGGCGGGCCGCCGGCAAATGCTCTGGGTCGAAGGTTTGGGGCCGACCGGTCGCGCTCAGGCCGAGTGCGGCACTGTGTACGTTACCGGCGCAACGGTAATCTCCGGATGAGAGGATTGTCAAGAGCAGGTTCTTGAATGCGGCGGCTCCGCTCAGATAGGAGGCCGTACCGTCTCCCGACGCAGGAGACAGATCGAATGGCTCATCCTTGGATGGGCGCCTTCTGGCAACGGTCGACGACCGCATTCTTCCAGAATGCCATAGTTTCGTTTGAATCACCCATTATCACTAAGAAGAATGGCCAAACAGGATCAGGCGCTCGACGGTGACTACGCTATTGCTCAGGGGCCGTCCGGCCCAAGAAGCCCAGTCAATGGTCAGCTTCGACCGCAGTGTTCCGCTTCACATCGACGACGGCTGGGGCTTCCGCGGCTTGACACAGTAAAGCACCCCAGATGAGGATTCTTGTGTGTACGTTACCGTACTTTTCCAGAGGCTCGATCTGCGAAGGCACACGGGACATCCGCGGCGTTCCCGGATATTCATTGGCCATACTCCATAATGGAGGCGAAGATGGATGCGAACAACCCTATCTACGAGACCGAAAGCTCTGCGAGCGACCCACACGTCTACGTGCTGCAAAATTCTCAGCTCGCTGTCACTGTCCTGCCGGCTGAAGGCGGCCGCGTCGCGTCGCTACGGAGTCTTCACACGGGCGTTGAGTTCCTGACGCAGCCGCTGAAGAGCGGATTTCATGTGCAGTCGGGACTCAGCGCTTCATTCCAGGACGGGCCATGCGCCGGCATTGAAGAGTGTCTGCCGACGGTCGGACCGTGCGGGCCGGACACCGAAGGCGGTCCCGCTCCCGACCACGGGGATTTTTGGCAGCTCGCGTGGAAGGTAACCGAGGCCACGAGCACACGAGTGCGCCTTCATGCGGTCGGATTCAGCCGGCCATTGCTGTTTTGCAAGGAACTCTCCCTGGAAGGAAGTGAACTTCGCATCCACTATTGCGTGGAGAACCTGCAAGCGGCGCCCACGTCCTTCCTCTATGCTTGCCACCCATTATTCGCGGTTGCCGAAGGCGATCGCATTGTGTTGCGGCCAGAGGCGCAGGCCTTGACCTTGTACTACTCTCGTCGCGATCGTCTGGGCGCGGGCGGTTCGATCCTCGGCTGGCCGCGAACGCTCTCTGGTGTCCGGCTGGACGTGGTCGGTGCCCGTACGGCCGGCACGGCGGAGATGCTCTACACCGGCCGGCTCAGCGAGGGCTGTAGTGACAACGACTGCAGTGGCCACGGTTATTGTGGGGTGTATCGTTGCTCGGTGCACCAGGGCCTCACGCTGTCGTTTGACGCCCTTAAACTGCCCTACCTCGGACTTTGGCTGTGCTATGGCGGATGGCCTGACAAGGGCGCCGAGCCGCGGCAATACGCCGTCGCCATGGAACCCACCAACGCCCCCTGCAACACACTTGCGGAGGCGCAGCGTACGGGTTCAGCGCTTCGCTTAGGGGCCGGGGAAAGCATTCGGTGGGATATCCGCTTTCGGGTGAGCGTCGCTGGAATGTCCTTTGCGACCTTTTGCGCTTTGAGCCAGGATTCTCAGCACGGATAACTTGTTCCTGCCACGCCGAGGCAGGCTGGCCGTTTCGATGCCGGGCATGCCTCCCGTCCCGTAGGCTGTCAAAACGTGTGCATGTTCGCGGGGAAATGCGCGAGCCGCGCCTCCGGGGAGAACTCCATTACCACGCTGCTGAAGCGGCGCAAATATTTGCTTTGACAGCTTCTGATAGAAGCTGATAGATTGCTACCGATTAGTAGCTGCCCCGTTTGCTTCAACCCTGGCTCGATGCTCGTTGCATGGGGTTGAGGTCAATCTTTGCATCCATAGTGTTCGTTTCACGACTTTCCACCCGTACCCTCGGCTTTCGGCTATTTCTCTGCGCGCAACGTGCACGGCGCATTAAGGTGAACCCATGAAGAAGACCATCGGACTTGCAATGACGCGCCAGGTACTGCGCGTGAAGTGCACCTTGTTGTTTCTCTGCTGCATCCTGATCTGCATGCCCGCCGATAAGGCTCTCGGCCAATTCCTCGATCAAGGCGCGATCACTGGAACAGTGCAGGACGACACCGGCGCGGCCATTCCCGGCGCCGTAGTCAAGCTCCAAAGTCCCGACACTGGCTTCACACTCACCACGACCGCTGACAAGAGCGGCGTCTACGTCTTCTCGCCGATCAAGATTGGTAACTATACGATCACCGCGTCTGCGCCGGGCTTTGAGCAGACACGACAGCAGAACGTCGCGATCAACCTGGGCCAGCGCAGCAGCGTCGACATAAAGCTGAAGCCAGGCGCCGTTTCGGACACGGTTACGGTCACCGGTGCACCGCCGCTGTTGCAGTCGCAGGACAGCTCTACCGGCCAGACGTTCACCACATTGGAGATCAATGACACGCCGTTGAGCAGCCGTAATATCGTGTACCTGGCGCAACTGAGCGCGGGTGTCACGCCGTCCAAGGGCTCGCGGGCGAACGGCACCGGCGACTTCGACGCTAACGGCATGCGTCCTGAGCAAAATAACTTCGTGCTCGACGGCGTAGACAACAATGCCGTCTCCGCCGATTTCCTCGGCGGCGCCAGCTATGTTATCAATCCACCGCCCGATGCGCTGCAGCAGTTCAAAGTTACCACCTCGAACTACAGCGCCGAGTATGGCCACTCGGCCGGCGCGCTGGTCAGCGCCAGCGTGAAGTCCGGCACTAACAACATCCACGGCGACGCTTGGGAGTACTTCCGCAACGACTACCTCGACACGCACGATTGGACGCCCGGCCAATACGGAAAGCGAACACCGGAATATCGCCAGAACCTCTTCGGCGCCACACTTGGGCTGCCCATCATCAAGGACAAGCTGTTCTTCTTCGGGGATGTGCAGAACAATCGAGTCATCATTCAGGTGCCCCAAGGCAACCTGACTGTTCCTACGCTGCTTGAGCGTACCGGTGACTTCAGCGAACTGCTCACCCCGGCCAATTTTGGGGCTTCTAAACCCACTCAGCTTTATCAGCCACAGAACAACCAGGTGAAACTGACCTGCCCGGCGCGCGCGACGGCGGCCAATCCGACCGGCAACAATGTACTTTGCCTCAATCAAATTGATCCTGTGGCGCAAAGCATCCTGAATATGTATCCGCTGCCGAACACCTCGCAGTTCGGCATCGCGACGCAGAACTACTCGTATTCGCTCAAGCAGCCGTTCTATACGTTCCAGTGGGACACGCGTTTGGACTACAATGCCAGCGCGAAAGACCAGGCGTTCTTCCGCTTCAGCTTCCTCAATACGCGCGGCAACAACGCGGCGCCACTGGGCCCGGTGCTGGACGGCGGCGGCGGCAACGGCTCGACGAACGTCAGCGGACAGAACATCAACTACGGCAACAACTTTCTTTTGAGCGAAACTCACGTCTTCTCGCCAAAGATCGTGAACGAAGCCCGCTTTGCCTTCAACTACAGCCACTTCGCGCAGTTGAATCCGGGCTATGGCAACCCAAATGCGGCGGCCAGCGTGGGTCTTGGCGGCGTCCCGTCAGGACCGAGCGCTCCAATGAACGGCGGTCTGCCGACAACGACGATCAGCGGTGGCGGCGGCATTGCGAGCTTCGGCGCCCATGCCTTCCGTCCGGAGTTCCAGTATGCGAACGAGTACCAGATTCTCGACAACGTGTCGTGGACGCTCGGCAATCATTCGCTGCGACTGGGCGTCTCCTACCAGTCCATCCGTTCCCTCGTGCTGGAGCCGCCGTCCTCGCACCCGGCGTATACCTACAACGGGTCGGAGACCGCGCAGCCGGGCGTAGCAAATACGGGCAGTGGCATCGCAGACTTCCTGACGAACAATATGTCCAACGGCTCCATTGGGCCTTCGGGAACCTATAACGATGCTCAGTTCATCATGGCCGGTTACGTGCAGGATGACTGGCGCGCCACGCACAAGCTGACCCTGAACCTTGGGGTGCGCTACGAGTATTTTCAGCCGTACAAGGAAATGATCGGCAAGCAGGCTAACTTCTACGTCAACAGCGTGGGCGTTGCCACAGGCTCAGCCGTTTATGAGCTTCCTGCGCAGGACCGGAACATCACTCTGAACCCGGCATTTATCGCCGCGCTCGCCAAGGACCACATCGACCTGCAGTACACGGACAACGAGCGCCTGACCAGTGTTCATAACTTGAATTTTGCTCCGCGCGTGGGCTTTGCGTACAGCGCCACCCCGCAGACGGTTGTGCGCGGCGGGTTCGGCCTCTTCTATCAAGGTCAGCAGCAGGCGGGCGTGGCGACAAACCTCGCCACCAACTATCCATTCAACTTCAGCGACAACTTCCCGGCGCCGTCCTGCACCACCGGATCGGCAAGCTGCCAGAACAACGGGTACACGCTGGAGAACGGCTTCTCGAGCCTGATCGCACAAGGCCTGACCTCAGCTTTTTCCACGCCGAGTCTTGTAGGTCAAAGCCTGGACCTGAAGACGACCTATGCGATCGATTACAACCTGGCGGTCGAGCAGGCTTTCACCAATGATTTTGTCTTTACGCTCAGCTACGTGGGCACGGGTGGGCGCCACCTGCCTTTCAGTGTCAACTCTAACTCAACAGCCGTGCTGCTGCCGTCGGGAAGCACGCAGGCTTTTCTGCCGTTTCCGGACTTTAGCGGATCGAGCAACCTGCTCTATGCCGGAATATCTTCATACAACTCTCTCCAGACGAAACTGGAAAAGCGCATCTCGCACGGGCTGGATTTCGCAGGGACGTACACGTGGTCGCATGCCCTGGATGACTCCGGCGACCCCCTGGGCAACGGCATTGGAGCCTATCGCGACAACAACATCATTCCCATCCGGGATGACTATACGAACTCCGGTACGGACACGCGGCACCGCTTCACGTTCAACGGCTTTTATGCCCTGCCGGTTGGACGCGGGCAAGCATTCCTCAACCACAGCAACGGGTTTGTGGATGCCCTGCTCGGTGGCTGGTCGGCCAACGCGACCTTCCAGGCCCAGACCGGCAATCCGTTCTCGGTAGGTACGGCCAACCAGACCAACGTGACCGGAGGCACCGCCTTCGCCTTGCTGAAACGCAACCCGTATGCGCCCGGCGGAACACCCGACCCGACGAACCCGTCGATTACCTGCGCGACGGAACTGCACACGTTGGCGAGTAACCGGCGCTGGTTCAATCCCTGCGCCTTCGCGAACCCGCTGCCGGCCTCGCTGCTCACTCCGTTCAATAAGAACAATGGCAACCCGACGGTCGCGGCGCCCGGTTTCGCTTATCCCACATACATCACGGACGCGGCGACCGCGAAGCTCTTCCTCGGCGGACGCAGTGACCAGATTTATGGCCCGGGCTTCCGCAAGCTCGATATGTCGCTATTCAAGCACTTCAAGACATTTGAATCGCAATATCTCGAGCTTCGTGCGGACGTCTTCAACTTGACCAACACGCCTATTCTGGGGCAGCCGAACTCCGGCATCGGTGGTCCGACGGGCGGTCAGATAACCACCGCACGTTCCCTGCAGAACGGGAATCCCAACGGTCGTTTCTTCCAGTTGTCGGCCAAGTATGTCTTCTAAGCTAAGCCGGATGGCTTGTGCTTCGCTTCGCATAACATGAAGAGGAAGGAGAGGAGTCTTCGTTATAACCTGACCTAGCGAGTTGGTGACAGTGGAGAATTTTCGTCTCAAGGTCTTCCGTACGGTGGCGGAAGAGATGAGCTTTCGCAAGGCGTCGGAGGTGCTGCATCTGAGCCAGCCCGCGGTCAGCCAGCAGATCCGCGCGCTCGAAGAAGAGGCGGGGGTGCAACTCTTCGACCGCAGTGGCGGAGACCGGCAGGGAAGCCAGATCGCGCTGACCGGAGCAGGCAGCGTCTTGCTTGGCTATGCGACGGCAGCCGCGGAGTTGATGAGAAAAGCCCAGCTTGAGCTGGCGGCGTTGAACAGCAAAGTCACCGGCGACCTCGCGCTAGGCGCGTCGACCACGGTGGCGCAGTATGTGTTGCCTCGTATGCTCGGCGTGTTCTTGAAGCAGCATCCTGAAGTGCATATCTCCCTGATCAGCGGGAACACCGAGTTTATTGCGGGTGCGATTGCGGAACGAAAGATCGCCCTGGGCATGATCGAAGGACCGGCGATGCGGCGGGGATTGAAAGTCGTGCGGATGATGCAGGACGAGATGGTCCTGATTGTAAGTCCTCAGCATCCGTGGGCCTCGCCAAGGAATGTCCGACCCCAGACGATTACTGCATTCGAGTTGGCGAAGGCCCCGCTTCTGCTGCGGGAGCGCGGCTCAGGTTCCAGGCGAGTGGTGGAGCGCGCGCTCAAGAGCGCCGGGCTGCCTCTGCAATCGCTGCGGGTGTTGATGGACCTGGATTCCACCGAGTCCATCATTTCCGGGGTGGAGGCCAATTTGGGAGTTGGATTTGTCTCGCGCTGCGCTCTCGGTAAAGTGCTGCGGTTGGGCACCGTGCGGACGGTTGCGGTGAAGGACCTGCAGATTCCACGGGATTTCAGCTTCATCTGGCCTGCAGGCACCGAGCTGGCCGGGCCAGCCGCCGCCTTTGAACGGTTTGCGCTGGCATCTTCCGCGGTGATGGACAATAAAGCCGATAAGAAAATCTTATAGGCATTTCAAAACTACGTCTCGACACCGGCCGAGGTCGCGTCCACGCTGGAAGATGTGTCAGTTCGAACTCTTTTCTTCATTGGAATTATCGTTTCAGCTTCGGGTCTTATCGATCCGCCGCTGGCGCTGGCCGCAGGCCTGATCTTCGGCCTGACTACCGTGCATGACTTTCATGGCGAGAGCCGGAAGCTGTCGCGGTTCTTGCTGCAGGCCGCCGTCGTTTGTCTTGGGTTTGGGATGAACCTGCAGGAGGTAATGCGGGCCGGCAGGTCAGGTTTTGTTTATACGGCGATCAGCATCAGCGTTACACTCGGCCTGGGTATCTTGCTGGGGATTATGCTTCGAGTAGGCAAGAACCAGTCGTTCCTGATCAGCATCGGGACCGCAATCTGCGGCGGAAGCGCGATCGCAGCGATGGGTCCGGTGCTGATGGCGAACGATGAGGAGATGGGCGTATCGCTGGGCACGGTCTTCGTGCTGAATTCGGTTGCCCTGCTGCTCTTTCCTTTCATTGGAAATCTTGTGCATTTTACCCAGACGCAGTTCGGGCTCTGGGCTGCGCTCTCGATCCACGATACGAGCTCCGTTGTGGGTGCGGGTGCAAAGTATGGTCCGGTCGCGCTGGCGGTCGGGACCACGGTGAAACTCACTCGCGCACTATGGATTGTTCCGCTAACGATTGCCGTCGCGATGGTGAAGAAAAGCAAAACAAAGATACGCTGGCCGTGGTTTATCTTGTATTTTTGTTTCGCGGCGGCCCTGGCTACCTATCTGCCGCATTATGTTCCCGCGTCCGTGTCACTGCTGGCAGGCCTGGCCCGGCTGGGGCGCGCTGCCCTGACCACGGTGCTGTTTCTGATCGGCACGGGCATCACGCGGAATACGCTGCGGGAGGTTGGAATGCGGCCACTCATCCAAGGGCTGACACTCTGGATTATCGTAGCTAGCGTATCGCTGTGGGCCATCCATGCGGGGTGGATCGCTCTTTAGGACCGAGGTTCGACCTATATTCATTCAACAACAAGGAAGGCCGGTATGAAATTGAATCGCAGATCGTTTTTCAGCAACAGCGTGGCGGCGCTCGGCGCATTGAGCCTTGGCGTTCCGTCCCTCGAAGCCCAACTTATCGATCAGCACTCCGACTGGAAGTTCGATGCGTTCGATCGATTGTTGAAGTCGCCGGCAAGAGCCAAACAGGTTTACGACATCAGGCCTATTGGCGAAGGGAAATTTCTCAACAACATCAAGAATTCGCTGAATGGCTTGCACTTTGGCTTCAGTATTCCGGCGGACCAGATCAAGGTGGCGGCGGCCATGCATGGGCCTTCGAACATGCTGAACTTCGATGACTCGATGTGGGAGAAGTACCGGCTCGGCGAATTTATCGGAGAAAACGATCCGAAGACCGGCAAGCCGGCGACGCGGAATGTTTATCTGCGAAAGGCCGCCGGCGCCTCGACCGCTATCGATAGCCCGGATTCGGTGTATCAGGACAAGAGTATCGAGGCGTTGCAAGGCCGCGGCGTGCAGTTTCTGAGCTGCCATACCGCGACCGAGGAACAGGTCCACGGCCTAGTGAGCAAGTTCGGGTTGACGGCGCCTCCCGAAGAGATCGTTCGCGATCTGCAGGCGCATATTCTGCCGGGGGTCATCATTGTTCCGGCCATGGTGGCGGCGATTTCGCTCCTGCAGTCGGATGGGCGTTTTACCTACATCACCGTGTAGAGGAGCGTGGGTCGTGCGTCGATTGATTTCAGCAATGATTTTCGCGCTTTCTCTAGGAGCTCTGGGGCAGAGCACTCCGCCGTGGAGCCAGGGAGCGAACGATCCAGCGCAGGACAAGGGGTTCGTCTTTCATGTCGATGATGTCGACAACGTTCCCGACCTACACGGCGATCCGGAAGGCGCGAAGCTGGTGCTGTTCATCGGGGGCAACCAGTTTTTTGTGCTGCCGCGGCTGATGGCTGGCTTCGAGAAACAGCACCCGGAGCTGGCTGGACATATTTTCTACGAGACGCTTCCGCCCGGTGTTCTGCGGCGGCAGATGGGGCAGAACGACACGATTACACTCGGCAATCTCACGCTGAGGGCGACGCCGGATATTTATGAGGCTGGAGCGCGCGTGCTCGATGAGATGCGAGAGCAACATCAGGTGGACAACGTCGTTCGCTACACCACCAACGATCTGGAGATCATGGTGGCCGCCGGGAATCCGAAACATATCGAGACCCTCCAGGACCTCGCCAGCCCGAGCGTTCGGCTTTCCATGCCGAACGCCGAGACGGAGGGAGTTGCCAAACAGATCGCCGATTCGCTGAAGAAGGCAGGCGGCGAGCGTCTGGCTGATACGGTCTACACAACGAAGGTCCAGCAGGGCACGACCTTTCTGACGCAGATACATCACCGGCAGACTCCGATGCGCATCATGGGCGGCAAGAGCGATGCGGGCGTGGTATGGGCGTCGGAGGTGATGTTCCAGCAGAAAATTGGAAACCGTCTGGAAGGGGTGGCGATCCCCGAGGGCCAGAATGTCACCGCGGTCTATGCCGCGGGGATGGTGCACGACGCGCCGCATGCCGCGGCCGCGGCGGCGTGGCTGGCCTATCTGCAATCGGCGGAAGCGCGGGCAGCCTATAGCGAATATGGGTTTCGTCCCTATATTGCCAATCGGAAACAATGATGAGAGGAAGATGGAATATAGTCATCGCCGTGGCGACGATCGCCCTTTACGCCGGCACGATTGTGATTGGGATGCACATCAAGGACTATTCCTTCCTGCAGTGGAACGCGCCGAAGCGGAACTGGAGGTCGTGGAAGCCGCCGAACCTGTACGCTGTCCCGGACACTCCGCACGGGCTGCGCATCCGGTATGGCGCACTTCTGTTCGACGAGACGCCGCTGTACGCGCCAACGCATACCGGCGGCACGCTGAGTTGTTCGAGTTGTCACGCGGAAGGCGGCATCCAACCCTACGCGTCGCCGATGGTTGACATTCCCGCGCACTTTCCCGCCTACAATAAGCGCGCCGGTCACGTCATTTCACTCCGCGATCGCATTCAGGAGTGCTTCGTGCGCAGCGAGAACGGTAAGCCGCTGCCGTATCGTGGGCCGGAGATGCAGGCGCTCATGGATTACATCGGTTGGTTGTCGGAGCCGCAGCCTGCCAGGAAACGTTTCATCGGCCGTGGCTTCATCCATCTGCCGGACCTGAAGCCCGATCCTGTGCATGGCGCTGAGATCTACGCCATCCAATGCGCCGGTTGCCATGGCGAGAACGGAGAGGGAAGCGCGCCGCTGTTTCCGCCGCTGTGGGGACCGCAGTCCTATAACGACGGCGCGGGAATGAACAACATTCAAAAGATGGCGGCCTTCGTGCAATACAACATGCCTCAGAACCGCAAGGGTATTTTGTCTCCGCAGGATGCCTATGATGTTTCGGCATTCGTACACTCGAAGCCGAGGCCGGCGTTCAACAACGCATACAAGAATTACTAGCAGCGGGTGACGGCGTTCAGCGCCGGTTTGCCGTCCAGGACGCGGGCCACATCCTCGCAGATTGCGGTGGTGACGCGGTCCTGAGCCTCGTGAGTGAGCGCGGCGATGTGCGGTGTGAGCAAGACGTTGGGGAGCTTTTCGAGTTCGCCGATGGTGGGCGGTTCCTTGGAGCGGACGTCGAGGGCCGCCCCGGCGATGGCACCCGATTGCAGAGCGGCAAGCAGGGCATCTTCATCGACGACCTCGCCGCGAGAGGTGTTGAGAAACGTGGCGGTGGGCTTCATCCGGGCGAAACATGACGCGCTGAGCAGATTCGCTGTCTCGGGCGTTGCGGGCAGGTGGCAGGAGACGACATCGGCGCGCGCCAGCAGATCTTCGAGCGAGACCAGCTCTGCGTTCAATTCGAAGAGCAGGACGTTGTCGCGGCTGATGTAGGGATCGTAAGCGAGAATGTTCATCCCCAGCGCCTGCGCGCGCCGCGCCGTCAGGAAGCCGATCTTGCCGGCGCCGATGATGCCGAAGGTCTTACCGTAGAGCTCGGTGCCCCAGAAGCGGCGGCGGTTCCAGCTGCCTTGCCGGGTGTCTTCCAAGGCGGCGGGAATGTTGCGGGCCAGCGAGAGCATCAGTCCGATGGCGAGTTCGGCGACGCTGATGGCATTCTGGTCCGGCGTCGAAGTGAGGACGACGCCGGCCCGCAGGACAGCGTTTACGTCCACGTTGTCGAGACCGACGCCGGCACGTCCGATGACTTCAAGTTTTTTTGCGGAGCGTAAGAGGTTCGTGTTGATCTGCGTCTGGTTGCGAATGATGAGGCCGCGAAACTCGGCCACACGAATAGCGAGCGAAGGGAGATCTCGCCACAACTCGGGCTCGAACGCCACATCGAAACGCGAGGAAAGCTCATCGACGGCGTTGCCGCGGATGTCTTCGGCGATCAGTACGTCTGGCATACGTTAGACCTCGACAGGAATGGAAAACGGGACCCCGAAATGTTGGCACCAGTGCTCCAGTTCGGCGAGGGTATCGTCGCCGAGCAGGATGCCCTCGGCCTCGCTCTGCGCGGCGGCCCGCGAGGAGCGCTCGCCGGGAATCAAGATCTCCTCGACGCCGGGGCGGCGCTGGCTGGCCTTCAGGCGCTCGACGGTGGTGTCGATACGCGTGGAAAATTCGGCTGGGTCCATGAACGCGGAGATATCGAACAGGCAGAAGAAGTGGCCGACGTCCTGCTTGCGGTCGAGGTCCTTGTACATGGAGCCGATGTCGCTGCCGATAGCCGCGCCCGAGAGCACGCTGCTGAAGAGTTCGACCATCAGCGCCAGCGCGTAGCCCTTGTGGCCTGCCATCGTCTGGACAGTGCCGGCCAGGGCTTCGGCCGCGTCGGTGGTTGGCTGACCTTGTTTGTCCAACGCCCAGCCCTCGGGGATGGCCTGCTTCTTCTTGTTCGCGGCGATGATGTTGCCGCGGGCTACGATCGAGGTCGCGAGATCGATCTTGACCGGAAAGCCGAGGTCCGTGGGGAACGAGGCGGCGATGGGATTGGTGCCGAAGAACGGAGCGTAGCCTCCGGTGGGCGACATCGCGGGTTCGCAGTTGGTCATCGCGAGCAGGATCATGCCTGCATCCGCCGCGCGGTTGCAGTAGTAGGATAGCGCGCCGAAGTGCTGCGAGTTACGCAGGGTCGCGGAGGCGACGCCGTTCTCGCGGGCCAGTGGCAGGAGCAGATCGAGCGCCTTGGTGGCCTGCACCTGGCCGAGGCCGTTGCCGGCATCGAGCGCGAGGACGCTGCCATGGCTGCGATCGATCTTCAGCTCGGCTGCGGGGTCGATCAGGCCCAGCCCGATACGCTTCAGATAGATATTCAGCCGCGAGACACCGTGGGTCGACGTGCCCTGCACGTCGGCGTCGACCAGGGCGCGGGAGAAGAGCTCGGCGTCGCTCGCCGAGACCCCCGCCCGCACCGCCAGTCGCGCGGTAAGCTCGCGCAGATCGGAAGGCTGAAATCGTTTCATGGCTTCGGTCCTTAGGGATGCCATCAGGCGCTTCGGTACAGCTTGGTCATCACGAACTCGCGATGGCCGAGGGCTTCGGCCGCGGTGAGCCGGCCGTTGGCGGTGCGCACCACCATGTCGAGCAGAGCGTCGCCGGCCTGATCGAGGGTCATCTCGCCTTGCAGGATCTTCGACACATCGAGGTCGATGTGCTCGCCCATGCTTGCGACGGTCTTGGGATTGCCGCTGAGCTTGATGACGGGCTCGATGGGGTTGCCGATGACATTGCCCTGGCCGGTGGGGAACAGGTGCACGACGGCGCCCGACGCGGCCCAGAGAGTGACGGCTTCGGCGGCGGCGCTGGAGGTGTCCATGAACCAGAGGCCGGGCTTGTCGGGCGCTGTCGCGGGCGTGAGGCAGCCCACGAACTTCGTCTTCTTGCCAAGTTTTTCGACGTTGCCTAGCGCCTTCTCTTCAATGGTGGTGAGGCCGCCGGCGATGTTGCCCTTGGTGGGCTGCGACTCGGAGAGGTCGTTGGTCTTCTGGTCGAAGACGAGCTTGGTGTAGTCCTCAAAGGCGGCGAAGAACTGCTTGCGCACCTCGTCGTTGGCGGCCTTGGAGGCGACGATGTGCTCGGCGCCGGTGAGTTCGCTGGTCTCGCCGAAGGAGGCTGTTCCGCCCTCGGCGCAGTGTCTGTCGATGACGTTGCCGACGGTGGGGCAACTGGAGAGGCCGGTAGTCGTGTCGGACTCGCCGCACTTCACGCTGATGTAGAGCTCGTGCAGGTCGCACTCGGTGCGCTGCAGCTCGGAGGCCCACTGGACGTACTCCTTGGCCTGGTAGGAGGCGTCGGCGATGGTGCGTATGTCGCCCTTGCCTTCGATGGAAAAACCCTTGACCGGCTTGCCGGTCTTGGCAATGCCGTCCACGATCTTCTGCGTCCAGCCGGCTTCGATGCCGATGACGACAACCGCGGCAACGTTGGGATTGCTGCCGGTGCCGATGATGGTGCGGAAGTGCAGATCGAGGTCTTCGCCGAACTGAAGACGGCCGTAAGCGTGCGGCAGCGCCATCGTGCCCTTGACGTTGTTCGCGACAGCTTCGCACGCCGCGTTGGAGATATCGTCGACGGGAAGGATGATGACATGGTTGCGAATACCCACGCGGTCGTTCTCGCGCCGGTAGCCCAGAATCTTTCGTTTCGCCATTGCTATGCCCACCTTTTCGTCTTGAGATTGTGCGTATGCACGTGATGCCCGGCCTGCACAGGCTGAACGATGCGGCCGATCACGCAGCCGTACTTGGTCACTTCGTCGCCGACCTTGAAGTCCTTGAGCGCGAGCTTGTGGCCGAGGGGGATAGCCTGCGCGGTACGGGCGCTCAGCGCGGAGTTGTCCGCCAGGTTTCTGCCGGTGCAATCGGTGCCGGATTCGAGATCCACTACGGCCACGCCGACATTGTCGGCAGCGTCATGCACTAAAAAATGAATCATCAGTTCTTTCCTTTCCTTGGTACTTTCTTTGGCTCGATCGATTAGGCGATGCCGCCGATCGACACATGTTTGGTCTCCAGGAAGGCGTCAAGTCCTTCGCTGCCCAGCTCGCGTCCCCAACCGCTCTGCTTGACGCCGCCGAAGGGGCACGAGCTTATGGTGGGCGCTCCATCGTTGATGCCCAGAGTGCCGGCTTCGATCTGCTCGCCGAGCCGGAACATGCGCGCAAGATCGCGCGTCATCGCATACGCACTCAGCCCGTAGACCGAATCGTTGGCGAGACGGATGGCCTCCTCTTCGGTCTCGAAGCTGGCGATGGGCGCCACCGGGGCAAAAGTCTCTTCGCACATGCAGGTGGAGTTGGGCGTGACGTTCTCGAGAACGGTCGGCTGCAGGAAGAAGCCGGTCGTGTCTTTGACGCGGGCGCCGCCCACGGCGATGCGCGCGCCTTTGCGAACAGCGTCGTCAATCTGGTCGAGCGCGCCGGTCAGGGCCGCCTCATTGACGACCGGGCCTACATCGATCCCGGGTTCGAGGCCCGAGCCCGTCTTCAGATTCGCGACGGCCTCGCAGAAGAGTTCTACGAATTGCCTGTAAATGCTCCGTTGTACGTAAATGCGGTTGGCCGCGATGCACGACTGGCCCGTGTTGCGGAACTTCGCGATGATGGTCTCGCGGACGGCCACTTTCAGGTCGCAGTCCTCGAAGACCAGCACCGGCGCAAGGCCGCCGAGCTCAAGACAGAGCGGCTTGATGGTCTTGGCGGCGCCTTCAATCAGCAACTGCCCAACGCGCGTGGAGCCGGTAAACGTGATCTTGCGGCAGATGGGATTGCGCAGGAACTCGCCCGAGATCATCGCCGCTTCGCCGATCACCATCTGGAAGACGCCGGCGGGCACACCCGCTTCCAGCATGCACTCGGCGAGGTGGACCGAAGACAACGGCGTCTGGCTGGCGGGCTTGAGGATGACCGGACAACCGGCGGCCATGGCTGGCGCAACCTTGCGCACCGACAGGACGAGAGGGAAGTTCCAGGGCGCGATCGCACCCACCACACCGATGGGCGTCTTGATGATGAGGTGACGCTTGCCTGCGACCTGGTTCGGCACGCTGCGGCCATAGACGCGGCGGCCTTCTTCGGCAAACCAGCGCAGATGGTCGGCAGCCATCGCAACCTCGCCCTCGCTCTGGGCGAGCGGCTTGCCGTTCTCCAGCGTGATGGTGCGGGCGAGTTCGGCGCGGCGAGCCAGAAGCGCGTCGGCCACACGGTGCAGCATCGCGCCACGCGCGGCGGCGGTGCGGTTGCGCCAGGGCATGAGGGCCCCCTCGGCGGCGTGGAGCGCCTCGGTCAGATGTTCAGGGCCGATGGATGAGGTCTTCGCGAAGGGCTTGGCCGTGGCCGGATCGATGACGTCGTGCCGGTTCTCGGTATGCACCCAGCGGCCTGCGATGAGGGAACCGTGCACGGAGCCATCGGTCTGTGCGGAGGCATCGGTCTGCACCGGGGGCCGTCCTTCCTCCATGAGCCGGGCCTGCGTCATTTATTTCACCCACCGCGGCGTGAACTGGCCGAGCTGCGCCTGCGCCTCGATCATCTCGCGGGCGCCGAGCACGTGCAGCCGCGCCTGCCGCTCGGCCTCTTCGGAAAAGTTGTGCTCGATGGCCTCGACGATGCGGAGGTGCTCCGCGTGGATGACGGCAGGCTCGCGAAAGGCGCGGACGGTCATTCCGAGAGCGCGATAAGTTTTGGAGAGCCGCAGCAGGGTGTCGTTGCGCGTCATTTCCGTAATGCGCAGATGAAAGGCGCGGTCCAGCGAGGCCGTCTCCGCGTCGTCTTCCTGGGCGAGCTTGTAGATGCGGTCGGCCATGGACTTCAGCTCCGCGATGTCCGACCTTCCGGCGCTGCGGCAAGCCAGGCGAGCGGCGAGGCCTTCCATGACTTCGCGCACCAGGTAGGCTTCGCAGATGCGCGCCACGTCGAGCTTATCGACGAAGACGCCGAGGCGGTCGATGGATTCCACCAGGCCAAGCCATTGCAGTTCGAGCAGCGACTCGCGCACCGTGCCCTGTGCGACTCCCAGTTCGCGGGCGAGACTCTGCTGGCTCAGCCGCTCGCCGGGTTTGCTTTCGCCGGAAAGAATCCGGCGCTCGATCTCTTCGCGCACATCATGCCGCACCACCCGGGAAGTGGAGCTCTTTCGAGACGCTGGCGCAGCCCTCAACCGAATCTTCCTCGCGGCCATCATGTTCCCCCTGCAATTGATTGCAAACTATCATAGCAGCAGCCGTTGTCATAGCATTTCCGCGTTACGTATGCCACTCTGCTCCAACGATGCGCGCCAGCCGCCGCAGCATCGCCGCGTGGCGTCCATAGTGCACCGTCACGTGGTGGGGAAGGCCGGCGTGAAGGAGGTCGTCAAACCTCGCCGGAATGCCGCCTCCATCAACGGCCACCAGCAGGCTGTTGCCCGTGACGCGGCGCCGCGGCGGAATCGCTTCGCCCTCAAACGCCGTGGCATGGTAGCGGCCGTCGCAGCGCCACAGGCGTGACACCGTAACTGAAGAGCCGAACTTCAAGGGGCCATCGACAACAAACGGACGCGCGCCGTTGAAGTGGCCGCCGAGGGAGGGCTCGTCGGCGCAGCCCACGGCATTGCACATGTCGAGCGGCGCCATGCCCGGATGCCAGAAGAAGATGGTGTCCGCGTCGTGCTCCAGCCAATCGGAGAGGAAACCGGGGCCGATGCCGGTGAGTTTGCCGGCCAGAGCAAGGATTGCGCCATCGACATCGCCTTCGATGGAGACCGCATGGCCCTCGGCGCTCAGGCGCGAAACCGCGAGGTAAGGCCACTGGCCGAGCATGTTCGGCAGCTCTGGCCAGCACTGAACGCTGAGCGCGTCGAGCGTGAACTCCCGCATCACGTCGTGCATGGCGAGGTAGTAGCGTGAGCTTACCGAGAGCAGGTCGTCGGGCGCCGCGGTGCGATCGGAGGTTTGGCGCAGGCCAAGGGCGCGGACGCGGTCGAGGTCGGCGCTGACCTCGGCCTCGGGCACGTCGCGCACGCGCTCGATGAACTGCGGAAGGCTGAGCGGCTGCAGTTGCAGGCCGAAGGTCTGGCGGATGAGAAAAGGGTCGGCCGCGAGATCGATGAAGCCGGGAGCGTGGGAGCCGATCATGCCGAGCTTGGCGGTGCGCAGCTTTGCGATGGCGGCGGCCAGGGCGATGGCCCTCCGTAGCTCATCATGGACCTGCTCGGGAGCGCCGTAGACGAACTCAAAGGCGTGGTTGGCCTGGCGAAAGATGGAGGCCCAGAGGTGCTGGCCGACCAGCGAACAGGAACTCACTTTGCCGTCGCCGGGACGTTCGGGCGTGGCCCACAGCACCACCGGGCTGGCCCAGCGCTGGCTCACGGTGAGGGCAAACTGGCCGTCGGCCAGGGAAGGCTGAATGACGATGAGGGCTTGGCAGTGGGCCTGCTCCATCTCGTCGAGAGCGGAGTTGACGGATGCGTCGTCGAGCACCAGGCGGTCCGCGCCGATGCAGCCGTACCCGAGCTGCGACAGGGTCTTTTGGCAACGCTCGCGGACCTCGCTGTTCCAATCCTGATCGAAGCCGGGACGTTTTCTGCCGAAGATCAAAACTCCGATATTGTTGGCGGTCCCCCTTGTGGTCTGGCCTGGGGTCTGGGCTGGGGTTTGGGGTTGCTCTTCTGTCATTGTGAATAGGCTCCGGTTCTGAGCGCCGCCCAGGGCAGCTCGGTCATCTGCTTGTCCAATTCTCCCACCAGCGGTCGCAGGTACTCGCGAAAGGCGGCGGCCACGGGAAGCGGCCCGTCGCATAGCCATTGGGCGGGAATCCGATGCTCGATCCCGGCGGCCTCGGACAAGGGAACGAGGCTGTAGCCGGAGTCGAGTTGAGGGCTGGTCTGTTCGCCCGGACGCAAGAGCGGCCGCAAGCTGACCATCACGTCCGACTGGCCGGCAGCCAGGGCCCGGACGCCGGCGCGGCCGACCAGTGCCGCGTCCTCGAGGTCCTGGCAGGCGACGTGCGCCATCGAGGCGCGGCCGAGCAGCCCGGGCTTCTCGCTGCGGCAGCGGATGCCCAGAGACCGGCCAACGACACCGGCGAGGTGCTGCGCGACGCCGCCCGTCATGGGGCGCTTGAGAGGGTCAGCCTGGCCGGGGTCGGCGGTCTCATGGACCATGCTGCCGTCCGCGTGGCGAATGCCTTCCGCGACCACCACCACGGCCCAGCCATGCTTCGCCACGATGCGATCCAGGGCGGCGAGAAAGCGTTGCTGGTCGAAGGCCACTTCGGGCACGTAGACCAGATGCGGAGCCTCGTCTTCGGTGACGTCTTCCGAGGTACGGGCCAGCGTTGTGGCCGCGGCCAGCCAGCCGACGCTGCGGCCCATGGTCTCAAGGATGGTCACTGGCTGGGGCAGCGAACGGATGTCCGCGGCAAGCTCCCGCGTGGAGACCGCCAGATAACGCGCGGCACTGGCGTAACCGGGGCAGCGGTCGGTGGCGGCGAGGTCGTTGTCGATGGTCTTGGGAACGCCCACCACCCGGATGTCGAGGCCGGCGGAGCGGCAGGTCTGGCTGACGATTTCGGCGCCGCGCATGGTCCCGTTGCCGCCTAGAAAAAGCAGATAGCCGATATCGTGACGGCGCAGCGTCTCCACCAGTTTGGGCATCTCAGCGGGGGTTGGCTGGTAGCGCGACGAGCCCAGCGCAGCGCCGGGGGTGTGGCGCAAGAGATCGAGATCGGCGGAGCCGAGGCTGCCGAGGTCGGCGATCTTCGCTTGAACCAGCCCTTGGACGCCAAAGCGCGCTCCGAGAATCTCCGCGATGCCGGGCTGCTGCTGGGCCTCCGCCACGATCTGCGCCAGACTGGCGTTGAAGACTGCGGTGGGGCCGCCGCCTTGCACGATCATGAGATTGGTTGGCGGCATCTTGCTCCTTGGCATCTGCTGGGCGGCTGCTTGGCGCTCGCAGCCGGGACGAGAGGCAGAATATTATCGATTGCGAACGATTGTCAAATGCCGCAGGGCATGAACTGCCCAGCGGCTAGTCGATGGGCATCGTCTCGTAGGTGCGATAGCGCCGGCCGAGGAAGAATAACGCCGCAGTCCCGATCAGGGGCATCAGCGCCACCATGACAAAGACCGGTTTGTACGACACATGCTGGACCAGAACCCCTGTCAGCAGCGGAAAGATGAGGCCGCTGAGGCCGCCGGCCACGCCGGTGAGACCGGTCGCGCGGCCAATCTTGTGGTCGGGAAACAGGTCGGTGACGGCGCCAAACATGTTGGCGGAGAGAAAGTTGTCCGCCAACATGGCGACGCCGATCAGCAGCAGAGCCATGATTCTTCCGTGGGCGAAGGGGACGAAGAAGCTGGCGATGCAGAAGAGGCTGCTGCCGTACATCAGGACTTTGCGCATCCGAGGCACGGACATGCCCCGCTTCAGCAGCCGACCGGCGGCCCAACCGCCGGCTACGCCGCCCGTGTCGCCCATGACGAACGGAATCCAGGCGAAGACGCCGATCTGCAGCATCGTCATGTGGCGGACGCTGTAGAGATAGCTGGGAATCCAGTACCAGTAAAACTGGATGACCGGGCCGATGAAGAAGCGGCACGCCATCACAGCCCAACTGGAGGAGTCCGAGAGCATGGAGCGCAGGGAATCCCTGGTCAAGGTGAGCGGAACGGTCTGGCTGGGAGGAGCGCCGCGATAGCTTTTCTTGCCATAGACGAACCACCATAGCGGCAGCCATACGAAACCGCAGGTCATGGGGACCAGGAAGGCGGCTCGAAATCCGTAGCGGTACAGCAGATAGACGATCAGCGGCGTGGCCACGGTCGTGCCGATCATGCTTCCGCTATTGAAGATGCCGATGGCCAGCGTGCGTTCGGATCGGTTGAAGAGCCGCGTGACAGTTTTGATGCCGCCGGAATAGTTGCCGCACTCGCCGGTGCCCATCCAGAAGCGCGTGAGGCCGAATTGCAAGCCGGAGCGGGAGAAGAATTGGACCCCGGTTGCCGACGACCACCACAGCACCGCGAACGACAGGCCCAGCCGCGTGCCCCAGCGGTCCATTAGGTAGCCCATCGGCAGCTCGCCCGTCATCATGCCGAACTGGAACGCCGCCACGATGCGCCCATACTTCTCTTCGGAAAGATGAAACGCGGTCTTCAGCACCGGAGCCAGCACCGAGAGCGTCTGGCGATCAATGAAGTTGATGACCGTGATGAGGAAGAGCAGCCCAAGCACGAACCAGCGGCGCCGGCTCATCGCAGGGTCAGGCTCCGCCACCATCATCTCTTCGTGCAAGCCCGGGACCTTCCTTTGCGACCGCTTACCCGCGTCCATTGGTTCAGACCATCATACTGGCCCGGTTGTAGCAAGGCGCGCATCAAGTCTGCATGCTGCGCGCTTCGAACCAAGGATGCGCCAGGCGCAACACGCGATTGACGTTCTCTACATTGCGCGCGCCGGTCGAATTCATCCATGCTTCGAGCGCCGCTGCGCCCTGGTTCACGTAAACGGGAACGCCTTCCTGCCAGGTCGCGCGGCCGCCCAAAACACCGTGGAAGTGAACCCCGGCTTCGGCGGCCAGCTCCAGGGTCTCGACGAAGACGGGACTGCTGACGCCGGCGGAGAGATAGACTATGGGGCGGCCAGTCTTGCCAGCGGCTTCGAGCAACAGGGCCTTGGCCTGGTCGCGCGTGTAGATCGCGTCGCCCTTGAACGCTGTCGTTCCTTCCGCGTAGGCCATCAGAATGGGCACGTCCACCTTGAGCACGTCGGCGACGTAGCGTTCGCGGGTAAACTCTTCCATCGACTTAATGACGATCTCGGGCTTGCGCCGTGCGTACTCGGGGCCGGACTCATCCTCGCCATGCACGCTGTAGCCAAGGAACTCGAGGAAGAAGGGGATGTCGACGGCCGCGCACTCGGCGCCAATCCGCTCGACCCAGGCGTGCTTTTCGTCGTTCACCCACTCCTTCTCGAAGGGCGTGTAGTAGACCAGGATTTTGACGGCGTCGGCGCCGGCTTCCTTCAGGCGCAAGGCCGACCAGCCTTCGGAGAGGGTGGGCAGGCGCTCTGGCTTGTCCGGGCTATAGCCAGCCTTCTCATAGGCCAGGAGCAGGCCCTTGCCGTTGATGTTTTGCGTCGCCTTCAGGCCATACTGGACGTCGAGCAGGATGGACGAGGCGTGGTGCGTCACAGTGCGCGCGACGACCTCCTTGAACTCCGACATCATCTCCTGCGGCGGCTCTTTGCCTCCAAGAGCTTTGACCAGCATCTGTTTCAGCAAGCCGCGCTGATCCATGGCCGCCGCGGCGATCACGCCTCGTTCATCGGAAACGGCCTTCAGGCCGGCTGCCTTGCCAGGCGATAGTCTGGTTGCCATGTGCCTCACTTTCCCCTTCTGCTTCAGATTGGTCTGGGTGGCAGCCATGAGCCACTGAAAGAGCCATAAGCCACTATAAAGACATTGACGAACGGGGTCAATCGATTGGAAACGATTATCGTGCGAAACTGCGAGGCCGCCGATTGAAAGCTGGTTGGAAGAGGAACATCGGATGGGCTGAGATCGCCGCGCTGACGCTGCGAACAGGTGCGGCGGAAGCCAGGTAAAGCGTGCCCGAACTTGTCTTCCCCGGGATAATCGATTGCAACCGCTTGACAAGCGTTGAAATTCGGCGCTACAGTTCTCCCCCGCAATCGAACTCCATCGTTTTATCGGTCCCAACGCTGGGAAGAACGGCCTGGGTCGAGACGGAAGCTCCCTCTCCATCGGGGCGGTCGGGGCCATAATGTATTGGAACTTTGGGCGGTGAGGCATGCGAGATCGGTTCAAGGAGTTTCTAGCGATGAAGGGATTCTTGAAGGTTGTCTTGGGGATCGCGTTGATGCTGTTGTTGACGCCGTCAGGCAAGGCGCAGAATCTCACTGGCGAGATTGACGGCGTGGCCAAAGACGACAGCGGCGCGCTGGTATCGGGCGCCACCGTGACGCTTCGCGACACCGACCAGAACATCGTGGTACGGACCCTTAAGACGAACGCTCAGGGCGAATTCGTTCTGGCGGCGCTGGCCACGGGCACGTATTCGGTCACGGTGGAAGCTCCGGGTTTCAAGACAACCACCACCAGCCACATCTCGGTCGATGTCAGTCAGCAGACACACGTCTCAGTTGTCATGCCGGTCGGGCAAGCGACGGAAGTCGTCAGCGTGAACGCAATTACGATCGCGCCCAACACAGAGTCAACGGCGGCCGGTACGCTGATTACGGGCGAAGAGGTCCGGTCGTTGTCGTTGAGCAGCCGCAACTATCAGCAACTGCTCTCTATTCAGCCCGGCGTCAGCGGCGCTGTCCCGGGAACCATCGATCGCGGCAACGTCTCCGCTGCCGGTTCGACCAACAAGGCGGTCTTTTCGGTGAACGGTCAGCAGGACCAGCAGAACGGATATTTTCTCGACGGCGAAGATCTGTTGAACCACGGCGGCAGCTACCAGACCGCGACGTTTCCGGACATCGATGCAATCCAGGAGATGAATCTGCTGCGCAACAGCTATGGCGCGCAGTATGGTGGCGGCGGCAGCGCGATCGTGGCGATGCAGACCCGCGCGGGAACCAGCGCGTACCATGGCGGCGCCTTCGAGTTCTTCCGCAGTCAGGTCCTCGATGCGAACGACACTCTGGACAAGATCGCGGGCAATCCTCGCGCGGGCGTCAGGTATGAAGATTACGGGTTCGATGTCGGGGGTCCGGTATGGATTCCGCATATCTTCAGCCGCAGGAACCCCAAGACATTCTTCTTTTTCCTGCAGTCGTTTCTTCGTCAGGAAACGGAGAGGCCTACGACGTCAACCAATGTACCAACGGCATTGGAGCGCCAGGGAATCTTTCCGTATCCAATCTGCGTGGTCTACAGCGGGACAGCATGCGGCAAAGCTGCTGGAAACTCAACGACGATGATCACCAAGATCGATCCCACGGCGCAGGCTTACCTTACGGACATCATCGACAAGGTGCCTCTGCCGAACGATCCGCTCAACAGCCAGAGTCTCATCCAGTCCAATCGCGGATTCAATAATGAAACGCAGACCGTGATCCGCATCGATCATCAGTTCAACCAGCGTTTGTCGGTCTTCTTCCGGTTTCTCAACGATCCTTTCAACCTGGTGGTGCCGTTCGGGCTCTACGGCAGCGCCGGAATGCCCAACGTCAAGACCGCAGCGGTCACGGATGGAGGAACGGACTACCTGGGGCACGTCACCTTTACGCTCACTTCAAGGACGGTGCTCGACGGAGGATATGCTGCCTCGCCTTTGTACATTACGGCAAACCCCATCGGCCTCGAAGCCAAGGCGAATGCGCCCGATATCAACCCTACGCTGCCCTATCTTTCGATGGTGGACCGCGTACCGAACCTTACGATCGGGGGCACGGCGTATACCGGCGGAACCGGCGGCCTCTATGACAACCGGGGGGATAATAGTCAGATATTCGGCAACCTGACTCATATCGCCGGCAAAAACACGCTGTACTTCGGCGCGAACTTTGAGACCGAGAGCTCGGGAAACAACACCGATACGACCAATGCAGGGGCCTTCACGTTCACCGGCGGATCGAGGCCGACAGGAAGCTCCGCCACGGCGTTCCAACAGTCCTTTGCTCTCTTTCTTCAAGGGAAGGCGACGCAGTTCACCCAGACCTCGACCAATGCGACGTTTCTCGTCCATACGCATGTGTACGAGGCCTACGCGCAGGACGACTATCGAGCCACCCAACGCCTGACATTGAACGTGGGCGTGCGCTACTCGCTCTTCAAACAGCCGACCGTGGGACCATTGGACGGCACGGCGTTTCCACTCTCGAACTTCGACCCGAACCTCTATTCCGCCAGCGAGGCGCCGACCATCGATACTTCCGGAAACATCTGCACCAAGGCGCCATGCGCTGGCGGAAAGCCTGCCAACACAAACTACAATCCGATCAACGGCATCATTGTCGGCGGCCAGACCTCGCCGTACGGCAAGGCCGTGAGCACACAGCCGTGGGCCAACGTAGCGCCGCGGGTCGGCTTTGCCCTGGATGTCTTCGGAAACGGCAAGACGGCGCTGCGCGGCGGTTACGGGATTTATTTCGTGCAGCCGTTCATGAACTTCACGGAGAACCTGCCGAGCAATCCGCCCAATGTGCAGACCACCACGAACGCAGTGGTTTCCTTCGATAATCCTGGAGGAACGACAGGCGCGGTCCTCAGCCCCACACCGAATGCCATCAGCGGGAATGAAATCAACTGGAAGCAGACCTACTCCCAGACCTGGAGTCTGGATGTGCAGCACGAGTTGCTCCCGAACGGTCTCTTGGATATTGGCTATTATGGCAACCGCGTTGTGCATCTCACCGGCACCGAGGACGAGAACGAAGTTCCTCCCGGACTCTATGTGAGCTCCGGCGTTCTTCCCGCGGGCGGCGTTACGTCGACCAACCAAAACGATCTCAATCAGATTCGCCCCTATCTGGGATATGGGCCTATCAACGTCATCACGACGAACTTCTCTTCGAATTACAACTCGCTGCAGACTTCGTTCAAGAAGATGTGGACCGACGGCTCGCTTTTTCTGGTCAATTACACATGGTCGAAGGCGTTGTCGAATACACGCCAGGATTATCAATCTGCTCCCCAGAGCATCTACAACCTGGCTCAGGAATACGGCCCGACGGCCAATCAGCGGACCAATATCTTCAGTTCGGCTTATGTCTACTTCCTGCCGTTTTTCAGGGCAGAGCACGGCATTGCGGGCCGCATCCTGGGCGGTTGGGAGAGCACCGGGATTGTCTCGATCGCCTCGGGACAGCCCTTCTCGGCGACGACGACCGGTGTCGATCCCGGCGGTCTGGGTCTACTCACTGCGGCTTCGGATTCTGTTGCGTATCCCGATGTCCTTACCAATCCAAACAAAGGCGCTCCTCATAAGACAACCGCCTGGTTCAACCCCAACGCATTCGCGGAGGTGCCCGCGGGTGTGGATACGCCTGGCAACGCGCAGGCCAACGATATCAAGGGGCCGGGATATCAGACTTGGGACCTCAGTGTTATCAAGAGCGCCAAGCTGTTCCATGAGTCCACGCTCCAGCTTCGCCTGGAGACCTTCAACACGTTCAACCACACGAATCCTTCGACCGTGCAGGGTATTGTGGGAAACGCACAGTACAACCAGGTGACGGCTTACGGTGAGAAGCGGAGGGTTCAGCTCGGAGCCAAGTTTCAGTTCTGAGAGAGGCCGCAGCACAGTGTAGGAAGCCCGGGAATCGTGGAGATGAACGATGCATAGAACGATGAGATTCCGGGGCCGCCCGCAGCGAACTTTCGCGTTGTCCGTTGCGCTGGCGCTGTGTCTTACGGGGTTTTGCGGAATCACGACGAGCGGCAGCTCGGCGCAATCGGTCACATCGCTGGAAAGTCCGGCCGTGCCACCGTGCACCACGAAAGACGAGCCGCTCGGAGTGCGATGGATTGTCAGCGCCGGGGCGCTCCACCACTCGCTCGATGCGCTGCCGCTGCCCTTGCAGCAAACGTATTTTGCGTCGCCCTGCACCTTCCTCATCGCCAAGCCGTCGCAGGAGACTTACGCGCAGTGGAACGCGATCGGGACGATCAGCATCAAGAGCTACGCCGAAGCAGTGCATTGCTGCGATGCAGGCGTGGGCGCGGTCCTGTATGACCCGGAGTCCTGGCAATTTACACCCGCGGAGGAACAACAGCATCCCGGCGAAGCCGCCTGCAAGATCGCCGAGATCGTCCACGCGAAGCATCGGCTGCTGATTGCTGCGCCGGCAATTGACCTTGTCGGGCCTGGAAAGGATCGCTATGGCCGCTTCGTCGCGGCGGGTATCGCCGGGAGCATGGCGAAGTGCGCCGACATTTACTCCATTCAGTCACAGAGCGCGGAACCGGATGCGGGCGCTTACCGGCCGTTTGTCAGCGCGGTGGCGGCGCAGGCCCGCAAAGCCAATCTCCGGATCGTTCTGCTGGCCGGTGCGAGCACCAATCCCAATGGCAGGACCGTGACGGCGGAGGACGTGCATCACTGCGTGCAATCGGTTGCAGACATTGTGACCGGCTACTGGCTCAATATTCCCGGTGGAGGAGCATACTGCCCGAACTGCGGCGAGCCGAAGCCTGCGATCGCCGCCGAACTGCTGCGCTTGATGTCGCAGGACGAGAAAAAGTAGCTCTACTAGAGCGATGTTCCGAACGCGAACTCGCGAAATATAACAACGGCTCCGCGCAACAGGTTTCGGTTTCGAGGAGCTGATACTAACGGCGCAGGACACCCGCGGAGGTGTACACGCGTCCGCCGCACGACGTGGTGACGGCCGGCAGATCAGGGGTCGGGGTCAGCAGCGATATTTCGCCTGCCCGCAGGAGGATGGTGTCTTCCGCTTTGGCTCCCTGAAGGCTCGGGTTCCAGGCGAACGCCTGTCCGTCCCGGACGGCTTCGGGGCCGCCGGGCCGGGCGATCCACTCGCGCTCCACGTAGCCGGTCGCTCCGCCCTGATGATGCATCTGCTCTTCGCCGGCGTAGCCGAGAACGGCATAGGCCTGCTGCGCCACGCGGAAGAGATCGTCGCTGGTCGCGCCGGCACGAGTCGCGTCCAGCAGCCGCGCGTTGACCTCGGCGACGGCTGCGAACTTTTCTTCCAGCTCGGAACTCATGGCGCCGAAGCAGACGAGGCGAGTGATGGAAACGGTAAGGCCCCAGCGCCGAGCGCACAGGTTGACCATGCCGAGATGCTCCAGCCGGCCAGCTCGCGGTAACGCGTGGCGGTACTTGCGGATGCGGTCGTTGGTGGCCATCAGCAGCACGGTGGGGGAGAGGCCGCGGCGCAGCAATCGGTCCGCGATCATCGCCTGCATCGTTTGCTCGGAGATGCCGGGCGCGAGATCCAAGAGCGTCGTGGTCACAACCTCGGCGCAGGTTGAGCCGATCCAGCGAAGCCGTGTCATCTCCTGTTCGGTCAGGTCCAGGCGTAACTGCTGCAGCGAGAGGACGGGTAGTCCATAGATTGGAAAATCGCTCGCAACTTTGCCGGACGGCGCCAAACGGGCGATCGCTTCGGCAGCTTCGTTGCGATACCACGGATAGATGACCGGCTCGAAATCCAGGCCGGCGAACTCCTCATCGCGCAGCCGCGGGAACTCATTGGCGGATGTGAGATAGAACTGCGCGCCGTCTTTGCGGAAGAGCAAGCTGGCCGGCCCAGTCTCTCGCGCCAGGCCGATGCGCGCATCCACAATACCTGCCGTGGCCCATGCGATGTTCTCGTGCCGGGAGAGGAGCACGGCGTCAAGCTGGTGCTCCTCCATGAACTGCCGCAGGCGGAGCTGTTTGACGCGTAGCTCGCCGCGCAGCTCGCCAGGTAGCTCGCTCACGGGAAACAGCGAGTCATCCAAGGTAGTCTCGTGAGTCATCAGGGATACTCTTTCTGGCGGAAGAAGATATTCAGATGTGAAATTTTATCGCGGGCGGCGCGGCCACGGAGATAGTTTAAGGAGTGACGGAGAGCGTCTTCTCGGTCTTGATATCAGTCGAAGAGCTGCCCAGCATGACACGTACTCGATCATGCTCAATCTCCCAGCGATTCGCGGCGGTGTTCCAATATTCCAGCATAGTTGCCGAAAGCTTGAAGGAAAGCACCTTCGTTTCGCCGCCCGCGAGAGAGATGCGTTGGAAGCCTTTCAGCTCTTCCACGGGGCGGCCGGCCTTGGAGTCGAGATGCTGCACATACATCTGGACGATCTCATCGCCGTCCCGTTTCCCGGTGTTGGTAACGCTTACAGCTACGTTGACTTCGCCGTGCTCGGGTAGGGTGGCGGAGCTTAGGCGCATATCGGAATAATGGAAGGTCGTGTAACTAAGGCCGAAGCCGAAAGGATAGAGCGGCTTCTGCTTGAAGTACATGTGGGTGCGGCCGTCGCGCAGGTTGTAATCCATCATGGCCGGGAGTTGCTCGATCGACCGGGGCCAAGTTACGGAGAGCCGGCCGGCGGGATCGTACGCGCCGAAGAGGACATCGGCCAAGGCCTTACCTTCTTCTTCGCTGCTGTGGGCCATGTGCACGATGGCCGGGACGTGGTCCTGTGCCCAGTCGATCGTAAAAGGAAAGCTGCTGACGAGAACCATGATGGTATGCGGATTGGCTGCAACCACAGCTTCCAGCAATTGCTCCTGTTGCGTTTGCAGATGAATCTGCTGCCGGTCGACAGCTTCCTTGCCTTCGGTGGGATCGGTGCAATGACCGAACGAGGAGGCGCACGCGGGCTGGTTCCCGACGACAACGATCGCAATGTCCGATGCTTTCGCGAGAGCCACAGCGTTCGCAAGAGCCACCGGGGAGTCGGTTCCTGGTGCATATCGGACGGTGATACCATCTCCGGCTTGTGCCTTAATCCCTTGCAGCGGAGTGATAGCGAACGGCGGCGTTCCTCCATAACCATCGGAGTCCACCTCATCGGCGCGAGGGCCGATGACGGCGATCGATTTGACCTTGGAGTCGGTCCTGGAGTTGATCCCTGATCGGTCCAGTGGCAGCAGCGGCTGAGAGTTCGGCGCCGCGGCGTTCTTCAGCAGAACGATGGACTCCCGGGTGGCGCGCAGGGCCAGATCTTTGGTCTTCTGCGTCTCCCACGGCGGCACCGTCTCAGTCTTGATCCTGGAGTAGGGATTGTCGTTAGCCGGATCGAGCAAGCCCAGCTTGATCAGATCGCGGATCAGGCCGCGAAGGTTCTTATCGATGTCCGATTCGCTGATCAGCTTCTTTTGCAGAGCGTCCTGAATGGCAGGCTGGTAGGCATCGAGAAACTGGTTGATGCCCGCATGGATCGCGCCCGCCACGGCATGATCAAGATCGGGATAATACTTATGCTTCGTGACCATGAACGTCACGGCACCGCGGTCGGTGTCGAGGATTCCCCGAAAGCCCCATTGGCCGACGACCAGGCTCTGAAGCAGGGGATTGGCGGTCATGGGGATACCGTTGACCGCGTTGTAGGAGGCCATCAGGCCGCCGGCGTGACCCTGCTCGATGGCCACGCGGAAGGGCGCGGCATAGTATTCGTGCAGCAGCGCGGCGTCGAAGTTGGAAGACGACGAATCCCGGGTATCCTCATTGCTGTTAGCCATGAAGTGCTTGACCAGCGAGACAGTCCGCCAATAGTGAGGATCGTCGCCCTGCAAGCCTTCGGTGAACGCAGTAGCCAGAGTGCCGACGAGGAAAGGGTCTTCGCCGTAGGACTCCTCCGATCGTCCCCAGCGCGGATCGCGGGCCAGATCGGCATTGGGTGCGCGGATGATCAAACCGCCCCGGTCATAGCTTTGGAAGATGTAGCGGGCTTCATCACCTTCTTCGGAGGCAATGCTGCGCAGCAGTGTTGGATCCCAGGTTTCGCCGAGGCCCGCGGCCTGGGGAAACTGCGTGGTGGGGATGGTGGACGTGCCGCCGAACTCGCCGCCGGGCTCGCCGGGCGACTTTCGGCCCCAATTACCGGGGCCACCTACCGCAAGACCGTGAATCCCTTCGAATTGGCCGCCCGAGCCTGGAATGGTGGGCGCCTCGCCCGAGCCATGAATGCCCAGCCGCGGCACGTTGAGCGATGTTCCTAGAAGGTCGATCTTCTCTTGAAGCGTCATCAGGGACAGCAGATTGTCGATCCTCTGCTCTTCGGGCAGCTTCGGGTTGTGAAAGGGATACGGCGTCTGAGCGAAGGATTGCAGACCGGCGAATGTCAGCAGGAGAACAAAACCAGAGATGGAACGCGATGTGTTTCTCCTGTCAGCCATAGCTTGATCCGTCCGTTCGATTGTCTTGAAGGGGCAAATGTCAATCGATGGCAATCTATTATGATGGACAGGCGACTGTCAAGTGCCCGACATCGAGGTCGCGGAATCCCGTATCGCTCGCCCGAAGGCAAGCGCTGCGAACTCGATACTTTATCGATCATTTCAGCTAGGGGTCCCTACGGGTAAAGTTGAGCGGGAACGATCTCGGGCGCGGTTTCGCCGGCTGCGGTGAGGAGATCTTTCAGTTGCTCGCGCAGTTCATCAGCGCGGGCGCGATACTCCTTGCGCCCGGCAAGGTTCACCAGCTCGCTGGGATCCGCGCGTTGATCGTACATCTGATACTCATGGTATGTTGCGGCGGCGGGAAGCTTGGTTGAACCGGTAGTGTCGGCAACACAGTAAGTCCAGTCCGGCGTTCGAATCGCGCGCCCGGTCATCGACTCACTGATCTGAATAAGTTGCCGGTTGGGCCACGCTGCGCGCGCCTGAGAGTCGTTGAGCAGCGGCATCAGGCTGCGGCCTTTCCAGCTTGGCGGCACAGGGACGCCGGCGGCCTCCAGCAATGTGGGCGCGACATCGATCAGGCCAACGAGTTCCGGAACCTGCTGCGCGCCGCGAAATCCTGGACCGTCGAAGATCAAGGGCACGCGAATGGAGCTGTTGTGGGGACTGCGTTTGTACTCCTGGTTGCGCGTCATGAAGTGGCAGCCATGGTCGCTGAGGAACACGAAGATCGTGTTATCGGCAAGATGCTCCTCCGTGAGGATGCGGCGCACACGCCCAACCGAGGCATCGATCGCATCGATGCAACCGTAGTAGTCGGGAAGCTGGGCCTGCCAGGTGCCGGGCAGCTCCCGCAGGTCTTGAGGTGCGGTCGGATTGGCGAACCGGGCGGCCACTCCATTGGGAGCGATGGGCTGGTGCATGTCATTCTGCTGATGCGGCTCGAGCTGCGAAAGGAACAGAAAGAATGGCTTCTCGTGCTTCTGGCGGAGGAATCGCTCGGCGCGATCGGTGAGAAAGTCGACGCGATACTGGTCCTTATAAGTGATCTCGTTGCCGTCGCGGTCCCAGATGGTCCCGTAGTACGGATGGGTCGTATGTTCCAGGGCATTGGCGCCCTCCCAGAGGTCAAGAAAGCCGCCACGATCTTCCGGTTTGACCGCACCCGGACCACCGCCGAGGGCCGGATCGCCAAGCGCCAGATGCCATTTGCCAATGAGATTGGCCGTGTAGCCTACCTTGCGCAGTTCGGCGGCGAGAGTAGGGAGCGACTTGTCCAGCTCGAGACCGTTGTGCCAGACGCCGGTCTCGGTGGCATAGCGGCTGGTGAAGATGACCGAGCGCGAGGGAGCGCAAACGGGCTGGTTGGTGACTGCCTGGGTAAAGTTCTTGCCATGCGAGGCGAGCGCATCGAGGTTGGGCGTATGCGTCGTTCCATTGCGGCCGTTGATGCCCAGAAAGTCCCAGCGAAACTGGTCGGAAAGGTACAGCACGATGTTGGGGGGCGAAGAGGGCTTGGCCGCGGAGGCCTGCTGCTGTGCCTGGGCCGCAGCCGGAGCAGCCGCAGCTACCGCGGTTGCAACGGTGTTCTTGAGAAAAGTGCGGCGGCTTTCGAGGCGATCTGGCATCGTCATGCCCACGTTATTTCGCGGGGCGCGGTACTGTCAAGGCGATGGGGAAAACGTTTACATCATTGCAAGTAAGGAAGGGCGCTCCGGACTCGGGCCCCACATCGTGCCGCGTCGCAAGTTATCGCGATCCTCTTACCAAGAAAAAAGTAAACGTTTCTATGGCATGGCCGTTTGTCTTTATCTCGGCGAGACCGGTCCCTGGACTGCCCAGCGCCAGGGACCACCCACGCCACGGATTCCACGAGGATGACGTCACGCTTTTTCGGTGCGCCGTTTGTAAGAAATACGAACGCAATTCGCACAACCCTGTGCTAACGTTATTCTTCCGAATCTCCTTCGGAGTTCTCGAAAAAGATGCGTAAGGTCACAGTTGGCGCCTCCGCCGCAATACTGCTTGGGATGCTGGTCATCGCGTGCTTGTTCTTTTTTCGGATCAATTCTGGCCTGAAGGCAATCAGCCGGCAAGTGAGCAATGAGGGGAATTTCGCCTTTGACCTTATCGCGCTGGCGAGTCCCGGCAACTTCCACGACGGCCGTCTGAGCGCCTCGGGCTTCGAACTCGTGTCCCCGCCGGCCCACTACACGACCGGCATTGACTTCGCCGGCAAGCTCTATCTGGCTGGCCCGGGTGGGCTGGAGATATACGACGGCCCGACCAGCCAGCCCGTTCGACTCCGCACCGGCCTCGACCTTCCGCCCGCGGCCATTGTTGCCCTTGCCAGCGGGCGTTTGCGAGGCGATGAAACGCCCTCCATACTCGCTGCCACGCAGGGGGAGGGCCTGCTGATCCTGAGGGCCGACGCCTCCGGCGCGATGCAGCAGCTTCGCCCCGACAATGCGGAGGCCCGCGACATTACTGCCCTCCTGCCCCTCGATTCCGGCGATGTGCTGATCGGCACCCGCCGCGTGGGCCTGCTGCTCTACGATGGCAAGACGCTTAAGCTCTTCCAGCCAAACCTCGCGAAGCTGGCCATCACCGCGCTCGCCGGCGACGAGGGCGATATGTGGATCGGTACCCGCACGCAGGGCGTCCTGCACTGGCGCGCCGGCGTGCTCGATACCATCGATGCAGCCGCCGGGCTGCCTGATCCGCTCGTCGAAGACGTTGCGGTTGGCGCGGCAGGCGTCTTCGTCGGCACGCCCCGCGGGGTCGCCGAGTTCAAGGACGGACATCTCTCCCGCGTGCTCGCCGCGGGGCTCTTCGCCCGCACCCTGGCGCTGGACGGAGACCACCTGATCGTCGCGACCATCGACCAGGGTGTGCATGAGCTTTCGCTCGCATCACACGCTTCGCTGCACGCTTCCACCGACAACCAGGATCTGAACGTGACGCACTTTTTCGCCGCGGACCATACTCTGTTGGCAATCGGCGACGAGGGTCTTCTGCAGCATGACCACGGCGGCCCATGGCGGAAGATCATCTCTTCGTCGTCGCAGTCGCTGGCCGACGGCAATGTAACGTCGCTGACCTTCTCTCCGGATGGCCGCCTTTGGATCGGTTACTTCGATCGCGGCATCGACGTGCTCGATCTTCAGGCCAACCGCGCCGATCACATTGAAGATGACCACATCTTCTGCATCAACCGCATCGTCCCAGACGCGCAGCGCGGAACCATCGACGTCGCCACCAGCAACGGGTTGGTGCTCTTCGACGCGACTCAATCCGTGCTCCGCGAGCGCCGGATCCTGTCGCGCCGCGACGGCCTCATCTCCGACCAGATCACCGACGTCGCCTTCAGCCGCTCCGGCCTGACTCTGGCCACGCCCGCCGGCATCACCTTCCTCACCGCCAGCGGTGCGCAGAGCCTCTACGCATTTCAGGGCCTGGTCAACAATCACGTTTATAGCCTGGCGGCGCAGCCCGAAGATGGTCGCGTGATCGCCGGCACGCTCGGCGGAGTCTCGATTCTCGATGACCAGACCGTGCGCCAGAATGTAACGCTCAAGAACTCGGGCCTCAAACGCAACTGGATTACAGCGATTCTCCGTGTTCCGAAGACTGCGATACCGGAGGCCATCGCGACGCCGTCCACATGGCTGCTGGGCACCTACGGAGGCGGTGTGGTGCAGATGGATGATGCCGGCCGCGTCAGCGCAACGGACAATCCGGCCCCCGCCGCCGTCATCAATCCCAACGCACTCTTTGCGACGTCGCAGCACATCTTCGCCGGCACAATGGATCACGGTCTGCTCAGCTACAATCGGGCCTCGCGCCGCTGGTCTCGAATCACCGCGGGCCTTCCCTCGCTCAGCGTAACCGCGTTTGCCGAAAAGGACCACGAGCTCTACATCGGCACGGAAGACGGAATCGTACGTATCGCTGAAGCGAGGCTGCCATGAAGCGTCCGCTTGCACTCGCCGCGCTCCTCCTCCTCGTCGTACTCTGCGCGGCCACGCCCATGCGCGCGCAATCCGGCGAACTCATTCCGCTTGATGCCCAGGCACCCAATCCGGCTGTACTCTCGCTCCAGGAGATGCGCGTCAACATCGTCATCGATGACAACGACGCCCGCGTCTTCGTCACCCAGATCTTCGCCAACCACACGGACAAGATTGAGGAAGGAACCTACGTCTTCGCGCTGCCTTCGGGAAGCACGGTCTCGGACTTCGCCGCCTGGGACGGCCCGGTGCGCATCCCTGCCGTGATCCTCGAACGCAAGCGCGCCGAGCAGATCTATGCGCAGGCCCGCTCCGACGCGATCGACCCGGGCCTGCTGGAGGCGGGCGAGCGCCGAGGCTCCGACCCCAAAGAGGGCTCAACTTTCACGGCCAAGATCACGCCCATCCCGGCCCACGGCACCAAGCGTCTGGAGCTTGAATATCATCAACGGCTCACGGTCCATCGCCTGGCGCAGAGCTTCGCTCTTCCTTTGCGCCCGGTGGGCGATCGACAGCAGATCGCCGGCCAGCTCAGCATTCACTTCGAGATGCACTCCTCGATCCCGCTGACCGGCTTCCGCCTGACCAGCAAAGCGTTCCCGCTGCAGTTCAGACACCAGGATGCGCACACCGTGATCGGTGCGTGGGATGGCGCGAACGTTGCGTTCGCCGAAGATCTCGCGGCCACGTGGGACCTCGACGCCCACGCTGCCGGCCAGCTCCTACTCTCGGCGTTTCGCAATCCGCACTCTCCGCCGCGATCGCCAGATGAGACTGCGCCGCAACGGGAACTGTCGCAGCCCGGCTTTTTTCTGGCTCAGACTCTCATCGCGCCACCCGCGATAGCTGCCACGCAAACGGCCTCGCCGCGCACAGTGGTCCTGCTGCTCGACACTTCGTTATCCATGCAGTGGGACAAGCTCGAACGCAGTTACGCCGCGCTCGAAGCAGTTCTGCTCAGCCTCAAGCCCGGCGACCGCTTCTCGCTGCTGCTGTTCAATCAGAATGTCGCCGCCTTCAAACCCGAACCGATCGCTGCCACGCCTGAAGCTGTTCAACAGGCGCTGCAGTTCGTGAAGTCCAGCCGCCTCCGGGGAGGCACGGATCTCGGGGGCGCTCTCACTGCCGCGCTCGCACAGGCGGACTCTCACAACGCCAGCCTCTATCTCTTCACCGACGGTGGTTCCGATCGCGGCGCTTCCGTGCTGACTCGCACCATCGCCGCGAACTACGCGCAGCAGTGGCGCGCATCCATGCATCCGCGCACCAATGTCTTCGCTGTCGGGGACGACGCCAACCTTCCCCTTCTCCGCCTGCTGGCGCACAACGACGGCCTCCTGGCGAATGTCCTCTCCACCGAGCCCATCCAACCCAAGCTCGACGACTTCCTCTCGGAAAGCACATCGCATCCGGTCGACGGCCTTCGCTTCGATGCCACACCGAACGCGAACATTCGCGGCGTATATCCGCTCGATGACTCCGTCTACGCCGGCTCGCTGGCCCAGTGGGTCGGCCAGTACATCGCCCCCGCCAGGCACGTCACCTTCATCGCGCGCGCTGACCGCGAAGGCCATCCCCTCAACGCAGCCACCACCATCGATCTCCCGGCCGAAGCGCAGGGACACCCGGAGCTTCCGCGCCTGTGGGCGCAGGCTCGCGTCAACGCGCTGCTCGCGCGGATTGAACGCGATGGTGAAAGCGGCGCTGCCATCGCCGAAATCATCGAACTCTCCCGCCGCTACAAGTTCGTAACGCCCTATACCTCCTTCCTTGCTGTTCCACGCTCGCTGTTGCGGCCGCGCGTCATTCGTCCCGGAGATCCCGTCCTGCGCGTCCACACCGATCCCGCCATTACCTCCGTCATCGCGCTCTTCCCGTTCGGGCTCACCAAGCCGCTGCGCCACATCGCCACCGAAGATACACACAACGGCCCTGACGGCGATCGCCTCTGGGAGACGCGCTTCCTCGCGCCCACCGATATGCAGGACGGCACATACGCCGTGCGGTTGATCCTTCGAGACATCCCGGGCAACACCTACTCCGAGCAGAAGACGTTCATCATCGCCTCGACGCCGCCCAGCGTGCGTATCCGGCTTGAACGCACGCGTTATCGTCGCGGCGACGTGATGCAGATCAAGGCCGCGGCCACGGCTACCACGCGCACACTCACCGCTAGGCTGCAGGGCGCGCTTCCCGTCGATCTGCGCTGGAACAGCGCCGCCGCGGCCAGCACCGGCGCACTGCGAATTCCCGGCATGCTGGCACCCGGCACCTACACGCTTTCGGTCACCGCGGAGGACATTGCCCACAACGTGGGTTCGCAGGAGGTGCAGATTGAAGTTGTCCCGTAATCGCGCCCTCCTCGCGATAACCGCCGCCATCACGATCTGCTGCGCACTCGCCGCGCACGCTCGTCTCCCTGCATGGATGCAGACCGCCGTCTCAGGATCGGCGATCGAGTCCGCGCTATTCCGTGCGATGGATCTGCCCGGCATTCGCACGCTGTACCCGCGGCCACCCGCTGAGGCCCGCGAGCAATTCACATCGCTGATCGCCGCCACGCCATCCACACGCGATGCTGCGCAGCTCTATGCTCTGCGTGCTCACGTCGACGAGCAGGCGCTCGACTTCAGCGCCGCCGAGCAGGACTGGAAGCTCTTCGTCGCACAGGCGCAGGACAAGACCCAGGCTCGCTTGGAACTCGCCGGCTTTTATCACCGCCGCAACCTTGGTCCGCGGGAGATTGTCGCGCTGGAAGCCGCCGCCTCCGGCCCTTCTCCTGCTGCGGAACAGTTCCTCGCTGCCGACCGTCAGCGAGCCTGGCAAGCTTTTCCGCGGGCCCTTCGCATCGCGCGCGAACAGGGCCTTGGCGACGAGACTGCCATTACCATTTACCAGGCATGGATCGTCCGCTATCCCAACGAGGCGGCCGCTCGCGCCAACTACATCGTGGCGCTGATTCACCTGCGCCGTTACGCTGACGCACAGCGTGCGATCGCCGCCTACGAAGCAGCGTTCCCCAAGGATCAAAAACTCCCCATCCAAGCCTCCGCCCTCCTCGCTTTCGACGAAGGAAATAGCAATGCAATCCAGCGCGCGCTCGCGCTCTTCGAAAAGACATATCAGCCCTTGTGGCCCGGCGATCTGCTCGAGACGTACTTCAACCTGCTCGATGCCACGCATACCGAACACGCCATGCTGGCTGCGGCGCGCGCGCAGTTGCTGCGTAACCCCGACGACCTCAACGCCGCCACCAAAATCTTTGCGTACTACCACCAGCAAGGCCATCAGGATGCTGCCATCGACACCATCGCGCAGTACGCCTCCAGTAAAGATGCACGTCACGCTGCATGGTTCCCTGACGAGCTCTACACCTTCGCCAGGCTTCTCGATCGCGACGCGCAACCGCAGCAGGCAGCTCGCTATTACTTCGCCCTCGGTTCAGCGCGAGGCCACCTTTCCGCGACATCGCAATCGCCTGAAGAAGCCGGTCTCTGCGGCCTGATCCATCTTCTGCTGGCATCGCCGGATCAACCCATCGACGCCGGCTCTGGCAACCTCTCCATCTATCGCGACATCGCCACGCTTGACCCAGGGCCCGGTTATCTCAACGGTTTACTCTCGCTCTGGCTCAACTCACAGTCGCCCGCGTCCGAATTTGACGGTGAAGAGCAGAGAGCCACGTCCTACTTCCATCGCGCCAAGGCGGCAGAGCTTCTTGCTGTCCTCGACCAGCGGTTTACCTCCTCCAGCGCACGGCCCGCGCTGCACGCCGAACTCATCCAGGCTTACATCGGTTACGGCCAGGACGCCGCTGTCAAGCAATCCGCGCAGCGCTTCCTTACCGACTTTCCGAACGCTCCGCAACATCTTGAGGTCGCGCTGGAACTAGCCAACGCAGATGCGCGCACCAAGGACACGCAAGCCGAGTTTGTCCTCTACGACAAGCTGCTCACCGAACTGGCCGCCGAGCTCAAGGGTATGCCTCTCACCGCGGCCGGCGCAGCGCCCGCGCCCTCTGCACCTGCGCTGGTTAACGACGCCGGTGATACAACGGCCGCCGACACAACGGCCGCCGACACAACGCCGGCCACACTCCTAGAACGATCACTCGTCCTCAGCGTCGCGCCACCGCCCACGACTGCGGCTGCCGAAGCCTATCGCGAGGTCCTCGACCGCTACCTCGGCCGCCTCACGACTGCCGGCCAACTTCCTGCCGCGTTCGTCATCCTTCGCCGCGAACTCGACCGCAATCCCAATGACCCGCTTCTCTATGAGCGTCTCGCCGAATTTCTTCAGCAGAACAATCTTGCCACGCAAGAGGAAGCCGTCTATCAGCGGGCCCTCGGGCGCTTCAACGACGTCAGCTTTTACGACAAACTCGCGCGCTTCTACATCCGCCATCGCCGTGACGAAGACTTGGACGCGCTCACCCGCAAGGTCGTCGACATCTTCCATGGCACCGAACTCGAAAGCTACTTCGCCGCGGCCGTCCGGGCGCATCCCGGCGATCCCCTCTGGCCGCGCGAGTACCTCGAGCTGAACCTCTATGCGCATCGGCGATTCCCGCACGATCTCGTCTTCACCCGCAACCTCCTCTTCGCTTATCAAACCAAGGGCACTGCCGACCCCGCAGCCAGAGAGCTGCTGCTGCGCGAGCACTTTCAGGACGCACCCGATCTCCAGACCGAGTTCTTCGATGGCCTGGCGAGCCACCATAAACTCGCCGATGAACTCGCCGCGCTCAAGGCACTCGTGCCCACCCCCGTTGCGCAGCAGCAGGACCCCGCGGCCACGCACGAACTGGCTGAGATTTACCTCTGGCAGTCTCACTTCGAGCAGAGTGCGCCGCTGCTCGGCGAACTTGCGGAGGCTTCTCCCGCGGATGTCTCCATCGGCGAGCAGGCCACCAGCGTCTATCGCTCGCTCGCCTACTTCGATCCAGCCGGCGTCCCGCACGCAGTAGAAGTCGAAGAGCATCTCGCCGCCGCCGACCCCGGCGACCTCAACCGGCTCGCCACTATCGGCGACATCTATGTCAACAGCACTGCGACCAGTCTCGACCTCGACAACGCGCAACAGATGGCACAGGCGCGCCCATTCTGGCTGCGCATGAGCGCCGTTCATCCCGGCCTGCCGGACAGCTACCTGCAGTCCGCTGCCGTCTTCTGGGACTACTTCCAGTTCGACCAAGCGCTGGCCCAGATTGAGGCCGCGCGCAAGCGCTTCAGCGATCCCACGCTCTTTGGCTACCAAGCCGGCGCGCTCTATGAAGACAAGCGAGACTACCCGCGCGCCATCGCCGAATACATCGCTGCCTCCACCGGCTTCGACGCCCATGCGCGCCTGCTCGCGCTCGCCGCTCGCCCGCAGTTCGCGGCCCTTGTCGATCAGGCCTCGGCCAAAGCGGTTGCCGATCATCCCAACACCGTTACGCTGCAACTTTGCGTCGACGTCCTCAACGCGCTCCACCGGAAATCCGACATCGACCCCACAGTCGAGGCCGCCATTGCACACGCCGCCACCGTCAACGATGCCGCGGACCTGGCCGCCTTCAGCCAGTCCCACCAGCTTTCCCGCGCCTATCAATCCGCACTGCAACGTGAGATCGTTCTCACTACCGATCCCGTGCAGCGCATAGAGTTTCAGTACCAACTCGTTCGCGCTCTCGTCGATCAAAAGGACATTGCCTCCGCGCAGCGCGTCATCGACTCCGTCCATGCCGACAACTCGAAGCTCGTCGCGGTGGTCCGCACCACCACCGACTTCTACTGGAACAGCAAGCAACCGCAGCGCGCGATCGCCACTCTCCTCCGGGCCGCACACGAAGCCAACCCAACACTCGCACACGACTTCACGCTCGAAGCCATCACGAAATTCAACCAAAGCGGCGATTTCGCTAGCGCCCGTAGCCTGCTCAAGCCGCTGCGCACCGCCGATCCATTCAACCCGCGATACCTCAGCCTCGAGGCAGCAAGCTACTCGCGCGCGCACGATGACGTTGGCGCTCGGAATCTCTACATCAACACCATCGCCGCGCTCAATGCTGCTCCTCTCAATCCGATCGAGCGTCGTAACAAGATCGCGCTCGCTCGCCAGGGTCTTATCCCCGCACTCACCGACCTGGCGGATTTCGCTGGCGCCATGGACCAGCACATCGCGCTCATCCGCGCCTTCCCTGAAGACACCGCCGCCCTCCAGAGCGCGGTCACTTACGCTCGGCTCCATGGCCGCGAATCGCAGATGGTCGGCTTCCTTAATCAAGCCGTCACCGAGTCGCCGCGCGACGCACGCTTCGCCATCGCACTCGGTAGCGTCGATGTTCAGTTTGGGGACGACGCAGGCGCACTTGCCGCCTATTCCAAAGCCATCGCGATCCGCTCCGACCGCCCCGACCTCTTCATCGCCCGTGCCGATCTCGAAGAGCGCCAGCAAACCTTTGACGCTGCGTGCGCGGATTACGATCGCGTCTACAAGCTCACCTACAACGACCCGCAATGGATGCAAAAAATCGCTCTGCTGCGCGCGCGGCAGGGGAAACCCGATCTCGCCGGCAAGGCCCTTGAGACCGCGTGGATTGACGGCCGACCCACCTCCGCGCAGAACGAATTTCGTGTAGCGAAGCAGCTCGAAGCCTGGGACCTGCTCCCTCAGGCTGACGGCTTCGTGCAGCGAGGCGTGCAGCTCGCCGGCAACGATCTGCTCGCCATCGCGCCCGACGGCGAAGCCGCGGTCCTTTATGCCCGCATCCTTGCCCGCGAGCGCAGGGCGCCCGAGGTCTTTGCGCTGCTCAACCGCGTTCTTGCCGCGTCCAACGCCGGACCCTCCGCGCCGTCCGTCATCCTGCAGCAGGTGGAGAAGCAGGGCCTCGCCAGCATCTCGGACAGCGATTGGCGCGCGGCACTCGCAGCTACACGTATCGCGCAGGCGCGGACCAGCTACCGCGGCGCCGTGCAGGCCGTCGCCGCAGCCGTCGCGGAGTTCTACACGCCGGAAGAGAAGTCCACCTTCGCCACGCTGCTCGATGCACAACGAGCAAATCGCCCCGCCCAGGAGGTCGTCGACCTATGGGTTCCGGCGGCCAGAGCCGCGGGTCTCGAGGACCGCGAAGCGGCATGGAGGCGCGACATCCTGCTCAATGGCGGCAAACTTGCCTGGTCCCAACTCGATGCCTTCGACACTCTCGAGACTGCGCGCATGGACAACCTCAACTGCGCCGAAACGCTCGACACGTATGCGCGGCAGCTCGCCCCCGATCGGCAGGCCGAAGTGCTGAAGCGCGCGGTGACCGCGTGGCATAATGCAGGCAATCCGCAACGCGAAGCGGAGGACGTCCGCAAACTGGTCTTCGCGCATCAACAGAAGGAATATGAGCAGAGGCTCTTCGCGCTCTATCTCAGCGGCAACACCACTGCTCTCTTGGAGCTCACCACCCAGGGAGATTCTCTCGCCGATGCCGCCGCGAACTACATTCTCACCGCCGGAACTCCCACGCAGGGCTATCGGGCGCTCGCCAATCGCGCCGCCACACGACCGCCCGTGTGGGGCAGCGCTAACACCGCACTTCTCGGGCTTTACTACGGCGACACATCCGCAAGGACCGATGCGGCCTTCCAGTCCACGCTCGGCGATATGACCATTGGCCCGGCGCTTGCCGTCAGGCCCAATGCGGCCAGACAACTCAGTGGCAACCCGTGGTTCTACTACGCGGCGCGCTATGGTTTCTTTCTAGTTCGCTCGCCCCAGCCCGCGCACGATCCCGAAGATTATCTCTCCGCCGAACTCGAGCGCGCGCCCAGCGATCCCGCAAGCTTCAACACCCTCGCGCAAACCTACCTCGACGCGCACAAAATCGATGCCGCCATCGTCGAGTATCGTCACGCTATTGAGCTCGAGCCCTCCGACCCTGCACCCAACATCTTCATCGCCGAAGCCCTCTGGTCCGATCAACGTCGCGACCAGGCCCTGGCCGAATGGACTGCAGCCCTCACCAAACTTCGCGGGCGCGTCGATCTGCGCGCGGTTCCCGAAAGCTTCTGGACCAACTTCGCCGCGGTCGCCGGCGACGCGAACGATCATCAGCTTGGCCCGCAGCTCAAGGCCGCCATGACGCTTGTACTGGAGGCTTACATCCGCAAGAATGGCACGTACCGCAGCTCCGAGCTCCTGCAATCCGCTTTCACCGCTCTCGCAAAATCAAACCCCGCAGACGCAACAAAATGGCTCATCTCTCTGATCGCAGCGGCACCCGCCGAGGATCAGCTCACCATGATGTCCGAGCTCGCCGAGGACACGTGGATTCCCAGCGTCCAGTTGGAGCCCGTCTACCGCGCCGAGATTCACCTCGCACAGGCCCAACTGCAAGCCAAGCCATTCGATTCGTCTACCGGCCTCGGCGACTACGCGATCGATCAGCTCACTTCCTACAAGACCCGATACATCCGGTGGCTGCTGAAAAATCATCGGGCCTCCAAGGCCCATCTGGTTCTCGACTCAATGCCGGCAGCGCAGCGCAACAACACCGATCTTCAATCGGTCACCATTCTTCTCGCGGCGAAGCAGGGCCGCCTCCCGGCGCTGCTCGCCAGCTATCGGAGTGACGCTACGCAATACTCTTTGCAATCCCCGGCGCAAGCACCCGACCTCGCCATTCTCAACTCCGCCGCAAATACGCTGAGGCTCCAGAACGATCTCGCCAACAGCCGTCTGCTGCTCGAGTCCATCTTTCGGCAGAAGCTGCAACAGCAAAGCCTCACCGCGCCCGACTATCTCAGCCTCGCCGAATCCCGCATCGCAACCAACGATCTTCCTGGCGCTGTCGACATCCTGAGCCGCCTCACCCTGACCGGTGACTTCTACGAAAATCTGGACAGCGCGGCCAGCCTCCTTGAGCGCACCGGCCACCTGGCCGAGGCTCTTCCATTGCTCGCCAAGCTCGCCAATGGCACGCCCTGGAACCCGCAGTTCCGCCTGCGTCTCGCCAAGGCTCAACTGGCGTTCAAGCAGAACGCCCCAGCCTCCAACGCGCTCATCGCCATCACCTCAAGCGACCAGTCTCCTTACCCCGTGCGCGTCGCCGCTGCATCCGCTCTTCGCACCGTCTCTACCGCCTCGCATTTCAGCAGTGCGGAGCTCACGCTGCTGGCCACTGCCGTGCCTTCTCCGCAGCAGGCCGACCAACCTTACTTCCTCTATACACGCATTGCAGCAGCCACCGCAGCCTCTGCACCGCAACGCGCTGCTTTGCTGCGCGGCGCCATTGCCATTGCACCTCAACCCATGCTCGACTGGTTACGCATGCAACTCTTCCAAACCGAGATCGCGCTTGATCATTACCAGCAGGCCAGTGTCGCCATCGCGCCTGTTCTGGTCGCAGACGCTTCGCTGTTCCTGCCATCAGCCACCAATGCGCACCTCGATAGCGACATCGATAGCGACATCGATAGCGACATCGTCACGCCTCCGGCAACCGTACTCTCCGAGACTCCCTACAATATCGCGGCCGCCTTCTCCACTTCTCAGGACAAACTTACCTTCCTGCTCTCCATCGCTGCCATGGACGAGCACCTCGGCGAGGACCAGCAAGCCGTCGCCCATCTTCAATCAGCCGCGCAACTCACTACCGACCCCACCGAAACATCCCGCCTCGCGGTCCACATCCAAACTCTGCGGGCCCGCATCGACATCGCTGAGCGGAACGCAACGCGGCGCCCCATTCTCCAGCCTTCTGTCGAGCAAACTAATATCGTTCAGGCCCGCCTCATCGCCAACGCGAAGACAGAGGTGCATCCATGAATCTCCTTGATCTCTCGAAGCTTCCGGTGATCGCCCGCCTCGCCGGTCTCTCTGTCTTCCTCACCGCGCTCTGCGGAGCGGTGGTCTACGCCACGCGCCAAACCTCTGCGCCCGCGTCCATGCCGCTCGCCGGCTTCGCACCTCCCGGAGCGCTGCTCGCCATCGAGTCACCCGACTTCGCCGGTCTGCTCCGCTCGTGGACTAACGCCCCGGAGCAGCGCCGCTGGCTCGCTGGCGACAACTACGCCGCCTTCTCACGCTCTCGCCTCTTCGATCGCCTCGGGCAGGCGCAGAGCGAGTTTGCCGCCACCGCAGGCCTCGCTCCCGACGCCGGGTTTCTCCAGCAGATCGCGGGCCGGCAAAGCCTTTTCGCCTGGTACGGCATCGGCAACCTTGAGTTCCTTTACATCACCCGCTTGCCCTCGGGCAATGCCGCAAAGACGCCGCTGCTCCAGCTGCGCGACAAGTTCGAGCAGCGCACGGTTGGCCCTGACACCTTCTTCGTGCGCTCGCAGACCGACCCCGCACGCACCGTCGCCTTCGCCATCCGCGGCGACTACCTTCTACTGGCGACCCGCGAAGATCTCCTCGCCGGCGCTCTCCAGCGCATGCAGAAGGCCGCCGCGCGCTCTCTTCTCCGCGACCCGTGGTACGCCAACAGCGTTGCGGCAGCGTCGGCTCAACCCGGCGATCTGCGCATGACGCTCAACCTTGCGAGCATCGTCCCGTCACCCTACTTCCGCAGCTACTGGATTCAGCAAAACATCACCGAATTGAAGCGGTACACCGCCGCCATCAGCGACCTTTACCGCAGCTCCGGCTACCTGCGCGAAGAGCGCGTGCTTCTCCCCGCAAACCCGTCCACGAGCCCTGCCAGCTCCGATCTCTCGCCCGTTCTCAACTACCTCCCCGCCGATATCGGGGTCTATCGCGCCGCCGCGCAGCCCGCGCCGCAACAGGTCATCGACGAGATCGAAGACAAACTCCTCGCGCGCCAGCCGGGCGCCGATCGCAACCCGCAATCCGCGCCGGTCGCCGACCTCGCGACGCCAATCGCCGGTGACGTTTCCAACCTTGAGCAGCGCATCGATGAACCGGTTACCATCCAACCCACGCGCGCCGCGGAACTCGCACCGCTCCGCGATCTGCTCGACGCAGTTCGGCCTACCGCCATGCTGGTCTTCTCGACCGCAACCGCACTCGACAAGCCCCAGCAGACCATCTTCATTCCAATCCACTCCGCAGTCGTTGTCGTCGCGTCGTTGCCATGGACCGAGGCCAGCCTGGAGCACAGCCTCAACTCCGCTCTCGCCCCTCGCATCACGGTTGGCCGGGGCGGCCTCAACTGGTCGCCGCACCACAATGCCATCGCCACCTGGTATACGCTGGAGGGTGCCAAACCACTTGCGCTCGCCCTCAACGGTAACGAATGTCTTCTCGCCACGGACGAGGCAACGCTGCTGCAACTACTTGCAGCGTCCCACAACGCGGTCCCCGCTCCGCGCATCGCCAGCACCATCGCAGGCTTTTCTCTGGCCTCCGAACGCGCACCCTTCGCGGACCTCACTATGGTTCTCGATCAGCCCGGCAAGTCCGCGCAGCTCAACGACAGCGGCGGCAAACCACCCTCTTTCTTCTCCGGCAACATCAACAGCCTGGGCTTTACGTTCAAGGATCTTGCATCCGAGACCTTCACGGAATCTCCCGCCGCAAATCACAACGTTCGACAGTCCGTGCTTTACCAATGGCAGCATTGACGGTGCGCAGATTGCGAATCGGATACTGGAGTCGCGATCGCACGCCGGATACAATCGGATTGCAGCGACCAGCGACCAGCGACCAGTGACCAGTGACCAGCAATCGAGGCGATCTCGACATCGTTCAAGGGAGTAAGCCTATGGGCCCAGCATCCACGTTTGTTCTTGAAAGCTTGTCATCGCTCGATGCAGAGAAGACTTCGCAACGCGGGTTCAGCATCGGTCGCGTCGCGGTGCTGGGCGCCGGAACGATGGGCGCGCGAATCGCAGCGCACATCGCGAACGCAGGGCTGCCCGTGCTGCTGCTGGACATGATTCCCGCTGGAATTGCCGCCACGGGAGTTTCCGCTTCCGGGCACCGAAACGTTCTCGGGAATCAGGCGTTGCTGAAGCTCAAGTCTGCCAAGCCCGCCGCGTTTGCCTCAGCCGACGCGGCGAAACTGGTGAGCATAGGCAACTTCGACGACGATCTCCCCAGGCTGGCGGAATACGATTGGATCATCGAGGCAGTGGCTGAGGACCTCGAGATCAAGCGCGGTCTGCTGAGCAAAGTCGCGGCGCACCTGCATGCGAATGCCATTCTGACGACCAATACCAGCGGCCTCCCGGTGGCGAAGATAGGGGAGCAGCTTCCACTCGATGTGCGGCGGCGCTGGTTTGGCGCCCACTTCTTCAATCCGCCGCGCTACATGCGGCTACTCGAGTTGATCGCCACGCCGGAGTCGGACCCGGAGGCGGGGGCCGCCATTGCAGCCTTCGTAGATCGCCGATTGGGGAAGTCCGTTGTCCCGGCCAAGGACGTGCCGAATTTCATTGCGAACCGCGTCGGCACCTTCTCCATGCTGAATGTGTTCAAGGTCATGCAGGAGCAGGGCCTGAGCATTGAAGAAGTCGACTTGCTGACCGGGCAGGCGGTCGGCTGGCCGAAGACGGGAACGTTTCGGCTGACAGATATGGTGGGCCTGGATGTGTTGGGAAGCGTCGCCCGCAATTTTGCGGCGGGCGCCTCCGACGAGCGTCCGGATGTGGTGCTGCCTGCGGTGGTCAGCCAACTGATCGAGCGCAAATGGCTGGGCGACAAGACGGGACAGGGCTTCTACAAGAAGGACCGGAGCCGGGATGGGCAAGAGATTCGCTCCGTGCTGGACCTGCACACGCTTGAATACAGGGCCGCGGCGAAGGTGTCGATCCCCGCGATTGAGGTGGCGAATAAGAATGACTCGCTTGCTGCGCGGCTGAAGAACCTGCTCGCCGGCGACCCCGCGACGGACACGGCCGCGCGCTTCTACTGGCGGGTGCTTCCGGAACTTTGGGCCTATGCGGCCAATCGCATCGGCGAGGTCGCGGAGACGGTGGTGGACATCGACCGCGCGATGACGGCGGGGTTCAACTGGGAGCTTGGGCCGTTTGCGCTGTGGGATGCAGCCGACGTTCCGATGGTGGTGGCGAGGATGCGCGCGCTGGGCTCGCCTGTTCCCGCGGCGGTGGAAGCGTTGCTGGGCAGCGGGGGCGCGTCGTGGTATCGCAATGGAGGAGCGGAGTACTTCGATGTTCGCTCCGGCGTCTATCAACCCGTTGCGCGCACGGCCGGGCTGGCGACGATTGCTAGCTACCGGCAATCGAAGGACATCTTCGCGGGCAACTCCGGGGTTTCACTAATAGATATTGGGGACGGCATCGGCTGCTTCGAACTCCACTCGAAGATGAATACGCTGGGTGAGGACGTCGCTTCCTTTCTGCGCACTCAGCTACAGCCCGGCAGCGAGGCAGTGCGCAACTTCGCTGGATTCGTAATCTCGACCGACGCGCAGAACTTCTCCGCGGGCGCGAACCTGATGCAGTTATTGCAGATGCTGGAGGAAGGGAAGTGGGACGAGGTCCAGCTATCGGTAAAGCAGTTCCAGGCCATGACTCAGGCGGTCAAGTTCTGCCCCAGGCCCGTGATCGCCGCGGCGGCGGGCCTTTGCCTGGGCGGAGGCTGCGAGGTGTTGCTGCACTCGGCGCTTCGCCAGCCGCACCTCGAACTCTACGCGGGGCTGGTGGAGGCCGGGGTGGGACTGATTCCCGGCGGCGGCGGCTGCAAGGAGATGGTGCTGCGCGCGACGGCCAACGCAGTGAGCGTGAAGGCCGACCCGCGCGGTGATTCGCCCGAGATCATCGCGACGATTCGGAGCGCGTTCGAGGTGATCGCCATGGCCAAGGTCTCGGCGTCGGCCATCGATGCACGCGACCTGGGCCTGCTGGAAGAGGTGGATACGATCACGATGAATCGCGGCCGGCTGCTCGACGATGCGAAGATGCAGGCGCTGCGGCTGGTGCGCGGCGGCTATAACGCACCGCCGCACCGGACCGACATTGCTGCGCCAGGTGCAAGCGTATTCGCGACGCTCAAGCTGGCGATCTATCTTATGCGCGAGGCCGAATACATCAGTGAGCATGACGCCAGGATCGCCACCCATGTAGCCCGGATTCTCACTGGTGGCGACATCACGTCCGGAACTCTTCTGACCGAGCAACACCTGCTCGATCTGGAACGGGAGGCCTTCATGTCGCTGTGCGGAGAAGCGAAGACGATCGAGCGCATTGGCTTCACGCTGAAGACCGGCAAGCCGCTGAGAAATTAATGTGGCGAGTGGTACGTTTCGCAGCCTGAAGGGACAAACAGCATGCGAGAGGCAGTCGTGGTTAGCGCGGTGAGAACGGCTGTAGGCAAGGCACCCAAGGGCGCGCTGCGCTTCACCCGCCCGGACGATCTGGGGGCAATCGCGGTGAAGGAGGCTGTGGCGCGCGTGCCGCAGCTCGATCCCAGGGAGATTGAAGACGTCATGATTGGCTGCGCCATGCCGGAGGCCGAGCAGGGTCAGAACGTGGCACGTCTGATCTCGCTGCGCGCGGGCCTGCCGGTAGAAGCGGCTGCCATGACGGTGAATCGCTACTGCGCCTCCGGTCTGCAGACGATCGCCTTGGCGGCGGAGCGCATTCGCGGCGGCGGCGGCGATGTGATGGTCGCTGGTGGCGTGGAATCGATGTCCTGCATGCCGTTCGGCGGCAATAAGATCACGATCAATCCATGGCTGATCGACAACCACCCTTCCGCCTACATGTCGATGGGGCTGACGGCGGAGCGCGTTGCGAAGCACTACGGCGTCACACGCGAGCAGGCCGACGAATTTGCGCTGGCCAGCCACCAGAAGGCGCTGGTTGCGGTAGCGGAAGGGCGCTTCGACGAGGAGATCGTGCCGGTGCCGGTGCGGTCCACGAGCGTCGAAGCTGAGGGCGCGCTCCGGAATTATGAAACCGTTTTCAAGGTAGATGAAGGGCCGCGTGCCGATACCTCGCTGGCCGCTCTCGGCATGCTCCGCGCGGTCTTCCATGCCAAGGGCGTGGTTACCGCGGGCAACAGTTCGCAGACCTCTGATGGCGCGGCCGCGACGGTGGTCATGTCGGAGACGCGGGCCAGGGAGATTGGTGCGCCGCCGCTGCTGCGCTTTGTGGCCTTCGCTTACGCGGGCTGTGTGCCGGAGGAGATGGGCATGGGACCGATTTACGCGATTCCGAAGGCCCTGAAGATGGCCGGGCTCTCGCTCGACGAGATCGATGTGATCGAGCTGAACGAGGCCTTCGCTGCCCAGTCGCTAGCCGTGCTCAAGGTACTTGGGATCGACGGCCAAAAGGTGAATGTGAATGGCGGGGCGATAGCGCTCGGCCATCCGCTAGGCTGCACCGGCACGAAGTTGACGGCGACGCTGGCCCGTGAGATGCAGCGCCGCGGCGCGAAGTATGGCATGGTTACCATGTGCGTCGGCGGCGGCCAGGGGGCCGCGGGCATCTTCGAGAACATGCAGAACTAGCAGCAGCCGCAGGGGAGAACGAATGATCGCAGATGTGGGATTGGGCGCTGCACAACGAATTACGGGCGGCAGCTTTCTCACTGAGGACCGCGCGCCTGATGAGATATTCACACTGGAGGACCTTTCCCCCGAGCAGATCGAGATAGGTGAATTGACCACGCGTTTCGCGGAAGAGAATATCCTCACGCAGGTTGCCGCGATCGAGAGCAAGCAGTATGGCGTCAGCAGGCAACTGATGCGCGAGCTTGGCGAGCTTGGTCTGCTCGGGGTGGACGTGCCGGAGGAGTATGGCGGGCTGGACCTGGATAAGACGACCTCGGCGCTGGTCTCGCAGAACGTCAGCGTGGTCGGAAGTTTTGCGGTCACCTTCAGTGCGCATGTGAGCATCGGTTCGCTGCCGCTCATCTGGTACGGAACTGCGGCGCAGAAGTCGAGGTATCTTCCTCAATTGACCACCGGTAAATGGATTGCCGCTTATGCGCTGTCTGAGTCCAGCTCAGGCTCGGATGCTATGAACATTCGCACCAGGGCGACGTTGACCGAGGATGGAAAGCACTACCTGCTCAATGGTGAGAAGATGTGGATTTCCAATGCCGGGTTCGCCGATCTCTTTACGGTCTTCGCCAAGATCGATGGCGAAAAGTTCTCGGCCTTTCTTGTCGAACGGACGACCGCAGGTCTCACCGTCGGCCCCGAAGAACACAAGCTGGGCATTCGCGGCTCGTCCACGTGCCCGCTCATCTTGAACGATTGCAAAGTACCCGTCGAGAATCTGTTGGGGCAAGTTGGCAACGGTCATCGGATCGCCTTCAACATCCTCAACGTCGGACGTTACAAGCTGGCCGCCATCGCTATCGGCGAAGCTCGATTTGCCTTTCGCACGGGCGTTCGGTACGCGAAGGACCGCGTCGGCTTCAACAAGCCCATCACCGAGTTCGGCCTGGTGCAGGAGAAGATCGCCGATAGCGCCGCAGGCATCTATGCCCTGGAGTCGACGGTCTATCGCGTGGTGGGATCGATCGATGCAGCGCTGGCGGAGCTGGACAAGAATGCACCGAACTACACGCAGGAGGTCCAGAAGCGGATCGAGGAGTTTGTGGTGGAGTGCTCGATCCTCAAGGTCTTTGGATCCGAGGTGCTGGATCGCCTGGTCAGCCAGATGTTGCAACTGCACGGCGGGTACGGATACGTGGAAGAGTTCGCCGCCGAGCGCAGCTATCGCGACTCGCGCATCAATATGATCTTTGAGGGCACCAATGAGATCAATCGCCTGCTCATCACAAGCTGGACGATGAAGCGCTCGCTACAGGGAACGCTGCCTTTGCTGCCGGCCATCGAGAAGCTAATGGCCGAGGTGAAGTCCGTTGCGGTGGCGGATGAGACCGGCGACGGTCCGCTGGCGGCCGAAAGAGCTTTGCTGGCGAATGCGAAGAAGATCGCGCTGTTCTGCGCCGGCATGGCGTTGCAGCGCTTTGCGCAGCAGTTCGCCGGAGAGCAGGAGGCGATGGGAGCTCTGGCCGACATCTTCGCCGAGGTGCTGGTGCTTGAGTCTACGCTGCTCAGAACGGAGAAGATGGGGGGATCGAATGCGATCGCGGAAAAGCTGACCCGGTACTACGCCGCGCATTCCTTCCGAGTGATCGGGGAAGCGGCCGAACGGATCCTCGGCGCCGCCGCCGAAGGCGAAAACCTGCGCACCCAAGTAGCCATCTTGCGGGGGTTCACGAATCACGATCCCACCAATACGATCGCGATCGGCCGTGATATCTCGGTCGCGATGGTGAAAGCCGGCCAGTACAGATGCTCGAAATGATGACGATTGTTCGCTACCGCGGAGTCATCCGATGAGCGATGTATCGGTGCGGGTTTCAAGGGCCTGCGGCAGGATCACGCTCAACCGTCCACGCGCAATGAATGCACTGACGATGGAGATGGTCCTCGCTATGCATCAGGCTCTGACATCATGGGCGAACGAGCCCTCGGTTCACTTCGTCCTGCTGGATGGCGCGGGGGGGCGTAGTCTGTGTGCTGGTGGCGATATTCGTGCCATGTACACGGCCATCGTCGCGGGGAATCAGGAGTTGGCGGTGGAGTTTTTCGAGGCTGAATACCGGCTCAACTACCTCATCGCGCGCTATCCAAAGCCGTATGTAGCACTGATGGACGGGATTGCGATGGGAGGTGGCATCGGTGTTTCGGCACACGCGTCCCATCGTGTCGTCACCGAACGTTCCGAGCTTGCAATGCCGGAGACGGCCATAGGATTTTTCCCGGATGTCGGAGCGACGTACCTGCTGGGAAAGGCTGCAGGCGAGTTCGGTACCTATCTTGGACTTACCGGCAGCCGGATCGGGGCGGCCGACGCAATCTCTTGCCGTCTCGCCGACCTTATGGTTTTCAGTGAGAGTTTGGCCGCCCTGACGCAGGAGATTGAGAGTTGCGATAGCTCCGCACAACTGGAGGATTGCCTCAGCAAATACACGACGCAAGCGATTCCGGGTACGACGAGGGAGCCGCGAACATGGATCGGGGAGTGCTTTGCAGCGCTCACGGTCGAGGAGATTTTTGATGCTCTCGGCCGGCAGACCAACACAGAAGCTAACGTCGCGCTGCAGGCGTTGAAGAAGAAGTCGCCGACCTCGCTCAAGGTTACCCTTGCGGCTCTGAGGAATGGGCGCAAATTGAATGACCTCGCTGCCTGTCTGCGGCAGGAGTTTCGCATAGCGCAAGTCTGTGTTCGAAGCCATGATTTCGTTGAGGGAGTCAGGGCCGCGATCATCGATAAGGATCGCCAACCGGCATGGCGTCCGCATCGGCTGGAAGAAGTTACGGCAGATGATGTCCAGCATTACTTTGCGGACTCTGGAGTGGGCGAGCTGGACCTAGCGTTCGACTGTCTTCGCGTCGAACCCCTTGAGGGGAAGCAGTCTTGATAGATTGTTGTGGACGAGGTCTTTTCTTCATGAATATCCCATTGACGCCGTTGCGCTTTCTGCGTTACGCGGAACGGCAGTTCAAGAATCGCACGGCGGTTGTCTGCCAGGGCAAGAGGTTCACTTACTCCCAGCTTGGCGAGCGGGTTGGCCGGTTGGCTGGAGCGTTGATCGACGCCGGCGTCCAACCGGGCGATCGAGTCGCGTATCTCGCCGTAAACTCTCACCGTCTGCTGGAGGCTTACTACGGCGTATTAGAGGCGGGGGGGATCCTGCTTCCGCTGAATATCCGGCTTGCCGCTAGCGAGCTGAGTTACATCCTGAACGATGCGGGAGCGACCGTACTTTTCATTGACGAGCAGTTTGTTCCGCTGGTGGAGGCCTTTCGCGTCAGCTTGAAGACCGTCGGAACGTTCATCCAGATGGAGGGCGCACCCTCGGCGGCGTGGCTGTTTCAGGAGAACTATGAAGGTTTTCTTGCGAATGCCAGACCGCATCGCTACGATAGCATGCAGATCAATGAAGAGGACGTCGCCGAAATCTTCTACACGAGTGGCACGAGCGCGCAACCCAAGGGTGTGATGCTGACGCACCGGAATATCTATCTGCATGCGCTCCATGTCTGCATTTCAAACTACGCCGCCAACGGTGCGGTCGAGTTACACACGATTCCTTTGTTTCATGCCAATGGGTGGGCCGTCGCTCACTTCCTGGTGATGCTTGGCGGAAAGCATGTGATGATTCCGCAGTTCGACCCCAGGGAAGTGTTTCGGCTGATCGAGACCGAGCGTGTGGAATACCTCAAAGCAGTTCCGATCATGGCAACGGTGCTGGTCAACCACCCCGATCGCGGCAAATACGATCTCACAAGCCTGAAGCGGATTACTATCGGCGGGGCCGCCTCTTCACCGACGGTGATTCGTGAAGTAGAACAAGCATTTCACTGTGAGGCCCTCGCCGGGTATGGCCTCACTGAGACCTCGCCGGTGTTGACCCATGCGTTCTCCAAGCCCGATCTGGGCTGGGAGGGCGAGCAGCGATGGGCCGGGCAATCCATGGCCGGCTTTGCCATCCCGGGCATCGAGTTACATATTGTGGATGCGAATGAAAATGTACTTGCGGAGAATGGAAGTGATTTCGGGGAACTCGTCGCACGCGGAGATGGCGTTATGAAAGGCTACTGGGGGCAGCCGGAGATGACAGAAGAGGTGATGCTCGGGGGTTGGTTTCATACGGGGGATATGGCAACCATCGACGAGGATGGATACGTTCAGATCATCGATCGCAAGAAGGACATTATCGTCAGCGGCGGAGAGAACGTGTCGTCGCTCGAAGTTGAAAATGCGCTGCTGGCGCATTCCTCAGTGTTGGAGATTGCGGTGATTCCTGTCTCCGACGAAAAGTGGGGTGAGGTGCCGAGGGCCTTGATCGTGCTCAAGCCGGGCGTCGCTGCAACAGAGACGGAGTTGATCGCATTCAGCCGGTCGCGGCTGGCCCACTTCAAGTGTCCGCGGTCGGTTGTCTTCGTCGAAAGCTTGCCTAAGACTGGCACCGGAAAGGTCATAAAAAGAGACCTTCGCCGACAGTACGCGATTGAGCTACATGAGTAGCAATTAACGTAACGCGCTTCGAGTTATCGGAGGATTGTTACGAGCTCCAATTACTCAGCTTTCCCCACGGTGTTGCCTTTGTAAGCTTTTTGCATGATGAAGAAGGCCTGTTTCTTTTGACCATCTTCGGAGACGACGCCTTTGCGGTTGTAACCGTCCTGAAGCTTTGGAATATTGCGGGTGGTGGAGCGGAAGTCGAAGAGACACCAGGGAGTGGCGCCGCGAAGCTGAGGAATTTTGGCGAGCATGATCAGTTGATGCCTGTAGACGTTCGCCTGGTTCTCCTCGGTCCAGCGTTGGTTGTCCGTGCCATGGTTGCCGTACTTGGCTCCGGCGCCGAACTCGCTCATGATGATGGGCTTCTCGGGAAGGATCCAGTGCATGTTGTCCGCGTCGGCGGCCGTGCCGACGTACCAGCCGATGTATTCGTTGACGCCGACGACGTCGAGGGCTTGGGTGAGGGGATCGTCCAGGGTCGCGGTTTCGCCTTGAATGTGTTCCGAGTTGAGGGCGGATGTGATGAGACGAGTGGAGTCGAGCTTGCGGGCTTCATTGGCTAGGTTGGTGAGAAACGTGGTGCGGGTTGGGTTGTTCGCGGTTTCGTTGGAGACCGACCAGAGAATGACGGACGCTTTATCGCGGTCGTGGCGAATCATCTCCTTGAGCATGACAACATCCTTGGCATAAACCTCAGGCTTGTCGAAAGAAATGCGCTGCCAGTTCGGAATCTCCGACCACACCATGAAGCCGTCGCGGTCGGCAGTGCGGGTCATCCGCTCGTCGTGCGGGTAATGGCAGAGGCGAACGAAGTTGGCGTTGAGCTCTTTGAGATACCGGAAGATGATGGCGACTTCCTGATCGTTGTCCACGCGGCCACCGACGATCGGGGCCTCGGCGTGTACGTTGACGCCCTTCAGGAAAATGGGCTTGCCGTTGAGCAGGATGCGGGTGCCCTCGACGCGGATGTCGCGAAAACCGATATCGTCAGTGAGTTTGTCCTGCTGATCGCCGGATCCTGAGGCAAGCATTACTTTGTAAAGTTTCGGGGTTTCCGGTGACCACAGAGCTAGCTTCCTGGCCTTCGCAGTGAAGGGCGCATTGCCATCGGCGTCTGTGTGTAGCGTGATGTGAACGTCGGCTTCGGGTATGTCGAGGGTGACGGGGGTCCCGGCCGGGGCGTCGAGGACGTGGACATAGCCGGTAAGTTCGGTGTTGCCGGGCTGCCAGACGGGACCGTGGGCGAGGTGGACGTCAAAGTCGTCGATGAATGCCATGGGGACGGTGACGAGCGAAACATCGCGTGTGAGGCCGCCATAGTTCAACCAGTCGTAGCCGACGGAAGGGATGCCGTCGACCTGACGCGTGGCGTCGACCGCGATGACGACAAAGTTGGAGCCGGGGTGGAGAACGGCAGTGACTTCGCAATCGAATGGCGTGAAGCCGCCTTCGTGATCGCAAACTCTCTTCTGGTTGACCCAGACGTGGGAGCGGTAATTGGCCGCACCGATGTGGAGGAAGCTGCGGGTGCCGGGTTTGGGCTGCGCGTCGAAGTCGCGCTGGTACCAGACCACCCCCTCGTAGTTGAAGAGTTGAGGAAGCTGGATGTTCCAGTCGCGGGGGACCTTGAGAGTAGGAGCGGTAGCGAAGTCGTACTCTTCGTTGTGCGGACCGCTGAAGATATTGGGATGAGTGTTTCTGGCGTAGCTTCGGTCGTTGATTGCGCCGGTGCTGGTGTAGAGAGCGCGGAAGGGCGCCTGGTCGACGAGGTAGTGCCAGTCACCGTTAAGACTAATCACGCTGCGGTGATCAACGCCAACCAGCAGGGTTTGGAAAGGTTGAAATGACTGTTGCCCGAAAGCCGGGAGCATCAGTCCGAAGCAAAGCAGCGCAGCCATGCAGCGGGCGATCCAGCGCAGGATCGTTGTGCTGTTCGATAGTTGGGTCACCGGGTCATCAGCCATCAAGATCATAGCTGGCGTCTCGGAGATTTGTCGAACCATTCTGGACTTGAGTACGTCGGGTGCGGAAAGATTGAGCTGCGGAAGCCCATGACCACGCCGCCTCCTTGCCGGTCCACCTCGGGATCTCTGCTTGAGAGCAGCGTCGAAGGGCTAGAGTTTTGCTGGCAGATGCCTTTGCGCCCACATTTTCCGCGAAAATCAGGCATAATTGGGCACATATGTGTCGCACCTCCGAAGCCGGAGGCTGGAGTTGAAGTGTAGGTTTGAGAGTATGTTGGAGCAGTGAGCAGAACGGGACGGCGAAGTCCTTCGCAGCAGCGTTATGATTCGAGTTCCAGCTCGGGAATCCCAATTCCACTGCGCCGAGATGCGGGCAGAGTTCGGGCGAAAGCGCGAAACAACACTCTGCCCAGCGCACAGCCCCCGCAGCCCAGCGACCTACCGAGCCAGACACGAGCGGTCAGATCGAATTTGTCTGTTTCGCCTTGTGTCTCTGGCTTCGTGCGGTAGTTGCGGCGCACCGTGATCGACCGCGGTCCATCCCCGCCGGAGGCATCAGGCAGACATGACAACAACCAGCGAACATCATCTCGACAAGCATCCTCTTCGCAAGATACTTGAGAACCGGATCGCCATCATTGACGGAGCGATGGGCACGACCATCCGCACTTACGGCATGACCGAAGCGGACGTTCGCGGCAAGCGCTTCAAGGACTCGAGCAAAGACCTGCTGAATAATGGAGACATCTTTTCCCTCACGCAGCCGGAGATGGTTTGCGACATTCATCGCCGCTTTCTGGAGGCCGGAGCGGACATCATCGAGACCAACACCTTCGGCGCAACCAGCATTACGCAGAGCGAGTTCTTCGTAGACGATCCGCGCGAGCACGGCGGGCGCAAGGACCCGGAGTTCTATCAAAAGGTCATTGAGAATTCTTTTCTTGGAGATTTGGCCTGGGAGATTAATGAGCAGTCGGCGCGGCAGTGTCGTGAATGGGCCGATCGCGTTGGGAATGCGGCTGTCGATGGCAAACCGATGCGGCAGCGCTTCGTGGCGGGTGCGATCGGGCCGCTGACGGTGTCGCTCTCGAACTCGCCTGACGCTGATGATGCAGGCTTCCGCGTGGTTACATTCGATCAGGTGAAGACCGCTTACATGCAGCAGGTGCGCGCGCTGATCGCGGGCGGCGTCGATCTGCTTCTGGTCGAGACGATCTTCGATTCGCTGAACGCGAAGGCGGCGCTGGTTGCGATTCGCGAGGTGTTCGATCAGGATGGGCTGGCGGTGAGCGGCTTGGCCACGGGAAAAAGGGAGTTGCCGGTGATGATCTCGGCGGCGGTGGGGCGCGGTGGCGAGACGCTGATCTCTGCGCAGACCACGGAAGCCTTCTGGAATGCGGTAAAGCATGTGAAGCCGCTGTCGGTGGGGCTCAACTGCTCGCTCGGCCCGGATCTGATGTACCCGTTTCTGGAGGAGTTGTCGGAGAAGGCCAACGTGGCGATCTCGTGTTACCCCAACGCAGGCCTGCCGAATCCGCTGTCGGAAACCGGCTTCGATCTGGGGCCGAATGACATGGCTCGGTTCCTCGGTGGCTTCGCGAAGGATGGGCTCATTAATATTGCTGGAGGGTGCTGCGGCAATACGCCGGAGCACATCGCGGCGATTGCGAAGGCAGTGGAGGGAATTGCCCCGAGATCGCTGGTGCGGGATGAGGTGGCGGCTTGAGTGAAAGGGAGACCCAGATTCCCTACGGGAATGACAACCAGAAAATCAATAACAAAGACCAGCCCGCAGCCGTGAAGCCGCTACGCACGGCTAAACCCCTTCGCCTGGCTGAACCCCTCCGCCTCTCGGGGTCGCAGCCGTTCACGCAGCAAGCTGGCGTGTACATCATGATCGGCGAGCGGACCAATGTGGCGGGTTCGCCGAAGTTCGCGAAGCTGGTGAAAGAAGGCAAATACCAGGAGGCCGTCAGCGTCGCGCGCCAGCAGGTTGAGAACGGCGCTAACGTTATCGATATCTGCATGGACGAAGGCATGATCGATGGCGTCGCGGCCATGACTCGCTACCTGCAGTTGCTGGCCAGCGAACCGGAGGTCGCGAAGGTTCCCTTCATGGTGGACTCCTCCAAGTGGGAGGTTATCGAGGCAGGGCTGAAGTGCCTGCAGGGTAAGGGAATTGTCAACTCGATCTCGTTGAAGGAAGGCGAAGAAAAGTTCCGCGAGAACGCCGCGAAGGTGCTGAAGTATGGGGCTGCTGTCGTCGTCATGGCCTTCGACGAGCAGGGCCAGGCCGCGACGTATGAAGAGAAAATCCGCATCTGCGACCGGGCTTACCGCATCCTCGTGGACGAGGTCGGTTTTCCGCCCGAAGACATCATCTTTGACCCCAACATCCTGACCGTCGCCACCGGCATGGAGGAGCACAACAACTACGCGGTGGATTTCATCAACGCCACGCGGTGGATCAAAGCGAATCTGCCGCACGCGAAGGTCTCGGGCGGCGTCTCGAACATCTCGTTCAGCTTTCGTGGCAACAATAAAGTTCGCGAAGCTATGCACTCGGCGTTTCTGTATCACGCCATCGCGGCGGGTATGGACATGGGCATCGTCAATGCCGGAATGCTTGAGGTGTATGAGGAGATCGAGCCGGAGCTGAAGGTGCTGGTTGAGGATGTGCTGCTCAATCGCCGTCCTGATGCGACAGAGCGGCTAGTGGAGCACGGTGAAAAGCTAAAGGCCGAGAGCACCGGCACAGTCGTCAATGAAAAGAGGGCAGAAGAATGGCGCAACGGCACAGTCGAGGAGCGCCTCTCGCACGCGCTGGTCAAGGGGATCGATACCTACATCGAGATCGACGCCGAGGAGGCGCGCGTGAAGCTGGGACGGCCGCTTTTGGTGATCGAAGGTCCGCTGATGGACGGCATGAGCGTAGTGGGCGATCTGTTTGGAGCGGGCAAGATGTTCTTGCCGCAGGTGGTTAAATCCGCGCGCGTCATGAAGAAGGCCGTGGCGCACCTGACGCCCTTCATGGAGGCCGAAAAAGCTGCGCTGGAAGCGGCCGGCCAGGTAGTCAAGGCGCAGGGAAAGATCGTGCTTGCGACGGTTAAGGGTGATGTCCACGACATTGGTAAGAACATCGTCGGCGTGGTGCTGGCGTGCAACAACTACGAAGTGATCGACATGGGGGTGATGGTGCCGGCGGAAAAAATCCTGGCGCGTGCGAAGGAAGAGAAGGCGGACATGATCGGCCTCAGCGGCCTGATTACGCCGTCGCTGGACGAGATGGTGCATGTGGCGAAGGAGATGGAGCGCCAGGGATTTAAGCTGCCGCTGCTGATCGGCGGCGCGACCACCAGCCGCGCGCATACGGCCGTGAAGATTGCGCCGCACTACAGTGAGCCGGTGGTCCACATACTGGACGCCAGCCGCGCGGTGCCCGTGACCACCAGCCTGCTCAGCGAGGAAGGCAAGCCGGAGTTCGTGGCGAAGCATCGCGCTGCCTACGAGGCGCTCCGTAAGGCGCACTCCGCGCCACGTCAGGCGGTGGTTTCGCTGGAGACAGCGCGCGCGCGGCGGACCCCGATCGAATGGCGTGCTGGAGACCTGCCCGTCCCGGAGTTTACCGGAGTGCGCGTACTGGACAATTTTTCTTTGGCCACGCTGCGCGAATACATTGACTGGACGCCGTTCTTCCACACATGGGGTTTAAAGGGTGTCTATCCTCGCATCTTGAATGCCGAAGGGCAAGCGCGAGAGAATGAGGAGCAGAGTGCGCAGGCCCGCCAGATATTCAAGGAAGGGAACGCTCTTCTGGACCTCATCATTGAGCGGAACCTGATCACAGCGCGCGGCGTTTTCGGACTCTTTCCAGCCAACGCCGCAGAAGACGACGTTGAGTTGTACACCGATGCGACGCGTGCTGACGTGCTCCAGCGATTCCACTTCCTCCGCCAGCAAGCTAACCGGGAAGGCAGCGAGCCGTGCCGTTCGCTTGCCGACTTTATTGCACCGAAGGAGACGGGGCTGCGTGATCATATCGGCGCATTCGCCGTCACCAGCGGGATCGGCCTGAAGGAGTTGTGCGATAGGTTCCGGGCGGCGAACGACGACTACAACGCGATCATGGCGGAGGCGCTCGCCGATCGTCTGGCGGAAGCGTTCGCCGAATGCCTGCACAAGCGGGTACGTGATGAGTGGGGCTACGGCCGTGCGGAGCGCCTCAGTCCAGCGGACCTGATTCAGGAAAAATACCTCGGCATCAGACCGGCGCCAGGGTATCCCGCTTGCCCAGACCATACGGAGAAGGGCACGATCTGGAGTCTGCTCGATGTGCAGGCGAACACCGGAATGAAGATCACCGAGTCGTTCGCGATGTGGCCTGGATCGAGCGTGAGCGGGATTTACTTCGCGCATCCGGAGTCGCGATACTTCTCGCTCGGCAAGATCGATCGCGATCAGGTCGTGGACTATCACGAGCGCAAGAAAATGAGCATTGCGGAGGTCGAGCGATGGCTCGGCCCAAACCTGAACTACGATCCGGCCCGGTAGCAACGGGGCTGTTGCTACTGCGTCGCCGGTATTCCCAACCGAGGGATCGCGCAAACAAGCTCTGCCCGGCGGATCGATCGTTACGCACCGTTGCCCGCGCAGCGCGGTGCGGCCGTTGGCCGTGCAGCGCCGAAAGATCATTTCTATAATTTGCAGTATCTTCGCGGAAGCGGGTTCAGATGGGAGCGATGTTTTCGAGGTATCGGCGGGGGATCGCGACGGTTGGGTTGCTGTTGGCGATCGGCGTGGCCTATGCGAACTCCTTTCAGAATGGGTTCCATTTCGACGATTATCATGCGGTGGTCGACAACCCGGGCATCCGTAGTTTGCGCGGTGTTCCGCGGTTCTTCACCGATGCGAGAACGTTCAGCGTGCTGCCTGCCAACCGAACGTATCGACCGATGGTCTCGACCACACTGGCGCTGGACTATGCGCTCGGGCGTGGCTACAAACCGTTCTGGTTTCATCTCGGGACGTTCGTGCTTTTTCTCGTGCAGGTAGTACTGGTGGCGGCGCTGTACCGGCCGTTGCTGGAGAAGGTTCGGCCGTCGCCGGCCAACGACTGGCTGGCGCTGTTCGGCGCGGCCTGGTATGGGTTGCATCCGGCGATGGCGGAGACGGTAAATTACGTGATCCAGCGGGGTGATCTGTATTGCACGCTGGGCTGCGTGGCCGCGCTGCTGGTGTATGCGCGATATCCGCGGCAGAGGCGGACGGGATTTTATCTTGTGCCGCTGGTGTTTGCGATGTTGTCCAAGCCGCCGGCCGCGGTATTTCCCGTGCTGCTGTTTCTGTATGTGTTCTTCTTCGAGGACGAGGGCGTCGAGGATGCTGCCGCTGGGCGATTGCGCAGAAGTTCGATGGCGGTTGTGCCCGCGTTAGTTACCACGGCGCTGCTGTTGGGGTTACAGGCGGTGATGACGCCGAAGACGTTCCTGCCGTCGATCCTTTCGCCGTGGGAGTACCGGCTGACACAGCCGTACGTACTGATGCGCTATGCGGGTGAGTTGTTTCTGCCGCTGCATTTGAACGTGGACACCGACATGGTTCCATTTACGGGTCTGAGTTTACGAGCCGTGGCGGGGCTGCTCTTTCTCACGGCTTTGATCGCCGCCATCCGGATCACGGCGCGGCGACGAGTGCTGTATCCGATTGCGTTTGGGCTGCTGTGGTTCGTGGTGACGCAGCTTCCGACGTCACTCTATCCGCTTTCGGAGGTGGAGAACGATCATCGGATGTTCTTCTCGTTCGTGGGCCTGGTGCTGGCTACTGTTTGGGCGGCATGGCTGTTGCTGTTGCGGGTGACCACGGCTGCGACGCGGCTGCGGCTGCGGCCGGTGCTGGCGTCCGCGGCGCTGCTCATGCTGTCGGGCTATGCGTATGGCGTGCATATGCGCAATGTGGTGTGGCACAACGAGGAGTCCTTGTGGCGCGACGATATCGCGAAGTCGCCGCACAATGGGCGCGGGCTGATGATCTACGGCCTGACGCAGATGAACAAGGGCGACTATGCGGCGGCGCTCGATAAATTTCAGCTTGCGCTGCTGTACACGCCGAACTACGCGACCCTCGAGATTAACCTCGGAATCGTCAATGGAGCGATGGCCGATCAAGCGCACTTTGGAGCTGGCGCGGCGCTTTCGGTTGAGGCTGAGCGGCACTTCGAGCGAGCGATCGCGCTGGCCCCGCTGGACGACGCTCCGCATGGGTACTACGGCCGCTGGCTGGAAGAGCACGGACGGCTGACCGAAGCGATCCCTCAACTGAAAGCGGCGATCGCGCTCGACCCGCAACGGGTGTTGCAGCATGAGTTGCTGATTGAGGCTTATCAACGCCGAGGGGAGTTCGACGCGGCGCGGCAGGCTGCGCAGGAGACGCTGGCGATCGCGCCGGGCGACGCGATCGCGAGGCAGGCGATCGATCATCCGCCGGCGCAGGACGCGGCGTTCTGGATCGATCTTTCGCTGGCGCAGTATAGGCAAGCGATGTATGCGCAATCAATCGGCGCGGCGCGGCGCGCGCTGGCGCTGCAGCCGGATTCAGCGGAGGCGTGGAACAATATCGCAGCCAGCGAGGAGGCGCTGCATCGTTGGGGTGACGCGATTGCGGCGGCGCGCAAGGCGGTCGCGCTCAAGCCCGGGTTCCAGCTTGCAAAGAACAATTTGGCGTGGTCGCTGGCGCAGAAGGCCGCAGGAAAGTAGCTAGAGCAATTTGCATGACGGTGTAGAGGCCGCAAACGCAGATTCTCTTTCCACCTCAGCGAGCAAGTGAGAGCGCCGGGGACCCCGGCTTCGAAAATGGCAAGCAAAACACGAAGGCGACACTGCACTACTACAGGGTTGAGCTAGACCCGTCCGCCACGGCGCAACGACATGGTAAAGAGGCGCGCCAGCACAAGACAAATGCGTACGGAGTCGAGCACCGGATGGAAGTGCGACGACTTGTTGCCCGGGAGGTAGACGGTTTCGATGGGTACTTCGAGTGGCGCGTTTCCGGTGCGGCAAAGGTGTGCGAGCACCGTCATTTCGTACTCGTAGCGCTCTCCTTTGAGAGCGAGAAGTTCGGGCAGCAAGGCTCGCGGAAGGGCGCGCAAGCCCGTCTGGGTGTCGTGCAGCCAGGTTCCACTCAACCATCCGAAGACGGACCGCGTGAGAGTGTTGCCGAGGCGGTTGCGCCAGGGCATCGCATGGGCAAAGGCGCGCGAGCCGAGCACCGCGCGGTCGCCGGAGGTCTGCATCGCCAGGGCCACGCGCAGGATGTCCTCCGGCTTGTGCTGGCCATCGGCGTCGGCGGTCACCACACCGTCCAGGTGGGGCAGTTCGGTCAGGCAGTAGTTGAAGCCAGTCTTCAGGGCGCGGCCCTTGCCGCGGTTCACCGCGTGGCGGAGAAGATGGATGCGGGGCAACGCGGCGAGCCGGTCGAAGAGGGCGGCGAAGCAGTTGCCGCTGCCGTCGTCGACCAGGATCACTGCGCCGAAGCCTTGCGCGGCGAGTTGCATCACCAGGGACGTAAGGATTGGCTCCGGCAGCCATGCAGGAATCAGCACAGCGAGCCGTTGCAGCGTTGGGTCGGAGGCTGACTGGCTGTGCGTCATGTAGCCAGCAGGGTACGCGAAGCTGGGCTCGATCGCATGGCTTGAGTGTATGCTTCCAGCTTCCACCCATGCGCAGGAGGGTTGCTCCGGAGGGCTGCTCTTGGCGCGAATTCGAGATGCCGGAAACCGAGTCCGCGCAACCGCGCAGTGCATTTGCCCATCCATTACATTGAAGGCGCTCTTCCTTCCTTGCGGACAATCCGTTCGCCTGTCACAGCAGTGCCACAAGAGGAGACTGTGCCGTGCCCAATCGTCCGAGATCGAAGTTCACTCGCCGTCATGTACGGATCGCTCTGCTTGCGTTGGTTGTCACGTCAGCCGGGGGCTTGCTGGCGCAGGGGAAAGCTCCCAATCAGAGAGCCACCGAGGCATCCCCCGATCAGAAGGCGTCCGAGCAAGGCATTCACAAGATCCGGCATGTCATCGTCATCATGCAGGAGAACCGCTCGTTCGATCATTACTTTGGGACCTATCCCGGGGCGGACGGGATACCGATGCGCAACGGAGCACCGACGGTTTGTATCTCCGGTCCGGGTTCGGCAACCTGCGCCAAGCCTTACGCAACCCATCTGGACGTCAACGGCGGCGCGCCGCATTCGTCCAGGGCCGCCGCCGACGCGATCGATGGCGGCAAGATGGACGGCTTCGTCGCCGTCGCCGCGGGCAAGAAGAGTCCATGCAGAAATGCAACCGACCCGAACTGCAACGAGGACCACGGCGCGGGCCCGGACCGCGTGATGGCCTACCACGTCGAATCCGATATTCCCAACTACTGGGACTACGCGAAGACCTATGTGCTGCAGGATCACATGTTCGAACCGGTCGCTTCGTGGAGTCTGGCTTCGCATCTTTACATGGTCTCGGGCTGGTCTGCGCAGTGCTCCGATCCAAACGAACCGGAGACCTGCCAGAGCGACCTTGCGCGGAAAAGGCCCACACCGGATGTCGAGACGCCCTATGGGTGGACGGACCTGACCTGGCTGCTGAATCGCAATCACGTGTCCTGGGGCTACTACCTGGACGGCGGCCCGATGCAAAGAGGAAAGATGGCGCGAGACCGGCATGCGGTCAACCGGGGCGTTCCGGAGATTTGGAATGTGCTTCCGCAGTTTACCGACGTGCACCAGGACAACCAGGCCGGCAATGTTCGGCCTCTTGAGGCGTTCTACAGTGCGTTGCAGGATGGCACGCTGCCGGCGGTTTCCTGGATTACTCCCAACTCGCGCGACAGCGAACATCCGCCGTCCCGGGTCAGCGTTGGGCAGTCCTACGTCACCCATATCGTGAACGCCGTTATGCAGAGCCGGGAGTGGGACAGCACGGCGATCTTTCTGGCCTGGGACGACTGGGGCGGCTTCTACGACCATGTGACACCGCCCGGCGTGGATAAACTCGGCTACGGAATCCGCGTGCCGGGGCTGGTCATCAGCCCGTATGCGAAGACCGGATATATCGATCATCAGACGCTCAGCTTCGATGCCTATCTCAAGTTTATCGAGGACGATTTTCTGAGCGGGCAGCGAATCGATCCCAAGACTGACGGCAGGCCCGATCCGCGGCCGGATGTGCGCGAGGATGCGCCGGTGCTTGGAGATCTGACCCGCGACTTCGACTTCAATCGAAGGCCGGCTGCTGGGCGCATCTTGCCGGAACACCCGCAGACGACGCTCATTCAATGACCGTCGATTGGCCTGCGCACCTCGCTGATTGGCGCAACTGTCGCACTCAATCCCTGTCTTAGCCAATGTATGGCCGGTGGCGCGATTCAAGCAGCCTGGAAGCCATTCGGGCGCTTTTGGATCCATAACTCAAGGAGACTTTGATGCTCAAAATATTCAAGCATATCGCTCTGGCCGCCGCGCTGATCGCGTTGCCCGCTTCCACACTCATCGCCCAAACCACGTATGACCAGCGCCACACCGTCAACGATCGCCGTCACGATCAGCAGTCGCGTATCCAACAGGGCTATGCCTCCGGTCAGATCACCAATCGGGGCGCCCGCAACCTGGAGGCCCACCAGCGGGCGATCCACAGCCAGGAGCGGACCGATCGGGCCGCGCACGGAGGCCACTTGACGGCGCGGAACCGTCACCAGATCACGCGCGAGCAGAACCGGCAATCGGCACGCGTTTACCGCGACAAACACAACTATGCCACGCAGCCGGGTGTGCCGCCACGGTAGCGGCGCATGCGCCGGCGCGAAGACCAAGCTCATCGCGACTTGGAAACTCGTAAGGTGCTATAGTCTGCGAGGTTCCGAGGCGGTGAGATGGCGGATGATTTGAAGTTCAACAACAGGTTGGGATCGAAGCTGAACACGGATGCCTCGCGGGCGAAGGCAAACCGCGAGGCGCTTGCGCTGTTGATGGCAGAACTGCGCAGTGGAGAGGCGACGATTCGATTGGGTGGGGGCGCCAAGGCCGCGGAGGCACAGCGGGCCAAGGGAAGGCTGACGGTGCGGGAGCGGCTGTCGCTGCTGCTCGACGAAGGCACGGAGCTGCTGGAACTGGGGCTGTGGGCGGGGCACAGCATGTATGCGGATTATGGCGGTGCGCCCGGCGCTGGAGTTGTGACGGGACTTGGGCGGGTGAGCGGGCGGCTGTGCATGATCGTCGCCAACGACGCGACGGTAAAAGCTGGCGCGTTCTTTCCGATGACCGCGAAGAAGGTACTGCGAGCGCAGACGATTGCGCTCGAGAACCGTATTCCGACGCTCTATCTGGTCGATTCTTCGGGCGTGTTCCTGCCGCTGCAAGAAGATGTTTTTCCGGACACGGATGATTTTGGACGCGTGTTCCGCAACAACGCGGTAATGAGTTCGCTGGGCGTTCCGCAGATCACCGCGATCATGGGAATATGCGTGGCCGGTGGCGCGTATCTGCCGGTGATGACCGACACGGTGCTGATGACCGAAGGGTCGGGCCTGTTTCTGGCAGGACCATCGCTGGTGCAGGCTGCGATTGGGCAGAAGACCGGCGCGGAGGAGTTAGGTGGCGCGGCCATGCATGCGGAGATCTCGGGGACGGTGGACTTCAAGGAGCCGAACGATCATCTGTGTATCGCGCGGCTGCGGTCGTTGGTGGGGAAGATGGGGAGACGGTTGCCGGCAACCCATGTCTCAGAAGCGAGACGTGCCGCCCCACCGAACAAAGACCGTTCGCCGCGGATCCCGGATGGGGCATCCGATGCTGAGGCTGGTCAGGACGGCGATCGCGAGGTTGCATCGGAGGTGTATTCGCGGGTGGAGTTCCATGCGACGCGGGATGCACCGAAGTTCGCGGCGGAGGACTTGTATGGGTTGCTGAACCCGGTGCCGGGAGCGGGCAATGTGTATGACATGCGCGAGGTCATTGCGCGCATCGTGGACCGCAGCGAGTTCGATGAGTACAAGGTGGAGTTTGGGCGAACGGTGCTGTGCGGGTATGCGCGGATTGGCGGGAGGGCAGTGGGAATTGTCGCCAACCAGAAGACGAACCAGAGCCAGACCGTGGCGAGCGGGCCGATGGCGGGTAGCAAGCGGATCGAGGTGGGCGGCGTCATCTATACGGAGAGCGCACAGAAGGCGGCGCGGTTCATCATGGACTGCAATCAGAGTCTGGTGCCGTTGATTTTTCTGCACGATGTGAATGGGTTCATGGTGGGGAAAGATGCGGAGTGGTCGGGGATCATACGCGCAGGAGCCAAGATGGTTTCGGCGGTTTCGACCAGTGTCGTTCCGAAGCTGACGGTGATCGTAGGAGGGAGCTTTGGCGCGGGCCATTATGCGATGTGCGGGAGGGCCTACGACCCGCGTTTTCTGTTTGCGTGGCCGACGGCGCGCTACGCGGTGATGAGCGGAGCGTCGGCGGCGAATACGCTGGCGGAGGTGCGGGCGAAACAGATGGAGCGCGGCGGGAAGATGCTGAGCGACGCGGAGAAGAAGGCGCTTTATGACGAGATCAAGGAAACCTACGATGCGCAGGCCGATCCACGCTATGGCGCGGCGCGGCTGTGGATCGACTCGATCATCGATCCGGCGAAGACTCGAGAGGTGCTGATGACCGCGCTGGAAGCCTGCGCGCTGAACCCTGATGTACCCAAGTTCAATCCGGGAGTGTTGCAGACGTAGTGAACGCGTGGCATGTGAGTTACGAATCAATGCATGAGGCTGCCATGCGAACGAGCGACAATCGTCAGTACTGGACTGTATGATTCGAGGTCGTTGCCGCTCTCGCGAACTTGTGTGCGAGAGCGCTGACATTTGAGGGCCGGTGAGTTCGGCTGGGCATGAAGGAGCGGATGATGATGTTTGGAGTTGACGCGGTGGGAAGTTTGTATCCGTTCGTTTTGACGGACGATCAGGAGCATATCAGGCGGGAGATTCGGGAGTTTGCGGCGCGCGAGATTGCGCCCAATGTGATGAAGTGGGACGAGGCCGGCGAGTTTCCTGCAGAGGTAGTGAAGAAACTCGGTGAGATGGGCCTGATGGGCGTGATCTTTCCGGCGGAGTATGGCGGAGCTGGATTGGGATATGTGGATTATGTGATGGCGATCGAGGAGTTGTCGGCCGTCGACGGTTCGGTCGGAATTATCGTGGCCGCGCACAACTCGCTGGGGACGAATCATATCTTTCTGGCCGGGAATGAGGAGCAGAAGAAGAAGTATGTGACGAAGCTCGCCAGCGGCGAGTGGCTGGGCGCGTGGGGATTGACAGAGGCGGGCTCCGGGTCGGATGCGGGTGGGGCGCGCACGAGCGCGGTGAAGAAGGGCGACCGTTATGTGTTGAATGGAAACAAGACGTTCATTACCAATGGAAGCCATGCCGATACGGCGGTGGTGATCGCGGTGACGGATAAGAGCAAGGGCACGCATGGACTCTCGGCGTTTGTGGTGGAGAAGGGAACCAAGGGATTCAGGCCGGGCAGGAAAGAGAACAAGCTGGGCTTGCGGGCGAGCGATACGAGCGAGCTGATCTTTGAGGACTGCGAAATTCCAGCGGAGAATTTGCTGGGAGTCGAGGGCGAGGGATTTATCGACGCGATGCGGGTGCTTGATGGCGGCAGGATTTCCATTGCCGCGTTGGCGCTGGGGATTGGGCGCGGCGCGCTCGATGCGGCAATGAAGTATGTAAAAGAGCGGCGGCAGTTCGGCAAGGCGATCGCGGAGTTTCAGGGTATCCAGTGGAAGCTGGCTGATATGGCGACGGAGCTGGATGCGGCGCGACTGCTGACTCAGCGCGCGGCGGTGTTGAAGGACGCGGGGCGGACGGTCACGCGGGAGTCGGCGATGGCCAAGCTCTTTGCGAGCGAGGTCGCGGTGCGCATCTGCAATGAGGCGGTGCAGTTGTTCGGCGGATATGGATTTATCAAGGACTATCCCGCGGAAAAATACTATCGCGATGTGAAACTATGCACCATCGGCGAGGGGACCAGCGAGATTCAACGAATGGTGATCGCAAGGGAAATCCTGAAGGTGCATCCTTCTCGCGGATGAGTGCGCGTGGTTCAGAGGTGGGTGCGTGAGGGGGCGATGGAAGATGCAGTGAAGATCGTCGAGTGCCCGCGCGATGCGTGGCAGGGCCTGCCGGTTACGATCCCGGCGGAGGCGAAGGTTGAGTATTTACGCAAGCTCATCGCCGCGGGGTTCAAGCACATCGATGCGGTGAGCTTCGTGTCGCCTGCGGCTGTGCCCCAGATGGCAGACTCGGAGCGGGTGATCGAGTTGTTGGGGCCGACGGAGGCTGTGGAAATTATCGGGATTGTGGTGAACACCAGAGGTGCGCAACGGGCGATCGCGGCGCGCGCGGTGCGGACGCTGGGGTATCCGTATTCGATCTCAGCAGGGTTTCTGGAGCGCAACCAGCGTCAGACGCCTGATCAGTCCCTGCAAACGCTCGCGTCCGTCTGTGGATTGGCGGGGGAAGGGGGGCTGAACGTCGTGGCGTATGTGTCGATGGCTTTCGGGAACCCTTATGGAGATGAGTGGAGTATCGCCGAAGTGGTGCGGGCGTGCGCCCGGTTGAAGGAACTGGGCGTGCAGCAAATTTCGCTGGCGGACACGGTGGGCTTGGCGACACCGGCGCGGATCGCGGAGACGGTTGGTGAAGCCATCGCGGCGCATGGTGACGTGGAGATTGGCGCACATTTGCACGCCCGCCAGCATGAAGCGGAGAATGCCATTCGCGCGGCGTATGGTGCGGGTTGCAGGCGGTTCGATGCGGCGATCGGTGGCCTGGGTGGATGTCCGTTTGCGCAGGATGAGATGGTCGGAAACGTTTCGACTGAAACGTTGATCGACGTGCTGCACGATCTGGGAGCCCTTTTGCCGGAGTTGCGGCCGCTGGATGATTTGGGGCGCGCCAGCACAGAGATTGTGCGCGAGTTCGGAGCTGAGTCGTGATACTTACTCGCGGCCGGATGGGAAGGATAGTTTGGCTTACGTGACGATCCTGGTTGCGGATGATGGCTGGGTGCGGACGATTACGCTGAATCGCCCGGAGCGCCGCAATGCGATGACTCCGGAGATGCAGATGGAGCTAATCACAGCGCTCGAAGAGGCCGCGGACAACGACTGCCGAGTGGTCGTGCTGGCGGGCGCGGGCGAAGCGTTTTGTTCCGGGCTGGACCTGACGGTGTTGCAGGAGATGAAACACAAGCCGGCGACCGAGCATCGCGCGGATGCGGAGCGGATCGGGAGACTGTTTCGAACGCTCTATGAATTGCCGAAGCCGACGATCGCCGCTGTGCATGGGGCGGCCGTCGCGGGTGGGACAGGATTGGCGACGATCTGCGACTTTACCCTGGCGGCGCCGTCAGCTAGGTTCGGTTATCCCGAGGCGAGAATCGGGTTTGTGCCAGCGCTGGTTGCGGTGTTTCTGACGCTGCAGATCGGCGACAAGCGGGCGCGAGATTTGGTGCTGACCGCGCGACTGTTCGATGCGGCTGAGGCGCATCGGCTGGGCCTAGTGAACGAGGTGGTCGCGCCGGAGGGACTGGCAGCGCGGGTGAGCGCGTTGGCGGAGACGCTGTCGGGAAATAGTCCGAACTCTTTAGGAGCAACCAAGCGGCTGCTGGCGGCGCAGAACAAAGCGTGGCTTGACGCGGCGATTGCGCACGCAGTGGAGGCCAACGCACAGGCTCGTGAGACGGCCGATTTCCGTGAAGGCTTGGCGGCGTTTCTGGAGAAGAGGAAGCCGGAGTGGGGGAAGTGATCAGAGATTTCCTCGGGCTTCCTGCTCGCGCTCAATGGCTTCGAAGAGCGCCTTGAAGTTTCCCTTGCCGAAGCTGCGGCTGCCTTTGCGCTGAATGATCTCGAAGAACAACGTTGGCCGGTCCTCAACGGGCTGTGAAAATATCTGCAGCATGTAGCCTTCGTTGTCGCGATCGACCAGAATACCGAGGCGCTCGAGTTCTTCCAATGGCTCGTCGATCTTGCCGATGCGTGCTTGCAGATCGGTGTAGTAGCTATGCGGAACGGTAAGAAAGTTCACGCCTTGCTGCTGCATCTTGGCAACGGTCGCAAGGATGTCGTGCGTGGCGAGCGCGAGGTGCTGTACGCCGGGGCCGTCGTAGAAATCGAGATATTCCTCGATCTGCGATTTGCGGCGGCCTTCGGCGGGTTCGTTGATGGGGAATTTGATGTAGCCGTTGGCATTGGCCATCACCTTGGACATCAGAGCGGAGTATTCGGTGGAGATGTCGTTGTCGTCGAAGTGCTGATAGAGCGAGAAGCCCATGACATGCGAGTAGAAGTCGACCCACTCGTTCATGGCGTTCCAGCCCACGTTGCCGACGATGTGATCGACGTGCAGCAGACCGACCGGGCGGGCCACGGTGTCTTCGGGCATCGCGCGGTAGCCGGGCAGAAACGCGCCGCCGTAGCTTCTGCGTTCGACGAAGGTGTGGAGCGTGTCGCCATACGCGGCGATGCTGGCGATGACGACGCGGCCATGCTCGTCGGAGGATTCGCTGGGCGGCTGAACGGAGCGCGCGCCGCGCTGCGTGGTTTCGCGCCATGCGCTGGCGGCGTCGTCTACCCAGAGGGCAATTGCACGGACACCGTCTCCGTGCTTGTTGACGTGCCGCGCGATTTCTGAGTCAGAGCGGAGAGCCGTGGTGAGGACGAAACGGATCTTGCCCTGCTGGACGACGTAGGACGCACGATCGCGCAGGCCGGTCTCGGGGCCAGCGTAGGCGACCAGCTTCATGCCGAACGCTGTGCGATAGAAGTACGCGGCCTGGCGGGCGTTGCCGACATAGAACTCAACGTAATCAGTGCCGTTGAGAGGAAGAAAATCGGTCTTGGTCTGGGGGGCGTCCTGGACGAGTGCAGCCATTGCGGTTCTCCTGTGTTGTCCCCTGGGAGAGCCGCAGAATGCGGGTTTCGCCACGAGGACCATAGCAAGGGTCGCTCTTCGATTGGACGACTGTCAACCAGCGTTAGTGGAAGGAAGAATGGTTCCGCGGCATTGGCCGAAGCTGATGCGAGAGAAGCCTTCTCGCTCGCAGAAACCGCGCAGGATGACCTCGTCGTCGTCTTCGAGAAAGGCGCGAATTTCGCCGTTAGGAAGATGCACAGGCGATGCGCCCCGCCGCGTGATCTCAAGCAGGCAGCCTCGCGAATTGGGGTGAGGTCCGGAGACGGTCCCGCTGGCTAGCAGGTCGCCCACGAGCAGATTGCAGCCGTTGCTCGTGTGGTGCGCGAGCATCTGCGGGAAGGACCAATAGAGATCGCGAAGGTTGCCGCTGCTGAGGCGGATTGGGGCGAGCGAGGCAGCGCGCATACGAGCGGTCGACAGGAAGACTTCAAGCTTAAGGTCGATGCCCGAGGGCTGCGCGGCAATAGATTCGGTGAGGTAGGGAAGCGGAGATGGATCGTCCGGTTGGCGAGCCGCAAGAGGAACGCGGAACGGTTGCAGAGCGTCCATCGGCACCACCCAGGGTGAAATGCTGGTGGCGAAACTCTTGCCGAGAAAGGGGCCGAGCGGCTGGTTCTCCCACGCCTGAATGTCGCGCGCGGACCAGTCGTTGAGCAGGGAGAGTCCGAAGATATGGCGTTCGGCTTCGGCGATCGGGACCGGTGATTCAAGCGGGTTGCCCGTGCCGATGCAAGCGGCGACTTCGAGTTCGTAATCCAATTGTACGGTGGGTGCGAACGATGGAGTGCGATCGCCGGGCGTAGGGAACTGGCCACGCGGGCGGCGGATTTCAGTACCGCTGATGACGAGTGAAGAGGCGCGCCCGTGATAACCGACCGGGACCCATTTGTAGTTGGGCAGGAGTGGCTGATTGGGTCGAAAGAGCCGGCCGACGTTGGTTGCATGGTGAATGGAGGCGTAGAAGTCGGTGTAATTTTCGACCGCGACTGGCTTGAGAAAGCAGACGGTCTCGGCGGGTACAAGCAGGCGCTCGATGAGGGTGCGTGGCGTGATTTGTTGATGGCCCGGGCTGGCATCTTCTCTGAGTAGATCGATGAGGCGACAGCGAAGTGCGGACCATGCCGCAGGTCCACAACGCATGAGTTGGTTGAGCTGCGAGGCAGCGCAAGCCGCCTGAATGTCCGCATGCAACGAGCTGAGCATGCCAACGCCAGCGAGCGCATGGAGATCGAGTACGAACGAGCCGATGCCGACGCCGAGGTGAGCGTTCGCATCGTTCGCACTCGACGAAGCGAACGCGCAGAAGGGAAGCGCCTGCAGCGGGAAAGCGACAGCTGTGTCGTTCGCCGATTCGACCCAGCTCTTCAATCTCCAGAACTCGTCTGGGAGCGCATGGTTCATTTCAACGGGCGACCGATGTAGTGACGCTGTAGTCCTTGCCAGCATTCGTAATACTCGTGCTGAAGAATCTTTTCTTCGAGCGCATATCGAGTCGGCCGCACGGGCAGGCGGGTCTCGAACATGAAGGCCAGCGTGTCGGCGATGTGGCGTGGTTGCAGGTCGGCGGCGATAGCACGCTCGAAGGTTTCGGCGTCCGGACCGTGGCCTGACATACAGTTGTGCAGGCTGGCGCCGCCGGGAAGAAAGCCCTCGGCCTTGGCGTCGTATTCGCCATGGATGAGGCCCATGAATTCGTTCATCATGTTGCGATGAAACCAGGGCGGACGGAAGGTGTGCTCGGCCACCAGCCAGCGCGGTGGGAAGATGGCGAAGTCCACGTTGGGCGTGTGTGGCAGCGGCGAAGGCGCGGTCAATACGGTGAAGATCGAAGGGTCCGGATGGTCGAAGCTCACCGTGTTGATGCAGTTGAAGCGGGCCATGTCGTAGATGTAGGGCGCGTAGTTTCCGTGCCACGCAACCACATCGAGCGGCGAGTGGTTATAGCGCGAGGTCCAGAGGTTGCCGAGGAACTTTGTGATGACCTCGAAGTCGCCTTCGCGGTCGTCGAAGGCGGCAACTGGCGTAAGGAAATCACGCGGGTTAGCGAGGCCGTTGGCGCCGATAGGGCCGAGATCAGGCAGTCGAAAGGGCTGGCCGTAGTTCTCGCAGATGTAGCCGCGAGCTTTGTCTTCAAGGAGCTCGACGCGGAACTTGATGCCGCGCGGAATGACGGCCAGGTGCCCCGGCTTGATCTCCAGAATGCCGCACTCGGTCGCGATGCGGAGTCCGCCGTGCTGGGGAAGGATGAGCATCTCGCCGTCGGCGTTGTAGAAGGCGCGATCCGTCATCGATGCGGTGGCGGCGTAGATGTGAACGCCGACGCCATCCTGCACGGCGGGGTCGCCGCCGCCGCCAATGGTGACGATGCTCTCGACGAAGTCCGTCGGCGTTGTGGGAAACGGCAGCGGGTTCCAGCGCATTTGATTGGGCGGCGTGGGCAGTTCGTTGAAGGGGCCGCTATGAAAGAGGGTTTGCTTCGCGGAGGGTTGGTACGGCTCATGCATGACCGAGGGGCGGATGCGGTACATCCAGGTGCGGCGATTGTGGCCGCGCGGAGCGGAGAAGGGGGAGCCGCTCACCTGCTCGGTGTACAGGCCCAGCGGGTGCTTCTGCGGAGAGTTCTGGCCGACCGGGAGGGCTCCCGGATGGGCCTCGGTGGCAAACTCGTTTCCAAATCCGGATTGATAGATCAGGTCGTTAGAATCAGGCACTCGTTACCTCTTCCGTGGCCGGTAAACCGGCCAGCGAGAGTATCGCATGTACGGCTAGTCTTTGGCATTCACAGAGAGCCGCGGCTGTGGTTGCAGCGCGTTCTCTGTGACGGGCGCTTACTTCGGCGCCATGCGGAGCGAACCATCGAGGCGTATGGTTTCGCCGTTGAGCATGGTCAACTCGCAGATGCAGGCGACCAGCTCGGCGAACTCCTCGGGTTTTCCGAGTCGCGCTGGAAACGGGACTGATTGCGCGAGCGACTCTTGCACGGCGGGCGAGAAGCCGGCCATCATGGGCGTCATGAAGAGGCCGGGTGCAATAGCGATGACGCGAATGCCGCTGCGCGCCAGTTCGCGGGCCGCCGGCAACGTCATGCCCACAACCCCCGCTTTGGAGGCAGCGTAAGCTGCCTGCCCTATCTGGCCTTCGTAGGCGGCGACGGAAGCGGTGTTGACGATGACTCCGCGCTCGCCGTCGGCGAGTGGCTCGTTGTTGCTCATGGCCGCAGCGGCAAGGCGAAGCATATTAAAGCTGCCGATGAGATTGATGGTGATGGCGCGGGTGAAGGTCTCGAGCGCGTGCGGGCCGTTGCGGCCGGCGACGCGTTCGCTAGGAGCGATGCCGGCGCAGTTGACCAGGCCGTGCAAGGCCCCAAATGTGTTCTGTGCGGCGGCTACGGCGCGTTGGCCGTCCTCTTCTTTGGTGACGTCGGTAGGCTGAAAGAAAGCGCGCTCGCCGAGTGCTGTAGCTACGGACGCGCCAGCGGGATTGAGGTCGGCGAGAACGACGTGGGCACCGCGTTGGATGAACATTCTTGCGGTGGCCGCGCCCAGTCCTGAGGCGGCTCCTGTAACGAGGAAGACTTTGTTTTCGATCTTCATTTACGCAATCCTTGCTGACTATATTTATTCAAATGTCGGCTGAATTTGGGAGCAAATTGTGCAGGTCAAACCGGGTTTCAGTGCGCACTTGTGTTGTTTCAGCATGCTATTGCGTCTTGGCGATGCTGCGGGCGATGATGATGCGCATGATCTCGTTGGTGCCTTCGAGAATCTGGTGGACGCGGAGGTCACGGACGATCTTTTCGATGCCGTAGTCGGTGAGATAGCCGTAGCCTCCGAGGAGCTGAAGGGCTTGGTTGGCGACATCGAAGCCAGCGTCGGTGACGAACCGCTTGGCCATGGCGCAGAGCACGGTGGCGTTGGGGGCACCGGAGTCGAGCGCGGCGGCGGCGCGCCAGAGGAAGGTCTGGGCGACTTCGATTTCGGTCGCCATGTCGGCGAGACGAAATTGCAAGGCCTGGAACTCGGTGAGTCGTTTGCCGAAGGCCCGGCGCTCGAGCATGTAGGCGATCGCTTTGTCGAGCGCGGACCGAGCGCCGCCGAGCGAACAGGCCGCGATGTTCAGGCGGCCGCCGTCGAGGGCGGACATGGCGATCTTGAAGCCGGAGCCTTCGGTGCTAAGGAGGTTGCCCGCGGGAACGAGGACGTCATCGAAAATTACTTGGCGGGTGGGCTGGGCATTCCAGCCCATCTTTTTTTCGCAGGGTCCGAAGCTGAGGCCGGCGGCTCCTTTTTCGACGACGAAGGCGGAGATGCCCTTGGGGCCTTCGCCGCCGGTGCGCGCCATCACGATGTAGATGTCGGCGGCACCGGCGCCCGAGATGAACTGCTTGACGCCGTTGAGCACGTAGGCGTCGCCCTGGCGTACGGCCCGGGTGGAGAGCATGGCCGCGTCCGAGCCGGTGGCCGGTTCGGAGAGGCAGTAGGCGGAGAGCAACTCCATCGTGCAGAGGCGCGGCAGCCACTTCTGGCGCTGCTCTTGGTTGCCGAAGCGATCAAGGATGAGCGCGACCATATTATGCACGGAAAAGTAGCCGGCGATGGAGGGACACGCTGTTGCGAGGCCGTCGTAGATGAGCACGGCATCGAGGCGACTGAGGTTGCTGCCGCCAACGTCTTCCGCAACGCAGATGCCGCCTATGCCGAGCGGAGCCGCGCTGCGAATGACATCGACGGGGAAGTGTTTCTGCTGGTCCCAGTCGATGGCGTAGGGCGCGACGCGCTCGCGCGCGAAGGCAAGTGCGAGGTCGCGGATGGCCTTCTGATCGGGATTGAGTGCGAATTGTTCGGTAGCTTGCGAGTTCATGATCTTGGCTCCGCGACTACGAAGAGATCGACGTAGGCGTTGACGGGCATGGCTTCGAGACGGGCTTGATCGGAGGATGCTTCGAGGATCTGCTCCTGCTGTTCGGATGAGAAGCGGCGGGCGAGATTGGTGCGGAACTTCTGTTCGAGGAGAGGAATTCCTTCGGCGCGGCGGCGCATGTGGCCGATAGGGTATTCGACGGTTTGTTCGAGGGTGGTTCCATCGGTGAGTTCGATCAGCAATGAGTTGGCGATGGAGCGTTTGGCGGGGTTGTGGTAGTCGGCGGTAAAGCGCGGATCTTCGACACAGTAGATGCGGTCGCGGACGTTGTCGATGCGCTTGCCCCAGATGGGGTCGAGGGCGACGGCGTCGTCGTAGTCTTCGGCGGTGAGGCGGCCGAAGATGAGCGGGACGGCGATCATGTACTGGATGCAGTGGTCGCGGTCGGCGGGGTTGGAGAGCGGGCCGTGCTTGTCGATGATGCGGAGACAGGCTTCGTGGGTGCGGATGGTGACGCGGGCGATATCGGCCGCGGTCTTACCGAGCGCGGCGAGCCGGGCGTGCAGGGTGACAGCGGCTTCGACGGCGGTCTGGGCGTGGAACTCGGCGGGGAAGGAGATTTTGAAGAGGATGTTTTCCATCACGTAAGAACCGTAGGGCCTTTGGAACTTAAGGGGCTGGCCGCGGAAGCTGACGTCGTAGAAGCCCCAGGTTTTCGCGCTGAGAGCGGTGGGGTAACCCATCTCTCCGGTTTGGGCGATGAGCGCGAGGCGGACGGCGCGGGAGGTCGCATCGCCGGCGGCCCAACTCTTGCGCGAGCCGGTGTTAGGCGTGTGGCGATAGGTGCGGAGCGATTGGCCGTCGACGAAGGCGAGCGAGACGGCGTTGAGGGTCTGGTCGCGAGTGAGTTCGAGGAGTTGGCAGACGACGGCGGTGCTCGCGACTTTGACGAGAATGACATGGTCGAGGCCAACTTTGTTGAAGGAGTTTTCGAGCGCGAGGCAGCCCTGAATTTCGTGAGCCTTGATCATGGCAGTGATGACGTCGCGCATGGTCAGTTTCTTAGTGGCGAGGTGCGGGTTGCGCGAGAGCCAGTCGGCGACGGCGAGGATGGCGCCGAGGTTGTCGGAGGGGTGGCCCCACTCGGCGGCGAGCCAGGTGTCGTTGTAGTCGAGCCAGCGGATGAGGGTGCCGATGTTGAAGGCGGCTTGCACTGGGTCGAGCTCGTAGCTGGTGCCGGGGACGCGCGCACCGTTGTGCATGGTGAGGCCGGGGACGAGCGGGCCGAGGAGCTTGGTGCAGGCGGGGAAGTCGAGTGCCTGCAGGCCGCAGCCGAGGGTGTCGAGGAGGCAGTAGCGGGCCGTTTCGTACGCGAGATTGCTGGTGATAGTGCAGGCGAGGGCGTAGTCGACGATGTCGAGGATAGGTTGATCGAAGGTGGGGCGGGTGGTGGTGGTTAGGGTGGACATGTATTTCCTTGAGAGTGGTGATGGCACGGGCGAGAAGCAGATTCCTTCGCTGCGCTGCGGAATGACAACCAGAAAGGCAAAGGCGGAATCAGGGGCGTTGATCGATGGGCACGAACTGGAGGTCTTCGGGGCCGGTGTAGTTGGCGGAGGGGCGGATGATCTTGCCGTCTTGGCGCTGCTCAATGATGTGGGCGGACCAGCCGGAGACGCGCGAGATGACGAAGAGCGGCGTAAAGAGCTGGGTGGGGACACGCATCAGGTGGAAGGCGACGGCCGAGAACCAATCGAGGTTGGGGAACATGCGCTTGGCGTCGTGCATGATGGTCTCGATGCGTTCAGCGACGTCGTAGAGCTGCGTGCTGCCGCCGGCGGAGAGGTCTCGTGCGACCTGCTTGATGATCCTGTTGCGTGGGTCGCTGATGGTGTAGACAGGGTGGCCGAAGCCGATGATGACTTCGCGATTTTCGACGCGCTTGCGGATGTCGGCTTCGGCTTCGTCTGGTGAGGCGTAGCGGCTTTGAATTTCGAGCGCGACCTCGTTGGCGCCGCCGTGCTTGGGGCCTTTGAGCGCGCCAATAGCGCCGGTGATGGCGGAGTAGATGTCGGAGCCTGTGCCTGCGATGACGCGCGCGGTGAAGGTGGAGGCGTTGAACTCGTGTTCGGCGTAGAGAATGAGCGAGGTTTGCATAGCGGCGATCCATTCGTCGCTGGCGGGTGCGCCGTGCAGGAGATGGAGGAAGTGCGACGCTATGCTCCAGTTTTGGGTACCGCGGGAGTCGTCGTCCGTTTCAACAACGATGCGGCGACCATTGTGCGCGTAGTGGAACCAGTAGAGCAGTGCGGAGGTCATCGAGCCGAGGAATGCGTCTGCAATGTCGCGGGCTTCGGCGAGGGTGCGGTCGTCGCTTTCGGGCTGAAGGCAGCCGAGCACTGACACGTAGGTGCGGAGTACGTCCATGGGGTGCGTTGCGGCGGGGAGTAGTTCGAGTGCGGCGATGGCGATTGCAGGTAGACCGCGCAGGCCGCGGAGTTTCAGCTTGTAGGCGGTGAGCTCTGATCGGTTGGGGAGCTTGCCGTGAACTAGCAGATAGGCGATCTCTTCGAACTCGCAGGAGGACGCGAGGTCGGCGATGTCGTAGCCGCGATAGTGCAGGTCGTTGCCGGTGCGGCCTACGGTGCAGAGCGCGGTGTTGCCGGCGGGCGTGCCGGAGAGTGCCACGGATTTTTTGGGCTTGAAGGTTGCGGCTGGTGTCGATGGGTCAGGCATGGTGGGCTCCGAGTGCAAAAGCAAGTCGTATTGCTAGTGTGGTGACTCCGATCGTTTCGAGCCGCGCCAAACAGCAGATTCCTCCGCTGCGCTGCGGAATGACAACCAGAAAGGCAAAGGCAAAAAGCCCGCTATCGATTATTTTGCTCTTGATTATTTTGCTCTTTGTGCTGAGCGAAGAGGTCGTCGAGCTTCTGCTCGTAGGCGTGGTAGTTGAGAAATTTGTAGAGGTCGGCGCGGGTCTGCATGGTGGGGATAAGGGATTGCTGCGTGCCTTCGGCGCGGATGGTCTGGTAGACGTTGAGCGCAGCGGCGTTCATGGCGCGGTAGGCGGCGCAGCAGTAGAGAACCATGTCGACGCCGGCGTCGCGGAGCTGGTCGAGGGTGTAGAGCGGGGTGTGACCGAACTCGGTGATGTTGGCGAGGATGGGGACGTTGGCGGCTGCTTTGAATTTGGCATACATGGAGAGGTCGGTGACGGCTTCGGCGAAGATCATGTCCGCGCCGGCTGCGACGTAGGCGGCGGCGCGGGCGGTTGCGGCTGAGAGGCCTTCGCTGGCGAGGGCATCGGTGCGGGCCATGATGACGAAGTCGGGGTCGGTGCGGGCGTCGTTTCGGGCATCGTCGCGGGCATCGACGGCGGCGCGGATGCGGTCGCACATCTCCTCGGTGGAGACGAGTTCCTTGCCTGGGCGGTGGCCGCAGCGTTTTGTGCCGACCTGGTCTTCGAGATGCACGGCGGCCGCCCCGGCTTTGATCATGGAGCGGATGGCGCGGGCGATGTTGAAGGCGCTGCCCCAGCCGGTGTCGATGTCGACGAGCAACGGGAGAGTGGTGACGTCGGTGATGCGGCGGACGTCGGTGAGCACGTCGTCGAGGGTGCTGATGCCGAGGTCGGGAAGCCCAAGCGAGTTGGCCGCGAGACCGCCGCCGGAGAGGTAGAGTGCGCGGAAGCCGGTGGCCTCGGCCATGCGCGCGGTGTAGGCGTTGATGGCGCCGGCGATCTGGAGCGGTTGCTCGTCGGTGAGGGCCCGGCGGAACTTCTGGCCGGGGGTTTGCGGAGCGTGGGACGTTGACATGGGGTGTGCCTCTTAGAAGCTGTCCAATAACTTCTCTCCGACCAGAGTGTGGGTTGCGCCACCCCCCACCCCCCCTCCCCCATCGACTGATTGCTTCTATGCAAAGCAATTCATCCAAAGGAGTTAGAAAGAGGATTGACTGCCCCGTTGCAGTCCATCCGTCCTAAGCGGTGCCGGGACTTTTCCGTTCTTCGTACTGTTTCCATGATACGGCGCGGCGCGGGGGGAACACGCCAAAGATCTTTTGGCCGAATGTTCTCTGTTTTGAGGGAGATGAGTGCTGCAGGTTCGCCGGGAGGGCTTGACAGGTTTTTCGAGCGGGCTGCAGAACAGTTTGCCAGTGGGTTGGTGGACCCGGTCAGCGGTGCGGGTCTGGCTTCCACTTTTTTCTCGCTGGCGGTGAAGGCGTATCGGGAGCGTTGGAATCGGGGGCTTCGATACCTGGAAGCGTGGGGGTGGGGTCTGGAGTTGGAGTTGCGGTAGAAGTTGTTGGGGGAGCCGCTTTGGGCGACCATTTCTTGCGTTCGGTCTTGACGGCGGCGGGCGTGTACACGGGGCTCTCCACCGCTGCGGGGGCAATGACTTCGACGGCGGCGGGTTGGGACGCGGGGGGGAAATTGGGGGATGCAAGTACGGGTTCGGGGACGGTAGATGGCGGGTTTGAGGGTTCGGTGAGAGGGGAGAGGTGCCTGGCGCGCTGCACGCCTTCGAGCAGGAGTTCCGCGATGTCTTTGATCGCGATGGCGGGCCCTTCGGCGGCGGAGGGCGTGCTCTGCAGCATGCTCTTGCAGAACGGGCAGCCGACGGCAAGGACTCGCTCACTGGAGGTGGAATTGCCGGGCGCGGAATCGAGCGTGCGCTGGACTTCGTTGAAGCGGTTCTCGGAGATGCGCTGGTCGCCGGGCTCTTCTTCTTTCCAGAACTGTGCGCCGCCCGCCCCGCAGCAGAAGGAGTTGTTGCGGGTGCGGTCGAGCTCGACGAAGTCGTTGGAGAGGATGTTGAGGATCGCGCGGGGTTGGTCGTAGCTGCCGCGATGGCGGCCGAGGTAGCACGGGTCGTGAAAGGTGATGGTCGCGCCGGTGGGCTCGGGAGTGAGCTTACGTTGCTGCAGCAGCGTGTCGAGATATTCGGTGTGGTGCATGACCTGGTAGTTGCCGCCGAGTTGGGGGTACTCGGTGGCGAGAGTGTTGACGCAGTGCGGGCAGCTCGCGAGGACCAACCTGGGGCGGACTTCGTTCAGCGTGGCGATGTTGGCGGTGGCGAGTTCCTGGAAGAGAGGTTCGTTGCCGGCGCGGCGGGCGCTGTCACCGGTGCAGGACTCGCGGTTGCCGAGCACGGCGAAGTTGACTTGGGCTTCGGCGAGCAGTTGGACGACGGCGCGGGCAGTCTTCTGCGCGCCGGGATCGTAGCTTGCGGCGCAGCCGACCCAGTAGAGGACGTCGGGGTCGGGGACTTCGTCGATGGTAGGGACGTTCAGTGAATCGGCCCAGGCCATGCGCTTGTCGCGGGCCATGCCCCAGGGGTTTTTTGCGCGCTCCATGCCGCGGAAGGCGGTTTGCAATTGCGCGGGGAACTCGCCCTGCTGCATGACGAGGTTGCGGCGGATGTCGACGATGTCGAGCATCTGCTCGTTCTGCGTGGGGCAGACTTCCATGCAGGCGCCGCAGGTGGTGCAGGCCCAGATGGACTCCGGCGAGAGGATGGCCTGGAGCAGATTTCCGCCGCTGGATTGGCCGCGTTCGAAGGCGGCCTTTCCGGTGAGTGCGAAAGGATTGACCTCGCTCGCGATGGTGTTCAGCGCCATGCGCTTGTTGATCTCGAGCGCGGCGGGGCTGAGGGCTTTGCCGGTCTGCGAGGCGGGGCAGACGTCCTGGCAGCGGTTGCACTGGATGCAGGCGTAGGCGTCGAGCAGGCGCGGCCAGGAGAGGTCGGCGAGCGCGGCGGCGCCGAGTTGGGGGTCGGGATTGGCGGACTCGGGTTCGAGGTCGAGGTTCATGGCCGGAAGCTCGCCGCTGGGGGCGTCGCGGTGGAAGACATACTTCAGCGGTGCCAGGAGGAGGTGGACGTGTTTGCTGTAAGGAAAATAAATCAGAAAGAGGAGCACGCTGCCGAGTGCGCCCCAGTAGCCGAAGATTCGCCACGCCATCGCGTGAGGGCCGGCGAAGGCGCGCGAAAGGAAGGTGGAGAAGGGCTGGGCGCGGTCTAGACCGGTGAGATGCGGGCCGGTGAGCGCGAGGCGGGCGGCGTTGCCGACGATGCGGCTGCCGACGTGAAAGAGGATGAACGCGGAGACGATCAGGGAGTCGCGCTGGATGGTTCCGCGCTGGACGCTGGGGTGGACAAGCGTTCTGCTGTTGAAGCGGAAGTCTCTGCGGGAAGGAAGCAGAAAACGGCGGAGAACGAGGGCGAGGACGCCGAGGATCGCGAGGACGCTGAAGGCGTCGGAGAGGGAGCCGTAGACTGCGCCCCCGAGGCCGCTCGCGAAGAGGTGCAGGGGGAGGTAGCCTTCGATCGCATCGACGAGGTTGACCAGCAGATAAACAACAAAGGCGTAGAAGATGAAGGAGTGGAAGAGGCTGACGAAGGGGCGCTTGCGGAAGACGCGGTCCTGTGTGAGGGTGGTGCGGAGGGCGTACCAGGCGCGGCTGGCGAGGCGGTTGGCGCGGGGTTCGGTATCGTGGCGGCCCTGGTTCACTCGCAGATAAAGGCGATAGAAGCCGCGGACGCCCAGCGTAAGGGAGACGACGGCGAAGATGGCGAAGGCGATGCGCTGGTCAAGCGGAAGCAAGGGAAGTTCTCCAGCAGCGGGGCAGGAAGGGCCGGCTGAATTTCGACAAAGCGATATTCAGTGTAGTGCTTCGGAGATAGGGTCTGGAAGGTCAGGCCGCGGTGGAAGCGGCGAGTGGGCGGCGAGTGCGGCGAAGGCTGCTGGTGTCAGCGTCGAAGCTGATGATGAGGGCGGAGGCGGGGGTGTCGCCGAGGCAGCGGTAGGTGCGGGGGGTCTCGGCGGAGACGTAGAGGACGTCGCGGGCGTCGAGCTGGTGCGGCTCGCCTTTGCGGCGGACTTCGAGCGACCCGCTGAGGACGTAGACCATCTCGACGCCGGGGTAGAGCTTGGGCGTGAAGGGTTCGCGGGGGCGGCCTGCGGGCGCGTTCGGGCCGTCTTTCTCGGGGAGGAACTCGGCCATGCAGGGGCGCAGGCCGCCTTCGGGGATGAGGATGCCGAAGCTCTCGGCGATGTAGTCGGGCGTGGGGCTGCCGACGGGCAGGCGGACGCGGTCTTTCTTGCGCTGGATGCGGAAGACGCGGGACTCGCCGGAGTCGAAGAAGAAGGAAAGGTCTTTTTCGAAGACCAGGGCGACGCGTGCGAGGTTGCGCAGGGTAGGGACGACGCGGCCGGTCTCAAGCTGCGAGAGGAAGCTGGCGGAGAGGCCGGTCTTGCGGCCGAGCTCGACCAGACCCATGGAGCGCTTGAGGCGGAGCTTCTTGATGCGCTCGCCGAGATGGGCGGCGGAGAGCAGGTCTTCGGCGGCGAGGGGGTCGACGGAGACGAGAGCGGCCGGCTGGGACGGTGTGGCGTTGGAGCGGGTCTTCGCGGGTATCTTGTGCGCCATAGGGAGCTCCGGTTGCTGCTGGCTTCTGGATTCAGTTTAGAGCGCGATGGAGATGGGGTGCGCGGGATTTGTCGGGAATGGAGCACGCGCGGTGGGACTTTTTCGGGGACATCAAAAAAAAGGCGGGACAGAGTGCGCTGAAACAGTGGAACGATCGGCGCGACGAGCGAACAGCAGCTCCTTCGCTGCGCTCAGGATGACAAGTTCTATGCTCGATGAGAACTTCTACGCTCGATGGCAATTCCTATGCTCGACGGTAGCCCTTACGCTTCGAGCTTCTCGGGGTCGAGTTGCTGGGAGGTGGAGAGCATCGCTTTCCAGGGGTCGGAGCGGAGGCGGTCGCGCCAGTCGGGAAAGTCACGCACGGAGAAGACGGGGCGGGCGGTTTCCTTGAGCGCGGACCAGGGCAGTGGGAGCGAGACGTGGGCCCCGAGGCGCGCCCGCGGCGAGTACGGGGCGACGGCGGTGGCGCCGCGTTCGTTGCGCAGGTAGTCGAGATAGATCTTGCCGGTGCGCGCGGATTTGGTCATTTTGGTGAGGTAAAGCTTCGGGTTGTCGCGCTCCATTGCGAGCACGAAGTTATGGGCGGCGTTCTTGACGGTGGCCCAGTCGAGCGTGGGCTCTATGGGCGCGACGATGTGCAGGCCTTTGCCGCCGGTGAGTTTCAGGAAGCTTTCGAGGCCGGCCTTTTTCAAGCGCGAACGGACCTCGGCTGCGGCGGCGGTGAGGGTGGTCCAGGGTAGCGATTCGTCGGGATCGAGGTCGAAGATGAGGCGGTCGGGGTGCTCGAGGTCGTCGTTGCGCGAGCTCCAGGGATGGACCTCGAGGACGCCCATCTGGGCGAAGCCGGCGAGAGTCTCCGGGTTGGCGCTGCTGGCATCGAGCGTGATGTAGGGCTCGGGCTTGCCAGATTTCTTGTCCGTCACCATCACCGAGCCGATGCCGGGTGGCAGCATGGCGTTGACATGCTTCTGGAAAAAGCAGGGCTTGCCGGCACCCTCTGGGCAGCGGACCAGCGAGAGCGGGCGGCCAGCGATGTGCGGCAGCATGCGATCCGCGACAGCCAGATAGTAGTCCGTGAGCTGGCGCTTGGTGAGGCCGGTTTCGGGGTCGAGAATTTTGTCGGGATGGGTGAGGCGAATGGCGGCCGCGGCGGTCTGGGTGGACGTGAGACGCGCGGTGGGTTTGGTGTCTGCGGATCGCGTCGATTTCGCGGTGGAGTGGTGAGGACCTGGCGCCTCGGTGCGCTTCGGGGCTGTAGCCGGGAGCGCAGCTTTCGGCTTTAATTGCGCTTTGGCGGCGTGGGTGGGTTGGGAGCGGTGGCTCGCAACGGTGGGCGAGGCCGAGGACGATTTTGGAGACTTGCCGTCTTTGGGTCGAGGCGCGACGGTGGGCTCTTCGCGCACGACCTCGGTTGCCGATTTGTCTTCGCGGAGACCGAGGAAGGCGGCCTGGCGGACCAGGTTGTCGGCGGTCCACGTGGCGAAGCGGACCTGCGCGACAAGTTTCGGCTGCACCCAATGCGCGTCGCGGCGGGCTGCCTGCGCCATTGAGGGGGGAATACGGTCGAAGGCGGGCTTGTCGGTCTGAATTTTGGAGAGCTGGGTGAGCAGGTCGCGCTTGAGCTTCTGGGTGAAGCCGGTGCCGGTGCGACCGGCGTAGATGAGTTTCCGCTTGTCGTAATAGCCGAGCAGCAGGGAGCCGATGCGATCCGTGCCTTCGCTGGAGTAGGTGAAGCCGGCGATGACGAACTCCTGCTCGCGGAGGCACTTGGATTTGAGCCAGTCGGAGTTGCGGGCGCCGCGGTAAGGGGCGTCGGCGCGCTTGGAAACGATGCCCTCGGCGTGCAGCTCGCAGGCGTGGCGGAACATGGCGGCGCCGTCGGTTTCGATGTGCTCGGAGAGGCGTAGCGTGGTGGCGGGGACAGTTGAGTCGTCGCCACTGGCAGAAAGCAGGTCCTTCGCTTCGCTCAGGATGACAACTTCGGAGGGGAGCAGAAGCTGGGCGAGGATTTGCTTGCGATTGCGGAGGGCGAGTTCGCGGGTGTTGCGGCCGTCGAGGTGCAGGAGGTCGAAGGCGAAGTAGGTGAGCGGGTGGTTGGCGGCGTCGTTGAAGGAGGCCTGCAGGTCGGCGAAGCTGGAGTTGCCGTCGGCGGCGAGGACCACCACTTCGCCATCGAGGGTGACATCGTGCGCGGCGAGATCAGCGACGGACTGAGTGACGGCCGGCATGCGGTGGGCCCAGTCGAGGCCTTTGCGGGTGAGCAGCTGAATCTTCGTTCCGGATTTGCGGGCCTGGATGCGATAGCCGTCCAGTTTGAGCTCGTGCAGCCAACCGTCTCCGGTGGGCGGGGCGGTGGCTTCGAGGGCGAGCTGGGGCGGCAGAAAGGCGGCCTGCGTCTCTTTGGGGCAGGTGGCGAGGAGGCCTTTCGCGGCTGTATCGAGCGAGGAAGATTTTCGTCCAGTTTCCAGCTTCGAGCTTCCAATTGCCGGCTTCGCGTTGCTAGCTTCCGGCTTTTCGCCCGAAGCTCTCCGGAACCAGGATTGGCCGGGCTTGGCGGTCTCCTTCGAGTTCCAGACGTGGTCTTCCTGGTTGGCGATCTGCTCGAGCGTGCGGCCGGTGACGGCGGAGTCGGGCTTTTCGTCGATCATGGGCGTGGCATCGGGGCCGCGCTCGAAGCTGTCGTGCTCTTTGATGAGCAGCCACTGCGGCTTGCTGGAACTGCTCCAGCGGCTGCCGGTTGAGCCGGGGGGGCTGCCGGGCTTTGGGCCCATGCGGACCAGCGTCCACTTGCCCTTCATTTTGGTGCCGTTCATCTCGAACTTGAGCGAGCCGTCGCGCAGCCCGGCGTCGACGTTCTCGTGGCCGAGCTGCGGCCACCATGTGCCCTGGTCCCAGACCATCACCGTGCCGCCGCCGTACTGGCCCTGGGGAATGATGCCTTCGAAGCCGCCGTACTCCATCGGGTGGTCCTCGACCTGGATGGCGAGGCGGCGGTCTTTGGTGCTGAAGCTGGGGCCCTTGGCGACCGCCCAGCTCTTGAGCACGCCGTTCCAACCGAGCCGGAAGTCGTAGTGCAGGTGCGAGGCGGCGTGCTTCTGGATGACGAAGGGAAGGCCGCGGCCGGTGGTGGATTTCTTCTGGGTCTTGTGCGAGCCGGAGGGCTCGGCGGTGACGTCGAAGTGGCGCATCTCGCGGTAGTGGGCGAGCTGCTCGTCGATGATATCGGCGGGAGCGGTGGTGGTCGATCTGGGCTTCTTTGCCGGTTTGGCTGGGGTGGACGTCTTCTTCGTTGCCATCATCGATTATTCCGGGTTTAGCGCGGGAGGCAAAGACAAAAGCAAGGGCGACAGCAGATCCCTACGGGATGACAACCAGAAAGGCAAAGGCAGAGAGTCAGGCTGGTCCGGCTGTTAGGCGCTCTTCCGCTTTGCGGCAGGCGATTTCGCGGACTTCGGTTCGTGTTTTGCGGTGGACTTTGTGGAGCTCTTGACCAGCGTTGGGCCTTTGCGCGATTCGGACTTGGCTTCCGGCCGTTTCTCGGTGTGCTTGGGCGTCGCCTGGTCCTTGGCGCCCCCGGAGACGCTCTTGCGCAGCGCGTCCATAAGGTTGATCACGTTGTTGCGCGCGGGCGCGGGAGCTTCGTCCTGCGGGATGGGCGTGTGCTTCAGCTTGGCGTCGACGAGTTCCTTGACGGCGACTTCATAGCCGTCCACGAACTTCGAGGGGTCGAACTTGCCGGCCTTGCGCTTGATGAGTTCCTTGGCGAGATCGAGCGAATCGGAGCTGACGGTCATCTTTTTTACGTCGCGAAAGTATTCGGCGGGATCGCGAAGCTCGGCGGCGTAGCGCATGGTGTAGGCCATCATGCCACCATGTTCGTCAGTACCGGCGGGAGCGAGGGCGACGACGTGCTCGCGGCCGGCGAAGGCGATCTTGGAGAGGCCGATTTTTTTGGTGTCGATCAGCGCCTTGCGGACGGTTAGGAAGGCTTCGGTCTGGGCTTCGCTTTCGGGGACGACGAAGTAGGGCTTTTCGAAGAACTCGGGATCGATGGCCGATTCGTCGACGAACTGGGTGACCTCCATGACGTGCTTGGAGGGAACGCGGAGATGGGCGAGCTCTTCGGGCTCGATGGTGACGTAGTGGCCTTTGGAATATTCGAAGCCTTTGACGATCTGGGATTTTTCGACGATGGCGTCCTGCGGCGCGGCATCGTCCGGTGAGGATTCGACGGCGCTGGCGAGCACTTTCTGATGCTTGACGCGCTCGCCGGAGCTGCGATCGATCTGGTGAAAGCGGATTTCGGACTTGGCTTCGGTGGCGACGAAGAGCTTGACGCCAAACTGTACGAGGGAGATTTGAATCTGACCGGACCAGTAAGGACGTGCCATGGGAGTGCGCCTCGGGGCAAGGATTGCCTAGAGGTGAGAGTAGTTTACGCGGTTTGGGGATGTCCGGGGGATGTGTTGCGGGAGCGCAGAATGATAGCCGAGCGTGCCGACAGGCATCATGCGAAGCGGAGATCGACGCGGCCGACGGTCGCGAAATCGACGTCGACGGTGGAGTCGGCGCTGGCGAGCGTGTTGCCGGTCCAGGAGCCGGTAGTGATCCACTGGCCGGCGCGCAGGCCGCCGGTGCGGGCCGCGCCCTCGTTGGCTAGATACGGCAGGAGCTTGAGCAGGTCGCCGGAGGTGTTGGAGCCGGTGCGCTCGACGCGCAGGACGCCATCGACCACGAGCAGGACGCGCTCAGTGGTGAAGTCGAGCTTGCGCCAGTTGGGGTAGGCCGGACCATAGACGAAGCCGCCGTGCATCTGGAGGTCGGCCAGCGAGGCGAGGCGCGCGGCCTGGGTGGGGTCGGTGTAGGCGGATTCCAGGACCTCGATCGCCGGATGGCAGGAGGCCACGGCGCCGAGGACCTCCTCGCGGGTGTAAGGCGTTTGGCCTGGAAGCTTAGGGGGGAGATCGTTGCCGATCAGGAAGGCAATCTCGGCTTCGAGGCCGCGATAGCGGAGGCGAGGGTCGCTGAGGAGGCTGCCGCTGGGCGCGATCCAGGCGGCCGGCATGGGAGCGAAGAGCGGCATGGCTTCGGGGTTGGGCGCGCCGATCTTCCAGCTGCCAATGGGACCGAAGGCCGCGGCGACAGCGTCCTGCACGAAATAGACCTCGGGGATGTCGGCGGGCTGCAGATCGGCGGGAAGACCGGTGAGGGTGTGGCCGGTGCGGCGCGCGTTGAGCAGCAGACTGGCTGCTTGCGTGAGGGTGCTCTGGCGTGCTCCGGTCATGGGGGGTGCTCCTCTCTGGGGTTCTGGACGGCGATTGGTGCTGTCGTCAGTCTACGTGGCCGAACGAAATGTCTCATCGATTGGGTTGGGGCGGTGAGCGGACGCGGAGGTGAGATCTGTCGTCGTCAGCACCTGACCTTTGGGCGAGAAATTTTCCTTGCCGTGCATACTGGGCGCATGCACAATTGTTGCGGAGCGAGGTGCGACCTTATGCAAGTGCGAAGTCTGAAGCTGGGATTTGGGATCGTAGCACTGCTTGGCGCACCAGGGATGATGGCGCAGACGACGACTGTGCCGCCGGCAGGTACGCTCGTGATGGCGCCGCCTGCTCCGGGCATCATCATGGGACTAGCGGGCGGGATGTCTTTGGGTGTCCCCGCGGTCAAGGGGCAGCCGTTTTCGCTGGTAGAAACGACGACCTCGGTCCGAGTGCTGGGCGATGGAACAACCATCACCAACAAGCACGAAGAGCGTAAGATGCGCGACGCGGAGGGGAGAACGCGCACGGAGATCAGCCGTGAACATGACGGCGCGAGCCGCCTGGAGATGGTGATATTGATGGACCCGGTCGCCCATACGAGTACCACCCTGATGGTGCAATCGAAGACGGCGAATGTGCGGCACTTTCCCGAACCGAAGCCCCTGACCCCGGAGCAGGAGGCCAAGCGAGCGGAGATGATCGCAAAGGCCAAAGCTGCGAGTGCGGCACGACAGGCTGCCGGAGCGGCGGAACCTTCATCGCACATGCAGAGGAATGTTGAGCAGTTGGGGTCGCAGACGATTGCGGGCCTCTATGCGCAGGGACGACGAATAACGCTGGTGATCCCAGCGGGCTCCGAAGGGAACGACCGCGAGATGCGGGTGGTCACGGAGGAGTGGATGTCGCCCGACCTGGGGATGGAGCTGGAGCGCACGATGGACGATCCGCGCTTGGGCAAGTCGACGTTGGTAGTCACGGAGCTTGATCGCGGCGATCCGAGCCCAGAGTTGTTTCAGGTGCCAGCAGATTACAAGGTGAATGAAACAGAAAGGGACTAGCGTCAGCACTGAATTGGGCCGCCCGTGAATGGTTTCGAGCATGGCAGAGACCCAGTCGAACGAGATAGAGCAGCCGCAGCGCTACAACCTGGTGAAGATCGAGCAGCAGTGGAGGGCGCGATGGGATCCGGATGCCTGAGAGGCGCGTGACCATAAACAAAAGGCCGCCCCTTTGCGGGACGGCGCTTGGCTACCGGGACCTGATTGTGCGAACGATTAGACCGTTAATTTCTTTTTGTGCACAATGCCTGCTACGCCTAGCAGCCCCGTGGCCAGGAGCACGAAACTGCGCGGCTCCGGAGTTGCCGCTGGGGCAACATCGACGTCGAGCAGGATGCTGGTGCTTGGGGTCACGTTATCTCCCTGGAGGTTGACCGTAATCTGATCCCCAGTGAAGCCGAGACCTACGGCGGAAGAGGCGAGGGTGCTGAGCGGGTCGAGCGAGACACCGGTAATGGCCGGAGCACCGGCGAAATCAAAGATGAAGCCGTTGAAGGAGGCGCCATTGAACGAACCATTGATGGTATAGCTGAGCAGGATTGAGTCTGCGCTGATATCAATATTCGGGTTGTAGGCTGTGAACGTGGGACTGTTCGATACCACGCTGCCGGTCGGAAATTCAACGCCTGGACCGACAGTTGCCGTGAGGGGATTGGTGATGGGCGAGGAAAGGGTTGGGTCAGCGAGCGTGAGGGTTACCTGAGAGCCGGTCAGCCCATCGGCAAACGCCGGTATGCTGGCACAAAGTGCTGCCAAGGCAGCGAGGGATACGACGATACGAGAGCGCATATATTTCTCCTGGGGAATGATTCAGTGTTCTCAATAACTGTATCGCCGGCGTGGTGGGGCGTCAATCCATCGCCTGAGAGGCGGGGTGTCAATGTGCGTGGTGATTTGATCGGCTGTGAGTGAGGGAGATATATGGGAATGGCGGGGGATGGCAGGGGAACGCGGGCGATTGTGGGCGATGGCCAATAACGGCGCGGGTTTTCGGGTGGTCGTGGGCGGTGGAGGGCGCGGGAGCGGTTCGGGCGATATTTGGGACTGAGTGCCACTTCCAGCGGGGATGAGTGCCACGAAAAACACGGTTTTGTTGGGAAATCGCGTTTTTGGGTTGGAGTGCCACAGTGCCACTTGGCACTCATGGCACTGTGGGGGTGATTTGGGCGTCAAGACCGGCGGGCGCGGAGGCTGAATTCGGGGCTACAGGAACGGCTCGGTAGAGGGTGGTTTTGCCTACTCCGAGAGCCTGGGCGGCGGCGAGGCGGTTGCCGTGGCAGCGGAGAATTGCCTCCTCGAAGTGTGCGCGGCGCATGGCCGCCAACGTGGGCAGCGGATCGGTCTCGGCGAGGGGCCAGTTGACCGTAGCGTGCGCTGCGACCTGCAGAATGACCGGCGGAAATCCGGGCGCCATCCTCTCCAGCGGCAGGTCGGGTTCGGGCGGTGACGGCAGCGGGCACCTGCAACGGCAGCAGGACAGACGGCCGGCCCGGTATTGCACAAGCGTGCAATTGCCGCATCGAACGGTTTCCTTCGAGTCGTCCATTCTTCCTTTCTCTCAGCCGCCGCCTATTGCTCGCTCTCGGCGTAGCAATGCACGATCCAGATGTAGCTCTGCGCGGAGAGCGCGACCGGACTGGCGAAGGTGACAGTGGCCGGGTTCACGCCATAGGTAAAGATCGGCGCGGACGCGGCCGGGCCGTTGAAATTGCCGAAGGTGCAGACCGGATTCTGATCGCTGGTTCCGCTCGCGTTCTTCCATCGCTTACCGAAGTTGACCGTCGCGAACTGAGTGTTGGCTGCGACCGCGCCAGAGGGCGAGACCCCCAGCAGGAAGATTGAATCGTTGAGCGGCCAGCCCGGCTCGGTACCTGGAAAACTTGCGTTGTAAGGACCTGCGGTGATCGTCGGCGTGCCGTATCCAGGTGCTGGAAGCGGAGCGCGAAATAGCTTCGGCCAGAGCATCGAATATTCTTCAGCGTTGCCTTTGGCATTCGCATGGTAGGTGTCGGCGGCGTAGAGGCCCGAGACCTGAGTCTGTCCCGCTTCATTGCGGAAGTCGATGAAGTCGCTGTTCGAGGTCTGGGCTACCGTCTGGATGATCGGGTAGTAAGGGGCCTGACCAGCGATGCCGTCCTGCATAGGGGAGATAAACAAGACCGAAGGCGGCGAGGAGAGAGACTGTTCGTGAGTGGCGATAGCCGTCATCGCGGACTGGAAGCTAGTGGTGGAGTAGCCAATTCCCGGCTCGTTCGCGATGAATTCCACGACAGCGAGAGCCTGACCCCCCGGTATCAAATCTGAAAAGGCAAGCTGGGTGGAGGGGTTTGTGCCATCCCACTCTGCCGCGGCAGAGCCTGTTCCGAGATTGCTTACGGAAAAACCGACCGTACCGTTGGCTCCCTCCCCGCCGAAGAGATAGCAGGGACCGGTTGTGCACGTAAGGGTCGCGACGTGGACCGCCGTGGAGCCAGTTACGTCTGGAGAGACGATCACCGAGGGGGCTTTCGTAAAGCTCCCGCCACCGCAGCTCGCCACGTTCGTGCCATCCACGGCGATGGTCCACGCGTTGGTGCCTGTCCCCGCCTCGCAGTAGGTGTTGAAGTGATCCCAGGGGATAGAACTTGTAAAGGTCAGCACCGTTCCGGAGGCGGCATCAATCACTCCATAGTTTCCGGTGCCATTTTGGTAAGGGCCGAACGCACCGGACGTGTCCACCGAGAGCGCGACATTGGAGGACCAGAAGTCAGCGTTGATCCCTGGCGTGGTGGTCCCAGTATTTGTAACAGCCACAACTGCCTGCAGGCCCGTTCCATGCGAGGGACAGGTGATCTGTCCATACTGGCGGATCATATCGATGTAGCGCTGCGCGGGGTTCGGCAACGTCGGCTCACTGCTGGCGATGACGTTATCTACCACGACTTGCGAGTCGCCAAAAACGGTCATATTCACCGCTTGCGATTTGCAGTTGCTGAGAGCCTGCATCCAGTTGAACATCGCTGGGCGGGTGGATATTGCCCCAGGCAGCGCGATGCTCGATGCGTTGACGTTTCCGGCGTCGTCGACCGTGAACGCTTGCGCTGAGCCGACGGCAAGGTCTTTGCCGCTGTCGGTCTCGCTGCCGATGCTGGTGTGGCCGGTGGCGAACCAGGACTGGTTGACGATCGCGGCCAGAAAATTTGTGTTGTAGAACTGCATCCGGATGGAGTTCGAAGTACTGCCGTCGCCGAAGTAGTGAAACTCCAGGCCGCCGTCGTTATTCAAGGACTCGCTCTGACCGATGTTGAAGTAGCACATCGAAGCGGCGTAGGTCGTGGCGCCAGCCGTAACGTTAGGACAAAGCGCGCTGCCGGCTCTGACGACGCTGCCGCCGGGAGCCGCTGGATTCGACACGTTGAGCTGCTGCGCGGCGAGGGTCGTTACCGTCGCGGGCGCGGGCGTGGTGGCGCCGATGGTGGTCGCATCGACCGTGCCGCCGGTGATCGCAACCGAATTGGCGCTCTGCGCGGCCAGCGTGCCCGGACCGGGCGCTCCGCTAAGCTGCGAGTACGGGATCGTCGCGAGGAAGTTCGCGGGGATGGGGTTTCCCGGGCCGTAGCTCGTGCCCCAGGCGCTGCCACTGCTGTTGCCAATGCCCGCACTGGGGTACACCATGCTGCCGCCGCCGCCAGCAGGAATAGTGTAAGTTCCGGCTCCGTTGAGATAGGTCGAGGGACTGCCCGTGTTAGTGGGTAGTTCGTGACTGGGGTCTACGTTGACAGTTACGACGCCGCCGGCAATTGACCCCAAAAATCCATTAGCTGTGGCCACGGCTGTAACCACACGTCCTTGCACAAATTGGTCTGTAGCGACGGCCAGACTATTGTCGAACGGGCTCATAGGCGCAGCGGTTGTCCCACTCGGCAACGCTGGAGTTCCGCTCAAATTAGCGGCTGTTCCTGTAGTGTTTTGATTCCATGTAGGCACAGTACCGCTGAGCTGCGAGTAGGGGATGCTGGCGAGGAAGTTCGCGGGGATGGGGTTTCCCGGGCCGTAGCTCGTGCCCCAGGCGCTGCCACTGCTGTTGCCGATGCCCACGCCGGGATACACCATTCCGCTGCCGCCGCCGCTGTACTGGGGGATATTGAGAACACCGCCGACAAGGGTGGCCGCGCCACTGCCGCCGTTGGTCGTGAGGGAGCTTACAGCGCCACCGCCGCCGCCGCCGCTGCCGCAGGCAACGTAGCTGCCGGCCTGCGAAAGGCAATTCGTCGCGGGTCCGGTATTGGTTAGCGCCACGCCGTTGACCAGACCGTCAACCGAGAGGCTGCCGTTCCAGTGCAAATTTCCGGACTTGTTGAACTGCAGAACCTGTCCGTTGTACTGGTAGAGGTTGAAGAACGACTGCGGGATATCCCAACTGTAGATGTTGATGAAGGCTTGCTGTAAGGGCTCCTGCATATTGAAGCCGACACCCCACATGCCTTGAAGATTGCCCATAACATCCGGCGCGCTCATCGTGCCGCCCGCGCCCGCGTACCAGGAGTTCGGGTTGCCGTTGACCTCGTCCCAGATGTTCGAGTTGCCGTTGAAGGCTCGGCCCTGGTAGGCGTCCGCATGAGCCGAAAAGCTGCCATACGGATCATTGAAGATCGGGAACATCTTGTCGCCGGTCCACGCCTGGATGGGATAGCCGGTGTTGACGACGGAGTCGCCGGGCAGGAACGCGTCGTTGGCCTGCACCGAGAAGCCGCGGCCATCGATCGCCAGGCCGTTGGCGGGGTCGCGGGGATCGACGATCTTGGCTGCGTGGTAGATGCGGATGGGACCGGAGCTGCCGAGCTGCGCATAGGCGCTCCAGCCGGGCGTGCCGAGCAGCAGCGTGGTGGTGCTGGTCGCGCCGAGAATCTGCCACGGATAAATGAGGCCGTTGTAGGTGTCGGCGGTAAGCTCCATCACGCGGCCGACCATGCCGCCGCACAGGATGTTGGTCCCTGCCGCGTGCTGGTGATAGAGGTACGCCGTGATGCTCTGCTGTCCGCCGGTGAGAATGCCGACCGCTGTCACCTCGAAGACCTCGGAGAGGGTGGAGGGATAGTCGATCGACTGGCAGAGCTCGCTGGGTGCGAGCGCCGCGCCGGAGCCGACGTTGAAGGTGATGGTCGCGCCCACGCCGTTGGGGTTGGCCGCCACCGTCAGGGCGTTGGTGATCGTCGCCGGCGTGGAGACGAGGCTGCTGGAGATGGGCGTGCCCAGCGTGCCCAGCACGGCGGAGTTGCTGGCCGGCGTGAAGGTGATGGTATTGCTCAGGACGTCGTGGGTTGTGTCCAGCAGCTCCGTCATGGGCGTTACCGTGGTGCAGTCGCTGCTGGTGCAGGTCAGCGTGAGGGCGGTCGCGCCCTGCGCGGAGGTCACTGTGCCCGTGGAGTTCGCGCCCTCGGTCGGGTAGAAGTGGCGACCGGTGAAGCCCTCCGACGATCCCGAGGCCGCGCCGGTCTTGACCGTAAGATAGGTATTGCCGGGGCCGTTGATGTCGCCGTTGCCGTTGAAGATGTTCCCCGCGAAATCCTGAACGTCGACGATGCCTGCCGAGTTCGTAACAAAGTGGTTGGCTTCCGCTTGTACGGTGAACTCGTAGCTGGGCTGCGGGCCCGGATTGCCGCCAAGGTCGAGGCCTGGAAGGCTGGAGCCTGTCGACCATAACTGGCCGCCCACGCCCCCCAAGTTTGTGTTCTGGGTATAGGCCGTGGCTTGCGCGAACCCTACCGGAGTCTGGGTCTCATAGCTCACCCCCGGGTCACGCATCAGGGCGGCAAACGCGCCGTTGCGATAGTCGTAGGCCGCAAGGCCATAGGGCATCAGGTTGCCGTTGAGCGGCTGAACCCCGAGGCCCGGGAAGCCGCTGCCGAGATTGTTGACCTCATCGCCGTTGCCGCTATAGGCAGGGTCGATGGTGAGCACGGCGCCATTGGCGAGCGTCGAGCTGCCGTTCGCAAGCGGGCCAGTGATCGCGTTGTAGATGCCGCTCCGGGCCGCGCCCTGGGCGTTGTGGTCCACGTAGCTGTTGGCGTAGTACGTGCCGGCCGCGCCGCCGCCGCTGCCGGGCGGGCAGAACGGAACGTTGAGGATGCCATTGACCAGCGTCGCGGCGGCGCAAGCTCCCTCCGCTGTCACCGCGCTGACCGCGCCGCCCGCGCTGGCCGAAGCATGCCACTGCTTGTCGGCGCCGCAGACGTAGAGCACGCTGGTGTCCTTGGCGGTATCGAGCGAGGGAACGGTGCAGGCGCCCGTCGGCGCGGAGGCGGACATGGTGAAGGTGAAGGCGCTGGTAGTGGGCACGCTGGCGGCCGGGGTGTAGGTGTCCAGGCTCCAGCTCGGGCCGGTGATGCCGTAGATCGCGACCGGGGTGCTGGCCTCGCCGGTGAGGTTGTTGTAGATGGTGAGGTTGTAGCCATGGCCGGGCGCGGAGTCGGTCTGGGAATCGGGCAGTTCCAGTGAGCCGTTGACGTTGAGCGCGCCCCCCGTCAAAGGCTCGCAGAAGTTGGAGCCTTTCTCGTAGTAGCCGCCGCCGGCCACGGTGAGCGCGATCGGGCTGCCGTACTTGTCGATGGGCTGGAAGCACTCTGTCCCGGTGACCGTCGAAGAGCCGCTGAAGACGCGGGTGGAGACGATGCTGGTGTACACATTCGGCGACTGAAGCTGGGCGCGGGCGCCGGCGCAGAGTGTGGCGAGGGAAGCGGCGAGCAGAAACCGGCAGACAAAGCGCATGATCGCAGTGTCGAGCGATGCGCGGCGATTACGGTGTCGAAGCGCAGGAGCGCGAGGCTGCGCGCGGAGCCGGCGGAAGGTCCTCAACCTGGAGCACATCGGGGACGCCGGCGGCTCGCCGAAGGCCGTGCAGGTAAGCGACGAACGAAGGCCGCCCGATGCGCCAGGGGCTGTTCCCAACCGGCCGCAGCTTGTAGCCGGAGATCTCGCCGGTGTCGAGCAGCTTCAGGGCTGTGTTGCGCGAGATGTCGAGATGGCCGTACACCTCTTCGAGAGTGATGGTCTCGGACATGGGAAAAGGCAGGATGTCGCGGTCCAGCGGACGTCCCGCGGTGTGCGGGCGCGGCGGAAGATGGTAGCAGCGCCGCAGGTTGTCGACGAACTCCAGGACCGAGGCATACTCGACGCGCAGGAACTGGTTGGAGCGCTCGGCATCCTGGATCGAATACGCGCGCAGCAGCCGCTCCCTGACCATGCGGTGAATACTGCTGGGCGTGACAGCCAGGATGCGCGCGGCGCGCTCGACGTCGATCTCCTGATTGCGCTGGAATGGCAGCGGTGGAAGCGCGACGGGCGGCTGTCGGCGTGCGCATACGAAGGGCATTGCGTCGGCGGGAAAGAGGTCGGGCTGGTCTTCACACGGCGGACGTCGCATGCTGGGCCTCCGGAGATGGCGATGCAGATGGCGTGCGGGTGGAGCGTGCTGCCAGCCGCTTGAGCGCCCAGTGGACGCGGTTGGCGTCGGCGAGGGTGCGGATGGTCTCGCGGCCCTGGTTGGGGCCAGTGCGGGAGCGCAGGAACGCCTTCAGCCGCGAATCGTCCCAACCGAGCTTCTTCATCTCGGTGAGGATGAGCGTGAAGATCGCCTCGCTACCGTCGAGCAGCGTGGTCTCGGCGTGGACCTGGTCGCGACGACCTTCCGTTCCCTGCTTCTGCGCTTGCCGGAAGGATGCCGGCCGGCGTTGCGAGGGCGTGGTTTCACTGAGGCCCATCGAGAGCTGCAGGGCGTCGATGAGATGCTTGCCGTCGGCGATGGTGAGCGCGGAGAAGCTCGTCACTTCGTGGCCGAGCGTTTCAGCCGCCCACGCCAGTCGGTCCTCGCGCGAGCTGGTGACGTCGAAGCTGCGGTGCTCGAACTGGTGGTAGAGGGTTTGGAGGCGCGTGAGGGCGGCGGAAGAGATGCGGCTCATGAGGTGGTCTCCGCATTGAACACGGCCGCGCAGTCATCGCTACAAAACAAATATCCCGCGCCATCGATTTCGACCGTGTGGATGATGGGCAAGTGAAGTAAATGCCTTTGGCACGTTCCACACATGATTCCGTCGTTGCGGTCACGCGCTCTTGCGAGGTCGCCCTCTCTTGCGCTGGCAGCTTCCGGGCTGAGGACAGTGGGGACAGCAGCAGTGGCCGTGGGGATCGATGCCGGCGCCGAGGTGTTTGCGGAAGATGCGGCGGGCGACGGCGAGCTCTTCGGCGCGCTGCTCGCGGCGGCGTTCGGCGTGGTCGGCGCGCTTGTGCTCGATGCAGCAGAACCGGGCTGCGCCTTTGACGTCTCTGCCGCACTCGGGTCGCTGGCACTTCCTGGGCATTGCGGGGCTTGCTCCTTGAGACTCGATGTGCGGGCATGATGCAGGGAGAGTAGAGCGTAGCCGGCGCGGTCCTCGCGGGGATCTTCGGCGTGCGGATCGGCGCTGTTGGCATCGCTCTGCTGCGCGCGGCGGAGCTGCTTCTCGAAGATGCGGGCATCGATCAGCGCATCGTGATACTGGTCCGGGCGCAGGCCGTTGGGATGCTGAACCGCCAGCATCGCCGCAGCCTTGGCGACCGAGTCGCCGTACGCCGCGTTCTTGGCCGCGCAGAGATCGGCGAGTTCGCGCGCGGTGGTGTGGATCGTGTGGCTCATCAATACGCCTCCTCTGGCGCGAGATTCTCAAAGCGGGTGATATCGGCGATGTACGCCATCTGGACCGATCCGGTTGGGCCGTTGCGCTGCTTGGCGACGATGATCTCGGCTTTGCCGCGCAGGTCTTCGTTCTCGCGGTCGTAGTACTCCTCGCGGTGGATGAAAGCAACGACGTCCGCGTCCTGCTCGATCGAGCCGGACTCGCGCAGGTCGGAGAGCAGCGGTTTCTTATCGCCGGTGCGCTGCTCGCTGTTGCGCGAGAGCTGCGAGAGCGCGACCACCGGCACGCGGAGTTCTTTCGCCAGCGCCTTCAGGCCGCGCGAGATGGAGCTCACTTCCTGCGTCCGGTTCTCGAAGCCCTTGCGGCCGTTGCTGGAGCCGCTCATGAGCTGCAGGTAGTCGATGACGATGAGATCGAGCGAGCCCTGCTGCTGCCGAAGCCGCCGCGCCTTGGCGCGCATTTCGGTGAGCGTGATGCCGGCGGTGTCGTCGATGAACAACCCGGCGTTCATCAGGCGATCGAGCCCGGCGATCAGGCGGCTCCGGTCCTCGCGCGGAATAAATCCGGTCTGCAGCTTGCGCGCGCCGACCAGCGCCTCGCTCGCGAGCATGCGGCGCAGCAGCGATTCCTTCGACATCTCCAGCGAGAAGACGGCAACCACCTTCGCATCGCGCACGGCACAGTTCTGCGCGATGTTGATGGCCAGCGCCGTCTTGCCCATCGACGGCCGCGCGGCGATGATGATGAGCTCGCTGGGCTGCAGGCCGCTGGTCATCTTGTCGAACTCGATGTAGTGGGTGCGCAGGCCGGTGACGTCGCGGCCCTGCTCGTACAGCGCGTCGATGGAGCCGAAGGAGCTGGCGACGATCTCCGGGATGCCGACGAAGCCGCGCTGGATGCTGGCGTCGGCGACCTCGGCGAGCTGCGCTTCCAGGTCGGCAAGCACGGCGGCCGAGTCCTCGCCCTGGTAGGACGCCCGCGTCGCGGTGTCGCTGCAGATACTCTGCAACTGGCGCAGCAGGCTCTTGTCCTTCAGGATGCCGACATAGCTCTCGATATTCGGATTGCGCGGGATGCCTTCGCTGAGCCACGCGAGGTAAGCCGGGCCGCCGATCGCGTCGAGCTGGTGGTGCGAGCTGAGTTCATTGCTGACTGTGATGAGGTCGACGCCGACGCCCCGCGCCAGCATATCGACGATGGCGCGATAGACGCGCTGGTGCGAGTCGAGAAGGAAGTCCTCGGCGCGCAGCCGCGCGGTGGCATCGGCGATCGCCACCGCGTCGAGCAGCATCGCGCCGAGCACGGTCACCTCGGTCATGTTCGACCGCGGGATTTGGAATGCGGCGGTCACTGTGCGAGCGCCTCCAGGATCGGAGTTGGCTCGGGCAGTTGCAGGCCGTGCCCGCGCCACACGACGGCGGTGTCTTTGCCTTCGGGCGACTTCAGCCAGCCGTAGTGGCAGGCTTTGCAGCGGCCGGTCCGCGATCCCACCGAGACGGCCGCCCCGCAGCCGTCGATGCACGGCCGCAAGGGCTTGGCAGGCTTCACAGGGCGGTTGGCCTGGAAGCAGTGGATGCAGGTCCCGGTCTTCGTTCGTCCGCGCGAGATCTGCGCCCCACAACCGGTGGCGCAGAAGCGCGGCGCGCGCTCGCGTCTCGCCGGGGCAGCCGGCTGACGGTGGACGTGCATAGTGGCGTTCGCGGGCTCGGGCGTGGCGATCGGCCGGGGCGGCGTCCAGGCGATCGCGGCGACGCGTTTGGCTTCGCGCTCGGCGCGCTCCCGCTCGTCGGCGCGGCGCATCGCGTCGGTGACTACATAGATCACCGCCGGCTTGACCGGATAGAGCTCGTCGAAGTTCTCGAAGGGGTTGGCCAGGCGCGGATCGCCGTGCACCGCCTCGGGCACCGCCTCCAGGTGCGAGCCGTCCACCACGCCGATGCTGAAGCCCGCGAGCGTCTCGATTTTTTCGTTTCTCATCTCTTTGCCTCGTCGTTGTGCGGCCAGGGTGCAGCCTAGTTATGGTGCAGCCATGGCGCGGCCTTGACTGGCTTCTCGCTTGTAAACCGATCGACACTGCGCATCTCGACGTCGTCGCTGCGATACAGCAGCCCGACTGCCCACTGGAGATCGCCGAGCTCGTGCTCCAGCGCGATGCGGTTGCAGAAGTGGTCGCTGCGCCAGCCGTGGCGCAGAATCTTGCCGACTACCTGGATAACCTCGGCGCACTCCTCGGCGAGGATGGCGAGCCGCTCGATCTGCTCGGGCGTAGGCGGGTGCGTGGGTGTCATAGTCGCATCCTCGATTCCGTGGTTTGCCGATAGGCGGTGATGTCGAAATAGCGCCAGCCGCGGAAGCCAGTCATGTACATGCGCTCACGGAGCGGCTCGCAACCTTCCGCGCAGATGGCAACCCACATATCCGGCCTGATCTGCCACTCACTCTCACCGCCGTCGAGACGGCATAGCTTCGGCAGCGAGCCATCATTCACCACGACGCGGTCGACCCTGAAGCTACCCAAGATGCGGCCGCGCCACGTCCACCAAATGCGATCGATCTGCTGGGCTGGCTTGCCGCGCCCGAGCGTGAAGTAGTAATTCGCCCAGCCGCATCGACTGCGAAAGATGCTTACGACGGTGCGCGCGTCGACGTTGGCAGGCCAGGTCTTGATGATGTCTGCCATTACGCGGCCTCCTGGGGCTGGGTGGATTCGCTTAGGCGGAGCTGGCCTTCGAGTTCGGCGAGCTCGTGCGGCTCGCACATGGCGCGGATCAGCGCGGCCTCGGAGCGGAGCTGGTGCAGCATCGGGGTGACGGTGGCCAACAGCTCGGCCTTGGAGGTGATGAGGTAGTAGCCGCCCGCCTCCTGGTCGCGCGAGCTGCCGATCCGCAGACCGAAGTCCATGCGCAGGTCTCGGACGTCGCCCTTGATCTCCCGCGGCGTGGTGTTGAACTGCCGCGCGAGATCCGCAACCGAAACGGCCCGCGCCGCGCCTCTCCGGTCCGCGATGATGCGCAGCAGCGCGATCTGGCGGGCGGACAGCCGCACATCGTCGCCGCGCAGCATTTCATAGGCGCGAGCGACGGCACGGTCCTCGGCGGTCTCGAAGAGCGAGCCGGTGGATAGGTTGAGCTCGGCGGCGGACATCTAGGCGGCCCTCCCGTCGCGGTGGGTGCGAGCCCGGGCCAGCGCGGCCTTATCGCTGAGCGAGCTGAACTCCGCCCGGCAGCGCGAGCCCGGAACGGCGACGTGCGAGAGCATATCGACCCGACAAGAGATCGTCTCGATGATGTCGAGCAGGTCGTCCAGCAGCTCGGCCTCTTGCGGCGTGAGGCTAAGCTTCACCGTGCGTAGTTTGTGTAGCGGCTGGATCGGCGTCTTATCCACGCGGCACCTCGGTGATGCGGAGGGGCGCGTTGAGCAGCGAGTGGAAGGAGTCGCTGTAGGCTTGCACCCTGGCGGCGATCTCGGTGAGGATCGGCGCGCTGGGAACGTCGAAGCCGCTGGTGTCCAGGTGCAGCATGAAGATGTCCCCCTTGTCCTCGGGGGATAGGTTGGCCCACCAAGTATCGAGGGTTGACTCGGTGAGGCAGTGGGCGTTGTAGTCGTCGATGGCGAGGGCGTAGATCGCGCCTTCGCCATCGCGCACGATGGACTTCTCGGCGAGAGAGTTCGTGATGGCTGCGGCGGTAGTCATCGTATCGCTGCCTTTCTCTCGCCGCTGCAGCGGTGGCACTCAAACCAGGGGTCGAAGAGCCGACCTCCTCTGCGGCGAATCCAGCCCAGCTCGCGCAGCTCGCGAAGCATCTGTGGCCGCGTGAAGATCGCAGCATCAAACCAATCGCTGCGCTCGTGGCATTGATCGCAAACGAGGCTCATCTGGGTTTCGAGTCCCATCACGCCACCACCTTTCCATCCGCGGGGATCGCGGCCGGCTTCTCGGCGAGCATGGCGCGCAGCAGGTCGACCTGGGCATCGTCGCGGCGCTGCACCGCGTCGCGCAGATGAGCCAGCGCGCTGCTCCACAGGTCCTCTTGTCCGTCCGGCGCGCTGTCGTAGGCCTCGAAGAACTCGGAGGCGAATTCGGCGACCTCAGCCGTGCGGTTGCTATAGGCGATGGCCGCGCGCTCGACCACATCGGCCGGGTCAGAGGCAGGGACACCTGGATCGTTGAGTCTGTCGATTGCCATCACGCACCCCATCCCTGGTCCGGCGCCGCCAGACCCATGCAGATCGCCGCCGACTCCCACGCCAAACGCGGCGTCGATCGCACGTATCCCAGATACTTTCTCGGATTGCCTGGAACGCCTTCGATGACGAAGTAGGCGTCTGGAACGCTCTCCAGAAAATCGAGAGCTGCGTCACTGTTTGCAGCCGTGACAAGGTCTTTGCAGGAGTTCGCCATCACGCCGCCGCCTTTCCAGCGCGAGGCTTCTTCGCGGGCTTGACGGGCTCGATGAGCTCAACCTTCAGCGACGGGGCCTTGGGCTTGATGTCGAAGCAGCGGCCGAAGAGTGACAGCACCTTCTCATGCGTGCGCTTGGGCAACTGGATCGCAGCCAGGACGTTGCGCGCGCCGTCGATCAGCTTGTACTTCGTCTCGGTGGCGAACAGGTCATAGAAGACGTTGAGGATGGACTGCTCGTCGCAGTAGGTGTTGAGGTCATCGACGGCCGCCTCGTTGACCGTGGTCACGGTGCCGGTGGTGATGGTGGCGACGTTGCGCCGGCCGAACAGGCGCTTGGATTGCTCGGCGTGCGGCGGGACCGTGCCGTACTTCTTCACCACCGAGATCAGCGCGCCTTTCAGGATGCCGTGCGAGTGCTTGGCGAGGTCGAGCTCGGTGTCGGCCTTTTCGAGCTCGGCGATGGCCCGGTCGATCGCGTCGAGGTTGAGCTCGGGGATGTCGCGCCCGGCGGACATCTCCTCGTGGATCGCGACCAGGACCGGAGTTCCGTCCGCCACCGCGCGCTCGAAGGTGCGTTCGTGCAGGTTCTGTACTTCAGTGATCTCGGATGTCATTTCGATAAGGCTCCTGGGAAAGTGGGGTTGAGAGAAAAGTGGTTAGAGAAACATGCAGAGGAACGCAATGAAGATCAGCACGAGGAAGAGCTTGGCGGTGACATCCAGGCGTTCGAGGATCAGCTCCTCCCTGGCATCGCGCAGCGATTCGCCGTTGTGGTGGTACAGCGGGTCGCAGGTCTGGCGGGCGAGGTCGTAGGCCTGCTTGCGGGCGTCGGTGCAGTCAGCGCAGGGGCAGACGCTCATGCGCGTAAAGGCGGGCAGGCGATGCATCGTCTCCTGCACGGTCACTTCGAGCGGAGCAGCCTGGACAGCTTCGAGGTGCCGAGCCTCGCTGCGGGCGGGCTGCGCGTCGGTGAGGCGAGGAAGGGACATGCTGCTGGTGGCTACAGATGTGCGGTTCATGCTGCGCCTTTCTGGATGGGTTCGGGTTGAGCTGCGTGAATGAGATCGCGCGTGTGCTCGATCGCGTTGAACAGGTCGCGCGCGGAGATGTAGTCGAACGGCTTGGCGACGGGTTTGCCGCCGCGCACTTCGACTCGCTGGGCAGAAGACCGGCAGTTGGCGATGACGCCGTTGCAGGCCGTGTCGCTCATCGGCCCGAGCTCCGCGCGCAGGATGGCGCGGCACTCGGCTTCGGTGGGACCGTTGAGGTAGAACGTCTTGCGCACCCGCGAGCGCCACTGCTCCATCTGCCAATGGCTGAGCCGCTGGGTGAGGTCATGCGATCCCGCCAGGATGACACCGAAGTATGGCGGCAGATCGAGTAACTGGCGCAGCACTTCAAGACCCGCATGGTCCAGGTGCTGCGCTTCGTCCACCATCAGCAGCGTGCGTCCGGCGGCGAGGAAGAAGCGTATCTTGCGGAGGAGTTGGTCGATGGTGCCCCGGTCGGGAATGTCGGAACTGCGGCAGACTTCGCGGAGGAAGTTTTGCGGCGAGTGGCTGACGCGCGCGTACACGTACACGCAGCGGCCAAGCTGGTTCTCACGGACCTCGCGCTCGATCTGGCGCAGCGACCAGGTCTTCTCGGTGCCCGGCGGCCCATCGAGCAGGTACGCGGTGCCCTTGCGCAGGGCGCTCAGGGCCGCGCGCCGAACTTCGGAGAACGACTGGGTCGCGTGGTGTTTGCCGCGGAACTCAAAGCCGCCGGCGATCTCGTGGGTGTCGATGTACTCCTTGATGGCGGCGCGGATCGCGCGGCTGTTGTCGACCGCTCCGGGAGCGGCCTCGCCATAGCGCCCACCCAGGAAGAGGTGGATCGCGGCCTGCGAGTAGCCGACCGCGGACGCGAACTCGGTCCAGGTCATGCCGGAGAGTCCGACGAACCTGCGGACACGCTGGCGCATCTCCTCGTCGCTGGGCAGCGTCATGCGCGCGAGTTCCTGCTTCCGTGCTGCACTAAGCGCCATAGGTGCCACTCCTTTCGGCTGCGAGCGTGGCGGCCAGGGCGTCGCCGATATCGTCGGAGTGGAAGAGCTTGGCTCCGTAGCTTGCCGCCGCCTCGGCGACGGGTTGCGTCATCGATTCAGGCGACGGCGCGGGCAGCAGGGCGCGCTCGTGCAGCAGCTCGACCTCGGTGACGTGGCCGCGGATCACGACCTGCTTGCGCAGTTGCCGGATGCTCTCGGCGGTGTTGTTGCGCAGCTCGCGGCGCTGCTGCATGCTGGCCGCGATCATCGGCCCGGCCGCGTCGGATTGCGTGGCGAATCGCTCGGCCCGCACCTCGGCCAGCTTGTGGCCGTCCAGGTCGGTGACGACGCCCAGCTCCGGCGCGTTGGGATCGAAGCAGACGATCACCTCGGTCTCGTTGGCGCGATAGAGGACTTCCGCCGCGTAAGCCGACGCGCCGATCAGGCGGCGTCCGGCGACGGTGACGGCGCACTCGCGCACCAGGCGCTTCTCGCGCCGCCACAGCAGCGTGTCGAGCACGGCGGGATCGAAGCCGCGGCGCTCGGCCAGCGGATAGAGCTCGTCGAAGACGGCATCGGGAGTACGGCCGTTCATGCCCTGGCCGCGATGCGCGTGCTGCGCGTTGTAGTCCTGCTCGATCCACATCTCCGCCATGCGCACGAAGTGGCTGGCGGCCATCAGCGGGGAGCGTTCCGGGCTGCCCATGCGCAGCAGCTTGCCGTGCTTCGCGGCGGCTTCGACGGTAGCGTCAGGTTTGAGGTAGGCGTTGCCGGTGGTGTAGTGGCGGAAGTGCGCGTCCAGGCGCAGATGGAGAGTGCGGAAGAAGCGCTCGATCGGCTTGGACTGCGGATGGAACTTGATGCAGTACTGGACTGCGATGCCGAGCTGGCGGAGCGCGCCGGTGCGCTCGATGAGCTGGACTTCGTCTTCGAGGGCGGCGTTGCGATTGGCGGGCTGGGCGAAGCGGCCCACCTTCTGGAAGTCACGGCCATTATCACAGTAGAAGGTCTTGCACGGGCCGTACGCTTTCACCGCGCGGATGAGCGCTGTGGTGATGGATCGGCTGCTGCCGTCGAGCACCCAGGTATAACCGACCAGCTTGCGGGTGCGCAGGTCCATCAGCGCGGTGAGCTGCAGGCGGACGGCCTCGTTGCCGGGACGATCGCCGAAGCAGTCGTTTCTTACCAGAACGTCATGAATCATCGTGTCGGCGACCCAGACGTCATTGGCGCCGATGTCGGTGTAGCCGCGCTTGAGGTAGGGCGCCATGCGTTCGTTGTGGGCGCGCTCGCCCTCGCGGGCCAGCACCACGGCTGGAGGCGGGAGTGTGCCGAGGTAATCGCACACCGCGGCGTAACTGGGAACGGTGCTCATGCCCAGCCCCGCGGCATCGCGGCGCAGCGCATCGTAGGCGCGCTGGCGTGTGGCGAAGGGCTGGAGGAAGGTGGCGGCAACCAGGGCGGCGGCATCGGGATACTGCTCGGCCCACTTATAGACTCCTTTGTCGGCGCGCAGCTTGCGGGCGAGACCGACCAGCCCATCGGCCTCATAGCGGGCCTTCCAGTTCCACAGCGTGGTGCGGGAGAGCGGCGCGTCCGCGGTCGAGTGCGTCTCTGCGAGATAGACGGCGAGGTCGTTGGCGGTGCGGACGTTCTTGCCGTCGCGCTTGCGGAGCTGGGCGAAGCGGAGCTTGGCTTCCGGGGTCAGCGCGCTGGTGAAGTCGAGCAGAGGCTGCAGGATGGCGAGACGCTTGTGTGCGGCCGCTTCCTGCTCGGGAGGGAGCGCGATGCGGCGGCGCGCGGGCTGGGCTTCAGCCTGGTGCAGCGCGGCGAAGAGCGGCAGCGCAGCTTCGGGAGCGGCGGGCAGATCGTTGCGCACCTCAACATCGAGTGGCGTGGCGGTCAACTGCGCGCGCAAGGCCTCGGGCAGCTCGGCCGCGCTGATGAGCAGACGGTTGCCATCGCGGCGCGTCGTTAGGAGTGCTTTACGGCGAAAGAACGTTCGACGCGGCATGCCGGTAATGGCCAGGAACTCGGCGCTCGTCAGCCAGCCTGCGGGTTGGATCGCGGACGCGAGCGGAGAGCTGCTCATGGCTTCCTCCGCGTCAAGCTCTTCTTGAGCTGGTCGATCCGGTCTTCGGCCTCTTCGCGCTGGAGGTGGGCGCGGCCCAACTCGACCAGTTCCATCTGGGCGTCGTCGATGACATGCAGCCCTGACATCTCCGGCTGGACACGCAGCAAGGTGTCATCTCCGGTGGCTCCGCAGAAGGCACGGTTGTATTCGGCGGGCCAGCGGCGATCGTCGCGGCTCTCCGCGGCAAAAGCGTTGAGCATTCCTTCCGTTACCGTTTTGCCGAGCAGGTAACTCATGTTTTCGGCAATCACGGTGCGGCTGAGACCGCAGTGGCGCATTGACTCAACCAGCACCTGCCTGATTACTAAAGAGTCATCACAACTGCCCGGAAGGCTACCTTGCAGGGCAAACTGCGTCGTCTGCTGCTTGGGTGTGGAAAAAGTGGGCAGCGAAGTTTCCGATGACACCGGCTGGGGTCCTGGGCGAGAGTTGAGTCGTGACGAACTCATGCCGCACACTCCCGATCGGCGCCAGCAGAAGAGTGGGCGGCACTGCGATTCCCCAGGACGCGAGCCGAGCGTGCCGGTACGACCAGGCGAAACTCTTTAGGCCACGATTCAGCCCGGAAAAGAGGAGTGTATGACCGGGTCATGCCCCACGCTCCATCTCGCTGTCGCTGTCGGCCTTGGCTGCGCGGGCGACGACGATGGCATCCAGGCGTTGCTTTTCAGCGGCCAAGGCTGCCTCGATGCGTGGCGATCGCCGCTCACCGCTTGCAACGCGGCAAACGCTGGACCGATCGACGCCGAGCGATCTCGCTATAAGCGAGTAAAGACCGGCGTAATGGATGGAATCCTCCTGCGAGTCGGGTGCGTCCCCCCGGATGGAATAATCGCGGTCGCGGTCGAGGAGGCCAAGACTTCGAGGCACGTCGCCGCCAGCCGACGCGACTCTTATGCAACACCGGAGCCAGCGCTGCCGGGCTGCCTCGGATTTGACCAGCAGGCGCTCGTACTTTACCCCAGCCTTGTCGCGCTTTGCGGTGATCTTTTGGAGGTGATCCTCGTACTCGTCCTCGGTCACGCGGCACGCTCGCGCCGGTCAATGCGTTTGATCTCCGCGTTGAGCTCTTGCATCACCCGATCAGAGGTTCTGTTGCCTAACGCCACCTCGCGAACGTGCGTGGTGGACACCTGGAGGCGGAGGGCTACCCGGGTGAAAAGCCCAGTAATCCGCGCCGCGTCTTTGCATCTCGATATGACAGGGTTAGAATTCACGGTAGAAAAGACCTTTAGTTATGCAACTGAGCATATGCGCGGTTGCAACCCACGTCAAGAGGAAAGATGCATGCCTAAAGAGGTTCGCCAAAAACCGCGCTGGGCGCTGAGGATCGCCGAGTTGCGGGGCAAGCTGGGCATGAACCAAAAGTCGTTTTCCACAGCACTGGGCACGGACCAGAGCAATGTCTCGCGTTGGGAGAGTGGCGCAAATCGGCCCACGCCGGACACCTTCGCGAGGATGGCGAGGCTTGCGCCGGACATGGACAAGTTCTATTTCCTGGACGAAGCGGGTCTGCCGCGCGAGTTCTTTATGGGAGGCATTGAGAAGGTCATGTCATCGGAGCTTGTCGCCGCGTCAGGCGCGATGGTGATGTCGGCATTCTCCGAGCTAAGCGCAGGCGGGGGCGGTACTGGAGCCGGACCGCCAAAGCAGGGCCAAGTCGAGATGCAGATGATTCCGATCCTCTCCGACGCTGTGGCCGCCGGCAACCCACTGACAATCAATGAGCGCGATATCGAGATGATCGTTGCTCTTCCGATGGCATGGCTACCGAAGAACTCGCGGGTGTTCGGGGTGCGAGTGGTGGGCAATTCGATGGAGCCGCTCCTCCGTGATAAGGAAATCGCGTTCCTGGACGTCAGCCGACGCGACCTCTCGAAACTGGAAGGCAGGATGGTGGCCGTCCGGATCGGCGACGGCGTGACGATCAAGTGGCTGCGACACAGCGGCCGCTTCTATCAGCTCGTGCCTGAGAACAATTCGCTGCGCCACGAAATAAAGATCATGAGCGAAGACGACGATTGGTCTATCGTGGGTGAGGTTGTGAAGTGGATCGGAGAACCGCCGCCGCCGACCGCCAGGAGGAAGTAGATGGCGACATGTGCGAAATGTGGAGACTGGGCCGGCGTGGGCAGATCGGCACACGCCGAGGGTGAATGCCGCGCCGTGGCTGCGCCCGTCGTCTATGGTTCGGAGACGGACGAGCTGGTGGCGAAGCTAACCCCGGTCTTGATGAAGGCCGCCAGGCGTGCCGGCCTGGTCGGAGCGTTCACCTTGATCGGCGTCTCGATCGCGCTGGGTGTCCTGGTCGCGATCGCGCGCGCGGTGCTGTGATTCGGTGCAGCGACCACATACGCGACGCGGTGTTGCCGTACAGTCAAGTGTGCTCGTTACTGCCGTGCCGCGCGCACAACGACCTCGATGCGCTCACCGCGCATTGGCGGGACGTGGTGCATAAAACTGTGAATTAGGACGGCAACCACATTCGCCTTTACTTCGCCTTGCGTTCCGAGCTACGCTGGGGCCAATGAACTCCCCCTTTCCCTGGCCAGGTGGCAAGCGCAACCTGAAGAAGACTCTGCTGCAGCGCGTTCCCGCGCACGCGATCTACGTTGAGGTCTTCTGCGGATCGGCCAAGCTGCTGTTCGCCAAGGAACCGTCTCCGTGCGAGGTCCTCAACGACCTCAACGGGGATCTCGCAAACTTCTTCCGCGTGGCCAAGCACCGCGGGGCCGAACTCGCTGAGTTGTTCGATCACGAGATCGTCCACGCGGAGCGGTTCAAGCAACTGAAAACAGAGGCCGTGTCTATATGTAGTGTGCATATAGGCATGGCAGCGAACGACGAGATGCAGCGGGCGCTGCGCTTCGCCTATCTGGTGTGGTACAGCTATGGGGCCAAGGGCCAGCACTTCGCCGCGTCCAGCGCGAAGGACAAGCTGGCGAACAACCTGCGCATGCGCCGTCCGCTGGATGACGTGCGGGGCATGCTAGACGCGACGGCCGCGCGGCTGCGCAAGGTGCTGATCGAGCAGCGCGACTTTGCGGAGATACTCGTGCGCTACGATTCTCCGCGAACCTTCTTCTATCTCGATCCACCGTATGTCCACTTCTCCAGCGTCGGTCAGTATGGAGCCCTGGGCGTGGATCGGCGCGAGCAACTGTTCGGGTTGCTGGCGTCGCGTCAGGCGGCGTGGCTGATGAGCTTCGACGATTGCGAGGAGGTGCGCGGGCTCAGCCGCCGGCATGGCTTTCATGTCGAGGCAGTCGAGGCGACATACTCACTGAGTCACACGCCGGGGTCGCGGTCGAAGCGTGGCGAGGTATTGATCTCGCCTGCGTGACGCCGCAGCGTCGCGCTCCCGCGCAGGCGCACCGGCTTCCGAGCCGATGAATTCATACTCCGAATCACGGATACCGTACACATTCTTCTCCTCGAAAGGAAGTCTGCGGACGGCTAGCCAGAGCAGGTATCAGGGCGCGCGCGTCCGTCGCAGGGTTCCTCGCGCGCCCGAAACCTTACCGGAGATTCGATTGGCCTCGCAGCAGCAGATCGACCGGCTCCACGCCGTGGTGCCCGCCGCGCAAACCAGTGCGCGGGTGTACGGCGTTCCCGCGTCTGTCACCCTCGCCCAATGGATCATCGAGAGCTCGTGGGGCCAGTCGGCGCTGGCGCTGAAGGCGTGCAACTGCTTCGGCGTGAAGTGGACGCACAAGGATGGCTCCGAGCCTTACGTCGAGATGCAGACCTGCGAGATCCAGGCATCGCACAAGGTGATCGAGATGGCCGGCTTCGTGAAGTATGTCAGCGTGGCCGACAGCTTCAAGGCGCATGCGTCGCTGCTGGCGCGCGATCCGCGCTACGCACCCGCGATGCTGCTGGCGGATAAGCCCGAGAACTTCGCCATGGCGCTGCAGATGTGCGGCTACTCGACCAGCCCGATCTACGGCGGCGAGCTGGTCGAGCTGATGCGCGAGCACAACCTCACCCAGTACGATGTGCCGCCGGATGAGCCGGCAGAAGCCCATCGTTCCACCCAGCAGCAGGAGGCCGCATGATCCGCATTTCCATGACGCCCGAGGCGTTCGCCGCGAAGGCTGCGCAGTTGAAGAACGAGCAGGGTATTGAATTGAGCGGCCAGGAGGGCACCATCGCCAAGGACGGCGTGACGGCGAGCTACAGCTTCGACGGCAAGACGCTGCTGGTGTCGGTGCTGCATAAGCCGATGTTCTATCCGATGGCCACGGTGGAGTCGAAGCTCACCGCCTGGCTGGGTACATAAACGCAGCGCAACCGCGCCGGCGCACCGGCAACCAAGGAGCACCATGGCGAACGCATTCATTACCTTGCTGGAGAAGATTGGCCAGGACTTCGAGAAGGGCCTCACCGACGCGGTCAAGTACTTGCCCGCGGCGGCCACTCTCGCCTCGATCATCTTTCCCGCCGCGGCCGCGCCGCTGGCGGAAGCCGTCAGCGTGACGGACCTGATCCAGAATGGTGTCGCGACGGTGGAGCAGAAGTACGCGGCCAGCGGCGTTCAAAGCGGCACCGGCGCGCAGAAGTCGGCCGAGGTCCTGACGCTCACGCATTCGGCCGTGACCACGCTACTGGCAACGCCGGCCGTGGCCAGCGAGCTCAAGGCCGCGGGCATCACGGTCAACTCGGATTACATCGGCAACCTGATCTCGGCCATCGTGGGCATCCTGAACGTTCAGGGCGTCACCGGCACGGCTTCCGTGGCGCTCGCGGCTGCGGCCTAGACATACACACCTAACCCAAACGACGAGTGCACAAGCACAAATGCCGGTGGGCTGGGAGCCCGGTGAGCGAAAGGTATCGAGCCGCACCAATGTACGACTCGCTCACTGGGCCAACCCACATCGGACCACATGCCGGCGGAGACACAAGTGGGCGGGGCGGCTCCCGCCCGAAGTTGCAGGGAGGTTCGAGATGGCGGAGCGGACGAAGACCGATCCAGGTGTCGAGACATGCATTACGGCGCGAGCGGCCCTAGCCGAGGCGCTGAAGCGATTCAACGTTGTACGCCAGGAGTTCGGCTTCGAACCTGTCGCGCTTTTATCCCACGGATTGGATGTGGCGCGACGGTGACACTGCAAGCTCAGGCCGCTCCCGGCGATCCGGCATTCGAACGTGGATGCCTGGGCAAAGAGCGGCATGAGACCGAGTCCTCGGCGCTGGCCGCGCTGGAGTTTCGGGTGCGCGTTGGGACGGTTCGAGCAGGCGACGGGAGCGCTCCTTACGGCTGCCGGTTTTGCGGCAAGTGGCACATCGGGCACCGCAGCGCGAGGATGCCCCAGGACGATTTCAGGGGTACTGGGGTACCTAAATAAATCGCGGCACGCGTGACACGATTTATTAGAGGCCTTCGCGGGCCATGTCAGGAAGGGGGTCGGATGGTCAAGATCGGGATGCAAGCCGGGAGATGGGCGGCGGAGCGATGGACTGACATCCTTGCCGGGGCGGTCATCGGCTCGGTTGCGGCCGAGGTCTTCACCGGCCGGATGACCCCGGCTCATGGCGTCGCGGTCGCTCTGGTGGCGCTCGGGTTGTTTGCGGGCGGCTTGCGCGCGGCGCTGCAGCAGCACCGTGAGGAAACGCTGAAGGTGCTGGAGGACGTGGCGGCCTTGGGGAAGGCCGCGGCGACGCGCAACGTCGGCCTGGTGATCGAGACCGGAGTGGTCGCAGTCCAGGACGGTTGCGCGCTGGATCGGGAGATTGAAGGCGCAGCCATTGAAGGAGAGGCAAAGGTTTGATGAGCATCCTGGGCCAGACAGAGCACGAGCAGGCCATCGCGGAGTCGGCGAAGTCGTCGCTGCGCACCGAGTTCGTCAAGCGGGTGGCACTGGGCGGCGGCTGGTCGGTGGGCGCGTCCATCGTCTTCGGCGCCTACGAACTGCTGCACAGCGACCCGCATGAGGCGTTCCCGCTGCTGAAGTCGTGGGGCCCGTGGTGCATCGTTACCCTGGTCGCGCTGTACTTCGGCTACGACGTGCTGAAGACGTTCCTCAATATCGGCACCCGCGCGGTGCAGGCGCTGGAGGAGCTGGCGATGGCGCAGCAGAAGACCGCCGACAAGGATGACCTGCAGCTGCAGGAGATACAGACATTGAATGCGTATACGGCCGCGCAGAGCGAACGCATGTACACCAAGCTGCTGGAACACTTTGCCCTGACTGAATCCCTCGCGCAGAAGATGGATGCGCTCGCGCCCAAGGCCAAGGAGATCCAATGAGCTACGCGCTCGCAGCCAAACGCAAGCGACTGCGCGGAGCGGTCCTCGAACTGCTCTGCACCAACCACGACCGCCAGGAGTCGCGCTTCTCGGGCTCCGCGCTGTGGAGCGCCCTGGTGCGCGGTCTGAGCTTCGACGTGAGCAAGCACGAGCTCGTCACGATCCTGCAGGACCTGCAGGACCGCGGCTACATCCGCTTCAGCGAGGACAAGAAACTGCGCGAGCTGACCGGCGAAGTCCGGATCAGCAATATCGAGCTGTGCAGCAAGGGCCGCGACCTGCTCGAAGGAACGATCGAAGACCCAGCCGTGGAGCTCTGATATGGCCAGACCGAAGACGGGAGAGCGGCGCAAGACAGCGCAGCCGCTGAAGATCGACCGGCTGCCGGAGCCCGTTCGCGAGGCAATCCAGTTCCTGCGTAACAGCAAGGGAAAGACCTGGGACCAGATCGAGGAGCTCAGCGCCGCGCCCTACGACAAGGACTGGGCGAAGAAGCCGGGCGCGGGCTTCATTGACTGGACGACTGTCGATCCCGAGGTCCTCGATGCATTCCCTGGACTCAAGCTGCCACGGACCACGCTGCAGCGCTGGCACGACATCCGCATCGAGCAGGTACGGTCGCAGGTGCTCAAGGAATCGGCAACGGCGCGGGCGTTCGCGGAGAAGTTCGTCGGTCGCGACGTTGACGATGTAAATGGCGCCGTGCTCAATGCGCTGCGCGATGAGATATTCGGCGCGATGGAGAGCGTCTCCACCGGCAACCGCGCGGCGTTCATTCAGATGCTCGGAGACCTGACGCTGGCGATGACGCGCATTCAACGCGTCGAGATCATGAAGCGCAAGGTTGCCGTCGACGAGAAGGCTGTGCAGATGAAGCTCGACGCCATCAAGCAGAAGGCCGCTGAAGTGATTCATGCCGTCGAGGGCGAAGCGACCGGCGCAACACCCGTCTCCCGCGAAGCCATGCTGCAGACGGTGCGGGAGATTTATGGCGTCGCCTAGCACACTGCTGCTGCGCTACCAGCGCGACTGGATCAACGACCGCAGCAAGCTCAAGCTCTGGGTGAAGGCGCGCCAGATCGGCTTCAGCTTCGTGGGCACGCTGGGGCCCATGCTGGAGTGCCTCGACCATAAGACGCTGTGGATATTTCTCTCCGCCGGGCAGCGGCAGTCGCTGGAGCTGGCGCGCAAGGCCAAGGACCACCTGGACGCGATGCGCGCCATCGAGATCGCCGCGCGCGGGACCACGATGACGGACGAGCGCTGGGGCATTGTGGACGGCGTCGAAGTCACCCAGACCACGATCGAGATTCCGCACACCAGGGCGCGGGCGATCTTCCTGCCCGCCAATCCCGACACGGCGCGCGGCTACTCGGGCAATGTGCTCGGCGACGAGTTCGCTTTCCATAAGGACGCCAAGAAAATCTACGCCGCTGTCTATCCCTCGATCACGCGCGGCTACAGCCTGCATCTTGGCTCGACGCCCTTCGGCGAGAGCGGCATGTTCTATGAGCTCGCCACGAAGAAGAGCGGCTTCTCGGTGCACACCACCGACATCTATCAGGCCGTCGCCGACGGCTTGAACCAGAATCCGGGAATGACGGACGAAGAGTTTATTCAACTGCTCCGCGACGGCTGCCCCGACGATGACATCTGGGAGCAGGAGTACTGCTGCAAGTTCATCTCGGATGCCACTAGCTACATTCCGTGGGAGCTGATCCAGTCGGCCGAGTCGGTCGATGCCAGCACCGATCTCCCGCGCTATTTCATTCCGCGCGGCGAGCTGTACCTGGGCGGCGATATCGGGCGACGCAAGGACCTCACCGTCTTCGTGCTTCTGGAAAAGATCGGCGACGTGTATTGGATTCGCGCGATCATCCGTATGCGCGGCAAGAGCTTCGCGGAGCAACGCGCGGTCGTTCAAGGCTTGATGGACTCGCTGCCGATCCGGCGGCTATGCCAGGACTCCAGCGGGCTGGGCATGCAACTCGCGGAAGAGCTCGCCACGCACTACGGCAGCTCGCGCGTCGAGGGCGTCACATTCAACATGGCCGTCAAGGAAGACCTCGCCGTCCGGACGCGCCGCAACTTCGAGCAGGCGACACTGCGCATCCCACAGGACCGCAACCTGCGCTCGGCGATCCACGGCATCCGTCGTATCCCCACAGCGGCGGGGCACTTCCGCTTTGACGCGGAGCGCAGCGAGGCTGGCCACTCCGATGAGTTCTGGGCGCTCGCGCTGGCGCTGATGGCAGCCGACGGACGCAAGCTCACGCTGGGCATCACGCTCAGCGGCAAGCCGTCCAGTTACACCGAGGTTGGAGGATTTCTCTAATGGCAGACGCACCTATCATTCCGCCGCTGCCGCCCGCCGGCACCATCGTCACCGAGAACGCGCTGTACAACACGCAGATCACGCTGTGGCGCAACACGATGGCCTATGGCGGCCAGCGCAACCCGACCAGCATCTGGCAGTCGATGCAGCGCGACGACGGCCTCGCGATCCCGTACTACCGCGAGATCGAGGAGAAGGACGTGGACGCCGCCAACGCGCTCGACACGCTGCGCGACACGGTGCTCAACCGCGACTACTGGATCGAGCCGGCCGACCAGTCCGGGCAGGCGCAGGACGTGGCCGATTTTATTCAAGCCCAGCTCGACGGCCTTCCGGACTTTCACTCGGTGCTGGCCAACCTGCTCGACGCACCGGGCTATGGATTTGCCCTGGGCGAGATGGTCTTCGATGTGAGTATGGGGCAGGCCTCGCTGACCGACGTGCTCGACTGTCCGCAGGAGTTGTTCCTGTTCAACAACCGCTTCTATCCGCAGATCGGGCCGCTGCAGTTCCTCACCCAGCCACAGGCGTCCGAAGGCGACCTGGTGCCGGAAGAAAAGTTCCTGGTCTTCAGCTATCGCCAGCGCGCGCGCAATCGCATGGGCCGGCCGCTGCTGCGGCAGGTCTTCTGGTCGAGCTGGTTCAAGCGCAACGTGCAGCGGCTCTGGCTGCGCTACGCCGACAAGGGGCCGGGCACGGCGGCGGTGCGATATCAGGACTCGGCCGACCAGGCGGGCAAGCAGCTCGCCGCGGAGATCGCGCAGGCGCTGGTGGACAATACGGCCGTGGCGATCCCGGAGAATCTGGAGATCATCGAGGAGCTGCTGAAGGGCGCGCGGCCGATCTCGGTCGAGGTCTACGAGCATCTCTACGAGGCCTGCCAGCTCGACGTGGTCCGCCGCATCCTGGGCGAGACCCTGACCAGCTTCGGGGCGGAGAAAGGGCGCGGCACCCAGGCGCTGGGCACGGTGCATTCGGACACGCTCGACGACAAGAGCGTGCAGCTCTGCAAGGCGCTGGGCGGCATCTTCAAGCGCCAGCTCATCCGGCCGCTGGTGCTGTGGAACTTCGGGCCGAACGCGCCGGTGCCGACGCTGCAGTTCGATGTCGAGGAAGAGAAGAACCTCACCGAGCGGCTGGGCATCGATCGCGGACTGCAAGGGATGGGCCTCACCTTCACCGATGCCTATCTGCGCGAGACCTATGCGGTGCCGGAGCCGGGCGCGGGCGACATTGTCGTCGCACCCAACCCCAACGTCGCGCCGGGCAACCCGCCGTCGATCACGCCGAACTTCTCCGAGAGCCATGCAGGCAGCGCGACGGCTGAGGCGAACCTGGCCGAGTTCGACCAGCTCGTCGGCCAGTTGCAGGACGAGGCCAAGGACCTGATGCATCAGCGCGTGGAGGAGATCACCCACGAGCTCAAGCCACCGGCCGGGAGGTAAGCGATGCTGGGCCGCGTGGCGCACGACGTTGCGATCCAGCACAAGCTGGGCGATCTGCTGGCCAAGCACCTGGCGGCGGCGAACCTGCTCGGCCGCACGCAGGTCGCGCAGGAGGTGCATCGCAAGACCGGCAAGCGCGTGCCGCTGGCGACCACATCGCTGGTGAACGTGCACCACGCCCGCTTCGACGACGATCCGGACGATAGCGCCGCGGCCTCGGATATCGCGACCATCGGCTTCGACCTGCATCTGCCCAACGATGCCGGCGCGGACTACCTGCGCGGCCTCACGCCGGTCACCCGCGACACCTTCGACGGCCTCAGCCAGCAGTACAGGCAGGACGCGTTCACCGTCGCCGGGACCAGCGATGTGCGGCTGATCCAGAAGATCCGCGACCAGCTCGCCGAGGTTCTTTCCCAGGGCGGCAGCAAAGAAGACTTCGACGCCGCAGTAAACAAGATCACCAGCGACGCCGGCGTGGAGGCGATCAACGCGTTCACGCTGGACACGGTCTTCACCACGAACATGCAGAAGGCGTACTCGCTGGGCCGCTACGAGCAGCAGATGTCGCCGGCCACGATGGCCGCGCTGCCTTACGGCCAGTACCTCACGGCCGGTGACGATCGCGTGCGGCCCGAGCATGCGGTGCTGGATGGTTTCATCGCGAAGCTCGAAGACCGTGTGTGGGCGAAGATTTATCCGCCCAACGGCTTCAACTGCCGTTGCATCCGCGTGCTGCTGCTGCCGAGCGAGATTCCCGACGGCTATGACGCGGACTCCAGTGGGATGTCTCGGCTGCCGCTGCTGGCGATGCTGAAGGTGCCGCAAGCCGGGTTCGCGAAGGTATTCGGCGGCCTGGGTGCGTAAAACCTGACGCGCAGAGTCGCGCTCCCGCACAAGCGCACCGCATCTATAGATGGCCCTCGTAGTCTCCAGGCTGTGAGCAAGCTCGTCAACCAGTGGATCGACCTCTTCCGCGCCGGAGATCACGGCGACAAGGGTGCGTTCACCGAGCACGACCTTCACCAGATCGCCGCCAACTACGATCCTGCGAACCACGAAGCTCCCGCTGTGATCGGTCATCCCAAGACGGACGGTCCGGCCTACGGCTGGTTCGACAAGCTCAGGGTGGCTGGCAACCTTCTGCAGGGCGCCATGCGTCAGGCCGATCCGGCGTTCGAAGAAGCGGTGCAGGCCGGCCGCTTCAAGAAACGCTCGGTCTCGCTCTACAAGGGCGCGAACGGCTGGTCGCTGCGGCACGTCGGGTTTCTGGGGGCGCAGCCGCCGGAGATCAAAGGGTTGGCGGACATCAAGTTCGAGCAGGCTGACGCGAAAGCTATCGAGATTGAATTCTCGGAAACCCAGGAGGATACCGAAATGGCAGAACTGAAAGATGCAGACAAGCAGTCCATCGTTGACGGTGTTGTGGAGAAGATCAAGGCCTTCGTGCACGGCAAGCCGGGCGAGACCGCTGTTCCGAAGACCTTCTCCGAGGAAGACGTGACGCGGATCGCGGCCAAGGCTGCGGCCGATGCGATCGCGCCGGTCCAGGCCAAGCTCGAAGCGCAGGCCACCGAGTTCGCCGAGGCGAAGAAGGTGCAGCACGGCGCAGGCACCAGGCAGCGCGCGGCCGACGCCATCGCCAAGCTGAAGGCCGAGGGCAAGTGGGTTCCGGCGTTCGACAAGATGGGCGTCGCGGTCGTGTTCGACGAACTGGCCAAGAGCAATGAGGCCGTCGAGTTCGGCGAGGGCGACGCGAAGAAGCAGACCACCGGCTTCGACCTGCTGGTCAGCTTCATGGAGGGCATCGGCAAGATCGTGCCGTCGGGTGAGATCTATACCGGCCAGACGTCCAAGACCACCAGGGCGAACATGCAGAACGTGAACGAGACGCGGCTCACCGGCGCCGACCCGAACTCCATTCGTCTGCATGAGTTCGCCGAGGCCTACTCCACCGAGCACAAGGTCAGCTACGGCGACGCGCTCACGCAGATGACCAAGGCGCACCCCGAGTTGACTCAGCCTGGCGGCAGCACTGCCGGCGCGGTCTAGAGAAAACCACACGCTGCCTCTAGCCGATCGCGGGCGAAAGGCGTAGCCACAGCGAAGGGCCGTGAGAGTCGGCCCGCAACTTTAGCAGTAACCGCGCACGCGGACGAAGGAGATGGCGATGCCAGCAGTTGAAACCACCGGCGTAGTGCTCAGGTCGAACCGGACATACACCTCCGCCGCGGCGCAAACGCGCGGCTACCTCGCCGCTCAGGGCGCGGGCGATGGTCTCGTGGCGCTCCCCGCGGCCAACGCGCAGTGCCTCGGCGTCGTCGAGGAGAGTCAGCCGACTCCCGGCCTCGCCGTCTCGGTCGTCCTCGAAGGTGAAGCGGTGTGCGTGATCGGCGCGGCGGTTGCCGCCGGCCAGTACCTCATCTCCGACGCGCAGGGCCGTGTCGTTCCTTCCGCCGCCGTGGGCGACCAGGTCGTGGGCCGTGCCGTCAGCAGCGGCGCCAACGCCGGCGACTACATCGTAGCGCGCATCTCGCCGTTCGTTCGGTAGAGGTTCGCGCCAGAAGTTCGCGGCAACAAGTTTCGCAGTTACTCTTTCCGCTTCGGCGGAAGCTAAGGTAGGTCTCGCAGATGGGCGCTTTTGCTCCAAGTCTTCCAGTCGGAACGCTCAACGTAGCGTTGTCGAACTTCGCCAAGTCGTTCCGCAACAACGCGCTGATGGGCGACATGCTCGCTCCGCGCGTTCCGGTGGCCCGGCAGAGCTTCCAGTATGTGGTGTTCGACCGCAGCAACCAGCGGCTCGACCGGCAGACGCTGCGCGCCCCCGGCGACATCCCGCAGACCGACCGGATGAACTACTCGGTCGCGCCCTATTTCTCCAATTCGCATGCCCTGCGGGCGATCGTGCCGTGGGAGCAGGAGCAGTATGCGCTCGGCCTGGGCTTCAGTGAGAAGCAGGCGGCCACCCAGCGCCTGATGGACAAGCTGAACCTGGACCGCGAGAACATCATCGCGCAGCTCGTCACCAACCCCGCCAACGTCACCAATAATGAAGTGCTCGCGGGCACGGGAATGTGGGACAACTACGGCGGCGCCTCGCACCCGATCCCGGCCGTCGAGGCTGCGAAGGTGGCGGTGCGGCAGTCGGGCCAGGAAGCCAACGCCTTCATCCTCTCCGATCCCGTCATCACGGCGCTCATCAACCACCCCGACATCATCGAGCGCTTCAAGTACACCGCGGGCGGCGCGATCACGCTGGACCAGCTCAGCCAGGTCTTCGGCATCCCCTGCTACCGCGCGGCCGCGGTCGCGCTCGATAAGAACAATGTCATCAGCTATGTGTGGGGCGTAAGCGCGGTCCTGGCTTACGTGCAAAACGCGACCAGCATGAACGACATCTCGGCGCTCAAGACCTTTGACTGGGTCGCGGCTCCGGGCACCGTCGGCGGCTATGGCGTCGTCGAGTTCCCCGATCCGCAGCTCGACGCCAAGTCCGACATCATCTCCTGCGACTGGTACTGGGACACTCGCATCACCGCGCAGGAGACGTTGTTCCTGTTCGGCAATTGCGTCGCGGCCCCGATCATGGACTACGTCGCCCCACCGCTCGCCGGCTAAGCTGCGCGGAACGAGCTTTCTCCAGGGCGCGGCGGGCAGCTTCCGCCGCGCTTTCTTCAGAGAACAACGCAACCCAGGAGTGAACCATGACGACGCACTTCAGAATTCTGCATCCGGTACGGACGGGCGACGACAAGCACAGGCGCGGGGCGGTTGTTCCCGCGTCCACATTCTCCGAGACCGACACCGCGAACCTGCTGGCGGCCGGCGCGATCGCGCCCACCGCGGCTGCGGTTCGTCCCGCTCCCGTGCTCACGCCCACGACGCTGGCCAAGCTCAACCTGGCCGAGCTGCTGATCTACGCGGGCACTCACGGACTCACTCTCAAGGCCGGCCTGAGCAAGGACGAGATTCTCTCCGAGCTGTCCCAGGCCGCGACCGCTGCCGTGGACATGAACGACGCCAACGCGCGCGCCGCCGAGCACGGAAGGTAGCCGTTGGCTTACGCCGCCCAATCCGACCTGCTGCTCTGCGTTACGCAGGCGCAGCTGGTGCAGCTCACCGACGACGCGAACACCAAGCAGGTGGACGCCGGCACGGTGTCGGGCGTTCTCGATGAGGCGAGCGCGGTGGTGGATTCCTACTGCCGCACTCGCTACATCACTCCGCTGCAGCCTTCGACGGACGCCACGCGGATCACGCGCGACATCGCCGTGTACCTGCTGTACTCGCGGCGGCCGCAGAAGATGTCCGACACCGTGCGGCAGCGCTATGACGATGCGATCGCGCTGCTGAAGGATGTTTCGGTCGGCAGGGCCTCGCTCGATCAACCGGCCGGCGTCCCGACGCCGCAGGTCACCGGCGGCGGTCCGGTGCTGCCGCGCTGCAACGATCAACGTTTCACCGAATGCAATCTCGAAGGTTTCTGCCAGTAGACGATGCCAGCCTCAATCAAAGTCGATGCGAACGGCGTGATCTTCGCGCTGCGCGATCTCGCTGGCGACATCGAGGACAAGGATGCCATGCTGCGGATTATCGGCGAGCTAATGCGGACCTCGATTGCCTATACCTTCAAAGAGGAGGGCTCGCCGGCGGGAAGCTGGCCGGAGCTCGCCGATTCCACGAAGAAGAAGAAGGGTTACACCGCCGGGCATAAGCTGCTCGTCATGAGTGGGCGACTCTTCGGATCGTTCACCTACACGATCAGCGGTAACACGCTCACCGTGGGCACCGATGTTCCATATGCGAGAGTGCAGCAGGAAGGCTCACGCGACTTCCTGGGCGGTCTGGTCGGGCCTCGCAGCCGCGGTTTGATGGCTGCCGTCTCGGCCTATGGCGGCCACCGCGTGCAAAAATTCAAACGCTACGGCAAGGACCAGCGCAAGGGCGTGGACGGCAAGTGGCGCACGGTGCGGGTGCGCGAGCAAGGGCCGGCCAATGCGACCAGCTATCGGGTTGGCGAGCATACCCGCCGCCAGAATATTCCGGCGAGACCGTTCCTGGTCTTCCGGCCTGAAGACCCCGAGCGCTTTACGCAAGGCGTCGAGCGATATCTGCATGGTGCGACGGTACGGATCGGAACCGTCAACGCGAACATTCCGGGAGATCAGGGACCGCGATGAACACTGGCCAATTTACTGTCGATGAAGTCTGGGCTGCGATTCAGGGACTGCTCACGCAGCAGCTTCCCGGCGTCGATGTGGACTGCATCGGCGCGAACAACTTCGACGAAGAGGGTGCGCTGGTGATCGACCCTCCGGCCGCGCGTGTGCTCTTCACCGAGGCGAAGGCGACCGCCTTCGAGAATCAGAAGATGGTGTATCGCGTCCAGCAGGAGTTTGCCATCCTGTGCGCGGACCAGGACCTCGGGCCCGATCCGCAGCAGCAGCGCAACGCGTCCATCCAGCTCGCGGGCAGCGTGGTCTCGATCCTGGCCGGCGCGCGCCTGGTGCTGCCCGATGCCGAGCCCTCCGATCCGATCGAGTATCTGGGCATGCGCCCCATCCCCACCGCCGAGCTCGGGATGGCCTATGTCGTCGCCTTCCGCGTCGAGGGCACAGCGTACTATCCCGGCGCCAACGCCAACCCCACCGAGCAGGAGAACTAGACATGCCCAACGCCGCCAATGGAACTCCCGACTTCGTGATGGTGCAGCTCACCGCCGCAGGGCAGGCGCAGGCCGCCGGCGCTCCATTGCGGCTCTCCAATGGCCGCCGCAGCTTCCTCTTCTCCGGCACTGAAGCTGTCAAGGTCGAGCTGAGCTACGAGTGGCGCAAGGTGCTGGCGCAGGCCATCACGCGCAGCGGCGAGCCGATGTTCGAGATCGCTCCCGCTGCCCCGGCGTCGGCCGCCACCATTCTTGCGCCTCTGGTTGCGGCTGCCTCTGCTTCTGCCCCAGCCGCAGCCGCCGAGGCCGCCAAGTAGTTTGCACGCGCAGTAATTCGACTTTGAAGGAGATCGTCCCATGGCCGTAGTCAGCATGCAGAAACAGACAGCCCGCAACGTGGTGGCGAGCGCCAACTCGCAGATCACCTATGGCGGCGTGCTCGCCGATGCGGCGCTCACCCAGCGCCTCTCGCTCGACCCCAGCGTGGTCTTCTCCGCCGACTACAAGCGCTACAACGACCAGGGCGCGGTGGGTCACGGCACCGACTTCGCCACCGTCGATGTGCCCACGGCCTGGATGACCAGCGCCTCGCTGAAGGGTATGGGCGGCGTGGACGCGTGGCTGCTCGGCCAGATGCTGGCGCTGATCCACGGCCAGGAGGTGGTGACCGGCGTGGCCGCTCCGTATACCCACACCTTCACCATCCCGGCGCTCACGTCGCTGATGCCCTGCACGACCTATTACGTCGAAGACACCGACGACGTGCACCGCAAGTACACCGACATGGCGGCGAAGATGCTGTCGATCGACATCCCCGAGCGCGGGCCGCTGCAGGCCACGCTGGAGATGGTCGGCACCGGCCAGTTCTTCCCCGGCAGCATGGTCGCGCCGCTGCCGGCGCCCAGCACGCCGAACCTGCTACTGGGCTCCGACATCATCGTCAGCATCACGCCGTCCGGCGGCGAGGTGACACCCTTCAACGGCCGCCAGGTGGGCGTCTCGATCAAGATCGATCGCGGCTCGGCGGCCTTCGAGAGCTCCGGCGACGGCCTGCGCGCGGGCAGCGTGCAGTGCGGCAAGGTGCAGTTCTCGCTGGACCTCACGCTCATGGCGCAGGAGGCCGACGACGTGAACGGCTGGTTCGAGAACTCGACCGAGCTGAGCGTTTCGCTGGCCACCAACCCCGCGCTCGCCTATCAGTTCGGCATGACGTTTCCCGCGGCGCGCTTCAAGACCCGCAAGCTGGGCAACCAGAAGGACCTGGTCGCGTGGAAGCTCTCGCTCGACCAGGGCACGATCCTGCAGGTCGGCAATGCGGCGGCTTTCTCGGCGTTCCTTATCAACACCTGCCCGGCGTATTTGGTCCCGGCCTAAGTTTCCATAACCGGGGCGGGTCTACGGCTCTCGCTCCCGGTCTTTTCTTCCGTGCAGCTTCGACCCATCGAGTCCACCATGCGGACCCCTCGCTACAACAAAGTCGATGAGCGCGTCCGCTTCCTGACGATCGCGCTGGAGACCGTCTGCGACGAGCTCTCGATCAATGAGCAGCGACTGGTGTTGTGGCTGAGCGCGCAGGCGGTCACCGACCGCATGACGGCCCTCGATGCGGAGGAGGCATCCAGTGCGTCAGCCCCGAGTAACCTTGCGTCGTCGCCGTCGACACGGCAGAGTAGCAGCAGTACAGACCTGGGAATCGTGGGGTTGTGAGGCGTGGCCGCGAGGCCGTTCTTTGCAGCCCCCATTTTTTAGTTTTCTCGCAAGACACGCGTCACCCCTTCGATGCGTGACGGCCAAGGCAAATTCTTCGCCAGCGGCCACAGAAGTACAGGCTCCTTCAGCCTGAGCAGGTCAGCAAAACCAATTCACATTCTGAAGGGGAATCTCCATGTCGGAACACACCAACATCGCCGCGGCCACCATCGAGAGCGCGGCGGCAAGCATCGATCTCGCCGAGCCCCGGCTCATCGTCCTGCAGGGCCGCCGCGGCGTCTACAAGCTCGACTGCCGCACGCCCCAGCCCGAGGACTGGGCCGCGTTCTATGGCGCCATCACCATCAGCCTGCAACGCGATGGCGCCGACCAGGTGAAGTCCGCCGACTATGAGAGCGCCAGCCGCCTGCTGGCGGAGCGCGTTCTGATCGATGCCCACGGCTATACCGTGCATGGCGACAAAGCGCTCACCGACTACGCCAACTGGCCCGCGCTGGTGCCCCTGGAGCATCGCCTCAAGGTGGGCGACGTGCTCGCCTCCGTGCAGCTCGACGCGCGGGACGATGAAGGCGTGATCTATCCCGAGGGCGAGGCCGTCTTCGTGAGCTGCCTGTGGAATCCGCTCCCGGAGCGCGACTTCCACATGCGCAAGGTGAGCGGTCTGAAGCATGTTCTGCAGACGCCCAGCGAACAGCAGTACCGGCGCTACGCGCGCGAGTCCAGCCGTTCCCGCATCCTGGGCGGATCGCGCGCCGGAACGACGCTGTTCCCGGGCGCGCAGATGGTGCTGGCCGCGCTGTATGACGAACTGGTGGTGTCCGTCGAAGGCTACGTCTTCAAGGGCCAGCCGCTCGCCGGCCGCGAGCAGATCATCGCGCACATGGACACGCACCATAAGGTGGTGGCGGCGCAGCAGATGTTCATCGGAGTGGACCGCGTGGCGGCCAAGGTCGACGAGACCGGAGAGGCGGCGGAGTAAGACGATGACCCTCAGCCCTTACATCGAGCAGGTCCAGCAGCGGCAGGCAACGCAGGCGCAGATCGTCTGCGTGGTCGTGTTCGTGATCGCGCTGCTGCTGGCCTCGATGTGGGAAGGGCGTGACCGATGGTGAGCGTCATCCAGGTGGAAAGAGACCAGGAAGGCGTGCAGCAGGCGCTGCGCGCGGTCTTCGAGGAGTCGTTCCAGCGCAACGCCATATCCGAGAGCATGCGCTCGGCCGACGCCGAGACCCGCGAGGCGATGCTCGCCGATCTGGACCTGCGCGCGCTCTCCCCGGGCTACTATGCGCGGGCCAGCTATCTGCTCGATCTGGCCAACGCGATCCAGGCCGGGATTCATTACTCGGCCTCGCAGCTCACCCGCGACGACGTGCGCGGTCTGCTGGCGGTATCGCGCGCCAAGGCCGAGTTCGAGCATGACCACCCGGCCTGCAGCGCATGTGGACGAAGGCAGGACGGCCGCTTTGCGATGAAGTGTCCGGGCTGCGGTGCTGAGTTCAACCGGGGGAACGCCTGATGCCGCAAGCTGTCGCCATCCAGATCAGCGTCGAGGACAACGGCGCCGTCGCGGCCATCGGCCAGCAGACCCAGGCACTGGAGCAGCTCGGCGCGGCGGGCTCAGCCGCCGGCGCGCACATCGATGCCGGGATGCGCACGGCTGGCGGCCACTTCCAGACCAACCTGGATAGCGTGCGCTTGCTGTCGCAGGAGTTCGGGCTGCGGCTGCCGCGCGCGCTGGAGTCGATGATCTCGCGTATGCCGATGCTCACCAATGCGATCGGCGGCGCGACGGGAGCGCTGGCAGGCTTTGCCTTCGCGGAGGTCTTCCTCCGTGGGGCCGAAGCCATCTACAACGCTGAACAGAAGTACATCAGCATCACCTCCGCGGCCGACAAGTACAACGACACGCTGCAGAAGATCTCCGAGCACGACTTCACCAACACCCGCGACCTGGCCACCACGGCGATGCGGCTGCGGGAGGCAACCGAGGGGGCAAAGGGTCTGCCCCAGGCCGCGCAGCAGTTGTCGAGCACCGGCTGGCGCGATCTCATCGCCAACCCGACGATGGCCATTCCTGAACTCCTTGGCGCCCACAACATCGCGGGCATGGGCGCCCGCGACATGGAGCGCAAGGACTCTCTCTCCGGCAAAAGCGCCGAGCAGATGCATGAACAGGCGCTGGCCGCGATCGAACTGGCCCACGCCAAGGACGCGCTGCTGCAGAAGGACCAGCAGGCCAACGCGGAGGCCGAGAAGCAGATCGCGATCACGGCGGAGAATCGCAGCTTTGCCACCAGTGAAGAGAAGCGTTACGGCAACCCGGTCGATCCCCTCGCCGGTCAGCAGGAAGATTACACCAAGAACCAGATGGCGTTGTCGGCGGCCGCGGTGAAGAACCAGGAGGAAGCCGCGCAGGAATCGCTCTCCCTGGTGAAGGCGCAGAGCGAGGCGCGCCAGGCTGGCCTCGGCGGCGAAGCGCTCTACGTGGAAAAGCAGAAGGACGCGGTCCGGGAGCTGCATCTGGAGCTGGCAGCGCAGCGCGAGCTGGTGGAGTACGGCGCGCGCAAGGCCGCGCTCGAAGCGCAGTACGATGCCGAGCGCCAGAAGCGCGTGCGCGAGCTCACCGCCGAGACCCAGAAGATGGAAGAGGACTCGAAGTCGTCCGGACTGACCGGCGCGGCGAAGATCATCGCCGACCGCGACCAGCAGATGGCGGCGATCGATGCAAAACAGAAGAGCGTCTCCGGCGGCGCACCGCTCACCGCAGAGCAGAGCAACGACTTCGATCGCCAGCGCGCGGTGGTCGCGGCCAACAGCTATCGCGAGCTCAACAAGCTGGAAGACGACTACACCAGCCACGTCCAGGAGCAGAGCCAGCAGCGGGCCGATGCGCTGCTCTCGGGCTACGCCAAGGTCGACGCGGCCGCCGCGCGCGAAAAGACCAAGCTGCAGGATGATTTCGACAAGAGCTTCGGCGGCGCGAACCTCGATCCCGCGCAGGCGGCCGCCGCGCAACAGGCGCTGGCCGACGCCAAGGCCGGCGTCGACGCCGATGCGCAGGCGCAGCGCCAGCAGATCGCCCAGCGCAACCACGCCGAAGACCTGCAGTACGACCAGCAGGCCGCCGCGGCCGAGTCGCGTGTTCGTGCGCAGGGCGCGACCGGCATGGTGAGTGCCTATCGGAACGCGATGACCGAGATCCAGGCGCAGGAAGATGCGCGGATGGCCAAGCTACAGGACGATGCGCAGAAGGAAGGCCTGACCTGGCAGGAGGTGGCGAATCGCCGCGCCGACATCGAGCGCGAGGCCAACGCGGACATCGCCGAGCAGAACCAGCACATGGTGCAGTCGCTGGCCGGCGAGCTGCAGTCGGCGTTCGACAACCCGATGAAGTTCTTCAAGGAGAAGGCCGAGAAGGCGATGTTCGAGATCATCGCCAACTGGATGATGCAGACCCAGCTCTTCAAGGGTTTCTTCGGCAACACCCTCGGCGGCCTGCAGCCGGGCGGCTCGGGAGCGTCGGGAGCGTCGCCGGGCGGTATCCTGCAACAGGTGTTCGGAGCGCATGGCGCGCCCGCCGGGACCGCGGGCGTAATCCCTGGCGGGACGTATCTGCCCACATCCACGTCCAGCGGCGGCGTCAGCGCGGGCTCGGGCAGCGCCAGCGACGCCTCGTCTCCGATCACGGCGGTGCTGGGCGCGCGCTCGGCCTACTCGCCCACGCAGAGTGGTGAAGACTATAGCGGGACCGCCTCCAGTTCCAGCAGTGGTGCGGGCTATTCGGGCGGCTACTCCAGCACCGTGGCAACACCCTCCGCCGTCTTCCCCAACAGTGCGCACACCGGGACCAACGCCGTGTCCTCGGCGGGATCGCTGCTGAACGGCGGCAACTCGCTGCTCAAGACGCTGGGCCTCGGCGGCGCGCAAGCCTCGGCGGCCAGCGCCGGCGGCAGCGACGGCTACACCGGCGAAGACGGCGGCTTCGCCGGTTCCATCACCGGCGACACCGAGGATATGGGCGCGGGCTACAGCGATCCGTCCTCGGTGGGATCGATCGCGAACCAGCAGGCCTCCGGCGCCATGCAGTCGGTGGCCGGCGGCGTAGGCGCGGGCGGCGCGCTGGCCGGCGTGATGGGATTCGCCGGCGGCGGCATGGCCGCGTATCAAGGCGTGGAAGGCGTGATGAGCTCCTTCCACAAGGGCGGCGTGAGCGGCGCGCTGAGCGGCGCCATGAGCGGCGCGGAGGCCGGCGCTGCCATCGGCTCCATCGTCCCCGGCATCGGCACGCTGGTGGGCGGGGTGATCGGCGGCATCGCCGGCCTGACCACCAATCTGGTCGGGCAGGCGATGGGCGAGACCGGCAAGTTCGCCGCCCGCGACTACTACAAGCAGACGCTCTATCCCGAGCTCGAAGGCGTGCGCACCAGCTTCATGAACGGCGGAGGCGGCGACTATCTCAGCGCGATGTCGGAGGCCAACCGCGACTCCGCCTCGGGCATGGACTACATGACCATGAAGTGGGGCCCGGACGCCGCGGCCTACGTGCATTCGAACTACCTGCAGAAGGAGTTGAATTACGTCACCGGCACTATCGAGCGCATGGCGCGCGGCGGCGCGCAATACACCGGACGCGCGGCGGCCGAGTTCCACTCCGGCGGCCTGATCGGCGGCTTCGGCGACCTCGCCACCACCGGCAGCGAAGGCTACATCCACGCCATGATGGGTGAGGGCATCACGAACGTCCCAGCCACCCAGATGCACGGTGCCGCCATCCAGAAGATGAACGACGGCGCGACCCCGGCGGACATGGCCTCGCACTTCCTGCAGGCCGGCGGAGCGGGCACCCGCGCGGCCTCGGGCGGCGGCGGCGGCGACACCCATCTCCACGTCCACACCATGGACACCAAAACCATGACGACGTGGCTGCGCAACGGCGGCGCGAAGATGATTACCTCGGCGCAGAACGCGCACGTCGCCACCTACGGCGGGAGCGCCAGCAATGGATAAAAGAAGGACGGAACTGCGTGGCTGAATTCGTGATCTTCAACCCGAACACCGGCTACAACGCCGCGCTGGGCTTCAACCCCAACTGGAACTACGGCGGTCCGCGCAAGCCGGGCAGCAACTACACCACCGTGCGGCCCCGCTTCGGGCGCTGGCAGACGCGCTCGGTGGGCGACGCGGGCTACAGGTTCGACATGGTCTTCGTCGATCGGCCCATCCAGCAGGTCTGGTACATCAAGCGCTTCTATGAGCAATTCCAGACCGGCTTCTTCACCGTCGTCGACTACGACAACGAGGGCCGCCAGCACGTTGGCCGCTTCACCGCCTACGCCGACGACACCCACACCGCCAACCTCAAGTTCACCATCCGCGTGACGTTCGAAGAGATTCCCGGCTGCCCCATGCAGAACTACCCCTCGAACTGGTTCCACGAGAGCCACATGATCTATCCGGTGGACGGCTGGATCACCACCCAGGGAACGCCCAACCTGCTGGTGGCCACCAGCGGCGCGGGCTGGACCGCGCGGCAGGCGCCGGTCGTCGAATATCCCGGCGCGCTGCCCACTCCGGTCCCGCCGGTCAACGATCCGTCGACCTATCAAGCCTACGCACCGGCCACCAACGCCGGCGACTTCGCCCAGATGGAGTACACCGGCTGGGGCTGGCGCATGCTGTGGACCGGCTCGGGCCCAGGTTCCGCCCTCTTCAATATCTTCTTCGACGGCGTGGAGGTGGTGAGCGGCGTCCTCGCGTCCGGTACGACCCAGACCCAGATACTCGATCCGCGCTTCGTCGAGAGTGCCGCGCCCGTCACGTTCGGTGTGTTCTGGACCATGCAGGACGTTCCGCTGGGGCGGCACCGCGTGAAGTTTGTTTCCACCGGCACCCAGAGCATCTACCAATCCGGCACTGCCATGTTCTTCCCCGCGCTGCAGGTGATGCACTGATGCCCAACGTCACCGGCAACGTCGCGATGCACCTGCTGGCGGAGGGCGGCCTGGTCCCGGTCAGTCTGCTGGAGCTGCAGCTCATCGACGGCTCGCGCCACTTCATCTCCGACGCGCCCGTCACGCTGGTGCCGCTGCTGGCGCAGTTCGATGCCTTCAGCTTCAACCCGCGCTACTCGCGGCCCAACAACAATGTGCGCGGCGTTCCCGGCGACAACGCCGCGGATTCGCAGACGCCGGTGTTCTTTCACCCCTGGCTGACCAGGCCGCCGGCGTGGGGATTCACCGGCACGCTGGCCACCGCAACGTCCGACGCCAGTTTCCAGAACGTCAGCGGCGACACCGTCAACCGCTCTCATTCACTGCTGTTCAGCACCTCCGACATGTGGGGCGCGCTGTTCATCTACCGCCTGTGGCTGGCGGCCGCCGAGACCGCCCTCATCACCGTGATCGGCAAGGTCGACGACGCCACCGTGGACGGCGATGAGCTCGACCTCACGCTCTCCGACATCGGCAACTGGAGCCAGATCAAAGCGCCCGACTGCACCATCGACGTGAGCTGCGGCAACATCTTCGGCTCGCCCCAGTGTGGTTCTGTTTCTCCCACGCCCTGCCAGAACAGCTACGGCAGTTGCACCCAGATCAACCGCTTCAAGGGCGTCGTCACCCAGTGGAGCGACAGCGTCGTCTCGATCGCGAATGCCTCCGGCGTGGCCCAGCCCGTTCCGCCTTTCTCCATCAACCTTCAGAGTGTGATCTAACCATGGCCGATTTCAACCCAGCCTATGCCGTGCAGGGCGGCAAGCCTCTCCCGGTGGCCTTCGGCTACGTCAACGGATCGGGCGTGGCGCCGATCACCTATACGGACGAGTCCAACAACACCTACAGCCTCAACATCCTCTTCGATGGCGAGTGCGACGGCTACGAGCAGATGGCCATTACGCCGCTGGACCAGATGTGGACCATCGGCGGCTTCATGCCCGCCACCGTCGAGGGCGTCACCAAGACCAACCAGATACACTTCTACAACGGACGCTGGACGCCCATCGGTCTGCCCATCGCGGAGACCGGTTATGGCGGCCTGCAGGGGTTCGACGAGTTCTTCCAGGTCGTGCCCAGCGTCACGCCTGCCCAGAGCTTCAGCAATATGTGCTACTGCGTGGTGCAGAACCCCAACATCCAAACGGGCCTTCGCCGCGGGTCGGGGCCGCCCGATCCGGTGCAGGTCTATGGCGTCTTTCGCGGCGCGCGCTGCCGCACCTTCGACAGCAACGGGAACGTCACCGGCTACGGCTTCACCACCAACCCGACCTGGCATATGGTGGAGCTGCTTCTGCGCTTCAAGATCAAGCGTCAGCAGCCGCAGATCGCCGGGCTGACCGCGGCCGAGATCGCCTGCTTCAACTGGCCGTCGATCTTCGCGCACGCGCAGCGCAACGACGCCGCGCTGCCCGGCGGCGCGGGTCAGAGCTTCACGTTCAACGGGGTCTTCGCCGCCCAGGCCACGCTGGCCTCCATGCTCGAAACCATCCTGCGCTCCTGCCGCAGTTATATCGATACCCAGGACGGCAAGATCGGCTTCTACGGCCACGACGCCAGCAGTTCCAGCTTCACGCTCACCGCCAACCACTGCTTCCCGGGCACGTTTCAGGTCGCGAAGAAAAATCTAACGAAAATGCCCAATGTCTTCGTGCCGAAGTTCCGCGACCTTGGTATCGCGGCGCTGCTGGAGGTGCAGAGCGTCAACGTCAACAACGCAGGCGCGACGGCCGGGACCGAGACCATCCTGGCCTCTATCTGGGCCGCTTACTTCAACACCGGCGGCATCAATCCTTTCGCGACACATCAGGTGTTCTTTTATGGCGACGGCAGCAATCGCGCACTGAGCGGGGACTACCCGATCGCCGTCAACCCCGATCCCAAGATCGCCAATCCGCAGATATGGGCAACTGTCTTCGGCGCTCAGGCCAGGAATGCGAGCTCGACCGGAGGTTACATCGGGACCCAGAACTCTCGTTTCCAGCAGCGCGCGCCGGTGAACGTGCAGCACCGCACCCACCAGCTCGCCAGCGGATCGGTCGCGCCTGGGATCGGCGCGGTGCCCAACGTCGTTCCGGTCGAATACGACATGGCGAACATGACCTACGACCAGGCCAACCGCATCATGCAGTACGAGTGCAACATCTCGCTGGGCAACGATGAGCCGGGCTGGCTCGCGCCGCTCACCGGCAGCGTCAAGGTGCGGCTGGACGCCGTCGATCCGCTGACGCTGAACGCGTTCATTCGCATGCGTCCCGGCGAACAGCTCGGCCACTTCACCGTTGACGACACGCTCAGCCCGGAGTTCGCAGGCGACTACTTCATCGACCCGCAGAATGGCGGCATCAAGATTATCCCGCCCTCGGCGCAGGAGCCGAGTGGCGCGCTGGAGGTCAACTTCCGCAGCTACAACCCCAACGCCTATCCCGATACCAGCTATCCCGTGGACGACTCGCTGCGCACCATCGCCAGCGCCAAGCTGCCGCTGCTGGGCTCGACCCAGAATATGGCCCAGGTGATCGGCGTCGGCTGGGCGCTCGAAGCCTATCTGGAGGGCACCACCAACAGCGACGGCACTCTCCAGATCGCGATTCCTCAGCTCACGATGCAGATGCTGGGCGTCGCCGGCTACACGGTATACGACGCGGTGTGGACCGAGGTTCCTTCGGGCACGGTGGTGACCCTATACGTGGTGGACCCGAGCGGCAACGGCGCCGGACCGGCAACCTTCCAGTTCATCGCCGCGGGCTCGTCGACAGTACCCGGCCCGGCCTGGTATCCGGTGCTGACCTACAACTTCACCACAGCCGAATTCCCCACCCCCACCGGCGCCGGCGGCGGCTCAGGAGGATCGCACAATTAGCTCGCTATTTGGGACTAATTAGTTCGCTATTTGGGACTAACGCATTTTTAGTCCCAAATAGCGAACGCGGCCACATCGGCGAAAGCGGTTGCTTGCGGACTGTTTCTTTACAATCAATGGTGTATGCCAGAGATTGAGAAGAACGAAAGTCCGGAGCGTTATAACCCGGCGGAGATCGAACCGAAGTGGCAGGCGCGGTGGGACGCGGACGCGACGTTGTATGCGGCTGAGCCGCATACCAGCGCAAAACGCAAGTTCTACTGCCTGGAGATGCTGCCGTATCCCAGTGGACAGTTGCACATGGGGCATGTGCGGAATTACGCGATCGGCGATGCGCTGGCGCGGTTCATGCGCATGCGCGGCTACAACGTGCTGCACCCGATGGGATGGGACGCGTTCGGTCTGCCGGCGGAAAATGCGGCGCTCAAGAACGACACGCCGCCGCGCGAGTGGACGCTCAAAAACATCGCCGCGATGAAGATGCAGATGCGGCGGCTGGGGCTGAGCTACGACTGGGACGGGACCGAGATCGCCACGTGTTTGCCGGCGTACTACCGGTGGAACCAGTGGTTTTTTCTGAAGATGGTTGAGCGGGGGCTGGCGTACCGGCGATCGAGCAAGGTGAACTGGTGTCCGAAGTGCGCGACGGTGCTCGCTAATGAACAAGTGGTGGGCGGATGCTGCTGGCGCCATGAAGACACGCTGGTGGAGCAGCGCGAGCTGGAGCAGTGGTTTTTGCGGATCACGAAGTATGCGGAGGAACTGCTCGTTGGCCTCGACAAGCTGCCCGGATGGCCGGACAAGGTGCGCACCATGCAGCGCAACTGGATCGGCAAGAGCGAGGGCGCGGAGGTGGAGTTTGCGGTGGCAGGGGCGGGCGAAGCAGATTCCTCCGCTTCCCACCCCAGCGAGCAAAAGCGCTCGCCGGGGACCCCGGCTGCGCTGCGGAATGACAACCAGAAAGACAAAGACAAGGGCAACGGCGGCAGCGGCGTTACGACAATCAAGGTGTTCACGACGCGGGTGGATACGATCTTCGGGGCGACGTCGATTCAGCTTGCGCCGGAGCACGCCCTGGTGAAGGAGTGGGTCAAGTCGGACATAGCGCTATCTGCAGCCGTGACCGAGATGATCGCGCAGCAAAAGATAGCGCGCGAGACCGGCGACATTGGCAACATCGAGAAGCGTGGAGTGGCGACGGGGAAGTTCGCCGTCAATCCCTACAACGGGGAGAGGCTGCCGATCTGGGTGGCGAATTACATCCTCGCGGACTATGGCACGGGCGCGATTATGAGCGTGCCCGCGCATGATGAGCGCGACTTTGAGTTTGCGCAGAAGTATGAGCTGCCGATCAAGCGCGTTGTTGCGCCGAGCGTTTCCGGAGCCGCGGGCGCTGATACGAATGACTTGCCGCTGCCGTATGCCGATGAAGAGGAGGCGGTGCTGATCGACTCGGGCGAGTGGACTGGCCAGGCTTGCCTTGAGGCGCAGGAGAAGATGGCGCGTTACGCCGCAGTGCATGGCTTCGGCAGGAAGACGACCACGTTTCGGCTGAAGGATTGGGGTGTAAGCCGACAGCGATACTGGGGCACGCCGATCCCGATGGTGTACTGCACCAATGGGCACGAGGGCATGAGGCCGGGTGGAGTGGTCGCGCTGCCGGAGAGCGCGCTGCCGGTGCTGCTGCCGGAGAAGGTCGAGATTACGCAGGAGGGCGGATCGCCGCTGAGTAAGGTTCCGGAGTTCGTGAACACGACGTGTCCCGTGTGCGGTGGGTCGGCGCGGCGTGAGACCGATACGATGGATACTTTTGTCGATTCGAGCTGGTATTTCTATCGCTATACCGACGCGAAGAATTCGCAGGCGCCGTTCGATAGCGAGAAGGCCAACTACTGGTTTCCGATCGACCAATATATTGGCGGCGTGGAGCACGCGATCCTGCATTTGATCTACTCGCGCTTCTGGACCAAGGTGATGCGCGATCTTGGATTGATTGCTAATGATGAGCCTGCGGAGCGGCTGTTTACGCAGGGAATGGTGATCAAGGATGGCGCGAAGATGTCGAAGTCGAAGGGCAATGTAGTGAGCCCCGATGAGATGATTGCGCGCTATGGAGCGGACGCGACGCGGATGTATGCGTTGTTTGCGGCGCCGCCGGACCGCGATCTCGAATGGCAGGAAGAAGGTGTTGCGGGGATCAGCCGGTTTCTGGCGAGGGTGTATCGGCTGACCATGAAGTACGCGCCAGTGGTGCGCTCGTCGCGAAAGCAGCCAAACGGAGATGAGATTGCTTCCGCGCAGGTTGCCGCTCAGACAGCAGTTGACGCAGCACTGCTGCGCACGTTGCACCAGACGATCGCGAAGATCAGCGACGACTTCAGCGGGCGCTGGCACTTCAACACCTGCATCGCAGCGATCATGATTCTGGTGAATGAGATCTCCGCGGCGGAAGCGGCGATGGATGCGGGAACGATCTCCACGGCCTCGATTGCGGAGGTCTTTCGCACGCTGGCGCTGCTGCTGGCTCCGTTCGCGCCGTTCCTCGCGGCGGCGCTTTGGGAGCAGATGGGCGGCGAGGGTCTGGTCTTCCGGCAGACGTGGCCGGTTGCCGATGCAGCGTTGGCGCGGGAGAGCGAAGTTGAAATTCCGGTGCAGATCAATGGCAAGCTGGCGGCCGTCATCAAATTAGCAGCCGACAGCGATGAGGAGACGATGCAGGCCGCGGCGCTGGCCGAGGCGAAGGTGGCGTCGCGTATTGCGGGTAAGACAGTGGTGAAGACCATCGTGGTCAAAGGCAAGATGGTGAACCTGGTGGTGAAGTAGAACCGGTGCCCCGGTATGTGCAAACTCTCCAAAAAGCAGATTCCTCCGCTGCGCTGCGGAATGACAACCAGAAAAGCAAGAGCAAGAGCAAGGCTCTACATCAACGGCAAACACTCCAATCTGTTATTTGCTATGGACGTCTACTTGCGCGCGAGTTGCGGACGCTGTGGAAGCCGTCCGCCGAATCGGCGGCGCAGCGTGGATCGCATCCATCGCTTCAGGCGATCCAATGCCATGGAGATGGGCACGGTGATCAACACAATGGCGCACAGCAGTGTCACGGCTACGCGCAGGTGCAGGACGGGATGCCCGATCGCCACCACGAGAAGCACCAGAAGGGGGAAGTGAAAGAGATAGAGCGCGAAGGTGCTGTCGGCGATCGTGCGCGTCCAGCGTGTGACCGCGGGTGGCAGCGTGGGGTGATGGCGGTCGAGCAGCAGAATGCCCAAGAGCATAAACACGGCGGTCATCGTTCCGATGATGTAGAAGCTGACGCTGCTCTCCAGCAGCCAGGGGACTAGCCCTTCGGCGTTGACCAGATGGCGATGGAAGGGCAGCGTGCGGTCGACGACGCGGGTGATCCAGTAGGTGCGGGCGGTCGCGTCCGTGGCGTGGATGAAGCCAAGGATAAGATGGCGCGCGAAGACAACGAATGCCAGGAGCGCGGCAAAGATTGCCGCCGCCGCGCGCACACCGTAGGCCTTGCGCGAGAGGTGGAGATAGAGGTCGCAGGTGAAGGCGCCGAGCAGCCAAACTGGATAGAGAAACGCGATGCTGGGCCCGGCGATGAGCAGGATCAGTGCTGTCCATAGCCAGGCGCGGCGCGCGCGGTAGTACATCAGCGCGTACAGGACGTAGTAGATGCATTCATAGCTAAGCGACCAGAACGGGCCGTCGATCAGCGCAGAGACATCGTAGCCCCAGCACTGCGCGGTCCATGTGAGGTTGGCGAAGAGCTGGCCGGGAATTTGTTTCCAGTGCAGCGGCCCGCAGATGGCGTTGTAAAAAACCGGATGGATCGCTCGCGCGAGGAGCATGCAGACGAACGTGAAGAGCAGGGCCGGCAGAACGATGGAGTAGATTCTCGAGACGCGGTCGATGGAGTAATCTAAAGCCGTGCCGACCCGAGTGATGGTGATGAATCGGATGACGAAGCCGGAGAGCACAAAGAAGACGCAGACCGCCTCATGACCCAGAGCTCCAAAGTTTCCCCAGCCCGCGCTCAGATGCGGGTCCGCATTGATGTGGTCCACGAGAACGGCGAGAGCAGCGAGAAAGCGAACCACGTCGAGCAGCAGCGATCCGCTTTGGCTGAGCTTGATGGCGGGGTGAATGGCCGGTGCGCCGCGCTGCGATTTCGAGGGAGGCGCGGAGGCGGCCAGCGTGCTCTGTCGCGGCAGGCCAGGCTGATGCAGGTTGGCCATTGAGACCGTCAGTGTATCACTCGGGTGGGACGCCGAGACCGAGCTTTGTGGCGGCCATGGGAGCGGTGTGGCGGCGGCCGTCGCTGACGGCGCTGGAGGTGCTGTGGCGGTGGGCGGTGGGTGCTCCGCTGCTGGCGCTGCTGGCGTGGGAGACGATGCGCGTGGGGCCCGTGGTCGCGGTGAACTGGAGCGCGCTTGAGGTGATGACGGTGTTCCGTCCGGTGGCGGCGTTGGGGACGATCGACTCCGCGCTGGCGGCTGTCGGTCTGGCGGCGAGACCTATTGCGATGTGGTTTGTGGCGCTGGCTTTCGTGCTGTGGATTGTGGCTGGAGCGATCGGGCGGGCGTTAGTTCTGCAGCGGGCGCTGGTTCTTTCGCATCCGGATGCGCGGCTGTGCGGACGGATTTCGACACTGGTTGCGCTGGGTGCATTGCGAGCGTCGGTGCTGGCGGCGATGTGGGCGCTGTGGTTGTGGGGTGTGCGCTGGGCGGGACAGGTGGCGATCACCGGACCGTCGAGGCATGGCCGCGAGCCCAGCGTTGTGGTGTACAGCGCATGGTTGATCTGTGGAACGCTGGGGTTATTTCTGACCTGGGCGGTGGTGAGCTGGGTGCTACATCTGGCGCCGTTGTCGGCGGTGCTGCGCGGAAAGCAGGAGGGAGTCGCGGCGAGTCTGCGCGGTGCTTGGCAGGCAGGCGCTTGGCGGTCGGTGGCTCTGGCTGGACCTTCTCGGGTTGAGCTTTCAAACGCTACGCTGCGCAGCAAGCTGATTGAGACGAACCTGGTAATGGGAATCGTGAAGATCGCGGTGCTGGTGCTGGCGATGGTGTTCTCGGCGTGTCCGCTGCCGTTTGCTAGCGTTGAGACCCAGACGTTTCTCCTGTACTGGTGGTGCGGCGTCGGTTTGGTGTATCTGGTTGCGCTGGATTATTTCCATGTGGTGCATGCGGAGGCGTATGTGGCGCTGTGGCGGGCGTATGATATTTCACGCGAGCTCTGAGTGTTCCATGGAGATGTTGCGTTGAAGGACGCAGGGCCGCGGTTTGTTCATGGAGGTTTCAGATGTCGTTCGCTCTGTATTCGCTTGGCACGTTGATCCTGATAGCGGGCGTTGTCTATGTGTGCCATCTGCTGCATATGCCCGAGCACTGGGTGATCGCGGTTGCGATTGTGCTCCTGGGCGCGGGAATTATGGCCGCGGTAAGCTCGACCCGGCGGAGAGATCCGAGCTAAGGCAGGGAAGTCACCGCGCGGGCGATTAGACTGGGTTCGTGGATAAGCCCGGAACGCCAGCTCTGAATACCCCTACTTCATCGACGATTGTGATCCTGGACTTTGGGTCGCAGTACACGCAACTCATTGCGCGGCGCATTCGTGAGTTCAACGTGTTCTCGGTGGTGCTGCCGTGCACAGCGCCGTTGGAGAAGGTGATGTCGTATCGGCCGCTGGGCATCGTGCTCTCGGGTGGGCCATCGAGCGTGTACGACGAGGCCGCGCCGAAGGCCGATGCGAAGGTGCTGGAGCTTGGATTGCCGCTGCTGGGCATCTGCTACGGCCTGCAGTTTATGACCTATCATCTGGGCGGCCGTGTGGTGCCGGCGGCGGCGCGCGAGTATGGACACGCGGAGGTGACCGTGGTCGATGATACGCCGCTGTTCGCGGGCCTTCCGGCGGCGATGAATGTGTGGATGTCGCATGGCGATCATGCGGAAGCGCTGGCCCCGGGATTTCGCGTGGTCGCACGTACCGCCAATGCGATTGCGGCGATTGCGGATGAGTCGCGCAAGATGTGGGCAGTGCAGTTTCATCCGGAGGTCGCGCATACGAGGCAAGGGATGGAGCTGCTGCGAAACTTCGCGGTGGATATCTGCGGGACGAAGCAGGATTGGACTCCTGAGCACTTCATCGCGACGACGGTCGCGAAGATACGCGAGCAGGTCGGCCCGACCGGACATGCGATCTGCGGCTTGAGTGGCGGTGTGGATTCGAGCGTGGCCGCGGTGCTGGTCGCGCGGGCGATCGGCGAGAGGCTGACGTGCATCTTCGTCAACAATGGTGTGCTGCGCAAGGATGAGTTTGCGAAGGTTCAAAAGACGATGCGCGAGGAGCTGAAGCTCAACGTCGTGGCCGTGGATGCGAGCGAACGGTTTCTGGCCAAGCTCGCGGGCGTGGCCGATCCGGAGAAGAAGCGCAAGGCGATCGGCAATGAGTTCATCGCGGTGTTCGATGATGAGGCTGCGAAGCTGTTGAAGGCAGAGGCGGCTGGAGAGGAAGTAGCGTGGCTGGTCCAGGGAACGCTGTATCCGGATGTGATCGAATCGGCCAGCGTTCATGGGCCTTCGCATGTGATCAAGAGCCATCACAATGTCGGTGGTTTGCCGGAGGACATGAAGCTGAAGTTGATCGAACCGCTGCGTGATCTGTTCAAGGATGAGGTGCGGCGCATCGGGCGCGACCTTGAAATGCCGGAGGAGGTTCTGGAGCGGCAGCCGTTTCCCGGGCCAGGGCTCGCAGTGCGCATTTTGGGTGAGGTGACGCCGGAGCGTGTGGCAATTCTGCAGGAGGCGGATGCAATTTGTACGGCCGAGATCAAGCGCGCGGGGTTGTATCGGAAGGTGTGGCAGAGCTTCGCGGTGCTGCTGCCGGTCAAGTCCGTGGGAGTCATGGGCGACCAGCGGACCTATGCGTACACGTGCGCGATCCGCGCGGTGGAGAGCGAGGACGGCATGACGGCGGACTGGGCGGCGCTGCCGTATGAAGTGCTGCGGACGATCTCCAGCCGGATCGTGAGCGAGGTGCGCGGGATCAACCGCGTGGTGTACGACATTACGTCCAAGCCGCCGGGGACGATTGAGTGGGAGTAGGGTGAAACCTGCGTTCCGAAGTGGCCGAGGCGATCGAAGTGAAAATTTACTCAGCAAGCAACACCAAACCGCGATCTCTCAACTAACTGGGATAGTTCGGAATGAAACAGGAGCTATCCAAAATGAACATAAGTGAGATGGGAAGCAGCAGGGCGTGGAAGGCCATTCTGGCCGCGAGTGTGACTGGCGTCTTGATGATCGGCGGTTGCAGCAGCCCACATTATCCCGATGCAAAGAGTGCGGTGAATACGTCGCTTTCGCAAAGCAATCTTGGCGGCATCCATGTGTCGCAGGACCGCGACAAAGGGGTGATGACGCTTACCGGAACTGTTCCGAGCCAGGACCAGAAGATGCAGGCCGAAACGATCGCCAAGCAGACTGCGCCGACGTACACGATCGCCGACGAGATCGGTGTGGTGCCGCCCAACGATTCGGGCGTGAAGGCAGCTAACTCCGATACCGATGATGCGATCGAGGACAACATCAAGGCCGAAGTGAAGCGGCACCGCAATCTGAACGACCAGAGCATCTCTGTGAAGTCGAAGAACGGCGCGGTGATTCTGTCGGGCAGCGTGAAGACGGAGGCTCAGAAGCGCGAGGCGGATGAGTTGGCGAAGAAGGTGCCGAATGTCCAACAGGTGGTGAATGAGATTGAGGTGAAGAGGGACAAGCACTCGACGAGCAGGTAACTGGGCGATCCAAGCATCGGGTTAGGCCCTGAAATCCTTATCTACCGGTCAACCGCGCCTCGTTTCCGAGGCGTGGTTCGTTTAATCTGTCTGAGCAGTCGGGACTGACTCATTCTTGCGATACGCTCCGAATGGTCTGCGGCTGGCTCGTCTTGCATGTAAGATGACTGGCGTGGTTGTCTGACAGATTTCGACGAGGTACGCGATGCGGCTTGTGGCGTTGGTGGGTGTGGCGGTGTGGGCGGCGATGTGGCCGGCGGCTTGGGCGATGACCGGCAGTGGGGCGAAGACTTGCGACGTGCGGGCGTTTGGCGCTAAGGGCGATGGTGCGACCAAGGATACGGCGGCGATCCAGAAGGCGATCGATGCCTGCGCGGGTTCAGGGGGTGGGATTGTGAAGCTGAGCGGAGGGACATTTGTCAGTGGACCAATTTCGTTGAAGTCGAATATTACGCTGGATATGGAGACGGGCGCGACGCTGCTCGGGTCGCCGGACCGAGCGGATTATCCGAAGTTCAACTTTGCGCGGCATGAGACGGTGCAGCCGCTGGTGAGCGCGGTGAATGCGGAGAATGTCACGATTGACGGCGGCGGGACCATCGACGGCAATGGGAATGTGTGGTGGGAGTACGTGCGGGGTGTGAAGGATTCGGGCGTGTTGGGGACCGACCATCCCCGGCCGATGGGCGTGGTGTTCGACCACGTGAAGCATGTGCGGATGCACGATGTGACGGTGCAGAATGCGGGGTTCTGGCAGATTGTGCCGTACTACTCGGACGACCTGGAGTTTCGCAATCTGCGGATACTCGCGCCGCACTCGCCGAATACGGATGCGCTCGATCCGTTCAGCTCGAGCAACATTTTGATCGACCATGTGTTTTCGTCGGTCGGCGATGACAATATTGCGATCAAGTCGGGGGCGATCAACTCGCCGGGACCGGATGCGCCGTCGAAAAATATTACGATTACCGATTGTACGTTTGAGAATGGGCATGGGCTTTCAATCGGCAGCGAGATTGCGGGCGGCGTGCAGAATGTGCATGCGGAGCGCATCCACTTCAAGGGGACCGACCAGGGGATCCGCATCAAGGCCAATCGCGATCGCGGCAATGATGTGTCCAACATCTCGTTCAAGGACCTGGATATGGTGGACGTGAAGACGGCGATTCTGATCAGCGAGTATTACCCGAAGGTGTATCCGGAGGGTGAGGTGGCGAGTGCGCCGGTGGGACGACTGACGCCGCACTTCCACGACATCACGATTGAGAATTTGAAGGCGACCGGATCGAAGACGGCAGGCGTGATCGTGGGGCTGCCGGAGTCGCCGGTGGTGGGGCTGACGCTGAAGAATGTCGATATCGAGGCGCAGACCGGGATGAGGATCGCGTATGCGAAGGTGGTGTTCGATGATGTGAAGGTGACGGCGGCCGAGGGGCAGGGGATCACGGTCGCGCCGACGGCCACGGTGACGGGGAAATAGCGGATGGGCAAGTAGACTTAGGCGATGCGGCTGGTTTGGCGAGCGGCGATGGTGCTGGTGGTGTTTGCCGGCGTGTGCTGGGTCGCGGCGCGGGCAGTGATCGCGCATGCGGTTGCAGGCGGTGCTCCGCTGGCTGAAGTGCGGCTGTCGGGCGCGATGGCGGGATTGTTCGCGGGGGGATTGGCGGCAGTGGCGGTGGGGATTGCGATGGCTCGGCGGCGGTGATTGGGGCGTCCAGGCGAAGAGCGCGGTCGCGCTAGAGATGGGTGCGCGGCACGGACGATGAATTTCACAGGGAAACGCGCCATTCGACAGGTGAAGTTCGCAAGCGGGGCAACGCTAAGGTTAGGATGCTTGCAGGAGAACTCATGCCAGGCTCGCGTGCGTTTACGAAGGCTTTCTGCGTCTTTTTCTTTTGCTGCTCCTCGGCGTTTGGCCAAGCGATGGTGCATCCTGGTGTCCTGGTCAGCAGGGCCCAACTGAACTTTATCAAGGCGCAGGTCCGGGCCAAGCAGGAATCGTTCTACAGCGAGTACCAGAAAGCTGTGGCGAGCGAGTACGGCGCGCTGGACTACAAACTGAAGGGGCCGCCGGCGACGGGCATCATCGAGTGTGGACCCTACTCCCGGCCCGACAACGGTTGCCATGCCGAAGATTCCGATGCCAGTGCCGCGTATCTGCAGGCGCTGCTCTGGATCATCAGCGGAGATCACCGCTATGCCGACAATTCGATCCGGATTGTGAATGCGTACGCTCACAACTTGAAGGCCTACACCAACTCGAACCAGCCGTTGCAGTCGGCGTGGAGCGGAGAGATGTGGCCGCGTGCCGGCGAGCTGCTGCGTTACAGCCACTCCGGGTGGAAGCCGGAGGACATCGCGGCGTTTACGGCGATGCTGACGAAGGTGATTCTGCCCGAGATACGGAATGGTTCGGACGCGAACGGCAACTGGGAGTTGAGCATGATCGATGCGATGATGGGGATCGCCGTGTTCACCGGCGACCGTCCTCTGCTGCAGCATGCGGAGGCGATGTGGATGGAGCGCGTGCCGTCGTACTTCTATGACTTCGAACTGGATGGGCCGCATCCCCGGCCGGCGCCCCGGGCTGGTAAGAAGACCCGCTGGTATGGGACGACGGATTTGAACAGCAGCGTGGATGGAATGGCGCAGGAGACCTGCCGCGACCTGGGGCATACAAGCTACTCGATCGCGGCGACGATGGATGCTGCGGAGACGGCGCACATTCAGGGTGGCAAACTCTTTGAAGCCGAACAGAAGCGCCTGGTGGCGGCGCTGGAGTTCCACGCGCACCTGCTTCTGCGCAAGGACCCGGTGCCCACACTGGTCTGCGGCGGCAGCGTTCATTACGCCGACGGTTACACCTTCGCGGTGGGGTACAACGAGTACCACAACCGGTTGGGAATCGCCCTGCCGGAAACAAAGGAATGGCTGGAGCGCGTGGAACAGGCGCCAGTGCCGGTGGACACGCACATGATGGTGTTCGAGATGCTTACCCACGGGGCAGACGCTTCGGCCGGTTCGCGCAGTAACCCCTCGAAGAGGCGAACGGCGAGCGGGCGCTGATAGACTTCCATGCAAAGCTGCTGAATGATTTTGCTGCGTGGGAGAATCCTGCCTGATGGCTGCACAGACGACCTTTCGCCCCTTTGTTCCTGCCCATGAGAGCCGTAAAGAGTTGTCGGTACGGGCGCTGCTGCTGGGCGCGGTGTTCGGCGTCATCTTCGGCGCGGTGACGGTGTACGTGGGCCTCGAAGCGGGGCTTACGGTGGCCGCGAGCATTCCGATCTCGGTGCTCTCGATCTCGATCCTGCGGGTTTTCAGCAGGCCATCGATTCTCGAAAACAACATCGTGCAGACAACGGGCAATGCGGGGCAGTCGATTGCTTCGGGCGTGATCTTTACATTGCCGGCGCTGATCTTTCTGGGGTTCGACCTGCAGAGCTTCCGCATCTTTGCGCTGGCGCTGCTGGGCGGCTGGCTGGGTGTGCTGTTCATGATTCCGCTACGGCGGCAGTTGATCGTGGAGGAGCACGGGACGCTGACGTATCCGGAGGGCACGGCCTGCGCGGATGTGCTACAGGCGGGCGAGCGCGGCGGATCGTTCGCCAGCAGAGTGTTCTTAGGGCTGGGGATGGGGGCGATTTATACGCTGTTCCAGAACGAGAACCTGCTGCGTCTGTTTCCGTCCACGCCGGATTGGCAGCCGAACTTCGATCCGCAGGGGCAGCAGATCATGAAGGGCGCGGCGATCCGCGCGGACGTGACGCCGGAGTATCTGGGCGTGGGGTACATCATCGGAGTGCGGGTGTCGGCGATCATGCTCGCCGGTGGCGTGTTCAGCTGGCTGGTGCTGATGCCGGCGATCATGTTCTTCGGCAGGCATCTGCCGGGGCCCATCTATCCGGGGGTGGTGCCGATATCGCAGATGAGCCCGAGCGACCTGTGGATAACCTATGTGCGGCCGATGGGCGCAGGTGCAGTCGCGGCGAGCGGATTAATTACTCTGCTGCGCACGGCGCCGACGATTATCAGCGCGCTGACCGCGGGCTTCTCGGAGATGGGCAAGGGGCGCAAGCGGGCGGCGGTGGAGCTGGCCCCGCTGCCTGAGGTTGAGCCGTTTGACGAGCCTAGCTTGAGCATCGCCAATCCGCGCGCTGCGGAGGTGAGCGGTGAGCTGGCGGGGCTTACGCAACCGGCTGGCCGGCCGCGCACCGAGCGCGATATGCCGATGAGTGTGGTTGTGGCGGGAAGCGCGCTGCTGGTGTTGCTGATGTTTCTGTTCCTGGAGTTCAAGCCGGTGCCCGGAGCGCAGGTGACGTGGCTGGCGAACCTGGCGGCGGCGCTGCTGGTGGTGGTGTTCGGGTTCCTGTTCGTGACGGTGAGCGCGCGGATTGTGGGGATTGTGGGGTCGAGCGCAAGTCCGGTGAGCGGCATGACGATAGCGACGCTCATGGCTACGTCCGCGATCTTTCTGGTGAAGGGATGGACGGCGCCGGCCTTCGGTGCGTTGGCGATTACGGTCGGTGGCATGGTGTGCATTGCGTCGTCGAACGCGGGCGATACGTCGCAGGATCTGAAGACCGGCTATCTGATCGGCGCGACGCCATGGAAGCAGCAGTTGGCGGTGATGATCGGGGTGATGGTGTCGGTGTTCGCGATCGGACCCACGCTGAGCGCGATGAACATTGCGTTCGAGAGCTTTCAGACGATGCAGACGCCGCGCTCGATGTCGCTGGCGGCGCTGCCCAGCGGCGTGACCGACCAAGGGCAGTTTACGCGAGACAGCTTTACGCTGACGCCGCGCGCGCTGGGCAAGGCGGAGCAGCAGGGAGATGGACAAGGTCAGGTGGGCGATGCGCGTCAACTGGTGGTGCTGAATGCGATTGGTTCATCGACGCTGCAGGATGGGAAGTATCTCTACAACCGCGCGACCGGCCAGATCGACTACGAGTGGATTCAGGGAATTGGGTCGGAACGTGCGGCGGCGCCGCAGGGGCGGCTGATGGCGACCGTGATCAATGGCATCCTTAGCCGCAAGCTGCCATGGAGCCTGGTGCTGCTGGGTGTGGCGCTGGTGATCGGCATTGAGTTGCTGGGGGTGCGGTCGCTGACGTTTGCGGTGGGCGCGTATCTTTCCATCAGCACAACGTTGGCGATCTTCTGCGGCGGCGCGATTCGCTGGCTGGTGGACCGGCATGCGGCGCGCTCCGGGCCAGAGGCTGCCAGCTCCATGGAGAGCGAGATTTCGTCAGGCAGCCTGCTGGCTTCCGGGTTGATTGCCGCCGGCGGTATTATGGGCCTGCTGGGCGTGATGCTGCAGGTGTATCAAGACCTGTTTCACCACACGATGCCGCACTTTGCGACCACCAATCCGTTCTACAAGGACTGGGTGAGCGTGGTCGCCTTCGCGATGCTGGGGTACAGCTTGTATTACTTCGCGAAGAAGCCGATGAACTCCGAGAAGATATTGGAAGAGGTGGAGTCGGGCGAGTAGTCATCCGGCGGCTTGCCCAGGACATACAACTCTACAGCTCGAGGATGATGGGCATGATGAGCGGGCGGCGGTTGGCGTTCTTCTGGATGAAGCGCTTGAGGTCGCCGCGGATCTTGTCCTTCATGACGCCGTAGTCGCGGCGCTCTTCCGGGCTCGATTGTTCAAGAGTGCGGACGACGATGTCGCGGGCGTTGCGGAGCAGGTCGGGGTCGTCGGCGGCGAAGCCACGGGTGGTGATCTCGGGCAGGCCTTCGACCATGCCGGTGCGCTTGTTGATGGCGATAATCGGAAGAAAGACACCGTCTTCGCCGATGTGCTTGCGGTCGCGGATGACGGTATCGTCGACCACGTCGGCGGTGGAGTTGTTGTCGATGCAGACGCGGCCGGTGGTGACTTTGCCGGTCTTGGTTGCGGACTCGCGGTCGAGCGTGAGGACGTCGCCGTCTTCCAGCAGCAGGACCTTCTCGGGGATGCCGGTGGCGGCGGCTAGCTCGGCGTGGCGCTTGAGATGACGGAAGTCGCCGTGGATGGGGATGAAGAACTTCGGCCGGACCAGTGAGATCATCAGGCGCAGCTCTTCCTGCGAGCCGTGGCCGGAGACGTGGATGAGGCCGTGGGTGCCATCGTCGTGGATGACCTTGGCATCGCGGCGCTCGAGGTGGTCGATCACGCGATAGATGGCCTTCTCGTTGCCGGGGATGATGCGCGAGCTGAGCAGGACGGTGTCGCCCGGATCGATTTTGGCGAACTTATGGTTGTCTACGGCGGCGCGGGAGAGCGCGGACATCGGCTCGCCCTGGGTACCGGAGATGAGGATGCAGAGCTTGTCGGACGGATAATCGCGCATCTGGCCGGGATGGATGATGAGGCCCTGCGGCGGATCGATGTAGCCGAGGTCTTGGGCGATTTCGGTCGAGTTGTCGATGGAGCGGCCGATGAGCGCGACCTTGCGGCCGTGCTTGTGGGCGAGCTCCATGGCGATGCGGATGCGGTGAATCGAGGACGAGAAGCAGGAGAAAAAGATCTTCTTGCGGGTGGAGGCGAAGATGTCGTCGAGGCGCGGGATGACGGCCTTTTCGCTGGGCGTGAAGCCGGGGCGATCGACGTTGGTGGAGTCCTGTAGGAGACAAAGCACGCCCGCCTTGCCGAGGTCGGCGAAGGCCTGGAGGTCGAAGGGATGGCCATCGGGCGAGGAGAGGTCGATCTTGAAATCGCCGGTGTGGAGCACGATGCCGACCGGGGTGTGGATGGCCAGCGCGACGCAATCGACCAGCGAGTGCGTGACGCGGATGGGCATGATGGAGAATGCACCGAGGGTGACGCGGCGGCCGGGGAGGATCTCGATGAGCTCAGCGTCGTCGAGCAGGCGGTGCTCTTCGAGCTTGCCCTCGACGTAGGCGAGGGTGAACTCAGTGCCGTAGACGGGGACGTTGAGCTCGGAGAGGATCCACGGCAGGCCGCCGATGTGGTCCTCATGACCGTGCGTCAAGATTATGCCGCGGACTTTGGCGCGGTTCTCGATGAGGAAACTGATGTCAGGGACGACGATGTCGACGCCGAGCAGCTCTTCTTCGGGGAACATGAGGCCGGCGTCGATGACGATGATGTCGTCGTTGAAGCGAAGGGCGAGGCAGTTCATACCGAACTCGCCGAGTCCGCCGAGTGGGACCAGTTGCAGTTTATCGATTGCCATGGATCTTCAGTCTATCGCAGCGCCGACCCCGCGGGCCTGACTAAGAAGATGGTTGGCGAAGATTGGCTCCCGTATTGGGAGTGAACGGCGGCAGGCTGCCAGATGACCGATCCGCGCTGTCAGATGGCTCGGATGGCGCGGGCCGGGAGGGTGAACAGCGCGGCGATGAGATCGAAGACTCCGTGGACGACGAGGCCGACCAGGCGGAACGGCAGCAGAACGAGCCAGACGATCGGGTAGAGGATGAGCGCCAGCAGTGCGGCCGGCCAGCAGACGATCAGAAGGATGAGGAAGAGAAGCAGTTTCATAGTGGTGAGGATGTCCTTTCCTGAGGATGTACGCAGGTTGCGAGGCGGCGGTTCCGTGAAGTTGTTCTGTGAAGCCGGATCGGTGAAGCTAAGAACTGTCCAAAAACTACTCTCCCAGAAGGCTGTGGAGATGGGCCTCCCCACCCCCCCTCCCCGCATCGACTGATTGCTTCTATGCAAAGCAATTCATGTAAAGGACTTAGAAAGGGGATTGACTGCCGCTTGCAGTCCCGCCGTGCCATGTTGCCGTCCGGGGGGCGCCGGGATTTTTCCGTTCTTCCTACTGTTTCCATGATACGGCGCGGCGCAGGGTAAATACGCCAAAGAATCTTGGGTAAATGCCCCTTTGTTTTCAGGGAGATGAGTACGTCTCGTCGGCTGCGGGGCTTGACAGGGTTTTGGAGCGAGCTGGAGAACGTGTTGAGAAAAACGCTACATCGAGTCTGCTGCCGGCGGCCCCGGGAGTGCGTGACCTGTGCCTGCGTATTTGTGCGTGGCCCGTCCTGATCCGAGTTTTTGGACAGGTTTAAGAGGCTTTGGCTTCCTTCAGGAGCGCTTCGTGAATGACCATCTTCAAATAGGTTTGATATTTGAGGCCGCGCTTCTCGGCTTGCTCGCGGGCCAATTGTATGTCGACTGGATCGAGACGGATCGTGGTGGTGGGAAGGCCGGCTTTGCGGGCCGTGGTACCTCGGCCGAGACGCCCTTCAGCGGCGGCATCCTCAAACGCCTTCATGGATTCATCTTCGTGAGCGTCCCACCACGCCGCTTCTTCGGCTTCCGATTTGAAGTCAGGAAAGGTTCTGCTTTCCGGCATTCCATTTCTCCTTCAGCGCGAAGTATCGCTCACGCCATTTCGTCCTGAGCGGGATTGCTGTTATGACACGGATCTTGCCGTTGCGCAGGGTCGTAACCACGCGGAGGATGCGACCATTCTCTGTCTCACCGATCTGTTCCGACCGCTCTTCGCCGTTTCGTAAACCTACGGAGAGGTCGATAGAGTCGTTCGAGATTACTTCCTCTGCTTCCTGTGGTTTGACACCGTGTCTTGTGATGTGGGCGGTGTTGAACTCATCCCAATCAAACTTTGCCATCTATCCATACCTCTCGGTAAAGTGCGATTCGTCGTCATAGCACCTCGTCAAGGTGTGGTTCATGAAGGAATGGTGCGCCCGAAAGGCTTCGAACCTCCGACCTACTGGTTCGTAGCCAGGCGCTCTCCGTTCATGAATCACGGAATAGACTGCTTAGCGACATCGTAGCTACTTCGTAGCTACGATGTCAAGACTAGCGGAGAAGGTCTTCGAGCGTGGTGGAGAGGTCGGTTTTTTCGTCGCGGTACTTGACGATGATGGGAGTGTAGACCGAGAGGCCGAGCGATTTGCCGGGTTCGGTTTGGATGGCGCGGGAGCCGGCGACGACGACCGCTCCCGGGGGGATGATGAGTGGGGTTTCGGGGGTGGCTTTGAGGATGGTGTTGTGGGGCAGGTCGTAGACCGGGGTGCCGCGGGTGAGGATGACACCGGCGGCTAGGACGGCGCGGGCGCGGACGATGGTGCCCTCGTAGACGCCGGTGTTGCCGCCGATCAGGCAGTCGTCCTCGATGATGACGGGGGAGGCGTTGACTGGCTCGAGGACGCCGCCGATCTGGGCGGCCGCGGAGAGGTGGACGCGCTTGCCGATCTGGGCGCAGGAGCCGACCAGGGCGTGGGAGTCGACCATGGTGTTTTCGTCGACGTAAGCGCCGACGTTGACGAAGCACGGCGGAGCGAGGATAACGCCGTTGGCGAGGAAGGCGCCCCCACGGACGCTGGTGCCGCCGGGGACGACGCGGACGTTGTCGGCGGGGGTGAGATGGCGGGGGCGGAAGGTGTCTTTGTCGGTGAAGGAGAGGCACTTGGTGGAGCCCATGGACTGGGTCTGGCCGACGCGGAAGCCGAGCAGGATGCCGCGCTTGACCCAGGCGTTGACTCGCCAGCCGGTTGGCTGCGCGGGATCGGGCTCGGCGGCGCGGAGGGTTCCGGCTTCTAGGGCGTCGCGGAGTTGGTGGAAGGCGGCGAGGGCGTCGGGGTTGCCGATGGCGGCGCCCTGGGCGAACCAGTGCTCGATGGAGGCTTCAAGTGAGTCGGGGGGGGCAGGATTTGCAGGATTCATGGATAGAGCGATTGTAGCGGTGCGGGGCCGTCGATGTTAGGTCTCAGCGGTACGGGGGCGGCTACTGGTCGATGTGGACGACGAGGTAGGTGATCTGGTGGCCGGGGGCGACGAGCCACTGGTGCGGGAATCCCGCGGCGAAGTGGATGACGTCGCCGGCGGAGACGTGGACGCTGGTGCCGTTGCGGATGCCGGGGCCGCGGATTTCGTGGGGCGCGGTGGTGTGGGGGGCGATGACCTGGCCACCGTAGATCAGCGTCGCTTCGCCGCTCTGGACGATCATTACGGTGGCCGTGGCTTCGTGGACTTCGGCGATGCCGCTCTTGTTGTGGACCGTGATGGAGAGGCTGTGGTTGCCGAAGTTTTGCTTGTGCGTGATGCCGAGGGGCGAGACGCCGTGCGGCCAGATGGTGACGCCGGTTTGCGGCGGTGCGGTTTGTTGGTGAAGCGATGCGAGGAGGAGCAGGGTGGCGAACATTGGGGTTCCGTGGCGGTACGAACTGCGGGTCTCTCCACTACGCATGACATAAAGCCGTCATGCTCCGGTCGAGATGACAGTTGTGGGGGGAAGAGCAAGGGCAACGGCAAAAAGCAGATCCCTACGGGATGACAACCAGAAGGGCAACCGCAACGGCAAGGGCAAGGGCAAGGGCAACCGCAAGGGCAACCGCAACCGCAACGGCAACCGCAACGGCAACGGCAACCGCAACCGCAACGGCAACCGCAACGGCAAGGGCAAGGGCAACGGCAACGGCAAAAGTTGTAGTAACGGCTAGACGGCATCCTTAAAGTTGGCGGGGCGGACGGCGGTCATCACCTGGTGCTTGGCGATGTAGGCGGGGTCGATGGTGACGCCTACGCCGGGGCCGGTGGGGACCTTGATGACGCCGTTGGCGTCCGAGCGCAGCGTGCTGGTGGCGCAAGTGTAGGGGAGGTCGTTGTTGAACTCCTTGAACTCGTGGTAGGGGCCGGCGTTGAGGATCGCCGAGACGAAGTGCATCATGTAGAGGTAGCCGAGACCGGTCGACGAGATGTGCGGGATGCACTGCTTGCCGAGGGCGGCGGCCATGCGGGCGACGCGCATGCAGCGGACCATGCCGCCGAAGTAGAACATGTCCTGCTGGACGATGCCGACGGCGTTGTGGGTGAGGACGTGGCGGAAGTTCCAGGTGGAGGGTTCCTGCTCGCCGAGGGCGATGGGGATGTCGAGCGCGTCGGCGACCTGCTGGAGGCCGTCGTAGTCGTCGAAGGGGACGGGCTCTTCGTAGAAGGCGTAGTTGTACTCCTGCATGAGCTTGCCGATGGGGATAGCTTCGGCGGGGGTGTAGGAGCCGTTGGAGTCGGCGGAGATGACCATCTGGTCGCCGAAGGTTTTACGGACCATGGGGATGAGGCGGGCGCTGCGGCCGGGCGGGGTTTCGATGTGCGACATGCGGCCGCCGAGCTTGAATTTGATGGCTTTGGCATGGGAGATGGCGATGTCGCGCTGGAGGTGCTCGATGGTCTCTTCGGCGGAGATGTAGCGCTCTCCGTTGGCCTGGTAGACCGTGATGGCCGGGTTGTAGATCTTGTCCGAGAGGAGCAGGCCGATGGAGCGGTTGGACATCTTGCCGAACATGTCGAGGATGGCGAACTCGAGGGTGGCGAGGGGGACGAACATGGCGAGGCCGGTGGCCTTGTAGTTGCTCTGGTAGACCATGATCATCTCGAGGAGGTGCTCGAGGTCGCGCGCGTCTTCGGTGAGGAAGAAGGGGGCGATGCGCTCGAGGAAGATGGGGTAGAGAGACTGCATCTGCTGGGCGTTGGAGATGGAGATGCCCTCGGCGCCGTCGCGGGAGCGGACGCGGCAGAGCCAGGATTTTTTGTAGTGGAGGAGCTCGATGGAGTCGAGGATGACGGGGGAGGGGAAGAGATCGCGGCGGAAGACAGGGCGGTCGCGGGCGTCGTCGCAGAGGGCGTAGTTGGCGGCGAGTTCGGCGGAGGTGACGGGGTGGTGGTGGTTGCGCGGGATGGATTTGGACTGGGCCTTGGCCTGGGGAAGGACCGCGGCGGCGGCGGCGGCGAACGAGGATTTGAGGAGATCGCGGCGGGTGGCGTGCATGAATGGCCCTCGTTGACGAGGATAGCTGTCTGACAGGTGGGTGTCGAGGGCGCGACTAGAGGTGGCTAACTGGCGGAGCGGCGGGGGCGGCCGCCGAGTTTGCCGTTGGCACGGGCGGCGGTGGTTTTTGCGTCGCTGCGGGACGCCCCGCCGGCGGCGCCTAAACGGGCGGCCATCCACTTGCGCGAGCCGAAGTGGCCCTGCATGAGGGCGGTGATGTCGAACTGGGCGTCGAGTAAAGGAAAGTGAAGGCCGAAGGTGGACGGGCTGATCTCGATTTTCTTCAGCTCAGCGGGCGTCGCGTGCTCCAGGCCCTGGGCGTCTTCGGGGCGGAAGGCGAACCACGCGTGGTTGCTCAGCGAGACGATGACGCGGCCGAGCTTCGGATCGTAGTGAGCTTTCTCGATGTGAGGCTCGGTGCGCAGACGATGCTGCGATCGCGCGTTGGCGGCGCAGAGTTGTTCGTCAAAGGTTTCATCGAGGTATTGCTCAAAGGTTGCCATGAATCTCCTTCCATGCCCGGCAAAGCTGTACGCGGTGCGCCTGTACCATCCTCAGAATGGCGCGGATTTCGCGTGGTCTGAAGCGGTCGTTCTCCCGGAGGCTGACGTATTCGCTGGAACAATTGAGATAGACGACGAGTTCACACTCTCTGGCGAATACATGCACATGTGAGGGCAGATGGTCGTGAGTGTAGATCATGATCTCGTAGCCATCGACGCGCAGGATGGTTGGCATAAGAGTAGCAGAAAAGCGAAGCGCTTGGGTTAATTAAAAGACGCGCAGGTCTTCGTGGGGCTCGTCGCGGAGGAGGCCGAGTTCGCCGAGGATGCGCTCGAGTTTGCGGCGGGTGGCGGGGGTGACCGGAACCATCGGGAGGCGCATGTCTTCGCTGCCGCGGCTGAGTAGCGCGAGCACGGCTTTGATGGGCGCGGGGCTGGGCTCGGAGAAGAGCGCGCGCATCAGGGGGAGGAAGTGGCGGTTGGCCCGGCGGGCGGCGATCCAGTTGTCGGTGAGGGCGGCGTCGACCATTTGCGACATCTGCTGGGGGATGGCGTTGGAGGCGACAGAGATGAGGCCCATGCCGCCGAGGGCGAGCGTCGGGAGGGCGAGGGCGTCGTCGCCGGAGAAGACGCGGAAGGAGCGCGGAACGAGGGCGAGCAATTCGGCGATCTGGACGATGTTGCCGCTGGATTCCTTGATGCCGACGATGTTGGGGAACTCGGTGAGGCGGAGGACGGTTTCGGGCTCGAGGTTGACGCCGGTGCGGCCGGGGATGTTGTAGAGCAGGATGGGCAGGTCGGTGGATTCGGCGATGGCGCGGAAGTGCTGGAACTGGCCTTCCTGGTTGGGCTTGTTGTAGTAGGGGTTGGCGGTGAGGATGCCGGTGAGGCCGCCCTGGGGTGTCCCGATGCGCGCGAGTTTGGCGACGTTGATGACGGCCTGGCGTGTGGAGTTGTGGGTGCAGCCGGCGAAGACCGGAACGCGGCCGGCGGCGGTCTGCACGGTGATTTCGATGACGCGCAGCCACTCCTGCTCTGTAAGGGTCGCCGCTTCGCCGGTGGTGCCGCAGGGGACGAGCAGGGAGATACCGTTGGCGATCTGCCAGTGGATGTGGGCGATGAGGGCGGCCTCGTCGATGGAGCCGGGGGTGTGCGAGCCGTCGGGACGGAAGGGAGTGATGAGCGCGGTGCCGCAGCCTTGCAGGTTCATGCCGAGGGTAGTTTAGCGTGATTGGCGTTGCTTCGTCCGACGGGCTTCGGGTAGTTCGAGGGCGCGGGTCTGCTCGACGACGCGACGCGGCGGGATGAGCCAGAGGATCGCGACGGCGACGATCATGCCGAGCGAGGCGTAGGGAGACAGATAGGCGACAGGGATCGCGCCGAGGTAAAGGCAAGCGGAGACGGCCTGCTTGGCCGGGCTGCCGGCCAGTGGTTTGCCGCTGCGCCGGCAGATGACGGTGGAGAGGACGATCCACGAAAGCGCGGGGAAGGCGCAGGTGGCGGAATAGAGCGCGACGGAGAAGGGCGAGATGCCGCGCGCCCCGACCCAGATCGTCGCAAACGGGATCAACGAGAGGCTGAAGAGGAAGGCGAGGTTTGCCCAGAGCATGCCGTGGGTGATGTGCTTTACGTCGTCGACGAGATAGTGGTGGTTGACCCAGTAGATGCCGGTCAGGACGAAGCTGAGCAGATAGACCAGCAACAGCGGCAAAATGGAACGCAGTCCCTCGATGTTGGAAAGGGACTTGGGCGGGACCTTGAGCTCCAGCACCATGATGGTGATGATAACGGCGATGACGCCGTCGGAAAAGGCCTCCATGCGTGATGTGTTGAGCTGGTCGGTGGCCATGCTGCACAGTTATACAGCAGCGCGGTCAGACCCAGTCGCCGGAGCGCATGAGGGGTTCTGCGTGGCCGTCGGCGGAGAGACCATCGACGCTCATGGCGGGGCCGCCGATCATCCAGTCGACGTGGATGAGGCTTTCGTTGGCGCCGAGCGCGGAGAGTTCTTCGTTGGACATTTTTTCGCCGCCGATGAGGCAAGTGGAGTAGGCCTGGCCGAGCGCGATGTGGCTGGCGGCGTTCTCGTCGAAGAGCGTGCTCCAGTAGAGGATGCCGGACTGCGCGATGGGCGAGTTGTGCGGGACGAGGGCGACTTCGCCGAGACGGCGCGCGCCGTCGTCGGTGGAGATGAGCTTGTTGAGCGCGGCGTCGCCGACGGCGGCCCGGGCTTCGACGATGCGGCCGTCTTTGAACGTGCAGCGGATGTTTTCAATCAGCGTGCCCTGGTGCGAGAGTGGCTTGGAGGCGGTAACGTGGCCGTGGACGCGGTCTTTGTGCGGGGTGGTGAAGCACTCTTCGGTGGGGATGTTGGGCTGGCAGTAGATGCCGTTGCTGGCGGTGGTTCCGCCGCCGGCCCAGAGGTGCTGGTCGGCGAGGCCGACGGTGAGGTCGGTGCGGCCGTCGGGAGTAAAGAAGCGCAGGGAGTGGAAGCGCTTGGCGTTGAGCTGGTCGACGCGGCGCTTGAGGTTCTGGCCGTGCTGCTTCCACTCGGCGACGGGGTCGTTGCCGGTGATGCGCGAGGAGGCGAAGATGGCGTCCCAGAGTTTGCCGAGGGCGAGGTCTGCGGGGTCGTTGGGAAAGACCAGCGCGGCCCAGGCGGGGGTGGCCGCGGCGACGATGCACCAGTTGATTTCGTGGCGGGTGATGAGCTCCATGGCGGGCTTGTAGGCTTTCGAGACCGCGACGTTGGCGCGCGAGACTTTGCTGGGGTCCTGAGCCGCGAGCAGCGCGGGGTTGGCACCGGCGATGGCCATGCGCGCGGCGCCGGATTTGAAGGCGGTGGCGATGGCGTCGTAGTACCAGGCGGGCGCGTAGTCGAAGCTGGAGTCGGGCGCGTGCTGGTAGCGGGCGAGGGTGGTGGTGTCGTCGGCGAAAAATGTAGTCACGAGCTTGGCGCCGGCCTTGTAGGCGTGCTCGGTGATGAGGCGGACGAGCGGCAATGCGTCGGTGGGCGCGGTGAGGACGAGCTCTTGTCCGGCTTCGAGGCCGAGGCCGATGCGGACGGCGACTTCGGCGAGGCGGTCGAGCTTCTGGGCGAAGGGGAGGGCGGCGAAGGCGGGAGAGGAGAGTGTGGCTGAACTCATGGTTACAGGGTAGGCGCGCGGCCCCGGCCATGCAAACCTCCGTGCCATCGCCCTGGCCGGCGACGATGAGTCGACCGATTGAGGAAGGTATCGTGCCGGGCCGGACTGGATTGACGTCGAATGGGATATTCGTCATAGAATTGCCTGTCCACCGTGACTGCACCTGTTGGGAATCCAGGAGAAGATAATGCCTTCGTCCGCCGAACTATCCACCATCGCGTCGTCCGTGCAAACAGAACCCACCCCAGCCACCCCGTCTGAGCTGTACCTCGACCTGATGAAGAAGCTGCTGACCAGAGCGATCGTGGCACGGCGCACGGAGCGCCATACGGTTCGCGCAGAAGGAACGAAGTCGAGGGCGTTGTGTCAGGTGAATCGAGTGGCGACTCGTTTCGGCATTGAGTGTGTGCGGCTCGTGCGTTGCTCGCCCATCGACTATCTCGAATCCGGACATGAAGCCAGGAGACGAGTGGAGGACGCGGAAACGATGCTGGGTACGCGGCAGTTAGATCAGATGCAGCGATGCATTCAGGATGTGCTCGAACGAGATGTTCCGGGCGATCTTCTTGAGGCTGGAGTCTGGCGTGGCGGCATGACGATTTTCATGCGAGCGGCGTTGAAGGCGTTCCAGTGTGCGGACCGGAAGGTCTGGGTTGTCGATTCCTTTGCGGGCCTGCCACCGATCGAGGGCCAGAGCGAGACCTTCGATTGGAGCAGCGGAGAGATGGCGGTCCCGATCGAAGCGGTGCAGGCTAACTTCGCCCGCTATGGTCTGCTCGACGATCAGGTGAGTTTTCTGAAGGGATATTTTTGCGATACGTTACCCGATCCGCGCATTGCAAAGCTGGCGGTGCTGCGGGTCGATGCGGACCTGTATTCCTCCACGATGGATGTGCTGAATGCGTTGTACCGGTCGCTGTCCGTGGGGGGGTATGCGATCTTCGACGACTACCAGAATCTGCCGGATTGCCGCCGCGCGATCGACGAGTTTCGCCGTGACAATGGCGTCACGGAGGAGGTATGCCCAATCGACGAACGTGCTGTTTACTGGCAGAAGGCCAATTGATCGGGCGGAGTTGCGAGTCCGTGCCTCACGAGGAGGACATTACAGCTTGGCGAAGACGTCGCGGACGTCGTGGACGCCAGTGTGGGTGGAGAGCCACTCGGCGGCGCGGACGGCTCCTTCGGCGAAGGGGCGGCGCGTGGTGGACTCGTGGGTGAGGAGCAGGCGGTCGCTGGGGCTGGTGGCTTCGACGGTGTGGATGCCCGCGACTTCGGCGGTGCGGGTGGCGTGGATCAGGACTTCGTTGCCGGCTCCGATGGAGCTGAGCACGGCGTCGCGGAGGGTGAGGGCGGTGCCGCTGGGGGAGTCGAGTTTGCTGGCGTGGTGGGTCTCGGAGATGGCGAAGGTGTAGCCCTTGTCTTTGAGCGCGGCGACCATCTTCTGGGTGAGGTCGAGCATGATCTGCACGCCGAGCGAGAAGTTGGCGCCGTAGAGCAGGCTGGCGTGGCGGCGCTCGGCGAGGGCGCGCATGTCGGGCAGCTTGTCGTACCAGCCGGTGGTGCCGACGACCATCTTGGCGCCGTTGGCCAGGCAGGCGCGCATGTTCTGGACGACGGCCTCGGGCGTGGTGAAGTCGATGACGACGTCGAAGCCGGTGACGAAAGGCGCGGTTAGCGCGGCGGCGTCTTTGTTTTCAGTGGCGTCGAGGGTCTGGACGCTGTGGCCGCGCTCGGCGGCGACCTCCGGGATGAGCTTGCCGGTCTTGCCGCAACCGAGGACGAGAATGCGCATGGTATTAGTTTAGTTCAGGTGAAGATAGGATGATGTGAGGTCAGCGCCCTGGAGTGGCCAAAGTTCCGCTAACTGGCTCGCCGTTCCATCGTATCGACGCGACCTTCCAGTTTACCGGTCATCAGGTAGAACTGATTGAAATCGCGTTGCAGACCATCGAAGCGTTGATTGACCTCGGTTCGCAGCGTGTCGATCTTCGCGTCCATCTGGGCGAAGCGTGTATCCATCTTGGTTTCGAGCCTGTCGCTGCGGCCGTTATTGAGATGAATGCCCCAGAGCGAGGTCGCGATGGTGGTAAGCAGGCCGACGACGATGATGACCAGCTGTAGATTCATTGCGTGTCCTTCTTGCACGGCAGCAGGGAGGATCTGCGCACGGCAGCCTCTATCCAGCCAATATAGCTCATCCGGACACTGTGGCGCGCACGGCGGCTTCTAGGAAAATTTTGGAAGATTGAATCGTAGAAAGATGAAGAGCACGAGACCGAAGATTGCGAAGAGCGGAACGAAGAGAAGCTCAAGGAGCGGGTTGTGACGAGCCGTCCATGCGCAGAGGCTAAGAACGAGCGTGATGAATGCGACGAAGAAGAGGATAACGGCACGATTGGGGACCAGAGCTTGAGGCCAGATGCGCTGAATCAGCCAGACCCCAAAGAGTGCGATGGATGTCCCCATGAAAATGAGACCGACGCTGTGCCAGTTGGGAGTATGGAAGCCAGTCTGCACAAGCGTGGCAGCCGCGGTAGCGCTCGCCGATGTGAGGCAGAGTGACCAGGGTTCGAGCGGCTTTGGTTCGAGTGGATTTGGGGATGCCTTCAACATCGATACTCCTCCGCTCTTCTATTTGGCTTGCCCATTGAGATTACACGTTGACAGTGGCCGAGCTTGCTTCAGTATCGAAGATAGTCGCGTCGGGGGCGCTGAAGAATTTTTTGTGAAGTGAGCGGATGGCCTCTTCGACGTCTTCTTCGTTGATCATGAAGCTCATGTTGATCTCGCTGGCGCCCTGCGAGATCATGCGGATGTTGACGTGCGAGATGGCGCTGAAGACCTGGCCGGCGATGCCGGAGATGCCGCGAATGTCTTCGCCGACGAGACAGATGAGTGCCTTGTTGGACTCGTACTTCACGTCGGCGAGCTTGCTGAGCTCGGCGCAGATGGCGGGCAAGGCTTCGCGGGAGTCGACGGTGACGGAGATGGAGACTTCGCTGGTGGAGACCATGTCGATGGCGCAGTGGTGCTTGTCGAAGACGTCGAAGACGGCCTTGAGGAAGCCGTGGGCGAGCAGCATGCGGCTGGCGACGATGTCGATGATGGTGAGCTTTTTTTTTGCCGCGATGGACTTGAACGGGCTGGCGCAGGAGGGCGGCGTCGCGGTGATCTTCGTGCCCTCGTTATCAGGGTTGCGGGAGTTGAGGACGAAGACGGGGATGTTCTTCTGCACGGCGGGCAGGATGGTCGCGGGGTGCAGGACTTTGGCGCCGAAGTAGGCGAGCTCGGCGGCCTCTTCGAAGCTGATGGTTTTGACGCGCAGGGCTTCGGGTACGATGCGCGGGTCAGTGGTCATGATGCCGTCGACGTCGGTCCAGATCTCGATGGCGCCGGCGTGCAGGGCGCCGCCGACGATGGCGGCGGTGTAGTCGGAGCCGCCGCGGCCGAGGGTGGTGGTGATGCCTGCGTCAGCACCGGCGACCGGGTGCGAGCCGATGAAGCCGCCCATGACGGGGACTCGGCCGGCGTCGACGAGTGGGAGGACGTGCTGGGTGAGGGCGCTTTCGATGGCGCGGGTGTCGGGTGTGGCCTTGCCGTAGTGGTCGTCGGTGAGGATGACGGTGCGGGCGTCGACGTGGGTGGCCGCAATGTTTTGGGCAGAAGATTGGCTCTGGGCAGCGAAGGCGGCGGTGACGATGACCGAAGACAGGCGTTCGCCGAAGCTGACGACGTTGTCGGCGGAGCGCGGGGTGAGCTCGCCGACGGCGGAGATTCCGCGCAGCAGATCGTCGAGGGCGTCGAAGTCGTGGTGGATGTTGAGCTGGAGCGAGGTGAGGCGGTCGGGATTCTGCGAGACCAGCTCGGCGGCGGTGGTGAGGTGGCGGGTGCGCAGGCCGTCGGAGAGGCGCAGGGCTGCTTCGCGGTCGTTGCGGCCGGCGGCTGCGGCGGCGGCGATGAGGGTGTCGGTGACGCGGGACATGGCCGAGACGACGACGATGGGGCTGAGGGTTGGAGCGGAGCGTGGGCGGACGCGGCCGGCGACGATGGAGGCGGTGCGCAGGATGGCGGTCGCGTCCTCGACCGAGGTGCCGCCGAACTTCATCACGACGATGTGCTGGCGTGGTGTGCTCATGCTGTCGTGAGGCTTTCTGCCCGGGAGAGTAGCGGAGGGAAGCTGCGGAAGTCGAACTTGCCGAGGACGGCGAGGATTTCGGCGTTGAGGATGGCCGCGCCGGCCGCTCCGCGGATGGTGTTGTGCGAGAGTAATGTGAACTTCCAGTCGAAGAGCGAGCAGGGACGCAGGCGGCCGACGGTGGTGGTCATGCCGGCGCCGCGCATGAGGTCGAGACGCGGCTGCGGGCGGGTCTCTTCAGGGACGTATTCGACGGGGAAGAGCGGCGCGGAGGGCAGGTGCAGACCGTTGAGGCCTTTGCCGTGGAGCGGCTGGAAGTCGCGCCAGGCTTCGATGATCTCGGCGTGAGTGGCGGCCGTGTGGAGCTTGATGCTGAGGCATTCGGTGTGGCCGTCGATGACCGCCACGCGGTTGCACATGGCGGAGACGGTGAGGTCCGCGGATTGGAAGCCACCGCTGGAGCAGGCGCCGAGCAGCTTGGCGATCTCCTCCTGCAGCTTCTCTTCTTCGTTCTTGATGTAGGGGATGACGTTGCCGAGGATATCGAGCGAGGCGACGCCGGGGTAGCCCGCTCCGCTGACCGCCTGCATGGTGGAGACGAAGAGTTTTTCGATGCCGAAGCGGGCGTGGAGCGGGGCGAGCGGGAGCACGAGGCCGATGGCGCAGCAGTTGGGGTTGGTGACGATGTAGCCGCCGGAGGCCGCGCGTGTGGGCTGCAGTTCGAGGACTTCCAGATGCTCGGCGTTAACCTCGGGGACGACGAGCGGGATGTCGGGAGACATGCGGAAGGCGGAGGAGTTGGAGATGACGGCGCAGCCGGCGGCGGCGAACCTGGGCTCGAGCTCGCGGGCGATGGGCGCGTCTACCGAAGAGAAGATGATGCGGGGAAGTTCGGGCTTGTGGCTGTTGGCCGAAGGCGCTGCAGCTTCGGGGGTGTTGGGCTGCAGGACCATCTGCGCGATGCGCGCGGGGAGAGGGGTCTCGAGACGCCAGGTGCAGGCCTTGGCGTAGGTCTTGCCGGCGCTGCGGTCGCTGGCGGCAAGCCATGTGATGTTGAACCAGGGGTGGTCCGCGAGGAGTTGGATGAAGCGCTGGCCCACGGCTCCGGTCGCGCCCAAAATGCCTACGTTACGACGTTCCATTTCGTTAGGATATCGCAAGCTCCTGCGCCTTTGCGATTGAAAGACCGAAAGATGAACGCAGAGGAAAAACGCCACGGAGACAGAGCGGGATAACGTGCGGAGACCGCCTGATTTCGTGGAATCCCAGGTCTCAAAATCGAGACCTGGGGTGCCCCATGTGCGGTGTACCACCCAGACTGGATGCTAGTCGACGTAAGTGACGCGGCGGCGGCTGTAGATGCGGTGGCTGCCTCCGCCCCAGGCGATGAGCAACGCGATGACGTGGAGCAGAAACCAGATGGTGATGCCCTGGTCCTGATAGATCCAGAAGAGGATCAGCAGGCGCGGAATGAGCAGCGCGACGATGATGGGAATGATGCCGACGACGGGCGGAATGAACTGCGTCATGCTGTGTTGCAGCCACGCGAGCAGGATGCAGATGCGCGGCAGAAAGAGCGAGAGCACAAGGAACCACAGCGGGATCGCGTGGACCGGGAAGGTGAGCGAGAACGTGTTCATGAGCAGCCTTTCGTGCGGCGTAGGAACTGTTGCCTCGGGGACGGAGAAGGCATCCCACCGTTTCGCGATGAGGCTGCGAAAGGATGGGCCACCCGGGGTGGTGCAGGACTACTGCTTGGATGCAAAGGTGAAATTGGCCGTGGTGGTCGATTGTGCCGTAACGGTGATGGGGATGTCCAGTTCGCCGAGCTTTTCGTGGACGGCGGCGAGGGTGTAGCTGCCCGGCGGGAGTCCGTGGAGGTGGAAGCTGCCGTCGGTGGCGCTGACGGCGAAGTAGGGGTTGGGCGCGACGTTGATGAAGGCCTGCATCCAGGGGTGATTGTTGCAGCGGACGGGGATCATGGTTTCGGCGGTCTTGAACTGTTCGACTTTCGGCGTGCCGCCGGGGGTCTCGGATATGTCTAACGATTCATTGCCGGCGGTGGTGGTCATGGTGTGGATGTTGTGGGTGGTGGGGTCGGAGTTGAGGAACTTTACCGATCCGCCTTGCTGCAGCGCGACGACGTGTGGGACGTAGGCGCAGTTTTTCTGGTCGAGCTCGACGGGCGGCGTGCCGGCGGGCGCGCCGGTGGCAGGTGCGCCGGACTTGATGTAGATGTAGACGTTGGCGAGATGGCCGTGATCGACGACGTATTGCTCGGTGAGATTGGGCGTGGGGGAGAGAGCGCAGGCCGGGTCGGCAGACATGTCGATTGCGATACGCGCTGGCGGCTTGCCCTTGAAGTCGATGACGCCGGTGATGGAGCCGGCGTCGGCTGGGGCTGCGGTGGATGTAGGGGTGGAGGCGGGCGCGGGTTGCGCTGTCTCGCTGGAGGCGGGCGCGGCGGTGTGCTTGCAGCCGGCGAGAGTGAAGGTGGCGAGGAACAGTAGAGCGGCGGGGCGATGGGTCATGGTGTTCCTTTGGATGCCGTGGTGGCGCGGGCGAGAAGCAGATCCTTCGCTGCGCTCAGGATGACAAGCAGAAAAGCAAGGGCAAGAACAAACGCAGATTCCCTTCGGGAATGACAAGCAAAAGTGTGACAGTTACAACGCCGCGATGACGGCTTCCGAGAAGGCGCGGGTGCCGGAGGCGCCGCCGACGTCGCGGGTGAGGGTTTTGCCTTCGGTGTAGACGGCTTCGAGTGCGGTTTGAATTCGTGCGGCGGCGTCGGGCTCGTCGATGTGGTGCAGCATCAGGATGGCGGACTGCAACAGCGCGGTGGGGTTCGCTTTATCCTGACCGGCAATATCTGGAGCAGACCCGTGCACGGCCTCGAAGATCGCGCACTCTTTGCCGAGGTTCGCGCCGGGGACCAGGCCGAGGCCGCCGACGAAGGCCGAGCAGAGGTCGGAGAGGATGTCGCCGTAAAGATTGGTGGTGAGGATGATGTCGTATTGATACGGGTTGAGGACGAGCTGCATGCAGGTGTTGTCGACGATGTGCTCGGCGTAAGTGATCTCCGGGAAGTGCGCGGCGACCTGCTTGCAGCACTTGAGGAAGAGGCCGTCGGAGAGCTTCATGATATTGGCCTTGTGGATGGCGTGGATCTTCTTGCGGCCATGCTTGCTGGCGTAGTCGAAGGCGGCCTGGGCGATGCGTGTCGAGCCTTGGGTGGTGATGATCTTGAGCGATTGCGCGATGTCGGGGTTGATCATGACCTCGAGGCCAGCGTAGAGGTCTTCGGTGTTCTCGCGGAAGATGATGAGGTCGACGCCGGGGTAGTTGGTTTTTAGGCCGGGAAGATTTTTGATGGGACGGAAGTTCGCGTAGAGATCGAACTTCTTGCGCAGCGTGACGTTGATCGACGAGAAGCCGCCGCCGATGGGCGTGGTGACGGGGCCTTTGAGGGCGACGCGATTTTGCTCGATGGAGTCGTAGAGGGCTTTGGGGATGTATTCGCCGGTCTTGGCGAAGGCGTCGGCGCCGGCGTCGTAGCGGTGCCAGTCGAATCTGCAGCCGGTCTGCTGGCCAGCGGCTTCGAGGATGGCGACGGTGGCTGCGGTGACTTCGGGGCCGATGCCATCGCCGGGAATGAGGGTGATTTTGTGGGTGCGGGTGGACAAATTCCGGTTTCTTCTTTCTGAGATCGGGGTTCTGGCCGTTGTCTCTATTGTACGAGGTGTGTCTACTAGGTATCTGCGAGGTGTGTCAGGGACGGCGACTTTCCCGTTGGAGAATTCGCTTAGCGACCACGCAGGAAGTTCAGTCGATTCCAGCGCTCTCCGATAACCATGCAATGGGGTAGCTCACTCGAGCTTGAGCGCTTTCTGAACTGGTCGGAAAATATAGTCGAGCGGAACAGCAGCGTACGCGTCTTCTCAACAGCAGGAAATTTTATTCTTCGTCCCTCGGCTGACATTGATAAGCTGCGGGTGCGGAACAGAGACGACGGTGTTTGGCATGATTGTGCGGCACTCGGCAACCCTCCCATCAATCCGGAAGCTTCTGCCATTGCTCCTTGGAATGAGTTGTGTTGGTGTACCAGTATTCGCTACAGTGCAGAGTCAAGCTGCGCACGTGACTCAGCCGGCGACCTCAACAGGCAATCCGGAAAACGAGCTAAGAGATATCACCGGGAGCTGGCAAGGAACCCTTGATCTGCCGGGAAACGGCTCTCGGCCCGGAAGAACGCTGCGCATTGTTCTGAAGATCTCGAAGGCGGCCGATGGAAGTTGGACTGCGCTCAACTACAGCATCGATCAGGGCGCGCAGCCGATGAAAACTGCGGGGGTGGGGCTGCAAGGACGGACCTTCAAGTATTCGGTTCCTGCCATCGGCGGAAGCTATGAAGGTGAACTGAGCACGGACGGCAACTCTATTGCCGGGAAATGGGCGCAGACTTTGCCGCTGGTGTTTGTACGCGCGAGCAAGGATACAGCTTGGGAGATTCCTGAACCGCCCGCACCGCGAAAGCCGATGACGGACACCGATCCATCGTTTCTAGTGGCAACTATTAAGCCAAGCAGCCCGGATGAACCTGGCAAGTATTTCCGGGTGGTTGGGCGCACCTACTCGACCCACGGGACGTCGCTGGCCGACCTTATTCAGGTCGCCTATGGAGTTCAACCGAAACAAATCATAGGCGCGCCGGCGTGGGTACGCAACGATAAATTCGATCTTGTCGGAATACAGGAAGGCGAAGGCGAGCCGAATGCGACGCAGTGGCTGCGGATGGTGCAGAAAGTTTTGGCAGGCCGCTTCGAACTCGTCTTCCATCATGAGAAGCAAGAGCTATCCACGTATGTGCTTTCGATTGGAAAGGGCGGTCCAAAGAACTTCACGCCAAGCCAGAGCAGTAATCCTCTTCCCAGTATGGAGTTCCGCCCCGTAGCTGGAGGGCTCTTGCTTCCGGCGAAGAATGCGACGATGGGACAATTCGCACAGATGATGCAGCAAGTCGTTTTGGATCGACCTATGATCGACAGGACGGGCATGACGGGCAGGTTCGATTTCCAGCTCACGTTCGTGCCAGATGAAACTCAATTTGACGGCCATCCTCCATCGGCGCCACCGCAAAGCGATATGGGCTCCGCTCCAAGTCTTTTCGCGGCGATTCAGCAGCAACTAGGGCTGAAGCTGTCTGTGGAGAAGGTGCCGACCGATGTCTTGGTGATCGATCATGTCCAGAAGCCTTCCCCGAACTGAAAGCAACCTGGCCCTGTCATGTTGCTGCTGGGCCTTGCAGTAGCCCGGATGGAAGGAGCGGGTCAGCGGGGATTGGGACGTTTGCCGCGGGAGTCTTTGCCGCCTAGCAGGCCTTCGAGCTCCTGCTTGAATTCGTTCACGTCCTTGAAGTCGCGATAGACGCTGGCGAAGCGGATGTAGGCGACGGTGTCGATGTTGCGGAGCCGCTCCATGATGAGCTCGCCCACGCTCGAGGTGGAGCGTTCGCGCTCGGGCGAGTCGACCACGAAAGCCTCGACGGCGTCGACGATCTCCTGCATCTGCAGGGTCGAGACCTTGCGCTTCTGGCAGGAGTGGAGCAGTCCGGTGAGGACCTTCTGGCGCTCGAATTTTTCGCGGCGGCCGTCCTTCTTGACGACCATGTAGGGGATTTCGTCGAGGCGCTCATAGGTGGTGAAGCGCTTGTTGCAGCGCTCGCACTCGCGGCGGCGCCGGATGGAGTCGGCGTCCTTGCTTTCGCGGCTGTCGATGACTTTGTCCTGGGTGAAGGCGCAAAACGGACATTTCATTAGGTCGATTCTAGCAAGCGTATGTGGGGGATCGCGGAATGGAGCGCAACAAAGCGGACTGCTGCGGCGTCTACACTGGAGCAGCCCCGATCAAGTGAGTTTCATGCCCGCTGAATTTGAAGGAGTCCGATGTCGCGCGTTCTGACACGCAGGTGGTCCCGATTCGCTGTGGTCGTCATGCTGTTGGGCTGGGTGATGGGCGCGAGGTCGCAGACGGCCAAGCAGTCCAATTCGCCGAATTCGCCGAATCCAAACGCCTATACACCGTCGACGATTACCGTGAATGCGCGGATCGTGGTGCTCGATGTGGTAGTGACCAACAAGCAGGGCAGGTTGGTGCATCGCAATCTGACCAAGGACGACTTCAAGGTGCTGGAAGATGGCGTGCCGCAGACGATTCGCACGTTCGAGCCGCCGAGTGACCATCGCATGCCGTCGAGCGCGAATGCTGGGGCCATCGTGAACTCGGCTGCGGATTTGAAGAAGATCGGCAATGCGCCGGTGACGATCCTGGTGCTGGATGAGCTGAACTCGACGTTTCAGGATTCGAGTTTTTCGCGCCAGATGATGGTGAAGTATCTGCAGTCGCAGCCGGCGGTATTGAAGGAGCCGACGGTGCTGATGATTGCGACGAACACGACGTTCCAGCAGATGCACGACTACACGCAGGACCGCGATGCGCTGATTCAGGTGGTGAAGAAGCATATGCCGGAGTACCCGTGGCGGATGATGAACAGCGGCAAGAGCGGAGCGGGCGCGGTGGAACGGATGGTGCAGGTGCTGGCGGCGCTGCAGCAGATCTCGCAGTCGTCGATGGGAACGCCGGGGCGTAAGAACCTGATCTGGGTGGGGAAGGGATTTCCGTCGTCGGACCTGGTGAGTCTGCCGCGCGACGAGGCGGACGTGATCGAGACGGCGGTGCGGCGATGCACGGACCGGCTGCTGGCGGCGCGGGTGACGGTGTACACGATCAATCCGACGGCGGACTCGGCGTCCAACGTCGAGGTGGACACGCCGGACGCTCTGAACTCGTCGCTGGATGAGAATCGTGCCGACCCGTTCGGCGGCAGCGTTTCGTTTGCCGATCTGGCGCCCACGACCGGCGGGATGGCGTTCACCGGCCGCAACGATCTGAACAATGTGATCGGCGAAAGCATTGAGGAAGGCCAGGTGTACTACACGCTGGCGTATTCGCCCAGCAATCCATCCCAGGATGCGGCGAAGTTTCGCAAGATCACGATTGTGATGTCCGACCCGGGTCTGCGCGCGATCACGCGCGATGGGTATTATCCGGAGACTAACGCCGATTTGAATCCGGTACTGGACAAGACGATGAAAGCCAAGCAGGTGCGGGCGAATCTTGAACTGGACTTGTCGGCGGCTTTGACGACGACGATTTCGTACAGCGGGCTGAGTGTGACGGCGGCGAAGGCGGCGGGTGGGGTCTATGAGATTCATGTCGCGGGGAACGGGATTGCGTGGAGCGAGCCAGCCACCAGCGAGCCAGCCACCAGCGAGTCAGCCACCAACTGGGCTGGTGCGAACGGCGAGCAGCATGAGGAGGCGACTGTAGCGGCGGGCTGGTATGACGCCAAAGGCAAGCTGCTCGGGCATGTGGCGCGCGAGGAGACCTCGCCGCGGGCAGATGGCGAGGCGGGCGCGACGTTTCAACTGCCAGTCACGTTGCCGGGAAATGCTGTGCGGCTGCGTTTTGTGGTGCGCGATGCGCTGAATGGAAGTATGGGGACGGTGGATGTGAGGAAGTTTTAGGGGCGGTTGTCGCGCGCTCCCGGTACGATTCTCCCGTGATGCTGGGGCGCTTCAACAGCAGATTCCTACGGAATGACAACCAGAAAAGCAAAGGCAAGAACTCTACACCCTCAACACCAATGGGCGGTTCCGCTCTAACTTGCAGCCGAAGAGCCCTGCGCGACGTCGCGGAGGGTGATGCCTTCGAGGCGCGCTGCGATCAGGCCGAGGGGGATGACGGCGAGATTGCCGGTTGCGAGCAGGACCGCGCCGCAGGCCGAGGCGGTCGCGAGCGGGACGTTGAAGAAGCCGTGCAGCGCGGCCGCCAGCACCGCGATCTGGGTGAACCAGCCGAGGATGGGAAGCTGCAGCAGCGAGCCGCCCATGCTCGAAGCCATTAGCAGCATGACGGCCGCGAAGCTGAGGGTGGCAAGCTGCGGCGAGGCGCGGAAGGCATGGGTCGATTCGAAGTAGACCAGCGCGATCGAGACCCACATGACGATCGAGAGCAGCAGCGCGGCGAGGAACTCGCGCAGCGTGGAGACGATGCGCAGGCCGAGGCTGAAGTTGCGGACGTGCTCGGCGGCGCCGGCGGCGAGCTTTTCTGAGATGCGCTTGAGAAGGCGTGCGGCGAGGTCCGCGATGCGGGTGCCGGCGAAGCGCAGGGCGAGCGCGAAGGCGGCGATTAAGAGCGTGGCCGCGAGCGAGATGGCTCCGGCGCGGGCGAAGGCCTGGTGGTGCGGCATGTCGTGAGGGGCGAAGGCGAGCGTCGTGGAGAAGAGAATGGCCGCGGCGGCGAGGTCGAAGGCGCGCTCGATGGAGTAGACCGCCATCTGCGTGGCGACGGTGGTGTGGAGACGGCGGGCGATCAGATATGGGCGGCCGAGGTCGGCGAAGCGTCCGAAGAGGCCGACGATGGTGAACCCGATGAGCTGCGAAGGGAGCAACTCGAGCGTGGAGGACTTGCGGATAGGGCCGAGCAGCACCGCCCAGCGCCAGGCGCGCAGCCAGTAGCCGGAGTAGTTGAGCGCGACCGCGAGTGCGAGCAGAGGCAGGGAGACGGAGCGGAGCTGGTGGCCGAGGGACCGCCAGTCGAAGGAGACTCGGCTGTGCACCAGCCAAACGGCGAGGGCCACAAGGGCAAGCGCCACGGGTACGAGGTTGCGCGCGCGGAAGAGGCTGGGGCGTGCGGGAGTTGGAGAGGCTTCAAACTCCGGGTCGACGGCTTCAACTTTGGGCGTCGGCATTAGCGGCATTCGAGCGGTTCTCCTGATGGGGTGCAGGCGCTCCAAACAGCAGATTCCTTCGCTGCGCTGCGGAATGACAACCAGAAAAGCGATGCTTCGCGATCGGAAAAGGAAGGCTGTGCAGCCAGAAATGCGACGCTGTAAGCCGGAGGCAATTGCTTTTAGCGGGAGGCGAGCGTGGTTCGTTCGAGCGCCAGTTTGCGATGCCTGAACTCGTTTTCGACGCGGGCGACATAGGCGCGGGTCTCGCGGAAGGGCGGGATGCCGTGGAAGCGATCGACCGCGGCGGGTCCGGCGTTGTAAGCGGCCAGGGCCAGCGAGAGATTGTTGTTGTAGCGGGTCAGCAACGCGTCGAGATAGGTCGCACCGCCGGCGATGTTCTCGTCGGCGCGAAACGCATCGGCGACGCCCAGCTCGTGGGCGGTCTGGGGCATGAGCTGCATGAGACCGCGGGCGCCGGCGCGGGAGACGGCGTTGGCGCGGCCGCCGCTCTCGGCTTTGACCACGCTGGCGAGCAGATCGACGTCGATGTTGTGCTGGGCGCCGGCGCGGGCGAGCAGGTCGTGGACGCCGGTGGCCGCGGGCACGGCTGGAGGTGCGGGCGTGGGCTGCGGCGGATCGGGTAATGTTTCGACGCTGGCGATCTGCTGCGCGGCGAGGTCGATAAAGTTCGCTGCCGCAGGGCCGCCGTCAGCACCCTCCTCCGCCAGGAACAGCCGCACGTGGGTGCTATCGAGCGGCTGGCTGCGCGCGCAGTCGTAGGAGAAGCCGTTGCGCAGGTTCACGCGTTCGAGCGCATGGGCGCGAACGCAGAGGGAGGCAGCGCAGAGAGCGGCGACACACAAGACCAGGGTCATCGGACGCTGGCGGCTAGACGCGTGGATTTGAGTGGAGCGGAGCACTGCCTATGAGACTACCATCGGCGCGGTTTGGGGAGCAGACGCAACGAGTTCGCCGGCGAGGGCGGCTTCGATGGCGATGGCGACACCGTCCTCGTCGTTGGAGGGAGCGAGGGTCCAGCCGCTCTCGCGGGCGAGGGCTTGCAGGTCGTCGGGTGCGTTGGACATCAGGACGGAGCGGCCGGCGAGGCGCAGCATGGGGACGTCGTTCCAGTTGTCGCCGATGGCGAGAATGTCGCTTGCGGAGAGGCCGCGCAACTCCGCGAGATGCAGCAGCGCGGAGGCCTTGGAGCAGCCGGCGGGCAGGATGTCGAGGATGCAGAGATCGCGGTGGGGGTAGATGGTGCGATGCAGGGCGATTTCGGCGTCCGCGCGCTCTGCGGCGCCGACGGCGGTGACCTTCGGGTGAGCGTTCGGACCAGCGTTCGGGCCTTGGTTGGCTTCGAGCAGACGGCCCTCGGCTTCGCGCATGCGGGCGATGGTCCCGCAGAGCATCATCTGGATGGGAGGGTCGGCTTGCAGCGCGTCTTCGAGGCGGGCGACCTGCGCGATGTAGGGTTCGTTGGAGTCCATCCAGCGGCCGATGCTGGCGTGGAGATCGTCGAGGTGTTCGCAGACCAGCGCGCCGCGCGTATCGTCGCCGTTGTGGCCGAGGATGTCGAAGGTCAGCACCATCGTGTTGCGGAACTCGGCGGCGTGCGCGCAGATCCAGAGCGCGGTTTCAAGCGGCATGTGGTGGCGGTGCAGGAGGTCGCCATCAAGATTGCGGATGACGGTGCCGTTGGAGCTGACCAGAGCGTTGGCGGAGCGCAGGTTGAGATCGTGGAGCACGCGCATGGCGTAGGCGTGGCGGCGGCCGGTGGCGATGACAATTTCAGCGCCGTTGCCTTCGGCCAGTTGCAGGGCGGCGCGGTTGCGAGCGCTGATGCGGCCATCGGTGTTCAGCAGGGTCCCGTCGAGGTCGATGGCGATGAGGCGTGGCGGCATCTCTTCAGCCTACGGGAAGTGGTGCGGGAAACCGAGGCCGGAGGCAAGACGCGTTGGCAGGCCGATAGTTATCGCGCGGTCCTTGCACTACCATCGAAGCTTATGCCGGCGATTGCGTATCTCGAATGCTCCCATTGCCATGCTCATGTGTCCGCCGAAACTCCTCAGACGCTGTGCCCGATCGATGCGGGGCGGCTGTATGTGCGGTATGACATGGAGGCGCTGAAGAAGACCGCGCGGCGTGAGCATGCGGCGGAGCTGGCTGCGGCTTCGCCCGCCAGTCTGGGGATGTGGCGCTATGCGGATGTGCTTCCCGATGTTGCGCCCGTGACGCTGGGCGAGGGATGGACTCCGATGATTTGCAGCAGGCGTTACGAGAGGCTGCTGGTGAAGGAAGAGGGCGCGAACCCGACCGGCACGGCCGAGGCGCGCGGGCTGGGGATGGCTGTGACCATGGCGAAGCACTATGGGCTGCGGCAGCTGGCGGCGGCTTCGGATGGCAATACGGCGGGCGCGCTGGCGGCGTATGCGGCGGCGGGGCAGACTCCCGCGCACATCTTCATGCCGAGGGACGCGATGCCGAAGGACGCGCCGTTTGCGAACTATGTGGAAGGTGTCGTGTACGGAGCGGATGTGAATAGGGTCGATGGGCTGATCTCGGATTGTGCGCGGCTGGTGGGCGAACGGATCGGGCAGCAGCGTAAGTCGGGCGTTGCACCCGAGGATGTGTGGTTCGACATTTCGACGTTGAAGGAACCGTTTCGCGTCGAGGGCAAGAAGACCATGGGCTATGAGCTGGTGGAGCAGCTTGGGTGGGAGTATCCGGATGCGGTTTTTTATCCGGCCGGGAGCGGGGCGGGGCTGATCGGGATGTGGAAGGCGTTCGAGGAGATGGAGGAGCTGGGCTGGGTGCGGGGCAGGCGGCCGCGCATGTATGCGGCGACGGCTGCGGCGGCGCGGCGCGCTCCGGAGGTTCCTGGCGACGGCATCCTTCTGGAGATCGTGGGGGCGTCGGGTGGTTCGGTTGTGGCGTCGGATGATGCGGCGATTCTGGCGTCGATCCTGGACTGGGCGAAGAACGAAGGCATCTTTCTGTCGCCGGAGGGCGCGGCGGCGACGGCGGCTTTTGACACGCTGCGGACCAGCGGCGAGGTCAAGGCGGGCGAGCGCGTGGTGCTGTTCAACACCCATGCGGGCCTGAAGTACATCGATAAGATTGCGGTGGCGATGCGGTTGCGGAGGCCAGGTGCGCTGCCGACGTCGCTGCCGGTGGGCGGGATCATTACGCCGGTGTGAGGGGCGGCTATTTGAAGCAGGTTGTGCCGCGGGGGCCATGGGCTCCGGTGGATTTGGCCTGCGCCTCGGTTACGTAGTGGCCGCTCTTGGTGCGGCCGTAGTAGCGGTCGCCGGGGCAGTGGTAGACCTTGCTGGAGGAGTTGAGCCAGACCTTGTCGGGCGCGGCGCCCGGGGCTTGGGTCGCAGCGGGCTGGAACGGTTTGCGCGGGGCGGCCTGGGGATGCGCGGGCGCGGAGTTCTGGGCCGGAAGTGCGATGGCGGAGCAGCAAGCGAGGGCGAACGCAGCGAGGAAAGGCCGAAGCTTCATGCAGTGGTCTCCAGTTGAGTTCAGGCGTGTGGCCTGACGCTGACGAGGATAGCAGGGTAGCCGCCGGCACAAGCGGGAAGCAGGTCCTTCGCTGCGCTCAGGATGACAATTTCTGGCCGGGTGGGCAGACTCCGAAGATGGTGAATGGGCGACCCGAACAGCAGATTCCTACGGAATGACAACCAGAAAAGCAAGAGCGCCCGGTATCCATGGGCTCTGTGAGATCAATGGGCATTTAGCTTGAGGTTCGCTTCAGACCATCGCGGGGTCTTCGAGCGGCGGGGAGGAGCGCGTGGTCAGGGTGATGGCGGCGCCGAGGATCATGGCGCCGCCCAGCCAGGCCAGGCCGCCGAGGTGTTCGCCGAGCACGAAGACGCCCAGCAGCGAGCCGATGAGCGGCTCCATGTTGAGCAGCACGCCGGCCTGCGAGGCGGGCACCTGGGTCATGCCCCAGTTCCACAGCAGCGTGGTGGTGGCGGTGCAGAGCAGACCGCTGGCGGCGAGCGCGCCCCAGGCCTTCAGCGAGATGCCATGCACTGGCGGCAGACCGTAGAGCACCGGCACGCAGACGGTCAACATCAGCATTCCCAGCACGATGCCGTAGGCTGTGATGACGACCGCGCTGTGGCGCTGCATCAAGCGCTGATTGAGCAGGATCCAGAAGAGCGCGATGCCCATCGAGAGGACCACGAGCAGATCGCCGGCGAGGGTGGGGCCGTTGATGGAATGGCCGCGAGCGGCGCCCAGTTCACCGCCCAGCGCGATGAGCGCGGCGCCGGTCGTCGAGACCGCGAGCGCCGTCCAGCCGAGGCGGTGCAGACGCTCGTGCGCGAAGAGCGTGGCACCCACGGCGAGCAGCACCGGCATCGTGCCGACCATCAGCGAGGCGTGCGAGACGGTGGTGATCGACAGGCCTTTGAACTGGAGCAGGAACTGGAGCGGAACGCCGAGAAAGGAGGCGATGAGCAGGGTGCGCCACTCTTGCGCCGTAAAGGCCGGGGCGTTAAGGTGCGGGGGGTGCGTGATGAGCAGCGGCAGAAGACCCAGCGTGGCGAAGGCGAAGCGGTAGAAGACCATCGCGCCGACGTTCATCTCGGCGAGGGCAATCTTACCGAAGAAGAAGCCGCAGCCCCAGAAGCTGCTGGCGAGGGCGGCGGCGAGAAAGCCGAGAGTGCGATGGTTTGCGGGGGTGGCCACACTCTACTTTCGCATGCAGACGCATGTCTCAGAAGCGAGGCCCTTCGGCAAGCTCAGGGTAGGCTTTGGGGCACCCGGATCGGCGCCCGGATCGGCAACCCGGATCGGTAACCCGGATCGGCAACCCAGACCGGCGCGCGGATTTGTGGGTTTGAGTCGGTAGCGTGTAACCGGGTGGCATGGGAAGGGCCGTCTGTGCAAGAGTAAGGTACGCGGGGACGAAGATGGCGAATGCAGAGAATCGTTCGCGAAGGGCTAAGGCCGTGAGCCCGGGCGGGCTCGGCGCGCTGGCGGCGATGGTGCTGGCGGGCTGCACGTGGAGCGCGAGCGGCCTTTCGGCGAAGAAGGCGGCGCCGAGGACGGATCGCGTGGCCAAACCGTGGGCGCAGGTGTCGCTGGAATCGATCGGTTTTCCGGGTGTATCGGACACCTTTTTGCAGATCGGCGCGTCCATGCTGACGGTGCATATTCTGGACGATAGTCATCTGCTGGTGACCTTCAGCACGCGCGATCTGGTGCGGCGGCTGCCGGACGATCCCAAGACGGACGACGATCGCATGGTGGCGGTGGAGATCGTGGATCTGCCCTCCGGCAAGATTGCAGCGCGCACGGTGTGGCACATGCACGATCATTCGCGCTATCTGTGGAGCCTGGGCGGCGGGCGGTTTCTGGTGCGGATCGGAGACCGGCTCTCGACCATGACGCCACTGGCCAACCTGGGCAAGAGCGATCCTTTTGAACGCACGGTTTTTCCCGGCCAGCAGTACCGGCCGAACGCGGTGCTCGTTTCGCCGGACGGAGGTCTGGTGACGCTGGAGAGCGTGGTCTCCTATGTCAATCCGGATGGCCGCGCGGAGGCGCTGCTGGGAGACGTCGGCGCCGACCGGCCCGTGACCCAGACGGTGGTGCAATTCTTTCGCCTGCGCGGTGGGGAGAAGCCGGCAACCGGCGCTGCCGGGGACGGGGCGGGCGGGGCGGGGCTGCAGGTGGTCGCGGCGGGGGTTGTGACGTCCCCCGAGCCGGTCGCGCTGCCCGTGGATGCCGATGGGTATCTGTGGGCCGAGGAGACCGCGAACAACGTCTGGTCGATGAGCTTCAACGAGTTTGGGGGCAAGGCGATCGATCTGGGCAAGGTGCAGAGCAGTTGCGCTCCGCGGCTGCAGATGGTGAGCCGGGGGGAGTTCCTGGCGGTCACCTGCCAGGGGGCGGATTCCAGTATGAAGATCGCCTCCTATGGGCTGGATGGGCATGAGACGTGGGAGGAAGGGATGGGCGAACTGGGCGCGCCGGTGTTCGCCTTTGCGCCGGAGGCGGCGCGGTTTGCCGTCAGTCGCACGACCGCGGCCGTGCCGCAGTTGGCGGTTGGGACCAACGTAGATCAGGGGACGCCGGCCCGGCAGGAGGTGCGCGTCTATCAGAACGCCAGCGGCGACCTACTGCTGAAGGTGGATTGTTCGCCGATCTTCAAGAGCGGGGAGAATTTCGATCTGTCGAGCGATGGGCTGATGGCGGCGGCGGTGAGGAGTGGGGCGATCGCGGTGTACAGGCTGCCGGCGCCGGGCAGGCAGGATCTGGAGGATATGCTGGAGGTGGCGAAGTTCGCGCCGCCGCCAGGGGACGGGCGGGTGTCGCTGCCCCGCCTGACGGCGCCGGTGGAGGTGGCGAAGAGCGGGGCGGGAGCTGGAGCCGCTGCTGGGGCTACTACGGCGTCGGCAACGGGCCAGCCCGCCGGCGCTCCAGCGGAGCCGATGTTAGCGGCGGGGCAAGGCTCGCCGGGTGGGCAGGGTGTGGTGGCTACCGCGGCGCTGCGGTCTGGCTCTGGGTCTGAGGGGCCGAAGATTGCGGGGGCTGGGGCGCAGTCGGAGGCGGCGCGTAAGCCTCCGACGCTGCTGAAACCGGGAGAGAAGCCGGAGTTCGGCGGCAGCAATCGGCAGCAACCGAACTGAGCGCGACGTAGCGGGTCCGCTAGCCAAGTGCAACGACAGAAGCAGATGCCTGCGGAACGACAACCAGAAAGGCAAATGCCCGCGTGGGTTGCTTGTAGCAACTTGCCTGACAGGCCTGAGGGTGTAGAGCTACGGACGCGGATTCCCTTTGGGAATGACAACCAAAAAAGAAGGCGACTCTACATGATTGCGGCGCTGCGCTATGATTGCGGCGCTGCGCTAAGCGGTGGCGGTGACGATGGCCTTCACGCGAGCGTTGAGACGGCCCTTGTAGCGGCTGGCGGTGTTCTTGTGCAGCACACCCTTCTGCACACTCTTGTCCAGCACCGAGACGGTGGAGCGGTAGACGGCGGTGATGGAGTTCTTGTCGCCCGCGGCGAGGGCCTCGCGCATCAGGCGCAGGCTGCCGCGCAGCTTAGACTTGTTGGCGCGGTTGATGGCCGTCTTGGTGACGGTCTGACGGGCGCGCTTGAGGGAGGAGACGTGATTTGCCATGTAAGAGATTGCTCTTTCTTGCCGCCCGCTGTCTGCGGGTGGATGGGAGGGATGCACGCTGGAGGCTGATGCGCAGGGCAGTGCAGCGGTTCCGGTACAGGCTCAAGTCTATGGGTTTTCGAGGGTTGGGTCAATGAAATGGTGGGGCTGGGATGCGTTGGCTTGTATACATTAATTGGGAGAACCATCGCTTTGCGATCAAGAGGGGTCACGATGAAGCAAACTGCGATCAATCGTAGGACGTTTGTCTTTCTCGCAGGGTCGGCATTGCTCGCGTTACCTGGGGCGTTTGGCCAAGAACGGGAAGTGGAGCCGATGGCCAAGGATGCGCACCCGTCGTATGAGGTCGCCACGATCAAGCCCAGTGATCCTGATGATGGCAAATCGGGGTTTCATACGATGGGACATCGACTGTTCCTTGAGAACGAGCCGATGGATCGCTTGATCGCATTCGCCTATGCCATTCACCCTAAGCAGATCGTGGACGGGCCGGAGTGGTTTTCCAAAGACCGGTACGACATCAACGGCGTACCGGACATCGATGGCCAGCCGAGCGTGCAACAGCAGCGCGAGATGCTCCAGAAGCTGCTGGCGGAGCGGTTCGGTCTGAAGTTTCAACGCGCGAAGCGGGACCTCTCCATCTTTGCTATCACCGTTGCGAAAGGCGGCCCCAAGCTGGCGGCCAGTAAGTCCGATCCGAACAGTTTGCTTGACCAGACGGGCAGCGGAAATGGTGTTGAGCAGATGTGGAAGTTTACGAATAACTCGATGGCGGATTTTGCCCAGGGAATGCAGTACTTTCTGGACAGGCCGGTGGTGGACGAGACCGGGCTCAAGGGCAGGTTCGATTTTAAGTTGGAATGGACGATGGACGGTTCGCTCAACAACGATCCGAAGGCGCCGCCCGGACTTTTTACAGCGGTCCAGGAGCAGCTTGGGCTGAAGATAGAGGGAACGAAAGGGCCTGCGGATGTACTTGTAATCGATCATGTCGAGCGGCCATCGGCGAACTGATGCAGTGGGGAGTCTGCAGTATGCTTGCGACGGAACCGGAGTTGGTTCAGGATTTACACAAGGAGCCTTGACGCGCACTGCGGTCCGGCGGTAGTCTCACCGCAACATCGATACTCTATTGACAAACTTTATTCGAGTGAAGGCCAAACCGGTGGCAACGCAGCTTGCGGAAGTCTATGTCCATGGGGCCGGAAGCTGGGTTTGCATCGGCAGAGGTGGCGCAAGCGGCGGCTGGTTCGGCGTTCATCACAGCATCTATCTCCCATCGAAAGCATCCAATTGACAGCAATCTCCTGACGGAGGTCAGGCCCAACCTTGGTAAAAAAAGCATTGCCCCTAACTCCTGGAATCGAGCCGCTGTACGGCACGCGCGACGAGAACCTCCGTTTGATGGAAGATGGGCTGGTAGTCCAGATCGACTTGCGGGCTGACAGCATTCAGGTGATGGGCGACGCCGCTTCGGTGGCCCGGGTGGAGGGGATCTTCTCCGACTTTGAACATCTGCGGCGGGTGGGGGTGCATCCACATAACGGCGAACTGAATGCGCTGTTGAAGATGGTGGTGGCCGACCCGACGGTGACGCTGCGGGGACTGGTGGAGAGCGGCAAGCAGCGCTCGGCAGGCGTGAAGCGGATGGTGCAGCCGAGGTCTCCCAACCAGCGCAAGTATGTGGAGGCGATAGAGGCCAACGACATGGTGTTCGGGCTGGGGCCGGCGGGAACGGGCAAGACGTATCTGGCGGTGGCGATGGCGGTGAGCGCGCTGCTGGCCAAGAAGGTCGCGCGGATTATTCTGGTTCGGCCGGCGGTCGAGGCCGGAGAGCGGCTGGGGTTTCTGCCCGGTAGCTTGCAGGAAAAGGTCGATCCGTATCTGCGGCCGTTGTATGACGCGCTCTATGATCTGCTCGATCCGGTGAAGGTCGACAAGATGCTGGAGACCAATGTGATTGAAGTAGCGCCGCTGGCGTTTATGCGCGGGCGGACGCTCAATGACGCGTTCATCATCATGGATGAGGCGCAGAATACGACCAACGAGCAGATGAAGATGTTCCTCACGCGGCTGGGTAATGCGTCGAAGGCCGTGATCACAGGCGACCTGACGCAGATCGATCTGCCGAATCCGAAGAAGAGCGGCTTGTTTGAGGCGTTGCGCGTGCTGGACGGCGTGGAGGGCATTCGGTTCTGCCACTTCGAAGATGTGGATGTGGTGCGGCATCATCTGGTGCAGCGCATCGTGCGGGCCTACGACAGCTATCAGAGGGCGGAGCAGTTGCCGCTGTCGATGGAGGTGGCCGGCGATGGAGGTGCGACGCTGGCGCTGCCCGTGGTGCAGCCGCGCAAGGCTGTGTTGAAGCCGCAGTAGGGTGGGGCTAACTTACAGAAAGGGAGTTCGAGATGCCGTGGTACTTTTTCGTGCTCGAATTCGTCGGCGGCCTTTTTCTTGCGAATGGCGTTCCGCACTTCGTCCAGGGGATTAGCGGGAATCCGTTTCAGTCGCCATTTGGTAAACCGCCTGGAGTTGGCGAGTCTTCGCCGCTGAGTAACGTGCTTTGGGGTTTTGGAAATTTTATCGCAGGAGTGCTGCTGCTTCACTACTTTAGACCGCAAGGCGCGGAAGCGTGTGTTGGATGGATGCTTGTGGGCCTGGGTGTCCTGGTGATGGCGATTCAGCTCTCGACGCACTTCGGCAAGGTGCGGGCGGGCAGGCTCTAGTAGCATCGGTGCAAGATGATTACACTTCAACCGCCGGGAAGGCTGCCTGCTAGTGCCGATCCCTGGGATGCCTTTGAGTTTTCGGAGGCTGTGCTCAAGCGGTTTCTACAGCGTGCCCGGCGGAAGATTGGTCTCAAGGGTGATGTGGACGTGTTGCTCGGCAGCGATTCAACGCTGCGACGGCTCAATCGAGAGTTTCGCGGCAAAGACAAGTCAACCGACGTGTTGAGTTTTACCGTTGCTGAAGGAATGCCCGGAAATCGCGCTGGCGATCTCGCCATCTCGGTCGAGACGGCGGCAAGGCAGGCGGACGAGTTCGACCATAGTGTGTCGGATGAAATTTGCGTGTTGATGTTGCATGGGCTGCTTCACCTCTCCGGTATGGATCATGAGAGCGATAAGGGCGAGATGGCCGGGCGTGAAGCCCAACTGCGCGAAGCGCTGAGTCTGCCCAGCGGACTGATTGCGCGGGCGGGGAAGGCAACGACAACTCCGAGGAAAGCGGCAAAAGCAAAGGCAAAGTCAAGAGCAGATTCCTCCGCTGCGCTGCGGAATGACAGCCAGAAAAGCAAAGACAAACGCGAAGGGCGAAGCGGGACGTCGGCATGAGCTGGGGATATCCGGTTGCGGTGTTTCTGCTGCTGTGCCTGCTGGCGCTGGCCGCATATGTCGATCGCATTTATTTTGAGATGGGCAAGTTCCTGTCGCGCGAGTACACCGAAAACATCGACGCGTGGGAGCGAAGGGTGGAGCCGAAGCTGCGGCTGAGCCGTGAATCGGCGGCGTTGTCGGCGTCGGTGCTGCGGCAGATTGCGCTGGGCGCGCTGGCGTTTCTGCTGGCGATCCGGCTGCAAGGGAAGGTTGGGCACAATCCGGCGGAGATTACACGCACGGTCTTCGAGCTGCTGCTGGCGCTGCTGGTCTTCGATCGGCTGCTGCCACAGGTTTTTTTCACGCGCACGCGCGGAGAGTGGATCGCGCGCATCGCGTGGCTGCTGCAGGCGCTGTTTTATCTCGCGCTGCCGGTGACGCTGACGATCAGTCTGCTGCTCTCGATAGCGGGGCTGGCGGAGCCGGAGATGCAGGAGCCGGAGCATGCGGGGGAGGCCATGGAGGCGCTGCTGGAGGCTGGCGAGGAAGAGGGTGTGCTCGACGAGCAGGACCGCGAGCTGGTGCGCAGCGTGGTGGAGTTCGGGGACAAGGTGGTGCGCGAGGTGATGACGCCGCGGCCGGCGATGTTCGCGGTGGCGGGGAAGACGTCGCTGGAGCAGTTCACGGCGGAGGTGAGGGCGCATAATTTTTCGCGCGTTCCGGTGTACGGCGAGTCGCTGGACGACATTACGGGGATTGCGTTCGCGCGGGACCTGCTGGGGGTCAAAGACACGGAAGCCGCGCGGCGGACCGTCGCGGAGATGCAGCGGGCGGCGGTGTTTGTGCCCGAGACGAAGAAGATGAATGAGCTGCTGCGCGAGATGCAGCGGCAGAAGCAGCACATGTCGATCGTGATCGACGAGTATGGCGGCGTGGCGGGGCTGGTGACGATCGAGGACCTGCTGGAGGCCATCGTCGGGAACATCGAGGACGAGCACGACACCGAGACCGCGGAGGACGCTCCGCTGCGCGAGGCTGAGGGGACGTGGGTGGTGCCGGGGAGCTTCGAGGTCGACCGCCTGCGCGAGCTCGTCGAGCAGCGGGAGACGGCGGAAGCGGACATCGGCGGCGGTGAGGGGGAGGAAGCTGCGGAGGAGGCCGAGCAGGTGCTTGCGCGCTTGCTGTCGACCTATGAGGCGACGACAGTGGGTGGCCTGGTAAGCGAGATGACGGGGCACATTCCGCTGCCCGGCGAGGTCGTGGAGGATGGTCCGCTGCGGCTGGAGGTGGTGGCCTCGACGGACCGGAGGGTGGAGCGGGTGCGGGTGAGTGTGAACGGGGATTTGGCTCGGGGTGTAGAAGGATAAATTGAGTAGACTGCCCACCCACATCTCAGAATCGAGATGTGGGGCACCCGGCCGATAACGATTCGACCGAATGATGGTGCAATGCGATGTAGCTGGATAGCTTCCGTGGCATTCTAAGGACATGGCACTTCGCTCCGGTTTCGTCTCGATTGTCGGTCGTCCCAATGCGGGCAAGTCGACGCTGTTGAATGCGCTGCTGGGACAGAAGCTGGCCATCGTCACGCATAAGCCGCAGACTACGCGCACACGCATCCAGGGCGTGCTGGAACTGCCGGTACGCAAGAAGGCCAAGGGCGACGCGGGCCGGGCGGCGGCGCAGGTGGTGCTGGTCGATACGCCGGGGGTGCATAAGCCGGAGACGCAGCTCGACCGGCGCATGATGCAGGAGGTGCATGATGCGCTGGAGACGCGCGATGTGGTGCTGTTTCTGGTCGATGTAACGCATCGGCTGCCGGTGACCCCACTCATGCGCGATGAAACTGCGCATGAATGGGCCACCCGGAGTCAAGGCGAAGCGCACAAGGTGCGGACGCTGGGGCAGCATCGGCGCGTGCTGTCGAAGGCGGAAGACGATTTTGCGCTGCAACTGGTGAAGAAGCTGGATTGCCCGGTGGTGCTGGTGCTGAACAAGATCGATGCGCTTCCCAAGGCGGCGCTGCTGCCGCTGATTGCGCACTGGACGTCGCTGCATGCGTTCGCGGAGGTGATTCCGATTTCGGCGAAGAAGCGCGAAGGATTGGATCTGCTGCTGGATAAGGTGGTCGCGCATCTGCCCGAGGGGCAGCGGTATTTTCCGAAGGACCAGCTCACCGATCAGCCGGAGAGATTTCTTGTGGCGGAGATTATTCGGGAGAAGATTCTGCTGCTGACCGGTGAAGAGGTTCCTTACGCGACGGCGGTGGTCATCGAGCGCTATGAGGAGCCCGAATCGATGAAGAAAGGCCGCGATGGAAAGCTGCCGGTGACGAAGATCACGGCGGCGATTTTCTGCGAGCGTTCCGGGCAAAAAGCGATTCTCATAGGCAAACAGGGCTCAATGCTGAAGCAGATAGGCACGTTCGCGCGCAAAGAGATCGAGCCGCTGCTGGGTACGCGCGTGTTTCTCGAACTATTCGTGAAGGTGCAGGATGAGTGGCGCAGCTCGCGCGGGTTCGTCGAGGAACTGGACTGGCGGAGGCAGTTGGAGCAGATGGCGGAGACGCAACAGCGCAATCGGCCGGTTCACGTTGAGACGGTGGCGGACTCGCGCACGAAACCGGCGGAGGATTCAGAGTGATCGACGTGCTCCGCTGGAAGAGAGGGCGGGAGTTGTCACGCTCGGGCGCTGCCGATCTTGTTGCCAGGCTCCGCGGGCGCACTGGCGGGCTGCGCCTGGTGGCGATTACGCCGGAGATGCTGGCCGCGGAACAGGAGGCCAATAAGCCCGAGTTGGAGCGTCTGCTCGACGCGCGCGTGACGGCGGAGTGGCCGCCAGAACACTGGGAGCCGCATGTGTTGCGCTTCATCCTGAAGCAGTATGAGGAGCGGCCCGACACACGCGGGTGGCATCGTTACATGCTGCTGACGCGGTGGTTCGGGCGCGGGCGCACACTGGTGGGCGCGTTCGGCGGCTTTCCCAAGGCGGAGGGCGATGTGGAGATCGGCTATTCGACGCTGCCAGAATTTCAACGGCGCGGATATGCGACGGCGGCGGGGCGCACCATGGTGGCTTGGCTGCTGGGGTGCGATAGCGTGCGGTCGGTCAGCGCGCAGACTTACCCGCGGCTGCCGGAGTCGATCAAGGTGATGGAGCGATGTGGCCTGAAGTATGTGGGGGATGGGGACGACGAGGGCACGGTGCGCTACCGGCGCATGCGCTGAGCTAGCTGAGCTAGTCGCGCACGCTGATGCCGAGGGCCTTCATCTTGCGATACATGTGGGAGCGTTCGAGGCCGAGGGACTCGGCGGCGCGGGAGATGTTGCCGTGGGAGCGGTCGAGCTCCTTCAGGATGTAGTCGCGCTCGTAGGCTTCGCGGGCTTGCTGCAGCGTGGTGAACTCCTCGCCGCCACTGGCGGATTTGCCGGCGCTTCCATCCGTGCGCTGTACGAGCATGGGGAGGTGCTTGGCCTCGATGCGCTGGACCTTGGGGTTCAGGATGATGACGCGCTCGATGACGTTGCGCAGCTCGCGCACGTTGCCCGGCCAGTGATACTGCTTGAGCGCGGTGAGGCTCGAGTCGGCGATCTCGACGTGAGGGCGGCCGTACTGCTGGCCGAATTCGGAGAGAAATTCGCGCGCCAGCAGAGGGATATCCTCCTTGCGGTCGCGCAGCGGAGGGACGAAGAACGGGATCACATTGAGGCGGTAGAAGAGGTCTTCGCGGAAGTTGCCGCGGGCTATTTCCTCTTCGAGATCCTTGTTGGTGGCGGCGATCACGCGCGCGTCGATGTGCACGGGCGTGGAGGCGCCGACCGGGTAGAAGCGCTGCTCGTCTAAGGCACGCAAGACTTTCGCTTGCGTTTTCAGGCTCATGTCGCCGACCTCGTCGAGGAAGAGCGTTCCGCCGTCCGCCCGCTCAAAGGTGCCGCGCTTTTCGGTGGGCTGGTTGGTGCCGCGCGCGCCGGTGTTGGGGCCGGCGCCGTGGCGATAGCCGAAGAGCTCGCTCTCGATGAAGTCCTCGGGGATGGCGGCGCAGTTCAGCTCGACGAAGGGGCGGTCGCGGCGCTGCGACTCGGCGTGCATGGCGCGGGCGATGAGTTCCTTGCCGGTGCCGGACTCGCCGAAGATGAGTACGCGGCCGTTGGTAGGGGCCATGAGTTTGATCTGCTGGCGCAGCGCCTTGACCGACACCGACTGGCCGGTGACGGCGCTGCGGGTGAGCTGGCGGGCGAACTCCTGGTTGTCTTCGCGCAGACGGTGGGCCCGAACGGCGTTGCGCAGCGCGAGCACGGTGCGGTCCAGCGAGAGCGGTTTTTCGAGGAAGTCGTAGGCGCCGAGTTTGGTGGCGCGCACCGCGGCTTCGATGGTGCCGTGGCCGGAGATCATGACCACCTCGGGCGCGCCGGGGCGCGGGGCGCCGGAACCGTGATTGCCGAGAGGGTGCTCGCCGCGGATCTGGGCGAGGATGTCGAGGCCGTCGCCGTCGGGCAGCCAGATGTCGAGCAGGACGGCCTGGTAGTCGGCATCGCGCAGCAAGGCGAGCGCTTCGGCGGCAGTTGCCGCGGTGGTGATGGTGTAGTCCTCTTCGGACAGGATGGCCTGGAGGGACTCGCGGATGTCGGCTTCGTCGTCGACGATCAGGACGTGATTCATGCGGTGATTCCTTCGGGACGGGATGAGTTCGCCGCCTCAGCTTCCCACGTCTCAGAAGCGAGACCTGCCACCCCAGCGGCCAAGTGCGGTCCGCCGGGGACCCCGGGTGTGGCACCCGGTTCTTTGGTGTCCGATTCTGTGGCGGCGCGGAGTTCGAGGATGAAGCGCGCCCCGACGGGAAGATTTTTTTCAGCGCGGATGGTGCCCTGATGCTCCTGCAGGATCTTGGCGGCGATGGCGAGGCCGAGGCCGGTGCCGCGCTGCTTGGTGGAGAAGTAGGGAAGGAAGAGGCGTTCGCGCATCTCGTCGGTGAGGCCCGGGCCGGTGTCGGCGACGGTGAGCTCGACGGCACCCGAAGGGCCGGAGCTGGGGCCCGTACCGCCGGGCCTGGGGCTCAGCAGGCGCGTGGAGATATGCAGCTCCCGGAGCAGCGAGTCCTGCATGGCTTCGGCGGCGTTGTCGATCAGGTTGGAGAGCGCACGCTTGAGGGCTTCAGGATCGGCGAGAACGAGCGGAAGATCGCGGGCCAGGTCGAGGCGCACCTGGATATTGCCGAGGCGGCCGGCGAACAGCGCCAGCGCATTTTCGACGACTGCGTTGAGGTCGGCAGGCTTGGGGCGTGCGCTGGGGAACTCGGCGAGCGTGGAGAACTGGTTGACCAGCGCGCGCATGGTTTCGACCGACGAGGAGATGACCTCCGAGGCGCGCTCTATGACGGCCGGCGACGTGGACTCGACGCCGCGGTCCTGCAGCAAAGTCGAGAGGCGGCCAGTATGGCGGCGGATGAGCTCGGCGTTGAGAGAGATCGGCGTCAGCGGGTTCTTGATCTCGTGCGCAACGCGGCGCGCGACCTCTTTCCAGGCGCTCTGCTTCTGCGCGCGCAGCAGCTCGGTCGCGTCTTCGATGACCAGCACGTAGCCGAGGTGTTCGCGGTCCGCTTGCGCGGAGATGGATGCGCCGCCGCTTTCGAGCAGGGCGACCGTGGCGGAGAGATGCAGCAGGCCGGCGTTGGACTGCATCTGCATTTCGGTTGCGGCCGAACCCATGCGGTGCGCGCGGCGCAGGACGCGGTCCAGCGTATCGACGATCTCCGCGGGCAGCACGGCGTCGAGCGCGAGGCCGATGAATTGCTTCTGGCCGCCGGGGTCGAGCATCTCAGAGAAGGCGCGGTTGGCGAGGACGATGTGGCGATCGGCGGAGAGCGTGACCACCGCGTTGGGTATGGTCTCGATGATGGTTTCGAGTTCGGTGCGGCGGGCCTGCAGCATCTGGTTGAGGCTGGAGAGCTGGGCGGTGGAGTGCTCGGCGGTGGCGTGGGCGGATTCGAGGTCGGCGGCCATGGCGTTGAAGCGGGCTGCGAGTTCGCCTAACTCGTCGGTCGCAGATTCGCCGACGCGGTGGGCGTAGTCGCCGGCGGCGATGGCCTCCATGGCGTCGGCGAGCGACTCCACGGGCCGCGTGACCTGCTTGCTGAGGTTGAGCGCCAGCCAGCAGCAGGCGAACAGCGCGAGACCGGTGGTGAGCAGCAGCAGGAACATGTAGAGATTGCGGATCTGGCGGCGCTCGCGCGAGGCGGTCCAGTATTCGTCGGCGGCAGCGCGCAGGCGCACCGCGGTGGCGGCGATGCCGGGCGGAATGGGGAGGCCGACGACGACGATTCCGCCGCCGTTCATGCCGGCGGTGGCGAGAATGTAATCGATGCCACCGAGGCTGTAGAGCGAACCGTCATTGCGCCGCGCCGCGGTGAGGATCGCGGCGATCGCGGGGCCCGGGAGCGAGACGGTTTCGACCGGCGGCGCGTCGGGGAGGTTTTCGTCCGGCGACATTTCAGGCGGTTGGATTGTCTTCAACTGTGCGGGACGGCCGTGGTCGTGGGGAACGTCTAGCGCGGCGATGGGCTTTCCGTCGCGGTAAAGGATGGCGAAGCCGCCCTGCAGCGTGACGTCGTGAAGTTGAAGTTCGCGCGAGAGGGCGGCGGGCGATGCGGGCGTTTCCCTGCGCGTGCTGCCACGGGTCGGAGACAAAGCGGACAGGCCGACGGCGATGGAGTCGGCTTCGGCGCGGGCGTTGGAGTCGATGTAACGCGTGGTATCGAGGATCAGGCGGCTGGACTCGTCGCGCATCTGCGTGCCGGGCTGCGAGAACCAGCGCTCGACGGCGCGGTTCATCAGCAGATAGCTGAAGGCGAACATGAAGACCAGCGGCACCAGCGAGACCAACACCGCGCCCCACAACATCCGGGTGCGCAGGCGGGTGCCGAGCACGCGGCTGCGCTGGTCGGCGTAGAGCTTGAGGACATTGCGCACCAGCAGCACAAGCACGCCGACGAAGAGCAAAAAAACCAGCACGGAGAGCGTGACGAAGACCAGCGTCTGGACTGGCGAGGCGGGGTTCAGGAACTTAAGGTTGAACGCGTTCAGGGTGGCCAGCGCGGTGAACAGAATCAGCAGACACACGCCCAGCGTGAGCACAATCACGCGGCGATGCTGCTTGGCAGTTCCCATGCGGCCCAGTTTACTCGCTACGCAGGCGATGTTGCGCGCGGGCTTCGCGGCCGCGTTGGTCGGCTAAAGCGTCGCTCACGATGGCGTATAGCTGCTCCAGAAGCAGATTCCTTCGCTGCGCTGCGGAATGACAACTAGAAAAGCAAAGGCAAAACTCTAGGCGAGCAGAGCGGCGACCGGAGTGTGGTCTCGGTTCTGGGCCTGTGCGACGGCCGCGTAGGTCAACTGGCCGTCGAAGGTATTAACGCCCTCGGCGATGCCGGCGTCATCGCGGATGGCGTCGTGCGCACCGAGTTTGGCCAGCTTGATTACGTATGAGAAGGTCGCGTTGGTGAGGGCGAGTGTGCTGGTGTTAGGCACCGCGGCGGGCATGTTGGTGACGCAGTAGTGGACGACCCCGTCCACTTCATAGCTTGGGTCGGAGTGGGTGGTGGGGCGCGCGGTCTCGATGCAGCCGCCCTGGTCAATGGCCACGTCGACGATGACCGCGCCCTTCTTCATCTTCGCGACCATCGCTCTGGTGACGATCTTGGGCGCGGCGGCGCCGGGAATGAGCACGCCTCCGATGACCAGGTCGGCCTCGCAGACGGCGCGCTGGATGTTGTAGGCGTTTGAAGCAAGCGTGTAGACGCGGCCGCCGAAGATATCGTCGAGCTCGCGCAGGCGGTTCAGATTGAGGTCGACGAGGGTAACCTTGGCGCCCATGCCGAGGGCGATCTTGGCTGCGTTGGTGCCGACGATGCCGCCACCGATGACGCAGACGTTGCCGGGAGGAACGCCGGGGACGCCGCCCAGCAGAACGCCGCGGCCGCCGTGTTCCTTTTCAAGATACGCAGCGCCGATCTGGACGGAGAGACGGCCGGCGACCTCCGACATAGGCGTCAGCAGTGGGAGCGCGCCGGTGCGGTCGCGGACGGTCTCGTAGGCGATGCCGGTGACTTTTTTCGCGAGCAGCGCGTCGGTGAGTTCGCGCAGCGGGGCCAGATGCAGATAGGTGAAGAGCACGAGGCCGTCGCGGAAGTGATAGAACTCCTGCGGGACGGGCTCCTTGACCTTGACGACCATGTCGGCGTTGCGCCAGACGTTGTAGGCGTCGCCGACGATCTCGGCGCCGACGGCCTGATACTCGTCGTCGGTGAAAGAAGAGAGCTGGCCGGCGTTGTGCTCGACGAGGACTTTGTGGCCGGCGTCGGACAGCGCCTTCACGCCCGCAGGGGTGATGCCGACTCGGCTCTCGTGGTCTTTGACTTCTTTGGGAACGCCGATGATCATACCGATCTGCACCTCGCTCCCACAGTGTAACGTCAGGCAGCCGGAGAGGATACGGTCAAGGCCGTACAATGAACATGCGGGGTTCAGCCAAACCCACTACTTTCCAGCTTAGGAAACCGACCGGCACAATGTATTCGAAAAACTTTCAGATGCGGACCTCGCGTGTGAGCAACATGCGGTCCATCTTTTCGCTGTTCTCGAGCGATCTGGCGATCGACCTGGGCACGGCCAACACGCTGGTGTTCGCGCACGGCAAGGGAATTGTCGTCAATGAGCCGTCGATCATCGCGGTCAATCGAATTACCGGCGAGGTGGAGGCTGTCGGTAAGGAGGCCAAGGAGATGGTCGGCCGCACGCCGGGCAACATCATCGCGATCAAGCCCATGAAGGACGGTGTTATCGCCGACTTCAAGCAGACCGAGAAGATGCTGAACTACTTCATCCACAAGGCGCACAACCGCAAGATGATGGTGCATCCGCGCATCGTGATCGGGGTGCCGAGCGAGATCACGCAGGTGGAGAAGCGCGCGGTGATGGACTCGGCGTATCGCGCAAAAGCGAGCGAGGTGCATCTGGTAGAACAGGCAATGGTCGCGGCGATTGGCGCGGGTCTGCCGATTACTGAACCCGGCGGCAATATGGTCGTCGATATCGGCGGCGGGACGACCGACATTGCCGTGATTTCGCTGGCGGGGATTGTGTACTCGCGCTCGGTGCGCATGGCCGGCAACCAGATGGACGAAGCCGTGATGACCTACCTGAAGCGCAAGTACAACCTGCTGATCGGCGAGCGTACGGCGGAGCAGATCAAGATCGAAATCGGGTCGGCGTATCCGCTGGAACGGCCGCTGACGATGGAGATCAAGGGGCGCAACCTGATCGAGGGCGTGCCGAAGACGATTACCATCGAGGACTCAGAGATTCGCGAGGCGTTGGGCGAGTCGATCGCGACGATCATGAATGCCATCCGCGTGGCGCTGGAGCGGACGCCGCCGGAGTTATCGGCGGACATTTCGGATCGCGGCATCGTGCTGACGGGCGGCGGCGCGCTGATCAAGAATCTGGACAAGCGCATTCGCGAAGAGACCGGCCTGCCGGTGTCGATTGCCGACGATCCGCTGGCCAGCGTGGTGCTCGGGACGGGCAAGATGCTCTCGGACTTCAGGCTGCTGCGGAAGATTTCGATCGACTAGGCTTGATTAGGAACTTGGAATGCCGAAGGCCGCCCGAAATGGCGGCCTTGGTTTTTAGAGTGACTCACGAAAACGGCGTTTATAGTTACTTATCTTGGGGGCATTCGGGAGCACGCTGTGGAGCATTGATGAAAAATCTTTTTGAAGCATCCGTTACAAGGGAAATAAAAGATCGAATCGCCTGCTTGCGACCGAACTGCGACAGGCAATGGGGTGACATGAACGTAGCCCAGATGCTGGCGCACTGCTCGGCATGGATGGAGATGGCGTCGGGACTGCGCTCACAGAAGCAGAGCCTGCTTGGGCGGCTATTCGGAACGATTGCAAAGAAATCTATTCTAGGAACTGAGCCGATTCGGCGAAATATGCCGACAGACAAAAGCTTCATCGTATCCGACGAAAGAGACTTCGCCGTGGAACAACAACGCCTGCTCGATCGGGTTGACCACTTTACCGCGGGAGGTCCGGATCGATGCACCAGATACCCGCACAGCTTCTTCGGAGTAATGACTCCAACCGAATGGGCCATTATGGCGCACAAGCACCTTGATCACCATCTGAGACAATTCGGTGCCTGAAGCAAATCTCGATTGTCCACTCCCCACGGGGTAGGAATCAATAGAATCAGTCCTGTGAAGTCGGCCTGTCGAACTGAACCGGTTCCATAGGCAGAAAGGCAGTGGGAGAAGTTACCGGCCCATCCAGCCGCCGTCGACGGTGAGGACGGTGCCGGTGACGTAGTTGCTTGCTGGTGAGGCTAGATAGAGCGCGGCGCCGGCGAGGTCCTGGGGCTGGCCCCAGCGGGCGGCGGGGATGCGCTCGAGGATCTGGCGGTTGCGGGTCTCGTCGGCCTGCAGGGCTTCGGTGTTGGTGGTGGCGAAGTAGCCGGGGGCGATGGCGTTGACCTGGATGCGGCGCGGCGCCCACTCGTTGGCGAGGGCTTTGGTGAGCTGGGCGACGCCGCCTTTGGAAGCTGCGTAGGCAGGCACGCGGATGCCGCCCTGGAAGCTGAGCAGCGAGGCGATGTTCACAATTTTGCCGGCCGATTCCGAAGGGCCGCGGGCGCTGCTGCGCGCGATCATGTCGCGGGCGGCAAGCTGCGAGAGCTGGAAGACGCTGGTGAGGTTGACCTGCAGGACGTGCTGCCAGTCTTCGAGCGTGGTGTCCTCGGCGGCGGCGCGGCGGATGGTTCCGGCGTTGTTGATGAGGATGTCGACGCGGCCGAAGCGGGCGCGAACAGCGGAGAAGAGATCTGTGGCGCCGGTGGTGGTGGAGAGGTCGGCCTGGAAGGCTGTGCTGTTGCCGCCGATGGCTGCGGCCGTCTCGGTGGCCGCGCGGCGATTGCCGTGGACCGCGACCTCGGCGCCGGTCTGCGCGAGGGCCACCGCGATGGCCGCGCCGAGACCGCTGGCGGCGCCGGTGACGAGCGCCACTTTGCCGTCGAGGCGGAAGAGATCGAGGATGTTCGAGGTGGACATGAGGACAAGTTTACGCGCGGTTTGAGGAGACCAGAAAGTGGAGAGTAAGTTCGGGGCATCCTGCGAACCCATGTCTCAGAAGCGAGACATGGGGCACCCGATGATGGGGGCAGCAGAAGCAGATTCCCTTCGGGAATGACAACTAGAAAAGCAAAAGCAAGAGCAAAAGGCAAGAACAGATTGTTTCTGTTGCGCTCTCTACGCCGATCAGGCTGTTCCGGTTGTCGAGATTAGGTAGAAGGTGACGCTGGCTTCGGTGGTGCGCTTGTGCGGTGTGCCGCGGGAGATGACCAGCATGTCGCCCTTGCGCAGGGCGAGCCTGGTCGCGCCCTGGGAGGCGGGGGCAAGCCACTCGCCGGGCTTGGTGTTGTGCTGGTTTTGCGGCGTTCCGCCGACCTCATAGACGGTCGAGCCGTCGAGGACCTGGAGAATGTGGTCGCGGCCTTCGTGGTATTCGAATTCCTTGGCGGATTTCTTCTCTTCGGTGGTCAGGACGATGGTGAACGGCAGCGCACTGGAGTCGAAGAGATTGTTGTTGCCTGGGCTGGCCTGAAGGTGCTGCATGTCGGCGGAGAGCTGTCCCGCGGTGAACAGCTTGAATGGCACCGGAGTCGTCGCGGAGGTCTCCGGCTGCGCGGAGAGAGGGTTCTGCGTGAGACAAATGCCGGCGGCGGCGGCGAGAGGAGCGGAGCGTAAGAAGCTGCGGCGAGTTTGGTCTTTGAGCATGATGGGAGTGAAGCATATCCCGCACAATTTTTCCAGAGCAACGTCTGGCGGCAGTAAGGCCGGCTTGAGAAATGCGTAGCCAGAGGCTGAGCTCATGCCCTTAACGATGGCTTCCAAGCCAACCCGCTACAGTTTTTGCCGGCGGAAGTCTGAGCCCCACGGGAGGTGGGTAGACGGCCTTCGATGGCTATACTGGGAACGCAGGTTTGGGAGGGTCGATGAAGCTGTTGCAGATGGCCGATGCGGTGCGGTACCCGCGAATGACGACGCCGGAGTTGCGCGAGACGTTTCTGTTGCAGGGATTGTTCCGACCGGGTGAGGTGACGCTGGCGTATGTCGATTTGGACCGCGCGGTGATCGGCGGAGCGGTCCCGACGGGAACGCCGCTGACGCTCGGGACACAGCCGGAGCTGCGCGCGGAGTTCTTCTGCGAACGCAGGGAGCTGGGCGCGCTGAATGTGGGCAGAGCGGGTTCGGTGACGGTGGACGGCAAGGAGTTTCCTGTCGGCAAGCTCGATTGCGTGTATGTCGGCCGCGGGGCCAAGAACGTCGTATTCGCGAGTGAAAACGCGGAGAATCCGGCGGCGTTTTACCTGCTGAGCTATCCGGCCCATGCGGAGTTTCCGGCGCAGATGGTGAAGTTTGCGGAGCTTGAAGGGCTGAAGCTGGGGGCGGCGGAGACCTGCAACAAGCGCACGATTTACAAAGCGATTTATCAGGCCGGGATCAAGAGTTGTCAGTTGGTGATGGGCTTTACGCTGCTCGATGCAGGATCGAACTGGAACACGATGCCGGCGCACACGCACATGCGGCGCAGCGAGATTTATTTCTACTTCGATGTCGACCCGGCGCAACGGGTGGTGCACCTCATGGGGCCGCCGCAGGAGACGCGGCACCTGCTGATGAGCGATCGCGAGGTGGTGGTGGCGCCGGGCTGGAGCATCCATGCGGGCGTGGGGACCAAGGCCTATGGATTCTGCTGGGGTATGGGCGGCGAGAACCAGGCGTATGACGATATGGACCCGGTCGCGATCACGGAGTTGAGATAAATGGCACAACGGGAGAACGACCTTAGGGCAGGCTCGAAGGGCCTGGCGGTGCGGGCGAAGGACGAGTGCAAGTGGGACCTGGTGAGCCTGGGCGAGGTGATGCTGCGGCTTGATCCGGGCGACGTGCGGGTGGCGACGGCGCGGCAGTTCAACGTGTGGGAGGGCGGCGGCGAGTACAACGTGGCGCGCGGCCTCAGGCGATGCTTCGGGCTGAAGACGGCCATCGTCACCGCGCTGGCGGACAATCCGGTAGGGCGTCTGCTGGAGGACCTGATGCTGCAGGGCGGCGTGGACCAGTCGCATGTGGTGTGGGCGAAGTACGACGGCGTGGGACGGACGACGCGCAATGGACTGAACTTTACCGAGCGTGGGTTTGGGGTACGCGCGGCGCTGGGCTGCTCGGACCGCGGGAATACGGCGGTGAGCCAGTTGAAGCCGGGGCAGATCGACTGGGATGAGATCTTCGGCAAGCAAGGCTCGCGGTGGTTTCATACGGGCGGGATCTTCTGCGCGCTGAGCGAGACGACCCCGGAGGTCGCGAAGGAGGCGATGGTCGCGGCGCGCAAGCACGGCACGATCATCAGCTATGACCTGAATTATCGCGACTCGCTGTGGAAGTCGATCGGCGGCAAGGCGAAGGCGACCGAGGTGAACCGCGAGCTGGCGTCGTATGTGGATGTGATGATCGGCAATGAAGAGGACTTTACGGCGGCGCTGGGATTTGAGATCGAGGGCGTCGGCGAAAACCTGGCGGAGCTGGACAGCAGGAGCTTTCAGCGGATGATCGAGAAGGCGGTGGCGGCGTATCCGAACTTCAAGGCGGTGGGCACGACTCTGCGCCATGCGAAGACCGCGAGCGTCAACGACTGGGGCGCGATTTGCTACTACGAGGGCGCGTTCCACGAGGCCAAGCCGCTGCCCGATCTGGAAATCTTCGATCGCGTGGGCGGGGGCGATTCGTTTGCATCGGGGCTGATCTACGGCTTCCTGAACGAGAAGGGCGCGGACTGGGCGGTGAACTGCGGGTGCGCCCACGGGGCGCTGGCGATGACCACGCCCGGCGATACGACCATGGCGACGTTCGATGAGGTGCAGCGGTTGATGAAGGGCGGCGGCGCGCGGGTGCAGCGCTGATCGAGGCCTTGAACTTAGACGGAATTTGGTGAGGAGAGAGATGCGTAAGGAAGAAGTTCTGGCGGAGTTGCGGAAGATTGGTCTGGTGCCGGTGCTGCGGGCGTCGTCGGTGGAGAAGGCGCTGGCGCTGGCCACGGCGATTGCGGATGGCGGCGTGACGGTGCTGGAGATCACGATGACCGTGCCGGGGGCGATTGAAGTGATGCGACGGCTGGCGCAGGAGCGGCCGGATATTTTGATTGGCGCGGGCACGGTGCTCGATCCGGAGACCGCGCGGATGTGCATCTTGGAAGGCGCGAAGTTTGTGGTGAGCCCGGCGTTGAATATTGCAACTATCGAGATGTGTCATCGCTACTCGATCGCCGTGCTGCCGGGGGCGCTGACGCCGACCGAGGTGGTGACAGCGTGGCAGGCGGGCGCGGATGTGGTGAAGGTCTTTCCCGCGAGCGCGATGGGCGGGGCCAAGTATCTGACCGCGCTGAAAGGGCCGCTGCCGCAGGTGGAGCTGATTCCGACCGGCGGGGTTTCACTGGCGACTGCGAAGGAGTTTCTAGAGGCGGGAGCGTTTGCGCTGGGCGTCGGCTCGGATTTGGTTGATACCAAGGCGATGGCTGCCGGGCAGCCGGAGAAGATTACGGCGACGGCGAAGAAGTATCTGGAGATTGTGCGGGAGTTTCAGGCGGCGCGCTGATTGGCTGGCGGGCGCAAGAACGGAAAGCAGATTCCTGCGGAATGACAACCAGAAAGGCAAGTGCAAGGGCAAAGGCAGACGCAGACTCCCTTCGGGAATGACAACCAGAAAGGCAAGTGCAAAGGCAAGTGCAACAGCAGGTCCTTCGCTGCGCTCAGGATGACAATCCTTGGGGTGAGTCGGTACGAAACGGGTTGCTGGATCAAAGGCCGTGGGGGGCGCGGGTGGTCCAGAGGAGCGGCTGGCGGATGGGGAAGCTGGTGGCGAGGTCGGGCGGGACGTCCGGCGGGAGGGAGTGCCAGAGCGCCACGTACTCCGCGCGGTCGTAGGCGCGGCCGGCGAAGAGCAGCGCGGGGCGGCGGCCGGGCAGTTCGCGGAAGTGCTCGGCGTCGGCGGGCCAGGGCCATTTGGCAGGGGCCTGGATCAGCGGGTAGAGGAAGGCCGCGACGGAGCGCATTCCCGGGCCGTCGGGGAGTTCGAAGTCCCAGAGGTCGTCGAAGGGTGAGCTTAGTAGCTGGCAGGCGCCCGCGAGGAGGTCGAAATTGAAGAGGGTGTTGCGGTAGGGGTTGGGGGTGGCGACCTCCTGGGGGAAGCTGCCGTCGGAGCGGATCTGGTTGCGCAGGGTGGGGGTGCGAAGGCGGTGGCGCAAGTCGTCGAGGTTCTTCTCGTCGGCCTGGCTTCCGTTCTGCTGCCCGCGGGCGATGGCGGCGGCCAGCAGCAACCACGCGGAGGCGCGGTGGTCCTTGCTGTCGCGGGCGATCTGCGGCTCGCGCGCGGTGTTCAGCCAGGTGAATAGCGCGGCGAACCAGGCGTTGATCGCAGCGAGCGTCGCGGGCGGGAGGGTGTCAACCAGGAAGCTGGTGGCGCGGGCGGCTTCGGCCAGCGGGACGAGATCGACGGTGCTGGTGGTGGGCTCGGTGGGCAGACGGGTTTTCGGCTCGATGAGCCAGGTGTGGAGGTGCTGGGCGGCGCGGTTGGCGTAGTTTGCGTCCTGGGTGAGGAGGAAGGCGGCCGTGAGGCAGGCGACGGTGGTGGCGAAGTCGCTCAGGGTTTGCGGTTGCGCAGTCAGCGCTGCGGGAGCGGCGGCGAGGACGCGTGGGCGCTCCAGGGCGGCGACGCCGGCGTGGGCCGATTGCGCGCGGAGATGGTGTGCTGGGAAATTGGCCGCGGCACCGAGCGCGGCCGCGGCGGTGAGGGCGAAGCGGCGGCGAGTGAGAGGCACGGCCATGCGGGTGAGGGTAGCACGATCGGCTGAGCCCCCCATGTCTTAGCCGCGAGACTGGCGTAAGCCCACCCCTTTGCGATGAAGGTGCAAAGGATGGGCCACCTGTGAGATTTCAAGAGGTTGTCCATTCGAACCGAACCGAAGAAGCTGAATGTGCGAGCAGTCAGATTCTTTTGGGGAGGAACGAATGGACATTGATCAGAATGCCCGATTGACGCTGCGGAGCCGAGAAGCGTTGGTGGTATATGTGCTGGAGGAGGGGTTCACGCGGAAGGCGGCTGCAGCCGCCTTCCGCGTGAGCGCCCGCACAGCGGGCAAGTGGGTGGACCGTTTCCAACAGGAAGGCCGGGCTGGTCTCAGAGATCGCAGTTCGCGGCCCCGGCACAGTCCGCGCCGCGTTGCCGAGCGGGTCCAGCTGCGGGTCGTGGAGCTCAGGCGGCAGCGCAAGGCGGCCTTCTGGATCGCGCGCGAGACTCAGCTGAGCACGGCGACGGTCAGCCGCATCCTGCGCCGGGCGCGGTTGAGCCGATGGCGTGATCTGAACCCTCGACCACCGGTGGTGCGCTATGAACACGAGCGTCCGGGCGACCTGCTGCACCTGGATATCAAGGGCATGACGCGCTTCACCGAAGTCAGCCAGCGGGGGGACGGGCGGCTGCGCGGCAAGCGCAAGCATCCTGGCTTCTGCGCGCTGCACATCGCCATCGACGACCACTCGCGGGCGGCCTTTACGCGTAGGCTGCCCGACCAGAAAGCCGAGACCACGATCGGCTTCCTGCGCGAGGCGACAGGCTTCTTCGCCGAGCGCAACGTGCAGGTTCGTGCGCTGCTGACCGACAACGGCAGCGCCTACCGCTCCCACAAGTTCCGCGCCGCCTGCGCCGAGATGCAGCTCAAGCACCGCCGCACAAGGCCCTATACACCCAGAACCAATGGAATAGCCGAACGCTTCATCCAGACTGCTCTCCGGGAATGGGCCTATGCAGAGCACTGGTCAAGCTCGGACCAACGAGACGCTCAACTCCAGCACTGGGTCCACTTCTACAACCACCAAAGACCGCATGGTAGCCTCAACAACAAACCGCCCGTCAGCAGACTCGGCAATGCAACAACCTCTTGACCGGCTACAGCCACCCAGCGACTGCGGGTCTCTCCGGTTCGTCGAGATGGACAAGGGGGGGCGCCGCGGGCAAGAAGCGGATTCCTCCGCTACGCTGCGGAATGACAACCGGAAAGGCAAGTGCAAGTGCAGGTGCAAGTGCAGATTCTCTTCGGGGATGACAACCTGCAAGGCAAAGGCGAGTGCGGCGAGTAGAGTAGAGTCGTGCATGCAAACGATCCCAAGCTGATCCTGATTACGCTGCTGGTGGAGCTGGGGGTGGCGGCGGCGGTGGCGAGTTCGCTGGCGCGGTCGGCGAGTTTCAAGCGGCTGCTGTTGCTGCAGCAGCGCAGCCGGCGCGAGACGCTGAAGTTTGTCGCGCTGATTTGCGTTCCGTTGATGCTGGGCGTGCTGGTGCGGCTGCGGGTGCAGAATTTTCTGGCGGCGGACCTTTCGTTTCAAGCGACGGCGATTCTGGGGCTGCTGCTGGGGCCGGGCGCGGCGATGCTGGGCGGAGCTGCGCTGGCGCTGCCTGCGATTGGGCATCATGAGTTCCTCGCGCTGCCGGTGAACCTGGCGGTCGCGCTGATCTTTGGCGCGTTTCGCCGGTTCGCCGAAGAAGAAGACATCTGGTCGTTCTCACCGCTGATCGATTTGAGTATTTACCGGTGGATACGACGGACCGTCATCTGGCCGCATCTGGACCGGCAGATTTTTTTGCTGATGCTGATCATGGTGGTGCAGTTCGGAGCCAGCCTGCTGGCGCACATGGATCCGCGGCGGTATTTCGCGCTGTACTCGAGCTCATGGTGGGTTGAGTTGACGATCTGCGCGTGCGCGCCGGTGGTGGTGGGGATTCCGCTGAAGATATGGAACTCGGTGCGGATCGAGCGCAAGCTGGAGGAGCAGGGAAGGCTGCTGCTGGAGGCGCGGCTGGATGCGCTGCAGCGGCAGATCAATCCGCACTTTCTGTTCAACACTTTGAACTCGATTGCCTCGCTGGTGCGGTCAAAGCCGGAGCTGGCGCGGGAGATGATCGTGAAGCTGGGCAATATTCTGCGCGTGCTGCTGCGCGATCGCGAGGCGTTCGTCCCGCTGGGCGAAGAGCTGGGATTTGCGGACGATTATCTGGACATCGAGGTGGTGCGGTTCGGAGAGAAGCTGCGCGTGGTGAAGGAGATCGCCGACGATACGCTGGACGTTGCGGTGCCCAGCATGCTGCTGCAGCCGCTGATCGAGAACAGCATCAAGCATGGGCTGGAGCCGCGCATCGTGGGCGGAACGGTGACACTGCGCAGCCGGATCGTGGGCGGCAAGCTGCTGCTGGAGGTGGAGGACGACGGCGTGGGGATGGACCAGGGCCGGATGGAGACGGGAGGGCCGGAGCCGGCGGGCATCGCTTCCGCCGCGGCGGCGGTGAGTGGGTTTACGCGCGAGGGGTCGGGCATCGGCATGCGCAATGTGCGCGAGCGCATGCAGGTGCTGTATGGCAATGACGCGCAGGTGGAGATGGTGAGCCGGCCGGGGCGGGGAACCAAGGTGCGGGTGCTGATGCCGCTGGAACCCAGGCCGGAGAGCGATGGGCTGCTGCTGATGGTGTCGGAGACGGTGCGGAAGTCGCTGCTGACGCTGGAGGCGCAGCAGGAACGCTTTGCTAAAATGAGGCCGGTGGGACGGCGCGATGGCTGAACTTGCGATGGTTGAACGATGGGCTGAACGATGGCTGAGTTGATCGAGACGATCGCGGGAGCGGGCGGGAACTCGATTGCCGTGGACCGCCGGCCCGCGTTGAAGGATCGGTTGCAGCACAGGATTGTGCGGGCTACGAAAAATGAGAGAGCAGGAAAAGAGAGAGCAGGGAAATTGAGAATGGCGATGACTGAGATTGTTTCGATCCACGCGCGGGAGATTCTGGACAGCCGTGGCAACCCGACCGTGGAGGCCGATGTGGTGCTGGCCGATGGGGTGCGTGGGCGCGCGGCGGTACCGAGTGGAGCGTCGACCGGCGAGCACGAGGCCGTAGAGCTGCGCGATGGCGACAAGGAGCACTACTTCGGCAAGGGCGTGCTGCAGGCGGTGGAGAACGTCGAGACGGCGATTGCGCCGGAGCTGGTTGGAATGGATGCGAGCAATCAGAAGCTGATCGACGCGACGATGATTGCGCTGGATGGAACGGAGAACAAGGGCAACCTGGGGGCGAATGCAATTCTGGCGGTGTCGATGGCGTGCGCGAGGGCATCGGCGGAGGCGCTGGGGCTGCCGCTGTATCGCTATCTGGGCGGCGTGAATGCGAGTATTCTGCCGACGCCAATGATGAATATTCTCAATGGCGGCGCGCATGCGGATAACAACGTAGACTTTCAGGAGTTCATGGTGATGCCGGTGGGAGCGGAGACGTTTGCCGATGCGCTGCGCTGGGGAACGGAGGTGTTTCACACGCTCAAGGGCGTGCTGAAGAAGAAGGGTTACAACACGTCGGTGGGCGATGAAGGCGGGTTTGCGCCGTCGTTGAAATCGAACGTCGAGGCGATCGAGGTGATCCTCGAAGCGATTGAGCTGGCAGGGTACAAAGCTGGCGACGAGATCGCGATTGCGCTCGATCCGGCGGCCAGCGAGTTCTACAACAAGGCGACGGGCAAGTACGTGTTTAAGAAATCGGATAAGAGCGAGAAGACCTCAGACCAGATGGCGAACTACTGGGAGAGTTGGGTGCGGCAGTATCCGATTGTTAGCCTGGAGGATGGGCTGGATGAGAACGACTGGGCGGGCTGGCGGCTGCTGACCGAGAAGATCGGGCGCAACGTGCAGTTGGTGGGCGACGATCTGTTTGTGACCAATACGAAGCGGCTGCAGCGCGGGATCGACGAGAAGGTGGGGAACTCGATCCTGGTGAAGCTGAACCAGATCGGAACGATCTCGGAGACGCTGGAGACGATTGAATTAGCCCGCAGGAATGGGTATACGGCGATCATCTCGCATCGGTCCGGCGAGACCGAAGACACGTTTATCGCGGACCTCGCGGTGGGCACGGGAGCGGGGCAGATCAAGACGGGATCGGCCTCGCGCACGGACCGGATTGCGAAATATAACCAACTGTTGCGGATCGAAGAAGAGCTGGGGCAGACGGCGGAGTTTCTGGGGCTGGCTGCGGTGAATTGCGGGGCGTGAGCAGCGGATCCGGGGATCGGTATCAGGATAGATATACCCGGCGGAAAAAGGACCCGCAGGCCGGACCTTTTGCGTTCCCCACTCGTCGCGATAAAGCTTGCGACGAATGGGCCACCCCAAGTCGGGTACAGGCCAGACGAACGGGTTGGTATTCTGGGGACTATATGGCGAAACATCCAGTAGTGCTGACGATTCTCGATGGGTGGGGATATCGGGCTGAGACGAAGGGCAATGCAATTGCGCTGGCGCGGAAGCCAAATTACGACCGGCTGCTGCGTGAGTATCCGAATACGCTGATCCGTGCGAGCGAACAGTTTGTTGGGCTGCCGGGCGGACAGATGGGCAATAGCGAGGTGGGGCATCTGAACCTGGGCGCGGGGCGCGTGGTGCGGATGGATATTACGCGCATCGATGAGGCGATTGCGTCGGGTGAGTTCTTTGCGGATGCGACGCTGGTGGCGGCGATGAAACACGCGAGCGAGAGTGGGCGGGCGCTGCATCTGATCGGGCTGGTCAGCGATGGCGGGGTGCATTCGCAGGCGCGGCATTTGTATGCGCTGTTGCGAATGACCGCGATGCATAAGCTGGAGCGCGTGTTTGTGCATGCGTTCATGGATGGGCGCGATACGCTGCCGACCAGCGGGGTTGGATATCTGGAAGAGTTGCAGCAGAAGTTTGTCGAGTATGGCGTGGGCAAGCTGGCCAGCGTGAGCGGACGCTACTTCGCGATGGACCGGGATTATCGGTGGGAGAAGGAGCGCAAGGCTTTCGATGCGATGGTGACGGGGCAGGCGCCGGGCGGGAGGTATGTGGATGCGATTGCGCGGGTGCGGGAGAGCTATAACAACGAGATCACCGATGAGTTTATTGAGCCGTTTGTTTGTGTGGAGGAGAGCGGCGAGCCAGTTGGGTTGATACGGGATGAGGCTGCGGTGATCTGCTTTAACTATCGCGCGGACCGTGTGCGGCAGATGACGCGAGTGCTGGCGCGGCGGTCGGGGATTACAGCGTCGGGCGGGATGGAACTGCCGAAGGCCGCGGAGCTGGATGCGGAGATACCGCTGGAGAGCGTGCCGCGCGATCTGCACTTCGTGACGATGACGCAGTACGACCCGAAGTTCGCTCTGCCGAGGGTGATTCCGCCGGAGAGCATGGACAATTTGCTGGCCAATGTGATGGCCGTGGCCGAGCTGCGCAACCTGCGCGTCGCGGAGACGGAGAAGTATGCGCATGTGACCTACTTCTTCAACGGCGGGATCGAGAGGCCGTTCGCGGGCGAGGAGCGCGAGCTGGTGCAGTCGAAGAAGGTGGCCACGTATGATCTGGCTCCGGAGATGTCGGCGGAGGGGATTGCGGATGTGGTGGTGCGGTCGATCGGGGATACGGCGTTCGATGTGATTATCGTGAACTTTGCGAACGCGGACATGGTGGGGCATTCGGGAAAGATCGAGCCGACGGTGCGGGCTGTGGAGATGGTGGATGCGCAGCTGGGTCGGATTTATAACGCGGTAAAGCAGCATGGGGCGAAGTGGATCATTACCGCGGACCATGGGAATGCGGAGATGCTGATCGATCCGGTGAGCGGTGGACCGCATACGGCGCATACGACGAATCCGGTGCCGTTTGTGCTGGTCACTGAGCAGGGGCGGAAGATCGGCGTGCGCGAGGGTGGGTCGCTCAGGGACATCTCGCCGACGATGCTGGGGTTGATGGAGATGGAGTTGCCGAAGCAGATGACGGGTGGGGACCTGCGAGTGGTGGAGCGATGAATCTCCTGTAAACACAGGTGCGCGGTGTTAGTTCCGGGCTCGGCGAGGGTTTGCGAAACCGAGCGCGGCGGTAATTTTTTCTTCGAGGAATTCTGAAACAATGCAGAGTCGCGCTGCGTCTTCGACGATGTTGGAACGGAGATTGGTCGTCATGCTTCGATTCACGGCAAGAGCCTGGTTCGCGTTGGTTGTGCTGGTTGCAGGTGCCGCAACAGTGCGAGCCGCGGCATTGCCGCCGGCCGGGTCGCAGGCAGCGGCGCCAGCAACAGCGACCAAAGCGGCGTCCACAGCGGCAGGGCCGGGGATCGTGCTGCCCGCTGGGACCGAAGTGGCGCTGGTGATCACGAGGCCGGTGCAAGCGAAGGGCGTGAAGCCGCAGGATGCGATCTATGCGCAGACGACGTTTCCGGTGATCGCGAGCAGCGGCATGGCGATCCCGCCGGGCACGTATGTGGAAGGCACGATCGTCTCGGTGACCAAGCCGACGCGGAGGGTGGGCCGGGCCGTGCTGCGAATCCAGTTTACGGAGATCATTTTTGCGAATGGCTATACGGTTTCGCTGCCGGGCGCGGGTGCGGCTGCGGCTCAAAATACGCAAGACACGATGGACGTGACCGTGCAGGCGAGCACGGCCAACGACCTGCTGCTGGACAATGGCGCGCAGATGGAGATGACGTTGCAGAGCGCGCTGCGGCTGAGCGCGAGGCGGATCGCGGCGGCGATTCCGCTATCGCGCGCGGTGCTGCCGGGACAGTTGCTGTCGGCTACGATGTGCCGGCCGACGGAAGGATATCCGGGAACACCGGGAACGCCGGGGACTCCCGACACGGTGATTCCCGGAACGCCGGACACCGTGATTCCGGGAGCGAACGGGATGCCGGACACGGTGATTCCAGGGATACCGGCGTCCACGATTCCGGGCACGCCGGGAACTCCGGGCACGCCGGATATGCCGGGGACGAGCTGTCCGGCGGCGCCGCTGGTGATCTCGAGCGTGCCGGTGAATGCTGGGGCGCAGGCGAGTGCGAGTTCGACGAAGTGAATGGAGAGGGTATGCAGACGCGTTTGGTTGCGGCAGTTCTGATTATGGCGTTTGGTTGGCCACAGGCGTTCGGTTGGACACAGGCGTGGGCGACGGGCTTCGCGCCCCAACAGACGCCGGCGCCGGCGGAAGCGGCTGCGGCGACGATCGAGCTTCCGGCGGGAACGGCGGTGCCGCTGAACCTGGTGAGCACCATCAAGAGCAAGTCGTCCAAGCCCGGCGATGCGGTGCAGGCGGTGGTGGCGTTTCCGGTGACGGTGGGCAATCAACTGGCGATTCCCGCGGGGACCTATGTGCAGGGCACGCTGGTCCGGACGGCCGCGCCGAAGGGAAGCAGGAAGGTGAAGAACAGCGGTCCAGCGCTGCAGATCCACTTTACGAAGCTGCTGTTCGCGAACGGCTACACGGTGGCGCTGGATGCGGAGAACGCAGCGGCGGGGGTGGGGCCGCTGGGCGCGGCGGCGGAGGGGAGCAAGGTTGCGACGATTCGGGAGGACGAGCCGATGGGCTATGCGGCGGGTGTGAAGCGCAGCTATGGGCCTTCCGCTGACGAGGCGTTCGACTATGCCCAGCCGCAGTTTCCTGAGCCCACGCCGACGCTGCCCCCGCTGCCTCAGGTGGGGCCGAGTAAAGCGGCGGTGATCGGAGGTGTTCTGGGCGGCTTTGCGGTGCTGACGACCGTGCTGCTGGTGCTGGCGCATCGAGCGCGAGGCGGCAGCGACTCGGTTCTGTATGCCGCGGGGTGGCAGTTCCAGATGACGCTGGGGAGCGCGCTCACGCTGGATCGAGCACAAGTGAGGGCTGCGGCTTCGGCGGGGGCCGTCTCGCGCTGAAGCGGGGTGCAAGAGTGCGCGGCTAGAGAGCAGTGTCTCGATGGTGTATAGGCGCCCAAAGCAGCAGATTCCTCCGCTGCGCTGCGGAATGACAACCAGAAAAGCGACAGCGAAGCCCTATACCTGTGGGAATTCGCTCCAGGGCGCGCGGGCTGGCTTGCGCGACGAGAAAGGTGCTACTCTTTCTAGCCAAATGGAGGGTGCGGGCATGGAGGATTCTAAAGCTGACTTCAAGACCGACTCCACAGCCGACCCCGAACCGATCTGTCGTTTGTGCGGGCATGGGATGTGCGAGCACGACGAATGCACGGCGCCCCAGGTGCGGCTGGCGGATGGGCGCTGCTTCAACTGCGGGAATATTGACTGCGTCATGTTTGTGCTGCCGCCGTGCGTGGACAGTCACATTGCGCTGCCGTGGATGGTGTAAAGGCGGCGTGGCCGGCTGGAGCACGATCAAGGCAATTGCCGGCTATGGAAGCAGGCCACAGGGTGGCGGCGTGCGTCCCCCACTCATCGCGATAAAGCTTTGCGATGAATGGGCCGCCCGAAGTTGGGTGCGGCTGTCTTGATTCGGGGCTAGAGGTCGCGGCGGCCTTCGAGGGCGCGGGTCATGGTGACCTCGTCGGCGTACTCGATGTCGGAGCCGGCGGGGACGCCGGTGGCGATGCGGGTGATGCGCAAGGAGGGGTGGGCCTTGCGGACTTCGTCGGCGAGGTAGCGGGCGGTGGCTTCGCCTTCGACGGTGGGGCTGGTGGCGAGGATGAGTTCGGCCGTATCGCTGGAGTCAGCGAGGGCGGTGAGGCGGGGCCAGAGGTTTTGCAGGCGCAGGTGGTCCGGGCCGACGCCGTTCACGGGTGAAAGTGTTCCGTGAAGAACATGGTAGAGGCCGTTGTAACTGTGGGTCTTCTCGATAGCGTTGATGTTGGTCGGCTCTTCGACGACGCAGATCAGGCGCGGGTTGCGGGTGGGGTTGGTGCAATAGGCGCAGGGGTCGACGTCGGTGATGTTGTTGCAGAGGGAGCAGAGGCGGAGGTGCTGCTTGAGGGTGCGGATGGCGTCGGCGAGAGCGGTCGCGTCGGCGTCGGAGGAGCGCAGGATGTGGAAGGCGAAGCGCTGCGCGGACTTGGTGCCCACGCCGGGGAGCTTGCGGAGTTCGTCGATTAGGTCCGCCATGGGGGCGGCGAAGCGGGTGGGCATGGGAAGGAGACGTGGTCCGGTGAAGCAGATTCCTGCGGAATGACAACCAGAAAAGCAAGAGCAACGGCAAAGGCGAGTGCAACAAACAACTGCAAAGGACGGGGCTTAGAGGCCGGGGAGGCCGAGGTTGCCGAGCATGCCGGCGGCGGAGGTTTGCTGGGCGGCGTCGGCTTTGCGGGCGGCGGCGTTGATGGCGGCGACGATGAGGTCCTCTAGCATGGTAATGTCGCCGGCGGCGGCGGAGGCTGCTGAAGGGGCGATGGTGAGTTTGAGGAGTTCTTTTTTGCCGTTCATGCGGGCGGTGACGGCGCCGCCGCCGGAGTCGGCTTCGACGATGGTCGAGGCCAGGCGTTCGTCCATAACTTCTTGCATTTGCTGGGCTTGCGCGAGCATCTCCTGCATTTTCTCAAGGTCGGGGAAGTCCATTTTGGAGGCCTTTTCTTGCGGTGCGTGAATGGTTTTCTTGCGGTGGTTTGTGGTTGCCAGGGTTTGCGGCTAATCTTTGCCGCGGAGATCGATGACGTTGGAGATGTCGGCGGAGAAGAGGCGCTTGGCCTGCTGGACGATGGGATGCTTTTCGGCGAGCTCGGCGGCAGAGCCGGACGCGGCGGAGCGGGATTTCCTGGGGGAGTTGGCTGGGGCAGGTGCGCCGGGCAGGAGCGTGAGTTTGAGGGCTGGGGACTGCTCGCGGAGGGTGGACTTGAGGATGCGCTCGGCGTCGGCGTTGAGGACGATGGGGAGCATGGTTTTGGAGAGCGTGGTCTGGATGGTGAGGGTGTTGGCGGCGAGGGTGAGGGTCGCGTCCTCGATCTGCTCGGAGGCGGATTGCTGGCCTTTGACGGCGGCGAGGGCGGCGGCGAGGGTGGATTGGAGGGCGGTGAGGGCTGGGTTTGGAGTTTCGGAGGAGGTTGGGACGAGGTGAGGTCGAGTGTTCGGCGGCGCAAGGCGGCCGGGCTGGGGAGTGGGTTTCGGCTCGGCGGCGAGGGCTAGAGAGCCTTCGGTGGTTGCGGCGGATTGGGTCGAGGAGGGGAGAGACGCAGTAGGGGTTTTGCGGGGGCGGTCGGACTCTAAGGGGGACGGCGGGGGCGTGGCGGGGTGTGGGGCGGAAAAGGTTTGGAAATCCTGGGCCGGCTTGGCACTCTCGGGGTCCTTCGACTGTGTGTCGCGATGGGGCTGCGACACTTCGCTCCGGATGACGGAGTTCTTGGCGGCGATGTTCGAGGGAGCGGTCGAGGTGGCGGAGGGGATCGTCTTCGGTGTGGTAGTAGATTTGGCGCCGAGTTGGCTGAGGAGCTCTTCGATGGGGACCAGGCGCTGCATGTGGACCAGCTTGAGCAGGCCGAGTTCAAGGTGGAAGCGCTGCTCTTGTCGGTAGCCGAGGTCGTCGAAGGTGCGGAGCAGGATGGCGAGGAAGCGGGCGAGTTCTTCTTCGGTGAAGAGAGCGGCGGAACGGGCGGCGCGGCGGCGCTCTTCGGGGGAGATCTGGAGGAGATCGGCGGCGATGCCGGTGGCGTCGGCTTCGGGAGAGAGCTGGGTGATCTTGGCGACGATGGTGTTGCGGAGGTAGCGGACGAACTGGCGGGCGAGCTGCGGGGCTCCGTTGCCGGCGTCGAGCAGGCGGCCGGTGATGGCGAGGACGTCGGCGGAGTTGTTGGTGTGGACGGCTTGGAGGAGCTGCTCGTAGACGGCGTTGGAGACTGAGCCCATGAGCTCGCGGACCTGAGAGATTTCGAGGTGGGGGCGCTCGTCGACTGTGGGGGCGCTGGCGATGGCCTGGTCCATGATGGAGAGGGCGTCGCGCATGGAGCCATCGCCGGCCTCGGCGAGGAGCGAGAGGGTGGCGTCGTCGGCGAGGATGTGCTCGGCGGTGGCGATCATGCGGAGCTGGCCGACGATGTCGTCGAGCTTGACGGCGTGGAAGCTGAAGTGCTGGCAGCGCGAGCGGATGGTCTGGGGGATGTCCTCGGGCTGGGTGGTGGCCATCATGAAGACGATGTGCGGGGGCGGTTCTTCGAGGGTCTTGAGCAGGGCGTTGAAGGCCGCGTCGGTGATCTGGTGGGCTTCGTCGAGGATGTAGATCTTGTACTTGTCGCGGGAGGGAGCGTAGCGGGCGGCGTCGCGGAGCTCGCGGATCTCGTCGATGCCGCGGTTGGTGGCGGCGTCGATTTCGATGACGTCGACGGCGTTGCCGGCCTTGATCTCGGTGCAGGATTCGCAGACTTCGCAGGGCTCGGGCGACGGACGTTTTTCAGTGCCGATTTCCGTCCGGCAGTTGAGGGCCATGGCCAGGATGCGGGCGATGGTGGTCTTGCCGATGCCGCGATGGCCGGAGAAGATGTAGCCGTGGGCGATGCGGTCCTGGGCGAGGGCGTTGAGCAGGGTGCGGGTGACGTGGTCCTGGCCGACGACGTCGGAGAAGCGCTGCGGGCGGTATTTGCGGGCTAGGACTTGATAGGCCATGGGGTGCGGTGCGAGTCAGGGACTCGACGCTTGATTGTATCGCCGTGGGGTGTGGAGAGCCGGGCGTGGGGCGAGATGGAGGCTGCATTTCCGGCGACCGGCGCTGGGCCGGACGGAGAAGCAGAGAGCCAGGGCAATGGCTGAAGCAGATTCCTGCGGAAGGTCAACTAGGGCAATTTCCCCGGTTGTGTTCAGGCACTCCCGAGAAGCAGATTCCTCCGCTTCCCACCCCAGCGAGCAAGAGCGCTCGCCGGGGACCCCGGCTGCACTGCGGAATGACAACCAGAAAGGCAAGAGCAACGGCAAAGGCTACTCGGAGCTGCCGGGGGTGGCGCCGCTGGTGGGGGTGGCGCCCCAGGCGAAGGCGTTGGGTTGGGGAAGGCCGATGTGCTGGAGGACTCGGTGGACGTAGTTGCGGGCGATGTCGTCGACGGTCTGGGGGTGGTTGTAGAAGGTTGGGATGAGAGGGAAGACGGTGGCGCCGGCCTCGGTGACGGCGGCCATGTTGCGGAGGTGGATGAGGTTGAGCGGGGTCTCGCGGACGCAGAGGAGGAGCGGGCGGCGCTCTTTGAGGCAGACGTCGGCGGCGCGCTCGATGAGGTTGGCGGCGAGGCCGTGGGCGATGCCGGCGAGGGTGCCCATGGAGCAGGGAAGAACGATCATCGCGGAGACGGGATAGGAGCCGGAGGCGATGGGCGCGCCGATGTCCTGGAAGGGGAGGGTGGTGATCCTGGAGGAGACGTGGCCGAGGAGTTTTTCTGCAAATGAGTTGCCGGGGAGGATGGATTCTTCCTCGGCGAGCACGCGCAGGGCGCTGGGAGAGACGACCAGATGGACGCGGCCGACGCGGGAGTCGGCGTCGAGGGCGCGCAGCATCTCGATGGCGAAGAGAGAGCCGCTGGCGCCGGTAACGGCGAGGACCAGCGTGGGATGGGTGGGGGCGGGCATCGCTTTTGATTATCGCGCAGGAAGGCGGCGCGGCGACGATCCTGACCAGCATTCCGGGGCAGCGGGTTGGATGCGCGGGGAGGGTTGTGGTCAGATAGGGGAACATGGATTATCACGAGACACCCCTGGGAAAGAACGTCCGGTTTCTATTGCCGTCGCTGAAGCTAAAGCAGCCCGCGGGCAATGGAGACACGGTCGAGCAGTGCGTGCATGTGTTCCTGATGGAGCATTTTGGCGGCTACACGGCGACGTCGGCGAACCTGTTTGGCTACTGGAAGGAAGAGGACGGCGGGCATACGTATGGGGAGCACCGTGAGTTTGTCGTGGCGCTGCCCAACGATGAGGGGCTGCCGGAGCTGAAGGAGTTTCTCGGCCAGACGGCGCGGCAGTTGGGGGAGAAGTGTTTGTACTTCGAGGTCGCGGGGGTTGCGGTGCTGCTGTATGGGGAGTCAGTGGAGGGGTGAGGGCGTTGATGCAGAGTCTTACGAGGGTTAGAGTAGGGACGTGGGCTCGAAGACGTTCGATGGCGTTTGGTTTACCGCGTACTCCAAGGACCATCCGCCGCCGCATGTGCATGGGCAGTACGCAGGGATAGAGGTCATTCTGGAGTTGGATTTCGAGAAGCGGGAGATTCGGCTCGCGCGCCGGTCGGACAGGGTCAAACCGCCGAACGCGAAGAGGTAGTCTATCAAGCGGATTCGTAAGGCAGCCGAGGAGCATGGCGAGGAGTTGTTCGAGTTGTGGGAGGCATCGAGGGCATGGGGAAAGTCAGAGTAGCCATCAGCGATGAAGATATCGATGCGGCGCTTGAAGCGGCACGATCTATGCCGGAGCAGACGCGCATTGTCGAGGCGGCCTATCGGCCAGGACCGGGGCTGGATTTCCTGATGCTGAAGCTGAGCGATGGGCGGCGGCTGCTGATTCCCCGCGAGGAATTGCCAGAGTTGAGGAACGCCTCGGTGGAACAGGCAACGGATATCGTGATTGTGCCGACCGGGAGCGCGGTGTGGTGGCCGCGTTTGGACGATGGGCTGAATCTTCCGGATTTTCTGGAGCATCGTTGGGGTAGAGAGCCTCGCGGGATCGCGGCGTAGGTCGGGGGGTTGCCGTATCTCAGCCGTCGGCGAGGACGCGGGCGAAGACTTCGTCGATGTTGGTGAGCTGGCGGTGGACGTCGAAGGCGGCGGCTAGTTTTTCGGGGGTCAGGCGGGCGGTGATTTCGGGGTCGGATTCGATGCGCTGGCGGAAGGTGAGGGCGTTGGGCTCGGCTTCGGGATCATTGGCGCTTTGCCAGGCGTTCATGGCGTGAGTCTGGACGAGGCGGTAGGCGTCTTCGCGGGACATTCCGGCGGCGGCGAGGTCGAGGAGAAGCTGGCCAGAGTAGACGAGGCCGCCGGTGGATTCGAGGTTCTTCAACATGCGCGCGGGGTAGACGAGCAGGCGGGCGATGAGGTTTGAGGTCTTGGCGAGCAGGTAGTCGGCGAGGATGGTGGTGTCGGGCAGGATGACGCGCTCGGCGGAGGAGTGGGAGATGTCGCGCTCGTGCCAGAGGGCGACGTTTTCAAGGGCTACTTGAGCATTTCCTCGTACGACGCGGGCGAGGCCGGAGATCTGCTCGCAGGTGATGGGGTTGCGCTTGTGGGGCATGGCGCTCGAACCCTTCTGGCCGGGGGAAAAGAACTCTTCGGCTTCGCGGACTTCGGTGCGCTGGAGATGGCGGATCTCGGTGGCGATCTTGTCGAGCGTGGAGCAGAGCACGGCGAGGGTGGCGATGTAGGCGGCGTGGCGGTCGCGCTGCAGGACCTGGGTGGAGATGAGCGCGGGCTGCAGTCCCAGTTCGTTTAAGATGGCGGCTTCGTGGGCGGGTTGGAGTTTGCCGAAGGCGCCGACGGCGCCGGAGATCTTGCCGACGCGGAGGTCTTCGGCGGCGGCGTCGAAGCGGCGGAGGTTGCGGCCCATCTCGGCGTACCAGAGGAGGAGCTTCATGCCGAAGGTGGTGGGCTCGGCGTGGACGCCGTGGGTGCGGCCGATGGCGGGGGTGTGCTGGAACGCGACAGCACGTTCGCGCAGAGTGTGGCGGAGGCGGAGGATTTCGGCGCGGATGAGGCTGGAGGCCTGGGTGAGGGCGAGGGCCTGGGCGGTGTCGACGACGTCGGTGGAGGTGAGGCCGAAGTGCAGCCAGCGGGCGGCGTCGGAGCCGGCGGCTGTGACGGATTCGGCGACGGCGGTGGTGAAGGCGAGGACGTCGTGGCGGGTGTCGGCTTCGATCTGGTGGATGCGCTGGACGGTGAAGCTGGCGTGCTGCTGGAGGGCTTCGGCGGCGGAGGCGGGGATGATTCCGGCGCGGGAGAGGGCGGTCGTCGCGGCGAGCTCGACGCGCAGCCAGTTGTCGTACTTGGCTTGTTCGGTCCAGAGGGCGGCCATGGCCGGGCGGGAGTAGCGGGGGATCATTGGTGCTCCGTTAGGGTGTTGAGGCTGGGAGAAGCGAGAAGCAGATTCCTGCGGAATGACAACTAGAAAAGCAAGGGCAACGGCAAGGGCAGCCTTTGCGCCACGGTCAGTGTATCGAGTTCCATACCTGGTCGTGCGAGATGCGGAGGCGGATGAGTGTCGCGGCGCGATAGAATAGCGGAAAGGGACGCTGACGATGAGTGAGATCAACAACGCGGTGACACCACCGAGGCTGAAGAGCCTCGCGGAGTTCCGCTATCAGATGCGGAAGTTTTTGAGCTTCAGCGAGATGGCTTCGGAGCGCTGCGGGATTGGCGCGCAACAGTACCAGTTGATGCAGGTGATTGCGACGGCGCCGGAAGGACAGCCGCCGACGATCAGCTACCTGGCGGAGCGGATGATCCTGCGCCATAACAGCATGGTCGAGCTGGTGGACCGCGCGGAGCGATCCGGGCTGGTGCGGCGGGAGCACGACCAGAGCGACCTGCGGCGGTCGCTGGTGCAGATGACGGCGACAGGCCAGGAGATATTGGGAAGGCTCGTAGCGGAGCATCTGGCGGAGTTGGCGCCCAAGTGCGAGAACCTGATCCAGGCGCTGCGGGATTTGCAGGATTCGATCGAGATGTGCGATGAGGCAGGAGTGCAACGCAGTTGACGACTAAGAAACCAGCCGAGGGATTGCGGGACTACTCCGCGGACAGCAGGATCTTGTACACGAGCGCGCTGGCGGCGCTGCTGGGTGCGATCAGCGCACTGGCGGCGTGGGTGCTGCTGGAGCTGATCTCGCTGTTTACCAACCTCTTTTATTTTCACCACTGGGGGTTCAAGAACTACGATCCGTGGCAAGGGGGAGAGCACTGGTGGACGGCGTTGATGCCGGTGCTGGGCGGCCTGGCCGTCGGGCTGATCGCGCGCTATCTCTCGCCGTCGGTCCGCGGGCATGGTATGCCAGAGGCGGTGGAAACCATCGTGTTCGGAGGCGGCAAGGTGCAGCCGCGGGTGGCAGTCCTGAAGCCGCTGGCGACGGCCATCTCGATCGGTTCGGGTGGGCCGTTTGGCGCGGAAGGCCCGGTGATTATCATGGGCGGCGCGATCGGGTCGGTGGTGGGGCAACTGCTGCCGATGACGGACTCGGAGCGCGCGGTGTTGATGGTCGCGGGCGCGTCGGCTGGGATCGCGGCGATCTTCAACTGCCCGATGTCGGCGACGCTGCTGGCGGTGGAGCTGCTGCTGTTTGAGTGGAAGCCGCGGTCGCTGGTTCCGGTGGCGATTGCGTGCGTAACGGCGGGAGCGGTGCGGCGGCTGCTGCTGGGACCGGGCAGTCTGCTGCAGATGGTGCCGACCGAAGAGCCGGTGTACCACTCGGCGATGCTGGGCGCGCTGGTGCTGGGCGTGATCGCGGCGTTTGTGGCGGCGGGGTTGAGCAAGGCCGTGCACCTGAGCGAAGAGATGTTCGAGAAGCTGCCGATCCACTGGATGTGGTGGCCGGCCATTGGCGGCGTGGGGATCGGGCTGGGCGGTCTGATCTTTCCGCGGTCGCTGGGTGTGGGCTACAGCGTGATGCAGATGATGATCTCGGGCGATAGGGCGTGGAAGCTGCTAGCGGGCGTGCTGATTGTGAAGAGCGTGATCTGGGTGATCTCGCTGGGGTCGGAGACGGCGGGCGGAATTCTGGCTCCACTGGTGATGATCGGGGGGGCGCTGGGCGCGGCGCTGGGTCACCTGATGCCGGTGATGTCGACGGGTTCGTGGGTGCTGGTGGGGATGACGTCGGTACTGTCAGCCGCGATTGGGGCGCCGCTGACCTCGGCCATGCTGGCGCTGGAGCTGACGCATAACGGCGGGCTGATGCTGCCGGTGCTGCTGAGCTGCGTGTCGGCGTATGCGGTGAGCGTGCTGGTGATGCCGCGGTCCATGGTGACCGAAAGTCTGAGCCGGCGGGGGCTGCACCTGAGCCGGGAGTTCGGCGTGGACCCGCTGGAGACGATGCTGGTGTCGCAGGCGATGCATACCAGCGTGTTCGCGCTGCGCGACAATGCGCTGCGCCAGGACGCGGCGGACTGGCTGCGCAAGATGGAAGAGCGCGGCGCGGAGGCGTGGTCGCACTGGCAGCGGATCTTTCCGCTGGTGGATGGCGACGGCCGGCTGGTGGGGCTGTTGACACGATCGCAGATGATTGCGGCGGGGCGGCAGCAGGACCTGTCCAAGCCGCTGGCGCTGGATGCCAAGCTGGACCCCAGTACGGTGTCGCCGTTCCAGACGCTAAGGGCCAACGCGGAGATGATGGCCGAATCCAAGCTGACCGCGTTTCCGGTGGTGAGCGGGGACGGCAAGCTGCTGGGCGTGATTACGATCGACGATCTGCTGAAGGGGCGCAGCGAACAGGCGCACCGCGAGAGCGATCGGGAGCGGGTGCTGCGGCTGCGCTGGCCGTTCAGCGGCAGAGGGGCGGTGGCGACAGGAGCGGAGGTCGCGGGAAGCGAGACGGAGGACGAGGAGTCGACGCTGGCGGGGCATTCGTAAGGCGGGAGAGCTTGGGATGTGGGGTAGAGCAGAATCACGATAGGTGTACCGGGCTGCAAAGACCTGCGGGCGGACGGTATACGTTCCCCACTCATCGCGATGAAGCTTTGCGATGAATGGGCCACCCAAACGTGGGTACAGCAGGCCAAACGTGGGTACTGCTAGGTTGATTGCTCTAGCCTTCGGCGACGCCGAAGAGGGCGGACATTTCGGCGTGGAGAAAGCCGCGGCCGGGCTTGTAGGGCTGGATCCACTTGCCGTCCAGGACAAACTGCGGGATGGCGCGCTTGCCCGTATTGGCGATGACCTGAGCGGCGGCGCCGGGCGTCTTTTCGATGTTGATTTCGGTGTAGGGGATGGCGTGCTTGGCGAGAAAGCGCTTGGCCTCGCGGCAGTCGCGGCACCACTCGGCGGAGTAAACCAGAAGTTCCATTGGTCCTATTCTAGGGCCGCGGGCGCGGGGTGTATAGGGCGGGGCGAACAAGCGGATTCCTGCGGAATGACAACTAGAAAGGCAAAGGCACCAGCAACGGCTGGAGCAAGAACCAGAGTGACGACCGCTTCTGTCGATCTTGTGTCCGAAAATCCGGACATGGGGCAGCCCGGTTCGTGCTGGTGTGCGCTATGGCAGCGGTGGCGGTTTGGGCGGCAGGCCGTGGGTGAGGTGACGCAGGAGAAACTCCTGGAAGAGCGTGCCGACGGAGCCTTCGGCGATGCCGATCAGGGTGTTGTCGACGGTGACTTGTACGCTGTGCCGGTCGCTTCTGGGATAGTAGAGCGTGGAGACGCCGGCCGACCCGAGATTGCCGAGTACGTTGGAGTAGTTGGGCTGCCAGCGGCCGTTGTCGCCTTTGCAGATGACGACGGTGGAGATGGCGTAGAGCGCGCGGTGGAGCACGCTGCCGTGGCCGAGGTAGAAGTAGCGCGGATCCTGGTGCAAGAGCGATGGCAGCAGGGCCGCGCCGAGGAAGGTCGAATCGATCCGGTCGCCAAAGGTGGCGGCGTAGCGTTGCGCGTAGCCGGAGAAGCCGGGGCCGTAGCCGGAGAAGCTGTTGTCGGCCTGCTCGATGCCGGCCGTGATGCCGGTGGTGAAGAAGGTGAGCGGATCGCGGCTGACGACGAGCGCGAGTTTGAACTTCTGCCGGCGCGTGAGGGGCTGCGGATTCGAGACATAGCTGACGAAAAAGTTGGGCAGCACGCCTAGAATGCGCTGGTGCTCTTCGGCCGTCATCTGCTGTTCGGCGAGGTCCTGGACGGTGATGGCGTCGACGACGGAATTGATGGCTTCGATGCCGAGTTGGATGGGGGGAAGAGTGACGGTCTGGGCGGCAGGGACGAGGACATCTCCGATCCTCCAGGGGGAGAAGCCCGGGGCCTGGATGCGGACTCGATAGATGCCGGGCACGATGGGAGACAGGGTGAAGGAGCCGCTGGAGTCGGTCTGGGTGGTGAGCCGCGGGGCTTTGGAGGCGGCGAAACCGAGGCTGACGGTGGCGTTGGGAATGGAGGCGCCGTCGGTGTCGGTGACGGTGCCGGTGATGCGGCCGGGGCTGGGAGCCTCGGGCAGAGCCGTCTGTGGAGGTTGCGCGAGAGGCTGGGTGGAAGATGGCGCGGAAGGCAATTCGGGTGCGGTCTGCTGGGCGGCCGTGTGGACCGCGAAGAGCGACAGGAAGAGAACGCAGAGAGTCAACGCGCGCGCGCCGGGATGCAGCTTCGGATTGGATGGGCCCATGGATCGACCTCGCGCGCGGGAGAACCGATTGTTGCGTGGAAGCGCGGATGCAGTCAAGAGGGACGCGGGTGTTGGTTCGCAGGCTGACCGGACGTCTCGCCGGCGGGAACGGAAAGCAGGTCCTTCGCTACGCTCAGGATGACAAATTCATGGTGGCGAGTTGAAGACTCACCACACCGGAGCGGTTCCTCGATAGTGTATAGCCGGCCCAAGAAGCAGATTCCTCCGCTACGCTGCGGAATGACAAGCGGAAAAGCAAGAGCGAGGCTTTACACCAATGAGGACTCTGCTTTGGACATTTGGCTGAGGACTTTGCTCTGGACCTTTGGCCGGGCGTTTACTGCTCGTGGTAGTTGCGGATGAGACCGCCGTCGAGGAAGTAGGTGCTGCCGGTAACGTAGGCGCCGTCGTCGGAGGCGAGGAAGGCGGCGACGCCGGCGACCTCCTCGGGCTTGCCCATGCGGCCGAGCGGGATGTTGCGCAGCAGCGGCGCGAGCTCGGCGGGAGAGGCCATCAGCTTGGCGTTGATGGGAGTTTCGATGGCGCCGGGAGCGATGTTGTTGACGGTGATGCCGAGCGGGCCGAGTTCGACGCAGAGGTCGCGCATGAGCATGCGCATGCCGCCCTTGCTGACGCAGTAGGTGGAGAAGTGCGGGAAGACCATGTCCTCGTGGACGGAGGAGATGTTGATGACGCGGCCGGGCTTTTTGGAGTCGCGGAGCTTGCGCACGAAGGCTTGCGTGAGGAAGAAGGCGCCCTTGAGGTTGACGTTCATGACGGCGTCGTAGTGCTGCTCGGTGACATCGACGAAGTCTTCGCCGATTTCGATGCCGGCGTTGTTGACGAGGATGTCGCAGGAGCCGAGCTGCTGCCAGGCCTGGTCGATGAGGTTGGTGCAGTCGGCGAGGTTGGAGACGTCGGCGTGGACCAGGATGGATTTGCCGCCGGCCTGGGTGATCCTGTCGACGGTGACCTGGGCTTCTTCGATGTGGTCGCGGTAGTCGACGACACAGTTGGCGCCCTCCTGGGCGAGGCGCTCGGCGATGGCCTGGCCGATGCCCGAGCCCGATCCTGTGACGACGGCGATTTTTCCTTCGAGACGGCCTGGCATGGTGGTCCTTTCGGTTATGACTTGGAGTGAGTGGATGTTTTCTTTGCGGCTGATTTTTTTTGGGCCGGCTTCTGCGGGCTCGACTTCTTGGCAGCGGATTTCTTGGTCGCGGACTTGGTCGCGGGCTGCTTGCCCTTTTGCTTCGCGATGATGGAGGAGAGGATGTCCTTGGCTTTTTCGAGCTCGCGGTGGCGCTCGGCGGAGAGGTTCGTGCCGGCGCGGTTGATGTAGAAATTCAACATGCGCATGCCCGAGGCTGGACCTTTGGGCGAGACTTTTTTGCTGGCAAGATGTTTCGCGACGGTCTCGGCATCCTGCTTGAAGAGATCGTGCTCGGGATAGGTCGAGACGGTGGTCACGTTGGCGGACCAGCGGCGCGAGGGCGGCGTGGTGGAAGGCTTGCCAGCGTGGGTGCGAGAGGATTTCTTCGCGGGCTTGTCGGTCGAATTTGTTGCAGGCGCGCTGCGCGTTGTCATTCGCTTTGTTCCTCAAGGAATGGGATGCAGGCGCCAGCTAAGGAGTTTGTGCGGGAGTTTGTGCGGCCTGCTCGGAACGGCGGCGGCGAAAGAAATCGGTGAGCATCGCGCTCGACTCTTCGACGAGAATGCCGTCGGCGACTTCGACGCGGTGATTGAGCGCGGGGTGATTGATTACGGATAGGACAGAGCCGCAGGCGCCGGCCTTGGGGTCGCGCGCGCTGAAGACCAGGCGCGCAATGCGCGCGTGCAGAATGGCGCCCGCGCACATCGCGCAGGGCTCGAGCGTGCAGTACAGCGCGCAGCCGAGCAGGCGATAGTTGCCCAGCGCGAGACCGGCGGCACGGAGAGCGACGAGTTCGGCGTGCGCGGTGGGATCGGAGGTGCGCAGGACCTGATTGTGGCCGCGGGCGAGGACCTGGCCGGTGCCAGAGACGACGATGGCGCCGACCGGAACTTCGCCCGCGGCCTCGGCGGCTCGCGCTTCGGCGAGGGCGAGTTGCATGTAGGCGGCGTCGGTCATGAAAATCAGGATAGCCGGTATGCTGAACGTTATGAGGTTACGAGGCAGCGAACTTCTCGTGGTCTACACTGTGCGCGGCGAGACCATTCGCCTGATTTCAGCGAGGAGGGCAGAGCGACATGAGCGAGAAAAATACTGGGACCATTACAGTGGAGGTCGATCTTGACAATCTTCCTCCGCTGTCTGAGGAGCATAGGTTGCAGTTGCAGCGGCTGAGCGAAATGAAGGGATGAGGACATCGACTTCAGCGATATTCCGCGGATGGCGCCTGGAACCAAGGGGTATCGGCCAGGCGCGATGCTCGGCGGCGCGGGGCGCCCGGGCGTGGTTGCTTTGGAGGACGATGTGGTGGAGTTTTTCGCGGTCGGTGGAAGGCCGGATGCGGGGCGCGTGAACGCGGCGCTCAGGGAGTACATCGCAACCCGCCAGGCGTCGTAACACGGGGCCGTTTCGGTGGGGCCGGCGGCCGAGCCTGGAGAGACGGATTTTTGCTCAGGCGGGCTCCTGCTGGGTCATGCAGTGGAGCGCGCCGAGGCCCCAGATGAGGTCGGTGCAGTGAATGCCCGTGACCGTGCGATTGGGGAAGCAATCGGCGAGGGTGTTGAGCGCGATGCGGTCGTTGGGGTCGTTGAACGTGGGGACAAGCACCAGCGAGTTCGCGATATAGAAGTTGGCGTAGCTGGCGGGCAGGCGCTGGCCTGCGAAGATGACCGGCGCGGGCATGGGCAGCGTGCGGATCGTGAAGGGCTGGCCGCGGAGGTTGCGTGCGGCGGGCAAACGGGCTGAACGTAATCGATCAAGGTTTTCCGCCAGCGGAAGGTGGTTTTCGTCAGCGGTGTTGGGCTCGATGGCGGCGAGGATGGTGTTTCCGGTTTCATCGCCGCCGGGGACGAAGCGGGCGATGTCGTCGATGTGGCCGTGGGTGTCGTCGCCGGCGCAGCCGCGGTTGAGCCAGAGGACGTGCTCGATGCCGAGGTAGTCGTGGAAGGCTTGCTCTAGTTGTTCACGCGAGACGCCGGGGTTGCGCTGTTGCACGTCGCTGAGCAGGCACTCTTCGGTGGTGAGCAGAATGCCCGCGCCGTTGGTGTCGATGCTCCCGCCTTCGAGGACAAGGCGATGTTGGTGGCCGTTGGCGAGCGTGACGGTGGGCTCGAAGCTGGGCATGGCGTAGAGCTTCGCGACGTGAGCGGGGATGAGGTCGTCGTTGCGCCAGTTGTCGTACTTGGCCCAGGCGTTGAAGCGCCAGTTGGTGAGGGCGGTTTGATCATGGGCGTTCTTGATGGAGCCTTCAGCGTATCTCTTAACAAAGATCGGGCCGGAGTCACGCAGCCAGACGCGGTCGGTGCGCCAGTGGTGGAAGTGCAGGCGCGCCAGGTTGGCGCCCTGGCGGCGGAGCATGTTGGTGGTGCGCTTCTCGGCGGCTTCGTCATTGACCAGGATGTGGACGTCCTCGACCTGCGAGAGGTGGCGCACGATCTCGCAGTAGACCCAGGGGATGGGCTGGAATTTGCCGGGCCAGTCGTCAGGGTTGTGCGGCCAGGCGATCCAGGTCGCGGCGTGCGGGGCCCACTCGGCGGGCATGCGGTAGTGAAGGTCGTGCGATGTGGTCATCTGGTTAAGTTTTACTAAATGGTTGCGCAGACGAGCATCCAGAAGATGCCGATCCACGCCGACGCGGTGAGGGTGCCGAAGGAAGGAATACTGCGCGTACGTCGTACCCAGACAAGCGCTGATATGCCTCCGATAAACGCGAGCAAGAGACAGTTTCCCTCGTATCCATAATCCATGGAGGAGCGTTTCATGAGTTGGTCGCGGATGATCAAACCCCACAAGCCGCCCATCGCAGACAGTGCAGTGAATACCATCGCCAGCCACGCCGACGCACGACGAAGATCAAGCCTCTGATTGCGCATTATCAGCGTCACCGATAGGACTGTCAGCAGAAGTGGCACGCTGTAGATGATGATCCAAACCCAAGTTGACATGGAGTCTCCACTTCAATCAAGGAAGCGGCTGGTAATACCAGAATAGGCGTCGATGCGGCGGTCGCGGAGGAAGGGCCAGTGCTGGCGCGTGGTTTCGACCTGGGCGGAGTCGAGGTCGGCGTAGAGGATCTCTTCCTTGTCGTGCGAGGCCTGGACGAGGATGCGGCCAAAGGGGTCGGCGATGAAGCTGCCGCCCCAGAATTCGAGACCGCTGGCGAGCGTGTGGTCGCCGGGACCGGGGAGGTTGGTGGGCTGAGTTCCCTCAGGGGCTAAAGCCCCTGCTTCCTGGGTGAGGGTAGCGGACGGGCGGAAGCCCGTCTCCTTCAACTCGGTTGGTTTGTCGATGGAATCCAGAATTACGTCGCCGTGCTCGTGGCCAACGCGGTTGACCGCGCAGACGAAGACGCCGTTGGCGATGGCGTGGGCGCGCTGGATGGTCTGCCAGGCGTCGTACTGCGCTGCGCCGAACTCGGATTTTTCGCTGGGATGCCAGCCGATGGCGGTGGGGTAGAAGAGTGTTTCGGCGCCGTGCAGCGCGGTGAGGCGCGCGGCTTCGGGGTACCACTGGTCCCAGCAGACCAGAGTTCCGATCGGGCCGGCGGAGGTGCTTGTCGCGAAGAAGCCGAGGTCGCCGGGAGTGAAGTAGAACTTCTCGTAGAAGAGCGGGTCGTCGGGGATGTGCATCTTGCGGTAGATCGCGGCGAGGTTGTCGGGTTTGTTCGAGGCGTGGTCCCCGTCTTTCCAATCCAAGACGGCGGCGGTGTTGTGGTAGATGCCGGGAGCGCGGCGCTCGAAGAGACTGGCGATGACGACCAGATGGTGCTCGCGAACGACGGCGCTCAGCGCGGCGGTGGAGGGGCCGGGGATGGGCTCGGCGAGGGCGAAGAGCGCGTGGTCTTCGCGCTGGCAGAAATACTGCGCGCGGAAGAGCTCGGGCAGGCAGATGAGTTTCGCGCCGTGTCCGGCGGCCTCGCGCACGCGGGCGACGGCCTTGGCGAGATTGGCTTCGGTCGAGGGTTCGCAGGACATCTGGATGAGAGCGACGCGGGTGGTGTTAGGCATCGGCAGCGCTCGTTTCCGGTTGCAGTGTCCCTGCAAGCCGGCCGTTCGATAGAAGGTCGTAGAACCGCCCGGTTGTTTCTACTTCGTGAACCAAGCTATGCAGATGGAGCTGCGCCGCAACCGCCTCGATAGGATCTGAAGAGAGAAGCACGCGGTTGCGTTCAAGCACATGCTCAAGCTGTGAATTCTTCTTCATGGCTCACCTAACATTCTGGTCAAAGGGAAAGGCGCTGGGACGAACCAGCGCCTTGCGAAATTCTGTCTCGTTGGGAGCTACTTGTCGTCGAAGAGCAAAATGGCGGCGGCGATGGTGGTGGTCCAGTTGCCGTTCTTAGCGCCGACCGCGGATTGAGTAACATTCGCGGTGCGGACGATCTTGTTGGAGATGCGATAGATCTCCTTCTTCTCGTCCCAACTGGTGTCGGGGTCGAAGTCCACGTCGAGAGTGGTCGCGAGCATCTCGGCGGCGAGTTCTTCGGCGTAGTCGCCGGCCTGGTCTTCGGTTTCGCCGAAGCTGTGGTGCTCGGAGAGATAGCCGTAGGTGGTCTTGTCGGTGGGGATGGCCACGCCGATGGAGCTGACCACGAGGCGATGCGCTTCGCGGGTGGAGTTCTCGGCGACGACGGCGAAGACGACCTCGCCGGGGTTGAGGAATTTGAGCCCTTCCTTGCGCGGAATCATCTTGCAATGCGGAGGAAAGATCGAGGAGACGCGAACGAGATTCTGGGCGGCGATACCCGCGTCGCGCAATGCCATCTCAAAGGAGGTGAGACGCTCCTTGTGCTTGCCAACGCCCTTGGTAAAAAACAGGCGCGTGGGAACCATATTCATGCCCAATTCTGAAACCCTCCGATATGTGACCGATGCTTCGGCCGATCTGGAACCGCTTGCGCGCCGGGAGCGAAGCTGCCCGCCGCGACCGCAAGTGCCCAGATGAAATTATCACACGCGCGGGGCCGCGATTGTGAATAGGAGCCAGCGGCGGGGCGCGCGGTCAGTTTAGAACTAACGTACCTCAGGGGCTAAAGCCCGTAAACATTTGGGGCTGTTACGGCACGGCTGAAGCCGTGCCCTTAACAAACCCAACTCCACCGAACTGACCCACTAGCGGAGGGGGCAATGATGGAAAAGTATGGGCGGAGTCTGCTACTTTTAAAGTGACCGCAGGGTTGCCCCGCTGAATTGATTGCACTGACCGAGCCATCAAGGCAGCTGACTGCCCATCTGACGGACCAACATTTACCCAAATCATCTACCGCAAAACATCCACCCAAAAACATCTACGCAAAAACATCTATACAAAAATAAGGAGCGTCCATGTCGAGTGAATTCCGCAGTTTTCTGGAGCTGCCGTATGAGGAGCTGGAAGATCTCAATCTGCAAGCCAAGATGCAGCGCAGGAACCGTGTCGCCGCGGGAACCATCCAGGAAGAGCGGTTGAAGTATCTGACCGATACGCCGGGCATCAAGGCCGTGACGGTGCTGTTCTCCGATCTTGAAGGCCGGCTGCACATGCTCGATTACGACAAGAAGTTTCTGGTCAAGAGCTTCGACAACCTTACCTTCGATGGCTCGTCGATCCGCGGCTTCACGGCGCAGCGGGAGAGCGACCTGCGGCTGGCGCTGGATTGGAGCGCGTTCTACTGGACGCCGGCCGACATCTTCGGCTCGGGAAAGGTGCTGGTCTTCGGCGAGGTGATCGACAAGAACGGCGAGCATTACACGGGCGACATGCGCGGCGTGCTGAAGGACTTCTCGCGCGAGATGTACGAGAAGAATGGCTATACGTTGAACGCGGCCAACGAGATTGAAGGCTTTCTGTTTGAGGGCATCGACGCGGAGCGGAACTTTCCGGTGACGGGCGAGTTCGAGTACACCAACCAGGGCGGCTACTATCATTCGCTGCCCGGCGATCCGCTGCGCGAGTTCATCGACACCACCGCCGAGGTGCAGCGCGCGATGGGTTTCGAAAATGAGAAAGATCATCCCGAGGTCGCGCCCTCGCAATTCGAGATCAACTACAGCTATGGCGAAGTGGTGGCGGCCGCCGACCAGATCCAGCTCTACAAGCTGATCTGCCGCCAGGTGGCGACGCAGATGGGCATGACCGCGAGCTTTCTGCCTAAGCCGGTGACAGGCGTCAACGGATCGGGCATGCATACCAACGTGTCGATCACGAACAAGGCCGGCAAGAACCTGTTCTGGGACCCCAACGGGAACGAGAAGATTTCGAAGATGGCGTGGGGATTCGTGGACAAAATTCTGACCCATGGCAACGATCTCTGCCTGCTGCTGAATGCGAGCGTGAATGCATATCGCAGGCTCGATCCGCACTTCGAGGCGCCCAACCAGATCAAAGCGTCGGCGACCGACCGCGGCTCGATGATCCGGATTCCGATCGGCAACGAGAAGTCGGCGCGCGTGGAGGTGCGGTCGGTGGGGCCGGACGCGAACCCGTACATGGTGCTGCACTCGGTGTTCAAGACCGGACTGCAGGGGCAGACGGCGAAGATCAAGAACCTGCGCCAGGCGGAGCGCTATCTGCCGGACAATATCTACACTGCGCTCGAGGATTTCCGGACCGCGGAGTGGACCACCGAGTTGCTGGGTGAGGATGTCAAGGCACGCTATGCGGACTTGAAGCAGGCCTCGGCAGACCGCTGCCCGCGGCTGCTGGGAACGATCGTGAAGCCGTGCGAGGTGCAGTTTCACCACGATGTGTACAACCAGTTGTTGTGGGGACAGTTTTAGTTCATGCTGCATCAATGGAACGGCGCCCCGTCCTCCTGGGGCGCCTTTTTCTCCTTACGCGCAAGCCGACGGAGCGCGTCTCCAATGCATCGTATGACTGTGAACTCTGCGGTGTCCTTCGTGTTGCTGCCTAAGCTTCTGGGGTGGTTCTCGAGCAATACGCGTCATGTGCTGGACTACTCGATCTTCAAGATTGGGGCGCTCCCTATAACGCCGCTTTTTCTTGCCAAGAGCGGCCTCTTTCTGGTTGTGCTGATTGCGGCGTCGAAGCTGATGCAGCGGATCATGGTGGGGCGGCTGTTCAAGCATCTGAGCATCGCCGAATCGCTGAAGTTCGCGCTGGGACGGTTCATCACCTATCTGGTTTTTCTGGGCGGCCTGTTCATCGGTCTGCAGTCGCTGGGCGTGAACCTCAGCTCGCTGGTGGTGTTTGGCGGGGCGGTGGGCGTAGGCGTCGGCCTGGGGCTGCAGAATGTGGTTTCGAACTTTGTGGCGGGCCTGGTGTTGCTGATCGAGCAACCGATCCGCATCGGCGATCGCGTGGAGACCAAGGGCACGTTGGGCGATGTGATTCGAATCGCGGCGCGGTCGACGTGGATACGTACCAACGACAACATTGTCATCATCGTTCCGAACAACGACTTCATCAACAACTCGGTGACCAACTGGACGGCCAACGACGCGAATGTGCGGATCGGGCTGCCTGTGGGGGTGGGCTACAACTCCGATCCGGAGATGGTGAGGAAGATTCTGCTGGAGGCTGCCGGCGATCATCCCAACGTGCTCAAGGAGCCAGCGCCGGACGTGATCTTTACCGACTACGGCGACAGTTCGCTGAACTTCACGCTGCGCGTGTGGACCGCGGAGCAATCGCATACGCCAGCCATCTTGAAGTCGGACCTGTACTTCGCGCTGTTCAAGATGTTCGCCGAGCATGGCATCGAGCTGCCGTTTCCGCAGAGCGATCTGCATCTGCGCTCGTCGGACATACCGCTGCCGTATGAAGGGCCGGAGGCGAAGGGTGAACAGCCAAGCTGATCGCATTGGCCAAGGCCGGGCTATTGGCCGACGCCCGTCTGGGGCAGGAACGGGTTCAGAGATCGCACGGGAAATGCCTCGAAGTCGCGCGTATTTCGGGTCACAACCGTAAGCCCATAGACTGCGGCAGTCGCTGCGATCATCGCGTCGGGCAGAAGATCGACTGGGCGTCCGGCCATGAACGCCGCCGCCAACCGGGCGTCCTGGGAACCGAAGGGCAGCACCGCGATCCGGGCGAGGATGCTTTCGATCCAGAGGTCGATCTCTTCAGCCTTCGCGATATCCTGTTGGCGCGTTCGGTTTGCCCCACTGTGCAACTCGTAAATCGCGATCGACGGCAGCGCAAGCGCGGCGACCTGCTGCGCGTTGTACCAGGCCAGCACCGCGCCATGCGGAGTTGGCTTGCGCAGCTCGGAGACAACGTTCGTGTCAAGCAAATACACGTTGCTTCCTTGGCTTTGGCCGAGCAAGGCGCAGGCGCTTGCGCTCTTCGAGGCGCTCACGATGGCGATCGGGAATCTCGAACGCCGGCCCGGACCTCAGCAGAGCCAGGAAGTCCTCGCGCCTTTGCTGTTCGGTGCGCTCGGTTTGCGGGGACGACGGCGGATTGTCTTTCAGCCGCTTCCATTCGGCGATCGGCACGATCACGGCGGCGTCGGCGCCTCGGCGGGTGATGAGTTGCGGCCCTTTTCTTTCAGCGGTGTCGAGCATCTCGCTGAACTTCGCCTTGGCCTCCTGCAATTGCCAGCTTCGCACGGGCATCCTCCTGACCAGATACCTGACTAGTTTAGCATTGGGGAGCTTAGGCGATTTCCGCACGTTATCTCGGACGATCCGCCCATTGGAATGAGCGCGGGCCGTATGATTTAAAGAGAGTCTCTGGCCGTTGCGCCACGCTCACCGGCGCGCTGTGCCATTAGTGCCGCGTCACCATTATTTTGGAGAGCAAATCGAAATGCGGAAAAAGGTAACGATTGTAGGCGCGGGTAATGTCGGCGCGACGGCAGCTCATTGGATCGCGGCGAAGGAGCTCGCGGATGTGGTGCTGATCGATGTGGTCGAGGGTGTGCCGCAGGGCAAGGCGCTGGATCTGCTCGAAGCTATGCCGATCGAGAAGCGCGACGTGTCGATCGTTGGGACCAACGATTACGCGGACACGGCGAACTCGGACATTGTGGTGATTACGGCGGGTATCGCGCGCAAGCCCGGGATGAGCCGCGACGATCTGCTGAATACCAACTTCAAGATTATGAGCGATGTGGTGGAGAAGGCTGTGAAGGCGTCGCCGGATTGCATTCTGATCATCGTGTCGAACCCGCTGGATGCGATGGCGCAGACGGCGTTCAAGAAGGCCGGGCTACCGCGCGAGCGCGTGATCGGCATGGCCGGGGTGCTGGACTCGGCGCGCTTTCGAACCTTCATCGCGGAGGAGCTGAAGGTGTCGGTCGAGAACATTACGGCGTTTGTGCTGGGCGGCCACGGCGATACGATGGTGCCACTTTCGCGCTACTCGACGATGGCGGGGATTCCGATTACGGAGCTGATCGAACCGGCGAAGTTGAACGCTCTCGAAGAGCGGACGGCCAATGGCGGCGCGGAGATTGTGAAGCACTTGAAGACCGGGTCGGCGTATTACGCGCCCTCGGCGGCGGCGGTGGAGATGGTCGAGGCGATCCTGAAGGACAAGAAAAAAGTGCTGCCGTGCGCGGCGTATCTGCAGGGTGAGTATGGCATCAACGGGCTGTATGTCGGCGTGCCGTGCAAGCTGGGCGCCAGCGGGCTGGAGCAGATCATCGAAATCAAACTGACGTCCGAGGAACAGGCCGCGCTGAACAAGAGCGCGGACGCGGTGCGGGAGTTGTGCGCGGTGATCGGGGTCGCGTAGGATGACGTAACGAGTTGCGCGACGAGAAGATTCCAGTGACCCACAATATCGGCCCTGGAAGATGGGGGAGCGAAGGGGCGTTGCAATTGTGATGGAGATGAGGAAAGTTCTGAATCGGAATCACCTGCCTTCGATCCTTGTAGCCATCCTATTTATTTCAGTTGTAGCGTTCATCTTTTTCCGCACCGCAGCGATGCCGATCTTCGGCGACTATGCAGAGTGGACCTACCACGGTGTGCTGCTGCGCGACGTCTTGCAAGGGCACCCTGACCCGGGTTACATTCTGAAAAACTACCCGGTACCCAATAGCCTGACGACGGCCGGCCTTGGCCTGCTGATGCTTCTGATGCCATGGAAGATTGCCGCCAAGGTCTGGCTGATCGGCGAGGCATGCTTAGGGCTCTTCGCGGCGATTCAATTGCAGCGGGCTTCGGGAACGCTACAGGGCTGGAAGCTATGGGTCTTGCCGGCGGCGATGTTGTTCGGGACGACGTTCTGGGGCGGCTTTGCCGATTTCAACGTTGGCACTTACTTTGCGATGCTGATTTGTGCGTTGCTGTTGAAGCGCGCGGAGAACCTGTGGCTCTACACACTCCTATTTCTGGCGGCGTTCTTCAGCCATATGATCCCTTATGGCTTTGCGGTTCTCGCCCTTGGCTTGTATGCATGGCAGAACGGGAAGTGGCGGCTGGCATGGTCCGCGGTCCCGACGCTGCTGCTGTCGCTCTGGTATTTCGTGGGCCGATTCGCTCATGGGGATGCGGACGATTTTCAGGGGGTGGTCGCGTCGGTCCCTTACCGGCAGTTTCCCCTGTTCATGGCATACAAGGTGAACAGCTATTTGAAGTGTTGGGGATTTGCGAACCCGGCAGCAACGGTCCATGATTCCATTCTGCTGCGGCTGGCCGGCGATAAGGTCTTCGTGTTGCTTTTTCTGCTGTGCGTCGTGCTGGCGGCCGGGCTGCTGGTGCTGATGACGACGACCGGGTGGCGTTCCATTCGCATGAGAGGGGAGCAATCCTTCTTCTGGATTGCGGTGGGAGTGTTCTTTGTTGCCGGACTTGTGCTGCCTGGGGCGGCGGCCGGCGTATCGGACCCGGGCGGCCGCCTGATTGAGCTTGCCGCCTGGAGTGGACTTTGCGTCGTTGCGACCAGCAAGGTCTGGGTCCAGCGGACGCTTGCGGGGTGTGCCGTGTTGCTCATGGTTTCAGACTGTTTTCTGCTAAGCGCAGTCGCCATGAGGCCCTCGGTGAGGGGCACGGAAGAAGGACCGCTTCCGGCGCATCTGCGAGAGTTTGCGCACATCGTCTACTCGGCTAGATATTCCTTTTATGTCGCCATCGATCAGGGCAATATGACCGAACATATCTTTCCCACAGCGATGTTCCTCGAAGCAGGCCGGCACCAGGATTGAAGCAAATTGCCTCATGGTGTGCAGGGGTGAAACAAGCACCAGCAAAGACAGAAGCAGATTCCTTCGGAATGACAACCGGAACAGCAAGTGCAAAACTCTACACCATTTGTGAAGTTGCTATAACGACAAAATGAGAATGAAGGCCGCGGAGCGGGGACGGTGCGACGCGTCGACGGTAAGGGGCCAATCGAAAAAAGCCGGAAGTCCGAAGGGTTTCGGACTTCCGGGGCAAATCGGCTTGCGGGCTACGTCGTGGTGATGGAGCCGTTGACGCCATTGGGGAAGAAGCCGCCACTGGAGGTGCGTGGGGCGTTGTTCAGGTAGGCGATGGCGAGCACCTCGGCGGGAGTGCGGATGACGGCGAGACCCTGGTTCAAGCTGTCGTCGAAGAAATTGACGCCAGCCGGCGGCGGGATGATGTCGTACTGGTCCAACGGCGAGATCATGACCTTGTTCATGTCGACCAGCAACTGGAGATTGCCGGAGTGCAGGCCTTCAACCAAGGCGATCTGCGCGGCGTATTGAAGGACCGGCTTGGTCAGCAGAGTGACCGCGCCGCCATAGGCGGAGACGCCCACGATCTCGAAGTCGCGCGCCAGGGTGAGGTAGGTGCCGAGGTTGTTATAGCTGCCAAGAACGCCGAGATTGATGGCCGGCTTGGCAATGGTGAAGTTAGGGCCCAGCACGGAGCGGATGAGCAGGACGTGGTTGATCTCGTCGCGCATAAGCTGCATGGTGATTTCAGCCAGGGGACCCTTGCCGCCCAGCTTATCGAACATGACCTTGACGCCGCCGGTGGTCGGGCCGGGGTTGCCGACCGCGCCATCGATATCGACACCGTTGTCTGCGATGGATTTGCCGGTGGCAGCGTAGCTGTAGAATTCGGCTTCGAGGTATTCGAGGTTCAGGGCGAACTGGAGGACGGCGATGTCGTCGGCGGAGAGGTTGAGGCTGCCGACTTTGGTGCTGGTGGCGGCGGTGGCGGCGTGAACGTCGCTGGAGTGGAGGCCGAGCGCGGTTGCCCCCGCCAGACCGATGCCGGTGAGGCCGCTGTTGCGCAGGAAGTTCCGGCGATTGAGAAGGTTGGTGGATTTCTTCAGCTCTTGCATTTGAAACTCCTTTGACTTGGGTAGAGAGTCGATGGGACGAACCGGTGGCGCGCTCAGCGTTCCTCTTCAAGAGGAGCGCCGAAGCTGCCGCATCGCGAATGGACCAAGGGAGGTCTTGCCAGGCTGGCTCTGAGGTGTTCGGCCGAAAGCTGCGGGTCCCGGGGTGGAGCGGATGCGGCGGAGCGCCGCCGGTGGTGCTTACAAGGGAAGCGAGGGCAGAAAGCGGGGAAACAGTTGCGTTCAGAGATTAGCGTGACAGCGTGGCAGGGAGATTGATTCGGATCGCGTCAGAAGCTTTTCGATTGCTCCTGCCGCTGGAAAGTAGCACCGGGAATTGAGAGATGTCAACCCCGAATTCCTGAAGACGAATTCCTGAAGACGTGGGATGCTGCGAAGCGGAGGGGGGTTATTTCATCCGCGTGAAGATATCGAAATATTCCGCAACAACACCGGGCACGGCCGCAGGGAGCGGCCGCGGCTCATAGCAATTTGCCAGATGGGAAGGGGCTGCGAACGCAGATTCCCTCCGGGAATGACAAGCAAAGGACGAAGCGACTCACAGCAACTGGGGCGTCGCTAAGCCGGCGGGCCATCCTGCCAGATGCCGCCGCTCTTGTGTTTCTTCATGGCCTGCATGGCGTGGGTGCGGGCGTCGGTGATCTGCGACTCGCATTGGCCGGTGGAGGCGCCGCCTTTGGCCGTGATGTGGCAGGCAGAGACCGCGAAGACCAGGTCGTTGACGGCGGAGGCGATGTCACGTTCGTTGTCGTCCTCGGCCATGCGGGTGAGGTTGGCCTGGGCGGTCTTGAGGGACTGGATCTGGGGACCGAATTGGGCGTCATCGCCGTCGAGCTTGACGGCGGAGGCGGCGTCGATGGCCGATTCGGCGGCAACGACGAAGCTGTTGCGCGGGGGTGTGGCGTCTCTGGGAGCCGACTGCGGGAGAGGGGAAAACAGCCAGAGGGCTGCGGTGAAAAGCGCACCGAGGTTCATCGCGATGGTTCCTTTGCTGGGGAGATGGCTTCCAGGCCGGCTGGTGACGGCCTGGCGATCAAGCTACCCGGATTGGACGATGATTCGGGCTGACGTGTGGTCCGGGCCTGGGCTTTCGGGCGCTCGGCGTTAGGTGGCCTTGCGCTGGAAGGAGGTCTTCTTGGTGTTGGCGAAGGAGTCTTTCGCCTTGAAGGAGGCGAAGGATGCTCCGGGGGTGGGTTTGGCGCCGGTCCTGGTCTGGGCCGCCTTTTCGCGCAGCGCCTGGAGCTTCTGAGCCTTGGGGCCGAGGCCGGTGGTGCGGGGTGCGGAGGGTTTGGGTGCGGTGTCGCTCATGGGTAGATTTTCTCATGCGGCGGGGGTGTTGTCGCATAGGGGGTATTGGCCTGGAGACGCTGTTGGTGCGGGAGATTACTGGTGCGGTGGCGGATTCGTGGCCGCCGACGGCGAGGATGGCCGGGAGAACCAAGGGCTCGGGGGTGTCGACCGCAGGCTGGGTGGGGTGCTCGTTGGGAGCGGCCCGTTCCGACTCCTGCGGCTTGTCTAGATCTTCGAGGAGCGTCTCGATAATGCCTTTTCGGGTTTGCTTGTGGACTTCGGAGCGGGGAGCGAGGGTGCCGAGGGAGGGGTCGACGGTGATTTCTTCGATGGTGTGGAGGGGCTCTGTTTTTGGCTGGTCCTTGGGCAGATTGAGGCTGGCGATCTGGAGACCGTAGAGGAGCAGGCCGGCGCGGCGGGGATCGAGGTCGTTGGCGGCGATGCGCTGGAGAACTTCGGCGATGGCGAGCTGAATGCCGGAGCGGTCTGCGAGATCGGACGGGCTGGGGAGGGTGAAGCTTCCGCGGCAGCGGCGGCGGGACTTGAGTTCGGAGGTTTGGACGGGGCGGCGCGTGGTGTGGTGGTAGTAGCAGAATTATTCGCGGCGGAGACAGGGGCTGGCGCAGCGGCGGCCGTCGGTGAAGATGTGGCGGCATTGGAAGCGCTTGGCGGGCTCGGCGATGGTGGCGATCTCGGCTTGGTGCATGGTGTACTCCCCCTCCTGGGGTAAATGTGTCAAAGTCTTCAGGAAAAACGACTTAGGTTTGGACTTTGGCGGGTAATAACATACTTGACGCAGGCGATGAATGAGCGTACATTTATTTCATGGACGCCCCTAAAACACTTCAGGATGCCATCGTTTACTTCTCGGATCGCGACCGCGCTTTCCAGTTTGCGCTCAACTATCGCTGGCCGAACGGTCTGGTTTCCTGCCCGCGCTGCGGCTCTGAGAAGCACGCCTTCATCAAGACCCGCCGCATCTGGGAGTGCTATGGCTGTAAGAAGCAGTTCAGCTTGAAAGTAGGGACGATCTTCGAGGACAGCCCCATCGCTCTCGATAAGTGGATGATGGTGGTCTGGATGCTGACCAACTGCAAGAACGGCGTTTCCAGCTACGAGATTGCCCGCTCCATTGGCGTCACCCAGAAGTCGGCATGGTTCATGCTTCACCGGGTTCGCAAAGCGATGGAGACCAGTGCGTATGACGGCCCTCTTGGTGGGCCGAACGTTCCGGTAGAGGTTGACGAGTCGTTTGTAGGTGGCGATCCGAAGAACTGGCACAAGAGCAAGCGGGAGAAGCATCACAAGACGGTTCGACCGGAGCGCGTTCGAGAGTATCAGAACCGTTTTACGCACAAGACCTCTGTTATTGGAATGCTTGACCGGGAGAGCCGCCAGATTCGTGCGAAGGTCGTTCCGAACGTCAAGCGCGATACGCTGCAAAAGGAAATCCTTAGCACCATCCAACCGGGAGCGAAGGTCTACACCGACCAAGCGTGTGCGTATAACCAGCTTCAGCAGCAGTACATCCACAAGACGGTGAATCATGCCGTGGAGTACGTTCGCGGCGAAGTCCACACCAACAGCCTCGAAAACTTCTGGTCGCTGTTGAAGCGCAATCTGGCCGGAACTTATGTTGCCGTAGAGCCGTTCCATCTCGACCGTTACCTTTCTGAGCAAGTCTTCCGCTTCAACCACCGCAAAGGGTGGGACGATCTTGGACGTTTTCATCTTGCCATGAGTGGCATTGCTGGCAAGCGTCTGACCTACGCCGAGCTGACCGGCGCTGGCAGTGCCACCGCTCTCTAAGGCACGGCAAGGGCGAGGCAAGCGGAAACATTAGCCCTTGCTGGTTTTCTTCGGCTTACGCACTAGTTTGACTGGCTCTTTCGCGACCGTCCCTTTGGGGACGCGAAAGAGCGCCGTCATTGTCTTTCCAAATAGTTTCAATGCTTCTGGGCCTTCGTAATATTCAGGTTTCACTTTTGCCTTCATTGATCTGCTTCTATTTTCCCTCTGATGGCACGCGGATATTGATCGGTCGGACCATAAACAGTGACTATGACAAGTTGCTCTGATCGAAGTGAAGGGCTATCGGCCCCTCCGATATAGAGGAGCCCTTGCTTTACTCCTCCCCCATCGATTACCACCCCTGCTCCAAGAATAGTCAGAGCGCCAGGGATAAAATCTCGGTCAAACTCTAGCGTAACCTTGAAAGGGGCATCTATCCGATAGTTGCAGTGTATGATCGCGGCGGTTGCCGTCACCGCTCCCTTTATTGTGGAGTTTGGCATCCCGAAATGGTTATCGAGCCAGCACTGTCTTTCAACCGGAGCCGCTCCGGGTGTGGGGCTAGGGGCCGGTAGAGCGGGAAGGGTTTTTGTGATGACGGTAGGCTTTCCTGCAAGCTTTTCCTCAAGAGCGGATTTCTTGCTTGTTAGTTGACCGACTTGCGTCTTTAGTTGACCACTCTGGCCTGCGATTGTCGCTAAGTTTGAATGGTCCTGATAGCCAGCCTTAGCGACCTCCCACGCGAACTGCGTCCCATATACGAGCATGGTTACTGTTCCAAAAGCAAACAGCCCAATAATCGCCGTTTCCATCAGGTGCTTCTGGAACTCCTTCAATCCGAGCGCGTAGCCTGTCATAGCGGCCACCACTGCGAAGCCAAGAACAACCTCCAAACCGCCATTGATAAAACCGCGGCCAGTAGAGCCGACGTCTTGAGCGACAAAAACGACCCATGCTCGCCCCATGAGCCGAAGTAAATGCGAGTGCCATTCTGGGTTGCGGAGTATCTCGATAAAAGTGAGGACAGTAAAAAGATAGATCGCACTGGCGGCAAGCAGGAAGAGTCGCCAAAATTTAGGAAGCATCTCCGTGAAGTTGGGTTGATCGCTAGCCATGCGTCATTGTCCGCCTCTATGCGGAGTCGGTAAACTCTTGACTGCAAAGGTAGTCTCAAAGCTCTACCTGCGTCAAGTATGTTATTACCCTTTGGCGTGGATCGGAGCCTTAATCCGGGGTTAAATGCGAAAGCCCGGCGGGTAGCCGGGCTGCGTGGGGTTCTCTGAGTTAATTGTAACGTGCGTGTCAAGCGGTGGGGAGGAGAATTGCTTCTTGCTTTACAGCGTTTATGCCTTTGCATACCTTCGCTACTATGGATTATTCGCAGATCATCACGATGCAGGCGGGGAAGCGCAGCGGGAAGCCGTGTATTCGGGGGATGCGGATGACGGTTGCGGATGTGCTGGGGTTATCTGGCGTCGGGGATGACGCATGAGGCGATTCTGCGGGATTTTCCCTATCTGACGGAAGAGGACATCCGGGCCTGCCTGGCGTTTGCGGCTGACCGCGAGCGCAAGCTGGAGACCGTGGCGGCGAAGCTGCTGCTGGATGAGAATCTTCCAACATGTATAGGTGCCGCATTCATCGCGTTGTTTGCGATGAGTGGGGTGCGGATGTGTGCGCGTGGCCCGATCTCTCGCGTTCCCGCCACGTCCAGTGAGACTCGATTTCTACTGGGCCATGCTCGCCGCTGAGCCAGTGGCGATAGCTGCTCCAGGGCCAGTCTTCAGGGTTGGAGACGAGGCCTCGTTCCACGGGGTTGCGGTGAAGGTAGCGAAGCTTTTCGACAAGCTTCGGCTGGGTGAAGACGTTGAAGTCGTGATAGCGGCGCTGCCAGAACTGTGTCCGCTCGCCTTTGAGTTTTCTTGAGGTTTCGGTCTTGAGGGCCCGGAAGGTGTCGGAGATGGGGTGGAGTTCCGGTTCGCTGAGCAGAAGATGGACGTGTTCCGGCATGAGGACGTAACCGTAGACGTGAAACCTGTGGCGTTGGCGGAGCTGTTCGAGAATATCGAGGAAGATGGCGCGCGCGTGGTCTTCGTCGAGGTACGGGAGCCGGCGATAGCAACTGAAGGTGACGAAGTGGTTGTGTCCGAAGGTGTGGAAACGCTTCAGGCTGCTGGGCATGAGAGTATGGTAGCCCCGGGCGGCTGTGGATCCCACTCATCGCAAAGAACGCGATGAATGGGGCACCCATGAGTGGGCCACCCGCTATGAATGGGCCACCCGGAGTGAGTGGGCCACCTGTGAGATTTCAAGAGGTTGTCCATTCGAACCGAACCGAAGAAGCTGAATGTGCGAGCAGTCAGATTCTTTTGGGGAGGAACGAATGGACATTGATCAGAATGCCCGATTGACGCTGCGGAGTCGAGAAGCGTTGGTGGTATATGTGCTGGAGGAGGGGTTCACGCGGAAGGCGGCTGCAGCCGCCTTCCGCGTGAGCACCCGCACAGCGGGCAAGTGGGTGGACCGTTTCCAACAGGAAGGCCGGGCTGGTCTCAGAGATCGCAGTTCGCGGCCCCGGCACAGTCCGCGCCGCGTTGCCGAGCGGGTCCAGCTGCGGGTCGTGGAGCTCAGGCGGCAGCGCAAGGCGGCCTTCTGGATCGCGCGCGAGACTCAGCTGAGCACGGCGACGGTCAGCCGCATCCTGCGCCGGGCGCGGTTGAGCCGATGGCGTGATCTGAACCCTCGACCACCGGTGGTGCGCTATGAACACGAGCGTCCGGGCGACCTGCTGCACCTGGATATCAAGGGCATGACGCGCTTCACCGAAGTCAGCCAGCGGGGGGACGGGCGGCTGCGCGGCAAGCGCAAGCATCCTGGCTTCTGCGCGCTGCACATCGCCATCGACGACCACTCGCGGGCGGCCTTTACGCGTAGGCTGCCCGACCAGAAAGCCGAGACCACGATCGGCTTCCTGCGCGAGGCGACAGGCTTCTTCGCCGAGCGCAACGTGCAGGTTCGTGCGCTGCTGACCGACAACGGCAGCGCCTGCCGCTCCCACAAGTTCCGCGCCGCCTGCACCGAGATGCAGCTCAAGCACCGCCGCACAAGGCCCTGTACACCCAGAACCAATGGAAAAGCCGAACGCTTCATCCAGACTGCTCTCCGGGAATGGGCCTATGCAGAGCACTGGTCAAGCTCGGACCAACGAGACGCTCAACTCCAGCACTGGGTCCACTTCTACAACCACCAAAAACCGCATGGTAGCCTCAACAACAAACCGCCCGTCAGCAGACTCGGCAATGCAACAACCTCTTGACCGGCTACAGCCACCCGGCACCCGGCCGGCAGCCTGCACCCCACTCATGACGATAAAGCTGTCATGAATGGGCCACCCAGCATCTTGCCCGGCAGCCGCCACCCCACTCATGCGCGATGAAACTGCGCATGAAGGGGCCACCCGGAGTCCTGCGACCCGGCAACCGACGGGGTTACTCGTTGGGGAGTTGGGTGCGGTCCCAGCCTCCGCCGAGGGCGATGACCAGGTCGACGGCGCCGGTCATGCGGCGGCGCTGGATGTCGACCTCGTTGAGCTCGCTGAAGAGGGCGGCGTTCTCCGCGGTGATGACCTGGAGGTAGTTTTCCAGGCCGCCGACGTAGCGGTTGTTGAAGATGCGTTCCGATTCGAGGGCGGAGGCGGTGGCGGCGTGCTGCTCGGAAGCCTCGTCGTTGAGGACGCGCAGGGCGACGAGGTTGTCTTCCACCTCCTGGAAGGCGTTGAGGACGGTCTGCTTGTAATTGGCAGAGTCGCGGTTGAAGAGCTGGACGGCTTCTTCCTTGATGCCGCGGCGGCGGCCGCCATCGAAGAAGGTGTAGGCAAGGCCGGGGCCCAGCGAGTAGACGACGCTGGCCGGGGAGAAGATGGACTGGACGGCGGTGTTACTCTGGAAGCCGAGCGCGCCGGTGAGCTGGATGTTGGGATAGAAGGCGGCCTGGGCGACGCCGATGGCCTGGTTGCCTTCGTCGGCGCGGCGCTCGGCAGCGGCGATGTCGGGGCGGCGCTCGAGCAGTTGCGAGGGCAGACCGGGCGGCACGATGGGCGGGGTGGTGGCCGGCGCCAGGGGCGAGTAGGGGATGGTGAGCTCGGCGGGCGGCTTGCCGATGAGGTTGGCGATGGCGTGCTCGTACTGGGCGCGCTGGATGGCGATGTCGGCGGCCTGGACGCGAGCCTGCTCGAGCTGGGTCTGGGCCTGGGTGACGTCGGATTTGATGGCGACGCCGCCGTTGAAGCGGTTGGTGGTGATGCGGAGGAGGTCCTGGTACTGGGCGACGGTGGCGTTGAGGATGCGTTGTTCGCTGTCGTCGGTGCGCAGGCCGAAGTAGTCGGCGGCGAGGGTGGCCTGCAGCGAGAGCAGGATGTTGACGCGGTCGGCGAAGGTGGCCTGGGCTTCCTCCTTGCCGGCGGCGATGTTGCGGCGGACCTGGCCCCAGAGGTCGACCTCGTAATTGAATTCGATCGGATATTGCGACGTGGTGTTGGTGGCGCGAAGGCCGGGGAGGGCGTTGAAGTACGGCGAGTTGGGCGAGTAGCCGCTGGCGGAGGCGTTGGGATAGATGCCGAGGGTGGGGAAGCGGTCGGCCTTGCGGACGCGGACCTCGGCTTCGGCGGCGCGCAGGTTGGCGTCGGCCTCGCGGATGGTCTGGTTGGCGGTGGCGACCTGCGGCTCGAGGGTGTTGAGCTGGGCGTCGTGGAAGAGGGTCCACCAGTCGCCGCGCGGGATGGCGTCGGCGGGAGTGGCGGTCTGCCAGCCGGGGGCGCCGTTGCTTCCCTTGTAGGTGATGGGGGTGGCTTCCTTGTAAGTGGGCGCGATGGCCGTGGGGGGGACGTGGTACTTGGGGCCGACCATGCAGCCAGTGAGGAGGAGGGGCAGCAGCACCCCACTCATGCGCAAAGGCGCGCATGAATGGGCCACCCGGCTTTGGGGCTGGGCTATGAGATTCGTGGTGTTGCGCAGCCGGGGCAGGAGTTCCCCACTCATGCGCAAAGGCGCGCAAGAATGTGCCACCCGTCTTTGGGGCTGGGGCAGGGTCATTGGGCCTCCGCGGGTTGGGAGGGCTGAGGCTGCTGGGGCTGGTTGGCGACCTCCACGCGCTGATCCTCGGCGAGCGAGTCGGAGGGGTCCAGGATGATCTGGTCGTTGGCGGTGAGGCCGGTAGAGATCTCTACCGAGCGGCCGTCGTCCTTGCCGATGGTGACGCTCTGGAGATGGACGCGGCCGTTGCGGACGACGCCGACCTGCAGGCCCGCCGAGCGGAAGAGCAGGGTGTTAGAGGGGATGGACAGCATGCGGCGCTGCTGCGGAATCTTGAAGTGCACGAAGACGTAGGCGCCGGGCAGGAGCTTGTGGTCGCGGTTGTTCACGTCGACCTCGACGTTGAGGGTGCGGGAGCTTGGGTCGATGGCGTTGGAGTTGCGAGTGACGACGCCGGAGAAGGTCTGGCCGGGGTATTCGTCGAGGGTGAGGGTGGCGGTGTCGCCGTTGTGGAGGTCGGCGGCGTAGGCCTCGGGGACGGCGACGAAGACACGCAGCTTGTCGATATCGGCGACGCGGAAGAGCTCCTTGGCGGTGCTGCTGGAGGTGGGCGAGCCGGAGTCGATGAGGTCGCCGATATCGGTGTTGCGCTCGGTGACCACGCCGGAGTAGGGGGCGTAGATCTTCTCGAAGGACTGGAGCTGCTGGAGGCGGCGGACGTTGGCCTCGGAGGCAGAGACGCCGGCCTGTTTGGCGGCGGCGCCGGAGACGGCGACATCGGTCTCCTGCTTGGAGACGGAGTCCAGCTTGAGCAGGTTTTGATAGCGGGCGGAGGTGAGGTTGGCGAGGTTGAGGTCGGCCTGGGTCTGCTTGAGATCGGCTTCGGCGACCTGGAGCTGCTGGTCGAGCTCGGGGGTCTCGATGGTGGCCATCAGGGTGCCTTTGTTGACGTGGGCGCCGATGTCGTAGAACCACTGCTTGAGATAGCCGCTGGTGCGGGCGTAGATGGGGGTATCGACCCAGGCCTGGGTGTTGCCGGGCAGGGACACCTCGGAGGAAGAGCCGGAGATAGTGGGGAAGGTGACCTGAACGCTGGGAACGATGCCGGCCTGGGTGGCGGTCTCCAGGTGCTTGGCCGCGGCGGTGCGGCCGAGGAGGCGGAAGGCGATGCCGGCGGCGACCAGAAGCGCGATCACAAGAACGAAGATCCACAGGCCCGGCCGGACCTTGCGCGGGGCCTCGAGCGCGTGGCCGGGGTCGGGGTGCGGGGCCATGTGCGGCGTGGACGCGCCGGCATAGTCGTTGGAAGGGATGGTGGTGTCGGCGTTGTAGCCGCGGTTGTCGTCCGAGGACATGATTTCAGATCTCCAATGGGGCCGGCTGAAGCGGTATCAGGATAGATATACCCGGCGGCAAAGTGCCCGCGGGTTGGCGGTGTGCGTTCCCCACTCATCGCGATCAGGCTTTGCGATGAATGGGCCACCCGAGCTTGAATATAGCAACTTTGATTCTCGTCTATTCGAGGACGAGGCGTTCGTGTTCGGCGGTTGTCTCCGCGACTTCGTGTTGAGGTTTGCCGCCGTGCAAAAGGGCGAAGACGGCGGGGACGAAGACGAGAGTGGCGACGGTGGCCAGGCCCAGGCCGCCGATGACCGCGCGGCCGAGGGGAGCGTTCTGCTCGCCGCCTTCACCCAGGCCGAGGGCCATGGGGATCATCCCGATGATCATGGCGAGAGCGGTCATGACGACCGGGCGGAAGCGGGTGGCGCCGGATTCGACGGCGGCCAGCAGGGCGTCGCCGTGGATGAGCAGGCGTTCCTTGGCGAAGGCGACCACCAGGATGGAGTTGGCGGTGGCCACGCCCATGCACATGATCGCGCCCATCAGCGCGGGCACCGAGAGGGTGGTGTGGGTGAGGAAGAGGAAAAGCACGATGCCGGCGATGGCCGCGGGCAGAGCGGTGATGATGACGAAGGGATCGAGCCAGGACTGGAAGTTGACCACGATGAGCAGATAGACCAGAAGGATGGCGAAGAAGAGGCCGAAGACCAGGCCGGTGTAGGAGCTGTTCATGGTGTCGACCTGGCCGCGGATGGTGACGAAATTGCCGCGGGAGAGCCCGGGGCGGTCGGCATCGACGATCTTTTCGACCTGCGCGGCCACCGAGCCGAGGTCGCGGTCCTGCACGTTGGCGTAGATGTCGAGCACAGGGCGTACGTTGTAGTGCGAGACGATGGGGGTCTCGCTGCCGCGGGCGATGCTGGCGACGTCGCCGAGGATCTCGGGGGTCTTGGCGGTGGGAGAGGCGAGCGGGATGTTTTCGAGGTCGGCGAGGGACTGGATGTCGTACTGCGGGGTCTGGGCGACGATGTTGTAGGTCACGCCGTTCTTGGGGTTGAGGAAGAACATCGGCGAGAGCTGCGTGGAGCCGGAGAGAATGTTGAGCGCGGAGGAGCCGATGTCGCGCTGGGTGTAGCCGCCCTGCAGAGCCTTGGTGCGGTCCACATCGACCTGGAGGGTGGGGGAGTTGTCGGGCTGCTGGAGGCGGACATCGACCAGGCCGGGGACCTGGCGAAGCTGCGCGAGCATGTGGTCGGCTACTTTGCGATTGCCGGCGTCGTCGGTGCCGGTGAGCTGGACGTCGATGGGAGCGGGCAGGCCGAAGTTGAGGATCTGGGTGACGATGTCGGCGGGCAGGAAGTAGAAGGTGACGCCGGGGAACTGGCGCGGCAGCCGCTCGCGCAGGGTTCGGATGAAGTCGGGGGTGGGGCTGTGGTTTGCGTTGAGCGAGACGAAGATGTCGGCGTCGGCGGCGCCGAACAGGCCGCTGGTGGCGTGCTGGGTGTTGAGCGTGGAGTAGGGCAGGCCGATGTTGTCGAGGATGTTGTCCATCTGGCTGGCCGGGATGGTGGAGCGGATGGAGTGCTCGACCTGATCGCAGAGCCGGGCGGTGTCCTCGATGCGGGTGCCGGTCTTGGCGCGGACGTGCAGGATGAACGAGCCATTGTCCGTGGCGGGGAAGAAGTTCTGGCCGAGGAACGGAATGAGCAGCAGGCTGAGCGCGCAGAGGCCGAGGAAGACCGGGATGAAGAGCTTGCGGGCCGCGACCAGGCGAGTGAGCAGCGCGTTGTAGGTGTCGCGGACCCGCTCGAAGCCGCGCTCGAAGGCGCGCTGAAGACGCGCCAGGGGGTTGCGCGAGAGGTGAGCCTGGGAGTCGTGGACCTTGAGCAGGAACATGGCCAAGGTGGGGACCAGGGTGAGCGAAAGGACGTAAGAGGCGAAGACGGCGAAGCAGGCGGCCTCGGCCAGCGGGACGAACAGGTAGCGGGAGACGCCGGCCAGGAAGAACATCGGCAGAAACACGATGCAGATACAGAGGGTCGCGACCAGGATGGGGACCGAAATCTGGGCGCAGCCTTCGAGGATGGAGTCGTAGAGGGTATGGCCCTCTTCGATGTAGCGCTCGATATTTTCAATGGTGACGGTGGCGTTGTCGACCAGGATGCCGACGGCCAGCGCGAGGCCGCCCAGGGTCATGATGTTGATGGTCTGGCCGAGGATGCCGAGCACGATGACCGAGGTGAGGACCGAGAGCGGAATGGACACGGCGATGATCAGCGTGGAGCGCCAGGAACCGAGGAAGAGCAGGATCATCAGCGCGGTCAGGGCGGCGGCAATGATGCCCTCGCGGATGACGCCGTTGATGGAGCCGCGCACGAAAATGGCCTGGTTGCCGATAGGGGTGATCTTGAGTTGGGAGGGAAGCGTGGTCTTGATGCGGGGCAGCAGGTCGAGCACGCCCTGCACCACCGAGAGCGTAGAGGCGGTGCCTGACTTGAGCACGCTGATCAGCACGGCGCGGTGGCCGTCCTGGCGCACGATGTTGGTCTGGGGGATGCTGCCGTCGGAGACGTTGGCGACATCCTTGAGGTAGATGGTGGTGCCGTTGAGCTGCTTGATGGGCAGATTGGCGATGCCCTGCAGGGTATCGGGCGCACTGTTGAACAGGACCTGGTACTCGGCCGAGCCGATCTTCGCCGTACCGCCGGGCTCGACCACGTCCTGCTGGTTCATGGCGTTGAGCACGTCGACCGGCGAGAGACCCTGGGCCTGCAGACGCTTGGGGTCGAGGTTGACCATGACCGAGCGCTGGCGGCCGCCGTAGACGTTGGGGATGACCGCGCCTGGGACCGTGACCAACTGCGGGCGGATGAAGTTGAGGCCGTAGTCGTTCAACTGCTGCTCAGAGAGGCCCTGGCCGGAGAGACCGAGCTGCAGGATGGGAACGCTGGAGGCGGAGAAGTTGATGATCTGCGGCGGCAGGATGCCGGGAGGAAGGGAGCGGAGCTCGAACTCGGAGGCCGAGGAGATCTGCGCGTTGGCCCGGTCGATCGAGGCGCCGGGCTGCAGGTAGACCTTGATGATGGCCTGCCCGTCGAGCGTGGTCGACTCGATGTGCTGGACGTTGTCGACCAGCGTGGTGAGGGTCTTTTCGTACGGCGTGGTGAGACGGCCGGCGAGCTCCTGCGCATCCAGGCCGGTGTACTGCCAGGCGATGGAGACGACAGGAATGTCGATGTCGGGAAAGATGTCGGTGGGGGTGCGGAGAATGACGACCGGCGCCGCGATCACGATGAGGATCGCCAGCACGATAAAAGTGTAGGGCCGGTGCAGCGCCAGCCGGACAATCCCCATACGACGGTTCTCCTAAAACAGCTCTTCTCTCCAGTATGACTCGCATCACGATAAATGGTAAGTGCGGCGCGTTCGATTAGCGCACTGATTGTGCGTAAAGGCGGGGTGTAGAAAGAAAATTTCGGGGGCGGTTGTAATCCTTTGCAAAAAAGCGAGAGGAGTGAAGCGGCGCCCTTCAGGAAGGGACTTGATGGTGAAGAGTGCGGAAGCAGATTCCCTTCGGGAATGACAACCAGAAAGGCAAGAGCAAGTGGAGGAGAAGTTGAACGACCTCCATGCGCCCACAGGAAGCAGGTCCTTCGCTGCGCTCGGGATGACAACTTTGATCGTGCGAACTTCAGAGTCGGGACCCTATCAGAGTCGGGACCCTAGAAGAGGAACTGCAGCGACATCTGGACCTGGCGCGGGCTGCCGATGGTGTGGGAGACGATGCCCAGTCCGGTGGGGCAGTTGTAGAAGCTGGCGTTGGTCTGATGGCCCTGGGCGTTGCAGCCGGTGGGCAGCGGCGTGGTCCCGGTCTGCGGGAACCCGTTGTAGTTCACGTTCTGCGAGACCTCGTTGCCGGGGACGTCGAAGCTGGAGGTGTTGGTGAGGTTGAAGACGTCGAAGGTGTACTTGAGCGAGTAGCGATCGGTGAAGGTGGTGAGCTTGACGAGGGAAGCGTCGGCGCGTTTCTGGAAGGCCTGGCGGAAGATGTTGCGCTCGCCGCTGGCGAAGCCGGTCTCGTAGGGATCGTTGGCGGGGATGGCGCCGTTGAGCGAGCCGGGCGCGAGCAGAGGAATGGTGAAGCAGTTGGCTTTGAGCGCGACGTCGTTGGAGTTGCCGGAGTTGAAGGCGCCGGAGAGGCCGGTCTTGGCGCTCTTCGCGGTGCAGCCGGGAGCGAGCGGAACGATGGGGTTGCTGATGCCGTCGCTGACGCCGTAGAAGGCGCTGCCGACGGCGCCGGAGAAGTCGATGACGCTGTAGGGCTGGCCGGACTGAAGGATCGTAATGCCCTGCAGCGACCAGCCATCGACGAACGCGCCTTCGAGGCTGTGGAGCGCGGCGAAGTAGGGCAGGCGGTAGACGTAGTTGAAATTGATGACATGAGTGCGGTCGAAGTCGGCCGAGGCGTAGCCGTCGCGAAGATTGAGCGGGTTGTTGCCGTTGTAGAAGAGGCCGAGGCCGGACTGCTCGTCGAGCGCGTGGGAGTAGGTGTAGGAGGCGGCGACTTGGAGGCCGTGGGCCATGCGTTTTTCGATGTGCGCGGTGAGGGCGTTGTAGGCGTCGATGCCGGCAGCCTTGTAGTCGATGGACTCGGCCGCGTAGCCGATGTAGGGAACGCGATGGTCGACGTTGCCGCCTTCGTAGTCCTCGTCGTAGGGCTGGCCGTTGGGCAGGTTGATGGGGCTGCCGGCATTCTGGACGTTGTAGCCGTAGGAGTAAGTCTCGCCGTGGATGGGGTTGGAGGCGTTGGCGATGGCGGGCTGGTTGAAGGGCACCGGGATGACCTGGTGGCGGCCGAGATTGCCCACGTAGCCGAGCTCGATGGCGAGGTCGCTGCGCGGCTGCCACTGGATATCGAGGGTGTAGTTATAGGTGTAGGGCAGCTTGTTGCGGCGGTCGTAAACGCCCAGCGAGATGGGCCGGCCGCCGTTGGCGAAGCTGGCGAGGTTGGGCAGATAGTTGCTGAGGTCGGAGCCCTTGAGGTTCTGCGGCGCGGGTGATTCGACGTTGGTGTAGGGGTTGGCGAGGTTGCCGGTGGAGGCGTTGGGGGCAATCGTTGGGGGCGCGAACGGATCGCCGCCGGGGGCGAGGCCGCCGCAGGTGGGGATGTAGTAGTTGTAGAGCGTGGCGGTGGGGCAGCTCTGGTCGGTGACGAACGGTAGCTGCTGGTTGACGCCGAAGGGGCCGCCGGTGACCGTGCCGATGGCGTAGCCAGGCGAGAAGTAGCTGAACAGCTCGCCGCGATCGTAGTACATGCCGAAGCCGGTGCGGACGACGACTTTGCTGTGGAACATCGCGGGCTGCCAGGCGGCGCCGACGCGCGGAGCGAGGCCCCACTGGCGGCCGGTGAGCGTGGTGGGGCTGACGCCAGGCGTGCCGTTGGCGTTGTTGCCGGCGATGATGAAGCCGGGGTTGACGATCTGGTCGGCGGTCGCGTTGTAGTTGTAGAGGGTGGGCTCGAAGTTGAAGATGCGGCCGTATTTTTCGCTCAGGCCGCCGTCCCAGTCGTAGCGCAGGCCGGCGGTGAGCGAGAGGTTGGGCTTGACCTGGAACTTGTCCTGGACGTAGGCGCCGAGCTGGTTGGCGCGATAGTAGCGGCGGGCGTCGCCCTGCAGGAACGACGTCACGTAGAAGCCGGTGGAGGAGCTGCCCGGAGTGACGAACCCTTGCGCGTAGGCGCTCAGGTCGTCGGTGGCGACGGAGCCTTTGCCGGTGCGATTGTCGATGGTGTTGAGCTGGGTGTAGCTGTAGCTGGTACCGAAGCTGAGGCTGTGCCGGCCGAGGGTCCAGATGGCGTTGGCGGAGGGCTGGAAGCGGTTCTGGAAGACGCCGGTGTTGGAGGACTGGCCTTCGGAGTTGGGGCCGATGTTGAGGATGCCGGTGTTGGGCAGACCGGCGTTGGTTGCGGCGTTGCCCAGCACGTTGTAGATCGACACACCGGGGAAATACGACGAGCCGAAGGTGTTGATGGAGACCGTGCCGAGCGAGCCGCCGGGGATAGCTTGTGGGCTGAAGGGCTGCTCGTTGTCGCCGTAGATTTTTTCGCGGATGAAGCCGACGGTCTCCGTGGTGCTGAGGTTGGATTTGATGAGGAAGGTGTTGATGATGGAGAAGACCTGCGCGCCCGAGTCGAGGTGCTCGGTGAAGCCGGGGACGCTGGAGTAGGCGTAGGGCGCGAGGGTGGGGTCGTGCTGGTAGTAATACTTCAGCGAGACGGTGTCGCGGGTGGTGGCGTTGTAGTCGAGGTCGGCGACGGCCATGTCGGCTTTGAAGCGGCCGGTGCCGGGCAGGAAGGCGTTGAAGGGGTGCGCGGCGGAGAGGCCCAGGCCGGCGTCGTTGGGGATGAGCCACTTGCCGGGTTCGCCGGGGAGCGAGGGCGAGTTGAACAGCGCAAGGGCGGTGCGGTCGATGCCGGTGCCGGCCAGGGACGTCCCGTACTCGCTGTTGACGATGGCGGCGAAGTTGGCGGGCGTGCGGGTGCTGTCGGAGAGGCCGGCGGGGACGTCGAGGAAGGAATCGCCGATCTCCTGGTCGGAGACCTGAAGGTGCTGGTAGGCGAGGAAGCTGAAGAGCTTGTCCTTGAAGATGGGGCCGCCGAAGGTGCCGCCGGCGTCGTAGCGGTGCAGTTCGGGATTGGCGTAGCCTTCGTGCACGATGATGGGGTCGTTCTTGAAGAAGAAGGGCGCGGCGTTGATCCAGTTGGTGCCGCGGCGGCCGTAGAGCGAGCCGTGATAGGTGTTGGTGCCGGAGGTGGTGCTGAGCGAGATGTGCGCGCCGGAGGTGGAGCCCTGCTGGGTGTCGTACATGGAGGCGTTGACCTGGACCTCGGAGATGGTCTCGGGCGCGGGCGTGGGGATGGCGTTGCCGATGGAGAGATAGATGGAGGCCGCGGTCTCGATGACGCCGCCGGCGCCGTTGCTGGTGGAGACACCGGTGCTGTTGATGACGCGGGCGGAGTCGACGTCACTGGTGCTCTTGCCGTTGAAGAGGTTGCTGGCGTCGACGCCGTTGATGGAGAAGCTGTTGGAGGTGTCGCGCTGGCCGTTGGCCCAGATGGGCGGGTTGCCGAGGCCGGCGTTGGCGCCGGTGCCGGGGGAGAGTTCGGCGTTGACGCCGGGGGAGAGGATGGCCGCGCCCAGGACGCTGCCGGTGGGCAAGGGGATGGATTCGATCTGGGCTTTGTCGAGGACATAGCCGTTGGTGGTGTCGACGGCGTTGAGCAGAGGGTTCTCGTCGACCGTGACGGATTCTGTTGTGCCGCCGACAGTGAGATTCGCGGGCAGCGTGACGGTGCGGTCCGCCTGCACGACGATGTTGGGTATGCGTTCCGACACAAAGCCGGTCAACGTAAAGGTTAGCGTGTATTTGCCGATAGGAAGATCGACGAGCGAATAGCTGCCCTGCGCATTGCTCTGCACGGTGCGGACGAGGCGCGTGTCGTCCGAGATCGCCTTCACCTGCACGCCGGGGATGGCGCTGCCGGAGGGATCGAGGACCGTTCCCGTGATGCCGCCCAGGGTCTGCTGGGCGCGGGCCGGCGCGGCAAAGACGGCAAAACCGACCAGGAGGATCATGCACCAGGCTGAACGGCACAAGGCGGGGAAGAAGGCGCAAGAACTGCACTTGGAATACACCACTGCGTTGCCTCCTGGGATGGTTTGAGGAGTTGCTTGCCAAAAAAAGCTTGCGTTTCAGGTGTAGAACGAACGGGAGAACGAGGAGCCTGATCCAGCAAGGAAATATCGTTCCGGATATTGCTCCGGGCATTCCGGATATTGCTTCGGGCATTCCGGATATTGCTTCGGGCATTCCGGATATTGCTTCGGGGAAACTGCGTGACTATGCAGATATGCGTCTTCGCGCCGCCAAGAGAGGCGGATCGCAACAGGGTGAAAAGGTGCGCTCCAGCTAGCCGAAGCTCCAAAAACGTCTTTAGTGAATCGACTTCAGCATAGCCCAGGCGCGACGGAGTTGGAAAACAATTTTGAATGGGGCGTGAAATGCCGGTGGGAAATTCGAGAAATTCCAGGCGCGACGGCGCGGCCGGAGCGGAATCGACGCGCTCGGGACCAGGGCCTGCGGGACGCCGCTGCTCGCGCGGAGACTGCCGCGCTCGTGGCTCAGGAAACGTTTGATGAAGCCCTGAGCGTTGTCCGCAGGGGCCAAAGCCCGGTTGATCCCAGGCGCCTCACGGCACCACTGAAGTCGTGCCCTTAGCCGAACGGTGCTGAATCAGAGCTTCGTGGAGCACAATGAAGATCGATCGACCCGGCTGCGAATAGCCGTGCATCCCCACTCATCGCGATGGAGCTTGCGATGAATGGGCCACCCCAACTTGGGTACAGCAATCTTGATTTCGATCTACCTTGACTCTGATCTACCGCTGCGCGGCAAGCTGTCGCGCCATTTCGCTGGGTGAAAGCGAAGCGGAGCGCAGCGAATCTCGCAGCAGATTGGCGAGCGCAGGCTCGATGGCCTCGGCCAGCCGGCGTTGCCCGATCAGGTTGGGCTGCATCGGCACACCCTCGCGGGGGGTATGGAGGAACAGGGACCCATTGAGCGAGCCACGCTGGTAGAAGATGGCCCCCACATCGAGGTAAAGGACGCGGCGATCGCCGGTAAACAGGCTGCCCAGACGCGCGTTGATGGCCTGATCGCGCGCGGTGATTGCGGCGGAGACGCCGTCGGGCAGAATCCCCACCAGCACGATGTGGGCCATGGGCAGCCGCCGCGCAATGTCGCCGACGACCGCGTCGATGCCGTCAACGGTCTGGGCCGCGGTCTGGTCTTCGAGCGCGGTGTTGGCGCCGCCCACCAGCACGACCACCACGCGGGGATCCAAGCCGTCCAGTTCGCCATGGTCGATGCGCCACAGCACGTTGGACGTGGTGTCGCCAGCGAAGCCGAGGTTCAGCGCGTGGCGCGGCGCGTAGAACTGGTTCCAGACGGGCTGGAAGTTCTCGTCGGGCGGCTCGGTTTTATCGAAGTTGTTGAAGGTCGAGTCGCCGATGAGCAGCAGTTCGGAGGTGGCATGGCTGGCGGTTTCCTGGAGGATCGCCTGGTGTCTCTGCGCCCACCACGATTCGCTGAGCCGGTCGGCGGGAACGGCGGCGGGATTAGCCGCACCGGCGGGTGTTTGGGCGCGGAGCGCGGCGAGGGGTTGGGCGAGCGAGAGAAAGAGAAAAGCTGCACTGCCGAGGGCTATGCTGCGAATGTTCATGTCTTCACCTGGGATTTGCGGGAATTAACAGGACAACAATTTGGCCAGAACGGAGTCTGGAACCTGCTTGTAAGCTTGGGGCCCGAAGAGCGCGTGACGCGAGACGACGATTCGTTTTTCTTCCCGGTCCGCTGGATCGAGAGGCCCGTCCCCGGATATCTCCGGTGTGACTGGACGCATCGTGCAGCAGCCGAAGCCAGCTTGTAGCGCATGCGGCGATGATAATCGCGCCGCATAGGTTGGCCCCAATATTATCTATCCATGGTAACCGTCAAGTAAACGCAATGGTAAGCTACCTGGCGAAATTGTCAAGTGGCTGAAACGGCGGCCTGGAGCCCCATGTGGCCAGATGAGGGGCTGGCGGAAGGCCCGGCAGTCAGGAGGTGAGCCAGCGGAGAGCGTTGGCAAGGAAACGCTGCTGCATGACCGGATGCATCGGCGGGACGCGGTGGTAGACAATTTTGCCGCGGCCGAGGGTGGTGGTGAAGGTGCCGGCGCCGATGTTGCGGTCGTGGTCGCGGGAGTAGGCGACGATGATTTCGACCGGGCCGCCGGTGGGGGATCGGTCGATCAGGAGGCCGTTCGATTGGCGGCCCGGAGCCTGGTAGAAGTTGCCAAGGGCCTGGTTGACCGGCATGCCGGCGAAGAGCGGGTGCTCGCGGACGAAGTACCAGTTGCCCATCCAGGGGGCGCGGAGGTCGCCGACGTTGCCGTGGAAGGTAAAGGCTCCGGCGGCGGCGAGTTGCTGGGCGCAACCGTCGGAGAGGTTGTCGGACTCGGGGATGCAGAGGAGCGGGGTTCCAGTGCGGACGGCTTCGAGGACGGCCGGGTCGAGGCGGCCGAGTTCGGGGGGTTGTGGGGCTTCGCCGGGTTCCGGTTTGTGGCCGGGCTTGGTGGTCGGGAGGGGTTCGTTGCCGGTGGTCTCGCCGGAGGATTGGGTGGCGGAGGCGTGGGCGGTGAGGCCGGAGGAGAGGATGAGGTCGTAGTGTTCGCCGGGTTTGAAGTCCTGCACCGGGGCGCCTAGCAGGGTCGCGAGCTGTCGCCGCAGCTCTGGAGTGGCGCCGGAGGCGACGACATTCGGCTGCCGGACGTTGGGTCCGACCCCTGCCACCAAGCCGGACTTGTTAGGAATACTTGTGGAGATTGTGCCGGTGACCCAAATCTCTTTGGTTTGTGTGGATGCAGGGACTGAGTTGATAGAGAACTTGAAGCGATATAGGCCCTCTTCGGTGAGGGGTGGGGTCAGAAAGGCTTCGCGAAGGAGGTAGCTGAAGACGTCGGGAGTTTGGGCGGGGGTGGGGAGGGTGAGAAGGTCGGTGCGTTTGCCCCTTGGCGTGGTCATGGAAAGGGTGAGGGTGCCGGTGGCGGGGTGGGGCGTGTCGTTGGCGAGGTAGAGGTCGAAGGTGGCGGGCTGGCCCTGGGCGATGATGAGCGAGCGCTGCTTGGCGATGGGGCGAATGGGCAAGAGCGAGCCGGCGAGGAGCTTGGGGTCAGACTTGAAGTTGCGCAGGTTGTCGACGATGCCGGAGTGGTTTTCGATGGCCGTGGACTCCCAGCCGGAGATGGCGGCGAAGTCCAGCCAGTCGGAGATGCGGACGTTTTCGAGGTAGTTCTGCCAGGAGTCGTAGCAGGTGCGGCCGCAGGCGAGAAAGACGCTCTCGGCCGTGGGGAAAACCGTGCGAAAACCCCATTTGCCGAGGAACTTTTCGTAGCCGGAGATGATCTCTTCGTGGTCGAGCAGGTCGTAGCTGGTGCCGCTATATTGTTGATAAGTCTGGGTGATCTGGTGGACCATGAGCGGGTGGTTGTCGGGGCGGGCGCAGCCTTCCATCTCTCCGAATTCGGTGATGTATTGCTTGAAGGGTGCCTGGTAAGTGTAGTCAGTGGGGGACTTGTAGAACTGGTCGTACCATTGGTCGCCGGCGCCCTGGTGGTTGTTCCACCAGTCGCCCCAGGACTCCTGGTCAGAGCGGTAGAGCTTGGGGTCGTAGGGGGCGTACCAGGCCTGGGCGGCTCCGCGGGCGACGAAGCCGTCGTTCAGCACGATGCAGCGGGAGGGATCCTCGTCGCGCATGGCTTTCAGGACGGCTTCGGTTGCGGGGTTTTTCAGGTCGGCGCCGATCTCGTTCTGGACGCAGTACTCGATCACGCAGGGATGGGAGCGGAAGGCCTTCACCATCTCCACGCACTTCAAAAACATGAAACGCTGGGCGAACTTGTCGGCTTCGCTGGTGGGGCGCTGCATGATGGTGCCGGCGGCGTTGACCTCGGCGTTGGCGGGGAGCTTGCCGATGGAGAGCTTGCCGCCGCCGGGCTCCATGTAGCGCAGCAGGCCGAGCTGGTCGTGCTGGCGAAGAACGTCTTCTTTGGCGAGGTTGCGGTGGAAGTTGAGGCAGTTGAGGCCGAGGGTCTTGGCCGCGACGACTTCTTTTTTTGCGAGCTCGGGGATGGGTAAGAGGCCGTTGAGGCCCCAGAAGCCCCAGGAGATCGCGCTGTAGATGCGGATGCGACGGCCATTGAGGCGGAAGAGGGCGTTGGTGCCGAGGCCCTCCGGGCTGAACCAGCGGAAGCCAAAGGCGATGGTGCGGGTGTCGGTGTGGCCTGAGCGGGTTCTTGCGGTGATGCGCAGGTGGTAAAGGTTCGGTGTGTCGAGATCCCACGGTTCCGCGTTGGCGAAGGTGAGGTCTGAGGTTGTCGTCACGCTGGTTGCGCTGTTATCGGAACTTTGCACGAGACTCATTTGCAGTCCGGGCGATGCAGAACCGAGATTGCCGCTTTGCGCGACGACTTTTTTGGTTTTCGGTTCGATGATTTCGAAGAGCGTTTGGTCGATGTCTCCGACGCCCGCGAGGGATTCGATCTCCGCGTTCGCCGTAATCGCGCCATGTTGCGGCTTGTTGCCATGTTGCGGCTTGTTATAGACCCAAGCGTTTTTGATCCGCACAGAGCCGCTGGCGGAGATTGTCATTCCTCGATCCACGCCGCCGAAGCCGTGGGAGCGGTAGAGAGCGAGGTGGCCCCACTTGGCGTTGGAGCCGTCGACCCAGTCGAAGCGGCCGAAGGGGTTGGTGATGCGGATGGCGAGGTGGTTGGAGCCTCCGGGATTGGCGGCGTGGGTGAGGTCGGCCTCGAAGGGCAGCTCCTCCATGATGGAGTAGCCGCAGAGCTTGCCGTTGAGGTAGACCTCGGCGCGGAGGCGGGCGCTGCGGATGTGCAGGAAGATGCGCTTGGCTTTCATGGAAAGCGGAATTTCGATGGGGCGGTGGCACCAGGAGACGCCGAAGTAGGCGCCGTTCTGGGGGATGTTGTCGTCGGCGGGTGGAATGGCGGGCTTGGGCGGCTCGGGCGCGGCGTAGCGGTACTCTTCGGGGGTGTAGGGGCGGGGTTTACCGTTGGGGCCCGCGCCGTATTTGCCCCAGAAGTGCTGCTCGACGGTGGTGGGGAGGAGGACTTCGAGGCCGGTGGTGGGGGTGAGTGCGGACCAGCCGCCGGTGGGTGGGTTGACGGGTAGTGGCTGGCCGTCGGCGCAGAGCTGGTTGTTGATCTGGTTGTTGCTCCAGGTGATCTGGTCGGGGAGGAATATGTCGTCGTGGCGCCACTCGGCTTTGTCGTCGATCCAGAGGCGCCAGCCGGCGTCGGGGATGAGGGTGCCGTTCTCGGGATATGGGATGGGCTCGGCGGCGGGTTCGGCCTGGAGTGTGGAGGAAAGATGGGTGGCGGCTGTGGCGACGGCGGCGGTCTGGAGGAAGCGGCGGCGGGAGAGCTTGCGCATGTGAAGGCAAGTTTATCGCAGGGGGGTGTGCGTCCCACCTTAGCCGCGATGAAGCCGCGGCGAAGATGGGGCACCCGGGTGGGGTGCCGGGATCGGCGAGAAGCAGATCCCTGCGGGATGACAACCAGAAAGGCAAAGGCAAACGCAAGGGCAGACGCAGATTCCCTTCGGGAATGACAACCAATGGGGATGGCGACCAATGGAATGACAACCGGGATGACGACCAATGGAATGACAACCAATGGGGATGACGACCAATGAGGATGACAACAAAAAGCAGGGGCGGAGCGAAGGCTACTCGCCGAGCATGAAGCGCTGGATGGAGTGGGCGCGGCCGGTGGGGCCGTCGCAGCCGATCAGGGTGGCGCAGAGCTTGGGGTTGCCCTTGGCGGGCTCGAACTTGCCGGGCATGCCGGTGAGGAAACGCTTGAGGACGAGCTCGGTTTCGACGCCGATGACGGAGTCGAAGGGGCCGGACATGCCGACATCCGATTGGAAGGCGGTGCCGTGGTGGAGGATGCGCTCGTCGGCGGTGGAGATGTGCGTGTGGGTGCCGAGGACGGCGGTGACGCGGCCGTCGAGATACCAGCCGAGGGCAACCTTTTCGCTGGTGGCTTCGGCGTGGATGTCGAGCAGGATGACCTTGGCCTTGGAGTGCTCGGCGATCTGGGTGAGGAGGTCGTCGGCTTTGCGGAACGGGTCGTCGCAGGAGGACATGAAGACGCGGCCCTGGAGGTTGAGCACGGCGTATTTTGTCCCGTTGCCTAGCGTGCCTTCGTAGAGGCCGAAGCCGGGAGTGCCGACGGCGTAGTTGGCCGGGCGGAGGACGCGGCGGCCGCGCGCGTGCGAGTCGGCAGAGACGGTCATGTACTCGAAGATTTCTTTCTTGTCCCAGATGTGGTTGCCGGTGGTGATGACGTGCGCGCCGAGGTCGAAGAGCTCTTCGGCGATGGAGGGGGTGATGCCGAAGCCGCCGGCGGAGTTTTCTCCGTTGATGATGAGGAGATCGACGGCGTGGGTGTCGAGCAGGTGGGGAAGGTGTTCGCGGACGATGTGGCGGCCGGGCGCGCCGAAGACGTCGCCGACGAAGAGGATGTTCACACGGATGAGTTTAGCGGAGTCTAGCGCGTCTGGGAATTTGTGCGCTGAGCTAACGGCGAAGCATTTCCCATACACTCTTCTGGCAGGTGTTGCGCATCGTTGTTGAGTGCGCTGAGGAGAGATTCGATTGAACAAGCTTTGGCGGGACGCCAGTGCGGCGCTTGCAGGAATCGTGAAGGACGGGCAGACGCTGGCGATCGGAGGGTTCGGTCTGTGCGGCATTCCGGAGGCGCTGATCGAGGCTCTGCGCAGGAATGGCGCGCGGGACCTGACCGTTGCGAGTAACAACGCGGGGATCGACGGCGCGGGTCTGGGGACGCTGCTGGAGAGCCGGCAGATTCGCAAGATGATCTCCAGCTACGTGGGCGAGAACGCGGAGTTTGAGCGGCAGTATCTGGCCGGCGAACTGGAGGTGGAGTTCTGCCCGCAGGGAACGCTGGCGGAGCGGATGCGGGCGGGTGGTGCGGGCATTCCGGGCTTTTATACAAGGACGGGCGTGGGGACTGTCATCGCCGAGGGCAAGGAGCAGAAGGAGTTTAATGGCGAGAGCTACATTCTGGAGCGCGGGATTCGTGCCGATGTGGCGCTGGTGAAGGCGTGGAAGGCGGACACGCATGGCAACCTGATCTATCGGCTGACGGCGCGGAATTTCAACCCTCCCGCGGCGATGTGCGGCAAGATTACGATCGCCGAAGCGGAGATTGTTGTCGAAGCCGGGGAACTCGACCCGGACCAGATTCATACGCCGGGCATCTTCGTGCAGCGCGTGGTGCATCATCCAGCGCCGGGGCGGCGAATTGAAAAAGTCACCACGAGAGCGTTGCCCTTGAATGACGTCGTGGCAATCCACACAGCAGATTCCTCCGCTACGCTGCGGAATGACAACCAGAAAAGCAAGAGCAGAAATGCTACCAATTCGGGATATGAATTAGCGCCATCTCTGGGGAGGCATGAAGGATGAATGGGAGTGGAAACGAAGCAGCGCGCAAGGATGCGGCGCGGAGCGGATGGACGCGTGAGCAGATGGCGCGGCGCGCGGCGTTGGATCTGCGCGATGGCTTCTACGTCAATCTCGGGATCGGCATGCCGACGCAGGTGGCTAACTGCATTCCCGCGGGTGTGACGGTGACGCTGCAATCGGAGAACGGACTGCTGGGGCTGGGGCCGTATCCGCTGGCCACGGAGGTAGACGCGGACCTGATCAACGCGGGCAAGGAGACGGTGACGTATCTGCCGGGGGCTTCAACTTTCTCGAGCGCGGACTCGTTCGCGATGATTCGGGGCGGCCACATCGATCTCGCCATCCTGGGTGCGATGGAGGTCTCCGAGCACGGCGACCTGGCTAACTGGGTGGTTCCGGGCAAGCGGGTGAAGGGCATGGGCGGGGCGATGGACCTGGTCTCCGGCGTCCGGCGCGTGGTCGTGCTGATGGACCATACGGCGCGCGATGGCACGCCGAAGCTGCTGCGAAGTTGTACGCTGCCGCTGACCGGGAAGGCGGTCGTCGATCGCGTGATTACAGATCTTTGTGTTTTGGATGTCACCCCCGCCGGGTTCGTCGTGGTGGAAGTCGCGCCCGGGGTTACTCGGGAGCAGATCGAGCGCTCCACCGGCGCAGCGGTGAGCTTCTCGGAGGAGATAGAAGACCGGGCAAAATTTTGAGGCGGTCTGCGGCGTAGGCCTGTTGCATCGGCGGCTTAGTACAATTGCGTGACGGGTGGGGAGTGCAAACGCAAATTTCCTTCGGGAATGACAGATACAAAAGCGAAGGCGACTCTACACAAACGGGGGCGTTGCTCTAGAAATCCAGCGTTACCGCCGAGTAGACGGGGTCGCGGAAGGTCGAGAACAGAGCCTCCTTCAACGGCGTTGCGTGAACGTGGAAGATGGCCGGCCAGTCGATCGCCTCGAACACATCGGGCGTTACCAGTGCCTCGAGCTGGCGAGTGGTGAAGGGCGGGTTCTTGTCGCGCAGTGCGTTGGCCTTCAGCAGAAGCCAGAAGAGCCGGTAGGGAACTTTCTGGATGCGGGCTTTTGCGCCGGTCGCCTCTTTCACTAAGCGGATGAGGTCGATGTAATCGATGCGTTGCTGGCCGCTGATGTTGTAGACGCCGGTGATTTCGGTCTCGAGCGAAGCGGCGATGATGGCGGAGAAATCGCCGGCGTAGAGCGGCTGACGCAGGAAGCGGCCATCGCCGGGGATGGGAAACACGGGCGCTTTCTGCATGAAGCGGGCCAGCCAGCCGATGTGCTTGCGGTCGAACCAGCCGAACATCAGGGTCGGGCGCAACACGACCTGCTTGATCCCGGACGCCGCAATCAGGGCCTCCTGCGCCTTCTTGGTTTCGGTGTAATCGTCCAGCGCGAGCGAGTGCACGACGGACGACGAGATGTTTACCGCGTAGGCGACGTTCGAGCGCAGCGCCGCCTCCAGCAGCCGCTCGGTGGCGGTGATGTTGTTGCGCACAAACTCGTCGGGAAACAAGCCGCCGATCTGCGCATGGGCGATGACCAGATGGGTGCAGCCCTCGAGCTCCTGTTGCCACGCGCCGGGCTCGGCGAGGTCCGCCTGCACGACCCGCAGATCCGGGTGCAGGCGCTGCAACGTGGCCGTGTTGGTGGGGTGTTTATCGATAGCCACGATATCGATAGCCACGATATCGCCGGCCACGATGTCGCCGGCCACGATATCGCCGGCCCGGATGTCGCCGAGGTTCCGGTGCTTCAGGCGCGGAATCAGATTCTGGCCTACGAGGCCCGCCGCCCCGGTGATGACAATTTTTCTCGCCGCCATATTGTTGAAGTCTAGGCTAACGCGCGACGGGAAGGTTGCGCGCCATCTCCGCGCCGAGGCGCACGCTCTCGGAGATGCCGCGGTCTTCCGGGTAGTAGAAGCAGGTGTCGGCGATCTGCAAGCCGGCGATGGGCGTTTGTACGGGCGGAATCCGGGCCGCGAATCCAGGTTCGCAGATGGGCTGTCCGTGGCGCAGGCGCGCTACTTTGGTCGCGCGGATGTCGCTGGAGGTGAGCGCCGGATTGATGCGTCGGAGGCAGTCGAAGGCTTCGGTCAGAAGCTTCTCGTCGGGCCAGGTAAAGTGTTCGCGTGTGACCGGCATGTAGTTCGGCACGTAGACGATGCTGTCGCTGCCTACGTTGCGCAGGTTCGAAAACTCGACGATGCCGGGGATTTCGAGGTCGGGCACGGAGATATTGACCCAGAAGTGCGGCGACACCGAACGCGCCAGCTTGAAGATGACGCAGATCACGCCGATGTTGTGGATGGAGGCGTACCGCTGCTTCCAGTCCTCGGGCAGATCGGGCACGATCGCATCAATGTAGGGCGTGGGCACGGTGCAGATGACGGCGTCGGCGGGAAGGTGTCCGTTTGAAGTCTGCACGCCGGTCACGCGGCCGTTCGCTCCGTCGTTGGATAGGGTGACGCGCTGCACGGGCGTTGCCAGATGTACGCGTCCGCCGTGCGCCTGGATGGCCGCGATCAACGCATTGACGAGGGTGATGGAGCCACCCTCGATGTAGCCCAGCTCTTCCTGCAGGATGCTGCTGCGCGAGCGTCCGATGCGGCGGATGCGCGTCCAGATCCAGGCGGCGGAGATGTTGCCGGCGTACTCGTAAAACTTGTGCTCGAACAGCGGCTTCCAGAAGCGGTCGTAGATTCCGGTCCCGCACCAGCGGACGATCCAGTCGCGGGCCGACTCGTGCTCGATGGCGGGCCAACGATTGCGGCGGACACAAACCAACGCAAACAGCCCGTAGCGCAGCTTAGCGAACAGGCCCAGCGACGGATAACGCAGCAGCGAAATGGGGTCGCCCCAGGGATGCAGCGTGCCATCGAAGTAGCCCATGCTGGTGCGCCGCCAGTGGAGTTTGTCGGCGATGCCGAGTTCGTCCAAGAGCGCGAACGTGGACACGTCGGTGTGGCAGACGAAGTGGTAGAAGCGCTCCAGAGAGATGCCGTCGAAGTCGAAGTGTCCGGCCATGCCGCCGGGTTCGGGCGCGGCTTCGACTACGTCCACCTCATGGCCATCTTTGGCCGCGCGATAGGCGGCCGCCAGCCCCATGGCCCCGGCCCCGATGACGACGACATGAGCCACGAAAGATCCTGAAAGAGAGATCGGCGAAACCGGATGATCGGTCTCGCGAACCGCCTCTGAGATTGCTTGCTGTCAGGCACTCAGCTTACAGCATGGGGCCATCGCCGTCAGCTTCGAGTCCGCCAGAGCGACCGGATTGTTGCGCGCGCTCAGGCGCTGGGCTTGGCGGGCGAAGGCTGGGCCTGCGCCGTGCGCTGCTTCACGGGGACATACGTAGCGGGATAGGCGGGGCCGGTGTAGTCGGCGCGCGGGCGGATGAGGCGGTTGTCGTCGTGCTGCTCGATCACATGCGCGCACCAGCCGGAGATGCGGCTGATGGCGAAGATCGGGGTGAACAGATCGAGGTCGATGCCCAGCGTGGCGTAGGTGCTGGCGGAGTAGAAATCGACGTTGGCGTTGAGCCCTTTTTCCTGCTTGACGAAGAGCTCGATCTGGCGCGACATCTCGTACCACTTCGGATTGGCGTCTTTACCGAGGTCTTCGGACATCGTGCGCAGGTGCGTCGCGCGCGGGTCTTCGGTGGTGTAGACACGGTGGCCGAAGCCGGAGATTTTTTCTTTGTTCGCGAGCATCTGGCTGACGTGCTCGACCGGATCCTCGCCGGCGCGGTCGATGGCGTAGAGCAGATGCATGACGGCTTCGTTGGCGCCTCCGTGCAGCGGGCCCTTGAGCGCGCCGATGGCGCCGGTGATGGCCGAGTGCATGTCGGAGAGCGTGGCCGCGATCACGCGCGCGGCGAAGGTGCTGGCGTTCAGTTCGTGATCGGCGTGGAGGATCAGCGCGACGTCGAGCGCGCGGGTCGCGGTGTCGGAGGGCTTTTCGCCGTTGAGCATCCACAGGAAGTTCGCCGCGTGGCAGAGCGATGTGTCGGGCTTGACGATTTGTTTCCCTTTGCGGATGCGGTCGAAGATGGCGACGATCATCGCAATCTGCGCGGTCAGGCGGAAGCTCTTGCGAACGTTGGCGGTGTGCAGCACGGACTTCTCGTCGGGGTCGTAGATGGAGAGCAGCGAGACGGCGGTGCGCAGGACTTCCATGGGAGAAGCGGTTTTTGGCACGGCAGAGAGGAACTTGGTGACGTCGTCGGGAAGCTGGCGGGCGGCGGCGAGCTGGTGCGAGAAATCGTTGAGTTCGGCGGCGTCGGGCAGATGGCCGTTCCACAGGAGACAGGTGGTTTCTTCGAAGGTGGAGCGCTCGGCCAGTTCGTGGATGTCGATGCCGCGGTAGGAGAGGATTCCCTTGCCGCCATCGATGAAGCAGATGGACGATTCGTTGGCGACGACGTCTTGCAGACCCTTGGGTGCGGCGGTGGTGGTGGACATGAGGCGGCTCTCCGGAAGCTGAAAAACTCAGCCGCAATCATTATCGGAGACGGAGGAAAGACTTGTCATGCGCGGGCGCGCGAATACCGCGCGGCTGTGCGGGCGCCGGCAGGGCGGATAGCCGGAGGCCCCTGATGGTGTATCCGGCTCATTCGAGAAGCAGATTCCTACGGAATGACAACCAGAAAATCAAGTGCAAGTGCAGTGTCAGCGGCGGCAAGCTCTATACCTCTATACCTATGAGAATTTCGCTACCATAAGCATTTCGCTCTAAGAAAATCGTTCTGGTGCAAAGGCAGAAAGATCGAGCTCAGCAGGTTTGGCTTCAAGAAGATCGGCGACGGCGACGGCGGTTGCGGGCGCGAGCAGGATTCCGTTGCGGAAGTGGCCGGTGGCCACGAACTCGGCGGTATGGCTTTCCGCGGTATCGCCGAGGCGGCCGAGCAGCGGCAGACCGTCCGGCGTGCAGGGCCGCAGACCGGCCCAGGCTTCGACTAGCGGGGCGTCGCCTTCCGCGGCGAGTTCGGGCAGAAGCTCGGCGGCCAGAGCTCGCAGGCGGGCCAGGTCGTGCGCGTGGATTGCGGTGTCGAAGCCCGCGTCTTCTACGGTCGCGCCGATCAACGCGGTCCCGGCCTGTGGGCCATGGGTGCGCGGAACGATGTAGATGTGTTCGCTGCGATGCACTTCGTGGAGCGGAGTGTGGGGCGGAAGCTGCACGCGCAGCATTTGTCCCTTGCGCGGAGCGATGGGGATGCGCAGGTGCGAGGGAAGCGCCCAGGCGCCCATGGCATAGACCAGAGTTGTGGCGTTGAACCGCTGTCCGGCTGCGGTGACGGCGGCGACTCCGCGGGGATGCTCTTCGGTGTGGTGCAGCGGAGAGTTTTCACGCAGGGCAATCGTAGTTTCTCCAACGGCGGCGAGCAGGGCGGCGGCCAACTGGCGGGGGTCGAGGGAAGGCTCGGCGAGCCGGGCGGTGCGGCCTCCGGCGAGGTGCTGGATGGTCGTCTCGGTCTGGATTGGGACGGGCAGGCCAGAGAGCGACTCGATGCTGCGCAGAAATTCGGGATACAGCGAAGCGCTGAGTTGAGCGAGCGGCAGCAGTGGCGGCGGATTGTGGGGGTCGTGGACCGCCAGCATTCCGGCCGCGGCGCTGCTGGCTTGTCGCAGCGGGTGCGTGGCCTCGAGTACGAGGACGCGAGCGCCGCGGCGATGCAGTTCGAGCGCCAGCGACAGGCCGATGATCCCGGCGCCGGCGATGAGAACGTCGCAATCCGGCTGCGTGGAATGGCTGCTTTGCGCCGGTCGCAGATTGGGTTCCTTGGAAATGCTCACAGCGCCATCGTAAGCGAACCTGATCGTAAGCAGCCGGATGGTAAGCGAAGCTGGCGGTTGCCGGAAACGGGTTACGAAACGGCCGATAATGCGTCGCAAGTTGATGGCGGCAAAAGCATTTGTGAGCGGACAGATATCCCGTTGCGCGTATTGCGCGTCTAACCCCAGAGCAAATATGCGTACAGCCACCGCGGGGTCGAGTAGAAGCTGGTCGCGAACACGCTAGAAGGAGACAAAAGCATGGCTGATCTGGATCGAGAGCGAGAGTACGTAGCAGTAAAACCGCCGGCGTGGCTTGTGGTTGTGGCCGTCGTTGCGCTGTTGGCGGCGCTGGGATCGCTGGCTTGGATTGTCGGACTGCAGAACCATCTGGAGGTCGCGCAGAAAGATCTCGCGTCGGCCAACCAGCAGAACACCGCCTTGGCGGAGAAGATTGAGGACACCAACGAGCGCATGAAGGCGCAGGGCCAGGCGCTGGGTCAAAGCGTTGGACTGACGCAGAAGCAGCTTGAAGACAAGTCCGAGGCGCTGGTGGCCGCGGAGCGGTCGACGCAGCGGTTGACCAGCCAGACGGCGAGGTTGCAGCGGGAGCAGAAGGCGACTGAGCAGCAGGTCGGGGCGGTGCAGAACGACGTCTCCTCGGTGAAGACCGATGTGGGCGGCGTGAAGACCGATGTGGCGAGCACCCAGGCCGACCTGGCCGCGACCAAGACGCAGTTGACCAGCGTAATGGGCGATGCCGGCGTGATGAGCGGTCTGATCGCCACCAATCACAGTGAACTGGAAGAGCTGAGGCACAGAGGAGACCGCAACTACTACGAGTTCACGCTGCATAAGGGCGCGGCCGCGGAGAATGTCGGGACCATCAAGCTGGCGTTGAAGAAAGTCGACACCAAGCATTCGAAGTTCAATCTGGTGGTCGGCTCGGATGACAAGAACATCGACAAGAAGGACAAGACGCTGGGCGAACCGATTCAGTTCTACTCGGGGAAGAACCCGGCGCTGTTTGAGATCGTAGTGAACAACATCGCGAAGAACCAGGTAAGCGGCTACCTGAGCACGCCGAAGAGCGCGCCCGCGCCGATCTCGGTTCCATAAGAGCTGAAGATAGAAGTGAATTCGATCGCAGATTGAGGACGGACGGAAGATCGTGCGTCCTCAACTTTGTTCGGTGCGTGCAGGATTTGCGGGTGTGGCAGTTTGCCTAACGGTGCAGAGGCTGCAAACGCAGATTCCCTGCGGGAATGACAAACAAGAGCGAAGGTGGCCGAACGTCGATTGCGGCGTTGCACTAGCGGCTGGGCGCGGGCTCGTTCCTTTCCGGGTGGATTGTGGGTTACGGGAGCTTGACGGTCTGGGGCAACTGATCTCTTAGATCGAACGTGATGGATGCGGATGTCTTGGCCCGCCACTGCGCCTCCGTAATTTGGGGAAACAGCAGCAGCACATAACCGACGCGTGTGGTGCCGGGGTCGATTTCGTCGCTGTACTTCAAGGGCTGGCCAATCTGCGATTGAGTGAGCAGCGGCGTGAGCGCGGGAAGGATCTCTTCCAGCCGCTGGAATTGGACGGGGGCAACGAGGGTCGCATCGACCGAGGAGCCGTCGGACTGGGTCAGGGTCGCGTTGTAGCTGCTGAGAAAGATGGGCAGGCGGAGCTTGTCCTGGATGCGCAGCGTGGCGAGGACGTAGAGGTCGTCTTCGACCTGCGCGGGCGTGCCGATCACGTGCGAAGCGCCGGGCATCTGGCGGAACTCGGTGTGCGGAGCGAAGAGATCGATCTTCTGCACGGATATTTCGGCGGTCTTGCGCGGGTTCAGCACGAAGAGCAGAACGACGATCGCGATGAGAGCGATCGCTGAGATCACGATGGCGGGGACGTAATTGCGTTCGGGCGGAGGTCCGAGATTGAGTTCCGGCATAGAAGAACAGGATAACGCGAATGGCAATGAGCGGGTGCGGAGCGTAGCGGTTGCCTGTGCGCCGCGGGCTGAAGGAGGCTGGGAAGACTCGATCAACTTCGGCGCAACGCCGCGAGCAGCGCGTCGACTGGAAGAGTGTTGAGCACGTCGAGAGGGGTGAGCCAGGCGCGGCGCAACTGCACGATGCCGTGATCGATCTGGTCGAGCTCGCTCGTGGAATGAGCGTCGGTGTTGACGACGATCTTGCAGCCCTGCTCTTTGGCGTGGCGCAGATGCAGGTCGCTGAGATCGGAGCGCGCGGGGGAGGCGTTGTGTTCAATCGCGACGCCGAGACGCGCGGCGGCGGGCAGCAGTTGGGCGAGGTCGATCTTGTAGGGTTCCCGCTTCAAAACCTTGCGGCCAGTGGGGTGGCCGAGGATGTAGACGTGCGGGTTTTCTGCGGCGCGAAGGACACGCGCGGTGACCTCCTCGGCGGCCTGCGAGAAGCCGGAGTGGACGCTGGCGACGACGATGTCGAGCTGCGCAAGGGTGTCGTCGTCGAGATCGAGCGAGCCGTCGAGCAGGATATCGACCTCGACGCCGGCCAGGATGCGGAAGGGAACGGTGGGCTTCGATGCGACAGGCTCGTTGTGGAGCAACTGCTGTTCGTAGCGCGTCCATTGCGGGCCGCGGTTCGCGGCGAAGTCCTCGGCGAGTTCGGCTGAGGCTTGGCGGATGCGGGCTGCATGCGCGAGGGTGCGCGCGTCGTCCATGCCGTTGGTCATGGCGAGGTTCTTGGAGTGGTCGGTGATGGCGATGTACTCGAGGCCGCGCGCGATGGCGGCCTCGGCCATGGCCCGGATCGAATCGGCGCCATCGCTCTCGAAGGTGTGCATGTGGAGATCGCCGCGCAGATCGCCGCGCACGATGAGCTGGGGCAGGATGTGTTTCGCGGCGGCCTCGATCTCGCCGCAGTTTTCGCGAAGTTCCGGAGGGATGTAATCGAGTTCAAGCGCATTGTAGATGGCTGCTTCGGTTTCAGAAGCAATGATCTTGTTGTCTTCCAAACGCAGCAGAGCGTACTCGCTCAGGGTGAGGCCGCGCTTGATGGCGCGCTGGCGCAGCGCGACGTTGTGCATCTTGGAGCCCGTGAAATACTGCAGCGCGGCGCCGTAGCTGGCGCGCGGCAGCAGCCGCACGTCGACCTGGAGATTGTTGCGCAGCGTGAAGCTGACCTTGTTCTGGCCGTGGGCGAGCAGCTTGTCGATCAGCGGCAGTGTGGCAACGTGCTCGACGGCTGCCGCGACGACGTCGGGTTCGCAGGCGGGGCCGGTGACGAGCAGATCGAGGTCGCCGACGCTTTCGCGGCCGCGGCGCAGTGAGCCGGCGGGCGTGATGGTGTCGATGCCGGGGAACTGGCGGATGAGTTCGGAGATGCGCTCGGCGTGCTGGCGCGCGATGTCGATGCGGAAGCGCGAGGAGTTCCTGCGATGGTCCTCGATGCCCTTGATCAATTTGTCGGTGAACTTCTGGCCCATGCGCGGCAAGGGAAGCAGATCGCCTCGCTTGGCGGCCTCTTCGAGCGCGTCGATGTCGGCGACACCGAGGCTGGAGTAGAGCAGGGCGACGGTCTTTGGGCCCATGCCGGGCAGGCGCAGCAACTCCAGCATCGATGGCTTGTAGCGGGTGAGGAGATCGTCGCGCAGGGGCATTGAGCCGGTGGCGACGAGGTCGCGGATGTTGGCGGCCATCCCCTTGCCAATGCCGGGGATCGCTAGCAGGGCCTTGGGGTCGGCTTCGGGTGTGGCGAGGGTGGCTAGCTGGGTGGTCTGCTGTTCGACCGCCTCGGCGGCGCGCCGGTAGGAGCGGATGCGAAACGGGTCGGCCGCGTCGATCTCCAGCAGCGAGGCGGTTTCGTCGAGCAGGCGGGCGAGAGTGATATTGTCCATAAAGGGCGCGGGCCGGTGAGGCCTGCATCAGATTGTAGATGCACTCCTTCGGTCACGGTCGCGCCCAGGGTTGACTACCCAAGGTTGACTGACCACACGTTTTCGGTTGTCCGCGGAGGATCGGCGACAAACGAAATGCTAGGAGGCTGTGCTGCGTATGACCTGATCTGCCTGCGGACCTTTGCTGCCCTGAATGACGTCGAACTCAACCTCGTCCCCCTCCTTCAGGCTCTTATATCCATCCAGTCGGATGGAGCTGTAATGGACAAAGACATCGGGGCCGTCGTCGCGGCCGAGGAAACCATATCCCTTTGCATTGTTGAACCACTTCACGGTGCCTTTGTACTGTGCCATGGCTTCTGCCTGCGCCTTCTTAAAGGTATTTTTCCGGTGGCCGGAGAATTCGTACCTTATTTAAATGTAAGAGGCGCGCCAAAGGATGCTTTAAAGGCCTGAACTATCGGAAAGGCCTGATGGTATAACCATTTGAGCGCGGTTGCGCATCGACTTTATGTCGGCTATCGAACAGAACGCGGAGTTGTTTCCGAGAATAAGACGGGCAGAAGCTGCTTAGCTTCCAACGAGGAAATCGCCACCTTTTGTTAGAGGCTGCGGCCGTGGTGGAAGGCGTGGTAGTAGAGAATTCCGATAAGTGTCTTTCCATCCATAATTTTACCGGCCTGGATCAGTCGCATGGCCTCGGAGAGGGGTGTCATGCGGAGTTCGATCTTCTCGTCGTCCTCGGGCGCGGCTTCGCCGAGGGTGAGGTCTTCAGCGAGCAAGATGGTCATGGCCTCGGAGAGAAACCCGGGGCTGGCGAAGTAGGTCACGTGTTTCGACCATCGCCGGGCGCGATAGCCGGTCTCTTCGATGAGTTCGCGCCGAGCGGCGGGAATGAGTTTTTCGCCGGGTTCGATGCGGCCAGCGGGCAGCTCGAGGAGAAATCTTCCGGCGGCATGGCGGTATTGCCGGATGAGCAAAATGCCGGGGTCGTCGGGGTTGCTCGAATTGTCGACAGCCAGGATCACCACGGAGCCGTTGTGGCGCACGACGTCGCGACGGGCAGTGACGCCGCCGGGTTCGGCGACCTCATCGCTGGTGATCCAGAAGACCTTCCCCTGGTAGACGGTTTTGGAGGACAGTGTCCGAGCGCGTCCGGAGAGCTTCAGCGGCTTCTTCGCGAGGGTGGGCTTGAAAGCGGAACCGCCGCCGGTCTTCCGCGACGCGGTCTTCGGTGTTGCGGCGGTTTTTTTCGTGGACGGCATCTTCGCGGACAATCGGGAGGTGGCCATGACCGTACAGTACACGATGCGGGTGGGGCCGGGACCGGGGTTGCCGGGTCTCCCGCGAGGTGCGCCGCTCCTTGGATTGGACGTTGAGAGTTGCATCGGCCGACGGGTTGGCGCATCCAAAGAAGCTCAGGATGAGAGACTGAAGGCGCGATGGGCTGGGAGGCTGAAGGACGATGAATCCGGAGTGTTACCCCATGTCGATGCTGCCTGGAACGACCGCGCTATTTCGCGACTATGCGGAGCCGGCCAGGTCCCCGAATGCGGCGCTACTGCGGCGCTGGTATCCGGCGGATCCGTTTTTGATGGAATGGGCGAGTGGAGCGCCGCTGCTCGGGGAGACGCATCGCGCGAGGCTGGCCGACGCGCTGCTGCGACAGGCGGGGGAGTTCGGCGCGGAGGATGCGGCTCGGGCAAATATCGAGCGGCTTCGGAATGGCGCGGCGGCGGTAGTGACAGGGCAGCAGGTCGCGCTGTTCGGCGGGCCGCTGCTGACGCTGCTGAAGGCGGCGACAGCGATTCGCAAGGCGCAGGACGCGACCGCGGCGAGTGGGCGCGAGCATGTGCCGGTGTTCTGGCTGGCTAGCGAAGACCACGATCTGGCGGAGGTCGATCAGATTGCGCTGCTTTCGAAGAGCGAGGTCGAGACTCTGCGGCTGGGGCTGAAGGCCGGGCGGCCAGTTCCCGTAGGTGCGATGCCGGTGGATGGCGGCGGTGACGATGGGCGGCGCGCTTTGGAGGCGGTGCTGGATCGCGCGAGCGAGTTGCTGGGATGGGCACCGGTGTGCGATCTGCTGCGCGCGTGCTATGCGCCCGGCGCGACTCTCGCGGGAGCCTTTGGCAAGCTGCTGACGAAGGTCTTCGCGACCCAGGGACTGGTGGTGATGGATGCGGCTTCGCGCGAGTTTCATGCGCTGGGAGCGAGCGTGTTGCGGGCTGCGATTGAGCGCGCGGATGAGTTGGAAGAGGCTTTGCTGCAGCGTTCGGAGGAGTTGGTGGACGCGGGATATCACGCGCAGGTGCTGGTTGCGCGGGGGCACTCGATGCTGTTTCTGATCGATGCCGCTGTTGATGGACAGACGGGGGCGAGGCTTCCGCTGCGGCGCACAGCGGAGGGTGGATGGAAGGTCGGGGCGCGCAGTTTTTCTAGCGGAGATTTGCTGGAGATACTGAAGCACGAGCCGGAGCGGCTGAGCCCGAATGCGCTGCTGCGGCCGGTGTTTCAGGATGCGATTCTGCCGACGGCGGCGTATGTCGGGGGACCGGCGGAGATCGCATATTTTGCGCAATGCGCGGTGATTTACGAACGGGTCTTAGGTCGAGTGACGCCGGTGCTGCCGCGGCTTTCGGCTACGCTGATCGAGCCGGCGATTGCGCAGACGATGGCCGCGCATGAGGTGCAGTTTGCGCAGGTGCTGGAGGCGAAGAGGACGGATGCGTTGGCGCAGAGGCTGGGCGCGCGCGCGATGCCGATCGAGGCCAAGCGTAAGGTTGCGGCGGCGGGCAATGCGATGGAGACGGAGTTGAGCGCGCTGACCGAATACATGACGGCGATGAGCGCGGAGCTGGGACGGGCGGCGGGCGTGAGCGCGAGCAAGATGCGTTATCAGATGGATCGGCTGCGGCGCATGGCGGCGGCGTTTGAGGTGCAGAAACAAGCGTCGCTGAAGAAGCATGCGACGGCGATCATGTTGAACCTGCTGCCCGAAGAGCATCTGCAGGAGCGCGTGCTGGCGGGCGTCTGGTTTCTGGCGCACCATGGCGACGGACTGGCGGAACTGCTGGTGGAGCAAGCGGGGCAGGAGTGTCCGGGGCATCGCGTGATTTTTCTGTAGAGTAGTTTGCGGGGAACTGGGGACGCTGCTGCTGCGTATCTTCTGCTGAGAGGATCGACCGATGCATCTGATTTTTGCACTGCTGCTGATTCCGTTTGGCGCGATTCATTTTCTGCCCGCGATCATTGCGGCGCTGCGCCACTCGCGCAGTGTTGCCGGGATATTCTTGGTGAATCTGTTTCTCGGATGGACGGTGATTGGCTGGATCGTGGCGCTAGTGTGGGCGTTGCGCAGCGAGCCGAAGATCGTTTACATGTATGCGCCGCAGCGCCGGTTCTAGAATAAGGAACGAGGAGCGTGGCGCGCGATGGGATTGAGCGATCAGGTTTTTGAGGTGATGTGTCCGGATTGCGGTGGGATGCTGAAGGTCGATCCGGTGACGCGCTCGGTGATTGCGCACACACCGGCGCCGCGCAAGAAGACGTTTGAGGACTTTGGGCAGGCGGCCAAGGCGCTCAAGGAGTCGGACGCGCGCAGGGAGTCGATCTTCGCGCAGAGCGTGCAGGCGGAGAAGAACAAGGACGATCTCATGGCGAAGAAGTTTGCCGAGGCTGTGAAGAAGGCCAAGGAGTCGCCGCTGGGTGAGCGGCCGCTGCGGGATTTCGATCTGGATTAGGAGATGTTTTCTCTGAGAGTGTATGGGCGCTCAAACAGCAGATTCCTACGGAATGACAACCAGAAAAGCAAAGGCAACTACAACGGCAAGTGCAATAGCAGTGGGCGGCCTGCTCTAACAAGTAAACTGGAAGCTATGCCACCAATCCTGAATGCTCAGGGCGTGTCCAAGCGCTTTGGCGCGACGCCGCTGTTCCAGAACATCTCGTTTCCAGTGAACGAGGGCGACCGCATTGGGCTTATCGGGCCGAATGGGGCGGGGAAGTCGACGCTGCTGGCGGTGCTGGCGGGGGAGATGTCGCCCGATACCGGTGAGGTCTCGACGCGGAAGCGGGCGCGCATCGGGTATGTGAAACAGATCTCCGAGTATGCGGCGGGTGCGACGGTGCGCGGCGTGATCGAGCACGCGCTGAAGGGTGCCCATGTGCCGGAGAAGGAGCGCGAGCAACGGCTGCGCGAGACGCTGGGGCGCGCGGGGTTCGCTGATGACGGAGCGGACACGTCGGTATGGATGGACACGGAGGCCGCGGCGTTGAGCGGCGGCTGGCGCAAGCGGCTGGCGATCGCGGAGGCGATGGTCGCGCAGCCGGATGTGCTGCTGCTCGATGAGCCGACGAACCATCTTGATCTGGAGGGAATCGAGTGGCTGGAGGGTGTGCTGCGCGGGGCGCGGTTTGCGTGCGTAGTGGTAACGCACGATCGCTACTTTATCGAGAACGTGGCGAGCGAGTTGGTGGAGTTGAGTCGTGTGTACGCCGAGGGACTGATGCGAGTCCGAGGGACGTATTCAAAGTTTCTCGAGGACCGCGAGGCGTATCTGGAATCGCAGACCAAGATGCAGGAGAGCCTGCGCAATCGCGTGAAGACGGAGATTGAGTGGCTGCGGCGCGGACCGAAGGCGCGGGCGACCAAGGCGAAGGCGCGCATCGACAATGCGCATGGGTTGATCGGCAAGCTGGCCGAGGTGGATTCGAGAACGCGCACGGCGACCGCGGGGATCGAGTTTGCGGCGACCGATCGCCAGACCAAGCGGCTGATCGAGATGGAGGATGTGGCGGTTTCGCTCGGCACAGGCACAGCCAGGCGCACGATTGTTGGAGGGGTGAGTTTCGGGCTGACCAACGGGATGAAGCTGGGGCTGGTGGGACCGAACGGCAGCGGCAAAACGACGATTTTGCGGGCGATGTCGGGCGAGATTGAGGCCAGTGCGGGCGTGGTGAAGCGAGCCAACAATCTGCGCATTGTGTACTTCTCGCAGATGCGCGAGATCGATCCGTCGCTGACGTTGTGGCGGGCACTGGCGCCGGACTCCGATGCGGTGGTGTATCAGGACCGCGTGGTGCATGTGGCGAGCTATGCGGCTAAGTTTTTGTTCACGGGCGATCAGTTGAATCAGCCGGTGGAGCGGCTGAGCGGCGGGGAGCGGGCACGGGTGCTGATTGCGCGGCTGATGCTGCAGCCGGCGGATGTGCTGATGCTGGATGAGCCGACCAACGATCTGGATATTCCGACGCTGGAGATTCTGGAGGAGTCGCTGCTGGAGTTTCCGGGAGCGCTGGTGCTGGTCACGCATGATCGCTATATGCTGGACCGCGTGTCGAATATTGTGCTGGGGCTGGATGGAATGGGGCATGCGCGGTTGTTCGCCGATTACTCGCAATGGGAGGCGTGGAGAGACGAGGGATTAGGGATTAGGGAACAGGGATTAGGGAGTGGCGAGCAGAGAAAACCGGCTGCGGCAGTGGGGAAGAGCGCGAAGAAGAAGCTGTCGTATATGGAGCAGCGCGAGTTCGACGGGATTGAGGCGCTCGTCGATGCGGCGGATGCGAGACTGGCGGCCGCGCACCATCGTCTGGACGACCCTGCGATTGCGGCCGATGCGGCGGCGCTGACGGCGGCGCTGGAGGAGATGGAAGCCGCGCAGGCGGCGCACGATTCAGTCTATGAGCGCTGGGCCGAGCTTACCGAGAAGGCGGGATAGGACAGAGCTGATGAAACCGCCGATGTTGGTTCGAGCGCGTATCTTGTTTAGCTTGCCGATGCGGCTATGGTCAGGCCGAGCGGGGCTGGTGGCGGGTGCGGCAGCGGTGGCGGCTGCAGCTGGTCTGATCTTCGCGATCGTCGCGCACATGGAGCCGATCTTCTCGGTCTCGGATGCGTCTTTCTACCTGAGCATCGCGAGAGGCGACACCGCGCATGTGATGCAGCCGTGGGCTTCGCGACAGTTGGGCGCGCTGGTGGTGGCCGGGTTGGCGCGCGTGATGCACTGGAGCGTGGAACGCAGCTTCATCGTCGAGGGCGTGGTGTCTCTGCTGTTCACGCTGGGAGCGGTTTACTGGCTGATGCTGCGCACCGCGGCGCCGCGCTGGATGTTGATTGCGGTTGCGGTGCTGCCGTCGTGGATTCCGCTGGTGCAGTATCTGGCGCTGCCGGACCTGTGGTACGCCGCGCTGTTGGGTGTCGTCTTTCTGCTGCTGGCGCGCGGGCAATTCATGGCGGCCGCGCTGATGATGTTTCCGCTGATGCTGTCGCGCGAATCGACCTCGCTGACGCTGCTGTGTTTTCTGGCGGCAGGATGGAGACGGCTCAACTGGCGGCAGGGCATTGCTGCAGTCGTTGCAGCAGCCGGTGGCAGCGCGGTGGTTAGCCGGCTGACGGCCAACAGCCAGTCCAACATGGAACATCTGCCCGAGGCCATCTATATGCTCGCGAAGGCTCCGTGGAATTTTCTGCGCAATGTACTGGGCATAACGCCGTGGAGCAATATGTACCCTTTCCTTTGCAAGGTGCCGGTGTGGAGCATGTCTTTCCATTACAAAGATGTGCAGAGGGTTGGCATCTGCGGATTTTCGTGGGGGCAGCAGATGGTCGCCGTTCAGGTGGTCCTGACCAGCTTCGGGCTGCTGCCTCTGCTGCTCGGGTTTCTGTGGTGGCGGCATCGTCGATTTGCGGGCCGGAGCGTTCTTCTGCGTTTCAGCCTGCTCTATGGCGCGGCTTGCCTGGTGCTGGCGCCGGTGCTGGGCGCGGGGTTTCAGCATCTGGCGGGATATGCGTGGCCGCTCTTCGTGGTCGCGCTGCCGCTGCTGTTCGACGAATTTCAGCGGTGGCATGGCGGCGATAAGTTGACGCGAAAGCAAGCGGCGGCCTCGGTGGCTTTCTTCGGTCTGCATCTGGCGGCTTGCGTGGTTTCCTATTCTTATTGGCTGGGTTTGCTGCCGCAGATCGTCGCCGGGCTGGGTTTGTGGTTGGCTGGTTATCTGCTGCTTCGGGTGTGGTGGGGCGGCCCGGGTGCACAGCGTACCGAGGCTCGGAGCGTGGCGGCTGTCACTCAAGAGCAACGGAGAGCAACAACGGAGAACTCGGCGCGGTTACAGGATTCGCGGCGAAGGTATTGAGGCTGGATGGTGAAGATGCAGATCGTGCTGCGGGGATATCGGGAGGACGATCTCGACGCGATATATGCGCTGGACGCGGTGTGCTTCGCGCGGCCGTTTCGTTTCTCGCGCTCGGCGATGCGGCGCTTTGCCACGGCAAAGAAAGCACGGGTGGCGATCGCGGAAGATGGCGATGTGCTGGCTGGGTTCGGGATTCTGCACGTTGAGATTGCGGAGCTGGAAGAGGGGAAGCGGGGGCGCGCGGGGTACGTCATGACGCTGGATGTCGATCCCCACTACCGGCGAATGGGGTTGGGGCGGGAGTTGATGGCGGCGATGGAAGCGCAGGCGCAGGCAGCGGGCTGCGCGGAGATGGTGCTGCATGTGTTCACGGGGAATGCGGAGGCGATCCGGTTTTATGAACGCGTTGGGTTCAGCCGGTCGCATCGGGCAGAAGGCTTTTATGACGCGGGACTGATGGGGCCGAGGGATGCGTGGGTGTATCGCAAGCGCATTGAATTTTCGGGGCGGCCAGATGGAGAGTGAGTTAGAGTGGGTCGAAAGGAAACGGAATGAGACTGCGTTGTTTGAGTGCGGGTGTGACGTTGTGCGCGGCTGGACTGGCTGCCTTCGGCCAGACAATTGCAATTCACGGCGACAATGGCGTGAAGCTGGGGCCGCCTCCGGCGGTTGCGGTGAAGCCGGTGACCGATATTGTCGGCGGCCATGAGATCACCGACAACTATCGCTGGCTGGAAGACCAACAGTCGCCCGAGACGCGCGCGTACATCAACGCAGAGACGGCGTACACCGGCAGCTATTTTGCGCAGGTGCAGCCGCTGCGTGACCGCATTACGGTGCGGCTGACCGAGCTGGAGCGCGTGGATGTGGTGGGGATGCCGCGTGAGTATCATGAGCGGTTCTTCTATACGAAGCGCCTGGCGGCGGAGAACCAGGCTTCGATCTATATGCGACAAGGCCTGGATGGCGCGGAGGAGCGGCTGGTGAATGCGGTGTCGCTGAGCGCGGATGCGAATGCGTCGGTGGGGATTGCGGATGTGTCGAGCGATGGCCGGATGCTGGTGTACAGCGAGCGACACGGCGGAGCGGATGAGTCGACGATCCACTTGCTCGATGTCGATACACGCAAGCTGTTGAGCGATGAGCTGCCGCTGGCGCGGTACAGCGGGTTCGGGCTGAGCGGCAAGATGCTGTACTACGCGAAGACGCTGAAGAGCGGCGGCAGCGCGGTGTTTCGGCATGAGATGGGAACGAGCGCGGACCAAGATGCGCAGGTGTTTGGCGGCAGCTATCGCGGTGAGACGCTGGGGCCGCTGGACCTGGTGGGCTGCCGGGTGTCGGAGAATGGACATTGGCTGATCGTGACGATCGGGCATGGCGTGCCGTCGGCGCGCGAGGACATCCTGCTGCAGGACCTGCGGAAGCCGGCTGCGACGCTCGAGCCGCTGGTGTTTGGCGTGGACTCGCGCTTTCAACTGCACACGGATGGCGACGCGATGTTGGTCAGCACGGACGATGGCGCGCCCAACGGCAAGGTGCTGCGCGCGAGCTTCGGCGATCCGTCGACGAAGAGCTGGCCGGTGGTGATTCCGGAAGGCAAGACGCCGATCGATGAGGTGTCGATTGTGGGCGGCAGGTTGTTTGTCCACCGGCTGATGGATGTGAAGCCGGAGACGACGATCTATACCCTCGACGGAAAGAAGACCGGGACGATTGCGTATCCGGGCATCGGCTCGGGCAGCGTGGTGATGGGCCGCGCGGACTCGAAGACGGGGTTCTATACGTTTTCCTCGTTCACGGTTCCGCCGACGATCTATCGCTACGAGGTGGCTACGGGAAAGACCGCGGGGTGGACGAAGTCGAAGGCGCCGTTCGATTCGGATAAGTATGAGGTGCGGCAGGTCTTCTATACGTCGAAGGATGGGACGCGCATTCCGATGTTCATTGCGGGGCGCAAGGGGTTGAAGATGGACGGCAAGGCGCCGCTGCTGATGACCGGCTATGGCGGCTTTTTGATCTCGGAGACGCCGTACTTCGATGCGAAGTTCGCTTGGTGGATGGAGCAGGGCGGCTTCTTCGCGCTGCCTAATCTGCGCGGCGGCGGCGAGTACGGCGAGACATGGCATAAGGCCGGGATGTTCGAGCACAAGCAGAATGTCTTCGACGACTGGTTTGCGGCGGCAGAGTATCTGATCGCCAACAAGTACACGACGCGAGAGAGGTTTGCGATTACGGGGAGATCGAACGGCGGGCTGTTGATGGGCGCGTCGATGACGCAGCGGCCGGACCTTTTCGGCGCGATTCTTTGCGGGTATCCGCTGCTGGATATGAGCCGGTTTCAGAAGTTTCTGATCGGGCGTTGGTGGACGACCGAGTATGGCTCGGGGGAGAACCCGGCGCAGGCCGCGTACATCCTGAAGTATTCGCCGTATCAGAATGTGCGTCCGGAGGTGAAATATCCGGCGATCATGTTCCTGACCGGCGATAGCGATACGCGGGTGGCTCCGCTGCATGCGCGCAAGATGGCGGCGCTGATGCAGGCGACGGTGATGGCCGAGCCGGAAGATGCGCGGCGGCCTATCCTGCTGCACTATGACACCAAGGCGGGGCATAGCGCGGGTGTGAGCTTGACGCAGCAGGTTGGGGCGACCGCGGATGAGCTGACGTTTCTGTGGAATGAGACGGGCGGGAAGTAGCGGAACCCACTTATCGCGATGAATGGGGCACCTGTGAGATTTCAAGAGGTTGTCCATTCGAACCGAACCGAAGAAGCTGAATGTGCGAGCAGTCAGATTCTTTTGGGGAGGAACGAATGGACATTGATCAGAATGCCGGATTGACGCTGCGGAGTCGAGAAGCGTTGGTGGTATATGTGCTGGAGGAGGGGTTCACGCGGAAGGCGGCTGCAGCCGCCTTCCGCGTGAGCGCCCGCACAGCGGGCAAGTGGGTGGACCGTTTCCAACAGGAAGGCCGGGCTGGTCTCAGAGATCGCAGTTCGCGGCCCCGGCACAGTCCGCGCCGCGTTGCCGAGCGGGTCCAGCTGCGGGTCGTGGAGCTCAGGCGGCAGCGCAAGGCGGCCTTCTGGATCGCGCGCGAGACTCAGCTGAGCACGGCGACGGTCAGCCGCATCCTGCGCCGGGCGCGGTTGAGCCGATGGCGTGATCTGAACCCTCGACCACCGGTGGTGCGCTATGAACACGAGCGTCCGGGGGACCTGCTGCACCTGGATATCAAGGGCATGACGCGCTTCACCGAAGTCAGCCAGCGGGGGGACGGGCGGCTGCGCGGCAAGCGCAAGCATCCTGGCTTCTGCGCGCTGCACATCGCCATCGACGACCACTCGCGGGCGGCCTTTACGCGTAGGCTGCCCGACCAGAAAGCCGAGACCACGATCGGCTTCCTGCGCGAGGCGACAGGCTTCTTCGCCGAGCGCAACGTGCAGGTTCGTGCGCTGCTGACCGACAACGGCAGCGCCTACCGCTCCCACAAGTTCCGCGCCGCCTGCGCCGAGATGCAGCTCAAGCACCGCCGCACAAGGCCCTATACACCCAGAACCAATGGAAAAGCCGAACGCTTCATCCAGACTGCTCTCCGGGAATGGGCCTATGCAGAGCACTGGTCAAGCTCGGACCAACGAGACGCTCAACTCCAGCACTGGGTCCACTTCTACAACCACCAAAGACCGCATGGTAGCCTCAACAACAAACCGCCCGTCAGCAGACTCGGCAATGCAACAACCTCTTGACCGGCTACACCCACCCGACTTGGGTCGGCAGCGTTGATTCTGATCTAGCGGAGCGGTGCGCCGAGGGCGTCGGCGAAGGCGAAGTAGCGCTGAGCCTTCGCGACGTCGAGGGCGATCTGCGCGCGCAGGGCTTCGGGCGAGGTGAAGCGGCGCTCGGGGCGCAGGCGATGCAGGAAGGTAAGTTCGAGGGGCGAGGTGTCGGTGAGGGCGATCGGCTCGAAATCCAGCAGATGGGATTCGATGGCGAAAGAGTCGGCGCCGAAGGTGGGGCGGTTGCCGATGTTGGTGACGCCGCGAAAGAGACGGGTGGCTGTTGTCGCAGGGGCGCTGTTGTCTGAGCCGATTGTCAGCGTGGTGACGTAGACGCCGTGGGCGGGCAGGAGATCGGCATAGGGTGCGAGGTTGATGGTGGGAACGGTGTAGCGGGAGCCGTAGCCGCGGCCAGCCGCGGGCGTGCTGCGGATGGAGAAGCTGCGGCCGAGCAGGGCACGGGCTTCGGCTAATTTACCGGCGGCAATCAGGGAGCGGATGCGGCTGGAGGAGATGGCCGCGCCGCGTGCAATGCAGGGGTGAGAGGTTCTGACGGTGAAGCCGAGCTCATGGCCGAGCTGCGCGAGGCTGGCGATGTCGGCCTCCTGCTGGTGGCCGAAGCGGAAGGTCTCGCCTTCGTGGACTTCGACGGCGTGGAGGGCGTCGCGGAGGACGCGCTCGGCGAACCGGCGCGCGGACCAGCGGCGAAGCTCTTCGGTGAAGGGCAGCACCAGCGCGAGATCGATACCGGTGGCAGCGAGGAGGTCGAGCTTCTGAGCGAGCGGCGTGATGAGCGGGAGACGCGAGGCATGTCCCGGGAGCTGCGGATGCAGGACGTGCGCGGGGTGCGGGTCGAAGGTGACGGCGACGGATTTTGCCGGTTGCGTGGCCCCGACGCTGAGCGCGCGGACGCGTTCGAGGACGCTGGCGATGACCATGCGGTGGCCGCAGTGGACGCCGTCGAAGTTACCGATCGTGACGACGGAGGGTGAGGCATGGGGACGGAGTTCGGCGAGGGAGCGTACGAGCTGCATCAGGCAGGCTCCTCTGACGAATCGATGTGTGCCTCCGTCGGACCCCCGCCGATGTCGAATTCGAGCTTGAGGCCGTCGTGGGCGAGGCGGATGTGGGGGGGGAGCGCGGCGTTGGTGGTGTCGTGGTCGAGGTCGTGCGAGATGTGGGTGAAGAAGGCGCGGCGGGGAGCGATCTTTTCGACGAGGGCGATGGATTTTTCGAGGTGGGAGTGGCTGGGGTGAGGCTCGCGGCGGAGGGCGTCGAGGATGAGGATGTCGAGGTCGTGGAGGAGCGGGAGGCTCTCGGCGGGGATGTCGCTCATGTCGGTGAGGTAGGCGGCGGCGCCGAAGCGGTAGCCGGCGATGGTCTGGCGGCCGTGGGTCACGGGGACGCGGAGGAAGGTGGCGCCGAAGAGGGGGATCTCGTGGCCGGGCGTGGCGGGCGTGCGGTGGAGCGTGACGCGCGCGCTGGTGGGGTAGCGGTCGACCTTGCGGAAGGTGTACTCGAAGACGCGCTCGATGATGGTGGCGGTGGCGTCGTCGGCGTAGAGGGGAAGGCCTTCAGGGTTGCGGAAGCTGAGGGGACGGAGGTCGTCGAAGCCGAGGATGTGGTCGGCGTGGCCGTGGGTGTAGAGGACGGCGTCGACCGAGCGGAGGTCTTCGCGGACAGCCTGGGCGTGGAAGTCCTGGCCGGTGTCGATCAGGACGTTGTGGTGGTTGTACGAGATGAGGATCGACGGGCGGGTGCGGCGGTTGGGCGAGCCGGGATCGTGCGCGGAGGCGCAGACCGCGCAGCCGCAGCCGAGGGTGGGGACGGCCATCGAGGTGCCGCTGCCGAGGAAGGTGAGGGTGGCGTTCATGAAGGCGGTGGTTAGTGGGTAGTGGTTAGTGGGTAGTGGTTAGTGGGCAGTGGTTAGTGGGTAGTGGTTAGTGGGTAGAGGCAGGGACAGAACGTGTCCAAGAAGGCTTCTCTCCGACCAGCCTGTGGAGATACGCCCACCCCCACCCCCCTCCCCCCATTGCCTGATTGCTTCTATGCAAAACAATTCATACAAAGGACTTAGGAAGGGGATTGACTAATGCGATGTCCCCGATGGTGTAGAGCAAGTGCGAACAGCAGATTCCGACGGAATGACAACCAGAAAAGCCAGTGCAAACGAAAGGTCAACGCAATGGACTCTGCACCCATAGGGATTCCGCTATAGGATCGACGCTCCCTTCCAGTCCCGCCGTCCATTGAGTGCCGGGATTTTTCCGCTCTTCGTACTGTTTCTATGATACGGCGCGGCGCAGGGTAAATACGCCAAATGTTTTGGCCCAAATGCTCTGTGTTTTCAAGGAGATGAGTGGGGCCGGTTCGTGTGCGGGGCTTGACAGGTTTTGGCGCGAGATGGAGAACCTGTTGAGTTTGGACAGGTTCTAACAGACTCGCGCTAGCGGACGATCTTTGGTCCGGAGCTGCCGGGAGGCGGTGGAACTGCGCCGGGCGGGCGGGTCTGGGACTGGCGGGCGAGGGCCTGGGTGACCTCGAGGAAGGCCATGCGGACCTCGAAGAGGGCGGAGTCGAGGAGTTTTTGCTCGGGACCGGAGAGGTTGTTGACGGTCTTGGAGGCGATGACGGCGAGCATGTCGATGGTCTGGCGGGCGCCGAGGAGATCGACCTGCGGGGTCTGGCCGGGCTCGGAGCCGCCGCCGAGCTGCAGGATGGCCTGCATGTAGAGGGACTGGATGACGCGCTCGAAGGTCATCTCGGGGATGCGATCCATGCCGGGGTTGGTGGCGCGGATCGCGGTGTCGAGGCGGTCGACGGTGGCGTCATAGGCGCGGGTGGCCTGAGAGGTCTGCTCGGCGGTGGGCGGCGGCGGTAGACTCTCGTCCTGCGAATCGTTGTCCGGATCGGTGGTGCTTTCGCTAGAGTTTTCGGCGGGGGCGGCTTCGGGCGGTGCTGGCGGTGCTGAAGCAGGCACCCCAACTGGGCCGGGCGCGGAGGGGTGCGCGGGCGTGTCGACCAGGCGGGCGGAGGATTCAGGCTCGGGATGGATTTGGCTTTCAGGACGCGGTGGGCGCGGCTCGGAAGGCGGGGCATCCGGGCGAGGGTCGCCCTCGGCGGTGAACTTGCGGCGGTCGTTGATGACAAACTCTTTGATATCGGCCATAAGGGGTCTCGGTGGTTGGTTCCTGGTGCTCATGCGATGAGATGCGTTAGGTGGCGGCACAAGCGAGAAGCAGGTCCTTCGCTGCGCTCAGGATGACAATTCTAAGGGGATGATCACAAGTTAAAAGGGAGCGCTGTTTGAAATCATAGGATGGGTGCTGCGGTGCCGCCGGGATAGGTGAGGGGTTGGTGTAGGTCAAGGGCTTCGCGGCGGATGTAGCCTAGGGCGAGGAGGCCACGGCCGGGGATGAGCGCGGCCGAGGTGAGCTCGCCGGCGGGTTTGCCGTTCGATTGGAGGGCGACGGGAAGCGCGGGCGGGTCCTGTGATTCGTTTGAATCGTTGTCGGGCGTGAGGCGGAATTGGGTGAAGGTGCGGTGGACCTGACCGCGGGAGTGGATGCGCTCGACGATCTCCTGGCCGAGGTAACAGCCTTTGCTGAAGTGCAGGGCGTGGGTTTGGGCGGTCTCCTGGGGGAGGTCGCGGGCGGTCTCGGAGTTGCGGATGTCCTGGCCGTAGCGGGGCACGGCTTCGAGGATGCGGAGGGCTTCGAGGGCTGAGGCGGAGACCTCGGGGACGGCGGCGGCGAGGAGGATTTCGTGGAGCGCGTCGAGGGTGGACTCAGGGGCTCGGAGCTCGTAGCTGGGAACGGAGCAGGCGGCGGGGGTGAGGAGCAGGAGTGGGCCGTGTGGCGTGTCGGCGTGGGCGAGATGGAGAGGATCGAGCGCGGGGAAGCCTAGCTGTTGCAGCACAGCGGGTGCATCGGGGCCGAGCAGCAGGAGGCTGGATTCGGCGGTGAAGGCTGGGGTGAGCTCGACGTCGTCCATGATGATGAAGTGGTCGAGATGCTGCTGGATGGGTTCGAGTTGGGCGGCGGTGGTGGCGAGCAGGAATTCGGCTGGATTCGTGTCGCGATAGATGGTGCAGTCGCCCTGGATGCGGCCCTGGGCGTTGAGCAGGAAGTTGTAGTTGCCTTCACCGGGGGCGAGCGTGGCGATGGAGTTGGTGACCATGCCGTTGAGCCAGCGCGCGGCGTCGGACCCGGTGATCCGCAGGAAGGCGCGATCGGGCAGGGGAGCGAAGGCGGCGGCTTCGTGGATCGCGGTGAGCTCGGATTGCGTTGTGGTCGACACTGCGTTGACTGCCCTCTGCTGGTGTTCGGCTATAGCAATTTGCCCGGGGTGTAGGGACTGCAAACGCAGATTTCCTTCGGGAATGACAAAACAAAAAAGCGACGTCGACGCTACACCTGCTGCGGTCGCCCGGGCTTTGTAACATCAATAGTTTAGATGATTCAGCAGCCAGATTATGGAAGGTCTGATTAAGCCTGGAACATCCCCTCAGTGGCTAAAGCCACGTTGGAACAATTCACGTTACGGGGGACTGAAGTCCCGCCCCTTCAAAACAGCTACTTAGAGCGGTGCCCCCGATGGTGTATAGCAACTTGCGAGAAGCAGATTCCTACGGAATGACAACCAGAAAAGCAAGTGCAAATGAAAGGTAAATAGCGGTAGGACTCTATACCAATGGGAATTCCGCTCTAATCAGAGATTCCTTAGTCAGTAATGGAAGCGGTATCGGATTTCGCCGAAGATCTGGCGCGGGTCGTTGTAGTGGAAGCCGCCGTAGGTGAGGCTGTTGTCGAGCAGCGTCCGGCGATTGGTTACGTTGGTGGCGCTGATGGACGCGCTGAGTTTGTCGCTGAAGGTCTTGCCGACGGAGAGATCGAAGGCGGTGTTGTAGGGCAGGTAGGCGTTGGGGTAGGGCGTGGTGGGGTCTGGGTCGCCGTTGTGGAAGCCCGAGCCGAAGGCGTAGTTGGCGGAGGCGTAGGCGTGCCAGGGCAGCGTGGCGTTGAAGCCGAGGCTGAGGGTGTCGCGCTGATCGTGGTCGAGCGGCGTATAGCCGGGCGCGACGGCGCAGGCCGGGCTGCTGGCGGGGTAGCAGATGAGGCCGCCGGTGATGGGGCCGCGCTGCTGGGCTAGTTGATTCGAATAGGCGAGATGGCCCTGGCCGAAGCGCCAGAGATGCGGCGTGCGGAGGGTCAACTCCCAGGCCTGGATGAGCGCGCCCTGCACGGTGATGGGGAAGTAGATGCTGGACTCGCCGACGTTGCCGTGGTCGAGGAAGTTGCTGGCGCGGGTCTTAAAGGTGTCGGCGTCGAGCAGCCACCCGGTGAGTGGGCGGGGCAGCGGGATGGCGACGCCGAACTGGTGCTCTTCGTCGCGCTCGCCGTGCAGTGCGGCGAAGCTGGCGCCGGTGCTCTGGGCGTATTGCTGGACGCTGCAGTTTGCGGCTGCAGTGCCGGTGGAGGTCGCGCCGCACTGCACGGTGAGCAGCGGCGGCGGCTGATAGAAGCGGCCGTAGAAGGCGCGGAAGACCCAATCGAGTCTGGGCACGCGCAGAGCGATTCCGATGCGGGGGTCGGCGGCGTCTTCGGCGACGGACGCGCGGAACTGCGTCGCTCGCAGGCCGCCGATGAAGGTGAGCCAGGAGGTGGGTTTGTAGCTGTCCGAGATGTACTCTTCGACGACGCCGCCGGAGGCTGAGGTGGGATTGGAGAAGTTGTTGAAGCTGGCGTCGTTGAAGGCGGCGCCGTAGAGCTCGTGGTCGTGCTGGCCGAAGCTGTAGAGGCCCGCCTGGAGGCTGTTGCGCGCGATCTGGGTGTCGATGGAGAGCTGTCCGCCGGCGTAGGTGGAGGCGCGGTTGTAGGTGGTGGCGACGGGGAGATCGCTGGGGCTCGCGGCGTAGTCGACTTTGTTGTAGTGGAAGAAGGGCGAGACCTGCAGGACGGTCGCGGCGTTGAAGGTGTGGAGGTAAGAGAAGGCGTCGGCGATGTCGGTCTCGCGCTGTCCGTCGCGGAGGCCGCCGGAGTTGTACTGCTGATTTTCGAAGTCGTTGGGGTTGGGGTCGAAGGGGACCTGGAAGTAATCCTGGCGGGCGAGCGAGAGCAGGCGAAGCTGGTCTTTCGAGGTGCGGTTGTAGATTAGCGAAGCGAAGCCGCCGAAGCCGTTGTCGGCGTCGTGGAAGACCTGCGGGATGGGTGGGGCGAGACCGTAGTCGCTGCGGTTGCCGCTGAGGCTGGCGTAGTAAGCGAACTTTTCGGTGTGGTCGCCGAAGTTGAGCTGGCCGTCGGTCTGGTTGAAGTTGCCGGCGTTGAGGATGAGCTCGGCGGTGCGGTCGCGCGAGAAGCCGCTGCGCGGAACGATGTTGAAGACGCCGTAGGTACGGTCGCCGACGTCGGCGGTGTAGCTGCCGCGCTGGACTTCGAGATAGTCGATGTCCTTGGGCGAGATCTGCGCGGCGAGATTGCTGGCGATGTTGGTGTTGGGGATCTCGACGCCGTCGATCTGCCAGTTGAGTTGATGGCCGCCGCGCATGTGCAGCATGTTGTGGGTCATGTAGGCGCCGGGGACGTAGTCGGTGATCATGGCCATGCTGTTGGTGCGATCGGCGCCGGGAGTCTGGGCAATCTGGCGGCGGTCGATGAGCGTGGTGGGGGTGACGGTGTCGACGTTGGCGCCGGCGGTGGCGGCGGAGACGGAGACGGTCTGGTTGACGGCGCCGAGGTGCAGTTCGAGGTGCAGGATGGGCGAGGTGTCGGAGGCCAGGGTGAGGGGCTGCTGGAGCGTGGCAAAACCTGGCTGCGCGACCGTGACGATGTAGTCGCCGAGCGGCACGGAGGGGATGCTGAACGCACCGTCCGCCACGGTGGTGGCGCTGAAGGTGAGCGTGGAGTTGGCGGAACGGAGTTCGACGCGCGCGCCGTCGATGGGGCGGTGCTGCGGGTCGTGGACGACGCCTCGGACCTGGCCGAAGATGGTGGCGCGGGCGGCTGGGACCATGGAGAGAAGAGATACCAGAAAAAGTGGGAAGAGCTTGCGCATGGTGCTCCTGCCGTCAGCGGTTGACGCAGTTCGCTTGCAAGAGAGGCAAGACAGCGGCGCTCTGCTTCGGCTGCGCAGAGGGGCGAGGGCTGCTGCTGGTGTGCGCCAGGGATGCTCTGATTGCTCCCGGAAGGTTCCCTCAGTGGCTAAAGCCACATTGAAACGCTTGAGGTTACGGCGGGACTGAAGTCCCGCCCCTTCAAGAGAGCTACGCCTTCAAGAGAGTTACGCCTTCAGAAGAGCTACGCCTTCAGAAGAGTTACGTGATCCGAGGTTACTTAGAGAAGTTGCGAAGGAGGGCCGCGTTTGGGGTGGGAAAAGTTGAGCGTGGCGCTGGAATCGGCTGCGCTGCGGAGTCCGGTCGTCGTGCGGCCGACGATCTCGGCGAAGTCCGCGGGGCTGGCGGGGCCGGCGAGATCGACGTGACGTAGCGACGTGACCAGCGCAGAATAGGCGGGGCAGTGCTGCGGGAGCGCGGAGAGATTCGTGCCGAGCGCGGGGGTTGTGGAGGCGCCCATGCTCATCGCACAGTGGTGAGCGCCGTGGCGGCGGCAGCAGGCGGGCAGGTTGGCGCCCGGGCCCTGCGCGAGCGCGAGCGCCGGAAGAATCAGCGGAAGGCTGAAGACCAGCAGCAGAACGAGGCTGAGGAGACGCCGCACGGGTCGAGTATAGCGGAAGGCGCGAGCGAAAGAAGTGGTGGACGTGGCAGGGATCGAACCCGCGACCGGCCGCTTAAGAGCAGAACTGGCTCGTTGTGACAAACCTTCACTCGAAGGAATTTATTTCGATGACAGAGCCGCAGCGTGTCCGAAGCGTGCCCCCAAAGGGCGGCGTTCTTCACGGTGTTACGCTCGCGGTTACGGAGGCCAATCGCAGTTTGCATCGATGGCCTAGCTTGTGGGAAGCTGCTCATCGCTCTGAGCGGCTTTTGGGAACCTGTACTGGAGCAAAGTAAACCCCACGCTATGCAACATTCAGGCTTTTGTCCTCAGCCTGCCGTCGATCGGTGCAATCAAGCCGATCTCGTAGACCATCTCTTCAACTCCAGCGAAAAGCGATTGGCTAGAATCCTGCTGTTGATGGCTGAGGTCGGGCGACCGGGAGAAAGAGAAACATTGATTCCGCCGATCACGCAGGAAACACTCGCGGAGATGATCGGCACCACCCGCTCGCGGGTAAGCTTCTTCATGAATCGCTTCCGAAAGATGGGATTTATCAAATACAACGGACGGATCCATGTGCATAAGTCTTTGCTGAACATCGTTCTCCATGATCAACCGCTTGCCGAAAACGCTGTCAGCACTTCTTTGCTGGGAGCCAAGCGCGATAAAACCAAAGCCGCAAAGCATATCTCGTCACCGCCGAAGAGGCAGTAGGATGATGGGCGTCAATGCTGATGGGGTCCTCATCCCTGCGACAGTGACCAATGCCCGCCGCGCTGTATGCCTGCGGAGGCCGCCTGTGGGAGGGTGTCCGTTGACGGCTTCAGTCCGGCGACGCTGCGGAGCGAGCCATCCGATCGACGTGCATCGCGATCATAAGATCTTCCTGCGCTGGAATGACGAAGATCGCGGTCTTCGATTCGGAAGTGCTGATTCGACGAATTCCACCGTCACTTGCCTCATTCAGCGAAGCCTCGACCGAAATTCCTAGTCCCTGAAGGTTGTTGAGGATTTCATCGCGCGTCAATCTGTCGTGCTCTCCGATGCCTCCCGCGAACACAATAGCCTCCAGGCCGCCCATGAGCCAGCAGAACCCTCCGATCGCCTTGGTCACGCTCCGTGTAAACACTTTAAGCGCGAGTACCGCTTGCGCGTTCCCGTTTGCAGCGGCCTTCCGTATCAGCTTCACGTCGTTTGCCTGACCGCTTAGCGCGACCATTCCACATTCGTGGTTGAACATGGTTTCAAGCTCGGAGATCGCGCCTTCTCTTTCTCCTTTCTGCTGCCGGAGGAGATAGAGCACCAGACCGGGATCGAGATCGCCGGGTCGCGTCCCCATGACCACCCCGCCAGTGGGGGTGAGGCCCATGGTGGTGTCGACGGAGCGGCCGTCCACCAGTGCCGTCACACTGCAGCCACTTCCTAAGTGAGCGATGACCATCCGTTTCGGCAGTTTTGCGCCGCCAGCGCGCATCTGCCGCACGATGGACTCACAGCTCAGCCCATGGAATCCATAGCGTCGAACGCCTTCATTGCGGTAAGCCGCCGGGATTGGATAGGTCGTCGCCTCTTCCGGCATCGTCTGATGAAAAATTGTATCGAAGCATGCATAGTGAGCGACGTCGGGAAATCGTCGCATCCCTTCGCGGATGACGGCCAGCGCCTCAGGATCGTGCAGCGGAGCGAATGCTTGCGCCTCTTCAAGGTCGCGGAGGACCTCTGCCGTGATCAATTGATGCGTGTTCAACTTCGCTCCGGGATGCACGATACGATATCCAACTGCTTGAACGGCCGGCATGTGCGACTCGCAGATCGCGTCCAGAATCAGAGGGATAGCGATAGCCGCGGTTGTCGCTTTCACCTCGTCTCGCCGATTTAGTGGGCTATTCGCATCGACTGCTCGGACGTGGAGATTGGCCATACCGTCTCCAATCCCACTCAATTCTCCATCAACCAAGCACCGAGGCGTAGAACGGCGCTGCAGCGGGCCCAAATCAAATATTGAAAATTTGATCGATGAAGATCCGCTATTGATCACGAGTATGTGCATGACAGAGTACCTATGTGAGTATTCCAGATTTTGCGGAGCCGTCTCATCGAGGTGCTTCCGCAAATCCGGCTGCGCCAGCAAAGCGCTGACCTATTCAGCGTCGAAGGTGCAACTTGGGATGGATCGCTCATCTTGTCTCCTGAGTGTGAGGCTTTGCATCATGCATTTTCAGGAAACCCGAAGATAGGTCTTGCATAACATGGACACTACTATCGGCCAAATACGGAGACGAAGCTGGTCAATTGTGCACAGGAATCGAATTGCTGGTGGGTTAGGATTTAGATATAGAGGTGCGAGCTTGTCCTTCGCGTGATCCCTATCAACTGAACCGCTAAGCTGTCAGATAGCGTTCTCGGAGAATGAGTGAAGCGAGCCCTTCCGGTTACGACGCTGTTCCTGGATGTCGGCTTGGATGTCGGCGAGGTACTGCTCACCAACGGTTGGGATCACCACGCTCGTCGCTTCTACGCTCATTGAAACCAAGGGAGAACCAAACGATGCCGACCGACATGCTCACCACCGAGGAACCGCTCCACGAGACACCCGACGCGTTAGGCAAAGAAGAGTCTGTCAACGGCAAAAATACGTTGACCGCAGAGCTGCTTCGCAAAATGAACGCCTATTGGCGGGCTGCCAATTATGTATCGGTGGGCCAGATATACCTGTACGACAATCCGCTGCTGAAAGAACCGCTGAAGCTGGAGCACGTGAAGCCGCTGGTGGTCTCGCATTGGGGCACGACGCCGGGGCAGAACTTCATCTATGTTCATCTGAACCGGGTCATCAAGAAGTATGACTTGAATATGTTCTACATCGCGGGCCCTGGTCACGGTGGCCCAGCGATTGTGGGGAACGTCTACCTCGAAGGGACCTGGAGTGAGGTCTATCCGAACGTCACCCAGGACGAGGCCGGTCTGAAAGAACTGTTCAAGCAGTTCTCCTTTCCCGGGGGCATCTCCAGCCATGTTGCGCCGACGACGCCTGGATCGATTCACGAGGGCGGCGAACTGGGATACTCGCTTAGCCACGCCTTTGGTGCGGCGTTCGACAATCCAGACCTGATCGTTGCCTGCATCATCGGCGACGGTGAAGCAGAAACGGGCTCCCTGGCGACCTCTTGGCAGTCCAACAAGTTTCTCGATGCTAAGACTGACGGAGCCGTGCTGCCGATCCTGCACCTGAACGGCTACAAGATCAGCAATCCAACCGTACTCGCGCGCGTCGAGCATGAGGAGCTGGAGCAATTCCTGAGGGGATGCGGCTGGACGCCTTACTTTGTGGAAGGCGATCAGCCGGAGAAGATGCACGAACTCATGGCCGCGACCATCGACAAGGCCATCGAGGATATTCATCGCTTCCAAGATAATGCCCGCAGCAACAATGACACGACTCGGCCGCGCTGGCCGGTGATTGTCCTCAAGTCGCCCAAGGGCTGGACCGGGCCGAAGGTGGTCGATGGGCTGCAGGTCGAGGGTACATTTCGATCTCACCAGGTGCCGCTTCTGGTCGACCCCCAGCACCCCAATCACGTCAAGCTCCTTGAAGACTGGATGAAGAGCTATAAGCCCGAGGAACTTTTCGACGAGAAGGGAAGACTCATTGCGGAACTGGCTGAACTGGCGCCAGAGGGTGCCCGACGAATGGGAGCGAATCCACATGCTAACGGCGGTATTCTTCTTCACGACCTGCACATGCCAGACTTCCACGACCACGCCGTAACTGTAACTTCACCGGGCGCGGTCCAGATAGAGGACACGTTTGTGCTAGGTTCGTTCCTGCGCGATGTGGCGAAACTGAATCAGGACAAACGTAACTTCCGTGTCTTCGGTCCCGATGAAACGGTGTCGAATCTTCTGCAGGCAGTCTTCGAGGTCACCAATCGGCAGTGGGATGCGCGTCAATTCGGCAGTGACGAATTCCTTGCGCCGGAAGGCCGCGTGCTGGACTCCATGCTCAGCGAGAACCAGTGCGAAGGTTGGTTAGAAGGTTATCTCCTGACCGGGCGGCACGGACTCTTCAACAGCTATGAAGCTTTTATTCGCATCGTCGACTCGATGTTCAGTCAGCACGCTAAATGGTTGAAGGTGTGCCGGGAACTGCCGTGGCGTAGAGATATCTCGTCGCTGAACTATCTGCTCGCCTCCCACGTCTGGCAGCAAGACCACAATGGATTCACGCATCAGGACCCCGGCTTCCTGGATCATGTCATCAACAAGAAGGCCGATATCGTGCGCTGTTATCTTCCGGCGGACGCCAACTGTCTTTTGTCTGTCTTCGATCACTGCCTGCGCAGTCGCAATTACGTCAACGTTGTGATTGCAGGAAAGCACGCGCTCCCACAATGGTTGACGATGGATGAGGCGGTCGTGCATTGCACGGAAGGCGTTGGAATCTGGCAATGGGCCAGCAACGACCAGACTAGCGAGCCGGACGTAGTGATGGCCTGTTGCGGAGACACGCCGACGCTGGAGATCCTCGCAGCTGTGTCCATGCTTCGCGAACATCTGCCCGAGCTGAAGATACGTGTGGTCAATGTCGTGGATCTGATGAAGCTGCAGCCCAGCACCGAACATCCTCACGGGCTGACGGAGAGGGACTACGACTCGCTCTTTACCAAGGACAAGCACATCATCTTTGGCTTTCATGGATATCCATGGCTGATCCATCGGCTGACTTATGCCCGGACGAACCGCAACCTGCACGTGCGGGGCTACAAGGAAGAGGGCACGATCACGACGCCCTTTGACATGAGAGTGCAGAACGACCTGGACCGTTTTCACCTGGTGATGGATGTGGTCGATCGTGTGCCAAATCTGGGTTCCAAGGGCGACTATCTCAAGCAGCAGATGAAGGACAAACTCATCGAACACAAACACTACATCGACGCTCACGGGCACGACATGCCCGAGATTCTGAACTGGAAATGGAGCGTTGCCAAATGAATACGCAGGCCGGATGACGAGAAGCGGTCCCCCTCACGACCATCCTCAGAGATGATTTCGCCCCCGGTTCTACGGCGGTTGGCGATTTGCAGCGAAGCAAGGCCCACAGCGCATCTCGAATGTGGATGGTCCCGGGAACGGCGGACGGGAATTTTGGCGGTTCAACAGGGAGGGTGTGCTCCGGGAAAGAACTCTCTCGCAGCATTCGAGTGTGCCCGGAGTGTGCCCAGCGGAGATCGATATTGAGCAACAAAGGCAACGCACAGACTCATGCGTCCTCTTCTGCGCGCTCTCTTTTACGTAAATTCTTGGCGGGTAAGAAATGAAATGGTGGACGCGGCAGGGATCGAACCTGCGACCAGCCGATTAAGAGTCGAACTGGACGCTGTGCGATTCCCCAATATTCATGCGGCGTTTGACGCTGAAAAGCTGTTTGTGTGACCGTTTGTGTGACCAACCGCAGGAATCACCCCGCGCTCGGCATTGCGCTTGTTGACGGCAATGACCAATTGGTCCGTCTCCTGGTGCTGATACGGAGCCATTGACTTGATGTCTACGTGGCCCATTTGGTCTCGGACTGCAAACATATTGCCAGTTGCCCGGACCGCATACGTCGCGCAGGTGTGGCGTGCAGAGTAGGGAACCAGCCTTGTATCGAGGCCGGCACGGTCACGGGCTGCCTGAAAGCTAACCCGCGATGGAGAGCAAATGGCCGGTCTTGCTGCGACTCGGAAAAAGCCATCCCGGCCCCGCCTCGCCGTTGCACCAAGCCGACAGCAGCCTGTGCATGCGTTCAGTCATTCCAACGAACCGCCGCGCCTTCGATGACTTTCCTGACGGAATCCAGACGCGGCGCTCGGCCCAGCGGAGGTTCTCCAGACGCATTTCGAGCACCTCTGACGGCCTCATACCCGTGTCCTGCATGATCATCACCACGAGCCATGCCCGGTAACGTGCCTTTGAACGTGTCGAACTCCGACCCAATTCGCGTTCGATGGCTGTCTCGGCTGAGTCGTTGATGAGAACGTCACGGCCGGGAGCATCGGGAATGGTAAAACTGGTCCGCTCCCTCAGCACCTTCCATTCTATGGCTTACCAAGGATTGCCTTTAGCGTTCTAAGCGCCTGATTGGTGTATGCCCGGGAACAGTCAGCCATCATGCCGGTATCCTTGCCCGTTCTCCGATCAACCACAGGACGGCGGAATGTCATGACATCGATTGTTTCCGCCGTAATTTGGTCAATGGGCATTGAGGCAAGAACCGGGAAAGACAGGAGTCTCCAGCCGTACACGTAGAAGCGGCGGCTGTTTGGTTGAGAGTGTTGGAGTTCTCTGCCCAAGCGAGGAACCGCTTGGAGAAATCCCGCAGTGTGGGAGCCCGGTGGCCCCGCTTGGTTAAGGTGCTGCCTTCGTTCAATCTGGTGAGTGCAGCAGCGGCCACTGTTCCTGCCGCTGCTTTGGTCTTCTCTCCGGTAGAACCGCGATACCGCTTCCCGTCGAAGTAAAAGTCGTACCACCAGAACGGACTGCGTGCGTTTTTGATGAGCCTCAAGATGTCTCCCTGGTCTCTCGCACGCTAGGGACAACCCGTCGCTCATTGGCATACTGAAGTATGTCGTCCTCAGCATAGCGCACACAACGGGGAGACAGTTGGAGAAAAGGCGGACCAATACGCCGGGCTTTCCATCCTCGCAAGGTAGCAGGCCGGACGCCCAGCATCTCCGACGCCTCGGACGTGTTGAGAGACTTCGAGAGCTTGCTGAGTCTCCAATCGGCGGCTGCCTGGATGCAGACGACGTTATCGCCTTCGTCTGCGCAACCCTGGATGGACGATTGCTCACGCGGAGAACCAAGCGCCTTCAGCTTCTTTCTGAGGTGACCAACTGACAGCCCAACTTCTTCGGCTGTCTTCTTCTGCGTCCGACCTTTGGCCATAGCGCGAATTGCACGCTTCATGTCATCGTCGATTTGCCCGAACGTGGTAGCGGGGTTATCCAGATCTCGCAGGATGCGACTCACACGCTGGGCAGGTTGATTCCAAACCTTGGTCTCGGTCTGCCTCTGGCTTATTTGGAAATCAAGATCCTCAAGATAGAGTGGACCAGCGACAATCTCATCGTCATGTTCCGGTTTGTCCTCCTCGATCAGTCTCTGCGTCATGTACGCTCGCGAGTTGAAATCCGTCTTGATGTTTGCTAAGTACAGAGCCCATTTTCTGTATAGGGAATCAAGCCCCAGGGCATCATCACGATTTCACGGTCGCCTGTATCTCTGTTCAGGCGGATGACAGGTTGGAAGGTGGACGGCGCTACGTTGTAATCAGGCGGCAGAATGAAATCAGGGGACAGCTTGCCGCGCTTGAACGCCTCGGCAATGCGCTGCTTATCCGACCTGCGAAGATATCGACCGCACATCGCTATTCCTCACTGCACTCTGGCTGGGGCGAACTCCAGCGCTTCAACCATCGTCATCCCTCGCGACTTCGCCTCAGACAGCGCCCGGTTGAGCGGCGCGAGATTGTCAGCAGAGCTGCCGGTTGCCGAGAGCGCCCGTTGGTAGGCACACCAGATTCGGGCTGAGAACTGCTTTGGGGTTTCTGAAGTTGTCAGGCGCTACAGGGTAGCACCTTGTTCGCTGGCGGACGGCAGTCCCACCGGTCCGCCCAGCACCGCTGGCCTTCAGCTCGCGGGGAAAACTCGTTCCATTTCGGGAGCGGCGTGAAAAGTCGGTCATCGCGTGTGCAACTCTGCAAAAACGCGAAGAATCTATAGCTTACAGAGGTACGACCATGATTCAGAACGACAGCACGATGAACGAGAATCTGAAGTCCACTAAGACCGCATCGAACCCTTCGCACGATGCGATCATGCCTGATACGCGCGATGCTTCCGACCGGAACAAGACCGTAGAGCAGCGCATGGACAGAAGCGCAATGGAGACGGCTCGGCGCGCCCAAAATAGGCTGCATATTAATGAAGAGAGAACGCCGCAGAATACAATCTTTAGCAAATAGCAGGCGGCTCCTTCCGGTAAGGTGTTGGCATCTCCCAGGTTTGGCAAGCTTGACCGAAATCGATAGTTGAGTCGTGAAACTCGGCAAAAGCTCCCGTAGCGCGGGGGCTTTTTGCTGCTCGTCTCTTAAGCGACAATGCCCCTTTCGTCGATATTGAGCACGAATCGGTGGCTGGACTTCGTGCTCGCAGCCGTCAACAAGAGGCGGATGGACCGCGCGGTCGTGCCCTGCTTCCCGATCACCTTGCCCACGTCGCTCTTTGCTACCTGGAGGTGAAAGGCGGTTTCAATCCCTTGCGTCCGCGCTTCCAAGACGACCGCTTCCGGTTTGCCCACCAGCATCCTGATGAGGTTGAGGAAGATGGGCTGAAGCTCCGCGATGGCCTTGTTTGCTTCGTCCACGATGGCTCCAATGGCGCAGATGCCGTTTCAACATTCTAGGACTTCAGCTTCCGATACTGCTCTCCCGTCAATTCCAGATAGAGACCGCCGCGCCCATTCGCAATGCCAGCGTCTAGGGCCTGGTGATCCGCAAGGGTGAGCTTCGTTGGCGTTCTGGCAATCAGCTCGCGCAGCTTGGCCTCCTTCCCAAAGGAACGACTACGGCCAACCGGTGTCTTCAGATCAGGCTCTAAGAAACCGCAGACCCATTCGCCTCTATTGAAAAAGCTCATGTAGACTTTGCGGGTTCATGCTCATCAGTCGCAGTACCGCTCGCCACCAGGCCAGTTGCCGGGATCGATCAGCCGGGAGCATGCGCAGCAGATTTTGCCCGCAAGTCTCTGCCGTGTGGTGGAGGATCGCTCGCCGCCCATGCAAAAGATTGTAGGCGAAGATGTGGTGGAGCCAAGGGCAAGTCCTTTGCCAAATGAGAAAACATCAATGAATGCGCATTGAGGACACGTTTTCCACCGAATTTCAAAGGTAAATCGCACAACGGTGCGCATTTTCCCTTTTGCCGAAGTATATGTTCGCGTTTACCACAACATATAGCGTCTTGTTGATTGACCCCTACCATATTTAGAGATACGGTTGATCTCAGTGGAGGTGCAGCAATGAACAAGGATAATATCTTTATTGAGCGGCGTTCAGACGGTGGCTACGCGGTCGAGAGACCGGGTGCAGAGCGTGCAAGCGCAATCTTGCCAACACAGCGTAAGGCAATTGAACGGGCTAGAGAAATCAGCCCCAATAGCAGGCCCGACGTTGAGCGTGTCCGGCACACGTCAGCAGGAAAGCCGGATCAGTGGCGTAAGGCATAACGCCGTGCTGGCGAACCTCGCTCAGCTGGGCGGGGTTCGCTCTACGGTTTTCAACTGAGTAGCGCTGGAGAAGGGATACCCGCTTGGCACAGATTTCTATCCGATCCGTTTCGAAGAAGCTCCCCCACGCGAGAATTTACCTAGATGATTTATTGGAAATCGAGGATCTGCTATCGGGTGCTCACGCACATCTCGGAAAATCAGGAACTAGTACGAGATAGACAGGAAGCGACGAATCACCACGCGAGACGAGCTTTTGGCGTATGAAGGATTCAGCAGTCATTTTGATTTGATCGCGATCATGGATAGATCCATTTCGTACGAATATACCGTCCTGACGGTTCATGAATGGCGGCCACCCGAATTTGAAATTCCGTATTCAATGAAGGGCGACGAGTGGGAATTGTTCGCCAAGGTGCAAGCGATCTTCAGCGCTCGACGGGATCGACTGCGAAGCATTGTAGGAGAACCTGAGTACTGGTATCCGTACGTCGGGATATTTTGTATTTCTTGCATTTTCACTACAAGATTCATCAATCCGGCCGCCTTGAAGGCTCAGTCATGGCGGTGTTCCTCCTAATGGCTCTTTTCATAAGTGCAAGCTTCAGAAAGAACCGCGTTTATTTCCAAGAATCGCGGCGTGATGAGAGATCGAAGCAGCTACGTATAAGGCTCGCAAGAGCAAGTTGAGTTGGGCGCTTTTGGGGGCATTTCTGTACGCTTTCCTTGAAAACATAGGTACTTTCCTCGTAAATCACTATAGGGGCCGTTGAATGCCGTTCTGCTTGTGTGTCCAAAGTGTGCCCAACAATGGGCAATAACGGCCGCAAAGCACGACGATAAACGTCGGTCGAGTGCCCTAGCGTGCGAGAGTTTCTATGACTAAGTCCTTTACAATGAGTAAAGAAATGGTGGACGCGGCAGGGATCGAACCTGCGACCAGTCGATTAAGAGTCGAATGCTCTACCAGCTGAGCTACGCGTCCAAGGCCTGAGACCTCGCTCCTGAGGGATAGTGCGGAGCAAGGAGCGAAGAGTCTGGAGGCCAGCGACGGGCCCCGTTCTCTTCGCCGCAGGGGTGTGGAAGGGCTTCCGCACGAGGGTTAGTGTACCACGTTGAAGCGTTGCCCCTGCTGGCGGGAAGGTGCAATCAGGATGGGCGTTTGGACGGAGGGAAGAGGAAGCGCAGCACCTGGTCGAAGCGACTGGCCCAGGCGTCTTCGTCGTGCTGGGCGCCTGGGATACGCAGGTAGCGGAGGTCGGGGCTGGATCCCGGCTCAGGGCTGGTTCCCGGCTCAGGGCTGGGTCCCGGCTCAGGGCTGTCGCGCCAGCCGCGCTGGAGCAGGCGACGATACAGCAGGTCGGCGTCGCGGAGATGGCGCAGGCCTTCCGCAGTGCCCATGTCGAGCCAGATGCGGAGGTTGGGTTTGGGATTCGCGCGGCCGACGCGGCTGAGAATGCTGCGGTTGTCCCACCAGACGCTGGGCGAGAGGACCGCGAGCTTGCCGAAGACGTCCGGGTAGTCGAGGCCGAGGGCGAGAGAGATGAGGCCGCCGAGGGAGGAGCCGCCGAGTGCTGTGTTGGCGGGGCCGGTAAGGGTGCGAAAGGTGCGGTCGATCAGCGGCTTGAGCTCTTCGGTGAGCACGCGGCCGTAGAGCGGGCCTTCGCCGCCGCCGCGGAAGGGGTCGCGGGTTGGGGTGTACTCGGGCATGCGACGCAGGCCGGTGTTGGCGATGCCGACCAGGATGAGGGGCTCGATTTGGCCGGCGGCGGTAAGGCGGTCGGCGGTAATGTGGGCGCGCCAGGTGTGGACGGGGAGGAACGAGGTGCGGTCGTCGAAGAGGTTCTGGCCGTCGTGGAGATAGAAGACGGGAAAGCGGCGGGTAGGTTCGGCGAAGTAGGCTTCGGGAAGATAGACGAGGATGTCGCGCTGGTCGGGGAGGAATCGCGAGGTGAAGTTGCGAAGGCGGAGGAAGCGGGGGTTGGCGTCGAGGTTGCTGGGCGATGCGGCGTTGGGAGGTAAAGGCGCGAAGGCGCTGAAGGACTCGGGCGGGTGTGGCGTTGTCGGCGAATCGGGCAAAAGCAGGTCCTTCGCGTGCGCTCAGGATGACAACCAGAAAGACAGGGGAAAGCAGAAGCAGATTCCTGCGGAATGACAACTAGAGAGGCAACAGCAGGAGCAGGAGCAGAAGCGGGAGCGGATGCTACGGCTGTCACAGCGTCACGGCGTGACAGATTGAAGGTGGGGGTGGATGATGGTGCGAATACAGAATAGCAAGTCCGCGGGTGCGGGGAATGAGCTTGTGCGGGCGAGGGGCGGCGTATGAGGCGTGAGTATCGCAAGTGGTTTTCGCGGGAGCTGGGGCGGGAGATGGAGATGCTGCTGTTTGGGCATCATGGTGTGGCCGCGATCGTGTTTCCGACGTCGCAGGGGCGGTTCTTCGAGTTCGAGGACCGCGGGATGGTGGCGGCGGTCAGGGAGAAGATCGAGGCCGGGCAGTTGCAGCTTTTCTGCGTGGATTCGGTGGACGCGGAGAGCTGGTACAACGGCAATGTTTCGCCGCGCTGGCGGATCGCGCGGCATGTGCAGTATGAGAATTACGTGATCCGCGAGGTTGTGCCGGCGGCGCGGGAGGGCAACCGGAGTCCACATCTGGCGGCCCTGGGGTGCAGCTTTGGGGGATATCATGCAGCCAATATTGCGCTGCGGCATCCGCATCTGTTCACCGGGTTTCTGTCGATGAGCGGGGCGTTCGACATGAAGCAGTTGGGTTTTCTGCGCGGGTATTACGACGACGACTGTTACTTCAATCTGCCGCTGGATTATCTGCCCAACCTGACCGATGAGCGAATTCTGGCTTGCATGCGGCGCAACACGTATGTGCTGGCGACCGGAGTGCACGACCAGTGCTGGAACGACAATGAACGGCTGGCCGCGGCGATGCGGGCGAAGAACATTCCAGTGCGGCTGGATGTTTGGGGCGACAATGCGCGCCACGACTGGCCGTGGTGGCAGGAGATGATGAGAACTTACCTGTGAAAATCCAGCGCCGGGGTCGGCTTGTAGAGTAGGAGTAGCAGGAAAACTGCGGGCGGCGAGGATTCTGCATGCAACAGGGACAGATGCAGCCGCAAAGAAACGAGGAGGAGTGGAGTGAAGAAGGTCGGCGTGTTGTTTGGCATGGAGAATACGTTCCCGGGGGCGCTGGTGGAGCGCATCCACTCGATGCAGGTTGCGGACGTGATGGCCGAGTTTGTGGAGGTGGGCGGGGTGCGGATGGACGAGCCGTGTCCGTATGCGGTGATCGTGGACCGGATCTCGCACGACATGCCGTTCTATCGGGCGTATCTGAAGAATGCTGTGCTGGGTGGGACGCAGGTGATCAACAATCCGTTCTGGTGGTCGGCGGACGATAAGTTTTTCAACTACTCGCTGGCTGCGAAGCTGGGCGTGGCCGTGCCACGTACGGTGCTGCTGCCGCACAAACATTTTCCGCCGGACATCAATCAGAAGTCGGTGCGGAATTTGCAGTTTCCGCTGGATTGGGATGGCATCTTCGACTACGTGAAGTTTCCCGCGTTCCTGAAGCCGCACGATGGCGGCGGTTGGAAGGATGTGTTTCATGTGCACAATCGCGAGGAGTTCTTTCACGCGTATGACCAGACCCGCGACCTGTGCATGACCCTGCAGGCGGCGGTGAACTTTACGGAATACTTCCGCTGCTATGTGGTGGGGCAGGAGGATGTGCGGATCATGCCGTACGATCCGAAGCGGCCGCATGCGGAGAGATATGTGCTCGATGCGCCGGAGTATCCGAAGGCGCTGCTGGAGCGCGTGGAGAAGGATGCGTTGAAACTGTGCCGGGCGCTGGGCTATGACCTGAATACGGTCGAGTTTGCGGTCGAGGATGGCGTGCCGTATGCCATCGACTTCATGAATCCGGCGCCGGATGCGGACCTGCATTCGGTTGGGCAGGAGAGCTTTGAGTGGATTGTGGACCGCGTGGCGAGGCTGGCGGTGAAGAAGGCACAGATGCCGGACGCGCCGATGCAGGGGTTCACGTGGTCGGGATTTTTGAATGGAGGCAATGACGTGAAGACAGCGAAGAAGAGCGCAGCGAAGAAGGCGGCTGGAGCGGCGAAGGCGATTGCGGCGAAGAAGATGTCCGGTGCCGGAGCGAAGAGCATGGAACGCGATGAGCCGGATAAGGTGAAGGCCCATGCGGAGAACCTGAAGGCCGCCAATGTGAAGGGCGCGCAGATCGAGACGCGACGGGCGCAGTTGCCGCCCAACAAGCGGTAGCACGGAGGACGAAAGGAATTTTCCGTATAGAGCGTCACCCCTAATGGTGTAGAGCCACCAAAACAGCAGATTCCTCCGCTGCGCTACGGAATGACAACCAGAAAGACACAGACATCGTCGTTTGCCGGACAAATGAATTGATTTATGCACATTGTCGTTTGAGAGAGTTGGTTGCCGATGCGGCCGAGTTTCACGCTGGGGATTGAAGAGGAGTATCAGACGATCGATCCGGAGACGCGCGATCTGCGCTCGCATATTGCGACGGAGATGCTGGCGCAGGGCAAGCTACGGCTCGAGGAGCGGGTGAAGGCCGAGATGCACCAGTCGGTGATCGAGGTCGGAACGCGCGTCTGCCACAACATCGAAGAGGCGCGCGAGGACATCTACGACCTGCGGCGCAATATGATTCGGCTGGCGGAGGAGAATGGCCTGGTGCTGGTTGCGGGAGCGACGCATCCGTTCGCGGATTGGCGCAACCAGGAGATTTATCCGGACCCGCGCTACGACAAAGTAGTCGAAGATCTACAGCTTGTGGCGCGGTCGAATCTGATCTTCGGACTGCATGTGCATGTGGGGATCGAGGACCGCGAGGCCGCGATCCGGATCATGAATTCGCTGCGCTATTTTCTGCCGCACATTCTGGCGCTGAGCACGAATTCGCCGTTTTGGCTGGGGATGGAGACGGGCTACAAGAGCTATCGGGCGAAGGTGTTCGAGAACTTTCCCAGGACCAATCTGCCGGACTGGTTTGCGGACTATTCGGAGTTCGAGAGCTATGTGAATCTGCTGATCAAGACCAACTGCATCGACAACGCGAAGAAGATCTGGTGGGACGTGCGGCCGCATCCGTTCTTCAATACGGTGGAGGTGCGGGTGTGCGATATTCCTATGCGAGCTGAGGAGTCGGTGGCGATCGCGGCGCTGATCCAGGCGACGGCGTGCAAGCTGTGGAAGCTGCATGAGAGCAACCAGGACTACCGGCAGTACTCGCGGGCGCTGCTGATGGAGAACAAGTTCCGCGCGGTGCGCTATGGGCTCGGAGGCAAGCTGATCGACTTCGGCAAGCAGGAGGAGATTGCGGAGTGCGACCTGATCCTGGAGTACCTTGGCTTTATCGACGATGTGGTGGAAGAGTTGGATTGCCGCAAGGCGATCGAGTACATTCGCACGATGCTGAAGCAGGGCTCCGGCGCGGACCGGCAGTTGAAGGTGTTTCGCGAGACGGGAGACTTGAAGAAGGTGGTGGATTATATGGCGGAAGAGACGCGTGCGGGACTTTAGGGTTGTTCGTTATGAGTTGTTGGTTGTGGATTTGGAGAGTTTGGGATGACAGAGTTGAAGCAAGTGGCTATGGTGGCGACGGACCTGCATGAAGTTGGGTTTCCCGATGAGTTTCGCGAGGGCGCGCATAATGCGGTGACGACGTGTCTGCGGATTATGCCCTACGAGAAGGTGACGGTGATTGCCGATGAGAGCACTCTGACCATTGCAGCGGCGATGGCGGCAGAGCTGGACAGGGTCGGCTGCGTGTGGCATGCATTTGTGCTGGAGGAGCTGGCGGAACGGCCGCTGACGGGAATGCCCGACGCCGTGCTGAAGGACATGGAGACCTCGCAGGTGAGCATCTTCGCGGTGCAGGTGCAGCCGAATGAGTTGCGCAGCCGCATGCAGATGACCGACGTGGTGAACCGGCGGCAGATGCGGCACGCGCATATGGTAAACATTACGCCGGAGGTGATGGTGGAGGGCATGCGCGCGGACTTCAACGCGGTCGACCGGCTGAGCCAGGTGGTGCTGGATAAGGTGCGCGCGGCCAATTATGTTCATGCGACGACGGCGGCGGGGACGGACATTCGCGCGGAGCTGAATCCGAACTATAAGTGGTTCAAGACGTCGGGGATCATCAGTCCGGAGAAGTGGGGAAATTTGCCGGGCGGCGAGTGCTTTACCGCGCCGGGCGAGGTGAATGGCGTGTTTGTGGTGGATGGCGTGGTGGGGGATTTTCTGTGCGCGCGGTATGGGATTTTGCGCGCGACGCCGCTGGCTCTGGAGATCAGCCGCAATCGACTGGTGTCGGCTGAGTGCGAGAACAAGCAACTGGAGCGCGAGTTCTGGAGCTATACGCATACGGATGAGAACTCGGATCGGGTGGGGGAGTTTGCGATTGGGACCAACATCGGGGTGACGCGGGTGATAGGAAATATTTTGCAGGACGAGAAGTTTCCGGGGATCCATATTGCGTTCGGCGATCCTTATGGGAACCACACGGGCGCGGCGTGGAAGTCGACCACGCACATCGATGTGGTGGGGCTGGAGTTCAACATCTGGCTGGGCGGGACGGAGGGCGAAGAGCAGATCATGCGCAAGGGGAAATTTTTGATTGAGGGTTGAGTCTTTGCGAAGGGAAATCTGACGCAACGTTCGCAAAGTTGGCCAAGTTCCGCGAAGGAAACAATGGGCGATGATTGAGCCGTATCGTGGGGACTTCAACGCGCGATTTACCGAGGCGAAGTATGCGGAGTTGCTGCGTGTGCTGGAGGAGCGGACGGGCGCGAAGATCGAGTTTCGCGTGGCCGAGACGCCGTGTTTTTTTGCGCCGGAGCTGATGCAGAACATGGTCAGCGCCGGGGTGGAGCTGACCGCGCAGTTGGTGGGGAATGCGAAGTATATGCAGGCGTCGAATGCGGCGATTCCGGCGGAGTGGTGTGTGGCGCGGCAGGATGAACACCCGCACTTTATGACGGTGGACTTTGGCCTGGTGCGGGACGCGCAGGGCGAGCTGCGGCCGAAGCTGGTGGAGATGCAGGCGTTTCCGTCGCTGTATGGCTATCAGCCGGTGCTGGGGCGAGCGTACATGGAGGTGTTCGGGCTCGATCCGGCGTTGAAACATCTGCTGAGCGGGCTCGACGAAGAGGGCTACTGGGCGTTGCTGCGCGAGGTGATTGTGGGTGCGCACGAACCGGCGAATGTGGTGCTGGCGGAGGTCGAGCCGGAGACGCAGAAGACGCTGCCGGACTTTCGGGTGTATGAGAAAAAGCTGGACGTGCGCACGGTGGATGTGGCGAAGCTGGTGAAGCAGGGCAACAGACTTTTTTATCAGGATGGAGCGGGCCGGCTGGTGCGGGTGGAGCGGATTTATAACCGGGTGATCGTGGATGAGCTGGTGCGGAAAGAGATCAAGCTGCCTTTCGACTATCGCGATGACCTGGAGGTGGAGTGGGCGGGACATCCGAACTGGTTCTTCCGGGTGAGCAAATTTTCGATCCCACACTTGAACCATCCGGCGGTGCCGGCGGCGGTGTTTCTGGACGACTGGTTTGCGGGGCGGGGCGGGGAGCGGCTGCCGGAGAGGCGCGAGAATTGGGTGCTGAAGCCGCTGTACTCGTTCGCGGGTAAGGGCATTCAGTTTGCGCCCTCGGAGAGCGATCTGGCGGCGATTCCGGTGCAGGAGCGGCACAATTATCTGCTGCAGGAGCGGGTGCGCTTCGAACCGGTGATTCGGACGCCGGAGGGGATGACGCAGGCCGAGATACGGATTTTGTACGTATGGCCTGACGGTGGCGAAATGACCGCCGTGACCAGCCTGGTGCGAATGGGGCGCGGGCTGATGATGGGGGTCGATCAGAATCGCGACCGGAGCTGGGTGGGGGGATCGGCGGGACTGTACGTCCCTCACTCATCGCGATAGCGCATTCCGCTGAATGGGCCACCCGGGCCCTGCTGGTGGGACAACCGGTATGTTATAAGTTGTGCAACAGACGACGCGCAAGACGTAACCTGGACAGGTAATGAAGTAGTATGTTACCAATGATCGGGTTGAGTTTGTTTCGGTCGTCTGCTCTGAAGGAGATCGTTTGTCCACCATAACCGATCCACTCGATGCCGTTCAAGTTCGGACGGCGGTGCGATTCCCGCTGCGCATGGACTTTGTTTTGTCGACGGCGGAACGCGAGTACAGGGCCGTTACGGAGGATGTGTCGGCCAACGGTCTGCTGTTTTATTCCGAGGAGTTGCCGGCGATCGGAACGCGCGTGGAGTTTCGGCTGACGATGCCGGCGGATGTGATGGGTGGCAGTGAGGACGTGTTGCTGGATTGTGTGGGACGGATCGTTCGCCATACGCAGATGGATGGAAAAGCGATGGCGGCAGCGGTAATCGATGAATACGCTTTGAGGGCGGAGAGCTATGAACAACGATGATTTCGCAAGCATTCTGGACGGGGACCAGACGAGCGCGCCCTCGCTGAACTCAATCCGGGTGATTCTTGCCGACTCGCAGGCGATCTATCGAGTGGGGATGCGCAAGGTCTTTGCGCTGGAGGATGACATCCGCGTGGTCGCGCAGGCCGAGACGCTGGACAACCTGTATGCGGCGCTGACCCGCTTTCCGACCGACGTCGTTGTGCTGGAAGGCCAGCTCATCGCCGGGACGGTGGACGCGATTCCGCAGTTCATGCGGCGGGCGCCGGAGGCCAAGCTGATTGTGCAGGTGTCGGAGACCGACGAGAACAATACAGTGGAGCTGTACCGGCGGGGCGTGCGAGGAGTGGTGGCGCGGTCGATCTCGCCGGACCTGCTGGTGAAGTGCGTGCGCAAGATTGCCGGCGGAGAGACGTGGATCGACAACCAGTCGATCAGTTGGGTGATCCAGGCGTATCGCGCGCAGGCGGCGACGCTGACCAATCCACGCAGCCAGCCGCGGCTCACGGAAAAAGAGCTGGCGATTATTGCCTGCATCACGCGCGGGATGCGCAACAAGGAGATCGCGTATCAGATCGGCACGACCGAGCAGGTGGTGAAGAATTATCTGAGGAAGATTTACGACAAGCTGGGGGTCTCGGACCGGCTGGAGCTGGCGCTTTATTGCCTGCACCACAAGATATTGAAGTCGGAGACGGTGGCGGCGGAGATGCCGTTCATGGATCCGGGCATGCCGCTGCGGGCCAAGATGTAGGGGGCGGATGGTACTTCCCGGCTTCGAGCCCGGATCGGACTGTTTTCGTGCTGTGAGCGGGCGGACTCTCCTGATAGCGGGCGGACCCTCCTAATAATGCAGAGGCACATCGAAGAGCAGATTCCTACGGAATGACAACCAGAAAAGCAAGGGCAACAGCGCACCCGCGGGCAGTCTTCTTTGAGACAGCCCTCTTTAGGACAGTCTTCTTTAGGGAAGCCATCTTTGAGGAAGCACGATGAGGCTGCTGCAGCCGTTCCGGTCGTTGACAGCGCAGCAGCGGCGGGCGTTTACGGGTTGCTTTCTGGGTTGGGCGCTGGATGCGTTCGACTTTTTCATCCTGACGTACTGCCTTGATTCGGTGGCGGCGACGTTCCACGTGGGGCTGGTGAGCGCGGCGGAGGCGTTCTTCTGGACGCTGTGCATGCGGCCGGTGGGCGCGCTGATCTTTGGGCTGCTGGCGGAGCGGTTTGGACGGCGGCCGACGCTGATGTTGAACATTGTGTGTTTTGGAGTGTTTGAGATCGCTTCGGCGTTCGCGCCGACGTTCGGGATTTTTCTGGCGACGCGTGCGCTGTTCGGCGTGGCGATGGGCGGCGAGTGGGGCGTGGGCGCGGCGCTGGCGTTCGAGACGCTGCCGGCGGAGGGCCGAGGGTTCTTTTCCGGATTGCTGCAGGAGGGGTATGTCGTCGGCAATCTGGCGGCGGCGGCGGTGTATGGGCTGGTGTTTCCGCATCTGCACGGGAGCGGGCATCTGGCGAACTGGCGCGTGCTGCTGCTGATCAGCTCGACGCCGTCGCTGCTGGTGGTGTGGGTGCTGTGGGGTGTGCGGGAATCGCCGGCATGGGTGGTCAAGCGTGGCCGGCAACGCCAGGCGAGAGTGTCGCCGTTGGCTGCGGTGAAGCGAGTGCTGCCTTATCTGCCGACGTTCCTGTTTCTTACGCTGATGATGACGGCGTTCATGTCGTTCAGCCATGGGACGCAGGACCTGTATCCGACGTTTCTGAAGCGCGACCACCATCTGAGCGCGGCGACCACGTCGTGGGTGGCGATGCTGGGCGGCGCGGGCGGGATACTCGGCGGCATCTGCTTCGGGTCGTTGTCGGAGCGGTTCGGGCGGCGGCGGATGATGGTGGCGGCCGCGCTGCTGGCGATTCCGGTGATTCCGTTATGGGCGTGGAGTCCGTCGGCGGCGCTGCTGGCGTGCGGCGGCTTTCTGATGCAGTTCATGGTGCAGGGCGCGTGGGGAGTGATTCCGGTACATCTGAACGAACTGTCGCCAAGGCCGGTGCGGGCGCTGTTCCCGGGGCTGGCGTATCAGTTGGGGAATCTGCTGTCGGCGGAGAACGATCCTTTGCAGGCGTGGCTGGCGAAGCACTTTTACGGCGGGAGGCTGACGCCGGTGATGGCGTGGACGGTGCTGGTGGTGGCGCTGGCGGTGGCGCTGCTGGCGGGCATCGGGCGCGAGGCCAAGGGCGCGGATCTGGCGACGGGTTGAGGGGTGCGATCATGTCGCCCACGCCAGGAAAGCAGATTCCTACGGAATGACAACCAGAAAAGGAAGTGCAAATGCGACGGCGACTGCAGCAAGACTCTACACGCATGGGCAATCCGCTCTAGTATGAAGAGAGGAGTAAAGGCCATGTCCGCGAGCGCCGTTGAAGCGATGAAACCGGAAGAGGTGAGATCGGACGCGGGCCTTTCGGCAGCGCTGCCGTATCTGATCGAGCAGGACTGGGCGGCGTATACGCCCGGACAGCATGCGATCTGGTCGGAGCTGGTGTCGCGGCGGCTGCCGCAGCTTGAAGAGCATGCGTGCGCGGAGTATCTGGAGGGATTCGAGCTGATCGGGCTGGAGGCAGCGCGGCTGCCGGTGCTGCGCGAGGTAAGCGCGCGATTGCAGCCGCGGACCGGATGGAACTCGACGGCGGTGAGCGGGTTTCTGCCGGCGGATGCATTTTTTGAGATGCTGGCGGCGCGGAAGTTTCCGACCACGACGTGGATTCGCGCGCGGGAGTCGATGGAGTACACGCCGGAGCCGGACATCTTTCACGATGTCTTCGGGCATGTGCCGATGCATGCGCATCCGGTGTTCGCGGATTTTCTGGAACATTATGGGAAGGTGTGCGCGGGGTTGACCAGTGCGGATGCGTTGGAGCGCATGGGCCGGCTGTTCTGGTACACGGTGGAGTTTGGCGTGATCCGGGAGCGCGGTGCGATCAAGGTGTACGGCAGCGGGTTGATCTCGTCGCATGGCGAGTGCACGCATGTGGTACAGGGCGGCGCGGGAGTGGAGATTCGCGACTTCGATCTCGACCAGGTACTGGAGGAAAAGGTGGACACGGGCAACATGCAGAAGGTGTTGTACGCGATCGAGTCGTTTGACCAGATCTACGAGGCGACGAAAGAGGCGCAGTCGCGGCTGGGGTGAGCGGCGGCCGCACCAGGCCGGAAGGAGGAAGCGACATGCTTGAACTCAGCAAGGCGCTCACTTTTTTTGCGGGTATTGTTTCGCTTTACTCGGCGGCGATCTACGCGTTCTTCGATCCCGCGGCGCGGTGGGAGGAACGGCTGTGGGTGGTGTTGTCGAAGCTGGTCATTGCGGCCTGCGTGTGTTTTGGCAGCGGGCTTTTGTTCTGTTGGCCGTCGCGATCGAACCCGGATGCGGAGCAGTCGCTGACGTCTACGCTGCCGGTGCGGATGTTCTTCTGGGCGGCGGCGGGGATCGGGGTGTCGTTTGTGGCGTTCTGGTACCTGGTGACGGCAGCGCCCTGCATCGCAACGGTCAGCCGCAGTTGCGGTATTCGGTAAAAGGGTTCTGGAAAGGGCGCGGTTTGCTTCCGCGCGCCATTCCCGATAATCTTGGTGCATGAGCGTTTCGCGCAGCATGGCGTGTTGTCTTTGCCTCGGCCTCGAGGCCTCGGCCCCCGCTGCTCGATGAAGAGCAAACGCTGAGGATTTTACGAGTGCCCACGACAAGTCTCGTGGGCCTTTTGCTTTTTAGCCCCAGGATTGGAGATTCAATTGAGCGATACAGAGGCGACAGCTACGAAAGAACCGGCCGGTGCTTCCAAACCAGCAGCCGCGCGCAAGGAGACCAGCGCGCAGAAGACGGAGCGCTTGAAGCGCGAGAAAAACCCCTGGGAAGCGTGGGAGGAGGTGCAGCAGTTTGCGCGCGAGGGCCGTGCCAGCGTGGCGCCGGCGTGGGCCGAGACCTACTTCAAGTGGTGGGGGATTTATACGCAGGGCGACGGGCTGGGCGTGACCGGCGGTACGGGCGGCGTGGGCAAGGTGACCGAATATTTCATGATGCGGATCGGGCTGCCGAATGGGCTGCTCACGGCGCACCAGATGCACGTGATCGCGGACATTACAGCGAAGTATGCGCGCGGCATCGGCGACATTACAACGCGGCAGAATATTCAACTGCACTGGCTGACGATCGAGGCGCTGCCAGGAGTGGTGGAGAGGCTGACGGAGATTGGGCTCTCGCCCAAGGGCGCGTGCGGCGATGTGATGCGCAATGTGACCGGCTGTCCGCTGGCGGGGCTCGATGCGCATGAGTTGCTGGATGCGTCTCCGCTGGCCGTGGAGGTGGCGCATAAGCTGACCGCGAATCCGAAGTTTTACAATCTGCCGCGCAAGTTCAAGGTGAGCGTGACGGGCTGCCCGATCTGGTGCAGCTATCCGGAGATCAACGATGTGGCGCTGACGGGCCTGAAACGCGTGAAGGATGGGCGCGAGGAAGTTGGGTACAGCTTGCGTGTGGGCGGAGGGCTTTCCAATGAGCCGCACCTGGGCGTGCGGATGAATGCCTTTATTCCGCAGGAGAAGGCATACGCGGTGGTGCGCGCGGTGTGCGAGATCTTCCGCGAGCAGGACGAATTGCGCGAGAGCCGGACGCATGCGCGGATCAAGTATCTGTTCATGAAGTTCGGATGGACGGCCGAGCGGATGCTCACTGCCATTGAAGAGAAGCTGGGGTACAAGTTCGATCCTTGCGCAGAGGGACCGATTGTCGATGATGTGTATCGCGATCATGTGGGGGTGCGCCGGCAAAGGCAGGATGGGCTGAGCTATGTGGGCGCGACCGTCTTGAATGGGCGGCTGACGGCGGAGCAAATGCACGCGCTGGCCGAGCTGAGCGAGCGATTTGGCGATGGGCATCTGCGCGCGACCATTGGACAGAATGTTGTGCTGGTGAATGTTCCGAATGCGAAGACGCAGGAGGTGGTGCGCGAGATTGTCGCGTTGGGCTTGCAGGTTGAGCCGACGGTGTTCTATCGCGGCGCGGTGGCCTGCACGGGCACTGAGTTCTGCAAGCTGGCCATCGCCGAGACGAAGGGCTTTGCGAAGTGGCTGGTGGGCGAGATGGAAGAGCGGGTGCCGGAGTTCGATCAGCAGATCAAGCTGCATGTAACCGGATGCACGAATAGCTGCGGGCAGAGCTGGATTGCGGATATTGGCCTCGAAGGCAAGAAGCTGAAGAAGGATGGGAAGCTGGTCGATGCGTTTTATTTCTGCGTGGGCGGCGCGGTTGGCGAGCACGCGGGGATTGCGCGGCAGATTGGGTATCGCGCGGCCGCGGAGGATTGTCCGGAGGCGATCGAGCGGCTGCTGCGTGGGTATCTTGCGGGGCGCAGCGAGGCTGAGAATCTGCGGGCCTACTTTAGGCGGACGAGCGATGAGGATCTGCGCGCTCAGCTTGCAGGTGCGGTGGTGGCGGCGGTGGAGCGCGACCCATCGCCGGGACGCGTTCCGGCGAATGTGGGTTAGGAGTACCGACGTGAGGCATTTGCGATGAGTTTGTTTCCGATGTTCGTGAAGCTGACGGCGCGGCCATGTGTGGTGGTCGGGGCGGGGACGATTGCGGAGTCCAAGATTGAGAGTCTGCTGACAGCGGAGGCGCAGGTGACGGTGATTGCGCCGGAAGCTCTGCCGCGAGTGAGGGCCTGGGCTGCGGGCGGCGAGATTGTATGGAAGCAGCGGGAGTATGCGAGCGGCGATCTGGCGGGAGCATTCTTATGCGTGGCGGGGACGGCGACGGCGGAGGTGAATCGCGCGGTGTTTGCAGAGGCAAGCGCGGGCGGCGTGTTGTGCAATGCGGTGGACGATCCGCCGTTCTGCGATTTTTATTTTCCGTCCGTCGTAAGGCGCGGCGAGCTGCAGATTGCGATCTCAACGGCGGGGGAGAGTCCGGCGCTGGCGCAGCGGTTGCGCAAGGAAATCGGCGCGCAGTTGCCGCTTGACACGGGCGAGTGGCTGATGGAGTTGGGACGGCTAAGGCGCGAGGTGACGGCGGTGGAACCGATCGGTGAGCCGCGGAAGCTGCTGCTGCATGAGCTGGCGCAGCGTGAGGTTTGTGGGTTTGATGGATGCCCTGCGAGGATGCGGGCGCGGCAGCATGCGAGGAAGTTTGGGTATGTTGGTGACCCGCAACCCAGGTCTGAGAATCCAGACCTGGGGCACCCGGATTTTGCAGCGGATTCGGAGCTGGAGCACCCGCGCAATCCCACTCACGACGATGAAGCTGTCGTGAATGGGCCACCCAGGTTTGGAGGAGCGCGATGACGACGGCGCAGAAGGGGACGGTGTACCTGGTGGGCGCGGGGCCGGGCGATCCGGAGTTGCTGACGGTGAAGGGGCTGCGGCTGCTGGAGTCGGCGGATGTGGTGTTTCACGACGATCTGGTACCGGCGGAGGTGCTCGCGCTGGTGCATCGTCATGCGCTGGTGACGAGCGTGGGCAAGCGCTGTGGGCGGCCGAAGATTACGCAGGCGGGGATTCATGGGCTGATGATCGAGGCGGCGCGGGCGGGGCAGTCCGTGGTGCGGCTGAAGTCGGGCGATCCGCTGGTGTTTGGGCGCGCGGGCGAGGAGATTGCGGCGCTACGTGCGGCGGGTGTGGCGTTTGAGGTTGTTCCGGGGGTGACGGCGGCGCTGGCGGCGGGAGCGGCGTTGGGGCTGCCAATGACGGATCGAAAGAGCGCGTCGAAGCTGATCTTTGCTACAGGGCATCATGCGTCGGGGAAGGACGAAACGCCGGTGTGGAGTGGATCGCTGCCGGAGGATGCGACGCTGGTGGTGTATATGCCGGGACGGGATATGGCGCGGATGGCGCGGGAGTTGAGCGCGGCGGGTGTGGGGTCGGATGTCCCGTGCTGCGCGGTGTCTCATGCGGCGACAGGGCGGCAGAGTTATGCGGGTGCGCGGCTGGATGAGTTGGCGGCGATGGAGTGCGGGCCGGCGCCGGTGTTGCTGCTGGTGGGACGGGTGATGGAGTCGCTGCTGAGCGGCGATGTAGATGAGCCGGGGCGAGCGGTTGCGGGTGAGGCTGCTGAGAGGCTGGGTTTACGGGAGTAGCCCGTGCGTGAGTTAGCGGGAACGGTCGCGCTATAACGGTGTCCCCGAGGGTGTATAGCAACTCCGAAAAGCAGATTCCTGCGGAATGACAACCAGAAAGACAAGAGCAAAGGCTGCTGCTGGGCGTCTGTATTGCGTCGGTATTGATAGCTCAAGGCTTCGCGGCGGATGCGTTAAGGAGTTGGACGAGGTATTCCTTCCAAATCGCGGCCTGGGTGTGGGTTCCGTGGCCGCGGGTGGCGTCGGAGATAGGGATCAGGACAAACTGCGCATGCGGCATGTCGTGGACCATCTTCTGCGCGATGCCCATCTCCGGTGGGTTGATGAAGTCGTCGGCGGAGTTGATCCACATGACCGGAACAGTGATGCGGTCAAGGTGCTGGCTGGGGTCATAGTTGCGGCTGGCGTTCACGTAGTAAATCAAATCGTTCGCGTCGGTGTGGGCGTCGGCGCGGTCGAGATAGGTGTCGACGAAGTGCTCGGCGCCCTCGGCGGTGGGGTAGAGCTTCTGCTCCTGCAGTGGGGCGGAACCCATGATGAGAAGCATCTCGTTGGCGGTGCGCAGGCCTTCCATCGGCTCGGTGGTGTAGTTGCCGTTGTCCCAGGCGGGGTCGTGCTCGATGTTTTCGATGGCCATGTAACGCATCATGCGGTTGCGGCCGGCGATCTGCACGGGAAGGCAGGCGAGCGGCATGAGCGCCTGGGCGAAGGCGGGGTAGGTCTCGCCCCAGACGAAGCTTTGCATGCAGCCCATGGAGGTGCCGAGGATGAGGCGCAGATGGTCGATGTGCAGGCCGTCGGTGAGCATTTGGTGCTGGGAGCGGACCATGTCGTCGTAGTCGAAGTGCGGGAACTTCATGCGCAGGCCGTCGGAGGGTTTGGAGGATTCGCCCTGGCCGATGTCGTCGGGGAAGATGAGGAAGTACCTGGTGATGTCGAGGGGCTGGCCGGGGCCGAAGAGCACGTTGGAGAAGACGGGATTGAAGAGCGTGTGGGCGTTGCCGCCGGTTCCGTGGAGCAGCAGGACGGCGTTGTCGACGTGGCCGGCGGCGTCGCGATGGGGTGTACCGAGCGTGAGGTAGTGGAGCTTGAGCTCGGGGAGGGTTTCACCGCTGGCGAAGTGGAAGTCGCGGGCGATGTAGTTGCCGTCCTGCGCGGGCCAGTGAGGAGCTGGCGGAGGTGCGGGAGTGGAGGACATGGTTTGGGCGGCGGCCGGGATGGCGGTGAGAGCCGCCGCGAGGAAGAGCGCTGGGAAGAGGGAAGGCTTAGGCATTGAGGAACTCCTGTAAAGCGATTGGCTAAGAATCTGCCCCGAAACTTCTCTCCGACCAGGCTGTGGAGATACGCCACCCCCCTCCCCCCTCCCCCCTGGACTGGTTGCTTCTACGCAAAACAATTCATAGAAAGGACTTAGAAAGGGGATTGACTGCCCCCATTGCAGTCCCGCCGTGCTATGCCGCCGTCTTATGGGTGCCGGGATTTTTCCGTTCTTCGTACTGTTTCCATGATACGGCGCGGCACAGGGGAAATACGCCAAATATTTTCGGTCAAATGCTCTCTGTTTTGAAGGAGATGAGTGCGGTTGGTTCGCCTGAGGGCTTGACAGGTTTTTGAGCGAGATCAGAGCCTGTTGAGAAAAACGCTACTGCAAGTTCGCTGCCGCCACCCGGGACTGCGGGGCCTGTCCCTGCATATTTGTGCGTGGACGGGCCCGTTCCGAGTCTTGGACGGGTTCTAAGCAAAAAGCAGGTCCTGCTCTTCGGCTACGCTCAGAGTCAGGATAACTATTATTCCGATCGAGTCATTGCATTGGGATGAAGCCTGTGCAGTGAACTTAACGCCATCAGACTAGGCGAGCGCCTGCTCGATGGCGGTGGTGATCTTGGGGTCGTCGGGAGGGGTGTCCGGGGCGAAGCGGGCGAGCACTTTGCCGTCGCGGCCGACCAGGAATTTTTCGAAGTTCCAGAGTACGCCCGGGAGCGGGTTGGGCGGCGGATAGCCGTTCTTCGCAGCGTAGCTGGCGAGGTTCTCGCGCCACGGGCCGTGGACGATGGGCTCGGGTGCGGCGGCGGTGAGGGCGCGGTAGAGCGGGTGCTGGGCTTCTCCTGTTACGGCGATTTTTGAGAAGAGCGGGAAGGTGACCGGATAGTCGGTGGAGCAGAACTTGGCGATCTCCTGATCGGTGCCGGGCTCCTGGTTGGCGAAGTCGTTGGCGGGGAAGCCGAGGACGACGAGGCCGCGGTCTTTGAACTGCTGGTAGAGGGATTCAAGCGCGGTGTACTGCGGGGTGAGGCCGCATTTGCTGGCGACGTTGACGAGCAGCAGGACGTTGCCGGCGTAGTCGCCGAGCGTGGCGGGTGAGCCGGAGAGCGTGGTGAGCGGAATGTCGTAGAGGTCGGGCATGGTGGTAGTTTAGAGCGGCGCCCCGATGGTGTACAGCAACTGGCGAGAAGCAGATTCCTACGGAATGACAACCAAAAAAGCAAATGCAAATGCAAGGTCAACGCCGAAGAATTCCGCGCTCAATGCCGAAGAATTCCGCGCTTAACGCCGAAGAACTCCGCGGTCACCGCATCAGAAGCTGATCAGAACTCGATTCGGGCGGAGAACTGGAGCTCGCGCGCGGGCAGTTGGGCGGTTGCGCCGAAGCTGGGCGAACCCAGCGTGGCGGGCTGCGCGCCGTTGCCGTAGACGCCGTTGAAGCTCACGAAGTTAGGGTGGTTGAGTACATTGAAGGCTTCGGCGCGGAGATTGAGATGGACCGCCTCGGTGAAGAGCGGGAACTCGCGCGCGACGAATGGATCGACCGAGTAGATAGGCCGGCCGCGGCCGGTGTTGCGGCCGACGACGACGCCGTGGATGACCGGGCGATCGGTGGTTGCGCCGGTGTCTCCGGAGTTGGTGGCGCCCGTGGTGAGATTGTAGGGCAGACCGCCGGCCAGACTGGCGATGCCGCCGATCTGGATCCTGAGCGGCGCGATGGTATAGCCGCTCAGAACGAAGCGGTTGCGCTGATCGTAGAGGGCGTTGCCGTACTCGGCTCTTCCGGTCTGGTTGGGGTCGTTGGGGTTCTGGCTGGTGGCGTCGGGATCGACGTTGTCCTGGGTGTGCGACCAGGTGTAGCTGGCCAGCATGATGCCACGGGCACCGAAGCTCTCGCGCAGGTTCACGTCGAGCGCGTTGTAGTGGAGATAGCCATCGTTGACGTCGCTCTGGATGACCGAGTAGGGCGGAGTCGGGTTGGGCGGAGTCGGATTTAAGCTATTGCTCGGATTGCAGGAAATCCCGCGCTGCTGATACCAGGAAATCCAGTAAGGCCGCTCGCAGTTAGCATAGTTCGCGGAGCGAGTCTGGTTCTGCGCGGTGCGGATGTAGGCCGCCGGCGGATCGACGTCGAGCGGACGCACGATGCGTAGAGTGTGCGTGCCCACGTAGTCGATGCTGAGGACGGTGGCGTGGTTCAGCTTCTGATCGACGCTGAAGGTGTACTGCTGCGAGTAGGGGTTGAGCAGCCTGGCGGGGTAGCCGATCAGGGTGGAGGTGGGGAAGAACTGGTTGAGGTAGGCGCTCTCGCCGGGGCGGATGTAGAGGCTGCGCAGCGGCGGCGTGGCGGTGGCGGGGAAGGCGGGCAGCGGGGCCGCGGCAACACTGCTGGGAAACCCTACCTGACTCGGAGTGGCGGTGTAGTTGAAGACGCCGGTGGGGCCGGTGAGAGCGTAGCTGGCCTCTTCGTTGTCGACGATCTGCGAGTAGTAGATGCCGTAGCCGCTGCGTACGACCGTGGAGCCGTTGCCGAAGATGTCGAGGTCGAAGCCGACGCGCGGGGCGACGTTCTTGTGCGCGTCGGTGAAGGTCTGGCCCTCGTAGCGAAGGCCGAGGTTGACGACGAGACGCTGGGAGACGTGGTAATCGTCCTGCACGAAGCCGGCATAGAGGTCGTCGTTGACGGTGTATTGGGCGTTGCCGTAGCTCTGCTGGTAGTTGGCTACGTTGGCGATGTTGTTGAGGAAGGCCGAACTCTCGCAGAAGGCGTCGATCTGGGCCGCGGTGCCGCCCGCGACGGTGCAGGGGTTGTAGGTGAACTTGCCGAGATAGATGGGGCCGCCGAACTCCTTGCTGTTGCCTCCGGTGTGGGCGTAAATCCAGTCGCCGCCGAAGACCAGCTGATGCTTGTGCAGCGTGGCCGAGAGCGTGTCGGAGACCTCGAACTGGTGGTTGAGCAGCAGCGCGGACTGGCTGGTGCCGCTGGTGAAGGTGGTGGTGGAGCCGCCGCCGGAGATGGGCACCACGAACTGGGTGCCGTAGACGGCGGGGTCGAACTCGGTGATGGGCGAGCCGAGCTGGAACTGGGCGCGCAGGTTGTTGACCAGCGTGGGGCGGAGGATGGCGGTGTCGCCCAGCTCGGCGGTGTAGGTGCGGCGACGGAAGGTGCGGGCGACGTTGGCCAGCGTGGCGCCGCCGACGATGCCGTTGGGGTTGGTGTCATAGAAGCCGTCGGCGCCGAGGCGGAGGAAGGCGTTGTTGCCGGGACTGAACTGGCGGGCTTTGAATTGGCGGTCGAGGCGCAGGAAGCCGAGCAGGTCGCGGTAGTGGCCGATGAAGTTGCCGGGCGCCAGCGCGGAAGTGATGGGGCTGGCGCGGTTCTGCTGGCTGAATTCGAAGGCGCCGAAGAAGTAAGTGGGATCGTTGGGGAGCAGCTTGCCGCCGAGCGAGCCGGCGGTCTGGTCCAGGGTGTCGTTGACGATTTCGTTGCCGGTGGTGGCGTTGGCGGTGGTGAAGCCGTAGAGCTTGGCCTCGGAGGCGGAGGGGCGGTAGAGCTCGAGGAGGTCGCCGTGCAGCTTGTCGCCGCCGGATTTGGTGACGATGTTGACAACGCTGCCGGTGCCCCAGCCGTAAGCGGCGGAGAAGGCGTTGGTGAGCACGGACATCTCTTCGACGGCGTCCTGGGGGATGTTGGTGAAGATGGTCTGGCGGCCCCAGGAATCGTTGGCGTTGCCGCCGTCGACTTCGAACCAGGTCTGACGGCGGCCGGCGCCGTTGGTAGTGAAGAGGTCCTGGTTCATGAAGACGTCGCCCTGGTTGATGGCGGGACGGTTGGCGGCGTCGAGCAGGGGCAGATAAGTGATGCGGCGGTTGAGCAGCGGCATGGCTTCGACCTGGGCGGTGCTGAGACGGTCGCCGAGCTGGGGCTCGTCGATGCGCACGTCCGTCGCCGCGCCGGTGACGGTGACCTCCGTATTGCCGCCGAGGACGCTCAGGACAAGCGTGACCTGTGCGGTGCTGCCACCGGCCAGAGTAAGCGAGGGGAGGATCGTCATGGCGAACCGGTCCTTGCGGGCGGCGATCTTGTAGGCACCCGCGACGGGCAGGCCGGCGATCGAGAACCGGCCCTGAGCGGTCGAGGTGACCGTGCGGGTCAGGCCAGTCTGCAGATTGGTGGCGGTGATCTGCGCGGCTGGGATGGCCGCGTGGGTGGGATCCTGGACCAGGCCAGCGAGGGTCGCGGTGTCGGGTGTCTGGGCCTCCGAGCGGGCCACGGCGCAGGCGCTTGCCAGAGTTGCGGCGAGAAGCAAGAGGCGGTGAAGAGGAGGCATTGCGCTCCGATCATTTGAAGGGAAGGTGTGCGGCTGCCATTGCGGATGGTTGCCCGATGGGTTCGAGGCGCTTCCAACAGCAGATTCCTAACGGAATGACAACCAGAAAAGCAAAGGCATCCGCAGATTTCTACGGAATGACAACTAGAAAAGCAACGGCTCGCAGGGATAAGCAATCCTTACAAGCGTTCCGCTTAATCGACGTCGCCGAATTCGATCTGGTCCTCGACATCGTGGTCGATGACGTGGGTATCGAGGGAGAGTTGCGGCAGGTTCTGTTGGCGTAGCTGCTCATTGATGGCTTTGAGGTCGGTGCTCTTCACGGCTTCCCACTGCTGCAGCAGAGCGGCGAGGGGCTTGGCGGTCTCATCGCAGGCCTGGACCTGGGCGGCGGTGGGTGCGGCATCGGCGTTCTGGATGGAGTGTTCGAGGCGCGCCAGTTGGGTGCGTATGGAGTCCAGCGTCGGAGGGCCGGCGGGACCTCCGCGTCGGCCGCCGCCGCCTTCGCCGCGCTCGCGGCCGACGATCTTCTCGATTTTGGATTCAAGTTCGGCGGCAGCGGCGGCGGGGACTTTGGAGTTCTCCGACTTGAACTGGTCGCGCAGGACGGTGGCCTCGTGGATGGCCTGGGTGGCATGCAGCATCTGGTCGTACATGGTCTTGGAGACCGCGAATTGCTGTTCTAGATCGGCCGGCGAGGTCTTGACGCGAGGGTCCATGACCACGGTGAGCGGCTTGCTGAGGGTTTCGCCACCGGCGATGAGGCGCACGGTATAGGCGCCGGGCATGACCCACGGTGAGGAGGAGACAGCGGGCGTGTTGTGCGGCACGGCTTCGCTGGCGTCGGGGCCGGTGGAGATGCCCGGGACCGGGGCGTAGCGCATGTCCCACAGGAAGCGATGCGGGCCGGGAGCGGCCGAGAGCACGCGCGGCGGGCGTGCCCAGAGGATCGGGTCGGGGTAGCGCGGGTCGAGCGGCGGCACGGGGCCGGTGCTCTTGAACTCGTCGACGACGCTGCCTTTGCTGTCGAGCACCTGGAGCGTGACCAGGCCGGTGAACTGCGGGCCGAGGTAGTAGTCGATCATGGCGCCGAAGGGAGGGTTGGTGCCGGTGGCCATCTCGGGCGGCCAGGGGGTGGGCGGGTTCATGTTGCCGCGCACGCGGATGGCGGCCTCGGGCGCGAAGAGGACTGCTTTCTGGGCCTCGAGTCTGGCTTCGTTTTGAGCTGCGATCTGGCGCAGCGGCGTGACGTTGTCGAGGATCATGAAGCCGCGGCCGTGGGTTCCGGCGATGAGGTCGTCGTCCTTGATGGCGAGGTCGCGGATGGAGGTTGCGGGCATGTTGAGGCGCAGGGACTGCCAGTGGTCGCCGTCGTCGAAGGAGACGTAAACCTGGGTCTCGCTGCCGGCATAGAGCAGGCCCTTCTGCCTGGGGTCTTCGCGGATGGTGCTGGTGGCGGCACCGTCAGGGAGGCCGTTATCGATCTCGGTCCAGGACTTGCCGCCGTTGTGGGTGCGGAAGAGGTGCGGCGTCATCTGGTCGAGCCGCATGGTGTTGATGGCGGCGTAGGCGGTGAGTTTGTCGAAGTGGCCGGCGTCCATGTTGAAGACCTTCCAGAAGGGCTTCAGTTGCGGCGGCGTAACGTTCGACCAGTGGGCGCCGCCGTCGGCGGTGGTCCAGAGGAGGCCGTCGTCGGTGCCGGCCCATATGCGGTTGACGTCGAGGGGCGAGAGGCCGAGAGCGTAGATGACGCCGCGGCGCGCGGTGGTGGCGGTGGGGGAATCTTTGTAGTCGTCGAGCGTGGGCGGAAGCGCGTAGGTCTCGCGGCTCAGATCGGGGCTGATCTCCTTCCAGTTTTTGCCGCCATCCCTAGTCAGCCAGAGTGTGTTGGTGGCGAAGTAGAGGCTATGCGGATCGGCGGGCGAGAACTGCAGCGGCTCGGTACGCAGCGCGCGGTAGGTGTGCAGCGGCTTGGGCTCGACGTCCTGGATTTGTCCAGTGCGGCGGTCGTAACGCGTGACCTTGCCGCCATAAACGATGTCCGGGTCGAGCGGATCGGGCGCGGCGTAGCCGTACTCCTCGATGCCGACGGGGTGCCAGTCATGGAAGGTGATGCGGCCGTCGTTACTTCTGCTGGTTACACAAGCCGAGCCGCTGTCCTGTTGCCCGCCGCAGACGCGGTAGGGGAAGGCATTGTCGGCGGTGACGTGGTACATCTGTGCGGTGGGCTGGTTGTACCACTGGCCCCAGCTCTGGCCGCCATTGACCGAGATGATGACGCCCTGGTCGCTGGCCAGCGCGATGACGTCGGTGTTGTTGGGGTTGATGAAGGCGTTCTGGTAGTCGTCGCCGCCGGGCGAGCCGCGGAAGCCGGTCCAGGTCTTGCCGGCGTCGGTGGACTTCCAGGTGACGACGGTGGCGACGTAGAGGGTGTTGGGGTCCTTGGGGTCGACACGCGGGACGGGGAGATCGCCGCCGCCGATGCGGGCCTCGGGGCGGGTGTCGTTCACGGGCGCGTGGACCCAGGTCTGGGCGCCGTCGTCGGAGCGCATGAGACTGACGTCGCGGCCGTGCGCGCATTCGGCGTAGATACGTTTGTCGTTGGTGGGCGAGATGGTGAGGTTGACCTGCACGATGCCGTCAGGCAGACCGCCGCCGGTGAGCTTCTTCCAGGTATCGCCGCCGTCGGTGGACCTAAAGAGACCGCCGTTGCTTCCGGAAAAAGCTCCGTTCTCCCACGGGCCCTCCTGGCGCTGCCACATGCCGGCGAAGACGATGTTGGGATGCACGGGATCGATCTGGACCTCGGAGGCGCCGGTCTGGTTGTCGATGAAGAGGACCTGCTTGAAGGTCTGGCCGCCGTTGGTGGAGCGATAGAGGCCGCGCTCCTTGTTGGGGCCATAGGGATGACCTTCGACGGCCACGAAGACGGTGTTGGGGTCGGTGGGGCTGATGGCGATCTCGCCGATCTGCTGGCCGTCGCGCAGGCCGAGATGCGTCCACGTCTTGCCGGCGTCGATGGATTTGTAGACGCCGTCACCGGTGGAGAGGTCGGGGCGGGCGAGACCTTCGCCGCTGCCGACGTAGATGACGTTCGGGTCGGACAGGGCGACGGCGATGCTGCCGATCGAGCCGGAGGGTTGGTTGCGCCAGAGGTCGTGCCAGGTCTCGCCGGCGTCGGTGGTCTTGAAGACGCCGCCACCGACAGCGCCGATGTAGAAGGTCTGGGGCTGGCTGGGAACGCCGGCGAGCGCACGAGTGCGGCCGGCGCGCATGGGGCCAATCTCCCGCCAGCGCATGGCGGAGAAGAGCGTAGACGGCGGAACGGCGCTCTGAGCATCGCTCTGGGCGAGACAGACAGCAGCGCCGCCCAGCGAGAGCAGGGCGGAGAGTAGGACGATACGGCCGGAAACGATCACGACGGCTCCTGAAAACAAAAAGCGGGAAAGGAATAGCGGGAGACGGAAAGACTGAGAAGGCACACGGTGAAGGAACATGAGTGCTGTTGCGTGAGGAAAGCGTAAACCAAAATGCAATTCACCGCAGGGATCATGGCCGTGTCGCATTCGACGAATGGCCGCGCGAGACAGTCAGTGGGCGGAAAAGCCAGGGCCGTCAAGACTTCCGCAGAGCGCTCTGAAGCGCGATCTCGCGCAGCCCTTTGCCGCGAAGCCGCACCCGCGCCACGATGGCGATGGTGCTCAGGAGGCAGGCGATCTCGATGAAGATCTTTCCGCCGTCGAGCATGTCGGGTCGCCCATCCTTGAGCAGCGGATCGGTGAGGAGGCTGTGCAGGAAGAGCAGGACGATGGCAGGGAACGCCAGGGTATGCAGGCGCCGCCACAGCGGACGGCCCAGGCGCTGGCGCAGCAGCGACGAAACCAGCAGGAGCACCAGCAGGTAGAGAGCAGCCGCGCCCGCGCAGTTCAGCTTGGGCTGTAGCGGCGAGTGTACGGGCCATAGCAGGTCGAGCACACGGAAGCGCGGAGAGCGCAGGAAGAGCAGCACGGCGGGGTGCGTGAGGGTGAACGCGACCGCGGCGTAGGCGGTCCAGCGGTGCAGCGCGAAGAGGTTGACATGGCGATGCGGCCAGCGCCGCACCGGGCTGTAGCGCAGCGCAATAAGCAGACCCAGCCAGAGGGTCGCGGTGGCAAAGCCGGCCGCCGCCAGTCCGAGATACGAGCAGAGATCGAGCGGGGTCATAGTGTCCATGGCTGGGAGTTTCGATTCTAACCGTGCGCAGCTTGCAACACACACAGATCAGGAGAGAAGGCCGGTGGCGAGGATCGCTGAGCCATGCTGAGCCAAGCTCGGAGGAGGAGGTCTGCATGTGATTGAATCGGCATGAGCCGCGCGGTAAGTGCGTGTTTCGTCAATGAATTCGGGAGAGTTTGTCAAGGGGAAATGGAGGTAATCCGTCGTGCCGCGATAAAGTTTGTTGGTATTTTTTTGGTTTTGTGATATTCAGTAGTCGTCCCTTTCCATGCAGCACAAGCGGTCGTTAGAAACCAGTTTTCGGCCAAGCCCTTCGTGTTTCTTCACCTCGCAGCAGCTAGTTCGCCGGTCTGCCGGCGATTGCGGTTCTGTTTCTCGAAAGCGGAGGGTGACCCCTTGAAGCGATTCCGTCTGTTCTCAGTGTTGGCTCTGGTGGCTTTCTTCTTTGCCGGCTCGATCGGCAACGCGCAAACGACGACGACCGGAGCGATCGGCGGGGTGCTCTCGGACCCGTCGGGCGCGGTGGTTCCGGGCGCGGTGGTGACGCTGCGGAATGCTGACACCGGCTCGATGCAAACGACCAAGAGCAACTCCGGGGGATCGTACCGGTTCGACCTGATTCCGCCGGGCAGGTACACGCTGGAGGTGAATGAACCGGGTTTCGTGAAGGAAGTGACGCGGGTGACCGTGTCGAACTCGCAAGTGCTGGCGGCGAACTTGAAGCTGACCATCGGGAGCGATCAGCAGACGGTGGAAGTGACCGCGCAGGGAACGCTGCTGCATGCGGAAGACGGCAACGTCGCGACGACCGTCACCCAGGCACAGGTCGAGGAGGTGCCGAACTCGGGTAACAACCTGACGTACGAGACCAAGATCACTCCAGGGTTCAATACGGGCTTCGGCGTGGTGGGACCCTCGCTCTACCAGATCGATGGGGAGAACGACAACGATCCGTACAACAATGCGAACAACTCCGGGGCCTCCAACCTGCTGTTGGGTTTGAACGACGTCCAAGAAGCGACCATCACGGCCAACGGCTATTCCGGGCAGTTCGGCGGGCTGGTGGGCTCCTCGGTCAGCTTCGTTTCGAAGAGCGGCGGCAACAGAATTCACGGCAACGCGGCGTGGTTCTGGACCGGGCGGTCGCTGGTGGCGAACAGCTTCGCCCACAAGGAGAACGGGCCGGGCAATATCACGCCGCGCTCGTTTGAAAATGCGAATCAATGGGCGGCCATGATCAGCGGCCCATTGACTATTCCGCACGTCTACAACGGTCACGATCGGCTGTTTTTCCTGGCCGACGCCGAAGGGCTGCGGGCGATTCTGCCGGCAGCGGCGTCGATTATCGCGGTGCCTTCCGCGAACTTCGAGGCCTATACCCTGAAGACATTGGCTGCGAACGGCCTGAGCGCGTCGATCCCGTATTACCAGAACATGTTCAATCTCTACAACGCGGCCGGGACGGCGCACAACGCGCAACCCGGCAACACCAACTTCAGCGGAACGGCGAAGGTGACCGGCTGCGGCACGTTGAATGTGACGGATGCGGCCGCCCTGGGCACCGCGCCCGGCGCCTGCGCGAATTCCTATTCGAGTACGGCCACGACCTACGCGAATGAAGCGCTGGAGATCTTCCGTGTGGATGCCGTGCTGGGCGCGAAAGACAAGGCGTTCATCCGCTACGAGCATGACAACGGAGCACAGCCCACGTACACGGACCCGATCAATCCGATTTTCAACGCGATCAGCATTCAGCCGCAACACAACGGCCAGTTCAATGAAACTCATGTCTTTGGTGCGAAGGCGACCAACAACATCATCCTGGCGGGGCTCTGGTACGGCGCGCTGTTCGGGCCGGCGAACGAAGCCGCGTCGGTGGCTGCGTTTCCCGCAACGCTCTCGCTCAACGACGGCTCACTCGGGACGCTGGGCGGCGAAGACAACGCGTTTCCCACGGGGCGCAATATCACCACCGTGCAGGCCCAGGACGACTTCGCGATCAACGAGGGCGCCCATACGATCAAGGTCGGGGCCAAGGCGTATTACATCAAGGAGAACGACCACTACTTCACGGCCAGCACTGTCCCTCTGGAGACGGTCAGCGACATGAGCGCGTTCATCAACGGCGGGTTCGACCCCAGTACCGGAACGACTTCGTCCACCGGCGTAACCAGCTACAAGCAGGCAACTGCCTTTACGCAGGCCTTCCCGCTCAAATCGAACTATCCAGTGGGGGAGGACCAATGGGCGGTCTATGTGGAGGACGACTGGAAGGCAAGCCACTCGCTGGCGCTGACCGGGGCTATGCGGGTGGAGCATCAGGGGAATATCAAGTGCCTGAGCAACTGCCTCACGACGCTGGCCACGCCGTTCTTCAACCTGAATCACTTGATCTCGGTTCCTTACAACCAGGCGTACGCCTTCAACCAGAGAGATGTGCTGCCCGGCCTGCAGGAGATCGAGCTGGAGCCGCGGCTGGGTTTCGCTTACAACCCGCCGATCCTGAATGGGACGATGGTCATCCGCGGCGGCTACGGCATCTTCTACGACGGTCTGCCGGGAAGCGTGCTCGATTCGCTGGCCAAGAACCCGCCCACCAAGAACACCTTCACCAACATCACGAACGATCATCTGGCCAACACGGAGACGTCGAACCTGTACAACGATGCGGCCGCACTGAATACCGCCTTCACGAGTGGAGTGACCAGCGGGGGGACCGCGACGTCGATCAAGGCCAGCCTGCCGGCGGCGATTCAGCAGTTCTTCACGCCGCCAACGCTTTATACGTCGCAGCCCAACTTCAAGATGTACAACGTGCAGAAGTGGAACCTGGAGATCCAGAAGTCGTTCGGCAAGAATACGGTGATCTCCATCAATTACCTGGGCAATCACGGGACCCACAAGCCGGTGGCGAACGGCGGTGTGAACGCGTTTTCGGGAGGGGCGACCGGTGAAACGGTGCTGGGTCTTTCGGGTGGGACGCCGGTTGCGGGTTCCACGCCGCTGCCGATCGATCCCAAGTTCGGCGTGGTGAATTACTACCAGTCCGAGGGGTCGAACAACTACAACGGACTGATCGTGACGGCTACGCAGAAGTTTGGCCAGGGCGGAGTGATCACCGCGGGCTATACCTATGGCAAGATCCTCGACACGGGAGCGGGAGGGTTCCTGACCGCCAGTTCCACCGCGATTGGGACCACCGACATCGGCGGCCCGGTCGATCCGTATAACATCGGGCGCGGCTATGGTCCGGCAGCTACGGACGAGCGGCACAACCTGGTGCTGGATTATGTGTATCGGCTGCCGTTCAAGAACCCGTTCTACGGTGGATGGGAGGTCTCGGGTGCGGCGTATGCGTACTCCGGACTTCCGTTCACGGTGATCGACACTGCGACCACGACCAGCATCAACAGCTACGCCAATGGGGCTTATGGCGATTCGCTGCTGGCGACGTATCTGGGAGGCAAGGAGACAACCTGCGGCTACGGGCTGCAGACCTGCCTGCAGGGCACCAAGAGCGCAACGCCACAGTTCTCGTCGTCCATCTATGGGCCAAGCGCCACGGGCGCGGCGAAGCTTACGACGAGCGTCGACACGAATGCTCCGCGCAATGCGTGGCGAGGGCCGATGTATATCAGCACGGACTTCAACGTGACGAAGATCATACCGCTGCACTGGGAGGGCGGAAGGTTTGAAGCCAGTGCACAGGCGTTCAATGTGCTCAATCATCTCAACTTCAACAGGCCGACCGGCTCGCTCAGCTCCGGAAGCTTCGGAAAGATCACCACGACACTCAATCCTTCGGGCATCTTCAGCGGCGTGGGCGGCGACGACTCGCCGCGCATTCTGCAGTTGAAGGCGAAGATCGTCTTTTAGTGGGGCGCGCGGCACAGGGGTAGTGAGGCCGGAGCCGCGGCCTCTTTCCCTCGTCTGGGCGGTGTCGATTTCGCTCGGTCCCAATGGCCTATTCGTATGCGGATGCGGCCTTTTCGCTCTGCGACTCGTCGTACGAGTGAATCTTCTTCAACTCGAAACTGCCGTCTCCAGTACTGCCGAGGACCTGCATATGATCTGTACGATTCGCCGGGCTGCTCTGATGTCTATGCTGTGCCTGAGTGTGTTCTCCGGTCTGGCGATGCGGGCGCAGAGCGGCACTTATCCCGAAGCAGCGCTGGCTGGCCTGCACTGGCGCGATGTGGGGCCGATGCGCGGCGGGCGTTCGTTTGCCGTGGCGGGTAATGCCAATCAGCCGACGACGTTTTACATGGGCGCGGTGGGCGGCGGGGTGTGGAAGACGGAGAACTCGGGGCGGACGTGGTTTCCGATCTCGGATGTGGGCATTCCCGTTGGCTCGATCGGCGCGATCGCCGTGGCGCCGTCGGACCCGAACATCGTCTATGTCGGGACGGGCGAGCCGGATATCCGCTCTCAAAGCTCCTACGGCGATGGGATGTACAAGTCGACGGATGCGGGCAAGACGTGGAGTTCCAGTGGGCTGGAGCACAGCGAGCGTATAGGCCGGATCGTCGTCGATCCGGCGAATCCGAACCGGGTGTATGTGGCGGTGCTGGGCCATGTGTATGACGCCAACCCGGAGCGGGGTGTGTATCGCTCGACCGACGGCGGCGCGCATTGGAAGAAGGTGCTGTTCAAGGCTTCGGACCCGGACGATGTGGGCGCCATTGATATTGCGCTCGATCCCAAGAACCCGCGGGTGCTGTATGCGTCGCTGTGGGCGACGCGGCGGCCGCCGTGGTCGGTGTATTCGCCCTCTTATATGCCGGGGAGTGGGTTGTACAAGTCGACCGATGGCGGCGATAGCTGGAAGGAGTTGACGGGAGGGCTGCCGGACGACGATTTCGTGGGGAAGATCGGGATCGCGGTTTCGCCGAGCAATCCGAAACGGCTGTGGGCGGTGGTGGACGACAATGGATCGGCGAATGCGCGGATCGGCGGGCCGGCGCCTCCTCCTCCGGCGGCTGCGCGGCCGGTTCCCGATGCGCATGGAACCAAGGGCAATGGGCCGCCGGCAGCGACTCCCGAGAGTCCGGCTCCGGCTGCGCCGAAGGGCGGCGTGTATCTGTCGGACGACGCGGGCAAGACGTGGCGCCTGGTCAACTCGGAGACGCGCTTGTGGGGCCGCGGCTGGTACTTCGAGGCGGTCACAGTCGACCCGGCTGATCCGGACAAGGCCTACGTCATCAATACGGCGACGTACCTGACGACAGACGGCGGTAAGACTTTTGTTCCAGTGAAAGGCGCGCCCGGCGGCGACGACTATCACCAGATCTGGGTGAATCCGAAGAACCCGCAGCGGATGGTGCTGTCGAGCGACCAGGGGACTGTGGTGAGCGTGGACGGTGCGAAGACCTGGAGCACCTGGTACAACCAGCCGACCGCGGAGATCTACCATGTCGCGGCGGACAATCGTTTTCCGTACTGGCTGTATGGCGCCCAGCAGGACTCGGGCGGCGTGGGCGTGAGCACGTGGTCGCGCATGGGTGTGCTGGACTTCCGCAACTGGGAGCCGATCTGCCTGGCCGGCGAGAGCGACACCGTGGTGCCTGATCCCAAGGATGGCAACATCCTTTACGGCGCGGGCGCGGGGCGGTGCAATCAGGCGCTGAACGTTCCGGCATCGCTGGGCGGGCAGTTGCCGCCGGCCGATGCCGATGATCCTAACCGCAAGACGTGGACGCTGCCGCAGGTCTTTTCGCAGGCGGACGAGGCGCTCTACTATGCGAACCAGTTCGTCTTCCGCACGCGCGACCGCGGCAAGACGTGGGAGAAGATCAGCCCCGATCTCGCGCGGGTGAACCCCGAGGTTCCGAAGACGCTCGACCCGGTGACGGCGAAGGACATCGACGAGCCGATGACGGATCGTTTCGGCGTGGTATACAGCCTCGGGCCGTCGCCGTTGAGCGCGACGACTGTGTGGGCCGGGACGGACGACGGCCTGATTCAAGTGACGCGTGACGACGGCAAGACGTGGAACGATGTCACGCCGCCGGCGATGACCGCGTGGAGCAAGGTCTCGCAGATCGAGGCCGGACACTTCGATGTGAACACGGCCTATGCATCGGTGGATCGGCACAGACTGGCGGACATGAAGCCTTACATTTATCGCACGCGCGATGGTGGGAAGACGTGGACGAACGTGGTCAACGGAATTCCCGAGGGCGCTTATGTCAATTCGGTGAAAGAGGATCCGAAGGTGAAGGGACTGCTGTATGCGGCCACCGAGCTGCGGGTTTATGTTTCATTCGACGATGGAGAGCAGTGGCAGCCGCTGCAACTCAATATGCCGGCCACCTCGGTGCGCGACATCGTGGTGCATGACGATGACCTGGACATCGCCACGCATGGGCGAGGGTTCTGGGTGATGGACCAGATGGGACCGCTGCGGCAGCTTGCGCAGAGTGGGCGGCAGATCGTCTCGGCGCAGACGTATCTGTTTGCGCCGGGCGAGTCGCTGACCATTGCGGCCGGTGGACAGAATGGGACTCCGCTGCCACATGAAGAGCCGCAGGAACTGAATCCGCCGGCGGGCGTGCTGGTGTATTACTGGCTGAAGGGTGCGCCAAGCTCGCCGCTGAAGGTGGAACTGGTGGACAGCAAGGGTGTGGTTCGCGCCTGCGCGGCCAGCGATACCCCCGTGAAACCGGTGGATACGGAGGCGATCAACGTGCAGGCGGTTTGGGAGGAGCCGTCGCTGCCGCCATCGGCCGCGCCGGGCATGCACCGCGTTGCGCTGAACATCGCGCCGCAGCGATTTGGCGGGTTTGGGCGCGGACCGGTTGCGCCTCCACCGCCTGACGCGTGCACGGGGAGCGAACCGCCTGCGCCTCCACGGGCGGGGCGCGGGCAGGGGCGGCGCGGCCCGGTGGTGCTCAAGCCCGGCGACTACACGGTGCGGCTCACGGTCGATGGGCAGACGTATGCCCAGCCGGCGGTGGTGGCGCCCGATCCTCGCGGGGCAACCAGCGACAATGCGAATGAAGGCGCGGCTACGGACGACTAGGCGCACGTTCGAACCGATGGTGTAGCGACCCCAAGAAGCAGATTCCTCCGCTGCGCTGCGGAATGACAACCAGAGAAGCAAGAGCGAGGCTGTACACCATGAGGACTCCGATCTAGAGGACTCCGATCTAGACGCGCGTTCGAACCGATAGAGGACAGGGCGTGGAGCCGAGGGCGGTTGGGCGAGCGCGGTCGCAGAACGAGCGCAGCCGCTGATGCCCTAAGCGCGTCCGGCTTTTCCTCATCCGGAAAAATGAGAGAATGGAGGTGGCGCGCTTTGCCGGTTTTCGTTGCGAGTTGTCCCTTTTGAAGTCCAAGGCAATCTCCGCATTCGTGCCGCAAGGCTAATGAGCGGCACGCCAGGCAGCGAGGAAGAATGTGCGGTATCGTCGGTGTCTTCGGACACCATCCGGTCAGCTCGATCATCTACGAATCGCTCTCCATGCTGCAGCACCGCGGGCAGGACGCCGCAGGCATTGCCACCTGCTTCCAAGACCGCTTCTATCTTGAGAAGGGCAACGGGCTGATCACCGAAGTTTTCAACGCGGGGAACATGGCGCGGCTGCTGGGCAATATGGGCATCGGGCATGTGCGCTATCCCACGGCAGGCTGCGCATCGGTGGCGGAGGCGCAGCCGTTCTATGTGAACTCGCCCTACGGCATTATCTTTGCGCATAACGGTAATCTGACGAATGTTTCGGAGATCGTCGAGAGCCTGTTCGAGACCGACATGCGCCATCTGAATACGCGTTCGGACTCTGAGGTGATGCTGAACGTCTTCGCGCATGCGATGGCACGGCGCGGGGCGGTGAAGCCGAATGAGTTCGATATCTTCGCGGCGGTCGAAGAGGTGCATCGGCGCTGCAAGGGCGGCTATGCGGTGATCGCGATGATTGCCGGCGTGGGTATGGTGGCGTTCCGCGATCTGCATGGCATTCGGCCGCTGGTGTTTGGGACGCGCGAAGAGGCGGGCTTGCGGCTCGATGCGCGAGACGCTGAGTATATGTTTGCGTCGGAGAGCGTGGCGCTGCAGGTGAGCGGGTTCAAGGTCGACCACGACCTCGCGCCTGGCGAGGTGATCTTCATCGACATGGAAGGCACGGTCTACCGGCATGAGAGTCTGCTGGCCCACGAGAAGGCGCCTTGCCTGTTCGAGTTTGTGTATCTGGCGCGGCCGGACTCGGTGCTGGATGGGGCTTCGGTGTATCAGGCGCGCATCAATATGGGCATCAAGCTGGCGGAAAAGATCAAGCGCGAATGGGAGCATGTGCCCATCGATGTGGTCGTTCCGATTCCGTCGACCAGTCGCATTGCCGCGCAGGAGATTGCCACGCGGTTGAATATTCCGTATCGCGATGCGCTGGTGAGGAACCGCTACGTCGGGCGCACATTTATCATGCCCGGGCAGGCGCAGCGCAAGCAGTCGATCCGGCGCAAGCTGAGTCCGATTCCGCAGGCGTTTCAGGGAAAGAACGTTCTGCTGGTGGATGATTCGATCGTGCGTGGAACGACGATCCGCGAGATTATCGCGATGACCCGCGAGCAGGGCGCGAAGAAGGTGTATGTGTGCTCCGCGGCGCCGCCGGTGCGCTTTCCCAATGTGTACGGCATCGACATGCCGGCGCGTTCGGAGTTGATTGCGACGGGCAAGAGCGTGCAGCAGTTGGCCAGGGACATTGGCGCCGATGAGCTGATCTTTCAAGATTTGCAGGACCTGAAGGACGCCATCACCGAAGCCGCGCCCGGCCTCACTCACTTCGATACGTCGGTCTTTGACGGAGTGTACGTGACAGGGGACATCACCGAAGAGTATCTCAATACGCTGGAAAAACAACGGAACGACGCTGCCAAACATACTGAAGATGTCGCAAGCCACATTACAAGAAACCTTTCCGCGCATCTCTAGTGGCGTGGCGAAGGTGCGGATCCTCGCTGGGCCGCCGGCGCTGACGGCCTTTGAGGCTGCGCGGCTGACGGAGCGGCTGCGCGTGATCGATGCTGGTGTCACGGACGTCGAAGCGGCGTATCTTTACGTGCTGCTGCTGGATGACGAGAGCGCGGGCAACAAGGTGGATGAGAGTAGGCTGGCTGAACTGCTGGGGCATGGTTTGGCGTTATCGAAAGATGCGTGCGTGTGGATTGCGCCGCGAGTGGGAACGCAATCGCCTTGGTCGAGCAAGGCGACAGACATTCTGCACAACACCGGGTTCCATGGGATCGAACGCATCGAGCGGGCGCGGGTGGTGCGGATCGCCTATGAAAATGACGGTGGCGTGAAGGACGTGAGCGCGTTCGCGGCGCCGCTGCACGATCGCATGACAGAGAGCGTCTTCTTTGAGAGTGAAGACCAGTTGCAAGCGCTGTTTGCACCGCGAGAGGCAAAGGGGATTGCGCATATCGACGTGCTCGGGCGCGGGGCGGCGGCAATCGCAGAGGCGGACCGCGAGCTTGGGCTTTCGCTGGCTGGCGATGAGATCGCGTACCTGGTCGGGGAGTTCCGGCGGATGGGACGCAACCCGGCGGACGTCGAGCTCTATATGTTTGCGCAGGCCAACAGCGAGCACTGCCGGCACAAGATTTTCAATGCGAAGTGGACCATCCGGGATATTGAGGGTGAAGCAGGCGTCCCGCAGCCGCGCTCGCTGTTCGAGATGATTCGCAATACGAATGAGGTTTCGGGTGACAACGTGCTTTCGGCCTATCGCGATAACGCGGCGGTGATTCGCGGCGGGCGTGGCGGACGGTTCTTTCCAGCGCCAGAGGATGGGACCTACAAGTATCACGACGAAGAGATTCACATTCTGATTAAGGTCGAGACGCACAATCATCCGACGGCGATCTCGCCGTGGCCGGGCGCGGCGACGGGCGCGGGCGGCGAGATTCGCGATGAGGGCGCAACCGGGCGGGGAGCGAAGCCGAAGGCGGGGCTGTGCGGGTTTACGGTGTCGAACCTGCATCTGCCGCAGGCGCCGCAGCCGTGGGAGCGGGAGTATGGCCGGCCACCGCATATTGCGTCGCCGCTCGAGATCATGATGGATGGCCCGCTTGGCGCGGCGGCGTATAACAACGAGTTTGGGCGGCCTAATCTGTGCGGCTACTTCCGCACGTTCGAACAGGAGAGCGAAGGAGCGGTCTTCGGATATCACAAGCCGATCATGCTGGCCGGTGGGCTGGGAAATATTCGCGCGGAACACGTCGAGAAGGGAGCGATGCAGCCCGGCTATGCGCTGGTTGCGTTGGGTGGACCGGCGATGCTGATTGGCCTTGGCGGGGGCGCAGCTTCGAGCAGCGCTGGCGGTGGCAACAGCGAGCTCGACTTCGCCTCGGTGCAGCGCGATAACGCGGAGATGGAGCGGCGCGCGCAGGAGGTGATCGACCGCTGCTGGCAGAGGGACGAGCGCAATCCGATTGCGTTCATCCACGACGTTGGCGCGGGCGGTTTGTCGAATGCGTTTCCGGAGCTGATTAAGGACGGCGGTTGTGGGGGGACCTTCGACCTGAATGCGGTCCCGCGGGGCGAGGCGGGGATGAGTCCGCTGGAGACGTGGTGCAACGAGGCGCAGGAGCGTTACGTTCTGGCGATTGCGCCGGAGAATCTAGAGATATTTGAGGCGATTTGTGAGCGCGAGCGTTGCCCGTTCGCGGTGATCGGGCGCGCGGAGGCGAAGCCTCAGTTGGTTCTGGAAGACGGCGCGGAGAAGGCGATCGATCTGCCGCTGCAGGTGCTCTTTGGCAAGCCGCCGAAGATGGAGAGATCGTTTGTGCGGACGGGGTCTGGGCAACGGAGCTCTCCGGAGGCCCATGTCTCAGAATCGAGACATAGGGCACCCGATTTGACGGGTGTGACGGTGAGCGATGCGGTCGAAAGATTGCTGCGGCTGCCGGCGATTGCGTCGAAGTCGTTCCTCATCACGATCGGCGATCGTAGTGTCGGCGGAATGGTGGTGCAGGACCAGATGGTGGGGCCATGGCAGGTACCGGTGGCCGACTGCGCGGTGACGCTGCGGGCATACGACAGTACCCATGGCGAGGCAATGGCGGTGGGGGAGCGCACGCCGCTGGCGGTGATCGACTCGGCGGCCTCGGCGCACATGGCGGTGGGCGAGGTCATCACGAACATGGCGGGCGCGGCGATTGGCTATGGAGGAGAAGGCAAGCTTTCGGACATCAAGCTTTCAGCCAACTGGATGGCCGCGGCGGGTGAGGGTCACGAAGACCAGAAGCTCTTCGACGCGGTGCATGCGGTAGGGATGGAGTTCTGTCCGGCGCTGGGGATGACGATTCCCGTGGGCAAAGACTCGATGTCGATGAAGATGAAGTGGCAGGAGGGCGACGCGGAGAAGGCTGTCGTGTCGCCGCTGTCGCTGATCGTGAGCGGCTTCGCGCCGGTGAACGATGTGCGGCGCACCCTGACGCCGCAGTTGCAGCCGCGCGAGAGTGCGCTGATCCTGATCGATCTTGGTGAGGGAAAGAATCGGCTGGGTGGATCGTGTCTGACGCAAGTGTATAGGCAGATGAGAGACGAGTGTCCGGATGCGCCCGAGCCCGCGAAGCTCAAGGCATTTTTCGATGCGATACAGCGATTGAACCGCGAAGAGAAACTGCTCGCGTATCACGATCGCAGCGATGGCGGATTGTTTGTGACGCTAGTGGAGATGGCTTTCGCGGGACATGTCGGCCTAGTGATCCATCTGGACGCGAGCGATCCGAACTCGAACTGTGATATCGCTAGCAATCTCGGCGCGCTGTTTGCGGAAGAGTTGGGTGCAGTCCTGCAGGTTGCGTTGGACGATGTGGACTACGTTCTTCGAGCGTTGGGCGAGGCTGGTCTATTGGCGCACATCGTGGGGCGGTCGATTGCTGGCAACGAGATTGTCTTCAGCTGCGGTGACGATGTGATTTATCGCAACACACGGACCGCGCTGCACAGGATGTGGTCCGAGACGAGCTTTCATATCCAGTCGCTGCGCGATAATCCGGCATGCGCGCTGGAGGAGTTTGCGCTGCTCGATGATGCGGAGCGGCCGGGGCTTTCGGTAAGCGCTCCGTTCGATCTGACGGAGCGGGTCAGTGCGCCGTTCACGCATACAGCGCGGCCGCGGGTGGCGATTCTGCGCGAGCAGGGCGTCAATGGGCAGGGCGAGATGGCAGCGGCGTTCGATCGTGCTGGCTTCGCGGCGGTCGATGTACACATGAGCGATCTGCTGGCGGGGCGTGCGCGGCTTGCAGACTTCGCCGGGCTCGCAGCGTGCGGCGGGTTCTCCTATGGCGATGTGCTGGGCGCGGGCAGTGGATGGGCCAAGACGATTCTCTTCAACGAGCGGTTGAAGGAGATGTTCGCCGAGTTCTTTCAGCGCGCGGACAGCTTCGCTCTCGGTGTGTGCAATGGCTGCCAGATGATGGCGCAACTTCGCGAGATCATTCCTGGCGCCGCCGCGTGGCCGCTGTTCGGGCGCAATGTGTCGTCGCGGTTTGAGGCGCGGCTGTGCATGGTGGAGATTCAGGATTCGCCGTCGCTGTTCTTCGCGGATATGACGGGTGCGCGAGTTCCGATTATGGTCGCGCATGGCGAGGGGCATGTCAGCGGAGTTGCACAGGGAGCGGTGGTCGGGCTGCGCTACATAGATACCTATGGCCGGGCGACGCAGCAGTATCCGCTGAATCCGAGCGGTTCGGCGCGGGGTATAGCGGGGCTTAGCAGCAGCGACGGGCGCGCGCTGATCGTGATGCCGCATCCGGAGCGAATGTTTCTTGGCGCGCAGCATACATGGACACGGGTGCTGCGCGAGAGCCCCTGGCAACGCATGTTCGACAACGCCCGTAAGTGGGTTGGTTAGGGCGATAAGTTGACTTACAAGAAGGAGAAGGTTTGAGCCAGAAGGTCGACTATAAGTCCGCGGGCGTAGACATCGAGGCGGGCAACGAGGCGGTGCGGCGAATCAGGTCGCATGTGGCGCGCACGCACTCGGCGGCGGTGCTGACCGGGCTGGGATCGTTCGGCACGCTCTTTTCGCTGGGCGATGCGCTGCGCGGCATGAAGGACCCGGTCATGGTGCAGAGCACCGACGGCGTTGGCACCAAGAGCAAGGTAACGGTGATGGCCGGCCGCTATGAAGACCTGGGGCGCGATCTGGTGGCGGCGGTCGCGGGCGATATTGCCGTGATGGGCGCGAGGCCGCTGACGTTTCTGGACTACCTTGGCTTTCACAAGATCGATCCCGTGATCGTGGAACAACTGGTGCGTGGCATGAGCGCGGCGTGTCTGGAAGCGGGAATTGCGCTGGTGGGCGGCGAAACAGCCGAGATGCCCGCGGTGTACGCGGAGGGCGATCTTGACGTTGTCGGCTTCGTGACCGGGGTGGTGGATCGTGATCGGATGCTGACCGGCGCGAGCATTGTGGCCGGCGACGTGCTGTATGCGATCAACTCCAGCGGGCTGCATACGAATGGATTTTCGCTGGCGCGGAAGCTGCTGTTTGAGATTGCAGGTTATGACATTGAAGCAAGACCGGACGCGCTTGAGGGCGAGTCGCTGGCCGAGGTGTTGCTCGCTCCCCATGCGAACTACGTCGCGCCGGTGCGCAGCATTCTCGATGCGGGAATTCCGGTGAAGGGCATGGCCCACATTACCGGTGGTGGTCTGGTGGAGAACGTTCCGCGAATTCTGCCTGAGGGGCTGGGCGCGGTGATCGATCGCGCGACGTGGACGCCGCAGCCGGTCTTTGCACTGATGCAGAGTCTCGGGAGTCTTGAGGATTTTGAGATGTATAGGACCTTCAATATGGGCGTGGGGCTGGTGCTGATAGGGCCGCCGAAACTTCAAAGCATATTGGGCGTCGCGATCAGCCAGTGGCCTGCTCTGCGGGTTTGGGAGCTTGGACGAGTTGAGGCAGGGGCGTCTGGCGTGCGCTTCGGCGGAGGGTAGCGACATGGAGCGGCAAACCCTGATCGGCGCTATTCCTCACTGCCTTACGGCGACGAATTTGCGCTTACCCGAGAAATATTCTGTGGCGAAGTACGTGGGCAAAGTGCGCGATACCTACGACCTTGGCGATGGTCGACTGCTGCTGGTGACCACGGACCGGCAGAGCGGCTTCGACCGCATGCTGGGCGCGATTCCGTTCAAGGGGCAGGTGCTGAATCGCACGTCGCTGTACTGGTTTGAGCGGACGCGGGAGATTGTGGGCAACCATGTGCTGAGCAGCCCGCATGCGAATGTGCTGATCGCGCGCAAGTGCCGGGTGCTGCCGATTGAGTTTGTTGTCCGAGGGTATATGACGGGCTCAACCGATACGTCCATATGGACGCGGTATGCGAATGGAGCGCGGCAGTTCTGCGGGCACACGCTGCCTGAAGGCATGAAGAAAAATGAGCGGCTGCGCGAGAACATTGTAACTCCTACGACCAAGGAGACGCAGCACGATCGCCCGATCAGCGCGCAGGAAGTTGTAGCCGAAGGCTGGATGACGGCCGCAGAGTGGGAGTTTTGTTCGAGCAAGGCGCTGGAGCTGCTTGCCTTCGGACAGACGTTGGCGAGTGAGCGCGGGCTCATACTGGCCGACACGAAGTATGAGTTCGGAGTGGCGAACGATGGCGAGATTCTGCTCGTCGATGAGATCCACACGCCGGACTCGAGCAGATATTGGCTTGCGGAAAGCTACGCGGCACGTTTATCCGAAGGCCGGGAGCCGGAGATGATCGATAAAGAGTTCTTCCGGCTGTGGTTTCGCGAGCGCTGCGATCCGTACAGGGATAAGGTGCTGCCGACGCCGCCAGATGATCTGATCGCCGAGCTTGCGGGGCGCTATATTCAGCTGTTTGAGAAGATCACCGGGACAGCGTTCACGCCCGATCTGCGTGTGCTGGAGACCGGTGTGCGGGAGAGCCTGCAGCGATGAGGGAGACGATCCTTATCGTCGGTTCAGGCGCGCGTGAACATGCGATCGCGGTGGCCCTGGCGCGTTCGCCGCAAAGGCCGGAGCTGATCTGCTTCAGCAATGCGCGCAATCCGGGGATCGCCGAGCTCTGTGTCGAATATTCGACGGGCGGCATCACCGATGCGCCGGCGATCGCGGCGTTCGCGGTCGAACATGCAGCGACGATGGCGGTCATCGGTCCTGAGGCTCCGCTCGCCGCAGGTGTCGCCAATGTACTGTGGGCAACCGGTATTCCCACCGTGGGCCCGACGCGCGAGCTTGCGCGGATCGAATCGAGCAAGAGCTTCGCTCGTGATCTGCTGGCGAAGTATGGCATTCCGGGCAATCCTTTCTTTGAGCGATTTGAGTCTATGGACGGGGCGGCCGAGGTGCTGGCGAGGTTGGCAGGACGGCACGTCATCAAGGATGACGGACTGGCTGGCGGCAAGGGCGTGAAGGTGTGCGGCGATCATCTGCAGTCGGCCGAGGACAGCCTGGCATTTTGTCGCGAGCTCATCGATTGCGGACGTCCTTTCGTCCTTGAAGAGAAGATCGAAGGGGAAGAGTTTTCACTGATGAGCTTCTGTGATGGCAAGACCCTGCGGCATATGCCGGCTGTGCAGGACCATAAGCGCGCCTTTGACGGCGATAAGGGACCGAATACGGGCGGCATGGGCACGTATACAGATTCAGGTCATAAACTGCCATTTTTGAACGAGACTGATATCACGGCAGCGCAACAGATCAATGAGCGCGCCGCGGCCGCTCTTGGCGCGGATTGCGGAGCGCCTTACCGGGGCATTCTCTATGGCGGCTTCATGGCGACCCACGATGGCGTGAAGCTGATCGAGTACAACGCGCGCTTCGGCGATCCGGAGTGCCTCAATCTCCTGACGCTGCTGGAAACCGACTTTGTTGCGGTGTGCCGGGCGATTGTCGATGAAACGCTCGATCGTCTGCCGGTAGAGTTTGCGCGCAAGGCGAGCGTGTGCAAGTACGTTGTGCCGGCGGGTTATCCTGAGCACCTGCGCGAGGGCGATGCGGTGCATCTGCCGGAGAATTTGCCGGACGGAGTGACGGTGTTCTTGAGCGCGGTGGATGTGAAGGCAGGCGAACTCGTCGCGACGGGTTCGCGTACGGTTGCAATCGTCGGTGTAGGGGAGGGAATCGCCGAGGCTGAAGCATTGTCCGAGCAGGTTGCGCGGCAGATTCCGGGGCCGTTCTTCCATCGCACGGACATCGGCACGGCCGCAGCGATCGGGCGGCGCGTTGAACATATGAAGACGTTGAGGCGAGCATGAGTTTGAAGGTGGGTGTTCTCGGATCGACGCGCGGCACGGCGATGCAGGGTGTAATCGATGCGGTCGAGGCAGGCGCGCTCGATGTTGAGATTGCGGTTGTAATCTCCGACAAGGCGACTGCGGCGATCCTGAAGCGGGCGGAGGCGCATGATATCCGCGCGCTCTTTCTTGATCCGGCGGGGATGGCGCGCGAGGATTACGATCGACGCGTGACCGAGGCGTTGCGGGATGCAGGCGCGGAGCTGGTGCTGATGATCGGATATATGCGGATTGTTTCTTCGGCTTTTGTCGATGCGTGGCGCGGGCGGCTGCTGAACGTGCATCCATCGCTGCTGCCGGCCTTCGGTGGGCTGATGAACGCGCGGGTGCATGAGGCCGTGCTGGCCAGCGGTGTGGCGGAGAGCGGGTGCACGATTCATCAGGTAACCGAAGAGGTCGATGGAGGGCCGATTGTGCTGCAGAAGCGATGTGCGGTGCTCCCCGGAGACACTGTAGAGAGTTTGAAGGACAGGGTGCAGGCGTTGGAGCAAGCGGCCTTCGTGGAAGTCTTGCGGGAGTGGAGGACGTGATGGCGAAGGCGAAGAAGGCGAGCGTGAGAATGGTCGGAATCGTGATGGGCTCGAAGTCCGATTGGCGGACGATGGAGCAGGCGGCGAAGGTGCTTGACGAGTTTGGTATCAGGTACGAGGCGGAGGTTGTCTCGGCGCATCGCACACCGGACAAGATGATGAAGTATGCGGAGAGCGCGAGAGAGCGCGGCTTGCGCATCATCATTGCGGGCGCGGGCGGGGCGGCGCACCTGCCGGGAATGATCGCGGCGAAGACGAGTCTTCCGGTGCTCGGCGTGCCAGTGAAGAGCCGCGCGCTCGATGGCCTGGATTCGCTGCTTTCGATCGCTCAGATGCCTGCGGGCATTCCGGTTGCGACGTTCGCGATCGGAGAGGCTGGCGCGAAGAATGCGGCGCTCTTTGCCGCCGCGATTCTGGCTTTGGAAGATAAGGGAATTGCCGCTAAGCTCGAACGATTTCGCGGCATGCAGACCAGGGCGGTGTTGAAGGCGCCGAATCCGCGCGCATGACAGAGAGATCTCGACCCCGGATCGGAATACTTGGCGCCGGACAGTTGGCGCTGATGCTGGCGCAGGCCGGCGAGCAACTTGGCGTGGATGTGATTTGCGCGGGGCAGCCGGGCGACTGCGCCGAACAGGCTGCGCGGGTGCTGGCTGTCGATCTGGAGGACGCGGCCGAGGTGGCGGCTTTCGCCGCGCAGGTAGAGGTCGTAACGATTGAGAGCGAAAACATCGATGCGGTCGTGTTGGCCGGCCTGAATCTTTATCCGAATGCGCGTGCGGTCGGCATCGCGCAAGACCGGCTCATGGAGAAAAGTTTCTTTGAGCGGTGCGGCATGGGGGTTGCGCCGTTCGCGGCTGTTGACAATGCGCAGGAGCTCGAACGTGCCATGGAGATCACCGGTCTTCCCGCGATCCTGAAGACGCGGCGCATGGGCTATGACGGCAAGGGACAGGTGCGTCTGTATGCCAAGGGAGATGCAGCGGCGGCATGGGCAGAGATCGGGGAAGTCCCGTGCATCCTCGAAGGTATGGTGCAGTTCGATGCGGAGGTGTCGCTGATTGCGGCGCGGGACCGCGCGGGAAACGTTGTCTATTATCCCTTGATCGAGAACCGCCATCGCGAGGGAATTCTGCGGATGTCGATCGCTCCTTATACGGATGGGGCGCTGCAACGCAAGGCTGAGCGCTACCTGAAGCGGCTGCTCAATGAGCTTAACTATGTTGGCGTTTTGGCGGTCGAATTTTTTGTGTGCGGCGAGCGGCTGCTGGCCAATGAGATGGCTCCGCGCGTGCACAACTCCGGGCACTGGACCATCGAGGGAGCGCGGACCTCGCAGTTTGAAGATCATCTGCGCGCGATCGCTGGGCCGGAGTCGGGGCTGGAGCTTGGCAGCACGGAAAGCAGCCCTACGGTCATGCTGAACTGCATCGGGGCGATGCCGCCGCTGGCTGAGACTGCGCTGTTTCCGCGGTTGTTTCGCCACGACTATGGAAAGGAGCCTCGGCCCGGACGCAAGGTGGGGCACCTTACGTTTCCGGCTTCGGACACGGCGGCCATCGCGGAGTGGCGGAGGCGGCTGCAGATCGAAAGCTAGAACATATCCGCAAGTGAAGCATAGGCGGCCCAAACAGCAGATTCCTTCGCTGCGCTGCGGAATGACAACCAGAAAGGCAAATGCAAAGGCAAAGGCAAGACCCCACGCAAATGGGGAGCTGGCCTAAGTCAGCGTAAAGTTGTCAAGGCAGCGACCGCGCCGCTGACACTCCTAGGGCTACCGCGATGAATCCGACGACCAGACTGACGGCAACGTAGGCGATCCCAATCCAGAACGCCCCTGTGGTGAAGCTGGACCATGCCTCCCACTCGAAGGTAGAAAAGGTGGAGAATGCGCCGACGAAACCGATCGGAAGAAAGTACCTCCAAGCCGGATTGATACCGGTGTGACGGCTGAGATATTCGAGCGAAAGCCCAATGATGAAGCAGGCGCCGACGTTGATGATGAGTGTGCCGAAGGGGAAGCGAGTGCCGAAGCGCTCCGCCACCGAAGCCCCGACGAAGTAGCGCAGCATCGAGCCGAGCGCCCCACCGACGGCCACCAGCAAATATCGTTGCAATTCCAACCTCCCTCAGTGTGCGGACTCTTGTGGTCCGGGCTCGTACCGTCTTTCGAGGGACCGTGACTGAGAGACAATCTCCCCTCAGCAGGCAAGTCCCTGCGAGGAGTCATCATCCGTGGCATCCATCCTCCACGACAGTTGGGTGAACTCCATCACCCTTCCGTCTTCCTATAGCGTCCCGTATAAACAGATTCGCTGCCGAGGTTGCTCGTCGCGGCGGGAGCCTCCGGGATTGCGTCTGTTGTGGCGATCTCTGCATCGGGGCGGCTACTGCTGCGAAATCTCTTCAGGGGTCACGTCGATATCAAATCCGCTGAAGAGGTCCGCGATGCTTTGATCGCTGAAGCCGCGTTCGCGCAGCAGCCCGATTTCATCGGCTAGCATGGCCGCAACGCGTGCGGAGGTGAATCTCTCTTCGTCGCCGCCCGCGGCCTGTCGCAACTCCCGCGCTGCGGTCGCCACCTGGTCCGCGGTGTAGGTTTTTTCGTCTGCCATGAAATACCTCCGGAACGTTCGATGATCAGAGCTTGTGTGGTGTTGTGTCTCGATAAAGCGAAATCACGGGGCAGTGTGAAAAGGGCTATTCGATATAGGACTTCAGCCATGGGTCGTCGGTGTGAGTCAGGGCCAGCGTAGCGCCGTCGAAGACGACCTTGCCTTCATTGAGCACAAGGAACTTTGTATTGGGATCGATGCCTCCGCCGGGAATCATCTCCATGCAGGCTGCATGCACGTTGTAGCGGTGCGTGGCCAGCGTGAAGGCGTCCTGCAGGCGATGGGTTACCAGCAGCGAGGTGGTGTGGGAGACGTCGCGCTGCTTCACGACGAGTTCGATGATTGTGTTCGAGGTGATGGGATCGAGGCCACCCGTGGGTGAGTCGTACAGGATGAGATCGGGGCCGTTGATAATGGCGCGAGCGATAGAGACACGGCGCCGCATGCCACCGCTCAACTCGGAGGGAAACTTGTCGATGGCCTTTTCGAGCTCGACGAAGCGCAGGGCCTCGACGACGCGATCGTGGGCTTCCTGAGGATCGACGTGCTGCTCTTCCAGTTGATAGGCCACATTGTCTTCCACGATGAGCGAATCGAACAGCGCGCTCTCCTGAAAGACCATGCCGATATGCGCGCGCATCTCGAAGAGTTCGCGCTCGGTCATGCCTTTCAGGGACCGGCCGAAGACGCGGATGTCGCCGCTGTCGGGCTCGATCAACCCGTTGGCCAGCTTGATGAGAACGCTCTTGCCCACGCCGGCCGGGCCGAGGACGATGCGCGTCTCACCGTGGACTACGGTGAAGCTGATCCCGCGGAGAACCTGATTGCCCTCGAAGCCGATCGAGACATCCTCGAACTCGACGACGGGTTTGGCGGGTTGATCCGATTCTTGGCCGGCCGCGGTCTGCGGCGTCCCGGGATTGGGTTGGGTCTCAGCCATTGCCTACCTCCCGAAGATGCCGATCATCAGTTGCGTGACGAGGAAATCCACCACGATGATGAGCACGGAAGAGACCACCACGGCTTGCGTGGTCGAGCGGCCGACGCCGCGTGTTCCGCCGGTTGTCTTGAGGCCGTAGTAGCAGCCCACGGTCGCAATGATGAAGCCGGAGAACAGCGGCTTGCTCAGTCCTTCTACGATGTCACCGGCCTGCAGCGTCATGTAAGCCGAGTGAAAAAAAGCGCCAGCGTTGAGCTTGAGACGAACGACCGCGACCAGACCGGCGCCGGCCGTGCCGCACGTGTCCGAGATGATGGTCAGGAAGAAGAGCATGAAGACGGTCGCGACGATCCGCGGCGTCACGAGCTTGCGGATGGGGTCGGTGCCGAGCGCGCGCATGGCGTCGATCTGCTCGGACACTTTCATCGATCCAAGCTCGCTGGCCATGCCCGAGGCGTTTCGCCCGGAGACCATGAGGCCGGTCAGCACGGGTCCGAGTTCTTTCACCATCGAGAGCGCCACCAGCTTCCCGGTCATGCTGACGGCGCCGAATTCCTTGAGCGAAGTGGCCGATTCCAGGGCCAGAACGCAGCCGGTAAAGAAGCCGGTCAGAACGACGATGGGCAGCGAGCCTACGCCGATCGAGTCCATCTGGGTGAAGGTGTCGGCGATATAGCGTGGCTCAGAAAAGATGTTGCCAATCGCGCGCGCGCAGAGCAGCGAATACTCCTGCACGGAAGCGACCGTACTTTTTGCGTAGGCTTCTGGAGAGAATCTCATGCGTTCGCGCTGGGCTCAGGGTATCAGATGCGGCGGGTGGGCCTCTGCGTCGCATTCTCTTCGTTTGCGTGCCGCGGGTATACCGGGGCCGTGCTTCCAGACCGGAAGTCCTTCCGCGACAGCGGGTCAGGTGCGAAAATAAGGGAATGGCCACAACCGTAAACCAGAACGCCGCAGTGGTGAGCCCGACGCCAACAGGCCTGAACCCGACCATGACAGCTGCTGTACTGCGCGGCAAGCAGGACTTGCGCGTCGAGTGTGTGGCGATGCCTGTGGCCGGCCCGGGCGAGTTGGTTGTGCGCGTGGGAGTGGCGCTGACCTGCGGGACCGACCTGAAAGTCTACCGGCGCGGCTATCATGCGAAGATGTTGACGCTCGACCGGCTGTTCGGTCATGAGCTTGCCGGAACCGTCGAAGCCGTGGGCGAAGGGGTGGCGAATTTTGTGCTTGGGGAGCGCGTGGTTCCGCTGAACTCCGCTCCCTGCGACGCTTGTTTCTTTTGCCACAAAGGCCAGCAGAACCTCTGCGACGATCTGCTGTTCAATAACGGAGCGTACGCCGAGTTTATCCGCGTGCCGGCGCGCATTGTCGAGAAAAACACGCTGCGTGTGCCGGACTCTATGCCGCTGGAGCATGCTGCATTGACGGAGCCGCTGGCCTGCGTGATGCGCGGGCTGGAGGAGTCGAATGCGCGGGCGGGGCAGACGGCCATCGTGCTCGGGGCGGGCCCGATCGGACTACTGTTTATTCACGCGGCTTCGCTCGCAGGACTGCATGTGATCGCTGTGGTCAAGCGGCTGGACCAGGTTGAAACGGCGCGGCGCTTCGGCGCGGAGCAGATCGTGCGTCTGGCTGATGTGGACGATCCCGTCGCTGCGGCGCGTGCGCTCACACCTGAGGGGCGCGGCGCGGACATCGTCTTGGAGGCGGTTGCGACGCCAGAAGCGTGGCAGTGGGCCGTGCAGATGGCGCGCAAGGGCGGCCTCGTGAACCTGTTCGGCGGCCCGCCGGCGGGAACGACCGTGGCCTTCGACACCAACCTGATCCACTACTCCGATCTCACGCTGAAGGCGAGCTTCCACCACACACCGTCGACGGCCCGTAGGGCATTCGACCTTTTGCGCTCCGGACGCTTTCGCTGCAATGATTTCCTGACTGGTTCCGCCCTGCTCGTGCAGCTTCCGGAGATCTTCCATCGCATGCTGACACGGCCCGCCGAGGGTGTTGCGCCGGAGATCAAGACGGCCGTATACCCTGGCCGCGATCGTCGCGAGCAGGAGTTCGCCGTCGAGCGCGAGAGCGAAGAGTCGATGCTGAAGGAGCACGTATGAGCGCGGCGGAAATTCCGGTGGCTGCAACTGTGGACGACAGTTTGGCCGGTGCGCCAGCGCTGTACCTTACGCCGTCGGTGCGACCTTCGCTGGCCGAGGCGCGGGCCTGGTGCAAAAGGCTTGCGACCACGCACTACGAAAACTTTCACGTTGCGACATTCTTTTTGCCCTCCGTGCTGCGGCCACACTTCCATAGCGTGTACGCCTTCTGCCGGACCTCCGACGACCTGGGCGATGAGGTCGGCGACACGGCCACAGCGACACGGCTGCTGAGTTCGTGGCGCGCGATGCTGCACGAGTGTTTCGCTCGGCCAGAGCTGTCGCGTCACCCGGTCTATGTCGCGCTTCAACCGACGATTGCGCAATGCAATCTACCGATCGAACCCTTCGACGACCTGATCTTGGCGTTCGAGCAGGACCAGGTCTATACGCGTCACGAGTCACTCGCTACTCTCGAGCGTTACTCGCACTATTCGGCGAATCCCGTTGGCAGACTTGTGCTTCTGGTCAGCGGCTATTCTTCGGAGGAGTTGATGCTGCTCTCGGACGAAATCTGCACCGGGCTGCAGCTCGCGAATTTCTATCAGGATGTTGTGGAAGATTGGGCGCGCGGACGGCGCTATCTGCCCGCCGACGTCATGCTGCGTTTCGGTGTAACGAATGACCAGATCGCGCAGCTGCGTTTCAACGCCAATTTCCGCGCGATGATGGAGTTCCTCGTCGCCGATGCCCGCGCCCGGCTGGTGTGTGGACAGCGCATCACAACACTGGTCGAGCGCGATCTGGCGGTGACGCTTTCGCTGTTCGTTCAGGGCGGCGTTGCCATCCTGGATGCGATTGTCGCGCAGGGCTACAACACGCTGCGCTCACGACCGAGGGTGACCAACGGAGTCAAGCTGCGCCTGCTGGTGAGAGCGCTCCTCGGCAAGATGACGACTGGTCTGCAGCCTTCGCGGATCAAGCGGGAGGACCGGCCTGCATGAGCGAGGCCCGAACGCCCGAACTGATCTCGGCCTACGCGGCCTGCCGCGCCATCGCGAAACGCGAGGCCAAAAATTTTTACTATGCCTTTCGTGTTTTGCCGCAGCACAAATCCGATGCCATGTGCGCGGTCTATGCCTTCATGCGCCGCGCCGACGATCTGGCCGATGACGAATTGATTTCGCTGGACGCACGCCGCGAGGCCATGGCGATGTGGACGGCGAATTGGCGGGCCTCCCGCGATTCGCCGACAGTTGACCCGATATTTCTCGCGCTCAACGACACGCAGCAGCGGTTCAATATTCCCGATGAGCTGCTCGAACAGTTGGTTGCCGGGACGACACTTGATCTACAGCCTTCGCCTAAAGGCGTTCGCAATCTCGTCCTGTTCGATGGGAACGGCAGCGAGCGCAGGGTGCAAATCTACGAGAGCTTCGCCGCTCTCGAGCGCTACTGCTATCTGGTCGCGTCGGTGGTGGGGCTAGTGTGCATTCGCATCTTTGGCTATGAGGATCGACAGGCCGAGCAGCTTGCGATCGATACCGGCGTGGCTTTTCAGTTGACCAACATTCTTCGCGACGTGAAGGAGGATGCGGAGCGGGGGCGCATCTATCTCTCCGCCGATCTTCTCGCGGAGCATGGAGTGGGTCCCGAGCGAATCCTTGCGTTGTGCCATGGTGCGGCCATCAAGGAGGCCGATCTGGCGTTGCTGGGTGGGTTGGAGAAGCGCGCGCAGGGACTTTATCTCAGCGCTGATCGGTTGATTCCGCTGCTCGATCCGGATGCGCGGCCAGCGATGCGTGTGCTGGTCCGCATCTACCACCAACTGCTGGACCGCATCGCTGCCGATCCTCATGCGGTCTTTGGCGAACGCGTCTCGGTGCCGACGCTGGAGAAGGTGACCATTCTTGCGACCGGTCTGCTGGAATCGTTTTGGACGCGGTTCTTCGGATGAGCGCGACGTTCCATCGCGACATTCGCGACGTGAGCAACGTGAGCGACGTTCTGATCGTGGGCGCCGGGCTGGCTGGGCTGGCGGCGGCGGTGGCGCTGTCGGGAGCGGGAGCGAGGGTGGTGCTGCTCGAACGCAAGCCCTATGTCGGTGGACGGGCCTACTCGTACGAGCACCCAACGCTGGGAGAGGTTATCGATTCGCAGCATGTGCTGCTTGGCTGCTGCACGAATCTAATCGACCTATGCAAGCTTGGGGGAGCCGGTCGACACATACGGTGGTACGAAAGCATTCCGTTTCTCGAACCCGGCAGCCGGCCGTCGACGCGACCTGCCAGATCTGCTCGGCGCAGCGAGATCGGCACGAGCATTCTTCCGGCGCCAGGGCATTCCGCCCTCAGTTTTTTGCGCGCTCCGATGCTCTCGCTCGCGGATAAATCGCGCATCGCCATCGGGCTGCTGGATTTTTTGCACGGCCGACCGGCGAGCGACGACGAGGCGTTCTCAACGTGGCTCGAACGCACCAGGCAGACGCAGCGAGCGAAGCGTCACTTCTGGGAGCCGGTCATCGTCAGCACGCTGAACGACTCCTTTGACCGCTGCTCCACACGTTACGCCGCGCAGGTCATCCATGAGTCGTTCCTGAAGTCGCGCAAGGGCGGGCGGCTTGGGATTCCTGCGCAGCCGCTCTCGGAGTTCTATACGGCGGTGGCGCAACTGGCGGAGCAGCAGGGAACCGCTGTTCATCTGCGCACGGGCGTGGAGTCGATAGCGCGCGTCGAGGATGCGGGGCGCAGACTGTGGCAGGCGACGATCTCCGATGGGCGCGTGCTGCGGGCTCCGAACCTGTTGCTGGCGCTGCCGTTTGATCAGACTTTCCACCTGCTGGCGACGCTGCCGGAGAACTCGCCGCAGCGACAGCTCTTGCAGGACTCCCTGGCGCAGTTCACACACGCTCCGATCACGACAATCCACCTGTGGTTCGATCGCGAGATCACGGAACTCGATCATGCGGCGCTGCTCGATACGCGCATTCAGTGGATGTTCAACAAGACGCGGATTCGGCGCGATGAGTCCAGCGCAAAATCGACAGACGCGATGCGGACCGGCCAATACATCGAGCTGGTTATCAGCGCGTCGTTCGCGGAGCTGCACCAGAGTCGCGGGGAGATTCTGTCGTCGGCGCTCGCTGAGTTGGAGAGGTTCTTTCCGGCAGTGCGGCAGGCGCGGGTTCTCAAGTCGGGTGTGCTGAAGGAGGCGCGCGCCACGTTCTCGGTGACTCCCGGCCTGGATCGATTCCGTCCCGCGCCGGATGCGCTTGGAGGAGATGGCCTTTACCTCGCCGGCGATTGGACGCAGACCGGTTGGCCGTCGACGATGGAGGGCGCGGTGCGCAGCGGGCGGCTTGCTGCCGAAGCAATCGCTCGCGCCGCGGGAACACCCGGGGATTTTCTCACGCCGGATCTACCGGCGAGCGGCATAATGCGCTGGCTCAGCCGGTAAAGCCGCTGGCCCGCGTCAATGAGCGAGCAAGACCACACCAACGACGACAAATCCCACCGCCAGCCAGCGCCGGTGGTCGACGTTCTCATGCAGAAAAATTCGCGCCGCGAAGGCGTTGCCGATATACGTGAGCGAGGCGGTTGCGGGAGCCGCGAGCGACACATCGACAACGCTGAGCGTGAAGAGCAGCGCGAAAAAGTTGAGTGCCATGGCGAGCGATCCGGCGAGGAACATGGGATTGCGCAGGACGGCCACGATGGCTCCGCTGAGGCCGCTCCGGGTGCGGATATCGTCGAAGTCGCCACTGCGGCGCATGGCGCCGGCGGTCAGCACCTCGCCCACCACGGCCAGAGTTGTGACGGTGAGGATGCAGCTCCAAGTCCGGACCTCGGTGGCAATCAAAGACCTGCTCCGGAGTCCATGCGATCGAGCGGCGTCATCCGATGATCGGTCCGCGAGGGGCCGTTCGCGACGAAGCCCACGGCGCTGACGATCAACCCGATACCGATCCAGCGATAGACCGATAAATGCTCGTGCAGCCAGAAGCGGCTGAGCAGTGCGACGACCACGTAGCCGAAGGCGGTCGCGGGCATTACGAAGGTCAGGTCCGCCCAGCTCAACGCGGAGAGATAGCTGGCGAAGAAACCGATCAGCAGCACGATTCCGCCGATGATCCAGGGATTGCGCAGCGCATGCAGCAGCAGGCCGAGGTGATGCAGGTCGACGCGGCCGATCTGCGCCATGCCGTGGGACAGCATCGTGTCCCCGATCGAGGCCGTCAGCATGACGGCCACAAGGACAAGATACTGGCCGCGCGACAGCGTATGTTTTCCCACTTTTACAACTCCTTGGCGTGTCGCGCGACGCTCCCTATTGCCGGGCCGCAGCTTCGATTTCATCGGCCAGGGCTGCGGCGCCGTACAGCTTGCGCAGCGCCTCCATCATGATGGCTGTGTGTACGTTGACGGCGCGATTCTGATAGCCGTCATAAACGAAGTCGCCGGCGAGCGATTCGATGTTGCCATCGAAGACGAGCCCGACCAGATCGCCCTTTTGATTGATGACGGGAGAGCCGGAGTTGCCGCCGATGATGTCGTTGGTGGAGACGAAGTCCATGGGCGTGGAGAGGTCAAGTTTGCCGATGCCATCGGCCCAGCGCTGCGGAAGGTTGTAAGGAGGCTTGTTCGAGAAACTTGCCGAGCGGTTGTACAGACCGTAGAGCGTGGTGAACGGCGGCGCGACCGTGCCGTTATACGGGAAGCCCTGGACCGCGCCGTAGCTGAGGCGAAGCGTGAACGTTGCGTCGGGATAGCGCGACGTTCCGTAGACGGCGAAGCGCGCCTTGCCGAGCTTCTGACCGGCAGCATCGAGCGGCGCATTTACCTCTGCGTCGATCTGCTTGATGGTGGCGCGGCTGATGGGATCGAGCTTGCGTTCGAGGACAATCATCGGGTCCTGTGAGGCGTCGACTGCGGCCTCGCCGCCGTCGAGAAGCTGCTTGCGAAAGGCCGGATCGCCGAGCTTGGTTCCGCTCACGTAGGCAGTGGCCGCCTGTGCGGGCGTCCGTCCTTGCAGCACGGCTGCAAGCCAGGGATCGTTGGCTGGGAGTTGCGCCTGCGCCAGCGTGAGCGAGGCGGTCATGTTCGCGATTTCGAGCGCGGGATAGATCGGGGCGGGCGAGGCCAGGCGGAAGCGGAGGCTTTCGAGCTGCGCGTCGTGATAGCCTTCGAGCCGGTCGGCGTCTGGTTTCTTAACCTCCGCGACGTACTGGACGATCTGCGCGGCGAACGATGCGAACGTAGAGTTCGTACTGCGGAAGAGTAGCAGTTTGCGGAGTTGAGACAGGTTCTTGTCGGCCTGCGCGATCTCATTCCAAGCCGAGCCATAGTCGCGCTCCAGCTCGGGATTGGCCGCGACCTTCTGACGAAAATCCTGCTCTTCCGCTTCTTTCTTGTCCAGAATGTTCTTGGCGGCCAGCGCAGTTGCGCGGCCCTCGTAAACCTTGAGATCGTTTTGAAGGAAGAAGATGCTGTTGGCCGTCTGCCGGGCCTCTTCGGTACCATGGGAGGCGTACTGCTGGAGCGCATCGATGCGGTTGCGCAGTACATTCACGATCATGGGATCGAGGATGTCGCGCTGCAGCATGAGCTGGTCTAGGGTATCGTCGCGCGAAGTAGAGCCTGGATTGCCGCTGACGAAGACCAACTCGCCGGGCTTGGCTCCGGCAGAGCTCCAGCGCAGCCAGTTGTCGGTGTGGATGGGCTTGCCGTTTTCGTAGACACGGAAGATCGCGAAATCCACGTCGTAGCGCGGGTAGGTGAAGTTATCCGAATCGCCGCCGAAGAAGGCGGTCTGCTGCTCGGGCGCGAAGACGATGCGCACGTCGGTGTACTTCTTGTAGAGATAGAGCCAGTATTGGCCGCCGTCGTAGAGCGTGACGACTTCGGGTTCGAGGGCGTTGGACTTCTTGGCCTCATCCTCGATCTTTGCGATCTCCGCGCGACGCGCCTTCAGAGCGTCGGCGTCGGATTTACCCGCGCCTACGGCCTGGACGCGTTTGGTGACATCTTCCATGGAACGCAACACGTTGATCTCGAGGTCGGAGGACTTGAGCTCCTGGGCTTCTGTGGCCGCGTAGAAGCCGTTCTTGATGTAATCATGCCCGGCGGTAGAGTCCTTCTGGAGTTGGCCGCGCGCGACATGATGATTGGTCAACAGGAGGCCGTCAGGGCTAATAAATGAGCCGGAGCCGCCGTCGTTCAGGCGCACGCTGGAGAGGCGGACATGATCGAGCCATTGCTGCGTCGGCGTAAATCCGTACTTCTGCTGGATGAGCTTGATGGGGAGATTGTTGAAGGTCCACATGCCTTCATCGGCGACGGCGAAGATCGTGACGGCGAGAAACATTGCGGCGAGCAACATTGCGCCGAGCAACATTTTGACGGGCAACGTCTTTACGAGCGGGGACTGGCGAATCGCGAACTTCAAGTTGTGGCCTCAGAGAATGCTTGGAGCGATTATCTCAGCAAATGCCGCGGGGACGCTATGTCGCCCCCGTGAAGCTACGCACAAAAACGGGGCGTTTTCTGCACGGTTTAGGGGGTTAAAGTGCACCTCAAACACGATTAGAAAGAGACGTCCGCGGGTTGGGTCACGCGGAGCACGGACTGGTCGCCGGTGCGCTGCTTCCAGGCGGCGCGAATGGCGTCGACGCGGGCGAGGTTCTCCGGCGTGGCCGGGTAGTCGATCAGTAGCAGCTTGGTGCGGATGCGCTCGATGCGATGCGAGCCTCTGCTCTGCCATTGGCCGTAGACGTCGACGACGCTGAAGCCGGAAGGGAAGCGCGGACTCACCTGCTGGTCCAGAAAATCGCGCCAGGCAGACTCGGTGACGCCCGTGTCGGGAGCGTCGGCCCGGCCGAGGCCGAAGTAGAGGCGAGTGTCGACCCAACCGCTGGTTTGGCCGGGGTGGGCTGCATCGCCGTGCAGAATGGAAGTGGCTGGTGAGGGAGCAGAAGTGGTCTGCGAGGAGAGCGGGCGATAGGAGAAGCCGGCCAGCAGCAGGGCCGCGGCGGGGAGAAGGCGTTTGAGCATCAGCATAGAGTTTCAGAATACTGAAAACTCTCTTGCGGTGTGGTGGGTTTTCAGAACGCGACGGTAGGACGCGAGTGGAATCCCAGGTCTCAAAATCGAGAGCTGGGGCCCCCAGGGGAGGATCCGCGGTGCGGGTAGAAAGAAGGCCCTTCGGATCGCTCAGGATGACAATTTCTTGCAAACAACCTGAAGGTGTCTGCAACAGTTGCCGGAAATGCATGACGCAGCGAACTCGTTCTACGCGTTCATGCTGACGCTTTCCTGGGCCTTCAGCGCGGTCTCTTCGCGTTTAGCGCGAGAGGCTTTGTTGCGCTGTGCGCGGAGTTTCATGAAGCTCTTGGCCTCAACATAGAGGCGCGGGACGTCGCGATTGACGATCGCTTTCCAGACGACACGGGCCGCCGCCTTGGGGCGAAAGTAGTATTCGTCGTAGAACTTGTGCACCATCTCCATCACGTACTCGGTGGGCAGGCCGGGGTACTCGATGTGCGCCATCTGGTGGCCACCCGTGTCGTTCATGATTTCGTTGGTGATGAAGCCGTTACGCTGGGCGTAGTCGTAGAACTCAGTGCCCGGGTACGCGTGGGCAACCGAGACCTGGATGGTCTCGCAGTCCAGGGTCTTGGCGAAGTTGATGGTGTTGCGGATGGACTCGCGAGTCTCTCCGGGCAGGCCGAGGATGAAGTCGGCGTGGATGATGAGGCCGAGGTCGTGGCAGTCCTTGACGAAGTCGCGTGCGCGCTCGACGGTGGCGCCCTTCTTGATGTTCTTGAGGATCTGCGGATCGCCCGATTCGAAGCCCACGATGAGCAGTCGGCAGCCGGCGTCCTTCATGGCTTTGAGGGTGTCGCGGTCGGTGGTGACGCGCGAGGTGCAGGACCAGGTGAGGCCGATGGGCTTGAGCTTTTCGCAGAGCTCGATGGTGCGGACCTTCTGGATGTTGAAGGTGTCGTCGTCGAAGAAGAACTCCTTGACGTAGGGGAAGTTTTGCTTGGCCCAGGCCATCTCGGCCGCCACGTCATCTGTCGACCGCTTGCGCCAGGCGTGGCCGGAGAGCGTCTGCGGCCACAGGCAGAAGGTGCACTGCGCGGGGCAGCCGCGGGTGGAGTAGAGGGAGATGAACGGGTGTAGCAGGAACGGAACGTTGTATTTCGTGACGTCCATGTCGCGGGCGTAGATTTTGGTGGCCCAGGGCATGGCGTCGAGGTCCTCCACCTGCGGACGGTCGGGGTTGTGCTGGATCGTTCCACTGGCGTCCTTATAGGAGATGCCAAGGATTTCGTTGAGCGGCTTGCCGTTGGCGAACTCGACCACCGAGAAATCGAACTCGCGACGGCAGACGAAGTCGATCGCGTCGCACTCGTTGAGGGCGCGGTCGGGATCGGTGGTGACCGGCGGCCCGACGAAGGATATCTTCATCGTCGGGTTGGCCTGCTTGATGGCCTGCGCGAGAGCGTGGTCGCCGGCCCAGCCTACGGTCGAGGTGAACAGCACCAGGAACTCGTAGTCCTTCGCGATCTCGATGGTCTGCTCCGCGGAGACGTGATGGGGCGGGGCGTCCAGTAGCTTGCTGCCTTCGAGCATGCCGGCCGGATAGGCCAGCCAGACGGGATACCAGTAGGATTCGATCTCGCGTGTGGCGGGCCAGCGGGAGCTTGCGCCCCCATCGAAGTTTTCAAAGGAAGGCGGGTTTAGAAGGAGGGTCTTGAGTGGCATATCGATGTCGATTTTATCACTTTGTAACCTCTGGCGCCGTTCGGGCCAGGGTCGGATTTATGTACCACTTGTGAGTCAGATGCTCGGCTGGATAGAGGCGATTCAGGGTATGTGGGAGGGGCTGGGTGCGAAGATCTGAACTGTGGGGAATGTGTACCCGGGCGGCTGAAGCCGTGTAGTAAGCAAAACGAAGTATTGAAGAGGCTTATCGTGATTGTTTTGGTAGCGTTACCGGGGCTCGAACCCGGACTCTTCGCCTTGAGAGGGCGACGTGTTAACCAGTTACACCATAACGCCACGGACGGATGGGGAATCCGCTTGCGACTTCAAGAAGTATAGCAAACTCGCGGCAACGAAAAAGTCTGCAAATTGAGGGAAGGAGTTTGCCCGGGTGATGGCTCGTGGAATGCGCCTGTAGGATGATGCGGGACGTTGGTAGCTTCACGCGATGCTACAGTCCGAGCTTCTTGACCTCATCGTTGTAATACTTGCGATAGAGGATGTCCCACTCCTGCGAGCCTTCGGGGATGATGCGGCGCTGCGAGGCGATCTTCTGGCGGGCGGCGGCGTCGATGCGGGTCTCCTCGGTCAGCAGCTTGATGAGCGCCTTGCGGGCCTCCTGGCGGATGGTGTTGCGGTCCTCGAGGAAGTCCACTTCGTCGATCTCGGCGAGGGTGTCGGCGACGGTGTGGGCAAGCTTGTTGATCTTGTCGTCGGAGATGCGGACGGTGCTGGCAGGGCGGGTGTCGCCGCGTGGATCGGGGCCGGGTCTCATAGCACCGCCTTGTACTTACGGGCGAGCTCCTGCTTGACCTTTTTGAACATCTCCGGGTAGCTTGCGCCGGTCTTGAGCATGTCGTCCTGGAAGGCTTCGAGGATGACCCGGACCTCATCGTTGATGCGGTCTTCGAGAGCCAGCTCTTCGATCAGGGCGGCCGCGACGCGGTCATCCACAAGGGCCGGTTTCTCGGTGTTGATCATCTTGGCGGCGACCAGATGTTTGCTGGTCTGGCGCGCCAGGTAACTGACGTAATCCTTTGAAAAAATCATGGGCACAAATAGGGTAGCACGATGAAAAATCAGTCGATTGGAGGCCGTCGCACGTTGCTCGCATCTGCGAGAATAGCCGTATATGCCTTTTGACGATCTGACCACAGTAAAGGACGACATGGTGGCGTTCATCGCCGGGCACGGGTTGCGCCGCATGAACTGCTTCGTGACCGAAGACGTGCCGACCGTGCTGTTTGAAGAAGACGATGTGGACGGATGGAAGGATTTCGTCGAGCACGCCAAGGCCGCCGGCGCGCCGTTCCTCACCATGAGCGACGTGATTCTCGAGCCTGAGGATGTGGCCGCCCTGATCTCGCAGATCCGCGAACAGAATTTCCCCGATCCCAGCGGCGGCGAGCTCGACGAGGCGCAGGGATTGATGCAGCACGTCGGCAAGACCGGCTACCTGCAGCTCGGCTTCGCCAGCGGCGGGGTGATCTTTCTCTACGAGACAGCGACCGAATGGTACGACGTGTTTCAGGAGATGATGGAGTCGATCTCCGAGCTGGGGCACATCATCGTGGACGATCACGACGAGGATTAGAGCGATTCCCGGAAGATACAGGGCGGCAGAACAGCAGATTCCTACGGAATGACAACCAGAAAAGCAAGAGCGCAACGAGGCAATGAGGGGTGCGCTGCTACAGGTGGGACGGCGTGAACGAGAATGCGGCGGGAGCTGCGGCGGGCGCTGAAGCGAGGCCCATCGACTGGACCGTTGCCGCGCGGCGCGATGAGGCTGCCGAGGAACTCTGCCGCGAGCTGGGGATTCCACTGCCCATTGCCGCTCTGCTGGTCTGCCGCGGTCTCGCCGATGCAGCGGCGGCGCGGGCGTTTCTTTCTCCGTCGTTTGATCAACTTCACGCTCCCGGACCGATGCTGGGGATGCAGGCCGCGGTCGAGCGTCTGCGGGCGGCGCTGTTGGCGAGCGAGCCGATCCTGCTCTATGGCGATTACGACGTCGACGGTACTGTCGCCACGGTTCTGCTGAAGACCGCGGCGGAACGCGCGGCGGCGGGGCTGGGCGTGGCGGCCGACGTGCGCTATCACATTCCGCATCGCCTGCGCGAGGGTTACGGGATGCAGGAGTCGCGCATCGCGGCGGCGGCCGCGGAGGGTGTGCGGCTGGTGATCAGCGTGGACACCGGCATCCGCGCGTTCGCGGCCGCGGCGGAGGCCGGCCGCGTGGGCCTGGACCTGATCGTGACCGACCATCATCTGCCCGATGGCGTGGCCGGCGTTCCGGCGGCCCTGGCTGTGCTCAACCCTAACCAGCGCGGCTGCGAATATCCGTACAAGCAACTCTGCGGTGCGGGCGTGGCGTTCAAGCTGGCGCAGGCGCTGCTGGAAGCCTGTGCGAAGGACGAGGCCGAACGCCAGAGGCTGCGGGAGAAGACGCTGCCCTCGTTTCTCAAGCTGCTGGCGATTGCGACGATTGCCGACGCGGTGCCGCTGACGGGCGAGAACCGGATGATTGCCGCACTGGGACTTACGGAGCTGCGCAAGCCCGCGCAGGCTGGTTTGAGGGCGCTGATGCAGCTTGCGCAGATCGACACCACACGGGCGATCTCGGCCACCGACATCGGGTTTCGGCTGGCGCCGCGCATCAATGCCGCGGGCCGGATGGACATTGCCTCCGATGTGGTCGAGATGTTTCTCACCAGGGATCCGGAGGTCGCGAAGGGGCTGGCGGAGAAGCTGCACCGCCTAAACGACGAGCGGCGAGCGACCGAGGCGGAGGCGCTGCGCTCGATCGAGGCGCAGATCGAGATGATGACGCAATCGGAGGATGGGCTGCCGGCTTGCCTGGTGCTGGATGACGCGGGCGCGGCTGGCTGGCATCGCGGGGTGATTGGGATACTGGCTTCGCGCGTGGTGGACCGCACCGCCCGTCCGGCGCTGGTGCTGGCGCATGAAGACGGCCAGGCGTATGGATCGGGGCGGTCGGTGGGAGGTTTTCATCTGCTTGACGCGCTCACGGCGATCCATTCTCCTTCGGGCGGAGACGTGCAGCCAGAGGCCGAGCCGCTGTTCACGCGCTTCGGCGGCCATGCGCATGCGGTGGGCTTTTCGCTGCCGTCCAGCCGGGTTGGCGAACTGCGTGCGCGGCTGCTGGGGTTCGCCGTGTCGCAGCAGGGCGGTCTCACGGCCAGCCACGCGCTGGAATGCGACGTTGAGGTGGGGCTGAACGAAATCACCGCGGAGTTTCTGTCGGCGCTGGAGCGACTCGAGCCGTTCGGCAACGGGAACCCGGAGCCGGTGTTCGTCAGCAGGGACGTGCGTCTGGCGATGGCGATGAAGATCGTCAAGGAGCGGCATCTGCGGCTCAGCTTTGAAGATGTCCAAACAGCCGGGGTCGCCGGGGCCGCTGAAACGAGCGTTCGCTTCGGCGCGATGCTGTGGGGCCGCCGCAAGGACTGGGCCGCGCACGCCCAGCAGCAGAGCTGGACGCAGGGCGATCGCTTCGATCTGGCTTATCGTCTGCGGCGCAACTGGCATCCCGACTTCGGCGGCTGGGAGATGGAGATCGTGGACATCCTCCCGCGACCGTCGCGCGAGCCGCTTTCGGCGGAGCTTTGAATTTTGAATCTCGTAAGGCACTGGGGCAAATGTTTTTGCTTCCAAGTGCGAACGGGTGCGTCTTATATACTGACTTTTTCTATGGCTCAACAGGAATCGCAGCGATCGCGCGGATGGTGGTGGGCACCGGCCTTCGCGGTGGTGCTGCTGATCGTCTTTCTCTACCTCCACTTCAACCAGCAGACGGTCACGATCAAGACCGCGCGGGTGGAGCGCCAGGACATTGTCAGCACGGTCTCGACCAACGGCAAGGTGGAGCCGATCGATGACTTTCAGGCGCATGCGGCGGGCCCCGGCGTGGTGGACAAGCTTTACGTGCATCTCGGCCAGCAGGTGCAGCAGGGGCAGCCGCTGGTGCGCATGGACGATACGGATCCGCGGCGCGATATCGCGACCGCACAGGCCAATATCGACTCCGCGACAGCGAGCCTGCAGGCGATGCAGCAGGGCGGAACGGCGGACGAGTTGATCTCAGCGAAGGCCAATCTGGCGCAGGCCCAGATGCAGCAACAGCAGGACCAGGCCAGCCTCAGCGCGCTCGAAAAGCTGCAGGCTCAGGGCGCGGCGTCGGCCAACGAAGTCGCGGCGGCGCAGCAGCGGCTGGCGGACGCGCAGGTACATCTGAACCAGCTACAGGCGCGGAGTAGCGGACGCTACTCCGGCGGAGAGATCACGGCGCAGCGCGCGCAGATTGCGCAGTCTCGGGCTGCGCTGGCCGCGGCGCAGCGGGGGTTTGCCAATGCCGATATGCGGGCTCCGTTCGCGGGCACGGTCTATACCATTCCGGTCGCGCAGTATGATTTTGTGCAGGCCGGCGAGACGCTGCTGGGCGTCGCCAATCTCAACAAGCTGCAGGTGCGCGCCTACTTCGACGAGCCCGAGATCGGCAGCCTCAAGGTCGGTCAAGCCGTCAAGATCCTCTGGAACGCCCGGCCCAATCAGGCTTGGTCCGGCCACATCGTCGAAGCCCCCACCACCATTAAGTCGTATGGCGCAACCCGCAACGTCGGCGAAGCCCTCATCACCGTAGACGACGCCAAAGGCGACCTGCTGCCCAACACCGACGTCACCGTCAGCGTGACCACGCAGTTCCTCCCCCACGTGCTCAGCCTTCCGCGTGAGGCCCTCCATACCCAGGGCGCGCGTGACTTCGTCTACAAGGTCGTCGATGGTCGCCTGGTGCAGACGCAGGTGCAGGTCCCTGTGGTGAACCTGACGCGTTTCGAAATCGCGGGCGGCTTGAAGGAGGGCGACGTCGTGGCCCTCGGGGCGACTACCGACGTCGATCTCACCAACGGCCTTCAGGTCAAGGCGCAACCGTGACCTGGCGTCTGGAATTGGGGCATCGGCCCCTGCCCACAGCATTCGGGGACGGCCCTCAGGAACGCGGAAGGAGGACGATGAGAGTATCGCTGGGACAAATGATGGCCGGATTGGCGACGCTGGCGTTTATGCTGGCCTTTTCGCTAAGCGCCGCGGCCCAACTCTCGATGTCCTCGGCGGTCGATCTGGCGCTGCGCAGCGACCCTACCGTGAAGATGGCGCAAAGCGATGTGGACCGGGCGAAGGCCGCGCTGACCGAGACCCACGACGCATATATTCCCAAGATAGCGGCCACAGCCGGTGTGGGTGAGTCGGTGGGCGTTCCACTTGACGTGCCGGTGATCTTCGGCATCGCGGGGAACTCGCTGGTCTTTAACTTTTCGCAGCGCGACTATGTACGGGCCGCCAGCGCCGCGCTGCGTTCGGCCAATCTTGCGCTGCTGGAGTCACGGGACGCGGTCGCCGAGGATGTGGTCCTGACGTATATCAGGCTGAACAACGCGGAGCAGCGCGCCGCCGCGATGGCCCAGGAGTACGGTTACGCCAATCGTCTGGTGACCATTGTTCAGGACCGGCTCAATGCGGGGCAGGACACGCGGATCGAACTGCTGAAGGCGCGCCGCACCGCCGCGCAGATCCGGGTGGCTCAGCTTCAAACCGAGGACGACGTGGCGGCCTTCACCGACCACCTGACACGCCAGCTGGGGCTCTCGGGCACGCATCTCGCCACCATCCCGTCTTCGATCCCGGTGATGCCGCCATTCCATACGCCGTCCCGCCTGGAGCCCGACAGCTACGGCATTCAGTCGGCCTTCGCCAACGCGGTCAGCAAGCAGGAACAGGCCTTCGGCGACGCCCGCTGGAGGCTGCGCCCGCAGCTCAGCCTGGGCTTCAACTACAGCCGCATCGACACCGCGTTCTCCAACTATGACCTCTACTATCCGGGCTTCAACGGCGCACCGGTCAATGGTTCCGCTGGAGTTCCCGGAGGTTTGAGCGAGAATGCCCTTTCGGTCGGCATCCAGCTTGAAATTCCGCTGCTGGACCGGCAGCGCGAGGCGCGCTCCCACGAATCTCTCGCCGATGCCCGCCACGCTTTGCTGGACGCGGAGAACCGGCGCAATCAGTTTCTGGAAGGCCGTTTCAAGCTTCGCCACAGCGCCGCTGAACTGTCCGCGCAGGCGGACCTTGCCGGCATCGATCGCGACCTCGCCCAGGAGCAACTCAACACGGTGCTGATCCAGCTCAATGCAGCCAGTGCCGGGACCGAGACGCGTGAGTTGAATCCTGAGGACGAGCAGAATGCCCGCATCCAGGTGAGCGCCCGCACGATCGATCTGCTGAAGGACCAGCTTGCGCTGGTCGAAGCGCAGGTCAGCCTGATGCGCCAGAGCGGTACGCTCGACGCGTGGCTGAAGGCGGCCGGAACCGCGCCTGCGAGCCTCACCGCCACACCGTAACGGCGGGGTTCGGGTTGGACTTAGCTACTTCTTTGATGATGTCCGAGTCTTCGTAGTGTGCCTCAGCGGTCGCACGTATTTGGCCGAAGGTTGCCTGGCGCTCGATCTATCGTCTAAAGCCGACAAAGATTTTAGTGTATGTGTCGAAAAACACATCATACTGTGGGAACAGGGTTCGCAATTGAGTGAGGCCGCAATGACGGTCTCCCGCAGCAAGACTCTGACTGCCTTGGGTACGGACGACCGAGTAATTCTCTGGTGCGGACGATTACGCCGAGCACCTTTTTTACAACTTCAATTAGCAAGCTTCCCGGGAGTACATCATGGGCTTTTTCGCGAATCCCTCTCTTATTGCGAGGGGCGGCACACACCGCTCTCTCAGCAGCCGATGGCATGGACAACCGCCGCACAACTATGCCATTCAACTTGTCGAACCAACGCCGCTTGCAAACGATCTGGGCAGCTTCGCGCAGACTGGCGGCGGCGAGAAGTGTCTGCCGGTGGACGTGAGCAGCCGCTTCGGACGCCGCCTTCGTGAACTGCGTCAGCAGCGCAAACTGACGCAGTCGGAGATGGCACGAAGGTTCGGCATCGACCGCAGCTTCATCAGCGACGTGGAGCGGGGACGCAAGTCCATTTCGCTGCCGATGATCGAAGTGATCGCGCTCGGAATGAATCTCAGTCTGGCCAAGTTGTTCGAAGACCTTTAGGGGTCGCGGACTTGGAGTGTCGCTGCGTTCAGTAGCGGGGAGACGGAGCGTCGGCGCATCCTGCCGTCGCTGGATGGCGCTCTGTTTTGATGCATATTGGCCCATCAAGTTGTCTTACGGTCGTTCGCGGACGACAGCCCACATCCAGTGACGGCGATGCAATCGTCCTTATCAGAGTAAGAGGCCCGGTAATTTATGAGAAAAAAGCTCTATCTGAGCTGCGCTTTGGCGATTAGTGTAGCCGCAACCTGGGTGCTGAGCGCGAACGCCTTGCAGCCGGGCGTGTCCGCGCAGAATGTTGGAGTTGGCACCCCCGCGCGCGGACCAGGAGTGCCCGCGCGCATGAAGCTTATGGACTCCAGCTTTGTGCTGGGCCCGGGCGACCAGATATTGCTCCATGTCGGCGACATGGACGAGATGCCCGACAAGCCGATCCGGATCGACCCGGATGGCGGCATCGATCTGCCGCTGGTGGGGCGGGTGCAGGCGGCCGGGCTGACGGTCGCCCAGTTCAAGCAGGCTTTGAGCGCGAAGCTCAGCAAGTACATTACGGCCCCAAGAATTTCGGTTAACCTGACGGACAACCAGAGCCGTTCAGTCTCGGTGGTGGGTGAGGTCAATTCGCCGGGCGTGCATGAGTTGTCCGGGCCGCGAAGCTTGATTGAGGTGATCTCGCAGGCCGGCGGCATCAAGCCGGATGCGGGTTCGAAGGTGATCGTCACGCGCGAGATGAAGTATGGAAGGCTGCCGCTGCCGGACGCCAAGGAAGATGAGAGCGGGAAGTACTCGACCGCAGACATTTCACTGGACGATCTGATGGCGTCGAAGATGCCCGCGGAGAATATTCTCATTCAGCCCGAAGATATCGTTTCCATTCCCAAGGGAGACATCGTGTATGTGATTGGCGATGTGAAGCGCGCGGGAGGATTTCCGCTTTCTTCGCACGAGACGATGACGTTGCTGCAGGCCCTGGCGCTGGCCGAGGGTCTGGGTCCGGATGCGGCCACACAGCACGCGAAGATACTCAGGCCAGTGGCTGGGGCGGGCAGCAAACCACTGGAAATTCCGGTGGATGTGAAGAGCATCTTCGCAGGCAAGAGCCCGGATGTGCCGGTGTACGCCAACGACATTCTATTTATTCCGAACAGTGCTGCCCGGTCAGGCGCGCGCCGTGCTGCTGAAGCGGTGCTGCAGGTTGCGACCGGTGTCGCTATCTATCACTAGGCCACCAGGCGAGAAAAAGCATTTGTTCAGGGACACGGGAACCCATTATGAATCAGTTCGGCACAGATTTTGGATTGGAGCGGCGAGGCCATTCTTCGCCTTCATCGCAGGCCGCGGATGAGATGGGGATAGCTCACCCGGAGATGCGTTCCTTCGGGACGGAAGCTCCGGAGAGCAACCTGCTGATCGACTACTATCGCACGCTGTTGCGGCACCGCAAGTTGATCGCGTGCATGGCGGCGATCGGTCTGTTCGGGATGACGCTGCTGCACCTGACTACGCAGCCTGTCTATCGCACCCGCACGGCGCTCGACATTCAGTCGCTGAACGGCGATTTCATGAATGAGAAGTCGATCGACCCGACCGCGATGGCGAGCTCGACCGAGACAAACGTGCAGACGCAGATCAAGCTGCTGGAAAGCGACACGCTGATGGAGCGTGTGCAGGACCGCCTAACGATCGAGCCGCACCCTGCTTTCGTGGAGCGCACCGACCTGCTCTCGCGGATAGAGCGCACGCTGCATCTTGGCAAGCCCGGAACGATTCCGTTTCAGGCGCTGCTCGACGAGAGTGCGAAGGGCGTCAAGGTAAAGCCGCTGGGGATTACGCAACTGGTGGAGGTGACCTGCGATTCGTGGGACCCGGCGTTCGCGGCGCGGTTCTGCAATACGCTGACCAGCGAGTTTCAAGCGCAGGACCTGGAGAGCCGGGGATCGGAGGCCAAGCGCACCAGCGACTGGCTGATGCATCAGGCCGCGGATATCCGGCAGAAGGCGCAGGAGTCCGAGCAGCAGTTATTCGCCGCGACGGGAGGCAATGGCTTGATCTTGAGCCAGGAGAGCGACTCAGTGGGCGAAGACCGGCTGCGGCAAATGCAGGCGGAACTGGTGAAGGCGCAGGCCGATCGCATTGAGAAGGAAGCGGAGGTGACGATCGCGCGAAGTGCGTCCCCGGACGCAACGCCGAATATTGTGAACGATCCGGCGTATGCGGCGGAGCGTACGAAGGTGGCCGATCTGGAGGCACAGGTCGCGACTTTGGTGCCGCCGCTTACGGAGGCGAACCCGAAGGTGATTCATCTGCGCAACGAGATCAAGCAGGCGCAGGCCGCGATGAATGCGGATCGCACTGACGGCGCGCAACGCTTACAGAATGAATATGCGGCTGCCCAGCATAGGGAAAATCTCTTGAGGCTGACGTATCAGGCACAGGAGGCCGGGGTTTCATCGGATCTCGAGAAGGGATCGAAGGTCGCGCTGTTGCGGCGCGAGGTGGAATCCGAACAGCAGCTTTACCAGACGCTGCTGCAGCGAGCGAAAGAAGCAGGATTCGCGTCCGCAATGCAGGCAGCGACGATCCGGGTCGTGGATATAGCGCGTACACCGAAGCTGGCAGTGTATCCGCAACGAATCACGGCGGCGGCCATTGGGCTGATCGTGGGCTCACTCGCGGGGCTGGGGATCGCGTTTTTCAAAGACCGCAATACCGCGGTCCTGCGGGCTCCGGGCGAGAGTTCGAGGCTGTTGCAGATTCAGGAGATCGGGGTCATTCCGTCACCGCCGCGGGGCAGCGCTCTGGCGCGGCTGGGACCCGGGAGTACAGGCTCCGCGCTGGGCCTGCGGCTGCCCGCGCCCAACGAGCATCCGGCGCTCCAGACTGCTCGCTGGGACGATCGGTTTTCCCTTGTGGCGGAGGCCTATCGCAATGCCACGATGTCGATCATGCTCTCGCGCGAGGGCCGGGAGTCGAGTGTCTACGTTGTCTCGTCACCGAATGCCAGCGACGGCAAGACAACGGTGACCTCCAATCTGGGGGTTGCGTTGAGCAAGTCGAAGCTGCGCGTTCTGCTGATCGAAGGCGATCTGCGCAAGTCGAGCCTGCACGAGACCATGCATGTGGCCAATGCGGTTGGACTGCGAGACATTCTGCGCGGAGAGGTCGATCTGGAAGCGGTCTCCACCTCGGTCTATTGCCAGCCGACGGCGTTCCCCAAACTCTTCGTCGTGCCATCGGGCACGGGTAGCGAAGAGGCCGTGGAACTGCTGCACTCTTCGCGCCTGCACAAGCTCGTGGAGCGGCTGAAGCAGGACTTCGACGTGATCCTGATCGACACGCCGCCCATGCTGCACATGGTGGACGCGCGCATCTTTGCAGGATATGCGGACGCGGTCATCCTGATTCTGCGGGCCGGCGTAACGACGCGCGAACAGGCCATGATGGCCCGCGATCTGTTCGATCACGATCGGGTTCCCATCCTGGGCACGGTGTTGAACGATTTCAATCCGTCGAAGGAAGGGCGCTTCGGGTACTACAAGTCGTATTACGCGTATCAGCGGCCGAAGGAGCCGGCGGCGGTGCGCTCATGAGCTCTTCGGCCATGATTCCGGATGCCGGGCTGGCGGGCGATCTTCGGGTCGACCTCGAGGCGCCGCTGGCTCCGCAGCAGCTACTGCCTGCCGGAGTTGCGCGCCGCGTGCTTGGCGGGACCTCCGCACTCGCGGTGGGCATATCGATCGAGCGCGGATGCGGTTTTCTGGCCAACGTGCTGGCGGCGCGATTCGCGGGAGCGCCCGCGTTCGGCGCATATTCGCTAGCGATCAGCACGGCGAACAACATCTCCACCTATGCGGCGGGCGGAATTGGAGCGACGGCCGCGCGCTTCTCCGGCAAGTATGCGTACGGCGGTCTGGGGTATGCGACGCTGGCGCGCGCGTTGTCGATTGTGTCGCTGGTATCGGCGGGGATTGCAGCGATTGCGCTTTGGTTGGGCGCGGGTCCGATCGCAGAGTTGCTGCACAAAACGACCCTCACCGGTCTTCTGCGCTGGGCGGCAATCTCGGCATGCGGCATTATCCTGCTGGAGTGCGCGCGCGGATTTTTCGTGGGGCAGCGACGGCTCGCAGCGGTGGTGATGCTGTCGCTGATTGTCGGCGTGGGGATGGTCTCGCTGCTGCCGTGGGCCGCAAGGTCGCATCACCCGACACGCATGATCGTCTCGCAGGGAGCGGTGACTCTGACGGCCGTCGCAGCCTGCCTATTGCTGGCGCGTCCGCTCGGTCTGTTTGCCGGTCGTTCGGCAACTGCGGCGCTGCCGCTGGGCCAGGTGCTGCGCGAAGTGTGGGGCTTCGGGCTGATTCAACTTGCTGGCCTGGTCGGCTCGAATCTATCCGGATGGTGGGTCATCGCGCTGGTCGCGCGCTCCGATACCACGCTCGTGCAAATGAGCTTCTTTGCTATCGCCAGCCAACTGCGGAACCTGGTGGGACTGGGACCTGGAATGTTGACCGAAGGCAGCTATGCGGTGATGGCCGACCCCACCAACGAGCATCTGCGTACGCCGCATCATGTGATGGCGCTCTGCACCTTCGCCGCGACTAGCGTGTCGCTCCTGATCGCCGCGCTGGGAATGATCGTTCTGCCGTATGGGCTGGAGTTGTACGGCCACGCTTACAAGGGTGCGGCGGCGACCGCGGCTATCGGCCTGGGGATTGCGGTCGTGCATATGGGCAATGCGCCGGCGGCCGCGCGATTGAGCATCGTTTCCATTCGCGCGACCGGCGTCATCAACACGGTCTGGGCGATCTTCGTTGCGGCGAGTGGCACACTGCTGTTGCTGCATGGCGGTAGCGCGGCGCTGGCGATGTCGGTTTTCTTTGCGGCCCATGTGCTCTCCGCATCGCTGGTGCTGATCGTGCTTGCGCGCAAGGACCATGTGCCGGCGGGAATGATTTCGCTCTTCGTTTTAAGTGCGGTCAGCATATTGATGCTCGCGTCGCTTGCGCTGCTACGCGCGCGGAGCCCGGCACACGATCTGCTGTTCGATGCACTGATGGCGGGTGCGTTCCTTGGGTCGTCGGCTCTGATGCTGCTTCTGGGCAAGCGGCATTGCTGGCTTCCGACGGCTGCTGCGATCCGCAAGCTTCGCCTCACTCTGAGATCGAAAACTCAACAGGTCCTGCACGTTGGCAGGCGGGGAGAATCCGATGGCGCCTGAGTCCTGCGTTATCGAAACCCGCGGTCAAGCCGATGTGCCCACGACGGGCGCCGCTTCAACGGCTCGCCTCAATGTGCTGGCCTATGTGCATCTGCGCAACATCCACGGATCGACCGGAGCGGGGCGGACCGCGCGGCAGATCGTGGAACATCTTGCGCGGCGCGAGGATGTTGTCCTGCGTGTGCTGGCCGATGCCAACGACAGCAAGCGCATTCTGCCGCTGGTCCGCGAGCCTTGGACGAGTTATCGCTATCACACGTTCGATCGCGATACGTCGCGGCAGCAGGCGGGCTGGTTTCTGCTCGATCGGCCGAAGGCGGAAAGCTACTGGCCGGAGGCGCAGATCGTTTTCTGCACCGGTGAGTCGTATGTTCCGGTAACGAAATCGCGTCTTGCGGTCACCATGCACGACGCCGGTTACTTCGATCGCGGCGTTCATCACCGCGACCTGTCGTATTGGAAGACGCGCGTGAAGTGGAGTCTTCTCTTCAACAAGCTTGACCGGCGCGCGGACATGTTCCATACCGTCTCGCAGTTCTCCGCGGAGCGGCTGGCGCACTTCTTTCCGCAGTTCGCCTCGCGAATTCGGTGGGTCTACAACGGCGTGACACCGCACTTCTTCCAGCCAGTGCCGGAGAAGGGAAGAGAGTTTGTCGAGCAGGCCGGTCTCGGCTCACGGCCTTACATTCTTGTTCCAGGTGGGCTGCATTTCCGCAAGAATGCGGAGTTGATTCTCGAGGCCGCTCCCATGCTGCTGGAGCGGTTTCCCGAGCTTGTGATCGCTGTCGTAAATCACTCCAATCCCGTATACGTCGAGCAATCCAAGCGCCTGGGGGAGCGATTCCGGCTCTTCGGTTTTGTGCCCGACGAGGCTCTCCATGCGCTATATGCGGGCGCGCAGGTGGTCTGGTATCCGTCGCGGTACGAGGGCTTCGGCCTGCCGGTTGTGGAGGCGATGGCCTGCGGCGCTCCGGTTGTGGCGAGCGACAGTTCATCGATACCCGAGATCGCTGGGGATGCAGCCGTGCTGGTTTCAGCGACCCATCCGGCCGCGCATGCGGACGCGATTACGGAGCTTCTGCTCGACTCCCGCGAGCGCATGAAATATAGCTCGGCCGGTCTGGCTCGCGCACCACGCTTTACCTGGACCAACTGCGCCTCCGATCTAAGACATCACTTCGCTTCATTGCTCTAATTGCTTTGCGCCCCAGGCTTATGCAGACACTCTCACCAGAACGCGCTGTCCCCGGCTACGGTCCCTCACCCGTCGCTGCGGCCGCGTGCCCGTTGCAATCGGCCGGGCGGGAGAGGCCCGCGTTGACGCCCACGAAGGCCGTACTGGTGCATGGCGGCGCGCGCGATGCCTATCAACTCGCGCTGGCGCTCTCGCAGGCTGGTCTGCTGGAAGCTCTGGTGACAGACCTTTTCTGGTCCGAGGAACGCGGTTGGGCCAAGGCGCTGGGAAACCACCTTCCCGCAAGCGTGCTGCGCAAGCTGCGGCAAAGGAGCGCGGAGGGTTTGCCCGCGGCTAGGGTGTCCACCTGCGCTGCCGCGGGTGTGGGCGGACTTGTGATGGACAAGCTGCACTCTCTTCCGTTCTCGATGCGGCGCAGGTGGGCGAGGTCGGCGGACGCGAGGCTCGGCAGCGAAGCGGGTAAGCGGGCCAAGCGCATAGGCGCGGGCCTGGTCAGTTACAGCTACTTTGGTTACGACGCATTCACCGCGTATGGACGCGGAGGACTGCTGTTTCAGGTCCATCCGCATCCGGCGACGATGCGCAGAATCCTCACTGAAGAGCTCGCGCGTTTTCCGGAGTGTGCTCCATCGCTGATGACGGAATGGGAGATGGCTCTGCCGGAAGAAGACTTCCAGCACCTGGTCAGCGAAACGGCCATGGCCTCACGATATCTAGTCGCGTCGTCGTTCACGCGTGAGAGCCTTATCAAGAACGGCGCTTCCGCAGACGCTATCACCGTGGTTCCTTACGGGGTCGATCTGGAGCGTTTCAAGCCTTGCCCAACCAAGCGCCAAAGCCGTACTTCCCGTCTGCGGCTGCTGTTCGTCGGCCGCATTAACCAGCGCAAAGGGGTGAAGTATCTGCTCGAAGCATTGACTCTTCTGCGTGGCAGTCCAATCGATCTGACGATCTGCGGCCGCGCTGTCGATGACCTGCAACTGTTCGCGCCGTTCCGGTCGCAGATCGAGATTCGCACATCGGTCAGTGGCGAGGAACTGGTGCGCGCGTATCAAACGGCCGATCTGTTCGTCTTCCCATCGGTTGGGGAAGGCTTCGGTCAGGTGCTGCTGGAGGCGTTGGCGTGTGGGCTGCCGATTCTTTCGACGACGCATACGGCGGCGCCGGATCTTATCGATGACGGCGTGCAAGGCTTCATCGTGGAGCCGCGCAGGGCCGATCTGCTCGCCGATCGCATCGACTGGGCCGTTCGAAATCGTGGCGAACTTTCGCGGATGGGAGCACGCGCGCGAGAGCGAGCGGAGCGATTCACCTGGGATCGCTTCAGGACCTCGGCGGCGGAAGCAGTGCGCGATTATCTCGCCGCCGAAGGCTTGACGCCACGGCATGATCTCCCGCTGCAAAGGGGGGCCGCGTGATGTTCCTCGCTCTCCTCATCACTGCGGCGGCGATTGCAATCGTGGGCGCGATCGCGGCGCTCGACGGCAGCCGCGATGTCTTTCATCCGCTCATCATCATTGGCCCGATGCTGGCGTTCCTGTATGGCTGGATGCCGTGGAAGCTCGTTCAAGCGGGCGGTCTGCCGCGGTTTTTTGACAACGATCAACTTCTCTTCGTGCAGACGCTCTTCGTGCTCGGAGTGCTGGCTTTTGTGGTTTGCTGTCTCGCCGCGGGTGTGCGCGTGCGCAAGTCGGAGCTTCGCCGGCCCCGGCACTTTTCCGCACGGACGCTGCGCCGGCTGCTGATCGGCGGATCCATTGCGGGTACGATCGGGCTGCTGTGCTGGGCGATCAGCATCATCAATGTTGGCGGCTTCGTTGCGGCCTACAGTACCTCCTACTCGGGAGGCTGGGACGATAGCGGCTATATCCGCGACGGCTCGATCCTGCTGCTGGTCGGCGTGATGATGGCGATGATGGTGCGTTCGGCCGGGGGACCCCGCTGGCCGAGCTACGCGATGCTGGCCGCGTTTGGGCTTCCATGGCTTGCCACCGCCGTGCTGATGGCGAGGCGCGGACCCACCTTCGAACTTGTGATCGTCGCGCTGATGGGCTGGTACGTGAATCGCGCCAAGCGGCCGCCGCTGGTGGCGGTGGGCGTGGCAGGGTGCTGTGTCGGCTGGTTGGTGCTTTTCCTGGTTACGAATCGCCAGAGCATCTACATTGGCTCAGACCACGCGATGACGACCGATGTCAGCGAGGTCGTGGAGACGCCCGACACCGGCAACGAGTGGATTTATGGCGCGGGTACGGTGCTCAGCTCGCAGCGTCGCGATCACTACTACTGGATGCGGCGCTATCTCGCGCAGATTCTTGTACGGCCGATTCCCAGTTCCGTCTGGCCGACCAAGTACGAAGACTTCGGTGTACCGGAACTGCTTTATAACGCGGGCACAGGCCAAGGATTTGGCGACACGCTTGGCTGGGAGGGCGCGGTGGGAGCGGCGCCCGGTATCGTTGCCGATCTGTGGGTCGAGGTGTGGTGGTTCGCTATTCCGTTCATGGGCCTGCTCGGCTGGATCTACGGCTACACGTGGAGAAAAGCGGTTACGCGCGGAGGCCCCTGGTCTAGCCAGCTCGTGGTGCTCTCCGCAATCACGATCTACATGGTGATGCAGACCATGGAGGCGGTGATCTTTCGTACGCTGCTGCTTTCGATCCCTTGCTGGATGATCTGGCGCTGGGCATTGCCTGCGCCCGCGCGACTTCGTGGAGGCCTGCCGCGGCGGCGGCTGCAGCCGACCGTCAAGAGAGAGGCATTACCTGCCGGGAGGTTCGAAAATGCGTAAGAAAAATTCAACTCGTTCAACTCGGGCCACGGGCCACATGTCGCGCTGTCAGGTTGCGGTGATCTGGATCGATTGGTATGCGTATCACATCGCGCGCTTCGAGGGGCTGCAGCAGGCTTTCGGTCATCAGGGAGAAGCAGTCGGGATCGAGCTTGTGGGCGGAATCGGTGTTCACGCGGGTCTCAAGTTTCGCGAGGACAGGCCGGCGCATTTGCCGGTTGAAACGCTGCTGCCGGAGAGCAGTTGGCGAGCGGCGAACAAGCTGGTGCTCGCGCGGGTTTTGTGGCGGCGATTGAATGAGCTTCGCCCCGAGGTGGTCTTAGTTCCCGGCTATTACACGCTGCCTGCGATCGCGGCCGCAGTGTGGGCGAGAACGCATGGGAGCGCGAGCGTGCTGATGACCGAGAGCACGGCCGAAGATCATACGCGGACTGGATGGAAGGAGTGGCTCAAGGCCAAACTCATTCGGGCGCTGTTCGATTGGGCGGTTGTAGGCGGTGCGGCGCATCTGCGCTACATTCGCCGACTCGGGATCGCGGAAGAACGGGTGGCGCGCTTCTATGATGTTGTCGGCAATGACGCAATTCGCGAGGGCACGGCGGCGCAGCGCGCAGGATCGAGGAGGGGAGAGCACAATCTGCCGCGCCGGTACTTTCTGTTTGTCGGCCGGTTGGCGCGCGAGAAAAACGTTGCGGGCCTGCTGCAGGCATGGCTCGACTATCGTCTCGGCGGCGGAGACTGGTCGCTTGTGCTTGCCGGTGATGGCCCCGAAGCAGCGACGCTGCGCGCGATGCTCGACGGGTCACCCTTCGCGAAAGATGTGGTTTTCAGCGGGCTCAAGAGTTTGCAGGAGTTGCTCCCGTTCTTCGCATTCGCAGCGTGCTTCGTGTTGCCAAGCACACGCGAGCCTTGGGGTCTGGTCGTGAATGAAGCGATGGCCGCGGGCCTTCCGGTGATCGTGTCCAACCGTTGCGGATGTGCCGAAGACCTGGTTGAAAGTGGACGCAATGGCCTGCTCTTCAACCCCGAGCACGGCAGGGAGTTGACAGCTTGCCTAGCTCGAATGGCGCAGCTTAGCGAGCAAGAGATCGCGGCGATGGGACAGAGTTCTGCCGAGAGAATCGCCGGGTATTCGCCGCGAAATTTCGGATTGCAGATCGCTTCCATCGCCAATGCGCAGCCGAAGCGGCTCGCCGAGCGCGCCGATTCCCGCCCGGAGGCAGCCGCATGATTGCGACCTTGAACTCCACTAGTATTTTCGCGAATGATGAAACCGCTCGTCTCGCAGCGGTCGCGTCAGCGCGATGGATGCAGGTCGTATCGCATCTGGATCCGAGGTACGGCGGTGTGAGCACGGTGGTGCCGCAGCTTGGTACGAGTCTGGCGCGTGATGAAAGCCTCACCGTCGATATCGCGAGCTTCTCCGCAACGGACGAGTCGTACTCGCTCGCCGCATTTCCTGAAATCTCGGGAACACACTGGCCGGCGAGTCGTGCTGCATGGATACTCAAAGCCCAACTGCGGTCCAGATTTCGCGAGCAGCTAACTCAGGCAAATGGTCTTCACGTTCATGGCCTGTGGGAGACCCACACCAGTGTCACGACGCATATCGCTCGCTCGCTGCGCACGCCTTACGTTCTCTCCGCGCATGGGATGCTGGAGCCGTGGGCGCTTGCCAATAAGGGGCTGAAGAAACGGCTCTACTCGGCCTTCATAGAACGCAAGAATATCGAGAGCGCGGCGTGCCTGCATGCGTTGACACTTGCTGAAGCAGAAGATTATCGCCGCTTCGGCAGTCGCCGGCCGATCGCCGTTATTCCGAACGGCGTCGCTCTTCCAGCGACAGTGGACAGGTCTCACTTTCTTGATAAATTTCCGCAGCTTCGCGGGAAGCGAGCCGTGTTGTTTCTCGGCCGCATGCACGTCAAGAAGGGAATCGACCTTCTCGTCAAGGCATGGGCCGACGTTGCGAAACAATTCCCGGATGCGGTGCTGGTGCTGGCTGGGCCGGACTGCGAGAACACGCGCGCAGCTTTGGAATCGATGGTTGAGCAGCGCGGGATGTCCGACCGCGTGGTCTTTACCGGCATGCTAGCGCGGGAGATGAAGTGGAGCGCACTCGCCAGCGCGCATAGCTTTGTGCTTCCTTCTTACTCCGAAGGCCTGAGTGTTGCAGTGCTCGAAGCGATGGGAATGGGCCTCCCGGTCATCGTCTCTGACCGCTGCCATTTGCCGGAAGTGAAGCAGTATGGCGCGGGCTGGCAGATCGCGGCAAACGTCCCGGACCTTACCAGTGCGCTCGAGCACATGCTGAGCAATGGCGCTGCCGCGAATGCAGAGATCGGCAATCGTGGGCGGCGTCTGGTCCACGACCGCTTCGTGTGGCCGGTTGTCGCGGCGCAGATGGCGGAGCTCTATCGTTGGGTGCTCGGTGGACCGAGGCCGCGCAGCTTTGAGCTGCTGGAGGTGGCTGCATGAGCGCTACGATCCGACTGCGCAACTACGACAACTCCTGGTTCCAGCCGGGACGCTCCAGGCTGTGGCGCGCGGGGTGGCTATTTTTCGGTTTACCGCTCTTCCGCTGCAACGTTCTGCCGTTCTCTGGATGGCGGGTCTTTCTTCTTCGCCTGTTTGGAGCGCGGGTGGGACAGCGCGTGGTCATCCACTCCGAGGTAGTCGTGAAGTATCCATGGCATCTGGTCATTGGCGACGACTGCTGGATCGGAGAACGCAGTTGGTTCGACACGCTCACTACCATTCGCCTGGGCAACAATGTCTGCGTCTCGCAGGGAGCGTATCTCTGCACGGGCAACCACGATTGGACCGATCCTGCGTTCGGACTACGCATTGAGCCGATCCATCTATTCGATGGATCGTGGGCGGGAGCCATGTGTACGCTGCTTCCCGGCGCGGTGTTAAGCGAAGGTGCGATAGCTGCCGCGGGCAGCGTCATCAGCGGCACCATTCCGCCGTTCGAGATATTCAGCGGCAATCCTGCGACATTCACACGGCGTCGCAACGTGCGATCGACGCCCAACCACTCCCCTGAGTTCGAGGTGCAACGGCGATGAAGATACTTCTGTTGAATCAGTTCTTCTGGCCTGACTCGTCGGCGACCAGCCAAATGGTGACCGATCTCGCGCGCGGACTTGCAGACCGTGGACACGAGGTCTACTCGATCAGCGCCGATGGCGGATATGCTCCCGCGGATCGTGGTGAGGCTCCGCCCGTGATCATGCACCGCGTCCGGGCTTTGCCGTTTGTGCGTGGAAAAGTTGGCCGCGTCCTTTCTTATGCATCCTTCTATGCCGGCGCCATGTGGCGGGCGCTTACGATGCCGAAGGTCGATCTGGTCATTACCCTCACGACGCCGCCTTTGCTTTCGCTGCTGGGCAACGCGATGAAGATACTGCGTGACACACGCCACTTCATCTGGGAGATGGACATGTATCCCGATGTGGCCGTGGATTGCGGATACTTCAAAGCCGGTGGCATTGCCGACCACGGCACTGGCATTCTCGCCGACTGGTCGAGGCGACATGCGGATGGCGTCATCGCGCTGGGCGAGTGCATGCGCGATCGTCTGCTGGCACGCGGAACTCCCGCTGACAAGATCTTCATCTCCTATAACTGGGCTGACAGCCGCGCGATTCCGGTTCTTCCGTTCAGCGGAGATGCCGGCACGCTCACTGTTCTTTACTCCGGCAACCTGGGGCTGGCACATGATCTTGACACCATCTTCGGGGCCATCCGCAATTTGCGCGAAGATGCGCGCTTCCGGTTCATCTTCGTCGGTAGCGGAGGGCGAAGAGAAGAGCTCTCCGCCTTTATCGAAGCTGAGCAGATAAATTCCATCGAGCTTCGGCCGTATGCGGATCGCGCCGATCTGGCCAAGAGTCTCGCAATCGGCGACATCGGTCTGGTGACGCAGCGCGAGGTCTGTTGCGGCACCGTGGTTCCCAGCAAGGTCTACGGCCTGCTGGCGGCCGGACGGCCGATCCTCTTCATTGGGCCGGCAAATGCAATGCCCGCTCGCATCATCCGCAGCTTCAATTGCGGTTGGCACGTTTCAGTAGGCGACATAGATCGCGCGACAACTTTGCTGCTTCATCTGATCGACCATCCACTCGAAGTTCAAGCTGCAGGCGCTCGTGGCCGTCAGGCGCTCCTTGAAAATTTTGACCTTCCTCTCGGCATTGCACGCATTGCCGAAATTATCGGAGCTTCCACACAGCCTTACCCGGCGAAGCATACGGGAAAACTTGTTGGGCAGCACTCAACCGCACGCCCGTAGTCGTGGTCTTCTCGCACGGAGATCTGCCATGTATGTCCTACTCGTTCTCGGCTTGACGTCGTTCGGCTTATGCCTGCTGATGACACCGCTGTGCCGTGACCTCGCGCTGCGTTACGACCTGGTCGATCACCCGGACGCGGACAGAAAGCTGCATGGGCGTCCGATACCTCGCATCGGTGGCGTTCCGATTGTGCTCGCCTATGTGGGAACGCTGGCGCTTATCTTCGCTCTCGCTCCGGCGCACGAGAAGTTGTATATCCAGCACAAAGACCTTCTATGGTTGCTTCTTCCGGCCACAGCCATCGTCTTTCTTACGGGCCTTCTCGACGATCTCATTGGCCTCAAGCCCTGGCAAAAACTTCTGGGACAGCTCGCCGCCGCAGGTCTTGCCGTGGGGCTTGGAACACACTTCACAACCACAAATTCACGCTTCTTCGCGCATCATTCCGCGCTCGCTACGCCTTGGCTAATCTACCCCATCAGCATCGTGTGGCTGATCGGATGCACCAACGCGGTGAACCTCATCGATGGTTTGGACGGTCTGGCCTCCGGGGTTGGCCTGTTCGCCACGGTGACCACTCTGCTAGTTGCGATCTTCACCGGCGACGCGGGCCTGATGCTCGCGACGCTGCCACTTGCCGGTTGCCTGCTGGCGTTTCTTTGCTTCAACTTCAGTCCGGCATCGATCTTCCTGGGCGACTCCGGCAGCCTCACAATCGGATTCGCGCTGGGCTGCTTCACCCTGATATGGAGTCAGCGGACCGGCACCATTATGGGCCTGGTGGCGCCCCTTATTGCGCTGGCTCTCCCGCTGATCGATGTCGGCCTTGCGATCTGCCGCCGCTATCTGCGCCGCGTGCCCATCTTCAAGGGCGACCGCGGTCATATTCATCACATGGTTCTGGCGCGCGGCTACAAACCTCGCACCACCGCACTGATTCTGTATGGAGTCTGCGCGACCGCCGCCTTGATTGCGCTGGTGCTGAGCTTTAGCCCGACTTACGTCCGTATGATTGTCATCGTAGTTTTCCTGCTGCTGGTGTGCGCAGGCATTCACCATCTGGATTACATCGAGCTGGGAGCCGCATGGCGCGCTGTCTCCAGTCAGCGGGTACTTCGCCAAGTGCGCGACGACATCTATCTGCGCGACCTGGAGCGGTCGGTCTTGAGCGCCGATTCCGCCGAAAGTTGTTGGCTGATCGTGCGCAGAGTGTGTGCGGAGTTGCAGTTCGACACGGTCGAGATGCTGTTGCAAGAGAGCCACTTTGAGCACGGAGGCTCCGCGACCGAAAGCCTGTCGTGGCGTATTACCCTACCCTTGGGCGACCACGGTTATCTGAAGCTCTGCCGCAGCGGTTACGATAAACCCGCGAAGCTAATGATGGCGACCATTGAACGCTTGCAGGAAGACCTCACCAAGAAGGCAGTTACGATGGCGGCCGAACCTTATTTAGTGAGGCGCCGGGTCCGCACCGCGGCCCTAGACCGGCACGATCGTTCAGGAGCCGCATGAACTGGAATTTGCTTCAGGTGTCCGATGTTCTTGATATCGAATTCGGCTCCGCGTTGGCAGAGCTGGCGCCTGTGATTGCATGGGAGCCGGAGCGTGAATATCTTCCTGGCCTGCGTCTCAGTGCTTCACGAGACCGGGAGAATGCCGACCCTCCGCTCACGATCCGTGGATTTCCGCTGCTGCGCGGATATGCGCGCCGGCCATGGTCAGCTCTCGCACGCATAGAGACCAACGTTACGGAGCATCTCTTGCGGCACACATCCGATCCCAAGGACTCGCCGCTGGTTTGCACCATACCTTACTTCGCGCCGGTCGCCGAGCGCTGGCCAGGCCCGGTCATATACTGGCTTACGGACCTCATGGAGCAGTACACCGGGGCGGACCCGGCTGGGGTCCACGAGCTGGACCGGCGTATGTGCCGCGTCGCGAAATTGGTGTGCCCAAACTCGCAGCGTCTGGCGGACTACCTCTTGGTCCATGGCAATTGTTTGCCGGAGAAGATTCGCGTTGTGCCCAATGCGACCCGCGCTTCCAACCTTCTTCCTCGGCCGCCCCGCGCGCCCGGCAAGCTGCCGCCGGATTTAGTTGGTGTCGAGCGGCCGATGGCCGGAGTGATCGGCAATCTGGCCGGCAATATGGATTGGCTCTTCCTCGAAGAGTTGATTCGATCCACGCCGGATTTCTCATGGGTCTTCGTCGGTCCGGCCACGATGCATATACCGGAGCCGGAGATCAGGTCCGCTCGCGCGCGTGTTCTGCGCTTGAGGAATGTGCATGCGGTGGGGCTCAAGCCGTACGGTGATCTCGCCGCTTATGCGCGCTGCTTCGATGTCGCGGTGTTGCCCTATCGGCGCTGCGAACCGACTTACTCGGGCAGCAGCACGCGGTTCTATGAGCACCTAGCCGCGTGCCGTCCGATGATCTCAACCCGCGGCTTCGAAGAACTGCTTCACAAAGAACCGCTGCTGCAGCTTGTGGATTCGGCGGAACATGCCAATGGGATTTTGCGTGACTTGCTGTCGAAGGGTTTCGATGATGGACGCGTCGCTCTGCGCTGGGAGGCGAGCCGTAATGGCACGTGGCAGGCCCGCGCAGCCTTCGTCGAACGGGAACTGCAGCGGGTGCGGAATCCGGAGATGCGGAGGGCGAGCTAAGAAGTTCGCCGCCATACGCGCATCCATAGTTGCTTCTTCGCTAAATATCTTTCTTGTAGCAATTTGCCTGATGGTGTAGCGACTGCAAACATAGATTCCCTTCATGAATGATAAAAAAAAGCGAAGACGACTCGACTCCGATTGCGAAGTTTGCGTCGTTGACTCCTTGAGATTGCTGCGATGCCAATTCACTGTCCTGAGACAGTTACCGACACTGGATTGGAGACCAAGGTGTCGTTGCCAATGTCGTGCGCCCAAATCTGGATTGTGTGTTGCCCGGGAGTGAGCTGAGTGGTATCCAGAGTGTAGATGTAGGGCGCCGATCCGACCCGCGTGGTGGCCTCGACACCGTCCACCATCACGTACGATGCGGCCGCGTCCAGTGTCTGCGAAATCAACCCAGCGACCTGCACGATCCCGCTGACGGCCTCACCGCTGGTGGGATAAGTCAGCGCGATCGGATAGGTGCTGTTTGTGACAGGCGCAGGAGATGGGGACGGGGACGGAGATGGAGGCGGTGAAGATGCCGCAGCGCCATTGGATACCGTCACAGCGACTGTCGCCGACAGCCACGTGTTGTTGCCGGTGTCATGCGCCCATAGTTGGAGCGTATGCGGACCATCGGTCAAAGTGGTCGTGTCCAGCGGATAGTTGAACGGAGACCCTGTCACCCGATGTGTTCCAATCTCCAGACCGTCGACCATGAGGTAGGAGCCAGCCGCGTCCAGGTTGACGTCCACCGCTCCCGAAATTGTCGTCGTGCCTGAAAGTAAAGTGTCCGCACCCGGTGTGACGATAGCTACAGCGGCCGTTACTGGCGCTGGGGCCGGCGTAGGTGCAGGAGTAGTAGGTTGTGGTGTAGGTGTCGGCGCTTGTGTAGGTGTCGGCGCTGGCGCAGGTGTCGGCGATGGCGCAGGTGTCGGTGCGGGTGTAGGCTGAGACGGCGGTGTGGCAGCGACACCTGCGGCCTGGTAGATCGCGTCGATGGTCGGGTCGTTTGCTTGCCAGAAATCTACCAATCCCATCAGCACGTCGCCGCCTTTGACCGACGCGGTCAACTGAGGGAGGCGCCCCGCGAGTGTTCCGGGATCCGCGTCGTTGATTAGGATGACGCTAAAGGCATTTGGATAATAAGCATGTACCGTTGGATCGGTCCCAAGGTCGCCGTGATTCAAGAAGGTGAGGAAAGGAGCCGTGTACGCGTAGTGCTTGGGCGTGCTTTCTTCGGGCATGATCAAGGAATCGGGAAACGCCTGCGCGAGCTGCTGGAAGATGCTTGCATCGAGCACGGCGCCGTCGCTCTCCACGGACGAATCTACATAGAACAGAGTTGCGCCCCAGCGATCGTGGGCGAAGTGCATCTTGGCCGCCATCTCGGCTTCGACCGCGGTATCGAATAAGTAGGATTGCCCCGCCGTCCCATCGCTGTTGAGCGTAAATTGCTGCGGACGAATGCAGACACCTACACGGAAGCCGGCGCTGGTCATGACTTTAAAGTAGGCATCATCCAGCTTCATCCCCAAATACGGGGAGGTGCTGTCGGTGATAGCGCTCTCCATCTCCGGCGCAACCTGAGCGATCTGGTCCGGCGAGCAGACGTAGCTCGTGTTCTGCGGATACTGCTCGCCCTCGATATCCCAGGTAATTGCGCCTTGCGCGCCGAGTTGTTGCAGGTTGGTGACATTGACCGCAGCCTGCCGGAGTACACGCGCCTGGAAGGCAGCCAGACCGGCCGGCGTGGTTACATTGAAATCGTTGGAGTTGCTGTCGTTGAAATACCGACGCGGATTATTCGGGTAACCGCCGGGTTGATTGACATTGCCCGAAGGCGAGCTTGCCAGGAAGACAGTACCGATCGGACGGCGATCGCTCCAGTTCAACTGTGGCGGCCAGGTCCGAGCCCAACTTGCGTAGGCATCGCTGGCGAGCGCCGCCGTCGATGTACCTGAAGACGCGAACCTCAGCGAGACCGTGAAGGTATCGCTCTGTCCGGGCTGCACGGGACGGTCGTTGTGCGGCTGAAACGTTGCGAGAAAATCGGGAGTCGTACTGCTAATGATCGGATAGTAGGAGTTTCCGGTGCCGGCGGGATCGAAGCCGCTGTACAGAGGTTTGGTCGCGTCCGGCGCAACGGCAACTACTTCACCGGAGCCGTAGTCAGCATTCAGAACGCTTGGCCCCGTCGTATTGAATGACATCTGCGGGTAGCTGGCGCTATAGAAGTTATTCGGAAGCGCCGGTAAGTGCAGCACGAAGGGATAGATCGTAGCTCCATCCAGAATCACGCCTGAGTTGGCTGAGTTGGTCTCGGTCACAACCATATTAAGGTTATTCGCAGCCTGTACGAATTGGACCTGAATCGAACCCCAGACAAAGTTATACGTCCAGATGTCGGCGGCCGCGTTCCAGGCGCGTCCGTTGTTGTTCTCTCCCCACCCATATTGGCCCTGGGTAAGGACGTTACCTTGCAGATCCGTTATCTTCATGTGCCAGATATGAAATGCATCGGACGGATACTGCCCCAGGTCTTCCAACTTACTGCCGTTGAACGAGAGTTGCTGGATTCCACTCGGTCCGTAAGCGACGTTCAGTTGCGCCTCTGCATGGCTTGCGGACAAACCCATGCCGGCGAGAAGGGTCGCGAGAACTATTATCAGTGTGCGATCAAATTTCAACGAGGCCTTGCTTCCTAGTCCAGCCGACAACGACCCGCGGAATGCGCGGATCGTCAGTCACGTCTGGTCTGCCTGACATTGGTCTACTTCGCCACAGTATGCCTCGCTGCGCAGCTAGGCACAAGGCGCGTGGGCCGCATAAATGCGATGCACGGAGATTAAGGCAAGAGGAATTCCACGTAAGACTATGTAGGGGAGTAGGTTGATCAAGCCATTGGTAGTAAAGGTTCCTGTCGCTTTAAGGCGACGAAGTACCAACAGATCAACGGTCCATCGCATCGGGCAGGAGAGAGAGCAGGTGGGCCTGTACGACAAAGCGTCGGGGCGCTGCGCCGATGTAGTGAAAGGGATAACAAGTCACCAGGACCAGCTTCGGCCGCGATCCGGCATCGAGCACCTCAACCTGTTCGGGGAGAATCACTTTGATGGCGTCCACGACATATCGGTAAGTGCCACTCTCTCCGGTCACACGAATCTGCATGCCGGGAGAGATGCGCCGCAGGGCCCGGAAGAATGTGTCGCGGTGGCCGGCGAGACCCATGGTGCCTAAACCGCCTGCGAGCGCCGTACCAGGAATATGACCGACGCCCTCGATCAACTCGATCCGTCCGACGCCTGTGGTGATCGGCGCAGAGAGACCCAGCGCCGGGATTTGAATTTGACCCATGACGTCGGACGGATTATCGGTGATTACACCGGTTCGCGCGTGCATTAGAGGCCCGAGTTTCGCCACGAACACGGCGGCCGCGCGATCTGCGGCGTGAACCCTCAATCCCGCGCTGACGCAGTACAGCAGAGCCGCCATGCCGCCAGCGAGCAGAAAGCCCTCCACGCACCGAAATGCGTAGGTGGTCGCGAATCGAAAACGAACCGGCGGTTCAGCTTTCATGAGCCATCGAGCGCACGAATCGAAGGGTGGCCGCGAGCAAGAGCGCGAGAATTCCTGCCAGCAAAATAGCAGGCAGATTGCTCGCCGTATGCGGCAGCGCGGACAGGGCCGGAGGACGCTTTACGGATGCCAGTTCCTGGTTGGCTGGAGATGGCTGGCGAGCTACGCGAACGTGATTGGCACGGGGCTGCGAAGCGTATGGAGCCGCGGCCGATGCGGTGCTTGCCTGCTGGACCTGCTGCGCTGGCTGGGCCGGCTGCTGATACCGCTCCGCCTGAATCGCCGGCTGGGTGTCGTTATCGGAGCCGACGGTGGTGGTCGACAGCAACCAGAGGTTCAGCATCTGCATATCGGCCTTGGACAGCTTCGTGCCGGCGGGAATCCCCTGCGATGCGGGATCGATGGCTGCTACCTTACCCGAGTTGACCTTCGCGATGCTGACTGCTTCCTGCTTCGGATAGACGAATTCAACCGCAACGCCGCCTGGAAATGCGAAACCGCGCAGCGCATCCTCGCCCTTCGGTCCAGCACTCCACGCTACGGGGCCTTTCGAGACGTCGTTCTGGAGCGACGAGCTTGGAAGACCCAGAAAGGTAGTCAGCGCTTTGCCGTCCGCGCCTTCGATCTGCAGAACGACGCGGTCGGACAGATGATCGACGACGCGGATGGAGTAGGCGCCCGCCTTCAATGTCGCTCCCGGAACTTCGGTCTTCTTCACCACGGAAAAATTCGAGACCAACTGGGCGGTGTCGTCGGGGAAGGAAGAATTCGGCGACGAAGCGAAACAACTGGACGTGCTCGCGACGAGCAGCGCTGTAGCCAGTGCTTGAAATATGCGCATGGTGAACCTCCTGCTTACGAAGTGCTTCCTGCGTGATAGAGATACGCCTAGATATGATGCATCGGATTGCCGGATCCCGCCACTTCTGTAGGCGATAGCCTCGCCCTCGCATTCGGTATTGGCCGCTGTGGCAGCGAAGCGAACATGCACGCACATCCAGGATGTCCCGCGTATCGCGAAGACTCTGGAGATGCCTAGACCCAATGGTGAATCGGCTCCAGCGCTACAGGTCCGCGTCTCGGGTGGGCATCCTCGTGTTATACGCGTGCGTGACCCTCCAATTTGTACGTTTTTATATCGTCCGTTGCGTTTTTTATCTAAAGCTGCCGGCCTATCTTTCCGGCCACGAGAGACTTCCCTTTCAGGAGCGGGTGCTTCCCGTTCTATTGATCGACGGTCTTCACAGACCGCCTGTGTTCAGCCAGCGCATGACCCATGCTCAGGGTGCCTTCACGGCGGAACTGGCCCCGGTCTACGTCATTCCTTATCGGCATCTATGTTCTGGACGCAATGAGCAAAGACCTAGCCGAGCCGTCCGGCGGTCTTCGCCGCGGGTTCTTTTTCGGTTCGGTTTCCTGGCCCAGAGTGGCTGTGCTGTTTGTCATCTGGGTGTCGATCAAACTTGTTTTGGCGCGCTCTTTCGCACATAACAGCCGGGCGGAGGACTACGACCGAATCCTCGAAAACATTGGCCGTCTCAAGCCTCGCCTGTGGCCCGCCTTACTAAATATTTGCGGCTGCATGCTGCCGATCATCGTGATATTGCGGCGCGATATTCGTCCACTCCGCTTCCGGAACTACCTCTGGATATTGCCCTTCTGGTTCGCCATCATGTTTTACCGTGGCGTGATTCTAGAGACGAGGATTTATGGTGAGCTGTGCCCCTACGTGGCCGTCGCGCGGCTGATCATCATGGAACTCCACGTTGAGACGTTGCGCTTTGGCAGGGAAGTCTGCTCTGTTACGAATCATGCTACGAATAAGCAGACCGAGCCGCTCAACGCGACGGCCTCGAGCGTGTAGCCAATAGACGGCAAACCTGCATCTAATTGGAGAATATGGTCTCTGATTTATCGTGATTCACGATCTTCTGGAGTCGGCACCCGATGCGACTGCTGTGGCGGATGTCTGCATTGTCGGTGCGGGCGCGGCCGGCATTGCGCTGGCGGTTGAGCTTAGGCGTCTCGGCAAGACTATCCTCGTTCTCGAAGGGGGCGGCGCGACCGTAGAAGAGCCGGCCCAGGAACCTTATACAAGCGATCTCGGCGGCTTGGCGCATCGCGGCGTCCAGGGCGGCCGATTCCGCGCTTTGGGAGGCACAACCAACCGCTGGGGCGGCCAGATATTGGAGCTCGATGAATTCGACTTTCGAAGCCGTCCCTGGGTGCCGGGCAGCGGCTGGCCATTTTCTAGAACGATCCTGACGCCATTCTATCGACGCGCGATCGAGCTTGAGGGTCTTGGCCAATCGACAGCATGCGATAGCGATGTGTGGCGGGAACTCGGCATTGCCGAGCCCAGTTTTGAAGCCATGCAGTCTTATCTGTCCCGTTGGTGCCCGGAGCCCAACTTCGCTCGACTGCATCACACGGCGATCGCCGGCGACGGCGCATTGCAACTATGGCTGCATGCCAATGCGACGGAGCTACAACTGAACGGCGAGACGGCGGTCGGCGTTCACGCCAGCACGCAGTCCGGCAGGAGCGCGATTTTTCGCGCGCGGGAGTATGTGTTCTGCCTTGGGGCGATTGAGAGCTCCCGTTTTTTTCTGCAACCGCGCGAGGGCGGCTGCCCGTGGAACCGTTCGGCCCTTCTGGGGCGTCACTTCCAGGACCACATCGATTGCAACGTGGGAGTGCTGCACCCGCATTCCCGGAGAGGACTGGATCGTGACTTCGACGGAATCTTCTTGTACGGCTTCAAGTACCAGCCGAAGATCAAGCTATTGCCCGAAGAGCAGGCGCGCGCGGGCACTTTGAGCGTCGCCGCAACCCTGGCCTACGAGAGCGATAACGACGAGGTGATGGCGGAGTTGCGGTCGACTGCGAAGCACATTTTGCGAGGCCGCTTGCGGGAGGTGAAGCCAAAGAATGCGTTCCATCTGCTGACAAACGCGCCCGCTCTGCTGCGCCAGACATACCGCTATGCGGTGCAACGCAGGTCGTTCCAGCCGGCGTCGGCAGCGGTATCGCTGAGGGTGCATTGCGAACAGGAGCCATGTTCCGCCAGCGCGATCACCCTCTCCAGCGAGCGTGATTCGCTGGGTCTGTACCGTACGCGATTGTGCTGGACGATTTCGCCGCTTGAACTGAAGACCATCCGGTGTTTTACGGAGATCGCCACTGCATCGCTGGCGCAGCTTGCGAAATTGGAGACCATGCCGGGGCTGTATGATGATGCCGTCGTCATTGGCCGCTGCGAGGACAGCTTTCATCACATGGGAGGGATGCGCATGCACGACTCGCCCTTGCAGGGAGTGGTCGACACCAATCTAAAGCTGCATGGAACGCGCAATGCCTACGTCTGCAGCAGCGCCGTTTTTCCAACTTCTGGATTCTCGAATCCGACTCACACACTGCTGGCGCTCGCGATGCGGCTTGCGCAGCACTTAGGCTCCGCCTGAAGGAGATGTCGCGTGGAAACTATCGAACTGGCGACGACTGGGCGACGCACATCGCGGCTGGGATACGGTTGCTCGAGTCTCATGGGAGCACTCGGACGAAAGCGGTCTCTCGCGCTGCTGGAGACCGCGTTCGATGGGGGCATTCGTCACTTCGACGTGGCGCCGATGTATGGATACGGGGAAGCGGAGAGTTGCGTGGGCGATTTCCTGGCTCGGCATCGCGCGGAGGCGACCGTCGCGACGAAGTTTGGCCTGGCTCCGGCCACGCATCAGTCGCTCCTGAAGGTTGGCAGGCGCGTGGCCGGTCCGCTCTTGCGGTATGTGCCGGCGCTGAAGCGCCGGCTGGCAAGTACCGCTGACGCGATCTCCAAAGTAGGCGCTTCGGTAGAATTCTCTGCGGAGGAGGCGCGGTTCTCGCTCGATAGAAGCCTGCGCGCGCTGCGTTCGGATCGCATCGATGTTTGGTTGCTGCACGAGGCCACCGCCGCCGATTTGCACGATGATCGGTTGTTGCGGTTTCTGGAGGATTCGGTCACGTCCGGCAAGATAGGAACGTTTGGCGTGGGCAGCGAACGCGCAAAGATTGCGATGCTTCTTTCTCTTCGGAAGGAGTACTGCCGGGTCGTACAGTGCGAGTGGAGCATCTGCGATCCACCCGTTCCGGCAATCGCTGCGTTCCGGATTCATCATCGTGCGCTCACCGCAAACTTTTGCTCGCTACATGAAGCTCTACAAGCCGACGCCGCGCGCTGCGACCGCTGGTCGAAGGCCGTTGGAGAAGATTTAAGAGACGCGGCCGTGCTGGCGTCACTGATGCTTAGCGCGGCTGTGGGGGGTAATCCTCACAGCATCATTCTGTTTTCTTCCAAGGATGAGAAGCACATCCAGAACAACAGTCGAATCGCCGGGGAAGAGAAGTTGCTGCTGCCCGCTTCGCAGCTGCGCGACCTTATTCAGGCTGAGTTTAGCTCAGGATGAACGGGCCGTTTCCCGGTTCAATCTTCGCGAGATACTCCGATTTCCGGGAGCCGGGTAGAATAGCGAGCGACGGCTGTGAGCCTGCGACGATGGTGGGATGAAAGCAATTTCATTCTCGCTTACGGTCAGATTCATTCCCGGCGAGGCTAATGACACCTGCGTGCGAATTCTACTTTTAGAAGACGAACCGAAGGTCTCGGCGCTGGTGAAACGCGGGCTGGCCGCGGAACGCTACGCCGTGGACGTGGCGGCGGATGGACGCGAGGGGCTGGAACTCGCCGAGGCCTATCCCTACGATCTGATTCTTCTGGATCTCATGCTGCCCACCCTTTCCGGAGTGGAGGTGCTGCAGCGCATACGGCGGACGAACCAGTATGTTCCGATCCTGGTGCTGACGGCGCGCGACTCTGTCGACGATAAGGTGAAGCTCTTTGAGAGCGGTGCGGACGACTACCTAACCAAGCCGTTCGCCTTTGCCGAGTTGCTGGTAAGAGTGAAGGCGCTGCTGCGGCGCGGGCCCGTGAACCGTTCGAGTACATTGCGGATTGGTGACCTCGAACTCGATAGGCTGACCCAGCAGGTGAAGCGCCATGGCAAGCGCATCGAGCTTACCGCGAAGGAGTATTCCTTACTGGAATATCTTATGCAGAATCCGGACCGCGTGCTCTCGCGCAACATGATTATTGAGCATGTGTGGGACCAGAGCTTCGATGGAATTACGAATATCGTCGATGTGTATGTGCGTCACCTGCGGAGCAAGATCGATGAGGGTGGGGAATCCAAACTGATCCGCACGGTTCGCGGGACTGGCTACATGATTCGCGCCGAGACGGGGACATGAATCGAAATCCGTTGCATAGTACGTTTTCTCTGCGGGCACGCGCGACGTCATGGTATGTCGGGTTGCTGGCGGTGGCGCTCGTAGTGTGCAATATCGGGGTGTATGTCGGTGTTCGCACGTACCTGAAGTTATCTTTGCAGCGGGCGCTGAGTGGGACAGGGCAGACGATCGCGGATGACTTTCTGGACAAGCTGCCGAGCAAGGGCGAAAGCTGGGTGCTGGGCGAGGTGCGAGAATCGTATGAAGCGAGCCCGAGCGACCGGTATGTAAGGCTATCGGTGTCCGATCGTGTGCTTTATCAGACGGCGGACTTGCGCGATCCCATCATTCGACTGGAGGATGTTGTCCTGCCGAGGCTCTCGAGAGAGGCCGCGTTTCATCGCCAGACCGTGGACAATCATGTGGTGATGACTTACGCCCTGCCGTATCGCGCGGCGGATGGCCGGATCATCGAGGTCGAGGCCGGAACATCGCTCAATTCGATGCAGCAGACACTGCATTCTCTTCTGAGGATACTGTTGATGGCGACGGTCCTGACGCTGATTGCCGCGGCCATTGGCGGGTATTGGCTGATGAAGATGCCGCTACGTCCTCTGGTTGTGCTGGCGGAGAAGGCGGAGAATATTGGCCGCAAAGAGATGGGGGAGAGGCTTCCGGTCATTCCAACCGGCGACGAGTTGGAACGATTGACGCACTCGCTCAACAGAATGATCGAGCGGCTGGAAGATTCGCTGGCGCATAATTATCGCTTTTCGGCCGACGCATCGCATGAGTTGCGAACGCCGCTGACAATCATGCGCGGCGAGATGGAAGAGATCCTGCAGATTGACGATCTGCCTGCTCAGGCCGTTGAAAACCTGGTTAGCACGTTGGAAGAGGTGGACCGGATGTCGAGGATCGTCAACAGCCTGATGACGATCACGCGGCTGGATGCGGGTGGAGAGCGGATGGACAGAAAGGTGCTCGATCTGTCCGCACTGGTGCGGTCGACGGTGGAGCATCTTCGCTTGCTGGCGGAAGAGAAGGAGCTTGCGCTGACCGCCGTGTGCGATGGGCCGGTGTCGGTCTACGCCGATCCCATGCGGATGAAACAGGTGCTGGTGAACCTGATCGATAACGCGATCAAGTACACGCCGCCGCGGTCGGCCAATGCTGGCGAAACCGAGGATGGCGATATCTACGTCCATCTCTCCAGCGCGGGTTCGCACGCCGATCTCAAGATCGCCGATCATGGAGTCGGGGTATCGAAGGCTGCGCTGCCGCATGTGTTCGAGCGGTTTTATCGCGCGGATTTTGCCCGCAACCGTGTGGCGGGGGGAGTGGGACTCGGTCTACCGATCGTGAAGTCAATCGTGGCCGCGCATGACGGCACGGTCACGATTTCGAGCGTTCCAGGGAGCGGGTCTACCGTGTGGGTTCGACTGCCGTTGGCCACGCTGGCGGAGAGCACGGCGATGGAGGACGACGCTTCTGCGAAGCGACAGTTGCGATCTGTCGCGATGTGATGCTGCGTTCCAGCAATGACCTCTGAGCCATCGTGAATGGAAGTCTATCGGGCGAGCGGGACAAGCGTGAGCAGGCTGGTCCCAAACACGACCAGCGAGACGAAGAAGGTGATGACCATGAATCCCATCATGCGGCGCATTCGAATGCCCGCGATGGCGAGAATGGGGAGCGCGAAGAAGGGCTGCAGCATGTTCGCGACGGATTCGCCCATGGCGACCGACATGGTAGTTCCAGCGAGCGAGGAGTGAAGTTTAACCGCGGCCGGGATCGCGAAAGGGCCTTGCACGGCCCAGTGGCCTCCGCCTGAAGGAACGAACAGGGTAATGACCAGAGACGTGAGATAGGTGAAGAACGGCAGAGTACGAGCAGTCGAGAAATGGATGAAGATCTTCGCCAGAACTGCGGCAAGACCCGTTGTGGTGATGATGCCCATCAAGCCGCCATACAGAGGATACTGCAGGACCAGCGGGCCGGCAATGCGCGCGGCATTCTTTACCGCCGTGACATAAGCGATCGGCCGCCAGTGGAGGAGAAGACCGAGCATCACCAGGACCATGATGACGAGGTTGAGGTCGATTGCGCCGCGGGTATGCCTAAGCTCCAGCACGACCGCGAAAATGCCGAAGAGGGCCAAGCCGAGATTGAGGATCCAGGCGCGATCGAGCTTTGCGCCAAACGTGTTCGCGGTCTCCAGGGGCAGCCTCACGTGGTCTTCGGCGCGCAGTCGTTCGGGGTCGGCAACGACGGTATTCGCAGGTGTGGGCGCAAGGTAGCGAAATAAAATGGGCAGCACGACGAGCAGGACAGTTATCGGGATGAGGTTGAATCTGGTGAATACCGTCTGGCTGAGCGGCAGGCCATGGCCAGTTACTTTTTCGACGATGTTGAGGACTGAACCGTGCGTCGCCTGCGAGAGCGCGATAGAACCGGATAAGCCTTCAGTAGAGATGACGAAGCCGCTGTAAGCAGCCGCAACCAGCCAGCCAAAATCGGTAGGAACGCGCTTGGCAACTTCGCGGGCCAGTAATGCCGCGGTCACCAGGCCAAGTCCCCAGTTGAGCCACGATGCAATCATACCGATGAGCAGCGTCAGAGTTACGGCCGAGGCCGGTGTAGTGGCCAGTGAGGCCACCCTGGAAAGCGCCCGATGAATGGCCGGGGAGGTCGCAAGCGCATACCCGGCCACGAGCATGATCACCATCTGGAAGGCGAAGGTGAAGATCGCGAAGACACCGCCGTACCAGGCCGCGATGATGCTTGAGGGCGTAGCGTTGGGAGCGAACTTCCATGCCAGCAGGGAGCCGATAAAGGTCAACAGCACGGCGAAGACGTAAGGATCCGGCATGATGTTTTCAAAAATGAAGACGAAGAAGGCCGTGATGCGGCCCAGCAAAGATTGCTTCTCGTTCGCCGGTATTTCGGTTGCCTCTGTCATAAGGGCCGCTCCCTGGAAGTGGATGCCGAATTATTCTCGCAACGATTCGTACAACTTAAGGTTAGCGAGAGAATTGTAGTAGCTCGGCATGCGAGATGGTATCGAGCGCGCGAGGATAAGGTCTGAACGACAGATTAATTCTGCTTCATATTGCGTGGCCGGGGAGTATTCAACCCCGGTCGTCGATCTATACCCGAAATAAAGACCAGATAAAACTTCATTCATGATGAGGTGAAAGCATTGACATCGCAAAATCATGACCGTTACCTTGGCTACGCTTCCGAATTCTCCTACTGGCGGTGCCCATGGGTAGTTCCTTTCGACTAAGAACAGGTATTGCCATTCTTGTGGTGGCTCCTATGACCATGGGTTCGCCGGCTGTGGCGCAGACCTACAAGGTCGTGGCGCAGTACAAATTGCCCGGCAGTTCCGCCACGGGGATCGCAGTGGACAGTCGCAGCCGGAGGCTGTTTGTTGCGGGAGATAAGGGCGTCGTCGTTCTCAATGCGGATACGGGCGCGACGGTTGGAATCGTCGTCGGGATTGAGAAGGCACAGGACGTGCTCCTGGTCTCTGCCGGGAATACGGAAGCGCCTGCTGGCAACGGAAGGGGCTACGTATCCGATAGGACTGGACACGTGACGGCTATCTCGTTGACAGACATGGAGCCCATCTTCACGATCAAACTCGAAATAGCGGGGCCTTCGGCGCTGTGCTACGACTCTGAGGCCAGGACTGTCGAGGCGGTGAGCCGTGCGGGGTTACTGACGACGATCGACCCGGAGAGCGGCAAAGTGGTGAGCGCTAGGAAGGTCTCGACGGGCGCGGGGCAGGTGGCCTGCGGCAACATGGGACGCGTGTATGTCGCCGATCCGGCCGCCAATGTAGTACGGGTTCTAAACCACGAGGCGGCGAACGGCGATGGCGATTTCCCGATGAAAGCGAACAATTTCCCGATGACAACCGGAAACCGGCCAACTGGCTTGGCGCTGGACACCAAAGGACGCCGTCTGTTTGTGACGTGCGAGGACGGCACGATCGAAATTATCGACACTGATGCTGGATTTACTTTCATCGTTTTGAAGGGTGGTACTGGCGCTGCCCATGGAACGTTTGTATGGCTGCCGCAGGGTAAAGGCGAGTGGAAGGCCGCGGCGTTTATGGCGCAGGACGACGGCACCCTATCGGGGATTCGCATGAATGCGTTCATCAGCTACACAATGGGCGGCCAATATAAGTTAGCCCCGGGACTGGGTCCGATCGTCTACGACGAAAGCACCCACCATCTTTTGTTTGCCGCGATGGAGTCGGGAACTCCGACCGTTGTTGTGGCCGGTTATTAGAAGACAGAATGCCGTCGATCGAGGGAATGAATCGCATGTCCATTCGAAATGTTGTTGTGGAGAGTCTCTTGTCACTGGTGGTGTTGTCCGGTCTGACCGTGAGGGCACAGCAGATTCTAAGCCCGGCTCAAGTGAAGGGGAAGAAGGTCCTTCTGGTCGCCGGTGAACCCGAAAAGGGTGAAACGAACGACGATCCGCTGGTCAAGAAACATCTCGAAGAAGAAGGTTACGTTGTCACTCTGGCGACGGAAGACGATCCGGCGTCGAAGGCGAATGGGCAGGACCTCGTGATGCTTTCGTCCACCGCGGACCCGCGTGTGGTCGGAGACAGGTACGCAGGCAGTGGAGTGCCGGTATTCACGTGGAACACGGTCGATTATCCGGACATGAAGATGACGGGGCCCGAGCGCCACGTGGACTTCGAGACGATCGATCCAATGCAGGATTTTATGCGGTCGTTCTCGATTCTTTATGGATATTTTCCGAATGCGGCCGATCCCATCGTAAAGCAGTTCGGAGGCAAGACGCAGTTGTTCGGGACGCTGTATCTTCTGCCTCAATATTTTGGATGGGGGAAGCCGGCCGCGTCGGCGGACATCATTTCAAACTCGGAAGGTGACCCGACGCACGCGGGGGTCTTCACCTACGAAAAAGGGGCGACGATGTACGGCGGCTTGGTTGCTCCTGCGCGGCGTGTGGGTTTCTATCTGCAGGACGCCACGTTTCATTACTTGACTACGGCGCACGGGCCTGCGGAAGATGATCCTGATTTCGCAGACTGGTGGGTGGGATTGAAGCTGTTCGATGCAACGGTGCGCTGGGCGGTGAGCCAACCGCCTGTGCCGAGGCCGTACGATCCGGCCGGGACGAAGGCGGAGCTTGCGAAGGTTGCGCATGGCAAGAAGGCCCTGTTCGTGCGGCGGATCGATACGCCTGAGGGTGAAGAGTCGGACGATCATATCGTCGAGCACCTGAAAGACGTTGGGTTTATCGTGACGCAGGTAGACCAGACGGTGCCGCAGACAGCGGCGGATGGGGAAGACTTGATCGTGATCTCGGCGACCAACTCAAAGTACAAGACGACGAATAAATATCGCGACAGCAAGGTGCCGCTGCTGTGCCTGGAAGGTCTGATGGCGGACACGTTGAAGATGGCCGGGCGCCGGCGCTACATCGATTACGGCGAGCATGGGGAACCGAAGGAGAGCGAGGACCCCCCGGAGTCTTATCTGGAGATTGTGAACTCGAGTCATCCGATGGCTGCCGGACTGAAGAACGGATACGTGAAATTCATCAAGGAGCCGGATGTATTGAAGTGGGCGACGCCTACCCCTGCCGCAACGATCATTGCGATTCTGCCCGATTCATCTCATGAGCGAGCAATCTTCGGCTATGAAAAGGGAGCGGCTATGGCGGATGAGTTTCCTGCACCGGCGCGCAGGACGATGTTTCCTGTGGACAATCCGGCGTTCGACGACCTGACCGAACAGGGACATGCGTTGTTTGATGCGGCGGTCCTGTGGACCATAAGCCCGCCGGCGCGTTAGCCGGATATCTAAGCACGCGATTGGACGCCACATGAAGGTAAACGGTTTCGCCAGCCTGTTGATGGTGGCACTTATAACTGTACCGGACGCCCTTGCGCAGGCAGGTGGGAACGGCCCGACCGCGCTGATCACGACCTTTCGCGCGCGGCCCGAGGCCCGCGCAAAGTTTCATAACATTATGCAGAACCAGGGCATCGCCCACTTCGAGAGGTGGAAAAAAGAAGGTGTGTTTGCGAGTTATCAGGCGCTCTTCACAGCTTACGCCGGCAATAGCGTGCCGGACATGTTTCTCGTCTTGAGGTTCAACCACTTTACCGATCTGGCAGGCTGGCAGAAGATCGAGGAGACCTATCCGGGAGGGCTGCCGCAGGAAGCCCAGGCTATTGCAGCCGCCGACACTTCGGGAACCGCCGATGTCATAAAGCAAAGCGTAGCGGAACCTGCGACGAGGGACTCACAGTTCTTCGTGCTTGAATACGATGTGCAGGTGGATATGCCGAAGTATACGAGCTATGTGCTGGGGTATGCGGTCCCGCAGTTCGATGCATGGGAGAAGGTGGGTGCGCTATCTTCCTACGCGGTTTATGTAAACCAGAATCCGGCGGGTGCGCCATGGTCGAGTTTTATCGTGCTGGAGTATAAAGATATGGCTTCCCTGGCGCAGCGCGAGGTGATCAAGAACAAGACGCGCCAACAATTGGCTGGATCGAATCCGGCGTGGAAGAAATGGAGCGAGGACAAAACGGCTGTGCGCACAGAGAAGGCGGCTGTTCCGGTCCGCTTGCTGCAGTCGCAATAACCGGCTCAACGCACGGCATCCAGTCGTCCATGCCACAAGTTGCGCTGGTGCGTATGCCGCTCGTGTAGGCGGGCCGCCAACAGCAGGTTGTCCACGTCGGCGCGGAATAACGAGTGTACAGGAAGTTTCAGAAGATCAACTTGAGGGCGAATTGTAGTTGGCGGCCCGGCGTTGCGGTGGGGCCAGTGATCTGGCCGGCCGTACTGGAGGCGGCGCCGCTCACGCTGTAGAGTTGGAGCGCGGCGCTGGCTGGGTTGGCGAAGTTCGTATGGTTGGAGGCGTTGAAGGCCTGCACCTGGAACTGGGCGCGCATGTGCTCGGTGATGGGTTGGTCTCGCATGAGGCCGGTGGTCCAGAAGAAGAGGCCAGGACCCTCGATGGTGTTGCGACGGCTGGTGCCGAGGACCGGGCCCGACACGGGGCCTGAGGAACTGGTCGCGTAAGTGTAGGTCTGCGGGAAGGCAAAGCAGGCGGTGTCGATGTAATAGACCTTATGGGGATTGGTGCAGGGGCGGTCGTGGACGATGCGGTCAGGGAAGGCGAAGGGTTGGGAGCCGAGCAGGCCGAGAGGATCACCACCGATGATGGGGGTCATGGGGATGCCGCTGCGAATGTTGAAGACGTTGTTGAAGGTCCAGTGGCGCAGGATGGAAGTGTAGGCGCCCCCGCGCTTCATGTCGGGGATAGGAGCGACGGCGTTGGCGGAGAAGACATTGCGCAGATCGAAGTCGGAGTCGGCGCGGTCGAGCGACAGATCGAAGGCCGGAAGGCCGGAGACGGCGTTGCTGAAGCTGGCGCCGGAGACAGCGGAGGAGCTGTCGTCGATGGAGTGGCTCCAGGTGTAAGCGATCTTGCCGGTGATGCCCCTCGGCGCGGAGTAACTGAGTGACGCTTGCAGAGAGTTATAGACTGAGCTGCCGGCGAAGATGGATTCGGATTCGGTGCCGACGGAGGGGTTGAGAACCCGGGCGGCGCGGGACGCGGAGCTAAGCTGGGTGGTGTTGAGCGTGGGCCAATAATAGTTTCCCGCGGGATCTTTCCCGAGGGTCGGCACGTTGTTGATGTCGTTGGTGTTGAATATCTGGTGGATACCGTGCGAGGTGATGTAACCGATCTGCAACACGGTGTTTCTGGTCAGTTGTTGCTGCAGGTTGGCGTTGCTCTGGATGACGTAGCTGCGGGGTGCGGCCGGCGGAGTGTAGATGGAGCGGAGGAGAGGCGTCGTCTTGTAGAACGGCGAAACGGGGAATAGCCCCGCACCCGTTGTTCCTGAGTAGACCACGCGGCCTTCCTCATAGGACGGTGCGCTGGAGATAATCTGGAGCTGGAGAAAATAATTGAGGGGAAGAATGTCATACAGGCCGGTGGCGGCGCTGAAGACGGTCTTTCCGTCGCGGAAGACATCCCACGCAACGCCTACGCGAGGCTCGAAGTTCCTGGTGGTGGGGTTGTTGGTGAAGAAGGTGTTCACCGCGACCGAGGCGGGTGAGGTTGGTGTGGGGAGATCGCCCAGACGGCCGCGGGTTTCGGTGGTATCGGTGGCCATCTCATAGCGCAGGCCGAGGTTGACGGTAACGTTGCTGAGAGCCTTCCAACTGTCCTGGACGTAGGCGGCGTAGATGTTCTGGCGCAAGTCATGCGGGATAACGGGCGTGCCGGGAACGCCGCCCTCGAAGTAAGCAGGGACGTTGGTGAGGAAGTTGTTGATGGAGCCGAAGTCCCACTCGCCGTTGGGTAGAACGCCGCCGAGTGTGTTGTTCTGATCCTCCTCAATATTGCCGCCGAAGGTGATGGAGTGCGTGCCCCGCACATAGGTGGCGTCGTCGTAAATCTGATAGGAGTTGTAGTGGAAGGCGTTGGTGCCGACCGAGCCGGAGCCTCCCTGAACGGTGGTGAGACTGGTGATGAGCATCTGGCCGACGCTGCGGCCGACATAGAAGTCGAGCGCCGGATTATTGACGGCCGTATTGATGGCGTATTTTTCATTGGGTGCGATAGCGACGGAGCGGTTGTAGCCCAGGCGGAAGGAGTTGGCCAGCCGAGAAGTGAAGATGTGCACCTCCTCGAGTGAGGCGGTGGTGCGGCGCGAGAGAGCTTCATCGTACAGGGTGTCGCTGGTATCGGCGGCGTCCAAGGTGGCTGTGTCGTAGAGAAGCGTGCCGTGAAGCGAATCTTTCTGGGAGAAGTTGTGGTCTAGATGCACGGTCGAGAAGTTTTCATTGTTTACGGTGCTGCTTACGAAGTTGTAGGTACCGGTGTTTCCGTTCACCGGGCCGTTGGGCACCGGATACAGAGCCAGATAGGGTGGAACGGCGGGATTGACGGCAAGTTGTTGGAGTCCATTGCTGCCGGGCGCGGCCACAGGACTGGGAGCGAGGCCCGTCTCACAGGCAGCATTCTGCTTGAGACCGGCTGCCGCCTGGACGCAGGTCACCTCTCCGATGCGCGCGTTGGGAGAGAGCACGGTGGATTGGGTTGAGATGCCTTGGGCTTGGCGGAAGCCTTCAAGGTTGAAGAAGAAGAATGTCTTGTCCTTCACGATCGGACCGCCGATAGTGGCGCCGAACTGGTTGCGTCGGAAGGAGGGTTCGCCGCTGAGGGGATCGAAGTAGCTGCGGGCGTCGAAGACATTGTTGCGGATGAAGTCGTAGACAGAGCCGTGAAACACGTTGGTGCCGGAGCGGGTGATGGAGTTGATGACGCCGCCCGACATGCGGCCGTATTGAGCTGGAGCGTCGGAGGTGATGACGCTGAACTCCTGCACCGCGTCGACCCCGAGCGTTACGCCCGAGACCGAGCCCGGGCCACCGTTCGCGTAGTCGTTGATGTTCACGCCGTCGAGACGGTAGCTGTTCTGCTGGGGTCGATTGCCGCCAATGGTGAGTTGCGCTCCGAGGCCGCGTGAAAGACGAGTGGTGGCGGTCGCAGCGCCGGCGTACTGTGTCAGGATCTGCGAAACGCCACTGTTGAGCGTGGCCAGTGTAGTCCAGTCGCGGCCATTGAGGGGGAGATCGCGGGTCTGTTTGCCATCCACTATGCCCTGTACGGAGGTGTCGACTGTGTTGACCTGGTTGCTGGAGGTCTCCACGGTCACAGTAATGTCCGTGCCGGAGATGGTTAGCGGGACGTCGAGGTCTTTGACGGCGCCTACGGTAAGCAGGATATTCTTTTCCAGCTTTGTCGAGAATCCGGTTGCTGCAACCGAGAGATTGTAGTTGCCCGGGTTGAGATTGGGTGCCGAATAGAAGCCGGCGCCGTTCGTCGTGATATCGCGCGCGACGCCGGTAAGTGGCGCCTGGATGTGGACTTTCGCGTTGGCAACATAAGCACCCGTGGGATCGGTAACGGTGCCCTGCAGTGTGGCTGTGCTGCTCTGCGCAAAGCCTGAAACAGAGAGAGTGATCGCTGCAGAGGTAATCGCAGTCGTGCAGACGTTGCGAAATATTGCTTTCATTACGGCTCCTGTCCCGCAGCTACATCGGTACGGACGGGGACTTCTGGATGCGGTTTATTAAGACAGGAGAATTTATAGTCCTGGAAATGAAGGAAGTCTAAAACACAGATGAAAAGCAGTTCATCCTTCTCCGTAGGACAGTAACGTCGTCACTACATTCCAGGATCGATAGGAGTTCGGCGGTCCTGTTCCTTCGAGTGCTGGTCGTGACCAGTGAATGGCTTTTCATCCCGGATTCAGGCATGATTCACCTCGGGAGATTGCAGTAGTCAACGTCGCGTGAGAGTGTCTCCAGAGAGGTTGTTTACGTTCCATGAAGATGTGCTCAATCCTTTGTTCCTTGTACGTGATGATTGCGTCCGCGTCCGCTCAGAACCTGGAAACTCCAGCGCCGCGGCCCAACCCGCCTTTGCCTTACACGGCCACAGTCGATCCCGGAATTCCTTCGTATAAGCCCGTGAAAGGGCTGTCGGGCACATTGAAGGGCGTTGAATCGAACACGGTAACCGTGCTGCTGGATAAGTGGATCGCAGGATTTACAAAGATCTATCCCAACGTAAAGATATCGGCCGACATTGGCGGTTCGGGGCAGGGTGGGCCGCGGCTGACGAATGGTTCCGCGGACTTCGCCTTCATCGCGCGCGAGATGATGGGACGCGAAGAGACGCCGTTCATCGACAAATTCGGTTACAAGCCGCTGGCCGTCTCGGTGTCCGGCGGAAGTTATGCCGTGAAGGCGTTCACCGACGCGATTGTGTTCATCGTGAACAAGGATAATCCGCTGAATGAGATTACGTATGCTCAACTCGATGCGATCTACTCCGCAACCCACAATCGTGGGATCAAAGAGCCTATTACAAAGTGGGGACAGCTCGGACTTACGGGTGAGTGGGCGGACAAACCGATCCATGCATGGGGCGTCGAAATTCCCAATGGATACGATGGTTTTGTGAACATGCATGTTCTGGCGAACGGTCAGTGGCGTGAGGGCATTCAGTCGCTGCATACCGTGATTCCGCTTTCCTACAAAGTTGGCGCGGACAAGTATGCGATCGCATACACGGGTCTCGCTTGGGACACGAATCCGGACACGAAGGTATTGAAGCTGATCGTGCATCCGGGCGACCCGGCAATCGCCGCGACGTTCGACAATGTTGCCTCGCAAGAGTACCCGCTAAGTCGCACGATTTACATGTTTCTCAATCGAGAGCCAGGCAAGCTGATCCATCCGGTGTTGCGCCAGTTCATCCTGTATGCGCTTAGCCACCAGGGCCAGCAGGATGTGGTGGACGACGGCATCTTTACGCCGCTGCCGGCTGCGCTCGACGCTCGCGAGCGAGACAAACTGAAGTAGCCGAGGCTGACGATGCAAAGTGTGCTCGCGTTGGCCCGATTGGTCCTCAAGTGTGCGCGGATTGGGCTGCTCGTCGGCGCAACCTGGGCCTGCTGCGCGGCGGAAATCGCGGCGCAGGAGCAGTATCCCAAACCGCTGGTCCATACGCCGGAGAACCACCCTGCGCAGCGCGTTCTGCTGTTAGACGTGCAGGGCCTGCATGCAGCCGACCTGGCGAACTGGGTTTCCGCGCATCCGGGCTCGGCGCTGGCCGAACTGAGCTCGAGAGGCGTGACTTACACAAACGCACATATTCCATGGCCCGATGCGGATGCCGGGCTGATGGCCATTGCGACCGGAGGAACGCCGATCTCCACTGGGATCGTGAGCGTGGATGGCTACGATCATGCACTGTCGCCGCCCGGGTCGCGGTGTTCGATCCAGGGCGCTGCGCTCGATATCGATAGGATGTTGAGCGCAAACCGCGGACTCGACCTGGCTAATGCACCGCTCGATCCGAAGCGCGATTGCATTCCGCTGTGGCCCCACAATCTGATGCGGGTGAATACGATCTTCGAGGTGGTCCACGAGAAGGATGGGCGCACGGCTTGGGCTGGATCGGACGCTGGGCTGACCGACCTGCTCAGCGGGCCTACAGGCCGTGGCTTGGATGATGCGTGCGGGTTCGACAACTCATCGCGTCCGACTTTGAATGCGAGCGTTGCAGGCGACCGGGGGCGAGTCGATGCCGTACTGCGTTGGATCGCCGGAAAGACCTGCAACGGACCGGAAGCGGCTGCTGTGCCTGTGCTCTTCGGGATGAGTTTCACGGCGCTGCGCGTGGCACAAGGGGATGGCGGCGGCTACATCGACGCGCGCGGACAGCCATCGCCCGACGTAGCCGCCGGCGTGGCGACGGTGGATGCGGAGATAGGAAGAATACTTGTCGGACTGCGCGGGGCGAAGCTTTACGACGGCACGTGGATCTTTATCACATCGTCTAGGGGCGGCACTCCGGTGGAGGGACGACGCTCGCACGTGATTCCGGTGGCGGCGCTTGCAGCGGCGGCAGATTCAGTGAAGCCGGGAGCGTTGGTATACGTCAGCGGAGGCCGCGGCGCGATGATCTGGCTGCGCGATCCTGCGCTGACGGATGTAGTTGCGAAGGAGTACGCGAAGCACGCGGATTCGCTCGGTATCCGGTCCGTCGACTTTGGCCCGCGGTTTGGACTTACGCTCAATTTGCCGGCGCAGGACAGCCGAATGCCGGACATCGTTCTTGAACCGAACGAGGGAGTGGTGTGGGGAACAGCGACGGATTCCTTCGCAGGCATGGAGGACGACGGCACGCATGTCGCGCTGCTGGTCTCGGGAGTCCAGTTGGGCGGCCGCGTCGATAAGACATGGGTCCCGACCACGCAGCTTCCTGCGCTCCTGCTGCGTGCGCTCGGGATGGAGAAGTTCGACCTGAAGGCGTTGCATGAAGAGCATTCGCCGGCGCTACCTGGAATCTTCTAGGACTGGATCACCGAAGGCTTGGAGCACTCAGTCCCGAATTGTGCTTCAGAAAAGAGATGGCAAGACAATGAGGTATTCGCTGCGGCTATTGTGCGTTGGGTGTTCTGTCGCGATCGCCTTTCCACCGGCGCGGGCTATTGCGCAGACCTTGGATCCCACTGCTGGAAATGTCCCGCAAACGGTTCGCGTGTGGGGCAGCCCGCAAATGGGCGATCTGCTGCATCGCTACGAAGAGGGCTTCCATAAGCTACAACCGAATGTGCGCTTCCAAGAGGACCTGACGAGCACCCTCACAGCCGTCGCGGGAGTCTATACCGGGCGCGCCGACATTGGGCTGCTCGGCCGGGAGATATGGCCAACGGAGATGCAGGCATTTCAGTCTGTCGAGGGCCGCGCGCCGCAGGTGACTGAAGTGGCTACAGGCTCCTACGATGTTCCGAAGGCGACCTTTGCGCTGATGATCTTTGTGCATCGCAGCAATCCTCTGGCGAGGCTTTCGACCGATCAGCTCGCGCGGGTGTTCGGGACAACGCCGAGCGGCTCCGGGTACAGCGTTGGCGGCGGACCGATTCATACGTGGGGAGAGCTGGGACTGAGAGGAAGATGGCGCGCACGGCCGTTGCATCTCTACGGCTTCAGCGTGGAGAACGACAAGGCACAGATCTTCCGCCAGCTCATCTTCAAGCAGGGTGCGCGCTGGAGCTGCGGGCTGCGGGAATATTCTAGTGCTGCCGCTCCCAATGCCGCCGATGCGGGTAAACTCATCGTGAGGGCGGTGGGGGCAGACCCCGAAGGCATCGGGATTTCCAATGTGCATTACGCTACGCCGGAGGTGCGAGCCGTTGCACTTTCGACGGCGCAACACCCGGCGCCGATCCAGCCGACGCGCGAGAATGTAGCTTCGAATCTCTATCCGCTGACGCGGGCGGTGTACATGGTGACCGATTGGGGTAGAACAACTCAATCGAGTGCCGCGACGCTCATGTTCCTGCGATTTGTTCTGAGCGCGCAGGGAAAGGAGGCCGTTCTGCGAGAAGGAAATTATCTGCCACTGACGGATGCGGTGGCTGCGGAACAGAGGAGCAAGCTCGCTGCACCCTAAACATGGCGGCCTCTTCCCGAGGAAACAGAAGACGTCTGCACTCCGAGCGTTCTTGCCGCGACGCAGAGGTTTCGCGGAAACCCAGGTCTCAAAAGCGAGACCTGGGGGACCCCATGCGTGGGCGTGATTTGCGCTTGTCCGCTGGCCGGTAAACTAGCGCGCGGGGCCGAATAGAGCTCCGTTGGAGCGAGTTTTCCGCTGCATTTCGTCGCGCGTGGCGGTGGCGATCGTCAGGAAAGTGTCCTTATTGTCGCTGGGCTTGTAGTTAAAGACCACGCCGAGCGCGCCGAGAGTTTTGCCGGAGGCGTCAAGCAAAGGCAGCTCGACTTCGTAATGATTGCCATTGACCTCGAGGTTGGGTTTACCAGTGTTGATGCAACGCATGTCGTCCACGTCGCCGATTTTTCCGATGCGTCCGAAGTTGGAAGCGACGATGAGGTTCTTATGGCCAGGCGGCTGCGCATGAATCGCGATCAGTATGATCTCCGGATGTTTGGCGAGCGCCCGATCGACGAGCTGCTGAGCGAAAGGCGCGCGAGTCGTGTAGGTGGCATCCATCTCTTTCGCGTCGACCTTTCGCATGCCGGCGACAGCCTGCTCGCGAGTTTGTTGTGCGATAGCCGGGAGGAAGGTGAACAGAGCGAACGTGAGAAGGCAAAGGCTGGAGAAGAGTCTTTTCATAGAGGTTCCTGGCTTCTTTCTGAGGCGGTTGATGAGAACGGCATAAGGCCGAGCCTATTTCGTTGTTGGTTTCGTTGCTAGTGGACTTCGTAAGTAAGCACCTTCGCCATTGCCTTCGAGTCGCCGGGTGAGACGGCGAGGAAGAGCCGATGCTGGGCGGGTAAAAGGATGCCGGTCTTCGCGCCAGGAGCCGTGGTCACCTTCTCGACCAGCTTCAGGTGATTCGGATCGGCGGTGTCGTAGATGCTCAGATAGCCCTCGCCGCCGGGAACGTATAGACGATGGGTTGTGTGGTCATACTGGACCTGGTCTGCGCGCAGAGGAGCGGGCTGCGTGTCGATGACCGCTCCGGTATCGGAGTTCATCACGACCACCATACCCGGGCTGCGGCAGACGACGTAGAGCCGATGCTGTGCGGGATCGAAGGCGACCATGGCGTTTTGCTGGGCGGGAGGAACGGGCCACGACGCGACGATCTTCATGTTGCGGCGATCCACGACGTCCAGCTTGTTGGTCTGGGTGAGATTGATGAAGATGCGAGGATCGCCGTCGACAAAGTCCATGGCCTCGACGTGGTTATCGGGGAAGGTGACGGAGGCGAGCTTGGCGCCGGTGTCCGGATTGACGGCGTCCAGATTGGCCGTCTTCATGTCCACGTCCTTGCCGCCGGTGACGATGTAGAGGATATTCGTCGCATGATCGTACATCGCAGTATCGGAGCCGCCGGTCAGTGGAACGGACTTGATCTTCGCGTAGGTATCGGCGTTGCGAATGGTCGGACCGAGTTTGGTGCTGTCGGTAATGAAGTCCGTCGGGACGCCGTGTCGAACTAGAATGCTATGCGGGTTGCCGAATCCGCCGACGCTGCGAAGGCGATTGGAGGTCTTGAGATCGAACACCTCAAGCGTGCCGTGATCTTCGGCGGCCAGCAGAAGCCGGTTGCGATCATAATCGACGGCGAAGTGATCGAAATCTCCGGTGTAACCGGGTAAGTCGACGGAGTGGATTAATTTCACGGAGCTTTGCTGTGCAAGCAGAACAGGGAAACTCAGTAAAGTGAAGGCAGCGCATAGAGCGAGTGACCGAGTGACGCTGGGCATAGTCTCTCCTGACGAGGATATATAAGGAGCTTGAAAGTTCGGCATGAGGCTTTATTGAAGTGTGAGTGAAAAGACGTTCATGTCTCGGTCTGTGTCGGGGCTCTCGCCGTACATGTTTGGAACTTAGCGCGGCTAGAAGATAATCTTGACCGCGAACTGGGTCTGGCGCGAGCTAGTGGTGGTGTAGGAGAGAGAGCCGGTTGCAGCTGGGTTGGCGACAGGCGTGGCCGGGTGGGGATTGGCCGCCGACGGTGCGGCCTGCGGCGTGAAGATAGAGTTGGCGGCCTTGGTGGGATTGGCGTAGTTGCTATGGTTCAGAATATTAAATATCTCAGCGCGGAATTGAACGTTGAATGTCTCACCGAGCCGCGGAATTCGATTGTTCTTGACTAACGACATGTCGAAGTCCTGGAGGCCTGGACCGGTGATTGAGTTACGTCCGGAGTTGCCGAGGATCGGGTTGTAGGTGGATGTGTAGCCTGGATAGCTGAAACAAGCGGCATTCAGATAAGGCCGCGCAGGCGCTGCCGAGACATTGATTTTATTTACAGAATTGCAGTTGTAGTTGCGGTTCGGGAAATCGAAGGTGTCGGAGCTGGTGAGGCCGAGCGGGTCACCGCTGATGAGCGGCGTGATCGGCAGACCCGTACTGGCCTGGAAGATGCCGCCGTACTGCCAGCCATCGAGCGCCCAGCCTGCTTTACCGAAAGATTTCGGCGCGTCAGGCAGCAGGACAAGGTAATTGAGCACAAGATTGTTCTTGATGTTGTAATCGGAGACCGCGATGCGGCGATCGCGCGCGAAGTAGGGCAGGCTGGAGACGGAGTTGGCAAAACTGTCCCCGAATGTAGACGACGAACCGTCGTCGATGGCCTTGGCCCAGGTGTAGGAGATCTGGTACTGGTAGTGCTTCGTCAGTCGCTTGGTAACGCCAGCCTGCAATGAGTTGTAGAGCAGGAAACCTTCCGGGATCATTGCGCTGATCTGGCCGACGCTGGTGTTCAGCCTGGGGTTGACAATCTTGGCGAAGGTCGTCGTGGAGTACTGCGCCGGGAATTCATAATAGCCGCCGGGCAGTTCCGCAATGGGCAGCACGGTATTGATGTCGTCTTCGCGAAACGGCAGATGGGTGCCGTGCGATCCCGAGTAACCCAGTGTGGCGATCACGTCGCCCGGGAGCTGTTGCTGGATGTTGAAGCTGTATTGCTGCACATAAGAGCGCGGAGGATGCTGCGGTGTGTAGCCATAGCGGAAGGTCGCCGGAGTAAGCAGCGGATAAGCCTGTTTGGGGAAGGTTCCATTGAGGCCCGTATTCACACTTCCGGACTGAAAGAACGGCGCGGAAAAAATGGTGAGACCCTCATACAGATAGTCGAGCGGCAGCGCGTCATAGATACCATAGGCGCCGTGGATCGCGGTCTTGCCATTGGCGAAGGGAGCATAGGCAAATCCGATGCGCGGAGCAAAGTTCTTCTCCGTGGGATTGGAGAAGTAGGGCGATCCCAGGTTCGGCGTGGCTGCGGTCAACGTAGGCAGATTGGAGAGGCGGCCGGCGGTCTCGGTGGGTACGGTGGCGAGTTCGTAGCGCAAACCGAGGTTGAGGGTAAGGTTGCGGAAGACGTGATAATCGTCCATCACATAGCCGGCGATCACCGATTGGCGAAGGTCCTTCGGCGAGGTGGTCTGGCCGATCGGCGCGTTGAAGGTGGTGGGTTGGTTCTGTAGGAAGCCGGCGAGTGAACCGAAGGTCCATTGACCGTTGGGATTGGATGTGCCCTGCTGGTTGTTCTGCAGGCGTTCCAACGCGAAGCCGGTCTTGATGGAGTGCTTGCCGTGGGTCCAGTAGAGGTCGTCGTAGGCCTGGTAGGAGTTGTAGTGGAAGACGAACTCGCCGACCGCATGCAGGCCGCCAACGAAGAGGCTGACGCCGCTGCCCACGGTAATGATGCCCACCGGCAGGTTGGGCACAAATCCGTAGGCTGGATCAGCCGCCGCGGGTAGGATCGCATTCAGTGTCGTCGGCGCGTCGGAGAACACGCGGCTATAGCCCACATGCGCCGAGTTCAACAGGTTAGGCGTGATGATGTGCGTTTCGCTGATGGAGGCGGCTTGGCGATGCAGCAGGTTGCCCGCGACCTTGATGTCGAAGGCGTCCGGCGCAATCAGGCTGCCGTTGTCGTAAAAGTACGTGCCGGAGAGCTGGTCGTTGGCGTCGATTTTATGGTCGGCGCGAATGAGGAAGTAGTTCTCGATGGTGGTGGTGGGATCGCTGAAGAGGAATAGGCCCGTGTCGCCGGTGACCGCGCCGTTGGGCAACGGAAAGAACTGTAGATAGGGCGCAACCGCCGGGCTTACGGTGACGTTGCCGGCAACGAGCTGGCCATTATGCGCATTGGCCGAGGGGACGGTGCTGGCGGCGCTCGTACTCTGGTATTGTCGCAGGCCCTCATAATTTCCGAAGATGAAGGTCCTGTCTCTAACGATAGGCCCACCGATAGAAGCACCAAACTGATTGCGCTGAAAGGGTGGAATCTGCACCGGGTCAAACGGATTGCGGGCATCCAGTGCGCTGTTGCGCGCGAATTCGTAGGCATCCCCATGCACGTGGTTGCCGCCGGTCCGGGTGACGGCATTGACCACACCGCCAGCGGTCTTGCCGTAATCTGCGGTGGCGTTGCCGGTGACGACGGAGAATTCCTGGATGGCGTCGACGCCTAGATTCCCGCCATTCACGCCGCCGGGACCGCCGTTGGAGTAATCGTTGATACTGATGCCGTCCAGGCGGTAGTTGTTCATCTGCGGACGCGCGCCGCTCACGGTGAGCTGGTTGCCGACGCCGCGGTTGGCGCGTTGATTGCTGATAGAGACCGAGGACTGCTCGCGCACCGCGGCAACGCCAGGCTGCAGGTTCGCCAGTGCCGCCCAGTCGCGGCCGTTCAAGGGGAGCTGAACAATGGTCTGTTCATTCACGACCGGCATCGTGGTGGAGCTGGCCAGCTCCACCGCCTCAGCACTGCTTGTAACGACGACCTGCTCGCCCCGATCCCCTACCTTGAGCGCGAAGTTTACCTCGTGTTGCGCACCGACATTCAACGTGACGCCCACGATCTTCTCCCCCGCAAAACCGGCTGCCTGGATCGCAACGTTGTACCTGCCGGGGAGCAGGTTGGGAACCGTGTAGAGTCCGCTGGCGTTGCTGGTGACGGTGCGGGCCTCGTTGGTTCGCAGGTCGGTGACGGTCACGGTTGCGCCGTTGACCAGCGCACCCGTCGGATCGGTAATGGTTCCGAGAATGGTGCCGGTGGAGACCTGGGCCCGCAGCGCAGGCGCGAACAGAAGAACCAGCAACAGAACCGGCAGATATTTTTGCGGAAATCGCATAGTGTAGAACCTTTCAATACCGGCAAAGTGGCAGGCGCGCTAACTCGAAGTTCGACGATGAGTCTACGTGCGGCAAGCTTCCTCACAACGTTCGAATGACTGACTTTATCGCCGCACCTATTCAGAGGCCGTGAAATGAAGCATGAGTGAACCGAAGATGAAAGTCTTTTCAGAACGCCGTGCCCTGAATCGGAGATTGCAGACCGAAGGACTCTGGCGGCGACCAATTCGCAAGCTCGTCCAGGAATTTGTTCCACGATAGACTTGAGCTCAGTCTCAAGCTGGCCGCCTTTCGCTTGCCGGCTTGGGCTCCGTGCGTTGCAACATGCGAACCCTGGAGATGAGAAATTCAATGCGAACGAAGCTCACCGCGCGCAGGCTGCTGACCGATACAGAAGAGATCGACTGGCCGGCAGTCACGATGGAGGATGGCCGGATCGTCGATATTCAGCGTGGCGACGCAGACGAGTCCAATGGATCGCAGGAAACCCTGACGGCGGCGTTCTTTGACGTTCATGTGCATGGCGCGTGCTCGCACGACTTCATGACGGCGACCCCGGCGGAGATCGCAGCGGTGGGCCGCTTCCTTGCTGGACGCGGCGTGGCGCACTATCTGGCAACCACTATCACCGGCCCACTGGATGCAACGCTACGCGCGCTGGAGACACTGGCGAATGCGATCGAGGCAAAGCATGAAGTTGAATCCGGTCCGCCGATGGCAACGCCTGTGGGCATTCATCTGGAGGGTCCGTTTCTTTCGCATGTGAAACGTGGTGTGCATTCCGCGGCGCTGCTTCAGGAGCCGAGCGTGGGACTGTTCGCGCGCTTTCAGCAAGCGGCGCGCGGACATATTCGACTGCTGACTATCGCGCCAGAGCTTTCCAATGCGCTTGAGGTGATTGGATACGCAACGGCGAACGGTGTGCGCGTGTCGCTCGGGCATAGCAACGCGACCGCCTCCGAAACACTGGCTGCCATCGCTGCTGGAGCAACGAGCGCGACCCATCTGGGCAATGCGATGCGGGCGCTCGAACCACGTGAGCCGGGAATTCTCGGGACCATTCTGGATCGCGAAGATGTTTACGCGGAGGCGATCTGCGATGGCGTGCATCTGGACCCGGCGTTCGTCCGCTTGTGGCTGAAGATGAAGGGCGAGGAGCGGGCGATTCTGGTGACCGATGGCATGTCGGCGACCGGCATGCCCGACGGAACATATGCGCTGGGAGAGCTCTCAGTCGAGGTGAAAGACGGGGTTTGCTTGGCTGGGAAGACACTCGCCGGAAGCGTGCTGACGATGGACCGGGCGGTGGCCAATCTGCGGCGGTTTACGGGAAGCTCGCTGGCCACGGCTGTGCGGCTGGCCTCGCGTAACCCTGCCCGCATGCTGGGGCTGGAGCGGCTGGTGGAGATTGCGCCGGGCGCAGTGGCCAACTTCAATGTGTTCGATGAGGCGGGCGAGCGCGTGGGTAGCGTCTTCCACGGGCGGCGCTCTTAGAAGCTGTCCAAGAACTTCTCTCCGACCAGCCTGTGGAGATACGCCCCCCCGCCCCCCTCCCCCCCCATTGACTGGTTGCTTCTATGCAAAACAATTCGTACAAAGGACTTAGGGAGGGGATTGACTAATGCTGTGTCCCCGATGGTGTATAGCAACTCCGAAAAGCAAATTCCTACGGAATGACAACCAGAAAAGCAAGTGCAAACGAAAGGTCAACGCAATGACTCTACACCGATAGGGATTCCGCTATAGGATTGACCGCTCCAGGATTGACCGTTCCCTTGCAATGCTGCCATCCTTTGGGTGCGGGCATTTTTCCGTTCTTCCTACTGTTTCTATGATACGGCGCGGCGCGGGGTAAATACGCCAATTCAATCTCAGTAAAATGTCATCTATTTTCAAGTAGATGAGTGCTGTTGGTTCGCCTGCGGAGCTTGACAGGTTTTGGAGCGAGATGGAGAACCTGTGGAGAGAAACGTTCCTTCGAGTCCGCTGCTGCCGCCAAGACTGCGTGGCCTGTAGCTGCATACATACTTGTGCGCGGCCAGCCCTGTTCCGAGTTCTTGGACAGGTTCTTAGACCGGCTCGACGGGCGGCAGGTAGTCCGGCAGTGAAGGGAAACGCGGCTGACGGACCTTGTAGCCGCTCACCGCGAAGTAGATGAGATAGGCGTAGCAGAGCAGCACCACGATGAAGCTGTGCTGATAGCCGAACCGGTCGGCCAGGAAGCCCTGAATCTCTGGAATAATAGCCCCGCCGACGATCATGGTGACAAGAATTCCCGAGCCCTGGCTGGTGAATTTTCCGAGGCCTTTGAGTGAGAGCGGAAAGATGCAGGGCCACATGACGGAGTTGAAGAGACCACAGGAAACGATGGCCCACATCGCAAGATGGCCGTGGCCGATGATGGTTGCGATGACCAGGACCGCCGCGGAGAGGGCAACCGCGGCGAGTGCGCGCTGCGCACGAATGTAAAGCAGCGCGTACGAACCGATGAAGCGGCCGATCATCGCGCCACCCCAGTACAACGAGACGTACCCGGCAGCAGCCGCGTGGGAGAGGCTGCCCATCGAAGGCTGGCCGAGGAAGTTGATGAGGATGCTGCCGATCGCGACCTCGGCACCGACGTAGGTGAAGATGGCCACGGCACCGAGGCGCAGATGCACGAAGCGCCAGGCGCTGCCATCGCCGCGTGAGGCTGGCGTCGGCTTCTCGATCAGCTCGGGCAGCGGCACGAAGCGGGTGACGATCGCGATCAGAAAGGTGAAGGCCGCGAGGATGACATAGGGCGTTCGCACCGAGCGGGCAAGCTGGGCCGTGGTTGCGCCGGCGGCGATGAAGATGAAAGCTGCGCCCAGCCGGGGAGCGATGGTGGTGGCCAACGAGTTCAAGCCGCCGCACAGGTTGAGGCGGGAAGCGGCGGTATGAGGTGGCCCCAGCGCACCCACGTAGGGATTGATCGCGACCTGCAGCAACGCGAGGCCGCTGCCTACGATGAACAGCGCGAGGAGAAACATGGGGTACGAGATGATGATGGACGCGGGCACGAAGAGCAGCAGACCGAGGCCCATCGTGCAGAGCGCGGCGATGATGCCGGATTTGTAGCCGACGCGGCTCACGATCCTGCCCGAAGGCAGCGACATCACAAAATATGCGCCGAAGAAACAGAACTGCACCAGCAGCGCGTGGACGTTGTCGAGCTGGAAGAGCAGCTTGAAGTGCGGCACCAGGATGTCGTTCAGCGCGGTGATGAAGCCGATGCTGAAGTACAGCGATACCATGAGGACCATTGGCAGCGTGTAGTTGCCGGATTGCTTATATGGCAACGATGCTGTTGCATCTTGCGCCGCTCGAACAGCCATGATCGTCTCCGTCCAGAGTATTCAACCGGCAAACCTTACGATTGCAGAATACTGCGGAGGCGGCCCCGCGCACCACCGCCGCATGAGATCAGGCGGGGCGTAGGTCCGTTTCTTCTCCGCGATGGCTGCCGCGAGTGAGCAGGTAATAGATGATCGGCGTGACGACCAGGCTGAGGAACATCGAGATGGTGAGGCCGCCGATGACCGCAATCGCCAGCGGCTGCAGCATCTGCGAGCCCGCGCCGAACGCGAACGCCAGGGGCAGCATGCCGCAGACCGCGGCCACGGCAGTCATCACGATGGGACGCAGGCGGCGCTGCGCGGCCAGCAGCATGGCGTCGCGGGCATTGGATCCTTCCGCGCGAAACCGTTCATCGGCATCGAGCAGCAGAATGCCGTTCTTCGCCACGATGCCGATGACCATGATGAGTCCCATGAACGAGGCCACGTTGAACGTGACGCCGGTGACCAGCAGGCCGAAGACAACGCCGGCGATGGAAAGCACGGAGGATGAGAGGATCGCGACGGGAGCGGACAGGTTGCGGAACTCCGTGAGCAGCACACCGAAGACCAGCGCCAGCGCCAGCAGTAGAACATGCGAGAGCTCGGCGAAGGACTTCTGCTGCTCCTGGTAGGTGCCGCCGTACTCGACCCGCACGTTGGGCGGCAGATGCAGGGCGCTGACGACCTTCTGCACCTCCGCGACGCCTGTTCCGAGGTCCGAGCCTTCGAGCCGTCCGGTCACGATGACATCCTGCTGAAGGTTCTCGCGAAGAATCTCGTTCTGTGGCGGCAACTCGGTGATCGTTGTCATCGAACCCAGCGTAGCGGTGTGCCCTGTGCTGCTGTTGAAGACAGTATTCTCGATGCTGTCGAGAGATTTGCGGGTCTCGTCGCCGAGCCGCACGCGAATCGTATAAGGACGCCCATTGGCGATCAGGGGATCGTTGGGCGTAACGCCGTCGAGGATCGAGGTAGCATCCTCGGCGACTTCGGTCGGCGTGAAGCCCAGGCGGGCGGCAAGCCCCGGGTCGACCTGAAAGTTGGTGGCCGGGCCGCTGATGGTGTTCTCCACGCCGTTCTCCACATCGACCACCGACGGTATCTTGCTGATCGCGTCTCCCACGCGCGGCCCGAGCTCATACAGCAGCTTGGTGTCGGGGCAGAAGAGCTTGATCTGGATCGGCTCGGGCGCGTTGGAAAGATCGCCGATCATGTCCTGCAAGACCTGCGTGAACTCGATGTCCAGTTCAGGCTCGGTGGATTTGATTTGAGTGCGGATGCCGTTCATCACTTCATCGATGCCGCGCGAGCGTTTGTTCTTTAGCTTCACGGTAAAGTCGCCGGTGTTGGCTTCGGTAACGGGCGAGAGGCCCATCTGCAGACCAGTGCGGCGCGATGTGCTTTCCACCTCCGGGGTACTGTGCAGGATGCGATAGACGTGGCCAAGTACGCGATTGGTTTCCGCGAGCGAAGTGCCCGCGGGCATGATGTAGTCCAGCGTGAAGCCGCCTTCGTCCATGGCCGGCAGCAGGTCCGAGCCCAGTGAGCGATAGGCGAAGAACGTGCCGCCGATAAGCATCAGGCAAATGAGCCCGAGCATCAGAGGCTTGCGGAGCGACCACTCGAGCGCTGCGTGGTGCCATTGCATGACGCGGCTCAGCGCGGGTCCGGCCTCATGGTGTTCCTCCACCGCGGCGAGCTTGCCTTCATTGACGTGCTCCGCGCTGGGCTCCATCTCGGAGGGGAGCGTCTGGCCGGACGGCAAGGTGTTTTTCCGCGGGCGCAGAAGGACCAGCGCGAGGCTGGGAGTCCAGGTGAGCGCGAGGACCAGCGAGGTCAGCAACGACACTGTCATCGTGATCGCAAGCGCGCGGAAGAAGGTCCCGGTCACTCCCGACACCGCAACCAGCGGGAGAAAGACGACCACCGGCGTGACCGTGGAGAAGAACAAGGGATGAGAGATTTCGTGGAGCGCCTTGCGGACCGCCTCGATGCGGCCCTCGCCGGAGTCGCGGTGCAGCACGATGTTTTCAACTACCACGATGGCGTCGTCGATCACCAGACCGATGGCCGCGGCGAGGCCGCCGAGCGTCATCAGGTTGAAGCTCTCGCCGATGACCCACATGAAGAGGATGGTGATTGCTACGGTGACGGGGATGACCAGGCCGGCGATCAGGGATGAGCGCCAGTCGTGCAGAAAAACGAAGAGCACGATGCAGGCCAGCCCCAGACCGATGACGATCGCGTCACGCACGCTGGAGATGCTCTCGCGCACGAGTTCCGATTGGTCGTAGAAGGGCTCCATGGTGATACCGGCGGGGAGCTTCTGGCGCAGTTGCGCGACCTCCGCCGCGACTCCGTCGGCCACGGCCACGGTATTGCCCGTTGGCTGGCGGGTGATGTTGAGCAGGACGGCGGGCTTACCGTTGGCCGTGACCACCGTGTAGACGGGCAATACCCCATCCACCACCTGCGCGACATCGCCGACGTGTATGGCGACGCCGCCAGGAGTGGTCTTCACGACCAGTTGCCGGAGGCCCTCGATGTCATGCACCTGCGCGCCGACCAGGCCGAGGATGAGTTGATGGTTTTCCTCGTACAGACCCGGCGAATCGACAATGTTGGAGGCCTGGATGGCGTTGGAGATATCGAGGATGGTGACTCCCGCCGTCTGCAGCTTCGCGAGATCGGGGACCACGTGGAACTCCGGCACCTGGCCGCCTTGAACGAGGACTGTGCTGACGCCCGGCACTCGGTTGAGTGGAGGCGCGAGGTTGTAGGTGGCCAACTCCCACAACTCGGTCTGCGGGACCGTGTCCGATGTAAGGCTATAGCCAAGGATCGGAAAGGTCGCAAAGGTCAGCCGGTTACTCGTGATCTTCGCGCTGACGGGCAGGCTTTGCTGCACGGTGGCGAGAGCAGCATCGACCAGCTCCAGGGTGCGGAACATATCGACCGACCAGTCGAAGAAGAGGCTGACCTCCGCCGACCCGCGGCTGGTGGTGGAGCGCACCGTCACCAGGCCTGGGACGCTGTTCACCGCGGTCTCGATGGGCTTGGTGATGGTGACTTCCATCTGTTCGACCGGCATCACGCCGTTATCGACGGCGATGACAACACGCGGGAAATTGGTCTCGGGAAAGACCGAGATGGGCACGCGAAATGCAGCCCAGCAGCCAGCCAGCGTGAGCACCACAGCGAAGAAGAAGATGACTTCGGTGGAGCGCGCCAGCCAGAACGGCCGCGGGCGTGGAGATTCGGTCGGGACCATTAGTCGGCGCCCCCGGATTTGGCGTCCGGCGCTGCATCGCCGCCGGCCGCGACTACTTTGACTTTGGTGCCGTCATCGATGCCATAGGCGCCGGAGGTGATGACGGTGTCCGACGCGGTGATTCCGCTCACGATCTGGACGGTGTCGGGCAAACGAATGCCGACCTGCACGGGCTTGTAATGCGCTGCGCCGTCGCTGCCCACCACCATCACGGAAAGTCCGCTCTCTTTGCCCGGCACCAGCGCCTCGGTCGGAACCTGCAGGGCGTCCTGCACCGTGCGGCCGACGATGGCCAGATGCACGGGCGTGCCCACCTTGAGCTTGTCGCCAGGATTCTTCAGCTCTACCCAGACCTCAACGGTGGTCGAGCCGGGATCGAGCGCGGGGCTGATCAGCGACACGACGCCGCTCAACGGAGCGTCCACGCCGGGCACCGTGACCTCCGCTTTATCGCCGAGCTTCATGCGCTGGGTGACGGCCTGCGACAGATGGATCTTGGCGATGAGGGACGAGGTATCCATCACGGTGAGCAGAGGCGCTCCGGCCTGCGCGGTCTCTCCCGCGAACAGCGGCCGCTGCGTCACGACGCCGTCGATGGGGCTGCGCAGCGACGCGTAACTGAGCATGGCTTGCGCGTTCTGAAATTTTCCTTCGGCCGAGGTCAACTGCCCCTGCGCATTCTTCTCCGCCGCGGCGCGACCCACGCTCTGCAAGCCCTGAAGGTGTTTGGAGGCAGTGTCGTAGGCGGCCAGCGCCTGCACCAGCGCGGCCTGTGCGGTATCGAGATCGCGGCCGGGGATCGCCCCTTGCGCGAACAACGTCTTGCGCCCGTTCACGATGCTTTGGTTGAGGTTGAGATTCGCCTTGGCCTGCGCCAGGTCCAACTCCGCCTTCTGCGTCTCTTCAGGGACCTGGGCTTGGGTGGTTTCCTGATAGGTCGCCTGGGCCGAGGTGTAAGCCCCGCGGCTATCGAGAGCGGTCGCGGCGAGGTCGCTGTTGTCGAGCATGGCGAGCAGTTCGCCGGCCTTCACATGCGACCCGAGCCGCACGTAGAACTTCTTCACCGGCACGCTGATCCTCGGCGACAGCGCCGCCTGGGCCAGCGGCGCGAGAGTGGCGTCGCCGGCGATCTGCTCCGAGATAGGACCGACCGTAGGCTTCTCGGCCTGGACCGAAACCACTACTTCAGGCGTCGGTTCAGTCTTGTTGCAGCCCGCGAGGCAGAGGAGCGACAGAAGGCAGGCCATCCCCAGCGCCGCCAAAGGAAGGCGTAACGTGCGGTCGATCGGTTCTTGGGTAAGTTGCGATTGAAGCGGCATGGGTTTAAAACCTTCCCGTGAGCGTCTGAAGATTAGCTAGAGCCGTCTGATACCTGACGATTCCATCGGCCCGCGCATCTTCGGCGGAGACCAGACTGTTCTGCGCATCGACCACCTCCAGCACAGTGCCTTCGCCGCCCTTGTATCGCAAGATGGTCAAGCGCAGACTCTCCCGCGCCGTGGCTACACTGGTGTCGAGCGAAGCAAGTTGATCGCGCGCGACGGAGGCCTCAGCGTAGAACTCCGACAGGTCCGCGATCAGCCGCCGCTGGGTTGCGGAGAGAGCAACCTTGGCTGCATCGCGACGGATCTGGCTCTGCTTTACCTTGTGTTCGGTGGCCAGCCAGTCCCACAGCGGAATGTCGAGCGTCGCACTGGCGGAGTAGCCCAGGTTGCGCGAGTTATCGAGTCCGTTCACCGCGAACTGCGGCGCATCGATGCCGTAGGTGTAGTTCAGCGCGAGGTCGGGGAGATACGCGGCGCGCGCTGAGGTGATCTCCGCGTCGCTGGCCCGAAGCGACGCCAGCGCGCTCTTCAACTCCGCATTGTTCTTGGCCGCCGCCGCTTCGATGTCGGCGCGATCGGGCAGCGGCGGCGGTGCGGCCGCTTCCGTAGTGAACCCGGTGCGTGGATCGGGATACAGCAGCACGCCCAGCTCCAGATGCGCTTTGGTGAGAGCCACGCCCGCGTTGGCGAGGTCGCGCACCCTTTGCTGTTGCTGAAGCTGCGCCCTCAGCACATCGGCGTGGGCGGCCTCGCGGCCCTGTTCGAGCTGCTGGGTGAGCGTGAGAAAGCTGTTGGCGTTGTCGAGCGCACGTTGACTCGAGGCTATCTTGGCCTCGGCGGCGCCCAGACTGAAATAGAGCGTCACCACCGCCGAGACCAGGCCTCGACGCGCGATCTCGAGTCCGGCGGCGGCCTTCGCCGCATTGGCATCTGCGAGGGAGACGGCGCTGAACTGCTGCAGCCCCAGGGTCTCGTTTACGACGCCCTGGCTGTAATATTCATGGACCGAGTTGTTGGCGATGAAACGCGGCGCCGGCCCCGTAAACGCTGTCAGCCCGGCGGCCTCGGTAGCGCGATTGGATTCGGTGAACAGATATTGATTGTGAAACGTCGCCGAAGGCAGCAGGCCCGCGCGCGCGATGGACCGGTCCAACTGCGTGGTGCGGCTGTCGGCCTTGGCCAGCGCGAAGGTCGCGTCGTTGGCTTCGGCGCGATGGATCGCATCATCGAGCGAGATGGCCGGGGCCGTCGTGGTGATCTGGCCCGTGGAACTCTCTGCTGGCACGTTCTGCGTCCGTCCGATCCCCGCCGTGAGGCTGAGACCGGCGATGGAGGCAGCGGTAAGCCAGAGCTTCCGGCATTTCCGATTGGAAAAACGAAATTTCATCTACGCTCGATAGGTACTGGAATCGACCTTAACGCATGCCGAGCGGCTAAGTCCAGAGAGAACCGGGTGAGTTCGCATGGATGAATAAAGTTTTACCTTCGGCCATCTTTCGCGTGGCTCCGCTGTGGCCTGGACGCGGGAGAACCGATACCAGCGCAATGCAGGATGGTAGCCCGAGGTGCGAATAACCGGCGAGCGGCCATCGTTGGCCGGCCTCGGCTTACCGCCCGACTTCCACGACCATGAAGGTTCCGGGCTTCATCTCGGGCCGCCCCGAAGCTGCGCCTGGGGTGGGCGGCTCAAACTCCGCGGTGGGCATATAAATCTTGTGCGTCGCGGAATCGATGCCCATGGTGCGCGCGCTCATCGGCGTCTTGACCACCTGTTCGACGGCCCATTGTCCTGACTTCTCGCCCGCGACAATCAGCGAGCCGTCGCCGCAGCTTGCGAAGGCGTGGCCGGCATCGAACTTGGTCGCATCCACGCCCGCGCCGATCGGCAGCGCTGCCACGATCTTGCCGTCCGCGGTGTTCATCACGATCATCTTCTGCGGGTTGCGGCAGCCGATGAACAAGCGATGGGTGCTCTTGTCGATCGCCATGCCCACGGGGTGTCCGCCAGGTGTTACGGGCCAGTGCGCCAGCACCTTCCGTGAGCGCAGATCGACCTCCGCGACAAGGTCTTTGTCCTCCAGGTTCACATACACCTTGCCGGTTCCATCCGAGGCGAGAAACTCCGGCTTGCCGCCGAGATCGATCGGATCGATCTTGCCGTTCTTCGGATCGATGTCGGGGTTGAAGGTCATCAGCGCGCCGCCGTCTCCCGAGACCGCAACGATGCGGTTCAGCCCGGTATCGTAGATGATGCCGTCGGAGTCGGGCATGGTGTTGAGCTTGCCCAGCACGGCGTAGGTCTTCAGGTCGAAGATGACGATGGCGCCGCTACCGCCGCCATCGGTGATGAAGCCGCGGCCGAGCGCCGGAACGATGGCAACGCCGTGCGCCCTGATCTGGCCGGGGATGTCGCCGAGCACCTTGCCGCTGCCGGCGTCGAGCACCATGGTGTGCGTGACCCGCGGGACAAACAACCGGTGGGTCTGCGGATCGACCGTAAGATAGTCCCAGCCGCCTTCGCCACCGACGTGCCAGGTCTTCGTCACCGTCCATTTTGCCTGTGCCTGCAGGGGCAGTGAGCCGGCCAGCAGCAGCACCGCCAGCGACGCAAAAACCATCCGCATCCACTTCATCTTCATCTCAAATCTCTCCTGTCTGAACTCAATGTGCCGACGATACGGCGCCTCCCTTGAGCTCTACTGAATACTCTAACCGCTGTTGATAGTGAGGGCGAAATGACAATAACGTCATCAAGCCCACTCATTTTTCACGGTTATTCTGGGAGTGTTTCTGCATATGAATCTGGCAGCTTGAGTTCCGGAATGCAGTTTGAGCCGCGGAATGTGGAGGTCTCGCGTTGGGTAGGGTTTTGAGGAGTGTTCTCGCGCTCGTGCTTTGCCTCGTCGCGATGCTGGGCCCGGCGACGGCGCGCGCCCGGGCGCAGGCCATCCACTATGCCACCAAGCCAAATGTGAAACGCGGCGCGGTGGTCTACAAGGACGGATGCATCGCGTGCCACGGCGTTGACGGTGACGGAGCGCCCAAGTATCTGTCGGAGTTTACGCGGCCGGATTCGTGGCCGGAGTTTACCAAATGCGACCAGACGACGCCCGAGGTCGACTCGGCCTATAAAGCGGCGATTGTCTATGGAGGCCCCTACGTTGGCTTTTCGCAGATCATGCCGGCGTTTGGAACGTTGCTGACCGATGAGCAGATCAATGATGTGGTCGCGTATCTGCGCAGTTTTTGCCACAACGTCCACAACTATCCGCGGGGAGAGTTGAACCTGCCGCGGGCGCTGGTGACGGAGAAGGCGTTTCCGGAAGATGAACTGGTGGTCTCGACCGCGATGAATACGACCGGGCCAGCGACCAACACGACCGACGTGATCCACGAGGAGACGTTCGCCGGGCGCAACCAGCTTGAAGTGGATGTGCCGGTAAATTACGCAAAGCAGAATGGCAACTGGACCGAAGGCGTCGGCGACATCACGGTGGGATTGAAGCGGGAGATATTTTCAAGCCTGCGGACCGGCTCGATCCTAAGCTTGCAGGGTGGAGTGCTGCTGCCGACCGGGGACAGCAATCGGGGGTTTGGCGCAGGGACCACAACGTTCGAGCCGTTCGCGGCGTTCGACCAGTTGTTCAAGGAGAACACGTCGTTTCAGTTCGAGATGGGAGCGGACATTCCCTTCAATACCGACGTTACGCCGCGCAGCCTGTTCTACCGCATGGCCGTGGGGCAGACGATGGCCCCGCCGCGCGGCCTCGGCCGGCAGTTTACGCCGATGGTTGAGCTGCTAGGGACGCGGGACTTCGACACGGCCGCGAGCAATGATTTGGATGTACTGCCGCAGATGCAGGTGACGATAAGTCCGCGCCAGCACATACGCGCGGATGTGGGGATACGCGAGCCGCTCACGGACACGCGCGGCCGGCATCCGCAAGTTGTGTTTTATGTCCTGTGGGACTGGGCGGACGGCAAGTTCTGGGAAGGCTGGTAATGAGAGGCATCTGGAGGCAAATGCGCAACGTGGTGCTGCTGGGCCTGCTGCTGACGGTGGCCGCGGCTATGCTGCCCGCGAAGGCACAGGTGGCCGGGGCCAAACAGGAGGAGACGCAGGAAGGGATGGCGCCGGGGCATGCGCTCTTCCGCACCTCCGATCGCTGCGTGGCGTGCCACAACGGGTTGAAGACCAGCACTGGCGAGGATGTGTCGATCGGGTTGCAGTGGAGCGCGAGCATCATGGCGAACTCCTCGCGCGATCCGTACTGGCAGGGCAGCATACGGCGCGAATCGATGGACCATCCGGAGTCGCAGGCGGCGATTGAAGACGAGTGCTCGAACTGCCATATGGCAGTGGAGCATTTGACCAACCGCTATCAAGGCAAGCAGACCAGGGTGTTCGATCAACTGCCGCTCCAGCTGCCTCCGAAGGGCAACCCCAGGGCGGCCGATGGCGTGTCGTGTTCGGTGTGCCACCAGGTGGAAGAGACCGGGCTGGGAACACAGGCGACCTTCGATGGGAATGTGTACATCGCGAAGGCGCTGCACGATGAGCTGCGGCCGGAGTATGGGCCCTTCGACATCGACGCGGGACACCAGCGAGTGATGTATTCGTCGACCGGCGGCTTCCAGCCGATAGAGGGTAATCACATTCGCGACGCGGGGCTGTGCGGAAGCTGCCACACGCTCTACACCGAGGCCCTGGGACCGCATGGCGAAAAGCTCGCTCGCTTCCCGGAGCAGATGCCATTCCTGGAGTGGCAGCATAGCGACTACGCAGAGAAGCAGACCTGCCAGTCCTGCCACATGCCGGAGGTTAAAGAGCCTGTCGCGATCACCGCGCTGTATGGGCAGTTGCGCGAGGGCATGCATCGGCATGTGTTTGTCGGGGGCAATTTTGTGATGCAGGAGATGCTGCAAGACCATCGCCAGGAGCTCGCCACCGAGGCCATCCCCGAAGAGCTGGACGCGGCTGTGCAGCGGACGCGAGATTTTCTGATGACGCAGTCGGCGAGGGTGACGATCCGCGGCGTAAGCGCGACACCGGGCGGTCTGGCGATCGATGTGCTGGTGGAGAACTTGTCGGGGCACAAGCTGCCGACGGCCTATCCTTCGCGTCGAGCGTGGCTGCATGTGCTGGTGCGCGACTCAAGCGGCAAAGTGGTGTTCGAGTCGGGCGCGCTGCGGCCCAATGGATCGATCGTGGGCAATGCCAATGATGACGATCCGCTGAAGTTCGAGCCGCATTATCGTGAGATTACAAGCCCCGATCAGGTGGAGATCTACGAACCGATCCTGGGCGATTCCCAAGGCAAAGTCACGACCGGCCTGCTGAGTACCGTGGGATACCTGAAGGACAATCGGCTGCTGCCACGCGGCTTCGATAAAGCCACGGCGGTGCCCGATATCGCGGTGCATGGCCGGGCAGCGGACGATCCGGGGTTCACGGACAAGGGGAGCGCGGTGCGCTATGTTGTCTCTACCCCGAATGCGATCGGCCCGTTTCATGTGGAGGCGGAGTTATGGTATCAACCAATCGGCTTCCGCTGGGCGCATAACCTCGAGCCGTATCGCGCGGCAGAGCCGCAGCGGATGGTGAGCTACTACGAGCAGGCAGCCAAGAATTCGGCCCTCGTTCTAGCGAAGGCGGAAGTTACTCGGTGAGGAGTTCGTCCAGCCAAGATCAAATCAGAGCGGTGTGAATTAAAAATGTTTTCCGATTTCATCGGCTAACACAGCTGCGTCATGTGTATTCGAGCATCTCATCTATCAAAAGATCACTGGCAGAAGATCACTGGAATTTCTGGAGACTCGAATCGTCGGATCCTTTACCGTACGTGCGCACTATCAGTTTTGAAAGGAAAGCGATATATGAAGAAACTAACAAGTCTGTTTTGTGGCCTGACAGTGGCTCTGGCCAGCACCCTTCCCACAGCACAGGCGCAGGACAAAGCGAAGATTGCCGAGCGGCTGAACGCTTCAGCAGCCATCGTCGAACAAGTTATGGCCGCTCCCGATCATGCCATTCCAGAGACGGTTCTGGGGGCTGCGCATTGCGTGATTGTCATACCTTCTGAGAAAAAAGCCGCATTCGGGGTAGGCGCGCAGTATGGTCAAGGCGTAGCCACCTGTCGCACGCGCCGGGGATGGAGCGCTCCGTTGTTCGTGAAGCTCGGAGGCGTGAGCTTCGGCTTTCAGATTGGCGTCCAGGGTACGGACCTGGTGCTTCTTGGAATGAACGAAAAGAGTGTTCAGGACATGCTGCACAGCAAGGTGAAACTGGGCGCGAGTGCTTCGGCGGCGGCGGGTCCGGTCGGTCGTAATGCCCAGGCTGGCACCGACATTCTGCTGCATGCGGAGTTCCTCACCTACTCGCGCTCCAAGGGGCTGTTCGCGGGTCTCGATCTGAGCGGCGACGTTCTTGAAGCGAATAACGATGACTTCCACGCAGAGTATGGGCCGAGGGTTGATCAGGACGCCGTTCTTCACGGCACCGTGAGGACCCCTCCCGACGCGGAGCACTTCGTCCACACAATATCCAGGTACTTTGTCATCTCTAAACATTGGAAGACGATGACTCCCCCTAAGAACCTGTCTAAAAACTAGCAGTGGAATCAGGAGCGATATATGCGCGGAGGCTTAGGGTTTTTAGTTTGAGTTCATGTATCCCAGTGATTTGACGGATAAGCAGTGGGCGGTGCTGGAGCCTTTGCTGAAGCCGCGCCGTGTCCAGCGTCATGCAGGTGGGCGTCCGCGCAAGTATGAGTTGCGCCATGTCGTGAACGCTCTGCTCTACGTGGTCAAGACCGGCTGCCAGTGGCGGCAGTTGCCCTGCAACTTTCCGCCCTGGCTTTCGGTGCATCAGCAGTTCCGTGCCTGGCGCGACGATGGGACCTGGGAGCGTGTCGGCAAGACCCTGCGCGAGCAAGGCCGCAAGGCAGCAGGACGAAACGCCACGCCCAGCGTGGCGATTATCGATTCGCAGAGCGCCAAGACGGCGCTAAAAGGGGGCAGCGCGGATACGACGCGGGCAAGAAGATCAAGGGCCGCAAGCGCCACATCGCGGTAGATACCCAGGGCAACCTGCTGGCCGCGATCGTCCACTCGGCCGGCATCCAGGACAGGGTAGCAGCACGGGCCGTGGCGATGCGCCTGTTCTGCCAGTTCGACACCATCACGACTATTTTCGTGGACGGCGGATACACGGGAACCTTGATCGACTGGGCCAAGGAGATGTTCGGCTATACCGTCAAGGTGGTCCAACGCAGCGATCAGAAAGGCTTCCAGGTTCTTCCCAAACGCTGGATCGTGGAACGCACCTTCGCCTGGCTCAACTGGTCCAGAAGACTCGCCAAAGACTACGAACTTCGCCCTGCGTCCGCCGAAACCATGCTCCACATCGCTTTCGCTCACCAACTCCTGAGAAGAACCGCTTAGTTTTTAGACAGGTTCTAAGAACCCAGCTCGCTAAGCTGCCGGGCCGACGCCGGGGGTGGGGGCGGCATCTGCCGCCCCCATTTTCGTTGGCCGGAAGGCTTCGCCGCAAGCTCCTATTGCCGGACAACTTAACAGGCCACGCCGGGTCAGTTCGAGATATGTCCGGCGAGATCCAGATCGATATCGACATCGTTGGCAGCCTTGAAGAACATGAAGCTTGGATTCTTCAGGCCCCACTGCACATAGGGGACGACCAGATGCGCCTTCGCGGTGCAGTTGTCGCCGTCGAGGTGAAGCTGCATCGGGACGGTGATCTGGTGGGGAGTGCCCAGGAGAGTGAAGACCCCGCTGACCTGGATGGTGGAGTCGCCCGTTGGGGCGATCGTGCCGGTGTAACTTGTGGGCGCAAAGGTGACGGTGGTGTACTGGTCTACCTTCAGGATGTCCTTGTCCATCTTTTTATCGCGGCTGTCGTTACCCGTCTTGCCGCTCCCGGCGGCGACGTTGACGCTGCCGCTGAGTTTAGGCGCACTGCGATCGAAGTCGATTGATCCGGACTGCACGTGAAAGGTTCCATTCACGACGTCGTGATTGGTCTTGAGCGTCATCTTCACTTCGCTGGCATCCGGGTTGACGGCGAATGTCTGGTGCTGCGCCAAAGCGGACGAGGCCAAGAGCACCGGAAGGGTGAGAAGGAGTGAAGCGGAAGCGGCAGACACTTTCATTGATTTCCTCCAGAAGAGAGATGTGTGCTGGCAAGCTGGCTGGGCCGCACGATGCTGCGGTTCAGCCAAAGAGCGATCGAGGCGATGTCCCGGTCCGAGAGGTACTCGTGGCCGGGCATGTCGGTGCCGGGGATGCCGAACTTCGCGATCTGCGCGAGACGGATGAAGCGTTCCTGGCTTGGAGCGGTGATGGGCACATAGGCCCACGGGCCCATTTGCAGGTTCGGCGGCAAGCGCCTGAAGCTCGTCCGCCACATCTGGCGAGTGGTCCCGTCGGCATCGTGGCAGGTTGCGCAGTAGGCTGTAAAAAGGTGCGCTCCGCTGTTTGCGCTGGCGTTGGAGATGCTCGTGGCGGAGGGCTTCCAAGCCTGTTCCATCGTTACGTGCCGCACGTATTCAGGACTCTTCAAACTGCTGAGATAAGCGACGAGGTCGTCGCCGCGAGTCCGGCCGCGAAACAGGTAGGCATAGGAGGGCATGAAGGACGCGTGACTGACCTCGCGCGGAGCGTAGAAGTGCGCTTTGAGCCAGAGCGGCGAACGGCGGCCTCCGACCTGGGAGAGATCGGGACCCTGGCGGCGGTTGCCGATCAGCGGCGGATGCTGGGAGCGAAGTTCGGCGAGGGTCTCGGCCGGTCCCCACATCAGGACGTCAGGCGTGTCGGGCCGAACGTACTGGGAGTGGCAGTTGATGCAGCCTTCCGAGATGTAGACCTCGCGGCCGCGGTCGATTGCGGAGAGAGCGGGCGCGGATGCTGGTCCGGGGTGGGCGGCAGAGAGGGTCCGGTGAAGGCAGAAGGCGGCGAACAGAAGGGCGGCGGTGGTCCCGGCTTCTCGACTATGGTGGCGGAGAAACGTGATCAGTTGTGGGCCGAGTACCAGAGTAATTGCGAGCGCGACGAAGGCGATGGGAACGTGGCCGAGGTGCTGGCCCATTCCGATTCCCATCGCGGAGCCGAACCAGCCGGCGATCGCGTAGATGAGACCGGCGTTGCGGGCGCGGACCGCGGAAGAGGCTGCGGGCGCCAGCAGCGAAGGGTACGCGACCAGAGCGACGGAGTAGAGCGACACTCCGATGGGATAGAAGAAGGACGCGAGGAGCGCGCGCGTGGGATCGAGCAGAAGCAGACAGGCGCAGGCCAGGGCAGAAACCGCGAGGCCGAGGACGAAACGCAGGCCGCGGCGGCGCAGCAGCCAGGCGCTGAGGATCGCCGCAAGCAGATGCAGCAGGCCGTTGATCCAGAGATGAGCTGTGCCTTCCCAGGTGCCGGCCTTGAGCGCGGGTGTGTTCTGGATGATGAAAAATGCTGCCGAGTCGAGCCAGACCAGAGCGGTGAAGCAGAGCAGCACACGCGGGAAGGAGGGGCTGTCGGTGCGCGCGGGAGCGCCGCCGCCCGGTGGGCTCCCCCCGTTGACAAAAGCAGGTAAAGCCTTCAGAAGGCTGTGGTTCAGGAGGGACTTGCGGCGGTCTATCTCGTCGCGAAGGGGACTGCCGGATTGCACCATTTCCGGGTAGGGGCTCTTGGCGGACGAAGGCGGAGCGGCGATCAGAATTCCGAACAGGGTGAGGACGGCGGCGGTGATGGCCTGATGGGTGGATGCGGCGGTGAACAGCGTGGGAAGGTTGCAGAGGAAGTAGCCGATGCCCGTGCCGAGGCCGACTTTGAAGAGCAAGTTGCCGGAGCCAAGCCAGAGCCGGAGGTTGGCTACCAGAGTGACCGTGAGCAGGCCGAGACCGACGCCGATGAGAGCGGCGACTGCGATGCTGGAGAGAAGGGTGAGTTGCAGAAGTGTGAGCAGCGCGGCCGCTCCGCAGACGCAGAGTGCGGCCTGTAGCGTACGACGTGGTGCGGAGACGAAGATGGGGCGGGCGGCCAGCAGGCTGAAGAGGATTCCGCCGATGGCCATGGCGGCCATGACCAGCTTCAGGTGGTTGTCGGCGTGCCCCAAGTCGATACCCAGATCGGCGAGTCGTTTGAGGAAGGCGAACTGCGCGAAGATGAGGAAGTAGACATAGGTGATCGCAACGAGGCAGACGCCCCGCCAGCCGGATCCGTTGGCGCTAAGCCGCGACATCGTTCAGCCAGCCTCTGGTGAGGCCGAGGAACTGTAGGGCCGCGAAGGCTCCGTCGGTGAGGGCTACGGTGATCCAGCCGGATTCGAAGCCGCCGGAGATGATCTTCACGACGACGAAGATCGCGACCAGAACGCGGGTGATGGCGGTGAGCAGCCAAACGACTTCGAGCTTTGGCGTTTGTTGGGCGTTGGCGGGCCGGTTTACCAGAAGCGCACCGTAGAAGCAGGCGATCCCGACCGAGAGGACGAAGACGCCCATGTAGGAGAGATAGGGAAGCGCAGCGGGCGCGACGTGCAGTTCCATGAGGCGCAGGGTGAGTGCGGGCGCGAAGATGAGCAGCAGGCCGGTGCCGGTGTCGGAGAGGCCGGTGAGGAGTTGATAGGCGAGCAGGAGATTGCGCTTCATCGGCGGTCCAATTGGAAGTTCGCGGGCGTGTTCCCTGGGGTGGGTGACGCGAGCTCATGTAAGAGGGTGAATGCGTCGATAAACCAGTCGAGCGACGCGATCAGGATGAGAACGCCAAGCAGCAGACGCAGGGCGTAGATGCTGTTGCGAAGCAGGCCGGGGACGATGGCGAAGGCGGGGTTGTAGCCCTCGCGCCAGCCGGCGTAAAACATGATGAGCACATAGGCGAGGATGCTGATCTGCCAGAGATAAAAGGACCAGGTGGTGTTGAAGATCCAGCCATCGTCGCCGAGCATCTGGACCAGGATGAAGATGAGCAGACTGGAGACGAAGCCGGCCATGGCGAGGAGCGAGTGACCCACCAGGCCGTCGGTGAATTTGAAGTGGTCGAGGACGCCGGGAAGGAAGAGCATCCAGCCGGTGGGCACCAGGATGGACCACCAGCAGAGGAAGGCGATGCACCAGCGGCGGGTGTTGGGGTGCCAGTCGAATGCGGCGTAATAGAGCGGCGTGAGTGGAATCCAGACGAGCAGGCTGCCCAGACTGATCCATTGCGTGGGGCGGTGGTTGCTGACGTCGGCGCGGCCGAGGCCGAGGCAAAGCAGGGCCTCCGCGGCGAAGATGACCCAGGCGGTCGTGAGCACGCGCGTGCGTGGGGCTTTGCGTTGGGTAAGACCGTAGGGTAGCAGCAGCAGGATGGCGATGATGACCAGCGTGGATTCGAGTTGGCTGGCCCCGGTAGGGCCGCCGGTGGCGGGGTTGATGGGCGGATAGATCGCAGGGCTGGCGGCGATGTAGATCAGAAAGGGGACAAGTAGAAGGAGAACGAGTCCGGCGAGCCTAGTAATGCGGCCGGCGAGTCTGGCAGGGACGCCGGCGCTGGTTCCTCGCTCGCCACGATTCCAATCGGTGGCGAGCGAGTAGGTCAGCAGCGCCCAGACGCAGAGGATCGCGAGCGGAAACAGGACGCGCGGATAGCCTGCCCAATCGAGGAAGAGTTTGCCGCTGGAATCTCCGTTGAGCCAGGAGATCGCTCCGATGGCGAGCGCGGTCGACCAGCCCCAGAGCACGGGAATAGACCAGCGCGCGGCGGGTTCGCGATCCGCTGCGTAGACGTGGAAGAGGAAGGTGACGAGAGGGAGGCTGCACCAGCCGTAGAGTTGCAGGTTGAGGTGCACCGGCATCCAGCGGCCGTAGGTCCATTCGCCGAGTTGATGGTTGATGCGCGGAAGCAGCAGCATGGCGGCCAGCAGAACGCCGACGCAGTTGGCAATCACCAGCCAGAGCAGGCTGTGCCACGCAGCATGCGCGATCACGCGGCGGCGCGCGGGCGGCAAAGACTCCTCGACTGTTTGCGATGGCGCAACGCGCGGAATTGTTTCGCTAGAGAGGCTGAGGCTCATCGATCCTCCCATCATGCATCTCGACGAGCCGGTCGCAGCGCCGGGCGAGCGCGCGGTCGTGGGTCGCGATCACCAGCGTAACCCCGTCCTTGGCGACGATGTCGAGCAGCAGATCGAAGACCATGGCGCTGGTCTTTTCGTCGAGCGAGCCGGTGGGTTCGTCCGCGAGCAGGATACGCGGTTGGTTCATCAGCGCGCGACACAGGGCGGTGCGCTGACGCTCGCCGCCGGAGAGCTTCTGGATGCGGTGCTTGAGGCGATGGCTGAGGCCGGTGCGATCGGTGAGCTCGTGCAGGCGGGCCAGCGCGGCGCGGCGGGGAAGGCCGGCGGCGACAGACGGGATGAGACAGTTTTCTTCGAGCGTCAGGTCGGGGATGAGGTTGTGGAGCTGGAAGACGAAGCCGATCTCGTGACGCAGCAGGCGGAGCGGATTGCGATTGCGCTTGAGCTGCGATCCGTTGACGGAGACGCGTCCGCGGTCCGGCTCGTCGAGGCCGCCGAGCAGATGCAGGAGCGTGCTTTTGCCGCAGCCGGAGGGGCCGCAGAGAGCGACCGTCTCGCCTTGTGCGGCCGCGAAGTCGACGGCCCGGAGGACCGTGATGGAGCCGTCGTCGTAGCTCTTCCAGAGGTCTTCGGCCCGAAGCACGATGGTAGCTTGCGCGGCCTTCGCAATCGTTGGAGTGAGGATCGTCATTCGAAGCGAAGCGCCTCCACTGCGCGGATCCGCATGGCGTAGATGGCCGGATAGAGTGCGCCGGCGACACCGGTGAAGAATGCCAGCACGATCACGATGAGCACGACGATGGGCTGGATGCTCACGTCCACGTAGCCGTGCAGCGCGGGAACGAGCTTTAAGACGGAGAGGAACGCAGCGCCGAGCAGCAGACCTACGGCCGCGCCGAAGACCGCGAGGATTGCGGACTCGCCAAAGATCATGGTGGCGACCTGCGCGTCCGAGAAGCCGTTGACGCGCAGGATCGCGATCTCCCGGATGCGCGTGAAGACGGACATGATCATGGTGTTGGCGACGCCGAGACCGCCCAGCAGAAGGCCGCATCCGCCGACTGCCCAGGCGGTGGCTTTCAGGATCTTGAACTGCGAATAGCTGCGCGTGAACTCCTGATCTTCAAGCGCGACCAGGGTGGGAAAGGCGCGCTTGACCATGGCCTTGAACTGCGGGGCATCGTCCTTGTTGTGAAGCTTGACGGTAATGACTGAGGAGGAGTTTTGCTTGTGGAAAAAGTTTTGCGCGGATGCAAGCGGCATGAAGACGCCGCCGTCTTCAAAGCCGTTGGCGGTGCGAATGATGCCGGCAACTTTAAAAGTCCCGTGGCCGATCTGGACCGCGTTGCCGAGCGTGGCTTTGAGGAATTCGGCGGCGCGCTCGCCCAGGACGACGCCGTCGGGAGTCTGCGCGAAGGCGGAGCCATTGCCTTTGAGCCATGTGGCTTTGCGCAGGCGGGCGTCGTTGGCGGTGATGCCGAAGCAGGTAATGATGGGGTGGTCTTCGCTGGAGACGATGCCGAAGAGCACGGGGTCGGCGTGCTCGACCATGGGCCAGGAGGCGATCTGCTGGAGCGCGGTGGCGGGTACGCTGCTGAAGAAGAGGTCGGAGACGTTGCGCTCGAAGACGATGACCTGGCTGTCACTCGACAGGAGGCCGGAGAACATGCCGACGGCGCCTTGCAGGACGGTCACGATGGCGAGCATCGCGGCCACGCTGAAGGCGATGCCGGCGATGCTGATGACCGACCTGATGCGGTGTCGCAGGAGGTTGGTGAGGACCAGCTTGAAGAAGATCATGCCGGTTCCCCTACAGGCTGGCCTGCAACAGGCTGGTCTGCAACAGGCTGGGCGCGGAGGTCTCGGGTGAGTTGAAGCGCCTCGTCGCCAAGTTCGGCGCGAAGGGTTTCGAGGAAGCTGATGCGTGGCCGCAAGACGATGAGGCGGCGCAGCATCCGGTCGCCGAGTTGCACCAGTCGGGTGAGGCGCTCGGCAGCTTGTTCAGGGCCGAGCACAAGAGCGATGTTGGGGCGGCCGAGCAGAAGGTCGCGGGCCGGCGTTTTGCCGCTCTCGGCGGAGCTTTGGAGGACGTCTTTGAGGTCGTCGACGATCTGGTAGCTCAGGCCCCAGAAGAACGCGAGGCGCTCGTGAAGTTGCAATTCGACCGCGGAGGCGCCGCCGAGGATCGCGGGCAGGACCAGCGTGAGGCGGATGAGCGAGACCGTCTTGCCGATGGCGATCTGTTCGGTGGTCTCGGTAGTCCGGCGGTCGTGGGGCAGCGAGGCGTAGCGCAGATCCAGGCTCTGGCCGTTGAGCAGGCCGTCGACTCCGAGGCGCTGCTCGACGTAGAGCAGGGCGCTGGCCTGGCAGGCGGGAGGGCAGTGCGAGGCGGCCTTCCAGATGAGCGAGTAGGCGCGATTGATCAGCGCGAGCGCGGCGAGGATCGCGCCCGCATCGCCGTAGTCGACGTGAACGCAGGCCACGCCGCGGCGGTCGAGCGCGTCGTCCATGGAGGGAAGATCGTCGAACAGGAGTGAAGCGGTGTGGAAGTATTCGAGCCCGATGGCAAGGTCGGTCGCGGTGGTCTCGGGCAGGCCGTAGCCCAGGGCGATCTCGAGCGCGATCTCCGGACGGATGAGGCTTCCGGGATTGTTCAGAACACGGTCGAGGGCATCTTTCAGGTTCGGTTCCAGGCCCGCTGGCAGGGGCAGGGAATTCGCAAAGGCCCTCTTCAATCTTCGTCGTTGCCGATCGTTCATAAACTCCAGGTGCGGCGCGCTACAAGGCGGTGCTCAAGTGCCGGTCTGATCTCCGCTTGCTACTAAGACGAGGGTTTGGGTCTCTTGATAGCATCTGGAGGCGACGGTCGCGATGACGATTCGTTCATGGATGCAGGGGAATGGAACTCTCAAGAAGAGGTCTGATTAAGTTCGGTAGACTCCCTCAGTGGCTAAAGCCACATCGCAATCCTTGCGGTTTACGGTGGACTGAAGTCGCGCCCCTTCAATGCCAGAGATTTCCTGGAGCGATGCCGCGATGGTGCAGGCATGCCAACAGCAGATTCCTCCGCCGCGCTGCGGAATGACAACCAGAAGGGCAAAAGCGAAACTCTACCCCAATGGGTATTCTGCTCTAACATGGCAGCATGCGGCTTTTGCTGGTGGAGGATGAACTCGAGATCCAGGGCTTTCTCAAGCAGTCGCTGGCCAAGGCCGGGTATGAGGTGGATGCTGCCGGAGACGGACGGACGGCGGCACTGCTGGCGCAGAACAACCGGTACGACGGGCTGATCGTCGACCTTGGCCTTCCCGACCAGGACGGAATCGATCTGATCCTGCAGCTTCGCGAGGCGGGGGTCAGCAGCCCGGTACTGATCCTTTCGGCAAGACGATCGGTGGACGACCGAGTGAAAGGTCTGGAGCAGGGCGGAGACGATTATCTGACCAAGCCGTTTGCCGTGGCGGAGCTGCTGGCGAGGCTGCGCAACCTGATGCGGCGGAATTCGGCGGCGAAGGACGACGCCACGCGGCTGCGCGTGCTGGACCTGGAACTGGACTTCCTCAAGCGCAAGGCCACGCGCGGAGGCGAGCTGCTGAATCTCAGCCCGCAGGAGTTTGTGCTGCTGGAGTATCTTTGCCGCCATGCGGGAAGGGTGGTGACGCGTTCGATGCTGCTGGCCGAAGTGTGGGGAATGCGCATTCAGCCGGACACCAATGTCGTCGATGTCCACATCTACCGTCTGCGGGGCAAGATCGACATCGAGGGCCGCGAACCGCTGATCCAAACGTTGCGAGGTATCGGATATGTCCTCAAAGACCGCTAACCCGACCCGGGGCGACAACCCGCTGATGCGCAGCGCCGCGTGGCGCATCTCGCTATGGGCGACGCTGGCCTTTGCCATCGGAACGATCCTGGTTTTTGCGATGCTGCATCGCTTTGTCGCGAACGACATTCAACGCCGCAGCGATGCATGGCTCTCGGGCGAGGTAGAGACGCTCGGCGACGTGGCCGAGCATACGCCGAAAGACCGCCTGTACCGAACGGTGGTGGGCGAGATTGCCGAACTGGCCAGCCGGGAGGTGCCGGACCGACAGCTCGCGGGCAGTCATGAAACGGGTGGCAATGCAACCAGCGGCAGTGCGAACAATTCGGTGTTTTTTCTGCAGGCCGGAGACAGCGGTCCCGCCAAGCTGTGGGTGGGTGTGGGCGACGGAACAGCCAATCTGGCCGCGATCCGCGCCATCCAACCTCCCGCCACCAAGGCCCTCTCCGATGTGCCGTACGATTTACGGGTGAAGGGGTTCAAGGTCCCGTTTCGCGTGGCGGCGGTGCGGATCGGGGATGGGAGCCGGATCTATCTCGGTCTTTCGGAGCGCGATGAACTGCGTGTGCTGCGCAGCCTGCGGTTCCGTTTTCTCAGCCTCTGCCTGATCATTGTGCTGTTTGGTTTTGCGATCGTATTTTATGCGACCCGGCGGATGCTCGGCCATGTGCGCGAGATCACGGAGGCCGCTTCGCGGATCGGCCAGTCGGATTTGAGCAGCCGGGTGCCGAACACCGGACGCAACGATGAGATAGGCCATTTGGCGCGTACGCTCAATCACATGCTGGACCGGATCGAAAGCACCGTACACCAACTGCACACGATCACCGACGCGCTGGCGCACGACCTGCGCAGTCCGCTGACGGCGATCCGCGGCAAGCTGGAGAGCGCACTTTCGCAGGACGCGCGGACCGATCGCGCCGAACCGATCGTTTCGGCCATCGTTTCGGCCATCGAGGAGCTCGACCGCTTGACGGAGTTTCTCAACACATCGCTGGACGTGGCCGAAGCCGACGCGAATGCGCTCAGGCTGTCGCGGACGGAGGTCGATCTGGACGACCTCATGCGCACCATGGTCGAGCTGTACGAGCCCTGCCTGTCGGAGAAAGGCATACGCGTGCAACTGCGCAGCGCGGGGCCGATGGAAGTGATGGCCGACGCGGCGCTGCTGCATCGGGTAATCGCCAACCTGCTGGATAATGAGCTGAAGCATCTGCCTGCGTCATGCACGGTTAGCCTGTCGCTGCGCGGCGACCATGGGTTCGCCAACCTCACGCTGGAGGATGACGGGCCAGGCTTCGATCTGGCGATGGGCGGGCGGATGTTCGAGCGCCGAGTGAGAGGGCGAGAGTCGCGAGGGCGGGGACTTGGCCTGGCCTTTGTCGAGGCAGTGGTGCGCGCTCATGGCGGAAACGTGCAAGCCGTCAACCGCGAACACGGCGGCGCGCGACTTTGTATCGCGTGGCCCCTGGCAAGCGCACCGGCGTCCAAAGCTTCGCATGCGCTGACGCTGGTGGAAGGCTAGAAGGGAAGAAGGGTAGATGCATGTGCTGGTGGCCCAGATCGCCTTGTCGTTCCTTTGCGCCGCGCAGGGAGTGGCGACGCTGGCCATCGATTTCAACCGGACCCACGCGACTAATCCGCTATGGCCCGGCCACGCTCGCTTTCATGTGGTGTGGCAGAGCATCGGGGTGGCGCTGCTGTCGGCGCTGGAACTAGTGCTGATTTGGCGGCATGGGCCGTTGCAGAGGGACGACTTCTATCTGGCGGCGGCGCTCAGCGCGGTTTCGCCGGCGGCGTTTATGCTGGCGTGGATGGGGCGGAAACTGTTCGGCGGAACACTGTCGGACCGCAACGGTATCCCGCCGTTGCGGGCGACGCTGTTCGGTGCTCGGCGTTCGATCGATCTCAACCTGGCGGCGGTGGTGGCCGCGTTGCTGACGCTGCCGGTGCTTCTGGCGATCTACGGCCGCGTCATTTTCTAATGCGCGCGGGGAATCAGGAGACTGGCTGCAGACCGACGACAGCTTCTATTCGCTTGAAGTTGGGGTTGTGCCGCAGCGGGTCGAGCAGCGGATCGATGCCGATCCCGATCATGTTGAAGTCGTGGGCGCGGGCCAGGGTATGCATGTCCCGGATGGCGGCTTCCTGTTCGCCGAGCGCGGCCTCCGCGTCGATCATGAAGTAGGTTGGGTGTTCGGCCGATGGGTGAAGCGCCCTCTCGTTGCGCAGCATGAGAGCCCACATGACGACTTCACCCTGGCGCCGGTAGGTGTCGGAGGCGAGCTTGAGCCGGTTGAGGGAATCGCCGTCGTTGCGCAGCTCGGCAAAGCGCTGGGACTCGGCGAGAAAGCGCGGAATATCGCGTGGCTCCATGAGGCTGAGCGCGGCAATGGTGCGATGCGGCGAAGGGGTATCGCGATCGGCGGTGGCCAGCGGCTGCAACAAGGCGATGGCCTCCTCGCGATGTCCGCTTAGCCCGAGAGCGAAGGCCTTGCTGGCCAGGATCGCGGCAGAGGTGGGCGCCAACTGCTGGGCGATATTGAGATGATCGAGCGCTTCAGGATACTGGCCCTGATGGGTCAGCATGGAGCCATACCAATGGTGCGCGAGGGCGGAGCCGGGATCGAGTTGAAGGGCGGAAGCGAACTCCTGTGTGGCCCGATGGGGGTCCCAGGTCGAGAAGAAGGCGATGAACCCGAGGGCGGCATGGGCCTCGGCGAGGTGAGGGTCGAGGGCGGCGGCGCGCTCGGCTGCGGCTTCGGCCCGGGCGTAGGCCTCGGCCTGCGGCATGCTGCCGTACTCGCGCATCAGCAGATAGGTGGTGGCCAGGCCGGCGTAGGCGCGGGCGTGCCGGGGATCCTGCGCAACCGCCTCCTGAAAGGTGTGGAGCGCATGGTCGAGCGAGGCTGGAGTGCGCTGCTCCTTAAAGTAGACGCCCTCGAAGTAGAGAGCGTCGGCCTTGGTTGGCGTGGAGTTGGAGGCAGAGCGCGCGGACAGTGAGGGAGACAACAGCGATGCCCCGCGACTCACGAACAGCCGGCCGCGAGCCAGCACCGCCACCAGAATGACCAGGGCAGCGCCCAAAAATACGACCAGCCGCAGGCGATGGCGATGGTTCGCATGAGATGCCGGAGGGAGGCCCGGCGCTGGGCTCGCGATGGAATGCCGATCGGCGGGCACCGGCGCGGCCTTGGGGACGGACCCAGTCGCAAGGGGTTGTGAATGGATGCGCGGATTCAGTTCCTGCTCATCTTCCGGCTCGTCGTCCTGGGCGTTTTCCTGCTCCAGATTTGCCGCGGACAGGTTCCCGGCGGCGAGCCACGCCTCGAGCTCGGCGACGAGGATATAGACGTTCGCGCGTCCCGGGCCGGGGATGCGACGCACAGGCAGGTTGCGCTGCCTCTCCCACCGCTTGACGGTGCGTTCATCCCTGTCAAAGTACGACGCAATTTCTTTCCAACCGCGTATCTGGTCTTTTCCGGCGCCGCTCAAGACAATACTCCCTGGCCGATCCAATCTCGATAGCAACACCCTGTCTCAGTGGTTGATTCGCATCTCTGCAACCTGGCCTTCGCGCGATGGCCCGGGAAAACGCGCGCGACTCTTGCACTGAACTGTACTACCGTTTTCTGCTCATGAGCGCGAAAAGTAATGCATTTTCTCGCGCGCTTCAGCTACCGAAGCCTCGTGCCTGCGCGGAGCCGGCAGCCGGATTCGACGGGACACGAGGGTCATGATCGAGGGTTCTACGGGGCATTAGAGGACAAAACAGGGCAACCCCCTTGACGCGCCGCCGAGTGATTTCGTAAGAACGTAAAGCATAGAGAAGAAAGAGGCTTTACACGCTTGCCGCGGAATCGCGGTGCGAGAAACGCCGATAAGTCCGGGCCGAGCCGTTTGCTAATTTTCTCCAGTACCACTTGTCACGATTTCCAGGTCCGTCCGTGAGTTCGATGGCTTCGATGTATCTGACTGCCGGGGTCTCGCGCCGTACGTTGTTTCAGTCTTGAGCTGCATAGGAGAAGGTCATGAAGAAGTCTGGGATGAGCCGGGTATGCCGAGCAGGGTGTTCGGTGGACCACGGCAACTACCAGAGTGCGCCCGTGAATACTGCCTTCGCGAGACTGCCTTCGCGAGCCTTGAGCCCGTGGGGCGCGATAGAGGCTGTAGCGGTAATGGCGTGCCCAATGTGACCGTGATTTTCGCCGCTACGGCAACTGGCGCCGGCGGCAGCTTTGCGGGGGGGGCAGTACGGTCGTGGCGACGAACCCAAGCGGCGTCGCGACCGCCCCCGTTTTTTCAGCGAACACTAGGGCGACCTTGTACAGGCGACAGCGACTCAACTCAGCTTTCACGACGTTCTCGGGGCGATCGCGCGAGCGATTCACTTTTCCGTAGTTCGAGTCATTCCATCCAGCGCCAGGTTGAGCGACAGGACGTTGACGGTCGGCTCTCCCAGGAGGCCGAACTGACGCGGAGCAATGGATTGCAGCACGAGATCGCGCACGGCTTCTTTGGATAACTTGCGGTCGCGGGCGACCCTTGGGACTTGGTACAGAGCTGCTGCGGGGCTGATGTCGGGATCGAGCCCGGAAGCCGAAGCCGTCACAAGATCGATTGGGATGGAAGTCGCGACGGGAGCGTCTGCGGCCTCCGCCTTCACGCTTGCGCCGACGCGGTCAGCGAGTGCCTTGCTGGAGGGAGCGAGGTTGGAGCCGGAGGAGGCCGCGGCGTCATAGCCCGCGCCCGCAGCCGACGGCCGGCTATGGAAGTAGCCCGCACCGGTGAACGGCTGGCCGATCAGTTTGGAACCGATGACATCTCCCTTGCGGAGGATGAACTGACCGTCGGCTTTGTCGCGAAAGGCCAACTGTGCGAGACCCGTGATGACCACGGGATATACCAGCCCCAGCAGGACGGCGGTGATCGCGGTATACAAACCTGCAGTAATGATGTGCTTCTTCATGATGAACGCTCCTACGCGAGGTGTAGCGCGGTGATGATGAGATCGATCAGCTTGATGCCGAGGAACGGAACGACGATGCCGCCGCATCCATAGACGATTAGGTTTCTGCGCAGCAGGGCGGCCGCCGACATGGGCCTGTAGCTGATGCCGCGCAACGCCAGTGGTATGAGCGCGACGATGATGAGCGCGTTGAAAATGACCGCGGAAAGGACTGCCGACTCCGCATTGTGCAGATGCATGATATTGAGCGCATTCAGCACCGGGAAGACGCCGGCGAACATCGCGGGCAGGATGGCGAAGTACTTGGCGACGTCGTTCGAAATCGAGAAGGTCGTAAGTGCGCCGCGCGTCATGAGCAGTTGTTTGCCGATGGCGACAATCTCGATCAGTTTGGTCGGATTGGAGTCAAGGTCCACCATGTTGCCGGCTTCCTTGGCGGCCTGAGTTCCGGAGTTCATCGCGACACCCACATCGGCCTGCGCGAGCGCGGGCGCATCGTTGGTGCCGTCGCCGGTCATCGCGACGAGTTTGCCGTTGGCCTGTTCGCGCTTGATCAGGTCCATCTTGTCCTTCGGCTTGGCTTCGGCGAGGAAGTCATCGACGCCCGCCTCGCGCGCAATGGCCGCCGCAGTCAGCGGATTGTCACCGGTGATCATGATGGTGCGGATGCCCATGGCGCGGAGCTGATCGAAGCGCTCCTTCATGCCGCCTTTGACAATGTCCTTGAGATGAATGACGCCGAGCGCGCGGCCGTTCTCGGCGACGACGAGTGGAGTCCCGCCAGTGCGCGATATCCCATCAACGGAGCTGCGTACTGCGGTAGGAAGCTGCGACCCATGGGCTACGAGATAGGCGGAGATGGCGTCCACAGCGCCCTTGCGAATACTACGGCCATCGACCTCGATGCCGCTCATGCGAGTGGTCGCGGAGAAAGGAATGAATTCGGCGTTGAGCCGCGCAAGCTCGCGGCCGCGAAGGCCGTAGACCTGCTTGGCGAGCACGACGATGGAGCGGCCCTCCGGTGTTTCGTCGGCCAGCGAGGAGAGTTGCGCGGCGTCCGCGAGCTGCTCGGCGGAGACGCCGGGAGCAGCGACGAACTCCGACGCCTGACGATTGCCGATCGTGATGGTACCGGTCTTGTCGAGCAGCAGGGTGTTCACATCGCCGGCAGCTTCCACGGCGCGGCCTGATGTCGCGAGCACGTTGTGCTGCACCAGCCGGTCCATGCCCGCGATGCCGATCGACGACAAGAGGCCGCCAATGGTCGTCGGAATGAGGCAGACGAGCAGCGAGATCAGCACGAACACTGTCTGCGGAGCGCCCGAGTAGATCGCGAACGGCTGCAGCGTTACGACGGCAAAGAGAAAGATGATCGTGAGGCCGGCGAGCAGAATGTTGAGGGCGATTTCGTTGGGAGTCTTTTGCCGCTCCGCTCCTTCGACAAGAGCGATCATGCGGTCCAGAAACGTCTCGCCAGGATTGGATGTGATGCGCACCGTAATGACATCGGACAAGACGCGAGTGCCGCCGGTGACAGCGGACCTGTCGCCGCCGGCTTCGCGGATGACCGGGGCCGACTCTCCGGTAATGGCGGACTCGTCGACAGAGGCGACGCCTTCAATCACGTCGCCGTCGCCCGGAATCATCTGGCCGGCGGTGACCTGCACGACGTCCCCGATCCGCAACTGCGAGCTGGGGACTTCCTGCACGGCGCCCTTCACGAGGAGGTACGCCGTCGTCTCAGATTTAGCCAGCCGCAGCGCATCGGCCTGCGCCTTGCCGCGGCCCTCGGCCATGGCTTCGGCGAAGTTGGCGAAGAGCACAGTGAACCACAGCCACAGCGTGATCTGCAGATCGAAGCGGAGGTCGCCACGGTGCGTCGCGAGGTTGACCGCCAGCAACATCGTCGTGAGAACGCTTCCGATCTCGACGACGAACATGACGGGATTGCGCATCATCGCGCGGGGGTCCAGCTTGACGAGCGCGTCGACCGATGCGCGACGGACGATGCGGGCGTCGAAGAGGGAGCGGCGATTGGCGTGAGTTGGCATGAGATGTCTCCTGGGTCCTTGAGAAAAAAGGCCCGTTAGAACGAGTGTCCGGCTCGCAGCAGCAGGTGCTCCAGAATGGGGCCGAGCGTGAGTGCGGGGATGAACGTGAGGGCTCCGACGATGAGAATCACGCCGAGGAGCAGCACGGTGAACAGCGGCGTCGTGACTGGGAATGTTCCGGCCGAGGCGGGAACTATTTTCTTGCCGGCGAGATTGCCCGCGATCGCAAGCATGGGCACGATCATCATGAAGCGGCCGAAGAACATGGCGATAGCCAGCGAATAGTTGTACCAGTGAGTGTTCGCATTCAGGCCGGCGAACGCGGAACCGTTATTGCCCGTGGCCGAGGTGTAGGCGTAGAGAATCTCCGAAAGGCCGTGCGGTCCGTGGTTGGCCAGACTGCCGAGGCCGAGGTTCGGCATGAGGACCGCGACCGCGGTGAAGCACAGGATGATGAACGGAAAGATGAGCAGGTACAACATGGCCATCTGCACGTCGTACGATTCGATTTTCTTGCCCAGGTACTCCGGCGTGCGGCCCACCATAAGGCCTGCAATGAACACCGTGAGGACGACGAAGACGAGCATGCCGTAGAGGCCCGCGCCCACGCCCCCGAAGACGATTTCGCCCAGCAGGATATTGGTCAATGGGACCATGCCGCCCAGGGGCATGAAGCTGTCGTGCATGGAGTTCACCGCGCCGCAGCTTGCGTCGGTTGTGACGGTCGCGAAGAGCGCTGAGTTTGCGATGCCGAAGCGTACTTCTTTACCTTCCATGTTGCCGCCGGATTGGGTGAGCGAGACGCGTTGATCGACGCCGTGCAGCAGCGGGTTGGGCTGCGACTCGGCCCAGTAGCAGACGGTGGTTCCAGCCAGCCACAGCACGACCATGGCCGCGAGCAGCGCCCATCCGTGTCGGGGCGAACCGATCATCTGCCCCAACGCAACGACGAGGCCCGCGGGCAGCAGGAAGATGGAGAGCATTTCCAGGAAGTTAGAGAGCGGCGTCGGGTTCTCGAATGGATGCGCGCTGTTGGCGTTGAAGAAGCCGCCGCCGTTGGTGCCGACCATCTTGATGGCTTCCTGCGAGGCTACCGGGCCTTGCGCGATGGTCTGCGTGGTCACGAGCGTCGTTGTGCTCTTTCCATCGGCGCTCGTGGCGGTGACGTGCTGCGGCTCAAGCAGCTTCAGTGTGGTGTAGGGCTTGAGATTTTGAATCACGCCCTGAGAGACGAGCGCGAGCGAAAAGACGATGGAGATGGGCAGCAAGACCCACAGCGTGCCTCGCGTCAGATCGACCCAGAAGTTGCCGAGCGTCTTGGTCTCGCGCCGCGCGATGCCGCGAATGAAGGCGATCGCCAGCGCCATTCCCACCGCGGCCGACCAGAAGTTGTGCGTCGAGAGCCCGAGCATCTGGGTGAGATAGCTCATGGTCGATTCGGGCGTGTAGGCCTGCCAGTTGGTGTTGGTTGCGAAGGAGATGGCCGTGTTCAATGCGAGCGCGGGCTCGACTCCAGGCAGATGTTGCGGGTTCAAGGGCAGCAGGTCCTGAAGCCGTTCGATGACGTAAGTGAGCGCCATTGTCGCCGCACTGAAGAGGAGCATCGCCACCGCATACTCGGTCCAGCGCATCTCGTGTTCGGAGTCCACACCGGTCAGGCGATAGAGCAGGCGTTCGCACGGAGCCAGCACGGGATCGAGGAACGTCTTGCGGCGCTCGAAGACCCGCGTGAGATAGCTGCCCATAGGCTTTGCCAGAAGCAGCACGACCGCGATGAAGACGAAGATTTGCAGCCATCCGTTGAGCGACATCAGAATTTCTCCGGACGCAGGAGCGCGTAGATGAGGTAGACAAGCAGCGCCGCCGAGATGGCGAGCAGAAGAATATTGAGAATCACGAGCGTATTCCTTTCAGGCGGTCGCAACCATGGACGTAGATGACGCCCAGGGCGGACAGCAGACAGAGCAAGACGAATGCGACGGCATCGAGCATAGGACCTCCGTTTACCAGCTACCTTGCTTCATGCCCCACCAGTAGACGACGCCGATTGTGGCTGTGGTTTGCGCCTTCACCAGCGCGCCGGGCGTGTCGGTGAGAAAGAAGCGTTGATTGGAGAAGTCGTGGCGGTACTCCGCGCGAGCCAGGAATCCAGGCACGAAGGTGTGGTCGGCCACGAACGTGATCTCCTTCAGTGCCTGCGAGTCTCCGCTAAACAAGCCGCTGCGATCGTCGAAGTATTCCGCGCGGGCGCCGAGGTTCCAATTGCGGGGCAGAGCGTATTTGGTCTCGAAGCCGCCGATCGCGACTCGGCCCGGCTGCTGTTCGGCATAGGTGCGGTCGACAACAAAATCGGCCTCGCCGACGAACGTGAGCTTCGGCGTCGGATTCCAAGTGGCGTAGGTGTCGAAGATGTGCTCGCGCCCGTTGGGAGCGGGATTGATGTTCTGCGTGGGCAGCCCCGGTTGTGTGGGCGAAGTGGGCAGGTCCGGGTTCAATGTCGGTAGCACATCGCGCGCTTCTTCGCCGAAGTAGTAGTTCACATTCCAGGTGAGGGTGGAGGCGGGCTTCAGGGTGAAGAGGAAGGCCTGCGATTTGAAGCCGTTCAGGTCTTCGGTGTCGTTCGCGCCGTTCACCAGCCAGTAAGCGACATTCACCCTGGGCGTGAGGTTGTAGTTCGCACGGACACCCGTGTGATAGAAGGGCAAGTAATTGAAGCTATACGAGCGCGAGTAGGCGATCTGGTCCTTGGTGTAATTGCCCTCGACGCCCAGCGCACTGGACCATTTGCCAAAGTCGATTTCGAGCCCCGACCCGACCGGCGCGAGATAGCTGCCGTACGCCTGATAGAGATTGCGCCACACCTGCGGACGCTGCTCGTTGGCAGAGGAGCCCTGCAATATTTCCGTCGCCTGACCGAACTGCAGGTCGATTCGGCCGCCGGCGCGCTCCGCGGGCGTGGGCAGGTGTTCGACGATAACACTCGCCTGATTGATGGAAAAACTGTTGCTGCTGACGTCATAGGCTCGCAGCAGGTTGACCCGTCCGATGGGTTGATTGAAGTTATATCCGTAGTAGCCGTCGAGGCCGAAGTTCAAAGTAGTGCCGCGAAGGAGGGCGATAACGGGGGCATTCTCCGGCTCTGGAACGGTCGGCTGTACCGCTGCCGGGGCAACGACCGCCGGCGCGGAGGTAGCGGCGAGAGGAGGGACGGAAGCCGGCCATGTCTCCGCTGCGATGCCAGCAGGGGCAGAGTCCCGGACCTCTGACTCCAGCAGAGTCAGCCGCCGGGATATGTCGTCCAATTGCTTGTGAAGCTCGCGGATTTCCGCAGCGCGTTGAGTGGGAGCGGGGTTCTGCGCGTGAAGCACGACCGCGGCCGCGGGCCAGATCATACAAGAAGCGATGACAACCAGAAACTTCATCTCAAGCCTCGATAGCTATTGAAGCGCTCGCAGGCGTTGAAAGTCCGTAGAAACGGGGTTAAGAATTCGTTAGTTCGGAGCGGGCGAGCGTCACTCGGTGGATTGACCGTGGGGTTGAAAGCGGTAGCCGATCCACGGCTCACTGTGAATGTACTTGCGTCCGTCAGTGCGTTCGAGCTTCTTGCGAATCCCAGCGATGAGCACTCGCAGGTAATCCGGCTGCTCTTCACCGGCTGGTCCCCATATGGCGCGAAGCAAAATCTTGTGCGTCAGGACCCGATGAGGGGCACGCGCGAACAGCAGCAGCAGATCGAACTCCTTGGGCGTAAGGTGAATCGCCTCGCCGCGCACCGAGACGCTGTGGGCATCGGCATCGATGATGAAATCGCCAACCTCCACGCGGGTCTGGCCGGCTTCAGGCTCGGCCGTGCGGCGCAGTTGCGCACGTACGCGGGCCAACAGTTCGGGCATGCTGAAGGGCTTGGTGAGATAGTCGTCCGCGCCTTCGTCGAGAGCGGTGATCTTCATCACCTCCGTATCGCGCACGCTGAGGACGATGATGGGAGTCTGCGCGAGCCGCCGGACCGCTCGCGTCAGATCCAAACCGCTCATCTCCGGCATGGCCAGATCGGTGATGATGAGGTCGGGGTGTTCGGTCTCGAAGTGTGCGTAGGCTTCGGCCCCGTCGGCAGCCGTGAAGACCTCATAGCCGCTGCTCTGGAGCGAGGTGCGCAGCATGCGCGTGATCTGCCGCTCATCATCGACGACGAGAATGCGCTTCAATGCTCCTCCTGCGTGACGATATGCAGGTCCACGTGCGGGGCTTCGGACATGAACTTCTGGATCGCCAGGTAATACAGATATTTTCGCAGTCCGTGCAAGGCGGACCTACCGACGATTGCCTGCGTAATCCGGTGCTCCCGGACATAGGCGGCCGTGGTGCGGGCCGTATCGCTGCCGGAAAGCTTGACGATCGAAGCACCGAGGTTTTTCGCGAACTGAAGACTGGATTCGAGCCTTCGTTTGCGTTCCGGTTCCTGGTCGCGTTCGCTTTCGACGTGCAGAACGTAAAGCTCGCCACTGAGCGCTTCGGCCAATCGGGCCCCGCGCGCGATGAGATCGCGCGCCTGCGAGTTGGAGCTGATGCAGACCGCAACCTTCTCCGCAACCGTCCAATGGGGGCCGAGCCGCTTGCGCTTCACATAGTCGTCCAGAGTGCGATCGACGGCGCGGGTCACGCGCTGCAGCGCCATCTCGCGAAGAGCGATGAGATTGCCGCGCCGGAAGAAGTTGGAAAGCGAACGCTCCACTCGCTCCATCGGGTAGATGTCGCCGCGTCGCATGCGTGTTACCAAGGCCTCCGGGGTCAGGTCGCTGATGACGATCTCGTCGGCGCGATCGAGCACCCAATCCGGAACCTGTTCTCGCACCCCAATGCCGGTAAGGGCCTGCACACGCGGTGCAAGGCTCTCCACATGCTGAATGTTGATGGTACTAAGGACGTCAATCTTGTTTTCGAGCAGCAGCAGAACGTCTTCATACCGCTTCTCGAAGCGGCTGCCTTCTACGTTCGTGTGGGCGAGTTCGTCGATCAGCGCTACCTGGGGCATGCGGGCGAGCACCGCCGCGACATCCATCTCGGTAAACAGCGTGCCCTTATAGTCGACCTCGCGACGAGGGACTTGCTCAAGCTTCGCGGCCAAATCCGAGATGCCGCTGCGACCGTGTGTCTCTACGATCCCAACGACGACGTCCTCTCCGCGGCTGCGCCGCCGAATCCCTTCGCTGAGCATGCTGAAGGTCTTGCCGACACCGGGAGCATATCCCAGAAACACTTTGAAACGGCCGCGCTGCTTCTCCGTCTCGCTGGACAGAAGCCAGTCCTCCGGCGACTTTCTGTTCTCAATCACGCAAGTACAATCTCCTCATGAGTTCGCGACGCGTCGTCGAAATCACACGCTGGGCGCTGGCATTCGTCTCTCTTGCCGGAATTGTACTCGTGTACCAGCATTGGTTCCACGTCAATCCGACCACGGTCGCGCTGACTCTTCTGCTGCTCATCCTGCTGCTGGCGGCGGAGTGGGGTTTGCGCTACGCGGTGGCTGTCTCGGTTGCGGCTGCCGCCTGCTACAACTTCTTTTTCCTGCCGCCGGCCGGCACCTTCGTCATTTCGGACCCACAGAATTGGCTTGCCCTGTTTGCATTTCTCGCGACTGCCATGATCGCGAGCCGCCTATCGCAACGCGCCCGCAACCGGGCCAGCGAAGCGCGCTCCGGGCAGCGCGAGCTGGAGGTGCTGTTCCGTTTGAGTCATGAACTCCTGCAGACCGACAGCTTCGCCAGACTGGTTAGCTCGATACCCTCCGCAGTAGCCAGCGCCGCGGAAGCCAGCGCCGGAGTTCTTTATCTGCCAGACGGGGATCGCGTCTACCGCGCCGGCGGCGAAGATATCTCGGGGATCGAGATTCCGCACCTGCGGCAACTCGCGGCGGGGCTTTCGGCGGTCAACGATACTCCCGATGAGATTCAAATTCCGCTTCGCTCCGGTGTGCGGCCGCGTGGTTTGCTGCTCTTGCGAGGGGCTTCGCTTTCGGTCAAGACAGCGGAGGCCATCGGCGATTTGATCTCAATTTCCATGGACCGCGTGCAGGCATTGGAGAACGTGGCGCGAAGTGAAGCCGCCAAGGAGAGTGAGCGGCTGCGAGCCCTCATGATCGACTCCGTCACGCATGAGTTGCGGACGCCGCTGACCTCGATCAAGGGCGCGGCTACAACACTGCTGGCGGGCGGCGTAGCGGAGGAAGGGCGTCGCGAGCTGCTCAGCATTATCGACGAGGAGAGCGATCGGCTGAACAGACTTGTCTCGGAAGCTGTGGAGATGGCGCAACTCGACGCTCATCAGGTGCAGATGCACTTTGCTACGGTGAACGTGCTCCTGCTGATTGAGCAGGCACTTCAGACGTGCGCTTGGATCGAAGAGAGCCATCCCTTGGCGATGCATGTGCCCGCTGCCATCGAGGTTCATGCCGATGCGGGCTTTCTCAAGAAAGCGATTTGCAACCTTCTGGAGAATGCGGCGAAGTATTCCAAGCCCGGAACGCCCATCACCATCACGGCCCAGGACCAGCGCGAGGCCGTTGCGATCAGCGTAGCCGACCGGGGAATGGGTATCGACCCTTCCGAGCAAAGCCTGGTGTTCGAACGGTTCTATCGCGCGAGGTTGCAGGGCGCGGCCACGGTGGGGACAGGGATGGGGCTGCCGATCAGCCGATCGATCGTCGAAGCGCATGGAGGCAAGATCGGCGTAACCAGCCAGCCGAACCAGGGGTCCGTGTTTACGCTGACCCTGCCGGCCGCCTTCAGGGTCAAAGAGTAGGCACAACTCCGCGACCCTCCGTTGCGTTGGGAACGGAATCTACATCGTTGGACACGGCATCAGACTTAGGGGTTGCGGTTCGCGATGCTCTGCGGCTTGGCACGCCCTATCCAATGAATCGGATACTGGTGAAGACCGGATGGAAAGAGGCGATGGCTTGAGGAACGATTCTGACGCCGTAAATATCAGCAGCATGGAAAAGCAGGAAATCCTCATGGGCTGCTGCAACGAACCAACAGTCCCCTCGAAAGACCCGGTTTGCGGAATGAAGGTGAATCCGGAGAAGGCGGCCGCGTGCATCGAGCACGGCGCCGAGAAATTCTACTTCTGCAGCTTAGGATGCTCTTCCAAATTCCGGGCCAATCCCGATGCCTACATCAACGTCAAATTGGCTGCTCTCAGGCCTGCCACTCCCACGGAGGGGAAGGTGCAGTACATCTGTCCGATGCATCCGGAGGTCCACAAAGAAGGTCCGGGCGACTGTCCAAAGTGCGGAATGGCGCTGGAGCCCGCAACGATCACCGCGCCCCCGACCCGGATTCAGTACACCTGTCCCATGCACCCGCAGATCGTGCGAGATGAGCCGGGTAGCTGCCCTATTTGCGGCATGGCTCTGGAACCCATGACGGTGACGGTGAACGAGGCCAATCCGGAACTCGACGCGATGACGAGGCGCTTTTGGATCGGCGCGGCCTTGACGCTGCCATTGCTCGCCATCATGGTGTCGGACCTCATCCCCGGTCATCCGATCCAGCATCTCTTCGGTGGCCGGCTGCTCGGCCGGTTCGAGTTCGCCTTAGCGACTCCCGTTGTCCTATGGGGTGGGTGGCCTTTTTTTCAACGCGGTTGGGCGTCGATCCTGAGCCGCAATCTCAATATGTTTACGCTGATCTCGATTGGCGCCGGGTCGGCCTATCTGTACAGCGTTGTGGCGGTCTTCTTTCCCCAACTCTTTCCGGCATCGTTCCGCAACTCCTCCGGGCAGCTTGGCCTTTACTTCGAGGCCGCCGCCGTCATCACGGTTCTCGTTCTGCTCGGCCAGGTCTTGGAGTTGAAGGCGCGCAGCCAAACCAGCGGCGCCATCAAAGCGCTGCTGGGGCTCACACCAAAAACGTCCCGTCGAATCTCAGAGAACGGGGAAGAGCAGGATGTTGACCTGAACGAGATTCAGGTGGGGGACAAGCTGCGAGTGCGCCCGGGCGAAAAAGTTCCGGCCGACGGCGTATTGACGGAAGGCGCCAGCTCCGTCGATGAGTCGATGGTCAGTGGCGAACCCATTCCGGTCGAAAAGACCAAGGATGCGAAGCTCATTGGCGGCACCATCAACGGCACGGGCAGCTTCGTCATGAAGGCGGAGCGTGTTGGCGCTGACACTCTGCTCGCGCAGATCGTCAAGATGGTCAGTGAGGCGCAGCGGACCCGCGCGCCGATCCAACGGCTTGCGGATACCGTTGCTTCCTACTTTGTTCCCGCAGTTCTTTTGTCGTCGCTGATTACCTTCGTCGTCTGGGCGATCTACGGGCCGCAACCGCACTTTGCCCATGCGTTGGTGAATGCGGTCGCTGTTCTCATCATTGCGTGTCCTTGTGCTTTGGGCCTCGCAACGCCGATGGCAATCATGGTGGGAACGGGCCGCGGCGCGAGTGAGGGCATCCTGATCCGCAACGCGGAGGCGCTGGAGATTCTGGAAAAAGTGAACACGCTCGTCGTCGATAAGACGGGAACGCTGACCCTCGGCAAACCTCAACTCACCTCGCTTGTCGCGGCCATTGGATTTGATGAGTCGAGCCTGCTGCAGATCGCGGCTAGTCTCGAAAGAGCGAGCGAACATCCATTAGCGGCAGCAATTCTTGCCGCAGCCCAGGCGAGGAATGTTGAGTTGATTGCGGTCGATGCTTTCCAGTCTGTAACCGGGAAAGGTTTGACCGGGACGTTGCAGGGCACGGGCGCAGCCATTGGAAACGCAGCTTTGATGAGTGATTCGGGAGCTTCAACCGAGGCGCTTCGTCCGCAAGCAGAAGCCTTGCAAAGTGCCGGACAGACGGTGATGTACGTCGCATCCGACGGCCGCTTCGCGGGCTTCATCGCCGTCTCCGATCCCATCAAGGAGTCCACCGCGGAAGCGATCGAGCAATTGAAGAGCGCAGGCATCAAGGTGGTCATGGTGACGGGCGACAATCACGCAACCGCCGCGGCCGTTGCCGGGAAGCTCGGCATCGACTTCAGGGCCGATGTGCTGCCGGGGGCGAAAGCAGACGTGGTCAAGCAACTGCAGGCATCGGGTGCAATCGTCGCCATGGCCGGCGACGGCGTGAACGACGCCCCGGCCCTCGCGCAGGCGCAGGTGGGCATAGCAATGGGCACGGGAACCGACGTCGCGATGGAGACGGGCGGGATCACGCTCATCCGAGGCGATCTTCGCGGCATCGTCAAAGCGAGACGGCTCAGTCAACGCACCATGAGCAACATTCGGCAGAATCTCCTCTTCGCATTCCTTTACAACGCGCTTGGAGTGCCATTGGCGGCGGGCGTTCTCTATCCCTTTTTCGGGCTTCTGCTAAGCCCGATGATCGCTGCTGCCGCGATGAGCTTCAGCTCGGTCTCGGTGATAGGAAACTCCCTGCGGCTTCGTACCGCGAAGCTATGAGTCCGGTCTGCTCTCCGGCGGCACGGACGCCTTGCGTTGCGTGGTGAGCCCCCACGGCCACCAGTTCCAATCGCCTGCGAGACGAAGCAGCGCGGGGCCGATCACGATGCGAACCAGTGTGGCGTCGATCAGCACGGCGACCGCCAGCGTAAATCCGATCATCTTCACCACCAGGAAATTTCCGAAGGTGAAGGCCGCGAAGACCACGATCATGATCGCGGCGGCGCTGGTAATCAGGCCGGCGGTCCGGGCCATGCCCTCCGGGATCGCTTCGGTTTCGCTGAGCCCGCTCCGCCTGGCTTCGAGAACCCGCGCGACCAGGAACACTTCGTAATCCATGCTGAGGCCGAAGACGATGGCAAAGGCAACGATCGGGACAAGAGGGAAGACGCTGCCCGTTCGCTCAGGAATTCCCAGCAGCTTAATTCCGTATCCATCCTGGAAGACCAGGACCAGGGCGCCGAAGGAGGCCGCGACCGAGAACAGGTTCAGGGCGATGGCCTTGACGGCGACGAAAAGCGAGCGGAAGCCGACCAGAAGCGCCAGGAGCGTCGCCCCCACCACAAGCGCCGTGACCGGTACGAGGTGGCGGTCGACGATGGTCTGATAATCGGCGTTGAGCGCCGGGATGCCACCAACGAGGAGCGTGGAGCCGGGCACTCCGGTGAGAGCGGGTGCTCCGATTTTTCGAAGCTCACGGACCCAGTTTACCTGCTCGCGCAGCGAGACCGAAGCCTTGGGCAAGACCTCCAGCAGCGCCGCCCGTCCGTCACTGCTCAAGAACGTTCGCTGCGTCTCCCGCGAGAGGTCGGTGAGGGCTTCACGATTGCCCGCCGCGAGAGTTGTGATGGAGATCACGCGGTCGCAACGAGGGTCGCTCGCGAGCCGCTTGCTGAGACGATCCACCGCGTTCCATTCCGCGTCGCTATGCGCAATGGAACCCGCCGGGAGCTCGACAATGACGCGCAACGAGTAAACAACGCCGGCCCGATCCATACGTTCCAGGGTGTGCAGCGCCTGGACCGATTCTGCCGACGCCGGCAGCCAATCCCCTTGGGGAACGCTGGTATTCAGCCGCGTCGCCTGCCAGGCGAGCAGAAGCAAAGGGGCGCCGGCCAGAACCAGGGCAAGCCATGGATGGGCGACGATCACCGTTCCCCACTTCCGCCAGCGACTTCCCGTTTGGGCGGCCCGCTGTGCATCCAGCTTCGGAGTGAATGGAAGGCGGCCTGCATTGATCCTCGGACCGAGCCATGCCAACACCGCCGGAACGGCGGTATTGGTGAGCAGCACACTGATTCCAGCTACCAGAAATCCCGCGACACCGATGGAACGGATTTCGCTGATAGGAACCGTCAGGAGCGCTAGAAATCCGATGGCTACCGTCGAGGCGGAGATCAGCAGCGTACGGCCGGCCTGGCGCGCGGCCATGACCGAGGCCACCGCTCCGTTGTGTCCGGCGGAGATGGCTTCCCGGAAGCGGCTGACCATGAGGAGCGCATAGTCGATGCCCAAACCTAAGCCGAGCATGGTAGCCAGATTTTGAACCAGTATGGACAAGTGGAAGCGCTGGGCGAGCAACCCGGTGATCGCGAGAGTGGTTGCGATGGCAAGCTGGCCGACGGCCAATGGAATGAAGGCTGCGACCAGGCTGCCGAAAGCGATCAGCAAGAGTGCGAGGGTCGCCGGAATCACCAGGCTCTCGCCGTGATGCACGTCATCGGCGCTGGCTTTGCGAATGTCAAAGTTCAATGGAATCTCACCAGTGAGTTGGAGCTTCAGGGCGGGATAACGGACCCGCAATTGATCTTCAAGCGAGTGGGCAACGTCGTGAAGCCGAGGGACGAGCGATTCCACCGGACCTCCGGTCGAGGCGAGACCCACGAGAACGAAGGTTCCGCCCCCTTTGCCCAGGAAGAGCGGATCCGGCAGTCCGAGATAAGAGACGACTCCGGACACCCCGGGTTGGGCTTCGAGGGTCGCCACGATGGTGCCTAACGCCTGGCCGCCTTCCTTCGAATTCGCGGGCGGAAGTCCCTGAGCTACGAGGACCACCCGGTCGACGAATGGGGAATGAAAACGAGAGGCCAACTCGTCCCGGACAATGGCCGCCTGGCTGCCCTCCACACGGGTTGCCGTCTCCAGATGGCGCTCTGAGTGAAACGAGAAGGGAAGAAGCGCAACGACGGCGGCGAGGACTACCCCAGCGACCCAAAAACGGCGCACAAGCATGATTCTCATCATGTCATACAAAATCGTCGGCGGTCAGGCAATGTGACATTCGCGGCCGGCATCCTAAGACTTCGGTGACGGAAATATCTGCCGGGCGCGGAGCAACGTCCAGCGCTACAAAACTGCTTACGTGGCTTCGACCGGCTTCCCACCGGATGAGGAGGACCCATTCTTAACTTCGCGCTGCTCACGCTACTGGCCGTCGTTCAACCGGGAGTTCAACAAGGATCGGCTGACCCCCGCGTTGGCTCCTGGACGCTTGTCTCCGCGCAGGCTACGCTGACGCCTCCCGACACCCTCTCCATCACCGATGTGCCAGGCGGAGTGCATGTTGTCATGGCGGGTGAGACCCACCTCGATTTCACCGCGAAGTCGGATGGGCACGACACGCCGGTCCCGGGCAATCCGGGGTTCGATCAAGTCGAGCTGCGCAAGATCAACAAGCGACAGTCCGAGGTGGACGAGAAGAAGAATGGAGAAGTCGTCGCAACGGTCGGCGAGAAGCTCTCGAATGACCGCAACGAGCTGATGATCACGACGACGAGGCCTGGCCATCCCGACCAGGTCACGGCGTGGACGCGCAGCGGAGGCAGCAAGGTCGCGCACGACCCAAGCGCCGGCGAGTGGACCCAAGATCTCGGCAAGGGTCTTTTGCAGCAAGGATTGGTGCTCAAGATCGAGCCGGATGGAAACGGTGGGGTGCATTTCTCGGGCGAGTTCAGTTACACCGCCCGTTTTGACGGAAAGCCGTACGACCTGCAGAACTCCCGCAACGATACCGTCACGCTTGCACTGGCCGATCCCCACACCGTGAATTCGACGTACCGGCGGGACGGCCAGGTGACGCAGAAGGCCAGGTGGACGGTCTCCGCGGATGGGCAACAGATGACGATGACCACGACGGGGACGTTCGAAACCGGGCAGCATCTGACGGAGAAGCTGGTGTTCAAAAAGCAGTAGAGGGTTATGCGTCTGTACAGGCCAGAGGTTCGGCGGGCGAGGTCGCAGGGCTGAGCTCACGGGCCGCGACCGAAATGATCCCCTTGCGGTGCATGAACTTCAAAATGCCGTTGACCGTATCCTCGAGCGAAGGATCGGCGATGCCCCACGTCGAAGCATCGCGGGCCTCCTGATAAGAGGAACTCTCATAACGTTTGAACTCCATCGCGGAGATGTTGTCCACCGAGCCCACCAGAAAATCCAGCAGCGGGAACAGCAAATCTTCCTTGCGGCATCGTCGGATCAGCTCGGGAACGAACTCCGCAATACTGAATATTTCAAACTGCCGCCCGGTCGACTTGGTAATGAGCCCGGTGATATCCAGCATGTTGGCGTAGTCGTCCCGGACCACATGGTACGTCTTGTTGGCCGTACCGGGAGTGGTCGAGATCGCGACGATGTTGTTGGCCACAATGTCCGCGGGAACAAAACTCACCTGGTTCAACGCATCGACTCCGATGCCGTGATTCACCATGAACGCAACCAGGCGAACCGCGATATCGAAGTTGTTGCCTCCGCCGGTCACGGAGGGACTCACCAGAGCGGGCCGGAAGATTCGCGCGGAAAGCCCGCGGCTGCGCGCGTCGGCTACCACCTGCTCGGCCACCCATTTGGACTGGCTGTATCCGAAATCAAGCAACTCCATATTCTTATTGAAGTCGGTCTCATATAAGACTGATTTGACAGCCCAGCCAAAGACGAATGTCGTCGAGATGTAATTGAATTCCTTGGGTCGTCCTTCGAAGGCCAGTCGCAAGACCTCATTGGTCCCCATGACGTTCGCATCCCGCATGCGTTCGTAGTTGAACAGATAGTTCACGGTCGCGCCGTTGTGGAAGACAGTGTCCACTTCACTGGCGAGGAAATCCCACGCGTCCTGGGTCAGGCCCAGCATGGGCTGGCCGAGATCGCCGCAGATGGGAATGATGCGAGCCTCAAACATCTGCATCAGCCGGACCGGGCACGGCCCCATCGATTCCATGGCGGCGCGCAGCCGTTGGCGGCCGTGGATTTCGTCCGACGACCTGACGAGAACATAGATCTTCGCCCGCGTCTGTTCCAGCAGGCTCTTCATCAGGAATGGACCGATGAAACCGGTCCCACCCGTCAGCAGCACATTGTTCAGGATTGGTGTTGCGGGCAAAGAAGCCGGTACCGGGGGGGCGAAGATGAGTTTGCTGTCGGCGCTCATCATCTGCTTTTCGGCTGCGCGCTGCTCCTCACGGAAGGCCGCCAGGGAATGACGCAGCTGAACCAGCGCTTCTTCAGGGGCGCTCTCCAACTGCTCCGCCAGGCGAAACAGATCGGCTACGCTGACCTGTTGAATGACACCGATATCGACCTGACGCGCCAGCATCTCGGCGCCCTTGTCCTTCAAGAGCTCCTTGAGTTCATGCATGAACACTACGAGGTCCAGCGAATCCAGCCCGGCTTCGACGAGGTTGTAGGTCTCCATCCCGGTCAGGTTGTAGCGGGCCTTCAACTCGTCGAACGAGGACTGCATGCCGGAGCCGGACTCCAGGCAGCCGGCATCTTTCTCGCGCGAGAACTCGGAGAGAACGGTGAACTGCCCGTCCAGCCACATCTGCTTGGCCTTATGGCGCATGATCTTGCCCGAACTGGTTCTCGGCATAGCACGCGGTGCTATGAAGCAGATCAGCGCCACCTCCACGTTCAGATAACTCCGGACCGCGGCGGCAATCTTTCGCGAATCCGGGAGCGCCTTGGGATTTTTCACCTCGGCCACGATGGCCAGCCCGGGCTCATTGTCTTCATGAATCTGGAACGCGGCGATGCAATTGTTGCGGATCAGGCCGGACGCCCTCTCCACCACGTTCTCGATATCCTGCGGGTAATAGTTTTGGCCGCGGAGGATGATCATGTCCTTGATGCGACCGCAAACAAAGAGTTCGCCGTCGTGAAAGAAACCCATATCACCGGTGCGGAGGTAGCCATCGTCATACGGGCTATCGTCCACCCGCCGCGCATGAAACTGCTTCAACGTCAGTTCCGGATTGTTCCAATAACCCAGACATTTGCCGCTTCCGGCGATCCAGATCTCACCGATGTGGCCCGGCTGCAGCGCCGCGTGTTGTTCCGGATCGACGATCTTGACGTCGATACCCGCGAGGGGAATTCCGCAACTGACGATGCGCGTGGCCGCGTCGATTTCAGAGACCTCGGTGGTCATGCGCGCCTTGCCCAGCGTCAGGGCACGCTTGTTGACAGAGACGATATGGCGGCCGCCGGTTGAAACCGCAAGCGTATTTTCCGCCAAGCCGAAGGCAGCGGAAAAGCTCTCCGATTTCAACCCGTAAGGCTGAAACGCCTCCAGAAATCGCGTAAATGTATCGGCTCTTACGGGTTCCGCGGCGCACATCAACACCCGCAGGGAACTGAGATCGCATTGCTCCAGGTTCTCTTTCGAGAGCCTGCCGGCGCGCAGGCAATAGTCGTAAGCGAAGTTGGGAGCGGCGGTCGCCGTAGCCCGATAAGTTGTGATGGTGTCGAACCACAGGATCGGCCGCTGGATGAAGTCCATCGAAGCGAAGCCATAGGTCGTGCCGCCGCGCAGCGCGGGATAAAGATAGCACCCGATCAGTCCCATATCGTGATATTGCGGGAGCCAGGAGACGACGACCGGGTCAGGATGGTCGATCACCAGCGGACAGGTGAGCAGGATGTTGTCGTGCGTCACCATCACACCCTTGGGCTCCGTGGTCGACCCCGAGGTGTATTGCAGAAACAGAATCTTCGCAACGTCGGCGAAGGGCTCGTCCGAAATCGTATCGACGAACCGCTCTGTGACAATCCACGGGAGAGCGGAGATGTAATCCACGTCGACGCCGGAGGCCGAAACCCCGCTTCGGGTGAGATTTGTCTTCAGCGAGGCATGGTAGTCCGCGCTCGTCAAGACCCCCGAGGCCTGGCAATCCTTGGCGATATGGACCATCTTGTACAGGGCGCTCTGGAAGCCGCGCGAGCTGGGAGGATAGACGGGAACGGGGATCAAGCCGGCGCGCACACAGCCAAAAAAGGCGCAGATCATCTCGAGCCCCGGCGGATAGGCCAACAAGAGCCGGTCCTCAGCCGCGAACCGATTCTCCCTTAGCAAATGCCCGGCGATCGCCTTCGTACGCTCGATAAACGAGGCGTAGGTATAGCTTTCGATCGGATTGCCGTTTACGTCAAGGTACGAGTAAAGGAGTTTGTGCGGATGTTCATCTCCCAGCCTATCCAGTTGGTCTAGAATCGACGCCATAATCGATCTGCAATGCCCCCGAGGTTAACTAGCAAAACTCAGCACGCAAAAACACCCAACGTCTCGCTGCTCCCGGTGTCCTGGTGCGGTGACAGACGGCTGAATCTCGGAGTCGGGTGAGCGATAGCGTAGGCCGTACTTGAGAGTCGAAGTGTGAAGCGCGTTGTGCTGATGCATTGGTTCTATGTTAGCAGAGCCAGCCAGCAATACGGCGGCTCCCGCTTCCAGGAACGAGACGCCCAAGCTGCCTTCGCGTGATCCGAATTTCCTTGATTGCCCATGAATATTCGCGTTACCATAAGGTGTTGACGGTGACGGTGGTGGGCCGCGGATCGCTGCCGGTTCGGCCGCGGATGCTGCCGACGGGGCGCATGGGCCGATTCAACAGGAATGCGGAGGCGCCGGTGAGGTCTGATATTGAAGCGCTGATCACCCTGAAGCCGGACGTAGAGGACCTTGTACCTTCCGAGGCGCCGCCTGCGCGATCTGCCGGAGACACGGCCGCTGCCTCGACATTCCCCAAGGTTCTACGCCGCCGCCTCGAGAGGTTCTTTGCCGACCAGAGCCTTTCTCCCAAAGCCGACCGCACCATGTGGTTCAAGATTGCTGCGGGGCTGGCTGTGCTGCTGGGCAGTTGGATTGCACTCTATACGTTCAAGCCGGATTCGTGGAAATTCATCGCCCTCTATGTTTTAGGCGGACTTGCTCAGACATTCCTTTTGCTGAACATTGCCCATGACAGCAACCACAACGCCATCTCGTCGGTCCCGTCGATCAACAAGGCCCTGAACTACGTCTTCGACCTTTGTGGAATCAACTCGTATATGTGGCGGATTCTCCACCATCGAGGCCACCACTCCTGCATCAATCTCCACGGCGAAGACGACGCGCTTACCGGCCGCGGCATCTTTCGGTTCACGCCCCATGAACCCCGCGCGCGGTGGCACCGGTTCCAGCACGTCTACGCGCTGTTCTTTTACGCGATGTTCTCTCTCGACTATGTTTTTGTTCGCGACTTTGAATGTTTTTTCTTTCCCACCCACGATTATCTGAAACGCACCCGGCCGCCGCTGCGAGAGTACGTCATCCTCTTCGCGGGGAAGGCGTTCTACCTCACCTACATGCTCGTTTTGCCATTGGTGGTGCTGGGGAAGTCGCCTTGGCTGGTCGTTTCGGCGTTCGTGCTGGTTCACCTGATCATCGGGCTGACCGTGTCGCTGGTATTCCAAACCACACACACCATCGACAGCACGTACTTTCCCTCGGACCGCGGCGAATTCGATAATGGCGTCTATCACATCTTCGCGACTACGGCTGATTATGCGACCGCCAATCCCGTCGTGAGCTGGCTCGCCGGCGGCCTCAACCACCACATCGCCCATCATCTGTGCCCGTTCGTGTGTCACACCCACTACGCTCCGCTTACCCGGATTGTGCAGGAGACGGCCGAAGAGTTTGGCGTTCCGTACCGGCAACATCCGACCATGATCCGGGCAATATGGCATCATCTGATACTTTTGAAGCAACTGGGGAACGAAACCTATTTGTGAGCGGTTCGTCCTTATCTATGGCTCCCCACATGCTTCCGACAAACTCCATTAAATTCCCCTACGGTCCCGCTTAGGTTTCCGGGCAGCCATACGGGCCGCGAGGTATGAGCTTGCCCACGCAGATTCCCGCTGTCTCCAAAGCTCGTTCCCTGGCGGATTCGCCGGCGATGGCGGCCAATCCGGTACAGGTCTTGTCCAGGTACACCGAACGTTTCGGTGATACCTTCCGCTTCTACCTGGGTGGAATTAAAGAAGCGATCGTTACTACTAACCCCGCCGTCATTCAGCACGTGTTGAAGACCAACGCGGAAAATTATCAAAAATCCGAAATTCAAGTCAAGCGGATGGGCCACTTCCTGGGCAAGGGCCTTCTCACCACCCATGGGGAAGCGTGGCGCACACAGCGGCGTCTCATCCAGAAAGGTTTCGACCGCAAGCAGCTTGAGGCTCTCTCCGCGATCATGCAAGCCTCGCTAGCCGACTCGCTGCGCGCTTTCGACAGCCAGATCGAAGCCGGTCCCGTCGATATCTATCCCCAACTGATGAAGATGACCTTCGCGATGGTCGCCCGTTCGCTGTTCGGCGCGAAGCTGAAGGACGAAGACATCGACGTCGTCAGCCATACCATCTGCACCGTACAGGAATTCATCGTTCGGCAAACCCTGCAGCCTTACCTGAACCCGTGGTTCGAAGTCTCCGGCGAACTGCGCAAACACGAAAATATGCGGACCCGCGCGGACGCCATTCTGATGGAGTACATCAAGACGCGACGCCAACAGCCGCCGGGCAACGATCTGCTGCAGACCTTGATGGACGCCCGCTACAGCGACGGCGAAGGCATGAGCGATGAGCTGGTCCTTAGCGAGAGCATGCAGCTCCTGGTCGCCGGCCATGAGACTTCGTCGAACGGTCTGTCGTGGCTGCTCTATCTTTTAAGCAAGCATCCCGATTGTCTCGAGCGAGTGCGGCAGGAGTTCGATTCCGTGCTTGGCGATACACCTTTGAGTTTCGGCGACGTCCCCAGGTTCGAGTTCGCCACGCAGGTCATTCAGGAGGCGTTGCGACTCTACCCGCCATTCTGGATGATCGATCGCATGGCGGTCGCGGACGACCGCATAGGGGATGTCGCCATACCCAAGGGATCGACAGTGATTGTGTTCGTGTACGGCGCGCACCATGCGCCGCGCTACTGGCAGAAGCCCGAAAGCTTTGACCCGGAGCGCTTCACCAAAGCGAACCAGAAGCTGCACACGCCCTTCACCCATCTGCCTTTCGGAGCGGGACCACGGGGCTGTATCGGCGCCAATTACGCGATGCTGCAGATCCTCATGATTTTGAGCGACCTGCTAAGAAGATACGATTTTCAGCTAACTCCGGGCCAGACGATCGAAGCGCGCCCGATGGTCATCCTGCGACCGAAGCACGGAATCCGAATGAGGTTTACCAAAGCAATCTCACAGGCCGGCGTTGCAGTCACTCAGCAATAGAGCACAATCAATCAAGCTAAATATAGCCAGCGATAAACTTCCGCAGGCAGATCGTGCAAGGCCCATTCATCGCGATAAAGCTTTACGATAAATGGGCCACCCAAGACTGGGTGCAGCAACCCTGATGCTGATCTAAAAGAAAGTGGTGGAGGCGGCGGGAGTCGAACTTTTCCACAGCCTTTAGAACCTGCAACTTACACATTCTACAAAGAGTATGAAGTGCCAAAAGTGCCACTCTGCCGGGGTTATCGTACACCTATCGTACACGGCTGCCTCTTTGAGACACCGCCTTCGATGTCCAAACCTGGACCGAACTGTAAGGCAAAAGGTGAAGTGGTGGAGGCGGGGAGAATCGAACTCCCGTCCGAAGAAACCAACGACAGAGAGCGTTCATGCTTTTCCCATGTTCATCTTTGTCTCGTCAGCGTCGCTTAGAACGGGCGAAGACGCGAAACCGACCAGTCTGATTGATCTCGTCATTGCCGTACAGACGGAACAGCTTTGACCAGCCTACTGTGCGACGATTGGTATCCGCCCGTAGGCGAAGCGGAAGCAATCGGCTACTTAATTATTAAGCAGCAAGCGCGAATTGAGGTTCGGCACTTATAGTTTTGTGAGCGATTACGGGTGTCCACACCCCGGCATGTCTCTCTGCCACAAGCAACCCCGTCGAAACCATGACGCCCCCACTTGGTGGAGCAGCTTCGCGCGTTGCATTTGCGGCGCTGTCAAAGAACTATACCTAGTATAGACGCCCTCAAGAAATTGCATGGCGCTCCTGCCCGAACGGTGAGGGGTTTGTCATCAATCTACGATTCGGCCTTACTGCATATACGGTCGTCATTTGGGCTGGCAATCTCAACCGAATACCTTCACAAAGCCGATTACAAAGATGCGTTATGCTTCGCGGGCATCACGTTGGTTCCTGGATTCATTGGACGTGGGGGTTGAGCAGCCCATAAGGTCTGGCTATCGCAACTGAATTCACCGTTGCTGGAGGTAGCCAATGATCCGCCAAAGCAGTCCTGCAAGCCGTCCCAACCGCCTCGCCAATCGCAAGGCCTCACCCTTCTCAAAGCAGTCCGTCGCCCACGCATTCCGCGTGATGGCTCCCACCCTCGTTGCGCTCACGTTCGCGAGCGCAGCTCACGCACAAGGAACGATGGACTTCTCCGGCGCTCAAACGCTTATGGGAACGTTCAAGACGTTCGCGATATATGCGGGCGCCGTCATCTGTTTCGGCGGACTCATCTTCGCTGGCATTCGCATGATGAGTGGGCGTTTCCAGGACGCCATTCCCGGCCTCTTCGGTGCGCTCTTCGGTGCTGGCGTTCTCGGCTGGGGCGCGGGCTGGATTGGCTCTCTCACCGGGCAGTCGATGTAAGGGGCTGCCATGCACACGACCAAGCGAGGAGAACCGTTACCGATCAATCAGGCATTGAACAGGCCGAGAGCCAAGCTAGGGCTTGATCTCTCGGCGTGGATGGCCATCGTGTTTGTCTGCGTGACGGTTTTCCTCGTCGGGTTCCGAATGCTGGCAATTCTTAGCTTTCCAACACTCGCGGGCGGCGCTTGGCTGATCGTCCGCAACCACCCAAAGATGTTCCAACTCTGGGGCCTGAGCCTCAACCAGAAGAGCTACTATGACCCGCGCAAACGCTGAACAACAAAAACATACCCCGTGGTTTGCGAAGGCGGGAGCGGCCTGCAGCATCGTGCCAATCTCCCGCTTCGTCGGGCCGAGCGTGTTCGCCTTGAAGGGCGGCGGCTACGGATGCCTCCTCTCTCTGACGGGCTTGGACGAAGAAGCCCTGACCGACTTGGAGCTTGAGGCTCGTGTTCGTCAGGTCGAAGGTGCATTGCGTGGACTGCCGGAGGGATCGTGCCTCTACCAGTACACCCGCGTCATGTCCGGCTTCGATCTACCCCGCCAGAAGCAGTATGCGAACAAGGTGACGGAGACGTTCGCCAGCGACCGTCTCTCCCATCTAGACAAGACGGCGGCGTTTCGCCGTATCGACCTCCACTGGTGTCTCACGTTGGAGCCGTCGAAGGCCAAAGCCTTCGAGCGCAAGCCGCAGGAGAACGCTGTCGATACTTCGCGGATGCTGTCTGACCTTAAGAAAACAGCGACGTTGCTGGAAGGACACCTCGGCAGCTCGCTTGGTCTCAAGCTCTTGGGTAAGGCCGAAGCGTTCCAGTTCTTCAGCTATCTCTTCAATCTTGAGGAATGGGCAGGCCGCGACCAGCTCCGCGCTGACACGGGTGTTGACCGTCAAATCGTTAACAGTCCGGTGGCATGGCATAGCGATCATGTGCAGATCGGTAAGCGGCACGTTCAGATGTTCTCTCTGAAGACGACGCCGGAGGCATCGCGCCCCTGCCTGTTCTCCGGCCTTCTGACGCTGGACTGCGATAGCGTGCTCTGCTCGACCTGGCGCGTGAAGTCAACATCCGCAGCTCGGAGCGAGATCGACGCCCAGGAGAAGTTCATCTCCTTCTTCAAAGTCGGCGTCTTGACCCGCGTGATGAGTGGACGTGACAGTGCCTCGCTCGACACCGGAGCCGGAGCCAAGGCTGCGAATAACAACGTGGATGACCTCAGCGAGGTCATCCGGTCACTCGACAAGAAGGCCCAGGGTGAGTTTTCGCTTCGCTTGCTACTTGCAGCGCGCAGCGCGGAACACCTCCGCGACATCGTCCCCACTGTGCATCGTGTGTTCGTCGATGCGAGGGCGCAGGTGATGGAGGAGACGCTTGGCAATCTCTCCGCCTTCTACGCGATGTTCCCCGGCAATCACAAGTTCAATGTCTTCCCGCTGTGGCTGGCAGAGGACCATCACGCTCGTCTCTCCTCTGTGTTCGCTCCACACGTTGGACACCCGCATTCGGAGGACTTGGATTCCGAATACCTCAATATCTTCGAGACCCGCACACGGACGCCGTTCTTTCAGGACGTGTATGTGGATGGCGTTCGAGTCATGCTCATAATCGGCCCTACGGGAACCGGCAAATCGGTACACGGGAACAACCTGATTGCGCTGGAGCAAAAGTACGGCGGATTTACCTACATCTTCGACATCGGCGGCAGCTACGAGAGCGTCGTCGAACTGTATGGCGGGCGTGTTGATCGCGTCGGCAAAGACGGCCCACGAGTCAATCCGTTTGCTCTGGAGCCGACCGAGAGCGATATCAAGTTTCTTTATTCGTTCGTGAAGCTACTACTCACAAACGGCGGGGCTGAGCTGGAGCCGGAGGACGACGACGTGATCCATAAGGCTGTCCAGGATATGTACCTGCTCGACGCGGCGAATCGCCGGCTCTCCAATCTCTTCCTTCCGAAGAAGCTGGACAGGTATCTGTCGAAGTGGGTCGGCAAGGGAATCTACAACGCCGTCTTCGACAACATCGAGGACAGTCTCTCGCTCTCGCGCCTGCAATGCTTCGACTTCCAGGGAGTGAACAACGAGCAGTACGCCGACCTGATTGAGCCGCTGATGGTTTGGTTGCTGCGCCGGATCAACGATGTTCTCTACAACCCGGCGAATCTCGGGGTGCCGAAGCACATTCTCATCGAAGAGATCTTCTCTTCAATGAAGAACAAGCAGTTGCTTGACGGCGCGTTGGCGTCGATCAAAACCGTCCGCAAGAATCTTGGTGGCGTGACCATGATCGGCCAGTCTGCCGATGACCTCGGAGCGAACGCCGACAGCATCGTGAACTCCTGCACGTCGTTTCTCTTTCTGAAGGACGCAACCTTCAACCGGAAGCGGTACGCCGAATTGTTCAAGATGAACGAACAGCAGCTCGCTCTCTTCGAGAGCTTGCAGGACCGCGAAGGACTTTACATGCGGCGCGACGGATTGACGAAGGTCGTCACCCTGAATCTCGACAGCCGCAGCTACGCAACTTTTTCGACCAAGCCCAAGGACCGGGTACGCAGAACCAAGCTGATCGAGAAATACGGACTCTCCGAGGGCATCACGCGCTTTGCCCAGGGCGAGACTGTCTAACCCAACCACTCACCGCCCCTAACCGAAAGGACATCACCCCGTGAAGCCGCCCATCCTTGTCTTCGTTTCCTTTGGAATCGCCCTTGCAACCGCCTTCGCGAATGCGAGTACGACTCCCGAGCCGCACCACCTCCAGCCGAACGCTCCGCGTTCCGTCACTGTCACCGAGGCCGAGACCCCTCCGGTGATTCGTGCCGGCCTTCTGCAATCGACGCTCATCCTGCTTCCCGCCGAGGAGAAGATCGCCACAGTCTTCGGTGGCGACACCGTGGACTGGGTGTTCGATGGCGGCCATGTGGCCAGCCGTTTCATCAGCGTCAAGCCGAAGCTGGCGAATACCACTACGGACATCCACATCGTCTCCGACCACGGCAACGAGTACACCTTGCAGCTCCAGGAAATCTCCGGTGATGCGGACGCGCACTTCGATTCCAAGGTGTTCATCGTGCCCGGTGATAAGGCTGCAAAGGACAGGCTTACCGATATGCCGGTATTTGTCCCCGCCGCCGAACTCGACAAGGCCAAGCAGGAAGCCGTAACCGCCAAAGCAGCTCAGGCGGCGGAGTTGAAGGCAGAGGCGGCGAAAGCCGAGACCTATCGGAGCCAGTATCCGGGGAGCCTGCACTTCGACTTCACCTGGGATGAGAAGAAGGGCAAGGAGCTTGGGCTGCAGCAGATTTGGCATGACGACAAGTTCACCTACCTGCGCGGCCAGTTTCAGGAGACGCCTGCTCTCTATGAGTTGAAAGATGGCAAGGGCTCGCTTATCAACTTTGATTTCAACGCCGGCCTCTACACCGTGCCGAAGGAGCTGGACAACGGCTATCTGACGATTGGCAAGAAGCGCGTGGACTTCCACCGCAGCGAGGAGAAGAACTAGCCATGACCGATCAGACCCCCAACCCACCCGCTACAGTACCCGCGCAGCGTGAAGCTGTCGGCCCGGTGAAGAAGAGCACGCCCGTCATCGTTGCGCTCGTAGTGATCGTTGGCCTGATAGGGCTTGCGAACATATCGAGCCTTGTCAGCGGTAAGAAGAAGGCCGCTCCGCAGAGCGCGTTGCCGATGCGTCCGGCGACGGCGAACCCGCAGCAGGTCAACAGCTTTGAGACCCAGCAGGCGACGGAGGCAAAGCGAGATGCCGACGACCAGCAACGGCGTCAAGAGCTCGCCGCTGAGATGCAGCAGCTTCAGGCTTCGCAGAATGTCCCTGGGCCGGAAGCCGCAGGAGCACCGCCGATGAGTGCCGCCCAGCGTTCGGCGATGTATGGAGACAGCCCGAATGCACCGGCCAAGACCTCCAACGTCTCGCAGATTCAGGCCGAGGCGAAGCAGAAGGCTTTGGAGAAGGAAAAGGTGCATCAGGACGCCGTCAACAGTGACACCGTCGCCATCGACTTCGCCCACCCGTCAGCTCAGGCATCCGCCGCAGCGCCGGGGACGGCTCAAACGACCGCCGTCTTGGGAGAGCACGAGGAGCTTTCACCGAAAGCCACCTCCGAAACCCCTGCAACCGCGTCCATGCAGCAGCCGAAGGCGGCTGGGAAGAACAACCCGATGGCTCCCTATGACTTTGACTCCTACCAGGGCCAGCTCTATCGAGTGTTTGAGGGAACCGTGCTGGAGGGCGTGGTCACCAACCATATCGACGGCGGCCTGACCGGGCCGATCCTCATCATGCTCACGACGGATTACTACTCGCACGACCATCAGCAGCTCCTCATGCCGCAGGGTACGCGGTTGATCGGGACGGTGCAGAGCGTCGGTAACGCCCAGCAGCGGAAGATGTTCGTGACCTTCCATCGTGCCATCTGCCCGGATGGGTTCTCGCTGGAGCTGGACAAGTACGTTGGCCTTGACCCACTCGGAACGACCGGGCTTGCCACCAAGGTTGACCACGGCTATCTCCAGGCGTTCGCGGCGGCAGCAGCGGTTGGCGGGTTGGGTGGACTGGCTCAGATTGGCAGCAGCGGCAGCATCCTTTCGCCCTCGACAGAGATACGCGATGGCATCTCCCAGCAGTCGGCAGCGGAAGGGGAGCAGGTCCTCAACCATTTCCTGAACCGGTTGCCCGTCATCACGCTCAAAGAGGGCTCACGAGCCCGTGTCTATATCGGCACGGATATCTACATCCCGTCCTACGCGGAGCATCGCGTAGATCCCACCCTCTAACCCTAACCTTCAGGAGCCTCTATGAAGTTCAACCTCAAGAAACACCGGAAGTACCTACTCGCAGGCGGGCTACTTCTGGCAACCGCAACGCCGAGCTTTGCGCTCTTTGGAATCGGAGACATCGTCTTCGATCCCACGAGCTACGCGAGTCTTGTGTCCCAGCTCACGACGCTGGAGACGCAGTACAACATGCTGAAGAACAACATCGAGCATTTCTCGTTCAAACAGCAGTGGCAGGTGACGCTCAACCAGCTCAAAAACGTCAACGTGGCGAATATGTTCGGCGAGACCGCTGGTATGAGCATTGCGCTCAACACCAACTCGCCGAGCGCATCGACTACGGCCTGGAAGACGGCGACAGTTCCGGTAAACAGCAGCACGAGCACCTACCTCGCAGGGCAGACCGTCGGGAACAGCACGCAACTCTCGCAGCTTGCCATGATCGAGATGGCCGATTCGGTCTCGCCGGACTGCCTTACGGCAGTCGGACAGTACCGTGCGGCCAGGAGCCAGAACCAGACTGCGAACAGCACGCTTTCCCAGAATGTGTTCGACGGAACCTCCGCTACGAACAGCGAGGTTCAGCAGTTGAATCTCCTGAATGCGGCAGAGGCGCAGAAGCTGTCTGAGATGCAGTCGCAGGGAACGATGCAGACCTGCCTTGCTTCGCAGATGACAGTCGCCAACATGCAGCAGCGCAACGCCGCCGCAGCGGACTTGAACTCTGCCGCGATGGTTCAACAGCAACGTGCAACCAACGACACGAGTGCGGCCAACGAAGGCAACACCTGGCAGACGTACATCCCCTAAACCCGCAGCATCCAAACCTGAGAGAGAGCACCCATTATGGCTTCCATTGTGTTGTTAGCACAGGCCCTTCCCACCGCCAGTTCCGGCGTCGATTGGCTGTATCAGTTCACCAACAATCTGACGAACCTCACGACACAAAATGGCGGGGCTCTCACTCAGCTTGGAATGACCGAATTGGCTTGCATTTCGTTCTTTATGCTCGTCAGCATGGTCATCAACTGGCAGACCTCTACCATGACCTTTCGTCTGCACCACCATCCGATCCAGGCCGGCGATCTGACCAAGTTTCTGCTTCAGCTCATCATCTGCTGTCTGTTGGAGACCTACTGGGTCAATCCGTTTCCCGGCGCGAGCTTCGGTATCAACCACTTCTTTTCCTATATCGCCCAGGCGATGGTCGCAGCCTTCGACCAAAGCTCGCTCGACTCGCTTTTGCAACTACTGAAGAGTGCCGGCGACAACACGGCCATGCCGGGGATTACGGCTCCGATTCAGATCCTCTGCTACTTCTTTGTGCAGGCGCTATTAGGAATCGCATCGGCCATCCTGTTTGTCATCAACTGCAGCGCGTTCATCCTTTATGGAGTGACCGCCCTTTTCGGCCCAATCTTCGTGCCATTGCTGATGACCAAGACGTTTCGGGCGAAGTTCTTTCACTTCCTCGATGTGTTGATTGGCTTCGCCATGATTCGCGCTGTGGCCGCGGCCTTCATCTTCGTGTGGGCTGGATTTCTAAACGCCTTCATCCAGCAGACCTTCAACGGCAACTATTCGATGGAGATGTGGCTCGCCAATCTCATCCCCTGCACGATGGTCTTCGTCGCTTTCATCATCAACATGCTCTTCATTCCGAGCATGACCCAAGCCATCTTCGGCGGGGCTGCGGGGCTCACTTCGGGAGCAGCGCAGATCGCCGGAGGAGCCATAGCCCTGGGCGTCAAGGCCGGGGCGGCAGGAGCAGCGTAATCGTATGTGGAATTTCCTACTGGGTTTTCTATTCGCTCGCGCCACTGCCACTTCTCAGATCATCCGGCGTTTGCTATGGATCTTCTTGCTCGGATCGGTCGTGGCCGGTCTCATCTATACCGCCGTGGTTTTCCACGCTCTCACTGAAAGGAATCGTGCTCCCCATGTCCAGCACCACTCTACCCATTGAAGCTCGCCTCACCCCGGAGCAATCCCTCTTGACTGACGAGATCGGAAACGAGGTCTATGCCTCTCACTACGCCGAACGGAAGATGAGTCGGTTCGTCATTGGAACGGAGACGATTCTGCTACTCGGAGCCTTCGGCCTGATCTTCTCTCTGGCGCACCGTCCGATTGCGAATCGGTACATTCGCATCGACGAGATGGGACGCGCCCAGGCCATCGCCTACACCGACCTCAACTACAGCCCTCGCGAGGGCGAGGTGAGAACGTATCTGACCGATTGGGCGAACTATCGCTACACCCTGAACCGGGACACCATCGCCAAGAAGTATCCGCTCAACTACTACTTCCTGTCGCAAAATCTCGCCTCGCAGTTGATGGGCCAGGACAACCAGAATCACCTCGTCTCGCAGGTGGTAGGAGGCCAGATCGAGCAGAGTGACGTGGAAGTCAAGAACGTCACCATCACCTCCATGTCCGAGGAGACGGTACAGGGCGCGACGATTGCCCGTGGCACGGCCCTTGTGACTATCGACAAGCTCTATTCCCAGCGGAACTCGCGGGAGCCGAGGACGGAGCATTGGCTACTCAGTGTTACCTACTATCTCAATCCGAAACAGGTGAGCGACCAAGCCCGCATCTTCCCGCAGTTCGAGACGATCAATCCTTTGGGATTGACCATCACGGAGTTCCATGAAAACCGGATGTCCGTCGATCCAATGCCGGTCGGTGTTAACGCCGCCGCGCCAGCGGCAGCGACGACCCCGACCACGGAGGGAGCGCGATGAGTTATCACCTCATTCTGCCGTTCTTTCCAGAAGAACTGCGCGAGCTATTGCTTGACCCTTCCATCTCGGATTTGATGATTAACGGCACGACCGGCGTGTACGCCGATCGGGCTGGGGTGGTGCAGCATATTCCGCTGTCCGAGCCATACACGAACGAGCGGCTACAGGCGGCTATTGAGCGCGTGGCGAGGATTCTGGGCCAGGACCTCACGACCCAGAATCCGATCCTCAATACCCGCCTGCCGGACGGCTCCCGTGTTGCCGTGGTCGGAGCGCCATCGTCTATTAATGGCCCGACCTTGACCATCCGCAAGTTCAACCGCTGGTATACCTCCGATGAGCTGATTGATTCGGGGAGTATGCCTGCCCATGTGCGGGATACCGTCGTGGAGCTGATTGGCAAGAAGAAGAATGGCATCATCAGCGGCGGAACCGGCTCAGGGAAGACGACCCTGATGAAGGCTTTCCTCGACCACATTCCTGAGAACGAACGCTTGCTCATCATCGAGCAACCGGCAGAGTTGAAGGTCGCTCATCAGAATGCGGTTCGCTGGGAGGCCGTCGAGGAGATTCCGGGGCAGGTTGCCATCACCCCGAGCGAGCTGTTGGCTGCGGCTCTCCGCCATCGTCCCGACCGGATCATCATGGGCGAGATTCGCAACGAATGCGGCTATGACTTGCTCCAGGCGATGAACACCGGCCACGGCGGGACGCTCTCTACGATCCACGCAAAGTCTGCGTGGGATGCGTTGAACCGTCTGTCCAACCTGGCCCTCAGTGCGCGGCCCAATCTCAACCACGCCTTCATGCGATCTGAGACGGCAGAAGCCATCGACTTCGTGCTCTATTGCGAGCGCGACCATACAGGCCGGCGTCGCGTCCGCGAGTTGATTACAGTGGGCGGCTATAGCCATGCAGACCAGAGCTTCCAGACCGAGGAGGTCTACCGCGCCTCCGCAGCCTAACCGCCAGTCCAAACGCTAGAGAACCCATCCCGTATCCGAGGTCTTACCGATGCACCATCATGCTTCCATTCCGGCGGCACAGCCCCACCTGTCTCTAAACGCCTTCAGCGCGCCGTCCTCGAGCTGCGAAGAGCGCAACGGCAGTGGCGAGAGGCCGTCCTTTCCAGGCGCTCTAGCCAGCGAGGTTTGCAGCGGTTTGGGCGAACATCCGCCGCCGAGAAGCGAGAGAGTGACTTCGGTCCAGTGGGAGTCTGCCGTCTCGCATCCCGCCTTTTGCACGGTCACTGCTTCGGGGCTTAACCGGCGCCCTGCGGCTCGGCGCTCTTCTGCTTCGACTTCGTCGCCCTTCGGGTTACGGTTTCCAGCTTCGCTGGACCCTCCGCAAATGCAGAGCTTGGCACTTGGGAGCCGGGCCCACTTCGCTTATTAGTGACCCGAGCAAGATCGGGAAATTCAACTCAAACGGAGATCACCACCATGTACCAGAACAAAGTCACCCTCATCGGCTTTCTCGGCAACGACGCAGAAGTTCGCACCAACGACAACCGCAGCTTCACAACGCTCTCGCTGGCGACCAAGAGCTCCTACAAGAAGGACGGCAAATACATCTCGCACACCGAATGGCATCGTTGCGTGGTCTTCGGCAAGCTCAGTGAGTTCGCCGGCACGCTGAAGAAGGGCGCTCATCTACAGGTGGAAGGCGAGCTGCGCAGCCGGGAATACGAGACCAAGAAGGTCGGCAAGAAGCCGGCCCAGAAGAAGACCATCTGGGAAGTGCGGGTGAACTCGATTCTCAAGCTGGACCGGGCCGAGAAGGCCAGCCCAGACGCGCAGGACGACGAGCAGGAAGTCGTAGACCTTACCCCGGAGGAAGCGGCCGCATAAGCCGCTTTCCTTCCATCAACTCGGGAGCCCGGTACGCCGGGCTTCCAGCCCTGTGAGACACCCGCAATGAACACGCAGACCGCATACCAATTCCTAAGCCGATGCTTCCACCCAGGAGAGACGATTGCTCTCTTGCTCCGCAGAGAGAACCCTGCGTCTACGACACAACGGATCGTGACGCTGGAGCAGGCCACCGCGCCACGTTATCTCGCTTGGCTGCGCTACGAGAACCACAACGCCGCGAACGTCTATGTCGCCGCCAATCCGCTTCGCTCCGGCAGCCGCAGGCGGACGAAGGACTGCATTGCAGAGGTTCGGCATCTCTACCTCGACATCGACATGGATGGCGACAACAGAGTCGCTGCGCTTATGGAGTCGGAGGTCGTGCCCACTCCGACCGTGATTTTATCGACATCGCCGGGCAAGTACCAGGTGCTATGGAGGGTCGAAGGCTTCGACTTCGACCGGCAGGAGAACACACTAAAGCAGCTCGCCATCGCCTTTGGCGGTGACTCCGCCTGCACCGACCGTAACCGGGTTCTCAGAGTGCCGGGATTCCGAAACTGCAAATACGATCCCGCCCACCCGGTCACGGTCGAATACCCAAGTGATTTCACCTACCGTCCTGCGGACTTCCGGTTGGATGATGCGGTTCTCGGCTCCTCTCTCCAGCTTCGCCGTGATGCAAGGACATATCCGGCGAGTAAGAACACCCACTCCGAACAGGATTGGGCGTGGGTTGTGCAGCAGCTTTCGCTTGGCGAGGACCCCGAGAGGCTCACTCTAGCCCTTGCTTCGCGCCGCTCAGACAAGCCCAACCCTCTGTACTACGCCCAGCGGACTATCGACATCGCATCAGCTCGTCTATCGCTGCGCGAAGGTGTGGCGATTGCGGACGTAATCGCCATGCTGGAACGCCGCCGTTCTGCCGAGCTTCCAGCTTGGCTTTGCTCTTCCCGTGCGCGGGAGATTGCGACCACGGCGCAGCGGATGATTGGCCGCACAAAGTTTGCTTCAATTCACCAACCAAAGGAGAACCACCATGCCACTGCTTGAAGTCGTCCAAACCCGTCAGATCAGCGCCTCCATTCGGCTCACTGACTCAACCGCAACCCAGGTCGATCAGTATGCCGCCTTCATCCGCGCTTGCGCCGACGATGTAGTCGAGCAAGCCCTCGCCTATGTCTTCAGCAAAGACCGCGACTTCCAGGACTTCCTAAAGACCCCGGAAGCCCGGAAAGTGACATCGACGCTGCGCATACGGAAGGTTCCTGCTGCCGAGGCATCTGAGCCGTCCGCTCAGAAGCCTCTCCTAGCACCCGTTGCCGCTCCCGTATCGCAGGCGAAAAGCGCTTGATCCTCCATTTCATTCCGGGGCAAAGGCACTGCGGTGCTGCGCACCGGAAGAATGTTGACACTCCACCCCTGCGAGGGTCGTGCAAAAGGCAGTTTTGTATGCAGTTGTATACGTCCCTCGAATCAGCCGTTTAGCGGGATGTCGTATGCAACTGCATACAGGCCGTATGCGATTGCATACGGCCTAGAAGGGACGAAATGAGCTCACCGAAAGTATCCCAAAACAGCGACGTGGAAGGCCGCTTATCGCGCTCGCAAGGCCGCTCTTCCCGAGTGTGCGTGGCGCAGGCGCGAATCACTGAGGACGAGCGCCAGCAACTGCTCAGGGCCGCGCGCTCCGAAGGAAGAGCCCTGGGCGAATGGGCTCGCGAGGTTCTACTGCGGGAGGCGCGCCGCTCTGAAGACCCGCTCTTCACCGAACTCATTGCCACGCGCATGATCTTGCTGAACCTGCTAAAGCCGCTCGCTATGGGGCAGGTCGTCACGCCAGAGGACTTCACACGCATCAGCGCGACCGTGCGCTCCGACAAGCGCAAAGTCGCCCAAGAGATTCAACAGCAGTACATCACCGCATCACCGAAGGAGTTGTAATCATGGCGACCCAATGGGGACGAAAAGAGACGATCATCTGGCCTCCGCATGTGCCGATGCTGAGCTATACAGCCGTTGCGACGGCCCTACTATGCACCTGCCTGTTCGTCTGGCAGCGGTTCACGTTTACCTTGACTGCACTCCAGAGGAGCTACATCACCGAATACATCCGCTCCGATATTGGGGCCAAATTCAACGCCCACGAGTCTTACCGGCTTCTCTATCTGGGTGGCGGTAAAGGTAAGCCACGCCTGGCTTTCCCAGTTGATTTCGTCCCAGGTCAGACCACACTTCCGAACGGCAAGGTTATCCCCGTCGCGCTCTCGGAACTGGCGACCGCACAGGGATACCGCTGGTTCTACCGTGGGCCGGAACAGAAGCTCGCTGACCTCTCGCTGAACCGTTGGCTTCGCCTCACGGTGTTCGAGAATAAGGGACTTCTGAGTCTCTTCACCATCAGCCTTGTTGAAGGCGGAGTCTGTCTCGCTGTCATGCTTTGGTTCGCCGTTCCATACGACATCCGGCGCTTTAAGCAAATGAAGTATGGGCGGATTCTTCGTGGGCCGCAGTTGCTTTCGCCAAGCGAATTCAACCGTCAGCAGAAGGGCGACGGCATCGGTTTCAAGACGACTGAGCTGGGCAAGATGATGAGGATTCCAGCCCGCAAAGAAGCTCAGCACTTCCAGATCATGGGAGACACAGGCGTCGGCAAGACCCAACTCATCGTCCAGATGCTCTGCCAGATTCAAGCGCGTGGCGAGTCTGCCATCGTCTACGATCCTGCCTGCGAATACCTCCAGCGGTTCTACGACAAAGACCGCGGCGACATCGTTCTTAACCCATTGGACGAGCGTTGCCCGTACTGGGGGCCTGCGAACGAGATGGCCTCGAACGCCGAGGCAGATGCGATCGCAGCTTCTCTCTATCAGCCTGCGACCGATGCTAAGGACGAGTTCTTTCATCAGACTCCGGCACAGATTTTCGCCCATCTCTTGAGGAAGGGGCCGACTCCGCATCAGCTAGCCGAATGGATGGCAAGCAGCGAGACGCTAGAGCAGATGGTGGCGGGTACGGAGATGTCTTTCTACATTGACCGGAAGGCCGGCCCGCAGCGTGCTGGTGTACTTGCTTCGCTGGGATTGGTGGCGAAATGCTTCCGCCTCTTGCCCGAGAAGAACCAGACCGACCGGACTTGGAACGCCCGGACATGGGCGAAGGAACGCAAGGGATGGATATTCATTACGTCGCGTCCGCCCGAACGCGAAACGCTGCGTCCGCTGCATTCCCTATGGATCGATCTGCTCGTCATGCGGCTGCTCACTGCGCCGCAGCCTGGACAGAAGCCCGTATGGTTTGTGATCGACGAACTCGCGAGTTTGCAAAAGCTCCCGCAGCTCCATACCGCCATCACTGAGAACCGCAAGAGCAAGAATCCGCTGGTGCTTGGATTCCAGGGAAAGGCTCAGCTTGAGGTCATCTACGGCCACATGGCCGAGGTCATGCTGTCCCAGCCCGCGACCAAGATTTTCATGAAGACGGCGGAGCCTAAAGCCGCCGAATGGATCTCTGAAGCCATCGGTAAGGTTGAGATCGAACGCCTCAAAGAGACCAAGTTCGACGGCTCCCGCGCGGGCAAGAACTTCACTGTTGACCGCCAGATAGAGCCGCTGGTGATGGGTTCCGAGATCAGCGGATTGGACGACCGTCACGCCTATCTCAAGCTCGGAAACAACGTGGCAAGATTCGACTTCGACTATCTCGACTTGCCGACTCCGACGCCAGCTTTCGTCTCCCGGCAGTGTGCGGACGGGGAGATGAGCTTCGACCCCGACACCTTGCAGCCCCGCGTTCCTCAAACCTTGGCGACGGAAGAATCAGCCCCCATGCAAACTTCAGAGCCGCAATCCGGGGGCGGTGCCCCCTTGGCCCATAAGAAGATCAAGCAGACGCCCAGCGGAGTTCGACAGGAAGAGTCGGTTGGCCTCGTCCCTGAAGTTAGATCGGAGCATGACGACCCTGAGAACGTGCGGGTGCCATTCGGCCCGCATCACGTCGGATTGCACACGACAACCGAGGGTGTGGAGCAGGGGATCTTTTAGACCATGCTCACCATCTCTAAACCGCTCAGTTCCGGCCAAGCGCAGAGCTACCACAAATTGGAGTTCACGTCGGAGACGCAGAACTATTACAAGCAGGGTGACGCCGTCCGTGGTGAGTGGCAAGGTCAGCTTGCCGCTCGCCTCGGGGTTTCCGGCGAAGTGTCGCCGCTCGAATTCTCCCGCCTCGCTGAGGGGAAGAATCCCGCTACCGAAGAGCAGATGGTCAGACACCGAGCGGCTATGGAGTACAAGAACGCGGACGGCACGACGACCAAGTCCGTCGAACACCGCGCTGGGTGGGATGCCACCTTTTCCGCTCCAAAGTCTGTCTCGTTGACCGCACTTGTAGGAGGCGATGACCGTGTGCGCGAGGCTCACCGCGCCGCAGTCACGACTGCTTTGGACGAGTTGGAGCGTTATACCCAGGCACGGATCGGCAGCAATCATCCCGCCGAGAATACAGGCAAGTTCATCGCTGCCAAGTTCGAGCATGACACCGCCCGCCCGGTCGATGGCTATGCCGCGCCGCAGCTCCACACCCATGCCGTGATCTTCAACGTGACGGAGCGGGCAGACGGCACAACCCGTGCGGTGCAACCCCAGGGTCTGTTCGATAGCCAGAACTTTGCGACGGCGGTGTATCAGTCTGATTTGACCTACCGGCTGACGAGGCTTGGATACGAAATCGAGCCGGGGAGAAGCGGAGCACCCGAAATCAAGGGGTACTCGCAGGAGTACCTTGACGCCTCCAGCCCCCGCTCAAAACAGATTAAAGAACAGCTTGAAAAGACTGGATACAGCGGCCCGGAGGCCGCGCAGATCGCAGCACACTCCACCAGGGATCGAAAGCAGCCTCTAACCGCGCAACAGGTGCTCGCGGCGCATCGGGACATGGCGGCCAGCTTCGGAGATCAACCGCAGCAGGTAATCGCCGCTGCGAGAAACCGTACCATCGAGCAGCAGGCGGAACGGACGACCTCCGCCAGGGAAGCTGTCACGTTTGCTCGCGACAAAATCTTCGAAAGGGAAGCTGTCGCCGACGAGCGGATGATTCTCCGGGACGCGCTGCGTCGCGGCATGGGTGTGACAACGTACCGCGACATCCAGGCCGAGTTCGATCAGCGCCGGAAGGCAGGAGATTTCAGCTTCGTTCGCGGAACGAAGCACAGTTCCGGCCGGAGCTTCACTACACCCGATACCATCGCCGCCGAACGTGCCAACATCCGCTATGTTCTGGATGGCCGGAACGCCGTCGAGCCGATCATGAGTGCGGCGTCAGCTCGGGAACATGCCAGCACCAAGACTTTCCTCAACGACACGCAGCGTAAGGTCATCGAGCAAGTCCTCAACTCCGCCGACCGAATTCACGGGCTGCAAGGACTCGCCGGCTCAGGCAAAACGAGCAGCCTCCAGTCGATCCGAAAAGGAGCGGAGTCGGCTGGTTACAAAGTTGAAGGATTTGCTCCCACATCCAAGGCTACAGGCCAGCTCCGTGAGGCTGGAATCGAGGCGACTACGCTTCAGAGCTTCCTCGCCCGTGGACAGAAGCATTCGAGTACTGAGCCCCCCACCCGGCATCTCTACATGCTCGACGAGTCCAGTCTCGCGAGTACCAAACAGATGCGCTCCTTCCTCGGCAGACTCGGTCCTGACGACCGCGTCCTCGTCATCGGGGACACCCGGCAGCATCAGGGCGTGGATGCAGGACGGCCATTCCAGCAGATGCAGGAGGCCGGAATGCAGACCTCGAAACTCGACAAGATCATGCGCCAGAAAGACCCTGAACTGCTCAAAGCAGTCCAGCATCTAGCGAGCGGAGAAACCGTCCAGGGAATCGCATTGCTTGCTGAGCAGGGGCGCGTCACGGAGATTCCAAACGGACGCGACAGGATCGCCGCCATTGCCAAGGACTATGCCGCGCAGCCGAAGAATACGATCATCGTCTCGCCCGACAACCGAAGTCGACAACAGATCAATGAAGCCGTGAGGTTAGAGTTACGTCGAAACGGCGCAATTGCGGACGATGGCGAAGTATTCCGAACGCTGTCGCATCGCTCCGATATGACCGGTGCGGATCGGAAGTGGGCAGCACGCTACGAGCCAGGAAACGTTCTTCAATACACAACCGGAAGCAAATCGGCAGGCATCGAGCGTGACGGCTTCGCCACCGTTCGTTCAGTGGACACCCGGAAAAACCTGCTCACCGTTGACCTTGAGAATGGTTCCTCCGTCACCTATGACCCACGCAGATTGCAAGGCGTCCACGTCTTTCGGGAGGTGGAGCGGGAGTTCGCTATCGGCGAGAAAATTCAGGTCACAGCTCCCAATAAAGACCTCGGTGTGGCCAATCGCGATCTCGGCACTATTACCGCGATACGGGATGGACAAGTCTCGCTGCGAATGGACGGCAACGAAGAACGGAGCGTAACGTTCGATCCACGCGAATTCCGTCAATTCGATCATGGTTATGCCGTGACCTCACACAGCTCTCAAGGACTGACGGCGGGCCGAGTTCTGGCTCATATCGACACGGATTCTGTGCGCGGCCTCATTAACGACCGGCTTGCGTATGTCGCTATCTCACGCGCCTCGGAGGAGGCCCGTATTTACACCAATGATGCAGAAACTCTGGGAGAGAAGTTGGCAACCGACATCACAAAAACCTCGGCATTAGCGGTCCCGGAACCTCAGGCGGGCACGCGAGGTTCAGCGTCCAAATCCACCAGCCTTGGCATCGCCGCAGTACCCTTGCCGCAACTTCCAGAGATTGACTTGGATGGCTTTGGATTGGGGCTTTAGGTCTGAAATCACATAAACTTCGAGGAGCCGATCCGCAAAAGACTGGCTCCTCGAAGTAATGAGTCAGACTATTTAGCCCAGACTCAGTTCCGGGCTAATATTGCTTGAACACTGTCTCCAACGCGTGTCGCCCGCACGACGAAGCGACCACCAGACCACTTCTTACCATCCGAGCTGACCCATTTTTCCATTTCCTCCAACGCCTCCGCGCTGTTTGCTCTTCCCGCATATACCTCGTGGATTACGGAGCACTCGGGCACCCGAAAGTTAGGAATCGCAAAAACACCTTCATCCGTGGCAGCCTGATTCACACTCACGTCCGTTGCGCGGAGCTGCTTTTGTGTGCCACAACGCTTGGAGGCCAATGTGGCCTTGATGAGTATCGCGGGATAGGGCCACGCTTTGGGAATTCCGAGCATCGCGGCAGTCCAACTTGCCTCCGGAAAGGCTGTAGCACGAATTTCCTCCATGAGCTCAAAAGACAGCGTGCGCCGCGCGTAGGGCTTCACCAACGGTGGGTGAAAGGCGAGATGACCAGCGACAACATCAACAAGGCTCTCCTCTGGGTCTTTCCTGTCGCACACAACATGGGTACGGCGAAAAGAAAGTCGAGATTGATCCGTCAGCGTGAGGAGATGGACGAGTTCGTGCCATTTTGTGAAATATGCTCGGTCAGAGTTCCTGCCGCAGCAGTTAATGACGGATACATATTTGCGTTCGTAGGGCTTCTTCTTGAGCCGCAGCACGGTGATGCCAAGGACCCCGCTCCCGAATTCCTTCTTGAGTAGAGCGAGGCCAGTCTCGCCAGCAGCGACAAACTGCTTTTGCACCAAGAATGCCTCTTCGGGGGTGCTGACATCTATAAATTCAGTGTCCAGCTTTGCTGCGACCAACGATAGTATTCCTGAAGAGTCCTGAGTGCAGTCCATCTCAGCAAGCATCTTTCTTACGCGACCCTGACAAAAGTTCACAATTTTAGACACCGGGTCTGGGCCAGGGGAGAGCCCGAGGTCCTGGGCAAGAGTCTTAATCGTGAGGTTGCTGTTGAGTCGTTCCTTCATTCGCCGAATACCTCTTTAATGGCCTTATGCAGGGCAATCCAATCGCTTACATCAAAGCTCTTTACGTTGCGGGTGCTTCGCCGCGCAATAACTGACCTGTGAGCATCCAAAAGGGCGATTGTCTGGCTATAAGTGAGGTTGAGTTGTTGCGCCGCCATTGAAAGCTCAGGGGAAATTTGAATGGTTCGCGTTTGTTCCTCTTCCTGCATTTCGCCCTTCATAAGGTAATCCAGCGATGCCCCAAGGGCATTCGCAATACGCAGTAGATTGTCGGAACTTGGATTGCGTTTGCCGTTCTCAATGTCGCTGAGGAACCCCTTACTGATCTTCGCCTTCTCAGCGAGACGATCTTGGTTTATCCCTTTTGACTCCCGAATTTCACGAATCCGGTCTCCGGCACTCGCCATATAATCCACACCTCTTTCGCGAATTCTAACCTAATCTGCGAATGTCCGCTTGACAAAACCTCCCCGCGTAGTTCTCAATAAAGTATGTGGTTCGCTATAAGCGAACCGAGGAGGCTCCAGTGGACTACCGCGTTACCTGTATCAAAAAGGCGCCTACTCATCATGACCGCCATCATCACATCAGTTCGATTGGCATCGAGAAGGCGTCAGGTGTAGATGTGATTTCAGAAGCCGTGGCAATTGCACAGCTGGATCGCCCAGATGGAGATCGCTATCACGTTCTAGCCGAATCGGGAGCCCGTTCGGAGGTCATCGTCCATGCGTGTCCAAAGTGCGGGCCCGGTCACCGTATCCTGACCACGACACGCGATCACACGAAGGAAGACAATCTCCTATCCCTTCACGAGTGCAGCTCCCACAGCGGAGGAGGGGGAGGAGTGCCTCCTCGCCCGGTGGTGCCGCCAGGTCCTATTACTCCACCCCGGCCTCCTGGGTCGAGGCCGGTTGGTTGGGTGCGCTAATGGGTCGTCCTTGGTGGATAGAGATTGCGGGGCGTCTCGACCTTGAAGTCGAGGCGCTCCGCAAGATCTGTTCGGAGGTAGCGATCTATAAGCAGGACGAAGACTCTGGACATTTAGGCATCAACGTCGTATTCGAGTTCAATGGCGCGCAGTATCCGCTAAGGGCGGAGTTCCCGGCTCTTTACCCGTTCACGCGGCCGATGGTTTACGCAGAAGCGAATCTGTTCAGGTGGCATCAGAATCCGTACGGTAAGAACCTCTGCCTGTTAGGGCGTACTGCTGAAAATTGGTCGCCATCGTATACCCTCGCCCAACACTTATCTGAGCAGATGCCTAAACTCATTAAATCCAACGATACGCAAGATCAGAACAAAGCCGCCGACCTCGAAGAGCTTCAGGCGGAGCCGTTTACAGTCTTCCTGCAATACCAGATAAATTCCTCCATGCTTGTCCTTCAAGACTTGCCCCCAACGGGCAGGAGTAAGGGCACTTTTCTTGCAGGATGTCTACCTTTTGACGGCACGTTCCGAGGTGCAATTCTTGGTCTCAGAGATGACCAAAGCAAACAGCTCATTAGCACCTCCGATGCAATCTCCGCCGCGATGCAGTTTACAAAGGAGATTCACGGCAAGTGGTATCGAATGGGAAGCAAGCCTCCGACGGCAAGCGCACAGGACTTCCTACGTCACATAGAAGCGAGTCATCCTGAGGTGCGCACGCGCAACTGGACAACCCATCGAGATAAGAAGTTCGAGGTCATCGGGGTCTTGCTGCCAGAAGAACAAGCATGGCGAACTGCGGGAGAGTCAATGCTCTTTCTCATCGTTCAAGAACACAAGAGTCCTTCAGGGAAGAAGAGTACGACCGCTGAATTCGTAAGGACGTATCGCTCCGATCAGGCTACCTTGTCGGCTCGTGTACCAGAAATGGCAGGATTGCAGAAGAGACGAATCCTGCTTGCTGGTGCCGGTTCTCTTGGGGCTCTCTGCGCGTTGGAGTTCGCCCGCAACGGCATGGGAAGAATGAATCTGGTCGATGGTGATCTCGTCGAGGCCGGGAATAGCGTCCGCTGGTCGCTGGGGGTCGCGTCGGCGGGATTTGCTAAAGTGATTGCTCTGCAAAAGCACATCGTAGCAAATCATCCCTTCACCCAAGTTGCAGTCTGTCCGGTTGACATTGGATCGGAAGCATACACCTTGGAGATTGAGCGGCAGCTTTTCGAGCAAGTCGATCTTGTCTTCGACGCGACGGCTGAGCGTGGTATCAGTTATCTTCTGTCCGAGAGAGCGCGAACACTCGGTATTCCATACATTAGCGTCACTAGTACGCTGGGGAATTGGGGCGGCATCGTCCTCAAGCTCGCCCCCGAAAGACCGTCCCCTTGCTGGATATGCCTCAGCAAGCATTGGGTGGATGGAGCCTTGCCAATTCCAGCGACTGGTCCAGAAGCACGCGTCCAGGTTGGCGGTTGCGCTTCTCCTACTTTTACAGGTGCCTATATGGACTCCTCCGAGGCGGGTCTAATGGCGGTGCGCTTGGCAGTTTCATTGTTGAGTTCACAATATCCGTCCTATGATTGGGACTACGCGGCCGTCTCCATGAGAGAAGCCGATGGCAAAGGCATCCCGCCCTTGTGGCGCACAGCGTCGCTGACGAAGCACCCAGACTGCGAGAATCACTCTTAAATGACCTTCTGGATTCCACAAGTCCTTTATGAGGAAATGGTTGCCGAGGCCACAAAATGGGCCCCCTTCGAAACTGGAGGCGTCCTGATGGGCTACGTTTCCGATTCCAAGGAAGTCGTGGTTACGGCCCTGGTCCATGCTGGCCCGAATGCAAAACGGACGAGGTGGACATTTCGTCCTGACCCGCAATTTCAAAATGAGGGTATCGCAGCGCAATATGAAGTCTCAGGGCGGCATGATCGCTATCTCGGAGACTGGCACACGCACCCTGGAGGATCTGGCGACATGAGTTGGCGTGACCGGAGAACGCTCCAATCCATCGCAGAATGCGACGATGCCCGCATGGCGAACCCGATAATGGTTATCCTTCACGGTGAGGATTGGAAGCCGGCTGCATGGCAGTTTTCGCACAAAACCATACTTGCCTACGCCCCCTGCATTGCATTACGTCCTGTCATAGTCTGAAACCGCCGGTATATAGACTGGTGCCGTCGCGCTACCCGAAGAGCACTGGAAATCCCACGGATGGATTACTGATCCGGCCTCCTGATGAGAAGACGTGTCTGTCGTTACAATCACTAAGAACTAAAAACAGACTATGGCCGATACCGGAACACTGAATACCTCATCTGCGATGGAAGGCCTCGAAGCGAAGCTCTGGGCTGCCGCCGACGCCCTCCGCAACAATATGGATGCGGCCGAGTACAAGCACGTCGTCCTGGGCCTGATCTTCCTGAAATACATCTCGGATGCCTTCGAGCACAAACGCGCGGAGCTGCTGTCCCTTGCCGCAGACGGAGCCGACCCGGAAGATCCGGACGAGTACCGGGCTGAGAACATCTTCTGGGTGCCGAAAGAGGGCCGCTGGTCGGTTCTCAAGGACAATGCGCCCCAGCCGACAATCGGAAGACTGGTCGATGACGCCATGACCGCCATCGAACGCGACAACCCCTCCCTTCAAGGTGTTCTCCCGAAGGACTATGCCCGTCCGGGTCTCGACAAGCAGCGGCTCGGCCAGCTCATCAATCTTGTCAGCAACATTGCTCTCGGCAGTCCCGCTGACCGTGCCAAGGACCTGCTCGGACGGGTCTACGAATACTTCCTCTCCCAGTTCGCTAGTGCCGAAGGCAAGAAAGGCGGGCAGTTCTATACTCCGGCGCACGTTGTCCGCGTGCTGGTCGAAATGCTGGCGCCTTACAAAGGACGAGTCTACGATCCTTGTTGCGGATCAGGTGGCATGTTTGTTCAGAGCGAAAAGTTCATCGAGGCCCATAGCGGGCGTATTGGCGACATCTCGATTTACGGACAGGAATCGAACTACACGACTTGGCGTTTGGCGAAGATGAACCTCGCGATTCGTGGCATCGACGCCCAAATTGGCCACGGCGACACATTCCACAACGACCGACATCCCGACTTGAAGGCCGACTATGTGATTGCCAATCCGCCGTTCAATGACAGTGATTGGCGCGGAGAAACGCTTAAGTCGGATAAGCGCTGGGTTTATGGACCACCGCCGCCGCCAGGCAATGCCAATTTTGCTTGGGTAGAGCACTTCATTTCGCATCTCGCTCCTACCGGATTGGCCGGCTTCGTTCTAGCTAACGGCTCAATGTCATCCAATCAGTCTGGTGAAGGTGAGATTCGCAAGGCGATTATTGAGGCGGACCTGGTTGACTGTATGGTCGCACTGCCCGGTCAGCTCTTTTACGCTACTCAGATTCCTGTCTGCTTGTGGTTTCTGGCGAAATACAAGAAGAACGGCCGGTTTCGTGATCGGCGCGGTGAAACTCTTTTTATCGATGCCCGAAAACTCGGCGTGCTTAAGAATCGGGTGCAGCGAGAGTTGACTGATGCGGAGGTGAAACGCATCGCCGAGACATATCACGCTTGGCGAGGAGATAAAGGAGCAGGAAAGTACAAAGACATCCCCGGTTTTTGCAAAGAAGTAAAGCTCGACGACATCCGCACACATGGACATGTACTCACTCCCGGGCGCTATGTGGGTTCTGAAGCAATAGGTGATGATGGCGAGCCCTTCGAGGAGAAGATGTCTCGGTTGTCAATACTCCTGCGAGAGCAGATGCAAGAGAGCGCAAAGCTTGATCAAACGATTGCAGCGAATCTCCGGGAGCTTGGATATGGCGAGTGAATCAGCAATGCCGTCCCACTGGCAGAGTCGTCCTTTGGAAGATGTCATGGAGGCAGTGATTGATTATCGAGGGAAATCGCCGCGTAAAATGCCGTATGGAATACCACTTGTAACAGCGAAAATCGTCAAAAATGGACGCATTCTTCCACCCCAAGAGTTTATTGCGGTAGAAGACTATGACGAGTGGATGATACGTGGACTTCCACATGCCGGTGATGTCCTTATCACCACAGAGGCACCGTTGGGTGAGGTAGCGCAGCTGGACGAACGTAAAGTCGCATTAGCGCAACGCCTGATTGCGCTGCGCGGCAAAGCGAACGTACTGGACAATACCTATCTGAAATATTTGCTGCAATCGCAGCCCATTCAAGAAGAGCTTAGGGCTCGATCAACCGGCACCACCGTTTCCGGCATCTCGCAAGGCGAGCTAAGGAAACTGATGCTTCCTATCCCACCCATAGAAGAGCAGATGTCTGTAGCCAATGTCTTAGGAAGTCTGGACCAAAGAATCGAAGCCAATCGAAAGATTGCCGGGATGCTCGAAACGATGGCACGAGCGCTCTTCCATTCGTGGTTCGTTGAATTTAGTCCTTTCATCTCAACAGTTGAGGATGAAGAGTTCGGCCTGAAGAAAGAAGTCGCTGAAATGTTTCCTTCAGCTCTGGCAGATTCCAAACTAGGCAAGATTCCTCGCGGTTGGACTGCGGGGACGCTGAACGATTGTGCGTTGCTCAACTCAGAGAGCTGGTCCCGACAATCACGACCCGAACTTATCGAGTACGTCGATCTGGCGAACACAAAGTGGGGACGGATCGAGTCGACTACCCCATATTCAAGAGACGCGGCTCCAAGCAGAGCCCAGAGGGTTCTCCGGAAGGGGGATACGATCGTTGGTACTGTTCGTCCCGGCAACGGTTCTTATGCCCTAGTGTCCGAGGACGGACTCACTGGAAGTACTGGCTTCGCAGTTTTACGGCCAAGGCATTCTTCATATCGAGAGTTCGTGTACCTTGCTGCTACAGCAACTGAAAATATAGACGAGCTTGCACATCTCGCCGACGGTGGTGCATATCCGGCAATACGCCCAGAAGTAGTCATCTCGAAGGCACTTGCTCTTCCTCCAAACGATCTCTTGCTGAAGTTCTCTGAAATTGCTGGCCCTTGGCTCGACCGTATGACCAGCGCTGAACGGGAGTCTCGCACTTTGATATCGATCCGAGACACCCTTCTACCAAAGCTCATCTCAGGCGAGCTGATCGTTGGCACCTTAGGTTAGTCCTTAGAGGCTCAAACCTAATGGCTGCCTTCGATGATTTTGTTCCGCAATTTCGAAGGGCTAAGGATCGATGGCCCGACGCGCCTACACTGGCTCAACATTACGCCGCTGTCCTCGAAAGCTACGATGGTAGCGGACAAGACATCATAGGCAGCAGCAAATCTTTCATCGAGTCCGTCTGTAAGACCATCCTCGCGGAGTTTGGGAAGGGGGAGCCCTCTTCCACGCCCACTACCACTCAATTACTGGTGGAAGCTCTCAAGAGCCTCGGACTACAGAACAGCAGGGGGGTGAGCAAGCTCGATGACGTGTTAAGCGCGCACAATAAGATGGCTGACGCCTTATCGTTCATGAGAAACAACCATGACCCTGGGGCCCACGGGAAAGAGGGCTTTCTTGACACGCTTTCGATGAACGAGACTCGTGCGTATCTGGTTACAGCGGACAGCATCCTTGCGTTACTACTCACCGCCTACGAGGGAACCGAACCCGACCTTCGCTATACTCGGGAGCCATATGAACGCTTTGCTCGCTTTCACGACCGGGTGGATGGTGCGGTATCCATAGAAGCCTTCGTTGATAACGACGGTGATGCCGACACTTTGGTCGTTACCTTGAAAACGCCATCTCTATCGGACGGCATAGAAATCCGGCTGGAACCCAGCAAGCTGCTTTATGCCGTTGACCGAACGGCTTACGTGGAATTGCTATCTTCTTCCTTGGCTATTGCTCAGGCAGCGATCCCGGATGAGTTAACACAGCCGACCGAACTCGACCCGCAGCCGTTTGAGAGCGCAACGCCAGCAGTTGTCGCTCCCCAGATTGTTACCGAGTATGACGGACCTCTCTCTGAACTAAAGGTGCCCCTTGCTGGCTTCTTGGAGTCACTTGGGGGTCTGGAGGGTGCTGCATCAGCAAATACTATGCTGAGAGACTCGATACTTGCGGCTGCCGATCAGGGTATGGGCCTTGACTGGAAAGAGCGTGAGGCGTTACAGGCTGCTCTCAAAGTGACTCTCCGCAGAACGCTGGTCAAATTTGGCGTTTTGACTGAGAGAGCCGAGACAACGGCGGAGAAGCTGGTAGTTTGGTTTCGGGCGAATTCTCCAACAATAGCGGACGCCGTTCCCAGCTTATGAGCAAATTCACAGAATCCGTCGTTGAAGAAGCCGCTCTCGATTGGCTCGAGGGCAAGGGCTGGAAAATTCTGTCGGGGCCGGAGATTGCTGTCGGCACAGTCCTCGCCGAACGTTCCGATACCGAATATCGGGATTACGTTCTTGAACGAACCCTGCGCCAGTCGCTCCAGAGATTGAACCCAAGCCTCTCGCAAGACGCGATCGAGGCAGCAATGCGTAAGTTGACGACGATCGATGGACCGACGCTCCTAGATCGAAATCGCGCGGCATGGAGAATGCTGACTGATGGTGTAGCGATTGAGATCACCCGCCCTGATGGATCATTGGGTGGCTTCCCGGTGACGGTTGTAGACTTTGCCAATCCCGAGAACAACGATTGGACTGCAGTCAATCAGTTCACGGTCAGGGAGGGGCAGCACGTTCGACGGCCCGACATCCTGCTCTTCCTGAATGGGTTGCCAATCGCCTGCATCGAGCTGAAGAACGCTGTCGATGAGAAAGCAACGATCTGGACAGCCTACGACCAGCTCCAGACCTACAAGCATCAGATCCCTTCACTATTCGTCCACAACGCCCTGCTTTGCATCTCGGACGGGATGGAGGCCAGAGTCGGCTCGCTCACGTCTCCGCCCGAGCGGTTCCTGCCGTGGCGGACGATTGAGGGGGAGAAACCAGCCCCATCGTCCATCCCACAACTGCGGGTTGTGATCGAAGGTCTATTCGACAGACAGCGGCTGCTCGACTTCCTCCATTACTTCATCGTCTTCGAAGAAGAGAAAACCGGCACGGTGAAGAAGGTTGCGGGATACCATCAGTTCCACGCGGTGAACCATGCTCTCGAAGCCACTGTCCAAGCCGCTGATGCAGATGGCGACCGACGCGCCGGAGTGGTCTGGCATACCCAGGGGTCAGGCAAGAGTCTGACGATGGTGTTCTATGCCGGACGGCTCGCACTTGACCCGCGCCTCCAGAACCCAACTATCGTCGTCCTTACAGATCGCAATGACTTGGACGATCAACTATTCGGCACGTTCTCCCGTTGTCACGAGACTTTGCGGCAGCCTCCAATGCAAGCGGAGAGCCGTGACCATCTCCGGCAACTTCTGAGTGTCTCCTCTGGTGGAGTGATCTTTACAACCATCCAGAAGTTTTCAGATTCGGGCGACAACCAGGAAGAACTGACAGACAGGCGCAACGTCATCGTCATAGCGGATGAGGCGCACCGCAGCCAGTATGACTTCATCGACGGCTTTGCCCGTCATATGCGCGATGCTTTGCCTGGAGCTTCGTTCATCGGCTTTACCGGAACGCCCATCGAAAAGACAGACGCAAGTACCACAGCCGTTTTCGGTGACACGATTTCGGTTTACGACATACAGCGGGCGGTTGAAGATGGAGCGACCGTCCCGATCTACTACGAGAACCGTCTCGTAAAACTAAACCTCGACGAAGAGTTGAAGCCGGCACTGGACTCCGGCTTTGAGGAAGCAACCGAGACTGAGGAACTGACCAACCGGGAACGGCTAAGAACCCGGTGGGCTGCAATCGAGGCAATCGTCGGAACCGAGAAGCGGATCAAAGCGATTGCGAAGGACCTGGTGACGCACTTCGAGGAACGGCAGCAGGGGATGGTTGGCAAAGGCCTGATCGTCGGCATGAGCCGCCGCATCTGCGTAGACCTCTATCGGGAGATCGTGGCACTTCGTCCCGAGTGGCATGGCAACGAGGATAGCGATGGAGCTATCAAGATCGTAATGACAGGCAGTGCAACCGATCCTTTTGAATGGCAGCAGCACATCCGCAACAAGCAGCGGCGCGTGGGGATCGGTGAGCGGTTCAAGAAGCCAAGCGACCCGCTCAAATTGGTCATCGTGCGGGATATGTGGTTGACCGGGTTCGATGTGCCATGTCTCCACACCATGTACATCGACAAGTACATGCACGCGCACGGCCTCATGCAGGCAATCGCGCGCGTGAACCGGGTTTTTCGAGATAAGCCCGGGGGATTGGTGGTGGACTATCTCGGGATTGCTCAGGAACTCAAAAAGGCTCTCTCGGCATACACGGAAGGCGGAGGCCAAGGCGACTTGACCAGACCTCAGCACGAGGCCGTCGAACTGATGTTGGCTAAGCATGAGGAATGCTCTGGCTTGTTCCAAGGTTTTGACTGGGCAAAGTGGAAGGATGGCAAGCCGAGCGCCAAACTAGAGTTGCTTCCCGGCGCGCAGGAACACATCCTCGCTCAGGCCGAGGGCAAAGAGAAGCTGCGTAAGTCCGTTGGCGAACTATCCCACGCCTTCGCTCTGGCGGTACCGCATGAAGAAGCCATCCGCATCCGGGATGATGTCGGATTCTTCCAGGCGGTAAAAGCAGTCTTAGCGAAATCACCCACGCAGCAGGTCGGCCACATCGACGCAGAGCACGCTATCCGGCAGATTGTGTCGAATGCCATTGTGTCTGAGGATGTCGTGGATATCTTCGCTGCTGCAGGCTTGAAGAAGCCCGATATTTCGATCCTCTCAGACGACTTCCTGGAAGAGATTCAAGCGATGCCCCAGCGGAATCTCGCCGTCGAACTGCTCCAAAAACTCCTCAAGGGAGAGATCAGGACTCGTTCTCAACGTAATGTCGTTCAGGCTAGGAAGTTCTCTGATCTGGTAGAGGCATCACTCCGGCGTTATCAGAATCGTGCTATCGAAACGGCTCAGGTCATCGAAGAACTTATTGCCTTGGCAAAGGATCTTCGTGAGGCGGGTCGGAGGGGCGAGAGTCTTGGACTCAATGAGGATGAGCTTGCGTTCTACGATGCGCTTGAAGTGAACGAGAGCGCGGTACAGGTTCTAGGAGACGCATCCCTCCGAATCATTGCGCGGGAACTGGTAGAGAACGTCCGCAAGAACATCAGCCTCGATTGGACGCAGAGAGAAAATGTTCAGGCGAAACTCAGAGTCATCGTAAAGCGAATACTGAAGAAGCACGGCTACCCGCCAGATATGCAAGAGCGGGCGACGCAGACCGTTTTAGAGCAAGCTGAAGTCCTTTCAGAAGGCTGGGCAACTGGCTCATAGTTCCTCCGAATGGGGAAAATGCGGATGAGCCTATCGTCTGGGTTCCGCTAGTTGAGGCAACATGCTGAGATAGGGCGGAAGATTCCTAGCTACCTGCGTCGCTGCCGCACCCATGCTGGCCGTTCTTTACAAAGTATGCAATGACTCCGCAGGAGCGCACCGTTCTAGTCACTCGATGCCGAGTGTTTTCCAGCGCCTGAAAAACTCCTGCAGCGTGCCATGTGCATAACGCCTCAACGCAATCCGTTCCTCATCAGTCCCTTCGCTCGCCTCAAATCGCGCATACTGCGCAGGACCTCGATGGTCGATGCTCTGGAAATTCTTGTAGAGATATTGGATGGCTTCCTTCACTTCGTCACGGCCTATCACTGGGCTCTTCGCCATCGCCGCAACTGCTGCTTCAGAGCCGCCGGTGAAGGCGTTGAGAATCCATACGATATCGTAGCTATCTTTATCCTTGTCCCTCTCTTCGATAGCAAACGATTTGAGAACGAGGAACGGTAACAAATTGGCTACACGAGCCTGGACGCCCTCTTGGATACCGCCGTGGTCGAGAGTATCGCCCTGGAGTACGACTACAAAATGATCCAATGCGGCGAGTTCCGCGCCGCGCATTCGCATCGCGCTGATCTTGGAGCCAATCTGCTTTCCCGGATTCCGAAGAGCACGGCCAGCGAGGCCATCGCCGACCGGGCAAAAGAACTCCAGGAACACTCTCACTCCGTCCACATCGCGTGTCCAGCGGAAGGTTTGCTCTTGTCCCGTCTCCGGATCGACGGCAGGCGTGAAGCCTGCGTCCTTGAGGTTGTTCTGCAACGTCCTGTAAAGCTCTTCCTCTTCGGTGCTGACTGTTACACCAACAACAATGTCGAGATCGGTCGTCCCGATGTGTTCCTTGACGTCCATTGGTGCAGTTCCGATGAGGAATCGGGGAGTCATTCCTCCGATGAGGAAAATCCTGCCTCCCCAAGGGCCGATCTTGGTGAGAATAGTCCGGAGGGCCTTCTCACATGCTTCGAGCGCCTGCGGTGTGTAGACGTGTTGACCATTGTCCTCAGGCATTGGAAGCGATCATCCTTTCGCGCAAGTTCTGTGCAACGTCCGGTGTTCTGCCTGGACCCGTAATGGATTCGATGTATGCCCGAGGTTGCGAGATGATTTGCAGCAGCCCTTCGCTGGCTCGACCGATGCCGCCGTGCGCTGAGACCCAGGGGGCAACCTTGTACAAGGCAGCATTGCCCTCTGTCTGCCACAGCTGCAGATTGGCCCCCTTTTGCACGACCTCCCCGCCTAAGGCTTCGGCGACCCGCGATGCTGGCACACTCGCGTCAATGCGGACGATCGGATTCGGGGTAGTTGTTAAAGTCGGAGCATAGAGATTGGCCGCCGATACGCCGGCGAGAGCCCACTGAACTTTCAGGTCGTTCAGCACAGGCAGCTTGTCGTAGAGCGCGGCGGGGGAGCGGCTCCACACATAGAGGCCAGTCACTCGCTCGACCTCCCGTTCTTCCTGCGCCCAAAGATCGAGAAGGGCGCCCAAATCGGTGAGCCGCCATTTCCGACTGGGCCCCGCTCCCTGCTCGCTGAGAATCCCCAGATCTGTCAATCTCCGAAAAAGACGGCTAGCAAGTCCACTTGAAACATTTGTCTGTTTCACAATCGCCGACAATCGGAGTTCATCCGCTCTAGGCGACGTAAGGACGGCCTCGGCGATGAGGCCTGACCGATCTCGGAGTCGAATTTTCGTCGCATCGGAATCGTGTTGACGGCCATGCTCTTCAATCTTCGTGTCGATCAAAATGCCTGGTGCGACGAAGTGGCACACTCCCGTCTCAGCTTCGATCCACGACACGTTCGCTTGACGCAAAATGTCCCTCGTGGGCGGCGCGAGTTTCCGGGACGCGATGATTGGCCGAATACGAGACGAATCGGAATCCTTCCAAGACGTGATGAGATTGATTGCTTTCTCACGGCTGAGACTCGGGAAGGATCGAATGGTGAAGGCGTAATGCTTCCCACCCGGAACAGAGACGTTGAAGGATTCTCCGTCTATCGGATCGAAAGAAATCCCTTCGACTTGCTGAAGGAGCCGAGTGATCCAGTCCGGTATGGCAGGTGCCACAAGCATGGCTAAGTTTACCAGAAAACGCATATTTACCAATTCGATAAACATTGCTGCAACAGTAAAGTAAATATAGTTTGCGAGGATTCTCGGAAAACGACCGAAGGTAGGAATTTGGTCCAACTCTCAGCCGCCGGAGACTCCACTCGTAACTTAGAGATTCTGAGGCGCTAAACGCCATTGCGGGGAGGCGTCTCCTCCCGCGCTGCGACTGCTGCGCATTCTCCGCTTCCCACCACAGCGGGACTTTCCCTCCCGCAACGCCCTCCCTTACGAACAACCGCAACAACCGAATGCGTCATCCGGCGCTGCGCGCAAGACAAGGAAACCAAACCTGCTGAGGGACTCCGTCCCTGGCGCGCGCAAGGAGTGTCCCCAGTCTTCCGCGCTGCGCTTGTGCAGACCGGCCTCCGGCCGCCCTCTCCGTTCCGCTATCGCTCCTCTTCAAGGGTGGGAGATACCCCTCTCCTTGCACTTGCCGCCCCTGCTGGCGTGGGCCAGGGCCAAGGCGTGTTTGTGAGCAAACACAGCAAGCCCATTCAAAAACGGAGGAACCACCCATGAACGCCAGCACCAGCACCGTCACCCCCATCAGCGAAACCCCCAAACAGCCGCAGCAACGGCAGACCGCCAAAGACATCATCGCCGCCAACGTCAAAAGCCTCATCGAGCAGCTAGAGGCCGGACATTCGGACGCACTCACCGCCTACCTCGACGCGATGAGCCGATTCCACAACTACAGCTTTGGAAACATTCTGGAGATTGCACGGCAGAGGCCGACCGCAACCCGCGTTGCAGGGCTGTACGCATGGAACCAACTTGGACGCAAGGTGAAGAAAGGCGAGAAAGGGATTCGTATTCTTGCCCCTATCGTCGGCATCAAGCGCAAGAAGGACGAGGAAGCGAACAAGGACATCACCAAGCAAAATACTCGCGTCTTGGTTGGCTTTCGCAATGCCTACGTTTTCGATGTGGAGCAGACCGAAGGCGCAGAGCTTCCCAGCCTTCGAGAGATGACCGGAACGGTAGGCGAGAATCGCGACCGTCTTGTTTCCTTCATCAAAACCCAGGGCATCGAGCTGGCTTTTACCGAGAAGATCGCGCCCGCTTTGGGCATGAGCTACGGCGGGAGGATTGCCATTCTCCCCGGACAGTCCGAGGCCGAGGAGTTCAGCACCCTTGTCCATGAACTGGCGCACGAGATGTTGCACAAGGCCGAGCGGAGGACGACCACGACCAAAGCAGTACGGGAGACGGAGGCCGAGGCAATCGCCTTTGTGATCGGCAAAGCGGTAGGACTGGAAACGGGTTCCGCCAGCGCGGACTATATCCAGCTTTACCACGGCAACGCCTCATTGTTGGCCGAGAGCTTGGAAGTCATTCAGCAGACCTCCGGTGTCATCCTTGCCGCTTTGCAGCCGCCCACCGCAGCAGAGGCCGAAATGCCCGATGCAGAACTGGCGAAGGTGGCGTAATGCAGACCATCCTGCGCATTCTCAAACAGGCCGGAGGTTGGCACCACGGCCTGTATCTCAAGATCGAAAACCCGCCTTATATGGCTTTGGTCATTGAGGCGACCGATGAATCAGGCCCGTGCGGTTTGCCCTCTATCTCTGTCGCGCACTATGGCGAACAGAACGGCGACCTCATGCGCGACCCGGAGATGTGTTTCGAGCTTGGATTCATCGACGGGCCACACCTCAGCGCCTTCTATTACCGGAACGACTATGTAGGCGTGGAGCAGTGGAGCCGCGCCATCGTCCGCGATAAATACGTTCACCTCGTCAGCTTGCACCAGCAGCACGAGCGATTCGCCAAGGTGTGGGACAACAACCTGCGATTGCAGGGCTTCGCCGAAGCCTTCGAGCAACGACAGCAGACCCCACGCGCCTAAACCCTTTCCCGCCCCGGAGCGGATGGGAAAGCGCGTCCGCTCCACAACCTTAGTGCACTGAAACCGCTCAAGGAGAGCAGCCATGCAAGATTCTTCAGCCTTCCAATTTCTCGCCATTGATACCATTCACGAGTCCACCACCAACCCCCGCCGCACCTTCGATGAAGCCAAGCTGTATGAGCTCGCCGAGTCCATTAAGCACAATGGCCTAATTCAGCCCATCACTGTACGACCGAATAACCAAGGCTTCGAGGTCGTCGCCGGAGCCAGACGTTACCGTGCCGCCCAGCTTGCCGAGTTGTTTTCCGTTCCCGCCCGTATCGTCGATATCGGCGATGCCAAAGCGCTCGAATGGCAGCTTGTCGAGAACAGCCAGCGCGTAGACGTTCACCCTTACGAGGAGGCGCAAGGCTTCCAACGCTTGCTCGACATCCCCGGTTACGACGTTGCAACGCTAGTCGAGAAGTCAGGCAAGAGCGCAAGCCATGTCTATGCCCGTCTGTCTCTCTTGCAACTCATCCCCACTGTGGCCGAGGCGTTCACCCAGGAGCGCATCACCGCCAGCCACGCAAACCTAATCGCCCGTCTCCCGCAGGAGAGCCAGGCAGCAGCTTTCGAGCAATGCTGGCGCAAAGACTGGCAGGACAAAGAACCGCACCTGCTACCCGCCAAGCACCTTGCCGCGTGGATACAGACCAACCTCTACCTGTCTCTCGCGGATGCACCTTTCGACCGTGAAGACCCAACCCTCAACCCCGCAGCCGGAGCTTGCACCACCTGCCCCCGCCGCAGCGGACACAACACGTCTCTCTTTTGCGACGTGCAGGGCGACCAGTGCCTCGACTCTACCTGCTACCACAGTAAGGTCGAGGCATTCTTTGACCGGGAGATTGCAGCCCATCCCGGCCTCATCCAGATCGAAAACGGCTGGCGCAACCCCAAGGAGCAGCGACCGGGAGCCGTTCAACGCGGCCACGTTCGGGAGATCGAGGCCGTTGCCGACAACCCCGACGCGGAACCAGTGATGCCATGCGCTGGAGCCAAGAACGCCATCATCGTCTATGGCAAGCAGCTTGGCCGCAAGCTCACCGTTTGCACGGTGTTATCGGTACTCTAAAAATCCTCAGAATCGGCGTTTGAAAATTCCCCAGGTGGGGCCGAGCGGCGGCATCCTGACCCGAGGAGGGTCTGGATGCTGCGACTGGAGGATTTCATGGAGATACAGAAGCTGCATCACGACGGGTTGAGCGTGAGCGAGATCGCGCGGCAGATGGATGTGGACCGCAAGACGGTGCGGAAGTACCTAAAGCAGGCTCCTCGCGAGTATGAACGCAAGCCGAAGGGTTGGAAGGTGGATCCGCACAGGGCGTATCTGCGGGAGCGCTGGGAGCAGGGGGTGCGTAACGCCAACCGCTTGTTTCTGGAGATGCAGAAGCGCGGCTATGCAGGCTGTTTGACGCAGGTGAAGAAGGTGGTGCGGCCGTGGCGGAGCGAGGGCCAGGAGCGAGCCTTCGTTCGGTTCGAGACGGCGCCGGGCGAGCAGGCGCAGATGGACTGGGGACATTTCGGCAACTGGAACGGGCGGCGTCTTTACGGTTTCGCGCTGACGTTGTGCTGGTCGCGGATGCGATACGTGGAGTTCACCCAGCGCCAGGATGCGGAGACGCTTTTGAACTGCATGGTGCATGCCTTCGAGTTTTTCGGCGGAGTGACTCGGACGGTGCTGACCGACAACATGAAGACGGTGGTGGTGGACCGGATCGATGGGCAGCCCTGCTTTCATCCGAAGATGCTGGACTTCGCCAGCTACTACGGCTTCGTTCCGCGGGTGTGTCGGCCGCACCGGCCTGAGACCAAGGGCAAGATCGAGGCGACGATCCGGTTTATTAAGGGCAACTTCTGGCCGGGGATTCACTTCGATTCGCTCCAGGAGTTGAACCGCCAGGCACTGGTCTGGTGCGGCGAGGTCAACCGCCGGGTTCACGCGACCACGCGCGAGATCCCGCAGACGCGCTTTCCCCATGAAGGGTTGACTCCGCTGAACGGCCAGCCGGCCTACGACACCGGCTACGTGAGTCATCGCCAGGTGGCCAAGGACTGCCTGTTCAGCTATCGCGGCAACCGTTATTCCGCGCCGCACCCATGTGCCGGCAAGGGCGTGCTGGTGCGGGAGCCGCTCGATGGCAATAGGATCAAGGTCTTCCACCAGCAGGACCTGGTCGCCGAGCATGAGCTGGCCACAGGCAAGGGCGCGATGATCATCGATGGGTCGCACTATGCCAGCCTGCCGCGCCGCCCGCGTGTCCCGGCCTCGCCGGCCAGTACTGTCGTCGCTGAGCTGATGCCTGGTCCCGGTGTCGGTCTGCACTTCACGGTTCCCGAAGTGGAGTTGCGCCCACTATCGATCTACAACTCGTTCTGTGAAGAGGTGGCCCATGTCGCTGCAGTCTGAACGCCTGTTGAACCATATGCTGCGGCTGCGCCTGTCGCATCTGCCCAACTGCTTCGAGGCCATCGCCGAAGAGGCTTCCGCCAAGAACCTGCCCTATCTGGACTTCCTGGAGCAGGCGCTCGAAGCCGAGAGCCAGGCCAAGCATACGAGGAACGTGCGGCTGAAGACCCAGTGGGCGCACTTCCCCTACAACAAGGGGCTGGACCAGTTCGACTTCGACTTCCAGCCGTCGGTGGACGAACGCAAGCTGCGCGAGCTGGCCGGTCTGGCCTTCCTCGAACGCAAGGAAAACGTACTCCTTCTCGGGCCGCCCGGCGTGGGCAAGACGCATCTCGCGATCGCGCTCGGCACCGAGGCCATCGTGGCCGGATCGTCGGTCTACTTCGTCACCATCCAGGACCTGGTCGGCCAGTTCCAGCGTGCCCGCGATGAGAACAAGCTCAAGGAGCGGATGGGCCTGCTGGTCAAGCCCAAGCTGCTCATCCTCGATGAAATGGGCTATCTATCCCTGGACTCCTTCGCCGCCACCTGCCTCTTTCAATTGGTCTCGGAACGCTACGAGAAGGGCTCGATCATCCTGACCTCCAACAAGAGTTACGGCGACTGGGGCGCCATCTTCGCCGACAACGTCATCGCCTCGGCCATCCTCGACCGCCTGCTGCACCACTCCACCACCATCAACATCAAGGGCGAGAGCTACCGGCTCAAGGACAAGAAGAAGGCCGGCGTCATCGCCGCCAAAACACCCAACAAGGAAGGAGCCTGACCTCAGCCCGGATCGCCTCCGGGAGTATGCGGCTCCGGGCTTCGCCCTCCGCCGCACACTCCCAACCCGGTCCACAACCTTATCCCGCTCTTCCTGGGGAATTTTCAAACGCCCAGATCTGGGGATTTTTTAGTTGACGATGACAGCACGGACAAGAACTGTCCCGTTCATGACCCGCAAACCGCAGCGGAAGCAACCGCTAACCCTGTCCCAACCATCGCACCCCCGCCAGAGGCAGAGACAGAGGAGGAAGCCGCCGACCGTCAGGCTGAGTTCGAGCAGCGTCGAGCGGAGTACGAGGAAGAGCGACAGCGGAGGGAGGAGGAACGCAAGCAGCAGTTCGAGCAGGAGCAGGCGGAGACGGAGGCCGAGCGCAATCGCAGAGCCGAAATCCTGAAAGGCCGCGAAGCCACCTTCGAGCGCATCCTTGAGAACGCCCCGGCGATGTTCACCGCCGCGCAGTTCAGGGTATTTCTCCGCGCCCTCTGCAGCCTTGACCCCCACACCATCACCGACGACGTAGCCGAACGCTTTGCCGGAGACGATGAGAACAACCAGCGAACAGCCGAGGAGATTCTGGCTTCCGCTCTGGCCGAGCTTCCAGACGAGAAGCTAACCAGCTTCGCCCTTCGCCTTGCCCTCACTGGGTACGTCGCTATCCCACGCGAGAACGATTTCGACTTCCTTGCAGAAGCCGAAGCCGTCTTCGCTCCAACCAAACGCAAGAACCGGAAGGAGCCGAAGAAAGCTCCCACGCCCATCAAAGCTGCAAACAGGAAGACGGCCACCAAAAAGAAGGTTGCCGCATAGACAACACCGAGCCTTTCAAACAAGGGGCTGCCTTCGCGCAGCCCCTTTCTGTTTCTTGCCGAGTCGCGGTCGGCGGGGCCGTTCCTTCCCCTGCACCCTCCCCTGACTCCGCACGCGGTGTACTTGCGGCCGTTCTTGGAGATGCAGTAGTGGCTGAGTTGCTGACGGCGCCAAAGAGCGTGACTGTCTGTTGGGTCTGCATTGTGTTTCTCCTTTTTGCCGGGTTCCTCGGGACACACATCCCGAAAGCGCAAACGTGCGCTGCTGCCAAGTCGCGGCATAGCCGCGTTGCCAAGAGAAGACGTTCTTGGAAAGGGACCCGGAGCCTGCGAGGGCGAGGAGTCCAAAACCCGAAAGGACGCCGTACGCGAGTTCTAAACGCAGAGCCGAAGGCGCACCACCTTCGCCGAAGCGGGGGTGAGTGAATGCAAACAGGAAACATCCAAAATCTGATTGACGACAAGGAATATTTCAAAGGCGCAGACTATCGCCTTCTAAGGGCCGTTCTCGGGGGAACTGTCCCAACGAGAAACACCCGTGATTCCATTTCGATCATGCAAGCGGCCTGAAACGTTCGGGGTGTATTATTGCCTTTCAATCCCTAGCGGGTTGCGGTTCAATTGGTAGGCTGGCAACTGGCATCAAGAGGTCCCGAGAGCGTGCTCTGTGCCGCCCAAATTCGCTTGGTCCGCCTCATTGGAGCCGGGAACGGTCTCTCAAGCGTGCTCAGAGCGAACTTCGCTGGCTTGCTGTTGTTGTCCGCACAAAGAGCGTTCGCGGATTCGCCGACTAACATATTTGCTCCCGCTGCCACACCCGCTCGCTCGATCTTCAGCCTCTCGATGCTTGTTCTGTCGGTCACCCTTGCGATCTTTCTTATTGTCGGTGGACTCCTTCTCTACGCGTTGATCCGTTTCCGGCATCGATCCACTGACTCCGAACATGAGCCCGCGCAGATTTACGGAAGCAACCAGATTGAACTTTCGTGGACGGTCATCCCCATTTTAATTGTGGTGATGTTGTTTCTATCGACAACCAGAATCATCTGGCAAACTGAAGCCGCGCCAAAACCTTCCGGTGCCGTCGACGTAGTCGTTATAGGCCATCAGTTCTGGTGGGAATATCGGTATCCCAAGCTGGGCGTCGTGACCGCGAACGAACTTCATATTCCAACCAGCGATCCGGCGAATCCGACTCCTACCTATCTTGAGATGTCGTCGGCAGACGTTTCACATAGTTTCTGGATTCCGCGACTGGCTGGTAAGACTGACCTGATACCAAATCGGATCAACACCATGTGGATTGATCCGCCGGTGGCTGACCTGTACCTGGGCCAATGCGCGCAGTACTGTGGGACGGAACACGCCAAGATGTTGCTTCGTGTCTATGCTCAATCGCCAGAGGACTTTGCCGCTTGGGTTAAGCAGCAGCAACAACCAGCTACCAAGGATCTTTCTGACAATCCCCGCGCGCAGGAGGGCCGCGCAGTCTTCCTACGGAACGCCTGCATCAGTTGTCACACGATTGCAGGAACATCAGCTACAGGGCGGTTTGGCCCAGACCTGACTCATCTCGCCAGCCGGGACACCATCGCCTCTGGTTCTGTTGACAACACACCACCAAATCTGCGGAATTGGATTGCCGATCCGAACTTGCTGAAGCCTGGGTCTCTCATGCCGTCGATGCATTTGAACGATCAAGATCTAGACGCCATCACGGCCTACCTCACAACCCTTCACTAAACCCGCGACTGGAAAGCGCAGCATGGCAAATACGACCACAACACTTGAAGCCATCGATGTCACCGCCCCCGTGGTCCGGCCGCCGGGGCCAGGCGTGGTGTATCAGTGGCTCACCACTGTGGACCACAAGAAGATCGGGCTGATGTACATCGTGTACGCCCTGCTCTTCCTCGTCATCGGTGGAGTCCAGGCGCTCCTGATGCGTATTCAGTTGGCGGTGCCGAACAACCACTTTGTCAGTCCTCAAGTTTTCAACCGTCTTTTTACTATGCACGGAACCACCATGATTTTCTTTGTGGCAGTTCCTGTGCTCTTTGGTTTTGGAAACTATCTCATCCCGCTCATGATCGGGGCTCGCGATATGGCGTTCCCCCGCTTGAATGCCTTTAGCTTCTGGCTGTCCGCATTCGGTGGTTTTTTGCTCTATTTGAGCTACTTCGCGGGTAGCGGCCTTTATGGAGCAGGCTCTGCCCCTGACGTTGGCTGGTTCGCTTATGCGCCCCTTACCGCGAAGGTATTCTCGCCCGGACACAGCACAGACTACTGGACATTGGCCGTTCTTTTGAGTGGTATCGGTACGACTGGGACCGCGATCAACATCGTCACCACTACGATATGTATGCGTTGCAAAGGGATGACCCTGACGCGAATGCCACTCTTAGTTTGGTTGTATCTCGTCGCCAGCTGCATGATTTTCGTCGTAGTCAGTCCCCTGTCCGCCGCGCAAATCATGCTTTGTCTCGATCGCTACCTTGGCTCGCACTTCTTCGACACGCAGGCCGGGGGCTCTGCGGTGCTTTGGATGCACTTCTTCTGGATCTTTGGGCATCCCGAGGTCTATGTCCTCATTTTGCCAAGCTTTGCATTTATTAACGAGATCGTTCCCGTGTTCTCCCGGAAGGCCATCTTCGGATACCCGGCGATGGTTGCGGCTTCCGTCGCCATTGGGTTTGTGAGTCTTAGTGTCTGGGCCCATCACTTGTTTACCATGGGAATGGGGCCGGCCGGCAACACCTTCTTCGTATTCGCCACGATGGTGATCTCCATTCCTACCGGCATCAAGATATTCAATTGGCTCGCTACGATCTGGGGCGGGAAGGTGATCTTCCGCGTACCCATGTTGTTTGCCGTCGGCTTTCTTTTTCAGTTCCTTGTGGCAGGTCTGACGGGCATCATGTTGTCTGCTGCTCCCTTTGATTGGCAGTTGAGCGCGTCTTACTTCGTCGTCGCTCACTTTCATTACGTCATCGTCGGCGGAATCCTGTTTGCGCTTTTCGCAGCCTTCTACTACTGGTACCCCAAGATGACGGGCCGAATGATGAGCGAACGCCTGGGTAAATGGCACTTCTGGCTTATGGTCCTTGGCTTCCATATGACCTTCGACTTCATGCACATTCCAGGGCTTCTCGGAATGCCTCGCCGCGTCTACACCTACGAGGCAGGGCGCGGCTGGGAACTTTGGAACTTCATCGTAGGTATTGGCGCCATCATTCAGGGTATTGCCACATTGATCTTCGTCTACAACCTCGTACATTCCTACTTTCGCGGAAGAGAGGCTGGACCGGATCCGTGGGACGCATGGACGCTGGAATGGGCGACGACATCGCCTCCTCCGGATTACAACTTCGTGGTTGAACCCACGGCCACCAGCGCGCGTCCGTTGTGGGACCTCAAACATCCGGAAGATCCAGATTCGAGATACGAATGATGCAGACTGCAAGTGCAATTCCAGTGACCATCGACTCCGACCAACCGTGGGTTCTTCCCAATCGGGGCGTTGTGGGCATGTGGTGTTTAATTACGGCTGAAGCCGCAATCTTCCTGATCTTTGTAGTGGCCTACGTCTACTATCTGGGCAAGAGCCTATCCGGCCCAACGCCTTCACAGGTTCTGGAACTTCCGATCCTTGGCACCATCTGTTTGTTATCGAGTAGCCTGACCGTACACGCCGCGGTCTCAGCCCTCCGTAAAGGAAATATCAGGCGCTGCACGATCGCTTTAAGCGCAACGATCATTCTCGGAAGCGTCTTCCTGCTCACGACCGCGAAGGAATGGCATCACCTCATTTACGGGCTGGGCCTGACCATCAAGACCAATCTTTTCGGCACCACGTACTACTCGCTCGTTGGTCTGCACGCGACGCATGTCATTGTCGGCCTGCTTCTGCTGAGCGCCGCCTTCGCGTTCAGTCTCAGTGGCCGTGTGACGCAACATCATGCCGAGAGGTTGGAGGCCTTGTCCATGTACTGGCATTTTGTTGACGCAGTCTGGGTCGTTGTTTTCCTGGTCGTGTATGTGATCGGCAGATAGGAAGTCGATACGCGAAGAGAAGCGAAAGGAAATCTAATGGAAGACCCTAAAATCCAAGGTGCGCACGGTCTCACAGGTAAGCACGCTTCGACGGTGCATCTCCCCGCGCCGACCGTCTGGCCGATGGTGCTCGCCTTGGGCCTCGCCCTGATCTGCACAGGTATGGTCACACATTGGGTCATCGCGTTGCTCGGCCTGCTGCTGGTCTTGCCAGCAATTGTCGGCTGGTTCCGGGAAGTGCTTCCGTCGGAGAATTTGATCTTCGTGCCGGTCATTACAAAAATCGTGCCGGTCTTCAGCGCCCGTACGACACGCAGGCATCTGCCGCACGATGCGAACCATCGTAAACTGCTTCCGATTGAGACATTCAGCGTCATGGCGGGAATAAAAGGGGGCATCGCCGGTGGCATCGCGATGATCCTGCCCGCCGCTCTTTTTGGGCTCGTTCGCTATCACAGCATCTGGTACGCTGCGAATTTGCTTGCCGCTGGAGGCTTCGTCAGTTGGGCCGCGCAAAGCGATGCTTTTCTGGCGCAGTTTCATCTTCAAGGCCTTCTGGCAGCGGCCGCTATCCACGGAACCGCCTCTGTCCTCATCGGTCTGCTGTACGGGGCAATGCTTCCCATGTATCCCAGGAAACCGATCATCACAGCAGGGTTCGTCGCCCCGTTTCTCTGGAGCGGCCTACTCTACTCTGCCATCGGCATAATCAGCCCTATCCTCGACCAACGCATCGATTGGACGTGGTTCGTCGTGTCGCAGGTCTTCTTTGGATTGGTTACCGGCTTTGTGGTGAATCTTCAGGTGAAGGTACGCACTCCGCAGTTCCAGGCACTTTCGTTCACCGTCCGAGCCGGCATTCACACCAGTGCAGAGGACGAACAGGACAGCTAATGACACTAGGCATTCTTAGATTCGCTGTCTTTCTCGCCATGGGCCTCGCCCTGCCCGGATGCAATCACGCCCCCGGATATCCCGGTCCGGGTCCGGAAGTTCTTCGCCCGGAACAGCAACTGGATTTCGCTACGTTGTACAAAAAGAATTGTTCCGCCTGCCACGGAGAGAACGGCAATCATGGGCCTGCTATCGCTCTTTCCAATCCCGTCTATCTGGCGATTGCCGGAGAAGATACGCTCCGGGACATCACTGCCAAGGGCACTCATGGCAAGTTGATGCCCGCCTTTGCGAAGAGCGCAGGCGGCGTTCTCACCGATCAGCAGGTCTCTGTGTTGGCGCACGGGATCATTCAACATTGGGGCAAGCCGGATTTACTCTCCGCACAAAATCCCCCTCCTTACAAAGCCACATTGAGCGGAGACGTTGCCCGTGGACAACAGCAATTCGTGAGGTCGTGTGCGTCCTGCCACGGAATCGATGGCGGAGGGACTGACCACAGTGCCAGCGGCGGCGCGAAAGTTGGCTCAGTTGTTGATCAATCGTATCTCGCTCTCATCAGCGATCAGGCCATCCGCAGTTTCATCATCGCCGGCCTGCCCGACCAGAGCATGCCCGATTGGCGGTCCGATTATGCAACTCCCATGACCGACCAGCAGATCACTGACATCGTTGCGTGGATGGCGTCCCTGCGCGGCGAACATTCCGGGCAGCCCTATGCAGTTCATCCATAAAACTGTTCAGCACATTGGCCAGGAGCCAACACGATGAATCCGAACGATACACCGAATCCGCCGCTGGACGAAAACTCCGAGCAAGCCGTCGTTGAAGAGGCGACGCGCGCACGACGTGCCGGTCACTCGCGCAGGACGTTTTTGTTCAAGCTGGCCCTCCTGGTGAATGGAGCAGTCGGTGCCGTACTGGCCGTTCCAATTATCGGCTATCTCCTCGGGCCCGCATCGACGAAAGCGTCTGCCGAAGAATCCTGGATCAACCTCGGCCGCATCGACGATTTTCCCGAAGGTGAAACGCGCCTGGCGACTTTCCGCAATCCTGTGACGACAGCCTGGGATGGGCAAACCGGAGACATCCCATGCTGGGTCCGCCACGTGTCAGGCACATCGTTTCAGGTCTTCGCCATCAACTGTGCCCACCTTGGCTGTCCTGTGCGCTGGTTCTCTGAGTCCAAACTGTTTCTCTGTCCCTGCCACGGAGGTGCCTACTACGAAGATGGTGCGCGCGCCTCCGGGCCGCCGGAGCGCGGTTTGTTTGTGTACGAACACAAACTGTCTGCTGACATGATCATGATCCGCACCGGCAAAATGCCCACATTGGCCGCCTGCGCGACCACGGCTCCGTCGTTGATTCAAATCTCGGGAACCACCCTCGCTGACAGATCAAATACGGCGGACATGAGAAAGCCGAGGTGCGCATCGTGCGAGGGCTAAACGAAACCGGAAAGAAGGTCTACCACTGGTTTGAAGATCGGCTTGGGCTCGGCAAGCCCTTGATGGATGTCGTCGAACATGAGGTGCCGGAGAGCACGGCCAGTTGGTGGTATGTCTTCGGCAGCGCTGCAACCGTGCTGTTAGTACTGCAAGTAATGACCGGTGTCCTGCTTGGCCTGGTGTACTCCCCGTCTGCGGGACACGCATGGGCCAGCCTCGAATTTCTGGATCACAGCGTCAAACTCGGCTGGTTTCTACGAGCGTTGCACGGTTGGGGTTCTGACTTCATGATCGCCATCGTGCTGATACACATGGCACAAGTCTTTCTTTTCGGGGCATACAAGTTTCCAAGGGAGTTGACCTGGATCGTAGGTGTCCTGTCTCTGCTCCTTACTCTGGCGATGGCGTTCACCGGACAAGTCCTGCGCTTTGATCAGGATTCCTATTGGGGTCTCGCAATTGGCGCATCCATCCTGAGCCGCGTTCCGCTCATCGGTGGCCCATTGGTCCAGCTCATGCTGGGTGGTCCCATTATTGCCGGGCCAACCCTCACGCGATTTTTCGCCCTGCACGTCTTCATCATTCCCGGGCTTCTGATCGCCATGGTCGGGGTCCACCTCTGGATGGTGTTGAAGCTTGGCATCAATGAGTGGCCCATGCCGGGTCGGCTGGTGAGTAAGAAGACCTATACGCGCGACTATCAAAACCTTACGAAGAATACCGGCATCGCCTTCGTCCCCGACGCTGCGTGGAAGGATGCAATCTTTGCGGCCGCCACGATACTTGCAGTCATGGCCTGCGCCTTCTTCTTCGGCCCATTCGGGCCAACGGGCCAACCAGATCCGACAATCATTCAAACCGCTCCGAAGCCTGACTTCGTATTCCTCTGGATCTTCGCTGTGCTCGCCTATCTGCCACCAAGCCTTGAAACTCCCGTGCTCTTTATCGCTCCCATATTAGCCATTGGAGCTATGCTCCTGTTGCCGCTCTTCTCTCCTCAAGGAGAAAAGCATTGGTCTCGACGCCCTATCGCCGTACTTATGGTTGCGGTGATCGCGGTAGTTCTCGGCGTCCTCACTCACTTGGGAACGTTTACCCCGTGGAGCCCGGTCATGGATGCCTGGACCAGTGATCCCATCCCGGTGAGCTATCTGCACAATCGCACACCTTTAGAGCGACAAGGCTCGCTAGTCCTGCAAGACAAGCAGTGCCGCAACTGTCACTCGATCGGCGGTTCGGGAGGCCTTCGGGGGCCTGCGCTCGATGGGATTGCTACCCGCATGACCGAAGACCAGATCATTCGCCAGGTTCTGCAGGGAGGAGGCAACATGCCGGCCTACGGGAACGCCCTCAACCCACCCGAGACGGAGGCCCTGGTACGCTTTTTGTCGACGCTCAGGAGTCAGAATGAACCAAATGCGATTGATGCTTCGCGAGGTATGGCGAAAGCCGCGACGGTCAATACGACTCCATCTAGTGCTCCTTAGCGTTCAAGGCATACGAGTTCATCATGCAATCTGCGTCCCGGGCGATCTTCGCTGAATGGTCTCCGCCTATCCTTTTAACAACAACGCTTCTTCTCATTGGTCTCGTCTACATACGCGGCTGGTTCCTTATCCGGCAGACCCGCCCCATGCAATTCCCGGCTTGGCGACTTGCGGCGTTTCTTCTCGGACTGGCGACGCTCTGGATTGCGATTGGGTCACCTTTAGATGGGTTCGCAGATGCTCTCCTCAGTGCTCACATGGTGGAACACCTGCTGCTGATGTCTTTCGTTCCGCCGCTGGTGCTCCTTGGCTTTCCGGTAGTCCCTTTGCTTCGCGGTCTACCCAGAAGCGTCAGGAACAGCGTCTTTGGCCCACTCATCCGCAGCAGGTCCTTACGGCAACTCTGCCGTTGGCTGACTATTCCGCTCGTAGCCTGGTTGGCGATGAACTTGATGCTTCTAGGCTGGCACATTCCTGCCGCCTACGATTTCGCACTTGAGAACGAACATTGGCACGAAATTGAGCACCTGTGCTTCCTTGGAACTTCCATTCTTTTTTGGTGGCTCCTCATCCGTCCCTGGCCGACGAGCGCCAAAGGACTCGGTTGGTTCATGCTGCCGTATCTGGTTTTGGCAGACATCGTGAATACGATCCTCTCCGCCTTTCTGGCATTTTGCGATCGTCCTGTCTATGGGTACTACCTCAAGAAGCCCAATGCCTTCCATATCTCCCCAATGGTGGATCAACGAGCCGGTGCAGTCGCAATGTGGGTGATCGGCTCACTGGCCTTTCTCCTGCCAGCGGTGATCATCACAGTCCGGCTTATCCAGCAAAACCAAAGACCGCGAGTGTAGATCGTCATCGAATCCGCGAGGATTACGAGGTGATGGGAAAAAAGTAAGGGCTATGCCAGAGCAATCTGATGCAGTTCGCGTACTTCTGGTTCCAAAGAGGAACGATAGCGCCGCATCGGTGGTCTAGGCAATCAGTGACCAAAGGATTCAGCAGCCGACTGGTGAAATGCGTAGATTACTTATGCGATCACCGTCCACTGAGCACATGAAAAGCGAGCTCCCACCTGGTAATGACTCTTGCCTAAGTACCGTATTCATCGCGTCGAGCCTTGTTCCCATCCGGCCATGCGATCGTCAACAAGAACGCAGCCTCGTCAAGTGCCTCGACCTCATGCCTAATGGACGCTGCCAACGTCAGCACATGGTTCGTCCCTAGTTCATGCGACTTGCCCTGGACCGTGAAGCGAATTGTCCCCTTAAGTACCTGCACCGAGATTGTGCCGTCGGCGTGATGCTCTTTCAAGATGGAGCCCTTATCCATTGTGATCATCACCATCCTGAAGTCGGGCTTCTTGAATAGAGTCTTGGCGTAGCGCCCCATCATCCACGGCTTGCTCTGATCGGAATCCACCATCTCCTGCGCCAGATCGAACTGAGTGAGGTCTTTCAGCATGGCACCGTCGTCCGCGAAACCTTCTGTCGTCATAGAATGTGCCTTTCTCTCAATTTGGATGCAATCCTTGTCGGAGGTGAAACCGTCCTCCCAAGGCCGTCAGCGTTGCTTACTGGGGAGCATCCGGCGACGCAGGCATCGTTCGGATGAACGTGGTGAGTGCCTTCAAATCCTTCGCGCTCATGTTGGTTTGGGGCATGTTTCCGTTCTGCATCTGGATACTGTGATGGCGCATCAGGTTTTCTAACGTGGACTGCGGAAGGATGGACGCTGTTCCAGCAAGCCCAGGGGCGGCGGCGGTTCCATGCAGACCGCCGGCACCGTGGCAGGTCTCGCAGGAGTAGTGCTGGAAGACGTGCTGACCGCGCAGGGCGAGCGGACTGAGGGGAACATTCGCCGCCGCTTTTGCGGGGGACGGTGCGCTGCCGTTTGCAGTTTGAGTTGCTGCGGGGGAACCTGCCGTTGCTGTCCCTGCGGATGAGCCTGCGGACGAAGCTGCCGCTGTTGGTGAAGGTGCCACATCCAGACTGGTGAGATAGCTGAGCAACTTCTTCATATCCGCAGCATTGGTCGTGACCGGCGGCATCCCTCCGGCTTTCATCTTCGCGTCCGGATGACGGAGCAGGTTGGGGAGCGCGGCCCCGGGAAACCTGGCCGAGACGCGCACAAGTGCGGGTGCGAAGTGGGTTCCCCCGGCGTTGGCTCCGTGACAGGCAGCGCAACCCTGCGAGACGAAGATCGCATGGCCGGCAGATGTCTCCGTTGATGCGGCACCTTTAGGAGCCGCGGCGGCGGGTGGCGCTGAATTGGCAGCAGCCGCAGCGGTTGGGGGTGCAGTTCCCGCCCTGGGTGATGGAGCAGGCGCAGTGGGTAATGCTTTCGCGACAGCCGCGGTCGTTCGATCCTTACCTGTTGGCACTGGTCCCAGCGTATGCAGATAAGCGACCATCGACGTCAACTCTGCCGCGCTGCCGGTTACGGGCTGCATCCCTCCGGCCTTCATCTTTGCGGAAGGCACTTGCAGCAGGTGAACTATCTGCGCATCAGAGTGGCCTGCGATCAAAGAGGCCATTGCGGGGACGCGTCCTCCCACTCCGTCCGCCCCGTGGCAGGCCGCGCAGCCGCGCTGAGAAAACATTGCACTGGCCGACGAGGCCGAGCCGGACGCGTGCGGCTCGCTGGCCACTTTAGCGCCTTGAGTCGCAGGAGTTGCTGCCGACGGGCTGGCCGCAACAGCGGCCGTCTGCGGCGCGGACGCTGGCGATGCCTGATCTGGGCCGGCCGGAGCTTGTGCAGCCGCTGTGCCCAGAACTCCGAGATACGCGGTGAGCGAAGCCATGTCGGCCGCTGAGATATCGACAGCCGGCATATGCCCGGCGATCATGGCGGCATTGGGATGCTGCAGAAGATTCGTCAACTGGGCGCCCGGCAACTTGGTTGTTATACCCACCAACTTCGGGGCGATCGCTCCGACTCCGGCAGCGCCGTGACAGCCCGCACAGCCATGGGCCTCAAACAGGCTGCGTCCATGAGCAACCAGAGGACTGACAGGACCTGTTGCAGCGGACGCGGGTGCCGCACCGCCGGGTCCCTGCTCTGAGGGCTCAAATGGCGCACGGGAAAACTGCTCTTCCTGCCGGGCCTGCGCTGCAAGTTGTGTGCGCACCGAGACATCTCTTTGATCGTCATGCCGGCTCCTGACGCCAAGAAAGATGATGCCGGCGATCACAATCGCGACGGACAGCACCGGAATGGGTCTGCGCCAGGGGCGACGCTCCAGGCTGCGATCCAGGAACGGCAACAGAAAGAATAGCAGCGCCAGAATGCCGGGAACCACCACGACCGCAAACACAACGGTGGGGCCTTCGAAGAACTTCAGCCACTCGAAGAAGGGCAGGTAATACCAGTCCGGACGGGCGATGAATTGGGTGTTGGCAGGGTCTGCGATCGGTCCGAGTTGCGCTGGATGAAAGTACGCGAGGATGCCCAGACCGACCATGATGAGAAGCGCGAAGGTCATGTCCATCAAGACCTGGCGCGGGTAGAAACCTTCGGGCGGAAGTTTGGGGTTGATCGGATCTTCTTCGATCGGCCCGGCTGGGCCTGCTTTGCGGAACAGCAGAATGTGTGCGCCGATGAAGGCAAAGATCATCGCTGGAATCAGGAAGACATGCGCCACATAAAACCGTGAAATCGTGAGCGTACCGATCGTGTCGCCGCCCCGCAGCAAGCGCGTCAACCAGTTGCCGATGAAGGGAATTTCGCCGACGATGTTGGTCCCGACCGCAGTCGCGAAGTAGGCCTTCTGATCCCATGGCAGCAGGTAGCCCGTGAATCCCATTCCAAGCACCAGCAGCGACAGTACAGCGCCGGAGATCCACAGGAGTTCCCGCCGGCCCTTGAACGAGCCGTAGAGAAAAGTCTGGAGGAAGTGAAGCGCCAGCACGATGATCATCGCGCTCGAGCCGTAATAGTGCAGGCTGCGAAGGAACTCTCCGGCGGCAACCTGCTTGGTGATGTAAGCCACGCTGGTATGTGCCGTTTCCGCAGACGGGACATAGTACAGCGCAAGACAAAGCCCGGTGATGATCTGCGAGATAAAGATGTAGAGCAGGCCGGAACCGAAGACGTACGCGAGACGCGCGCCGCCGGGAATCGGCTCGTCCAGCGACTCCTTCATGATCTCGTGAACGCCAGTGCGCTGATCAAGCCAGCGGGAGAGACGACTCGAAGCGCTCATGCTCTTGGGCGCGTCGACTGGTTTGTTGTTTTCAGCCGCGGAATTGTCGTCTTGCGCCATTAACTGATCTTTTCCTGATTCGGAACATTGGAGCGGAAGTATTCGAAATGGACCTGCAGCAGACCGTTCTTCACCTGCGTGGGCAGCCGATCCATCGCGCGCGGCGGCGGACCCAGGATGTGAAGGCCTGCCGGGTTGAACTCACCGCCGTGGCATGGGCAAACGAATTTATCCTGCCCGGCCTGCCAGGACACGCTGCAACCCAGATGAGGACAGATGGCAGATAGCACGATCAACTGGTCGTCCGCTGCGTGGGTGACGTAAACGGATTGCGAGGAGACCACCTCGCGCCAGCCGTCACGCTGTTTGAAGGTGATTGTCTTGCGAATGGGGACTTTGCTTTTTGCAAAGTCGCTGACCTGGCCCACGTCGGACCACTCTGTTCCCGCCGCTTTCGAGTAGAGGGGATACAGAACGTAGCGGAGCACCGGAATCGCCAGCACTGCTCCCATACTCGCGGAACCCAGGAAGAGCAGCGCGCCGAAGAACGAGCGCCTGCTCACCACGATGTTCTTTTCTGCGTCGACTTCTCGCATCGCTTCGGGCATAGATGCCACCTAGAAGTTCAGCCAAAGCGCCATGTAGATGGTGTTGTTGTCGGAGGCGTTGCGATTCGCTCCGTCGTAGTTCGTGCCCGCACCGTTGAACTTCGTGTAGCCGGTGTAGTTCACGTTCAGGTCGATATTCTGCACCGGCCAGTAAGCGAATTGAACGATGTATCCGGAAGTTCCGGGATCTCCGTTGAAACTTCCTGTGGTTGGCGCCGAGGCGTACAGCACTGGATCAGAATTTCCGGTCGTTCGAAACAGCGCGCCGGAAGCGGTGTACTTGTTCGTCCAGTGATAGGTGCTGTCTACCTTGAAGGTATTCAGATGGTGTGCGCTTGCCTGTGCTCCGCCTGCCGCAAAGGTCGCGCCCAGTTTTGAGGATTCATGAATCCAGCTACCATGCACATCGAGCAGGTTGGCACCGAATGGCCGCTCGTACTGAAAGTCCAGCGAAGGATCGAAGTATCGGTCGACTGCTCCGGTGATCGCTCCGGGATGAGAGTTGACGGCCAGACCTGAGGTCCCGACAAACAGATAGCTTTGTCCAAAGGTCTGTTGCCATCCTGCGCGCCAATAGGGCGCTGCACCGGAGATGTTATAGGCATAGTTGACGCCGTCGACGGGGGAGGGGCCGCCGCCATGCTCGCTTCTGTAGAGACTGAATGCCGCATAAAGATGTTTGTTCCAGAGGCCGTAACCGCCAAGCCCGGCAACGTCTCCTCCCAGCCCTCCGTCGATGAGTGTTGAAGCAATTGGGCCGACTGTTGAACCCGAAGAAATGTAGGGAAAGCCCCATACAGGGGTGCTATTCCAAAGATCTTCGACTCCGGGATTGTTATTCAGAGTAATTCCGTAGTCGAGTTCCTTGTCGCCAAGTGTCGTCTGGTTTCCGTAGCGGAAGTCGGAGTTATCCATGGAGAAGTGGTCATCCGTATGGGTGTATGTCACTTGAGCGAGACCACCAAAGTGCGACGCGAAGCCACCGGCAAGAAAGATGCTGAGCTGCTGCGGAAATCCCGCGGAACTGTTTTGCGTACCCGGCACGACTGTCTGGAATTGGGTATCTGAGAGTAGAACAAGAAACGAGACAGGAATATTGCGCGAGAGTTGCACCTGCGGAGTTTCACCGACCCGGGTCGTTGCCGTGATGTCGTTCAACACATAAGCGTGAAGCTTGAAGTTGCGACCGAAGGCCGTTAGTTCGGGAGGATTGGTATGGCAAACATTGCAGGATAGACCCGTTTGGCGCGAGAAACTCGGAACAGCATGTGCCTGTCCGAGATCGAGCAACAGGAGGCAACCCGCGGCGATTCCTAACAGCTTGGTCATAACATCTCGATTGCATCGATGGGCCGGCGCGACCAGGGAATGGGCGCGTGTGCGACTGTACCCATAAGAACAACAATGAACGTCAAAGGATGTATCGGGTTGCAAACGGCTGGAAAACTGCCGGAGACTATGACGTGCGGTTACGTTAAAAGACAGCGGACCCGGCGATCGTTTGCTGGACTTTCCGCAGGGATCAGCCGAAGATCATGAGTTTTAAAGGAATTTGCCAATGCGCATCCTGGTTCTGAACAGTGGCTCATCCTCGATCAAAGTTTCGATGTTCGATTCGGGGCCACACGGTAGCGCTTCCCAGCCGCAAGCGCTGTACGACGGTGAACTGAGCGGCATTGGGACAACGCACGCGCAGCTCAAGATCAGGGGAATGGGTGCAAGAGATTTTAACGGTCCGAGCTCACGCCAGCGAAAAGCCGAGACTCCGATAGAGGCAACCAGGCTGGTTTTAGACGCTGTCAGTGATCCGCTCCTGCCTTCGGTCGATGCCGTGGGATACCGCGTGGTCCATCCAGGACCGAAGCTGGATCGCCACCAGAGGATTACAGACGAGGTACTGAGCGTTCTTGAGGAGGCAATCCCCTTTGCTCCTCTACACGACCCCACCGCCATCGCAATCATTCGTAATGGGATGATGCGTTTTCCCAATGTTGCCCACTATGCGTGTTTCGACACGGTTTTTCATCAGACCATGCCTCCCGAGGCGTCAGTCTACCCCGTTGCCGAAGCGCATTTCGACCAGGGAGTCAGGCGATACGGATTCCACGGACTCAGTCTCGAATCAATCGTGCAGCAGATGAGCGCGGAGGATGCGGTTCTTCCGAAGCGCATGGTGATTGCGCACCTGGGCAGTGGGTCGAGCGTTACAGCGCTGATCGATGGCCGTTCGGTGGATACAACCATGGGCCTAACTCCGACCGGCGGAGTGGTGATGGGAACGCGGCCGGGAGACCTTGATCCTGGGTTGGTCCTCTACCTATTGCGGCAGCAAACGGGCGGCAAGGAGGAGGCAATCTCCGCGGTGGAAGGAATGCTCAATCAGCGCTCGGGAATGGTAGCGCTGAGTGGATTGCCCAACGACGTCAAGGCGGTGCGAGAGGCCGCGGCTGCCGGGGATGCGCGCGCCGCGCTGACACTCAAGGTGTTCACTCGTAGTGTCACCAAAGCAATTGGGGGATTCTGTTGGCTGCTGGGCGGCCTCGATGCAATAGTGTTTGCCGGGGGCATAGGGGAGCACGATGTCTCGTCACGCGCAGAGATACTTGGTGGCCTGCAAAGTCTTGGCGTCTCTATCGACCCTCTGCGCAACTATGACAACGCAAGCAAGTTTCGGAAGATTAGCGCATCTGAATCAAAGACGGCGGTCTTTGTCGTCCCGTCACAAGAAGATCTTATGATCGCAGTGCATGTGGCTCGCATGGCTCAAGCCGGAGAGTAGTCCAGACGATCCACAACCGCTCGCCGCGACTTTTGCAGGAGACGCCACATGAACGATTTTTCCTCTACGCCGCTCCAAACCAGTCCTTCCGTAGTTGGAGAAGCTACGTTATCTGCGGACGAGTTGCGCAGAATGGATGCGTACTGGCGCGCGTGTAACTATCTCTGCGTGGGGATGCTGTATTTGCAGGCGAATCCTCTGTTGCGCGAGCCGCTCAAGGCGGAGCACATCAAGAATCGCCTGCTCGGTCATTGGGGATCGGACCCTGGACAGACTTTTACCTGGGTGCATCTTAACCGGCTTATCAAGAAGTACGACCTCGACATGATTTACATCTCCGGGCCGGGCCACGGCGCTCCGGCGACGCTCTCGAACAGCTATCTCGAGGGCGTCTACTCGGAGGTGTATCCCGCCATCAGCGCGGACGTTGCTGGCATGCAGAAGTTCTTCAAGCAGTTCTCGTTTCCCGGTGGCATTGGAAGCCACTGCACCCCAGAGACCCCAGGTTCCATCCACGAGGGCGGCGAATTGGGTTACAGCCTCTCGCACGGATTTGGCGCGGCGTTCGATAACCCTGATCTGATTGTGACGGTCGTGGTGGGCGATGGAGAAGCGGAGACAGGGCCGCTGGCAACCTCGTGGCACTCCAACAAGTTCCTGAATCCCGTTTGCGACGGTGCCGTGCTCCCGGTGCTGCACTTGAACGGCTACAAGATCGCCAACCCAACGATTCTGGCGAGGATTTCGCGCGAGGAGTTGCAGAGCCTCTTCTTCGGCTACGGCTGGACAGCGTACGTGGTCGAAGGCGACGACCCTGAAGTGATGCACCAACAGATGGCTCAGACGACGGAGCATTGCATCCAGGAAATTCGTGCCATCCAGCAAAGGGCGAGGAGCGCTGGACCGGGAGTTGAGCCGGAGCGGCCGCGCTGGCCGATGATCATTCTGCGTACGCCCAAGGGTTGGACCTGCCCGAAGGAGCTCGACGGGCACAAGCTGGAGGGTTCATGGCGTGCTCATCAGATGCCAATTCTCGATCCCGTCACCAACCCGGCGCACTTGAAGCTGCTGGAGTCATGGATGCGAAGCTATCGGCCCGAAGAATTGTTCGACGAGCGCGGGACGCTGCATACCGAGTTGCAGGAGATGGCTCCGGTGGGCAAGAGGCGCATCAGTGGCAATCCTCATGCCAACGGCGGGCTGCTCCGCAAGCCGCTGGAATTGCCGGACTTTCGCCAGTATGCCGTCAAGGTGGAGAAGCCCGGTCAGATCGAAGTCTCGCCAACGGACACACTGGCGCATTTTCTGCGTGACGTCATGCGCGGGAACATGACGAACTTTCGCGTCTTTGGACCTGACGAAACTGCCTCCAACAAACTGCAGGCGATTTATGAAGCGACGGGCAAGACCTGGATGGCCGAGATGAGGCCCGAGGACGCCGACGGCGGCTACCTTTCGACTCACGGACGCGTGATGGAGATGTTGAGCGAGCATACGCTCGAAGGCTGGTTCGAGGGCTACGTGCTCACGGGGCGACATGGCTTCTTTTCCAGCTACGAGGCATTCGTCCACATCATCGACTCCATGTTCAACCAGCACGCAAAGTGGTTAGAGAAGAGCAAACTGGAACTGCGCTGGCGTGCCGCGATCTCATCCATCAATCTGCTCATCACTTCACTGGTGTGGCGACAGGATCACAATGGATTTACTCATCAGGATCCGGGCTTCCTCGACATCGTCACGAATAAGAGCCCCGAAGTGACGCGCATCTATTTGCCCCCGGATGCCAACTGCCTGCTGAGCGTCGGCGACCACTGCTTGCGCAGCACCAACTATGTGAACGTGATCGTAGCGGACAAGGCGCTCCATTTGCAGTATCTCGATATGGAAGCCGCCGTCAATCATTGCACCAAGGGCATCGGCATCTGGGACTTTGCGAGCAACGACGATGGGCAGGAGCCCGACGTGGTCATGGCGTGCGCCGGCGACATTCCTACGTCGGAGTCACTGGCCGCCGTCGCAATCCTACGCGAGCGCTGCCCGAGCTTGAAGATTCGCTTCGTCAATGTGGTCGATCTCTTTCGGCTGATGCCGGAGAAGGAACATCCGCATGGTCTGTCGGACAGCGAGTTCGACAGTCTCTTCACCGATGACAAGCCGGTGATCTTCAACTTCCATGCTTATGCTTCTCTGATCCATAAACTCACCTATCGCAGGACCAACCACGACAACTTCCATGTGCGCGGCTACAAGGAGAAGGGCAACATCAACACGCCTCTCGAGCTTGCGATTTTGAATCAAGTGGACAGATTCAACCTTGCCATGGATGTGATCGACAGAGTGCCGAAGTTGCAGGCGACCGCCGCTCACACGAAGGAATGGTTGAAAGAACAGATCATCGACGCCATCGGCTATGCACATGAACACGGTATTGACCGTCCTGAGATAAGGGGCTGGAAGTGGTCCAGCTAGATTCCCCGTTGTGAAGTTCCTGAAATGCCCCAGCTTCTGACGCGTGTGTGAATTTCGATACAACTATTACCCACGGTTTCCATTCACACTGAGTATGGAGGGGCCGATCCCGTGACGGTAACATCCCGAACGGGCCTGATGGCTCACATGTGGCCTGTAAAGAAAAAGAAACGAAGGGGACTGAAGCCATGAATCGAGCGAAACCGCCAGAGGATTCCGTTTTCTACTTCATCGGCGGCGGTATCGCATCAATGGCGGGAGCCGCATTTCTTATACGCGATGGCGCGATCAAAGGCCACAACATCACCATTCTCGAAGAATCGGCCGCCATCGGAGGTAGCCTGGACGCTTCCGGATCTCCTGAAACAGGGTACCGAATGCGAGGTGGCCGGATGCTGGAGAGTAAGTACCTCTGTACCTTCGATCTCTTTTCATCGGTTCCGACGCTAGACGGACGCACTTCCGTCACGCAGGAGATATTCGAATGGAACAAGACCATCAAAACCTTCTCGCATGCCCGGCTGGTGCGAGGAGGAAAGAGCGTAGATGCGCCCGCTTTCGGTCTGCTTGAGAAACATATCCTCTCTATTGAGCGCCTTGCGCTCTTGCCGGAGGACACGCTGGGCAGGTCCAGCATCGAGGACCGGTTCGACGAATCCTTCTTTCGGACAGACTTCTGGTTCATGTGGTGCTCGACCTTCGCCTTCCAGCCCTGGCACAGTGCAATCGAATTCAAGCGCTACCTGCTGCGTTTCACCCACATGGTCTCCGGCTTCAACACTCTTAGCGGCATCATGCGGACGGTCTATAACCAGTACGATTCTTTGGTGCGGCCGCTACGTAAGTGGCTCGAAGATCGGGGTGTGCAGTTTACGCTGAGTACTCGCGTGACCGATCTTGACTTGTGCCATGATTCCGGAGGATACAAAGTCGAAAGAATCCGTTGCGAGAGCACTGCCGGCCTTGCGGGTGAAGATCGCCCAAGCGAGATATGGGTCAGGCCCGGCGACCGGGTATTTGTCACACTGGGGTCAATGACCGAGGCATCGAGCTTCGGCGCCATGGATTCTGTTCCCGTACAGAGGGATAAGATGGCTGGCGGTTCCTGGACTCTCTGGGAGAAGCTCGCATCGCGCAACCACGAGTGCGGCCATCCTTCAAATTTCGACGACCATATCGATGAGTCCCAATGGGTCTCGTTCACGGCTACATTGCGCGATCCTAAACTCTTCAACCTTATTCGCGATCTGACCGGCAATGCTCCCGGCGAGGGCGGCATGATTACGTTTCCCGAGTCAAGCTGGCTGGCCTCGATCGCCCTCCCCTATCAACCGCACTTTATTGGGCAACCGCCCGATGTCAACGTGCTCTGGGGTTACGGTCTGGCCGTAGAAGCTTCTGGCAACTTCGTGAAAAAACCCATGTCGGCCTGCACCGGCCGCGAAATCATGTCTGAAATACTCGGACATTTCGGCATCCACTCAGAATCCGAGGACATCCTGAAGAAGTGCATCTGCATTCCATGCCGAATGCCCTTTATCGCAAGCCAATTTCTGAAGCGCGGCAAAGGCGACCGGCCGCAAGTGATTCCTGAGCGTTCCGGCAATCTAGCCTTCCTCGGGCAGTTTTGTGAACTGCCAGACGATGTTGCATTCACCGTGGAATATTCCGTGCGCACCGCGCAGACAGCTGTGTACGAGATGCTGGTTCTGGATCGCAAGCCACCGCCGATGTACAAAGGCAGTCACGATCTTCGCACTCTTCGCGATGCCATTCTCACGCTTCACGGCGCACGGGTGAATCCAGCACACTGACGAACGCAGTTCTTCAACTGCCTGGATGATAGAACATCACGTCGATGGCACGAGTTCCGTCAGGTCTTGAAGGGTCGGGTCTACGAGTTGCGGGCCGAAATCGTTTTGACCTTCGCTGCTGCGATCAACCACCAGGTTGAGGCCGCGGAAGAATCGGCTTCCCTAGGTTGCCTTCGATCATCAAGCAGTAGGAACCTTTGAAATAGCTGTCCTGGTCTTCAGAACGAGCGCTCTATAAGCCTCTGGTTGTGGGTCTTTCAGGGCATCCGTGATCGCTTTTCTATAACCTCCCCGATAGATTGAATACATCACCGCCAGAGCGCACCCAACACCAAAAACAAATCCTAGAAACCAGCCGATCACTATATTAAGGAAGCTCATGAGTTCTCTTTCGAGGCACGCATACGGTTAGCGATCAAACAGAAACGCAGCTCTGGGGGCGAACCTAATCTCTTGAGAATATGCGAGAGCAGAGCAGCGCGCGTCCATAGTCTTGCCCTTTGGTTGCTAACGCGATTGTGTTCTCGCCAGGTTGTGGCGGTGATCGGGCTGGAGGCTTTAGGTATTGGGAGGCTTGTTCGACTTTGGCGCAGGTGGACGCTGACTTTCTTGCGAGCGGCGTGCGTTATCGGAAACACTGGATATGCCGAAGGACTTACCGATGTGGGCCAGTAACTTTAATACAGTGTTCATTCTCTCTCCTGACGAGTTGCTTGCTGGAAGTATTAGCTACAACGGGCTGGTCTCCATCTCAATCGCCAACTCCCGCCCGATGCCCTCGAAGTCGCCTTGAAGGGAACGTGCGCGGTTGAGCGCAGCTTGCACATGAGGCAGTATGTTGTCTGCACCAATATGCTTGCTTAGGTTCGAGCGCAAGATGAGTCGGGATGGCTGCTCCCTCGCGCCGCAGAGCAGTAGTGTCTTGCCGGCCTTGTGAAGCCGGTCGGATAACTCTTCGATCGCATGGATGCCAGTCGCATCGAGCGCCGTCATATTACGAAGGCGCAAAATCACCACATCTGAGAACTGACGGAGATCCCTGGTCGCTTCCACAAGCTTCTCGGCCGTTCCAAAAAGAAAGGGACCGTGAATCCGGAGGATTGTTACATTCGCGGGAATGTCCTTATCTTGAAGTACGTGGGCCTGGCCATCCTCCACGTACTCCGGCGTGACGGCCAAAACAGTTGTCGTCTCGGAGACCCTAAAGATGTAGAGCAACGCTGCCAGGGCCATACCAACTCCAACCGCGACGGTCAGGTCTTCGAGAACAGTCAGCGCGAACGTTGTGATCCAGACTGCAATGTCCGTCTTCGAGAGGCGAAGGATCGTTCCAATCTCTTTCCATTCGCCCATGTTGTAGGCCACAACGAAAAGAACAGCCGCCAGAGTTGCCAGCGGAACAAAACGCGCAAGCGGCGCTGCCACCAGCAGGATGGCAAGCAGGGTGAGAGCGTGGACCATTCCGGCCATGGGTGTCAGGGCGCCGGCGCGGATGTTCGTAGCCGTGCGCGCGATAGCTCCTGTAGCCGGTATGCCGCCAAACAATGGAGAGACAATGTTCGCTACACCTTGAGCCACCAGTTCCATGGTTGAATTGTGGCGGTCGCCGCTCATTCCATCGGCGACAACCGCCGACAAGAGACTTTCTACTGCTGCCAAGAGAGCCACGGTGAACGCCGATGGCAACAAGGGCATTATTTGCGCCGCGCGGAAGGCCGGAAGGGCGAAATGCGGGAAGCCCTGCGGTATACCGCCGAACTTCGAGCCGATGGTCTCGATTGGCAGATGAAACCACGCCATGAGAGCTGTGGATAGAAACAGCGCGATGATCGATCCGGGAATTCGTTTGGTCAGCCGCGGCAACAGCAGAATGATAGCGAGCGAAGCGGCTGCAACCGCAACCGTTTGCCACCGCAGCGTTCCCACGTTCTGAAGCAGCATTCTGATGCGCCCAATGAAGTCACCCGGCACGGGCGGAGTCTTGAGCCCAAGAAAATCCTTGATCTGCGTTGATGCAATCAGGAGCGCAATCCCGTTCGTAAAGCCGATGGTCACCGGACGAGGAATATATTTGACCGCAGTTCCAAGGCCCGTGAGTCCCATTACAAGAAGCAGCACCCCCGCCATGATTCCGACGAGCGCCAAACCCGCCACACCGAACTTCACGACAATCCCGGCAACAATCACGACGAATGCTCCGGTGGGTCCCCCGATTTGTGTTCTTGAACCTCCGAGAGCCGAAATCAGAAAGCCAGCCACCACAGCGGTATAGAGTCCAGCCTGCGGAGGAACGCCCGACGCAATCGCAAAGGCCATCGCCAATGGGAGCGCCACAAGGCCGACAGTGAGCCCCGCTACCAGATCCTGCGTGAACTGCTTGATGCTGTAGCTCCGCAGACACTCGATCGATCTCGGAATCCAAACCGTGGCACCGGTCATCGCACCGGCTCCAGTGGCTTTTCCATCTCGTCCAGCATGCCGAGCGCTTCCTTAAGATGAGCCTGGAAGTAGATCCTCATCAGGGCGAGGACTTCGATGATGAGCGGATCGCGAACCGAGTAAAAGACTTGATTGCCGACCTTGCGATTCGACACCAGTTGCTTGGCTCGCAGGACCGCCAGATGTTGCGAGACGTTCGCCTGTTCAATACCAAGATTGTCGATGAGAACTCCCGCAGAAAGTTCTCCGGCTCCCAGTATTTCAAGAATGGCTATGCGGGTGGGATGGGCAAGCGCCTGAAAGATATCCGCTTTGAAGCGTCTCAAAGAATCCTGCATGGTTGAATATTAGCATATACGCATATACAACGTTGCAGAGGCTAGTTGCCGACACGACGATCGCAGTTCCGTCACTCATGAGATATTCGAATGGAACATGACTCAGGTGCCCCTGTGCCTTGGACTCGCAACTCCGTAGCAATCATGGTCGCCACAGGACGGGGAGTTGGGGCGGGAATTCTCATCCGCAACACGGAAGCTCTGGAGATCTCCGGCAAGGTCAATACCCTAATGGTCGACAAGACCCGAGGGCACACCGGCTCTCACCTAAAGTGGTGCGCCATAGCAGCATCGCCGAAGATGCTATTACAACCGGTGGCAGCCTGGAGCGCGCGAGCGAACATCCTCGTGCCGCCGGCCTCTTGAAGGGCGTGCATGCCAAACAACTGACGCTATCGGACGTCCAGCACTTCACCTCCATCACGGGCAAAGGGAGTCCGGGGCACCATTGCGGGGCAACAAGTCTCCGTTGGCAATGCCGCGCTTTTGCAGGACACGGTCCTGGGCCATCATTCTCCTAGGGTTGGATTCAGTCTTGGCGGACAAAGATGGGCTTATCGGGTGTTTCATCGGAACAATATCGGGCGTCAACAGACTGCTTCACCCCGACCGCAATTGACAACTGCGTTTCATCGGTGAAGCGGACCAAGACCTCTCTGCCGTAGAGGGCATCGTCATACACCGAGAGTTCCGCGAGCACCTTTCCTACCAGTTCAGGGAACTCGATTTTGGGATTTTCCATCGGATCTGTATTCCTGTTTCTCACACCATCCAGCGTGTCCCTAATTAGGGGATTCGTCAACAGTTCACCACACTTCTCTGTGTGGCAGGACGTTCAAAACCGGAGGCCCGGCGATCTCGAAAGGGACGAAACTCCGAGTTGCGCCTCTATTATGACGGCGTCATCTCAAGGCTAGTTGCTGCCCGCCAAGAAGCTGGGCTCACCCAGCGCGACGTGTCGTTACGGATGGGAATGTCTCATTCCTTTCTCAATAAGTGCGAGTCCGGGGAACGAGTGATCGACATCGCTGAACTGTGGCAACTCTCACGAATCTACCGCAAGCCTCTCAGTCACTTCGCCCCAGAGGAATAGACGACTCCTCCAGCGAGGTTCCTACGCGACCCTTGGACTCTGCGTTCTACCTTCGTCCGGGAGATTCACGGTTTGTGGCGGCTTCCGTACCTGCGATATCCGCCGCATGAAGGCGCGGGCGAACTCACTAACCAGCTTCGAGCGGTTTTCTGCTCTCGAAGCCAAACACACTTGAACCTGCAATTCATTATCTGCCAACGGGCGAACCGCGGCACCCTGTCGCGCCACCCGCAGTGCTCCGGTCATGGTCAGAAACGCCACACCGAGATCCTCTGAAACCAGTTGGGCGGCGTCCTCCGCCGTCAATACCTTTTGTTCGTTTCGAACGACGATCCCCTCCTCCTCGGCACGCCGATGAATCGTGTCATACATTCCCGGGTGTGCCTTCCGCTCGAACAATATCCAGGTCTGATTGGCCAAGTCCGATAGCGTTACGGCGTCCTTTGCCGCCAGGGGACTATTTTCCGGAAGCACAACGTAAAGCGGGGCCTCACTGACTTTCGTGGTCGTCAGCTTACGATTTGGACCAGGATTGGCAATCAGCGCCATGTCGAGCTTACCCACAAGCAATGCATGTACGAGTTCAGGCGCGAAGTCGCTATGCAGATTGATCTTCAGATTCGGATAGAGAGGGAGATGGATCGCAAGGAGTGCAGATGTCAGGAACGGATCAGCGTAGGGCGAGCGGCCTATGGTGAGGATCGATTCTTGTCCCTCTGTGACCGCACGAGCCGATTGCAGGGCGCGCTCGTCATGCAGGAGCGACAGTTTGGCCTCCTCTACAAAAACTCTTCCAGCCTCAGTCAGCGCAACATTTGCATGGTCTCGTTCGAAGAGCTTGATTCGGTACCTGATTTCGAGGGTGCTTACCCTGCGGCTCAAGCCAGATTGCGTGATGCCGAGGCGCTCACCGGCGAGAGTGAAATTCAGCTCTTCCGCCAACGTCACGATAGCCAACAATAAGCGAACCTCGATCAATCTCTGCATGGGCCGCCTCCCTTTCTGAGGGAAGGTCCGTTAGCGTGTCCATCTCTAAACGCTTGATTGGGCCGCAAACATTAACTACCTAGAGGCGTCCGGCTTAGTTTTGGTTGCCAGCATGGCATCGGCTACGCCTGAGGAGTCATCTAAGGCGGACTCTAAACCGGGCGTTATGCGTCGGGGTCATAACGCAGGTTCTGAAACTCATTGGACAGAGGAGCGATGGCTGGGGAATCTTGTTAGTAACGGAGCCGTCATGACTTGGAAAAGTGACGTGATTGAAGTCGGACGGAAAAGGCCCGTCCAAAGCGAGGGGCTGCACTCCATCGCCCTAGAACCTCATTATTCCGTTCCGCAGGTCGCTGACATGTGGCACGTCAGCGAGAAGACGGTGAGGCGTCTGTTTGACGGGGAGGCGGGTGTCCTTCGCTGGGGCAGCGGCGAGACAGCCCGAAAGCGTGGGTATCAGAACCTTCGTATCCCGGAAAGTGTCCTAATCCGTGTTCACCACCGTCGCCAGACAGCTTGACTCTAGGTCCGCATGAGCGCCAGCTTCGCCTTGCCACGTTTTGGCGTCGGTGGGGGAATTGCCCCGAGATAGCCCCAAGCATTCCGAACACTAGCCGCTAGTTGATCCTGACGCGCCTTGACCCACGGGGAGTAGTGTTTCTCAGTGATCTTGATACTGCCATGTCCCAGAAGCATCGACACCTGATCGATAGGCACTCCAGCCAGTAGCATTTCAACAGCGAATGTATCTCGCAGCATGTGCGGAAAGCAGCGCTTTGCTGACCCGTCCGGCTTTTCGAGCCCAGCCAATTTGAAGACCCTTCTGAAGGTACGTTGCCAGTCTGCAACTGCGCTTTTCGGAAGTCCGTTCCCGCTCCAAAAAAAGTACCTTGGATTGGGCTTCACGCCGTCAGGGAGCGCACGGAGCGCTTCCGCCACTTGCGGAGGAAGGGGCACATAAACAGGAGTTCCGGTTTTCGCCTGATACAACAGAAGATTGTCGTTTATCAGCCGAGTTCGCTCCAACGTAACGGCATCCCGGATGCGTAGACCACTCCAGCGCATGAGCATGATGAGAGCTCGAATCCGAGTACCGTTGGTGCCGCCTATGGTTTCGCCACGGTTCTCTCGATACAGGTAGGTTGCGTCAATGAGCTTTTCATATTCGTCGCGTGTGAAGTAGTCCGTGGGGGCTTGAGTGACCGAGATTCTGCCAAGGCGATCCGTTGGGTTGGCCGTGAGCCAGCCGGCTCGAATGCAAAACCAGAAAAACCCGGTCAGCCGCTCTTGCTTCTTTTTCTTGGCAAGTCCACCGTCGGTCCACGACGCCCGGAAGGACTGTGCAGCTCTCAGATCAAACTCTTTCAGAAGCTTATAGCCCTCAGCCTTGCACCAGCCAAGGAACTGCTTTTCAAGCTGGATTTTCAGCTTGTAGAGGGTAGCGTCCGCCAGCTCACGCGCCTTTGCATCAGCCAGGTATTCGGTGACGGCCTGAACGATTGTCACGGGCACGTCTTTGCGCTCGGGAGCTTCGGCGGGCTTATCGGATTCTTCGATGATGCGCGACAGCTCGGTCGCACGTTCCCAACTGGCCGTCTTCAGGCTGCGGCGCAAGTATGTTCCGTTCGCCGTGCCCTCGACCCACATGGGACAGGAGCAACGCTTATAAAAGCGGTCGGACGCCTTGTGACAACCCTTGATATGCCGTCGATACAGAGTCAACATAATGACTCTATCGTACGTGTATCGTACACAGCATTTCAAGCTATCACTAAGTTGTTGTAAATAAGGTGTTTATGTATGGTGGAGGCGGCGGGAGTCGAACCCGCGTCCGAAACTACCGTCAACAGAGAGCTTTCATGCTTTTTCCGTTCGCATTTGTCTCGTAGTCGATGCTTGCAACGGACGAAGACGCATCGACCACCAGCCTGATTGATCTCGTCCTTGGCGTACAGGCGGAACCCCGCGGACCAGCCTACTGTGCGACGATCGGTACAGGCCCGTAGGCGAAGCTTGAGCGATCGGCTACCTAATTAATTAAGCAGCAAGCGCGAATTGAGGTTCGGCACTTATAGTTTTGTGAGCGATTACGGGTGTCCACACCCCGGCATGCCTCTCTGCCGCAAGCAATCCCGTCGAAGCCGTGACGCCCCCATCTGATGGAACCGGCCCCAACATTGCATTGGGCGTTACAAAGAACTGCTTTCATTATACGGACATTTGCGCAGCGTCAGCAGGGAACCGCCAGATCGCAGACTATGCCTCACGCAAACGCGATCACCAGCGCTCCGGCCGTCACCAACACGCCGCCCACAATCTTGGCGGGCGTCATGGTCTCGCCGAAAAATAGCCAACCGGCCAGGATGACCAGCCCGACGCTGAGCTTGTCGATCGGCGCAACGCCGCTGACTGGCCCCATCTGCAGCGCGCGGAAGTAGCACAGCCACGACAGCCCGGTACACAGCCCCGACAGGACGAGAAATATCCAACTGCGGCGTCCGATTGCGCCCATGCCATGATGCATGTCCAGGCTCAGCACGATGGCCCAGGTGAACACCAGCACGACCGTGGTGCGGATGGCGGTCGCCAGGTTGCTGTCGATGTGTTCCACCCCGACTTTCGCCAGCAGTGCGGTGCCAGCCGCAAAGAGCGCCGAAAGCATCGCCCAGAAGACCCAGGTCATGCGCGCCCCCGCGAAGCGGTGACGATAGGTGTCGCGGCGGCCCGGCACATGGCGGTGAGGATGCTCATAGCTTCAATGATAGAGCCGGGTGGCTGACGCGGCCGGCGCAATCGCAAAGAAGATTCGAAGGCCGCCGCCAAATCGTGATGGAGCTCGGCCAGTGTCCTTCCATTCTGCCGGTGCGAGCGAATATCCCTGCGTGCGAAGCGACCGGAGCAGAGAGTCGTTGGGCGTAGCGACGACAATCGTCTCCCGCCGGCTGCGGCCAGCAGCGGGCACGTCCGATCCCTTGACGTAAACGAGCTGTTCTTTCAGCGCTGGCGAGCCCATTGAGCGCAGGGCGATTGCCGCAATCCGGTCATGCACCAGCACTGGCTCTCCGGGTGCAACGGCTGCCTCCACTCTGAGGCATAAGAGCAGATATACCTGGTGTTGATGGCGCAGGATGCGCGCGCCTGCATATCCGATTCCACTCAGAACACACAGCACCAGCAGGATGAGAGAGACGCGAATGCGTCGACGCTGGCGAGGCAGAGGTGTCAGGTGGAAAGGGGTAGGCGCTGCATCGTGGCCGGTCAAAAGATTGCTCTTGCGTCACTTGGCAAAAGGGCGACGCCTAAGAAAAAGGGGGCACTCAAGACAAGGAGCGGCACTCTCGAAATTAGAAAAAAAAGGCGGCACGAACGGTCTTCTGTTCGTGCCGGGAGGCCAGTGACGCAACTTGCTCTCGATCCGTGAAACCGAAAACCAGAAGACAGGAACCGAGGAAACTTGGCGCGCTTACGGTCGATCCAGCAACGCTTCCAAAACTATATCACAGCCGTACTTTTCCCGCAGCAAGGGGCCGATTCAGCTCAGCAGTTCACGGTCGAGGCGCTCTGCCATCTCGATGTCCTGCCGGGTGATTCCACCGGCATCGTGGGTAATCAGGGTCAACAGGACCCGGTTGTAACGGATGTCGATATCCGGGTGATGCCCGGCGGCTTCGGCAAGCATCCCCACTCGATTCACAAACGCCAGGGCTTCCTTGAAGTCGGCAAACGACATCTCCCGCCGTAGACCGTGCTCGGCGAGCGTCCACTTCGGCGTCTCGGCAATCGCCTCCTGCAGCGCGTGGCCTTCCAGTATTTCCATCTCCGCACCTCGCTCCGCAGCCCGGAAGTTGAATCCTTCGCAAGTGATCTGGCCCGCTCGGAAGCTATCGCGTTCGGATGCGCCAACCTGAAGCCCGGTTGTCTAAAGCCCGGTTGTCTAGGCCGCCGCCCGCACCAGTTCGAGCGCCCGGCAGCGCTGGCCGGTCTCGGCCCGCAGCATCTCCCAGGTCTCGCATGGAATCGCGGTGAAGGCCTTCAGCACGACCGGATCGAACTGGCTGCCGCAACAGCGCTCGATCTCTGCAATGGCGTAGGTAAAGCTGGAGGCCTTGCGATACGGCCGGTCTGAGGTGATGGCGTCCAGAGCGTCGGCGATCGCGAAGATCCTTGCTCCCAGCGGAATCTCCTCGCCCTGCAGGCCGCGCGGATAGCCGCTGCCATCGAAGGCTTCCTGGTGCGCGTAGACGATCTCAGCCGCTTCGGCCAGAGAGGGAAGCTTGCTCACGATCGAGTACCCGTGGTGGCAGTGGCGGCGCATGATCTCCATCTCTTCCGGCGTCAGCGGCCCAGGTTTCAGCAGAATGGCATCGGGCACCGCGATCTTGCCGATGTCGTGGAGAAAGGCTCCCCGCACCACCGTCTTCAAGTCCGCCGGCCGCACTCCCATCCCGCTCGCCAGCGCGTAAGTATAAGCCGTCACGCGCCGGGAGTGGCCCTCCGTCTCTTCGTCGCGCAGATCCAGCAGTTCGCCCATCGCCTGGATCGTGACCTCGCACGACAGTTCCAGGTCGGTCATCAGCGCGTGCAGTTGCTGGCTGCGCTGGCAGACCAGTTCCTCCAGACTTTGCCAGTAGGACAGCGTTTGCCGACGCAGACGGACCTGTTCCAGCGTGCCGTTGACCGATGCCAGAAAACTGCTTCGACAAATCGGTCTAGGCAGCAGGTCCGCGGCTCCCATGCGAAACGCCTTGCGCACAACTCCGATCTCGCGCCGCTCGCTGGTCAGGATCACCGCGACCTCCGGATAATTGCGCGCGATGCATCCCAGCAGCGCAAAGCCGTCGGCCGGGCGCGGACCGAGGTCGCAGAGCACGAGTTCGCAGTCGCTCCGCGCCGAAAGAAATGCCAACGCATTCTCGGCGCTTCGGACGACCTCCGTTGCGTGTCCATCCTCGCGAAGAAGCTGCTTCAATCGCGCGGAGCTGCTTGCATCGGCATCCACCAGAAGAATCATCGTATGTCCCAAAAGAGAGTGTGTCGCGTCCGCCTCAACACGCACTGAGGCCTTCGCGACAAGCTCTCTATCGGCGATCGCGATGATTTCATGAGGCCGAAGCAGGCTTCGTCTCAATCTGAAGCAGCCGGAGATCACGCGGGCCGCGAGCTCCCTTCCAACTCCAGGTTCTCAGCCCTTGGCTCTGGCGGCCCGCCGCGCCGAAACCCATCCCGGCCGGGTGGTCTGCCGGCTCCGCGCCAGCGCCAGGGAGTCTGGCGGCACATCCTCGGTGATGCACGAGCCGGCCGCGATATAGGCCCCAGCCCCGATGGTCAGCGGCGCGACCAGCGTCGAGTCCGAGCCCACGAAGACGCCATCACCCAGCGTGGTCGTATGCTTGTGCGCGCCATCGTAGTTGCACGTGATCGCCCCGGCGCCGATGTTCACGCCTTCGCCGATGATGGCGTCGCCCAGATAGCTCAGGTGGTTCGCCTTCGAGCTCTTTCCCATGCGGATCTTCTTGGTCTCGACAAAATTTCCCACGCGCGCCGATTCGCCGATTTCGCTGCCCGCGCGCAGATGCGCATAGGGCCCCAGCAGCGCGCGATCGCCGACCGTCGCGCCGTCCAGAATGCAGCCATTGCGCAGCAGCACGCCCGCGCCGATCTCGGAATTCTGCACCACCGAGTAGGAGCGGATGCGGCAATCCGGCCCCACTCGTGTGGCGCCCAGTAGTTGCACATAAGGCTCGATGACGGTGTCCGCGCCGACCTCCACCTGCGCATCGATCACGCAGGTCTCCGGCCGGAAGATCGTCACGCCCGCGGCCATCAGTCGCTGCGCCGAGGCCAGCCGCATCGCCGTATCGAGGTGCATCATCTCGGCGATCGTGTTCGCTCCCAGCACCTCGTCCACATTGGTCGCCTTCATCGCAACCACCCGCTCGCCCGCAAGCGCCAGCAGCGCCGCAACATCGGTCAGGTAGAACTCGCCGTGCGCATTGTCGGTGGAAAGCGAATCGAGCTGCGCGAACAGCGCCAAGGTCCGGAAGCAATAAATTCCTGAATTGATCTCTCGCGCGCCCGGCTTTCCCGGCGAACCCAGATGCTCGGGCTGCAGCGCCTTCTGCTCGACGATTCCGAGGACCTCTGGATTTGCGCCGCCACCCGCACCGCCGCTCTTGCGCAGCACGCGGCCATAGCCGGTCGGGTCCGGCGGCTCCGCAGTCAGGATCGTCATCGCGGCGTTCTCGCTCAGATGAAACGCACACATCGCCTCCAGTGTCGACGAAGCAATCAGCGGAACATCGCCCGAGAGCACCAGCAGATTTTCAGGCGGCGTCCGCCCATTCGTCGCAAACTCCGCCTTCAGCACCTGCAGCGCATGTCCGGTCCCGCGCTGCTCCGCTTGCAGAACGAAGCCGACGCCGGTCGCAGCCACGGCCTCCCGCACCCGCTCCGCCTCGTGCCCGACGATGCACCATATCCGCTCCGCCGGAGCGATCGCCTTCGCCGCCGCGATCACATGCAGCAGCAGCGCCTGTCCGCCGACCTCGTGCAGCACCTTGGGTCGCTTCGACTTCAGCCGCGTCCCCTTGCCCGCGGCCATGATCGCCACTCCAAACTCACTCGTCTCCATACTTCGACCCATCCTCATCCGCGGCACATTTCCAGCACGGTTGCGCCAAACTTTTCCAGCTTCTCTGGTCCGACGCCGCGCACTGTTCGCAACTCCGCGACCGACGCCGGCCCCGCGAGTACAATATTTCGCAGCGCCGCGTCGCTGAAGATGAAGAAGCTCGGCAGCCCGGCGTTCCTGGCCTCTTCACGCCGCCACTGCTTCAACCTCTCCTCGAGCACCACCTGCGCCTGACTCAACTCCACATTAACGCTCGGCATACTCGGCCGTTTCGCCTGCTGAACCGCGGATACAGCGCCCATCGGCCGCTCGCTTCTCGCGGCGACGATTGCCTCTTCGCGCAGTTCATGAGTCCGCACGAGCTCAGGTCCATGCGAGCCCCTCATCGAGTGTTCGCGACAGATCGTCAGAATCGCCTCTCCGAGTTGGTCGGCCTTCGCTTCTCCCATGCCGGGTACACGCAGCAGATCGGCCAAATTCCTCGGAGCTGCGCTAGCCAATCCGCGCAACGTCTTGTCGTGCAGGATCACGTAGGCCGGCTTACCGCTGCTCTTCGCCTGCTCGCTTCGCCACAGCCGCAGCCGCTTCTCCAGCGCCTCTGCCCCACCCGTAAGCGGCCTGTCTCCATCTTCGAGGACGCGCTTCTTCTTCGCCTTCGCACCCTTGGCCGACTCTCCGCGAATCCACACCGTCGCCAGCGTGGAATCGTCCGGCGTTCGACCCTCATGCGTAATGATGGCCTTGCGATAAGAAACTTCCTTGCCTTCCGAGCCGACGAAGGTTTCGCTTGCAATCGTGAGCAGCCCGGCCCGCGCCAAACCGTCCAGCAAGCTATCGAACTGCTTGCGCTCCTTGCAGATATTCAGGTCTGTAAACAGCTTGCCCGTCGATTGACCGCGGCTTTCGATCGCCTTCAAGATCGCCCGCAAACTCTCCCGCTCGCCCGCATCCGGCACATGCGTCTCGGCCCCGCTAACATCCGACTCCGGCCGGCACACGTCGCAGCGCCCGCACGGCCCTCGCGTGTCGGTGGTATCGCCAAAGTGCTGCACCAGCGCGGTCATCCTGCACGCATGGCCCTCCGCGAAAGCGACCATGCGATCGATCTGCGCTCGCCGCGCGGCGACTTGCGCTTCGTATCCGGCCTTCCACGAGTTCTCGCCGGTTGCGCGCACGTCGCCGTTCATGTCCATCGTCGCTACGCCTGCGCCGATCAGCTTTTCGAGCGACCGGTCCAGCGTTTCGCTATCCATCTTCAAACGCCGTTGCAGTGTTTCGACCGGAGCAAACTCCCCGTCCAGCGCCCGCGCCACGCAGTCCAGATCGCTGCTGGGAGGATAGTTCTTCTCCAGGAAAAACTCCTGCATCCTGCGATCGCCAAAGTTGTACAGCAGCACCGTACGCGACTCCAACCCGTCGCGCCCGGCGCGCCCGATCTCCTGATAGAACGCCTCCACCGATCCGGGCAGCGCCACATGCACCACCGTGCGCACATCGGCCTTGTCGACGCCCATGCCGAAGGCAATGGTAGCCACCACGACCTCGATCTTGCCCGCAAGAAAATCGCGTTGCACCCGTTCGCGGACGCTTGATTCCAGCCCCGCATGGTACGCGCGGGCAGAGAAGTCCCGGTTCAGCCGCGTGGCCAGTTCTTCCGCGGACTTGCGCGACGCCGCATACACAATTGCGGGCCGCGCGCCGGCGTCCGCCAGCAGCTTCGCCGTGAACTCCGCCCGCTGTGGCTTCGAGAGCTCGACCGCCTGCACAGCCAGGTTCTCGCGGCGAAATCCCGTGATAAAAATCGTCGGATTCTTCAGATCCAACTGCACCGCAATGTCGCGCTGGACTGTAGGAGTGGCCGTCGCCGTGAGGGCGATGATCGGCGCCGGCCGCAACGCAGGCAGATGCTGGCCGAGCGTCCTATAGTCCGGACGAAAATCATGTCCCCACGCCGAGATGCAGTGCGCCTCATCGATCGCCACCAGCGCCGGTTTGCGCTTGGCCAGCATCTCCGGAAACCCCGCCACGCGCATCCGCTCCGGTGCAATGAAAAGGAAGTCCAACTCGCCCGCGAGGTAGTCGCGGCAAGCCTGCCGCGCATCCTCGCGCGACAACCCGGAGTGCACTCTTGCCACCCGCAGGCCCAGCGCTGACAGCTTCATCGCCTGGTCATCCATCAGCGCAATCAGCGGCGAGATCACCAGCCCCGTCGTTCCGTTTCCAGCCCCGCTGCGCGCCAAGGTTGGCAGCTGGTAGCACAGGCTCTTGCCCGCGCCCGTCGGCATCACCAGCAGCACATCGCGTCCGGCAGTCGCGGCCTCGCAGACAACCTGCTGATGGGCGCGAAATTCGCGGTGCCCAAACACACGGTGCAACAACTCGGCGAGGTTCTCAGTTGGCGGAGGCGCAGGCATGGACTTTGCCTATCTTCGCACACTCTTCGCCCGCTCGGCACTGCCTCTCTTGAGCCCTACGCCAGCATGATCTTGTCCGGCGTAATCGGATAGTGCCGCACCCGCTTGCCGGTCGCGTTGTAGATCGCGTTGGCCACTGCCGCTGCCGCACCCGTGATTCCGATCTCGCCAATGCCGCGCGCGCCCAGCGGATTGAACTTCATGTCCGGAATGTTCAGCACCGTCACATCGATGGTCCCGATGTCGGGGTTCACCGGGACGTGGTACTCGGCAAGATTTTCGTTGACCGTACGCCCATAGGTATTGTCGATATGCGACTCTTCCTCGAGCGCAAATCCCACGGCCCAGACGATCCCGCCCACCAGTTGATTGATGCCCGTCGTATCGTTCATCAGCGTACCGATGTCATAGGTCGCAACCACGCGCCGCACTTTGACCATGTGCGTGTCCTCGTCGACGGCGACCTCCGCAAACACCGCGCCCCAGGACTGCGTGGTCATCGACGTCTTGTCTTCGCCCGGTTGCGCCGAGCCCTGCGCCTCAATCGGCTTCGATCCATTACGCTGCAGCAGCGCCGAGAATGTCTCACCCTTCGATTCATCCGACTTTAGAAAAATTCGTCCATCCTTCACATCCACATCCGTGCTCATCGCACCGTGCAGCGGCGACTGCACATCGCCGATGGCCAGGGTCGTCAGCTTCAGGATCGCCTGTTTGGCCGCGTCCTCCACGGCCGGACATACCGACGCCGCCGACTGCGATCCGCCCGACACCGGAGCCTTCGCCAGCGTCGAATCGCCCAGCGCAACCTCGATCAACTTCGGGTCTAAACCGAGAAACTGCCCCGCCGTCTGCGCCATCAGCGTGTACATGCCCGTCCCCAGGTCCTGCGTGCCCGACCCCACATAGCCGTGCCCGTTCGGGAGAATCTTCACCGTCGCCATCGCCGCGGAGCGGTTCGCCGGATAGGTCGCGGTCGCCATCCCATAGCCGATCTGCTCGTTGCCTTCCATCTTCTGGCCCGGCTGCGGATACGCTCCGTCCATTGCGATCTTCGCCCAGCCAAACCGCTCCGCCGCCTGCTCGTAGGCCTTGTCCAGATGCTTCGAGCTCCACGGCTTGTCCTCGCTCATATCGCGCTCCGCGTAGTTCACCATGCGCAGCTTCAGCGGGTCCATCTTCAGCTTCTCGGCCAGCTCATCCATCGCGATCTCGAGCACCGCCGTCCCAGGCGCTTCACCCGGCGCGCGCGTGAACGTCGCCACGCCGAGATTCATGTCCACCAACTGCTCGCGCGTGTAATTGCTGGCGCTGGCATAGAGCATGCGCGTCGGCTCGACCGCCGGTTCGACGAAGTCCTCCATTACCGACGTATGCATGATCTCGTCATGCTTCATCACCAGCAGCTTGCCGCTCGCATCCGCGGCCAGCGTAATCTTGTTCACCGTCGTAGGCCGCGCGCCCACCGGCCCGAACATCTGCGTGCGCTCCAGCACCAGTTGCACCGGCTTCTGCACCACCTTCGCGCAGAGTGCGGCCAGCGGCACATGCGACCACATCGACCCCTTGCAACCGAATCCGCCCCCCGTGTAAGGACACTGCACCCGTACATAATCGACCGGCAGATTCAGGATCGTGGCCAGCGCCATTCGGTCGCCGGAGATGTACTGCGTCGAGTCGTACACATTCAGCTTCTCGCCCTCCCACCACGCGATGGTCGCGTGCGGCTCCATCGGGTTGTGATTCTGAATCGGAGTGATGTAGGTCTGCTCCACCGTGGCCGCGGCCTTCGCCATCTCACCTTGAAGATCCCCGCGGCTCTTCTCCTTCGGAGTCTTGCCGGAGCTCTTCGGGGGCCGCGCCTCATTGAGCCGCTGCATGAAATTCAGCAATGCCGGCTGCTGCTCGTACTCGATCTTCAGCAGCCGCGCGCCTTGCTTCGCTTCATCGAGCGACTTCGCCACCACGACTGCGATCGGCTGCCCGTTGTAATGCACGAGCTTGTCCTGCAGGACGCTCAAGTGGCGCCGCGCCGGTGGCTCGGGTTTGATGGTGGGGAGCTTGGGCGCGTTGAACGGCGTCAGCACGGCAATCACGCCCGGCGCGCGCTCGGCTTGTTTCGCGTCCATCGATGCAATCGTCCCATTCGGAATCGTTGACTGCACCAGGAACGCGTACACCATGTCGCGGGCTGCGAAGGGCTCGCGAAACTCCGCCGCAAACTTCGCTGTGCCCGTAACCTTGGCCACGCCGGTGTAACGTTCCTTCAGTTGCACCGTTGGCGGGAGCTTCGGCTCCGCCGGCTGCTTCTCTTCCGTCTGCATCGTGCCATCCACCTTCTTCTGCACTATGCCCGAGGTCTTCGTCTGCTCCTGTTGCGCGATCATGCCTGGACCTCCTGTGACGGCGGCCGCGCGGCCTGCATCAACGCCCGCACAACGCACTGCTTGGCTAATTCGATCTTGAATGCGTTGTCCCTGTAGCCATGAGCACCTTTGAGCGCCAACTCGGCCGCGGCCTTGAAGCTCTCCTCGTTCGCCGGCTTGCCGCGCAATGCCTCTTCAGCCTCATGCGAGCGCCACGGCTTCAGCGCCACGCCGCCCAGCGTCAGCCCGGCCGATTGGATGGTGTCGCCATCCATCTCCAGCCCCGCCGCCACGCTCACCAGCGCAAACGCATAGCTCTGCCGGTCGCGCGCTTTCAGATACCACGAGTGCTTGGCGAACTTCGCCGCGGGCAGTGTCACGGCCACGATCAGCTCGTCCGGTTTCAGGTTCGTATCGATATGCGGCGTCGTTCCCGGCAGCCGATGAAAGTCCAGCACCGGAATCGTGCGCTTGCCCTTCGGCCCCATCACCTCAACCTTCGCGTCCAGCGAGTACAGCGCCACGCACATGTCGCTGGGGTTCGTCGCGATGCATGTATGCGGTGACGTCGCCCCATCGTCGGTCTGCCCCAGGATCGCGTGAATGCGATTGAAGCCTTCGACGGCCGCGCATCCGCTGCCCGGCGCACGCTTGTTGCAGGCCGGAAACGCCGTGTCCATAAAGTAGTAGCAGCGCGTCCGCTGCATCAGGTTGCCGCCGGTGGTCGCCATGTTGCGCAACTGCGGACTCGCCCCGGCCAGCAGCGCATGACTCAGCAGTGGGTAGTTTTCGACGATCATCCGATGGTTGGCCAGGTCCGAGTTCCGCACCATCGCCCCAATCGTCATGCCCTCCGCTCCACCCGCAACCTGATCGAGTCCCATGTGGTTGATGTCCACCAGCGCCGAGGGCTGCTCGACGTTGTCCTTCATCAGGTCGATCAGATTGCTGCCGCCAGCCAGAAACTTCGCCCCGTGGCTCCCTTTTGTGCCGGCGGAAGCGATCGCATGCACCGCAGCCTCCGGCGCCGTCGCCCGCTCATACGAAAAAGGATTCAAACCGCACCTCCGGTCAACTGCCTCACTGCCGCCACAATGTTCGGATACGCACCACAGCGGCAGATATTGCCGGCCATGCGCTCCTTCAGCTCGTCATCGGTCATCTCCGGATGCGAAACCTTGCCCGACTCCCAACTCACCAGCGAAAGATCACCTCTCGAGGCCTCCTCAACCAGCGCCGTGGCCGAACAAATCTGCCCAGGCGTGCAATAACCGCACTGAAATCCATCGTGCTCCAGGAACGCGCTCTGCGCCGAGCTGAGATTTCCGGGATGCCCGAGCCCTTCGATCGTCGTAATCTCCGCGCCGCCCGCGGCCACCGCCAGTGTCAGGCAGGAGTTGACCCGCCGCCCGTCGACCAGCACCGTACATGCGCCGCACTGCCCGTGATCGCAGCCCTTCTTGCTCCCGGTCAGGCTCAGGTTGTCGCGCAGCAGGTCCAGCAGGGAAGTCCGCGTGTCTACAGTGAGGGTGTGCGTCTGCTTGTTGATCGAGATGGTCAGCGGCATCGTCTTCGCGGCCGTAGGCGAAGCGTTCTGTGCTCCCGCCGCGCCCGGCAGCCCCACCGCAACGCCGCCGGATACCGCCCCCGCCGCCGCCAGAAACTGCCGCCGGCTCATCTCCATTCCTGGCCTGTCCATCTCGCCCTCACCCTTTTCCCCACTCCGTTCAGGGCTCTGTTTCTCTTGCCGATCTTCCTTCAGCGTTGCGCGGTGTTGCATCGCCTAACCTCTCAAGACCACAGGATTTGCCGAACGGGTCACAACAACAGATGGGCATCCCCGCGCTGAGGATGCTTGCGAATCCCTTTGGACCTTCATCCCCCGGAATTTTCCGCGAAACTATTTCCGTCCCGCGCGCCGCGGAGTGAAGATTCGTTTACACTCGTGGAAACATTTAAAATTTGCCGCCAGGGAGCTCTCTTGAACGCCAACAGAAGCAACCGCTACGTCTCCGCCATCCTGTTGATCGCGTTTCTCGCCGGCACCCTGGCCATCGCGCAGGAGACCGCCCCTGCCCGCCAGCGCCGCGTCCCCGCCAGCAGCAACGCGAGCGAGCCCGGAGGCATGAACCTGTCGGCCTCCCCGGCCAGCGAGTCCGAGCCGAGCAATCAGGACAAGAACAATCAAGGCAAGAACAATCAAAACAAGAAAGACAACGCCCTCCCGATCCCGGCCGAGACCAAGGTTCAGACCCAGCGCGACTGGACCGCCGGCGCGCGCCCCGTGCACTACACCGCGACCGCCGGAACGCTCCTCATCCGCGATGACGACAACAAGCCCAACGGCAGCATCTTCTACGTGGCGTACACCGAGGACGGGACTCCGCCCAACACCCGGCCCATCACCTTCCTGTACAACGGGGGCCCCGGCTCGGCGACCATCTGGCTGCACATGGGCTCGCTCGGCCCCGTGCGCGTCATCACCGCCAGTCCCGACGCCACCGGCCCCGCGCCCTTTCAATACGTCCCCAACCAGTACAGCCTGCTGGACAAATCGGACCTCGTCTTCATCGACGCGCCCATGACTGGCTTCTCTCGCGCCGTGGGCAAGGGGACCGCCAAGGACTTCGCCGGCACCGACCAGGACATCCACGCCTTCGAGAAGTTCATCATCCGCTACATCACGGTCAACCAGCGTTGGAACTCGCCCAAGTTCCTCTTCGGCGAGAGCTATGGCACCACACGCTCGGCCGGCCTGGTGGCCGCGCTGAACAACGACGGCATCGAATTCAACGGCGTTACGCTGCTCTCCTCGATCCTCAACTATGCCGTTAGGAGTCCTGGCTATGACATTGAAAGTTATGGCTATCTGCCCAGCTATGCGGCCATAGCCTGGTACCAGAAGAAGGTCCTCCAAACCGTTCCGCTGGCTGAGTGGGTGGAGCAGGCCCGCAAGTTCGCCATCGGACCCTACGCGGAAGCACTCGCGCAGGCCGATGGTCTCACGCCCGCTGAAGTTGACGACATGGCCACCAAGATCGCTGCCTTTACCGGCCTTCCCGTCGAGTACATCAAGGAGTCGAATCTCCGCATCTCACCCACCCGCTTCCGCAAGGAGCTGCTGCGCGGCGATGAGCGCATCCTGGGCCGCTACGACGCGCGCTTCGAGGGCTTCGACGTCGACGCCGCCGGCGAAAATCCCGGCTATGATCCCTCCGACACCGGCATCTCCGGCGTCTACGTCGCCGCCTTCCACGACTACATCGAGAGGCAGCTCCACTACTCGACGCAGGAGGAGTACAACCTGCAGGGGCCGGGCATCAACCAGAACTGGGACTTCAAACACCGGGCGTCGGGTTCGGGTTTTGGCGGGGGCGGGCGCGGCGGTCAGGTCCAGCCGGACGTGGCCGTCGATCTGGGCGATGCTATCCGCAAGAATCCGCACCTGAAGGTCTTCTCGGCCAACGGCTACTTCGACCTGGCCACGCCGTTCTTCATCACCGAGTACGATCTGGCCCACATGGACCTGCCCGCGTCGCTGAAGGGCAACGTGCAGTTCGGCTACTATCCGGCCGGCCACATGGTCTACCTCAACGTCGAAGCCCTTAAGATGCTACACGCCGACATGGACCGCTTCTACACCGAAGCAACCGTACACTAGCCACCGCCCGCTAATTGTCGCGGTCGTTTCTGCACTTGCCTTTGCTTTTCTGGTTGTCATCCCGCAGAGACCTTTTTCTTGCCCTGCGGGTGTTGCTCGCCCGTGTGGAGTCACACTCCCGTGTAGGCTTCCACGGTATTCTTCTCCTGTACGGCATCCAGCCCAGCGCAGGAGCTCCATATGGCCGACAATAACCAGAGCGATAAACCCACCGCAAACACCGCCCCGCAACCCATTTTCAACCAGCCCAAGCCCTCGCCCTACCCCGGCTCGTTCACCGAGCCGGTCAACGACAAGAATCTCGCCGAACTTAAGCACCTCGAACCTCTGCCCGCCAGCAGGCCCAATCCGGCCACCCTCCCTGAGCCGGTTCTGACCCTCGCGCAGGTCTACGGCGATGCGGGGCCGGCCAAAGCGGCGGCCATCACCGCTGCCGGCCAGATCGTCTTCCACTGCGTCGGCGACACCGGCAGCGTCACCGGCCCCAATACACAATCTCTGGTCGCCGACAAGATGGTCACCGACTTCACCGAGGCCAACCCCGCCGACGTCCCCAGCTTCTTCTTTCATCTCGGCGACGTGGTCTACTACTTCGGCGAAGCCACTTACTACTACGACCAGTTCTACGAGCCGTTCCGCAACTATCCCGCGCCCATCGTCGCCATCCCTGGCAACCACGACGGCGTCGTCTACGCCAAGGACCCCGCTCCGAGCCTCAGCGCCTTCCTCGAAAACTTCTGCGCGGCGGCCCCAGTCCACGCCGCCGATGCCGCCAGCCTTGATCGCACTGCCATGATCCAGCCGGCGGTCTACTTCACCTTCGAGGCCCCGTTCGTCCGCATCCTCGGGCTGTACAGCAACGTCCTCGAAGACCCGGGCGTCATCTCCGCTCAGACCGGAACCGCCGGGGCCAACACCATCCTCGATACGCGCCAGATCGGCTTCCTCACCGCCGCCCTCAAGCGGGTCAAAGCGGAAGCCTTCACCGGCGCCGTCATCATTGCGGTGCACCATCCGCCCTTCACCGGCGGCACCGACCATGGCGGCAGCCCACTTATGCTGGCCGACATCGACGCGGCCTGCACAGCGGCCGGCGTGTGGCCGCACGCCGTGTTCTCCGGCCACGCGCACAACTACCAGCGTTACACCCGCACGGTTGGCGCCAAGCAGATTCCGTTTCTCGTCGCCGGGTGCGGCGGCCACAACCCGCTCTCGGCGATGCGCACGACGCTCCGCACCCCGTACCCGATCAACTCAACGTTGACCCTCAACAGCGTCGACGCCACCGACTATGGCTATCTGCGTGTGATCGTCACCGCTCAAACACTCACCATCGAACAACATCCCCAAAGCGACGGCGGGACCACCAAGACCCCCAACGACAAAGTCACCGTCAACCTGGCCAGCTACACGATCGCCTGAGCGCTTGCTCTTGCCAGCGCCGCTGCCTTGGTTCTTACTTCTCTTCTTGCTCTTGCCTTTCTTGTTGTTATTCCCGCAGGGAATCTGCGTCTGCTTTGCCTTTGCTTTCGTTCTTGCGTTTCTAGTTGTCATTGCCGCGGGCGATCTGCCTCGGCTTCGCCTTTGCTTTCGTTCTTGCCTTTCTGGTTGTTATTCCGTAGGAACCTGCTTCTCGGATGGATTGGCACCATTACCAAGTCACCCTCAGCTCTCGGCCTTCGCCGGCCGTTCCAGCACCTCTTCCGCTTCATCCAACGCACTATGTTTTCCCAGCATCTCCAGCGTCAGCGGACAACTCCGTTTCAAATCCTCGTCGAAGTCGCTCTCGATGACCTTCGCCAGATCCCGGTCCAGCACCGCCAGGTTCACCTCATCGTTCAGCGCAAACGAGCGGTGGTCGAAGTTGGTCGAGCCCACCACGCACCACTGATGATCCACGGTCATCAGCTTGGCGTGGATCATCGACGGCTGGTACTCGAAGATCTGCGCACCGCCGCGCAGCAGATGGCGGCTGCTGTGGCGGCTCAGCTTCAGCACGAACGGATGGTCGATCTTCGGCCCCGCGGTCAGCACCTGCATCTTCACGCCGCGCTGCACGGCCTCCACCAGCGCCCGCCGCGCGCTGCGGTCGGGGAGAAAGTACGGCGTCGTAATCCGTATCGTCTCCTTCGCGCTCTTGATCAGCGCCTGGAACAGAATGCGCGCCTGCGTCCCGCCACCCTGCGGTGTGCTCGACACCACAAAGCCCTCCGCGCCATCGGGCACATCGCGAAACCCGAACTGCTTCTGCCCCGAGACGATCTCTCCCGAAGCCTCCAGCCAGTTCTCGCAGAACGTCGAGATCAACCCCGCCGCCACCTCGCCTTCAACGCAGAACATCGTGTCCCGCCACGCCGGCCCTTGCTTGGTGGCCATCAGCCAGTGGTCGCCCACGCCCGCGCCGCCGATGAACCCGGTCTCTCCATCCACCATCATCAGCTTGCGATGCGTCCGCTGGTTCAGGTGCTGCCACGTGTCCCACTTCGCCGGGTGATACCAGCACATCTGCCCACCCGCCGCGCGCAAGCCGTCGAAGTAGCTGTCCGGCGTGTGGAAGCTTCCCATCGCGTCGACGATGACCTTGACCTCCACACCCGCGCGCGCCCGCTCCGACAGCGCCTCCAGCATCCGCCCGCTCACCTCACCCGGCGAAAACTCATAGAACTCCAGGTTGACCGCGTGCTTTGCCCGCCGGATCGCCTCCATCTCGGCCGGATAGAACTCCGCCCCGTTCTTCAGCCGCTGCAGCCGCGACCGCCGCCGCTCGCCGTTGGTGACCACACTCAAAAATTGAATGAACTCCTCGGAATCGAGCGCCGCATCCAGGTCCCGTTTCATCGAGTACTTCGGCTGCGGCCCGAACAAATTGATCAACGCCTTAGACCCATACAGCACCACCGCCCCCACGCCCACCGCAGCCATCGCCCGCACCGCGCCGTCTCTCGCGCCCGACTTCCGTTTCGCACTCATGCTCGCATCCCCGCGTCCCTCGTGACCAAGCCGTTAGACGCAATCGCGCCGTAACACGTCCGAACGGCTTCACTGCAGCGGAGTTCCATCGCGCGCATCGAGCGCCAAGCGTGTTCCGCTGCTCCTTCAGCTCAGCCGCGTGGCCCTCGTCTTTGTGTATAACTGTGTTTCGCAAACCCAATCCATCATCCGGCGTTCCCATCTACGTTCAGCTCAAGGAACAAGTCCGCCACGCCATCGAAACCGGCGGATTGACGGCTGGAGATCAGCTTCCGGGCATCCGCAGTCTGGCCGAAACTCTGGTCATCAATCCGAATACCGTCATCAAGGTTTATCGCGAGTTGGAGCAGGAAGGCGTGCTCGAGATACGGCATGGACTCGGAGCCTTCGTCATCTCCCGTCGCCGCAGCCGATCCAGGGCCGAAGAGATGCGGGACGCGCAACTTCTGGTCCATGAGTTTGTGGACACATTAAAGAAACAAGGTCTGGAGGAAGGCGAGATTCGGCGACTCTTCGAAGCCGAAATCGCTGGAGAGTTTCAACGGAGGTAGTCATGGCAACAGTCATCGAAACAATCGAACTGACGAAAAGTTATGGGAAGCATCCGGCGGTAAGCGGCATGAACCTGTCAGTCCACGCTGGTTCCGTATGTGCCTTTCTGGGTCAAAATGGAGCCGGAAAGAGTTCGACGATCAAGATGTTATTAGGGATGATCCATCCTACGTCCGGCAGCGGCAGCATCTTCGGTCACCGTATCGACAAAGAGAGCGACAGCCTGCTGATCCGACAAAAGGTGGCCTTCGTGGCGGAGGACAAGCGGCTCTACGATTACATGAGCGTCGATCAAATCATTCACTTTACGAGGTCGTTCTTTCCTAGATGGGATCATGCTCTCGAAGTCCGCCTCCTGGAGCAGTTTGAGCTCCCTCCCGCGCGGAAGATTCGACATTTATCAAAAGGCATGCGAACCAAGCTCGCGTTGCTTCTGGGCTTCGCGCGCGGTTGCGAGCTTTTGATTCTAGACGAGCCAACCGAAGGGCTCGATCCCGTCGCCATCGAGGATGTACTGCAGATTGTCGTGTCGCTCGCCGCACAGGGAACCACCATCTTCTTCTCATCGCACCAGATTGCGGAGGTGGAGCAGGTGGCCGACCACGTCCTGATGATCGATCGAGGCAAGCTCGTCCTCGACGCGCCCATGGATCGGGTCAAAGAACAATACCGGCATATTCAGGCAGTCTTTCCAGAGCCTGTCGAAGAACGAGACTTCCGGCTCCCTGGCATCGAAAAAGTTAGTGTCGTAGGGCGCACGGTTTCGTTCGTCGCCAGCCATAACGTGGATTCCATCGTCGAACACGCACGCATGTTGCATGCGGGCAGCATCGATGTGTTGCCGATCTCATTGAAGGAAATCTTCCTCGAAAAGGTGAAGGCGAGGTCATGAAGATGCTCCTTTACAAGGCTTGGATCGAGACGCGAGTGCGGTTCCTTGCTGGCCTCGTCGCTGCAGCTATTGTTTGCATCTTTTACATGGAGCAACATGCATGGCTGGTCAGCATGTGGTCGGCGGAATTGCGAAACCCTCATGGGTATCACATGAAATGGATGCCGCTGGGCATTCATGAATATGGCTGGTATCTCTGGCACTACCTCTACGACAACTACCTGCAACAGGTCTGGGTCTTGTTTGCCATCCTGTTTGCCTTTGGTGGGTTGATTCGCGAGCGGAACGGCGGAACAGTTCTGTTCAGCCTCGGCCTTCCGGTCAGCCGAAGGCGGTGGCTCTTCACACGACTGGCGGTTGCACTGTTGGAGAGCATCGGACTCAGTCTATTCGCTGTCCTCGTCATCGTCATAGGGTCAGCCGCCATTCATCAGACCTACTCGCTCTCACAGGTAGTTCTGCATACCGCTCTCATGGTGGCGGCGGGTGTCTTTATGATCGCCTTCGGCAACCTCTGTTACACGCTCTTTCCAGGCAACTATCTTAGCCTCATTCTTACTGTGGTCCTCCTCGGAGCTCCCTACCTGTGGCTGCAAACATACATGCAGCATATGCGTTATCTGGGACGCACCCCGTGGTTCGGATACTTGGACTTTGCGCATACCATGGCTGGCCCGTGGCAAATCAGTTGGATCACGGCGCCGTGGATTGCCCTGTTCGTGACATGGACGCTCACAGCATTCTTACTCGTGGCCACCGTGGCCCATGGAGATCGTCTTGACTACTAACTCCTCTCATCCACATCGCATCTTCGAGTTCGGGTCGATCTCAGTCCTCTGGAAGGCTTGGCGTGAATCCCGTGGACGCTTCTTCTGCGCGCTAGTACTACTGGCGTCATTGGTGGTCTATGCAGTGCTCACAAGCCCAGGATTTCTCGACCGCTACAACACTCGCTTCCCTGACAAGACGTTGCTCTATTCCGTCTATGTCTGGGCTGGGCTGTTCCACTATGCCCTACAAGGCTTGTGGGTATTGGCTGCCTTCATGGTCGCGCTTGCGGGTCTCGCACGAGAGAAAGCGACCGGGGCGGCTCTTTTTACGCTGGGCCTGCCGGTCGGGCGTCGGCGCCTTTTTCTCATTCGCGCTTCGGTGGCCTGGGCTGAGTCAATAGCGTTTGGACTCGCCTCGGCAATTCTCATTCCAGTATTGTCCGCATTCGTTGGCGAGTCCTATCCCTTCCTTCAGGCCCTTGCGTTCAGCGCTTCGATGACCGCGGCAGGACTCGCGATAATAGCCTTTGGATTACTTCTTTCGGAGATATTCGAGGGAGAGTTCACCTCACCGGTGGTTGGACTTTGCGCACTCACTGCAATGTTTCTCGGATATCGCACGCATACGTTCCACGGCTGGAATGTCTTCGACGTGATGAGCGCCACCGCATCGATCGATCCGAAAACTCAATTGCTCGCGGGAACATTTCATTGGCTCGGTATTACCATCTGCTTCTTGGTTTCCGCTGTCCTGCTATTTACCACGGGCGCAGTAATCCAGGCCCGCGACTTTTAGCTGTCGGGGAACCAAGGGGCGAATATGTCTGTGTGCGTTCACGAGATGCAGCTATCGAAACATTCCGCCGCTTCTTTCTAGTTCTGAGCGGGCGGTCGGCAATTCGGAAGTTATCGGTCAATTTTTCGGTTGACGAGAGATCGCCTTACCACTCACAGGAAGCAACGGCGTCCCTGCATCAGCAAATTAACTCCTCGTTATGGTCGGGGAATGGTCAAGACGGAAGCTGACCCTCCAGGAACCCTCAGGGATTACTCCTCCTCCGATGGTAAAATGAACTGTTGCGGCTTTACGCGCCGCCGGAAAGCGAGGAACCTCTCCACATGGCCAAACGCCGTGGCAATCCTAACTGGGGCAAGCCCGAACCCATCGGCCCCGTCGTTCCCACCGTCACCTCCTTCGAGCTGGTGGTCAAGGAATATAAGCTCACCCCCGACCAGTACATCCGCTCCACGCGCCTGCGCGAGTGGGCCCGGCGCAACAAGAACTCCAAGTACATCCCTGAAGCTCTGCTCGAGGCCTGGGGCTTCGAAATCGAGTCCACCCTCTAACCTCCCAGGGAGCGCCGGCCATGGCAGAGTCGCAGACCGGATTCAGCAGCGTCGCCGAGGCCATCGCCGAGCTTCAGGCTGGGCGCATGATCGTGGTCGTCGACGACGAGGACCGCGAGAACGAGGGCGACCTCACCCTGGCCGCCGAGTCCTGCACGCCTGAAGCGATCAACTTCATGGCTCGCTTCGGCCGCGGCCTCATCTGCCTTACCCTCACCGAGGAACGCGCCGACCACCTGCGCCTCGGCCCCATGACCCAGGACAACACCTCGCGCTTCGGCACCGCCTTCACCGAGTCCATCGAGGCCCGCGAAGGCGTGACCACGGGAATCTCGGCGGCCGACCGCGCGCATACCGTGCAGGTCGCCATCCGTCCCGGCTCGACGGCCAACGACCTCGCACGCCCGGGCCACGTCTTCCCGCTGCGCGCCCGCAAGGGCGGCGTGCTGGTCCGCGCCGGCCAGACCGAGGCCTCCGTCGATCTCGCGCGCATGGCCGGGCTCATTCCCGCCGGGGTCATCTGCGAGATCATGAACGAAGACGGCACCATGGCCCGGGTTCCCGACCTGATCGAGTTCTGCAAGACGCACTCGCTCAAGATGCTTACCGTCGCCGATCTGATCCGCTACCGGATGCAGAACGAGCGCTACGTGCATCGCGTTGCCGAGGCCCAGCTTCCCACGCCGTATGGCGAGTTCCGCATGATCGCTTACGAGAGCGAAGCCGGAATGGGCAGCGCGGTGGAGGGAGGCGAGTCCCACATCGCGCTGGTGTACGGAGACCTGTACGGGGGTGCTCCGGGTGTGGGCGGGCTAGGCTCGAACGGGGTGGGTGCGGGAGACCTGGGCGCTGGCGATCTTGGCACAGTAGGGCACTCGGCCGCACGCAGCGAACCATCGGTTGCCGCCGATGCGCCGGTCCTGGTCCGCGTGCACACCCACTGCCTCGTGGGCGACGTCTTCGGCTCGGAGCTCTGCGACTGCCGTGCTACCATCGATGCCAGCCTGCGCGCCATCGCCGCAGCCGGCCGCGGCGCTCTGGTCTACCTGCACCACACGCAACGCGGCTTCGGCATCGACCGCTCCGCGACCACGAGCCACACCGCAATACTGGACCGCTTCGCAACACCGGACCGCTTCGCAACGCCGAACCGCTCCACGCCGGCAGCGGGGCTGGTCTTTCACCGCAGCGAGCGCAGCCGGATCGACGAGCGCGGGCGCGCCTCCGAGCCAAAGGGCAAACGCGGCCAGCGCGATCCCTATCCCAAAGATCAACGCATTCTGCGCCAGGTCGGCCTCGGCGGCCAGATACTCTCCGACCTCGGCATCCGCAGAATCCGCCTGCTGAGCAACCACGCAACCCATGTTCCCGCGCTGCAGGGCTTCGGGATCGAGATCGTCGAGCGCGTCCCGATCGACCTCCGACCACGGACCATCGCGTAGAGCAGCGTGCCTGGTCGTGTAGGGTTATGCTCCCGCTTTCTGGTTGTCATTCCGTAGGAATCTGCTGTTCTGGCTAACGCTCTACTGGACAACCAGGTTGAGCGTAACGCTGGACGAGACCGCGACTCCGCTCGTCGAACTCGCCGTCACCTGATACTGGTAGGTTCCCGCCGGCGTTTTACGCAGGTTGCTGGCTGTGGCTGTGGCTGTCCCACCTCCGCAGCCGCTCTGCGATATGCAGCCGATGCTGGCGAGCAGCACACAAAGCAGCGCCATCGGCACGGTGTGCTTGCCCCGTGATCGGCCGCCCCGCGATCGCCTGCGCCTGATCCATGCCAGCGGCGCCAGCATGAGGCCAAGCACCGCAGCCGGGACCGCCGAGCTGGTGATGGTGTTGATCGTCGCGGTCGAGCTCTGCGGATTACTGCCGAGCGTCAGCGACGCAGCCAGCAGGGAACAGCTCGCATACTGGCCCGCCGTGATCGGCGTGCAGGTCAGCGCGACCGGGCCGCTGAAGCCGTTGAGCGGAGTCAGCGCCAGCGAGAACGTCGCCGGATAGCCGCTCGGGACGGTCGCGGTCGCGGAGCTCGCGCCATTCACGGTCAGCGTGAACGATCCAGGCGTCACGGGCAGTTGCGCCGCGACGCCAGTGCCGGTCAGCGACACCGTCAGCGGAAGCTGGAAGGCATCGGTCGAGAGACTGAGAATGCCGGTCCGAGTACCGGCTGCGCTGGGTGTAAAGGTCACGCTCAGCGCGCAGCTCGACCCCGCTGCCAGAACTGAACCCACGGCCGGACATGTGCCCTGCGCGACCGTGTAATCGCCGCTGGCGCTGAGGCCGAGCAGGGTCGCTGGCGTCGTAGAGGTGTTCGTCAGGTTTACGCTCAGCGTCGCGGTCGCGCCGATGTTCACCGCGCCGAAGTCGAGCGCCGCGGGATCGAGTGTGACCGGCGAGGCTGAGGTCGTGCCGAGCAGGCTGACGAAATCCAGCGAGGTTGTCGAGTCGGACCGTATTGCCAGCGTGCCTGAGCGCAGCGTCGAACTGGACGTGGGTGCTGGCGTGAACTGCACCGCGAAGCTGCACGTCGCGCCCGGCAACAGAGTCGTGCAGTTGGTCGTCGCGCTGAAGCCCGTCGAGACGACCGTCGAGAGGATGTGGAGTGTTGCGGCGCCGGTGTTGGTGAGCGTGACCGTCTGCGCCACGGACGCGGCGTCGATCTTTGTGTTGGCGAAGGTCAGTGCGCTGTTCGATAACTGAAAGGCAGCCAGCGAGGCGGAGTTGGCGGGACTGCTCGACGCAACTGGCAACACGCTGCCGGTCAGGTCGACCATGTCGGGGCTGGAAGCGGCATCGCTCTCCACGAGCAGCGTTCCGGTGTCGATGCGCGGCGAACTGGATGCGGCGGGCGCGACCTGATCGATTGGCGCATAGGTGAGGACGGCGCTGCAGCTTGCTCCCGGCGCGAGCGCCGCCCCGCAGTTGCTGATGGAGAGAAACGGCGGCTCGCTGGTGATGCGGCGCAGGGTCAGCGTCGTGGCTCCGCTGTTAGTCAGGGTCAGCGTCTGCTGCGCGCTTTGGCCGGAGCCAACCTGGCCGAAGCCGATGGGCTGGTAGGGAATGTCGCCGCCATTGATGGTCAGCTTGCCCGCGCCGGCGCCATAGCCCAGCATGTATGCCAGCGCCTGCACGGTCGAGCCATCGCTGGCGGTGCCCTGTGCAAAGACGGTGCCGGTAAGCGGGCCGTCGGTTACCGGCAGGAAGGTCACCGAAAAGCTGCAACTGCCTCCCGCGGCCAGCACCGCACAGGGGGATGGTGAGGCCAGCGGAAATTGTCGCGGCAGGGAGAGCGTCATGTCGACGGTCTTGGAAGTGAGGTTGTCGACCGTGAACTGGCGCGTTCCTCCCTGCGCGCCAGTTGCGGTGGAACCGAAGTTGACCTCGCCGGGGACGATCTCGAGACCGGCGTCTTCCGCCGTGTAGCCGCCGGAGAGCGGCACGGTGTAAGTCGTGCTTGTCGTCTGCCCGTTCACTGTGAGTGTGACTGGAATCGACAGCGTGGCGGCCACGGTCGCGCTCTGCGGCGCGAAGCTGACAGCCAGCGTGCAGATCGCGCCGGACGCGAGCGTCGCACAGTTGGAGTTGACGCTGAAGCTGGGGTCGGAAGCGGCAGTCGTTCCGATCGTGAGACTGGTCGCACCGGTGTTGGACAGGGTAATCGACTGCTGCGAAGAGGAACTGCCTTGGATATTGACGAAGTTCAGCGCAACCGGGTTGATTGCGAGGCCGGGATCGGCAGAGCCGAAGCCTGTCAGGGTTGCGGTCGCGGTGCCTCCCGAGGTGACGATGGTCAAGGTTCCGCTGCGGTTTCCGGTAGCACTGGGCGAGAAGACGACCTGCACGACACAGGAGGCCGTCGAGCCCAGCCCGCCGCTGCACGAAGCGCCGCCGGCGGTGTTTGCAGCGATGCTGAAGTCTCCGCTGGCCGAGACCGATTGCACCGTGACGTTAGCCGCCGGTGTCAGGAGGTTGGCGAGCGTCAATGTCAGTGCAGCCGACGAGCTATGGATTGCGACCGGGCCGAAGTCCTGCTGAATCGGCGTCAGCAGCAGGCCCTGGACAGGCAGCGCGGTTGCGGTCAGCCTGAGCGGATAGGGGTTGCCTCCGGGGATGCTGGAGAGCGTCAGCGAGGTGATCTGCGGGCCGGCGGTCTGCGACAGAACTTGCACGCCCAGCCAGCAGTCGCTGCAACTGCCGGTCACCGTCTGGCTGAAGCTGGACGCGGGCGGCGTTCCGTGGCCGCCGCCGGTCTCGGCCACCAGCGCGACGCCGAATTGCGCGCTGCCGGCGGTTGCGGTCAGTGTCACAAGTGGCTGCTGTACCTTGTACCAGGCGACGGAGGGCTCGCCGATGAGCGTTTGGCCAAGAGCGAGCGTGCCGTTATTGGCCGGGAGAATGGCTGCGCCGGTGCCGCTCAGCGCGACCAGGGCGGGAGCGAAGCCGCTACCCGCGGTGAGGCTCAGCAGGCCGTCGCGCGCACCCGGCTGCGACGGCGCGAAGCTGATGAGAAGCTGGCAGGACGCGCCGCCGGACAGCATCGCGGGGCATCCATTGGTGAGCGCGAAGTCGCCGCTCAGCGCAACGGAGACGGCGAAGGGAACGCCTCCTGTGTTCCGTACTGTGAGTGGCTGCATGGCGCTGGATATCCCGGTGACCGCGACCGGCGTCGCAAAGCTGAGCGAGGCCGAGGACACGCTCAGGCTGGGATCGGCCGAGCTTCCGCTGACGGTTGCGGGCGAGAGCGTTTGGCCCGTGAGCAGGACGCTGGCCCCGGCGTCGAGCGTCAGGGTCTCGGAGTCGTCGGATGGCGCAATGGGCGAGAGATAGTTCAGGGTCAGGCGGCACACGCTGTGCGGCGCGAGCAGCGACGGGCAGGCGTCCGACACCGTGAAGGGCGAGTCGTCCGGCAGCGTGGCCAGGATGTGCGCTACCACGGCATCGGAGTTGTTGGAGAGATAGAGATAGCGCGGCAGGCGGAGCGCGGAGGTGCCCGGGAACTGTGCGCCGAAGTCCACCTCGGCGGAGGAGACGTTGAGGGCCGCCGCTTGAGCGAAGGCGGTCAGCACGATATCGCGCGGACCGATCTTCCAGGCTGCCCGCACCGCGCCGTCGTTCGCTCTGGAGCTCGAAACGGTCAGGCCCAAAGTAATGTGGCAGGCGCTATTGGCGGCCAGAGTGTGGACGCCCCTCGCGTCGCCCGAGGTGCAGTCGCTTGCCACCTCGCTGAAGTTGTTCGGCGCGCTTGCGGGACCGCCATCGGCGGCCGAAGTGAAGGTCTGGCTCGAGGAACTCAGATTGGCCACGGCGACTGTCCGGGTTGCGGGCACGTCAACCGAGGTCACAATGCCGAAGTCGAGTTCGCTGGTGCTCAGGACGATCGCATCGGGCGGCTGCGTGTTCGCCTGCACCGTCACTATCGCCGGCGCCGCATTCGCCGCCACAACCGTGACACTGCCCGGACCGGTTCCGCTCAACGCCAGACGGCATTGGTTGGAGGGCTCGAGCGTGGTCCCGCAGTCGGTTGCGACCGTAAAACCGCTGGCCGCGAGGGACAGCCCGATTGCGGTCGCCGAGCCCAGGTTGCGCAGCGTGAGGTTGGGCAGATCGCCGCTCGACAGGCTGAGGCTCGGGGCCGAGACCGCGGTCGCGATCGTCGCCAGCAGCGCGCCGGTTCCGATGCATTGGCTGCTTGTGCCGCAGGCGGCGGTTGGAAGAATATTGCTCAGCGTGTCGGGCAGAACGGCGTTCGGAGACTGGACCAGAGGCAGATCGAAGCGCTGCGTCGCTAGGAGAGCGGAGTTCACGGTCGCCGTCATCTGCCCGGGCAGTGCGACCGTTCCGGTTGCGCTGATCGCGGGCGCGGCGACGTTGCTGGTCAGCGAGGCGTAGCTCGCATTGTTCAATGCAATGCCGCCGAAGCGCAGCGTCTGGTCGAAGCGATCGGCCGCGGTGAGGTGCAGCAGGAAGCTGTCGCCGGCGGTGTAGTCCGGGGCGGCGTCGCCGGGAAAGAGCGGCGTGGTGAGCGTGCCGGAGATCCACGCATCGCCGCTCGGGGCGGCACGGACGAAGCTCTGCGTGCCGGGAACCAGCAGCACCGACGAGGTCACGGACTGGCCGTCGACCGGGATCCGCAGCAGCGATTGATAGCTGGTCGAGGTGAGCGGCACCGCGACCGTGGCGACAGGGAACTGGCCCAGCGACACATTGCCCGACAGCAGCAGGGAGCTGGCAGTGGAATCGAGAGCCATACTCGTGATCCCCTGGCCGGCGATGAATGTCGAGAACACGAAGGCCGATCCCGAAGCATTGAGCTTGCTCAGGAACCCGGAGTTGGTGCTCCCGCCAGCGGTAAGGATGGTTGGCTGCAAGGCTGCGATCGTGGGATAGCCGCTGGCCGACGTGGAGCCGGCGATGGAGGCATTGTCGGCGCTGTCCGCGACGATCGCCGTTGGGACGGTGTTGCCGTTCGCACCGGTCAGGAAGGTGGCGTACACCAGCGCACTTCCGCTGGCGTTGAAGCGCTCGACGAAACCATTCTCCGAGGAACCGGTCGCGGGTACCTGCTGGATGCCCGCCGCGCTGACCGGAAGGGCCGCGCTCAGGGTGGCGCCGGTCACGAAGACGGCATCAGCCGTCGCGGCGACGCTTGCGGCAGCGGTATGACCGGCGCCGAGAAAGGTCAGGAAGATGAGGTTGAGGTTGGCGTCGTACTTGGCCAGAAAGGAGTTGGTCGAGCTATCGGCGACCGACGGAAAGGGAACGCCTGTAGTGGCGCGAAGGCTTCCGCTGGTCGTTGTGCCCGTGACGTAGATATTGCCGCCAGGATCGATCGCGATTGCCACTCCAGAGTCGCCGGCCGCGCCCATCATAGCCTGCGCGATCACGGTGGTCGCGGAAGGACCGGTCTTGAGGATGCGAACGCCGTCCTGCTCATCGAGCAGCAGGATGAGGCTGCCATCCGGCGCGTACTGGGCTGCGCTGAAGCTGCCATGGCCAGCAGACGAACGAAGAGCTTGCAGCACAACCTGCTGCGTGGCGTTAATAGGTTGATTCGCTGTCTGGGCCTTGAGGGCGGTTACCCCCAAGGCCCACACAGACGCGAGCATGAGAGCCCGCACAGAAACAAACAGACCCGGGAAAGAAAAAAATGCAAGAAAGAGCTTTAAGTTATTCTTCATGGTTGCAGTTGGGCCGAGAAAAACTCTGCGTTCGGCCGCTGTCTTAATCTCAACTGAAGATCGGGTTATTAAGTTGTCCGATGATGAGACTGCGCAAGAACTCTCTGGTCAGCGTTCCAATTCGGGAATAGTGCGCGCTAAGAAACCGTGGTGTTCTTGGCTTCGGCTGCGCTACGCAGACGGCAGTGGAAGGCCGTGTAACCCAGAGGCGCTGAGTTCTTCCAGAAATGATTCGTGGCTGGTGTAGCGAATCGTGGCCATGCCGGCGGCGAGGGCCGCCTGAATGTTCGGCTCGCGGTCGTCGATGAACAGGATCTGGCTGGCGGGAACAGCGAGACCCTCTGTCGCGTGGCGATAGATCGCGAGATCAGGCTTGGCGATGCCTAAACGGTGGGAAAAAGTGTGGTGGTCAAAGGCGGCGATCCAGTCGAAGCGCGCTCGAATTCCGGCCTCCATCGTGTCGCCAAGATTCGAGAGGATTCCGGTGCGAATTCCAGCGTGCTGCAGGCTCGCGGCCCAGTCGATCATGGGCTGGTTGGGCTGGGTCCAGAGCGCGGTGTCGGTGTCGATCAGCGCGGTCAGTGTCGCCTGATCCAGCGTGGCATTGTCGAGCGGCTGATGGAGGTCGCGAGCGACGCGGCTCCAATAGGCTGAAGCGGTCAGGAGGCCGCGGTCGTAGTCGTCGCGATGTTTCCAGTACGCGTCGTGGAACGCCGCGGTGCGGGCATGCAGAAGGTTCTCGAGCCGCTGCTGCGCGACGGGGTCGGGAGGGCCGCTGAGCACCAGGCCGTAGTCAAACAGGACAGCTCGAATCGAGGTCATCGAGGCTTATTCTAGCGGTCGCGACGCCCTGAGCAGTCCCGGCGGCTGCAGCAATTTTGCCTGCCGGTGGGGGGACTGCAAACGCAGATTCCCCTCGGCGATGACACAAGAAGGAAGGGAGGTTCTACACCAATTGCGGCGCTGCTCCAACGAAAGTGCTTGCGGTAGCAAGAAACAGGTCCTTCGTTGCGCTCGGGATGACGAGGTTAATGATGCGCAGCTTTAGGATGGAAGCAGCGAGAGTCCAAGAGCAACGAGACTAAGAGCAACGAGACTTCGAGAGCAACGAGCGCGCATGACCTTCTCCGAACGCACCAACTGGGACTTTGCCGAGAACGATCTCGTGGCTGCTTTGCGCGAGCGGCGCGGTACGGGCGGAGATGTAGTCGATCTTACCGTCTCGAACCCGACGCTGTGCGGGTTCGAGTATGGCCGCGAGGTGTGGGACGCGCTCGCCGATGGGCCGGCGTTGGAGTATCGGCCCGATCCGCGGGGGATGATCGAGGCCCGCGAGGCGGTCGCGCGCTACTACCGTGATCGCGGCGCTGAGGTCAACATCGAGCGCATCTGCCTGACGACCAGTACCAGCGAGGCTTACAGCTTCCTCTTCCGTCTGCTGTGCGATCCGGGCGATGAGGTTCTGGTCGCGCAGCCAAGCTATCCGTTGTTCGAGTACATCGCGCGGCTGGAGGATGTGGTGCTGCGCGAGTATCCGCTGCTGTATGACCCCGGCGCCGAGGACACGACGCACGGATGGGTCATCGATCTGCACGAGCTTGCGGCGGCGATCGGGCCGCGAACGCGCGCGATCGTCGTCGTGCACCCGAACAACCCAACGGGCAACTTCGCCTCGGCGAACGAACGGGCGGGGATTGAGGCGCTGTGCGCGGAGCGTGGACTGGCGCTGCTGGTGGATGAGGTGTTTCTCGACTATGCGCTGGGCGGACTGCCACCGCGCAGCTTTGCGTCTGGAAACAGGACGCCTGGAAACGGGGCTTGTGAAAATGCGGGGTGTCTTACGTTTGTACTGAGCGGAATCAGCAAGGTCTGCGCGCTGCCGCAGATGAAGGTTTCGTGGGTTGCGGTCCGCGGACCGGAGCCGCTTGCCGGTGAGGCGATGACGCGGATTGAGGTCATCGCCGACACATTTCTGTCGATGAATGCGTTGACGCAGTTGGCGCTGCCGCGATGGCTGGCGGGGCGGCACGCGATCCAGCGCCAGATACGCGAGCGAGCGCGTGCGAATCTGGCGGCGCTGGATGAACGGCTGCGCGGTAACGGAGCCTTCAGCGGTAACGGAGCCTGCAGCGGGACATTAGCCCAGCGGCTGGCGCTCGAAGGTGGATGGACGGCAGTGGTGCGGGTTCCTCGCACGGTCGAGGGCTGCGGGTTTGCGCAGGCGGCGCTGGCCCGTGGAGTTCTGGTGCAGCCGGGCGGGTTCTACGGGCTGCCCGAGGGTCGCGCGGTGCTTAGCCTGCTGACGCCGCCGGAGCTCTGGGCGGAGGGCCTTCGCCGTCTTCCGATCGACTGACGCGAACCCGCTCTGCGGAAAGGTCTACGCCGGCTCGTCAGGTAAGGAAGGGGTTGGAGGCGGCTTCGGTTGCGATCGTGGTCGCGGGGCCGTGGCCGGGGATGACGACGGTGTCGCCGGGGAGGGGAAGCAGGCGGGTCTTGATGCTGTCGATCAGGGCGGCCGGGTTGCCGCCGGGGAGATCGGTGCGGCCAACGCTGCCGGCGAAGAGCGTGTCGCCGGCGAGCAGAAGATGGTGCTCCGGAACGTAGAGGCAGAGGCTGCCGGGGGTGTGGCCCGGGGTGTCGAGGACGGTGGCTGCGAGGCCGCGGATCGCGATGGTCTCGGTGTCGGCGGGTGAGTGGTCGGGCGGCGGGACGTAAGGGGTGGGAACGTCGGGCGGAAGACCGATCCAAGTGGCCTGGACGTCCATGATGGCGACCAGCGGGAGGTCGGCCTGGTTGTAGAGGATGGGCGCGCCGGTGATTGTCTTAAGGGATTGCGCGCCGGCTATATGGTCGATATGTGCGTGAGTTACGACGATTTGCTTCAGCGTCAGTTGATGTTTCGCCAGCGCGGCGAGTATGCGCGGGATCTCGTAGCCGGGGTCGACGACGATGGCTTCACGCGAGACTTCGTCGCCCAGGATGGTGCAGTTGCAGCCAAGCAGACCGACGGGGAAGGTTTCGCGGATCATGGGGCGGGCTCCGTGGAGTTCGGCAGGGCAACTGCAGGTCTCTCCGCTTCGGCCTGAGGCCAGCCGAGCAAGGGCAAAGCAGAGGACAAAGCGAAAGCGCAGGCGGTTGGCCTGCGCTTCATCGCGGAGCAAACGGAAGGGAAGCCGCCGGCTATTTCTTTGCTGGGGTGGACTGGCTGGCGGGGACGTCCGAGAAAACCGAGCGGTTGGCCGTGTTATGCGACATCACAACGGTGAGCGCAATCGAGGTACACATGAAGATGATGGCCGCCCAGGTAGTGAGGCGGGTGAGCAGGTTGGCCGCGCCGCGAGGACCGAAGGCTGTCTGCGAACCCTGGCCGCCGAAGGCGCCGGCGAGATCGGCCGATTTGCCCTGCTGGATCAGAATCACGCCTACCAGAAACAGGCAGACGATAACGTGGACGATGATGAGAAGAATGAACATTGCTTTGCGTTGCCCTGGCCGCGCGCGGCGGAGTTTCCTGAAATTTGAGTTGGTGCTAAGGCGGGAAAGTGAACCCCTGTGCCTTGCGGCGCCAGCACATCAAGCTGAGGATCAGTTTATCACGGGGGTTTTGCAAAGGGTGCCAAGAACAGTATCAACGGGGGTCGACGATGCCGACCGCGATCATGCCGAGAGCCGTGATGCTGGGTAGAAAGAAGTAGTCTCCTCCGCGGAGCTCGACGAAGTCCGGCAGGTGGCTGCAGACGAAGGGCGGATTGGCGGGCGTGGTGTCGCCCTGGATGACGAAGCGTCCATGGCCTGCGTGGTTGCCCATCAGGGCGTCCTTGTCGTTGCCGTACTGGACCCACTGCTGCTGGACGAACTCGAACTGGCGGGAGAGGCTGGCGTTGAGCGCCATGAAGATCACGCCGCGATCGTCGGTGTCGGCAACCGGCTCGTCTTCGGCCGCGAAGGGCCCGTAGGGCAGGCCGCGACGCGTGATGCGGCGGCGATTGATGAGCCGCCCCTGGAAGCCGAATGCGTCGCGCGGATGGACACGCCGAATATGCGCGCCTACAGGGCAACGCGTGCCGGCGGCGTCGGCGCCGTAGGTAAAGTTGGTGCTTCGGTTAGGGTCCTGCGCGATGGCGGGGTCGGGCGTGTCGGGGGAGAGTTCGATTGGGGTTCCGTCGCGCCAGCGCCCGATGAGTTTCGCGGCGAGCCTCTCTTTACTCCCATTCTCCAGGCCGCCGCCATAGAGCGCCGATTGGCGATCGAGCCAGGCTCGGAACGTTGCCAGATTCTGATGCAGTTTGCGGTAGACCATGAAGGTCCCATTGGCCGCGAGCAGGTGCGGCACGGGTGCGACGGGAAGCTCTCCGGCCTCGTCCGCATAGCCGAGCAGAAGTTCGCCTTTCGCCAGCGGCGCCTAGGTCTTTCCATCGTCGAGGAGCTTGCCCTGGCCGGGCTGCGAACTGCGTTCGACGCCGAGGTACTCGGGATTGCCGAAGCCGTCGGTGAAGCCGAAGTGCTCGCTGGTTGTGGGCTTGCCGTCGATGACCTCGGCTGCGGCGTCCCTGAGAGCCGATCAGGGTTGCGCCGCCGGTTTCATCCATGCCGACTGGACCGCGGCCAGGCAGTTGTCGAGCGCCTGCACGGTCTGGCCGTTGATGCCCAACCAGAGGTGAACACGATCCCCGCGTCAGAGCGGGTCCCAGCGATCGTCCGCGTTGACGCCGGTATCGCCGAGAAGCTGCCCGCGCTGCCGCATGCCTTGCTGGAACTCAACGGGGAACGTGATCAGCGTGGCCAGCGGGAGTTCAAGCCGCTCGAGGCCACGGAACGTAAAGCCAATATTGAGGGTGCTCGGCGGCTTGCCTCCGTCCCAGCGCTGGCCGGGTGTGATCTGGCTGAGCAGCCGGCGAATCAGATCGCGCCCGCGCTTGGCGTCGTGCAACTGCAGGAAGAGATAGCGCGCCACCGGCAGGTTATAGCCGCGGAGAACGAAGCCCTGGATGTCGGTGGCGTTGAGCTTAATCGATGAAGGCCGTCGCTGTCAGGTTGAAGCCAAAAGAAGCGTGAGGGTAAGGTAGCGGGGCGTAATGACCTCGATCCGAGAGGAGACATCGCTTGTCCGCATGTTCACCGGTGTAACGATAAACGCAAACCATCGGGAATCCGGATGGCGCTTCGAAGATTCCCTTGATAAGTCCCTCCCTCATGTTTGGCTCGGTGGGCGCGGGCCGCAAGAACATCATGAACAACGCCGCTAACCACATCCGATATTCCTCAGGGCTGATCCCAAGTTGGTCACACAGATAGGCCTGTTGAGGCTTCTTCCCGTTGAGTACCGCGTTGTACGCGGCGAAGACTGCGGGCTCGGTGGGATGGAAATTGAGGACGCTCCCAATGTTGTTCAAGACCTTCTTAATCGAACACGGATTCCGGAGAAAGTTCATGAACTTGAGACGAAGATTTGAAGCAGTTCTTCCTTGATGTCTCTGGAAGCCGGTTCTATGGCTTTCCATGCTTTCCACTCCTCGTCATTTCCACCGCGCAGGTTTGGTACCGTGCTATTGTGCTGCTTTCGAGCGAACAACGAGATCTGCGGCGGCTGACTGCCAACTGGGATAATCAAACCGGAATCCATGCTTCAGCAATACGCCGGGAGCGACCCAGCGGCTCTTGAACACGAGTTCAGGTTCACTGCGCATTACCCACAAAGCCGGCTGCATGACAAATTCAGGTGCGGGTATGCCGATGGGGATATGCCAAGCACCACGGAGCGTACGCATGAACTCACGGTTCGTCGGAGCTTCGGGCGCAGTAAGATTGACGATGCCGTTCGTTTCGTCGGCCACTTCGGGATGAGCCAGAAGCAGATCGATCGCGCGTGCAAAGTCGTGCTCGTGTATCCACGATAGACGCTGATCGCCTCGTCCTTGAGTGCCACCCAGCCCGAAGCGAGCGATGCGCGAAAAGATCGAGAAGAAGCCGCCGGTACTGGACGCCATCACAAGCGAAGTGCGAAGAGCTACGCGCTTGGTCCGGGGCAACGAGTCGGCAAAAAACGCGCCTTCCCATCGAACACCAACGTCAACGGAAAACGAGTAAGTCTCCGCGAGCGAGGCAGGCTCACGGGTGCCGCGCTCGTAAGGCCGATCGCCAAGTTCTCCCGTGAACTCATCCTGGGAATGATCGCGAGCATCCCGGTAGATTGTAGCCGTGGATGCGTTCAGCCACACGCGAGGCGGTGTCGGCGATGCCGCAATCAGCCTATTTAGGAGTCGGGTGGGAACGATCCGCGAATCCATAATTTCTCGACGGTGTTTTGGCGTATAGCGTGTGTTGACTATCCTCCCGGACAGACCAATCACGGCATCGGCAGAGTGAAGCGCAGAGACCCAGGCCCCTTCGTTGATGCCATCCCAAGCCAGCGTCGTCCACGGCGCGGGTTTCGGCGTGCGGGAAAGCACTGTAACGTCATGGCCGGCGTTTGTGAGGTGACGTGCAAGGACCGTACCGACCTGCCCGCTGCCGCCTGGGATGAGGATGTGCATGAAAGGATAGTCGCACACTTATTGACCTTGTTCAATAAACTCTTGACTATGGTCAAGAATTGTCGTTTAATTTGACCATGTTCAAGAATGACGTGCCGACGGCCAAAGGCGAGCAGACCCGAACTGCGATCTTCGAAAGCGCGCTCGAACTATTTCGTGATCGTGGTTTCGACAACACAACCATGCAGGACATTGCCGCAGCCGCGGGGGTCGCCAAATCTGCTGCCTATTACTATTTCCCTTCGAAGGAAGCCATCGTGACTGCTTATTACGATGCAATTCAAAGCGAGCAGGAACGCTTGTGCACTATTGTCTTCGCGCAAACGAATGATCTACGCAAGCGTCTGGAAGCCGCACTGATGACGAAGTTTGATCTCGCGCAGGATGATCGCAAGCTGCTGGGCATTATCTTCCGCTACGCGGGCGAATCCTCACACCCGCTTTCATGCTTAGGAGAGGCTACATCCGTCGTTCGCTACCGTGCGATGAGAAGCTTCTCTGAGGCGCTGTCGGTCGAACGCCTTCCAAAGGACCTCGACCAGCTTCTACCACTTGCCCTATGGTCCCTACAGATGGGCCTGCTTGTGTTGTTTCTCTATGACTCAACCAAACGACAGCAGCGCACGCGGAGGTTGGCCTCTGGGGCGCTGGACTTAACTGAGAAGCTCCTTATGCTTGCCAAACTCCCGTTACTCAAGCCAGTTCGCAAGCGTCTTCTAACGTTGCTTGACGAAGCCGACCTGTTACCGCCATTCAACGAAGTGCCTACGGAGTAGTCGCCAAGAGAGGATCGTTCAATGCAAGATCCAGAAGAGTCGAATCTGCCCGAGCGTAATGACAAACTGCGGAATGTCTTGATCGTGGCTGCCGCGTACGCCGTAAGTGCACTCCTCTACAAACTGCTATTTCATGAAGGTTTAGGGCACTCCTCCCTATTGTTCATCGGTCTCCCTGGAGTACTCGCGATGCTACTAGCGTTGGCGCCGCCCGCCGGAACCGCAAAGGGCGGTATTGTGAAGGGCATCACGTTCGCGCTGCTGATCATCGCTCCTCTGGTGGGCGAAGGATATCTTTGCATACTTATGGCATCGCCACTCTTTTACGCGATAGGACTCGCTGTTGGAGCGGCCATCGATGCCAGCCGGAACAAGACAACCACGCTCAGTTGTACAGCGGTCGTCGTGATTGCTCTTTCGCTCGATGGGCTTGTTCCAGTTCACGCTCGCCAAGAAGTTGTTTCCGTGACTCGCGTCGTACCGGCATCCGCAGAAGAGGTTGGCGCAACGCTCGTGGGACCCCTGAACATCGCCGCCCCACTGCTGCGATTCTTACGCCTAGGCTTCCCGCATCCGATAGCCTCTTCAGGTTCTGGTATTTCCCTCGGCAGCAGCCGGACAGTCCGCTTTAGTGGTGCTGAAGGTGATCCCCCGGGCGATCTCACTCTGCGTGTCGTGAGCGCGAACGCAGTGTTCAGTTCTTAGTCACAGCCGACACCAGTAAGCTCACGCAGTGGGTTCTATGGCGGAATAGTTCAGTCGAATGGCAATCGATCGATCCGACTCACACACGTGTTACTTGGCAGACAACATTTGATCGCCAGCTTGATCCATGGTGGTACTTCGCACCTTGGGAACGTTACGCGGTTCGGAAGGCTACTGAATATTTAATCGTTGCAAATGCAACACCTAGCACGTTACATCGGCACTGAATGCGTGAGGAAATCCTATCGCTTTCTTGGACGCCTCCCTTTCCGCAAGTTCGATAAATGGCATCTTGGAATCGCCTTCGCAGCGATTTTGGTCGCAATAATCGTCGGGGCATCATCGTCGAGCACGCCGGCGGCTTCCGTCCCAGTGGATCAAACGCAGACTACGACAACATCTTCTTCTACGGACATTCCGCGGCCGGACAGGACAGCCAGCAGTTGAAGGCTGAACTCGATGCCGGGCGGCCCCGGATGAAAACGCTGGATTCCGAGCTTGACCCGATTCTTAGCCAAATGAAGCAGCTCAAATCCGAGATCGATCAACTTGACTCAGAACTCAAAGCCTTGGATTCGGAAAAGGCCTCTGGAACTGATGTTGACACTGCCGATTACAACGCGAGGGTCAATCGCTACAACGATCTAGTTTCGCGCCGGAAAATCCTTTACACCGAACACAGCGAATCGATCGAAGAATACCAAGGCTTGGCGAAGAAGGACGACGATCTCGTTGCCCGCTATAACGCCTCGCTCAAATAGGACGCAACGACTATGGACACGCCGCCAAAGGAATTCCAGATATCGCTTAATGATGTCATCGCGTTTGCAATAGAAGCTAATCACAGACCTGCCTGTAACATCGCGCAAGGAAGCCATCGAAAAACTGCGGTGGTACTCCTTGCGATGGAAGATCGAGGTCTTTCATAAGATACTGAAATCGCGCTGCAAGACCGAAGCCTCGAAGCTGCGCACGGCCAACCGCCTGGTCAACCTGATTGCAGTGCTTGCGGTCCTGAGCTGGCGCATCTTCTGGATGACAATGATGAACCGCGCCGCGCCCAGCGCCAGCCCTGCAGTCGCATTTACCGCCCTGGAGATCAAGCTCCTGGACCGATTGGCCAGCGATAAGCTCCATGCCACCGTGCGCGGCAAATCGCTCTCCATCTACCTTACGAAGCTGGCCAGACTCGGCGGTTACCTTGCCCGCGCGAACGATCCAACACCCGGCAATATGGTCGTCTGGAGAGGCTTGTCTCGGCTTACTGATATATACCTCGGCTTCCTCCTAAGCCAACCACGATGTGGGTAATTGAAAGTCCTACGGGACGCTTACACCGGGAAGTTTGAGGTAGCAGTCCTCATCACAAATGATTCGGACTTGGCGGAGCCTGTACGGATCGTCGCGCAGGAGCTCGGTCTGCCAGTCGGGATTCTCAATCCACATCAGTTTCACAGCAGGGATTTAGGCAATATGCGACGTTCCTCAAGCGCATCCGACAAGGCGACTTAGCAACAAGCCAATTCCCGCGGACCGTCACAGATCGTAAAGGTACATTCGCAAAACCCAGCGGATGGTAGCGATTGGTTCAACGGCTGAAACCGCAAGATATCTACAACCGTTACAAAATCCGTGACATTCGCAAAAACTAAGGCCAGCCGTTTCGGGCTGGCCTTGCTGTATGTCTTTGATTCTAAGGATTGGTGCGGAGGAGGGGACTTGAACCCCTATGCCTTGCGGCGCTAGCACCTCAAGCTAGTGCGTCTGCCAATTTCGCCACCTCCGCAAGGAGCCTGCTGCACGCTACAGGTGCGACAGGAGTGACGTGATATCCGAAGAAAAGTATAGCATCGCCGGAGTCGCGATCCACAACGCGAAATCGATCGCTGATAGCATTGCGCTGGAGTTTGTTGGTGCGCTGGAGTTCTGTTGGACGCGAGGACAGGTTATGCATAAGTTGATCGGAGTGTCTCTCTGCATGATGTTCACGGCGATGGCCGCGCCGGTGCAGGCCGCTGCGCCGGAACAGATGGCTGCACAGCAAGCGGCTCCGCTGGTGACGCAGGCCCCGGCAGGCAAGTGGGCCATCGTGATGCACGGCGGCGCGGGTGTGATCGAGCGCGGGTCGATGACGCCGGAGCGGGAAAGGGCGTATCGCGCGGGGTTGGACGAGGCGATCCGGGCGGCGGCCAAAGTGCTCGACGCCAACGGAACGGCGGTGGATGCGGTAGAGGTGGGTCTGCGGCTGCTGGAGGATAACCCTCTGTTCAACGCGGGCAAGGGCGCGGTGTTTACCACGGCGGGCAGGAATGAGCTGGACTCGGCGATCATGGACGGCCAGACCATGAAGGCTGGGGCGGTCGCGGGGGTGACGCGGACCAAGCACCCGATCTCGCTGGCCAAGGCGGTGATGCAGAAGTCGCCGGATGTGATGCTGATCGGTGAAGGCGCGGATGAGTTCGCGGCCAGCGTGGGGTTGGAGCAGGTGGCGCCGGCCTACTTCTTTACGGAACAGCGCTGGCGAGGATTGGTGCGCGAGTTGAAGAAGGAGGGCAAGCCGATTCCGCCGCGCCCGGCGGGAGCGCCGCCAGCGCCAGCCGGCCCCCTAGCCGAGTTGGAGACGCCGGACGCTCACAAATGGGGGACGACCGGGATGGTGGTGCGGGACCGCGCGGGCAACATCGCCGCTGGAACGACGACCGGCGGGTTGCAGGCGAAGATGTTCGGCAGGGTAGGGGATTCGCCGATTATTGGCGCGGGGACGTATGCGTCGAACCAATCGTGCGGTGTGTCGGCGACGGGGACGGGAGAGTTCTTTATCCGGCTGACGGTGGCGCGGACGATCTGCGCGCTGGTGCAGTATCGCGGGATGCGGCTGCAGGCGGCGGTGAATGACGTCATCGGGCAGGTGGGAACGATGCAGGGCGATGGCGGGGTGATCGCGATCACGCCGGACGGGCAGATGGCGTGGGGCTTCAATACGCCAGGGATGTTTCGCGCACGGCTGGTCGAGGGCGGGCACGTGCAGATGGGGATCTATAAAGACGAGCCGTAGGGTTAGAGCAATTTCTCCGCTGGTGTAGAGACACCCCGAGAAGCAGATTCCTCCGCTGCGCTGCGGAATGACAACCAGAAAGGCAGCAGCAACGCTATACACCAATGAGCACTCTGCTCCAGCGAATCGACGCGCGCTCAGGCGTGAATATCAAGAGATAAAGGATACCCATGGGGGTCGAGAATGCAAACGCAGAGGGGCTTAGGAAGCAAACGAGGTTGGAGCGGCGCTAAAGTGCAGTGATGGCGCAGTCAAACTGCTATTTTCGATTTTCCAAATTAAGTGAGGCAAAGTTTCGTCATCTGGTGAGGTGTTTTGCACTGGATTTAACGGCCACGCAGACCGCCCACCTGACTGGCGTTTCGGTTCGTTCGGTGAACGCGATCTTCCTGCGCCTGCGCACCAGGATCGCCGCCGAGTGCGAGCGGCAGTCGCCGTTCGAGGGCGTGCTCGAAGCGGATGAATCCTACTTCGGCCCACAGCGCGTGCGCGGAAGGTGCGGCCGCGGCGCCGGCGGCAAGACCATCGTCTTCGGCCTGCTCAAGCGCGGCGACAAGGTCTACACCGCGATCGTCCCTGACGCTTCCAAAGCCGCGCTGCAGGCTGTGATTGGTGGCCGAGCCAGCCTTAGCTCGGTGATCCATACCGACGGCTGGGCAGGCTATCACGGCCTGGTCGATCTGGGCTACAACAAGCACCTCAGGGTCGAGCACCGAGAGAATGTCTTCGCTCAGCAGCTCAATCACATCAACGGCATCGAGAGCTTCTGGAGCCTAGCCAAACGGCGCCTCGCTAGGTTCTGCGGCGTGCCCAAACGCACCTTCTACCTCCACCTTAAAGAGACAAAATTTCGCTTCAATTACCGCAACGACAACCTCTACAAAGCCCTGCTAAACTTCCTCAGAAAGGACCCCCTCTGAGCCCTTTGCTTCCTAAGCCCCACGCAGATTCCCTTCGGGAATGACAACAAAAAGCGAAGGCGACTCTACATGTACTGCGGCGTTGGTCTAACTACAGCAGCGCTGCTATGCCTGCTGCGGCGCTGCGTTAGAAGTGCTGGATGAGCTCGGCGAAGGTGCGGAGTTCGAGCAGTTGGGTGGTATCCGACGGGCGATCGACGACCTCGTGCTCCAGTACCCAGGTGAAGGCGTGGGGGATAAAGACTGCATTGAGACCGGCGGCCAGGGCGGGGTTGATGTCGGACTTGGGGGAGTTGCCGATCATCCAGGTGGTGGTGGAGTCGCAACTGTGATGCGCCACCAGCGAACGATAGGCGGCGGCGGTTTTCTCGGGTAGGATTTCGATGGCCGAGAAGAAGCCGCGCAGGCCGGAGCGCTCGACCTTGCCGCTCTGCTCCTCGAGATTGCCCTTGGTGACGAGGATCAGGCGGTGCCGCTGGCGGAGGTCGCTGAGAGTAGCTTCGACGCCGGGGAGCAGTTCGATCTCGGTGCTGGCGATGGAATCGGCGAAGGCGACGATGCGGGCATGGTGCTGGTCGCGAAGCCCCGGAGTTGCGGGTGTGTCGCTGAGCTGTTCGAAGCAGGCGATGAGCGAGCGGCGAAAGCTTTGTACGCCGTAGCCGTGCTGAGCGATGGTGGCGCGCTCGCAGACGTTGAGACGCGCGCGCACCTCTTCATCGCTGTGGACGCGGTGGTCGAGGTAGGAGATGAAGGCGGCGATGGCGCGCTCGAAGTAGATGTTGTTTTCCCACAGCGTATCGTCGGCGTCGAACAGGAGAGTCTGGGAGCTGAGGCGCGACGAGGCAGCGGGCGGCGAAACCGGATTCATAGGCTCCATTGTAGCGGGGCGCGGCCGCCAGCCTCGCCCGCGACGAGGTGATACGCTCAGCGTTATGACGGAGCCGGTTCAAGTGCAGGACAACAGAACCGGCCGCCTCTGGGCTCCAGTTTTTCTGTTGACGCTTGCGGGTCTGTTCTTCTTCAGTTACTTCAATCGTTTTGCCGGCCTGCGCTCGGGCGACGGAGAATTCGCCGGGGGCATGGCGTTGCTTGCGGGCAGGCTGCCGTACCGCGACTATTACACGGCGGGGCCGCCGCTCAATCAGATCAAAGCCGCGCTGGAACTTGCCCTCTTCGGCAAGACGCTGCTGGTCAGCCGGTTGTGCGCGGTGGTGGAGCGGCTGGCCATTGCGGCTTTGTTGTATGCGTGGCTGCGACGGCTGGTCGGTGCGTGGGCGGCGGCGATCGCGGCGCTGGCCACCATCATCCTTTCGGCTGCGGACCATACCGATCCGCTGGCCTCCTACAATCACGACGCGATCCTGTTTGCGATGCTGTGCGGCCTGCTCACCAGCTTCTGCCTGGGAGAGACGCGGGACCGCGAGGGGGCGGAGGCGAGATCGACTCGCGGCATGCCGGGCCTGCGAGGCTTGCTGGCGCTGGGCGCGCTGGCGGGCGCCGCCGCGAGCCTCAGCGCGCTGACGAAACAGACCGTGGGACTGGGTACGGCGGTGGCTGTGCTGGTTCTGGGAGCGGCCGGCTTGGCGCGCTTGCGCGGAGCGGCGGCAGCGTGGCCCTGGAGTTTGGCGTATGGGGCCGGGTTCGCCGCGCCGCTGCTGGCGACAGCAGCGTGGCTGCATCGTATCGGCGGGCTGCGGGCTGCCCTCACCATGATGTTCGTGAGCGGCCCCTCGGCCAAGGCGGCGGCGCCGCACGCTTTTCTGAGCAGGGAATTCGCCGTGGCGGCGGACAATCCGGCGTGGCTGCTCCCGGCGCTGATCGCGATCGCGGTGAGCGCGCGACCGATCTGGCGAGCGGTAACCGGCGTGGAACCGCGGGACATGCCTGCGTCGCGCTGGCGTCTGCTTTGGCTTTGCGGAGCGGCGGTGATCGGCGGCGCGGAGCTGCTCGCTTCTACCAGCCTGCCCGCACTGCACGATGTGCCCAAATGCGCGGTCTACTATACGTTGCTGGGGACGCTGTGGCTGGGGGCGGCGGCCGTCGTACGCGGCTGGCGCGGTCGCACCGCGCAGGCCCGGGCGTGGCAGATCGCCCTATTTGCTGGCGTGGGTTTTTCGGTGGCGGTCACGCTTTCGCTCTCCTGGCCGGTGTTCGAGGCCATGGCGCTGCCGGGCCTGGGGCTGTTGCTGGCCCTGGTGATCGAGGGGGCCACGGGCTGGGGCAGGGGATGGGGCCGCCCGTTCGTATATGTTGTCCTTTCGGTGATGGTCTTCCTGGCGGTCCACGAGAAGCTGGATCTGCCCTTCGGTTTCGATCACCAGGACGAAGCCCCTGTGCGTCTGGCTGTCGCGCATTCCAGCCAGCCGATGCTGCGCGGCATGCGGCTGCCGGCCGAGACTGTGCGCCTGCTCGACCAGACCGCCGCTCTGATGCGGGCACAGCCTGCGGGCGCGACGGTTTTCACTTATCCGGAGATGGGGCTCCTGTATCCGCTGAGTGGACGGATGCCGCCCACCTGGGCAGGTTCGCACAACATCGACGTGGTCTCGGATAAGCTGGCCCGGCAGGATGCCGAACGGCTGTTGAGTGCTCCGCCGAACGTGATTCTGTATGCGCGGCCAACCGAGGGCGACCTCCGCGCCGAGGAGGCCACTTGGCGCAATGGCAAGCCCAGCGGACAGCGCAACCTGATTGCCGCTCTGGATACGCTGGTGTCGAACTATCGGCTCGCCGACACCTTCTGTCTCCAACCCGGCGATACGCCGCTGCGGCTGTACGTAAGGCGGTCCAGATGACTCCTAGCGCGCCGCCGGCAACATACCCAGCTCCGGATCGCCGTTGATCGCCGCCACACGCACCGGATCGTCGCTTAGCGAAATTTGCGCGACCAACGCCTCTGCCTGCTTCGCATCTCCGGGGTTCACCGGCTCGATCTTCACCTTCGCGAGCCCGCTCACGCCCAGCCGCTGCGCCGCCCCATAGGACAGGTCGACGATATGGCTCGCCACCATCGGTCCGCGATCGTTCACGCGCACAAACGCCCACTTCTTGTTGAGCAGGTTCGTTACCCGGACCCAGCTTCCCAGCGGCAGCGTGCGATGCGCACAGGTCAGCCCGTACATATCGTAGGTCTCGCCGCTGGCGGTCTTGCGTCCATTGAACTTCCCGCCGTACCACGACGCCTTGCCGATCTGAAACCAGTGGTGCCGGGAGGCCGCTTTGCCCGGCTGCGAGCTGGCGCCCGCGGCGACAATGTTACCCGCTGCCGCGATCTCTCGCTTCACCCTGGGGCTGGCGACGAGAGAGGCCGATAGTCCCAGGGTCAGGACCAGCATGCCCGCGCGTGCGCGCTTGCGTCCAGCCTTCCCCTGCAGCTCTCCTGCGATCTTCCTCGTCGGTTCGCTCATGTGTCTATTCTCGACATTCCCACAAGGTAAGTCAAACAAAATAAGACGGATTGTCCCGAAATGGGACTTGTGTTCGACAGGGATTCGTGGTAACAAGAACTACAAGAAATGGGGCCTTCCGTGCCGCGCCCGCCACTCCATCCTCTGCTGCATCCTCCGCCGATCGCCCTCACCATCGCCGGGCACGACCCCTCCAGCGGCGCCGGCATCACCGCCGATCTCCAGACCTTCGCCGCCCACGGTCTCTTCGGAACCTCCGCCATCACCGCGCTCACGGTGCAATCCACCCTCGGCGTCGCGGCAGCCGAATCCGTACCATCCGCGCTCCTGCGCCGCGTTCTGGACCATTTATGTGGCGATCTCCCGCCGGCCGGAATCAAGATCGGCATGCTCGGTTCAGCCGATATCGCGGCGGCCGTTGCGGATTTTCTCGCCCGCTTCCGGGCGTCGTCGTCGCTTCAAAACTTTCTTCCTGACCCGGAGCAAGCGAAGCGAGTCGAAGGGGAAGAACCTGCTGTCCCAAGCCCAACTATCCCCACTGTCCTGGACCCCGTACTCCGAGCCAGCTCCGGCGCCGCGCTCCTGACGCCCGAAGCGCTGGCCCTCCTCACCACCCGCCTGCTCCCAGACATAGCTTGGATCACCCCCAACTGGCACGAACTCGCCGTGCTTTCAGCTCAGCCGGTCGCCACGGTCGAAGCCGCCGAAGCCGCCATGCATCTTCTGGGCCGGCGCCATCCGCACCTCCACATCGTGGCCACCGGCGGCGATCACGATCCGCCCACCGACCTGTTGCGTCTGCCCTCGGGCGAAGTGCATCGCTTTCCCGGCGAGCACATCCGCACCGCCTCGACCCATGGAACCGGCTGTGCGTTTTCCTCCGCGCTGCTCAGCCGGCTCGTCCTGGGCGACGACCCCGTCGCCGCTGTCGCCAGCGCCAAATACTTCGTCGCCGGAGCCATCCGTCGGGCTCCCGGGCTTGGCCATGGGACGGGCCCGCTCAATCTGCTCTGGCGAATGCGCCGTTCCTGAATTTCTGCATCCCACTCAGACCGTGCTGAGACCGCGTCCAATGGCTTCAAAAAAGCGCACCCAAGCGCGCGATCAGCGCCGCTGAAACTCGGGCGATCCCAGGATCAATCCGGCCGCCAGTTGGGCCTGAGTATCCTGTCGCTGCCCAGCCGTCCCATCGCTCTTGGCCCGTCCCGGGCCGTCTACGCTCAGCGGGTCGCGCCCGTTCACCGCGGATATCTGCCTGAGTTCGGAAACCTGCTGTCGTGCATCCACCGACACCTGCGCCAGAATCAGCTGCTGCGTGCGCGCCGACACAGGCGCATGCAGCAGCGCCGCTTCCAGCGCCTCCATCTTCTGCTGCGGTGTCATCTCCTGCGCCTGCGCACCCAGCAGGGAATCCGGGTCGCTCTTCAATCCCTGCACCCGGTTCGTCGCCAGCGCCATGGCAAAATTCATTCGTGATACCAGTTGCGTGGTGCTGTTCCACGCTTCGGCCTTCATCGAATATCCATTCGGCGTCTGCATCCCATAGAGTGGCATCCCCAGGTCGGCGATCGCCCGCTGCATTCCCACCGTGCTCTCCGCCTCGGCCCCAGTGGCGCGCACGGCCGAGATGACGAAGTCCTGCGGAGTCTTCAGCTTGGCGCGAAACGTTGAAGCTGTAAAGAACTCCGGAGAATTCACCATCGCCAGCAGCACCTGGCGAATGTCCCCCTGCGTCTCAAGATACTTATTCGTCATCCGATCGACCATGGCGGGTGGCGGCGTGTCGCTCACAAACCGCACCGCCAGTTTGGTCGAGATGAACCTCGCGCACTGCGGGCTGGCGGCCAGCATCTTCAGCACCGCGATGCCTTCCCGCTGGCCGTTCTCCTGGATGACGTGCTCCATCACGACTTTCCTGCCGGGCTCATGCTTGGCCGGATCGTACTGCGCGAGCGCTGCCACCTCGCCTCCGTACTTCGGGCCGACGGTCCAGCCGGTGAATACCTTGGCCAGTTCCGTGACGTCCTTCTGGGTATAGCCGCCGGACACCCCAACGGTGTGAAGCTCCATCACCTCGCGCGCATAGTTCTCATTCAGCCCCGTAGGTCTCCCGCTGTTGCCAGGCCGCGGGAACCCGGGCCGGCCCGTCACAAACTCCGAGTGCGGCCCCGCGCTCTGTGAGTTGTCCAGATAATTCAGCATGGCGGGACTGGTCGCGGTAGCCAGCAGCAGGTCTTGAAACCTGCCCAACGCATGAGGGCGAATCGCGTCGCGCTCGTAAACTGCAATGTAATACGGCGCATCCTGTGACTTTGCAATGTAGACGTTGAAGTGATTGAGCCAGAAGTCGACCATCACCTCCTCGAGCTGCCGCTCGCTGTAGACATCGCGCAGCAGCTTCACCTGCGCGTCTTCCGCCGCGACCACGGCTGCCGGCCCGTTGAAGGCGGCGATGGCCTCGGTCTGGGCGGCCGTCATGCCGGCCGTAAGCTGTTGCCGCTGCTCCGGTGAAAACGACCTGCGCAGTTCGCGCAACTGCGGCAGCGTGAGATGGCAGAGCGCCCTGAATCGCTTCTCCGGCTCCAGCGCCAGAATCTCGGCCGAGGTTTGCGGCAGGGAGACCGCTTCCGCGTCATGCGCTAAGTCCCCGTTCTTTGTTTTCGCCTTCTTGTCTTGATCGGCCTTGTTCTCTTTATATAGCTCCTGCTGGTCGGCATAGATCGCATGGGCTGCGGCGCCGCCCGGAACCCCTGCTCGCCCGTCCAGCGACGCCCGAATCATCTGATTGCTGGGATAGAGAGTCATCAGTTTGTCCAGGGGCATGTGCATCGCGGGATACTTTGCCAGCCGCGTCTCCAGGGCGCTATCGTCGATCAGTTGTGGATTCATCTGCTGCTTGAACCATTCGTTGAGTCCAATTGTGCGCAAATGGCTTAGATCGCCTGGCCGTGGCCCATAGGTGAACCGATCAAGTATCATCAGCAGGCGCTCATCGCCGGAGATTCGAGCACCCGGGTCCGCTTGGCCATCGGCGTCCCGCGGCTGCAACGCCGCGCTTCTACCTTGCTCTGGCTGCGGCGCCACAGTCTGAGCGAGCAGGCCGGCCGGCAGGCTGATCTGGACCGCCAGAACTCCGGCGGTCAGCAAGCGAATCGTTGGGACAAAAGAGGGAACTCGCGTCGGCTGCTTCATGATCGCCTCGTGATCGCCTTGTGGGACGCTCCGGCCTAACCTGTTCAACCCGAAGCTTACTCATGCCACTCTGCTGTGTCGACGAAAATATCCGCGCTTACGCCATCAGCGACGGGAACGGGCTCCGCCGGCGACCTGCTACGCTAGAAGGGTATGTCGCTCGAGCCACTCACCGTGCAGTTGAACGGCCAGACGCGCACCTTCGACAATTTGACCGCGCCAACCGCTCTCACCGCGCTGATCGCGGCGCTCGAGCTCAAATCCGACCGCATCGCCGTCGAGCACAATGGCGAAATCGCTCCTCGCTCGGCGTGGCCCAACCACGAAGTCGGCCAGGGCGACCGGCTGGAAATCGTACACTTCGTCGGCGGTGGCGGCGCCTGCACGCGGGGCTAGGCTTTGCCGGTCAGGCCCAGCAGCAGCCGTTCCCAGCGTTGACCGTACTCGGACCACCCACCCATGGATTGCACCCGGCGCGTGGCGCCCTCGCTCATGCGGCGCTGCATGGCCGGATCGTCGGCCATCTGCTGCATCCTGGCGGCAATCGCGATTGGATCTCGAATCGGGACGATAAACCCTTCGTTGCCATCTGTATAGAGGTCTTCGCCTCCGGTATTGGTTGAGCTGATGATTGGGCACCCGCAGGCCATGGCCTCGGCCATTACCAGCCCAAATCCATCCTCAATCGAAGGCAGCACCAGCACATGGCTGCGGCCCATCCAGTGGGCCAGCTCGGGACGCGGCAAAGGTCCGAGAAACTCCACATTCTCCTGCGGCAGCCGCGAAAGCACCTGCTTCATGCTGGCGTCCATCGCGCCCACCAGCCGCAGCCGCTTGGCCGGATGTCGAAGCTGCCGGAAGGCCTCCAGCAGGTAGGGAACTCCCTTGCGCAGCGAAATCGAGCCCGCGAACAGGACATCGAAACTATCGGCTGAAGGCTCGGTCTGCCTCACGAAGGCCTCCAGACGCACGCCATAGGGGATCACGTGGACCTTTTCCGCTGGCACACCCTCCTCCAGGAACGAGCGCCAGGCAAACATCGAGCCCACCGTGATCGCATCCGACATCGCATAGATCGCCTCTTCGCGGATGGTGTCGCGGATGTCGCTGACCGGCAGATCCACGCCCCAGCGCCGGTACTCTTCGCTGACGATCCGCTCCTGATATCGCTGGTGCGTCGAGCCGCGGTCGCAGATGAACTTTCCGCCGCGCCGTTGGACCAACCGCCCCGTCTTGAGCGCGGACCCGGCCAATCCTATGAGCGCATCGCACTCAGGAATCCGTCGCCGCGTCCATTCGTCGAAGGCGCGCGCATTGAGTACGCCCATCTCGTCGCCCAGCCAGCGCGGCAGCAATCCCGCACGCTCCAGCAGGAACTCCGGCGTATGAATCCAGGGGAACGTCTCAACCTTGGCGTGGGCCAGCCCCTCGCGCTTCAGCCGGGCCCACGGCCAGGTCGAGTAGAGCCGCTCCAGATGACCTCGCCGTTCCAGCTCACGCGCCAGCTCGAAGCTGTGAAAGACCCCAAACACCGTCTGCACGATCTTCATGGCAAGCGCCCACGCGACACACCAGAAAACAATGGACTCTCCAGCACAGTGGCTATCCTAACAGCGACCCTACCCACCCGTGAATCGGACGGGATCGAGCCGGGGACATGAGGCGAAGAGCGGGCAAGAGGCCCTTGGCGCGCAGCCAACCCGGTCACTATACAGAATATGTGTTATCAGACATAACGCTTGGGAAGAGTTTTGGAGTTATGAAGCGGTTGCGTTCGCCGGTGGCGCCGCCCATTCTCGCCAGGGCTGCCACCGGGCTGTCATTCGGCAGTGGCGCGAGACGATCCAGATTTGCTTCTGATCTATCTGGTCTAGCGGAAGGACGACATCGCGTGGCGATCTGCCCCCTCTTCGGCCGCCCCTATGGTAAATTCAATCTGTCGCCCGAGCTTCATCGAGCGGAGAGATGGCCGAGTGGCTGAAGGCGCACGCTTGGAAAGCGTGTTTACCGCAAGGTAACGTGGGTTCGAATCCCACTCTCTCCGCCATATTACCAACTAATTCCCGTAGATTCAGGTAAATAGCTCATAATCATTGTGCTGCGGAATTGCGTTTGTCGCACAGAGTGCCTCTGGCGCACCTAGTTGGCATGAATCCCCGTAGTTTTATTACCATGCAAAATGGTATTACCAAGCGTGGTGCTAGCTGGTATCTATCGCCGCAGGTTCGCGGCGGCACTTCCCTGCCTGTCTGTGCACGATCACAGATGATCGGCTGAAAATTGGTTTGCCGAGACCGTATTCTGCCGCAGTGTCTCCGAAAGCTCGGAGGCCGAAACGCGAGCTGTTGAGCGGGTACGCAACGCTTGGAAACCCCCATCGAGAAGGGCTGAAATTTGCGGGTACAGTCCAACGATTTGCTGCGCGCGCTGGCGACGAAGTCTTTGCGCACATTCTCGCTGAACCATGCACGGGAGACGCACTTTGGACTGATCGATCCTTTGGTACGAAAGCCTTGGCGAGCGCATGCGATCTGGTCGCCGCTGGGGATTCCACGGTATTTTGTAAAGTCCCGACCTTAGGCTGAGACCGTGAAGGGATCAGGCATACGGGTTAAGGGATATAGGCTATCGGCGCGATCCCATGTTGGTAGCGGTGTACAAGTTGTGGCTGCGTGGCCATTTGGTGTGGTATTTCGCATTTTGGGGCCGGTCGGCCGGCCGTCCTGCGAGCGAATGGTCCAAATGCAAAACTCGGTCATTGGTTCGCACTGCCAAGCCGCGGCTTCGGGCTTGTTGAAGAGGTGGTTAAGCTCGCAGGGATCGATCTTGATGTTGTAGAGCTGGCAATTACCCATGATGTCGAAGATGAGCTTCCAGTCGCCCATGCGGCACATCTTTTGTAAGCCGGACTGGGTTACCTTGTTGAGATCGTCGAACGTTGAGCTCGTCGAACCCGGAATGTACGAGGCTATACGCAGATTCACCGCCGAGATCAACTCCAATGGAGTCACCATCGCTCATAAGGTCAGATAATCATATTAGCAATGTTGCTTATAGGACCAGCGAGAGGAACTTAGAGCGCTAAACATAAGGAAAGTTTGATGTTTTCCTACGCAGCTATTCATCTCATTTTGTCAAAGACACCGTTGTCTATTGGCACAGAAAAATATATCATCACCTTACGCATGCCAAGACCCTATGGAATAGCCCCTAAATAATGAACATAACGAGAAGGGTTCTTGTAAACGAGATGGGCAAATGGATTACAGGAGCGGGCGCGCTCTCTCTCGTTCCGATTTCCATGTTTTCACAGTCAAGTTCCTCTCCCGAATCGAAGCGCCCGATTCCCAGTGATCGAAGATTTCGCAGCGAAGCGGTGGAAGCTTATATCGTTTCTACCAGTCGAATCATCCGCGATCCGATATTGTCCGGGATCTTTGCAAACTGCTTTCCGAACACCCTCGATACGACAGTCCGGTCTGGCAGGTTTGACGGTAAACCTGATACGGCAGTCATTACCGGAGATATCCCGGCAATGTGGCTGCGTGATTCCTCCGCTCAGGTATGGCCTTATCTGCCCCTAGCCTCCAAAGATGACTCTCTGCGGGAACTTCTTGAAGGCGTTATCCGGCGGCAGACGCGCTGCCTGCTCATCGACCCGTACGCCAATTGCTTCATGGCAGATCTGAACGCGCCCGCTCTGAAGGGGAGTCGCAACGACAAGACCGAGATGAAGCAAGGTGTTGGCGAACGCAAATATGAACTGGACTCCCTCTGTTATCCAATCCGTCTTGCCCATGGCTATTGGAAGAGCACCGGCGACATGCGACCTTTCGATTCGGCGTGGAAGCTCGCGATGCAGACCATCCTCACGACGATGCGAGTTCAGCAACGGAAGGAAGGTCAGGGCCCCTATCACTTCGAGCGCGCCTCACTCCATCCCACCGACTCGCTCGTCAACGGAATCGGCAATCCAGTAAAGCCGATCGGCCTCATCGCTTCCTGTTTTCGCCCATCGGACGATGCCTGCATTTTCTCATTCCTGGTGCCAGCAAATCTTTTTGCTGTCACCTCTCTACGCCAGCTCGCAGCCATGTCGAACACCATCCTTCATGATGCGGCAATGGCAGATCAGGCGTCAGACTTAGCCGATGAAGTCCAAGTGGCGCTGCGGCAACACGCTGTCATTCCGACATCGGCAGGCACCATCTGGGCCTATGAGGTTGACGGTTATGGCGGCCACGTTCTGATGGACGATGCTAACGTTCCAAGCCTGCTGAGCTTGCCTTATCTCGATAGTTCCCCTGATGATGCACTCTATGCGCGAACGAGAAGGTTCGTGTGGAGCGAAAAGAACCCCTGGTTTTTTCGCGGAAGCGCGGGCGAAGGAATTGGCGGACCCCACATCGGCCGCGACAGCATTTGGCCCATGTCGCAGATCATCTATGCACTCACCAGTAACTCAATCGCTGAAATTAGCAACGCAATTCGAATGCTAAAAGTATCCGCCGCCGCTACTGGATTCATGCATGAATCCTATAACCGTAATAATCCGGCGGTTTTTACAAGGGCATGGTTTGCATGGGCGAACACCCTGTTTGGAGAACTCATTGGCCGAACTGCAAAACGCTATCCTGAGATACTGGGGTGATCGAGATTTGCCGCATGAAACTATGAGCTTTGGACTCGCTGAAAGCAGCTTTCTTCGTTCGACCGTTGGCGCTATAGCGTACCCATTGGACGATGAACCTTCGGCTTCGCTTCCGCCCCCGGCGCGGCGCCACACCGGATTCTGAGCAGTCGCAGTGGCCCTGCTGTCAAAATCACAGCACCAGCCACGGGGCGGTGGGGTGACTCGGCCCAAGTTCACCTGAAAGTTTGAGGAGCTCCGCATGAAATCTCTCCAGTCGAGCCAAGCCGCAAGATTTGCCAGCCGATTTAGTTTGTTGCTCCTCGCCTTGGGAATGGGTGCGATCGGAAGTGCGCGTCGTGCCACCTCACAGCGCTCTCTCTCTCCGCAGGCGAAGCTCGGCCTGGTCGACCCGTTCATCGGCACCGGTCCGGACGGTCACACCTTTCCTGGAGCAACCGTGCCTTTCGGCATGGTGCAACTCTCGCCGGATACGCAGATTCGTTCGTTCAAGCAGAGTTACAAGTGGGCCTCCGGCTATCGTTATGAGGACACCACCATCCTTGGCTTCTCGCACACCCACTTCTCCGGCAGCGGGCATTCCGATCTGGGCGACGTTCTGCTCCAGCCCATCTCCGGGGACGTACGGCTTGAGCCTGGAGAGATCGATAAGCCCGGCTCCGGCTATCGTTCGCGTTTCAGTCATCAGCACGAGCAGGCGCAGCCGGGATATTACGCAGTCGACCTCCTGGACTACGGCGTTCATGTGGAGCTCACGGCAAGTCCTCGTGTCGGCGTTCACCGTTTCACCTATCCTGCCGGGTTGCCGGCGCACGTTCTGCTCGACCTGCGCTCCTCCATCTACAACTACCCCGGCAAGGTTCTATGGTCGAGTCTGCGAATTCGCGCCGACGGAACCATCACCGGGATGCGCGAGACTCGCGGCTGGGCGCCGGGCCGCCAGCTCTACTTCGCCATCCGCTTCTCGGAACCTGTGCAACAACACAGCCTCTATGATCGCGAGCCGCTGCCTGTGGAGTATCACGGCTTCAAGACTCCCGGCACAACCCCGCAGAACACGCAATCCATCGAAGGCCGGGGCCTCGTCGCTGTCTTCGACTTCCTCCCGCAGGCGCAGCCGCTGGTCGTCAAGGTCGCGCTCTCGCCCGTAAGCGAGGAAAGCGCCATTGCCAACATGGACGCCGAGGTGCCCGGCTTCGATTTCGACGCCGTACACGCCGCTGCCACGGCAGCCTGGGCAGCCGAGTTGCAACGGGTCGATTTGGACGCGTCTCCCGACATGCAGAAAAACCTGTATACCGCGCTTTACCACGCTCTGCTTTCGCCTAACCTGAGCATGGATACGGACGGCGGATACCGCGGACCGGATAACCAGGTTCACCACGCAAAGAACTTCCATTTCGTTTCCAACTTGAGCCTGTGGGATACCTTCCGCGCGGAGCAGCCGCTGATGACCATACTGGAACCCGAGGCTCGTACCAGCGACCTGGTGAACTCCATGCTCGCCTCGCAACAGGAGAGCCCGTTCGGCATCCTGCCCATCTGGCAGGAAGAGGGCCTCGAGACCTGGTGCATGATCGGCTATCACGCCGTGCCTGAAATCGTGGATGCGTATATGAAGGGTATACGCGGCTTCAACACAGATGACGCTCTCCGAGCGGTCGTGGCGAGTGCCACTTACGGACCCTATGGCAGTCTGGACGATTACATGCGACTGGGTTACGTGCCGGTGGACCGAGACGATGAAGCCGCGTCGAAGACGATGGAATACGCCTTCGACGACTGGACGATCTCCCGCATGGCCAGTGCGATGAAGCAAACAGACGTGGCGAATACCTTTACCATGCGCGCGTCCAACTGGCGCAACATCTTCAACGTCAAGGATGGCTTTGCAGAGCCGCGACTGGCCAGTGGCGAGTTCCGCGTGCCCTTCGACCCGGCAAAGGCCGGAGCCGGTAGCGGGTTTACGGAGGGAAATTCCTGGCAATACTCCTGGTTTCAGCCACAGGACGAACAGGGCCTGATCGAGTTGCTCGGGGGTAGGCAGCAGCTAATTGCCAAACTCGATGCAATGTTCGATGCCAAGGTCGACCCTCACCAATATGCGAATGTCGAAGACATCAGCGGCATGATCGGGCAGTACATCCACGGCAATGAACCGAGCCACCACCTTGCCTATCTCTATGACTATGCCGGCTCACCTGCACGAACGCAGGAGCGATTGCGGCAGATCGTGGAATCGCAATATCGTCCCGCGCCGGACGGCCTGGTCGGCAATGATGATCTGGGCCAGATGTCAGCCTGGCTCGTGTTCACTTCACTGGGCTTCTACCCTGTCGCTCCGGGCACGAACGAGTACGTCATAGGCAGGCCTTTTGTGAATGAGGCGACGCTGCACCTTCCTAACGGCAAGAGTTTTCGCATAGTCGCCGATCACCTCAGCGCAGCCAATTCGTACGTCCAATCCGTCACGCTGAATGGAAAGCCGCTTCAGCGCATGTTTGTTCGCCACGAAGAGCTCATGGCGGGCGGAGAGTTGCACTTCGTCATGAGTCCGAAGGCTGAAGCAAAATGGTCGATGCAAGAACTCGAAGTCACTTATTCCATGACGCCGCCGCGGAAGTAAGGCTCTTGACGGTCTCGGTATCCTGGCCTCGGTTTGTTGCCGGCGTGTTCGCAGCAAACCCGCGCGTGTCTCTGGCGTAGATGATCAGCCCGATGAGGGCGCCGAGGGCGCACACAGGCTGCAGGGCCGGTGAACTCCAGGAGACCCAAGGCCAGAACCACGTACGACATGCACGCATCACAGTGGAAGGCCTGTTCTACTAATCGATGTTGATCTTTCCAGTCCATGTGGGAGCTTCGTCCGGTCCCGGGGTGGAGTAGCGAGCGTCAAGTGCGCGAATCTCCAGATCGCCATGGTTCATCGCAACCGCCAAGGGTACCAGAGTGAGCCCTTCCGGATTAATGGTGTGGGCCCCATGGCTAAGATCGCTTTTCTCGATTCCTTGCGAAGGCAATGCAGCGTCGTTTGCGTTGGGAAACGCCGTGCACCACCACCGTGCCTGCTTATCCTGGAAAGGAGTTCCATGACCCAGAAAACGCCCCAGAAGCCTTCTCTTCCCGTACGGCCCGGTCACTTTATCGCCGGTCGCATAATAGAGGTTATAACTGCCCTGCCTCCACTTACTCGTAGACCAACCCGTTCCAATCAGGACATATCTGCCCTCGATTTTAAGAATCGTCGATCCTTCGTGGCCCATCGCCACCGCATCAGAAGAATGCACCTGAATCGGCGGTGCGGCATAATCTGACCAGTCCGACTTTAATGGTGCAATGGCTGTGTTCCCCCAGATCAACCACCACGTTCCGTCATCATCGCGAAACATCGAAGGATCGTGTCGCACGCCGGGTTTAGCGCCCATCGGATTGGTCCAGGGTCCGTGGAGATTGGCTGTTTTCGACAGAAGAAGCGCCCCTCCCACCGTTGGACTCAACGGCGGTGGAAAAGTGAAAACCAATCCCCAGCGGCCATCCTCTCGCTGGTGCAGTTCCGGTGCCCAGACGTGCCACTTGGCCTCGGGAGTTTGATCGAAGAACGGACGCAGGGCCGTATAGTAGGCCGTATCTTTCAACGAAACGATTGGTCCAACGCTTTCCCATGCCGCCAGGTCGCGGCTGCGCCACACGCGCACCCACCATCCTGGCGGTGGATTCTTCATTCCCGCAGGAACCTCGTCCGGAGATCCCGGAGGCTGCGTTGTTCCCGTGAAATAGTAATACCCGTCCTTTGCCAGGGCGATCATTGGGTCGCGGATCCAGTTCTTCGAGGCAAGGACCGCGTGATCGTGGGTGGCTAATTCTGCCGCTATCTGGTGCGAATCGTCTGTGGCAAATCCACGCAAGCTAACCGAACACATGCCGGCCGCGGCTCCCTGAAGAAAAATGCGACGAGAGAGCGACTTCATAGTGTTGACTCCCTTCTCCTGAATCTTCAATCACTGTAAATGAACCGGCGCTGTCAGTTCGGTCTGACGAGGTCTAAGTAAACACCCGCCTCGCCGACCAGTGTTTTCTTGTCATTCCGCGACGCCGCGGAGAGCCTGCGCGATCGTCGAGTCGCGCCCGCAACTCATCTCCGATAATGCTCAAGCATGGTGCCGGCGCCGCATGTAACCACGACACTCAACCGGGAAATGGCCGAGTCATGCTGATGTAGTCTCATTGACAAGGTTTACATGCAGGCTCTAGAGTAGTTTGCGGATCAAACATCCCTCCTTCCCCATTCCCCACCGGAGACGCGGCACATGAACCCAAATAGGCCAATTGTTGCAATGAAATCGCTTACATCGACTGCCCTGTTCTGTATTATCGCCCTGGGCGTCAGGACGCCTGCATATTCTCAAAGCATGACTTCAACCGAGGCCAATGCGTCCTCGAGCTACTATGCCGTCCAGGGGCAACAGTTTCTAACGCAGGTTCAAAACGCATTTCTCCAGACCACGCTTCCCAAGAACGGCTTCACTCTGCCGCTGTATGCAAGCGACATTGACCCCCTCACTGGAAAGCAACTCACCGGCAACGCCACACTATTTGCTCAGGAGAACCTAATCCGCGCCTTTTACTGGGGGGCCCAGGTGTTCCCCACCCAGTTCACGCCGCTGCTTGCCAATTCGATCAATCAATTGGGCTGGAATGAGTATCAAAGCGCGCATGGAGAGTGTTTCGGCACAACCGCGAACGCTACCTGCTTCTTCGACGACAATGCGCAGCTCGCGGGCACTCTAATGGATGTTTACCTGCATGTATTGCCTACCGCGCAGGTTTACACCGACAGCAACGTCGCCCTGAACTATGTCTTGAGTAACACCGATGCTCAAGGCGGCATTCCGCAGACCCCCGCTACTCTGGGGCAAGGAAACTTCTACATGAATCCCGTGGTCGAGAGCGGTCAGACGGACGTGAACTACGGGACCGTCTTCGCCAATAGCAGTGATGTCGCCATCGGCCTCAACTACTTCAATGAGGTCAACAATCCGGCTCTCGGTCTCATCAATCAAGGCGGTCTGTTCATCGGCGGCACGACGTACGAGGGCGGTGGACAGTGGCTGCCGAATAAGGTAGGTCCGCTTGCCGGGGAATCGGCCAACGTGTCGCTGCTTGCGTTGGCCCTTTACCGGAATACAGGCAATCCGCAGTATCTGCAGTATGCGGAAAACCTGGTGAATCTCATGGCGGCGAAGTGGGTTGTTCCTACGAACGGCGCTGTGAACCAGGATGCCGTGAACGGCGGCTACGCTCTCGTCAACACCTTATGCCAGCTTTATGAGACGGATCACAATGTAACGTACTTCAACGACGCGAAGAGCATTATCGATTTCATCCTCAACAATAACCGGGATACAGCAGGTTACTTTTCCAACGGAACAACCACTTCGACCAGCGACTGGAACACCGTACGGACAGGTCAACCCCCCGACGCCGACACCACTCTGCTGACCCAATCGGCCGCGGCCGCCGCCATCCTGGAGTTCGCCTACGTCGATCTGAATTACCCCCCGACGCCGGGCTCGGTGAACCTACAGACCTCGGTGGCGCTGACCACGACGGGCGCAGGCTACTCGGAGACGCTGACTGTGACCAACAAGGGCACCGCCGTGGCTCCGAGCGTACTCGTCACCTCGACCACTCTTGGCGCTGCCGCGGGCGCCACCCTTCCCGCCCTCCTGGGAGACCTGCAGTCGAACCAGTCCGCCTCCGTCACGCTCACCTTTCCCGCCTCCGCGGGCGCTCCCCACGCCCCCGCCGCAGAGCGCGTCGCCGGCACTTACAGCGGCGGCACGTTTGGCGCTACGCTGCGTACGACCCTGCCGTAACTCTTAGCCCCGTTCCGGAAAGAAAGGTTTGCCTATCTTCTCAGGGACGGGCCACCTGTTTCGCTTGATTAGCAATACCCATCCCATGTCGAGGCTCAATTCCATGAAGAAGCTTTCCTTTGCCATGCTTGCTATCGCAGGCGTCCTTGTCTCCGCTGCTCCCGCTGTAGCTGACACCTTCAGCTACAGCCTCACCACTGTCGACCCCACCGTGGCCCCCCGGGGCCCCGTTACCTTCGAGGGCTCTATCGCTGCTCCGTCTAGCAACAGCGGCGACCTCCTCCTCAGTGACTCGTTCTCGTGCACCGGTTGCACGCTCGACGACACGGATTTTTTCAACGACGTGCCCTACCCGCTTGCTCCGGGCGGTAGCTACACGGGGCCGCTGTTCACCGTGACGGTCTCGAACCCATTCGCAACGGGCGCATACGACGGCACCTTTGACGTTGGGTTGACAGACGCCTTGGGCAACCCCATTCCGGGCACTTTCGACAGCGCACCTTTCGAGGTCACAGTGGCTCCGTCGTCCGTCACGCCGGAGCCCGATTCGTGGCTGCTGCTGAGCACCGGCGTGGCCGGCGTCGGGCTGCTGCGCCGCCGCTTTCTCAGGCCCATGGCGTAAGTATATGGACTACAGAGCTGTTTTCCTGAAGGTCTAGCTGTCCCTTTGATGAGTCATCTTGAGCGCAGTGAGGTATAACCACACATTCTCTGCCGTGGAGCTACCACGCCTCAAGAAAACAGCATGGATCTGTTGAAAAACGTTGGAACGGGTGTACGAGCACTAGTCTCCGGGAATGCTCAGACTTCATTGGCGAGCTACTGATATCTGCCGGGGCATTCTCGAGTGGTGGGCCCTAGCGCATCTCGGCTGCGCTGCCTTTTTCAACAAACTCCTAGAGCCCATCGTTTTCATGCTCTTTGATGTCTTTGCGCTTGCGAACCGTGGTCTGGACGTTGCAGGTGCCGCCGGTCAGGAGGGTTTTGTAGTTAACTAACTGCGGATCCTTTGTCTTTACCATGTAATCCATAAGGATGTTTTGGAGTCGTTTGATCTCCGCCCGGTAAGCCGGATTGTTGATCTCGTTTTCGCGCTGGTCGGGATCTTTCTCCAGGTCGTAAAAGGCCATCGGGTAGCCGACGACATACTGGTCAACCCGTTTCTTAATCCGTGGATTGGTTTTCGCCGCCTCCACCATTGCCTTGAAGGAAAAACCACTCATGGAATCAATTCCGAAAAGCCGGTTTTTTCCATCGCTCCAGGGCGTGATCACAAAAGCGCTCTTTTTCGTCTGCACTACCCGCATGGGAAACTGGTTACCGGAGGCGACACCATTGACGTTGTTGATGATGTAATCACGATCCTTCTGCTTTTCGCCGTGAATCAAAGGCATCCATGAACGGCCATCCATCTCCGGTTTTTCCATACCGAGAAGTTCCAGCACCGTCGGCATAATATCCGTGCTTTGAGTCATTTCCGAGAACGTCCGCGGGGAGCCCATGCCAGGCCAGCGGATCGTCGCAGGACACCACGAGCCGTTTCGGTAACAGGTCGCCTTCGATAAGGGAAACGGCATGCCGTGGTCAGATACAAAGAGAATAATCGTGTTGTCCATTTCGCCAGACGCCTGGAGAGCGGCCATTGCCTTGCCAAAACTTAAGTCGAGCCTTTGCACGGCATTGTAGTAAGTGGCGAGTTCCTCACGAATGGGCGGCAGATCTTCAAGGAACGATGGAACAGTCACCTGTTCCGGCGTAATTTTGTTCTCAACATCGTCAATGGGACTTCCGTTAACGGCCCATTTTTCGTCTTTTCCCTCGGGACCGCTTCCTTTGTTCAATCGTGGCCAGGGACGATGCGGATCCCGCGTGTTGCAGTTGATGAAGAAAGGCTTTCCCTGCGCCCGCGCCCGCTTGATGGCCTCCGCCACCTGATCTTCGATCATGGGTGGATTCCGCCCCGAATCATTCGTGGAATAATCCCAAGGGAAACAGGAGGGCGGCTGCATGTGTTCGAGCTTGTTGAACGCCGCGAGGAAATAACCTTTCTCCTTCAGCACCGTGGCAAGCGTGGGCACCCCCTCGTTGATAGGATTGAAGCCCAAAGCGCCGCTGCGCTGCGGCCACAGACCGGTCATCATCGCTTCCCGTGAGGGCTGGCAAATCGGCGCTGCATCGTGATTGTCGATAAGTCGATGCGCTGTAGCGGCAAAGGCGTCCATGTTGGGCGTGGGCTTGAGCGGATTCCCCATCCAGCCGGGCATGAAGCCGTTCATGTCGTCGGCAGTCATGAAAAGCAAATTCATGGGGCGTTTGCTCTTCGATGATTTGCTCAACGTATTTGCCAATGCCTCGGGCCAGGGGGTTGCCCCAGCCAGAAGAACCAGTCCGCTCGCCGATTTAACAAAGTTGCGTCTATCCACAAAAACCCTTCTTGTTCTTCCTACTTCAAATGGACTCTTGACGAGCATCAATGTTGTCGCTGGCTCACCGCATCGACTAGAATCGCAACTTAGCCGCGAACTGCCAGATCCGCGGATCCGCGGCGCCCGTGATTTGCGACACGTTCGTGTTGAGCACGGTCAGGCCGGTTCTGGGATTGTTGAGGTTGACATCTCCGAACGCGTTGAATGCCTCGGCGCGAAAGAGAAGCCTGAGGTTCTCGTAAAGGGTGAACTCTTTGAACACAGCAAGATTCGTATTGATATTGCCCGGCCCTACCAGGCTGCGTTGCTGCTCGTTGCCGTAGGGACCGCTCGGCACCGCGAAGGCCGCCGGATTGATGAATTGCTGGATCTTCTGAGCGCGCGAGCGCGAGTTGGGAAAGTACGGATTGCCCACCACATCCGCGCGGTCGTTGACGGTTCCATCCAGGTTGGTGTCCACCCCCGACGTGACGGTGAAGGGGCTGCCGGATTGGAAGCCCGTGATGCCGCTGATATGCCAACCATTGATAGCCTCGCGGCCAAATGCGCCGAAACGATGGACCTCGGGCAACAGATAGTCATAAGAGGCGACGAAGCGGTGCCGAATATCGATAGCTTCGGGCCCGTAGTCCCGGGCAATGTCGGAGTTATCGACGATCGGGCCCGAATAGCCGAGGGACTTGCCCCACACATAGCTCAATTGCATGGTGAGTTTCTTGCCTACCCTGCCTCGCAGGCTCGCTTGCAGGCTGTTGTAGGTCGCATTATCGACATTATCGTTGAGCTGGATAGCCTGGAAGGTATAGGTACTTGGCGTGGGCTCATAGGGGCGCCTTGCATTGAGCCCGGCCGCGGTCGTGGCGGCGCCGGGCACATAGACGGGGGCGTTGATGTCGTGCTGCAGGTAATTCTTGCGCGTGGCGTTGCCGACATACCCGATCTGCATGGAGAAACCCGGCGATAATTGCTGTTGGATGTTCAGGTTGTACTCCTCCACGTAGGGAACAGCGCCGCCGCTCGTGGGAACCGCGAAGATGGTAGTTCCGGAGACGAACCGGGGGCTCGCCGGGTTGTAGACGAAGGGGAAAGGATCCGCGTTGGGAGCGTACGGATTTACCAGGTTTGGGGGTTTGGGCGTTGTAATGCTGGCGACAAACGGCTGCTGCAACTGCTGCCCGGTCTGTATCTCGGCCTGGTCGAAGTAGAAGATGCCGTAGCCGCCGCGCAGGCTGGTGCGGCCGTTACCGAACATGTCGAAGGCAAAGCCGACCCGCGGGGCGAAGCGGGTCCAGGAGGTAGCGTAGACACCGGCTGGTATCCCCGGATCGCCCTGGTAAAGCAGGCCCAGAGGAGCAGTAGGCACGACTTTGGACTGCGCGTTGGGCGCGAAGGTGCCGTAAACCCCCTGCCCCGGAAACGGCGGAAAGACTTCCCAGCGGAGGCCGAGGTTAATGTTGAGGCGGGGCCGGATCTGCCAGTCGTCCTGAACGTACAGCGCGGGGTCGTAAGAGTACTGCCGCTGGATGGAACTGCTGGTCTGCAGCAGGGTGTTGGCTTTCCCCTCAAGAAAGTCGGCGAGGGCATTGCCGTTGACCATCTTGCCGTTGACGATCGCCCCGGTTGCGGCGCCGGTAAAGGTGAAATTTGCGCCTGCGGTTTTATTGCCGTTGGCGGAATATTTCTCCCACACGTAGGAGCCGCCGGCCTTGATTTCGTGGTGGCCGCGGGTCAGATTGACCGTATCGAACGCACCGAAAGCCTGCTGGTCGTTATCGTTTGGGCCGGCAGCATTGGGCCCCATCTGCCAAAAGCCACTGATGATAAATACCGGCGGGGAAAAGATCGGACCGCCTTCCCCTGCCTGACTGCCGATACTGGCCAAAGTGTTGTTGATGGTATTGGCCTGAATATAGCGGTTCTGAGTATAAAAGGCGCGGAAGGAGTTGACCGTGCGGGCCGAGAGAATCCATGTATCGCCCGCCACGATATTATCCTGGATCTCGTTGTCGACCGCCCCGGCATAGCTGTAAATCTGGTTGCCGCCGGCCCCCGGGGTGTTCTGGGTCCCGTGCTGGGTGAAAAACATCAGCTCGATCGAGTGATTCTGAAACCCATGGTAGTCCAGGCGCGCCGTGCCCTGGTTCACGAGGATGTTGCCGTTCGCCGACTGCTGCACGGTTTGATTTAAGTTCGAATCGTAGACGGGAACGAACTTGAGGAGATTGGCCGCCACGGGATCGATCGCCGAGGGGCAGATCACGTATTTCACTCCATTGCAACTGACGTTTAGTGGGAGCACTTTGCTTTGACGAAAATCTCCGGTGCGCTCCAGGGCGGTGGCCGTGACGATGGCTTTTGCCGCTATGTTGGCGGGTGTGTGTACGATCGTGCCTTGGTAGTCCACGAAGAAAAAAGCCTTCCCGTTCTTCAGAAGCGGACCGCCGAAATTGCCCCCAAACTGATTCTGCTTGAGCGGGGTGACGCCGGTCAGGAAATAATTTTTGGCGTCGAACATGTCGTTGCGGATGTAGTCGTAGGCCTCTCCATGGAAGTTCCGGGTGCCCGAGCGGGTGATCACATTGACCACCGCTGCGGGGGTGCGCCCGAACTCCGCGTCGAAGTTGCTGGTGATCAGATGGAACTCCTCGAGCGCGTCCGGGTTCGGCACGGCATTGCCTGCCGACCCGTCCTTGTAGACGTTGTTGAAGGCGCCGTCGAGATAGAAACTCACCATATTCGCCGGCAATCCGTTGACGCTAAAGCTAGTGCCGTTCAGGTCTCCGGTTAATGGAGCGGAACTATAATTCGTCACCCCCGGCACCGTCGCCACCAGACTGTACACATCCCGGTTCTCGGAGGGCAGTTCCTGCAACTGCTGCTGCCCGATCGTCGTGGCAATCTGAGCCTCACGGGTGTCCACCATGGTCACCCCCGCGGCCACACTTACGTCTTCCGTGGCGCTGCCGACGGGGAGATTAAATGCTACGTGTACGTTATCGTTCGCGGCTACCTGGACGCCTGTCTGCGTCTGCGTCTTGAATCCCGTAGCCGTGGTCGAGACGCGATAGTCACCCGGATCCACAGTCGTGAAGGTGTAGGCTCCGGATCCATTGGTGACCGTAGTCTGCGCCACCCCGGTCGCGGTATTCACGGCCTTGACCGTGCCGCCGGGGATCGCCGCACCGCTGGGATCCATGACAGTCCCATAGATGGTTCCGGTGGTCGACTGAGCGTGCATCGTGAGGGCGATTGCGAACATCGCGATCGCCGCCAAAGCGCTTGAAGCTTTGCGTAAAGTATGCACCACCAAAAACCTCCAATTACCACATTTGCGCCCGTGTAACCGATTACAGCAAAGTAGCCCCCGAAGAGGGGAATTGTCAAGTATCTGACCACGGCGGTGGCTTGCGTACGGCCCCTTTCTCGGGCGGTAGAACCAGATTCCGATGGATCTAAACGAGACGATGATGGCGTATCCTGACGAAGATCCTGTAAATCATTACATGCAATGACGACATTTACCGCCGCAGCGGTATGACTTCAAGAACCTGGGCGCTGATCGTGGAAGACGGTCGCTGGAAGTTATGGGCGTGCCGGACCAGCTTACGGGCTCATGCAGCGGGGTTATCTGACGGTGCCAAGAAACTATGGATACACTTTGCTTGTATTCGAGGCACATCAGTGGTCCGGTGAAGTTGCAGGTCTCCCTGCGCGAGCACGAGATCGGCGCCAGCATCCCCTGCCCTATCCTGTTTGTTTCAGGTCACCCCTATGTGGCACGAAGCCGATGCATCCAGCTCACGACATCGACCTAAGATTTGGGCGCTTCAGGCATGCGCGGAGGTGCGGCGACCGGCGTCTTGGGACCTCCCACCGTTTGCTTGAGCAGGGCGTAAGCATCCTGCGCATTCTGCGGAAAAGTTGCGAGCTGGGTGTCGAGGTCATGACTGAGCGCGGCCACGATGTCCGGATGCATGTTGGCGACGCAGTAGCTTTCGGCTGGGTCCAGCGCCACGTTATAGAGCTCCGAAACAGCGAGCAGAGCGGTTTGGTGGGCCGCGCCGGGCTCGTTGACGTTGATGTAGATCTCGCCGTCGTATGCCTGCGCGACGCGGACCTTCCAGTCGCCCTTGCGAATGCAGTGCGGCTGCAGGCCGCCTTTGCTCATCGGACTGAAGTAAATTTGCGTGTGCTCGGCCAAGGGCTTGCTTGTGCCGAGCAGAAGGGCGGAGACGTCCACACCGTCCAGCGGTTTGGCTGGAAGCGCAAGGTTGCAGAGAGCCGAAAGAGTCGGCAAAATGTCGAGGTGCGACGCGGGTGTATCGCAGACCGCCCCTGCGGCGACACTCCCGGGCAGCTTGGCGATCAGCGGCACGCGGAAACCGCCCTCCCACGTAGAGGCCTTCCGGCCGCGCAGGTTGCCGGGGCAGCCCTGGAACCACGGCCCATGATCGCTGGTAAACAGGACGAGCGTGTCGTCGGCGAGGCCTTTCGCCTCGAGCGTCTTCATGATCTCGCCAACGGACCAATCGATCTCCGCAATCGCATCGCCCTGCTTGCCAAAGCCGCTCTTGTTGAGGAAGCGCGGCGACGCGTCGGGCGGATCATGCGGGTAGGGAAACCCGTAGTAGAGAAAGAACGGCTGGGTGCTGTCCTTTTCGAGGAAGCTTACCGCCTCCTTCGTGTAGCGCGGGATGAGCATGGAGCAGTCGGTGTTTTCTTCGATCACCGTGGTGTCGCGCCTCAACGGCTTCGGCGACATGTCGACGCTCCAGTTGAGGCCAAAGTAGGAGTCGAAGCCGCGGTTGGTCGGCAGGTACGGCAGGTCGTCGCCGAGATGCCATTTGCCCACCGCGGCGGTGCGATAACCCTTCGTTTTAAAGAGCTGCGGCAGCAGCGTTTCATCCAGCGCGCAGCCGCTTTTTGCATGCGGCCCAAAAGCGCCCGTCACGCCCATGCGCGTGCCATAGCGGCCGGTCATCAATGCCGCGCGTGACGCCGAGCACAGCGGATGACCGCCGTTGTAACGCGTGAAGCGCATGCCTTGGCGCGCCATGCGGTCCAGGTTCGGCGTCGGCAGCTTCGAGCCGTAGCTCCCGAGGTCACCATAGCCCAGGTCGTCGCAGATCATCAGCACGACATTCAGCGGGCGCGTGGAGGTGCGCGGTGCGATGCCGGCTTCCCCGGTTGCACGCAGGGAGCGCAACGGCGCGGCCGTCGCTTGCGTAGCTGCGGCGGCGGAGCTCGACATCAGGGCGAGAAATTTGCGGCGATTCAACATGGCCACCTCGGCTAAATACTAATTGCTTGGACCCCGTGAGCGATGTTCTCCCAGAGATACGGCAAGGCTTCGGGCAGCGTCTGCGCTTTGACGGCGCGGTCGACGTGGCCCGTTCCGGCTCCAGCCATAATGGACATTTTGTGATGAGGGAGGAGGTCTCCTGCCCTTTCTTCGGCCGGTGCGCGCCCTGCGCGACCCACCTCGGCGGCCTGTTCCGACCTGACGCCGGTGTGGGTTCCAGACCCCGCCCATGAAGCGTGCGCGATCTGGTCCGCGCAAGAGTCGACGCCTCCATCCATCTGGTGCGGGCTCGCCAGCAGTTGCTTGCCTCCCTGCTCCGGCATGGTCGGAGCTATCCGACCGGCAAGCACTGGACGCAGCGTCATCGCGGCTGGCTCGCGGGCCAGACCTTTCAGGTTCTGCCCATTGCATCGTCTTTCAGGACTACCTGGAGACGGTGTGGACCGCGATCGCGCGAGAGTTTGCCGGCTTCATCTGGGCCATCGGTCAGGAGATGAGAACTCAGATGACGATTTGACTTGAGCTGTTGCACCTGCTCGGGTGGGAAACCGGGGCGGACGGTCATGGCGATCCTCGAGGAAACGGCCCGGTTCTTCGAGGAGCTGAACTACTGGGACTTCGTCCAGGATATCCCTGACTGCCATTAAGTGGGCTTCCCTTTGGAGCGCATCGGCAGCATGATCCCCAACATTCAGATACGAGCTTCTTGCCGACGTACTTTCGGACTTTCGTCGTACCCGGAAGGATACTCGATCTCCTGAATGCCGACCCTGGCGAACCCCGGCCTGATCCTTCCGTTCTTGCCGAGCACTGCGGGGTAGCGCTGCCAACCACCGGGCGTTGTTAGGGCGCCGGGCGTCGAGTCTCCCCGCGTTGCTTTGGACTTCGCCTGGGGGTTGGTCTACCCGGCGATAGCGGTGCCGAGCAGTTGCTTCAACGCCTGGACGTACTCGGTGAGGGCCTGGCGGCCGGCTTCGGTCAGGCGATAGAGGGTCTGGGGCTTGCGCGACACAAACTTCTTTTCGACCGCCACGTAGCCGGCCTCCTCGAGTTTGAGCAGTTGCGCGCCCAGGTTGCCGTCGCTAGCCTCGGTTCGGGTGCGAAGCCAGGTGAACTCAGCCTCTTCGACGGCGCTGAGCAGCGACAGCAGGGCCAGCCGCAGCCGGCCGTGAACCACAGGATTGAGCTCCGGCAGGTCGGTCATGGATGGCGCCGGTTCAGGCATGGAATGGACTGGATCAGGCATGAACCGCACCGCGCGCTTTGCCGCCCGGCGCTCGGGCAGTCATGCCGTAGATGCCGAAGACGATCTGACAGAGAAAGATGGCGACCAGAAAGACGATCAGACTCTGAGTGTCGCTGCCGAAGCACGTGACGACGGCCGCCGCCCACCACACCATCGCGCAGCCGAACTGGACGTTCCAGCGAAGAATCATCGCCGAGGCGCCGTTGGCTATGCCGAGCATGGCGGATATCAGGGCCAGAAAGAGATGTTGGTCGGTCAGCCTCCCGCTGAAGCCGAGGGCCATGAAGAGCAGAACCATCGAGATCCCCAGGGCGAACCAGATGGAAGTGATGGAGCGCGCCAGCGTGGTCTGGGGATGGCCGCCGGCCTTGCGGAGGCCGATCACAAAGGTGATAACGACCCCGGTGAGCATCGTGACCGGCCACGCCCATGGGCTGTGGCCCCAGGTGGACCAGGCGATCGCGATGTAATAGGCGACGCCCCATAAAACAAACGTCCAGCCCCAACTTTCGGTCTTGCGGCGGCCTTCGGCAATCATGCTTTCAATCAGGTTGATCCGGTCCTTCAGTTCCTGCTCGGTGCTGTAATCCTGCATGGGAGCTCTCCTTTGCAAATCAAATAATGGATGTTCGTTCAATGGGGCTTAATGGCAGCGGAGCGAGTGGGCATTCAGGGATGACGTTGAAGCTGCATCTCCACGCTGTGACGCGGAGGTCCGTCGCCCACGGTCACCTCGGTGACTTCGTCCCACTCGCCCTTGGCGGTCAGGTGCATGGTGTTGACGATGTGCGCCGGGCCAGCCGTAAAGCTCCACGAAAAGCCGTTTCCGGGCACAGCAAGCTCGGTGTCGAGGTAGTGGCCGCCGTTGTAGGCCCGGACGCGATAGGTCCCGGAGGCATCGTCGTAGGCAATGGTGGCCAGAGCACTGAACGGCGTTTTGCCGTCGACACCGGTGCTCTTGCCCTCGATGAGCAGGACAAGGCCGTCAAGCTTGTACGCGACATCTTCGGTCTGGGTGAGATGCAGCGGTTCGCCCTGCCCGCGAAGGATGGTCACCGGCCCCGACCAGTGGCCGGCCAGAAACGCAAGCTTGTGCATGGCCTCACGCTGGACTTCGACACTGTTGGAAGCCGCCGGTTGCTGGGCGGCGAGCGGAAGGCTGACGGAAATCGTGAATACGGCTGCGAGCCATGCACGGGCGCGAAAGGTGCTGGCGCGGAATGTGCGGGGGCGGAGAGATGAAATCTTGGGTGTTTGCATTAGGCGAACTCCTGAGCGAAAGCTGACCAGACCCCGATGTAAAGATCGAAATCCTGGCTTAGCAAACCCAGAGTGCTCTATTTTATAGAGCTATGTCAAGAGAATTATTTTTCTGTGCGCTACGGCAGTTTGGATGTGGATGCGAGGGGTCGCGGGCTCAACTCAGAGGCGGGAGTACTGCCTGCCTGTGACCGAGTTAGAGCCCGACTTTACCATGAGTTACGGGTAGATCGCTCAAGCGTAGGGCAAGAGATTTAGCTCCACCACCGCCCTTGATAAACTCGCCGAGTTCCAGTTGGACTACGTCGAAGCCGGCGTCAAAGAGCGAAAGGGCGAGCGCGGGGCTGATCTCGCCGGTGAAGACCGTGCGGCCAATGTTGAGGGCGCAGCAGGCCATGCGGGTGGCATCGGCTTCGGAGACGGCGATGCGCCGGTCGGCCGGGTAGGCGCGGGCAATCGCGGCGAGGGAGGACGTGTCGAAGGCGCCGGGATAGTACAGCAGGAAGCCGCCATCACCGGAGGGACTGGACAGGGGGGTGAAGCACGTGTCGAGGTGGTAGAAGCGCGGGTCGGTGAGGTGCAGCGAGGTCACAGGCGCGTGCCAGGCGTCGGCGACGTGGCGGTGCGCGGCGTGGCAGGTGCGGACGCCGTGGGCGGCGAAGAGCGCGGTCCCGGAGTCGTTGAAGACGATGTCGCCTTCGCCCTCGAAGGGGGTCTCGCGCGGGGTCTCCCAGAGCAGAAAGCCCTGGCTGATGAGCCAGCGGCGGAGGTAGGGCGTCTCGGCGCGGCGCTGCGGCGGCCCGAAGCTGGAGACAGCGGCGACGCCATGGTGCACCAGCGCGCCGTGGCCGAGGAAGACCATGTCGGGGCAGTCGGGCTCGGGGTGCAGCAGGCGAACGTCGGCGATGCCGCGCAGCACATTGTGAAAGCCCTTCCATTGCGCGAAGGCGAGGTCGCGGGAGAACGCGTGGGCCTTCCCTGCCCGGCCGCTGGACATCCAGGGGTTCAGGACGTAGTCGGCGCCGTACCACTCAGGCGGACACATGAGAAAGGTGGGTCGGGTGAAGATGGGGGTGGGGGCAAAGACGTGCGACGAAGAGGTTGAGACGATGCTGCTTGTAGCCATGAGTTCCTGATTCCCTACTTCCAGAATGGGAGTCTGCCTCGCTGACATAACGATCGTCAAGAGGGGAGGCCGTGCCACATGCGGCACATGTTCCCATAACGGAACAGAGTGTATGACGCTGGCCAAAGACAAAAGGTACGCCGCAGTGGCGTACCTTTTGCACAGGGTGTCTTCCACCGGGCAGTGCGAGCGGCTTCAGGGTGATTCGATCAGGATTTCGGTGACGGCAGGGCTGAGGTCGCGCCCCTTCAAAACAGCTACTCGATCAGAGGTGCATTAGAGCTTCTCGAAGAAGTCGCAGGCCGAGCAGGAGATGTAGACTCCGCCGGGGACGCCGCGCTCGCGGTCCTTGACGCGCTTCACGATGCGGGTGGGCTTGGAGCACTTGGGGCAATCGGTGCTCTTCTGTGTATCCATGACCTTCTTGCGGTCGCCGGTCTTGGCAATCTTCGCCATTGGCTTTGATCTCCTTGAAATAAATATGTGGGCTTGCCTGGCCGAGGCGCAGGGCAGCCTCGCTCGTTCTGGTGGCTGGGCTTGGAGGGCTGGGCCGAACAGGAGAACACGAGGAAAGCTCTGTTCGAGTTTACACCAGCCGGCGGCGTGCGAGTGGCCGGTGCTGGTCTCGCAAGCACTCGGCGGCGCTGACCTGATATGCGGATTTTCATGAATAAGCGTTAAGGTATGTCGCAGGGGCGGACAGCTACAATGAAGTTCTGAACGCGAGGCACAACGATGGGATTGAAGAGCGCGGCTACCGCAATGAAGACCTCCCCGGCGACCGGGACTAAGAGCGTGAGCGTAACGGGAATCAAGAGCGCAAGCGGGACCTCGACGCGGGTGTTGACGACCAACAAACACCTGATCCGCTGGGTGGAAAAGATGGCCGAACTGACCCAGCCGGCGGCGGTGCACTGGATCGACGGATCGGACGCGGAGAACGAGTGGCTGTGCGCGAAGCTGGTGGAGGCGGGGACGTTCACCAGGCTGAATGAGGAGCTGTGGCCGGGGTGTTATTACGCGCGGTCATCGCCGCAGGACGTGGCGCGGGTGGAGGACCGGACGTTCATCTGTTCGCTCTCGAAGGACAACGCCGGGCCGACGAATAATTGGGAAGATCCGTTCGCGATGCGCAAGAAGTTGAAGGGCCTGTTTCGCGGCTGCATGCATGGGCGGACGATGTATGTGCTGCCGTTTTCGATGGGGCCGATCGGGTCGCCGATGTCGCAGATCGGAGTGCAGCTTACGGATTCAGCTTACGCGGTGGTGAACATGCGGATCATGGCGCGGATTGGCGCGCCGGTGTTCGCGGAGATCGATAAGGACATCAAACGCGTCGTCCCGTGCATGCACTCGGTGGGCGCGCCGCTCGAATCTGGGCAGCAGGACGTGCCGTGGCCGCAGAACGATACCAAGTACATCGTGCATTTTCCGGAGACGCGCGAGATATGGAGCTATGGATCGGGGTATGGCGGCAATGCCCTGCTGGGCAAGAAGTGCTTTGCGCTGAGGATCGCGTCGAACATTGCGCGCGATGAAGGGTGGATGGCCGAGCACATGCTAATCGTCGGGCTGCAGAGTCCGCCGGATGCCGCGGGCAAGACGGAAACGACGTATGTGGCGGCGGCGTTTCCATCGGCGTGCGGCAAGACGAACTTTGCGATGATGATTCCGCCGGAGGGGTTCGAGGGATGGAAGGTGCGGACGGTCGGGGACGACATTGCGTGGATCAAGCCCGACGCGAAGGGCGAGCTGCGGGCGATCAATCCGGAGGCGGGGTTCTTCGGGGTCGCGCCGGGAACCAGTGCGAAGACCAATCCCAACGCGATGGCGACGTTGAGCCGCAATACGATCTTTACCAATGTGGCGTTGACACCCGAAGGCGGAGTTTGGTGGGAGGGGATGACGGAAGAACCACCGAGCGAGTGCCTGGACTGGCGCGGGGAGCGTTGGACGCCGGAGATTGGCAGGCTGACGGGCAAGCCGGCAGCGCATCCGAACGGGAGGTTCACAGCGCCCGCCATCCAGTGTCCGTCGTTCGATGTAGCCGCGTGGGAGTCGCCGGATGGCGTGCCCATCTCGGCGTTCCTGTTTGGGGGGCGGCGGCCGACGACGATTCCGCTGGTGTTTCAGGCCTTCAACTGGTCGAGCGGCGTCTACATTGGCGCGACGATGGGGTCCGAGACGACGGCAGCCGCGGGCGGCGCGCTGGGCAGGGTGCGGCGCGATCCCATGGCCATGCTTCCCTTCTGCGGCTATCACATGGGCGATTATTTCCGGCACTGGCTGCGGATGCAGCGCGCGCTGACGGTGACGCCGCGAGTGTTTCATGTGAACTGGTTTCGCAAGGATGCGGAGGGCAAATTTCTGTGGCCCGGCTTCAGCGAAAACATGCGGGTGCTGAAGTGGGTGGTGGACCGGGTGCACGGACGGGCGCAGGGCAAGGAGACGCCGATCGGCTGGACTCCGCACTATGAAGATATCGACTGGACGGGGATGGAGATGGCTGGAATGGAGATGACAAGGGAGCGGTTTGCGGAGCTGCAGAAGGTCGACCGCGCGGCGTGGCGCCAGGAGGTGATGGGGCACGAGGAGCTGTTTCTGGCGCTGCACGATCATCTGCCGCCGGAGATGATCTATGAGCGGGAGTTGCTGATCTGCAGGTTGTAAAGCGGGCTGTGAAGCAGGCTGGACAAAGCAGGTCCTTCGCTGCGCTCTGGATGACAAACTTTTATGCGAACTTCAGGCTCGGGACACTAGGGAGCCGGCAAGTTGTCCAGCCGTGCGGGCGCCTGAAGCGCCGGCCTTTCAAAACAATGCCACCGGGTTGGAGGCGGATCGCAGCGGCTGGCCTTATGATAGTTTTCAGCAGCATTGCGAAACTTTTTTGCTGGGCAAACCATCCATAGCAGCAGTGCCACATCGCGAGTCCGATGGTCTCTGCCCAGTCTCGACCGCATGAACGTCTGCGAAGACCAGAAACAATCTGCAAAATCTGCAAGGACCAGAGATGCCTGAAGAACACGGTGGACCGAAGCGGTCCGACAGCGAAAGTCTGGGCCATTCCTTTGAAGCGCACAACGGCGGTGTCGGCCCGTCTTTCGAGGAACACAATGCTACGCCGGAGGACCCGGCGAAGTACCGGCGCAGACGCCGGATGTGGATCTGGATCGGCGCGCTGGTGGTGCTGGCGCTGGTGATCGTTCTGATCTGGCACAACGGGCATAACGGGTCAACGGCGGGGGCCAATGGACCGGCCGGCGGCAATGCGGGGGCCGCGGCGCACGGCGGCAGAGGCGGCGGCATGGGCGGCCCCGCGGCGATCACCGTGGGACAGTCAACCACCGGCAACATCAACATCTATGTCGATGCACTGGGCACGGTCACGCCCATGGCCACGGTTACGATCTATAGCCAGATCACGGGCGTGGTGCTGGCGGTGCACTATCGCGAAGGCCAGATCGTGCGCAAGGGCGATCCGCTGGTGGACATCGATCCGCGGCCGTATGAGGCGACGCTGACGCAGGCCGAAGGGACGCTGCAGCGCGACCAGGGCACGCTGGCCGAGGCGCAGATGGACCTGGCCCGCTACCAGGCGGCGTTTGCCAAGAACGCGATCGCCCGGCAGCAGGTGGAGGACCAGGAGAAGGTCGTCCTCCAGGATGAGGGCACCGTGAAGACCGACCAGGGCACCGTGGAGTACGACCAGGTGCAACTAGGATATTGCCACATCGTCGCGCCTATCGCCGGGCGGGTGGGCCTGCGGCTGGTGGACCCCGGCAACACGGTGTTTTCTGGCAGCGGCTCCACGCTGGTGGTGATCACGCAGTTGCAGCCGATCACGATGGTGTTCGATGTCTCCGAGGACGACCTGCCGCAGGTGGAGACGCAGTTGAAGGGCGGCAAGACGCTGGAGGTGGATGCGTTCGACCGGTCGGATACGACGCAGGTCGGCGCCGGCAAGCTGACGTCGCTGGACAACCAGATCGACACCACGACGGGCACGGTGAAGTTCCGCGCGACGTTCCAGAACAAGAACTTCTCGCTGTTTCCGAACCAGTTCGTGAATGCGCGGCTGCTGGTCCGGACGCTCAACAACGCGACGCTGGTGCCCAGCGCGGCGGTGCAGCACAACGGCACGGCGGCGTTTGTGTACATCGTGAATTCCAACGACACGGTCGGCGTGCAACCGATCACGACGACCACGAGCAATGAGCAGGTGACCGCGGTGCAGGGCGTGAACCCGGGCGCGACCCTGGCGACGAGCGGTTTCGATCGCCTGGATAACGGGGTCCAGGTGCAGGTCCACCGCCCGGCCGGAAAGAGCGCCACCGCAAACCAGGGCAAAGCGACGCCTGGTACGGCCGCCCCATGAGTCCTTCACGGCCATTCATTCTTCGCCCCGTCGCGACGGCGCTGCTGATGGTGGCGTTGTTTCTGGCGGGCGGGGTTGCGTACTTCCAACTGCCGGTGTCGGCGCTCCCGGAGGTCGATTACCCCACCATCGTCGTGCAGACGTTTTACCCTGGGGCGAGCCCGGAGGTGATGGCGTCGGCGGTGACGGCGCCGCTGGAGCGGCAGTTCGGCGAGGTGGCGGGGCTGAGCCAGATGACCTCGATCAGCTCCGGCGGATCGTCGGTCATCGTCATGCAGTTCCAGTTGACGCTGGACATCGATGTGGCCGAGCAGGAGGTGCAGGCGGCGATCAACGCCTCCCAGAGCTATCTGCCCGCGGGACTGCCCGCGCCGCCGCAGTACAGCAAGTCGAACCCGGCCGACGCGCCGGTGCTGACCCTCGCACTGACCTCGAAGACGATGGCGCTGTCGGCAGTCGAGGATCTGGCGGATACGCGGTTGTCGCCGAAGATCTCGCAGATCACCGGCGTCGGCCTGGTGAGCATCTCGGGCGGACAGAAGCCTGCGGTGCGCATCCAGGCGAACCCGACGGCGCTGGCGGCTTACGGGATCAACATGGAGGACCTGCGCAATGCGCTGACCGCCACCAGCCTGGATTCGGCCAAGGGAAACTTCGACGGTCCATCCCAGGACTACACCATCAACGCCAACGACCAACTGCAGAGCAGCGCGGACTACAAATCGGTCGTGGTCGCCTACCGCAACGGCGCGCCGGTGATGCTGACCGACGTGGCGAAGGTCGTGGATGGCGTGGAAAACGCCGAACTGGCGGCGTGGGTGGACGCCACGCCGGCGGTAGTGCTTAACATCCAGCGCCAGCCGGGAGCCAACACCATCCAGGTGGTGAACAGCATCCAAGCGCTGCTGCCGCAACTGGTGGCGACGCTGCCGGCAGCGGTGCACATGAAGATCGTCACCGACCGGACCACCGACATCCGCGCTTCGGTGTCCGACGTCGAGTTCGAGCTGCTGCTGGTGATCGCGCTGGTGGTGATGGTGATCTTCCTGTTTCTGCGCAGCCTTTCGGCGACGATCATTCCCAGCATCGCGGTGCCGCTTTCGCTGGTGGGAACGTTTGGCGTGATGTATCTGGCGGGCTACAGCCTGAACAATCTGACCATGATGGCGCTGACCATCTCCACCGGGTTCGTGGTGGACGATGCGATCGTGATGATCGAGAACATCTCGCGCTACATTGAAGAAGGCTATGCGCCGCTCGAAGCAGCGCTGATCGGCGCCGAACAGATCGGCTTCACGATCCTCTCGCTGACGGTCTCGCTGATCGCGGTGCTGATTCCGCTGCTGTTCATGGGGGACGTCGCGGGGCGGCTGTTCCGGCAGTTCGCGGTGACGCTGGCGGTGACGATCATCCTGTCGGCGTTCGTTTCGTTGACCCTGACGCCAATGATGTCGGCGCGGCTGCTGAAGTACACGCCGCCGGGGCAGCAGAGCTGGTTTTACAGGAAGTCCGAGCATGTGTTTGAGAGCATCATCGCGTTTTATGGCCGCACACTGCGCTGGGTGTTGCGTTATCAAACCATCACGCTGCTGGTCGCGCTGGGGACGTTGGTGCTGACCGTCATTCTCTACATGACGATCCCGAAGGGGTTCTTTCCGACCCAGGACACGGGCATCATTCAGGGCATCACGGAGGCGTCGCCGTCGATCTCATTCGCGGAGATGGCGAAGAAGCAGCAGGAGATCGGACAGGCGCTGCTGGCGGACCCGAACGTCGCGGGGATATCGTCGTTCATCGGGGCCGACGGCACCAACACAACGCTGAACAGCGGACGGATCGAGATCAACCTGAAGGCGCTGGGTACGCGCAAGCTGTCGGCCACGGCGGTGATCGCCGAGTTGGAACCGAAGCTCGCGAAGGTGCCGGGAATCACGCTCTACATGCAGCCGGTGCAGGACCTGACGGTGGACGACCGGGTGAGCCGGACCGAGTACCAGTACACGCTCGAGGACCCCAGCCAGACGGAGCTGAACAGCGTGACGCACGACCTGGTGGCGAAGCTGAAGACGCTGCCGCAGCTCGCCGATGTGGTCACCGATCAGCAGTTGGGCGGCGCGGCCGAGGCGGTGGTGATCGACCGGCCGACAGCTTCACGCTTCGGGGTGACGACCTCGACCATCGACAATACGCTGTACGATGCCTTCGGCCAGCGCCAGATCAACACGATGTACACGCAGTTGAATCAATACCACGTGATTCTGGAGGCCGATCCGAAGTTTCAGTTGAGCCCGGGAAAGCTGAACGATATTTATGTGCAGGCGTCGAGCAGCGGCACGGTGGCGGCGCCGGTGGCCGCGACATCGGGCTCTTCGTCGGGCGCGGGAGCAGGAGGCGGCGCCGCAGGGAATTCGCTGCTGACGTCGTCGGCGACCAGCGGGGTGTCGCCGGTGGCGGGAACGACTTCGGCGCTGGCGGCGGGTAACCGGAGCACGGCATCGCCGACGGCCAGCAACAACTCGACTTCGGCGCTGTCGTCCTCCACCAACTCGAGCGCGAGGGCGACGGTGCTGTCCAACACCAGCACCAGCACCGGGACTTCGTCGAGCGCGAACACGTCGGCAAGCGGAACGTCGCGGTCCACAGGTACGGGCAGCAGCAGCGCGGGCGGGGCTGGTGGGAGCTCGGGCGGTGGCGGCGGGGGAGGAGGTGGCGGCGGCGGCGGTTCGAGCAGTTCAAGCAACGCGACGCTCCCGCAGCCAGTGCCGTTGAGCGCGTTCGCCCACTTTGCGGCGAGCAGCGAGCCGCTATCGATCAATCACCAGGGCCAGTTCCCTGCTGTCACCCTCTCGTTCAACCTGGCCAACGGCGTGTCGCTGAGTCAGGCGCTCGACGCAATCAATAACGAGGTGGCGAAATCCCATCTTCCCGCCAGCGTGATCTCCAACTACCAGGGCACGGCGGCGGCGTTTGAAGGCTCGCTGTCCAACGAGGGCCTGCTGATTCTGGCCGCGCTGGTGACGGTGTACATCGTGCTGGGCGTCTTGTACGAGAGCTTCATTCATCCGATCACGATTCTTTCCACCCTGCCCTCGGCCGGCGTCGGCGCGCTGCTGGCGCTGGAGCTGTTTCACCTCGACCTAGACATTGTCGCGATCATAGGAATCATCCTGCTGATCGGTATCGTTAAGAAGAACGGAATCATGATGGTGGACTTCGCGCTGGAGGGCGAGCGCCACCACGGGCTGGATGCGACGGAGGCGATATATCAGGCCTCGCTGCTGCGTTTCCGGCCGATTTTGATGACTACCATGGCGGCGCTGCTGAGCGGCATTCCGCTGGCGTTCGGCACGGGCATCGGCTCCGAGCTGCGCAAGCCGCTGGGCGTCTCGATGGTAGGCGGCCTGCTGTTCAGCCAGGTGCTGACGCTATATACGACGCCGGTGATCTACATCTTCTTCGACAACCTGGCCGTCCGCTTTGGCCACGGCAAGCCAAGCAAGTCCACCCACCAGGAACTTGACAGGCGCGCACAGGCCGAGGGGCAACACGTATGAACCCATCGCGCGTGTTCATCGAGCGTCCGGTGGCGACCACGCTGCTCACGATTGCGGTGGCGATCGCGGGGATTATTGCATTCCTGGTGCTGCCTGTCTCGCCGCTCCCGCAGGTGGATTTCCCGACCATCACGGTGGCCGCGTCCTTACCCGGCGCCAGCCCGGATATTATGGCGTCGTCCATTGCAACGCCTCTCGAGCGTCAGTTCTCCCACATCGCCGGCGTGACCGAGATGACCTCGTCGAGCAGCCTCGGCAGCACCGGGATCACGCTGCAGTTTGACCTGAACCGCGACATCAATGGAGCGGCCCGCGACGTGGAGGCGGGGATCAACGCGGCGCGCACCTATCTGCCGGCGAACCTGCCCGCCAACCCGACCTATCGCAAGGTAAACCCGGCCGATTCGCCCATCATGGTGCTGGCCGTGCAGTCCGACGTCTATGACATTCCGACGATCTACGACGAGGCGTCGACGGTGATCGAGCAGCGCATCTCGCAGATCACCGGCGTGGGTCAGGTGGAGGCGGTGGGAGCGTCGCTGCCGGCGGTGCGGGTGGAGCTCAACCCGCAGCAGTTGGCGCACTATGGCATCGCGCTGACAGCGGTGCAGCAGGTCATCGCCGGGCAGAACTCCGACCTGGCCAAGGGACAGGTAGCTCAGGGCGGAGGCCTCGCCGATATCGTCGCCAATGACCAGATATCCAAGGCGGTCGACTACAAGCCGCTAGTGGTGGGATATCACGATGGCGGCGCGGTCCGGCTGCAGGACATCGCCGATGTCATCGACTCGCAGCAGTCGATCCGTCAGGCGAGCTTTCTCAACGGCAAACCCGCAGTGCTTCTGATTGTCTTTCGCCAGCCCGCCGCCAATATCATCACCACGGTGGACGCGATCAAGGCGGCGATACCCTCGTTGCAGGCGACGATGCCTGTCGGCCAGCACCTCTTCACGATGCTCGATCGGACCACCACGATTCGGGCTTCGGTGACGAACATCGAATTTACGTTGATCATCTCGGTGATCCTGGTGATCCTGGTGGTCTTTGCGTTTTTGCGCAGTGTGCATGCCACGCTGGTGCCGGCGGTGGCGGTCCCGGTTTCGCTGGTCGGCACCTGCGCGGTGATGTACCTCTTCGGTTTTTCGATCGACAACCTGTCCCTGATGGCGCTGGCCATCGCCAGCGGCTTCGTGGTCGACGACGCGATCGTTGTGATGGAAAATATCTCCCGGCACCTGGAGGAGGGCATGGCGCCGATGCCCGCGGCGCTGCTGGGCGCACAGGAGATCGGCTTTACGGTCCTCACCATCAGTATCTCGCTGATCGCCGTGTTCATTCCCCTGCTGCTGATGTCCGGCTACATCGGCCGGCTCTTCCGCGAGTTCGCGATCACGCTTTCGGCCGCGATCATGGTCTCCATGGTGGTCTCTCTGACCACCACGCCGATGATGTGTTCGCGGGTGCTGCGCAATGAGCACGGGGTGAAGCACGGCAGAATCTACAACTGGAACGAGCGGGCCTTCAACTTCGTGCTGGGAGGGTACCGCGGCAGCCTGAACTGGGTGCTCGATCATCCGGCGCTGATTCTGATCGTCTTTCTGCTGACGCTGGGATTGAACTTTTTGCTGATCGCCAAGATCCCAACCGGATTCTTTCCCGAGCAGGACAACGGTGTTGTCTTCGGGGGCTTGCAGGGGCCGCAGGACAGCTCCTTTTACTCGATGCGTACGGCCACGCAGCAGGCCGTCAAGATCATCAAGGCCGACCCCGGCGTGGAGAACGTGATGGCCTTCACCGGAGGTCAGGGGTCGACCAACTCAGGCCACGTCTTCGTCAGCCTGAAAGCGCTGGCAGCCCGCGATCATGTCACGGCCTCGGAGATCGTGAACCGGTTGCGGCCCAAGCTGTCGAGGATAGCGGGGGCGGCCACATATATGCAGGCCAGCCAGGACCTGCGAGTCGGGGCCCACTCCTCCAGCGCGCAGTATGAGTACACCATCACCTCGGACACGACGCAGGAGCTGCAGGAATATGGTCCGTTGCTGCTGGCCGGCATGCGCAAGCTGCCGGGAATTTCGGACGCGAACACCGACCAGCAAAATCGCGGCCTGCAGGCGCTCTTGACTTATGACCGGCCGACCGCCGCGCGGCTGGGATTGACCCCCCAGACCCTGGACAGAACGCTCTACGACGCCTTCGGTCAGTCGGAGGCGTCGGTAATCGATACCGAGCTCAACCAGTATTACGTCGTCATGGAGGTGGCGCCGAAGTATTGGTCCTCGCCGGCCGGATTGAACGATGTCTACGCGGTGCCGACTGCGGGGGGAGGGGCTGTGCCGCTCGATGCGGTGCTGCAATATACCCCTTCCACCTCTCCGCTGGCGGTCAACCATACGGGCCTGTTTCCGTCCGTTTCAGTAAGCTTCAATCTTCTCCCCGGGGTGGCGCTGGGCCAGGCGACCCAGGAGATTCAGGCGATGGAACAGAACATGGGCCTGCCGGCGTCGGTGCGCGGGGAGTTCTCCGGGACCGCCCAGGCCTTCAAGGACTCTCTCAATACCGAGAAATATCTGGTCATCACGGCCATTCTGGCGGTCTATGTCGTGCTGGGAATTCTGTACGAGAGCCTCATCCATCCGATTACGATTCTTTCCACGCTGCCGTCGGCCAGCGTGGGCGCGATGATCGCGCTGTTCGTCACCAAGACCGATCTCAATATCATTTCGCTGATCGGCATTATCCTGTTGATTGGCATTGTAAAAAAGAATGCGATCATGATGATCGATTTCGCGCTGAACGCCGAACGCAACGAAGGCAAGAACACGCGGGATTCGATCTTCGAAGCGTCGATGCTGCGCTTTCGCCCCATTCTGATGACCACCATGGCGGCGCTGTTCGGGGCGGTTCCGCTGGCGGTCGGGACGGGCATGGGATCGGAGCTGCGCCGGCCGCTGGGCATCGCCATCATCGGCGGCCTGCTGGTGAGCCAGGTGCTGACGCTGTATACAACACCGGTCATTTATCTATTTATGGACAATCTGCGTCTGAAGCTGCAGGGAGATAAACACGCGAGACTCTTCAGCTCGACGGCGGCGGCGCGATGACGGGCGCGGAAAGGCAACGAGAGATGAAGCCGAGTTCCTCCAATCAAAGTACCGCAAGCGCGACCACCCGCACCAAGGTGCTGGCAGCGTGCGCTGCGGCGGCCATTTCACTAGCCGGCATGTTTCTCGGCGGATGCAGAGTTGGGCCGAAGTATCTTGCGCCGAAGGCCATGGCACCGCCGGCCTACAAGGAGTCGTCGCCGGCGGCCTACAGCAACGCGGCCGCCGGAACATGGCAGCCCGCGCAGCCGCAGGACGCGATGATCAAGGGCAAGTGGTGGGAGGTCTTCGACGAGCCCGAGCTGAACGCGCTTGAAGATCAGTTGGACATCAACAACCAGAACATTGCCGTGTACTTCCAGAATTTCATGGCGGCGCGCGCCATCGTGCGCGAAGCCCACGCAGGCTACTATCCGACGCTGACGGTTGCTCCCTCGTTTACAAGGCAAAAATCTCCGAGCACGCTACGCGGCGTATCCACTGTGGCCGGCACCACAACAGGAGGCACTGGAACTGGCGGGACCGGAAATGCCGCGGTCACCAGCAGCGGCGTGACCTCCACCGACTTGTCCCTTCCTTTCGACGTGTCCTGGGAGCCGGACCTCTGGGGGAAGATACGCAACACCGTCCGGGAGTATCAGTATGCGACGCAGGTGAGCGCGGCCGACCTCGAAAACGAACGGCTCACGGAGCAGGCCGATCTGGCGGAATATTACTTCGAACTGCGCGGCCAGGACTCGTTGCAGAACTTATACAACCAGACCATTCAGGCCGACACGCAGGCACTGGATCTGACCAAGACGCTTTACCAAACGGGCATCGACAGCGACGAGGATGTGGCCCAGGCGGAGGTGACACTGGAAAACGCTCAGGAGGCAGGCGCCGGCGTCGCTACCAATCGAGCCATCTACGAGCACGCCATCGCGACGCTGGTGGGCAAGCCGGCATCGAGCTTCGCCATGCCGGTCAAGCCGCTTTCGACCACGCCGCCGCCGATTCCTCTGGGAGTGCCATCGCAGCTCTTGCAGCGGCGGCCCGACATCGCGGCCGCCGAGCGCACGATGGCCGAGGCCAACGCACTGATCGGCGTGGAGCAGGCAGCCTACTATCCGACCCTTAGTCTCACGGGGAGCGGCGGCCTGCAATCCTCGCACATCTCGACCCTGTTCTCCACGCCTGCCTTGTTCTGGTCTCTGGGAAGCTCGGCAGCGGAGACCATCTTCGACGGCGGCCTGCGCAGGGCGACGGTCGCGCAATACACCGCGCAGTACAACGCCGATGCAGCAACCTACAGAGAGACCGTGCTGACTGCGTTTCAGCAGGTTGAGGATTACATCGCGACGCTGCGAGTGACCTCTCAGCAGGTCGATCAGGAGGACCGGGCGGTGGGCTCCGCGCAGCGTTACGTGAGCCTCGCGACGTCGCGCTATAAGACCGGACTCGATCCTTATCTGAATGTGATCACAGCGCAGAACACGCTGCTGAGCGACCAGCAGACGCAGGTGACGCTGCATGTGACCGAGATGACCGCGGCCGTCGAACTAGTGCAAGCGCTGGGCGGCGGGTGGGACGCGACTCAACTTCCCGCGGCCTCCAAGGTGAACACGAGCGCGGGCATACATCAGGTGCAGACGACTCCCTAGCGCGGCTTGGCTGGACGCTCAACCGCTTACTCGATGCCAGGTATTGGATAAACGCGGGCCGCGCAATCGCCGAAGATCGAGGCCTGCTCCGTGTCGCTGAACTCCGCGAAGTATGTGCGAAGGGTCTCCCACCAGCGGGAGTAGCCGGATGCGACGAGGCAAACGGGCCAGTCGGAGCCGGCCATCAGACGCGCGGGGCCGAAGGCCTCGACGACCACGTCGAGGTAGGGCGCGAGCGTCTCCAGCGACCAGTTGTTCCAATTCGCTTCAGTAACCATGCCGGAAATTTTGCAGCAGACATTCTGACGGCGCGCCAGCTCCGCGAGCTGTGTGCGCCACGGCTCCAACACCGCGGCGGCGATGCGCGGCTTCGCGATGTGGTCGAGCACGAAGACCTGATTCGGATGGCGATCGGCGAAGCGGGTCGTCTCTGCAAGCTGGCGCTCGAAGATCAGAAGATCGTAGACCAGGCCCGTTCCCTGCAGCGCAGCGATTCCCCGGTTGAAGCTGGCGCCATCGAGAAATCCTGCCGGCTCGGCCTGCACCACATGGCGCAAGCCGAGCAGCCTGGGCTCGTTTGCCCAATGCTCCAATTGCTGTGGAAATTGTTCTCCGGCGATGTCCGCCCAACCGACGACTCCGCAGACCAGACCGCTGGCACGGGCGAGCTCCAGCAGCCACTTGGTCTCCTCAACGGTCTGGCGCGCCTGCACGGCGATGGTGCCGTCGATGTGCTGCGCGGCGGCTTCGATCTCGAGATCCTGCAGTAGAAAATCGCGCCGCAGCACACGCATGGAATCGTCGATCCAGCCGTACTCCGCGTCGCTATAGCGCCACAGATGGTGATGCGCGTCGAGAGTGCGGTACATCGAAGGGTATCCTTTCCGTGGGCAGTAGAGCCTCACCAAGGGTGAACTGTATCATAGCCAAGAGCCCTGGCCATGGACTCCACTGGATTCCGCTAAGGAGAAATTCGCTGCGCATCGCCCTCTTCATCGCCTGCTATAACGACACGCTGTTTCCGGAGACGGGCGTGGCCGTGACGCGAGTGCTGGAACGGCTCGGCCACACCGTCGCGTTTCCTTTGCAACAGACCTGCTGCGGACAGATGCACTACAACACCGGTTATCATCGCGAGGCTGTGCCGCTGGTGCGGCGCTTCGTCGAGCTGTTTGAAGATGCGGAAGCAGTTTGCGTTCCGTCGGCTTCCTGCGTGGCGATGATGCGTGAGCACTACGAGATGATCGCCGAGGCCGAGGACGATCCGGCGTTTCTCACGAAGGTGCGCGGGCTGCTTCCGCGCGTCTTCGAGTTCTCCGAATTGCTGGTCAATAAACTGGGCATGGAAGATGTTGGCGCTGTCTTTCCGCACAGCGTGACGTACCACCCCTCATGCCATTCGCTGCGCATGCTGCATGTGGGCGATGCGCCGGTGAAGCTGCTGCGCGCAGTGCGCGGGCTGACGCTGGTCGAGCTTGGCGACCAGGAGCAGTGCTGTGGCTTTGGGGGGACCTTCGCGGTGAAGAACGCGGATGTCTCCGCGGCGATGCTGATGGAGAAGGATGCTTGCGTGATAGCGACCGGAGCCGAGGTCGTGACGGCGCTCGACAACTCCTGCCTGATGCAGATCTACGGCGGCCTGCATCGCGCGGGATCGAAGGTTCAGACGATGCATCTGGCCGAGATTCTGGCCTCCGATGGTGGCGCCCGATGAGCGTCGTCGTTGGCAAGACGTCCGCGGCGCCGGACTTCCCGGTCGCGGCCAGGCCCGCGCTTGCGAATGATCAACTGCGCCGCAACGTGCATCATGCGACGGACGTGATTCGCAACAAACGCGCGCTGCGGGTGGAGGAGATGCCCGATTGGGAGCAGCTCCGCGATGCGGCCAGCGCGATCAAGGCGCATACGTTGGCGCGCCTCGACGATTACCTTGTCGCGTTCGAGCGCAACTGCGAACGCGCGGGCGGCAAGGTGCATTGGGCGCGCGATGCCGATGAGGCCAACGCGATCGCGGTTGGATTAATCAGGCAGTACGGCGGGACCGAGGTCATTAAGGTCAAGTCGATGACCACCGACGAGGTGCAGATGAATGCGGCACTTGAAGCCGCCGGCATCACGCCCTATGAAACGGACCTGGCCGACATGATCGTGCAGATGGGCGGCGATGAGCCGTCGCACATCGTGGTTCCGGCGCTGCATCGCAATCGTTTCGAAATCCGCGACATCTTTCGAAAGCAGATGGGGCACGAGGACCTGAGCGAAAGGCCGGAGGACTTGACAGATGCGGCGCGGGCCTTTCTGCGCGATCGATTTCTGCGCGTGAAGATCGGCATCAGCGGAGCGAACTTCGCGGTCGCGGAGAGCGGCGCGGTGTGCGTGGTCGAGTCCGAGGGCAATGGCCGGATGTGCGTTACGCTGCCGGACGTGCTGATTACGCTGGTCGGAATCGAGAAGGTAATTCCGCGCTTTGCGGACCTTGAAGTTTTCCTGCAGCTTCTTCCCCGCTCGGCTACCGGCGAACGCATGAACCCGTACAACTCACTATGGACCGGCGTGCAGCCGGGGGATGGACCGCGCGCGTTCCACGTCATTCTCATCGACAACGGGCGCACCAAGCTGCTGCGCGCAGAGATGGAGCGCGAGACGCTGGCGTGCATCCGCTGCGGCGCGTGTTTGAACGCCTGTCCAGTGTATCGGGAAACCGGCGGCCACGCGTATGGTTCGATCTACTCCGGGCCAATCGGCGCGATCCTGTCGCCGCAGTTGCAGTCGCTGGAGCACTCGCGTTCGCTGCCCTATGCGTCGACACTGTGCGGCGCTTGCTACGATGTTTGCCCGGTAAAGATCAACATTCCGGAGATCCTTATTCATCTGCGCGGGCGCATCGTGCGCGAAGAGCAAACGTCGCTGAGCGGGAAACTTTCCGCTGAAAATATCGCCATGCAGATGGCCGCCGCTGCCTTCCTGAGTCAGCGTCGATACGAGGCGGCCCAGCGGCTGGCGCGCATGGGCCAGACGATCTTTCGCAGGAAAGACCAGCTTGTGAATCTGCCGGGAATGGCCGGCGGATGGACGCGGTTTCGCGATCTGCGGGCGATTCCGAAGCAGAGCTTTCGCGATTGGTGGAAGGCGCGAAATGCGGCCGGTGCAAACGCCGCGACGAAGAGCGAGCCACGCACATGACAGGGTCGAGCGGCAACTCGAAGAGCAGCGCGCGGGAGGCAATCCTCGCAAGCATTCGCGCTGAGTTGCGCGATGCAGCCGGGGCGGCCCCGGCTGCATCGATCGCGCAAAGTTATCGCCGATACGGCGCCCTAGATCGCGCGGCGTGCATCGATCTCTTTCTCGATCGACTGCGCGATTACGATGCTGCCGTCGTGGAGGTAGAAGGCGAGGCAGATTTGCGTGAAGCGATCGCGGCTTCATTGCGGGCAAGCGGCGAACGGCGCATTGTTGTTGCCGCGGCGTTTCCTAGCGAATGGCTGCCGCCCGGATTACAGATTGTGGCTGACGATGGCGTGGCAATCGATGAGCTTGAGAGGGTCGAAGCTGTGATCACCACGAGCGAGATCGCAGTCGCATCTACGGGCACGATCCTTCTGAAGCATGGCGGCGCTCAGGGGCGCCGCGCGATTACACTGTTGCCCGACCACCATCTTTGTATCGTTCGGCGCGACCAGGTAGTGGAACTTTTACCGGAGGCGTTGGCCGTGCTGGATCCGCTGAGCACCGCGCCAATCACCACCATCTCCGGCCCGTCGGCGACTTCAGACATTGAGATGACGCGCATACGCGGCGTGCATGGGCCTCGGCGGTTGAGCGTGATTCTCTATGGACCGCTGGACGGTTAGAGCCGTTCCCCCTAATGAGGTATAGACAAGCCAAGCAGCAGATTCCTGCGGACTGACAACCAGAAAAGCACGAGCGACCGCAGGTTCCTTCTGCTTCTCAAGCTGAGTTACTTGGGCGCCGGACCGCGCACGACCTGTACGAGATCGTCGGTGCGAACCTGCCGGGCGAAGGCCGCCTTCACATCTTCGGCGGTGAGCGCGACATACTTGCGCGCGGCGATTAGCGGCTCATCGAGCGGAAGGCCGATCTCAGCACGCGCGAGCATACCCGCAGCCACCGCCTCTTCACTCGACTCGCTCAACGGAATCTGCCGCAACAGCAGCGCCTTGGCCTGGTGCAGGTCGCTCGCCGAAACATCCTCGGTGCGCATCTGATTGAGGTCGCGTTCGATCAACGCTCGCGCCTTCGAGACCTTATCGGGATCGCACCCATAATTCACCGAGTACGCCGCCCTGGTCTTGGACGCCGAGAGACTCACATCGACCGTGTACACATACCCAGCCACCTGACGAAGGTCGTGGTACAAGCGCGTGGCATAGAAGCCGCCGCCGAGCACGTGATTGCCGAGCTGCAGCGGATAGTAGTCCGGGCTGAAGCGATTGATGTTCAACTGCTCGGCCAGCACGACCGAGTCCTGCACCTGTTCGGCATCGGCAACGTCCGCGGCGGAGGGCTTGTTGACCGGCACCGGAGGCAGCGTGGTATTGGGCTTGGGGCCACTTGCTTTCCAGTCGCCGAACCACTTCTCGACGACGTTCTTAGCGGCCTCAGGCGTGATGTCGCCGATGACCACGATGATGGTCAGGTCGGGCCGTATCGTAGCCGCGTGGTGTTGCTGCACGTCAGCCAGAGTCACGTTCGTGACTGTCGCGGGCGTAGCTTCGCGAAGCCTGGGATCGTTCGCAGGCAGCAGCGCGAGTTCGAGTGCGCGCGAGGTCCGGTAGCCCGGACTCTTGAGATTTCCGGCGACGAATTGGGCCGTCTGCTGCTTCGTCACGGCGAACGCCGGGGCCGGTAGCGCAGGACGCAGTTCATTGTCGGCGAGCAACTGAACTCCGCGCGAGAAGTTGTCTTTCAGCACGGTGAGCGAGAAGCGATAACCCGCGCTCTCATTGGCGGCGATGTCGTCGAGCGCCTTCTGAAAAGCCAGCCGGTCGAGCGTCTGCGTCCCATAGGAATAAAGACCGTCGAGGAGATCGGCGAGACCTTCGTCACCGGCGGGCGTTTGAAGATCGGATTCATGCTTGACCGCGCCCAGCAGCGTGATGGTAGGGCTGGTGGTATCGGTGCGGACGATGAGACGAATGCCGTTGGGAAGCGTGGTGTCGGATGCCTTGATGAAGTTCTCCGGTACCTTGAGCTGTTCGAGCGAAGCCGCCGCCCAGGATGGGAGCTCGACCGGCTTCGTGGGAGCAGCCGTAACCTGTTCCCCACCGCCAAAACCCTTCGCGGCCACAGCCTGTCCGGTAGGGACCGGCTTTAGCGTCGCGGTGATGCTGTTCGCGCTTAGCAGATATTGTTTGGCCACGCGGTTTACATCGGCCAGATTGACCTTGCGGATCGAGTCGATGTCCTGCTCGGGCGAGGTGCGGCCTTCGGCGGCAAGCGCGTTGGACCACACGCTGGCCAGGCCGGGGATTGAGTTGCGCTGGAATTCGGCTTGCGCTAGTTCGCTGCGCTTGGCGGCTTCAACCAACTCCTCTGAAACGCCTTTCGCGGCATAGTTGGTGAGGATCGAACGCATCTGCGCGATCGCGCTGGTCGCATCCGCACCCGCGGGCAGCGCGACCAGACCGAAGCCGACGCTCGCCTTCGGATAAGACTCAGCGAGACCAAACTCCGCGGCCAGGGCTTTGCCTTCCGGCACCATCGCGTAGAGATCGGCGCGCTGGCTGGCGAGCACGTCGGCAAGGATCTGGGCGGCGGCGTAATCGGGTGAATCCGTGCCCGGCAGACGGTAAGAGATGAAGCCCAGCACATAGGGAAGATTGCTGTCGAGCGTGAACGTCTCCGGCTTGACCGGCTGCAGATCGACCGCTGGCTGCGGCGGCAGCGGATGGCTCGCGATGTCGCCGAACAATTGTTTGATTCTGGTCAGCGTCGTGGCCGGATCGACGTCGCCGACCACCACGAGAATCGCATTCGATGGCGTATACCACTCCTCGTAAAACTTCTTCAGCATCGCGCCGGTGGTCGCATCGAACGAAGGCCTGGTGCCGAGCGGATCGTGCGCATACGGCGTTCCAGCGAACATGTCGGCGTTCAAGCGGCTGATGAACTTGTAGGTCGGGTTGGAGAGATCGCGCGAAACCTCCTGTTCGATCGCGCCGCGTTCCTTGTCCCACTCCGCCTGCGAATCGTCGATGCCGTGCAGGCACTGCGACTGTGCCTGGAGCGCAACATCGAGATCGGCGGCGGGAACGGTGGCGAAGTACTGCGTGATGTTCTGCTGGGTGTCCGCGTTGTTTTCGCCGCCGAGCTGCGCGTAGATCGCGGCGGTCTGGTCGGCTGTCATGCCGACGCAGCCGCGGAAGGCCATGTGCTCCTGTGCGTGCGCCATGCCGGGAAAACCCTCGGGAGTTTCATCGCCGCCGACCTTGAAGTTGGTCTCAACGGTGACCACTGGAGCGAGAGCGTTGTGAATGATGACCACCCGCATCCCATTCTGCAATGTGGCACGTGTTATAGCGGCAGACTCTGGCGTCGTTTGCGCGCTAAGCCCGCGCAGCGGCAGCGCGGAAACCACGAGGAACAAAGGCAGGCAGCAATTCCACTTCATTGGCAACTCCTCGAGCGAATACCTACGCATCCAGTGTACGGCGCATCCAGTGTACGGTAGCGCCGGACGAGCGATGGTCAGAGACTAGAATCTAGAGGATCCCTCCGCAGATATAGCGGTAGCTCACCTCGGGCTTCAGGAGCAAGAGAATGCACGAACAAAGGACACACCGGCGGCGCAGGCAAACGCTTCGGCGCCTGCTCACGTGCGGCATCCTCGCAACGATCTGCGGGTCGCAGATGCCCTGCTGGGCGCAAACCTCCGCGTCCGCAGAAGTGGTCCCCTCAAGCCGTGCAACAGCCCACTGGACAAGCGATCTCGCGCACGAGCCCGTTCTGTCGCATGAGATGAAGTTGCGTCTGCTCCGCGAACACATCAAGTATGTTTTCGTTCTGTTTCAAGAGAACCGCTCGTTCGACTTCTACTTCGGCACGTATCCCGGCGCGGACGGTCTGTACACGCGGCCCGCAGCCGACATCGCCGGATTTACTCAGTCCATCGTCAATGTCGATGGCACCGTCAGCACGATCTCGCCTTTCAGGATTCCAGCCTCCGTTGTCGACGTCAACGGCAACACCGTTCCGCTGTATCCGACGGACATAGCCTCGTCGAACCACAGCCACATAGCGACTGCGCGCAAGCTGGACCTGGATGCGAACGGCGTCGCGCGCAATGATCAGTACGCCCTTACCGAAGAAGGCGTCGCCCTCATCGACGGCAAGCCATCGAAGTTTCCGTCGCTGGAAAGCAAGCAACGCGGCGAACTGGTGATGGCGCACATCGATTGCGATTCCGCGCCGTTTCTGTGGCAGTATGCTGACCGCTTTACTCTCTTCGATCACTTCTTCGACACCGTCATTGGGCCGTCCGGCCCCAACGCCATCGCCATGATCGCAGGCCAGTCGGGAGAGACGGAATGGATGCTGCACCCGCAAATGGCCGACGCTAAATTTGGCCCGGCATTGCCGATGGTGGCCAACGCGCGGCCCTACTGGGGGCTCGCGCTCGATGCCAGCGGCGCGCCGGCCAAGCCCGCGCCCAACAGCGAGGCGCATCCCGCACCAAATCTCACCTTTGCCACGCTGCCGCTGTCGTTCATGGGCAGCGACATTGAGAAGACCACCGCCGCCGACTACAATCCTGCCTTCGATCTGATGGATGTGCAGGGAGACATCAAGAAGATCGCCGGGCATGGAGTGGCGCCGATTCACTGGGCCTGGTACCAGCAGGGCTACGGCCACGAGCCAACCGATCCAGTCGGCGTCGCGACCCACAAGGGTTACGTGGCGCACCATAACGGCCCGCAGTACTTCGGTTATGTCGCCGACAATCCCCTCTCCAGCGCGAACATGCATGGGCTCAATCAATTCTTCGCCGATGTCGCAGCGCACGCGCTGCCTGACTCGGGTGTGTTCTATGTGCGTGGCGGCTACGGGAACATAGCCGGCTTTCGTCCCGCCGATCCAAACCCGCATCTGGCCACGGTCTTCAACGGCGATGATGATCATCCTGGGTACTCGGATTCGGGGATCAGCGAGGCGCTGCTCGCGCAGGAGATTGACGCCATCGCGCAAAGCCCATATTGGAAGCAGAGTGCGATTGTGATTGCGTACGACGAATCGGATGGGCTCTACGACCATGCCATACCGCATGTGCGCTCCTACGACGCGAATGGCGTTCCACTCGATCAAGGGCCGCGCATTCCATTCATCCTGATCTCGCCCTACGGCGTGTCGCACGCGGTCTCGCACGAGCGATCGGAGCACAGCTCGATCATCAAGTTTGTCGACGAACTCTTTAACCTCATCCCACTCGCCGATCTTCCAGACGAGCAGCGCGGCCGCGAGATTGGCCGTGAAAAATTTGCGCAGAACGATCTCGGACCCGCGGACGATCAGGTCGATGGCGTGGGCGACCTCTTCTCCGGCTTCGACAATCTGCGTCTGCTCGGCAAGCGTAAGCTTGTGCCGGCTTCGTACGCGGAGATTCCCGAGACTTCCATCGACACATTCCCGCACGATGGCGGAAGGGGCTGCAAGGTGCTCGGCATCACTCCCACCGATAGCGGCAAACTCAATCCCGTGCCGCCCGATTTCAATCCGCGACCGGATACAAATCCTGGCGATCCGCGCTCGGGCCACTGGACGCCATGAACGTAGTGCGAACCGTTTGTACGGTCTGTCTGCTGTCGATTCCAGCTGCCCTGCTGCGGGCGTCGAGTCCAACCGTCGATGCAATTCGCAAGGCCGGTGTGCTGACCTGCGGAATCGATCAGAGCGAGGCCGAGTTCTCCACGAGCGAGGAGCACGGCGGCCGCGTCGCCTTCGATAGCGATATTTGCAAAGCGGTGGCCGTGGCGATACTTGGGCCTCACCCGCGTCTTGCGATCAAGGGCTATCCGGATAGCGATACGGCGCTGCAGGGCCTGCGGAGCAACGAGGTCGATCTCGTCGCAACGGTGAGCGATGATTTCTCGCACAGCACCCTGCGGGGTGTTCGCTTCACCAGACCTGTGCTCTACGACGGGAAGGCCTTCCTCGTGCTTCATTCGCTGGGGTTGTCGCGCGTCGCCGATCTCAGCAACAAGAAGATCTGTTTCCTGGCCGAGACGGAGGCTGAGATCGATCTGCGTTCGTGGTTTGGCCGTCACAAGATGACGTTGATCGCTTTTCCCTTTCAGGAAGAGGGGGAGATGGAGGCCGCATTCGTCACGGGCAACTGCGTCGCGCTCTCGGGTGATTTGACGCGGCTTGCGAATGCACGAAGCGCTTTCGGCTCGCGCGCCAAAGATTACGAATTCCTGCCGGAGATTATCTCGGCTGACCCGCTGGCGTCCGCCATCCGCAGTGACGACCCTGAGTTTGGAAAGATCGTCGCCTGGACGGAGAGTGTTCTCCTATCGGCCGAAGAGCTGCATATCACGTCGAGGAATATTGCTGCGATGAGCACCCATGCGGATCCACTAGTGAAGCGGCTCCTGGGCAGTACTCACGAGTTGGGCAGGCCGCTTGGACTGCGCGACGATTGGACATCACAGGTGATCTCTGAAGTCGGCAACTACGGTGAAATCTTTGACCGCGATCTGGGTTCCGGCTCGCCGCTGAAGATTCCGCGTGGGCAAAATAAGCTGTGGACGGACGGTGGTGTGATGCAGCCTCTGCCGCTGAAGTAGCGCTTGCGTCGCAGCGTTTCGCTCATCGACTTTCAGGGCAGTTTCGAGATCGCGGGCGAATCCGATTTGCGTGGATTGCCGCGTTTGGCCAAAAAGATTAGCCCTGCCGCGAGCGCCCCGACGCCTGCAAGCGCGGTCCACGGATACCCCGCCTTGGGCTGCGTATGTCCCGCTTCGACAGGACGCCGCTTGTGAGGTTTCTGCTCAGGCGAGTGCAGCGCCATCTGCAGCACCTCCGCCGTGTGCATCGCAACGCGGCGGGTTCCGTGGTCGATCTGCTGGCGGCAACTGAAGCCGTCGGCGACGATCACCGTGCTAAGGTCCGCCGCGCGCACCATCGGCAGCAGCTTGCGCTCGCCAATCTTCATGGAGATGTCGTAGTGCTCGGCCGCGTAGCCGAACGAGCCGGCGAGACCGCAGCAACCAGCATCCATAACCTCGGGCGCAAGCCCGGTTTCGCTCAGCAGACGCTCCTCGGGGGACATGCTCCACAGCGCCTTATGGTGGCAATGACCCTGTACCAACGCTTTGCCGCCGAGCAGACCTTTGCCGAAGCGCGGGGGCTTGTAGCCGGCGCTGTCGAGGAAGTCGGCGAACAAGACAACCTGCTTCTGCAGACGCGCGGCAGCTTCATCGTTGGGAAACAGATTCTTCAACTCGTCTTTGAAAACCGAGGCGCAGCTTGGTTCCAGACAAACGATTGGTGTGCCCGCGGCAATCTCCTGCTTGAGGGTGGTCATCACTTTGCGCAGATAACTCTTCGCCTGGTCCAACATGCCGAAGTCGTAGAGAGGCCGTCCGCAGCAAAGATGCTCGCGCGGGACCTTGACGCGGAAGCCCGCGTGCTCCAGCACCTCCAGCGCGGCTTGCGCAGTGTGCGGCATGAAGTAGTTGTTGAAGGTGTCGGCCCAAAGAATCACTTCGCCGCGCACGTGGCGATGCTTCGAGTGTGCGTCGTCGCGCCCAGCCAGCCACTGCTTGAAGCTTTGTGCGGGGAACGCCGGCATCGTGCGGTGCTCGGTGACACCGGCGACTTTCCTGGCCAGCGCAGAGACTCCCGGCGTTTGCGTAGCAAGGTTGGCGAGGTCCGGAACACGCGAGCCGAGCGACGCCCACACGTCGATCATGCCCATGCTGTAGGCCGCCGCCGGACGCACGCGGCCCTCGTAATAATGCGCGAGAAACTCGGCCTTGTAGGTTGCGACATCGACGCTGACCGGGCAATCACCCTTGCAGCCTTTGCAGGCGAGGCAGAGGTCGAGCGCGTCCTTGATGCCTTCGTCGCGCCAGCCATCCTGGATGGAATCGCCGCGCAGCATCTCGAAGAGCAGCCGCGCGCGGCCGCGGGTGCTGTCCTTTTCTTCGCGCGTCACTTGAAAACTGGGACACATGGTCCCGCCGTCGAGCCGGCGGCATTTGCCCACGCCGAAGCAGCGTTCCGTGGCATATGCCATGCTGCCGCCGTCTTCTGGAAACTGAAAAATAGTGAGCACCGGTTCCGGCTTGTAATCCGGGCCCGTGCGCAGGTTCGAGTCCAGCGGATACGGGTCGACGATCTTGCCCGGATTCATCTTGCCGGCGGGATCCCAGATGCGCTTGAACTTCGCGAACGCCTCGACCAGCCGCGGACCAAACATGATCGGCAGCAGCTCGGCGCGAGACTGCCCGTCGCCGTGCTCACCGGAGAGCGAGCCACCGTAGCCGACCACGATCTTCGCGGCCTCAGTAACGAAGCTGCGATAGTTTGCGACGCCATCGGTGGTCTTCAGGTCGAAGTCCATACGCGCGTGGATACAGCCCTGGCCGAAGTGGCCGTAGAGTACGACGAAGTAGTTGTACTTATCGCAGAGCTTGTAGAAATCGCGCAGGTAGGCACCCAGTTTCACCGGCGGAACCGCGGCGTCTTCCCATCCGGGCCACGTCTCGGGCAGCTTGCCGGGAACGCGCGACGCGCCCAACCCAAGCTCGCGAATCTCGATGACCTGCTTCTGCTCTTTCTTGTCTTTGAGCAGCAACAGACCGCAGTGATCGTGATCGTGCTGCTCGATCCAGCGCTGGGCCTTTTCACCGAGCGTCTCCGCCTTCGCCACGCTGTCCGCGCCGAACTCCACCAGCAGCCACGCATCGCCGTCAGGGTAGAGTTTCAAACCGGGTAGTTCCTTTCCCTTCATCTCGGTGTTGTCGATCACCTTGCGCTGAAAGCCTTCGATCGCGATTGGGCCGAGCTTGCTGATGGGGTGGGCCTGGTCGCCCGCCGCGAAGACGCTGGGATACGCAACCAGCAGCAGCACACGATGCTGCGGGCTGCGTATAAGCCGGGTCTTCGCCTTGAGCACCACCACGCAGGTGCCCTCGGAGCCCACCAGCGCGCGCGCGACATTGAAGCCGTTTTCCGGCAGAAGATAGTCGAGGTTATAGCCGGAGACGCGGCGCGGAATGTCTGGATAGCGTTCGCGCACCTCGTCGGCATAAGCGTCACGCAACTCGCGCAGGCTGCGATAGATCTCGCCGCGACGGCCACCCGCGCGGATGATGCGCCCCAGTTCCCTATCGCTCGTCGCACCGACGGTCATGCGCAGACCGTCATAGGTCAGGATGTCGAGCTCGTCGATGTTTTCGGAGGTCTTGCCGCCGAGCACCGAGTGCGGGCCGCAGGAGTTGTTGCCGATCATGCCACCGATCGTGCAATACTCGTGCGTCGCGGGGTCCGGCGCGAAGGTCAGCTCATACTGTTCTGCCGCATTGCGCAAGCCGTCGTTGATAAGGCCCGGTTCGACCCAGGCGTAGCATTGCTTCGCATTGAGCTCCAACAGGCCGTTGAGGTACTTGGAAAAGTCGATGACCACTGCGACATTGCAGGTCTGCCCGGCGAGGCTGGTTCCGCCGCCGCGACTGAGGATAGGCACGCCATACTCGCGGCAGATTGCGACTGTGGAGACGACGTCATCGATGGTCTTCGGAATGACGACGCCGATCGGCACCTGCCGGTAGTGCGATAGGTCGGAGGCGTAAAGGGCGCGCGAAGCCGGATCGAATCGGACCTCCGCTTCAGTTGACTTCTGAAGTCTCGCGGCGATCTCTTCTGCAAGAGAACCGGATACAGTGGTCGCGGCTGGTGGCATCGATGTCGCCTCCCTTTTACTTGGATGCTTTTCTGGAACGAGCGGTTCCGATAGCTGCAGCCAACGCATCTGACGGCATGAGCATGCGCTGACTTTCGATTTCCCCGCGGCTCGAGCAGCTCATCAAAACCCCATGCCGAATACGTCGAATGCAATGACAAACGCGGAGTCTTACCTTCCCGAGAAGCGCAGTCTGCCGGTGCTGCGTGAGGCGGTACAGGCGTGCCGGGGTTGCGACCTTTACCGCAATGCCACGCAGGCGGTCTTCGGCGAGATGGAACAGAAGCCTGCCGCGAAGCAGCACAAGGTCGCGGTGATGTTCGTGGGCGAGCAACCGGGCGATCAGGAGGATATTCAAGGGCATCCCTTCGTCGGGCCTGCAGGCAAGTTGCTGGACCAGTGTATGGAGGAAGCTGGGATCGACCGCAGCCGCGCCTATGTGACGAATGCGGTGAAACACTTCAAGTGGGAGCCGCGCGGCAAACGACGCATTCACAAGAAGCCGAGCCTGCGCGAGATCAAGGCCTGCCGGCCCTGGCTGGACGCGGAAATTGAAGCTGCGCAACCGAAGTTGATTGTGTGTCTCGGCGCAACGGCCGCGCAGGACCTGCTGGGATCGACCTTCAAGGTGACCCGGCAACGCGGTTTGCTGCTGCACCCGGAAGGTTTGCCGTCGGTTATTGCGACGGTGCATCCGTCGTCGATCCTGCGCGCAAGGACGGACGAGGATCGGCATCGTGAACTGGAAGCGTTCGTCGCCGACTTGAAGCAGGTCGCCCAATATCTCGCCAAGTTGTCCGGATGATGATCACGATCACGAAGTCCCTGATGTTCACCCCGGCCTCGTCGATGCGGACAAGCTTCAGATACATGCAGTGCGGACTAGCCGGCGGACGCCTATCGGTAGAGCAGTTTCTCCGATGGTGTATAGGCGCTCCAGCCGGAAGATTCCTCCGCTTTGCCGCGGAATGACAGCCGGATAAGCAAGAGCAAACTCGATAGCAATGGGCAGTTCGCTCTCAGCGCTGCAGTTCCATCAGGCGCTTGCGCCAATAGAGGATTGACGGATCACTCTCATCCGGCGTGGACCCGCTGGTGACCAACGCAACCTTATCCAGCGGAATCTTCGGCGTGCGGTCGGCATAGACCAGGCCGTTGGCTTCCTGAAAGGTATCGGTGAACTGGGTGTAGCAGAATCCCGCCAGCGTGGGCAGTTGACGCACCACCTCCAGCAGCGCGGAGTACCGTTCCAGCAGTTCTTCCGGCGTGCGGCACGTGCTATAGCCCCAGGTGCGGTCGCCTTCGTGCCGCAGGGCGATGCCTCCGAACTCCGTCAGCACGATGGGCTGCTGCGATATCTGACTCTCGGAGAGCCGTAGCAGACGTCCGCCCGGACGCTCGAACTTGAAGAGCCGCGCCGCAACTTCGTCAATGCCATAGCGCCGGGCGATGCGGGCCGGCTGGTCGTCGTAATCGTGAATGCCGATAATGTCGGTCGCGACGCTCTCCCAGCCGTCGTTGCCGACCACGGGCCGCGAAGGATCAAGCGTCTTGGTGAGATGGTAGAGCGCCTGGATGTAGTGCCGCTGCGCCGCGCTCTCGGGCAGATCGGGCACGCCCCAACTCTCGTTGAACGGCACCCAGGAGACGATGCAGGGATGACTCCAATCTCGTTTGAGCACGTCCATCCACTCGCGGGTAAGCCGCTCCACCGACCGCTGAGTATAGCGATAGGCGCTGGGCATCTCCTCCCACACCAGCAGGCCCAAGTGATCGGCCCAATAGAGGAAGCGCGGGTCTTCGATCTTCTGATGTTTGCGAACGCCGTTGAAGCCCAGCGCCTTGACCAGCAGGATGTCTCGAAGGAACGCGTCGCTGTTGGGAGCGGTCTGCCCGCTCTTCTCCCAATAGCCCTGGTCGAGCACCAGCCGCAGCGGCCAGGGACGCCCATTCAAGATGAACCGGTCGCCCTGAATCGCGATGGACCGGAGTGCCGTGTAACTCTTCACCGTGTCGAGCACTGCACCCTCGGCGTCGAGCAAGTCCAGATCGACGTCGAGGATGGTGGGCTTGGTGGGGCTCCACAGCAGGTCGTTGCGGAAGTCGTCGATGCCGGGATCGGAGAGCGCGATCCTGCGGTGCAACTCTCCGGCAGACCGAGAGCCTGCACCCAGTGTGTCGTTCACGAACCAGTACCTGTCCCGCACTAACACTTCGTCGCCCGCGCGCATCACCACGGCCAGACTCGCACCCTTGGGCAGCGCGCCATGCATATGGGCCTCCAGCCCAATCTCCCAGCGTTCCAGGCTGCACGTCCAATGCAGCGTCTGGATGCGGACCTCCGGCACCACCTCCATCCACACGCTCTGCCATATGCCGGTGGTACGGGGATACCAGATGGAGTGCGGCTCCAGATTCCAATCCTGCTTACCGCGCGGTTTTTCCAGATCGGCCGGATCGTCTTCGGCGCGCACCACGATCTCCTGGAGGCCGTCTAGCGCTAGCACCGGCGTAATTTCGATCGAGAAGGGCGTGTATCCACCTTGATGGCGGCCTACCTCGACTCCGTTCACCCAGATCGTAGCGTTGTAGTCGACAGCGCCGAAGTGCAGGATCAGCCGCTCGTTCTGCTTTATCTGTGGCCGCGCGAATCGACGGCGATACCAGACCGCGCAGTAAAAGCCGGTGTCCCCAATTCCGCTTGCGGCCGTCTCCGGCGCAAACGGCACGGTAATCGACGCGTTCCATACGACCAGCCCCGGGCCGCTCAGTTCTGCCCGGGGGTCGATCGCGCAGTCCCACTCGCCGTCCAGCGTGCTCCATTCCGCGCGCCGAAGCTGCGGGCGCGGATAGGCCGAGCCCTCACGTGAGTCGTTGTCCGCCGCGAAATCCATCACACCACCGCACTTGTGGCACCAACCGCATCGAGCCCACCTGGATCGAACCCCGTCCCGAGCCCGCAAGTACAGAGCAACGCCGCACCCAGCCACTTTGCCATCGTCCATGAGATGCGCCTAGCGGAGCGGGCGTATCCGGCGTATCCGAGGCGTCGCGGAGGCGCAGCGGCGACTCCCGCACGCAGCGCGGGGCGGTCGGCGCGCAATCCGCCGATCTGGGATTTCCGGATTCTGGGATCTCCGGAATCTGGGATCTCCGGAATCAGCGATCTCCGATTTTGGTATCTCCGTTCTGGTATCTCCGATTCTGTGATCTGCTAGGCTAGAGCAGATGCGGGCCATCGCCGTACAAAGGCGTCCGGCTCCTCGACCTGCCCGGCAACAATCGGAGATTCTGGCATGAAGCGTATCGTTCAAACTCTTGCTGTAGCTTTTGTGACAGTGGCTGCCTACGCCCAATGGCCGTCGCAGGACCTTGATCTGCCCGCCTACCATACCGCCGCGCCCAAGAGGCCACAGAAGCCGCTGCTCAGCGGCGATCAACTCACCGGAGCCTACTTCTCGCACCCCTATCAGGTGACGGTCTACGAGATGGCGCAGCGGATTCCGAACGTGCTGTACGAGTTGCCCTGCTTCTGCCGCTGCGATCGCGAACTCGGCCATACCAGCCTGCGCTCCTGTTTTGAAGGCACCCACGGGGCGACCTGCTCGGTCTGCATGCGCGAGGGCGCCTACGCCTATCAGCAGACCAAGCTGGGCCGCACCCCGGCGCAGATCCGCCTGGGCATCGAACGAGGCGAGTACCTGGCTGTCGATCTCACCGCCTTGAAGCTGTAATCGCCCGGCTGCTGTGGCTTTCAAGCAAGCCAGCGAACGCTCGCTCTATTTACTACCCAGTCTCTCAGGCCGAGACTTCCCTCTTCCGTGAGGATGCAGCAACGTACTATTGACCCTGGGCGGATGACCGCGGGGGACGCGAGCCACCCGCCGCCAGCGACCCAGACCGCCCCGTGGGGACCGCTCGCCGGACTGCCAACAAGACATGGCCTATCTCTTCACATTTCTCTTCATAACGACGGCCTACATCACGCCAGGCGTTCTGTTCGGGCCCCTGGGGCCTTACCACATCGAAATCATCTTCGCCGTTCTGGCGATCCTCGCCTCCATTCCCGCGCTCGGCTCCTCGGGCCTGTTGCGAATGCCGCAAGCCTACGCCGCGCTGGGAATCTGTCTTGCAGCAGTCGTCTCGATTGCCGCAGGTGGATGGCTCGGCGGCATCCCTAAGATATGCTACTCGCTGCTTCCCGTGGTCGCGGGATTTCTTCTGGCCGCGGTCAATTGCCGCAAGAAATGGCACATCCAGCTCATCGTGCTGTCACTGTTTGTGTGTAGCGTTTTTTATATCGTGCAGGGGGCAATGGCCCTGCACAGCAGCAACCTGCTCAGCGACTATCTGTATAGCAAGGAAGCGGTGCCGCGGGTGCGTGGCCTCGGCACCGTGAACGATCCCAACGACTTTGCGCAGTTGATGGTCAGCCTGATTCCCCTAACCTTCCTGTGGCGATCCAAGAGCCGGATTGCCAACGTGGTTCTGGTGGGTGTTCCCATTGCCGTTCTGATCTTCGGGATGTACCTGACGCACTCGCGGGGCTCGTCGCTCGCTCTAACGGCCATGATCGTGGTGGCCCTGCGACGCAAGATCGGCGCAATTCCGGCCGCCATATTGGCTGGCGGCCTGCTCGCCGGGGTTCTGGCGGCGGGCTGGGGCGCGGGCCGCGCGGTTTCGATCGATTCCGGCGAAGGCCGCCTCGACGCTTGGTCCGCCGGCCTCCAATATGTCAAAGCCCATCCCCTGGTTGGCATTGGATATTCGCAGTTCGGCGATGTCTACGGCATCACCGCGCACAACTCGGTGGTGGTTTGCGTGGCCGAGATCGGCGTTCCAGGGTTCCTGTGCTGGGTGCTGTTCCTGTTCTCGACATTCCGCATCAGCATCCCCCTGAGCACCGCGCAGGAGCTTCGGGAGGAGCAGGGCCGGGATGCAGGCCGCGGCCCGCCCGTCCTTTCGGCGTCCGATCTGTGGGCAGCCAAGCGGGCGATCGCGCCGCCCGCCGCGATGCAACTTGACACCGGGTCGGCCTCCCCAGCCGTCGCTCAGTGGGGACGGGCAACTCTCGTCGCGCCGATGGTATCCACGATTCCTCCAGAGGAGCTGCGCCGCATCGCCCGGTTGATGACGGTCTCGCTCACCGGCTTCCTCGCGGCAGGATGGTTTCTGTCTCGCGCGTTCAATATCTGGCTGTTTATGTACTGCGGAATTGTCTGCGCGCTCCTGCGCGCGGCCAGTGAGAACGGTGTGACGATCCCCCGAGACCGGCCAGTCTTCCTGCTGCGGTGGTCTCTGTACATTGGCATCCTTCTGCTCTTGGCCGTTTACATCATCCTTCGCGTTCACAACGTGGTCGGCTGAGCGTCGATCTCATCTCGCAATAGGCATTTGCGGTCAGATCGAATCTTTCTCGACAAGTGCAAACCAAACCAATTTCCCAATTTGGTACTTCTATTTTCATTCGAGAGAGCAAATAGTAGAGTTTTGTTTCCCTTTAGTCGATAAGCTGGCTAAACATTTACCCAGTCATGCTGATTTTGGCGTGGCGAGCAAAGGGATACGCTCTGTGATTAATCCAAAATGGGCCGTGCGAATCGTTCCTCTCTTCCTTCTGGCCGCCTCCGCCTTGGCGGAAGGCGATCGCGTGTGTATGGCCGGCAATGTGGAGCATTTCAGCGCGACCGAGCTCCAGACGTGTCAAACCCTGGTCCGCCATGTGCGTGAAACAGCCGTCAAATATCGCACCCCGTCATGGCACTTTATCGTGGTTTGCGACGAGAGCGGATGGAAGGATTATGCCGCTTTTTCGAGCACTTCTGCTCGCGCCCTGGAGAACGAGAGCGCGGATACCAACCTTGCGTTGCACACCACGTTTCTGCGTGGAAGCCGATTACTGCCCACTCTGAACGACGCCGTGCTCATCTCCGCAATGACGGCTATCGTCAACGAATCATCGGAGGAGATCGCATCCAACCGTTAGTTGATCCTGTGGCATTTATGTCACGAAAACGAAAGGAATTCCACTGCCAACCGAAAGGAATTTCGCGCGACGTAAGAACCACGATGGGACGGGCGGAAATCTGCAGTCGCCGTCGACTCGAGTTGTCGTGAATTAGTTTTTGGCATCTAACGTGCATCTCGTGTTATGGTTGGTAGGGCTCCCTATGCGAAAAAAATTGCTCTTAATAACCGCGATGCTGTCGATCCTTACCGTAGTGGGCTTCAAGAGCGTGTCGGCGTCCACGGATTGCGATCGATGGCTGCAACAGTACAAGGAGCAGTTGGCCAACTACACGCCGGTAAAGCACGTCCGGCGCCATATCCACCGTCTCCTGCATCGGACTACCCCCCGGCCCCGCGTTCTAAACGCTTACATTCCTCTACCGGTCCACCGCTATGTGAGACCGAAACTCAGCCCTCAGGAGATGCTGCGTCGTTTTCATATCCTGTGCGGTGACCTGCCTCCCGACGAGGTCTCCTTCACGCCTGCCTTGCTGGTGCTGCCACCCTATGGTCCCCCACCGTTCACGGAGTTGACCTCGACAGAAGCTCCCCCCTCGCCAGTGAGCCCGCCGATTGCCGATACGACTCCTGCGGAAGGGACACCGCCGGAGAGCCCGATTGGGCCGCCTGGAGGCTTTACACCCCCCGGGGTCTTCATTCCTTCGGGACCATTCATTCCCGGACTTCCGGGAGCTCCAGGATCTTCCGGTTCGACCGGTTCGACCGGATCCACCGGATCCACAGGGCCGATCTCTCCAGTCATCCCCCCTGTTCCGGAACCGGCCAGCCTCATTCTCTTGCTTACCGGCCTGGCTGGAATTGCCGCTCTCCAGTCTCGCAGATAGACAGCTTCGGGGACTCGCTGCATAAGCTGTGCGCGACAGGCTCATACGCCTTCTGACGAACCATTCCTAGACCAACGACCAATGACCAACGCCGTAACCGGTGTGGAGTCGCTTGTTGGTCATTCCCGAAGGGAATCTGTGTGGGGCTTAGGAAGCAAACGGCTTTCTAAGCCCCTCTGCGTTTGCAGTTTCTGCACCATGACGCAAATTGCTTGCGATAGAAGTGCCCCGGAATTCCGTGTCTTAGGGCTCTTTCTCAGTTGGCCTGGCACTACTCAATCGGCTCAAGTTCGGCCTCCTTTCTCTGCTCCTCGTAGTGCGGCATCCATTTAATCCAATTCACTCCCCCTTTTGGCAAACGATTCCGCTATGCGGCGTTTGTCTAAAATGTATTGGGCTGTCCCGCGTCTGAGCTGACTCCTCTTGGCATCAATCCGAGAGCGAACCGCTGGCCCCTCAGCCACTCTCTGGCGTTCTCGATGTCTCCCCCACCATTCCCCATGACTGCCGGTGCGCTGAGGAATCGGCGCTGGCGCCTATCCCTCCCTCGGAAGACTACTTACAGAATTCCCACTAAGGGGATGTGGCTCCTGAATGCGCCTCCACAGTACTTTTGCCCCTAAGAGGGTATTAGTTTTCCCTTTTCAGTGGCAAATCGCCCATATGTATCCCTTACCTTTCTCATCGGAAAGTTCGCTCTACGACATGAATTACCTCCAATTGAGCCCGAAAGTCCAAGATTTAGCTCAAATTAAGAGTATTCACCACAAATCCTGAGCGTGAGCACAGATTTTTAGTCTTTCCACATCCTTTGGTCTCGCAAGTGCTTCAGTAGTGGCGGATGGCTAAGCTGTACTATCCCAAAACCAACAATGTCCCACAATCCTGGTTCTACTGGAGAATAATGATGAAAAGCTTTGCAAAGCTTCTTGCCGTAGTTGTAGCACTCGCGGTTCCCACCTTGGCAGCTCACGCTACCCCGGTCTCAGGCACCATCTCCGTCGGCGGCTACGTCGATAATGCAACACCCACTGGCGCAACCTTCACCACTGTTGGCCAAGCGGGATCTATCGGCGCGTATGGAACGTTTGCTTCCCTGTTCGCCTGCGGCGCAACCAATAGCTGTCAGACTGCACCCAACGTGTACGACTCGGTGGACTTCACTGGCACGACCAACGGAATGACGAACTTCACCCTCGCCAACGCCAACTCACCTGGTGGCCTGAACGTCTTCACGATCAACGGTACCGGCACGTCGGCATCGGCGACGCTGGTTCTCACTTCGCTAACCGAGCAGACCGATACGATGGCGAACCCTCAATCGATCACCTTCTCGGGCACCGGCACCATCAGTGAGACCGGCTATACTCCCAGCGCCGCCATCTTCACGTTCAGCACACAGCTCGACAGCCCGCAGAATGTTTCCTTCTCCGCGACGACCATTGCTCCCACGCCCGAACCCAGCTCGCTGCTTTTGATCGGCACCGGACTTCTGGGCTCGGCTGGTGCACTATATCGCCGCAACCGCACCTCCGCCTCCTAACAGCCTTACGGAACCAGTCAAGAGCACCGCAAAGCCTATTTTCTCTCTACTGCATCGCTTGATTATTCCTCGGTTCTGCCAAGACCGTCCTCCAAATGGAGGGCGGTCTTGCGTTTGAGCACAAGCATCTGCGCGCCGCCATCTTGGCTGGGTCTGCACTACCCGCGGGCCGGGACGCGCCTTCCGGTGGCGGTCGTCTTAAGCTGTCACCATATCCACGGCACCAGCAGTGCCAACGGCTGAAGCAGCAGCTTGAGCCACATCGCAGCTTCGCTCGAAGGCTGCGGAAGCCTGAAGACTGCTGAAGAAGGTTCCTTTCGTACTGGATCACCCTAGCTGGCGGCGCTATAGCATTTCTGATTTAGTCGTATATATTTCAAGCGATACTTCTTCTGGAGTTCAGGGAGGTAAGGATGCAAGCCTATTCGCAGGATTTGCGGGAGCGGGTGTCGCGTGCTGACCGCGCCGATGGTCGCCGACGCGTCGATGGATAGAGAGATGTTCCTCGCCTAGATCCAACAGTTCTTATGACCAACGCTCCAGCCAACAGACATCGTGATCCTGGACAATCTCAGCAGTCACAAGGTTGCAGGAGTCCGGCAAGCCATCGAGACTGCGGGTTCCACCTTGCTCCATCTGCCACCTTACTCGCCCGATCTCAAACCCATCGAAAAACTCTTCTCCAAGCTCAAGGCGCTGCTTCGGAAAGCCGCCAAACGGTCCGTCGAGAAACTCTGGGCCGAGATCGGCGCCCGGCTCAATACCATCGCCCCAATTGAATGCTCAAACGACTTCGCATCCGCAGGATATGTATCTGACTAAATTAGAGATGCGCTAAAGCCGCAGGACCAATTGACCACTGGAGACATGGTAAACGCAGCCCTTCGAAGGGCGTGTGCTTTCGCGCTCGTTGGGGGACGCCCCGTCCAACCTCGTGTCCGGAATACTGCTTACAACAGTTCTTCGGTGATTGCGGGGGAGACGCGCCGGCTCATCCAGGAGTACGTCAGGTTCACCGGCGCTGCCAGCATCGTGGGGCAGGCATCGACAATGACCTTGAGCCGCACCAGGTCCTGCTCCTCGAATATCCGAAACAGCGATGCCAGGACGACAAAAGTAACCACCGCGACGCTGCTGCCGATCAGCAGCCCAACGATGGCGGTCGAGTGGACCACCACCGCATAGGCAGCGATGGCGGCGATCGCACTGATCGCGCTGACCTTGCCAAGGAATCTCCACGGAAGCCGGATGCCATAGCGGCGAATGCCCAGCGTCCAAAGTGCGCTGATCGCCAGAACCTGCGCCGATCCACTCCCGATCGCGGCACCCAACGCCCCGTAGTGCGGGATGAGCAGCCATGCGATGGCAACGTCGACGACAGAGGCAACGATGGTCGCCCAGATGAAGAATTTTTGCTTTTCGACTGCCTCGAACAGCGTCTGCACAGGGACCAGAAACGCCTTGGGCAGACACAGCAGCGGCGCGGCCATGGCCACGGCCACGGCGCCTTGATATTTGTGACCATAGAGGGTCACCAGTGCGGCGCCGGCCAAGGCCGAGGCGATGAAGTGCAGCGGAATGGAGGTGAGGCCAAGATAACGCGCAGAGGCAGCCGTAAGCGCGGGGATGCGCGAGCGGTCGCGGCCATATTGAGCGTAGACGCTGACTCCGGCCGCGGAGGCAAATACCGTGGGAAATACGAGCAGGCGCTCGGCCAAGCCGAAAGCGATCGAATAGAACGATATCTGGGCCAGGGTGGAGAGGTGCTTGAGCAGAAAGATCTCGGAGCGGTCCCAGACGATCAGGGTGAGTGCCATGCCGGCCATGCTCTGCATGGCGAAGTGCAACATGCGTCGGCGGAGATCGTCGGTGGGGGGAGCGCCTTGCGCCCCGGCGGCATGGAGGCGCCGGAAGGTCGGAAAGAAACGCACCGTGCAATCTACCAGGCGCATGCCCAGCATGGCGCTGGCCACACCAACGATCCCCCAGTGAAAGGCGAGGGTCGCCATGATGAGCAGGAAGAACGTTACCGTCGCCGCAATCGAAGCCGGCAGGTTGGACGACAATCGCTCGGTCGCCACATTGGCCTGCGCGGAGACCGAGTTGAACATCGCCGGCAGGATACTGAGCACTAAGAGCAGGGCGGCGAGACGGTATTCGAGCGGCGCCGTCTGGATCACCCAGAGAAGGCATGCCACGGTGGCCAACGCGGCCATGATGGCCTGCAGCCAGAGGGTGCGAAGGTAGATGAACCGGGCGGTCAGATGCTCGCCGCTCGCGAGATACTCCGCCATGTACTTTCGAGTGGTCGCGGGGATACCAATGCTACCCAGGGTGCTGGCAATATTGGCTACCCAGATCACGTAGACGATGTAGCCCATCTTGGTAGGGCCGAGGGTTCGCGCGATGGCGATCGAGGTAATCAGCCCGGAACCGAAGCTGATGACATTTTCGAGGCCATACCAGACGGTGTTGCGGAGAATTGTCTTGCTATTCACGGGATCACGCCGAAGAGCCGAAAGTGAGCAAAGGATACACCTGGTGCGCGCACGCGAGCGGGTTAATCGAACCAGCAAGGCAAAGCGGCAGGAGCATCCATGGCAGACCGTTGAAGTGCCTGCCGTTTAGCTGAGATGGCCGAGCTCCTGCGTCGCGCTTTTGCCGGCGGCAGTATCGGGACCCAACTGCGCAGCCTTCTTCAAGTGGTCGATCGCCTCCGCCTTGTTGTTCAAGCGGCTGTAAGTCATGCCGAGATGGTATTGAATGGTCGCATTGTCCGGCTCAGCTTTAGACGCGCCTTCCAGCAGGTCCAGAGCTGAAGCGTAGACGCCTTTCTTGTAATAGACCCAGGCTAGGGTGTCGGCGGTGTCGGGCGAGTCCGGCAATCCCTGATGGGCGGACTCCGCGAGCGAAAGCGCGACGTCGGTATCCTTCCCGTTCTCCACCATCAGGAACGCCAGATTGTTGTCCACCGCAGGCTGATCAGGTTGCAACTGCAGCGACTTCTGGTAATAAGCGATCGCCTTGTTTTGGTCGCCCGCGGACTCGTACAACATGCCCAGGAACGATGGCCCCTGCGGATCGCGGGGATGCTTGGCCGTCCACTGCTCCCATGCATCCATGGCCGGCCCAATCTGACCCAAGCCGATAGAAGCCTGGGTAAAGCTGCGCATGGCAACCACGTCGGAAGGATCGATCTGCAGCGCCTTCTTGGCGGAATCGACGGCGCCGTTCATGTCTTTGGAGATCAACTGCACCGTGGCCAGAGCGTCGAACAGTTTGGCGTTGGGCGGTGTCCGCGACATCTGTTGCTGGATCAGGGAGATCGCCGCGGCAGGCTGGTTGGCCTGCAGGTCCAGGCGGATAAGCAGGGCGAGCGCCTCCGAAGTAGGATCGATCTGCACCGCCTGTTCCAGCAGCGCCTTGCCTTGGGGCACGTGCTGCTGCTTGATGTCCAATTGACCCAGTTCCGACATCGCCTGAGAGTTCTTGGGGTCGATCTTCAAAGCCGCTTGAAAGTCGGCGGCGGCCGCATCGAACTGCTTGTCGTTGGCCTCGGCGGTGCCGCGCCAGATGTAAGGGTCGGGCAGGTTCGGAAAATATTTCATGGTGGTGGCCGCGACCTGGCGAAGCTGCGCCTGGTCGCCCTTGCGATTGGCCAGTTGGGCCAGACCGCGCTCGGCATTCAGGTCGCGCGGTTCAATCTGGGTGGCGTCGTGGAAGTTGGTCTCCGCGGTGGCCGCATCGCCCTTCTGCATGGCGGAGAGGCCGAGCAGCGTCTTGACCTGCAGGTTCTGAGGATTGTCCTTCTCGGCGGCCTGAAGCATGGTGAAGGCTTCGTCGTTCTTGCCCTGGTGCATCAGCAGGGTGGCATTCAGCACCGCAACCTCCGGGTCGCTGCCGTTGGTCTTGGTGAGTTGCTTCGCCACTTCGCCGGCCTTGTCGAATTCGCCTCGGGTTACCAGGATGCGGGCGTAAGCCATGCGAATTGGAAAGCTCTTGGGATACTTCGCGACGAGCTCCGCATACGCCGGCTCCGCTTTATCGATCTGGCCGGTGCGCTCGTAATAGCGCTCCAGCATGCCCGCGCCGTTGTCTTGGTCCTCGAAATCTTCGGTAGCCTTGCGGATGGTAGCCTCGGCTTGCGTTTTATCGCCAGTCTGGAGGTAGAACGAAGCAAGCTCGGCCCGGGCCTGAAGATTCTTGGGCGCGGCTGCAATGGCTGCCTGCAATTGGGCCACGGCGCCTTTCATGTCGCCCTTCTTCTGCAGAATCGCCGCCAGCGCGAAGTGCGCGGTGGCATTGGAATTGTCCTGAGTGATAGCCAGTTGAAGATGGGTTTCCGCCGCGTCTGCCCCGGTCGGTTGGCCGAGCTCGAGCAGTCCCAATTGGCTGTTGAAGCTGGAGCGGTTCGGCACCAGGCTGAGAGCCTGCTGGATCTGCTTTATGGCCTCGGCCCGGTCCCCTTTGACGGCCGCGATCTTCGACAGCAGAGCGTAAGCGTCGGCATCGTTAGCCTGGCGTTGCAAAACGGCGTTGGCTTGAGCCGTGGCCCGGTCGGGCTGTCCTCCGGCGAGCAGCAGGTTGCCCAGGTCGAGCCGAGCCTGCAGATTGCCGGGGCTCAGGTCAACCGTGCGCATCAGCTCCATGTAGGCCTGGTTGGGCAGATTCATCCGGCTGTAGGTCTTGGCCAGCTCATAATGCGCCGGGGCAAAACTCCGGTCGAAGCGCAAGGCGTTGGAAAACTGAATGACCGCCTCGCGCAGCTTGCCCTCTTTTTCGTACCGTTGGCCACTCTCCAGGTACTTTTGCTTCCGTACATTAGGGTCACGATTGCATCCAACCGTGGAGGCCAGCGATAGCGCCACCAATACCGCGCCAAAGGTCAAAAGCGATCCGCGAACAGTTCGAGACATGGGAGCTTCTTTCTTTCGAGCCGGGTCAAAGTGGGCTCGAGGGTTATGCTATTTCATCGGCAAAAGATCGCAGCAGCATCAATTCGGAATATAAGCGGGAAGCATGGGCGCCAGGTCGGCGGTAAATTTCAATGCGCGGTTGTGGGCCTGTTGCTGCGATTCTCCGGGCATCAGAGGTGTAATGACGCGAATCAGCGCGCCGTCGGTACGGTTATAACGCAACGCATCCGCGATCATGTAGAACTTTGCCCGATACTCGCTGGAGATGCTGCGGCCATGGGCGCGATACCAATACAGCACCTCCTCCTTGACCGTGCCGTCGGTGATCAGGTATTCGCCCACATCGTAACTGCGACCGTTGTCACCCTTCAACTGAATCGGATGGGCCGACAAAAAAGTCCAGCCCGCGCCGGGCAGGCAGTTTTGCGGGGAGTGGATCGCCTGGCCTGTCCGTTGCGTGGGAAAGTATCCGATAAAAAGTCCAACCGGCCCCGCCGGGGTATTGGGCGTGCCTGCGGAGGCCGGCTCCAAATAGATACGGTTGAGAAACCGTCCATCCCCGAGCACATGCAGGACCTCCGGATCCAGCGGTATGTCTCGAGACGTCCAGCTCTCGATAGTCTGCGGCAGTTGCCAAAGGGGCTGGTGCGGAGGCACATAATCCACGTCGCTGCGCAGACTGAGAACGGCGAGGGCAGAAGCCAGGAGCGTCGTGACAACAAGAAATTTGGCGGAGATCATGGGGCCGAAACACTCCTTGGCCGCACCAGGCTCAGCAGACGATGGACAAAATAAATACAAATCGTCGAGATGACAAACATCAGCCATCCGGAGAACTCGTGGAAAAATCCCAGCGCTTTATCCGGGCTCCAGTACTGGACGCAGATGCCGGTGCCGATGATGCGGATGGAATTGGCCGCGACCGCAATGGGAAGGGCCGCCAGGGCGAGGACGATTCGCTTCCACACGGATGTCTCGGCAAAGTATCCATAGATGACCGCCACGCTGAACAGCGTCATGAGCGAGCGAATGCCGCTACAGGCTTCCGCGACTTCCAGTTGGATGGCTGGGAGCTGAATCACATTGCCCTCGCGCAGGACCGGAACGCCAAACACCGGCAGCGCTATGCTGGCCACATGCGAGGCCAATAGCTGCAACGGAAAAGTGATGCGGTTGAAAACGATGGCCGGAAATGGGATGGCCAGCAGGAGGACGCCGAGGGGCAGCGCCAGCTCACGCAGCATCCTGGTTCCCGCGAAGGTCCACACCAGGCCGACCAGCAAGAGAACCAGGGAGATGCGCGACAAGAACAGGTCCGCGCCGTAGATGCCCGTGAGCAGCACCAGCAGAGCCAGCACCACGCAGCTTACGCCAGCCCAGGACGGACGAAGCGGGACGGCCTGGAGATGCTCTCGCTCCTTCCATATCAGATACGCGACGAACAGGGGGATTACAAAACCATGCGAGAAGTCCGGCATGGTGTACCAGTCGTGCACCAGCTTGATCAGGACGCGTGTGTAGATCGCGATGATGAGGCCGCATATCAGGAACCACGGAGCCCCCACCCGGACACCGGCGGCGTCGGGAATAACTAACGGAATGGCGCTCTTCTGATACAGAACTCAAGGTCCTTAGGGCCCGGAACGATGCCGGGCCGAGATGAAAGACGAAAGCGTACAAACTTCGATATTCAATTATTACGCAAAACGTGTATAAATGGGAATATGTAGAAAACTATTTCACATCCCGCCGAATCTTAGAGATGGTACCACACCACTCCCACGATGAACGAAAACTGCGCTTGCCGCAGACTGGTCTTCCTCTTTGTTGTTGTGCAATGCTTAACTAACCTGCTTGGGTCTGTCAAATATGAAACCTCTCGTGATTGCTTCCTTCATGCTTTTCGGCTGTATTTTCTGCCTGCCCGCGGTGGGCGCCGCGCAGACCGGTGCTGGCGCTCCGGTCTTGACGGCGCACCCGAAGCCGGCGCCTGTCGCGAACTCCGCGCCGCCAGTCAGCCTCGCCCCAGTGGCGACCGGGGCTTCCCCTGCGACCAATCCCGATTATCGCATCGGGCCGGACGATTCCCTTCAGGTTACGGTTTGGAAGGAGCCGACCCTCTCCGGCCCATTCCTGGTGCGGCCGGATGGGATGATCTCGATGGTCCTGCTGGGCGATGTGCGCGCGGCCGGTCTGACCCCGATGCATCTGGCCGCGGACCTAACCGAACGCCTGAGAAAGTTCCTCCAGGACCCGCTGGTGGCGGTGACCGTAGTGGCGGCCACCAGCCAGAGGATTTACGTTCTGGGCGAGGTCCAGAAGGTTGGCCCTATCGAGATGTCGACCGAGATGTCTCCGCTGCAGGCGATCGCCGCCGCGGGTGGACTGACGCCGTATGCAAGCCAGAAGAAGATCTACATCCTGCGCGGCCCCGCAGGCAGACAGAAGAAAATTCCGTTCAATTATAAGAATGCCCTCAAGGGAAATCCCAACTCGTCGATCACGCTCATGGCTGGCGACACGATCGTGGTGCCCTGATGAAGACGATTCCGATCATCGCTGCAAATTGCCTCCTTGCCGCAGGGCTTCATGGCGTCGCCTACGCGCAGGCGACCCCGGCTGCGGTCGGGACCCCGACCATCCCCACGCTGAACAGCGCTCCGCTCGCCGGCCAGTTCACCTATTCGCTGGGCGCGTCGGAGTCCCTCCTGACCGGATACAACGGCGGGAGCGGATTGACCAGCAGCACCAACGTCTCGGGCTCGGCCGGTTTCGTTTCGGCGAGCCAGTCGCACCCGTTGAGTTTTCTGTACTCCGGTGGCTATCTGTTCGGCGAGGGCAACGGCCAGCCCAATTCCGTTTACCAGGACTTCGGCGTATCGCAGCAATTGATCACGCGCCATTACGTATTTCTCATTGGAGACCAGGTGAGCTATCTGCCCAACGCGCCGGTCTTTGGATTGTCCGGTGTGCCCGGCGTGGGAGACATCGGGACCCAGCCGATCGGGACCGGATCGCTTCCGGTGGAGTCCATTTTGACCAACTACGGCAGGCAGGTGAGCAATACCGTGCATGGCAGCGCCACGGCCAAGCTCAGCGCGGAGACCAGCCTGACCGGCTTCGGGGATTACACCTTGCTGCGCTTCCCTTCCAATAGCGGCATCAATACCGATGAGGTCGATGGCGGGGCCAGCCTGAACCACCGGCTGGACGCCCGAAACACGATCGGCGCCGGATACAGCTATTCCAACTTCAGCTATGCCTCCGGGCAAAACATTTCCATCACCTCGCAGGCGGTCACCCTGCAATACGAACACGTCTTTTCGCGCCAGTTGCTGCTGGCCGCATCAGCTGGCCCGCAGCGCACGTCCAGCTCCGAGCCAGGCTTGATTCCGACCAGCACGAACGTGGCGGCGGACCTCTCGCTGTTTTACTCCGCGAAGTCGGTGCATTACCTGCTGAGCTATAACCGCGGAACGACCAGCGGCGCCGGCGTGCTGGTGGGGACACTCTCGGACAACGTGAACTTCACGGCCTCGCGGCAGTTGAGCCGCGACTGGAGCGGTGGGTTCTCAGCCAACTACGGCGATGCGTCGAGCCTGGAAACCGTGGGCGTGGCGTCTTTTTCGGTAAACAGTTTCTACGCTGGAGTTCAAGCAACGCGCAAATTAGGCCGCAATTTTTCGGCCTATGGAAGCTACAACGTAGAGGTGCAGTCGACCAGCGGACCGTCGCTGGGAGTCAACGCCTTTAACGGAGTCGAAAATGTTATCGGTCTGGGTATCACGTACTCGCCGCGGGCCATCCAGCTCGGCCACCCATAAGGAGATTCAGATTCATGCTTGGTCATCGTTCCCTTACTCCAGAGGACTACTTCGGGATCCTGAAACGGCGCTGGTGGGTCATCCTGCTGCCGATGCTGCTGGCGCCGATTGCCGCAGTGGGCATCACGTTCCTGCTCCACCCAAGGTATCTCTCGCAGACGCTGGTGCTGGTGGAAGAGCAGACGGTGCCGGACAACTATGTTAAGCCCGTGGTCAGCGAAGATCTGGATGAGCGCCTCGCGTCCATGAAGGAGCAGATCCTCAGCCGTTCTGTCATTCAGCCCATCATCGAGCAGTTCAATCTCTATCCGGGCATGGACATGGACAGCCGCGTGGACCTCGCGCGCAAGGCCATCGCGGTGAAGCCGATCCACTCCGAGATCGACCATGCGGGAGGTCTGCCCGGTTTCTATATCTCGTTTGAAGCATCGGATCCCCACACTGCCCAGCAGGTCTGCGGTCAGATCACATCGCTGTTCACCGGGGACAACCTTCGCGACCGGGCGAAGGCAGCGCAGGGTACGACCTCGTTTCTGACAGCGCAACTCGCCGAATCCAAGAGCAATCTCGATCAACAGGACGCGAAGCTGGCCCAGTTCGAGCGCGAGTACATGGGCAGGCTCCCTACCGAAGCGGCCGGCAATATGAGCATGCTGTCCAGCCTGAACAGCCAACTGGATGCGGCAACTCAGTCGCTGGCGCACCTCAATGAGCAGAAGACCTACCAGGATTCGATCCTCGCACAGGAGTTGCGCGAACTCGGGTCGGCGCCGGTCGCCAAGACCCTGGCCCTGCAGGACCCGCGCCAGGCGCAACTGCAGGACCTTCAGGCGGAGGAGGACCAACTGGCGGCCCGCTATACGGCGGACTACCCGGACCTGATCACGGTGCGGCGCAAGACCGCCGATCTCAAGGCCGACATCGCCAAGTCGCCCCTGCCGAAGGCGGCCCCGGGAACCCCCGGCTCGGCCGCTGCCGAGCCAGCCCAGATCCAGCAACTGCGCGCGTCCAACAAATCCTTGGAACAGGCGATCGTCGCCAAGCGCGAAGAGCAGATGCAAGTGCAAAACTCCATTCGGACGTATCAGGGACGCATTGAATCGTCGCCTCTGGTAGAGGAGCAATACAAGGCGCTCACCCGCGATTACCAGATGTCAGAGACCGCCTATAACGATCTGCTGGGAAAAGTGAACCAGTCGAAGATGGCGACGGACCTGGAGCAGCGCCAGCAGGGGGAACACTTCAGTGTGATGGATTCCCCGAACGTGCCCGACGCTCCGTCCTTCCCGAATCGCCCATTGTTCGCTGGCGGCGGACTCGCGTTGGGCGTTTTGATTGGCATGGTTCTGGCCGGACTCCTGGAATATCGAGATACCTCCATCCGCAGCGAGCGCGACATCTATGCGTTCCTGAAGCTTCCCACGCTGGCGACCATTTCGCTGACCGGTGAGGCGGCGATCGAGCCCGTGGTCGCGGAGAGGAAGGCCCGCAGAAGCTTGTTCGGCAGAAAACTGGCTGCGGATGCTACGGCACGCGGATAGACAGGCGCTTCACCGCGATCGGATGGGACGGACGCATCTAGCGGTCAGCCGACGTGTGGATCGGATAGACGTCACGCAGAGTGAAAGGCAACGGGAATGAGCAAGATCTACGAATCTTTATTACGGGCTGAGCTGGAGCGATTGCAGACCGGCGCAGCTCCGGCCGAGACGAAGGAGGAGGGATCCGGCGCGGAGCGGGCGGCGGCGACTCCTTCGCCCGCACAGCCTGCCGTCGCCAGAGTGCCGGCCAATCCAGCCGCCGGCGCGACGTCGAATGGCCAGTACCACGCGGGCTTGCCGCAGGACCCGGCAGCGTTTCCGTGGCAGAGGATTGCCGCGCGCCCATGGCGGCCTGCGCTGCCGCAACTGCCGTCGCTCGATCGCTCCGCGCCGTCGGCAGAACAGTTTCGCAGCCTGCGCGCTCGACTGTATGAGTATCGCGACTTCAATAAACTGAAGTCGGTCCTGGTCAGCAGCGGTATGCCGCAAGAGGGCAAGAGCTTTATTGCCGCCAACCTGGCCCTCATTCTGAGCCACCAGCGCGCCAGCAAGGTGCTGTTGATCGATGCCGATCTCCGCCGCTACTCCCTGGATAAGGTGCTGGGGTGCGAAAACAGCCCTGGGCTGGCGGACTATCTCTCCGGCAAAGCGGAGGCGATCGAGATCATGCAGCGCGCCGATCTGCCGAAGCCGGCCGACGACAAACATGTCTCGCCGCTGGCCAATCTCACGTTGATTCCCGCCGGCAATGGCGGCGATACGGTGGCTGACCTGGGCACCAACGGCCGCTTCAAGCAGCTTCTCGATGAAGTTGGATATGCCTTCGACTGGATCATCGTGGACTCCTCGCCGGTGAACCTGGTTGCCGACGCGGTCCATTATGCGCATGATTGCGATGGCGTTCTTCTGGTGGTCCGCAGCGGGTACACCAAATTCGAGGTTGCTCAGCGAGCGCAAGCCGAGTTCAAGTCCGGAAGCGTGATCGGCGTCGTGTTGAATGCCTCTACCGACGCGCCCGTAGGCGGATATTATGGATATGCCTACGAGAACAAGGAAAAATGATTCGGCTTCGGAACGTGTATTTTCCAACGAAGAGCGTGCTCCTGTTTCTTTCGGAAGCGCTGATCGTCAGCGGCAGCCTCGCGGCCGCGCTTTGGATGCTGCGCGGCTCGGACGCCTACATTCTGCTCAACTATGAGTACGGCTGGGTAAAGGTCCTCGCACTCACCTTGCTGGTCGCGATCGTGAGCTACTACTTCGACCTGTATGAACCTACCCTGCTGTTCGATCGCGGAGAGATTTACTTTCGCACACTGCTGGTGCTGGGCTGCGTCTGCATTCTGGTTTCTGCTCTGCTCTATTTCTATCCGGATATGGAGATCACGCACAACGCCTTCGCCTTCAGCTTTCTGTTGATGTCGGTCCTGCTGCTGGCGTGGCGGAAGCTGTTTCCCTGGATCATCAGCAATAGCATCTTCCGGGAGCGCGTTTACATCCTGGGCGAAGGAGAGCATGCTGAAGCGATCGCGCAGATCGTCCGCCAGCGCCGGGATTTGGGCATGGATGTGGTGGGCTGCCAATACAGCCTGCCCGACGGCAGCCGGGTGGAGAGTGCGACTGCGGCCGTGCAATCCCTGCTGCGGATGAAGGCGCCGGTCAACCGCGTCATCATCGCCATGCAGGACCATCGCGATAGCTTGCCCACCGAAGACCTGCTCATTCTTCGTTTTCAGGGTGTGGTGCTGGAAGAATCGGGCGCGCTGCTGGAAAGGCTCTACGGAAAAATTCCGCTGAGCGGGCTGCGACCCAGCGACTTTCTTTACGTCGAGGGATTTCGCATTCGGCCGTCGCAGCAAATTACCCGGCGCATCGCCTCGACCATCGCCGCGGCTACCGGTCTCCTGCTGTTTGCGCCGTTCTTCCCTTTTGTCATGCTGCTGGTGAGGCTGTCTTCCCCGGGGCCGATCTTCTTTTGCCAGACGCGCGTCGGCGAAGGCGGAAGGAACTTCAACGTCTATAAGTTCCGCACCATGCGCACCGACGCTGAGGCGATGGGCGCGCAGTGGGCCTCCAAGAACGATCCGCGCATCACCAAGGTCGGCAAGTTCATGCGCAAGACGCGGCTCGACGAGATACCTCAGCTTTGGAACGTGTTGCGCGGTGATATGGGATTCGTCGGACCGCGGCCGGAGCGTCCCGAGTTTGTGCCTTGGCTGGCCGAGCAGTTGCCGTTCTATAACCTGCGCCACATGATTCGTCCTGGGCTTACGGGCTGGGCGCAGGTACGCTACGGATATGGCGCGACCCTCGAAGAGGCCCAGGAGAAGCTGGAATACGATCTCTATTACTTGAAGCACGCGTCGCTGGGGCTCGACCTTCTGATCATGTTCGAGACCATCAAGATCATCCTGCATAGGCGTGGTGCGCAGTGAGATCGCTGTGGTGGGTGTCGCTGGGCGTGGTGCTCTATACCTACGCGGGCTATCCGCTGATCATGGCGCTGCTCGCCCGGTTCCGGCCCCGGCCATGGAAGCGCGCGCCCGTGCAGGCCTCGGTCAGCATCGTGATGGCCGTGCATAACGGCGCGGCGATGCTGCCGTGGAAGATCGGCCATCTGCTCTCGCTCGAACCCGGCCTGATCACGGAGATCGTCTTCGTCTCGGACGGCTCGACGGATGGAACCGCACAGCTTTTGAGCGAGATCGTCGACCCGCGCGCGAAGACTATCGTACTTCCGCAGCAGGCGGGTAAGGCCACGGCGCTCAACCAGGGCATCGCCGCTGCGATGGGCGAAATCCTGCTCTTTGTCGACATCCGCCCGCGCATCGAATCCGGCGCGATCGCGGCGCTGCTCAGCAACTTCGCCGATCCAGCGGTCGGTTGCGTTGCGGGCGAGCTTCTGGTCCAGTCCAACGACTCTCAGGACGCGGCCGCCGGCAGCGTCAGCGGGCTGTATTGGAAATACGAGCAGTGGATCCGAAACTGTGAAGCGGCGTGGGATTCTCCCGTTGGCGTCTACGGCGGCTTCTATGCCGCTCGCCGCTCGCTGGTGACTCCGATGCCAGACGGCCTCATCCTCGACGACATGCTGCAACCGCTGACGATCATCCGCCAGGGCTATCGGAGCGTCGTCGACCGCTCGGCCATCGTCGTCGATCGATGGCCGGCAAAGACCGCCGACGAGTTCAGCCGCAAGGTCAGAACGCTGGCGGGAAACTTTCAACTTCTGGCTGAAGCTCCATGGCTGCTGAGCCCTCGCAATCGCGTGTTTTTTCAGCTTGTGTCGCACAAGTTTCTGCGCCTGGCAGTTCCCTACTTCTTTCTGTTGATGCTGGGCTGCGCCTGCGTTCTGGCCGCGCACTCCCTCGGGTGGACCGCGATCGCCGCGCTGGAACTTACATTCTGGCTAATCGCGCTGCTCGCACTGCGGGTGCGAATTCCCATCCTGCACCGCCTGGCCAACCCAGCTAGTGCGCTGCTGGTGTTGAACGCGGCCGCCGTTGCCGGGCTCTGCCGCGCGCTGTTTACGAGCGGCCCGCTGTGGAAGACATGGTCGCCGACCGCGCCGCCCGCAGGCGGTCCCTACGCCATCGAGAGCGAGCGAAAGCGAGCATGAGCCGGCGATCCAACCTTCTGCTGCTACTCCGGCAGCCGCCGGCCGCTGCGATACAGCCGCATGTAAGCCGCGTTCATCTGTTCCAGCGTGAACTCGGCGCGATACGCAGCCAGGGCGCGCCGGCTGCACTCTTCGCGCAAGGCTTCCTCGGTTGCCAGCCTGACGATGGCCTCTGCCATGGCCTCCGCATTGCCAACGGGCGCGAGCTGTCCCCCGCCGGAGAGACCGAGCACCTCCCGCATGCCCCCCACATCGGTCAGCACGGCGGGCAGACCGATCGACATGGCCTGCAACAGCGACATGGGCAGGCCTTCCGATGTGGACGACATTGCAAGCGCATCCGCCGCGCAGAAGAATTTCTGCGTGTCGAGTTGTTGGCCGAAGAAGCTGATCCGATCCGCGACGCCGAGCGAACGAGTCAACTGTTCCAACTCGGCCCGCGCGGGTCCATCGCCAACCACCGAGAGAGCAAGACCGGGCACGCGTGGTGCCGCCAGCGCGACGGCGCGGATCAGCGTCGGCAGGTCCTTCACGGCGGCCAGGCGCCCCACAAAGAGCAGCCGGAACTCGGCTTCGGTGCCGGTTTCAACCGCAACGCGCTCAACAGCTGCGGCCCCGTTCCCAACCGCCGCAGCGCCGTTCCCAATAGCGGCAGCGCCGTTATAGACCCGCACAATGCGGCTGCGGCGCGCCAGCGGAGCGTGCCGCAGGTTTTCGCAGGTAATCTCGCAGATGCCAACGACCCAGTCCAGCCAGCACCATGCAAACAGGCTGAACTTGATCTCCGCGCTGCGATCGTACGGCGGCGAGACCAGGCTGTGGCGCGTAGTCAGGACGCAGGCCGCGCCCGACAATCTTGCACCCGCCGCGGCCTGCAGCGTGGGCGCGGGATTGTGCAGATGCACCACATGGGGCCGCAGCTCGCGAAACAGCCGCAGATAGCGCAGCATCGTCTTCGCGGGATGCGCCTCGCCCAGCACATGCACGGTAAAGCCGTCGCTGCGCAGCGACTCGCCCAGGGTTCCCAGCGTGCTGTACGCGCACACCGTCACATCATGCCCATTGGCCCGCTGCAAACGGCAGAGCTGCGCCACCAGCATCTCCGCGCCGCCCATCTCCATGCTGTAAACCACATGTGCGATCTTCATTTGTGTATCGGCCTAGATTTCTGTTTCAACGATACCCCACCTCATGATGGCAACGGTATCGCCGCATGAGACTGCCAAAACATGCCGAGCTGTGGCTGGCCGCGTATCTCTCGGACCGCGGCAGACGACTCCTTCACCCGCGCAAACCGAAGCGGCTGCGGGTCGCGATCACCGACCACTACGAGCCGATGGGCGGAAACGTCTCGCTCTCCTCCGGTCTCGCACGAGTCGCCGCCTGGCAGCGCCGCTGGCCGGAGATCGCGGCCGCCGCTCCCCGCGATGCGAGCGGAAATCCACCGCGCTTCACCTTCTTCTATCCGCAGGAGGAGTATCGCCCGGAGGTTCTCGCCGCACTGGAGCCGATGTGCCGCGCGGGCATTGCCGATGTGGAAGTACACATTCATCACCAACACGACACACCCGCCGGCTTGGAAGAAAAAATTCGCACGTTCTGCGCGCGGCTGCAGGAGCAGCATGGCATGCTGCACCACCACAAGGGCGCGCTGGTCTTCGGATTCATCCACGGCAACTGGGCGCTGGACAACTCCCTGCCCGATGGCAGATGGTGCGGCGTCACGGGCGAACTGAAGCTCCTGCGCCAGCTTGGTTGCTACGCGGACTTCACCATGCCGTCGCTGCCCTCGCCTGCCCAGAGTCGCGTTGTCAATCAGGTCTACTGGGCCAACGGCGATCCCACCAGGCCCCGAGGCTTCGACAGCGGCGTCGAAGCGACACCCGGCGGAGGCCGCGAAGGCGAACTGCTGATGGTGACGGGACCGCTGGGCCTGCGTTATCGCGACCGCGTGATGCCGCGCCTCGAGACCGGCGAGCTCGCCTGCTACGATCCTCCCACGCCGTATCGCGTCAAGCGCTGGCTGGACCTTGCGCCGCAGGTAGGCGACGACATCTTCCTGAAGCTCTACGGCCACAGCGCCCGCGAAGACAACGCCGAGGCGCTGCTGGGCTCGCAGGCGAAGCCCGGAACCCTCGCGCCGATGTTCCAGTGGATCGCGCAAGCCGCCGCCGAGCGCAATCTGGAGCTGCACTGGGCAACGGCGTACGAGATGTTCTGTGCCATCGACGGCCTGGTCAACCCCGCCGTCGCCGAGGCCGCCGCATGAATGTTCTGCTCATCACGTTTTCGTTTCCACCCGCAGGCGGCGTCGGTGTTCTGCGTGCTCTAAGCCTCGCGAAATATCTGCCGGAAAGCGGCTGTCGCGTCGATGTACTCACCGCGCGCAATGCTCCTGCGGTGGGCCGCGACGAGTCTCTCTTGCGGCAGGTGCCAGGCTCCGTGACCGTGCATCGCACGTGGACGCTCGATCTCCCGTTTGCGCTCCGCAAGGGCGTCAAGAAGCTGCTTTCGCGGCGTGCATCTGAACCGTCGAGCGCCCACGCAGCCGAACCCTCCGCGAGCGTCAGCACGTCGCGAAGCTTGCTGCGGCGCGTCAGGAGCTTCGTCGCCAACCTGCTGCTGCCCGATCCGCAGATCGGCTGGCTGCCTTTCGCTCTTCCCGCCGCCCGCCGCATCGTTCGCTCTCGCCAGATCGATGTGGTGATCATCACCGTGCCGCCGTTCTCCAGCGTTCGGCTGACGGCGCAGCTACGCAAGGCCTTTCCCGCGCTTCCAATTGTGGTCGACTTCCGCGACGAGTGGCTCACCACGACGCTTTCGCTCGTAAGCTTCAACAGCAACGATCGCGCCCGCGAGGTCGCGCGCCAGACCGAGTCCGAAGCCGTCCACGCGGCCACCGCCGTCGTTGCGGTCACGCATGCAGCGGCCGGCGAGCTGCGTAAGCGCTATCCGGATGTGAATCCTCGCAAATTCCACTGCATCCCCAACGGCTTCGACACTCCGGCTGCACAAGCCGCGGCGCGGCCGGGCACAACCGGGCCGGTGGTGTTGACCTATATCGGCTCGCTCTACGGATCGACCGATCCGCGCAGTTTTCTCGCGGCAGTATCGGGTCTGCCCGCAGAAGTCCGCGCTCAACTTCGTATACGCTTCATCGGCCATATCGAAGCCAGCGCCTATCGCACCGCCCTCGACGCCCTCGCCGATGTCGTCGAGACCGTGGGCTTTCTACCCCAGGCCCAGGCCCTCGAAGAGCTTCGGAAATCCCACTATGCGCTGTTGATTACGCACGACCCGATCAACGTCTCGGCCAAGTTCTACGATTATCTCGGAGCGGGAATTCCCATCGTCGCGGCGGTACATCCCGCCGGCGAGGTCCGCCGCCTGATCGAAGAGACCCACGCAGGCTGGTGGGCGGACATCGACGATGCCGCCGCGATCCAGCGCATTCTCCGCGAGGCGATCGTCCGGGCGCGCGAGGGCGCTCCGTTCCAGCCGGATCGCAACGCAATCGCCCAGTACCATCGCAAACCGTTGGCCCAGCGCTACACCGCACTGCTCGATGAACTGGTGAGGGCAGAGCCTGGGGGCGCAAAAAAATGAGGGCGAAACGATGAGGATCGCCGTCGTCACGCAATACTTCCCTACCTCCGCGCAGCCGTGGGCAGGCCACTCCGCCTTCCAGACCGTGCGCCTGTTGGCCGCCCGCCACCCTTTGCGTGTCTTTTATCCGGAGTCTCGCTATCCAAAGCTGCTCACCCCACAGTCCCGCAAGAGCCGCGCTCAGGCCGAGCTTGACACCGCCTGGCAGCCTGCCGGCGTTGAAACCCGTTACATACCTTACCCGGCGCTCCCGCTGGTCTCGCGGCCCTTCAACGGATGGATGATGTCGCGCAAGCTTCGCCAGGAAGTTCAGGCCTACAGGCCGGACGTCATCCTCAGCTATGTCGTCTACCCCGACGGCTATGCGGCGGTGCGGCTGGGCAAGAAGCTGGGAGTGCCGGTCGTGCTCACGGCCATCGGCTCCGACCTGAACCGTATCAGCGATCGCCTGTCCGCGCGCCACACACGCCAAGCCCTGCGCGAGGCGGCTTGGGCCACCACAGTGAGCGGGGATCTCCTGCGAACCGCCCAGCGCATGGGCGCTCCACCGGCGCGTAGCGTGGCGATCCTGAACGGGTGCGATACGGCTGTCTTCCATCCCCGCGACCGGCTGCAGGCTCGCCGTGTGCTGGAACTGGAGTCCGAGGCCCAGGTCGTGGTGTACGTTGGTCGGCTGGATGTACGCAAGGGTATTACAGAGTTGGTTACTGCCGTCGCATCGCTGCGAGAGCGCCGGCCCGACCTCAAGCAGAAGCTGCGCTGTTATCTGGTCGGCGACGGACCGGACAAGCCGCGGATCGTCGACCTGATCGAGACCCTCGCCGTGCGCGACGCGGTGCGCTGCGTCGCAGCCTGCCCCACCGACCGGGTCGCCCTCTGGATGGCCGCTGCGGACCTGGTCACGCTGCCGAGCTACAAGGAAGGTTGCCCGAACGTGGTCATCGAGGCGCTCGCTTCAGGCCGTCCCGTCGTAGCCACCGACGTCGGCGGCATTCCCGAGCTGATGGACGACAGCAGCGGTCGCCTGGTAGCGCCGCACGACGCGCGAGGCCTGTCCCTTGCTTTGGAGAAAGTGCTGGCCACGACGTGGGACCCCGCGCAGCTCGCGCGGCGCCACGCCAGAAGCTGGTCGAACGTGGCGGACGAGCTGGAGGCTGTCCTGCTGCGCACAGTCGGCGATCGCACACCTACCTGAGTCAATCAACGTCGTCCGGAGCTACGGGGCGGTGGGTCTTCTGGAACGCTATCGCGACGCAGCCACCCGATACCCCGGGGTGTAACCCGACGCGATATCCATCTTCTTCAGCTTGTAGAGCAGCGAGCGATAGCTGATCTGCAATCTGCGCGCCGTCTGCCGCCGGTTCCAGCCGTTTTCACGAAGGGCCCGCAGAATCGCGTCGTCGTCGAGCTGCTGAATGCCCATGGAGGCCGGCAATGAGACCGGCGCCCGACCTCCCGCTCGATCCTGCGGGCTGTCGGCGCTGCGCTGCAAGGCGGCGATCTTTTCCACCAGCAGCGCTTCGCTTCCGGTCAGCACATAGCCGATCAGCATGTCTTCCAGCTCGCGCAGATTGCCCGGCCACGGGTACTGCTGCAACACCCGCAAGGTCTCCGGAGAGAGCGGCTGAGGCGATAAGTGGAGCTCCTGGCTGTGCGCGTCGAGGAAATACGTGACCAGGCCAGGCAGTTCATCCAGTCGGTTGCGCAGCGGCATCAGGCGCGCAGTGAACGCGCTGATGACGTGAAAGAAGTCAGGCCGTAGAATCCCCTTGGTCACTTCACTCTTCAGATCCTTTTGGGTCGTGGAGATGACTCGAACGCCGATTGCCGGAGATCGCAAATCGCCCGGATTGCCGGCACAATTCCTCTCCTGCAGCACGCGCGCCAGGGTCGCCTGCGTCCTTGGCAGGAAGTTTTCCACATTTTCCACAAACAAGGTGGCAATCTGAGAATATTCCAAGCTGTCCAGAAGGCTCAAACCAACCGAGCTCTGCTCCGATCCAGACGCCGGATTCGGCCCCTCGATCGTCGAATAGTTCGCGCTGATGAAGCTGCCTTGGGAGTAGGGAGACAAGCTGTGCAGCCAGCGCGCGACCAGCTTCTTGCCCGTTCCAGCCTCGCCTTGCAGCAGCACCGATAAATCTGTTCCGGCGATAACCTTCAGATTGCGAACGAGTTCTCGAGCGGCTGGTGAATTTCCGAACAATACCTGCAGCGGCGGCACGGCCTTGGTCGCGTCAGCACTGTCAACGAATTCAGAGATGCAACTAAGGTCAAGCACTTACAGAACGAATTGCATTTGCAATGCCAAACGGTCCGTCGAGCGCGAGAAACCTGTGGACAAGTCGCCTCACGATAAAAACCATAGAAAAATGATCTTTGAGCAAAAATAAATTAAAGAAGTGGCAAACTTTTCGGGTATATTTCTATCTTATAACCCATAATGGTTACCGAGGAATAATAGTTCCGCCAAATTGGGCAATATGTTTCTACCGAATACAACGAACGAAGTCGTTTGCGCTTCAAAGATTAGGGCAGCCAAAGATGGAACTTGGCTGCAGTTCTCTCTTCAATTGAATCTTTTATCACATTAGTTGCTTTATTTCCCCTAACGTCTGACGGATGTAGATTCAAAACGCGCAAGCGCTCGGAATCTACGGAGTTTAAATCATGGCTGCATTCGCTGTATCGCCCCGTTCCCTACGGCCCAAAGTCTTGGTACTTGAGACAAATGTCATCCTGCTCGAGTATATCCGCTGCACCTTGGGCGATTGTTGTGTCCTCCACCTTTACTCCGAAGCCGATTCCATCCTTCGAGACCTGGAGACCGCGCGCGCGGACATGATCCTGCTCGCGTGGGACGGGGTCGAAGAGTCCCTCTCAAGTTTTACCAAAGTGATGGAGGCTTCCAAGGGAATCCCCATCGTCCTGATGTCCTGCACCGCCAGTGTGGAGGAACTCTCCCCCGTGATCCGCATGGGTGCGCAGGGCTTCGTCCTGAAGCCGTTCGAGAGCCAGGACCTGCTCGATGCGGTTGAAAGGTGCCTGACCTCGGCTCCCGCGCCGCAGGAGCATGTGGTCGACGATCACAAGGAGATCGCGATCGGCGATGGGCGGTACTTCGTCCGCTCCAGCCGGAAGATGCGAGACGTCGAGAATCAGGCGGCGCTGGTGGCGCAGTCGGACATCTCGGTCCTGATCCTCGGCGAGAGCGGTACGGGCAAGGAAGTGATTGCGATGTACCTGCACAATGCGTCGGCTCGCCGCCACAAGATCTTCCTGAAGATCAACTGCGCCGCCATGCCGGCTGACCTGCTCGAAAGCGAGTTGTTCGGCCATGAGCAGGGCGCGTTCACCGGAGCGCAAAAGGCCAAGCCGGGCAAGTTCGAGACCTGCGCCGGCGGCACCATCTTTCTGGACGAGATCGGCGAGATGCCGCCCTCGCTGCAGGCCAAGTTGCTGCATGTCCTGCAGGACGGCACCTTCTCGCGCCTGGGCAGCCGCACCGTGCTGAAGGCCGACGTTCGCGTCGTAGCCGCCACCAACGTCAACATCAAGGAGGCGATCGCCAACCGAAGCTTCCGCGAAGACCTCTATTATCGTCTCAATGGTTTTACCCTCACGCTGCCGCCGTTGCGCGAGCGCCGCGAGGAGATTCCATTGCTGGCGTCCTACTTCATGCGGCGTTCCGCGGAAAAGTACGGTCGCGCTCCCCTTTCCTTCTCTCCGTCGCTGTTGAACGCAATGATGAACCACTCCTGGCCGGGAAATCTTCGCGAACTGGAAAACGTGGTCAACCGCTATCTCATCCTCGCCGAAGAGCAGCCTGTCATCGCCGAGTTGAATCCGGTAGGCAGCGAGCCGTATTCGCTGGACCGATCGACGGAGAGGGCCCATGATACCGGCTTGAAGCAGATGGTCCGGAACGTCAAAGGTGAAGCAGAAGCGGCCGTGATCGCGCAGGCGCTGGAGGAGACAAGGTGGAACCGCAAAGCCGCAGCACGGAACTTGAAGATCAGCTACAAAGCCCTGCTTTACAAGATCAAGAACTACAATCTGGCGCCACACAGGAGTTAGCCGCAGCGCCCGACGCAATCGAGCGTACCAAGGTCGTGATCCACTACGCGGATCGAGTGGTGAAGGGCTATATCAGTCCGCCATCGGCGGGCGAGGGCCCGGAATCGCGGCCCCGCCCCGGTGTCATCCGGGTGCGCCGGCTGGACGGCGTGCTGGAAGAGATTACCCTTACCCAGACCCAGGGCGTCTACTTCGTCAAGGAGTTCGAGGAGGACAGCAGCCACAATAATCTGCTGTTCTACAACCTTCCTCCGACCGAGTTGCTGTGGGCCCGGCTGGTCTTCAACAACGGAGAGGTGGTTGAGGGGATGATCGACAATGGACCGCACATGGTGCTCGAACCTGGGTTTCTCATGACGCCCACCGACCCGACCGGGAATAACCGGTTTATCTTCGTCATGAAAAACCAGATTAGAGACTTCAAAGTGCTGGGCCTGCGGCACCGCAGCAAGAAATCAAGGGCGCCCGTCGGCTAAAGCGGTCGCTCCTGATTTCGAGCTGGCGGCACTGAAATGCGCCATGGGCCGCTCCGCGACTCCCGCGTCACTCGACGCGATGGTCTGGCGCAGGCCGTAGGCGAAGTCCGCAACGATCCGGTAGCCGAGTATCTGTTGCGCGAGGGAGATATCGGCCACCGAGTGCCGGATGTCGCCCTCGCGCTCCGGCTTGAAGTTCACGCCGCCGCGGTAGCCGACCATCCGCTTGATGGTTTCGTAGGCCTCCAACAGGGTAACGCTCGTTCCGGTCGCGATGTTCAGGACCTTGCCCGCAACGTGCGAAGGTGCTCGGGCAGCCAGCAGATTCGCGCTGACCACGTTGTCGATATAGGTGAAGTCGCGGCTGGTCGTGCCGTCGCCAAAGATGGTGGGCGTCTCGCCCGCGGTCATCTGCGAGATGAAGCGCGCCAGCACGCCGGAGTACTGCGACGTGGGGTCCTGGCGCGGCCCGAAGATGTTGAAGTAGCGCAGCGAGACCGTTTCCAGCCCGAACACGCGCGTGTAGGCGCTGAGATAGTGCTCCCCGGCCAGCTTCTGCACGGCGTAGGGCGATATGGGGCCGGGCAGCATGGTCTCCACCTTGGGCAGCTCGGGCGCATCCCCGTAAGCGGCCGACGATGCCGCGTACATCACGCGCTTGACCCCCGCCTGACGCGATGCCTCAAGGACCATCAGCGTCCCGGTGAGATTGGGACCGTTGGTCCCCAGAGGGTCTTCGACGGACTTCGGGACGGATGGAATCGCCGCCTCGTGAAAGACGAAGTCCACGCCCGCGCAGGCAGCCTGGACCGCTTCGCGGTCCTGAATATCGGCTTGCCGAAAGTCGATCTCCGAGCGTATCGGCTCGATGTTCTCCAGCTTCCCGGTGATCAGGTTGTCGATGCCGCGCACCTCAGCGCCTTCAGCGAGCAAGGCCCTCGCGATACTTGATCCAATAAATCCCGCTATTCCCGTAATTAGAACTCTGGCCATTTCTCTCCGTACATTTCAAAAATCCAACCGCATGAGCGAGTATCGAGAATCAGATGACCCGGCGCGGTTTCTTGCTAATGGGCATTGGCCCGCGGGTCTACGCGCCCTGAATCCGCAACCATCTGCCAGCCATCTTCATCGACCGCTTCAAAATCCGACCCTTTGACACCATTGAGACGATGCAGGTCGTCATCATCCCAGCGCCGGTCGGGAGCGCCGCTCAAATAAAATGAGCCTCCATTGTCGGCAAGAATCATCCCATACCGCTTCAGCGCGACGAGGATTACCTGATTGGTCTTCGAAAATCCCGAGATGTCGAAGTCCTTGCGAAGTCGCAGCCGCAGGCCCATCGGCGGGTAATTCGCGCCCTTGAGCTTGGACGCGTAGTGCCTGGCCGGCCACACGTACGCCGCTTGGGTCTGCGGCACGGTGAAACGGATGGCGTGCTCGATATGGCCGGAAGCGACCTCGTCATACTTCACCAGGCCCGGCAGGATGGGCAGACCGGCCGCGTCGGCGGAGGTCTTGCCGTCCCCCCGCAGCGCATTGCTGGTCAGGTCCATCTTGATCGCCGAGCCGACCTTCCATTGCCCATTGGCCTCGGGGTGGGCATCGAACAACTCAAACAGCATGCAGCGCACCGGTTCGACCAGAATGATGTGCCGATCGCCCGGGCTGTCCGCCCCGCCTTCGATCGGGGCATTCGGCGGGATCGGGTAATTCCCCAGATCGCTCTCATCCCGGTTGTCGAAATCCACCTTCACCCGCTTGGTCCCCGGTGGCACAGCCTCGAATGGAATCCCACCATTGGCTCCAAAGTCAGGATGCACGGTCTTGTCCGGCCCCATGGTCTGGATATACGCGTCCGAGTTCGCATTCTTGGGCACACCGTCGACCGGCGTATTCCAAACGTTGTCCGCGGGGAACACCGGGCACCCAAACAGCATAGGGCTCTTCGCCGCGCCGCCCGCCGCGGCCGCACCGGCCTGGACGACCGACGCATTGAACGGCGCCGGCGAACGCCTGCAGGCAACTCCCGCACAGGCCAGCGCAACGATCGCCACAATCAAAAAACTCTTACGCGAAGTGATCCTTGGTCTTCCAGTCATTCCGATAACCTTCAATCCTGTGGCAGCACCAGCATGGATCCAGGAGCGATACGGCTGGCTGCTAGACATACTTTACTTTGGTTTCATCGTTCGCAAGCATAGCGAATGCATTGCGCTGACATGATTTCGTTCCCATTTCGGACCGGCTCCCAGCCCAACTGCATCTTAGCCCACAGTTCTCGCGGGAACCATGAAAGAATTGTGCCCAACTCCCTTGTCGAAGAACCTGGAGGGCAGGCGTTGAGCAAAGCTGTGGCTGCTGCACGATGGGTCGGCTTCCTTGCGATCACCCTGATCATCTTCCTCTTTCATCTTCCCGCCGCGCGCGACAGCATCCTCATCGCCGACTCCGGCGATTACATGCGCGCCGCGCAGTCCCCGCTTCTCTCTACATGGCTGAACACCGATAGCGCGTCGCCTCCCGATCTGCTGCACCTGCGTCACGGCAATCCCGACTTCCGCCAGCATCCCTGGGATTATCTCTACGCGGTCGGCGACAAGGCAGCCTTGCGCCACTTTCATGTCCCGCTAAGCTTCTACGCCATGCATATCGTGCGCAGCTTCGCCACCACCGACAGCTCGACGCGGCTGCTTGCCTCCGCGGTCGCCGCGCTCGCCTGCGGAATTCTGTTTCTCATCCTCGCGAGCTTTGCGGTGCCGCTCGTTCCCGCGGCGCTGTTGGCCCTGTATGCCGGCGTGCAGAGCCGCTATCTGGAAGTCAGCGTCGCTCCCTACCCGCATGGCTGGTACATTCTCTTCGCGCTGGTCTTTCTCTATTGCTTCGCACGCTTCCTGCTCAGCCACCGCTCGCGCGACCTTTACCTCACCGCCATCGCCCTCGGGCTGGCCTTTGCCACCCTCGAGTTCACGGTCGAGCTGTTCGCGAGTGCCCCGCTCGCCCTTGGGCTGCTCTGGTTCTCCAACCGCGCGCTGCTGCCGCGCTGGAACAGCGTGCACCTGCCGCTGCTCAAAGCCTGCGGCATCTTCCTCGCCACGACCTTCGTTCTATGGCCCGGCGGCTGGCTGCGCGGAGGCTACCTCGAGTCCTACGGTGTGCTCAGCGCCACCGTCCTGTTCAAGAACAAGAGTGCTTTCGGCGAGCACCTCTCCGCCGGCCTCATCTACCGCACAGTCTTCGCGCACCACGTCATCTTCCTGATCGTCACGCTCACCTGGATCGTCGCCGCAACGTGGCTCCTGCTGAAGCGCCGCCTCTCTATCCCCTCCATCGTCTTCAGCAGCTATACCCTCTTCGCCTTTGCCCTCGGCCTCGCCGACCACTTCCGCCTCGACACCTACGTCTCGGAGTTCGCCGTCTTTCTGATCGCCTCAGTCGGTCTGGTCTGCAACGATCTCGCGCCCATGTTCTCCACGCGCACTGTGCGCCGCGCAACGCTTGTTCTTGCCTGCATGGTCGTCGCGATTGGCTGCGTGTCGGAGTGGAGCCGGCGCAACCAGGCCTGGACGCCCCACCCGTGGCTCGCCGCGGTCTTCAGCGGGATCGAGCAGCGCGTCCCTCCCGGACAAACTCTGCTGGTCACCACCGATCGCGAGGCGCTTGGCCTCTACCTCCCGCGGTACCACATCGAGTCGACGCTCACCGAAACCAGCCCCGAACCCCGCTCGCCAGAGCGCACCGCCAGCGCGCACTATTGTCTCTTCGACAGCACCGTCCCTCTTCCCGCGAACGCCCGCGTCATCGCCGTATATCCAGGGCCGCCAGGCGAAAGCAAAGTTCTGTGCGAGTTTCCCTAGCCTCCCGATTACTAGCCTGCCGATTATTTGTTGCAACTCCGCTCGATTCTTTATAGTCATGCATAGCGCGCGCGATGTGCCGGCGTAAAGGAAAGCCATGACCCCTCTGTCCCCAGATGAATTTGCCAGGAAGATTGGAGCGGGTCTGCTTTCCTTCCCTGTCACCCACTTCACCGATGCCCTCGCTTTCGATGAAGGTCCTTACCGCGAGCACATCGACTGGCTCCTGCAGCACAATCCAGGCGGCCTCTTCGCCGCCGGAGGAACGGGCGAGTTCTTTTCGCTCACCCTGCAAGAGTTTTCGGCCGTCGTTGCAGCCGCCGTTCAGCAGACCAACCATCGCGTCCCCGTCGTCGCGGGCTGCGGCTACGGCACCGCCATCGCCAAACAGTTTGCCCACGCCGCGGAGGCCGCCGGCGCCGATGGCCTGCTGCTGCTGCCGCCCTATTTGCTCAACAGCGAACCCGCGGGCCTCATCGCGCACGTCGAAGCCGTCTGCGCCTGCACGCAGCTGGGCGTCATCTTCTACAACCGCGACAACGCCATCCTCAACGACACCGCCATCGCCCGCCTCTGCGACCGCTGCCCCAACCTCGTCGGCTTCAAGGACGGCGTCGGCGACATCGAACTCATGACCCGCATCTACGCGCGCATGGGCGACCGCCTCACCTACATCGGCGGCCTGCCCACTGCTGAAACCTTCGCGCTGCCGTACCTCGAGATGGGCGTCACCACCTACTCCTCGGCCATCTTCAACTTCCTTCCGACCTTCGCTCAGGACTTCTACGCTGCCGTTCGCCGCCGCGACCACGCCGAAGTTTTCAAGCAGCTTCGCGAGTTCGTTCTGCCCTACATCGACATTCGCAACCGCCGCAAGGGCTACGCAGTATCGATCGTCAAAGCGGGAATGCGCGCCATCGGCCGGTCCGCCGGCCCGGTGCGCACACCGCTCACCGACCTCGATGCATCCGAGTTGGACGCTCTCACCAAGCTGATCGCCGGCCGCTCCTAGAGACTTGCCAGCGAGACTTACCAGCCGCAAGCAAAATCTGTCACCACCGTTTTTCGCTCCTCCATTTCTTGTTGTCATTCCCGCAGGGAATCTGCGTTTGCTCTTCTCTCCTGACACCCCGAAGTCATGACACCGCAACCCCGCAAGACGACCCACATCCGCTATCTCATCGTCGCGATGCTGTTCGTCGCCAGCTGCTTCAGCTATGGCGATCGCGTAGCCCTGTCCATCGCGGGCACGGCAATGGAGAAGCAACTAGCCTTCGGTCCCCTACAGCTCGGCTGGCTGCTCTCCGGCTTCAGTTGGGCCTACGTCGCCGGGCAGCTTCCCTCCGGCGGCTTGCTGGATCGCTTCGGCTCCAAGCGCGTCTACGGCATCAGCATCCTGCTCTGGACGCTCTTCGCCTTCCTCGTCGGCTTTACCGGTCATCTCGCCGCGTCCTACGCCTTCACCGCCATCTTCGTTCTTCGCCTGCTCTCCGGCCTCGCGCAGTCGCCCGTCTTCCCGGGTAATGGCCGCATCGTCGCGGCCTGGTTCCCCACCGCCGAGCGCGGCGGCGCCTCCGCCATCTTCAACGCGTCGCAATACTTCGCGCTGGTCGCCTTCGCTCCGCTGTTCGGCTGGCTCACCCACGCGCACGGCTGGCAGAGCTGCTTCTGGTTCATGGGCGCGTTCGGCCTGGTGCTCGCCCTCGCGTGGTGGAAGACGGTCTACAACGTCAAAGATCATCCCCTCGTCTCGCCCTCCGAGATCGACCACATCGAGCGCGGCGGCGGCCTGGTCGATCTCAACCGGTCGACCAGCCGCAAGCCGCTCACCTGGTCCGGCGTCAGCCAACTTCTCCATCAGCGCATGCTGGTCGGCATCTACCTCGGCCAGTTCTGCATCACCACGCTGACCTACTTCTTCATCACCTGGTTCCCGGTGTATCTCGTGCAGGCGCGCCACATGTCCATCCTCAAAGGAGGCTTCGCCGCCGCTCTCCCCGCGCTCTTCGGCTCCATCGGCGGCATCCTCGGCGGGGTCTCGTCGGACGCCCTGCTGCGCCGCGGCTACACCCTCACCTTCGCGCGCAAAGCGCCCATCATCGCAGGCATGCTGCTCTCGGTCACGATGATTGCCTGCAACTACACCAGCGCGCAGGCGATCGTCATGTTTCTAATGTCGCTCGCCTTCTTCGGCAAAGGCTTCGGTGCGCTCGGCTGGACGGTCATCGCCGACACCTCGCCCAGGGAACACATCGGCCTCAACGGCGGCCTCTTCAACCTCTTCGGCAACACTGCGGGCATCACCACGCCCATCGTCATCGGCTACATCGTCGAGAAGACCGGCTCCTTCCACTACGCACTCCTCTTCGTCGCTGCCGCGGCGCTGCTCGCAATCTTCAGCTATCTCGTAATCGTCGGCGAAATCAAGCGACTGGAGCTCCCTACCGTCTAAATCTAAATCGCGTTGTTCTTGTTCTTGCTTTTCTAGTTGTCATCCCGTAGGGATCTGCTTTTGCACTTGCTTTTGCACTTGCTTTTAACCACCCATGAACCCACTCGACACCATCTCGCCCCGCCAAACTCCCACCGTCGCCAGCATGCGAGTCATTCCCGTCGCAGGCCACGACAGCATGTTACTCAACCTCAGCGGCGCGCACGCCCCGTTCTTCACCCGCAACCTCGTCCTTCTCTCAGACACCGCCGGCCACACCGGCGCGGGCGAAGTCCCGGGCGGCGAAAAAATTCGCCGCATCCTCGAAGAATCGCAGCCGCTCGTCCTCAACCAACCCATCGCCGCGTACAACGCCGTCCTCAACACCATCCGCAACCGATTCGCCGGCCGCGAGCCCGAGACCCGCGGCCTCCAAACCTTCGACCAGCGCACCACCATCCACGCCCTCACCGCCATCGAGTCCGCGCTGCTCGACCTGCTCGGCCAGTTTCTCTCGCTCCCCGTAGCCGCACTGCTCGGCGAAGGTCAGCAGCGCACCACGGTCCCCGTCCTCGGCTATCTCTTCTTCGTCGGCGACCGCACCAAAACCAACCTCCCCTACCACAGCGAACCCGACGCACTCGACCCCTGGCTGCGCCTGCGCCGCGAAGCAGCCCTCACCACGAATGCCATCCTCGAACTAGCCGAAGCCGCCCAGACCCGCTACGGCTTCCACGACTTCAAGCTCAAAGGCGGCGTCCTCTCCGGCGAGCAGGAGATGGAAACGGTCACCGCCCTCGCCGAACGTTTCCCCGAAGCCCGCATCACGCTCGACCCCAACGGCGCCTGGTCGCTCGAAGAAGCCATCCGCCTCTGCACGAACAAACACCACATCCTCGCCTACGCCGAAGACCCCTGCGGCGCCGAACACGGCTTCTCCGGCCGCGAGATCATGGCCGAGTTTCGCCGCGCCACCGGCCTGCCGACCGCCACCAACATGATCGCCACCGACTGGCGCGAGCTGCACCACGCCCTCCATCTCAACGCCATCGACATTCCCCTCGCCGACCCGCACTTCTGGACCATGCAGGGCTCCGTCCGCGTCGCCCAGCTCTGCCGCGACACCGGCCTCACCTGGGGCTCGCACTCCAACAACCACTTCGACATCTCGCTGGCAATGTTCACCCACGTCGCCGCCGCCGCGCCCGGCCACATCACCGCCATCGACACCCACTGGATCTGGCAGGACGGCCAGCGCCTCACCACCGACCCACTCCGCATCGCCAACGGCCAGATCACCGTCCCCACGCGCCCCGGCCTCGGCATCGATCTCGACATGGCCCAGATCGACCGCGCCCACACCCTCTACAACTCCATATCACTCGCCGCGCGCGACGACGCCGCAGCTATGCAATTTCTCATCCCCAACTGGCAGTTCAACCCCAAACGCCCCTGCCTCGTCCGCTAAAGCGGAATGCTCCGCCCATGTCTCGTCGGCTAAAGCGGAATGCTCTTAGTGTTGAGTTGTGCTGCTGTTCAACTTGCACTTGTTTCTCTGGTTGTCATTCCGCAGCGCAGCGAAGGAATCTGCTTCTTAGGCTGACCATATCCACAACTTTCAGTTCAGCCACACACTTCAGTACCATCAATCACAGAGAGCGAACGACAGGAGCCCAACCATGCAGATCACCGGCGACATCCTCATCGGCGCCTGCGCCATCCGCGGCACACATGGCGCGATGCGCGCCATCAACCCCGCCACCGGCGCCGAGATGGAACCCGCCTTTCACGGCGCCACCGCCGCCCACGTCGACGCCGCCTGCAGCCTCGCCGAAGCCGCCTTCAATCCCTTCCGCCTCGCGCCGCTCGAGCAACGCGCGACCCTGCTCGAAGCCATCGCCCAGGGCATCCTCGATCTCGGCGACACGCTCATCGAGCGTGTCATGGCCGAGTCCGCCCTCCCCCGCCCACGCGTCGAAGGCGAGCGCGCCCGCACCGCCGGCCAGCTTTGCCTCTTCGCCTCGCTCGTCCGCGAGGGCCGCTTTCTCACCGCAACCCTCGACTCCCCGCAACCCGACCGCAAGCCCCAACCCCGCCCCGACCTCCGCGCGCAGAAGATCCCCCTCGGCCCGGTCGCGGTCTTCGGAGCCAGCAACTTCCCACTCGCCTTCTCGGTCGCCGGCGGAGACACCGCCTCCGCGCTCGCCGCCGGCTGCCCGGTCGTAGCCAAGTCCCACCCCTCGCACCTGGGGACATCCGAGCTGGTCGGCCGCGCAATCCAAAAGGCCGTCGCAGACTGCAACCTCCCCGAAGGCGTCTTCTCGCTCCTCGTCGGCGAAGGCAACGCCGTCGGCGAAGCCCTCGTCCTGCACCCGGCCATCCAGGCTGTGGGCTTCACCGGCTCGCGCCGCGGCGGCCGCGCACTCGTCGCCCTCGCCGCCGGCCGCGATGTTCCCATCCCCGTCTTCGCCGAGATGAGCAGCATCAACCCCGTCTTCCTTCTCCCCGGAGCCCTCGCCCACCGAGCCGAGACCATCGCCCAGGGCCTCATCGACTCCGTCACCCTCGGCACCGGCCAGTTCTGCACCAAGCCAGGCCTCGCCATCGGCATCTCTGGCCCTGCAGGCGCCCGCAGCCAGGATTTCGATCGCTTCCGCACCGCCGCGCAGACCGCCATCGCCGCCAAACCAGCCACCACCATGCTGAATCCAGGCATCCACCACGCTTATTGCGTCGGCACCACAGCGTGGTCCGCCGATCCTAACCTGCGCGCCCTCACCACTCCCGCCGAAGCCACCGGCCATACCGGCCAGCCCATGCTCTTCACCACCACCGCCCGACACTTCCTCGCCTCGCCGCACCTGCTCGAAGAGGTCTTCGGCCCCGCCGCCCTGCTCATCGAGTGCGCCACCCCCGCCGAACTCGTCTCCGTCGCCCAGCATCTCAACGGCCAGCTCACCGCCACGCTCCAACTCAGCGAACCCGACGACACCGAGCTCGCCCGCACTCTCCTGCCTATCCTCGAGCGCAAAGCCGGCCGCATCCTCTGCAACGGCTTCCCCACCGGCGTCGAAGTCACCTACGCCATGGTCCACGGTGGCCCCTCGCCCGCAGCCTCCGACAGCCGCGCCACCTCGGTCGGCGCCATGGCCATCGAGCGCTTTCTCCGCCCAGTCTGTTACCAGGACCTCCCCGCAACGCTGCTACCCGAAGCCCTGCAAGACGCCAACCCGCTCCATCTCCAGCGTCTCGTCGACGGCAAAATCCAACAGCCCTAGCTTCTCTCCGTGAAGTCCGCACCATTTAGTAGAATTTGTCATCCTGAGCGCAGCGAAGGACCTGCTTTTCAAGCGCCGCCACAAGACCCCATGCCAACCGCCCCCACTCTCCGCCCCCTCCACATCCAGGTCCATCCCGCCGACAACGTAGCCATCATCGTGAACGAGGGCGGTCTGCCCGCGGGTACCCGCCTCGACTCCGGCCTCACCCTCGCCGAGTCCATCCCCGAAGCCCACAAAGTCGCCCTCGCCGACATCCCCGCCAACGCCCCCATCGTCCGCTACGGCTCCATCATCGGCTACGCCCAGCAAGCCATCCCCGCCGGCTCCTGGGTGCACGAGCAGCGCCTCCGCCAGCCGCAGCCACCCTCCCTCGACAACCTCCCCATCGCCACCGAAATCCCCGCCTCCCTCCCTCCGCTCGAAGGCTACACCTTCGAAGGCTTCCTCAACGACGACGGCACCGTCGGCACCAAAAACATTCTCGCCATCAGCACCACCGTGCAGTGCGTCGCCGCCACCGTCGACTTCGCCGTCCAGCGCATCAAGACCAAGCTCCTGCCACGCTTCCCACACGTCGACGACGTCATCGCCATCACCCATCCCTACGGCTGCGGCATCGCCATCGACGCGCCCGGCGCCGACATCCCCATTCGCACCCTGCGCAACCTCGCCCTCAACCCCAACCTCGGCGGCGCACCCATGCTCGTCTCCCTCGGCTGCGAAAAGATGCAGCCCACCGTCATGCTCCCGTCCAATACGCTGCCCATCCTCGCCAGCGCGCCCTACGTCGTCCGCCTCCAGGACGAAGAACACCACGGCTTCGACGACATGGTCACGGCCATCATGGACATGGCCGAGCAGCGCCTCACCCAACTCAACCGCCGTCGCCGAACCACACGCCCGGCTTCCGATTTAGTGGTGGGCATGCAATGCGGCGGCAGCGACGCCTTCTCCGGCGTCACCGCCAACCCCGCCCTGGGCTACGCCGCCGACCTCCTCGTCCGCGCCGGCGCCACCGTGATGTTCTCCGAAGTCACCGAAGTCCGCGACGCCATCCATCTCCTCACCGCCCGCGCCGCCACACCCGCCATCGCCAACGACCTCATCCGCGAGATCGCCTGGTACGACGCCTATCTCCAGCGCGGCAGCGTCGACCGCAGCGCCAACCCCTCCCCTGGCAACAAGACCGGCGGCCTGACCAACATCGTCGAAAAGGCCCTCGGCTCCACGGCCAAGGCCGGCACCAGCGCCCTCTCCGGCGTCTTCGGCCCCGGTGAGCGCGTGAACAAGAAGGGCCTCATCTTCGCCGCCACTCCCGCCAGCGACTTCGTCTGCGGAACCCTCCAGCTCGCCGCCGGCATGAACATGCACATCTTCACCACCGGGCGCGGCACACCCTACGGCCTCGCCATGGCCCCGGTCATCAAGGTCGCCTCGCGCAGCGCTCTCGCCCACCGCTGGCACGACCTCATCGACATCGACGCCGGCAGCATCGCCACCGGCGAATCCACCATCCGCGACGTCGGCGAAGAGATCTTCCATCTCCTCCTCGAAGTCGCCAGCGGCCGCCAGCAAACCTGGGCCGACCGCCATCGACTCCACAACGACCTCGCCCTATTCAATCCCTCACCCATCACCTAGAGCAACGCCGCGGTTGGTGGACGGCGCCGCTCCGCACCGTGAGTCGGGCGTTCGACAGCTAGCGCAGCGCCACGTCCATGCCCTTCCCATCGTCAGCCAGCATCAGCCGAAGCGGCCCGCTGCCTGACTGGACCTCGGCTCTGCGCCCATTTACCGTGACCGATCGCGGCCGCGTCGCCAACCCATTCACCTCGATCACAATCTGCTTCCACCACGCCGGATAGCTTCCCTCATGCCCGCCGATATGCAGTCTGACGGCGCCATCGCCAGGCGAAACCTCGCATGTGAAACTCATCCGAAGATATCCGCCCATTCTGTAAGCGAACGTGCTGCCATCGTCCTGGTACAGCGAACCGTGGCAGTCCGGCCCCGGAAATACGCGCAACGTCAGCGGCCCCACGGGCTTCTCATCCGTGCTCTCGACCAGCGGCTCGATGGGAAGGATCGCGCCCGGCCGAACGTACACCGGCAGGCTCGCCAGATCGCGGTGGACACGCACGGACGGCATTGCCGCTGGCTTCGCAGCTTGCGTACCTCCCGCCTCCGGCTGCAGGCCACCGCTCACCGCGAGCGTCGCCTCCGTCTTAACCTTTGCGCCGGTCCAGTAGTCGTACCATCCCAGCGACGGCAGCTTCACGTCGTAATCGCCGGCCTTGTCCGCGAAGGGCGGCGCTCCCACCAGCACGTCCGGCCCCTCCATGAACTCGCCCGCAGTATCCAGATCGATGTCCATCGGATGCTTGTCCGGCGCCGCATCCGGAAACTCCAGAAACAGCGGCCGCAGCAACGGCAGGCCCGAGTGCGTGTTGTCTTCCATCACGGTGTAAAGATACGGCAGCAGTTGGTAGCGCGCCTCGATAAATCGCCGCCGGATGTCTTCCTGTGCCGGCCCATTGGCCCACGGCTCATGCGGTCCAGTTCCCTTCTCCGCGTGGTCGCGATCGATCGGCTGAAACGCCGCCATCTCGATCCACTTCGTCAGCAACTCGGCAGTCGGCGTACCCGCGTAGCCACCGACATCCGCCCCGGCCAGCGAAAACCCGCTCAAGCCGAGATTTTTCAGCATCGATGTCGTCAGCCGCAGATGGTTCCACGTGGCCGAGTTGTCGCCGGTCCAGGTCGCCGCATAGCGCTGTCCGCCCGCATACGACGCCCGCGTCAACACGAACGGCCGCACCTCCGGCCGCAACTTCAGCATCCCCTCGAAGGTTCCCCGCGAGTTCTCCATCCCATACACATTGTGGATCTCGCGATTGGACGCGACCCGCTTCGCAAAGCCCGGCTCGTCGATCGGATACACCACGCTATCGGGAATTGTCTTCTCGGCATTGAAGACCGACGGCTCGTCCATATCGTTCCAGAACCCGTCGATCCCGTCGTGAACGAAGTCCTTGTACAGGCTGCCCCACCATGCCCTGGTCTGCTCGCGCACGAAGTCCGGAAACACGCTAGGCCCCGGCCACACCGGCCCCACATACAGCGACCCATCTTTGTTCCTCAAAAAATCGTTGCCCGCCAACCCGCTGTCGAACGGCGCATAGCCGCGATCGGGCAGATCGGCGATATGTAGGTCTGTGATCGCGACGACATGAAATAAATTTCGATGCAGTTGCGCAACCATTCCGTACACGTCCGGAAACGTCTTGCTATTCAGGGTGAAGGGCCGGTTCTTCTCCTGATAATCGATGTCAAGATAAATTGCATCGGCCGGAATCTTGTCCGCGCGCAGGCGGTCCGCAATCCCCAGCACCTCCGTCTGCGACATGTAGCTATAGCGCGATTGCTGAAAACCCAGCGCCCACAGCGGCGGCAGCGGCGTCGGCCCGGTCAGCCACGCGTAGCTCTTGAGCACCTGCTTGGCCGACGGCCCATAGAGCAGATACATGGTCGCGGGCCCGCCCTCGGCGCGATACTGAAATACATCGCCGAGCGTCTTGCCGAAGTCGAACGAACACGGCCACGTGTTGTCGAGCAGCACGCCCAGCGACGTCCCCGCGCGATACGCCAGATAGAACGGTATGTCCTTGTACAGCGGATCGGTCGACTCCTGCCAGCCATACGCATCGGTGTTCCACATCCGAAAAGCTTCGTCGCGATGGTCGAACGCTCCCGTCTTGTCGCCCAGCCCGAAGTAGTGCTCATCGGGCGGCATCGCCTTCGCGATGCGATATCGGCTGCCATCGAAGCGCATCGGTTCAGCGTCCTCTTGAATCACATTGCCGGCTAGATCAAGCAGCGTCAACAAGCCCGTGCCTCGCTCCACACGCACACGCAGCTTCGCTGTACGAAACCCCACGCTCGCTGCATCGCTGTCCTGCGTCACGGCGACCGAAGCCGCGCGCGCCGCCGGCAGCACCGCCCAGGACGAATCTTCCGGCAGCACACCCGTGCGCGAGGCCCGAACGCGCAGCACATCGTCGCGCAGCGCCGTAATGCGCATCAGCAGCGGCCCGTCGCGCAGCTCGATGCCATTGGCCAGTGGCGTTGCGCTGGTGATCGTTGAAAACGAGACCGTGCCGGACGCCGATACCGGACGCGCAGCTTCCATCGGCCCCATCTGACTTTGTGTTTGGAGCAGCGCGTAGGCCCGCGCGCCGCAAGCGAAGCCCGCGGCGATCAGAAGCACGGAGAGCAGCTTGAGCACGGAGAGCAGCTTGAGCCCGGAGAGCAGCTTGAGCCCGGAGAGCAGCTTGAGCCCGGAGAGCAGCGTGAGCCCGGAGAGCAGCTTGAGCACGGAGAACAGCTCGAACACCGAGAGTAGCTTCGCTGTCACTCTTGGTCCGGGCATCTGCTTCTCCCCAAAAGAAAACATCGTTGCAGAAGTACGCCTGTCGCCCGCTTACTGGCTTCGGGCGCGCACAGTGAAGCGCGGACCGCCGCGATGAACTAATCGCCGCGGCCTCGCATCGCATTAGAACGTATACACCAGCGAAATCTCCGACAGACGCCGTCCCAGCTTCAACGGAGCCCCACCGAAGCCCGTCGCGGGATTGAAGGTCGCGGTGGTCGGCGACGCGTTCGCGGACGTGTCGCTCAACTGCAGCGTGTACTGCGACGGATACCCCGCGCCAAAGCTGTTCAGCGGATGGTTGAGAAAGTTGAACGCCGCATAGCGGAAGCGCAGATTGCGGTTTTCACCCAGCCCGAAACCCTTCTCCAGCGTAAGATCGCTGTTGAGGAACGCCGGCCCGTGGGCGTACGGCTCGATGTACTTCCCGTTGGTCCCCAGCGCCGGCAGCGCGAAGCACGAGCCGTTGAGATATTCGTGCGAGCTCAGGTTCGATCGCGGGTTGCACTTGAGCACCGGCTGCAAGCTAACGTCGGGCGTTCCCAGAATGGACTGCGAGCTGACGCTGTATACGTTGGCGCCCTGGCCAATGGTGCCCTGCACATAATAGTCCGGCGAGAAGCTCACGCCCGTCTGCATGTTCGGCCCGCTCTGCACGTTGGTGATGCCGGAGATCAACCAGCGGTTGATCAAACCGCCCAGCAGACGCTGGTCCGTGAACTTGCCCGTCTGGTACGAGTAGCTGAGGTTGAGCACCTGCGTGCGGTCGAAGTTCATTGGCCCATAGTTATTGAAAAGGTGGAACGGATCCATGCCGGCCGTGTAGTTGAAGTCCGCCGAAGAACCCAGAATTCCGAGCGCCTTCGAGAACGAGTAATTGACGTTGAAGTTTAGTTTTCCGACCTGCTTGATCGCCTCGATCTGCACGCCGTTGTAGTTGGCAAAGGTATTATGCTCCGGCACCAGGATCTGGCTGTAGTTGGAGAACGGCCTGGCCTTCTGTACGGCTTTGTCTCCGGTGTAGTTGTAGATGTTATCCAGGCTTGCGGCCTGCGCCGGTGTGCAGCCGGTCGTGTTGCAGGCGTTGTAACCCGCGGCCGCGTCGATCTTTCCAGCCGCCGTGGCCGTGAACAGCGTTCCGATCGGGATCGCGTTCACATTGTCCAGCACCACCGCTTGCGTGGTGCCGTTGTCCATCAGCGAATTGCTATTGTTGCCGACATACGAAACCTGCAATATCCAGTTGTGCGGCATCTGCTGCGCGATGCTCAGGCTGTAGTTGTTAGTTACCGGCTCCTTGTTATCATTGGGATCGAGCCCATAAATAACCGACGGCGAGATGTAAGTCTCGGTGCTGCTCAGTCCCGTGTTGCCATAAGTCTTGGGGTTCAGATGAAGCGTGTTGACGCCTTCCAGCGTATTGTCGCCGAACCCTTGCAGGTCGGTGAAGCGCACGTCTTCTGCCTGCGCAAACTGGCTCGTCACGTCGGTCACCGAATCGTGGAAGCGGTAGATACCCGCGCCGCCGCGCACTACCGTCTTGCCAGTATCGAACACATCCCAGGCGAAGCCGAAGCGCGGCTCAAAGTAGACCGGCGGCGAGGACACGCCCGAGTTCGGAATGGACGAGTTCAGCGCATGCCACGTGAGCCCCGGCAGCGGGTTCGTCGTAGCGTTATAGGTTGACGTGTACAGCGCCGGGTTCCAGATCGCCGCGCCAACGCCGTGCGCATCCTGCCACGCGCCCAGCTTGCTGACGCGCGCGCCGAAGGTCACCTCCAGGTTCGGAACTACCCTCCAACTATCCTGCGCGTAAAACTCCGTGTCCCAGAAGTACAGATTGGTAAACGGATTGAAGTTCTGCTGATGCCAATCCTGGATCTGCCCTTCAAAGAAGTTCGCCAGCGCATTGCCGCTGTTGAAGTGCGGGGTGCCATAGGCCGGCGAGCCATCTGGATAGGTCCCTTTGTAATCGGCAAAGTAACTGCCCGCACCGCCGTAGTAGTAGTCCTGGATGACTCCATTCGTCTGCGGATTGGTCGCCGTCTGGTTATTGGTCACGCGCTCGCTGAAGATGCCGATCTTGACCGTGTGCTTGCCCCACACCTTGGTGAGGTTATCGCCCACGTTAGGCTGCAGCTTTTTCAGTTCGAGCGGGTTCAGCGAGTAATCCGGCCACAGCCCCAGCGGCAGCCCGCCATAGGCCGAATACGTGCCGAGTTGCGGATACTGCGTGTCGCCATTGTCGAACGCGCCGTTGTACGGATAATTGATCGCCCCCTTCTGCAGCGCCGCGATCTGCCGCGCATCGAACGACTGCAGGAACGACATGATGGTTGCATACAGCTCATTGGTGAGCGTGGGCGTAAATATCGTGACGTAATTGGCCGCCGCGCTGTGTCCCCAGGTATCGTTGTTCACGCCATAGCCGGGCGTGTTCACCTCGCCCATCACGCTGGTTGGCTCGTAGTACGGCACCAGCGGCTGGCCCTGCTTACCCTTCTCAAAGCTGTAGCGTGCAAAGAATTTATTGCGCGGGCTGATGTCGTAGTCCACCCGGCCAACAAACTGGCTGACATTGTTATTCACCAGATCGAGCTGATCGTAGTTGAAGCCGTCGGTACCGGTCTGCTGCCGGGTCGGCAGCGGCAACGTACCATTGACCAGCGCCATCGCGCCCGGGTTGAGAAACGCCGCGATATTTCCGTTGACCAGCGTAGAGTTGTCGTCGCCCTTGGTCGGCGCCACATTGAATGTCCCGTAGGTTCCATTGGCGACGTTCGGCCCCAGATAATTGTTCAGCGCCGTCTGGCTGAAGTCGCCCTTGCGCATCGCCGCGGTCGGAACCAGCGCATGGATGATCGCGCTGCCCGCGTTGCCGTAGGCGTACACATTGCGCTGTGCGTCATATTCGCCGCCCACGAAGAACGTCAGCTTTTTGGAGTGCGGGATCGGCCCGCTGAGAGTGCCGCCGGGATACACAAAGCGATCGTCCGGCCGCGCAATCCCGTTGTACTTCGACAGCCAGTCGTTGGCATTCAGCGTCGCCACGCGCGCGAACGTATACAGCGAGCCGTGATACTTGTCCGTCCCCGACTTGGTCACGCCCGTGATGACCACCGGCCCGTTGGACTGGTCGGCGCCGAAGTTCGACGTCTGCACCTGAACTTCGCTCACAAATGAGTCGTTGATGTTCTGCAGGTTCGAGCCAAAACTTCCCGCGTCCGTCAGGTTCGCGCCGTCCAGCTTCAAGGTGATGCCGGCCACCGGCGCGCCGTTGGACGCATACGGCGTCGGCGAACCAACCGTGACCTGCGTAAAATCAGGCGCGGCGTTGGCCGGCCCCAGGTTGCGGATCGCAAACCCCGGCAGAATCCGCTCCAGCTCCGTCACGTCGCGGCCCACGATCGACAGCCGGTCCAGATCATTGGCCGTGATCGTTGAACTCAACTGGCCGCTGTCCAACGGAATTCCTGCCGTCGCCGTGTTCACCGTCACCGCCTGGTTGACCTCGCCGATCTGCAGCTTCAGGTCCGGCAGCGACAGGTTGTCGCCCGGATTCAGGTGGACCTCGGACTGCACCAGTTGCTTAAATCCACTCCGTTGCACGGTCAGCAAATAGTCGCCGCTGGGCAGCGCCGCGAAGGTAAACGACCCCGACCCGTTGCTATGCGCCGTGCGCTGCGCCCCGGTCGCCTTGTTCTGGACAGTCACATTCGCGCCCGGAATAATCGCTCCGGTCGGGTCCTGCACCACACCGCTCAGGGCCGCCGCACCCACCTGGCTCCAGGCAGGATGGCAGACCATGCCCATGCAGAGACACAGGCCGAGCAAGCACCGGATCGCGCGGCTGATAGGTGCGGTAAATTCTGTGGAAACCCTCTTCATATTGCCTCCAAAAGAAAATCAGTGGGTCCGGTCGGTTTCGTTCTCGATCCCTGCATCGCAAGCTGCTCACTTATAGTCGGCGGTCTTTTGACGGGTCTAGCGCCTTGCGGTAAGGTACACATTCTTATCATGTTAATTTGCCGACTAAGCTGCGCAAAATGTTATGTTTAGGTACTCGCAAGACAAACGAAATTTCTGGGCGTTATAATTCCGGCGGACACAGCAATCTATGGCTCTACATCCAGACGGAGCGGAAGTTCTTTACGGCCAGGAAGAGAAGACCGAAGTTCTGCGGCAACTTGATCGGCTGCTGAGCAACCCGCACCTGTCGCACAGCAAACGCTTCCCCAGCTTTCTTCGTTTTATCGTTCAGGAAGAACTCGAAGGCCGCGGCGATCAACTCAAGGAGCGCACTCTGGGCGTCGAGGTCTTCGGTCGCGACGCGGCCTATGACACCACCTCCGATCCCATCGTCCGCGTCACCGCGACCGAGATTCGCAAGCGCATTGCGCAGTACTACCAGGACTCGGGCGACTCGAACGAGTTGCGCATCTCCCTTCCCCCCGGCTCCTACGTACCGCACTTCGAGTGGCCCCGGCCCACCGAGGTTGCCCAGATTTACGCTCCTGCCGCACCGGCCGCCGAGCCGCATTCGCTGGGCGACCACCCGGCGCTCGTCCCCGTCCATGCGGCGGATGGGAAGCAATATCCAGCGACAGCAATCGCGACGAAAGCGCGCCCGCACCGGGTTTCCCGCCTGGCCTCCGCTCTGCTTCTAATCGCGGTCTTCGCCGGTGGCTGGTCGTGGACGCATCCGCGGCCCACGGCGCTCGACCGCTTTTGGGCGCCCGTTCTGGCCTCCGCCGACCCCGTCATCGTCTGCTTCCCGCAAAGCCACTTCAACGGCATCACGCTGCGCGACGCCGCTGATCCGTTGCAGCAGCATCGCCTCGAGGAGCCCATGAACGGCGTCATCCTCGACGACCTTCAGCCCTTGGTCAGCCTCTCCGGCCTTATCGAAACGCGCCATCGGCGCTACAACCTGATGGGCGAAGATACCACCACGCTCACCGATCTGCGCCAGGGATCGGCCATCTTTCTGGGCGCGTTCGACAACGCCTGGACGCTCCGGCTTACCCGCAATCTTCGCTTCCGCTTCGGCAACGATCCACAGATGAAGCACTTCTGGATCGAAGACACGCAATCTCCTCAGCACACCCACTGGGGCATCGATCGCAACGTGCAGGAAGCCACCAACAACTACAGCGACTACGCCATCGTCGCCCGCTTCCGCGACGCCAACACGGGCCGCATCGATGTAGTGGCCGCGGGAATCGCTCGCGGCGGCACGATCGCGGCCGGCGAGTTTCTCACCCAGCCCGCCAACATGGCGGCCATCACCGCCCAGGTACCAAGGGGCTGGGACGGCAAGAACATGGAGTTCGTGCTGAGCACGGAGATCATCGACGGCCGCTCGTCGCCGCCCAAGGTCGAAGCGACTTACTTCTGGTAAGCCGCCGCGGCGGTTGATTCTGCTAACGTGGTCTCGATGAAGTCCCGTCGACCGCGCCAAGCCGCATACTGCCGCGCGCCCGTGCTCCTCGCCTCGCTGCTGTTGGCGCTCTGCTGCGCTATTCCCGCGCGCGCCCAGCGCAGGGTCTTCGCCCATTACATGCTCGCCAACCGCGACTACAAGCCCGACGGCTCCCCGGTCGAAGCCGATATCGCCTCCTACGAGCGCGAGATCCGCCAGGCCCAGGCCATCGGCATAGACGGCTTTGCGCTCAACGCCGGTGGCTGGTTCAAGGAGCCGCGCTACATCCTGCGCGCGTCCGAGATGTTCGAAGCCGCGCAACGCCTCCACTCCGGCTTCAGGCTGATGTTCTCGGCCGACATGTGCTGCTCCAACACCTCCGCCGACGTCCTCGACATGATGCGCCGCTTCGCCAACAGCCCGCGCTATTCGGCGGTCTACTTCCAGCACAATCATCGCTTCGTCCTGACCACGTTCGCCGGCGCCGATCGTGGCCCTGCGTTCTGGCGTCAACTCCGCTCCGACCTCGAGCACGGGAGTCATCCTTCTTCGCAAGCAGCCCCCGCCGCCCTCAGCTTTGCCCGCGCCATCCCCTCCAACGCACCCCTCAAAATCGAGCTCGTCCCCGCCTTCTTCTGGGGCGGCGAACTGCCCCACGCCAGCGATATCCAAGCCGGCTTGGCAGAGTACAAAGACATCATCGACGGCGCGTTCTATTGGGGCATCGCGGGCATCCCCGGCCTCGGCCACGCCCCCGACCAGCTTCCGTCCTCGGACGCCTACGCGTCTGCCCTCCATGCCGCAGGCAAGCTCTACATGGCGCCCATCTGCTTCCAGTTCTGGGGCGCCAACGCCGGCCGTTACTACGAGTACAGCGGCTACTCCGGCATGCGCGCCCTGTGGAGGAACGCGATTAACATCACGCATCCCGACTGGGTCGAGATCATCACCTGGAACGACTTCGTCGAAGGCACCTACGTCAGTCCAATCGACGATCCCGCCCGCTACCTTCACGCCAACGACCTGGGCGCCAGCGCGGCGCCGCCCACCACCCAGCACTACTTCCACAGCCATCGCGGAGCTACCGAGCTTCTAGCGTTTTTCATTCAGTGGTACAAGACCGGCCGTCAACCCACCATTCGCCGCGACACCATCTTCTGGGCCTACCGCACGCAGCTTGTCTCTCCGCAGGAAAAATTCAATCCGCCGATCAAACGTTATGGTCCGGTAGCCAACGTGATTTATGTCACCGCGAATCTGACCGCCCCGGCAGTTCTGCGCGTCTCCTTCGGCGCCGGCTCAAAGTCCCTGCCGCTGCCCGCCGGTTCCACCAACGTGCAATTCCCCATCTCCGCCACCGGCCCAGCGCCATCGTTCGAGCTAATGCGCGCCAACTCTCTTCTCACTCACGCTCACGGCGACGATCCGATCTCCGCGAAGCCGCGGGAAATGAAGGGCGCAAGCCTGCCCGATTTCTACTACTCCACCGGCTCCATGCACGATTGAGCACTATCCACGCCCTTCGCGCGCATCTTTCCACAGATCGATCCCGCTGTCCTTCGCGTATTGGTCGATCTCCGCCAACTCCTCCGCCGAGAACTGTAAATTCTTCACCGCATCGAGCGAATCGTCGAGTTGCTCCACGCTATGCGCACCGATCAGCGCCGTGGTCACCCGCGGATCGCGCAGCACCCAGGCGATCGCCATCTGGGCCAGCGTCTGGCCGCGCCGCCGCGCGATCTCGTCAAGCTTCTTCACGCGCTCCAGGTTCTCGGCGCTAAGAAACTCCTTCGCGAACGACCCGTTCGCTCCCGCCCGGGAGTTCTTCGGAACGCCCTTCAAATATTTGCCGGTCAGCAGCCCCTGAGCCAGCACCGAGAACGCAATGCACCCCACGCCCAGGTCGTCCAGAGTCGAAAGCAGCTCCCCTTCCACCCAACGATTGAGCATCGAATACGAGGGCTGGTGGATCAGCAGCCGGACGCCTTCGCCCTGCAGGATTCGCGCGGCCTCGCGCGTTCGCTCCGGTCCATAGGACGAGATCCCCACGTATAGCGCCTTGCCTTGCCGCACCGCCTGCGCGAGCGCACCCATGGTCTCCTCCAGCGGCACATCCGTCGACGGCCGGTGCGAGTAGAAGATGTCCACATACTCCAGGCCCATTCGCCGCAGGCTGCCATCGAGCGATGCCAGCAGATACTTGCGCGAGCCGCCCACGCCATACGGCCCGGGCCACATGTCCCAGCCCGCCTTGGTTGAAACGATCAGTTCATCGCGATAGGGCTCGAAATCCTCGCGCAGGATTCTGCCGAAGTTCTCCTCGGCGGACCCATAGGGTGGCCCGTAGTTGTTGGCCAGATCGAAGTGCGTCACGCCCCGGTCGAACGCCCGCCGAACCATCGACCGGCCCGTCTCGAAGTCGTCCACGCCGCCAAAGTTCTGCCACAGACCCAGCGAAATGGGAGGCAGAACGATGCCCGACTCCCCGCACCGCCGGAAGGCCGCTTGCTCATAGCGCTTGGGGCCGGCCAGATAGCTCATGGTTGTCAACCCTTCATTGGGACTGCACGGCTCATAGGCACGACGGCCTCCCGGGCGGGAGGCCGTCGCAGCTCGCTCTCTGTTGTCTAGTGCGGCCGACGGCGCACCGGGGTCCTCGCCGCAGGCTTCTTCGGTAACACCAGGGCTCCGCCGCTCATGGTAATCATCAGCGGCTTCTGCGTATAGGAGTCGTAGGTGCCATCGAGCGTGACCTTGCTTCCTACCGCCGGAAGGTCGGCGTCCTTGATCGGCGTCTTCATGTTGAAGCTGAAGTCCGCCGTCTTGCTCTGCACCGCATCGTCGGAGACGGCAACTTGTAGCTGGTCAGGCGTGGCTGCAACGACGGTCACGCCAGGCAGCTCCACCGATTTGCCCTTCACCGCGGCGAAGACCTTATCGGCGTCCGCGGGCTGCCCATTTTGAATCACAAACTCGCGGTCGCTGATGGCCAGCGTCGCCAGGTCCGGGGTCGTCGCGAACACATTGGCGATGATGTCCTCAGGCTTGGGCGCCGGTGTCACGGCCAGGCAGCCCGCTGGAGCCGCGGCTGGGGCCGCCGCCGGTGTGGCGCCCGCAGCCGGCTTCGGACAGACCGGCGGAGGATCGAGATTCGTCTGCACAGCCGTCTGCATCGTCGCGTAGCCATCCGCGTTGCCGTGATACTTGTTGTAGCAATACGTCGCCAGAGGCTGGATCGTAGGCTTGTACGCGGCTGGCGCAAACGCCGCAGCGCGCGTCGCATACCACGCGCAGTCCAGATAATCGGGCGGCGTCGAGGTGTAGTACGCCTGCGCCAGAGTGTAGACATCCTGCAGCACCGGGCTGGCCTTCAACGTGTCGTCCGGGTCGCCGTCGATCTCTGTCTTCAGCGCGGCGATTGCACCGGCATTGTCCTTCTTGGCCATGTCGTCGTCGGCGATGGCACTTTCGAAGGTCGGCATTGTCGCCTTCTTCAGCTTGTCGAACTCGTCCTGTGTTGTTCCCTTCGGCATGGTCGCATTCAACCCCTGCTGGGCGAACGCCGCCACCTTGTCCAGCGCCGCCGTCTTGGCTGCCGGATCGGTCAGCTTGTCGGCGTCGGCGCGGCGATAGAAAACCTCGAACGTGAGCGCGCGCAGATTGCTCGGGTCGAGCGCCAGCAGCCGGTCGGCCGCACTGAGCGTGGCGGCCTGGTCGCCGGTCTGGCTATCGGCGAAGAGGATCTGGCTCAGCACATCCTGTTTCACCGCGGAGTTCGGATACGCCTTCAGGTAGGCTTCGCACGCTGGCGCTTTGGCCGCGGGCGTGGTCGCCGTGGTGCAGTCGTTGTACACCTTGTACTCGTCCTGAGACATCTGTACCTGGCCTCCCGCGGCCGTCTGGCCGGCGGCGGGTGCGGGCTGCTGCGAGAACGCAAGTGAGGCGGATGCGCCGGCCACAGCCAGCAGCGATGCGAGTACGACCTTCTTCATAAAGAAAACTCCTCGATGGTTGCGATGCAAGTTGCAGTCTGTTTCCCTAAGTGTTGCAGCCTGTTTCCCTAAGCTTAGCGCAGATCGCGCCCGAACCCGAAACTAGATGGGATGATGCGGATTATAGAAACCGTGTTGCTCGCGCGCAAGCCGGGTCGGTCTCAGCCCGGGCTCAGCGATTCCGGCGGCCTTATCCACAACATCTTGTCCAGAGTACCCGATTCCGCATTGATTCCGCGCTGGCTGCCGCATACAGTCGGGCTAGCGGGTATCGCGGCGCCAGCCCTGCCCACGCCGCTGACGCTCACCCGCAATCGCCGGTTACCGTACCGCATAGGAGGTCGTGCTCGTTGCTCAAGCTGAAAAAAGTTCAGATCCTCGGCTTCAAGTCCTTCTGCGATCGCACCGAGGTGCAGCTCGCCGGCCAGGGCATCGCCGTGATCGTCGGCCCCAACGGCTGCGGCAAATCCAACATCTCCGACGCCATCACCTGGGTGCTCGGCGAGCAGTCCGCCAAGAGTCTGCGCGGCCTCAAGATGGAAGACGTCATCTTCGCCGGCACGCGCGACCGCAAGGCCACCGGCATGGCTGAGGTCTCGCTCACCCTGGTCGACCCCGAGGTCTACGACGGCAACACCCTGGCCGACGGCGAGCCCGATTCCATCTTCGCCGAGCCCACGCCCATCGACTCCTCCAGCGACTGGGACGAGTCCGCGCTGCGTGCTGAAGCCGCCCAGGAGACCGAGGAGGCCGTCGCCGACGCGCAGCCCGGAACCACCTACGAGGCCCAGGACCAATCAGCCAGGCCGGCGAAAGCTGGCGAAGTCGAACTCAACACCGAAGCCTCGCTGCCGGACGCCAGCAACAACGGCGCCGCGGCCAACAACGTCGTTCTTAAGATCCGCCGCCGCAAATTCGGCCGCTCGCCCGTTCGCGCCGGCGAGATCACCGTCACCCGCCGCCTCTTCCGTTCGGGTGACTCGGAGTATCTGCTCAACGGCAAAATCTGCCGCCTGCGCGACATCCAGGACATCTTCATGGGCACCGGCCTGGGCGGCGAGAGCTACGCCATGATCAGCCAGGAACGCATCGGCAGCATCCTCTCCGCCAAGCCGCTCGACCGCCGCGCCATCATCGAAGAGGCCGCCGGCATCACTCGCTTCAAGACCAAGAAGCGCCTCGCCGAACTCCGCCTCGAATCCGCCAAGCAAAATCTCTCGCGGGTCAACGACATCTTCGAAGAGGTCACGCGCCAGATGGGAATCCTCAAGCGCCAGGCCTCCAAGGCCGAGCGCTACGGCGCGCTGCGCGACGAGTTGCGCTCCAAGCTGCGCGTCGTTCTCGCCAGCCGCCTCACGCAGATGGACGCCGAGCAGGCCGCTACCTCCGCCGAGATCACGCGCCTTGCCGCTCTCATCGAAACCCAGGCCGCCCAGCTCGAAGCGATGGACGCGGAGCACTCCACCGGCGTCGCCCATGGCTATCGGCTCGACGAGCAGATTCGCGAAGCCGGATCGCGCGCCAATGGGAGCGCCGTCGAACTGGAGCGCATCGCCGCTCGCACTGCCTCGAACGCCGACCGCATCGTCGATCTGACCCAGCGCATCGCCAGCGGCAACGAGGACCTCGTACAGGCCCGCACCCAGCTCGAATCGCTCAGCGGCGAGCTGGAACAACATCGTAGCTTTTTAGAAAACGCCACTGCCGAATCCACCACCTCGCGCGACGCCGCCAACGCGCAGCAGGCCCAGGCCCACGAGGCTACGCGCAACGTGCTCGCCGCCGAAGCGCTTGCCGAAAATCAGCGCCGCGCGGGAATGCAAACAATGCAGCGTGCCGCGCAGGCCAACAACGAGATCGCCCAGGCCGAAGCCGCGCTCAGCGGCCTCGACCGCGAAAACGAGCGATTGGAAAACGAGCAGAAACAAGCTCATGAAGACCTGGCGGCGCTCGGCCAGCAGCGCGGCCAGGTGAAGCTCTCCTTCGAGACCGTGACCGAACGCCTCAAGCGCCTCGAAGCCGAGATCCTCGACCTCCGCCACATCCTCGAAGCCAAACGCCTCGAAGAGACCCAATCCCGCCGCCGCGGCGACGAGCTCCGCGCCGAGATGGCGACCCTGATGGGCCGTCGCAGCTCGCTCGAATCCCTCATCCGCGAGCACAGCTACTCCACCGACACGGTCCGCAACATCTTCCGCGCCAACGAGCGTCAGAAGAACACCGGCGGCCTCGCGCCCGTCGGCACGCTCGCCGATTTCCTCGAAGTCGACGGCAAATACGAGAGCGTCGTCGACGAGTTCCTGCGTGATGAGCTCAACTACATCGTCGTCAAGAGCTGGGACGCCGCCGACGAAGGCATGCGCATGCTGCAATCCGACGTCGCCGGCCGCGCGACGTTCCTCGTCCACCCGAACGATGCGCAGTCCGCGTTCCCCTTCGCCGAGGGCATGACCAGCGCAACCTCCACCAGCGGCATCGTTCCGCTGAAGGACTGCATTCGCGTACTCGACGGCTTCGGCCGCTCCCTCGAAGTCATCCTCCCCAAACTCCGCGAAGGCTTCATCGCCCCCGATAACGCGACCGCGCGCTCGCTCGCCCTCGCCAACCCGCAGAGCTTCTTTCTCTCGCCCTCCGGCGAAACCTTTAACAGCGTTACCGTCACCGGCGGACGCCCGCGCGAGCAGGGCCCGCTAGCCCTGAAGCGTGAGCTCGCCGGCGTGCAGACCAAGCTCGAAGGAATCGAAACGCAGCTCTCGCAGAACGAGATCGCCACCGCCGCACTCACCCGCGAGATCGAAGCGCTCCAACAATCCCTCGAAGCAAAAACCATAGAACGCCGCGACGCCGAGCGCGAGAGCGCCAACTCCGGCGCCGCGCTGCGCCAGATGGAGTCCGAAGCCGCGCGCATCGAGAGCCGCCTGCAGCAGTGGCAGATCGCCGCCGGCCGCAACGACGACCAGCGCCGCCAGCGCCAGGACCTCATCGCCCGCAAGCGCGACGAAGCGTTGTCGCTCGATTCAGAGCGACAGAGATTAGACCAGCAGGTCACCGAGCTCACCGACAGAATCGTCTCGCTCCGCGCCAGCCGCGAAGAGCTGCAACTCGCAGCCTCCGCCGCCGCCGCCGCGCTCGCCGGCCTCGAAGAGCGCCGCCGCAATGCCAGCGCCAACTTCGAGCAGACCAATCGCCTGCACACCGGTCAGTCGCAGCGTATCGTTCAGCTCGAATCGCAGCTCGCCTCCGCCGCCGACGAAAAGCGCCGCCGCGAAGCCGAAACCGCAGAGCTCTCGCTCAAGCACACCGAACTCACTGAAATGCGCGCCCAGGCAATCGCCGAAAGCGAAACGCTCTCCGGCGAGGCTTCCGCCCTGCGCGCCGCGATGACCGAACTCGACACCCAGCTCCGCACCCTCCGCCACGAAACCGAGCACCTTCGCGAGCAGCGCGCCGCGCTCAGCGCCCGCGCCGCCAAGCTCACCTCCGACCTCGAACACCTCGCAGAGACCTGCCGCAATGACCTCTCGGTCGAAGCCGCAACGCTACGCGAAGACGCCTCCATCGCACGCATCGAAGCCGACGCCCTGCACTCCGAAGATGAAGCCGCGCGCTCGCTCAAGCAGCGCCTCGAAGCCATGGGGCCAGTGAATATGATGGCCCTCGAAGAGTTCCACGAGACCTCGGCGCGCCACACCTTCCTCGAAACCCAGCGCAAGGACCTGCTCGACTCCATCGACAACACGCAAGCTTCCATCAAGGAGATCGACGACCTCTCTCGCGTCAAGTTCGACGAGGCCTATCGCGTCATCAACGAGAACTTTTCCGCGACCTTCACCAAACTCTTCGGCGGCGGCCACGCCTTCATGCGCCTCACCGATCCCGAAACCGCCAACGGCAGAAGCTCCGACCTCAGCGGCATCGACATCATCGCCTCCCCACCCGGCAAGAAACTGCAAAACGTCCTTCTTCTCTCGGGCGGCGAAAAAGCTCTCACCGCGCTCTCGCTGCTAGTCGGTATCTTCCAGTTCCAGCCCGCGCCCTTCTGCGTGCTCGACGAAGTCGACGCTCCGCTCGACGAGACCAACGTCGGCCGCTTCGCCCGCCTCATCGCCGACATGTCCGAGACCACGCAGTTCGTCGTCATCACCCACTCCAAGCGCACCATGGAGCAGGCCGACGTCATGTACGGCGTCACCATGCAGGAGCCCGGCGTCAGCAAGATCGTCAGCGTCTCTCTCGGCGGCCGCAGCGTTGGCCGCGAAGCCCGTTCCGCCGCCTAGCTTCTCCGCGAGATTGTCATCCTGAACGCGCCGCGCGAAGGACCTGCTTCCTGTCCGGAGGACAGCCCCCGAATGAACCCGCTCGACTGGCTCCTCGCGATTCTGCTCGCCTACTCCGTGGTCCGCGCGGCCATGCGCGGCTTCGTCCAGGAGGCCTTCTCGCTCGCCGGCCTGGTGCTCGGCTTCCTCTTCGCCTGCTGGTTCTATCGCGGCCTCGCGCTCGCCCTGCACGGGCTCATTGCGTCACCACCCGTCGCGCAGTTGGCCGCGTTCATCCTGATCCTGATCGTCACCATGATCGTCGCCAGCCTCCTCGGCAAGTTTTTGCGCCGCACCGTGTCAGCCGTTGGTCTCGGTTTTCTCGACCGTCTGCTCGGCGCGCTCTTCGGTCTGCTGCGCGGAGCGCTTCTTGGTGTAGGATTGCTGCTTGCCCTCACCGCGTTTCTGCCCACCGCTCCCTGGATCAAAGATTCTCTGCTGGCCCCATTTTTTCTTCGTACCGCTCATGCTGTATCCTTCGTCATGCCCTCGGAGTTGCAGCGCAGGCTCTCCGACGGACTCCAACACATCAACCACACACCCGGCCATTGGATCAACCACCCGCTTTCGTCGCACACTAGTTAAGTCCACCTAAGGAACTCCCGCGAGTGAAACGCGATCTCGACAACCTCGTTCTCCAAATGCACGCTGACGGCATTGCCTACGCTGAAGCCGTTCGCGAATTCAAGAAGCGCTACATCCTCGAAGTCCTGTCGCGTCACCGCGGCAACCAGTGCAAGGCCGCGGAAGAACTCGGCATGCACCGCAACACGCTGAGCCGCACGCTGACCGAGCTCGGCCTCGATTCCGCGCAGATCCGGCAGGGCATGCGCCGCCCGCCACGCCCGGTGCGGCCCGCGCGTCCCAGCCTGCAGATCGTCTCGGGTGGGCGTTAGGGCAAAGTCACTTAAGCGCAGGACTTTGCTCCTGCTTTTTTGGTTGTCATTCCGAAGGAATCTGCTTTTTTGCGGCGGCTACCTGTCATTCGCGAGACCGCTTTCGCCGCCGCCCGTCTAACCACCAGCCATGCTCCGCATTTCCAGCCAACTCTCGTCGCGCCATGTCCGCCTGCTTCGCAGCATGTCGCGCCACGCTCTACGAGCGTTCGTCCAACCCTTCGCCTTCGCTCTTCTGTTGACCGCGCTGCCGGCCGACTCTGCACTCGCCCAGGACGCCGCGAGCGCACCGGCCAGCGTTCCCGCCGGAGCCATCCCTCCCCAACCCTCGACATCACCCGCCCCACCGGTCGCCGCCGCGATCCGGCCGGCCATCTCCGCCAAGCAGGCGCGCGACGCCGACGACGCCTATCTTGAAGGAGCGAAACTGCTCGCGCACAAAGACCTGGCCGGCGCCCTGCGCAGCTTCGAGCGCGCCGCCCAGCTCAACCCTGGCAATCGCGACTACGCCCTCGCGCTCATCGTTACGCGCGAGGACCACGTCACCGAACTCGTGCATCAGGCCGCGCGTGCTCGACTCTCCGGCGACAATGCCCGTGCCGGCGACCTGCTGGCGCAGGCCCGCGCCCTCGATCCCGACAACCCCGTCGTCGCGCAACATTTCCAATCCGGTCTCATGCCCGCGTCGCCCCCAGTCGATCTCCAGGCCCGCAATCTTCAGGCCGCGAATCTTCAGAAGCAGGCCCAGGCTGCGACCTTCGATCCATCCAAGTTTCCCGCACAGGACATCGCCTCGACCCTCGCCGGTCCGGTCGAATTCGACCCGGCCCCCGGCGCCAAGAGCTTCCATCTCCATGGCGACGTCCAGACCGTTGTGCGCGGCGTCTACAGCGCCTTCGGCATTCAGGTCACGTTCGATCCTTCCGTCACCGGCGGCCCACAGATCGCGCTTGACCTCGACGACGTCGATTTCGCGGCCGCCAACCAGGTCCTCGCCGATCTGACGCACGTCTTCGCCGTCGCCGTGCAGCCCAGGCAAGCGCTCGTCGCCAAGGACACGCAGGAGGACCGCGATCGTTTGCTGCCGCAGGTCGAGGAGACCATCTATCTTCCCGGCATCTCCGCCGAAGAGATGACCGAACTTGCCAACCTCGCGCGCACCGTCTTCAACATCAGGCAGGTGACCGCCAGCGCGACTGGCGGCGACATGCTGCTGCGCGGCGACGAGAAGACGCTGCAACTGGTCAACGCTACGTTTGCAGAGGTGCTCAACGGCGGCTCCGACGTCCTGTTCGACATCGACCTCTACGAGATCGACAAGACCCACATCAACAACATCGGCGCCACGCTGCCCAGTTCGGCCGGCATCTTCAGCGTCGCGGCCGAGGCCCAGCAACTGGTCAACGCCAACCAGACGCTCCTCAATCAGGCCATCGCCGCCGGCGCCCTCAATCTCACCGGCACGCCGCTCCAGAACCTCATCACGGAGGTCGGTTTTCTCATCGCGTCCGGTACGGTCAGTGCGGCGCAATACTCCAATCTGCTCGGCATCTTCGGAGGCGGCCTGACCCTCGCCGGTCTCTATCTCGGCTCCAACTCAACTTTCCATCTGATGCTTAACTCCACCGACGTCCGCACCCTCGATGCGATCCAGCTACGCTCCGGCAGCGGGCAGGACGCGACCTTCAAGGCGGGCACGCGCTATCCCATCGTCACCGCGACCTATAGCTCCGGCGTCAGCAGCACGCTCGCATCGTCGCTCGCCGGGCTGAACATCAACGGCACCAGCGTCAGCTCGCTGCTCTCGCAGTATCTCGGCTCCACCTCGGTCAACGTTCCGCAAGTTCAATACGAAGACCTCGGCATCGATCTCAAACTGACCCCGCATGTACTGGCCGGCGGCGACGTCGCCCTGAAGCTGGACATGAAGATTGAAGCCCTCGGCGGCGGCATGATCGACAGCATTCCCATCATCAACAACCGCGCGCTGGCCTCGACCATCACCGTTCCCGCCGGCGAAACGGCCATGCTGGCGACGCTGGTCAACAGCAACGAGATCGGCTCGATCGACGGCCTTCCCGGCATCAGCGAGCTACCCGGATTCGTCGGCACCGACAAGGACATTGAGCACGACTCGGACGAGCTGCTGATCACCATCACGCCGCACGTCGTTAGGCCGGCCGCGCTGCGCATCGCCAGCCGCCGGCTCTCGGTCCCCCACGCCGCCGCCGCGGAGTAGTATTCGCAAGCGACCGCTCGCTGGCCATTTCTCTGCTGGAACCGCCATTGCAAATCGCCAATCGGGTCGCTATACTTAGCATCTGGCAGGGCGGGAGTAGCTCAGTGGTAGAGTGCTTCCTTGCCAAGGAAGATGTCGCCGGTTCGACCCCGGTCTCCCGCTCCAACAATCTCCTCCACCTTGCGAAACTTGGCGGCCACGCACCGCAGCACACTGCACTCGAGGGTGTCCTTGCATCGGAGTAAAGCACACTGGAGCGAGTGTGCGATCAGAATGCGGTCTTCTGCATTCGTACTTTCGTATCGATGTTCCGCATTGATGTTTCCGCATTTTGAGGCGCGGTACCCAAGTGGTAAGGGAGAGGTCTGCAAAACCTTTATGCGTCGGTTCGATCCCGACCCGCGCCTCCAAAATTTTTCTTCGAGATAGCCTCCTTCCGAAGGCTTTGCTATGGGTGGGTATTGGGAATTTTGTAAGGACTCTTTCCATTTAATATCTTTCTTCCTGCTGAGTCATTCCCTGCCCTGCGGGCGGTTTGCCCCGAGTACACCACTTCACTGCGCCGTAAAGCTCTGCTGCACGCTCGCCGCGGCGGCATAATTCCCACTCCCCGCATTCGCCGCGGTCACCGTCACAACTCCCGGCCCGGTCACCGTCAGCACGCTTCCACTCACCGTCGCCGGACCCGATACCGTGTACGTCACCGCCAGCCCCGAGCTCGCGCTGGCCGTCAGCTCATAGCTGCCGCCCGAGGGAAAGTTCGCCAGCGGGCTAAAGAAGATCGCCTGCGCCGCGCCGCCGTTCACCGTCAGCGTGCTCCCCGTTGTCGCAAACACATAATTGGCCGCCGCCAGCGTCCCCACCCCCGCGGTGATCGGATACGCGCCCGCCGCGGAGGTCCGCAGCGCCGTCGTGGTCAGCGTCGGCGCTCCGCTCACCACCGCGACTGTATCGCCATTCACATACCCTGAAATCGTGTATCCCAACACCGGATTCAACGCATCGAACACGCGGCTCGCCGGGGTTGCCGACACCATCAGCGTCGCCGCCGTCACGCTCTCGCCCGCCGCCGCGCTGCTCGTCAGCCCGTTGCTCGACGCCACAAAGCTGTAGCTCCCCACGCCGGGCAGGCTCCCCGCCAGATTGAACGTCGCCACCCCATTCACCGTATTCATCGTGTAGTTCTGCGAGTACCCGTTCGGCCCCGTCACGGTCAGCGTCACCGCCGCCGTCGAGCTCGTCTGGCTGCCCGCGCCGTCCTCCACCGCAACCGAAATCGTTCCCGGCGCGCTGCCATAGGTCAGCATCGCGGGCGGCGCTGTCGTAATCGCCACCTTCGCGGCCGCGCCCGCACTCACCGTCACCGCCAGCGAACCGAAACTCATCGCGCTATAATTCGAGTCCCCTACATATTGCGCCGTATACGTGTGCGTTCCCGCCGTCGGGTTGGCGATCGTCGTGGTCGCCAGCGTGCCATTCTGGCCCAGCGCCACCGGCGATCCCACCGCCGTCCCGTTGTCGTAGAACTGCACTCCCGCCGCCGGCGCCGCGACCCCCGTGTACGACCCTTCGCTCGGATACGAATAGCTGGTCTCCGAGTTGGTCGGCTCCACCGTCGCATTCAGCAACAGGCTATCCGCATCCGTTACCGTGAACGCCTGGTCCACACTATTCAGCCCGCCGTAGCCTGCATACAGCTCGCCCACCAGCGCCGGAAATACATTGCCCGCGCCGCTGGTCGGGCACGCCAGCGCGGCGCTTGCACTCTCGGTCGCCGATCCCGTATACGTCACTCCGGTCGATCCCGGCACCGTGTTCAGCGATTGCAGCAGCGGCGGGTACACATTCCCCGCCAGCGCAATCGTGTCGTAGCTCGCCGTCGCATTAATGGTCGTCGAGTCCAGCACAACATTGTTCAGCGTCACCGTCGAGATATAGTTCGAGCTATACCCCTCCAGTGTAAAAATCACGCTCGAAAGCGTACCCGCCAGCTCATGCACATTGTTGTAGCTGATGTTGGTGTACTGCGGGGTCTCGTTCGCGCAGCCGGTCGATGCGCCGTTGTAGAACGGGTCCAGCAGAATCGGCTGCTTCACATTCTGCATGCACACATTGTTGTAGTTGACGTTCGAAACGACGCCTCCGTTGCCGCAGTAGCTCTTGATGCGCAGCCCTCCCTGGTTGCCGTCCGCGGCCTGCCCGCTGAAGTTGATGTTGTTCGCATAAACATTGCTCACGCCGCTCTTGGTGATGCTCCCGATCGACAGCCCATGGCCGCTCGACAACAGCAGGTTCTCAAACGTGATATTGCTCGCCGCGCTGCTGCCGCTGATCGCAATCTCGTCGTCGCCGTCCCCAATCACCGACTGGTTCACCGTCAAATTGGTAATCCCGGTCGGGTCGAACCCATCCGAGTTCCGTGCCGTGAACGGAGTCAATATCTTCATCCCCCACGCCGTAAACCCGTTGTTGCCCTGCAGCTTCACATGGAAATGCGGCGAGTTCCGCAGCGTGATCTTGTAGATCGACGCGCTGTTGGCCTTATACCCCATCATCAGAATCGGGGCGTTCTGGCTGCCGCCCGAGCGCGCCTGGTTGGCCAGGTCCCACCAGCTCGACGTGCTCACCGTCCCATTCACGGTGATTTTGTCTTCCCCGCGCCCGTCGATCACCCCAAAGCCCATCAGCCCGGATCCCGTCGAGCTCGAACTCCCATTCACCGCGCTCTCGCCCAGCGAAATCAGCGGATCGCATCCATTGCCATTCGGCCCCACCGTCCCGCACTGGTCCTGGCTCCCGCTCACCGTGCCGATCTGATAGTCCGCCGCATTCTTCGACCCAAACACCGTCACTCCGCCGTCCACAATCAGCGCCACGCCGCTCGGAATCGCGATCGGCCGGATCACAAACGCGTCATTCCCTCCCGCGCCCAGCGTCAACTCCACCGCTTTGCCAGCGCCGCACGCCGTCAGCGCGGCCTGGATCTGCGTATCGTCCGTCTCACTCGCCGGCTCCCCCGCCGAGATCGTCGTCTCTGCTGCAATCGCCGTGCACACCGGCGGGAACACCGGCTCGGTGACTGTGCGCGTGTCCTGCGCCCCGGCCATCGCAGCCAGCGCGAACATGGACGCCATATTGCATAGAAAAAGAGAGGTCGGCCGCAGCCGGTACGGTTTTGTCATAAGGATAAGTAAGCCCGCGCAAAAATCTATCAGACAGGAACCGCCCAATTGTAGACCGTCTCCCCGCTCCCTGTCCCCCCGGACGGGTGGCGGGTAGCCGATTCATGCGCGTTTTTTGCGCATGAGCGGGGAACTCCGGCCGCCGCCGGCCGCACTCAGTTTCCTTATCCGCTTCCCTCCGCCTCGAACCCCCGGTTCCACCTCGCGATCACCCGCGTCTCGCGCTCATGCCCCAGCACGCTCACACTCCCCGTGCCCAACGCGAGCAGCCGTCCATCCACCGCCGGCAACCCAATCCAGCGCGCCGCCAGTATCCGCAGAATATGCGCATGCGCAAACAGCGCCACCCTATGGATATTGTCATCCTGAGGCGAAGCCGAGGGACCTGCTTCTAGCGCCGCCGAGGGTGGCCCATTCATGACAGCCTTATCGTCATGAGTGGGGTCGCGTGTCTTGTCATCCTGAGCCGAGGGTGGCCCATTCATGACAGTCTTATCGTCATGAGTGGGGTCGCTCGCCGCCGCCATCGCCGGGTGCCCCACGTCTCGCTTTTGAGACGTGGGTTCCACTGCGTTCACGGCCCGTGCGATCACCCTATCCGCCCGCTCCCCCACCTGTTCCACGCTCTCTCCCCCCACAATCGGCGAGTTCCACACGCTCCACCGCGACCCATACTTCTCCCGCATCTGCGCGGTCGTCTTCCCCTCGCTCTCCCCATAGTTCCACTCCCTCAATCCCTCATCCACCACCGCCACATCCCCAAACCCCGCGATCTCGCACGTCTCCCTCGCCCGCTGCATCGGACTCACCAGCACCGCCGCAAACGTCTCGTCCTTCAAGAAATCCCGCAGCTCCTCCGCCCGCTTCCTTCCATGCTCGGTCAGCGGAATATCGGTCGTACTCGTATGCCGCCCATCCAGCGACCACTCCGTCTCTCCATGCCGCACCAGCCACAACTCCACACCCATCGCACCCCTCCGTTGTCTACTGTCTACTCTCTACTGTCTACTGTCTATATGGATTTCCAGCTAGTCTCCGACTACACCCCCCAGGGCGACCAGCCCCGCGCCATCTCCGAGCTCGTCTCCGGCCTCTCCGCCGGCGACAAGGACCAGGTCCTTCTCGGCGTCACCGGCTCCGGCAAGACCTTCACCATGGCCAAGGTCATCGCCGAGGTCAACCGTCCCGCGCTCATCCTCGCCCACAACAAGACGCTCGCCGCGCAGCTCTATCACGAGTTCAAGCAATTCTTCCCCAACAACGCCGTCGAGTACTTCGTCTCCTACTACGACTACTACCAGCCCGAAGCCTACATCCCCGCCGGCGACCTCTACATCGAAAAAGAATCCACCATCAACGACGAGCTCGACAAGCTCCGCCTTTCAGCGACACGTTCGCTTTTTGAAAGAAGAGACGCCATCATCGTCTCGTCTGTCTCCTGCATCTACGGCCTCGGCTCGCCCGAAGCGTATTACGGAATGCTTCTGCTCCTGGAAAAAGGCCAGAAGCTCAAGCGCGAAGACATCACCCGCCGCCTCGTCGAAATCCTCTACGAGCGCAACGACGTCGACTTCCGCCGCGGTACCTTTCGTGTCCGCGGCGACGTCATCGAGGTCTACCCCACCTACGACGAAAACGCCTTCCGCATCGAGCTCTTCGGCGACGAGATCGAATCCCTCTCGCAGATCGACCCACTCTTCGGCACCGTCAAGCAAAAATATTCGCGCCTCCCCATCTACCCCAAGTCCCACTACGTCGTCCAGCCGGAGCGCAAAAATCAAGCCGTCACCAGCATCCTCGCCGAGCTCACCGACTGGGAGGCCCAGCTCGAGCACGAAGGCCGCTTAGTCGAATCCCAGCGCATCCATCAGCGAACTAGATTCGACTTAGAAATGATCAAATCCGTCGGCTTCTGCCACGGCATCGAAAACTACTCGCGCCACTTCTCCGGCCGCCTTCCCGGCGAGCCCCCGCCCACGCTCCTCGACTACTTCCCCCGCGACTTCCTCGTCTTCATCGACGAGTCCCACGTCACCGTCCCGCAGCTCCACGGCATGTGGCACGGCGACCGCTCCCGCAAGCAAAACCTCGTCGATTACGGCTTTCGCCTTCCCTCCGCCATGGACAACCGCCCTCTCCGCTTCGAGGAGTTCGAGACCCGCGTCGCGCAAACCATCTACGTCTCCGCCACGCCCGGCCCCTACGAGCTGACGAAAGCCGCCGGCGTCGTCGTCGAACAAGTCATCCGCCCCACCGGCCTCGTCGATCCACCCGTCGAAATCCGCCCCGTCAAAGGCCAGATCGACGACCTCTTAGCCGAGATCCGCGACCGGGCTAATAAGAATCAGCGCGTCCTCGTCACCACCCTCACCAAGCGCATGGCCGAGGACCTCAGCGGCTACTACACCGAGGTCGGCGTCCGCTGCCGCTACATGCACTCCGAGATCGAAACCCTCGAGCGCATCCGCCTCCTCCGCGCCCTCCGCAAGGGCGAGTACGACGTCCTCATCGGCATCAACCTCCTCCGCGAAGGCCTCGACCTCCCCGAAGTCTCGCTAGTCGCCATCCTCGACGCCGACAAAGAAGGCTTCCTCCGCTCCCAGGGCTCACTGATCCAAACCATCGGCCGCGCCGCCAGGCATTTAGAAGGCCGCGCCATCCTCTACGCCGACAAGATGACCGACTCCATGCGCCGCGCCATCGACGAAACCGACCGCCGCCGCGAAAAACAAGTCGCCTACAACGAAGCCAACGGCATCACCCCAACCACCATCATCCGCAACATCAACGACTCCCTCGCCACCATCCTCAAAGCCGACTACATCGACCTAACCGATGAAGAGACAGCAGAAAGCCTGAGCTTTGAAACTCAACAAGCCCTCGACGCCCACATCGCCAACCTTGAATCCGACATGCGCGAAGCCGCCAAGAAATTCGAATTCGAGCGCGCCGCCAAACTCCGCGACCAAGTCAAAGAACTCCGCACCAAGGAGTTCCTATTCACGTAGACTTCCTCCTATGGCCAGAACGAAAGCACATTTTAGCCAAGCCGTTTTAGGTGCGTTAAAGGACACGGCAGTCAAGGTTTTCTGGAAAAAGGATGACCTAAGGCAGGCCCTCGACGTTGCGGGTGTACCAACCGTTCTCACTGCGGCCCAAAACTGGGCACTGCCTAAATACAAAATCATTTCTCCGATCCTAGATTCTCTCAATTCAACCGAAGAAGGGCTCGGGCCTCTTCGCGCCCTTCTTCAAGAGACACTAAGCTACAGAGACGGCAAGCACCTGCTATGGCTACCCGATGGAAAGGAAAAAAAGAAAGACGCCGAGTGCGCTTTGGCTAATCTACGGGAACTTGTCGGAACACACGATAAGGCGAAGCAGACAGAAGACGAGGAGCGACAGGCCATCCTCCGTCGTCGGGCGGAGAACAATAAGTCAAAATTGTTCAACGAGAAATTGCTCCAGCTCAAGCACAAGTACGAGGGACTCTATGCTGAACCGGATTTGCAGAAGAGGGGGTTCGCCCTGGAGACTCTCTTGAATGAGGCCTTCCAGCTCTTTGAGATGTCGCCCAAATCCCCGTTTCGACGAACGGGCGAACAGATCGATGGCGCGTTCACGTTGGACGAGGATCATTATCTTCTAGAAGCTAAGTGGCATGGCCCTGCCATCAATCTCGCCGATCTCAAGGTCTTCGATGGGTCCGTTGATTCCAGCCTCGACAATACCCTTGGCCTGTTCCTATCCATTAACGGCTTCAGCCCGCAAGCCATCGACGGATACCTTCAGGGCAGACGTCCAAGGCTAATCTGTATGGATGGATCTGTACTTGGTGCTTGACGGAAGAATTGACTTAGGCGATCTTCTCGGAAGGAAAAAGGACATAGCAGTTCAAAAACGCGTGTTGCTTGCATCAGCTGCGGATATCATAGCCGGAAAATACTGAACCTAACCCCGGGTGGCCCACTCAAGCCCGGGTGGGCGGGTGGGTGTAGCCGGTCAAGAGGTTGTTGCATTGCCGAGTCTGCTGACGGGCGGTTTGTTGTTGAGGCTACCATGCGGTTTTTGGTGGTTGTAGAAGTGGACCCAGTGCTGGAGTTGAGCGTCTCGTTGGTCCGAGCTTGACCAGTGCTCTGCATAGGCCCATTCCCGGAGAGCAGTCTGGATGAAGCGTTCGGCTTTTCCATTGGTTCTGGGTGTATAGGGCCTTGTGCGGCGGTGCTTGAGCTGCATCTCGGTGCAGGCGGCGCGGAACTTGTGGGAGCGGTAGGCGCTGCCGTTGTCGGTCAGCAGCGCACGAACCTGCACGTTGCGCTCGGCGAAGAAGCCTGTCGCCTCGCGCAGGAAGCCGATCGTGGTCTCGGCTTTCTGGTCGGGCAGCATACGCGTAAAGGCCGCCCGCGAGTGGTCGTCGATGGCGATGTGCAGCGCGCAGAAGCCAGGATGCTTGCGCTTGCCGCGCAGCCGCCCGTCCCCCCGCTGGCTGACTTCGGTGAAGCGCGTCATGCCCTTGATATCCAGGTGCAGCAGGTCGCCCGGACGCTCGTGTTCATAGCGCACCACCGGTGGTCGAGGGTTCAGATCACGCCATCGGCTCAACCGCGCCCGGCGCAGGATGCGGCTGACCGTCGCCGTGCTCAGCTGAGTCTCGCGCGCGATCCAGAAGGCCGCCTTGCGCTGCCGCCTGAGCTCCACGACCCGCAGTTGGACCCGCTCGGCAACGCGGCGCGGACTGTGCCGGGGCCGCGAACTGCGATCTCTGAGACCAGCCCGGCCTTCCTGTTGGAAACGGTCCACCCACTTGCCCGCTGTGCGGGCGCTCACGCGGAAGGCGGCTGCAGCCGCCTTCCGCGTGAACCCCTCCTCCAGCACATATACCACCAACGCTTCTCGACTCCGCAGCGTCAATCGGGCATTCTGATCAATGTCCATTCGTTCCTCCCCAAAAGAATCTGACTGCTCGCACATTCAGCTTCTTCGGTTCGGTTCGAATGGACAACCTCTTGAAATCTCACAGGCGCCCCATTCATCGCAAAGCTTCATCGCGATGGGTGGGGACGTACACCGTCCATCTGCGGGCTGTTTGTAGCCGGGTATCTATCTTGATGGTGCTCTAATTCTGCGGCGGGATCACATTTGGAGCAAGTCTGCTTGCGCTATGTGGCTTGATCGGCGCGGTCGCCAACGGCGTTACCGCAGCACTCGCCGGAGCCTTCTTCAAGGCTTTCGCAACCGGTGCCTTCGCCGCTGGAACCTTCGCCGGCCTCACACCCTCATCATCAGGCAGCGCATCCGCCGGCGGCAACCGCACAACCGGCGCGGGCGTCGGCGTTGCTCCGGCGCTATCCAGATCACCCACACCGGGCTGGTCGTCTTTATCCGCGGGCTGCGCGGGTTCCGGAACATCGCCACTCACATCCACCGGCGCCTCAATCTGTTTCTTCGGCGCATTGGCCTTCTCGAAAGCCTCATTCGGCTTATCCGCCACCGCGACCTTCATGAAGTCCATCCACATCGGCAGCGCGGCCTTTGCTCCGGTCTCCTTTTCGCCCAGCGACTCCCGGTTATCGAATCCAATCCACGTCCCGCACGTCACCGACGGCGAAAACCCGATAAACCACGCGTCCGTATAGTTGTTTGTCGTTCCCGTCTTGCCGCCGAACGCATGGTGCATCTGCGCGGCCGCCGCGCCGGTGCCATGCTGGATCACCGCCTCCAGCAGCACCATCATCTCGCGCGCGATGTTCAGCGAAATCACCTCGCGAACCTGTGGCGTCTTCTGCTGCATCGGCTGCCCATCCGGCTGCGCGACCCGCCGAATATAGTGCGGCGCAATGCGTATCCCATCGTTCGGAAACACGCTGTATGACGCCACCTGCTCGGCCAGCGTAAGGTCCGCCGCGCCGATCGCAATCGGCAGGAACGCCGGAATATTGCTGGTCACGCCAAACCGGTGAGCAACTTCGATGACCTTCCTGATCCCGACTTTATCGGCCAGCCGCAGTGCCGGAATATTTCGCGACTGAGCGAACGCGTCGATTAGCGTCATCGTGCCGGAGAAGCTCCCGCGCTCATAGTCGTGCGGCGTATACGGTCCGCTCGGCGTAGAAAACGTCGTCGGCGTATCCAGCACGATGCTGTACGGATTCATCCCCGCCTCCATCGCCGCCGTATACACATACGGCTTGAACGACGAGCCCACCTGCCGCTCCGACTGCGTCGCGCGATTGAACTGGCTCACCGCGAAGTCGCGCCCGCCCACCATCGCCAGCACCTCGCCGTTGGCGTTGTTCACCGCCATCATCGAAGCCTGCGCTCCCGAGTCCTGCTCCAGAACCACATGCGGCGAAGCCCCATCGCTTCCGACCGCACTCTGCACCTTCACGTACACAATATCCCCAACCTTGGCCAGCCCGGTCGCCTTCACCTGCTGCGTCCATGCCCAATCCGCCGGTGTCATCGTCGCGCTCACCTGCCCAAACTTCACCTTCATCCTGCCCGTCGACACCGCCGTCACCAGCGCATGGAAGTACGCACCCTCCACCGCCGGCTGCGTCCAGTCCGGGTGCTTGTAACTGTCAATATCCGCGCCCGACGCCAGCACGTTGTCCAGATGTCCCTTCCACCCGCGCCGACGCTCATACGTGGCCGTCCCATCCAGCGCCGCCTTGTTGGCCGCCCGCTGCAAACCCAAGTCCAGCGTCGTGTACACCCGCAGCCCCGCGCCATGGGCTTCATCCACGCCATACTCTTGTTCGAGCTGCCGCCGCACCTCGTCCACAAAATACGGCGCCTCGGTATTTACCGGCGCTTCCAGCCGCAGCCCCAGCGGCTCAGCCATCGCGTGCGCCGCCTGGTCCGCGGTGATCTTGCGGTCCATCAGCATCTCCGTCAGCACCAGGTTCCGCCGCCGCAGCGCCCGCTCCGGATACCGCACCGGCGAGTAATACTCCGGCCCCTTGGGCAGCGCCGCCAGCAAAGCCGCCTGCGCCAGCGTCAACTCCCGCGCATGTTTGCTGAAGTAATACTCCGATCCCGCTTCGAATCCATACGTCCCGCGTCCCAGATAGATCTGGTTCGCATACAGCGTGAAAATCTGTTCCTTGGTGAAGTGCCGCTCGATCTGCAGCGAGAGAAAGATCTCCTGCAGCTTGCGCCCATAGGTCTTCTCCGACGACAGAAAAAGATTCCGCGCCAACTGCATCGTCAGCGTCGACGCGCCCTGCACCTTGCCATGCGTATGCACATCTTGGTAGGCCGCCGCGGCCACGCGAATCAGGTTGATCCCGCCATTGCGCTCAAAGTCCTTGTCCTCGATGGATAGGATCGCCTCTCGCAGAATGGGCGGAAACTCCGAATACGGGACCACGATCCTGCGCTCCAGCGCGAACGAGCCAATCACCTTGCCATGAATGTCATAAAGCTCGGTCGTCGTGCTGGGCCGATAGCGCTCCAGCTCCGCCATCTGCGGCAGGTTGATCGAGTACACCAGCACCAACCCCACCATCACCCCAAACAGCACCGACGCCGCCAGCAGCAGCAGAAACGCTGCCCGGCCGGCTATCTTTCGGCCGCCGAACTCTGCATCCCGGAACGGAAACCGCCGCATCGCGCGCCACAACGGGGAGCGCGACTCCAGCGATGACCGCGAACCGGCGGCAGCTTCTTCTTGTTCTTCTCTATCTGTCCGGTGGCGTAAAGTTGGCACGGCAAGTCCCACCTTACCAGCTACCGGTTGTGTTAAGGAAGCCCTTCAAGCGCCACCGAATAGCCGCCGGTAGACCCCTGCACAGACCACGCCGCCCACCGTGATGCTGCTTCCTATTTCCTGCTCTAAGCCGCCTTCGCCTTCAAAATAGTCAGCGCCTTCGCCAGCTGATCGTCATCCTGCGGCGTCAGCTTCTTGTGCGGCGCGGCCTTCGCAGTCGCACCGGCCGTGTCATCCGCGCCCAGATCGTCTTGATTGGAAGCCACCAGCGTTCCCGGCGTCACCGCATTGTCCTCGAACTGCTTGCCGTTCGGCCCTGCATACTTCGCGATCGTCAGAATCACCGCGCCGCCATCGCCATGCTGCAGCTCAAAGGTCTTCTGCAGCGAGCCCTCGCCGAACGTCTTCTCTCCCACCAGATCCCCGCGCTTGTTCTCCTGGATCGCGGCCGCCACCAACTCCGCCGGTCCCGACGTCCCGCGATTCACCAGCACCACCAGCGGCGCCGTCGTATTGATCGCCTTCGCCGCCTCGGCCGTAAACGTCTGCTTGGGGAACGTCTGTCCCTCCAGCGTCGCGATGGTCCCATCCTTCAGGAACAGGTTCGCCAACCGCACTGCCTCGGGCATATTGCCCTCCGCCACATCGCGCAGATCCAACAAAATCTTCTTGTTACCATCCTTGTTCATCGCCTTCAGCTTGGATTCGACCTGCTCCACGTGCCCCTTGTCGATCGCCTCCGGCTGCAGGTACAGGATCGTCGACCCCTCATAGATCGTCTCCTGCACCGGCGGCTCTTCGACCACCGTGCGTGTCAAGGAAATCTTGTCCGGATCGGCCTTGCGCGGCCGGATCACCGCAATCTGCAACTCGCTGCCGGGCGTGCCCTCCAGCAGCAACTGGATCATCGCCAGCGAGAGGTCACGCGTGTCCTTGGTCCCGATCGCCTCGATAATATCGCCATCCGAGAGGTTCGCCTTGTCCGCCGGGCTGCCTGGAACCACCGAAATGATGGTGGCATACCCAAATCTCTTCGACACATTAATGCCGACCTGCGCCTTGCCGCCCTTGTCGCTCTTGTACGCGGCGTAGTCCGCCGGCGTCAGGTAGCTCGAATCCGCATCCAGCGACTCCAGCAGCCCGCGCAGCGCGCCATTAGTCACCTCTGGGATGCTCGGCACCGACACATAGTCGTTCTGGATGTGCTGCAGCACCTCGCCGTACACGTTGATCTGCTGGTAAGCGCCCTGCTGGGCAGCATCGGCGGCGGCTCGCACCGGGTGGATATTCACACCGAGAAACACGCACAGCACCAGCACAACCGAGCTGGCGAGAAGGGAGATTTTGGCGCTCTTGGGCATAATCCTGGTATTTGGCTCCGCGGGCAGATTGCAGTCTATACATCGACCGGTTTCGTCAGCAGACTCCACCGTCCTTCGTTAGACGTTCCCCGATAGGGGAATGATACTCTCAACTGCATGAAATTGGATTTCCCCGAACGCTGCCAGGAACCAAGGCAAACTGGTGGCGGCGGGCAGAATCGAACTGCCGACCTACGGGTTATGAGTCCGTCGCTCTAACCATCTGAGCTACGCCGCCGGGTAGGAGAGACGGCCGCGGCGCCCCACAAACAATCGGCCGCGACCTTAGCCGCTTTCCCATCATAAGTTCCGCTCCATCGCAGGTCAAACGTGGCAACCGCTTCAGCATCCCGGCCTCAACCCCCAACCACCCTCGCCACGGTGCTCGCGGTCGCCGTTACCGTCCTCACTGCCACCGCCGCCCAGGCCTCCACTCTCAGCACACCCGACTGCTCTGCAAGCAGCGACCTCGCCTGTCATCTCAACGGCGTCCTGCACGTCCTTTACATCGTCGCTGCCACCCTCGCGCTCGTCCTTCTCGCTGTCATCGCCCTAGCCGTCCGCTACTACCGCAAGAATGCCGCCGAGGATGAGCATCGACGGCCATGAATCCTCCGCTCCCCAGCCCCAGCCCCACCGGCTCCAGCCCCAACCAGACTCACCCCGGCTCAGCCCGCGTCCTGGGCGTCATCCCCGCGCGTCTGGCCTCCACGCGCCTTCCCCGCAAGGTCCTGCGCGAGCTCGCCGGCCAGCCGCTTCTCGCCTGGGTCTATCGAGCCGCTCAGGCCTGCCCCAGTCTCGATCAGATCGTCATCGCCACCGACTCCACCGAGGTCCTCGAGCTCTGCGACCTCCACGGCTGGCCCTGCTTCATCACCTCGCCCGATCTTTCCAGCGGCACCGACCGCCTCTTCGCCGTTTCGCAACAAATCCGCGCCGAAATTTACGTCAACATCCAGGGCGACGAGCCGCTCCTCGAACCCGCTCACATCGCCGCTCTGCTCGCCCCCTTCGCCGCGCCTCACGTGGACGTCACCACCCTCAAAGTCCGCTGCACGCCGGAAAATATCGCCAACCCCAACGCCGTCAAGGTCGTCACCGCACACGATGGCCGCGCCCTCTACTTCTCCCGCGCGACTATCCCCTTTGATCGGGGACAAGATCGGGGGCAAGATCGCGAGCAGTCCGGCGCCGTCTACTGGAAGCACCTCGGCCTCTACGCCTACCGCCGCGCCGCGCTCCAGCGCTTCGCCTCGCTGCCGCCCGGCAAGCTCGAACAGACCGAACGCCTCGAACAGCTCCGCCTGCTCGAAAACAACATCGCCCTCTACGTCGCCGAAACCGAACACGACACCATCGGCGTCGACACGGAAGATGACCTTCGCCGCGTCGAAGCCATCCTGCTCCAGCGCCAGCGCTAGATGTACCCACAGTCTGGGTGGCCCATTCATCGCAAAGCTTTATCGCGATGAATGGGGGACCTACGCCGTCCGCCCGCGGGCTCTTTGTAACCGGGAAATCTATCTTGCTTTGGCTCTACCGATCTCGCCGTCAACGCTTCCTACAGCGCCTCGAATCTCACCCGCAGCCCGCCCGGCCCGCTCTCCGCCCGCACCGCCTCCAGCGTCCGCACCACCCAGCTCGCTCCCGCCGCGCGCAACTCCTCGGCCGAGTGCGTCCCCAGCACACCCAGCACGCGACAGCCCGCCGCCACGCCAGCACCCACCCCTGTCGGCGCATCCTCCACCACCAGACATTCCTCCGCCGCAGCGCCGATCAGCTCCGCGCCGCGCCGATACGGCTCCGGATCGGGCTTGCCCCGCTCCACCATCTCGCCAGAAATAATCCGCTCCGGCACCGGCAGCCGCGCCGCCCGCAGCCGTCCCAGCAGCAGCCGATGCGTCGCCGAGGTCACGATCGCCCAGCGCTCTGGCGGCAGACTCTCCAGCAGCTCGCGCACTCCAGGCAGCACTTCCAGATCGAACACGTCCTCAATCTCCATGTCCTCGATCAGCCGCAATCCCTCAGCCTTATCGATCCCCGGCTTCAGCCGGTCCATGATCTCCACCGCGCGCGTTCCGTGCTCGATCTCCACCTTGCCCGCGTCAGGCACACCATAGTGCGCCGCCCACCGCTTCCAACTGCGGTTCACGCTCGCAATCGAGCTCACGATCACCCCATCGTTGTCGAACAGAATCCCCGCCACCTCGATCGTCACCAGCCCGCTCACCTCGATCCGCCCTGCATCACAAACTCCTGCGCCGCCTGCAACACCTGTTCCACACTCTCCATCGAGCAGCTCTCGCAGTACACCCGCAGCAGCGGCTCGGTCCCGCTCGCGCGCAGCAGCAGCCACGTCTCCGCAGCGTTAGCTTTTCCTTCACACGCCGGATTCTCCAGGAAGAACTTGATCCCATCCAGCATCTCCACGCTCAGCACCTTCATCCCCGCGAACTCGCTCACACCCGCGCGGGCCCGGCGGATCGCCGACTGCTTCAACTCCTCGCTAATATGCATATCCACGCGCCCATACTGATGCTCGCCATACTCCTCTTGCAGCGCGCTCACTAGCTCGCCCAGCGTCTTCTTCTCATCGGCCATCACATTGGCCAGCAGCAGACTATTCAGCAGCCCATCGCGCTCCGGCAGATGCCGGCTGATGCCGACGCCGCCCGACTCCTCGCCGCCGATCAAAATCCCGCCCGCAATCTCCCGGTCCAGCATCAGGTCGACAACGTACTTGAACCCGATCCCATGCTCATGCAGCCTGCGCCCATACTTCGCCGCAATGCGGTCCAGCATCTTGGTCGTATTGAACGCGCGCGTCACATCGCCCGGCCACTGCTTACGCTTCAGCAGCCACTCCAGCAGCACCGCATAAATCTTGTGCGCGTCGACGACATTCCCATGCTCATCCACCGCGCCAATGCGGTCCGCATCGCCATCGGTAATCAGCCCCGCCGCACATCCCTCGCGCACCACCGCCTCGCGAGTCGCCGCGATATGCGGCATGATCGGCTCCGGATTGATCCCCGGAAATGCCGGGTTCACCTCACTGCGAAACTCCACAAACGGAATCCCCGCGCGCCCAAAAATCCCCGCTATATATCCCTTCCCCGCCCCATACATCGTATCGATCAGAAACTTGTACCCCGAAGCTTGAATCGCCTCGAGATCAACAAACTCCTCCAGCGCCGCCACATACTCCGGCGCAAAGTCCACCTCTGCAATCTTCGCAGGCTCCGCTGCAGCCGGGTGCCCCATCTTCGCGACAGCTTCATCGTCGCGAAGATGGGCCAGCGGCAGCGGCTTATCCAGACACCCCTCAATTGCCGCAATAATCGACGGACTCCCCGAGCCCCCATAGCTCGCCTTGTACTTCACGCCATTCCACTCCGCTGGGTTATGGCTCGACGTAATCATTACCCCGCCCGCGGCCTTTCGCCCGCGCACCGCAAACGAAAGCTCCGGTGTCGGCGTCACCTTATTCGCCAGCATTACCGGAATCCCCGCGCCCGCCAGCACTTCCGCAACAACCTTCGCAAACGAACGCGACCCAAACCGCGTGTCATACCCGACGCACACGCCCGCCTTCGCATCCTCGTGCTGCAGAACATAGTGCGCGATCGCGCGCGCCGCCACCCGCACATTCGCATACGTGAAATCGTCGGCGATGATCCCACGCCAGCCATCGGTCCCAAACTTCACCACAGTCTTCGCAGTCGCCGATCCCGCATCGCTCATCTAGATCAAATCTTCCCTTCCACCCTCGTGAATCGCCCGCACGATCTTCGACACATCCTGCGACCTTGCCCGCGTCGTAATCAGCAGCGCATCGTCAGTCTCCACCACCACCAGCCCATCCACGCCCAGCAGCGCCACCGTCTTGCCCGGCGCATACACATAGTTCCCACTCGACTGGATCGCAAACAGCCCGGTCGTCGCGCCGTCCATCACATTGTCCCGCTCCGCCTCGCCCAGATGCTCATGCAGCGACGCCCACGAGCCGAGATCGTTCCATCCAAAATCCGCCGGCAGACAAAAGATCCGCGACCGCTGCTCGCCCTTTGCCGACCTACGTTCCAGGATTGCGTAGTCCACCGAGATGTTCTCGCACTTCGGATACTCCCGCGCAAATACAGACTCGAAATCAGGCGTTCCATACGCCGCGGCGATCGCCTCCAGCATGGGCGCCATCTCCGGCACATGTTCCCGCACCGCCGCCGTCAGCGTCCGCACGCTCCACAGAAAGATCCCGCCATTCCACGAATAATTCCCCGCCGCCACAAAGCGCTCCGCCGTGGCCGGATCAGGCTTTTCCCGAAACCGCCGCACCCGATGCACCTCGATCGCCGCAGCCTCGGAATCGCCGCTTACCGCATGCCGCTCGACCTTCGCGCCCCGCTCGATGTACCCATACCCGGTCTCCGCGCGCGTCGGCGGAACTCCCAGCACCACGATATTATCGCCCGTCGCCGCCAGCCGCACCCCGGCCCCGATCACCTCCGCGAACCGTTTCTGATCGGCCACCACATGGTCCGATGGAAACACTCCGATCACCGTCTCCGGCTCACTGCGTTCCAGCAGAAACGCCGCCAACGCACACGCCGGCGCGGTGTTCCGAGCCGCCGGCTCGGCCAGCACATGCTTGGCCTGCACCTCGGGAAGCTGGTCGACGATGACCTCGCGCAGCCATTCATTCGTAATCACCCAAACATCCGCCGAGGGCGCCAACGGCCGCAGCCGCGCCAGCGTCTGCTGGATCATCGTCCGCTCGCCTTCGAGCGCCAGTACCTGTTTGGCCCGCGCCCGCCGGCTGCGCGGCCAGAACCGCGTCCCGCTTCCACCCGCCAATATCATCGGCGCAAACCGAACGCTCGTTGTCTTCATAGACTCTCGCCACCGTCCTCACAAAAATTGTCATCCTGAGCGTAGCGAAGGACCTGCTTCTTGTCTTTAACAGCACCGCACTCTATCCCCGGAACAATGTAGCGAGCTCCGAGACGAACGCTAACCCAACTTCCCCAGAAACTCTCGCATCCGCTCCACGCCCTTATCGATCACATCACCCGCCACCGCATACGACAGCCGTATATGCTCGCTCGTCCCAAATGCCTCACCCGGAACCACCACCACATGCGCCTCGCTCAGCAACTTCGCCGCCAGGTCCGACGCGCTCTTCACGCCGCCTTTGCCAAGAAACGCGCTCACATTCGGATACACATAAAACGCGCCCTCGGGTACCGTGCAGCTCAGCCCCGAAATCGTCTTGAACCCCGCCAGCACCCGGTCCCGCAGCTCAATGTAGTCCGCACGCATCTCGCTCACGCACGCCTGCGATCCACTCAGCGCAGCGACCGAAGCCTTCTGCACAAAACTCGCGGCGCTTGACGTCGACTGCGACTGCAGCTTGCTCATCGCCGAGATCACCTGTTTCGGCCCCAGCGCAAATCCCGCGCGCCAGCCGGTCATTGCATAGGTCTTGGACAAGGATCCCAGCACCACCACATGCTCCTTGCACTCCGTGAACGACGCCCCGCTGACGATCTCGCCCGTAAAATTCAAGTACACATAGCACTCATCCAGCAGCACATAAATCCCGCGCGCATGCGCCAGCCGAACGATCGCCTCCAGGTCCGCCGGGCTCACCACCGCGCCGCTCGGGTTCGACGGCGTATTCAACACAATCGCCTTGGTCTTGGGCGTGATCGCCGCCGCGATCATCTTCGCAGTAACGCGAAAGTTCTCCCCCTCGTCGCTCCCGACATACACCACCTTGCCGCCTGCATACTGGATGATGTCCTTGAAGCTAACCCAGTACGGGACCGGCAGAATCACCTCATCGCCATGGTCCACCAGCACCTGAATCGCGTTGAACAGTGCCAGCTTCCCGCCGGTCGTAAACACGCATTCCTCAATGCTGTAATCGGTCCCAAAGTCCGCCGCGTGCCGCTCGACAATCGCCTTGCGCACCTCGGGAATCCCCGCCACAGCCGTATATCGCGTAAAGTTCTTCTCGATCGCCTCAATGGCCGCGCGCTTGATGTGTTCCGGCGTAGCGAAGTGCGGCTCGCCCGCGCCGAAATCCGCCAGGTCGATGCCCTGCGCCTTCATCTTCAGCGCCTCGGCGGTAATGGCCATCGTGGCCGAAACTTCGATCCGATCGATGCGATCGGTCAACACCTTTGTTGCCGTCAATGTGCTCATGTCCCTAGTCTTTCAGATTTGGCAGCGGAGATAAAGTTCAGAAGATAAAGTCCCGGCGACTGAAGCCGTTGACTTTGCTTTTCTGGTTGTCATTTCGCAGCGCAGCGGAGGAATCTGCTTTTGCTCTTGTATTGCTCTTCTCTTGGCATTCCCCCGCGCCACCTCAGCCCTCACCGCCGCTTGCGCAGCACCCACGTCGTCATGCACCGGTAATCCTGCACAATCGTCGTCTTCAGCGGATCAACCAGCAGCGCATCCATCTGCGCCGTCATATTCAGCAGCGCCGCCTCGTCCACCAGGAACCACTCCGAGCCATCCCCGATCCTGTAAACATTCGCCCGCACCCGCGGAAACTCCATTCCAATGCGCGACCCCAGCCGGCAGAACAGCAGCCCACCCGGCCGCAGCACCCGCCACAACTCCTCCACCATCGCCAGAAAATGCTGCTCACCCCGCGCGAAGTGCAACACCGAACTGCAGATCACCACATCCGCAAAATCATCCGCCCAGAGCAGCTTCTCAATCACGCCCACCTGAAAGTTTTCCGTCGGCAGCCCTGGCGCCAGCTCCGCGGCCAGCGCCCGCACATGCTCCACGCCCTCCGCATTCGCGTCCAGCGCGAACACCTCGCAGCCCTCACGCAGCAGATGCACCAGGTTGCGCCCATAGCCGCACCCTGCGTCCAGCACCGTCATCCCCGCCGCGATATTCCCGCGCAGAATCTGGTCGAACACATAGATATCAATCTGCCCGAACTGCTCCTGCACGGTCATGCGCTCTGCCACAAAACAATCTCCCCTTGGCTGTGCGTTGCACTTGCTTTTCTAGTTGTCATTCCACAGCGAAGCGGAGGAATCCGCTTCGAGCCGGCCACACCCCCACAAAGCACCTTCAACTCGCCTTCCCCGGAACTTTCTTCTTCAGTCTCTCCACCACATTCGGCGGCACCAGCGCGCTCACATCGCCGCCAAGCTGAAACACGCCCTTGATCAGGCGCGAGCTCACATACGTATACTTCTCCGCCGGCATCATGAACAGCGTCTCCAGCTCCGGATCGAGCTTGCGATTCATCATCGCCATCTGAAACTCATACTCGTAATCGGAGATCGCGCGTATCCCCCGCAGCACCGCCTTCGCTCCTTGAGCGCGCGCAAAGTCCACCAGCAGCCCATCGAACGTCGTCACTGATACATTGCCGAACTCCCGCGTCGCCTCGCGCAGCATCTCCTCGCGTTCCGCCACGCTGAACAGCGGCGCGCCTTTATCCGAATTCCGCAGAATCGCCACCACCAGCTCATCCACAATCTTCGCGCCGCGCGCAATCAGATCCAGATGCCCATTGGTCAGCGGATCGAACGTCCCCGGATAAATTGCCTTCGTCCACTTCGCTCTTTCTATCACTCTGCCATCCTATCGAAAAATTCCGTCATCCTCAGCCGAGGCGCTCACAGCTCCACCGTGAGCACCGCAGTCGAAGGACCCCGACACTCTGCATCACTCCGCTGCCTCTCCATCCTTTCAACCCCTACTCCCGGCCCTTCAGATACCGGGCAACATACTCCCGCACACCTTCTTCCAGGGAAGTAAACGACCGCTCGTATCCCGCCGCACGCAGCTTCTCCACCTTCGACCGTGTGTAGTACTGATACTTGCCCTGTAACTCCTTCGGCATCTCGATAAACTCGATCTTCGGAGGCAAACCCATCGCACTGAACACCGCCGTCACCAGGTCGACCCACGTCCGCGGCTCGCCAGTTCCGCAATTAAATAGTCCCCCCGGCGCACTCGCCTCCTGCATCGCAAAGTGCAGCGTCACATCCACCGCGTCACCCACGAAAACAAAGTCCCGCATCTGTTCGCCGTCTTTATACTCCGGCCTGTAGCTTTTGAACAGTTTCACCACGCCGGTCGCGCGAATCTGTTCATAGCTCTTCGCCACAACGCTGCGCATATCGCCCTTATGGTCTTCATAAGGCCCAAACACGTTGTAATACTTCAATCCCACAATGTTGGTCTCGTTGCCTTGAAACAACCCATGCTTCAGCGCCCACAGGTCGAACATCTGCTTCGAGTACCCATACATATTCAGCGGCTTCAACCGCGGCGTAACCTCATCCGAATCGTCATAACCCTCCGCGCCATCCCCATAGGTCGCCGCGCTCGACGCATACACAAATCGCACCTCATGCTCTAAACACCAGTTACAAAGCACCCTCGTGTACTGGTAGTTATTGCGCAGCAGAAAGTCCGCATCCTTCTCGGTCGTCGCGCTGCACGCACCCAGGTGGATCACCGACCGCGCATCCGCAAACGCGCCCGCCTCGATCAGCCCGAGAAACTCCTCCGGTGACACAATATCCTCATACCGCAGCCCCACCAGGTTCTTCCACTTCTCGGCCTGACCCTCTTTACTGACGCCCAGCTCATCGACGAGAATCAACTCCTCCTCCCCGCGCCGGTTCAGTTCCACCACCACATTCCGCCCGATAAATCCCGCAGCGCCCGTTACCACAATCGGCCTTGCCATGATCCCGAACCTTCCCTTCGCCTTAATCTCTTCAACCAATCTCTCATCTTTCTACAGAAACTCTTGACTCCCCGTCGCCGCGGGATTACAGTTCGCTCGACTCCGTTCGCCGGCCATCGCAGTTCCCTGTCTTGCACCGCGCGTCTGCCCGGGCCCCCTGCTCGAAACAATTCCTCTCCAGTGGGTGCGTATGTTCGGTTCCTCCATGCTCGATATCGCCATCGGCGTCGTCTTCGTATTTCTGCTGCTCAGCATCTTCGCCACTGCGGTCAACGAGATCGTCCTCTCCAGGCTCAATATGCGTGGCCGAGAACTTCTCGACGGGGTCAAGGCGCTCCTCAATGAAGACTCGCCCGGCAATCCTCTCGCGCTCGTCAACAATATCTACAATCACGGCCAGATCTGCGGCCTCTATAAAGGGTCGTTCGAGGTCTCGGGATCCAAGATCACCAAACTGACCAGGGACAACCTGCCCTCCTACATCCCGTCGCGAAACTTCGCGCTGGCATTGCTCGAAACTGTGAAGGACCACCCCGACATACTGCAGACCGCAGCCGCCGCGGCCACGAAGGCCGGAGGAGACGCAAAGAACCCCGCCATCCAGGCATGGGACAACGCAACGGCAGAGATCGACAAGCTACGAGAGGCGGTGAAACAGCAACTCGCAGCCAAAGCACAGCAGGCAGCCGCCGTGGCGTTGGCGGCGAACACTCAGCAGACAGCTCAAAATCCAGCTCCGACCGTTGTAATCGCTGTCGACGACACGGTCGTCATCAGCCAGGCGCTGCGCGAAGGCGCCGCCGCGCTCGCCGCCAACAAGGCCACCGAAAAAGTCGGCAAGCCCCTGCTTTCCATGATTCACCTGGCCGGCAACGACGCCAACAAGCTCCGCCAGGCCGTCGAAGACTGGTACAACAGCGCCATGGACCGCGTCTCCGGCTGGTACAAGTACCGCACCCAGAGAGTGCTCCTCGTCATCGGTCTCGTCATGGCCATCGCGCTCAACGCCGACACCATCAGCATCGTGCGCCAGCTCTCCAAAGACCCCACCCTGCGCCAGTCCATCGTCGCCGCCGCTCAGACCGCCAAAGCCCCCGCCTCCAGCGGCCCGCAGGACTTCAAGTCACAGATGGACACCGCCCGCTCCTCCTTCGACAACGTCACCGATCTCGGAATTCCCCTCGGCTGGCCGCACGGAGCGCCCCGCCTCCACAACCTTGGCCTGCGACCGTTCACCGCACCGCCCTGGAAGGCGCTGCTATGGAGCGAGACTACCTGGGAAGCGCTGCTCGGCTGGCTGCTCACCGCCGTCGCCATCTCACTTGGCGCGCCCTTCTGGTTCGACGCCCTCAATAAAATCATGGTCATCCGCTCCACCGTCAAGCCCACCGAAAAGAGCAAGGACGAAGCCTCCAAGAGCTAGAGCGCAGTCCTCATCGGAGTAGAGCCTCGCTCTTGCTTTTCTGGTTGTCATTCCCCAGCGTAGCGGAGGAATCTGCTTCGCGGGGGTGGCTATATACCATCGGGGGAACGGCTCTAGCTCACGATCAAGGTTGCCGTACCGAATTTGTACCGCGTTTCGGTGGCCCATTCATCGCAAAGCTTCATCGCGATGAGTGGGGGCGCACACCGCCCGCCCGCGGGCTGCTTGTAGCCGAAATCTCTATCTTGATTTGTGCCCCAACCAATACGCTGACGAACAAGTTCGAACATCTACGTACACTGCGCCGTTATCGCTCCAGCGCCCCGCGGTCCCACTGCGCCAGGTTCGCGGCCGCGGCATATGTAGTCTCCAGAAACGCCATCAGCGCGTCCTCCGGCGACGCCGCGCGCCGCACGTCCTCATAGAGCAACACGAACTCCCCCAGGCCGGCATCCCACTTCGCCTCCCCCGGCTGGATCGCCGACGCAGCCAACCCGTTCGGCACCGGCGCCGCATAGCAATAAAACGCCGCCTTGCCATACCCCCCGTTGCCCGGCCAGAAGCCCGCGCTGATCACCTCCTGCGAGTACGCCTCACGCGTGACCGCATCCGCACCCTCGCGCGCCGGCGCCGGCCGCCCCGAGAACCGCGTCACCGCCAGATCGAAGCTGCCCCAGAAAAAATGCACCGGGCTCACCTTACCCACAAACCGCGACGAGAACCGCTGCAGCACCTGATCGGCCCGCAGCAGCACCCGCCAGAACCGATGCGCCGCCGCCGGATCATACGCCGCATGCTCCCCATCCTCGGCAAACGGAATCGGATGCGCGACCTCCACCGGCGTCGGTTGGAGCGCCACAGCCACGCCCATCTCCGCCAGCGTGCGCTGATACTCCGCATAAAAATCCTTTACGCTCTGCGCCCGCAGCGGAGTCGCCCGGCTCGCCCCTGTGCTCGATCGGAACCGCAGCTCGTGGCTCACAAAGTCGAACTCGATCTCCAGAAACTCGTCCGCATACGGCATCGCCGCCGTGCTCAACCCGCGCGCGCTCACATACAGCGGAACGTTCCACCATTGCGCCTGCAGCGGAGTCAGCGCCAGCCGGGTCTTGCCCACGATCTGCATCCACATGTGCAGCGTATCCGCGGTCGCGGACCAGTCCTCCCAACGCACCTCCGGCCACGCCTCTTCGCTTGCCATGCTCCTACCTCCGCGATGCCATCCCATGCCACGAACAGGACTGCCCTCACACCAGCGCCTCAGCCTCTTCCCGGTCCGAGTGCGCGCCAGGATTGCGCAGCGCCGTCTCCACCGGAACCAGCAGGTCTTCCTTGCGCATCACCATGCCGGTCGCGTTCAGGCTGGCCAGCTCGAACCCATGCCCATGCGTAATCGCATCCGTAGGACACGCCTCCACGCAGTACCCGCAAAAAATGCATCGGTTGTAATCGATGTTATAGACCTTCGCATATCGCTCAGCCGACGAGATCCGCGTCTCCGCCGTATTGTCCGCCGCCTCGATATAAATGCAGTTCGAAGGGCAGGCGGCCGCGCACAGAAAACAAGCCACGCACTTCTCCAGCCCATTCTCATCGCGCTGCAACTGGTGCTTGCCGCGAAACCGCTGCTCCAGCACCGCGCCCCGCAGCGGCCCCTTGCCGTCAGGATAGTTCTCCACCTCGGTCGGCTGGAAACCCTCCCGCAGCGTGATGCTCATGCCCTTGGCAATGGCGGCAATGTTCTTCACGATCGACATGCCCCCAGTATACGTTCTCCCCACGCCGCATTGGCGTGTCCCTTGGGCGCCCCAGGTCTCGCTTCTGAGACCTGGGTCTGCCGGCGACGGAGATTCCGAGACGAGATTCACACCCAACCCAACCGCCATACATCCGGTCATCCGCGTTATCCTTGTCGGCATGAAGCTCTCGATCGCCGCCGCTCTTCTCTGCATGCTCGCGTTTTTTGCAACGGCTGCGCCCCTCATCGCGCAGGCCCCGACGCACCACGACGCCCCCATGCCCGAGAAGGCGCCCGTGCCGCCCTCGCACTCCCTCACCGTCACCTTCCAGGGCGCCAACACCACGCTCACCCCCGAGGACCTCCTCAAGCTTCCCCAGGTCACGGTGCATGTCCACAACGCACACCGCGACCGCGACGAGACCTACACCGGCCCTCTGGTCTCCGACGTCCTGGCCCGCGCCGGCCTCTCCCCCGCGCACGAAAACGAAGCCCTCATCCTGCATTCCACCATCGTCGCCACCGGCACCGACCATTACTACGTGCTCTACTCCTGCACGGAGATGGAGCCCGCCTTCAGCAACGGCAAAGTCATCGTCGCCGTCATGAAGTCCGGCCTGCCCAACACCGAATGCGGCAACCTCCAGCTCATCAACACCGACGGCGCCAAACCCGCCCGCTGGGTCCACGGCCTCATGAGCCTGCAGGTCATGACTCTCGCGCCCTCCAAATAGACCCGTTCGCCGCGGCATTTTTCAATGGACTCGATGCATTGCCTTCTACACCGGGCACGTGCCAAACTGTTCTTTGTTGGCCGCGCAAACTCACAAGCCCGGCCGACTGAGGAGTAGCTGTATTTGCAAAGCGCACCGTTCGCATGGCATTTGCCATCTCCCCGAATAAGATCGGCGGCCTGGAAGTCTTCACCGCGGAACTCGCTCGCCAACTCAAACCGAGGGGGTGGGAGTTGACCGTCTGCTTCGAAAATTCCCCGTCGTCCGCAGTCCGCGACGATCTGATGCAGTCCCGCAATCTGACACTGGAGCCGTAAAGCTCTCGTAAGAAGTCTAGGAAATGCGGCGCCGAAAGGTTCCTGCAGCGTAGAGGACTAAATGGCAGGTCGGAAGATCGTAGAGAAATTACCGAAGCTCGATTTCTTGCGTGCGCTCAGCGCGGCCAGCGTCGTCCTCTACCACTTCGGCGTTCCGGGCGTTCCGGCGGGCTTTGGTGTGCTGACTTTCTTCGTCATTAGCGGCTTTCTGATTACGTATCTGCTGGTGCGCGAAAACCAACGAACCGGCCATGTATCATTGCGCAATTTCTACGTTAGGCGTGCGCTGCGCATCTTTCCCGCGTTTTACTTCTATTGGATGCTTGCAGTTGCGGACCTGATGTATCGCGGGAGATATCTTTGGCCCCAGATCGTTTGCTCGTTCTTCTATGTCAATAACTATTATCAGGGGCTGCATGGGTACCCGTACAGCGTCTTGGCCCACACCTGGTCGCTGGGAGTGGAGGAACAGTTCTATATCGTGTGGCCCGCAGTGTTTTTCTTGTTTCGGCACAAGTTGCGGCAGATGACAAAAGTATTGCTGATCGCCATTCCCAGTTTCTGGATTCTGCGCGCTGCGATGTACTTTGGCGGAGTCAGAGAACCTTATCTCTATACGGCTTTCGAAACCCGGATTGATGCCATCTTGGTGGGCTGTTTGCTGGCGATCGTGTGGCAGACCGGCCTTGCAGCGAACTTTATGAAGGAAGCGCGCCGTGCTCGCTATATGGCGGTTGCGCTGCCGTTGCTGGCTGTATCGCTGGCGTGCGAATTCCACTACGGGGTCGAATACAGATATGTCGTCGGCTACGCGATCGAACCGCCACTGCTAGCCTTGTTGATCGCGCAGCTAATTCATCTGCAGGCGGGCGCGTGGATGGATTCGGCTCCGATCTCATATCTCGGCCGCATCTCGTATTCCACATATCTTTACCAGCAACTCGTCCTTCCCGCTCTCAGGGAACGATTGCCGGCGAAGCTCTCGCTGCTGGGCTGCCTTGTGGCGGTGTGGATTGTCGCGGCACTCTCATACGAACTGATTGAGAAACCGTTCCTCAGACTGAAACGTCGTTTCGAGACGATCCGTGTCGAAAACCTGAGAGGTGAGCCGGTTACGGGTGAAGCGTGAGTAGGTCGTGCCCTTAGTCTAGTCGCGTGAAATGTTGGCGTTGTCTTGCACAACGAGCGAACTCCCGTCGCGGACAACGGTCAGCGCGACGCGGGCTTGGAAGAGACTTTTTCGACGTCGGGAGTCTTGCCGCAGGCGCGACAGCGTTCCATCACCGCGGCCCGAAGCCGGTTCGACAGCCCCTCGGGAAACTCATAGGTCTGGTTGCCGCGATAAACATCGATGGTCTTTCTGGTCGTGTCCACCACGACTTCGCAGTGATGACACGCGCCCAGATGCTCTTTCACCTCGGCCAGCAGGGCCGGGTCGATCTGTCCATCGAAGTAGTCGGTAAGCTTGGCCAGAAAATCCGTGCAGTTCACTTGATTCGCCTCATGGCTGTTTGTCTCATGGACTCGCAGGTTCCCTCATCGCATTGCCGGCCTGCCTTGCAGCCTCGCCGGATCCGTCTTTGTTCTGCCGAAAGTGCCGGCTCAGCCGTTCGCGCAACTGCAGCCGCGCACGCAGCAGTCGCGACTTGACTGCCGGTACGCTCAGCCCGAGCGCCTCCGCAGTCTCTTCCGTCGACAGGTTTTCGATGTCGCGCAGGGTGAAAACGGTTCGGAAACCTGGAGGCAACCCCGCGATTGTCTTGCGCAGAATCTCGGCCAGCTCCGATTGCGAGTAGTTCTGCTCCGGATTCGGCCGCCACTCCGCGAAATCCCGCGGAATCGAACCCTCCGCCGTCTCCACATCCTGGTCCATCGAAACCGTCTTCGACGTCTTGCGCTTGCGCAGCCGCATCAGGCTCTCATTCACCGCAATCCGCACCAGCCAGGTCGAAAACTTCGAATTCCCCTGGAACTGCTCCAGCTTCTGGAACGCCTTGAAGAACACGTCCTGGGTGATGTCCTCGGCGTCTTCGCGGTTCTGGGTGATATGCAGCGCGGTGCGGAAGATCTGGCGGTCGTACTGCCGGATAAGCTGTTCAAACGCGGCGGTATCGCCGGCCTTCGCCCGGGCGACCAGCTCCACATCGGGGTGCGGCTCCGCGGCAGGATCGGACGCCAGCGCGGCACCGGACACCGGCCCGGCGGTCGAAACGGGAGCTTCGTCGGCGATGGAGGATTGGGCGGCCATGTTCTTGCGCTGGAGCATTCTGCTCAACAGTCAGTGTACAGGACAGCGCCCAGACGTCCGGGGTGGCCCATTCATCGCGGCCGTATCGCGATGAGTGGGGAACACTTACCCTCAGCGGTGGGTGGCCCATTCATCGCGGCTTTATCGCGCATGAGTGGGGAACAGTTCTCCTCACCGGTCAATACAGTTATCTGCAAAGGTTCCTCGCTGCCGCGTCTGGGCGCGCATAAACCCTCGCGCCGCCTTAGAGTCAAAGTAGGTAGGCAATCGATGCGGAGAGTGTTCTCAGAGCGAACGATCGTTGCGGTGCTGGCGTGTTGGCTGGCGATGCTGCCTGCGCACGCGCAGACGCCGGTGAAGAAACACGCGCATTCTACGACGTCGGCAACCGCCCGGCACGCGACGGCGACGCTTGTCAAACGTTCGGCGGCGACCCACACGAACAGCCGGTCCACGCATGCTTCGCACAGCGCGGCTTCTTCCCACACCGGCCACGCGAAGGCTAGCTCTTCGCGGCGAAGCAGGACCCTGGAGCTTGCCTCCGAGCGCCACGGGCGCCGCGCCCGCCACGTGGTCCCCGTGAAAGCGACCGCCGAGAGCCGCCGTCTCACCAGCGCCTTTGTCGCCTCCGCTCAACTCCGTCCCATGGCGCAGGAACTCGTTCTGCTGCGCACTCCAGCCGCCTACAACGGCGTGCAGGCCTATGCGGCCACGCATCCCGGCGACGGTGCGGCCGCCGCCGACCTCGCACTCGGCCACGCCTACATGCTCGACCGCCGCTACCCCGAGGCCGAGGCCGCCTTCCACCAGGCTGCAACCCGCAGCACTGTCCTGACCGACTACGCCGACTATCTCGAAGCCCACGCCGCGGTCCAGGGCAATCGGCCCAACGACGCCATTCCGCTGCTCCAGAACTTCGCCGATCGCCATCCCGGCAGCCTCTTCCTTCCCAACGCCCCCATCCTGCTCGCCAACGCCTATATCGCCTCCGGCAACCCCGCCGAGGCCGTGCACGTGCTGCTGCCACTGCGGGCCGGCGACGACGGCAGCCACGTCGGTTTTCGCTTCGCCCTCGCCCATGCCTACCAGGCCAGCGGCGATACAGCGCAGGCGGCGATGCTCTACCGCGGCATCTACCTCGGCGATCCCGTAAGCCCGGAGGCCGCGAACGCCCGGACCCAGTTGCTCGCCATGAACCTGCCCCTGTCCCCCGCCGAGCGCAAGCAGCACGCCGACGCCATGTTCGACGCCAAGCAGTACACCGAAGCCGAGACCGAGTACCGCGAGTTGCGCAAGAACGACAGCGCCCTCAGCCAGGCCGATCGTGACGCGCTCGAGATCTACGCCGCCGTCTGCGATCTGCGCCTCAAGAAGCTCAGCCGCGGCGACGTCGAGCACCTCCCCGTCACCTCCGACGACAGCGCCGCGCTGAAGATGTATCTGCAATCCGAGCTCGCCCGTAACGACGGCAAAACCGACGAACACGACGCGCTCGTCCAGCAGATGATGACCCAGTACCCGCACAGCCGCTGGCTCGAAGAGGCGCTCTACTCGGGCGGCAACATGTACCTCCTCAAGCACGACAACCAGAAGGCCATCGAGGCGTACATGGCTCTGGTCCAGCGCTTTCCGCACAGCATCTACGCGCCGAACGCGCACTGGCGCGCCGCCTGGCTCAACTACCGGCAGCGCAACTATCCCGAGGCCGCACGCCTGATGGACGAGCAGATCACCAGCTATCCCGCCGGCGACGAGATTCCCGGCGCGCTCTACTGGCGCGGCCGTCTGTATGAGGATGTTGAGCACAACTTCGGCCAGGCACTGAACTATTACACTGCGCTCAATTCGAACTACGTCAATAGCTACTACGCCATCCTGGGCCGCCAGCGCACTGCCATCATTGGCGATCGCGAGGCGGCAGCGCCCGCGCCTGCTCTGGCCGCGGTGCGCGATGTCGACGACCCCGGCTTCACCGACGACCTGCCCGAGAACGATCCCCACCTGATCAAGGCCCGCCTGCTGGCCAACGCCGCGCTCAACGAATACATCCGGCCCGAGATCGAGCTCAGCTCAACCTCCGATCAGTGGGGGGCCTTCGCCGAGGCCGATATCTACCAGAGCTTCGGCGAAAGCACCCGCGCCCTCCAGGCCATGAAGCGCAGCAAAATCCCGTTCTTCTCGCTCGCCATGGACGACGTCCCGCTGCCCTACTGGCAGATCGTCTTCCCGCGCCCCTACTGGCCGCAGCTCAGCAGCGACGCGCAAGCCGCCGGGCTCGATCCCTTTCTCGTCGCTTCGCTGATCCGCCAGGAGTCCGAGTTCAACCCCGGTGCCGTCAGCCGCGCCAACGCCTACGGCCTCATGCAACTGCTGCCCTCGGTCGGAAAATCACTGGCGAAAAAGGAAGGCGATCGCCACTTCAACACCAACGAACTGCTGAACCCCACCACCAACCTGCAACTGGGCACCGTCGATCTGCGCAAGTCCATCGACCGCTACAACGGCCAGGTCGAGTACGCACTGGCCGCCTACAACGCGGGCGACACGCCCGTGCGCCAGTGGATCGCGCTCAACGACTATAAGGACATCCCCGAGTGGGTCGAATCCATTCCCTACTCCGAGACCCGCAACTACGTCGAAAGCATTCTGCGTAACCGCGAAATGTATCGCGCCGTCTACGCGGACGCTCACGAGGGCGCACTACAGGCCAGCACCCGCTAGCCTGATGGAAATTTCCGCCTCAGAGGCCGGGTACCCCACGTCTCGCTTCTGAGACGTGGGCTTTCCAGACGCCGCCATCCTGATCGAACCCCTTCACAGTCCGCGCAACAATCGCGGTTCTTGGTAAGGGAACGCTTTCGGCCGTGCCGAAAGCGCCGCACGCGCAACGCGGCTTCATCTGCTGAGGTACGCGAAGTTTGCGTACACTCTTCAATAGAGCGAGTCCAAAACAATACGGAGGCAGTTTGAACGTGAACAGGACGATGGTGGGTTGGCTGGCTGCGGCGCTGCTGTGCGCGACACCAGCGATAGCACAGGGTACATCGACAAACGCCCCCGCGCAGTCGAGCGGCCAACAGCCGCCCGCAGGCCCAATCACGCCCCCGGTGCTCGAATCGGGCCAGACCACCATCACCGCCGACACCATCCTCACCGGCAAGCAGGAGAAGGAACTGCTCGGCGACGAGGACCAGATCCTGCACTTCGTCAGCACCGACACCCAGCTCCCCATCGACGACCCCGTCAAGTGCCGCTTCATCTCGCGCCAGCAGGTCAACAAGGAGCTGCGCAAGAAATTCGACGAGGACAAAGGCAACAAGCGCATGGAGCAGAGCGAGCTCGTGCTGAAAAAGTTCGGCCTGCTGGACCGCGATTTTCATCTGCGCCCCTTCCTGCTCAGCCTGCTCACCGAGCAGATCGCCGGCTTCTACGACAACAAGACCAGGCAGATGAATCTGCTCAACTGGGTCCCCATCGACCAGCAGAAGCCCGTGATGGCGCACGAACTCACCCACGCCCTGCAGGACCAGAAGGTCGGCCTCACCAAGTGGGACGACCAGGAGATGGAAGGCATCGCGAAGAACGTCGCCGAGGACAACCGCCACATCGCCACCGACGAGACCGACACCGCCCGCGAGGCCGTCCTCGAAGGCCAGGCCATGGTCAGCTTCGCCGACTACATGCTCGCCGACAACGGCCACCCCGGCAAGACCCTCAGGGACATGCCGCAGGTAGGCCAGCAGTTGCAGGCCAACGCCGGCGACATGTCCGATTCGCCCGTGCTGGCGCGCGCCCCGCTCGTCCTGCAGCAGGCGCTCCTGTTCCCCTACACGTCAGGTCTGGCCTTCGAGCAGGCCGTGCTGATCAAGAACGGAACCCAGCGCGCGTTCGCTGGTGTGCTCGACGCGCCGCCCAACTCCAGCTACGAGATCATGACGCCCGATGGATACATGCGCCATACGCCCGTGCCGGTGATGGTGCTGCCCGACATTCATCCCCTGCTCAAAGACGCCGGCTACGATCCCTACGACGTCGGCGTCATGGGCGAGCTGGATGTACGCATGACCGCCGAGCTCTTCGGCGGCCGGCCGCTCGCCGAAGCCCTCGCCCCCGAGTGGGACGGCGGCATCTATTACGCCGCGCAGCGCAAAACCGCGACCCCCGCGCAGAAGCAGACCACCGCCTCCCTCGCGCTGCTGTACAGCTCACGCTGGAAAAACGAGGACTCCGCGCGCAGCTTCTTCGAGGTCTTCGAGCAGGAGATCCCGCACCAGTACGACGGCCTGGTACGCCGCAAGGCCGACGAGAAGGACGACGGCGAGCGCGTCTACTCGACCAACGAAGGCGATGTGCTGCTGACGCTCGACGGCAAGACCGTCTGGGTGAGCGAAGGCTTCGATCTCGCGCTGGCCCGCAAGCTGCGCGACGCGGTCGATGCAGCGCAGGGTCACGGTCCTCTGATGCAGGCCAAAGCCGCTCCCGATCAACACAACGCACAAGACCTCGTAGGCCGCCTTGGGCGCTCAATGAGCAGCTTCGGAATGGTGCGCGCCGTTCTGTTGCGCTGAAACGCGGCGGCGGCCTTGCATAAAGCGAGAGCAGAATCAACGTTGCTGTACTCAACCCCGGGTACCCCATTCATCGCAAAGCTTTATCGCGATCAGTGGCGAGCGAAAACGTCCACTGACACTCAACTCCGCAATCTGCGGCATGGCGCTATACGCCTCAAGGCGCTCCACAGCACGGCTCGGGTGCTCTCGCGTCGGATGAGTGTAGCGGAGCACCATCTGGATTCGGGAGGGGCCTAGGGCTCCACCGGTGCGAGCGACCGGCAGATGCTTCCCCACAGCGAGGCGCACCTGTTGTGCTGCCCGGTGGTACCGGAGATTTCCAGTTTGGGCTATCTTGTCAAATAAATGTTGGACAGACCCATGGTAACAACAATGATTAGCGAGTAAGTAATATAACAAATCACCCTTGATTTATTTGCAGGAAAGCTATCTTTCGAGTCAGTTCACGCGTAGGCTCGATTTCACTAGCCATGCTCTGCATTCCATCTTGACAGAGCTCGCCCCGGCTTCGGAGATGGAACGCAATGAGCAATAAGCTGAGTAAGTGTGGATGCTGTGCCCTTGGATTTTTAGCAATTCTACTAGTAATTGCTGGTTGTTGCACGACGAATACCTCTGCTTTGACGGCACCTGCCGTGGTTTCTTTCAGTCCGCTTCTTAGCTCCAATAGTTCTTGTCCGAATGCTGTTGTGACTGCGACCTTCAGCCAGGCAATGAATCCCTCGACAATCAATTCCTCCACCTTTACGCTACAAAGCGCGGGAACCGGTGCTGTCGCCGGCGTCGTCACCTATGCCACCGCTACGGACTCTGCCGCGTTCGTGCCTTCGGCTCTGCTGGTTGCGGGCGCCACCTATACCGCCACCCTCAGCACTGCTGTCGCGAACTCCACGGGTATACCCCTGGCGAGCAACTCCTCGTGGACCTTTACCACTGCCGCCAACGGCTGCAATCCGCCTCCGGCTGTCCTGGCGATCACGCCGGCTCTCAATTCCTCCACCGCCTGTCCGAATGCCGCGGTCACCGCGACCTTCAGCCACGCGATGAATGTCGCAACCATTAACGCCGGCACCTTCACTCTGGCTCCGGGTGTCTCCGGCGCGGTTACCCATGACGCAACCAACACCATCTTCACGTTGACCCCATCGGCCAGCCTTACTGCGGGCGCAACTTATACAGCAACCATCAGTACTGGCGCGGAGGACATCTACGGCAACTTCCTTCCCAGCAGCTTCACCTCGAAGTTCACCACCGCTGCCAACGGTTGCCATCCGGCTCCTACAGTCATAGCGATCACTCCCGCGATCGGTTCCACCACCGCGTGCCCGACTACTGCTGTCACCGCTACTTTCAGCGAGCCGATGAACGTCTCTACGATCAGTGCCAGCACGTTTACGCTGGCTCCGGGCATTACCGGAACGATCAGCCATGATTCGACGAACACCATCTTCACGCTGACGCCCTCGAGCAGCCTAGCCGCGGCTACTACTTACACCACGAACATAAGTACCGCCCAGGATACCTACGGCAATTCCCTCGCCAACAACTACACCTCGAGCTTCACCACAGCCGCCAACTCCTGCCAGCCGCCACCGACCGTGACCTCTGTCGTAGCTGCTGCGGGTGCCACCGGCGTCTGCCCGAATAAAGTCGTCACTGCCGCCTTCAGCCAGACGATGGACCCGACGACCATCACCGCAACAACCTTCCTTCTGACCGGACCGGGAACAAACAGCGTTGCTGGAACGGTAAGCTATAACGCGGCGAGCAAGACAGCGATCTTCGCTCCTGCTGCCAGTCTGGCGCTGAACACGACTTATACGGCCACCATTACCAAGGGCGCTAAAGACACTTATGGCAATGCGCTGGCCAATAACTACGTGTGGACCTTCAGCACCGGCGCCAATACCTGCCTTCCGGCTGCCCCGCCCATTTCGGTGACGCCACCGAGTGGTGCAACTGGAATCTGCCCCAGTACGGTGATTGCCGTCACTTACGCGCAGGCGATGAATCCGCTCACGATCACAGCTACGGACTTTACCGTAGTCTCGGCCGCCGGAGTCGCAGTGGCGGGAGCCGTCACTCACGACACCACCAACAAGGTCTACACCTTTACACCAACGCCGGCACTTGCCCTGAGGACGTCCTACACAGTAACAATCACCATCGCTGCGCAGGACGCGTTCGGGAATCCGATGGCCAGTAACTACACCTGGACCTTCACCACCGGCGCAACCGCCTGCGTCACGACCGGTCCACCCGCTGTCACCAGTGTTACGCCGGTCGGAAATACGACAGGAGTCTGCCTCAATTCGCTCGCTACAGCGACCTTCAATGAAGTGATGAACCCGGCGACTATCAACACCAACAACTTCACGCTAGCGCCCGGTATTACCGGTACAGTAACTCTCGACGGGACCGATGAAGTTGCTACCTTCACGCCATCGGTCAACCTAGCCGTAAGCACGACTTACACGGCGACCATAACCACAGGTGTGCAGAGCGCCAATGGAACACCGCTCGCAGCAAACTATCTCTGGAGCTTCACCACATCGGCGCAGGCATGCCAGCCGCCGGTGCCACTCGGCACCGCGGCGAACTACGGCATTCTGGGCGCTTCCACAGTCACTAACACTGGCCCAACGATCATTACCGGCGAGAATCTTGGGCTGAGCCCGGGCAGCGCTGTAACCGGCTTCCCACCGGGTGTGCTGACGTCTCCTGCAATTCAAGACGTCACTGACCCGGCAGCAGCGCAGGCGCAGCTCGATGCTGCGATCGCTTACCACTACATGGCGGGTTTGCCCACAGGAGCTGCTCTCCCCGGCGATCTCAGCGGTCTAACCCTGACTCCGGGTCTCTATACGAACGCCTCTACTGTGGCGCTGGGTAGCGGAACGGTCACCCTGGACGCACAGGGTAATCCAAATGCGGTCTTCATCTTCCAGATCGGCACGACGCTGACCACCATCGGAAGCACGCAGGTTGTGCTGACGGGCGGTGCGCAGGCTGCGAACGTCTACTGGCAGGTCGGCAGCTCTGCGACTCTGGGCACCTACTCCGTCTTCAAGGGAACCATCATTGCGCTTCAGTCTGTCACAGTGCAGACCGGCGCGAACCTCGTCGGTCGAGCGTTGGCGCTGAACGGAGCAGTCACATTGGACACCAACCTGGTTACAGCTCCTTAGCCTGCGGAGTGGGGCAGCTCGGCTGTCCCACTCCGACCAGCACGACAAGGCAAGTGAACCCTTCGGAGGATCTTCGTATGTCATCCTACTTTCAGACTTACTCGCGCGCCCAATCGATGCGGCTTGCAGCGCTGGCCCTGACCACCCTCATCACGCTCGCTCCTGCTGTCGCCGTCGCCCAGCAACCCGCCGCTCAGCAACCCGCCGCGCCCAAGGTCGAGATCTTCGGCGGCTACTCCGCGTATTTCCCCGGCGCCACAGCCAGCGGCTTACTTCCGCTCGGAATTGCTCCCATCTCCAGTTGCCTGTGCTGGAATAAGCGCGGCGCCGGTGCTAGCGTAACTTACGACTTCAATCGGTGGCTTGGCTTGACCGCCGACGCGAGCGGCCACTTGGGCGACGGCGCCACGACCACAGCCGGACGTCTTGGGCACTTCTCCGGCTATAACATCTCGGCCGGCCCGAAGTTTACGCTGCGCCGAGGCCACTTCACTCCATTCGCTGAGGTTCTGCTGGGCGAGGACAGTCTCACTCCAGAGCTCTTCACCCGCGACAACAGCTTCGGTCTGCTCGTCGGTGGAGGCCTCGACCTCCGCATCGGCAGACACCTCGCGATTCGTCCGTTCCAGGCCGACTTCGTTTACTCGAACCACCAGTTCGGCCCGCAGCCCCTCATACCCGCAACCGACGTTCGTGGCGTGCGTCTGCAGGCCGGTGTCGTCTTCCTGTTCGGCGGCCACGCTGCTCCAATCGTCGCGCCTCCCATGCAGCTTGCGCCCGCCGCCGCACCCATAGCCACGCCTGCGCCGCAACCTGTCGACCAGCTCACGCTCGTGCTGTCCGCCGCTCCTTCCACCATCAGCCCCGGTGACTCCTCGACCCTCACAGCCGTCGCCACCAGTTCCCTGAACCGCCCCCTCACGTACAGCTACAGCGCAACCGATGGCGTCATCACTGGCACGTCACCCACCGCGATCCTCTCCACTCCAGGTGTTGCCGCAGGGGCGATCGTCGTGACCGGCAATGTGGTCGACGACATGGGCAACACCGCGACCCAAACCACCACCGTCAACGTGGTTGCCGCAGCCGCAGCCGTGATCCCTGCGGCAGTGACTCGCGCGCTAGGCTCGATCGCCTTTGACCGCGATGCCCGCCGACCGGCGCGCGTCGATAACGAAGCGAAGGCCTTTCTCGATGAGGTTTCTCTGGATCTCCAGCGCGACCCCGATGCGACGCTGGCGCTCGTCGGCAGCGCCGGCAGCCACGAACTGCATGGACCGGAGATCGCCGCCCAGCGCGCCGTCAACACCAAAGCCTATCTCGTCACAGAAAAAGGTCTCGAGGCATCGCGTATCTCCGTCTTCACCGGTCCCGACGACACAAAGAAGGTCAGCTTCGTCCTCATTCCCTCCGGTGCAAAGCTCGATACCACTGGCCTTACTCCCGTCGATGAGCAGGTTGTGAAGGGGCATCCCCGAAATCCGGTAAGATCCCACCACCATTCGAACTAGAACAATTGCGTTTGGCACCCAATTGCTGCCTATCGTCTCGGGTTTGCTGCTATGAGGAGTAGCGGCATCGCAAGCAACGCGGTGTGAGCCCTGGCGAGGGTGACTGAGCCTGTCTATCGTCAGGACAGCGGTTGCCCCACTTGCGAGGCCTGTATACTACCCCGATTAGCCGTTTGAATTCTTGCGAGGGGTACTTACTTGATGACGCGAATTTCGCGGGTTGCGTATTGCGGGCTGGCCTTCGCCGGCGTGCTGGCATTGGCCTTGGGTGCGGGCGCTCAGGTCAATCCCGACCTCTATACCGGCCTCAAGTGGCGTAACGTCGGCCCTTTCCACGGCGGCCGCATCTCCTCCGTCACAGGTGTCATTGGTCAGCCCGGCGTGTTCTACGCCGGCATGCCCCAGGGCGGCATCTGGAAGACCACCAGCGCCGGCGTGACCTGGTTCCCCATCTTCGACCAGGAGACGAGCGTGGACAGCGTGGGCGCCATCCAGGTCGCTCCCTCCAATCCCGATATCGTTTATGCCGGCGCCGGCGACCCCATCGGCGGCAGCCTCGGCAACGGCATGTGGAAGTCCACCGATGCCGGCAAGACCTGGCAGCACATCGGCCTGGAAGACAGCGTGAAGATCACCAACATCCTGGTCGATCCCACCGATCCCAATCTGGTGATCGTCTCCGCTCTCGGGGACGAAACCCACCACGGCGGCGGTCTCTTCCGCTCCACCGACGGCGGCCAGACCTGGACCAGCGTCCTCAAACCCGCGGACTACGACGGCACGCGCGACCTCGAGTACGCCTACGACGACCCCAGCGTGATGCTGGCGGCCGTGCAGGGTACCGGCGGCACACGTGGCGTTCCCACCGCCGGCCCTCGGGCCAAAACCAAGCCAGCGCAGGTCTTCAAATCCACCGATGAGGGCCGCACGTGGACCCAGATCAAGATTCCGCCCTTCGAGGGACGCGTCGCAGTGGCCATCGCCATGCACACCAAAGGCCAGCGCATCTACATCGTCGGCAACACCATCGAAGACGGCTCGGGGCTGTTCCGCTCCGACGACGGCGGCGCCACCTGGCAGCACATGGCGGGCAAGGACATCCGCATCAGCAATGGCCAGGGCAGCTATAGCAGCGGCGTCTTCGTCGATTCGCAGAACCCCGACATCGTCTACACCATGAGCACCGCCATGTACCGGTCCACCGACGGCGGCGTCACCTTCAGCGCCTTCAAGGGCGCGCCCGGCGGCGAGGACTACCACAAGCTCTGGATCGATCCCACCAACGGCAAGCGCATGCTGGTCGGCTCCGACCAGGGCGCCAGCGTCACCCTCGATGACGGCCACACCTGGAGCCTCTGGTACAGCGAGGTCATCTCGCAGGTTTACCACGTCGCCACCGACAGCCAGTATCCCTACATGATCATGGCGGCGCAGCAGGACACCGGCGCGGTCATGATCAGCAGCCGCGGCAACTTCGGCCAGGTCAACTTCACCGACTGGACCCCGCTGCCCTCCTCCGAATTCGGCGTCATCACGCCCGATCCCCAGAACCCTCACATCCTCTATGGCGTCGGCTATGGCCCCGGCGGCGGCGGCAGCGGCCTGATCAAAATCAATATGACGACCGGGCAGTGGGAGAACGTCGCGCCCAACTTCGGCTCCGATTCCCCCAAGTACCGCGCCGGTCGCGACTTCCAGAAGGAGTTCGACACGGCCTTCGATCCCGGCGCCCTATACGTCGCCTACCAGTGCCTGCTGGTCTCCCGCGACGGCGCCCATTCCTGGAAGTCCTTTAGCCCCGACCTGACTACCGCCAAGGGCGCGCCCGCAGTGCCCTGTGGCACGCCGCTGCCTACACCGCCGCCGCCCAAGCCCCAACCACCCCAGCCGACGCCGAAGCCACCCTCGGCGACACCGACGCAGCCTACGCCGCCCAGCGCGGCCACGCCCCCCGCGCCCGAACCCTCCATCAGCGACTTCTCCATCTCCACGACCCAGCGCGGCGTTGTCTGGACCGTCAGCAGCAATAGCCAGATCTTCAACACCACGGACCGCGGCAAAGTTTGGAACAACGTCAGCAACATCGCGGACCTGCCCCCCCACACCAGCTTCAACACCATCGCGGCCGGCGATGACATCAACACCGCCTACGTCGCCGGCCGCATCGGCGGTGAGCGCGGCGTCACCGTGCCACCCACCGAGGACGCCAACGTGCCGCTCCTCTGGCGCACCACCGACGGCGGCAAGACTTGGAACAGCATCGTCAACGGCCTGCCCCGCGACGAGCGCACCGGAAGCTGGGTCAACAGTCTGCGCGCCGATCCCGGCCAGCCCGGCCTGCTCTTCGCCGGAACCGAGAGCACTGTCTACGTCAGCTTCGACAACGGCGATCACTGGCAGCTGCTGCGCCAGAACCTACCCACCACCTCCATCCGCGACCTTACGATCCACACCGGTTACCACATGAACGACCTGGTCATCGGCACCTACGGCCGCGGCTTCTGGGTCCTCGACGACATCACGCCGTTGCGCCACATCGCCGCCGAAGCCCACGCCATCAGCTCCTCCGCGGCCTATCTCTTTGCGCCCGAGGAGGCCATCCGCGCCCGCGTCAACAGCAACTGGGACCAACCCTTCTCGATCGAGGTTCCCCATGCGCCCAACCCGCCTTATGGCGTGATCGTCGATTACTACCTCAGCCATCAGCCCGACCGGCCGATCCAGCTCCAGGTCTTCGACTCCAAAGGCAATCTGGTGAACACCATGACCAGCACCTTGCCGCCGCCCATCGAGGGTGCCGAGTATCCCCTCTACTGGCTGGCCTCGCCCGAGTCGCGCGCCCTCAGCACCCATCCCGGTCTGAACCGCGTCAACTGGGACCTGTACTACGACAACCCGCCCGCCCTGCGCCACGACCTCGAAAACGAGATGAACATGACCCCGGGCGCCACCACCCCGGGTCCGCATGGGCCGCAGGTCATTCCCGGTGTTTATACGCTCAAGCTCACCGTGGACGGCCAGGTCTACACTCGCGACGTCACCGTCATGAACGACCCGCGCGTGGGCCAGAGCCCCGAAGTCATGGCCGCCCTGCGAACCCAGAACCAGCTCACGCTACTCTCGGTTCACGGCATGCAGCAGACCTTCGCAGGCCATGACGAAGTCGGTGCCGTCAAGAGCCAGCTTGCGTCCCTGATGCGGAGCAGCCTGCCCGCCGATGTCGCCACGCAGGCCAAGACGCTCGATGAGGACCTGACCAAGATCGGCGGCGTAGTGCCGCCCCCGGGCGCCCCCTTCCGCCGTCCCACGTCCACTCCCGACCCCAACGCGCTGCAATCCTTCCTCGCGCTGAACAACGACTACAACACCATGGTCAGCATGATGCAGGTAGGCCTCGACATGACCCCCACCCCGACCCAGATCGCCAGTTGGGAGAGCGACTGCTCCAAGTACAACCGCACCGTGGACGCCTGGAAGGCGATGCAGATGCAACAGCTCCCCGGCTTCAACGCGTTGCTGGCCAAGAACCACCTGCAGCCGCTCACCATCGCGCCCACCCAACTCACCGACTCATCGTGCAGCTTCAAGGCCGGCCCGACGAAGTAGGACTTCAGTTCACACTCCTCCGCCCGCAAGCTCCTTTGCGGGCGTGCCTTCCGGCAACCGCCGCGCCACCGCAGCAATCTCCCGCAACTCGCGCAAGACATGCGACAAATTCGTCGGTACGGAAGTCCTGTCGCCAAAGGAAAAATAAACCTGGCGATACAGCGCGTACATCTGCTCGTAGAGTTCAGCCGCCTCCACTCGGGGCACATAAACCTTGTGCCCCGGACACATTCGGCTCTGCGCCTCTTCGATGCTGGTGAAAATCCCGGCAGCGAGTTGCGCAAAGATTCCCGAGCCAATACTGGTCGGCGTGCTGTCGGGCACCAGCACCGGCTTGTTGAGCACGTCGGCATACACCTGGTTCAACACCGCGTTGTTTTGCGGGACGCCACCGGCGTTGATGACGCGCTCGATCGGAACGCCGCATTCCGCCATGCGATCCAGAATGATGCGCGTGTGAAACGCTGTCCCCTCGATCGCCGCAAACAGTTCATCCTGCGCGGTGTGCAGCAGGTTCCAGCCAAGCGTCATTCCGCCCAGCTCACTGTTCACAAGCACCGTCCGGTCCCCGTTGTCCCACGACAAGCGCAAGAGTCCGGTCTGGCCCGGCCGGTAGGCCTCCAGACCCTGCGAAAGCTGAGCCACATTCGTGCCCGCGCGTCTGGCGATCGCCTCGAAGATATCGCCGACCGCTGAAAGCCCTGCCTCCACACCCGTATACGCAGGATGCACACTGCCCGGCACCACGCCGCATACTCCGGGGATGAGTTGCGCCTGCTTCCCCATCGCGATGATGCAGGTCGACGTGCCGACCACGTTCACCACATCGCCCTCTCGGCAGCCGGCGCCGATGGCATCCCAATGCGCATCGAACGCCCCGACCGGAATAGGAATCCCCGCCCTCAAGCCGAGCCGCTCCGCCCAAACCGCATCGAGATGCCCGGCCAGATGATCGGAGGTCAACACCTCACCGCTCATCTTCTCCCGCACACCGTCCAGCAGCGGATCGACCGCGGAGAGAAATGCCTGCGAAGGATAGCCTCCCCATCTCGGGTTCCAGAGCCATTTGTGCCCCATGGCGCACACGCTGCGCTTCACGTCCTTTGGCCCTGTTATGCCGCACAAAGTCGCCGCGACCATATCGCAATGCTCGAACGCAGAGGCGAATCTCGCCCGCTTTTCCGGATTGTTCCGCAGCCAGTGCAGCAGCTTGGCCCAGCCCCACTCATGCGAATACACGCCGCCGCACCACTGAATGGCCTCGAGCCCGTTCTCGTGCGCCAATCGCGTGATCTCCTGCGCCTCCCGCAACGCCCGATGATCGCACCACAGGTAGTAGTCATCGAGCGGCTGCATTGCATTATCCACGAAGATGACGCTGGAGCCGGTCGTGTCGAGCGCCAGCGCCTCCACCTGCGCGCCAGCGACGCCAGTTTGACCGAGCACATCGCGCATCGCACGCACCAGCGCATTCATCTGGTCAGCGTGCGGCTGCGTGGCAAAATCAGGATCGTCGCGCTTACGCTTCAACGGATATGTGGCCGAGGCCGTGCCCAGCCGGCCACTCTCCGCATCCAGCAGCGTCACACGCGTGCTCAGGGTTCCGAAGTCTACGCCCGCTACGATTCGCAAGATTCCCTCTCAATCCGGCTGCAAAGAGCACGCCAGGGACATCGTCAAAATCAGAAGAGGTCTCCACGCGCGCTCATCGCAAGAAGACATCTGCCCGTCTACTTACTTCAACGTCGACAGCGTCGGTTGCACATGCACCACGATCCCGTCCTGCCCTGCCTGATAGACCACAATCCGCTTGAGCGTCTCGTAAGGCAGTCCCGCCACCGGAAGCATGTGTCCGTTCACCGCCAGAATCGGCGTCTGGTCGATGCCGAGGTCGGTCGCCAGCGTCGTGGACGCTTGCACCGCGCCTTTGGTTGCGGGCAACGCCGAGCATGTCGCCGCCGCCTTTGGATCACCGCCGGCGGCCGTCACGGCCGCAGCCAGCGCCGCGTCCACACCCGCCGCGGTCAACTGCGCCTGCTCGCCGTACACCGCCTCCGCGTACTTGAAAAACGCCGCATCGCCCTTGGCCTGCCGCACGCACACGCCCTCCGCCGCCGCGCGATAGGCGTATGGATGAAGCTCCGCGATCGGCACATCCTCAAAAACAATGCGCGCTTCAGGGAAGTCCGTCGCAAGCTTCGCCATCGTGTCCTGCGCCTCCTGGCAGCGCGGGCACTGCAGACCGGCGAACTCCACCAGCATCAGATCCTTGCTGGCCGCTCCTTCCGCGGGCCCGTCGGCGCGAGCTTGCAGCGTCGCGCGCGCGGCTGCGAACGGCTTGGCTCCGAAGTCCATCACATCGCCGGCGATAGCGTGTTTGCCGTCCGGAGTAACGAAGAACACAGCCTGCGATCCTTTGCCCGGCTTCGTCTTGTCCTCCGCGAAGACCACTACCTTCGCCACGCCGGGCGCCGGGGTCTTCAGAATCGCCGCCACGCTCCAGATGCGGTTTTCGTCATACCCCCAGATCGACTTCAGAAAGCTGTCGACCTCTTCCCGCGACGGCGAATCGGCCGTGAAGTTCTTCAGGTTCACCGGCGGAAACGGATTGGCCGGCGCCGCTCCCTCGCGTATCGGACCCTGCGGCGTTGGCGCCGAGGGCTCCTGTTGCTTTGCCGGCGCCTGGGCCTGCTGCGCGTCCTGCGTGGCAGGAGACACCACCGGCGGCGCCTGCGCCTTCATCGAGGCACTCGCCGCGAAAACCACCACTGCCGCCGCTAAGGCCATGCGCGCCCACAACCCCATGCCAACTTCCTTGCTCCTCTTGCTCATCGAAATCATCCTCTTGATCATCCTCACAGTGTAGTGCGCCTCCGTCTTTGCCGTTGTCTTTGCCTGCTTGCTCCCGACGACTACTGCCTCTTCGCCGCAATCGGAAATCGCCTTCCCGTACCAAACGATTTCTTCGAAACCTTCAGCACCGGCGCCGCCTGCTGGCGCTTGTACTCGCTCATCTCCACCAGCCGGATCACCTTCCGCACCAACTCCTCGTCCGCATCCTGCGCGCGCGCAATCTCCTCCGCCGAGGCGTACTCCTCGACATACGCGCGCAGAATCGGATCGAGCACGTCATAGGGCGGCAGCGAATCCGTATCCTTCTGCCCCGGCCTCAGCTCCGCCGAAGGAGCCTTCGTAAGCGTATCGTTCGGAATCACCTCGCGCTCGCGATTGACATAGTGCGCCAGCGCATAAACCTCGGTCTTATAAAGGTCACCAATCACCGCCAGCGCGCCCACCATATCGCCGTAGAGCGTGCAGTATCCACAGGCCATCTCACTCTTGTTGCCGGTGGTCAGCACCAGAGCGCCCGTCTTATTGGAGAGCGCCATCAGCAGGCTGCCGCGAATTCTCGGCTGCAGATTTTCTTCCGCGAGCCCAAACTGCGTCCCCGCTCCCATCGCCCGAAAGCACGGCTCCAGGGACCGCGAAAATTGCGTATAGATCTCGCGCACCGGAACAAGCGAAAACGCAATCCCCAGGTTCTTCGCCAGCGTCTCCGCATCGCTCACCGATCCGCTCGACGAAAACTCGCTGGGCATCCCAATTCCCTGCACGTTCTCAGCGCCCAGCGCCTCCACCGCAATCGCCGCCACCAGCGCCGAGTCGATCCCCCCGCTCAGCCCCACAATCGCCTTGCTGAATCCACACTTGCGCAGGTAATCGCGCGTGCCCAGCACCAGCGAGCTCCACGTCCTCGCGGTCTGTGTTTCGCCTTTGTTCTTGCTTTTCTTTCTGTCATTCCCGTAGGGAACCTGCTTCTGTCCTTCCGCCGAGGCAGCATCGCTCGTGTCAAACACCACCAGGTCTTCCGCGAATTCCTTCGCGCGCGCAACAATGTCGCCGTTCGCGTCCACCGCAAACGACGCGCCATCGAAGATCAGGCTGTCGTCGCCCCCGACCTGGTTGACCATCAGGGCCGTCGCCCGGTGCCGCTTCGCGAGCGCGCCGATCATCCGCTGCCGCACCTCGGCCTTCCCATGCCAGAACGGCGAAGCCGAAATATTCAGGATCAGCCGCGGGCCGTCCAGCGGCTGCGGCAGCACTGCCCACTGCCGCATCAACTCTTCGATCGGGTCCACCGGATACATCTGCCGCGGCCAGAACACCTTGTCGTTCCACGCGTCCTCGCAGATCGTGATCGCCACCGGCTTGCCCTTCACCAGCGTCAGCGACTGTCTCGCCGCCGGCTCAAAGTAGCGCTGCTCATCGAAGACATCGTAGAAAGGCAGCAGCATCTTCTGCTGCACAAACCGAATCTCTCCGTCTTCGAGCAACGCCGCTACATTCTGAACATGCTTGCCGTGCGTGTTCTCGCAGCGCATCGCCGAACCGCACAGCACCGAGGGCCGGCCTGGGCCTTGCGTCAGCGCAGCCACCGCGGCCAGCGTCTCTTCCGCCCGGCCCACGAAAGAATCCTTCTCCAGCAGGTCCGCCGGCCAGTAGCCGCACGTCGTCAGCTCGGGAAACATCACCAGGTCCGCACCCTGCACCGCCGCCCGCTCGACAAACTCCGCAATCTTATGCAGGTTCCCCGGGAAGTCTCCGACCGTTGGATTGATTTGCGCCAGCGCGATCCGCACCCATTCAGTCTACCGCGCGGCGCTTCCAGGCGGCCGTCCGCAAAGCAGACTGCCGATTGGCGTTGAGCACCGTTTCTTTTCTGGTTGTCATTCCGCAGCGCAGCGGAGGAATCTGCTGTTGAGCGCCCATTCACCTTCGGCGAACCATCCTAATCCCTTTTCCCTGCTCTTACGTCCCCGTTCCCGCCACCACGACCCCGACCGTGCGCGCCAGAATCCTCAGGTCCAGCAAGAGATTCCAGTTCTCCACATACGCCGTGTCAAGCGAGATATAGCTGTCGAACGACGGGTCCTGCCGCGCCTCCACCTGCCACAGCCCGGTCATCCCCGGCAGCACATCCAGCCTGCGCAGGTGCGCCAGATCGTACTTCTCCACCTCGGCGGCCAGCGGCGGCCGCGGTCCCACCAGGCTCATATCGCCGGTCAGCACATTGATCAGCTGCGGCAGTTCATCCAGCGAATACTTGCGCAGCCACGCCCCTGCCCGTGTGACACGAGGATCGTTGCTGATCTTGAACAGCACGCCATCGCGCTCATTGCGATGAGCCAGGTACTCCTGCAACTTCTCCGCGTCCTGGATCATCGTCCTGAGTTTGTAACAGGTAAACGTACGGCCCTTGCGCCCAATGCGCGCAGCTCGATAAAAGATCGGCCCCGGCGAATCCAGACGAATCAGCAGCGCGACGATCAGCATGAACGGCGCCAGCAGAATCATCGCCAGAATCGCCACCACGACATCCATCACGCGCTTCAGGAAGAACGCCCCGCGTGGAAAATCGCGGCGGTGCAACGGAATCGTCGGAAACTGCCCAATGAACTCGACCGGCGCATTCCACGCCAGGCCATCATAAAGATCGGGCACCACGCGCACATCGATCCCCACCGAGCGCGCCTCTTCCACCACCGAGATGACCGTCTGCTTCTCCACCGGCGTGGAGAAGTAAATCTCGTCCACAAACAGCGAGCGCGCCAGCGCCACGCAGTTGCGGATGTCCCCAATCACCTGCGTGTTGCTTGACGGCGCCCCGTCCAACGAAACGAATCCCAGAAAGCGGAAGCCCATGTGCGGCAGGGCCTGAAGGTGGTTGCGCAACGCATGGCCCACCCTTCCATCGCCCACGATCAGCACATTGCGCGTCTCACGGCCCTGGAGAAAACTCCGCTCGCGCAGCTTCCGCGAGACCGCCCGGCGCCCCATCAACAGAACCATCGTAAAGACGACCGTAAGCGCCACGACGATCCGCGACACCCCATACGCCCGCGTCAAGTAAAGCGTTCCGCACAGCAACAACCCGGCCGTCAGCGTCGCTTGGACCGTCAGTCTCTGTTCGCTGAGACCGCTGCGGCTGTCGGGTGATCGATACAATCCGTAAAGCCGCGAAAAAGCGACTAAGTACAAGCAAAAAACCAGCAAATAACCGACCGAGAGCAGCCAGCCCCGCGTCTCCAGGCGCAGCAGCATCGTCCCATGCAAGGAGGGCATCATCGGGTTCAGCCGGATGCGGAACGCAACCAATCCGGCAATGACCGCGCACAACAAGTCCATCCCCGACCAGATCGCCGCGGTCAGCAGCGGCTCCGCGTAGCGATCGCCAGGGCGTGCCGGATGTCCGGCGCGGCTCCGTCCGTAGTTCGAGATCACAACCTGCTGGAGATAATCCGGTGTCGTCATAAGCGGCCCTGCATTCAGGTCGGGTCTATCCGTGCGCCCAATCCTGGTAATTGGTTTATTTTTCTAAGTTTAGTCCGTTGGCGCGTGGAACGCCGCCGCCGAACCTGATCGTTGGAATAGCACCTTAAGTAATGTCCCGGTTTAAGTAATGTCCCGGTTTTCTCGACGAACATCCGGTCTCAAGCCTGTCTTACCGCCTACTTCCGAGCCGCTCTGCTCGCATCACGTCGCGCCCCTTCCCTCCTGCCTCCCGGGTCCTGCCTTGCTCGATCCTGCCTCTGGCTTCCGGACTCATTGCGGCAGCACCAGTTCGTCCAGCGCCAGAAACTCCTTCAGCACCGGATCGTCGCTGGCCCGCATCTCCTCCGTGGTTCCAAAGAAACGGGCTGTGCCTTCGTGCAGGAAGACAATTCGATCGGCCAGTTTTTCCGCGAATCGCATATCGTGGGTCACAACAATACTGGTGAGATGCAACTGCATCTTGAGCCGCTGTATCAGGTTGCCCAGAAGATGCGCCATCAGCGGATCGACCATCGTGGTCGGCTCGTCGTACAGCACCGCCGTAGGCTGCGCCGCAAGCGCCCGCGCGATCGCCACCGAACGCTTCATTCCGGTCGAAAGGTCTGATGGCAGAGCATCTTCCATGCCCGCCACCCCCACCATTTCGAGCAGCCCCTTGACCACCTGCAGGATCTGGTCCTCCTCCATATTCCCGCGCTCGCGCAGCGGAAACGCCACATTTTCCCCCACGCTGATGGAGTCGAAAAGTGCCCCATTTTGAAACACCATCGTCACCTTGCGCCGCACCTCCTGCATCTCGCGCTCGCTCAGCCCGGCGATGTCCTGCCCCGCCACGCACACCGTCCCCGCGTCCGGCTTGAGAAACCCCATCAGCATCTGCAGCGAGACCGATTTCCCCACGCCGCTGCGCCCGATAATGCAGAGCGTCTCCCCGGGGTTCACGAAAAAGCTCACATCCTTCAGCACCACAAAGTCGCCGAATGACTTGTATACATCCTCGAACGAGATGTACGGACCGACCCCTTCCGGCTCCGCGAATGACGCGCCCGATAAGCCGGCGCCAGCCGCAAACTCCGAGTCCTCCGCGACGTTGAGGGCCTCTGCGACGTTAGCCTCCGCCGACTCCGCCATGAACTCCCCCACCACCGGCGCGACGTCGGCGGACACCTCGTCCACCAGAGGTTTTTCCAGTTGCTCGGCCTGCGTTTCACCGGCTGATTCGTTTGTGAGATCGGGTTCGCTCATGGCGTTTCCTCTTAAGATGCAGTCCCCAAGCCATAGCCGCACAATGTCTTACGGCTATCTCCAACCGCGCCTATCGCGCCTGCGCCCAGGTCTCCGCCTTGGCCAACTCTTCGCGTGTGTTCAGGTTCATGAACCACCTTTCGCTGGTCTCAATCGAAGGACACACCTCATTCTCATACAACTGATCCAGATCCTGCACGCAATGCGACCCTTCCGCGGCCACCTCCAGGAGCCTCGAAAGCCGCCGCTCGCCGCCCTCCAGCGCCGTTGAAAATCTGTCCGCGCAATCGCGGCGCAGCATACAGAACGCCGGCTGGTCTACGCGGTAGTAGAGGTGGCTCGCGGCCAGCCCTTCCCTCCGAAGCACAGACGCGGCCCACCTGCGCAACAACCCGCCGGGCATCAGAGGAACATCCACCGGAACAAACATCGCCCACGGCTGCGTCGCGGCCCTTAACCCCGCATCGACTCCCGCCGCGGGCCCAACATTCGCCTGCTCCTCGTGGACTACCGGCGCATACCCCGCAAGGTCGTCGCGATTGCCTGCGATGCTCACGCTTGCACAGAATTCCCGCAGCTTCTCCACAGCGATCTCCACCATGGGCCGCCCGCAAAACTGCAGCCGCGCTTTGTCCTCACCCATGCGCGTGCTCCGGCCGCCTGCCAGCACAAATCCATGCACCGGAAGAACGCCCCGGCTATCCATGTTCAACTCGCAACTGGGAACTTCTCTCTGGAAACTGAAAACGCAAAGCCGTACTCCTAAGCCGCGCCTCCAACGTTCTCCAGAAACCGGACAATCGATTCAATACCGCGATGAAAGTTCGCCAGATGAAACTTCTCATTGGGGGCATGAAGATTATCATCCGGCAGCCCAAAGCCCATCATCACCGTCGGTATGTCCAGCTCGCGCACAAAGTCTCCGACGATCGGAATCGAACCGCCGCCGCGCACAAACACCGTGTCTTTGCCGAACACTTCACTCATTGCCGAAGTAGCCGCGCGCACATACTCATTGTCCGTGCTCACCACAATCGGCTCGCCCGAGTGGATCAGCCGCACCTCCACCTGCACGCCCGCCGGGCAAATCTCCGCGACAAACGCTTTATACTTCGCGAACGTCTCCTCCGGCTTCATCCCGGGCACCAGCCGGAAGCTGATCTTCGCCGTCGCCTTGGCCGGAATCACCGTCTTCGCGCCCGCGCCGATGAACCCGCCCGGCATTCCATGCACGTCCATCGTCGGCCGCGACCATGTCCGCTCCAGCACCGAAAACATGGTCTCGCCGGTCAGCTCCGTCGATCCAACTTCGTGCTTCCGATACTCCTCCTCCTCGAACGGCAGCGAACGCCACGCATCCAGCTCATCCTTCGTCGGCTCCTCGATCCCGTCATAAAATCCCGGAATCGCAATGTGCCCATCCGCGCGCTTCAACTGCGCGATGATCTGCGCCAGCGCCACGAACGGATTCGGCGCCGCGCCACCATAGATTCCGCTATGCAGGTCCGTCGCCGCGCCGCGCGCTTCCAACTCCGTATAGATCATCCCGCGCAGCCCCACGCACAGCGTCGGCAGATCGGGCGCAAACATCTCCGTGTCGCTCACCAGCGCCGCATCCGCCTTCAACTGCTCCGGATGTTCACGCACGAAGGAAGCAACCCCCTCGCCTCCAACCTCTTCCTCGCCCTCCACGATCACCCGCACATTCACCGGCAGCTTTCCGCCAGCTTTCATCAGCGACTCCAGCGCCTTCACATGCATCCACATCTGCCCTTTGTCGTCGACCGCGCCGCGCGCATACAAATTTCCATCACGCTCTTCGGGCTCGAACGGCGGCGACTTCCATTCGTCCAACGGCTCTGCGGGCTGCACATCATAATGCCCATAGAGCAGCACCGTCGGCTTGGGCTTTCTGCCTGCCGCCGACGCTGCCGCCTTCAGCCAATCCGCAACCACCAGTGGATGCCCGCTACGTGTCGGCGTAGAAGTCTCGATGAGCCGCACATTCTCCATCCCCGCCTGGCGCAGCCCCTCAGCCACAAACTCCGCCGCCCGCCGCACATCACCTGCATGCTCCGGCGCGGTCGACACCGACGGAATCCGCAACAACTCCTTCAGCTCCTCAACAAACCGCGCACCGTTCTTGCGCGCAAACTCAACCGCTGCAATACTCATCAATTTCGCCCTCGCCCTCGCTTCAATTCCGCGCCTTCCGCGTCGAACGCTGAATCCTGGTAGTCGCCAACCTGGTCGTCGCCAACTTAGACGAGCATAGTCTCCTCGCGCCCCGCCTGGCTCCGTATCGCTCGTCTTTGACTCGTCTAGGCCGCCACTCGTATTAAAATCGATCCGAAGCGTGAGGTCTATATGAAACGATCCGTTCTCTGCGCGATAACTCTTTTCCTGACATCCTTGCTTCTTCACTCGGAGCGCCCGGCCGATCGCACCGGCGCCACCCCGGTCTCCACCATGATGATGGGCGATCACATGCAGATGTCGGTGAAGCCGCCCGCACAACCCGGCGACGCGGCGCGCGCGGCCAGAATCGAGGCTGCCGCCAGAACGGTCGTCGATCACTATCGCGACGCGGCCACGGCTGTTCGAGACGGCTATGCTCCCTACTTCGATTCGGGCAAGATGGGAGCCGAGATCCACTACGTCAATCTGCAATATTCCGCGCAGGAACGACAGCAGATCGACTATGCCCACCCCGGCGCAATCCTCTACAAGCGCGCGCCGCAGGGTCTGGTTGCCGTGGGCGTGATGTACTCCGCCGCCCCTGATGCGGACGCGGCCGAGTTGAACGCTCGCGTGCCGCTCAGCGTCGCGCCGTGGCATCGCCATGTCAATATCTGCAAGGCCCGCGATATCCCGCTCACCGACCAGATGCAAAGTGACTCGAAGTTCGGCTTCAGGGGCTCCATCCATACGGAGGACGCCTGCCAGCAGGCGGACGGCAAGTGGCTTCCGGTAGTCTTCGGTTGGATGACCCACGTCTACCCCAACGCATCCGGCGCGGCAAATATCTGGGGCGGAACGGATATGCAGATGACCGCCGCTGACAAGTAAGGACAAGACAAGTAAATAGATCGCACTCCGTCGCTGCCAAATCATCCAAAATAAATATGTCTGCCAATCATCTAGAATAAATGTAGATGCGTCGCCGCGCCCTCCATCTCGCCAGCGTCTTTCTTCTGCTCGCCTCTCTGAGCGCAGCCGAAGGTGCGGTTCCGCGCCCTGGCGAATATCCGCTCGGATGCCATTATCTTGTCGTACTGCTGGCCCAGGACCATGCCCGTGCCTGCGCCATTGCAGAGGCCGTGCCCAGCGCCATCAGCGAGTTCGATCTCGATCTTCCCGCGGCCGCCGCTTCCCGTTGCCGGACAGTCTGGAGCATGCGTCCGCCCTCCGCGCACAGCGCGTCGCTCCATGCCGTCACCGGCTCCAGCTTCTGAATCGACCCTCCGTGTCGCCCGCGCCCTTTCTTGGCCTGCTTGTCAGGCTGGCAATATCCCCACTCGTGTCCGCGCGTCGTCTATCGTCATCGTCCCGTCGCGCAAAAGGAAAACTCCCGTGTTCAACAAAGTACTCGCCAAAGTCTTCGGCACCAGCAACGAACGCGCCGTCAAACGCATGGTTCCTCTCCTCGCGGAGATCAACAGCCACGAGGAGTCGCTGCAGCCTTTCTCCGATGACGCCCTGCGCGCAAAAACCGATGAATTCCGCGCCCGCATCGCGGCCGCGCGTGAAGGCATTACCGATACTGACGAAATCATCGCCGCCGAAAAGTCCGCGCTCGATGCCATCCTCCCCGAGGCCTTCGCCGTCGTCCGCGAAGCCAGCCGCCGCGTCGTCGGCATGCGCCACTTCGACGTCCAGATGATCGGCGGCATCGTTCTCCACCAAGGCAACATCGCCGAGATGAAGACCGGCGAAGGCAAGACTCTGGTCGCCACGCTGCCCTGCTATCTCAACGCGCTGGCCGGCCACGGCGTCCACGTGGTGACAGTGAATGACTATCTCGCGAAGCGAGATGCAGAATGGATGGGCAAGATCTACGGCTTCCTCGGCCTCTCCGTCGGCGTCATCGTCCACGATCTTTCCGACGAGCAGCGCCGCGAAGCCTACGGCTCCGACATCACCTACGGGACCAACAACGAGTTCGGCTTCGACTATCTGCGCGACAACATGAAGTTCGAACTCAGCGATCAGGTGCAGCGCGGCCAGTACTACTGCATCGTCGACGAAGTCGATTCCATCCTCATCGACGAAGCCCGCACGCCGCTGATCATCTCCGGCCCTACCGACAGGACCACCGACAAGTACGCCATCGCCAACACCATCATCCCGCAGCTCGACGAGGGCGAGCTCATCGAGACCCTCGACACCAAGACGTGGTCCGGCGACTACGTCGTCGACGAAAAAGCCCGCGCCATCACCGTCACCGACGAAGGCTTCGAGAAGGTCGAGCGGCTGCTCGGTATCGGCAATATCGCCGACCCCGAAAACTGGGACATGAAGCACCACATCGAAGTCGCAATCAAGGCCCATAGCCTGTATAAGCGCGATGTCGAGTACGTCGTCAAGGACGGCGAGGTCATCATCGTCGACGAGTTCACCGGCCGCCTCATGCCCGGCCGCCGCTGGTCCGACGGGCTCCATCAGGCCGTCGAAGCCAAGGAGGGCGTGCAGATCCGCAAGGAAGACCAGACCCTCGCCACCATCACCTTCCAGAACTACTTCCGGCTCTACAAAAAGCTCTCCGGCATGACCGGCACCGCTGAGACCGAGGCCTCCGAGTTCGAGTCGATCTACAAGCTCGACATCGTCGTCATCCCCACCAATCGCGTAATGCAGCGCCTCGAAAACTCCGATGTCGTCTATCGCACGGCCAAGGAAAAATACTTCGCCGTCGCCGACGAGATCGAGCGCCTCCACGCGGCCAAGCAGCCCGTGCTGGTCGGCACCACCAGCATCGAAAAATCCGAGCTGCTCTCCGACATCCTCAAGCGCAAGGGCGTGCGCCACGTCGTGCTGAACGCAAAATTCCATGAGAAGGAAGCCGAGATCGTCGCGCAGGCCGGCCGTCTCGGCATGGTCACCATCTCGACGAACATGGCCGGCCGCGGAACGGATATTCTGCTCGGCGGCAACCCCGAATTCATGGCCCGCCAGGACCTTGTAAAGGGACACGCCAAGCGCCCGCTGGCCCGCGCCGTCTCCGCCGCCGAAGGCGCCATCTCCCCCGTCGCACCCGCCGGCTTCGTGCGCTTCTACTACCAGGGCCAGGAGTTCGAGGTCCCGCAGCAGGACTGGGATGACGCCATCGCCGCCCACGCCGCTGCCACCAAGACCGAGCACGACGCCGTCATCGAAGCCGGCGGTTTACATATTCTCGGCACGGAACGTCACGAGAGCCGCCGCGTGGACAACCAGCTCCGCGGCCGCGCCGGCCGTCAAGGCGACCCCGGCAGCTCCCGTTTCTATCTCTCGCTTGAAGACGACCTCATGCGCATCTTCGCCCGCGAGTGGGTCGGCACCCTGCTCCAGCGGCTCGGCATGGAAGAGGGTGTGCCCATCGAATCCGGCATGATCTCCAAGCGCATCGAAGGCGCGCAGAAGGCCGTCGAAAGCCAGAATTTCGAATCGCGCAAACACGTGCTCGAGTACGACGACGTGATGAACAAACAGCGCGAGGCCGTGTATGGTCTCCGCCACCAGCTCATGGAAGGCGTTGAGCAGAAGCAGCTCATCACCGAAGACTATGTCTCCACACTGCTCTCCAACATCCTCGACGAATTCGCGCCCGAAAAGGCGCATCCCGACCAGTGGAATACCGAGCAGATCGCCACTCAGGTCTTCGATCTCTTCGGCCTTAATCTCGAAGGCGTCATCGACCCCGCCGAACTCGATCGCCACGAGCTCGGCGAGTCCATCTTCAACAAGCTCCGCGAGCGTTACGACATCAAGGAAAAGATCCTCGGCGAACCCAACATGCGCTACCACGAGCGCGTCGTGATGCTCTCGGTCCTCGACGGCCTGTGGAAAGAACACCTGCTCAACATGGACCACCTGAAGGAGGGCATCGGCCTGCGCGGCTACGCCCAGCAGGACCCGCTGGTCGAGTACAAAAAAGAGTCCTTCCAGATGTTCGAGAGCATGATGCTGCGCTTCCAGGAAGACACCGTGCGCCACCTCTTCCGCATGCAGATCCTCGCGCCCAACGGCACACCCATCGAATCGCTCGAAGAGCTCGCCGCCCTGCAGGCCGCGAACCCCGCTCCGCCGGTTCCGCCGCAGCAGCAGCGCCTGCCCATGGGCCAGCCCTCACCCGGCTCAACTCTAACCGAAACTCCGGGCGCCCCAGGTCTCGCCTCTGAGACCCGGGCTGGACAACCTCCAAACTCTTCATCGGCGCCTCCGCCCACCGTCCCCACCCGGCCGCCTTCCACCACCATCGACGCCCTGGAGCGAGAGTTCCAGCGCAACAAGCAGCGCGACCTGGAAGCAGCCAAGATGGCCAGCAGCGGAAGCTCCGGCAACGGCACCTCTGGTGGAACCCAGCGCCGCACCGGCCAGGAGATCGGCCGCAACGACCCCTGCTTCTGCGGCTCCGGAAAGAAATACAAAAAATGCCACGGCGCCGCCGCCTAAGACAGTTTTCTGGCTTGTGACCCAAACAGTACGGTGTTAGCTTCTTTCCAAGGCGGCTACGCGATGCTCGAGCTTCGAAACGTACAAAAGCGCTACTCGAGCATACCTGTGGTCGACGGCATCAGCTTCTCCGCACGAGCTGGTGAAGTCACGGGATACCTTGGAGCGAACGGCTCCGGTAAGTCCACAACGATGAAGATGATCAGCGGCCTCATCGACATGACTGCCGGCGAAATCCTGTTTGAAGGGAAGCCCATCCAATCCGACCTCATCGGATACAAACAGCGTTTGGGCTATGTCCCCGAAGAACCACACCTCTACACGCATCTCTCCGGCTCTGAATATCTCGTGATGGTGGCACAACTCCGCAACCTGCCGGCTGTGGAATACACCGAGCGTATTGACGGCCTGCTTCGATTGTTTTCGCTCTATGATGACCGCCACGCCTCGATATCCGGCTATTCGAAGGGCATGCGCCAGAAGGTGCTTCTTGCCGCCGCTCTCATGCATAACCCCGATCTTCTTCTCCTCGATGAACCATTCTCCGGCCTTGACGTCGGCTCGGCGTTGATCCTGCGCAGTCTAATTCAGGAGCTGGCTTCGCGTGGTAAGGCCGTGCTATTCAGTTCCCATGAGCTTGAAACAGTCGAGCGCATTAGCTCACGCATCGTCATTCTGCATCGCGGCAAAATTCTAGCGGACGATTCAATCGAGAACCTACGCGTTCTGATGTCGTTGCCTACGCTGGAAGAAATCTTTTCCCAACTCGCCGTCGAGCGCGACACCGTATCGACCGCGCGGCAGATAGCTGACCTGATCCATGCCTGATCGTTCAACTTTCGACCACCTCCAGTTCCGTGTGCTCTATCGTCAATTCCTCCTGCGAGTAATTGACCTTGAGGCCCTGTCTTCGCAAGCTGACGTAGTCAAACTTCTTGGGCAATTCGGTGCAGTTCTGGGTTTCATCGGTATCGTCGAAGGACTTGTTGGATTGTTTCTTCGCTTGGATCGCATGTCCTCCTCGACACGCTTCAACCTGGCCTGTTCTATGGAACATCGTCTCATCGCATTGACGATGGTTGTCGTTGGCCTCTTCGCCGTGCTCAGTTGGGACTCCAACTTGCCTGACAGACGCGACTTCATGGTACTCGCTCCACTACCTATAACATCGAGCACGCTATTCGCGGCCAAGATGGCAGCTTCCGGCACTGCGCTTCTGCTCTGTATTCTTGTACTCAACATCGTCTCCGGCATCACGTTTCCGTCGGTGCTCGCACAAGGTGGCCTGCTTCAAATTTTGCAGACGTTCGCCGCGTATTGGTTCACACTAATCGCATCCGGCGCGTTTATCTTCTGCTCGATGCTTGCCGTCCAGGGAATTACTGCGCAGTTACTTCCTCGCCGCCACTTTCTGCGTCTTTCCGCAGTGCTTCAAGTAACAGCATTCTGCCTTTTCCTCGCGGTTTTCTTTCTTCAACCAGGACTTGTGACGAAACAGACTTTGGCGAATCCGAACAGTCAGCATCTGTTCGCCCGATTGCCCTCCTATTGGTTTCTGGCGCTATTCAATCAATTGAACGGCACAATGACTCCAGCCTTCGTCCCTCTGGCACGGCGAGCTTGGATTGGTCTTGCAATTTCCGTCCTGGGAGCGATTGCCGCAATGCTATTTTCCTTTTTCCTCACCATGCGCAAAATCGTGGAGGAGCCGGATATCATCCCCGCCGCGCGCGGAACGCATCGGCAGTTACGGTTCGGCAGTCCGCTACAAACGGCTATGTTGCTCTTTAGCTTTAAATCATTGACCCGCAGCCGCCAGCATCGCGTGATCTTGTGTTTCTACCTGGGCGTAGGGTTTGCCATAGCGCTGTCCTGGCTGCGGATTCCCGCCGCTCAAACCGACTTGGCCAATCCTTCCCTGCATCCCGCCAGCCTTCGCTTTCTTATCTCGACGATCGTGATGATGAGTTTCGCGGTCGTAGGTATCCGGGTGGCGTTCTCCCTACCAATCTCACTACCGGCCAACTGGATCATGCGTATGACGCAGGTCTTCCCAGCCCCGCAATATATCGCCACAACTCGGCGCTCCTTGCTCCTACTCGCAGTCGCCCCCGTTTTATTCGGCTCGGTCATTTTCTCGATTCCTTTTCAGCCGTGGCGACAGGTAATAGGCCACGTGTTGGTGCTCGGGACGCTGGGTATTCTCTTCGTCGAACTCAGCCTGCTTGGCTTCACAAAAATTCCGTTCACATGTTCCTTCCTGCCCGGCAAAGCCAACGTCCAGTTCGCATTTTGGGCATATCTCTTGCTGCTCATACCACTTACCGAAAAGAGCGCTCGATTTGAGCAGCATGCACTTGAAAGTCCGCTAAAGTTCTTTCTAACACTAGGTGCGCTTTGCATCGCTTCTGGCGCACTTTGGATTCGCAATACACACTATGCCAAGTCTGCGGTCCTCTATTTTGAGGAAGTCCCCGCAGTTGAAGTCCTGAGGCTGGGATTGACCTCAGATTGAGCAGTCTTGACCGTCTATTCTTATTCCCATGGACCTCGAAATCACCGTCGACCAACTCAAGCAGCACGTCACCTCGCCCGAACCTCCGCTCCTGCTCGACGTGCGCGAGCCCTGGGAGTACGCCATTGCGCACATCGCAGGCGCGACCCCGATGCCCATGAACGAAGTCCCCGGCCGCGCTCACCAGGAACTGGACGAAGACCTGCCCATCCTGGTCCTCTGCCACCACGGCGCGCGGTCGCTCAGCGTGGCCGCGTGGCTCCGCGACCAGGGCTTCGCGCAAGCCCAATCCGTCGCCGGCGGCATCGACGCCTGGTCCCGCTCGATCGACCCCACCGTCCCCCGCTACTAACTTCGTGCCCTTGTACAGTAGGCACGAACCTTGGGAGGTTCTCCGTCGTGAAGCGAAGCTCGTTGCACCTCACGTTCGTCTTTGTTGCCGCGACAACCGCGGCAGGCGCCCAGAACACACAGACCTTTCTCGACGTTTATAAGGGCACGCCGTACGCCGACAGCCACCACTCCATCGGGGCCCAGCCGATCCCCGGCATCGTTCAGTGCGCCTACTACGACCGCGGCGGCGAAGGCATCGCTTACCACGACAGCGACGCGAAGAACAACGGCAGCGGCATCCTCAACCCAGTCGACGGAAGCTACCTCAACGAGTTCCGCATGCACGAAGGCGTCGACACCTCCTACACCAAGTTCCACGACCCGCACATCCCGATCGACGACAACCCCTACGACGTCGTGCGGCCTCCTGCCAACCAGCTCTACGTCGGCTGGACCGAGCCGGGCGAGTGGTTCAACCTCACCGTTCAAGTCGCGCACGCCGGCCCCTTCACCGCCGATCTGCTTTACACCTCCAACCGCGGCGGACGCATCGCCCTCGATCTCAATGGGCTGCCCGTCGGCACTGCGATCGACATTCCCTCCACCTTCAACGCCGCCGATCCTATCGCCTGGCGGCAATGGCACCACTGGAACGTGCTCCCCGACGCAGCCGTCATTGAGCTACCCGCGGGCCGAAACGTCCTCACGGTTCACATCCTCACCAGCGGCCAGATGAATCTCGCAACCTTCGACTTCAAGCCAGCCGACTTCAAGCCCGCCCCCTGAGGGCCGCCGGTACTCTAGTCGAGCCGCCCGCATCTAACGCCCTCATGTGTCCTGCGTCCGCCGCAGCCTCTGCCACGAAGAGGCCCCGAACCCGACCTGCCCCGCCGCCAGAACTCCTGCTCGATCCCACGCTCTCGGCCAAGGCCGCGGGCCTGCGCTACGTCTACGACACGCGCCCGGGCATCGCCCGCAAGGCCGCCGGCAAAGGCTTTCGCTACATCGACCCCGACGGCAAACAAGTCCGCGATAAGGAGACCCTCGCGCGCATCCAGTCGCTCGTCATCCCGCCGGCCTGGACCCACGTCTGGATATGCACCAACGCTAACGGTCACCTGCAAGCCACCGGCCGCGACGCCCGCGGACGCAAGCAGAGCCGCTATCATCCTCGCTGGCGCGAGGTCCGCGACGAAGCGAAGTACGAGCACATGTTGCACTTCGGCGAGGCGCTACCCTCTATCCGAGAGCGCGTGGCGCACGACCTCGCTCTTCCCACCCTCCCCCGCGAAAAAGTGCTGGCCACCATCGTCAGCCTGCTCGAGACCACCTTCATCCGCATCGGCAATCCGGAGTACGCGCGCGACAACCACTCCTACGGCCTCACCACCATGCGCCGCAAGCACGTCGACATCGACGGTGCAAAGCTTACATTTCACTTCCAGGGCAAGAGCGGCGTCGAGCACACCATCAATCTCACCGACCGCCGCCTCGCCCGAATCGTCAAGACCTGCCGCGATACACCGGGCTATGAGCTCTTCGAATACCTCGACCACGACGGCAACCCGCGCACAGTCTGTTCGAGCGACGTCAACGATTACCTCCACGAGATCACCGGTCAGCACTTCACCGCCAAAGACTTCCGCACCTGGGCCGGCACCGTCCTCGCCTGTCTGATGCTGCGCGACTTCAAGGCCTGCGACTCGCAGACTCAGCTCAAGAAAAACGTCGTCGAAGCCATCAAGTCCGTTGCTCAGCGCCTCGGCAATACGCCCTCGGTCTGCCGCAAGTGCTACGTGCATCCGACCGTGCTTGCGTCTTATCTTTCCGGCACCATGACCCGGGTTGCCACCGGATCCGCCACCGATTTCGACACCGGGCAAAGTACCGCCGCAATTCACGCGCTGCGTCCTGAAGAGGCCGCCCTCATGCACCTGCTACAGCAGCAACTCAGCCTCGCCGCATAGACGCAGCCTCCAACTTGTGCCGTCGCCTTTCTAGTTATCATTCCCGCAGGGAATCTGTGCCTGCCTTTGCTTTTCTGGTTGTCATTCCGCAGCGGAGGAATCTGCTTCTCGATCACAGCGCCACAACCCCTCACCGCGCCCGCGGATGCGTCTCGTCATACACCCGCTGCACCTGCCCCACCGTCAACTGCGTATAGCGCTGCGTCGTCGACAGCCGCTCATGCCCCAGCATCTCCTGGATCGCCCGCAGGTCCGCGCCCTCCTCCAGCATGTGGGTTCCAAACGCGTGGCGCAGCGTATGCGGATGCACATCCGCCGCCAGCCCCCCACTCATGGCAATGCTCTTGACGATCCTCCCCACACTACGCGTCGTCAGCCGACACGCCCCTCGCATCCGGGCATTCACCAGCAGCGGCCCATCCTGAACAAGCTTGCCTTTCCCTGCGCTCTCCAGCCGAGCCTGCCTCTCCGGCAGATAACCCCGTATGGCCTCCGCCGCAGCATCGCCGAGCGGAACCAGCCGCTCCTTCTTGCCCTTGCCAAAGACGCGAATCGCATCGTCAGCCCAGTGGATCGCGTCCATATCCAGCCCAACAAGCTCCGAGTTCCGAATCCCGCACCCATACAGCAGTTCGAAGATCACCCGCTCCCGCTCCGGCCAGCTCGCAGCTTCAGCCTCGGGTGCCCCATCTTCGACGCGCAGTTTCACCGCGCGGCTAAGGTGGGCTTCCTTCCGCCCGCCCCACGCAAGACTCTCATGACCCGCCAACCCATCGATCTCTCCGGGTGCCCCATTCATGCGCGGCTCCATTGCGCATGGGTGGGGCGTCACAGACCCTCGCGCCACCACCAAGCCATCCAGTACCCGATTCACCTCTTCCATGCTCGGAACCCTCGGCAGATGCCTGGGCAGCTTCGGCGTACTCACCAGCAGCGCCGGATTGGCTTCCACCAGCCCTGCCTTGGCCAGCCATTTGAACCAGCTCCGTATGGCTGCCAGCGCCCGCGCCACGCTGGCCCTGGTCAGCCCGCGATCCATCAGCGTGCCCATGTACGCACGAATATGCGTATGCTCAACGCTGCGAATCCCCGCACCCTCACCAAGCGTCTCGCTCAAAAACTCCGCAAACCCCCGCACCTCGCGCGAGTACGCTCGCAGCGTATGCTCCGACGCCCCACGCTCATCACGCAGCATCGCCAGAAAATTCTCCGCGAGCGAATGAAAATCAATTCCTTTCATCTCACACCTTTCCCTCGCGTTCTTTAGCCACTGACTCGGCTGCGCGGCGCCGCATCCACCGTCGGAAGTTTGGCCAGCAAAGGATTGCACGAAATGCGACAAAGTAAATGATCCATGCCGCAATGATTGCTATCGTGATGCTGGATCTTTTGTCGTACCCCGCGATTGCATTCGCTACAACCATTCCCGGAAGTCCCAGCCAGAAAGCAACAAGCGTCCACGTTGGCGGAGTTGGGAGACCGAAACGCAGCTCCGCCATCCCATATAGCAGCGGCGAGAGCGCGATCAATACAGTTGTCGTCGCGGCAACGGAGGCAAACAGGTTGGGAGGACGAGTCACGACGCCCCCACCTCACGCCGCTTTGCCCTCGGATGACACAACCGATGCACCGTCTTCAGCCGGTCAATCGCGAGATGCGTATACACCTGCGTGGTCGCAATATCCGCATGTCCCAGCAGCGTCTGTACCGTGCGCAGGTCCGCGCCATGCTCCACCATATGAGTCGCGCAGCTATGCCGCAGCTTGTGCGGACTCGCATGGCGGTTCACGCCGCGCACCATCTGCCACACCCACTGCGTTGTCAGCGCATGTCCTCGAACCGACAGGAACAGCACCCGCTGCACACCCGCTCCATGCAACGACTGCAGCAGCTCCGGCCGGCCTCGCTTGACGTACTCTTCAATAGCCTGAATCGCCGCCCGCCCGATCGGCACAATCCGCTCTTTATCGCCCTTGCCGCGCACCTGCACGCTGGCGGTCTCCAGCCGCAGGTCCTCCTGCCGCAGCGCCACGAGTTCACCCACCCGCAAGCCCCCCGCATACAGCAGTTCGAGCATCGCATGGTCCCGCAGGGCCAGCCCATCGGCCGCATCGCTCCGCGCCGCCGCGCCCGTGCGCGCGAGCATCTCCGCGACTTCGCTCTCCGCGAGCGACTTCGGCAGCACCTTCCAGCTCGCCGGCGACTCGATATTCACAGTCGGATCATGCTTGACGCGCTTGTCCTTCAGCAGCCACCGATAGAACCCCCGCACGCAGCTCAGCTTCCGCGCAATCGACCGCGACTGCACTCCATGCTCCCGCAAATGCTGCATAAACCCGCTCACACTCGCCTGCTCGGCCCTCAGCAGCGTCGCATGTTTACCCTCCGCACCCCCACCCTCCAGGAACTCCGCGAACATCTCCATATCCCGCAAGTACGCCTCGCAGCTCAACGGCCGCAGCCCGCGCTCCACCCGCAGATACGTCAGGTACTCCCGCAGCAGCGCCACGTCGCTCACCAAGCCGCCACGCATCCCCCGCGATCCCCTGTCCACTTTCGCAGCCATCCCCCGATTCTTGCGCGCGCCGCCGCCCAGCGCCAGTCCCCCGTACCACCCTCGCCACCGCCCGGCTTTGCTCTTGCCGCTGCACTTGTCTTTCTGGTTGTCATCCCCGAAGGGAATCTGCGTCTGCTCTTGCCTTTCTGGTTGTCATCCCGCAGGGATCTGCTTCTGTTTGCCCCCACTGCTAAACTTACTTCAGCCATGTTTGAAACCCTATCCGGCAAACTCCAGCGCTCCTTCAAGACCCTGCGCGGCCAGGGCACCCTCACCGACGAGAACATCAACGACGCCCTCCGCGAGATCCGCGTCGCCCTCCTCGAATCCGACGTCAACCTCAACGTCGCCCGCGACATCATCGAGCACATCCGCGCCAAAGCCCTCGGGTCTACAGTCGCTACAGCATTGTCGCCAGCCGAGCAGATCGTCAAGATCGTCCGCGACGAGCTCATCGAAGTCCTCGGCCGCGACACCGCCCGCTTCAAATTCGCCTCCCAACCGCCCACCGTCATCCTCATGGCCGGGTTACAAGGATCTGGGAAGACAACGTCTTCCGGAAAATTAGCCCAGTGGCTCAAAAAGGGCGGCCATCGCCCCATGCTGGTCTCGGTCGACGTCTACCGCCCGGCCGCCCGCGAGCAACTCCGCGTCGTCGCCGCCTCCATCAACGCCCAGCTCTACGAAGGCAGCCTCGACCAACCAACAACCCAAACCGTCCTCCGCCTCGCCAAAGAAGCCCGCCGCGAAGCCGCCAACTACGGCTGCGACATCCTCATCGTTGACACCGCCGGCCGCCTCCACCTCGACGACGCCCTCATGGACGAGATGGCGCTGCTCAAAAAAGAGCTCAACCCCACCGAGATCCTCTTCGTCGCCGACGCCATGACCGGCCAGGACGCCGTCAACTCCGCCAAGGCCTTCAACGACCGCCTCCAGATCACCGGCTCCGTCCTCACCAAGATGGACGGCGACGCCCGCGGGGGCGCAGCCCTTTCGATCCGCCAGATCACCGGCCAGCCCGTTAAGTTCCTCGGCACCGGCGAAAAGCCCGACGCCTTCGAAGCCTTCCACCCCGACCGCATCGTCTCCCGCATCCTCGGCATGGGCGACATCGCCACGCTTTTAGAACGCGCCGACGAAAAACTCGACAAGACCAAAGCCGAAGCCTTCGCCAAAAAAGCCCTCTTCGGCGACGGCTTCTCGCTCGAAGACTTCCGCGAGCAGCTCCGCCAGATCAAAAAGCTCGGCTCGATGCAATCCATCATGAAGATGCTCCCGTCTGTAGGTCCGTTCGCCCAGATGCAGAAGGCCGCCGGCTCCGTCGACGAGAAGCAATTCACCCGCATCGAAACCATCATCGACTCGATGACAAAGAAAGAGCGCGCCAACTCCGCAATCATCAACGGCAGCCGCCGCAAGCGCATAGCCGCCGGCTCCGGCACGACGGTCCAAGAAGTCAACGCCCTCCTCAAGCAGCACGCCCAGATGAGCAAAATGTTCAAAACGATGGGCTCGGGCGGCAGCAAAATGCAACAACGCCTCATGTCCCAAATGGGCGGCGGCCAGCGGTTCGGACGATAGAGTCGAATGCCGGATGGATTTCCGCGCAAACGATTAGCTTGACACGCCGAGAATACTGCGATAGCGTTCGCTAAACGGGCCCAGATTGGTTCTACTCAGGTGGGCTTATGAACCTCCGTCTTATATCGGTCGGCGTCTGCTGCGTGGCGCTGATTCCCATTGTGGGCTGCTTGCGTGTGGCGCCACGAATTCCTGCCGCTCTAGCCTCCCCGGCTTCGATAACTTATTCGGTACACGACTTCGATACCGACGTAGCCAATTACCGCCAGTCAGTTCTTGCTGGTATGCTCGATGCGGCGAAGACACAACGAAATAGCATCATCTTCCGAATTTTGGCTCAAGTCGATGCGGCCTATGGCGAATTCGAGATCAAAGTCAGCACCCGACGCGCCGGATATCAGACCAGTGGCGACGCCGCTCAACTTGGCCTGACCGCCGCAGCTACCGTGGTCGGCGCTTCGGGCATTAAGGATATCCTAAGTGCGACTGCGACGGCGCTGCAGGGCACGCGTTTGTCTTTCGACAAGAACTTCTTTGAACAGCAGACAACCGAAGCGCTTGTCTCGCAAATGCGTGCGGCGCGCAAAACCCTCCAAGCACAGATACTCCTCAGCCTGTCCACCCGCGATGTGAACAACTACCCAGTCGAAGCCGCTTGGGTCGATGTCGTCGATTATTATTACGCGGGAACTATACCGTCGGCTTTGGTCGATATAGCGAGCAAGGCGGGCAGTGATGCAGTAAAAGCGGACCAAAACCTGCAAACAACGGTCGCAAAACTGACAGGACAAGCAATCAGTGTTCGCACTGAGTACCAGCAACTCAGCCAACAAGTCACCTCAACCGATTCGACTGTCGTTCAACACGCGACCGATGTGCTTCGGAAGATTCTTACTGCTGATCAGATCTCATTTGATCCCGGTGCCTCGCCGGCGGTCCTCCTTGATACTCTACGTAAGGCAATGAGTGACGCAGTAGACAATGATGTAAAGCTAGAAAAGCTCAACTCAGCAGTTCAGTCTGTATTGCAACAATAAGTGAACGAAAGGACAATCACATGGCAGGCACCATACCCGTCTCAGGGAGCCTCTCGATGGATGATCTTGCAAATACCTTGACGCGACGCGAGCAACTCGATTTTGAACAAGTCACCGCGCTTTCGATCGACACCACGCAAGCGCGCAATCTTGTGACGACCGTGAATCAGCCAAACCAGTTGGGTGCATTGTCGATTTGCGCGGCGGGAACCATCAATCCAGGCACTAAGGTCCTCTCGACAACGGCATACGTTTCTGGCGCTCAGACGTCAATCGACCTTTACCGCCAACCCTAATGCCGGATACGTCACTCGTTGGCGGCCGGTGGCCACAGCAGCTAAGTTTGGGAAAAGCGGCCGCGGGAACGACGGATCACTAAAAAGAGCAAAAAGCCGACTCCTACACCCAGCCAGCTTTCGACATATTGCTGGCTCCTCAAGCTTAAAATTGAAGCTAGGACCGGCACCGACGAGGATGGAACATGTTCGGTTCCGCCCGACACTACGATATGTTCTACCCGCTGAATCGCCAACACAGTTGAAACACCAAGCAGTGCGAAGCAGCCCACTAAAACCTTCCTTCGTGTCGTATATGGACCATCGACTAAAGTTGTCAGCGAAGCATGGCACAGCCACCAAAGAACGATCAACAGGCCAAATCCCCGGAGTTGTAGAACCGGGAAAGCCCGGTATTCCCGAAGAATGCGAACGGGTTCATAGCCCAAGTATGGGTAGTGAGTTTCGTGACCGCCAGAACAAAATTCTTCGCGTCCAAGAGCAGTAGAAGGTCACCAAGCCGTAGAAAGGGAATCAACACACCCATGTTTACGAACAGATAAATAGTTACCGCTACAGTGAACGCCTGCTTTCTCGCAAAGGTCATTCCGAGGGCACTAATGTCCTTCTTTTGAACGCCAGCCCAGGCGAGGGCCAAGCTGACGAAGACTGCCCAATCGGAAATCTTTTCGAGGACATCAAGGTGTTTGCTTATCGACTCAATAACAGCGCTTGGGTCCATCCACGAATTCTATCAATCCGTCGAGTCGTCACCAATAATTTTTCGTGGGCATTATCAACGGTGGCCTGCGGGTGGCCCATTCATGACGGTCTCATCGTCATGGGTGTGGTTCCCATGAAGCCCGCGCCACCAGCTTCCCGAGTGCTATCGTTTAACCCATGCAAGTGACCCTGACCATCCCGGACTCGCTCGCCGCCCAGCTCACCGCCGCCGGCAAGGACTCTACCCGCTCCGCGTTCGAAGCCCTCGCCGTCGAGGGCTACCGGTCCAAGCAACTCACCGAATCGCAGGTCCGCCGCATGCTCGGCTTCGGAACGCGCATGCAGGTCCATGCCCTGCTGGCCGAGCACGACGTTTTCCTCCATTACACGCGCGAAGACCTCGAACAGGATCGGCAGACCTCCAATCGCTATCTCGCAAAGCGTGCGGCCGGAGAGACCGTGGGCGAATCCGTTAGCCGATGATCGTCATTGCGGATAGCAGCCCGATCAACTATCTGGTTCTCATCGAGCAAATCGAAGTGCTCGGAAAACTTTATCGCCACGTCCTCATTCCGGAAGCTGTGCGCCGCGAATTGCTGGATGATGGCACGCCTTCTGCTGTCCGCGACTGGATGCAGCAGCCGCCAAACCTGGCTAACGGTTCGCCAGGTATCCGGCCCGCTCGATGCTTCGACAATCGACCTTGATCCTAGGGAACGCGAAGCAATTCACCTGGCCGAAGAATTGGGAGCGGAACAGATCGTCATCGACGATCTCGCTGCCCGGCACGAAGCCTCCCGCAGAGGTCTTTACGTTATCGGGACGCTCGGAATCCTTCGCGAGGCCGCGCGGCTCGATCTGCTGGATATTCACGTCGCCATTCAGCGGCTACAGGAGACGAACTTCAAAATCTCAACCGACCTGATCGAAGACCTGCTCCGCGACTTCCAGTAAATTCGCCTACCTCAAAAGGACATCGCGGGTGACCTAGAAGTAGACCGCAACACATTTCGCAACCCGCCATGCCCCGGACCGCAACCCGCCATGCCCCGGACCTTAGCTTCCACCCCGAAAGAGCAGTCCACGGACGTCCACAAGGGCATCAATATCGCAGACTCAGCAAGTCTGCTACGCTTGGGGTGTGCCCCGAATCGGGCGCTGGAGCCGACAGCCGGAGTGAACCCGGCCCTGAGACTGGGGGCCGGGTATGATTGACGTCACCCCTTCTTGGACGAGGTTCTACATGTCAAGCAAGTTCCGCGAGATTGAAATCAAGCCTGGATACATCGGAGATGCGCTAAAGACAAAGTTCCTGCGCGTCCCGCCACGGCAACGGGACTACTCGTGGAAGGAGAAGCATGTTCGTGAGCTATTCAACGACTTGAAAGATGCCGTTACGGCCGCAACCAAAGAATACTTCCTAGGGTCTATCGTAGTCACGAAGCAGGATGATGACGGCGGCGACATTCCATCCGTTGTCGATGGGCAACAGCGTCTCGCTACAGCCCTCATCCTAATTGCCGCAATCAGAGACTACTTGGATGCGAAGACTGACGGCGAGGCTCGGAAACTGGAGAGCATGTTTCTGCTCTCGCCTGTGCTTGGTGAAGCCGATGCCCCGCGCTTGACTCTCAACGACCACGACCGCGATTACTTCACTCAGCGAATACTGCTTCCGACTTCGGACGCTAAGCGCGCCCAAGTAGAAGCGGTAAGGCCAAAAAAGCCATCCCATATCTTGATTGATGAAGCAGGAAAAAAAGCAAAGGAACACGTCAAGATTCTAGTCAAGGGACTGTCTCACGACGTAGCGAAGACTCAACTACTAAATCAGGTCAAATTTTTGGAGAGCAAGACGGTAGTAATTTGGGTTGAAGTGCCAGACTCTCGGTACGCGTACACAATCTTTGAGACGATGAATGACAGAGGATTAGACCTGTCGGCCAGCGATCTAATCAAGAACCTCCTGTTTCATCTCGCGGACGATCAGGTAGAGCAGGCGGAACGTCAATGGGCAGCAATGGTGGGCATACTCGAAAGCGTTCAAGAACCGGAGATCGTAAAGGACTTCATTCGACATTACTGGGTTTCAAGAAACGGGCCTATCCGCACTCCAGAACTATTTGCCGATATAAAGAAATCAAAAACCAATAAGACGACTGGAATGGAGCTATTAGCAAACTTCCATGAATCTGCCGGAAAATACGTCGCCCTACTCAATCCGATGCATGGCTTTTGGGAGGGCTATACCGAGCGGTCAAGAAAGAACATTGCAACGCTGATCCAGTTGAACCTAAAGCAGGCTAGGCCACTTTTGTTGACCGTTGTAGAGAAGTTTTCGAAGCATGAGATCGAGAAAGTTCTGCGGTTAGCCGTTTCTTGGTCTGTGCGTTTTCTCGTGTCCGGGGAGCTTGGTAGCGGAGCGCTCGAAAGCGAATACGCGAAGCACGCTCAAGCGATAGTCGCAGGGACAATAACGGATGCTAGATCCCTGGCTTTTGCGATGGCGACTATGGTTCCTGCCGATGACGCATTTAAAACGGACTTTGCTAAGGTGCAGGTCGCAAAGTCATCTACCGCACGATACTATCTGCGGGGATTGGAGCGCCAAAAGTCTGGCGAATTAGAGCCTGAAAACATTCCCAACGATGACCAACTCGAAATCACCTTGGAGCACATTCTTCCAGAAGAACCAGAATTGGGAGAGTGGACTCGATTTGGAGCAGAGGATAGACAACGACTGACCACCCGCCTCGGTAATATGTGTTTACTGAAAAGGACCCCTAATTCGTTTTCGCGAAGCGCCGAGTTCCTGACAAAGAAGCCGTTCTACAAAGATTCTACGTATGCGCTAACGAATGAATTAGATGCCTTAGCTGATTGGACGCCAACCACCTTAGTAGAGCGTCAGAAGCAACTGGCGGAGATCGCCGTAAAGGCGTGGCCCATCACATTATGAAGCATTCAACCGAATTCGACGCCTTCTCGTCGCTAGTATCCCGCGTTCTCACTGTACCGAGAGAAGAGATGCTGCGCCGCGAAGCGGAATACCGACAACAGGTAGACGCCAACCCAAACCGCAGGGGGCCTAAACGCGGCTCAAAGCGGAAGCCTAGAGCAGCTTCCGCTTTCCCCGTCCCCGCCGATACTTAGAATGCGATGGCGTCTTTTTTGCCTGTGAGTTCTTCATAGGTAAGCCGCTTGCCGACAATTTGCGACACGACCGCATTGAATCGAGCGCCATCGTTCATGCCGAGACGATTGTTGAACCGGAACATCTGCTCATCCAAGTAGCGGTCAAGATGGAATGGTTCGACTGCGACATAGGTTCCTGAGAGGTTCCGCTTCGTTAGGCTCCAGAAGTTTTCGAGGGAGTTTGTATGCACCTGACCGTTGACGTACTGGACAGCATGGTTCACGGTTTCGTGAACATATGTGTCCTTCAAGCTCGTGTATGTCACCGCTTGGTCTGTATAGACCTTGGAGCCAAATTCGATGGTTTCCATAATCTCCTTTTGCAGCGTGTCGCGGCGCACGTTCGGCACGACCTTGGCGCGAACTTGGCGGCTGTCCCGGTCAATCATTCCGAGTACGGCTGTCTTATGAGTAAAGGCGTTCTGATAGGTGCGGACGCGGGCGGGGCGAACCGTCTTGCGATGCTTCTCCCGCTTGCTCTGGTGCCAGTTCTTGGGGTTGCTGCCAACAAATGCCTCATCCACTTCAACCGCACCGCCATCGGGGCCGCCAAGCAACGCCGGAGCCTCATCCTTCATCGCCAACCGGATACGGTGCATCATGTGCCAAGCACTCTTTTGAGTGACACCGATTGCCTTGCCGATCTCATGGGAACTAACGCCGTTCTTGCAGTTCGCCAGCATCCACATCGCCATGAGCCACTTATCAAGGCCCAGAGGGGAGTCCTCAAAGATCGTCCTAACCTTGATAGAGAACTGCGACTTAGGGTGACGCACCTTGCACTGCCAGACGCGACGGGTCGGCAGGTACTTGGCACCCTCAGCGCTGCATGTCGGGCACTTCACAACTCCATCAGGCCACCGCTGCTCCACCAAGAAAGCAATGCAGTTATCCGGATTGGAGTAGTGAATGATGGCTTCTTGTAATGTCTTAGGCGTTTCCATTCCTCAACAGTACAGAAAAAGCTTTGCTGAGTCAAGTATATTCTGACCTCCACAAGGGTAATAACATACTTGACGCAGGCGATGAATGAGCGTACATTTATTTCATGGACGCCCCTAAAACACTTCAGGATGCCATCGTTTACTTCTCGGATCGCGACCGCGCTTTCCAGTTTGCGCTCAACTATCGCTGGCCGAACGGTCTGGTTTCCTGCCCGCGCTGCGGCTCTGAGAAGCACGCCTTCATCAAGACCCGCCGCATCTGGGAGTGCTATGGCTGTAAGAAGCAGTTCAGCTTGAAAGTAGGGACGATCTTCGAGGACAGCCCCATCGCTCTCGATAAGTGGATGATGGTGGTCTGGATGCTGACCAACTGCAAGAACGGCGTTTCCAGCTACGAGATTGCCCGCTCCATTGGCGTCACCCAGAAGTCGGCATGGTTCATGCTTCACCGGGTTCGCAAAGCGATGGAGACCAGTGCGTATGACGGCCCTCTTGGTGGGCCGAACGTTCCGGTAGAGGTTGACGAGTCGTTTGTAGGTGGCGATCCGAAGAACTGGCACAAGAGCAAGCGGGAGAAGCATCACAAGACGGTTCGACCGGAGCGCGTTCGAGAGTATCAGAACCGTTTTACGCACAAGACCTCTGTTATTGGAATGCTTGACCGGGAGAGCCGCCAGATTCGTGCGAAGGTCGTTCCGAACGTCAAGCGCGATACGCTGCAAAAGGAAATCCTTAGCACCATCCAACCGGGAGCGAAGGTCTACACCGACCAAGCGTGTGCGTATAACCAGCTTCAGCAGCAGTACATCCACAAGACGGTGAATCATGCCGTGGAGTACGTTCGCGGCGAAGTCCACACCAACAGCCTCGAAAACTTCTGGTCGCTGTTGAAGCGCAATCTGGCCGGAACTTATGTTGCCGTAGAGCCGTTCCATCTCGACCGTTACCTTTCTGAGCAAGTCTTCCGCTTCAACCACCGCAAAGGGTGGGACGATCTTGGACGTTTTCATCTTGCCATGAGTGGCATTGCTGGCAAGCGTCTGACCTACGCCGAGCTGACCGGCGCTGGCAGTGCCACCGCTCTCTAAGGCACGGCAAGGGCGAGGCAAGCGGAAACATTAGCCCTTGCTGGTTTTCTTCGGCTTACGCACTAGTTTGACTGGCTCTTTCGCGACCGTCCCTTTGGGGACGCGAAAGAGCGCCGTCATTGTCTTTCCAAATAGTTTCAATGCTTCTGGGCCTTCGTAATATTCAGGTTTCACTTTTGCCTTCATTGATCTGCTTCTATTTTCCCTCTGATGGCACGCGGATATTGATCGGTCGGACCATAAACAGTGACTATGACAAGTTGCTCTGATCGAAGTGAAGGGCTATCGGCCCCTCCGATATAGAGGAGCCCTTGCTTTACTCCTCCCCCATCGATTACCACCCCTGCTCCAAGAATAGTCAGAGCGCCAGGGATAAAATCTCGGTCAAACTCTAGCGTAACCTTGAAAGGGGCATCTATCCGATAGTTGCAGTGTATGATCGCGGCGGTTGCCGTCACCGCTCCCTTTATTGTGGAGTTTGGCATCCCGAAATGGTTATCGAGCCAGCACTGTCTTTCAACCGGAGCCGCTCCGGGTGTGGGGCTAGGGGCCGGTAGAGCGGGAAGGGTTTTTGTGATGACGGTAGGCTTTCCTGCAAGCTTTTCCTCAAGAGCGGATTTCTTGCTTGTTAGTTGACCGACTTGCGTCTTTAGTTGACCACTCTGGCCTGCGATTGTCGCTAAGTTTGAATGGTCCTGATAGCCAGCCTTAGCGACCTCCCACGCGAACTGCGTCCCATATACGAGCATGGTTACTGTTCCAAAAGCAAACAGCCCAATAATCGCCGTTTCCATCAGGTGCTTCTGGAACTCCTTCAATCCGAGCGCGTAGCCTGTCATAGCGGCCACCACTGCGAAGCCAAGAACAACCTCCAAACCGCCATTGATAAAACCGCGGCCAGTAGAGCCGACGTCTTGAGCGACAAAAACGACCCATGCTCGCCCCATGAGCCGAAGTAAATGCGAGTGCCATTCTGGGTTGCGGAGTATCTCGATAAAAGTGAGGACAGTAAAAAGATAGATCGCACTGGCGGCAAGCAGGAAGAGTCGCCAAAATTTAGGAAGCATCTCCGTGAAGTTGGGTTGATCGCTAGCCATGCGTCATTGTCCGCCTCTATGCGGAGTCGGTAAACTCTTGACTGCAAAGGTAGTCTCAAAGCTCTACCTGCGTCAAGTATGTTATTACCTCCACAAGTCCCCGACTAAGCCCCACCGCACCAGGACTTTAGCCCCAAAAGTACCCGGGGGGCCCCGCGGCTCCCACTATCTCCCGGACGGCGGATGGAACAACGCCAGCAACAAGATAAAGCTCAGCCCAAAAAGGATCAGCAAAACCCACCAATTCCGGTCCAGCCACGTTGGCTTCTGATGCGACGAACTCATCTCAATATTCTCCTCTCCCAAATCCTAAACCATCCGATGATCTAATGACCCTGTAGGTCCGGAGCTCCCGACCCCACAGGAGAGACGTCGATGAACCAGCAAACCACCCCACTGCCCCCGCCGCTAAACCAGCGCCCCGCCTGGAAAGCCCTCGCCGCGCATGCGGAAGCCATCAAGGACCTTCAGCTCCGCCAACTCTTCCACGACGACCCCGAGCGCGCCACCCGCTTCACCGCCGAAGCCGCCGGCGTCTTCCTCGACTACTCCAAAAATCGCATCACCGATGAGACCCTGAAGCTGCTCCTCGAACTGGCCGCACAATCGGGCCTCAAGCAGCACACTGAGGCCATGTTCACCGGCCAGAAGATCAACACCACCGAAGACCGCGCCGTGCTGCACATCGCTCTGCGCGCGCCCAAATCCGAGCGCATCCTCGTCGATGGCGAAGACGTCATCCCCGAAGTCCACAAAGTCCTCGACAAGATGTCCGCCTTCAGCGACCGCATCCGGTCCGGCGACTGGAAGGGCCACACCGGCAAGCGCATTCGTAACGTAGTCAACATCGGCATCGGCGGCTCCGACCTGGGCCCGGTCATGGCCTACGAAGCGCTCAAGCACTACTCCGATCGCAATCTCACGTTCCGCTTTGTCTCCAACGTCGACGGCACCGACTTCGCCGAAGCCGTCCGCGACCTGAGCCCCGACGAGACTCTCTTCCTGATCGCTTCCAAGACCTTCACCACGCTCGAAACTATGACCAATGCGCACAGCGCACGCGAATGGTTCCTCGCTTCTGGAGCGCCTGAGACGGCCATCGCCAAACACTTCGCCGCGCTCTCGACCAACGACAAGCTTGTCTCCAAGTTCGGCATCGATACCGCCAACATGTTCGGCTTCTGGGACTGGGTGGGCGGCCGCTACTCCATGGACTCGGCCATTGGCCTCTCCACCATGATCGCCATCGGCCCGCAAAATTTCCGCGCCATGCTGGACGGCTTTCATCAGATGGACGTCCACTTCCGGACAGTACCCTTCGAACGAAACCTGCCGGTTTTGATGGGCCTGCTGACCGTCTGGTACACCGATTTCTTCGGCGCCCAGACCGTAGCGATCCTGCCTTACGAGCAATACCTCAAGCGCTTCCCTGCCTATCTCCAGCAGCTCACCATGGAGTCCAACGGCAAACACGTCACGCTCTCCGGCGAGCCCGTCGAAACGCAAACCAGCCCGATCTACTGGGGCGAGCCCGGCACCAACGGCCAGCACAGCTTCTATCAACTCATCCATCAGGGGACGCGCCTGATCCCTTGCGATTTCATCGGTTTTTACAAGACGCTGAACCCGCTCGGCCGCCACCACGACATCCTGATGGCCAACGTCTTCGCCCAGGCCGAAGCCCTGGCCTTCGGCAAGACCGCCGGTGAAGTGAAGGCCGAAGGCGTTCCCGACGCGCTTGTCCCGCAGAAGGTATTCGAGGGTAATCGCCCTTCCAACACTATCCTTGCCGAAGTTCTAACGCCCAGCCTTCTCGGCCAGCTCATCGCGCTTTACGAGCACAGCGTCTTCACCCAAGGCGTGATCTGGAGCATCGACTCATTCGACCAGTGGGGCGTCGAGCTCGGCAAAGTCCTCGCACAAAAGATCATTGGCGAACTCGAGTCTGCCATCGAACCGAATCTTGCTCACGACACCTCCACCACCAACCTCATTCGCCGCTACCGCAGCCGCAAGTAAGTGCAGCACCCAAATCACGCGATGAGCACCGAATGCACAATCAGTGCTCATCGCGTAGGCATCCTGCCCCCGCCCCACACGATCGGCCGTTTCGGCGTCGTGAGGCAACCTCTTGCATCTCACCATTTGTGCGTTTATCGTAAGTAAAGGGCGGCAATCGCACTGACCGGTGACTGCCCCAGGGAGGCTCTTCTTGTCCACCATCACTCCATCCGTCGCTTCTGTTACGCCCACAGTTGTCATCCCAAAAGCAAAAGTCCTTCCTGGCGCCGCGCTCGATACCTATAGCGGCGACCCCAACTTCATGGCCTCGCTGGCCCGCGGCCTGGTGGTGATTGAGGCTTTCACGCCGCAGACTCCGCAGATGACCATCTCGCAGCTCAGCCTGCGAACTGGCCTCTCGCGCGCCGCCGTTCGCCGCTGCCTCTACACGCTGGTCAAGCTGGGCTTTGCCGGTGCCGACGAGAGCCAGCGCTACTCGCTGCGACCCAAGATGCTCTCGCTGGCCAACACCTACACCGCATCCAGCACACTCGCCAACGCCGCCCAGCCCATCCTCGAACGCATGTCCGCAAGCTATGGCGAGAGCTTCTCCGTGGCGACGCTCGACGGCGATCAGATCGTCTACATCGCGCGCACTTCCGTCACTCGCGTCATGTCGGTCGATCTACATATCGGCTCGCGCCTGCCCGCCTTCTGCACCAGCATGGGGAGAGTGCTGCTGGCCTATCTCCCACAGGACCAGCTTGAGCAATATTTCTCCCGCCTTACGCTCACGCAGTACACTCCGCGCACGATTAACTCCGTGGAAAAGCTCCGCCTCGCGCTCCGCAACGTTCGCCGCAACGGTTATGCGCTCTGCGATCAGGAGTACGAGATCGGCCTGCGCTCGCTCGCCGTACCGGTACAGGCGGGCAATGGCCGCGTGGTCGCGACCGTGAATCTGAGCGGCCATGCGCCACGCATGCCCATGCTCGACATGCAGACGCGCTTTCTCGCGCCGTTGCGTCAAGCCGCTACCGATCTCAGCGTCTTCCTTCGCTGATTCTTTCCGCTTGTTGATAGGCGCTACTGGCTCTGCGCGCGCCCATTGCCGGGCTAACCCTTGACGTCGTCCTTTTCCTCTGCCTGTGCCAGCCGGGCCGCATCCGCCTGCCGCGCCTCGCGCAAGCCCTGCCGTGTAGCAGAGACGTAGGCTCCTGCCAGCAGCAGCAGCCCCGAAAGAAACGCCCATACCATCAGACCGACCGACACCTCAAACGGTCCATAGACCGCGCCAAAATCCAGCCGCGGCAGCGCAAGAATATAAAGATACTTCGCCAGCTCCCAAAGCAGCCCCATCACGATCGCCGTCGGCAGCACCGCCCGCGCGGGCACCTTGCGATTGGGCAGTCCCCAGTAGATCAGGAAGAACAGGCCAATGCTTGCCAGCACTGCGCAGATCCTCAGGAAGCCATCGCCCACCAGCGTAAAGAGCGCGTTGTCTGTGTGGCCGAAGAAGATGAAGTTCATCACTGTATGCTGCGCCGCGCTCAGGGCTACCGACGTCATCGCCAACACGCTGACGCCCGCCGCGAGGCCCAGAGAGACGATTTGATTGCGCAGATAGCTGCGGTTCTTGCGCACGCCCCACACGCTGTTCAGCGCCACCTCCAGCGGTAGAAACACGCCGGTGGTCGTCACCAGCAGCATGACAACGGAAAACAACTTCGTCCTGGTATGCGCGAACGCCAGCACACGCATGTTCCGCATCACGAACTCCTGGTTGTTGGGCAGAAAGTTCGTCATCATCAGGCTGACGAACTGGACCATTTTGGTCGAATGAAAGACACTGCGCGACAATGTCAGCAACAGCACGATGAACGGAAACAGCGAGAGGATCACCTGCGCCGCCACGCTGAAGGCGTAGGTGTGGACCTCGGTCCGGGTCATGTAACGGCCAAGCGCAACGACCTGCTTCCAGGTTCCACTCTCGGCGACCGGGACGGCTGGCGAGGCTTCCATCCGAGGCGATAAATCCTCGTCACCGGCAGTATTTTCGTTCGAACCACTGGTCGCTGCCCGCGCGATCTCCTCCCGGACGCTCTCTCCGCTCGCCTCGGTCGAGGCTATCGAATTTCTGGCTTGCATAACCCCAGTCTACGTGCGCCGCTCTGTGCGTTACGAGATAGCCTGACGATTACGCAAACGCGCCATCGCCCATGCCGCCGCATCCGCCAGCACGGCATCTTCGCCGGTCGACCATTTTTCCAACCGGCCCAGAAACTTCGCCTCCCCGCTATTGCCCATGGCGATGGCCACATTGCGCAGGATGCGCCGCCGCCGCGTCCGTTCCAACGGCGATCCGCGAAACCAGCCATTGAACTCCGGCCCATCCATCGCCGCCAGCCACTCCAGCTTGGGGTTGATCAATTCCCGCCGCGGCGGCAGCATACTCGCCGCTGCCAGTGGCCGGATTGCCTTCCGCGCCTTGGAATTCCACGGGCAAACATCCTGGCAGATGTCGCACCCGAAGACCTGTCGGCCCATCTTCTCGCGCAACTCCCTGTCAATGCTGCCCTTCTTCTCGATGGTCAGATAGGCAATGCAGCGCGACGCATCCATCTGTCGCGCGGATGTAGTATCCGCAGGTGGCAGCAGCGCATCCGTCGGGCAGGCGTCGATGCAGCGCGTGCATGTGCCGCAGCGATCGTCGGCTGCGACGCTCCATGCGCTCTCCTGCAGCTCCAGCGACGTCACGATCACGCCCAGCAGCAGCCACGAACCCTGCTCCTGATCGATCACGCAGGTGTTCTTGCCGATCCAGCCGATGCCCGCCTGCACCGCATAGCCCCGCTCCAGCAGCGGCCCCGTGTCTACGTAGCAGCGCGTCTGGAGATCGGCGCTGCCCGCCGCGCCAAAGCGTTGCCGCAGCTCCGCCTCGACCCCCCGCAGCTTCGTTAGCAGCACGTCGTGATAATCGCTACCCGCTCGCTCGCCTGTGCTGCTCGAATGCTCGCGGCCGCTCCACGCATAGCGCGCAATCCAGCCGGTGTCCGGCGCGGCGGGGTCGATCGACAGCGGCGCTCCGTCGTTGCAGTTCGGAATTGCGCTTTCGTAGTTCACCGCGCAGACCACCACCGACCGCGCCCACGGCATCGACCTTCGCACGTCCCCCCGAACCAGACCGCCGCTCTCCTTTCCACCGCTGTCAACCTCGCGCTTCAGATACTCCATCTCGCCGGCATAACCCGCCGCGACCCAGTCGGCAAAACGCGCATCCGCCTGGCTTGCCTCCACGCTCACAGGTCCGGGAATACCGGCGACTCCTGCCAGATCGAACCCCACCGCGCCGGCGCGCTCCTCGATCCATCTCCGATCTTCCAACGCGAGCGCCATGCTGCTATTCTCGCGCATTACGCGGCCAGCGCCGTCACGCCGGTAGTCCTTCCCTCGAGGAGATATTTCTATCGGCAAATGTCCGATTGGCCCAACGTCCATGGCCTGCGTTATAGTTACGCCAAAGCAACGCCGCAAATATAGACGACGCTGCATTTCTTCGCTTCTCGTACTAAATTCAAACCAGCAGCTCCATCTACAGTCCGGCCATCCATCTTCCCAGCACGAGAGACCATGACCCTTCCCGCCTTCTTCCTCACGACGCAGTTGACCCATCTGTCCCCGGTCGACATCCTCATCCTGGTTCTGTACTTCGCGGTCGTGATCTTCATCGGGTTTTACGTGAAGGGCTCGACCAACACCAGCGAAGAGTTCTTCCTCGCCGGCCGCGAGATGACCGCCTGGATTGCCGGCCTGAGCTTCGTCTCGGCCAATCTGGGCTCGCTGGAGTTGATGGGCTGGGCGGGATCGGCTTATCAGTACGGCATCCTCGCCATGCACTGGTACTGGATCGGCGCGATCCCGGCGATGCTCTTCCTCGGCATCGTGATGATGCCGTTCTATTACATCTCGAAGACCCACTCGGTTCCCGGCTATCTGCAACTGCGCTACGGTGAGGCAGCGCGCGGCCTTAGCGCCGTTTCGTTCGCTTTCATGACCATCCTGATGTCGGGCGTCAACATGTATGCCATGGCCGTCGTGATGCAGACCGTGCTGGGCTGGAACATCACCTTCTCGATCTGGGTCGGCGCGATCACAGTCGCTATCTACGTGATGCTCGGCGGCCTGCGTTCGGCCATCATCAACGAGGTCCTGCAGTTCATTCTCATCTGGGCCGGTGCCGCGCTCATTCCCATTCTTGGCCTGATCGAAACCGGCGGCTGGACCAATCTCAAGGCCCAGATCGCGCGCAACGTCGGATCCAACGACTACACCCACCTGTGGTCCACGCTCGGACACTTCAAGAACAACCCCATGGGGATTAACTGGTTCGGGATCGTCTTTGGGCTCGGCGCAATCGTCTCCTTCGGTTACTGGACCACGGATTTTCTTGTAGTCCAGCGCGTGCTGAGCGCTCATAACCTCCGTGCCGCTAAGATGGCTCCTGTGATCGGCGCGGCCTTTAAGATGGCCGTGCCGCTCATCGTCATTCTTCCCGGCCTGCTGGCTCTCGGCCTTATCACCAATGGTCATCCGGCCTATCATCTTGTCCCGGCAGATGTCGCCGTACATACCGGCCAACGCTCCTACGACCAGGTGCTTCCGTTGATGCTGATTCGATACTGCGGTCCCGGCCTGCTGGGCCTAGGCATCACCGCGCTCGTCGCCGGGTTCATGTCCGGCATGGCCGGCAATGTCAGCGCGTTCTCCACCGTCTGGACTTATGATCTCTATGGCGCCTATATGAACAAACGCGCCTCCGATAAGCACTACGTGTTCATGGGGCGCCTCTCGACGGTGCTCGGGATGTTGATCTCTATCGGAACGGCCTATCTCGTGATGAACGCGGCCTCCATCATGGACTACGTTCAGGCGCTGTTCAGCTTCTTTATCGCGCCGCTCTTCGGCACCGTCATCCTGGGTATGTTGTGGAGACGCGCGACTGCCGCGGGCGGCTTCTGGGGTCTGCTGGCCGGAACGGCCTCGTCCATCGGGATGTTTATTTACACCAGCACTGGAAGCGCGGCGCACAAGGCGCATGCACTGGCCCGCATCGCACTCTCACCGGACGCTCAACCGATGGCCGAGAATATGTTCCGCGCTCTGTGGAGCTGGATCATCTGCGTCGGCATCACGGTCATCGTCAGCTATATGGGTACCCCCAAGACCGACGCCGAACTCAACGGCCTGGTCTACGGCGCGACGGTCATCCCGCACGACGGCGCGACCTCCATCTGGCAGAAGCCGATCCTCTGGGCCGGTGTAGTCGCGGCCGTGTTCATCGTGCTCAACATCATTTTCTTCTAAACTTGAATAGATTCGCCTCGCGCCCAGCGCGCGAGCAGGAGGTCGCACATGGCAGAGGGTACAGGGCGCGGCGAACGGCTCTCCATCTGGTTCTTCGTCGGCATCATGACCTTGGCGTATGGCCTTGTCCTGCTGCCCTACGGCGCGTGGGAATGGTTTGGCGGCCATGAGGCGGCCACCGTCCTGCATCAGCTCCATCCAACCTTCTGGTGGGGCATCCTCCTCACGCTCTTCGGCGGCTTCTACACACTCAAGTACCGACCGCACCGGGGAGACGAGTCCAAGACCTAAACGCATTCGCGCGCGCACCGGCTCTGCCTTGGAACCACTCGCGGCGCGCCAACCATTCAACACATCAACCGGAAGCCAACGAGGTTAGACACACCGCATGGGCAGGCAGATGACGATGGGCGTCGTAGTAGGGAACCGGGGCTTTTTTCCCAGCCACCTCGCAACCAGCGGACGGCTGGAGATGGTCGCGGCCCTCGGAGCCGCCGGAATCACGGCGATTGTCCTGACGCCAGAGGAGACTGCGCACGGAGCCGTCGAAACCTACGAGGACGCGAAGAAATGCGCCGCACTCTTCAAGCAGCATGCCGCGGAGATTGACGGCATCATCATCACGCTGCCCAACTTCGGCGAAGAACGCGGCCTTGCCGACGCGCTCCGCCTTGCCAACCTCAACGTCCCCGTGCTGATCCAGGCCACTCCCGACAGCACCGGCAAGATGGGTATCGCCTTCCGCCGCGACAGCTTCTGCGGCAAGATGTCCATCTGCAACAACCTCAAGCAATACGGCATTCCCTACTCGCTCACCACACTGCACACCGAGGCTCCGGACTCCGCCGAGTTCAAGGCGGATCTTGCCTGGTTCTCCGCGGTTTGCAGGATCGTGCGTGGCCTGCGCAACGTTCGCTTTGGCGCGATTGGCGCGCGTCCCACCGCCTTCAACACCGTGCGCTACTCTGAAAAACTTCTTGAGCGTTCCGGCATCACCGTGGAAACCCTCGACCTCTCCGAAGTCATGGGCCGCATCGAGAAATCAAAGGACAACGATGACGCTGTCCAGGCCAAGCTTGCTGCAATCAAGAAGTACATTCCCATCGGCGACACGCCTGAAGCCGCGCTCATGAAGATGGCCAAACTCGGCGCCGTCATCGACGGCTGGATGGCCGCCTCCGAACTCACCGTCTCCGCCGTGCAGTGCTGGACCTCCATCGAGGAATATCTGGGCATCGTTCCCTGCACCGTCATGTCCATGATGAGCGAGCAACTCATTCCCTCCGCCTGCGAGGTCGACATCCTCGGCACGCTTTCCATGTATGCACTGACCCTCGCCAGCGAGACGCCCAGCGCGCTGCTCGACTGGAACAACAATTACGGCGAGGACCCCAACAAAGCTGTCTGCTTCCACTGCTCCAATCTGCCCAAGCACTTCTTCCGCGAAGGCGTGAAGATGGATTACCAGCTCATCATCGCCGGCACCGTTGGCAAGGAAAATACGCACGGAACGTTGGATGGAACGGTGAAAGCCGGGGACATGAGCTTCGCGCGCTTCTCCACCGACGACTTTACCGGCCGCGTTGCCGGCTACGTCGGCCAGGGCCGCTTCACCGACGACCCGCTCAACACCTTCGGGGGCGCCGGCGTGGTCGAAATTCCCAACATGCAGAAGCTGCTGCGCTACATCTGCGAGAACGGCTTTGAGCACCACGTCGCGGCCAACTTCGCCTCCGTCGCCAACCCCGTCTTTGAAGCCGCCAGCAATTACCTGGGTTGGCGGATGCATCGCCACGAGTAGCCATGAGATCGAAGAACCCTGTGCCAATCGTCCCTAGAAATGACATGGACTCGTTCTTCGGGTTCCGTCCCGCAGTGTTCAAGACGTGGCATTGCAACGGGCAAAGTTACTCTTTTTGACAAATGTTGGAAGATCGGGGACCAATGCCGCTCTTCCCGAAGAAGCAATTGGAACCTCAACGATCACGCGCGGTGCTTTGGTACACGTCTTTTCCATGAGAAAGTGAAGTGCTCGCAGTACTTGGGCATCTGAACCTTCGCTGGAGATCCGGCCTGCAGGAGATGTGTGTGCCGATCGAGATGTCTGGCTTCGACTTCCGTCAACAGTTTAAGCGCGCCCAATTCGTCTGACCGATACGAGCGAGAGCCCGCCCGCGTTGCCGCTCGTGGGCTTGCCGTGTTGGTCAACCCGGAAAACCGATCCAACACGCGTTGGAGATTGTCGTTCAGCTTTCTCTCATAACCCGAGGTTGTCATTCACAGCGATAGAAAGCTCCTGCTCCGAGCCAACATATCGCTCGGTCGTCTGGATCGAGGAGTGGCCCAGCAAAAACTTGATCTGCTTCAGGTCGCCACCGTTCTTGCGCCAGAGCTTGGCGCAGGTCCGGCGCAGATCGTGCGCCCCAAACCGCTTGATCCCAATCTGCTTTGCTGCCTGTTCAACAACGGACCAGACCGCCCAATCTCCCAGTTGGCCCCCGATCAGCTTCCCGCTCTTGGACAGCGGCCGCAGCAAACGTCCGTCCTCGATCTTCGCCGCGACCATCCAGGCGTTGATTCCCTGCTTGACCCAGAGCGGAACGGCCACGGTGCGGACCCGGCCGCCCTTGCCGCGCAGATCGGCCAAGACGCACCGCCCGTCGCGCATCTGAATGTCGTCAATGCGGAGAGCTGACCACAAACATTAGGTTCCGGCCAATACGGAGAGCCTATCAAAAAGCCGCGCCAATCCAGAGCTTCAAAACCCGCTTTTCGGAGACGTTTTCGGTCAGGGGCGCGGAGCGCCTTCAGCGGCAGACTGCGGGTGGCGCTCTACGCCAGGGTTTCCACTCATGACCAGCAGACTTTGCCGCTGCAAATCACCGCCATGCGCGAATACGCCGTTCGCCGGGACAGGGAGATTGCCGCCGAGGTCAAAGAAGTCGGCTCGGGTGCTGTCCAGCGAGGTCCACGAGAAGGAAGGCGTCGAGGGAGAGGCGGCTACTTCCGGCGCAACCACTGGGTTGCTGTGCCTGTGGCGACAAACCTTGCGTCCTCGCACCGGAAGCTGCTCGCAGACTGCCGTTCCGACGAGGGCTGGATGATTTCCGGCCAGACCGAGTGTGTCGGAGCGAGGCTGCTGACCGAGCAGGAACATCTGTTGCCGCTGGCCACCGAGTCCTTCGACCTGGCCGAGGTTAGCTATCCAACGCACGGCTCCGCAAGGCCATGCTCGATCGCCTCACCGACCAGGCTCACATCATCGAGACCGGCTCGGAATCGTATCGCTTCCGGAGAACCCTGCGAAAGAAGACGAAAGAGTAAGCCCTGAGTGCTCGGTTCTGCGTCCGCTCCGCCCTTCGGGCTACGATCCAGCAGAGCCGAGCGCCCGCAACCTCCACGTCCTAAAGGGTGGGCCAAACAAACCGCCGACGTGGGCCAAGCCAAGTTGCCAAAGTCAGCGGAAGTTACCTCCGGTGATCCGCACGATAGCGGCGACAGCTTGGGCGTCGGTGAAATCGGTATCGTCCGGCCCGAGCCCAAGCTGTTTTCCAGCGGCGTGTCAGCACGAACGCCAGATCCTGTCCTGCAACGGCCGGTATTGGTGGGCAAACCCGACGCGGCTGTAGAGCTGGGGATAGCGGGACATCCGCTTATCGATGCCGGACATTCCGATCAGCATCAACCCCACGCCGTGCCGATCGACAAGTCGCGGACATATTCCAAAACGGAGGTCGAAAGGCGCTCGACCTCGTCGATAATAATAAGCTCGGCATCGTAACGCCTTGTGAATAATGCACTCGCCCTTCGGGGTGATGTGTTGCTCGATGCAGGCATCGACGCGCCCAAATAAGCGGGGCAACTCCTGGCGCAGCTCGCTCAGCGTTCCTCCGACCGTGGGCGTGTAGAAGACCGCCTGCGACCGCGCTCACAGTCCTCCACTGTTGAAGGTGCGCACTGAAGAAGATGAACGTTTATCAAGTCATGGGAGTCATGGAAGGGGGAGCGGCGTCGGGCGTGCTGCCCCAGTTCTTGTTGGGTTGGGGACCCATGGTGAAGACGAGTCTGCCTCCATTAGCGATATCCGCCTGACGGAACCACGGCTTGTTCCATGGTTTGCCGTTAAGGGTGGCCGATTGAATGTACATGTTCTTGGCAGAATTGTTGTGCGCTACGATGATCAGATCGTGTCCGTTGCCCATGTGAAGGGTGGCTTCGTCGAAGATCGGACTGCCCAGGATGTAATCGGGGCTGGAGGGGTCGACGGGATAGAAACCCAGGGCACTCATGACATACCACGAGGATGTCGAGCCCTGATCATCCATCCCGGGGAACGCAAGACCGGTGTGGTCGCTGCCGTACATCAGCGCAAGTATTTTGCGGGTGAGCTCCTGGGTCTTCCACGGCTGTCCGGCCCAATCGTAATAATATGCGGCCTGCTGATCCGGCTGATTGCCCTGGACATACTGGCCGATGACGCCGGTGCAATCGCGGCAGATGCCTTTGGCGGTGTAGGGCGTGGAGAAGAACTCATCGAGTTTGGCGGCAAACCTGTCGCGGCCGCCGAGAAGATCGATCAGGCCCTGGACGTCGTGCGGCACGAGCCATAGATCGGACCAGCCGGAGGCCTCTTTCATCATGAAGTTGTAGTAGGGCTCGCGCGGATCGAAGGGCGCGATCCATTTGCCGTCTTCGGTCTTGCCGCGAACGAAGCCGATGCTCGGATCGAAGACGTTCTGATAGTTGTGCGCACGCTTCAGGAACAGGTTGTAATCGTCGCTCTTGCCAAGCTTTTGCGCATATAGCGCGAGCGCGTGATCGTCCCAGGCGTACTCCATCGTGGTGTCCACACCGGCTTTGCCGCCGGCGTAAGGCGGGCTGGGATTGCCTTCGGGGATGAAGTCCGAGATCCAACCCTGCTGCATGTACTCGGCCAGGTAGCCTCTTGGGCCGTTCGGGTCCATGGCGTTCTTGCGCAGGTACTCATAGGCGCCGGCCCAATCGAAGCTCAAGCCGCGCTCCCAATCGCCGAGATACATGAACACGGCGTTATCGCCATGAAAGGAGGTCTCCATGTAACCGTGCTCGCGCGCGGCCTCGAGCTCGGAGCGCAGGATGTTCAGCTTGACGTCGGGTTCGAGAAGCGTCAGAAGAACGATCTGATTGCGGCCCGTATCCCACAGCGGCACGGGTCCATAGCGGTCGTAAGTCGCCTGCTGCACGATGCCGTCGCGGAGCGTTAACGACTCGCCCTTGCGAGCCAGCAGCTGCGGGCTGGCGAACGAGTGGTAGAGGCAGGAGTAGAAGAGTTCCCGCTGCTTCTCGGTGCCACCCTTCACCTCGATGGTGTTCAGCTTCTGCGCCCAGGCCTGTTCTGCCTGCGCGTGTACCTTGTCGAAATTCCAGCCGGGCTCTTCCGCGCGCAGGCGCGCCTCGGCTGAGTCATAGGTCGTTCCGGAGGCGACCTTAACCAGGATTTGCTGCCCCTGCGTAGTGGAGAAACGCAGGTAGGCGCCGGCGAAGTTGCCCGTGATGGTGCGGTCGCCCGGGTGCACATCGTCGAAGCCGATCAACGGGTCGCGTGGACTTCTGGGCAGGTTTTGCTTGAAGGTTCCGTACGCCTGGAAGGGCTGAGAGAACTCGGCGACAAAGAAGGTCCTGCCGTTGCGCGATCGGCCATGCAGGACGGTATCCCCCACGACCTCGACATCGCCGCCCTCGCGCCCAAGATCGAGCAGCACATTGGCCTTGTCCGACTGCGGAAAGGTGAGGCGGAAGATGCCGGTCCAGGTGGTGGCCGTCATCTCGACCAGCGTGCGATCGTCGTCGAGATAGACGCTGTAGTAACCGGCCGAGGCCTTCTCCCGGGCCTTGTCATAGACCGAGCCGCTGCGCTCGGGCGGTACGGTCCAGTTGCCGACGACGGGCATCAGCGTGGGGCTGCCGGCTGCGCCGGTGGAGAAACCATACATCATGCGGTTGGGATAGAAGTAGGGTGCCCGGACACCGGCGGGGTAGTTGAGGTCGAGATTGGCGTTGATCGGTCCCAGTGCCGTCGAGCTGTGCGGGAGCCTGGCCGAGGGCGACGTGAACCCGGAGTAGAGCTGCTCGCCGGGCGGCGGCGCGTTGCCGATGAGCTTCTGGTCGTCCAGGGGCGCTGTGCCAACCAGGGCGTTCACATAGTCGAGCGGTCTTCTGCTGGAAGAGGAAGACTGCGCGGCAACGGAGAAGGTGAGGGTGCTCGCGCCGAGCAGCGCGAGACCTGCGCGCCGGAGAAGAAGGTTTCGGGGTGTCATACGCGAGCTCCTTTATTAGTTGCGGAAAAATAAATGGTGAATCGTACCGAAGGCTCTTCGGGGCGGGGCGGGCGCCTACGTTGCGGCGGGCACAAGCGTTACGGCGAAGACCAGAACGTTGCGATTGCTGGGCAGGGAAAGGCTCTTCACCTCTTTGCCGGGGTCGACGGGAAAGCTGTAAGCCCAAAGATAGAAGGGATTGGGGTCGATGGATTCATCGAGCGCCAGCCTGTAGGGCAGCTCCGTTGCGGGCATCTCACCGCGGAAGCCTGCAGACCGAGCCCAGTCGCTGAGGCTCTGATCAACGGTGGATGACGTGCCATCGGCGTAGTGGATGGTGAAAGGCTGCCGGGTCTGGTTGCCTTCTACGGCCGTTGCGAGCACGCGGATGCTCGCATAGCGTCCGATGGGAAGCTCGATGGTCTTGCCGCTGACGATGTCCGGAGCGTTGGCGGGCCCGAGTTTGAAGACAACCTCGCCCACGACCTGCTCCTGCCCGAGCGTCTCCTCCGAGAGGGCGTACCCGCCACCGTCCGCGCCGGCGCTTGCCTGGAACCTCGAACCCTTTCTGTATATCCCGGTGACGTCGTATGCCGGCGCAAGGTCAACCGGCACAGTGCCCTTGAGAATGGGGGTGATCGTGAGCGCCGTGGTGGTCTTGTGGGCAACACCCCCCGAGACACCGGTGATGGTGAGCGTGTTTGTTGCAGGAGCGGCGGTTCGGCCGACGGTAAGCGTCATCGCGCTGGCGCCTGCGGTCGAGGCCGGGCTGAACGTGGCAGTGACGCCTGGCGGCAGTCCTGTCGCGGTCAGCTTCACGTTACCCTCAAAACTGCCGCGCGGCAGCACAAGCACGTGTGCAGTCGCGGTGCGACCCTCCGAGAGCGAGGTTGCGGGCTGAGCCGACAGCGTAAAGTCAGGCGCTCCGGCGTTGGGTGAGGGCAGCACGTCGTAGAGCGGTTGAGCAGGCGTGGCCTCCGTGTTCTGGTTTGCGACGGAGACGGCCAGAATGCGAATGTTCGCGTTGCGCGGTAGCGTGAGCGTCTTTGCCCCGGCAGGAAGGTCGATGCCGTAGGCAAACAGGTACGAGTAACTATAGGGAATATTCCTGCCGGCGGCGTCGTGATGATGGCTCGCGTACCAGGCGAGGTCGGCGCGCTTGATGAACCCCGGCCGCAAACCGGCCATCTCACCGTAGTTGCCGTGCGCTGTGTCGGAAGAGCTCCACACGCGGTCATCCCATTGCCCGACAAAGCCGCCCCAGTTCTCGATGTTCAACTCGACCTTGTGAGAGCCGGCTTCGAAGGCCGCCTTCTGGTCGCCTTCGGCGGATGCCGCGAGGATGTAAATGCGGTCATACTGGCCGGGGGGAAGCTCGATCCGCTGTCCTTTGGCCACGACGGCGTTGGCTGCTCCGGTCTTCGCGGGGGCCAGATGAAAGACAACACCGTTGAAGGGAATCTTCGCTGGCAGCATCTCCGCTGGAAGAGCATCGCCCTTGGCGTCGAAGCCGCCCTGGGTTGCGTCGCCGGTGTTCGAGGCCGTGGCCAGATCGTAGGTCAGGGTCACCGGTACAGAGTGGGGAGCTTCTACCGCAGCCGGTGCAGCCCCGAGTCTTAGGGCGAAGGTGCGCGGCTGGTAGGCACTGAAGCTGGTCACAAGTTCGCCGTCAGTCACGCGCGCATCCCCTACGGGCTGCTCCTGGCCGTTGACCTCGCGTGCGCTTGCGACCGGAGCGGCGAAGGCGATATGAACAGCGGGTTGCGGTCTGCCATCGAGCTCGACGAGACGCAGGATGATCTCGTCGCTGTTCTCGGCTTTTTTGAACGCGAGAACGCGAATCCGAGGGTTGCTGACCTTCAGCAGCGAGAAGCTCTTGCCGAGCGTGCCCGGATGCCGGGGCGCCTCAAAGGCGATCAGCGGAGCATCCAGGCGCTGCGCCTGCCAATCCGTCTGCGCCTGGCGCCAGCCCTTGATGTGCCCGGCAAGGCCATAGGTGAGCTCGTGGTGGCCGATGTCCTGGGTAGCCTGATCGGGGTAACCGCCCGCAACGCCGGGCGTACGGATCAGCGTGAGCCGGAGCGTGTGGTCGTCTGGCTTATCGGAGCCGTTCTTCGCGTCGGTAAGGATTGTGGCGCCGAACTCGCCGCTCATGTCGGTAAGGTCGATCCACTGGTGCGAGGGGACCTCAAACTTCTTCGGCTCCGCGGTGGGCCGCTCGATGGTGCCGATGTCCCAGTTGTAGGTCGCCATTTCGTTGGAGGCGACGAGCGGAAACGTGGCCTTCAGGTTGCGCTCACGGGTGCTCCAGTCGATGACATTGCCGAACTCGACACGCTTGCCCGCATCGCCGGCCGCAAGGCGGACCGTCTGCACAAAGCGGGAGCCTGCCGTTTCACGCGTGATTTCGACGGCGACGCGTGCCGGGCCGTTCTCCACAACGCGAATCCTGGCGGGGCCGGAGACGTACTCCCGGGGCGCGGCCTGCTCCTGTGTCCAGTCCATGTTCCAGGCCGGCCACTGGTGCGGGTTGTCATAGGAAAGCGCGAGGCGCGCGGGCGCGGCCAGCAGCTCTCGGTTGGCCTGCTTGTCGAAGATGCTGGCAACGTCGCCGTCTGCATTCAGCCGCACGCGGTAGTAAGCGTTTTCGAGCTCACTCTGCGTAACGTGAAGATCGGAGGCGCTTGCTTCCGATGCTGCCGCGGGCTCGATGTCATACACGGCGTAGCCGACGGACGGCACGTTGGCCACGAAGAGGATCTTGCCGTTCGAGACCTGTGCGGGGACCGGGTTGCCATCGGGGCCGGTGACGCGCACGGCTTTCGGCATCTTGCCGTCGAAGTTGAGGGCGGCCTCCACCAGATCCTGCCGCGGAATATTGAGCTGGTTGAAGACGATGACCGGCGTGCCTTTGGTTTGCGTATCCAGAGCCCACGCGACCGCGCCGGTAGCGCTCTTGAGCACATCCGCGAACTGGTTGAGCGCGATGACGTCGTCGTTCCAGGCAAACTCATATGCGCGCGGAGTGGCGGTGCCCGCGGCGAGATCGTGAAAGTGCGCCGCCATGGCCAGCGTCCAGGCAGCGTTGAGCCGCTGCTGCGGATAGCTGCGGCCTCCGAGCCATTGCGCGGCCAGGGAGGACTTTTCGGCCGCATCGGCCAGCAGCTCTTCCTTGCGAATCCAGCGCTTCTGGTACGCCTCCGAGGTGAGTGAGCCTGCCGAGTGGTTGGTCAGCTCGAGCTCGCCGGTGTAGCGTGGCAGCGCTGCGGCTTCGGCCGGCCTGATGTCCTTGAACATCTGATCGGACGTGGCGGAGATGACGTGGACCGGGCCGCCGCCGACGGGCACATCTGGCCAGTCACGATGCTTCTGGCCGCGCAAATACAGGGCGCCGGTGGGCGGCAGATCGACGTTCCCCTTCGTGAGGATAGCTTCCAGGCGCTTGACCGACTCTTCGTTGGGCGCACCGCCAATGTCGCCTGTGCCGTAATAGTGATAGTCGGTGTAGAGGCCCGTGACCTTGCCGTTATTCAGCACGCGGCCGGCCCAGTCGCCCTGGAAGCGCTGCTCCGATTGCTGGGCCTGTTCGTGCTGGAGGGCGGTCTGCTCGCCGCGAAGGACAAAGTAATCCTGCACGAGCTTGGGATCGGGAGCGTTTCCTGGCGCGGAGCTGCCCAGACTGGGCTGGAGGGCGGCGAGGCGCTTGTCCACATCGGCGATCGCCGGGTTGGGCGGCAGCGGCGGCAGCGGCACGCTGAGGTCGGTGGTGATACTGCCGCTGTACGCGCCGGGGTTGAAGGCCGCCAGCACGGTGCTACCATCCGGACCAACCCAGACGCCCACGTTGAAGGGCGTGCCTTCCGGCGTATTCTCGAGCGACTCCGGGCCGCCGGCGTCGGCGGACGATCCCCAGGTGAGTTTCTGCGTGGAAAAGCCCTTCACGCCCGAGTGGGCCAGGATGCTGGGCAGCGAGGACGGAAAGCCGAAACAGTCCGGCAGCATGTACTCTTCGCTCGCTTTGCCGAAGGTCTTGCGGAAGTAAATGTTTCCATAAAGGATCTGACGAATGATGGCTTCGGCGCTGGGCGCGTTCACGTCGCCTTCTTCCACCGACGAGCCTGCGGGAAACCAACGGCCTTGCGCCACATACTGCTTCACGCGATCAAAATCCGCGGGAAAATACTCCTGCATGAGGCGGTAGCGGTTGGAGCCGCTGAAGTTGAAGACGTAGTGCGGGTACTTGTCAAATAGATTGAAGTTGTCTTCCATCGTGCGGCGGAGGTACTCGTCGATGACCTGCGGGTACTCCCAGCGCCACTCGGTATCCAGATGCGCATACCCCACGACGTAGAGGGTAGGTTGCTTGGTTAGATCGGGCTCGCCAGTTGTTTGCGCCCTCGCTCCGGCGGTAAACACGACCGAGCCCAGCAGGGCAGATAACAGCCGGGTGCGCGAGAAAGACATTCCACTCTCCAGGAAGAATGAGTGTTTCAGGTGAACGAGACGGAGAGCCCCCAAAGGGACTCCGCGTACTTGATGAGGCGTGTGTCAGAACGAGATCTTGCCAGAGAGCTGCAGGACCCTCGGGGCATTTTGCTGCTGGAAGGAGACGGTGCCGAAGCCCGACCAGCCGGAGATAGGATTGAAAGTTGCCGCACCGGCGCCGGGGTCGGTATTGGGTCCGCCGAACAGCACGGAGTTGGTGGCGTTAAAGGCGTCGAGCCGGAGGTCGAGGTTCAGCCGCTCAAAGATCTGTGCCGACTTCTGCAACGACATATCGAGCTGCGGAATAGTCGGGTTGCGCACCTGGGCTGTGGTGCTGTTGATCGGCTGCAAACCATACGGCGGGACGCGGGTCCAGCACTGGTCCGGGTTATTGCCTGCGGTCGAGAACCAATGACCCAGGGTCGATCCGGCTGCCGGCTTATAACTCTGGTTGGGGCAGGTGTAGTACCAGCCAGTGTTGATCCCGACGGGCGTTCCGCTTTGTGCATGGAAGACGCCACTGAGCGCCCAGCCGCCGACCAGTGCGTCGACAAGATGCGACGGGTGCGTGAGCAGTAGGCCGCCCCTGCCGAACGGCAGATCGTACACGCTGGTGACCGCGAGAACGTGCGTACGATCGATGCCGTTCAACTGATGAATGCGCTCGATGTCCTGGTAGGGCCAGCCGTTCCGGTAGCCGTCCTCATTGGTGTTCTTGGAGTAGGTATACGCGATCTGGTAGCTAAAGCCCTTGCCGCCTTGACCGAAGACCCGCTTGGTGATTTGCGTCTCCAGCGCATTGTAGAAGTTGCCGCCGATCGGCGCGTTGTACTGGCCGACAAGCCCTCGGCCGCCCGGCGCGCAGTATTGCGGCAGTGGCAGCAGCAGCGACACCGCTTGCACCGTCGTGGAGGTGCCGCACTGGCCCGGACCCGAGATGCCCGCCACTCCGTAGTAGGGGTTCGGCACCTGCTGGTTGAAGTAGGCTGGGTTGGCGATGGCTGCATTCTCTTGCGCCAGCGTGGCCGTGCCGTTGATCCACAGAAAAGTCCGCAAGCGGTTGGTGAAGTTGCCGGCGTACTTGACATCGATCACCGTATGGCCCGGGAGCTCGCGTTGAAAGCCCAACGACATGATCTGTTCGATCGGGATTTTGCGGTCCGGAAAATCGACAGAGACGCCGTTGTTGCCCACGTCCGTCAGCAGGCCGAGGCTGTTGCCGGTGGGGGCCAGCAGGCCCGAAGCAAAGGGCTTCCCGGTCTGGAAGTAGTTTGTGGGCGTGTTGCCGCCGTCCAGGGAGCTGGTGTAGCTGGTGGTCTGGGCCTCGCCTACGCTGGAGCCGCCCTCCAGGCCGTAGGAGTACATGATGCCGTAGCCGCCGCGGATCACCGTCTTTTGGTCGATCTGATACGCGAAGCCGAAGCGTGGACCCACGTTGGAATAATCCGTGTTGTAGGCGTCGCGCGATTGGCCGTTGGTGCCGGCAAACTGGATGCCGCCCAGCACCTGCTGCAGCGATGCCGCGTTAATACCGGCCGCGGCCCACGCCTTGTTGCTGGCGGCGTTGGCCACGTTGGCCTGGTAGGTCGGATCGTTGGTGAGCGGGTTCACGCAGGTCAGGCACAGCCCCGTGTTCAGGTTGTTATGGCGCTCGCGCAGGCCGCGCTGGACGTCGTACCGAAGGCCCAGGTTCAGCGTCATCTTGGCGCTGACGCGCCAGTTGTCCTGGAAGTACGCTGCGTATACGGGATAGCCTTCAGCAATGGAGCCGATCCAGTCGACAGCGCCGCCTCCGGCGTCACCGAGGTAGAGCGAGGCGAGAGACGAGCCATTCGGCTGTTCCTTGCTGCAAGCGTTGTTGTTGCTCCCCGAAGGCGCCAAAGGCCAGCAGCTCGGATTGTGCGGATTGTATTGGGTCCAGCCGGAGTTGAAGCTGAAGTCGCCGTTGGGATGGCCGCCGCTATTGGGAAAGCCACCATACTGAAACTCGTCGATCTCACCACCGAACTCCAGGGTGTGCGCGCCGCGGGTCTTGGTGAAGTCGATGGTGGCGCTGTAGTTGTTGGTGACATCCGGGTTGGTCTGGTTGCCGAAGATGGTTTGGTTGTTCAGGAAGCCTGAACCCCAGCCGTCCGACACATTGAACTCCGGCAGATAGCGATTGTTCGTAATACCCGGCAATGGCAGAGTCAAACCGATGGTGCTGGGATCGGTCTGCTGGGTGAGATCGCCGTTAGGCGTCCTCTCAAAAAACCGGTCGAACGCGATCTTGAAATCCCCTGTCAGCGTGGGCGAGAAGACGTGGGTGACGTCCTGAGTCGCAACGTAGTTCTGGTGAATCCAGTTGATGTTGCCGTGGGCGGCCAGGCCATTGAGACCGTTGGTGCTCCGGAACTGGTTGCCCTTCCAGTAGAGGAAGTAGCTGTAGAGTTTGGTCTTATTGGTCAGATTGTAGTCGACGCGGACCTGCGGCTGGTTGTAGCTCAGAAGACCCGGTGTGCTGGCGAAGTAGTTGCTGCCTCGGACCAGATTCTCCGCGCCCGAGATGTTGGGCAGGGGGATGTACTTCAATATGGCAACGGCCGTTGCATTGATCTGGGAGCCGGGGATGGTGTTGTTCGGGAACATCTGCTGCGCGACATGGTTGCTGTTGCAAGCGGTGGCCGGGCCACCGTCCAGGCAGTAGGCCGTGCCGGGCTGGAAGATGGGGATGCCGTTGGGGAACTCCTGGGCGTCCATACTCTGGATCAGGCCGAAGTTCACTCCGGAATTGCCCTGATAGCCGGGCCGCAGGTAGGCCGGCGGTACGTTATAGAAGGTCGTCAATGGAAGCTTTTGATGGTAGCCTTCGAAGCCGCCGAAAAAGAAGAGTTTGTTCCTGATGACCGGGCCGCCCGCGGTCAACCAGAACTGTTGCTGTAGCAAGCCGTTGCGCGGCTTGCCCGCTAACTTGTTCTGATAAGTGTTTGCGTCGAAGATCGTATCTTCGTAGGCGTAGCGGCCGCTGCCGTGGAACTGATTGCCGCCGCCTTTGCTGACCACATTGACGGTACCGCCGCTGGTGCGGCCAAAGCGCGCATCGTAGGTGTTGGTCATGACGTTGACCTCTTCGACGCTGTCGATATTGGGCGAGACCGTCCACTCGCCAGGGGAGTGGTTGTCGTAGCCGAACTGGCTGGTGACGTTGGCGCCGTTGAGCGTGAACTGGTTATTGCCCACGACGCCCCCGCCCAGGCTGTATTGGTTGGAGACATCCCAGCCGCTGGTGGCGTAGTTCGCCGTCACCTGGCTCCCCGGCGTGGTGCCGATGAGCGCATACGCCTGGCCTCCGTTGATGGGCACATTTTCCAACTCGCGCGCTCCGATGATGGTGCCGCCGGAGCCGGTGGAGGTTTCCAACTGCGGCGGCTCGGTAGTCACTTCTACGGTCTCGCCGGTCGTGCCGACCGCCAGCTTGAAGTTCTGGTTAAACGTCTGCGCGGCGAACAGGGTCACCTTATCCTGCTTGGCCGTCTTAAAGCCGTGCTTCCGCAACGACGTTGTAATTTCCGGGCAGCACGTAGTTGATGTAATACACGCCCTTGCCGGTCGTCTTGCCCTCGTACGTAGTTCCCGAGTCGATGTTGACCGCGGTGACGGAAGCGTCCGGGATAAGGGCGCCAGAGGGGTCGGTTACCTGACCGGTGAGAGTTGCGCGAAATTCCTGTGCCTGGCAGGTAATCGCCGCCAAAGCAAATGCGGCCAGCCAAAATCCCCTTTGCCACAACCCGGTGTGGTGCATGTAAACCTCCCAGAAACAAGACGAGCTGGTTTGCTGCCTGAGCCTCGCGCGGTGTTCGTCGAAGATCAGCCAAGCGCTTTGGAATGGTGCCAACGCGGCATGGTAGCGATTCCATGCGAGGATGAGAATTCTGTTCCCCGGCCATCCGCCGTGTCAAGTCTCCCCGTGATCTTTTTGGAACTAGGCCGTTGGGGAGCAGCCGCACGAAGCCACCCCCGACTTGTAGCCCGCGTTCAAGCTTCCGCTCCTCTAACGGGTGCGCGACGGTGAGGAAGTCGAAGTTGCAAGGGCGCGCAGGACCTGAACGGCCATCTCGGACTGCTCAGGCGGGGCAGCGTTTGGCCGAAGCTGTTCAGCGACTTCCCGTCGCATGCATAGAGTCGGCCTTCGATCATGTGGCCGAGAGCCCTCGCGGTTCCAACCTTCCCGGACCGCCGCGCCCAGGTACGAGTCGCGGGCGACCGGGTCTTTTACCCGGTTCAGCAGGAGTCGGACGTGTCCCCAGGGCAATAGTGCCACACGCTGTGGCACTATTGCGGGGTCGGGCCAAGCCTCGGCCAGGGAACGCATGTACTTCAGATTTCGCGGGCTGAAACCCTCTACTCCGGGGAAGCGCGCGGCCGAGCCGGTCGATGACCTTGGATCCCCAACCCTGGGCTTTCTGACGGAGGAGGATCTCGGCGCCGACCGACCAGTAGAGCAGTACCAACTCGCGGGAGACCGCCAGGGCAGCCCAAGTCTGGGACCGGGCGATGCGGCTCGCGATCTCCCCCAGTAGCTCTATATAGCCGTTGGGGAACACTGGCAATCTCAGACATGGATGTCTTCTCTCTAAAAGTGCCACAACATGTGCCCACTTCGGAAGATAGCACCCCATTTACCTTCCACAATTGACATTGTCGTTGGTAATCAGTCCGATTTTTCAGCGAGTAATTGGCAGGTGTGCCAATAATCCCGTGTGGCTTCTCTCTGTCGAGCCGAGCCGGCCTCTGCTTCCGATCCTCATCTGATCGTCGGGAACGATAGCGACAACTACTCACCGCGGTCGACATCAGCCCGCATACCCGGCGCTCGCTGGCCTGAAACTGTTCCTGCAGCCAGCGAGCATCCGGGTTTCGGTCTACGAGCGTGTTTGCAGATTCAGAGGAGCAGGTCAGTCGCGTCCTCCACGCAGCTCTAATGTCCTTTCATGGGGTACCACGAGCATAAGCACGTCTGAAGCCTCGAATACATCTTGACAGCGACTGACTTGGCATTTATCTCAGTCAGTTGTAGCATGGTGTCAGAGCAAGATATGGCAGAAGCGATTCGCGGTTTATATGAGAAAGAGCCGGGTTCGGGCGGGTGGTGGATTCGCTGAACAGACGCGAGAGGCAAATTACATCGAGAGAAGGCCGGCAGATGTTCAGACGCTCAAACTTTGATCGCCAAACGGCGCGCTGAAACAATTCAAAAGAAAAAGCTCCCGGAGAAGTTCCGCGCAAAGGTGACGTTCGATAGCCTCTGCGATGATGCAGTGGAGCACAGCAGAGCAACGAACGACGCGAAGGTCAACCGGAACTGGCACCACAACTGACACCAGCTATTCATGGCTCTTTAGGCTTAAGCTGTTGTTCGTAAGAGATTGACTTACAAGGATATAAATCGGAGAGTTGGCAGAGCCCGGTTGAATGCACCTGACTCGAAATCAGACATAGTCGCAAGGCTATCGGGGGTTCGAATCCCTCACTCTCCGCCATACTTCCTTAGAAACAGTAAGTTGCATTAAATAAATGGCTTGGCGAGTTGCCAGATTCGCCCTAGTCGCCAGGATTGCCTTAGCTCAGTCCGATTTGTCTTGCTAAACGAAAAGTGCCACGCTAAGGCTGTCTGGAGCGCTTTGCTGCTTTGCCACAGAGCGCGCTGCTGGCCCGGTAACGCATGACGACCTCAGAAGCCCAACGCAGCTCAGTCAGGATTTGGTGTGCCTATCAGTGGCCTCTCTCGGCAACCGACAGTTCCTCTGATAACCTTGCTCCGCTTGAACCGGGTACTGTCTGAGGCGAACTCGCGAGGGATGACGACACTCCAGCCCTTCCAGTGATGTGAACGAGGCCGCAGCGGCGATGGGTGTAGAGGCTGCTAGGCTCCAGCACCGCGCCCTGTTCGCTGGCGCGCTCTCGGGCGGCAACAAGATATTACTCGAACATTTCGTTCGGGTCCGAGGTGAGGAATCCCTCACTGGCGACGATGAACGTTGAAACCAATCGTAACAGGGTCGCATCAAACTGAGCATGCACGTTGGGACGTTTTCCCTTACTGATCGGAGATCCACACAGTATGAAGTTGTCGCCTCGTTTCCTCACGGCGTTTGCCGTTTTCTCCATTGCCTTCGCATCTGCACCGGCGCAGTTTTACAAGCTCCACGGTGCTGATGTATCGGTCGGGGGCACCGGCCAGTTCACAACCTCTATCACCAGCCAAAACAATCTTCCGCATCAATCGACCAGCGATTCCGCTGGGTTTCTGTTCAGTCTCCACGACGCCCCCGTCGCATGGGCTGGTATTGAGCTCAACTATCAATACAGCAGCTTTTCGGAACGTTACGTCAGTAGTACCAGTCGGCCTCTTGTCAACATCCCTATTAGCTTTCATGAGGCCACGGCGGCATACGTCTTCCATCCTCACTTCCGTCATTTGCAGCCCTTTGTCAACGTAGGCGGAGGAGCGATCTATTTCGACTCCACGGCACAAACGGTGTATCAATGGCGTGGCACTGGCTTGGTTGAGACCGGCTTTGACATTCCTACGTCGAACAAGCACATTGGCTTCCGTGTAGAGGGACGCAGCTTGTTCTATCGCGCTCCCAACTTTCATGCCGCTGCCATTGCAAGCTCGCGCTGGGTAGCTACAGAGGAACCGTCCGCCAGCGTCTACTACAGATTCTAGGTTCGCGCGTATCGTGAAGGCAGGCACGGTAAAGCTCTCGGAAGGCTGTACTGTTTCGGAGTGAGTCACATGCTCACGAAGCAGGCTACGGCGTTCCGAGAGCCTAAGTGTCATCTCGTCGCGATCCCGCGTGAGTAGATCGCATTTCCTGCACTCTCCAACGCCAGGCGCACCGGCCACAGCAATCCGGCAGGCGGCAACGTGTGTAACGATGAGCCAGAGACGCTGAACAGCGCATGACGTCTGGCACCGACATCAGTTCGCAAAATCGACACAATCGAGAGTCCATCCTATTCTTCGGACATGGAAGGGTCGACCGCGCCAAGAAAGTAGAAGTGATCGAGCTCCGCGTGCTCTTTGAGAGGGGCCTCTTTCAATTGTTTTGAGTGTGCCATATATTTCCGTGCCACATAACAAGGCGGATTGAATGCCAGGGGTGAATATCTCCTGGCCTGCATCCCAAACGCCTCCGTTGTCGATTGCTATCTTAGGGAGGCCCGCCTTGAACCTACAAATCAATGCCAGCATCGCTCCAGACGCTGAAGCAAGACACTACCGCTAGCACACTGCGGCGATACCTTGCGCCTATAGCTACCGATCACGATCACGTCAGAACCCCGCGTCGCCAGTCAACGACGGCCCCAAGCCTTTGGGCGGAGCCAACTAGGGATGCTCAGTTCTGCAGGGCAGAGGTGAAGGGCTCCATCGTCCTATGGGCTTTCAGCGAATTTACTTGCAGAATGAGCAAAGTGTGCCCTCAGAATACATTCAGCAGACAATGGTATGAAGTTGAAAGGGATCTTGATGTGCGCCTACTGATTGTTGAGGATGAACCGAAGATGTCCGCGCTTTTACGTGACGGCATGGTTCGAGAAGGCCATCGCGTGACGATCGCGAAAGATGGTGTGGAAGGCCTGTCGCTCGCGATGGATTGCGATTTCGAGGCCCTCATTCTGGACCGAATGTTGCCGCTCCTCGATGGTGCCGAAGTCGCCAGGCGATTGCGACGCGCAGGCCGAGTTACGCCGATACTGATGCTGACGGCGCGAGACACCCTGGGGGATGTGGTTGACGGTCTAGACGCTGGAGTCGACGACTATCTCACCAAACCATTCGCATTGGCTGAACTCGCTGCGCGCATCCGTGCGCTTGCCCGCAGGCCCGCGGCACTAGCGCCGAGGATCATGCGTTTTGCCGATCTTGAGATCGATTTGGACGCAGTAAGACTCCGGCGTGGTGGACAACCCGTCAACTTGACGCGCACAGAGTTTCGTCTTATCGAGCAGATGATGATGCACCCAGATCACGTACACCGCCGAGAAGCTCTGACCGAAGCAATCTGGGGCTATGACTGCCAAGTGGAGAGCAACACCCTGGATGTATTCATCAAGCAACTGCGAGCCAAGATTGACAACGGGCACGATGTGAGACGGATACTGACGGTGCGCGGGATCGGATACCGGCTCAACCCCGAAACATTATGATGTCGAAACTCAGAATGCGCACCAGATTGACGCTGGCCTATACGGCGATTGTATCGGTCCTGCTGGCGGTGCTGGGAATCACTCTTTATATTGCGTTGTACGTTCAACTGAACGAGGCCGCCGATGTGGATCTGCGCAGCCGCGCTAATGGGATCGTTCAATTTATCCAGCGCCATGCGGAGCAGGACCGGATCGGCGGCCTTCCCAACGAGCTTCGCGAGCACGCGGACTTCGACGCGCGGAACGATCTCAGTCAGATTAAGGACGGCAATGGCCCATGGATATATCGGTCTCCAGGCATCGAGGCACTGGCGCTGCCCGCAATGACCGGCTCGGCCTTTGTTACTGTTCGCGGCGGCAGGCGAAGTTACAGGGTACTGCACCGGGAGATCGACTTATCGCAGGGCCATTATGCTCTGGACGTGGCGGCCGATCGGTCGGAGTACGTGGAAGCGTTGGATGGGCTAGGATCGCTGCTACTTTTGGGAATTCCGACGGCACTCCTGCTGGCGTTTCTGGCAGGCCTCTGGATGAGCGCGCGTGCGCTTCATCCTGTTCAGCAGATTACCGACACGGTCCGCGAGATTGACGACCGGCGCCTTGCGATAAGGCTGCCGATTGTAGGCTCCGGCGATGAACTGGATAGCCTTTCGAGAACGTTGAACGGAATGCTTGATAGGCTGCAGCAAGCCTTTGAACGCATCAGCCGCTTTACTGCCGATGCATCTCACGAGCTAAGAACACCGTTGGCGTTGATTCGCGGAAACGCCGAGATAATGAGAGCTGAATCCGCGTCGACTCCAAGCGTCGAGAGCCGCACTCGCGATATCCTGGCGGAAGCAGACCGAATGAACTCGCTGATCCAGAGCTTACTGGAACTGGCCCGATGCGACGATGCCACCAACGGCGCGTTTGAGATGGTCGATCCGGCAGACCTTGCGGCGCGAGCATCCGAAGTTGGGCAGCATCTGGCTGATGAGAAGCACATCCACTTCAGCGTGAAGGCTCCGAGGGCGATCTTTCCCGTGTGGGGAAGCTATGTTGCCTTGAGCCGGGTATTGGTGATCCTGCTGGACAACGCGATGCAGCACACGCCGGCTGGGGGAGAAGTGCAGCTCGAGGTGACTAGTTCGGCGAACGAATGCAGGATGGAGCTTCGGGATACCGGTTGCGGGATCGATGTCGTGCACCTGCCGAACATCTTCGACAGGTTCTACCGGGCAGATTCATCACGAAATCGCGCGACTGGAGGCGCGGGGCTGGGACTCTCGATCGCAAGAGAGATTGTGATGGCTCATGGTGGGGCGATCGAGGTAACGAGCACCGTGGAACGTGGGTCGACGTTTACGGTATCGATTCCTTCAAAGTCGTCCTGACGTTAGAAGCGGTAACCGAAGGAGAACTGCATCTGACGTCCGGGAAGCGCAGCGGTGGGCTGACCAAAGAGCTTCGAGCTGAGCGCGCCAATGTAGGTGGTGTAGTTGGTGTGGTTGAGGACGTCGAAGGCTGAGACTCCAACGGTCAGGATCTTGGCCTTGTCGCCTGTGGCTTTGGTGAGCTGGAAATCATGGTCCCAGATCAGATCGAGGTCAGCGGTGCCGCCAGCCTGGAGCGTGTTGCGGCCGATGCCGGTGGGACGCGCGTTGCCGAAGCCAGTGTGGAAGTTATCGTCGCCGGTGGTCTCGGTGTAGGGAGTGCCGGAGTAGAGCGTGGCGCTGACGCCGAGCGTGAGCCAGTGACCGGGGTTGATATTGCCGAGCAAATTGAAGGAGTGCAGGCGATCGAAGTTGGCGCGGCCCCACTCGTTGTTGGGGTTGTACTGGTTCTGCGGAAACCAGTTGATACCGCCGGTATTGTTTTCGGCGCGAGCGAGGGTGTATTGGGCCTGGCCCGAGAACCAACGGCCCGCGCGGCCGCGAAATGAGAGATCGAATGCATTCACGAGCTGGCGGCCGCCAGACTCGATCTGCTGGATCTCACCGACGTTTGGATTGGGACGAGGGTACACGGCTGTCAGGCTGGGATTGGGCGGAAGGATAGGTGCGTTGGCGTCGCGGGACCGGAAGCTTTTGACCTGCACGGAGTTGCGATAGGCGGCAGTGACGGTGATGGTCTTGTGGATCTGGTGCTCGATGCCGAAGCTCGATTGGATGGTGTACGGAGCGCGGACGTTGGAGGCAAAACGGACGATGCCGGAGGGAACAGGAGTTGAGTTGACGCTCGGGTTCTGGATCTGCAGGGTCTGAAGGACGATGCCGTTATGGAGTTTGACGGTGGCGGGAAAGTCTCCGCCGGTGCGGTCATAGAAGACCCCGGAGCCGGAGCGGAGGATGGTCTTTCCGCCGCCGACAGAGTAGGCCAGCGAGGCGCGCGGAGCGAGATTGTTCTTGTCAGTGAGGTAGGTCTGCCAATCATATCGGACACCCAGCGATACCTGAAGCTTGGGTGTGAGCGTGATCTGGTCTTGGATGAACGCGCCCACCTCGTTGGCCCAGTAGAGACCCCGGCCCGGCCCCGTTTGCACCGTGGAGAAGTAGGGAGCATCGCTGGTGTAGTTCGCCAGTGAGGCGTAGGAAAGGGTTCCCAGACGATTGGTGTGGTCGTCAACGGCACGCTTGCTGAACTGTGGCAGTTGTGCACCGAAGCGGAGGTAGTGCTTGCCGTGACTCAGACTTACGACTTCGTTGACGTGTATGGTGTTCTCGGTGCGGCTCAGGTCGGCTTGGGCGCCGCCGCCTGTGAAAGAGCCGTTGACATGGATGGCCGGGGCTTCGGTGACGCTGGTGGTGACGTCCTCGTCCTTCTCAAAGGTGATCAGTAGTTGATTGATGAGGTTGGGAGAGAGGATGATGCGGTCGTTGAAGATGAGATCGTCTTCGCGGGAAGCAGTGTCGTAGCCTGCTTCGGGAAGTACAATGCCGCCGACGCCGGCGTTGACGGTGGTTCCGTACTCGAAGTTGTAGCCCACCTGAAGGCGATGGGCGGGAGAGAAATCATGAGTAACTCGAAGCGCGACTTGTGCGTTGCGGTCGGGCGCAAGAACGTTTTGATTCACCTGGCCGTTGGGCGTGCTGGCATCGACGATTGCCGCCGTGTCGCGCTGGCGCACGGATGTCGATGCGATGAAGTTCGTGTGCCCACCATGTCCGATAGGACCCGTGAAATGGCCTTCGTAGATACGCCGGGCCTCGGGGGGACGTACCAGAGCGGGAAAGTATTTGGCGTTGAAGATGGCATCGCGAAAGAGGAAGTTCGCTTCACCATGGAAATCAGATGAGCCGGGCTTGGAGGTGATCTCGATGCGTCCACGGCCCGGCCGGTTGAACTCGGTGGAGTAGGGATCATTGTTGATGCGGACTTCCTGGATGGCCGAAGCCGAGACGCCTACGCTCTTCATCTCGATGCCATCGACGACCAGGGTCAGGCCGCCCGACGAGCCTGAAGAAGCATCGAGGAAGGGCATGAGCGCGGCGACGTAGTCCTGATCGAACACGGGAAGGTCACGCAGTTGGTCACCGGAGACAGCGACGGTGTCGCGGTTAGCGGCGGAGTCCGTGGCGAGGGTTGAGTCATCGTTACCAACCGTGACCTCCTGGCTGACAGACGGGGGCACGAGCGTGACTATCAAGTCAGATAGGCTCGCCTGTAGATGCAATGGAAGAGTGCGCGCAGCAAATCCGGTATACGCAGGAATTGTTAGTGAGTAATTTCCGACGGGGAGGCCGGTGAAGCTGAACTCGCCCTTGGGGCCTGACTGGGTATGCCTGGAAACTGAACCGGCGGATTGTTGAATGTGAAGAGTAGCGCCCGGAATGGCCGCGCCCGTTGGATCGACGACAAAGCCGCTTACCGCAGAGTTGCGCTGCGCGAATGCGATGAGGGTGTGTCCGAGCACCAACAGCGAAAGAGCTTGAGTGAATCTAAAACGCATATGCGGATGGTAGCGTTTGAACCTGAACTGAAAATGAGGAGTCGTGACCATTGGCCCAGATCCCTGACGGTTGGCGTTCATCAACACCTCAGAGCGCAGCGGATTCGCCTTAGCCGAGGCGTAGCCGGAACCGCCGCCCTCCGCGCCCTCATCAGTGGCTCGTAACGGCATGGTGCCAATGGGATAAAGCAATGCTGCAGGCCCGGTCTAGGTGGTTCCTACTCATGCCCTGGAGATGCAGAATGTTGAGGGCCGGGAGGCACGGCGGGTTGGCCGTTGCTGGGCGCGTGGATGTTTCTCGCTGCGCGCAGCGTGCCAAGTCTGTCCGATGCGTTCGGCGCTTCGGGCAGTGGCGCGGCACGCCAGGGTAGCGCCGGTAGCTTGCGAATCGTCAACCGACCAATGTAAATCCGAATCATACTTCCCCGCTGTTTTCGTTCTGATCAATCACTGGCCAGTCTGTCGGCGGTTCAGCCCGAAGCCTCCCCCTCAATTCGCCGTGTGTGGCTTCAGCCGATCGATCACAGACCCCTGCACAGGTCCTGCGTTCGCTAAGAAGAGCGCTCTTGTGTATGCGAGAATCAGCGCACCTTGGCTGCAAAGAGCACATGATGCGCGAGGATGAAGAGTGTTTTTCGATCTGCTCCGCCGAAGATGAGTTGCAACGGACGCTCGGGCACGTCGATCTGCCCGATCAGCTTACCGGTCGGCGAGTAGACGAGGATCTCTCCATTGGCCACATAGACATTCCCGTTGGCGTCGACGGCAACGCTTTCGCCTCCACGCTGTGCAAAGGTCTTCAGATCTGAGAGCGAGCCGTCGGGGTTCACCTTAGCGTTGTAGGTGATGTCTTCCGACTCGCTGCTGACATAAACGCGCTGACCGGGTGCGGCGGTGAGGAATCCGTAGGTGTCCAGGTTGTCGCTGAAACGCCAGCCCGAGATATCCGTCGCGGGCCCTTGCTCAAAGACACGGGCCGCCGGCAATACAACACTGTTGTCTGCCGAGATATACTCGCGCGGTTTTGGTGTGGTCACATCCGACGCGAACATCTCGGCCAGTGTTGTAAACCGCATTATATCCAGATCGAGCTGGTCTTTGAACTCGCCATTGGTCCACCAGTTCACGGGCAGAATGATGGACGCTTTGGCGTGAATTTGGGTGGGCCGAGGTTTCAGCATCGTGAGTTCTTCGTCGGAACTACCTGGGTGCAAGGTATAGACCGTGCTTTCCGGGCCAGCGGAGGAGAGTACGATCAGGTTGCCCGATTTGTCGAAGGCGAGATTTACGGGATCGAGTGGATTGTCGCGCTCTACTGCGAGGCCCTGATTCTCCGACCAGGAGTAGATGCGCTGGTTATGATGATCGACAAAGTAAAGCTTGCCTGCCGCATCGACGGCTGCACCGGAGATGGAGAAGAAGCCTTCTTCGAGCGCCTTCACTCTAGTTTGGGGGGCGAGAACGGCAGATGCGTCAGGCGGCGCGGGCAGTTGCTGATTGCCTGGGACGTCCAGGACCGCGAACTCGCGCTCGCGTACTTCGAGATGATGCGTGACATCTTGAATCGCGTTTTCGTAGGAAAACTTGCTTACGCGCAGGAAGGTGCCGCAACCGTTCTTGTCGCAGATTGCGTAACCGCTCTCGGCATTTATGTGAACATTGCGGAAATGAATGTCCGATGAGTTGTAGATGCGGACAGCGGTAGGAAACGGCGCGCGCGAACGAGTGACGCGATAGGCGTGGTAGTTGGCAAAGGTGATGTTGTGGGAGAAGTCGATTTCGAGTGAAAGCGACTCGGGGCTTTCGCCGGCTTCTTGCTCGGTCTGCGGGGCGTTGATGTCCCAGTTCTCTACGTGATCGAACTTGATCTCGTTGCGGACGTGGTGCTCGTTGGATAGTTCGTAGACATGCCCGGGTGTCTTTGTGTTCGACACGAGAAAGCCAGCCTGCGCAAAGGTGTCGGGGGTCCAGATGTCGGCGAAGGTGCCACCGCCGCCGTCAGCGATCCAGAGACTGGGATACTGGCTGTCCCAGCGCTTGCGCAGATCGGGATCGGCGGTGTGGTTGTTGTTATAGGGGTTGGTGCCGCTGCCGTGACCGCCGAGGAAACGCACATCATCGATGAGTGACTGCTCGCCAGCCTTCCAAAGTACCGCTACGGCGCGCGGATTGATCCCTCCTGTAAACACGCCGATACCGCTGAGGATGTTCGCACCTCCGGCCGGAGCGAGGATGACGGGCTTGGGTGCGCCGACGCCTTCATAGCCAGGGGTTTCGTCGAGCAAATCGATCTGCGTGAGGGTGGGGTGTAGGCCAATGAGCACCGTCTCGGGTCGGAGCGTAAGCGTATCGCGTACGACATAATGACCGCTGGGAAAGTAGAGCACGCGATGCGCATCGATGGCCTGTTGAATGGCGACGGTGTCGTCACGGGCGCCGTCACCTTTCACGCCAAGCGTGTGTACGTTGACCCATTCGCTGCTGGGCGGAAGGGCGCGGATGGCCGGTGGGAGTGCGGCGGGCATGGAAGCAAGCGGAACAGCTTCATACTGCATACCAACTGCACCCATCTGGCCTTCGCCCGGAACGATGAGTCCGTAATTGAAGGTCTCGACCTGATAGAGTTTGCCCTTTCCGGGAACGGTCGTGCCGCTTTCGCGCAGTTTGGCGAAGGTCGGCGCGTTGCTGAGGATCGCGTTCTCGAATCCGATTTCCATGAGAGGGCTTTGCTCCAGACTGATCATGACGGTGGGGCCGGCGATGTTCTCAAATCGCGAGTCCTTCACCCAGAGCTGGTCGGGATACCCAGGATCGAGATCGATGGCCGTCGGCACGTTCCGGAAGCTGTCACGGATGAGGGTGAGGCCGGCTTCGTGTTCGCGGATAGCGGATTCACGTTGGGCCTCGAAGGTGGAATCGATCAGCGTGAACTGCCATGCGGGCGAGGTCTTTTCGGTGAGGATGGCGTAGCGGCCACCGTAGAAGTGCAGGTCCTCGGCTTCGTTGCCGACCTGGTAGATCGCAGCCAGGCCCGAGCCGATATGGAAGTCCATATGACTGAGAAAGGAGTGCTGGGCTACATGGAAGCGGACAGCCACGGCAGCAGGATTGCCGTGGTCGATTTCGAAGTCGATGTTGCTGATCGCCGAGTAAAACGTGTTGGGATTAGCGTCGGCGACATGGCCGTTGGGCGGAACGGAACCGGGCGGAGGAAAGGCGATAGCGCCGCCTGCGCGAGTGGGCTCGTTGGGTGCCAGGCCGGTGAACATGACCATGACGCCCATGCCCTTCTGGAAGCCTGGCGTCGGCGGCGGCAATACGAAGACGGGACGCGTCGCGCCATAGCCGATGAGGCGCACCCCGGGCCACAGATAGATGGTGCGTGTGAGCGTGTAGCGACCTGCCGCGATGAAGACGATGCCTTCGCGCCCCGTAGCTGCGGCCTGGTCGATGGCCGCCTCTAGTGCACCAGAACTGTCGGCGTTCGCGTCGGGCGCGTTGAGATAGATAGCCTTGGAATCGTCGGGACGCGTCGCGATAACGGATGCAGCGAACGCCGCAGGACAGAGACAGAACATAAGAACGGACAGAAGGGTTCTCTTCACGGGATTCCTCGAAGGCCGGCGTGTAGCTGGACTGCGAAATCCAGCATACCCGATGGCAAGCGGCAATTTTTCGTCTCCGTATGCACCCGTTCCGTCCATCGATGCTGACTCAGATTCGACATCGGGAGCAGGGTGTCCCAGCACTCACGAGCCATGGCACACCAGGGGGAAAGAGTGCTACCATCTGTCCAAATCGCAGGCGCCTTCTGCCTGAAACGGAGACATGCCATGAGCTCTTTTTCCCGTCGCGACTTTCTGATAAGCTCTCTCGCTGCCGGCACCCTTGCCGGCATCGACATCCGTCCACTGCATGCGAGCACGCGTTCCGCCACGGACATGGTGACGCTGGGCAAATCCGGCCTGAAGGTAACCCGCCTCGCCTTCGGGACCGGCTCCAACAACGGCCACGTGCAAGCCGCACTCGGCCAGCAGGAGTTCAACCGTCTGATTCATTATGCGTACGATCGCGGCATCCGATTTTTCGAGACGGCGGAGGCGTATGTCACTCCCGCGATGCTCGGCGAAGCGTTGAAGTCATTTCCGCGTGAGAGCTATCAGCTCATGAGTAAGGTGACTACCGATCCGGGGGCCGACCCGCGGGAGCGCTTCGACGAGATGCGCCGCACCTCGCAGACGGAGTACTTCGACATCATGCTGCTGCACTGGCAGCACACGGCGGACTGGGTGAGCGAGACCAAGCGCTGGCAGGACGGCATTCTCGATGCGCAATCGAAGAAGATTATCAGCACACGCGGCGCCTCGGTTCACGGCCTGCCCGCACTGCGCCAGGTTCCCGGCAACGATTGGCTGGAGATTGCGATGATCCGGATGAACCACAATGGAACCCGCATGGATGGCCCCACCTGGGCCGATGGCAACAACCCAGCCGACGTGGCCGAGGTGGTCAGCCATGTGAAGCAGGTGCATCGGCAGGGCATGGGCGTGATCAGCATGAAGCTGGTAGGCGCCGGGGACTTCACGCGCCATGAGGACCGCCAGGCGGCCATGCGGTTCGCGTTCAATAACGCCGGCGTGGATGCCGTGACCGTCGGCTTCAAGAACAAGCAGGAGATCGACGAAGCGATCACCAACCTTGATCTTGCCCTTGCCTGATCCGTGTCATGAAGACTCTTCTTTCGCAGAGTGTGGCTCTTGCACAAGGACAGCAGGCAACTGCTGATGCAGCTACCAAGATCGCGAACGGACAGTTCCAAGTGCTCGCCAGGCTGAATGCGAACAACTGATCGACATAAGCGGGGATGAGCGCACAGGCTTTCCCTCTTCGAAAACGTTCTCTAATGTTCTGGCAAAGAACATGACGTTTCAGGGAATTGACGAACCGGGCTAACGGCATTCACAAATCCGATTGCCTCCACTATGGTGAATTCTTTGCATGGTAGACCGTAGGTGGACATGCAGCGCAGCAAGTTCCCCCCGCGGGGAAGAGTCTCAATGGTCCTGCCGAGTGGTTCGGGCACAGGCGGCGGCATCGACGCCAAACTAGCAAACGGAGCGGATCAATACAACTTCGCTCAGGTTTCCCCCACCCAAGGTACGCGTCCCCGCAAGCTGAGACCCTCCTGCATTGCCGGTGGCGGAGCTACGTGTTGCTGTTTGTCGCCCCATTACTTATGACGACTGGATATGCGCCGTCTCAGAGCATTTCATTCATAGAAGAGTAACTACTTGCGATGCGCGTTTAGACTATTGAGCACGCTCTTGAGCGCATCGAGTTTTTGCCCAGCTTCACCGAGCTTGCCTGCCGCAGTCAGGCGCTGGTAGTCATTGAAGTCTTTGCCGGCTTCCGAGATGAGGGAGTTGATATCGGACGGAGGTTGGACGACTTGGGCGGTTCCCGGGGCTGCGGGCGCCAGTTGGGGTGCTTCCGCGGCCGTGAGCGAAGAGACCTCCCCGCCGAACAGCGAGGACAGCGCTGCCTGGAAGGTTGGACCATAGGCAAGCTTGTCCTGCAGCGCGAGCACGACCAGGCGCAACTCAGGCATGGGACTCTGCTGCGCCTGCAGATAGATCGGCTCCGCATACAGCAACGCGCGTCCACTCGGGATGACCAGCAGGCTTCCGCGCAGCACATGCGAGCCCTGTTGATTCCACAATGTTAGTTGTCCGGAGAGCTGTGCATTCTGATCGATGCGCGCCTCGATCTGTTGCGGCCCGTCCACCAGTCTTGACTTCGGAAAGTCGTAGACCACAGCCTTTCCATAGTTGGCGCCGTCACAACGTCCGGCAATCCAGCCGATCAGATTATTGCGGTTGGCCGGTGTGAACGGGAGGATCTCGACGAACTCCACTCCCGCGCCACCCGGCAATTTCATTAAGACGAAGTTCGGCTTCATGGGCTGCACGGTCTGCTGACCATCGCTGTCAGTGGAGGTCTCGGTGGCGACCGTCCATAGGTCCTCGCGATTGAAGAAAACCTGCGGATCGGTCATGTGATAAAGGCCGTAGACCGCCGACTGCAAGCTGAACAGCGCCTCGGGGTAGCGCACATGCCGGCGCAGGTCGGGCGGCATCGCGGAGGCATCCTGGAATAGGCTCGGAAAGATGCGGCGGTAAGCCGCCACGATGGGATCGTCAGGGTCGAAGACGTAGAAGGTGGTGGTTCCGTTGTAGGCGTCAATCACCACCTTGACGCTGTTGCGCATGTAGTTGACGGAGTTATCGCCGTGATCGTAGTGGGTCGAATAGGGATAGTTGTCGGAGGAGGTAAACGCATCCATGATCCAGGAGAGCCGGCCGTTGTCGCCCACCACAAGGTAGGGGTCTTGATCGAAGGTAAGGAACGGCGTCAGCGTCGCCACGCGGTCGCGTATGTTGCGCCGCATCAGCAACCGGCTCTGCGGCTGCACGTCGTCGCTGAAGGGCAGCTTGGCGAGATCGCCGCGGTCGATGGAGATCATGGCTCGGCGCAGGAAGCCGCCCAGTACAATGCCGCCGGTGCCTTGGTAGGAGGTGAGGTTGTTGGTCTGGCCCTGCGGATAGTCGAACTCCTGCTGCCGGGTCTCGACGTAGACATCGGTATTGGTGAGTTCGCCGAAATAGAGTTCAGGTCGTGTGACGCCTAGCCCGGGAACCGGGCTTTGCACGGGCATATTGCTCAGCAGGAAGTTGGGCAATCCCTCCGGCGTGAACTCATTGACGGGATTCATGGTGACGCCGTAGCCGTGGGTATAAATCAGCTTCTCGTTGATCCAGTTCCGGCTGCTGACCGGCAGCTTGTCGACGTTCAGCTCACGCGCGGCGAGCATCACCTCACGGGTCGTGCCGTTGAGGTCATAGCGATCGATGTCGATGTCCGGGAAGTCGTAGTAGGTGCGGATCTCCTGCACCTGACGGAGCGTGTCCTGCAGCGCATGCCAGTCCCACAGCCGGATGTTCTGGAGCGTGGGTTGATTGTTGGCCGGGTCGGCTGCATCGATCGTGGTCTCAGCAGGAAATCCGTGCCGCGAGAACTGATCCAGCCCATAGGCGCGGCGGGTCATCTCGATATTGCGGACAATATACGGCTTCTCACGCACCAACTCATTCGGCTTGACGATAAAGTTGCCGACGTACCAACCCACCAGTCCGAGCACGCCATAACAGACCACCGCCGGAGCGAACGCAGCCGCGATCCATACACCACGCGACCACCGAACAGCATTGACCGCGGCGATCACCGCACCGATGATCAGCGCGGCGCAGACCAAGAGCAAGCCAGGGATCATGATGTGCGCGTCGGTATACGTAACGCCGTCGAACAGCGTGTGATGTTCCAGCAACATCTCGAACCGCTCCACATACGCCATCACCGCGACAATCAGCAACAGGAAGGCGACCGTGATGGAGAGTCCGCGCCACGGCGAGGAGCCGTAGCTGACCCGGTCCTTGTTGAGGGCGCGGGCGCCGCTGGTAATCACCAGGAAGAGAACGGCAACGGCACAGGTCGCGAAGGCCAGCGTGAGAAGCCAGTTGTCGATAAGTTCCCATGCAGGCAGTGTGAACAGGAAGAAGTTCAACGGCTTGCCGAAGATCGGGTCGGTGACGCTCCCCGTGGCATGCGGCGCGGTCCAGAACAGCGCCAGTGTGGACCACTCCCCTACCATGGATGCGCCCGTCATGACCGCGATGGCGACGGAAACGGCGAGCGAGATGAGCCGCAGGGCAGGCTCGACCGACAGGCTGACCGGCCGTCCTGCAATGACGATTGCGTGAGCGCTCGGTAGATCGGCTTGATGCGATCGCCGGATAGCGGAAAATGCGCCGTACAGAAGCAGGAACGTCATCACGCCAAACGCCGCGAAGAATCCAGCCTGCAGGCCCAGCATCTTCCCAAAGACCCCGCCATAGCCGAGTGATCGAAACCAGAGAAGATCGACCCAGTACGATATCGCGGTGCGGCCAGCGACGAAGACGACGAACACGATAATGGCAAGGAGAAGGAGCACGCGGCGCCCTCGCGCTGGCCGCAGTCGTTGCGACGAGTCAATGAATAATGGCAATTTCCCTCCGCGCGGCGGCGGCGAACGTTCGACACAGAGATTCTACAGGTACACGAAGCTATTTCCGCGGGCCCGCGCCATGCTGCGGATGCGCTCTGCATGTGGGTGATGGAATCACGGACTACCTTACCAGCCAGCACACACTTGAACGTCTACCTACCCGCCTCCGGTTGAGGAGCGGAAGAACCTTCTGCAAAGTCTCTCCGCTGGGAGGACGTCAAGGAATCGCGGCATAATTAATTGCAATAAGAATGCTGTATTCCCGCTAACATTGGTGTGAGCAAATTGTCCAAAGCGCATCGGGACCTGCAGAAGAGATCATGTTGCTTTGCGAATTAAGCGGTTGCTGTTGGGATTCGTAACTTGCCAAGGAGACTCGTCGATGAAGAAGCTGATGGTGTATCTCGTTGCATGTGTCGCACTGGTGGGTACAGCTCTGCGGGCTCAGGATATGACCGGAACATGGCAGGGAACCCTGAAAGCTCAGAGAGACCTGCGGACCGTCCTTGCGGTCTCGAAGGAAGATGGCAAGCTCAAGGCCGTAATGTACAGCATCGATCAGGGAGCGATGCCCCTGAAGGTGTCGTCGGTCATCCTTGACGGCGCAACGTTCAAGTATACGGTTGACTTGATCGGCGCCAGCTACGCAGGCAAGCTCAGCGCCGATGGCAAAACGATTACGGGGACCTGGACGCAGGGCCCTACGCCGATTGCGCTGGTGCTTACCCGCGCGACCAAGGAGACTGCGTGGGAGATACCCGCGCCGCCCCCGCCGCCCAAGCTTATGGCGGCCGATGCCGACCCGGCCTTTGAAGTAGCGACCATCAAGCCAAATGATTCAGGCGCTACCAGCATGCAGCAGTTGACGCTCAATGGGCGCAACTTTCAGACGCGCGCCTCCTCGCTCGAAGACCTGATTGCGTTTTCCTACGAGGTGCAAGCGAAGCAAATTGTCGGAGGCCCGGACTGGATGAGCAAGGACCGCTACGACATCGCCGCGGTGCCCGACGTGGAGGGCGCACCTAACCCGCAGCAGGTGCGGACCATGATCCGCAAATTGCTGGCCGAACGATTCCAGCTCAAGTTCCACCACGACCAACGGGAGATGTCGGCGTTCGTGATAACTGTCGCCAAAGGCGGAGAGAAGTTGACTCCGACACAGCTCACTGGGCCGTTGCCAGGCATCGGCATGCGGCCGGCGACGGGTGGACTGACGCTGATGGTGCGCAACGGAACCATTGGCGACTTCACCGGCTTCCTGCAGACGCTTGTGCTCGATCGTCCAGTGGTGAACCAAACGGAGCTGAAGGGCAAGTTCGACTTCAGCGTCACGTTCTTGCCCGATGAGACGCAATTCAACGGACATTCGCCGGCGGGGAAGCTGGCCGACGGCGTTGAAGCCGCGCCGGGATTGTTCGAAGCGTTACAGCAGCAGGTTGGACTGAAGCTAAGTGCCGAGAAAACCCCCGTCGAGGTCATTGCTATCGACCACGTCGAGAAGCCCTCCGCAAATTGAGCCAAGCACCCGCGGCGCTCTGTTCGAATGACGCTGCGATGGTGATAGAGGATTGCCGGAAGATGACTGTTCCACGCTCCCACGCCCTGTTCCTTCTCACTTCCCTGATGCTCGCTCTGCCGGTTGCGCGGGCGCAGGATATGCCGGTCCTGACGGACCCCTCCCCGAATCCGGCGGAAGCAAACGCCAATTTGCCGATGTACGATGTCGCCTCCGTGAAGCAGAACAAGTCGAACGATCGCATGATGCGCATCATGAATAAGCCGGATGGATTTAGCTGTAGCAATATTTCACTCAAGACGCTCATCGCCAACGCCTATGGCATTCGACAAGACCTTATCTCCGGTGGAGCGGGCTGGGTGAATTCGATGGGCTTCGACGTGGAAGGCAAGGTCGCGGGTCCCGATGTGGATGCCTTCAAGAAGCTCAGCCCGCGCCAGCGCAATTCCCTGCTGCAGGCGTTGCTGGAGGAGCGTTTCAAGCTCAAGGTGCACCGCGAGACCAAGGTGCTGCCCATGTTCGACCTGATCGTTGCCAAAGGTGGATCGAAGCTCAAGGCGGTGGCGCCCGTCGCTGTGTCCGCGGATGAAGCGAAGGGGCCGGATGCAGCCAAGCCTCACGGCATGATGACGATAGGGGATGGCATGTTCAAAGGGCAAGGCATCTCCATAACAGCGGTAGCGAATCAACTTTCCTACATCGTTCACTACACCGTGGTGGACCAGACGGCGCTTACCGGAAACTACGATCTGGACCTGAAGTGGACGCCCGATGATGCGAGACCGCCGAGCGGCGATACGTCCGACGAATCCGGCGCCTCAATCTTTACGGCTGTGCAGGAGCAACTCGGCCTGAAGCTGCAATCGACCAAGGGTCCGGTCGAGACGCTGATCATCGACCATGCTGAGATGCCTTCAGAAAATTAGCAAAGGCGAGAAACATTGGCGAGGCTGTTTCGTCAGACGTGTATCGCCTTGAGAAAGGACCTGCACCGCCCGATGAGCAAGCGACTGGTTTATCGGCATGCGAGCTCTTGTTCGTAATTTTCCCGAGAGCATATCGAGTCGTTTTGAAAAATTCGAGCGCAACAGAAAATCGCGCGTCTATTTTGCAGAAGGAACTTATCGCATTTCAATTAAAGCCACGGCCTGCGCCCGGACAGGACAGTCGATAGCATGAGCAAACTGATATACCGAAGGCTCGACGCCGATCTGAAGAGTTGCATTGTGGCAACTCGTCTTGCAAGATCACTACGCAGGACTCGAAGGCCGATTTTGGCAACCCTCTCCTCAGCGGTGGTTGTTGGAGTTGTCGTGATCGGGGTCGGCGCTCCGCGAATTCAGGCGCAAGCACCCAAATCCGATTGGCAGAGCGCGGCGGACGGCAAGATGTCGTTCGATGTCGCGTCGATCAGGCCGAGTAAGGCCGGTACATCTACGCCCGCGAACATCAGCATGGAAACCGACAACTATTATGTCCCTACCGGAGGTCTGTTCACGGCTGATCGTACTTTGGAGACCTACATCGATTTCGCATATAAACTTCACCCGACCCCCGAGCAGCGAGACGCGATGTTTGGCCATTTGCCAAAGTGGGTCACGACACAAAAATTCACCATACTAGCGCGTGCGGGGGGCAACATCACAAAGAAAGACCAAATGCGCTTGATGATGCAGTCTCTGCTTGCGGACCGCTTCCAGCTGGCAGTTCATTTTGAGCAGCGCATCGTTCCTGTTTTCGCCCTCACGTTCGTGAAGCCGGGAAAGCTTGGGCGCAATCTCCGTCCGCATGCCGAAGGCGCTTCTTGTGACGTTCCTACTTCTTGGAGGGGATCGGCACCGCCCGCAGGCATAGTTATGCCTGCGTCTGGTGGAAAGGACTATCCTTTCCTTTGCGGACAGTACAATCTAATGCCTGAGCCAAACCACATGATTCTGTGGGGCTCCCGAGATGTTTCCATGGCCACGCTTGCAACGTGGATCGCCGTTACGCCCCCGAGGAACTTAGGCCGTCCGGTCGTAGACCGAACAGGGCTAAGTGGAACATTTGATTTCACGCTGGAGTGGCAGTGGATACCTGATTCAGATGCTAGTGCGGCTGCATCAGAGCCGCCAGGCCCTACGGTGGAAGAGGCGGTCAAGGAGCAGCTTGGACTCAAGTTGAAACCCACCCACGCTCCAGTGCCCATTCTCGTTATCGATCATGTAGAACAGCCTTCGGAGAATTAGCGGCGGATGAAGAGTTCGGCTTCGTGGCATTGGGTGAGCGGGTGGCTTTGGATGGTTTGCGCTCTCGTGTGTCTAGCCACAGCGACCCTCGCGCACGCCTCAGAGCACCATGGTCAGGTGACGTTCAATGGTCTGCCGGTCCCGGGCGCGACCATCACGGCGACGCAGGGCACGAAGAAACTCAGCACTGTTTCCGATACCGATGGCAGTTACGCGTTCCCCGATCTTGCGGATGGCCCGTGGACGATTGACATCGAGATGCCGCTCTTCTCTCCGATTCATCAGGACATCACGATCGTGCCGAATATGCCGGGGATTCGCTGGGAGCTGAAGATGCTTCCGCTCGATCAGGTGATCGCGCAGACCAAGATTATTGAGCCCGTCAAGCCCGAGACGCAGGCTAGCGCCGCCACCGCCGCGCCCACAGCAGCAGCGAAATCGGCGGCCAAGCCGGGCGATAACGAAGCACCCAAGCCCCCAGAGGAACCCGCCGCCTCGAACGATGGCTTCCTGGTGAACGGCAGTGTGAACAACGCAGCGACCTCGCAGTTCACGTTGGCGCAGGGCTTTGGCAACACGCGCAAGGGGACCAAGAGCCTCTATACCGGTGGCCTGGGCGTGATCTACGACAACTCCGCGCTGGACGCGCGACCGTACTCGCTCACGGGGCTCGATACGCCAAAGTCTGCCTACAGCACCATCACGGGTATCGCGACGTTCGGCGGCCCCATCCGCATTCCGCACCTGCTGCCGCGTGGACCGAACTTCTTTGTCGCCTATCAGTGGACGCGTAGCCGCATCGCTACCACTGACTCCGGCCTGGTGCCCACGCTGGCGCAGCGTAGCGCGGTGATCGACCCGGTGGCAGCAGCGCTGCTGGCGCTGTATCCGCAGCCCAATCTGACGGGCAATACGAACTACAACTACCAGACCGGCATCCTGAGCAACTCGCACCAGGACGCGCTGCAGTCGCGACTCGACAAGGGGATTGGGCGCAAAGACGAACTCTACGGCGGCTTCGCGTTCCAGAGCACGCGCGCTGATAGCTCCAGCCTCTTCGGCTTCCGCGACACGACTGGAACGCTGGGCATCAACGTCAATGCCAACTGGCAGCATCGTTTCAATCATGGACTCTATGCCACGCTGGGTTATCGGTTCAGCCGGTTGCGCACGCTGGTGACACCCTACTTCGAAAACCGTACCAACATCGAGGGCAACGCCGGCGTAGGAGGAACGGACCAGGCTTCGATCGATTGGGGGCCGCCTACGCTGATCTTCTCCAGCGGAATCGCCACACTTACAGACGCGCAGAGCGCTTTTGACCGCAATCGTACGGACGGCATTTCACCCTCCGTGGAGTACTACCGTGGTCGACACAACATTACCCTCGGAGGCGACTTCCGCCGCCAGGAGTTCAGCTATCTTTCCCAGCAAGACCCTCGCGGCACCTTCACCTTCACCGGTGCGGCGACCGGCTCGGACTTCTCGGACTTCATCAACGGCAAACCCGACACCAGTTCCATCGCCTATGGCAACGCGGACAAGTATTTGCGCCAGTCCGTCTACGATGCCTACATCGCCGATGATTGGCGCGTTCGGCCGGAGTTCACGCTCAATGTCGGCGTTCGCTGGGAGTTCGGCGCGCCTATTACGGAGCTAAAGAACCGGCTTGTCAATCTTGATGTCGCGCCGAACTTGACGGCGGTGAAACCCGTGCTTGCCAGCAACCCCACGGGCCCGCTTACAGGGCAGGCTTATCCCAATTCGCTGATACGGCCCGACCGCCGTGATGTCGAGCCGCGCATCGGTCTATCGTGGCGGCCTATCCCCGGTTCGTCGCTGGTGGTGCGCGCGGGGTATGGCATCTATGCGGACACATCGGTCTATCAAGCGACAGCGCTGCAACTGGCGCAGCAGTCGCCGCTTTCGGATACGCTCAGCGCGCAGAATCTCAGCGGCTGTCCGCTCACACTTGCCAGTGGATTGATTCGGCAGCCATGCACTGCGACGACGCCGAATACCTTTGCGGTCGATCCGAACTTCCGCGTCGGTTACGCCCAGACCTGGCAACTCTCAGCACAACGCGACCTGCCCTTCGCGCTGCAGATGACCGCGACGTACCTTGCCGTGAAGGGCACGCGCGGGGTGCAGGAGTTTCTGCCGAATACTTATCCCCTGGGTGGGACCAATCCATGCCCGTCGTGCCAATCCGGCTTTATTTATCGCGGCTCGAACGGCGACTCGACGCGTGAGGCGGGCAGCCTGCAACTGCGACGGAGACTGCGCAGCGGATTTTCGGCATCGCTGCTCTACACGTTTTCGAAGTCGCTCGACGACGACTCGGTCCTCGGCGGCCAGGGGCCGCTTGCCGCCGGAGCGACGAGCCAGACTACTGCCACCGCCAGCGTTGCCCAGGATTGGCTTGACCTTCGCGCCGAGCGAGGCCCTTCCACCTTCGACCAGCGCCATCTGCTGACCACCAGCTTCCAATACACCACCGGCATGGGGTTGGGCGGTGGAACTTTGCTGAGCGGCTGGCGAGGGCGGCTGTACAAAGAATGGACCGTCGCAGGACAGATCATCGCGGGCAGCGGCCTGCCGGAGACGCCCGTATACCTGGCAGCGACCAATGGCAGCGGTGTCTCGGGCAATCTGCGCCCAGACCGCACCTCGGCTCCAATCTATGCCGCGTCTGGGGGACATTTCCTCAATGCCGCTGCGTACACCGCGCCGCTACCGGGCCAATGGGGCAACGCTGGACGCGACTCCATTACCGGCCCGGGTTCGCTCACCTTCAACTCTTCGCTCTCGCGGACCTTTCGCGTCGGCAAGAGCTATAACCTGGATATTCGCGTCGATGCCACCAACCTGCTGAACCACGCTGTCTTCACAAGCTACAACACGATCATTAATCCGTCGCTGGTTAGCCCGGTCTTTGGGCTGCCCATAGCGACTGACCCTATGCGCAGCCTGCAAACGACCGCGAGGCTAAGATTCTGATGACACGGATTCTGATCATGCGGGTTCTGATCATGCGATCGCTCATCCTATTCGTCGCCCTGGCATACCTCGGCGATGCATCGCCGATGCATGCGCAAACCATTGGGCAGAACAAAGAGCCGGGAGCCGCGGACACCTACACGCTATCGGTACGCTCGCAGTTGGTGGTTGAGGCCGTCACGGTCAAGGACAAGCAGGGCAAGCCCGTTCTCGGGCTCACAGCCAATGACTTCACTCTTACGGAAGATGGTGTGCCGCAAAAGATTCGCTTCTGCGAGCACCAGTCGCTGCCCACTACGGCGGAGCCGCTTCCAGCGCCGGCGCCGAAGGACGAGAACCTTACCATCTACAAACACCTCACCCACACGCAACTTGCGCCTGAAGCAAGCGACAGCACCCGCTATAAGGACCGCCGGCTGCTCGCACTCTACTTCGATATGAGCGCGATGCCGCCCGGAGATCAACTGCGTGCGCTGGACGCAGCGGAGAAGTTCATCCGCACTCAGATGACCACCGCCGATCTCGTCTCCATCCTGCGCTATCAGGGCGGCTCGGTCGATGTGCTGCAGGACTTCACCGCCGACCGCAATCGCCTGTTGAGTATCCTGCAGACGCTCATCGTCGGCGAGGGCCAGGGTTCTGTCGACTCCATCGACGACGCCAGCAGCGCGGATACCGGCGCGGCCTTCGGCCAGGACGACAGCGAGTTCAACGTCTTCAACACCGACCGTCAGCTCTCCGCCTTGCAAACCGCGGCTCGGATGCTGGGCGCGCTCAACGAGAAGAAGTCGTTGATCTACTTCGCCAGTGGCCTGCGTCTGAACGGCGTGGATAACCAGGCGCAACTGCATGCAACCGTCGACGCTGCCATCCGCGCCGGCGTATCGTTCTGGCCGATCGATGCGCGCGGACTCGTTGCCAGCGCTCCGTTAGGCGATGCTACGCAGGGCTCGCCCGGAAATCAGGGCATGTACTCCGGCAAGGCCGCGCAGGCCAACACCTCCAACTTCCAGCAGTCGCAGGACACGATGTTTTCGCTCGCCGGTGACACCGGGGGCAAGCCTTTGCTGGATTACAACGACCTCACGCGCGGCATCGTCAACGCGCAGCAGGCAATATCCGACTACTACATTCTGGAGTACTACACCACCAACTCCACACTTGATGGCCGCTTCCGCAAAATCAAGGTGACTGTCACGAACCCTTCCGACGCCAAGCTCGAGTTCCGTCAGGGCTACTACGCTGGCAAGGAATTCGGCAAGTTCAACACGGCCGATAAGGAGCGCCAGCTTGAAGATGCGCTGATGCTCGAGGATCCCGTCACGGAGCTAACCGTCGCTATGGAGATCAACTACTTTCAACTGAATCGCGCCGAGTACTTCGTCCCCATCGTAGTGAAGATTCCGGGACGCGAGCTTGCGCTGGCCAAGCGTGGCGGTGCGGAGCACACACTCATCGACTTTGTCGGCGAGATCAAGGATGTTTATGGCGGCAACACTGTGAGCAACGTACGCGATAGCGTCAACATCAAGCTCACCGACGCGACCGCCGCCGAACTTGCGAGCCGTCCTATCGAGTACGACTCAGGCTTCACGCTGCTGCCCGGCAAGTACATGATTAAGTTCCTCGCCCGCGACGATGAAACGGGACGCATCGGGACCTATCAAACCAATTTCGAGATTCCCAACCTCAGTAAGGAGACGCAGCGCGTTCCCATCAGCTCCGTCGTCCTCAGTGGCCAGCGTGTCGATATGAAGGATGCCGTCTATGACGCCATGAAGGGCAAAGACCAGGCCAAGGCAGTCGCTGCAAACCCGCTGGTGGTCGAAGGACGCAAGCTCATCCCAAGCGTTACTCGCGTCTTCAACAAAGGTCGTGAACTCTACGTTTACCTCCAGGGCTACGAAGAGAGCGTACCCGGGGCAGCGGTGATCGCGCGACCGCTGGTTGCCTATGTGAGCTTCTATCGCGACCACGCTAAGGTCTTCGAGACTCAGCCGGTTGCCATCACGCCCGGGGCGACCACGAAGCTTACAGTGGTGCCGCTCACCTTCGACCTGGGTTTATCGTCACTCTCCGCCGGCGTTTATGACTGCCAAGTGACGATCCTCGATCCCACCGACGGCAAAGCCACCTTCTGGCAAGCGTCTTTGAAGCTTTCGCCGGATTAGCCCTGAGCTAACCTTTCAATTCGGCGAAGGTTTCTGCACGTGATCGACGGTTCGGCCTGAATATTCCTCCATCAGTTGAAATGTCAGGACAAGGGATGAGAGTTATGCGAACAGCTCAGTTAGGTTTGGTGCAGGTGCTGGCGGGGGTTTCTCTGCTCGCGCTGGCGCAGAGTGCATTGTCGCAAACCTCGCCACCGCAAACGCCATCGGCGCAGAATTCATCGGCAACGGTGCCGGAAGCCGATGCTGCGTTCCCTATCTATGACGTCTCCGTCATCCGGCCGAGTGCGGCGGAGAATGAGGATTCGCATGTCTGGACGAGGTTGAATACGCTGGAGGTGCGGAACATCTCGCTCCTGCACCTGCTGGAGAGCGCGTTTGATGTTCCGGAGGACATGATCGTCGGGTTGCCGGAGTGGGCCAAGCATGAGCGGTTGGATATCGATGCGAAGACGCTTGATCCGGAAAAGGCGCAACTGCGGGAGCTGACGGCAGCGCAACGCCGGACGATGATGCAGGCGCTGTTTGAGGAGCGCCTGGGGCTGAAGTGGCACTATGAGACCCGGATTTTATCGAGTTATGACCTACTGGTGGCGAAAGGTGGGCCCAAGCTGAAGTCGACCGTGGCGACGGGGCACAACGTCGGGACCAGCGTGAACGATACGAGGTGCAGGTTGACCAATGTTCCTGTTTCTGGCCTGACCGTGGTGCTTTCCGATAAGCTGGCGCGGCCGGTGGTGGATAAGACGGGGCTGACGGGGAGGTATGACATGGACCTTGTCTGGAGCCCGGACTTGGCTGTGCCGTCCGTAGACCCGGATGCGCCTCCACCTTTGTTTACCGCACTGCAGGACCAGCTTGGGTTGAAGCTGGAGAGTGGTAAGGATCCTGTGCAGGTGTTTGTGATCGATCGGCTGACGCCACCTGCGGCGAATTGAGGGGCAGGCTCCCGGCTGGGTCGCCGACAGCGTGGCCGGTGATCGATCAGAGCGAAAATAGCACGATCATGTACATCAACCAAGGGCCGGCGAACGTACGCGCGCATCAGATGACGGCGGCAGAGAGGGCCGTGGCGGACCAGTCCGCGCAGGCCTTCGCTAGCCGTCCCACCGGCAACGGCATCGGCGCGCATTAGCCGGCGACCTGTAAGGGCCGCACAGCCCCAAGCCGCCGGGTCCTGCTACCGCGATAGGTTCGGTGACCGGCATTGCATCATGGGCGGCAATCGCCTCTCATCACGAACCAGGTCGGAGAACAGATGTCTCGCAGGTAAGCCAACGGCGCAGTATCGGCTCGCCCGCTACTGCACCCCGCGTTCAAGCGCGACGGAACGCTGTGATTAGAAGTTGAGCCGGGCTGCCAACTGCAGCACCCTCCCAACGGGGCCTCCCGCGGTGGAGTTGATCTGTCCAAACGTGGAATTGGTTTGAACGCCATTCTTGAAGGTAGCCCCGCCATTAACTCCGTCGAACTCAGGATGGTTCAGCGTGTTGTAAGTCTCCAGGCGGAACTGCACCGCGAACTTTTCTTTCACCAGAAAATTCTTGAACAGCGCCGTATCGAGATTGGTGTAGCCGGGATTGTAGTAATCCACCTTGGGTGAAACTCCATTGGAGAGAACCAGATTCCCGGACGGGTCGATGTAAGATTGTGAGGGTGCCTGCGCAACACTGGTGTTGAACCACTGATTGAAGCTGTGCTGCGCTCCAATCGAGGGGTCGCCCGTAAGATAGACACGCGCCCCGTCGCCGCCTCCGGTGGTGTCCGGGTTGCCAGTGATCGAATAGCTGATGCTGCCCGGGCTGCCGCTGAGATAGGTGACGAACCCCGAGATCTGCCAGTTGTCTAGGGCCGCCTTTGTGGCGAAGTTGCTCCACAAGCGGCTGCCTTTGGGAAAGCTGTACACATAGTTGATGACCAGGTTTAGTTGATGACCAGGTTGTTGCGGTGGTCCCATGACGCGGGGCCGTAGTCCCATTGCCTGAGGTTCTGATAGGTTGCTACGCTGCCGTCATAGCTGTCGGCGTAGTCCATGGCTCGCGACCACGTATAGGCGAGGCCAAACTCCAGCCCGTCTTTGAAACGGCGGGTTACGGTCGCCTGCAGTGAGTGAAAGTTCGAACTCAGATCAGTGGTTCTATAAGTCAGAGTGCCGTATCCTGGGTAGGGGCGGAAGAAGTTGTCCGACTTTACGCCGCTGGCTGCATTGGCGGGGACAATAAAATTTTGCGGTTGGAAGTGCGCGCCGTATGGCACCTCATTGATGTTGCGCTCGCCGGTCAGGTGGCGGTCGACGTTGCCGACATAACCAATCCCGATCACCGTTCCAAATCCGATCTCCTGCTGAATCCCAAGGCTGGCGTCGTAGACCTTGGTTTCCTGGGGGTGAAGAATGAAGGCGCTCCCGATGCTCAAAGGACCAATCAATGTCCCCGCATTCTGAAAACCATTCACATTGCCATAGAACTGTTCAGGAACGAATTCGACCGGAGGGTTGTGGCTCATGTCACCCTCTTGCCCGATCTGTGTGGCGGGGTTGATAAACACGCCGAAGCCACCCCGAATCGCCGTCTTACCATCTCCGCGCGGGTCATAGGCAAATCCGAAGCGTGGAGCGAACTGCGGGCCCGTGCCGTTAACCAGGCCCTCCGGCTGCCCAGGTGTCTTAGTGGTGATCAGGCCATTGGTCAAACTTCCGGTATTAGGAACATACAGACCAATATAGGCCGCCGGATAGGTCTCCCCTGTGGTCGGATCCAACGCCACGGTCGTGCTGCCCTGCTTCCCATACTGATACAGAGTGGGTGCCTGGCTGGCCGAATACAAACTCGGCACGAAATTCGCACCCACCTGAAGCGACGGAGGCCGCGCATAGGCGAAGCGGACGCCATAGTCCAGCGTTAGCTTCGGAGTTACGCGCCATTGGTCCTGCGCATATCCCTCAAGGATGTAGATTCGCGGATTGTAGTCATCGCGCGAGGTAGGCTCGCTATAGTTGTCAAAGTTTCCGAGAAGCGCGTTCGAGTATGCGTAATTGCTGTCGATTGGGTTATTCACATCGCGGCCGAAACTGAAACTGCCTTCTGGAATGCCCGAGGATGAGTGCGCCTGTAGATAGTGGTCCGTCTCCAGGTTCACGCCGAACTTGAGGTTATGTGTGGCCAGGGCTTTGCTCAAACTGTCCGTAAGCCCATACTGGCGGGTGCGATCGTACATTGGAAACCGGGAGTTCCAGCCATAGGTGGCAGCATCACTGACGCCGCCGAAGCTGACCGCGGGGAATAGATTCAGAGGGTTGTTGGCTGCGAAGAGGTGGCCGACGTTATAGGTGCTCGCACTCTTGGTTGCCTTCAAGAGATCGGAATTACTGTACAACTGCGTCTCGCCAAAACCAGACGTCCCGGCCGTAAACTCATTCAGAAGCGTTGGACCGAATGCATACGTCACATCATAGGCTAGGTTGGGGTGCGACGTTTGATAGTTGACGCGCAGCAGCCATGGCAGCTTATTTGCCGACGACGAGTATGCGTTGTCGTTGACTGTCATGAATTCGCCGCGAAAGAACATCCGCAGCTTGTTCGTTGGGTCATAGTCGACACGGAATATTTCTTGGTTGACTGGCTGATCACCCGTGTAGTTGGTGATGTAGTTATATGTTCCGTTGCTGATCGCACGGTTGGTATAGTTTGGAAGCGGCATGACGTTCAGAAGCGCCTGAAACGATGGATTGATTTGCCCGGTCGGAATCTTGTTGAGCGGATAGCAGCCCGGGCCAGGGGTGCCTGTCACTGGGCAGCTTGCCGCGGACTGGCCCGGCATCCGGATGTTGATGAGTGTCAGATTTGGGCTTCCCTGAACGTATGTCTGCGAGAAGTCTCCCATCCGCTCGAGTGCGGTAGGGACGGTGTAGTACTTGAGACCCTCTGGACTTTTGTTGGGCAGATACTCCTGCGAGTAAAAGAAAAACAGTTTGTTCTTCGCCTTATTGAAATGCCCAGGCCAGTAGATCGGGCCGCCGATGTTGCCCCCGACGTCGTTGTAGCGGTACCTAGGCCTCGCCTGGCCATGGTAGTTGTTGAACCAGCCGTTCGCGTTAAACGCCTCGTTGCGCACATAGTAGTACAGCGTGCCGTGGAAGACCTGAGTTCCGCTCTTCGTGACCAGGTTGATCACAGGTCCCGCTGTGCCTGCGCCGTACTCCGCTTGAAAGTTTGAGGTCTCGACTTTTACCTCTTGAATGGCATCAAGGTTGAGGGGAATATCCACCTTGTCGCCGCCGCGCGGGCTGCCGCTGACTCCGTCCACAGTGCTCGAATTCATTACATTGCGCTGGCCGTTGATGGTCGGTGTTCCCGAAGTCCCGAGGCTATCGTCACCGCCGCCCACGACGCCCGGGATCGTCTTCAGCATGCTCATGAAGTCACGACCGACTGAGAGAAGGTTGTCGAGCTGGTGCGTATCGAGTTCACCGGATACCTCGGCACTCGTCGTCTGCACAGCAGTGTTCGCCGCTGAGACCGAGACAGACTGCGTGACCTCGCCGACTTCAAGGGTGATGGTGCCCGCGTTCAATCGCTCCTGAGAGCTGAGGCGCAGGTTTTTCTTCTCAAATGCCTTGTATCCAGGCGCCTTCACCGACACCGTATATTCCCCGGGCTGGATATCGAGAAACACAAACGTGCCCTGCGGCTGGACTTTCGTGTTCACCACATCGCCTGTCAGTTGATTGATCAACTGAATCTGCGCATCGACAACCACACCTCCGCTCTGATCCACCAGTCGGCCGTTGATAACGCCGCTAGAGGACTGCGCGAGTGCCCCGCCTCCTCCAGCAATCAGCATTGCGATCACCGACACGTACCCGACAAGTACCTTCATTAGAGCCTCCAACAGGACTGAATGCGTTGCGGTGCGCTTCCCTGTATACGTGTGAGTTTCTACAGTCGTGAAGAATCCGCGTCTTCTTTGCTCGGCCAAACTATAGGCGTCGCGTGCAAGAGATGTTAACAAATTTTTCATCTGCGACTCTTATTTTCCGATGGTGAACAGTGAATCTAGACGCCGAAACGAGCCATCTGAGGCTAGATCTGCTGATGGCTAAGCGCAGCCGTGCGCATGTCCGGCACCCCGCGAGAAGAAGTTATCGCGAATTCCTTCATGGAATCCGCGTGGAAGGAGCCCAATGCACGGCCTGCCGTCGCACCGCACAGCGAAACGAACCGGCATCTTGCCTCCTAGACCTCGGAAACGGCAACGACGCCATGACTTTCAGCACCACCTCGCAGCGAAATACGCGGGCCACTTGTTATATTCATGGAAAAAATGTTGATTTCACATATTGACGGGGTGTACGGCTGCCCCGTAGACTCGTTGGGTCTATGAACATGCTTTCCTGCTGGATGTGGCGTTCGCTTGTTCCCGTACTCTTGCTTCGGTCCGCGTGTCCGCTTCTCGCGCAAACCGATGTCCTCACCCAGCACAACAATCTTGCCCGCACAGGGGCCAACCTGTCCGAGACCACGCTGACGCCCCGCGACGTCGCCGGTTCCACTTTCGGCATGCCGTTCAAGCGCGCTGTGGACGACCAACTTTACACCCAGCCTCTGGTGGTTACGGGAGTTGAGATTGCCGGCGGTAAACACGATGTGGTGTATGTCACCACGGTCAACAACAGCGTCTACACATTCGACGCCAACGACCGAGAAGCGGCCGCGCCCTTCTGGTACGTCAACTTTGGCACGCCTGCGAACCTCTACGATGCGAACTTCGGCTGTCGCGACATCAATGGCAATATGGGCATTATTGGCGCTCCTGTAATCAACGCCCAAAAGACCGCCCTCTATGTTGTCGCGCTCACGCGGGTGGCTGGGAAGTTTGAGCAGCGTCTGCACGGGCTCGACCTCGCGAGCAGCGCCGACCTTCCGAGCAGCCCCGTGACCATCAGGGCTCCCGATTTCGATCCGCTGATGCAAAATCAGAGGCCGGCCCTGGCGCTTGATCGCGATGATCTCTACATCGGCTATGCGTCCCACTGCGACAAGCTGCTATATCACGGCTTTCTTTTCAGCTATGACGCGGCAACGCTCAAGCAGCAAGCCGTCTTCAACGCCTCACCGGGCGGCGACGCCGCCAGCATCTGGCAGTCAGGCCAGGCGCCTACGATCGACGTCGCGGGTAACGTCTATGTCATCACCGGCAACGGCAGTTGGGATGGCGTGCAGCAGTTCAGCGAGAGCTTTCTCAAACTGAGTCCCGCGCTCACGCTGCTGGACTGGTTCACACCTATCAACCACTTCGAACTTTCGCGTTATGCCTGCCGGCCAGGAACGTGAGATCGGTCGATGCGCTCCACGTCGGATTCTTGCGGATGGAGTTGCCCTGGGAGCCAATATTGCCCAGATTGGCGAACTGATTCCCAAGCGTGTAATACAGTCCGCCCCACGTTGCCGCGTCTGACACGCCGAGGCTTTGGAACATCGACACCGCTCCGTTCACGGTGTTGGTGTTGAACACATAGGGCTTGAGGAATATGCCGGCCTGGGCGTCAAACACCACGTGCTGGGAGAGGACTCGGGTATAGCCCGCGCCCCAGTCATACCCGTGATAGTTCGACGGCGCCGTTTCGATCGTGCCCGTCACCGGCACTACATCCAGAACGTACATGTTAGTAAAGCGCAGCCAGACATTGTCCTTGGAAGAAATCTTGTGGTCCAGCCGCACCTGGAACTCGTTGTTATTGTCCGTACGGTTGCGGTTCTCCTGATAGTTGTCCTGCGGCTTGCCGTACGCCGCCCCGTTGAAATTCGGTTTGAGCAGAAACGCCGAGGCCACCTTCGACAGCACCGGGTCCAGCAGTTGCGAAGGAATCTTGTTGCAAGGCGTCCCGCTCGCCTGAATGCCCTTCGCGTTGGGCACGATAGGGTTTCCGTTGGAGTCGCACATGAATTGCGTGCGCACATACTGAGTGCCGTTCTGGCTCGTCGAGTACGGGTTGTAGATGGGATATCCCAGGATGTCGTTGCTGAAGTCGCCTGAGATTTCGGCCGCCGTCGGGATATAAGCAAACGTCTGCGTGGGCTGACTGAACCGCCAGCCTTCATACGCGAGCCCCAGGAACGTGCGGTCGCGGATCACCGGGAAGAACACCGTGCCGCCAAACTGAATTTGATGGAATGGCGGAGGCCCGGCATTAGCGACGTCTTTGAACGTGTCGCGCGCATCGAAATTGTTATTCCGGATCGAGATAAACGCCGACCCGTGGATCGTGTTCGATCCCGTCCGCGAGACCATATTCACGATGCCGCCCACGACGCCGCCAAACTCCACTTTCTCGTTGTGCGCCTGCACCTTGAACTGCGACGTCGCGTCCAGCATCGGGAGCACTCCATACACCGGCCCGCGCAGATCGGTGTTCGTCACCCCGTCCAGATAGTACAGTGTCGAACGGTTCTGTTGCCCATGCAGCGCGGGCTTGACCAGATTACTTCCGGGGATGCCCGACGTGCCCGCGTCCTGCGTTCCCACGCCCGACCCTTGTGCCGTGGACACCGGTGTCGCCCCGGGGGTCAGCGTCAGCAACTCGGTGAAGTTACGGCCGTTCAGCGGCATGTCCTGCACCACGTCTTCCTCAATCACGGTCCCCAGTTCGGACGAAGACTTCTGCAGCAACTCCGCAGCCGACCCGCTCACCTCCACCATCTCGCTCGCCGAACCAAGCTCCAACTTCACGTTCTGCTGGAACGTCTGATTCACGGACAGCAGGAAGGGCGCCAGATCGAACGTCTTGAAGTTCTGGGCGGCCACCGTCAGCGTATATTCGCCGGGCTTAACGTTCACGAAGATGAATGCGCCCGACCCGCTGCTCTTGCGTGCCTCCGCGATTTTGGTGTCTTCGCTTGTCAAAGTCACGACGGCCCCGGGCACAGAGGCCCCACTCGGATCGGTGACGGTTCCATTCACTTCGGCATTCGCGTTCTGAGCTGCCGAGCGCACCGAGACGGCGAACATCATCATCACCAGCAATGCCATACAACGAGAAATTCGGTTCATTCGGCCTCCAGAAGGATAATGCAGTTCTTCATACTTGAACTTTGTCTCTTGCCCCTAAAATGCGCTTCAAGACGCAATTCGAGGAGGAACCTTTGCTTTTCCCTAGTCGGCTGTCGTTGTAAATCCTCGGCAATAGACTTGTCAATCTATCCGTGAAAGTTTTTTTTCATCTACCAAACCCCCGCACGGCTCTCCGCGCTAGCGCGTCACCCGCAGCAACACAACGCCATGGCCCGGAACGGTCACACCATAGGGCGCGGACAACGCTCCCAGGTCGGCGCCGGTCCAAACGTTCCGCACCTTGGGTGCGCGCCCCAGGCCCAGCTTCTGCAGGTCCACCGTCGCGCCCATCGGCGAAGGATGCCGGTTGAATATCCCTACCGCCGCTCCTGCTCCCGCAAGCGGCCGCATCCATACCTCAACTGCCCCTTCTGCGCTCATCCGGTCTCCCTCTTTCCCCGCTGGATCCTGATCGATCGCGATCACATCCCGGTTGGTCAGCATGGCCACGGTCTCGGGCGACATCTTCGTCAGGTCATTGCCCGCCAGCAGCGGCGCCGCGAGGATCGCCCAGAGGCTCATATGCGTCCGGTACTCGTCCTGGCTCATCCCTCCATTGCCAACTTCCAGCATGTCTGGGTCGTTCCAATGTCCGGGGCCCGCAAACCGCGCCAGCCCTGCCTGGCCGAAGCCGATCTCGGCCATCCGCGCGTACCTGTCGGAGATATCACCGGTCGTACGCCACAGGTTTCCGCCCACGCCCGCTCCCCAGGTCCACACCGCATCGTTGCCATACTGGCACAGGCTATAGACGATCGGCCGTCCTGTCGCACGCAGCGCATCGCGCATCTTCTCGTAGGCCGCAATCATCACCGCGTGGGCTGCTTCAGGTGAGCCGGCCTCCTTCATCTCGGTGCGCAGCCCGCAAAGATCGTACTTCAGGTAATCGATGCCCCAGCCGGCATAGGTCCTCGCATCCTGCGCTTCGTGTCCGAGGCTGCCTTCGTACTTCGCGCACGTCTTCGCGCCCGGCGACGAATAGATCCCCAGCTTCAGCCCCTTGCTGTGCACATAATCCGCCAGCGCCTTCATGTCCGGAAATTTCTTGTTCGGCTGGATATTTCCCTTGGCGTCGCGCTCGCCTTCCCACGTGTCGTCGATGTTCACATAGACGTATCCCGCGTCCCGCATCCTGCTCGACACCATCGCATCGGCCGTGGCGCGGATGGTCGCATCGTCCACCTGCGCGCGGTAGTGGTTCCAGCTATTCCATCCCATCGGCGGGGTGGCTGCCACGGCCGCCTGTGCCTGCGCCGAGCCCACCGCGCCCAACACCATCATCGCCGCGCCAAACAGTCGCTTTCCCCATACCTTCATTCGTACACTTCCATTCCGTAAGAGTTTTTCAAAACGAATCCCTTATACTCGACAAGAGGAACATCTGCCAAGCGCCCGCAAACAATTCTTTTCATTCCTGAACGACCGTTGGCCTTCGCGCCGGGCCCGTCTTCCATCTTGCCTGTGAAATAGCTGTTTCTTATTTGACGAAGCATGCGCCAACCGAGTACAAAGGGGCGCATCAGGTTCAATCTCTTCCAGCCATCCCAGCCCCTCGGCGCAGTGCTGGAAATCATCGAGGAGTAGCAATGCAACAACCAGGAATTTCGCGCCGGGGCCTGCTCCTTGGCACCACCGCCGCCGTCGCTTCACTCGCCGTCAGCCGCAACCTCACTGCCCAGGTTCCCGCAACCATCGTCTCCTCCAACCAGGCGTACACCGGTAAGCCCCAAGCTCAGGACGCCACCCGCGCCGAGCGCATGTAGTGGTGGCACGCCGCCAAGTTCGGCATGTTCATCCACTTCGGCGTCTACAGCACCATCATGCGCCACGAGTGGGACATGGAAAACGAAGCTCCGGCCATCGAGCACTACATGGCGCACGCCAGGACCTTCCACCCCGCGCGCACCAGCCCACAGGCCTGGGCCAAGCTCGCAAAAAAAGCCGGCATGAAGTACATGGTCCTCACCACCAAGCACCATGAAGGCTTCTGCAACTTCCACACCAGCCTCACGCCCTACAACGCGGTCCAGCAGGGGCCCGGTTTCGACATCGTGCGCGAGTACGTCAACGCCGCGCGCGCCGAAGGCATGCACGTCGGCTTCTACTACTCGCTCATGGACTGGCGCCACCCCGACGGCGCGAAGTGCGCCCCCGACGAAGCCGCGCGGCAGCGTTTTGTCGCCTACACCCACGGCCTCATCCGCGACATCCTCACCAACTACGGCAAGATCGATGTCCTCTGGTACGACGTCGCGTGGCCGCTCGACGCCCAGGGCTGGGAGTCGGCCAGGATGAACGACATGGTCTTCCAGCTTCAGCCGGAGATCATCGTCAACAACCGCAACAAGCTCGATGGCGACTTCTCCACCCCAGAGCAGAAGATCGAAGCAGCCTCCACCGGACGCGCCTGGGAATCCTGCATGACGCTCAACGATAGCTGGGGCTATCAGCGCGCCGACGACGACTGGAAGTCCTCGAAGACCATCATTTGTAACCTCATCACCTGCGCGAGGGACGGCGGCAACTACCTGCTCAACATCGGTCCCAAGCCCGACGGCTAGATCCCCGAAGAGTCTGTCAAAGTCCTCACCGAAGTGGGCGATTGGATGGCCATCAACGGCGAGAGCATCTACCAATCCGACCTCTGCCAGCCCCGCCGTTCCAGCTACGCCACGTTCACGCGCAAGGGCAACACGCTCTACATGCACGTCCACTTCTGGCCAGGTGAGTACGTCGCGATCGGCGGCCTGACGACCAGGGTCAAGAGCGCGAAGCTGCTCAAAACCGGCGCGCCCGTCACCTTCGAGCAGAACGACTGGCGCGCCAAGTTCACCGGCCTCCCCATGAAAGCCCCCGACTATCCGGTAACCACCATCGCCATCGAGTGTGAAGGCGAACCCACGCAGGACAACATCCACGCGCGCAAGGACAAGCCGCGCGACGGAGTCTAGCCCACCGGCAACATCCACGCACCAGCAACACAGAGGTCACCCATGCTGCCTTCGCGCTCCCTCGCGCTCGCTCTTGTCTTCACCGCTGCCTCAGCACACGCGCAGAACCGCCCCGCCGACGAGTGGACACGCGTCCAGGCCGTAGTCGGCCCCATCCACGGCCTCTCCACGGAACCGCCCAAAAACGTCATTACGCCCCAAGTTCACCTCCGGCGCTCTCATGGGCAACGGAGACATCGGCGTCGTAGCCGGCGGCCCCACCACATCCCAGCAGCGCTTCAGCTTCGGCAAGTCCGATTTCTGGGGCACGCACTGGAACAATGGTCACAACGCGCCCGAGATCTCCATCCTCCAGCTAGGCTCGCTCACCGTCGATTCTCCCGGCATCACCAGCGGCGGCGAAGCCGACTATCGCGTCGATCAGGACATCCTCAACGCGCAGGTACTCACCACGCTCAAACTTGGCAGCGCGCTCATCCACCTGCGCAGCTTCACCGCGGACGGCGACAACGTCTTCCTCACCGAGGTCACCACCGACGCCCCAACTGCCACGCTGCAACTCGCACTCGCCATGCCCACGCCCGAGCCCAACGCGCACATGGTGTATCCCGCGGCCGTGGGCGCCAGCAGTGGCATGCTGTGGGCGACCCGTGAAAACGACCTCACCAAACCCGGCGACTACAAAGCCCGCGCGGCCATCGCGGTTCGTCTCGTCGGAGCCAACTTCATCGACCAGTCGCCCGCCCCCAACGCCGCGGTCGGGACCTTCACCGTCAAGGCCAGCTCGCCCGTCTGGATCGTCACCGCCTTCGACAGCGACGCTCGCATGAACCTCAACGGGTCCAGTGCCGAAGCGCTCCGCACGGTCGCGCTCAACCACGCCGGCCACATCAACGCCGCGCGCGTTCGCGCCCTGGAGGCCGCGCATCGCGAATGGTGGAAGCAGTTCTGGCTGCGCTCCCTGGTCGACCTCCACGACAAAACGCTGCACGACTTCTACCACGGCGCGCTCTACGTCCTCGGCTCTTCCAGCCGCCCCGGCAAGCTTCCGCCCTCGCTCTGGAGCAACTGGCTCACCACCGACAACGCGGCCTGGGGCGGACGCTACTTCATGAACTACAACGAGGAAGCGCCCTTCTACGGCGTCTTCTCTTCCAACCACGCCGAGCTTGCGCAGCCCTACAACCGCATGGTCCTCGCGCAATTCCCCCGGCAGCGCAACAGAACCGCAGCGGCCGGCTTCCAGGGCGTCTCCTTCCAGCGCACCATCTCGCCCTTCACCGTCATCGCCGAGCCCCCCGTACCCATCCCCTTCGCCGCGGAGAAAGTCTTCAAGAAGCTCCCCTCCGACCAGAAGTCCAACGCCACTTTTTCTCTCCTCCCGACCATCCAGTATTGGGAGTACACCCGCGACGACGACTTCCTCCGCAAGCAGCTTTACCCCGCCATGAAGCAGCTTGACGCCTTCTGGCGCGACTTCGCCGTGCGTGACGCCAACGGCATGTACAACTTCGAGCACAGCGCCGCGCACGAAGGCGGCGACGACCTCAACCCCAGCCTCGACATCGGCTTCGCGCTGCGCATCGAGCACGAACTCCTCGCCACCAGCCGGCTTCTCAACGTCGACGCGGACATGCGCCCCACCTGGCAGAACTTCGCCGACCATCTCGCGCCCTACCCGCAAGGCAAAGTCGACGGCAAGCAGGTCTACTACATCGCCGACCGCGTATAGAACACCATCAAGAACCACGGCCTCTTCGAGCCCGGCGATCAACCCATCAACCTCGAAGGCCCCGTCTTCCCCGGCGAAAACCTCTCCATCGGGGGCGACCCCACGCAACTGCAAACCGCCAGGAACTCGCTCGAGCTGATGAACTCCTGGGGCGTCACCAAGGGCGGCAACACCAACAACGGCTTCTGCAAGGAGTTCCCCATCGCCGCGCGCATCGGCTGGGCCGCCGCCGACCTGATCGTTAAGTTCAAGGCCACCATCCTGCATCAATGGCGTCTCTCCAACCTCACCGTCTTCCAGGGCGGCGGCGGCATCGAAACCGTTGGCTCCATCGAGGCCATCGACTCCATGCTGCTCCAGCACGAGTTCGGCGTCCTGCGCGTCTTTCCCGACTGGCCCGCCGACATGGACGCGAGCTTCACCCATCTCCGCGCCAAAGGCGCCTTCCTTGTCTCCAGCGAGCAGCGCGGCGGCCGCGTAAGCTTCATCGACATCACCGCCGAGCATGGCGGCGCACTCACGCTACAAAGCCCCTGGTCCAGCCACAGCATCAGCGTCGACGGCCACACCACCACCCCCGACTCCAGCGGCCAGATCAAGCTCGACTTCACCGCCGCCGCCCACCACCACCTCGAACCCCGCTAGCCACATCGAAGCCGCTAGCGCAAGGAGCCCCTGTGCGCCCCACCTTCCGCCGTCTCCTCTGCACGTTGCTTCTCGCTGGCAGCGCCGCTTCCCTCTGCGCGCAACAGCCGCACGCGTTTCTGCTGTACGCGAAGCTCCTCGGCGAAATCAAGGCCACACCGGATACCGATGCAGAGAAGCAAAACATCGTACGCCTCGCGCGCTGCGCTCGACTACCTGATCCCGTTCGCACTCGGCCAGAAGCCCTGGGACTACCAGCAAATCGACGGCTTCCACGGCAGCCAGCTACTCGACTGCACCGAGCTGGCGGCCCTCGCGCTGCACGACCCCAAATACATCGCCGCCGCCCAGCAGCTAGCCGCCCAGCAACCAGGCAACCAGCGCGACGACCT